>NZ_JBSWUB010000001.1:0-40000 GCF_056158845.1 Priestia sp. ABM2_011
ACCGTTGCTCTGAAGCAACTTTATTAGTATAACATTCTATTATTTTGATGTCAACATCTTTTTTAAGATGTTTCTCTCAACTGCGCTGTTCATCAGCGACATTTAATAATTTACCATATATAATATATAGAGTCAATCGTTTTTCTAAAAAACTTTATAAATAAAAAAGTTAATGAAGTAAACCTTCAGTAAAGTAACCAATTAACCTCTATTACAATAGCAATCTAGCCGCTATGCAGTTTTCTTATCTTACCATAAAAAAAAAGCCCAGTCATTAAACTGAGCTTTTTTATTTAAACTATTCTGCTAAGAACGCGAAATAGAGTATGAAGATGATACAGAGAGCATACATAATGGGATGCACTTCTTTTCCACGCTTGCTGCATAACATTGTAATAGGATAAAAGATAAAGCCAACCGCAATGCCTGTTGCAATACTGTACGTTAATGGCATCATGATCACCGTGAAAAATGCCGGAACTGCCACTTCGAACTCTTTCCAATTGATTTCTCCTAAGTTTGACACCATCAGAGCTCCTACCGTAATTAAAGCTGGCGCAGTAACAGCTGGTGTTACGACCGCTAACAACGGAGAAAAGAACAGTGCAACTAAGAAAAACGCCGCCGTTACGATTGCAGTAAATCCTGAACGTCCGCCCGCTGCTACTCCAGCCGTAGACTCTACGTAAGCTGTTGTTGATGAGGTACCAAGAACAGCACCAACTACAATCGCACTAGAATCTGCCAATAACGCTCTGCCCGCTCGCGGAAGCTTATTATCTTTCATAAGCCCAGCTTGACTCGCTACAGCAACCATCGTACCTGCTGTATCGAAGAAATCAACGAATAAGAAAGTTAAAATGACGACTAGCATCTTTACAGTAAAGATATCACCGATATTTTGGAAAGCTGCCCCAAACGTCGGGTCAAGACTAGGAACCGATGAAACCACTGCTTCAGGTGTATCAATTAATCCAAAAGCCATACCTGCTACAGCCGTTACAATCATACCGATAAATACAGCTGCATTTACTCGAAGCACCATTAATACAATAGTAATTACAATACCAAAAACCGCAAGTAATGTTGTTGGGTTCGTCAAATCACCCAGTCCAACGAATGTGGCATCATCTTTGACGATGATTCCCGCACCTTTCATACCGATAAAACTAATAAATAAACCAATACCTGCTCCAACAGCCATTTTTAATTCAATAGGAATAGAATTAATAATTTTTTCTCGCAGGCTTGTTAATGTTAAAAGAATAAAAATAACACCTGATATCATAACACCCGTTAAAGCCGTCTGCCATGGAATTCCCATCGTCAGAACAACTGTATAAGCAAAAAATGCGTTTAATCCCATACCTGGAGCTAATGAAATTGGATATCTACCAAGCACTCCCATAACAATTGATCCCAAAGCTGCCGCTAAAGCAGTAGCTGTAAATACAGCCCCTTGGTCCATTCTCATACTGTCAGGTAGATCCTTTACATCACTTAGTGATAGCACAGATGGATTAACAAATAAAATGTAAGCCATAGATAGAAAAGTTGTAAGGCCAGCTATAAACTCTTTTCGGTAGCTAGTACCCAGCTCTTCAAAACGAAAATACTTCTTCACGTTTTTTCCTCCCTTTATAGAAGCCGCATGCACTTAGGCAAGCCATAAAAAATGCCTCTACACTATGGCGCGTAAAGGCATAAAATCGACTAAAAGAGAAATGTATGAGCAAAAAACAAAAGATTTTTATACATACATGTATTACTTTCTCGTAGTCAAGCCATTTACGGTAGCTCGGTAGAAACTTTTGGGCCTTATCCCCAAGATTATACGACATTAAAGCTATATCTCGCTGTTTTATGTTACTATCCTACCATTAACTTTTTAAAAAAGTCAACAAAAAACGAACATTCTTATAAAAGAATGTTCGTTTGTTCGGTTTTCTTACATATTATTCCCATTCAATTGTTGCAGGTGGCTTACTTGTAATATCATACACTACGCGGTTAATATGCTTAACTTCGTTTACAATACGCGTTGAGATAACTTCAAGCACATCCCAAGGAATACGCGCCCAGTCAGAAGTCATACCATCAATCGATGTAACAGCACGAATACCGATTGTGTAATCATACGTACGAGCATCTCCCATTACACCTACACTGCGGATGTCAGGAAGAACCGTAAAGTATTGCCAGATATCGCGCTCTAAGTCTGCTTTTGCAATCTCTTCACGTAAAATAGCATCCGACTCACGTACAATTTCTAACTTCTCTTCCGTAATTGCACCAAGTACACGAATACCTAGACCTGGTCCTGGGAAAGGCTGACGCCAAACGATGTTATCAGGAATACCTAATTCAGAACCTAATGCACGTACTTCATCTTTGAATAGCGTGTTTAACGGTTCGATTAGTTTGAACTGCATATCTTCCGGTAATCCACCTACATTGTGGTGAGATTTAATCGTTTGAGCTGTAGCTGTCCCACTCTCGATAATATCTGTGTATAGCGTACCTTGAGCTAGGAAATCAAACCCTTTTAATTTAGCAGCTTCGTCATCGAATACATAAATAAATTCATTACCGATGATTTTACGCTTTTGTTCAGGATCTGATACACCGCTTAATTTTTCTAAGAAGCGATCTTTTGCATCGATTTTAATTACGTTCATATTAAAGCCTTCGCTAAATGTTTCCATTACGCTTTCAGCTTCACCTTTACGTAATAAACCGTGATCTACGAACATACATGTTAACTGATCACCAATTGCTTTGTGAATTAATACAGCTACTACCGAAGAGTCTACTCCGCCGCTAAGTGCGCAAAGTACTTTTCTATCTCCAACTGTTTCACGGATTTTATCCATTTCAACTTCAATGAAGTTCTCAATTGACCAGTTTGCTTCAGCATGACATACTTCAAACACGAAGTTCTTTAAGATATGGTTACCGTGCACTGAATGGCGAACTTCTGGATGGAACTGCACTCCGTACATATTCTTTTCTTTGTTACTCATTGCGGCAATTGGACAAGATGGGCTAGTTGCGTCCACTTCAAAACCAGCTGGTGTTTCTACAACTAAATCACCGTGACTCATCCAAACAACTTGTTCTTTTGGCAACTCATGGTACATTAATGAATCGTTTTGTACGTTAATCGCTGCTTTACCATATTCACGATGGCTAGCACCTTCTACCTTCCCGCCAAAATGATGAGTCATTAATTGCATTCCATAACAAATACCTAAAACAGGAATACCTAATTCAAAAATGTTTTCATCGCAGTGAAATGCGTTTTCACCGTACACACTGTTTGGGCCTCCAGAGAAAATAATTCCCTTTGGATTTAATGCTTTAATCTCTTCTGCTGTAATTGTGTGCGGATGCAATTCACTATATACTCCGAACTCGCGAATGCGACGCGTAATCAGTTGGTTATATTGACTACCAAAATCTAATACAACAATCATGCCTTCCATCTTGTTCACCTCTCCGAATGTGTAAATAATCACTTGTTATTATGCCCTAAAATATAAAAAAAACTAGACTTCTCCCTCAAAAAACAAAGGCAGAAGTCTAGTTGAGCACGACGTTTATCGTCAAATAGACTGTTCTGCCTTCATAGTCAGATCGTTTAAGGTGACCCGGTAGAGACTCTCGAACCATATTATCGAGGATATATGAAGGTATACGAAACATTTATAGTAAGTTCGAGAATATTCTATCAATCCGCGAAACAATGGTCAAGAACTCGTTTTTTTGATTAAATTTTCCCACAATTCAATCGACTCTTTCCATTCTTTTATGGAATCTGCATTTCGATATAAAACCCGCTCGTATTTTTCCGTTAATTTTAGCATATTTACCGTATTTAATTTTTCGTCTACTTCTCCTGCAAAGTCGCGCAGCGTTTGATTTTCTTGCCGTTTTAGTCCATTTGCAGCGAGTCTTTTAAGTAAAAAAGCATACGCTGATTCAAAGGTTTCCACACTCTCTTTCTTTTTATAAAAAGAGATATAAAAAGGTAAAAACCATTTAAATCGATTGAGATATATTACTATTAACATAACTACAATCAGTCCGTAGAAAAGCACTTTCCATTTCATAGACAACTTAGCATTTTGAAGAGAAGCTGTTTTTTCTTTCTCTCTTTTCTCTTGTGCCGGAAGCTCTTTCTTCTTAGGCTGCTCCTTGACTTGCGTTTCTTGTTTCTCTTCTTCCCTTTGACTATTTTCACTAGAGTTGTTAGGTTGGCTATCTACAAAATCATAAGGATTAGAAAAACTTTTTGTTGGTTCAAAAGGTACCCAGCCCGCTCCTGGAAAATAGACTTCGACCCAAGAATGAGCATTATTTTGTGTAATTTCATAGGTTGTCCACTTACTACTTCCTGAAATGACGGTGGCATCACCTTCTGTATAGCCCTTTACCCACCGAGCAGGGATATCTAATGAACGAAGCAGCACGACCATAGAAGTAGAGAAGTTATCACAGTATCCTCTTTTTGTATCAAATAAAAATTGATCCACATAATCTTTATTCTTCGTAGGAATTGGAACATTTTCAGTATCATATACATATGGATTGGATCGGAAGTATTCTTCAACGGCTTTCGCTTTTTCATAGCGATTGTTTTTATTTTTTGTTATCGTACGAGCTAAATCCTTTACTCGTTTTGGCAAATTAGCAGGAAGCTGTGTATACCTTGCTATAAATTCATTATTATTCTCTAGACTCTCTGGCTTTTTCTCCTCTGCTTGCTGAAGAAGCCCGGTATCAAACACAGGATATTTATACGTTAGCTCATACGATTGAACAGTAACAAGTTTATCATTTTGATAAGGATATAATTTTTCATTTGTCGGTGTAACATCGGCTTGAATGCCATTTTTTAAGGTTAGAGACAGCAGTTGAGGAACATGCATAAGATGAACAGAAGGCTGCGAATAGGTAACTTCTGCTTTTCTTACTTCTCCTGCAACACTTGAATCATATTGAGGGAGTAAGTTTTCATTCCCTTTGAAAGGCACTTTTTCTTCCTCTTTAGACAGCTCCCAGCCCTTACCTGTATACACATCCTTCGTTTCAATACGCCAATAGTGCTCATCCTCTACTTTAGCTGTAAATACAACCGTATCATCATTGACAAACGATCCCCCCAATTTAGAATCGTCCATATCATAGCCAATTCGTTGACCGTTTGCAGATTCTCCCTGTCCTTGATTTGTTGTATGCGCTGTGATAAAAGGTACGGAATATGGCCACTGCGGCCCTGGTTTAGGAGCGAGATAAGCCAGCACAATGACGATAGCTAAAAAGCTGCCTAGAAAAAGAAACGATCGTTTTCTATTTTCTAAACGCTCAGTGCTCGCAGCTTTTATACGTTCAGGATTTATGCGAAGCATGGCTACTAATAAAAATCCGATAATCGTCACGCGAATAATAGCAGCTCCCGCATCGTAAGTAGAAAAGGTATCCAACACGGTAATATACAAAATGGTTAAGAAGAAAAAGAAGAAAATTCTTTTTTGATAAAAGATCCAATATTGAATTAAATAAGCCATAATCCAAAGCAGCACAAAAAATAAAGTGCTCCTCATTTCAAATGATAAATTCGCTATATTCCACTGCATGATACTTTGCGCATCTGACTGAAGAATCTCCAAAAGTCTCGGAAGCCAGTCTGAAGAAAAGAAGGCTCCTTGGAAATAGAGATTGTGAAGCGAAAACAAAATAAACAATATACTCCCTAACGTCATCACGATAAACGGCAAGCGAAACGTTAAACACAAAAAACAGTAAGCAACAAACAAGATAAAGTACTGAATTTGATTGGTATCCGTCACTTCATTTAAAGGAAGAAGCCATTCCACTAATAAAAAGAATGCTCCCGCGTACAATAAGATGTTTTTTACATACAAAGCTGATTTATTCACTTATTTCCGCCCTCACTTCCTTTAGATGATAGAGGAATATTAACAACTTCAATCGTTAAAGCAGAAGATTGTATTCCATTTACAATAACCGTCTCTTCGTCACTAAGCCCTGCTCCTTCATCTTTAACGACAATTATTGATGCCTTAGCATGCAGACTCAGCTTAGATTGAACCTGCCCAATGAGAGTCCCTGTAACTTGACTGACAATGACCATAAAAGAATGCTGCTTTTGAATGGCAATACTCTTAAATTCTGTTTCGAACGCTCGGTTGTTAACAGGCTGTGCACGCGCTAAGTGATACAACAGGTTACCAGTCTCACTTTGTTCAGAGGTTTTTGGTGAAAAAAGTGCATCTCCAGCTAAAAGAAAATCGATTTTTTTACGCTTGGTTTCTTCATGAATGAGCATGGATGCGAGAAAGCTCATTCGTTCTTCAAAGTATAGAGAGCTTATAACATCTGCAATGATAATCATACTCCGTTCATGATAATGACCAAACTCTTTAGAAATCAACGTAGCTTTACGAGCCGTCGCCTTCCAATCGATAGATCCTAATCGGTCACCCGGCTGGTATTCTCTAATGCCTGTCACTAACGTAGTAGATTGATTTCCAGCGGAAACTTCATTTTTTCCTTCTTCTATTCCCGCTAAAAGAAACGGGATATCTATCTCATGGATTTGAGGATACACGATAAACCGCTGCTGCAGCGGATAATATGCCTTCTTTTTTACAATTCCTAATAAATCACTCAATTCAATCGAAATCGTAAAAAATTCATATTCTCCTCTTTCTACAAACGATCTTTCATACGGAATAACAGCGTTTCGTTGAAAAAGCGGATAAATTGTTCTTTCTTCTTGATCTAAAAGGTTACTCTCCTCTTTCACTGCTGCCATATAAACAGGAAAACCCGAGGAGCGTGTAATATGAATGTCATACGAAAGATGATCTCCAGCGAATCGAGGCTGTAGCTTCACATCACGAGTAACATTCCACTTCTTTAACGGATAAAGCAAAACGGCTGCCGCATATAATCCAAAAGGTAAGAAGCTATAAAATAAAAACCAGCTGACAAAGCCCCCTTGAAACATCGCGTACGAAAACGTAGCAGCAAAGATGCAGAATAAAACGAACCAGTCCCTACATTTCCATATCACTTTTATATACTGTTTCATAAAGTACCTCTTACCTTTTAACAGGTACTTTCGTATCAGCCATAATTTGCTTCATCACATCATCCGCTGTTAAGCCGCTGTACTGGGTATCAGATCTTAGCATTAATCGATGTGCACACACATACGAAGCAAGCTCTTGAACATCATCAGGAAGACAGTAATCTCTTCCCTTCACTAAAGCATATGCTTGAACGGCCTTCATAAAGGAAACCGTTCCACGAGGACTGATACCTAACGAAACATGTGGATGAGAGCGCGTTTTGCGAATGATTTCGATGATATAGTGCTTGATCGCATCATCTACATAAATACTGCTTACAGTTTTTTGAGCCTGTACTAATTCTGGAATGCTCATGACGGGTTTGACATCCTCAAGATTAACTTGAGTCGATACGCCGTTTAAAATTTGAAGCTCCTCTTCCTGCGTAGGATACCCCATGCTTAATTTGAATAAAAATCGATCCAGCTGCGCTTCCGGCAAATGATAGGTCCCATCAAAATCAACAGGATTTTGAGTAGCCATCACAAAAAAAGGCGCTGGAATTTCCCGGGTGATACCATCGGTTGTTACATGATGCTCAGCCATTGCTTCTAAAAGCGCCGATTGTGTTTTAGGAGAAGTCCTGTTAATCTCATCAGCGAGCACAATATGGCTCATGATAGGACCTGGACGAAAATGAAATTCCATGTCTTTTGGACTGTAAATAGAAACACCTGTTACATCGGACGGCAGCAAATCGGGCGTGAATTGAATTCGTTTAAATTCTGCATCAATCGATTTGGCCAGTGCCTTCACGAGCATCGTTTTCCCCACACCCGGCACATCTTCAAGCAAAATATGCCCCTCTGCAAGCAAAGCAACCAAACTCAACGTAGATACCTGACGCTTTCCAATCACAATTTGATCGATGTTTTCTAATACTTGATTTAATTTATTATTAATATGATCCAGCTGAATCAATAAAGCTCCCCCTTAAAACTCAGTTAAGCCTTGAGTTTAGTATGTTTTTCAATAAACATAGTACTATCTTAACAAATTTTAAAAAAATCTGAAAATATTAATGCACGCAAAAAAGCGACCAAGTGAGTACTTGGTCGCTTTTTTAGGTAGGGCAGTGATTACATCATGCCGCCCATTCATCAAGCAATATAATAGAAGAAAATAAATTTATAGAATCATTGATTCTATAGGGTTTTAATTTATTATGTAAAATAAATTAAAACAGAAGTTAAAACTGCTATGAGCAAAACTATGAGCATTTTTTATGATCATTGGGTAGGGTATTTTTCCTTACCCTTTTTCATAGCAACCAGATTTATAGAATTTTTTTATAAAGGTCTGGTATAAGTGCTCTACGAGTGAAAATGTCAAATTGTTTGGTAAGGATTCTAACTTTAGTTCTTCTAAATCTCATATTTTACCTGATACGTTCCAAAGAATATGAGGATAGTTCTCTGCATAGGGTAGGACCTTTTCAATGAATACTCCATGTCCCCACTGTTTTAACGGATATATTAATTGTTTATTTATACCGTAGATTCCGTTGGAAAAGCTAATCACTTCAATATCTTGTTCCAAAAGTCTCTTTATTAAATCACCTTTATATTTAAGCTCCTCGTGTTCGGATACTAGACCATCTAAAAACTATATCTCTTTAAAACTATATTTACTATAGGTTTTTTTCCTAATTATTGTTGCTATTGAACCAAAGGTTCAGGTACTTATTCAATCTCCAATATTTCCTTCATATAATTTTTAAATGCATCATTTTTCCAGAATCCCAGCCGAATCCCGTCAATTCCTCTAGTCATCAGAATATAGTAAATATTCAATACAAATAAGGTAAACTCTTGTGCATTTTCCGGACTTTCATCACCTTTGGAGAACTTGCCGTTTATATTATGAAAATTCTCTGGATCACCAAATAACCGGCCATTTGCGTCGACTTGAAGATCATTGCCGACTAAAACGCCGACTTTATTCAAATCGATTCCCTGAACTGCAAAAACGGAGCCAATCTGCTCCTCAGCATCGGCATCCTCTGAATAAATCCAATTTTCTTGAGTAGAATTCCATCTTCGTTTGATATTTCCTTCATGCCAATGAGTGATTAAAGGGTCTTTGCCATCAGCCTGCTTCCAAGGTTCAACTAATCCACCTAGCACGCGGTTTATATGTTCAGGATGGAAATTTCTGTCCTCTTCTACCCAATCAATCAGATTCTTTAAAGGTTCAGATTCAAAATATCCAAAATAAGCATCCGCATCACTATCATGAAACACAGCTCTGTTGAAATCTGAGTTAAAATTCGTTTCTTCAAGTTCTAATAGACCTGTATCCTTATACAAAAGATATTTTATGCCATTTACGAAATCCTCTGATGTATATTTCTTGCCTTTTGGAGCTTGGATTCTAAATTGCGTTGTTAAGTATCTCTTTTCAAAATCTGCGGTTGCTTCCTTAAATTCCGCACGTGTCATATTGGCAGGACGAATAGCTTGCAGTACGTCATACATTAACACAATTTGACGGCCTAACTTTTTTAAGCACTCCAAGTGGTTCTTATACTGGGGAAATCTTCCTTTATATACACTATTAAAAGATGGATTTTGCTTTCCAAATTTTCTGGAAAGCTTATGAGATTCGTCAACAATTACAACATCATAATTTTCATCCGCATTAATCAGTGATGTCGGAGTAGCAATTGTCAGGTTACTGTTGTTCATTCCATATACTCTAAAGATGTGCTTGCCCGTTTGAATCCAGTTATTTTGCAAAACGACTGCTATTCGCTGATTAGGTTTATCATTTAACAGCTTAGCGACTAAATGAGTCAGTAACACGGTTTTGCCAGTACCTGCATCACCATTAATCACAAAGCTTTTATCGGGATTTGATACAATCTCCTTAAGATAGCATATTTGTTGCCCTGTAATTACTTTGATTGGGCTATATTTGACCAGTGCTTTATTGCGCAACTCCTTTAAAGTCGGCGTGCTTACCCATCCATTAGGGTATAGCTCTTTTTCCCAAAAAGGCAAAACGACTTCTGTAGCAACCTTCTCTTGGTCTCGGTAGGGATTGACGCTGTAACCCTTATTTCCATTAGTAATATCATCATTGTCATAATGAACCAGTTGCTTTCTAGAGTTTGAATTCTCCGCCATAAAGTAGGTTATTAGCTGGCTTTCGACATCATATAAGGCTGCACCGCCATCTAAATAGACTGAACAAAGAATCATTACTTGGTCAAAATCTGCATTATTAAATCTTTCATCTTTACCATTGTAGTGTTGCTTATTCCGCACCGTAAATTGTTTCGTTTGTCCAATGTAAATCTTTTTCGACTTCGACCCTTTGTAGATATAAACGACATTCCTATTTATAAGAATATTTTGTTCAGGCTGGCGAAGTTTATCGAAACCTTCTAATTCTCCATTTTTCACTTTCAATGTTATACAGTGGTACTTAGCCATTGCTTAATCCACCATCCAATTCATTATATTTCTTTTTTTGACCAAAGCTTTTGGGAACTGGATATTTCTCGGCATTTTTAATCAATTTTTCTGCGATGATTCCATCAATATCAAATCCTAGATTATCAGCCATCATATAAGAGTATATCAGCACATCTGCCAGCTCTTCTTTAAGTCGCTCAGGATTTTCCTTGGATTCCTCTGGTGTTTTCCATTGAAATAATTCCAATAATTCATTTGCTTCTAAAGAGATGGAAATGGCCAGGTCTTTTTCATTATGAAATTGCCGCCAGTTGCGCTCATCTCTAAAATGATTTATCCGCTTCATTGATTCACTCATAATTAATTTCCTTTCATACCTTCCAGAGAATGTTACCTACCTCTTAATTATTGAACCAGATATAGGTTTCTTTCCTAGCAAGCCTTCCATATTTATGTACATATTTAGTTTATGTTACGAACCTTCCTTCTTCAACTATTCTGTCCCTTTAGTTTAAGTACATTTATTCACAATATCCATTTATCTTACTAAGCGACTCTAAACAGCCTGGACCTAAAGTGGAAATAAGCGCTAAATTCTTTCTACAGGAAAGCACCCAATTGCTGAAGATTGGAAATTTAAAAGAATACAAAAATTGATCCTTAGTTATTGTTTCTTCAACTACTTTAGTTAAATTGAAAAAGCGATGCCTATGTTTCAGGTATCGCTCATTAAAATTGAATAGAATCAGACATAATCGGTCTTTATTTGGACTTAATTTGGTTTTGTTACGATTTCCACTTTACTGTATTATTGGCTGCTATTAAGCCCTCTAACGGATCTCGTTAACAAGGCCGCATAAGAAATGAATGAAGAACACATTTACCAATTCCTCACAATTTTACTAATTAGTCGTTTTATAGCTAAGCGGAAATTTATCAAAAAGGGTTTGAACCTGTTTCATTCCTCCCCATTGTTTAAATAATTCTTCACCTTGTTCTGAAATCTGTTGGGAGGTTTTAGGCGTACATGCATTATCACCACTCTGTACAAATATGATATATAAAATTCCATCCTCAACCCCGCCTGTCTTGGGACTTGAGGGAATACCAAGCTTTTCGGCAACAGCTATGGAACCAATTCCTATGGAATTATCCGGCTCAATGTCACCCACAATTGCATAGCTGATTTTATTATTTAACGTATTAATGACTGCGCACAAATCGCCAATCTTAGCTTCCATCATGTGACGTGCAGGTAGTGCAATATATGGGATTACAGTCGCATCCAAATATCTCGTTTGGTCTTTAATAGGCTTTCTACAATCTGATAATGCAGTTTTAGAGATATAGTATCCAGGAGCAGGATCATTTTCCCCCTGCACGATTGGATTTGCTGAAGAGTCTGTTACCAGACCCCACCAGTACCCCTCTATGCCAGCTTTGTTCAGAAATTCAAATGCCAAGTCGCTATTCTGATGGAAGGCTTTTGGAGCACCGGCAGCAGTTACAGCCAGTTTACCAACAAAGAAAAAGGCCTGTGGTTCCTTTTTACCTATTGCCTTCCATACCTTAAGCGTTGCTTGCAAGCCGTCATCAATAAAAGTCATATACTCTATTTTATAAGGTGATATTGTGGATGGGGATGAAGGAATTCGTTTAATGGAATGATGTACTCTTCCGATTGTGGTACTTATAGTAAGAGTCTGTCCTGCTCTTATTACGTCGCCAGCCAGTTGGTTCTCCTGCATGATGGCCTGTTTAGTAGTATTGAATTTAATAGCAATAGAGTCTAAGGTATCTCCAAGTTCCACTTTATATTTTTGAACAGGTCTCATTAAATGATCAGTTTGAGAATCCTGGTCTGTTAAGACAGTTTCTGTTAGATTATAGTGAGAGGTATCATGATTGTACCGGGTCTCAATTTGCAACAATTGTCCCGGAACGACAAGATCATTTTCTAAATTATTCAGTCGCATGATGGCTTCCTTGGTGGTTTTGAATTGTTGAGCAATGGAGTTTAACGTATCTCCCACCTTTATAGTATAGGTCACAGTGGCCCTCGAAGGTAAAGGAATAAAAAGCCACTGGCCAATATAGATTACACCATTGAATATCGAATTTGCCTGGATTAATTTCTGCACTGGCACGACAAACCTACGAGAGATAAGGGACAAGGAATCTCCTGGTTGAACGATATACCACATCAGCCTTCCTCCTTTATTCAACAACTGCTAATAATCGATATTATAATGCTCTTTCAGTACGAACCTGGCCTGTTTCATACCACCCCATTTTTCAAAAGCATGCTGTGCATCCCTTTTTATTTCCTCAACACTCTTTATTGTTCTCACACCGTTAGCTGCTGAACCTGGGAAGATGATATATAATACTCCAAAAGGCTCGAATGCCTTCAACGGGTTCGGGTCAATATCTTTAATTTGGAGCTGCTTACCAAGAAAAATAGAACCTTCACCTATTTTACCTGAAAACTTCGTGCCCGTTTCAATCGTGATGGCTTCATGTTTAGGACCCCAATCTGCACAAATTGCGAATGAGGTTTTTTTTGTCCTTGTGTTGATGACTAATCCATAGTCACCCAAGCTGGCAAAACTTGTATTATGCGGCATAACATAGAAGGGAGTCGATTCACTCTTAAAACACTCTCCACATGGGCGGACTGAATGATCGCAAATAGAAAAGCAACCTGTCTTTTCCACCGCCATTTTGCTCATAAAGAAAAAAGCTGCCCTTGAATTGTATATGGGAATATCCTTGTTAATATCTTTCGCTCTGAATACGGCAATTTTATGGCCTTTCCTAGTATCTTCTGGCCACAAACCAGGTATTTGTGATGTCGACTGAGGAATAATTTGCCGCCAATCATTGTTCTCGTTTAACTCACCCCCTAGTATAGCCTCATCTGTCTTCAAATTAAGACTTTTTCTTACCGAATAGAGTGGGATGAAAAGTAATTGATTCGGAGTCACTGTGGAAGCTATCATCTGGTTAGCGGCCATTAGCTCCTCTTGTTTAACTTGAAACCTATGGCAGATATGATCAAGTGACTCCCCTGGTTTTACTCTATAATACATGATTCGAACACCTCCCTTTCCATGTATAATTCATTTATCGAAAAATATAACTTATTAGGTAAATTAATAAAAAACCAAAAATGATAATAACAACACAACATATATAAGTCACTTTCCATCTATTTTAATAAGAACAAAAAGACTCCCAACCAATAGAGGTTGAGAGCCCTGAAATGTTAATACTTAACGCTTGGAGAACCAAGGTTTAAAATAAGCACCGTTAAGATAATGTTTTTTACGTTCTTTCATTTAAATCAACATTATAAAAATTTTTCTTACTTTGATAACATTTTGAAATTCTTTTCCTGTTGCTGAAGCGCCTTTATAATTTCATTTGATTCTTCAGCTAATTGAAACCATTTGTTAAAATTAGGAACATTTTCAACATCGTTTCCCTCTAAGTTTATATTATGGGATAGCTTCACTTTCAATAAGTCGCTATTAATACTTGGGATCTGCTTTTTTACCTCTCCTATCATATCAATCCCCACCTCCCTCTGTAGTCGCTGCTACTTCAACCTGCGTACTTGATCCTGATACTCTCTTCCTAAATTCTTCATATTTAGAGTAGACTGTCAAAAATAGATTTATAACTTCAGTATAGCTCTGTATTAAAACTATGTCATCCTCAACAAACGCGTCTTTTTTTGAATCTTGCACACAGATTATACCTATTATATTCCCCATATCATAAATTGGTACACCAATTATTGATTTATATGCTCGGTTAGGTTTCCCATTAAAACGACCATCCTTTTCAACATCATTACATATATCAGGTTGACCATTTCGCCACACTGTACCAGCAAAACCAGAACCTTTTGAAAATCGATTATCTCGACGAGACTCTGAACGGACCCTTGCATAGCCGGCTATAAAGAGACTATTCTCTCGAACTAGCATAATAGAACAGGATTTATTGGAGTCCCCATCCATAACACTCGTACAAATCTCACTCGCTACATCATTTAAAAAAAGATTTGTTTCATAAACTATAGTCTCCTCTCCTACCATTCTATTTAAGGACTGCTGTAACCGATTAATATTTAATATAGTGGTTGCGGTCTTTTGATGTAAAGCATTCATTTTTATACTAATTTCTTCAAGTTGTTTAGCTTTATTACTAACATTTTCATAATTTTTCAAAGCAACTTTTGTATTCGGAAAAGGATGCCTAGCTTTATATTCTTCCGAGAATAATGGATTCGGCATAAAACTAAATCCTGGAAAAGGAACTGTAGTAGAGCTATTTAACCAGCCTGCGGCGTTAGGTATTACATAAAAGAGACCGAGAAACGCTAGTAATACTACAAATATAGCCAAAAGTGGATGATCCGCAAAACTAAAACCTTTTATGGCATCTTTTGCCCAATTTAATCCTCCCACAGATGAAGTTATTGCACTTACGATCGCCATTGATAAAAACCATAAAAAGAGGGGCGCTATTAGCCCAGCAAAAATTCGTTTAAAATAATACCTCGTAGTATCATTTTCTGTTACCTTAGCCGATTCTTCCTGTTGTTGGGACATGGAATCCCACTCCTATCTATATATATTCTTTAGATTCGCTTCTTATTAACTAATCCCCTTCATTTTTATTAATTATTTTGAAAATTAAAATAATTAATAATTTCAATGTATACTTTTTACATAAAACGATAAGTTCCCAATGATTATGTAAAAAATTAAAAAGCTCAGAGAGAGATTACAATATCGTAAGTATTTTCTCTAAGGCATCAGATATAATAGGAATTATCCCTCCTCAGAGAAGAGGGACGCTTTTTATTTTATACAAATGGGAAACTTAGTACTTACATCTTACTATCTATTAATACTTCACCATTAAAAAGTTTAATAGTTTTTACTTCTTTTAAATCAAGATAAATCAACGAAACATCTAACCTTTGAAATTTTTCCTCTTCAACTTTTTTGGAGCTGGGTTTTAATAAAGTTATTTCTTTATGTTCATTGCCCCCAAAACCAAATGAAGATCTGTGGACTGTTCCTGCATAAACAATATCTTCAAACTCTATAACTACAAGAGGGGCCTTATTTGACACGTTATAAATATACAATAATTCATCCCACAGGTTATCAAAATTAGAGGTTTGAAAGCCCAATTTTTTTGCCCACTTGTAGGTAGTTCCTCTATTCTTAAAAAACGCAAGAAGAAAACCCACAAGAATTATGATAACTATTAATATACTAAAATAAATTAGTATCCATTTAGATGAAGTAAATGAAATTGTCTTATGCTTTGTTAGATCTTGAATTATAATATTGACTTTATCATTATATTTAAATGCAAAGAAAGTGGTATAAATCCCATGTATAAATAAAGTTAATACAATACTTGAAACAGATAAATCAAAAGTATCCTTTTTCCTTGATGGTATTAACTTTTGATATATCTTTATAGCTGCAAAGCCAGGGACTATTAATATGATAATAAAAATGATTTGCGCATAAGTTGGTACCATTTATTTCTCCTCTTCTTCAGGGCTATCTTCTTCTAGACCTAAGAAGATATCAAATTTTCTCTCCTCTTCTGGTGTGGGTTTTTTGTATTTAAGTGAGGAGCCCTTAATTACACTTTCTGATTCTTCTCTTTCCTTATTCTTATCCATGTATTATCCCCCCTATTTAAACAATAACATCAACTTCAACAGTGTTTTCTACCGAAATTAATTCATATAACTTTACATCCTTATTGATTGACTCGAATGAAACTGATAAACAATATGGTACTTCAACATCCGGCTCGCTGTTCCATCCATGATGGCCAATTACCGCTATACAAAATCCTTCTCTTAGCTTGTTTGATTCTATAATTGCCCAGTCCTTTTGAACAGTACCCGCATTTCTATTAATTCCTTTAATTTGCCCCCAACTATCTCTTTCCCTGATCATCCAGTTAAATAGCTCAGAACCTTCTTCCTCACTTGGATAATCCTCATCTTGTTCGGCTATATCTATGACTCTCTTTAAAAACTCATTAGTTGGTTCATTTTCCTTACTTGTTTGCCATTCCAGCCATTTAGATAAATATCTCTTTCTATTTCTCCTTGTTCTTCTTGGTTGTGCTTTATAGGAAAGGGTAATATCAATTCTAATTTTGTGCTCACTAGAAGGTTTATACAATTCTTCAGGAATTTTGACTTCGTAAACATGCACCTGTCTACCTTTGATTTCCCTATCCCCACGAGTAATTAAGGTTACTCGATAAGGATCATTTTCAGTTGCTCTAATTTTATTAGGTATTCCATAACCTAATGATCTTATAACATTTTCTTTATTCGAATGACCTTCTGCCCAATCTGGCCATCTTGCTGATTGAATTAGAAGTGTTCTATAAAAAAGAGTGGTTTCCAGTGGAAAGGCCTTTTGAATACTAGCTAGTATATGTGTTACCTTAGAGGTAGAAAATGAAGTTCCTATTTCGTCCCTCCCTATAGGGAATCCACCATACATAGTAGATCTAATTAAAAGAGGCGTTAACTGAGGTTGTACACTTAAATTAGGGGGTACACTGCCGTCATAAGCAAAATCTCCCCCATATTCTACAACTTCAGGTTTAACGCTTCCCCATATACCTGGTCCAGTACATGAAAATGAAGATGGTTCACTTTTTTTGGAGAAAGATTTATTTATTCCTGTTAATTCATAAAGACCTATTGACCCTACTGTGATTGCCTGCAAACTTTGAGCAGGATTTGAGATCCTCGAACTACTTTCTAATAAGTAATCTGGATATTCCCTTCCTAAATTATAATGATCTAATATTCCTAACCTTATAGAGGAAGAAGAATTCTCGATTGGAATATTTCCTGAAGAGACAATAAAAACAACATCATTTTCCCAACTTAATTGATCTATCGCTGTAGCCCAAGGGCTCATATGAATACTTCCATAGGGAGAAAGACTATTGATTGAATGATTATAAATTCTTGTTCTAGTTGGCCCATTATAATATAAATCCACTATTTCCTTTAATAAAGAAGAAGGGATTAGTTTTACTGGCATCTCATTATTCTCATCCAATACTCGCGCATTTTGTAACCAAAAAGGTAATTCTAGCCTTATACTTCTGGAAGGTATGTTCTCGTGATACAGAATTCCCCCGGCTACTTTAGTACCGTGCCCTCCGCCTTCAACATAATCAGCAACATCTGTCGTGCTTCCTATCCAACTTTTAGAATCAGATGACTTAATAGCATTCTTTAATAAAACATGCTTTTCAGCTATCCCACTATCAATAACACAAACATATGGAGAGTCATCACTCGGCTTAACTACTTCAACTTCTGTTATATCCAATTCTTCTAAAGCTTCCTCAACATTATGTGAGTGAGCAATACTTTCAACTTCTGAAATTTCAAAAAGAAAAGGATAGTTTAAAAGTAAATCTTTCATACAAATAAAAGATATTTTTATTCTGCAATTTATACTATCTGGGAGAAATGAAAATGAACTGAATTCCCCACGTTCCATTGATAAGATTTCTCCACCGTATTGATTAATGATCTTAGTGAAATCTTCTGACCTTTTTTTAGCAATACTATTCCAATCCCTATAGGCTAGGTCCCTCTTCTTTTTCCATCTATCAATAGCAGCTTGATACCTTTCTTCATCTCCTTGGTACTGCTTTTTTCTCTTGGAAGGATGATCAGGTATATAAATTGTACTAAGGCATGCAATGCCTACATCTAAAACCAAAAAATCTTTGTCATTAAAAGTATTGTATTTTTCAAGAAGTTGTGGAGACAAAATATCCATTTTCCAATTTAAACCTTCTGTAATTTCCCATAAGGCTGCGACATTATTTTGTTTTTCTGAAGAGAATTTTTCTATTTTTTTTGATAATGTATTTAATAAAGTGTCATCAGAGGCACCTATCACAAAACCATCTTCTAGTTCTCCAATAACTTCAATATCAAATTTCCTTAATTCCTCTACAGGAAGAGCATTGGTGTCTACCTTGAAGTGAAGTGGTATTGCACTTGGCATATCCGGCGGTTTAACACTTAAATTATCTTTTCTATTTTCCATAGTATCTTTCCAAGTATGTTTTATCTTCTCCACCGAATTAATTAATTTCGTTGCGTGTTCTGCCCTATTTTCCTTGTTCTTAATGGTTCTAGGATCCTTTCCTCCGAACCCCTTTGGTTGTGGAGGTGGTGCATTCTGGACTAGTTTTAAAGAAAGGTGTGGAAAGTCAGTTGCCATCTATATCTCTCCCTATTTCGCGTAAAGACTCTAAAATAATTTCCTCAGTTATTTCTTCTTCACCGTTAAGTATTACCGTCTTGGCGGCTTCTCTACATGCCTGTACTATTTGTGAAGCTGACAAACCCTTAGCTGTATCAATTATTTCTAACCAGTCAAAAATAAAATAATTAAAATTTGCTAAAGTAAGTTTCACAAGCTTTTCGATTTCTCTTTCTCCTGGTTTAGGCATATATATGGCTTCATCAAACCTTCTCCAGAAAGCACTGTCAATTTGTTCAGCTAAGTTAGTGGCAGTTACTATGATACCTTTACCTTTATAATCATCTAAGTACTGTAAAAAACTATTTACAATTCTCTTAACTTCCCCGACGTCATTTTTGGCTTTTCTCGTAGAAGCAATGGAATCAAACTCATCAATAAAAAGCAAACAAGCCTTCTCATTGGCCATATCAAAAATTTCATTTAAATTCACTGATGATTCACCTAAATAAGAGGAAAGAACTGCCTCCAACCTTACCTTGTAGAAGGGAAGACCCAATTTCCAAGCTAACCTTTGTGCACCGAGGGTTTTTCCGCAGCCTGGAGGACCATATAACATAATTTTTCTTTTATGTAACAATCCGTATAGTGCCAATTTTTCCTTCGAACTAAATTCCTTTTCAATTCTATTAAAACGCTTTTCTACCGTTTCTGGTAATATCATCTCATGCTCTAAATCATATAGGTCTTTATGTATAACTAATGGTGAATTATGACGTTTATTTTTAGGCAAAGGATTCAGCAAATTGCCATTATTTTCATTGTCCGTCATTTTATATTTTTTTTCAACTATTCTAGATGAATTTATAATCTTTTCAAGCTCACTAGATAACTTCTTATGTCCAGATTCGTATTCGTGATCAATAATCACTTTAGCCATAGAATTTATTTCCTCTAAATCTCTTAAAGAAATAGATTTAAAAAGTCTCTTCAGCAAATCTCTATTCATAATTAATCCTCCTTTCACAAAAGGAAATTGTATATACTACAACAATATATTAACATTTATGCCCGAAAAGGGAGAACTTTAGTTCGTAACTAAATTTTTTTTTAATAATTTAAATACATGTAAGGATGAAACCATTATGATTTCACCCTTTACATTCTCATAACTTAACTCTTACGGTACCTTGAGGACTTAACACTTTCTTAGCTCAATTTAAAAATTTCATTTATAATAAACTTCTTCAATTAACTGCCTATAAAACTTCTGATAGTACTTTTTTTCAATTGGCAAATCGTCATAAGCCAGGAAAATAATAATTCCCTCCTCATGAACTAATCTGTCCATAAGCTCTTTATTCGATTTATTGATAGCTCTGTAGTGTTCATCTTCTAACGGGAGACCAGCTTGCCTTACCTTTTCTTCCAGTTCATGAATTTTTTTTAGATAAATTTCTATAACAACGCCCTTTTCATCCATGTAATCTTTAATACAGGCTACTACTGTTTTAATTCGAATTCGAGCCGCCTCCAAACTATTCGCTACCTTGACACGCGTCTCATTTACTTCTGCCTTCATTCTTCCTTCAATAAACACCCCCTCACTACTTGGAAAAAACTCCATGCTGTTTATTTTCATACACTTTAAAAGGAAGTCCCTTGTCTCCGGATACCTATAAAGAAAACTATTCAAACTGTCAGGAATCTCATTGATTAAGCTGTATCTGTTGTAAAAAAAGTAATACATCCAAAAGCGACTTTCAAAAAAGCGATATTCATTCTCCATGTCATACAATGCTAAACGAATATTATTTTCAATATTCATGATAGTATTATAAATGTTTGCCCCTTTATTGGTCTGAATAGTAGACATTAGTTCCCCTATCTCATATTCAGTCAAAAAACCCTTTTCACTTGTTGCTTTTTCAGCATTGCTATTAGCAACAAGGAGGGCTTTCTCATAATCACTTCCATTTTTTAATATTGCATGAAAGACGCGATTTTTTTTCTTACTTGCCACTTTGTAAAACTCCCTCTATCCGTTCCAATCTGGCTTCCAATTCCGTCACTTCAATTGATTTTATAATGCTATTTAACATATATGCTTCCTTATAGGCTGTTTGTTCACTTATATAGCCTTCTTTATATCGCTGGTATGTCTTTATTAGTAAGAGGTTAAAATCACAGATGTTAAGTTCCATATCGATTCATCCCCTTTCCTTTAAAGTGGTCTTGCAGCGGTTCTGTTATGGTCTCCAATAATTGCTGTTCTGTGTGCCTAGCATGTATTTCACCTTCGGTTAAAAAAACAGGAGATACAGCTAACTCCTTCAGCTCTGCTTGGTATTTTAGTAGTGTATCAAATATTTCTTTTGTTCCCATATTTTCTAAATCTCGCTTAGCGAGCTCATTTTCAAGCATTAAAATTTTTTCTCCGTAGAACTTGATTCTTCTTTCCACCGTCAAATAGTACTTTTCTTGGAGTGCTTCCAACTCAGCAGCTTTTCGATTGGCTATCTCCTCACGATACTCCTTTTCCCAATTTATTAATGTTTGTTTACCTACTTTTAACTTTTCAGCAATCCTTCTAAAACTTTCGCCTTTAGCCCTGAGTCCCATAAACCGCTCTACAATTTTTATATCATGTGGCACTACTTATCACCCCTGTTAAATAGACTTTCTAGCTGTTTGATAAAGCCCATTTGTAATTTTAATAGCAGTTGATTTGGGGACACCATGTTTAATTTGTTCAGTGAAAGTTCTCATAAAAACTGCTTGTAAAATTGTTATCTCGTCTTGAAAGACCTCGACAAGTTCAAGATGTGTATCATCAGATTGGACTAATCCATTTAGCTGTGAAATAAATAAAGTAGATATAAAGTCAAATGTTTTTTTATGATAATTACTACCGAATTCTAGTTTAAGGAGAACAATTAAATCCTCATTAAACTCCTTAAAAGTATAATTAACTTCTCCTTTAATGATTTCATCTGGTTCATATGGAAAAATACTCAAAATAACCTCTCCTATCCTAAGTCTGCACTGCAGCTTTTTATTTTTTCTCTATTGTTTCTGCTAAGAATACTTTTTAGTTACTGTTTAATCTTCATGGGATACTGGTTCGATTAAAGTTTCCCTTCAATTTATTGCAATCTAAAATAGTAAACATGTCATGCAATCGTCTCCTAATTCCCCTAACAGCCTCTTACCGGCTCTCCCTTCCATTTTTGTCTAATACAATCTTTGTTCCTAATTGCACCTAGATCCCCTAATTTAGGAATTATTAGATTTCCCAACTTTGAATCTAATTAATAAATACTAGGGAAATTAGGGCCATCTCATACTTTCGGTTTCCCTAATCAAGTTTCCTTATGTCTTTATAGATCCGGTAGCATTAGGGGAAGTAGGGAACTAAATCTTAGGATTAATATTTATTATTTTTTTTCGTCCTTCCTTCCCTGACTTAACGAATCCCCTAGTTTCTAAGATTTCTAATGTTCCATCTAATTCTGAAGCTTTACCAAATCTTCTTTTAACAAGCTGCCATAATTCTTGGTGATATATAACTGTTTCCCCTTTAAACTTTTCTTTAATTTTATCGAGAATGTATTTGGCGTTTTCTAAATCTTTATCTATACTCATACAACCAAAAGAAGCTTTAGCATGGCTAATAAAGTATTCCTTCGTTCTTATAGCCTGCACAACTGTAGCTGTTGCAATCTTCTCTGGTATAACGTTGTCATTTATAATGTTTTCAGCTACATGTAGCAAAGCTGATATTCTTATTATTTGACCAACAATCTTGCCACCCCATTCCGCTATATCAGCTAGATCATTTCCATCCCTTAATCTTTCCTCAATTTCTTGCTGGAACGATTGTAGAAAAACGTCTGCTTCATTCGTAAATGTTAACCTTTGAATTTCATCCCTAGGGAGATCTAAAAGTCTTTTGACATTCTGCATGTATTGATCTCTTACTTCTATGGAAATATCATTTGGCCTAATTTTCCTGTATCCCCTAAAATCCTTTGGTAATGAGTAAAGGAATCTGGCCATTAACCCCCTACCTTTAAATGCCCTCGGAAGATCTGTTATGATATCAGGCTGTGCAAATATACCAATTGTTAAAGCCGGTTCTTTAATTATCATTGTAGAACCATTTTTACGATCGACTCTAGTATAATCACCACTGTGTCCTTTCAAAAATATGTCCATATTTAATTCTTTACTATATCTCCCCTTGATAATTTCAAAGATTCCACCTTCCGCTGATAAAATCCCCATTTTTCCGTTATTTTCTTTAAGAAGTTGGACCAACTTTTCCGGCGTCACATCATCGACAACATACGAGGGCAAATAAAGCTCTACAAGGCTTTCAATTTCCTCATCAATCTTTTTCATTTCCTCCACATATTTAGGCTCTGGCTTTTGAGCATTTTTATTTTTTACTGCCTCCAACCTTCTTTTCAGTGCATCTATTTCTGTCTTTCTCTTTCTCACTTCTATTCTTAAACGTTCGCGTTCATCCTGCTCATACTCCAAAATAGGTTTAATCATAAAATCAAATACAGCAGTTTTACGCTGCGCAGGCCCCATTAAGGTAGCTGTATAAGTGTTAAGCGGTTCGACCCATGAACCATATGGACTAACTTCAAACTTTTTTGCTGTAGCAATAGATAAGCATGATATAGCTCCCATACTCGCCATATCTTTTGGTGTTTGTGTGCTTTCCGCTACCCCTTCTACATAATCGCTTAACCATTTTGGAAAAATATTAGAAGGGAATACTGGCAACTCATATTCATCAAAAGAAACAGGCCTTTCCCACTCTTCCTTTTCATTTTTGATTATCTGCACACCATTATTGTCTTGTTTAACTTTTTCGGTTAATCTATAGGTACGTGAAGTTTTATCAATGGCTTCTTGGATGGTTATCTGTCCATATGTCGAAGCCCCTGTCTTTCTATCCCATTTGTCACGATACAAGCCGGACTGCCTGAAAAGGTTATCCATTCTCTTTGCATTTTTAGACGTAAAAAAAGCTAAATGGTTACAAAGAGCTTGATCGGCTGATGAATGATCTCCGTTATATTCATTGGTATCTCCATTAAATAAACGTTTAATGATTTTTCCATTTTTGGAATTGAACATAATATGGAGAAGTTCCACATCGTCTATATGATCCATACAAAAAGCCTGGCCGCTCCTTGTATAGGTGCTATAGACTTTTTTCTTTTTTAAGAAATACTTCTCAATTAATTTAAGGATTATATTTTCATTAGTTGTAATGGTTCCATTTCCTACAACCCTTCCAGTGAAAGTGAAAAATCTACCTTCACCATATATTTCCATTTTTTCAACTGTATTCTTATGCCTAATATCATTTGGTAAAAGCCCTTTAAAGATAGTATGCAACCCTGTACCACTGGGACTTACTTCTGTATAGCTGTAACCACTTAATAAGTGTGCTATTTTTGTATTAAAATTTCCTTCGCTGTAATGTCCATCTAAATCAATTCCGATATATTGATCCGCTGATGAAAAAACAAATCCTATGCCGTCATATCTACCGTTTTTAAAAACTTCTTCAATATCTTGAAAGCTTGACCAAGTAGATGGATCTGTAGTACTTGCATTAGTGCCATTTATTTGCTTTGGTATCTTTCCTATTGTCCCACCTTTTCTCAGCTCAGCCTTCCAAAGTATCCATTGTTTTTTATCTTTTAATTCTTTTGGTATTGTTTCAAAGTTAGGTGCTATTATTTTTTCTTCTACTTTGAGTACCATTTATCCACCTTCCTTTACAGGAGATACTCTCTTCAATATATACTTATCGCTCCACCCTGTTCCCTAATGTCAGAGAACCACCAATCGATGTAAGTTTGAACCTCCTTTCTATTAAAAATCCATTTTTTACCTATTCGAACACTCGGAAAATTGGGGTCATTAAGAAATAACTTTTCAATAGTTGGCCATGAAAGATTTAACATCTTACATAATTGCTTACTATCCATAAGCATAGTTTCCATTTCGATTTTTTGTAGGTATTTTTGAACTTCCTTCTGATACAACTCCTTTAATCCTTCCTCGTTTAAAGAAAAATCAATTATATTTGTCTCGGCCATTACTACTCACCCTTCTTTTTTAATTTGATTCTTAATTTCATCTATAGCAAACATTACTTTTCCTTGACGTTCTTCATCCATTTCTTTTTTCATCCAGTTTTGAATTGTATTTTCATGGACTCCTAATTTCTCAGCAATTACCCAATAAGGGATACTTCCCTTTGCTTTCTCGATGTTTTCATTACGCTTCTTAAACATAAGAACACTCCCTAAACACGTAAAATTAAATATATTGTTGTTGTTTATGTCGTAGTTGTGTTAGTCTATGAGTAATTGTAGTATATAAATTCTACAATTACAACACTTAAAATAGCTTTTGTTTTTTATTTTTATGTCGTTAATACACTTAACCCGAGGGAATAAGTGTAAAATTCGAATAAAAAACTAATTATAAAAGTGATTTTATTCTAAATAACCTTAAAAGAAGAAAGGGGTACTACATGAAAAATAATTTTTTAAATACCGTGCATTTTGAACAAGAAGTATTAGTTTTTGAAGATTACCATATTTTTAAGGATTTAAATTCTCTTAATAATTATCCTTTTAATTCTTATTCTTCAACACCGGATCCATGGGATAGTAACTTTTGGAAGCGCCACTTGAAAGAACAATTTATTCTGGAAAAGAATTTTCACAGTGATTTACTCTATCGATCAACGAAAGCAAGTTTAGAAAAGTGGGCTGAATATAAAAATATATCGATAAATGAGCTGCTAACAACCTTGGAAAAACATAAATTGTATGAAGATGAAAGTAACCAATCAAAAGAGGATAAAGATTATTGGAAAATGAAATCAGAAAGTCTTTTTAATGAATCTGCAATATTTGGAGTTACTCCTGACGTTATGAACAATCTATCAAAAACATATAAGCTCCAAGATGCGCCTTCTTTATACACGGAACTGGCAAAAATAGAAGTTTGTGATTTCAAATCCTTGTTAAGATTTTCAAAACATTTCGGCCTGCCTTATGGCCTAATGGAGGATATGGGTTTTGACATATACCTTAACGGAGACTGTATTTTTTTCCCATTCGTTTCTGTGCCTGTACTCAATAAGAAAATTGCAATTTACAAGCAAGATTTTGAATGGTTTAAAGTTATACAGACAAAAGATTTATCCAAAATCCGCTCAATGATTCCTGAATCCGCTCTGATTTCAATAGATAATATAGACGATGATGAGGCTGTAATTAACTATGCTAAAAATCATCTGACATTCTTGCTTGGAAAATTAGATGCTTTTAACGTTAGTATGTACGTGGAATTTCAAAACGGTTCATTTGTCCCAGGGGTCTGGTTTTCCGATCTTTTTAATTTTGCTTACTTTCAAATAGCTAAAGCTTTATCTAATGATGTGGAAGTACGCTATTGTGATAATTGTGACCATATTTTTGAGGTTACACATAAGCGGCAAAGATTTTGTCCCCCTCTGCCAAACAGAAAAAGATCTAGTTGTGAAATGGCTTTCAATAATCGATTAAAAAAAGAAAAAAAACTAAAAGGAGAAATTTAATGTGGCTTATATACAGAAACGAAGTAATGGAAAATGGTCTTATACAGTCTCTCTTGGTATAGATCCATTACCAAGAAAACAGAAGCAAAAAACCAAATCCGGTTTTGCTACGAAAAAAGAAGCAGTGTCTGCCGCTCGAAAAGTCGAAGCAGAGATTGAAAACGGAATATTTATAAAAGAGACTAAAATGACTTTTGAAACATTTACGAAAGACTGGATAAAGGTGTATGCCCAAAATGCAAAAATAAGCAGTGTACGGGCCCGTAGCAAGGAAATGAAACACTTTATATCTGCATGGGGAGCTCATCCATTAAAGAAGATTACTAAACATATGTACCAGAAACGGATAGTTGAACTGTCTCAAAAATATAGTAGAAATTATTTAATTGGTATCCATGCATGCGGCCGTATGATTTTTAATCATGCAGTTGCATTAGAGCTTATTAAACTAAACCCTACAG
Source organism: Priestia sp. ABM2_011 (assembly GCF_056158845.1). Taxonomy (NCBI): domain Bacteria; kingdom Bacillati; phylum Bacillota; class Bacilli; order Caryophanales; family Bacillaceae; genus Priestia; species Priestia sp. ABM2_011. The sequence goes on from NZ_JBSWUB010000001.1 coordinate 26,983, forward strand.
AACATGTTCAATTGCCAAAATATCAAGTGAAAATAGAAGAGATTGAAAATCAAAAAGAGGTAATAAAATTTTTAGAAAAGGAAGAGGTCGCAAAATTCTTAAGTTTTACAGCCTCAGATGGCCTTGATATGGATTCTTTAATATTTACTACTCTTGCTTATACAGGATTGCGTATCGGAGAATTATTAGCCCTTAAATGGCCTGATTTTGATCAGAAGAAAAAAACGTTAAGAGTGACTAAAACTCTTTATAATCCAACTAACAATATAAAAGAATATAAGTTGCTACCACCAAAGACTACAGGTTCAATTCGTACAATTAGAATTGATGATCCAGCTAGTCAAGATGTTCAAGCACCATGACATTAAACAAAAAGAAATAAAATTAGAGAAAGGTTCAATTTATGTAGACAATCAATTTATTTTTGCAAGAAATGATGGACACCCACAATTAAGAAAAGTAGTAGAAACTAGATTAAAACGGATATTAAAGAAAGCAGACATTAAAAAAAATATTACTCCGCATTCCTTTAGACATACTCATACTTCTCTCTTAATCGAAGCGGGTGTAGGTGTAAAAGAGATTCAGCAACGTTTAGGACATACAGATATTAACACCACAATGAATATTTATGCTCACATGACAGCTAATATGGAAGAAAAGGCCTCCCATCAATTCAGCGAATTGATGAAAGACCTTCTCTAATGAATTGCCTTTTGTGAAAAAAGATAATTATTTTTGCTTGTTATGAGCAATTTATGAGCATTTATCTTTTATACACTTAGTGAGCCATATATTATCTAGGCTCCATGATGTTTATTACATCATGCCGCCCATTCCACCCATGCCGCCCATGTCAGGCATTGCAGGTGCTCCGCCTTCTTCTGGCTTGTCAGCAACAACTGCTTCAGTTGTTAAGAACATAGCCGCTACAGAAGAAGCATTTTGAAGAGCTGAACGCGTTACTTTTGTTGGGTCAACGATACCAGTGTCTAGCATGTTTACCCACTCGCCAGTTGCAGCGTTGAATCCAGTTCCAACTGCTTCGCCTTTTAGACGCTCAACGATTACTGATCCTTCTAAACCAGCGTTGTGAGCGATTTGACGTACAGGCTCTTCAATCGCACGTAATACGATGTTGATACCTGTAGCAGTGTCACCGTCAGCTTCGATGCTTGCTACTTTATTATAGATATTTACTAATGCAGTACCACCACCAGCTACGATACCTTCTTCCACCGCAGCACGCGTAGAGTTTAATGCATCTTCAATACGTAATTTACGTTCTTTTAACTCAGTTTCAGTTGCCGCACCAACTTTAATTACAGCTACGCCACCAGCAAGTTTTGCTAAGCGCTCTTGTAATTTTTCACGGTCAAACTCTGAAGTTGTTTCTTCAAGCTGAGCTTTGATTTGGTTTACGCGTGCTAGGATATCTTCTGCGTTTCCTGCACCGTTTACAACTGTTGTATTTTCTTTTGTTACAACAATTTTAGAAGCGCGACCTAATTGATCGATGCCTGCTGTTTTTAGGTCAAGACCAAGCTCTTCAGTGATTACTTCTCCGCCTGTTAAGATCGCAACGTCTTGTAGCATTGCTTTACGACGATCACCAAAACCAGGAGCTTTAACAGCTACGGCTGTAAATGTACCACGAAGTTTGTTCACAACTAATGTTGCTAAAGCTTCGCCTTCTACGTCTTCAGCGATGATTAATAGAGGCTTGCCTTGTTGAACAACTTGCTCTAATACCGGTAAGATTTCTTGAATGTTACCGATTTTTTTGTCTGTGATTAAGATGTATGGATCATCTAATACAGCTTCCATTTTATCTGAATCAGTTACCATGTAAGGAGATGCATATCCACGGTCAAACTGCATACCTTCTACCACTTCTAATTCAGTTGTGAAACCTTTTGATTCTTCAAGTGTGATAACACCGTCGTTACCAACGCGCTCCATTGCTTCAGCAATTAATTGACCTACTTCTTCGTCAGCTGCTGAGATAGCCGCTACTTGAGCAATTGAATCTTTACCTTGAATTGGTTTAGAGATTGCTTTTAGTTCTTCAACCGCTACAGCTACTGCTTTTTCCATACCTTTACGGATACCCATTGGGTTAGCACCAGCCGTTACGTTTTTAAGACCTTCTCTGATCATTGCTTGCGCTAAAACTGTTGCAGTAGTTGTACCGTCACCAGCAACATCGTTTGTTTTGCTAGCAACTTCGGCTACTAATTTAGCACCCATATTTTCAAATGCGTCTTCTAATTCGATTTCTTTTGCAATTGTTACACCGTCATTTGTAATAAGCGGTGAACCGAATTTCTTTTCTAATACAACGTTACGACCTTTTGGTCCAAGCGTTACTTTTACAGCATTTGCTAATGTATCTACACCACGTAGCATTGCGCGACGTGCTTCTTCGCTAAATTTAATGTCTTTTGCCATGTTCTTTGACCTCCTCAAGATGTTCTTAATAATCTATTTTTTACGTATGATAAGTTTGTGGTTAAAATTAGCCGATTACAGCTAAAATATCGCTTTCGCGTAAAATTAAGTATTCAGTACCTTCGTATTTCACTTCAGTACCCGCATATTTTGAGAAGATGATACGATCGCCCGCAGCTACTTCCAAAGCTACACGCTCACCGCTTTCTAATACTCGGCCTGTACCAACAGCAACAATTTTACCCTCTTGTGGCTTTTCTTTTGCACTGTCCGGTAACACGATACCGCTTGCTGTTTTTTCCTCAGATTTTACAAGTTCAATCACTACGCGATCACCTAATGGCTTTAACAAGTGAAACAACCTCCTCAAATAATATGTTTGCATTTTTATTAGCACTCAACCTCAACGAGTGCTAACACAATTATTATATTAAAACAAAGTGGGTTTTTTTTGCAAGTATTAAACAAAAAAAATTTAAAATTTACGACAACTACATATAATAGTCTTAGGTTTCGACGATTTTGAGAAATAAAGCATTCTTTTCTCTGTTCAATAATATGTATGTTACAATACGAGCAAGAAGAAATTACTAACTTTACAGTACTTCTTCGACATATATACATAAAAACCTTTTAAAGGAGTATAGAAGATTGGAAAAACGTTATTGGTATGTTATCCTCACCTACATCCTTATGCAGTTTTCAGGAGTTGTTGGTATACCGCTGTTAAAATTAACAGGAATGTTTGATGACTATCCAGTTCGAACAGCGAATGTCATGCTTTTGACTTATTGGACTATCATTAGCTTTATCCTTGGTTTACTTATTGTCTTACTGCTGCTGCGCCGTGACATGTCCATGCGTATAGAACATGCTGGAAAAACGATTGCTGTTGTCTGGTCAGTCCTTGGGGTGTTTCTCGCTATGGCTGGTCAAGCTGTAGCAGGTATGATTGAGCACGCTCTTGGCATTACCCAAGTATCTGAAAACACACAAAATATTGTTAATCTTGTTAAAGCAACGCCGTTCCTTATTGTCGTTACGTCTGTTATTGGACCAATACTAGAAGAGATTATTTTCCGAAAGATTATTTTTGGTTCTCTTCACAAACGATACAATTTCTTTATCTCTGCATTTATTAGTTCCCTTATTTTCGCTGCGGTACACTGGGATTTTAAACATTTACTTGTGTATACAGCTATGGGATTTGTATTTGCATTCCTTTATGCAAGGACGAGACTAATTGTTGTACCTATTATTGCTCATGTTTTGATGAATACAATCGTTATTTTATCTCAAACTATTTTTGCAGATAAAATTATAGAAATGCAAAAACAAGCAGAACAAATGCAGTTTATTTTTGGAGGCATGTTTTTATGAAGAATATCCCTTTAACACGAGGGTTTATTTATATTATTATGGGGATTTTATTCACCTACTTGGCAATTCAAAATGCTCAGGAAACCGTTTGGAATTTCCCCACAATCTTATTTGCACTCGTAGCCGCATTCGATTTCAGGTTTGCGGTTCGCATCTTTATCTTGCACTACAAAATTAAAAAATTGCAGCAGCAATATAAAAATCAAGATGATTCATCTAAATAAAAAAACCACTGTTTCAGTGGTTTTTTTACATACTAACATCTTCTCTTTCTTGCTCTGCTCTTGCCTTTAACACTTTGCGATACGAAATGCGGGAAATAATGATACTGATTTCATACAAAATTAAGAGCGGCACTGTCACCATCATGTGCGAGAGCAATTCCGGTGGTGTAATAAGTGCGGCAATAACTAGCAGTACGAAATAGGCATATTTTCGAATTTGAGATAAAAACATAGGCGTTATAATTCCTAATCTCGTCAAAAACATTACGACGACAGGAAGCTGAAACAACAGGCCAAAAGGCAGTGTGAGCTGCATTAAAAAAGAAAAGTATTCATTAATGCCAATTACTTGGTTTACATTCAGCTCATCAGAAACGCGCGTCATAAAATCGACGACAAATGGAAACAACACAAAATAAGAAAAAGAGACACCGCCGATAAAGAGAAAAATGGAAACAGGAATATATCCAAGCGTTACCTTCCGCTCTTTTTCATATAAACCAGGACTAATAAATGCCCAGAGTTGATACAGTGCAACAGGAGCTGCAAGTACACAGCCGATAATAACAGCAAATTGCATATAAATCTTAACTGGATCTGTTAGCCTAAATGCATTCATCGTTAAATTTTTTGCCTCATCAGCATGCTGTAAATAGACAATGACCTTATCCGCTATAAAAAAGCCGCCAATTGTGGCAATCACAAAGAAAAATAAAACAATTAAAATGCGTTTTCGCAGCTCTCCTATATGATCATATATTGACATTTCTTGTTCGGTCATACTATGATCACCCTTTTACTCTTTGTCATCTACTTGACGCTGTTTATCTTTTTCACGATCTTCTGATGCACCGCTAGCGGCATGCTTAAACTCTCTAAGCGTTTGGCCCACTGATCTTCCTAGCTCCGGTAACCGTTTCGGTCCAAAAATAAGCAGTGCTACAATCGCAATAATAATCCAACTGCCTGCTCCAATCCCCATATTCCCACTCTCCTTATTAATTTAGACTTAAGGAAATCGTAACACAGTCCGCCTTATTCAACAGGATAATTTTTCAAAAAGTAGACAAGCGACTGTAATTCTACAGCAAGATCAATATGATGGAGTCGAATCTCATCCGGTACGTTCAAGCGTGCAGGAGTAAAGTTTAAAATTCCTTTAATTCCGCAACTCACTAAACGATCAGTAATTTGCTGAGCAACAGTGGCAGGAACGGTTAAAATCGCTACTGAGATGTCATCACTCATATAATCTTCCAATTGGTCAAGATGATAAACCGGCACGTCGCCTACTTTCGTACCTACTTTATCTTCTATCACATCAAAAGCGCACTCAATTTTGGTGTTATTATTTTTAATAAAATTATAATTTAAAAAGGCCGTTCCTAGATTCCCTACGCCAATCAGTGCTACTTTCGTTACTTCATCTTGGTCTAACGTTTTACGGAAAAATGTAAGTAAATAATTCACATTGTAGCCGTATCCCTTTTTTCCTAATGCACCAAAGTAAGAAAAGTCCCGACGAATAGTAGCAGAATCCACTTTCACTGCCTCACTTAACTCCGCTGACGACACACGCTGTTTACCCGAAGCATGCAAATTTTTCAAAAAACGATAATAAAGCGGCAATCGCTTAGCCGTTGCTTGTGGTATTTTTAATTGTTCAGTGTTCACGTTGTACCCCCTCAGTTCATGTATGTCATTACTAACATTTTCAAGTCATATTGCATTACCTTTCACAAAGCATCAACCGCTTTGAGGTAGCGCTTCCAATTCTCTCTCTTTTCTCTTGTTTTATATATACTCCGCTTCACACCTCGACGGCTTTTGTCTATTCAGCACTCCTTAAAGTCGGTATGTAGAACGAAGCAATTAGCCCTTCAAAGGATCGGTTTGTTAGTCATGACGGATTTTTTTACATCCATCATAGATAAGTTCAGAGATGCACTTATCTCTTATCTTAACATAGTATCCTGTATAAAATGTGCAGGTAAAATCATTTTATTTCATGAATCAAAACATTCGCTTCATCATTTGTCCTTGTCCCTCTACAAATTACAAACGCTTGTAGGAAGAACTTGTAGTTAAAAATATGTTAAAATACACTATGGATATACTACTAGAGGTGAAAAAATGATTATTCTACAATTGAACGGTATTACAAAATACTATGGGGCAGAACCCATTTTATCGAATATAAAGTTAGAAGTACAATCAAAAGACCGCATTGCCCTAGTGGGACGAAACGGTGCTGGTAAATCAACTTTATTAAAAATTATTGCTGAGCAGCTTTCCTATGACAGCGGAGAAATTATTAAACCTAAGGGTGTTTCCATTGATTATATGGGACAAGATACAGTTCTTGAGTCAACACTCTCCATATGGGAAGAAATGATGACTGTCTTTGCTCCATTAAAGAAGATGGAAAAAGAATTACGTACGCTTGAAACGAAGATGGGTGATCCAGACATTTTTAATGATTCAGTTCAATACGAAAAACTAACCAAAGAGTATGATCAGCTTCAAGTAACGTTTAAAGATTTAGGCGGCTATCAATATGAAGCGGATACACGATCTATTCTTCACGGTTTCCGTTTTTCAAACTTTGACTACAGCACCCCTATTTCCTCCTTAAGCGGTGGACAAAAAACGCGCCTAGCTCTTGCAAAACTGCTTTTAACAAAGCCTGATTTGCTTATTCTGGATGAGCCTACCAACCACTTAGATATTGAAACTTTAGCATGGCTGGAACAGTTTCTGCAAGGGTATGAAGGAGCTATTTTAATCGTTTCACATGATCGTTACTTCCTTGATAAAGTCGTAAATCAAGTGTATGAAGTCGTACAAAAAACAACGGTGAAGTACACGGGCAACTACTCTAAATACCTTGTACAAAAAGCAGAGCGATATGAAAAAGAGTTGCGTCAGTACGAAAAGCAGCAAGATGAAGTCGCAAAGCTGAATGATTTTATTCAGCGAAACATCGCCCGCGCATCGACTACAAAACGTGCGCAAAGCAGACGTAAACAGCTCGATCGAATGGAGTTAATAAATCGACCTAACGAAGGCGAAAAATCAGCTAGTTTTTCGTTTGAAATTGAACGTCAAAGCGGAAATGAAGTCTTAAATCTGGAAGATGTGTCTATCGGATATGATGAAAACAACTATGTCGTCCAAGAGGCAAACCTTCGCATTAAAAAAGGGGAAAGCCTTGCGTTGGTTGGTCCTAATGGCGTGGGGAAATCAACTTTATTAAAAGGCATTGTGGATAAACTCAGCTTCAAGACTGGAACCATTTCCTTTGGCTCAAATGTAATGGTTGGTTATTACGACCAAGAGCAAGCCAATTTAACGTCTAATAAAACCGTTTTAAATGAACTTTGGGATGACTACCCAGCCAAACCTGAAAAAGAAATCCGTACAGCGCTTGGAAATTTTCTGTTTTCAGGTGATGATGTACTGAAAATCGTTTCCACGCTCAGCGGTGGTGAAAAAGCACGTTTAGCTCTTGCGAAGCTTATGCTTCAAAAAGCTAACTTCTTAATTTTGGATGAACCTACTAACCATCTTGATTTAGATAGCAAACAAGTACTCGAGAATGCGTTAATTGATTACCCAGGGACTCTATTATTTGTTTCACATGACCGTTATTTTATTAATCGTATTGCCAATAAAATAGCAGAGCTATCTCCTGAAGGAGTAGAAGAATTTCTTGGAGATTATGACTATTATGTAGAAAAGAAAGCAGAAATAGAGGAAATCAAAGAATTAGAAAATATAAAAGCAAACGAAGAACGTACGGTAAAAGTAGATAAACAGTCCTATAAACAAGATAAAGAACAAAAGAAATTGATGAGACAGCGAACGCGCCGCATTGAAGAAATTGAAACTGAAGTAAACAAATTAGAAGCCGCCCAAGCGGCGAATGAAGAACTTCTTTGTTACCCTGAAATTTATCAAAATCACGAAGAAGTATCAAGATTAAACGGTGAAAATGAAAAAATTTCTTCACAGTTATCCACATTAATGGAAGAGTGGGAAGAATTACAGCTGCTTCTAGAAGAGTAGCCTATATTTTTGCGTATCTATTCATCCTATTTACTTGTTCATGCGCTTAATAGCAAGCTTTATCCACTCTGTGAATAAATAGTGGATATCTGTCTGATTTTCATAATTAAAACTTGTTGATAACAGGTCCGTGTACTGAGTGCACGGACTTTTCCACATAATTATCCACAGTCAATTCTAAATTTATTGAATATTGTTGATAAATCATTTTTATCCACAAAAAAAGACGAATGAGAAATAAATCTCATTCGTCACTTACTCTTCCAAGTCCAAACCGGGGTTTGCATTTAATGACATATCTGAACGTTTTCCTTGAGCAAATCGTACGCTTGCTGCTGCTCCAATCATTGCGGCATTATCCGTACATAGAGATAGCGGCGGGATAATAAGCTCAATATTTGATAGGGGTTCAAATGCCTCTTCTAGCGCTGCTCTAAGCCCTTTATTAGCAGCAACTCCTCCTGCTAATAAAACTTGCTTAACGTTATATTCCTTTGCAGCTTTAATCGTTTTAGTTACTAACACATCAATGACACTCGCTTGAAAGCTAGCAGCAAGTGTTTGTGGAAGAATCTCTTCACCTTTTTGCTTCGCATTGTGGACAGTGTTAATAACTGCTGATTTTAATCCACTGAAACTAAAATCATAGGATCCTTCTTCTAGCCAAGCACGCGGCAAATCAATTAATGGCTCTCCTTCATGTGCAAGGCGGTCAATATGAGGTCCGCCTGGATATGGAAGGTTTAACGTGCGGGCTACTTTATCGTAGGCTTCTCCTGCTGCATCATCTCTTGTTTCACCGATCACTTTAAAATGACCGTGACTTTCCATGTATACAAGCTCCGTATGCCCGCCAGATACAACTAGCGATAAGAGCGGGAATTCTAGTTTTTTGATTAGCTGATTTGCGTAAATATGTCCTGCAATATGATGAACACCAATTAATGGCTTTTGATGTGCAAATGCTAGCGCTTTGGCTGCATTTACGCCAATAAGAAGTGCTCCCACAAGCCCTGGTCCTTCCGTTACAGCTATTGCATCTATATCTGCAAACGTCAAGTTCGCTTGATTTAAAGTTTCTTCAACTACTACTGTAATTTGTTCTACATGATGACGAGATGCAATTTCCGGTACGACACCGCCAAATCGTTTATGGCTTTCTATTTGAGAGGCCACCACATTGGCTACAATTTCATGACCGTTTCGAATCACAGCTGCTGCTGTCTCATCACAGCTTGTTTCTAATGCTAAAATTAATTGATTTTCATTCATAAATTCACCCACATAACTAATGCATCCTCATTGTTATCAGAATAATAATTCTTACGAATACCTCCAGGTTTAAAACCTAGCTTTTGATACAATGATTGTGCAATATGATTAGATACCCTAACTTCTAATGTCATTGACGTAGCACCTAGTTTTCGAAGAACGTCCATCACGTTGCGCAGCAGCAATTCACCGAGTCCCTTGCCTCGGTAGTCTGGCAATAGCGCAATGTTGGTTACATGTGCTTCGTCAATAACAATCCACGTTCCGCAATAACCAATAATATTTTCCCCTTCTTCCATCACAATGTAAGTTGAAAATTGATTATTGGTTAACTCATTTTGAAATGCTTCTGCACTCCAAGGTGTCGTAAAAGACTTCTCTTCGATTTTCACTACTTGATCAATATCTTTAACTTCCATTAAACGAAACTTAATTGTTAGTTTCATGTTATACCTTCTTTTATCCTTTTTGCTGTGAAGCAAGCCAGTTGGCTTCTGCTTCAGCTAAACGAATGTAGTTCGGAACAAAAGTATGCACAGACTGCGGCTCTTTCTTCATTCCTAAGAAAGCCAATTCACTTGGTCTTGGGTTAAACTGCTGAACATGGGCAAATACAGCTTGTTCACTCAACACTTCTTTTAACGCCTCTTCATGCATGGAAAGATCATTGCCTATGAATAAAATAGGTTTGTTGTATGACTTTAAATGTTCCGCCCAGTCCTTATTAATAACAAGTCGATCACTTTCAACTTCTACAAGACCTCGTTCGTTATTCCATTCATATAGTCCTGTATAAAGCTGCTGACGGCGCGCATCAAATAACGGAGCAATATATCCATCAAAATAACGACCGTTTGCTGCTAGTGCCTCAAGGCTAGATACACCTATTAAAGGAATATTTAAAGTCCAAGCAAGTGTCTTGGCAATGGTAACACCAATGCGTACACCGGTATAGGACCCGGGACCGTGTGCCACTGCAATACGGTCTAGCTCGCTTGGCGCAATATCACAATCTTTTAACAAAGATTCCACAGCGTTCATCACACGAACAGAGTGATTCTTTTTTAGATTCGTAATAATTTCTCCAATTACTTTGTTTTCTTCAACGACAGCAACACCCATGACAAAATTGGATGTATCAATGGCTAACATTTTCATCTTTTAAAAAGCTCCTTACATATTTCAACGTACCGACTGCCTATCGCTTTTACAAGGATTTTACGAGTCGTTTCGTTTTCATGGTAAATATTGATTTGAATATATTCATTAGGAAGCTGCTCTTCAATCAGGTGAGCCCACTCCACGACCGTCACGCCATCTCCTTCAAAATACTCATCGAACCCTAGGTCTTCAAATTCATCCCCTAGACGGTACACATCCATATGGTAAAGAGGAAGGCGACCGCTTTTGTATTCTTTAATGATAGTAAATGTCGGGCTATTCACATTGCGTTCAATTCCTAAGCCTTTAGCTAAACTTTTTGTGAATGTTGTCTTTCCAGCTCCCAAATCGCCTTCAAGCAGCAGCACGTCACCAGCTTCTAATAAAGTTGCTAGACGAGCAGCCAGCTGATTAGTTTCATCAGGAGACGTAGACATAAACGTAAATTCATTAATCTCTGTCATTCATTCAGAACCTCATTTCAATCTGTATATATATATTGTAAACGTTGTGGACTATACATATCCAGTAAGAAATCCAACAATCTTTAACATCGCAATTCTACAAAGAAATTTCTTTGTATATAAAAAATTCCTTAGGATTGCTCCTAAGGACGGTAAAGTTTTATATAAAAATGGTTCAAACAATAAAAAAGACGAAACACATTGTTTCGTTTCTAAAACATGGCGGTCCCGACGGGAATCGAACCCGCGATCTCCTGCGTGACAGGCAGGCATGTTAACCGCTACACCACGGGACCATGTTGGTTGCGGGGACAGGATTTGAACCTGCGACCTTCGGGTTATGAGCCCGACGAGCTACCGAACTGCTCCACCCCGCGATGATAAAAAAGCAAAATAAAAATGCCTAGCGATGTCCTACTCTCACAGGGACAAAGTCCCAACTACCATCGGCGCTAAAGAGCTTAACTTCCGTGTTCGGTATGGGAACGGGTGTGACCTCTTTGCCATTATCACTAGACATTTATATGAGATTATTCTCTCAAAACTAGGTAACAGATTGCTGAGTAAAGCTTACGCTTTTAAAGTTTGGTTAAGTCCTCGATCGATTAGTATCAGTCAGCTACACATGTCGCCACGCTTCCACCTCTGACCTATCAACCTGATCATCTTTCAGGGATCTTACTAGCTTACGCTATGGGAAATCTCATCTTGAGGGGGGCTTCATGCTTAGATGCTTTCAGCACTTATCCCGTCCACACATAGCTACCCAGCGATGCCTTTGGCAAGACAACTGGTACACCAGCGGTGTGTCCATCCCGGTCCTCTCGTACTAAGGACAGCTCCTCTCAAATTTCCTACGCCCACGACGGATAGGGACCGAACTGTCTCACGACGTTCTGAACCCAGCTCGCGTACCGCTTTAATGGGCGAACAGCCCAACCCTTGGGACCGACTACAGCCCCAGGATGCGATGAGCCGACATCGAGGTGCCAAACCTCCCCGTCGATGTGGACTCTTGGGGGAGATAAGCCTGTTATCCCCGGGGTAGCTTTTATCCGTTGAGCGATGGCCCTTCCATGCGGAACCACCGGATCACTAAGCCCGACTTTCGTCCCTGCTCGACTTGTAGGTCTCGCAGTCAAGCTCCCTTGTGCCTTTACACTCTACGAATGATTTCCAACCATTCTGAGGGAACCTTTGGGCGCCTCCGTTACATTTTAGGAGGCGACCGCCCCAGTCAAACTGCCCACCTGACACTGTCTCCCGGCCCGATCAGGGCCGCGGGTTAGAATTTCAATACAGCCAGGGTAGTATCCCACCGACGCCTCCACCGAAGCTAGCGCTCCGGCTTCTCAGGCTCCTACCTATCCTGTACAAGCTGTACCAAAATTCAATATCAGGCTACAGTAAAGCTCCACGGGGTCTTTCCGTCCTGTCGCGGGTAACCTGCATCTTCACAGGTACTATAATTTCACCGAGTCTCTCGTTGAGACAGTGCCCAGATCGTTACGCCTTTCGTGCGGGTCGGAACTTACCCGACAAGGAATTTCGCTACCTTAGGACCGTTATAGTTACGGCCGCCGTTTACTGGGGCTTCGATTCAGAGCTTCTCCCAAAGGATAACCCCTCCTCTTAACCTTCCAGCACCGGGCAGGCGTCAGCCCCTATACTTCGCCTTGCGGCTTCGCAGAGACCTGTGTTTTTGCTAAACAGTCGCCTGGGCCTATTCACTGCGGCTCTCTCGGGCTATACACCCTACCAGAGCACCCCTTCTCCCGAAGTTACGGGGTCATTTTGCCGAGTTCCTTAACGAGAGTTCTCTCGATCACCTTAGGATTCTCTCCTCGCCTACCTGTGTCGGTTTGCGGTACGGGCACCTCCCGCCTCGCTAGAGGCTTTTCTTGGCAGTGTGGAATCAGGAACTTCGGTACTATAATTCCCTCGTCATCACAGCTCAGCCTTTATGATGAGCGGATTTGCCTACTCATCAGCCTAACT
>NZ_JBSWUB010000001.1:42500-157500 GCF_056158845.1 Priestia sp. ABM2_011
TCTAATCCTGTTTGCTCCCCACGCTTTCGCGCCTCAGCGTCAGTTACAGACCAAAAAGCCGCCTTCGCCACTGGTGTTCCTCCACATCTCTACGCATTTCACCGCTACACGTGGAATTCCGCTTTTCTCTTCTGCACTCAAGTTCCCCAGTTTCCAATGACCCTCCACGGTTGAGCCGTGGGCTTTCACATCAGACTTAAGAAACCGCCTGCGCGCGCTTTACGCCCAATAATTCCGGATAACGCTTGCCACCTACGTATTACCGCGGCTGCTGGCACGTAGTTAGCCGTGGCTTTCTGGTTAGGTACCGTCAAGGTACGAGCAGTTACTCTTGTACTTGTTCTTCCCTAACAACAGAGTTTTACGACCCGAAAGCCTTCATCACTCACGCGGCGTTGCTCCGTCAGACTTTCGTCCATTGCGGAAGATTCCCTACTGCTGCCTCCCGTAGGAGTCTGGGCCGTGTCTCAGTCCCAGTGTGGCCGATCACCCTCTCAGGTCGGCTATGCATCGTTGCCTTGGTGAGCCGTTACCTCACCAACTAGCTAATGCACCGCGGGCCCATCTGTAAGTGATAGCCGAAACCATCTTTCAATCATCTCCCATGAAGGAGAAGATCCTATCCGGTATTAGCTTCGGTTTCCCGAAGTTATCCCAGTCTTACAGGCAGGTTGCCCACGTGTTACTCACCCGTCCGCCGCTAACGTCATAGAAGCAAGCTTCTAATCAGTTCGCTCGACTTGCATGTATTAGGCACGCCGCCAGCGTTCATCCTGAGCCAGGATCAAACTCTCCGAAGAAATGTTTGACTTGCTCATTTTAAAAAATAAAAATTAACGTTGACGTTTGTCGCTTTGTTCAGTTTTCAAAGTTCAATATATTTGGAGCGGGTGATGAGAATCGAACTCACGACATCAGCTTGGAAGGCTGAGGTTTTACCACTAAACTACACCCGCAATATGGCGCGCCCGAGAGGAGTCGAACCCCTAACCTTTTGATCCGTAGTCAAACGCTCTATCCAATTGAGCTACGGGCGCTTCTTATGATGTTTACCGCCGTTGTTTTGGCGACTTTATTATAATATCATTTCTATTTTCTTATGTCAACACTTTTTTAAAAAGTTTTTTTGGTGCGGCCGAGAGGACTTGAACCTCCACGGGGTCGCCCCCACTAGGCCCTCAACCTAGCGCGTCTGCCATTCCGCCACGACCGCTAAATACATAAAATGAATAAGATGCGGGTGAAGGGACTTGAACCCCCACGTCGTAAAGACACTAGATCCTAAGTCTAGCGCGTCTGCCAATTCCGCCACACCCGCAAGAAATGAAAATGAGCCATGAAGGACTCGAACCTTCGACCCTCTGATTAAAAGTCAGATGCTCTACCAACTGAGCTAATGGCTCTTTATGGCTGGGCTAGCTGGATTCGAACCAACGCATGACGGAATCAAAATCCGTTGCCTTACCGCTTGGCGATAGCCCAATAATTTAAAATGGCGGTCCCGACGGGAATCGAACCCGCGATCTCCTGCGTGACAGGCAGGCATGTTAACCGCTACACCACGGGACCATCCAAAATTATGTATAAAACAGTCAAATGGTGGAGGATGACGGGATCGAACCGCCGACCCCCTGCTTGTAAGGCAGGTGCTCTCCCAGCTGAGCTAATCCTCCACAGGATATGTAAATAAAAATCAATGGTGACCCGTACGGGATTCGAACCCGTGTTACCGCCGTGAAAGGGCGGTGTCTTAACCGCTTGACCAACGGGCCATTATAAAATGGCGGAGAAGGAGGGATTTGAACCCTCGCGCCGCTTACACGACCTACACCCTTAGCAGGGGCGCCTCTTCAGCCACTTGAGTACTTCTCCATATGGCTCCACAGGTAGGACTCGAACCTACGACCGATCGGTTAACAGCCGATAGCTCTACCACTGAGCTACTGTGGAATAATATTTATCAGACTTCTTACATTGTAATCGACATTATATGTAATGTCAATAAGTTTTTGTAATTTCTTTGCCGTTTATTTGAGACGGCTTTATTAATTTACCATAATGAATCTATTTTAGTCAAGCATCTTCTACATTTTTTTTAATTTACCTTTACACTTCCCACAAACATATTTAACTGTGTTCACTTTTCTTTTTCGAACATATTTTTGATCACACTGCATACATACATATATGTGCTCTTTTTTCTTTCCATCACTTTCTTTTTTCAATGCCTGACAAAATCGAGGTGCGTCTACTTCTTTCATTAACCTTTTAAAGTCCTGATCTCCATGCTTATACCCTTTCCCCTCAATATGCAAATGATAGTGACAGAGCTCATGTTTAATAATTTCTACTATTTCTTGTGTGCCATATTGTTCAAAGTATTTGTAGTTTACTTCTATATTAGATGTACGTAACAAATACCTTCCGCCTGTCGTACGTAACCGAGAATTAAAAGTGGCTTCATGACGAAATGGTTTGTGAAACAGCTTCAATGAAATTTCTTCTACAAGTATTTGTAAATCCTTATCATTCATCTTATATACTCCTCTACTGTATGAAATCACCTGACTAGCTCTTTGGGCATACACTTCATTACATACTCACTATTCACCTTATCATAAATGAAAAGGAGTGATTGTCCTTATGCCAATGTGGCTACAAAAACAAATGAGGCGCGCTTATTCTGAAAAAGACCGTGCACAAATAAAATTGCTCAACCAATGTTGGTTTTTTTATCAAAAAAATAATTCCGCTTCTTAAATCACTTCTTTTTACAAATAAAATTGCCTTTTCAGAAAATCTGAAAAGGCAATTTTATTATTGATGGGGCGGAATCATCGTCAGTGCAACTCTTCCTTTTTTCATATCTACGTCTTCTACCCACACATTCACCAAATCTCCTACTGAAACGACATCGAGGGGATGCTTAACGTACCGATTCGTTAATTTAGAAATATGGACTAGACCGTCTTGCTTAACTCCTATATCGATGAACGCTCCGAAGTCTACGACGTTTCGCACCGTTCCTTCAAGCTGAATACCTTTTGCTAGATCCTCTAGCTTCAAAATATCCTGACGGAGCAAAGGTTTTGGCAGTTCATCACGAGGATCTCTTTCCGGTCTTACGAGCGCTTCTATAATGTCTTTTAAAGTAAGCTCCCCTATACTTAGTTCTTCTGATATTTCGGGTAAAGAAATATGTTTTAATGCTTCTTTTACTTTCTCCGTTCCAAGTTCAGTCTCTTTCACTTCCGCTTTCTTTAAAAGCTTTTTAACGTCTCCATATGTTTCAGGATGGATACCCGTTCTGTCTAAAGGTTCTTCACCTTCTATAATACGTAAAAACCCAATACACTGCTCATATGTTTTAGCCCCTAGACGCGGAATTTTCTTCAACTGTTTTCGGTTAGAGAATTTTCCGTTTTCATCCCGATATTTTACAATGTTTTGAGCAACTGTCTTATTTAGACCAGCAACGTATTGTAGAAGCGAAGCAGAAGCCGTGTTTGCATTCACTCCTACTTGGTTTACTACTGTCTCTACAATAAAAGTCAGTGAATCATTTAATTGCTTTTGAGACACATCATGCTGATATTGCCCTACTCCTACCGACTTAGGATCGATTTTCACAAGCTCAGCCAACGGATCTTGCAGCCTTCTGGCAATCGATACAGCGCTTCGCTCTTCTACTTGAAAATCAGGGAATTCTTCTCTAGCAACATCAGAAGCCGAATATACGCTTGCTCCCGCTTCATTCACAATCAAATAATAAACTGGGTTTTCAATTTCTTTAAGAACATCCGCTACAAATTGCTCCGTTTCGCGAGATGCCGTTCCATTTCCAATTGCCACTACTTCAATAGGGTATTCAGCGAACATTTTCTTTAATTTATTTTGTGCTTCAGCTGCTTTTCTCACAGGAGGATGTGGATAAATAACATCAATTTTTAATACCTTGCCTGTTTCATCTACTACAGCTAATTTGCAGCCTGTTCGAAAAGCTGGATCTACTCCTAATACCACTTTCCCTTTCAATGGAGGTTGGAGAAGAAGTTTTCGTAAGTTTTCAGAAAAGATGTGAATGGCTCTTTCTTCCGCTTTTTCTGATAGGTCTTTACGAATTTCGCGTTCAATAGATGGTTCTATTAAGCGTTTATAAGCATCTTCTATAGCTGAGATGATATAACCTTCAACTGAAGAATCCCTTTTCTTGATTACTTCTTTATGTAAATATGAAAGAATACGATCTGTAGGCGCATCAATACTCACTTTTAAAATACCGTCTTTTTCTCCTCTATTCATAGCTAAAATACGATGAGGAACGATTCGCTTTACCGCTTCTGTATATTCATAGTACATTTCATAGATATTTTTTTCATCTTTTTCCGGATTTTGACTGAAGTAACAATTATGCCATCTTTTACAGTGGTCGTACGAATCCATTGACGGTAAGATGCTTCGTCAGAAATTTGTTCCGCTACAATGTCTAGGGCTCCCTGAATAGCTTCGTCAGAAGATTGAACTCCTGCTTCTTCATTTATGTATGTTTGCGCTTCAATGTTTACGTCAGAATTCGGGAAACTTAGTAGCCACTGTGCTAATGGTTCAAGACCTTTTTCTTTTGCTACAGTTGCTTTTGTACGTCGTTTTTGCTTAAAAGGGCGGTATAAATCTTCTACTTGCTGCAATTTCTTCGCTTGATGAATTTGAGCAGCCAGTTCCTCAGTTAATTTCCCTTGCTCTTCAATTAATCGGTGAACTTCCTCTTTACGCTCCTCTAAATTCATTAAGTAGTTCCAGGAATCTAAAATATTCCGGATTTGGACTTCATCCAAAGCACCAGTTTGTTCTTTTCTATATCGAGCAATAAAGGGAACTGTATTACCATCTTCTACTAAAGCAATTACGTTTTGTACTTGCTTGTGTGAAATCTCTACCTCTTTACTTACACGTTGAACAATTTGATTATCTAATTTCGTTGCAACAGACACAGCTTATCCTCCTACCTAAATGAAACTTTGTCTCTATTGTAACAAAACTCACATGCAATAACACATGTGAGCTAAAAAGAAAGGCTATGCAGTTGGAAGATGACCAGCGATATACGTAATATCGTCATTATGAGATCGAATTGCTGCCTGTAGGCGTGTCGACAATTGATCGACATTCATCGAGTTAGCAAAAACAGATTTAATCTCTTTTAATTCTAAGCCATCTGTATGAATCAAAAATTTAGAACCGGAGTCATATGGGAAGGTTTGTGTGCGGAACTTTTGAATTTTCCCTGATAAAAAACCTTGAATTGGCAGAGGGTACGTTAATTTCCCCTCCGGAGAATACAGATAAAAGCGGATATTACCTACATTTGTGTAATGAAATTCGTTATGTTTTTTATCAATTTTCAAAATAGCTACTGCTGCGCCTCTTGTATGTCGAGTAGCCTTGTTGCACTTAGAAATGATCTCATCTACATCTAGATGATGATGAGCTTTCGCTACATCCGTAACAGCTACAGAAGCGGCTCTGGCTTGTTCACCGCTTCCTAATCCATCTGCCACTGCACATAGAAAATAATCATCCGTTTCTTTGACATAGTAACTATCTCCACAACACACGTTCCCTTGCTTTGGCTCTTGATATATATGAGTTTGAATCGACTTTGTATTCGGGTCTACTGTCATCACGACATATACTCCGAATCGTTAGAATCTGAGCGAGCTGCAGTCCTTAGCTTATCAAGAGCTCTTCTTTGCAGTCGAGATACATGCATTTGAGAAATCCCTAATTTCTCACCGGCATCTTTTTGACTCAGATTTTCAATAAATGTATAGCGAATTACTTCTTTTTCTCTATCGCTTAATACATGAAGAATCTTTTCTAACACTAAGCGCTGATCAGTTTTCTCATAACCCGACTCTTGTTCACCTACTAAATCAAGGATTGTAACAGTACTTCCATCAGAGTCTGCTTCAATAGAATGATCAACAGACAACGCTTGATAACTTTGCCCCATCTCCATCGTTTCTAAAATTTCTTCCTCTGTCACTCCGATATGATCAGCAATTTCTTTTACTTGAGGAGATCGCTGTAAACGGGTTGTTAGCTCTTCGACAGCTGCTTTAATTTTAGGACCTAATTCTTTGATGCGGCGCGGTACGTGAACACTCCACGTTTTATCGCGTAAAAATCGCTTAATCTCTCCAATGATTGTAGGAACAGCAAACGATTCAAAACTTCTTCCAAATGAAGCATCATACCTTCTAATAGCTCCTAACAGTCCTAGCATCCCTACCTGCACAATATCTTCATGTAAGCTTCTGCCTTTTGAATAACGACGTGCAATAGATTCAACAAGGTTCTTGTAATGTACTACTAGATCACTTTGTGCTTCTTCATCCTGCGTTTTTTGAAAGCGCTCAATTCGTTCCTGAACCTGTTCTTTAGTTAATTTCATAGGTTGAGACTGTGTTTTCATCACTCTCCACCTGCTCTCTTTGCACATACTTAGTCATCATTAGCGTTACACCTTTTGAATTGACCATTTTCACTTCGTCCATTAGTGTTTCAATTAAATATAAACCAAGTCCACCTTCAGGAAGAAATTCAACTTCTTTTGATGTTTCATAAGGTCCTATATGTTCCTTAAGCTCTTCAAAATTAAAGCTTTCGCCTTTATCGACCACCATGATTTCTAAACGGTCATCAAATAAACCAAAACCTACTCTCACTTCACCATTTTCTTCACTCTTGTAAGCATGCTGTACGGCATTTGTACATGCCTCACTCACAGCAATTTTCATATCTTCAATTTCATCATAAGAAAAACCCATCCGGTTCGCTACACCAGACAGCGTCAGTCGAATAATCGCTACATAGTCTGGCTTAGCAGGAATCTTCATCTCAACAAAGTCATAAGGCTGTTTCATTTTACGCCACCTTCTACTTGTGAATTCACGTTTAAAATGTCTGTGAGGCCCGTAATATCAAATAAGCGCTTGATGCGCTCTGATACACCAACAAATTTCAAAGAGCCGTTATTTTTCTTATTGGCTTTTAACAATGCAATAAATACACCTAGTCCTGTACTATCCATGTATGATACATCGGTTAAATCGACTATAATTTCCGGTTCAGTATGTTCAGTAATTTCCATGAACTTTTCTTTTAGCTTAGGTGCTGTATATGCGTCAATCTCTCCAGCCAGCTTAATACGATATGCTTGACCGTCCTTTTGTATATCTATTTTTAAATTCATCGTATTAGTAGACCCCCTCTAATTTTGTGCTATCTTTTCTGTACCCTTATTTAGAATACTTAAACTAAACTCTTCAAAATAATCAATGTAAAGTCATCTCTCAATTGAAAATGCTGTAATTTTTCCAGCTCTTTATATACAGATTCTACAATTTCTTGAGGAGACAAATGCATGTATTTTCGAATTAATTTTATGATGTCCAATCTTTCGATAAATCCTTCTTCAGTTCTGCATTCTGTTACACCATCTGTTAACAGAACAATCATATCGCCTTTTGAAAGTTGCTGCTCGTACTGAAGATATTTCACATGGCGATCGACTCCTAGCACGAGTCCTTTTGCTTCCAAATCTTCAAATGAATCAGCTTTGGCATCATAATAAAAGCCTGGCTCATGCCCTGCAGATGCATAATCAAATAAGTTTGTCTCGGGATTATAACTTCCGTAGAACATCGTAATAAACATACTTGGATCTACGTTTCTCTCTACAATATTATTCAAGTTCTCCAATACGTAACTTGGATTTTTTCTTGAGTCCGGTAAGCTGTCCATTGCATACTTGATCATAGACATACACATTGCAGCTGGAATTCCTTTTCCGATCACATCGGCAATGGCAATACTTAACCCACCGTGCTCTTCTTCTACAAAGTGAAAATAATCTCCGTTCATCTGTTTAGCAGGTACGCTAATCGCGCCAATTTCTAAAGTTGAACTAGCCGGAACCTTTGTCCCTAACAGCGTCTGCTGGACGTTAGCGGCAACTTCGATTTCAGAACGAAGTTCCCGCTGCTTATTTTTTAATGTTTGATGCTCACGAAGAGCAAGACCGTAGCTAATCATTACCTCAAGTAAAAAGTCCAGAGAATGCAGCACTTTTTCTGGAATATCAGAATAAATTTCTTCAATCACTTCTTTATGAATGCTCACAATATCTTCTGGCGATATTTCATTCTCTAAAGATTTTCTACTTAGTTTTTGTCCTTGATACAAAATTTGTTCATTTTGTGTTTGGATATAGTTCCCCAAAATATCTTTGTATAAATCTCTCATCTCTTTATCAAAAGACATTATCTATTTCCTCCTACCGGAGCCACTTAACTGCTTTAATCTCAGTACCTTCTCCGACATTTGTTTCGATGTCAAACTCATCCATCAATCGTTTTACCCCAGGAAGCCCAGCTCCTAGTCCACCCGATGTTGAGTATCCATCTTCCATTACTTTGCGAACGTCGGGGATACCTGGCCCTTCATCTGTTGCTACGACAAGAAGACCGTTTTTTCCTCCACGATTTAATTTCTCAATATAGATTTGACCCTTACCCGCATATAGGTAAATATTACGAGCTAATTCAGAAATGGCGGTTGTAATACGAGCTTGGTCAACTGTTCCAAACCCTAGCTCTTTCGACACATTTCTACCTAATTGGCGTGCCGCTACGATGTCCCATTCTGTTACGATTTTTACGCTGGATTGGAATTCCATATACTAATCCCCCAATTCCGATTGGAGTTTCTCAAGACCTTTTTCTAAATCGAGTGCAGTAAGAACATCGTTTAGGCCAATCCCTAACTCAACAAGTGTAATAGCTACTGCAGGCTGGATACCTGTTAATACTACTCTGGCCCCCATCAAATTAGACATGCTAACCACGTCACCTAACACTTTTGCGATGAATGAATCGATCATATCAATTGAAGTTAAATCGATTACCACTCCTTTTGCTCCAGTTTGATGAATTTTACTTAGCAAATCTTCTTGGAATTGAATAGCCGTTTGATCATCCAGCTCCCATTGAATGGATACCAATAAGTAGTCGTACAATTTCAAAATGGGTATTCTCACGTTTATTCCTCCGATTCTATATCAACTATTTTCCGCTCAGTCATTTCTAACGCAAACTCTACACCTTTTTTTAATGAGTTTTTCGTAATAATTTCATTTAAGTTAATACCTAAGTTCACAATAGTCTGAGCAATTTCCGGACGAATTCCTACTAACAAACACTTGGCTCCAACCAAACGTACGGCTTCAGCAGCTTGAATGATATGATGGGCAACCATCGTATCCACTACTGGTACTCCGGTAATATCTATTAATACGACCTCTGATCGGTGCTTTACGACACCTTGCAGTAAGTTTTCCATAATTTTCTTTGCACGATCGGTGTCAATTGTTCCCACAAGCGGCATTACCGTAATTTTATCAAATACCGGTATTAATGGAGCAGACAATTCTTGAAGTGCAACTTTTTGCAACATAACTGTATTTTCCCACGAGTTGGAGTATTGTTCTACTATTTTGTTATAAATAGGGCTTAACCACTTGTCAAACCGATAGAATAATTCAGAATGAGTTTGATCAGCCTTTACATGTTCACTGTTTACATACCCTTCAACCACTACATGACCCAAGTTACGTACACCCTGTGTCAAATAAGCAAGAGGCCATCCTAAACTCACAACTCGTCCTACTACTTCCTCTAGTTCCTCTGCAAAATTTTCCTGATCACGGAATGCTTTTGCCAAAAGTAAATTTACAAAATCAGAGCTTACATTTACGTACACTTGCTCGGATACAATGTTTTTAATCCGCTCTGTTTCCACATCATTCATTAACACTAGCCATCGATCAAAAATTTCTGATTTATGATTTTGTATATAATTGAATAAATCTTGATTCATGAGGTCCTCCTTGTGAGTCAATACACTCATTTATATCTATATATATATTATCATTTTTAAAACGTTTCTTATTACAATATACGTTTACTGATTATTCCTAGTCAAATTAAAAAAGTTGCTCATAAAGGAGCAACTTAGCATAAATGGAAGTATAATTCTAAAAGTCGATAAGTCCTACACTGATTTGCAAGGCTTCATCCACTCTGTCCATCATTTCATCATCTAAATGGGTAATCTTGTCTGTTAGCCTCTGTTTATCAATAGTACGAATTTGTTCTAGTAAAATAACTGAATCTCGCTCAAATCCATAGCGCTTTGCATCAATTTCAACATGCGTAGGTAACTTTGCCTTTTGAATTTGAGCAGTGATCGCAGCTACAATAACAGTTGGGCTAAAACGATTGCCTATATCATTTTGAATGACAAGTACAGGGCGAACGCCTCCTTGTTCTGAGCCAACAACAGGAGATAGGTCAGCAAAATAAACGTCGCCACGTTTGACTACCAAGTCATTACCCCCCGCTTACTAAACGATCCACAGTATGATCAGCTTCATACTCTGCTAGAAAAGCCTCGGAAGCAATATTTAAGTTTATCTTTGCCATCTCCATATATCCACGTCTCATTGATTCGCGAATATGGCGTTTTTTTCGCTCACGAAGGTACAATTTTGTTGCTTGGTGAATAAAATCACTTCGGTTGCCATTTTCTTGTTTAACCATAAGATCGAGCTCCGATACTAAATTTTTCGGTAATCTTACTAGGATTTCTGTAGTTGCGCTCGCTTCAGACACAAACATACACCTCCAACATCAATACACACACCAATAGTCTCATCTTTCCTTATCATAACATTGATTAGCTTTAATGGAAAGTTAATTCTGTCAATTTCTACACTATTATCGTCAATTGATACCCTCTTTTATGCATGGAAGTTATTATTTTATTGTCTTTTGTTCGCAGGCTTTTTATGTTGACTCAGGAAGATGTATATTCAGCGCAAGATATAATTATTAACATGAATGTGCTGAGAATCTCTTATATAAACCCTCGGAACCCTTGCTGCAATCATGCAAGGGATTTCATAATTAATTGTTTCAAGATGCTTTGCTACTTCATCAATTGTAATTTCAGCACCTTGTTGTTTTCCAATAAATGTTACTTTTGTACCCATTTTATACATTTTAGGCAATTTAATCATCAATTGATCCATGCATATCCTACCAACAATTGGCACTTTAACTCCATCTACTAACACTTCAAAATTACTTAGTTTACGAATCCAGCCGTCTGCGTATCCTACTGGAATAGTAGCAATCCATTCATCTTCTTTAGCTTCATAAGTAGCTCCGTAACTGATATGACTCCCTTTTTTGACTTTTTTAACATGCACAATACGGCTGTGCAGCGAAAAAGCTTGTTTTAACGGAATTGGCAAGACTTCTTTTAATTCCTCTGAAGGACTCAGGCCATACATAGAGATACCTAAGCGTACGCCATTAAAGATATCGCTCGGACGACGAAGCAAAGCTGCGCTATTTGCACAGTGAATCATCGGAGGTGTAAAATTATGTTCTTTCACAATTCGAACCATTTCTTCAAAGAATGTGTATTGTTCTTCAAAATAAGACGAATTTAGCTCGTCTGCTGTTGCAAAGTGTGTAAACACTCCATCCAGCGCGAATCCTGAATGAGAAGTGATGATATTCATCGTTTCGTGTAATTCTTCTTTTGTTCTAATTCCTAAGCGACCCATGCCTGTATCTATTTTTAAATGCATATGCAACTGACTGTTTGCACCTAGAATGGACGCCGCTTCTTCAATCCAAGCTTTGCTATAAGCAGTGACCGTTACATCCCACTCCAATGCAGTTTGAATGTGTAAGGGAGGCACGGCTCCTAATACTAAAATGGATTCCTTTATTCCTTTTTTTCGAAGAGCAATAGCTTCATCCAAAAAAGCTACAGCTAGCATATCAGCGCCAGCTTGAAGCGCAATCTCTGCTACTTCTTTATCTCCATGCCCGTACGCATTCGCTTTTACTACGGCCATTAACGTTTTATGCCCCGGTATCAGTTCTCTTACATGATTCACATTTTGAAAAATGGCTTCTACATCAATTTCTGCCCATGTTTCTCTATAAAATGCATCCATTACTACGACACTTCCTTTTTTCAGAACCATTCTAAACGTACTTTCCTCTGTTAGTATAATACATCTATAGCCAAACTTCATCTCGATCTTTATTCAAATTAAGCAAGAACAAGCCTACATATATGCAGGCTTGTAAGCTTCTCTTATTTTCCCATCTGACTTTGCACAGATCTAGCAACTGTACTCAATTCATCTGGTGTCAGCTGATCAGAAGCCAGCATAAAGTCTACTCCATTATATGTCCAAGATAGACTTTTATCCGTTAAAGCTCCCACAGTAAAACCTAAATCAAATGGCTCTCCGGCAGTAACTGTAGATGTTGCTGTTTTAGCTACTTGCGCTTTTTCTTGTACAAGCGTAAACGGCTTTTCTCCTTTGTACATTAAAACGACTCTCTCACCATTTTCCGTCTCAATTTTCTTTTCCTTGGACAGCTTTGTACCTTTTGGAACGTCCTTAGGATAAAGAACGCTAAATGATTTGTGCTGAGCTAATGTCGGAATGTCAATCTTTGCACTTGTCATGTTTCTTTTTGTATCAAAAGCCCCTTTATCAAACTTAGAATCGAATTTCACCTTAGAGAAATCAACTTTTATTAACACTTTATTATCCGTATCCATAATTTTAACCGACACAGGCGCTAAGTCACTTTTGTTCAGCGTAATTTCTTGTTTAGGAAGCATTGTGCTATTTTGATAGTTCGTTTTTGTTTCAAAAATATAATGTTTATCCGTTGATTTAAAACTTGCCTTTTCATCCTTCACAATATCTTGGACAAGGGATTCATACAAATAAGCTTGACTGCTATTTTGCGGCCAGTCACTTTGAAAACGAAAGCTTTTATTTAAGGCAGGCGTTAAAACAAAAACCCCTTCATCATTACGCAAAATCATTTGGCTTTGATCTTTCTTTGTATTTTTCAAATTCACTCGATAGTACATAGGCTTACTATGCCAAATCTCTACATCGTATACTTGAGCATCTTTCCCTGTATTCAATGTCATCTTAGCATCTGATTTATACCCCGCCATTTCTTGTACCTTGGCATCCAATGCATCTGTTACATCCTGCTGACTTTTTTCACCGCATGCTGATAAGGCTAAGAGAAAAAAGGCGCAAACAAATAAGCCAATCCATTTTTTATGCATTTCCCCAACTCCTTTGTTTCGTATATTCACAGCTAAACGGAGAAGCAAGAACATATCTTGTCTCCCCTATCCACACTATGAATATATGAACAAGAAATAGTGAATATGCAGACTAGCTTGACAAGCGTTCAATAATTACTTGAGCAATCGCATAGTGCGCACTGTGGGAAATAGATACGTGTACAGACGCTTCCAGTGGTTGTTTTGTAACAATGTGGGGTTTCCCTCTTTCATCATTCACGATTTCGATATCTTGGAAGCTAAAATCTTTCCCTATTCCTGTTCCAAGAGCTTTCGAATATGCTTCCTTCACAGCAAATCTTCCTGCTAAAAATTCGACCTTACGTCGGCTTGATAGCTTTTCATAGCGTTCTCTTTCATTTTTTGTTAAAATCCGAGTAATAAGAGCGCTTTGACGCTGCACCATTTTTTCAATCCGCTCTAACTCTGTAATATCAATTCCAGTTCCTATAATCATTTTCATTTAATCCTCTCTTACAGAATAGTATATAAAAATGCCTTTATAAAAAGGAGTGACAAATATGTTCGTACGCACAGAAAATGCAGCTGAATTTAAACGTTTTTATCCTGTTACCTTCACACTTATCTGCATCCACATTGCGCTATGGTTACTTGCCGCTCTTCCCTCACACCTTGCAGAATCTTTTATACATCAGCTTATTGGTGTGAATAGTTTAATTTCCCAAGGAGACTACTGGCGGCTTTTCACACCTATCTTTTTACATCTAAGCTTTTCACATCTTCTTTTTAACTCATTTTCCTTGTTCTTGTTAGGACCAGGCGCTGAGCGTATTCTTTCTTCTTATAAGTTTCTTCTATTCTACCTTACGTGTGGATTGCTTGGAAATATCGTTACATTTCTAATCCAATCTTCTTTTTACAGCCATGTGGGTGCATCCGGTGCCATTTTCGGACTGCTCGGATTTTACCTCTATCTTGTCATAAAACAAAAGCATATGCTTTCTAAAAGCAACCAGCAAATCATTGTCGTCTTTTTAATTATTGGATTACTTTCAGGTCTGCTAACGCCAGGAACCAACAATACAGCTCATTTCGCTGGAGGTATTGCTGGATTTCTTCTCGCTTTTCTTACGTTCAAACAGAAAAACAAGCCACAGATATAAGGCCTGCTTTAGGATTTAATATAAAAAGTGGATGAGTTAATAAATTCCACATCTTCATAAGTCTTCAAATCTCTTACTAACTGAAAGAGCGCTTCATCTTTTTTCTTAGCTTCAATCATGCAATCAATTTGCGGTATCGTTCCATTTACTTCTTTTAAAAAGCTGTAAAACCCATTAACATCGATATAATCTGCATGGGCTCTAAATTCTTTATCACTTTTAGGACTAGATATATGCATTTTTAGAGGGAGTGTTTCATGTTCCCATGTTCTAATGATACGGTCCCAATGCTCTTGCCATGAAGTTTCATCGTTGTTCGCCTGATGATGATGAAGATCAAAAATGATTGGGACATTTAGTTTTTCACATAAATACAAGACGTCTTTTATATGAAAGGTTGTATCGTCGTTTTCCAACATAATCATTTGCTGAAGGGATTGAGGTACAAGCCCCCAATTATGAATAAACTGCTCCAGTGCTTTTTCTTTATCATTATAAGCTCCTCCAACATGTAAAACACAGCGATTTTGAAGCGGAATATCCATTCCTTTCAGCAACTTTTGATGCATGCGAAGAGTTTGGATAGAATGCTTAAAAACCTCTTTATCCGTTGAGTTTAAAACAACAAAATGATCCGGGTGAAAATCTACTCGCATTGGATGTTCCTTCAAAAATACAGAAATACGCTGAAGAGCATCTTTTAAAGGAGCTATGTAGTTCCACTCTTTTAGTGCCTCATGGTTAGCTAATGGAATTAATTTAGAACTGAATCGAAAAAACTCAATTTCACTCCACGCATTATGTTTTAATAACCGTAAGCAGTTTTCTAAGTTGGATATTGCAATACGTTCGAGCTTGCGAATGGCCGCTTCATGGTCTTTCACACGCTGAAATTGTGCAAAAGTCATTGTTTGAGAAGGAGAACTATTTTCCAAATGAACGCTCATCGCCACATAACCTAACCGAACAATGGTCGACATTAGTGAACACCCCATTTTATTTTACTCATAGTGTGCACCAATAAAATAGCAATTAACACATAAAAAAAACGAGCCTGTTAAGGCTCGTTTTTATTTTACGCTTTGCTGCGAGAATCTTTACGATTACTGCTGCTATTGCGATTTCTATTATCACTGCCGTTGCTTCCACCGCGACGCTTGTCACCAAAACGCTTTGAGTTTCCACGACGATTTTGCTGTGAGTAGTTTTTAGAGTTAGAACGTGAACGACCTCCGCCATTTCCACGTTTGTTTTTATCACCTTTTGCAATTACCGGTGGTTCAGCAGTTAATTGAATTGGTGATTCATTTGGTTCTTTTGTAAATAATTTGATTGCCGCTGCCACTAATGAAACTGAATCGTGCTCTTCAAGTAACTCTTCTGCCAACTGTTTGTAGTAAGATAAGTTGCCTTGTGTCACAGATTCCGTTAATTTGTCAGCCGCAATACGCTGTTGACCTTCCATTGCTTCATCAAGCGTTGGAGCAGTCATACGCTCCATTTTACGTTTTGTTGTACGCTCAATATTGTGTAACTGTCCAGTTTCTCTTGGCGTTACAAATGTCATAGCAGCACCCATTTTACCAGCACGTCCTGTACGTCCGATACGGTGTACATAGCTCTCCGGATCTTGAGGGATATCAAAGTTGTATACATGAGTAACACCAGAAATATCAAGTCCGCGTGCAGCTACGTCTGTCGCAACTAATACATCAATAGAACCTTCTTTAAATTGACGTAGTACAGATAGACGTTTCGATTGTGTCAAGTCACCATGGATACCTTGTGCAGAATAACCACGCATATTTAATGCTTCTGATAACTCATCAACACGGCGCTTTGTACGACCAAAAATGATAGCTAATTCAGGTGATTGCATATCTAAAAGACGAGTAAGGATATCAAATTTACGCTTTTCTTGTACTTCTAAATAATACTGCGTAATGTTTGGCATCGTTACTTCTTTTGCTTTTACTTTTACCACTTTTGGTTCGTTCATGAATTTTTCAGCAATGCGACGGATTGGAGTAGGCATTGTTGCTGAGAATAAAAGTGTTTGGTGGTTCTCAGGTACGTTTGATAAGATTTTTTCAATGTCTTCGATGAATCCCATGTTTAACATTTCATCTGCTTCATCTAAAATAACTGTATGAACGTCTTGTAGACGAAGTGTACGACGATTAATATGATCTAGCATACGTCCTGGTGTCCCTACGATGATATGAGGGTGCTTTTTCAATGCACGAATTTGACGACTGATATCTTGACCACCATAAATTGATAGCACGCGTACGCGCTTTGTTTGACCAATTTTGTAAAGTTCTTCAGATACCTGTACAGCAAGTTCACGAGTAGGAGCAATAATTAACCCTTGAATTGCATCTACGTTTACATCAACTTTTTCAATAAGAGGAATACCAAATGCCGCTGTTTTCCCTGTTCCTGTTTGTGCTTGTCCGATCAAATCGTGACCTTCTAGTGCTAATGGGATAGTTTCTGATTGAATTGGTGTTGCTTCTTCAAAACCCATTTTACTCACAGCTTTGTTAAGCTGTTGACTTAATCCTAAATCTTGAAATAATGCCAAGTTTTTCAAACTCCTTTTATATTTAGACTATCTATATTTTACAAAAAAAAGCATTCTCCGAGGAAACGGAAAATGCTCTAAACGACTACTTCAATAAATTCAACGTTTAGAGTATAAGCGCCTCAAGACACTCAGACTACATCATAACACTATGGCTTTCCGTTTGCAATAGAGCTTACTTATACTCTTTTTAATATCACGGTAATTTATGCATCATTTTTGAGATAACTTCCTCAAGCTTCATCCCTCGAGATGCTTTCACTAAAACCACATCTTCTCTTGTTGTAATCGCTGTTAATTTTTCAACAAGCTCATCTTTCTCCTCAAAGTGTATTACCTTATCTTCTGCAAAATTATTTTTTGCTCCTTGCTCAATTTCAACAGATAAAGGACCGTATGTTAGAACATAATCAATTTTTTCTGCTTGAATAAACTCTCCCACTTCTTTGTGGAACTCTTTTTCCTGATCGCCTAATTCAAGCATATCCCCGAGAACAAGAATTTTTTGCTTATAGCCTTCTAAATCATGCATCAACGTGATAGCCGCTTTAACGGACGTTGGACTTGCGTTATATGCGTCGTTAATGAAGGTCAGGCCATCTGTTCGTTTTACAAGCTCCATACGCATATTTGTTAGCTTTAATTCTTTTAATCCCTTAGCGATTGTTTCGTTGTCTAGTCCAAAATAATGACCTACCGCAATAGCAGAAAGCGCATTGTGAACATTATGTTTACCTAATACCGGGATAAAGAATGAATATGTTGTTTCACGTGAAACAGTGAATGTTGTTCCTAACTCTTCAGCTGAAATAGCACTTGGATACAAATCGTTTTGTTCTGAGCTGCCAAATGTCACCGTTTCAAATGCTGGATTAACTACGCGCGACGTTAAAAGTGGCTCATCACCATTATAGACAAGCTGACCTGTTGGTGCTAAGCCGCTTGTAATTTCTAATTTTGCCTCCGCAATTCCATCACGACTTCCTAAGTCTTGAAGGTGCGATTCTCCGATATTTGTAATAATGGCCACATCAGGCTCCGCTAAATTAGAAAGAAACTCAATCTCTCCTCGGCTGCTCATGCCCATTTCTAAAACGGCAATATCATGAGTTTCATCTAAACGCAAAATAGTAAGCGGCATGCCAATATGATTATTAAAGTTTCCATCTGTTTTCAGAACACGGTAAGTTGTATCAAGCACAGCTTTCACCATGTCTTTTGCCGTTGTTTTTCCGTTACTTCCTGTAATGCCCACTACTTTAATATCTAACTCGTGACGATAGGATTTCGCTAATTGCTGAAGAGCTTCTAGCGTATCATCGACTAAAATAACGCTAATGTCTGTCGGTGGGTTTTCTTCATCTTTGTTCCACAGAGTAGCGACCGCTCCGTTTTCAATTGCTTTATCGACAAATACATGCCCGTTAAAACGTTCCCCTTTAATTGGGATATATAAATTGCCTTGCTGAATAGTTCTCGTATCAATTGAGACTCCCTCAATTACAGTTGCTTCGTTCCCGCTATGAAATACACTTCCTGGAATCATTGCAGCTAGCTGTTTAAGCGTACGTTTAATCATTGTTGGTTTGCTCCTCTCGATATAAAGTAAACTATGGATACTATTTAATTGAAACTAAACACAGAAACACTATTCATGATGAATAGTGTTGTGTGAGTTACATTGTGTGTTTAATTTGCTGCTTTTCGGTATGACGTTCAATTGCTAGTGATACAAGTTTTTCAATTAAATCTGGATATTCAACACCTGCGTGTTTCCACAATAACGGGAACATACTGAAAGGTGTAAAACCAGGCATCGTATTCACTTCATTAATAATGAATTTACCTTCTGATGTTAAGAAGAAATCTGCACGTACAAGACCGATATCCATCAATTGCTTTAAATGCTTTGATTGCTAGTGCTGACATTTCTTGATGCTGTTCTTCTGTAATTTCAGCTGGAATAATAAGACCTGTATCGCCGTCTTCATATTTTGCTTTGTAATCGTAAAACGCTTTTTTAGGTAAGATTTCTCCAACTACTGAACAAGCTGCTTCATCATTCCCTAACACACCAATTTCAACTTCACGACCAACTGCTGCTGCTTCTACAATGATTTTTCGATCGAATAAGAAGGCTTCAACAAATGCCGCTTCTAACTCTTCGCGGTTATCACATTTGCTAATCCCAACACTTGAACCTAAGTTTGCTGGTTTAACAAAGCAAGGGTATCCAAGTGTTTCTACTTTTTCATAAGCAGCCGTTCGATCTGCTTCCCACTCGCGGCGGATAAATGATACGTACTCCACTTGAGGCAGACCTGCCTGTGCAAACAGCTGCTTCATTACAACTTTATCCATACCAGCTGCTGAAGCTAATACGCCGTTTCCAACATAAGGAATATTCAATAATTCTAATAATCCTTGTACCGTACCATCTTCTCCATTTGGACCATGAAGAAGTGGGAAAATAACATCTAGTTGATCATCTGTTTTTGAATCTGTTAATGCAAACATTTCTGTATTCAATGAAACTGGTGAAATAGCTGTTCCGTTATCTTGAATTTCTAATTGAGCAACTGTTTCAAGCGGACCAGTCAGCTGTGTGCCGCGAATCCATTTTCCTGTTTCCGTAATGTAAATTGGATGCACTTCATATTTATCGTGATTAATTGCTTTTGAAACTGCTAGAGCTGTTTGTAAAGATACTTTATGTTCAGCGGATTTTCCTCCGTATAAAAGGCCAAGCTTAATTTTCACTGATGTTCCTCCTAACACATATTCATCTTTTCTATTTTATCATGCACGTTTAGATAGTAAACAGAAATATTAACTATTATTACGTATGTCAAAATAGCTAGGCTTGTGAAAGAAATTCCAGCTTCTCCTTTCATTATTTAAAATGACCTTTTCACTTGAATCATTTATTTTCGAAAAAACTTTTTTGATTTTAAATCTTTTTTAAAAGTTTATTTATAAAGTTTATTTATGCTAAAGATCACCATCAATAATCGAAACTATAGTTCTGGTATAAATCGGGAGGTTCAACAAATATGAGCAAAATGGGAAAAACGATGATTGCTGCATGCAGCGTAGCCATTGGAAGTATTTATGCAACGGGTTATATAAACACTCTATCTGACGCGCAAGCTGTTCAAGTCACACCGGCTCATCATCAGAAAAAAACGAGAGATCAGACAGACAATCAAACAATTGTTAATGATAACTGGGGAGAAGATATCGCTTCTTCTAATAAGCACCCTTCATCAGCGAGTACCGAAAGTTCTGCTCCTAAAACAAAATACAAAGATGGAACGTATTCTGGTCAAGGAAGCAACCGTATCGGAACTGTTTACGTATCTGTGACCATTAAAAACGACCGAATTGATACAGTTGAAATTACAGAAGCGGATACTCACTATTCTGAGAGTTACATTGAGGATCTTCCGTCTCAAGTCGTACAAAGACAAAGCTCAGATGTCGACGTCGTGAGCGGAGCAACGCTTAGCACAGAAGATTTTCAAAATGCCGTGGATGACGCCCTTCAGCAAGCAATGAATGCATAAAGGAGAAACGAATGATGTCCATAAAAACGTATAGCCGCTCTGTCTTATGTATGGGAACAACCGTGTCCATTCAAGTAATTGCTCCCCAATCGGAGGAAGCAAATGTCCTTCACCATATCTCAAAGGCATTTACTATTTTTAAGACCGTCGAAACGACATGCAGTCGATTTGATGCCAAAAGCGAAGTTATGAAGCTAATTAGACATATCAAAGAACCTGTTGCTGTTAGCCCCCTATTATTTGAAGCCCTTCATTTCGCTATCTTAGTAGCAGATGAAACGCATGGAATCTTTGACCCAACGGTAGGAAAACAATTAGAAAAACGTGGTTTTAACGAACATTATTTAGATGGAAAGCTCGTACAAGTGAACGAAGCAGTCGATTCTGGAAGTTATAAAGACATCGTATTGAATACACATAAAAAAACGGTTCTCTTACAAAAACCGATGATTATAGATCTTGGAGCGGTCGCCAAAGGATTAGCTATTGATTTGGCTGCCCACTCCCTTCCTTATCAGCATTTTATGATTAATGCCGGAGGAGACATCCTAGTTAAAGGACTCAATCAACACGGAGATTTGTGGAAAGTCGGGATTCAGCACCCTCAGATTCAAACGCAGTCATTACTGACCTTGCGTGTAACAGATACGGCTGTCTGCACATCAGGAAATTATGCTAGAAAAAATAAGACGCAACCATTCATGCATCATTTGGTTAATCCCTTATCTCCATCTACTAGAAGCAGTCTAATGAGTTGTACAGCTATTGCTCCTTCTGCCATGCTGGCCGATGCATTATCTACATCAGCTTTTATTTTAGGAGCGGAAAAAGGAGTAAATTTATTGAATGATGCCGACGTACGCGGCGTACTCTTCGATTCTAGTTTCACTCCTTTTTTCACATCAGATATGGAGGAATTAATGAATGATGACCACACGTTCTGAACGAAGAAGCGGTGTTAAATATATTAGTACACCCAAAGGTTATATTATTGTAGATGAAAACAAACCAAAAGAAATAAGTCGGTGGGGGCAGCTAGTTAAAACACCTAAAAGATACGTGATGGCTATGCTGCTGCTTTTAACCTTATTAGGTGAATTCAACTCTTCTGCCTTTCAAGGATTAGGACACCTACTACTCGCCGTATGCTCGGCGGCCGCCTTAGATTTAGGATTTTCTTTTGCTTATAAAAAGAAAATTCAGCTTCCTGACGGCGGAATTATTACTGGATTAATTATTGCCTTAGTGCTCAGCACCTCTACACCTGCTTGGGTCACATTTTGCACTGTAGCTGTTGCTATTTTATCGAAGCACTTAGTAAAAGTAAAAAAGAAGCCTATTTTTAACCCTGCTGCTTTTGGTCTTCTCTTTTCACTTATTGTCTTTTCAAGCGGCCAAAGCTGGTGGGGAAGCTTATCTTTACTACCCGTCTGGCTCATTGTATTCGTGTTTGTGACAGGGTACCTTGTGACGAGCAAAGTAAATAAATTCCCTCAAGTATTTGCGTTTTTAGGCGTGTATTTTGCTATTTTTACGATTATGTCATTAATAGGAGTAGGTGATGTAGCGGATGCTTTACGAGCTCCTTTTGTTAATTCCACTTTATTTTTAGCCTTCTTTATGGTGACGGATCCGCCAACTTCTCCTGCGAAGTATAAAGACCAAATAAAATTTGGGATGCTTGCAGGGGCGATTAGCGCCGTAGATTACTTAGTTTTTGGCGGCCTTGCCTATTTATTAATCGGCCTGTTACTTGCTAATGCATGGAAAGCATGGAAGACTGCAAACAAAAAAGTGACAAAAAAAGCTGCCTAATGACAGGCAGCTTTTTTCATAGCGGAATTTTCACATAAAATTCCGTACCCACGTTTTTTTGACTAAAAACCTTAATTTCTCCGTCATGAGCTTGTACAATCCATTTGGCAATCGCGAGCCCTAAACCTGATCCTCCTTCGGCACGCGCCCGACTCTTATCACTTCGATAAAAGCGATCAAACACATACGGAAGATCTTTCGCTTCAATTCCAATGCCTGTGTCTTTGACAATTAGCATCATAGAGTGATGATGTTTCTTTAGACTAATATGAATGCTTTCTCCAGGTGGGGTGTACTTAAAAGCGTTGTCTAATAAAATCATACATAGCTGATGAAGTCGTTCTTGATCTCCCCCCAACATTAACGATTCAATTTCCCTTGTGAAATGCAGCTCCTTTAGTTCAAATATAGGCTCAAACTGATTAGCTACTTTATCAACTAGCTCACCCATATTAAAGACCGTTTTGTTTAGCAGCTGTGCACTTGAATCAGATCTAGCGAGTGTTAGTAAGTTGCCCACCAGCTTCGTCATCCGCTTTACTTCGTTTAAGCTTTGATAAATGTTTTCGCTTTCTTGCTCAATCGTATGATTTGGTCGTCTAAACAATAGCTCGAGATGCGTTTGCATCACGGAAAGAGGCGTCCTTAACTCATGGGAAGCATCTGCAATAAATTCGACTTGTTTGTTCCAAGATTTTTGAATAGGTACAAGCGCTCGATTGGCTAAAAACAAGCCAGCTACAAGGGAAAGAAGCAGTCCAATAAAAGCTGAAATGACAAGAAGAAAAGCAAGGTGCTCTAAGGTTTGAGTTTCTGGATCTACGTTTAAGACAAGTTGAATTGTTGAAACGTCTTGATCTTTTATATATCCTTCATTTTTCACATTCATCACTCGATAAGCATGACCGTTTACCTCTTGCGACGTTTTGATTTTCCCTCCTGAGAGCGCAGGCTTAAAGTCGTCAATATCGTTTGTATATAACCCTTTTTTAGGTGTAATTTTGATTAATTTTTTATCACTGCTCCAAAGTAAAAACGCAACGCGACGTTCTGTTTCTCTCTCATTGTTTTCCTGAATTTCATGTAAATTTCTTTTTTTAACCTGCTCGCTCATCTCACTTAGCCGATTGTCCGGGTTTAAAAAAATAAGATGCTGCATGTAAAAATATAAAACCACACTAAAAATGCTCAAGATAACCATCAGCACCATTGTGTTAAATAACACAAGCCTGATTCTCGTCTTTTTAAACATGCTCTTCCCCTTTTAACATAAAGCCTACGCCTCTGACTGTACGTACATAATTGTCACAATTAAAAGGCTGAAGCTTCTTTCTTAAATGGTGAACATAAACATCAACTACGCCCACTCCTACATCGGATGTAAAACCCCATACCCGATTAAAAATTTGATCTCGAATAAGGATTTGTTCTTTATTTCGAATAAAATATTCCAAAAGCTGAAATTCTTTAATCGTTAACATGAGGACACTTCCATTAATCACTACTTCATGATTGGCTTCTCGTATAGAAATGGGACCATATGAAATCATACCTTCTTCTGCCTGCAAGTCCCTAAGCATTACCCTTAACCTCGCAAAAAGTTCAGCCATGGCAAAAGGCTTAACCAAATAATCATCGGCTCCATAGTCGAGTCCTTTCACTCGATCTCTACACTATCTTTTGCAGTAAGAAAAATAACTTTGGTCAACACCTTTTGTTTTCTTAGTTTTTTTAGTATGTCAAGCCCTGTCATACCCGGCAGCATAATATCTAAAATTAAGGCATCATAAATATTCTGCTCTGCTAAAAACAAACCTTCATCTCCATCAGACGCACAATCAACTTCATATCCTTCTTCTTTTAAGCCTTCTACGATACCGTGTAATAATGAAGCATCATCTTCTACCACAAGTACACGCATATCAAATTCCCCCTTTTGTGATTACCTAAATAATCATTATCTTAGCATGTCACTTTTAAAAATATTTTAAAACTAGCGCGTTATCATCTCTTATACTTTATAAAAAAAGTTATGCCTGCAAGCAGGCATAACTTTTAACTAAACGCTATTTATGATCAGGACGTCGGTAAATGAACACCGCTTCTTTTGGCAGTTTACCAAACAAAAAGCTAGCAAACGGTAAAAGACGATGACATCCCCAAATAATGAGGTAACAGCCCGCTAATGTCAAAATATAACGTGCCAAGATTTCCACGTGAAACATATAGTTGCCTTGTATTGGTACTGCTTTTGCCACAAAGTTTAAAACCATTGGATGAATCAAGTAAAATCCAAACGAGTACATGGCAATATTTTTAACGACCGTCACGGACTTCACAGAAAGCTTTTCAGCTAATATCTCTGCAATTCGGAAGAAGAAATAACTTCCCACGACCAAATAAAGCGTATTAACAGCCTCATACGTAAAGCCTGAAATGTGAATTGTCTTCATTGTGTATAAGTGATAATTTAACAGTGAAATAGCTATTCCCGATCCGAGCGTCACCAGAAATAATACAATATTTGAACGACTGTACTTTTTATCCACTTGTTCGCGATAATAAATACCAATCCAACCGCCGAGTAAAAACGTAGCCATCGTATTTAAAAATAAATTAAATGAAGTGATATGATACGTATTGTTAAGCATTAAATAACCAAGCTGAATGATAATACCAAACAGCCACATGTATTTTTTAAAAATGGTTACTTTTTGTGCTAGCCATACAAAAACCGGCAGCACGAGATACACTTGTACAATTAAAAAGATAAAATGAAGCTGATAGTAGGACTCTCCGCGTAAAATACGTTTCACAATATCAGCTGCATTTAATTCTGTTGCTCCCACATAGTACGAATAAAATTCATAAATAAGTGCCCAAATAACATAGGGAACTAAAATATATGTCACTCTTCGAGCATAATACGTTTTCCATAAAGTCTTTGTTAACGGCTTGTTAATGTAACTATAAAAGAAAACTAAACCTGTGATCACAATAAAGATTCCTGCTTCAATTCGAACAATTCGGTTAAGGAAATGATATTTCTGATAAGCTTCACTTGCAAATGGCAGTACCGTTGCATACGCTGCTGTTACATGTACGAGCACAACCATCATCATAGCGAATAATCGTAAAAAATAAATGGATTGAATATGCTGCTTTTGTTTTTGCTTCACTTTTTCTCTCCTATATAATGTGAAATATACATTCTAGATGAATAATAGAACATTCAATTTTTTCTTATCTTTCCCGTTTTACAAATAAAAAAGCTAATAACATAAAATAAATGTTATTAGCTTTACTCGTTTGTATTTTATCTTTCCTCTTGCTATCACGCAACTGAATTTACAAAAACAATAAAGAACTTGAGTATAAAGGCCTAACTAAGTACCTTTTATTTACGGTGCATTTTGAATTCTAAAAATAATTCATTGTAATAAGCAAGCATTCGTTTGCCTAAGTTATTATATACTTCAAGCTTATTGGTTAGTTCTTCATCCGGATAAAAACGTTCATCTTTCGCTACTTCTTTCGGCAAATAATCTAACGCTTTTTTATTAGGCGTAGAATACCCTACATATTCTGCATTTTGAGCAGCGTGTTTAGGATCTAGCATAAAATTCATGAATTTATGTGCACCTTCTACGTTTTTAGCCGTTTTTGGAATAACCATGTTATCGAACCATAAATTCGAACCTTCTTCTGGAACAACGTAATTCAGCTTATCGTTTTCACTCATAATTTCAGAAGCATCACCTGACCAAACAACGCCAACTGCCGCTTCTTCATTTGCTAGGAGCATCTTAATCTCGTCTCCTACAATGGCTTTTACGTTTGGTGTTAATGTATCAAGCTTTCTTTTTGCTTCTTGAAGATGAGCTTTATTCGTATCATTTAATGAATAATTTAAGCTGTTTAGCCCCATTCCCATCACTTCTCTAGCACCATCTGCAAGTAAAATTTGAT
Organism: Priestia sp. ABM2_011; assembly: GCF_056158845.1. Taxonomy (NCBI): domain Bacteria; kingdom Bacillati; phylum Bacillota; class Bacilli; order Caryophanales; family Bacillaceae; genus Priestia; species Priestia sp. ABM2_011. Next base: position 68,825 of record NZ_JBSWUB010000001.1, read on the forward strand.
TTTTTAGCTTAGGATCCCATAAATCATTCCAACTCTTTATCTTCTTACCATGAATCATATCAGAGTTATAAACAATACCCACAGTTCCCCAAAAATAAGGAATAGAGTACTTATTGCCAGGATCAAAAGATAGGTCTAAAAAACGCGGATTAATGTATTTTAAATTAGGCAGCTTCGAATGATCAATTGGCAATAGTAAATTTTCTTCACGCATCTTGCTAATCGCGTATTCAGAAGGAACAGCAATATCAAATGTCGTACCGCCTTGTTCAATTTTTGTCATCATTGCTTCATTCGAATCAAAGGTCTGATAAATGACTTTAATTCCGGTTTCTTTTTCAAACTGATTCACTAAATCAGGATCAATATAATCTCCCCAATTATAGACGGTCAGCGTATCTCCTCCAGAGTATCCTTCGGCATTGTTCAAATGATGAACCACATACATAAGAACGAAAGAAAGGATGACGATGAAGATAAACGGCTTTGCTAATTGCTTCATTTTCCAGTCGCCACCCCTTTCGCTTTATTGCTATATCGCTGACTGATAAAGTAATAACCAATTACAATCAGCACGGTAAACATGAAAATAAGAGTAGAAAGAGCATTGATTTTCAGCGAGACCCCTCTTCTTGCTAACGAGTAAATTTCTACTGAAAGCGTGGAAAAACCATTCCCGGTCACAAAGAACGTAACCGCAAAGTCATCCAAAGAGTAAGTTAAAGCCATAAAAAAGCCTGCAAAGATACCCGGACGAATAAATGGCAATACCACTTTCGAAAGTACTTCAAAGCGACTTGCTCCCAAATCACGGGCTGCATCGAGCAGTGTCGGACTCATTTCCTGCAGCTTAGGCAGAACCATGATGACCACAATCGGTACACTGAATGCAATATGCGCTAATAATACCGATATAAACCCGAGCTTTACACCAATAATGGTAAATAGAATTAAAAAAGATGCGCCAATAATAACATCTGGACTCACAATTAACACATTATTAAATGTTAACAGTGTATTTTGAACACGTCTACGCTTCACGTATACGATAGCAAGCGCTCCGATCACGCCAATAATCGTTGAAATAACCGAAGACAATAGAGCAATAATTAAGGTATTCAAGACAATAATGAGCAAACGTGTGTCTTGAAACACTTCTTTGTACCAATCTAACGTAAACCCTTCAAACTCTCGCATGTTTCCTCCGCTGTTAAAAGAGTAATACATTAAATAAAAAATGGGCGCGTATAAAATGAAAAAGACAAAAAATAAATAAAGGTGGCTGAACTTCCACTTTCTCTTCATTTTACACACCTCTCTTTCCAGTGCCTGTTATGAGCATCATAACGGCCATCGCAATAATTAAAAAGACAGCAATTGTGGCTCCCATGCCCCAATCCTGCGTCACTAAAAAATGTTGTTCAATCGCCGTTCCCAGTGTAATGACGCGGTTTCCAGCAATTAAACGCGTAATCATAAAGAGTGACAGTGCTGGAATAAAAACAGCCTGACAACCTGATTTAACCCCTTCTAGCGTTAGCGGAAATACCACGCGCTTAAATGTCACCCATGAAGATGCCCCCAAGTCTCGCGAAGCGTAGATAAGCGAGGGATTAAGTTCTTCTAAAGAGTTAAAGATCGGCAAAATCATAAAGGGGATAAAAATATACACTGATACAAATACAAAACTAAAGTCAGTAAATAAAATTTGATGAGTACCAAATCCCAGAAATTCAGTAAATTTATTAACCGTACCGTACGTGCCGAATATGCCTAAAAAAGCATAAGCTTTTAATAATAGGTTAATCCACGTCGGTAAAATAATCAGTAGAAGCCAAAGCTGCTTATGCTTAAGCTTCGTTAGTAAATAAGCTGTTGGATAAGAAAAAACCAAGGAAAATAACGTAATTAAAAAGGCATACCAAAATGAGCTCAGCGTCATCTGTAAATAAACAGGGGTAAAAAATTTCTTATAGTTTTCAAGCGTCAGCTCATTATCAATGCTGAAAAAAGAATAATAGACAACTAATACAATGGGAGCAACTACAAAAAGCAAAATCCATAACACATACGGGACTAAATAAATATTTCTTGATTTAGTTTGCATGGTAATCCTCTTCATAACCTTCGAGTCGCTTATCGAATTCTTCTTCCGTTTCATTAAATCGCATAACGTGAATAGCTTCAGGTTCAAAATATAAACCAATTTCTTCGCCAACCGTTGCCTTTTTTGTAGAGTGGACGAGCCACTCATTCCCTGCATGGTCATAGCCTAAAATTTCATAATGGACTCCTCTAAACAGCTGTGAATCTACACGAACCTGCAGCTTTCCTTGATCGGAGCTTGTAATGGCTAAATCTTCAGGGCGAATCACAATTTCAACCTGCTCATTTCGGTTTAACCCTTGATCGACACATTCAAATTGCTGGCCGCCAAACTCCACTAAAAAGTCAGCAATCATTTTACCTGGTACAATATTTGATTCACCAATAAAATCGGCAACAAAACGATTAATTGGCTCATCATAAATATCTGTAGGTTCCCCGCTCTGCTGAATTCTTCCTTTATTCAAAACAAAGATTTCATCGGACATCGCAAGCGCTTCTTCTTGATCGTGCGTAACAAAAATGAACGTAATACCTAGACGGCGCTGTAATTCTCTTAACTCGTATTGCATTTCCGTACGCAATTTTAGATCAAGAGCTGAAAGCGGCTCGTCCAGCAGAATGACTTCGGGCTGATTTACAATTGCTCGTGCAATGGCTACGCGCTGTCTTTGACCGCCCGACATTTCCTTTATTTCTCTCTTTTCATATCCTTCTAGGTTAACAAAGCGAAGGGCTTCTTTAACTTTTATCCCAATATCAGCATTTTTCATCTTCTTGATTCGAAGACCAAATGCTACATTTTCAAATACATTCAAATGCGGGAAAAGCGCGTAGTCTTGAAAAACCGTATTAACCTGACGTTTGTTAGCCGGGACATCATTAATTCTTTTTCCATTAAAATAAATCGTTCCGCTCGAGGCCTCCGTAAAGCCTGCAATTAATCGTAAAATCGTTGTCTTTCCACATCCCGATGGACCTAAAAGGGTATAAAACTTCCCTTTTTCAATTTCAAAGCTTACATGATCCAATACAACTGAATCATTATCATATTGCTTGGTCACATTTTCAAATTGAATAATTGTATTCGTAGATGTCATTTCACTTCACCTCTTTTGTTCTATAAATAAGACTCTGTCGCCACGATAATTAACTCTGTTATTCCGTCATGAGCATTTAAAATCTGATGTTCTTCAGAAGCTTGAAAATAGATGGTTTCTCCTTGTTTGGCTTCATATATTCTGCCTCCAAGCTTCACCTTCACACACCCGCGCAAAATGTAGCCAAACGTTTCTGAAAGAGAAGGTTCAAATCTCTTAAATGCACCTTTTTCATGAAGAATAAGACGAATTGGCTCCATTTCTTTTTCATTTGATTCATGTACAAGCCACTGAATATGGTAACCTTTTTCATCTTCGCAATAACTCGTGTAGTCTTCCTCTTTATATACAACCTTTTGAACATGCGTATCAATTTCGAAGAATTCTTTCGGTTCGCACCCCAGCACTTCCAAAATACTAAAAAATGTTTCTAAAGACGGCGAACTTAAATCGCGCTCTAGCTGCGAAATATAGCCTTTGCTTAAATCAGTACGTTCTCCTAGCTCTTCTTGTGTTAAGCCTTTTTTTAATCTTAAATTCTTAATTTTCTTTCCTATTTCCATACTCTCGATCCTCAACTGTATTTAAAATTAGCAAACAGCATGAATAATTGTTCATGCTGTTCCAAACTCAAGTTTTGTTTTACTTAACTTAAAGTTTACTTTTAACCTTAAAATATTATACATGAATTATTTTTTAGTACAACCTTAAACACTTAAAAAATAAAAACTCCTTTTATTTAAAAGGAGTTTTTATTTTTATTTATACAACTTATGCGTTTCGTACTGTTTCCCCGATAATGTATCAAACTCAACTTCATGGTAATCTTGAAGGTCTTTTGCAGCTTTATTAGAGAGCGCTGCCGGCTCATCCACTAGCTTTCCTTTTGAGTTTATATACATATTTGAACGAAAAGCCGGCACTTCTGTTTTCATTTGATTCAGCTGATCGTAGAATAGATTACTTTTGTAACCAAGAGATTGAACAAGTGTCGGAGCAATATAAATAGGACTCATCGTACCAAGATTTTTATCTATTTTTGTATCGTAATTAGATAAAAATAAGAGCGGCGTCTCATAAAATTTTTGAGATGTTTGCTGCGTTTTCTCGTTTCCAAAACCCGTTTCTTTGTAAGCTTGAAGGTTTTGTCCAAGTGCTGGCAAATGATCTCCCCAAAATACTACAATGGTCGGCTCATCCAACTTTTGAATTTCATCGTTCAATCGTTTTAAAGCAGCATCTGAACGTTTGATTCCTTCAGCATAAATTTCAATTTCCTTTTGCATTTCTGGTGATAACCCTTTACCGGTTACTTTAATGGTTTCCTGACCATTATACTTATCCGCAGAATAAGGAAGATGATTTGCAATCGTTACAGCATGCACAAATGCAGGCTTTTTCGACTGACGAAGCGTATCGAGTACTTCATCAACTACAGCTTCATCAGAAACAAATTCTTTGTTATCTTTTTGCGTATGCTTCATTTGATCAATAAACTTCACTTGATCAAATCCCAAATTTGGATACACATTTTGTCTCATATAAAGCATGCCGCTGTTTGGATGCATAGCTGTTGTAGCATAGCCTTGTTTTTCTAAATAAGAAACAAAAGACGGATATTCTTTTTTACTCAATACATGCTGATAAGGAAGACCTCCAGGGTTAAAGAAAGACAAAGAGTAGCTCGTCAATGCTTCAAACTCTACATTAGCTGTCTCCCCGCCAAATGAAGGACTTAAAGACCACCCAGAAGGATATTTCTTTTGAAGCTCCCTTGTATTTTTCATTGGATCTTCAGAGAACGTCACGTTAAGCTTTGTTGGGTCCCAAAACGTTTCATTCATTACAAACACAACGTTTGGCTTGACTTCAGTCCTGCTTTCTTGTGTTTTCTCTTCCTTTGACTGAATGCGTTTTGCCACTTTGGCCATTACTTCCTGTGAGTAGTCATCCGGCTCTTGCAGCACATCTGTTTTAACATTTGAAATCATGCCAATAACCGGTCCATTATAGTAATAATTATTTTGCTGATTCCAAGGCATCAGCGCAGCATATTGATCATAATATTTTTGAGCAAACGAGTGTTCAAAGAATAAAAATGATTTCATTAAAAAGATAAGCGGCAGAATCATAATAATTCGAAGAAACCATCGAATTTTAATTTTCGGCAAGAAAAACCAAAGAGCAATCAGTACGACAATAGATCCAATAACTCCTATGACAATAGGAATTGAAATGGAATCTTTAATCATTGGAATAACTTCTTTTAACTGACTCGCCTGAATAAAATCGTTCGGGAACAATGGTTCATTTCGAAAGATTTTTTTATAATAGTTTACAAGAGCTAAAATAAAATACAGAACAAAGGTAATCCCAGCCCCTAAATAAGCTTCCCCTACTAGCATAATGATCGCTAGTGTTAACAGCGAGAGTAAAAAGACCGTAAAAAGATAGCGTTCAGGGTATGCTTGCATCCACTCTATTGTTTTGCCTGGATTATGTATATCAATATGATAGATAACAAAAACCATAGCAGAAACGGCTGCTACCGCAATTGAAAACACAATTGCCGTAAAAATGGCGTACCACTGCGAACCTTGTATTCTCTCTATCTGATTAAATCGAATTAGCAAATAGAAAGTGAGCGCCCATAAAACAAGTGAGCATCCCCCTATTAATACGACGAACCCAGCTGTATGGATTTGGGCCCAGTCAAACAATATCTTTGTGTCATTTGATATATTAAGCATAACAACACTGTATAAAAAAACGCTAAGCAGCCCATACGCCACCAGCATTGGCAAAGAACGATACAAATGTTTAAACATAACCTTAAGCCTCCTATTTACAATATCTTAACACTTTTAATATGATTTTAACATTCCTATCTCTCTCGCTTTCACGCCTAATTTTCCCATGATCATACCACTAACATTTCCCGAGAAATTTCACACGAAAAAAGCCCGCTTTTCTTATGAAAAGACGGGCCTCTTAGCCGTTTTATACGTATGTAAAAATTGCTGCTATGAACGTTCTTTCACTGCTTCTGCTTTTAGCAAATCACGAATTTCTGTTAAAATCTCTTCTTCTTTTGACAGAACAGCCACTTCTTCCTCTACTTTCTCTTCTTCTTTTCTCTTAAAGCGATTAAAGAAACGAATAAATAAGAAAATCGAGAATGCAACAATTAAGAAATCAACAATCGTTTGAATAAAAGATCCATATAATACCGTAGCATCTCCAACCGTGAAGGATAAATCTTTAAAGTCTATCCCTGCTAACAACAAACCAATCAGCGGCATAATAATATCATTTACAAGAGACGTGACAATTTTTCCAAATGCCGCTCCAATAATAACACCGACTGCTAAGTCTAATACGTTTCCTCGCAAAGCAAATTCTTTAAATTCTTTAAGCATCTGTTTGTTCCACCTCCTGCCCTTCATTTCAAACTTTCATGATAATACATCCTAAATTAAACAAACAAGGTGCATTTTCATTTTTCTCTTTTTCATGAGATATGTACCAGACCTTTAGTTGTATTTCTGCCCATATTTTTACTTTATATTCGCGTGTAAATAAAAACGAACTTTCAGTTTTCATTCAGGTAAGGTTCATGTTCAGTCCATTTTTCTTTTATACACTAATAGCATGTAATTCATCAAATATGTAAACGAGCAATAGAGGAGATGGCTAGAACGTGAGAAAAATTCTACTGCGAGCAGCGACTGTGTGTCTCGCAGCTATTATCAGTATTTCATATACAGCAAGCACGGCGGAGGCAAGTGAAAACACAGCAAGTGAAGATTTAATTATTATTAATAAAAAAACAAATCAGCTTGCTTATTTTCATAACGGAAAATTAGAAAAGACGTATTCAGTAGCTACGGGAAAAACATGGAGCGATACGCCGGTAGGCTTTTTCAAGATTGTTAACAAAATTAAAAATCGCCCTTACTATACAGGGCACATTGCAGGAGGCGCTCCCAATAATCCTCTTGGCTCTCGCTGGCTAGGGCTTAATGCAAACGGAACAACCGGCGACACATACGGTATTCATGGGAATAACTCAGAAGCTAGCATTGGCAAATATGTAAGCCACGGCTGCGTACGGATGCACAATGCGGATGTGGAAGAACTATTCGATAAAGTAGCAGTAGGAACATCTGTAACTATTACGTATTCATCAAAAACCTTCGAAGAGCTGGCAAAGGTATATGGCTACGGACAGCTGTGAAAAATAAAAGCTTATCCAAAAAATGTGGATAAGCTTTTATTCTTCTTTATTCCCATACATGAGCTCCGTACTATGTGAATATAGCTCAATAATATTCCCAAACGGATCTCGCAATAAATTAAGTAATAAGGTTTTCCAGGTCTTGTATTCCATACTTGGCTACGCTTTTTACCGCCTGATTGTTCGATTTTATCCGCTAATTTTTCCACGTCATCGGCTATTAAACACATGTGAAAATAACTTTGATACTGCTCATCGCTGTCTTTTAATACAAGAGGCATTTGCGGCTTATTAAATTCAAACAGTTCAATGCCTACCTGGTTATCAGCTGTCATGTGAGCATTTTTCATTTTTTTAATATGAGACCCTAGTAAATCTTGAGTCATATTTTCAGCTTTTTCTTCCTCCGCATTAAACGTATAAGGACCGGCAATCAGCTTAAAACCTAAAACTTTCCCATACCACTGGACGGCTTCTTCTACATCAGGTACAGCTAATCCAACGTGAGTAATAGCTACCATTTTATCATCCTCCTATACACAAACATTCCCTTTCTACAAAAAGAAAAACAGCCCATTTAAAATGGACTGTTTACACGTATTAGAGTCATTTACGATTTTAAAGCATTATATTGAGCAATGATTTCTTTTGTTAAATTATTACTTGCCTCTAACCCACTGACCTCTTTTAACACATACTCAATACCATACTCATGAATATTCGCTTGAAGCTTCATAGCCTCTTTATCTTCTTGCGGGTCAAATAGAAGCGCAGCAGCGATGGCTTTCGCTAAGTGGGTATAAGAAAGGCCCGCTTTTTTTGCTTCTAGCGCTGGACGAATCAAACGATCCTGAGGTCCAAGCTTGCGAATTGGCGCTCTTCCTACCCGTTTAACTGAATCATTTAAATGAGGATTCTTAAAGCGCTCAATAATTTTTACGATGTAGGCTTCGTGTTCCTCTCTATCTAAGTCATATCTTTTAATTAGATAGTCTCCTGTTTCTCGTAGCGTTTGCTGTACTTGTTGGTAAATATCTGAATCTCTTAACGTTTGATCAATCGTTTCTTTTCCTTTTAAATAACCAAAATATGCAATCACCGCATGTCCTGTATTTACTGTAAATAGCTTTCTTTCAATAAAAGGAGCAAGGTCAGGCACAATCGTCATTCCTTCTACAAAAGGAATATTTTCAGGTGCCTCTACTACCCATTCATAATAGGATTCTACTAAAACATCAAGCGAACCTTGGTTGTGTCGAAGAGGTACGATACGATCTACAGCTGAATTGAAGAAAAAGACCTTATTTACCATATGAGCTTTTGTCTCTTCATCCAGCGCATCAAAAATATAGCCTTTTAATAAATCTGTCGCAGAGATTTGATTTTCACATGCAATAATATATACCTTTTCGTCGCTTGTTTTCACACGCTCAGCCAAACCTTTAGCAATTAAAGGAGCAATGCGAGGCAGAACGTTCGGTCCGATGGCTGTCGTAATGTACGTTGCTTCTTTAATCGCTTTAATGACTGCTTGTTCTTGCGTCAGATTATTTAAACCAGATACGTTTTGAACAGCTAATGTCTCTGGGTGCTCTGCGGCTGTTATTACGTTATACCCTTCATCTGTGTTTAACTGATTAATAATCTTTTCAGCAATATCTACGAATGTAACGTGATAGTTGCTTTGAGAAAATAATGCCCCAATAAATCCTCGCCCAATATTACCTGCTCCAAAATGAACTGCTTGTTTCACAAAAATCATTCCTTTATCAAATTATTTCGAAGGTACTCATGAAACGTATCCTCTAGCCTTTTGCGAATTATCTCTTCGTTCGAAGACGAAAAAACCATCATTGCTTCATGATCTTCAATTAAACTTGTACTAATTAAACTTAAGATTTCTTGCTGTACTTCACTTAACTCCTCAGGTGCTAGCATTAATAGAAGGTTACGCGCCTGCATGTTTGTTCCGTCCATACCTTTAACTGTGCAAGGCTGCTCTAAATGTGAAACTTGAAAAATCAGCTCTTTCACGTGATGTTCACGGCAATGGAACAGTGCCATACTCGTTTGCGGAATACCTAAACCGCCTTTGTTTTCTCGTTCCTTAAGCTGATCAATAACGCAGCTGGCATTGGTTATTAAACGTTCTTTTTCAGCTGCTTTTACTACGTGCGAAATCACTTGATCATGACTCACTGCATCCGAAAATCGATACATTCTAAGGTTTTGAAGAATTGATTCGATACTTCCATGCACATCTTTAATTTGCTTCATCGTTTCCTCAAAAGACGGTTTTTGTGTAGAGACGGTCTTATTTTTATATTGGAACGAACGATAGCCCTTATCTTTGGTTAACTTTTGAATGTTTTTCTGTAAAAAATTCTGAACGGACTGAATATCCTCTTCGGTTAAGAGTGGATTGACTAAAATGTAATCGACATTTAAAAAAGGAAGTCTTACTGTTGAAATCACTACGTCATACCCTTCAAGCGCCGCTTCTTTGATTTCTTTTACCGACTTAATGACAACTGAATTAATCTCCGGAATCTCTTTACGAATACGGCTAGCTAACATTTTCGAAGTGCCGATTCCAGTTGGACAGACAATCAGTGCCTGAATTTCCATGACTTCTTCTTTTAGCACTAGCGTTGAACCGAAATGCAAAACAAGATATGCCACTTCATCATCTGGAAAAACTAAATCCGGCAGCTCTTGATCGATACTGTTTCTCACAGCCATAAATAAAACAGGATACTTTTTCTTAATCTCTTCCGTTAATGGATTAAAAAGCTCCATTTTTTGCTTAAGACGAAAAATTGCCGGTTCCATATGAGCAAGCAGCCCTTGGTAAAGGGAAAAATCACCGGTCAAGTCGGTGTTAAGCTGAACAGAAACATGAGAAATCATATTCTTAATAATCTGCCCAACCACTACGCTGTCGTAATATACGTCTCTAGTAGTTTGGAACTTAGCTGCACGCAGCCGTACTGCTAAGAAATGAATATCTTTTTCCGTGAAAGAAAGAGAAAATACCCGTTCAATTTCGCGGCAAATATCCTTCATTAAGAACAGTTCACTCGCCAGCTCTTCCGTTTGGCCGCCGTCGTCTTCTAGATACATTTGCTTTTTCGTTCGCTGTATCATAATGCAAATATGAACAATGAGCCCTATATAATCGCTGTCAGCCAGCTTAGAATGATGCTGATTAATCGCTTGATGTACAATTCGGTCTACTTCTGCTAAATAATTCGGATAAAAATAATGCAAAATCGTTTCATCCGTATGCTGGTGATTTTCTACTAGAAACAAACATTCAATTAACTCTTCATTAAAGTGGACAAGAAAATAATTGGCTAATGCGTTCCGTTTATTGGCTTCAGTAGCTTGAACCTCTACTCCGACCCCTCTCTTTCGATGAAGGAAAACGTCAAATGTGGTTAACCACTCTGTTAATTCATCTAGATAAGCAGTTAGTGTAGTAATACTTACTTCTAAGTCTTTAGCCAGCGTTTGTAATTTAAATGAATCTCCTTCTTCTAGAAGAAGAATTAAAAGAATTAATTTTCTTTCCTGTGGAGACTGATCCGTCGTTTTAATCTTCATCAGCTCTTGGATAAGACGAAAAATTTGTTCATTTTTACCTTCAATCATTAGTCCTTCATCTTGTGTACGAATCAGCTTTAAATCAAATTTTTCAAGTATTGATTCAATTGCCTTCAAATCTCGGTGAACGGTTCTTACACTTACATTCAAAAAAGTAGCAAGTGTAAGTGCTGTATGCTTTCCTGCCGTTTTAATAATTAACTCAATGATTGATTTTTCTCTTGAAGTAATAAACAAGAACATCAACTCTTTTCTTATTTATAAACAAAGGATAAAAAGGCATCCTCATGCCTTTCTATCCCGTTAGTTACTTTGAATAATAGCCATTAATTCTTTAGCTGATTTGGCATGAACCATCTTTTCAATATTGTTCATATCAGAACATGTAATCGCGATACCAGATAAAATTTCTAAATGGGTGCCGTCTTTTCCGGCAATTCCGAAAATCAAACGAACTTTCTCACCATCAAAATCAACGCCTTCTGGAACTTGAATTACTGTAAAACCTGATCTTAAAACGTTCTTTTTCGCTTCTTCGGTACCGTGCGGAATCGCTACGTCATTTCCCATATAAGTAGAAGTCATATTGTCTCGCTCAATCATCGCTTCAACATAGTTTTCTTCTACATATCCGCCTTTTACTAACACACTTCCTGCAAATCGAATTGCTTCTTCCTTAGAAGAAAAGTGCTGATTCAAGAAAACGTTTTCTTCTTTTAATAAACCATCATTACTATCTGTATAGTTTTCTGCAGATACGTTCTTTTCTTCTTCCGCCTTAGAAGTAGTATGATCATTTTTTAGTTGATCAATTAGTTTGTCATATTCCGGGCTAGATAGAAAGTTATCCACCGAGATATGATACGCATCTGGAACTTTGTTTTGAGCTCTTGGCGTTAGCTCTTCCTGTGTAATAACGATTTGAGCATCACTTGGAATATTACTGATAGCTGTATTTGTTACCGAAATATTTAAATCTGCTTGTTTAACTTTCTTGCGAAGAAGAGAGGCGCCCATTGCACTCGATCCCATACCTGCGTCACAGGCAAAAACAATTTTTTGAACGCTTGCTGGTACGTCGCCTTGCTGTTTTGTAAAGCTTCCTGCTACAGAGCTCTTCTTGCCCTTCATCTCTTGCATTTTGCGAGCTGCTTCGTCCAAATCTTCTGTTTGCTTGCCCGTTTTTAAAATTAACGAACCTACAATAAACGATACGACGGCTGCAACAAGAACACCTGAGATATTTGCAACATAGCTGCCTGCATTACCTGGTGTAGCAGCTAAAATAGCCAAAATACTTCCTGGTGAAGCAACGGCTTGTAAGCCTCCTCCTAAAAGAACAAATGTAAATACTCCGCTCATTCCTCCTAAAATAGCCGCAATGATTAGAAGAGGACGCATTAAAACGTAAGGGAAGTAAATTTCGTGAATTCCGCCAATAAAATGAATGATGGCCGCTCCCGGTGCTGACTGTTTTGCTGTTCCTTTTCCAAAGAAGCAATACGCTAACAGAATTCCTAATCCCGGACCAGGATTTGTTTCTAATAACAATAGAATGGACTGTCCGTTTGTTCGAATTTGTTCTGCTCCAATCGGAGATAAAATGCCGTGATTAATGGCATTGTTTAAGAATAAAATTTTAGCTGGTTCAATTAAAATACTTGTAAGAGGAAGAAGGCCATGTGCAACCATCCAATCTACACCCACTACAAGTGCACCTGTAAATCCGTCCACAGCTGGGCTAACTCCTAAAAAGGCTAGAATCGCTAGAATTCCTCCAAGAATACCTGCTGAGAAATTATTAATTAACATCTCAAATCCTGTTTTGACTTTACCTTCAATAAACTGGTCAAACTTCTTGATGATATAACCGCCCAGCGGCCCCATAATCATAGCGCCTAGAAACATCGGAATATCAGATCCAACAATGACGCCCATGGTCGCGATAGCACCTACAACGCCTCCGCGCTGATCGTGTACAAGCTTTCCTCCTGTGTAGCCGATTAGCAGCGGAAGCAAATACTTGACCATTGGATCCACTAGTTTGGCAAGGCTTTCATTTGGAAAAAAGCCTGTTGGAATAAATAAAGCAGTAATAAGTCCCCATGCAATAAATGCTCCGATATTTGGCATAACCATTGAACTTAGAAAGTTCCCAAATTTTTGTACAGCTACTTTTATATTAGATTGAGCCATTTGCTCTCTTCCTTTCTCTACGTGATGATACTTTAATCGTAAGAGATTAAACGCTTTCATTCAATGAATAGGAAAACTAACTTTGTCGTACCACAGACGGACAAAGCTTTTAATTACATAAAAAAGCAGCTGAATTACACGAGTTCAGCTGCTTTCTAACTTAATATTTATCTAATTCACTTACAGGAGATTGAATAATAACTGGATTTTTCTCTGGATTTAACCATTTTAAAATAGAGACAACTTGTTCTTTAGAAGTGGCCGTACATCCTGCTGTATAATTTGTTCCTACATGAAAGAAGATTGCACTTCCCTTTCCTGGGGTTCTAGATTCATTATAATTAATGACAAACCCATAATCATAAGCCGGGATATCCATGTTCTCAGCGCTCGTCCAGCGGCCATTCGCTGGCTTTTGCTGCCACGTATTATACAGAGAGCTTTTTGAATCGTCTACCCACACATCATTTGATGTAATCTTTCGATATGGAAGCTTAGTTCCAGGATTTGCATAGCGTCCGAATGCTGTGCCAATTGTATATTTCCCTGTCGGAGACTCCATATCTCCTTCTTTTTTCGCTAAAGCGAATCCTTTTTGTCCAAGTACACCGTTCGCAGTTAAAACTTGCTTCCATTTTCCATCAACTTTTTCAAATGTTTGAATTTTAGCAGACTTCGTATCGTAGTTATCTGCTGTAACCAAGATGACTTGCTGAGCGTTGCCTAACGTTTTAAAAGAATCGACTACGAGCTTTGGAGACGCTGTAGCTGAAGCCTGTACATATTCACTGCTTACATAGCCTGTGCGGCCGTTATAGTTAATTTTGTACCAGCTTCCGCTTTTGCTCACCACAGACAGCTTCTGGCCTTTTGTCACACTTCCTATAGATGCATAGTTGGTGCCCGCTCCGCTTCTTACATTCAGCGTGCTTGCCGTTACTGTATGCGTTGTGCTTTCTGCTGGTGGCGTTGCTGTTCCTGATGACTGTACATAATCGCTGCTTACATAGCCTGTGCGGCCGTTATAGTTAATTTTGTACCAGCTTCCGCTTTTGCTCACCACAGACAGCTTCTGGCCTTTTGTCACACTTCCTATAGATGCATAGTTGGTGCCTGTTCCGCTTCTTACGTTCAGCGTGCTCGCCGTTACTGTGTACGTTGTGCTTTCTGCTGGTGGCGTTGTTGGGGCCGTTGTTGTTCCCGATGCTTGTACATAATCGCTGCTTACGTACCCCGTGCGGCCGTTGTAGTTAATTTTGTACCAGCTTCCGCTTTTGCTCATCACAGACAGCTTCTGGCCTTTTGTCACACTTCCTATAAATGCATAATTGGTGCCCGCTCCGCTTCTTACATTCAGCGTGCTTGCCGTTACTGTATACGTTGTGCTTTCTGCTGGTGGCGTTGCTGTTCCTGATGACTGTACATAATCGCTGCTTACATAGCCTGTGCGGCCGTTATAGTTAATTTTGTACCAGCTTCCGCTTTTGCTCACCACAGATAGTGTTTGATCTTTTACTACGCTGCCGATAATCCCGTAATTCGTTCCCGCTCCGCTTCTCACATTTAGCTTGCTTGCTGTTACTTTATATGTAACTGTTGCTGCATATGCCTTTTCTTGATTTCCCCCAATTGAGCCAAAGCCAGGCGTTACAGCCGTTGCAAGCGTAGCTGTTAACGCCATCCCCACCATTAATTTTTTCAACTGCTTTCCCTCCATTTATTCCTTATAAAATTCTACTATTTTCTATTCTTAATTCATTATCTTACCATATTCCAAACGAAGGGAAAGGGTCAATAGATGCTTTTCACACGGCCTATAAAAAAAGACAGACCTCTTTGATAGGTCTGCCTCTTTCACTATTATCCTAAATCAACGTTGTGATATACTTGCTGCACATCTTCTAAGTCCTCTAATGCATCAATCATTTTTTCAAACTGAGCTTGTGCATCTTCAGGAAGAGTTACATCATTTTGAGCAAGCATCGTTTGCTCAGCTACTGTAAATTCCGTAATACCAGCATCGTTGAACGCTTTTTGTACCGCATGGAATTGATCCGGATCAGCATAAACAATTACAGAATCTTCTTCTTCTAAAATGTCACGCACGTCTACATCTGCTTCCATTAACAGTTCTAGCGTCTCTTCTTCATCTTTACCTTCTACACCAATAACAGCTGTTGGATCAAACATATACGCTACTGATCCGCTTACTCCCATATTACCGCCGTTTTTACCAAAGGCAGCACGCACGTCTGAAGCTGTTCTGTTTACGTTATTCGTAAGAGCATCTACGATAACCATTGAGCCATTTGGTCCAAAACCTTCGTAACGAAGATTATCGTAATTTTCTTCTGAACCGCCCTTTGCTTTTTCAATGGCACGGTCAATAATTGCTTTTGGCACATTGTATGTTTTCGCGCGTTCTAATACAACTTTTAACGCTTGGTTTGATTCTGGATCTGGCTCACCTTGTTTTGCAGCCACATAAATCTCACGGCCAAACTTGGCATATATACGACTTGTATTAGCATCTTTTGACGCTTTCTTTTCTTTAATATTGTTCCACTTACGGCCCATATTGTTTCACTCTCTTTCAAAATTGAATCTAATAAAATAAATAGGCAATGATATATCCGTTTTTATTATACATCAATTCCCTCTTATCTTTCGAGTTTAATACCTAAAAAAGACAAGCAATCTTTTGGTATATTTCGTTAACTAAATAAATGAGAAAACCATTTGATAACAGGCTGAATGATTTTTGTATATACCTTTTTCAGCGGTTTGTATATACATCTCACCCAAATCCACCGTAGGGGATAGTAGATCATATGAATTATGTCCACTTAACTCCTTTCCAAAAACAGAAGAATATACGCTGACAAAATGAAACCACGGGAATAACAATTTCATTGTAAAATGGCAGCACAACATATTTCCATAGAAGATAACAAGGGTAACAAACCATGTATAAAACAGGGTATAAAACATACTTCCATATAAATCTAGTTATAGGCAAAAAACATCGTTTCCAAACGAAGAGAATAAAAGGATAGATGAGGACACTCCATAGCCAAGAAATAGGATAAACGAATAAAAAACGTATAATGTATCTCCAAATGAAATCAATGACAGGTTGAATAATTCTTGTTCCTATCCATATGAGGGGCTTAGCGATAAAATATATCCATATCTTACACAAAATTTGAAATACAAAATAAAAGGGAAAATACAAGACAAAAAAGATGCCTCGCAACACGTACTTTATACTTTGAGCTACTCCACTAATACTTTTCACTTCCTTTTTTATAAATGAGTTTCGTTCATTTACCTACTCTATTATATAAAATAAATGAAGCAAGCAAATATATTTTTTAGCTCAATGAGAATTATATACAAAAACACCCTTCTATAATAGAAGGGTGTCTAGAACCTTATTATTCTACAGTAACTGATTTTGCTAAGTTACGTGGTTTATCTACATCGCAATCGCGGTGCAATGCAGCGTAGTAAGAGATTAATTGTAAAGGAATAACCGCTGCTAGTGGTGAAAGTGTTTCGTGAACTTTCGGAATCACGTAGCGATCTTCTTCTGTTTCTAATCCTTTCATTGAAATGATACAAGGATTAGCTCCACGTGCTACTACTTCTTTTACGTTACCACGGATGCTTAAGTTTACATGTTCTTGTGTTGCTAATGCAATAATTGGCGTGTTGTTTTCAATTAAAGCGATTGTTCCGTGCTTAAGCTCTCCTCCAGCAAATCCTTCTGCTTGAATGTAAGAGATTTCTTTTAGTTTTAACGCGCCTTCTAAACCTACATAATAATCAACAGAACGTCCAATAAAGAATGCGTTGCGAGTTGTTGCTAAGAATTGAAGAGCAATGCTTTCCATTTCTTCTTTGTCGTCGCAAAGTACTTCCATTGTGTTTGCTACGATTGCTAACTCTTGAACTAAATCAAATTCTAATTCAATGCCGCGTGTTTTTGCTGTTACAGCCGCTAGAATTGATAGGACTGCTAATTGAGCTGTATAAGCCTTTGTTGATGCTACAGCAATTTCCGGACCTGCATGAAGTAATAACGTATAATCAGATTCACGAGATAATGTTGATCCCGGAACGTTTGTGATTGTTAACGCTTTGTAACCTAGTTCTTTAATTTGAACTAATACTGCACGGCTGTCAGCTGTTTCTCCACTTTGAGAAATAAAGATAAACAGTGGCTTTTCAGATAAAAGCGGCATGTTGTAAGAGAATTCACTTGCTACGTGCACTTCTACCGGAACCTTCGCCCACGTTTCAATGAATTGTTTACCTACTAGGCCTGCATGATAGCTTGTTCCACATGCTACGATATAGATGCGGTCTGCTTCATCCATTGCTCCTAAAATGTCTGCATCAATGTGCAGTTCATTGTTTTCATTTTGATACTCTTGAATGATTTTACGAACAACTAAAGGCTGCTCATCAATTTCTTTTAACATATAGTGAGGGTACGTACCTTTTTCAATATCACTTGCATCAAGCTCTGCTGTGTAAGGTGCTCTTTCTACCACTTCACCATCAAGCGTTTTAATTGTTACGCCTTCTTTTGTAACAATTACTGTTTCTTTATCCATTAATTCTACGTACTGATCTGTTACTTGAAGCATTGCCATAGCATCGCTTGCTACAACGTTAAATCCTTCGCCAACACCTACAAGAAGCGGGCTTTTGTTTTTAGCTACGTAGATTGTATTTTTATCTTCGTTATCAACAAGAGCTAGTGCATAAGAACCGTGAAGCAAACTTACTGTCTTGCGGAACGCTTCTTCTACATCTAAGCCTTCTGCTGCGATTTTTTCAATTAACTGAACGATTACTTCTGTATCCGTTTCGCTTTTGAACGTTACATCTTGTAAATATTCACGTTTTAAAATAGCGTAGTTTTCAATTACACCATTATGCACAAGCGTGAAGCGTCCAGATGTACTTTGATGCGGGTGAGCATTTTCTTGGCTTGGTACACCATGAGTTGCCCAACGCGTATGACCGATACCTGCTGGTGCTACAACACTGTTATCTACTGCCTGACGCAATTCTGCAATACGGCCTTTTTCTTTGAATACGTGTACGCCTTCATTGTTAACAACTGCAATACCTGCTGAGTCATAACCACGATATTCTAACTTTTCAAGACCACGTAATAAAATTTCTTTCGAATCTTCTGTTCCAATATATCCTACAATTCCGCACATAGATAAAATCCTCCTTCATGTATGAAAAGAGAGTCTCTTTTCATCATCAATGATTATCATCTCAATGCTTTTGTCCAATAAGTCACCTCATTGTTTTTCACATCAAGTTTTCGGCCGTGATAATCAACAACCGGGAGGCATCCGCCGATACTTCGATAAACCTCCTCCTCGTCAACTAAGTCGTTTCCGTCCCTTTACTTAGTTCAGGCGCTTTGTATTCACTTTTAAAATAGATTGTTCACTCCTTTACATAAATTAAGAGACGAACAGATTTAATATTACAATAAGAAGTGAGAAAACGTCAATTATCTTCTTTACTATCTGTAAAAACAGCCTTTAGCATCAGATAATTTCCAAGAATTTTTCTCAACAATATAAAAATATGCATAAGCAGCTTGAAACGTCACCGCTTATGCATATAATTAATGAATTACTCTAAGCCCATTTCTTCTTTTACCACTTCTACGATACGCGTTACATAAGTTTCACATTCTTCTTGTGTTTGTGCTTCAACCATAACACGTACTAACGGCTCTGTTCCTGAAGGGCGTACAAGTACTCGGCCATTACCGTTCATTTCTTTTTCCACTTCTTCAATAACCACTTTTACCTTCTCGTTATCTGTAACATGATGCTTATCCGTTACTTTTACATTTACAAGAAGCTGAGGATACTTCTTCATTTCAGCTGCTAATTCTGATAAAGGCTTTTTCGTTGCTTGCATAATGTTTACAAGCTGAATAGCTGAAAGCATACCGTCACCTGTTGTGTTGTAATCTAAGAAAATAATATGACCTGACTGTTCTCCACCTAGGTTATATTGATTAGCTTTCATTTCTTCTACTACATAACGGTCGCCTACACCCGTTTGTGCACTTTCAATTCCGCTAGCTTCTAGTGCTTTATAGAAGCCTAAGTTACTCATAACGGTAGAAACAAGCGTATTTTTCTTTAAACGTCCTTGTTCATATAAGTACTTTGCACAAATGAACATGATTTGATCACCGTCTACAATCTCGCCTTTTTCATCGATTGCGATTAAACGATCTCCGTCTCCATCAAATGCTAACCCAACATCCGCTCCTTTTTCTTTTAAGAAGGCACTTAATGCTTCCGGATGTGTAGATCCTACACCGTCATTGATGTTTAATCCGTTTGGTGATGCCCCCATTGTAGAGATATCCGCATCTAAATCTGCAAATAAATGTGCTGCTAACGATGACGTTGCTCCGTGCGCACAGTCTAATGCAACATGAATACCTGAGAAGTCTTCATCAACCGTTTGTTTTAAGTATTGAAGATATTTTTGTCCACCTTCGAAGTAGTCATTTACCTGACCTAAATCTCCCCCAACAGGTCTTGGTAATTGATCTGTTTCACTATCCATTAACGCTTCAATTTCATTCTCTTGTGCATCTGACAGTTTAAATCCATCTGGACCAAAGAATTTAATTCCGTTATCTTGAACTGGGTTATGTGAAGCAGAGATCATGACTCCTGCTTGTGCGCCAAGTGCTTTTGTTAAATACGCTACCCCTGGAGTTGAAATAACGCCTAATCGCATAACTTCTGCACCAATTGAAAGCAAGCCTGCAACAAGCGCTCCTTCTAACATGTGACCAGAAACGCGTGTATCGCGTCCGATTAATACCTTTGGTCGCTCTGCATCTTTTGTTAGAACGTAACCACCTAAGCGTCCAATTTTAAAAGCAAGCTCAGGAGTTAATTCACTATTGGCAACTCCTCGTACTCCGTCTGTTCCAAAATACTTACCCATTAATTTTCTCTCCTTCATGTCAAAACATTTAGTTTCCTGATGTATTATCTGTCTGTCCATCTACGGGTGTAGAATTTTCATCACTTTGATTACTACTATCGTCACCAGTTTCTGTATTATCTGTTGGTGTATCTGTATTGTCTTCAGGTGTATCAGTCTCTTCGCTTGGTTTATCAGTTGAATCACCTGAATTTCCCGTCCCAGGATTTGTTCCTGATCCTGATCCAGTTCCCGTGTCTGGCTTTGTTTCTTTATCGCTCGTGCTTCCACTTGTTTCTTTATCCGTTTGCTCATCATTTGTCCCTGATTGTTTTTTCGCTGTTACACGAACTTTTGCCTGTTTAGTCGATAGTGTTGATGTAACAGAGTCAGGACTATTTATTATAATAGGAACCGTGTGCTCCCCAGCAGATAAATTCCCTACATTCGCTGACAAGCTAATGCCGCTTTTCGTTAACTTATCTAAATCAGATTTTGGTCCTTTTACATCCGCATCTACTGAAGTAGGAGAAAGCAGTTCATACGTGTACTTTGAGGATTGACCAGTTAAAGAAACCGGCAAATTCTTAAATGACTTAGTCTCAGCTGCACTTGCGTCCGTTTCTTCTGCGTCTTTCTCATCACCTTGTTTGTCTACTTCCACATGAACGGTAATTTGTTTAGGACTTACACTATCTATTCCGTCTGGAACAGGGACATTCACCTTAATATCTTTAGATTTCGTAATACCGGTAACATCCACTGGAATATTATCAATTTTATCGATTTTCTCTAAAGAATCAGATGGACCGATAATTTTCACGGTATCTGTTTTAGGCTCTAGCTTCGTAATGTTGACACCGTCGCCTGGCGTGCCTTCTTGAATCACATCGATCGGCACTTTTTTACTAATATTTTTCACCGGGATTGTTACATTGACCGTTTCTGGTTGAACTGTTACATTCAATTTATTTAAATTCTTGTCTAATGCGACAACAGTTGCTTGTTTCGTCACTGTTTTTGAAGCATTATCTAAATCAATAATAGCTTTTACATAAGCAACTTGGTCTAATTGACTTGATGCGCCCGTTACCGTGACGGCTCTTGGGCTAACGGTTGCTTCCCCTGCTTCATACCCATTTTTGACCTTATTTTTATCATAGCTTGCCTCTACTGAAAACTGTTTTGAATCGCGTTCTTCAATTGTTACATTTACAATATCAGGCTTAACCACTACGTTTAAATTATCAGAGATATTTCGATACTGAACCTTAACTCTATGCTGCCCTAAGCTTAAATTATCAAGGTCAATATAAGCTTGATAATCTTTTTGTAGCTTTGTTTGAGCCAAAATATTTTTAGGACCTTCCAGTGTCATAATGACCGTATCCGGAACACCTCTTACAATTCTGTTCTTCGCATTGTAGGATACTTGAACCGGAACATCTGTTAATGTTTCTACTCCAGTGTTGGCAGAACTGCTTCGGTTCAGAATTTTATTTGATGAACTGGCACCATCATCTAAATTAACAGATAAATATAACATGAAGGCTAACAGCAACGCGATAATTTTCATAACCCACGATCGATTCATCAATTTATCCATTCTTCTTCAACCTCCATTGCCAACGAGTGGAAGAAGTTGCTTTAGAAGTTGTGACTAATTCTTTTTCTAGCATTTCTCTTAATGTATCAATGGTCAATTCACGATACAATTCACCGTTTTTGGTAACGGAAATGCCTCCAGTTTCTTCAGATACAATGACAGTCACACTATCTGTTACTTCACTTATTCCTACAGCAGCACGATGGCGAGTACCTAATTCTTTTGAAATAAAAGGACTTTCAGATAAAGGTAAGTAACATGCTGCAGCGGCTACTTGATCCCGCTGTAAAATAACCGCTCCATCATGAAGTGGTGTATTCGGTATAAATAAGTTGATTAATAATTCAGAAGAAATATTAGAGTTGAGCGGTATACCTGTTTCAATATAATCACCCATACCCGTCTCTCTTTCAATTGAGATCAATGCACCTATGCGTCTTTTAGCCATATAATGCGTTGCTTTTATAATCGCCTCAATCGTAACGGTACGTTCATCTTCTTCAGGCAAATTACTGCGTGAAAACAAACGTCCTCTCCCAAGCTGTTCAAGCGCTCGGCGCAGCTCTGGCTGGAAGATAATAATAATAGCTAAAAATCCATACGTTAACGCTTGGTCCATTAACCATTGCAACGTATTTAGTCCAAGGAAGTTACTTATAAAGCGGACAACTAAAATTACCGTGATTCCTTTTAAAAGCTGTACTGCTTTTGTACCTCTTATGACCATAATTAATTTATATATGACGAACCATACCAGGAGAACATCAACAATTTTTCCTAAATATGAGAGGATTGGCAGGTCTCCAATAGGCATCTTCTCACTTCCTCTATATATGTAATAAAGATAACATAACCGTTTTATTATACCATAAAACAAAATTACACTGTAAATTACATCTTATTTTTAAATCCTTGTTCCTATATAATGTAGCCTTCTTTTTATATAAATAAAACCGTCCACTGTTCCTCTCTAACAAGATAAGCGGACGGTTTTATGTTTAACTATTAAAAGTCAACAGCTTGCTTGGCATGAGTTTTGACGTTATACCATACCCAGTCAAAAATCTTGTCTAACTCTTCAATATTGCCTGTCACTTCTCCTGCAGAAGCTAGATACTTATCACCATGTATAACAGTAACGTTTCCATCTACTTTTCCTTCAATTTTAATATCGCCATTTCTCACAGTAATATCACCTTTTACGGTCTCACCTTTTGGTACAACGACTGTTTTATCGTGAATGACCAGGTTCGGCTGCTTTGAAACGGAAAAGTCTTCATCCGTTTCCCAAGCTGAAAACACCGTGCCGGACATTAACAGCACAAATACAGCAGCTGCACTAAGAATCGGATGGTTTGTAAACCATCTATTCATTCGAATTCGATTCTTCTCACGTGGTAACCCGGCCATAACACCTGCTGTAAAGTTCATAGGTAATTCTATATGAGAAGTGCTTTGCACAAATGCAATCGTTCTTTTTAACTGATGCATATGCTGCTGACAACCTTTGCATTGGTGCAAATGCTCTTTTAATAACAGTTCATTTTCTTTTGTAATATCTCCATCTAAATGCTCATGAATGAGGTTTACATACATTTTTGGACATTTCATTCTTAGTTCACTCCTTACAAGTGGCGAAGTCGATTTCTTAAAGCTTCACGTCCTCTGTGAATTCTAGTCTTTACCGTACCAAGAGGCAGGTCTAAAATATCGCTGATTTCTTTTAACGACAGCTCATCTATATATTTTAGGACAATGACAGTTCGATATTTCTCAGGTAGCTTTAATATTTCCGACTGAATGAATTCTTGCAATTCTACTTGCTCTAGCTCTTCCTCTGGTAAGGCCTGATCGGCAGCTATTTGAGAGTACATATTTAACCCGTCGGTCCCGGCTACTTCTGCATCTAAATAATAGTCTGGCTTTTTTTTACGAATTCGATCAATACAAAGATTTGTAGCAATTCGATATAGCCAGGTGGAAAACTTTTTACTCGTGTCATAGCTATGAATATTTACATAGGCTCGAATAAACGCTTCTTGTGCAGCGTCTTGCGCTTCTTCCCGGTTTCCTAGCATTCGATAACATAGATGAAAAAGTTTATCCTTGTGATATTCTACTATGTCAGCAAACGCATCCTGGTCACCTTTTTTTACTTTTTTTATTTTTCTTTTTAATAATAAATCCATGTAACGGTTACCTCCGCCCATTGCGGGATAGTATATATACGTGTACTTTATCATAAAGTTTCACTTATGCTTGATTATTTTAACAAAAATTTGTCAAATACGTTTAAAAAGATCGTACGTAGGTTATGTAATTAGTATAGATGAAAAGAAGAGGAGTGGAAAGCTTGACTCATACAAAAGAAAACCTTTTGAATCAAATTGAAGAATGTAGAAATAACATGGTCACTCTTGCAGCAGAAAATCCTTTATCATCACTAACAGTGGTGAGAGTAAGCTCAGAGCTAGATGGTCTATTAAATGAATATGAAAAGTTTTTCTCTATATAAAGAAGCTCTAGAATCTGAACTAAGAGCTTCTTTTTTTTATCTTCACATTTGTTTCATGTACCTTTTGGTAGGCAATAATGTTTTATACTAATTTTTCTCCTAAAAGTGAGCCCATTAATGCAACAGCTACGGTAGCTGTTTTATTCCGCTCATCTAAAATAGGATTCACTTCCACAAACTCGGCAGAAGTGATTAGCTGAGATTCTGCCAACATCTCCATAGCTAAATGACTTTCTCTGTAGCTTATTCCACCGATAACTGGCGTTCCTACTCCAGGTGCATCATGTGGATCCAGTCCATCTAAATCGAGTGATAGATGAACGCCATCTGTTTTATCACGCAAATATAAAATTGTTTCTTCCATTACTTTTGTCATACCCATTCGATCTATCTCATGCATCGTATACACTTTAATTCCTTTTTCCTTTATTAGCTCTTTTTCTCCTTCATCTAAAGAACGGGCTCCGATAATCACAATATTCTCGGGCTTGACTTTAGGGGCATAGCCACCAATTCGAGTCAATGCTTCGTCTCCTATACCTATACTTGCCGCCAATGGCATACCGTGAATATTTCCGGAAGGAGACGTATCTGCTGTATTTAAATCTCCATGTGCATCATACCAAATTACACCCAAATTTTTATAATGACGACTTACTCCTGCTAGTGTTCCGATAGCGATGCTGTGATCTCCCCCTAGCACTAAAGGAAACCTTTTATTTGTAATAACATCACTTACGGTCTGAGCAAGTCTTTCGCTAGCATCCGCTACAGCTTTTAAATTCTTTAAGTTTGTATTTTCATCACTATGTACTCGTTCAGCTAAGGCAATTTCAATATTCCCTTTATCTTCTACACTATATCCAATATTCTCGATGCGTTCCATAACACCTGCATATCGTATCGCACTTGGCCCCATATCGACCCCTCGGCGAGTTTGACCTAAATCCATTGGTACTCCAATAATTGAAAGCTTATTCATAATATGTCCCCCCATCACAAATGTTGCTACTCTCTTATTGTAACGGCTAAATGAGCGATGGCTCAACTCGACACTTTTTTGAATATATATACAATTCTAATTTGTAGAAACTACACAAAAAAACCTTTAAGCAAATTGCTTAAAGGTTGTACGTTTATATGTATGGTGGAGCCTAGCGGGATCGAACCGCTGACCTCCTGCGTGCAAGGCAGGCGCTCTCCCAGCTGAGCTAAGGCCCCAATATGTTTTTTTTATATAGAAATGGAGCGGAAGACGAGGTTCGAACTCGCGACCCCCACCTTGGCAAGGTGGTGTTCTACCACTGAACTACTTCCGCTTATTAAAATGAGCCATGAAGGACTCGAACCTTCGACCCTCTGATTAAAAGTCAGATGCTCTACCAACTGAGCTAATGGCTCTCTATGGCTGGGCTAGCTGGATTCGAACCAACGCATGACGGAATCAAAATCCGTTGCCTTACCGCTTGGCGATAGCCCAATAAAAATGGTGGAGGGGGGCAGATTCGAACTGCCGAACCCGAAGGAGCGGATTTACAGTCCGCCGCGTTTAGCCACTTCGCTACCCCTCCGATATAAATGGTGCCGGCAAGAGGACTTGAACCCCCAACCTACTGATTACAAGTCAGTTGCTCTACCAGTTGAGCTACACCGGCACGGTGGTGGAGGATGACGGGATCGAACCGCCGACCCCCTGCTTGTAAGGCAGGTGCTCTCCCAGCTGAGCTAATCCTCCACTATTATGTAGATAAAAATAAATGGTGACCCGTACGGGATTCGAACCCGTGTTACCGCCGTGAAAGGGCGGTGTCTTAACCGCTTGACCAACGGGCCAGTTGGCTCCACAGGTAGGACTCGAACCTACGACCGATCGGTTAACAGCCGATAGCTCTACCACTGAGCTACTGTGGAATAATAATAGCCTGGCAACGTCCTACTCTCACAGGGACAAAGTCCCAACTACCATCGGCGCTAAAGAGCTTAACTTCCGTGTTCGGTATGGGAACGGGTGTGACCTCTTCGCTATCGCCACCAGACAAATTATATTATACATGATTTGATAAAGAAAGCAAGACTTTTTTGAAAAAGTTTTGTTCTTTCAAAACTAGATAACAGGTTGCTGAGTAAAGCTTACGCTTTTAAAGTTTGGTTAAGTCCTCGATCGATTAGTATCAGTCAGCTACACATGTCGCCACGCTTCCACCTCTGACCTATCAACCTGATCATCTTTCAGGGATCTTACTAGCTTGCGCTATGGGAAATCTCATCTTGAGGGGGGCTTCATGCTTAGATGCTTTCAGCACTTATCCCGTCCACACATAGCTACCCAGCGATGCCTTTGGCAAGACAACTGGTACACCAGCGGTGTGTCCATCCCGGTCCTCTCGTACTAAGGACAGCTCCTCTCAAATTTCCTACGCCCACGACGGATAGGGACCGAACTGTCTCACGACGTTCTGAACCCAGCTCGCGTACCGCTTTAATGGGCGAACAGCCCAACCCTTGGGACCGACTACAGCCCCAGGATGCGATGAGCCGACATCGAGGTGCCAAACCTCCCCGTCGATGTGGACTCTTGGGGGAGATAAGCCTGTTATCCCCGGGGTAGCTTTTATCCGTTGAGCGATGGCCCTTCCATGCGGAACCACCGGATCACTAAGCCCGACTTTCGTCCCTGCTCGACTTGTAGGTCTCGCAGTCAAGCTCCCTTGTGCCTTTACACTCTACGAATGATTTCCAACCATTCTGAGGGAACCTTTGGGCGCCTCCGTTACATTTTAGGAGGCGACCGCCCCAGTCAAACTGCCCACCTGACACTGTCTCCCGGCCCGATCAGGGCCGCGGGTTAGAATTTCAATACAGCCAGGGTAGTATCCCACCGACGCCTCCACCGAAGCTAGCGCTCCGGCTTCTCAGGCTCCTACCTATCCTGTACAAGCTGTACCAAAATTCAATATCAGGCTACAGTAAAGCTCCACGGGGTCTTTCCGTCCTGTCGCGGGTAACCTGCATCTTCACAGGTACTATAATTTCACCGAGTCTCTCGTTGAGACAGTGCCCAGATCGTTACGCCTTTCGTGCGGGTCGGAACTTACCCGACAAGGAATTTCGCTACCTTAGGACCGTTATAGTTACGGCCGCCGTTTACTGGGGCTTCGATTCAGAGCTTCTCCCAAAGGATAACCCCTCCTCTTAACCTTCCAGCACCGGGCAGGCGTCAGCCCCTATACTTCGCCTTGCGGCTTCGCAGAGACCTGTGTTTTTGCTAAACAGTCGCCTGGGCCTATTCACTGCGGCTCTCTCGGGCTATACACCCTACCAGAGCACCCCTTCTCCCGAAGTTACGGGGTCATTTTGCCGAGTTCCTTAACGAGAGTTCTCTCGATCACCTTAGGATTCTCTCCTCGCCTACCTGTGTCGGTTTGCGGTACGGGCACCTCCCGCCTCGCTAGAGGCTTTTCTTGGCAGTGTGGAATCAGGAACTTCGGTACTATAATTCCCTCGTCATCACAGCTCAGCCTTTATGATGAGCGGATTTGCCTACTCATCAGCCTAACTGCTTGAACGCGCATATCCAGCAGCGCGCTTACCCTATCCTACTGCGTCCCCCCATTACTCAAACGGCGGGGAGGTGGTACAGGAATATCAACCTGTTGGCCATCGCCTACGCTTTTCAGCCTCGGCTTAGGTCCCGACTAACCCTGAGCGGACGAGCCTTCCTCAGGAAACCTTAGGCATTCGGTGGACAAGATTCTCACTTGTCTTTCGCTACTCATACCGGCATTCTCACTTCTAAGCGCTCCACCAGTCCTTACGGTCTGACTTCACAGCACTTAGAACGCTCTCCTACCACTGACATCAAAGATGTCAATCCACAGCTTCGGTGATACGTTTAGCCCCGGTACATTTTCGGCGCAGAGTCACTCGACCAGTGAGCTATTACGCACTCTTTAAATGGTGGCTGCTTCTAAGCCAACATCCTGGTTGTCTAAGCAACTCCACATCCTTTTCCACTTAACGTATACTTGGGGACCTTAGCTGGTGGTCTGGGCTGTTTCCCTTTTGACTACGGATCTTATCACTCGCAGTCTGACTCCCATGGATAAGTCTTTGGCATTCGGAGTTTGACTGAATTCGGTAACCCGTTGGGGGCCCCTAGTCCAATCAGTGCTCTACCTCCAAGACTCTTACAACATGAGGCTAGCCCTAAAGCTATTTCGGAGAGAACCAGCTATCTCCAGGTTCGATTGGAATTTCTCCGCTACCCACACCTCATCCCCGCACTTTTCAACGTGCGTGGGTTCGGGCCTCCATTCAGTGTTACCTGAACTTCACCCTGGACATGGGTAGATCACCTGGTTTCGGGTCTACAACCACATACTAAACGCCCTATTCAGACTCGCTTTCGCTACGGCTCCGCCTTATCAGCTTAACCTTGCATGGGATCGTAACTCGCCGGTTCATTCTACAAAAGGCACGCCATCACCCGTTAACGGGCTCTGACTACTTGTAGGCACACGGTTTCAGGATCTCTTTCACTCCCCTTCCGGGGTGCTTTTCACCTTTCCCTCACGGTACTGGTTCACTATCGGTCACTAGGTAGTATTTAGCCTTGGGAGATGGTCCTCCCAGCTTCCGACGGAATTTCACGTGTTCCGCCGTACTCAGGATCCACTCAAGAGGGAACGAAGTTTCAACTACAGGGTTGTTACCTTCTTCGACGGACCTTTCCAGGTCGCTTCATTTACTTCGTTCCTTTGTAACTCCGTATAGAGTGTCCTACAACCCCAAGAGGCAAGCCTCTTGGTTTGGGCTAATTCCGTTTCGCTCGCCGCTACTCAGGAAATCGCATTTGCTTTCTCTTCCTCCGGGTACTTAGATGTTTCAGTTCCCCGGGTCTGCCTTCAATATCCTATGTATTCAGATAAAGATACTGTTCCATTACGAACAGTGGGTTTCCCCATTCGGAAATCTCCGGATCAAAGCTCACTTACAGCTCCCCGAAGCATATCGGTGTTAGTCCCGTCCTTCATCGGCTCCTAGTGCCAAGGCATTCACCGTGCGCCCTTTCTAACTTAACCATTAGCGAATAAATGGTACAACATAAAGTTGTGTTATTTATTGGTTTGATTAAAGAAAAGTTTCACTTTTCCTCAGCAATTACTGTTATCTAGTTTTCAAAGAACAATCGCAACCAAAATTCTTCTTATCTAATAAGAAGAAAGTAGTGTGCTTTCTATAATTGAGAGATTGAACTCTCAAAACTGAACAAAGTGTCAAAACGTACGTCATGTAAAAATCCTTAGAAAGGAGGTGATCCAGCCGCACCTTCCGATACGGCTACCTTGTTACGACTTCACCCCAATCATCTGTCCCACCTTAGGCGGCTAGCTCCTTACGGTTACTCCACCGACTTCGGGTGTTACAAACTCTCGTGGTGTGACGGGCGGTGTGTACAAGGCCCGGGAACGTATTCACCGCGGCATGCTGATCCGCGATTACTAGCGATTCCAGCTTCATGTAGGCGAGTTGCAGCCTACAATCCGAACTGAGAATGGTTTTATGGGATTGGCTTGACCTCGCGGTCTTGCAGCCCTTTGTACCATCCATTGTAGCACGTGTGTAGCCCAGGTCATAAGGGGCATGATGATTTGACGTCATCCCCACCTTCCTCCGGTTTGTCACCGGCAGTCACCTTAGAGTGCCCAACTAAATGCTGGCAACTAAGATCAAGGGTTGCGCTCGTTGCGGGACTTAACCCAACATCTCACGACACGAGCTGACGACAACCATGCACCACCTGTCACTCTGTCCCCCGAAGGGGAACGCTCTATCTCTAGAGTTGTCAGAGGATGTCAAGACCTGGTAAGGTTCTTCGCGTTGCTTCGAATTAAACCACATGCTCCACCGCTTGTGCGGGCCCCCGTCAATTCCTTTGAGTTTCAGTCTTGCGACCGTACTCCCCAGGCGGAGTGCTTAATGCGTTAGCTGCAGCACTAAAGGGCGGAAACCCTCTAACACTTAGCACTCATCGTTTACGGCGTGGACTACCAGGGTATCTAATCCTGTTTGCTCCCCACGCTTTCGCGCCTCAGCGTCAGTTACAGACCAAAAAGCCGCCTTCGCCACTGGTGTTCCTCCACATCTCTACGCATTTCACCGCTACACGTGGAATTCCGCTTTTCTCTTCTGCACTCAAGTTCCCCAGTTTCCAATGACCCTCCACGGTTGAGCCGTGGGCTTTCACATCAGACTTAAGAAACCGCCTGCGCGCGCTTTACGCCCAATAATTCCGGATAACGCTTGCCACCTACGTATTACCGCGGCTGCTGGCACGTAGTTAGCCGTGGCTTTCTGGTTAGGTACCGTCAAGGTACGAGCAGTTACTCTCGTACTTGTTCTTCCCTAACAACAGAGTTTTACGACCCGAAAGCCTTCATCACTCACGCGGCGTTGCTCCGTCAGACTTTCGTCCATTGCGGAAGATTCCCTACTGCTGCCTCCCGTAGGAGTCTGGGCCGTGTCTCAGTCCCAGTGTGGCCGATCACCCTCTCAGGTCGGCTATGCATCGTTGCCTTGGTGAGCCGTTACCTCACCAACTAGCTAATGCACCGCGGGCCCATCTGTAAGTGATAGCCGAAACCATCTTTCAATCATCTCCCATGAAGGAGAAGATCCTATCCGGTATTAGCTTCGGTTTCCCGAAGTTATCCCAGTCTTACAGGCAGGTTGCCCACGTGTTACTCACCCGTCCGCCGCTAACGTCATAGAAGCAAGCTTCTAATCAGTTCGCTCGACTTGCATGTATTAGGCACGCCGCCAGCGTTCATCCTGAGCCAGGATCAAACTCTCCGAAGAAATGTTTGACTTTCTCATTTAAAAAATAAAAATTAACGTTGACGTTTGTCGCTTTGTTCAGTTTTCAAAGTTCAACCGCCGCTCTTGAGCGACTTTCTTATATTAACAAGTTGTCTTTCATTTGTCAACAACTTTTCAATATTTTATTTCTGATGAATTGCGATTGTTTTCCAATCACTCATCAGCGACATTTAATAATTTAACATCTGTGCTATATAAAAGTCAACACTTTTTGAAAAGTTTTTTTTGTTTTATCAAAAAATCTTATTTACTTCCCTGCTTTCGCCGAATCTTAGCAAGATCTTTGAAAGGATTTGATACTTTTCTTGAATGTTTCGTTCAAGAACTACATGATTCAAACTTTGTTGAAAAGCAACGTTTGATCTCTTTATTTCTTCTCTAAGTAGTGCTTCTAACTCTAAACACTCCACCTGATTAAATAAACAAATTTTCATTGATTCACCTGCTTTTTGCGACATTGATTCTCACACATCAAAATAAAATCAGTTGTTCTTTTCCTTACCTGTTATTAATTGTAGACAAAACGCATACAAATTAGACAAGTACTACTTATTAAATGAGGTGACAAAATGAATATGTTTTATACTATTCGAGCCAAAAGAATCAAACAGACCATGCTTATCGTAGTTGCTGCGTTTTTTACAAGTTTTTTTCTCTATGCTCAGCAGACGTTTCACTTTCCCGTGTTTTCAACGGATAACGGTCCAAGAGCTGTTTATAAGGCGGATGATAAAAATCCGGAAGTTGCTCTGACCTTTAACATCAGCTGGGGAGATGAAAGAGCTATTCCCATTCTGAATGAACTAAAAAGACAGCATATTGAACATGCTACTTTCTTTTTATCTGCTTCATGGGCTGAACGTCACCCAGATATTGTAGAGCGCATTAAGAAAGAAGGTCACGAAATTGGCACAATGGGCTATGACTATACTTCTTATACAAGCCTAAAACCTAATGAGATTAGACAGGATCTTGCAAAATCAAAGAAAGTCTTTGATTCTCTAGGCCTTAAAGATGTTCACCTTCTTCGTCCTCCTAACGGGCAATTTAATAAAGACATCTTAAAATTAACAGCAGATATAGGATATACTACTGTTCACTGGAGCATTGATTCTAAAGACTGGACAAATCCAGGGGTTGAAAAAATTGTCTCGAATGTTACAAAGCCTTTAGACGGGGGAGATATTATATTGCTGCACGCGTCTGACTCCGCTCAACAAACAGCAAAGGCTATTCCATATATCAAGAATTCATTACAAAATAAAAAAGTCTCAAACGTAAGTATTTCAACATTAATTTCAAATTCAAAAACCCAAGTAAAAGATATCCGCTAAGATTTATTCCCACTGTATATGGAAAGCAAAAGCAGACAAATATACTATTTGTCTGCTTTTGCTATTCTTGCGTGCGTAAGAAGTTTCGGCAAAATAAGAAGTTGATACATATTACAAATTAGAAGTGGAAACAACATAAGGTAAAGCCAGCTTTCTTCATTCGTTCGCAGCGCTGGGAACCATTCAATTGTCGTTACAACAATCATAAAAAACAGCGCTGGTACAAAAGCCTCTTTATTCGTCTGCTTTTTCTTTGCATACGCCACTAACAACCCCACCGCTAACAAGAAAACGCTTAACAAAATATACTTACCTATGCCTTCTCCCGCTTGTTGAAAGAACTTATATCGAAAATAAGCAACGTCAAATAATACAAATAAAACAAATACAATTTGAACCGATTTCCAAAGAGATGCAGATTTAAAAATTCCCAACCCAAATCGGTGAATAGTTAAATATGCAAAGAACCCCATTTGGCTAATTAAACTAAAAATAAACCCTACGCCTACGAGCCATGTTAAAACAGCAACAATTTCTCCTATCTTTCCTTGTTGAAATAAGTGACCGTATTCCCCCCAGCGCACCGCAAACCCAACAACAGCTGTACTTATACCCCCAACAGCTAACGTGGTTAGAAATAGACGAACCCAATTTCGACTATTCACTTCCATCTCCCCCATAAGTTACAAAATTGTACCTTTTCATAAATTGTACCAATCACGTTTTGAAAAATCTAGAGCTCTTTTATGAATAAAAAACCTTGATTATCTCATATTAAGCGTAAGCATATTAGGAAAGGAGCTCATTACTATGAAAAAGCGACTCATGCTCCTCATTTATATAGGAATGTGTATGCTTTTAGCTACAGCCTGTGCACCGCAAGATGAAGAGAACAATGGTATGGATTATGATCAAACAAAGAAAATGGTTGTTGATATTTTAAAAACAGATGAAGGAAAAAAAGCAGTCGAGGCAATTATGAAAGACCCTTCTGTTAGACAAGATATTTTAATGGATCAAAACGCGATAAAAGATACAATTTCTCAAACCTTAGTATCAGATAAGGGCGTGGAATTTTGGAAAAAAGCCATGGATGATCCGAAGTTTGCTGAAAGCTTTGCTAAAAGTTTGGAAAAAGAAAATAAGACGGTCATCAAACAACTAATGAAAGATCCTGAATATCAAGGAATGCTTCAAGATGTTTTAAAGGATCCGGCTATGGAAAAAGAAGTACTGACTGTTTTAAAGAGTAAAGAATATCGCACTTATTTACAAAAGATTATGACCGAAACGTTTGATAGCCCTCTTTATCAATCTAAAATTCAAGACATTCTTTTGAAAGCCGCTGAAGAAACACAAGGTGGACAAAAACAAAGCAGCGACGATAGTGGTTCTTCTTCCGCTGGATCTGACTCAGGGGGAGAACAGCAACAGCAGTGATTAAATACGCATCTCACATGAGATGCGTATTTAATTATGTCATTTATTTTTATTAAAAAACCTAAATGACTTCTTTATATTTTTTAATACTTAGTATTTTTATTGGAATTGTAAACTTTAATTCTTAGCTTTATGGTAAAATATTAGAAATTAACACAATCGTTTTATAGCAAAAGGAGGGAATTCGATGGAATTTCGCGTTATTAAAACGTTTCAAACCATTGTTCGTTTAGGAAGCTTTCAATTAGCCGCTGAATATTTAAAGTACTCTCAGCCTACCATTACACTGCACATTCAAAAGTTAGAATCCGAACTAGGATTTAAGCTTTTAGAACGAGGAAAAAGCATTAAACTTACTGAAGCAGGTAAAATCTTTTACGAACGGGCAAATATTTTACTAAAGGAATATGAATATCTAAATAATACCTTAAAGGATTATTCAACAGGCGAAGCTGGCACGATCCGTATAGGTGCTGCAGAGCCTACAGCAAGCAGTCGACTGCCTTCCATTCTCTCATTATTTAAAAAAAGATATCCCAACACAGAAATTAGCTTACTCGTTGCAGACGAAAAGCACCTTCATCAACATATACGCAATCAAGAAATTGATTTCGCGATTGGCACTGTATCAGAATCGTTCAGAGATATAGAGTTTGAGGCATTGCTAACGGAAAAACTTGTGCTGCTACTACCATTCAATCATGCGCTAACAAAAAGAAAAACAATCTTTGCAAAAGATTTAATACACGAAACGCTGATTACAGCTGGGCAATCTTCCGTTCAAAAGAAAATTGAGCAGCTAATCTTTGAACGAACAGGACAGCTGCCTGCTAAAGTCCAGTTAGGCACTATTAGCACACTTCAGCATTTTGTAAAAGAAAACTTAGGAATAGCCGTTGTTCCACAAATAAGCGCAACTCTTCCGCCGGATCAAGTGGTGGTTAAAACGATTCATGACTTACATGAGGGGCCTGCAATCGGCATTTTAAAGCACCAGTCTCACACCGTAAGTACAGCTGGAAAAACATTTTTAGCTCT
Source organism: Priestia sp. ABM2_011 (assembly GCF_056158845.1). Lineage (NCBI taxonomy): Bacteria > Bacillati > Bacillota > Bacilli > Caryophanales > Bacillaceae > Priestia > Priestia sp. ABM2_011. The sequence goes on from NZ_JBSWUB010000001.1 coordinate 103,878, forward strand.
CTTAAAACAAAACATCGCATTTGATTTAAAAAAGACGCAGATTGAACTCTCTGTATAATAATAAAAAGCACGCGCTCGAACAGCGCGTGCTTTTTATTATTTTCCTGTTGCTGCTTTTTCATTTTCGCAAATAAATGCAATCTTGCTTGCAATCTCTCCATATATTTGACCTAAACGATGCGATTCGTCGTAAATGGAAGGTGCAAAATCTTCTTCATTCCAATCAGGCTGACTTAACGGAAGCTGTCCTAACAGCTCTGTCTGAAGTTCCTCAGCCAGTTTTGGACCCCCGCCTTTACCAAATACATACTCTTTTTCCCCTGTTAGCTGGCTTTCAAAGTAAGCCATATTTTCTACAACTCCAATGACCTCATGATCGGTTTTCAAAGCCATAGCACCCGCTCTAGCTGCAACAAATGCCGCTGTAGGATGTGGTGTTGTAATAATCACTTCTTTACAAGCAGGAAGCATGGAGTGAACGTCTAATGCGACATCACCTGTTCCTGGGGGTAAGTCTAGTAAAAGATAATCTAATTCTCCCCATTCAACTTCTGTAAAGAAGCTCGTCAACATTTTTCCGAGCATAGGTCCTCGCCAGATAACAGGTGAATTATCTTCTACAAAGAAGCCCATGGAAATAACTTTTACTCCGAAACGATCAACTGGAATAATCTTTTCACCTTCTACTACAGGACGTTGTGTGATTCCCATCATGTCTGGGACGCTGAATCCATAAATGTCAGCATCAATTAAACCAACTTTTTTTCCTAAACGAGCTAGAGAAACGGCTAAGTTAACAGAGACTGTTGATTTACCAACGCCTCCTTTACCGCTGGCAATAGCAATAAATTCAGGTGCATTCGGACTAGTTAGTAAGTTGCCAGTATTCGGCTGCTCAGCTCGGTACTGCTGAAGTTCCTCAGGCGTAAACTCAACAAATCGCAGTCCAACCGACTGTACACCTGCTTTTTTTAATTCTTCTACAATTGTGCCTTGCAGGCTCAACTGTTCACTCGTACCTGTTTTTGCAACAGCAATCTTCAGGCTTATATGCTGTTTTTCAGCTTTGATTGTTATTTCTTTAATCGCATCTGTTTCTGATAGTTTTTTATTTAAAAATGGATCTGTAATTTCCCCTACTACTTCTTTTACTTGCTTTTCCGTTAGCATACTCCCACCACCATGTTAAAATCTATTTATTTATACTATCAAGTATATCATACATATTAGATTTTTCTGAATAGAAGGGTGCTATGCTTTTTATTTAGGCTTTTCTCCAGTAAAATACCGGCTGACTCCTTCATAAATGGATTCAGCTAACTTTTTTTGATAGCGTTTCGATTGAAGCATTTTACGTTCTGTAGGATTTGACAAGAATCCTACTTCAACCAAAGCACCGGGTGGCTTAGAATGCTTAAGAAGGTAAAGAGTTTGAATAGCTTTTGCTTCACGGGTCGTATTGTCCAGATTATTTCTTAGCTCTTGTTGAATGAGTTTGGCCACTTGCTCGTTTTCTTTTAGGGATCCGTAATAGAAAGTTTGAGCCCCTCTCCACGCAGAGGATGGAATAGCATTCAAGTGAATACTTAAGTACAAATCAGCGTTGGATTTATTAATCATCGTTAAGCGATTTTTTAAGTCTTCTACTTTTCTGCGACTGTATCCTCTTGTATCTTTGGCCGCTAGGTCTTCGTCTTTTTCTCTCGTCATAATAACAAGTGCCCCTTGCTCTTGCAGATAGTCTCGAAGCATTAACGAAATTTTAAGAGTTATTTCTTTTTCAAGCACCTCATCCTCTCCTACCGCTCCTCCATCAACACCGCCATGTCCAGGATCTAGTACAATAACTTTCCCGCTAAGAGGAAGTGAAAGCGAACCGGATGATGTTCTATGATCTATTTGATATTGTACAATGACAAAAAGAACAAGAAGCGCTATAATTGTGCTCATTATTTTTACTTTAGACATTTTATCCCTTCCCTTCTTGCCTCACCTATTTATTTCTATATGGGACAAGAACGGGAATTATGAGTACTTTTTAATGCAAACGTAAACGGCGTCTTTTTTCTGCGGTTCGATAACCTTCTTTCCACCAGTCTTGCACATATCCTTGACACAAATAATACAGACCATCTTGATAAAGATCTGTTACAGACATGCTGACGGCTCCGTACAATGTATCAATTAAAAGAGACTCTTCTTGCTTACTGTGCTTCTGAACATCTTCGTAGCCTTTACCACGTTTACTCACCCGGGCACCTAATAAAAATGATTCGATAGCAATGTCAAGACAGTACTCCTCCACATGTTCGTCTCCTAGCATATTCCACTGAAACATTGGATGAAAATAACGGCGCAGCCTCTCTTGAAGCAAATCAAACGATAGTTCCCTTAGGACTTTGCGTTCATATTTCATTTCTTTTTCATAACGTTTTTCTTTTAAATATGTAACCTCGTTCACGATAACGCCTCCCTTTTTTACATATTGTCTGCACAAGCCTTCGTCTCATACGCAAACAACAAATAAAAAAAGCCTTGGTCCAAAGACCAAGGCTTGAAACGTAATATAAAATTAACGTTTTGAGAATTGTGGTGCACGACGAGCGCCTTTAAGACCGTATTTTTTACGTTCTTTCGCACGAGCGTCACGAGTTAATAGACCAGCACGTTTTAATGTTCCACGGTATTCAGGGTCTGCTTCTAATAAAGCACGAGAGATTCCGTGACGAATAGCGCCAGCTTGACCTGCATAACCTCCACCATTAACGTTTACAAATACGTCATAGTTACCTACAGTTTCAGTTAAAGCAAGTGGTTGTTTTACTACTTCACGTAGTGCAGCAAATGGAATGTATTCTTCGATTTCACGACCGTTGATTGTTACGCGACCGTTACCTGGTACTAAACGTACACGAGCAACAGAGCTTTTACGACGACCAGTTCCGTAATATTGTACCTGTGCCAAGATAATAACCTCCTCTTATTAATTATCCGCGAAGTTCGTAAACTTCTGGTTTTTGTGCTTCATGTGGATGTGTTTCACCAGCATACACATGTAATTTTTTGAACATTTGACGGCCTAGGCTACCTTTTGGAAGCATGCCTTTGATTCCTAATTCAAGCATTTTCTCAGAGTAGTTAGTACGCATTTCTAATGCTGTACGTTGTTTCAAACCACCTGGGTGCATGCTGTGACGGTAATAAATTTTATCAGTTAATTTTTTACCTGTTAATTCGATTTTTGACGCATTGATAAGGATCACGTGATCACCAGTATCAACATGTGGTGTAAAAGTTGGTTTATGTTTACCGCGTAAGATTGATGCTACTTCACTTGCTAAACGACCTAAAGTTTTACCTTCAGCATCGACAACATACCATTTACGCTCTACTTCGTTTGCTTTCGCCATGAAAGTTGTACGCATGAGTTTCCCTCCTAATTTTCATCATCAATTATAAAATTATTTCAACCTTCTATTTCAACACGATTAATTTCCGGGGCTAACCGTGGGGTTAAAATACATACCATATGATATATTATATCTTTAAGCTACTAATGTCAAGAAAATGTTACACCAGGTTTAGTTGTCATAGAAAACGCGCCATAAATATAGTCCTTGCGAAGGCGCAGTTTTCCCTGCACGAGGACGTGATTTGCTTTCTAGAATATCTTTTATAGCATCTGGTTCAATACGGCCTTGTCCTACTTCTAAAAGCGTTCCAACAAGAATACGAACCATATTATACAGAAAGCCACTTCCAACGAATCTAAACACAAGCTGACTATTCTCTTCATACATATCAATCTTGTAAATCGTACGAATCTTATCTTCCACTTCTGTCCTCGCTGAACAAAAGCTTGTAAAGTCGTGTGTACCGAGTAAATATGTGATGGCTTTTTTCATTTTTGAGTAGTCTAATGGATAAGGGTAATGGTATGCATAAGAACGAGTGAAAGGATTTCGATCTTCGCCGCGCAAAATATGATAGCGATACTCTTTTGAAGTAACGTCATACCGGGCGTGAAAATGTGCATCAACTTCACATACATTCTTCATTACAATATCATCTGGTAGCATTGAATTCAATGCTTTTTTCCACTTATCACATGGAATATTTAGGTTTGTGTCAAAATGAATGACTTGCCCCTGTGCATGAACATTTGTGTCCGTTCGTCCAGAGGCGTAAATCGGAACTTTTTTGTTATGCATTTTCTCTAAAACGGCTTCAATCTCCAGTTGAACTGTTCGCTTATTGGGCTGAACTTGATAACCTGAAAAGTGTGTGCCGTCGTATGCAACTATACATTTTAAACGTTTCATCTTTTCACCAAACAATCTTTACGTTCTAATCAGCACTAAAACAACTGCTACTGCCAGCAGAAGTAAAAGCATAATTGTATCTATGCTTCCCCATTTTAATTGACGATACTTTGTACGCCCTTCTCCGCCTTTATATCCTCTTGCCTCCATGGCAATAGCTAGCTCTTCAGCACGCTTAAATGAACCTATAAATAAAGGAACAAGCAAAGGAACGACAGCTTTCAACCGATCCGTAACGGGACCGCTGCTAAAGTCCACTCCTCGTGCTGTCTGCGCTTTAATAATTTTATCTGTCTCTTCCATCAATGTAGGAATAAAGCGAAGAGAAATGGACATCATTAAAGCTAATTCATGAACAGGAAGCTTGAGCTTTTTAAATGGATTCAACAAGCTTTCCATTCCATCTGTTACTTCAATGGGCGTAGTCGTTAACGTTAGCATCGTCGTAATTAAAATTAAGAACAAGAAGCGCAAGGAAATTAAAACACCTTGAATAAGGCCGCCTTTATAGACAGAAAACCATCCCCATTCAAACAAAAGAGGACCTTCCTTCGTCATAAAAATGTGCAAAAGAAACGTGATGATAATAATAAATAGAACGGGCTTTAACCCTCTTAAAATAAAGGAAACGGGCACTTTACTCATGGCCACTATCACAAGGGTATACACACCTAAAAAAGCATAGCCGATAGGGTTATTTGCTAAAAACACAATTAATACATACGCAAATACGAGAAGCAGCTTGGCCCGAGGATCCATTCGATGGACAACAGAATGACCCGGGACATACTTACCAATAATGATTGAGTTCATCATATTCGTTCACCTTGCTGCATAAGGTGCTGCACTTTCTCTACCACTTCAGAAAAGGTAATAACCGTATCCGATGCTTCAAGCTGAAATTTCTCTTGCAGCTTCAGCATAAAGCGAAGCGATTCTGGAACATCCAATCCATATTCTTTTAGCTGCGTATGCTGAACGAAAACTTCTCTAGGTGACCCTTTCATCGCAATCGTTCCTTTATTCATTACAATTAGCTCATCAGCGTACATAGCTGCATCTTCCATGCTGTGAGTCACGAGAATCGTCGTCAAGCCTTTTTCTTTATGAAGACGATAAATCATATTCATAATTTCTTGACGGCCTCTAGGGTCCAATCCAGCAGTTGGCTCATCTAAAATTAGCACATTAGGATTCATCGCTAGAATACCTGCTATCGCTACACGACGCATTTGTCCACCACTCAAATCAAAAGGAGATCTGGTGAGAATGTCTTCTGGCAACCCCACTAACTTGATAAGCTCTCGTGCTTTTTGCTTTGCTTCTTCTTCCAAAACGCCATAATTCATTGGTCCAAAAGCTATATCTTTTTCCACCGTTTCTTCAAAAAGCTGATGTTCTGGAAATTGAAACACCACGCCTACTTGCTGACGAATAGCTTTTAAATTCTTTTCTTTTCGATTGGCTTTAATGGTGCGCTCACCGATTTGAATTTCACCAGCAGTTGGCTTCAATAAAGCATTCAGATGCTGTATGATTGTTGATTTCCCAGAACCAGTATGGCCAATAACAGCCAAAAATGTACCTGATTGAATGCTTAAATTTAAGTCATGTAGAGCAATTCGTTCAAATGGTGTATTAACTTGATAACGATGCTCTACTTCTTTGAATATAATGTCCATAGTTCGTCCACCAAGTCCTCATCTGTTAAATGAATTTTTGATAAAGGAATTCCTACGGAAGCAAAACGATGGCTTAGTTTAACGGAAAACGGCAAGTCTAGTCCAATATCCGTTAACTTGGAACCTAATGCAAATACTTCGCGTGGAGTACCTGTTGCATAAATCTTCCCTTTGTTCATCACAACGACTCTGTCAGCCATTGCTACTTCATCTAAATCGTGGGTAATTGAAATAACCGTCAGTTGTTTTTCTTCTTTTAATTTTCTAACAGTTTCAAGTACTTCAGTTCGTCCAATAGGATCTAACATAGATGTTGCTTCATCTAGAATGATGACAGATGGCTGTACGGCAATTATACCCGCAATGGCCACACGCTGTTTTTGTCCACCTGATAGCTGATGAGGCTCTTGATCCAGAAAAGCACTCATATTGACCATTTCGATTGCTTCAGGTATACGTTTTTCCATAATCTCAAATGGAATCCCGTTGTTTTCAAGCCCAAACGCAATATCATCTTGAACGGTTGAGCCAACAAATTGATTATCTGGGTTTTGAAACACCATTCCAATCTGCTTGCGCACATCCCATATTGTTTCTTCAGATAAAAGAGTATCGCCCACTCGAACCGTTCCTTTTTCAGGTAGCAAAAGGCCGTTTAGAATTCGTGCCAGCGTCGATTTACCAGATCCATTATGTCCAGCTATCGCTAACCATTCACCTTTATAAGCAGAGAGAGAAAGGTGATCTAATGTTAGGTCTGCTTCAGGATCGTATCGAAAGCATAAATCTTTTACCTCTAAAGACATTTCTTTCAACGCTATCTTCCTCTCAGCTTTTTCTATTGCAGCATTGCCTACATTGGTTTTTTACGCTATTTACCCGGTTTAAGGTATAAAAAAAGGGCAACGACTAGTTACACACTGTCTCGCCCTTTTCTATCTGTATTAAAAATATTAAACTAATTCAATGATAACCATTGGAGCACCGTCACCACGGCGAGGTCCAACTTTTAAGATACGAGTGTAACCGCCTTGGCGATCTTCGTAGCGAGTAGCGATATCGCTGAATAGTTTTTGTAAAGCGCTTTGACCAGCTTCCTCGTTAGCTACTTCATTACGGATGTAAGATGCAGCTTGACGACGAGCGTGTAGATCTCCACGTTTACCTAAAGTAATCATTTTTTCAACAGTTGAACGTAATTCTTTTGCACGAGCTTCAGTTGTCTCAATGCGTTCACTGATGATTAAATCAGTTGTTAAATCACGAAGAAGCGCCTTGCGTTGTGCGCTTGTACGACCTAATTTACGGTAAGACATGTGAGGTCCCCTCCTTTGTTAAGTAGTTAAACAGGTAGATATAATCAGTCGTCCTTACGTAGACCCAAACCTAATTCTTCAAGTTTAGCTTTAACTTCTTCTAAAGATTTACGGCCTAAGTTACGAACTTTCATCATATCTTCTTCTGTTTTATTAGCAAGCTCTTGTACAGTATTGATGCCTGCTCGTTTTAAGCAGTTGTAAGAACGAACAGATAAATCCAGTTCCTCGATCGTCATCTCTAGAACTTTTTCTTTCTGGTCTTCTTCTTTTTCTACCATGATCTCTGCTTTTTGAGCTTCATCTGTTAAGTTAACGAAGATATTTAAGTGTTCCGTTAGAATCTTTGCACCTAAAGCAACAGCTTTTTCTGGCTCGATGCTACCGTCAGTCCAAACATCCAACGTTAACTTATCGTAATTTGTCATTTGACCAACACGAGTATTTTCTACATAATACGATACGCGAGTAACAGGCGTATAGATTGAGTCAATTGGAAGTACACCAATTGGTTGGTCTTCACGCTTGTTAGCATCGGCAGGATTATAACCTCGACCTGTGCGAGCAGTAAGTCTCATACGGAAATGAGCATCTGACTCAAGTGTTGCAATATGAAGATCCGGATTTAGAACTTCGATATCACTGTCTGCTTGAATGTCAGCAGCCGTTACTGTACCAGGACCTTTAACATCGATCTCAAGTGTTTTCTCTTCATCAGAGTAAATCTTTAACGCTAACTTTTTAACGTTTAAAATGATGTTTGTTACATCTTCAACAACTCCAGGAACTGTTGAAAATTCATGTAATACACCTTCAATTTGAATAGATGTTACAGCTGCACCAGGGAGTGAGGATAATAGGATACGACGTAAGGAGTTACCCAAAGTAGTACCATATCCACGCTCAAGTGGTTCGACGACGAATTTACCGTACTTTCTATCATCGCTGATTTCTACCGTTTCGATTTTTGGCTTTTCAATCTCTATCAATATAAACCCTCCTTCAAAACGTCGAAACCTCGGCTAGACGGCTGATTTCTCAAATGCCTAACCGAAATTCCCTATTAGACAGTTCCCGAATGTGCACAACAAATGGAAAACATTTCGTTGCATGAATAAATTCTACACCATCATCATTATAGACAACGAAATAGAATCTATACATATTAATTATACACGACGACGTTTTGGTGGGCGGCATCCGTTGTGAGGTACAGGAGTAACATCTCTAATAGCTGTTACTTCTAAACCTGCAGCTTGAAGAGCACGGATAGCTGCTTCACGACCAGCACCAGGGCCTTTAACTGTAACTTCAAGAGTTTTCATTCCGTTATCCATAGAAACTTTTGCAGCAGCTTCAGCAGCCATTTGCGCAGCAAATGGAGTGGATTTACGAGAACCTCTGAAGCCAAGTGCGCCTGCACTAGACCAAGCAATCGCATTACCGTGAACATCTGTAATTGTTACAATAGTGTTGTTAAACGTTGAGCGAATATGAGCTACACCAGCTTCAATATTCTTTTTCACGCGACGTTTACGTGTATTAGTTTTACGTGCCATCTGTTAATGACCTCCCTTACTAATTATTTCTTCTTGTTCGCTACAGTACGGCGTGGGCCTTTACGTGTACGAGCATTGTTTTTACTGTTTTGACCACGAACTGGTAAACTACGACGGTGGCGGATACCACGGTATGAACCAATCTCAATTAAACGTTTGATGTTTAAAGAAACTTCACGACGAATATCGCCTTCTACTTTATAGCTATCTAAAATATCACGAATTTTACCTAATTCTTCTTCTGTTAAGTCACGAACGCGAGTATCTTCAGAAACTCCAGCTTCAGCTAGAACTTTTTCAGCAGTTGGACGACCAATACCGAAAATGTATGTTAATGAAATTACTACACGCTTGTCACGAGGAATATCAACACCAGCAATACGTGCCATATGAATAGTGCACCTCCTTATTGATTAACCTTGTTTTTGTTTATGCTTAGGGTTTTCACAAATTACCATTACTTTACCTTTTCTACGGATAACTTTACATTTTTCGCAGATTGGTTTAACTGATGGTCTGACTTTCATGTTTCATACCTCCTTGATAGTACGGAGTGCATAGGTTTTATTTGAAACGGTACGTAATTCTACCGCGAGTTAAATCGTATGGTGACAATTCTACAGTTACTTTATCACCAGGTAAGATTCGAATGAAATGCATGCGAATTTTTCCTGATACGTGAGCAAGTACTGTATGACCATTTTCTAATTCTACCTTGAACATAGCGTTAGGTAAAGTCTCAGCAACTGTACCTTCAACTTCAATTACATCGTCTTTTGCCATTAAAGTGCTCTCCTTTCTTTGAAACAGTAACAAGCTATCATTAAACGACTTAAAAAGAACCTGTTCTGAACATCCGGAGATCGTAATCATTAAATTCAAGATGATTGACGCTAATATACATCTTTACCATTTTAACAGCAATTCAGACGAAAAACGATCATCGTGAATTTAGATAATTACTGTTTACTGTCCAGTGCATCTAGCGAGGAATGGATAGAGATAACATCCTTTAACATTACAATGCTGTCAGAATTTCATATCCCGTCTCAGTAATTGCAATAGTATGTTCGAAGTGCGCACACATTTTACCATCCACTGTCACAACTGTCCAGTTATCAGGTAATGTCTTTACATATCGCATACCAGCATTCACCATTGGCTCAACTGCCAATACCATGCCTGGACGTAGACGCGGTCCTTTATTCGGTGGACCATAATGAGGTACTTGCGGATCTTCATGTAAGTCTTTGCCGACACCATGGCCAACATATTCTCTTACAATCGAAAAGTTACGTGATTCTGCGTACTGTTGAATAGCATGTGAAATATTCGACAAACGCTCACCCGGCTTCGCTTCTGCTAATCCTTTGTAGAGAGATTGCTCAGTCACATCAAGCAGCTCTTGATTTTCTAATGAAATCTTTCCTACTCCATATGTCCAAGCTGAGTCACCATGATAGCCACCGAATTTAGCTCCGATGTCTAAACTGATGATATCCCCTTCATTAAGCTTGCGTTCTCCCGGAATACCATGAACTAATTCTTCATTCACAGAAGCACATACACTGCCGCGAAAACCATTATACCCTTTAAAAGACGGAATTGCATCATGTTGACGAATAAAATTTTCAGCAATTGCATCCAATTCTATAGTCGTAATACCTGGAACGATATGTTTTTTCAACTCTTGATGAGTTAAAGCCACGATTCGTCCAGCTTCACGCATGACCTCAATTTCCTCTGGTGTCTTGCAAATGATCATTGCTTAACCCCAGCAAGTAATTGACGAACATCCTCAAACACAATGTTAATATCTTGATTACCATTAATATTGCGTAGATAACCTTTTTCTTGATAAAAATCAAGTAGAGGTTGAGATTGTTTAACATTAACTGAAAGTCTAGTTGAAACCGTCTCAGCATTGTCATCTGCACGTTGATAAAGCTCTCCGCCACATTTGTCACAAACTCCTTCTTTCGCAGGAGGATTGAATACTAAGTGGTAAGTAGCTCCGCAATCTTTACAAATGCGGCGTCCAGTAAGACGCTCCATTAAAATGCTTTGATCTACATCAATATTAATCACATAATCAATTTGCTTGTTTAGTTCTTTTGTAATTGTTTCAAGAGCTTCTGCTTGGGCTACTGTTCTCGGGAAGCCATCAAGTAAAAAGCCGTTTTCACAATCTTGTTTGTTTAAACGCTCGCGCACAATTCCAATTGTTACTTCATCAGGAACAAGGTTACCTTGGTCCATAAATGATTTAGCTTTTAAACCTAGTTGCGTTCCTTCTTTAATTGCAGCTCGGAACATATCTCCTGTTGAGATATGAGGGATATCGTAATGCTCAACGATTTTTTCTGCTTGAGTACCTTTCCCAGCACCAGGAAGGCCCATTAACACTAAATTCATTTCTTGCTTCCCCCTCAGTATCTTATCCGTTTAATGGGAAAGCAGCCTGCCTCCCACTAAACAGCTTTACTTAATAAATCCCTTATAATGGCGTTTCACTAATTGACTCTCAAGTTGTTTCATTGTCTCAAGAGCTACACCGACAACAATTAACAAACTAGTACCGCCGATTTGAGCAGATGAGGGTAGGTTTGCAATTTTGATGAACAGAACCGGCAACACAGCAATTAACGCAAGGAATATCGAACCGATTAATGTCAGACGATATAACACTTTCGTTAAATAAGCTTGTGTGCTTTTACCAGGACGAATGCCTGGGATGTAGCCACCTTGCTTTTTCAAGTTCTCTGCTACTTGTTCAGGGTTAACTTGAACAAATGTATAGAAGTAACAAAAAGCAATGATTAACGCTACATACACTATCATACCAATTGGCTTAGTATAGTCAAATGTATTCTGAATCCACGTCGTTACATCATTTGGACCGAAAAATGATGCAATTGTTGGTGGTGTGATAATAAATGAAACTGCAAAGATAACAGGAATAACCCCAGCAGCATTTACTTTTAACGGTAAATGAGTGGATTGACCTCCAACAGGATTACGACCAGCTGAACCCTTTGCATATTGAATAGGAATTTTTCGTAGCGCTTGTTGGAAGTAAATAACCCCAACAATAATAGCTAAAACTGCAATCGCAATTAAAACTACCGTTACGATACGAATGAATAATTGATCCCCAACGTCTTCAAATTGCTGTGCATAAATTTGATTTAATGTTGTCGGAATACCAGCTGCAATCCCAGCAAAGATAATGATAGAAATACCATTACCTACGCCTTTTGCAGTAATCTGTTCTCCTAACCACATTAAGAAGGCAGTACCTGCCGTTAACACTGTAGCAATTAGAAGATACGTAGAAATTCCTGGATTAGCGATCAATTGTCCGCCCGAAATATTGTTGAATCCTATAGACATACCTAAAGCCTGGATAAATCCAAGCACAATTGTTCCATAACGAGTTACTTGAGCTAATTTACGGCGCCCAACATCTCCCTGCTTTGACCATTCTGTAAACTTAGGTACAACATCCATCTGCAATAATTGGACGATGATGGATGCTGTAATATAAGGCATAATGCCCATAGCAAGAATGGAAAAGTTTTTTAACGCGCCGCCGCCAAATGTATTCAGAACTCCGAATACATTTAACCCATCTTGCAATTTTAGTACATCCGTATTAACACTTGGTACAGGAATAAATGTACCAATTCGGAAGACAATTAACATTAACAAAGTGAAAAAGATTTTTTGTCTTATTTCACGCACGCGCATTAAATTGGAGATTGTTTGAAACATTAGATCACCTCAACTGTACCGCCAGCAGCTTCGATAGCTTCTTTAGCAGTTGAAGAGAATTTAGCAGCTTTAACAGTTAGCTTAGAGTTTAATGTACCGTTTCCTAGTACTTTAACGCCAGCTTTTGCTTTGCTTACTAAACCAGTTTCGATTAATAATTCTGGTGTTACTTCAGTTCCATCTTCAAAACGGTTAAGAGCTTCTAAATTAACGATCGCGTATTCTTTGCGATTGATATTAGTGAACCCACGTTTTGGAAGACGACGGAATAAAGGAGTTTGACCACCTTCGAAGCCAGGTCTTACGCCACCGCCAGAGCGAGCGTTTTGCCCTTTGTGACCTTTACCTGAAGTCTTTCCGTTACCTGAACCAGTACCACGACCTACACGGTTACGTACTTTACGTGAACCTTCAGCTGGTTTCAATTCATGAAGTTTCATTCCGGAGCACCTCCTTAGAGTGACAATTTATACTTATTGCTCTTTTACTGTAACAAGGTGAGCTACTTTGTTAATCATTCCGCGAATTGCAGGATTATCGTCTTGAACGACAGTTTGATTTAACTTACGTAGGCCAAGTGTACGAACAGTTACACGTTGATCTTCTGGACGACCAATTACGCTACGAGTAAGGGTAATTGCTAGTTTGTTTGCCATTCCATATCCCTCCCTTATCCTAACAGTTCTTCTACAGTCTTGCCACGTAGTTTTGCAACATCTTCAGCACGTTTTAGGTTAGCTAAACCGTTAAGAGTTGCACGTACCATGTTGATTGGAGTGTTTGAACCTAAAGATTTAGATAGAATATCACTTACTCCACCCAATTCTAGTACCGCACGAACTGGGCCACCAGCGATAACTCCTGTACCTTCAGAAGCAGGTTTTAAGAAAATTTGACCTGCACCAAATTGTCCAAGGATTTCGTGTGGAATAGTTGTACCAACCATAGGTACAGTAATTAAGTTTTTCTTCGCATCTTCAATTGCTTTACGGATTGCATCTGGTACCTCTTGTGCTTTACCAGTACCGAATCCAACGTGACCGTTTTTGTCACCAACTACAACTAATGCAGCGAAGCGGAAACGACGTCCACCTTTCACAACTTTAGCTACGCGGTTAACGGTAACAACACGTTCTTCAAGCTCTAATTTATTTGGATCAATACGACGCATGATTTTCCCTCCTTTTACAATTAGAATTGTAATCCAGCTTCACGAGCAGCGTCAGCTAATGCTTTAACACGGCCATGATATAAATAACCGCCACGGTCGAATACTACTTCGTTTACACCTTTTTCTACTGCGCGTTTAGCGACTAATTCGCCAACTTTGATAGCAGCTTCAGTGTTACCAGTGCTTTCTAAAGTCAGGTCTTTATCTAACGTTGAAGCACTTGCGATTGTTACTGAATTTAAATCGTCGATAACTTGTGCGTAAATATGTTGATTAGAACGGAACACGTTTAAACGCGGACGAGTTGCAGTTCCAGATAACTTCGCACGAACACGAGCATGTCTTTTTTTACGAACTTTGTTTTTATCAAGCTTCGTGATCATTTCGGGCACTCCTTTCTTTTACCTAACCGGCATTACTTCTTAGCAGTTTTACCTTCTTTACGACGTACATATTCGCCTTCGTAACGAATACCTTTACCTTTGTAAGGCTCTGGTGGACGAACGTCACGAATATTTGCAGCTAATGCACCTACGCGTTCTTTATCAATACCTTTAATAACGATCTTAGTTTGAGAAGGAACTTCGATTTCGATTCCTGTTTCAGGAGTAATCTCAACTGGGTGAGAGTATCCAACGCTCAATACTAATTTGCTACCAGATTTTTGTGCACGGTAACCTACACCGACTAATTCTAAACCACGTTCGAATCCTTTAGTAACACCTTCAACCATGTTACCTAAAAGGCTACGAGTAGTTCCATGAAGAGCGCGGTGCTCTTTATTGTCACTAGGACGATTAACAACTAATACGTTGTCTTCAACTTTAATTTCGATTTCAGGGTGGAATGTACGAGTTAATTCACCCTTTGGTCCTTTTACAGTTACAGTGTTGCTCTCGTTCGTAACTGTAACACCTGCTGGAAGTTCTAAAGGCTTTTTACCAACACGTGACATAGTTACACCTCCATTCACATTTAAAACTTATTACCAAACGTACGCTAATACTTCTCCACCAGTTTGCTTTTGACGAGCTTCTTTGTCAGTTAAAACACCTTGAGAAGTAGAAACGATTGCGATACCTAAACCGTTAAGTACACGTGGTACTTCATTAGTTTTTGCATAAACACGTAGACCAGGTTTACTGATACGTTTTAAGCCTGTAATTACACGTTCGTTATTTGAACCGTATTTTAAGAAGATACGGATAATACCTTGTTTGTTGTCTTCGATGTATTCTACATCACGTACGAAACCCTCACGCTTAAGGATTTCTGCAATTTGCTTCTTAATGTTAGAAGCAGGAACTTCAATTTTCTCATGACGAACCATGTTCGCATTGCGGATACGAGTTAGTAAATCTGCAATAGGATCAGTCATTACCATATTAATTTACCTCCTTCCCAAACTTGGGTTTTACCAACTAGCTTTTTTAACACCAGGAATTTGACCTTTATAAGCAAGCTCACGGAAACAAATACGGCAAAGCTTGAATTTACGTAGTACTGAGTGTGGACGTCCACAACGTTCGCAACGTGTATACTCTTGTACTTGGAATTTTTGCTGGCGTTTTTGCTTCGCAATCATTGATTTTTTAGCCACATTTTCGCCTCCTCTGCTTAACGTTGGCAGTTATTACTTCTGGAATGGCATACCGAACTGAGTTAAAAGCTCACGAGCTTCTTCATCAGTGTTTGCTGTTGTAACAATAACGATATCCATACCACGAACTTTAGTTACTTTATCATAATCGATCTCTGGGAAGATCAATTGTTCTTTAACACCTAACGTGTAGTTTCCACGACCATCAAATGCTTTTTTAGATACACCACGGAAATCGCGCACACGTGGAAGTGATACTGATACTAATTTATCGAAGAATTCGTACATACGCTCGCCGCGTAAAGTAACTTTCGCACCGATTGGCATACCTTCACGAAGACGGAAACCAGCGATAGATTTTTTCGCACGAGTTACAACAGGTTTTTGACCAGTGATTTCAGCTAGTTCTTCAACAGCGTTATCTAAAGCTTTTGAGTTAGAAACAGCATCACCGATACCCATGTTGATTACGATCTTGTCGATTTTTGGCACTTGCATTACAGATTCATAATTAAACTTGCTAACTAGAGCAGGAGTAATCTCTTTTGTAAATTTCTCTTTAAGACGGTTCATGTGAACTAAACCTCCCTTCACATTTCATTAATTATTTATCTAAAGTTTCACCAGATTTTTTTGCTACACGTACCTTTTTGCCATCGATAACTTGGTACCCAACACGAGTTGGCTCACCAGATTTAGGATCCAACGGCATTACGTTTGATACGTGGATAGGTGCCTCTTGGCTAACGATTCCACCTTGTGGATTTACTTGAGAAGGTTTAGAGTGTTTTTTCACAACGTTCACGCCTTCAACAAGTACACGGTCTTTCTTTGGGAAAGCTGCAAGTACTTCACCTTGCTTACCTTTGTCTTTACCAGAGATAACCACTACTTTGTCGCCCTTTTTAACATGCATCCTATTCGCACCTCCTTAAAAGGCATTTTGTATTTGTTCTATATATCAATTAGATAACTTCTGGAGCCAATGATACGATCTTCATGAAGTTGTTATCACGTAATTCACGAGCAACTGGTCCGAAGATACGAGTACCACGTGGTCCTTTGTCGTCACGGATGATTACGCAAGCATTTTCGTCGAAACGGATGTAAGAACCGTCAGTACGGCGAACACCACTTTTTGTACGTACAACAACAGCTTTAACAACGTCACCTTTTTTAACAACGCCTCCTGGTGTTGCTTGTTTCACCGTACAAACGATAACATCACCAATGTTTGCTGTCTTACGACCTGAACCACCAAGTACTTTAATAGTAAGTACCTCACGTGCACCAGAGTTGTCTGCAACTTTTAAACGAGATTCTTGTTGAATCATGTACGAAACCTCCCTTCGGATGAATCATTCTTATCCGATCTATCTTAACTATTAGATGATAACAGCTTTTTCTACAACTTCTACTAGACGGAAACGTTTAGTAGCTGATAACGGACGAGTTTCCATGATCTTCACGATATCGCCTAGTTGAGCTGTATTGTTTTCATCGTGAGCTTTGAATTTCTTTGAGTATTTTACACGCTTGCCATAAAGCGAATGCTTTTTGTAAGTTTCAACAAGAACAGTAACAGTCTTATCCATTTTGTCAGAAACTACGCGGCCAGTGTAAACTTTACGTTGGTTGCGTTCACTCATTCTGAAAGCCTCCTCTCAGACTTAATTATTTATTAGCAGCAATCTCTCTTTCACGAACTACAGTTTTCATACGAGCGATCGATTTGCGCACTTCGCGAATACGAGTAGTATTCTCTAATTGTCCAGTCGCTAATTGGAAACGAAGGTTAAACAACTCTTCTTTTAAAGCCTTAACTTTTTGTTCAATTTCAGCAGTGGTAAGGTCACGAATTTCATTAGCTTTCATTAGAATCACCACCAATTTCTTCACGTTTTACAAACTTACATTTTACAGGTAGCTTGTGTGCAGCTAAACGTAAAGCTTCACGTGCAACCTCTTCAGATACACCTGAAATTTCAAACATTACTTTTCCAGGTTTAACAACTGCTACCCAACCTTCAGGAGCACCTTTACCAGAACCCATTCGGACTTCTAGAGGCTTAGCAGTATAAGGTTTAGAAGGGAAAATTTTAATCCATACTTTACCGCCACGTTTCATGTAACGAGTCATTGCGATACGAGCAGCTTCGATTTGACGGTTTGTAATCCAAGAAGCTTCAGTAGCTTGTAAACCGAATTCACCGAAATGTACTTCCGTACCACCTTTAGCGCGTCCACGCATTTTTCCGCGATGTTCGCGACGATATTTAACGCGTTTTGGTAATAACATAATTATTTTCCTCCTTCCTCAGTTTTCTTTTTAGTAGGAAGAACCTCTCCACGATAGATCCATACTTTCACACCAAGTTTACCATAAGTAGTATCTGCTTCAGCGTGAGCATAGTCAATATCAGCGCGAAGTGTATGAAGTGGAACTGTACCTTCACTGTAATATTCAGAACGAGCAATATCAGCTCCGCCTAAACGACCAGATACCATTGTTTTGATACCTTGTGCGCCAGCACGCATACTACGTTGGATAGCTTGCTTTTGAGCACGACGGAATGATACACGGTTCTCAAGTTGGCGAGCGATGTTTTCAGCTACTAGTTTAGCATCTAAATCTGCTCGTTTAATTTCAAGGATGTTAATGTGTACACGCTTGCCTGTTAATTGGTTAAGAGCTTTACGAAGTGATTCTACTTCAGTACCACCTTTACCAATTACCATACCAGGTTTTGCAGTGTGGATCGTTACGTTTAAGCGGTTAGCAGCGCGTTCGATTTCAACTTTAGAAACAGCTGCATCGTTTAAACGTTTAGCGATATATTCACGTACTTTTAAGTCTTCATGTAATAAGTCAGCGTAGTCTTTGCCAGCGAACCATCTTGATTCCCAATCACGGATGACACCGACGCGAAGACCGACCGGATTTACCTTTTGACCCATGAATTATCCCTCCTTCTTTTCTGATACCACGATTGTGATGTGGCTTGTGCGCTTGTTAATTTGGCTTGCACGTCCCATAGCGCGTGGACGGAAACGTTTTAAAGTTGGACCTTCGTTAACAAAAGCGTCAGTAATAACTAAATTGTTAGCGTCCATTTCATAATTGTGTTCTGCATTGGCAATAGCAGATTTTAATACTTTCTCAACGACTGGAGAAGCAGCCTTTGGCGTGTGAAGTAGCACTGCTAGCGCTTCACCCACTTGCTTACCTCGAATTAAATCTACAACTAAACGAACTTTACGAGGAGCAATACGTACTGTTCTCGCGACAGCTTTAGCTTGCATTTAAAAGCCTCCTCTCATATTAGCGTCTTGTTTTCTTATCATCACTTGCGTGACCTTTGTAAGTACGAGATGGTGCGAATTCACCAAGTTTGTGACCTACCATGTCTTCAGTAACATAAACTGGTACATGTTTACGACCGTCATATACAGCAATTGTATGACCAATGAACTGAGGGAAGATAGTTGAACGACGAGACCAAGTTTTTACTACTTGCTTGCTGTCAGTTTCGTTTAACTTCTCAATTTTGTTGATTAAATGGTCATCTACAAAAGGTCCTTTCTTTAAGCTGCGACCCATAAATGAACCTCCCTTCGTGATTGTCCTACGGTTCGTTTGAACCGTAGCTCAATCCCGTTATTTTTTACGACGACGAACGATAAATTTATCGGATTTGTTTTTCTTCTTACGAGTTTTGTAACCAAGTGTTGGTTTACCCCATGGACTCATTGGAGACTTACGTCCGATTGGAGAACGTCCTTCACCACCACCGTGTGGGTGATCGTTAGGGTTCATTACAGAACCACGTACAGTTGGACGAATACCTAACCAACGAGAACGACCGGCTTTACCGATGTTGATTAACTCGTGTTGTTCGTTACCAACTTGACCTACAGTTGCACGACAAGTTGCAAGGATCATGCGTACTTCACCAGAAGTTAAACGTACTAATACGTATTTACCTTCTTTACCAAGTACTTGAGCAGATGTACCTGCAGAACGAACTAATTGTCCACCTTTACCAGGTTTCAATTCGATGTTGTGTACTACTGTACCAACAGGGATGTTAGCTAAAGGAAGCGCGTTACCTACTTTAATGTCAGCTTCAGGACCTGACATAACTTCTAAACCTACTTTTAGGTTTTTAGGAGCAAGGATGTAACGTTTTTCACCATCAGCATAATGAATTAATGCGATGTTAGCTGAACGGTTTGGATCATATTCGATTGTAGCAACGCGTCCAGGTATTCCATCTTTATCGCGTTTAAAATCGATGATACGGTATTGACGCTTGTGCCCACCACCTTGGTGACGAACAGTCAATTTACCTTGGTTGTTACGACCACCTTTTCTCTTGACAGGTGCAAGTAACGATTTTTCTGGTTTGTCAGTAGTAATTTCAGCGAAATCAGAAACTGACATACCACGACGACCATTTGAGGTTGGTTTATACTTTTTAATCGCCATCTCAATTTCCCTCCTTCTCTAGTAATCTTAAGCTTCGAAGAATTCGATTTCGTTGCTCTCTTGAGTTAGTGTTACTACCGCTTTACGACGACGGTTAGTAAGACCACTGTAGCGACCTACACGCTTGAATTTACCTTTGTAGTTCATGATGTTTACTTTTTCAACTTTTACGTCAAAGATTTTTTCGATAGCATCTTTAACCTCAGTTTTATTAGCTTTTACATCAACATCAAACGTATATTTTTTCTCAGCCATTAAGTCTGTTGAACGTTCTGTAATTACGGGGCGCTTAATAATATCACGAGGATCTTTCATTATGCAAGCACCTCCTCTACTTTTTCAACTGCGTCTTTAGTGATTACAAGCTTATCATGGTTCATAACGTCTAATACGCTTAAACCATTAGCTGCAACAACTGTTACACCAGGAATATTACGTGCTGAAAGTGCAACATTTTCGTTAAGATCAGCAGTTACTACTAATGCTTTGCGTTCTACTGTTAGGTTTTTAAGAACTGCTACCATTTCTTTTGTTTTTGGAGCGTCAAAAGAAAGAGCTTCAAGAACAACGATGCTGTTATCTTGAGCTTTAGTTGATAATGCAGACTTAATTGCTAAACGACGAACTTTTTTAGGTAATTTGTAGCTATAGCTTCTTGGAACTGGACCAAATACTACGCCACCACCACGCCATTGTGGAGAACGGATAGATCCTTGACGAGCACGACCAGTACCTTTTTGACGCCATGGCTTACGGCCACCGCCTCTTACTTCAGAACGATTTTTAACTTTAGAAGTACCTTGACGTTGAGATGCGCGTTGCATTACGATCGCGTCGAAAAGTACTTTGTTGTTTGGTTCGATACCGAAAACGGCATCTTGAAGTTCGATCTCTCCAACGTTTTCACCGTTTTGGTTAAACAATGCTACTTTTGGCATTGGTTATTCCTCCTTTCTCGAAGAATTATTATTTAGATTTAACTGCAGATTTAACAGTAACTAGAGATTTTCTAGCTCCTGGCACGTTACCTTTTACTAATAAAAGATTGCGTTCTGCGTCAACTTTAACGATTGATAAGTTTTGCACAGTGATGCGCTCTCCACCCATGCGTCCTGGTAATAATTTACCTTTAAATACGCGGTTTGGAGCTACAGGACCCATTGAACCTGGGCGACGGTGGTAGCGAGAACCATGAGACATAGGTCCGCGAGATTGTCCGTGGCGTTTAATAGCACCTTGGAAACCTTTACCTTTTGAGATTCCTGTTACATCAATTACATCGCCTTCTGCGAAAATATCAACCTTGACTTCTTGACCAACCTCATATGCTGAAGCGTCCACACCGCGTAACTCACGGATGAAGCGCTTAGGAGCAGTATTAGCTTTAGTAGCATGTCCTTTTGCAGGTTTGTTAGATAGTTTTTCACGGATATCTTCGAAACCTAATTGGATTGCTTCGTAACCGTCTGTCTCAGCGTTTTTAACTTGAAGAACTACGTTAGCAGAAGCTTCAATTACTGTTACTGGGATCAAGTCACCATTTTCAGCAAATACTTGAGTCATACCGATCTTTCTTCCTAAGATTCCTTTGGCCATTAGTCACACCTCCTAAGTATCTTTTCATTCTTTATTTTAAATTAAAGTTTAATTTCGATATCTACACCAGATGGTAAGTCTAAACGCATTAATGAATCAACAGTTTGTGGTGTTGGATTCACGATATCAATTAAGCGTTTATGCGTGCGCATTTCGAACTGCTCACGAGAATCTTTATATTTGTGTACTGCACGTAGAATTGTATAAATTGATTTTTCAGTCGGTAATGGAATCGGACCAGATACAGCCGCACCAGAACGTTTTGCAGTTTCTACGATTTTCTCAGCAGATTGATCAAGAATTCTGTGATCATATGCTTTTAAACGAATGCGAATTTTTTCTTTTGCCATTATTTTCCCTCCTTTTTCGCCTATTTTACAATAGACATTCTCCGCGGAAATTTCCCCACACTCGCCATGGCAAAGCGGCCGGGTGTGTCGGCAACCTTCCGCATCATCGCAGTCAAAGACCAACATTTTTATTATACTAAAAATGGGTTCATATTGCAACAATAAAGTTAAAAAACTTTTTTATGTGTCGCACACTTTTTTCATTATATATAAAAGGAGATCATTTTGCAAGTGTAATAGTAAAAACTATCTTTACCTTTTATCACCAAATAAAAAAGGAGTAGGTTACCCTACTCCCTTTACTGAAACGAGAAATTACTCGCTGATTTTAGCTACAACGCCAGCGCCTACTGTACGTCCACCTTCACGGATTGAGAATTTAGTACCTTCTTCAATCGCGATTGGAGCGATAAGTTCAACAGTCATTTCGATGTTGTCGCCAGGCATTACCATTTCTACGCCTTCAGGTAAGTTACAAATACCAGTTACATCAGTTGTACGGAAGTAGAACTGTGGACGGTAGTTTGTGAAGAATGGAGTGTGACGTCCACCTTCGTCTTTAGAAAGAACGTATACTTCAGCAGTAAATTTAGTGTGTGGAGTGATTGAGCCTGGTTTAGCTAATACTTGTCCACGTTGGATTTCTTCACGTGCTACACCACGAAGTAAAGCACCGATGTTGTCGCCAGCTTCAGCATAGTCAAGAAGCTTACGGAACATTTCTACACCTGTTACAGTAGTAGATTTTGGCTCTTCAGTTAAACCGATGATGTCGATAACGTCACCAACTTTAACTTGTCCACGCTCTACACGACCTGTAGCAACTGTACCACGACCAGTGATTGAGAATACGTCCTCAACTGGCATCATGAATGGTTTTTCAGTGTCACGTTCTGGAGTTGGGATGTACTCATCAACAGCGTCCATAAGCTCGATGATTTTAGCTTCCCAATCAGCTTCGCCTTCAAGAGCTTTAAGAGCAGAACCTTTGATTACTGGTACATCGTCACCAGGGAAGTCGTATTCAGAAAGAAGGTCACGTACTTCCATTTCTACTAATTCAAGTAGCTCTTCGTCGTCTACCATGTCACATTTGTTTAAGAATACAACTAGGTAAGGTACACCTACTTGACGAGAAAGAAGGATGTGCTCACGAGTTTGTGGCATTGGACCATCAGCAGCAGATACTACTAAGATACCGCCATCCATTTGAGCAGCACCAGTGATCATGTTTTTAACATAGTCAGCATGTCCTGGGCAGTCAACGTGTGCATAGTGACGAGTGTCAGTTTCATACTCAACGTGTGCAGTTGAGATTGTGATTCCACGCTCGCGCTCTTCTGGAGCAGCGTCGATCATGTCGTAAGCCATTGCTGCACCTTTACCACTTTTCTTAGCAAGAACAGTAGTGATAGCAGCTGTTAAAGTTGTTTTACCATGGTCAACGTGACCAATTGTACCGATATTGGCATGTGTTTTTGAACGGTCGAATTTTTCCTTAGCCATTCGAAAATCCTCCTTAAAATTCATGTAGTTTATGTTTTATGAGGCCGTGAAAGGGAATGAGCTCCACTTTCACAGCGTACATAAGTAGTTATACTTCAATAAAGAGTGAAAATCAATTATTCACCTTTATTTTTTTTAATAATTTCTTCTGAAATTGATTTAGGAACTTCTTCGTAGTGATCGAAGTGCATAGAATATGTTCCGCGACCTTGAGTGTTTGAACGTAATGCAGTTGCATAACCAAACATTTCAGAAAGTGGAACGAATGCACGTACAACTTGAGCGTTACCGCGTGCTTCCATACCTTCTACACGTCCACGACGAGACGTAACGTCACCCATGATATCTCCTAAGTATTCGTCAGGGATAACAACTTCAACCTTCATCATTGGTTCAAGGATAGCTGGGTTACATTTTGATACTGCGTTTTTAAGAGCCATAGAAGCGGCAATTTTAAACGCCATCTCACTTGAGTCAACGTCATGGTAAGATCCATCAACTAAAGCAGCTTTGATATCGATTAATGGATAACCAGCAAGAACACCGTTTTGTAATGCATCTTCAAGACCAGCTTGAACTGCAGGGATGTATTCACGTGGAACTACACCACCAACGATTTTGTTCTCAAATTCAAAGCCTTTTCCTTCTTCGTTAGGTTCGAACTCAATCCAAACGTGACCGAATTGTCCACGACCACCAGATTGACGAGCAAATTTACCTTCAACTTTCGCACCAGCGCGGAAAGTTTCACGGTAAGCTACTTGAGGAGCACCAACGTTTGCTTCTACTTTGAATTCGCGACGCATACGGTCAACGATGATATCAAGGTGAAGCTCACCCATACCAGAGATGATGATTTGACCAGTCTCTGTATTAGTTTCCGCACGGAAAGTTGGATCTTCTTCTTGTAACTTTTGAAGAGCTGTCGTCATTTTATCTTGGTCAGCTTTTGATTTTGGCTCAACAGATAAAGAGATAACTGGCTCTGGGAATTCCATAGACTCAAGAATTACAAGACTCTTTTCGTCACATAGAGTATCACCAGTAGAAGTATCTTTTAATCCTACAGCTGCCGCGATATCTCCAGCGTATACTTCAGAAATCTCTTCACGAGAGTTAGCATGCATTTGTAGGATACGACCTACACGCTCACGCTTACCTTTTGTAGAGTTTTTGATGTATGAACCAGAGCTTAGTACACCAGAGTACACACGGAAGAACGTTAATTTACCAACATAAGGGTCCGTCATAACTTTGAACGCTAATGCTGAGAAAGGAGCGTTGTCGCTAGACTCACGCGTAACTTCTTCTTCTGTGTCAGGTACGATACCTTGGATTGCTGGTACATCAACTGGAGATGGTAGGTAATCAATTACCGCATCTAGCATTAATTGTACACCTTTGTTTTTGAATGCTGAACCACAGATAACTGGGTAGAATTCAACGTCACAAGTACCTTTACGGATACCAGCTTTTAGTTCTTCAACTGTAAGCTCGCCTTCGTCTAAGTACTTCATCATTAATTCTTCGTCAAGTTCTGCAACAGCTTCTACTAGGCTTGCACGGTATTCTTCAGCTTGCTCTTTGTATTCCTCAGGAATTTCACGAGATTCTGAACGAGTACCTAAGTCATCTTCGTAGAAGTATGCTTTCATTTCCACAAGGTCAATGATTGCTTCGAAGTCATCTTCAGCACCGATTGGCAACTGAATTGGGTGAGCATTTGCACCTAAACGATCGTGGATCGTTTTTACAGAGTACAAGAAGTCAGCACCAATTTTGTCCATTTTGTTAACGAATACGACACGGGGAACACCGTACGTAGTCGCTTGACGCCATACTGTTTCTGTTTGAGGCTCAACACCAGATTGAGCATCAAGAACTGCCACAGCGCCATCAAGTACACGTAATGAACGCTCAACTTCAACAGTGAAGTCTACGTGTCCAGGAGTATCGATGATGTTAACGCGGTGACCTTTCCAAGAAGCAGTTGTCGCAGCAGACGTGATAGTGATACCACGTTCTTGCTCTTGCTCCATCCAGTCCATTTGTGAAGCTCCTTCATGAGTTTCACCAATTTTATGGATACGGCCAGTATAATAAAGAACACGCTCAGTTGTTGTTGTTTTACCAGCATCAATGTGAGCCATGATCCCAATATTACGAGTGTTTTCTAAGGAGAACTCTCTTGCCATCTTAGGTATTTCTCCTTCCATATTATAATTTGTTTTTTTAAAAGTTTCGTTAAAAGATTACCAACGGTAATGAGCAAATGCTTTATTAGCTTCTGCCATTTTGTGAGTATCTTCACGTTTCTTAACTGCAGCACCAGTGTTGTTAGCTGCGTCAAGGATTTCGTTAGCTAAACGCTCTTCCATCGTTTTTTCTCCACGAAGACGAGCATAGTTTACTAACCAACGAAGACCTAAAGTAGTACGACGCTCTGGACGTACTTCTACAGGAACTTGGTAGTTAGAACCCCCTACACGGCGTGCTCTAACTTCTAGTACAGGCATGATGTTTTTAAGAGCTTGGTCGAATACTTCCATAGCTTCTTTACCACTGCGCTCTTGTACTAAATCGAATGCTCTATAAAGAATAGCTTGTGACTTACCGCGCTTTCCATCAAGCATCATTTTGTTGATTAAGCGAGATACAAGCTTAGAATTGTAAATCGGATCTGGTAATACGTCTCTTTTTGCAACAGGTCCCTTACGTGGCATTCTACTTCCTCCTTTCACTTTTAAAAGTTTATCTATTAATTGTTAAGCTATTATTTTTTAGCTGCTTTTGGTCGCTTAGTACCATATTTAGAACGACCTTGCATACGGCCATCCACACCAGCAGTATCAAGTGCACCACGTACGATATGGTAACGTACCCCTGGTAAATCTTTTACACGTCCACCGCGGATAAGTACCACGCTGTGTTCTTGTAAGTTGTGACCAATACCTGGGATATAAGCTGTTACCTCGATACCGTTTGTTAAACGTACACGAGCATATTTACGAAGAGCCGAGTTCGGTTTCTTCGGTGTCATAGTACCCACACGTGTACATACACCACGTTTTTGTGGAGAAGATTGGTTAGTTTGAGCTTTCTTGAAGCTGTTGTAACCTCTGTTTAAAGCAGGTGAGTCAGATTTTTTACCTTTACTCACACGACCATTACGGATTAATTGGTTAATAGTAGGCATTTAATTTTTCCTCCTTTCGCCTTTTGTAAGACCACACATCCAGGTGGTTCATTTTTTAGCAAAAAACAAAGTCTTTGAAACTAAAAGTTCAAAAACGTGTTAACTAATAATTGCAACAGTTGCAGCGTTAACTTCTATCCTACAAGCTTGACCAAGCTTTCGCATAGAAGGGACATACGTATACGGAACGTTTTCTTGCTGTGCCGTTTTTGCCACAATGGATGTGACATAAAAATCAGCGTCTTCAGCAATGATGACTTCCTTTACTGTACCTTTTTTTAATGCTTTCACCGTCTGCTTTGTTCCTACAATAATATGATCAGCCTGTAATACTTTTTCATAAGACATTATCATATCCTCCAAAGTAACAGGTAGTTTATAGGAGCACCTTTGATATAGTATCATTCCCTAGAATGGATGTCAACTAACGTTTCGTAGTTTTTTAAAAAAACATCCATTCTAGAGTAATGATTTTATAATTAGTCGATTGTTACCGTTTCTTCAGCTTGGTTTTTGATCGGTTCAGCATTACGATATCTCGTCATACCTGTACCAGCCGGAACTAGCTTACCAATGATAACATTCTCTTTAAGTCCAAGCAACTCATCACGTTTTCCTTTGATTGCAGCATCCGTAAGAACACGCGTTGTTTCTTGGAATGACGCAGCAGATAAGAAGGAATCAGTTTCAAGAGATGCTTTTGTAATACCAAGTAATACAGGACGGCCTGTCGCTGGACGATTGCCTTCAAGTAATACTTTTTCATTTGCATCAGTGAATTGGTGAATATCAAGTAATGAACCTGGTAATACATCTGTATCTCCTGAATCCATTACACGCACTTTACGAAGCATTTGGCGAACCATTACCTCTACGTGTTTATCTCCAATTTCTACCCCTTGCATACGGTATACTTTTTGCACCTCACGAAGCAAGTACTCTTGTACAGCCGTGATGTCTTTTACTTTTAGTAATTCTTTAGGATCAATTGAACCTTCCGTTAATTCTTGACCACGTGCAATGCGCTGTCCTTCAATAACTTTCAGGCGTGCACTGTACGGAGCTGTGTAAGAACGAGTTTCAATCTCTCCTTGAACAGTAATTTCGTGCTGACGATCGCGTCCTTCAGAAATGCCGGCAATTGTACCTTCAATTTCAGAAATAACGGCTTGACCTTTAGGGTTACGCGCTTCGAAAATCTCTTGGATACGCGGTAAACCTTGAGTGATATCGTCTCCAGCAACCCCACCTGTATGGAATGTACGCATCGTTAACTGTGTACCTGGCTCACCGATAGATTGAGCAGCGATGATACCAACTGCCTCGCCCACTTCAACTTCTGAACCAGTTGCAAGGTTACGACCGTAACATTTTTTACATACACCGTGGCGAGTGTTACATGTGAATGCAGAACGAATCCATACTTCTTCAACACCAGCATCCACAATTGTTTCAGCTAGGTCTTCTGTAATTAGTTCGTTTTCTTTCACTAACACTTCGTTTGTTCCTGGGTGAAGTAGTGTTTTTCTTGCATAACGTCCAATTAGACGCTCATCAAGTTTCTCAATTTCTTCTGTTCCTTCTTTGATTGCAACAGCCAGAATACCGCGGTCTGTACCACAGTCGTCATCACGTACGATAACGTCTTGTGCTACGTCAACCAGACGACGAGTAAGGTAACCTGAGTCAGCTGTTTTAAGAGCCGTATCGGCAAGACCTTTACGTGCACCATGGGTAGAGATAAAGTACTCTAATACTGTTAAACCTTCACGGAAACTAGATTTGATTGGTAACTCAATGATACGACCGGACGGGTTGGCCATTAGTCCACGCATACCTGCAAGCTGAGTGAAGTTAGATGCGTTACCACGGGCACCAGAGTCACTCATCATGAAGATTGGGTTGCGTTTGTCTAATGACGCCATTAATTTACCTTGGATAACGTCTTTCGCGCTACTCCATACAGAGATAACACGCTCATAACGCTCATCTTCAGTAATTAAACCGCGACGGAATTGTTTTAGTACGTTATCTACTTTAGCTTGCGCTTCTGTTAAGATAACTTCTTTTTCTCCTAAAACCACGATATCAGCTACACCAACTGTAATACCAGCTTTAGTAGAATATTTGAAACCTAGGTCTTTCATACGGTCAAGCATTTTAGAAGTCTCAGTAATTTTGAAACGTTTAAATACTTCAGCGATAATATTACCTAAGATTTTTTTCTTAAACGGTGCGATAGCCGGTTGATTCTTGATGAATTCCTTCACATCTGCACCTTTTTCAACAAAGTACTTCTCAGGAGTTTTCACTTCTAAGTTTTCTCTTGTTGGTTCGTTAATGTATGGGAACGATTTTGGTAAAATTTCGTTGAAAACTAATTTACCAACCGTTGTAACAAGCAACTGTTGATTTTGTGCTTCTGTAAACGTTTCGTTGTTTAAAGAACCTGCATACACACCTACACGTGTATGAAGATGCACATAACCGTTTTGGTACGCTAATAGTGCTTCATTTGTATCCTTGAACACCATGCCTTCTCCAACTGCCTCTTCACGCTCAAGCGTTAAGTAGTAGTTACCTAATACCATATCCTGTGAAGGTGTAACAACTGGTTTACCATCTTTAGGGTTCAAGATATTTTGAGCAGCAAGCATTAAGATACGTGCTTCTGCTTGTGCTTCCGCAGATAATGGAACGTGAACCGCCATTTGGTCACCGTCAAAGTCAGCGTTATATGCTGTACATACAAGCGGATGAAGACGAATAGCGCGACCTTCTACAAGCGTAGGTTCAAATGCTTGAATACCTAGTCTGTGTAGCGTTGGTGCACGGTTTAAAAGAACTGGATGCTCTTTAATAACCGATTCTAATACGTCCCATACTTCAGGTTGCACACGTTCAATTTTACGTTTTGCACTCTTGATGTTATGAGCTAAACCGCGTTCAACAAGCTCTTTCATTACGAAAGGTTTGAAAAGCTCTAACGCCATTTCTTTTGGAAGACCACATTGATACATCTTTAAGTTCGGACCTACAACGATTACCGAACGGCCAGAGTAGTCAACACGTTTACCTAATAAGTTTTGACGGAAGCGACCTTGCTTACCTTTTAACATGTGAGAAAGAGATTTTAATGGACGGTTACCTGGTCCTGTTACCGGACGGCCACGACGACCATTATCGATTAATGCATCTACAGCTTCTTGAAGCATACGCTTTTCGTTTTGAACGATAATGCTAGGAGCTCCAAGGTCTAATAAACGCTTTAAGCGGTTGTTACGGTTAATTACACGGCGATATAAATCATTTAGATCAGACGTAGCAAAGCGTCCACCATCTAATTGAACCATTGGACGAAGTTCTGGCGGAATAACCGGTAGAACGTCTAAAATCATCCAAGAAGGTTCGTTACCAGAATGACGGAAAGCCTCTAGTACCTCTAAACGTTTAATAGCACGTGTACGACGTTGACCTTGAGCAGTTTTCAATTCTTCTTTCAAAGCATCTACTTCTTTATCAAGATCGATGTCATGCAATAATTTTTTAACAGCTTCAGCACCCATTGCTGCATGGAAAGTTTGTCCGTACTTCTCACGATACGCACGGTATTCTTTCTCTGATAAAAGCTGTTTCTTTTCAAGTGGTGTATCACCAGCATCTGTTACTACATAAGAAGCAAAATAAATGATTTCCTCTAGCGCACGAGGGGACATGTCTAAGACAAGTCCCATGCGGCTAGGAATACCTTTGAAGTACCAAATATGTGAAACAGGTGCAGCTAGTTCGATGTGACCCATGCGTTCACGACGAACTTTTGCGCGCGTAACTTCTACGCCACAACGATCACATACAACACCTTTATAACGAACGCGCTTATATTTTCCGCAGTGACATTCCCAGTCCTTTTGTGGACCAAAAATACGCTCACAGAATAAGCCGTCTTTTTCAGGTTTTAACGTACGATAGTTGATCGTTTCAGGTTTTTTTACCTCACCGTACGACCAAGAACGAATTTTATCTGGCGAAGCTAGACCGATTTTCATATACTCAAAGTTATTTACATCTAGCAAGGAGCCTACCTCCCTTTTAATCTACAGGTTTTTTCCCTTAACGTTTATATGAAAGTAATTCCTTACTCTTTTGTGACAGGATCTTTTTGTCCTTCAGAAAGGCTTTCTTCGTTATCTGCAATAATTGATTCTGTTGGTTGCTCATGGTCCTCTTCTGAGTCCATGATATCAATTTCTTGCTCGTCAGCAGAAAGCATCTTCACATCCATACCTAAACTTTGTAGTTCTTTGATTAATACTTTGAACGATTCAGGTATGCCAGGTTCTGGAATGTTTTCACCTTTAACAATTGCTTCGTATGTTTTCACACGACCTACTACGTCGTCTGATTTCACTGTTAAGATCTCTTGTAATGTATAAGCAGCACCGTATGCTTCAAGTGCCCATACTTCCATCTCACCAAAACGCTGTCCACCGAACTGCGCTTTACCACCAAGTGGTTGTTGTGTAACAAGTGAGTATGGTCCAGTAGAACGAGCGTGAAGTTTATCGTCTACCATGTGAGCAAGTTTGATCATGTACATGATTCCTACTGATACACGGTTATCGAATGGTTCACCTGTTCGACCATCATATAGAACTGTTTTAGCATCACGAGACATGCCAGCTTCTTCGATTGTTGCCCAAACATCTTCCTCACGCGCACCATCAAATACTGGAGACGCAACGTGAATGCCAAGCTTACGAGCAGCCATACCTAAATGAAGCTCTAGCACCTGACCGATGTTCATACGAGATGGTACCCCTAATGGGTTTAACATGATGTCAATTGGCGTACCGTCTGGTAGGTAAGGCATATCTTCTTCCGGTAAAATACGTGAAATTACACCTTTGTTACCGTGACGACCGGCCATTTTGTCACCTTCAGAAATTTTACGCTTCTGAACAATGTATACACGGACTAATTGGTTTACACCTGGTGGTAATTCGTCGCCATCTTCACGGTTGAAGACTTTAACATCAAGGATAATTCCACCGCCGCCGTGCGGTACACGAAGAGAAGTATCACGAACTTCACGAGCTTTTTCACCGAAAATAGCGTGTAGAAGACGTTCTTCAGCTGTTAGTTCTGTTACACCTTTTGGCGTTACTTTACCAACTAAAAGATCTCCATCTTTTACTTCTGCACCAATGCGGATGATTCCACGCTCATCTAAGTTGCGAAGCGCATCTTCACCTACGTTTGGAATGTCACGCGTAATTTCTTCAGGTCCAAGTTTCGTATCACGAGACTCAGATTCATATTCTTCAATATGAACAGACGTATATACATCGTCTTTCACAAGGCGTTCACTCATGATGATGGCATCCTCATAGTTGTAACCATCCCATGTCATGAAACCAACCATTACGTTTCGTCCTAAAGCAAGCTCACCTTTTTCCATTGAAGGACCGTCGGCTAAGATCTCACCTTTTACTACTTCGTCGCCAACTGAAACAATTGGACGCTGGTTGTAACAAGTACCTTGGTTAGAACGAACGAATTTTAATAATTTGTATTGATCTAAGTTACCTTTAACTTTTTGTCCGTCTACTTCTTCATAGCGGCGAACAAAAATTTGTTTTGCTTCTACGCGCTCTACAACGCCAGGGTATTTACAAATCACGGCTGCACCAGAGTCTTTACCAGATACATATTCCATACCTGTACCTACGATTGGTGCTTCAGGATTTAATAAAGGTACTGCTTGACGTTGCATGTTCGCACCCATTAATGCACGGTTAGAGTCATCGTTCTCTAAGAATGGGATACATGCTGTAGCGGCAGATACAACTTGTTTTGGTGATACATCCATATAGTCTAAACGATCGCGACGGATAACCGTGTTTTCTCCACGGAAACGTGCAACGACATTTTCATCTAAGAATGAACCATCATCACCTAGACGAGCGTTCGCTTGGGCTACAACATAGTTATCTTCTTCATCAGCTGTTAAGTAGTCAATTCGCTCTGTCACTTTACCTGTTTCAGGATCGATACGACGGTAAGGTGTTTCGATGAAACCGAATTTGTTTACTTTTGCATATGAAGAAAGTGAGTTGATTAACCCGATATTCGGACCCTCTGGAGTTTCAATCGGACACATACGGCCATAGTGGGAGTAGTGAACGTCACGCACTTCGAAACCAGCGCGTTCACGCGTTAAACCACCAGGTCCTAGAGCTGAAAGACGACGTTTGTGCGTCAATTCGCCTAATGGATTCGTTTGATCCATGAACTGTGATAATTGAGAACTTCCAAAGAACTCTTTAATCGCCGCAATAACTGGACGAATATTAATTAATTGTTGAGGTGTGATTGTATTCGTGTCTTGAATTGACATTCTTTCACGAACAACACGTTCCATACGAGATAAACCGATACGGAATTGGTTTTGTAACAATTCACCTACAGAACGCAGACGACGGTTACCTAAGTGGTCGATATCATCTGTGTCTCCTACTTGATGAAGCAAGTTAAAGAAGTAACTGATTGATGCTAGGATATCAGCAGGTGTGATATTTTTAACTTCTTCTGTTACATAAGCGTTGCCTGATACAGTGATGACTTTTTCACCTTCTGGATCATTTGGCGCATAAATCTTAATAGATTGTAATGTAACATCGTCTTCTACTACTCCACCAACCGGACTATAAGTTTTAAAGTTTACTCCACCTTCAAGCATCGGAATCAAGCGATCTAGCAGACGGCGATCAATCATTGCGCCTTTTTCTGCAATAATTTCACCTGTTTCAGGATCAACTAATGTTTCAGCTAGCTTTTGATTAAATAAGCGATGTTTGATATGAAGCTTTTTATTAATTTTATAGCGACCTACGTTCGCTAAGTCATATCGTTTTGGATCAAAGAAGCGAGATACTAATAGAGACTTCGCATTCTCAACTGTCGGTGGTTCACCCGGACGTAAACGCTCATAGATTTCTAATAGCGCTTTTTCCGTTGTTTCCGTATTATCTTTTTCAAGCGTATTACGGATGTATTCATTATCACCGATTAAATCGATAATCTCTTGGTCAGAACCGAAACCTAGCGCGCGTAACAGCACTGTTACTGGCAGTTTACGAGTACGATCAATACGCACGTATACTACATCTTTTGCATCAGTTTCATATTCTAGCCATGCACCACGGTTAGGGATAACAGTTGCTGTATATCCTTTTTTACCGTTTTTATCAAGCTTTCCACTATAGTAAACACTTGGTGAACGAACCAACTGTGATACGATAACACGCTCAGCACCATTAATTACAAAGGTACCTGTTTCGGTCATCAATGGGAAATCTCCCATGAACACATCTTGGTCTTTTACTTCACCTGTTTCTTTATTAATTAACCGCACCTTAACACGAAGAGGTGCTGCATAAGTTACATCACGTTCTTTAGACTCTCCTACTGAATACTTTGGCTCACCTAAGCTGTAATCAATAAATTCTAGTGATAAGTTACCTGTAAAATCATCAATTGGAGAAATATCTTGGAACATTTCTCGTAAACCTTCATCTAAAAACCATTGGTATGAAGCCGTTTGAATCTCGATTAAGTTCGGTAACTCTAAAACTTCACTAATACGAGCATAACTTCTGCGTTGGCGGTGGCGTCCATACTGAACTAGTTGACCTGTCAACTGATTCACCCCTCAAATCAAGCGTTATTATTCAAAATATATAATAAACCATATGTTTATTATTGAACAAAAGAAAAATGGTCTCTTTAAATAGAAAACCACAATTTCATAAAAACGTACTATTGATTTTATTAGTTTTTCCCATATAATTCAAAATTATACCTTTTATTTTATGTATAACCCGAGCTTATATGGAATATTTATATATTGGCATTTTATAATGCTAACATACTAAAAAATATTAGTCAACATTTTTTAGCACATATGATATAATACCCTTTTTTCTTTTCTACTACTTCTACTTCATTAAATAGAGATTCTAATTTCGCAAGAGCAGATGGCGCTCCTTGCTTTTTCTGAATCACAATCCAAAGTTCTCCTTGGTCAGCAAGGTGATCTAATGACTTTTCTAGAATTTCATGAACAACTTTTTTACCCGCACGGATCGGCGGATTACTAAGAATAGCTGCAAAATTCGTTTCCTTCACATTTTCATAGCAAGAGCTTTGATAGATTGAAACATTTGATACTGAATTAACTTCAGCATTTTTTTGAGCTAGTGCTAATGCACGTTCATTAACATCGACCATATGAACGTTTCTTTGGCTATCCTCTTTTGCAAGAGCCAACCCAATCGGGCCATATCCGCACCCAACATCCAGAAGCGGGCCGGGACTCTCAGGCATTTGAAACGTTTCAATTAACAGGCGCGATCCAAAATCGATCTCTTTTTTTGAAAAAACACCGCTGTCACTCGTAAATGAAAAAGAGGTTCCTCTCAATTCAAATGAAAAGCGCTCTTCATTACTTGCAGACGATGGTGTATTAGAAAAATAATGTTCTGTCAAAATAGAACCTCCTAATCAATATGTTCTTCTTTACTATAAATGAAAAGGATGACAGAAGCAAAAAAGCTCGCTTGTACAAGCGAGCTTTTTTATATCAGTTGTTAAGCAATAATTACTTAACTTCTACAGAAGCGCCAACTTCTTCAAGTTTAGCTTTTGCTTCTTCAGCTTCTTCTTTAGAAATACCTTCTTTAAGGGCTTTTGGAGCGTTATCAACGATTTCTTTAGCTTCTTTTAAGCCAAGACCAGTGATTTCACGTACTACTTTGATAACTTTGATTTTTTGTCCGCCAGCACTTTCAAGTACTAGGTCAAATTCAGTTTTCTCAGCAGCAGCTTCACCAGCAGCACCGCCAGCTACAGCTACAGGAGCAGCAGCAGTTACGCCAAATTCTTCTTCGATTGCTTTTACTAAATCGTTAAGTTCTAAAACAGTCATATTTTTAACTGCTTCAATGATTTGTTCTTGAGTCATTGTTAATTTCCTCCTTGTGATTGTGTTATATATAACAGACTAGATTATGCACCTTGTTCTTCTTTTTGATCTGCCACAGCTTTTGTAGCAAGAGCAAGGTTGCGAATTGGAGCTTGAAGCACGCTAAGCAACATAGAAAGTAAGCCTTCGCGAGATGGTAGTTCTGCAAGTGCTTTAATTTCTTCAACAGATGCAACATTACCTTCAATTACACCAGCTTTGATTTCTAACGCTTCGTGTTCTTTAGCGAAGTTGTTTAAAATTTTAGCTGGAGCAACAACATCTTCTCCACCAAATGCGATTGCATTTGGACCTACTAACGCATCATTAATATTTGTTAGTTCAAGTTTTTCTACAGCACGGCGAGTTAAAGTGTTTTTGTAAACTTTGAACTCAATGCCTGCTTCACGTAATTGCTTACGAAGTTCAGTAACTTCAGCAACATTCAAACCACGGTAGTCAACGACAACTATTGAGTTACTCGCTTGAAGTTTTTCAGCAATTTCGTCTACGACTTGTTTCTTTTGTTCAATTACGTTGCTCATCTTTACACCTCCTGTAGATTTCCTTCCGTACACTCAGACAAGGTGCAATAAAAAACCTCCATGACAATAAAGACATGAAGGTGTAGTAAGCGAACCATAACGTTTCACTAATTTATCTCACACACCTCGGTAGGAAATTAAGCTTTGCAGCACCTACTGTCTACGGTACAAATGTTATTCTTTTTAACAACATTATCTATTATAATCAGGGACTTTCAAAAAGTCAACACTGATTTATTTCCAAATTTATTAAGCAGAGAATGAAGCAGTATCAACTTTGATACCAGGGCCCATTGTTGAAGTAACAGCTACGTTCTTCATGTATGTGCCTTTTGCTGCTGCCGGCTTAGCTTTTACCATAGTTTCGAAGATTGTAGTGAAGTTTTCAACTAACTTGCTCTCTTCGAAAGATACTTTACCGATTGGTACGTGGATGTTACCAGCTTTATCAACACGGTATTCTACTTTACCAGCTTTGATTTCGTTAACTGCTTTTTGAACATCAAATGTTACTGTACCAGTTTTAGGGTTTGGCATTAAACCTTTAGGTCCTAATACACGACCAAGTTTACCAACTTCACCCATCATGTCTGGAGTAGCTACGATTACATCGAACTCGAACCAACCTTGTTGGATTTTGTTGATGTAGTCAGCATCGCCAACGTAGTCAGCGCCTGCAGCTTCAGCTTCTTTAGCTTTTTCGCCTTTAGCGAATACTAATACACGTTGAGTTTTACCTGTACCGTTTGGTAGTACTACTGCACCACGAATTTGTTGGTCAGCTTTCTTAGGGTCAACTCCTAAACGGAATGCTACTTCTACAGTTGCATCAAATTTAGTTGTGTTTGTTTTCTTTACTAATTCAATCGCTTCTTGTACTGAATAAGTTTGTGTACCATCTACAAGCTTAGCAGCTTCAACGTACTTTTTACCTTTTTTAGCCATTTTTGTTTCCTCCTTATGTGGTTTTAACGGAATAACCTCCCACTAATAAAGGTTGCGAGCATAGGAAAACTTCCATTTCTCGCAACCTTCTAACACCCAATCAAATGGAATTAGTCTTCAACTACGATTCCCATACTGCGCGCTGTACCTTCTACCATGCGCATTGCAGATTCAACGCTAGCAGCGTTTAAGTCAGGCATTTTAGTTTCAGCAATCTCACGCACTTTGTCACGCTTGACTGTTGCAACTTTATTACGGTTTGGTTCACCAGAACCAGACTCAATACCAGCCGCTTTCTTAAGTAGTACAGCAGCAGGTGGAGTTTTCGTAATAAATGTAAATGAACGGTCTTCAAATACCGTGATTTCAACAGGAATGATAAGACCAGCTTGATCAGCTGTGCGAGCGTTAAACTCCTTACAGAAACCCATGATGTTAACACCGGCTTGACCTAATGCAGGACCAACTGGTGGCGCTGGATTTGCTTTACCTGCAGGAATTTGTAACTTAACAAGTTTAATTACTTTTTTAGCCACGAGACACACCTCCTTAAGTCCGTGATGTGGTAATAGGGCGATGCCCTCCCACTCAATGTTCTTTATATATAAAATAAAGAAATAGTTGTTTTAGTCTCTAGTTTTGAGACATACTGACTTATGAAATATTAACATTAAACTTCATGAATTGCAAGGTCTTACAGATTATATTTTTTCAATTTGTGTAAAGTCTAGCTCTACTGGCGTTTGTCTTCCGAACATATCGACATGAACCTTAACTTTACGTTTATCTGTATCGATTTCTTCAATGGTACCTTCGAAGTTTGCAAACGGACCTTCTTGAACCAATACTGTTTCTTTTAGTTCAAAGTCAAAGTCAGCATGCTGCTCGTCCATGCCCATTTGTTTTAAGATCATTTCTACTTCTTCTGGTAGAAGAGCAGTTGGCTTTGATCCAGAACCTGCTGAACCTACAAAGCCCGTAACTCCAGGTGTATTACGAACTACATACCATGAATCATCTGTCATGATGATTTCAACTAACACGTACCCTGGGAATACTTTTTTCTTTGTAATCTTTTCTTTGTTGTTCTTAATTTCTCTTTCTTCTTCTTCAGGAACAACAACGCGGAAAATTTTATCTTGCATACCCATTGTTTCTACGCGCTTTTCTAAATTTGTTTTTACTTTATTTTCATATCCAGAATAAGTATGGACTACATACCAATTTTTCTCCATTTCTGAGGACTATACGTCCTTCCCTCCCAGCTCACTATAAAATAAGATGTCCTAATCTATTGCACAGACAACGCACTAGGAAAATAGTTGACTCCTAGCACAATCATTCTTAAAGCAAATTAAAAAACCCGTCTCCGGGCTTTTCTGAAAAAAACATAATTTAGCTTTATTATACCATGATTTAAGTCAATTTATTCAAGGGATTAAACGAATAAGTGACGAAATTCCGTAATCAACTACTACAAAAAAGAGTGTCATAAATACAACTGTAGAAATAACAGTAATTGTATAACGAGTTAGCTCATTTTTTTTAGGCCAACTTACCTTCTTCATCTCACGCCCAACATCACGCAAGAAATTTCCTACACGGTTCATGTTTGTAACCTCCAATAAATTAAAAGGGGTATTAGTCTGTGCAGATTATTGATCTACTTTGTTTCACGATGAATCGTATGTGCGTTACACGTTTTGCAAAACTTCTTCATTTCTAAACGCTCTTCGTTTTGCTGTGTGTTTTTCATAGTCGTATAGTTACGACTAGCACATTGCACACACGCAAGTACAACTTTTTTACGCATAATGTCAACCACCTATAGAGTGATAATGTCTATAAAAAAGTATCACAGACTTTCTTAGCATGTCAATATGAGGATAGAAGGCTACATTGTGATTTCACGAATCTCGAGGTAGCGCTCTAATTTCCTCTTCACACGCTGAAGTGCATTATCGATGGATTTGACGTGGCGGTTTAACTCTTCTGAAATCTCTTGATAAGATTGACCATCTAAATAAAGAACGAGAACTTTTCGCTCAAGATCACTTAACAGTTCAGCCATCTTTAATTCAATATCATCAAACTTCTCTCGATTAATGAGCAACTCTTCTGGATTTGCTACTTTTGTCCCCGAAATAACATCCATTAAGGTTCGGTCGGACTCTTCATCATATATTGGCTTGTCCAATGATACATAAGAGTTTAATGGAATATGTTTTTGCCTTGTTGCGGTTTTAATAGCGGTAATAATTTGCCTGGTAATGCAAAGTTCAGCAAAAGCTTTAAACGAAGTTAGCTTATCTTCTCTAAAATCTCTAATTGCCTTGTATAACCCTATCATACCTTCTTGTACAATATCTTCACGGTCTGCCCCAATTAAAAAATACGACCGCGCCTTTGCTCGCACAAAGTTTTTGTATTTATGAATCAAATACTCTAATGCGTCAATATCGCCTTTATGCACAAGATCGACAACTGTTTCATCCTCTTGTTGTTCGAAATGAGCATGCAGTTTTCTCCCATAAGTATCGCCCA
Organism: Priestia sp. ABM2_011; assembly: GCF_056158845.1. Taxonomy (NCBI): domain Bacteria; kingdom Bacillati; phylum Bacillota; class Bacilli; order Caryophanales; family Bacillaceae; genus Priestia; species Priestia sp. ABM2_011. Next base: position 143,495 of record NZ_JBSWUB010000001.1, read on the forward strand.
TATCGATCCCCCCGACCGCACAGTAGATAGAAATATTATACAGTAGCTAATTCCGTACCGTCAATAACCTCACCGCTGTCCCCGGCGCCATTTTTCGAAAATTTCGGCTACTTGATTGGAAAGTTGAATGCGTGCCGCTGGCTTTTGATTTTGAATAGACTTCACATCAAGATTAATATGTTTCTCAATTTGCTCAATTTCGTTGTACAATTCTCGAGCAGAAATTCTAAGCGCACCTTGTCCAAAGATTGCCCACTGCTCCGTAAAATCAGATGTAGCAACATGAATCTGTGTCTTTACATTGTTTAGCTCTTGAGCTAGCTTTTCAATGTACTCATCCGCTGTTTCATTTTCTCGTGTAAATACAACGTCAACCTTATGATTTTTTGCCTTCTTTTCAATTCCTTCGACCATATGAGCATCGAAGACAATAATGACACGATACCCCATATATGCTTGATACTCTGCCATCTTTTCAATTAACAGGTCTCGAGCACCCGCTAAATCATTATCTCTAAGCTTTCTTAGGTCGGGCCACGCACCTATCATGTTATAACCATCCACCAGTAGAATATCCATTTTTATTCACCTAGAGGATGGCGTTTTCGGTAAACCTCATACATGAGAAGACTAGCTGCTACAGATGCATTTAACGATGTAACATGCCCAACCATTGGAAGCTGTACAAGAAAGTCGCATTTTTCACGAATCAAACGACTCATGCCTTTTCCTTCACTTCCAATCACTAACGTAAGCGGCATACCTCCATCTAAGTTGCGGTAATCGTCACTTTCTTTCGCATCCGTTCCAACAATCCATACGCCTCGATCTTTTAATTCATCAATCGTCCTTGATAGGTTTGTTACCCTTGCTACAGGAATATGTTCAATCGCTCCTGTAGACGCCTTTGCTACAGTGGCCGTTAATCCAACTGAACGGCGCTTTGGAATAATGATACCGTGTGCGCCAACGGCATCGGCTGTTCGCATAATAGAACCTAAATTATGGGGATCTTCGAGCTCATCTAATAGAAGGAAAAACGGACTTTCATTACGTTTTTCCGCTAAGTTAAATAAATCATCTAACTCTGCATACTGATAAGCAGCAACTTGTGCAGCTACTCCTTGATGAATACCGTCTACCATTTGCTCAATTTTCTTTTTCGGTACAAACTGCACCAATACACCATTACGTTTTGCTAACTGCGTGATTTGCCCCATAGAACCGCCTTGCGATCCTTCGGCAATCCATAGTTTGTTAATGTCACGCCCAGACTTTAGGGCTTCTAGGACCGGATTACGTCCAATGATAAATTCATGTTCCATGATTCATTCCTCCCTCTCCTTCATCGACGAAAGAGATAGCTTTAGTAATAAGTTCCATCATTCTTTCTTCTTCACCTAAAAGATACAAATAGCCTACGACCGCTTCAAATGCTGTACTGTAGCGATACGTTTGCACATCTGTGTTTTTAGGGACTGTACCAGACTTTGCATTGCGTCCTCGGCGCAGTACACCTTCTTCTTCTTCAGTAAAAAAGTTTTCATTTTTAAAATAATATACGATTTGTGCTTGTGCTTTTGCTGATACGTATTTTTTAGCTTTATTATGAAGCTGGTTAGGGCGCACTGTCCCTAACACCAGCAGGTGGCGGCGAACATGTAAATCAAACACCGCATCACCCATATAAGCAAGAGCTAAGCTATTTAGCTGTTTTACATCTAATTTACTGCTGCTCATAACACTATTATCCTCTTTTCCATCTTGTTCCTTGCGCCGTATCTTCTAAAATAATATTTTTAGCCTTCAATTCATCTCGAATTTGATCTGCTAATTGGAAATTACGATCTTTACGAGCTTGAATACGATCTTGGATCAATTGATCAATTTCTTCGTCTAAAAGTTCAGCTTCTCCAAATGCAATGCCTATTGCAGCACCTAGTTCTTTAAACTCTTTAATAAAGGCTTCAATTACATCTGTAGACGTTGTTTGTTCTAATAAATACAAGTTAGCTTGCTTTGCTAGCTCGAACAGAACAGAAATGGCATTTGCCGTATTAAAATCATCATCCATCTCTTCAACAAAGGTTTCGCGGAGCTCTTTTAGCTTTTCGAACCATTCTGAAGCATCTTCTTGAAGATTTGTTGCTGCCTCTAGACGGTGAGTTAAGTTGCCGTAAGCTGTTTGCAGACGTTCAAACCCTTTGCGCGTATTCTCTAAAATTTCCTCGTTATAGTTAATTGGGTGACGATAGTGAACAGATAAAATAAAGAATCGAAGTAGAGAAGGATCATGCTTTTTAATAATGTCATGAACTAACACGAAATTCCCTAGTGATTTAGACATCTTTTCATTATCAATATTGATATATCCGTTATGAAGCCAGTATTTCGCAAACGATTTCCCAGTGAGCGCTTCTGATTGAGCAATTTCATTTTCGTGATGAGGGAAAGCTAAATCCTGACCTCCCGCGTGGATATCAATTGTATCACCTAAATACTTGCGTGCCATCGCCGAGCATTCAATATGCCAGCCTGGTCTTCCTTGACCCCAAGGACTATCCCATGCAATCTCTCCATCTTTGGTTGCTTTCCAAAGAGTAAAGTCTAATGGATCTTCTTTCTTTTCTCCAACTTCGATACGAGCACCGGATTGCAATTCATCAATAGACTGATGTGATAATTTTCCGTATCCTTCAAACTTACGTGTACGATAGTATACGTCGCCCTCTGACTCATATGCATAACCTTTTTTCACCAGTTCGTCAATGAACTCAATAATGATATCCATATTTTCAGTTACGCGTGGATGCACATCGGCATGCTTGCATCCAAGAGCTGAAGTATCTTCAAAGTAGGCATCGATAAAGCGGTTTGCGATCGTTGGAACATCTTCTCCTAACTCTTTTGCTGCCTTAATTAATTTATCATCCACATCTGTGAAGTTTGAGACATACTCCACGTCATAGCCTCTAAATTCTAAATAGCGGCGCACCGTATCAAATACGATCGCAGGACGCGCATTTCCAATATGAATATAGTTATACACCGTCGGTCCGCACACGTACATTTTGACTTTGTTTTCTTCTAGCGGTACAAACGTCTCTTTTTGACGTGTTAACGTGTTATATAGCTTAATTGCCATGGTGAATCTTCCCTTCTTTTAATTCCTTTAATTGATTTTGCAGGTGTAAAATTTCTTTCTCTAGCTGTTTGAAACGCTCTGCATCTGGATCTGGCAAATCTTGATGATTCAAATCTTTTGGAATCCGGACGCCATTTTGAATGACGACTCGGCCAGGGATACCGACAACCGTTGAGTTTTCTGGGACGTCATTTAACACAACTGAACCTGCTCCAATTTTGGAGTGCGCATGAATCGTAATCGACCCTAGCACTTTAGCACCTGTTGCAATTAAGACATTGTCTTCAATCGTCGGGTGACGCTTTCCTTTTTCTTTCCCTGTTCCTCCGAGTGTTACTCCTTGATATACTGTTACATTATCTCCAATTTCGCACGTTTCCCCAATAACAATTCCCATTCCGTGGTCAATAAAAAAGCGGCGGCCAATTTTCGCACCCGGATGAATTTCAATCCCTGTGAAGAATCGGCTAATTTGTGAGATTACACGTGCCAGAAAAAACCACTTTCTTTTAAAAAGCCCGTGAGCGAATCTATGTGCCCAAATAGCATGCAACCCTGAATAGGTTAATATCACTTCAATATAACTTCTTGCTGCAGGATCTTGTTCAAATATGGCCTCAATGTCTTCCTTTAACAACTTTAGCATCATCTCACCCCAATTCCGCTATTCCTTTATCTACTCATTGATTGTATAAAAAAACGCCCCTATGTCAAATGACACAGAGACGTATATACGCGGTTCCACTCTGTTTGGATCAACAAACAATCCCAACTCTTCTCTCATAACGTGAAAGTAACCGCTTTTGCCTACTTACTTAGTAGCATTCAACAAAAGACTCAAAGGCGCACTTCAACAAGTTTTGTCATAGGTTACTTTCAGCCGGTGATAACCCTCTCTGATATGCAATGAACTTGCCTACTCTTCCTTCTCAACGATATCCATATTTGATTATTTTATCATATGGGCAAAATAGAAATTTGTTAACTATAAATGCTTTCTAGACGAGCTAAAACTGTTTCTTTCCCTAAAAGAGAAATAGCTTTTGGAAGCTCGGGACCGTGTGTTTCGCCTGTTGTTGCTACACGAATTGGCATAAATAGTTTTTTACCTTTTTGACCTGTTGCTTTTTGTACAGCCTTTGTTGCTGCCTTAATTTCATCAGCGCTGAATTCTTCTAAGGAAGAAATCTCTTCAGCAAATGCTTTTAACACTTCCGGTACTTGTTCTTCAGCAAGTACTGCTTTTGCTTCTTCACTGTAATCAATTTCTTTCTTAAAGAACATTTCAGTAAGTTCAACAATCTCAGCGCCAAAGCTCATTTGTTCTTGGTATAGAGCGACTAAGTCACGTACCCATTGTTCTGTTTCTGCATCGCGCGTTTCTTCAACTTTTCCAGCTTTCACTAAGTGAGGAACTGATAAAGCTACTACCTCGTCTAAATCCAATTGTTTCATGTATTGGTTGTTCATCCAACGTAATTTGCTTGTATCAAATAGTGCTGGAGATTTTGATAAACGAGCTGGGTCAAAAATTTCAATAAACTGTTCTTTAGAGAAAATTTCTTCTTCTCCCACAGGTGACCAGCCAAGCATTGTAATAAAATTAAATAGTGCTTCTGGCAAGTAGCCTAATTCTTTATATTGCTCGATAAACTGAATGATTGACTCATCACGTTTACTTAGCTTGCGACGATTTTCATTTACGATTAACGTCATATGACCAAATACAGGAGGCGTCCAGCCTAAAGCTTCATACACAAGAATTTGCTTCGGTGTATTGGAAATATGGTCATCTCCGCGTAGAACATGTGTCATCTTCATTAGATAATCATCAATGGCTACAGCGTAGTTATATGTTGGTGTACCGTCTTTTTTCACAATAACGAAATCACCAATGCCTTCAGACTCAAACGATACTTCATCTTTGACAATATCATTCCACTTAATTTCTGTGTTACTAGGAACACGGAAGCGAATGCTCGGCTCACGGCCTTCTGCTTCTAGTTCAGCACGCTGTTCAGCTGTTAAGTTACGGCACTTACCTGAATAGCGCGGCATTTGACTGTTCGCCTGCTGTTCTTCACGCTCTTTTTCAAGCTCTTCTGACGTACAGTAACAGTGATAAGCTAATCCTTTTTCAAGAAGTTCTTCCGTATATTTTTGATAGATTTCCGTACGTTCAGACTGGCGGTAAGGACCGTACTCCCCGCCTACGTCGATACTTTCATCCCATTCAATACCTAACCATTTTAAATAGCGCAGCTGACTTTCTTCGCCGCCTTCGATATTACGCTTTTGATCTGTATCTTCAATACGGATAATAAATTTACCGTTTTGATTTCGTGCAAATAAATAATTAAATAGTGCTGTTCTTGCATTCCCTATATGAAGATGTCCAGTTGGACTCGGGGCATAACGAACTCTTACTTCGCTTGACATAACTAAGATGACCTCCAATTTAATATTACTTATAGTATGTATTTATATGTTTTAGACATGTTCTAATTTTATCACCAAATAGGTATCTGTCAAAGTCAACTGTTTTTATTTTTGATAAACTAAAACGGCTGCTTGGGCAGCGATTCCTTCTTCACGTCCCGTAAAACCTAACTTTTCTGTTGTTGTTGCCTTGACGTTAATTTGAGAAATGCTTGCTTCTAACAGCTGCGCAATACGCTCTCTCATTGGTTCAATGTAAGGAGCCATTTTAGGTTTTTGCGCGATAATCGTGCAATCTACATTGCTTAATTCATAACCTTCATCTTTTAGTAGTTTCCATACGTGTTGAAGAAGCTTTGCTGAATCAGCATCTTTAAATTCAGGGTCTGTATCCGGAAAATGCTTTCCGATATCTCCTTTAGCCGCCGCTCCTAATAAGGCATCTGCGATTGTATGTAATAGCACATCTGCATCTGAGTGGCCTAATAATCCTTTTTCATACGGAATTTCTAAACCGCCGATGATTAAAGGTCTTCCTTCTGCAAATTCATGTACGTCGAAACCTTGTCCTACTCGAATGTTCATTTTTCCACTCCTTCAGTCCTGTTTAGCTTTGTTAATATAGCTTCTGCATATAACAAATCTTCTGGTGTTGTTAGTTTTATATTATCGTAATTTCCCTCTACAATCGATACTTTTTGTCCTGCTTTTTCTACTAAGCTTGCATCATCGGTGCCTAAGTATTCATTTGTTTTTGCTTTTTCGTGTGCATCCATTACTACATCAAAAAGAAAAGCCTGCGGCGTTTGAATAGCCCACAAGCTAGAGCGCTCAACTGTTTCAATGACAGTCCCCTGTTCCACACGCTTAATTGTGTCTTTTACTGGAACAGCCAGTACAGCAGCCTTATCACTAGCAGCTTTTTCTACTAACTCATGGATTGTGTTTTGTTGAACAAATGGTCGAGCGCCATCATGAATTAATACCATCTGAGCCTGCTTTAGACTTTTAAGGCCGTTATAAACGCTATGTTGACGTTCATCGCCTCCAACTGTCAATGATTGAACCTTTTGAATTGGATATTCAGCTAATAACTCTTCAAAAATCGCCACTTCTTTTTCGTTTACAACTAGTACAATTCCACTGCACCAAGGATCTTGTTCGAATTTTTGCAGCGTATGAATGATAAGCGGAACGTTTTGAATAGTTAAAAATTGTTTGTTCCGCCCCGCTTTCATTCGCTTCCCCTGCCCTGCAGCTAAAACGATAATTTCATACTTCATAGGTATACTCCCTTTACCTGTTACGTCACAGTGCTTTTTCTAATAACTTGGGTTTCGCAAAAATCATACGGCCTGCTGAGGTTTGGAGTACGCTCGTCACCAGTACATCAATTTGCTTTCCAATGTAATTTCTTCCTTCTTCTACCACGATCATTGTACCGTCATCAAGATAGGCAATACCTTGATTATGCTCTTTACCATCTTTTATAACCAACACATTCATTTCTTCTCCCGGAAGCACAATTGGCTTAACGGCATTTGCTAAGTCATTAATATTTAAGACGCCGACATTTTGAAGTTCACATACTTTATTTAAATTAAAGTCGTTTGTAACGACCAACCCAGAAGTCAGCTTTGCCAATTTGACCAGCTTACTGTCCACTTCTTGAATGTCTTCGAAATCGCCTTCATAAATTTCTACCTTCATTGCCAGTTCCTTTTGAATACGGTTTAGAATATCTAGACCTCGTCTACCTCTGTTTCGTTTTAGAACATCCGACGAATCAGCAATATGCTGAAGTTCCTCAAGCACAAAGCGCGGAATAACAATCGTTCCGTCTAAAAATCCTGTTTGACAAATATCTGCGATACGACCGTCAATAATAACGCTTGTATCTAAAATTTTAAGAGACTTTAGTGATTCTTCATTATCTGCTTCTTCTTCTTGCCCTTTTTTCTTCCCAATTCGAGATGGCATGGAAAACACGTTCACAAGCTCATCACGTTTTTTAAACCCGACTTGAAACCCTAAGTAACCTAAAAGAATACTTAGAAAGATTGGTAAAATGGTACTTACTACTTGAAGTTGAATTCTGCCTAAAAAAGCTCCGACCAAGTAGGCTACAATAAGCCCTAAAATCAATCCTAAGCTACCAAAAAGTACATCCGTTACAGGCGCCTTCAGCAACGCCTCTTCCACTCGGCGAATTAATTCAACTATATAATCAACAATCCAAAACGTGACAAGGAAAAACAAAATAGCTCCCAGTATTGCATCGACGTAAGGTTTTTCTAGAAATGCTACATCTTGCAGATTTAATAATTGAATAAGTTCAGGTATAAAAAAGACGCCCAATGTACCACCTGTAATAATAAAAAATAACTGTACAAAACGTTTTAACACGCCTTCACCTCCCTTTATCATTATAAACAGTTTACAATGATTGAAACCTGTTATTTAACCAAAAAACAGAATTTGTAAACAAACTGTCACTTTTTTTGTATTTTCACAATATCTTAATGAATCAAACATTTAATGTCAATTAATATCCTATAGCTGACGGTTTGTAAGATGCTGCTCTTTTAGTCTTTTTAGGCCTTCTCTAATTTTCCGTGCTCGAATTTCACCGATGCCTTCTACCTCATCCAATTCTTCTACCGACGCATCTGCTATCGTTTTTAAATCCCCTAATTCATCAATGAGATTTTCAATAATAATCGATGGAAGTCTTGGAATTTTATGAAGCATTCGATACCCTCTAGGAATAACGCTGTCTTCAAAGCTTGTATACATAGGATATCCCATTAAGCGAAGGAGCGTTTGGTCATCGAGAAGAACATTATTTGACGGCTGCTGCATGCGTTCAATCACTCGGTAAGGGTCAAAGCTGAGGTCATACATATAATCTTTGATTAATAAAGTTGCTTCTTCCTCTAAGTGAGAAAGCAGTTCATTCATTTGGAGACGAATTAGCCTTCCTTCTGTTCCTAACTCGCTAATATAGCTCAAAATTTCATTTTTAATACGCAAAACCATTTCTGTACGATGAAGCGACTGCAGCACATCTGTGTGAGTTACTTGCTCTTCAAACTCTAATGCACTGAGACTTGTAATCGATTCATCTAATACCGCCTTGTACTTTTCAAGGGTTCCAAGCGCTTGATTCGCTTTTGCTAAAATAACGCTAATGTCTTTCAATACATACTGCAGAGACCCTTTGTAAAGCGTAATCACATTCCGTCTTTGTGAAATGGCTATCACCAATACACCTGACTGCTTAGCTACGCGCTCCGCTGTACGGTGACGCATTCCTGTCTGTGAAGAAGGGGTAGAGGGATCTGGCATGAGCTGAGCATTAGCAAACAATATCTTGCTTCCGCTGTCGTTTAAAATAAGCGCTCCATCCATTTTGGCTAACTCGTATAAATGCGCAGGTGTAAATGCACAATTAATCGAAAATCCTCCATCTACCATCTTTTTGACTTGTTCATTGTAGCCCATAACAATTAAGCCGCCCGTCTTTGCCCGCAAGACGTTATCGATACCGTCACGAATAGGGGTTCCTGGTGCTACAAACTGCAGAATTTCTGATATTTGTTTTTGACTAACTGTTGTTTTTTCTCCTTCCACTGCTTATCCTCCTAATGTATATTGCAGAGCCTCCGCTACTGTTGATACCCCAATCACATCAATACCATCTGGGACTTTCCATCCTCCTAAATTTTTCTCCGGAATAATAATTCGTTGGAACCCTAATTTTACCGCTTCTTGAACGCGCTGTTCAATTCTAGACACTCGGCGTACTTCGCCTGTTAATCCTACCTCTCCTACAATAACATCTGTAGCGCTAGAAGCAGCATCTCTGAAGCTTGAAGCAATGCTAACGGCTACAGCTAAATCGATTGCTGGTTCATCTAATTTCACTCCACCTGCTACTTTTAAATAAGCATCTTGATTCTGCAGCAGCATTCCTACACGCTTTTCTAAGACAGCCATGATAAGCGAAACGCGATTATGATCTACTCCTGTCGCCATTCTTCTAGGGTTTCCAAAGCTCGTTGGACTGATTAGCGCCTGCAGCTCTACTAATACGGGTCTTGTCCCTTCCATTGAAGCGACAACAACCGAACCTGCTGCTCCCTGAGACCGTTCTTCTAGAAAGATTTCAGATGGATTCAATACTTCTTCTAGCCCACTTTCTTTCATTTCAAAAATGCCCATTTCATTTGTAGATCCAAATCGGTTCTTAACCGCTCTTAATATACGATACGTATGATGGCGCTCTCCTTCAAAATAAAGAACCGTATCTACCATATGTTCAAGAAGTCTTGGACCCGCAATGGCCCCTTCTTTCGTTACATGACCCACAATAAAGATGGCAATGCCATTCGTTTTAGCAACACGCATTAGTTCAGCCGTACACTCTCGCACCTGTGAGACGCTTCCTGGCGCTGATGTCACATCAGCATGGTAAATGGTTTGAATTGAATCAATCACCACAAAATCAGGCTGCATGCTTGAGATGGCCTCTAGTATTAATTCTAAGTTTGTTTCTGCGTGAACATAAAGCTCTTCAGCTTTTACACCTAGCCTGTCCGCTCTTAACTTCGTTTGTTTGGTTGATTCCTCTCCCGAAATATATAGTACTTTATTTTGTTTCATTGCTAACTGCGCGGAGGTTTGCAAAAGTAAAGTAGACTTTCCGATACCCGCATCTCCCCCTATTAAAACGAGTGACCCTCTGACAATACCGCCTCCTAATACACGGTTTAACTCTGCAGAAGGTGTAAAAATCCGTGGTTCTGTTGTAGATTCAATCGCTGTAATTGACTGAGGTTTTTGAACTTTAGAAGCAGTAGCTCCGGAAAAAGCTCCTCGGCGTGATGATTTCGTTTCTTCCATTTCTTCCACCATCGAATTCCAGCTTCCGCATCCAGGACATTTCCCCATCCATTTTGCGGATTCATATCCGCAATGCTGACATGCAAATTTTGTTTTTCGTTTCGCCATTATGTTATCAATCTCTCCGTTCATTCAATCGATTTCTATCTCTATTGTACACTATTTCCTAAGCTAAAATAAAAAGGGAGGCATACGTGTTTTTTCGTATGCCTCGTCTTGGTTTGAGTAAATTTAGCTGATGCTGCTTGGAGCGGAGGATTTAACAACAAATTCTCCTTTGTCTACATCTAGCGTCACTTTCTGACCTTTTTGAACAACCCCTTTTAGCAGCTCTTCAGATAAACGGTCTTCAATATGTTTTTGAATTGCTCTACGAAGTGGACGAGCGCCGTATTCTGGGTCAAAACCTTCCTCTGCAATCTTATCAATTGCTTCTTTTGTTAATTCGAGATCAATTTCTTGCTCTTTTAAGCGTTTTGTTAACTGATCCGCCATTAATTTAACGATTTCAGCTAAGTGAGGTTTCTCCAATGAATGGAAGACGATAATTTCATCGATACGGTTTAGGAACTCCGGACGGAATGCGCGCTTCATTTCCGCCATTACTTTTCCTTTCATATCTTTGTAGTCTTGGCCTTCTGCTTCTACTGTGAACCCTAAGTGCTTGCTTCGTTTTAATGTGTCCGCACCTACGTTTGATGTCATAATTAAAATCGTATTACGGAAATCAACTGTACGGCCTTTTGAATCTGTTAAGCGTCCATCTTCTAACACTTGTAATAAAATGTTAAATACATCCGGATGTGCTTTTTCAATTTCGTCTAAAAGAACAACTGAGTAAGGTTTTCTTCTTACTTTTTCCGTTAACTGGCCGCCTTCTTCGTATCCAACATATCCTGGAGGTGAACCTACTAAGCGTGAAGTAGAATGTTTCTCCATGTACTCAGACATATCGATACGAATCATTGCGTCTTCGTCGCCAAAGATTGACTCCGCTAATGCGCGTGCAAGCTCTGTTTTACCAACCCCTGTTGGTCCTAAGAAAATGAATGAACCAATTGGGCGTTTTGGATCTTTCAAGCCTGCTCTAGCACGGCGCACAGCTTTTGCAACTGCTTTTACCGCTTCTTCTTGCCCAATTACACGAGAATGAAGAATCTCTTCCATGTTTAGCAGTCTTTCTGTCTCTTCCTGTGCCAGTTTAGAGACCGGTACACCCGTCCAGCTAGATACCACCATCGCAATATCTTCTACGGTTACAGCTGAGTTTTCTTTACCTTGCTGCTCTTTCCAAATTTTCTTTGTGTCTTCTAATTCTTCGCGTAGGCGTTGTTCTGTATCGCGTAAAGATGCTGCTTTTTCAAATTCTTGACTTTGAACAGACGCATCTTTTTCATTGCGTACTGATTCTAATTTTTGCTCTAATTCCTTTAAATTTGGCGGCGTTGTAAATGAACGTAAACGCACTTTTGAACCAGCTTCATCAATTAAATCGATTGCTTTATCCGGTAAGAAACGATCTGAAATGTAGCGATCTGATAGTTTCACCGCTTGCTCGATTGCCTCATCAGAAATAGATACTCGGTGATGCGCTTCATAACGGTCACGAAGCCCTTTTAAGATTTGAATAGACTCTTCCAACGTTGGTTCATCCACTTGAATTGGCTGGAAGCGACGCTCTAACGCTGCATCTTTTTCAATATATTTTCTGTATTCATCTAAAGTCGTAGCACCGATACACTGAAGTTCTCCACGAGCAAGAGACGGTTTTAAAATATTAGAAGCATCGATAGCACCTTCTGCACCACCAGCGCCAATTAATGTGTGTAACTCATCGATAAAGAGAATGATATTACCTGCTTGACGAATTTCATCCATTACTTTCTTCAGGCGATCTTCAAATTCTCCGCGATATTTTGTACCAGCCACGACCGTTCCCATATCCAAAGTCATAACGCGTTTGTCACGTAAAATTTCTGGAACTTCATTGTTGACGATTTGCTGAGCCAAACCTTCAGCGATTGCCGTTTTACCGACACCTGGCTCCCCAATTAATACAGGATTGTTTTTTGTACGTCTGCTTAACACTTCAATAACACGCTGAATTTCTTTCCCACGTCCGATAACAGGGTCTAAGCTTCCTTCGCGCGCTACAACTGTTAAATCGCGTGCTAAGCTGTCTAGCGTAGGTGTATTGGCATTTGAAGAACCTCCGCCTTGATGGCTTGAAGCAGCTTCATTGCTACCTAATAAATGAAGTACTTGCTGACGAGCTTTATTTAGGCTGACACCTAGATTATTTAAAACGCGTGCTGCAACGCCTTCACCTTCACGAATTAAGCCTAGTAAGATATGTTCTGTTCCTACGTAAGAATGACCAAGCTTTCGGGCTTCATCCATTGAAAGTTCAATGACTTTTTTCGCTCGAGGTGTATAATGAATGGTCTGCGTTAATTCTTGGCCTCTGCCAATTAATGCTTCCACTTCTTTTTGAATTTTTTCAGTGCTTAGGCCTAGAGCAGAAAGAGCTTTTGCTGCAATTCCTTCACCTTCACGAACGATACCTAATAAAATGTGCTCCGTTCCAATGTTGTTGTGACCTAGGCGTAGTGCTTCTTCCTGTGCTAAAGCTAATACTTTTTGTGCGCGCTCTGTAAATCTACCAAACATCATATAATCGTCACCCTCCACGTTTAATTTGTGTTTTTATTTATAGTGAGACGTTCTCGAATTAAGGTGGCTCTTTTAATGTCACGTTCCTGAGGCTTTAGGGGCCCTCCCGAATACTTTTGTAAAAAGCCTGGCTGCGTCATAATGATAAGTTCATTCAATATATTTTGACTCAGTCCTTTTATATACCCTAAATCGATTCCTAATCGAACATCTGATAAACATTGTGAAGCTTCTTTGGACTCAATAATACGGCTATTGGCCAATACTCCATATGAACGATACACTCGATCTTCTAACTCTACATGAGATGTTTTAAACAGTGCGTCTCTTGCAGAGTGCTCTTGTGTAATTAACTGCTGTACGACACTATTTAAATCTGCCACAATATCTTCTTCAGATTTCCCTAAGGTTATCTGATTAGAAATTTGAAAGATATTCCCTAAAGCTTCGCTACCTTCTCCATAAATTCCTCTCACCACTAAGCCAAGCTGGTTAATAGCGGGAATAATACGATGAATTTGACGGGTCATCACTAAAGCCGGCAGATGCATCATCACAGATGCACGTAGCCCAGTACCCACATTTGTGGGACAGCTGGTTAAATACCCTCTATTTTCATCAAACGCATAATCTACGTATTTCTCAATCCAATTATCTACTTTATTCGCTGTGCTTAAAGCTTCAGATAATTGAAGGCCTGGAAATAAACATTGTATGCGTAAATGATCTTCTTCATTAACCATAATACTCAAATCTTCTTTTTCTGATAAAAAACAAGCTCCGTTGTTGTCTCCTTCAGCCAAGTTAGGACTGATAAGATGTTTTTCAACCAACACTTGCTTTT
>NZ_JBSWUB010000001.1:162500-215000 GCF_056158845.1 Priestia sp. ABM2_011
CGTGGTGTGACGGGCGGTGTGTACAAGGCCCGGGAACGTATTCACCGCGGCATGCTGATCCGCGATTACTAGCGATTCCAGCTTCATGTAGGCGAGTTGCAGCCTACAATCCGAACTGAGAATGGTTTTATGGGATTGGCTTGACCTCGCGGTCTTGCAGCCCTTTGTACCATCCATTGTAGCACGTGTGTAGCCCAGGTCATAAGGGGCATGATGATTTGACGTCATCCCCACCTTCCTCCGGTTTGTCACCGGCAGTCACCTTAGAGTGCCCAACTAAATGCTGGCAACTAAGATCAAGGGTTGCGCTCGTTGCGGGACTTAACCCAACATCTCACGACACGAGCTGACGACAACCATGCACCACCTGTCACTCTGTCCCCCGAAGGGGAACGCTCTATCTCTAGAGTTGTCAGAGGATGTCAAGACCTGGTAAGGTTCTTCGCGTTGCTTCGAATTAAACCACATGCTCCACCGCTTGTGCGGGCCCCCGTCAATTCCTTTGAGTTTCAGTCTTGCGACCGTACTCCCCAGGCGGAGTGCTTAATGCGTTAGCTGCAGCACTAAAGGGCGGAAACCCTCTAACACTTAGCACTCATCGTTTACGGCGTGGACTACCAGGGTATCTAATCCTGTTTGCTCCCCACGCTTTCGCGCCTCAGCGTCAGTTACAGACCAAAAAGCCGCCTTCGCCACTGGTGTTCCTCCACATCTCTACGCATTTCACCGCTACACGTGGAATTCCGCTTTTCTCTTCTGCACTCAAGTTCCCCAGTTTCCAATGACCCTCCACGGTTGAGCCGTGGGCTTTCACATCAGACTTAAGAAACCGCCTGCGCGCGCTTTACGCCCAATAATTCCGGATAACGCTTGCCACCTACGTATTACCGCGGCTGCTGGCACGTAGTTAGCCGTGGCTTTCTGGTTAGGTACCGTCAAGGTACGAGCAGTTACTCTCGTACTTGTTCTTCCCTAACAACAGAGTTTTACGACCCGAAAGCCTTCATCACTCACGCGGCGTTGCTCCGTCAGACTTTCGTCCATTGCGGAAGATTCCCTACTGCTGCCTCCCGTAGGAGTCTGGGCCGTGTCTCAGTCCCAGTGTGGCCGATCACCCTCTCAGGTCGGCTATGCATCGTTGCCTTGGTGAGCCGTTACCTCACCAACTAGCTAATGCACCGCGGGCCCATCTGTAAGTGATAGCCGAAACCATCTTTCAATCATCTCCCATGAAGGAGAAGATCCTATCCGGTATTAGCTTCGGTTTCCCGAAGTTATCCCAGTCTTACAGGCAGGTTGCCCACGTGTTACTCACCCGTCCGCCGCTAACGTCATAGAAGCAAGCTTCTAATCAGTTCGCTCGACTTGCATGTATTAGGCACGCCGCCAGCGTTCATCCTGAGCCAGGATCAAACTCTCCGAAGAAATGTTTGACTTGCTCAATTTAAAAAATAAAAATTAACGTTGACGTTTGTCGCTTTGTTCAGTTTTCAAAGTTCAACCGCCGCTCTTAAGCGACTTTACTATCTTATCAAGTTATCAACGTAATGTCAACAACTTTTTTTATTTCTTTTTGTTGTTTTCGCTTATCTGCGTTAGCAACAGATATAAATATACCAAATCGTTTTCATAAAAACAAGAGGTAAATTAAAAGTTTAAATTTTCTAATATTAATACCTAAAAAAAGATGGCCGTAGCCATCTCTTTTTTTAGCGTTGACGCATATGTGGGAATAATAGTACATCACGGATTGACGGTGCATTTGTTAGTAACATAACAAGGCGGTCAATACCGATTCCTAGACCACCTGTAGGTGGCATACCGTATTCTAATGCCTCAATGAAGTCATCATCCATCTCATGTGCTTCATCGTTTCCTTGTTCTTTCTCTTTCAACTGAGCTTCAAAGCGCTCACGTTGGTCAATTGGATCATTTAGCTCTGTAAATGCGTTCGCGTGTTCACGCGCAACGATAAACAGCTCAAAACGGTCAGTAAAACGCGGATCTTCCGCATTTTTCTTAGCAAGTGGAGAGATTTCTACAGGATGTCCGTAAATGAACGTCGGTTGAATTAACTGCTCTTCTACTTTTTGTTCAAAGAATTCATTTACAATATGTCCATATTGCATATGTTCAGTGATTTCTACCCCGTGTTCTTTTGCTAAAGCACGAGCTTCTTCAACAGATGTTTCTCCCCAGAAGTCTACGCCCGTATATTGTTTAATAGCATCGACCATATGAAGTCTTGTCCATTCTGGCGTTAGGTCTACCTCTTGATCACCATACTGAATCTTTGTTGTGCCAAGTACTTCTTGCGCAATGTGTGCAATTAAGTTCTCTGTTAAAGCCATGATATCTTTGTAGTCCGCATACGCTTCGTACAATTCGATCATTGTAAATTCAGGATTGTGACGTGTAGATACACCTTCATTACGGAATACACGGCCAATTTCATATACTTTTTCTAATCCACCTACGATTAAACGTTTTAAATGAAGTTCAATCGCAATACGCATATAAAGTTCCATATCAAGCGCATTGTGGTGTGTCACAAACGGACGAGCTGCTGCTCCACCTGCGATTGAATGCATCATCGGTGTTTCAACTTCTAAGTATCCGTGATTATCTAAGTAACGGCGCATCGATTGAATAATGCGGCTTCTTGAGATAAATGTTTGTTTACTTTCTGGGTTTGTAATTAAATCTAAGTAACGTTGACGGTAGCGCTGTTCAATATCTTTTAAACCATGATATTTATCTGGAAGTGGACGAAGCGCTTTTGTTAGTAACGTGAAATCTTTTACTTTAATAGAAAGTTCGCCAACTTTTGTTTTGAATAAAACACCTTCAACCCCTACCAAGTCACCGATATCTACGCTGCTGAAGATTTCGTACTGTTCTTCGCCAATTGCATCTTTACGTACATAAAGCTGAATTTGTCCTGTTAAATCTTGAACGTGAGCGAAACCTGCTTTTCCTTTTCCACGCTTTGTCATAATACGACCAGCTAGTGACACAGGCACTTCATTTTCTTCTAACTGTTCTTTTGTTAACTCGTCATACTCACTAATTAATTGCTGTGATGTATGTGTACGTTCAAAACGTTGACCAAACGGATCAATACCCTGATCTCGTAGGTTGCTCATTTTTTCGCGACGAACGAGAAATTGATCATTTAATTCTTCATGACTCATCGTTTACTCATCTCCATCGTATAATTAAGTTTTCCGAAACAGAAAAAAGGCCAGCATGTTTACTGGCAACTACTACGTTTCTTTAAAATTATTATAGGTTCAGTCGTTTCTCTATGTCAAATCGCTTTATTCTTGCTTCGCTTCTCTTTTTCTTCGATTTCTCTAACAAGCTACCGAATAAACCAACAACCTGCGAACCCAAACCTTAAAGTTTTCACTGTGAACTCTACTTTACGCCAATATAAAAATGAATCAACTAATAAGATGCATTTTTACTTATGTAAATCATTCCTATTATTTTCGAACATATCTAGTATATCAGTTGTTTGCTCTCGAAATAATTTTACATCTTTTAAATCCGATAACCGTTTTGTGATGGTTTCAACTTTTTCTTCTGCTACAGGGAGAATAAGAGATGGAGCTAGTTCGTTTAGAGGAACCATCACAAACGCCCGTTCAAACATTCGGGGATGAGGGACGTTCAGCCTATCCGTATGAATGATTTCATTACTATAAAGTAAGATATCCAAATCAAGGGTTCTAGGTCCCCATACAATCTCTCTTTTTCGACCTGCCGCTTGTTCAATGGCTTGCAAACAATCTAAAAGTTGCTCTGACGAATACGTTGTTTGTATTTTTACTACCATGTTTAAAAAGCTTGCTTGATTCGTATACCCGACCGGGGCCGTTTCATAAACAGATGAAACAGCCACTACCTTAACCTCAGAATGTTTCATCAAGCCAGTAACTCCCGACTTCAAATGTTCCATTCGATTTTCAATATTTGATCCTAATGCAATATATGCTTCTGTTGTCATTCAACGGCTCCTTTTAATTTCAATAGCTACCGATTGATAATAACCGGGAATTGGCGGATCAGGCTTATATACCTTTACTGTACAAGCCTGCACGAGTTCGTAATTAGCAAGCAATTCAGATGCAATCGTTTCGGCCACCGTTTCAACTAACTTGAACGTGCGCTTCTCTACAACTTCCTGGCATGTTTGGTATAAATCTGCATAGCTCACCGAGTATTCTAAATTGTCCGTAGTACCAGCTTGTTTTAAATCTAGTTCTACAGTTAAATCCACGTGAAAACGCTGCCCTAATTTATTTTCTTCTGGAAATACACCATGATATCCATAGAAACGCATATCATTCACATAAATTTTATCCATCTTTAGCCTCTCCTTTCGCTTTTATACATGTAGCTCGCGTCGACTCATTAGCGACATCGTGTAAGAGCGATACTCTTTTTGCAACTGAGCTGTTAACGTATGGTCTCCGACTGAAAACTTCTTATCCTTTATACTTCGAAGAGGTACGATTTCTTGAATGGAATTTGTAACGAAAGCTTCATCACTCTCCAAAAGCTGTTCCGCCGTAAATAAACCTTCTACAACTTCTATGTTTTTCTTTTTTAAAAGCGTAAAGATAAACTGTCTCGTAATTCCATTTAAGATACCTGTTTCAAGAGACGGTGTATATACACAATCATCTTTTACAAAAAATAAATTGGACACAATACCTTCGGCTAAGAACCCTTCTTTTGTTAAAAAAATACCCTCTTTATTTAAGTCTGAACCAACTTCTCGCTTAGCCAGTACATTGTTTAAATAATGATGAGACTTCAACCTCACGGTTCCTTCGGGCGTATTTCGCTTTGTCTCAAGAATAAGCCCCTCTTTTACAAGGGGGCTCGATGGATGAGGCATTGATTTCATGTATACAATTGTAGATGGCTTGTCGTATTCTTCCACTTGCAGTCCAATTCCGCCATTTCCTGCTGAAACATTTAATCGAACATACGCATTTCTCTCATTGTTTTTCATTAACAGACTATTAATAATTGCCAACACGTCCTGTGTGGAGTAGTCCCATACAATATTTAATTCACGTAAGCTGCTACGCAGTCGATCCAGATGGTCTTCCACTAAAAATGGATGACCATCATAAACTCGTAGCGTTTCAAATAGCCCTAGACCATACATATATCCGTGATCAAACGGAGAAATAGTGGCTTCAGACGCAGGCTTTACTTCACCATTTACGTATATATACATATCATTACACTCGCTTTTTTTCGTAAGTTTCAATAAAATTTTTCAGCATTTCTTTACCGTAAGAAGTCATGATAGATTCAGGGTGGAACTGTACCCCTTCAATAGGTAATGATTTATGGCGAATCGCCATAATTTCATCTTCTGCTGTCCACGCTGAAATCTCAAAGCAATCCGGCAGTGAACTTTTTTCTACAATCAAAGAATGATATCGAGTTGCCGTGAACGGATTATCAAGATCTTTAAAGATAGTACGGCCATCATGATGCATTTCAGATGTTTTACCGTGCATTAATTTATCCGCACGAATCACATTCCCTCCAAAAGCTTGCCCAATCGACTGATGCCCTAAGCATACGCCCAATATTGGAATCTTACCTGCAAAATACTCGATGGCTTCTAAACTGATTCCCGCTTCGTTGGGACTACAAGGTCCCGGGGAGATCATCAAGAAATCTGGATTTAGCACTTCAATTTCAGAAAGTGTAATTTCATCATTTCTTTTTACAAGAAGCTCATGCCCTAGCTCACCTAAATACTGTACTAAATTAAACGTAAAAGAATCATAATTATCAATCATTAATATCATCTTTACTCACCCTCACTCAGCTCATTTTCGCTCTGCTCTTTTGCTTTCCATAGTGCAATTGCTTTTTTCAGTGATTCTTTGTATTCGTGTTTCGGATTTGAATCAATTACAACACCCGCACCAGCCTGCACATAAGCTTGGCCGTCTTGAATAATCATAGTGCGAATCGCAATATTTAATTCCATATCTCCATTAAACCCAATCCAACCAATCGATCCTGTATAAATTCCTCGCCTTACAGGTTCAAGTTCTTCAATGATTTCCATTGTACGAACTTTAGGCGCTCCAGTAATCGTTCCTCCAGGAAAAACCGCATCTACAATATCTACAAAATCTTTATTGCGCGCGAGCTTGCCTTTTACATTAGACACAATATGCATCACATGTGAATACTTTTCAATAACCATAAACTCGTCAACATGAACGGTACCATAGTCGCTTACTCTACCAAGGTCATTACGCTCCAAATCAACAAGCATCACATGCTCTGCACGCTCTTTTTCGTTATGAATAAGCTCATCCGCTAACTGTTGGTCTTCTTGATCATCCTTACCGCGAGAGCGCGTTCCCGCAATTGGTCTCGTACTGATTTCGTCACCGGCTTTTTTCACTAATAGTTCTGGTGAACAGCTCACAATGTGAAATTCTTCTGTCTGCATATAAGACATATAAGGAGACGGGTTGATTTTTCGTACCTGTTCGTAGATATGCATAGGATGAGTTTGAAGCTGTTGAGACTGTCGAACAGATAAGTTCACTTGAAACACATCGCCTTGCCCGATGTACTCATGTACGCGAGTTGTGGCATCTGAAAAAGCAGCTTCAGACATTGAAACCTCACTCTTTTCGGCAACACGATGAATACGCTCATATGAGAGCCCTTCAGCACTTGCCTCCATCCAGTCCTTTTTGTATTGATCAATACGCTTATGTGCCTGCTCTTTACAATCTGCTTCATCGTTAACGATAATCCAGAGCTTTTCCTTTTCTTGATCATATACAAATACGTCATCGAAAATAAGGAAATAAACGTCCGGCGTTTTCAATGAATCTTCAGCAAGATCAGGTATGGTTTCTACATAGCGGATATAATCATAGCTAATAAAGCCAATTGCTCCACCTTGAAAAGGAGGAAGATCTGGATTCACCTCTGCTTCAAACTTCTTCATCCAGTCTCGCATAAGATGAAGCGGATTACCTTTTTGAACAGTAGCTTGGCCATCCGTTTTGATATGAAGCTCGTCTTGTTCGCCTCGCAAAATGGCTACAGGTTTTAATCCCATCATTTGAAACTTTCCGCCTCGACCGCTTTCAAGCAGGATATGATTCGGTTCCTCTTTTGACAACTCTTGATATTTTTTGAACCATTGGTTTTTAGAGATAGAAATAGATTCGCCCCAAGTCATTCTTTGCTGCATTTGTTCACTCTCCTAAAAATAAATCACCTGCTTTCATTTTACATGATTCTCAGATGAAAAAAAACAGCTTCATATAGAAGCTGTTCTTTTATGGTTTTTATGCTTGTGTTTGTTCCTCGAATTGGAACAATGGAGTACTTAAGTAACGCTCACCGTTACTTGGAATAATCGCTAACACTTTTTTACCTTTTCCTAGCTGTTTTGCAGCTTTTAACGCAGCATAAATCGCAGCCCCAGAAGAGATACCTACTAGTACGCCTTCTGTTTTTGCTACTTTACGTGCATATTCAAAAGCTTGGTCGTTTTGAACAGCGACAACTTCGTCATATACTTCCGTGTTAAGCGTATCCGGAACAAAGTTTGCACCGATTCCTTGAATTTTATGAGGTCCTGGTTGACCACCACTTAAGATTGGAGAATCAGCTGGCTCTACCGCATAAATTTTGATGTTTGGATACTTTTCTTTTAATACTTCGCCAGCACCTGTAATAGTACCGCCAGTACCGATACCTGCCACAAATCCATCTAGCTGATCGCCAAACTGCTCGATGATCTCTTTAGCCGTTGTTTGACGGTGCACTTCTGGGTTCGCTTCATTTTGGAACTGCTGAGGAATAAAGTAGCCGTGCTCTTTTGCAAGCTCAGTTGCTTTATTAACCGCACCTTTCATTCCTTCTGGACCTGGTGTTAACACTAACTCTGCACCGTACGCACGAAGCAGATTACGACGCTCAATACTCATCGTTTCAGGCATTGTTAAAATAGCACGGTATCCTTTTGCTGCAGCTACCATTGCTAAGCCAATTCCTGTGTTACCGCTTGTTGGTTCAATGATGGTGTCTCCAGGCTTTAATACACCTTTTGCTTCAGCATCTTCGATCATTGCTAATGCGATACGATCTTTTACGCTGCTTCCTGGGTTCATAAATTCTAATTTTAAATATACATCCGCCATATCTTCTTCAACTAGACGGTTTAGTTTTACGATTGGTGTTTGACCAATTAACTCTGTAATTGAATTTGCAATACGTGCCATATGACCACTCCTAATACCAACTAATTTTATTGATTTTGTATACAATTTATCAGATGTTTTCTAAATTGTCAATCATTTTGTCTTTCCATTTACCTATTTTTGTTATATTTTTAGATCAATATATACATAAATAGGACTTAACACTTATAAAAAAAGGCGTTCATTTATAAAATGACGCCTTTAAAGAATCTTTTATTTCATTTAAATTGCTTGTTCTTTCATTTCTTCTAGCTGCTTTTTATCAAAACGATAGGTTTCATTACAAAAATGACACTGTGCTTCAGCTTGGCCATCTTCCTCAATCATCGATTGAATCTCTTCTTTTCCTAAGCTGATAATGGCATTAGCAATTCTTTCTTCTGAGCACTGACATTTGAACTCTACAGGCATTGTCTCTAGAAACTTTACGTTTTCTTTTCCAAGAACTTCTTCTAAGATTTCCTCAGGAGAAAGACCTTTTTGGATCAGTTTTGAAATGGGTTCAATCGTTTGTAAACGTTGTTCAATAGCTGTAATCGTTTGATCATCTGTTCCTGGCATAAGCTGAATGATAAATCCACCCGCAGCTAAGATTGTGTTATCAGGGTTAACAAGTACACCTACACCTACTGAAGATGGAACTTGCTCAGATGTCACGAAATAATACGTGAAATCCTCTCCTAATTCTCCCGATACGATAGGTACTTGTCCATTAAATTGATCACGCATCCCGATATCTTTTACAACACTCAGCGTACCATCTGTACCTACAGCACGTGCTACATCTAATTTTCCATGCTGATTTAAATCGAAGTGCGTTTGCGGGTTCGTTACATATCCACGCACTTCACCCTTGGCATTGCTGTCTACTAAGATAACACCAATTGGGCCGCGGCCTTCAATTTTAATTGTTAGCTTTTGCTCACCTTTTAGCATAGCCCCCATCATAACTCCCGCAGTCATTGAACGTCCCAATGCTGCAGAGGCTGTAGGCCATGTATAGTGACGGCGCTGCGCTTCTCCAACTGTATCCGTTGTTTTTACCGCATAAGCGCGAACTTGACTATTGTAAGCTAGTGCTTTTACTAAATAGTCGCCCATAATATACACCTCTTACTCCATATTTTTTGTATAGATTATTTGTAATCCTTTTAAAGTCAAAAATGGATCCACAATATCAATAATATCCGACTCTTTAGCAATCAATGTTGCGAGTCCTCCAGTAGCAATAACTTTAGGATTTACTGTTGCTTGCTCTTTCATTCTTGCTACAATTCCTTCTACTTGTCCAACGTATCCATATAAAATACCTGCTTGCATCGCAGATACTGTATTTTTCCCAACAATGCTATTTGGTCGCGCAATTTCAATACGCGGAAGCTTAGATGCTCTTGAATAAAGAGCTTCTGTCGAAATATTAATACCAGGGGCAATTGCACCACCCATATATTGCTTATTTTCATCAATGTAGCAATATGTGGTTGCGGTACCAAAATCAACGATAATTAAAGGGCTTCCGTACAGCTGAATTCCAGCAACAGCATTGACAATACGGTCTGCTCCCACTTCACGTGGATTTTCATATTTAATATTTAAACCCGTCTTAATTCCAGGACCAACAACAAGCGGCTTTAAATGAAAATACTTTTGACACATTCTCTCCAATGCAAACATAATAGGAGGAACAACAGAGGAAATAATAATACCATGAATATCTTTAAAAGATAAACTAACGTGCTCAAGCAAGGCTTTGATTGTCATGCCATACTCGTCTTCTGTTTTATTACGGCTTGTTTCTACACGCCAATGGTACTTTAATTCATCTCCATCGTATACACCTAATACCGTATTGGTATTTCCAACATCTAATACAAAAATCATTTCAATCACCACTTTATTTAAATTCAGTATTCACACTGAAACCATCATACCATAACTGGTAAATAGACGTGTATATTCTAGATAAAATAGGAATATAATGACACAATTCTCTAGTGGATATCCTACTTATCCACTATATATGAAAAACTTTTTGCCAAACCTAACTTCTACCCAATAAAAAAAGATCAGTGGAGACTGTCTCCACTGATCTTTTTTGGTCTTATGCTTTTGGCTCTTCATCGTCTGTCTTTGTTTGGATGTTTACTTTAACATCTTCATCTGTTACGTGACTAGAACGGTCTGGAAGAGTTCCATGATCTACTAAGTGGTTAATCTGCTCAGCGTCTAACGTTTCTACTTCTAACAATGTTTGAGCTACAAGCTCTAACTTGTCACGGTTTTCCGTTAAGATCTGCTTCGCACGCTCATAGCTTTCTTTAATGAAACGTTGGATTTCATTATCAATTTCATGAGCAATCGCATCACTGTAGTTTTGTTCACTGTGTAAATCACGACCTAAGAATACTTGGCCTTGTTGTGATTGACCGAATTGCATTGGTCCTAACTTTTCACTCATACCGTATTCTGTTACCATTTTACGAGCGATGCTTGTTGCACGCTGGAAGTCATTGTGAGCACCTGTACTCACTTCGCCGAAAATAATTTCCTCAGCTACGCGACCACCAAGCAATCCAACAATTTTATCCAGCAGCTCTGGCTTCGTCATAAAGTAGCGATCTTCTTTTGGTAACATAACAGCATATCCACCAGCTTGCCCACGTGGAACAATGGTTACTTTATGTACCATATCAGCTTCGTCTAATACGACACCGATAATTGTATGTCCTGCTTCATGATAAGCAACAATATTGCGTTCTTTTTTAGAAATAACTCGACTTTTCTTAGCTGGACCTGCAATTACGCGGTCTGTTGCTTCGTCAATATCGACCATTTCAATTTTCTTTTTGTCCTGTCTAGCAGCTACTAAGGCAGCTTCGTTTAACAAGTTTTCTAAATCTGCACCTGAGAAACCTGGCGTACGCATAGCAATTGCTTTTAAGTTTACTGATTCATCTAAAGGCTTATTGCGAGCATGTACTTTAAGCACTGCTTCACGGCCATTTACATCTGGACGATCTACCGTAATTTGACGGTCGAAGCGGCCTGGACGTAATAACGCTGGATCTAAAATATCCGGGCGGTTTGTTGCTGCAATAATAATGATACCTTCGTTAGCACCAAAACCATCCATCTCAACAAGCAACTGGTTCAATGTTTGTTCACGCTCATCGTGTCCACCACCAAGACCTGCACCACGTTGACGACCTACAGCATCGATTTCATCAATAAAGATAATACATGGAGCATTCTTCTTCGCATTTTCGAATAAATCACGAACACGAGAAGCACCGACCCCAACAAACATTTCAACAAAGTCCGAACCACTGATAGAGAAGAAAGGAACGCCTGCTTCACCAGCAACAGCTCTTGCTAATAATGTTTTACCAGTACCAGGAGGTCCCACAAGTAAGACACCCTTCGGAATTCTTGCACCTAGCTCTGCGAATTTACGAGGATCTTTTAAGAACTCAACAACTTCCACAAGTTCTTGCTTTTCTTCGTCTGCACCAGCTACGTCTTTAAATTTAACCTTTTTCTTTTCTTCGCTGTAAAGCTTAGCCTTACTCTTACCGAAGTTCATAACACGACTTCCGCCGCCCTGAGCTTGGTTCAGTAAGAAGAAGAATAGGATGAAAATAATAACAAACGGAATGATTGACGTAAAGAACGTTACCCAGCCGCTTGTTTCATCAGCAGGTTTAAAATCAACTTCTACTTGATTATTTTCTGAAGCAGCGTCAATACGATCAAGTGCTTTGTCACCATCTACGATGTAAGTTTGGAACGTTTGATCCTTTTTATAAGAATCTAACTTTCCTTGCACAACATACACGCCTCTTTCAGGCTTCATAGAGAGTGATTTCACATCACCTTTGTCTAAGTGTTGAACAAATGTATCGTATCTCATTGGTTCTGCTTTTTGATTAGAGCCACTAAAGAAGCTTACCACGCCAATAATGACTAAAAATATAAGTAAATAAAAGATGGTATTACGGAAGATCCGATTCATTTCTTACCTCCTCCCACGATAAACAAATACTGTATTCAATACTAACATAGAACATTTATCCTATCCAATAAATTGCACTTGGATATGTGCTTCTTAATTGCTGTATACTTGCGGTTTAAGAACCCCAATATACGGCAGGTTACGATATTTTTCTTGATAATCCAATCCATACCCTACTACGAACGCATCAGGTACTTCAAATCCAACGTAATCTGCTTTAATAGCTGCTTTACGACCTGTTGGTTTGTCTAAGAGTGTGACAATCTTAATTGACTTAGCTTTACGGTACTTGAATAACTCTACAAGATAGCTAAGTGTTAAGCCGCTGTCGATAATATCCTCTAAGATAAGAATGTCTCGACCTTCAACTGATGTATCTAAATCTTTTAGGATTTTTACTTCACCAGAAGAAACCATCGCATTGCCATAACTTGATACATCCATAAAATCCATTTCTAAATATGTATCAACACGCTTAATTAGATCAGACATAAAAGGCATAGCGCCTTTTAGTACACCGATTACCAAAGGAAAACGGTCAGCGTATTCCTCAGATAATAGCTTACCCAATTCTTTTACTTTCTGTTGTATTTCTTCTTCTGAAATCAAAATTTCTTGAATATCCTGCTTCATTCCTTACTTGCCTCCTAGAAGTTTTCGCTACTTATAGTATAAAATAACATATCTGGACTTATGTGTATGCAGTTCATAAGCAGATTTTTTCAAACCAGGTAGCCACAAAATAGTTCCTTGGCTATCTTCCACTACCGGCCAATGATCTCTGAAGTGTAAAGGGATTTTTTCATCGATAAAAATATCCTTTACTTTTTTATGTCCCTTCATGCCCTTTACTCGCATTTTATCGCCATTTTTTCGTGTCCTTACCTTTAATGATTGTAAATCGTGAGCTTCATCTAAAAGAAAAACATCGTTTCCTTTTATATCTTCGACTTTATTATGTATTTCACAAATAAGCTGGTGACCATTTGGAAGCTCAACGACCCCTGGAATCGGAACAATAAATTCATATGGCTCGATGTTCCCCTCATTAAAGGTGAAAAGACAGTCGTTGTAAGATCGGATAATGCGTAAACCATTTGGAAAGTCAAGCGTCCCAGACGGTTTTTCACTTTCACAAAATCCTACTAACGTGTCAACATGCGCTGAGGAAAGGGTTGGAGGAATTTCTTTATAGAGATAGTTTAATATTAGTTGAATACCACGCCTTTGTAAAGGCTTGCGTATCCTTAGAAAACAATCTCTATCAATGAGAATTTCATTTTGCAATTTCTTTCTCATTACTTTATTCATCACATCAGTCGTTAATTCCTCTAAGTATGCTTGATCTTCATGCAAGTTCTCGCTAAATTGTTGAAATTTTTCATGTACAGCGACGTTTTCTTGCTTTAAAAATGGCAAAACGTAATGACGAAACCGATTTCTCGTGTACGAGTCTTTCTCATTACTCGGATCAATTCGAGGTGTAAGCCCATGTAGCTTACAGTAGCGATTGATTTCTTCTTTCGTTACGGCTAGGAAAGGCCTAATAATAAATCCATGCCCATATGGCCGCTTGGGCTGCATCCCTGCGTATCCATTCATCGTACTACCTCGAACCATTCGCATTAACATCGTTTCAATCTGATCATCTCCGTGATGTCCTAATGCAAGAAGGTTTGCTTTGTGCTTCTTCATAACATGAGTAAAAAATGCATAGCGGCATTCTCTGGCAGCTACTTGAGAAGATAGCTTTCTTTCCTTCTGATAGGCAGTAACATCAATCTGCTTCGCCTCACATTTAATATTCAATTGTTTGCAGTAGTTCTGCACATATTCCATGTCTTGCTGTGACTCTTGGCCCCGGAACATATGATCAACATGAGCAGCAATAATCGTAAGAGATTTTTGCTCTTTCAGACTCCATAAGAAATGCAGCAGCGCTAAAGAATCAGGACCACCAGAAATACCTACAACCACCGTAGAGCCTGCGGATAATAACTGATGTTTTGTCATAAAATTGTTCACTTGCTTTTCCATAGGAATGACTCATCCTTATAATGTACACGCAATAATGTATCATTAATTTACTTTATACGAATGACTATAAGGAAAGTTTCACAATTTCTCCAAACTTTATAGCACTTGAATAAATAGATACAAAATATAAATCAACATTACAGACGTACAAAGTAGTAGCGTCTCTAACACGTGAGAACGCTTCTTCTTTACTTTAACACGAGGGGCAGACGGTTGACGAACGTTTTGAGGCTTTGTTCCTCTACTTTTTGCCCCTCTTCTTTTTTCGACCGATAACACCTCTGTTTTCATTTCTTTAGCTGACTTATACTTTCCCGTAACCGCTTGATACAAAACGTCTCCGAAAGGCTCCAACTGCTTTGTTGTTAATATAAATTGTTTTAATTGTTCAGCCGGTTTGTCTGTTTTATTAATTCGCTTGCCATAAGCCGCGTGAATCAAAACCATAGATACGGCAAACAAATCATAGGTCGGTTCTGCTTTTCGGGAGCCAAGCCCCCAGTGCGCTCGATCATAAAAGTCGGTAAATTCTTTTATTGACCGCCCTTGCAGAGTTGTTCCTCCCACGTCGATCCATCGAACTTTTACAGGGTTAGATGTTACGACCAGGTTTTCGGGTTTTAAATCGCCAAATACCCACCCTTCTTCATGAAGGTTTTCTAAGTCTGTTAAGAGCTGACTTGCAAACACTTGCAACCATTCTGTCCCTCTTGTTGAGATAAAAGAAAGGAGAGGCTTCCCTTTCACATACTCCATTACATAGAAAGAAAGAGCGTGAGAACCATAGCTCCAATCATCTACATCAAGTAAACGCGGTCCTAGCACTTTGTCTTTGACTTGAGACAACTTTTTTAATACATTCACTTCTGCTGTAACGGACATGTTGGAAAAGCTTATTTTTAACGCCGCTAGCGTTCCGTTTACTAATTGGACTAAGTAGACAACTCCAGTTGCTCCCACGCCTAATTTCTCAAGAATTTTATAATGGACGTGATGCCATTTCCCGTGAATTTCTGTTCCCGGAGATAGGTTACATACCTGATTCTTCAATGTATTGTTCATTATTTTTTAACAACCCTCTCAATGAGCGCTTTTTGGTGAAATAATGAGTAGCCTCTTTGATAGCCGGTCCAGTAGGCGTAATACCTCCTGCTGTTAGTTTTGGGAAAATCGTTGAAAGCGACTCTAATCTTGGATTCCAGTCCATTAGCTTCTCTACATCTTTCTTTTTCCCAGGAAATAAAAAGATTGAAAATTGATTGTGCCCCATGCGAGCATTCAAGCTTAACGATAAATCTAACAGCGACTCCTTTACAGTAGGGAGCTTATTTTTCATACTTCCGCTCATGTCAACTAAAATAAGAATCTCTAAGTCAACCGTTTCCCCAAGTTCATCAACTACTTCCATGATTTCTCCTCGCTTCTCAGGAGATAACTCTTCTAATCTTGAATTAGAGGAACCTAGAATTTGCTGAAGTTCTTTATTTACAACGCCTTGAAGTGTTTGCGTCATTGCCTGCCTTGTAACCATTTGAACAGTTTGAGACAGCTGTTTTACGTAAACAATTTGACTCACGCCACCGCCTGACATGGCAATGCCTTCTATTTCATTCGTGCTTTGCTCATCAATTGTATCCTCTTCCATCACACCAATAACGTTTACACTAATTCCTTGTTCTTTAGCCAGTGCAGCCATTGCTACCGGATCTTCACCTGTATTCGAACCACCGTCCGTAATGACCAACATCTGTTTCAATGTACCTTTTTTCATAAAAAAATCCCCTCCTCATTATCAGTATTAACATGATAGACGAGGAGGAGATAAAATATACTTCTATCTAACTATTGTGCTTTTTTACGATAAGCGTAAGAAGGAATCGATGACCATTTCGGGGTATTGTGCTGAAGTTTTGCCACAACTACCGTCATATCATCTTCAATTAAACCTGATTTTGTTCGAATAACTTCTTCCATAATTAAGTCTGCAATTTCTTGTGGATCGTTTGTTTGAAGCTCGCCAATTTTTCGCTTCATCCACATTTCGTAGTTCTCAACGTGTTTCGGTCCTTCAAATACACCGTCACTCATCATAATTAACAAGTCTTCCGCCTTCATTTGTTCATTCACAACATCCACTTCAAATTCTTCAATAATGCCCATTGGCAAATTGCTTGCCTGTATTTTAATAACCTTATCTCCGCGTTTGATGAAGCTTGGCGTAGAACCGATTTTCAAGAAGTTTACATTGGCATCTTGTAAATCAATCATCGCTAAATCTAAGGTCGAAAAGATCTCATCGTTTGTACGCAGGGATAAAATAGAGTTAATCGATTTGATTGCAATTGTCTCTTCTATTCCTGTTTGTAAAATTTGTTTTAACAGCTGAAGCGTTTCGCTGCTTTCATAGTGGGCACGCTCTCCATTTCCCATGCCATCACTAATAGCTAGTGCATACTTACCGGCGTTTAGCTCAATCATGGAATAGCTGTCACCGGATACAAACCCTCCGCCTTTAGCAGCATGTGCTACGCCTGTATCAACAACGTATGCTTTTGTACAGCCAAACGAAACGTGGCAATAGCCTTGAGGATATTTAGCACATTCTTCGTTCTTTACTACAATACTTTCACCTAAAATATCCGTAAGCATTGGCGCAATAATTTTCTCGCATTCTCCTCTTCCGTGACAATATGGCACCCACATTTCAATATCTACATTTCCAGGTTCTAAGCTATAAATTTCAATTTGATTGATTTCCATCCCAAAGTTACGAAGAGCTTCTAAAATCTGTTCTTCTTGTACATTTAAATTTTCGCGCTCTCGCTTAATTTCTTTTGCAAAATTCCCCATGACTTCAGAGACACCGTGAAGCTGTTCTGCTACAATCCTTCTACTTTCTTGAATTTGTGCTTTTAAGTGCTGGTTGGCTTTAAAATACGTAAGTTCATGCTCAATCACATCGATGACTTTTTTCGATTTCACGCAATGTTTGTCCATTTCTCGAATTAGCCTTGGATTTTGTTCAAGAGTGCCATTATCAACTTCAAGCATAATTTCCTTCATATATTCATAGGTTGTATCAAACTGCTGTGCCCAGCATTGTTCTTTTTTAAAACAAAATTGGCACGTCCTTTCGGTAACGCTGCTTAAGAAATAATCAACTTCTTTATCAGCGCTTGGCTTTTCATCGTAAAATCCATTTTGCGTAAAGCTTTTGGAAAGTGCTTGAAAAACATTTGAAAACTGTTCTACGCGATTTGCTGTTACATCTCGGATCTTACGCACGTACTGCTGTTGTTCAAGCATATTTTCAGATGTCCCTGGTACTAGTTTACTTAAGTTTTTCAAAACAAAAGATGGGGTTAATAAAAATAGGACAACGGCCGTCAGTGATTCATACAAATTAGTCGTCAATCCTTGATCTGCCTGAGCATATAGGCCAATTAGCAATGAACCAACAACCAGCCCTAGAGCTGCCCCTAGCTTTTTACCGTCTTTTAAAAGTCCTCCAAGCAAGCCAGAAAAAGCGAGTAAACTCATTTCGTACAAACTAGAAACATTCGCGAAACTTAAAATTAAACCGGTTACGACCCCGACCGTAGCTCCTATCGTAGGGCCAGATACAAACGCAAAAACTAGTACTAAGTAACGAGATAATATATGTTCAGCCGAAAGGCCGTAAATCATCCACCCTATTGTCCCTGTCATAACAGATGCCAACAAAATAATAAGAGAAATCACTTCTTCTGTTTTTAATGATTGTTTTCGCTTTCGATATGAAATTAAAGGCACGCTTTGTAGGAAAATCATTGTTAAGATAAAGCTCAACCCTGCTTCTACTGCCACAAATGTAAAATCATACATGGTGAATTCCTTGGTAAACACATAAAAAATAGTTAGTTTTGTAAGTAACATCGCGCTAAATACAGTGAACGGCAGTTTCTTTAACGGATCCATTGTCAGTATGCCGCTAAATCGATGAATTAGTAAGAAAACAAATAGTGTAGCAAATACGGTACCTCCATTTTGAATGGAAACACTAAATGCCCCTGCCAATACGGCTAAACTTGCTAACGGTGCTTTTTCTTTCTTTATAGCCATTACGGCTGCAAAGAATGGCAAAGCAAATGGCATGATTTTCATTAAAATTAACGCTCGTCCTAATAAGAAACCTACGACTAGCAGCAATAATCCCCATTGAAATAACACCTTTTCCGTTTTCATACCCGCCTTTGTAAATACACGGGACATTTCTAATCTAGTTCGGTTAAATACCGCCTCTGTTGTTGGACTTGCAAAATCTCTTTCCGTCTTTTGCATTCTCCCACCACCCGCTAATTATACTTATTCGTTATTATATCGCGGCGAAAGGTGAAATTTTGTCAAACGGACTAGCAAAATACCTATAATCGTTCGACTATTTTCTAGTATTATATTGAAAACTATACAAAAAGATGTACAATCTTACATGGAGATTTAAAAAATATGAGAGATACTGTTCGCCCCAGAGAAAGCCTATGCTCATCATTCTTTTTTAAAAGCAAATAAAAGTCTATAAAAATAACAAAAAAGTTATTGACAATAACCCTGCTTTTTTATATTATTATAAATGTCTTTTAGAGAACGTATAATGGCGGTGTAGCTCAGCTGGCTAGAGCGTACGGTTCATACCCGTGAGGTCGGGGGTTCGATCCCCTCCGCCGCTACTCGAATAACGGCCCGTTGGTCAAGCGGTTAAGACACCGCCCTTTCACGGCGGTAACACGGGTTCGAATCCCGTACGGGTCATCAAAAAGCATGTACAACAAGTACATGCTTTTTTTCTACTCTTTTTTACATATAAAAAAAGCACCTTTTAGATAAAAGGTACTTTCCAAAAACTCGCTATCTATTTGATATAAGCAGCAAGTTAACCGCGTTTTGCACCGCGTCCACCGCGTTTTGATTCGGTATGGCGTTTTAGGGAAGATAAACGTTCTTCACTGTCTTTTAAGAAACGATTCATTTTTTGTTCGAATGTTTCTTTTGTACGGAAATCATTACCGCCACCACGATTGTTATTACGTTGTGGGCGTGAATCACGTGGACGGTCTGAGCGTGGCGCTCTTGCAGGACGCTCTGGTCTTTCTGGACGTTCTGGTTTGTCTACCGCTTTCTTAATTGAAAGACCAATTTTACCATCTTTCTCAACGTTAATTACTTTGACTTCAACTTCGTCGCCCACTTTTAAATGGTCGTTAATGTCCTTTACGTAATTATCAGCTACTTCACTGATATGAACCAAGCCTGTTGAACCTCCTGGTAACTCAACAAAAGCTCCAAAGTTCGTAATACCTGTTACCTTTCCCTGTAACTTGCTGCCTACTTCGATTGACATAAAAAAAATGCTCCTCCTTAAATGATAAAAGAAATCAATTTATTATATTATACAAAAAGCAAAAATACACTGTCAACGAACCATACGTTTAGTCTTTTTTTACATTAAAGATAATTTCCCCGTCTTCTGATAAAAAATAATCTCTGCGGGCAATCTTTTTAATATAATCATCGTCATTTAACTTGACGATTTCACCTTTTAACTGTTTTTGCTTGCTTTGTAATTTTGTCAGCTGCTGTTCTAATTTTACCTTCTCAGCTTTTTTGTTCTCAATAGCTGAGGTTTGCGTAATTAAAGCTGATACCATCAATCCACCAATGATTAAGGCCAACACTCCGAAAACAGTCAAACGCCTAATTAAACCGATACGCTTTCGATCTGTATTTTGTTTAATTTGTTCTTGTTTATGGCTATAATCAGTATTTAACTTCGCGACCTTTTTTTTCGTACCGCACTCATTGAATTAGTCGTCCCCCTTGTTTTTTAAAGTGTTCACCCATGCAACGACTCTCATTATCATATTCTTTGCACGATTGTAAATTCCTTCTATATACCGAAAACCCATATGTAAAAATCGTTTTACAGGTTTAGGCATCATTCTCCAAAATACGAAAAGAACCCACCTAGTCGGTAAGTAAATAAGCTTTAGACAGAATACGAGCAGCTTATGAACAGCTCGGTAGATCCCTAAAGCGACTACAAGTAGAATATGAATAAAGAAGCGGATAGGCTTGACCAAAAAAATATTACTAAGCGTTAAAACACCTCGATATAAACTTAATACGCTCGAGACAGTAAATGTTAATACTTTTAAATACAGTGATTGAAATAAGCTTTGATACGCGGCAAAGCCGCAAAACAAAGCAAGAAACGCATACAAACGCAGTTCTCCTTCATTCACTAAAAACAACACATAAAAAATGAGAAGAGCTTGCACCATCCAAAACAATACGTCATTTACAAATACAAACCATGGGCGTGATTTAGAGCGATTAACAAAGTAACGATAAGTATCGAGAGAAGCACCTAAACCGCTTCCCATCGATACCATCGCAAGCATTGTATAGAGCTGAATGTTTAAACTCATCGAAACAACTTACTAAAGAATCCTTTAGCCTTCTCCGATTGGTTCTCATCTAAGTAAACTATATCAAAGATTTTTCCTTTTATCGATACAATTCCTTGATCAACGTCTAAATTTTTCATTTGCAGATTTTGCCCTCTAACTGACAAGAAACCCATCACTGTTTCAAGTAAAAATTCCTCATTGTCAAAGCTCTCTACCTGCTTCACACCCGTGATATCTAAGAGACGCCGACCCTTCATCACTAAATCATGATTTGGAGTATGGTCTTTGTTTGAATTGCTTGTTTCATAAAATTGGCTCATATCTTCATCCCCACCTCATTCATTAAGAGCATTCGCTCTTGTTATCTGTTGTTTAAAACATATGAATGAGAAAGGTGATTTAGAACAAGCCTTCATCAGTTATACTTCAGATGAAATACGCTCTTCTTTGACAATTGAGTACAAATTAGCTGCTTCTTCTTTTTTAGCTGCTTCTTGAAGAGCCTCTATTTTAACGGTAATTTTCTTCGTGCCAAATGTGATGGCTAATTCATCTCCTACTTTCACATTTGTGCTTGCTTTTGCAACGATACCATTAATCGTAATACGGCCCTTGTCTGATACTTCTTTTGCCAATGTACGGCGCTTAATTAAACGTGATACTTTTAAAAATTTATCTAACCTCATAATTCCCTCACCTTTCTGTTTTACAAACCTGTTTTTTTGGCTTCTTCCCAAAATTCATCTAACTCTTTTAACGAAAAAGATTCAAATGGTTTTTCAGAAGCTCTCACTTTTTCTTCAATATATTGAAATCGATTTAAAAATTTTGTATTCGTTTTAGCTAATGCAGCTTCAGAGTCGATTTTATAAAATCTTGCAATATTCACTAAAGCAAATAAAATATCTCCAAATTCATCGCTCATTTTTTCTTTATCAGCATGCTGTACTTCATCTTGGAATTCAGCAAGTTCTTCCTGTACTTTTTCCCACATAGGTTCAACTTCTGACCAATCGAAACCAACTTTTGCAGCTTGTTTTTGGTATCCGTGCGCTTTCATTAAAGAAGGCATAGCCCCAGGTACAGAAGCTAACAGAGAAGAAGGCTCCTCTCCTTTTTCTTCTTTTTTGATTTCATCCCAATTTTTTAAGACCTCATCTGCATCATTCACGCTCACTTCCCCAAATACATGCGGATGGCGTCTTACCATTTTCTCTGAAACACTGCGAATGACGTCATCAATTGAAAACATTCCTTCATCTTCACCGATTTGTGCATGAAGCAATACCTGCAGCAATACATCACCGAGCTCTTCAATCATATTATCGTCATCTTGACGGTCAATTGCATCTAATAACTCATAAGACTCTTCTAGCAAATAGCGCTTGAGCGATTCATGCGTTTGTTTTTGATCCCAAGGACATCCGTTTGGCCCTCTGAGCGTGGCAATAATCCTTCTGAATGAGTCAAATTGATGGTATAAAACCGTTTCGTCCGCTACTGGAGGGACATAAATAGTCGTTAAGTTATTGAGCGACATTTCTCTATCTAATTCATACAGCTTGACCGGCTGGATTTTTTCTTCACTGCTTCCCGCTGCCGTTACAATGTAAACGAGGTAATCATCAGGAACGTGTTCCATCAGCGTTAGTTTTACCTCTGAAGCAACGAACTGATCGTACACTTGAGCAATTAGAATATGACCCGTTAACTCTATTTCGCTTCGCTTTAAGTCTGTTCCGTCTAGCAGCTGAAATCCTTCAATAGGATCGATCTTTAGTGCGCCAAAAATTGGATCTAAGAAGCTTTGTCCCCCTTTAATTTCAACAGGAATGCTGCGTTCTTTTCCTTTTTGTAAAAGTAATTGAACCGTACGTTCTGCCACTAAAGGATGCCCGGGAACGGCATACACCACTTCTTCTACTGAAGCTTTATCGATTAAATCATTTGATATATGTTCATATACCTCTTCAAATCCATCATAAGATTCGTATACGTCATCATAGGATACGTACGTCAAGCCTTCACTTTCTAATTCTTTGATTACAGGATGTTCTTTTGTGCGCATATAAATATGCTTTTCCTGCTGCAGCAAGCGATAGATGCCTACGGGTAGCTGCTCTAAATCGCCTGCTCCTAAACCAATAACTGTTACTTTACCTGTCATTGCTTCACCTTCTTATTTATTTTTTAATACGTATTTAGCTAAAACACTTCCAATTGGAAGTAAACGTAATTCCTCTTCGGTAAAAATATGTTGTTTCATAATGATAAACAAATAAAACAAACCGCCTATTAAAACACCAAATCCTGTTTCAACCACTTGTTTGCTTGTATCTAAACCATTAGACCATACAAAGTGATGTAAACAAAATAAATAGCTTTGCAAAAGAATGACCATTGCTATGCCCGTTATAAAAATACCTCTACTCGCCTTTTTCGGAACGAGCGATACAGCTAGCTTTTTATACAGACAAAATAGATTGATTGCTGCAACAATAGCGAATCCAGCTGAGGAAGCAATGGCTGCTCCTATGGTTTGAAAATCTGGTATTAGCCAAAGATTCAATATCAGTTTAACCGTCATGCCAGCAATGACGGCTATTACAGGTGCGAAAACAGCTCCCATCCCCTGAAGCACAGCTCCAGCAGTTGCTGCTACGGTTGTAAATATAACTAACAAGCTCAAAATTTGTAAAACGTCCGTTCCGTCGGAGTTACTATATAAAAGCATATTAATGGGTTTCATCAGCGCAATCAAGCCAAAGGCTGCTCCAACTCCGACTACAAGCGATAGTCGGAGAGACAGCTGAACTTTTTCAAGCACAAATGACAAGTTCTTTTTCGCAATGGCTGAAGAAATAACGGGTACAAGTGAAAGTGAAAAAGCTGTACCTACTACTGTACCTAATTGAATCAACGGAAGTCCACGGTCATAAATACCTTTTGAAACTTTTGCTGCCTGTTCAGCCATGCCATGCG
Source organism: Priestia sp. ABM2_011 (assembly GCF_056158845.1). NCBI lineage: Bacteria > Bacillati > Bacillota > Bacilli > Caryophanales > Bacillaceae > Priestia > Priestia sp. ABM2_011. Next base: position 186,254 of record NZ_JBSWUB010000001.1, read on the forward strand.
CCGTCAGGCCGGAATATAATGTAAAGGAATCAATAAGCTGAATAAACAGCAGACCCATAGCGCTGATACAAATTAATAAACCTTGAATAATAAGGATTTTCACTACTTTTTTGATGTCTGCTTTTTTTATGCGTTGAAATACTCCCTTAGAATTTGTCTTTGTTCTAAAAACAAATAAACATAAAATAATAAGAGATGTTATACCGCCTGTTATGGAACCAAAAATAGCTCCTGCTCCTGCAGTATAAGGACCATACCCATGGTGGATAAAGAAAATAGATAGGCACAAAATAGTCCCTACTCGAACAATTTGTTCTGCGATTTGAGACAACGCAGTAGGAAACATATTATATAATCCTTGATAATAACCACGAATGACAGCAATAAACGGAATAAGTAAAAACGAAAATGAAATAATTTGAATGAGAAGCGTTAACTGACGATCTCCCATCCACTCGGCAATCGTTTCTGCAAAGATATATTGGAGGGAAAACATTATGCAGCCTACTACAAACAAAAAAGCAAATGAAACTTGAAGTATTCCTCGGATTTCCTTTCTCCGATTTGTTGCCACATAATCGGCTACTAACTTTGAAATAATTACAGGGAAACCGTATGTACCTAGCTGTAGCGCAATTCCATATAGCGGATAAACTTGCTGATAGATATAAAACCCTATATCTCCCGCAATATGGTGATATGGAATACGGTAAGTAGCACTTAAGATTTTCGTAAATAAACCTGCGAGCGTTAAAATAATCGCGCCGTTAAAAATAGAATAGAGCTTTGATTGTTTCTGCATTCCTACACCTTTCACCTGCAGCTTGTAATTATGTGAACAACGCTTTTTATGAGCCGCTAACTGTAGAAGAATAGCGCTTTGTTCTTATAAAACATCCTGCACTTTCCAATAAATAAAATACCGTACCATTATATCATGTTCTCTTTATTTCTAAGGTAAGACAGCATGAAAAAAGGTAGCAGAAACTGCTACCTTTTCAGTAAATAATGTAAAATAAAGATAATTACGCTTACTGCTCCATTTGACGAGATAAGAAGCTAGCTGCCGTTTCGGCTGCTTTATGCTCTACTTCACCAAGAGACTTCTCTTTTGAGAAGATGACAACAGCTCCAATCGGATCTCCATTTGCAATAATCGGACCGATTGTGTAAGAAGAAATATTTTCTTCGTATCCATCGACAAATTCAAGGTTTTTCCCATCAGTTACTAAAGAAGAACTGCGGCTTTCCATAACAGATTCTACTAAAGAACTAATGTTTTTATTTAAGTATTCTTTTTTAGAGCTTCCTGCTACCGCAATAAATACATCGCGGTCACAAATAAGTACAGGATGACCTAAGCTATCGTATAGCGCTTCGCCATACTCTTTTGCAAAATCTCCTAATTCACTAATTGGCGAATATTTCTTTAAAATAACTTCTCCATCGCGATCGACGAAAATCTCTAGCGGGTCTCCCTCTCGGATGCGAAGTGTTCTTCTAATTTCTTTTGGAATCACAACGCGACCCAAATCATCAATACGACGAACAATACCTGTTGCTTTCATTCATTGAAGCCTCTCTTTCATATGATGATTAAAATAGTTGGTGAATATCACTGATGGCTATATGATAAAAGGTTCACCTTTGTTGAGGTTAGTATTCTTCACTCTACAACTTCTATTCACCAACCATCTCTTTTTTTGTTAAAAAGTGTGCTTTTATTAAAAAAATGTCCAAAAAACCGCCAAAACATGGGGATTTGGACATTTTTATTTCGGCTATATAAAAAGAAGGCTCAAAAATGAGCCTTCTTTTTAATTCATAACTTGTTCTTTTTTAACAGTGGCTACTCCTTTTACTAACTGATACACAATATTGAGCCATTCTTTTTGAGCAAGTCCTTTTACGTTAACCACTAATTTTACTTTCTTGCCTTCCATACCTAAGCTGACCATTCTGCCAAATTGATCACCTAGCATGAATAATTTTTGGCCGTCTATCGTTGAGCTCGCTTCTTCAGAAAGCAGAATAGAAATTTCTTGTTTTGACTGAAGAATAGATTCTACTAGGTTCTGCGTTGCATATACTTTTGTTTCAGCTACTTTAAACAAATACTCAACCTCAGCCGGATACTCCCCAAAACGATCAATCATTTCATCTTGCAATTCTTGAATATCCTCTAGTGCTTCAATTCCTCTAAAGCGCTTATACATCTCAATTTTCAAGCGGCCGTCTGTAATGTACTGATCAGGGATATACGCGTCTAAGTCCAGATTCATTTCCACATTAAATTTCACACTTTCTCCGTCAGACCCGCGTCTTTCCTCTATCGCTTCTTTAAGCATTTGTGAGTAGAGATCGAAACCGACAGAATCGATAAATCCATGCTGCTGAGCACCCAGTAGGTTTCCGGCGCCACGTATTGAAAGATCACGCATAGCAATTTTAAAACCAGAACCTAATTCGGTGAATTCTTTAATAGCTTGCAGACGCTTTTCAGCTACTTCTGTCAGTACTTTGTCTTTATGATACGTAAAGTACGCATATGCCACGCGATTTGAACGACCTACGCGTCCTCTTAATTGATACAGTTGTGATAATCCCATCTTATCAGCATTGTTGACAATGAGCGTATTTACATTTGGAATATCTACTCCTGTTTCGATAATAGTTGTACTCACAATCACATCATATTCGCCTTCTAAAAAGCTTAAGATAACCGCTTCGAGTTCTGTTTCATTCATTTTTCCGTGGGCATACGTTACCCTAGCATCAGGCACGAGCATCGAAATTTCTTCTGCTTTTCGTTCAATATCTTCTACGCGATTATATAAAAAGTAAACTTGGCCATCACGCGCTAACTCACGCTCAATCGCTTCACGAACTAGAACCGGATTATACTCCACTACATATGTTTGAACCGGAAAACGATTTTCAGGCGGCGTTTCAATAACAGACAAATCCCTTACGCCCAACATAGACATATGTAATGTTCGTGGAATAGGTGTTGCTGTAAGTGTAAGGACATCAACGTTTGCTTTCATTTGTTTGATTTTTTCCTTGTGCGTTACACCAAAACGTTGCTCTTCATCGATAACTAACAACCCTAAATCTTTATAAATCACGTCTTTAGATAGTAAACGATGTGTACCAATCACTACATCTACGGTCCCGTTTTTTAGCCCTTTAATTGTTTCCTGCTGCTGTTTACGGCTGCGAAAGCGGCTCAACAGCCCTATATTGATTGGATAGTCTTGAAAACGCTCACGGATGGTTTCATAATGCTGCTGAGCTAAAATAGTGGTTGGCACTAAAATAGCCACTTGTTTTCCATCTGTCACAGCTTTAAACGCAGCACGAATGGCTACTTCCGTTTTTCCGTATCCAACGTCCCCACAAAGCAGACGATCCATTGGTCTTTCATGTTCCATATCCTTTTTAATTTCTTGTACAGAACGAAGCTGATCTTCGGTTTCTTGATAAGGGAAAGCTGTTTCAAATTCTCTCTGTAAATCGCCATCCGGGGAAAATGCATAACCTTTACTTGCTTCGCGCTCTGCATACAGTTTAATTAAGTCATCAGCGATGTCTTGAACAGAAGACTCAACTTTTCGTTTCACTTTCTTCCAGTCATTTCCGCCAAGTTTATATACTTTTGGCTCTTTCCCTTCAGAGCCTACATATTTTTGTACTTGATCAATCTGTTCAACAGGAACGTACAGCTTGTCAGAGCCTTCATATTTGATATGGATATAATCTTTATGATTACCGTTAATCTCTAACGTTTCCATTCCTAAATAACGGCCAATACCGTGGTTCACGTGAACGACATAGTCACCTACGTTTAACTCTGAATAGCTTTTAATACGCTCTGCATTGGAAAGCTTTTGACGCCGCTTTGATTTCTTGATCCGTTTTTTAAACAATTCTTCCTCGGTTAAAACTGCTAATTTTTGCATCGGCAGTTCAAAGCCCATTTGTAAATCGCCTTCAATAATTTGAACAAGACCTGGCACAAGCTGACCATTTCCATCTAAAATAGATGAATCAATATCATAATCTGCTAGCACCCCTTCGAGTTTTTTCACGCGCTCTTTATCTGCTCCTAAGAGGACTACCGTATAATTAGCATTTTTCCAACGTTCAATTTCACTTTTTAATAAGTTCATTTGGCCGTAAAACTGCTGCATCTGCTTACATGAAATATTAATAATATTTTGCGGACTCGTATACGATACGTGCTTCAAAAATAACGATAAGTATAAAAACTGATGTTTTGCTCGCTGAATAAGAGATGGGAGCTTATGAGATAATTGAACATCTCGAACAATTTGCCCCTGTCCTAATAATTCTGTTATCCATTCAGCTTCCTCTGTTTCAAGCTGATCAGACGTCTCTTGAATTCGAGTTGTTTCATCAAAGATGACAAGGCCACCTTCTGGTAAATAATCTAGTAAACTAGCAGGCGATTCGTAAAAGAATGATAAATACTTGAACATATTTTCAAGAAGTTGACCTTGACGCAGCTGTTCGATTTCACCTTTAATATTTTCTGTTAAGGTAGCTTTTAGCGCTGCGTTTTTCACTTGCTGCAGCGTCGAAGCCAGCTGTGCTTCTAGTTCTTCAATTCCTTGGGCCACTTCATTTTGGCTCACAATGATTTCCGTAGCAGGGCCGATTGAAATTTCTTTTAACTGTTCTTGAGAGCGTTGATCCTCAATTGTAAAAGTACGAATGGAATCGATCTCGGTATCAAATAGTTCAATTCGGACAGGTAGCTCTTCTGTTAACGGATAAATATCAATGATTCCTCCGCGCACACTAAACTCACCCGGAGCTGAAACCATCGATGCCCGCTCATAACCCAACTCAACTAACCTTTTTAAATAATGATCAACGTCGATGTCAATTCCCATTTGAAACGGCAGCTGCGTTTGCTCCCATCTTGCTTTAGGAGGCAGCAGCTTTCGAATTCCTGCAAGCGGGGTTACAACTACTCCACCTGTATGTTGACTCCAATAATTGAGTACTTCAATTCGCTGAGCCTTTAATTCTGGACTTGCAATCCCCACTTCTGTAGCAACTAAATCGTTAACAGGGTATAAGAAAACGTCTTTTTCCGGTAAAAGGTGCAAAAGGTCTTCATACACTTTTTGGGCTTGATATAAATTATGAGTCACTACTAATAAGGGGTATTTTTTATCCTCATTTAAGAGTGCCATTAATACAGATCGAGCTGAACCGGAAATTCCCGTTACTAACTGTTCTTTCAAACCTTCTTCTAAACTGCTGACAACAGCTCCAATTTCTTTATTTTCTTCAAATTGCTGTCTAATCCCTCGCAAAGGAATTCCCTCCTCCCATGATATGTCTAAACTAAACAGAAAAACGCTTTGGTTTGAGACCAAAGCTTTTTATTGTATAAATGTTTCGTACTGATGATAGTCTGGATTTCGTTCTAGCGCTTCTTGACAGTCTTCACAAATAATTTTAACCACGATGTCTCCACTATTATGGTAGTGAATAAAGTCTTTTCGTTCATCTGCGGTCAGGTGATTAAAACCGAGTGCTTCTGTATTGTGAGCTGTCTTTTCTATCATACCGACTTTTGCGCCACAATGTCTACAGAAATAATGAATAGACATACAAATCCTCCCAAATCTTTTAGTGTTAGTATGGACGATTGAGAGAAATTTTATTCTGCTTAATTATAGCGATTCATTACTTCTAAGAACGTTTGACCTAAAAAGTCTTCACTCGCGTGCACAGACGTTTTCATCGCTTCTTCCATATGAACCATTTCATCTTCTGTAAAGCGCCCTAGTACATAGTCAACTACTTTCATACCGTTTTTCGGACGATCAATCCCAATACGAATTCGGTTAAACTCTTGGGTTTTTAAATGCTGAATAATTGATTTTATTCCGTTGTGGCCGCCTGGACTTCCTTTTGTACGCAATCTTACTTTTCCGCACGGTAAATCTAAGTCATCGTAAATAACAAGCAAGTCTTCGACGTCTATATCAAAATAGTCCATTAACGGGCGAATACTTTCTCCTGATAAATTCATATATGTTAGAGGCTTTAATAATATGACTTTTTCTCCTCTTATTATACCTGTTCCATATATTCCGTTAAACTTTGTTTTATCTAATGAAATCATAAACTGTTCGGCAATTTTATCAATTGCCATAAATCCTATGTTATGACGAGTACGGTCATATTCTTTTCCAGGATTCCCTAAACCAACGATTAATTTCAAAATAGATACTCCTTTCCACTCTATGTAAGTTGTACATAATAGGTAAATGTCTTTAATGTTTTACATTACTATATAGTATCACTTTTATTATAATCAATTCACACAAAAAGACGTAACCTTTTGGTTACGTCTTTTTATATTATTCTTCGCTATCTTTTTCTTTTGTTGCTTCAACGTCGCCTTCAGCATCCTGAACTTCGCCGCTATCCGGCTCTTCTTCCTGTTGAGGAGGTAGTACAGAAGCAACTGTATCTTCTGCATCATGCGTAATTTCTAGCTTTTTATCTACCTTAATATCCCCTACTGTAATTGTATCGTTAATTCCCAAATCTGATACATCTACATCAATAGATGATGGGATATCTTGCGGCAAGCCTTTTAATGAAATTTCATATAGAGACTGCTGTAATACGCCGCCTTCTTTTGTTCCTTTTGCTTCTCCTACTAGAGATAAAGAAACTTCAGTATCAATTTCTTTCTTCATGTCGACCACTTGGAAATCGGCGTGGACAATTTCGTTTTTTAATGGATCGGTTTGAATATCATGTAACATTACGGAATATTTTTGCTTGTCCACTTGTAATGTTAACACTCCATTGCGTCCTGCTTCACGAATAGTCTTAATAAAATCAGCACTGTTTAAGTAAATAGGCGTGGATTCTGTTTTATTTCCGTAAACAACCGCTGGGAAGTTTCCTTCGTCGCGAATTTTTCTATTTGTAGAATTTTTGAAATCCGTTCTTTTATTTGCTTGAATTGAAATACTCATTTTATTCACCTTCCAGTATGTTTTCTACTTAAAATGTACCCTTTTTAGAAGGCTGCTAAACATAAAACTCGTTTCAATCAGCAATATATCTTTGCTCATCCCTTCCAAATCCCTTTAAAACCAAGGATTAGCCCATTTAATTTTTTTCAAAAAAACCTCTTTCCAAATGGAAAGAGGTTCTGTTTATCAATCAAATAACGTACTAACTGATTGCTCTTCGTGAACACGAATAATCGCTTCACCAATTAACGGAGCTACCGAAAGTTCTGTTACTTTACCAATTTTCTTATCTTCTGTTAAAGCAATAGAGTTTGTTACAGCTAGCTCTTTGATTGTAGAATTTTGAATACGCTCAATCGCAGGGCCTGAAAGAACTGGGTGTGTACAACAAGCATATACTTCTTTTGCACCTGCTTCAATTAATGCACTTGCACCAATTGTAATTGTACCAGCTGTATCAATCATGTCATCAATCAAGATTGCTGTTTTCCCTTCCACTTGTCCAACAATGTTCATAACTTCTGCTACGTTTGGACGTGGGCGACGTTTGTCAATGATAGCGATCGGCGCTTTTAGACGTTCCGCTAAACGGCGAGCACGCGTTACGCCACCGTGGTCCGGAGATACAACAACAACGTCATCAAGGTTTTTACTCTTGAAGTATTCACCTAAAATTGGAACACCTACTAAATGGTCAATTGGAATATCGAAGAAACCTTGAATTTGAGGAGCATGTAAATCTAATGTGATAATACGAGTAGCTCCCGCTTTTTCAATGATATTTGCTGCTAATTTGGCAGTGATTGGTTCACGTGCACGAGCTTTACGATCCTGACGAGCATAGCCATAGTAAGGCATAACGATGTTAATTGTTTTAGCTGATGCACGTTTTAATGCATCAATCATAATTAATAATTCCATTAAGTGTTCGTTAACTGGAGCACTTGTTGATTGAATGATAAATACATCACAACCACGGATACTTTCTTCAATGTTAATTTGAATTTCACCGTCACTGAAACGATCAACCGAACATTTACCTAATTCCACACCAATTACTTTTGCGATCTCTTCAGCTAAAGCCTTGTTTGAATTTAGCGTAAATAACTTTAAATTTTCATCAGCATATACATTTGACATTTTATTGTGAAACCTCCGTCAGGATTTTTTATTAATATCAAGCTTTTCAGCATAGTTTTCTTTATTTACTTGTTTCGCACGAGCAATTGATAATGCTTTTCCTGGCACATCATCCGTTACGGTTGAACCAGCTGCAACATAGGCGCCTTCACCAATTGTTACAGGTGCAATTAAGTTTGAGTTACATCCTACGAATGCCCCATCTTCAATCTTTGTTAAAAATTTATTTTTCCCATCGTAGTTAACTGTAATAAATCCGCACCCTAAGTTTACACCTTTTCCGACCTCTGCGTCTCCAATATAACTTAAATGAGAAGCTTTGCTACCTTTGCCAAAAGATGCTTTTTTAATTTCTACAAAGTTTCCTACGCGCACTTCATCTCCAATTAATGATTGAGGACGAATATGTGCAAATGGGCCAATTGTGACTTCGTGACCAATTTCACTATCGTGAGCAACAGAATGGCGAATAGAAGTATTATTACCTATTTTGCAGTCTTTAATTTCACTGTTAGGTCCTACTTCACAGTTCTCTCCAATTACAACTGTTCCTTGAATAACCGTACCAGGATAAATAACCGTATCTCTGCCAATGACAGCATCTGCTGAAATGTACGTGTTAGAAGGATCCACAATCGTCACTCCATTTAACATATGCTGCTTGTTGATACGCTTTTTCATTGTTTCTTCTGCTTGAGACAGAGCAAATCGATCATTAACGCCCAATGTTTCAGCAAAATCGGATGTTTGATATGCAGAAATAATTTGACCTTCATTTTTTAGAATTTCGATAACATCAGGTAAATAGTACTCTCCCTGTACATTATCATTTGAAACTTTTGAAAGTGTCTCAAATAATTTCTCATTATCAAAACAGTACGTACCAGTATTAATTTCCTGTACAAGACGCTCTTGTTCTGTGGCATCTTTATGCTCAACAATCTTTTCAACAGAGCCTTGTTCATTTCGAATGATGCGTCCATATCCTGTTGGATCTTCTGCATGAGCCGTTAAAATAGTTGCCATTGCATTTGTTGCTTCATGATGCTTTAATAAAGATTCAATTGTTTCAGCTGTAATAAGCGGAGTATCTCCACATACAACAATTGTCGTACCTTTTTCATGTGCAAGTAAAGATTCTGCTTGCATTACTGCATGAGCTGTTCCTAACTGCTCTTCTTGTAAAGCAAATAAGCTTTTATCTCCAACATGTGATTTCACTTTTTCGGCACCGTGACCTACAACTGTAATTAAATTTGTTAAATCTAAGCGTGATAACTGATCAATTACGTGTTGCACCATCGGTTTGCCACACACAGGGTGTAACACTTTATATAAAGATGACTTCATACGTGTACCCTGACCAGCTGCCAATATGACTGCATATCTTTTTGACATAACAGGCCTCCAATTTTACCTTTTTATCCATTAAGAATATTATATCAAAAATGACAGCATTTCAAGGAATCATTTATAAGTCATGAATTTTATTTTTTGGTAATGCTAAAGTTTTACAAAGGTGTGAAATTATATAAGCGGTAATCAAAAAGAAAAGAGCCTACTTTTCAGTAGACTCTTAATGTATCATATGTTTACGAAGCACCCGCTTCTTCGAATTCAACTTCTACCTCACCTAAACGATGATATTCTGCTAAAACAGCATCTTGAATCTTTCCGCGAGTATTTGAATTGATTGGATGTGCAATATCACGGAACTCACCATCCGGTGTACGTTTACTTGGCATGGCTACAAATAAGCCATTATTACCATCAATCACACGAATATCATGAACAACAAATTCACCATCTAATGTGATTGAAGCAATCGCTCTCATACGTCCTTCAGTGTTCACGCGGCGTAATCTTACGTCAGTTACTTCCATCTTGTTCACCACCTTTTTCTATGCGAAGCTTTACATACTTAATTCCACAGAATTTTGTGTTTTCCTGCTATTCAGAAAAAATTTTTAGAAAATTTTCGCAAAAAAAGTGAACAATTGGAAGTTACTTGCTTTTTGTTAGAAATTTGTTAATTTAATTACCCTTTAACAAGCGCAATAACTTCAATTTCAACAAGTACATCTTTAGGTAGTCTCGCTACTTCTACACATGAACGTGCCGGCTTATGGTCGCCGAAGTAGTCACCATAGACTTCATTTAATGCTGCGAAGTCGTTCATATCTTTAATGAACACGGTTGCCTTTACAACTGTATTTAGAGAAGCTCCTGCTTCTTCAAGAACTGCTTTTAGATTTTCAAATACTTGAGTAGCTTGTACTTGAACATCGCCTTCGACCAACGTACCATCTGGACGAAGTGGAATTTGACCTGAACTGTAAAACAAGTTATTCACAACAATTCCCTGTGAATATGGACCAATAGCTTGCGGTGCATTTTTTGTTTGAACCTGTAACATATGTTCCTCTCCCTTACTTGATCAAATATATTTTAAGTAATTGCCTTCCTGTACACGAATTTGTTTATCTTTAATATTTACATCTGTTAATTGTACAAGAGACACATACTCATCCACTAAACGTTCTTCAATATCTTCTGATTCTACTAAAACTCCAATACCAGCAACAGTTGCATCAAACTCTTCAAGCAAACTAACCATTCCATTTACTGTACCGCCGGCTTTCATGAAGTCATCAATGATGAGTACATTTGACCCCACCGCTAAACTTCTCTTAGCTAACAGCATCGTTTGAATGCGCTTAGATGAACCTGACACGTAGTTAATACTAACGGTCGATCCTTCAGTTACTTTACTGTCTCTGCGCACAATAACAACGGGCACGTCTAAATACTGAGCAACCGCATACGCAATAGGAATACCTTTTGTTGCTACAGTCATCACCACATCGATTTTGCGGTTAGCAAAAAGCGATGCATACAGGCGACCGATTTTATTCACAACGCGGGGGTTCCCTAAAATATCAGTTAAATATAAATATCCACCTGGCAATAAACGCTCAGGTTTTTCAATCAACCCACATAATTCTTGAACAAGCTGACCGGCTTCTTCATTCGTCATCTTTGGAATGAATTTAACTCCGCCGGCAGCCCCTGGTAGCGTAACCAAAGTTCCGATACCCTGCTGTTCAAAAGTTTGTTTAATAATCGCCATATCTTCGCTAATAGATGATTTTGCGGAATCATATTTATCTGCAAAATACGTAAGAGGGATAAGGCGCTGAGGGTTTTGAATGAAATAGTTGGTCATATCAATTAATCGTCCACTACGTCGAAACTTCATAACATCCTCCTGAAAATCCGAATATTGTAATGTAAATATAACATTAACATACGGATTTATTCAAGCGTTATTCGTTCACCTAGTAACCTAACTGCATAAACTTTATCACAAAAGCCACGTAATCCATTATAAATGCGATGCATACGTGAATCATGCTGTACAAGTCCAAATACAGTTGGCCCACTGCCACTCATGAGTACAGCATCGGCGCCAAAACGCTTTATTTGTTCTTTAATGAGAGCTACTTCCGGATGCATTTTCAGCGTTACTGCTTCCAATACATTTCCGACAAGGCTACACATTTGATCATAATTTCCTGATTGTATGGCGTGAACCATCTCATCTACTTTAGGATGATCCATTTCCTCAATTTTTAAGTTTCGATATACATCTGCTGTAGAAACACCTATTTCAGGCTTAGCCAAAATCACCCAGCAGCTTGGAGGTGCCTCAATATGCTCTACAATCTCTCCGCGCCCTGTAGCAAGAGCTGTCCCTCCGTACACGCAAAAAGATACGTCAGAGCCAATCTCAGCCCCTATTTCTGCAAGTGTGTCTAATGATAACCCTAATTCCCATAACGTATTTAAACCGCGTAATGTAGCAGCCGCGTCACTGCTGCCTCCAGCTAATCCAGCAGCTACTGGAATATGTTTATCAATTAATATATTTACACCTTTTGAAATGTTATAACGTCGCTTCAAAATCTGCGCTGCCTGATAAGCGAGATTTCGCTGGTCATCTGGAACAAAGCGATTATGAGAATAAATAACAATTCGTCCATCTTCACGATCAGAAAGTTCAATTCTGTCCGCTAAATCAATTGTTGTCATAATCATCTTAACTTCATGGTAACCATCTGGGCGTTTATGTAACACATCAAGTGACAAATTTATTTTAGCCGGTGCTTTCACCATTAATTTCAACTTACTTCACCTACTTCATCTTATCGAGTTTAACGCTATTTTATCATAAAATGAACAAGATATAGCTGTTCATTTAAACATCTTTGTTTAATCCTCTATTTTATCTTTCATTTTGGGACAAAAAAACCGAAGCGGTTATACACTTCGGTTTTCCTCATTTCACTTTAAATAATCGCATAAGCATTGATTTTCACTATTGCCTTAGCTGCTGCTGTGCAAGCTCCACTGCTCGCTTCACCATATTGCCTGCGTCTTTTGCCCGAATAGCGCCCCAACCTTCTGCTTGTACAGTATCGTAAAAACCAAGTTCTTTAGCCAGTTCTTCTTTCAGCTTCGATGACATAATCCCTCTACGCCTTGACATTGCACATGGCTCCTTTACGTATAAAATGAAATTTCAACCTGAATCTCCTCGCTCTTTATACATGAAAATGCGAGGACGATATGTATAGTATGTATAAAAAATAATGTATATATAATTTGAAAAAAAGACCAATAAAAAAGCAGTAAACCAATGTCCACTGCTCATCACCACTTGCTATATTGCCTATGTCATTCTTAGAAAAATTTTAGTTGCACTGTTTCCGTTAACACATCTGCGTAACTATACGAAACGCGCTCCAAAGAGTTTTCCTCTTGATCTAATTCAACGATAAAAACAGATGGGTACGTTTCTGTTAATACACCTGAACGTTCTACTGTTTTTCTACGACCACCGTTTGCTTTTAAAGTTAATCGTTGGCCTAGGTGCAAATCCAGCGCTTGCTTAATATCAGACAAAGTTTTCGCCATATTGGTCCACCTCACTATGTATAGTGTAACACATGTTAGAAAAATAGTCAAAAACATAAAATTATAACAATCTATCTCTAATTGTGTCAATAAATAATTTTCAACATGAATCTACATTTCGCTGTTAGTATGCTCGTTTTTTAACGAAATATGTATATCTTTAGCAAATATTGAAAATGATTTTGTGAAATTCAGCGTATACTTTGGCTTCATACGAAAAAACAACTGGTTGCACATCATGCGTGTACATGCTGTAACCAGTTGTTTTTATTTCTACTCATCGCTTTCATAAGGCATGCCCGTGCGAAGCAGCCCTTTTGTTTCTACTCCTCCTAAACCTTTAGCACCCGTTAATGTATTACGTAAGACGTCCCATACATTAATACGATCCGTGAAAGGAGTAAAACTTAGTTTTGCTACTACATACACGGGGTCAAGCGCATGAATATTTACACGCGAAGGTGAACTAGCAAAGTTTGCTCCAGCTTGAATCAATAATTCAAAATGCGATTGACAGGCACCTGCAAAAATCACCAGCTGATCTAAATTACCAACTCTTTTTCTTGCTTCTTGGACTGTTCGAATATAGTGCTTGGAATGTCTATAAGCAAGAAGATCATCCTTATTTCCTTTTCCTTTGGAATAAGCATCATGCCCTGTCAGCACCAGAATATCAGGCCTTACATCCTCAATTAACTTTCCAACTTTCTCCGGCATCTCTGACTCTACGCAATGAACACCATAAACAGGAACACCAATTTTTTCATAAACCAACAAACATTTACGTAAATAATTAGGGTCTCCGTCTACGTGCAGGACCTTTCCAGGAATTTGAAACAAGCGATGTGAATGGCTGTATCCATTAGTCATGCTATATTCAGTTTTCTCTCGAACGAGCCGATAATCCTGTTGAATAAGCTCCAAGGATCTTTCTAAAAGTTCTTCTTCTTGTTTTTTTCTTTGATCCTGTTCTTTAGCATCCACAACCTCTAAATCTGTACAAGGAGCGTCGGCAATCAACCGAACGTCTTCTCCTATTAAAGTCGCATATTTCCCCGCTTCGCTGTCATTAATAGCTATAACACGAAAAAGCAAATCTCTTTGATAAGAAGGTCGTGTAACTATATCACCAATTTTGATGTTCATATGCTTCACTCCGTCTTTGCTACTTCAAAAATAAATTCTCTTCATAGCCTATGACTTCATGATAAAAATGTGATGATTTAGCGAAATGATTTTAAAAGTTGGTCACTTAACGCTCCGAATTCTTGAATAGACAGCGTTTCGCCTCTTCTTTTCGGATCAATTTCAGCAGTTGCAAGTGCTTGCTCAATGTCCGCTTTTTTCTGTTTCCCATTTGGCAAGTTGTTCACTAGATTGTTTAAAATGGTTTTTCGGCGCTGTCCAAAACTTGCTCGTACAACTTGGAAGAAGAATGCTTCATCTTGTACTTCTACCGCTGGCTTCGGTCTTCTCAGCAGCCGAATAACAGCTGAATCTACATTAGGCTGCGGATTAAATACTGTTTTGGGCACAATCATAACCGTCTCAGCCTCTGTATAGTATTGAATCGCAATAGAAAGTGAACCGTACTCCTTTGTTCCCGGTTTAGCTGCTATACGGTCGGCAACTTCTTTTTGAAGCATAACAACGATTCCCCGTACCGGAATTTGCTCTTCTAATAATTTCATCAAAATGGGTGTCGTCACGTAATACGGTAAATTCGCAACGACCATTAAATCTTCTATGTTTTCGAATTCTTGTTCGAGCGTCTCTTTTAAATCCGCTTTTAACACATCTTGATGAATAACTTTTGCATTTGGGTAAGGAGAAAGAGTGTCGGCTAAAATCGGAAGCAGACGCTGGTCGATTTCAAATGCCAGTACTTTTTTTGCGCGCTTTGCTAGCTGTTCAGTTAACGCTCCGATACCGGGTCCAATTTCAATTGCTCCCGTTTCTTCTGTTATTTCTGCATGATCAACAATGCGATTTAAAATGTTCGTATCAATTAAAAAATTTTGTCCCAAACTCTTTTTAAATGTAAAACCGTATTTCTTTAAAATTTCCTTGGTTCGATTAGGCGTTGCAATATCTTTTAACACGATTCCTTTTCCTCCTTATTTATCTGCTCAACAGCTTTGATAAACTCCTCTTTTGAAATTTGGAACATCTGTAATCGTTTATGAAGCTGCTTTCCATTGGCATAGCCTATTTTTAATAACTTTCCTATTCTTTCACGTCGAGACTTGGCTTTACTATCTCCTACCAAACGAGCTACGATTAAATCCTCTTGAGAAATCTCCATATCTGCTTCTACCCACTCTTGCTTTACATCTTTTAGTGCTTTTTGAATAGACGCAATAGAAGCATGTTCAACTCCAATACCTTTGCCGTTTTTAGGGCGAGCCTCTTCTTTATCTAAAAATGCATGTTTACATCCTGGAACACGTTCTGAAACAATATTTCGAATTCGCTGTCCTGGATAATCTGGATCTGTAAAAATAATTACGCCTCTTGTTTTTTGAGCTAATTTTACTTTTTCAATGGTTTCTTCATTTACAGCTGATCCATTTGTCTCGATAGTATCCGCATCCACTGCACGTTTAATCGCTACGGTATCGTCCCGACCTTCTACTACAATAATTTCTTTAATCTTCATTTCTTCCTCCAAAACATTCAGTTTTGTTCATTTGCTTTTCAGTAAAAATGAAATGCTCGTTACTCACATCATTTTTCTTCTATGAAATCAACGTTTTATCTTATTATCAACTAAATTAAAAAGCATCTATCTGTTATTTTAACTGAAAAAGGCAGAGGATAACATTCTCCTCTGCGCCTATCTTTACTTTAACACGAAAATGATTGTTATATGAGAAAAAGTTTTAATCATTAATGCCAAATAGCTTTTTAGCGTTAGCTGTTGTAATATCAGCCAACTCTTCATACGTTATGCCTTTTAACTCTGCAATTTGCTCCGCTACGTATGACACATAACCAGGTTCATTACGCTTGCCGCGGAATGGATGAGGAGTTAGATAAGGACAGTCTGTTTCAATTAATAGTTTATCTAAAGGAAGTTCTGCAGCAACTTCTTTTGGTTTTTTTGCATTTTTAAATGTAACAGGTCCACCAAAAGAAATATACATATTCATATCCATACACTGCTTCGCTACTTCAATACTACCCGTGAAGCAATGCATAATACCTCCTACTTCCTCTACGTGCTCTTCTTTTAAAATTGTTACCACGTCTTCGGTGGCATCACGATTATGAATAATGATAGGTAAATTCACTTTGCGCGCTAAGCGAATTTGACGGCGAAATACGTCCTTTTGAACCTCTTTAGGTGATTTATCCCAATGATAGTCTAATCCCATCTCTCCTAAAGCCACAACTTTCGGATGCTGAGCTAACTCTTCAATCCAAGCTAAATGCTCATCCGTCATATCAATTGCATCTACTGGATGCCAGCCTACACTAGCATAGATAAAGTCGTACGTTTCAGCTATTTGAATAGCTTTTTTAATGGTAGGTTCATCAAATCCAACAACCACCATGTTTTGAACACCTTTTTCTAACGCGCGATTAATTACTTCTTGCAAATCGTCTTCATACTGTTCTGCGTTTAAATGAACATGTGTATCAAATAACATCTAATCGATCCTTTCCATGAATAAAAGGGGGTCCTCGCATGTTACACGTGAAACACCCCTTTTACCTATACTTATTTTATCTTCGTGCCGTTTGCTAAGTTTTGATCTACGCTTGCTAGTGAAAGACCATTCTCATCTTCACCGGCTAAAATCATTCCTTGTGATAGTTCGCCGCGCAATTTTACAGGTTTTAAGTTGGTTACACAAATTACTTTGCGACCTACTAATTCTTCAGGCTTATAAAACTTGGCAATACCTGATACAACTTGGCGTTTTTCATAGCCAAGATCAAGCTGCAGCTTTAATAGTTTATCTGCCTTCTTAACTGGTTCTACTTGCGTAACTTGCGCTACACGAAGCTCTACTTTCATGAAATCATCAATCGTAATCTCTTCAGAAGGCTCTTCCTTCACAACAGGTTTTTCTTCCTTTGGAGCACTTCCTTGCATCTGCTCTTTAATAAACGCTACCTCTTCTTCTCGATCTAGACGAGGGAACATTGGCTCACCTTTTTCTACTTTTGTGCCTTCTTTAAGCATATTAAAGCGCGTCGTGCTTTCCCACGTTTTTAACACATCTTCTTTTACACCGATCTGAGCAAAAATTTTCTCAGGTGTACGTGTTAAGAATGGCTGTAGTAATACCGCAATGTGACGAATTGATTCAGCTAGATGTGTCATAACGGAAGCAAGTTCTGCACGCTTATTCTCATCTTTTGCTAACGCCCAAGGCTGCGTTTCATCAATGTATTTATTCGTGCGGCTTACATATTGCCAGATAGAAGCAAGAGCCACTGAAAACTCCATATCCTCCATCGCTTCTTCATATTTATTCACTGTATCTTTTTGAGCTTGTACGATAAGTGCATCAAACTCTGTTACATTTCCTTCATAAGTCGGAATAACACCATCAAAATACTTATTAATCATCGCCACTGTACGGTTAACTAGGTTGCCAAGGTCATTTGCTAAGTCAAAGTTAATACGTTCAACAAACGCTTCTGGTGTGAATACACCGTCTGAACCGAATGGAACTTCACGAAGCAAGTAGTAACGAAGGGCATCTAACCCATAGCGGTCAATCAATGTCACTGGGTCTACTACATTCCCTTTTGACTTCGACATCTTTCCATCTTTCATTAATAACCAGCCGTGAGCAAATACTTTCTTAGGAAGTGGCAAATCAAGTGCCATCAACATGATTGGCCAATAAATGGTATGGAAACGTACGATTTCTTTTCCTACTAAATGTACGTTAGCCGGCCAGTATTTTCGATAGTTTTCATCATTTTCAGTATCATACCCAAGAGAGGTGATATAGTTAGAAAGCGCATCAATCCATACGTAAATAACGTGTTTTGGGTTACCTGGAACTTTTACCCCCCAATCAAACGTCGTACGAGAAACAGCTAAGTCTTCAAGACCCGGCTTAATAAAATTATTGATCATTTCGTTTTTACGAGACTCCGGTTGAATAAATGAAGGGTTCTCTTCATAAAAAGCTAGTAAACGATCTACGTATTTCCCCATTTTAAAGAAATAGGACTCTTCTCGAACGAGCTCTACAGGGTGTCCGCTATCCGGGCTTTTCCCACCTACAACTTTTCCATTTTCAACGATTGGATCTACTAGTTGATGCTCTGTATAGTACGTCTCATCGGGAACTGAATACCAACCTTCATACTCATCAAGATAAATATCACCTTGTTCTAAAAGGCGCGCGAAAATCTTTTCCACGATTTCTTTATGTCTTGGTTCTGTTGTACGGATAAAATCGTCATACGAAATATCCATCTTATCCCACAGCTCTTTGATTCCAGAGACAATATCATCTACGTATTGCTGAGGTGACACGTTTTTCTCTTCTGCTTTTCGCTGAATTTTTTGACCATGTTCATCCGTACCTGTTAAATAACGTACGTCAAACCCTCTCAAACGTTTATAACGAGCCATTGCATCTCCCGCTACCGTCGTGTATGCGTGCCCTATATGTAATTTACCACTCGGATAATAAATCGGCGTAGTAATGTAAAATGTATTATTTCCATCTGCCATGTTCATAACCTCCAACATTCCATTTCAACATTTTGATTTATATGGATGTAATCATATAAACCCTGTCTTCTTATTCTACTATCTATCATACTATTTTACATGATAATTTCAAAACATTCTCTTCCTATATACACGGGAATATGACGGATTCACTTCATTTTTAAATAATCGTTATTTTCCCAAAAAATAATCCTGTTAATTGTATCAGCTTCGCCCTATTTTTATATAAAATATACCCCCATTCAAAAAGTCACTTTGATAAAAACGACAAATAGGTCTAATTTTGTCGTTTTATGTCGAATTATATTTACCCTATCTTCAAAATAGTTAATATCAAGCTATTTAGGCGATTAATCTTTTTTCCAATGAAACCCCTTGTCATTCCTTGACTGACGGTCACAATTAGCTTCTAAACGAGTCGGGGGAAAATTTTTTCCCAGCTACATTTTTTTACATATAAAATGATTGACTAGTTTTGGAAACGCTGGTATTATGAAAGTACGTTGAAATTGTCGAATAATGACGAAAGTAATAACATAGAAAAATGATCATTGAGAGGAGAACGATTAACATGAAATCTACAGGTATTGTTCGTAAAGTTGATGAATTAGGACGCGTAGTAATTCCAATTGAATTACGTCGTACATTAGGAATTGCAGAGAAAGATGCTCTAGAAATCTATGTAGATGAAGAGCGCATCATCTTAAAAAAATATAAACCAAACATGACTTGCCAAGTAACAGGTGAAGTATCTGATGATAACATTCAACTTGCTAGCGGCAAATTAATTCTAAGCCGTGAAGGTGCAGAACAAATCATGAAAGAACTTCAAGATTCTTTACAAGCTTCTAAATAAAACGAAAAGCTGTCTATGATAGACAGCTTTTTTTAATGTACGTGATATTCACTATAAATGTCTCGTTTTGATACATCTCGGTCTTTTGCCACTTGTTTAATCGCTTCTTTGTTTGAAAGTCCTTCTTCTACATAGTGATCAACGTGCTCGATAATGGTGAGCTGTTCCCACCATAGATTACTTTCATCTGGCGCTTCTTCATTTGTCCCTTCAAGAATTAAGCAGAATTCCCCTCTAATATCTGTGGCATTTGTCCATTCAATTGCTTCTAATACGCTTCCTCTTAAAAATTCTTCATAGCGTTTGGTTAACTCTCTACATAACACAATAGATCGGTTCCCTAAAATTTCTTCTATACTCTTTAGCGTTTCTTTTAATCGATGAGGGGCTTCATAAAATATCATGCTTTCTTTAATATACTGAAGCTCTTGAAGCTGTTCTTTACGCTGTTTTTTATTTCTGTTTAAAAATCCATAGAAATAAAACTGCCCTGTAGGTAGACCAGAAGCAATTAAAGCTGTTAATGCTGCGTTAGGCCCTGGCAGCGGAACAACCGTATATCCTTCTTTAACGGCAGCTACCACTAACTCATAACCAGGATCTGAAATACAGGGCATACCCGCGTCGCTTACTAAAGCAATATTTTTTTCACTGTCCAAGTCGCTTAACAGCTGTTCACTTTTTGTATGTTTATTATGTTCATGATAACTTGTAATAGGCGTATCGATCTCAAAGTGGTTACATAGTTTTTTCGTTTGTCTCGTATCTTCTGCGGCAATATAATCAACTTCTTTTAAAATTCGAATCGCACGAAATGTCATATCCTCTAAGTTTCCAATAGGAGTGGGAACTAAATATAAAACGCCTCGTTCATTCGATACATCATAACTTTTTTGTGATTTCATTCTGCTTTTCTTGCTCCCTTCGAATGTAAGCCTGTTTTTGCACTCTGCTTAACTGTTTGAACCAATACTCTTTTTGCATAGCTTCTGTTTTAGAAGTAAACACCTCATGCCAAATTAATGAAACAGGCCTTCTTGCTCTCGTATATTTTGCCCCTTTCCCTTCATTATGGACAGAAATACGTTTTTGCAAATTATTCGTGTAACCAGCGTAATACGTACAGTCCTTGCATTCAACTACATAAAAATAATGATTATTCTGTTCCATATAAAATCCTTTTTAATTCGTCCGTGTATTCATCATTATCTTGGTAGACCACCAGCGGAGGAAGAATCTTTAAATCTGGACTTCCATCCTTCGTACCTTCAATTAAAAGTGTATTTGCTTCTTTCCCATCTTTAGGATAGACAAACTGAAGTCTCTTTGGCTCTAAACGGTATTGCCTCATTAACGTAACGATATCTAATAGTCTCCCTGGACGGTGAACCAATGCTACTTTTCCGCCTTGCTTAACTAGTTGACTACTGGCTCTAATCACATCTTCCAACGAACAATGAATTTCGTGGCGAGCGATTGCAAAGTGTTCGTTTTCATTTATTTCTTCTTTATTGGATGTGGTGAAATAAGGAGGATTACATGTTACAACATCATATTTTCCATAACCCAGTTCTTGAGGTGCATTTTTTAAATCACCATGTATCATTTTAATCTGCCCATCCAGCTGATTATACGCAATACTTCTTTGTGCCATACTATGTAGCCGCTCTTGAATTTCTACACCAATGATTTTTCCCTTTGTTCGTTTAGATAAAAACAGTGGGATTACACCGTTTCCTGAACATAAATCAACCAAGTTGCCTTTACGAATTGGGACATAAGCAAAGTGAGATAAAAGCACAGCATCCAATGAAAAGGAAAAGACAGATGGACTTTGAATAATGCGCATTTCCTCATCGGCTAATAGATAATCTAAACGTTCATCTCCATATAACTCAACCATAATCGTTCTTCTCCTTGTACATCTATTATTTACATCTTTTACTCATAAAAAGAACCTCTCCAAAAGGGAGAGGTGTTGTTACTTTTTATTTAAAAATGACAAGCAAAACAAACAGTCTCCATCTTTACGCACACTTCCATAATGAATGTTACAAATATGAAAACCCTCTTGGTAAAGGCGAGCCAAATTGTCATATCCTTCTCCGATATCAATTTGTTTTTGCTCTTTTGTTTGAGCGCTTGCTTTTGAATGTCTATTTTTCAGCTTCGTTTCGAAGTTTGTCTGGTCAAGGCGACGGCGCAAATGATCATTTTCTATTTGCAGATGATGATTTTCTTCAATTAGCTCAGCAAGATGCTCTTTCAACTCACCTAACTGCTTATATAAATGACCAATTTGTTCCTCCATGTTTGTCACCGAATCAAAAATCTCTTTTTTATCCACCTTTGCCCACCTCGTTAATCTGTGGCTTGAAACGAAACAGCACCTTCATTATTGATCTCATCCAGAGTATACTCTAAAATTTGTTCGTGATCTGACAGTTCCACTTGAATAATTCTTTCCAAAATATTCAAACCTACTACACGTCCTGAACCATCTGAAGTTTTAATTGTTGAGCCTATATCAGGAAGCTGTTCTTTTGCCGTTTCATACTCATCATTTTCATATTTTAAACAACACATCAAACGTCCGCATAAACCAGAAATTTTCGTTGGATTAAGCGATAGGTTTTGGTCTTTGGCCATCTTAATAGAAACCGGCTCAAAATCACCTAAAAACGTTGAGCAACATAGCATACGTCCACAAGGACCTATCCCGCCCAACAGTTTTGCCTCGTCTCGTACACCAATTTGACGAAGCTCAATTCGCGTACGGAAAATAGCAGCTAAATCTTTAACTAGCTCTCTAAAATCAATACGGCCGTCTGCTGTAAAATAAAAAATGACTTTATTACGATCAAACGTATATTCTACATCTACTAACTTCATATCTAAATCGTGTGATTGAATTTTTTGCACGCATACGTCATACGCTTCTCTAGCAGCTTGTTTATTTTCATCCACAATCAGCCTGTCTTTTTGTTCAGCAATGCGGATTACTTTTTTCAAAGGAAGCACGACATCATGTTCACTTACTTGCTTTTTGTTAATAACCACTCTGCCAAATTCAACACCACGAACTGTTTCTACAATAACAAACTCACCATCTGGAATTGTAAGTTCTCCAGGGTCAAAATAATATATTTTTCCCGCTTTTTTAAAGCGAACGCCTACTACATCATACAAGCTTTTATCCCTCCTGCAAATCCAACACCAGCTGTTCCATTAATAACTGTAGATTCATATTTGAATTTAATTTATTTTTGGCCTTCAAGATAACCTCTAAGCGATAAATCGCTTTTTCCTGCGTTGTCTGAAGAGCTTGCTGTTTTAATTCTTCTATTTTATGACGATAGACGATTTTAGACTCTTGTCCAACTTGCAGCGTCAACAAATCACGGTAAAGAAGCATCAATAAAGTTAAACCAATATGAGCTTGTTCTTTTTCTTTAAAATGTGTTACCCACTTTTCATGAATAAAAAGAAGAGCTTGTTGAGGTCTCGTTGTTAACACTTCATATAATTGTATCACTAACTTTATTGCAAGTCCAAACCATTCATCTTTACTTAATTCAATTGCTTCATCAATGCTGTTTGTTAAATTAGACAAGATGGACGCATCTACTGCGGAAAGGCCATTTTCTACTAGTTTTTCAGCTAACTGTTCTGGTGTAAGAGATCGAAATGATATTACTTGGCAACGTGAGATAATCGTATCTAATAAGCGCTGTATATTTTCTGTTAATAAAATTGCATAAGTTCCGTTGCCAGGCTCTTCTAAAAATTTCAGTAAACTATTTGCTGCGCTTACTGTCATTTTATCAACATGATTCACAATATATAACTTTTTATTAGATTCAACACCGGTTTTTGTGAATTCTGATTGCAAGAATTGAATTTGCTCTTTTTTAATCGATAAACCAGCTGGCTCAATCAAGTGAATATCTGGATGATTACCTGAATCAATTCGCCGGCAGTTACTGCACTCATGGCATGGCCTATGATTAACTGGATTTTGGCAAAACAGTGCTTTAGCAAACAAAAAACTAATTTGTTTTTTACCTGTTCCTTTGCTTCCTTCAAATAAATAAGCATGAGCAACTCGCTCTTTAAGTAAGCTGTTTTGCAAAATCTTTAATACGTTCGGCTGAAGAGCTTCAAGCTGTTCCCATGTATTTCCCATTCAATCATCACTTTCTATTTAAAATCTTCTCTCTTAAAATTGATGAAATTGATCTACTGGTAGTACGAATACTGTAGCTCCGCCCACTTCAACTTCAACAGGATACGGAATGTATGAATCTGCATTACCACCCATCGGTGCCACAGGAGAAATCATCTGTCTGCGGTTTTCACATTGGCCCTTAATAATATCAAGTACTTCATCTACTTTATGATCATCTGTACCAATCATAATTGTTGTATTCCCTGATTTTAAAAATCCGCCCGTACTTGATAATTTGGTTGAACGAAATCCTCTTTCTACAAGTGCATTTAAAAGCTTTGAGCTATCTGAATCTTGAATAACGGCCATTACTAATTTCATGAATAACACCTCATTTTACTTTATTGTTAAGAATAGTATAGCAAGAATAACAATCATCTGTATTTATTTTAAAATCAATTGTATCTGTTTATAAGCTTCTTCACAGACCTTTTCAATGGATTGATTTGCATCAATTCGGCGAATACGCTCTGGAAATTGACTCAAAAGAGATAGATATCCATCTCGTACTTTGTAATGAAAGTCTAAGGATTCTAAATCTAATCGATTAATCTCATCTTTTCGACCTTTATTAATTCTTTCTAATCCTACCTCAGGCTCAATGTCAAAATATAAAGTGGCCTGTGGCATCGTTTGCTCAATAGCAAATTGATTGATAGCAAAAATATCTTCTACACCTATCCCCCGCGCATTTCCTTGATAAGCAAGTGAGCTATCAATAAAACGGTCACATAATACTATATTCCCTTTATTTAGCTCAGGAATCACTTTTTCTACAAGATGTTGTCTCCTAGCCGCAGCGTAAAGAAGTGCTTCTGTTCTGGCATCCATTTCCGTGTTAGATGGATTTAAGATGATTTCACGAATTTGTTCAGCAATTCGTATGCCTCCAGGCTCTCTTGTTAATACAATGTTATAGCCATCTTGTATTAATTTTTGTTGAACCATATGGATGATGGTCGTCTTACCAGCACCCTCTGGCCCTTCGAATGTAATAAACGTTCCTGACATGTATAAATTCCTTTCTCTATTTAAATACTTCTATCTTTCCTTCTTCTATACAAGAGCCGCCTTGAATATGACCATTTAACCTTTGAATATGCAAAATATAGTCAATATGATTGCTCGTAATCGTTTCTCCCTCCATTAAAATAGGAATTCCAGGAGGATATGGAATAATAGATTGTGCGCTTACACACCCAATCGCTTCTTCAAACGAACACATATGCTTTGTCCTTAATTTTCTTTCTTCCATAGACAGGAGAACCGTTGCCCTTGAAAAATGAAATGGTTTGATTAGTGGTTTTTCATACGACTTACGCTGTATATTTGCTACTGCTTGTCTAACCCGCTTAATTGTATCATTAAAGTCCCAACTGCTGCTTAACGGTAGAACAAACAATACATAGTTAACGTCAGCTAGTTCTGTATAAATATCTTGTTTTTCCAGTTCCTTTTGCAAATCATATCCTGTTGCCGCCGAACAAGTCAATGTCATTTTCAAAAGGTCGGTAGCAGTTTGATCTGTTTCCACATTAATAGTTGAAAGTGTATCAATCTTATTAATCTTTTCAACAAACGAATGAATATTGTCAGTCATTCTATCGATATCATGCTGTGTAAACTGCTGCAGATAATACCGTGCCAAATCGAGAGAAGCCATAATAGGGTATGAAGGACTGCTTGACTGAAGTACTTGTAGGTAATGGCGCACCGCTTGCTTATTCACTAATGTTCCCTGCATATGTAAATAAGAACCCATTGTCATAGCTGGTAGCGTTTTATGTGCTGACTGAACGACAAGGTCAGCTCCATACGTAACAGCTGACGACGGAAAAGGATTGCCTAAAATAAAATGGGCTCCATGAGCTTCATCAATAACTATAGGAATATTGTAGCTATGAATAAAGTCAATGGTCTCCTTTAAATCTCGTGCCACCCCGTAGTAAGTAGGATTTGTTAATACAAATGCTTTTATATCCTCAGAACGCTCTAAAGCCGCTTTAATTGTTTTAATGGATATACCTGTACTAAGATGTGTTTTTGAATCTATTTCAGGAGCTAAAAAAATAGGTGATGCCTTTGATAAAGTAATAGCATTAAAAATAGATTTATGAGAATCTCTTTGAACAGCAATTTTATCTCCTTCTTGACAAAGAGATAAAATTGCTGAGAGGTTGCCTACAGTAGAACCATTAACTAAAAAAAAGCTTTCATCTACTCCATACAACTTTGCCGTTAACTCTTGTGCTTCTTTAATAACAGATTCTGCTTCATGTAAATCATCTAATCCGCTAATTTCCGTTAAATCGTATTGCAAAAAATCTGCGTAAGAAGACTGAATATGTGAAGGTAGAATTTGACCATTTTTATGGCCGGGCACGTGGTAAGAGAGTGACCTCTTTTCGCTATGCCTTACTAAACGGTTATATAAAGGTAAATATGTATCCATACATCCATTCCTTACTTTTTGTAAATATAACATTGTTAACTTGATAAAAGAATATGTAAGCATTTTCCTATCAAAATTCATTTTTCTTTCATTATAACAAACTTAGATGATTTTTTTGAGCCATATAAAGAAGCCCTTATAAAAAAGGGCTTTTAGTAAGAAAACGCTCCTGATATTCTCTTTAATTGATTTACTAACAATTGATAACGAAAATGAGATGAATCCACCTCTACAATCTCTACCTCGCAGTGTTGGCATATAAAGCTGGAAAACACCTCAATACCCTTTGTATGCTGTTCATGACAAACGGAACATGTTTTAATTTGTTTTTCCATTACTCTCCACCTCCACTAAATAAGTATCGACAAGATGTAACTTCTTTATGCAGTTCATTTACCCCATTTTATGTAGATAGCTTATACTTTGTGAATAATAAAAAAAGACTAGCTAAAATAGCTAGTCTTTTTTCAAGTGCCTGGCAACGTCCTACTCTCACAGGGACAAAGTCCCAACTACCATTGGCGCTAAAGAGCTTAACTTCCGTGTTCGGTATGGGAACGGGTGTGACCTCTTCGCTATCGCCACCAGACAAGAGATTGCTCTCTCAAAACTAGGTAACAGTTTGCTGAGTAAAGCTTACGCTTTTAAAAGTTTGGTTAAGTCCTCGATCGATTAGTATCAGTCAGCTACACATGTCGCCACGCTTCCACCTCTGACCTATCAACCTGATCATCTTTCAGGGATCTTACTAGCTTGCGCTATGGGAAATCTCATCTTGAGGGGGGCTTCATGCTTAGATGCTTTCAGCACTTATCCCGTCCACACATAGCTACCCAGCGATGCCTTTGGCAAGACAACTGGTACACCAGCGGTGTGTCCATCCCGGTCCTCTCGTACTAAGGACAGCTCCTCTCAAATTTCCTACGCCCACGACGGATAGGGACCGAACTGTCTCACGACGTTCTGAACCCAGCTCGCGTACCGCTTTAATGGGCGAACAGCCCAACCCTTGGGACCGACTACAGCCCCAGGATGCGATGAGCCGACATCGAGGTGCCAAACCTCCCCGTCGATGTGGACTCTTGGGGGAGATAAGCCTGTTATCCCCGGGGTAGCTTTTATCCGTTGAGCGATGGCCCTTCCATGCGGAACCACCGGATCACTAAGCCCGACTTTCGTCCCTGCTCGACTTGTAGGTCTCGCAGTCAAGCTCCCTTGTGCCTTTACACTCTACGAATGATTTCCAACCATTCTGAGGGAACCTTTGGGCGCCTCCGTTACATTTTAGGAGGCGACCGCCCCAGTCAAACTGCCCACCTGACACTGTCTCCCGGCCCGATCAGGGCCGCGGGTTAGAATTTCAATACAGCCAGGGTAGTATCCCACCGACGCCTCCACCGAAGCTAGCGCTCCGGCTTCTCAGGCTCCTACCTATCCTGTACAAGCTGTACCAAAATTCAATATCAGGCTACAGTAAAGCTCCACGGGGTCTTTCCGTCCTGTCGCGGGTAACCTGCATCTTCACAGGTACTATAATTTCACCGAGTCTCTCGTTGAGACAGTGCCCAGATCGTTACGCCTTTCGTGCGGGTCGGAACTTACCCGACAAGGAATTTCGCTACCTTAGGACCGTTATAGTTACGGCCGCCGTTTACTGGGGCTTCGATTCAGAGCTTCTCCCAAAGGATAACCCCTCCTCTTAACCTTCCAGCACCGGGCAGGCGTCAGCCCCTATACTTCGCCTTGCGGCTTCGCAGAGACCTGTGTTTTTGCTAAACAGTCGCCTGGGCCTATTCACTGCGGCTCTCTCGGGCTATACACCCTACCAGAGCACCCCTTCTCCCGAAGTTACGGGGTCATTTTGCCGAGTTCCTTAACGAGAGTTCTCTCGATCACCTTAGGATTCTCTCCTCGCCTACCTGTGTCGGTTTGCGGTACGGGCACCTCCCGCCTCGCTAGAGGCTTTTCTTGGCAGTGTGGAATCAGGAACTTCGGTACTATAATTCCCTCGTCATCACAGCTCAGCCTTTATGATGAGCGGATTTGCCTACTCATCAGCCTAACTGCTTGAACGCGCATATCCAGCAGCGCGCTTACCCTATCCTACTGCGTCCCCCCATTACTCAAACGGCGGGGAGGTGGTACAGGAATATCAACCTGTTGGCCATCGCCTACGCTTTTCAGCCTCGGCTTAGGTCCCGACTAACCCTGAGCGGACGAGCCTTCCTCAGGAAACCTTAGGCATTCGGTGGACAAGATTCTCACTTGTCTTTCGCTACTCATACCGGCATTCTCACTTCTAAGCGCTCCACCAGTCCTTACGGTCTAACTTCACAGCACTTAGAACGCTCTC
>NZ_JBSWUB010000001.1:225000-240000 GCF_056158845.1 Priestia sp. ABM2_011
TAGCCGTAGCTTCGCCCTCTATATTCGGGTTAGTAGCTAAAATCACTTCTTGAATCTCATCATCTTGAAGTCTTTTTAATAACTCTGGTACTTTGATATCTTCAGGCCCTATTCCTTCCATAGGTGAAATTGCGCCATGCAGGACATGATACAAGCCGTTATATTCTTTCATTTTCTCCATTGCAATGACATCTTTAGGGTCTTGCACGACACACACCACACTGCGCTCTCTACGCTGATCTTGACAAATGTAGCAAGGATCTTGATCTGTGATATGCCCACAAACTGAACAATAGGTTAAATTTCGCTTCGCATTAACTAATGCTTTTGCAAAATCTAATACCGTATCTTCTTTCATAGATAAAACAAAGAACGCTAAGCGAACAGCTGTTTTTGGACCAATGCCGGGTAACTTCATAAAACTATCTATAAGCTTTGATATTGGTTCTGGATAATGCACGTGGCAACCACCTTATTAAAGTCCTGGAATATTTAAACCTTTTGTAAATTGACCCATTGTGTTATTTGTTAAATCGTCCATTTGTTTTAATGCGTCATTTGTTGCTGCTAGTACTAAATCTTGTAGCATTTCAATATCTTCAGGATCTACTACATCCTCTTTAATATTTACATCAATTACTTGTTTCTGACCGTTAACCACAACTGTTACCATTCCACCGCCAGCTGTACCTTCAACAGTTTTTTCAGCTAACTCTTCCTGCGCTTTTTGCATATCTTTTTGCATTTTTTGCATTTGTTTCATCATTTTTTGCATATTGCCCATGCCTTTCATCATATGAACATTCCTCCTAAATTTACTCTTGAATTTCGATTAAGTCTTCTCCAAATAGCTTTTTCGCTTCTGCAACCACGGGGTCTTCCTCCTGTGGTTGACCTGATGACCCATCACTTTGCTGTCCTTGAAGAAACTCTTCTCTTACTTTATCCCATTCACTTTCTGGAATTGCAACCATTTCACGCTTGCTGCCAATTAAAGTATATAAGATATTCTCTAAATTATCACGTACATTGTTGTTATTTTCAGAAGCCATTTTGCAATGAATTTCATATTTGAATTTAAGTATAAATGATTGATCTGAAGACGCAACCGGTTCACTGTTAGATAACAACGCTGCATGTGAAGCTTTATTTTGTTGTTTCAATGTGTCTAATACCTGCGCCCAAGATCGCTTAATGGTTTCTAAATTCTGCCGAGTGGCATTTTTTAAAACTTCATTTACCTTTCCAACAGGCGTTTTGTACTGACTTCTTGACTGTCTTGTCTGTTTTTTCTCTGTTTGCGCTGCCTGAGCTGTATGATCAACTTGAATGCCTTTTTCTTTTAGCTGCTGCAGTTCTGCTTCCATTTGATTCATTTTTTGCAAAATGTCTTGATATGGAAGAGCACCCTCTTGATTTGTAGAACTTTGAGCTAATTTTACTAAAGCTACTTCAAGTAGCACTCGAGGATGATTGCTCCATTTCATCTCTTGCTGAGTTTGGTTCAATTCAGCAATGACTTTATAAATAAAGGCACTATCCATTTTTGAACTAAGTTCTTTAAACTCTTCGTTAACCGCTGCTTTTTCAAGTAAATATGCATTTTCTTCTGAAGCTTGATAAAGCAGAACATCACGATAATAGAAGATGAGGTCCTCTACAAACCTCGCTGGATCTTTTCCGTTTTTGATCAAACTTTCAACAGAATCTAGCGCTTCTACAATGTTTTCGTTAAAGATAGCTTGGACAATATTCACAATAAAAGACTGTGATACTGCTCCTGTTATGGATAGAACATCCTCTAAGCTCACCTTCTCCGTACTATACGAGATGGCTTGGTCTAAAAGACTAAGTGCATCACGCATGCCGCCTTCTGAAGCTTTCGCAATTTCGTAAAGAGCATCCTCGCTTACTTCTAGCTCTTCAGAACCTAATACTTCCTTCATTCGATATACGATATCTTCTGGCGAAATGCGTTTGAAATCAAAGCGCTGACATCTGGAGATAATCGTTAATGGAATTTTATGGGGCTCTGTTGTAGCTAAAATAAAGATGACATGTGCAGGAGGTTCTTCTAACGTTTTTAACAAAGCGTTAAAAGCTCCAATTGAAAGCATATGAACTTCATCAATAATGTACACTTTGTATCGAACAGCACTAGGTGCATATTTTACTTTATCACGGATATCTCGAATTTCATCGACTCCATTATTAGAGGCTGCATCAATTTCAATTACATCAGAAATGGAACCATCCGTAATTCCCCGACAAGTTGCACATTCATTACAAGGTTCAGCAATGGGTGCTTTTTCACAGTTAACGGCTTTCGCTAAAATTTTAGCAGCTGTTGTCTTCCCTGTCCCTCGAGGCCCAGAAAATAAATACGCATGCGAAAATTTTTCTTGGACAAGGGCATTTTGAAGTGTTTTGATAATATGTTGTTGACCGACTACGTCGTTAAAGCTTTGAGGACGGTATACACGGTACAGAGCCTGATATGCCACTACATCCTCTCCTTTTAATATAATTCATTAGTTCTCATTATAGCGTATTATGAGGTTTTTTTTCAAAATAGTAAGAGATAAAATAAAAAGCCTACTCTCACAGAGTAGACTAAACTTATGTATATAACTGCCGTGCACCTTCCGTCGATTAGCCACCCCAGGCGTTACTTAAGCAGTTAGCTCGGTTCAGGCGACCCCATGGCACATGAGAGGTTCTGCTTACTGCTGCTTCCTTCCGGACCTGACAGGGTTCACAGATTCCCATTGCATAGGACCCAAACGTCAACACCACTTACTTAAGGCAGGCCCTAAGATGAGCTAACCTCAAGAAGGAATTCGGCCTCGCTAGAGCGGATTGCGAGTACAGGGCACCGCTACCTCCCCGCTTAGCACGGCAAAGTTGAAACCAATAGTTTGGGCATCAAGTTGATGCATTTACAAGTATACGTCTTTTCATTCAAAAATGCAACCGCTATAGAAAACTTACTTTTTTAGCGCTATTTTCCAGCCTTTTTTCGTTGACGTAACTCACGAAAAAAAGTCGTTAAGAGGCTCCCGCATTCTTCTTCTAGCATACCTCCTACTACTTCTGCTTGATGATTAAACTTTTCAAACTCTAATAAATTTAACAATGTTCCAGCGCAGCCACCTTTAGGATCATAAGCGCCAAACACAACTCTTTTCACTCTTGATAATACAATAGCACCTGCACACATCGGACATGGTTCTAAGGTGACATATAACGTAGTGTCTTCCAACCTCCATGTTCCTAGTTTCTTACATGCTTCATCAATGGCTAAAAGTTCCGCATGAGCAACTGATCGCTGTTCTGTTTCTCGTAAGTTATAAGCTGCAGCAATCACCTCATCATTTTGAACAATAACTGCTCCAATAGGAACCTCTAATTTATCTTTAGCTTTTAATGCTTCATCAATTGCCAACCTCATATACTTTTCATCATTTAACACTTTTTATCCAACCTTACATATTATATTTTTTCTGAGTCAAACTATTTACTATGTACATCAGGAAAAGGAGAGACCTTGTGTGAAGAATGCTAAAACTGCTTTAATTATTATTGATATGCTAAACGATTTTCAATTCAAAAACGGCAAAGTACTTGCTGAAAAATCTTTAATAATCGCTCAAAATATTGCCGAATTAAAACAATATGCCTCGTCTCAACATATCCCTATTATTTACGTCAATGACCACTATAAGCTATGGCAAGCAAACTTAGAAACCATTTTAACACACTGCACAAATGAGGTAAGTTCACCCATTCTACATCACATTTCACCACAAAACGCTGATTACTTTTTAATTAAACCAAAGCATTCTATTTTCTATGGAACAGCTTTAAATATTTTGCTATCACAGCTCGATGTGCATACACTTATTTTAACAGGAATTGCGGGAAATATATGCGTGCTTTTTTCAGCCAACGATGCTTATATGCGTGAGTATAATTTAATTGTGCCTGAAGATTGTATTGCTTCAAACGCAGATGAAGACAATACCTTTGCTTTAAGAATGATGCATAACGTATTAAATGCTCGTATTTGCAAACATACTGAGTTGATGAATTAAGTAAAAAGCCTTCTCATATGATGGAAGTAAGTCATATGAAATGGAGGCTTTTTATTATGCAAATTTACACTGTTAAAGCAGGTGACAGTATATATAGTATTGCAAAACAGTTCCGGATTGACGCAGGAAAGATTATAAGAGCAAATGAATTACCTAATCCAAATCAACTCGTCATCGGGCAATCTATGGTTATTCCCATCAACGGTACTTACTACACAGTAAAAGCTGGGGACACTATATGGAAAATAGGACGAAAATTAGGCGTTAGCTATCAGGCTATTGCCAATGCGAACAATGTTTCAGTTACAGCACCCTTAACACCTGGCCGCCGCATCTTAATTCCCCCTTCCCCAAACAAAAGAAACGGTGAGTTTTTAGGGTATGTTGAAACAAGTAATCGAAAAATCACCCCTCAAACAGAGAAAATGATTAATCAAAATGCAAAATACCTTACTTATCTCGGACCAGCGAACTTCGAAGTGCAAAAAGACGGTTCTCTAAAGGCACCTCCACTTAACAATTTAGGTTCTATTGCTAAAGAAAATGACGTCATCTTCTTAATGGTATTGGCTAATATTGAAAACGGTGCATTCAGTGATGAAGTCGGCCGAGCAATTTTAACTAATAAAGACGTTCAAGATACGCTCTTAAATAATATTGTAAAAACAGCGAAAGAACAAAATTTCAGAGACATTCACTTTGACTTCGAATTTTTGCGTCCGGCAGATAAAGAAGCCTATATTGCATTCTTACAGAAAGCAAAAAAGCGTCTTCAAGATGAGCAACTTCTCATGTCTGTGGCTTTAGCTCCGAAGACAAGTCGAGATCAAAAAGGCAAATGGTATGAAGCACATGATTATAAAGCCATTGGAGAGATTGCTAACTTCGTTGTTCCAATGACATATGAATGGGGATATAGCGGTGGGCCTCCTATGGCCGTCTCTCCTATTGGTCCCGTACGTGATGTTTTAGAATATGCAGTATCTGAAATACCTAGTTCAAAAATTATCATGGGCCAAAACCTATACGGTTACGATTGGACACTGCCTTACAAACCAGGAGGAGAATATGCCAAAGCCATTAGTCCTCAACGAGCTATTGAGTTGGCAGCTCGTTATAAAGTAGCTATTCAATACGACAATAAAGCACAAGCTCCTTTCTTCCGGTATAAAGATGAACAGCAGCGCACTCACGAAGTATGGTTTGAAGACGCTAGATCTATTCAGGCCAAGTTTGATTTAATCAAAGAATTAAAACTTAGAGGAATGGCCTACTGGAAACTAGGCTTAGATTTCCCGCAAAACTGGCTCTTGATTGAAGACAACTTCAAAATTACAAAAAGAGTGACACAGCCATAAATAGGGAAAGCTTACTGTTAACAGTAGGCTTTTTGTTATTCTTCTTACTGAAAGAAATTTCTTTTCCCCTTATTCTCCTTCTCTATGTTAAAATATTTTTTGTCTGTTTTTTTTGAACGAGTGGTCATGAAGGAGGCAAATGAATGCAAGGCACACCTTTTATTTCAGTAGAAGGACCCATCGGTGTCGGAAAAACCTCTCTAGCTAAAGAGATTGCACAAGCATTTCAGTTCGAAATTTTAAAAGAAATCGTAGATGAAAATCCATTTCTCGGGAAATTTTATGAGAATATCGACGAGTGGAGTTTTCAAACCGAAATGTTTTTTCTATGTAATCGATATAAGCAGTTAGAGGATATTCAAAAAGGGTTCTTATCTTATAAAAAACCTGTTGTAGCAGATTATCATATTATGAAAAACATGATTTTCGCTGAGCAAACGTTAAAAGATGAACAGTATAAAAAATATGTACAAATCTTCCACATCTTAACGGCTGATATGCCGGCTCCGAACATTATTATTTATTTAAATGCCAGTTTAGATACCTTGCTAAAGCGTATTAAAATGCGTGGAAGAGAAATTGAACGAAACATCGATCCTCACTACCTTGCGAGACTAAGTGATGATTATGAAAAAGCTATGACGGCATTTGAACAAAAGAACCCTGACGTAACCATTTTACGTTATAACGGTGATGAAATAGATTTTGTACAAAATAAACAACACTTAAATAGAATCTTATCAGAGGTTCAAGAGAGTATGTTGAAAAGGAGTATATAATGGTAAACTTACGATCGAAATACAACATTCCTAATGATGCTGTGTTGACGATAGCTGGTACAGTTGGAGTTGGGAAATCTACGATGACTCAATCATTGGCCGATGCTCTCCAATTTCGCACATCGTTTGAAAAAGTAGATTCCAACCCTTACCTGGACAAATTTTATGGGGATTTTGAACGCTGGAGCTTTCACCTACAGGTATATTTTTTAGCGGAACGCTTTAAAGAACAAAAGAAGATTTTCGAGTATGGCGGCGGCTTTATCCAAGACAGATCCATTTACGAAGATACCGGTATCTTTGCTAAGATGCATTTTGAAAAGGGAACAATGTCTAAAGTAGACTATGAGACATATACAAGCTTGTTCGATGCAATGGTTATGACTCCATACTTCCCTCATCCAGATCTGCTCATTTATTTGGAAGGCAGCTTCGAAGATATTGTAGATCGCATTCAAGAAAGAGGGCGACCAATGGAACAACAAACGCCTCTTGATTATTGGAAAGAGATGCACGCCCGATATGAAGAATGGATTAATAACTTTACGGCTTGTCCTATTCTCCGTTTAGATATTAGAGAATACGACCTTCTCAAGGATCCTGATTCAATTGAATCAATTGTTGAAAAAGTGGCTCGCTTTTTACAACATAATGAAAAGTTAAAACGTCGTCAGCTATAAAAAAATGCCGCTTTAATAAATAAAGCGGCATTTTCAACAAATAAAAAACCGTTACTTATAAGTAACGGTTTTCCAATCTCCAATTTATCGCGCTATGTTAATTGCATTATAAGTCAAATATGGCGGAGGAAGAGGGATTCGAACCCCCGCGGGCTTTAACACCCCTGTCGGTTTTCAAGACCGATCCCTTCAGCCGGACTTGGGTATTCCTCCGTATCGACAAGTATTAATTTATCATATAAAAATAATGAAGTCAACTCTTTTATTAATTTTTTTTAAAAGATGTTCATTAAAAATTAATTTAATGAACATCTTCTACTTTTATTTAGAAATAACTTCTTTATTTCCCATATATGGACGCAACACTTCTGGAATTTGAATTGATCCATCTTCCTGCTGGTAGTTTTCTAAAATTGCAGCTACCGTACGGCCAATTGCTAAGCCAGAACCATTTAGTGTATGAACATGTTCTGGTTTTGCTTTTGTATCACGGCGGAAGCGAATATTAGCACGGCGAGCTTGGAAGCTTTCAAAGTTTGAACAAGAAGAAATTTCACGATACGTTTCATAACTTGGAATCCAAACTTCAATATCATACTTTTTGGCTGCTGTGAAACCTAAGTCAGCTGTACACATGCTTAGAACTCGGTAAGGTAAACCTAATAGTTGAAGAACCTTTTCAGCATGGCCCGTTAATTTTTCTAATTCATCATAAGAATCTTCTGGCTTAACAAAGCGAACAAGTTCTACTTTATTAAACTGATGCTGACGAATAAGCCCACGTGTATCTCTTCCTGCAGAGCCTGCTTCTGAGCGGAAGCAAGCACTATACGCTGTATAAGCAATTGGAAGCTGATCTCCGCTTAAAATTTCATCACGATGTAAATTTGTAACTGGTACTTCAGCTGTAGGAATTAAGAAATAATCTTCTTCTTTAATTTTAAATGCATCTTCTTCAAATTTAGGAAGCTGCCCTGTTCCTGTCATACTTGTACGATTCACCATATATGGAGGAAGGATTTCTTCATAACCATGCTCATCCATATGTAAATCCATCATAAAGTTAATAAGAGCACGTTCTAATCTTGCACCTAACCCTTTATAAAATACAAAGCGGCTTCCCGTTACTTTCGAAGCTCTTTCAAAATCTAAAATATTTAAATCTGTTCCTAAATCCCAATGCGGTTTTGGTTCAAAATCAAATTGTTTAATTTCTCCCCATTTGCGAACTTCTACGTTATCATCTTCAGTTTCACCTACAGGCGTACTTTCATGTGGAACGTTAGGAATTGAAAGCAGCAATAGCTCTAACTCTTCTTCAACGCTGCGAAGCTCTTCATCCAATTGCTTTACGCGGTCTCCTACTTCACGCATTTCGACGATTAAATGATCAGCATCTTGTTTTTCACGTTTCAATTGTGCAATTTGCTGTGATACTTCATTTCGCTTGCTTTTTAACTCTTCTGTTTGAGCAATTAGCTCACGGCGTTTTGCATCTAACTCTTCAAAGCGACCTAAGTCCGTTAAGTCCTCACCACGAAACTTGAGCTTTTCTTTTACTTCATTAAAATTAGCACGTAAAAATTTTAAATCTAACATACTGAGTACCTCCTTTAGTATAAAAGGGCAAAATAAAAACTCTCATCCCTGTGAAAGGGACGAGAGTTTACCCGCGTTGCCACCCTAATTGAAAGCTAAAATAAGCCTTCCTCTTAAACCAGATAACGGATGAACCGAAACTGCCTACTACTTTTTCGACAGCTTGCTCCAGGACGGATTCATAAGAATTGATTATCGATTCACACCAGCCATCGACTCTCTTGAAATCAAAAATCTTATTACTATTTCCTATCAACGCTTTATACCAATATCATTTTTATTAATCATAATGTACTACAAGTCTTTACAAGATGCAATTCATTTATACAGGTTTTTTCGAAGCTTCTTCAACCATTGCTACAAAATACTGAGCCATGCGAGCATCATCTGTTAATTCTGGATGAAACGAACATCCCAAGAATTGACCTTGTCTTGCTGCAACAATTCGGTCATTATGCATTGCCAAGACTTCAACGTTTTCTCCTACTTCTACAATATGCGGAGCACGGATAAATACGCCTATAAAATCTTCACCAAT
Organism: Priestia sp. ABM2_011; assembly: GCF_056158845.1. Taxonomy (NCBI): domain Bacteria; kingdom Bacillati; phylum Bacillota; class Bacilli; order Caryophanales; family Bacillaceae; genus Priestia; species Priestia sp. ABM2_011. Next base: position 234,049 of record NZ_JBSWUB010000001.1, read on the forward strand.
ATCTTTAATATTTAGAGCAGCTTCAAAGCTATCTCGTTGGCGCCCAAATGAATTTCGAGCTACCGTAATATCCATAACACCTAAATGGGGCTCTTCACGGTCAACAACTTGTCCTGCAAGTAAAATTAAACCCGCACACGTACCAAACACCGGTTTACCTGCTTGTGCAAACTGGCGAAGAGGTTCCATAAAGTCATACTTGTCAATCAGACGACGCATCGCTGTGCTTTCGCCGCCCGGTAGGATTAAACCATCTATTTCGTCTAGCTGTTCAACTTTTTTAATGATAATGGCTTCAGCGCCTGCTGCTTCTAATGCTTGTGCATGCTCGCGAAAGGCACCTTGTAATCCTAACACGCCTACTTTTACCATTTTGTCAAAACTCCCTTTAAATTACCATCCACGCTCTTGCATGCGGTTTTCTGGTAATAATGATGAAATTTCAATCCCTTTCATTGCACTTCCTAATCCTTTTGACAAGTTTGCAATGAGTTCATAATCTTGATAATGCGTTGTTGCCTCAACGATTGCTCGAGCAAATTTTTCAGGGTTGTCGGATTTAAAGATTCCTGAACCAACGAACACACCGTCTGCTCCAAGCTGCATCATTAACGCTGCGTCTGCTGGTGTTGCTACACCGCCCGCTGCAAAGTTTACAACCGGTAGGCGACCTTCACGTTTAATTTGCAGTAATAGCTCATAAGGCGCGCCTAATAGTTTTGCCTCTGTCATTAACTCATCTTCGTCCATGCCCACAACTTTACGTACTTGAGCGTTTACTTGGCGCATATGACGCACTGCTTCCACGATGTTTCCTGTCCCTGGTTCGCCTTTTGTACGAAGCATTGCAGCTCCTTCAGCAATACGGCGGGATGCTTCACCAAGATCACGACAACCGCACACAAATGGAACCGTAAATGTATTTTTATTTAAATGAAACTCCTCATCAGCTGGAGTCAACACTTCACTTTCATCGATGTAGTCTACACCCATCGCTTCTAGCACGCGTGCTTCAACAATATGGCCAATACGAGCTTTTGCCATAACTGGAATGGACACAGCATTCATCACTTCTTCAACAATTGTTGGGTCTGCCATACGAGACACGCCGCCTGCTGCACGGATATCAGCTGGAACACGCTCTAATGCCATAACGGCAACAGCGCCTGCTGCTTCTGCAATTTTTGCTTGCTCTGCGTTGATCACGTCCATGATAACGCCACCTTTTTGCATTTCCGCCATTCCTCGTTTTACACGATCAGTACCTGTAATGTTATTCATGTTTGTCTTCCTCCTGTATCAAGTGTTTCACAATAATTTTTAGTGTATATACAAAATTCAAAACTTAGTGTCTATTTTACCGTATTTTTCGGAAAATTCCTATCTAATTTATAGATTATATACAAACAAATCTAAAAATAAAAAAAAGAGATACTCCCTTGTAGTATCTCTTCTTTCTCTTGAGTTATCATTAAAACCAGTTATTCACTGTATTTGCAGCATTCATCCAAATATCGCTGAAGAAGTTACCAATACTGCGGATAGCGAGAGAGAACCATCCAGCTTTTTCAACAGATTCGTTTGTCACGACCGGCGTCATGCTATCTGTAGTTTGACCTCCTACATAGCCTAGATCTTTAAGATTGCTGTTTGTTGCACTTACATAAGCAACTGTTTCTCCTTTTTTAATAGGAGCAACAACTTTTTGATCGTTCATAACTTTATCGTTTAACTTAAAGTTGATTTTAGTATGATCTTTTTGACCTTTTTCGGTAATAATTTTCACCGAATTCTTTGGAGAAACGGAAGCTTCTTTTGATTTCCCTTTAGCAACATCAATTGTTTCATGCCCTTTAATCTCGCCGTTAGCAGGCACTACTTCTTTTAACTGAAAATGACTAAAAGCATAATCCAATATCTTTTTCGTTTGAGAAAAACGAGCAGCTTCTGTAGACTTGCCGTTTTCCTTGGCATTCATTACAACTGTTATGTATCTTACCCCGTTACGCTCTGCAGTTCCAGTGAAACATTGACCTGCAAAATCTGTATGACCAGTTTTTAAGCCGTCTACGCCGCTGTATGCAGCTGAAAAACCAGGGAGCATCTTATTCCAATTGTTCATTTTTGTTTCGCCTTGTTGCCCTTGTCTAAACATCTTGGAAGGAGTTTTGGCTACTTCCAAAGATTCTGGATAATCATGAATCAAGTGATAAGCAAGAGTAGCAACTGCCCGAGCAGATAGGAGGTTCTCATCTTCTTCCTTTGTTCCTTTTGGATACATCCCTTTTAACAAGGAATTAGAAAGACCTGTAGAATTGACAAATTTTGATTCACCCATATTTAATTTTTTTGCTGTTTCATTCATTAACTTAATGAAACCTTCTTCAGAACCACTGACAGCTTCAGCTAAAGCAATGGCTGCTCCATTAGCTGAATAAATAGCCATGGCATCATATAATTCTTTTACCGTATATTTTTGGTTTTCGATTAATGGTACATTTGATAATCCATAATCCTGAGAAATTTTAGCTGCATATTTACTAACTGGCACACGTTGATCCCAAGATAATTTCTTATCTTTTATGGATTCTAATACTAGGTATTCCGTCATCATTTTTGTCATGCTTGCAATACCTAATAAAGCATCCGTATTTTTCCCGTATAGCACTTTCCCCGTACTTGCCTCTACTAAAATGGCTGCGTCTGCTTCAACGCCAATATCATCTGTTTTAGAAGCAGCTGATGCTTGTGTAGAGACAAAAAATACGCTGGCCATTAACATAACAGCAATGACACAAATTAATTGTTTCTGTACTGCGTTTCTCACTCTATACCCTCCAAACGTAAACTCACATAAATGTAATTTTATCATACTAAAATTTAAAAAAATAGATAAAGAAGTACTGTTACATTCATGATTAATGACATAAAAAACACGTTTCCCTATTAAGGAAACGTGTTTTTTACACATTCATGATTATCTCATAGAATAGTTAGGAGATTCTTTTGTAATTTGTACATCATGTGGGTGACTTTCTCTTAAGCCTGCTCCAGTCATACGGATGAATTGTGCCTGTTCACGTAACGCTTCTAAGTTAGCTGAACCACAGTAACCCATTCCTGCGCGTAAACCACCAATCATTTGATATAAAGTATCTGCTACAGGTCCTTTGTAAGGCAAACGGCCTTCGATACCTTCTGGAACTAATTTTTTATTATCTTCTTGGAAGTATCGATCTTTACTTCCTTTTTCCATAGCTCCCACAGAGCCCATTCCACGATACACTTTAAAGCGTCTTCCTTGGTAGATTTCTGTTTCGCCAGGGCTTTCTGTCGTTCCTGCTAGAAGGCTTCCTAGCATTACTGTATGTCCACCAGCTGCAAGTGCTTTTACGATATCTCCAGAGTACTTAATACCGCCATCTGCAATAATAGCTACCCCGTGCTTACGAGCTTCAGTTGCACAGTCATATACTGCCGTAATTTGTGGAACGCCTACACCAGCGACAACACGAGTTGTACAAATTGAACCAGGTCCAATTCCTACTTTTACTACGTTTGCTCCAGCTTCAATTAATGCTTTTGTACCTTCAGCCGTTGCTACGTTACCAGCAATAATATTTAATTCTGGATATGCCTCGCGAATGCTGCGTACTGTATCTAAAACGCCTTGTGAATGTCCATGCGCTGTATCAATAACGATAACATCAACGCCAGCTTGTACTAATTTTTCGATACGAACATTTGAATCAGCTGTTACGCCAACAGCTGCTCCAACTAATAATCGACCTTGTTGATCTTTAGCTGCATTTGGAAACTCAATTACTTTTTCAATGTCTTTAATTGTGATAAGGCCTTTTAATACGCCATTGTCATCTACAAGAGGTAACTTTTCAATTTTGTATTGCTGTAGAATTTTCTCTGCTTCTTCTAAAGTCGTTCCTACTGGAGCAGTAACTAATTCTTCTTTTGTCATTACATCAGCAATTTGCATTGAATAATCTTGGATGAAACGCAAGTCACGGTTTGTAAGGATTCCAACTAGTTTTTGTTCTTCTTCGTTGTTGACAATCGGCACACCTGAGATACGATATTTGCCCATTAAGTGTTCAGCAGCAAATACTTGGTTTTCAGGAGTTAAAAAGAAAGAATCCGTGATAACACCACTTTCAGAACGTTTTACTTTATCAACTTGTTCTGCTTGCTGTTCAATCGACATGTTTTTGTGAATGATACCCAAACCACCTTGTCTAGCCATCGCAATAGCCATTTCAGCTTCTGTAACTGTATCCATTCCTGCACTGATGAACGGCACCTTTAATTTTAATGTTTTTGTTAGTTCAACACTCATATCAACGTCTTTAGGTAGTACCTCAGATTTTGCTGGCACCAGTAAAACGTCATCAAATGTTAAGCCTTCTTTAGAAAATTTGCTTTCCCACATTATAGAATCCTCCTTTAAACGACAGAATATTATTAGTAGATTAACAAGCAGATATGTACCTGTCAATAACTTCACTAGATATCAGATAATTCTAATAAAAAGAAAAGGTGATTTAGTTGCATAAATTTAATGATGTTTGGACGTCCTACAATTTATTTTTCTCCGTTCCTTTTGTACAAGACTTTTTAAAAAAGCGCTATCAAAAATTGAATTATAGCGATGCAGAGCAACATAGTTTTAAAAACAGTTACCCATTTATTTATTATTTGGAACACAGTAAAAATTATTATCAAGTTGCGGCACAATCTCCTGTATCAGTTCAACCCGTTTTATTATTTTATGGAATGTCACAGCTGTTAAAAGCTTGTTTGTTAACACAAAACCCCGTATATCCCGAAAATACGGCGGTGTTAGCACATGGAGTATCAACACGAAAAAGAAAAAAACAAAGTTATGATTTTTTAGATGATGAAGTTAAGATTCAAAAAAGCGGTTTATTTTCACAAGTAGGAGAAGAATTGTTTCATGTGAAACAACTAGAAGGTAGTAAATATACAATGAATTATCTGTTGTCTTGTGTACCTGAATTAGATACATTATTTTTAAATTTGGGCACGAGGCCATCTTCCCATTTAACAACTATTGGATTGCTTCCAGCTACCTCTTTGCCTATTCCTGAACAAGTTACACGGTGTTATCATATGAATCACGAAAGACTCTATTCTTTTTTAAAAGAGCGTTCCCATCTATCATTGTCTTTGTCAGAAGATCAGGTATGTATTCTTGACCCTTCAAGCTGTTTATATAATTGTTCACCTTTTATGTACAATTTCCAAGCTAACACGTTGCATGCACCGTTGGAAAAAGATAGCTGCTTATATTTCCCTGAGATGTTGGCACATTACTTATTACTTTATAATTTAAGTATGATTTCACGTTATGAAACAGAGTGGTGGTATGAATTATTGCATACATACTCTTCGAAAGATTATCCATTTATCTTGAGGTTCCTTGAGGTTACAGCTCAAAAGATTCCTTACTTAATTTCTTGTTACTTAAATGAACACACAAAAAAAGACTAGCTAAAATAGCTAGTCTTTTTTCAAGTGCCTGGCAACGTCCTACTCTCACAGGGACAAAGTCCCAACTATCATTGGCGCTAAAGAGCTTAACTTCCGTGTTCGGTATGGGAACGGGTGTGACCTCTTCGCTATCGCCACCAGACAAGAGATTGTTCTCTCAAAACTAGGTAACAGTTTGCTGAGTAAAGCTTACGCTTTTAAAAATTTGGTTAAGTCCTCGATCGATTAGTATCAGTCAGCTACACATGTCGCCACGCTTCCACCTCTGACCTATCAACCTGATCATCTTTCAGGGATCTTACTAGCTTGCGCTATGGGAAATCTCATCTTGAGGGGGGCTTCATGCTTAGATGCTTTCAGCACTTATCCCGTCCACACATAGCTACCCAGCGATGCCTTTGGCAAGACAACTGGTACACCAGCGGT
>NZ_JBSWUB010000001.1:245000-4900000 GCF_056158845.1 Priestia sp. ABM2_011
TCGTCTCCTAAACGGATGACTTTGACACCTTGTGTGTTACGGCCCATTTGTGAAATATCTGAAACAGAAACACGGATAAGAACGCCGCTTACTGTGATAAGCATAATATCTTCTTCTTGAGATACGCATTTCAGTGCGACAACATCACCATTTTTATCAGTGATATTACATGTTCTTAAACCTTTACCGCCTCTTGTTTGTACACGATATTCCTCAATCGGCGTACGTTTTCCGTAACCATTTTTCGTAATGATCAAGATATCTGATTGTTCTTCGAGAATCTCCATACCGATTACTTCATCTTCTGAATCGAGAGTAATCCCTTTAACTCCAGTAGCTGTACGTCCCATTGAACGAACATCATTTTCATTAAAACGAATTAACATACCCTTCTTCGTTCCAATAACCATATCGCGCTTACCATCTGTCAATTTAACAGAAATCAATTCATCTTCTTCTCTTAAATTCAAGGCGATAAGTCCGCTATTTCGAATGTTCTCAAAAGAAGATAAAGGTGTACGCTTAGAAATTCCTTGTTTTGTAGTAAAGAATAGATACCAATCGTCTACAAATTCATCGACGCGAATGATGGCATTTACCCATTCACCTTTGTCTACTTCTAATAAGTTAATAATAGGTATCCCTTTAGCCGTTCTTCCATACTCTGGAATTTCGTATCCTTTCGTACGGTAAACTTTTCCCTTATTTGTAAAGAAGAGAATCGTATCATGAGTAGACGTTGTTAGAAGATGTTCAACGAAATCATCTTCGTTTGTATTCATTCCTTGAATACCTCTTCCGCCTCTTCGCTGACTCTTATACGTAGAAACAGGCAAACGTTTAATATAGCCGTTGTGCGTTAAGCTAATAACAATATCTTGGCGAGGAATGGAATCCTCGTCTTCGATAATTTCAGCTCCTCCGCTTACGATTTCTGTTCGACGGCCGTCATTGAATCTTTCTTTTACTTCTATTAGTTCTTCTCTAATAATTTCTAATACTTTTTCTTCATCTGCTAAAATAGCTTTTAATTCAGCAATTAGCGCTAATAAAGATTGATATTCCGCTTCAATCTTCTCTCGCTCTAATCCTGTTAAACGCTGCAGACGCATATCCAAAATAGCTTGCGCTTGTTTTTCAGATAACGAAAACTGCGTCATTAATCCTTCACGTGCAATATCTGTTGTTTGAGAACCTCTAATTAAAGCAATAACAGCATCTAAATTATCAAGAGCAATCTTTAAACCTTCTAAAATATGCGCGCGTGCTTCGGCTTTTCGAAGTTCAAATTCAGTACGACGACGAATCACCACTACCTGATGGTCTAAATAGTACTGTAGACATTGCTTTAAGTTCAATACTTTTGGCTGTCCATCTACTAATGCAAGAGTATTAATACCAAAACTTGTTTGAAGAGATGTCTGCTTATATAAGTTATTTAATAAAACATTTGCATTTGCATCACGTCTTACTTCAATAACAATACGCATACCCGAACGGTCAGACTCATCTCGTAAGTCCGTAATTCCATCAATCTTCTTATCACGAGCTAGCTCGGCAATTTTTTCAATTAGCTTTGCTTTATTTACTTGGTATGGAAGTTCATGAACAATAATAGTTTGTTTACCATTGTTTTGTTCTTCAATTTCTACTTTTGCGCGAACAATAATAGAACCTTTCCCAGTTTCATAAGCTTTACGAATCCCGCTGCGGCCAAGAATTTGTCCTGCAGTTGGGAAATCCGGTCCTGGAATAATCTCCATTAACTCTGCAATTGTGATATCAGGGTCTTGACTTACAGCTAAAACGCCGTCAATGACTTCCCCTAACTGATGCGGAGGAATATTTGTCGCCATACCTACCGCAATTCCGGCTGAACCGTTTACAAGTAAATTTGGAAATCTAGCAGGTAATACAATTGGTTCACGTTCAGAACCGTCATAGTTATCTTGATAATCAATTGTATCTTTATTGATGTCACGTAACAGTTCCATCGAAACTTTTGACATTCTTGCTTCTGTATAACGCATAGCTGCTGCTGCATCTCCATCAACAGATCCAAAGTTTCCATGACCGTCAATTAGCATATAACGATAGCTAAAATCTTGTGCCATACGAACCATTGTTTCATATACAGCTGAGTCACCGTGTGGGTGATACTTACCAATTACTTCTCCTACGATACGAGCTGATTTTTTATATGGCTTATCCGATCCCATACCTAAATCATTCATTGCATATAAAATACGACGGTGCACGGGCTTAAGTCCGTCTCTTACATCTGGTAAAGCACGCGATACAATTACGCTCATTGCATAATCTAAAAAGGATGCGCGCATTTCTTGACTAATATTTACTTCTCTTATTTGAGAGTTTGGTTTATCTGACATCGATAAGAACCTCCTTCGCGAAGTTCAGTATAGTAATTCATATATATGTAAACGCAGGATAGAACCTATCTCTATCCTGACGTTTATATACCCTTTATAAAAAATATAAAGGGTATTACCGTTCATTTAAATATCGAGATTTTTTACGTACTGAGCATTTTCTTCAATGAAATTACGGCGCGGTTCTACTTTGTCGCCCATTAAAATTTCAAATGTCTCATCAGCTTCAATTGCGTCTTGCAAGTTCACCTGAAGAAGGGTACGGAATTCTGGATCCATTGTTGTTTCCCATAATTGTTCAGGATTCATCTCTCCTAGACCTTTGTAACGCTGAAGGTTTGGTTTTGCGCCTTCAGGGAAAGAAGCTAATACCTCTTCTAATTGACGATCGTTGTACGCGTACTCTACTTTTTTACCTTGTGAAACTTTGTAAAGCGGCGGCTGGGCAATGTACACATATCCGTGCTCAATAATCTGTCTCATATAGCGATAGAAGAACGTTAGAAGAAGCGTACGAATATGCGCACCATCTACGTCTGCATCTGTCATAATCACAATTTTATGGTAGCGGGCTTTCGAAATATCAAAATCGTCACCAATACCCGTTCCTAGAGCGGTAATGATTGTACGAATTTCGTTATTAGATAAAATTTTATCTAAACGCGCTTTCTCTACGTTGATAATTTTACCGCGCAAAGGCAAAATAGCTTGGAAATGGCGGCTTCTTCCCTGCTTAGCTGAACCTCCGGCAGAGTCACCCTCTACTACATAGAGTTCGCTAATAGAAGGATCTTTTGATGAACAATCTGCTAATTTACCCGGTAAGTTTGAAATTTCAAGCGCGCTTTTACGTCTTGTAAGCTCACGAGCTTTTTTAGCTGCCATTCTTGCTCTTGCAGCCATTAAACCTTTTTCAATTACCTTTTTCGCCACAATAGGGTTCTCTAGCAAGTAAGTTTCTAAGTGTTCTGCAAACACAGAGTCAGTAATTGTTCTTGCTTCACTATTTCCCAGCTTTGTTTTTGTTTGTCCTTCAAACTGCGGATCTGGGTGCTTAATAGAGATAATAGCTGTAATTCCTTCACGAACATCTTCACCCGTTAAATTGGCGTCACTATCTTTAAATACGCTGTTTTTACGTGCATAGTCGTTAATTACACGCGTTAACGCTGTTTTAAATCCTGCTTCGTGCGTTCCACCTTCATATGTGTGAATGTTGTTTGCGAAAGAATATAAATTACTTGTGTAGCTATCGTTATATTGAATAGCAATTTCTACAGAAATGTTGTCTCGATTACCTTCAATATAGATCGGCTCTTCGTGAATCACTTCTTTCGAACGGTTTAAGTGTTCAACGTAAGACTTAATTCCGCCTTCGTAATGGTATTCACGTCTTTTATCTTCTTCACGTTTGTCTTCAATCGTAATTTTAATGCCGCGGTTTAAGAAAGCTAACTCACGCAGACGATTAGCTAACGTATCAAAATCGTATTCAAGCGTTTCTGTAAAAATTTCACCGTCTGGATGGAATTGAATAACAGTACCTGTTTTATCTGTTTCTCCAACTACTTTTAAGTCAGCAGCCGGTACACCTCGTTCATATTTTTGATAATGAACTTTACCGTCACGATGTACGTGTACTTCCAAAGAGGTAGAAAGTGCGTTAACAACTGAGGCACCTACACCGTGTAATCCACCAGATACTTTATAGCCGCCGCCGCCAAATTTACCTCCGGCATGAAGAACCGTTAAGATAACTTCAACGGCAGGTCTGCCCATTTTTTCTTGAATACCAACTGGAATTCCACGACCGTTATCTTTGACTGTAATACTATTATCCTTTTCGATAATAACATTAATTTCATCGCAATAGCCGGCCAGCGCTTCATCAATACTATTATCTACAATTTCCCATACAAGATGATGTAAACCCTTTGCGCTCGTTGATCCAATATACATCCCCGGACGTTTACGAACAGCTTCTAATCCTTCTAATACTTGTATCTGATCAGCTTCATATGCTTGTACTTCTTTTTGTTCCATCGTCAAATGTATCACCTACACTTTTTTTTAACAGCAAACTGCTGTATTTATCATTTTGTATTATGTTTTTCGAATATTATGTGGAAATAATACGGAGCCTTTAATGTATTTGCCATTTGTTTACTTATGCACAAAATTTTCATAATCGAGGGTACGAGTTGAAATATATAGACTTAAAACTATAATGATATCATATTTCAGTTAGATTGCCTTGTGAAAAGTTTTTAGACAGATCAATTGCTATTTGACCTTTTGAATTTGGCCAACTTCTACATGATATGTAGCGGCTTTTTCTAAGGTCTCGTGATGAATTCCTTCAATGCTCGTTGTCGTTACAAACGTCTGAACTTTTCCTTGGATGGTATTTAGCAAGTGTGATTGACGAAAATCATCTAATTCAGACAATACGTCATCTAAAAGCAAAATTGGATATTCACCTACTTCTTGATGAATTAACTCAATTTCAGCAAGCTTTAACGATAAAGCAGTCGTCCGCTGTTGCCCTTGTGAACCAAATGTTTGAACGTCTTTTTCATTAACGTAGAAAAGAAGATCATCACGGTGTGGTCCTGCTAAGGTGACACCTCTATCAATTTCTCTACTTTTTATTTTATCAAACTTTTGATGATATGCTTCTAACATTTTCGACAAATCTGCATCTTCTGATACATCAATTGAATTCTTATACTCAATTTTTAATGTTTCTAAGTCTCGACTGATCCCTTTATGAATAGGCTCTGCCCACTGTTGGAGTAACTGTAAAAACTCAAAACGTTTTTTTAAGATTTTCGCTGCCATTTCACTTAACTGTAACGTAAGTACGTCTAAAAGTGAAAGATCCGTTTGTTTTTTTGTCTGCAGCTGCTTCAAATATTGATTTCTTTGCTGCAAAATCTTTTGATACCTGCTTAAATCATGCATGTAAACAGGCGAAACTTGACCAATTTCCATATCGATAAATTTGCGCCTTACTTGCGGACTCCCTTTAACTAGGTTCAAATCCTCCGGAGCAAACATGACAGTGTTAATTGACCCTATATATTGACTGAGTTTTTTCTGCTCAATGTGATTATATTTTGCTTTTTTCCCTTTTGTTGAGATGACTAAATCCAGTGTAACGGGCCCTCTATGCTTTTCTACAATGCCCGATAGCTTTGCATACTCACAGTCCCATTTAATTAATTCTTTATCGTTGGACGTACGATGAGATTTAGCCATAGATAATACGAAGATCGATTCCATCACGTTTGTTTTACCCTGTGCGTTTTCACCCAAAATGACGTTTACTTTATTTTCAAAGGGAATCGTTGTCTTCGTATAGTTTCGGTAATTTGTTAAAGTAATTTCTTTAATATACAAACGTTTCACCAACTTTAAGTAATAACAACAAATGATCCTGCAGCCGGTATATCCACTTCGTCATTTGCATATAATTTACGTCCGCGGCGCTCTTCTAGCTCCCCGTTCACATATACTTCGTGCTCACTTAAAAACCATTTTACCATTCCACCTGTTTGAATGACGTCTGCTAGTTTTAAAAACTGGCCAAGCGTAATGTATTCAGTTGAAATTTTAACCTCTGTTTTCATGCGACTCTCTCACTTTCTAATGATGTATCTCTATTTTACTAAATAATTCTTCTTGAGAAAAGAAAGCTACTAGTACGGCATGCTAGTAGCTTTCTGAGATTTAATATGTTCGCACTGGTAAAATCAGCTGCAGCATTGAATCATCCTCTAATGTTCGAATGACAAATGGACGCATCGCACCAGTGAAGTTAATTTTGATATCTGTTCCTTCGAGCGCTTTTAATGCGTCTAACATATATTTTGCGCTAAAAGAAATTTTTAATTCTTCTCCTGAGATAGACTGACTTTGTACCTCTTCAATTACTTTTCCGATTTCAGGAGAGTTAGAAGAAATTTCAACAATTCCTTCATCTAGCGTAGATAGTTTTACTACGTTGTTTCTTCCTTCACGAGCTAATAAAGAAGCACGGTCAATCGATTGTAAAAATTCTTTTACGTTCAATATAACATCCGTTTTACTATCGGCTGGGATCAATCTTGAAGTGTCAGGATAATTTCCGTCCAGTAATCTTGAGAAAAATAGTAAGTGTTTTGTTTTGAATAATACTTGATTTTCCGTGATAACGATGTCTACTAATTCATGAGAATCATCAAGGATCTTACTGAATTCACTTAAACTTTTACCTGGAATAACCACATTATACGTTGCTTCATTTCCAGTTTCAATGGTCGCTTTTCGCAAAGCTAGACGATGACTGTCAGTGGCAATACACGTTAATTCTTTGCCGTCGACTTTCCAGTTTACACCTGTCAAGATAGGTCGTGTTTCTGAGGTGGACACTGCAAAGACAGTTTGTCGAATCATGTTTTTTAATAAGTCTGTCGGTAATCTAAACATGTTGTTTTCTTCGATTGTGGCAAATGAGGATACTCTTCTGCATCTAAACCATTTAAGTTAAATTCAGCTTTTCCTGAACGAATGATTGTTAAAAAGTGACTTTGGACGTCCAATTCTACGATGTCTTTAGGAAGCTTTTTGACGATTTCACTAAAGAAACGAGCTGGGAGAACAACGCTTCCTGGTTTTTGGATATCAACAATCTCTTTTCCTTCTTCCTCGTTTGGAATAAACGATTCAATAGAGATATCGGAATCACTTCCGGTTAAAGTAACACCTTCTTCAGTCGCTACAATTTTAATCCCTGTTAAAATTGGAATTGTTGTTCTAGAAGATACAGCTTTCATAACGTCTTGAACGCTTTGAACTAGGTAGTCTTTCTGTATGATAAATTTCATAATAATTAATCCTCCTTAAAAGTAGGTTTAAAAGCTTATTATTTATTATATTTTAAGATAGTAGTAGTAATAGGGGCTGTGGAAATGTGGATAACCCCTAAAAACGTGAGAACACAGCCTATCCACATGTGGACAGACTGTGTACAATCCTAACTCACTTATACACAAAATACAAGTAAAAAAAGCCTATATTTTTAGTGATTCACTTATTTCTTTAATTTGTTTTTGTAGGTCAGTATCTGTTTGAACAAGTTTTGAGATTTTTTCATGAGCATGGATGACCGTAGTATGGTCTCGCCCGCCAAACTCTTCTCCAATTTTAGGAAGCGAAAAATCCGTTAGTTCGCGAGAAAGGTACATGGCAATTTGTCGAGGAAACGCTACTGACTTTGTACGTTTCTTCGCTTTGAAATCATCTAATTTTATATTAAATTCTTGTCCAACAATCTGTTGGATATCTTGAATCGTAATAACCCTAGGTTTTGAACTAGGAATGATATCTTTTAATGCTTCTGCTGCTAAATCAGCGTTTATATCTTTATTAATTAGTGAAGAATAAGCTACTACGCGAATAAGCGCTCCTTCTAATTCTCTGATATTTGAATCAATCTGATTGGCGATATAAAGCATAACTTCATTTGGAATAACTAAGCCGTCCGCTTTTGCTTTTTTACGCAAAATAGCAATTCGTGTTTCCAAATCTGGTGGTGTGATGTCTGTAATAAGGCCCCATTCAAAGCGAGAACGAAGTCGATCTTCAAGTGTAGGAATTTCTTTCGGCGGTCGATCACTTGAGATGACAATCTGCTTGCTTTCTTCATGAAGCGTATTAAACGTATGGAAAAATTCTTCTTGTGTCTGCTCTTTACCCGCTAAGAATTGAATATCATCAATCAGTAAAACATCTACATTGCGGTATTTGTTGCGGAATTCTACTGCTTTATTGTCACGAATAGAGTTAATAAACTCATTTGTGAATTTTTCAGATGATAAGTACACGACTTTAGCAGCAGGATTATGATCTAACACATAGTGGCCTATTGCGTGCATTAAGTGTGTTTTACCTAATCCTACTCCCCCGTAAATAAAAAGCGGATTATACGCTTTAGCCGGCGCCTCTGCTACTGCTAAAGAAGCTGCATGGGCAAAACGATTCCCAGATCCGATAACAAATGTATCAAAGGTATACTTCGAATTTAGCATACTTTGAGGGAATTCTGCTCCTTCGTCTTTATTGACTTTCTTTTTAGGAGTTTGAATATCGAATTCTTCCTCGGCCTGGTTAGGAGGAATAATAAATTTCACATCTAACTCTTCCCCCGTAAGGTCGTAAAGTGTTTCAGCAATTAAATTAGAATACCTAGATTCTAACCAGTCCCGTGCAAAATCATTAGGCGCAGTAATAATGAGCGTGTCTCCTTGCAAAGCATGAGCTTTTGTCGATTTGAGCCAGGTTTCAAAACTAGGTTTGCTTAATTTTTTTTCAATTTGATCTAAAGCTCTGTTCCATAAATCATGAATGTTTTCCAACGAGTAACCCCTCCTTTTTCTAGTTTTCATGCGCTTTGTACAACCCTTGTACAACCTGTACAAAACCTTATGCATAAAAAATTTATATTTATACAATTGCTATTATGTGGGTAAATATATATTATAGAAGAAAGCCGACTATTCGACAGATTCCACATGGTGTGGATAACTTTATACAGTGATAGTGGAAATGATGTCCACAAGTTGTCCACAGTTTGTGGATAAAAACCAACTGTGGAAAAGTAATTAAGAGTGAAAACAAAAATATAATATCAAAGAATTCGGCATGATGCAATGAATTTTCGAAACTTATCCACAATCACTACACCTTGTGGAGAAAAGTTTTCCACAACACAAGATAGTGTGCATGAGTTGTCGATAAGAAATGGAAAAGTAGAAAAATGTCGAAAAAACTTATCCACAAAGGTTTAAGAGAAGAATTTGAATAAAAAAGAGGCTTTTTATAACATTTATTGTTGTAGTTTTGTTCAGTAACGATGCGATCGCAGCTGGTAGAGAAAGAAAAAGAGATGAAAAGGAAAAATTTTTTCTTTAATAAATCAATGAATTTTATTGATTAGGTATAGACAATTGGGTTATAAAGATATTAGAATGAAGAAGATTGAGTAAAACAGATAATGAAACCAAGAGATTGAAAATTTTATTTTTTAAATAACATTGACATCTTCTTAGTCTTTTCATTATAATTGCAAGGACTGTCTTTTTCAGTTATTCCTCGAGGAGGTGTTTATAGATGAAAAGAACTTACCAACCAAACAAACGTAAGCACAGTAAAGTACACGGTTTCCGCGCTCGTATGAGCTCAGCGAATGGACGTAAAGTTTTAGCTCGTCGTCGTCGTAAAGGAAGAAAAGTATTATCAGCATAATAGACCACTGACGCCAGTGGTCTTTTTTCGCTTTCTAAGGCTAAAATCACCTCTGTTCCTGTAGGGACTACATAAAAGCATGACCTGAAAAAGGGCAGGAGTTGTTAAAAATGAAAAAAAGATATCGTATAAAAAAGAATGATGAATTTCAAACCGTTTTTAAAAAGGGCAAGTCCGTAGCGAATCGCCAATTTGTCTTGTATGTTCTAGACAAACCGGATCAAGAACATTTCCGCGTAGGATTCTCCGTGGGCAAAAAGATTGGAAATGCCGTGACTCGTAATCGAGTTAAGCGCCTTGCTAAACAAATTATGTTTGAATTCACACCGTATTTAAAGCAAGACAAAGATTATATTGTAATTGCAAGGCAGCCTGCTGCAACAATGAGCTATGAAGAAATTAAAAGCAGTTTGCAGCATGTCTTTAAGCGTGGCAAATTACTTACACATAGACAAAACGATTAATAAACAATAGAAGAAAAGCCTTTAATAGCTGTTGTTTTTCTACCGCATCCTTATATAATGGATTTTGACGCACTTTCAGAATTGAAAGGTGAACATGTAGAAGGAGGAAAAACAGGTGAAGAAGAAGTTGTTTTTAGGGATAACGCTTATCTTTCTATTAACTGTTTTAGCGGGTTGTACGGAAATGAACCAACCTATTACAGATGATAGTAAAGGTTTTTGGAATGAGTATGTTGTGTATCCGCTGTCATTAGTCATTACGTATCTGGCGGAGGTATTTAAAAGCTATGGAGTTGCGATCATCGTTGTCACGATCCTGATTCGCTTACTTATTCTACCGCTTATGATCAAACAGATGAGAAACACGAAAGCAATGCAGATGCTTCAGCCCGAAATGCAGAAGTTAAAGGAGAAGTACAGTTCAAAAGATGCCCAGACGCAGCAGCAATTGCAGAAAGAAACGATGGCATTATTCCAAACTTACGGAGTAAATCCTTTAGCTGGGTGCTTCCCAATTCTAATTCAAATGCCCATTCTTATTGGGATTTTCCACGCGATTACACGAACTTCGGAAATCGCAAACAACAGCTTTTTATGGTTTGATTTAGGTGCGCGTGATCCGCTATTTATCTTACCAATTGTCGCAGGAATCACAACGTTTATTCAGCAAAAGATGATGATGGCCGGAAATGCAAATCAAAATCCTCAAATGGCTATGATGCTTTGGATTATGCCGATCATGATTGTGGTTTTTGCAATCAATTTTCCAGCCGCCTTATCTCTTTATTGGGTAGTGGGAAATCTATTTATGATTATTCAAACCTACTTCATTAAAGGGCCAGACTTAAAACAAGCGAATATTGAAGGGGTTAAAAAATGAACGAAATCACAATTACGGCCCAGACGATTGAAGCTGCTGTTCAAGAAGCATTAAATGCTTTAGAAGTAGAGCGAAATCAAACAAATGTAGAAATAATTGAACCAGGTAAAAAAGGATTTTTAGGAATCTTTAAGGGAAAACCCGCAGTTGTAAAAGTTACAAAAATAGTTGACCCTGTAGAGGAAGCGGTTCATTTTATTACAAATGTTAGCCGTGAAATGGGGATTTCGATTCATACGAACGTCAAAAAAACCTCCAGAAACTGCATAATTGAGATTAGTAGCGATTCAGCGGGAATGTTGATTGGAAAACATGGACAAACCCTCAATGCGCTCCAGCTTCTCACACAATTGGTAGCTAATCGATACAGTCAGCAATTTTTAAATGTTGTCTTAAATCCAGAAGGCTACCGGGAAAAACGAAAAGAAATGGTCGAAAAACTGGCATTAAAAATAGCTAATCAGGCGATTAAAACGAATCGATCTGTTCAACTAGAACCAATGCCTTCCCATGAAAGAAAAATGATTCACCAAGCGTTAGCTAAAAATTCTTTAGTTGAGACACAATCCGTTGGCAAAGAACCCAAAAGAAGTATTTTGGTTCAGCCAGTTGCCAAAAAGCACTAGCAAAATAAGCTAGTGCTTTTTTATATGCTTATTTTTATCGATCCAGCGTTCAAAAAAATCAAGATGCATACGTTGTTATTCACATGTGGATAAGTTAAAATAGTACATACTGCCTGTTTTTCTTGCTGTGCATAACAGAAGAACGTTAGAGATGTTCCAAATCGGTGAATTGTGGTATTCTATTTATTTGGTTCATACAAATCACGGGCCTTAAAATAGATGTTTTTGTTCGTAGAAAATTGTTAACGATGATAGTATATAACATCGTTTAAAATAAAAGGTTTATAAAATGAAATGAGGTGAAGTTGGTGCTAGATTTTGATACAATTGCGGCCATTTCTACACCAATGGGAGAAGGAGCTATTGCCATCGTCCGCCTGAGTGGTGAAGAAGCAATTACGATTGCAGATCGTATCTTTAAAAGCGTTTCGAATAAACGATTAACAGACGTAGCTTCTCATACTATTCACTACGGTCATATCGTAGATCCCAAGACGGAGCAAGTCGTTGAAGAAGTGATGCTTTCCATTATGAAAGGTCCCAAGACATTTACTAGAGAAGACATTATTGAAATTAACTGTCACGGAGGAATTGTATCCGTTAATCGTGTGCTGCAGTTAGTTATTGCAAATGGTGCCCGTTTAGCCGAGCCAGGTGAGTTTACAAAACGAGCATTTTTAAATGGTCGAGTAGACTTATCACAAGCAGAAGCTGTAATGGATTTAATTCGTGCCAAAACAGATAAAGCGATGAATATGGCAATTGGCCAAATGGAAGGGCGTTTGTCCAAGCTAGTACGTCATTTACGCCAGGAAATTCTCGAAACACTTGCCCATGTAGAAGTGAACATTGACTATCCAGAATATGACGATGTAGAGGAAATGACTCACCAAGTGTTGATCGAAAAAGCTTCAAATGTACGCCAAGAAATTGATAAGCTTCTTCAAACCTCTCATCAAGGGAAAATTTTAAGAGAAGGATTAGCTACGGTTATTATTGGACGTCCTAATGTAGGGAAATCTTCTCTTCTAAATAGTTTAGTGCAAGATGCAAAGGCTATTGTCACAGACATTCCTGGAACGACGCGAGATGTGATCGAAGAGTACGTTAATGTGCGAGGAGTTCCTCTACGATTAGTTGATACAGCTGGAATTCGTGAAACAGAAGATATTGTAGAACGAATTGGTGTGGAACGCTCCCGTCAGTATTTGAAAGAAGCGGATTTAATTTTGCTTGTGTTGAATTTCAATGAAGAATTAACGGACGAAGATAAAAAGCTATTTGAAGCTGTAGAAGGCATGGACGTTATTGTCATTGTGAATAAAACAGATCTTGAGCAAAAAATTAATCTAGAGGAAGTGCAGCAATTTGCTGGTGATCATCCAGTAGTGACGACTTCGCTTCTTCAAGAACAAGGAGTGGATCAGCTTGAAGAAGCAATCGCAGCTCTTTTCTTTGAAGGAACAATTGAATCTCAAGATTTAACATATTTATCTAATACGAGACATATTGCGCTTTTAACGCAAGCAAGAGGAGCTATCGATGAGGCCATCACAGGTATTGAAAGTGGTGTTCCAATCGATATTGTCCAAATTGATTTAACAAGAACGTGGGAACTATTAGGTGAAATTATTGGTGATGCTGTTCACGAAAGCTTAATTGATCAGTTGTTCTCTCAATTCTGTTTAGGAAAATAGATTATTAAAGGAGGCTACTATTATGCAATATGAAGGTGGACAATATGATGTTATTGTCATTGGAGCAGGTCATGCAGGATGTGAAGCGGCGCTTGCTTCTGCGCGTATGGGTGCTAAAACGTTAACGTTGACCATCAACTTAGACATGGTGGCGTTTATGCCCTGCAATCCTTCTGTAGGTGGTCCTGCAAAAGGTATTGTCGTACGTGAAATTGATGCTCTTGGCGGAGAAATGGGTAGAAATATCGATAAGACTCATATTCAAATGAGAATGTTAAACACAGGAAAAGGTCCGGCTGTTCGAGCACTTAGAGCTCAAGCAGATAAATTTGCTTATCAGCATGAAATGAAAAAAACGTTAGAAAATGAAGAAAACCTAACCCTTATGCAAGGCATGGTAGAACAGTTAATCGTAGAAGACGCTGTATGTACAGGTGTTGTCACTCAAACGGGAGCTGTGTATAAAGCTAAAACAGTTGTTATTACGACAGGAACATTCTTACGCGGGGAAATTATTTTAGGTGAACTAAAATACTCAAGCGGTCCTAACAATCAACAACCGGCTATTAAGCTTTCTGAACACTTAGAGGAGTTAGGACTGGACATGGTCCGTTTTAAAACAGGAACTCCACCTCGTGTTAATAGCTCAACTATCGATTACAGCAAAACGGAGATTCAGCCTGGGGATGATGTGCCTCGTGCTTTCTCATATGAAACAACACAGTACATTACAGATCAATTGCCTTGCTGGTTAACATATACAAGTGAACAAACGCATCAAATTATTGATGACAACCTCCACTTATCCCCTATGTATTCTGGGATGATCAAAGGTACTGGACCACGCTACTGTCCATCTATTGAAGATAAGGTTGTGCGCTTTAATGATAAACCGCGTCACCAAATTTTCTTAGAGCCAGAAGGACGAAATACGCAAGAAGTATATGTTCAAGGACTATCAACAAGCCTTCCTGAGCACGTACAGCGTCAAATGCTTGCAACAATTCCTGGCCTTGAAAAAGTCCAAATGATGCGTGCGGGCTATGCTATTGAATATGATGCAATTGTTCCGACTCAGTTATGGCCAACGCTGGAAACGAAGAAAATTAAAAATCTTTATACGGCTGGACAAATTAACGGAACGTCTGGTTATGAAGAAGCTGCAGGCCAAGGTCTTCTTGCCGGAATTAACGCGGGAAGAAGAGCGCTGGAACAAGAAGAAGTCATCTTAGGACGTTCTGATGCTTACATCGGTGTATTGGTGGATGATTTAGTAACAAAAGGAACAAATGAACCGTATCGTCTGCTAACATCGCGTGCAGAATATCGTTTATTGCTTCGTCACGACAACGCTGATTTACGCCTCACTGAAATTGGTCGTGAACTAGGATTAATCAGCGATGAGCGCTATGCTAAATTTGAACAAAAGAAAGCGGAAATCGAGCAAGAGAAGAAACGTCTTTTCTCTTTTATTATTAAGCCGAATGAAGCTGTTCAACAACTGATTAAAGAAGCTGGCGGCAGCGAATTAAAAGATGGCATTCGTGCGACAGATTTACTTCGCCGCCCTGAAATGACGTATACTCATATTCATCAATTAGCACCAGCGGATGAGACGGTAGATCCTGAAGTAGCTGAACAAGTAGAAATTCAGGTGAAATACGAAGGATATATTCAGAAATCACTTCAACAAGTTGAACGCTTGAAGAAGTTAGAAAACAAAAAGATTCCTGATTATATCGATTATGATGCAATTAACGGTTTAGCTACAGAAGCCCGTCAAAAATTAAACCAAGTGCGTCCACTAACGGTAGCGCAAGCTTCACGTATTTCTGGAGTCAACCCAGCTGATATTTCAATCTTGCTTGTTTATATTGAACAAGGGCGCATCGCTAAAGTATCAAATGATTAAAACTCTTAGGCGCGAAGAAAGGGAAACTCAATGAATATTCAACAGTTTCAACAGCTATTAGAAGAAAAGGGAATTTCTCTTTCTTCTAAACAGCTGAATCAATTTGAAAAGTATTATCAAGTTTTAGTGGAATGGAACGAAAAAATGAATTTAACTGCTATCACTGATCACGGTGAAGTGTATGAAAAGCATTTTTACGATTCTATTTCAGCTGCTTTTTTTCAAGACTTTACAGAAATTGAATCCATGTGTGATGTAGGAGCAGGAGCAGGATTTCCAAGTATTCCGATCAAAATTTGTTTCCCGCATTTGCATGTAACCATTGTTGATTCGTTACAAAAGCGTATTACGTTTTTGACGCATCTTGTAAATGAGCTTGAACTAGACAATGTCACACTATGTCATGATCGAGCTGAAACATTTGGTAAAAAAGAAACGATTCGCGAGTCATTCGATCTTGTAACAGCAAGAGCCGTGGCACGTATCTCGGTTCTTAATGAATTTTGCTTACCGCTTGTTAAAGAACAAGGACGCTTTTTAGCAATGAAAGGTGCTTCTGCCCCTGAGGAATTAAAAAATGGGGAAAAATCATTTCAAGTATTAGGTGGAAAAGTGAAGTCGATTGAACATTTCCAATTGCCTTTGGAGCAAAGTGAACGTTACATTATTTTAATAGATAAAATAAAGAAAACGCCTAAAAAATATCCTAGAAAACCTGGTACCCCAGTTAAGCTTCCATTAGAGTAGGCGGTAAATAGATAGAGAAGAAAATGTTTCATATGAAACATTTTCTTCTCTATATTTTCTGTTTAGAAAGCAGGATATGATTAAAAAACATCGAATTAGTTTAAGGCGGGATTTTCCTGAAGGTGGTGTGGGACTATGAAATCTGCTTTTTCACGTTTTTTTAATTTAAAAGAAAAAGATGAGGATATTCGTGTAGAGATTGAAACTGTCCAAGATGAAAATGTCGAAAAAGTTTTAAGAGATGAAGTAAAACAAATTAGGGTTTCAAGTATTATTCCGAATCGTTATCAGCCGCGTACTGTGTTTAATGAAGCAAAAATTGAAGAGCTAGCTCTTACTATTCATACACACGGTATTATTCAACCTATTGTTGTTCGACCGACTGAGGGCGAAGAATACGAATTAATTGCTGGAGAACGCCGGTGGAGAGCTGTACAAAGCTTAGGATGGGATACGGTTCCTGCAATTGTGAAACATTTTAACGATACAGAAACGGCCTCTGTGGCTTTAATAGAAAACTTACAACGTGAAGAGCTAACGGCTGTCGAAGAAGCACTAGCCTACGCAAAGTTAATTGAGTTACATAATCTTACCCAAGAGGCATTAGCTCAACGTTTAGGAAAAGGCCAATCCACAATTGCAAATAAGCTTCGTTTGTTAAAGCTTCCTGTTGAAATACAAGAAGCAATCAAACAAAAATTGATTACAGAGCGACATGCGAGAGCGCTCATTCCCCTCAAAAATCAAGAAAAACAACTTCAAGTATTAGCTGAGATTATTGAAAAACAATTAAATGTAAAACAAACGGAAGATCGAGTAGTTAAATTGTTAGAAACGCAGGTTAAAAAGCCAAAAGCAAAAAGAAAAGCGTTTAGTAAAGATACGCGTATCGCAATGAATACAATCCGTCAATCGTTGACAATGGTTAGTGACAGCGGTATTTCATTAAACACAGAAGAAGAAGAGTTTGATGAATATTTTCAGTTTACTATTAAGATTCCGAAAAAATAAAGAAATAGCCCTCATCTTTTTTTGATGAGGCTTTTTTATCAAAGTTTTTCGTCAGAAAATTCAATGAACAATAAAACTGTCTGGACAAATGGGATGGAAATGAAAGTAGGTGACAACATGGGGAAAATTGTGGCAGTTGCGAATCAAAAAGGCGGGGTTGGAAAAACAACAACCGCTGTTAATTTAGGCGCTTGTTTAGCTGAACAAGGAAAAAAGGTTCTACTTGTAGACGGAGATCCACAGGGTAACGCTACGAGTGGAGTTGGCATAGATAAAGCAGATGTAGATGAATGTATTTACAATGTAGTAGTGGAAGATATGGAAGCCAAAAATGTTGTGCGTTCAACAGCCGTCGAAAATTTATCAATCATTCCCGCGACCATTCAATTAGCTGGTGCAGAAATTGAATTAGTGTCGACTATTTCACGTGAAGTTCGACTTAAGAGAGCTTTAGAAACGGTGAAAGATCACTTTGATTATGTTATTATTGATTGTCCCCCTTCTCTTGGTTTACTGACATTAAATGCGTTAACTGCAGCTGATTCTGTTTTAATACCTGTACAGTGTGAATATTATGCGCTTGAAGGATTAAGTCAATTGCTAAATACCGTTAGATTAGTCCAAAAACATTTGAATAATCAACTGCGTATCGAAGGTGTATTGCTTACTATGCTTGACGCACGCACAAATTTGGGACTCCAGGTAACAGCAGAAGTGAAGAAGTACTTTCAGGATCGGGTTTATCAAACGATTATTCCTCGAAATGTTCGTTTGAGCGAAGCACCTAGTCATGGTGAACCAATTATCTTATATGATGCAAAATCTAGAGGGGCCGCAGTTTATACGGAACTTGCAAAGGAAGTGATTTATAATGGCGAAAGGATTAGGGAAAGGAATTAATGCCTTATTTTCAGGCTTAGATGCACAGGCTGATGATTCAATTCAGGAAGTTGCTATTCACGAACTTAGACCCAACCCCTATCAACCACGTAAAACGTTTAATAAAGAAGCAATTAATGAGTTAAAGCAATCCATTTTACATCATGGCATCTTACAGCCTATTGTAGCTCGCAAAAGCATTAAAGGCTATGAAATCTTAGCGGGTGAAAGACGATTTAGAGCTGCTAAAGAAGCTGACCTTGCTACTGTTCCTGTCATTATAAAAGACTTTTCAGAAAAGCAAATGATGGAACTAGCTTTGTTGGAGAATTTACAGCGTGAAGATTTGACGCCAATTGAAGAAGCAACCGCTTATCAATTGCTTATGGATAAGCTCGATATGACACAGGAGCAACTTGCTACACGACTAGGAAAAAGCCGACCTCATATTGCTAACTATGTTCGCCTCTTGCAACTGCCTGAGGAAATTCAAACCCTCATTTCTACTAATGAATTGTCTATGGGACACGGGCGTACGCTAGTCGGTTTAAAAAATAAAGCTCTTCTACCTAAAGTAGTTGAAAAAATACGCAAGGAACAATTAAATGTCAGACAGCTAGAGGCTTATATTGCTCACTTAAATAAAGCCGTTCCACGTGAAACATCAAAAACCAAAAAAGATAAAGATTTATTCATAAAACAAAGTGAAACACAGCTCCGTGAGCGCTTTGGTACCTCTGTTCATATTACACAAAGCAAGAAAAAAGGAAAAATTGAAATCGAATTTTTCTCTAAAGAAGATTTAAACCGTCTTCTTGAATTATTTAATGATCTTTCTCAGACCAATAAATCTTCTGTATAAAAAAGGTTGTCCTAGTTTTAGGACAACCTTTTTTATTGTTTATAGTGTCTTACAGTTTGGTAAACCGGAGAAGCATTAAACTCTTTCTCTCGTTCGTTGTGTACAGTCTCAATGCTTTTCGCAATTAAATCGGCAATGCACATAACAAGATGAAGCCTCGTATTTTGCAAGACGAAAAACTCCATAAATCCGCTCACGTTGACAACCCCTGTTATATGAATATCCCCGACTGGCGGCAATTCTTTATTAACCCCTGCTCCTGGTTTAACGGGTCCTATTCCAAGTGATGCAGAGCCTACGCTTTTCATACGACCTAAACAAGCATCAATTCCAATAATAAAAGGATTCGGGAAAAGCTTTTGAATATGTTTTAACGTTTCTTTCAAATTAACAGCATGAACAGGCTCTTCTAACGTTCCAAAAATATGAAAAGATGAAACCTTTTTTTCATTCAGTTTCGTTCCGACTAATGGACCCAATGAGTCCCCAGTTGAACGGTCCGTTCCAATACATACAAAAACAATTGGTCTGTCTTTCTGTGCTGGAAGTAAAGATAGTAACTGTGTACTCAGCTTCTTTATAGCAGATTCTTCATCATGAAATACGCGGGTTGAATGTTGTGTCTTCTCAAAGAAGGGAGATTTTAAATTCATAGGGTCCACTCCTTATACATAATAGTAACAGTATACGAAGATTTTGAAGATTCTATACATATATTTCATAGATTGGGGGAAAATCGATGTGGAGAGCAGGATGTAAATGGATATTCTTAATTATGGGAACCATGATAGGCGCTGGATATGCTTCAGGGAGAGAGCTATGGCAGTTTTTTGGCGAAGAAAGCGGACTTGCTATTTTTCTATTTTCTATTATTTTTGCGATTTCTTGCAATGTGATTATGCAAATCAGCTATCGCTATCGAACCAATCAATTTTACCCAGTACTAATTGAATTAATAGGAAAGAAATGGGCTGCAGCCTACGACGTTTTAATCGTTTTTTATTTGTTTACGACGACGGTGATTATGATCGCAGGCGGCGGGGCGACATTGGAAATGTGGCATGTTCCTTACTGGTGGGGAATTGGTGCTCTTAGTGCGTTGATTGTCTTTGTTTTTTCAAGAGGATTAAGTGGACTGCTTTCTATCAATTCTTTCGTTATGCCAATCTTAATGATTGGACTAGCTGGCGTACTTCTTACATTTGTTTTACGTCATCCTGGAGTAACTAATTGGCATCTTCAGCATAATTGGCCTGCTGCTTTTACCTTTACGGCTTTGAATATTCTTCCTCTCGTCGCGGTATTATCTACAATTGGAAAGGAAATTAAAAGCAAAAAAGAGATTTATATTGCAAGTGTTGGCAGTGGTTTTTTATTAGGAGGTCTCTCCTTTATTTATAATGAATCACTTATTCAAGTTTCAGGGCTTCTTTCCTCTTATGAAATTCCATTATTCGCTATTCTTAAAGATTTTCCTTATATGATGACGTTTTTAATGAGCATTGTTTTGCTTATCGCAATTTATACGACAGCCGTTTCGGGAATTTTAGGGTTGACCGCGCGTTTTCATACTGAAAAGGTGCAATCTCTTTGGAAACTGGCAGCCTGCTGGCTACTTTTAATGATTCCCTTTACAAAGGTAGGGTTTTCTACTTTGATTGCCGTTTTGTATCCAATGTATGGAATCGTCAATTTATTTCTAGTAACAGCCGTTCTGTTGTATCCATTTCGAAATCGCTACAAAAGTTCGTAGAAACTTGCTACAATAGGTTAAAACTTTCTCATATGCAGATTATGTTACGTTAGGAGCTACATGTAGTATGAATTCGTTGAAGTCGGTTTTTAAGAACGTGTTTGAGCCATTTTTTCAAGAAGAAACGTGGGCACATATTGGAGAGGGATTTATAAAAATTCTGTTGATTCTACTTATTTCCATGTTTTTAATTCGAATTGGAAAGAAAGCGTTAAATAAATTCGTAGAGGTTCGCACAAATAGCCCTCTGCGTATTTCTGAGCGACGAGAAGCTACGATGGTCCGTTTGCTTCAAAATATTTTTTCTTATGCCATTTATTTCGTTGCGGGAGTTATGATTTTAGAAACGTTATCGGTAGATGTCCGTGGATTGCTAGCGGGGGCTGGAATCGTAGGGCTCGCGGTAGGGTTTGGTGCTCAAAACTTAGTGAAAGACATCATCACGGGGTTTTTTATTATCTTTGAAGATCAGTTCTCCGTTGGCGATTATGTTCGAGTAGGAACATTTGAGGGGACTGTGGAAGAAATTGGGTTGCGCACAACGAAGATTAAGAGTTGGACAGGCGAAATTAATATTTTACCCAATGGCAGTATTGTAGAGGTCACTAATTTTTCGTTACATAACAGCGTAGCTTTCGTTGATGTAAGCATTTCTTATGAAGAAAACATACAAAAAGCAGAACAAGTGATTTTAGACCTGTTAGAAGAATTGCCAAGTCGCTATGAAGATATGGTGAAAACGCCTGAACTGCTGGGGGTTCAAAATATCCATGCAACTGAAGTCACAATGAGGATTACAAGCGAAGTAAAACCAATGAGACATTTCCATATTTCTCGTATGATTCGTAAAGAAGTGCGTACAAGGCTAAATGAACATGGAATTGAAGTTCCATTTCCACGTATGGTTATGTATAATCGTACAGAAGAAGCACAGCATTCGTCGACGTTGAAAGGGACATAAGGAGGAGAGAGCTGATGACGGAAAAAGAATTTGGTTTAAATGACGTTGTGGAAATGAAAAAACCTCATCCTTGCGGTACAAATGAATGGAAAATCATTCGAATGGGAATGGATATCCGTATTAAATGTGAAGGCTGCGGCCATAGCGTAATGATTCCAAGACGTGATTTTGCACGTAAAATGAAAAAAATTCTTGTAAAGCATGAGGAATAACCTCATGCATTTTCTATGTTTATGCCTTATACTGTAAGGTGGGACAAAATGAGGCACCTTAACCCCATGCGGTTAAAGGTTCTTTATCAAACTTGTATTTCAAAAGTTGACTCACTATAATTGTGACAGGTTAACTTGTTTCGGATATATAAAGAGGAGTGAATAAATATATGGCTTTAACAGCTGGAATTGTTGGTCTTCCTAACGTTGGAAAATCAACATTATTTAATGCAATTACACAAGCGGGCGCAGAATCTGCGAACTACCCTTTCTGTACGATTGATCCTAACGTAGGTATCGTAGAAGTACCTGATCATCGTCTTCAAAAACTTACAGAGCTTGTAAAACCTAAAAAAACAATCCCAACAGCATTTGAATTCACAGATATCGCTGGAATCGTAAAAGGTGCTAGTAAAGGTGAAGGATTGGGAAATAAATTCTTATCTCATATTCGAGAAGTAGATGCGATTTGTCACGTTGTGCGTTGTTTTGAAGATGAAAACATCACGCACGTTTCAGGAAAAGTAGATCCTATCTCAGATATTGAAACAATTAATTTAGAGTTGATTTTAGCAGATTTAGAAACGGTAGAGAAACGTATTGGCCGTGTTCAAAAAATGGCTAAACAAAAAGATAAAGAAGCAATGTATGAATACGAAATTCTAGAGAAACTAAAGAATGCATTTGAAAGTGATCAGCCAGCTCGTGCTGTATCATTTACAGAAGAACAAATGAAATTAGTAAAACAATTTCACTTGCTAACGATTAAGCCTATTCTTTATGTAGCAAACGTTGCTGAAGATGAAGTAGCCGATGCATCTGCTAACGAATATGTAGCAAAAGTGCGTGAGTATGCGGCAAGCGAAGGTGCAGAAGTAATTGTTGTTTGCGCACGCATTGAATCTGAAATTGCTGAACTTGAAGGAGAAGAAAAAGCAATGTTCCTTGAAGAACTAGGCATTGAACAGTCAGGTCTAGATCAGCTTGTACGTGCAGCGTACGATTTACTTGGATTAGCTACGTACTTTACAGCTGGTGAGCAAGAAGTACGCGCGTGGACGTTTACACAAGGTATGAAAGCTCCTGAGTGTGCAGGTATTATTCATACAGATTTTGAACGTGGATTTATTCGTGCAGAAACGGTGTCATACGAGGATTTATTAGCTGCCAAAACAATGGGAGCAGCTCGTGAAGCTGGAAAAGTACGTTTAGAAGGAAAAGAATACATCGTAAAAGACGGAGACGTTATGCATTTCCGCTTTAACGTATAAGATTAAAAGCCGAAAGAAGATATCTTCTTTCGGCTTTTATCGTTGGCGAAAATATTAGCGTATATTTACGAAACAGCCTGCAATGCATATTGCTTTGCCTAGGGTAGTGTGCTATAATTTTAATTCGTGAGTAATATTTTATTGCTCCTTGCCCGTTTCGGGCCGTTAGACCAAAAGGAGGTGACAGTGATGAGAAAGTATGAAGTAATGTACATCATCCGTCCAAGCATTGATGACGAAGCAAAGAAAGCATTAGTTGAGCGCTTCAACGGCGTATTAACTGATAATGGTGCTGAAATCGCAAATGTTAAAGAATGGGGTAAACGTCGTTTAGCATACGAAATCAATGATTTCCGTGACGGTTACTACATGATTCTTGACGTGGCGGCTACTTCAGAAGCAGTTTCTGAATTTGATCGTCTTGCGAAAATCAACGAAGACATTATCCGTCATATCGTTGTTAAACAAGAAGCATAATTAAACGTTTAAATAAATGGGTTTTATTTCCTTAAGGAGTGGTTCTGATGATGAATCGCGTAATTCTCGTAGGACGCTTAACCAAAGATCCTGAATTACGTTATACCCCGAGTGGAGCAGCGGTTGCAACATTCACTTTAGCGGTAAACCGCACATTTACAAATCAGCAAGGTGAACGTGAAGCTGACTTCATCAACTGTGTTGTATGGCGTCGTCAGGCTGAAAATGCAGCCAATTTCCTTAAAAAAGGAAGTTTAGCTGGTGTTGATGGTCGACTACAATCTCGCAGTTACGAAGGACAAGACGGTCGTCGTGTATACGTAACGGAAGTTGTAGCGGAAAGTGTGCAATTTTTAGAGCCGAAAAGTGGCGGTGGGGATACGCAACGCAGTAACTTTGCTAACACTGGAGGATCTGGACAAGGCTCTCCATTTGGAGATAATCAGAACCGTAACTCAGGTAATCAAGGTTATACTCGCGTTGATGATGATCCATTTGCAAATAATGGCGAGACAATTGACATTTCTGATGACGATTTACCGTTTTAATTCGCAGTAGATTATCCGGAGTATAAAATTTTATAGAAACTTTTAAGCGGAAGGAGGCGTATCAAAATGGCAGGTGGACGTAAAGGTGGACGCAACAGACGTCGTAAAGTTTGTTTCTTCACAGCAAACGGCATCACTCACATCGATTACAAAGATGTAGATATGCTTAAAAAATTCGTTTCAGAGCGTGGTAAAATTTTACCTCGTCGTGTAACTGGAACAAGCGCTAAATACCAACGTAAATTAACGATCGCTATCAAACGCGCTCGTCAAATGGCATTATTACCATATGTTTCTGGTGAATAATGAACGGTATAAAAAGAGGCAGTAAGGATTCCCTTACTGCCTCTTTTTACATTACATAGGTGCTCTTTTGCCAAATAGTTGCTTCTTATGAACTGAATCGATAAAATAAATAATAGTCTATATCAACGAGGTGAAGTTGTGAAAGGAATTCGATATATTACAGAAGGAGCAGCTCTTTTAGCGCTGTTTGTAGCGCTGTTGCTTTTTTCACTATACATACCTGTTGTGGGAACCATTTTTCAACTAGCGCTAGCTGTTCCATTTATTGTGTATACCGTTCGTCATGGGTGGAAAAAGGCAATATTATTTTTAGTAGTAGGGTTGTTATTGACTTTGTTATTTGGAAATGTATTGACTCTTCCTTTTACACTTGTATTTGGTATTGGTGGATTAGCAATAGGAATGCTTTACCGACAAAAACAAAAAAGGTATACCATTTTACTAGGCGGCACGGTTGCATTTAGTTTAGGTTTACTTTTATTGTTCGTAGGAGCAAATGTCATTTTTAATGTTAATTTAATGGAGCAAATAAATAATGCTTTAGATCAATCGATTAATCAAAGTATTGAAATGATGAAAAGTTTAGGACAAGACGTTAAGGAATCTCAAATTGACCAAATGAGAGATGCATTTGATATGTTTAAAAATCTGCTGCCTCTATTAATTGTTATGGGTGGAGTTATTCTAGCCTTTTTCTCTCAGCTTATTGCTACGCCTATTCTTAAAAGAACAGGTTATGAGGTGCAAGCATTCCCGCCTTTTCGTGAATTTAAACTTCCTAAAAGTATTCTATGGTATTATTTGATTGCATTAATCTTATCCTTCCCATCTTTTAATATTGAACAAGGTACATTTATGTACGTAGCTATTATCAACATCGTGATGGGACTGCAAATGCTAGTAGTGTTACAAGGGATCTCTTTTATCTTCTATTTCTCACATCAAAAAGGGTATGCGAAAGCAATTCCAATTGTTGTAACAATTTTAGCATTAATTATTCCAATTATCCTTCAAATTGTGCGCATCTTAGGTATAATTGATTTAGGATTTAATTTAAGAAAACAATTAGACACAAAAAAGTAGATATTGTGGAACTTAAAAAAGTAGGAGCTGAAATGGATGCCTGTCTTTACAAAAAAGAATGTCATTCGCTATCCATTTTACTCATTGTATAGTATAGCCCTGATTTTAGTAGGTATCGTGACCTATCATAATTGGATCATAGGAATGATAGGCTTTATATTACTATTAGCCTGTCTTTTTCTATACATGAGAATGGAGCGAATGCTGTCCGATGAGTTTGAAACCTATATTTCAATGCTGTCTCATCGGCTGAAAAAAGTAGGCGAAGAGGCATTAATGGAAATGCCGATTGGGATTATGTTGTTTAATGATGAATATCAAATTGAATGGACCAATCCTTTTCTAGCATCTTGTCTCGGTGAAGATACACTAGTGGGAAGATCATTATACGATGTAGCAGAGAGTATTATTCCACTGATTAAACAAGAAGTGGAAACAGAAGTTGTCACGTTGCATGATCGGAAATTCAAAGTGGTTATTAAACGAGACGAGCGCTTACTGTACTTCTTTGATATTACAGAGCAAATAGAAATCGAAAAGTTGTATGAAGAAGAACGAACAAGTTTAGGCATTATCTTTTTAGATAATTATGATGAACTAACACAAGGAATGGATGATCAAGTTAAAAGTAACTTGAATAGCCAAGTAACTTCTATGTTAAATAGTTGGGCTCAAGAATACGGTATTTTTATTAAACGTACGTCTTCTGAGAAATTTATTGCGATTATGAATGAACAAATCTTAATTCATTTAGAGCGAAGTAAATTTTCTATCTTAGACCAAGTTCGAGAAGAGACATCTAAACAAAATATACCGCTTACATTGAGTATCGGTATTGGGGCTGGTGCGGCTGATTTGCCCGAACTGGGTGCTTTGGCTCAATCTAGCTTGGATTTGGCCTTAGGTCGTGGTGGAGATCAAGTAGCGATTAAACAGCCGAATGGAAAAGTGAAATTCTTTGGCGGCAAGACTAATCCAATGGAAAAACGGACGCGCGTGCGTGCCAGAGTTATTTCTCACGCGTTAAAAGAGCTCATTACAGAGAGTGGAAAAGTGATTATCATGGGTCATAAGTATCCGGATATGGATGCTGTAGGAGCTGCTATTGGGATATTAAAAGTAGCGCAAGTAAATCAGAAAGACGGTTTTATCGTATTAGATCCTGATCATATTGATACAGGTGTTCAGCGAATGCTAGAAGAGATTAAAAAGAAAGAAGGCCTGTGGGAACGATTTATTACGCCTGAAGAAGCCTTAAATCTTGTGAGTGATGATACTCTTTTAGTAGTAGTAGATACGCATAAGCCGTCGCTCGTTATTGAAGAAAGGTTATTAAATCGTATTGAAAATGTCGTGGTCATTGATCATCATAGACGAGGAGAAGACTTTATCGAAGACCCTCTTCTTGTCTATATGGAGCCATATGCTTCCTCGACAGCAGAACTCGTTACTGAGCTTCTTGAATACCAGCCAAAACGATTTAAAATTGATATGCTAGAAGCAACAGCACTTTTAGCCGGTATTATTGTCGATACAAAAAGCTTTACATTACGCACGGGATCTCGTACGTTTGATGCAGCGTCCTTTTTACGTTCTCAAGGCGCAGATACGGTTCTTGTTCAAAAGTTTTTAAAAGAAGATATTACGCAATATGTACAGCGAGCACGCTTCATTGAACATGCAGAGATTTATACAGCGGGTATTGCCATTTCACGCGCTGAACCGAACAAAATGTATGATCAAGTGTTAATCGCGCAAGCTGCAGATACGCTGCTTTCAATCAGCGGAGTGGTTGCTTCGTTTGTTATTTCTAAGCGACGGGATAATCTAATTGGCATTAGTGCTAGATCGCTTGGAGATATCAATGTACAAGTTATTATGGAAAGTCTCCAAGGCGGAGGCCACTTAACGAATGCTGCTACTCAGCTTCAAGACATTAGTTTGGATGAAGCTGAAGAAAGGCTTAAACAAGCAATTGATGAGTACTTAGATGGAGGTAAAAAATCATGAAAGTAATTTTCTTAAAAGATGTAAAAGGAAAAGGCAAAAAAGGTGAAGTGAAAAATGTTTCAGATGGTTATGCACATAACTTCTTATTAAAAAATGGTTATGCTGTTGAAGCTACAGGCGGTAATGTGAAAGTATTAGAAGCACAAAAAAATAGAGAGCAAAAAGATGCAGCTGCAGAACTTCAAGCAAACAAAGAGTTAAAAGCAACTCTTGAAGAACTGACAGTTGAATTAACAGCAAAATCTGGTGAAGGTGGCCGTTTATTCGGTTCTATCACAAGCAAACAAATTGCTGAAGAATTAAAGAAAAAACACAAAATTAAAGTAGATAAGCGTAAAATTGAATTAAATGATGCCATTCGCGCATTAGGCTACACAAATGTACCGGTTAAATTACATCCGGAAGTAACGGCTACTGTAAAGGTACACGTGACTGAACAAAAATAAACGTACGATTGAGAAATAAGTAAATAATATAAAGGGTTGGCGCGGACTTGTATTTGTTCGCGCCAACATTTATGATGAAAGAAAATACTGAAAGAATATAAGAGGGGCATAGAAATATGAGTGATCTTTTTGCTGATCGTCTTCCGCCTCAGAATATTGAAGCAGAGCAAGCGCTATTAGGGGCCATTTTCTTAGAGCCTTCTTCTTTAACCTTAGCATCTGAACTGCTGATACCTGAAGATTTTTATCGGGCATCGCACCAGAAAATCTTTACATGTATGCTGAAACTTTCTGACCAAGGTGAACCGGTTGATTTGGTAACGGTAACGTCTGAATTAGCTGACCAAAAAATCCTAGAAGAAGTTGGCGGCGTATCGTATTTAAGTGATTTAGCTAACTCTGTTCCAACGGCTGCAAACGTAGAATATTACGGTAAAATTGTAGAAGAGAAGTCGATTTTACGCCGTCTAATTCGTACTGCAACGCATATTGCTTCAGAAGGATATGCAAGGGAAGACGAAGTGGAAGTTTTATTAAATGAAGCGGAAAAAAACATTTTAGAAGTAGCACAGCGTAAAAACAGCGGTGTGTTTCAAAATATCAAAGATGTACTTGTACAAACGTACGATGATATCGAAGTTCTTCACAATCGAAAAGGTGACATTACAGGTATCCCAACTGGGTTTAGTGATTTAGATAGAATGACAGCAGGGTTCCAGCGAAATGATTTAATCATTGTAGCGGCGCGTCCATCGGTAGGTAAAACGGCTTTTGCCTTAAATATTGCGCAAAACGTTGCAACGAAAACGGATGAGAACGTAGCAATCTTCAGTTTAGAGATGGGTGCTCAGCAGCTTGTTATGAGGATGCTGTGTGCCGAAGGAAATATTGATGCACAAAGGCTGCGTACAGGCTCGCTTACAGCCGATGACTGGGGAAAGCTCACGATGGCAATGGGATCTTTGTCCAATGCAGGGATTTATATTGATGATACACCGGGTATTCGAGTAGGTGAAATTCGTTCTAAGTGTCGTCGCTTGAAACAAGAAGGCGGACTTGGGATGATTTTAATTGACTACTTACAGCTTATTCAAGGTAATGGACGAAGCGGAGAAAACCGACAGCAGGAAGTATCTGAAATTTCGCGTGCGTTAAAAGCTTTAGCCCGTGAATTAGAAGTTCCTGTTATCGCCTTATCACAGCTTTCCCGTGGCGTAGAGCAGAGACAAGATAAGCGACCGATGATGTCTGATATCCGTGAATCCGGAAGTATTGAGCAGGATGCCGATATCGTAGCTTTCTTATATCGTGAAGACTATTATGAAAAAGACACAGAAAATCAAAATATTATCGAGATTATTATAGCCAAGCAGCGTAACGGTCCAGTTGGAACCGTACAGCTTGCCTTTGTAAAAGAATACAATAAATTCGTTAATCTCGAGCGGCGCTTTGATGACGCAGGAGTGCCGCCTGGTGCATAAAACCTCTCAATATGAGAGGTTTTATTTTATTGTTATCGCATTCGTTCTGCAAAATACGATATATTTGTAATAACTTTTGTTAAATCGTTCGGATTTAATTGACTTTAGTGTGATAAATTGATACACTTATCCATGGTTAAATTATGTCGTAGTGAGCTGTTGCTTACTAAGCGGAGGTGCTTAAGATATGTCTTCAGTCGTTGTAGTAGGAACACAATGGGGAGATGAAGGAAAAGGGAAGATTACAGACTTCCTATCAGAAAATGCAGAAGTGATTGCACGTTACCAAGGTGGGAACAATGCAGGTCACACAATTAAGTTTAATGGTGAAACTTATAAGTTACATTTAATTCCTTCAGGTATTTTTTATAATGACAAAACGTGTGTAATTGGAAACGGTATGGTTGTTGATCCAAAAGCACTTGTTCAAGAATTAAAATACTTACATGATCGCGGTGTAACAACAGAAAACTTACGTATTAGTAACCGAGCTCATGTGATTCTTCCATATCATTTAAAATTAGATGAAGTTGAAGAAGAACGTAAAGGTGAAAATAAGATTGGTACAACGAAAAAAGGTATTGGACCAGCTTATATGGATAAAGCAGCACGTGTTGGTATTCGAATTGCCGATTTACTAGACCGTGAAGTATTTGAAGCAAAATTAACACAAAACTTAGCTGAAAAGAATCGCCTTCTTGAAAAAATGTATGAAGTAGAAGGCTTTACATTAGAAGAAATTTTAGATGAGTACTATGAGTATGGTCAACAAGTTGCAAAATATGTTGTTGATACATCAGTAGTATTAAATGATGCGTTAGACGAAGGACGTCGTGTACTATTTGAAGGCGCACAAGGTGTTATGTTAGATATCGACCAAGGAACATATCCATTTGTTACATCTTCAAACCCAGTAGCGGGTGGAGTAACAATTGGTTCTGGTGTAGGTCCATCTAAAATCAAACACGTTGTAGGTGTATCAAAAGCGTATACAACTCGTGTTGGTGACGGTCCTTTCCCAACTGAATTAACAAACGAAATCGGTGATCAAATCCGTGAAGTAGGACGTGAATATGGTACAACGACTGGTCGTCCTCGCCGTGTAGGTTGGTTTGACAGTGTAGTTGTACGTCATGCTCGCCGCGTTAGCGGAATCACAGACTTATCTTTAAACTCAATTGATGTATTAACGGGAATTGAGACATTAAAGATTTGTGTAGCTTACCGTTATAAAGGGGAAGTTATGGAAGAATTCCCTGCTAGCTTAAAAACACTTGCAGAATGCGAACCTGTATATGAAGAGCTTCCAGGTTGGACAGAAGATATTACGGGTGTGAAAACATTAGATGAGTTACCTGATAACGCTCGCCACTACTTAGAGCGCGTGTCTCAATTAACAGGTATTCCTTTATCTATTTTCTCTGTAGGTCCAGATTGTACACAAACAAATGTATTACGTGGTGTATATAGCTAAATAAAAAGAGTTAGCTCTTCGTGAGCTAACCTTTTTTATTTATAATTGGTGCTTTTTTAACAAGATTTTTAAAAAAGCTCAATAATAAAAAGAAAGTTTTAAAAAAACTATTGCATTCATATGAAATATCATGTTATTATAATAAGCGTCGCTAAGAGATATAACATGAGCCATTAGCTCAGTTGGTAGAGCATCTGACTTTTAATCAGAGGGTCGAAGGTTCGAGTCCTTCATGGCTCACTTTTGTTACAACGTGGCCCGTTGGTCAAGCGGTTAAGACACCGCCCTTTCACGGCGGTAACACGGGTTCGAATCCCGTACGGGTCATTTTTAATATTTTTAATACATAGCATATAGACTGAGGTCCCGTGGTGTAGCGGTTAACATGCCTGCCTGTCACGCAGGAGATCGCGGGTTCGATTCCCGTCGGGACCGCCATTTTGGCTCGGTAGCTCAGTTGGTAGAGCAAAGGACTGAAAATCCTTGTGTCGGCGGTTCGATTCCGTCCCGAGCCATCAAAAAGCATGACTTTATTTAAAGTCATGCTTTTTTCTTTTATTTACATTTAAAAGAAAACGTTATTTGCTTTGCATTTCTTTTATGGTAATATATTACTTTTGTATTTAGAGATGGTTGAAAATCATATATCTTCATGTATAGTAGAGGATGAACTTGTGACGTTTTAAGGGTTATCAAGTATAATAAAACTACGGTATTCAAACAGTATGAATACTATCTTTTATATTTTGCTTCAACTAATAAAGGAGAACGATGATCATGGATAAACGTATTTTAGTCGTAGATGACGAAAAGCCGATTGCAGATATTTTAAAGTTTAATTTGCAAAAAGAAGGTTACGAAGTATTTTGTGCTTATGATGGCGTAGAAGCACTTGAAAAAGTGGAAGAAGTACAGCCTGAAATGATTTTATTAGATATTATGCTTCCTCAGAAAGATGGAATGGAAGTTTGCCGAGAAGTGCGCAAAAAATATGATATGCCTATTATCATGTTAACAGCAAAAGACTCTGAAATTGACAAGGTTTTAGGTCTAGAATTAGGTGCAGATGATTATGTAACTAAGCCGTTCAGTACGCGTGAATTATTAGCACGTGTAAAAGCTAATTTACGTAGACATCAGCAGGTAGCTGTTCCAACAGAAGAAAGTGAAACGAATGAAATTACGATTGG
Organism: Priestia sp. ABM2_011; assembly: GCF_056158845.1. Lineage (NCBI taxonomy): Bacteria > Bacillati > Bacillota > Bacilli > Caryophanales > Bacillaceae > Priestia > Priestia sp. ABM2_011. The sequence continues at coordinate 276,968 of NZ_JBSWUB010000001.1, forward strand.
AGCACTTGTTATTCATCCAGATGCTTATATTGTGTCTAAGCGCGGAGAAACGATTGAACTGACTCATCGTGAATTTGAGCTGCTGCATTATTTAGCGAAGCACATTGGACAAGTCATGACGCGTGAACACTTGCTTCAAACTGTATGGGGTTATGACTATTTTGGTGATGTGCGTACGGTAGATGTAACAGTTCGAAGATTACGTGAAAAAATTGAAGATAATCCAAGCCATCCAATGTGGATTGTAACAAGACGTGGAGTAGGCTATTATTTACGCAGCCCAGAGCAGGAGTAATTTTAGATGAAGAAAGTAAGGCTCCTGCAATCTATTCATTTAAAGTTTGTATTGATTTATGTGCTGCTTATTTTAATTGCGATGCAAATTATTGGGGTCTATTTTGCTCGACAATTAGAAAAAGAATTAGTTAACAACTTTCGAACGTCTCTTCAAGAGCGGACAGACTTGCTGACGTATAACATTGGACAAGAAATGGTGAAAAATCGTGATGATGATTCACCCACTCTTGAGGAAGACTTAAAGACTATTTTACGAGATTTTGCTTCAAGACCCAATTTAGCTTCAAATGATATGAATGACATCTCTGAAGTAAGAGTCATTGACCAAAATAGAAGAATCATTGCTACATCGAACTCAAATCCTCAACAGATTATAGGTAAAAAGACTAATGATTTAGCGATTACAAATGCGTTGTTAGCAGGAACGAACTCTGATAATGTATTTGTTGATCAAAGCGGACAGCGAATCAGAGTTATGATACAGCCTATTCGTTTACAGGATAAAGTAGGTGCCAGTCAATCAAATTCAACTAATAAAAATGGAAAAGTTCAGTCTAGCGAAGAAATCTTAGGCGCTATTTACTTAACAGCTTCCATGGAGCCTGTTTACGATCAAATGAGTAATATCAATCAGATCTTTAAAGCAGGTACGGTGATCGCTCTTTTTATTACAGCTATTTTAGGCGTGTTTTTAGCTCAGACGATTACTCGTCCAATGTCTGAAATGAGAAAACAAGCACTTGAGATGGCCAAAGGGAATTTTACGAGAAAAGCTAAGGTATACGGATATGATGAAATTGGTCAGCTAGCTCTCACATTCAACAACTTAACAAGAAAGCTTCAGGAAGCACAGGCAACGACAGAAGGGGAGCGCCGTAAGCTTAGTTCGGTATTAGCTCATATGACGGACGGCGTTATTGCGACGGATCGAAAAGGAAGAGTAATTTTAATTAATGATCCAGCCGCAGCTATGCTAAATGTTTCACGTGAAACGGTTTTGTCTGACCCAGTTGTTTCCCTATTAGATCTTGAAGAAACGCATACGTTTGAAAGCTTGCTCGCTAATCAAGAGTCATTAATTTTGGACTTTAGTACAAAATCGGATCCTTTTATTTTAAGAGCTACCATTTCTGCTATTCAAAAAGAGACCGGTTTTATTAACGGGATTATCATTGTCCTGCATGATATTACAGAGCAGGAGAAAATTGATCAAGATCGCCGAGAATTTGTAGCGAATGTTTCACATGAATTGCGTACGCCGTTAACAACGATGCGCAGTTATTTAGATGCGCTTGCAGACGGTGCTTGGCAAGATAAGGACTTAGCTCCAACATTTTTAAATGTAACGCAAACGGAGACAGAGCGAATGATTCGTCTCGTTAACGACTTGCTTCAATTATCTAAGCTAGATAGTCAAGACTACCGATTTAGTCGTGACCCAATCAATTTTGTAAAGTTCTATCATTACATCATTGATCGCTTTGAAATGACGATTGAACAAGGTATTTCGTTCGTGCGCGACTTGCCAAATGAAGCAATCTATGTCGCTATCGATCAAGATAAAATTACACAAGTATTAGATAACATTATTTCCAATGCAATAAAATATTCACCTGAAGGCGGAACCATTACATTTTCAATTGCTCAGCATACGCATGAAATTGTTGTGAGCATTAAAGACCAAGGTATGGGAATTCCAAAATCAAATTTAGCTAAAATTTTCGAACGCTTCTATCGTGTAGATAAAGCACGAACGCGTAAATTAGGCGGAACAGGATTAGGGCTTGCTATTGCCAAGGAAATTATTGAAGCACATGATGGACGCATTTGGGCAGATAGTCAGGAAGGAAAAGGAACAACGATTTACTTTACTCTTCCGATTGAAAGTGAGAATGATGACGAATGGGAATGAGATATGAACATATCAAAACGGCCATCTTAGTTGTTCTCGTCGCTTCCAGTTTAATTATGACGTATCATATATGGACGTATCAGCCTTCTTATAAGGTCATTTCAAAAAATCAACATTTGCAAGAAGTTGAAGTGAGTTCAAAAAGTAAAATAGAAGATCATATTCTTCCAACAGAAGTTCTCTATCATCGAAACGATAATCACTACATGTCTCACGATGAAGATGATGTAAACAAATGGGTAAATGAAATGAAAAAGTGGAAATTTTCGAATGTGACGGACGTTTCGGATGCTATTTCTCCTGATGGATTTTTAAATTATGTCCATGGAAGTAATTCTATTGAAGTGCTGTATCCAGACGCGCTACCTTTGAAAACATTTCAACAGCTTTTTTCATTTTCTCAAACGTCTTTGCCTAATCAAACATTTGACCGTGTACTCATTAAAATTAAGCGTACACCTTCCTTTTTCGTGAGCGTGTATCTTGTGAATTATGAGCAAAAAAAGATTTATTCGGTTACAGTCAAGAATTTGGCCAAAGATGATATCAAAGAATTAGAAGATAAAATGAAGCGTACGTATGCCCCGAGCCTTGTATATAAAGAAAACAAAAATCGGTATATCTTCCTTCCGGAAAATAATATTACGATGAATAGTGAAGTCTACTATACGAGCATGAGGCATTTAGATATTGAAAAATATAAAGAAGCGCTTTTTAACAACCCAGACTATGCACGGAAAGAAACGTCTACAAACCGAGATGTCTACACTGAAGGTACAAAAGTGATCAATGTCAATACGAAGACAGATGTGATGGAATATGTGAATCTTGTAAATTCCACGACCGAGGTAATGGAAGATTATAATTTAATAAATCGCAGCTTTAGCTTCGTTAATGACCACGGCGGCTGGACAGAATCTAATTACAGGTTCAACAGCTGGAATCGCATTACAAAAGAAATTAGCTATCGTTATTATAAAGATAACTATCCAGTGTACAGCAATCAGGGAATGACTGAAATATATCAAAGATGGGGAAATGCGGAGATTTTAAATTACCGTCGTCCTCTTTATCGTTTTGTAAGAGTACAGGACTCGAGTGTAGAAAAGCTGCAGTCATCTCAAAAGGTGATTCAATTAATTGAAAAACATCAAAACTTTGACCCGAATCTGTTAAAAGATATTTCAATAGGCTATCAGCTAGAAGAAGTGTCACAGCAGCCGAAAACCGGCGAAAAGACGGTTGAGTTTAATTCTAATTCTGTCAAACTCGTTCCTTCTTGGTTCTATTATTATAATAGCAAATGGTATCGAATTGCACCGCCGACCGAAGGAGGCGATAACGATGGATTGGAATAGAACAAAAACCATCTTTATTTTCACTTTCTTGATTCTTAATATTTACTTAGGCTATCAGATTTTTAAAACTCATCAAGAAGATCAGTACTCTCTATTTGTAGAGTCGAGCGTGGAAGAACAATTGACGAGTGAAGGCATTGAATATAAACATTTACCTGTAGATGTGAAGGAAGCTTCGTCGTTAAATGCTAAAAGTAAGCTGTTTAAAGATGAAGATTTAAAAAAGCTGAAAGAGCAAAAAGCAGCGCTGCTTGAGGAAAAAACAATTCGAAGCGTACTAGACAAACCTTTTTCAGTATCTGAAAAAAGTCCCGAAGCAAAGCTAAGTCAATTTCTAAAACGGTATGTTATCTCAGGTAAGGATTATGAGCTATGGAATGTTAACAAAGAGAAAAAAACAGTTACATTCTTTCAACAATATAAGAAGCATAAAATCTTTGATAATGAAAATGGCATGATCATTGCTCATTTAAATGATAAAGGTGAAATTATTTCGTATGAACAAACAATGCTAGGTTCTGTGAAAACGTTAGATGATGAGCAGGATGTTTTAACGCCTTTAAAAGCATTAGAAAATTTGTTTTTGAAGGGTGAATTGAAAAAGAAAGATTCTGTAACAAACGTAGAGTTTGGGTACTATACGTTTGATCTGCCGCTACTAAATTCTCAAGTTTTAGCACCAACTTGGCACATTGTTGTAAATGGAGATACGAGTTATTTTGTAAATGCCTTTGAAGGGCAGATTATTAAAAAAGGAAATAAATAAGTATTTGGAGTGAGATAAATGAGCCTGCATTTCAGCGTGCTAGCGAGTGGGAGCACAGGAAATGCGATTTTAGTAAGTGATGGAGAACATTCCTTACTAGTTGATGCGGGGCTGAGCGGAAAACAAATGGAAGCTCTCTTTCAACAAGTAAATCGCAATATCCCGGATTTATCAGGAATTTTAGTGACTCACGAACATAGTGACCATATTAAAGGACTAGGTGTTCTGGCACGTAAATATAAGCTCCCTATTTTCGCAAATGAAAAAACGTGGAACGCAATGGACGGCTTGATCGGCAACATTGATACGGAACAGAAGTTTCACTTTGAAATTGGCCAAACGAAATCGTTTGGTCAATTGGAAGTGGAGTCTTTTGGCGTTTCGCATGATGCCGCAGAGCCTATGTTTTATGTCTTTCATCAAGGGTCTAAAAAATTGACCCTTATTACGGATACCGGCTATGTAAGTGACCGCATGAAAGGTACGATTAAAAATAGTGATATGTACGTATTTGAAAGCAATCATGATGTTGAAATGCTGAGAATGGGGCGCTACCCTTGGAGCATTAAAAGACGAATTTTAAGCGACGTAGGACATGTATCAAATGAAGACGCGGCGCTTGCAATGGCAGATGTAATTGGAGATCAAACCAAACGCATTTACTTGGCGCATTTGAGTCAAGACAATAACATGAAGGAAATTGCCCGCATGTCGGTTGCACAAGTGTTACAACAAAAAGACATCAATGTAGAGGACAATATTCTCCTATGTGATACTGATCCAAAAAGACCAACTGATATTGTTTATGTATAGTCTCTAGAAAGGAAGCGAAAAATAACTTCATTTAGTACGTGAATGCAGACATTCACGATGATAAATGAAGGGTTCGGTGATAGTGTGGAACATTATGATGAAGGCCAAGAGCCGAATAGTCGGCCGCCTAAACGCCGCAGAGGATATTTCGCTTCTGCTCTGATTGGAGCTATTATAGGTGCACTTATTGTACTGCTTCTTATGCCAGCCTTGGTGAGGAACGGGATTTTGCCATACGGATGGATGAATGATGAAAACGGAGATGAACAAACAGGGTCTACGATACAAAAGTCAGTATCTCTTGACGTCACTACGGCCGTCACAAAAGCTGTTTCCGAAGCCAATGCAGCAGTTGTAGGAGTTGTAAACATTCAGAACTCTGAAAGCTTTTGGAATGATGAACGAACTGATGCCGGGACAGGCTCAGGTGTTATTTACAAAAAGCAAGGCAATAAAGCTTATATTGTGACAAACTATCATGTCATTAAAGGCGCTAACGAAATTGAAGTGAGCTTCAGTAACGGTACAAGGGTATCAGCTAAAATTCTTGGCAGCGATGATTTAATGGACTTAGCAGTTCTTGAAATTGATGCAGGTCACGTGACAAAAGTGGCTACCTTCGGAAATTCTGATAAGCTTAAAGCTGGTGAACCAGTGATTGCTATCGGAAACCCGCTAGGCCTTCAATTTTCTGGATCCGTTACACAAGGAGTTGTCTCAGGAGTTAACCGTGTCATTCCTCAAGATTTGAATGGCGATGGAAATCCTGATTGGCAATCAGAAGTCATTCAAACAGATGCCGCAATTAACCCTGGCAATAGCGGGGGTGCTCTTGTTAATATTGATGGTGAATTAATAGGCATTAATTCCATGAAAATTGCCCAAGAAGCAGTTGAAGGCATTGGTCTTGCAATACCAATTAACATGGCTAGGCCCATTATTAATGACTTAGAACGATATGGTGAAGTTAGACGTCCGTATCTTGGAGTTAGTACACTATCATTAAGTGAGGTATCAGGGTATCATTTAAAAGAAACCCTTAAGTTACCGCATGATGTAGTAAACGGAGTCGCTGTTCTAAAAGTCGAGCCAGGTTCGCCAGCCGCTAAAGCTGGGTTGAAGGAATATGATGTGATTGTTGAGCTAGATCACAGCAAAGTAAGGGATATTGCGACACTTCGCAAACACCTCTACATTGAAAAAGAAATTGGCGATAAAATGAATGTAACGTTCTATCGTGATGGCAAAAAGAAATCCACAGAAGTAAAATTAACTCGTCAAATGAAGTAAAAGAAAAGTTATCCACAGGGGATAAACTCCTGTGGTTTTTTAATGAAAAGAATAGAGAAAGGAAGATAAATACATGAAGATATATTGCTGTTTAGAACACACGGAACTAGCGCTGGATGTAATGGTAGATGAGATTGAGCTAGCACCGGTTTTTGAAAAAATAGAAAATTCAACTGACAAAAAAAGCTGCGAATATTGTGACAATGAAGCTATATATGTAGTAGGGAACTAATATTCTTATACAAAATGTGGATATAGCATGTGGATATGTGGATAATATCTGTGGATAAGGGATAAAGGAGAGGAGAATAGCCTGTGAATATCTCTATTATAACCATTGGGAAGTTAAAAGAAAAATACTTAAAACAAGGCATTGAAGAATATTTAAAGCGTTTATCAAGCTATGCAAAAGTAGAAATTATTGAGCTTGCAGATGAAAAAGCGCCCGAAAACTTAAGTGAATCTGAAATGGAACAGGTGAAACAAAAAGAAGGAGAGCGCATCTTAGCGAAAATCTCAGATGATACTCACGTGATCGCATTAGCTATCAACGGAAAACAAAAATCTTCCGAGGAACTGGCAAAAGAAATCGATTCATTAGCTACTTACGGAAAAAGTAAAGTAGCGTTTGTCATTGGCGGATCGCTTGGCTTAAGCAGCGAAGTAATGAAACGTTCAAACGCAGCTCTTTCTTTTTCAAAAATGACCTTTCCTCATCAGCTTATGCGCCTAGTATTAGTAGAACAAATTTACCGAGCTTTTCGTATTATTCGAAATGAACCTTATCATAAATAGAACGTGTGGATATTTTTTCATCAAAAGCTGAGGCAGAAGGAAATGTAAAACCTTCTGCCTCAGCTTTTATCATATGTGGATAAATAGCAAACGTCTATAAAATAGAACAATTGAGTTTAAGCAAACGAGCTCTTATTTAAGAAACAGAAAAACCTTCGTCTTCTTTCACTCCAGCTCTGTCTTTAAACTCATCAAGCAATGCACGCACTTCATCAGTCGTTTCCGTGCTCATGAGCAGATTTCTTAATTCACTTGCACCGCGGAATCCGCGAACGTAAATTTTGAAAAAGCGTCGAAGCGGTTTGAAAGGGCGCGGCTCTAGCTCTTCAGAATATTTGTCATGAAGGTCTAGCTGCAGGCGAAGAAGTTCTAATAGCTCTTCGCTTGTGTGCTCTTTCTTTTCTTTTTCAAACGCAAACGGATTATGGAAAATTCCGCGTCCAATCATAATTCCATCAACGCCGTACTTCTCCGCAAGTTCAAGACCTTTCTGGCGGTCAGGAATATCACCGTTAATTGTTAGTAGCGTATGAGGCGCGATTTCGTCACGAAGCTTCTTAATCTCCGGAATTAACTCCCAGTGCGCGTCAACATCGCTCATTTCTTTTTTCGTACGAAGGTGAATAGAAAGGTTCACGATATCCTGTTCTAAAATGTGCTTCAGCCAGTCGTACCACTCATCAACTTGCGTATAGCCAAGACGAGTCTTTACGCTTACTGGAAGCCCTCCAGCTTTGGCTGCCTGGATAATCTCAGCCGCAGTATCTGGACGGCGAATCAAACCAGAACCTTTTCCGTTTCCTGCAACGTTCTGTACAGGGCAGCCCATATTAATATCAATGCCGCGAAAGCCCATTTCTGCCATGCCAATACTCATTTGACGGAAGTATTCAGGCTTATCTCCCCAAATATGCGCAACGATTGGCTGTTCATCATCTGTAAACGTCAAACGTCCTTTTACGCTATCTTTTCCTTTCGGATGGCAGTAGCTTTCCGTATTCGTAAACTCTGTAAAAAATACGTCAGGTCGCGCTGCTTCAGTCACAACATGGCGAAAAACGACATCCGTCACAGCTTCCATCGGTGCCAAAATAAAAAACGGACGCGGCAACTCATGCCAAAAATTATCTTTCATCTTATATCTAAACCCTTTCTTTTAGGGAAAACATCTTCCCAAAATTAAAAAGTGTAATTTCTTTTATAAGGTTGAATGCTAGTATAAACTTCAACCAATATATACTTTAATGGTATGGAACGAAAAGTGCAAGGGAACGAGACATTTTGTTTAGCTGGAAATACTTATTGAAACGAATTCTATATCTAGCATTAGTGGGGCATAAGGGAGCCTGAAGGGATATACCGGATACTTACCAATAAATATGCTAACGCGTTTGGGGCTAGGCACTTTCTTTAAGGATATTATAAAGTATTCACCATAATTGTGGTTGCGATAAGCGGTTTTATAAATAACTTCTACTATATAAAAACCACGTCTGTCACTCACAACAGACGTGGTTTCATTACGTATTAATGCTTTTTGTAAGGAGCGCCGTCCTTAGAAGGCAGTCCAGAAATGTATCCGACACCACCAGTTTCTTGAATGCCAATGCTTTCTTTCATTGCATTAGCTAACTCTTCTTTATCAACAGCGGTAATATTTTTGTCGCTGATGTCCTCGCCCGGGTGCTGATAGTTGCTTAGTACGTAGCGAGAGTTTTTAATGTTTTCTACTGCACGAAGTCCTGTTGCTTCTGCTCCCACTGGAACCGAAAGGATGCGTGATAGTTTTTTGGTTTTTACATTATAGGCCCATACAAAGTTGTTTGTGTGCAGTGAGCTGTCTTCTCCGATAAACAGTGTATTTAAGTCATTTGAATACGTAAGGTTATCAGGGTTGGCAATTTTATTTGAATCCGCTGTATTGCCGTATGCATCTGCTTTTTCTAGGTCTTGTCCAATCAATAGCCCTTCCATACTTGCAGGAACGTAGCGGCTGTTAATCTTGCCTTTTGCTTGGTCTTTTTGATGCGAGCCTAAGTTCAGCTGGTAGGTCACACCAGACTCTAATTTTGGAAGCTGAATATCATCTTGTACAGCACCAGGCTCTTTTAGCATGGCACTATTTTGGTAAGAAATAGCCATATACGCTTTTTTGTCTTTTTTATTAACCGTTAGTCCTTCCATCTTGTTGAATTCAGACGTGGCACCTAGAATCGCACCGTATCTGCGTGATTCTAAAAAGGCAGCTGCTTTTTCCATGCCAGGCTTTACTTTTAAATATTCAACTTTTTTACTTGCGGCGGTTTTGACTGCTTTAAATCCTTTTGTAGGCTGGTCGGCTGTTTCAAAAATATCACTGAATTTTGTGCCTTTGTCGATTATTGTTTTCACTTCATTGTCTGTTGCATGGCCAAGCTTAATCCACTGAAGGTCGCCTTTCCCTCCATTTTTTGTGCTCGTTTGTTTAAACTTTGCGGCATAAAGAGTTCCTGCTGAGAAGTCTTTTTCCTTATCTGCTACATACATAAACATCATGGTATTAGACCCATCGTCTCCAAAAAGAGCGGTTTTATTATCTGGAAGTACCTGCATCATTTCATGTGAAAAACGGCCTGTGCTGTAATGTTTTACGACAGACGCATCGCCGCTTTCATCCACTGAAATTTCTGGAATCCAGCCGTAGTAGTAAGGGTTTGCTTTTGACGTGTCACCGAAATAAAGCTTAGCGAAGTTCGTAACGTCTTTATAAGAGCTAGATGCAGGGTCTTCAAAAGCGCGTGCATCAGGCTCGTATTCTTCTGAACCGAGGTGAGTACCCCAATCCGTTGTAGAGCCATTACACGGCGTCCACAAACCATTTACATTAGAAAAATCAATTTTTTTAGCATGGTTGACGGTTAGTTTTCCTGTTTTATCATCTCGGTCAACTTGTGTAAGCGTCATGGAAGCAGGAAGACCGGAAATCTCTTTTCCAGCATTATTAACAGATTCGTATTCATAATGTGAAATAATATAAGACTTACCGTTAATGGTAATAAAGCTGTTTGAATCCGGCGCGTCTGATACATACGGTGATGGCTGATCAGGAACGCTTCGGTCAATAATTGGATCCCCGTTTGCATCGATTGGTGTACCTGCGGCGATTAATTCTCCTTTATTATCGACAATTTTATCTTTTGAAAGAAAGAGTTGGTTATAGTTAAGCGGCGTTTCTTCCACACTTCCATCTTTATACGTTACTTTTACAGAGGCCTCTGTATACGTTTTAATCATATTCTCAATCGTAGTAGGTGCTTTCATTGGCTGAAACTCGACGCTTTTGATTTGTTTTGGATGTTGAACTGGATGATGCTCTGCTGCAAAAGCAGAAGCGGCGCTAGAAGCTAAGAGAGTGAGAGATAGTCCAAGAGATACTCGTTTTTTCATGGTTGATAACCTCCAAATCGTATTCATACATTTATTAAATCATTTGATTGTTGAGGAAATATGAAGAGAAGCAGTGGATTTGTTGAGCTGTTGTTAAGAACGTTGAACATTTAGATGACAAGTTTAACTAGAAGTTATTCAGCTATCTTTCAGAATTTGTTCAGATAGCATTCAGCTGGGCTTCATAGTGAATTCATGTTCCGCTCTTACAATAAACACATAGCTAAAGAGGACAAGAAGCGCTTTGGCTCGTACAGCAAAAGTGAAAGGTATTTTAGCAGGAAAAAACGTTACTCCAATGGCGCTATTTTGATAAATGACCGCTGCTAAAACCTTTAGCTTGTGCTGTAAATACATTGGAAATTACGCGGAGGTATAATCATGATTGGAAAAGTATTAGCAGGAAAAGCAGTAGTAGCAAAAGCCGTGGGAGGTGCCACAATTGGAACAGCTATCGCTCTTGGTTCAATGACAAGTGCATTTGCTTCAGACGGTCAGCACATTACTTCAACAAAAGCGTCGGCTCATACTGAAGCGGCCACATATACACAAGCTCAAGCAAAAACAATTGCTTTAAAGAACTGCGGAGGAACGGTTCAATCGGTTTCTTTTGAAAATAACGCCTATACGTTTTTAATTCACGGAAAAGATAATCAAGACCATCATGTGAAAGTAAATGCACACAGCGGAAAAGTGGTAAAGGTTGAAAAACTATCTTTTTCTCAAAGTGAGGCACAAGCAGTAGCGGTGAAAAACTGTGGAGGAACGGTTAAGTCTGTAGGCTTCAACGATGGAGTGTATACGTTCTTAATTCATGGAAATGATAGCCGTGATCACCACGTACAAGTCAATGCACAAAGTGGAAAAGTGATTCAAATTCAAAGCGCTGCATTTACAAAAGCACAGGTTCAATCAATTGCATTAAAAAATTGCAGTGGAACGATTCAATCGAGTTCATATGCAAATGATGTATACACATTTTTAATTCACGGAAAAGATAACAAAGATCACCATGTGAAAATAAACGCTGAAACAGGAAAAGTAATCAAAGTCGAAGCGGTAAAGTTTACGCAAGAACAAGCTAAACAAGCTGCTCTTCAACAGCACAAAGGAACGGTTCAATCTGTTTCATTCAGTGAACAAGCGTACACGTTTGTCATTAAAGGAACAGACAACGTACAACATACTGTAAAAATCAGTTCTCAAACAGGAAAAGTGTGCTGATTTGATACAAAAGACGATTGCTTCACGGCAATCGTCTTTTTTACGTCAAGGGCAATACGATTTCAAAAGCAGTTCCTGCATTCAATTTGCTCTCTACACGTATTTTCCCCCCGTGCAGCTCTATAATAGATGCGCTAATGGCCAAGCCTAAGCCCGCTCCTCCATATGCCCGAGAGCGTGAAGCATCAGCTTTGTAAAATCGCTCAAATAAATGAGGAAGGTGTTCTTGAGGAATACCATGACCGTTATCTTGTATTATTAACGAAAGTTCTTTCTCATTTATTTTTCCTATCACTTGAATAACTCCTGTAGTTGGATTTGTATGCTGTACGGCGTTGGAAAATAAGTTTAAAACAACTTGTTTAAATTGATCTTTGTTAATGTCTGATGGTAAACGGCTTGGAAAGTCGAATAAAACCTTTCTGTTCCTCGCCAATAGTATGAGTTGAGGTTTCATATCTAAAATCAACTCATCTACAAAACAGTATTCTTTTTGAAACGGTGGAAGTTGATCAAGCTGAGCAAGAAGCAGAAGATCCTGAATAAGTTTGTGCAGTCTTTTGGACTCTCCATACATGCTTTTTAATGCGTCGTTTAATTGTTCTGGATTACTGCTAGCCCCTCTTAATAAAACTTCTAAAAAGCCGTGAATAGATGTAAGCGGCGTTCGCAGTTCATGCGAAGCATCCGCAACAAAACGCCGCATTTGTTCTTTGGCTTCTGTTTCTGCTTTAAATGCTTTTTCAAGACGTTCAAGCATTTCATTAATAGAAAGAGAAAGGCGATCCATTTCGATTTGTCCTTGATTAACAGGCAAGCGGTCATGTAAGCTTCCGGCATTAATATGCTCTACTTTTTTAGTAGTAGTAAACAAAGGGACTAACGTCTGTTTTAAAACAGAAGAAAAAACAAAAAAAGCAATGGTCATTGCGGTAAGTGAAAGCATTAAAAAGATGAGCATTTGTCTGATTAAGAGGTCTCTTAATGATTCTGTGGGAGTATTAATTTGAATAACTCCCTGTATTTCTCCATCAAAGATAATGGGTTTTAAAACAATGACTTGCTCTTGATGACCATCCATTTTTTTTATGAGGCTCTTCGTGTTGTCCGGCTGTTTGCTGTTTTTCATTACTTGTTTGTATGCAGATGCAGAAAGCTTAGGGAAGTAAGAATGATGTGGATCCTTAGCCAGCCGTAAAAAGGTGCTTTTTTGATTGATAAAGGTAATATTAACGCCCGGGAAATAAACCATTGGTCTTGATGATTGTTTTACATTCTGGCTTGTTTCAATATCGTGCTTCCAGACATCATCGGGAATCAAGTGAATTTGGTCTTCGATGCTTCTAATTTTATTTGTGTAAATAAATTGCTTCATAAATACGTATTGAAAAACGCCTATCAGCATCAGTAAACTCAAAATAACGAGTAAACTTCTAGATAAAAGCTGAAGGCGAAGAGAGTTCAAATGAAAGAAACGTTTGTGCTTCATGAAATATCAATCCGGTACCCTACACCGCGAAGCGTTCGAATAACGGTTCGGCTATGGTCCTGTAATTTTTCTCTCAGTGATCGAATGTATACTTCAACAATGTTTTCTTCTCCTCCAAAATCATATCCCCACACTCGATCTAAAATGGTGGATTTACTTAGTACGAGACCGTGATTAATAACTAAGAATTTTAAGAGTGCATATTCAGTAGGGGATAAATCAAGTATGTGATTAAGGTATTTAATTTCTTTGCGGCGGTCATCAATTTTAAATGGACCGATGGATACTTCGTCTAATAAGTTGGGAAATTGATTGCGGATTCTAGCTTGAATGCGCGCAAGAAGTTCTTCAAAACTGAAGGGTTTGACCATATAATCATCTGCTCCAATAGTCAGCCCCTTTACTCGATCGTCCACTTGATCTTTTGCTGTTAGCATGATGACAGCTATATTCCCCATTTTCTTTAACAAACGGCATACTTCAAATCCATCCATTCCCGGAAGCATAACATCTACAATAGCGATATGAGGCTTGAATTCTTTGGCTATATTAATGCCTTCCATTCCGTCTTGGGCAGCTTTGATATCAAATCCTTCATTCGTTAACCCTAAAGATAAAAACTGTAAAATAGTTGGTTCGTCATCTATAAGTAAGACTTTAATTCCTTTTAGTTGATCCATCATGGTGAAAACTCCTTTGCTCCTCTACTTTCTATTATGCTTTTTTATCTGAAACAGCCCTGAATAATAGCTGAAAGCAAGCTGAAAAATAGTAGCTATTCTTATATCTTCAGCTAACTTTAAGCTTCTATTCGTCTTATTCTCAGAAATCTTTTGCATAATGAACGGCGTACTAGATAAAACGCCATAGACGGAAAGTCTAATGGTGAAAGAGGAGGAAATGTAAAGATGATTAAATGGGTAAAAGTATTGTCTACATCTGCTTTAGGAGCTGCAGTTGCATTTAGCTCTATTACAACGAGTCACGCTGCAGAGATGAAGACAGCGAAAGCAGAGACAACTGAACATGTCAGTATCTCGCAAGCTCAGGCAAATGGTATTGCTCTGCAAGATTGCGACGGGACAGTCACATCTACGGAATTTAAGCAAGAATCAAGTGTGTATGTGATTACAATTGCAACGAATAACCTTGAGCAAAGAATCGTAGAAGTAAGCGCAAGCACTGGAAAAGTAGTGAAGAAGCAAGAAGTGAAGTTATGGACACAAAATCAAGTGAAAGAATCCATTTCTAAGCAGTATACAGGAGCGATTCAATCTATTACATTTAACAAAGAAACGCATGAATATACGTTAACTGTAGTAGATGGCAAAGTAGAATATACGCTAACCGTGGATGGTCTAACGGGGAAAGTCATTCATGAGAATAAAAAAGAGCTGCAGCTAATATCAGAGCAAAAAATAAAAGAAGCAATTGTTAAACAATATAGTGGTTACGTATATAGTCTAGAGTTTAAAGAATCCGCTAGTCAGTATGTCGCAGTGATTCTTAAAGATAGCACTCAATATACGGTAACGTTAGATGCTTTCACAGGAAAAGTAGTTAATACTTCTCAGCAAGCAGTGAAGCTATTAACGAGACAAGATGCAAAAGATCTTGCACTGGCTACATATGCAGGTAAGGTGAAAATGGTAGAATATGATCAAAACGCAGCGATTTTCACAATAAAAATAATCAAAGATAATACGGAATACACCGTTACAATCGATGCGGTTTCGGGTGAAATCACATATGTAAAACATGATAAGCTTCAGCCGTTAACGGAGACCGCTGTAAAAGTTCTTGCTTTAAAACATCAAGAAGGAAAAGTAGAGCATATTGAGCTTATAACAGAAAACTCAATAACTGTATACGTGGTGACTTTAGTGAGCGGAAGCAAGCAGCAGACGCTTAAGTTCGATGCATATACTGGACAAGAGTGCTCATAATTTTTTATCTTAAAACATACATTTCATTTTTCATTCATATCAAGCAGAGGGTGCTTCAAGGCATCCTCTGCTTTTCTATTTTGTAACTGGAAACATTACCGGTTATCTATGTTAAGATAAATGTAGATTATTCTCGTAAAATGGATAAAACTAGAATGAACTAAATTAAATAGATAGGGTGTACACATGAGAAAAGAAGTACAAGTTATAGCCAAAGAAGCTTTTATTAAAAAAGTGAATAAAGGTTATCCACTCATTGAAAAAGATGCGCTTGTTGATGGTCATAAACTGCAAGAAGAAGGCGTTATTATTAACTTAGTCACTCCAAAAAATCAATTCTTAGCCAAAGGCTATTATGGAAAACAAAACAAAGGCTACGGATGGATTCTGACGAAGAAGAAAAGTGAACAAATTGACGCGGCGTTTTTTGTACGAAAAATTCAGCGAGCTATTGCCTCTCGTCACGATTTTTATGCGTCTGAAGATACAACTGCTTTTCGTGTATTTAATAGTGAAGGTGACGGAATTGGCGGCTTAATCATTGATTATTATGACGGATATTACGTCACGAGCTGGTATAGTGAAGGAATTTATCAATTTAAAGAATACGTTATTGAAGCTTTAAAATCTGCGCCTAACTTTAAAGGGCTGTACCAGAAAAAACGTTTCAACGTAAAAGGGCAGTATATTGAAGAAGATGATTTTGTAGTAGGGGATAAAGGTGAGTTCCCTTTAATTGTAAGAGAAAATGGTATTCGTTTTGCCGTTTATTTAAATGACGGAGCGATGGTTGGGGTCTTTTTAGATCAGCGAGACGTCCGTAAAACGATTCGAGATAAATATGCAAAAGGAAAGACCGTTCTAAACATGTTTTCGTATACAGGCGCATTTTCAGTGGCGGCCGCTCTTGGAGGAGCTGCGAAAACAACAAGTGTCGACTTGGCCAATCGCAGCTTGGCAAAAACAATTGAGCAATTTAGTGTAAATGGAATTGATCACGAAGCACAGGACATTATTGTGGAAGATGTTTTTAAGTATTTTAAATATGCGGTTAAGAAGAATATGACGTTCGATCTTGTGGTGCTAGATCCGCCGAGCTTTGCTAAATCGAAAAAGCATACGTTCAGCGCGGCAAAAGACTACAAAGATTTATTAAAAGAAGCCATTGCTCTTACAAAGCCAAATGGTGTCATTGTAGCTTCGACGAATGCAAGTAATTTTGATATGAAAAAATTTCATTCGTTTATTGAAAAAGCTTTTAACGAAAAAGGGGAACGTTACAAAATGATGGAGCAGTTCTCTCTTCCAGCTGATTTTAAAACAATAAAAGAATTTAAGTCAGGTGATTATCTCAAAGTCGTGTTTATTCAAAAAGTAAATCGTTAAATGCAAGGCTGCATGATGAACTCATGCAGCTTATTTATTTTGATGAAATAACGCTTACAAGCTATTTTGATGAAATAACGCTTACAAGCTATTTTGAAGGGAATAAAATGAAGGTGAAAGATAAAAATTGTCAATATGTATGATAAAATAATAAAGGAATTATGCTCAACACTTCACAAATTTACAATATCATCCTTATGAAACGTATTTTTACAATTATTTTATTTTAAAGGGGACAAGTATTGGGTACGAAGGGGAAAGAGCATACTACTATTATTATTTAAAAACATGAAAGGAGAAAGATTATGGCTGAAACAACTAAAAAGCCTGCCGGCGAAGTGAAGTTTATTCCTTTATTAATTTGTCTGGCAATCGGACTTGTTTTATGGTTTATTACACCTCCGTCCGGACTTGATGTGAAGGCTTGGCACTTATTCGCTATTTTTGTGGCTACTATCGTAGGTCTTATCATTAAACCATTGCCATTAGGCAGTGTAGCTATTTTATCTTTAACCATTATTGTATTAACTAATACATTAACACTTGAACAATCGCTCAGCGGTTTTCAAAATACGACGATTTGGTTGATCGTTATTGCATTCTTTATTTCTAGAGGTTTTATTAAGACTGGTCTAGGAACAAGGGTTGCCTATATCTTTGTTCGTTTGTTCGGTAAAAAGACGTTGGGACTATCGTATTCTCTTATCGTAAGTGATTTACTTTTATCACCTGCAATGCCGTCTAATACAGCACGAGCTGGAGGAATTATTCTTCCAATCATTCGTTCTTTATCTGAAACATACGGATCGAGAACTGGAGACGGTACGGAGCGCAGAGTCGGTGCTTTCTTAACAAAAGTATCGTTTCAAGGAGATATGATTACATCGGCTATGTTCGTAACGGCAATGGCGGCCAATCCTCTTGCTGTTAAAATGACGGAACAAATTACAGGAAAGACTATTTCATGGGTTGGATGGGCAGCGGCTGCAATCGTACCTGGAATTATTAGTTTAATTGTGATTCCGCTCGTTATTTATAAGCTGTATCCGCCAGAATTAAAAGAAACGCCGGAAGCATCTGAAATTGCAGCAAAAAAACTAAATGAAATGGGCCCGCTAAAGAAAGAAGAATGGTACATGATTGGGGTATTTTTACTTCTTCTTGTGCTGTGGATTTTTGGCGCTAATTTAAATATTAATGCAACAACAACTGCTTTTATTGGTCTATGTGCGCTGCTTTTAACGCAAGTGTTAAGCTGGTCGGACATCAAAAAAGAACAGGGAGCATGGGATACATTAGTCTGGTTTGCTGTTTTGGTTATGATGGCAACTTTCTTAAATGATCTAGGCATGATTCCTTGGTTCAGTGATCTGATGAAAGGCACTGTTAGTCATATGTCTTGGATGACGGCGTTGATTGTACTAGCTATTGCATATTTTTATTCTCACTACTTTTTTGCGAGTAACACGGCTCACGTCAGCGCTATGTACGCAGCATTTTTATCTGTCATCGTGGCCGCTGGTGCGCCTCCGTTACTGTCAGCATTAATTTTAGCGTTCTTTAGCAATTTATTTGGCTGTTTAACTCACTACGGCAGTGGACCGGCACCGGTGTTCTTCGGTAGTGGATATGTAACGCAGCAAAAATGGTGGTCGCTCGGCTTTTTAATTTCAATTATTCATATTATCATTTGGATTGGAATTGGCGGCTTGTGGTGGAAACTGCTAGGTCTATGGTAAAAAAACAGTGGCGCAGGCCACTGTTTTTTTATGCTTCAGCCCAAACGGATACAGAGCCGCCATTTACAGGGAAGTGTCCGTAGCCGTCTTCTTCGATCACAACTTGGTCTTCTCGGTTCTTTGTGAAGTCGATCCACGTTTGTCCGCTTCGGTGTTCGCCGACGAACATTCTCTTTTCGCCGTCTTCGCCGTTTGACATCACCACAGCGCATCCAGACTTCTCAAATTCCTCTACACCATGCCTTACCCATCCAATGGTATTCGGGTGATCAAAATAATCGTCTTGCTGTCCGTATGCTTTGTCATAGCGTACGTGCAAGAGAGCAGAAATATCTTTTTCTTTTCCCTCAATTGGATGCTCTCCGCCTATCCCAAAATAGTCTCCGTAAAATACACAAGGATAGCCGTCTTCACGAAGTAAAATTAGAGCGTAAGCACTTTGTTTGAACCAATCTTCTACCCAAGATTCTAAAGATTCATTTGGCTGAGAGTCATGGTTATCTACAAATGTGACAACATTCAACGGATGAGTTTTAACCAATGTATCATCAAAAATTGTGGTTAAATCAAAATCTCTTCCTTGCTGAGAGGCTTCATGCAGTTTGTAATGCAGCGATACGTCAAACAAATCAATTTGATAATCAATAACGTCTAAAAATTCCTGACAGGCTGTTAATTCTGGATTCCAAAACTCTCCCACAAAATAAAATGGCTTTTCTTGAGAAGAGGACAATTCGTGAGCAAACTCTTTAATAAAATCATGGTTAATATGTTTAATGGCGTCTAATCGGTAACCGTCGCACTGCAGGGTGTCTGCTAACCATTTTCCCCATTTGATCATTTCTTCTCGAACTTCAGGGTGGTCGTAATCAATATTCGCAAACATTAAATAATCGTAGTTGCCAAACTCTTGATCAACATTTTCGTTCCAGCTTTTGTTTTCCCCGGCAATACGAAACACACCTTCTTTTCCGTTTTTATCATCGTAATCAGTGCCATTAAAATGATTAAAGTTCCATTTGAAAGAAGAATATTGATCGCCGCGCCCTTCAAATGTAAACTTTGTCCACCCTTCAATTTCAAAGGGTTCAGAAATCTCTTCTGTTCGGTTCATGGGGTCTACTTCAATGACGTGGAAGGTTTCTTTTTCATCCGCTGCAGCTTTATGATTCATCACAATATCAACATAGACATTAATTCCGTGATTATGACAGGCATCAATTGCTTCATGCAGCTCTTGCTTGGTTCCATACTTTGTACGAACGGTTCCTTTTTGATCAAACTCGCCAAGATCATATAAGTCGTAAACGCCGTA
Source organism: Priestia sp. ABM2_011 (assembly GCF_056158845.1). Lineage (NCBI taxonomy): Bacteria > Bacillati > Bacillota > Bacilli > Caryophanales > Bacillaceae > Priestia > Priestia sp. ABM2_011. Next base: position 296,724 of record NZ_JBSWUB010000001.1, read on the forward strand.
GCCATTATCCTCTGATGAAACACCTTTTGTAACCGGGGGAATCCACACGGAATCAATTCCTTGTTCTTTTAGTTGAGGAGCGAGCTCTTTGAGGCGTTTCCAATGCTCGCCATCAGCTGGCACATGCCATTCGAAAAATTGCATAATTGTATGATTCCGTTCCAAGTTAAATCATCCTCCTTTTAAATAAAAAGATATAATCGCTCACGGATAGTTCTTTAGAATCAAATGAGGAATTGATTATATTTTTTCTTTTAACGTTCCTGTTATCCCTATTCCTTAAACCTTTTTCAATATAGGATGCTTAAGAAAATCTTAAGATTCCCCCTTCTTTTTTCTTAAGAAATGCAGTTTACAATAAAACCCATAGACGAAATGACCCATGATATACTTTTGAAAGGAGTGTGAGAAATCAATGAACGAATATGTGGTTTTAGTCGTAGATGATGAGCAAGAAATCCGCAATGGTATTGCTATTTATTTAAAAAATGAAGGTATTAAAGTCTTTACGGCCAAAGATGGAATCGAAGCCATAGAGATACTAAATAAAGAAAAAGTTCACTTGATTATTCTGGATATTATGATGCCAAGGCAAGACGGCATTTCAACAACGTTTAAAATTCGAGAACAAAAAAATATCCCGATTATTATGCTGAGTGCTAAAAGCGAAGATGCCGATAAAGTGCTTGGTCTGCAGGTAGGAGCAGACGATTATGTGACAAAACCTTTTAATCCATTAGAACTGATAGCAAGAGTTAAATCACAGTTAAGAAGATATGTGACATTAGGTACCTATGAAGAAACAAAGACGATTAATATCCGAGGTCTTGTACTTGATATTGAGGCTAAGTCCGTCACTCTTGATGGGGAATTCATTAAGCTCACTCCCATTGAGTATAAAATTGTAGAATTATTAATGAAAAATGCAGGAAGAGTTTTTTCCATACATGATATTTATGAGCGCGTATGGAATGAACCCGGCTACAACGCAGAAAATACGGTAGCAGTGCACATTAGAAAAATAAGAGAAAAAATTGAGATTGAACCAAAAAATCCGAGATATGTAAAGGTTGTGTGGGGACTTGGATATAAAATGGAAAAATAGCGTTATTTCAGCTATAGGTATTATCTTGTTTTTATTTGGTTTAGGAGCAACCATTTCTTCTATTGGCAGCATGCATAACCTAGTAAAAGCAAACTACTTACAAAAAAGTACCTATGTAAAATCAGAAGACTTCCAAAAAGAAATAGATCGTTTTACAAATGATCTTTACCTCTTAGAATTGACATCCAAGAATAAAAATACCGTTAACGCAAATACGATAACAGAAGAAGAAATTGAGTCGTATCGATATGCAGAAGGAAACTTAACGGAACAAATACAAAACGTACACGATAAATATGAAGAAAAAATAGAAGACGCTAAGCAAGCAAAGAGTAAAAAAGTTGAAGATGCCTATGTAAAGCAGCGGGATCTAGAAGTTAAAAACATTCAAAAAAAGTTTCAAGATGATCAATTTGTTCGAGAAAAAATAGCAAAAAATAAAGAATTCGAAATAACGAGAATTTATGATGAAGCTTTTGATCGGCAAAAACCATTATCTCAATATAAAAAAGACATCATGTATTATTTGAAAGATAGAAACACACAAAAAATATATACGAACATCCAAAATGCAAGCAAGGAAAACGTTAATCAATTAGTAAAACAAAAAAATATGTTGTATAAACATACCTATTCAGCTCAATCACCCCTCGTGTTTCAACTAGATGAATATAAAAATTCATTGTTAAGCAGTGAGACAGACTCAGAGATTCCAAACCGGTATTTAAAGCAGAAGTTTACGGGTATAATTGCTGTTCCTGAAAAAGAAGCTTTCAGTAGTTCTTTATTTGATGAGTATAACTATCTTCATCATCAAAATGTAGTATTTCTCGTGTATGTATTGTCAGGGATAATAGCTCTGTTAATAGTTTACTTCATTTATAAAAAAACAATAACCGGACATTTAAAAGAAATAACAAGACAAACTGCCGTACAGAGGATTTATAAAAAAGTACCTTTAGATATGTGTATAATTGTTTTTCTTTTGTACTCATTTTTCACATCAAGTCTAGTTCTGAACGGCTATCCAACTTCTTTATTAGAATCATATAAGCATGTTGCTACATTTTTCTTTTATATGATAGCTATATCCATAGCTATTTGCCTGTGGGTACTTCAAGTATTTTTACTGTTTCAGCGTATGCGCACACTAGATGATATAAAAGAAGAATATAACAGAACGTGTGTTTATCAAGTCATTTATTTTCTTCAATCTATTTTTATTATCAGACATATTGGCATGTATATAATGGTTGTAGTACTGCTTTTAGTTTTTGCGGTATTTGCTGTTGCAGCTTTATTGACCAGTGGATCTATGTTTGTAGAACAAGTGTCTATACTATACTTAGCTGTCGGCAGTGTTATAGGAGTGGTTACTTTGATACTGCTTATGCTACGAATTAATTATTTAAATAAAATTATTATTTCCATTAATCAAATCGCCACAGCTGAGTGGAAAGAGCCGTTACCTATCAAAGGAAAATCAGCTTTAACTCAAGCAGCGATAGATATAAATCATATTCAGCAGCAAATTCAAACATCTCAGCATGTTCAAGTTAAAAGTGAACGCTTGAAAACAGAGTTAATTACCAACGTCAGTCACGATTTAAGAACACCCTTGACTTCTATTATGACATATACAGCGTTGCTAAAGTCCCAAGATCTTACTTGGGACGAACAACATGCTTACGTTGAAATTATTGACCGTAAATCAAAACGTTTACAGACACTTATTGATGATTTGTTTGAAGTATCAAAAATGGCAAGTGGAAATGTAGAATTGCATAAAGACACAATTGATATTAATCAGCTTCTTCATCAGGCTTTAGCTGAATATGATGAAGCAATTAAAGATTCAACTCTGCAATTTCGTATTCAATCTATCCAAAAGCCGATATTTGCTACTGTAGATGGTCAAAAATTATGGAGAGTATTTGACAATTTGATAGAGAACATATTGAAATATTCACTTGAACAAACGCGTGTCTATATTTCTGTTCAAGAAATAAACGAACAAGTGAAACTAACGTTTAAAAATGTAAGTAAATATGAGTTAAATGAGCAGGCAGACGAGCTGTTTGAACGATTTAAAAGAGGGGACGCCTCAAGACAAACCGATGGCTCTGGACTTGGTTTAGCTATTGCTAAGTCAATTATTGATTTGCACGGAGGAGAATTGAATATTGAAATTGACGGAGATTTATTTAAAGTAACGATTACTCTTTAATGTGAGTGAATATAAACAGCATATCTAGTAAAAAAGAGAAGCAACCTCATTATGCTGGTTGCTTCTCTTTTTTTAGCGTTCGTAATTTTATTCCGCAACCGCAAAGTGTACTGTGCTTTAGTACTTTTATTTCTCTATGACACTGATTACATCTTATTTCTTGTCCAACCATTTCTTCATCCCTTCCTCTTTTTACAAGAATTTAAATAAGTATCCATAAAATATGGATACTTATTTAGTGATAAAATGTTAAACTAATTGAGAATAAACGAAAATCTAAAATGAGAAAAACACCTTTATTTTCTCATTGGGAAAACTGATATCTTTATTTTACTTGCTGCGGAACAGACAATCCTAAACCGTCTGCAACGCGTGTTCCATACTCTGGATCCGCTTTGTAGAAGTGCTGAATTTGACGCAGTTTAATCTCTTCTTTTTCTACAGGCTTCATAGCTTCAACGATGTTTGCAACTAGTCGTGTACGCTCGTCTTCGCTTAGGAGGCGGTATAAGTCACCTGCTTGCGTGTAATGGTCGTTATGATCATATGCAACACTATCGGCAACGCCTGAAACAGGGTATGCCGCTTGTTTATTTTCATGAGATTCTGTCGGACCGCCAAAGCTGTTTGGCTCATAGTAAACAGAACGACCGCCGTTATCGTCAAAGCGCATTTGACCATCACGCTGATAGTTATTTACTTCATTGCGCGGACGGTTAATAGGTAGCGCTTGATGGTTAGCACCCACGCGGTAGCGATGTGCATCGCTGTATGCGAATAGTCGACCTTGCAGCATTTTATCAGGTGATACGTCAATTCCCGGTACAAGCGTTCCAGGTGAGAATGTAGCTTGCTCCACTTCGGCAAAATAATTTTCTGGATTTCGGTCCAAGACCATGCGACCTACTTCAATTAACGGATAGTCTTTTTGTGACCAAACCTTTGTTACGTCAAACGGATCAAAGCGGTACGTATCAGCGTCTTCTAATGGCATAATTTGAACGTACAGCTTCCATGAAGGGAAATCGCCTTTTTCAATGGCATTAAATAGATCTTCAGTATGATAATCCGGATTTTCACCAGCTAGCTTTGCGGCTACGTCTGGAGACAGATTTTTCACGCTTTGCTCTGTTTTAAAGTGATATTTTACCCAAACGCCATCTCCTTCGGCATTAACCCATTTAAATGTATGGCTGCCAAATCCATGCATATGGCGTAACGTTGCCGGGATACCGCGATCAGACATTAAAATAGAAACTTGATGCAAAGATTCAGGAGATAAAGACCAGAAATCCCACACGGCCGTCGGGTTTTTCAAATGCGTGCGTGGATCGCGTTTTTGTGTATGAATAAAATCGGGAAATTTAATCGCATCTCGGATGAAAAATACAGGTGTATTATTTCCGACTAAGTCGTAGTTGCCTTCTTCTGTATAAAATTTAACAGCAAATCCGCGAGGGTCGCGAACGGTATCTGCTGAGCCGTTTTCACCAGCTACTGTTGAAAAGCGAACAAATAGAGGTGTTCGTTTTCCTACTTCAGAAAGGAAAGCTGCTTTTGTATAGGCTGAAACATTGTTTGTCACTTCAAAATAACCGTGGGCACCGGCGCCTTTTGCGTGTACGACGCGTTCAGGAACACGCTCTCGGTTAAAATGGGCTAATTTCTCTAAAAGGTGAACATCTTGAATTAAAGTAGGTCCGCGTGAACCAGCGGTCATCGAATTTTGATTATCTCCAACCGGAGATCCCCAACTAGTCGTTAAGTTGTTCTTGTTTGTTGTCATCTTAGAACCACCTCTTATTTGAATTTTATTATGTTAGAAATAATAATAACATTTTTAAATAAAAAATCAATACTAAATTATAATTATTATAATTTAAAGTGTTAATTTTGAGATGTAGTCAGTGGGGGTTATAAGCATGTGAAGTGTACGAACTATTTTAAAAATTTTCTGTATAGTATATTTAGTTTAATAATAAAAATGCCTGGTGTGCAATTATTTTGACCGGCTATTACCATATCAAAAACACGCTTGCTTATATAAGCAAGCGTGTTCGTTTTATATATTTTGTGATAAGTTTGCTTTCGCCGCTAGTTCAGCCTGAGGCGTGCGCCAAAGCTGCGTCCATTTTTGAATCGCGGCAATCATAATAATGAGACCGAGTATAAGCATGATGATTGAAAGAGTCGCATTTAATATGCTGTAACCTGCCGCAGCTTCATTTAAATACACATTCTTAACCATCCAATAACCCGCGTAGTTAACCGTTACGTAAAGGTAGGCTAGTGGAATAAGACAAGTAAGCATATAGGAGCGCTTATCTGCAATTCTAAGAATAACGGTTGCACCAATAATTAAACCAATGGATGCCATTAACTGATTCGATACGCCGAACAGCGCCCAAACTGAGCCAATATCTCCTGAGAACAATAAGTATCCCCACATAAAACAGGCTAGGGCACTTGCAAAAATGGACCCAGGAAGCCAGTCTACTCGCTTCAATGGCTTATAAAATTCACCGAAAAAGTCTTGAATTAAATAGCGGGAAACGCGTGTACCCGCGTCGATAGCAGTCAAAATAAACACTGCTTCAAACATAATAACGAATTGAAAAAAGTAAGAAGACAGGTGGCTGAACCAAGGAATTTCCGTGAAAATATACGTCATTCCTACAGCCAGTGTAACAGCGCCGCCTGTACGGCCTTCTAAGTTTAGGCCAATTTCTTGGCTAAGCTGAGGAAGAGCCGTTACGTTCATGCCAAGCGTTTTGAATACTTCAGGTGTAGAGTTGATTGCAAAATAGTCTCCAGGATGTAAAGCAGTTGCGGCAATTAATGCCATAATTCCTACTAAGCATTCGACTAACATCGCGCCGAAGCCTACAACTTTAATGTCACTCCAACGATCGAGCATCTTAGGGGTTGTTCCTGAACCAACAAATGCATGGAAGCCAGAAATAGCACCGCAGGCGATCGTAATGGAAATAAACGGCCACACAGGTCCTGCTAAAATAGGGCCGCCTCCGTGAATAAATTCAGTAACTGCAGGAAATGGAATTGCTGGATTTACGAAAAACACGCCTACAATCAGCGCGATAAAGACACCAATTTTCATAAAGCTGCTTAAGTAATCTCGAGGTGCTAAAAGCAGCCAAACGGGCAAGGCCGCTGCAAAAAATGCATAAACGGGAAGAATAATTGAAAGTGTTTTAATATCTAGCGTTAAAAAATCTCCTAAAGCTGTTCCTTGAATATAAGGACCGCTAAATACGGCGATTAAAATTAAAATGAAGCCGACGGTAGAAGCCGCTTTTAAATTACCTGTTTTTTTGTGGTAAATACCTACCCCCATTGCGATCGGAATGGTAATTCCAACAGCGAATGTACCCCAAGGATTTTTCTCAAGGGCGTGTAACACGACCATAGATAAACCGGCCATTGTAATGGTAATGATAAAAAGCATAGCTAAACCTGTACAAAAACCAGCGACGGGTCCTAGCTCTTTTTTAGCCACTTCTGAAAGCGACTGGCCTTTTTGGCGCATAGATGCAAATAACACAACTGCATCGTGAACGGCTCCTCCGATTACAGCTCCGATTAAAAGCCAGAGCAGTCCGGGCAAATAGCCAAACTGAGCTGCTAAAATAGGTCCAACAAGCGGACCCGCAGCTGCAATAGCTGCAAAGTGATGACCAAATGTTACCCATCGATTGGTTGGCACGTAATCTTTTCCATCTTCAAGCTCATGTGCCGGCGTTTTTTGCGCATCGTTTAGTTTCAAGACCTTAACAGCCATGAATGTTCCATAAAGCCGATACGCAATCATTAAAATACAGATAGATCCAATAACAATCGTAACCGCATTCATTACAAATCCCCCTATCCCTTAGTTGTCTGATGTTTGTACTACTACACAACGTTATGTAATTGTGTGTTCCCCTTACAACTTTCATTATAAAAGAAGAAAGCGCTTTTATCACCAGTTTTTCCCTTAATTATTTAAAAAATTAGAAAGTTCAAATTCCCTTTGAAAAACTATAAGACTTTTCACATAATCTCTGCTATAATTTTTAAAAAAATTAGTACGCATTTAGGTGTTTTTAGTTAGGGAGATGAAATGAGTGAACCATCGTCAAGAGTTACAAAATAGCAAGCGTATCGTAGTCAAAGTAGGGACATCTACGTTGACCTATGATAACGGAGATATTAACTTAGCACGCATTGAAAAACTAGCGCGTGTGTTATCTGATTTAATGAATGCAGGAAAAGAAGTTGTGCTTGTTACATCAGGTGCCGTTCAAGTGGGAGTAAAAAAACTAAAGTTAAAAGAAAAGCCAACTTCTATTCGAGAAAAACAAGCAGCAGCCTCTGTCGGGCAGTGTGAGCTTATGCATATCTATAGTAAATTCTTTGGTGAGTATAGTCACATTGTTGGTCAAGTACTGTTAACAAAAGATGTAATCGAAGATGAACATGTGCGCAATAACGTTGTGAACACGTTTGAAAAATTAATTGAAGACAAAGTGATTCCTATTGTGAATGAAAACGATACAGTTGCCATCGATGAGATTGAAAACATCGTGCGTTTTGGAGATAACGATAATTTATCCGCCATTGTTTCAGTTTTGATTCACGCAGATTTACTTGTTATTTTATCTGATATTGACGGTTTCTTTGATTCAGATCCCACAAAAAACCCTAACTCTAAATTAATGAAAGTAATAGATGGCATCACGCCGGAGCTTGAGAATTTTGCTGGAGATAGTGGAACTGACGTTGGAACAGGCGGAATGGTCACAAAGCTGACCGCTGCTAAAACAGCTACAAGTGCAGGCGTGAGCTTAATCCTAGCAAATGGGAAAGAACCAAGTATTTTGCGAGATATTATTGAAGGCCAAGAAATTGGAACGTTATTCTTAAAACAAGCTGAAGGAGTAATGAAATGAGTGAATTGCAGCTTAAAGGAAAGCAGGCAAAAGAAGCCTCTTATTTCTTAGGAAATGTAACGAGCGAACAAAAACAGCAGGCACTTTATAAAATGGCGGCTGCTCTATTGGATCAACAAGAGACAATTTTAAAAGCAAATGAATTAGACGTAGAAAAAGCCGTTCAAAAAGGCACGTCAAAAGCGATGTTGGATCGCCTATCTTTAAATGAAGGGCGGATTCATGGAATGGCAGACGGCCTGCGCCAAGTAGCTGCGCTTGCAGATCCGGTAGGAGAAGTGCTGTCTATGGCTAAACGACCAAATGGCTTACAAATTGGGCAGCAGCGTGTACCTATTGGTGTCATAGGAATTATTTATGAAGCGCGTCCAAACGTTACATGTGATGCAGCAGGCTTATGCTTAAAAGCAGGAAATGCGGTTATTTTGCGCGGAGGCAGTGAGGCATTTCATTCGAATCAAGCGATTGTTTCTGTATTATCCCAAGCTGCGGCAAGTGCAGGATTTCCTGAGCATAGCGTACAGCTTATTGAAGATACGTCGAGAGAAACAGCACTGGAGTTAATGAAGCTAAATGAATATATCGATGTATTAATTCCTCGAGGCGGTGCTGGTTTAATTGAAGCGGTGGTAAAAAATGCAACGGTTCCTGTTATTGAGACAGGAACCGGGAACTGCCACATTTATGTTGATGAAGAATATGACCGTGACATGGCAGCCAGTATTGTCATTAATGCAAAAACATCTCGTCCAGCGGTGTGCAACTCAGCCGAAAAGCTGATTATTCATGAACGGGCGGCTCATGAATTTTTGCCGATTATTGTTCAAGCGCTACGAGAGAAAGATGTAGAAGTACGCGGTGATGAACGTGCGCTCACAATCGTTCCAGATCTTGTTCCAGCAGGGGATGAGGATTGGAAGAAAGAATATTTGGATTTCATCATGGCAGTTAAAATCGTAGATGACATCGATGAAGCGATTTCCCATATTAATGTTCATAGTTCACATCATTCTGAAGCGATTGTAACAACAAATTATGCTCATGCTCAGCGTTTTTTACAGCGCGTTAATTCAGCTGCTGTTTATGTGAATGCTTCGACGAGGTTTACGGACGGAGAAGAGTTTGGTTTCGGGGCAGAAATCGGAATTAGTACACAAAAGCTTCATGCGCGTGGACCAATGGGATTAAAGGAATTAACAACATTAAAATATATTATTTACGGAGATGGACAAATTCGATAAAAAGAAGAGGCTGGGACGAAAGTATTTTAGACAAAGTAAAAACGAACCATTGATCAAAATTTTTGATTAGTGGTTCGGTTTTTTTGTTAGGGTGAACATAGTTTTCATCTGTTTAAATTCTTCTAGTAGTTGATTGGAGGGCGAGATGAAGACTCCCGCGGAAAGCGAAGTCTTGCACGGAAATCAACTACGGTGTCATAAGCCGTTTAGCTCATGTATCCCATTTGTTTTTCTTTAGATTGGATTCATTTAGTTATACCCCAACCTCTTCCCTTACTTCCATATATGTTCAATTTCTTCAAGTGACTTTCCTTTTGTTTCTGGCACCCACTTCCATATAAACAAAAATGAAGCGATACACATAATCATAAAAGATAAAAAGGTAAAAGATCCTCCAGCTTTGTTCCAAAGAATAGGAAAAAACTGAGACACAAACCAATTAGCTATCCACAAGAAAAAGGTAGAAATAGACATTGCATAGCCTCTCGCATGATTAGGAAAAATTTCAGAAATCACAACCCATACAACAGGTCCCATAGAAATATTAAAAAGAAATAAATAAAAAACAATAAGTAAACTAGTAGTCAAGCCTTCAGTACCCTGTGAATGAAATCCAAAAGAAACGAGAAGCTGCGTAACGGCCATACCGGCTGTGCCAATAAGTAATAAAGCTTTGCGGCCAATCCGGTCGATAAGCCACATGGAACAAAGAACGCCTAAAAAGGCAGCTACACCAATCATAGACGTAACAAGGAGCGATAAATCTCCTCTAGCTCCAGCTGCTTCAAAAACTTGCGGGGCGTAATAAATAATGGCATTGATTCCGACAAGCTGTTGAAAGGCTGCAAGTAGAATACCAATAAGCAACGCTTTTCGAAGGCCTGCCTCTTTAAAAAGCGAAAGAGAAGCCGGTTGATTTTCTTTTAACGATTGCTCAATATGATACAGCTCTTGGCGTGCAATGTGTGTACCATTGATTTTAATTAAAATGTCCATAGCTTCTACAGCGCGGTTTGCTTTTACTAGCCACCTCGGACTTTCAGGAACAGGAGAAAGGATAAGAAGAAATAAAAGAGCTGGAATCCCAGAAGCACCGATAATGTAGCGCCATCCTGTGGAATTCTGCCATGCGTCTTCCCCAATAGATAAAATGTAGTCATTTACAAAATAGACAGAAACAATCCCAACGGCAACAGCAAATTGATAAAGAGAGCCTAAGCGGCCGCGCATGTGCGGAGGGGCTATTTCAGAAATATAGGTAATAGAAAGAACGGAGGCCATACCAATGCCTAGCCCTCCAATAATTCGAGAAATAATCACAAAAGAGATGGTTGAAGATAGCGCTTGCATAATTGCGGATACGATAAATAAAGAAGCTGCTAAAAGCAAGATACCTTTTCTACCGAATCGATCACTCAGTTTTCCTGAAGAAAGTACCCCAACGGCACCCCCGAGCAGCAAACTGGATACAACAAAACCTACCATCGTTGGACTGAGATTAAAATGCACTTCCATCAACCCAATAGCCCCTGAAATGACGGCTGTGTCATAGCCGTAAAGTAACCCTCCAAAAGCAGCTGCACATGAAATGAAAATAACAAAAAATAGATTTCCTTTTTGCTCCTTATACTCGTCAGAAGTTACTTTTACTATCCCCATATAAATTCCTCCTTTGAATCGCGTTCACTATTTTAATTTAAAAAAACGTTATACGTAAAACGTTTTCATAAAAGATGTTTTTATGTTAAACTAAAAATTGTAAATAATCAAACTATTTTTTAACTTTTATATGAATTATGTACGTTTTGTTATCAATCAATAGGGAAGAAAAAGTAAGGGGGAAGAGAAATATGGCGTTTATTCAATGTGATTTTTTTTCAGAAGTATTGCAAATAAGTACTTCAATGAACGTTTTGATACCGCAGCAAACAAAATCTCAGATTGGTTTACAAACCAATACAAGAAGTGAGAAACACCCTACGCTCTATTTATTACACGGTCTTTCTGATGATCATACGATATGGATGAGAAGAACTTCGATTGAACGCTACGCATCAGAATTAGGACTTGCAGTTGTAATGCCAAATGTAGATCGTAGCTTTTATAGAGATATGGCTTATGGAAAGAAGTATTGGACGTTTGTAACAGAAGAACTTCCTCAATTGGCTAGGTCATTCTTTCCGTTATCGGAAAAAAGAGAAGATAATTTTGTGGCTGGTCTTTCTATGGGAGGGTACGGCGCTTTAAAATGGGCGTTTCGCAAACCACATCAATTTTCTGCAGCTGCCAGTTTATCAGGAGTGATGGACATTGAAGGGCTTGGAGAGCGAGGGGAAGTTCAGTTCCTAGATTATCCTTTGATTTTTGGCATCCCGCCTGTTATTAGACCTGAGGATGATCTTTTCTGGCTGCTTGAAAATCGCCGGCGCTATGGAGAAGTGACTCCGCGTATTTATCAATGCTGTGGAACGGAAGATTTTTTATATCAGGAAAATAAACGTTTTTCCGAGCGATGTAAGCAAGAGCCTATTTGTTTTACATATGAAGAAGGAAAAGGAAGTCACGACTGGGCATATTGGGATCAAAAAATTCAAGATGTGTTAAAGTGGCTGTTTAGTGAAAAGTAGGGAAGGTAGTTTTGGGTGGTTCCGACTTCTAGTAGTATAATAAAGAAAAATGTTTACTTGGTCGATAGACTAAAAGGAAATAGGAGTCGGTACGAATGGGGAGAAAAAAAGTCACGATTACAGAAGTAGCAAAAGAAGCGGGTGTTTCATTAGCTACGGTATCAAGAATCTTCAATAATAAAGACGGTAAAATTAAAATCAGTGAAAAAACAAAACAAAAAGTACTAAAAGCAGCAGCTCATTTAGGGTATCAGACAAATCCATTTGCGGCAGCTCTGCGGGCCCAAAAAACAGGGATTATCGGGATATTAATTAGAGATTTAAAAGACCCATTTTTAATCGAGCTGTTAAAAAAGGTACAGCAGCAAGTTCAAAGTCGAGGGATGGACGTTCTTATTGGACATACGGATTACCAAGAAACAACGGCTGAGCGTCAATTAAATGTGATGATGAATCATTGGTTTGATGGAGTCATTTTATTAGATTATGTAGCCGCTCCGCATCCGTTTGTAGACGTATTAAAACAATATCAAACGCCTTACGTTTCTCTTACAGGAGACGGCTCTTCTGCACTTTGGCCAATTGTACATGTAGATGATGCGGTGGGAATACAATTAGCTGTTGCTCACTTAACGGACCTTGGCCATAAGAATATCGGGTTCGTTGGAAAAGCTGTAAGCGGAGTCGAGCACCGTCTGTCTCTGTTTTATCAGTATGTACCGTCAGCAAACGCAAAGTTTGTGAAAGAAGATATGAATAACTCAGATGAACTATATCAGTTTATAAATGAGCTAGCTCATCATCCAGAGCCCCCAACTGCGCTTATTTGTGCTACGGATTACATTGCTCTGAAAGTGATACACTGTGCGTGGCAAAACGGACTTCACGTTCCAGCGGATTTGTCTGTTATAGGGTTTGATGATATTACAGAAGCTAGTGAAGCGCAACCTCCGCTAACAACCATCCGTCAACCGATGGAAAAAATGGCTGAAAAAGCAGTAAACCTCTTACTTCAGCAAATTCAGGATCAGCAAGAAATAGATCAGGTACAGTATAAAATGGCACCTGTATTAGTAGAGCGTGAGACCACAAAACGTATGAATTGATAAGGAATGTATATACTATTCCTGAAAGTGTGAGACAAAAAGTCCACACTTTTTTGCATTAACCATTGCGTCCACTTCCCTCTTTCTTATACACTGTATGCTGTAGGGGAAAAAACCAAGCTTTAATATGTTTGGAGCGATTTGATGACACAACAAAAATTAGATAAATATGAAATTATGGACGTTAGCTTACTAGCAGGTAAAATTATGTTAGAAAGCGGAGCAGAAACGTATCGAGTAGAAGACACAATGATGCGGATTGCAGCGTCTTACGGTATAAAAAAATCCCACAGCTATGTGACGCCAACAGGGATTATGTTTTCACTTGAAACGAAAGAACCGACGAAAACGAAGTTAATTCGTATTTCCGAACGAACGACCGATTTAAAAAAAGTAACTATGGTAAATAGTGTCTCAAGAACCATCAGTCAAGGAAACATCTCCTTGGAGGAAGCGTATGAAATGCTACAAGAAATTGAAGCAACGAACGTAGCTTTTCCACTATGGGTTCAACTTGCAGCTGCATCCATTTCTAGCGGATGCTTTTTAATCATGTTTCAAGGTTTATGGACGGACTTTATTCCAGCGATGTTTTCAGGAGGTCTCGGATTTTTAACCGTGGTGTATTTCCACCGTCTTATTCCGATTCGCTTTTTTGCTGAGTTTACCGCTTCGTTAGTTATTGGACTTTTATCAGCTCTTTTAGTCGCTTCAGGACTAGGAACGCAAATTGATAAAATTATTATTGGATCCGTTATGCCTCTCGTTCCTGGGTTATCGATTACCAATGCAGTGCGAGATTTAATGGCGGGACATTTACTGTCTGGATTATCAAAAGGAGCAGAAGCGTTTCTGACGGCATTTGCTATTGGTGCAGGTATTGCCATTGTATTTACGCTTCTATAGAAGGGAGGCATCATATGCATATCGTAGAGCAGATAATTACAAGTTTTATTGCTTCAGCAGCGTTTGGGATTATTTTTAATGTTCCACGTGAATCATTATTAAAAAGTGGCTTTGTCGGAATGATTGGCTGGCTCATTTACTATTTGCTAACGTTCTATGGTGTAGATGAAATTCCAAGCACTGTAGCATCGGCCTTTTTTATTGCTATTATTAGTCAAATTTACGCAAAAATTTATCGTACGCCGATCATTATTTTCACCGTAGCAGGTATTATTCCGCTCGTTCCAGGGGGAACAGCATACGATGCCATGCGTAACTTTGTAGAAAATAATTATAATGAAGCGATTAGTCTTGCAGCAAAAGCCTTTATGATTTCAGGTTCAATTGCCATTGGTATTGTATTTTCTGAAGTCATTAACCAAATCATTCGTCAATCTAAATTAAATGCGAAAGCAAAATATCGACCGTAGAGAAGCAAGCTCAAATCAGAGCGTGCTTTTTTTATGAAAAAATAAAGAGATCCTGCCCTTTTTTGTCACAAGAAAGTCACGTTTTAGTCTAAAAACGTTCAAAAAATGTACGTGCACAGCTAAAAAAATAGACTATACTATGTAAATAGAAAGAGAGACATTACATATGTTTGTGAAATGTTGAGCATATTTCTCGAATTGTTATGCTCAATGTTTCACAATATAAGTAAAAGATGCTCAGAAATGAGCAAAGTATCTATGGAAATGATGAATGTTCTTATATATGAAAGGAGAAAGAAGATGGATACAGTCATACTATCACGTATTCAATTTGCATCAACGACGCTGTTTCATTTTATCTTTGTACCGCTGTCTATCGGCCTTGTCTTTTTAGTAGCGATCATGGAAACGATGTACGTAGTAAAAAAAGATGAACAGTATAAAAAGATGGCAAAGTTTTGGGGGCACTTATTCCTGATTAACTTTGCTGTCGGAGTCGTAACAGGTATTTTACAAGAATTTCAGTTTGGCATGAACTGGTCAGAGTACTCAAGATTTGTAGGAGATGTATTCGGTGCGCCGCTCGCTATTGAAGCACTGCTCGCGTTTTTTATGGAGTCCACTTTCCTTGGACTGTGGATTTTCGGGTGGGATCGTTTGCCTAAATGGCTGCACTGTCTATGTATTTGGCTTGTTAGTCTAGGTACTATCTTTTCAGCGTTCTTTATTTTAACGGCTAATTCTTTTATGCAGCATCCGGTCGGAATGGAGCTAAATAATGGCCGTTTAGAAATGAATGACTTCTTTAAATTGTTAACGAACGGTCAGCTGTGGGTCGAATTCCCTCATACAATTTTAGGTTCGTTTGCAACAGGCGCCTTTTTTATCACGGGTGTCAGCGCTGTTATGCTCTTGAAGAAAAAACATGTGGCTTTTGCTAAAAAATCATTTCAAGTTGCTATCCTTGTAGGGCTAGTTTCAGGTGTAGGAATTGCACTATCTGGGCATGAACAGGCCGGATATTTAGTTAAAACACAGCCGATGAAAATGGCCGCAAGTGAAGGATTATGGGAAAACAGCGGAAGTCCAGGTGCTTGGACAGTAACAGCAAATATTCACCCTGATGAAAAGAAAAATACGAGTGAAATCAAAATACCTTACTTATTAAGCTTCTTATCATACGGTAAGTTTTCAGGCTCCGTTCCTGGAATGAATGAGCTGCAGCAGCAGTATACGGCGAAATATGGAGAAGGAAATTATATTCCACCCGTTCGAACAACGTTTTGGAGTTTCCGCATTATGGCTGGTCTAGGTGGCGTATTATGTGCATTAGGCATTTGGGGTACGTACTTGCTTTCTCGTAAAAAACTTCAAGAAAGCAAACTATTTTTACGTATTATGACGATTGCCATCGCCTTTCCGTTCCTTGGAAGCTCAGCAGGTTGGATTATGACAGAGATTGGCCGTCAGCCTTGGGTTGTATTTGGCTATATGAAAACCGAAGATGCCGTGTCTCCTGGTGTAACAGCAGGTGAATTGCTATTTTCTATTATCTCGTTTTCGTTCTTTTACTTAATTTTAGCTGTGATTATGGTGTTCTTGTTCGTTAAAGAAATTAAAAAAGGTCCAGATCACGATCACGAAGCACATACAAAAGTAACATCAACTGATCCGTTTACAAAGGAGGGATACAATGTTTTCTCTTAATGAATTCTGGTATTTGCTAGTATCCATTCTGTTTGTTGGTTTTATCTTTTTAGAAGGCTTTGATTTTGGGATTGGAATGGTGTCTCGCTTTTTAGGAAGAAACGACTTAGAGCGACGAGCTTTTATTAATACAATCGGTCCTTTTTGGGATGCAAATGAAGTTTGGTTAATTTCAGCAATCGGTGCTATGTTTGCCGCTTTTCCAAACTGGTATGCAACGCTATTAAGCGGGTCATATGTTCTTTTTGTTCTTCTGTTGCTTTCGCTTATCGGACGCGGTGTAGCATTTGAATTTCGAGGAAAAGTTGAAAAACAAGCGTGGAAAAATGCGTGGGATTGGGTTATCTTCTTTGGAAGTCTTTTTCCACCGCTCATTTTCGGCATCTTATTTTCAGCACTAATGAAAGGATTGCCTGTTGAGCGCAACATGCAAATGAATGCCGGCTTTTCGGATATTGTGAATCTATATACCATAACGGGCGGCGTGACGCTAACGATGCTTTGCTTATGGCACGGACTTATTTTTGCGACGATCCGTACGATGGATGACATTAGAGATCGTTCACGAAAAGTTGCCATGAAGCTTTTGCCTGTTAATGCCTTGCTGCTTCTTATTTTTTCAGGCATGACGTTTTTTGAAACAAATTTATTCAGCAATCATAGCCGCTTGATGCTATACACATTTTTTATCGGTATTTTCGTGTATTTACTAGCAGGATTTTTCCTTACACGGAAAAAAGACGGATGGGCCTTTGCTATGTCTGGCTTAATTTTAATTTTATCAATTTCCTCTATATTTGCAGGATTGTTTCCAACCGTTTTGGTTAGTTCAGTCAATGAAAGCTATAGTTTAACGATTCATAATGCAGCATCAGGGAATTATTCCTTGAAAATTATGTCTTACGCTGCTATTGCGTTACTGCCTTTTGTGTTAGGTTATCAAATTTGGAGCTACTACGTTTTTAGAAAACGTGTAGATCATAAGGAGCATATGGAGTACTAATGGGTAGAAATTTAATGGTTTACAACGGAATAAAAATGGTTCTTGCCGTGTTAATAGGGCTTATTACTATTCAAAGTGTAGCCATTATTTTTCAAGCTAAGTGGCTTGCCGAAGTAATTACTGCTCTTTTTCATGGTGAAAGTTTAACTTCGCAGACAAAAGCAATCGGATTGTTTTTGTCTGCCTTTATGATTCGTCAGATCGTAAGTTTTATAGTGAAAAAAACAGCATATCAATTTGGAGTCAAAACGACTCAGGAACTTCGTTTGACGGTCATGAAAAGCATTTTTGCACTCGGACCGCGCTTTACCAAAAATGAAGGGACAGGAAACTTGGTGACGCTCATCACCACAGGCCTACAGAAGCTTCGCGCTTATCTTGAGCTGTTTTTGCCTAAACTGGCCGCCATCAGCGTTACACCTTGGCTAGTGCTCGCTTTCGTTTGGTATCAAGATCGGCTTTCAGGCATTATTTTGCTTGTAACTATGCCAATTTTAATTTTATTTATGATTTTACTTGGACTGGCTGCCCAGAAAAAAATAGATAGCCAATGGGAGACGTATCATGTGCTGTCCAATCACTTTGTAGATTCGCTTCGAGGATTAGAAACGTTAACATTTCTCGGGAAAAGTAAGGAGCATGCTGAAACGATTGGAAGAGTCAGTGACCGCTATCGAAAAGCGACAATGGGAACGCTCCGAATTGCTTTTTTATCTACGTTTGCTTTAGATTTCTTTACGATGTTATCTGTAGCCATCGTGGCTGTTATGCTCGGTTTGCGGCTAGTGAACGGTTCGATGACGTTAGAGCCTGCACTTATGATTTTATTGCTGGCGCCTGAATACTTCCTGCCGATACGGGAAGTCGGAAACGATTATCATGCAACATTAGACGGAAAAGAATCCGGAGATGCATTAATTAAGATTGTAAAGCAGGCTGAAAAACCGTCGGCTAAAGAAGAAGATGTTCCTGATTGGACGGAAAACAGTGAAATTCAATTGCGTCATATCACCGTAAAATATGACGAAGAGCAGCCGCCTTCTCTTGAAGATGTGTCACTTCATGTTAAAGGAAGTAAAAAAATTGGGATTATAGGAAAAAGCGGAGCTGGAAAATCGACGCTTATTGATATACTGAGCGGCTTTGTACAATTTACAGAAGGGTCTGCTGAAGTAAACGGCGTGCCGGTTGATTTACGCTCAGATGCTTGGCAAAAGCAGATTACGTATATCCCTCAGCACCCATTTATTTTTAATGGAACAGTGAAAGAAAATATTGAATTTTATCAGGATAGAGGCGGTTCTTATGATTATGAAGATGCCTTAACGAAAGCAGGACTTTTATCTACGATTCAACAGATGCCTAAGAAGGAAAATGAAGTGATAGGAGATGGAGGACGGCAGCTTAGCGGCGGCCAAGCTCAAAGGATTGCCCTAGCTAGGGCGTTTCTGAGCGATCGCCCTATTATTATGCTTGATGAACCAACGGCGCAAGTAGATATTGAAACGGAATATGAATTAAAGCAAGATATTTTAACGATGTTTCAAGACAAGTTATTTATTTTAGCTACGCACCGTCTGCATTGGATGAAAGATATGGACCTCATTGTTGTAATAGAGAACGGAAAGGTTGCAGAAGTCGGCAATCATCAAGAACTGATTCGAAAAAAAGGAGCTTACTATCAATTTTTACATGAAGAGGAGGAGATATGATGAAATATAAAAGTTGGATATGGCCCTACTTTAAAACGTATAAATATCGTATCTTTTCTATCTTATTACTAAGCTTGTTAACGATTGGTTCTGCTTGTGCGCTAATGTTCACATCAGGTTACTTGATTTCAGCTTCTTCCTTACGTCCAGAAACAATCTTACTGGTGTACGTTCCCATTGTGCTTGTGCGTACATTTGGTTTAAGTCGAGCCGCCTTTCGTTATGCGGAGCGTCTTGTTAGTCACGATTTTATTCTTCGCATTTTAGCTAAGATGCGTACACGTCTTTATCATTTGATTGAACCGTTAGTTGCTACATCCCGCTATCGAACGGGAGATGTTTTAGCGGTTCTCGCTGAAGATATTGAAAGTTTACAAGACTTGTTCTTGCGTACCATTCTTCCAACAATCTCAGCTGTTATTTTATACGTTATTTCGATTGTAGCTTTAGGATTCTTTAGCCTAAAGTTTGCATGTTTGATTGCCATCTATTTATTTTTATTAGTAGTAGTGATGCCGCTTTTTTCCCTTTGGCATATGAAAGCGGCCAATCAGCGATATAAATCAAGCAAAGCACAGTTATATGCTAAGGTCACAGACGGGTTTTTAGGAGTTGCTGATTGGGTGTTAAGCGGTCAGCAGCAGTCATTTTTTCATTCGTATAACAAAACAGAAGATGAGCTAGACCGCATGGATCGTAAGCTTAAACTATGGACGTATTACCGAGAATTGATTGGCCAAGTTATTGTAGCAGGTTTAATTGTCACAATGATTTGGTTTGGGGCTTCTCTTTTTGCAGACAAAGAGCTTGCAGGTGTTTTTATTGCTGCTTTTATTTTAGTAGTATTTCCTTTATCTGAAGCACTGCTGCCGGTATCTAATGCAGTAGAAAAAATTCCTCAATTTGAAGAGTCATTAAATAGAGTGCAGGAAATGGAAAAGAACTGGGAATCTGTGAATGGAAAGAAAAAACATACTCTTTCCCTACCTTACAAAGGTTCATGGGACTCGGTTAGCTTAAAAGTCGAGCATGTAAGCTTTCGCTATAGCAATGAGGAAGAGTCAGTCATTCATGATCTTTCATTTCAAGTCGAGCCAGGGAAAAAAATTGCGATTCTTGGCAAGAGCGGAGCTGGAAAGTCGACTCTGTTAAAGCTGCTGCAAGGCTCCTTATTGCCTACAGAAGGTACAGTTCAACTAAACGGTCAGTCTGTTGTTGAAGTTCGTGAAGATGTACCAAAACTCATCTCTGTATTAAATCAAAATCCTTATTTATTTAATACAAGCGTAGCAAACAATTTATTACTAGCTAATGAAGAGGCTACAAAAGAAGAGGTAATTGAGGCAATGAAGCAAGTCAATATGCACTCCCTTGTGGAAGGTTTGCATCAAGGATATCAAACGTCCATGCTCGAAACAGGTCAGCGCTTTTCAGGAGGAGAACGTCAGCGGATTGCGTTAGCACGTGTTCTACTTCAGCGTACGCCAATTGTTATGCTGGATGAGCCAACTGCAGGGTTGGATACCGTGACTGAAAAGAGTTTGTTATCCACTATCTTTGAAACTCTTCACGACAAAACTTTAATTTGGGTTACACATAATTTAGTTGGGATGGAAAAGATGGATGAAATCTTATTCCTACAAGATGGAAAGATAGCCATTCGCGGAACGCATGAGGAATTACTTGCTACGAACAGTCACTATCAAAAGCTATATGAATTGGATCATCCGGCAAAAAGCCTTTAGCAGCAGCTAAAGGCTTTTTACTATTTTATACTAAAGTGAAATTCGACAAACATGAGTAAGATATGTGTCGAACGAAGGAAAATAGCTTGGATTCAAAGAGGGGAGAGGCGTTTAGCATTTTTGAAAAAGTGGTAAAACAAGGTAGTGTTTGTTTCTTCCTGTATAACATCGGTTTATTTTAGGGAAAATATATACACATTATGCGAACGAGAGAAGGAAGATACAATGGAACCTATGCTTGTACATATCACACTTGTAGTGGGACTAGGAGTTCTATCTCAGTGGCTGGCTTGGAGATTTAAGCTACCAGCAATTGTCGTGATGTCGATTATCGGACTGCTAACAGGCCCTATTTTAGGTTTAATTGATCCTAAAGCACAGTTTGCTCAGCTTTTTGATCCTTTTGTATCGATTGCTGTAGCTGTTATTTTATTTGAAGGCAGCTTGAACTTAGACATGAGAGAGGTAAGAGGAATCGAAAAGCCCGTGTTTCGCATTGTGACACTGGGAGCCATGCTAGCTTGGATGTTAGGCTCTTTAGCTGCTCATTATATAGCGGATTTATCCTGGGCGGTGGCAATTGTTATCGGAGGGCTTTTTATTGTGACGGGTCCAACCGTAATTTTACCTCTTTTACGACAAGCTAAATTAAAACCAAAACCAGCAGCGATTTTAAAATGGGAAGGTATTATTGTCGATCCATTTGGTGCACTGTTGGCCGTTTTTTCGTTTGAAATTGTTCAATTTTTAGTGCTGAGAGAAGTGAGTGGAAAAACAATTCTCTTTTTCTTCGTAGCCTCTATTATTGCCGTTTTAATAGGATGGATTCTTGGCCGCGGAATAGGATGGATGTTTCAAAAGGGGCATATTCCAGAGTATTTAAAATCTCCGGTCGTATTTATTGTCGTTATTGCCTGCTTTACAGTAGCTGATGAAATTAAGCATGAAACAGGTCTTCTAGCAGTAACAGCGATGGGGATTACCCTTGCTAATATGCATATTTCGTCTATTAGTGATATGCGACACTTTAAAGAGAATATTTCGGTTCTATTAACTTCTACTATTTTTATTATGTTAACGGCTGGACTGACGATGAAGACCATTACTGAAATTTTTCATTGGAATATTATTTTGTTTGTTTTACTTATGCTGTTTATTGTCAGACCGGTCTCCATCTTTTTATCAACGGTAGGCACAGATTTATCTATAAAAGAAAAAATACTGATTGGCTGGATTGCCCCGCGCGGAATTGTGGCGTTAACGGTCTCGAGCTACTTTGCGAAAGTACTAATTGATGAAGGATTTAAAGATGCTTCCATCCTAACAACGCTGACATTTGCTTTAGTGTTTGCTACGGTTTGTGCACACGGTTTTTCTCTTTCATGGCTAGCTAAGAAGCTTGATTTATCAATTGGAGAAGAACCTGGTATTTTGCTTGTAGGAAGCAATGATTTTACGGTTGCCTTTGCAACGAAGTTAAAACAGCTAGGCTATCCAGTATTAGTTGCTGATTCTTCGTGGGAGCGGTTAAGAGTTGCGCGCAGAGCGGAGGTAAATGTTTATCACGGAGAAGTACTAGCTGAGCAAACGGAATATCATCTAGACTTAACTCCTTATGAATATGTGATTGCTGCAACTGAGTTAGATGCATATAATGCGCTTGTTTGTACTGCTTTTCTTCAAGATATGGGGCGGAACAATGTTTTTCAATTGAGCATTCGTGACCAAGAAGATTCAAGAGAAGATGTTGATGAAATTATGCACACAGTAAGAGGACGTATGCTCTTTAAGAAAGGAATTACGTGGGAGTTTCTGCATCATAAAATGGAGCACGGATATACGATTTACAATACAAAAATTACGGATGAATATACGTTTGAAACATATCTTGAGGAGAAAAGCGATGATTCTCTTTTACTAGCAGTGAGCAAGCAAGGAAAGGCATTGAGTTTTTTTGCTCATGATCAAGAAATAAACGTTAATGCGGGTGACACGGTGTTAAGCCTTCAGCCATTAAAAAGATAAAAAAACAGGCCGTTAATGACCTGTTTTTTTTATGCTTGTCTTTGTTTAAAATGAATGACGAACAGATAAGCAGCAGCTGCTGCAAAATAGATAGTAACGGCTGGTGCGGTGAAGACATGCCCAGCTACAAAAGCAATTCCAAGAGCTAATACAATTGCTGTACTATACATCATAAAGCTTTCATCAAGAAGCTGTGATGGGTCTTTAAATAATCGAACCAACACGGTTAAACCAACTACTAGAAGTGGAAGAACCCATAGTAAAAATCCGATGATACCTAAAGAGAAAAACAAATCATAAAAATCCATTTCAATCATCTTTGGCGGAAGCTGCTTTGTATAGTCTCCAGAAAAGCCCATACCTATCATTTTTCGTGCAATAGGTGCTTTTGCATACTCTTCCTTATGATGAGCTAAGAATTGCTCACGGCTGCTTAGAATCAGATTTTGAATATCTTTGTCATCTAAATTTGATTCCTTTTGTTTTTTCTTTTTAGCCGGCTTTTCTTTTTCTTTCTTTTCTGGCTTTTCTTTCTCTGTTTTCTCTTTTTTAGCCTCTAACATATCGATGTGCGTATAAGTGTTTTTATAAGCTGGAGAAATCGGAGTAGTTGCTCCGGTTACAATTAAAAGCAGAATTGAGATTACTAAGTTGGCTTTAATTAAGCTGCGTTTATTCGTAAATAATTTTGCAAATAAGACAACTGTTGCTACAACTAAAGAAAGAATAACGGCACCTAAGCCTACTTTCGTTCCAAGCATGATGGACGAAACGGCTAACAAGATAAAAGGAATCCAGTAATAAGCTTTTGAAAACGAACGTACTTTATCTAAAGCTAAAAGCAGTGTGAGAGGAAGCAAAATAGCAATGGTTGCGCCTAGCTCATTCGCTGCATAAAACCAGCCTTTAAACCCAATTTTATTATACTGATAACTCTCTAGTGCTGTACCCGTTAGCATTGTACCGATAAAAACAATACTGATGATGAGTGAAGCAGTTAATAAGTTTTTGCTCAGTATTCTTTTTACATCCACAGATGATCGATAATGTGAAAATATCACAATCATTCCAAGCAGCGTAACGTTCATATAAACAACTTTATTGAAAAATTTAATTTCTTGCCCAATATAATAAGGATCTTTCCATTGATGATTTAAGTAGATGTTGAGTCCAAGAAAGAGTGCAAAAACAATAAGGTAGATAATCGAATATCTAGCCCATTTTGATTGTTTGGCAAACACTAAAAGTAGGACACCTGCAAAAATCATATATAGAAAGCGAATAACAACCCCAATTGAGAGACCACTATCCATGTTCAAAACCATGTACGTCGTTAGCATATCAATAATCGGCTGAATTGAAATAAAACCAACGAACAGAAAAAATAACCAGTATGTGTTCTTCATATAGTACTCTCCTGTTTTACGTGAATTAACGTTTTCTTTTAACTAAAAGCATAACACCTTCTACTCTGCATAATAGCGTCGACATTAAGTATACTAAACCACCTGCAATACAGACAATACCAAATCGTAAGATAACATGTAATGAATTCAAAAATGCGATGTCCTTTAAGAAGAACATGACGATCGCAACAGGTACGGAAGCTAAAAGAATTTTTCCTGTTTCTTTTACTAGATATCCGTAATGGAAGTGATTGATTTGTTTTGCCAGCATAACGAATACGATAGCCGTATAGAAAAAGGCAACTACTGACATGGAAAGTGCTAATCCTTGGTATCCCATAAATTTAGTGAAAATCATGTTAAAGATGATATTTAACACAATGGATAATAAGCCTGCTCTCATAATAAGATAACCTTTTTGAAGAGAATAAAATCCTTTTGCAAGAACAGCTTGCAGGGAATAGAAAAACACCGAACCTAGGTAATAATAAGATACATCTGTTGTTTTTAACGTCGAATGTGCGTCAAATGCACCGCGCTGGTAAGCAATCATTACAATGTCTTTCATATAAAAGATCATGATAACAATCGTCGGAATCAGCAGCATCAGCATAAACGTAATCCCTTTTTCAATTCCTGATTTAAAGCGCTCTTCATCTTTTTCAGAAATGGCTCTTGCAATCAGCGGATAAATAATGGTTGCGACCGTAACCCCGAATATTGCCTGGGGAATACTTACAAGTCTGAAAGCATAATTCAAGTATGAAATAACGCCTTCACCAAAGGAACCGGCAAAGAAGAAGTTGACAGTTAAATTAATTTGACCGACCATAATGGTTACACCAACAGGGATGAATACTTTATAAAAAGCCACCACTTCATCACGGTCAATTTTTTGCTTCCATAACAGCAGATGCTGCGGTTTAAAATAGACAACTTTAATTAAGAAAGAAGCAATAGTTCCTATAAAATAGCCAAGAGCAATTGCATAGCCGCCCATAATTGAATGTAATAGGATTGTACTTAAAATTGTAAATAATACAACAACCGTTTGAGAAAACACAGAGAAAGAATATTGACTTCGTGCATCAAATACACCTTCGTATACGGCATTCACTCCAACTAGTGAAAGAGATAAAAAGTACATAACGCCCGTATAAATTCCTAGTTCAATTGCTGCTTTAGAAAAATTAGAATACGAAGCGGGAAAGTAAAAGAAAGCCGCAATTGATCCGAGAACCGAAATAATGAAACAAATAAGAAAGGTTGATTTAACAATATTAGTCAAATGAACCTTTCCTTTATTTTCTTTTTCATAACGTAAATAACTAGGAATAAACGCATCCTTCATCCCCGTTAACATAAATAAAATAAAAGCATTTGGAATAATCATTGCTGCGTTGTATGAATCGACAATATAACTTGTACCGAAATAGTTAGCAATAACTAAATCACGAATCATACTAGAAAATTTCAAAAATAATGTTGATATGAGCAGTAAAATGCTCGCGAATTTTAAGTTTTTCATGCGAAACTCCTACCTTTTCAAGTTATCTCATCAACTATTAGCAATAAAGAAGCATCCGACAATTAGAAGAATACAGCCGATAACTTGTTTTGTTGTAACTTTTTCTTTAATTAAAAAGTAACCGAATGTTAATGTCCAAATGTACGTAATAGACGTGAGCGGAAATACAATAGAATAAGGTAACAGCGTTAAAACATACACATTAAGCAGAGCTGCCGCCCCGTAAAAAAGGCCGCCACCCACAAAACAAATAAGCGCTAGCTTTATCTTTTTTTCATTTAAATACGTAGAAATATACTTGAAAAAGACAGCTCCAACTGAACCTAAAAGAGTCATAATAATTAAAAGTGGGATACTATTCATCTTGGCCACCTACTAAAATTACACCTACGATAATAATAAGAGTACCGACCAGCTTCATAGGGCTAATGGTTTCATTTAATAGAAAGAAACCAAGAGCGATGCTGATGACATATCCTAGGCTTAAAAATGGATGAAGCAAGGAAACTCTTTCAAATTTAAAAGCGGCAATCATAAACACCGCTCCTAATCCATAAAGGAAAAAACCAATAATTAAATTTAAGTTAAATGAAGCTTCGGACAACTTCCAAAAAAGTTGTCCAACAGCTGTAAACAGGGAAGCCACGATAATGAGTGTGATTCCTAGCTTTTTGTTATAATTGCTCTCCATCAGGAGGTCACATCCTTTTCTTTCTGATCAAATCGGATAAAAGGAAGACCAATAAAGAAGAAAGACACAAATACGCTTGCTAATAAATATCGAAAATCTTGAGCCGGCAGTGCCGCAAGAACAGAAAGCGTGTTAAGTGCCCAAGGAATGACAATAATAAGGGACGTAATTCCTCTTCGAATCACTAGCATTAATGAAAATAATAAAATGACACAGTGATAAAAAGCTGGTTTCCATAAGAATGTAAAAACAGGGTGCTTAAAAATAGCTAAGTAAGCATTGGCAGTATGTGTAATAAACGGCTCGATTACTTTATTTTTAAGACCTAAATCATTGCCGTAATAAATGTTGGTTACGTACGTATCCGTGTAGCCATCTTTAAAAGGATTGATTTGCCATACTAAAGCTGTTTGTTTGAGAAAGCCTTCCGTTGCTAGATAAGGATTTTTGATGACAATGCTAGCATAGTTCTTAAAGTAAAGGCCTAAATCATTAAAAATAAACTCGCGGTCGTAGTATTTCCACGTGAATTTAATTGGATCGCTTTTGTATGGATTATACTTTTCTTTCCACAATTCAATAGGGAGCACTTTATTAAAATATTCGCGCTCTTCTTTTGACATCTCTCCATCATTTGAAATGATGTTTGCAATTTGTTGAGTTGGAATAGACAAAGCTTCATTTGGATCTGAAGGTTTTACATCAAGCCACGTGAACACAGGGCCTGTAACAATCTTTTGTAAAATAAAGACGACTAAGAAAATCGTGACAAGAGGTTTCCAATTTTTTCTGAATAAGACAATCATTAAAAGGAAAGTCAAAACAAATACAGGAAAACCATTATGTCTAAAGAAAGCTACTCCAAATGCGGAAAGTAAAAGTAAGAAAAAGCTCGCTTTACTTTTAACCCAAGCACCTTTTGACAGATAAATTTTTGCAATGTTAACCGTAAAAAACAGCAGAAAAGCACTGTATAAAATGTCTTTCCAAATAATAATTGAAAAGATTAAGAAGCTTGGAATAATGACAATAATAGCTGTTAAAAGTCCAATCATAACAGGATGTGCTTTGCGTTTAATGAAAAAGTCAAATGTATAGGCGTATATGCTCACTACAACAACAATTTGCGTGAACGCTACAATTCCTGGGTTATCCCATATTTTTGTCAGCAGCATAATGAGCCACGTAATCATAATAGGGTGCCAATCGTTAAATTCTCCGTTATGTGCCTGTCTCCACTGTGCTAATGAATCAGGAGTCATGGCCGCTGGGAAAAAGGCGAACCAGTAATATAGACTAACAGCTAAAATAAGAATCGTAACAATTCCTAGATAACGCTTTGGGTGTGCAAATGTGTAGTGAAAATCGTTTATCTGTTTGATAGCGCTGAGTACAGCGGCCGTCAGCAGCATTGCCAATAAAGTACGGCTGATGGCATACAAAACGAGTGAAAAAATAGTTGAGCTCGTCATATGTAAGTTATCTAAAAGTGAAAACTGTACGATAAACGAAAAAACAATCAGCAATAGCCATTCTAGCGGTTTAAATGAAGCATAAGCTCTATTTTTATAAATAAAAATAGAGCTTATGATGGTAAATACAAGTGCAGCAAAAAGGGAAAGATAGTGAACACCGTCTGGATTACCAATACTTAAACCGATAAGAATAATTAAAGCTGTTACTGTAAGCAGTAAAATACTTTTTTTATTCTTCATCATTGTTATTCTCCTACTTGTTCAATCTGTTCAATTTTTTTATTTAGTTCTAATTCATATTGCTTGCGATTTAATGAAGCGATTGTATCTAGAATTAATCCACAGACGAAAGATAAAACACCTAACACCATCAATCCAGTTGCTAAGATAGATGAAGGTACTTTGGTAATAAAGCCTGTATCAAAAAATTCATAAAGTACCGGAGCACCAACAGCTAATCCTGCGACAATAAACAACACTGTCCAAATGGAGAAGAACTGAAGCGGCTTGTACTCTTTAAATAACGTAAAAATCATTCGTAACACTTTAAATCCATCAGAGAACGTATTAAGTTTCGATTCGCTGCCTTCAGGTCGATCGCGATAATCGATCGCGATTTCTTTTAGGCGGAATCGTTTATCTAACGCGTGAAGACTCATTTCTGTTTCAATCTCAAATCCTGGGCTCATCACAGGAATTGATTTTACAAATAATTTATCGTACGCACGATAACCTGTCATGATATCTTTAATGTTACTTTTGTACAGGCCGTTAATTAAAGAACGTACTAAGTTGTTACCAAAATTATGGAAAGCACGTTTGTTTTCTTCGAGATACGTTCCGTTTGATAAACGATCTCCAATGACCATGTTAGCTTCTCGATTTCTAATAGGGTCAATTAATTGATGAACAAATTCTGCAGGATACGTATCATCCCCATCTACCATGACATAACAATCTGCATCAATTTCTTGAAACATTGAACGTACAACGTTTCCTTTTCCTTGCTTAAATTCTTTTTTGACGATTGCGCCGTGTTCAAGTGCAATTTCACTTGTACGATCTTTTGAATTGTTGTCGTATACATAAATATCTGCACTAGGCAGTTCGCGTTTGAAATCGTCAATTACTTTTCCAATTGTTACTTCCTCGTTATAACAAGGAATTAAAACTGCGACTTTCATTTTTCCACCTCATCAAAAAAAATTGTTGGGAGTTGTTCAGCAATTACATCTACTGTGTAGCGGTTTGCTGTTTGTAACGCCTGTTGAGACATTTGCTGTTTCACATCTTCAGGAAGATTAATAAAAGCCTGTAGCTGTGAAGCTAGTTCATCTACATTTTTAGGCTCAAAGAATAGACCATTCTTTCCGTCTATAATGTAATCTTTTAGACCACCAATCTGACTCCCAATCACGGGTGCTCCGCAAGCCATAGCTTCGAGGCCGACTAAGCCCAAACTTTCTCCTTTTCTTACGGTCGGAAACACGAATGCTTCAATCGCATTATATACGTAAGCAAGAGACGACTGAGGAAGCAGAGGAAAATGGATGACTTTTCCCTCTAGGCCCAGAGTCTTGATCATTTCCTTAAATGCAGCTTCGTCTTTTCCGCTTCCAACGTATAAGTATTTGTAAGAAGTGGGCGTTTGTTGTTCAGCTTTTGCAATTGCTTGAAGGTAGTATTCCCATCCTTTACCCACATCAATGCGGCTTACACATCCAATATAACGGATAGTAGGGTCCAAGTTTAGTTCTTGATAAGCTTTGCTTTTATCTGGATAAGGATGAAACAGATCTTTATTCACTCCTCCGCTTGGAAA
The DNA here is from genome assembly GCF_056158845.1 of Priestia sp. ABM2_011. Lineage (NCBI taxonomy): Bacteria > Bacillati > Bacillota > Bacilli > Caryophanales > Bacillaceae > Priestia > Priestia sp. ABM2_011. The sequence continues at coordinate 326,469 of NZ_JBSWUB010000001.1, forward strand.
AATATAGATTGGATTATGAACCTTATATTTCTCTTCAACGAGCCCTTTATAGTAGGGAGAAGGAGTAATAATTTTAGTGGAATGGTGCAATAAGTCATTTACTCTAGGCTGATATTTTTCCTGTGAAGCTACTTCAGGTACAACATCTGAACCATGCACGTTTGTCACAATCTTCACATTCTTCTTTAGCTTTTTGAGAATCAGCAGCGGAAGAGCATTATGAGATGCATAATGTACGTAAAGATAGTCGTAATTTTTTGTTAAGCCCGTCACAATGACATTAGCATAATGAGAAGCATAGCTAAAAAGCTTGCTTAATTTGCTTGTCTTTTTTTGCATGACAATTTTATCAACTTGAATACCATGTTGAACTAAAATTTTTTCAGTGTTTTGAACAAATACACCATAGCTCGGGAATTGTTCAGAAGGATACATATTTGAAATCAACAAAATTTTCATGATTGTTTCACACCTATTTTTCTTTATTAGTTTATGATAATGACAACGGGTGTTCATTTAAATAGAGCTTACATGTATCATCTTACTATTAAGTTGAGCGATTTCATTGATAAACATGCAAAAATGGGTTGCATATCGTCAACATCACAATATTATAGCACACCTACTTTTTAAAATGCGAAAGTTTATCGGACACTTATAAAACGATAGATAAAGCAGTAAAGAAGATGATTTTTACATAATCATAATCACAAGAAAAAAGCGAACGCTATTCGTTCGCTTTATGTCACTTATTTCACTTCAACGCTTACCCCAAAATGGTCAGAAACAACGGGATAATGTATGCCGTTAAAAACTACAGTCGATGATTGAATATCCTGCGCATGACTCGATAGAATGGAGATCAAGGCGCAGCGCCCGTTCATTATCATCCCATCCAGCAATGTTCCCTTGAACTGTAATACCGCTATCTTTTTTGTTCGATAGAGTATACGTATCATAGAGGCCTTGGCTCAACAGGTAGTCGTAACCTTCATGTCGTCTATGAGCGTCATTATTAAAGTCTCCAAGTAAGAAAAATGGGTTATCTTTGTGTACATGAGCTAGCAGCGTATCAACTTGCTGCTTGAATGGCTCTTCCTCGTCATCCCACCAGCCAAGATGACAAGAATAAAAAGTAAGGAGTTCTTTTTCATATTCGATTGTTGCTCCAACAATTCTTCTCGTTTTCCAATAGTCAATATTTGACGTTTGTGAAACAAAAAATGAATGCTCTTCAATAATCGGGTGTTTCGTTAAAATGGCAATTCCTTCTTCATACACTTCATAGCCTATATGAGATAAATCCCATACCAATTGATAGTCTTCACCTTGCTTACCCAGTTCTTTTGCTAAAAGCCAAGCGTAATTATCGCTGCGAATGTAGTCATATACATAAGGCGCGTCTATTTTTTGGCTTACTTCCTGTAAAGCAATGACATCATATTTTTCTTTTTTAATTACTTCAGCTAGACAAGATAACTTGTCTAGCTGATTTTCCTCTTGCCAAGAGTGGCAATTTAACGTTAATAGCTTCATTATGTTAAGCTCCTAACAAATCTTGAATGTCGGATTTCAAAACATCCGCTTTAGGTCCATAAATAGCTTGTACCCCTTTATCTTTCAAGATTAAACCAAGGGCTCCGTTTTGTTTCCATTCACTTTCTCCTGCAACGGCATGTATATCTTTTACCGTTACACGTAAGCGAGTCATACAAGCATCCACGTCTTCAATATTGTTTTCTCCGCCAAGCAGTCCAATAATGACTGGGGCAAGCGAATCATTTTTCACCTGCTTGCTGCTTGTTGCAGTTGTTTCTTCATCGATATAGTTTCCGTTACGTCCCGGTGTTGGGAAGTTAAAACGTTTAATTAAGAAGTTTGCCACTCCAAAATTTAAGCCAAAAAATACAAGGCAGGCGATGACAAAGTTCATTAAGTCAGCCCATAGTCCGGCTTTGATAATCATTGGTGTACGTGTTAATAGTTCAATTACGCCAAATGAGTGTACGCGAACATGAACAATATCAACAATGGCAAAAGCCAGTCCTGTCATAATGGCGTATACGACGTATAGAAGAGGCGCCGCGAACATGAACATAAATTCAATCGGCTCTGTTACGCCTGTTAAGAAAACAGCTAGTCCAGCTGAAAAGAACATTGAACGATATTTCGAACGTTTGTCAGGATCTACGTTGCGATACATTGCTAAAGCAATTCCAATTAATGACGCACAAGATAAAATCATCTGTCCTACTTTAAATCGTGCAGGTGTAACGTCATGTAAGAGCTGCTTGTAGCTGTCCATATCTCCTGCAGCACGGAAGTTATTTAAGTCTGCAATCCAAGCAAGCCACAAAGGATCTTGACCGGCAACAGTGGAACCTGCTCCAGAACCCGTTAAAATTTTGTACGTACCGCCTAGCTCCGTATAGTTCATAGGAACTGTCAGCATATGATGAAGACCAAACGGAAGAAGGAGACGCTCTAATGCTCCGAAAATAAATGGTGCCAGAATAGGAGCTGTATCTCTAGATGTTGCAATCCACTGTCCGAAGCTGTTTAGCGAACCTTGGATGAACGGCCACACAATGGATAAAAGCAGTGCCGTTACAACTGAACCACCGATGACTACAAACGGTACGAAGCGCTTGCCGTTAAAAAACGAAAGGGCTTCAGGCAATTTATCATAATTGTAATATTTGTTGAATAAATTTGCGCCTAAGAAACCAGCGATAATTCCTACGAATACTCCCATGTTAAGAGCGGGAGATCCTAAAATAGATGTGAAGTAGTCTTTTACAACTAATTCTTGTCCAAACAGTGATTGAACCGTTGCTTTTGAATCTGAGAGCATTTCTGCTTTAACTCCAAAAATGGCTCCTGTAATTCGATTAATAAGAATGAATGCAATGAGTGCAGCAAATGCACCGCCAGCACGTTCCTTTGCCCAATATCCCCCGATGGCAACAGCGAACAAGATGTGAAGATTTGTAATGATACCCCATCCTATATCTTCCATCACTCGTGCAATTGTTTGTACAGCAGTGATGTCTCCCCCAGTCATTGCAACTAGTTTTCCAAGTGAAATCATAATACCAGCTGCGGGCATAACCGCTACTACTACTAATAAAGCCTTACCAAATTTCTGCCAAAAATCAAATGAAAAGAACTTCTTCATAGTTTTTCCCCTTCCCCTATGTATGGGTTTTCATTTTATTTTTTGATAAACTATATTTTTAAGACAGTGCAACCGTTTGCATAAACCTATTGTAATAAAAGGGCTTTCATAATGCAATACTGTAATTTCTCTTTTTTGAAAAATTTATTCATAAATTATAAATGATGAAAAAATTTTTATGATAAAGTGAACAATATCAACGGTATTTTAACATGGTGGGATGTAATAAAAGCATTTAAGTAATGGCATAAAGATAGGTACAGAGGAGGATAATATGAAAAAAGAAGAGCTACAAGCGATTATTTTTGATTTAGACGGTGTTATTGCAGATACAATACATTTATATTATAGAGCAAATAAAAAAGTAGCAGATCAACTTAACGTTTCGTTTTCTGAAGAACTAAATCAACAGCTGCAGGGAATCAGCCGGATGAGAACTGTAGAGCTCATTGCTGCGCAAGGCAATGTACACCTGACAGTGGAACAAAAAGAAGAGCTTGCTTATGAAAAGAATAAGCATTATCAGGCTTTAATAAGAGAAATGACAGAAGATCATTTACTTCCAGGCATTAAAATGTTGTTAGAAGATTGTAAAAAACAAGGCATTAAAATGGGAATTGCTTCTTCTAGTTCGAATGCAAATACTGTAATAGATGCGCTAGGAATACGCTCTTTTTTTGATTGTATTGTGGATGTAAGGAAAATCAAGAAGGGAAAACCAGATCCAGAAATATTTTTGACAGCTGCCGATCAATTAGAAGTAAAACCCGATGCATGTGTGGCAATAGAAGATGGAGAGGCAGGTATAAAAGCTATTAATCAAACAGATATGGTTTCTATCGGCGTTGGTAAGCATCTGAGGGAAGAGGATGTGAATTTTCGCGTATATTCAACAGCTGATTTGCATGTAAAGACGATCAAAGAGGTTTTCGAGAAAGCAAGAAAAGGAACAGATTATAACAGCGCGTATACAAAAAATTAGTAAATCTTTTACATGCAAGTAGCAAAGCGCTAAAAAACATATGCTAGAATAAAATAAGAGAGCAAAGATACATAGGAAGGGGTACATCATGATTAAATGTATTGCGATCGATATGGATGGAACGCTAGTAAATAGTGAACAAGTTGTAAGTAAAGAAAATGCCCAAGCGATTAAGACAGCTCAAAAGGCAGGGGTGGAAGTTGTTGTTGCTACGGGACGTTCTTATGAAGAAGCGCGTTATGTTTTAGAAGAAGCAGGACTTCATACATATTTAATTTGTGCAAACGGAGCAGAGCTTCGCAATCCACAAGGGGAAAAACAATATTCAGTAGGCATGACGATGGAAGCTATTCGTGAAGTAGAAGATATTTTTAAGAAGTTTCAGCTGTACTTTGAAGTCTATACAAGTGAAGGTACGTATTCAAATGACTATGAAAAAGCTTTGTCCGTATTAATGGATATTTATTTAAGTGCTAGCTTAAAAGATAATTATGAAAAATCGTTAGAAGCGGCAAAAGAGCGTTTCAATAGCGGCAGAGTAAAGCTTATTGAAGAGTATGAAGCGCTGTTTCAAGATCCAAACAAGGACATTTATAAGCTGCTTGCTTTCTCTTTTGATGAAGAAAAGTTAGAACAGGCAAAAGTAGAACTTGTGAAGTTAGATTCTATTGCAGTCAGTGCATCTGGTAAAGAAAATATTGAAATAAATGATGAAAATGCTCAAAAAGGAATTGCGGTTACATCATTTGTTCAAGAACGCCATATTTCTTTAGAAGAAACGATGGCCATTGGAGACAATTATAACGACGTATCGATGTTTCAGCGAGTTGGACGTGCCGTAGCGATGGGAAATGCCCCTCAAGAAATCAAAGAGTTTGCCCATATCGTAACAGGAACAAATGACGAGCACGGCGTAGCTCAAGCTATCTTAAATGCGCTTGAAACAGTCAAACAATAAGCAAAATAGAAAAGCATGCCTCTAGGCATGCTTTTAGTTTGTTACTTTTTCTTTGTTACGACGGTATGCACCGTGATTTGTTGGTCCGACATATTGATTTAAAGCAAATGAATGGCGAATTGCTTCTGTAATAAACTCTTTTGCTGTATAAATAGCTTGTTTGACGTCACTGCCTTTTGCCAATTCAGCAGCAATCGCAGCTGAGTATGTGCATCCAGCACCATGTGTAAATGTCGTTTCAATACGTTCAGACTCTAAGATCTCAAATGTCTTTCCATCATAAAGCAAATCGATTGCTTTTTCGTGTGCTAATTTACTTCCACCTTTAATCAATACATATTTGGCACCAAGTTCAGAAATTTTCACGGCTGCTTCTTTCATTTGATCAACCGTTTTGATAGGGCCAAGTCCGCTTAATTGACTAGCTTCAAATAAGTTAGGCGTTACGACTGTTGCTTTTGGAACTAGTACATCACGCAAGCTGACAGTTGTTTCCGGATGAAGCGCTTCGTCTTCTCCTTTACATACCATCACAGGATCTACTACAACATTTTTTAAATCGTATTCTTCAATTGTTTTTGCCGCTAGTTCAATAATTTCCACTGAGCCAAGCATACCCGTTTTTAGAGCTTGTACGCCTACGCCTTTTACAATTGTTTTCAGCTGCTGTTCAACAGTGGAAGGTTGTTGTGGAAATACGTTATGAGACCAGCTGTTATCGGGATCCATTGTTACAATTGTTGTTAAAGCTGTCATTCCGTAAACACCAAGTTCTTGGAATGTTTTTAAATCCGCTTGAATGCCAGCTCCGCCGCTGCTATCAGAACCAGCAATGGTTAATGCTTTATTCATTGTCATAAAAAATCCTCCCGTATTTTAAGTTCATAGAGAAAATAGAGTAAAATTTCTACCGGGCGGCTTTTAGTTGCCCAATGTGTTTTAGATAAATTTCTTCCATTCACTTTTTCTTCTATTTTATCGCTTTTAATGTAGATATTCAATTTCTAAAAACTGTATGAATCCTACGTGTAATTTAGAATTATCATGACTGACTGTGAAGCATGAGTTAAATGAACGTTAGCGAATGAGATATAAGGTGGTTTGAACATTTACTTTACATAAACTTAAGAGTAACCACCTTCACAAGTAATCGCATGCTAAAAAACCTCTTATTAAAAGGCTTTTTACCTTATTGTACAAGCACTCTTTTTCTTAATGAATAAAATGAATAGAAACTTAAGAAAGGGTGATTCACATAAAAAAACATTATAATCATGACAGTTATAAAGATGCCCCGGATTCTTCTAATCAATCACAACTTCAAAAGAGAAATCACAAAGACTGTTATATGAAATCGAATTTAATGAGCGATAACTTCAAAACTGTTAAGACAGGTACTTTAAATGTTTGTATAATCGTATTACCAGGAGCTAAAGTTGATCGAAACTCTAAAGATAATCCGTCTACAGTTCCCAACCGTGTAAAAAGAGACATAGCGGCTGCTAATAGGATATGGAAACAATATGAGAAAAACCAATTAATCCAGGGGGTTACATTTACTATTACACGTTCATTTGTTTTTTTGGAAAACATCAGTGGCATTGTAAGTAATGCGGAAAATTTTCCAATTAGAGGAGCTAGTCATCTTACAATGGTACAAGCAATGCTTGAAACTGGCCGAAAAGTTTGTCAAGACGCTGATGTATACGTATTTTATATGAATGGAAATAGATTTGGGCCTGTTAATTTTGACTATTCATCGACTCTTGCTGTAACTTATAACTCTTTTCCACTTGTGATTATGACAAATGCAAGTACAGATGAGTATCTTCTTGCACATGAATTAGGTCACTTTATGTTTATTACGAATCGGTTTAACGAGACAGATGATCCTGAACCATTTCATGAATTAGATGGTAATCATAATAGAACGCCTAGCAACCTTATGTTTCCTACTCCTGAATTCTGGCCAATGGTACCGGAGATTACCGGTGAACAGATACACAAAGCTTTAAATAGTCGTGTTTTTTACAGCTAATTGCTGTTTATTCAAAATAAAAACGCCCTTAACAGAGGTTTAAGGACGTTTTTTACTATCTATTAAATAGAAGCTAATTCTTTTTCAAGAGCTACGTCTACTGATACATAATCATAACCTAAATCATGTGCAACTGCTTCGTACGTAATAGCTCCGTTTGCAACGTTCACTCCTAATTTTAACGCTTCGTTTTGAGCGATTGCTTTGTGAACACCTTTAGAAGCAATTTGAAGTGCGTAAGGTACCGTTACATTTGTTAAAGCAATCGTTGATGTGCGTGGAACTGCTCCTGGCATGTTCGCAACTGCATAGTGTACAACACCGTGCTTTTCATAAGTAGGCTGATCGTGTGTTGTAATGTGGTCAATTGTTTCAACGATACCACCTTGGTCGATTGCTACGTCAACAATAACAGAACCTGGCTTCATGGTTTTCACCATTTCTTCTGTTACGAGTTTTGGAGCTTTTGCACCTGGGATTAATACTGCACCAATCACTAAATCTGACTCTGCTACTGCATCCGCAATGTTATAAGGATTTGACACTAGCGTATTGATTTGGTTGCCAAAGATATCGTCTAATTGACGTAGGCGTTCAGGACTTAAATCAATAATTGTTACATCAGCACCGAGGCCGATTGCGATTTTTGCAGCATTTGTACCAACACCGCCGCCTCCAATAATCGTTACTTTTCCGCGGCTAACTCCAGGAACACCCGCTAATAAAATTCCTTTTCCGCCGTTTGATTTTTGAAGGAATTGTGCACCAATTTGAGCAGCCATACGTCCTGCTACTTCGCTCATAGGTGTTAATAGAGGCAATGTACGATTGACTGCCACTGTTTCATAAGCAATAGCCGTTACACCGCTATCTTTTAATGCTTTTGCCAGTGCTGGTTCAGCTGCTAAGTGAAGGTAAGTGAATAAGATAAGACCTGGTCTAAAATAGCCGTATTCACTTGCTAATGGTTCTTTTACTTTCATGACCATTTCAGCTTGTGCCCACACGTCAGCTGCTGTCTCAACAATTTCAGCTCCGGCTTTTACATAATCTTCGTTTGTGAAGTTACTTCCAATACCTGCTTCATTTTCAATTAATACACGATGACCTGTACCAACAAATGATGCTACGCCTGCTGGTGTAATCGCTACTCGGTTTTCGTTGTTTTTGATTTCTTTTGGTACGCCAATAATCATGATTAATTTCCCCCTTGGTCGTTTGTGTATCTTTAGTATAAAGAAAGTTTTGTGAAATTTCTTTGTCTAGAAAGAAGAATTGAAGAAGCGGTTTTTGTTTAAACACACAAATGTAAACGCTTACTTATCAGAATTTTTAATTTTTATGTCAGGTTATCTAACATTATTAAGGGAAGAAAACATAAAAAAAGAGCTATTTATTTATCGGAAAATAAATAAATAGCTTTCTGTTAAAAAATATAACATTATCTGTTATTTTTTATATTTCATTAACTTAATATCAATATAAAGAGTCATTTTTTGATTAACATCCTTTAAGTTGATATCACCAATCTCTGAAATTCGCTTTAATCGATAGCTAAGTGTATTCATATGCACATTTAATTCTTTGGCTGCTTCATTAATATTGTTATCATTATTTAAAAATACTTCAAGAGTCTCCACCAAGTTACTGTTATGACGAAGGTCATAATCAGTTAGCTTCTTTAAAGAATGGTTTTCAAATTGATCTTGAACGCGCTTGTCTAAAATAACATCTAGAAATTGATAAATACCTAATTCTTGATAGTTAATAATCTCTTTTGTTTCTTCTGGAAACTTACTTTTCATATCTAATACGTTCAAAGCTTCTTTATAGCTTTTTTCGATATGATCGTGCGATGAATAAATACTGCTGCAGCTGGCTTTAATTTGAGTAACATCAAAGCGTTCATGCATGTTTCCTCTAAAATAGTCTACAAAATCTCGCTGTTCATCAAGAGGATTTTCAACCGCATCCAAAGAAATCAGTAAGATTAAATCATTGCAATCAATCGTATAAAGAACGATTTTTAAGCGGTGCATTGTTTTCAACATATACGAAATTTGGCGTTCAGCTTCAGGCGTAATATCTTCTTGGAAGCGGAAGATAGCAATGGAAAACGCTGATGGAGCCGTAATTTGAGCTTCATAAAACGCTTCTGAAATTTCTTGGCGAGACTGAATGTGGCCAGTTAATAATTTCCAGAAAAATTCCTGTGAGCGCTCCTCTCGTTTGTATTTTCGAATTTGAAGCTGCAGCAATTTGTTTTTTAATACATTCGCAGCTTTTTTTAATAGCTCCACTTCTTCATCGCCTAAGGCTTTCTCAATTTCCACAGCCCAAATGAATCCTAGAACTTCTTCATTTTTCCAGATAGAAATGGCTATACGATCTCCAAGCCCGATTTCATTTATATTTTTCACACGCACAGGTTCATTTGTCTCAAGCAGTTTCGGAATAATGCCTTCTTTCCATAAGTTGTTAATGACTTTTTCCGGAACTCTTCTTCCAATAATCGTAGCAATACGCGCTTGGTCCGTTCTTTCATCATGGGTGCTGTAAGCTAGTAAGCGATGATTAGCATCTTCAATCGTAATAGGGCAGTTCAATACCTCGCTAATGCGATCAGCAAATTCTTCAAGCGTATCAAAATTTTCTTTGAACGGATCTTTGATTGGTTTTGTCATATATAAAATCCCTCTTCGTAAAACAAAATAAGTACTAGTGCAGCTTTTTTAGCTGCAGTAAATATAGTAAAACGGTAACAACCGTGTTGATCATCAATTCATTGAAATGATTAACTGCTTAATATTTTAACAAAAGTAATTGTTTAAGAAAATGTTAAAATGCGTCTAAAGGTAGTTAAGAATGTACGGATGATTAGTAACTGCGTTCATTTCACTTATTTTATCGAAATTTTCTTCAAAATAATCAATGTTCGGTGAGCATGATTCTTTTCAAATGTGTATAATAAAACGTATGATTATGGTTATATCAAACTTGAATCTGTAACTTTCTTTATGATATGTTCAGTTACGATTAGGTTGACCAATTCATATTACACATGAAGGGAAGAATTTAACATGGCAAAACAACAAATCGGTGTTATCGGTTTAGCGGTTATGGGGAAAAACTTGGCGCTAAACATTGAGAGCAGAGGCTATTCTGTTTCAGTTTATAACCGCTCTCCTGAAAAGACAGAAGAGTTCCTAAAAACAGAAGCAGAAGGTAAAAATTTTGCAGGTACATACAGTGTGGAAGAGTTTATTAATTCTCTTGAAAAACCGCGTAAAATTTTATTAATGGTTAAAGCTGGTGCTGCTACAGATGCAACAATTGATTCGTTAAAACCATACTTAGAAAAAGGCGACATTTTAATCGATGGCGGAAATACATTCTTCCAGGATACAATTCGTCGTAACAAAGAGCTAGAAGAATTAGGTATCCATTTCATCGGTACAGGCGTATCCGGCGGAGAAGAAGGCGCATTAAAAGGACCTTCAATCATGCCTGGCGGACAAAAAGAAGCATATGAACTTGTAAAACCAATCTTAACAGCTATTTCAGCGAAAGTTGAAGGCGATGATTGCTGCACATACATTGGACCAAATGGTGCAGGTCACTACGTAAAAATGGTTCATAACGGCATCGAGTATGGCGATATGCAGTTAATTTGTGAAGCATACTTCATCATGAAAAACGTATTAGGCTTAGAAACAGATGAATTACATGAAGTATTTGCTGAATGGAATAAAGGCGAGCTAGATAGCTACTTAATTGAAATCACAGCTGATATCTTTACGAAAAAAGATGAAGAAACAGGTAAAGCACTTGTAGACGTTATTTTAGATACTGCAGGTCAAAAAGGTACAGGTAAATGGACAAGCCAAAGTGCGCTTGATTTAGGTGTACCACTACCAATCATTACGGAATCTGTATTTGCACGCTTTATTTCAGCTATGAAAGAAGAACGTGTAAAAGCAAGCAAAGTATTGAGCGGTCCAAATGCAGCTGCATTTGAAGGCGATAAAACCGAATTAGTAGAAGCAATTCGTAAAGCATTGTACATGAGTAAAATTTGTTCATATGCGCAAGGGTTTGCTCAAATGAAAGCAGCTTCTGAAGAATATGACTGGAATTTACAGTACGGTGATATTGCAATGATCTTCCGCGGTGGTTGTATCATCCGTGCACAATTCTTACAAAAAATTAAAGAAGCTTACGATCGCGATGCAGATCTAACAAACTTATTGTTAGACCCATACTTCAAGGATATCGTAGAAGGCTATCAGTCGGCTCTTCGTGAAGTTATTTCAATTGCGGTTAAACAAGGTATTCCTGTACCAAGTTTCTCAAGTGCATTAGCCTACTATGACAGCTACCGTACAGAAACGCTACCAGCGAACCTTTTACAAGCGCAACGTGACTACTTCGGAGCTCACACATATCAACGTGTTGATAAAGAGGGCGTATTCCATACTGAGTGGTTAAAATAAAAAACAAGAAAAGCAGCTGTATACTACAGCTGCTTTTTTTATTTACTCTTTAGGTGAGAAGTTGTCTTCTCCGACTGGCCACCAGTGGAAACCGTCTTCAGCAAGCAATGCGTCTGATTCTTTTGGTCCCATTGAACCTGATTCGTAGTTCGGGAAGTTTTGTGCTTTTGTGCTTTCCCATGCTTCTGAGATAGTATCAACAAATTTCCAAGAAAGGGCTACTTCATCCCAGTGAGTAAAGTTCGTTGCATCTCCAAGCATGCAATCATAAATAAGGCGTTCATAAGCTTCCGGTGTATTCATTTTATCTCCACAGTTATTGCAATAGTTCAAGTTAATCGGTGTGGATGATGTGGCACCTGGCGTTTTACGCGCGTTCAAGTGAAGCGTAATGCCTTCTTCCGGTTGGATATGAATGACAAGCAAGTTTGGATGAATTTCTTTATCTTTATTGAAGTACAGGTTCATTGGTAAGTCTTTGAACTGTACAACAATTGTCGTTGCTTTTTCTTTCATGCGTTTACCTGTACGGATATAAATCGGTACGCCAGCCCATCTGAAGTTATCAATCATAAGCTTACCAGATACAAATGTAGCGGTATTAGACTCAGGATCAACCGAGTTTCCTTCGCGATAGCCGATAACTTCTTCTCCTTCAAGTACACCTTTGCCGTATTGACCTCGTACAAAATAATCATCTACTTCATCCACTGATAAAGAGCGAAGAGCACGCAATACTTTTACTTTTTCACTGCGAATTTCTTCCGGTGTTAATTTAATCGGCGGTTCCATTGCAAGTAGGGCCACCATTTGAAGCATATGGTTTTGTACCATATCTCGAAGGGCACCTGAAGATTCATAGTAACGGCCACGGTCTTCTACACCAAGCGTCTCACTAGACGTAATTTGGATGTTTGAAATGTATTGGTTGTTCCACATCGGTTCAAATAGAGCATTTGCAAAACGGATAACTTCGATATTTTGCACCATTTCTTTACCGAGATAGTGGTCGATACGATAAATTTGATCTTCCTTAAATGCATGGCGAATTTGTTCATTTAATTCTTTAGCAGAAGGATAATCATGGCCAAACGGCTTTTCAATGACTAGGCGGCTCCAGCCTTCTGTTTGTGTTAAACCTTCATTTTTTAAATTCGAAGCAATCGTTCCGAAAAATTCAGGTGCCATTGCTAGATAGAAAATACGATTTCCAGGCACGTTGTATTGCTCATCAAGGCTTTCTGTTAGGCTTTTTAATTCTTGATAAGAAGCGACATCTGTTACGTCAAACGGTTGGTAATAAAAATGTGAAGCAAACTTTTCAATGTCAGCGTCACTGTTTTTGAAACTGCTCACTGATTTTTTTACATTTTCGCGTAATTCGTCATTAGTCCAAGGTCTTCTTGCGACACCAACAACAGCGAAATCTTCCGATAGTTTGTTCGCTTTATATAAGCGGAAAATAGAGGGGAATAACTTACGTTTTGCTAAATCACCTGTAGCGCCAAAAATTACGATAATGGATTTTGGTTGTACATTTGTCATTACTTCTAGGACCTCACTTTGTCGTAGTTACGTTCAATTTTTTTCCGCTTTAACAGACAACACTTAAATGAAATCTGGGGATTCATTGCCCGTTAAACTCGGCCTTTATAAACAAACGAATGATTGCTTGTTTACCTTTTCCTTTATGTATAGAACTACTAATAAATTGTAACGATTTTAAAGGGTTAACGCAAATAGATTAAAACAATTTGTAGTTATTATTCCATGTTTTTAACAAGTTTAAAAGTATTTTGTTTCGAATACGGAGAAAAAGCTACCGTTATTTTAACAGTAGCTTTTCTCATTTATTTATATTGATACAGGGAACCGATAGATTTTTTTGTTGAAAATGGCAGCTCAGGGCTATCGGCAATGATAAAAATAGGACAGTGCATTAAAAGTGGATGTTTTTCGAAAAAGGAAGCATCAGCGTGATAGATAGACGATAGAATAACAGGGAGCTGTTCTAAAAAGTGAAGGTAGCGTGTAATGGTTTCATCTGTTGATGTATGCGCACCGATGTAATAATACACAGTAAGGGAATAAAAACCTTTATCGAAGACGAAGGATGCTAAATATTCGTTCCGCTCTTTTTGCATATGATCGTAGGCAAATTCAATGCCGATTTGAATGGAAGGAACAGAAGTGTGTTGACCTGGGAAAACGGTGTATTTTCTTGGTATCATTGGTTCAACGGGTGTAACACCCAGGCTGTAGGTTACGTCTATTTGGTGGGGATTGCTGATGATCATATGGAATCCCTCCTTTAATATAAAAATACACTCTTTATAAGTGTATACAAAGTTTCATTGAACATGACAATATTAAAATATGCCCAGGCTCTCAGCGTATTTAAAGCAGGCAACGTTTGAGCAGGCGGCAGAGTTTACGATAAAATAACAAAAAAGATTATTATGAGGTGATAAGCAATGAGTATTTTAAAAAATGACTGGGCTCCTTTATTAGAAGAAGAATTTCAAAAAGACTATTACATACAGCTTCGAGAATTTTTAGTGGATGAATATAATCACCACACCATTTATCCTGATAAATATGATATTTTTAACGCTTTACACTATACGGATTATAAAAATGTAAAAGTTGTCATATTGGGACAAGATCCTTATCATGGACCAAATCAAGCGCATGGACTGAGCTTCTCTGTTCAACCAGGAGTCAAAACACCGCCTTCTTTAGTGAATATTTACAAAGAGCTGAAAAATGAAATGGACTATCACATTCCGAATAACGGTTATTTAGTCAAATGGGCAGAACAAGGTGTTCTTTTGCTTAACACTGTTTTGACGGTTAGAAGAGGGGAAGCGAATTCTCACAAAGGAAAAGGATGGGAACAGCTGACGGACCGCATTATTGAATTAGTGGCACAAAAAGAGGAGCCGGTCGTGTTTTTGCTGTGGGGCAAACATGCACAAGCTAAAAAAGAGCTCATTCATCATTCACACCATTTAATTTTGGAAAGCCCGCATCCTAGCCCATTTTCAGCTAATCGAGGCTTTTTTGGCAATAATCATTTTCAACGAGCAAATGAGTTTTTGCTCCAACACGGACGTCAATCCATCGATTGGCAAATTGATGATGTGTAAAAGTGAGCATTTCATGAAGATTAGCTTCAGACATAGCCTCCTATTTCATCTTTTGATAAAATAGCTGTATAAAGTCATATTGAATGTAAGATGAGGTGTCTACATGGATATAAAAATGGCGCAGCTCCTTGATAAAATTAGTGCAGAAGTACAAAAAGCGAAGCACCATTCGAATAGTGGGAACGTTCGAGATCAATTGGTTGCTATCAAAGCACTGTGTGAGCTTGCATTAGATCAAAATGAAGAGGTTTCAGCATCGAAACCTGTCTCGGTTTCAAAACCTGTTGTCATGTCTTCACCGGAAATTATGCAATCGCCTGAGATTATGCAGCAACAGATTATTCAGTCATCCAAACCTAATTTTGAAGGAACGAAATTGAAATCAGATGATGCAAACGGCGATAGTTTGTTTGATTTCTAAAGTGAGGAGAAAAACATGAAACTATTTTTAATAATCGGTGCAATCAATGCGATGTTAGCGGTTGCTCTTGGTGCCTTTGGAGCACACGGGTTAGAAGGGAAAATCTCAGAGAAGTATTTAGAGGTATGGAAAACAGGAGTGCAGTACCAAATGTTCCATGCAATGGGGCTGTTCGTTATTGCGTTTTTATTAAGCAAATTTCCTCAGTCTTCTTTGTTAACAGCTTCGGGCTGGATTATGTTTGCAGGGATTGTGCTGTTTTCAGGCAGTCTCTATGTATTAAGTACGTCCGGTATTAAAGTTCTTGGCGCGATTACTCCCCTAGGTGGAGTTGCTTTTATTGTAGCCTGGATTTTAATTGTTGTTGCAGCTGTAAAATGGCTATAAAAAAACCCCTGAAAAGGGGTTTTTTTAACGCGGAGAATAATTGCTCAACTGTTGGCCTCCACCGCCAAATGGATAATTGTATTTAATTTCTTCATCGAAGGTAATGTAATCAAGATAAACCATAAGCAGTACATAGCGCGTTCCAGTCTGTGGATCGCTTAAAATGATATGATCGCGTCCGGCCGCTTCAATAATACCTCTAAAGACCTTCGCGTTCCACTGCGTATTATTTTCAAACGTCATATATACAGTCGCTATTTTTCCTCGATTTAAACGTAAAATATTTTCAATATATGATTCTTCAATAGGCAGTTGATTTGGGTCTTGCGGGGCACCACTGCCTCCAGAAGAGGTAGGGGGTGGCCCTCCTTGGCTTTGCCCTTGAACCTGCGGCTGGCCGCCTGGCTGGGGCTGCTGCGGCTGAGGCATATAATAAGGGTAGTTTGGACTCATATACGGATTTTGCATATATTGCTGTTGCGGTTGATTAGACTTTGGTTTTTTCATAGGAACCTCCTTCAAACAAAAAGAAATTAGTAAACTCCTGGACAATCAGCTTGAGTTGGTGCAAAGAAACAGTGAGATTTAAATCGTCCTGTGTTATTTTGGTTATACCATTGAGCAGGACAGTCGCCGCTGGGCTTGAAAAACCACAGTGAGTTTTCCGCGGGGTTAAAACGTTCCCCTCTTAATACACGTCGTGCAAGTGTAATTTCAGACTGGCGGGCACGCTGATAAAAGTAGCCTTTTTGAGTTGCTTCAAATCCGCCTGGGTTTTGAAATACCATCTGACGAATGGTTCTTATATTTCTAAAATCCAAACAGGGAGCTTTAGCGCGGTTCACGCCTACATTTCCTACCAGTAACATCCCTTGTTTTCCTTCACTTTCAGCTTCAGCTCGAATGAGTCTGGCTAGGAGCTTAACATCTTCTTCGTTGTGTGCAACGACTGCCATTATCCCACCTCGCTTACTTGTGACACTGTTGTATATATATGGTCCTGTAGATGCGAATATGCCATGGGTAGAAAATAAAAAAACCTGTTTCCAAGTGGAAACAGGTTTTTTATATACTAAATTTTATAAAAGAGATGAACGCTTTTGCAGCTTAGTTTAAACGTGTAAAAAGCGTGCAATAGCTTCTTCTTTTAATAAATTTCCGACAAAGAAGCTGCCAAATTCCCCGTAGCGAGCACTTACTTCGTCAAAACGCATTTCGTATACTAATTTTTTAAATTGAAGAACGTCATCTGCAAAAAGAGTAACGCCCCACTCATAATCATCAAACCCAACAGAACCCGTAATGATTTGCTTTACTTTTCCAGCGTATTGACGTCCAATCATTCCGTGGCTGCGCATTAAGCTGCGTCGTTCTTCCATAGGAAGCATGTACCAATTGTCATTTCCTTGACGACGTTTATCCATTGGATAAAAGCAAACGTGACTAGCTTTTGGTAAAGTTGGATATAGTCTAGCTTGGATTTGAGGATTTTCATAAGGATCCTCCCCAGCAGGTAAGTAGTTGCTTAATTCAACTACTGATACATATGAATAAGTAGGAATGGTAAACTCAGCAAGCTTTGTTTTGTTAAATTCTGTTTCAATTTCATTTAGTTCTTCCATAGTAGGACGAACAAGCATTAGCATAAAATCTGCTTTTTGGCCGACAATGGTATATAAAGCATGACTGCCTTGCTTTTCAGCTTCAGTTCCTTTCCATTTCTCAATCAAACCTAAAAATTCATGGATGGCCGCTTGGCGATCGTCGCTTGATAACTGCTTCCAAGCGCCCCAATCGATTGAACGGAAATCATGAAGTGCATACCAACCGTCTAATGTTTGTGCTGCTTCTGCCATTTCGTTTCACTCCTATTGTCCGATTATGATAAATTCCAATTCTACTATATCATAGTTTGTCCGAAGAACTGGAATGAAAAACCTGTGATTTTGTGACTAAACTTTAAACAATTGTTGCAAAGTAAAAACAGGTTTTATTTTGAGTGTTAGCGGAAAATTAAGAATTAAAAGACTTTTTCGTAATCATGGATTCTTGAAGGACATGCCTTTGATTTTTAAAAAAAGTGGAGTATCCTATTATGAGAAAAGTTTTTTACATATCGAGGAGGATTTACTTTGAGTGATTTATTTACAGGTTTAAAACAAAAAGTATCAGCTAGCGATGTATCAATCGTATTCCCAGAGGGATTAGATGAGCGCGTATTAGGTGCTGTTTCTCGTTTAGCTGCCGACAATATCTTAAAGCCTATCGTTGTTGGAAATAAAGACGCGGTAGCATCAAAAGCAGCAGAATTAAACGTAAAATTAGACGGTGTTGAGGTTTTAGATCCTCAAAGCTACTCTGAATTTGATGAAATGGTGGCAGCATTTGTTGAGCGTCGTAAAGGCAAAGCAACAGAAGAAGATGCTCGCAAAATTTTATTAGATGAAAATTATTTTGGCACAATGCTTGTTCATATGAACAAAGCTGACGGTCTTGTAAGCGGAGCTGCTCATTCTACAGCAGACACGGTGCGACCTGCTCTACAAATTATCAAAACAAGACAAGGTGTTAAGAAAACATCTGGCGTATTTATCATGGTTCGCGGCGATCAAAAATACGTATTTGCTGACTGTGCAATTAATATTTCACCTGACAGCCAAGATTTAGCTGAAATTGCTATCGAAAGTGCTCGTACAGCTGAAATGTTCGATATCGATCCTCGTGTTGCTATGCTAAGCTTCTCAACAAAAGGATCAGCAAAATCTCCGGAAACAGAAAAGGTAGCAAACGCAGTAGAAATTGCAAAAGAATTAGCACCAAGCGTAACATTAGACGGCGAATTCCAATTCGACGCAGCATTTGTTCCTTCTGTAGCTGAAAAGAAAGCACCAGGTTCAGTGATCAAAGGAGATGCAAACGTATTTGTATTCCCAAGCCTTGAAGCAGGTAACATTGGTTACAAAATTGCACAGCGCTTAGGAAACTTCGAAGCAGTAGGTCCAATCTTACAAGGTCTAAACAAACCGGTAAACGATCTATCTCGCGGTTGTAACGAAGAAGATGTGTACAAGCTTGCTTTAATCACAGCTGCTCAAGCACTTTAATAAAAAAACTCCGTCCTAGGGCGGAGTTTTTTTATTCGGCTAATGAACCCAACGCTTTTTCATTGCGGTCATACATGCGCTGCAGCTGCGTCTCAAACAGCATTTGTTCGGTAGCATTTAAAGGCATATTTACAAGAGAAGAGCTCATGCTATTCAGTGTTTGCAATAAAAGCAGCATGACATCAGAAACGGTTAAATCAATCTGTAATAGTTCAGATAGAGAAGCCATTGTATGAGGCTCGATATCTGGGTATGAAAATTTAGTTTCTGTGTTTTGGAGCCCTTTTTTGTAAAACTCTTGAATGAGAGAAGCGCGTTTAGAGCCGCTTCCGTTAACGCATAAGTAAATTTGTACGGCCACACCGCCGCGAACGCGTCGCTGTGAAATGCCTGCAAATTTTTGATTGCGAATGCTCAAATCAAAGCTGCCGGGACAATAGGATCCTACGATTTCCTTCGCTTCAATTGCGGTACCGTAAGATGCAAACATGGCCTTAATCAAATCAAACATGGCTTCATAGCCACGATCAATATCAATTCCTTTTTCTGCATCTGGAAAAATTAAAGAAATGTTTAGAACATCTTGATCAAGTACGACAGCGAGGCCGCCTGAATTGCGGACGATTGTTTTATACCCTTGTTCATGTAAATAAGCTGCACCTTCAGCCAGGTGAGGGAGCTTTGTATCTTGAATGCCTAATACAATCGTATCGTGATGCACCCATGAGCGCATGACAGCTGGAGATTCACCTCTTCCAACGGTTGTACAAAGCGTGTCATCGATGGCAAAAGAATGACGGGCATCAAAATGAGGACCTAGACTGGATTGATCAATAATACGCCAAGCGGGCTGTGCTAAAAGTTTCAAACTATTCTGCTGCATATCTCAAACCCCTTTATAAACAGTAAACGAACATATTATAGCATAAAGGCGTCAGGTCATTGTCTGTAAAATAGAAAAAGAAGAAAGCAGAGCCAAGTTTGACATCCCTCTTTCTTCGTTCGTGTAGCTTATTCAGCCATTTTCTCAAGATTTCCGTTACGATCCATTTTAAACGTAGTAGAAGAACGCTCTTCTTCATCAAATAGAGCTAACTTTCGCGCACGGTTCATGATTTGCATTAATGTTTCATAGTCTTCTTGAATAGTAGTAGCATTAGCTTCGAGATGTTTAATTTGTTTTTCCAACTCTGTGTTTTTCTTAGCTAACTCTGCATTTTCTTGCATCAAGCGTTTGTTTTCGCTTTGCAATGCTTGTAAATTGCTCGCTTGATTTGGCATTGTTTGCAAGAAGCGAATAACATCAGCCATTGAAAGCTCCTCACTGCTGCTTCTTTCTACGTGTGTTTCAGGTAAGCTATATGTTGCTGTAGGCGCAGACATCATTTGTTCCACATGCTCTACAGATGCTGGTGGCGTATATAATAATTTCTTTTTGCCTTGCTCTTGTCCAAGTGCACGCATACGCTGTTTTCGCTGTTTTTTAGCTAGCTGCAGTGCTTTTTCATACTGATGGCGTACAACAGCATTCCATCTGAATCCACATGCTGCTGAAGTTCGATTTAATTCATCTCCAACTTCTTCAAACGCATTCAACTGCGTACTTCCTTCGCGGACATGGCGCAATACTGTTTCAGCTAATAATAAGTCGTTTTCTTCTGTCCAAGCATCTTGTCTATCTTTCACTTTGTTCACTCCTCTATTTTCCATGACTCATAGTAATCATGTTTTGTAGTATCATCATGTACAAAAAATCCATACTTTATACCATTTCTTCTAGGAGTATGATAGATTTTGCTTCCTTCTTTAACTTGCATCGGACTTCAAATAGGGGTAAAATACCCCTTAGACAAAATGATGAACCAATTTTGAAAGGATTGTGTCAACATGGCAAATGAATTTAGAATTTGTGATGATTGTCAGGCAACAAACGTCAAAACGTTGTTACCTCGACTTAAAAAAATAGATGAACAAGCTGAAGTACAAATCGGTTGCCAGTCTTACTGTGGACCCGGACGTAAAAAGTCATTTGCATTTGTAAATAACCGTCCTGTAGCAGCGCCAACAGAGGACGAATTAATCGAGAAGATTGAAAAAAAAGTAAAAAAATAGATAGTGAAACAATAAATAGCTGCTTTTCTGCTACTTATTTGTCGAACGAGCTTCTTACAAACAGAATCGCCTTGTTTGTTAGGTAAATCACCTTGGTTGCTTGACAAGGTGATTTTTTATTCTGAATAGGAAAATAGGAAGTGAGTGTCGAAAAATTATAGCAACAACAAAGTGAAGATAGAGAGGTATGTAAATGACATATCCTAATGAAAAACTCAGTGAAGAAAAAGTATTTAAAGATCCTGTTCACCGCTATATCCATGTAAGAGATCGTGTTATTTGGGAGCTAATTGGGACAGCCGAATTTCAAAGGCTGCGTCGTATTAGACAGCTAGGAACGACATACTTAACGTTTCATGGGGCTGAGCACAGCCGTTTTAGTCATTCCTTAGGTGTTTATGAAATTGTGCGCCGTATTATTGATGACGGTTTTCAAGGACGCCCTGAATGGAATGAAGATGAGCGTCTTCTTTGTCTTTGTGCTGCTTTACTGCACGATTTAGGTCACGGTCCGTTTTCACATTCATTTGAGAAGGTTTTCCACTTAGATCATGAAGAATTTACACAAGCCATTATCGTAGGTGACACGGAGGTAAATCAAGTGTTGACGAAAGTGGGAAAGGATTTTCCTAAAAAAGTGGCCGAAGTAATCGCGAAAACATATGAAAATAAGCTTGTCGTTAGTTTAATTTCCAGTCAAATTGATGCAGATCGCATGGATTATTTGCAGCGTGATGCGTATTACACAGGAGTAAGCTACGGTCACTTTGATATGGAACGAATTCTTCGTGTTATGCGTCCTCGGGAAGACCAAGCCGTGATTAAACACAGCGGTATGCATGCGGTTGAAGATTATATTATGAGCCGCTACCAAATGTACTGGCAAGTGTATTTTCATCCTGTTACGAGAAGTGCTGAAGTTATTTTGACAAAAATTTTACATCGCGCGAAAGAGCTCCATCATCATTACTATGAGTTCAAGCAGGAGCCCACTCATTTTTATTCGATTTTTGAAGAAGAAATATCGCTAAAAGAGTATTTGAAATTAGATGAATCTGTTATTTTATTTTATTTTCAAGCATGGGAAGAAGAAGAGGATGAAATTTTATCTGATCTATGCCGAAGATTTATGAATCGTCAGCTTTTTAAATACATTGAGTTTAATCCAAATTCACAAATGAAAATGTGGATGGAGCTTACAACACTTTTTAAAAAAGCGGGCATTAACCCAGATTATTATTTAGTCGTCGATTCTTCAAGCGACCTACCATACGATTTTTATCGACCGGGTGAAGAGGAAGAACGTTTGCCGATTCATCTGTTGATGCCAAATAATGAAGTGCGTGAATTATCACGTCAGTCGGAGATTGTTGAAGCAATTTCAGGGAAAAAGAGAACCGATCATAAATTATATTTTCCACAAGATCTCATTGATCAATTGTCGTCTAAGCGAAAAGTTAAAGATCAGATTATAAACTTACTAAAAGGAGATCAGAGTTAAATAGTATAGGAGTTGAAGGGGCTGTGTTAAACGATCACGCAAAGATTGTGAAAGTATTTTCCGCGGCGGGAGAAGTTGTTGGCAGAAAAAAGTTACAAAAGATGATATTTATCGGAAAAAAACTGAAGTTTCCTTTTTATGAAAAGTATAATTTTCACTTTTTTGGACCTTATTCTGAGGAATTAACGCTTCGAATTGAGGAGCTGTGTAACTTGGGCTTTTTAAGTGAAATTAAAGAGAAAAAAGGCGGGTATATGCAGTATCGTTACGTATTAACAGAAGCGGGAGAAGGATTTTTAAGTCACTATGACTTAGAGCTTCCTCACTTGCAGGAATGTATGAAGGATATGAACGAGCAAAGCTCTAAATTTTTGGAGCTCGTCTCTACGATTTTATATTTTGATAACTTACCTAAAGAAGAAGTAAAAGAAAAAGTGTTTACGTTAAAGCGTAAGCAAAACTATACAGAAGAAGACATTGCAGAAGCATACGAATATATTGAAAAACTTCAGGCAACTCTGTCTGTACATTAAAAAGATGCCATAGGTCAACTCCTATGGCATTTTTTTTATGTAGGCGTTATTGATCGCTCATGCGCTTGCCCGCTACAGCGTAATGGTTTTTAGACATTTCTTCGATGATAATGGATACTTTTTCAGGTGATGCACCTGTTGTTTCTACAACAGCATCCGTTACTTTTTCAACAAGAGCTCTTTTTTGATCATCTGTACGGCCCTCAAGCATCTTAACAGTTACAACTGGCATAATGTGTACACTCCTTTTTGGTCAGTATATGATTAGTGTACCCGTTTTCTGAATAAAATGACAGTATGAGGTAGTGATGCAGGTCATAATCTGTAGTATACTTTTTATCATAACATCGATGCTAAAAACCAGGTGGGGCCATAGGGAGCCCATGTCTGGTTTTTGAGACCTTTGAGGCCATGTTCAAGAAGCCTTGTATCCTTCTTCGTAAGCAAACGGTTTATTTAGTAGATATGATGTGTAGAAATTATTTTAAAATAAAGGAGATAAAGAGTGGAACATTTTTTAGCTTTTTCATTGCAAGACCTTCCTTACGTGGTGATGACCCTTATTGTTGCATTCACACTGCATGAGTTTGCACATGCGTATGTAGCTTATTTATTTGGAGACCACACGGCTAAAAAGCAAGGAAGGCTAACGCTTTCTCCGCTGGCACATTTAGATCCATTTGGAACGCTTTTGTTAATTATCGCAGGTTTTGGATGGGCGAAGCCGGTTCCTGTTAATCGCTATTTCTTTAAAAAGCCTCGTTTAGCTGGTATTCTAGTATCGATAGCGGGACCGTTTAGCAACTTGTTGTTGGCATTTATCGGCTTGCTTATTTACTATTTGATGAACAATGCCGCAGTGGACAACGATGCGCTTTATCGTTTTTTTACATTATTTATTCAAATAAACCTAACACTAGGTGTATTTAACTTGTTGCCTTTTCCGCCTTTAGACGGCTACCGCGTGATTGAAGATCTCGTTCCGCCGTCTACGCGAGCCAAAATGACGCAGTATGAGTCTTGGGGTATTTTTGTATTTTTGATTCTTGTGATTACACCTCTGGATCGAATTGTAATCTGGCCGCTTCTAAACGGAGCAGCAACGTTTGTGATGAATATCTTTCAGCAGATATTAGCACCACTGATTTACTAAATAGAGGAGGCTTACTATGACTCAGCCAAAAAAGAAAAGTATAGGATTTAATATCATAAAAGACGATTCAACCGACGGCCACGGCGGCTACGGGGTTGGAGCGTTAAGTTTAGAAAACATTTCACCGGTTTTTGTTTGCCCAAGCGATGAAGAAGTATTTGTCGATATTGGTGCGATGCATGCCAGAAGTGTAGTAGAAAAAGGAATTAAGTTCTTACCGAATAAAGACGAGGTGCCAAACGGCAAGTTATATTGGCTTGTATGGGTAACGATTGATCGCAAGCAAGAAGGACCTTACTACGCAGGTATGACAGCATGTGAAATGACCGTTGATCGTGAAATTCGCCGCGGCTATAAGTCACTTCCTGAACATGTAAACAAAATGGATAAATCCTTAAAACGACGCATTATGGTAGAAGAAATGGATAACAAGTCTAAGGCTTTGCTTCGTGAGTTTTTGAAGTCTCATAATGAAGAAATCTGGACGTTATCTAATGATGACTTAAAAGAAGCGCTTCAAACATCGTAATGCTAAAAAAAGCTTAAGGCCAAGGCCTTAAGCTTTTTTTAATCAAACCATTTTGGGAACCAGTGAAATTTTTTACCTTCTGTTTCACGCTCTTTTTTCTTCGTTTTTGCTGCATGATCGATGTGATCAGTACAATATGTTTTAGGCTGTGTTCCAGTTAAATAATAAGCTTTATATTGAACAGGACATGATTTCGATGCTAACTTTCCATTTTGAGGATTAATGTTGACGCTCATTAATCCGTTTGGTGCTTTAAACTTTTCTTTTTTCTTCCCTTTTAAAGCATCTTCCATAAATAGCGCCCACATTTTTTTTGCGTATCCTTTTTCAGCTACATCATCCATTGTCCTTCCTTGATCATATCCAACCCAAACGCCTGAAACGAGCTGAGGAGAGTAGCCAATCATCCAGCTATCCGTAGAGGTTGTGCCGGATTTTCCCGCGTAAGGACGAGATACATATTTAGAAATAGGCTTTCCTGTGACGGTTGTATAGCCATTTAGCTTTTGATTAAACATGCCTGTCATTAAATGGGTAGTAAGAAAAGCATAGCGTCTATCAATGACTTGTTTCCGTTCAGAAGGAGCTTGATAAACAACTTCTCCGTCATGGGTTTCAATTCGTTTAATAAATGTTGGACGAATTTCTTTTCCGCCATTAGCAAAGATGCCGTACGCATTAACCATATCAATGACTTTGACAGGTGAAGTTCCAAGAGCTAAAGATGGAACTTTCTTTAAAGGTGATGATATACCAAGTGTTTTAGCGGTTTCGATCAAGCGATTTTCCCCAATGAACAAATGCGTTTTGACCGCATAAATATTGTCTGAAAGTGCGATGGCTTGAGCCATTGTAATAGGCGCATCTGCATAATAATTGTGATAGTTACTAGGCGTGTATGTCGAAACACCATCTTCTAATTTGAACGTCGTTTCTTCACTTTTCATTGGAGTGGATTCAGTAAAACCATCTTTTAATGCCGCATAGTATAAAAATGGCTTCATCGTTGAGCCAGGCTGTCTTACTGCTTGAGTAGCGCGGTTAAACGGGCTCTTTTCATAATCTCTTCCACCAATAAGAGCTTTCACTTGTCCATTTTTAGGATTCATCGCAACAAATGCACTTTGTACGTCTGAAGAGCTGCTGATAACATCTTTCATTTTTTCTTCTGCCGTTCGCTGCATCTTTTCATCCAGCGTTGTATAAACGCGAAGTCCATTTGTATAAATCATGGTTTCATCAATGCCTAAATCTTGCTTTAATTCTGCTAGCGCTGCATCCATAAAGTAAGAAGCGTCTTCTTTGTTAGGATCTTTTTCAGCAGGCTTTGAAAATGCTAGGGGAGTTACCAGCGCTTTTGTTGCTTGCTTCGACGTAATAATTCCATCCTCTTTCATGAGAGATAAAATGATATTTTGTCGTTTTTTTGCATTTTCCTGATGAATAAGAGGAGAGTAGTAGCTAGGGCCTTTTGGAATACCGGCTAACATACTCGCTTCACTTAACGTCAAATTTTTGGCGTGCTTATCAAAGTACAGCCTAGCTGCCGCTTCAATTCCATAAGCTCCATGGCCGTAGTAAATCGTATTCATGTAGCCTTCTAGAATTTGGTCTTTGCTATAATTCATTTCTAACCGAATCGTATACAGAGCTTCTTGAAGCTTTCGAGTCCACGTTTTGTCGTGCTCTAAAAACAAGTTTCGTGCATACTGCTGAGTAATAGTACTCGCACCTTGTACTTTTCCCATAGCTTTTATATCAGCTACAATTGCTCCGGCGATTCGATGCATATCAAAGCCGTGATGCTCATAGAAGCGCTTATCTTCAACGGCTAAAGTCGCATCTTTTACGTAAGGTGAAATTTGATTAAGTGAAACCCAGTAGCGCTTTTGTCCATTGTGAACTTCATCAAGAACTTTACCGTTTGCTGAGTAGAAAACAGCTGTTTGAGAAACGTTTAGCGGAGGGGGGCCAGCGATTTTGGCGTAGAGAAAGATGCTTATGTAGGCAAACAACAATAAAGCCCCCGCTAATATACCAAGGACGAGAAGAATTCGGAAGATGCGTCTTGCCTTTTTTAAATGTTCGGTTAATACCGTTTCCATTTCTATTCACCACCAATATGTGTCACTATGCACCATACATGTTGCTTTCAACACAACAAAATTCTATTAAAAGAGCGGTGCAAGTAGATTCTAAAGCTTGTATCTATCATCAGTATGAAATAGAAAAGGAGGTTTTAAACCTCCATTGCTAAAAATTTTACTTGCTTTTTTGCTGAATTCATCTATACTTTTTTCATGTTTGTATAAATTATGTTAGGGTAATCTATGCATAGGTTAATTCTCAAAATAGAAGGGAAGATTTTGAAATGGAATTATGGTTCACAGAAAAGCAAACAAAGAACTTTGGTATTACAGCTAAAATTAATCGCACTTTACATACAGAGCAAACGGAGTTTCAAAAATTAGACATGGTTGAAACAGAAGAGTTTGGTAACATGCTCCTACTTGACGGTATGGTTATGACAACAGAAAAAGATGAGTTCGTTTATCATGAAATGGTTGCACATGTACCGTTATTTACGCATCCAAATCCAGAAAACGTACTAGTTGTAGGTGGAGGAGACGGAGGCGTAATCCGTGAAATCTTAAAACACCCAAGCGTAAAAAAAGCGACGTTAGTTGATATCGATGGAAAAGTTATTGAGTACTCAAAAAAATTCTTACCTTCAATTGCGGGTAAACTAGAGATCCTCGTGTTGATGTACAAGTAGATGACGGATTTATGCACATCGCTAAAAGCGAGAACGAATACGATGTCATTTTAGTGGATTCAACAGAGCCAGTAGGTCCAGCTGTGAATTTATTTACAAAAGGATTCTATGCAGGTATCTCAAAAGCACTTAAAGAAGATGGTATCTTTGTTGCTCAATCGGACAACCCTTGGTTCACGCCAGAACTTATCTCAAATGTTCAGCGTGATGTAAGAGAAATCTTCCCGATTACACGTCTATACGTAGCAAATATTCCAACATACCCAAGCGGTTTATGGACATTTACAATGGGCTCAAAGAAACATGATCCATTGGAAGTAAGCGAAGATCGTTTCTTTGATATTGATACAAAATATTACACAAAAGAATTGCACAAAGCGGCATTTGCCTTACCTAAATTTGTGCAAGATCTTATTAAATAAGTTATCACATACAAGTGAGATGCCAGAGGTTTAAGGCTGGCATCTTTTCTATGAGTAATGAAGGAGGAACAAAATATGCGTTTTGATGAAGCTTATTCAGGTAATGTATTTATTGGCAGTCACCCTGTTTTTGAAGAAAGTGAAGCGGTTCTTTACGGAATGCCAATGGACTGGACAGTTAGCTATCGTCCAGGTTCACGATTTGGCCCAACTCGTATTCGTGAAGTATCAATTGGATTAGAAGAATACAGCCCGTATTTAGATCGGGAGCTAGAAGAAGTGAAATATTTTGATGCAGGAGATATTCCACTTCCATTTGGGAATCCTCAGCGCAGCTTGAACATAATTGAAGAGTATATCGACCAGCTTTTAGCAGCGGACAAGTTCCCATTAGGCATGGGCGGAGAGCATTTGGTTTCTTGGCCTGTTATGAAAGCTATGTATAAAAAATACCCGGATTTAGCCATTATCCATATGGATGCTCACACAGACCTTCGTGAAGAGTATGAAGGAGAACCACTTTCTCATTCCACTCCAATTCGTAAAGTTGCTGAACTAATCGGACCGGAGAATGTTTATTCATTTGGTATTCGTTCAGGAATGAAAGAAGAATTTCAATGGGCAAAAGAAAATGGTATGCATATTTCAAAATTTGAAGTTCTAGAGCCGTTAAAAGAGATTCTACCAACACTTGCAGGTCGTCCTGTTTATGTAACAATTGATATCGATGTATTAGATCCAGCGCACGCTCCTGGTACAGGAACAGTAGATGCAGGCGGTATCACATCAAAAGAGCTTTTAGCTTCTATTCACGCAATTGCTAAATCAGATATTCGTATTGTCGGAGGAGATTTAGTCGAAGTAGCTCCAATTTATGATCCGTCTGAACAAACAGCTAATACAGCAAGCAAGCTTATTCGCGAAATGATCTTAGGCTGGGTTCAAAAGAAATAAATAAAGTAAAAAGGCGGCCGCCTACGGCCGCCTTTTTTGTTTGAAATATGTGAGTACGTCCAACACAGTGAAAAAAGGAATTCTCGGCTTATCTATCATATTTCCTTTGAAGTATTATTGAATTCTTTCTTTAGAATGTTTATACTATTTAAGTTATAACGTATTCATTTTAATAAGGAAGTGTCTTTTGTGAGTAACGCTTCAGAAGTCAAAAAACCCATTGAAGTTAAAATTGTGACGGATATCCGTGATGGTCACCGAAAAGAGACAACATCGGTAAATGCAAAAGGTATGTATTATGAAAAAGGATCGAAAATTTATCTTACATACACAGAGCGCCAAGAGGAAATCGGTGATATTAGAACAATGGTAAAAATTAGCGAAGACGAAGTATCAATTAACCGAACTGGTGCTGTTCAAATGAAGCAATCGTTTCGTAAAAAGGTACAGATCGAAGGAACTTATATAAGCCCTTATGGACGTATGGATTTACTAACATTCGCTCATAACATTGAATATAAACAAATGACTCAAAAGGGTCGGTTATTTTTAACGTATGATCTAGAAGTACAGGGTCAGCCTACCGGGAAATATGCGTTAACCATTACATTCAAGGAGGAGAAAAAATGAACATCGTCGAACAAGTGCAGCAAAAATTAAAAGCTGAAATTCAAGATGCTGTGGTCAAAGCAGGACTTGCTGAAAAAGCAGAACTTCCAGAAGTTCTATTAGAAACACCAAAAGATAAAACACATGGTGATTATTCTACCAATATGGCTATGCAGCTAGCTCGTATTGCCAAAAAAGCACCGCGTGTTATCGCTGAAGAGCTTGTAGCAAACTTCGATAAATCAAAAGCATCTATCGAAAAAATTGACATTGCAGGCCCTGGATTCATCAACTTTTATATGAATAACTCTTATTTAACAGAGCTTATTCCAACGATTATAAAAGCTGGTGAAGCATACGGTGAGACAAACGTAGGGAACGGACAAAAAGTACAGGTTGAGTTTGTTTCAGCTAATCCGACAGGAGATTTACATTTAGGACATGCCCGCGGTGCTGCAGTTGGAGACTCATTATGTAATGTTCTTGAAAAAGCAGGTTACGATGTGTCACGTGAATACTATATCAATGATGCTGGTAACCAAATTAATAACCTGGCTTATTCAGTAGAAGCACGCTACATGCAGGCTCTTGGTTTAGAGAAAGAAATGCCTGCAGACGGCTATCATGGTGCTGATATTATAAACATCGGAAAAGAGTTAGCAAAAGAGCACGGAGACAAGTATGTAAACGCCTCTGAAGAAGAGCGTTTTGAATTCTTCCGTCAATACGGATTAGATTATGAGTTAGCTAAATTAAAGCGTGATCTTGAACAGTTCCGTGTGAAATTTGACGTATGGTATTCTGAAACGTCTCTTTATAAAAATGATAAAATTTCAGTTGCACTTGAAACGTTGAAAAAACAAGGCCACGTATATGAAGAAGAAGGTGCTACGTGGTTCCGCTCTACAACATTTGGTGATGATAAAGACCGTGTGTTAATTAAAAATGACGGTTCATTTACGTACTTAACGCCAGATATTGCGTATCACCAAGACAAAATTCAACGCGGATTTGATAAGCTAATTAATATTTGGGGAGCCGACCACCATGGATATATTCCTCGTATGAAAGCGGCGATTCAAGCGCTTGGTTATGAAAAAGATACGCTGGAAGTAGAAATTATTCAAATGGTTCAACTGTATCAAAATGGCGAAAAAATGAAGATGAGCAAACGTACAGGTAAAGCAGTAACAATGCGTGACCTAGTAGAAGAGGTAGGCCTTGATGCAACTCGCTACTTCTTTGCGATGAGAAGTGCGGATACACATTTAGACTTTGATTTAGATTTAGCTGTTTCTCAATCTAATGAAAATCCTGTATACTACGCGCAATATGCTCATGCCCGTATTTGCAGTATTCTTCGTCAAGGTGAAGAGATGGGGATTCAATCAACATCTGGCGCCGACCTTTCATTAATTAGTGCAGAAAAAGAAATGGAACTGCTGAAGAAAATCGGAGAGTTCCCTCAGGCCGTAGCGGAAGCAGCAACAAAACGTATTCCGCACCGCATTACGAACTATGTATTTGATCTTGCTTCTACGTTCCATAGCTTCTATAATGCAGAAAAAGTATTAGACGGCGATAATATAGAAACAAGTAAAGCGCGTATTGAACTAGTGAAAGCTGTTCAAGTAACGCTTCAAAACTCCTTAAAACTAATTGGTGTTTCAGCACCTGAAAAAATGTAAATAAAAAAAGAGCCTCTTGGCTCTTTTTTTATTTAAAAAACAAGCGTGGCGCCTCCCGTACGCTTTACTCCTCTCATTGATGCTAAATCTTCCACTAATTTTAGCAGCGCTTTATCTTTTAACTTTGCTTCAATCATTACGTCAAAATCTTGTCCCATATCTTTAGCTATTTGCAAAAAAGGTGCGATGAAATCAGTTGAGACATAATCAGAGTGACTTCTAAATTCTTTTTCAGATTTAGGAGAAGAGATATGTACTTTTGGTTTTAATCCGATATGTTTCCACGTGTCAAAGATACGAGGGAGCAATAGGTCAAGAGGTTCTTCTCCTTCATTTGCTTTATGGTGGTGATAATCAAAGAGGAGAGGGACTTTCTCTTTTTCGCATACGGCTAATGTTTCTTCAGTTGTGTATGTTTTATCATCGTTTTCAAGAGTCATGCGCTTTTTAATGGCAGGCGGCAGCGTTTGAATGTTTTCATGAAATCGACCAATCGCTTTTTCTTTATTGCCATAAGCTCCTCCTACATGAATATTAATAAGAGCTTGATCAGCTACTCCCATCGCTTCAAGCATTCTATAGTGATAATCCATATCTTTTACCGCATTTTCTGTAATGTGTTTTTTGTCGCTTGTAAATAATGTGAACTGATTGGGGTGAAAACTCACGCGCAGCTGATGATTCCGAATCAATTCTCCTATCTCTGACCAGTCTTCTTGGAACGCATCAATGTAATTCCAAGCTACTTCAGGATGAGTAGCTAAAGGGACAAGAGAAGATGACAATCGATACAGCATAATTTCGTGGGCAATATTAAAATGCAAAGCGCGCTTAGTATGATTCAAATTTTGTTTTGTGACGTGATGAAGCTTATCCAGCCTCTCATCTTTTTTCATTTTTCCCCATCTAGTAAACGTGAGGGTTTTAGCAGGTGAGCAGTCCCAAAGCGACAGGGCATGTGATACATAGCCAAATCTAATTTTCATGATAAATCTTCCTCTTTTCGTTCATTAAAGTAACGGAGAAATAAAGGTTGCAAATCCTTGCTTTAGTTTTTCACTCCATTTTCGGTTTTTGACATCTTCTAAAGACAAAATTGGGCATTCCCCCATACAAGCTTTAAAGCTGTTCTTTACTTCTTCAATATACGTTGCATCATAGATTAAACAGTTGATTTCAGCATTTAAGAACAAGCTTCTTTTATCAAAATTAGCCGTTCCTACATCGCAGATAACATTGTCTGCAATTAATACTTTGGCATGGTAAAAACCGTAATAATATTGATAAATCATACAACCTGCTTGAAGTAATGTGGGAAGATAAGCAAACGCAGCATGATGAACAAGCGGTTGATCTGCACGCATTGGAATTAAAATATGAACTTTTACTCCCCGTGCACGAGCTTGGAGTAAAGCATTCATCAAAGGTTCACTTGGAATAAAATAAGGAGTACCTATGTACAATTCCCTATTGGCTTGGTTGATAATCGATAAAAAGCTTTCTTCAAGTGAAAAACCTTCAGTCGACTTTAGCTGAATAACATAGTCTCCTTCAGAGGTTGGTGGAAAGTATCTTTCCACTTTACGCAGGTCTAAGCCGGTAGCAGCATACCAGTCGCTCAATAGTTGCATTTGAAGGTCTTGTATACCTTCCCCTTCCATACGCAGGTGGTAATCTTTCCACACCCCAAGCTTGGCGTCGAGTCCTAAATATTCTCTTCCAATATTAAAACCGCCAATGTAGCCAACTTTCCCATCAATAACGGCCATTTTACGGTGATTGCGTGCGTTGAGTGTATAAAACAAATAAGGCCACCGTAGCGTTCGACTGTAAGCAAAATGAACACCTTGTTTCTTTAAGAATGCAATTTTGTTTTTCTTGATTTTATAGCTTCCTACACGGTCTACCAATAATCTGACTTCAACATTTTGCTGTGCTTTTTGGACTAGTAAATCTAAAAATTCTTGGCTAATTTCATCATTTTGTACAATGTAAAACGATAAATGGATAAATGAAGAGGCATTTTCTATTTCGTGAAATAAATCTTTATACAAGACATTCCCGTCTGCGAACAAAAAGAGAGAAGCACGGCGTTTTGGAAAAGTATTTTCAGCCTGGGAAAATACTTTCTTTCCAACACCAAGGTCAATTGCAAGCCAAGCAATAAAAATAATAAAAAGTAAAATCACAATCATGCCGCTCATCATGTCACCTCTTTTCCCGATGTAAATACATTTTATGTTGTTCTTTTAGTGTCACCTTGTTTAAATAGAATATGAACAAAAGAACGAAAAGATATTGACTGAATGCTCATTCATTATATACAATGAAAACAGATATATTATCAGAAAATTTAGTCGTCAGGAGGAAAGAAAGGTAACAAATTATTCAAGGAGGGGACGAGATGACAGGGTTGCTGTGGGTGAATTTTCTCTTTTTTATTATTGTAACCGCTTACGCTATCTCTTTGTTTGTATATTTAATTCGCACACGCATTGAGTACATTCAATTAGGAAAAAAAGTTGAATTTGATCAGCGGTTAAAAGAAAGGCTGCAAAAAATTTGGGTGAATGTGTTTGGACAAAAGAAACTGTTAAAAGATAAAAAAAGTGGAATTATGCACGTCATGTTTTTTTATGGGTTTATTTTAGTTCAGTTCGGCGCGTTAGACTTCATTATAAAAGGTTTGCTTCCAGGTAAACATTTGCCGCTTGGACCTTTATATCCCGGCTTTACATTTTTCCAAGAAATTGTGACGTTTTTGATTTTAGTAGCAGTTGTCTGGGCTTTTCACCGTCGCTATGTAGAAAAGCTTGTGCGTTTAAAAAGAGGATTTAAATCTGGTTTAGTACTGATTTTTATTGGAGCACTTATGCTGTCAGTGCTTGTTGGAAACGGCATGTCAATCATCTGGCATAATCATGAACCAGCATGGACAGAACCGATTGCGTCATCTATTGCCATCTTGTTTAAGGGAATCAATGATACTGCCGCTATCTCCATTTTTTATGTTTCATGGTGGATTCACTTAGCCGTGTTATTGACGTTTTTAGTATATGTTCCTCAATCAAAACATGCTCATTTACTGGCTGGACCGGCTAACGTATTTTTTAACCGTGTTTCTAAGCCAGGTAAGCTTGAAAAGATTGATTTTGAAGATGAGACGCAGGAGACGTTTGGGGTTGGTAAGATTGAAGAATTCACGCAGCATCAGCTCATTGATTTATATGCCTGTGTAGAATGCGGTCGATGTACGAATATGTGTCCGGCAACGGGTACGGGGAAAATTTTGTCTCCAATGGATTTAATTTTGAAGATGCGCGATCACTTAACAGAAAAAGGAGCGGTTGTGACATCTAAGGCTCCTTGGGTTCCTACGTATGCATTCTCTAAAACAAAAGGAAATCAGCTGGCGATGATGGCGGCCAGCCAAGGCGGAGCAGAAGCCGCAGCAACAGCGGAATATAATCCCGCCCTAATTGGAGATGTCATTACGGAAGAAGAAATTTGGGCATGTACAACGTGCCGAAACTGTGAAGATCAATGTCCCGTAATGAACGAGCATGTAGATAAGATCA
The DNA here is from genome assembly GCF_056158845.1 of Priestia sp. ABM2_011. NCBI lineage: Bacteria > Bacillati > Bacillota > Bacilli > Caryophanales > Bacillaceae > Priestia > Priestia sp. ABM2_011. The sequence goes on from NZ_JBSWUB010000001.1 coordinate 361,034, forward strand.
TAGATTTACGACGTTTTTTAGTATTAACCGAAGGAAAGATGGACGCGGATGCTCAGCGTGCCATGACGAATATTGAGCGTCAAGGAAACCCTTGGGGATTAAACCGAAAAGAGCGTGAAGAATGGCGACATGTAAGAGAAGATGTTCACATTCCGACTGTTAAAGAAGTAAGTAAAGCGGGTGAAACGTTTGAGTATTTGTTCTGGGTAGGTTCGATGGGATCTTATGATAACCGCAGTCAAAAAATCGCTCTATCGTTTGCTAAGCTTCTCAATGAAGCTGGTGTTTCATTTGCGATTTTAGGAAATAAAGAAAAAAATTCTGGTGATACGCCCCGCAGGTTGGGCAATGAATTTTTATTCCAAGAGTTAGCTTCTAAAAATATCGCTGAATTTGAAAAAAATGAAATCAAAAAAATTGTTACGATTGATCCACATGCTTACAATATCTTCAAAAATGAATATCCAGATTTCGGTTTTGAAGGAGAAGTGTATCATCACACAGAATTATTAGCTATGTTGATGAAAGAAGGTAAGCTGACACCAAAACATGCGGTTAATGAAAAAATTACCTTCCATGATTCCTGTTATTTAGGAAGATATAACGAAGTATACAGTCCACCAAGAGAAATTTTGAAAGCGATTCCAGGTGTTAGTTTGATTGAAATGGATCGCAACCGTGAAAATGGTATGTGCTGTGGAGCAGGAGGAGGGTTAATGTGGACGGAAGAAACGACCGGCCAGCGCATTAACGTAGCGCGCACGGAACAAGCCTTAGCCGTTAATCCAAGCATTATCAGTTCAGGTTGTCCGTACTGCTTAACGATGCTAAGTGACGGAACAAAAGCAAAAGAAGTAGAAGAAAAGGTTCATACGTATGACGTAGCAGAACTGCTTGAAAAGTCAATTTATGGTGACGTGCAAGAACAGGTTTCATAAAGGAGAAGTAGAGATGGTATTCATCTCTACTTTTTAAAGAAAGGAAATTGAGCAAGCGTTCAATCGGCAAGGACAAAGAGTAGGAAAAAGGGGAGGAAACAATAGTGGGGAAAACAGTTATTGTGAGTGCAGTTCGAACACCTTTTGGAAAATTAGGTGGCAGCGTAAGCGGACTAAAAGCGGCAGAACTAGGGGGGAGAGCGATTCAAGCAGCATCAAAGGGACGTACAGAAATTGATTCCGTTATTATGGGGTGCGTGCTGCAAGGGGGCCAAGGACAGCTACCTTCTAGGCAAGCCATGCATTATGCAGGTTTACCGTGGCAAGTAGAGACGGAAACCATTAATAAAGTTTGTGCATCGGGTATGCGCAGTATTACAACTGCTGATCCAGCTGATTCGATTAGGAGAAGCAAAAACAATCATTGCAGGTGGGATGGAATCGATGAGTAACGCGCCGTATCTTCTTCCAAAAGCAAGATGGGGATTCCGGATGGGAGATAGCGTGGTGAAGGATTTGATGGTTCATGACGGTTTGACATGCAGCTTTACAGGGGTGCAAATGGGTACGTATGGAAATCAAATAGCTTCTGAAATGAATATTTCCCGAGAAAAGCAGGATGAATGGGCGCTTCGCAGTCATCAATTAGCGGTAGAGTCAGAAGAAAAAGGGAGATGGGATGCAGAAAGAATTTCAGTTGATATTCCGTCTAAAAAAGGAACGATAACGGTTCAAAAAGATGAAGGACCAAGAAAAGATACGTCGTTAGAAAAACTCTCGTCTCTTCGGCCTGTATTTGGCCACAGTGGAACCATTACAGCAGGAAATGCACCTAGCGTGAATGACGGAGCAGCTGCGCTCATGCTAATGGATGAAGATGTGGCGAAAGCAAATGGCTATGAGCCGTTGGCTACGATTATAAACCATACTTCTCTTGCGATGGAGCCAAGGGAATTTCCGAAAACGCCTGGGTTTGCTATTAACAAGCTACTGAAAAAAACAAAGAAGACAGTAGACGATATTGCGCTGTTTGAAATCAATGAAGCTTTTTCAGCAGTAGCATTAATGAGTATGGAGATTGCAGGGCTTCCGGCTGAAAGAGTAAATGTGAACGGCGGGGCAGTGGCACTTGGACATCCGATTGGAGCAAGCGGCGCCCGTATTGTTGTAACGCTCATTCATGAATTAAGACGACGAGGCGGCGGACTAGGCATTGCTTCTATTTGCAGCGGCGGCGGCCAAGGTGATGCCATCATGGTAGAAGTGTAAAAGGGGGAAATCAACTTGAATATTGAAACAGTTATGGTTATTGGAGCAGGTCAGATGGGAGCAGGCATTGCGCAAGTATTTGCTGCGAACGGATATCAAGTTTCTTTGTATGACGTTGATCAAAAAAATACACAAAAAGGAATAGAAGGTATTGATAAACGTCTGAAAAAACAGGTGGAAAAAGGTTCTCTCTCAGCTAAGGAATATGAAGGGATTATGGAGCGCCTTCACTTGGCAAATGAAATAACAGCAGCACAAAAAGCAGATTTAATCGTCGAAGCGGTTGTGGAAAAGATGGAAGTCAAGCAAGCCATTTTTGCGGAGTTGGATTCGTTAGCCCCGAGTCATACTATTTTAGCAACCAACACGTCTTCGCTTCCTATTACTGAAATTGCAGCTGTGACCACTCGACCTGAAAAAGTAATTGGCATGCACTTTATGAATCCTGTTCCCGTGATGAAGCTCGTTGAAATTATTAGAGGGCTGGCTACTGCTGATGAAGTGTATCAAGCAGTCTATGAAACAACAAAAAAATTAAATAAAACCCCGGTGGAAGTTCATGATTTTCCAGGGTTTGTTTCAAATCGAATTTTAATGCCAATGATTAACGAAGCTGTGTTTACGCTCTATGAAGGTGTAGCAAACGAAGAGGATATTGATCAAGTGATGAAACTAGGAATGAACCATCCAATGGGACCTTTGACATTAGCAGATTTCATCGGCCTCGATACATGTTTGTTTATTATGGAAACGCTCCATAAAGGGTTTGGTGATGACAAATATCGTCCTTGTCCATTGCTTAGGAAATATGTAAAGGCAGGATGGCTTGGTCGAAAAACAGGAAAAGGATTTTTTACGTACGAAACATAAAGGAGTGGCAAAATGATCTTTTTTACGTCTGAACAACACATGATTAAAAAGATGGTAGCTGATTTTAGTGAAAAAGAAGTCGCTGCGGCTGTGCCAAACATGGAGAAGGGTGAATTTCCTCGAGGTTTATTAAAGCAGATGGCTGATCTTGGCCTGATGGGCATTCCCGTTCCTCAAACATACGGAGGAGGTGGACTGGACTTTGTGTCATACATGATTGCCATCCACGAAATATCAAAAGTAAGTCCAGCTCTCGGCGTCATTTTGTCTGTTCATACTTCTGTAGGTACGAATCCTATTGTCGTATTTGGGACGGAAGATCAAAAACAAAAGTATGTAAAAAAACTTGCGACAGGTGAATATTTAGGTGCTTTTTGCCTAACAGAACCTAGTGCAGGGTCTGATGCCGCAAGCCTAAAAACAAAAGCAGAACGAAAAGGAGACCACTATCTTTTAAATGGGTCAAAGCTTTTCATTACAAACGGGGGAGAAGCGGATACATATATTGTATTTGCTAAAACGAATCCCGAACGCGGGTCGAGAGGGATGAGCGCCTTTATCGTTGAAAAGACGATGGAGGGATTTTCAGTAGGAAAAGATGAACATAAGATGGGTCTTCACGGTTCTCGAACGGTTCAACTGCACTTTGAAAATATGCAGGTGCCTGTAGAAAATCGTCTCGGAGAAGAAGGTGAAGGATTTCGAATTGCTATGGCTAATTTAAATGCTGGAAGAATTGGTATTGCTGCTCAGGCGGTAGGAATTGCTGAAGGTGCGTTAACGGCAGCCAAAAACTATGCAAATGAACGATATCAATTTGGAAAGCCGATTTTATCTCAGCAGGGAATTGCCTTTAAGCTGGCTGATATGGAAACGGCTGTTGAATCAGCGAAGCTTTTAATGTACAGAGCCGCTTTTTTATATGATCAAAAACTTCCTTGCAAAAAAGAAGCCTCAATGGCGAAATTGTTTGCTTCCCAGACGGCTATGAATGTAGCAATCGATGCGATTCAAGTTTTGGGAGGCTATGGTTATATGAAAGATTATCCAGTAGAGAGGTATTTTCGTGACGCCAAAGTGTGCGAAATCTACGAAGGTACAAGCGAAATTCAGCGCATTGTCATTAGCAGTCAACTATAGGGGGAATAATCATGTTTTTTAAACTTTCAGAAGAGCACGAAATGATTCGAAAAATGGTGCGAGACTTTGCCAAAAACGAAGTGGCTCCGACAGCTGCACAACGAGATGAAGAAGAGCGTTTTGACAGAGGAATCTTTACACAAATGGCTGATCTAGGATTAACAGGTATTCCATGGCCAGAGCAATACGGAGGAATCGGCAGTGACTATCTAGCTTATTGCATTGCCGTTGAAGAACTATCTAGAGTATGTGCATCAACAGGCGTTACGTTGTCGGCTCATACTTCTCTTGCCGGCTGGCCAATCTATACATTCGGAACAGAAGAACAAAAACAAAAATACCTGAAACCTATGGCAACGGGTGAGAAAATAGGTGCTTATGGGTTAACGGAACCGAGTGCTGGATCAGACGCAGGAGGAATGAGAACGCTCGCTGTAAAGGACGGAGAAGATTATATTTTAAATGGTTCTAAAATCTTTATTACAAACGGCGGCGAAGCGGATATTTACGTCGTATTTGCTCGCATCGATCCTAATGAAAAACGCACGAGCGCTTTTATTATTGAAAAAGATATGCCGGGATTTTCAGTTGGTAAAAAAGAAAAGAAACTGGGCATTCGCTCTTCACCTACCACAGAAATTATTTTCGAGGATTGCCGTGTTCCAAAAGAAAATTTGCTAGGAAATGAAGGAGAAGGATTTAAAGTTGCCATGATGACGCTAGATGGCGGCCGAAATGGTATTGCAGCGCAGGCGGTAGGAATTGCTCAAGGAGCGTTAGATGCGGCGGTGGCTTATGCAAAGGAACGTCAGCAATTTGGAAAGCCCATTATTTCTCAGCAAGGAATTGCGTTTAAGTTAGCCGACATGGCCACGAGTATAGAAGCTGCCAGACTGTTAACCTATCAAGCTGCTTGGCTCGAGTCTCAAGGGCTGCCATACGGCAAAGAATCAGCCATGTCAAAATTATATGCTGGGGATACAGCAATGAAAGTAACGACAGAAGCTGTTCAAGTATTTGGAGGGTACGGTTATACAAAAGATTATCCAGTAGAACGTTTTATGAGAGATGCAAAAATCACGCAAATTTATGAGGGTACACAAGAAATTCAGCGTCTCGTCATTTCTAGGTATCTTGCTAAATAAAACACTTGTTGTAGGAGAGGTGAAAAAATGAAAAAGAGAGAAGTTCTCACATCCATTAAAGATGAAAAGCTGATTGTAGAGCGTCGTAATCAAATGATTAAAGGGGCCGTCACGCTATTTAAGGAAAAAGGTTTTCACCGAACAACAACAAGGGAAATTGCCAAAGCCGCTGGGTTCAGTATCGGTACACTTTACGAATATATTCAATCTAAAGAAGATGTTTTATATCTTGTATGTGACAACATTTACGACGAAGTGAGAGAGCGATTAGAAGAGATGGTAGTGGATCGTTATACAATCGCTGAGCTTCAACAAGCGATTCAACACTATTTTAAAGTTGTAGATGAGCTTCAAGATGAAGTATTAGTCATGTACCAAGAAGCGAAATCGCTGTCTAAAGATGCGCTTCCATATGTATTAAAAAAAGAGCTGGATATGGTTGAAATGTTTAAGGTTATTATCGAAGGCTGCGTAGAAAACAATCAATTTGCACTTACGGATAAAGAAATTTCGCTGTTTGCTCATCATTTATTTGTTCAAGGTCAGATGTGGGCATTTCGCAGATGGTGGCTGCAAAAGCATTATTCACTAGAAGAATATACAAATATGCAGTTGGATTTTTTACTTAAAAATTTTTCATTTCAACAACTGTGTGAGGGGGAGACAGTTTGAATACAAGCAAAAGACCGCTTCGTTTTTTAACCGCTTCTAGCCTGTTTGACGGCCACGATGCGTCTATTAATATTATGAGACGGATTCTTCAAGCCAAGGGGGTAGAAGTCATTCATCTGGGGCATAACCGATCTGTTGAAGAAATTGTTAACGCTTCCATACAAGAGGATGTTCAGGGGATCGCCATTTCTTCTTACCAAGGCGGCCATGTAGAATATTTTAAGTATATGTACGATTTACTCCAAGAACAACAGGCTTCTCATATTAAAATTTATGGCGGCGGCGGCGGGGTAATTATTCCGAGTGAGATTCAAGAGCTTCATGATTACGGCATCTCTAAAATCTTTTCTCCGGAAGATGGACGAAAAATGGGGTTAGAAGGCATGATTCAATTCATGATCGATGATTGTTATTACACAAATCCCCCTGCACTGCCGAATGATCGAACCTTAACGCCGGCTAATGACCGTTTAATTGCCCAGCTTATTACATGTGCTGAAAATGAAGCCTATGAATACACAAAAGAGCATGCAGCCGCTCTTGAAGAAATACGAGAAAGTGTAATCGACAGCGAGACGGATCAAAAAATACCGGTTATTGGAATCACAGGAACAGGAGGAGCGGGGAAAAGTTCGCTTACGGATGAATTAGTAAGAAGGTTTATTGAACATATTCCAGATATTCATGTAGCTGTTTTATCCGTTGATCCAACTAAACAAAAGACCGGAGGAGCGCTTCTTGGGGATCGAATTCGCATGAACATCGCAGCGTCTCCTCGTGTGTATATGAGAAGTTTGGCCACGCGTTCATCTGGACATGAGCTATCGGCGGCCATTCGAGATGGAATTGCCGTCGTGAAAAAAGCGGGCTTCGACATTATCATTGTCGAAACAAGCGGCATCGGGCAAGCTGATGCTCAAGTTAAAGATATTGCAAACGTCTCTCTTTATGTCATGACAAGCGAATTTGGCGCGCCGTCGCAGTTAGAAAAGATTGAAATGATTGATTACGCAGACTTTATTGTCATCAATAAATTTGAAAAAAAAGGTTCCGAAGACGCAAAAAAACAAGTGCAGCGTCAATATCAGCGCAATCATCAGCTGTTTGAAAATAGTCTCTCTACGATGCCAGTTTACGGAACAATCGCGAGTCAGTTCAACGACGGGGGAACAAATATTTTATTTGAAGATCTTGTAAATCATCTGCATCAAACATGCCGTACGTCTTGGCACGTAGAAAAATCATCAGAGCGCGTAAGTGAAAAGAAATATACCATCATTCCTAATGATCAACAGCAATATTTACAGGAGATTGTAAACAGCGTTCGCTCTTATCACCGCAATACGGACGTTCAAGCGCAAACAGCGCGTAAATTTTATCAGCTAGAGGGTGCTCTCGAAGAAGTGGAAACAGAAACAGCCAAGCAAGAGCTCACTCAGCTAAAGGAGAAATATCAAAAACAGCTAACGGCCGAATCGATTGAAAAGCTGGAAAACTGGCCTAAATTAAAAAGTCAGTATCGGCAAGAAGAACTTATTACAAAGGTAAGAAATAAAGAAATTAAAACGTCTTTGCAAGTTGATACGCTATCAGGACTGCGTATTCCGCGCGTGGCCCTTCCAAAGGTTGATGAATACGGGGAAGTTCTTCGTTTTCTTTATAAAGAAAACGTGCCAGGTGCATTTCCATACACAGCAGGTGTTTTTCCGTTCAAACGAAAAGGTGAAGATCCTAAGCGTCAATTCGCAGGTGAAGGAACACCAGAACGAACCAATCGCCGCTTTCACTATTTGTCAAAAGATGATGAGGCCAAGCGTTTAAGTACAGCGTTTGATTCTGTAACGCTTTATGGAGAAAATCCGGATCCAAGGCCGGATATCTTTGGGAAAATTGGCGAAAGCGGCGTAAATGTCTGTACGCTTGATGATATGAAACTTTTGTATAAGGGATTTGATCTTTGCCATCCTTCGACTTCCGTTTCGATGACGATTAATGGGCCGGCTCCGATATTATTAGCTATGTTTATGAATACAGCTATCAGCCAGCAGGTAGAAAAGAAAGAAGAAGAATTAAAGCGTCCTTTAACGGAACAGGAATACGAGGAAGTAAAATCGGGTACGTTGAAACAAGTGAGAGGAACCGTTCAAGCGGATATTTTAAAAGAAGATCAAGGCCAAAATACGTGTATTTTTTCCACAGAATTTGCGTTAAAAATGATGGGAGATATTCAGCAGTACTTTATTGACGAGAAAGTGCGCAACTATTATTCTGTGTCTATTTCAGGCTATCATATTGCTGAAGCAGGGGCGAATCCAATTTCTCAGCTCGCGTTTACATTAGCCAACGGTTTTACGTACGTGGAATATTACTTAAGCCGAGGGATGCATATTGATGATTTTGCTCCTAATTTATCGTTTTTCTTTAGTAATGGACTTGACCCTGAATACACGGTTATTGGACGTGTGGCGAGAAGAATATGGGCAATTGTGATGCGTGATAAATACGGCGCAAATGAACGCAGTCAAAAGCTTAAGTATCATATTCAAACATCCGGCCGATCGCTTCATGCACAGGAAATTAATTTTAATGATATACGTACGACGCTGCAAGCCTTAATGGCTCTTCATGACAACTGCAACTCTCTTCATACCAATGCGTATGATGAAGCAATTACAACACCGACAGAGGAATCTGTACGTAGAGCGATGGCCATTCAACTAATCATTACAAAAGAGCATGGACTCACTAAGAATGAAAATCCATTACAGGGCTCTTTTATTATTGATGAACTAACAGACTTGGTAGAAGAAGCGGTATTGGCTGAATTTCAACGCTTAAATGATCGAGGCGGCGTTTTAGGTGCGATGGAAATGCAGTATCAGCGAGGTAAGATTCAAGATGAATCGATGGAATACGAGATGCAAAAACATACGGGAGCTTTACCTATTATAGGAGTAAATACGTATATTAATCCAAATGAAGAGGAAAGTTCCTCAGTTGATGACATGCAGTTGGCCCGCGCATCAAAAGAAGAAAAAAATCATCAAATTAATCAGCTTCAGAAGTTTCAACAGCAGCATGAAGAAAAAAGAGAAGACGCGGTGAAAAGGTTAAAGAAAGCTGCAACAGAAGGAGAGAACATTTTCAAAGAGTTAATGGAGACTGTTAAAGTAGCCAGCTTAGGAGAAATTACACGAGCTTTATATGAATGCGGTGGGCAATATCGTCGAAATATGTAATAATGTATCGTTAGTATATAGTGATATATTAAAAGCCGCTATGACTATTTTTGGTCATCGCGGCTTTTATAGACTTAACCCTAACGGACTCAGAATAACTGATGGTGAATTCCTTTTGGTCAAAGGATACTGTTGGTGTATCAAGTAGAATGTATTATAGTAATAAAATGTCTATTTTTTCGTTGTTTTATGCGAAATTCTCGAGAATTTTAGAAACGAGGCTAGCATAAATGTATTGAATTTGTTTATAATGAATGGTATGTATTTATTCGTTTCCATCATTTACACATATGATGAATTGATTTAATAGATTTTCGATATACATAGCCATAGAAAGGATGTGCCAGATTTGAGTTTAGCACAGTACTCAAAAACGGATTTAAAAGAAATGTCGATGATTGAGATTGCTTACGCGCTTCTAGAAGAAAAAACAGATCGTCAAGCAATGTCATTCCAAGAAATTATTGCTGAAATTAAAGCAGCAGCGGAAATGTCAGATCAAGAATTAAAAACGAGATTAGCTCAGTTTTATACAGATATTAATATTGATGGTCGCTTTTTAACAGTAGGGGACAACCATTGGGGTCTTCGTGGATGGTATCCTTTTGACCAGGCTGAAGAAGAAGTTATTCCGGTTGCAAAACCTAAAAAGAAAAAAGCGAAAAAAGCTGTTGTTGAAGAAGTTGAAGACTTTGATGATCTAGAAGAAGATTTAGATTATGAAGATGTTGACGATCTAGACGAAGAAGAAGATTTTGAAGACATCGACGAGCTAGAAGAAGATGAAGATGATCTTGCAGAAGACGATTTTGACGATTTAGAAGATGATCTAGACGATGATGAGGAAGATGAAGAAGACGATTATGAGGACGAAAAAGAAAAATAATCCTTCTTGACTTTTTCAAGCGAAGTAGGTAGAATCTTTTTTGGGCTCTTTAAACAAGCATTTAAAAAGTTTTTATTTAAAATAGACTATTGCTCCCAATCCAGTTTTGGTATTGGGAGCAATTTTTTTATTTTATTTATCAATGTTTTACACCCCGATATGTTCTTATAAATCCTTGATAGAAACTTTCTTTTGGTTCTTGAACGTTTCACATTCATAAGGTTTCTTATAATTTCGCATGCACAATGAATGAATTGTGATTGTTTATGTGAAAACTTTTAATATTGTACAGTTCAAATTATTTAGAGGGGGAAGTATAGATGACAAAGTATATTTTCGTAACAGGCGGTGTTGTATCATCTCTAGGAAAAGGGATTACAGCAGCTTCTTTAGGCCGTTTATTAAAAAACCGTGGGTTGAACGTAACGATTCAAAAGTTTGATCCATACATTAACGTAGACCCAGGAACAATGAGTCCATACCAACACGGTGAGGTATTCGTAACAGATGACGGCGCGGAAACAGACTTAGACTTAGGTCACTATGAGCGTTTTATCGATATCAACTTAAATCGCTACAGCAATGTAACAACAGGTAAAGTATATTCAACAGTATTGAAAAAAGAGCGTCGCGGTGATTATTTAGGCGGAACAGTTCAGGTTATTCCGCACATCACAAATGAAATTAAAGAACGCGTTTTCCGTGCAGGCAAAGAAACAAACGCAGATGTTGTTATTACTGAAATCGGCGGAACGGTAGGAGATATTGAATCACTTCCTTTCCTAGAGGCTATTCGTCAAATCAAAAGCGATATTGGCCGTGACAACGTTATGTATATTCACTGTACACTTGTGCCATATTTAAAAGCGGCTGGTGAAATGAAAACAAAACCAACACAGCATAGTGTAAAAGAATTACGTAGCTTAGGTATTCAGCCAAACGTGATTGTTGTTCGTACAGAAATGACAATTTCTGAAGATATGAAAGATAAGCTAGCTTTATTCTGCGACATTGATCCAAAAGCAGTTATTGAGTGTGCAGACGCTGAAACATTATATGAAATTCCACTATCTCTACAAGAGCAGCACTTAGATCAAATCACATGCGATCACTTGAAATTAGATTGCAAAGAGGCAGAAATGACTGAGTGGAAAGCACTTGTTGAGAAAGTAAAAGGACTTTCAAACACAACAAAAATTGCATTAGTTGGTAAGTATGTAGAACTTCAAGATGCTTATATTTCTGTTGTAGAAGCAATGAAACATGCTGGATATGCATTCGATGCAGATGTAAATATCAAGTGGGTAAATTCTGAATTTGTAACAAAAGAAAATGTTCAAGATTTACTTGGTGATGTAGACGGTATCTTAGTTCCAGGTGGATTTGGGGATCGTGGAATCGAAGGTAAAATTGTGGCAACACAATATGCACGTGAGCAAAAAGTTCCATTCTTAGGTATTTGTTTAGGTATGCAGCTAGCATCCGTTGAGTTTGCACGCAATGTATTAGGATTAGAAGGCGCACATTCAGCAGAAATTGCACCTGAAACAAATTATCCAATTATCGACTTATTACCGGAACAAAAAGACGTAGAAGACTTAGGCGGTACATTACGCTTAGGATTATATCCTTGTAAATTGTCTGAAGATACGCTTGCATATGAAGCATATCAAGATGAAGTGGTGTATGAGCGTCATCGTCACCGCTATGAATTTAACAACGAATATCGCCAGCAAATGGAAGAGAAAGGCTTTATCTTCTCTGGTACAAGCCCGGATGGCCGTTTAGTTGAAATTGTAGAGCTTAAAGACCACCCATGGTTCTTGGCTTCACAATTCCACCCAGAATTCACGTCTCGTCCAACAAGACCGCAACCATTGTTCAAAGAATTTATTCGCGCATCAATGGAGTCAGGCCAAAACAAATAAGTGAAATAAAAACACGCTGTCTTTAGACAGCGTGTTTTTTATTCATATTCTTCTACGATTTCTTTTAATGTAAAAATTAAACCGTAGTACGCGTATAAAGCGACCATCATTGCTGGAAAACCAAATCTTGAGCCGTCTTCTCCAGGAATAAGGGGCTTTAACAATTTTGTATCAATATGAGCATCTGCGAGTGCTGTTAAAGAAGGTTCGGTTATTTCTTTAGGGACAGCAGCAATGCTGACAAATGGAATATCGCGTTTCTTTAAACGTTCAGCTATTTCCACAGCTTTGTGATCTGTTGAAAATCGAGAGACAAGCAGTACGCGATCGACGCTGGTCAGCTGATCCAATTCATGTAAAGGCAAAGGTTTTGCCTGACTTAAAGGTTCTGCACTGCTTAGTGCTTCTAGTGTAACGGCATGCATTTCTTCTACACCATAAATATAGATAAATCCTTCTCCGACAGAGGCCTGTGCTAAAATACGCGCGGCATCTTCAAATTGGAATTCTTCTTGTTCTTCAATTCGTTTAAAAAAACCTGAAAGTTGAGTTGTGAAAATTTTAAGCATAGAATCTCCCTTCGATTTAAGCGGCTAAAGCCGTCTATCTACACATTATAACGAAAAAAGCTATCTGTATTCTATCTTGAAATGAGCTACAATGAAAGTAAAGTGCAATGAAGTTAGATGGATGACAAAAAAAGCTATGTTTTGTAACAATTTCTCTAATTAGCAGGGATTTTTGTTTTAAAGGCGAAATACATATGTTAGTTTTGTCTGTAGAAGAGGAATATAAAAGGTGGGATTATATTGGCAGAGAAAATTTTAATTGTTGATGATCAGTATGGTATACGTATTTTATTAACGGAAGTGCTGCAAAAAGAAGGCTATACGACATTTCAAGCGGCGAACGGCTTCCAGGCGATTGATATTACAAAAGAGCAAGCACCGGATCTTGTCTTATTAGATATGAAAATTCCAGGAATGGATGGAATCGAAATTTTAAAAAGGTTAAAGCAGCACGATGAAACGATTAAAGTCATCATTATGACCGCTTATGGTGAATTGGATATGATTCAAGAAGCAAAAGATCTAGGAGCGTTAACTCACTTTGCAAAACCTTTTGATATTGATGAAATCCGCAAAGTTGTTAGGCAATATATACCAGTAAAGTCGAATTAAGGTTTTGGTAGGGTTTTCATCCTAACAAATTTTGAATATCAGCCTAAAAATGTTGCTGTTTTCATTGTTAGTTGGTATCCTAATTACTGTATTCATAATTCGACAATCTATTATGTAAAGATGCGCGTTGTTTCTACATGAAACACTCAATTCAAGAGCATACTATTTGAGTGTGCCTTTTGGTTAGCATCTAATCTAAGGTTGATTTTAAGGAGGATTTCAATATGCCTTTAGTATCAATGAAAGAAATGCTTATTACAGCAAAAGAACAAGGCTATGCAGTAGGTCAATTTAACTTAAATAACTTAGAGTTTACTCAAGCTATTCTTCAAGCAGCAAAAGAAGAAAACTCTCCAGTTATTCTTGGTGTATCTGAAGGTGCAGCACGCTACATGGGCGGTTTCAAAACTGTTGTAGCAATGGTTGAAGCTCTAATCGAAGATTACGACGTTCAAGTACCAGTTGCAATTCACTTAGACCACGGTTCAAGCTTTGAATCATGTGCAAAAGCAATCCATGCTGGATTCACTTCTGTAATGATTGATGCTTCTCACCACCCATTTGAAGAAAACATTGCAATTACTTCTAAAGTAGTTGAACTAGCTCACTTCCACGGAGTATCTGTAGAAGCAGAACTAGGAACTGTTGGTGGACAAGAAGACGACGTTATTGCTGAGGGTGTTATCTATGCAGATGCTAACGAGTGTGAAGAACTTGTTAACCGTACAGGTATCGATTGCTTAGCTCCAGCATTAGGATCAGTTCACGGACCATACAAAGGTGAACCAAACCTAGGTTTTGCTGAAATGAAAGAAATCGGAGATCGTACAGGCTTACCATTAGTTCTACACGGTGGAACTGGTATTCCAACAAAAGATATCCAAAAATCAGTTTCTTTAGGTACTGCTAAAATCAACGTAAACACTGAAAACCAAATTGCTTCAGCTAAAGCTGTTCGTGAAGTATTAGCTGCGCAACCTGAACAATATGATCCACGTAAATACTTAGGACCTGCTCGCGAAGCAATCAAAGAAACGGTTCAAGGTAAAATGCGTGAATTCGGTTCTTCTAACAAAGCATAATTTGAAATCTTCGGATGGCCTGTTTGCAGTTAGTTGAGTCTGAAAAATAAAACCGTCTTATTTTTATTGTAAGGCGGTTTTATTTTTACTATAATTTTCTTATCATTCTGAATACATAACACAGGGGGATGGCATTCATGAAGTTTTTTATTGATACGGCTAATTTAGACGAGATTAAGGAAGCGCATTCATTAGGTTTGTTAGCGGGGGTTACAACAAATCCTAGTTTAGTAGCTAAAGAGAACATCACGTTTGAAGATCGTCTTCGTGAAATTACAGAGTTCGTTGAAGGATCTGTAAGTGCAGAAGTGATTGCGCTTGATGCAGAAGGCATGATTCGCGAAGGAAAAGAGCTTGCTGCGATTGCGCCGAATATTACAATCAAGGTACCGATGACTCCAGATGGCTTAAAAGCAGTAAAAGAATTTACTAGTTTAGGTATTAAGACAAATGTTACGCTTATTTTCTCAGCTAACCAAGCGTTAATGGCAGCAAGAGCAGGTGCTACTTACGTATCGCCTTTCTTGGGAAGGTTAGACGATATTGGTTTTAATGGCCTCGATTTAATCTCAGATATTGCAGATATTTTTGCAATTCATGACATTCCATCCGAAATTATTGCAGCATCTATTCGTCATCCGATGCACGTAACAGAAGCTGCAAAAAATGGAGCACATATTGCGACAATTCCTTACAAAGTTTTAATGCAATTGTTCAAACATCCGTTAACAAATGCAGGAATTGACCAATTTTTAGCAGATTGGGAAAAACGAAATGTCTAAACATGTATAAATTTGTGTGGCATTTACCATCCTGACAGGTGAATGCCATATTTTTCTTTTATCTTGTCGAAACTATACATGATTTTTTCATTTTCGTGTACACTAGTAGGTAATAGGAAAAATAACCATTCTTTTAGGTATTCTTTGTACCAAAATTTTCCTCAATTACTAGGTGAGAAACTTTCTTTCACTAGAAGGGAGCTATAAATGGAAAAGTTAAAAATACAAGGTGGCTTTACCTTAAGTGGATCCGTCCGCGTCAGTGGTGCTAAAAATAGTGCCGTTGCGCTTATTCCAGCAACAATTTTAGCCGAGTCACCTGTTACAATTGAAGGTCTGCCTGATATTTCAGACGTGCAGTTATTAGGGGATTTAGTTGAAGAAATTGGTGGGAAAGTAACCATTGATAACGACGAATTAACAGTAGATCCATCCGGAATGGTTGCAATGCCTTTACCGAACGGAAAAGTAAAAAAATTACGCGCTTCTTATTATTTAATGGGGGCGATGTTGGGACGCTTTAAAAAAGCGGTAGTTGGTCTTCCAGGAGGCTGTTACCTTGGTCCAAGACCAATCGATCAGCACATTAAAGGCTTTGAAGCTCTTGGCGCGAAAGTAACAAATGAGCAAGGAGCTATTTACATTCGAGCTGATGAACTGATTGGTGCTCGAATTTATTTAGACGTTGTGAGCGTAGGAGCAACAATCAATATCATGCTAGCTGCTGTGAGAGCAAAAGGGCGTACCGTTATCGAGAATGCTGCTAAAGAGCCTGAAATTATCGATGTAGCTACGTTACTGACAAGTATGGGTGCCCGTATTAAAGGTGCAGGGACGGACGTTATTCGAATTGATGGCGTAGATCAATTAAAAGGATGCCGTCATTCCATCATTCCAGACCGAATTGAAGCAGGCACGTATATGATTATGGGAGCGAGTATGGGAAAAGAAGTTGTTGTTGACAACGTTATCCCTCAGCACCTAGAGTCATTAACGGCTAAAATGCGGGAAATGGGTATTCATATCGAAACAAGCTCAGATCAGATTCTCGTAGCGACTCGTCAGCTGTTGAAGCCCGTAGATATTAAAACGTTAGTATATCCAGGTTTTCCAACTGATTTACAGCAGCCATTCACGACGCTTCTAACAAGAGCATCAGGTACAAGCGTTGTGACAGATACAATTTACGGTGCAAGGTTTAAGCATATTGACGAGCTGAGACGAATGAATGCATCTGTTAAGGTAGAAGGACGTTCAGCTATTATTAATGGTCCCATTCACTTACAAGGTGCACGTGTGAAAGCGTCGGACTTACGAGCAGGAGCAGCCCTTGTAACCGCAGGCTTAATGGCCAAAGGGATTACAGAAGTAACGGGTTTAGAGCACATTGACCGAGGTTACAGCCATTTAGTAGACAAGCTATCGGATTTAGGGGCAATGATTTGGCGTGAAGAGATGACTCAAGAAGAAATTGAACAATTTCAAAATTCATAGAGGCAAATTGCACAACAGTCAGGAAAGTAAATTCTAGAAATGAGCCGTTAAATAAGCTACACAGGTGTAGGAACGTTCTTCTATGTCTGTGTAGCTTATATATTTATGAATAGGGTAAATAGATAAAAAGGGGAAGCTAAAAGATAAATTTCACTTCTTATTTTAACGTCCAGTTTATTTCCTTTAATGTGAAATTATGAAAAGGTTTTCCTTGCTTCTCTTAAGCTATTAAATTTCCTTTTTTTTATTCATCTTCTAAAGTAAAAAAAGATTGATTAAAAAGATAGAAAAAGGTTAGAATATAAATTGCTACGTTAAATTTATCAAGATAATATAAATGGTTTTATGTCGGAATTATTCTTCTAAAAGTGTATGGTTAATCAATTGATTCTACTTATTATACTTCAAAGGTTATATTCTCCATTTTCACAGATTTATTCCATCCATATCATCTCTCAATTTTATATTTGAATTTAATATGGGAGGAACGGTTAAAAATTATTCATTATAAAGCGTGGTGTCCTAATGAACTTAACATTATCCAGTTTAGAAAATATGAAATTAAAAGAGCTATATGAACATGCTCGTGAGTATAAAGTTTCGTACTATAGTAAATTAACGAAAAAAGAACTTGTCTTTGCTATTTTAAAGGCTCAAGCTGAACAAGATGGGCTTTTATTTATGGAAGGCGTTCTTGAAATTATTCAGTCAGAAGGATTCGGTTTCTTACGACCAATTAACTATTCACCGAGTTCAGAAGATATTTATATCTCAGCTTCACAAATTCGTCGCTTCGATTTGCGTAATGGAGACAAGGTATCGGGGAAAGTTCGTCCTCCGAAAGAAAATGAGCGCTACTACGGGTTACTGCATGTAGAAGCAGTAAACGGAGAAGACCCAGAAACGTCAAAAGAACGCGTACATTTTCCAGCACTAACCCCGATTTATCCAAATGAGCAAATGCTGCTAGAAACTCAGCCAAGAAGTTTCTCTACGCGTATTATTGACTTGATTTCACCAATTGGATTTGGGCAAAGGGGACTAATTGTTGCGCCGCCAAAGGCAGGTAAAACGATGCTGTTAAAAGAAATTGCCAATAGCATTACAACCAATCATCCTGATGCGGAATTGATTGTTCTTCTTATTGATGAGCGTCCTGAAGAAGTAACGGATATTGAGCGTTCGGTTGACGGTGATGTTGTCAGTTCTACATTTGACGAAGTGCCAGAAAATCACATTAAAGTAGCGGAACTTGTCCTTGAACGTGCGATGAGACTTGTCGAACACAAAAAAGATGTTGTCATTTTGATGGATAGCATTACAAGACTTGCTCGTGCTTATAACTTAGTTATTCCACCGAGCGGTCGTACACTATCAGGAGGTATTGATCCAGCTGCTTTTCATCGTCCAAAACGATTCTTTGGAGCTGCGCGTAACATTGAAGATGGAGGCAGCTTAACCATTCTAGCAACAGCCTTAATTGATACAGGCTCTCGTATGGATGATGTTATTTATGAAGAATTTAAAGGTACAGGTAACATGGAACTGCATCTAGATCGTTCACTAGCTGAAAAACGTATCTTCCCTGCGATTGACATTCGTCGTTCAGGCACACGTAAAGAAGAGCTGTTAATTCCAAAAGAGCATTTAGACCACTTATGGGCAATTCGTAAATCAATGGCAGATGCTCCTGATTTTGCAGAAAAATTCTTAAAACGTTTACGTCAAACAAAGACAAATGAAGAGTTCTTTTCGATGTTAACGGAAGAGAAAAAAACGCTTCTAGCAAATAAACGATAAGTTATAAAACATGTGGTTGCAAAAGCATACAACCCTTGTTATAATTTCATCATGTGTGTTGATAAAGTACACAGTGAAATAGTTATTATTTCATCACTATCTTTATCAATAAACTCTGTTTCAGAATGATTCAGGGCGGAAGGAGATGAAACGAATGAAAACAGGAATTCATCCAAACTATAAAACAGTTATGGTTAAATGTACTTGCGGAAACGAATTTGAAAGTGGTTCTGTAAAAGAAGAGATCCGCGTTGAGACTTGTTCTGAATGTCACCCATTCTACACTGGTCGTCAAAAATTCGCTGAAGCTGGTGGCCGTGTTGATCGCTTCAACAAAAAATACGGTCTTAAATAATCACATTGTCGAAACAAACAGGCAAGTAGCTTAACTTCTTGCCTGTTTTTTTGCTTAAAAAAGTAGAAAAACAGTGTCTGCTTGATAAAAAAGTGGGTACTTTATCATAGGAATAAGATCTACATAGAAGACGTAGATTAAGTTAGTAGCGGTTCGCTCAGAAACGGAACGAGAAGAAGGGAGAGTCCCGCAGTGGTGTACGTAATGAAACAAAGCGGTTGGATAGAAGTAATTTGTGGCAGTATGTTTTCAGGGAAATCAGAAGAGTTGATTCGACGTGTGCGCCGTACGCAGTTTGCTAAACAAAAAGCACAAGTGTTCAAGCCTGCAATTGATAATCGATATAGTGAAGAAGCTGTCGTTTCACATAATGGTACATCTGTTATGGCTTATTCAATCTCAGCATCGCGCGATATTTTAAAGCGAGTAAATGAAGAGACAGACGTAGTAGCGATAGATGAAGTACAGTTTTTTGACACAGATATTTTAGAAATTGTTCAATCTTTAGCAGATCAAGGCTTTCGTGTGATTGTAGCAGGGTTAGACCAAGACTTCAAAGGTGAACCTTTTGGACAAATGCCCCAGTTAATGGCTATTGCAGAATCGGTAACAAAGCTACAGGCCGTATGCGCTTCATGTGGCTCTCCTGCGAGCCGTACGCAGCGTTTGATTAACGGTGAGCCTGCTTCTTATGACGACCCTATTATTTTAGTCGGTGCGTCTGAATCGTACGAACCAAGATGTCGTCATTGCCACGTTGTGCAAAAGTCCAAAGGACAGGCTGTGTCTGTGGACTCAAGCGAAATGGTCGAAAAATAAAGCAAGAATTTTATGATGATAAAAACAGAACGCGCAGTTCTGTTTTTTTGTTCATATACGTGTATTAACAAGGTTTTGACTCTATTTTAAAGCTATACTATAATTACAATGTTATGGATAAAGAATGAGGTGAATGACGTGTTTGATCGTTTAGAAGCGGTAGAGGCGCGCTATGAGAAGTTAAACGAACTTCTGAGTGACCCTGAGATCGTAAACAACCCCTCTAAGTTGAGAGAATATTCGAAGGAACAATCAGATATACAACAAACGGTAGCCGCTTATCAGGAATACAAAGATGTGAAAGAGCAGTTATCAGAAGCGAAAACGATGCTTGAAGATAAGCTTGATGCAGATATGCGCGACATGGTCAAAGAAGAAATTGCCGAGTTAGAAACGCAGCAAGAAGAGCTAGTTGAAAAGCTACGTATTTTATTAATTCCAAAAGATCCAAACGATGATAAAAACGTAATCATGGAGGTTCGTGGAGCGGCTGGTGGAGATGAAGCAGCGTTATTTGCAGCTAATTTGTACCGCATGTATTCTCGTTTTGCTGAATCACAAGGCTGGAAAACAGAAGTAATGGAAGCAACGACTACTGGAGTAGGCGGTTATAAAGAAATTATCTTTATGATTAACGGTAAAGGTGCGTACTCAAAGATGAAATTTGAAAACGGTGCACACCGTGTTCAGCGAGTTCCTGAAACAGAATCAGGCGGTCGTATTCATACATCTACAGCAACGGTAGCCTGTCTTCCTGAAGCGGAAGAAGTTGAAGTGGACATTCATGAAAAAGACATCCGTGTAGATACATTTGCTTCAAGTGGACCTGGTGGCCAAAGTGTTAATACGACGATGTCGGCAGTTCGTTTAACACATTTACCAACAAATACAGTGGTATCATGTCAAGATGAAAAGTCTCAGATTAAAAATAAAGAAAAAGCAATGAAAGTATTGCGTGCTCGCGTGTACGACAAATTCCAGCGAGAAGCACAAGCAGAGTACGATGCAACGCGCAAACAAGCAGTTGGGTCAGGAGATCGCTCTGAGCGTATCCGTACGTATAATTTCCCGCAAAATCGCGTAACGGACCACCGTATTGGTCTGACGATTCAAAAGCTAGATCAAATCTTAGAAGGCAAGCTTGATGAAATCATCGATGCATTAGTAATGGAAGACCAAGCGCGCCGAATGGAAGATTCGAACTAATGAAAGTATTTGAAGCCCTTAAGTGGGCTTCTTCTTTTTTGAAAGAGGCAAAGCGAGATGAAAACGCGGGAGAACTCTTGCTTCGCCATCACTTACAGATGACGAGAACTCATTTGCTAGGTGCTCTGCAGGAAGAACTAGAAGAAGAAACGCTAAAAAGATTTGAACAAGATGTCCATGCTCATAAAGCAGGGATGCCTGTACAATATCTCATCGGGACAGAAGAATTTTACGGACGTTCATTTATTGTAAACGAACATGTATTAATTCCAAGACCGGAAACAGAAGAGCTCGTATATGGAATGATTTCTCGAATGAAAAAAGAATTTCAACACCAGTCTATTGAGCTTGTCGATATTGGAACGGGAAGTGGGGCGATTGCTATCACTTTAGCGTTGGAGCTTGACAGCGTCAATGTTACAGCAACAGATATAGCTATAGAATCTTTAAATGTAGCCAAGGAGAATGCTCAAAATCTGGACGCTGCTGTCACGTTTATACAGGGAGATTTATTACAACCATTCCTATCATCAAATCAGAAATTTGATGTAATTGTGTCTAATCCGCCTTATATTCCAGCAGATGATGAATTGTCCACAGTGGTAAAAGATCATGAGCCAAATCGAGCTCTTTTTGGTGGAAAAGATGGTCTGGATTTTTATCGACGTTTTATGGAAGAGTTGCCATATGTGACGAAGTCAAACAGTATTATTGGATTTGAAGTGGGGGCCGGACAGACAAAAGATGTAGCTGAGATGCTGCAAAAAACGTTTCCGACAGCTTTTGTAGAATGTGTATATGATATTAATGGAAAAGATCGAATGGTTTTTGCACAACTTCGTGATAACTAAAAAAATCAGAGGGAATGATTTTCCCTTTGGTTTTTAAAAATCATGCATTTTTTTACTAAATTACTAGTTTAAGATATCTTGCTTTCGGCCATACTGTTCCTATGAAAGGGCGGTGGCCGAAATGAAGAAATATGCTATCATTTATTTTATTTTATTAATTATTGGAGCAAATGCTCAACTTATATATACACATAACCAAGTGCAGGCAATCAGCCTGCAGTCATTCCAGACGAGGCAATTCGACTGCGTATTTTAGCAAACAGCGACGGTGAAAAAGATCAGTACGTAAAACGTCTGATTCGTGACCGTGTGAACGAACAAATTACAGAATGGGTAAAAGATTTAACATCTGTAACTGTAGCTCGAAAAACAATTAAAGAAAATTTGCCAGCGCTTGAGACAATTGCGAAAGAAGTGCTAAAAGAAGAAGGCGTAAATGAATCTGTTCACGTTAAATTCGGAAAAGTAGAGTTTCCTACTAAGTTGTACGGTCAGTTTTTATATCCAGCAGGTGAGTATGAAGCCGTGCTTATTACTCTTGGTAAAGGAGAAGGAGCAAACTGGTGGTGTGTACTATTTCCTCCTTTATGCTTCTTAGATTTTTCAAACGGTGAAGCGGTAAAAGCGCCAGAGCCATCTGAAGAAGAACCAAAGGTAGAAAAAGAAAAACCAGCAGCTTCTGAATTAAAATCTGCAGACAAAACAGATGATACGTCGGCTGAAAGTAAAGAACCCGCAGTGAAGACAGAAATTCAATCTGCAACTATTACATCGGATTCTATTAAGCAGAAAGCTGAGGAACCTTCTCAACCAACGGCATCTTCTAAAGAAGCAGCTGCAAAGGATACAAGCAACACAGCGAAAGAAGAAACAAGCGCTAAGGCTGAGAAAAAGGAAAGTAAGGAAGCTGAAAAGTCTGTTTCATCTAAGAAAAAAGCTGATGCTAAATCGAAAGAAGATTCTGTAGAAGTTAAGTTTTTTGTAGTAGAATGGGTATCGTCCGTATTTAATTAATAGAATCATTAAAAATAAAATTCAGTTCTACTTTTTTTAACCATCTCATAGATTTGTTACTAGAAAACAAGTTGAGGTGATTAAAATGAGAGAACAATTAAAAATTGCCAGTGAAAATGATTATATTCGAATTCAGAAGTTTTTACAAAAAGCGGGTATTAGCACAGCGGGTGTAGAAGAACATATACATCAATTTGTCATCATGGAAAGTGAAGAAGGCGAGCTGCTAGCAACAGTTGGGTTTGAAAAAGAAGGCATGGACGGAATTCTTCGCTCCCTTGTCGTGTCACCTTCTTTGATGCAATCTGATATTCTGCTGCTATTTAAAAGTATCGTTCAGCTGGCTCAAAAGCATGGTGTAAAGCAACTATATTTACTAACAAATAAGGCATCCTCTCTGCATTTTTTTCAAATGATGAATTTTCAGCAAACATCTTATAGTGCTCTACCTGATTTGTTAAAAGAACATTCGTATTTAAAACAGTTACCAAATCCTAAGGATGTCTACGTGATGTTTTATGCAGCTAGTTAAAAGGAAATGTGGATAAATCATTTTAATGGGGTATCCACAATGTTATTCACAAAAACCTAAGCTTTATCCACATTTTGTGGATAAAGCTTGTTTGCTGATATAATGAATACATGTATTTTACTGTTTTTGATACATATTGTACTTTTAAAGTAAAAAAAACCTAGATATAGAAAGAAAAAGGAGTTGAAGAAGATGGAAACTAAGTTATGGGTTGTGGATAATTTTATGAACGAAAAAGATATTTATCCACAGATAGAAGAAGCAGCAGATTTGCTGCGCAACCACGAAGTGGTTGCTTTTCCTACAGAGACGGTGTATGGATTAGGAGGAGATGCAACATCGGATAAAGCTGTGGATAAAATTTTTGCAGCGAAAGGACGTCCTAGTGATAACCCTCTTATTGTTCATATTGGAGATAAAGAGCAGCTGCATACATTTGTAGAGTCAATTCCTTCAAAAGCAGAGAAAGTGATTGATGCTTTTTGGCCAGGTCCTCTTACTGTGATATTACCTAAAAAAGATCAAGTTTCAGATAAGGTTACGGCTGGTTTAAACAGCATTGCAGTGAGAATGCCATCACATCCGGTAGCTCTTGCATTATTGAAAAAAGTGGCTTTGCCTATCGCGGCTCCTAGTGCAAACCTCTCCGGCAAGCCAAGCCCCACTTTAGCTCACCACGTGATGAATGATTTAGAAGGGCGTATTAGCGGAGTTGTAGACGGAGGAGCGACAGGGGTAGGAGTAGAGTCGACTGTCCTTGATTGTACTGAAGAGATTCCTATTATTTTACGTCCAGGCGGCATTACTCAGAAAGAGTTAGAAAGTGTAATTGGTCCCGTAAAAGTAGATCGAGCGTTAATAAGTGATAAAGAAGCGCCAAAATCTCCAGGTATGAAATATACGCATTACGCACCTGATGCACCGCTTGTCATTGTTGACGGCAGTTCAGATTTTTTCCAATCTATTATTGATCACTATCAAGATCAGGGTAAGCGAGTAGGGGTATTAACGACATCTGAACATGAAAATGTGTATAAAGCCGATGCCGTCATTACATGTGGATCTCGCTCAAATTTAGAGACGGTTGCTAGCCACTTATATGAGTCTCTTCGTTCATTTAATGAGTGCGATGTAGATATTATCGTTAGTGAAAGTTTTTCTGAAGAAGGAGTCGGTCATGCCGTTATGAATCGATTAATGAAAGCTGCAGGACATCACGTGATTAAGCAATAAAATTCATCTTCTAAACCTTTTCGAATGTGCATATTTTGAAATAGGAGCACGTCCGAGGAGGGTAAAGATGAATGTATCTCAGTTAATTAGTGAAATGATCACGTTAGTCATTATGGCGTTTGCCTTAGGAATGGATGCTTTCTCAGTTGGTTTGGGAATGGGGTTAATTCGTTTACGCTTTCGCCAAATTTTCTACATTGGTGTTGTTATCGGTATATTTCATATTTGGATGCCGCTATTGGGCATGTTTATTGGACGACTTTTGTCTGATAAACTTGGAATGTTTGCTACCTATGGCGGTGGAATTTTATTGCTGATTCTTGGGGCGCAGATGATTTATTCCTCCTTTAAGCATGACGATACGCCGTTTATCAAACCAGTTGGCTTTGGACTGTTATTTTTTGCGCTCAGCGTGAGTCTAGATAGTTTTTCTGTTGGACTTAGCTTAGGTATTTTTGGGGCAAGAACGTTTTTGACCATTATTGTTTTTGGGGTAGTGAGTATGCTATTAACTTGGTTAGGACTGTTGCTCGGCAGAAGAGTACAAGGCTGGCTTGGTTCATATAGTGAGGCACTGGGCGGGAGCATTTTATTAGCTTTTGGCATCAAATTGCTATTACCTTTTTAACTATATATAAATAGGTAAAGGATCATGACCATGCAGGTTATGGTCTTTTTTTGCTTCTTTTAGATTACAGCAATAAAAAAAGGAAAGCGAAGGTGTTTTTTTCAAGATAAATAAAGAGATTATGGATAAAAAATACCCAAAAAAGCTAACTGGATTTATGCAAGCAATAGAGATACAATAGGGTGGAATATCAACATAGTCGCACATAGTGAAAGCAAGGGAGGATGTATCTTGAAAAACATCTTATTTGTATGTACAGGAAACACGTGCCGCAGCCCTATGGCAGAAGCGTTGCTGAAAGCTAAAAAAATAGATGGAATAAACGTGAAGTCTGCAGGTGTATTCGCTTCAAATGGAAGTGAAGCTTCTGTTCATGCACAAGTTGCCCTTCAACAGAAAGGCATAGCTTGTTCTCATGCTTCGGCAGCATTAACGGAAGAACAATTGATGTGGGCTACTTATATTTTTACGATGACGGAGCAGCATAAAATGCTAATTTTGAACCAAGCTCCATACGTAAGTGATAAATTATTTACGCTAAAAGAATTTGCAGGCGAGCAAGGTGAAGTATCTGATCCGTTTGGCGGATCATTACAGACGTATGAACAGACTTTAGAAGAGTTAGAGCGTATGATTAACAAAATAGTCGACAAATTATAAAAGGTCCCATAAATTTTTGCAGACTTAAACTGAACAAAAATTAGTAGAAGATGAAGGTATGTATGAGGAGGAAACAAAGATGAAAGTAGCTATTGCATCTGACCACGGCGGTATAAATTTACGACAGGAAATTATCTCTTTAATGGAAGAATTAAATATTGAATATGTGGATTTAGGGTGTGAATGCTCAGCATCTGTCGATTATCCGGATTATGCACTTCCCGTTGCTCAAAAAGTGGCGAGCCAAGAAGTAAGTCGAGGCATTCTTATTTGCGGAACAGGCATCGGTATGAGCATAGCAGCTAATAAAGTAAAGGGAATTCGCTGCGCTCTAGTGCATGATACGTTTAGTGCAAAAGCCACAAGAGAACATAATGATAGCAACATTTTAGCAATGGGTGAACGCGTCATTGGGCCGGGACTTGCACGTGAAATTGCGAAAATTTGGTTAACGACAGAATTTGAAGGCGGGCGACATGAAAATCGCGTGAATAAAATTAAACAGTATGAGCAGCAAAGTGATGCAACAGTAACGGCATAATGTGAACGTATTCAATGGAAGAAAGGAAGAAAAACGTGTCTGAACTTACGAAATGGAAAGAGCAGTTGGAAACAGTTTTATCTGATTTTTCAGCACAAGTGCAGTTATCTTCAGAACATACACTTGTCATTGGATGCAGTACAAGCGAGGTAAGTGGTGAAAAAATAGGAACCGCAGGCGCAATGGAAGTTGCAGAAATGATCTTTGATACACTAGCAGATTTTCGAAAAAAAACGGGTGTCCACTTAGCATTTCAATGCTGTGAACATCTTAATCGAGCACTGGTAGTAGAAAGAGAATTAGCTCGTAAAGAACGCTTAGAAATCGTTAGTGTTGTTCCTATTCATAAAGCAGGTGGAGCAATGGCTACACAGGCCTATGGCCAGCTTAAAGATCCTGTTTTAGTAGAGTTTATTAAAGCTGATGCTGGGATTGATATTGGAGATACATTCATTGGTATGCATTTAAAGCATGTCGCAGTACCCGTTCGTTGTACGTTGAACGCAGTTGGACACGCTCATGTTACTTTAGCAAAGACGCGTCCAAAACTAATCGGTGGAATGAGAGCGTTTTACGAACTTTCGTAATTAAATATATTAAAATAATACACATTTTTTCTTTTTTATTCTAAATAAATCATGTTACAATGTAGTTGAATTAACAAATAACGAACATTGCGAATACGAAACGAGGAGAGGATTTTGATGGAGAAACAACTAATGCAACAAGATCCAGCAGTTTATAATGCGATCAAGGATGAATTACAAAGACAACGTACTAAGATTGAGCTAATTGCTTCAGAAAACTTTGTAACAACAGCGGTAATGGAAGCACAAGGTTCAGTTTTAACAAATAAATATGCTGAAGGCTATCCAGCTAAACGTTACTACGGTGGTTGTGAACACGTGGATGTAGTAGAAGACTTAGCTCGTGATCGTGCAAAAGAAATTTTCGGAGCAGAGCACGTGAACGTTCAACCTCACTCAGGTGCACAAGCAAACATGGCTGTATACTTCACTGTTTTAGAGGCTGGAGACACAGTACTTGGTATGAATTTATCGCACGGCGGTCACTTAACGCACGGAAGTCCTGTTAACTTTAGTGGTGTTCAGTACAATTTCATCGAATATGGTGTAGATCGCGAAACACATCGCATTAACTACGATGACGTATTAGAAAAAGCTCGTACACACAAACCAAAATTAATTGTGGCTGGTGCAAGCGCATATCCACGCGCAATCGACTTCAAGCGTTTCCGTGAAATCGCTGATGAAGTAGGCGCTTATTTAATGGTAGACATGGCTCATATTGCTGGTCTAGTAGCTGCAGGACTTCATCAAAATCCTGTGCCACATGCTCATTTCGTTACAACTACAACACATAAAACACTACGCGGACCACGCGGCGGTATGATTTTATGTAAAGAAGAATTTGCGAAAAAGATTGATAAGTCGATCTTCCCTGGTATTCAAGGTGGTCCATTGATGCACGTTATCGCTGCAAAAGCAGTAGCATTTGGTGAAGCATTACAAGATGAGTTTAAGCACTATGCTCAAAATATCATCGACAATGCTAATCGTTTAGCAGAAGGATTAAAGAAAGAAGGATTTGCTCTTGTATCTGAAGGAACAGACAATCACCTTGTGTTAATCGACGTAAGCTCAATGAATTTGACAGGTAAAGTAGCTGAAAAAGCGCTTGATGATGTAGGTATTACAACAAACAAAAATACAATTCCTTATGATGAGCAAAGCCCATTTGTAACAAGCGGTATCCGTATTGGTACAGCTGCGGTTACAACTCGCGGATTTGGCTTAGAAGAGATGGATGAAATTGCTTCTATCATCGGATTAACGCTTAAAAATATTGAAGATGAAGAAAAGTTAGCTGAAGCTAAAACACGCGTTGAAGCTTTAACAAGCAAGTTTGAAATGTATAAATCACTTTAAGAGAGACAGGCCTTTGTGCCTGTTTT
Organism: Priestia sp. ABM2_011; assembly: GCF_056158845.1. Lineage (NCBI taxonomy): Bacteria > Bacillati > Bacillota > Bacilli > Caryophanales > Bacillaceae > Priestia > Priestia sp. ABM2_011. Next base: position 389,274 of record NZ_JBSWUB010000001.1, read on the forward strand.
TTTATGGAGAAAGTGGTAGCAATCCAATCATTTTTTGAATAATGCTTGAACTCAAAAACTTTTTTCTGTAAAATGAATGCAATGTATAAATTTAATTAGCAAGAGATATGTTTTTACTAGTACGTACCATTCAATTCGTTGAATGGTATTTTAATGTGTACATCTTTATATATAAGGAGAGATATCAATGGGCAAAGTATACGTATTTGATCACCCGCTTATTCAACACAAATTAACTTACATACGCGATGTAAAAACGGGAACGAAAGAGTTTCGTGAATTAGTTGATGAAGTGGCAAGCTTAATGGCTTTTGAAGCAACACGTGATTTACCGCTAGAAGATGTTGAAATTGAAACACCGGTTTGCAAAACAAAGTCAAAAGTTATTGCAGGGAAAAAGCTTGGTATCGTTCCAATTCTTCGTGCTGGTATCGGCATGGTAGATGGATTTTTAAAACTAATGCCAGCTGCTAAAGTTGGACACGTTGGCTTATATCGTGATCCAGAAACATTACAGCCTGTTGAATATTATGTAAAGCTACCTAATGATGTAGAAGAGCGTGACTTTATTGTAGTAGATCCTATGCTTGCAACAGGAGGGTCAGCTGTAGAAGCAATCAACTCTCTGAAAAAAAGAGGCGCTAAAAACATTAAATTTATGTGTTTAATTGCTGCTCCTGAAGGCGTGGAAATTGTAAAAGAAGCACACCCTGACGTAGATATTTACATTGCAGCATTAGATGAAAAATTAAATGACCATGGATATATTGTTCCAGGTTTAGGTGATGCAGGGGATCGTTTATTCGGTACAAAATAATTTGTAGATTTGGGTGATGAACATGAAGCAGCCAATTAAAGTAATGACGATATTCGGGACAAGACCAGAAGCAATTAAAATGGCTCCTCTAGTATTAGAGCTTAAAAAGCGACCAGAAGAGTTCGAAGCAATTGTTACAGTAACGGCTCAGCACCGTGAAATGTTAGACCAAGTATTGAGCATCTTTGACATTCAGCCTGACTATGACCTGAACATTATGAAGGATCGCCAAACCCTTATGGACGTAACGACCAGAGGATTACAAGGCTTGGACGACGTAATGAAAAAAGTAAAGCCGGACATGGTACTTGTACACGGTGATACAACTACGACGTTTATTGCTGGGCTAGCAGCTTTTTATAATCAGATTCAGGTCGGGCATGTTGAAGCAGGTTTGCGCACATGGAATAAATATTCTCCATACCCGGAAGAAATGAACCGTCAGCTTACAGGTGTTCTCGCTGATTTGCACTTTGCTCCAACAGATAAGTCTGCAGCTAATTTGCAAGCAGAGAACAAAAAAGAAGAGCAAATCTTTGTGACTGGAAATACAGCTATCGATGCGTTAAAAACAACAGTAAAAGAGACATATGAGCATGAAGTGTTAACGAAATTGGGAGATGATCGTCTTATTTTGTTAACGGCACATCGCCGCGAAAATTTAGGCGAACCAATGAAAAATATGTTCCGTGCTGTTAAGCGTATTGTAGATGAACATGAAGATGTGCAAGTTGTGTATCCTGTTCATTTGAATCCAGTAGTTAGAGAAACAGCAAACGATATCTTAGGAAATGACCCGCGCATTCATTTAATTGAACCGTTAGATGTAATTGACTTCCATAACTTCGCTGAGCGCGCTCATATTATTTTGACAGATTCGGGCGGTGTTCAAGAAGAAGCTCCTTCATTAGGCGTACCTGTATTGGTACTTCGCGATACAACAGAGCGCCCGGAAGGAATTGAAGCAGGAACGCTCAAACTAGCAGGCACGGAAGAAGAAACGATTTATATGCTAGCAAAAGAGCTGTTAATAGATGAAGACGTATATAAGCAAATGTCACAAGCATCGAATCCTTACGGAGACGGCTTAGCTTCTAAACGCATTTGTGATGCTATTAGCTACTATTTCAACCGCCGTGAAAACAGACCGGAAGCTTTTAATCCGCTTTCGTAAGATTTCTAAACACCTTTCACATGAAAAGCGTCTCTTTGAGACACGATAGTGTGAGAGGTGTTTTTTTATGTGGATTAAATGGTTAATGATTAGCTTTATATTGGGAAGTGGGGGAGGGCAAATGTCGCTCAATCCGACATTTCCTTCTATAAAACAAGAAATGAATCATCAGGAAAAATCAATCATTGTGATGATTAAAAAAGAAAAATTCACGAAATTTAAAAGTCAGCTACAAAAAAATTATCCTAATATAAAGATTAAGAGCGAATTTCACACGGTGTTTACAGGACTTTCATTAAACGGCTCCATCTCGGATTTGGAAAAACTATCTCAGAATCCATCTATTATTAGTTCACATTCTATTAAAAACTATCAGGTTACAGAAGAAAATAGCGTAACGTTCATTGGCTCAGAACAGGTAAGAGGCTTGTTTGATACTCACAATCAGCGCTTAACAGGAAAAGGGATCAAAGTAGGCGTTATCGATACGGGGGTTGATTATTCTCACCCTGATTTAAAACAAACCTACAGGGGGGGTTACGATGTAATAGATGAAGATTATGAGCCGATGGAAACCACTCGTGAGCAAGGAGAACCGACTCTGCACGGTACTCATGTAGCTGGTATTATTGCAGCGAATGGAAATATTAAAGGCGTAGCACCCCAAGCGGAAATCTATGCATACCGAGCTCTTGGACCTGGAGGAGCTGGAACGTCTGAAAGTGTTATTCTAGCTATTGAAAAAGCAATTCAAGATGATGTAGATATTATTAATTTATCATTAGGAAATGATGTGAATGGCCCTGATTTACCAACAAGCTTAGCGTTAGATCGAGCTGTTGAAAAAGGAATTGTAACGGTTACATCTAGCGGCAATTCAGGTCCAGGTTTATGGACGGTGGGCTCTCCGGGTACAGCGGGAAAAGCTATTTCCGTTGGCGCTTCTGTTTCTCCGACAACAGTTCAATTTCTAACAATTGGATTTAACAAAGAAAAAATTATGATGGCGCCAGTAGAAGGGTCTCGTCCATGGACGTTTAATCAAACGCTGCGTGTAATAAATGAAGAAGATTCCAAAGAGCAAAAGCATGCGTCGGGTAACGTCATTTTGCTAAAAGCAGAAGGAAATGCGGTTCAAAAAAAGATTAAACAAGCTGAACTGGTGGGAGCAAAAGCGGTTATTTTATATAGCCCGACAGAAAAAAGCATAGTCAGTAAACTAAAAGAGTCAGTAAATATTCCCGTGATATGGGTAAGTAAAAAAAGCGGTGACACCATTAGCCAACACATTCAGTCTCAACAACCGTACTTACGCACTGGCCAGGAAGTGGTGCAAGACTTGCTCACATCTTTCAGTTCAAGAGGGCCTGTAACGACTACTTGGGGAATCAAACCAGACGTCGTCGCACCAGGTTACTTCATTAATAGTACAGTTCCTGGAGGATATGAACGCATGCATGGCACAAGTATGGCTGCGCCCCATGTAGCTGGAGCGTGTGCGCTGATTTTACAAGCTCACCCGAACTGGTCTCCTGAACAAGTCAAAGCTTCATTGATGAACACCAGTAAAGTAATGCAGCAGCTAAACGGTCAAACGTATCGCGTATATGAACAAGGAGCGGGAAGAATTCAAATAGCAAAAGCCGTCACAGCAGAATCTTTATTTTATCCATCTTCTTTATCTTTTGGTATTTTTACGCGTCCATCAAAGAAAGTTTTATCTTTTAAAATTGATAACCAGTCTGATAAAGCAAAAACGTATCGCTTAAACGTTCCAAAAAGGGATGAAGGAGTGAACTGGGATGTTCCATTACCCGTCACGGTGCCACCCCGTCAGACAAAAGAGATAGCTGTCACTTTATCGGTGCAGCCCCGTTTTAAAAATAAAGGTATATATGACGGATATTTGGAAATAAATGATTCACGTGAAACATTTTCGCTTCCCTATATGTACATGATTAGCATTCCAGATTATCCTCGTGTCATGGGATTGCAAGTAGCAGCGGAAAAAGAGAAAAATACGTATAGCTATGAACTGTTTTTGCCTGAAGGAGCAGATCAGTTAGGCGTCGCTCTTTTTGATAAGCAGTCTTTACAGTTTGTATCGTATTTAGATGTTGACGTGGATGTAGAAAGAGGCATGAGAAAACGAAAAATAACGATTGATGAATCGCTTGTACCAGGAGTGTACCAAATATTTGCATTTGTGAAAAAGCATAGACAAGAGCAGGTTGTACACAGTACAATAACGATTGAATGAACCTCTTTAAATGTTTTCATTTGAAGAGGTTTTATGTGTGGCAGAAATGTGAACAATAAGAAGAGATTGTGAAGTTTTTAGCTTAAACACATTGACATTAAATATACGCTATTGTATGCTTACAGGGAATATAAATGATAAGGTTTTCAACCTGTGAAAACCGTTGATATTTCTGCGTATTTTATTAGCTGTTTTTACCTTTTTTAGCAATTTTTTTTGCCTTTCTATCATATATTGAGCTATGAAAACGATAGAGAATTCGGAAAAAAGAAAATTTTGCAAAAGGGGTATGGGCTTATGAAAGATCGCAACCGTCATCCTTTGCAAGCGATGGCATTAGTGTCAATCATTCTATCACAGTTAGCAGGTTCAGTCTTAATTGGCTTATTCTCTGGAAGATGGGCTGATCAATGGCTTGACACCGAACCACTATTTTTGATTTTAGGCCTTCTTTCAGGGCTAGCAGCAGGTGTTTTTATGATGCTGCGGACAGTCCACCATTTTTTTTCAGGAGATTAATAATTCATGCAGGATTTGCAGCACGTTTTTCCAAGACTTCGTTCATACATATTGTATTTGTTAGCATTATACGTTCTCGGCTGGGGATTTACAAGTTATAAGGCTGTTTTTGCAGGTTTAATTTTAGGAACCGCCCTGAGTTTGTATAATTTGTGGAACTTAGTAAGAAAGTTTGAGCAGTTTGGACAGGCGTTGGATGAGGGGAAAAAACCCCGTTCAATTGGGACTGTTGTAAGATTTGCAACAGCTGCTCTCGCAGTTGTGATTACCATCTCTTATCCAAAAACCTTTCATATTATTAGTGTAGTTGTGGGATTAATGACGTATTATGTTGTCATTATCATAGATTTAGTTGTTCAAAATATGCGTAGAAGATAGAAAGAGAGGTGAACACAGTTGGGTCATGAATCACCAACTATAGAGTTTCTAGGCCTTACTTTTAGTCAAAGTAACTTGCTTATGGTTACCGTAGCTTCTGTTATTGTATTCTTAATTGCAGTTTTATGTACTCGTACTCTTGCTATGAAGCCAAGCGGTGCACAAAACTTTATTGAATGGGTCTTAGATTTTGTTAAAGGACTCGTTAATAGCAATATGGATTGGAAAACAGGTGGCCGCTTTTTGACGCTAGGTGTAACTTTACTTATGTACATTTTTGTGTCAAATATGTTGGGTCTTCCATTCGCCATCGTGATTGACCATAACTTATGGTGGAAATCACCAACCGCTGATCCAGCAATTACGCTGACGTTAGCCGTTATGGTAGTTGTACTATCACATTATTATGGTATTAAAATGCGAGGTTTCTCTGCATACACGAAAGATTACTTCAAGCCAATGGCATTTTTATTCCCGCTTAAGATTATCGAGGAGTTTGCCAATACGTTAACGCTTGGCCTTCGTCTTTACGGTAATATTTATGCTGGGGAAATTTTGTTAAGCTTGCTAGCTGGTTTAGCAACAACAGGCTTCCTAGGTACAATTGGAGCTGCTATCCCAATGCTTTTATGGCAAGGATTCAGTATTTTTGTAGGCGCAATTCAGGCCTTCATTTTCACAATGTTAACGATGGTTTATTTATCTCACAAAGTGAGTAGCGACCATTAATTTATAAAGCTTTGTTCAAGTAATACCCAATTTGGACAAAACAAAACTTAGTTAAACAAAATCATATATATTAAGGGAGGACTTTATAAAATGGGTTTAATAGCATCTGCAATTGCGATTGGTTTAGCGGCACTAGGTGCTGGTATTGGTAACGGTCTTATCGTTTCTAAGACGATTGAAGGCACAGCTCGCCAACCAGAAGCACGTGGTACATTAACTTCAATGATGTTCGTTGGGGTTGCCTTAGTTGAGGCGCTTCCAATTATCGCCGTAGTTATTGCATTCATGGTACAAGGTAAATAATAATGTGTTACATGTGGCGAAGATCATTCAAAAGAACCTTCGCCATTACTTTATGTCTTTAAGAAGTAAATTATATATGTGGAGTCTCTGAAGGGAGTGAACATGGCCGTGTCGAACATGTTTGTGTTAGGAGCAGCAGGCATTAATGGTGGAGATATTCTTTTCCAATTAGTGATGTTCCTTATCCTACTTGCGTTACTTCAAAAATTCGCGTTTGGTCCTGTAATGGGAATCATGAAAAAACGTGAAGAGCATATTGCCGGTGAGATTGATGAAGCAGAAAAGCAAAATGAGGAAGCGAAGAAGCTTGTTGAAGAGCAGCGTGAAATCTTAAAGCAATCTCGTCAAGAAGTGCAAGTAATGATGGAAAACGCTAGAAAGTCTGCAGAAGATAAAAAAGAAGAAATCATTGCGGCAGCACGCGAAGAGTCTGAGCGTCTAAAAGCTGCAGCAAAACAAGAAATCGAACAGCAAAAAGATCAAGCAGTTGCTGCGTTACGTGAGCAAGTTGCTTCATTATCTGTTTTAATTGCGTCGAAAGTTATTGAAAAAGAACTTTCTGAACAAGATCAAGAGAAGTTAATTCATGAATATATCCAAGAAGTAGGGGATGTACGATGAGTCAACCAGCTGTAGCCAAGCGCTATGCACTAGCTCTTTTTCAATTAGCAACAGAAAAACAGATGATCGATGAAATGCAAGACCAGCTACAAATCGTTGAAGAGGTGTTTGCTAAAACACCTGAATTAATGGATGTATTAACTCATCCAAAAATTACAATTGAGCGAAAAAAACAGTTTGTAAGTGAGGCATTTGCTGAACTTTCACCAACTGTTCAACATACGGTTCTTCTATTATTAGAGCGTCACCGCATTCAAATTGTTAGCCAAATGGTGCAAGAGTATCGTTTCCTAGCGAACGAAGTACGTGGCGTGGCAGACGCAACTGTTTATTCTGTCAAACCTTTAAGCGCAGATGAGAAACGAGCAATCTCGCAATCATTTGCTTCAAAAGTTGGAAAACATACGTTAAATATTTCAAATGTAGTAGATAAAAGCCTAATCGGCGGCGTGAAGCTTCGCATTGGTAATCGTATCTATGATGGCAGCATTAGCAGCAAATTAGAAACGATCCACCGAGGACTTCTTGCACACAGATCGTAGATAGGGGTGAAATTCATGAGCATCAAAGCTGAAGAAATTAGTGCGCTGATCAAGCAGCAAATTGAAAACTATCAGTCTGAGATTAAAGTGAGTGATGTAGGTACTGTTATCCAAGTTGGGGATGGTATCGCACGTGCTCATGGCCTCGACAATGTCATGGCTGGAGAACTGGTTGAATTTTCAAATGGTGTCATGGGAATGGCACAAAACTTAGAAGAAAACAATGTAGGTATCATTATTTTAGGACCATATACAGAAATTCGTGAAGGTGACGAAGTTCGCCGTACAGGACGCATCATGGAAGTTCCAGTAGGAGAGCAGTTAATCGGTCGTGTTGTTAACTCATTAGGTCAGCCAGTAGACGGCTTAGGCCCGGTAGAAACAACAAAAACACGTCCAATTGAAGGTGCTGCACCTGGCGTTATGGATCGTAAATCAGTACATGAGCCGCTTCAAACAGGTATCAAGGCGATTGACGCACTTGTGCCGATCGGCCGTGGACAGCGTGAGTTAATTATCGGTGACCGTCAAACGGGTAAAACATCGGTAGCAATCGATACAATCTTAAACCAAAAAGATCAAGATATGGTATGTATCTATGTAGCGATTGGCCAAAAAGAATCAACAGTTCGTAACGTAGTAGAGACATTACGTAAACACGGTGCTCTAGATTACACAATCGTTGTAACAGCATCAGCTTCACAACCAGCTCCACTATTATTCTTAGCACCATACGCTGGAGTAACAATGGGTGAAGAGTTTATGTATAACGGTAAGCACGTACTTGTTATTTACGATGACTTAACAAAACAAGCATCAGCTTATCGTGAACTTTCATTACTATTACGCCGTCCTCCAGGTCGTGAAGCGTACCCAGGGGATGTATTCTATCTGCACTCTCGTTTATTAGAGCGTGCGGCAAAGTTATCGGACGCAAAAGGTGGAGGTTCATTAACAGCTCTTCCATTTATTGAAACGCAAGCAGGAGACGTATCTGCTTATATCCCAACGAACGTAATTTCGATTACAGACGGACAAATTTTCTTACAGTCAGATCTATTCTTCTCAGGCGTACGTCCTGCGATTAATGCTGGTCTTTCTGTATCACGTGTAGGGGGATCTGCACAAATTAAAGCGATGAAAAAGGTAGCAGGTACACTGCGTCTAGACCTTGCATCTTATCGTGAGCTTGAATCGTTTGCTCAGTTCGGTTCTGATCTTGACCAAGCAACTCAAGCAAAATTAAATCGAGGAGCGCGTACAGTTGAAATCTTAAAACAAGGTTTACACAAACCGCTTCGCGTAGAAAAACAAGTAGCTGTGCTTTACGCATTAACAAAAGGCTTCTTAGATGATGTTCCAGTATCAGATATTACACGCTTTGAAGACGAGTACTTAACATGGTTAGAATCAAACCGTAAAGAAGTACTTGAATCAATCCGTACAACTGGTGGCCTTCCTGAAGCTGGCGTATTCGAATCAGCACTTGAAGAATTCAAGAAAACATTTATTGCATCTGAATAATATATTGTCAGCATGGTATGTTAAGACAATCTTTCAATAAGGTGAAGGTGAACATTTGTTCACCTTTCATACCACGTGATCTTCTAAAACAAGGTGGTGAAACCTTTGGCATCATTACGTGATATACAAACTCGAATCACATCGACGAAAAAAACGAGCCAGATTACGAAAGCAATGGAAATGGTTTCAGCTGCAAAGCTGAATAGAGCGGAACAAAATGCAAAATCGTTTGTTCCATATATGGAAAAAATTCAAGAGGTAGTCTCAAGTGTAGCCCTAGGCAGCAGAGGCGCTTCACATCCAATGTTAACTGCGCGCAGCGTGAAGAAGACTGGTTATATCGTAATCACTTCAGATCGCGGTCTAGCAGGAGCATATAACAGTAATATTTTGCGAAAAGTATCTCAAGCTATTGAAGAACGCCATCAATCACCTGATGAATACGGTGTGATTGCAATTGGACGAGTAGGGAGAGATTTCTTCGTAAAACGCGGTATTCCGGTTTTGCTTGAAATCACAGGCTTAGCAGATCAGCCAGCTTTTGCTGACATTCAAGGAATTGCTTCACAAACAGTTCAAATGTTTGCGGACGGTACGTTTGATGAACTTTACTTATACTATAATCACTTTATCAATACGATTTCACAAGAAGTGACGGAGAAGAAGCTATTGCCTCTAACAGATCTTCAACCTTCTGGTAAACTTGTTGGTTATGAATTTGAACCATCACAAGAAGAGATTTTAGAAGTATTACTTCCTCAGTATGCAGAGAGTTTAATTTACGGCGGCCTGCTTGATGGAAAAGCAAGTGAGCATGCTGCTCGTATGACAGCGATGAAAAGTGCAACAGACAATGCAAAAGATCTTATCAATAATCTTACATTGTCATATAACCGTGCACGTCAAGCGGCAATTACCCAGGAAATTACGGAAATTGTTGGCGGAGCGGCAGCGTTAGAATAGAAAGTTTAATGGAAAAGCAAGTTAGGAGGGAACACGATGACAAAAGGACGCGTTACTCAAATCATGGGTCCAGTTGTAGACGTAAAGTTTGACAACGGACACCTTCCGGCAATTTATAACGCCCTTAAAATTTCACATAAACCGAGCAGTGCAAGTGAAGTTGCAATCGAATTAACATTAGAAGTTGCGATTCACTTAGGTGATAACACAGTTCGTACAGTAGCAATGTCATCCACTGACGGCTTAGTTCGTGGATTAGAAGTAGAAGATACAGGTGCAGCAATCTCAGTACCAGTTGGTGACGTTACGTTAGGTCGTGTATTTAACGTATTAGGTGAAAAAATCGACTTAGACGCCCCAATCGATGCAGGTGCACGTCGTGATCCGATCCACCGTCAAGCACCAAAGTTCGAAAATCTATCTACACAAGCTGAAATTCTTGAAACAGGTATTAAAGTAGTAGACTTATTAGCTCCTTACATTAAAGGTGGAAAAATCGGTCTATTCGGTGGTGCCGGTGTAGGTAAAACAGTATTAATTCAAGAGTTAATCAATAACATTGCTCAAGAGCACGGCGGTATTTCGGTATTCGCTGGTGTAGGTGAGCGTACGCGTGAAGGTAATGACTTATACCATGAAATGACAGACTCTGGTGTTATTAAGAAGACGGCTATGGTATTTGGACAAATGAATGAGCCGCCTGGTGCACGTCAGCGTGTTGCATTAACAGGATTAACAATGGCAGAATACTTCCGTGACGAACAAGGTCAAGACGTATTATTCTTTATCGATAATATCTTCCGTTTCACACAAGCGGGTTCAGAAGTATCAGCATTACTTGGCCGTATGCCATCAGCAGTAGGTTATCAGCCAACATTAGCGACAGAAATGGGTCAGCTTCAAGAGCGTATCACGTCAACAAGCGTAGGTTCTGTAACATCGATTCAAGCGATTTACGTACCAGCCGATGACTATACGGATCCAGCTCCAGCGACAACATTTGCTCACTTAGATGCAACAACAAACTTAGAGCGTAAATTATCAGAGATGGGTATTTACCCTGCGGTAGATCCATTAGCATCTACATCTCGCGCTTTATCTCCTGAAATTGTTGGAGAAGAGCACTATGCAATTGCGCGTCAAGTTCAACAAACGTTACAGCGTTATAAAGAGTTACAAGATATCATTGCAATCCTAGGTATGGATGAGTTATCTGATGAAGATAAACTTGTTGTACAACGTGCTCGTCGCGTTCAATTCTTCTTGTCTCAAAACTTCCACGTAGCAGAACAATTTACAGGTCAAAAAGGTTCTTATGTTCCTGTAAAAGAAACTGTTAAAGGATTTAAAGAGATCTTGGAAGGTAAATACGATCATTTACCTGAAGATGCGTTCCGTTTAGTTGGTCGCATTGAAGAAGTTATTGAAAATGCGAAACGTATGGGAGTAGAAGTTTAATTTAAGGGACATAGGAGGTTTTTTAAATGAAGACAATCCATGTCAGTGTAGTGACTCCTGATGGCCCAGTTTACGAATCAGAAGTGGAAATGGTAAGTACCCGAGCACAGAGCGGTGAGCTTGGTATTTTACATGGCCATATTCCGATGGTTGCTCCTTTACAAATTGGAGCCGTCCGCTTGAAGAAAGCAAGCAGTACAGAACTTGTGGCTGTTAGCGGAGGATTTCTTGAAGTAAGACCTGACAAAGTAACAATTCTTGCACAGGCTGCTGAAACAGCTGAAGCGATTGACGTAGCTCGTGCAGAAGAAGCGAAAAAGCGCGCTGAAATGCGCCTTGATAGCAAACAAGACGACGTTGATGTTAAGCGTGCTGAAATTGCCTTAAAACGGGCAGTCAATCGTTTAGATATTAGTCAACGTAAGTTCTAAAAAAAGCCCTCTCAAACGAATGAGAGGGCTTTTTTGCTCTATTATATAAAAGAGGAAGAGCAAATAGCATTCGTCTATGATTATATATTCCATTTAACTAAGCGTATCCGTCTTCTTTATTTTTCTTAATAATGGAAAAGGATCTTAAAATAGGGAATAAAATAAATGTTTTTCATGTTACCGTTTACGAATTTGCATAAGTGTGCTTTAATATGAAAAGAAGAGACGATGATCGTCTCTTCTTTTCATATGGTGTTTAAAAGGAGTGCTTTTATTGTTTGGAGGAATTGAGCAGCAAACGTTACTAACCATGATTTCACATTTGATTTTTATTGTGATTACTTGGTATGCTTTGCAAGGCTTTCAAATTGAAAAGCTGATGAAACCTAATCATGTGTTTCAAGCAAAATTAATGCTTATTTTATTGACCATTACTATTTCATCAACAGTAAGTAATTTCTTTTTGGATTATTTATTTTGGTCACAGCGCATTCCCTCATTTTTTCAATGATTGGCAGGCTATGAGTCTATGATAAAATAGACGTTCATTCGTTGAAGATATACGAATTTATACGCTAATGTATGTCGCTATGTCTAAATATGACGACCCTTTTCATGTATGTATCATCGCCTTCTGGAAAGACTGATGAGTACGGAGAGGGAGTGGCGAAATGTTTAAAAAAATTAGTGTCTTTTTGGCTATTTTCATTACTGGCTTATTCGTATATCATGGAAGTTATGTGAGCAATGCCCAAAACAATGAAACTACTATTGAGAAGATTGTTCACACCTTAAATAAGCAGCATGTTTCGTTAACTGAAGTATCGTTGTATGCAAGAGAAGAAGTAAAAGCTGTTACTGACCAAAAAACCTTTTATTCGCAAGCTGAAAGTATTAAAAGTAATTTTAGAGGTTTTAAATGGGAAGTGAAGAGGGAAAGAGACCTATGGAAAGCAATAGGTACACGCAAAAGTGAAGATGTGAACGAAGTCATTCTGTTAACTTATGCGATTGATGAACACAGCAATGCGTACATATCGTATCATGTAACGGGACAAGGTTTAAAAGAAAAAAATATGACCCATTTTCAAAATGTATTTCAGACAAATTATGAAAAAATTTTCCTGTCAGAACCCATAATTTTCTCTTGTGCAACAGGGGAAATCAATGATAAGATGGAAAGTGTTTTGTCTGTTGAAATTCAAGACCTATTACGAGCTTTCAATGCTAAACCAGTGGAATCTCTAGTGGAAGAGTCATTTACCTCTGTTTCAGCATATACTGGACTGTGGAAAGAAGCTCTTCAAACGAAAAAGCAGGAAATGAACTTACAAATTGCATTACGCAAGACAAGAATGGGCGGTCAAACAACCATAGTTGTTGGCACACCTATCATTACGTCTGAATATTAATATAGAGAAAATGGACGCGGAGGGGAATACCTTGGAAAAAATCATCGTCCGCGGTGGAAATAGATTAAGCGGTACAGTTAAAGTTGAAGGAGCAAAAAACGCCGTTTTACCTATTATCACTGCAACCTTATTAGCTAGTGAAGGAAAAACAATTCTAAATGATGTACCAGCTCTCTCCGATGTATTTACGATTGGCGAAGTTTTAAGACATCTGAATGCAGAAGTAGATTTTGAAACAAATCGTGTAGTTGTAGATGCATCAAGAGAGTTAAAAACAGATGCACCTTTTGAATATGTAAGAAAAATGCGCGCTTCAGTACTTGTAATGGGTCCTTTATTGGCGCGTATGGGTGAGGCTCGTGTAGCTTTACCTGGTGGATGTGCGATTGGATCAAGACCGATTGATCAGCACCTTAAAGGATTTGAAGCAATGGGTGCTAAAGTTCAAGTAGGAAATGGTTTTATTGATGCAAAAGTTGAAGGAAGACTAAAAGGTGCTAAAATTTATTTAGACTTCCCAAGTGTAGGTGCCACAGAAAATATTATGATGGCAGCAGCATTAGCGGAAGGCACTACAATTATGGAAAACGTAGCAAAAGAACCTGAAATTGTCGACTTAGCAAACTTCTTAAACGCAATGGGCGCTAAAGTTCGCGGTGCAGGAACTGGTACGATCCGTATTGAAGGTGTTAATAAATTATATGGTGCAGAACATGCAATTATTCCAGATCGTATCGAAGCTGGAACATTCATGGTAGCAGCAGCTATTACAGGTGGAAACGTACTTGTACGCGGTGCAGTAGCAGAGCACATCAGTTCACTTGTTGCTAAAATGGAAGAAATGGGTGTTGAAATTACTGAAGAAGGCGACGGCTTACGTGTTGTAGGACCTGAAAAGCTAAAATCAGTAGATATTAAAACAATGCCTCATCCAGGGTTCCCTACGGATATGCAATCTCAAATGATGGCATTATTATTAGCAGCAGAAGGCACAAGTATGATTACAGAAACAGTTTTTGAAAACCGCTTTATGCACGTAGAAGAGTTTCGCCGCATGAACGCTGATATTAAAATTGAAGGACGCTCTGTTATTATTAACGGACCTTCTCAACTACAAGGCGCTGAAGTAGCAGCAACAGATCTTCGTGCAGCAGCAGCGTTAACATTAGCAGGACTTGTAGCAGACGGTTATACGCGTGTAACGGAATTAAAACACCTTGATCGTGGTTATGTAAATTTCCACAATAAATTAGCCGCTTTAGGCGCTGATATTGAACGTGTAAATGACGAAACAAAGCAGGTAGAACAAACTCAACAGGCTTCAGACGTCAAGTAAATATGTCATAAAAAAGCATCTCATAGCGAGATGCTTTTTTTGTCGTTGGACGACCCTTATGGCCGGTTTGCTGTCATAAAAGGTTGTCCACCTCCATACATATGGAATATAGGGATATAGGTGTTCCTTGTCAAAATAATAGATATGGAGGCTAGGCGTTCATGAAACAAGCAAAGCCAATCGTCGTACTAGGAGTCATCTTTTTTTTCGTTGTGTTACTCATCCCAACACTTCTCGTTGTTCCTTTTACTGAAAAGACAGATGGAAAGCTACATGAAAATGTCAAACAGACCCCAAAAACCGAAAAACTACAAAAAGTGACAGCGTCTCCTCTTGATGTCAGTGTTTATCGTACGGAAACGAAAAAAGTAGAAAAACTGCCGCTCGAAGACTATCTTGTAGGGGTAGTAGCAGCTGAAATGCCTGCTACTTTTGAACTTGAAGCACTTAAGGCTCAAAGTTTGGCAGCCAGAACCTATATTGTGCAAACTATGATGAATGGAAATAGTCATCTTCCCCAAGGAGCGGATGTGACTGATACCGTAGAGTACCAAGTATATTTAAATAAAGATGAGCTAAGAAGCCGATGGAACAAAGACTATGATTGGAAAATCAAAAAAATTCAAGAAGCAGTGAAGGACACCCAAGGTCAAATTCTTACGTATAAAAATAAGCCAATTAATGCTACGTTCTTTTCTACCAGCAATGGTTACACTGAAAATTCAGAAGCGTATTGGAAGAATTCCATTCCTTATCTAAAAAGTGTAGCTAGTCCATGGGATAAAAAGTCTCCTGAATTTACAAATCAGAAAGTAATGTCTGTTGCTAGCTTTGAACAGAGGCTTGGAGTGAAATTAACAAACAGTGGATCAGTAGGTGAAATCGTCTCTAGAACGCCGGGGCAGCGCGTAGATTACGTAAAGATAAACGGTAAAGAACTGTCGGGAAAAGATGTTCGGGAAAAACTGGATTTATCGTCAGCCGACTTTCATTGGACAAAAAAAGGGAATGAAATTATCATCAATACAAAAGGATATGGACATGGTATTGGGATGAGTCAGTACGGAGCAAATGGTATGGCACTGGAAGGAAAAACGTATAAAGATATTGTTACTCATTATTATACAGGTGTTGCAATTACTCCTAACGATCAGTTTGTTGCACAATTGACAGCTAAACGCTAATTCAACGACCCTTATAGCAGGGTCTTTTTTATGTTTTTCACTTTTTTTAAATAAAATGTATATTTTAGATTCATCTGTTGAAAAATAATCGAAAAAAATTTTTTATCGCTGTGTATATATTCATTCAATTGTGTTCAGACTGATTGCTGAGGTGATGATATATGAGAGAGGAAGAAAAGAAACGTACTTCTCCAAAATCGAAAGTTCAAAAATTAGTTAGAAAGCGTTGGGTGTTCCCGGCTATCTATTTAGCGAGTGCAGCAATTATTCTTACAGCAGTCCTTTGGTTTCAAGCTAATGGAAATGATATTAGCAAAGAAGACAAAAGCGGCTATAGCCAAGACGGTACGGCTTATCGAGACGACGCTGTAGAGGTAAATGCTTCGCTTGAAAATTTAAAAATGCCAGTTGCTAGTGAAGCATCAGCTATCGTGAAAAAGCCTTTCTACGACGATCAAGCATCTGAAAAACAACAAGAAGAAGCACTAGTTTTCTACAACAATACGTATCATCCAAACACAGGTGTTGATTTAGCTGTTAAGGGAGATAAATCATTTGATGTTGTAGCAGCAGCTAGCGGTACAGTAACAAAAGCAACAAAAGATCCTTTACTAGGTTATGTAGTAGAAATTGATCACAAAGATGGTTTAGTAACACAGTATCAATCTCTTGAGAAAGCTGATGTAGAAGTAGGAGATATTGTTAAACAAGGCCAAACGATCGCAAAAGCTGGAAAAAGCTTATATAATCAAGAAGCAAAAACACATGTGCACTTTGAAGTTCGTAAAGATGGTGTAGCAATTAATCCAAGCAGTTATTTTGGAAAATCGGTTAGTTCTATCAAAGAAGTCAAAGCAGCTGAAGTGACAGAACCAAAAGACGACTCTTCTTCTGAAGAATCAAAGGATAGCGAAAAATCATCTGATGAAAAGACTAAAGAAGATAAAGATTCAAAACAACCTTCAACAGATACGTCTAAACCAAATGCATAAAGCAAGACCATAAATACGAAAAGAAGCTGGATAAAACCGAGCTTCTTTTTTTATGAATTTTTCTAAAATGAGATGCATTATGTTAAAAAAGTAAATAAAAAACACTAAATTTTCAAAAAAATATAAGAAATCACTTGTCCTTACTGACTTTTCTAGCATATATCTGCACACAAGCTAATAAACTGTTACAAACCTATAAAGAGAATGTTAGAAAAGGGATAATATATACATTCCCTTGGATACTTCTCATATCCAATTTGGGGAGGGCGAGTAGTGTGCACGATTACATCAAAGAGAGAACTATCAAGATTGGAAAGTATATTGTAGAAACAAAGAAAACAGTTCGTGTAATTGCGAAAGAATTTGGCGTTTCGAAAAGTACTGTCCATAAAGATTTAACAGAGCGTCTACCAGAAATAAATCCTGAGTTAGCAAATGAAGTAAAAGAAATTCTTGATTACCATAAATCTATTCGGCATTTGCGTGGAGGAGAAGCAACAAAATTAAAGTACAAAAAAGAAGAAGAAACTGTAAAGTAAAAGAATGCCCGATATTGCCTTTTTTATAGAGGTAGTATAGGGCATTTTAATTTTTGGATAAAATAGGTATATAATAAATATTTTTGCTAATAACAACATACATATACAAATTGTGATAAAATAGTAAATTAGGAAAAAAGAATGGTTATCATGCAAAGATATGTAAATAGAAGGAGGATTTAAGGTATGTTAGCAAAAGACATTGGTATCGATTTAGGTACAGCTAACGTCTTAATTCACGTTAAAGGCAAAGGAATTGTGTTAAATGAACCGTCTGTTGTGGCGATTGATAAAAATACAAATAGAGTGCTAGCAGTAGGGGAAGAAGCGAGACGTATGGTAGGAAGAACGCCCAGTAATATTATTGCCATTCGTCCATTAAAAGATGGCGTTATCGCTGACTTCGAAATTACCGAGTCTATGCTCAAACACTTTATTAATAAATTAAATGTAAAAGGTTTTTTATCCAAGCCTCGTATTTTAATTTGTTGTCCAACAAATATTACCTCTGTTGAACAAAAAGCCATTCGCGAAGCTGCTGAAAAAAGCGGTGGAAAAACCATTTATTTGGAAGAAGAACCAAAAGTCGCGGCTATTGGCGCTGGAATGGATATCTTTCAGCCGAGCGGAAACATGGTCGTAGATATTGGTGGAGGTACAACCGATGTGGCTGTCCTTTCAATGGGCGATATTGTAACAGCAGCTTCTATTAAGATGGCTGGTGATCGTTTTGATGCGGAAATTTTGCAGTACATTAAACAAAAATATAAGCTCTTAATTGGAGAGCGTACAGCAGAAGAAATTAAAGTGAAAATTGGCACAGTGTTTCCTAAAGCTCGTAATGAAGAGCTGGACATTCGAGGGCGAGACATGGTTTCAGGCTTACCTCGTACGGTTACTGTTTATTCTGAGGAAGTAGAGGAGGCACTTAGAGAGTCTGTCAGCGTCATTGTACAAGCTTCGAAAAGTGTATTAGAGCGTACACCTCCCGAACTTTCTGCCGATATTATAGACAGAGGCGTTATTTTAACTGGCGGTGGAGCATTGCTTCACGGTATGGATCAGCTGTTAGCGGAAGAATTAAAGGTGCCTGTGCTAATTGCAGAAAATCCAATGGGTTGTGTAGCTGTTGGAACAGGTATTATGCTTGATAATATTGATAAACTATCTCGTCGCAATATTGTTTAAATAAATGAAGACTCCTCTATTGGCTCGTTTCATACAGAGGAGTCTCTTCTTTTATTTATTATACTCTGTCAGCCGGCTATAACGAACAACGTTTACTTGTAAGGAGGATGAAGTATGTTTAAAGGGTTTTACACGGCAGCAGCGGGTATGCTGTCTCAGCAGCGTCAAACTGACTTATTAACGAATAACATAGCAAATGCTAATACGCCAGGATTTAAAGCAGATCAAGGTACGTTAAAGGCATTTCCTGATATGTTACTGCAGCGAATGGAATCTGAAGAATTACCCACTGACCGTAGCATCTCTGTTCAGAACAAAAAAGACATAGGTACAATTAATACGGGTGTGTATATGCAAGAAACAGTTCCAAATTTTACACAAGGCGATCTTCAGCAAACGTCTCAATCAACTGATATTGCATTGATGGAGCAAAATATGCCTACAAAAGAGGGCGGCCTATTTTTTGTGGTACAAAGCCCTAATAATACGCCTCAATATACAAGAAACAGTAATTTTACATTAGATCAAGAAGGGTTTTTAACTACGTCTACGGGAGCTTATGTATTAAATACAAATAATCAGCCAATTCAACTGAAAAGTGAAAACTTTACAGTTGATTCACAGGGTAACGTAACGGAAAATAATCAGCAGATTGCACAAATCGGTATTGCTTATTCTAGTGATTTACAAACGATTAAAAAGGCAGGGAATGGATTGTATGAAACGTTGAACAATCAGCCCTTGCCTTCAGCAAGAAATAATCCAGGCATTTCTTATCAGTTAAAGCAAGGATTTGTTGAACGTTCCAATGTAGATGCTGCTCAAAGTATGACGGATTTACTAACAGCTTACAGAGCTTTTGAAGCAAATCAAAAAATAATGCAAGCTTACGATAGAAGCATGGATAAAGCGGCAAATGAAATTGGACGTGTGCGCTAAAAGCAACAGGGGAGATGAGGAGAATGAACCGTACAATGATAACAGCGGCTAATACAATGGGGCAGCTACAGCAGCAGCTTGATGTCATCAGTCACAATTTATCTAATACAAATACGACAGGATATAAATCGAGAGACGCTTCATTTAACGATATGCTGTATCAACAAGTAAATAATCAAGTAGACCAGGGAACAGAAAAGCGGCTTACACCGTCTGGAATTCGACAAGGTTCAGGAGCTTATCTAGACCAAACACGCTTAAATATGACGCAAGGTGCTTTTGAAAATACAGACAAACCATTAGATGTAGCTGCATCAAATCCAAACGTTTATTTTCAAGTTGCCGTAAACCATTCCGAACGGCCTGTACAATATACGCGAGATGGTTCATTTCACCTTAGCCCTGAAGGCCCCAACAATGTTAAATTAGTAAACGGTTCTGGCCAGGATGTGCTGGGGGAAAATGGTCAAGCTATTATTTTCAGTAACGCATTTAAAGATATACAGATTGATGGAAGTGGAACGATAACGGTTACTACGAATACGGGCGTTGACCAGTTTACCCTTGGGTTAACAAATGTTCAAAAGCCGCAGGAGCTAGAAGCTAAAGGAGAAAATCTATTTGCCTTTCCAGCTGGGATGAACCAACCGAATATGTTTACAGATCTGACTGGAAAAGCTCGAGAAACAGCAGGCGTAGATCAAGGGAAATTGGAACAGTCAAATGTAGATTTGAGCAAAGAACTCACTGATATGTCCATTGCTCAACGTGCGTATCAGTTTAATTCCCGCTCTATTTCAATTGCAGACCAAATGATGGGCTTGGTGAATGGAATCAGAGCTTAAGCAAGTAGTTGCTTCTCAATTGAGCATTCTGTATATTGATAATAGTATCGTATGTTACATGCGGTTTGAAAGGAGACTTATTTATGCTTGATATTGAACAAATTAAAGAAATTATTCCACACCGATATCCATTTTTATTGGTCGATCGTATTTTAGAAGTGGAAGAGGGAAAGAAAGCAGTTGGTTTAAAAAACGTATCTGCCAATGAAGAATTTTTTAACGGGCATTTCCCTGACTATCCTGTGATGCCAGGGGTTTTAATTGTAGAAGCTTTGGCTCAGGTAGGAGCAGTAGCTATGCTAAAAAAAGAGGAAAATCAAGGACGTTTAGCATTTTTTGCAGGCATTGACAACTGCCGTTTTAAAAAGCAAGTAAGACCTGGTGATCAACTGCGTTTAGAGGTTGAAATTGTACGTGCGCGTGGATCTATTGGCAAAGGAAAAGGTATCGCAACTGTAGATGGAGAGTTAGTCTGCGAAACAGATATTATGTTTGCTTTAGGCGATAAAAAAGAATAGTACATAAGAGCTGCTGATGCAGCTTTTTTTATTGGCGCTGCAAAGCAGAAAAAAGTTTCTTTAATAAAGGTATAATATCCGTTAGCAACTCTTTTTGAAGAGTTGGTGACAGAGATGAAAATTGTAAGAGCACATGTTTTAATAAGGGCTGTTTATCTATGAGGGTTAAAATGGTATTTTCCTGTGAATCCGATTCACGTTTTCTTGTTAAGTAAAGAAGTTGGAAGTCATGTAAATAATCTTGTTTATAAGAGGAAGGCTCAATAAGTTGGTCGAGCGTAATTTGAAAACAATTACATAGAGATAGAAAATCAAAAATGGAAGGCGTTTGTTTCGAACATTCCCATTTTGAAATAGTTGTACGAGAAACATTCAACTGATTTGCTAATTCTTCTTGTGAAAATCCTCCTTTTAGTCTGAAATGTTTAATTCTTTCTCCAAAATCTTTCATATGCATCACCTGATTTCGTAAAGATAAGTATATGTCTTATTGTTCGAATGTAGTTCATGTTCTTTGTAACATGCTTAATTTGCACAATATGAAACATATACACTTTACTTTCTGCAATAGAGGGAATAAAACCTGTTTTTATTTCTTTTTTTTCTCTAAAAAGATTCATTTTTCTGCATGGATATAAAAAAAAGAACAAAAATAGAGGTTTTTATAGTAAAAAAATCCTATTTTTTGTTCGGTATATTGAAAAAAATGGTTGAATAACGGGGAAAAATGCATTAATATACGAATTACAAAGAAAAAGGAGTGAAAAAATGACAAATTTTTATTTGAAAAGGCAAGGTGCTCGCATAAGAGATAATCGCTTCAAACGTTCTAGTCATGCACATTTATTTTTAGGAAAAAAAGAAAGGTACCTCTCCAGTGAGTTCTCTTTTCTTTACCCTTCTCATGGACCAACGAAAAAGACCTCAAACAATAATCCTCTCTTTTAAATCCAGATACCTTGAGATGACTTGACTTATTTTTTAGATGTACTTTTTACCGGTCTGTTTCGAAGCTGCAGTTTGAACTGTTGAAGTAAATCTTGACCTGATAACCCTTGGTTAATTAAATCCTCTAAGAGCATTTCAGCATAATGAAGTCTCCGTTCTTTTAAAACACCTTTCATCAACAAACTAATACGATTTTCACCAATTGAAGTAATGGAAGCCACGGTAGCTATAAAGGTAGCTGGATCATTTGTTTCTTTCGTAATTTTAGCTTCTACCGTCACTTTTTGTTTATCTTTCAACAAAACATGAAATTCATCGTACCATTTCTTATCGATAACTGCTTCTAAAATCCAGTTATTTTCGCCGTCTTCTTTATTAATAATAAGGCCATTAGTTAGTGAGACAGACTGACGCTTTTCTTGATCATCAACCAATTGAAATGACACAAGTTTAAATGTTTTCATTGATGTTTCCTCCTTTACGTAAATAGTAGGTTATCCATATTATAACATGAATGAGCTTAAAGATTCCCATTATTCAATCAGTTGGAGTGGTAGACTATGATTAACCATATTGTTCTTGTAGGAAGACTGACAAAAAAGCCGGAGCTTCGATATACCCATGAAGGGATTGCCGTATCTACTATTACGTTAGCAATTAATCGAACGTTTCGAAATGTTGAAGGTGAATATGATGCTGATTTTGTCAACATTACTCTGTGGAGAAAAAATGCAGAAAATACAGCTGCTTACTGTGATAAAGGAGCGGTTGTAGGCGTGGTAGGGCGTGTACAAACGCGCACATTTGAAAATAATCTTCAGCAACGAGTATATATGACCGACGTTGTGGCTGATGCGGTTAAATTTTTAAGTGGAAAGCCATCTGATTCTTCTTCATTTGGTTCAAATCAACAAGAAGAATAAAGTGATCTAGTATGAAAGGGGGTGATTAGTTCAGCTAAGGTTTTAATTCCCCTTATCTATCATAATAGAAGATAGATCCTCCTTAAGAGCAAGGCTCTTTCTATATTCTCAAGAGAGAAAATTAAAGTATTCACTATCCCCGAATTATTCCTCTATTTCAGCCGTTAAATTATTTAACGGTTTTTTTAATGAAAAGATCCGAACGAGTTTGATTCTCCATCAAGAATCAAACTCATTCGGATCTTCCTTCAGCTAACATACTCTTGTCTCAGCTTCTATCAGTTATTTAGCAAACCTTTTTGCACCTAAGTAGCGCTTGCTCCAGTAGCTGTTATCTAAGCTTGCAATGGTTACACCGGTAGAAGATCCAGCATGAATAAATTGACGATTACCAAGGTAAATGCCCATATGTGTAGGGCCGCTAGAATATGTATTAAAAAACACTAGGTCACCAGGCTGTGGATTACTTACGGGTGTTGATACACTCCAATAACCAGCCGTCGTATAGCGCGTTGTAGAAATTTGTTGTTTCATTACGTAATAAATGAATCCGCTGCAGTCGAAACCAGAAGGAGTTGTGCCACCCCATTTGTAAGGAACACCCATATAACGTTTTGCATCTGAAATCATTTGCGATACATTTAATGTTCCGCTAGAAGTTGAAGGTGTTGATGTACTTGGTTTTGTTGTTGGCGTAGTTGTTTGAGCGCTTTTTGATACCTTTAATTGTTGATTTACATAAATCGTATTAGACGTTAATCCATTTATTTGTTTTAATTCGCTCACGCTCATGTGAAATGCCGAAGCTATTTTAGACAGGCTATCTCCACGCTGAACTTTGTAAGTTCCGTTTGCATCCTTAGAAGGAGTTTCTGCTGGTTTACTCGTAGTTGGAGTCGATGCGCTGTTGCTTCCATTTACTTTTAACGTTTGGTTAATATAAATGATGTTGGAAGAAAGAGTGTTCAAACGTTTTAATTCTTCTACGCTCATATTAAAACGAGTAGCCACTTTCCAAAGGGTATCGCCGCTTTGAACTTTATAGGTTGAACCAGTAGCAGGAGCTGAAGGCTTTTCTTCCTTATTAGATGGTTGAGAGGTTGAAGCAGAAGGAATCGATAACGTTTGTCCTATGCGAATTGTATTTGAAGATAACTTATTTACGCTTTTTAAAGCTTCTATCGTTGTATGATATTTAGTAGATAACGACCAAAGTGTATCTCCAGCTTTCACTTGAACAGTTGAAGCAGATGCTTCAGCTGAAGCTTGATATAAGAATGTCCCGCCAACAATGGCGCCTAGAGATAAAGCGAGCTGCCTTTTTTTCATTAATAAATCCCCCTAATTATGTAAATGTTTCGTGTTTATTTTTCCAATATGTCTATTAAATTACAAAAATATTATATGTATAAATATGCTGGAATTTAAAGAGAAAGTAAAGGGTCTTTTTCGCTATAAAAATACCTTTTTATTCAAAAAACGATATTTATCGCGTTTTTTGTATCTTTATCAGTAGTTGAAGAACGATTTACACTTATTTTTTTGTGTCGAATGATCTAATAAAAAAAGAGGACAAGTAAAAAAGTCCTCTTTTTGGTAACGGTGTAACACATTTTATAATTTTTCTTATTCATTTCTGTAAGCAAGAAGCTCTTGTAGCTCTTTATTCGAAAGTTCTGTTACCCATTGATCTCCTTGGATGAGTTCATTGTTGAGATGTTGTTTTTGATTGATCACTTCATCAATTTTTTCTTCAATCGTTCCTCTTGTAATGAATTTATGAACATGAACAAATTTATTCTGACCAATGCGATGGGCCCGATCGGTTGCCTGGTTTTCAACGGCTGGGTTCCACCATCGGTCAAAATGAATAACGTGATTTGCAGCTGTTAAATTCAATCCAGTTCCACCTGCGCGAAGAGAAAGGATAAAGATGGCTTTTTTCCTTGCTTGAAATTGAGCAACCATTTCATCTCTTTGCTCTTTTGACAAACTTCCGTGAAGGAATAAAACCGGCTCGTTGATTTCTTTTTCTAAGGTTCGTTGTAGCATGAGTCCTGTTTCAATATACTGAGTAAAGATTAAACAGCTTTCTTGCTGTGTGCGAATGCTCTCTACGAGTTCAATAATTTTTTCACTTTTATGAAATCGCCGTACCGTTTGTTTAGCTGCACTTTCCTTTAAGTACAAAGCTGGATGATTGCATAATAATTTTAGCTTATTTAGTGTTTGCAAAATCATGCCTTTTCGTTCAAATCCTGTTTTTTCCTCTGTTTCTTGAAGCATTTCTTGAACTAGCTCCTGGTAAAGTGAAGCTTGTTCCGCTGTCAGCGGGATATATTCTTTTTGTTCTTGTTTATCAGGCAGTGAGCGGGCGATGCTTTTATCTTGTTTTGTTCTTCTCAATAAGAAAGGTTGAATGAGTGCTTTAAGCTCAACAGTTCGTTCAGGTTTCTCGCCTTTTTCAATGCCGGCTACAAATCGGTTTTTAAATGAATTGATTGTTCCTAAGTAACCGGGATTGATGAATTCAAATAATGACCATAGTTCCAGCAGACGGTTTTCAATTGGAGTTCCAGTAAGCGCAATTTTGTGTCTTGCTTGCAGCTGACGGATGGCTCTCGCCTGTTTAGTCTGCGGGTTTTTAACATGTTGCGCTTCGTCTAAGGAAATGCTGTTCCATATAAACCCTTTCAACAATTCGACATCCAAAAGGGCAACTTGATAAGTCGTAATCACCACGTCAGTACTTTCACATATCTTCTCAAATGCATCTCCGCCGGTTCTTTTCGGCCCGTAATGAACATGAACACGAAGAGAAGGGGCAAATTTCTGTAATTCTTTTTCCCAGTTTCCAATTAAAGAAGTTGGGCAAACGATAAGAGAAGGAAAGCTATGTAACTGATGAATGTTTGTTAAATAACTAATTAATTGAATGGTTTTACCTAGCCCCATGTCATCTGCTAGACATCCTCCTAAGTTAAACTTTCTCAAAAACATGAGCCAATTCAAGCCTTGCTGCTGATAAGGTCTTAATATCCCTTTAAATTCAGAGGGAGGCAGCACTTCCGGCAGCCGTTCTAAATCCGTTAAGGATGTAATAAATGATTGAAAGGAAGCGGGGAGTTGGAATTCAACTTTTACCTCTTCTTCATCAGTTTTACTGTCTGCCATGTAGGTTAGCTTCGTTTTTAAAATTTCATGAATTGAGACGCCTTTTTTACTAGCTTCTTTAACAATTTTCTGCGCTTGTTTAATTAATCTAGAATCCAGTTGAATCCACTGTCCGTTAATAGATAATAATCGGCGTTTTTGTTCGACTAATTTCCGAAACTCTTCTTCTGAAAAAGTTTGATCGCCAATAGAAAATGACCAGCGGAAGCTGCTGATAGCTTGTTTACCAAACAATGCAGATGAAGTATTTTCTATAGCGCCAGATACTTTTATGGTGGCTTTTTTTAATGATTCCCACCAGCTTGGCAAATGGATAGAGACACCTTGTTCAATCAATGCTGCACTATCTTGAGTTAGAAATTCCCATACTTCCTCATCTGTTAGGACAGACTGAATAAACGCTCCTTTTTGGTATAAAGTAGGAGCCAATGCTTTCCATCGTTCGTGTTCGTAAGCAATATATGATTCGTAGTGATTCCACTCTTTAGGAAGTGTTCTTCCCAGTATAAAAGGTTCTTTGGCTTCATCGTGGGGAATCACAAATGTTTCAGCCGTCCATACATCTCCATCGGTCGTTGGCTCTACAACACGCAATGAAAGGTCAAAGGGAGGATTATAGCTCTCGCCTCCTATGCTTATTAAAAAGTCTTTTCCTTCTTTTTTTAATAGGCTCTCTTTAATTTGTGCTCGCCACTCTTGCTCATCAGCTTGTGAAAGCGATCCAGTCATTTGTTTTTTAAAAGGAAGAGAATGAAATTTCCCTTGGATAATCTTCTTTGTCATATCGACTGCAATTTGCTGATAATCTTCCGCTGAAGCGGACAAAGCCGGTTTCAACACATGCTGTTGAATAGGTGATTGTATGAAAGTGAACATTTGCCATGAAGAAAGAAGAATTCCTTTTTTTCCATTAATCTCAACCTGTGTAGCTTCACTTCCGTAATAGGTCTGTTCATGCCATAGAAACAGCGCATCTTTCCATGTATCAGGGAGCAAAATTTGGCCGCTAGGTGATACACAGTAGAGAAAAAAGTCATCGTGTACAGGTTCGACTTCAAGTGTTAAATGAAACAAATCAAACATTCAGTAAATCTCCTTTTTCTAATAGTTGTTGAAATGCGCGCTGTTTCTTCGTTTTTATCGCTAATTCTTCTATATAATGTTCCCATAGTAGAGAGCGATTCATTTGTAGATAAAGTCTTTTTAATTCTTGTAAGTAGATATAGGCTTCTTGATAACTGCTTTTCTTTTTTTCATAAATCAGCTTTGAAATCATTTGATGATAAAGAGGAATAACCAGCTTTTCATCTTTTTGTTTTAAGGCCTCTATCGTTTGCTCGTCATATTTAATGCTGTCATATTGAAGAAGCACCTGTAATTCAACCCATTTTTTTAATTGGTTAGAAGCATATAGAAAATCACTGTATTCAATAAAACTATAGGGAAGTAATGTCTGCAATGCTTCAGTATACAAAGTTTGCTCGTTCGTTAAGTCTTTATAGTGCTGAAATAAATTTACAATCATGGAGACCATATTTCGGCTTCCTTGATAAGTAGTTGGAACGGTGCGTACGTAATCTCCTATATAGGTCATTATATAAGAGCCCCACTGAGCAAAGCGGTCAGTTTCTTTTTCGTGCAATAAATCATTTAACCAAGGGATAAGATAGGGAATCATTTGTAATGTTCCATCGCTCAAACGTTCTTTTGCTTCTCTATCTTTTTCTTGAAGAAATAAAAGATAGGAAAGAGCTGTATTATTTATAAAAGAACCATGCTTGGCTTTTAATTCGCGTTCCTCATTTTTTCGCCATCTTTCTAACGTGAAGACTTTTTGCCAAATAACGCGATAAATTTCAATACGCTCATATTGTAAAGGCATATCATTATGCAATAATTCTCGGATGTATGGGATGCTGTCCTCTATAATAGATAATGCATCCCGATCGTATTTCGTTTGCTTTAATGAATCAGCGGTAGCATAAATTTCATTTGTTATTTTGTAGACGTGACTATATACGAATGATTCCTCGATGTTAGTAGAAAGCTGATGTGCCTGTAATTGAGCTGATAGTTTATAAAATGTATGAACCGCTCCATACATACAAAATAAAGCATAAAGCAATGGATGCTCAGGAGCTTTTTTCACTAAAGAACGGTAATAGTACTGATAATATTCATGATAAATGGACCGGTCATTTTCGTTCCGCCCCTGCATAAAAAGCGTATACTGCTCCTCAAAAGTTTGTCTCCACTCTTGAAAAGTTGCCTTGGGTTTTTTTAACACTTGTTTGGCAGATAGCATAGTCAAAGCTTCTTTCTCATGGTTTCGCCATTCTTTGAATAGGGGCGAAAGCGGTTCTATTAATGAATACATATAAAAAAACGCTGCAAAGCAGTGTTCACAAAATCCGTTATGCTGACAAGAACAGGTACTTTCAGGGAGTAGCTGTTTGTTTAGTTCAACATAAAACGAATCGATTTTAACGTTTAATATCTGTTCATCATTGTGCAAAATGAAGAATGAATGGGTACGGTAAAGGTCTAGTCCTGCTTGGGCATTTGTACGATAGCGTGCATCACTGTACGGGAAATGATGTATAAATTGGTGCTGTAAGTGATCTGAAAACGAACTCATAATCCCATTCCTTTCTATACATAAATGGAACATAAAATTATATTTATAAGTGATTAATTTTCTTTTCATTATAAATGATAAAAATAGAATTATACAAAATCTTTTGTTATGATAAAGCAGAATCCAACATGACTCTTTATAAAAAGAAATGGATTCAACATGACTTTGTGTACATACTCAATCGAAGACTTACTATACTATAACCAATAAGCACGATTGACATTGACAGGAGGAAAAGTAAGTGAAAATTCGTAAAGCTATTATTCCAGCAGCTGGATTAGGGACACGCTTTTTGCCGGCTACAAAAGCACAGCCTAAAGAAATGCTGCCAATTGTAGATAAACCAACGATTCAATACATTGTGGAAGAAGCAGTAGCATCAGGTATTGAAGATATTTTAATTGTAAGCGGTCGCGGAAAACGAGCAATCGAGGATCATTTTGATAAATCATATGAGCTAGAAGAAACATTAGCGGCAAAGGAAAAGTGGGACATGCTTGAAGAAGTGCAGGGGATTTCGAATTTGGCTAATGTTCACTACATTCGTCAAAAGGAACCTAAAGGATTAGGTCATGCCATTCACTGTGCAAGAAGTTTTATCGGAGATGAACCGTTTGCTGTTATGCTAGGGGATGATGTAGTCCAATCAGAAACACCTTGTTTGAAACAGTTAATGGACGTATACGAAAAATATGAATGCGCTGTAGTTGGTGTACAGGAGGTGCCTAGGAAAGAAACCTCAAAGTACGGAATTGTAGGTCCTAAAGGAGAGCCTCTTGAAAAAGGATTATTAGACGTAGAAACGCTCGTTGAAAAACCGAATCCAGAAGATGCCCCTTCAGGCTATGCAATTATGGGGCGCTATATTTTAACACCGGAAATTTTTGATATCTTAAGCAGAGAAGAGATTGGTGCAGGTGGAGAAATTCAATTAACAGATGCTATTTTACGTCTGAATGAATTTCAACGTGTTCTTGCTTATTATTTCGAAGGAAAACGTTATGATGTTGGAGATAAATTTGGATTCATTAAAGCAACAATTGATTTAGCCTTACAAAGAGAACCGCTGCGAGAAGAGTTAGTGAGCTATTTTAGAGAAATTGTCGAAAAAGAAGGGCATATGTAAAAATAGATTTACTAGGAGAACTATTGGGAATCATGGAGATTTTCAATAGTTCTTTTGGGTTAGAGCCCGTTGTACAAAAGATGGTTATATCGTTTATTGATGAATTCTCATAAAATGTTACATAATAATAAGTAAAAGAAATTATTTCATGTTTTTATATAAATGCTATCATGAAATGACATTTTTCGATATAATATCAGATAGGTTTTATTTATTAAGCATGTCATATAAAGGAGATTTTCTGCAATGACAAAGAAATTGTGTGTAGTTGGTTTAGGATATATAGGTTTACCGACAGCTGTTATGTTTGCCAATCACGGCTTATATGTACATGGTGTTGACGTAAATGAAAAAGCAGTAGAATTAATTAAAAATAAGCAACTTCATATAGAAGAAAATGGCTTACAAGAACGTTTAGAATCAGCAGTTGACAACGGCCACTTTACGGTAGGCACAACAGCTGAAGAGGCGGATATTTTTATTATTGCTGTACCATCACCAATTAATGAAGATAAAACGGCAAACTTGAACTATGTTCGAGAAGCGACAAAATCAATTGTTCCTTACGTTCGTAAAGGAAATTTAGTTATTTTAGAATCCACAGTTCCTCCGCGTACAGTAGAAGACGTTATGCTACCTGTGCTAAAAGAAACTGGTTTAGAATTAGGCAGTGAGTTATTTGTTTCTCACTCACCTGAACGTGTTATTCCAGGAAAAGTATTTGAGGAACTAGTAAATAATGACCGTATTGTCGGTGGTATTAACGAAGAGTCCAGTCGCTTGACTGTTGAGCTTTATAAAACATTTGTAAAAGGAAATATTCACGTAACGGATGCTACAACAGCTGAAATGGTGAAAGTAATTGAAAACACATATCGTGATGTGAACATTGCCTTTGCAAATGAGCTGGCAAAAATCAGTGAAAAAATTGGTGTAAATGCGTGGGAAGCGATTAAGTTAGCGAACTATCATCCACGTGTAAACATCCATTTACCAGGTCCTGGTGTAGGCGGTCACTGTATTGCTGTTGACCCTTGGTTCTTAACGGAGCTTCAGCCAGAACTTGCGAAAATTATTTCTCTTTCTCGTCAGACAAATGATTCAATGCCTGAATATACAGCATTAAAAACGAAAAGCCTACTAGATGAAAAGGGCATTCAACATGGACGTGTAGCTGTTTTAGGTTTAGCTTTTAAAGGAAATATTGATGATATGCGTGAAAGTCCATCAACGGATGTGCTTCATCACTTAGGAAAGCTAGGTGTTGATTACACAGCATTTGATCCTCATATCAAAGAGAATAAAATCGAACGTCAGACGCAAAGTTTGGATGAAGCTGTTGCACATGCAGATGTGATTCTTATTTTAACAGATCATAATGAGTTCAAAGAGCTTCTTCCATCAGCTGTTGAAAATCATATGCGTACAAAGATTATTTTTGATACGAAAAACTGCATTCAGCGTGATCAATGGAAAGTAGCAGGCTTTGACGTAGTGTTACTTGGTGATTCAAAAGTTTCTACTTTATAAAAAGACGGGCTGAACAGCCTGTCTTTCGTTTGTAAAAAACTAAAAAATCAACATACGGGTGATTTAATGAAGGAAAACATCTTAGGAATAGACGTTTGTAGCGACACGTACGATGAGCTAGCGGCAAAGTTACTTCAGGATATAGATAAAGGCCGAAAATCATTTATTGTAGCAATCAACCCTGAAAAAATTATGAAAGCACAAGAAGATCAGGAATTAAAGTCACTGTTAAATCAAGCGACTTATCAAATTCCAGATGGAATCGGTGTGATTTTAGCTTCAAAGCTCAAAAAGGGACGTATTCGTGAGCGTGTAACGGGTATTGATATGATGCTGAAGCTGTGTAAAGAAGCAACAAATAACGGTAAAAGAATTTTTTTATACGGAGCCAAGCCCGGCATTGCAGATGAAGCCAAAGCTAAGTTGGAAGAGATGTTTCCAGGGATTTTAATTGTTGGAACATTAAATGGCTATGAAAAAAATGAAGAAGTCATTGAACGTACGATCAATGACTCAGGAGCAGAAATTGTGTTTGTCGCTTTAGGCAGTCCAGCGCAAGAAAATTGGATTATTGCTCATAAAGAAAAACTCAATCCTTCTGTTTATCAAGGCGTAGGCGGCTCGTTTGATGTTATTTCAGGACGATTGAACCGGGCACCGGCTGTTTTTCAAAAATTTGGTTTAGAGTGGCTTTATCGACTATTAAAAGAACCATGGAGATGGAAGCGTCAGTTAGAATTGCCTAGGTTTCTTCTTCGAGTGTTAAGAGGTTAAAAAAGCATGCGGATTATATCCGCATGCTTTTTATTTTTAGATATCTTCTTTTTTGTTTTGTTGCTTGATTTCATCCGTTAGTTCGTGCAAGCTCTGGCGCACATTTCCTTTTCCAGAAAAGTTCTCAATCAATTCCTTTACATCTATACCTGAGGATGCTTTCAGCGATTCTTGAAGAGAAGACATTAAGTTTGTTGCATAACCAGTCACTTTATTAGCTCCGCTGTTTTCACCGTTGCTTCCTGTATCCACAACCGTAATTTTATCGATATTTGCTAAAGGACTTGCAACTTGTTTTGCATATTCAGGAAGCATTTTGATAATCATATCTAAAATAGCCGCTTGACCAAACTGCTCGAATGCTTCCGCAACTTTTTGTTTAGCCTCTGCTTCTGCTAAACCTTTTAAGCGGATAATCTCAGCTTCAGATTCACCTTGGGCACGCTGAGCGTCAGCTTTTGCTAAACCATCAATTCGAACGCGTTCAGCTTCAGCTTTGGCCATTGCTTCAATTCGATATTTGTTGGCGTCAGCTTCCGCAAGCTGTTTTGCTTTTTCAGCTTCTGCGGATTGCTCAACAGAGTAACGATCTGCATCTGCTTTCTTTTTTACTTCAGAATCGTATTGACGCTCACGACGAAGAATTTCTTTTTCTTCTAATTCAATTTGTTTCTGACGTTCAATAATGCGGATTTGCATTTCTTGTTCTGTTACATCTTGTTTCGCGCGAGCTGTTTCTAGATCATAAGCTTGGTCAGCACGAGCTTTGGCAATATCTTGTTCGCGACGATATTCAGCGGTTTTTAATTGATTCATTTTTTCAGCTTCCGCGATTTCTGTATTTCGCTCAAGCTCCGCTTTTTGGGCATCTTTATGAGCCTCGGCACGCTTGATTCTTGTTTCTTTTTCAGCTTCCGCTGTTGCAATGTCAGCATCTCGCTTAACTTGAGCAATACGAGGCTTCCCTAGCGATTCTAGATAGCCGTTCTTATCCCGAACGTCTTTAATTGTAAACGATACAATAATTAATCCCATTTTAGCTAGATCTTGTGAAGCTACGCGCTGTACTTCTTGAGAGAATTTTTCACGGTTTTTATAAATTTCTTCTACTGTCATAGAACCAAGAATCGAACGAAGGTGACCTTCTAAGACTTCTCTAGCTTCGGTTTCACGATCTTCTTTTGCTTTGCCCAAAAACTGCTCAGCGGCCGTTGCGATTTCTGAAATAGAACCTCCAATTTTGATAATTGATACCCCATCAGCCATAACAGGAACACCTTGTTCTGTATATACTTCAGGTGTAGATACTTCCAGTTTGCTTGACAGCAAGCTCAGAGGCTCAGCCTGCTGAAAAACTGGCAGCACAAACGTACCGCCGCCGCGAACAATTTTAATGCGGTTTCCGGATTCATCGACGTGCACGTTTTTATTTCCGAGATAGCTCCCTGTTACAATTAACGCTTCATCTGGACCTGCTGTACGGTATTTTGTAATAAATACGGCAATCAGCGCAATTAATAAAAAAACAACAATTCCAACGACAACTAATATAGGTGTTGAAAACATAAAACTCCCCCTAATACTATTTATAATGAGTGATTGGTCATAACTTCTTCGTAAATCACAACGAGTGCGTTGCCCCTTTGTATATCTACCACAAGCACTTTGCTGCCTAAAGGTATAGCAGTGTTTTTAAAGCTGGCAGCGGGTTTGGAAATTGTGCCGCTAACCCCTTCGATAAATACTTCTCCATAACCATCTGCAGGAACGGAAGTAATAATGGTACCAAGTCTTCCTTTTAACGAATCTTCAGTAAAAGCAAGAGACTCTTCAGCCGATGATAAAGGAATCAATACGAAAACGTTGAGCAAAATAACGAGTAGAAGGGCAATAAGAGCGGAAATCGAAATAATCCAATAATTTTGCAATGACGTATAGGTGAACAAATATCCACTGGCACTAAAGAATGTTAAAAAAGAAAAAAGAAGAGTGGGGTTAAAAAAAGGTATCGCTTCAGATAATCCATCTAACAAATCGCTAAATAAAATGTATAAGAAGGTGAGACTTCCGCAGATAATTAATCCATACAAATACACTGTTTGAACAGATAGACCAAACATAGTTCATTCAACACCCCCTTTATGTAAGATGATTGATACTGTTTCTACTATGTATTACGAACCGTATCAAAAAAAGTTTCATTTTTTTGATAAAATTCCTTTTTTTGTTTAATTTTATCTCTGTCCATTTCACTATATTTTAACTTTTAAATGATATAAGATAAGGACAACGATTCAGCGAATGTGGTTTGAAGTAGTGGACATGCATAGGTCAAAAGTTTGTTCATATAATGAGTGGGGCCATGTGAAATAAAAATAAAGGTTTAAATATGCTTAATAAAAAGGAAAAAGAGTTAAAGATGACGAATAAATTAGACGAAAAGGGGGGAGTTCGCTTATATTTTAATAAAATATAGTAAAGAAAATGTTCTACATAAAATAACCACATAAGAATAAAGTAAATCAGCTGTTTATACACCAAAAAATACAGTTCTTTTCTATTAATAGTTTGTAAATGTGCTAATTTTTGAGAATAAATTTTTATTTAAGTAGTAGAATCATTGTGATATAATCCATTTTGGGAATAAGTAAGTAATTATTGTTATACGCAATTTGAAATACTATCCAATTATATAAAGTTGGATACATTTTTTATGGTTTTGGTTAACATAAACCTGAGGAGGGTCTCCATGCTATATTTGACCTTGTTTATTTGTTTTATTACATCTATTCTGATCACTCCGCTGGTTAAGAAGCTGGCGTTTAAAATAGGTGCAACGGATAAACCAAATCAACGAAAAGTTCATCAAAAAATTATGCCTCGCCTTGGAGGTTTGGCGATATTTTTTAGTTTTCTTATTGGATACCTCGTTTTACAGCCTGACAGTAAATATGCGCTGCCGATTTTAATCGGAAGCATCATTATCATCATTACCGGTGTCTTAGATGATATGATTGAGCTATCCGCTAAAATTAAATTAGGCGGTCAGCTAGTAGCGACATTAATTGTTGTTGTATACGGTGGAGTCCAAATTGACTTCATTAACTTGCCGTTTGGCGGAAAATTAGAATTCGGAATGTTAAGTATTCCAATTACGGTATTATGGATTGTAGGAATTACCAATGCTATTAATTTAATTGATGGATTGGATGGATTAGCTGCCGGCGTTTCCTCTATTGTATTGATTACCATCTCTGGTATGGCTATTATGATGGGTAATGTGTTTGTGACAAGCATGGGTTTCATCGTATTGGGAAGTACGCTCGGATTTTTGTTTTACAACTTTCACCCCGCTAAGATTTTCATGGGCGATACAGGAGCACTATTTTTAGGCTATATGATTTCTGTATTGTCTCTGTTAGGATTTAAAAATGTAGCGGTTATTTCCTTCATTGTTCCAGTTATTATTTTAGGGGTACCAATTTCAGATACGTTCTTTGCTATTATTCGCCGAATCGTAAAAAATCAACCGCTATCGGCTCCTGATAAATCTCATTTGCATCATTGCTTGTTGCGCTTAGGGTACAGCCATAGACAAACGGTTTTAATTATTTATGGAATGAGTGCGATATTTGGCTTAGCGGCAGTTATCTTTTCAAAGGTACAAACAATGTGGGGGTCTTTTCTTGTACTAGCTATCCTCCTTGTGGCGATTGAAATTATCGTTGAAAAAATAGGATTAGTTGATAAGACATATAGGCCAATTCTTAACATGGTTCGTGGGCTTCGTTTAAAAAATTAATTAAAAAGACCTCTTGCATATCCAAGAGGTCTTTTTAATTATTCTGTTGTATCTGAAGTTGATTCAATGCCTAAATGCTTGCGGAGCTTTTCACTTACTTTTTCCACTGAATCATTGTCTAGTTTGAAGTAGTAAACGCCGTTAATTTTTTCATCGCTACCGTCTAAGTTAATGGTTTCGATGTCTACTTTTTTCGAAGCGTAATCATAAAACGAAAGCATTTCACCGAACATTAAATTCGTTTTCATATTATCGCCAACAGCTTCGATAAGATTGCCATATTTATTAAGTGATCCAATGGAAGCAGCTTTTTTAATCATGGCTTCGATCAACTGCTGCTGTCTTTTTCCTCGCTCAATATCGTTGTCTTGTTTTCGTGTTCGAGCAACAGCTAACGCTTCTTCACCATTTAAATGTTGGTTTCCTGGTTTTAAGACAATAGCATTATGACGATCTTTTGAGTCCTTTTCACTCATCGCATAAGGTACATCAAAATCGATTCCCCCAAGTGAGTCTACAATGTCTGTGAAAGCTTTAAAATTCACTTTAACATAGTAATCAACAGGGACATTAAACAGCTGTTCTACCGTTTCTACAGTTGCTTTTGGACCTCCGTACGCATGCGCATGCGTAATTTTATCTTTTTTGTTCACTTCAGGTATATAAACCCGCGAATCTCGAGGTATGCTTACAAGCTTTACGGTTTTATTTGTTTCGTTAAAGGTCGCCAAAATCAAAGCATCTGTACGGGCTGATTTTCCGAACTTCCTGGTTTCACTGTCATCTACGCCCATAAATAAAATGGATATATCATCTTTTTTGGGATCGATTTTACGATCACGCATAGGAGAGTTATCGCGATCTCCAAGTCCTTCATAAGAATCAGAAGCTACTGTTTTAGCCTTAACAAATAAATAAGAGCCATAAGCGGTTGCAGAAAGCCCTAAAATAAGGATAGGTAACAGAAAAAATGTAAAAAGCCTTCGTTTTCTTTTCCGTTTGTTTACTCTTTTTTGAAAACGTCTATATTGAGCCATACGGTTTCTCCTTTTATTCGTATATTCGAACACTTATTGTGACACTTAGTATGTGTTATAAATTGGAATGTATGAATCAAACTCGTCAAAGCTATGCGTCTTTACGAGGTTTTTACTCATTGACAAGTAGCGCAACCATCAGAATAGTTGCGCTATTTATCAATTGTACAATGTTTTTTAATAAGAGTAAATAATTCATTCTACATCTTCTTCTAAATAGGTCGTCTCACCTGCTCGAATATCTGCTTGGCCGTTTGTTAGCTCGGTCATCCATTCAATAAATGCTTCTGTTTGAGCTTCCTCTACAAATGTTTCAATCTCTACCATGTCTGCGTAGTGGATTTCTTTTAATAGATAAACGGAACTGCGAAGCTCATTTTCTAATTTTCCAAGCCATGTATAGTCGAAGGTTGTATGCATAACCGCCATGAGAGTTCGTTTGACTGTACCTAATTCATTTAACGCTTCGGAAATGGATTTTCCATACGCGCGCACCAATCCACCTGCGCCCAATTTAATACCTCCGAAATAGCGCGTAACGACGACTACCGTATCTTTTAAGCCTCTCTTTTTAAGCACTTCTAACATTGGTACGCCTGCTGTTCCACTTGGTTCTCCATCATCGTTTGCTTTTTGAAATTGATCTCGTTCTCCAATTAGGTAAGCTGAACAGTTATGAGTAGCATTCCAGTGCTGTTTTTTAATGTCTTGAATAAATTGCTGAGCTTCTTCCTCAGTTGTTACACGTTTCATATGACAAATGAATCTAGATTTTTGAATAGTGATTTCATGTGAACCTTCTTGTTTTACGGTATAATATTGTGATAACAATCAAAAAATCCTCCTTAGCGTTATAAATAGAAGAAAAACGGGTATTTACGTACTGTTTACTTGCTATTAGTATAAAATGTTTATGAAAAGACATCAATTAATCAAATTCAACATCACTTAAACAAGCCATACAGAATATACGTTATAATAAAATAGTGTGCAGGCTTGTATAGCTAAATAATGAAATGATTTAAACAGGCAGTTAGTCACTGTTGAAGAGTGAGCGTAAATGGTAATCTATTCAAATAACGCGAGTCAAGCGTCGATTGATGTCGAGTTTGAGGGTACTAAAACAACCGTTACTTTTTGGATATAAAAAGTCAGATAGGGAGAAAATATGGATCTTATCCTCACAATTCAGATAGGTCATACGAATACTATATATAGCATGAACGTATAGACATTTCTCCGAATGTGAGTATAGTTTGGGGTGAGTAAATGTCGAAACATAAATTAACAAGCAAGGCACTTGATGAAATTTTTGAGAAGATTATTGGCACAGTGGGAGATAGTAAAAATGAAGTCTATCGCCTTTCTGAAGATGCCAGACAAGAATATCAGCAAATTAAAGAAGAGTTAGAAGTATTAAAAGGAAAAGTTCTTGAGACGATAGAGCAAGGTGATAAATTAGAAACTCAGGCAAGGTTGGCTCGAAAGCGTTTGTCTGATGTGAGCCGACATTTTCAAATTTATTCAGAGCCTGAAGTAAAAGACGCTTATGAAAAAGCACACGAATTACAAACCAAGCTGCTGATGAATCAGCAAAGCGAATATCAGCTGCGTAATCGTCGAGATGAACTAGAAAGACGCTTGCTTACATTGGAAGAAACGATTAAACGTGCAGATCACTTAGTAGGTCAAATTTCCGTTGTGTTAAATTATTTAACAAGTGACTTAAAACAAGTAGGGGAAATAGTAGAAGATGCTATTCAAAAAGAGTATTTTGGCTTTCGGATTATTGAAGCTCAGGAAGAGGAACGGAAACGTTTGTCAAGAGAGATTCATGACGGCCCAGCTCAAATGCTTGCAAATGTTATGATGAGATCAGAATTAATTGACCGAATTTACCGGGAACGTAGTGCAAAAGAAGCAATGGAGGAAATTCGAGATTTACGAAAAATGGTTCGTTCTGCCCTATACGAAGTACGTCGAATTATATATGATTTAAGACCGATGGCACTTGACGACTTAGGTCTAATTCCGACGCTGCGTAAATATCTTGATACAATCGAAGATTATAACGAAGGCAAGCCTCGGATTACGTTTATTTCCATTGGACAAGAGAAGCGAACTGCTTCAAAATTAGAAGTAGCACTGTTTCGTCTAGTGCAAGAAGCTGTAACGAACGCATTAAAACATGCAGACGCGACGGAAATCCAGGTGAAGATAGAGTTCAACAATGAACACGCTATTTTGCTGGTCAAAGATGACGGCTGTGGTTTTAATCAAGAAGAGAAAAAAGAGAATTCGTTCGGCTTAATAGGAATGAAAGAGCGTGTTGATTTGTTAGATGGGACTATTTCTGTTCATTCGAAAATTAACCAAGGCACGCTTGTTATGATTAAAGTACCGATTATAGCCGCTTAAAAAGGCAGAGATATGTATATAAATAGGGGTCAATATAGAGTAAAACATTTGTTGTTCGATTTGGGGAGGAATCAAACATGCAGACAAGAATTATCATAATCGACGATCACCAATTATTCCGTGAAGGAGTAAAAAGAATTTTAGATTTCGAAAAAGATTTTGAAGTAGTTGCAGAAGGTGACGACGGTAGCGAAGTTATTGACCTTGTAGAAGAACATCAACCTGATGTTGTAATCATGGATATTAACATGCCGGCTGTGAATGGTGTAGAAGCTACGAAAAAGCTTGTAGAAGTAAATCCGGATGCTAAAGTTATTATCTTATCTATTCATGATGATGAGACGTATGTAACTCATGCCTTGCAAACAGGGGCACGAGGCTATCTGCTAAAAGAAATGGATGCGGATGCGTTAATTGAAGCGGTGAAAGTAGTTGCAGAAGGTGGTTCATATTTACACCCTAAAGTAACACATAGTTTAGTAAAAGAGTACCGTCGACTAGCAGCTCAAGGACAGTCGTCTTCTTATCCGCACGAACCAATTGAGATTCGCCGTCCACTGCATTTGTTAACACGTCGTGAGTGCGAAGTGCTACAATTGTTGGCTGATGGTAAAAGTAACCGAGGAATCGGAGAAGCATTATATATTAGTGAAAAAACCGTTAAAAACCATGTGAGTAATATTTTGCAAAAAATGAATGTAAATGATCGCACGCAAGCTGTTGTTGTGGCAATCAAAAACGGTTGGGTAGAAGTAAGATAAGTTCAAAAGTCCGATATACCGCTAGGTATATCGGACTTTTTTTTTCTTTTTATAACTTTTTTTGAAATTGTGGGTAAAAAGTCATGTGTAATGAGAGAGGAAACCAACCGATAAGTTAAGGGAAGAAGATATCTTCTAGGAAGGCGAAGGGTGATACCTCTGTGCATTTACTCGTCCTTCAACTTTCGACAAAAGCATCCATACCTCAAAACAATGTCCATCCATTTGATGCAAGCTCTTGTAAAGGAAGGTCTTCAATACATTCAGATACATATGAGGTCGTAAAAGAATTTATTCAAACCTCAACTGGTATACTTTAAAAATTTAAGAGTTATAGCGCAACACATAGAAAATGGATTTAAAGAAGGCAAGAAGGTGATGAAGCTGAATTTTATAACGGAAGAATTAATCTATCATAAATCTCCTCAAGAGCTAACAGCTATGATGTATGAAAAATTTATTCAAAATATTGATGAAGCTGTTAGAGCAATTCAACACAGCGATTATTTTACAGCGAATGAAAAAATTAAACAGTGCAACGATATTTTATATCGTCTAGGAATTGGCTTAACATATCAAGCAGATATTATTGCAGAGCAGTTAGATACCCTTTACAACTATATGTCTGAGAGATTAATTATGGCTCATTTAAAAAAAGATACGTTTATTTTATGTGAAGTTCAACAAATGATGAAGAAGCTTTCTAACGCTTGGAATGAAGTGTTAAAAGAGACGCCTAAAGTTACCTCTTCGCCCCGCAAAAACAAGCTGTCTTCTTATGAACAGCACATACGTATTACTCTTAGCTAAAGGATAATCATCATATCCACGCATCAGATGCCTCTCGAAACTTTTCAGCTAATCAAGCAAGCACATCTAAAAGTCTAAACTGAATGAAGTGTATACTAACAGATAAAGGAGAGATACATAGTGGAGTTACAGCGAATTAACGGTCTTTCTTCTTCCGTGAATCTCATTAGAGAAAAAGAAGTAAGTAGTTCGGCTTCATTTACAGGAGTAATGGTAAAGAAACAAAAAGAACTGACCTATGAACATTTAACTCAAGTGATAAATAAAATTGAAGAACAGGGAAAGCAGTTAGTAAAAAGTCAAACTATTGATTCTTTGCGGAAATACAAGGCGCTTGTGAAGCAGTTTATGAACGAAGTCGTTAAAAATGGTTTTGAACTGCATGAAGAAAGAGGATTTAACCACAGAGGAACCACTAAAGTATATAAGCTAGTGAAAGAAGTGGATACGAAACTAGTTGACTTGACAAATGATATCCTTCAAAAAGAAAAAGACAGTTTAAATTTACTCAAGCAGGTAGGGGAAATTCAAGGTTTGTTAATTAATATGTATACGTGAAGGAGCTTTTACTAATAGGTAAACCTCTCGTTACATGCATTTTAATCCTAAATGTTGTAGAATAGAGTGAAATTATTTTATATAACAAAGGATGGATCCCTATCTTATGAAAACAGCAATTATTACAGATAGTACCGCCTATATATCAGAGGAAATTCGATCAAACTATCATATACATATGGTACCGCTAAGCGTTATTTTTGGTGAAGAAACATATCGTGAAGAAGTAGATATGACTGCAAATCAATATTTTGAAAAAATTAAAGAAGCAAAAAATCTTCCAACCACTTCTCAGCCTGCTATTGGAGAATTTGTAGAGTTGTTTGAACAGTTAAAACGAGATCAGTTCGATGCTGCTATCGTTATTATGTTATCTAGTGGAATTAGCGGAACGTATCAGGGTGCTTTGACGGCAGGTAGCATGGTAGAAGACTTTGATGTGCACGTATTTGATTCAGAAATCAGCTGTATGGTTCAGGGCTTTTATGCGATTGAAGGAGCCGAGATGGTCCAATTAAATAAACATCCTGACGAAATCATTGCGCGTTTCGAAGAGATGAAACTATCAATGCGTGCGTATTTTATGGTAGATGATTTATCTCACTTACAGCGCGGAGGTCGCCTAAATGCTGCTCAGGCTATTATTGGCAGTCTTCTTCAAGTAAAGCCCGTGCTCCATTTTGAATCTAAAAAAATCGTTCCGTTTGAAAAAATTCGTACGCGTAAGCGAGCATTAAAACGAATTACCGAGCTTCTTGATGAAGATGCAAAAGAAAACGTACCTATGAAAGCTGTAGTTATTCATTCTAATCGTGAAAATGAAGCAAAAGAAATTCAACGAGACTTAGAACAAGAATATCCTCATATTGAATGGAGCCTTTCTTATTTTGGGGCTGTCATTGGCACGCATTTAGGTGAAGGCGCCATCGGTATAGGCTGGTATAAAAAGTAATCGAAAACCAAATCATTTGATTTGGTTTTTTTGCAGGAAAAAACACCTTTTTTTGCGTATATAGATGTGTACGATAAAAATGGAAAGGAATGAAGAGATGCTTTTTACTGTTAAACAAGAACTGCTAGATCCCGTTCAAGTGCCTAGTCATGATGCTTTTCCTCTCTCTCAAATCGATATGTGGAGAACTCCACCTTTAAATCCTTCATACCCTTACTCTTTAGATCTTCAGCGCTCTTTAAGCGGAAAGCAGCTGCTACTCAATCAGACTCCCTATCCTTTACCCCTCATTCATGAACATTACCTAAACGGATATATTTCCTATCAAAAAGCAATCACCCAAAAAGAAAATCGATATAGATGCAACCGGTGTGGAAGTGATAGCCCTTTTTATTTCGCTTCATTTCCATGCAGTAGATGTCACCAGAACTGCTACTATTGCCGAGCATGTATTGTAATGGGCAAAGTAAGTGAATGCACACCCTTTATAAACTGGGAAGGGCCAGCAAGTAATGTTCTGCCAAAA
This sequence comes from Priestia sp. ABM2_011, assembly GCF_056158845.1. Taxonomy (NCBI): domain Bacteria; kingdom Bacillati; phylum Bacillota; class Bacilli; order Caryophanales; family Bacillaceae; genus Priestia; species Priestia sp. ABM2_011. The sequence goes on from NZ_JBSWUB010000001.1 coordinate 431,923, forward strand.
AGCAGCGTGATGAATTGGAAAGGCACGCTGTCTAAAGCTCAAGAACGTGCTTCAAATGAACTCATTCAAGCTATAAAAAAGGATGGAGAGCTGTTAATTTGGGCTGTTTGCGGAGCAGGAAAAACGGAAATTTTATTTAAAGGTATTGAATCCGCGTTGAACAGCGGAAAGAAAGTCTGTATTGCTACTCCAAGAACAGACGTGGTTATTGAGTTAAAGCCAAGAATTCAATCGGCATTTCCGGATATATCTGTGCTGGCTATGTATGGAGGCAGCGAAGACCGTTTTCATGAATCCTCTCTTATTATTTCCACCACTCATCAACTTTTGCATTATTATCAAGCATTCGATGTGCTGATTATTGACGAAGTAGATGCATTCCCGTATTCAACAGATCCTATGCTGCACTATGCTGTTGCAAAAGCAGCTAAACACGTTGCGTCAAAGATTTATTTAACAGCGACTCCAAGTGAATCATTAAAAAAAGACGTTGAGCAAGGAAAAAAACAAGTAGTTAAAATTCCAGCCCGCTATCACCGAATGCTTATTCCTGTTCCTCGGTTTGAATGGTGTGGCAATTGGAAGAAAAAAATAAAAACAGATACCTTGCCTGCTAATGTTGAGAAATGGGTAAAAAAAAGAATAGATGAAGGGAAACAATGCTTTGTCTTCGTCCCGCAAATTAAGTGGATTGCTCCGATCACAGACATGATTCGAAAGCTGACCGAAAAGGTAGACGGTGTCCATGCTGAAGATTCCCAGCGAAAAGAAAAAGTAATGAAATTTAGAGAAGGGCGGCTCGTTATTTTAGTAACGACAACCATATTGGAGCGAGGCGTAACGGTTCCCAACATAGATGTTGCAGTATTGGGAGCAGAAGAAACGATTTTTACTGAAAGTGCTCTTGTGCAGATTTCAGGAAGGGTGGGGAGGAGTGCTCAATTTCCAACGGGAGACGTGGTCTTTTTTCATTATGGACAATCTCTGTCTATGCGAAAAGCAAAAGGACATATTGAACATATGAATGCTCTAGCTTATAAGGAAGGGCTGATTGATCGATGACAATATGTCTGATTTGTTTTGAACCTCTTGTCTCTTCTTTCGATTGGAGGTCATTGTTAAAATCTTCTTCAACGGATAGGATTTGCACTGTTTGCGTGCAAAGATGTCCCATCATCACCAGTAGCGTTTGCAGGGGATGCGGCCGCTCTCTTGCAGACCTGGCTCCTTCTCATTATGAGCTAGACACATGTAAGGACTGTCAGAAATGGAATGATGCTTCTTTTTTTAACCGTTCTCTTTATACGTACAGTGATTTTATGCAAAGCATAATAGAGCGTTTTAAATTTCAAGGAGACTATGAAATTATCCAAGCATTCAAGGAGCAGTGGTATAAGTTCTATAAAAAAGAATGTAATCCAAAAGCTATACTAGTTCCTGTACCTTTAACGGAGGAGAGATTATACGAAAGAGGGTTTAACCAATCTTTAGCACTAGCTGAACTGATCAGTGACAACATAGAAATGCCTCTTGTTCGTTGTTCAGGAACAAAGCAATCAAAGAAAAATAGGCGAAGTCGGCTGACAGAAAGGCTGGAATTTAAAGTAGTCGACTCCTCAATGGTTACGAATCAAGAATTTCTCTTGATTGATGACATTTATACAACAGGAGCAACCGTGCGCCAAGCGGCAAAGTGTTTGCAGGAAGCTGGGGCACGTTCAGTTCGTTCGCTCACTTTAATTCGTGCATGAAGATGTATAATTTAAAACTTTGACCGATAGTAAAATAAAAAACAAATGAGGAGTTTCGAATATGGGAACGTTAGATAATTGCAGGGAATGCGGTCATTTATTTGTGAAAATTGGATCAATAAATATATGTAAATCATGTTTTGACAAAGAAGAAGCTCTGTTTCAACGTGTTTCTTCATTCTTGAAGAAAAGAGCAAATCGTACAGCAACGACTTACGAAGTGATGAAAGAAACGGGCGTTTCAGATTTGTTAATTCATCAATTTATTCGACAAGGTCGCTTAGTGTTAGCTAACTTTCCAAATATAAGCTATCCATGCATGCAATGCAACGCTCAGATTCGGGAAGGGAAACTTTGCCATTCATGCTCTCAAGAAATTAAACATGGGTTAGAAAAGCATAATCGTGAGATGATTCGTTCAAATGAAGAGCCCACGCGTCCCACCTATCGTTCTAACGAAAGGAAAAAAGAGTAAAAGTGTGCTGAATGTTTGCAGACTCTCTATCTATAGACCTATGTTTAAGGTGGACTGTGAAAATGGTCTCAACTTCCTTGCGGATGCTAAAGGTTTAGGTGGAAATTCCGATATAATGAATAGAGATAACGGATACAAATATAAAAAGAGGTGAGAGAGATGAAGATTAACCCATCGAACTTATTTGGAATAAATCCGTACAAAAAACAATCAGAAAAAACAGAACAGGTCTCTAAAAAAAATCCACAAGATCAGATTCATATTTCATCTGAGGCGAAGAAACTTCAGGGAAATGAACCATCTCCAGAAAGACTTGAAAAATTGGAGAAGCTCAAACAGCAAATTAACAGCGGAACATACGAAATTAACGGAAAAGAAATTGCTAAAAGTATTGTAGATTTCTATAAAAAATAAAAGGACTGACATTGATTGAACGTGCAAGAAATTCAAACGATACTAGAAAAACAAGTAACGCTTCATAAAAGTTTGTATGTCATTGTTAAAGAGAAAACGAATTTTATTATTAAACAAGATGTAAAGGCATTGACGGCTTCTTTGCAAAAAGAGCAATCTCATATAGCTGCTATTTCTGCACTGGAAACAAAACGTATAGAAGCAATGGAAAAAGGCGGACATACTGCTCGCTCCATTGAAGAAATAGCAGGCTCATTCTCTGAATACTCCATCTTGATACCCTTTCAAAAACAGCTAATAGATATCATTCAAGATATAAAGTATGCAAATGACTTAAACAATCAGCTGCTCACACAGTCTTTACAGCTGATTCATACCGAACTAGACCTTCTTGTTCCATCGAAGCGAGAGGATTCGTTCAATTACACAAAAACAAATAATAGATCGTTTCAGTCCAACTCTATTTTTAATTCGAAGGCATAAAGAACGGAGGAAAGCAGAATGAGTTCAACATTTCATGGTTTGCAGGTGGCTAAACGAGGAATGGATGCCCAACAAGCGGCTCTTTACACGATTGGCCATAACGTATCTAATGCAAATACGCCGGGCTATACGCGTCAGCGAGTAAGTTTAGAAACGTTCCCAGCTTATCCGGCCCCAGGGATGAATCAGACTGGGACTGCGGGTCAAATAGGAATGGGAGTAGAAGCCAGCACGGTAGAGCGAATACGTGATACATTTTTAGATACCCAGTATCGAGATGAAACCATTAAAGTGGGGTATTGGGATGCACGCGCTGGTGCTCTTGAAAAAATGGAGGAAATTATGAATGAACCTACTGAAGATGGACTTTCAGCTGTTTTTAATCAATTCTTTGAGGCCATTCAAGATGTAGCTTCACACCCTTCAGAAGCAGGAGCCAGGTCTGTTATGATTGAACGAGCTGAAGCAGTAGGCGATACTTTCTCTTATTTATCTACTTCTTTAAAAACGATTCAAGGTGATTTACAAAACGAGCGTGACGTAGCCGTAACACAAGTAAATTCGTTGCTAGAGCAAATAAATAATGTGAACCAACAAATACAAAACGTAGAACCAAATGGCTATTTACCTAATGATTTGTATGATGAAAGAGATCGGCTGCTAGATGAGATTTCTAAATTTATGCCGGTTTCTTTAGAGTATACAAAAAGCAGCGGGAACGCTTCTACAACGTCAGAAGGAGTGGTAACGGTTCAGCTTCAAACGTCTCAAGGACCTATTACTCTTTTAGATGGGAAAACTCATCAAATAAATGCCATCAGTTTGACAACAAATCAAGATTCCTATGTGACGGGCATTCATATAGGGGATGAGATACGGAACCCTGAGTCATTTCCTCAAGGAAAACTTAAAGGGTTAATTGAGGCTTCTGGATATATAGATAATAGTGGTAATAGAACTGGTGTTTACGCTTCAATGATTGATGATTTAGATGAAATGGCATATGAATTTGTGAACTGGTTTAATGATAAGCACGAACAAGGTGTCACGCTAGATGGTGAGAATGGTGTGTCCTTTTTTAATGAGATTTCTCAAAAAGAAGGAGCTGCAACTGGAATTGTTATTGCTGATAAAATCAAACAAAACACAAACAATATCGCTGCTGCTTCTTCGGCCTCTTCTGAAGATGATGGAACTGGCCGCAAAGGAGATGGACAAAATGCTCAGCTGTTGTCTCAATTTCGTCAAAAGGTGCTTATTGATTCCGGAAACGGAGCTGTTTCATTAGATGGATTTTATCAATCTGTCATTGGCCAAATGTCAGTAGATGCCCAACAAGCCAACCGCTTAAAAAGTAATTCAGAAACTCTCCAAGGAGCTGTGGAGCAAAGGCGCCAGTCTACCAGTGCAGTTTCATTGGATGAAGAGATGACCAATATGATTCAGTTTCAGCATGCATATAACGCTAGTGCCCGTATGGTGACTATGATTGATGAAATGCTTGATAAAATTGTAAACGGTCTTGGAACTGGAGGAAGGTAAAGATGCGTGTCACACAAGGAATGTTAGCGGCTAATTCGTTAAAACAGATTAGCAATAGCTATAATAAGCTGGAAACCCTTCAAAACCAATTATCAACGGGAAAGAAAATTACTCGTCCTTCTGATGACCCGGTAGTCGCTACGAAAGGAATGGCGTATCGGTCTAATCTTTCTGAAGTAAATCAATATAAACGTAATTTAACAGAAGCTCAGTCTTGGTTTGATAGTTCAGAATCAGGACTTGAACAAGTCAATTCCATTCTTCAGCGCACTAAAGAGCTGGTCGTGCAAGGATTAAACGGTACGAATGAAAGTGATGACCGACAAGCGATTGCACGTGAAATTGAACAGTTAAAGCTGGATTATATGCAAGTCGGCAATACGCAGGTGGCAGGAAACTATATCTTTAACGGTGTAAATGTGGGAGCACCGCCGATTAGTGAGAATGCAAGCGGTATGATAGAATCGAATATTAATCTGGATCCTTTTTCGGTTGAGGTATCAAAAGGTATCCAGCTGAGAGTCAATATTCATCCTGAAAACATCTTTGGACAAGGTGCATTCGACTTAATGAACAATGTTCAAACAGCTTTTGAACAAAACGATGTAAACTCACTAAAAGATCTTTCTACACAGGTAGACACGCAGCTGTCTACGCTATTAGCGGAGCGATCTGAATTGGGAGCAAGGAGCAATCGGCTTGAGCTGATCGAAAACCGCCTTGATTCACAGGAAATTACGGCTACTAAGATGCTTTCAAATAATGAAGATGCAGATATTGAAAAAGTCATTACGGATTTAACCGTACAAGAAAGCGTGCATCGTGCTGCTTTGGGAGTAGGGGCTCAAATTATTCAGCCTACGCTGCTAGATTTCTTGCGTTAAAAAGCTCCTTCTACACAGAAGGAGCTTTTTTATAATGAAAAAAGATAACAAGAAAAAATTAATTAGCAAAGGTGTGATGAGATGAAAATTTCCACAAGCTATCATGGAGATATAGAAATAGATAATCAGCAAACACTGACATTTAATCAAGGGATTCCAGGTTTTTTGGAAGAAACTGAATTTGTTATTTTACCACTTCCGGAAGCCGAAGCTTTCCAAGTTCTGCAGTCTACTCAAACCAAAGAATTAGCTTTTATTATCACGGATCCATTTCAGTTTTTTTTAGATTATGATTTTCAACTAGAACCTCAGGAAATCGAAAAGCTTCAATTACAACAAGCGGAAGATGCAGCTGTTTACGTATTGCTTACGATGTCAGATTCTGTGGAAAAGATAACGGCTAATTTGCAGGCTCCTGTTATTATTAATACAAAGCAACAGCTTGCTAAGCAAGTGATTTTAATGAATACAGCTTACGAAACGAAGCACAGGTTATTTGAGTAAGAGGAATAGATAAGGAGTGAGTCCATGCTTGTTTTAACACGAAAGTTATATGAAACAATCAAAATAGGTGATGAAATTGAAGTGACCGTCCTTGCAGTTAATGGTGATCAAGTAAAGTTAGGAATTCAAGCTCCAAAGTCTGTAGATATTCATAGACAAGAGATTTATGAAGAAATACGTAATGAAAATAAAAGTGCTTCTCAAATTACATTACATGCTATTGATATGCTGAAACAATTACCGAAAAAGAAATAAAACAATCAGATTGAAAATAATTAAAAATATACCGTATAAATAATATCTAAATCGGGAAAGATAAACATATAGTATTCCCCACTATGTCTTAAGCCTTTCTCTTTAAGAGAAGGCTTCTTTTTTATCAAAAAATTGAACTGAATTTCTGTTTTTTTCCTTTTTATCGTGTATCATTAAATTTATTAAGTATAATTCAAATAAATTTAACAAAAGAGGAGAAGAGTAAATGAGTGATGTTCAAGAGTATCATGATTTATTAAAAGAAGCCGAAGATGTGGTTGTCAGTGCTTTAGCTGATACGATGGATTTATATGGTGTTACACCTTCAGTAGGAAGGCTGTATGGCATGCTTTATTTTATGGATGAACCTGTTACATTAGATCAAATGAGTGAAGAATTGGGTATGAGTAAACCAACGATGAGTACATCTATTCGTTCACTTCAAAATATTGACATGGTCCACAAAGTGTGGAAAAAAGGTGTTCGAAAAGACTTATATGAAGCAGAAAAAGATTTTTCTAAGTCCTTTTTTTCATTTTTCTGTAAGAAGTGGCAAAGAGAAATTTCAGTTAATTTAGAGGCAATCGAAGAAGCGGAAAACAAGCTGCAGATTCTTTTAAATGATGAAGATGTACCTGAGGATATTGCAGTAAAAGCAAAGCGTAATTTAGCGCAGATTATAGAGTCCAAACATTATTATCATTTCTTGAAAAAAGTAGTGAAAGTTTTTGACGACCGAAGAATCATCGATATTTTAAATGAAGAATTAGCGAAAGAGTAACATAAAAAAGGCTGTTGAAAAATCAACAGCCTTTTATCATTTTTATACGGTTAATGGTGTAGCTTCAAAACAGCGGTTATAAATCCATTCGTAACTTTTTACAGTTAAATCACGAGGATTCCCAACTGTTTGAGGATCATTAAATGCTTCTTGCGCTAAGCGAGAAACCGCTTCTTTTGGAACACCTTGTTCTTCTAAAGAAGGGATTTGTACATCTTTAACTAATTGATATACTTCACGAACAGCTGCTTGAGCTGCTTCTTCAAGTGTTAGTTCATGTGTATTAACCCCTAGAGCTTGAGCTATGCGCGCAAATTTCTCAGGCTCACCCATCCAGTTATACTCCATTACAGGACCTAGCATTGCTGCTACGCAAGGGCCATGGGCAATTGGATAAATGCCTCCTAATGTTTGAGCCATCGCGTGAGCTGCTCCTGCAGATTCACTTCCATATGAAAGGCCAGCAAGCATAGCTGCATGCGCCATTCCATAGCGTGCTTCGATATCCTGTCCATTTGCAACTGCACGTCGTAAGTATTTTCCAACGTACTCAATAGCCAATAAAGCAACAGAGTCTGTCATTGGTTGCGCAAAGTGGCATGTATAACACTCAATTGCATGAGCTAATGCGTCAATTCCTGTACCGGCCGTAATATGTGAAGGCATAGATACGTGCAGTTCTGGATCAATAATTGTTAAGTGAGCAGCAATTAAAGGTCCACCTGTATTAAACTTAAACTCACGAACAGGATCCGTAATGACGGCCCATTGTGTGACTTCGCTTCCTGTACCCGCAGTTGTAGGGATTGTTGTTAAAGGAGGGATACGTTTTGTTAAAGGTTTTTTTCCTTCAGCTGCTTCATAATCTAAGACGGGAGCATTATGAGCTACTTCTACACCAATAGCTTTTGCCGTATCCATTGAACTTCCGCCTCCAACAGCTACTAGTCCGTTGCATCCATTTTCCTTGTACATTTTTGTGCCGTCTGCTACTACGTGAATAGAAGGGTTGGCTTCTACTTGGTCAAATAGAATAACGTCTACGTCCGCTTCTTTTAAACTAGCGATTACGGGATCTGCTAAACCTACTTTTTTTACACCAGGATCTGTTACTAATAAAACTTTAGACACACCTAGGTTTTTTACTTCCTCTCCAGTATGTTTTACAGCACCAATTCCATGTTTTACAACCGTTGGCATCTCAAAACTTTTTAAACGTTCCATTCTTTCAAATCGCATAAACATCTTTAAATTCCCCCTTAATTTTTATTGAAACCAGCGCATTGGCTGTGGATTTGTATTGGTATAAATATGTTTAATTTCCGTATACTCTTCTAGACCGATATGGCTAAGCTCTCTTCCAATCCCAGATTGCTTATAACCTCCCCAAGGAGCCTGCGGGAAGTAGGGATGATAATCGTTAATCCAAGTTGTTCCCATACGGAGTGCTTTCACTACACGTTCAGCTCGGTTCATATCACTTGTCCAAACAGCTCCAGCTAATCCATAGATCGTATCGTTAGCAAGTGCGACTCCTTCTTCTTCAGTACTGAAGCGCTCAATTGTCATAATCGGACCAAATGACTCTTCTTGGACAACTTTCATGTCTCCATGACAGTTTGTAAAAATAGTTGGTTCGATAAATAAGCCTTTTTGTAAAGAATCCTGAGTTGGACGCTTGCCTCCTAAAACAAGAGAAGCACCTTCTTGTTTCCCTAGCTCAATATAATGTTCCACTTTAGCTAGATGTTCTTTTGAGATAACGGGTCCCATTTGAGTGGCTTCGTCCATGCCGTCCCCTAGCTTAATTTTTTTGGCTTGTTCAATAACTGCTGAAACAAATTTATCGTGAATATCATCTTGAACGAGTAATCTCGCACCAGCTGAACAAACTTGACCAGCATGAAAGAAGACCGCATTTAATGCATAGTCAACCGCAGTGTCAAAGTCAGCGTCAGCAAAGACGATATTCGGATTTTTCCCTCCGAGTTCAAGAGCAATTTTTTTAAAGTTGCCTGCGGCAGCCTGCATGACTTTACGTCCAGATACTCCGCCACCTGTAAAGGAAACTAAATCTACTAAGTGACTCTCTGCCATTTCTTGTCCAACGGTCGCACCTGGACCGAGTACAATGTTAATGACGCCTGCTGGAAAGCCAACTCTTTCAAAAATTTTCATCATATGAATAGTTGTTAAAGGGGTGATTTCGCTTGGTTTAATAACAATTGTGTTCCCAGCAGCAAGTGCGGGAGCCAATTTCCAAGAGGCTTGCAATAACGGGTAATTCCAAGGAGTAATTTGGCTGCACACGCCTACAGGCTCACGGACAACGCGGCTAACAGAATCAGGATTAGGTGACTCAATCATCTGTCCGCCATCTTTATCTGCTAATCCAGCATAGTATTGAAAGACATCAGCAATTCCATCCATGTCTGCTAGGCTTTCAACGAGGGTTTTTCCGGTATTTAAGGTTTCAAGCTTTGCTAGTTCCTCGCGATCATTGCGAATTTCTTCCGCTACTTTAAATAACAAAGAACCTCTTTCGGCCGCTGTAAATTTAGACCATTCACCTGCATCAAAAGCTTTTCTAGCTGATTCAATGGCTTCTATGGCATCAGCACGATTTCCTTCTGTAACGACAGCGATAACCTCTTGATTAAAGGGGTTTACAATTTCTCTTTTCTCGCCGCTGCGTGCTTCAACCCATTGGCCGTTTATGTGCATTTTCTCAAGCATAAGTGTTTGTTCCAATAGCATCGACCTCCAAATAATAGAATTTGTTAAATTTATATTTAACGTTCTTAACAATTTGAATTATAGCATCGGCCATTTAATTTAGTCAAATTCAAAAACTTTAAATGTTCTGAATTTAAATTGATTTTCTTCTCTATTAAGAGCTGATTATTCGGATATTAAGAAAAAATTTAACAAAAAGCAATTAAAAAATACTGATTGCTATGTCCCTTGATACAAAAGGTTTTTTTATGTATGAGCTATGAGAATATTATTCTTTTTTTATATGAAAACCCTTAAACTTTTTTGACAATATCCTAAACATTCAGATATATTAACCATAGTACGATATCTGCTTGCATACAAACCTTGAGAAACAAAGGATTTTGAATGTGGAAATTAAGAAAGGAGTTTAGAGAGAAGATGAAAATAATTATGAATTTTTAGCTGAATAATAAAATAAGTCAATTTAAATTATTTTAATATAATTATATAAACGTAATTTCTCCCCTTCGTATTGGTATTTATAATCCAACTATTTATAGTTTATTCTAAAAAAATCTATTTTTAGGTTTAATTGTATGCTGGTAGGAAAAAGGAATAGAGGACAGTTATGTCTTTAGATTTCTTTATCAATTTAAAGGATGTGAGACGATGCAAAATGCTAAAAAGCCATTTCGTTCAGACACACAACAAGCCAGGCCTGAAAAGTCGAATGAGACTTCTGACTTTTCAGGGAAATCAAACAGAAACAACCGTCTACTAACCCCCTTATGGACAACTATTATAGGATTTTTCATCTTTATGGTTGTCGCATTTATCTATTCTCTCTATAATCCAGATCTCTATTGGCCAGGCCTCATTTTAATGTTCATTATGTATGGTGTTATTTACTTTATTGGTGCTCGAGCTGCTGCAAGTAAAAAAGGAAAATCAGATGATATGCTTGTTGCGGGAAGATCTATGCCGCTATGGATTTCAATGTTCACAATGACCGCTACTTGGGTAGGTGGAGGGTATATTGCTGGAACGGCCGAAACTGTTTATTCCTCAGGACTGACTTGGACGCAAGCGCCATGGTGTTATTCAATCAGCTTAATTTTAGGCGGTATCTTTTTTGCTAGAAAGATGAGAAGGTTTGAGTTTATGACAATGCTCGATCCTCTAGAATCTCGTTTCGGTAAGAAAATGGCTACGGTTCTTTATTTTCCAGCTATATTAGGAGAGCTGTTTTGGAGCGCAGCTATCTTAACTGCTTTAGGAACAACATTCGGTGTGATTTTAGGCCTCAGTTTTTCAATTTCCATCATTCTTTCCGCACTTATTGCCATTGCATACACCGTGATTGGCGGCTTGTGGGCAGTAGCACATACCGATATCTTACAGCTTTCTATTATGTTTTTAGGATTATTTCTGGTGCTTCCTTTTGCATTTTCGAATACGGGAGGGGTGGGAGCCGTTTTTTCTACTTATTCAGAAGGTATGACTGGTTCTCTTCATTTATTTCCTCCATTAAAAGGCTGGGAAGATCCAAAATGGGGAAATACATATTGGCAATGGTGGGATAGCACATTTTTACTTATTTTTGGTGGTATTCCATGGCAGATTTATTTTCAGCGCGTGTTATCTGCTAAAAATGAAAAAGCAGCAATGTGGCTATCTATTACAGCCGGCATTTTTTGCGCTCTAGCGGCCTTGCCTCCAACTTTAATAGGAATGATTGGTTACAGTGCGGACTGGTCTTCATTTGGAGCGTCAAGCCCTGAGAGCGCGTCTATGATTTTAACATACGTATTTAAATATCTAACGCCTGATTTAGTAGGAGCGATTGCGCTTGGAGGACTAGCTGCTGCCGTCATGGCTGCAGTAGCGGCTTCGTTACTTTCAGCTTCGGGAATGGCAGCTTGGAACGTGTATCGTCCGATTGTAAAACCAAATGCGACACAGACGCAGTTAGATAAAGTTATTAAACGTTCTATCATTATCATTGGAACTGGAGCAACTTTAATTGCTTTAAACTCTGAGAGTGTCTACTCCTTATGGTATTTATCAGGGGACCTAGTGTATTGTATTCTTTTTCCACAATTGGTTTGCGCTTTGTTCTTTAAAGGAGCAAACTGGTACGGATATTTGGCTGGATTCATTGTGTCTCTTGTTCTTCGAATCGGTGGAGGGGAACCGCTGCTTCATTTAAAAGCGCTGCTTCCGTATCCGATGATAGAAGACGGGGTGGTCATGTTTCCATTTCGTACATTTGCGATGGTAGGCGGGTTGTTAACTATTTTTATTGTTTCTTACGCAACGCGACGTATTTGCCCTCCTCAGCCGCTTCGAAACCTTCATCGTGACATATCGGTTGAGAAATAATCAAAAACAAAATAAAAAAAGCCGCAGATGCGGCTTTTTTTATTTTGCAATATTTTCTGACTCGGAAAATTGATCGTCAGGTCGCTTGTTATTTGTTTTTTTGATGAATGAGTATGAAAGAAGAACAACAGCGGTTAATCCAAGAGTTAAGAAAAACTGTGAGCGCATCGAATCAATAAATGCCATTGATAAGAAGATCACGGTAATAACAGCAATTGTTACGTATGTTAAATACGGGAACAACCACATTTTCATTCCTTTAATTGGCTGGTTGGCTTGAATCATTTTCTTACGCAGGCGTAAATGCGAAATAGCGATAGCTAAGTACACAATAAGAGCAATGGCTCCTGATGCATTAACTAAGAATAAAAAGAGTTTATCCGGCGAAACGAAGCTAAAGATAGCACATACATATGCGGCAGCTGTGCTAATCCATACAGCTCTTGCCGGCACGCCTGATTTGCTTACCTTTGCTAAAGCACGAGGAGCTTGTCCTTTTTGAGCTAATGATAAAATCATTCGCGAGTTCGTATATAAAGCAGAGTTTAAGCAAGACAAAACGGATACTAATACGACTAAATTCATAATTTGTGCAGCTGCTGGAATGTTGACCATTTCTAACATTGTTACGTACGGACTTTTTAGTAAATCAGCTGAGTTCCAAGGTAAAAGAGTTACTAAAATAGCAACTGAACCAATATAGAAAATTAAAATTCGCCATACGACACTGCGAATAGCAGTTGTAATAGCTTTTGCTGGATTTTCTGATTCACTAGCTGCAATAGCCGCAATTTCAGCTCCAAAATAAGAGAAAATAACGGTAATAACTCCTAAAAAGATAGAGTTCGTACCTTTTGGCATAAAGCCTCCGTGCCCCGTTAAATTAGCTAAACCAGGTGAAGATGTACCTGGGATTAATCCGAAAATAATAGCTAAACCGATTCCCATAAAAGCAACGATTGCCACAATTTTAATCATTGCAAACCAATATTCAAATTCTCCAAATGATTTGACAGAGAATAAGTTTGTTAAGGTTAATGCAAAGGTTAAGATTAAGCTTAAAAGCCAAATTGGTACGGAAGGGAGCCATTCATGAACAATTGCTCCTCCTGCAGTGGCTTCGATTGCAATTACAATTAGCCAGAAAAACCAGTAAAGCCATCCAACAGCATAACCTGCCCACGGGCCAATTCCTTGCTGAGCATATGTCGCGAATGAACCTTTATCTGGATTTACCATAGCCATTTCACCGAGCATACGCATTAATAGAACGACTAACAGTCCGGCTGCTGCATATGAAACTACTGCTGCTGGGCCTGTTGCGTTAATAACGGATCCGCTTCCTACAAACAAGCCGGCCCCGATAATACCTGCAATGGAAATCATGGAAACGTGACGTTGCTTTAACTTTCCGTGTGATTCTGTTTTGTTTCCCATCGTATTCACTCCTTTAAAATTATCGAAAGACTATTAGAAAATAAAGTAAATTCTGAAAATATAAATAGAAATTCCTCCCCTTACCTTTATAATAAGCAAGAAGTGTGCCAATTATCAAATTCCTATAAAAATCGACTTTAAGTTACTAAAATCGACGCATTTTAAGTCGAACAAGACTCGTTTTATTCACTATAGACTTATTCGCCATTTGGGATGTCGAGTATATACGTACATTTTATACAAGTTTTCGACATACATCTTATTTATCTTGTATGATAAAAGATAAATCGGTATTATGTTCCAAGAAGAATGTTTGAAAGGGTGCGTGTGTTTGAGAAAATTTATAGCTGTTATTTTTCTATTTATTATCCTTTTATTTGGGTTGTATTTTTTCGTTAGTCCAGTTAGAAATGTTGAAAAGCTTGATCAGACTGCTTCATTATCTTCACTAGCACAAGAAAAGTCCGCTCGTGCGACGTCGCTAGAACTGAACGGAGGCTCCCCTATTTTAGGCTACCGATTGAGCGAGAGCGATGTTAACGATTATTTGCGCAGCTACCTTTATGAAAATGATGAAACGGTTGAGGGAGCAGAAGCGGAGTTGCTTCCGGAACATATAAAATTTTATATTAATAAACATGTAGTATCTTTTATGGAATCACAGTTTGTAGTTGATGTAACACCAAATGCCGAGAATGGAAAGCTTGTTTTGAAGGTGAATAGTGTGCATTTAGGAAGAATGCCGATTCCGAGGTCTCTTGTATGGGATCGCTTAAATATTAACGAGTCTTCTGATGTCACGGTCGATAAAGAAATGAATGAAATTACTCTGCTCAATAATTTGCCAGATTCCATTTCGTTTGAGCAAGCAGATACAACGGATGAATATATAAATTTATCTGCCTCTGTAACCATTGATTCGTTACGAGATATTATAAATCTAGCACCATACCTTATTCCTAAGGATATTCAAAGGAATTTATCCCAGAAACTGAACTTGTTTGGCCAATAATAAAAAGCTCACTTATTGTAAAAAAATAAGTGAGCTTTTTCTATCTTGCACCCTTTGACCTATGAAAAAAATGTTCGTTTTACCGATACAAAATAGAGAAGTGGTGAACCTATGAACGAATAGGGAGATTCGAAAAAATATACTTATATTTTATGGCTAGCAGTTGATGGATAGATGAATAAAAAAACGGTGGTGATGGTAAGTGGTAAGAGTAAGTGGATTAGCAAGTGGGATGGATATTGATCAAATCGTCAGTGATTTAATGAAGGCTGAACGAATGCCTATTGATAAGATGAAAAAACAAAAGCAAACGTTAGAGTGGCAGCGCGACGATTATCGCTCTATGAATTTGCTGTTATCAGACTTTAATAATCTTGCTTTTAATATGACCTTGCAGTCTTCTTATTCGTCCAAAACGGTATCTTCAGCAGATGAAACAAAAGTAAAAGCAGCAGCTACTTCCTCAGCAGGAAATGCGTCTTATACCCTTTCAAACGTGACAATGGCGACTGCTGCTCAGACTATTAGCACCAGTATTGATTCTAGTATGGATCCGACGAAAAGCTTGTGGTCTCAACGCGGGTCGATGGATTCAAGTGTTTGGACTGAGAAAACAGTGGAACAAGCCGCCATAACATTAAGTGCGGATACTAGTACAGTGAAA
This sequence comes from Priestia sp. ABM2_011, assembly GCF_056158845.1. NCBI lineage: Bacteria > Bacillati > Bacillota > Bacilli > Caryophanales > Bacillaceae > Priestia > Priestia sp. ABM2_011. The sequence continues at coordinate 447,225 of NZ_JBSWUB010000001.1, forward strand.
TTAGCTAAAGGTGCTGTTTCTGCTGTAAATCAGAACACAGGCACTTTAAACTCTATATCCGTTACCACGGATGGTACAAGTAAAGCGTATACCGTAAGAATAGGAACAGCGGCGGGAACTATAAATTCTAATGAAGTATTTATTAACGAAGACACAGGTGAAATGACGTTTGGTACCACATTAACAAGCGGCAGTACAATTGAAGCGTTCTCGTATCAGCAAAATGTGCTGAACTTTTCTATGACAACTTATGATAGTACAGGCAAAGCAACAGGAAATATTCAAGATGGGGGAAGTACGCCATTTGAATTTGATGGTTCCACCTCATTAAACACCCTTCTCACACAAATCAGTAATTCAAAAGTAGGCATTTCAGCTTTTTTTGATGAAGGAACGAATAAAGTTGTCATGACTCGTAAAGATACGGGGAATTTATCTTCTGTTGACAGTCCAGATGGATCCAATATGGTTTTTTCAGGAGCATTTTTGACAACGGGGTTTCTACAGCTTGCCGGTAATGCGAAAGGAACAGACGCAAAATTTACGCTAAACGGTCTAGAAACAACTCGTAAGTCTAATACATTTACAACGGGAGGCGTTACCTATACCCTTCAAAATAATTTCACAGGAGATGTGCGCGTTAACGTAAGCAATGATACGCAAAAAGTATTTGATACAATCAAAGATTTTGTGACTAAATATAATGAGCTGATTGAGAAAATTAATGGAAAGATTACCGAAGAAAGAGACCGAAACTATCAGCCTTTGACGGATCAAGAAAGAGAAAAGCTAACGGACAAACAAGCTGAGCAGTGGGACGATAAAGCAAAAAGCGGTTTGTTAAAAGGAGACACAATTTTATCAAGCGGGCTGAATCAAATGCGTTCTAACTGGTATGCCTCTGTATCAGGAGTGAGCGGAGCATTTTCACAGCTAACGGACATCGGTATTTCAACTAGCGCAAACTATAGTGATCGAGGCAAGCTAGTGATTGAAGGTGACGGGACTAAATTAAAAGAAGCAATTGAAAAAGACCCGCAGTCTGTTATGGATTTATTTATGAAAAGTGGAAGTACAACAAGTGAAAAAGGGATTGTACGACGTTTACGAGATACGATTACTCAAACCGTATCCAAAGTTGAGCAGCGCGCTGGCCGTTCAACATGGACAAGTGAACAATTTTTGCTTGGGCGGAATTTAAAAAGCGTAAACAGCCAAATTACTAGTTTTGAAAGCAGGCTCACACAAGTAGAGGACCGGTATTATCGTCAGTTTACAGCAATGGAGAAAGCCATTCAAAATGCAAATGCTCAAAGCGCGCAGTTATCGCAATATTTTAGTTAAGAAGGAGTGAACGTTTATGGCAGCAAATAATCCATATCAAGCGTATCAGCAGGGAGCTGTTCAGACTGCCTCTCCAGGAGAGTTAACGCTTATGCTGTATAACGGGTGTTTGAAATTTATCAAACTTGCACGAACAGGCATACAGGAAAAAAATATTGAGCTAAAAAATACGAATTTGTTAAAAGCACAAAATATTATTCAAGAATTAATGATTACCCTTGATACAAACGTGCAAGTTGCTAAGTCTATGATGACTATGTATGACTATATCAACCAGTGTTTAATTGAAGCGAACACAAAAAATGACATAGAGAGCTTGGATGAAGCCGAACAATATGTAACAGAGTTCCGCGATACGTGGAAGCAAGTTGTGCAGCTTCACCGCCAGCAAGTCCATGGAAGCGGCGGCCAAGCATAAATATGATAAACGAACTGTATCAGATAACTGACGAGATTTACCGACTTACTCAAATATTTTCTGACAAAAATCGAGAAGAGGACATTCAGAAATTAGAGTATCTTCTATTAAAAAGACGTGACCTCATGGAGAAGCTGCCGCCAAAAAGTAGAGATCATGAATGGATGGGTAAGAAAATTGTCGAAATGAATAAGACGATTGATCAAAATCTGATCTTCATCCGGCATCGAATCATGGAAGATCTCCGTTTGCTAAAAGTGAAAAAAAAGCATAATAACAGCTATGTAAACCCTTACGAAATGAAATCGTTTGATGGGATGTTTTACGATAAAAAAAATTAATTTTGCGTAAAAAATACAACCCTTCTTCTTATGAAGAAGGTCTATTTTTTTGGTTTTTTCATAAACTTTTCTCAGGTTCCAAAAATTTTCACTAAATTTTCTAAAAATTTTAATAGTTTAGGAAGGGATTGTGTCGGGTATTGTAGAATTGTAGAGGTATAGCAATGGATTAAAGGAGGAGTTCGAACATGATGTATAACATTCGCGGTGAAAACATTGAGGTGACTCCAGCAATTAGGGAATACGTAGAGAAAAAGCTTGGTAAGTTAGAGCGTTATTTCGACGAGACACCAACTGCTGACGTAAATGTAAACTTAAAAGTCTACAATAACGATCAAAAAATAGAAGTCACAATCCCAATGAATGATCTCGTATTGAGAGCTGAAGAGACCCACAGTGATTTATACGCAGCTGTCGATCTTGTCCTAGATAAATTAGAGCGTCAAATTCGTAAACATAAAACAAAAGTGAATCGAAAAATGCGTGAAAAAGGTGCTGAGAAGTATCTATTTGCAGCATTAGAAAGTGAAGCGAACGTAGCTGTTGCAACTGAAGAGGATGAATTAGAGCTAGTTCGTACAAAACGATTTAATTTAAAACCAATGGATAGCGAAGAGGCTATTTTACAAATGAATATGTTAGGACATAGTTTCTTTGTATTTACAAATGCTGAGACAAACATTACAAACGTTGTGTACCGAAGAAAAGATGGCCGATATGGATTGATTGAACCAAACTAAAGGTTACAGTCTTTCTTAAATAAGAGCAGTAAAATAAAAGCAGCGTGCTTCCGCACGCTGCTTTTTTAGCTGTTTAAAAAAATAGTTCCATAACTACATAGCGTGTAGAAGATTTGGTGAATACACGCGTGGTTTCTTTCATTTTGAATGCCTGATAAAAAGATACTTTATTTTCTCGTGCGTTACACCAGACCCTTCGTATCCCAAGATTCTTGAGTTTGAACAAAACCTCTTTTAGCAAATGACTGCCGTACCCTTTTCCTTGTTCTTCTTTGAGCGTAGCAAATTTCCGGAATTGAGCTTCATCACCTGTTATAAATAAGGAAACAACTGATTTTAACTCTCCTTTTTCAAACAGTCCATAGTGCATGCCTGATGGATCCTCTTTCAGCTGAACATAACTGAAATCTTTATGAGGCCACATGACGATATGTCGGACTTCCCAAGCTTGTTCTTTCGTAATCGTTTGAACGTTCATTCTACATTCCCCTTTTTTATTGTAAGAGTGAGGCAGGGAAAATCACAATAGAAAATAACTCCTTAATAGAGTAGTACTAGTAAAGAGACAGACGAAAAAGGGTACAAGTTGCTACTTGTTTAGCTGCAATGTTACAATTTTACTCAGAATGTTTTATAATGAAAGATACAGATATGAATGAAAATAGTATAAAATGTACTGATTATAAATAGAGGAGCGTTTTAATATGCTTGGATTATTTAAAAAAGTGTTTGACGGCAATCAGCGCCAAATCGGCCGTTTAGAAAAAATGGCGGACCAAATTGATGCGTTAGGTCCTGAAATAGCGTCTTTAACGGACGATCAGCTTCGTGAAAAAACAGCTGAATTTCAACAACGCTACCAAAATGGTGAATCGCTCGATAACCTATTAGATGAAGCTTTTGCGGTTGTACGTGAAGCAGCGAAACGTGTGTTAGGCATGTATCCGTACAAAGTTCAGCTAATGGGGGGTATTTCTCTGCATGAAGGGAATATCTCGGAAATGAAAACGGGTGAAGGTAAAACGTTGACAGCTACTATGCCTGTATACTTAAACGCCATTACAGGCAAAGGTGTACATGTAGTAACAGTCAATGAATACTTAGCGAGCCGTGATGCTAGTGAAATGGGTCGTTTATATGAATTCCTAGGCTTGAAAGTAGGGTTAAACTTAAACCATTTAACGCGTGAAGAAAAACAAGAAGCATATGCAGCGGATATTACGTATAGTACAAATAATGAACTAGGATTTGACTATTTACGTGATAACATGGTGCTTTATAAAGAACAAATGGTTCAACGTCCGCTTCATTTTGCTGTAATCGATGAAGTTGACTCTATCTTAATTGATGAAGCACGTACGCCGCTTATTATATCCGGCAGCGCACAGAAATCGACTGCGCTTTATATTCAAGCTAATGCATTCGTTCGCACGCTTGATAAAGAAACCGATTTTACTTTTGATATCAAAACAAAAAGCGTTCAGCTAACCGAAGAAGGTATGTCAAAAGCCGAGCGCGCATTTGGCATTGAAAACTTATTTGATATTTCACACGTAGCGCTAAACCATCACATCAACCAAGCGCTTAAAGCACATGTAACGATGCAAAACGATGTGGATTATGTAATTGATGAAGATCAAGTCGTAATCGTTGACCAATTTACTGGTCGTTTGATGAAAGGAAGACGTTTTAGTGACGGCTTGCATCAAGCTATCGAAGCTAAAGAGAACGTTGAGATTCAAAATGAAAGCATGACGTTAGCTACAATTACATTCCAAAACTACTTCCGTATGTATGAAAAATTATCAGGTATGACGGGTACAGCTAAAACGGAAGAAGAAGAATTCCGTAATATCTACAACATGCACGTTGTCGTTATTCCGACAAACAAGCCAATTTCACGTGATGATAAAGCGGATTTAATTTACAAGTCAATGGAAGGCAAGTTTAATGCGGTAGTGGAAGATATTGCCGAGCGCCACGCAAAAGGACAGCCTGTTCTTGTTGGTACAGTTGCGATTGAAACATCTGAAGTTTTATCAGCATTATTAAAGAAAAAAGGCATTCGCCATCACGTTTTAAATGCAAAACAGCATGAGCGTGAAGCGGATATTATCGAGAATGCGGGTCACAAAGGTGCGGTAACAATCGCAACGAATATGGCCGGTCGTGGTACGGATATTAAACTAGGTGAAGGTGTCGTTGAAGCTGGAGGTCTTGCTGTAATTGGTACAGAGCGTCATGAATCACGCCGTATTGATAATCAGCTCCGCGGACGTGCTGGACGTCAAGGGGACCCAGGGGTGTCTCAATTCTATCTATCCATGGAAGATGAATTAATGCGCCGATTTGGTTCTGATAATATGATGGCGATGATGGATCGTCTTGGTATGGATGATTCACAGCCAATTCAAAGTAAAATTGTAACAAGAGCTGTTGAATCCGCTCAAAAACGCGTTGAAGGTAATAACTTTGATGCGCGTAAACAATTGCTTCAATATGATGATGTTCTTCGTCAGCAGCGTGAAGTTATTTACAAACAGCGCTTTGAAGTGCTTGATTCAGACAACTTACGTGCGATTGTAGAACGTATGATTGAATCAACGCTACAGCGTGTGGTTGAGGTAAATACACCGCGTGAAGAATTAGAAGAAGAATGGAATTTACAAGCGATTATTGATTACGTAAATGCTAATGTTCTTGAGGAAGGTGAAGTCACAGAAGAAGATCTTCGCCGTAAAGAGCCTGAAGAAATGGTAGAACTGCTGGTAGATCATGCAAAAGCTCGTTATAATGAAAAAGAAGAGCAGCTCCCTGAAGAACAAATGCGTGAATTCGAAAAAGTAGTTGTTCTTAGAGCAGTTGATTCTAAATGGATGGATCATATCGATACGATGGATCAGCTTCGCCAAGGTATCCACCTTCGTGCGTACGGCCAAACAGATCCTCTTCGCGAATACCAAATGGAAGGTTTTGCGATGTTTGAAAATATGATTGCAACCATTGAAGAAGAAGTGACGAAGTATATCATGAAAGCAGAAATTAACAACAACCTTGAGCGTCAAGAAGTAGCGCAAGGTCAGGCGGCTGTTCATCCAAAAGAAGGAGACGCGCCGGCTAAGAAGAAGCCAAAAGTAAATGCGATAGAAGTTGGCCGAAATGATCCTTGTATCTGTGGAAGTGGCAAAAAGTATAAAAACTGCTGCGGTAAAGAATCATAAAATAAGAGTCAATTAGTATAGAATGAACTAGTACAGGAAGGAAATGAGTCTTCTCATTTCCTTCCTGTGCGTCAAAAATAAAATAGAGGTGTTTAACTCATGGATTTAGTAGAAATTAAGCAAGAACTTGACAAAACAGCTAAGCGATTAGCGGACTTTAGGGGGTCTCTTTGACCTCGATACAAAACAAGCTCGTATCGATGAATTAGATGAGACTATGGCTGATCCAAATTTTTGGAATGACCAGCAGGCAGCTCAGACTGTTATTAATGAAGCCAATGGTTTAAAAGATGCAGTAAATCAATTTAACCACTTAGATGAAACATACGAAAATTTACAGATATCTCATGAACTTGTAAAAGAAGAATACGATGAAGATTTAGCAGAAGAACTAGTTAGTGAACTAAAAGAGCTTATTTCAGGCATGAACGACTTTGAATTACAGCTGCTTTTAAGCGAGCCGTATGATAAAAATAACGCCATTTTAGAATTGCACCCAGGTGCTGGTGGAACAGAATCACAGGATTGGGGTTCAATGTTACTACGTATGTATACGCGCTGGGCGGAGAAAAAAGGTTTCAAAGTAGAAACACTTGATTACTTACCTGGGGATGAAGCTGGTATTAAAAGTGTAACGCTTTTAATTAAAGGCCATAATGCGTACGGGTATTTAAAAGCTGAAAAAGGCGTTCATCGTCTCGTTCGTATTTCTCCGTTTGATTCATCAGGCCGTCGCCATACGTCATTCGTATCGTGCGACATAATGCCGGAATTTAACGATGAAATTTCAATTGATATTCGTACGGAAGATTTGAAGGTTGATACGTACCGTGCAAGCGGTGCCGGAGGTCAGCATATCAATACAACAGATTCAGCTGTTCGTATTACTCACCTCCCAACTAATGTAGTCGTATCTTGTCAGACGGAACGTTCACAAATTAAAAACCGTGAGCAAGCAATGAAGATGTTAAAATCTAAGTTGTATCAGTTAGAAATTGAGAAGCAGCAAGAACAGCTAGCTGAAATCCGCGGAGAACAAAAAGATATTGGATGGGGAAGTCAAATTCGTTCTTACGTATTCCATCCGTATTCGTTAGTAAAAGATCACCGCACAAATACGGAAGTCGGAAACACGCAAAGTGTAATGGATGGAGATCTAGATCCGTTTATTGATGCGTATTTACGTTCTCATATTTAATCAAAAGGCAGTATACCTCGGTATGCTGCCTTTTTTTAGTTGTTAGGACTTTGTAAAATTTGAATGAAGAAAAACGAGCGTAAAGAACTATTTGTAGATAGAAAATTAAGAAAATGCAGAAATTTAAAGGTTGCTGTCGTCCGTTCGCTTATTTTGTCAATGAAATAAAATGGTTTAAAATACCTATTTTATGGTAAATGCTTCTTTACAATCCTTTATACCTCTTTTACAAACAGCTTTTATAATTTGAGTTAAATCAAGAGGAAGGGGCATGTGCAGTGGCAAATAAATCGTTACACGAATTAATAGAGCAAGTAAAACAGAACAGTTTTTCTTCGAGTAAAGGGTTTGATAGAAGGCATTTTTTACAAGGAGCTGGAAAAGTAGCAGGAGTATCACTTGGCTTAACAATTGCTCAGTCTATCGGTTTAAATGCAGTAGAAGTTTCAGCGGCAGCGCCTAAATTTTCAAGTTATCCGTTCACTTTAGGCGTCGCATCGGGAGATCCTTTAGCAGATAGTATTGTTCTTTGGACAAGATTAGCACCAGACCCATTGAATGGCGGGGGAATGCCTAATCAACCCGTTCCAGTAAAATGGGAGCTTGCCGAAGATGAAGACTTTCATCGAATTGTCAAACGAGGAACAGAAATAGCTAGACCTGAACTTGCTCACTCTGTTCACGTTGATGTAAAAGGATTAAAGCCAGGCCGTATTTATTATTATCGATTTAAAAGCGGTCATGAGTTAAGCCCGGTTGGAAAAACAAAAACACTTCCTTCAGCAAATGCAGAAGTAGCCAGCATGACGTTTGCATTCGCTTCGTGTCAACAGTATGAACATGGTTACTTTACAGCTTATGAACATATGGTTAAAGAACAATTGGATTTTGTGGTTCATTTGGGCGATTACATCTATGAATATGGACCAAACGAGTATGTGGCTGCAAGCGGAAATGTTCGTACTCACAGCAGCGCAGAAATTCAAACGCTTCAAGACTATCGAAACAGGCATGCTCAGTACAGGTCAGATGCCAATTTGAAGTCTGCTCATGCTGCTTTTCCGTGGATTGTGACGTGGGATGATCATGAAGTAGAAAACAATTATGCAAATGTAATTCCTGAAAAAGGACAATCAGTAGAAGCATTTATTCAACGCCGCGCGGCAGCTTATCAAGCTTATTACGAACATATGCCTTTGCGTCAAACATCCTTGCCTCACGGAACGGATATGAGATTGTATCGTGACTTTTCATATGGGAAACTAGCTTCCTTTCAAGTGTTGGATACGCGTCAATACAGAGACGATCAAGCAAACGGAGACGGAACAAAGCCGCAAACGCCAGAATCTCTTGATCCTAAACGTACGCTATTAGGGATTGAACAAGAAAAATGGCTTTTTACTAATCTTGAAAAATCAGCGTGTCATTGGAACGTACTGGCTCAACAAATTTTCTTTGCTCCCAGAAAATTTGGAACGGCGGCTAAGCCTACATACAGCATGGATGCATGGGATGGGTATACGGCGAATCGTCAGCGTGTTATTGATTTTATTGAAAAGAAAAAGTTGGACAACGTCATTGTACTAACTGGAGATGTGCACGCTAACTGGGCTTCTAATTTACACACGGATTTTGCCAATCTTAATTCAAGAATTATTGGTGCAGAGTTCGTTGGCACCTCCATCACTTCCGGAGGGAACGGAGCAGATAAACGAGCTGATACGGATAAAATTTTAAGTCAAAATCCACATCTCACATTCTTTAATGATTACAGAGGATATGTAAGGTGTACGGTCACTCCTGATATATGGCAAGCTGATTATCGCGTTGTGCCTTTTGTAACAGAACCTGGTGCGGAAATTTCAACTCGAGCTTCCTTTCAATATAAAAAAGATGGAAAAGGTATGACAGAAGTTGAAGTAAATAACGTGCCGCGTGGGCTAAAGATTTCTAAGGAAGTAGAGGAAGATCGTATGCGGGCACACGGGAAAGCACATGAAAAACAAGAGTTGAAAAAGAAAGAAAAAGTACAGCAGTAAATTGAGTAAGGGAAAGGAGGTCAAGTATGCTTTCTAATATTGGAATTCCTGGTTTAGTTATTATTTTGGTCATTGCGTTAATTATTTTTGGGCCGTCTAAGCTGCCGGAAGTTGGACGGGCGTTTGGGCGAACATTAACTGAATTTAAAGGAGCAGCAAAAGGGCTCGTATCAGATGATGAAAGTGTTAAAGAAAAGCAGGCAGCAACCGTTTCTGAACAAAAAAGGAATGAATCGACATTGTAAGTAAGGAAATAGACGAGGAAACTCGTCTATTTCTACTTGTCAGAAAGGAGAAATAGACAATGGGAGAAATGAGCTTGATGGAGCACCTTGAAGAATTGCGTGTTCGTATTATTAAAACACTTTGTGCATTTGTAGTTTTACTTATTGTCAGTTTTGTATTTGTACAAGATATTTATCAGTGGCTAGTGAAAGATTTGGACGGTAAGCTTGCTGTACTTAGACCAAGTGAAATTGTATGGATTTATATGGTGATTGCATTTGTTTTTGCGCTTGCTTTTACACTTCCAGTAGCTGCTTATCAAGTATTTCGGTTTGTTTCACCGGGATTAAAAAAGGAAGAGCATAAGATTATGATTACCTTCATTCCATTCTTTTTTCTCTTATTTGTAAGTGGCTTGGGGTTTGGTTATTTTGTTTTATTTCCAATGGTTTTAGCATTTTTAACAGGTTTGTCGAATGATCAGTTTTCACTCATGTTTACGGCGGAGCATTATTTCCGTTTTATGCTTAATCTGTGTTTACCATTTGGTTTTTTATTTGAAATGCCTTTAGTTGTCTTATTTTTAACGCGTTTAGGGGTTCTAAATCCAGTGAGGTTAGCTAAAGCAAGGAAGTTATCTTATTTTGCTTTAATTGTGATATCTGTGCTTATTACTCCTCCTGATTTTATTTCGGATATTTTAGTCATTGTCCCGCTTCTGCTCTTATATGAGCTCAGTGTGACAATTTCACGCGTAGTATACAAAAAACGTTTAGGAAACGAATCAATTGCTTGACCTCATACATAAATACGATGAGAGAATTCATGAAATTGAAACAAAGTCCTTGTAAACAGAGTGTTTTAAACATTCTTGAGTAGGTTATAATAGAGTGAAAACTCTACAGCAAGGGGGAGAAGGCTTGAAAAAAGTATTATTAACGTTAACAATTGGCCTAGCGCTTGTTTTGTCCGCGTGCGGCGGAGGCAGTTCCAAAAATGAATCTGCCGGTGAATCTTCAGCGAGTGCAGAAGATATTGTGAAGAAAAACTGTACAGGCTGTCACGGTGTAGATTTAGGAGGAGCAAATGGGCCAAGCTTGCAGCATGTAGGCAGCAAGCACTCAGAAGCTGAAATTGAAAACATTATTAACAATGGTCAAGGCGGTATGCCAAAAGGACTGATTAATGAAGAAGATGCCAAAAAAGTTGCGGCTTGGCTGGCAAAGAAAAAATAAGACGGGTATCCGTCTTATTTTTGTGTTAAAGCTGCTTTAATTGTTCATTTAAGACAATAGCTTGCTGTTGAGCTTTGACATCTTTTGCTATGTCTCCAGGTGCATTGGCTTCTCCAATGATGTATCCGCTAAAGGAAGAACCAATAAAATCGACAATGTATTGAAATTGCATAATAAGAGGAAGGGCCTTTACAGATGCGCCTGTGCCCCCGACTACTAATACATAGACGCGCTTATTTTTCATTTGTTCTTTAAAGTTGATTGTCGAATCTCTAAGGCTTTCAGACCAACGATCCACAAAGTTCTTCATCAATCCGCTCATACCGTACCAGTAAAGAGGCGTAACAAATAAAATAGTATCGTGCGCTGCCATCTTTTTCGCTATATCATAATAATCATCTTGTTGATTGGTAAATCCATGTTCATCGTGACGCATATCAGTAATGGGGTTAATGGTATGCCTACGTAAGTAAACTTCTTCAGTATTGATATCTTTTAAGACTGCTTTAGCCAATTCTTCCGTATTTCCGTTTTCCCGTGAGCTTCCATAAATAGTGATCATGTTATCTCTCCTCATCGTTTTTCTTATTTATCATACCTTGTTTGTAAAAAAGTAGACATGAATGTGCTTTGTCTAACGATATTCGTAAAAAAATGAACAGCAAAAAACAACAGAATTAAAAATAAGGATAAATTCTCATACCCTGCTAAAAATATCCTACTTATGTCATATTTGAAATAAAAATGTAATATTTTTGGGGCTTATTTTCACGAAGAGTGATGTTATAATGAGAAAGCGCGTGAGAAGAGTCGAATTTTTGGTTTGAATTGTAGAGTTTTGTCGTATTTTGACAAGTTTTACATAGTATTAAAATAACACACTTGATTAGGTGATTACTTATGATTGAAATGCAAAATGTATATAAAACGTATCCGAACGGTGTAAAAGCAATCAATGGCATTAGCATCAAGATTAATCAAGGTGAGTTTGCTTATATCGTAGGACCAAGTGGAGCAGGAAAATCCACTTTTATTAAAATGATGTATCGTGAAGAAAAGCCTTCTTCAGGAAATATCATTGTAAACGGTGCAAATGTAGCAAAAATAAAAGATAGCAGAGTTCCTATCTTTAGACGTCATATTGGTGTAGTCTTTCAAGATTTCAAGCTGCTTCCAAAATTAACGGTCTATGAAAACATTGCTTTTGCACTAGAAGTAATTGAGCAAAGTCCCGAAGAAATTAAAAAGCGAGTGCTAGAGGTGCTAGAGCTTGTTAAGTTAAAGGGTAAAATGGATTCTTTCCCTGATGAATTATCTGGAGGAGAGCAGCAGCGTGTGTCTATTGCGCGTTCAATTGTGAATAGTCCTAAGGTTGTCATCGCCGACGAACCGACAGGGAACCTTGATCCGGAGACTTCATGGGAAATCATGGATATTTTTGAGGAGATTAATAAACGCGGTACGACTATTTTAATGGCAACGCATAACCGTGAAATTGTAAATACAATTCGAAAGCGCGTAATTGCGATTGAAAATGGAAATGTTGTGCGTGATGAAGTAAGAGGTGAATACGGATATGAAGGCTAGGACATTCGGTCGCCACTTACGTGAAGGATCTAAAAGTTTAGGAAGAAACGGCTGGATGACATTCGCATCTGCAAGCGCGGTTACCGTGACGCTCTTGCTTGTAGGCGTATTTTTTATGTTGATGATGAATTTAAACCACATTGCTAAATTGATTGAAAATGATGTGGAAATTCGCGTTCACGTTGATGCTGCAGCGACAGCGGATGATCGAAAAGCAATGAAAGAAAAGCTAGATGCAATTAAGCAAGTTGATACGGTGACGTTTTCTTCTAAAGATAAAGAGTTAAAAGATTTAATTAATAGTATGGGTGATGAAGGACAAGCTTTTGAACCGTTTGAGCAGCAAAACCCATTAAATGATGTGTTTGTTGTTAAAACAAAAGAGCCGACTGATGTCGCAAAAGTAGCTAAACAAATTGAGAAATATCCGTATGCAGCAAAAGTTCAATACGGACAAGATCAAGTTGAAAAGTTATTTAAAGTGCTGAAAGTAGCTCGTAATATCGGAGTAGTACTGATTTTAGGGCTTCTATTTACAGCGATGTTCCTCATTTCAAATACAATTAAAATTACGATTGTAGCTCGCCGTGAAGAGATTGAAATTATGCGCTTAGTTGGAGCCACAAACTCCTTTATTCGCTGGCCGTTCTTTATTGAAGGTCTGTTTTTAGGAGTGCTTGGTTCTATTGTGCCAATTGCTGTTATTATCGGTGTGTACAGCGTTTTATATAATGAAGTTCAGCCTAAGTTCGATGGATTCTTTGAACTTTTACCTGCTTTTCCATTCGTGCTTCAAGTATCGCTATTACTACTTGTAATTGGTGGTCTAATTGGGATGTGGGGAAGTACATTATCCATCCGTAAATTCTTACGAAAATAAAGATAGATTTTTAACATAATAGATTATAACAACCTCACATTTGATGTTTATCAGATGTGAGGTTGTTGTGTAATTACAGATAAAAATAGAAAAAAGTGCTAATGGGGGTCTTGCTAATGCCCGTTTATACGGGGAAATATGTGCAAATGGGGAGAAACAAATGACACGTAAGACATTAGTAATGACAGCAGCAGTTTTAGTTGGACTAGGTACAGCTTGGATAGGTAATGAAAAAGTTGCTTATGCAGAAAGTGCCAGCACTACTAAACTCAGTGATTTAGAGAAAAAAAGTAACGATGTGAACCAAAATATTAATCAAAATAAAGAGAAATTAAAAGAAGTTCAAGAACAGCAAAAAAACGAAGAAGCTGAGATTGCGCGTTTGGATTCAGAAGTCGGACAGACAAATGCAGACATCCGCAGCCGTGAAGCTGAAGTAGAAAAAGCAAAGCAAGACATCGAAAAGCTGAAAAATGAAATTGACGTTGTAAAAAAAAGAATTGAAAAACGAAATGAGCTATTAAAAAAGCGTGCTCGTGCTTTACAAGAAAACGGCGGGTCTGTAGATTACATAGATGTACTGCTAGGCTCTGAAAGCTTCGGAGACTTTATTAGCAGAGTGAGTGCGGTTTCGACAATTGTAGGGGCTGACCGCGATTTGTTAATGCAGCATGAAGCTGATAAAAAGGCAAAAGAAGAGAAAGAAACAAAAGTTCAAAACAAGCTAACGGAAGTAAATCAAGCGCTTGAAGAACTTAAAAATCTTCGCTCGCAGCTGCAAAAACAAGTGGATGAAAAGAATCACCTCATGCAAACGCTCAAAGATCAGGAAAAAGAATTTAATGAAGAAGCCGTTGGATTAGAAGAGCAAGCTTCTATTTTAGCCGATCAAAAAAATGCAGCACAAGCTCAACAGCAAGAAATTGAAAAAGCCGGGGCAACAGAGGAGGCACCACCTGTTACAAGCGGGTCGTTTATGAGGCCGGCAAAGGGCCCGGTAACATCTCATTTTGGATATCGAGAAACGTTTGGAAGAGGACATTACGGTATTGATATTGGAAAGCGAGGAGAAAGTGTGCCAGTTGTAGCCGCAGCAAGCGGAAAAGTAATTAGAGCATATCATTCTTCTTCTTTTGGTAATGCCGTATTTATTCGTCACAATGTCGAAGGTCAGACGTGGGTTACAGTTTATGCTCACTTAGAGAGCTACAGCGTCTCAAGTGGTCAATCTATCAATAAAGGTCAACAATTAGGTTATATAGGGAACACAGGACGTTCGTTTGGTGCTCACCTGCATTTTGAATTGCATAAGGGCGATTGGAAAGGCAAAAGCTCTGCTGTAAACCCTGAACGTTATATTAAATTTTAAGTTCCTAGCATACGTGGTACAAGCTCAACATATAGTTTAACAAAAAGGCATCGCACTTGATTTGTGTGGTGCCTTTTGCTACAAATAACACATGCATCCTTTTTATTACATAGTTTTGGTTGTATCTATTATAATAAGAAGAGATGGCTTAAGGTTGAGGAGGATGAAAGAACTTGAATCGGAAAATCGTTGCACTATTAATGGCACTCTCCTTAGTTGTTGGAGCAGCAGGTACATATTTTGGCATTCAGTATGCAAATGCTGGAACGGTCAGTACCCCCCTTACAACTTCTTCAAATGATAGTAAAGTGGAAAAGGAAGAGCTAGACAAAATCAAGCAGGCTTACGAACTGATATCTTCAAAATATTACAAAGATGTAGATGACAAAAAATTATTAGATGGCGCAATCCAAGGAATGGTACAAACCTTAGGAGACCCCCACTCATCTTACATGGATAAGAAAACGGCACAGCAATTCACGCAGTCTCTTGATTCATCGTTTGAGGGGATTGGTGCTGAAGTAAGCATGGTAGATGGAAAAGTAACAATCGTAGCTCCGTTTAAACAATCTCCTGCGGAAAAAGCAGGATTAAAACCAAATGATCAGATTTTAAAGATCGATGGTAAAAGTATCGCGGGTCTTGAATTGAATGAAGCGGTATTAAAAATTCGCGGTAAAAAAGGCTCTACCGTGACATTAGATGTTCAAAGACCAGGCGTGAAAGAAACGATGAAAGTAAAAGTTGTAAGAGATGAGATTCCAATTGAAACCGTCTATTCTTCTGTTAAAAATGTAAACAATAAAAAAATTGGTTACATGGAAATTACGTCATTCTCTGAGTCAACGGGAGACGAATTTACGAAACAGTTGAAAAAACTTGAAAATAAACATATTGATGGTTTAGTTCTAGATGTTCGTGGAAATCCTGGTGGCTATTTAACGAGTGTTGAAAAAATGCTCGATAAATTAGTAACGAATAAAAAGCCATACATTCAAATTGAAGATCGTAACGGTGAACGTCAAAAAGTGGTTTCTTCAATGAAAAAGCAAAAGGATTATCCAATTGTGGCCTTGATTGATGGAGGAAGTGCATCTGCTTCTGAAATTCTTGCCGGGGCATTAAAAGAAGCAGGCGGATACAAGCTAGTCGGTGAAAAATCCTATGGAAAAGGAACGGTTCAACAAGCTGTTCCAATGGAAGACGGCAGTAATTTAAAATTAACGTTCTATAAATGGCTAACGCCTGATGGAAACTGGATTAACGAAAAAGGTATAAAACCAACGGTAGAAGTCAAGCAGCCGGATTACTATTATGCAAATCCAATTCAAGTTGATAAAAAGCCATTAACACGTGATATGACAGGTGACCAAGTGAAGAATGCTCAAGTGATGCTAAAAGGCCTTGGCTTTGAACCTGGACGTACAGACGGATATTTTAGTAAAGAGACAGAAACAGCTGTAACTGCATTCCAAAAAGCCAATAAGCAAAAAGCTACAGGTGAAATTGATGAAGATACAGCAGCGCTTTTACAAACAAAACTATTAGAAAAAATTAAATCCAAAGATGAAGATCGTCAGCTTCAAACGGCTTTAAAGCTAGCTAGTCAATAAGAAGTAGAAAAAGTTCCGTGCTTTTCCAAAGCACGGAACTTTTTTAGTAAAAACAACATTGTCGGTTAGTGATGCATTTTGATAAAATAAAGAAGCCTATGATACATAACAATCAATCGTAAATGTTGTAATAAAAATGTGAAAAATACAGGTGGTGAAAAAATGGATTTTGCATTAGAGCTTTTAAAAGGTATCGGGCGTTTATTTTTGCACCCGTTAACTTATTTATTTCTGCTCGTCTCGTTTTTTGTAGGTCTTTCTCGCGTCAAGAGAGAGCGTCAGAATTTTCATGTTCGCGTGTTTGATTTTATTTTAGAAGCAAAATATTTATTTTTTCCAGGTATCATTATTGGTTTGATTTTATCCGTTGTTACCGTGTTGCTAGGTGTCTATGTATCTATAGGAACGATTGTACTTGTAGCTGTTTTAACTTTTATCATAAGCGGCCCGTGGACGTTTAAATGGCTTTCTCCTTCTTATACCGTAGGACTGGCTGTGCTTGCGACCTTGCTTATTCCTGCAGCTGGTTTCGGTGAAGGATTTATTCAAACGTGGTCTGTGCAAGCTCATAACGCAGATTTACCTTCTCTTACTATTTTAATGTCGCTGCTTGTATTAGCAGAAGGATATTTAATTTGGAAGTTTGGAGCAAAAGGTACGTCTCCAGCCATTGTGAAAAGTAAAAGAGGGCAGGAAATTGGGGCTCATTATTCTCAAAAATTATGGGTTGTTCCGCTTTTTGTCTTAATTCCAGGCAGCGCCATTACGTCTGTGTTTCCATGGTGGCCTGTGTTATCTATTGACGGAACATCATTTAGCCTGTTTTTTGTTCCTTTTGCTATCGGTTTTTATCAGCGAATTCAAAGTATGGTTCCGTTTAAATCTATTGAATTTACCGGTAAGCGTGTATTAGCATTAGGCGTGGGATTAACGATTATTACAATTGCTGCTATTTTTTATCCTCCTGCCGCTGTCGCTGTTGTTATTCTAGCGATCATAGGAAGAGAGTGGATTCGTTTGCAGCAGCGTCGAAGCGATGAAAAAGCGCCCGCACTATTTACTAAGCGTACACAAGGTTTGGTTGTGTTAGGAATCATCCCTCATTCTCCGGCAGAGAAAATGGGTTTGAAAGTAGGAGAAGTGATTATTAAAGTAAATGGAATCGCTATATCTGAAGTCCATAAATTTTATGAAGCATTACAAGTGAATAACCGTGCTTTTTGTAAGCTAGAAGTTATTGACGAAAATGGAGAAGTTCGCTTTACTCAGCGAGCATTGTATGACAACGAACATCATGAACTAGGTATTTTGTTTGTACACAATTATACAAAACGTAATTCACAAGCTGGTTAAAAGACGGATAAAAAGGAGAAATGTTTGTGGAAGTCAAAACGATTGCCGCAGTTTTTCTACCCGCCATATTGCTTGTTCTGTTTGCTAGAGTAACATATAACCTATATGTTGCCACAGCGCTGACGCTTTTGTTGATAGCTGTTTCTGTATATAAAGGGTACGCAGATTATCCGCTTATTATTTTAATAGATTTACTTTCAGCAGCCATTGGTTTTATATATGCAAAAGGCATGCTAGCAGCTGGAAAATAAAGATTGTTGCTTTGATGATAAGTGAATCGTCCTATTATCAAAACGTACGCAAAAGCTCTCTACGAAATGTGGAGAGCTTTTTTATGTCGAAAAACGAGTTAGAACTCATAACACTGTTGTTACGGTTCCATCGATAAATGAGTATAATTAAATTAATTATACAAATATGTTTGTAAATAAAATAACTTAAACAATTTTGTGTAAATTATTTTAAATACGTGTACAAATATGTAGTTAGGGTATAGAAAAATAAAGAAATTAATCTGAAAATTATATTTATTTTGATTTTTATGAATAAAAGGAGGTTTAGTATCGATGGAAGTGTTAATGAGAACGATGTTTCAGTCGCTTGGCAAAAATCATTCAATGAATAAATTAGCTAAAAAGTATGGATTGCGGATGGGGGCAGCTCGTTTTGTTGCTGGAGACTCAATTGAATCAGCAATTCAAACATCCAAGGAGCTTAACAATGGTGGGAAAGTTGTGACACTCGATCATTTAGGCGAATTTGTTTTTACAGAAGAGGAAGCTAGGTTATCTACGGCCATGTGCATTCAGACACTAGAAGCCATTGCAGCATCGGGCGTTCAATCAAATTTATCATTAAAGATGACTTCTTTAGGATTGGATATTAGCAAAGAGCTTTGTATGGAAAATATGCGCAGAATTCTACACACAGCCAGAGTGAATGATATTTTTGTTCGAATTGATATGGAAGACTACTTGCACTGCCAAATCTCCCTTGATATGTATAAAGAATTACGCAAAGAATTTGATAATATTGGAATTGTGATTCAAGCGTATCTTTATCGTACAGAACAAGATATGAATGACTTACATCAATATCAAGCCAATTTACGTCTGGTAAAAGGAGCTTACAAAGAATCGCCAGAAGTATCGTTTCCGGAAAAGAAAGACGTAGATGAAAACTATAAAAAAATCATTAAAATGCATTTATTAAATGGACACTATACAGCTGTAGCGAGTCATGATGAGGAAATGATTCAGTATACAAAACGATTAGTAAGAGAAAACGGCATTTCAAATGATCAGTTTGAGTTCCAAATGCTTTATGGAATTTGCGTAGAGCTACAGGATCGTCTGGTCAAAGAAGGATATAAAGTCAGGGTTTATGTTCCTTACGGAATTGATTGGTTTGTGTATTTCATGAGACGCCTAGCCGAACGCCCCGCCAACGTATGGTTCGTATTAAAAAATTTCTCCAAATAAGTTCAGTCCAAGAAACATAAAAAATTCGACACAAGTATCCTGAGCTTCGTGTCGAATTTTTTAATTAGTTTAATCCGTATTCTTTGATTTTGTTATAAAGGGTGCCGCGCGAAATGCCAAGCAGATCTGCTGCTGCACTTTTGTTTCCATAGGTTTTTTGAAGAGTCTCTTCTATTAGCCTAGCTTCTTGGAGAGAATCTTCTTCTTTTTGAACTTCTGTGAAAGAACTGGCATCCTTCAGATTGTCAGGAAGGTGCGTAAGGGTAATCAACGACTGATCACTAAGAAAAATCATTCGTTCAATCGTATTTCTCAGCTCGCGAATATTTCCTGGCCAATCGTATTGCATAAAGGCTTCGAGAACTTCAGAGCTGATGAAAGGAGCCTTCTTTTTATACTTTTTACTAAATTCCTGTACAAATTGCTGCGTTAATGCTTCAATGTCTTCTTTATGGTCTCGAAGCGGCGGAATGATAATATTAATGACGGTCAACAAATAGTAAAGATTTTCATGGAATTCACCGGCTTTTAGCAACTCTTCCAAAGGCGTCGTAGTAGAGGCTACAATTCGGGTTTGGACTTGAATTTCTTCCGTGCCTCCAACGTGATAAAAGGCTCGTTCTTCCAAGTAACGGAGAAACTTAACTTGAATTTCAAGAGGCATTTTATCAATTTCTTCAATAAATAACGTCCCGTTATGAGCCTGCTCCAGTTTTCCTGCAATGGTCGTTGGATCTTCTGAAAAGACGTCTTTTTGATGACCAAAGAGTTCAATTTCCAGAAGTCCAGATGGAATAGTGGCGCAATTTAAAGATAAAAAAGGTTCTTTATGTTTGGATTCCCCGTAGTGGATGGCCTGAGCCAGCATTTCTTTCCCAGAACCAGGTTCTCCTGTTAATAAAATAGGCATATCTGTAGATGCCACTTTTTTGGCAATGTCAACGGCTTGCTTAATTTCAGGACTGATACCCGCAAAAGAAGAAAATGGATTATCTTTCGGAATGAGAAGAGATACATCAATTTCTTCATTTAGTCTTACAATATTGGTAATGTCATGTTCGGTTGCGACTCCACCTATGACTCGGTTGTTTCTTATAATAGGAGATGCATTGATGAGCACGTGAGTTTGTTCATTAGGACGATGATACGTTCCGCGCACAGGACGCCCTTCATTTAGAATCGTATGTAGAATGATGGATTCATCTTTAAAATGCTCTCCGATTTTTCTACCAATAATATCATCTCTCTGAATCTTATACGTATGTTCCGCAGCAGTATTCCACAAGATTACATTTCCTTCATGATCGACCGCTGTCACTGCATCATTAATGGTTTCTGCCAATGTATCAAAATAGGAAGCTAATATCTCATTTTGGCTATGCAAATGTGTAATCCACTGTGAAGGTGTTACAAGTCCTATTGTGGTTTCTTGGTTTTCTGCTTGAATGAGGACTGGTCTATTCCAGTTTGTGTTGGCTTGTAAATTGGCTAACGTAGAAGTAGAAGATGAAGGCCAATTTGTGTCCGCTATTACTTTTTTAATGGACGATGCCTCGTCATGACCTGTTAAAAGGTATCGTTCATCTTTTTGTATTACATAAAAGGTACTTGCTGTGACTACAACGAAATCATAGTTGGAAAGTTCAGATTTCACTTTAGCTAAAGAAGTTGATTCTTCAACTGTTATAAAGGAGTTATTTATAAGAACTTGATCAACGCTTGCCATACTAAACCCCTCTCAGTACATATTTTTTATACTGTATCATAATTTAGAAATTGGCGCAAAAGCCTATCCTTTTCAGACAATTAGGCAGCTTACTTTCTTTTATTGCTTTCATCTAAAGAGTTGTATTCCCCTCGAAAAGGGTAGTATAAGAATTTAGTGGGTAATAAAGTAACAGGGTAAAAAATCAAAACAAACAAACACTATATAAGATTAATACTCATTAGTTTCATTTATGAGTATAAAGTGATAAAATACGAATATCAGTTCGTGTTTTCGGTTTTTACATATCGTAATAAAAATAGATAAAACAAGAAAATAGAAACGGAGGCCTTCATTTGAAAGATCAGTTTGAATTAGTATCCCCATATCAACCGCAAGGTGATCAGCCAAAGGCAATTGAAAAGATTGTGAAAGGAATTAAAGAAGGTAAGCAGCATCAAGTTTTGTTAGGTGCTACAGGAACGGGAAAAACCTTCACTATGTCTAATGTTATTAAGGAAATAAATAAGCCAACATTAATTATGGCTCATAACAAAACGCTTGCTGGTCAATTGTACAGTGAGTTTAAAGAGTTTTTTCCTAATAATGCAGTCGAATACTTTGTCAGTTACTATGATTACTATCAGCCTGAAGCTTATGTACCTCAAACAGATACATTTATTGAAAAAGATGCAAGCATTAATGACGAGATTGATAAACTTCGTCACTCAGCAACTTCTGCTCTTTTTGAACGAAAAGATGTCATTATTATTGCCAGCGTATCCTGTATTTATGGATTAGGGTCTCCGGAAGAATACAAAGAAATGGTCGTATCTCTTCGAGTAGGAATGGAAAAAGAACGCAATCAGCTGCTTCGTACGCTAGTGGATGTACAGTACGAAAGAAACGATATTGACTTCAAGCGCGGAACGTTCCGCGTTCGCGGTGATGTTGTTGAGATTTTTCCTGTGTCTCGAGATGAACACTGTATTCGCGTGGAATTTTTCGGGGATGAAATTGACCGCATTCGCGAAGTCGACGCCTTAACAGGAGAAATTATTGGAGATCGTGAACACGTGGCTATCTTCCCGGCATCTCACTTCGTCACGAGGGAAGAAAAAATGCGTGTGGCCATTCAAAACATTGAAAAAGAACTAGAAGAACAGCTAGAGAAGTTAAAAGAAGCAGGAAAGCTTTTAGAAGCGCAGCGCTTGGAACAGCGCACTCGCTACGACCTAGAAATGATGAGAGAAATGGGATTTTGTTCAGGAATCGAGAATTACTCTCGTCATTTAACGCTTCGTCCGGCTGGTTCTACACCTTATACACTGCTGGATTTCTTCCCGGAAGATTTCCTTCTTGTGGTGGATGAATCCCACGTTACCATTCCTCAAGTTAGAGGAATGTATAATGGAGACCAAGCGCGTAAACAAGTGTTGGTGGACCATGGTTTCCGCTTGCCGTCTGCATTAGATAACCGTCCGCTTAAATTTGATGAATTTGAACAGCATATTAAACAAATCGTCCATGTTTCAGCAACACCAGGTCCTTACGAACTTGAGAAGGCGCCTGAGGTGATTGAACAAATTATCCGTCCAACGGGATTATTAGATCCAAATATTGAAGTTCGACCAATTGAAGGGCAGATTGATGATTTAATTGGAGAAATTCACGACCGGATTAAGCGAAATGAACGAGTGCTCGTCACGACGTTAACAAAGAAAATGTCTGAGGATTTAACGAACTACTTAAAAGAAATTGGCATTAAAGTTCAATATCTTCACTCTGAGGTGAAGACGCTCGAGCGTATTGAAATTATCCGAGAGCTGCGGCTTGGAAAATATGATGTGCTCATAGGGATTAACTTACTTCGTGAAGGTTTAGATATTCCAGAAGTTTCGTTAGTAACCATATTAGATGCGGACAAAGAAGGATTCTTGCGTTCAGAACGATCGCTTATTCAAACCATCGGACGTGCTGCGCGAAATGCTAATGGACATGTCATTATGTATGCAGATCGCATCACAAACTCCATGGACATTGCTATCAATGAGACCAAGCGTCGTAGAAGTATTCAAGAAGCTTACAACGAAGAGCATGGTATTACACCGACAACGATTCAAAAAGAAGTTCGAGGCTCAATTCGTGCAACAGTAGTAGCAGAAGATACAGAAACGTATGAAGAAGCACCGGCATTTGATAAACTCAATAAAAAAGAAAAAGCAAAGCTCGTAGAAGAAATGGAACAAGAAATGAAAGAAGCAGCCAAAGCGCTTAACTTTGAACGCGCAGCTGAGCTTCGTGACTTGATTCTAGAATTAAAAGCGGAAGGGTGATAAAACATGGCGATGGAAAAAATCGTGGTAAAAGGTGCACGAGCCCACAATTTGAAAAATATCGATATTGAAATCCCGCGAGACAAATTAGTGGTATTAACAGGGTTGTCAGGTTCTGGTAAATCTTCTTTAGCTTTCGATACAATCTATGCTGAAGGACAAAGACGTTATGTCGAGTCACTTTCGGCGTATGCAAGACAGTTTTTAGGTCAAATGGATAAGCCAGATGTAGATTCGATCGAAGGATTGTCGCCTGCTATTTCAATCGATCAAAAAACAACGAGCCGAAACCCTCGTTCAACCGTCGGAACTGTGACCGAAATCTATGACTATTTGCGCCTTTTGTTTGCTCGTGTAGGAAAGCCGATTTGTCCTAATCATGGAATTGAAATTACGTCTCAAACGATTGAGCAAATGGTAGATAGAATTTTAGAGTACCCTGAACGTACAAAACTTCAAGTACTGGCCCCTGTGGTATCTGGCCGAAAAGGCACCCATGTAAAAGTATTAGAAGATATTAAAAAGGAAGGGTACGTTCGCATTCGAGTAGACGGAGAAATGCGTGAAATAACAGAAGAAATTGAACTGGAAAAAAACAAAAAGCACTCCATTGAAGTAGTGATTGATCGCGTTGTTGTCAAAGAAGGTGTAGCCGCTCGTTTGTCGGACTCTTTGGAATCAGCTCTTCGCCTTGGAGATGGGAAAGTAATTATTGATGTAATAGGTGAGGAAGAATTACTTTTTAGCGAGCATCATGCTTGTCCAAAATGTGGCTTCTCCATTGGAGAACTTGAGCCCCGCATGTTTTCATTTAATAGTCCGTACGGGGCGTGTCCAACGTGTGACGGGTTAGGAACGAAATTGGAAGTGGATAAAGATTTAGTGATTCCTAACTATGACTTAACACTTCATCAGCACGCTATTGCACCTTGGGAGCCAACAAGTTCTCAATACTATCCGCAGCTGCTTGAAGCCGTATGTACACATTACGGCATCGACATGGATGTGCCGGTTCGAGATATCCCGGAACATTTATTTGATAAAGTATTATATGGCAGCGGTAAAGAAAAAATTCACTTTCGCTATGAAAATGATTTTGGCCAAGTAAGAGAAAATCATATCGAATTTGAAGGTGTGCTTCGGAACGTAGAACGCCGTTATCATGAAACAAGTTCTGATTATATCCGTGAGCAAATGGAAAAATACATGGCTCAGCAAGCTTGTCCAAAATGTAAAGGAAATCGTTTAAAACGCGAAAGCTTAGCGGTGCTTATTGACGAAAAGCATATAGGAGATACAACACGCTTTTCAGTAAAAGAAGCATATGACTTTTTTGAAAGTCTCAGTTTATCTGAAAAAGACATGAAGATTGCGGATATGATACTGCGTGAAATTCGTGAGCGTCTAAGCTTTCTCATTAACGTGGGACTTGATTACTTAACATTGAACCGCTCTGCTGGAACTCTTTCAGGAGGGGAAGCGCAGCGCATTCGCTTGGCTACTCAAATCGGTTCTCGTTTGACGGGGGTTCTTTATATTTTAGATGAACCTTCTATCGGTCTTCATCAACGTGACAACGATCGCTTAATTCGCACAATGCAAGACATGCGCGATATTGGAAATACGTTGATTGTTGTAGAGCATGATGAAGATACGATGATGGCAGCTGATTATTTAATTGATATCGGACCAGGAGCCGGCGTACACGGGGGTGCCGTTGTTTCTCAAGGCACGCCTCAGGAAGTGATGGATGATGAAAATTCCTTAACGGGTCAATATCTATCAGGAGAGAAGTTTATTCCACTTCCAGCCGAAAGACGTTCGATAGATAAAGATCGGATGATTGAAATTATAGGAGCAAAAGAAAACAATTTAAAAAATGTAAAAGCAAAGCTTCCGTTAGGTGTATTCACAGCTGTTACAGGTGTATCTGGATCAGGTAAGAGTACGCTTGTAAATGATATCCTTCACAAATCATTGGCGCAAAAGCTGCATAAAGCAAAAAGCAAAGCAGGAGAACATAAAGAAATCAAAGGCATTGAACATTTAGATAAAGTCATTGATATTGATCAGTCTCCCATAGGCCGTACGCCTCGTTCAAACCCTGCAACCTATACGGGTGTATTTGATGACATTCGAGATGTATTTGCCCAAACAAACGAAGCAAAAGTGCGCGGATATAAAAAAGGCCGCTTTAGCTTTAACGTGAAAGGCGGCCGATGTGAAGCTTGTCGAGGAGACGGTATTATTAAAATCGAAATGCATTTCCTGCCAGATGTATACGTTCCTTGCGAAGTCTGCCACGGCAAACGATATAACCGGGAAACTTTAGAAGTAAAATACAAAGATCAAAACATTTCAGATGTGTTGGATATGACAGTTGAAGACGCGCTTCACTTCTTTGAAAACATTCCAAAGATTAAGCGGAAGCTGCAGACCATTTACGATGTAGGGCTTGGCTATATCACGCTTGGACAGCCGGCCACTACTTTATCGGGTGGAGAGGCCCAGCGTGTAAAGTTAGCTTCAGAGCTTCACCGTCGCTCAACAGGAAGAACGCTGTACATTTTAGACGAACCGACTACCGGTCTTCATGTCGATGATATCGCACGTTTATTAAAAGTGCTTCAGCGTTTAGTTGAAAATGGAGATACAGTTCTAGTGATCGAACATAATTTAGACGTGATCAAAGCAGCTGATTATCTACTTGATTTAGGGCCTGAAGGTGGAGATAAAGGCGGACAAATTGTGGCTACGGGTACGCCAGAAGAAGTGGCGAAAGTAAAAGAATCCTATACGGGCCATTATTTGAAACCAATTTTAGAACGTGACCGTAAGCGTATGGAGAAAAAAGTTGAAAAAGCAGAGGCATTAACTCGTTAAAAGACACCAGCATTGGTGTCTTTTTTATAAAGAATGAAACTTTTTAACTCATTAAAACGTAATACATGATATAAGGAGCTGATTATTATGGAAGGAAATCGCATACTATCTTCCTTAAATTATTTTAGCGTTTTCTTTGCACCATTTTTATTACCTATTATTATTTATTTTGTTGTTCATAACATAGAAGTAAAGAAACATGCAAAAACTGCATTTTTGTCACATTTATTACCTATCGCTACAGCGATATTGTTCTTATTTTTCTTGCTTCCTGCTCTTACTGGCTCTAGTGGAACGGTATTTATTCTTTTAATTGTAGCTTTAGTTGTTGTTTCTTTAGTTAATGTTGTTGTGTTTGTATGGAATATTGTAAAAGGGATACAAATATTAAGCAGATAAAAGTTAAATGACTAAAACGTAAAGAGGAGATGGAAGGTATGAGTGAAAAGCGCAAACAAATTTTACAGATGGTAGAAGAAGGGAAACTTAGCGTAGATGAGGCTTTAACCTTGCTGAATTCACTGGAAAAAGACTCAGCTAATGACTCTTACTATGCTACGCCTGATAAAGCTGAGCTATCCCCTTATGTAGGAGGAAAACAGAAAAAAACGTACGCTTCTAAGTCATCTCAAAGCTCTTTAAAGGAAAAATTATTTACATTTGTAGATCAAACGGTAAAAAAAGTAAAAGAAGGAGATTTAGATTTTAACTTTGGTCCTTCGATTGACGTTCAGCACATCTTTCAGCAATCAGAAGCATATATTCAAGAGATTGACGTAGATTTAGCAAATGGAAGCGTTCAACTCCGACCTTGGGGAAGTACAGAAGTACGAATAGAGTGTGAAGCTGCTATCTACAAAGTAGAGAATTCGGATGAAGCGCGCCGCACTTTCTTGCAGCATACCGCATTTTCCATCGAAAATGGCAAACTGCGCTTTGCAATTCAGCAAAAGCAAATGAAGGTGAAAGCGATTATTTATATTCCAGAAATGGAATATGAACGCGTCAAGCTCCGTATGTTTAATGGTTCAATCGATGGGGAAAGACTAAGCGTACGAGACCTGAAAGCCAAAACAGCTAATGGCACCATCCGCTTTTACGATGTGAATAGCCATTCTCTTGAAATGGAGACATCAAACGGGCATATGGAACTTTCTCGAATACTCGCTTCGAAATGTGAGCTTGAAACAATCAATGGAACGGTTAAATTTGATGGAGATACAAAAAAGATTGATGTTCAGACATTTAACGGGGATATTGATACGTATTTAAAAGGAGAGCGCATTGAAAAAGCATTTTTCAAAACGACTACAGGAAGCATTACGCTCTATACGCCGTCCCACCTCTCCGTTGATGGAGATTTGAAATCTAACTTTGGGAATTTTACGTGTACACTTCCTGAGATGGAAATAGTAGATGAGAAAAAAGAAACGGTGATGAAACAACTTCGTTTCAAAGCAAATGTCGCTTCGCCGAAAGGCTATAAATTGTTAGCTGAATCCAAAACGGGCTCAATTGTTATAAAATAGAAAATGCTTGTTTTAGTAAAAAAACAAAGGAGATGATTAACGTGCGAAAGTTGTATCGTTCGCGAACAAATCGCAAGCTTGCGGGTGTTATCGGCGGTATTTCTCAGTATATCGGAATAGATGCTTCACTACTCCGCGTATTGTTTATCATCAGTTTATTTTTTACAGTAGGTACTCCGGTCATTTTATATATGATTTTTGTGTTTTTAGTTCCAAATGAAGAAGGAGATTTCTAAAAATGTTATTGCGTGGAATCATTAGTATTTTAATCAATGCCCTCGTATTAATCGTAATCGCAGGTTATATTGACACCTTTCACTTGGAATCGGTCAGTGCAGCTATTATCGCGAGCTTAATTCTATCGATTTTGAATGTGTTTGTTAAGCCGATTTTAATTTTACTTACCCTGCCGGTGACATTTCTTACGCTTGGCCTATTCTTATTCGTCATTAATGCCATTACGCTGATGATTACACAAAGTGTTATGGGAGATTCTTTTAATATTGACGGGTTTGGTACAGCGCTTTTAGCCTCGGTAATTATGTCGCTTCTAAATGCGCTTATTCAACGAGTGATTGTTGAACCGCTTCAAAATAGAAGATAACTTTCTTGCAATATTTAATTTTCTAAAAAAGATGGTAAGGCGATGCAGCCTATGCCATCTTTTTTTTCTTTTCTTTCTGTATTAATGATAAAATAAAGTGGCTAGTAGAACCAAACGCGACATAAAAGCGAGAGTTGGATATACTGTAGACATGAACAGGTATATGACTGTTTATAAAAGGAGGATGCACGGTGGTTAAAGTACGTACAAAAGACATCATTGAGAAATTTAAATTAGAGCTTATTAGCGGAGAAGAAGGAATCGACCGCCCTATTTCAACGAGTGATATTTCACGCCCGGGTATTGAAATGGCAGGTTATTTTACATACTACCCAGCAGAACGTATCCAGCTGTTAGGTAAAACAGAACTATCATTTTTTAAACAGTTAGATGAGGAACAAAAAAAAGTTCGAATGGAAAAAATGTGTACAGATATCACGCCGGCTATCATTGTTTCCCGCGAAATGGATGTACCGAAAGAACTTATCGAAGCTTCAGAGCGTGAATCAGTTCCCGTGCTGCGTTCAAGCTTTAAAACAACGCGACTTTCCAGCCATTTAACGAATTTTCTTGAAAGCAGGCTAGCACCTACGACTGCCCTGCACGGCGTATTAGTTGATATATACGGAATTGGTGTATTAATCATGGGAAAAAGCGGCGTTGGTAAAAGTGAAACAGCTCTAGAGCTTGTTAAGAGGGGGCATCGTCTAGTAGCCGATGACTGTGTGGAAATCCGTCAAGAAGATCAAGACACCCTTGTAGGAAATGCGCCTGGTTTAATCGAGCATTTGCTTGAAATTCGAGGACTAGGGATCATCAATGTGATGACGCTATTCGGCGCAGGAGCTGTACGAAGCTATAAGCGAATTTCACTTGTTATTCAGTTAGAGACATGGGATCAGCAGAAACATTATGATCGCCTTGGTTTAGAAGAAGATAAAATGAAAATTATTGATACAGACGTTACAAAAATTACATTGCCAGTACGTCCGGGACGAAACTTAGCTGTTATCATTGAAGTGGCAGCAATGAACTTCCGCTTAAAGCGTATGGGTATTAACGCAGCAGAACAATTTTCTGCACGTCTAACAGATGTAATTGAAGAAGGAGACCGTGAAGATTTATAAGAAAGGGTGTTAACTTGTGGAAGCAACTATTCAGCCGTTAGATCGCGTTTTCCTTGAAATTGGCCCTCTAACGGTCTACTGGTATGGTGTCATTATCGGTGCAGGTGTTCTGTTGGGTCTTTATATTGCGACAAGAGAAAGCGTAAGAAGAGGCTTATCAAAAGATACATTTGTTGATCTTATTCTATTTGCTGTGCCAATAGCTATTATTTGTGCACGAATTTATTATGTATCCTTTGAATGGGGATACTATTCAAAGCATTTGAACGAAATACCTCAGATTTGGCAAGGCGGGATCGCCATTCATGGTGGCTTAATCGGAGGCGTATTAACTGCCATTGTGTATTCGAAAGTAAAAAAGATTTCATTTTGGAAGTTGGCTGATATTGCTGCGCCTAGTTTAATCCTTGGCCAAGCCATTGGGCGCTGGGGCAACTTTATGAATCAAGAGGCACATGGGGGGCCGGTTACCCGTGCTTTTTTAGAAGGGTTGCACCTTCCAAATTTTATTATTAACCAAATGTATATTAATGGTACATATTATCACCCTACGTTTTTATACGAATCATTATGGGATTTTGCCGGATTTATCCTGTTGATGGTACTTCGCCGCACCAGTCTGCGAAAAGGAGAAATTTTCTTATCTTATTTAATCTGGTACTCAGTTGGACGCTTCTTTGTAGAAGGGCTTCGCACGGATAGTTTAATGCTGACGCATACACTCAGAATCGCTCAAGTTGTTTCACTTGCACTGATTGTCATCGCCATTATTTTAATTATTATCCGCCGCGTGACGGGAATGAGTAAACAGAAATACTTAGAGAATGAAGAAGCACAATCTAAGGCGTAAATGAAGAAAAGCTACAAGGTTTAGACAAACTTGATTTGACGCAAGGGAAGGAAATGAATAATGACGATTAATACGGTTTTGTTTGATTTAGACGGTACGTTAATTGATACAAATGAATTAATTATTGCTTCGTTTACTCATACGCTTAATCACTATTATCCTGAACAATACACTCGTGAAGATATTTTACAGTTCATGGGTCCGCCTTTATACGACACGTTTGTAGAAATGGATAAAACGAAAGTAAACGAAATGATTGAGATGTATCGCACGCATAATCTAGCTAATCATGATTTGCTTGTGAAAGAATTTGAAGGCGTACTTGAAACAGTTAAATGGCTGCACGAGCAGAATTATA
Source organism: Priestia sp. ABM2_011 (assembly GCF_056158845.1). Taxonomy (NCBI): domain Bacteria; kingdom Bacillati; phylum Bacillota; class Bacilli; order Caryophanales; family Bacillaceae; genus Priestia; species Priestia sp. ABM2_011. The sequence continues at coordinate 477,661 of NZ_JBSWUB010000001.1, forward strand.
AATTAGGTATTGTCACAACTAAGCAAAGAAATACGGTCATGATGGGGCTTAAGTTAACAAAGTTAGATCAGTTCTTTGATACGATTGTCGCAATTGAAGACGTAACAAATGCAAAGCCGCATCCTGAGCCGGTCGAAAAAGCGCTGAATCTGCTTGATGCTAAACCTGAAGAAGCGCTGATGGTAGGAGATAACCATCACGATATCGTTTCCGGCCAAAGAGCTTACACGAAAACAGCTGGAGTTGCTTGGAGTGCAAAAGGAAGAGATCATATCGCTTCTTATAACCCTGATATTATTTTAGAAAATATGACGGATTTAATTGATATATTAAAAGGAGAACGTCAGTGAGAAAAACAACGCGCTATCCGGTTAAAGGAGCTAACTCCCTTTGGCATGTCTATAAGACCGTGCCTTTTTGGAAAGTAGTGCGCAACTTCCTCATCATTCAATGCGCTCGTTATACGCCTTTTCTTTCGATGAAAAACTGGCTGTATAAAGCGTGCTTAGGGATGAAAGTAGGACCTCAAACATCCTTTGCCCTTATGGTGATGCTCGATATTATGTTTCCTGAAAAAATACAAGTAGGACGCAATACGGTCATTGGATACAATACCACTATTCTCGCTCATGAATATCTGATAACGGAATATCGTCTTGGAGATGTCATCATTGGGGATGAAGTGATGATTGGAGCAAATAGCACCATCCTTCCAGGTGTAACAATCGGCAACGAAGCGGTTGTAGCGGCTGGAACGGTGGTTCATAAAGATGTAGCACCCGGTTTCTTTGTTGGAGGTAACCCTATGCGTGTCATCTATACAAAAGAAGAAATGGAAAAGCGCAGGGAAGCAGAACCTAAAGCCACAACTTAGCAAGAACTAAGCTGTGGTTTTTTTTGTAAATTTGAACAGCTGGCGGTTGACGGCTGACTTTATCGGGTGTAAACTATCAATAACTTTAATTTGTTATTTCGCTAATACATTAGCGTGATAAAGTAAAATCAACCTATCAATGGTTCCTTAATAGATAAAATCAAGCTTAAAGGACGTGTCAGAATGTCAAAGTTATTTATGTTTGAAAAACCCCTTGGAATGAGAGATACCCTGCCAGCTCTTTTTGAAAGAAAAAAACAAGTTCGCAGTCAGCTGGCAGATGAAATCAGCAGCTGGGGCTATCAATATATGGCAACACCTACTGTGGAATACTACGAGACGGTAGGAAGCGCATCAGCTATTTTAGATCAACAATTGTTTAAACTTTTAGATAAAGAAGGGCATACGCTTGTGCTGCGACCGGATGTAACAACGCCATTTGCACGTGTGGCCGCTTCAAAACTTTTAAATAATTCTCCTTTGCGCTTAGCTTATGAAGCAAATGTATTCCGAGCTCAGCAGCGTGAGGGTGGCCGCCCGGCGGAGTTTGAACAAATAGGCGTTGAGCTAATTGGAGACGCTACGATGAGCAGCGATGCTGAAGTCATTGCTCTCATGATCGGCGCATTAAAAAGAGCGGGACTTAAATCATTTAAAGTCGCAATTGGCCACATCGGGTTCGTTAATTCGCTTTTTTTAGAGATTGTCGGAAATGAAGAACGTGCTAACGTGCTTCGCCGCTTTTTATATGAGAAAAATTACGTGGGTTATCGTAATCATGTAAAAGATTTGAATCTATCTTCTATCGATAAACAGCGTCTCCTTCAGCTGCTTAACCTGCGTGGAGATGAAAAGAAGATTGAAGAAGCGGTTGAACTCGTTGAAAACGAAGCTGGGCAAAAAGCAGCCGGTGATTTGAAAAAGCTATGGAATATGCTTGATGCGTACGGTGTAACGGATGAAATTAAAATTGATTTTAACTTAGTCAGTCATATGAGCTATTACACAGGTATTTTATTTGAAGTTTTTGCTGAAAACGTTGGTTTCCATATCGGTAATGGAGGACGTTATGACCAGCTTCTTGAAAAATTCGCGTCTAAAACACCAGCTACAGGATTTGGAATTCAGCTCGACCGCTTAATTGAAGCGCTGGGCGAAGAAGTATATGAGCCTTCAGTAGTATACGGCATATTATATAGTCAAGAGCGTTTAGATGAGGCATTAGCTTTAGCTGCTGAACAGCGCAAGCAAGGATACCGGGTAGTGACTCAGGAAATTGCGGGCGTTGATGATGTTGATGTATTTACTGCACAGTTTGAAGAAGTCACGTTTCTAATTGGAAAACGAGGCAAGGGGGGACAATAATGAGTGAACTATTAACAATTGCAATGCCAAAAGGACGTATTTTTGAAGAAGCAGCTGAACTTTTGCGTCAAGCAGACTTTCAATTGCCGCCAGAATTTGACGATTCGCGCAAGCTGATTGTAGACATTCCTGAAGAGAACATGCGCTTTATTTTAGCGAAACCAATGGACGTTACTACTTATGTAGAATACGGAGTAGCGGATCTTGGTATTGCAGGCAAAGACGTAATGTTAGAAGAAGAACGAGATGTCTATGAGCTGTTGGATTTAAATATTAGTAAATGTCATCTGGCCGTTGCCGGCTTGCCTAATGCTAAAAAATCAGAAATTGCTCAAAAAGTGGCAACCAAATATCCAAATGTAGCATCTACTTATTTCAGGGAGCAAGGAGAGCAAGTAGAGATTATTAAATTGAATGGTTCGATTGAATTAGCGCCTTTAATCGGCCTTGCTGATCGGATTGTTGATATTGTATCAACAGGACAAACACTAAAAGAGAACGGACTTGTTGAATTGGAGCACATTGAAGATATTACATCGCGTTTGATTGTGAACCCTGTAAGCTATCGTTTAAAAGACGAACGAATTGATGATTTAGTGAATCGTTTAGCCCAAGTGGTTCAACCTGTATAAAAGAGGTGACATACATTGAAAATTACACGTGTAACAGAACAAGTGAGCTTAAAGCGTACGATTGATCAAGGGACGAGTGCCCAAAGAGAAATTGTCGTAAATATTTTAAAGCAAGTGCAAGAGCAAAAAGACGAAGCTTTAAAAAGATATACAGCCCAATTTGACGGCGTTGAGCTTTCTTCTTTGCTTGTGACAGAACAAGAAAAGAAGCGTGCTTATGAGCTGGTTGATGCAGATATGCTGTCAATCATTCGTGAAGCTGCTGACAACATTCGTGATTACCACGAAAGAATGGTCGAGCAGTCTTGGATGACAACAAAAGAAGACGGCACCATTTTAGGGCAGAAAGTAACGCCTTTAGATGCAGTAGGTGTTTATGTACCGGGAGGTCTTGCAGCGTATCCTTCTTCCGTTTTAATGAATGTCATTCCTGCTCAAGTGGCAGGTGTAAAACGTATCGTGATGGTTTCACCTCCAGGAAAAGACGGCGCGCTTCCTGCTGGAGTAGTTGTAGCAGCGAGTGAGCTTGGGGTCGAAGAAATTTATAAAGTAGGGGGAGCTCAGGCAGTAGGAGCACTTGCCTATGGAACAGAAACAATTCAACCCGTCGATAAAATTGTAGGGCCTGGTAATATCTTTGTTGCATTGGCGAAGAGAGAAGTATATGGCTTAGTAGACATTGACTCAATTGCTGGACCTAGTGAAATTGTCGTACTAGCAGACGATACGGCTAAGCCGAACGAAGTGGCCGCTGATTTATTGTCTCAAGCAGAACATGACAAATTAGCTTCAAGTATTTTAGTTACGCCTTCTATGAAGTTAGCCGAAGCTGTTAAAGAAGAAGTGGAAAGGCAAGTAGAATCTTTACCACGTAAAGAAATTGCCAAACCTTCTATTGATAACCATGGCGCTATTTATGTGACCGGGTCATTAGAAGAAGCGGTTGAAGCTGTGAATCAATTAGCCCCTGAGCATTTAGAAATTATGACTGAAAGTCCGCTTGAACTTTTAGGTTCCATTCGTCATGCCGGTGCTATTTTTCTAGGAAGATACAGTTCAGAACCTGTTGGCGATTATTTCGCTGGACCAAACCATGTTCTTCCAACCAATGGGACAGCAAAATTCTCAAGTCCTTTATCAGTTGATTCATTTGTGAAGAAGTCTAGTATTATTTCATACAGCCAACAAGCCCTGCAGAAAAATGTCTCAAAAATCGCAGCGTTTGCTCGTTTAGAAGGGCTAGAAGCTCATGCAAGGGCGGTTGAAGAACGCTTTAAAAAATAAGGCGGAGATTAAAAAAAGAGTAGAAATGTTCTTTTCTTTACTTATTACATGCACAGTTGAAAGGAGTTTCACAATGAGAGAGTCAAGTATTAAACGTACAACAAACGAAACGGATATTGCATTAGCGATTGGAATCGATGGAGAAGGAAAAGCGAACATTGATACAGGCGTTCCTTTTTTAAATCATATGCTCGATTTATTTACAAAACACGGACAGTTTAACCTTGATGTAAAAGCAGATGGAGACACGGAGATTGATGATCACCATACAACGGAAGATATCGGTATTTGCCTTGGTCAAACGTTCAAAGAAGCGCTCGGTGATAAAAAAGGAATTAAACGCTATGGAAATGCGTTTGTACCAATGGATGACGCGTTAGCCCAAGTCGTAGTAGATTTAAGCAATCGTCCTCATTTTGAATTTAAAGGTGACATTCCCGCTTCGCGCGTCGGTACATTTGATACAGAGCTTGTATATGAATTTTTATGGAAATTTGCATTAGAATCTCGCATGAATGTACATGTAATCGTACACTACGGTAAAAATACGCACCACATTATTGAAGCGGTATTTAAGGCATTAGCACGTGCTTTGGACGAAGCGACAACGATTGATCCGCGTGTCAAAGGTGTGCCTTCGACGAAAGGGATGTTGTAAATGATTGGCATTATTGACTATGGGATGGGAAACTTATACAGCGTAAGTAAAGCTCTTGAACGATTAAACTATGACTATATCATCTCCGCAGATCCTGCAGAACTAAGAAAGGCAAAAGGGCTGATTCTTCCTGGAGTTGGAGCATTCAAAGATGCGATGGAACAGCTGAATCAAACAAAGCTGACGGACTTTATTAAAGAAGAAGTAGAAAAAGGAATGCCTTTGCTTGGAATTTGTTTAGGTATGCAGCTTTTATTTGAAGAAAGCGATGAGAACGGTGTAACAAAAGGGCTGGAACTGTTAAAAGGGAGAGTCGAGCGTATTCCCGGCATTACTGCGGAAGGACAGACATATAAAGTTCCGCATATGGGCTGGAACTCTTTAGATTTTCATCAGCAGTCCGCTCTGCTTGATGGAATCAGTGCAGGTCACGTGTACTTTGTTCACTCTTATTACGTAAAAACAAACGACCAAGACGTGCTTTTAGCAACAAGTCCTTATGATGTTGAAGTTCCAGCAGTTGTTGGAAAAGAACACGTATTTGGCACTCAATTCCACCCTGAAAAAAGCAGTGCAATCGGAATGCAAATGCTTCAAAATTATGCAAACTTCGTAGAGAAAAGGAGCCCATCGTATGAGCAAATTTGAAATATATCCAGCCATTGATATGCGCGGAGGGAAGTGCGTCCGTTTGCTTCAAGGAGATTACACAAAAGAAACGGTGTACGGAGACTCTCCGGTAGATATGGCCACACAATTCGCAAGTGAAGGCGCTCAGTGGATTCACATGGTTGATTTAGACGGCGCAAAAGCGGCTAAGCGCGTGAATGATGAATTTGTGCTAGGCGTGAAAAAGAAATTAAATGTACGTGTGCAAATTGGAGGAGGCATTCGCTCAGAAGCTGACGTTGCTTACTATTTAGAAAACGGAATTGACCGCGTCATTTTAGGAAGTGCAGCTATTTCAAATCCTGAATTTGTGAAAAAAATGTTGAAGGAATATGGTGCGCGTATTGCTATTGGTATTGATGCACGTGATGGCTATGTTGCGACGGAAGGCTGGGTGGAAACATCTACAATCAAAGCGACAGAACTAGGAAAAGAATTGGCTAATGCTGGTGCGGAAACATTTATTTTCACGGATATTTCTACAGATGGTATGCTGTCTGGTCCTAATGTGGAAGGAATTGTTGAAATGGCTAAGGCTACTGGAAAAGGTGTGATTGCATCAGGGGGAGTTAGTAAGCTTGCTGATCTAGATGCACTAAAGAAATATGAAGCTGACGGCGTTATTGGTGCGATTGTAGGGAAAGCACTTTATACAAATAAGTTTACAGTAGCTGAAGCACTTCAAGAGGTGAAAGCGTAATGATTACAAAACGAATCATTCCTTGTTTAGATGTAAAGGACGGCCGTGTGGTAAAAGGAGTTCAGTTTGTGGAACTTCGAGATGCAGGAGATCCTGTAGAGTTGGCGAAATTTTATGATGAAGAAGGCGCAGATGAATTAGTCTTTTTAGATATTTCTGCTTCTCATGAAGGACGCAAAACAATGGTACATGTTGTAGAAGAAGTAGCATCTCAGCTAGCGATTCCTTTTACGGTGGGCGGAGGAATTAATGCATTAGAAGATATGAAGAGAATGCTTCGTGCTGGTGCAGACAAAGTGTCATTAAATACAGCGGCCGTACTCAATCCAGCACTGATTACAGAAGGGTCCGACTTTTTTGGAGCTCAGTGTATTGTGGTAGCAATCGATGCTAAGTACGATGAAAGCTTACAATCATGGCGAGTCTATACACACGGAGGCCGCAATGCAACGGACTGGGAAGTAATCGACTGGGCAAGAGAAGCAGTGAAGCGCGGTGCGGGTGAGATCTTGTTAACGAGCATGGATAAAGACGGCGAAAAGTCAGGGTTTGATTTAGCGTTAACCAAAGCAGTCAGCCAAGCGGTGAGCGTTCCTGTTATTGCTTCTGGCGGCGCAGGAAATGGTCAAGATTTTGTCGATGCGTTTGAAAAAGGAGAAGCTGACGCGGCTTTGGCGGCTTCGATCTTTCACTATAAAGAAACATCTGTAAAAGAAATTAAAAGCTATGCAAAACAACAAGGAGTGAGCATTCGATGACGATTGAAAACATTAAATTCAACAGTGATGGACTTGTGCCAGCTATTGTACAAGATGCTGTGAGCAAAGAAGTTTTAACATTGGCTTATATGAACGAAGAATCACTTCAAAAATCAATTGATACACGTGAAACATGGTTTTACAGCCGTTCTCGACAAGAGTTATGGCACAAGGGCGCAACCTCTGGGAACACACAAAAAATTGTGAGCATGGCATATGACTGTGATGCTGATTCTCTTGTTGTAAAAGTGGAGCCTCAAGGTCCTGCTTGTCATACGGGGGCTTACAGCTGTTTTAATGAAACAATTCTTGGCGAAAATAAACAAAATGATAATCGGTTTGCTATTATTAATGAGCTAGAAGAAGTGATTGCTAAGCGTGAAGCTGAAATGCCAGAAGGAGCTTATACGACGTACTTATTCGATAAAGGCGTAGATAAAATCCTCAAAAAAGTAGGAGAAGAAGCAGGTGAAGTGATTATTGCAGCAAAAAATCGTGACCATGATGAGCTGAAGTGGGAAGTTGCGGATTTACTGTACCACGTACTTGTTTTACTTCGTGAGCAAAAGCTGCCTTTGGACGATGTCCTATCAGTATTAAAGGAACGTCACTCTAGCTAATAGCTACATAGTGAAAGGAGAGAAGGAGTTGTCTCATTTTAGATAAAAGAGGCAAAACCTTCTCTTATTTGCGTCAAGAAACGACTGCTTGCAGGCTCCTTTTTTGAATAGAGGTATTAAACTTCTTGGCAAATGTGATATACTACGAACGTCGAAATTATCAACTTATTTGGAGGGCTTAATGGAAAAACACTCAAAAGTAATTCAAAAAATGGCACAAGTAATTCCATTTTCGCAAACGGGTGACTTCTATTTCGAAAAAGCGCTGCAGGCGTTTGAAGAAGAGGAGTCAGATAAAGCGCTCAAGTATTTAACGCGTGCAAACAAAGAAAATGCCCGTAATCCACAGCTTCTTACAAACGTTGGAGTAGCTTTAACGGAGCAGGGAGATTATCAAGATGCCAACGAGCTTTTTCTCCATGTGATTCATCATATGGACGATACATTAGGAAGCTGTTACTACTATATAGCCAACAGCTATGCGCATCTTGGACTGTTTGAAGAATCAAAAAAATACGCGATGTATTACATTGAGCATTTTCCAAATGGTGACCTCTTTCGATCGGCTACAGATCTGTTAGATTTACTATCAATTGATGTGGATGAAGAAGATGAAGAGCCTAAAAATCAGCTAGGCGACATGCTGATTATAAAACAAGAACAAGCAAAACGACTGCTTGAAGCAACGAATTTTGAAGAAGCAGTGGATTTGTTAACTGAAATAATTGATGAGTATCCAGAATTCTGGTCTGCATATAATAATTTAGCGTTAGCTTATTTTTATTTAAATAAAATTGATGAGGCAATGGATTTGCTGAATGAAGTATTGGAGAAAAACCCTGGAAATCTTCATGCGTTATGCAATCAGCTGATTTTCTATTATTATTGCCATAAGCATAAAGAAGTTGAGGAGCTTACAGACGGGCTTAGCCGCGTTTATCCGATGTCATTTGAACACCGCTATAAGCTTGGAGCAACATTTGCGTTGATTGGTCAATACAAACTATCATACAGATGGTTAAAAAAGCTTTATACACAAGGTTTTCAAGGAGACAACTCATTTCATTATTGGCTTTCATACGCCTCTTACTATACTGGACATGAAGCCTTCTCTAAAGAAATGTGGAAGCTGGCATTGGAAGACGTTCCTGATAAAGAAGGAGAGGAGCCTTGGCGCATCAGTCAAAAAGCTGCGAAGGTTTTTCAATCGAAAGTGGATGTTACAGCGAAAAAGAAGTGTGCAACAAACAATGTTCACGATCAGCTTTACAGCTTGTATATGGCAAAAAAGCTTCCTGAACAGCAGCGTCTGCTTCTTTTAGAAGAAATCAAATCGTCCATACATATGAGTACACTTTTGGATGAAGTATATACGTATGTATGGCAGGATAAACAACATGTGATTTTTGAGGTGGCAGATGTTATTGAACTGGAGATGGAATCGCAGACTGAAAGTGATACCCAGGATCTTTTAAGCTTTTGGTTTTATGTATATGTACAGGTATATAAACAATCCTATGATTTTCAGCATGTGAACGTAAATGCATGGGCTGCAGCCGTCACATATATATGGGCGAAAGAACAAAACCAGTCTATTACTCAAGCCGATGCGGCAAAACAATATTCCATTTCGGCTGCAACAGTTAGAAAGTACAGTAAAATTGTGAATACGTTATTAAATTGAGCAAAAAAATAGACGATAATAGGAAGAACATATTAGGATAGTGGTAACGAAATAATTATCCATAAATTTGGAATCAACTACGAAGGAATTTCCTAAAAGGAGTGTAAAGAAATGACAGAAGAAAAAATTTATGATGTCATTATTATTGGGGCAGGTCCAGCAGGTATGACTGCTGCTGTATATACATCTCGTGCAGATTTATCAACACTAATGATTGAACGCGGAATTCCAGGCGGTCAAATGGCTAATACGGAAGATGTAGAAAACTATCCAGGTTATGATCATATCCTTGGTCCTGACCTTTCTAACAAAATGTTTGAGCATGCAAAAAAATTCGGTGCGGAATATGCGTACGGTGATATTAAAGAAATCATCGACGGAGAAGAATACAAGACAGTTCGTGCAGGCAGCAAAGAATATAAAACACGTTCAGTAATCGTTGCTACTGGTGCTGAATATAAAAAATTAGGTGCGTCAGGAGAAAAAGAACTAGGCGGCCGCGGCGTATCTTATTGTGCTGTATGTGACGGTGCATTCTTTAAAGGTAAAGAGCTAGTCGTTGTAGGCGGTGGAGACTCTGCGGTTGAGGAAGGCGTATATTTAACACGCTTCGCAACAAAAGTAACAATTATTCACCGACGCGATGAGCTTCGCGCGCAGAAAATCCTACAGCAGCGTGCATTTGACAACGAAAAAGTTGATTTTATCTGGAATACAACAGTCAAAGAAGTAAATGAAAAAGACGGTAAAGTAGGCAGCGTAACGTTAGTAGACACAAAAACAGGTGAAGAGCGCGAGTTTGGTGCGGACGGCGTATTCATTTATGTTGGAATGGTTCCACTAACAAAACCATTCGAAAGCCTAAACATCACGAATAAAGAAGGATATATTGAAACGAACGAGCAAATGGAAACAAAAGTACCAGGTGTGTTCGCAGCTGGAGACGTTCGTGAAAAGGCTCTTCGTCAAATTGTAACAGCTACAGGTGATGGCAGCATTGCTGCTCAAGCGGCTCAGCACTATGTAGAAGAGTTAAAAGAAAAGTTAAAAGCTATTCAGCAATAAGGCTGAAATCAATCGTTTACAAAACGTAATTCGGTTTTAACTGTTCTGTAACACCTGTGAAACATTGATGGGGTACTATATAGATAGTAATTGACCCCCTTTTATAAAATATATGTATGTCGGGCATAGGACGTGTTCCTATGCCTCTTTTTTTTGACTATAACAGATTGAATTTACGTATATAACAGCAAGCGTTTATTTTCAGAAAATTTAGTAATAGTTAGTTCATCTCCGTTGTGAGAGAAGTTTGTTTCGTAGTATAATAAAAGAAAATGTCAGTATACATATGATGAGGTGGAAAACATGCAAAGGGTCACAAATTGTGTATTAATGAAAGACGATAAAGTATTGTTGCTTCAAAAGCCACGAAGAAACTGGTGGGTGGCCCCGGGTGGGAAAATGGAGCAAGGAGAATCTGTAAAAGACTCTGTTGTAAGAGAATTTCGTGAAGAAACAGGAATTTATTTGAAAAATCCCACTGTAAAAGGTATTTTTACATTTACGATGAAAGAAAACGATCAAATTTCATCTGAGTGGATGATGTTTACTTTTTTTGCTACAGATTTTGATGGGACAAATGTGCTAGAATCAGAAGAAGGCAAACTCGGTTGGCATAATTTGAGTGAAGTAAGTGAATTGCCGATGGCCCCGGGAGATCATCACATTATCGATTATGTAGCAAAAGGGTCGGGTGTTATTTATGGCAACTTTACGTATACAACGGATTTCGAGTTATTATCTTATCGAATTGATCCTTGTTAATGATAAATAGACATGTATGCATAGATTGAGGGGGATGAAAAATGAGTACTGGGTCTGTAAGCGATATTCAATTAGTGATTATTACTGGAATGTCAGGTGCAGGAAAAACAGTAGCAATTCAGAGTTTTGAAGATTTAGGGTTCTTTTGTGTAGATAATTTACCCCCTACATTGCTACCGAAATTTTTGGAACTCATGAAAGAGTCAGGGAATAAAATGAATAAAGTTGCTCTTGTTATGGATTTGCGAGGTAGAGAGTTTTTTGAAAGCCTATTTGAAGCATTAGATAACATGAGTGAAACAACGTGGGTCACGCCACAAATTTTATTTTTAGATGCAAAAGATTCTGTACTGGTGACGCGCTACAAAGAAACGAGACGTTCACATCCGCTAGCTCCTTCGGGTTTACCGTTAGAAGGAATTGGTATGGAACGGGAGCTGCTTGAGGAGTTAAAAGGAAGAGCTCAGCTTATTTATGAGACATCAGAGTTAAAGCCAAGAGAGCTTAGAGAAAAGATTTTAACTCAGTTTTCTTCGCACGCTTCACAAGTTTTTACTGTTAATGTGATGTCATTTGGTTTTAAATACGGGGTGCCTATTGACGCTGATTTAGTCTTTGATGTGCGCTTTTTGCCAAACCCTCACTATATTGACCATATGCGTCCTAAAACAGGGCTCGAAGAAGAGGTTTCTTCTTACGTATTAAAATGGACGGAAACTCAAAAGTTCATTGAAAAAGTAGTAGACCTACTTTCGTTTATGCTTCCGCAGTACAAGCGAGAAGGTAAAAGCCAGCTGGTCATCGCTATAGGGTGTACAGGGGGACAGCATCGCTCCGTCACATTAGCTGAATATTTAGGTCACCATTTCCAGAATGAATACAAAACTCATATTTCTCATCGTGACATTGAGAGGAGAAAGGAAAATCATAGATGAGCAGTGAACAGCTTCCAAAAGTTGTCGTCATTGGGGGAGGAACGGGTTTACCAGTGCTGTTAAGAGGGTTGAAGGAATACCCTCTTGATCTTACAGCCATCGTAACCGTAGCAGACGACGGGGGAAGTTCTGGCCGATTGCGCGATGAACTTGAAATCCCTGCTCCTGGTGATATTCGAAATGTGCTAGCTGCTTTATCTGATGTAGAGCCACTAGTTGAAGAGCTTTTTCAACATCGATTTGATACAGGAAATGAGCTTACAGGCCATTCTCTTGGCAATTTGTTGCTTGCAGCTATGACGTCTATTACTGGCGATTTTGTGCATGCTATACGAGAAATGAGCAAAGTACTAAACGTCAGAGGGAAAGTGCTTCCGGCAGCTAATCAAAGTGTTGTGCTGCATGCGGAGATGCAAGATGGATCCATCGTAACAGGTGAATCTAAAATTCCAGAAGTTAATAAAAAAATTAATAAAGTGTTTTTATCGCCTGCCGATGTGAAACCGCTTGTCGAGACAATAAAAGCTATTCGACGCGCTGATTTAATTGTATTGGGGCCGGGAAGTCTTTATACAAGTATTTTGCCGAATTTACTGGTGCAAGATATTTGTAATGAGCTTTGTTCGACAAAAGCAAAGAAAGTGTACGTGTGCAACGTGATGACGCAGCCGGGTGAGACATTGGGTTTTAAGGCAAGTGATCATATTAAAGCGCTTTACAACCATATGCCGTGTGCGTTTTTAGATGCGATTATTGTCAATAATGCACCTATTCCGGCACCTTTAAAAAAGAAATATCAAGTAGAGCAGGCTCAGCCTGTAGAATATGACCGTGAAGTATTGCTAAAATTAGGTTTAGAAGTGATTGAAGATCAAATTATTCAGTATGACGGCAGCGTAATTAGGCATGATACAAAAAAAGTAGCAAAGCTTGTGTATTCTATGCTGACATCGCTGCAAGGTAAAGCGAATACTGGTGTTTAACACTATTTCCGTATGTAGATTGGAGGTGAAGTTATGTCATTTGCATCAGAAACAAAAAAAGAGTTAACGAATTTAGAAGTCAAGGATTGCTGTGCAAAAGCAGAGCTCTCTGCATTAATTCGAATGAATGGTTCACTTTCTTTTTCGAATAAAAAATTCACAGTTGATGTCCAAACTGAAAATGCAGCGATTGCTCGACGCATTTATGTCCTGCTTAAGAAAAATTATGATGTGTCAGTAGAACTGCTTGTACGTAAGAAAATGCGGCTGAAGAAAAACAATGTGTATATTGTTCGATTAGTAGAGAAAACAAGAATGCTTTTGGAAGACTTAAAAATTGTAGAAGAAGGATTCACGTTTACACATCGTATTTCACCAGAGCTAGTACAAAAGAAATGCTGTAAGCGATCCTACTTAAGAGGCGCATTTTTAGCCGGCGGCTCTATTAATAACCCGGAGACATCATCGTACCATCTTGAAATCTTTTCATTGTATGAAGAGCACAACGAAGCTTTATGCAATTTAATGAACGAATTTCAATTGAATAGTAAAACATTAGAACGAAAAAAAGGCTATATTAACTATTTGAAAGAAGCTGAAAAAATTACGGAGTTTCTAAATATCATTGGAGCCCATAACGCTCTTTTACGGTTTGAGGATGTAAGAATTGTCCGAGATATGCGAAATTCCGTTAATCGCTTAGTTAATTGTGAAACAGCTAACTTAAACAAAACAATCGGAGCGGCCATTCGTCAAGTGGAAAACATTCGTTATATTGATGAAACAGCTGGATTAGATATCTTACCAGAAAAGCTGAGAGAAATTGCTCGTTTGCGTGTGGAATATCAAGACGTTACGTTAAAGGAGCTTGGTGAGATGGTATCTGGAGGTCAAATTAGCAAATCAGGCATTAACCATCGATTGCGTAAAATTGACCAAATAGCAGACAAGCTTCGCGCCGGTCAGCCAGTCACATAAGGGGAATTGCAAGGGGGAGGATTTTATCATGGAAAAACAAGTAGAAGTAAAATTAAAAACGGGATTACAAGCTCGTGTTGCGGCACTATTCGTGCAAGAAGCAACTCGTTTTACATCTGATGTGTACTTGAAGAAAGATGAGAAAGTAGTCAACGCTAAAAGTATCATGGGGTTAATGAGCTTAGCGATTAATAACGGTTCTCTTATTACGCTCATTGTTGAAGGGGTAGATGAAAAAGAAGCAATGGATGCGTTAGTCGCTTACGTAGAGAACGATGCATAAAAAAGCCTTTCCCAAAGTGGGAAAGGCTTTTTTCTTATTTAGGGTCGTTTTCTAATACTTTGTCAATTAGACCGTATTCTAAAGCGCGTTCAGCAGTCATGAAATTATCACGATCTGTATCACGTTGTAGCACTTCTAACGGTTGACCTGTACGCTCAGCTAAAATTGAATTTAGTTTTTCACGTAAGAATAGAATACGTTTTGCCGCAATTTCGATTTCAGTAGCTTGTCCTTGAGCACCACCAAGAGGTTGATGAATCATTACTTCGCTGTTTGGAAGAGCAAAACGTTTGCCCTTTTCACCAGCAGCCAGTAAGAAAGCACCCATTGATGCAGCCATACCGATACAAATTGTAGAAACTTTTGGCTTAATGAATTGCATCGTATCATAGATAGCCATTCCAGCTGTAATAGAGCCACCTGGGCTGTTGATATAAAGTGAGATATCTTTTTCTGGGTCTTCAGCAGCTAAGAATAGAAGCTGAGAAACGATCGAGTTAGCTACATTATCATCAATAGCACTACCTAAAATAATAATGCGGTCTTTTAATAAACGTGAATAAATGTCATAAGCACGTTCACCACGGTTTGTTTGTTCAATAACTGTAGGAATTAAGTTCATATTAAATTCCTCCTTAACAAGAATAATTTGTTATGTACCTATAATACACGTATGGTCAATAAAGGTCAAACAAAAGAACCTCTACTACACATATTCGCTTAAAAGACTATGTATTCCTCTTTGACATTATTAAAATTTTTCCCCCTTCTAAAAAAAATAAACGTAGTATTCTATTGAAAAGAGAAGTTTTCTCTCCTATAATGGAAGTTGTGACAAATATGCCCTCGTAGTGTAGTGGATAGCACAAGAGATTCCGGTTCTCTTAGGGTGGGTTCGAATCCTGTCGAGGGCGTCTTAAAACGTTGCGGATTACGCAACGTTTTTTATTTTGAGTAAAAAGGCTCATCTTCTCAAAAAATAATATTTATTTTCCTTCTATAACCCTTTATACGCGTAAGGAAGCAAGAAATTAATTCCATTGTACCGGTTGCGGAATTTGTCAGAATACTATAAAACAGTATATAAGGAAAAGAAACACGGAGGAGGAATAAATATGAAATACATGAACAAACTTTTCATTGTCAGTGCATCGGTAGCTCTATTACTATCTGCATGCGGGACGAACGAAGATTCTGCTCAGCCGAAGTCTAATGATCAAGCAGAAAATGTTCAGCAGGATACAGCTTCTAAATCTGATCAAACATCAGGCGCTGCAAAAGAAGAGTCGAAAAAAGATGCGGATTCTGCTGAGGTCTCAGCCGAACCTTCAGGAAGTCAATCATCGACTAGCGAAACGGCGGAAGGTGGACAGTCAACGTCTTCTTCAGAAACAAAACTAACAAAAAGCCCAGAACAAGATTATTCTATTCAAGTAATGGACGGCTATAAACTAACGGGTGAAGAACCAGGAAAAGATGCGTTAGTGTTAACTTCAGATGATTCTCAATTTATGCGTATTGAAATGCTTTCATCAGAAGCATCGCTGGATGACGCTGCTCAATCTGTTAAACAAACGGCAACAGCAGTTAATAAAAATGCAGCAGAGAAAAAGAATTTTGAAGAGAATGGAATCTTCAAAGATTCTGTCTGGTATGAAGCCACATCTGGCGATCATACGGTAAACGCCGTGTTGGTTAAAGGAAAGAAACCAATGAAGCTAACCATTTTTACGAAAAATGACGCAGAAAACTTAGACAAGTTTATGCAAATGGCACAAACTATTCAATAAGCAATTCTTCTATATATTATACAAATGCAGAAAATTCGACATGACGCAGAAAACGTCATGTCGAATTAGTACTCGGATCATGTAGTAGGCGCGAATTATAATGAAAAGTTATAAAGGTGTATAGCTCTATTACTTTTTTGATGGTTAGTAACTAAAAATAGGATGAAATGCTTCGTTAACAAAGGTTGACGGAGATTTTTTGATGAAAAAATTACATATAAAAAATAGTTACATGCTCTTTGAAAGCGTTTTTATAGTAAAATAGATGAAGGGGAGGGGAGAAATAATGGAGATTGGATTATTTCAGCAGCAGTCGTTAAAACTGACGATGTCAAAAGAATTATCACAAGCTATTTCTCTTTTACAATATTCATCGATGGATATTGTAGCGTTTTTACATGAGCAGGCGCTTCAAAATCCGCTTATAGATTTTTCAGAGCTGCCCGTCAATACATCTCACAATCAAAAAAATCATGCAACTTCTGATTCAACAGATTATATGAGCAGTATACCAGCTCCTAAAGAAACGCTGTACGAACATTTAATGAATCAATCCGCATTATTAAAATTAGATGAATGTGAGCAGGCAGCCGTTGAGTTTGTTATTCATAGTCTGGATGATGCTGGCTATTTGCACGATGAGTTAATCATACTTGCTAACCAGCTTGGCCAAGATCAAGAGCAGGTTGAAAAGGCTCTTCAACTTGTGCAGCAGATGGACCCGGCAGGAGTAGGGGCGAGAAGTTTACAGGAGTGCTTAATGCTCCAATTAAAAAGAAGTAATCAATGGACAGAAAAAATAGAGCAAATTTTGACACATCACTTTGAGGAATTTGCTTATAAAAAATGGATGAAAATCTCAAAGTTATGTCAAATCTCACTTGAAGCTCTTCAACAATTACATGAACAGATTAAGAAATTAAATCCTCGTCCTGGATCATTTTATATGAAGTCCAATGAACGATTCATTGTACCGGATTTTATTGTGAAAATTGAAGATGGAAATGTCGTTGCTTATGCAAATGAGGATTTGGAACCTCGTCTTTCAGTGAACGAACAATACAAACTTCAGCTGAAAAATAAGCAGAACCAAGAAATGTTTTCTTATTTGCAAGAGAAATATCGTGAATTTCAATGGATTATGAAAAGTTTACACACACGCAAAGACACATTAAACGCATTAATGAATACTTTACTCGTTGAACAAGAAGCATTTTTTAAAAAGGGCCCTTCGTATTTGAAGCCGTTAACGATGAAGGAAGTAGCGGAACAAACCTCTGTGCATGAATCAACGATTAGCCGTGCTACTCGGCACAAATATATTCAAACGCCTTTTGGCACCTTTTCAATGAAATCTTTTTTCTCAACTAGTATTCAACTGGGCAACAACGAAGCGACTTCTACAACTCACGTAAAAGAACTGCTTAAAAAGCTAGTATCAGAAGAAAACAAACAGCGTCCGCTTTCAGATCAGCAGTTGGCTAACGTCTTGCAAAGCAATTATAACGTTACTATTTCAAGAAGAACGGTAGCCAAATATCGAGACCAATTAAACGTTCTACCATCCAGTCAACGAAAACTTTTTGTCACGCAGTAAAGGAGTGGGAATGTGGAAGTCGTACTATATACCAAAAATGGCTGTCATTTATGCGATGATGCAAAGAAGCTGCTTGCAGAGATGCAGTCTGAGTTTCCCTTTCAGCTTATGGAACGAGATATTTACAAAAACGATGAGTGGCTGGAAAAGTATCACCTTGCGATTCCTGTAGTAGAAATGGATGGAGAAGAAGTGGAATATGGAAAAATAACAGGTATCCCATTAAGAAAACGCTTACTTTTAAAAATAGGCAACACATGAGTTGAATAAAGGATTCACTCCTGTTAGAATAGATTTTGTAGCAGGGTGAATTTTTTTGCGCAAGGTGGGACATAATATGTCTATATGGGACAAAATATGTCCAGCGAGTTTATGCCTTAAGGGGATTTTAACATGCGTTCTTTAATAGAAGTACAACGAAAATTATTACCTGAACTTCTCTCAGTTATGCAAAAGCGCTATCAAATCTTGCAATACATACGTTTAATGCAGCCGATTGGCCGCAGAAACTTAGCTGTAAGCCTTGGGCTAACAGAGCGTGTGTTACGAAGCGAAGTAACATTCTTAAAAGAACAAGATTTGATTGACATTTACCCTAGTGGGATGACGCTTACAAACGAGGGAGAACTACTTCTAGCTGAGTTAGAAGAAGTAATGAAGGAAGTTTCAGGACTTCGATTATTGGAAACAACATTAAAAGAGGCGTTTTCTTTATCAGAAGTTGTTGTTGTATCTGGAGATAGTGATCAGTCTCCTTGGGTCAAAAATGAAATGGGTCGAGCATCTGTTTCGTGTATCAAGGAGCGCCTTGTTGGTGAAAAAAATACCGTTGCTGTTACAGGTGGTACAACGCTTGCCGCCGTTGCCGAAATGATGACACCTGATTCAAAACACCCTGATGTACTTTTTGTACCTGCTCGCGGAGGGCTAGGTGAAAATGTACAAAACCAAGCAAACACGATTTGTGCTAAGATGGCTGAAAAGTCCATGAGTCACTATCGCTTGCTTCATGTTCCAGATCAGCTTAGTGATGAAGCATACCGATCCATTATCGGTGAGCCATCTATTAAAGACATGCTTCATTTAATCAAGTCCGCTGGTATGGTTGTTCACGGAATAGGAGACGCTATGACAATGGCAGAACGCCGTAAAACACCACAAGCTGACTTAGAAAAAGTGAAAAATGGACATGCTGTAGGTGAGGCATTTGGATACTATTTTAATCATCAAGGCGAAGTTGTTCATAAAGTTAAAACAGTTGGCATACAACTCGATGATTTAAAGAACAATAAATGTGTTATCGCTGTTGCAGGAGGTTCATCAAAAGCAAAGGCAATTAAAGCGTTTATGCAACAAGCGCATGATTCGATTCTCATTACAGATGAAGGCGCCGCAAAAGAGTTAGTAAGGGATTTTAATTAATCCCTCATATAAAAAATACTTTTTACATTCAAGGAGGAAATACCCATGGCAGTAAAAATTGGTATTAACGGATTTGGTCGTATCGGCCGTAATGTATTCCGCGCAGCTTTAAAAAATGATAACGTTGAAGTAGTAGCAATCAACGACTTAACAGATGCTAACATGCTTGCTCACCTTTTAAAATATGATTCTGTACACGGAAAATTAGATGCAGAAGTAGTAGTAGATGGTAGCAACTTAGTAGTAAACGGTAAAACAATCGAAATCTCTGCTGAACGCGACCCAGCTCAATTATCTTGGGGCAAACAAGGCGTAGAAGTTGTTGTTGAATCTACTGGATTCTTCACAAAACGCGCTGACGCTGCAAAACACTTAGAAGCAGGAGCTAAAAAAGTAATTATCTCTGCTCCAGCATCTGATGAAGACATCACAATCGTAATGGGTGTTAACGAAGACAAATACGATGCAGCTAACCACAACGTAATTTCAAATGCTTCTTGTACAACTAACTGCTTAGCGCCATTTGCTAAAGTGTTAAACGACAAGTTCGGTCTTAAACGCGGAATGATGACAACAGTTCACTCTTACACAAACGACCAACAAATCTTAGACTTACCACACAAAGATTACCGTCGTGCTCGTGCAGCTGCTGAAAACATCATCCCAACTTCAACTGGTGCTGCTAAAGCTGTATCTCTAGTATTACCTGAATTAAAAGGTAAATTAAACGGTGGAGCTATGCGTGTTCCAACTCCAAACGTTTCTTTAGTAGACTTAGTTGCTGAACTTGATAAAGAAGTAACTGTTGAAGATGTAAACAACGCTCTTAAAGAAGCTGCTGAAGGCGATATTAAAGGCATCCTTGGTTACAGTGAAGAGCCACTAGTATCTGGTGACTACAATGGTAACATCAACTCTTCTACAATCGATGCATTATCTACAATGGTAATGGAAGGTAACATGGTTAAAGTTATCTCTTGGTACGATAACGAGAGCGGATATTCTAACCGTGTAGTAGACCTTGCTCAATACATCGCTGCTAAAGGACTATAAGAATAACTTAAAATTCGCTTCTATTTGATTCAATAAGACAGAAATCGACTAGACTTTCCTTTTTTATTGGATATCTGAAAATAGAACGACTATAATAAGACTTGCTAAGGAAGAGAGGGGCATACCCCCTCTTCCTTGATTTATGTATTGGCTTCTACATGAAAAAGCGTCATAAACAGCTAACTCGAGTTTCACTTTATATAGAAAGGCGCCAATATATAAAATGAAATGTACGTTGGTTTGTGGATTGATGATTACATAGAAGCCTACTTGCTTAGTACCATAAATACTTAAGGAGGCCTTTTAACGATGAACAAAAAAACGTTGAAAGACATCGATGTAAAAGGAAAGCGAGTATTTTGTCGCGTAGACTTTAACGTACCAATGAAAGACGGAAAAGTAACAGACGAAACTCGTATTCGTGCAGCTGTTCCTACTATTCAATATTTAGTAGAACAAGGTGCAAAAGTAATTTTAGCTAGCCATCTTGGACGTCCAAAAGGCGAAGTTGTTGAAGAATTACGTCTAAATGCTGTTGCAGAACGTTTACAAGCTCTTCTTGGTAAAGACGTTGCAAAAGCTGACGAAGCTTTTGGTGAAGAAGTAAAGAAAACAATCGACGGCATGAGCGAAGGCGATGTTTTAGTACTTGAAAACGTACGTTTTTACCCAGGCGAAGAGAAAAACGATCCTGAATTAGCAAAAGCGTTTGCTGAATTAGCAGATGTATACGTAAACGATGCATTCGGTGCAGCTCACCGTGCGCATGCTTCAACAGAAGGAATTGCTCAACACATTCCAGCAGTAGCAGGTTTCTTAATGGAAAAAGAGCTTGATGTGCTTTCAAAAGCATTATCGAACCCAGAACGTCCATTTACTGCAATCGTTGGTGGAGCAAAAGTTAAAGACAAAATCGGTGTAATTGACCACTTACTTGATAAAGTAGATAACTTAATCATCGGTGGAGGACTTTCTTACACATTTATTAAGGCACTAGGCCATGAAGTAGGTAAATCACTTCTTGAAGAAGACAAGATTGAACTTGCAAAATCTTTCATGGAAAAAGCTAAGAAAAACGGAGTAAACTTCTACATGCCAGTGGACGTGGTAGTAGCAGATGACTTCTCAAATGATGCTAATATTCAAGTTGTATCAATTGAAAACATTCCAAGCGATTGGGAAGGCTTAGACGCAGGACCGAAAACGCGTGAAATCTATGCTGACGTAATCAAAAACTCTAAGTTAGTTATTTGGAATGGACCAATGGGTGTATTTGAATTAGACGCATTTGCTAATGGAACAAAAGCAGTAGCTGAAGCTTTAGCAGAAGCAACTGACACATATTCAGTAATCGGCGGAGGAGACTCTGCAGCAGCTGTTGAAAAATTCAACCTAGCTGATAAAATGAGCCATATTTCTACAGGTGGCGGTGCGTCACTAGAGTTTATGGAAGGTAAAGAACTTCCAGGCGTAGTTGCACTAAACGATAAGTAAGTTTATGTTTCAGTAAGACGGAGGACCGACCTGACGACTGATAATATAAATAATTATCAAGCAGCGAAGAAGGATGACCAAGAGATAAAAGGGACCGAATCACTTTTAACAGCACCCTCTTGGACATCTAACGCGTGAAGTGAAAACCCACAATAAACAAAGGACGGTGTTACACATGCGTAAACCAATTATTGCAGGAAACTGGAAAATGAACAAAGTACTTTCTGAAGCAACTAGCTTTGTTGAAGAAGTAAAAGGAGCAGTACCATCTCCTGAAAGCGTAGATTCAGTAGTATGTGCACCTGCACTATTTTTAGATCGTTTAGTAGAAGCGACTAAAGGCACAGACTTAAAAATTGGTGCACAAAACATGCACTTCGAAGAAAACGGTGCGTTCACTGGAGAAGTGAGCCCTGTTGCATTAGCAGACCTAGGTGTGAACTACGTAATTTTAGGACACTCTGAACGTCGTGAAATGTTTGCTGAAACGGACGAAACAGTAAACCAAAAAACAATTGCTGCATTCAAACACGGTTTAACACCAATCGTTTGCTGCGGTGAAACAAACGAAGAGTATGAACAAGACCAAACAAAAACAGTTGTAGCTAATCAAGTACAAAAAGCATTAGCTGGTCTAACTGATGAGCAAGTAAAACAAACGGTTATCGCATATGAGCCAATCTGGGCAATCGGTACAGGTAAATCTTCAACTGCTGAAGGTGCAAACGAAGTTTGTGCATACATCCGTAGCGTTGTTGCAGAACAATTCTCTCAAGATGTTGCAGATGCTGTACGTATTCAATACGGCGGTAGCGTAAAACCTGCTAATATTAAAGAATATATGTCTCAATCAGACATTGACGGAGCTTTAGTAGGTGGAGCAAGCTTAGAAGCAGATTCTTTCTTACAGCTTTTGGAGGCTGGTAAGTAATGAGTAAAAAGCCAGTAGCATTAATCATCTTAGATGGTTTTGCATTACGCGATGAAGATAAAGGTAATGCGGTAACACATGCAAAAAAACCAAACTTCGACCGTTTCTGGAACGAGTATCCTCATGCTACACTTCAGGCGTCTGGAGAAGCTGTAGGCTTACCGGAAGGCCAAATGGGTAACTCTGAAGTAGGTCACTTAAACATCGGTGCAGGCCGAGTTGTGTACCAAAGCTTAACTCGTGTAAACGTAGCAATTCGTGAAGGCGAGTTTGAACAAAACGAAACGCTTGTAGCAGCTGTAAAGCACGCAAAAGAAAAGGGTACAAACCTTCATCTTTTCGGACTTTTATCTGATGGCGGTGTACACAGTCATATCGAACATCTTTATGCATTATTGCGTCTAGCTAAGAGTGAAGGCTTAGAAAAAGTCTACATTCATGGCTTCTTAGATGGTCGTGACGTAGCACCTCAATCTGCTGAAACGTATTTAAAAGAACTTAATGAAAAAATTGAAGAGTACGGCGTTGGTGAAATTGCAACACTTTCAGGACGTTACTACTCAATGGACCGCGACAAACGCTGGGAGCGCGTAGAGAAATCATACCGCGCAATGGTGTACGGTGAAGGTCCATCATATACAAGCGCTGAAGAGTGCGTAAAAGATTCATATGAAAATGGAATCTATGACGAATTCGTTTTACCTTCTGTTATTACAAAGGAAGACGGATCGCCAGTTGCGACAATTCAAGACGAAGATGCAGTCATTTTCTACAACTTCCGTCCCGATCGCGCAATTCAAATTTCAAATACGTTCGCAAACGAAGATTTCCGCTCATTTGATCGCGGTGAGAAACATCCGAAAAACTTACATTTTGTATGTCTAACTCACTTCAGCGAAACAGTTGACGGATATGTAGCCTTTAAGCCAATTAACTTAGATAATACGCTTGGTGAAGTATTATCTCAAAATAACTTAAAGCAGCTTCGTATTGCTGAAACGGAAAAATATCCTCACGTAACGTTCTTTATGAGCGGTGGACGTGAAGCAGAGTTTCCTGGTGAAACACGTATCTTAATCGATTCACCAAAAGTAGCAACATATGACTTGAAACCTGAGATGAGTGCTTATGAAGTGACGGACGCGTTGCTTGCAGAAATCGAGGGCGACAAGCAGGACGCTATTTTATTAAACTTTGCAAACCCTGATATGGTAGGTCATTCAGGTATGTTAGAACCAACGGTAAAAGCGATTGAAACAGTAGATGAGTGCTTAGGCAAAATTGTAGATGCAATTTTAGCTAAAGGCGGTACAGCAATTATCACAGCAGACCATGGTAATGCTGATGAAGTGATTACACTTGAAGGTAATCCAATGACGGCTCATACAACGAATCCTGTTCCGGTAATTGTAACCAAACAAGGCTTAGAGCTTCGTGAAGACGGTATTCTAGGGGATCTAGCTCCTACAATGCTTACTCTTCTAGATGTAGCACAGCCAAAAGAAATGACAGGTAAAACATTAATTAAATAATTAATTATAAAGGAGAGTTTTAAAATGCCAACAATTCTTGACATTTATGCACGCGAAGTATTAGATTCTCGCGGTAACCCAACAGTTGAAGTAGAAGTATATACTGAATCAGGCGCTTTCGGACGCGCAATCGTACCAAGTGGTGCTTCTACTGGTGAACACGAAGCAGTAGAATTACGCGATGG
Source organism: Priestia sp. ABM2_011 (assembly GCF_056158845.1). Lineage (NCBI taxonomy): Bacteria > Bacillati > Bacillota > Bacilli > Caryophanales > Bacillaceae > Priestia > Priestia sp. ABM2_011. Next base: position 501,915 of record NZ_JBSWUB010000001.1, read on the forward strand.
TGACAAATCTCGCTACCTAGGTAAAGGTGTATTAAAAGCAGTAGAAAACGTAAACGAAATTATCGCTCCTGAATTAGTAGGTATGGACGCAACTGATCAAATCGGTATCGACCGCCTTATGATTGAGCTAGATGGTACGGAAAACAAAGGTAAATTAGGTGCTAACGCTATCCTTGGTGTATCTATGGCAGTAGCTCACGCAGCAGCTGATTTCGTAGGTCTTCCATTATATCGTTACCTTGGTGGATTCAACGCGAAGCAATTACCAACTCCAATGATGAACATCATCAACGGTGGTTCTCATGCTGATAACAACGTTGACTTCCAAGAGTTCATGATTTTACCTGTAGGAGCTCCTACATTCAAAGAAGCAATCCGTATGGGTGCTGAAGTATTCCACGCGTTAAAATCTGTTTTATCTGCAAAAGGCTTAAACACAGCTGTAGGTGACGAAGGTGGATTCGCTCCAAACCTTGGTTCTAACCGTGAAGCATTAGAAGTAATTGTTGAAGCAATCGAAAAAGCTGGCTACAAAGCTGGTCAAGACATCCAATTAGGTATGGACGTTGCTTCTTCTGAATTCTTCAACAAAGAAACTGGTAAATATGACTTAGCAGGCGAAGGTCGTACAGGCGTAACTTCTGCTGAAATGGTAGATTTCTACGAGCAGTTAGTTAACGAATTCCCAATCGTTTCAATCGAAGACGGTTTAGACGAAAATGACTGGGATGGTCACAAGCTATTAACTGAGCGCATTGGCGGCAAAGTACAGCTTGTTGGTGACGATTTATTCGTAACAAACACGAAAAAACTTTCTCAAGGTATCGAACAAGGCGTAGGTAACTCTATCCTTATCAAAGTTAACCAAATCGGTACATTAACTGAAACGTTCGAAGCTATTGAAATGGCTAAACGTGCTGGTTACACAGCAGTAGTTTCTCACCGTTCTGGTGAAACTGAAGATGCAACAATCGCTGATATCGCTGTTGCAACAAATGCTGGTCAAATCAAAACTGGTTCTATGAGCCGTACAGACCGTATTGCGAAATACAACCAATTACTACGCATCGAAGACGAGCTAGGTGTTCTAGCTGTATACGATGGCGCTAAATCTTTCTACAACTTAAAAAAATAAGTTGAAATCATAAAAAACGGATGACGATTGTCATCCGTTTTTTTATGTTAAAATCCGGCGTATTTCGCTGTCATTACTTGTATGAGAGGGTTTTTTATGATAAATTAACCTTAGCGTAGTGCGCGTACTTTATCCCCGGTAATGCCAATCAGAAGGGATGAAGAAACCCCGCTGATTGACTATTACTTGGTGTAGGAGGTGTGTCTTAGTGCATACATTGCTGATTACTTTGCTAGTGATTGTTTCAATTGCATTGATTGTTGTGGTCGTTTTACAATCAAGCAAAACTACTGGATTATCTGGAGCTATTTCCGGTGGAGCTGAAACGTTATTTGGAAAACAAAAAGCACGTGGAATTGACTTAGTTTTACACCGTTTGACAGTAGTGTTATCTATCTTATTCTTTGCGTTAACACTTGCTGTATCTTATTTCAAACTTTAATATGTTACTGGATAGACTGCCACCTAATGCATACGTACTTGGTGTATACCAACTTATGTATTAGGTGGCTTTTTTAATGGGCGTGTTGAATACTTTAATTTCATTTTTAAGTAATGATATAATATAGCTTTAGAAAAAAGTACTAAATATAGTATAAAAGCGTAAAAGTTGACGGACACATCTCTTGTTATGTGATGACCGTCACATAAATACATGTTTTTTTCTATTATGACTGCAGATATTATAACTAAAAGGAGTTAAATGATATATGAAAATTGCACAACCAAAGCCATTTACATTTGAAGGCGGCGAAAAGGCTGTTTTATTACTTCACGGTTTTACCGGAAATTCTGCTGATGTTCGTATGTTAGGTCGTTTTTTAGAGAAAAAAGGATACACATGCCACGCACCTCACTATAAAGGACACGGTGTAGCGCCTGAAGAGCTTGTTCATACTGGTCCAAAAGATTGGTGGAAAGATGTCATGGAAGGCTATGAGTTTTTGAAAAGTAAAGGCCATGAAAGTATTGCCGCTGTAGGTCTTTCACTAGGTGGCGTATTTTCACTGAAATTAGGTTACACTGTACCTATAAAGGGTATTGTGCCTATGTGCGCGCCTATGTATATAAAGAGTGAAGAAGTCATGTATGAAGGTGTTTTAGCGTATGCACGCGAATATAAAAAGCGTGAAGGTAAATCGTCTGAACAGATTGAACAAGAAATGGAAGAGTTCAAACAAACACCAATGAACACGTTAAAGTCTTTACAGGAATTAATCGCTGAAGTGCGAAATTCAGTTGATATGATTTATGCACCGACATTTGTTGTACAAGGTCGTCATGATCATATGATTAATACAGACAGCGCCAATATTATTTATAATAGCGTCGAGTCTCCTACAAAAGATATAAAGTGGTACGAAGAATCTGGTCATACCATTACCTTTGATAAAGAGCGAGATCAGCTTCACGAGGATGTATATGCATTTTTGGAATCACTTGATTGGTAATAGAGATAATACGAATAAGGAAAAAGGAGGGACATGATGTGAAAGAAGAAAATCAGCCCTATATGAATGAAATATTGGATTTTATGAAAAGGGATAATTACAAACCTTTGACTGTCCAAGAGCTTGCAAAAGAATTTAATACGGAGGATGCAGAGTCATTCAAAGAGTTTGTTAAGGCACTTGTTATTATGGAAGAGAAGGGTTTAATTATCCGAGCAAGAAATGACCGCTACGGGCTGCCGGAACAAATGAATTTTGTCAAAGGGAAAGTAAGCGGACATGCAAAAGGGTTTGCGTTCGTAGTTCCTGAAGAAAAAGATGCGGGTGATGTATTTATTCCCCCTACTGAAACAAACAATGCTATGCACGGAGATATTGTGCTTGCAAGAGTGTTATCAGAATCATCAGGTGCTCGTCGTGAAGGAACCATTGTAAAAATCTTAGAACGAGGTACCCAGCAAATTGTAGGTACGTATACGCAAAGCAAGAATTTCGGCTTTGTGATTGCGGATGACAAAAAAATTGCAGGTGATATCTTTATTCCCAAAGCAGCAAGAAACGGTGCAGTTGAAGGCCATAAAGTAGTAGTAGAGCTCACAACCTATCCGGAAGGCCGCATGAATGCAGAAGGAAAAGTTGTTCAAATTCTTGGACATAAAAACGATCCGGGGATCGATATCATTTCTGTTATCCATAAGCACGGTCTTCCTCAAGAATTTCCTGCTGACGCTTTAACGCAAGCAATTGATACACCTGAGACGATTGATGAAAAAGATATCGGTAACCGTCGCGATCTTCGGGATCAAGTTATTGTAACCATTGACGGAGCAGATGCAAAAGATTTGGATGACGCTGTAACGGTTACAGAGCTTGAAAACGGAAACTACAAATTAGGTGTTCATATTGCAGATGTAAGTCACTACGTTAAAGAAGGTTCTCCGATTGATGTAGAAGCAGCAGAGCGCGGAACAAGCGTCTATTTAGTAGACCGAGTTATTCCGATGATTCCTCACCGTTTATCTAACGGAATCTGCTCATTAAATCCAAAAGTTAACCGTTTTACACTTTCTTGTGAGATGGAAATTAATCCACAAGGTGAAGTAGTAAAACATGAGATTTTTGAAAGTGTCATCAAAACGACAGAACGAATGACGTATTCAGATGTGAACAAAATCTTAGTGGATAAAGATGAAGAAGTGTTAGAACGCTACGAGCCAATCGTTCCGATGTTTGAGCGTATGGAAAAGCTGGCAGCTATTCTTCGTAAAAAGAGAATGGATCGCGGTGCCATTGATTTTGATTTCAAAGAAGCAAAAGTATTGGTAGATGATGATGGACATCCTCACGATGTTATTTTGCGTGAACGTTCAGTTGCTGAAAAGCTAATCGAAGAATTTATGCTGGCGGCGAATGAAACAGTAGCAGAACATTTTCACTGGATGAACGTACCGTTTATTTATCGTATTCATGAAGATCCAGATGCAGAGAAGCTTACTCGTTTCTTAGAGTTTATTACAAACTTTGGTTATACAGTGAAAGGGACAGGCAACGATATTCATCCGCGTGCGCTGCAAGATATTTTAGAAGAAGTAAAGGGTACGCCTGAAGAGATGGTTATTTCAACTGTTATGCTTCGTTCGATGAAACAAGCGAAATATGAAGCAGAAAGTTTAGGCCACTTTGGTTTATCAGCTGAATTCTATACGCATTTTACGTCTCCAATCCGTCGTTATCCGGATTTAATCGTTCATCGTCTCATTCGTACGTATTTAATTGAAGGAAAAACAGATCAGCAAACGCAAGAAAAATGGCGCGAGCTTCTGCCTGATGTTGCTGAGCATTCTTCTAATATGGAACGTCGTTCAGTTGACGCTGAGCGAGAAACGGACGATATGAAAAAAGCTGAGTTTATGGCTGATAAAGTTGGGGAAGTATTCAATGGTATTATTAGCTCTGTTACAAACTTTGGGATGTTCGTGGAGCTGGAAAATACGATTGAAGGGTTAGTTCATGTTAGTGACTTAACGGATGACTATTATCGTTACGACGAACGTCATTATGCGATGATTGGAGAAAGAACGGGCAACGTCTTCCGAATTGGAGACGAAATTGAAGTGAAAGTTGCCGATGTGAATAAAGACGAGCGTTCAGTGGACTTTGTTATTGTGGGAATGAAAGAAGGCCGCAAACGCTTATCTAAAGATCGTCCTAAAGTGATTAAGGCAAAACAAAAGTCACGCAAAGACGATAAAGGAAAAGGTCGAGAGGGCAGCCGAAGCAAAAATGAAGAGTGGTCTACTCAAAAACCAAAGAAGAAAAAGAAAAAAAGATTCTTCGAAGGCGCTCCAAACGTTAAGCGTAAAAAGAAAAAGCGCAAATAATCGACAGCAGTGAAGCAGAAGGATAGACCTTCTGCTTCAAAACAGCTCTATTAAACGTTTTAGTTGTTGTTTAGATTTCCATACAGTAAAATGATACATAATATCATACATATACGTAAGTACGGCTGAAGGGAAGGAACGTTTTATGCCAAAAGGTGAAGGGAAATTAATTGCACAAAACAAAAAAGCCCGCCACGACTTTTTTATTGAAGAAACATATGAGACGGGTATTGTTCTACAAGGAACGGAAATTAAATCAATTCGTAATGGTCGTGTGAATTTAAAGGACTCTTTTGCTCGTGTGCAAAACGGAGAAGTATTTTTACACAATATGCACGTTAGTCCTTACGAACAAGGAAATCGATACAATCATGAGCCACTTCGTACACGAAAGCTATTGCTGCATAAACGCGAAATCAGCAAGCTAATTGGCTATTCAAAAGAAACAGGTTATTCACTAGTTCCGTTAAAAGTGTATTTGAAAAATGGATACGCAAAGGTTTTACTAGGGCTTGGTAAGGGTAAAAAGAAATATGATAAGCGTGAAGACTTAAAGCGTAAAGAAGCCAAGCGTGATATCGAACGAGCATTTCGTGATCGTCAAAAGATGTAAAATTACAAAATCTTACAATTGCAAAATGCTCATTTTGTGATATAATAAATATTGTTATCAGTTAGATTTCATTTTGCACACTGAAGTCGCTATCTGATGTAAGAATTTTTCTTACACATTCCGACTCCCTTTTATATGGGGACGTTACGGATTCGACAGGGATAGTTCGAGCTTAGGTTGCGAGTCGAGGAGATGGCCTCGTTAAAACATCAACGCCAATAATAACTGGCAAATCTAACAATAACTTCGCTTTAGCTGCATAATAGTAGCTTAGCGGTTCCTCCCTCCATCGCCCATGTGGTAGGGTAAGGGACTCACTTTAAGTGGGCTACGCCGGAGTTCGCCGTCTGAGGACGAAGGAAGAGAATAATCAGACTAGCGACTGGGACGCCTGTTGGTAGGCAGAACAGCTCGCGAATGATCAATATGCCAACTACACTCGTAGACGCTTAAGTGGCGATATTTCTGGACGTGGGTTCGACTCCCACCGTCTCCACCAAATACATATTTTTGGTGGCTTACCTTACTTATAACAGGAGCTAATCAAATGTATGATCTACATTTGATTAGCTCCTTTTTAATTTATGATGTATGTAAAATTGAAAAAGCGGTACAAAAGTAAAAGGATGCCTCTTTGTGTAAGAGGCATCCTTTTACTTTTGTTTAAGCTGAACAAAAAGCAGCATAAGAAAGGAAAGAAAGACGATCGAGATAACCCATAGCCAAGCGAGATTCATGTTTCCAGAGTCAATCGCGACGTAGATAGCGGTAGGAACAGTTTGAGTTTCACCTGGAATATTGCCAGCAAACATCAAAGTGGCTCCAAATTCTCCGAGTGCTCTTGCCAGACTTAACACACCTCCTGTTACGATAGCTTTAGAAGCTAAAGGAATGGAAATAAAGAAAAAGACTTTCCATTCGCTTGCACCATCTACTCGAGCTGCGTCTTCAATTTCATGATCAACGCCTTGGAAGCCCGTTTTGGCAGATTGATACATAAGGGGAAACGCAACGACAACGGATGCAATAACAGCTGCCCACCACGTAAAAATAACGGGTTGTTGAAAGACCCATTCAATTGCTCGGCCAAGTAGGCTGTGTTTTCCGAATATGACAATCAATAAAAATCCAACAACGGACGGAGGCAGGACCAATGGTAGCATCAACACCGTTTCAACCATCACTTTTCCCTTAAAGTGTTTCCTGGATAACAGTTTTCCTATAACAGTGCCTAGAATAATCACGACAAATCCCGCTACTAATGCAATTTTAAGCGATAGCTGAAGAGGAGATAAAAACTCTTGAATCATAGCAATCTCAATTCGCAGTGAAACCGTATTTTTTAAACGTGTTAAGAGCCGTCTTACTTTGTAAAAATTGATAAAAATCCTTTGCTTCTTGTGGATGTTTCGAATCCTTAATAACGCCTACAGGATATACAATTGGTTTGTGAGTGCTATGATCTGCAGTGGCGACAATCTTCACTTTTTTTGAAATCAACGCATCGGTTTTATAAACAACTCCAGCTTCAACGTTTTCTGTCTCCACATAGGAAAGCACCTGGCGTACGTCTTTTGCATAGACGGTTTTAGGCTCAATGTTTTTCCACAGATTCATGTGTTCAAAAGTCTCTTTTGCATACTGTCCGGCAGGAACGGATTCCGGTATGCCAAGTGCAATTTTTTGAACAGCAGGCTTTGATAGATCTTCAAAATTTTTGATGGCAGCCGAATTATTCTTTGGGACGATAAGCACAAGATCGTTGCCAACCAAGTCAGTTCCATTTTCTTTAGAAATAACTCCTGACTTTACCAGTGCATCAAACTTATCTTCCGCTGCTGAAAAAAACAAATCAGCCGGTGCGCCGTTTTCGATTTGCTGTTGCAGCGAGCCTGAAGCCCCAAAATTAAATTTTAAGTCGACATTCGGATGCTTTGTTTCATATTGCTTTTGAATATCGGTAAGCGCATCTTTTAAGCTGGCTGCAGCGGATATCGTTAAGCTGACGTTTTGGTGCTGAGCCGCTGATTGACTCGTATTTGTTCCGTTTGAACAAGCAGCAGTAAACATAATTAAAAATAATAGTGCGAATAAGGGTTTAAAGTATTGTTGCATCGTGTCACCTCAATTAGTTTTAGTAGAGCAATTTAGTATAACTATATCACGTTCACTTAGAAAAGGACTTCCTAAAAAGAAAACAGCGACTTGAAAGGGAAAAACTTTCAAGTCGCTGCCTTATTTACTCTTCCAACGCTTTGCCCATTCCTTTTAAAAAGTGAAGTCCAAATCCAATTGCACGATTAACATCTGGATCATTTAGCGCTTTTATAAGAGCTAACGCACTTACTTTTTTTCCTGTTTTTACATATTCATTTGCTTCGTTCATACCAGCTGTTGCACTGTTAACAAGTTTAGCAGTTACCTCTGGGTCTGCCTTCATCAAACCGCTGCTTGCACCCATAAGGGTATTAATTAAATTGGTTACGGGTTCTCTAGAAATTTGATGAAGCGCAATTTTTGAGATTTTTTCTTTTGCTTGAATCATTGAATCAGCAGCTTCAAGAACACCCATGTCGTTAAGTTCTCCGACAATACCGAGAATACGATTCAGCGCTTCTTCATTATCTGCCAGCAGAGAAGTCAAGTCTTCTAATTTTTGCTGTTTTTTTTCTTCCTCGCTTAGAAGAGGCTTTTTAATTTCTGTAATAGGTTGTGCCATCTTTTCTCCTCCTATTTACTTGTTAAATGGACGTAGCCAGGACGATTCCATTTACGCTGAACCTCGACCCCATTTTGAGGATGACGTTTTTTGTTACGCGGATTTGTAGACGGTAAAGGCGTTTTTCCACCTTTGCTTAATACTTCCATCCGTACTTTTGTTTGTTTGTAAGCCGGCGTATTTGTTCGTTGGTCGACTGCAGGTCCCGTCAAGAAGTTAATAGCCGAATCTTTATGAACGGAGTGCATCGGAAGATACAGCTCATTTGCTTTTACTCGCTCTGTAATTAATGCCTGTACTTTTACTGCTCCAAACGGTGAGATTAATCTGACAAGCGAACCGTCTTCAATTTCACGCTCCTTGGCAAGCTGAGGTGAAATTTCTACAAATACTTCCGGTACCTTTGATTGAATACCGCTCGATTTATTGGTCATATTCCCTTCATGAAAATGTTCTAACATTCGTCCGTTATTAATGTGCAAATCATATTCCTCTGGAAATTCAGCAGGAAGAACCCAATCTGATAAAGCAAAGCGCGCTTTTTTATCTGGGAAATTAAACCCATCGACGTAAAGTAAAGGCGTGCTTTTCCCCTCTAAGCTCCCCCATAAGAAGCTATCCCAGCCTTCAAGGTTTTCGTAGCTGGCTTGGCTGAACAGAGGTGATAGACTAGCCATTTCTGAAAAGATGTCACCAGGGTGTGTATACGTCCAATTTGCACCTAAGCGGTTTGCAATCTCTTGAACAATCCACCAATCCGGCTTCGAATCACCAAGCGTTGGCAATGCTTGATACAATCTTTGTACGCGTCGCTCCGTATTGGTAAACGTTCCGTCTTTTTCAAGAGAAGGAACAGCAGGGAGTACAACATCAGCATATTGAGCCGTTCTTGAAAGGAAAATGTCTTGGACAACAAAAAAATCTAGATTTGATAATATTTCGTGTACGTGATTAGCGTTCGAATCGACAAGAGCCATATCTTCTCCTACAAGGTACATAGCTTTCATTTTTCCTTCATCAATTGAATGAAGCATTTGGATATTATCAAGACCCGGCTTGTCTTTAATTTTCACGCCGTATGCTTTTTCAAATTTTTCTCGAGCGACTGAGTCCGTGACGTGCTGATAACCTGGAAGCCAAGCGGGAAGAGTTCCCATATCGCATGCGCCTTGCACGTTATTGTGGCCTCGGAGTGGATAAGCGCCTGCACCAGGGCGTCGATAGTTTCCAGTAGCAAGCAACAGGTTTGAGATAGCCGCTGATGTATCAGAGCCTCCTGTATTTTGCGTCACGCCCATACCCCACAGCACACAGGTTCCATCGGCGTCTCGAATCATTTCAGCTATTTGAATGAGTGTTGCTGCTGAAATACCCGTAATTTGTTCAGCATATTCAAGCGTGTACTTTTCAAGCAAAGAGTTAAAGTCTTCAAAATAGTTGACGTTTTCTTGGATAAATTTTTCGTTGTGCCATCCTTGATCAATCATGTATTTTGTTACAGCCATTAGCCATACTTGGTCCGTACCTTGTTTTGGACTGATAAAAATGTCAGAGCGTTCAGCCATTTCGTTTTTGCGCAAATCTGCGACGATTAGTTTTTGGTCATGAAGCTTATGCGCGCGTTTGATACGAGTTGCTAATACAGGGTGACCTTCGGCAGGGTTAGCTCCAACGATGATAACCAGTCCAGCTTTTGCGATGTCTTTTATCGTGCCGGCATCGCCTCCCATTCCGACTGTTCGAAATAATCCATCGGTTGCAGGAGACTGACAGTAGCGAGAACAGTTGTCTACGTCATTTGTTTCAAACATTTGGCGAGCCAGCTTTTGAATAACATAGTTTTCTTCGTTTGTAATCTTAGAAGAAGAGATAAAACCAACGGATCCATGTCCGTACTGCTGATTGATGGAGTTTAACCTGCTTGCTACTAAATCGAGCGCTTCTTCCCATGACGACTCTACAAATGCGCCATTTTTTCGGATTAAAGGCTTAGTAATACGTTTTTCAGAGTTTACAAAATCCCAGCCGAATTTTCCTTTCACACAGGTTGAAATAGCGTTTGCGGGAGCATCTGAGCTAGGTTGAACTTTAAGGATTTCGCGGCCTTTTGTCCACACTTCAAATGAACATCCAACTCCGCAAAATGTACAGACGGTTTTTGTTTTTTTCGTCCGAGTTTCACGCATAGCTGCTTCCACCTCTGAAACAGCAAAAATTCCGCTGTACCCTGGTTCCACTTCTTTAACTAAATCAATCATTGGATTCAAAACGCTTTTTGGAAGTCCGGTCATGAATCCAGCTTCTCCGAGCATAGATTTTTCCATTAAGGCATTACAAGGGCATACTGTTACACATTGACCGCAGCTCACACAAGAAGATTCATTGATTGCTACACCATCATCCCAGAGAACGCGGGGACGTTTCGCTTCCCAGTCGATAGAGAGCGTTTCATTAACTTGAAGATTTTGACAAACCTCTACACATTGTCCACAAGCAATGCATTGATTAGGGTCATAACGGTAAAACGGATGAGACATATCGACTTCATCCTCTGAGGCCTTTGGCGTATAGGGGTATTTTTGATGTTCAATCTCCATCATTTCGGCTGTATTATGTAATTTACAGTTTCCGTTGTTATTATCGCAAACGGTGCAGTATAGCAAATGATTTTCTAATAAGCGATCCATTGCTTCCGTCTGTGCCGCTTTTGCGGGTGCTGATTGTAATTCAATCTTCATGCCGTTTTCAGCTTTTGTAGAACAAGAACGAACTAACTCGCCATTCATTTCAACAATACATGTGTCACAAGTTTGAATAGGGTCTACTTCAGGCACATAACAAATCTGAGGATGCTCGATGTTTTGCTGGTTAATAATTTCGAGTATGGTAGAACCTGAAGCTGCCTTGTATTCGCTGCCATTTATATGAACAGTGATGATTTCACGACTCATTTGTTTTCCTCCTTTATATAAAACAAAAAACCACCATGAATACACATGCCTAATTAAATAAGGGAAGTGCAATCATGGTGGAATAGTTTACTAGCAGGTCTTACTAATATGCCAATCCGGCCCATTTATATCGTTAAGAAAAAGTGATAGAGTAATAACAATTCATTATTATTATTATTCCATCTCGGTTATTTATAATTATATCGCTACGTTTTTAAATGCACAACTTTTTTAAATACCCAACTCTCTTCAAAAGTTTTGCTGCAAAGATTTTAGGCTTTTATTTTTTGAAGTGTTGATTTATGATAAAAAAACTGTAGGAATAAAATGCACAATTTAATTTTAATCGGTGGGAGAGCGTTGATTATGTCAAAAACAATTCATGAATTTAATGATATTATTCGGAAGCTTCGAAAAGATTTATTTGGAAAAGGACCGGAAAGAATACATACGGTTTTTGTTGAAAATATGGCTGTCTCAACACTGTATGGAAATTTAACTCCGACAGAAACATTTATTGCAAGCACTTCTGAAGGGTGTGACATGGTTCATTTAGCTCGAACAAAAATGATTCAAGATGTATATGCATCGAATCCGCCGGAAGGGCTAGAAGAATTGGTAGGAGCAAAGCTGGTTAATTTATTTTCAGATATGAAAATAAAAGAAAATATAGCGGTTTCCGTATTTGTTTTTGATAAAAACATTATTTAAAAAAGGAGACATCACATGAATTCGACCGTTAAGAAGCGTACAGTTCTTAGATTTAAAAATGGTGAAATGGAAAGCGTGGAAGATAAAATTGTAACGGAGTTTCCTGTGACTGTGAAAATTAATGAAGAAGAGTTTGTCACGATGGTATGTAGCCCTCAATACATTGAAGATATGGTAATTGGCTATTTAGCATCTGAAGGGGTTATTCGAGAATACAAAGACATTAAAAACATATGGGTTCAAGAAAAAGAAGGGTATGTTCATGTTACAATAGATAAATTAAACCCGTATTTTCAAAACCTTCAAAATAAACGATATATCACGTCTTGCTGCGGGGCGAGCAGACAAGGGTTTGTCTTTATAAATGATGCGCTGACTGCTAAAAAAATGAATGATATATCGGTAGAACTTTCAATTAAGGATTGTTTTCAACTCATGAATAAGCTGCAGCAATCTGCTGCTACGTTTCAAGAAACGGGTGGCGTTCATAACGCTGCCATTTGTGATAAAAATGGTTTCATGCTTAGCAGAATGGACATTGGCAGGCATAATGCTCTAGATAAACTATATGGGTATTGCTTAAAACACCATATTTCAATTAGGGATAAAGTAGTCGTTTTCAGCGGCCGTATTTCTTCAGAAATTTTGTTGAAAGTAGCGAAGATCGGGTGTGAAGTGGTTCTTTCAAAATCCGCTCCGACTGAACTTGCTTTAAATCTAGCAGAAGAATTGAGAATTACAACGGTAGGGTTTATCCGAAGTGATTCGTTGAATATTTATACATGCCCGGAAAGAATTTTAAGAGAAAGTTAATCTGCTGTGGAGAAGCTGACAGCTAGAGAGGAGAGATGAGGCAGATGTCATACACTATAGTTGATACGTTAAAGCGCCCTTTACGAGACTTGCGTTTGTCCGTAACAGATCGCTGTAACTTTCGCTGTCGATATTGTATGCCTGAAGAAATTTTTGGGGCAGACTATCCATTTTTACCTGCCGAAAATATTCTTTCGTTTGATGAATTAGAGAGACTCACGAGATTATTCGTATCGCTAGGAGTAAAAAAAGTGCGTATAACGGGAGGAGAGCCACTGCTAAGAAAAGGCTTGCCAGATCTAATCAATCGTCTGAAGCAAATTGAGGGTATAGATGATATTGCCATAACAACAAATGGCTCACTGTTAAAGAAGCATGCAGAAGCCTTATCAAAAGCGGGATTATCAAGAGTAACCGTCAGCTTAGACTCGCTTGATGAAGTGAGATTTCAAGAGCTGAACGGAAATCGAGGAAGCGTCAAACGAGTGTTAGAAGGAATAGAGGCAGCAGCTCTTGCGGGGATTTCAGTCAAAATAAACATGGTTGTCCAAAAAGGCAAGAACGAGCAGGATATCCTTCCGATGGCCCAATATTTTAAAGGCAAAAAACATACGCTGCGCTTTATTGAATACATGGATGTTGGAAATTCAAACGGATGGAAAATGGATGAGGTTATAACAAAGAAACAAATTCTTGATATAGTTGGACAAGAAATGCCTCTTGAAGAAATTCCGCCTCATTACACGGGAGAAGTAGCTACCAGGTATCGGTATGTTGGGACAGAAGAGGAAATTGGTATCATTTCATCCGTGACAGATTCATTCTGCTCGACTTGTTCACGCGCAAGAGTATCGGCTGAAGGAAAGCTCTATACCTGCTTGTTTGCGTCAAAAGGGTACGACCTCCGGAAACTGATACGATCACAAGCATCTGATCATACTGTTTGTGACACCATTTCTGATATCTGGAATCATCGGAAAGATCGTTACTCAGATGAGCGGGCTAACGGAAGACAGGTCCAAGGCGCTGAGAAAGTGGAAATGTCTCATATTGGTGGATAATTCAAAAAAAGCCTTATAAATGCCAATCACTGCGATGATTTACATTTATAAAAGTAGGATCTTCTGCTGAAAAAGGCACGCGAAGGACGTTTGCCTGATTCAACAATCCTGTGAGCCTTCTTTCACCTTGTGTAACGAGTTGGTCAATAAGAGGAAGCGTTCTACGGTGATAGAGGGCTAGAAGCGGGTGCATGTGATTTGGCTGAACAGGAAGAACAATATCAGCTGAGTTCGCCTGAGTTAGGGTAATCATATTATGAACAAACTCAGCATTAACAAAAGGAATGTCACACGAAAGAATAAAGAACCATTCAGCACGGCAATCAATTGCAGTTAAAGCATGATGAATTGCATACAAAGGTCCTTGATACGGGCATTTTTCAACTGCAAATGAAACATCTTTTCTTTGAAAATAAGGAAGTAAATCTTGGTTGGTAGACACAAGTATAGGTGTGACGTGATTTTCTTTTAATGCATCTATACTATATTCGTAAAATGATTTCTTGTTATAGGTTTCAAACATTTTTGGTTGACCGTAGCGAGAAGATTTTCCTCCTGCTAATACAATGCCGGCAATGGACATTTATTAAATACCTCCATCAAAATATAGTTGTATATTTATGCACATAAGCGTCCGTAAAGCAGCTTAGCTTTATGTGTATAATAGCATGTTTTTAAAGAAATATCTTTGACGAAGGAATAGATAGTGAAGTCATAGATTGAACGAGAAAGGGAGAGAAAAGAGTGACAGAACGTTATTCACGTCAGCAGCTTTTCCAGCCCATTGGAAACAAAGGGCAGCAGCAAATTAGAAGTAAGCATGTTTTAGTTGTAGGCGCAGGGGCTCTAGGCAGCGCTAGTGCAGAAGCTCTCGTGCGTGCTGGAATTGGAAAATTGACTCTTGTAGATCGTGATTATGTAGAATGGAGTAATCTGCAGCGTCAGCAGCTTTATACAGAACAAGATGCGCAAAACAAACTGCCTAAAGCTGTAGCAGCCAAAAATCGTTTGCGTCAAATAAACACAGAAGTGAAAATCGAAGCGCTGGTGATGGATGCTCAGCCTGCTAATTTAGAAAGTATCGTCCAAACAGCTGATTTGATTATCGATGCGACAGACAATTTCGACATTCGCTTTATTTTAAATGATTTGTCACATAAGTATGAAGTTCCTTGGATCTACGGCTCATGTGTAGGGAGTTATGGCACCACTTATACCGTTATCCCAAACGTAACCCCTTGTCTGCACTGCATATTGAAAAAAGTGCCTGTGGGAGGAGCGACGTGTGAGACAGCAGGAATTATCAGTCCAGCCGTTCAAATTGTGGCAGCCTATCAAATAACCGAAGCATTAAAAATTTTAGTGGGAGACGTTGAAGCTTTGCGACACACATTTCTAACTTTTGACGTCTGGAATAATCAGCACGCTGAATTTAAGACGGGTAAAATGAAAAGTTATGAATGTTCTTCTTGCGGATCGGCACGCACATATCCGTACTTAGCGTATGAAAATCAGCTTAAAACAGAAGTTCTTTGCGGCAGAGAGACGGTTCAGATCAGACCCTCGCAGCAGCATTTACACAACTTTGATGAATTGGAAAAGCGTTTAAAAAACCAAGGGAAAGTAGACCGCAACCCATATCTTCTGTCATGTCAGCTTCCAGAGCAGCGCTTTGTTATTTTTCAAGATGGCCGTGTATTTATTCATGGAACGAATGATATTCAATTTGCGAGAAGTTTATATTATCGTTTATTAGGATGAGTAAAGGAGTGAAAAAATGAGAGAAAAGCGAACTCCTATCCCTGTCGGAGAATGCGTTGGGCGAGTGATGCAGTATGTCAAAAGCGGAAAGCAAGAAATCATTGCGCTTGAAGAAGCTCACGGCAGATTTTTAGCAGAAGATTTAATGGCAGATCATGATGTTCCTGCTTTTAATCGTTCTCCATATGATGGTTTTGCTATTCGGTCACAAGATACGAAAAAAGCATCATCACTTCATCCAGTAGAACTGGATGTTCGAGGAGAGATAGGAGCGGGTTCTGTTTTTGAACATACAGTCAACGCGATGCAGGCTGTGCGTATTATGACAGGAGCTCCTATTCCAAAAGGCTGCGATGCGGTGGCAATGCTTGAAGTAACAAAAGAATATACAAAAGACAACCAGCCCGTCGTTCAAATCAAGCGGTCGTTTAACAGCGGAGATAACATTTCGTTTCAAGGAGAAGAAACAAAAAAAGGCACCATGTTAGTTTCAAAAGGAACGTATATCACTCCGGGAGTAGCTGCTCTTCTAGCCACATTTGGTTATAGTAACGTAGCTGTCTTCAAAAAGCCTGTAGTTGGATTACTTGCAACGGGAAGTGAACTAGTGGAAGTACGTGATCCTGTTCAGCGAGGGAAAATTCGTAATAGCAATGCTCATATGCTTCGTGCCCAAATTGAAAAAGCTGGAGGAGAAGTAAACTATTTTGGTATTATGCCCGATGATTTAAGTCAGTGCTACAGCGCGGTAAAATCTGCGCTATCAGAAGTGGACATACTGATTACAACGGGGGGCGTTTCAGTAGGAGATTATGATTATCTACCAGAGGTGTATAAGCAATTACAGGCCGAAGTTCTTTTTAATAAAATAGCGATGAGACCAGGCAGTGTCACAACAGTTGCACGTATGGAAGACAAGCTTTTATTTGGTCTATCGGGAAACCCTACGGCCTGCTACGTTGGTTTTGAACTGCTAGCTCGTCCGGTCATCAGTACATATGCGGGGAAAAGAACCCCTCATCTCCGGAAAGAAAAAGCTTTGTTAGGAAAAGACTTCTTAAAGCCAAATCCTTTTATGCGATTTGTATCTGGCAGGCTTTCATACAGGGAAGGACAGCTGATTGCTTCTCCATTAAGCTTTACAAAATCTAGTGCTGTTTCTTCTTTAGCTCATGCGGATACGTTAATTATATTTCCCGGAGGGACGAGAGGGTACAAAGAAGGAATGCTGGTTGACGTCTTATTGCTAGATGACGTGCAGGGAAGTGAATGGCCTTGGTAGCAAGTTGCACCGTTTTACAAGTAGTTGGATTTCAAAACAGCGGAAAAACGACTTTAGTGGAAAGGCTAATTAAAAAAGCGAAACAATTCGATCTACGTGTAGGTTCTATTAAGCACCATGGACACGGCGGACCTCCAGATAGCAGCAGTGAGCTAAAAGACAGTCATCGCCACCAGCAAGCAGGTGCCGATGTGGCAGGTGTAGAAGGAGGTGGGATCCTTCAGCTTAAGGCAAACAGTAAAGACTGGAGCCTAAAAAAGCTGATTGATTTTTATCAATTTTTCTCGCCAGATGTCATTTTTGTTGAAGGATATAAAAAAGAATCCTATCCAAAAGCAGTCTTGATTCGAAGCGAAGAAGATCTTGTTCTGCTTTCCTCTCTAACCAATATCATATGCGTGATTAGTCACATTCCGCTTAAAAACGAAGTGCAGCGAGCATATCCAATGTTTCACTTACAAGAAGACGAGCTTTATCTTAATTTTTTATTGAAAGAAGTGGGGGAAAGAAGATGAACCAGCACTTATTTGAAGTAGTAAATCAGCCAATTGCGGTAGATGAAATAATTAAAAAAGTTTCTAGAAGAGACGCGGGAGCTATTACGACATTTATTGGAACGGTAAGAGAATTTACAAAAGGCAAAAAGACGCTCTCTCTTGAATATCAAGCCTATGTGCCAATGGCAGTGAAAATGCTCAGCCAAATTGGTGACGAAATTCAGGAAAAGTGGCCGGATGCTTTGACAGCTATTACTCATCGAATCGGAAAGCTTGATATAACAGAAGTCGCAGTAGTTATTGCGGTTTCTTCTCCGCATCGCAAAACAGCTTATGAAGCAAATGAGTATGCTATTGAACGTATTAAGCAAATTGTGCCAATTTGGAAAAAGGAATTTTGGGAAGATGGAACAAAATGGATTGGGGATCAGTTAGAAACAAAAGAATATCCTGAAGGAAAGCCATTGAAGGAGATGTAAAAATGATTAACGTCTTATTTTTCGCTGCTATACGTGAAGAGGCTGGAGTGGAACAAGTAACAGTTGATAAGCAAGATATAACAGTGAAGGAATTAAAGGAATATGTACAAAAAACATATAAGCTGTCCTCTCTGAATCAAACGATGACAGCAGTCAACGAAGAGTTTGTAACAGATGAAGAAATCATTGGAACGGGAGATACCGTTGCATTTATTCCACCCGTTAGTGGAGGATAAAAAAAGGTGCTGAATACACAGCACCTTTTTTATTATCTAAATTGAGCTACTTTTTCAATTGGTAAACGTACAGAAGGGTAACCGCTATTTGCTGCTTTGCCGATTGAAAGTAACATAACCGGTGCATAGCGTTCTTTGTCTAAACCGAATGCTTCGGCAATTTGATCTTTTTCATAACCGCCAATAGCATTCGTATCATAACCGTGAGCACGTGCAGCAAGCATTAACTGCATAGATACTAAACCGCCGTCAATTAATACCGTTTCTTTATTTAATTCTTCAGAAGCAGCTGCGTAGTGCGCTTTGATTTTTGGAATTTGCATATCTCTAATTTCTTGTGGCATATAGCCTAGTTCAACAGCTTTATCGTAAATTTCATCTAAATTTTCTTCGCTTTTTAAATCGCCGAATATCGCAATAACAGCTGCCGATGTTTCTACTTGTGATTGATTAAATTTAGCAAGCGGAGCTAGTGTTGCTTTTCCTTCAGGGCTATCAATTACTAGAAAGCGCCAAGGCTGTGCATTAACAGAAGATGGAGCTAGCGTCGCTTCTGTTAAAATTTCTTTCATTTCTTCACGGCTGATTTTGACAGATGGATCGTAATAACGAATAGATCTGCGCCCTGTAATAATATCTTGGAAATCATTGTTTAGTGTTTTTGTTTGTGTCATGATGAACTCTCCTTTATGTTAAAAATGTTATGACCGTTCAATGGCCGAAATGTTTACTTTTAAACGCTCAAGCATTTTGGAAAGCAGCAGCTGTTCTTCTTCGCTGAAATCTTTAAATGCTTCATCAATAAAGCGAGCTTTTTCGTTTCGAAATGCACCGATTTTTTCATGTCCGCTTTTCGTAAGCTTTACAAATGTTACGCGGTTGTCATCAGGATTTTTACGGCGTGATACAACATCTCTTTCTTCTAGCTGCTTTAAATGCCTTGTAATTGCAGCATTATCAATGTTTACTTGCTGTTGAAGCGCCTTTTGACTCATTTCACCTGTTTCATAAAGCTGATGTAAAATATCAAGACGTGATTGGCTAACACCGGTACAATGCTCAAACTTTTGATTAATTTGTTTATTAACTTCTTGCAGAGCATACAGAACATTTGCTTTTTCAGAACATGAATGTGACAAGAAAGTCGCTCCCTTTTTTCTATGATATTTATTGATGGATTAATATTTGATACATCAATGTTTGATACATCAACTAATATAAAATAAATAAAAGTGAAAGTCAAGAAAGTGAACAATCTTTTTTTTATAAATAATAAAAAGAGATTGAGATATAACGAAATCAATGCAATCTAAAGACGAACAAATCGGATAAATGAGCTCGTATGGACCGCTTGTGACACGGTAGTTGATTTCCGTGCAAGACTTCGCTTTGTCCTCCAATCAACTGCCAGAAGGAACGAAACAGATAAAATCTACGTTCATCGTAACCAAAAAAAACGAACCACTGATCAAACGGTTTGATTAGTGGTTCGTTTTTCACTTCAACTATACTATTTTTGTTTCAGCGTCTTTAAGCTGAATGATTTTTTTTACTAATTTGTTCATGCGTGTAAGGAGACAGAAACGGAATACGCTTGATAATCACATCGTGAATCCAGAATAATCGCTGGATAAGAGGAGCTGTTTTATCTGAAAGATAGATAACAAAGCAGCTGATAGCTCCCGCAATTACCATGCCTCCAAGTACATCTGCTGGATAGTGGACACCTACGTAAATGCGTGAAAGGCCCGAGATGGCAGCCCATATAAAAATGACGCTTCTCCATTTGTTTTTTCGTAACCACATGATCCAAGCAGCAGAAAAGACTAAAATCGAATGATCACTGACAAAAGATGAATTAGCCGGGTGCGGAATCAGCTTATGAACATGATGAGTCACAAACGGACGCGGGTGGTAATACACCAGGTGAATGACTTCATTGATACAAAGAGAAAGGACAATTGTAAACAACATGTATAAAGCCGTATAACGGTGATAAATTGTTCTTTCTGTTTTTCCGCTAAACCAAAGCAAAAGCAAACAAGCCATTATAAAATAAGGAACGCTATTCGTAATGATAACCATGACAGAATCCATTGCGCTGGATTTACCAGCAAACGAGTTAATCCATTGAAATACTTCGTAATTGAGGTTCATTTGTTTTCTCCTTATGCAGTACTTTTCACTCTTAGTTTAGATTGACACTCTAAAAAAACGATGAATTTCACATTAAAAATCAATTAAAATCCGAAATTCAAGGGCATTTAATGATATAAAAAGGAGAGGAAGAAACTGCTTTTAGAATAGGAGATGAAACAGTTGAAAAAGGTTTTATTTTTACCTCTTCTAAAAATGCCTTCTGGCCATCATCAAGTGGCAGAGGCGTTAATGGATATATTGGAAAGAAGAACAACAAATATTTGTTATAAAAAAATAGATTTATTAAGTTATACAAACGAACTATTAGAAAAAGTGGTTACAGGCACATATTTGAAATGGATTCGTTATGCTCCAGAAACATACAATATGGCATACAAACATCTCTTTTATGAACCGCCTGTTCATTCATTCAAATGGTATCATCACGTATTCGCAAAAAAAATGGAGCACTTAGTTAAAGAAGAAAATCCGGATTTAATTATATGCACACATGGATTTCCTTCTTATTTGCTCAGCCAATTAAAAGCAAAAGGCAAGTGCAATGTTCCTATTATAAATGTCTACACGGATTTCTTTATTAATAATTTATGGGGAAAAGAAGAGATTGACTTTCACTTTCTTCCTAGTGAAGAAGTAAAAAGAGGGCTTCGTGCTCAAAGTGAAATTCCACTTCAAAATATGATGGTCACAGGGATACCGGTACATGAAGAAATAACAAAAACAAGAACTGTTAAGCATCATGGTAACCGAAATATTTTAATTGCCGGAGGCAGCAGCGGTCTAGGCAATATTATGGATTTTTACAATGATTTAAAAGACGCGCGCCATTTTCATTACTTTGTCTTATGCGGCAAAAATCAAAAGTTATATGAAGAAATCAAAGGGTGGGAACTACAACACGTTACACCAATTCCGTACATTTCATCACGCACAGAAATGAATGAACTGTATGAGCGAGTGGATGCTATTGTAACAAAACCAGGTGGTATCACGGTCAGTGAAGCTCTTCGCAAAAATTTACCGATTTTTGTTCATTCTGCTTTACCGGGTCAAGAAGAGGTGAATTTACGCTATTTAACAGAGCGAAACTTAGTTCAAGAACTAAAGGCGGATCAATTGTTAGAAAGTCAGCTGCAGACAGTGCTGCAGGATGCTGATAAAATGAGCACATTGTATAACGCGATTGCTGCTTACCATAAAGAAATCGAAGCACAAACGCCTGAAGAACTTTTAGCAGTAGTCAATTGGATTCTAGGTGAAAAGCAAACGATTGGTCTTCATGCGTAAAACATTCATGTTTACAAACAATAAGGATAAGCTAAAGAACAAGTATGTTGAAAAAGTAGGATTTAGATAAAAAAACAAACATCTTTTGAAAAAGGTGTTGTTTTTTTATCTAAAGAAGCTATTCTTTCACTTAAGACATGTGGTGAGAGGTGCATAATATGAAAGAGAAAATTTTAATTGTGGAAGATGAAGCGCAAATTGCGAAAGTGCTAAAGATTGAATTGGAATTTGAAGATTATGAAGTAGATGTTGAGTACGACGGGAAAGCGGGTTTAGAGACGGCAATATCCGCTCAATATGACCTCATTTTGCTCGACGTGATGCTTCCAAGTCTGAGCGGTATTGAGGTGTTAAGAAGACTTCGGAAAGCGGAAGTGTTTACGCCAGTTATTTTATTAACTGCCCGAAATACGACGTTAGATAAGGTAATGGGGTTAGACCAAGGGGCTAATGATTATGTTACAAAACCGTTTGAAATTGAAGAGCTGTTAGCACGAGTTCGCTCTTGTATTCGCTATCGTTCGCTCGTAGAAGCATCAGGAACGAAAGAAGCTGAAGCAGAGCTCTTAACGATCAGTGATTTGACCATTAATCTTGAAACAAGGGAAGTCCTAAGAAACAATGAATCCATTACGTTGACACCGAAAGAGTATGATTTAGTCGTGTATTTGCTTACGAATAAAAATAAAATTGTCACGAGAGAAGGGATTCTCACAAACGTTTGGGGCTATGAATATGAAGGAGAAACAAACGTAATTGATGTGTATATTCGCCACTTAAGAAAAAAAGTAGATGAAGGTTTTTCTACTTCTCTCATTCATACGGTGCGGGGCGTAGGATATATGATGAAAGAGGAGAAACATGAAGATCACGACGAAGATTAATTTGCTGACAACAGCATGGCTAGTGGTTATTTTATTAATCATGAACATCGTTGTTTTTTTCTCCTTCACTAAATCTACGGTGAATATGGAACAGGACATTTTATTCGAAAAAGCACGCGAGATTATTCAAAAAGGTCAGCAAGATCATTCCGTGGAGCTCTCGCCGGAGTTACTAAAATTTTATTTGACCAACCATTCATTTATCCGAACAGTCTCAGAAAATTCTACGGTCATTAATCAAGTATCAAATGATCCTCATCTGGTGAAAATTAAGCCCGAATTTTCAAAGAAAAAAAAGGTGAAGCTTCGCAAAATTAGAGAAAAACAAGTATTGGTTATTCGCATGCCTGTCAAAGTCAATAATCAAGTCGTTGAAACGCTTGAGATTGGTGAGCTCCTGACTGGTTTTGAAACTCGCAAAGATATTTTGCTATCAATTTTGATTTTTTGTTCGCTTGTGTCCATTTTACTGTCGCTTTTAGGAGGAAGATGGTTATCACGCGTCATTATGCATCCTATTAAAAATATGGTCACAACGATGAAAGAGATTGAAGAGAGCGGTGTTCCTAAAAAAGTTCTCATTCAAACGGAGACGAGAGATGAACTGCAGGGTATGACCGTTACGTTTAATCATATGATTGACCGCTTGCGAGAAAATATTGAAAAGCAAAATCAGTTTGTTTCTGATGCTTCTCACGAATTAAAAACCCCTCTAACCGTTATTCGCAGTTATTCTAATTTATTAAGAAGAAGAGGGATTAAAAATGAAGAAATTACGCTGGATGCGATCGACACCATCTATGCGGAAGCAACCAAAATGCAAAAAATGATTGAAACGCTGCTTGATCTGGCAAGTGTGGAAAAAGAACAAACGCTTGATATGAAGCAAACAGATCTTGTTCTTATTTTTGAACAAATCGTTAAGCAGCTGCAGCAGGTATACAAGAGAGAATTAGTTCTTCATTATGATCAAACGTCCATTATGATTGAAGTGGATGAACTAAAAATGAAGCAAGTGCTGATTATTTTGCTTGATAATGCAATTAAATACAGTACGGATAAAATTGAAGTGACCGTTGAAAAAAAGCAGGAAGATGTCATTATCAAAGTGAAAGACTATGGAATTGGTATTCCAAAAGAAGATCTTGCACATATTTTTGAACGTTTCTACCGAGTGGATAAAGCTAGAAGCAGAGCTACGGGAGGAACGGGGCTTGGACTATCGATTGCACAAACTATTGTCCGTCAGCATAAAGGCGAGATTTTTATTAAAAGTGAAGAAGAACAAGGGACGGAAGTTGTGATTCATCTTCCCGTTTCATCTATAAACTAAAAAAGCCGCCATTAGGCGGCTTTTTTATGATTATGATGCTGATTTTTGTTTTCTTACTCTTAATTTTTTTAACTCCGTTTGGAAGAATAGATACAGTGATGCAACTGTAAATACACTAAATCCAATTATCTCAAGGGGTTCTCCACCAGCTTCAAATAGCTTAACCAAACCTTCACCGCATAACTCTCCCCCAATAAAAATAAGGAAAATACCAAGCGCTTTAAAAATAATCCAAAGGTTCAGCTTAATAGCTGTTTTGAACAAAATGTATGTAATAACGACGGCCAGCAAAATGCCACTTATACTGCCGAATACAATAGAAGAAGCGTGTTGATTCACTTGTGTCAGATTAAAAATGATTAGTTCTGTTCCTTCACGAAAGACAGATAAAAAGGCTAAAACGATTAATCCCCACTTGGAAGAGCTTTTGGAAATTTTTGATGTAACTGAAGATGTCACTTCTTTGCTTCGGTGCAACCACAGAATAAAATAAGCAATAAGGCCTGCAGCTAAAAGCATCATGACTCCTTCAAAAATTTCTTCTGACTCTTCTTCTAACTCTTTCGCCTCATTAAAACCAATAAAGCCAAATACTAAGCTGAAAATAAGGCCAGCAGCAGCGCCAATAAAGACGGAATATTTTAAGTCTTTTCGGCCGATTTTTGTAACATGAGCTAAAATAATTCCAATGATAAGCGATGCTTCTAAACCTTCACGAAGCGACAAAGCCAAACTTGACCACATAAAAAGCTCCCCTTACGTTAAATGATAAATAATAATTTCTCTCTAATTTTAATGATAATGATTATCGTTGTCAATGTGATTTTTGGCTCTTTAAAAATTCTTACTTATATAAGATTTCTCCGACTAAAGTATGAAAGTATTTCATTATAAAGTCGTTCGAAACGCAAGGACAAAGCGAATAAAATAAGAGTATCAACAATCAGTGGAGGTTTTAGTATGAGTTATACTCTTTTTATAAAAGCAAATGACAGATCGGCAAGTGAAGCGGTCAGCGTAAAATTATATGATGCGTTTTTAGAAAGCTATCAACAATCGCACCAAGGTGAAGAAATAATGGAGCTGAATTTGTTCAAAGAAGAACTTCCTTATTTAGGTGCTGACATGATAAACGGTCAGTTTAAATTAGCAAGAGGGCTAGAAGTGACGGCAGCGGAAAACAAAGCAGCAGAAATTGCTAATCATTACCTAGAACAATTTGTGAAAGCTGATAAAATTGTCATTGCCTTTCCTCTTTGGAATTTTACTGTGCCGGCCGTGCTTCATACGTACTTTGATTATTTAAATCAAGCAGGCAAAACGTTTAAGTATACGCCTGAAGGTCCTGTGGGATTACTGGGCGATAAAAAGGTGATGTTATTAAACGCGCGTGGCGGAGTATATTCAGAAGGTCCAGCAGCTGAGGTCGAAATGGCCGTTAAATATGTTAGCAGCGTACTTCAATTCTTTGGAATCACGGACGTGAACTCCGTTATTATTGAAGGACATAATCAGTTTCCGGATCGTGCTCAAGAAATTATTGAAAGTGGCTTAGAACAAGCAGCACAAGCAGCCAAAATATTTTAAATAACCGTAGTAAAAAAGGACAGGACAAAAGTATTTTAGGTGAAGGTATATCCGAACGATAAATCGTTTGGATTTTTTGCTGTATATCTTAAAAGTTAATAGGTAAAATGAATAAATAAGATAAAAGATATTCGCTTTATCTATAGGAGGAGCAGAGATGGATATTCGTCAGCTTAATTATTTTTTAGAAGTTGCTAAATTAAGGAGCTTTACTAAAGCATCTCAAAGTCTTCATATTTCACAGCCGACCTTGAGCAAAATGGTGAAAAACTTAGAAGAAGAATTGGAAGTAGAATTAATTGACCGGTCCGCAAGACAGATTGATTTAACGGATGCCGGGGAAGTTGTGTATGCGCAAGGACAAAAAGTTATGGCATCCATTGATGAGCTATCGACTTATCTATATGATGTGATGAATCTGAAAAAAGGGATGATTAAAATTGGAATTCCTCCATTGATTGGAGTCCTGTTCTTTCCAAAGATTATTAAAGGGTTTCAGCAGCTCTATCCAGATATCACAATTAAACTTATTGAATACGGAGCCAATCGTGTTCAAAAAGCAGTAGAAAAAGGAGAGTTAGACTTAGGTGTAGCGGTGCTTCCAGTAAATGAACATCTTTTTGATATTAATCCTTTTATCTCTGAAAAAATGCTTTTATATATTCACCATTCTCATCCTTTGGCCTCTAAAACTCATGTGGAAATTAATGAACTAGCCCAAGAGAAATTTATTTTATTTAATGAAGATTTTACGCTTCACGACCGGCTTATTCAGGCGTGTCAACAAGCTGGGTTTGAACCTAACGTAGCTTACGAGAGCTCTCAATGGGATTTTATTGGTGAAATGATTGCGGAAAACTTAGGTGTATCTATCTTTCCACAGTCCATTGCAGCAAAAGTGGATTCTGCTGTTGTAAAAGCAATTCCTATTACCAATCCTTCAATTTCATGGGATTTAGGATTGATTTTAAAAAAAGATAAATATATTTCATATGCCTCTAAACAATTCCTCCACTATATGAATGAACAGCATTCTGTTTTATATAGATAAAATGCATATGTTGTATTGAATATATGTATTTTACGAAAGAAAAACTGTGCGCTAAAGTAGATAGTGTAGAAAACATACACGAAAACAAA
This sequence comes from Priestia sp. ABM2_011, assembly GCF_056158845.1. NCBI lineage: Bacteria > Bacillati > Bacillota > Bacilli > Caryophanales > Bacillaceae > Priestia > Priestia sp. ABM2_011. The sequence continues at coordinate 528,396 of NZ_JBSWUB010000001.1, forward strand.
CATTGATTCCGCGCGGTGTCAGTAAAAAATACGGAGGCTGATTTCACATGGCACAAAATAGTTATCAAAAAGGTTTAGATAAATTAATGGAATATACGTTAACGAGTAACGATGATATTTCGACTCATTTAAAAATTACGGAAGACTTAAAAGACCTAGCTCCTGACGTTGGGAAATATATTATTGAATTTGCCTATGGAGACATTTATTCACGACCAGGTTTAACGAATAAGCAGCGAGCATTAGTAACCATTTCATCACTGGTTACTCAGGGTACAGAGCCTCAGCTTGAGCTGCATTTAAACACAGGTTTAACAGCTGGACTAGAGCCGAATGAAATTGTGGAAAGCATCATTCAATTAATTCCATACACAGGTTTCCCTCGCGTGTTAAATGCTTTAAGCGTAGCTAAGAAAGTATTCGCTCAGCGTGACGTGGAAGTAGAGACAGGCGAAAAAGAGCTAGTAGAAAATAAATAATAAGCACAAAAAAGACGCTCTAAAAGAGCGTCTTTTTTTTATGCGAGCTGCTTTTGTTTGGTTTCTTTTCCTAGAAAAACAACCGAACCAACACCGATTAAAATAGCTGCACAAAAGATTGAGAACGTAACGGTTAAAGAAACACCTTGAGTTGACATATACCCAACTAACAGCGGTCCTAGAATTCCTCCAATTCGTCCAAAAGAAGCGGCCATTCCAGCTCCTGTGCCTCGAATAGATGTCGGATATTGCTCAGGTGTATACGCGTATAAAGCTCCCCAAGCGCCTAAGTTGAAGAAAGACAACAGCATTCCTGCTGTTAGCAGCAGCCAAAGTGACTCCGCATTTCCGAAGATATATGCGCTGGCAGCCGTACCTAACAGATATGTGACCAATACGAATTTTCGGCCCATGCGTTCAATAAACCAAGCAGCCGTATAATAGCCAGGCAGCTGAGCTAATGTCATAATCAATACGTATTCAAAGCTTTTGATTAAGCTAAATCCTTTAATGACCATGACGCTAGGTAGCCATAAAAACATGCCGTAATATGAAAATACAACGCAAAACCACAGAACCCACAGCATAACGGTAGATTGACGATAAGGCTTAGACCACACGCTTCTTACATTGTCCGCAATAGACGGTTTCTTTTCCTTTGTCGCCTCTAAAAATTGAGGAGAATCTGGCAGTTTGATGCGCAAATAAATGGCATAAAATGCTGGTATAGCCGTTAGGATAAGAGCTAGCTGCCACCCGTAAGCTGGGATTACAAAGTAAGAAATAAGCGCTGCCAGTAGCCAGCCGAACGCCCAAAAACTTTCTAACAAGACGACCACTTTACCGCGTTTTTCCGGCGCCACGGTCTCAGACACAAGGGTAGAAGCAACAGGCAGCTCTCCTCCTAAACCCATTCCAATTAAAAATCGAAATACTAAAAAAGCAGCAAGGGTAGTAGTAAGAGCCGAAAGTCCGCTTGCCACTGAAAAAAGAACAAGAGTCACAATAAAAACGGTTTTTCGCCCAATTCGATCAGCCAGCAGCCCGAACACGAGAGCTCCAACGGCCATCCCGATCGAGTTAACGCTGCCTATCCAACTCATTTCAGTAGGGGAAAGTCCCCATTCAGCGTGAAGAGCTGCAATGATAAAAGACAAAATGCCAACATCCATTGCATCGAAGAGCCATCCTAGCCCTGCGATGCCAAGAAGCTGACGTTCTGATAATTGTTTTGTTTTCATGTCTTCCTCCTAGAAGCAAAGAATTTTGCTTTAAGTTTACACCTGTCTTGACATAATGTCACGTCTATTTTAAAGAAAAAATGCAAACGGAAAAGCTCTATACCTTAAGGTATAGAGCTAATTGTATTCTCACATTTTATCGTAAAGCATTTTTCCAGGCCATGTATACGCCATATGACCGCCATCTACCGTAATGCAGTCACCCGTTACATATGAGCTGTCATCGGATGCTAAAAATAATACGGCACCGGCTACTTCTTCTGGTTTGCCTAAACGGCCCATGGGATCGACCCATTCATATGCTTTTCTGAATTTTTTTCCTTCTTCAGCGCCTGATAAATCATCAAGAAGAGGCGTTTCAATTGTTCCAGGAGCAATTGAGTTAACGCGAATACCTTCACGAGCGTAGTCAATTGCCATGGTTCTTGTTAAGTTGGTAATAGCACCTTTCGCCGCGTTATAGCCAGAACGGTCTAAGTCTGCTGCCAGTCCGGATACGGATGAATTATTAATAATCGACCCGCCATTTTCTAACATCAGCGGAATAACGTATTTGCTTACAAGAAATGTTCCGCGTAAATCTACCGACATTAAGCGATCCCAAAGTTCTACAGGGTATTCGTGAAGCTTGCCGCCTTCTGTGTCTGTCCCCGCATTATTAAAAAGAATATCCACTTTTCCAAATTTCTTTTCAATTTCCGCTGTGAACTCTTTTACTTTTTCTTCTTCAGCTACATCGATATAGTAGGCGTATGCTTCACCGCCAGCGTCTTTAATTTCTTTTGCTACTTTTTTTACCCCGTCCAAATTAATATCGGCACAAATAACAACCGCTCCTTCTTTCGCAAAGCGCTCAGCAGTTGCTTTTCCTATACCAGAGCTTGACCCTGTAATAACAGCAATTTTTGATTCTAAACGTCCCAATTGTATCCCTCCGAAAAAATAAATATATAAGTATGTATGTTCATGTACCCATCTATTATTTTGATAAAACGTCGCTAGTTTATACGTATGTGAATAGAAATAAAGAGACGCAGCAAAACAAATCCATTGTATAATGAACAGCAGTATGTCAGGAAAAATGAGGTGTTTGCATGAAAGCAATCATAAAAAGTTTTATTAATGGACTCTTAACGATTGTCCCTATTATCCTTGTTATTTATATTTTGGTAAGAGTATTTAATTTTTTAGACAGCATTTTAGGAAACGTATTGAAGCCCTATATGAAGCAGGATTATATACCTGGTATTGGAATCTTAGCAACGCTTGTCTTAATTACGTTCTTAGGGTGGTTATCTACCCGTTTTTTCGCTGGGAAAATTATTAACTTAATTGATCGATTGTTAGAAAAAATACCGCTTGTTAAAACGCTATATAGTGTCATTAAAGATACATTTCAATCTTTTCTTGGAGAGAAAAAGTCTTTTTCAAAAGTAGCTTTAGTGCCAATGCCCGGCACGTCAATGAAAGTCATAGGGTTTGTGACCTCTGAAGAAGTAGAAGAGGTGATTCACTCGTTAAAAGACCATGTCGCTGTCTATGTTCCACAAACTTTTCAAGTAGCCGGTTTTACTTTTTTGATTCCAAAAGAAGAAATTGAATGGTTAGATATTAAGCCGGAAGAAGCAATGAAGTTCGTGTTATCTGGGGGAGTATCTAGTTCAAAAGCAGAAAAATAACAGAAGGCTTGAAGCCTTCTGTTATTTTTGTTGGAGTAAAGCTGTTAAAAGATTAAGCGGTTCTTCCAACGGTTTAAGTTCCGTTAAATTTCCAACCATGCCTTTTACAATAGCAGCGGTAGGCTTATCTTTTTTTAGCTCCGTTTGTAAAATGTGAAAGCTGTCTGCGTGTTCATCAGAAATATGATCGCTGGTGTCTAGCAGATGTTTAATTTCCTCAAGAGCTTGTTTTACCTGCTCATTTTTACTTAGAAAAGTCGTTCGTTCCTTTCCGTATATATCTTCACCAAAAGAAGCGGGAATAAGGGGACGAGGTTTTCTAGCTAATAAATCTTCTACTAATACGTCAACTCGTTCCATTATGTACTGCGCGACTTCTTTAAAGGTAAGCTCGTATTGATTGAAGATAATAATTTCTAAAAAGGAATGATGAATACCTTCAATCATTTTCGTTAAATCGGAGATATAAGGAGTTACGTCTTCTCCGTATACGCTAACGAGGCTTTTGCGATGAAAGTAAAACGTTTCTCGCTGCATTTTATGAACAAAGGTCTCCACTTCTTTGTTAAATGGAATCGATTTTTCACGGATTTGCATGATAATAAAATCTCTGTGCTCTGTAATAAATCCATAGAAATAGATGAGCTGATTCATATAGCGGCTGCGGGCATCGTTTACTTCCTCGTCGAGAGCATAAACAGAGCTAAAGAGCTTTTCATAGTAAAAGTTTAGAATTGATAATAAAAGTGCATCCTTAGATTTGAAGTGCAGGTAAAATGCACCTTTTGAAATGTTGCATTCATCTACAATTTCTTGCACAGAGGTAGCATTAAATCCTTTTTTTGCAAAAAGCTTAATCGAAGCTTCAATTATTCTTTTTTCTTTTTCTTTCAAGTATTCTACCTCCTTTATTGAACAATTTGACCATTCATTTCGTTAGATAATAGTATCATACACTAAAAAAGATAAAGGTATATATCAAAGTTAAGAACGGGAGTCAGTTCCTCTAAAAAAGATTTATCGTAAATATGTCTTTATTATGAACATATTAGGAGAGAGACTGCTTAGGGTTGACACTGACCGGTTAGTCATTTATATTTTAAGTTGTTGTGACCAATCAGTCAATTTTATTAGTATACATATATTTGAAGGAGGATATGCATTGGGGAAGTTTATTAAATTTTCATTGAAAAATAAATTTGCAGTATGGCTGTTAACACTCTTTGTCATTATTGCAGGGCTGTATTCAGGATTTAATATGAAGCTAGAGACTATTCCTGATATATCAACGCCTGTTGTAACAGTCAGTGCAACTTATCCGGGCGCCACTCCGGAACAAGTGGCAGACAAGGTGAGTAAGCCAATTGAACAAAAGCTTCAGGGACTGAGCGGCGTTGACACAGTTAGCTCGTCTTCTTATGAAAATATGGCTACCATTCAAGTTGAATATGGCTTTAGTAAAAATATGGAGAAGGCAGAAGACGAAGTCAGACGAGCTCTTTCAAACGTGGATTTGCCAGATGATGTAGAGGAACCAAATGTTTCAAGACAAAGCATCAGTGATTTTCCGATTATTTCATTAAGTGTTTCAGATGATAAAAAATCATTAGAAGACTTAACGAAGTATGTAAAAAATACCGTTGTTCCACAAGTTGAAAAAGTGCAAGGCATTTCTTCGGTCAGCGTGTCAGGAGAACAAGTTGAAGAAGCAGAACTTGTATTCAAACAAGACAAGCTCAAGCAGCTGGGACTCGATGAAGATACGGTGAAAAAGCTGATCCAAGCATCCGATGCAAAAGTGCCGGCTGGTACGTATACGATGGATGGATCTCAAAAATCTGTTGTGGTAGACGGAAAGATGACAACAGAAAAAGATTTGGAAAACTTAGAGATTCCAGCTGTGCCTAGTCAAGGAGCTGCTCAAGGTCAGCAACAAGGAATGAGCCAGCAGCAAACACAAGGAGCCGTGCAGCAGGCGCCGTCCGCAGCTTCGATTCCAACTGTGAAATTAAAAGAAATTGCGGATGTTAAAGTGACGGGGAAAGCAGAATCCATTTCTCGCACGAACGGAAAACCTTCAATTGCTGTACAAGTTGTCAAAGCGAAGGATGCGAACACAGTAAATGTTGTAAATGATATTAAAGAAAAAATGAATAGCCTAGAAAAGAAAAATAAAGACCTTCACGTTGACAATATTTTTGATCAAGGTAAACCGATTGAAGATTCTGTTCATACGATGCTAAATAAAGCTATTATCGGTGCGGTCTTTGCGGTTATTATTATTCTTTTATTTTTACGCGATATTCGTTCAACGATTATTGCCGTTATTTCAATTCCGCTTTCGCTATTAATCGCCATTTTGGCGCTCAAATCAATGGATATCTCTTTAAATATTATGACGCTTGGAGCGATGACTGTAGCCATCGGAAGGGTTGTAGATGATTCCATTGTCGTTATTGAAAATATTTACCGCCGCATGGCTTATCAGGAAGAAAAGCTTACAGGAAAAGATTTAATTGTCGCGGCGACGAAAGAAATGTTTGTTCCAATTTTCTCTTCTACAGTCGTAACCGTGGCCGTATTCTTACCGTTAGGTCTCGTAGAAGGACCGGTAGGAGAGCTATTCTTACCGTTTGCGTTAACGGTTGTTTTTGCACTGTTAGCATCACTGCTAGTAGCGGTAACACTCGTGCCAATGCTTGCTCATTCGTTATTTAAAACAAATGTAAAAGTCAAAGAAGAAAAGCCAAGCAAACTAGCGCACGGATATAAGCGAATTTTGAACTGGACGCTAAACCATAAGCTTATTTCCTTTGGGTTAGCCGTACTACTGTTAGTAGGAAGTTTATTTTTAGTTCCTTCTATTGGGGTTAGCTTTTTATCATCCGATCAAGAAAAAACGCTGACGCTTACGTATACACCGAAAGCCGGACAGTCTCAAAGCGACGTGGAAAAAGCAGCGAATCGCGCAGAAGCGTACTTGATGAAGCGAGATGGTGTCAAAACGGTTCAGTATTCGTTCGGTGAAGGTAACTCTTTTAATCCGGGAAGCAAAAATAACGTTTTAACATTTGTGCAATATGACGAGGATACACAAAACTTTGATAAAGAGCAGGACAAAGTATTAAAAGCTCTTAATAAACAAGCGAATCAAGGTGAATGGGGCTCCATGAATACGGCGTCTAGCGGCAGCAATAATTCATTAAACGTCCTTATTTACGGAGATAGCTTAGACGAAATCAAACCTTATGCTGACAAAGTTCAGCGCGTTTTAGAAAAGCATAAAGAACTGAAAAATGTCGATTCTACGCTTTCAGATACGTTTGATGAATATACGCTAGTACCGAATCAAAAGAAAGCCGCTGAACTCGGCTTGTCTGCTAGTCAAATCGGAATGCAAATTTCCAACCTTGGACAGCGTGAAGTATTAACAACTATTCAAAAAGACGGAAACGAAATTAACGTGTACCTTCCAAAAGAAAAAGAGGATTTCTCTACTTTTGCCGAACTTTCAAGCACAAAAGTGACCTCTCAAACTGGACAGGAAGTTACATTAAATGAAGTTGTCGACATTAAAAAAGGTAAAACATCGAATACGGTAACGCGCCGTGATAATAAAATTTATGCAGAGGTAAGTGCTGATATTAAGAGTGACGATGTAGGCGGCGTTTCTTCTAACGTCCAAAAAGAAGTGAAGAAAATTGATTTGCCAAGTGATATGGATATCAGCTTTGGCGGAGCATCAGAGCAAATTAATGACTCATTTAGTCAATTAGGAATTGCTATGCTCGCAGCCATTGGTATCGTGTACTTCGTACTGGTACTGACATTTGGTGGAGGTTTAGCGCCATTTGCTATCTTATTCTCACTTCCATTTACACTCATTGGTGCGCTAGTGGCGCTTTTAATCTCTGGGGAAACGATTAGTATTTCTTCGATGATTGGAGCTCTTATGCTAATTGGAATAGTGGTAACCAATGCGATTGTTCTGATTGACCGCGTGATTCATAAAGAGCAAGAGGGTCTTTCAACGCGTGAAGCGTTACTAGAAGCTGGAATGACACGTCTTCGCCCGATCTTAATGACAGCTATTGCAACGATTGGTGCACTGCTTCCATTAGCTTTTGGATTTGAAGGTGGAGGCCTTATTTCAAAAGGGCTAGGGGTTACCGTGATTGGAGGACTAACAAGTTCTACGCTGCTTACGCTCATTATCGTTCCAATTGTCTATGAGTTTTTTATGAAGTTTAAGCGCAAAAAAGTAAAAGAGTAGAAGCAAGACAAATTTCCGCTTTTGAGGTGAATAGCGATGAAGTCAATTGATAAACTAATGAAACAGCTGATTCAACAAGGAATTAAAGCAAAGAAAGTGACGATTGATAAATCAAAGCGCCAGCAGTGGATGTCCATGTCATTGCCTAAAACGGCATGGCAGCATTCAAAATAAAAAAGAGCTGACTTAGAGTCAGCTCTTTTTTATTAACGATCTGTATCTTCAAATGATCCTTCTTGATAGGCGTCGCTTACTTGCTCATGTGTTTCTGCTAGACCTTGCGAGAGTGCATCTTGTCGGTTATAATCTTCTGTTTCGAACTGGCGGTCAGCCATTTCATTTGTATCTGGCTGCTTTTTAGGCTGTTTTTTTGAATTCATTTTCACCACTCCTATTTAATAAAGTGAGACCACGGTTAGTGTGCGATGAAAGGAAATACATTATACATGAAAGAAAGAGCTTCGATTCGTCGAAGCTCTTTCTTTCATATTATTGTTGTTTTTTATCTAAGAAGATTTTTTCAATATCATCAAGTACGATATTAGCTGCTAACACACCGCCTGCCGTATTCCAAGTAGCATCATCTACTTTATGAACATGATTTTCTTGAGCCACTTTTAGCTTTTTAAAGAGAGGATCGTTTATCCATTCTTTTTCAAGCTTTGTTGCTTCACCGTCTCCCGTTTCATAAGAGAAGTAAAATAGCTGATCGCCGTCCATTGCCGGAATGCGTTCTTTTGTTGCATTCATTTCAGCAAAATCATCCTTGTCTTGAGACTCAGGGCGAGCAAATCCAAGCTGATCTAAAATAACACCTGAGAATGAATCTTTATGATAGATACGAACGTCTCCAGCTGTAAAGCGTACAACTGAGATTTTTTGTTTTAACTGATCTCCAAGGCGTTTCTTTAAATCTGCTACGCGATTGTCATAGTCAGCTAATACTTCTTTACCTTTTTCTTCTTTGTTTACAGCTTTTGCATATAGCTTAAAGTTTGATTTCCAATCTCCGCGCAGCTCCTCAGAGAATACAGTCGGAGCAATTTGACTAAGCTGATCGTATACTTTTTCTTGTCGCATTTTATTTCCGATAATCAAGTCAGGCTTTAAAGCAGCGATTGCTTCTAAGCTTGGCTCGCTTTCTGTACCCACACTTTTAACGCCTTTCATCTGACCTTTAATATGGTCATACCACGGATTTCCTAACCATGATTGAACAGCGCCCACAGGCTTTACACCCATTGCAAGAAGAGCTTCAGTACCTTCGTTTGTTAAAACAACCACTCGTTTAGGCGTTCCTTTAATATCGGTTTTATCCATTGCGTGTTTTACTGTGTAAGTTTCGCCAGAACCCTCAGTTTTTTCTTTTTTATCGCTGTCAGCGCCGTTTGAATTACCGCAGGCTGCCAGCACAAGCAGTGTCATAATGGTAAGAATGGACAACAAATATGACAACTTGCCTTTAGAATATGTATTCACATCTTTTCCCCCTCGTAAGTGATAATGATTTTCATTAACAATTAAGATAATATTCTAACTTTTAAGCGGTGTCAATTAAAAATTGAAAATGATTCTCAAAATCATTGACACTTTTTTCAATGTTTCCTAAACTAAAGGTTAGATATATATAGGAATCATCTTAGAGGAGAGCAATGAAAATGATGCTACGCAGTGTTCAAATGAAAGTAATGGGGCTCATCATTGGAATCATGCTGCTTTTAATCTGTATTGGATTAAGTATCGTACTCGGATACACAGATACAAGTATCAAAACAGCATTTGAAGCTTTTCAAGCGTTTAACGGTTCGAATGAGCACATAGTTATTCAAAATATTCGATTGCCGCGCGCTATAATCGGTGCTGTGGTAGGTATTTGTTTAGGAATTGCAGGAGCAATGATGCAGGCGTTAACGAAAAACCCACTTGCTTCACCGGATATTATCGGTGTGAACGCTGGGGCCAGCTTTTTTATTGTTGTTGCAGTGATGATTTTTTCGGTCAATTCACTTCAAGCTTTTACATGGATTGCATTTGTAGGAGCGGCACTAACCGTAGTGGTTGTCTATTTTCTTGGGTCCATTGGAAAAGAAGGGCTAACGCCTATCAAACTGACGCTCGCAGGAGCGGCTATTGCAGCCTTTTTCTCTTCTTTAACACAAGGACTGCTAGCTGTGGATGAATCTTCGCTTGATCAAGTCCTCTTTTGGCTGGCAGGGTCTGTGCAAGGACGCAAGGTTGAAATGTTGTATGGCATACTGCCTTATGTAGTGCCAGCAATTATTGTTACTTTTTTTATCGCTTCAAAAATTAATATTTTAACGATTGGTGAAGACGTAGCCAAAGGATTAGGTCAAAGAACAGCTCTTGTCAAAATTATAAGCGGCATCATTATTGCGATTTTAGCCGGGGGAGCCGTTGCAGTAGCCGGTCCCATTAGCTTTGTAGGAATCATTGTTCCTCACGTTGTAAGAGCAATCGTAGGACAAGATTATCGCTGGGTATTTCCTTATAGTGCGGTTGTCGGCGGGATTTTAATTTTATTAGCTGATGTTGGCGCAAGGTACGTCATTATGCCTCAAGAAATCCCTGTTGGAGTCATGACTGCTGTTATTGGTACACCTTTCTTTATCTATATGGCAAGGAAAGGGGCGAAGACGTCATGAAAACATACTTATCTCTTCGCTTAAAGAGAATTTCATTTTTAGTTAATATAAAAGCTGCTCTAATCATTACCGGATTTTCAGCTGTCCTTGTTGCACTCTTTTTGTTAAGTGCAGGTACGGGTGACTTATTTATTAATCCATTTCGTGTAATTAAAATTTTAGCGGGTCATGGGTTGGAGTTTGAACGATTAGTTGTTACATCTTTTAGACTGCCGCGTATTATTGTTGCCATTTGTGCTGGTATTTGTCTAGCTATTGCGGGCGCTATCTTGCAGGGGCTTGTGAGAAATCCGCTTGCTTCACCAGACTTAATTGGATTAACAGGAGGAGCGTCAGTTGGTGTAGTGTTATTTTTGACACTATTTAGTGATAAAAGCAACTCGTTAACCGTAAGTATTAATTGGATGCCTGTTAGCGCATTTTTAGGTGCCGTGGCAGTGGCGCTTTTACTTTATGTGTTTGCCTGGAAAAATGGTGTCTCTCCTATTACACTAGTATTAATAGGAATTGGATTAACAGCGTTAACGAAAGCTATGACCACGCTGTTTATGATTATGGGTCCTATCTACCGCGCTAGCCAGGCAAATATTTGGATTACCGGAACGGTGTATGGTTCAAATTGGGCCAGTGTTTCCGTACTAGTTCCAGTTACTGCAGGGCTGGTTATAATTACGATTTTAATGATTCGAAATTTAAATGTTCAAGAATTAGGTGAAGAAATTGCGACTAACGTTGGAAGTCGCGTTCAAAAAAATCGATTGGCACTATTGCTGATGAGCACAGCTTTAACCGGGAGCGCCGTTGCATTTGCCGGTGGAATTAGCTTTGTAGGGTTACTTGCTCCACATATTGCCCGAAAGCTTGTAGGTTCGTCATTCGGCGCTTTAATACCGCTATCGGCACTAATCGGAGCGATTTTAATCACAGCAGCAGATTTAATTGGCCGAACATTCTTCTTGCCAATCGAAGTGCCAGCAGGTGTATTTACAGCTGCAATTGGCGCACCATACTTCATTTATTTACTATACAAACAAAGAAACGTATAGCATTCTTTGTAGAAGGAGCGATTCGCATGCATTCGTTAGAAACAAAGTCGCTAACATTATCATATGGAGAAGCGATGATTATAGATGAGCTTGACGTTACCATCCCAAAGGGTGAGATTACGGTTTTTATCGGCAGTAATGGATGCGGAAAATCTACGCTGCTGCGTTCACTGGCAAGGTTATTGAAGCCACATGCAGGCTCTATTTTACTAGAAGGTTCTAAAATTTCTTCTCTTCCTACCAAGGAAATTGCAAAGCAGCTAGCAATCCTTCCTCAAGGTCCTGTTGCACCTGAAGGTCTGACTGTGCTGCAGCTTGTTAAACAAGGGCGCTATCCGTATCAAAATTGGTTCCGCCAGTGGTCTCAAGAGGATGAAGAAAAAGTGCAAAATGCACTGGAAGCAACAGGCTTAGCAGACTTGGCAGATCGTCAAGTTGATTCGCTTTCTGGGGGACAGCGTCAGCGCGCATGGATTGCCATGACACTAGCGCAAGATACAGATATTATTTTACTTGATGAACCGACAACATATTTAGATATGACGCATCAAATTGAGATCTTGGACTTGTTGTTTGAACTGAATGAAAAAGAAAATCGTACCATCGTAATGGTGCTGCATGATTTAAACTTAGCTTGCCGCTATGCTCATCATATTGTGGCGCTTCAAGATAAAAAAATCTATGCACAGGGAAGACCAGAAGAAGTCATTAACTGCGATTTAGTACAGCGAGTCTTTAATATGAACTGTGAAGTGACGGTTGATCCGTTATTTGGAACGCCTCTTTGTATTCCTCATGGGCGCGGACGATGTATTGTGAATAAGCTGCGAGTTGAAACGCAGCATGCTCAGTAGGAATGAGCAAAGCGAGTTAGCAGAAAAATTCCGCTGTACGTTTAAAGATAACTCGCTGTACAGGTTTTCTCCTGCCAGCTGCATGGATGAAAGTAAGGTGAAGGTGCAGCTATTATGGATTCAAGAGACGATGGAGGCCGCTAGTTTGAGAGCAGCTGCTTCAATGTTAGCAAAGCGGTATAGTTTTGTTGTGGTTGCGGCTTTGTATTCATTTATTGTGTTTCAAAAAAAGATAAATGCATCGACTAAAAATGTATCTTTGCATACCGAACAAGTTGAAACGATGTGGCTTCCAAAAGTGTTTATCTCAGAAATTGAGACGACAGAAGTAACAGAGGATAATCGCGAAATTCTTCTTGATGAACTTCTTGATGAATTGTTTGCTCATCAAATTGAGCCGATGTGGTCAGTACTGCGTAAAGTGACAAAAATCTCAAAGCTGACGCTGTGGGAAAACGTAGCTGTTTATATTCACTGGCTTTATGATTTGCTTTTAGCAAACGAAGAAATAGACAATGTGAAAGTGCAAAAGAATTTACGATACGTGTTAGAAGAAGCTGAGGGACGTCACTTTGGTTCATATCATAACAATCCGCTTGCTCGGTACAGTTCACCTCCTCAATATATAGAGAAACAAAAGCAGGAGATAAGAGTACGAAAAACGTGCTGTTTGTCCTACCAAACAGGAGCCAAAGAGACTTATTGTCGAACGTGTCCGGTTATTTGTAAACCAAAGAAAGGAGTGACTGCGCATGAGTAAAACCTTTCAAGAGCAATTCGACGGTTTGATTGAAAAGTATACGGAACTAATGGTTGGAGAAAGTGATGAACAGCTGCAGGAAAAAGTGAAAATGTGGGCACTTTACAACCATATCTCAAAATCTATGCCGCCTTTAACAAAGCATTGGAATCAATTATATCCAGACGCAAAAGCGGAAATGATTGAAATTGTGAAGGAAATAAAAGAGCTGAATGAAGCGCATCGAGCGTCACAGCGAAAACCAGAATAAAAACATTCATCACGAAGCTGATGAATGTTTTTTTATCAAAAAAGCTCCAGGTAGCTTTTTGATCTAGTGTGCATATGTTAATGAAGGGTGCCTATCTATCTGGTTGATAAAATGGTAAAATTAATGATAATTAGATAAAATTTGTGAGGTGTATGACAAGTGAAGGCGGGGGGTTGCTTTGGAACAAACGATAAGAAACTTTTTTTTATTGTTATCAAAAAGCAAAAAGTTAACAAAGCTGGCTAAGCGCTATGGTTTACGTTTTGGGGCAGCAAGGTTTGTTGCAGGGGAAACCATCGATGAAGCTGTTAGTGTGATAAAAAAGCTAAATGAACAGGGATTAAAAGTAACGATTGATTATCTCGGAGAGTTTGTGGAAAGTGAAGCTGAAGTCAATAATGCTGTGGCTCAATGCATAAAGGCCATCCATCTTATACACAAAGAAAGGTTAGATTCAGAAATTTCTTTGAAATTAACGTCTATGGGACTTGATATTTCTGAAATATGGCGCTTCATCATATGCGTCATATTCTAAATGAAGCGGAAAAATATAGCGTGTTCGTGACGATTGATATGGAAGATTATAAGCGATGCAGCAAGACGATTAAGCTGTTTAAACAATTAAAAAGTGAGTATGACCACGTAGGGACGGTACTTCAGGCATACTTATATCGAACAGAAAGTGACGTTCGCGAATTAGATGCTTATGCTCCTAAATTAAGGTTAGTAAAAGGAGCGTACAAAGAAGCGGCAGACGTGGCTTTTCCTGATAAAGAAGACGTAGACGAAAACTTCAAAAACATAATTGGACTTCATTTATTAAACGGTCACTACACAGCAGTTGCTACTCATGATGAACGAATCATTCAGTATACAAAAGAGTTTGTTAAAAAGCATGGAATTTCAATGAATCAGTTTGAATTCCAGATGCTATACGGTATTCGACCAGAAAGGCAGGTTCAGCTCGTAGCAGAACAATATCAAATGAGAGTGTACGTTCCTTATGGAACGGACTGGTATGGGTACTTTATGAGGCGCCTTGCAGAAAGACCTGCAAATGTCGCATTTGTCTTAAAAGGAATCGTAAAAAAATAACCATGAAATGGTCGTGATGACAGAATAAGAAATAGTCAAAAATCGAACATGATTCGATTACTCATGTTCGATTTTGAGGTTAATGTCCTTGTGTATTATGCTTTGTGTACTGCTGGTTTTGAGATGTCTTTTTGCCGCGTCCGTGCGGTTCATTAACCGGTCCAGCATTTCCTTTAACGCTTGCTGCGCTTACGCCTGCTGAAGATGGGTCTTTCTTTAATTTACTCACAAAATCACCTCCTGTGTATTAAGATAACCAAACACATTAAAAATAGTTAGAGATAATATTGTGAATATATTGCGAAAATTTAAAAAATGCTTTATAGTAAAAACAGAGATTAACAGTGACTCTCTTTTTTTACACATAAAATGAATGACCATTCATTCAATATATCAAAGGGGATGTGGGGATAATTATGAACATAAAAAAAGCCGCCGTTTTAGGTTCAGGAGTTATGGGCTCTGGAATTGCAGCTCATTTAGCGAATGTAGGAATTCCAACGCTTTTGCTAGATGTGGTTCCAGCTTCATTAACACCAGACGAGGAAAAAAAACAGCTAACGCTTGAAGATAGGCAAGTCAGAAATCGGTTGAGCACAACTGCTTTAGCTAAATTAACGAAGCAAAAACCGGCACCTTTAACGTCGAAGTCGTCACTATCGTTAATTACGCCGGGAAACCTTGAAGATCATTTACAGCAGTTAAGCGACTGCGATTGGATCATTGAAGTAGTAGTGGAACGCCTTGATATTAAACAGCAGTTGTTTGAAAAAATTGACGGCGTACGAAAAAAAGGAAGTATTGTAAGTTCAAATACTTCGGGGATATCCATTCACGAAATGGCCAAAGGACGCTCAGAAGATTTTAAAGCGCATTTCTTAGGAACGCACTTTTTTAATCCACCTCGTTATTTAAAGTTATTAGAAATTATTCCAACTCATGACACAAAATCAGAAATTGTTGAATATATGAAAACGTTTGGTGAAGATGTATTGGGTAAAGGAGTAGTTATTGCAAAAGATACGCCTAACTTTATCGCCAACCGTATCGGTACGTACGGTTTACTTGTGACCGTTCAAGAAATGTTAAAAGGTAATTACAGCGTGGGAGAAGTTGACTCTGTGACGGGTCCTTTAATTGGAAGACCAAAAAGCGCAACGTTTCGAACGTTAGACGTAGTGGGACTAGACACATTTATTCATGTGGCCAACAATGTGTTTGACAAAGTGGAAGGCAAAGAAAAAGAGGTATTCGATGTGCCTTTATTTATGAAACAAATGCAGGAAAATGGCTGGCTGGGAAGCAAGTCGGGGCAAGGCTTCTTTTTAAAGAAAGGCAAGGAAATTTTAGAACTTGATTCTAATACACTTCAATACGTCGAAAGAAAGAAGTTAAAAACAGCTTCTACTGAATTAAGTAAGCAGGCAAAAGGGCTGCAAAACAAAATGAAAGCGCTTATATATTCTGATGATCGTGCTGGACAGCTTCTTTGGAACATTATCAGCCCTGTTCTTGTGTATGCAGCACAGTTGAAAAATGAAATCGCCGACGATATCGTCGCCATTGATCAAGCTATGAAGTGGGGATTTGGCTGGAAAATGGGTCCTTTTGAGACGTGGGATGCAATTGGTTTAGAAAAATCAATTGAGAAGATGGAGCAGTCTGGCTTAGCCATCCCGCAGTGGGTAAAACAAATGCAGGAAAATGGATTTACAAGCTTTTATAAAGAAATGGAAGGTCAAACGCTTTACTACGAAGAGGATGAGTATAAAGCAGTAAAAGAAAATAAAAAGGTGATCCACCTGTCATCTTTACGCTCTCAAAATAATGTCATTTTAGAAAACAGCGGAGCGAGCTTAATTGATTTAGGAGATGATGTGGCATGCCTGCAGTTTACTTCTCCTAACAATGCGATTGGGCTAGATATTATCAGCTTATTGAATCAGTCTCTTGAAGAAGTGAACAAGAATTATAAGGGGCTGGTCATAGGAAACCAAGGAAAAAATTTCTGCGTTGGCGCTAACTTAGCTATGATTTTGATGGAAGCACAAGATGACAATTATTTTGAAGTTGAGCTTGTCATTAAACAATTTCAACAGGCAATGATGAAGGTGAAATATAACGAAAAGCCGGTTGTTGCAGCTCCATTTGCGATGACTCTTGGAGGCGGAGCAGAAATTTGCTTACCGTCAGCTAAAATCCAAGCTTCTGCTGAAACTTACATGGGCCTTGTAGAAGTAGGAGTCGGGTTAATTCCTGGCGGAGGAGGTAACAAGGAGCTTTATATCAAACAGCTAAATGGTTTACCGAACGGTGTAACGCTCGATCTTCAGCAAATTGCCAATAAAACATTTGAAACAATTGCTACTGCAAAAGTATCTACTTCTGCTGCAGAAGCTAGGCAGCTAAACTTTTTAAACCGCCATGATGCTATCAGTGTAAACGGAGATCACTTGCTGAATGATGCAAAGAACTCAGTCCTTGCTTTACACGACACGGGCTATAAACCGCCTGTAAAAACTAAAGTTCCTGTCGTTGGAGAAACAGGATATGCAACGTTGCTGCTAGGAGCTCAATCCATGAAATATTCAGGATATATATCAGAACATGATTACAAAATTGCTAGTAAGTTAGCATTTGTATTAGCTGGAGGACGCGTAGCGTTTGGTTCCAAAGTGGATGAAGAGTATTTGCTTGATTTAGAGAGAGAAGCATTTTTAAGCCTTGTTGGAGAAGCGAAGTCTCAAGAACGTATGCAGCACATGTTAGTTAAAGGAAAGCCACTGCGCAATTAAGGGGGAGAAAAAATGAGAGAAGCAGTTATTGTAGCAGGTGCTAGGACACCGGTCGGAAAAGCAAAAAAAGGTTCATTGGCAAGTGTTAGACCTGATGATTTGGGAGCTATTGCGGTTAAAGAAACTCTTCGCCGAGCAGGCGGATACGAAGGACCGATTGATGATTTAATTATTGGTTGTGCGATGCCTGAGGCAGAACAAGGTTTGAATATGGCTCGAAATATTGGCGCTCTTGCAGGTTTGCCTTATACGGTGCCAGCAATAACGATTAATCGTTATTGTTCATCAGGTTTGCAAAGTATTGCCTACGGTGCAGAACGAATTATGCTAGGGCAAGCCAAAGCAGTGTTAGCTGGAGGAGCAGAATCAATGAGCTTTGTTCCGATGTTTGGAAACGTAGCGCGTCCGAATGTTCAGCTGGTTGAAAATGCGCCGGAGTATTATATGGGCATGGGACATACAGCAGAACAAGTGGCGATGAAATACGGCATTTCACGTGAAGACCAGGATGCATTTGCCGTACGCAGCCATCAAAAAGCAGCAAAAGCACTTCAAGAAGGGAGGTTTAACGACGAAATTGTTCCCGTGGAAGTGACGCTTCGGAAAATCGATGAAAACAATAAGCTACGTGAACAAAAGCTGATGTTCTCTCAAGATGAAGGAGTTCGTCCTGGCACAACTGCGGACGTATTAGGGAAACTTCGTCCAGCCTTTTCGGTTAAAGGATCCGTCACAGCTGGAAACTCTTCGCAGACAAGTGACGGAGCTGCATCCGTTTTTCTAATGGATAAAGAACAAGCTGAAGCAGAAGGCTTAAAGCCTTTGCTTAAGTTTCGCTCATTTGCAGTTGGAGGAGTTCCGCCTGAAGTAATGGGGATTGGCCCGGTAGCTGCCATCCCTAAAGCTCTTAAACTAGCAGGGCTGGAGCTTTCTGATATCGGATTGTTTGAATTAAATGAAGCATTTGCTTCTCAAGCACTTGGCGTTATTCGTGAATTAAATATTAATGAAGATAAAGTAAATGTAAACGGAGGCGCTATTGCCTTAGGTCATCCATTAGGCTGTACTGGAGCTAAGCTGACTCTCAGCTTAATGCACGAAATGCAGCGTCGAAATGAGCAGTTTGGAATTGTCACCATGTGTATTGGTGGAGGAATGGGAGCTGCTGGTGTATTTGAATTGTTAGCATAATCATTTCAAAGGGGGATATGAACATGTCAAATAAAACAAAACAAATGATTAAAGGTGGAAGTTTTTTAATTGAAGAAGGTGATGCAAGCCGCGTCTACACGCCGGAGGATTATACATCTGAGCAAAAGATGATTGCCAAGACGACAGATGAATTTGTAGAAAATGAAGTCCTTCCGCAAGTGGAATATTTAGAAAAGCATGAATTTGACCGTTCTGTAAAGCTATTAAAACAAGCTGGTGAATTAGGCTTGCTTGGTGCAGATGTACCGGAAGAATACGGTGGGCTTGGTTTAGATAAGATTACCTCGGCTTTAATTGCTGAAAAAATGTCTCGAGCAGGCGGATTTTCCATCACTCATGGTGCTCATGTAGGAATTGGGTCATTGCCAATCGTCTTATTTGGAACAGAAGAGCAAAAACAAGCATATTTACCTGCTTTAGCGGTAGGGGAAAAAATAGCGGCTTATGCGCTGACTGAACCGGGTTCTGGTTCGGATGCTCTTGGTGCTCGAACAACAGCTCGCCTTAACGCAGAAGGTACACACTATGTGTTAAATGGAGAAAAGCAGTGGATTACGAATGCTGGATTTGCTGATGTATTCGTGGTGTACGCAAAAATTGACGGCGATAAATTTTCAGCTTTTATCGTTGAGCGCGAATTTCCAGGCGTTTCGGTTGGCCCGGAAGAGAAGAAAATGGGAATCAAAAGCTCATCAACCAGAACGTTGATTCTTGAAGATGCGCTTGTTCCAAAAGAAAATGTGCTAGGTGAAATTGGAAAAGGCCATGTGATTGCCTTTAACATTTTAAATATTGGGCGCTATAAGCTTGGAGTTGGAGCAGTTGGAGCAGGGAAACGTGCGTTAGAAATTACGTCTCAATACGTTAACCAGCGTCAGCAGTTTAAAACGCCAATTGCTAAATTCTCATTAACACAAGAAAAGTTAGCCACAATGGCTTCTAAATTGTATGCAACTGAAAGCTCCGTATATCGTACGGTAGGACTTTTTGAAGACCATATGGGCCAGCTTTCAGAAGAACAGCAAAAAGACGGAAAACAAATTGCTGCTTCTATTGCTGAATATGCTATCGAATGTTCATTAAATAAAGTGTTTGCCACGGAAGCTCTTGACTACATTGTAGATGAAGGCGTGCAGCTTCATGGAGGCTACGGTTTTATGAGCGAGTATGAAATTGAGCGTCTGTATCGCGATTCTCGCATTAATCGTATTTTTGAGGGAACAAATGAGATTAACCGTCTTTTAGTACCAGGCACATATTTACGCAAAGCGTTAAAAGGAGAGCTTCCACTGCTTCAAAAAGCACAAACGCTTCAAGAAGAATTGATGATGCTTATGCCGCAGGAAGTAGGAAATGAGCCGTTAGATCAAGAAAAAATGCTTGTGCAAAACGGGAAGAAAATTGCGCTCTTGCTTTTGGGATTAGCTGCACAAAAGTATGGCAAAGAATTAGAAAAAGAACAAGAAATTCTCGTTAATATTTCTGATATGATTAGTAACGTATATGCAATGGAATCTACTGTTTTACGTACTGAAAAAGCCATTTCCAAAACAGGAGTAGATCAAAACAGCTTAAAATTAAAATACACGCAAGTATTCTGCCAAGAAGCATTTAATCGAATCGAAGCAGATGCAAAAGAAACGTTAATTGGCGTTGAACAAGGTGATACGCTTAGAGTCATGCTTTCGTCTCTTCGCAAATTAACTCGCTATACACCAATCAATGTAATTAGCGTAAAGCGCGAGGTTGCAAAAACGCTTCTAGAAGTAGAGAAGTTCACAGTTTAAGGAAAAAGGAGCTCGTTTTGCGAGCTCCTTTTTGTTTAAGAAGCCTCTATCTAGGTAAATGATAAAGGATGTGTTAAAATACGAAAAAAGCTTAAAATAAAGGGTGGTTGACGAAATGTCATTATTTTTTTATTCATATCCAAAGTGCGGTACGTGCCGAAAAGCAAAGAAGTGGCTCGATGATAACGGAGTAGCATATGAAGAAATTCATATTGTAGAAAATCCGCCAACAAAAGAGCAGCTGCAAGCTTACTATCAGAACAGCGGCCTAGAATTAAAAAAATTCTTTAATACAAGCGGTAAAAAATATCGCGAGTTAGGTCTTAAAGATAAAGTAAGCAGTGCGAGTGAAGACGAACTTCTGTCTATTCTTGCGTCAGATGGCATGTTAATTAAGCGTCCGCTGCTAACAGATGGACAAAAAGTAACGCTTGGTTTCAAAGAAGAGCAGTTTGAGGACGTGTGGAAGTAAGTTTTCAAATAGAAAATTTTTACCTTTTACGTTACACTGTTAATAGGAAGTTATTTTAGGTTGTAGAAAGTGTTCTCCACGTTGAAGGCGCTTTTTATATAAACAAATTACGATACATATTTTGGAGGGATTAAGATGAGTACACCAAAAGATTTGCGTTATTCTGAAGAGCATGAATGGGTAAAAACAGAAGGAGACGTTGTCCGCGTAGGTATTACACATTTCGCTCAAGCTGAGCTTGGAGACATCGTATTCGTTGAACTGCCAGAAGTAGGAGCAACAGTAGAAGCTGACGAGCCGTTTGGTAGCGTTGAATCAGTAAAAACAGTTTCTGAGCTTTACGCACCAATTAGCGGTGAAGTTGTAGCAGTAAACGACAACTTAGGCGATAGTCCTGAACTTGTTAATGAATCTCCATACGAAGAAGCATGGATGATTACAATCAAACCATCTGATGCTTCTCAAGTAGACAAGCTGATGACAGCAGAGCAATACGAAGAAATGACAAACGAAGGATAATATTCCTCCATAAATTGTCTTTATGAAAAGTTTTTGACTGGACACTCTATTAGTAAACAAGCTAAAGGAGTGTCTTTTTATGTTTGAAAAACAAAAAATGGACGTTACAGATCGCGTTACAGCTAAATTTCATGACGGCGGTATGAAATTATACGTTGATAAGCAGCCAATTGGTGAAGTTAGCTACGGAACAAGCGGCAATGAATACCGCTTTGAAGAAGGATATTCGCAAGAAAATAATAAGTTCTATCAATACGCGGACGTACAAAAACAAGGTGAAACGCAAAAATATACAGACTGCGATGAAGAAGCAGGATGGTGCTAAACAGTGGCAACTGCCGCTGTTTTTCTTGTTTTATAGAGATAATATGGCCTAAACTGCCTTTTAAAAGAGTTCTTTCTTGCAAATTTCTTTTAAAAAACAGGTGAACTGTGATACATTAACGAATATTGTATAGCATAAAGAAATGATGTTACTATACAACTGACGATTATGGGTGATGAAAATGGGGCTAATTGAAATTGAAAAAGTAATTATTGTCGAAGGAAAGTCAGATAAAAAGCGTATTCAAGATATCATTCGAGAACCAATTGAAATTATTTGTACAAACGGTACGATTAGTTTATCAAAGCTGGATGAAATTATTGACTGTACGTTTAACAAAGAGGTATACATACTCGTTGACTCTGATGATTCAGGGAATAAGCTGAGAAAACAATTTAAACGAGAGCTTCCGGAAGCAGAGCATCTATATATTGATAAAATGTACCGAGAAGTTGCTGCCGCCCCTAGACATCACATAGCAACAGTATTGCTGAGTGCCAATATCGATGTTAATGCAGAATTTTTAACATAAAAGGAATGAGCAACATGCAAGAATGGAGCGAAAAACAGCTGGATGATCAGTTAAAAGAAGGAGAAAGAGCCTTTATCTTTTTCCATACGCCTTTTTGCGGGACATGTCAGCTGGCAAAAAAAATGTTAACCGTGGCAGAAGCGATGCTGCCGGATGTAACCATCGGAATGAGCAATTTAAATTATATGCCTTCAAAAGCAGAATTATTTTCTATTGAAAGCGTACCTTGTTTGATTGAAGTGGAAAATGGTGAAATGGTAAAAAAACTCTACGCGTTTCATTCCATCGAGCACGTACTCGAGGAGCTTCGATAATCAAACGTTTGTTTAAAATGAAGAAGTTGAAAGAGAGCGAACCGTTGGGGCTGTTGAAATCTTGGGATATTATCCCAAGAACAAAATCTGTTGACAGCCTATCTGACACATGCTAAAATCACACTCATGAATGTTCATAAATGAATGAATATTTCCCAAAAACAAAATAATTGTTGCGAACTCTTATCAAGAGAGGTGGAGGGACTGAGCCCTGTGAAACCCGGCAACCGTCAGACTAACTGAAATGGTGCCAATTCCTGCAAAGCTATGCGCTTTGAAAGATGAGAGAAAGGATTAAATATCGAGCCTTTCTGTCATGCGCAGAGAGGCTTTTTTAATGGGGAAAATTGTTTTACGGCTTTTTCATCCTATAGGGCAACCTAACATAATTAAGTTTTTATTAAAGAAGGTGAAGAAATATGATTACATTAACAGACGTTACAAAAATTTATCAGGCCAAAAGCGGTCAAGTAACAGCTGTTGATAATGTGAATCTAACCGTTAACCAAGGTGAAATTTACGGAATTATTGGTTATAGCGGAGCGGGGAAAAGTTCTTTGATTCGCTTGCTAAACGGATTAGAAACACCAACGACAGGAACGGTCGAAGTAGCAGGTAATGATATTGGAAAAATTAAAGGCGGAAAACTCAGAAAAGCTAGACAAGAAATTAGTATGGTATTTCAGCACTTTAATATCTTGTGGTCGCGTACGGTACGAGAAAATATTGCCTTTCCGTTAGAAATAGCAGGGATTTCAAAAGAAAAAAGAATGAAACGAGTGGACGAACTTATTAAGCTAGTCGGGCTTGAAGGGCGTGAAGATGCTTATCCATCACAGCTTAGCGGCGGACAAAAGCAGCGTGTTGGGATTGCTCGAGCGCTAGCGAACAATCCAAAAGTATTGCTTTGTGATGAAGCAACATCAGCGCTTGATCCTCAAACGACAGATTCTATTTTAGATCTGTTAGTAGATATTAATGAGAAGCTAGGGTTAACCATTGTATTGATTACTCATGAAATGCACGTCATTCGTAAAATTTGTCATCGAGTAGCCGTTATGGAAAATGGGGCAGTAGTAGAAGAAGGACAAGTGCTAGAAGTATTCAGAAAACCTAAGCAGCCGATTACAAAACGATTCGTTCAACAGATTTCTGAACCAGAGGAAACGTTTGAAACGATTGAACAAGTAAAAGAGCTGTATCCAAGCGGGCAAATTATTCAGCTGACGTTTGTTGGCGGAAAAGCAGAGCAACCGCTCATTACAACGATTTTAAAACAGTTTGATGTAACGATTAATATTTTGCAAGGAAAGATTTCTCATACACAAACAGGTTCATACGGGACGCTGTTCGTTCATTTAGACGGGGAATTAACAGAAGTTGAAAAAGTCATTGCATACATTCATGAGCAGCAGGTAGAAGTGGAGGTAATGACAAATGCTTGAGAAACTATTTCCAAACGTTATTTTAGATGATTTTATTCAAGCGACAAATGAAACACTATATATGACGGCTATTTCAGTTGTAGCCACATTTGTTCTAGGTATTTTATTGGGCTTGCTTTTATTTTTAACGTCCAAAGGACAGCTTTGGCAAAACAAACCTTTATATGCCATTGTGTCGGCGGTTGTAAATATCTTTCGTTCCATTCCATTCATTATTTTAATTGTGTTACTGATTCCATTTACCAAAGCATTGGTAGGAAGTATTTTAGGCGCTAATGCAGCGTTACCGGCTTTAATTGTTGGAGCAGCACCATTTTATGCGCGTCTTGTAGAAATTGGTCTGCGTGAAATTGATAAAGGTGTTATTGAAGCTGCTAAATCAATGGGAGCCACAACAAGCACTATTATCTTTAAAGTGCTGTTACCTGAATCGCTGCCAGCTTTGATTTCCGGTTTGACAGTAACAACCATTGCGTTAGTCGGCTATACGGCAATGGCGGGTGTGATTGGAGCTGGAGGTCTTGGAAACCTTGCATATTTAGAAGGATTCCAGCGCAGTCATAATGACGTAACGCTAGCTGCTACGATCTTAATTTTGATTATTGTATTTATTATCCAACTTATTGGAGATGCGATTACTGCAAAAATTGATAAAAGATAAAGGGAGGACTATTTATTATGAAGAAATGGCTTTCAGCTTTAGCATTAACATCTGCGCTAGTAGTAGGATTAGCTGCGTGTGGATTTAACAATGGATCAAAAGATGAAAAGAAAATTGTCGTGGGTGCATCTAATACGCCTCATGCTGAAATTTTGGAACAAGCAAAACCGATTTTAGAAAAACAAGGAATTGACTTAGAGATTAAAAAATTCCAAGATTACATCTTACCGAACACAGCTCTTGCAAACAATGAAATTGATGCAAACTATTTCCAGCACGTTCCTTATATGAATTCAGTGCTAAAAGATCATAAAGGTGAAAAAGGGTATGATTTTGTAAGTGCCGGTGCCATTCATATTGAACCAATTGGTATCTACTCTAAAAAATACAAAAGCTTAAAAGATCTTCCGAAAAACGGCACAGTTATTATGCGTGATGCAGTAGCAGAGCAAGGACGTATTTTATCGATTTTTGAAAAAGCTGGCGTGATCAAATTAAAACCAGGCGTAAAGAAAACAGACGCACAAATTAAAGATATTGTAGAAAACCCTAAGAATTTAAAATTTAAAGCCGATGTTGAAGGCGGATTGTTACCTCAAATGTACAAAAACAATGAAGGTGACGCTGTTGTTATCAATGCTAACTATGCTATCGATGCTGGTTTAGATCCAGTAAAAGATCCAATCGCAGTGGAAAGCAAAGAAAATAACCCATATGCAAACATCATTACGGTTCACAAAGGTGATGAAAATAAAGATACAGTGAAAGCTTTAGTAAAAGTTCTTCACTCTAAAGAAATTCAAGACTACATTAAAGAAAAATACAAAGGCGGAGTATTGCCGGTAAATAAATAATAGAAGAAAAGCGCTTGCCCACTCTGGGCAAGTGCTTTTTTGTATGCATCAAAACGAATAACTCTTATTTTTCTCACGCATACTAACCGTGAAAACTTTACTGATGATGGGAGCTGACGTTATGCAGCAAGAAGCACGTCATTCAACTGAGCAAGCACTTCATGATTATAAAATGGGTGTTGGGAAATTTAGCGAAAAATTGCCGGAAGTAACAAAAACGTTTAATGCGTTTACTGAAGCATGTTTTGGAGAAGGTTCTCTTTCTAAAAAAGAAAAGCAGTTAATCGCGCTAGGAATCAGCGTAGTAGCTCAAGACGAGTACTGTATGATTTATCATACAAAAGGCTGCATTGATCAAGGTGCAACTGAGCAAGAAATTTTAGAAGCATGCGGAGTATCAGCGGCATTTGGCGGAGGCGCAGCGATGAGTCAGTCCGTTACGCTTGTCCAAGAGTGTGTTTCAGAACTGACTAGCCACACGCACTAAGTAAATAAAGCGGGTAAAAAGCTTGTCTTAGAAGGCTCTATCGAGTCTTTTAAGGCAACTTTTTTATGAGTGGATTTAGTCTTAAAAAACGTACATAATGGTTTAAAACCTTTTGGGTCAAAAGGTTGCTATAAGTTTTCATTTGTTATAAGATTGTAATGAGAATAAAATGAGAATAATTAAAAAGATATAGGTATATCGTTTTTTACTATATACGTCTATAACTGGAGGTTTTAATATGGCAGGGTCAACTTTAACAATTAAAGATCTTCATGTTGCAATTGAAGGTAAAGAAATTTTAAAAGGTGTTAATTTAGAAGTTAAGGGCGGCGAAATCCATGCAATCATGGGACCAAACGGTACTGGTAAATCAACATTATCTTCAGCAATCATGGGACATCCTAAATACGAGGTTACACAAGGAAGCATCACGCTAGACGGCGAAGATGTACTTGAGATGGAAGTAGATGAGCGCGCTCGTGCAGGTCTATTCCTAGCGATGCAATATCCAAGTGAAATCAGCGGGGTAACAAACGCAGACTTCCTACGTTCAGCAATTAATGCTCGTCGTGAAGAAGGCGAAGAAATTTCACTAATGAAATTCATCCGTCAATTAGACAAAAACATGGATTTCTTAGAAATGGATCAAGACATGGCTCAGCGTTACCTAAACGAAGGTTTCTCTGGCGGTGAGAAGAAGCGTAACGAAATTCTTCAATTAATGATGCTTCAACCAGGAATTGCAATTTTAGATGAAATCGACTCTGGTTTAGATATCGATGCGTTAAAAGTTGTATCAAAAGGTATTAATGAACTGCGCGGCAGCGAGTTTGGTTGCTTAATGATCACTCACTACCAACGTTTATTAAACTACATTACACCAGATAAAGTTCACGTTATGATGCAAGGTCGTGTTGTAAAATCAGGCGGACCAGAATTAGCGCAGCGTCTAGAAGCAGAAGGTTATGACTGGATCAAACAAGAATTAGGTATTGAAGACGAAACTGTAGAGCAAGAAGCTTAAGAGTTAGGAGGATCTCTATGACTATTGATACGAAATTACCATTTGATCAAGAGTACATCAGCAGCTTTTCAAAAGAAGCTAATGAACCAAGTTGGCTGCTAGATCTTCGCTTACAAGCTCTTGCGAAAGCAGAAGATCTTGCACTTCCAAAGCCAGATAAAACAAACATTTCGAAATGGAACTTTACTGCTTTTGACAAGCACACTTCACAGGCAAGCACAATCTCATCTGTAGACGAGCTTCCAGAAGTGGTTAAAGCACTGATTGATACAGAAGCGGTTAAGAATCTATATGTTCAGCGTGACCAAACAGCTGCATACTCAACGTTAACAGAAGAGCTAAAATCTCAAGGCGTTATCTTCACAGATATTCAAACAGCTGCTAAAGAGCATAGCGACCTTGTTGAGAAGTACTTCATGAAAGACGGAGTTAAAGTAGATGAGCACCGTTTAACTGCATTAAACGCAGCGTTATTAAACGGGGGTGTATTTGTATACGTTCCTAAAAATGTAGAAGTACAAGAGCCTCTTCAAGCTGTATTTGTCCGTGAAGATGAAGAAGCAGCTTTATTCAACCATGTTATTGTTGTAGCTGAAGACAACAGCTCAGTAACATATGTAGAAAACTACATTGCTACTGCTGAAGAGTCACACGGTGTTGTCAATATCGTGACGGAAGTATTCGCTAACAGCAATGCAAAAGTAACGTTTGGAGCTGTTGACTACTTAGCTAAAGGTACAACTACTTATGTGAACCGCCGCGGCGTAGCGGGCAAAGATGGTCGCATTGAGTGGGCTTTAGGCTTAATGAGTGAAGGAAATACAGTTTCAGAAAATACAACGTATCTAATGGGCGACGGTTCATATGGAGATACAAAAACGGTAACAGTTGGACGTGGAGAGCAGTCTCAAAACTTAACAACAAGTATCGTACACTTCGGAAAACATTCTGAAGGCTACATTTTAAAACACGGCGTTATGAAAGAAAGCGCGTCTTCAATCTTTAACGGTATCGGTAAAATTGAACACGGTGCATCTAAATCAAACGCTGAGCAAGAATCCCGTGTGTTAATGTTAAGTGAAAAAGCACGTGGAGATGCAAACCCAATTCTTCTAATTGATGAAGATGATGTAACAGCAGGACACGCTGCATCTGTTGGACGCGTAGATCCAATTCAGCTTTACTACTTAATGAGCCGCGGTATTCCGCAAACAGAAGCAGAACGTCTAGTTATTCACGGGTTCTTAGCACCAGTGGTAAACGAGTTGCCAATCGAAACGGTTAAAAAACAATTAACGGATTTAATTGAGAGGAAAGTTCGATAATGAATATCTCTGATATTCGTAAACAATTTCCTATTTTAGACCAAGAGGTAAATGGCAGCCCACTCGTTTATTTAGACAGTGCAGCAACTTCACAAAAGCCGCTTGCTGTAATTGAAGCAATTGAGAAGTATTACAAAGAATATAACTCAAACGTACACCGAGGTGTTCACACGCTTGGTACAAGAGCAACAGACGGATACGAAGGCGCTCGTGAAAAGGTTCGTAAGTTTATTAATGCAAAATCAACGGAAGAGATTATCTTTACGCGCGGTACAACGACAGCTCTTAATACAGTAGCTGCAAGCTATGGCCGTGCGAATCTTAAACCTGGTGATGAAATTGTGATTACTTATATGGAACATCACAGTAACATCATTCCTTGGCAGCAAGTTGCCAAGGAAACAGGTGCAACGTTAAAATATATTTCACTAACAGAAGATCATGCACTTTCACTAGAAGAGGTAAAAAGCACGATTACATCTAACACAAAAATTGTATCGATTATGCAAGTATCTAACGTATTGGGTACAATTAACCCAGTAAAAGAAATTGCAGAAATTGCACACGCTAACGGTGCAGTAATGGTTGTGGATGGTGCGCAAAGTACGCCTCACATGAAGGTGGATGTACAAGATTTAGACTGTGATTTCTTTGCTTTCTCTGGACATAAAATGGGCGGACCGACTGGAATCGGCGCTCTTTATGGAAAGAAAGAGCTTCTTGAAAAAATGGAACCAATCGAGTTTGGCGGCGAAATGATTGACTTCGTAAACTTATACGAATCAACGTGGAAAGAGCTTCCTTGGAAATTTGAAGGAGGTACGCCAATCATTGCAGGTGCAATTGGTTTAGGTGCAGCGATTGATTTCTTAGAAGAAGTTGGTTTAGATAACATTCAAGCACATGAGCACAAGCTAGCGCAATATGCACTGGATCGCTTATCGCAAGTAGATGGAATTACGATTTACGGACCGAAAGAGCGAGCGGGTGTTGTGACGTTTAATATTGAAGATGTGCATCCGCACGACGTTGCAACAGTAGTAGACGCTGATGGAATTGCGATTCGTGCAGGTCATCACTGTGCGCAGCCGCTGATGAAATATTTAAACGTATCGTCTACTGCACGTGCAAGCTTCTATCTGTATAACACGGAAGAAGAAGTAGATAAATTGGTGTCATCATTAATAAAAACGAAGGAGTATTTTACAAATGGCTTTTAATAATTTAGATACTCTCTATCGTCAAGTAATTATGGACCATTATAAAAACCCGCGTAATCGTGGAACATTGAATGAAGATACTGTGAACATTCATATGAATAACCCGACGTGCGGAGACCGCATTGAACTTTCTTTAAAAGTAGAGGACGGCAAAGTGGTGGATGCAAAGTTCGAAGGTGAAGGATGTTCAATTTCAATGTCATCAGCTTCAATGATGACACAAGCAATTAAAGGTCAAGAAGTAGACAAAGCGTTTAAAATGGCCCATATCTTCTCTGACATGATGCAAGGTAAAGAGTATGATGATAGTATAGATTTAGGAGATATTGAAGCACTTCAAGGTGTAGCAAAATTTCCTGCGCGTATTAAATGTGCAACACTAGCGTGGAAAGCGATGGAAAAAGGTCTTAACGAACAAAAATAAGACCTTCATTCATTCCCAATCCTATCAAGTAGGGGGTAATAAAAGATGGCTAAAAAAATGCCAGAAATCGGCGATTATAAATATGGATTTTCCGATAAAGACGTATCAATTTTCCGCTCTAAACGCGGTTTAACAAAAGAAATCGTAGAAGAAATTTCTCGTATGAAAGAGGAACCACAATGGATGCTTGACTTCCGTTTGAAATCTCTAGAGCACTTCTACAACATGCCAATGCCACAGTGGGGCGGAGACATGGCAAGCTTAGACTTTGATGAAATTACGTACTACGTAAAACCATCTGAGAAGTCTGAACGCTCTTGGGATGAAGTTCCTGAAGAAATTAAGCAAACGTTTGATAAACTTGGTATTCCTGAAGCAGAGCAAAAATATCTTGCGGGTGTATCAGCTCAGTACGAATCTGAAGTTGTTTATCACAATATGAAAGAAGATCTTGAAGCGCAAGGTATCGTATTTAAAGATACAGATACGGCGCTAAAAGAAAACGAAGATATTTTCCGCGAGCATTTTGGAAAAGTTATCCCGCCAACGGATAACAAATTCTCTGCTCTTAACTCAGCGGTTTGGTCTGGTGGATCATTCATTTACGTACCAAAAGGCGTAAAAGTAGATACACCATTACAAGCTTATTTCCGTATTAACTCTGAAAATATGGGACAGTTTGAGCGTACGTTAATTATTGCTGATGAAGGCTCACACGTCCACTATGTAGAGGGCTGTACAGCACCTGTTTATACAACAAACTCTCTTCACAGTGCCGTTGTAGAAATCATCATCAAAAAAGACGCGTATTGCCGCTATACAACAATTCAAAACTGGGCAAACAACGTATACAACCTTGTAACAAAACGTGCAGTTTGTGAAGCAAACGCAACAATGGAATGGATTGATGGAAACATCGGTTCTAAGTTAACAATGAAATATCCAGCTGTTATCTTAAAAGGCGAAGGCGCACGCGGTATGACATTATCCATTGCCCTTGCTGGTAAAGGACAGCACCAAGATGCTGGTGCAAAAATGATTCACTTAGCACCAAACACATCTTCAACGATCGTATCAAAATCAATTTCAAAACAAGGCGGTAAAGTAACATACCGCGGTATCGTACACTTTGGCCGTAAAGCAGAAGGTGCACGTGCGAACATTGAGTGTGATACGCTAATTATGGATAACCAATCAACTTCTGATACAATTCCGTACAATGAGATTTTAAATGACAACATCTCACTTGAACACGAAGCGAAAGTATCAAAAGTATCTGAAGAACAATTATTCTATCTAATGAGCCGCGGTATTTCTGAAGAAGAAGCGACAGAAATGATTGTAATGGGCTTTATTGAACCATTTACAAAAGAGCTTCCAATGGAATATGCAGTAGAGATGAACCGTCTAATCAAATTTGAAATGGAAGGTTCAATCGGTTAATAATAGATAAAAACTCGTTTGCTGTTTAAGCAAACGAGTTTTTTTGTATCGTTTGTATTAAAATAAAGAAAAGCAATCTAAGAAAATAGAGGAGGAATGGCATGATTTATATTGGAGTTACAGGCTGGGGAGATCATGATTCATTATATGAAGCGGGTGTTTCATCAAGAGACAAGCTTGCCGTATACGCAGGCCATTTTCCAATTGTTGAAGTCGATTCATCTTTCTACGCCATTCAACCTAAGTCAAATGTTGAAAAGTGGGTGAATGATACGCCGGAATCTTTTCGTTTTGTGGTAAAAGCCTATCAAGGCATGACGGGGCATATGAGAGAAGGAAATCCGTTTGATAGCAAAGAAGAAATGTTTCATGCATTTTTAGAATCAGTGAAGCCATATGTAAGTTCAAATAAGCTTGGTATGATTTTATTTCAAATGCCGCCTTGGTTTGACTGTACAAAAGAAAACGTAGCCTATTTGAGGTATAGCCGTGAGAAGTTTGGAGATTTGCCAGTAGCGCTGGAGTTTCGAAATCAATCTTGGTTTAAACCGTTTTTCTATGATAAAACGTTAACGTTTATGGAACAAGAGAAGTGGATTCATGGTATTTGTGATGAACCGCAGGCAGGAGAAGGATCTATTCCCATTGTGATTCATGCTACAGATAAACAGAAAACACTTATACGTTTTCATGGACGAAACGTACACGGTTGGAATAAGCCCGCAGAAGGCAATTGGCGAGCGGTAAGGTTTTTGTATCGTTACAATGAAAAAGAGCTCCTAGAGTGGAAAGAACGTCTTGAAAAGCTGCAAAAACAAACGAAGGACATTTACCTGTTATTTAATAATAACTCCGGCGGAGATGCTGTACATAATGCCAAACAGCTCATGAGCTTATTAAATATTGAATATGAGAATTTAGCTCCTAAGCAACTAGATTTTTTTAACGAATTTTAGCACCGAGGTCTATAAAATGTATAAGGATTACTCTAAACGTTAAATAGGTAGAAAAGTATATGTAAAACCTCACTTTTTTCTTTCAAAATCATAAATTGATTAAGAAAGGAGTGAGCTACTATGATTACCTTAGCGCCTATCGTAATTGAAGGTCATACGTTTAATGCAGTTACCGTATTGCTGCCAAAAACAACTTTGTTAACCATTTCATCAGATAAAGGCTACATTATGTGCGGAGCACTAGACGTAGGTCTATTAAATGATAAATTAGCTGATCGTCAAATAATAGCTGGAAGAGCTGTAGGTGTACGTACAATTGAGCAGCTTCTTGAAGCGCCGCTTGAATCTGTAACGCTTGAAGCTGAAAAAAGAGGGATTTTTAAAGGCACAATTGGCAAAGATGCTTTATTGAAAATGCTTTAATATAGTCGAGAATTTAAGATAAAACTTTTTAAAAGAAGCGTGAACCTCCTTATACATGCATACATATAGCTTGTAAGGAGGGATTTTTTTTGGTTAAACTTCGTCGGAAATTAACAAGAAAAGGCCCGCTTCCTTTTCGTTACGTTCTGTTGCTCACCTTTCTTTTTTTTATGCTTTCCACAGGGATAGGATTATGGCTAATTAATAGAGGGATTGAACCAACGTTGATGAAATATGCTGAAGCACAAACAAAAGAGATTGCAACTTTAGTTATTAATAAAGCGGTGAATAAACAGGTACTCGATCAGCTCGACGTAGATGTCATTAAAGTGGAATCTACACCTAACGGTCAAGTAGCCAAAATTGACACAGCGCTTGTGAACCGAGTTAGAGCTCAAACTACGTCATTTGTCCAGGCTAACTTAAAAGAAGCAGAGAAAGGGAATTTAGATGCACTTGAACTTCCAACAGATATTCGTATTGAAAAAAATGAAAAGTTGCGGAATCAAGGAATTGTCTACCAAGTTCCGCTTGGGCAAGCGACTAATAATGCGCTGCTTGGAAATCTGGGTCCGCTGATTCCGGTTAAATTTCATGCTATTGGTGACGTTCAAACAGACGTAGTGCGAAAAATCGAGGAGTATGGAATAAATAATGCGTTTCTTGAAGTATCTATCAAAGTGAAAGTAAACATGCAAATCATTATCCCATTTGCAACTAAAAAAACAACCGTTACGGCTACAATCCCAGTCGGAGGCACCGTTATTCCTGGAAATGTTCCTGACTATTTTAACGGTGGAAACTCGTCTTCTCCGGCGATTGAACTTCCGAAGAAAAATTAACAATATTATATTAACGTGATAAAGTATTATTGAAAAAGCAGGTACGGAAGTTCAAAAAGACTTTCATACCTGCTTTTATTCATCGGGTAATTTGTCTGAATTTTCTATAAAAAATATTTTGACATACTATCTTCTCCCTTCTATAATTTGAGATAGGAAGTTATAGAAAGAATAATCAAAAAATTATAAAAATTCTAGTTGATCTGCGATAAAAAGAGAGTAGGGAGAGAACAAGAGGGGGAATTACGGTGGAAAATAGGCCGCAGTGGGGATCAAGAGCAGGGTTTATTTTAGCAGCAGCAGGTTCAGCAATTGGACTAGGGAATATATGGAGGTTTCCAGCTACTGCATATGAAAACGGAGGAGGAGCATTTTTTCTTCCCTATTTATTTGCTTTGTTGACGGCAGGGATTCCTATTTTAATCATGGAGTTTGCTATAGGTCATAAATATAAAGGTTCTTCTCCTTTATCATTAGCGAGACTAAGTCCAAAGGCTGAGTGGCTAGGCTGGTGGCAAGTAGCTATTTCCTTTTTTATTTCAGTTTACTATTCCGTTATTATCGCATGGGCGATGTCGTATTTTATCTTTTCATTTAAGTTAAGCTGGGGAAAGGATACGGAAGCGTTTTTATATGGAGATTACTTAAAGTTAGCCGAAGCACCAGGACAAACAGGAAGCATCGTATTACATGTTTTAATTCCGCTTGTACTTGTATGGATTGTGACGTTAGGTGTGTTATTAAAAGGAATCAAAAAAGGAATTGAAGCGGCAAATAAAATCTTTTTACCAACACTAATTGTTCTCTTTTTAATCATTGTCATTCGAGCAGTAACATTGGACGGAGCAATGGAAGGTCTGCACGCTTTTTTTAAACCAAACTGGAGCGCAATTGGAGATGGAAAGGTTTGGATTGCAGCATATGGTCAAATTTTCTTTAGTTTATCTGTTGGTTTTGCTATTATGATCACTTATTCCAGTTACCTTCCAAAAAAATCTGATTTAACTAATAATGCGTTTATTACTGGATTCGGTAATTCCGCTTTTGAATTACTAGCAGGAATCGGTGTGTTTAGCGCACTTGGTTTTATGGCTACTCAGCAAGGTATCCCAATCGATAAGGTGGTTCAGGGAGGCGTAGGACTAGCCTTTGTTGTTTTCCCGCAAATTATTAATGAATTTCCAGCCTTTAAACAGCTGTTTGGCATGTTATTCTTTGCTTCCTTAACATTAGCAGGGTTAACGTCGCTTATTTCAATTATTGAAACATTTGTAGCAGGCATTCAAGATAAATTTACTATCTCACGTACAAAATCCGTATTAATAGGCGGAGGAATCGCTTCAATTTGCTCCCTATTATTTGCAACACAGGGCGGACTTTATTTCTTAGATGTGGTCGATTATTTCATTAATAACTTCGGAGTTGCTTTAGCAGGCTTAGTAGAAGTTGTATTAGTTGCTTGGGTATTTAAAAAGCTGAGCAGCCTTCAGCAGCATGCAAACGAAGTTTCTGATATTCGAATCGGTTCATGGTGGAAGATATGTTTAGGAGTAGTTACACCGCTTGTACTTGGGTATATGATGTTTGATAACTTCCGAAAAAATATTTCGGAAAATTACGAGCAGTATGCAACGACTTTTGTAGGTCCTTTTGGTTGGGGCGTGGCAGCTCTGGCTGTTATTTTAGGAATTGCTTTTTCTTTTGCACGATGGAAAGATGGGGCGACTCGTTTGTCAGTTAAAGAGAAGGGGGTTTCTAAATAATGGATGGAAGTTCAATTACAATGATGGTTGTAGGGATGGTCATCATATGGGGCGGCTTGGCCGCGAGTATTGCTCATGCTGTGAAAAAAGCAAAAGAAAGTAAACCATTAGGATAAAAAAACAGGAAGCATTAGCTTCCTGTTTTTTTATTTTTTCTTTAGTTCTAAACGATCATTTCTTTCCCACGTTCTTAACTGAGGATATGGGT
This sequence comes from Priestia sp. ABM2_011, assembly GCF_056158845.1. Taxonomy (NCBI): domain Bacteria; kingdom Bacillati; phylum Bacillota; class Bacilli; order Caryophanales; family Bacillaceae; genus Priestia; species Priestia sp. ABM2_011. The sequence goes on from NZ_JBSWUB010000001.1 coordinate 563,767, forward strand.
CAAACGACCACTCATTTTTGCCGTTATCTTTATACATTCCGTAATGCAAGTGAGGAGGGAATTTCCCAGAAGTTCCAGGAGGTCCATAACCTGAACTTCCTACTCCGCCAATAAGTGTTCCTGGTTCTACAATTTGTCCTACTTTTAAATTTTTTGCAAATCCGCTTAAATGAGCTAAATAGTGATAGTTATTATGAAGGTCACGAATACCGATTCGCCAGCCTCCATATTTATTCCATCCTTTAAGCTCAATAATGCCATAGCAAGGGGATTTTACTGGAACTCCATAATCTGCAAAAATGTCTGTTCCTTCATGGATTCGTTTTCCACCCCAGCCGCGCGCATCTCCCCATGTACTGCGATAACTGTAGTTCGCACGGAGAGGGACAGGAAATGAAGAACCTTTTAAATCAATGCGACCGTAATGGCGAAAAATTTTAGCATTCCCTAAAATAATATCAACCGCTTTAGCCCTGTGATAATAGTTCCAAAGCGCAATTTTAATATAGTCTTCCGACACCCCGAACGTCCGAATATAATCTGCCATGGTAAAAAGCATATCTTCATCATTAAATTGGTCTGCTTTTTTGTCTCCGTTCCCATCTTTACCCATTCCCCCGAGAAGAGAAATAGTAAGTGGGTTTGTATCTTCCAAATTTGGATTTAAAGAACCTGACCATTTTTCTGGAGGATAATAAATGGCAATCGCACCTTTTTCTCTTGGAATATCTTTATGAGAGCGTCGAATATTTCGTTCATACTGGTCAATCCCAGCAAAGTAATACCAAGGAATTGTAGTAGCGGCTTCCATTTGGTTATACAGCTCTAATCTCTTTTGAATAAGCATTTTTTCTTGATCTGCTGAAGATTCAGCTGTTACGTGGTGCCATCCTGTGAATATAGACATGAACATAAAAAGTAAGATAATCGTTTTGCGCATCGTGTTTCCCCCTTTCTAAAAATAGTGTGTAACACTAGTTTGCAGCGAGAAAAAAGATTTCATAAATATTAATTAATGGAAATCGCTTCAAAACTTTTTAAAAGAATTTTATTCAGAAGATAAATGGAAATTATACGGAGGATGAAAACGCACACATTCGGATGGAAAATAGAAGAAAACTGAGGAAAATAAAGAGCAGACAACTTGTCGAATCTCACTTTTTTATGATAAAGTGACATATAGTTATGTTTTTAATATGTAGTTAAAATTAAGCATATAGGTTATAGACATTTTCTAGATTGGTGGAGTTGATAATATGGCAACAAAAGAAGAGCATGTCCGCAAACCCGAGTGGCTGAAGATTAAGCTAAACACAAACGAAAATTACACAGGCTTAAAGAAAATGATGCGTGAAAAAAACCTTCATACAGTTTGTGAAGAAGCAAGATGTCCGAATATTCATGAGTGTTGGGCTGTTCGTCGTACGGCAACTTTTATGATTTTAGGAGAAGTATGTACACGTGCCTGTCGTTTTTGCGCGGTTAAGACAGGTTTACCAACAGAATTAGATTTAGAAGAGCCAGAACGCGTAGCAGATTCTGTTCAGCTAATGAACTTAAAACATGCGGTTATCACAGTAGTAGCTCGCGATGATTTAAAAGACGGAGGAGCAAGCGTATTAGCTGAAACAATTCGTGCGATTCGTCGTAAAAATCCATTCACAACAATTGAAGTATTGCCTTCTGATATGGGCGGTGTGGAAGAGAACTTACGTATTGTAATGGACGCACGTCCTGATATTTTAAACCATAATATTGAAACAGTACGCAGCCTTACGCCTCGTGTTCGTGCTCGTGCTAAATATGAGCGTTCTCTTGAGTTCCTTCGCCGTGCAAAAGAAATGCAGCCGGATATCCCTACAAAATCAAGTATTATGCTTGGTCTAGGAGAAACAAAAGAAGAAATTATTGAAACGATGGATGATTTGCGTGCGAACAATGTAGATATTATGACGCTAGGCCAATATCTACAGCCAACTAAAAAGCACATAAAAGTTCAGAAATATTACCATCCAAATGAGTTTGAAGAGCTAAAAGAAATTGCATTATCAAAAGGATTCAGCCATGTCGAAGCAGGTCCTCTTGTACGTTCTTCTTACCATGCAGATGAGCAAGTTAACGCTGCTGCCAAAAACAAAGCACAAGAAAGTAAATAAGGTAAAAAGAGGCTGGAACAAAAGTCGTTTAGCCGAAGTGAAAAACGAACCACTAATCAAACTGTTTGATTAGTGGTTCGTTTTTTTGTTACGGTTAACGTGAAATTTATCTGTTTTGTTCCTTCTAGCAGTTGATTGGAGGGCAAGGCGAAGACTCCTGCGGGAACAGCGGAACAGGTGAGACCCCACAGGAGCGCAAGCGACGAGGAGGCTCAGCGCCCGCCCGCGGAAAGCGAAGCCTTGCACGGAAATCAACTGCGGTGTCACAAGCGGTTCAGCTCATGTGTCTCATTTCTTCGTCTTTCGATTACATTCTTTTAGTTACGTCTCAACTTTTTTGTCTATTCCACCATATCTTTGTCCGTCATCGGTTCATTCAATTCGTTTTTCTCTCTTCCATTTGCATCTTCTCCGCCGTTCATTTTACGCCCTTGGGGAGATTTTAGCATTTGTTGAATAACAGCATCGATTCGTTTTCTAGCATCATTTGTTTGTGTATTCATTTCACTGATATTTTCGATTTGGTCCATCTGTTTCGGATTATCTGAGACGTATACATGATAATAACGAGGGACTACAGACATAGCTGTACGTTTTACCTGATCGGCTGCGTTATTCCTGTTTTTAGCATCTGTTTTATAAGCAACAAGCACATCTTTATCCGTTACTAGCGTAGCGGCTTGTTTAATATTTGGGATAGCGGTGCTCAGTTTACTAATATTGTCAGCTGCTTCCTCTCGGTTAAATGTTCCTACTTGGTTCATATTGGAACTTTGTTCATTTGTGTTTTTAGTGTATCGGACATATCCATAATTTGTGCCGCTATTATTATTTGGATTATAATAATGATTAGGCTCGTTTACATTAATGGCATCTGGGTTGTTTGGTGATAAATTTTCATTTTCAGCTGTGTTTTTATTTTGACAGCCAATGGTTAAAATACTTGTTATTAAAGCGATTCCAAGAATAGATTTCTTCACCATTTCCACCTCCTGTAGTTAAATATCGTACGCCAGGTAAACCGGCGAACCTTCATGTGGAGCATAAAAGATCAGTAGGTATACCGATAAAACTCCTACAGGATTAGAGTGCTGCTTATACGTGAAAAATTTCATGTTAATTGATGGTTTCATCATCATAATTATGGTATGGTAAATTTTAAGAGAAGAGGTGTGAGCAATGGTCTGTATCAATAATATTTGTTATGAAGTATTAAAAGATGAGCGCGAGGCATTTAATGAAGAGGCGTTTAGAGGTCGCTTTATCGACGTGCTGAGCCGCTATGACTATATTGTGGGAGATTGGGGATACAATCAGCTTCGACTGCGAGGCTTTTTTGATGATCGTAACCAGAAGGCAACGTATGATACGAAGATTAGTACGCTTCAAGATTATTTACATGAATATTGTAATTTTGGCTGTGCGTATTTTGTCTTAAAAAAAGTCCATAAGTAAAAAAAGGCAAGCCGAAGACACTAATTGTCCTTCACGCTGCCTTTTTTTTTAGATGATTTCATATAAAAATTCGCGAAGTTCCTGACCATCTTCGCTGTTTAGTTTAAATACTTCTTCAAGATAGTGGGGTTCTTCAAGGTCATCTTGTCCAATAATGGCAAAGCGTCCTCCTTGAATATCAAGAACAACTTGTTTGCCATAATAACGGTCGGTTTGGATAATAGCTAAATCAAATCGTTGATTTTCGCCCATAAAGCTGACAAACCGGGTCTTTGTAGAGACGACATCGTCATATAGATAAAAGCGTTCGCTCATAGGTATACTCCTTTCATAGGTTGTATTTGTATCATATCAAATAAGGTCAAAAACAAAAATGAATTTATCAAATGGATAATGGGTCATGATAAAATAGAACAGGAACCCCGTTTGTTTATGAAAGAAGATTTATACAGAGCTGACAACTAGGGAGGAAATAATATGTACTTTGTAGATCGTGAAAAAATAGAAGCCACGCTTGTTTTTTTTGATGAACACGTTCGTTTGTTTGCTGAGCATTCGAGCTGGAACACAGAAATAGAGAAAAAGGCATTAGAGAGAATTGTACATCTTTTAATTGAAAACGTTTTAGATGTAGGAAATGCAATGATTGATGGTTTTATTATGAGAGACCCAGGCAGTTACGATGATATCATTGACATTTTAGTTGATGAGAAAGTGGTTAAAAAAGAGGAAGAAACACCATTAAAAGAGATTGTTCAATTGCGTAAAAGCCTTGTTCAAGAATATGTGGATGTTAATCATCAGGATATTTATCAAAAAGTGATGCAGCATAAAGACGTACTGGCAGCATTTTCAGAGCGCGTAAGGACATATCTAGAGACAGAGTTAGGACCTGTGTCTGCTTTTCGTAACTAAAGGCAAGCAATTTGTAGTTGTATAAAAAATAAGCTATGATTTCAAGTATGAGACTTGAAAGGAGATCACACAACATGAAGGAATATAAAGGATATTTGATTGATTTAGATGGAACCATGTACAAAGGAACAGAGTTAATTGCCGAGGCGCGTGATTTTGTTATTAAATTAAAGGAAAAAGGAATTCCTTATTTATTTGTAACAAACAACTCAACAAAAACGCCCGATAAAGTAGCTGAAAAGCTAGAGGCATTTGGCATTCCTGCAACAGAAGAGCAAGTTTTTACAACGAGCCAGGCAACAGCTAATTATTTGCATGAACGCAAAGCAAACGCTTCAGCTTATGTAATTGGTGGAGAAGGAATCCGACATGCGTTGCTTGAAAAAGGATTTACCATTGAAGAGGAAGATACGGATTTCGTAGTTGTTGGTTTGGATCAGGAAATTACATATGAAAAATTAGCAAAAGCATGTTTAAACGTTCGAAACGGCGCCTTTTTTGTTTCGACGAACGGAGATATTGCGATTCCTACTGAAAGAGGCTTACTGCCTGGTAATGGATCTATCACGTCCGTTATTACGGTTTCTACTCAAACAAATCCAGTATTTATTGGTAAACCAGAAAGTATTATTATGGAGCAAGCCCTTGAAGTCATCGGTACGCCAAAAGAAGAAACAATCATGATTGGTGATTACTATGATACAGATATTTTAGCAGGGATGAATGCAGGCTTAGATACATTATTAGTCCATACAGGGGTAACAACAAGAGAGTTACTAGAAGGATATGAGAAAAAGCCAACTTATACGGTAGATTCACTAAAAGAGTGGATGGAGCGAATTTAAAAAGCTGTCAATTGACAGCTTTTTTTGTTTTTAAAACCTATTCTTGACTGGCAGCCCGATGCGCTAACCGGCTAGAAGCAGCGGCAGCAATTGCGCCTACTAAATCATCTAAGAAAGTGTGGCACTCTCCAGTAGATTTATCGTTTAATCTTTCTAAAATACCCGGCTTTTGTTTATCAATATACCCGTAATTGGTAAAGCCGATTGATCCGTACACATTTACAATCGATAATGCTAAAATTTCGTCGATACCGTATAAACCTTCATCTTTCTCAAGAATATCCAACAGAGGCGGCTCAATCACTTTTTTTTCCGTGAGGACATCTAGTTGAATACCCGTTAAAATAGCATTTTGAACTTCTCGTTTAGAAATGACGCGCTCAACGTTATATAAACAGTCTTCGATTGTTAAGTTTGGGTGATACTTTTTTTGCAAGTAATAGACCAGTTCAGCAATGTCTGTAAGAGCCACGCCGCGTTCTATTAACCATTCTCTTGCTTTTTTTTCTAATTCACTTTGTGTATGTTTTTTCTCCAAGTATCATCACCTGTTTTCTATATATTTTTAAGTCTAAAGTTGTTTCATACTACTAACCCGGAGTAAATAACTATAAATGGTGTATTTCTAATCTATTCATTCCTCCGTAAATATTATGACAAGTAATGTTGTTTTCCATCATATAATTTCTTGAATGAATGAAGAGAGGGATTAAAATGATACAAACCATTTATGAGCATTACGGATTACGTCCAAATGAATTTATGCCCGTTGGTAAATTTGAAGGTTTTCAGTATCGAGATATTTTATATACAATCATTAATGTAAAGCAAATGGAACAAGACGAGTTAAATGAACTATATCAAATGAGTCAATTTCTGATGGGCCAAGGTGATCGCCATGTGGCAACATTTATGCCTAATTTAAATGGAGAAATGATTACAGAAACTGAAACTGAAAAATTTATCATTTGCCGATGTCTTGCGGAAGAGAAAAACCCCAATTTTTCACCTGGGCACGAGCTAGCTGTTTTTCATCAAAAAGGGAGGCTGTTTCCTTATGAAGTGGAAAAAGCAAACCGGCTAGGGCAATGGAAGTCCATGTGGGAGAAGCGTCTCGACCAGATGGAGCAATTTTGGTATGGAAGATTACGTGCTTTACCTAATCAAGAGATGGAAAAACGTTTTTTAGAAACTTTTCCTTATTACCTAGGATTAACGGAAAATGCTATTCAATACCTAGTAGACACGGAAATTGACGATTTGCCCCGGTCAGTTGACGCTGCGACGATTTGTCATCATCGGTTCGGCCAAAAAACATGGGGGGAAGACCACGTTTACAAGCTCCCGGCAGACTGGGTTTTCGATCACCCTAGCAGAGATATAGCTGAATATATAAGGGAACAATATTTATTAACATACGCTGTCGATGAAAGGCACATGCATCAGTTTTTAAGTGAATACGAAAAGGTAAATCCACTTTCTTCTTTTTCATGGAGACTGTTATATGCTAGACTTCTTTTTCCCGTTCATTATTTTGAGGTCATTGAAGGATACTACAGTGTACAAGATGAGCGGGAAAAACAAAAGTATTATGAGAAGCTTGAAGGAGTATTAGCTCATTCTTCTCACTACGAAGCTTTTCTGAAGCGCTTTTACCAGTCGGTAGGCATTTCAACGTCTCGTTATCACATTCCTGAATTAACATGGATTCATTAAAAAGCGATTACTATAGAATATGATAAAATAGAAAAATAGGTGTTGGATAATCCAAACCCGTTTTTCTATTTTGTTTTTGTGCATGCAGTTTAAAAAGGATAAAGAGGTGGCGTACATATGGACAAGCCGTTTGTATTTATTACGAGAAAAATACCGAATGAATTAATTGAACCTTTAAAGGCAGTAGCGAATGTGGAAATGTGGGATAAAGAAGATGAGGCAGTCCCTCATGAGCTGCTTTGTGAAAAAGCTAAGCACGCACATGCTCTATTAACAATGCTTTCAGACCGTATTGACAGTGAATTGCTTACGCAAGCTCCTCATTTAAAGCTTGTAGCTAACTTAGCGGTCGGATTCGATAATATTGACATAGAAGCGGCAACTGAACGCGGAGTTATCGTTTCTAATACACCCGATGTTTTATCTGATACAACAGCGGATTTAACGTTTGGTTTGTTAATGAGTGTAGCTAGACGTTTAGTAGAAGCTGCTGAATACGTAAAAGAAAATCAGTGGAAAAGCTGGAGCCCATTTTTGTTAGCGGGTAGAGATGTTCACCATAAAACATTAGGTATTGTTGGAATGGGGAAAATTGGAGAGACGCTTGCGAAACGTGCTACAGGTTTTGATATGGAAATCTTGTATCACAATCGGAGCCGCAACCTCCAAGCAGAACAAAAGCTCGATGCAGTTTACTGTGAGTTAAATGAGCTGCTTGAGCGATCTGATTTTATTGTTTGTTTGACACCGTTAACGGACGAAACCAAACATTTATTTAATGCTGAAGCATTTAAACAGATGAAAACAACAGCGATTTTTATTAATGCTTCAAGAGGAGCAGTGGTTGATGAGCAAGCATTGTTAAATGCGATTCAATCAGGTGAAATTGCCGGAGCTGGCTTGGATGTATTCGATCAAGAGCCTATTTCTGCTTCTCACCCTCTTCTTCAATTGCCTAATGTTGTAGCGCTTCCTCACATCGGCAGTGCGAGTATCGAAACGCGCACGGAAATGATTTCTTTATGCGTAAAAAACATTAAAGCAGTGCTCACAAAAGAGTCTCCTATTACAATTGTAAATAAAGAAGCGTTTGCGAAAAAATCATAATGGAAAAAGGCAATTTCATTTCGGTGAAATTGTCTTTTTTTTATTAAAAAACAGTGGTAGCCATGTTATGATAATAAAATGAAATATTTTAAAAATTTACATTTATCTTTATATACCAATTTTTTTAACAAGTTTACGAGAAAAGATGTCCAGTAAACCTTGTAAAAAAGAAAAATAAGGTCTATAATGTCCTCTATAAGAGAACAAATGTATACGTAGAAAGAACACAGAGGTGAGGAATATGACAAAAAGTATTTCAGTAGGATTATTAGGATTAGGAACGGTAGGAAGCGGAGTAGTCAAAATTATTGAAAATCATCAGGACAAATTAAGTCATCAAGTCGGGTGTCCAGTAGAAGTTAAAAAAGTAGTAGTTAAAGATATTGATAAGAAGCGTGACGTAGAAATTAGTGAAGATAGATTAACAACGAATGTTGAAGACGTTTTACATAACGCGGAGATTGACGTTGTCATTGAAGTAATGGGTGGAGTTGAAGAAACAAGGGATTATATCTTAACAGCCCTTCGTAATAAAAAGCATGTGGTAACGGCAAACAAAGATTTAATGGCAGTTTACGGCTCAGAATTGTTAACGGTAGCTTCTGAAAACAACTGTGATTTATTTTATGAAGCAAGTGTAGCAGGCGGTATTCCAATTCTTCGTGGATTAGCAGATGGGTTAGCATCTGATCGTATTACCAAAATGATGGGAATTGTCAATGGAACAACAAACTTCATTTTAACGAAAATGACAAAAGAAGGAAGCGCTTATGATGAAGTGTTAAAAGAAGCGCAGGATTTAGGATATGCTGAAGCTGATCCAACTTCTGACGTAGGTGGTTTAGATGCTGCTCGCAAAATGGCAATCTTGGCTACACTAGGGTTTTCAATGAAAATTGACTTGGACGATGTTCGTGTTCAAGGTATTACAGAAGTAACGGAAGAAGACTTGCAATATAGTAAACAATTAGGCTATACGATGAAACTGATTGGATATGCACATCGTGACGGCGACAATGTAGAAGTTAGTGTTCAGCCAACTCTTTTAGCAGATACACATCCCCTTGCTTCCGTAAGCGATGAGTACAATGCTGTGTATGTATACGGAGAAGCTGTTGGAGAAACGATGTTCTACGGACCGGGGGCAGGAAGCCTGCCAACTGCCACTGCTGTCGTATCCGATTTAGTAGGCGTTATGAAAAACATGCGTTTAGGTGTGAATGGTAAAAGTGCGGTAACACCTCAGTATCCAAAACAGTTAAAAGCAGAAGATGAAATGTTCTCAAAGCATTTCTTACGTATTCATGTTAAAGATCAAGTTGGCGCATTTGCAAAATTAACAACACTATTTTCAGAGCGTGGCGTGAGCTTCGAAAAAATTATCCAACTTCCTGTGAAAGGAAGCGAATTAGCTGAGATTGTTGTTGTTACACACAAAACATCTCAAAAAGATTATGAGGAAATCCTTCAGCAGCTTCGGGATTTACCAATTGTAGAAAATGTAAAAAGCAGTTACCGCGTAGAGGGAGTTGGCACAGTATGATGTGGAAAGGTCTATTAGCTGAATATAAAGAATTTTTACCTGTAACAGAGAAAACACCTATGCTTACGCTACATGAAGGAAATACGCCTTTAATTCATCTTGCTCATTTATCAAAAGAGCTAGGCATTGACTTACATGTAAAAGTAGAAGGGCTAAATCCAACGGGGTCATTTAAAGACCGCGGAATGGTAATGGCTGTAGCCAAAGCAAAAGAAGAAGGAAGCAATACGGTTATTTGTGCATCTACAGGTAACACATCCGCAGCTGCAGCAGCTTATGCATCACGCGCTGGCATGCGCTGTATCGTTGTTATTCCAAATGGAAAAATTGCGATGGGGAAATTAGCTCAAGCTGTTATGTATGGTGCAGAAATTGTAGCAATTGAAGGAAACTTTGACCAAGCGCTTTCTATGGTTCGTAAGCTAAGTGAAACATCACCTGTTGCACTTGTAAACTCTGTAAACCCATACCGTATTGAAGGGCAAAAAACAGCTTCTTTCGAAATTTGTGAACAGCTTGGAAAAGCGCCTGATGTTTTAGCTATTCCGGTAGGGAACGCAGGGAACATTACAGCTTACTGGAAAGGATTCAAAGAATACAGTGAGCGTCACCAAACGTCTCTTCCTCACATGCATGGTTTTGAAGCAGAGGGTGCAGCGGCGATTGTGCGTAATCAAGTTATCGAAAATCCAGAAACAATTGCAACGGCTATTCGAATCGGAAATCCAGCAAGCTGGGATTATGCTGTAAACGCAGCAAAAGAATCAAACGGAAAAATTGATGAAGTGACAGATGAACAAATCTTAGAAGCATATCGTACAATTGCACGCAAAGAAGGCGTATTTGCAGAGCCAGGTTCTTGCGCTTCAATTGCTGGTGTGTTTAAAGATGTAGCTTCTGGTAAAATTGCAAAAGGTTCAACGGTTGTAGCTGTACTAACAGGTAATGGATTAAAAGATCCAAATGTAGCAATCGATGCTCATAACGTAAAGCCAGTGGTTTTACCAAATGATGAAGAAAAGGTATTTGAGTATATCCAAGGTGTCGTTGCTTCATGCTAGAAAATGAGCGTTTTGTCATTACGGTCCCAGCTAGCTCTGCTAATTTAGGGCCAGGATTTGATTCCATTGGAGTGGCTTTATCCCGCTACTTAAGATTAGCAGTAGAGCGTCATGACGAATGGGTTTTTATCCCTGAAACGAAAGAAGTGCAAAGTATTCCTACAGGTACAGATAACTTAATGTATGAAGTGGCACAAGACGTGGCTCGTCAATTTAACATTGATCTTCCAAGTGCGAAGGTCAATGTTTGGAGCAATATTCCGTTAGCAAGGGGACTTGGAAGCAGTGCATCGGCTATCGTAGCTGGAATCGAGCTGGCCAATGTACTGTGTGACTTGCGTTTATCAAAAAGAGAAAAGCTTCGCATCAGCAGCTTAATGGAAGGACATCCCGATAACGTCAGCCCGTCTATTTACGGCGGCATCGTTGTTGGTTACCATCATGAAAAGGAAACATATATTGCTCAAATACCTGAATTTGATGTCGATATTGTGATGGCTATTCCAGAATATGAATTAAAAACAACGGATGCCCGTGATGTGCTGCCTTCCGATATTAATTATCGCCATGCAGTAGAAGCTGGAGCAATAGGCAACATGCTAGTAGCAGCTCTGTTAAATAAAGATTTACCTCTGGTAGGCGAATTTATGGAGAAAGATTTATATCACGAACCTTATCGTATGAGACTCGTGCCAGAGCTTTCTCTTGTGCGAAAAGAAGCAAAAGCTCTCGGCGCATACGGTGTGTCACTAAGCGGAGCCGGTCCGAGTGTATTATGTTTAGCACCAAAAGGAAAAGGAAAAGCGATTGCTGAACATATGTATGCTTTACTGCCGAACTGTGAAATAGATGTTTTACAAATTGACCGCAAAGGTGTATTTGTAGAAGCTGAAGTCACAACGAGCTAATAAAAAAATCCTCATTCATTTGAATGAGGATTTTTCATTTGCAAGCCCCAATAAAATGGGAGGTTGCTTTTATAATAAAATCAAAGAGATTAGAATACTTGTTCTACTTCAACTACACCAGGTACTTCTTCTAAAAGGGCACGTTCGATACCAGCTTTTAGCGTAATTGTTGAACTTGGGCAGCTTCCGCAAGCGCCTAAAAGACGTAATTTTACAATACCATCCTCTACGTCTACTAGCTCACAGTCTCCACCGTCGCGAAGTAAAAACGGACGAAGTTTTTCTAATACTTCTTGAACTTGCTCGTGCATTTCTGACATAACTATCGACTCCTTTCTTCTACTCTTATTATAAACGGTCTTTCATGAAAAATCTATTGGAGTATACATCGTAATGTTACCTTAAAAGAAAAAGATGTGCAATGAATCAGTTTTGTGTAAAATAGTATTCATAATGAAGTAAAAGTGTGAATAATCGTACAGTTTATATGTAAAGATTCAAGGGGGATGTGCTATGCAGTCAACTGAGGTAGAAGTGTGTATTTATGGAGCTGAAATTGTTTGTGCAAGCTGTGTTAACCTGCCGTCTTCAAAAGCCACCTATGATTGGCTAGAGGCAGCTATTTCTCGTAAATATCCGAACCAACCGTTTGCTATCACGTATGTAGATATAAACGAGCCGCATACGATACGGAAAAAGCAGCTTTTGCCAAGCGTGTGATTGAAGAAGATTTATTCTATCCTGTAGTGGTCATTAATGGAGAAATTGTTGGGGAAGGCAATCCGAAATTAAAGCGCGTATTTGAGGAAATGGAGAAGTATGGTTTCCGCGCATCATAACGAAAAAAGCCGTTAGATTGTCAGTCATCTAACGGCTTTTGTTTTATCCACTGTGGTGTTTATACATCCAAAGAATACCTGATTTCAATAATCGAGCTACGCGTCCTGTAATCGGACGTTCGGCAACTAAGCCAAACCCATGCTTTTTGCCTAATGAACCAAGTATGCCTTTTAATTTAATAGTTGGCAATTCATCAGGAAGCGCTTCGCCTTTCCAGCGGTGAAGAAGCACTTGCACAATTTGTTCAGCCTGACCTTCTGCAAGCTGAGCACTTGGGGCGTGCGGTAGGCTTGCACAGTCACCCAAAATGTAGACATTTTCATCGTCAGGCAAGTTATGGTATTTTGTCAATACGACGCGTCCTTGAGGATCTTTTTCCACGTCTAAATCGCGTACCACTTTATTTGGCTGAATGCCTGCTGTCCACACGATTGCATCGCTTTGAACGGGCTCATCATGATTATAAAGAATGTTCGGTTCTACTTTTGTAATATTAGCACTATTTACAATTTCGACACCGTTTGAAGTAAACCAAGTTTGAACGTAATTGCTTAAACGTTCTGGGAAAGCAGATAAAATTAATTTACCGCGGTCAAATAAGATGATTTTTAAATCCGGGCGGCTTTCTCTTAGCTCACTTGCCAGTTCTACTCCGCTTAATCCAGCTCCGACAATTGAAACAGTAGCGTGGGCCGGTAAGTTGTTTAATGTCTGATAAGTTGCTCGTGAAGCATCAATGGATTGAATGCTGTATGTATGCTCAAGAGCTCCGGGAACTCCATGATATTTATCTTCGCATCCGAGTCCTACAATCAGGTCATCGTAAGCGATCATTTGATCATCCACATAGACGCATTTCTCTTTCAGGTCTATTCGTTTTACACAGCCGTAGCGGATTTTTAAGCGAGGGTGTTCAGGAAAAGCAACACGGACATGTTGATCAGAGATTGTTCCAGCTGCAAGTGCATAGAATTCAGTTTTTAGTGAGTGATAAGGTGCTTTGTCAATAAGCGTTACTTCTACATCGTTAGGCAATTGATTCGGAAAAAGGCGCTGCAAAATGCGCATACCACCGTATCCGCCGCCCAGTATGACAAGGTTCTTCATGTGAATTTCCCCTTTAGCTTCATGCATTTTTGTTTTCTCTCTATTATTCTTGCTTTTAAGAATAGGAGGGTACAAATTACCGTTAATAAGGATGGTTGCCAAAAAGATATGAAAGGCTATATAAGATAACATATTTTACTTAAATAATAATTTAATATAACCTCGTTTGGTTTTCTATACATAAAAGTATAACTAAATTAATAAAAAACCACAATATGTTTCAACATAATTTCAAGCTATCCACGTAATAAAGCTTATTTATGCGTTTTTGAAAAAAGTCTATAAAGCTAAAAAACGCGCGCGAAATGAACGTGAATTTCTAAAGTTGACGTTGAAAATGAAAGGAGATAGGATAAACTAATAGTAGAGAGGTGAAAAAACGTGATACAGCCAATTATTGAATTTTGCGTTAGCAATTTAGCCAGCGGTTCTCAAGCAGCTTTAGAAAAGCTTGAAAAAGATCCAAATCTAGATATTATTGAATACGGATGTTTAGGTTATTGCGGGAAATGTTCACAATCTTTATTTGCCTTGGTAAATGGAGAGATTGTTACGGCGGAAACACCTGAACAGTTAGTAGATAATATCTACATTCATTTAGAAGAAAACCCAATGTTTTAAACTATCCCCGCTGTCGTATCTCTTTTTAGCAGGAGAGGGACATGAGGCTAATAGAATAGATGATGTAAGCATGGCTAGTCTTGCCGTGCTTTTTTATGCGTTTTTGCGCAAATATATGCGCTTTAACCATCCTTTTTGTAATCATAAAGCTTCTTTTGTTTTTTAATACTCTAAAGGAGAACAAAATAAAAAAACCCCTTAATCTTTATGATTAAGGAGCTAAAAAAACGGGGGATGATATTATTGTGTACAAAAGAGAATCACTTTATACTAGAGCTACATAAAAAAATAATGGGTGATAATATGAAAAAATTTCAGTTTACAAAAATGCATGCACTTGGCAACAACTATATCTACGTAAATATGTTTGAAGAACATATAGAAGAGCAAGAGTTAGCACCGCTTGCTGTAAAAGTCTCAAATGTTTATACGGGAATCGGATCGGATGGAATGATTCTTATTTGTCCATCTGAACGCGCAGATGTGAAAATGCGCGTATTTAATAATGACGGCTCGGAAGCAAAAAACTGCGGAAACGGTTTAAGATGTGTAGCTAAATATGCATACGAACATAATTTAGTAACAAGCGAAAGATTTTTTATCGAAACGCTTTCTGGAGTTGTAGAAGCAACGGTGCATCCGCAGGGAAATGAAGTTCCAGAAGTAACAATCGATATGGGAGAGCCTATTTTAGCTAGAGAACAAATTCCAATGACGGGAGCAAGCCAATACCAAGTTGTTGATGAAGAGATGGAATTTGGAAAAGAACGGTTAAAAGGGACGGCTGTATCAATGGGAAATCCTCACGTCGTCTTTTATGTAAATGATATTGAACAAGCGCCTCTTACTACACTAGGTCCGGTAGTTGAAAAAGATGCGCGTTTTCCAGAAGGAGTGAACGTTGAATTTGTCGAGGTAGTGAACGAAAGAGAGCTGAACTTTCGCGTATGGGAAAGAGGTTCGGGTATCACTCAAGCATGCGGGACAGGAGCATGCGCTGCTGTTGTTTCTTCTGTGTTAAATGAGAAGACGAAAAAAGATGTGCCTACTGTTGTACACCTCGCTGGAGGAGATTTAACGATTGTTTGGCAAAATAAAGGCAATGTGTTAATGACAGGTCCAGCCAATGTGATTTGCGACGGCATGTATTATTATTAAAAATGAAGAAGCAGACGATTTGTCGTCACAGACATTTCGTCGTATACTAAACAAAAAAGGAGGTCTGTTTAAAAATGAGTCAAGATATCCTAACAATTACAGAAGCTGCAAGCTTTCAAATAAAAGATATGATGAAAGAACATGAAGAAGAAAATGCTTATTTACGTGTTACTGTGAATGGAGGAGGCTGCTCAGGTCTTTCTTACGGCATGGGTTTTGCACACGAAGTAAATGAAAACGATACGCTGTTTGAACAACATGGCATTAAGATTCTTGTAGATAGCGAAAGTGCTCCAATTTTAAAAGATGTAAAAATTGATTACAAGCAATCTATGCTAGGCGGAGGGTTTACAATTGATAACCCGAACGCCATTGCAGCATGCGGCTGCGGCTCTTCTTTCCGTACAGCAAGCAACGCAGGTGCTCCTGAAGAGTGCTAAGTATATTTTTATAAAAAAGCTTTCTTCACCTCATCTGGTGAAGAAAGCTTTTTTAGTGAGAAATTTTTGTATGTTACATCATCTACCAAACTTATTGACCAAATAATCAGTCTTTTTTATACTCAATAAAAAAGAGGAGATGAACGGATTTGATAGATGCGACTCGTTACGACGCGGAACAAGTAGGAGGTTATGGAAGTTTTCGTAAAAAAAATACCCTGCCTATTCTATGGAAGGGGTTTATAAACTGGTTAAAACTTGAAAATAGGAAAATGGAGTCTAAGGATGCAAAAAGTATTCACTTCAGTGAATCGCATTTATTTGTTCAACATTTGCCTTTTTCCTCAGGTGAAGTCTGTCATCAAAACTCGTCCTCTGCGCCTCTTAACCATTCTGAACCTTACATTCGCTATTATGAAAATGCTAATGCATCTCTGGCCGAAAGCTATGGAGCAGTGGAAGGAGAGCATATTCTGCTGGTTGAACGTATTGTCGGTCAATCAGAGGTAGTAAAATATTTAAGCAAGCTCGAAGGCTTGAAGGCCTACAGAATGAGCGTAACTAGTCAAGAAGGAAACCATTCCTTTTATGAAATCTGTTTAATAAGCAGTGATGCAGAAATGATGAGTGAAATCATTCATCGAATGGTTACACCAATCCAGCAATGAAAAAAAGCAGGCGAGAGCCTGCTTTTTTATGAGAACATTGACGTACTGTGCATAGGCTGTAAGCGAGCCTTTGGGTCAATGTATGCTTTAGCGTTATTAACGGCAGTCGGACCTTCGCCAAATCCTGCCACGATGAGTTTTACTTTTCCATCATATGTGCAGACATCACCTGCTGCATAGATGCCAGGAATATTTGTTTCTTGCTTTGAATTAACAACAATTGCATTTTTCTCTAAATCTAAGTCCCATTCTTTAATTGGACCTAGAGAAGAAACAAATCCAAAGTTTACAATAACATCATCTACGTCTACTACTGTCTTTTCTTCACCTTTTGTATTTTCTAACACAACTTGTGTAATACGGTCATCTCCAATAAATTCAACCGGTACATATGGTGTTTTAATATCAACTGATGAATTATGCAAGTTTTCTACGCTATGTTCATGAGCGCGGAACTTGTCTCGGCGATGCGTTAACGTTACTTTTTCTGCAATCGGCTCTAACATAAGAGACCAGTCTACAGCCGAATCCCCACCCCCGCATACTAATACTTTGCGGCCTTTGAATTTATTCATATCATCCACAAAATAATGAAGGTTCGTTTGCTCAAACTGTTCTGCGTTTTCTAGCTCAATTTTACGGGGCTTAAATGCACCGTTTCCAGCCGTAATAATAATTGTTTTTGAATAGTGGACTTCAGAATTAGTAGTTAATCGGAATACACCGTCCGCTTGTTTTTCTACCTTTTCTACTGCTTGCTCTAGTGCAACTGCAGGTTTAAATTGATCCATTTGCTCTTTTAGGTTATTGACTAATTCTTGAGCACGTACTTTTGGAAACCCAGCTACGTCATAAATATATTTTTCAGGATATAAAGCAGAAAGCTGTCCACCGAGCTGTGGTAAGCTTTCAATAATTTTTACGCTCGCCTGACGCATACCGCCATAAAATGCTGTAAATAAGCCTGTAGGGCCGCCTCCGATGATGGTAATATCGTATACTTGTTTATCTTCTTTCATTTATAATCACCTCTAGATTGTTCTGTGCCAATGCATATTCTACTTTATGATAGCATAGTAAATTATAAAATATCATTAAAACACGCTGGAATGTTTGAGAAACTTTCTCAGCTTAAAGATCAGTATTTGCAATCATTAACATAACCACACGTTTTGGTCAAATATAAAACTGGGTATACAGGAAAGTAATTGAAAATTTAAAAGCTTGTAAATACAAAGTGAAGGGTTGAAAAACCGATGAAAAAAGCATAAGATGTTTGTGTAAATCAAGCTAGGACTTATGCTTACATTTTTTTGAAAAAGAAAAAATGTATTTTTTTAAAAAAGAACGTGAAGTGATTCACATTATTTTTCTTATATGAATAATAAATGGATAGCGATGATCGTTCTTGCTCAAACTAACATAAAAAAGCAAACCAAATAAAATTGCTCTTATCATTATATTTGTAAGACATACTTGTGACTATAACTAAAAAAGGTGGATGACATTCCTATGAAAAAGCCTAAAATCGTCATTTTGGGTGCCGGGTATGGCGGCATTATGACAATTGTTAATTTACAAAAGAAACTGGGTGCTAGTGATGCGGAAATTGTTTTGGTAAATAAAAACGATTACCATTACGAAACGACATGGCTTCATGAAGTATCGGCAGGTACAATTCATCAAGATCGCTCTCGTGTTCCTGTTAAAAATTTAATTAACACGAATAAGGTTACATTTATTAAAGACACGGTCGTAGATATTAAGTTAGATGAAAAGCGTGTTCTTCTTGAAAACAGTGAGCTAACGTACGATTATTTAGTTGTTGCTTTAGGGTACGAAGCAGAAACTTTCGGAATTAAAGGTTTAAAAGAACATGCATTTACCATTACGAGCATTAATGCAGCACGTCAAATTCGTGAGCATATTGATTATGTGTTTGCGACGTACAACAATGAAGTGGAAAAAAGAGACGAACTTCTGACAATCATTGTTGGAGGTGCTGGCTTTACCGGCATTGAATTTGTGGGAGAATTAGCAAATCGAGTCCCTCAGCTTTGCAAAGAGTTTGATATCCCGCGTGAAAAAGTACGCGTTATTTGTGTAGAAGCAGCGCCTACGGCCTTGCCAGGTTTTGATCCGGAACTTGTAGAATATGCGGTAACACAGCTAGAACGAAAAGGAATCGAGTTCAAGATTGGAACAGCGATTAAAGAGTGTACAGAAGAAGGAATTATTGTATCAAAAGATGACCAAGTGGAAGAAATCAAATCAGCAACAGTTGTATGGGCTGCAGGTGTTCGAGGCAGTCATTTAATTGAAAAAGCTGGATTTGAGAACATGCGCGGACGTGTAAAAGTAAGCAATAGCTTGCTGGCACCAGGGCATGAAGATGTGTTTGTTATTGGAGATTGTTCACTAATGATTAACCCAGAAACAGAACGTCCTTATCCGCCAACAGCTCAAATCGCTATGCAACAAGGCGGTACCTGCGCTGAAAATATTAGCCGTTTGATGAAAGGGCAAAAAGAATTAAGCGAGTTCAAACCAGATATTAAAGGAACGGTATGTTCGTTAGGGCATGATGACGCAATTGGCGTTGTATACGGTCGAAAACTATTTGGTTCAAGCGCATCTTTTATGAAAAAAGTTGTTGATAATCGCTCGCTTTTCCTTCAAGGCGGAGCAGGTCTTGTATTGAAAAAGGGAAAATTTAATTTCTTTTAAAACAAAAAGCAAAAGGTCTTCAAACCTTTTGCTTTTTTTGGTATTAACTTACTTTTCTGTGATTGACGCCTTGATTACTCTTAAGTAAACTGAGAGTATAAAGAGTAACGGAGGCGAAAAGCAATGGAAATGAGTGTGCCTGTCCTAATTATCTCCATCTTGTTGTTTTTTGTGTTGTTTTTTGGAATCGGTTTCTTGTTGAATATGCTGCTTCGCATGTCTTGGATTATGGCCATTATTTATCCCGTAATTTTTATTCTTATTATTGATGATGTAAGAGCGGTTGATTACATTCAACATCCCGCTCACTCCTTTCAGCAGCTAGGTACAAAAGTGCTATCTTTAGCCACAGCTGACATTGCGATTTTAATGGCTGGTTTTATAGGTGCACTAGCTTCAGGTATTACCATTAAATCTTTACGAACAAGAGGGTACCAAATGTTTTGAATGTAAATTCTTCTCGCGAACGAATAATTTGTTTTTATGTTGGAAACAAATAGATTCGTGAGAGGAGTTGTGGAAATCACAATGATTGGAAAAATAGCAAAGCGATTCATTATGTGCCTACTACTGGTCGGAGCGCTGTTTACAACATATGAAGCAATTACTGGCGTCCCAATAAACACGGTCATCAAATATATGCCTTTTATAAACAGTACAGGGCATCCTCTAATGAATGAAAGGCTCTTACCATCATTTCTAAAACCACTAAGAGTTGAAGCAGCTAGCAATGACAGAGAGCGTCTGACAATTGAAGAAGCATTTGATTGGTCGCGTTATCCAACTAAGAATGTATTGGCTACGGGTTACACAGCTGGTTACGAATCAACTGGGAAAAATCCCAATCATCCAGGGTATGGTATTACATATTCGGGCGTTAAAGTAAAACGTGACTTGTATTCAACCATCGCTGCTGATTTAACCATATTTCCAATCGGCACGATTTTGTTCATTCCGGGCTATGGGTACGGAGTGGTAGCAGATAAAGGTGGGGCTATTAAAGGCAATCATCTTGATTTATACTTTGAAACTGTTTCTGATGTGTATAACATATGGGGTAAGAAAGAATTAAACGTCTATGTAGTCAAATCAGGAGACGGCCGTTTAACTGAAGAAGAGTTAACAATGCTGAATGAAAAGAAATCGATGCAAGTTTTTCGTCAGCAGGTGAAATAAACGAGAAACACATGAAGCATTCTTCATGTGTTTTCTTATGTTTTATGGCCATACATAATACGTTACAAAAGCAACTGCTATTCCTGTTAAGGCTCCAAAGAAAACTTCAATAGGCTTATGCCCAAGCAGTTCTTTTAGCTTCACTTGTTTTTCGTCCTCTTCATTGGTCGTCCACAGCTTTGCCTCTTTTACTGCGCGCTGAAAGTCTTCAACCAAACGATTTAAAACTGTTGCTTGCTCTCCTGCGTGTCTTCTTACTCCTTTAGCATCAAACATGACAATGATGGCAAAAATAGCGGATAGAGCAAAAATAGGGGATTTAAGACCTTCTGCTAGCCCAATGGCAGTTGCTAAGGAAGTTACGGCTGCGGAGTGAGAGCTTGGCATGCCCCCCGTACTAAAAAATAAGCTGCCGTCTATTTTTTTAGTAGCTACAAAAGAAAGGGGAATCTTAATAAATTGAGCAAAGAAAATAGCGATTAATGAACTCCAAAGTGGAAAATTTGAGAATAACTCCATTGAGATGTCCTCCCTCAACTTAAAATGTCTAAAAAGATAAATCCGTATGATGAAAACAGTGGTAGATGAAAGTATATGTGTGAAACTAAGGTTTTTGAACTGTGATTAAAAATTGTATTTCTGCTATCATATGTATATAGATGAAAACAGTGGTGAATATGATATATATTCCACTTGCTGAATAGATTAAACAAAGCAGATGATAAATAAAAATAAAATATCTATACGTAAAAGGGAGGAATTTTATGTTTTCGCACGTAGAAACATATGGTGTTGATCATCAAACAGAAGCGCTCGTAATCGGGTTATTTAATCAAAATCAACAGTTTGAAGGCTTTCTAAAAGAAATTGATGATGCTTTAGGTGGACAGCTCATTCATTTGATTAAGGAAGGAGATATTCGCGTACAGGAAAAGCGGATATCAACGATTCATACACTAGGAAAATTAGGAGCAAAACGTCTTTATTTTGTAGGGCTCGGACGAAAGCAAGCGTTAACTAAAAATGGGCTCAAAGAAAGCTTTGGCCTTTTATTTAAAAAGTTAAAAGAAGCAAAAATTTCAAACGCATCGGTCGTCCTTCCTACATTTGATACAGGAGAGTGGTCAGAGCAAGAAACTGCAGCTTTACTAGGAGAAGCTCAACAGCTTGCTATGTATGAGTTTGAAAACTACAAAAAGAAATCAAATGAGCCTGACAAGCAGCTTGAGAAAATTGAACTGTTTTCTTGTTATAAAGACGTTTTACAATCTGCGTTGGTTGGATATACGTACGGGAAAGCAACAAACTCAGCCCGCACCCTCGTTAACTTACCAAGCAATATGCTAACGGCTACAGATTTAGCTAATTATGCAGTAGAAATGGCACATACATATGGTTTTGAATATGAAATTTTAGAAAAAGAAGAGATGGAAACGCTAGGAATGGGCGCGTTGCTCGCAGTCAATCAAGGTTCCGCAGAGCCTCCTAAAATGATTGTGCTGAAATATCAAGGTAAAGAAAAATGGGAAGACGTTATTGGGTTGGTAGGAAAAGGGATTACCTTTGACACAGGTGGTTACTCTATCAAATCTAAAGACGGGATTGTAGGCATGAAAACAGATATGGGTGGAGCTGCATCTGTTCTTGGTGCAATGGAAGCGATTGGAGAATTAAAACCTCATCAAAACGTAGTAGCGGTCATTCCATCAACTGACAACGTTATTAGCGCGCGTGCCTTTAAACCAGATGATGTTATTACAGCAATGAATGGAAAGACAATAGAAGTGCTGAACACAGATGCTGAAGGGCGTTTAGCACTAGCTGATGGTATTTCATATGCCAAGCATCATGGAGCAAATTATTTAGTAGACGTGGCGACATTAACGGGTGGTGTAATTGTAGCTCTTGGTACACACACAACTGGGGCAATGACGAATGATTCTGCTTTATTGCAGCAAATAGCGAAAGCGAGCATTGAGACAGGCGAACCGATTTGGGAGCTGCCTATTACAGAACGAGACAAAAAGCGTGTTCGGGGAAGTAAGGTAGCAGATTTAAATAACTCTCCTGGACGGGAGGGGCACGCAATTATGGCAGGAACCTTTATTGGTGAGTTTGCAGAGCAAACACCATGGGTTCACTTGGATATTGCTGGAACTGCAACATCCGCTGCTTCTCATGAGTTAGGACCTTCAGGTGCAACAGGCGTGATGGTGCGAACACTAGCTGCGATGGTTTGTTCATTTGAAGCCAATTAATAAAAAGAACATAGCAGTGATAGAAAGAAACGTAAAAAGAAGCATCGAAGATGCTTCTTTTTTAATATGTTTACATAACATTTTTTTCTTTTTAGGAAGAAAAGATTGTTTAAAAAAATCCTTATATTGTTAAGGATGTAGAGAAGTTAAACAAACGTTTATTTAGTAAGATGATTGACTTTTTTTCTATACCTAATATAATGAACATGTTGTTTATCTCTCTAATGTTTTAATGAGATAAAGTAAAAAGAAAAATGGAGGTTTCAAAATGAATGCAGTATTAATAGCTGTGCTCGTGATGCTGATTTTGAGCTTATTGCGTATCAACGTTGTCTTTTCTTTAGCGGTCGGAGCGCTAATTGGAGGACTTGTTGGCGGTATCAGCCTCACAGATACAGTAAGTATATACACAGATGGTCTTGGAAACAGTGCTTCTGTTGCATTAAGCTATGCTTTGCTTGGAGGATTTGCAATGGCTGTTTCGCGGACAGGGCTGCCTGATGCCGTTGTTCAGCTAGCGTTGAAAATAGTAGGAAAAGAAGGAGAAACGAAAAAGAAGTCACTGTCAAAAGTACTGATTTTATTGATCATCCTTATTATTTCGTGTTTTTCTCAAAATGTTATTCCGGTTCACATTGCATTTATTCCGCTTTTAATTCCACCGCTATTAAAAGTATTTAATCAGTTGAAAATAGATCGCCGATTAGTCGCAACAGTTATTACATTTGGATTGGTTACACCTTATATGTATTTGCCGGCAGGATTCGGTAAGATTTATCACGACATTTTATTTACTAACATCAAAGAAAGTGGATTAACGATTGATAAAGGAGATATTACCACGGCGATGGCTCTTCCAGCTTTAGGAATGGTAGCGGGCTTATTGTTTGCTGTGTTTATTTCGTACCGTAAGCCGCGCAGTTATAAAGACATTGACATTGATCAAGGCGCAGAGGAGCGTACAGGTTACACAACAAGAGGGATTATAGTAGCGTTACTTGCGATTGTAGCGGCTTTAACTGTGCAGCTCTTAGTAGATTCTATGATTTTCGGAGCGCTTGCAGGAATTGTGGTCGTTTATTTCAGCGGGGCTTTGAAGTGGAATGAAGCAGATCCAGTATTAACGAACGGAATGAGAATGATGGCTTTCATCGGATTTGTTATGCTGTCAGCCTCTGGTTTTGCAAAAGTTCTTCAAGAAACTGGAGATGTAGAAGCACTTGTAAAAGGCTCTGTTGCTCTTATTGGCGGAAACCAAATGCTGGGTGCATTTCTTATGCTTGTCATCGGGCTTTTAGTCACAATGGGCATTGGTTCTTCTTTCTCTACCATTCCAATTATCGCGACGATTTTTGTTCCTCTTTGCTTAGAACTTGGTATGAGTCCAATGGCAACGATTTGTATTGTTGGTACAGCAGGAGCGCTTGGAGACGCTGGTTCACCAGCTTCAGACAGTACGCTTGGACCAACATCTGGACTAGCAGTCGATCGTCAACATGATCATATCTGGGATACGTGTGTACCAACTTTTCTTCACTATAACATTCCACTCATTATTTTTGGGTGGGTTGCCTCAGTTATCTTGTAAATAGAGGGTCTCTAATGAAAAAAAAGCAGCCGATCAAAACCGGCTGCTTTTTTTTCATGCTTGAGAAAGAGTAGAAGCAGTGCTGTCACAAGCTCCTAATGCTTGCTCTACAGCCTGAAGAGATTGTTCAATATGTTCGCGATTTGAATCTTTCTCTACTGTTTGAAGAGCTTGTTCAAGGCTTGCTTTTGCCTGATTTAATGACGTACAAGAATCCTGCACGTAACCTCTAGCGTTTTTAGACATTCTTCTTCCTCCTAACTAACCAAAAATGAGAATCAATAAGTAGTATGAGTAATTTGCAGGGAATTATGAGGAGAAATAATAAAAAGGATTAACTCTTATGAAAGGAGTTAATCCTGTCAGCCTAACTGTTTAAATTGGTTGGAATGTAGAAGTTCAAGCACTTTCTTATCAAGCTCCTTAATTTTCTTTACAGCCAAATTGTATTCCATTTCACGGTAATGATGTTTGCCGCCTGGCTCTTCATCAGCTTCATCAGCTAGTTTGACTACTTTTTGAAGAGGGCGTTGCTGAATGGTTCCTTCAGGCAAATAGGAGTCTGTGTGTAGTAAAATAGCTAAGGCAATTTCTTTTGCCGCCTGAGGTTCCTCGCCTAAACGAATGAGTAATTTATGTGCACGTTCAGCACCTTTAATAGCGTGAATATCATTTTGACGATACTTCTCATAATCCCACTGACCATTTGTGTACCATTCGTAGTGGCCAATATCATGAAGCAGCGCTGCTTTTGTAGCTAAATCAGGGTTTACATTATGCTGTACAGATAGACGAAACGCATGATAGGCGACCGATACAGCATGCGCAACGCCAAATCGTGTTAAATATTTTTGAGCGATAGGATGCGTGAAAATTTCTACTAGCGTAACATGTCTCATCATGTCATCCCTCCTAAAGAAAAAATATATTTCCAAATACAATATCATATTTATTTCCTAAATACAATTATCGTGTAATTTGTTTTTACATCCAAAAACGGCATATATTATAATATTCGAAACAAAACAACATGTACATCTTTTTCAAAAGAAAATAAGACTTTTTTCCTTGTGTTTTACCATTTAATATTTAACGAAACGTGACAGCAGTCAAATTGGTTATCGGGATGAATAAACGTAATTTTAATATAGTCTGGCGTATAAAAAACATCAATTTTGGCCTTAACACCTGTTGAAAGAATGAGTCTTTTTACTTCACTCATTTTAGATTCTTGAGCAGCAGCTTTTATTTTTTTTATTAAAGCTGGCGAAGCGTTAGCTCTTTGAATAAATATGGTAGCGCTTTGCATGGTAGAGGGAATCACTTTAAGAGATTGCTGGAAAGTCGCTATGTCCGCCTCAGGTAAGCTAGGTACCCTGTATGTATAAGGGTGAGGCATGTAGTACGATGGCCAGTAGTAAGACAAGGGAGCAAATGGTTTCATATAAGAATCCTCCTAAAAAACGGATTTTTATTATGTATATGTAGAGGGTTCGTATATGTTGTAGCAAAACCGTTATTGTATACTAGATACAAAGGGAGGTATGTATATGAAAACAAAAGATACGCTGTTAGAAGCATTAGGAATTGAGATTATTAGCGCAAGTGAACAAAGAGTGGAAGCGACGATGCCTGTTGATGAGCGAACGCGTCAGCCATTCGGGCTTTTGCACGGAGGAGCATCGGTGGCGTTAGCCGAAACTGTGGCTAGTCTAGGTGCTATTAAAAGTGTAGATATTGAAAAAGAAATCTGTGTGGGTTTAGAGATTAATGCTAATCACATCAAAGGGAAAAAAGATGGAACAGTTACAGCTATAGGCGTTCCTTTACATAAAGGAAAAAAAACAGCGGTTTGGGAAGTGAAAATTCAAGATGAAGAAGAGAATTTAATCTGTATATCCCGGTGCACGCTTGCTATTCTGCCTAAAGCTTAAATATAAGAAAGGCTTAGTCTAAAAGGTGTGAGGTATGCTTTTGAAGTCAGGAGGAGCACCTCACACACTGATGTGAGAGCTTAAAGAGAATTTGGAAGAGCGGATACATAAAAAAGTGAAAAAATAGGTAAAAAAAAGAAGCGAAATTATGTCTATTCGTGACAGTTACCCTGCGCATAGAGACATGCTCTAGAATATAGTAGTAGTAAAGTATTCTTTTTATTCAGCAACTAGAATATTCATAATATTAAAAATAAGAACAGAAAATAGACCTTCCGATTGTTCAATCGTGCTATAATAGCATTAATATAGTAGGGCGGTTTATTTTACAAAGGGGTGATAATATTGGATAAGAACTCTCAGTATTTATTCATTGATTTTGAATTTACAATGCCAGAGTATAAAGGTTTTCCAAAAGGCTTTTTTCCGGAAATCATTGAAGTTGGTTTGGTGTTTGTTAAAAATCAAGAAATCATTGATCGTTTCTCCTCTTACGTACAGCCTACACACTTCACAAAATTAACTGAGCGCTGTAAATCATTTCTCCATATCGAACAAAATCAAGTAAATGAAGGAATTACGCTAGAGCAGCTTGTACAGCGACTGGGCATGTATAAAAACAGCACGATTATTACATGGGGAAACATGGATATGAAAGTATTAAGGCAGTGCTGTCAAAAAAATAAGGTGCCGTTTCCTTTTACAGGTAAAGAAATTGATCTTTCGATGGAGTATAAGCGCTTTTTTGGAGATCAAAATCAAACCGGCCTTTGGAAAGCTGTGCAAGAGTATGGTAAAGAAGGAACTGGAAAGCACCACTGCGCGCTTGATGATGCGATGACGACACTCAACATCTTTAAGCTTGTAGAAAAAGATAAGCGGTACCTTCAAAAACCGGAGCCGACGACCATAGGAGATCGAATCGATTTTTCAAAAGTATTAAATAAATTTGCATTATAAAAGCCAAATCACTTCTATGTGAATTTGGCTTTTTGTTTAATGAATACCGTACTCTTTTTTTAACTCTTCTAAACAGGCAATACTTGCTTGAGCAAAAGCGCTATCTTTGGCTTGTTGTTCAGCTATCTTTAATTCAAGGGCTTTTTTTAGTGAATGCTTATAATCAGGAACGCTGTCTTCATAGAGATGAACCATTTTTTGAGGAATGTTGGCCTGCTCTCGAAACGCAAGTGCTTTTCGCTCGTGAAAAAAAGGTACGTCCACTTGTCCAGGATTATGTAAGTCACCTTGTTCTGGATGCTTCAACACAGCTTGAATTCGTACAACATAATGCAGATCTCGAACTTGTGTAATTTCACCGATGTATTTCCCGGTTTTATAAAGTGCTGTAACGGTTTGACCAATTGTAAATGTCATATTGCCAGATCTCCTTTAAGTAAAGTGTTTGTTATAAACAGTATAAATCAAAACCTACTACCGTTTCTATGAAAGGATGTTGTACATGATGTATTTAATGTTTTTGCTTTATTTTCCGGAAGATAAAACAGAATATATTCCTGCTTTTGCTACAATGGCGATTTTTGTACTAGCAGCAGTTGCAGTCTGGCGGTTCATCATCAAGGTGTCTAAAAAAGAAGAAGAAAAAACGAAGGAATTAGAAGCAAAGCTGAAAGAACAAGAAAATAAGAAGTCACTCTAATGAAATGCAAATAAAATGTAAGCGTTTAAAATGATATGTTGCTGGACAATCTATGGAAAGACATCTAAAACTTTCGCTAGTGCGTATGCGATTGGAGGGCAACATGAAAAAACTACTACTCATTGGAACCGTGCCTTTTTTCTTGTTAACGGGGTGTATGGAAAAAGAAATATCCAATAAAGAAGTCAAAGTCTATAACGCAGATGGAGATAGCATCGGTACAGTCAAATTGAAAGAGCAGGCTGATGGAATTGAGTTTACGTACGATTTAAGCGGACTTCCACCTGGCGAACACGGCGTACATATTCATGAAATGGGGATTTGCAAAGCTCCTAACTTTAAAAGTGCAGGAAATCACCTTGATCCTGATAAAAAGAAACACGGACTGTTAAATCCAAAAGGACCACATTTAGGCGATATGAAAAATATTGTGGTAGAAGACGATCAGACGTATAAAGGAACGGATATGGTTCCTCAAGTCACGTTAAAAGAAGGAAAGACGTCTCTCGTTAAGCGTATGGATGGTTCCTCTCTTGTAATTACTGAACAAGGTGATGATGGAATGACAGAGCCATCAGGTAATTCTGGCAAGCGAATCGCGTGCGGAGTTATTTCAAAAAAACATTAAAAACAGC
Organism: Priestia sp. ABM2_011; assembly: GCF_056158845.1. NCBI lineage: Bacteria > Bacillati > Bacillota > Bacilli > Caryophanales > Bacillaceae > Priestia > Priestia sp. ABM2_011. The sequence continues at coordinate 592,285 of NZ_JBSWUB010000001.1, forward strand.
GTTCTTTCGTGAGAAAGAACGCTGTTTTTTACGTTAAAGCTATTTTTAAGCGATTTAATCCTTCTTGAAGTTGTTCATGTGAACAGCCAATGTTCAAGCGAATAAAACCTTTTCCATATGTGGAACTGTATTTTTCGCCTTTTTCTACGGCGATTTTGCCTTTTTCTAATAAACGTTCATGTAATTCTTCTTCTGATAAGTGCAGCTTGTTGCAGTCAATCCATAGTAGATAAGTTCCTTCCGGCTGAATGACTCGCAGTTCAGGTAAGTGTTCACTTATAAACCCTGTCACGAGATCTACATTTTTCTTCAGATACACAAGCAGTGCTTCTAGCCATTCGCCACCTTCGCTGTAAGCTGCTTCTAAACCAATGATTCCAAATGTATTTAAATTAGAGAAACCTTGTTTTTGCTGCTGCTGAACATACTGTGTGCGCAGCTTCTCATTTGGAATAATAATAGCTGAAGCTTGAAGTCCTGGTATATTGAATGTTTTGCTAGGGGCCATACACGTAATGGTTCGATTGGCTGCATCTTCACTCACCATGCTGATGGGAATGTGTTTATAAGAATGGTAAATTAGATCAGAATGAATTTCATCTGAAACAATTAATACATTGTATTTTTGACAAAGATCGGCAAGTTTTTTCAGTTCTTCTTTTGTCCACACGCGTCCTACTGGATTATGAGGACTGCAAAGAATCATTAATTTTACGCCTTCTGCAAATTTTTTCTCTAAATCTGCAAAATCAATTTCGTATTTATCGCCCGCAAGTTTTAACGGATTTTCAACAACTTCTCGATCATTTACCTCTATCATGTTGAAAAACGGAGTATAAACTGGAGGTTGAATTAAAATTGAATCTCCAGGTTCCGTAAATGCTTGAATAGCCATACTCAGGGCAAATACAACTCCTGGACTGTATGTAATCCATTCATGATCAATGGTCCACTGATGCTTGTTTTTTACCCAAGATGATAAAGCATTTGCCGTAGATTCAGTAGGGGAAGTGTAGCCGAAAATACCGTGTTTGACACGCTCATTAATGGTTTGAAGAACATTAGGCGGCGCTTGGAAATCCATATCAGCTACCCAAAAAGGCAGAACATCTTTTGCTCCAAAAACGAGATCCGTTTTGTCCCACTTTACGGACTGCGTACCTGTACGATTAATTAATTGATCAAAAGAAAAAGTAGACAATAAAAGTACCCCCTTTTTTAATATAATAGTTTGCTTATTTTTAATACGTTTGTCAACGAAGTTAACTTGTGAAGTCAATAAAGAAAGTGGGAAAATTGGCTGAAGCACCACTAATAAATTTTTTATTAAAGTTAGCGCCTCGTGTGAAATATATGAACTCGCTCCGTCATTATTGAGACAGGGCTTTTTCACCGTACAAGAAATCGACCATATGAGACTGCACAATGTCGGGACACTCTTCTGGTAAAAGATGTCCAATTTCCTTTAACGAGATAAAGGTAGAGTCTGTCAAATCATCTTTTAATTTACGTCCGAGATGTAAAGGGACAACTCGGTCTTCTTCTCCCCAAATGAGTAAACTTGGTTTTTTTATGTGCTGCAAATCCTTTGAGGAGAGGTCTCCTTCTCGATCACGAATCATTCTTGTCAAAGCCATAAACGTACGGTCATCCAAAAAGGGTTCAGTATAGCCATCAATCATTTCTTCGTCGATTAACTGATGATCAAATACGACATTTTGCAAGTTACCTAATACACCTTTGCGAGACAGCCACGTTTTTACCCACAGATAAAAGAAGGGAACATAAGAAGACATGACCAACCCATAATGTGAAGGGCCTAAATAAGCTGAGCTGCACAGAAGAACGAGTTTTGATACACAAGAAGGCTTTAATTTTGCTACGTTTAAACAAACCTGTCCTCCCATTGAGTGTCCCGATAGTACAACATCTTTCAATTTTAAGTATTCAATCAACTCGATGACAATTTTGGCTAAGTTTTTATACGAGTATTGAAAGGTTAACGATTTTTCACTTCGCCCAAATGGCGGAAGGTCCAGCGTAATGATAGAAAACGTATCTTCAAATAAAGGAATTAAACGCCGAAAGCTAAAACTGGATGATAAAAAGCCGTGAATAAATACAATAGATGGTTTATCAGGGTGATAGTTATGGCATTCGTAGTAAACATTGACGCCATTAAAAGTACGCTGGTGGCAAGTAATTTTAGAGTCAGTCAATTTGTTTCACTCCATCTTTTTCTTTCTAGTCTGTCCTAATTTCCAGCAATCTATAAAATGAAACTCAATTACCGGTATAGATTTCACATTAAAGATGTGTTTAAATTTGATATAATGGAAAAAGTGAAAAAATTTAATCGGTGTAGGAGGGGAACGCGGTGTTCTTAGAAGAAAAAGAGTTAGAAATTTTAGAAATTCTAGAAAAAAATAGCCGTATTTCAATAGATAGTATTTCAAAAATGGTGGATTTAACGTTTGAAGAAACCTCTAATATTGTTAAAAAGTTAGAGAGAGAAAAAGTAATTGTGCAATATTCAGCTGATATTAACTGGAGACGAGTAGATGGACATGAGGGCGTCACAGCTATGATAGATGTAAAAGTTGCACCAAAGCGAGGAGTAGGCTTTGACGAGATTGCGGAGCGCATCTATCGTTTTCAAGAAGTAAAATCCGTGTACCTAATGTCAGGAGCATATGATTTGTCTGTTATTATTGAAGAAAAATCAATGTCTGAAGTAGCATTTTTCGTTTCTGAAAAGCTTTCTACGCTAGACTCTGTTTTATCTACAACGACTCACTTTATTATGAAAAAATACAAGCACGATGGTACCATCTACGATCAAGGCGATGAAGATCGCAGAATCGTGGTGTCTCCGTAATGAAAGAGCGCTTGTCAACAACTGTACAACAGCTGAAACCTTCAGGTATTCGCCGCTTTTTTGATTTAGCAGCAAGTATGGATAACGTCATCTCTCTTGGAGTAGGTGAACCTGATTTTGTCACATCTTGGGCTGTTCGAGAAGCGAGTATTTTATCGTTGGAAAGAGGATATACCTCTTATACAGCAAATGCGGGGCTTTTAGAGCTCCGCTTTGAAATTATGAAGTATATGAAAAGAAATTTTAACGTCTCGTATGATTATAAAGATGATATTATTGTGACCGTTGGAGGAAGTCAGGCTTTAGACATTACAATGCGAGCTTTGATTAATCCTGAAGATGAGATTATTGTCGTGGAGCCAAACTTTGTGTCTTACAGTCCGTTAATTTCTCTAGCAGGAGGAGTTCCTGTGGCAATTGAAACAACGGCGGAAACAGAGTTTAAACTACAGCCTAGACAGATTGAAGAAGTCATTACAAGCAACACGAAAGCCCTTCTTTTATGTTCTCCTAATAATCCAACAGGAAGTTCGCTATCTAAAGAAGAGTTGCAGGCTATTGCAGATATTGTAATCAAGCATGACTTGCTTGTTATCACGGATGAAATATATGCAGAATTAACATATGATGAAGAATTTACATCTATTGCTTCTTTAGAAGGAATGAAAGAACGAACTATTATTATTTCAGGCTTTTCTAAAGGGTTTGCTATGACTGGATGGCGTCTTGGGTACATATGTGCACCAACTGAGATTGCTAAAGCAATGCTGAAAATTCATCAGTATACAATGATGTGCGCGCCTACCATGGCCCAGTATGGAGCAATTGAAGCACTACAAAACGGGCAGCATGACGTAGAAGAGATGAGAAAAAGCTATCGCAGAAGACGGAACTATATGGTGAAGTCATTAAATCAAATTGGTCTGGAATGCCATTCTCCCGGAGGAGCGTTTTATGTGTTCCCGTCTATCAAGAAAACGGGATTGTCATCGGAAGAATTCGCTGAGCAGCTTTTGCTTGAAGAACGAGTAGCCGTCGTGCCAGGCAATGTATTTGGAAAAGGTGGAGAGGGACATATTCGCTGTTCATACGCCTCTTCAATGGAATCATTAGAAGAATCCATAAAACGGATTAGCCGTTTTGTTGAAAATAAGTTATAATAAAAATAAGATATTATGTCATATCGTATAGACGGTTTGATATAATATCTTTTTTGCTATGATGAAATGTAGTGTTAGTTTATATTTGTGACGAAATTGGTAAATAATAAATATAGTATAACTACTTTTTGATTCAATCTATGAACTGTGCTATAATTTTAAATTGGCTATAATGGTGAAAATAATAAGGTATCTAGGAGTGTTTATATGTCAAAATTTGAAATCGGTACTGTTACAAAAGGTAAAGTAACAGGAATTCAACCATACGGTGCATTCGTTGCATTAAATGAAGAAACTCAAGGATTAGTTCATATCTCAGAAGTAAAACATGGCTTCGTTAAAGATATTAACGAACATTTATCAGTAGGAGACGAAGTAAACGTTAAAGTTTTATCTGTTGATGAGTCAACTGGTAAAATTGGTTTATCTATTCGTGCAACTGAGCCAGCTCCAGAAAAAACTGAAGCTTCTGCACCTAAAAAACCTGCTAAAAAGCGTCAAGGTCAAGCAACAGTTCATACTGAATCTACTCAAGGATTCAACACATTAAAAGAAAAATTAGAAGAGTGGATTGAGCAATCAAACCGCGAAATATAATTAAGAAATAAGAAAAAAAGAAGGATAGCTTAGCTATCCTTCTTTTTTAATGTTCCGTTCTAGGTTCTGTACGCTCTACTTCAGCAGAAGGTTTAAATAATAGACCTAGGTTAATCAGTCCTGCGATTCCAACCAATCCATAAATAATGCGGGAGAAAGCAGATGTTTGACCGCCGAAGATTGCTGCTACTAAATCAAATTGAAAAAAGCCAATAAGTCCCCAGTTAATTGCTCCAATAATCGTTAATACGAGCGCAATACGTTGAATACCACTCATGATGAACCCTCCTTGTTTTGTAGTTCACTTATTAGCCTGCTTTTTTTAGAGGGAAATATGCATATTTGCTTTTGGAAGATACAGACAAATAAACGTTCATTTGGATGGGGTGAGCATCTAGCCAACAGGGAATAATCTTTAGGAAGTCAATTTTCTTTACAATCAAAAAGTTGTTCTTCATAATGATGCATGTAATCAAGCTCGTAAGGAGGAGTTTATAGTGAACAATTTTACATTTTATAATCCTACAAAATTAATTTTTGGTAAAGGTCAATTAGAGCAATTAAAAACAGAAGCAAGTCGCTTTGGTAAAAAGATATTATTAGTATACGGTGGAGGAAGTGTAAAACGCAGCGGTTTATACGATCAAGTAATGGATGTACTGAATGACATGAATGCAGAAGTACATGAGTTAGCGGGAGTAGAACCGAATCCTCGTCTGACAACTGTTCGCAAAGGAATCGATATTTGTAAAGAAAACGGTATTGAATTTTTACTTGCAGTAGGTGGAGGAAGCGTAATCGATTGTACAAAAGCAATCGCAGCTGGCGCAAAATATGATGGCGACGTATGGGACATCATTAACCGCGACGTATTCGCAGCTGAAGCTCTTCCATTTGGAACAGTGCTAACATTAGCAGCAACAGGTTCAGAAATGAATGCTGGTTCTGTTATTACAAATTGGGAAACACAAGAAAAATACGGCTGGGGCAGTCCGGCAACATTCCCTCAATTCTCTATTTTAGATCCGGTTAATACATTTACTGTACCAAAAAATCAAACAGTTTATGGCATGGTTGACATGATGAGCCACGTATTTGAACAATATTTCCATGCTGCAACAAATACGCCGCTTCAAGATCGCATGTGTGAAGGTGTGCTACAAACGGTTATTGAAACGGGACCAAAATTATTAAACGACTTAGAAAACTACGAGTTACGTGAAACGATTTTATATAATGGTACCATCGCATTAAACGGTATGTTACAAATGGGACACCAAGGCGATTGGGCTACTCATAATATTGAGCATGCGGTATCAGCTGTATATGATATTCCACATGCGGGTGGACTCGCAATTTTATTCCCGAACTGGATGAAACACGTAATGGATGAGAACGTAGATCGCTTCAAGCAAGTAGCTGTACGCGTATTTAACGTAGATACGGAAGGTAAGACAGATAAAGAAGTAGCACTTGAAGGTGTGGATAAGCTTCGTGAATTCTGGTCAAGCCTAGGTGCACCAACTCGCTTAGCTGATTATGATATTGGCGAAGACAAATTAGATCTTATGGCTGATCGTGCGATGGCCAAAGGTGAATTTGGTAAATTTAAAAAATTAAACAAAGAAGATGTACTAGCAATCCTACGCGCTTCTTTATAAGATTCTCGATAAAAAACGCCGTGCAAACCGCACGGCGTTTTTTTTTATTCATGATGGGTAAGCTTTTTCTGCTGTTTGGTTTTCAAATCATCCCGAACGGTTTTATCAGAAAGAGGAACTCCGCTGTAATAAGCTGCTCTTCCTAGTAAATGCCCAGCAATAGGAGAGGTGATAAACACAAAGACAATCGCTAAAATTAACCGTGCACTAATATGGCCAGTGTCAATCCAAAAGTAGAGTAAGCAGCCCACTAATATAAACAGGACGCCTAAGGTAGCACTTTTGGAGGCAGCATGACTTCTTGTGTACGTATCAGGCAAACGAATAAGCCCAATCATGGTCACAACTGTCAGAAGAGACCCTATGAGTACCAAAGCTCCTACAATGATTTCACTGATCACGTTCATATTCAATCACTTCTCCTTTCTCTAAAAACTTAGAAAAAGCAACGGTACCTACAAAGGCTATGATGCCTAGCAGTAAAATGACTTCGAAAAAAGCCTGAGTTCGAAAAATAATCGAGATGATGGCCGTGATAGCAATGATGTTAATTCCAATAGCATCAAGGGCCATTGCTCGGTCAGCAGTTGACGGACCTTTTACCACTCGGTAAACAAACCCAATAGTTGAAGCAGAAATGAGAATGAGCGAAACGTTTAGAAAAATATCGAGCATTTAACGACTCACCTCCATAATAGCTTTTTCGAATGTTTGCTGAATATCTGTAATAATGTCATCAATATCGTCGGTATTGATTGCATGAATATAGATAGTAGAATTGTCATCTGACACATCCATTACCAGTGTGCCTGGCGTTAGCGTAATTAAAAGAGAAAGAATGGTAATTTCCCATTCACTCTCCAGACGGGTTGGCATTGCAAAGATGGCTGGCTGAATATTTAATTTAGGGCGCAATACGTCTTTCGTCACTGCAATATTGGCTTTGAATAATTCTCGTATGAAAATAAACAGCAGCTTAATGATCGCATACACTTTATGCAGGTAAAAACGTCTGTGAAAAAAACGGCGGAAAACAAACAGCAGTACCGCTCCCCAGAAAAATCCTATAATAAAAGAAGGTAGTGTCCAAATCCCTCTCAAAAACATCCATGTGAATGCAATGATTACGTTTAATAATAGTTGAAATGACATGCAAATATACTCCTTTAACACCGATTGGATATAAATTGAAGGATCCATAAGCGTTTGAGCGGCTGTCGACACATAAGGAATAACAGCTTCTGCACCTAGTCCTAAAAAGACAGAAACAGCAAGTAAGATAGCGGATGGGTATAGAATACCTTTAAGGGATACTTTTTCATGCTCAGAAGAAAGCGTAGGTTCACCCCAGAAGCAGCTCATGAAAATCTTAATGGCAGAATATAAAACGAGCAGGCTTGAAACGAGTAAAACTCCTACAAACGTGTAGCTCTCTGATTCTAAACCGCCTTGAACTAAAAGGAATTTTCCAATAAAGCCGCTTAGGGGAGGAATTCCTGCCAACGAAATAGTAGCGATAAAAAACATCCAGCCAAGCAGCGGATAGTCTTTAATTAACCCACCCATTTTCTTTAATTTTGTTGTTCCAGTTATTCGAATGATGCTTCCAGCAAGAAGGAAGAGAGCTGCTTTAATAATCATGTCGTGAATTAAATAATAAATGGCTCCTTCAAAACCTGCTTTTGTTGTTAAAGTTACACCGTAGACAATGACTCCCACAGCAATAATAATATTATAAATTAAAATTTTATTCACATCCGAATAAGCAATGGCGCCTACTGCACCAACAACGATAGTCAAAAGCGCAACGTAGCCGATAATTTGATGAGTAAATTCAGGATGATGGTAAAACAGTAAAGTGAAAGTCCTGAAAATCGAATAAACGCCTACTTTTGTGAGCAACGCACCAAACAATCCGATAATAACGGGTGGAGGCGCACTGTACGAACCTGGAAGCCAAAAATACATTGGGAATAAAGCTGCTTTTAATGCAAATACAATAAATAAAAGCATGCCAATGGTTGTTAAAATTCCCGGCTGATTAGCCTCTGCAATTCGCTGCGAAAGGTCTGCCATGTTGAGAGTTCCTGTTACGGCGTACAAATAAGCAACAGCAATTACAAACAAAGCAGATGAAATGACATTGACTAAAATATACTTAAGAGACTCTCGAAGCTGTTCTTTTGTACCGCCAATTACAATAAGAGCGTACGAAGACATAAGCATGACTTCAAAAAAGACAAATAAGTTAAAGATATCACCTGTCAAGAAAGCGCCAAATACGCCTACTAATAAAAACTGTACAAACGAATAAAAGTAAAAGCGTTCACGTCTTTCGCCAATTGTATGAAAAGCAAAAAGAACGCAGCATAGTGTTACGATACTAGCAGTAAGTACGAGAAGGGAAGCGAACATGTCCGCTACTAGAATAATTCCAAAAGGAGGTTTCCAGTTCCCAAGCTCATGAGTTAAAACACCTTTTGATTGAACCAACTGTACCAAATATGCAGCAAAAGCAGTGGTGGTGATTAATGATAAAACACTGATTATCCTTTGAAGTTTAATATTGTCTTTGAAAAAAATGAGCACAACACCTACAACAAACGGGATAAGCAGTGGGATGATTACAAAATTACTCGTCATGTTCATTTCCCCTTAACTTGTCCATATCGTCTGTTCCGAGTTCTTGATAAGCCCTGTAAGCTAGTACAAGGAAAAAAGAAGTGACACCAAAGCTTATGACAATGGCAGTTAAAATAAGGGCTTGAGGTAAAGGATCTGTATAAGAAGAAGCCTTTTCTCCCAAAAGGGGAACACTCCCCCCTTTTAATCCGCCCATCGTTAAAATCAACAGGTGAACACCGTGGCTTAATAAGCCTGTTCCAATAATAATTCGCAGTAAACTGCGGGATAACATGAGATATACAGCGGCAGTGAATAGAATCCCTGCCACTATGGACATTAATATTTCCACTATTCACTCTCTCCAATCGTTTGAATAATGGTCATCGTAACACCAACAACTACTAGATATACGCCTAAATCAAACAGTACAACGGTAGCTAAAGATGTTTTCCCGAGAAGGGGAAGGTTAAAGTAGCTATATGTGTGAGTCAGAAATGGGACTTTGAAAATAAATGACCCAAGCCCCGTTAAAATAGCTAGCAGCAGTCCAGAGGCCGCCACCTTCTTATAGTCAAATGGGATGACTTTCGATACCGTTTTTATATCGAAAGCCAGCAGTAGTAATACAAGGGCTGCTGAGGTAGTAAGTCCCCCAACAAACCCTCCCCCGGGTGTATAATGACCTGCAAAGAAAAGATGAATGGCAAAAATGATAATAATGAACGTGACTACTTTCGTTGTGGTTTGTAGTATCAAATCATTTTTTTTCATTCTTCTTCCTCCTTTGTTAACCGAAGACGAATCATGCCATAGATAGCAAGAGCTGCTATACAAAGTACGGTAATTTCAAATAATGTATCAAATCCGCGGAAGTCCACAAGGATTACGTTCACCATGTTTTCGCCGCCTGCTTTTTCATAGCTGTTTTCAATAAAGTAATGTGAAATCGATTCAAATAGTTTTGTACTGTTTGCTGATATGCCAAGCAATGTAACGGTCGTTCCTACAAGAAGGGCAACCAGTAAATTTGGCAGTTGAAACTTCACCCTTACTTTTCGCTTCCGAAACTCCGGCAAGTAGTAGAAACATAGTAAAAACAGTGATACGGATACAGTCTCAATAACTAATTGAGTCAAAGCTAAGTCAGGAGCGCGGAATAATACGAAAAATAAAGAAAGCGTATACCCGACAACTCCCAGCGAAATAATGGCTGTGAGGCGTGATTTTGCCAATAAAGTTGTAATAGTAGCCGCAACCATTACAACTGCTAGTATGGCTTCATAAACGCCGATAGAAGCAGTATCTTTTAGATCAATCGCAAAGGCATTCTGAGAAAAGAGCGTTACGAGAAGTAAAATGCCTATGAAAGTAAAAATGATTAAAAGATAGTCTCTAATAAATCCTGTCATTAATGTTTTCATGATGCGCGTTGAGCCTTTTTCCATCCCTTTAATGCCATAATTATATCCGTTATTAAGCGTTAAAGAAGAAGGGAATCGTGTATAAATTTTTGACCACTTTTGAAGCGTCATAAACAACAAAATACCAAATGTGATGACCCCTAGCGTCATAAATAATTCTGGCGTAAAGCCGTGCCAAAATTTAATATGCACTTGATATTCTTTACCTTCAGCTAGCAGGCTAGGTGCGATAGAGGCCATTGTTGGCTCAATAAGGGTTGATTCTAATAAATTAGGAGCAAAGCCAAAAATAACAACCAATGATGCTAAAATAACCGGTGAAATCAGCATGCCTACTGGTGCTTCATGCGGCTTCTTCTCCAACTTTTCGGGCTGGTATTTGCCTGTAAAGGTTTTAAAGACAAGAATCATACTATAGACGAACGTAAAAATACTTCCCACCCAAGCGATGATAGGCAGCAAAATTCCCCACGTCTGCATGCTATACATATCCATTTTTGTCACGTTTACCATGCCTGTAAAAAACATCTCTTTACTTAAAAATCCGTTAAAGGGAGGGAGACCTGCCATTGAAAATCCCCCAATGATAGCAATGGTAAATGTGACAGGCATGAAGCTCATTAACCCGCCTAACTTTCTAATGTCACGCGTGCCTGTTTCATGATCGACAATGCCTACTACCATAAATAAGCTGCCTTTGAAGGTAGCGTGGTTAATCAAATGGAAAACTGCTGCAGTAAGAGCCACTAAGTAGATATTATCGTCTAAAAAATCATAGTGAATAGCTGCGCTACCTACTCCTATAAGTGACATAATCATCCCAAGCTGACTAATTGTTGAAAAAGCTAAAATCCCTTTCAAGTCTTGTTGCTTTACTGCTGAAAACGAGCCCCAAAACAGTGTAATTAGTCCTATGATTGAAATAACAAAAAACCAAGTGGCGCTTATAGCAAAAACAGGGCTGAGTCTTGCTAAAAGATAAATTCCCGCTTTTACCATTGTAGCTGAATGAAGGTATGCACTCACTGGGGTTGGAGCTTCCATTGCATCTGGCAGCCAAATATGAAAAGGAAACTGAGCAGATTTTGTAAAGGCCCCTAATAAAATGAGGACTAGAGCTGGAATAAATAGATGACTTGATGTAACCACATCTACGTTTGAGATAATTTCGCGTATGCTGAAAGTACCTGTCATGACGTATAAAAGTACAATTCCTGCTAATAGGGAAAGTCCTCCGAATACGGTAATGAGCATAGATTTTAAGGCTCCGTATTGAGATTTCTCTCGTTTGTACCAATAACCAATCAATAAAAAAGATGAAAGGCTTGTTAATTCCCAAAAGCTGTAAAGACTCATTAAATTGTCTGATAATACAACTCCTAGCATAAATCCCATAAAAAGAAGCAAATAGACATAAAACGAATGCAGCGCTTCTTTTGTCTTAGAAAGATAATAAATGGAGTAAAGAATAACAAGTGTCCCAATTCCGGTGATTAACAGAGAAAATAGAAGACCGAGTCCATCCACATAAGCATCAAAGTTAATGCCCAGACTAGGTATCCATTTCATTGAATGTAGATATGTTTCCCCCTTAGAAACACCACTGATATATTGTGTGAAATAAATGAACAACACAAGTGGAAGAGGTAAAACGAACCACCCTGTATGAATACGCTGGAATTTCCTATACAGAAGCGGGACAAAAAAGGCTAATAAAAAAGGCGATAAAATCACCAAGTGCAACCACGACAAAAGACAAACCTCCTTGTGATATTCAATTCTGTAACCGATTATATAATAATTTAATTATGCATGCATCCATGCTAATTCTTAGTATCAGCAGAATTTTCAAGGCTTATTAAATAAATAGAAACTCGTCACAAAATCCATAAAAAAAACATAAAAAAATTTTTTTCGACGTATAAAAATCATGCGAAATTGTCACTCTAAGAGTGAGGTGATGGAAATGTATAGGAAACAAATAGCCATCAGTTTTCTCATTTTTACCGCACTATGTATGAGTGGATTTGTGCTAAATAATCACTTGGAAATGAAAGAAGAAAACAGGATGCTAATCACTTCTAAAAGTGAAGCTGAAAATTCCATATCAATAGACTCTTCCCTGTTAAAAGCCTCTTATAAACCGAGACAATATGTAAAGATAGGTGAAATGAACTATATTGCACCATCCGGTAAGCAAATAAAAAACGATTGAAGACCACTCTTTAGTCGTTTTTTATTTGCTTATTATTTGCGTCATCGTGCATGAATTCCGTTCTGTAATCAAAGAACATTAGTTGACTTCATAACGGAATTTATCGTTAAATAAAAGGGTACATACAATGATTGCAGTTTCAACAAACTATAATGATTGTGTCAAATTGTAAGTGGATTCACTTGAATTCAGCTAACAGTTTCGATAAAGTGGAAAATAAAGATATTTTAATGGAGGAACAGACTATGACACATGTTCGTTTTGATTATTCAAACGCGTTATCATTTTTTGGTGAACATGAACTTACATACTTACGTGATGCCGTGAAAGTAGCTCACCATTCAATTCATGAAAAAACAGGTGCTGGGAACGACTTTTTAGGATGGGTAGACCTTCCTACGGAGTATGACAAAGAAGAATTTGCACGCATTCAAAAAAGTGCAGAAAAAATTAAATCTGATTCAGATGTATTAATTGTTATTGGTATTGGAGGATTTACTTAGGTGCTCGTGCTGCTATTGAAATGCTTCAGCATTCATTCTATAACACATTATCAAAAGAACAGCGTAAAACTCCGCAAGTTATTTTTGCTGGTAACAACATCAGCTCAACATACATGAAAGACTTAATGGATGTTTTACAAGATAAAGATTTCTCTATTAATGTTATTTCAAAATCTGGTACAACAACAGAACCGGCGATTGCTTTCCGTATCTTCCGTAAATTATTAGAAGAGAAATACGGCAAAGAAGAAGCACGCAAGCGTATTTATGCAACAACAGATAAAGCGCGCGGCGCATTAAAAACATTAGCGGACGAAGAAGGCTATGAAACATTTGTTATTCCAGATGATGTAGGCGGCCGTTATTCAGTATTAACAGCAGTTGGCTTATTGCCAATTGCCGCTGCAGGTCTTGATATCGAACAAATGATGAAAGGGGCAGCTGATGCTCAAGAAGCATTTTCATCATCAGAGCTAGAAGAAAACGCAGCTTATCAATATGCTGTAGCTCGTAATGTTCTTTATAATAAAGGAAAAACAATTGAAATGCTGATTAACTATGAGCCAGCTCTTCAATACTTTGCTGAGTGGTGGAAACAGTTATTTGGTGAAAGTGAAGGAAAAGACCAAAAAGGTATTTACCCTTCATCTGCTAACTTCTCAACGGATCTTCATTCTTTAGGTCAATATGTACAAGAAGGTCGTCGTGATATTTTTGAAACAATTGTACAAGTTCAAGATTCTCGTCATGAGCTAACAATTGAAGAAGATGCAGCGGACTTAGATGGACTAAATTACTTAGCTGGGGAAACAGTTGACTTTGTAAATAAAAAAGCGTTCCAAGGTACAATGCTTGCTCACACAGACGGAGGCGTTCCAAACTTAGTTGTAAACATTCCGGCGCTAGATGAGTATACGTTTGGATATGTTGTATACTTCTTCGAAAAAGCATGCGCAATCAGCGGCTATTTACTAGGAGTAAATCCGTTCGATCAGCCTGGAGTAGAAGCATATAAAGTAAATATGTTTGCTCTTCTTGGAAAACCTGGTTTTGAAGAGAAAAAAGCAGAATTAGAAAAGCGTTTGAAATAAATAAAAAGTTCACCTTCTTGTTAGAAGGTGAACTTTTTTGCTTTTGAGATAAAGGATAAAAAGCTGGAAAAAGGACATGTTAAAACAGAGGAGGGATAAGATGATTGAATTATCTTCAAGATTAGACGGCACATTATTCAAGCTTTATGAATTAGAAAAAACGCTTAAGCCGCTTGGGTATAACATTGGAGGAAATTGGGATTATGATCATGGTTCATTCGACTATAAGATGAACGATGAAGTCGGCTATCAGTTTTTACGTATCCCGTTTACAGCTACGAATGGAGAACTGGATTCTAAAGGAACAACCGTACAGATTGGTACGCCATTTTTACTTTCACATAAGTATCAAATTGGCCTAGATGACAATGTTCACAATGGAAACGTGGGTGCTTCATTTAATCAGTTTGCAGAACCCCAAGACGCAGACGCTTCATTTCCAGAAAAGTATATCAGCTTAGGAGAAGAGCTAATTAGAGAGGCAGAAGAGGCGCTGCTTCGGTAATTGAAGGGACTATTCTTTTCTTAAACTCTCTAATTTTTTTACAAAAATATGTTCGTACATGACCTGACTAATCAACTCGTTTGTTTTAATCATTTCATTTACCCCCAAATTTTGCGCATTTTGAATATGCTTTTTTGTTAACAGTTCAACGATGCTGTAAATAGAAGGGTTCAGTCCTTGCAGAGCGACTAGCGTAACAATAGTATTCATGTCTGCATATTCTTCTGTCTTATGCTGATCCGCAGTAATCAGCACTTTTTTTGCGTACCGAGCATTAGCAAGTTCTAATACCTCATAGTGAGAGGGACTTCCTTTAATAAAATGAACGCGATCACAGATCATGGGGTTTTTAGTCAAAGAGTCGTCGATAAGAACAATGTCTTCTTTATGAAATGCGTCGCGATAAGACTCTAACACGAGTTTGGCGCGCTCATTCCACCCCACAACGATGAAGTGATCTTTTCCATAAAACTTTAAATTTCCTTCCAGATAAGCGCTCTCAGCGGAAACAGCAATTTTAGAAAGCGTGACAAAATAAGTAGTAATAAATCCCGTTCCAATGAGGACTAAAATAATTGCAGCTAACCTTCCAATCGTAGTGGTGGGAGCAAAATCACCGTACCCTATAGTAGAGATTGTAATAATAACCCACCAAATTCCTTCAAACACATTCCCAAACGTTTGCGGCTCTAGGAAATGTATAAGCATGCCGAAAAGTAAAACAAGGCAGCCGATAATAAAAAGAAGCCGCACTAAAATAGAACGACGAAAAAGTCGAAATAATAGCCATTCCATCATAAAAATACCTCCAGTGATTAGTCATAGCCACAGTATGACCATTTTTCACTGAAGGTATAAGATATCTTTATCTTTTTACTTCGTAATATTCAATCCATTCTTTGTCTGGACCATAGAAAAATAAGTATCTTGCTCCATTTGGCAAAGTTACAATGTTTTCTTCCACAAATGAAACGCCTGCTGATTTTAAACGCTCAAACTCCTCTTCAATTCCATCTACTGCCAGCGCAAAATGATGAACTTTACCTTCATTAGGTAAGCTTGAGTTATACCCTTGAATTAACTCTACGATTACATTGCCTTCTAAACCTAGAAAAGCTAGCTTCAAAGACGGATCGGTATGTGGTAGTGTTTCGATGAGCTCTAATCCCACCTTTTGTGTATAGAACTCAATAGATTTTTCTATATCCTTTACTTGAACGCCTACATGTTCAAATTTTAAAATTGCCATATGCATCACCCGTATCTATAGTATGTAAAAACTATGAAATATATTAAAGAGAAAGGATATAGAAGTCAAGATAGGGCTGCTTATTAGGAAAGGGCTCTTAAATCATATTTTTGCTGGAGTGAATAGGGTAGAGGCTTCCATCAAGCGCAAACGAAATTTTGCCTGTTTCTTCAGATACAACTAAAATTAATGCATCCGATTTTTCTGACATTCCAATGGCTGCACGGTGACGTGTTCCCAATTTTTTGTTCGTTGAAATAATAGACGAGAGAGGTAAAACATTAGCAGCCGAAATAAGCTGATTATTTCTAATTAGGACAGCTCCGTCATGTAAGGGTGTCCCTGGATAGAACAGTGTCTCAACTAGCGTAGCGCTGACAGGAGCTTGAATAGGCATTCCTTTTTGAATAAGAGGATCAACATTTTGTTCCCGTTCAATGACAATTAAAGCGCCGTGACGTTTCTCAGAGAGGTTATGAATAGCTAGGGACAGAGCAGCGTATTCAAATGTATAAGGCGATAAGTAATGACGCAAGTAATAAGAGGCGGCCGTAGCTTGAACATCTTGAAATAACCTTCTCATCTCCTCAAAATCACATAGGATACAATGATCACTCGTGTCTAAATGTTTAATTAAATTAGAGGCTTCAGTTGAAATCTGCTGTAAATATGTTCGTACATTATTTTTAATTGTATCGTCTAATTGAAAGGGTTGTCTCTCCATCTTATATAGCTCCTATCTGTCAGTCAGTGTTATCTGTAATGTGTGCTAATGTGGGTGAATTATCCGTAAAGCTTATAAATCCGCTATTAATTTTATAGAGAGATTTTGCGTTTTATTTAGCAAGAGAACATCAAAAGTTGGAGAAAAAAGAAAGCGTTTTATAAACTGATATGTTCACATTTGGGTTAAATTTACATATGTTGTTTTAAATAAAAGTATAGATATTTCTGTGAATTTAAAGTATAGTTTTCTTATCGGATATATGATTTTTAATGTTGACAAATATTCTAAATATGCTAAAATTTTTAAAAAATGCTTATCAAGAGTGGTGGAGGGGATGGCCCGCTGAACCCCGGCAACCTGCTTAGCAAGGTGCTAATTCCAGCAAAGTGTGTATCATTTTGAAAGATAAGGTGAAAATTTATTGCCTACCCAGTCTTTCAATACGGAAGACTTTTTATTTTGATATAGCGCAAGCGATAATTTGAGAAGGGAAACCAATGACTGTAAACCCCGACTTAAAACAAATTTTTGAACACGCCGAAGTAAAGTAAGAATTAAATAGTTTCGCTGACTAGACACACTAGAGGCGGTTTTATCCAATTCTAGTGGGTAAAACCGTCTTTTTTTATTGGATAACGCGGATAACTAAGAATTGGAGTGGAGAAAATGGCAGACTTATATACGTACGAAAACTGGAGCGATACATTTCCAGAGTTCGACAGTAAAGATGAAACAAAAGGAGCCCTTTCAGCATTGCAGTGGGCGTATGATACCTACGGAGATTCAATT
The DNA here is from genome assembly GCF_056158845.1 of Priestia sp. ABM2_011. Taxonomy (NCBI): domain Bacteria; kingdom Bacillati; phylum Bacillota; class Bacilli; order Caryophanales; family Bacillaceae; genus Priestia; species Priestia sp. ABM2_011. The sequence continues at coordinate 609,706 of NZ_JBSWUB010000001.1, forward strand.
ATTTATGCGTCAAGCTTTGGGATCGAAGGAATCGTGTTAATTGATTTAATTTCAAAAGTGAAAAAAGACGCTGAAATTGTCTTTTTAGATACAGGCGTTCATTTTAAAGAAACATATGAAGTGATTGATGCAATTAAAGAACGCTTCCCTGATTTACGTATTCATATGAAAAAGCCGGATTTAACTCTTGCAGAACAAGCTGAAAAACATGGAGATGAGCTTTGGAAGAGTCAGCCTAACTTATGCTGTCAAATTCGAAAAATCATTCCGCTAAGAGAATCCCTTGCTCCTTATGATGCGTGGATTTCTGGTTTGAGACGCGAGCAGTCTGAGTCTCGTGCCAACACGAATTATTTTAATAAAGATGAGAAATTCAAGAAGGTGAAAGTTTGTCCGTTAATTCATTGGTCATGGAAAGAAATTTGGCGCTATGTGTATAAGCATGATTTGCCGTACAACAAACTTCATGATCAAGGCTACCCAAGTATCGGCTGTGAGCCCTGTACCGCACCTGCCTATAATGTAGACGATTTACGTTCAGGAAGATGGGCAGGTACACAAAAAGTTGAGTGCGGATTACACGAATCTTAAATACGAAAGAGCTGAATAAATGATGCTTTTATATGTTGCCTTTATCATTGCGCTTTTTTTTGCAATGAATATTGGGGCAAGCGGTGCAGCAGCTGCTATGGGCGTTTCATACGGCTCCGGTGCAATTAAAAAGCGAAGAGTGGCCCTGTTCATCTGTGCTGTAGGAATTGTGCTCGGAGCTGTTACCGGAGGCGGTGAGGTGGTAAAAACCATCAGTTCAGGTATCATACCTGAAAAACTGCTGTCAGTAGAATTAGTTATTATCATTCTGGCTGCTGCAACGCTGTCACTCTTTTTCGCGAATTTGATTGGTATCCCTCTATCAACAAGTGAAGTAACAGTTGGCTCAGTTGTTGGAGTAGGAGTAGCTTATCAATCTCTGTATGTAGAAAAACTTTTAATTGTCATGTCTTTTTGGATTATTGTTCCGCTAGTTTCATTTGTCATTGCTTTTTTGATTGGGAAAGTGATAAAACGCAGAGCGCATAAAAAAGAAGCAGAGGGAAAGTGGAAAAGAGTTTTAACGATTTTAGTTATAGCGACGGGATTCTTTGAAGCCTTCTCAGCTGGAATGAATAATGTGGCAAATGCTGTCGGTCCTCTAGTAGGAGCTGGGTTAATGGATGCTACAACGGGTGTCATAGCAGGAGGATTGGCGGTGGCACTCGGAGCTCTTTTACTAGGAGGCCGAGTTATTGAAACAAACGGAAAAAAAATTACTCGCTATTCTGTAGGGGAAGGCTGCATTATTTCAGGTACTGGTGCTTCTCTTGTTACAGCAGCTTCACTGTTTGGTTTGCCAGTACCGCTTACACAGGTCACTACGTCTTCTATTATTGGGATAGGCGCAGCGAAAACGGGATTTACGAAAGAACAGCGCGAAGTGGTCATTCAAATGTTAAAGGTTTGGGTGGTATCCCCTGTATTTTCACTCGTAATCTCATATGTTCTTGTGAAATTAGTACTTGAAAGCGACTTATATTCATTTGTGGTGCTAGCTAGTGGCTGCATTGCCACAGCAGGTGTTCTAAGCTTAGCTAGAACGACTAGAAGAAAAAGAGCAAGCTTGCAGTCGGAAAAAGAAAAAATGACTGCGTGATTCAATTGCTTTTTATTATATTGTGTTAATTACTTAAGGAGGATTTTACAAAATGACAACAATTCAAGCACACGGTGGAGAATTAATTAATTTATATCAACCAACATATGACTACACTTCACTAACAAAAGAAATTGAAGTAGACAACATGGCTCTAAGTGATTTAGAACTAATTGGGATTGGTGCTTACAGCCCAATTACGGGGTTTTTAGGAGAAAAAGATTATCAATCAGTTGTTGAAAATATGCGTCTAGCAGATGGAACTGTATGGAGTATTCCTATTACTCTTCCCGTAACAGAAGAGCAGGCTAAAGAATTAAACATTGGCGACAAAGTAAAACTAGTTCAAAGCGGTGTGACATATGGTGTTTTAGAAGTTTCTGAAGTATATACGCCAAATAAAGAAAAAGAAGCGGAAAATGTGTACCGCACAGCAGAACTTGCCCACCCTGGTGTGAAGAAAATGATGGAACGCCCAAATGTATATGTAGCAGGTCCAATCGTACTTGTAGAACGTACACCTAAAACGCGTTTTGAAAAGTATTACCTAGATCCAACTGAAACAAGAGCAGCATTTGAAGAGCGCGGTTGGAAAACGGTTGTTGGATTCCAAACTCGTAACCCTGTTCACCGTGCGCATGAGTATATTCAAAAAACAGCATTAGAAATTGTAGACGGCCTGTTTTTAAATCCACTTGTAGGAGAAACAAAGTCAGATGATATCCCAGCAGATATCCGTATGGAAAGTTATGAAGTACTTTTAGAGAACTATTATCCTAGCGATCGTGTAGCTTTGGCAGTTTTCCCTGCTGCAATGCGCTATGCTGGACCTAGAGAAGCTATTTTCCATGCAATGGTTCGAAAAAACTTTGGATGCACGCATTTCATTGTAGGCCGTGACCACGCTGGTGTTGGTGACTACTACGGAACATATGATGCACAAAAAATCTTCAGTAACTTTACGGCAGATGAATTAGGAATTACACCTTTATTTTTTGAACACAGCTTCTACTGCAAGAAGTGTGAAGCGATGGCATCAACGAAAACATGCCCTCACAGCAAGGAAGATCATATGATTCTATCTGGTACCAAGGTACGTGAAATGCTTCGTAACGGAGAAGTGCCACCAAGCACATTCAGCCGTAAAGAAGTAATTGAAGTGTTAATTAAGGGATTAGCAAAACAAAAAGTATCTTCAAAATAAGGAGCGGTTGAAGTGAGTAAATCAACAAACATTACGTGGCATGATGCTGGAATTACAAAACAGGAAAGACGCGAGCAAAATAATCATCACAGTTTTGTATTATGGTTTACGGGCCTTTCGGGTTCAGGTAAATCTACCGTAGCAAACGCAGTGGCAAAAGCGCTTTTTGATAAAAATATTCGCAATTATGTATTAGATGGTGACAATGTTCGTTTTGGCTTAAACAAGAATTTAGGGTTTTCTGCTGAAGATCGTACAGAAAATATTCGCCGTATCGGTGAGGTTTCTAAGCTGTTCGTAGACAGCGGTCAAGTGGTACTAACAGCATTTATCTCTCCATTCCAAGAAGATCGCGCTCAAGTGCGTGAGATCTTAGAGGGGAATGAATTTTTGGAAGTATACGTAGAGTGTCCGTTAGAAGAATGTGAAAAAAGAGATCCAAAAGGCCTTTACAAAAAAGCAAGAAGCGGAGAAATCCGTGATTTTACAGGAATTGATTCTCCCTATGAGTCACCTGCTAATCCTGAAGTAACAATTAATACAAGCACACAGTCTGTAGAAGAATGTGTACAAACTGTTATTGAATATTTATCTAACCGAAAATTCATCTAAATGACAGCGGACTTTGTCCGCTGTTCTAATTCAAATTAAAATTTGGGAGCGCTGCGGAGACGTGGAAATGATGGAAGGGTGAAAGGCATTCATGGGGAAAGTATATCTAGTCGGTGCAGGACCAGGAGATCCAGATTTAATTACATTAAAAGGGTTGAAAGCAATTCAGCAAGCAGATGTTATCTTATATGATCGTTTAGTGAATAAGGATCTGCTGGAGTATGCTAAAAGTAATGCTGATATTATTTACTGCGGAAAGCTTCCAAACTACCATACCCTCAAGCAAGAAACAATCAATAACTTTTTAGTGAAATTCGCTAAAAAGGGGAAAATTGTAACGCGCTTAAAAGGCGGAGATCCATTTGTTTTCGGACGCGGAGGGGAAGAAGCAGAAGCTCTCGTGCAACAGGGCATTTCATTTGAAATTGTTCCAGGAATTACATCAGGTATCGCAGCTGCTGCTTATGCAGGAATCCCTGTCACTCACCGGGAATACAGCGCAAGCTTTGCTTTTGTAGCAGGACACCGTAAAGACAGCGAGCATGATGCAATCAAATGGGATAGCCTAGCCAAAGGTGTAGATACTCTTGCCATTTATATGGGAGTGAGGAACTTACCGTACATTTGCCAACAGTTAATGGAACATGGAAAAACCTCAGCTACGCCAATTGCCTTGATTCACTGGGGCACATGTGCGGACCAGCGCACTGTAACTGGAACTCTTGGTACAATTGTTGATATTGTTAAAGAAGAACAAATTGAAAATCCCAGTATGATTATCGTTGGTGAAGTTGTAAATTTTCATGACCGATTGAATTGGTTTGAGAAGACTGGACAGCATTACTATTCGTATGCACAAGAAGCTTACTAAAGAGGTTGATTATATGGATGCAGTTTTATATGTTTGCCATGGCAGCCGCGTAAAAGAAGGCGCTGATCAGGCAGTTGCTTTTATTGAAAGATGTAAAAAAAATCTAGATGTACCGATTCAAGAAGTTTGTTTCCTAGAGCTAGCTTACCCTACTATTGAACAAGGATTTGAAGCGTGTATTGAACAAGGTGCTACTCGTATTGCCATTGTGCCGCTGCTGTTATTAACAGCTGCCCATGCAAAACATGATATACCTGAAGAAATACACAAAGTATATGAACGCTATCCACAAGTAGAAGTACTGTACGGAGAACCGTTCGGCGTAGACGAACGAATTGTTGATATCTTAGTAGAGAGAATCAATGAAACTAATGTGGATAAGCATGAAGATTCGATGGTATTGCTGGTCGGCAGAGGAAGCAGTGATCCTGCTGTAAAAAAAGATTTTAACGAAATAGCTCAACTGCTAAAAGGTAAAGGAGCTTTTAAAGAAGTGAGCACATGCTATTTAGCTGCCGCTGACCCTAATTTAAAAGAAGGGCTGCACCTTGCTAAACAAACTTCGTATAAGCAAGTATTCGTTCTCCCGTACCTTTTGTTTACCGGTATTTTAATGAACGAAATTAAGGAAGAATTGGAGCAGTTATCAACAGATGACCAGCAGTTTATCTTAGCAAACTACCTAGGTTATCATGATGGACTTGCACACATTTTAAGTCATCAAGTAAAAACGTTATTATCGAGCAGAGGAAATCAATACGATGTATACCGTTATGCTTGATTTAAAGGATCGTTCGGTCTTAGTAGTTGGAGGCGGAACAATCGCAACTCGTAGAATTAAAGGTTTTTTACAAGAAGGAGCAGCCATTACAGTGGTTGCTCCAACTGTTTCAGCTGAAATAAATGAGTGGGAAGCTAAGAATCAGCTGTGTGTAAAAAGAAAAAAAGTAGGAGAAGAAGACTTACTTAATGTTTTTTTTATTGTTGTAGCTACAAATGATAAAGCTGTGAATAAGTTCGTTAAGCAGCATATTAAAAATGATCAGTTGGTTAATATGGCCAGCGGTTTTTCCGATGGAAATATTCAAATTCCTGCACAGTTTTCTAGAGGGAGATTATCGCTAGCAATATCCACAGATGGCGCTAGTCCTTTGTTGACAAAACGAATAAAAGAAGAATTATCTTCGAATTATGATGAGAGTTACACACAGTATACACAGTTTTTGTACGAATGCAGAGTTCTTATCCACAGATTGAATGTGTCAAAGAGCCGTAAACATGAGTTGTTAACAGAAATTATCGATGATCAATACCGGCTGTCTCTAGTAAAACAGAGGGAATTTTTACAACAGATTGAAAAATATAAATAAAAAAACGGCCAATTGGCCGTTTTTCATTTATACATTTTCAACTTCAATGCTACGAATACCGCTGATTTTTTGAATCTCGTAATACACTTCTGTAGTAGGACGCTGATTATTAACTGACACTTTCATACGTATATATAATTCATTGGTGTCTAAATCTTTGATTCGAATATTTTTTATTGTAATATTCTTTTCTCTAATGCTGTTAGTTGTATCAAAAATATTGTGCTTATCAGCCAGCTTAAGTTGAAGAATAAGCTCTTTCTCGCGCAGTTGCCTAGGCCCTAGAATAGTAATAAGGAAAGGGAGAAGTTCAACGCTGATGATGAGCAGTACAACTCCGGTAATGGCTTCGGGATAAAACCCTGCACCTACAGCAATACCTATACCTGCTGCCCCCCAGATAATAGCGGCTGTTGTAAGCCCAGAGATGCTGTCATTTTCTTTTCGTAAAATAACACCCGCTCCTAAAAAACCAATTCCAGAAACAATTTGAGCAGCCAGACGAAGCGGGTCCATTGTGATATGATCACCTTTATTAAAAATTTGAGAAGACTCAATCGAAACAATCGTGAGTAAACAGCTAATAATGGAAATTACGAGAGATGTTTTTAAACCAACAGGCTTTCGTTTTAGTTCCCTTTCAATTCCAATAATAAGACCAAGTACAGCAGAAATACCTAATTTGAGCAACATTTCATTTTCCATTATTTTCACCTATTTCAATAGACATTGTTGTTTATATCTGTATGAAAGAAGAAAAACAGATATGTATCAGTATAGTAAACTTTTCTTCATAATGACAGGTGAAATTCGAAAAAATCTGATTATTTATAAAGCGCTACGATCGTTTCTTTTAATTTATATTTTTGAATCTTGCCGGATGCCGTCATGGGAAAGTCGTCTATAAAATAAATATGTTCGGGAATTTTGAAATGAGCAAGCTTACCTTTGCAAAAGTCTTTGATTTCTTGAGCGGTAAGAAAAGAATCTTGCTTGAGTTTAATGCATGCAGCAACTCGTTCTCCATACTTTGGATCAGGAATACCGACAATTTGCACATCTTCTACCTCGGGTAATCTATATAAAAACTCTTCAATTTCTCTTGGGTAAATGTTTTCTCCACCTCTAATAATCATATCTTTTAGACGTCCTGTAATTTTTACATAGCCATCTTTATCGATGGTAGCTAAATCTCCTGTATGTAGCCAGCCCTCTACAATTGTTTTTTCTGTTTCTTCCGGCATTTTGTAATATCCTTTCATTGTTAAATATCCTTTTGCACAAAGTTCTCCTTGTTCTCCAAAAGAAGCTTGTTTACCTGTAATTGGATTAATAATTTGAATCTGTACATGATCATGTACTTTGCCAACCGTTTGTACTCGCCGCTCGATAGAATCAGTTGGGGTTGTTTGGGTGATTACAGGAGATGTTTCGGTTTGACCATAGGCGATGGTAATTTCGCTGATACCCATGTCATTTATGACTCGTTTCATTACTTCTGCTGGACAATTAGAACCAGCCATGATTCCTGTGCGAAGAGTAGATAAGTCATATTGATTAAACTCAAGTGCATTTAATTCCGCAATAAACATAGTTGGTACACCGTGAAGCGCTGTACATTTTTCTTTCTCTACGGTGCGTAAAACAGAGGAAGGCTGAAATTCAATAATCGGTAGCATAGTAGCACCTACGGATACGCATGCTAGAACGCCCAGTACACATCCAAAACAATGAAAGAAAGGAACTGGGATGCATAAGCGGTCTTCGTTAGTCAGTTTCATAGACTGAGCAACTAAAAAGCCGTTATTTACTATATTATGGTGACTTAGCATAACTCCTTTTGGAAAACCTGTTGTTCCGGAAGTATATTGCATATTGATAACTTCATGGATATGTAGGGATTGCTCATACTTATCGAGCACCTCATCCGATACCATTGAGCTACTCATTAAGAACTCGTTCCAAGAAGTATGTTCGCTTGATTCACTTAAGTTTATAAGATGTTTTAGATTGGGAAGATTATGTTCAATACCGGTGATAATAGACGTATAAGAAGTGCTTTTAAATTCATCAATGAAAAATAGCGCTGCTGTATCAGAATGCCTCAATACATACTCTAATTCAGAGGATTGGTAGCTTGTATTAAGGGTAACCAAAACAGCGCCTATTCTAGCTGCTGCGAATTGCAGAAGTAACCATTCCGGCACATTTGTAGCCCAGATAGCGATATGATCGCCTTTTTTGAGACCGGTGGCTAGAAGTGCCTTTGCAACTCGAGAGGTTTCTTGATAAAACTCTGCGTACGTATAGCGAATATTTTGTTCAGAGTAGATAACCGCTTCTTGATGCCCAAACTTTTTTGTACTTTCTTTTAAAAGTTCTCCAACCGTTACTTCAAGCAATGGTTTCATTTGGTTTCCTCCTTGAATAATGTTAAAGTATATATGAAAGCGTTTTCTAAAAGTAGTTTATCAAATTTAAAGAAAGTGTTCCAAAAAATCATTCGACAAATTCCTTCACTGTCCATCGCACGTATGAAGAAGGGGGGAGCTGAGTTTATCGTATTGATTTCAATAAGTAAGTATACCGAATGCGAATATTGTAATAAAATAAAGAAATGTCTCCTTATTATAAGAAGACAACGTAACATCATGTTAATAAAGAATGGTATAAAAATATGAAGTAAACAAACAAAAAATCATGCTGAATGTTGAAAGTGAAATAAATGAAAGGCCGTTGACTTTGCCTTCTTTATTAGACATTTGAATTGATTCCCAATAAGCAAGTGAAATTAAGAGAATAGACATACAAAAGGACAAATAGAGTGCAGCTGCAATTAAGGTATCCAAGTGAACGCCTCCTTGGCGGATAATGATTTAATAGACATTATGCTAGCTTAGGTCTAGATATGCTAGTATCTATTAATTGGCTAACGTTTCGTGTACAAGAAAATAGTTTTTAAAAATATATCGAAAAACTATTGCACAATAAAAGAAGGCATGGTATATTATTAAATGTCGCTAAGATGAACTGCTAAAGCAAACATCGAAGTGATAAACAAATAAAAAACTTGTTGACAACTAGATTGCAACTTGTTATGATGGTAAAGTCGCTTAAGAGCGGCGGTTGAACTTTGAAAACTGAACAAAGCGACAAACGTCAACGTTAATTTTTATTTTTTAAATGAGCAAGTCAAACATTTCTTCGGAGAGTTTGATCCTGGCTCAGGATGAACGCTGGCGGCGTGCCTAATACATGCAAGTCGAGCGAACTGATTAGAAGCTTGCTTCTATGACGTTAGCGGCGGACGGGTGAGTAACACGTGGGCAACCTGCCTGTAAGACTGGGATAACTTCGGGAAACCGAAGCTAATACCGGATAGGATCTTCTCCTTCATGGGAAATGATTGAAAGATGGTTTCGGCTATCACTTACAGATGGGCCCGCGGTGCATTAGCTAGTTGGTGAGGTAACGGCTCACCAAGGCAACGATGCATAGCCGACCTGAGAGGGTGATCGGCCACACTGGGACTGAGACACGGCCCAGACTCCTACGGGAGGCAGCAGTAGGGAATCTTCCGCAATGGACGAAAGTCTGACGGAGCAACGCCGCGTGAGTGATGAAGGCTTTCGGGTCGTAAAACTCTGTTGTTAGGGAAGAACAAGTACGAGAGTAACTGCTCGTACCTTGACGGTACCTAACCAGAAAGCCACGGCTAACTACGTGCCAGCAGCCGCGGTAATACGTAGGTGGCAAGCGTTATCCGGAATTATTGGGCGTAAAGCGCGCGCAGGCGGTTTCTTAAGTCTGATGTGAAAGCCCACGGCTCAACCGTGGAGGGTCATTGGAAACTGGGGAACTTGAGTGCAGAAGAGAAAAGCGGAATTCCACGTGTAGCGGTGAAATGCGTAGAGATGTGGAGGAACACCAGTGGCGAAGGCGGCTTTTTGGTCTGTAACTGACGCTGAGGCGCGAAAGCGTGGGGAGCAAACAGGATTAGATACCCTGGTAGTCCACGCCGTAAACGATGAGTGCTAAGTGTTAGAGGGTTTCCGCCCTTTAGTGCTGCAGCTAACGCATTAAGCACTCCGCCTGGGGAGTACGGTCGCAAGACTGAAACTCAAAGGAATTGACGGGGGCCCGCACAAGCGGTGGAGCATGTGGTTTAATTCGAAGCAACGCGAAGAACCTTACCAGGTCTTGACATCCTCTGACAACTCTAGAGATAGAGCGTTCCCCTTCGGGGGACAGAGTGACAGGTGGTGCATGGTTGTCGTCAGCTCGTGTCGTGAGATGTTGGGTTAAGTCCCGCAACGAGCGCAACCCTTGATCTTAGTTGCCAGCATTTAGTTGGGCACTCTAAGGTGACTGCCGGTGACAAACCGGAGGAAGGTGGGGATGACGTCAAATCATCATGCCCCTTATGACCTGGGCTACACACGTGCTACAATGGATGGTACAAAGGGCTGCAAGACCGCGAGGTCAAGCCAATCCCATAAAACCATTCTCAGTTCGGATTGTAGGCTGCAACTCGCCTACATGAAGCTGGAATCGCTAGTAATCGCGGATCAGCATGCCGCGGTGAATACGTTCCCGGGCCTTGTACACACCGCCCGTCACACCACGAGAGTTTGTAACACCCGAAGTCGGTGGAGTAACCGTAAGGAGCTAGCCGCCTAAGGTGGGACAGATGATTGGGGTGAAGTCGTAACAAGGTAGCCGTATCGGAAGGTGCGGCTGGATCACCTCCTTTCTAAGGATTTTTACATGACGTACGTTTTGACACTTTGTTCAGTTTTGAGAGTTCAATCTCTCAATTATAGAAAGCACACTACTTTCTTCTTATTAGATAAGAAGAATTTTGGTTGCGATTGTTCTTTGAAAACTAGATAACAGTAATTGCTGAGGAAAAGTGAAACTTTTCTTTAATCAAACCAATAAATAACACAACTTTATGTTGTACCATTTATTCGCTAATGGTTAAGTTAGAAAGGGCGCACGGTGAATGCCTTGGCACTAGGAGCCGATGAAGGACGGGACTAACACCGATATGCTTCGGGGAGCTGTAAGTGAGCTTTGATCCGGAGATTTCCGAATGGGGAAACCCACTGTTCGTAATGGAACAGTATCTTTATCTGAATACATAGGATATTGAAGGCAGACCCGGGGAACTGAAACATCTAAGTACCCGGAGGAAGAGAAAGCAAATGCGATTTCCTGAGTAGCGGCGAGCGAAACGGAATTAGCCCAAACCAAGAGGCTTGCCTCTTGGGGTTGTAGGACACTCTATACGGAGTTACAAAGGAACGAAGTAAATGAAGCGACCTGGAAAGGTCCGTCGAAGAAGGTAACAACCCTGTAGTTGAAACTTCGTTCCCTCTTGAGTGGATCCTGAGTACGGCGGAACACGTGAAATTCCGTCGGAAGCTGGGAGGACCATCTCCCAAGGCTAAATACTACCTAGTGACCGATAGTGAACCAGTACCGTGAGGGAAAGGTGAAAAGCACCCCGGAAGGGGAGTGAAAGAGATCCTGAAACCGTGTGCCTACAAGTAGTCAGAGCCCGTTAACGGGTGATGGCGTGCCTTTTGTAGAATGAACCGGCGAGTTACGATCCCATGCAAGGTTAAGCTGATAAGGCGGAGCCGTAGCGAAAGCGAGTCTGAATAGGGCGTTTAGTATGTGGTTGTAGACCCGAAACCAGGTGATCTACCCATGTCCAGGGTGAAGTTCAGGTAACACTGAATGGAGGCCCGAACCCACGCACGTTGAAAAGTGCGGGGATGAGGTGTGGGTAGCGGAGAAATTCCAATCGAACCTGGAGATAGCTGGTTCTCTCCGAAATAGCTTTAGGGCTAGCCTCATGTTGTAAGAGTCTTGGAGGTAGAGCACTGATTGGACTAGGGGCCCCCAACGGGTTACCGAATTCAGTCAAACTCCGAATGCCAAAGACTTATCCATGGGAGTCAGACTGCGAGTGATAAGATCCGTAGTCAAAAGGGAAACAGCCCAGACCACCAGCTAAGGTCCCCAAGTATACGTTAAGTGGAAAAGGATGTGGAGTTGCTTAGACAACCAGGATGTTGGCTTAGAAGCAGCCACCATTTAAAGAGTGCGTAATAGCTCACTGGTCGAGTGACTCTGCGCCGAAAATGTACCGGGGCTAAACGTATCACCGAAGCTGTGGATTGACATCTTTGATGTCAGTGGTAGGAGAGCGTTCTAAGTGCAGCGAAGTCAGACCGTAAGGACTGGTGGAGCGCTTAGAAGTGAGAATGCCGGTATGAGTAGCGAAAGACAAGTGAGAATCTTGTCCACCGAATGCCTAAGGTTTCCTGAGGAAGGCTCGTCCGCTCAGGGTTAGTCGGGACCTAAGCCGAGGCTGAAAAGCGTAGGCGATGGCCAACAGGTTGATATTCCTGTACCACCTCCCCGCCGTTTGAGTAATGGGGGGACGCAGTAGGATAGGGTAAGCGCGCTGCTGGATATGCGCGTTCAAGCAGTTAGGCTGATGAGTAGGCAAATCCGCTCATCATGAAAGCTGAGCTGTGATGACGAGGGAATTATAGTACCGAAGTTCCTGATTCCACACTGCCAAGAAAAGCCTCTAGCGAGGCGGGAGGTGCCCGTACCGCAAACCGACACAGGTAGGCGAGGAGAGAATCCTAAGGTGATCGAGAGAACTCTCGTTAAGGAACTCGGCAAAATGACCCCGTAACTTCGGGAGAAGGGGTGCTCTGGTAGGGTGTATAGCCCGAGAGAGCCGCAGTGAATAGGCCCAGGCGACTGTTTAGCAAAAACACAGGTCTCTGCGAAGCCGCAAGGCGAAGTATAGGGGCTGACGCCTGCCCGGTGCTGGAAGGTTAAGAGGAGGGGTTATCCTTTGGGAGAAGCTCTGAATCGAAGCCCCAGTAAACGGCGGCCGTAACTATAACGGTCCTAAGGTAGCGAAATTCCTTGTCGGGTAAGTTCCGACCCGCACGAAAGGCGTAACGATCTGGGCACTGTCTCAACGAGAGACTCGGTGAAATTATAGTACCTGTGAAGATGCAGGTTACCCGCGACAGGACGGAAAGACCCCGTGGAGCTTTACTGTAGCCTGATATTGAATTTTGGTACAGCTTGTACAGGATAGGTAGGAGCCTGAGAAGCCGGAGCGCTAGCTTCGGTGGAGGCGTCGGTGGGATACTACCCTGGCTGTATTGAAATTCTAACCCGCGGCCCTGATCGGGCCGGGAGACAGTGTCAGGTGGGCAGTTTGACTGGGGCGGTCGCCTCCTAAAATGTAACGGAGGCGCCCAAAGGTTCCCTCAGAATGGTTGGAAATCATTCGTAGAGTGTAAAGGCACAAGGGAGCTTGACTGCGAGACCTACAAGTCGAGCAGGGACGAAAGTCGGGCTTAGTGATCCGGTGGTTCCGCATGGAAGGGCCATCGCTCAACGGATAAAAGCTACCCCGGGGATAACAGGCTTATCTCCCCCAAGAGTCCACATCGACGGGGAGGTTTGGCACCTCGATGTCGGCTCATCGCATCCTGGGGCTGTAGTCGGTCCCAAGGGTTGGGCTGTTCGCCCATTAAAGCGGTACGCGAGCTGGGTTCAGAACGTCGTGAGACAGTTCGGTCCCTATCCGTCGTGGGCGTAGGAAATTTGAGAGGAGCTGTCCTTAGTACGAGAGGACCGGGATGGACACACCGCTGGTGTACCAGTTGTCTTGCCAAAGGCATCGCTGGGTAGCTATGTGTGGACGGGATAAGTGCTGAAAGCATCTAAGCATGAAGCCCCCCTCAAGATGAGATTTCCCATAGCGCAAGCTAGTAAGATCCCTGAAAGATGATCAGGTTGATAGGTCAGAGGTGGAAGCGTGGCGACATGTGTAGCTGACTGATACTAATCGATCGAGGACTTAACCAAACTTTAAAAGTGTAAGCTTTACTCAGCAAACTGTTATCTAGTTTTGAAAGAATAAATCTTTCGAAAAAAAGTATTGCTTTCTTTATATAATAGTGTATAATATAATATGTCTGGTGGCGATAGCGAAGAGGTCACACCCGTTCCCATACCGAACACGGAAGTTAAGCTCTTTAGCGCCAATGGTAGTTGGGACTTTGTCCCTGTGAGAGTAGGACGTTGCCAGGCTTTTATATCGGAGGATTAGCTCAGCTGGGAGAGCACCTGCCTTACAAGCAGGGGGTCGGCGGTTCGATCCCGTCATCCTCCACCATCGACTATTTAAGTCAGAGATTGCACGCCGGTGTAGCTCAATTGGTAGAGCAACTGACTTGTAATCAGTAGGTTGGGGGTTCAAGTCCTCTTGCCGGCACCATTTTTTTCGAGCCATTAGCTCAGTTGGTAGAGCATCTGACTTTTAATCAGAGGGTCGAAGGTTCGAGTCCTTCATGGCTCACCAGTTATATTTACACGCGGGTGTGGCGGAATTGGCAGACGCGCTAGACTTAGGATCTAGTGTCTTATGACGTGGGGGTTCAAGTCCCTTCACCCGCATCTTTAGTAATTTCATATATTTGCGGAAGTAGTTCAGTGGTAGAACACCACCTTGCCAAGGTGGGGGTCGCGAGTTCGAACCTCGTCTTCCGCTCCACGTATATAAGTCCTGCCGGGGTGGTGGAATTGGCAGACACACAGGACTTAAAATCCTGCGGTAGGTGACTACCGTGCCGGTTCAAGTCCGGCCCTCGGCACCATTTTAATAAGCGCCCGTAGCTCAATTGGATAGAGCGTTTGACTACGGATCAAAAGGTTAGGGGTTCGACTCCTCTCGGGCGCGCCATAAACGGGAAGTAGCTCAGCTTGGTAGAGCACTTGGTTTGGGACCAAGGGGTCGCAGGTTCGAATCCTGTCTTCCCGACCATTTATGGGGCCTTAGCTCAGCTGGGAGAGCGCCTGCCTTGCACGCAGGAGGTCAGCGGTTCGATCCCGCTAGGCTCCACCAATTAAACTGAATAATTGTAATGAATAATATGGCGGTGTAGCTCAGCTGGCTAGAGCGTACGGTTCATACCCGTGAGGTCGTGGGTTCGACTCCCTCCGCCGCTACCATATAAGTTACATTTGTTATAAATATACGGAGGAATACCCAAGTCCGGCTGAAGGGATCGGTCTTGAAAACCGACAGGGGTGTTAAAGCCCGCGGGGGTTCGAATCCCTCTTCCTCCTCCATTTTCTATCTTGGTCCCGTGGTGTAGCGGTTAACATGCCTGCCTGTCACGCAGGAGATCGCGGGTTCGATTCCCGTCGGGACCGCCATTTTGTTTGGCTCGGTAGCTCAGTTGGTAGAGCAAAGGACTGAAAATCCTTGTGTCGGCGGTTCGATTCCGTCCCGAGCCACCATTTTAAGACGGCGATTGTGGCGAAGTGGTTAACGCACCGGATTGTGGTTCCGGCATTCGTGGGTTCGATTCCCATCAGTCGCCCCATCTTAAGTAACGCGGGTGTAGTTTAGTGGTAAAACCTCAGCCTTCCAAGCTGATGTCGTGAGTTCGATTCTCATCACCCGCTCCAAATTAATGGGCCTATAGCTCAGCTGGTTAGAGCGCACGCCTGATAAGCGTGAGGTCGGTGGTTCGAGTCCACTTAGGCCCACCATATTCCACAGTAGCTCAGTGGTAGAGCTATCGGCTGTTAACCGATCGGTCGTAGGTTCGAGTCCTACCTGTGGAGCCATACGGAGAAGTACTCAAGTGGCTGAAGAGGCGCCCCTGCTAAGGGTGTAGGTCGTGTAAGCGGCGCGAGGGTTCAAATCCCTCCTTCTCCGCCAGTCGTTTTAAATTTAAATATGGCCCGTTGGTCAAGCGGTTAAGACACCGCCCTTTCACGGCGGTAACACGGGTTCGAATCCCGTACGGGTCATCTTAAAAAGGTTTGCATATATGCAAACCTTTTTTTATTTGCGCTTTTTTAAAGATTAAGTAAACAGGAATAATAGTTAGGAATAATTACCATGAATTTTCAGAATAAAAAGTAAGTTTTAAGCAGGATTTTCCCTATATCATATGGAATTATTCATAAAGTAATAAAGTATGAAGAGTATGGAATAAAGAGTAATTTTAGAGAACATTTATTCTATTATATTTGTAGAAAAGGTTTATGTTTTTACTATAAAAGGGAATGAGTGGTAAGAAGCGTATATTATGTGCGTATATTATGTTTGAAGTTAAAGGGGTGGCAAAAGTGAATCTAGCGGTTCAGCCTACTGAATTTGATGTTCATTTGTATCACGAAGGAAACTTATTTCGCAGTTACTCTATTTTCGGTGCGCATCAGGTAACGGTAGAAGGAATTGAAGGCGTACGATTTTGCGTGTGGGCACCTCATGCAAAGGGTGTAAGCGTTGTAGGTGATTTTAATAAATGGAACGGTTTTCAACATTCAATGGTTAAAGTTAATGAAGAAGGTATTTGGATGACATTTATCCCTGAATTAGAACAAGGGACTATTTATAAATATGAAATCATCACACAAAGCAATCAAAAAAAATTAAAAGCAGATCCATACGCTTTCTTCAGTGAAGTGCGTCCAAACACTGCGTCTATTGTTTACTCATTGGATGGGTACAAATGGAACGACCAATATTGGCGTAGAAAGAAAAAACAGCAAAATATATATGAAAGACCACTGTGTATTTACGAGCTGCATGCAGGGTCTTGGAGGACTCATGAAGATGGCAGCCTTTATACATACAGTGAATTAGCACAGGAGCTTATTCCTTATATTGCTGAACAAGGTTTTACACATATTGAGTTATTACCAGTCATTGAGCATCCGCTCGACCGATCCTGGGGATATCAAGGAACTGGATACTATTCTGCTACCAGTCGATACGGTACACCCAAAGAGTTGATGAACTTTATAGATGAGTGTCATCAAAATAATATAGGCGTTCTTTTAGACTGGGTACCCGGGCATTTTTGTAAGGATGAACATGGTCTGTATATGTTCGATGGAGAACCTACTTATGAATACAAAAAAGAACCCGACCGTGAAAACTATGTTTGGGGAACAGCTAATTTCGATTTAGGCAAGCCTGAAGTACAAAGTTTTCTCATTTCGAACGCTTTGTTTTGGTTGGAGTACTTCCACATAGATGGATTTCGAGTAGATGCTGTAGCTAATATGCTTTATTGGCAAAATTCTTCTGGAAAAGCAGTAAATGATGGAGCTGTCAGCTTCTTAAAAAAATTGAATGAAGCTGTTTTTAAATCTGATGAAACGATATTAATGATGGCAGAAGATTCAACGGATTGGCCCCTTGTTACAGCACCTACGTATGAGGGCGGTTTAGGCTTTAATTATAAGTGGAACATGGGATGGATGAATGACGTTTTAACGTACATGGAAGCTGGCGTGGAAAGACGTCCCTATCTTCACGATAAAATGACCTTTTCACTAATGTATGCGTTTAACGAAAACTTTATTTTGCCGCTTTCTCATGATGAAGTCGTACATGGGAAAAAATCATTGCTTAATAAGATGCCAGGTGATTACTGGCGCAAGTTTGCACAGCTTCGACTGCTATATGGATATTTCTTTGCACACCCTGGAAAAAAGCTTTTATTTATGGGCGGAGAGTTTGGCCAATTTGATGAGTGGAAAGATTTAGAAGAGTTAGACTGGATGCTTTATGACTTTGACATGCATCGCAATCTTAACGGGTATATGAAGGATCTCATCAAGATTTATAAAAGAAGCAAGCCTTTATATGAATTAGACCATAATCCAGATGGATTTGAATGGATTGATGTTAACAATCATCATCAACAAATTTTCTCCTTTATTCGCAAGTCGAAAGAAAATCAGGAGATTTTTATAGTTGTTAGCAATTTTTCTGAGCATCCATATCATTCTTACAAAGTTGGAGTTCCAGTTGAGACAGAGTACATTGAAGTGATTAACAGTGATGACGAAGTGTACGGCGGTTCAGGCATTGTAAATAAAAAGGCATTAAAATCAGTGGATGAATCGTTTCACGGTCAACCTTTTTGCATTGAAATGAATATTCCGCCGTTTGGCATTAGTATACTACGAGCAAAGAGAAAACGAGGGGAGAGAAAACAACATGTTAAAAAAGAAATGCGTAGCGATGTTATTGGCAGGAGGAAAAGGTAGTCGGCTAAGTTCGCTTACAAAAAATCTAGCAAAGCCAGCTGTACCATTTGGTGGTAAGTACCGAATTATTGATTTTGCTTTAAGTAATTGTACAAATTCAGGTATTGAAACAGTAGGTGTATTAACACAATATCAACCGCTAGTTCTCAATTCATACATTGGAATTGGAAGCGCTTGGGATTTGGACCGACGGAATGGTGGCGTCACAGTATTGCCTCCATACGCGGAGTCAGATGGAGTAAAGTGGTATAAAGGCACGGCTAGCGCTATTTATGAAAATTTAAACTATTTGACACAATATGATCCTGAGTACGTACTGATTCTATCAGGTGATCACATTTATAAAATGAACTATGAAAATATGCTTGATTATCATATAAACAAAGAAGCAGATGTAACGATTTCTGTTATTGAAGTACCTTGGGAAGAAGCGAGCCGTTTTGGTATTTTAAATACAAATAGTGACCTAGATGTAATGGAGTTCGATGAAAAGCCACAGCGTCCTAAAAATAATCTAGCTTCTATGGGGATTTATATTTTTAAATGGAGTATTTTAAAAGAATATTTAGAAATGGATGCACGCAATCCATACTCAAGCCATGATTTTGGTAAAGATGTTATTCCGCTTTTACTAGATGAAAAGAAAAAGCTAATTGCATATCCATTCCAAGGTTATTGGAAAGATGTAGGAACTGTAAAAAGCTTATGGGAAGCGAATATGGATTTGTTATGTGATAAAGACGAGCTTAATTTATTTGACTCTTCATGGAAAGTATACTCTGTTAACCCTAATCAGCCTCCTCAATATATTGCGCCAAACGCCTGCGTGGTGGAGTCATTAGTAAATGAAGGGTGCGTTGTCGAAGGAAACGTAGAGCAGTCCGTGTTATTTCCAGGTGTACAAATCGGTTCAGGTTCTGAAGTTAAGAAAACGGTTGTCATGCCTACTGCAAAGATAGGCTCTAACGTATATATTGAAAACGCAATTGTTCCATCGGACATTGAAGTTCCAGACGGTACTATCATTCGACCGACCAAAGGAAGCGAAGAAGTAATTCTTGTTACTCAAGAATTGATTGAATCAGTTGCTAAATGCATTTAACGAACAGAGAGGATGAACGACATTGAATAATCAAATGCTTGGTATTATTGATGCTTGTACAAACACAACAGCGCTGCAGCCTTTAACCTTTTATAGATCGATTGCTGCCATTCCTTTTGCAGGGCGCTATCGATTAATCGATTTTACGCTTTCTAATATGGTGAACTCTGGAATTTCGAGCGTTGCCATTTTTCCTCGTGATCGCTATCGCGCATTGATGGATCATATAGGTTCAGGAAAAGAATGGGATTTGGATCGGAAGCGAGATGGATTGTTTATCTTCCCTCCTATGACAAGTGATTTACACTTAGAGAGTCCATCACTATTCACGCAGTTCCGTTATCATATTGATTATTTCTTAAGAAGTAAGCAGGAATACGTATTAATTGCTAATAGTTATACGATATGTACAGTTGACTTTGAGCACGTGCTGCAGCGTCATATTGCTTCAAATGCAGATATTACTGAAATGAAGCAGGGTGATAAATCGCTTAATATGTATATTATTAATAAATCTATTCTAGTTAATATTTTGCAAAATGAATCGCATGATTTTTATACGATTAAAGAAATGGTTCGATATATGGCACAATCTCATCGTGTAGAAAAGTACGAGCACCATGGATATACGGCTGAGATTTCTAGCTTAGATGCCTACTATAAAACAAGTATGGAAATTTTATCTCCAGATGTTTGGAAGCAGTTATTTATCAACGAACGTCCTGTTTTCACTAAAGTAAAAGATGAACCGCCTACTCGTTACGCAAAAAAAGCGGTTGTGAAAAACTCAATGATCGCAAACGGGTGCGTGATTGAAGGACATGTGGAAAATAGTATTATCTTCCGAGGCGTTAAAATTGGAAAAGGTACGGTCGTTAAGAATAGCATTGTGATGCAAAAAGGCGTTATTTTAGAAAATAGTGTATTAGAAAATGTTGTTTTAGACAAAGATGTGAAAATAGGAAGTAATGAAACGTTGCTAGGTGAGTCAGGTCTACCTAGAGTCATTGCTAAAGGAACAACTCAAGGAGCGTTGATGAAGTCGTGAATGTATTATTTGCTGTATCAGAATGTGTACCTTTTATTAAAACAGGAGGATTAGCAGACGTAGCAGGTGCCCTGCCTAAAGAATTAAAAAAGTTAGGAACGAACGTATGTGTAGTCATGCCAAAGTACGGAACCATTCCTCAACATTATCAAGATGAAATGGTGCTTGAAAAAGTTATTCATGTGCAGGTTGGGTGGAGAAGACAGTACTGTGGGATTGAATCGTTAACGATGGATGGCGTTAAATATATTTTCATTGATAATGAATATTATTTTAAAAGAGATAGCTTATATGGGCACTACGATGACGCTGAACGATTTGCTTTCTTCAGCAGAGCTGTGCTTGAAGCTATCCCATTTTTAGAGAATGAGCCTGATATCATTCATTGTCACGACTGGCATACGGCTATGATTCCATTTTTACTTCGTGCTAATTATGATATGTATGATCATATCCAGACGGTCTTTACGATTCATAACTTGCAATTCCAAGGAATTTTCCCTAAAAGCAATTTATATGAGCTATTAAATTTAAATGATTATTATTTTACTACAAGCCAGCTCGAGTTTTATGGGAATATTAATTTTATGAAAGCGGCTCTTGTATCAGCTGATAAAATTACCACGGTAAGTCCTACATATCGAGATGAAATTCAAATGCCCTATTACGGAGAAAGTTTAGATGGATTATTGCGTCAGCGAAATCAAGATTTAATTGGGATTGTAAATGGAATCGATGAAGAAGCTTATAGCCCAGACGCAGATCAGCTTATATCTTATCCTTATTCTGTAGAAGAGATTGAAGGAAAATATAAAAATAAAAAAGAGCTCCAGCGCTATCTTGAATTAGAGGAAAATAACGATGTTCCAATTATTTCGATGGTTACAAGGTTAACCCAGCAGAAGGGATTGGATTTAGTCAAGCACGTTTTCCATGAGACGGTTAACTTAGGAGCCCAAATTGTTATTTTAGGAACTGGCGAACACGAGTTTGAGCAGTTTTTCCGTGAGATGGAAGATACGTACCCGCAACAAGTAAAAGCCATTATTGGTTTTAATGAGGAACTTGCTCATAAAGTTTATGCCGGTACGGATTTATTTTTAATGCCTTCCCGTTTTGAGCCTTGCGGACTCGGACAATTAATAGCCTTAAAGTATGGAACCATTCCAGTCGTGCGTGAAACGGGCGGCCTGAATGACACGGTCAAAGCTTATAATGAATATAGCGGAGAGGGAAATGGCTTCTCTTTTAAGAATTATAATGCTCATGACATGCTTCATACGTTAGAAAGAGCTGTTTCATTTTATCACCAGAAAGATGTATGGAAAAAATTAATGATGGATGCTATGAGTCAGGATTATAGCTGGGGGCAATCGGCATTTAAATATAATCAATTGTATTCAAATTTGACATCTACTCCATCGTGAAAGGGTGAGCAGATTGTTCTCTGATAAAAAAAGCTTTCAAGAGGCTTTTTTAAAAAAGCTGGAAATGACATATGGAAAGAGCTTTAAAGAATCTACTGTTCAAGATCACTATCATACATTAGGAAATATGGTGCGAGAGTATATTAGCAGCGATTGGATTTCAACCAATGAAATTCATAGGTCTTCACATACAAAGCAAGTGTATTATCTTTCTATCGAATTTTTATTAGGCAGACTGTTGGGTCAAAATCTGTTGAACTTAGGAATTCGGGAAGTTGTAAAAGAAGGATTAAGTGATCTGAATATTTCACTTGAAAATATTGAGGAAATCGAAGTAGACGCAGGATTAGGAAACGGGGGATTAGGCAGGCTTGCTGCTTGTTTTTTAGATTCTCTTGCTTCACTTAATCTTCCTGGTCACGGTTATGGGATTCGCTATAAACACGGTTTGTTTGATCAAAAGATTGTAAACGGCTTTCAAATTGAGCTCCCAGAACAATGGTTAAGGCATGGGAATTCATGGGAAGTACGCAAATTAGATCAAGCAATCGAAGTGAACTTTTGGGGCGAAGTTGAAATGGTACAGGAAGACGGAACATTCTCTTTTCGTCATGTAAAAGGAGAACCCGTCTCTGCTGTTCCTTATGACATCCCGGTTATCGGGTATAAAACAGATACAGTGAATACACTTCGCCTTTGGAATGCGGAGCCTTCATCATTTCCAGTACATAAAGATGTGATGGAGTATAAGCGTCAAACAGAGGCTGTATCAGAATTTTTATATCCGGATGATACACATGAAGATGGTAAAATATTAAGGTTGAAACAGCAATATTTTCTTGTGTCAGCTAGCTTACAAAGTATTATCAGAGCACATCGAAATACCTATCAAACACTTACAAACTTTCACGAAAAAGTAGCCATTCATATTAACGATACGCATCCTGTACTTGCGATTCCTGAGCTAATGAGAATTTTACTGGATGAAGAAAAAATGGAATGGGAAGATGCATGGCATATTACGTCCAATACCATTTCATACACAAACCATACGACTCTTTCTGAAGCCCTTGAGAAATGGCCGATTGATTTATTTCAACCCTTGCTTCCACGAGTGTATATGATTATTGAAGAAATTAATGAGCGCTTTTGTAAAGAATTATGGGAAGCATATCCAGGAGACTGGCAGCGGATTGAAAATATGGCTATTTTAGCGCACGGGCTAGTAAAGATGGCTCATTTAGCAATTGTGGGAAGTTATAAAGTAAACGGCGTGGCAAAGATTCATACTGATATTTTAAAAGAACGAGAAATGAAAGATTTTTATCAGTTTTATCCTGCTAAATTTAACAATAAAACGAATGGAATTACCCACCGGCGCTGGTTGTTAAAAGCTAACCCGCAGCTTTCCTCTCTTATTACCGAGGTGATAGGAGATAAATGGATTAAACAGCCGCATTCTCTTATAAAGCTCCAAGAGTATGTGGAATATCCAAGCTTTTTACAAGGACTAAAAACAGTAAAACAACAGCGTAAAAAGCTGCTTGCCGATATTATTCAAGAGCAAACGGGAATTAAAATAGATTCACATTCTATTTTTGATGTACAGGTTAAAAGGCTTCATGCTTATAAAAGACAGCTTTTAAATGTACTGCACATTATGTATTTGTACAATCGATTAAAAGAAGACCCTAATTTTCAAATCGTGCCTCGTACATTTATTTTTGGTGCGAAAGCTTCTCCCGGCTATTATTATGCAAAAAAAGTCATCAAGCTAATTAATTCTGTAGCTGATGTTGTCAATCATGATCCACAAACATCACCGTTTTTAAAAGTCGTTTTTTTAGAAAACTATCGAGTGTCACTTGCTGAGTATATCTTTCCTGCAGCGGATGTCAGCGAACAGATTTCAACCGCCAGCAAAGAAGCTTCGGGAACGGGAAATATGAAATTCATGATGAACGGAGCGTTAACTCTTGGTACGATGGACGGAGCGAACGTCGAAATTAGCGAGGCAGTAGGAAAAGATAATGTCTTTATTTTTGGGTTAAAAGCCGAAGAAGTATTGAGCTATCAGCAAAATGGAGGATACCGTGCCTATGATTATTACCATCATGATAAGCGGATTCGACAAGTGCTCGAGCAGCTCACAAACGGCTTCTTACCTGACACATATGACTTATTCGAGCCTATATATGATTCATTATTAATGCAAAATGATGAATACTACGTACTCCGTGACTTTGACTCATACGTTACGGCACAGCAAAAAGTAAACGAAGCTTATGGAAATGAAAATAAATGGCTTCAAATGAGTGCGACGAACATTGCACATTCCGGCTTTTTTTCTAGTGACCGAACGATTGAGGAATATGCATCTGATATTTGGGGAATTCATTCCACTAAAAATTTATTAAATCAATAAATAAAAAAGGTGTAGTCAACGACTACACCTTTTTATTTTATCTGTTGTCACCGTTTAAGAAATCACCTAAAGAACCAAGGATACTGCCTTCACCTTTACCTCCCGTTGGTGAAACTGCACTTGATAAAACGCGATCGGCTAGTCGACTAAAAGGAAGAGATTGAATCCAAACTGTTCCCGGTCCTGACAGAGTAGCAAAAAACATGCCTTCTCCTCCAAACAGAGCTGTTTTAATTTTCCCTACATATTCGATGTTGTAATTTACATCACGGGTCATGGCCACTAAACAGCCAGTATCTACACGAAGGCGTTCACCCGGCTGCAGCTGTCTCTTATGAATGGTGCCGCCTGCATGCAAAAATGCGAGGCCATTGCCTTCTAATTTTTGCATAATAAAACCTTCACCGCCAAAGAAGCCCGTTCCTAGTTTTTTTTGAAAGTCAATACCAACGGATACGCCTTTGGCAGCGCATAAAAAGGAGCTTTTTTGACAAATGATTTTATGATCGAGCTGCTCTAAATCGACAGGAATAATCTTACCTGGAAAAGGTGAAGCGAAAGATACCTTTCGCTTGTGATATCCGTTATTTGTATATACCGTCATAAATAAACTTTCACCAGTTAATACGCGTTTCCCAGCACCTTTTAGTTTATTAAAAAGTCCGCTGCTGTTGGAGGAAGAACCGTCACCAAAAATGGTTTCCATCTCAATATCATCTTCCATCATCATCATTCCTCCAGCTTCTGCTATCACACTTTCTGAAGGATCTAATTCAATTTCAACAAACTGCATGTCATCTCCATACAATTTATAATCAATTTCATGTGCATTCATTATGTTCACCTCATTATTAATTCTAATCTCCTATTCATTCGATGTCATCTCCCATAGCTCCTACTAAAAATAGAAAAAAGAGTAGTATGAAGAACTACTCCTTTTCAGTGTATGGATCTTTCTCATAGGCCGGTAAATCTCCAAATATGGTCATCGTACCTTCTTCATCCAGTGCATTTTCATATCGCTCATGCTCTTTTGAAGGGTAAATAGGAAGAGGCTGTCCATATAAATCGGTAGCGGCAAAGTTTTCATAATCTTCAACGTACCCGATAGCTTCATCCGCCTCAATATAGGTTTCACTATAGTTAGACGTATCTTCTATAAAATCAGAAGGAGATTCAGACGTCCCGTAACGCGCAACGTCTTGCCAAGAATCTTCTGCGTCGTATCCTGTCGTCTCGGTATCGTCATAGTCGTATTGACCAAATGGGTGATGGAGAACATTTTCTTCTACAGGTCTGTGCTTTGGAATATCCTGTGATGGGCTATGTTCTCTACAGTATAAAGTAGTTGGTACAGCCTGAAGTCTTTCAAATGAGATATCTGCTCCACATACTTTGCATGTTCCATACGTGCTGTGAGCGATTGCCTGCAGTGCTTCTTCTATTTCATGTAGCTCTTGTTTTGCATGTTCATTTAGTGCAAGGTCTTTTTCACGCTCGTATGTTTCTGTGGCTGTGTCACCAGGGTGGTTATCGTAGCTTGAAAGTTCTCCTACAGCATCGTGAGCGTCGCTTCGAGTTAGACCAAAATGATCATTTTGATCAAAGTGCGATTGAATATCAGCCTGCTGCTGCTGTAAATTTTGTTTTAACTGACTGATTTCTTGTTTTGAAAGTGTCATGAAGCTCCCCCTTAAAAATTTAGTGTGCTTTTGTAGTATGTGTTAAAAATTCAAAAAAACACGATTCATATTAGGAGGATTTGGGGTATTCATGAAGCTAAGAGAGAAATGGAGTGGAAAATTAAAGAAAGGTAAAGGTTATAGAAAAGGGTATGATAAAAATAATGTTCTTGAGGGCTAAAGGGTACTAAATAGATCATAAAGATTTTTTTATTGGTTTACTGAAAAGGCGTAATTTAGACAAGCAAAATTAATTTTTGCTCATGAATCGCGATGCTAGATTTTTTTGAACTGAAAGTTTATAATAAGTTAGTTACAGACTTAAGAAAAAAAGATGAACGGGGGGACGTAGTGTGATTGCAACGACCGAACAGTTAGTACAAGAATACATTAAAGATGCGATTGAGCGTGCAAAAAATGAAAATCAGCCAAAATTGGTCAGTTTAGTGAAAAAAGTAAGACCTATTGACCCCCTTATTTTTTATGCGAACGGACATGACCAGTTTTATAAAGAACGCTTTTTTTGGAAATATTCCAACAGTTATTATACATTTGTTGGATTAGGATATGCGCATACTATTTGCACCAATGCGGCAAAAGAACGTTATTTCCACATTGAAAATGAATGGAAGCGCTTTATAAAAGAAGACTTTTATAAAAATAACCAAATTTTCCCTGATGGGACAGGTCCTCTTTTATTTGGAGGATTTTCATTTGACCCAAATCAGTATCGAGAAAACTATTGGAGTGATTTCCCGAGTTCAAAATTTATGATTCCAACTGTGTTATATACCCAGGTAAATAAAGAAGGATATCTTACCGTTAATATGATGGTTAAAGGACAAGATTCTGTAAAAGAGCACATCAATTATTTCGAAGAGGTCCAAAAACTTGTTCTTTGTGAAGAGTACGACGGGGAATCTCATATTTCACCTTTGCTGTTGGAAAAAGAAGAAATTGGGGTAGAGAAATTTAAAGGAAATATTGAAAGAGCTACTACTTTAATTAAGCAACAGGTTATAGAGAAAGTGGTTCTTGCTCGCCAATTAAAAGTAAAATTTAATGAAGATATTTCTACTGAATACGTGCTTCAGCGTCTGTTAAAGGAACAGCCAACTAGCTACACATATATTTTAGAGGGAGAGCATCAGCATTTTATCGGCGCTTCCCCAGAAAGACTAGTACAAAAACAAGGAGATTACGTGTTTTCCACTTGTTTAGCGGGTTCGATTCCAAGAGGAAAGACAAGGCAGGAAGATCACGAACTAGGTGAGGAATTGCTTCAGGATCCTAAGAACTTAATTGAGCACGATGTTGTTGTTCATATGATTAAAGAAGCGATGAATTCTTATTGTTATGAAGTAGAAATTCCAAGTAAGCCAAGTTTATATAAAACAAAGCATATTCAACATTTGTATACACCTGTGAAAGGGCGTATAAAGGAAGATGTGACGCTATTTTCATTTATTCAAAAGCTCCATCCAACACCAGCGTTAGGAGGATATCCTCAACAGGAGGCCTTGCCTATTATTCGAAAGCTAGAATCCTTTGACCGAGGGTGGTACGCAGCTCCTTTAGGATGGATGGATATCAATGGAAACGGTGAATTTATAGTAGGAATCCGCTCGGCTGTTATTCAGCAAAAAGAAGCTGTTTTATTTGCGGGCTGTGGAATTGTAGCAGATTCTACGCCTGAAAGTGAATATGAAGAAACAAAAATTAAATTCAACCCGATGCTTTCAGCTTTAGGAGGGATTATGCGTGGAACACATTAAATCATTAACAACGTATATTGCGTCATTCGTGGATGAATTAGTAGAAGCAAATGTTGAAGAAGTAGTGGTCAGTCCAGGGTCACGTTCAACGCCTATTGCGATGCTTATGGCTGAGCACCCTGATATTCATGTGCACTTAAACATTGATGAACGTTCTGCCGGCTTTTTTGCTCTAGGAATAGCAAAAGCAAAGAAAAAACCAGTGGCGCTTGTATGTACATCTGGAACAGCTGCAGCGAATTATTATCCTGCAGTAATTGAAGCTCACTACTCACGCATTCCTTTAGTCGTTATCACAGCCGATCGGCCGCACGAGTTAAGGGATATAGGTGCCCCGCAGGCAATTAATCAGAATCATCTTTTCGGTCAGTATGCGAAGTGGTTTGTAGATACAGCTTTACCAGAAGAAAGTGCAGATATGAATCGTTATATTCGAACAGTAGCTTCAAGGGCTGTTCATACAGCTCAAGCTATACCGAGCGGTCCTGTACACATTAACGTACCTTTACGTGAACCGATTGTACCAGATTTGTCTATTGAAGATTTATGGAGTCAGGGGAAACGCGGTAAATCATATGTGGCTGCTATTCATGGAGAAGCATCTCTATCTGAAAAAGGATTCGAAGAAATTGCGAAGCGCCTAGAGGGAACAACAAAAGGACTTATTATATGCGGAGATCAAATGTCTTTAAAAGCAGTAGACAGCGTATGCCGTTTAGCTGACGCTTTAAGCTTTCCGGTGCTCGCAGATCCGTTATCACAATTAAGAAGCGGCAAGCATTCAAAAGAAAATGTAATAGAGACATATGATACATTTTTAAAAAGTGATAAGGTTGATGAGCGTTTTTACCCCGAAGTTGTCATTCGTTTTGGCGCGATGCCGGTATCGAAACCGCTATTGCAATTTTTAAAAGCACACGAGCCGAAAGAAATGTTTGTAGTTGACCAAGGTAAAGGCTGGAGAGATCCTACTTTGCGTTCAACAGTGATGATTGAAGCCAATGAAACATTATTTTGTGAAGAACTGATCAAGCGCCTTTCAGCGAATCAAGAGGAGTCTACTTCATGGCTGAGTCTATGGAAAAAGATTAATGTTCAAACTGCACAGGCTCTCAAAACATTAACTTCTGGCCAGGAATGGTTCGAAGGACAAGTAGTTCAAGAAATTGTGGATGTAGTACCTGAAGGCACGGCTTTGTTTGTTGGAAATTCAATGCCTGTTCGAGATATTGATTCTTTCTTCTTAAATACGGAGAAAGATATTCCACTTTTTGTAAACCGAGGAGCAAATGGAATTGATGGTGTGGTTTCGTCTGCTCTAGGCGTAAGCACGGCTTACGATCACACCGTTTTATTTATTGGTGACCTATCTTTTTATCACGATTTAAATGGTCTGCTGGCAGCTAAGATGCATAATTTAAATTTAACCGTTGTGCTAGTTAACAATGACGGCGGAGGAATTTTTTCATTTTTACCGCAGTCAAAACAAGAAAAGCACTTTGAATTTTTATTCGGTACGCCAACTGGATTGAATTTTGAGCATGCCACTCGTCTGTATGATGGCACATTTTCTTCAGCAAGCAGCTGGGAAGAATTTCGACATGCAATGAACCATGCTTTCACAAAAGGCGGGTTACATGTTGTAGAGATTCGTACAACTCGTACAGAAAATGTAGAGACTCATCGCAGTTTGTGGAAACTTGTTTCCGAGGAAATAAATTTGTCAAACGGTGTGGAATAAGCAATGATGTATCAATTAAATGGTGTATCTTACTATGTGCACACCGAGGGAAAAGGAGAGCCGCTGCTGCTTCTTCACGGCTTTACCGGTTCTTCTCAAACCTGGCGTACCTTTATGAAGAAATTCGTTAAAGACTATCAAGTGATTGCTGTTGATATTATTGGTCATGGCCAATCAGCAGCTCCGAAAGAAATCAAACCATATTCAATGGAAGCAGCTGTTGAAGCACTGCATGAGCTGCTTCAACAGCTATCTCTATCACAGGTGAATGTAATTGGATATTCGATGGGAGGAAGGCTTGCTCTCTCATTTGCTCAGCGATATCCACACCTTGTGAAAAAGTTGGTATTAGAAAGCGCATCGCCTGGTTTAAAAACGCGAGAAGAACAAAAGCTAAGAAAAGAAAAAGATGAGCAGCTGGCGAGCCGCATTGTGAAAAATGGAATTGAAGAATTTGTGAACTTTTGGGAGGAAATCCCTCTTTTTCGTTCTCAAAAGCAATTGCCTAGCTATGTTCAAGAAGCGGTGCGTCAAGAAAGACTTTCGCATACAGAAATCGGCCTTTCCAACAGTTTGAAAGGAATGGGAACAGGAGTCCAGCCGTCCCTTTGGGAGAAGCTGGACGATCTGTTGATGCCGGTTTTGCTTATTACAGGAGAAGTAGATCAAAAGTTTTGTTTAATTTCCAAAGAAATGCAAACATTAATACCAAATGCTACTTCTAAAATTATTTTAGGGACAGGCCATGCAATTCACGTGGAACAACCCGAGATTTTTGGTAGAATAGTAAGTGAGTTCTTAGCTACTACATAATTAGGAGGAAATAAAGATGACAGTTGAATGGACATCAGTACGTCAATATGAAGACATTTTATACGAAACATATAACGGAATCGCTAAAATTACGATTAACCGTCCGGAAGTGCACAATGCATTCCGTCCAAAAACAGTAATGGAATTGATCGATGCATTTGCTTATGCTCGTGACGATGCAAGCGTTGGAGTAATTGTATTAGCAGGTGCTGGGGATAAAGCATTTTGCTCAGGCGGAGACCAAAGAGTTCGCGGTCACGGCGGCTATGTAGGAGAAGATGAAATTCCACGTCTAAACGTTCTAGATTTACAGCGTTTAATTCGCGTAATTCCAAAGCCGGTTGTTGCAATGGTATCAGGCTATGCAATTGGTGGAGGCCACGTTCTTCACGTTGTATGTGACTTAACAATTGCAGCGGATAACGCAGTCTTTGGACAAACAGGTCCTAAAGTTGGAAGCTTCGATGCAGGATATGGCTCTGGTTACTTAGCTCGCATCGTAGGCCATAAGAAAGCGCGTGAGATCTGGTTCTTATGCCGTCAGTACAACGCTCAAGAAGCACTAGACATGGGATTAGTAAACACGGTCGTTCCATTAGAACAGCTTGAAGCTGAAACAATTCAATGGTGTGAAGAGATGTTAGAAAAAAGTCCAACCGCTCTTCGTTTCTTAAAAGCAGCATTTAATGCTGATACGGACGGCTTAGCTGGTATCCAGCAATTTGCGGGTGACGCAACGCTTCTTTATTACACAACGGACGAGGCAAAAGAAGGTCGCGATGCATTTAAGGAAAAACGCAATCCAGACTTCCAACAGTTCCCACGTTTCCCTTAAACAGCTGAAACAGCTTGGTGATTATCATCAGGCTGTTTTTTCAATTTGATTTAGTTAATTAGTATAAAAAGGAGAGAAATTTATGAGTGGCCAAACGATTCCTAATGGGCTTATGCAAAGAGCATATTTGACGCCAAACCGAGTGGCGGTAGAAACACTGCAAACGTCGCTTACTTTTCAAGAGCTTCATAAGCGTGTTCAAAAAGTAGCGCAGCAGCTTTCGTTTAACGGTGTAAAGCAAGGTGATACCATTGCTTTATGCATGAAAAACAGCGTGGAGTTTATTGAGATTTTACATGCGGTTTCTTATATTGGCGCTCGGGTGCTGCTCGTCAATACGCGTTTGACAAATGAAGAAATCAATTATCAGCTAACAGATGCAAACGTGTCGTTGCTTATTACGGATGAAGCATTTTTAACGAGAGAGTTCCAAAGTTCCATTACTCAGCTTCCTTTATCTTCTTTAAAAAGTTCTCCAGAAACAGAAACGTATTTTCAGAAAACGTGGAATCTCGAGGAGACGTTCACCATTATGTATACGTCTGGAACAACAGGTAATCCAAAAGGAGTGCTGCAGACATATGGAAATCACTGGTGGAGTTCCATTGGTTCAGCGCTTAATTTAGGATTAAATGAAAAAGACTGCTGGCTTATAGCGGTTCCTTTGTTTCATATTAGCGGATTATCCATTTTAATGCGGAGCGTCTTTTACGGAATGAAAATCATTTTAGAAGAACGATTTGAAGCAAGAGCGGTGAATGAAGCCATTGAAAACAAAGGAGTAACAATTATTTCGGTTGTCACTTCCATGCTATCGAATATGCTGGATGAATTAGCTGAACGTAAATACCCAAATACATTTCGCTGTATGCTTTTAGGAGGAGGACCCGCACCGCTTACTATTTTAGAGGCTTGTGTGAATAAAGAAATTCCTGTTTATCAAACGTATGGAATGACAGAAACATCTTCACAGTTCGTTACGCTTTCACCTGAAGATAGTTTGCGAAAACTGGGATCAGCAGGTAAACCATTATTTCCGTGTGCAATGAAAATTGTAGATGAGAATGGAAATGAAACACGTGAAGCAGGAGAAATCATTGTTAAAGGTCCAAATGTTACAAAAGGATATTTAAATAAACCTGAAGCTACTAAAAAAGCCCTTCAACAAGGCTGGTTCTATACAGGAGATATCGGGAAAGTGGATGAAGAAGGTTTTCTATATGTATTAGACAGACGTTCGGACCTTATTATCTCAGGTGGAGAAAATGTATATCCAGCTGAAATTGAAAATGTTTTGTTGAAGCATCCCGCTGTTAAAGAGGCCGGTGTAACGGGAGTAGCCGATGGAAAATGGGGACAAGTTCCTGCAGCATGCATTGTTATAAACGAAGACGTTTCAGATGAAGAGTTATCTTTACACATTCAACAATTTTTAGCAAAGTACAAACTTCCAAAGTATTTCGTTCGAGTAGAGGAGCTGCCGCGAACGGCCTCTAATAAAATCATACGCCGGAAGCTATCATCGTTCATACAGAAAGGGATTTAATCGATGATTATCAAAAAAGTACATCTTTATAAAATTGACATGAAGCTTCTTTCTCCTTTTTCAACAAGCTATGGTACGGTCCAGGATCGAGAATTGATTTTGCTTGAAGTAGAAGATGAAAAAGGATTTACAGGATGGGGAGAAGTCGTTGCTTTTTCATCTCCTTGGTATACGGAAGAAACGATTCAGACATGTTTTCATATGTTAGACGATTTTTTAATTCCTTCGCTTCTTCACCAGCAGCTTCAAAAACCAGAGGATGTTCAAAAGTTATTCAAACCTCTAAAGCGGAACAACATGGCTAAAGCAGCTTTGGACTGTGCTGTATGGGATTTGTATGCAAAGCGCCAAAATAAGCCCTTAGCTGAAGTAATTGGCGGAATAAGGCCTGCTGTAGAAGCTGGAGTGGTAGTTGGCTTAAATGATATTTCCATCATGAAAGAACAAATAAAGACTTATATGAAAGATGGTTATAAGCGCTTTAAAGTGAAAATTAAGCCAGGCGCTGACTATGAGCTACTGAAACAAATTCGAGATGAATTTCCAAGCATTCCTCTTATGGCTGATGCCAATTCAGCCTATACGTTAAGCGATAGTGATTCATTGAAAAAACTAGATGAATTGAATTTAATGATGATCGAACAGCCGTTAAGTTCGGATGATATCCTTGATCATCGATTATTACAAAAGCAAATGAAGACGCCGATTTGCTTAGATGAAAGTATTGTGAGCTATGAAGATGCACGTCATGCAATCGAACAAAAAAGCTGCAAGATTATCAATGTGAAAATCGGTCGAGTTGGCGGAATGTCTGTAGCAAAAAAAATTCATGATTTATGCGCCCTACACGGTGTAAGGCTTTGGGTTGGCGGAATGTTAGAAGCCGGGATTTCACGAGCTCATAACATCGCCCTTGCCACACTGCCTTCTTTCACGATACCAGGTGACATTTCTGCGTCGTCTCGCTATTGGGAAAAAGATATTATTAAGCCCGAAGTAGAGGTAGAAGCCGGAGTAATAAAGGTGAAGGAAAAACCGGGGATAGGATACGATATTGATAAAAAGTTTATCAAAACAATCACAGCATTTGAAAAAGAATACAAATAATTAAAAACCGTTTTTTATGAAAAACGGTTTTTTTATTGATGTTGGCAATGTTTAGTAGAAAAATAGGACAAAT
The DNA here is from genome assembly GCF_056158845.1 of Priestia sp. ABM2_011. Lineage (NCBI taxonomy): Bacteria > Bacillati > Bacillota > Bacilli > Caryophanales > Bacillaceae > Priestia > Priestia sp. ABM2_011. Next base: position 643,153 of record NZ_JBSWUB010000001.1, read on the forward strand.
TTTTTAAAAAGAGCACATTGTTCCATCAAGCGTGTCAAAACATGTTATGATGGAGTAGTTTGATGAAAAAAGTCGAAGGATTTTATCGTAAAAAACAAAATTATTTTTGAAAATAGGTTGATAGTTTTCTAAGTTGTCCTATATAATGTGTTTATAACATAACACAATATGTTGTTTGTTAAACAATAATAAAATACTATATTTTGTGTTTTCCAGTGAAAAAGGTGTCTGATAAAAAGACTTAAAAGGGAATTTGGTGAAAATCCAAAGCTGTCCCCGCAACTGTGAATGCTGATGAAATAAGGAGATCCACTGTGAGTAAACATCATGGGAAGGCCTTAAAGTAAAAAGAAGCATAAGTCAGGAGACCTGCCTTTTTTATGTCGTTTTATCTTCTTCGGGAGGTGAGAGGGTAGAGCGAGGATTGAGAAAAGACTTAGTGTCTTCTTCTATCTTCGTTCTATTCGCTCACCGAGGTACGGTGAGCGATTTTTTATTTTGAAGTGAAGAGAGGAGCCATATTTATGGTGAATACATTAAAGCCTACAATTCTACATGAATTAACTGCATATATTGAACGTTTAAAAAAAGAATTTACGCAACTTGATTTTTCTTTGTATGAGGAAAAGGTTATTCAAACTGTTACAGTAAAGGAAAATATGACGGACGAAAAGGTTGCAAACGTACTAATTTTGGCAGCCCTAGAGCGTATTTCAATGGAAGAACCAGATTGGACGTACGTGGCGGCAGACGTCTACTTAAACGAACTATATCGAAAAGCAGCGGACAACCGAGGTTATGATAAAAAAGAGAAGTACGGTTCGTTTTATCAGCTTATTCAAGAACTAACAAAAATCGGCATTTATAATAAACAGCTATTAAAAACATATACAGAAGAAGAAATTAATGAAATTGCTTCAGTCATTATTCCTGAACGCGATCGTTTATTTACATACATTGGATTGCTGACATTAGCAGATCGCTATTTAGCGACATCACATGATAAGCGTGTATACGAATTACCGCAAGAACGTTTTCTTATCATTGCTATGACGCTGATGTCTCAAGAAAAGAAAGAAAATCGAACAGCATTAGTAAAAGAAGCGTACTGGGCGCTTTCTAGTCTATATATGACGGTTGCCACACCAACACTCTCAAACGCAGGAAAGAGCTACGGACAGCTATCTAGCTGCTTTATTGATACGATTGATGACAGCTTACGCGGTATTTATGATAGCAATACAGATTTGGCCACGCTTAGTAAAAATGGAGGCGGAATTGGTGTCTACCTCGGTCATATTAGAAGCCGAGGAAGTGATATAAAAGGTTTTAAAGGCGTATCATCAGGAACAATTCCATGGATGAAACAGCTAAATAATACGGCTGTAAGTGTCGATCAGCTAGGTCAACGACAAGGAGCTATTGCTGTATATTTAGATGTTTGGCATAAAGACATTTTTTCATTCTTAGACGCGCGTTTGAACAATGGTGATGAACGCCAGCGCACGCATGATTTATTCACTGGCGTATGTTTGCCAGATTTGTTTATGGAAAAAGTAGAAGCACGTGAAGACTGGCACTTATTCGATCCTCACGAAGTTCGTACGCTGATGGGCTACTCGTTAGAAGATTTTTATGATGAAGAAGAAGGCAGCGGTTCGTTCCGCACTCGTTACGCTGAGTGTGTAAACAATGAACAGCTTTCAAGAGAAACAGTGCCTGCTATTGAGATCTTCAAGCGCATTATGCTTTCGCAGCTTGAAACCGGAACTCCTTATATGTTCTATCGTGATACGGTTAACCGAGCTAATCAAAACCGACACGCGGGCATGATTTACTGCAGTAACTTATGTACAGAAATCACGCAAAACCAAAGTACAACGGTCGTAACAGAGGAAATTACGGAAGACGGAAAAATTATTATTACAAAGAATCCGGGCGATTTTGTTGTATGTAATCTTTCTTCTATTAACTTAGCGAGAGCCGTAACTGAAGATGTACTTGAACGTTTAATTCCAATTCAAGTACGCATGCTTGATAATGTTATTGAGTTAAATGATTTGCCGGTACTTCAAGCAAAGCTAACGAATCAAAAGTACCGCGCAGTAGGGCTTGGCACATTTGGCTGGAACCATTTGCTTGCCTTAAAGAAAATAGCATGGGAGACAGATGAAGCGGTAGCATATTGCGATGAATTGTATGAACAAATTTCTTACTTAACCGTGCAGGCAAGCATGAACTTAGCTAAAGAAAAAGGCGCATATCCATTATTTAAAGGCTCAGATTTTGAGTCAGGCGCTTATTTTGAAACACGTGAATACACGAGCGAAGCGTGGAGTGAACTGCGTAGCGAAGTTCAAAGCAATGGGATAAGAAATGGATATTTAATGGCTGTAGCACCTAATTCATCAACATCTATTATCGCGGGTTCTACGGCAAGTATTGATCCGATTTTCCGTAAGTTTTATTCAGAGGAAAAGAAAAACTATAAAATCCCAGTGACGGCACCAGATTTATCGCCAGCAACAAACTGGTATTATAAGTCCGTTTATTTAATTGATCAGCACTGGAGCATTAAGCAAAACGCCAAGCGCCAGCGTCATATTGATCAATCTATTTCATTCAATTTATATGTACAAAATGATATCCGAGCAAAAGAGCTGCTGGATCTTCATATGACGGCATGGAAAGAAAAATTAAAAACGACCTATTACGTACGTTCAACATCAAGTGAAGTCATTGAAGAATGTGAAAGCTGTCATAGTTAAAAGGAGTGAATAATTGATGACAAGCATGTTAAAACGAGAATTAATGAACGAAACAGCTCCGAACCGTTCGACAGGAATCATCAACGGCAAGAGCTCCAATATTCTAAACTGGGATGACGTCCGATTTTCATGGGCGTTCCCTAAATACAAGCGTATGCTAGCTAATTTCTGGACGCCGTTTGAAATTAATATGGGTCAAGATATTAAACAGTTCCCTCAGTTAACCGCTGACGAACAAGAGAGCTTTCTAAAAATTATTGGCCTGCTGGCGCTACTGGACAGTATTCAATCAGATTATGCTAGCAAAGTAGCTGACTATGTAACCGATTCTTCGATTAACGCTCTAATGATTATTTTAGCGCAGCAAGAAGTGGTTCATAATCATTCGTATTCATATGTTTTATCAAGTCTTGTACCAAAAGGAAAACAAGATGAAGTATTTGAATACTGGCGTACAGACGAAAAGCTTCGCGCACGAAATGACTTTATTACAAACGGATATAAAGCATTTAGCGAAGAAGCAACGGTTGAAAACTTTTTGAAGTCTATGGTATATGATGTTATTTTAGAAGGACTTTTCTTCTATAGCGGATTTGCGTTCTTCTATAATCTTGCGAGAAATCAAAAGATGGTGGCGACATCTACGATGATTAATTATATCAATCGTGATGAACAGCTTCACGTTGGGTTATTTGAAAAGATTTTCAAGGAAGTACTAAATGAAAATCCAGCTTATCGTACGGAGGAGCTAGAAACGTTTGTAGTTGAAACGTTCCAAGAGGCAGCTCGTCTTGAAATTGAATGGGCGGAATCTGTTATTGGAGAAAAATTCGACGGCATTACGATGAAAGAACTGCAGCAGTACATTGAATATATGGCGAATAAACGCTGTAATCAGTTAGGCTTCGGTCGAGCTGCTTTCCCAGAAGCACCGATTGAAAATCCTCTTCGTTGGATTATTGCTTATCAAGAGGTAGATTTAGGGAAAACCGATTTCTTTGAACAGAAATCACGACAATATACAAAAGCATCAGATGCAAATGGATTTGATGATTTATAAACACAAAAGCTGACTAATTTCCTTATTGATTAGTCAGCTTTTTTTAAGTGAATAAGTCCAAGTTCTAACGCACGTGTGGTAATTAAGTCATCAATTTCTTCTGGAATGTTTTCAAGTGTTCCCCATTTGTATGTCCATAAATGAGTAAATGATTGTACATAGATTGGAAAGGTTTGTTCATTTGCTTTTATGGCTTCTTCTTTAAAAAAATGAATCAGTTGTTCAGTCTTCATACTAGTCTCCTTTTTTATGATCTTGAAGAGAGAAAAAAGACAACCCAGAGGCTGTCCTTTTGCGGGTTACGCTTCAGTTGGCTTGAACGTTTTACAGTCTGTTTCATAGCTACTTGCTGCATGTTTTCCGCTATGACTTACTACGTAAATTTCTTCTGCACTGCAGTGATTTCCATTTTTCCAAAAGTGACAGTTATTTACTTCACAAAGAATGTTTTGTTCCAACGTTAACCCTCCTTTGTATGTGATAGCTATAGTATGGTCAAAATTCAACTAACTTATAAGAAAGGTGGTAGACTTTCATTTTAATTGAGAATTTTTATCAATTAAACATTGACAAAGAGAATCATTCTCAATTAAACTGTATATATAGTAAAGAATACAGGTTGTTGTCAAATCATTAAATGAATAATTAATTGGGAGGGAACAAACATGTCATCAGTCATGGTTGTAGGAGGAGACAGGTTAAAGCATATTACAGATCGTCTAGCGGGAGAAGGGTTTAATGAAGTAATTCATTTAGATGGCCGTAAAAGCAATATGGTGAAGCGAGAAATTCCCGAACATATTGGGTTTGTATTAGTTATTACGGATTTTATTAATCACAATATGGCAAAAGTCATTAAAGAGAAAGCAAAAAAACAGCAAAAACCAATTTATTTCGTCAAACATTCATGGAGTGCTATTCGTAAAGTGATTGAGCAAATTTCATGATTTAATTTTTGATCATTATTGAGAATGAATTTCAATTAGGGTGGTGAGACATAGATGGAACCGATAAAAGTGCATATAAAGACACTCTCCAATAACCACATCGAACAATTTATTCGATGTCCGTACAAATTTTATCAGCAGCAGCTTCTTTTGAAAAAGACATCTATAGATTGGAAACAGCATGTTCAAGTAACCGTCCATCAAATCATTAAAACATACTATAGCAAGCCAGTTGAGTATCGCTCAAACCTCTATGTTTTACAGCTTATTGAAAAATATTGGCGCCTAAAGCCAAATATGTTTTCATCACCCATTCACTATTACGATGTGTTAGCTAAAGTAAGTGATTATTTACTGAGGTTTTTAGGCGAGAAAACACATGTGGAGCTACCACTTTTTGTGTTTGAAAAATACAGCGTTTATGTAGAAGAAATTCAAAGCAACCTTTCTCTGACCATTGATTTTGCTGCATGGACAGAGAAGTCTTATACGGTAACAAAATTCATTCTAGATGACCATGAAGAAGTGAAGAACGCAATGAAAGACTTTATTATCGTTTTTTCGAAACAAGCTTTTCAAAAGGTTCCTGAACAAATTCGTTTTTATTCATTATTAACCGGAGAAACAACAACTTATTATATTGCAACAGGCGATTATGAAAAGGCCATACTTCAACTACATATTGTCAAAAGTGTGTTAATGGAACCAAAACATTTTCAAAAGAACTATGCATCCAGTGAGTGTGAAAACTGTCCTCTTAAGCAAGAATGTGATGAAGAAGGGGATGTGCGGCCCACACTGCTGGTGTAAAGGAGCGTCATTTACATGAAGGAAATCTTACTAGCTTATGCGAGTATGTCAGGCAACACAGAAGCGATAGCCGATTTGATCGAAGAAGAATTAGTCAAGCATGGATTGCATGTGAAACGAGCAGAAGTATATGACATTGCTGCTTCGGACCTTGTATTGGCAGAATCTATTATCTTTGGAGCTTATACGTGGGGAGATGGAGAGCTGCCAGATGATTTTTTAGATCTTTATGATGAAATGGATGATATAGATCTCAGTCAAAAGCAGATGGCTGTATTTGGTTCAGGTGATTCATCATATGATGTTTTTTGCGGAGCAGTTGATTTAATTGAAGAAAAAATAAAGGGACGCAACGGAAATATAGCTGTTCCTGGTTTGAAAATCGAGCTTTCTCCCTTTGGAGAAGATGTAGAAAAATGTAAGGTATTTGCTAAAGACTTTGCTGAAGTAGTGGCAAAATCTGCTGCTTCATAAGAAAACCCGGTCAAGTGCTGACCGGGTTTTTAATATGGCTTCTTTTTGCTGTATTCTTTATTATCTTTCATAAATAGACGCCAGAAATAAAAGAATCCAGGAAATAAAATCGCAAAGCCAACAATATACACAATAAATAACGAATGGAACGCATCGGGATGTGTAAATCCATTCTCAATCGTTACGTTTGGATACACGACATACGGTAAATGACTTCGTCCGTATACGTAACTTGCTAAGAAATATTGAAGGACGATTGATACCACGGCTAAACGAGGCATTCCTTTTCCTTTTTGAGAAGGCAGCAGCAGAGCAATACCAGCTACTACAAATAGACCTACAGACCCGTAAAGAAGAGGCTTAAACTGCATCATTTTATCATATAACCAGCTGGCTTCTGATTGCATTGTAATCATAATAAAGATAGCCATTAGCAGTGAAAGAGGTCCTGTAATGAGCGCATCGCGCCGATAGACCGCATAAGCTTCCATTTCGTCAGATGACTTCGAGTAGTCTGCTAATAAAAGAGACGACAGAAACAGGGAAGAAGTAATGGCAAAACCAATAAATGAATAGACGTGCGGACTTGAAAACACTCTTGCTAAATTTAATCGCTGCGTTCCGTCAATTACATCAATAAATCCACCTTGACTTACGGGCAGTACGGCGATTAAAAAAGCGGGAATTAATACGCCAGATATACCAGATACGTAAACCAACGCTCTCCGATATTTGAAGCTGCCAGCATAGTGTGAAAACACTAAAAATCCGCTTCGAATAGATAAGAGAAGTAAAATGATACTCCCCGGTACTAGTAGCACTGTTCCAAGCGTAAATGTAGCTCGCGGAAAAAAGCTAAACAGCGCAACAACAATCGCAACGATAAATACATTGGTTACTTCCCAAGTAGGCGATAGATATCTGTTTGCTACATCTGTAGCATTTGTTTTCGTACGGTTAATATAGACCATCGACCAAAAACCAGCTCCAAAGTCCATCGTTCCCATTACAGCATAGATAAAAATGAAGCCCCATATTACAGTAATTGCTAGTAATGAATCACCCATATTCTCACATCCTTTTTAATCTGCTTGCGCAGCAAGCTCTTTAGAAAGCGGATTTCGTCTAAAATAAAACACCAGTACAAGGGCGACTGCGGCCACGAGTACGATATAAACAAGCAAAAACAAGAAAAATAAAATATGCAAATTAGCAGAAGTAGTAACGGCTTCTGATGTACGCATGATGCGGTAAATGACCCAGGGTTGTCTGCCTGTACATGCGAAAATCCATCCGAATTCAATGCCCATGATCGCGAGAGGGCCCGTTGCGACAAATGCCCACATGAAAACTTTAGGGAAGCTTTTCTTCTTTAAAAACTTGTACCAAACAACGCCCACTAGCGCCACTAAAATTAAAATCGATCCGATAATGACCATACCGTTAAACAAGGTATGCACAAAAAGCGGCGGCCAATAATCTCTAGGGAAGTCATTGAGTCCAGTAATCACTGTATTAAAGCTATTACCCGACAAGAAGCTGAGCATCCATGGAAACTCAATGCCATACTTGACTCGCTGTTCTTTTTCATCTGTAAATCCGCCTAAAGCTAATGGCGCATGATCTTGCGTTTCAAATAGACCTTCAGCTGCTGCAAGTTTTTCGGGTTGATATTCGTATACTTTTTGCATCGATTCATGTCCATTCAAAGCTGTTACAAAAGAAAAAATCCCGCCGATTACTAATCCCATCATCAATGCTTTATGATGAAATTTATATTCTCTTGGATTATGTTTTCGCGCACGAAGCATTTTAAAGGCAGCGACTGAAGCAATGACAAAGCCTCCGGTTGTATAAGCAGAAACGGCTACGTGACCGGACGTTACAAAGAAACTCGGATTAAAGAAAGCTGCCCAAGGATCTACGCTTACAATTTCGCCATTTAAAATTCGAAAGCCAGCAGGTGTTCCTTCAAATGCGTGCACGTTTGTAATTAAAACGGCAGAGGCAAGAGCGCCTATTGCTACTAAAATGAGACTGATAATCCTCATTTTTCGAGAAATACGGTCCGCTGCGTATACGTAAATAGAGAGAAAAAGAGCCTCAATAAAGAAAGCATAAATTTCAATTTGAAAAGGAAGAGCCATCACTTTTCCTACGATTTCCATAAAACCCGGCCAAAGCAACGCTAATTGCACACCAGCAATCGTTCCCGTAGGAATAGCGACTCCAAGCAGGACAGCAGCTCCTTTTGTCCAGCGCTGTGCCATAAGTTCATAATCTTTATCTTTTGTTTTGTAGTAAAGAATTTCAGCCAATAAAATCATGAGAGGAATGCCGACGCCAAGAGTGGCAAAAATGATATGTACTCCCATGTTCAGACCAAACATTGAACGTGCAGTAACTAAATGATCCATTCATTTTTCAACCTTTCCAGTAAAGTATTGATAAACCTTATTGTCCACTTTTTACCACGATTTATGCATCAGAATTGGTAAAACATATAACTTGAAAATAGTAATCATTACGATTATAATGAGTATATATTGTTTTAAAGGAGAGATATTTAATGAAAACAAATATTCATCCAGACTATCGTAAAGTTGTATTTATGGATACAAATAGCGGAACATCATTTTTATCAGGATCTACAAAACAATCAAATGAGACCGTTCAATGGGAAGATGGCAACACATATCCGCTCTTAAAAGTTGAAATTAGTTCGGATACACATCCATTTTATACAGGAAAACAAAAATTTGCTGATAAAGGCGGCCGTGTGGAACGCTTTAAGCAAAAATATAAATTACAATAAAAAAACTAGCCGAGAGGCTAGTTTTTTTATTAATATAATGCTTTTTTCAACGTATCAATGTTGTGTTGCATAATGGAGAAATAATCTTCTTTATTTTTAACATCGTTTTTCGTTAATGACTCTAAGTTATGAAGTGTTAAAGCTTGAGCTCCCACTTCATTTTTTACAAGTGTAGACACTTTAGGCTTTAAATTTTGGTCAAAGATAAAGTATTTGATATGGTCTTTTTTTGCTTGTTTTACGATGTTTTCTAATTGTTTTTGAGACGGCTCATTTGTAGGAGATAAACCCGCTACGCTAATTTGCTTTAATCCGTATCGTTTTTCCCAGTAGCCGTAGGCTGCATGTGATACTAAAATTTCTTTATGAGGTGCGTCGCCAATCGTTGTTTTTAACTCTTGGTTCACATCTTCAAGCTGAGTCTTTAAGGATTGGAAGTTCTTTTCAAATTCTGCTTTTTTATCTGGTTTTAATTCAACAAGTTCATTTTTAATATTTTCTGCTAATTGAATAGCTAAAATAGGATCAAGCCAAACGTGAGGGTCTGTATCTCCGTGGTGATGCTCTTCTTCATGTGCATGTTCGTCCTCATGGGCATGCTCATCTTCAGAACTCTTTGCTAGTTCAATTCCTTTTGCAGCTTCTACTAAAGCGACATCTTCATTCTTTAGCGTAGACTGTGCTTTATCTGCAAAGCCTTCAAGCCCAATTCCTGAGTAAACGAATGCGTCCGCGTTTGCGATTTTGACCATTGTTTTTGTGGTAGGTTCAAATGAGTGAGCATCTACACCTGTTGGTAAAATGCTTTTAGCTTCTACATATTTTCCACCGATTTTTTCAGTGAAATCCTGTAAAGGGTAAATTGTTGTGTAAACTTCTAATTTTTTATTTTTATTATCAGATGCGTTATTTGCACTGCTTGAACTGCACCCTGCAAGGGCTGTTCCAATTCCTAATGCCAGCACCATTAAAAGTGGTTTGAATTTCATTATGTTGCTCCTTCCGTTCGTATCGTAACCATTTATGACCTATGTTATTATATCGTAATTATTACGATTTGAAAACTAAAAATTTACGCACTTACTGTAAACTTAGGAAGGGGGTCTTTGAAAGTAGCCCAATCTTGATTCATTTCCTCATTTGTCAGCAAACAGTGGTCTAAAGTTTCAATTATTTCAGCTTTGTTCATATCAATACCAATGAATACAAGCTCGTTAATACGGTCTCCAAATTGTTCATCCCATTTTGCTCGTAATTCAGGTTCTTCCTTTAAGGTTTGTTCCCTTTCCTCTGCTATGTACGTTGCGACCCATTCACCCGCTCCTTGAATCATAATGGACGTACCTGCTTGAGAAAGAAGTCCTGCCATATGGTTACGTGAAGCAAGCCAGAAAAATCCTTTTGCACGTACAATATCAACCGGCCAGTCCTCTAACCATTTCATAAAGCGTTCAGGATGAAGGGGACGATTCCTTCTATATACAAAAGAAGAAATACCAAACTCTTCTGTTTCAGGCGTATGGTGTTCTTCATTTAATTCTTTAATCCATCCGGCTCCTTGACTAGCTTTTTCAAAGTCGAATAAGTCGGTATGAAGTATGGTTTCAAGTTTTACCTCACTATTAATTGTTTGGATAACAGTGGCCTCTGAGTTTAATTTGTGAAGAACAGCCTGCAGCTCATCTGCATCATCTTTTGTTAACAAATCAACTTTGTTTAATAAAATGACGTTTGCAAATTCAATTTGATCGATTAATAAATCAACCACTTCTCTTTTATCGTTTTCATCCGTTCCTTCTTTGCGGTCTAATAAGCTTTCACCTGATGAAAAGTCTTCCCAAAAGCGATTAGCATCTACTACAGTGACCATCGTATCTAATGAACATTTCTGAGTTAAATCAATGCCAAGCTCTTCATCAATATAAGTAAATGTTTGAGCAACAGGGATAGGTTCGCTGATTCCGGAAGATTCAATGACAATATAATCAATATCATCATTGTCAGCCAGGCGTTCTACCTCTTTCATTAAATCATCTCGAAGCGTACAGCAAATACAGCCATTTTGCATTTCAACAAGTTTTTCTTCTGTTCGAGAAAATCCGCCTTGTTTAACTAAGTCTGCATCAATATTTACTTCGCTCATGTCATTGACAATGACCGCGACCTTTAAACCTTCTTTATTTTTTAAAATATGGTTCAAAAGAGTTGTTTTACCTGACCCAAGGTATCCGCTTAAAACGGTAACGGGAATTTTTTTCACTGTTATAACCTACTTTCTTGTCTTTAAATAATAATGATTACGATTTAACACTTTTCATCTTATAGGAAAAAGTATTATAATACAAGAAAGAATTTTTTTTATGAAGGAGAAGACAGCAAATGAGCTTATTACAAGATGTTTTAGAATTCAACAAAAAATTTGTAGAAGAAAAGAAGTATGAACTTTACGAAACAAGCAAATTCCCTAATAAAAAAATGGTTATTTTATCGTGTATGGACACAAGATTGGTAGAACTGCTTCCGCACGCTTTAAATCTGCGTAACGGAGACGTGAAAATTGTTAAAAATGCAGGAGCACTTGTTTCACATCCATTTGGAAGTATTATGCGAAGCATTTTAGTAGCTGTGTACGAGCTACAAGCTGATGAGGTATGTGTAATTGGTCACCATGACTGCGGAGCAGGTAAACTTCAGGCGGAACCTTTTTTAGAGAAAGTAAGAGCAAAAGGCATCTCAGATGAAGTGATTAATACCATTGAATATTCTATGGACTTGAAAAAATGGTTAACGGGTTTTGATTCAGTAGAAGAGACTGTTCAGCATAGTGTAGAGACAATTCGTAATCATCCTCTATTTTCAAAAGATACTCCTGTACATGGACTAGTTATTGATCCAAATACAGGAAAGCTAGATGTTGTTGTAAATGGGTATGAAGCAATCGAAAACAACTAAAGCTTAGTGTAATTTTTTCTCAGGTACTTCATCGATGCCACCCGGATGGAACGGGTGGCATTTTAAAATGCGTTTTATAGTCAAATAAGATCCCTTTACGGCACCAAAGCGTTTAATGGATTCAACTCCGTACTGGGAGCAAGTAGGGTAAAACCGGCACCTTGCCGGAAGAAAAGGCGAAATTCCTTTTTGATATCCTTTTATAAGTAAAAGCAAAAGCTTTGCAATCATTTATTATCACGTTCTTTCTTTCGTGTTTGCTCATACTATAAGGGATAGAAGGAATAAAAAGCAACTAAAAGAAATAAAGGTTATTAAATGGATGAAATATATCGGAATTGCATGTTATGATAGGTGAAAGAAGAAAAAAGGAGTGGTATTATGCCATCAGTAGAAAGTTTTGAGCTAGATCATAATGCGGTTAAAGCACCTTACGTAAGACACTGCGGTGTTCACAAAGTGGGAAGCGACGGCGTTGTAAATAAATTCGATATTCGTTTTTGCCAACCAAACAAACAAGCAATGAAGCCGGACGTTATTCATACGTTAGAGCATTTATTAGCTTTTAATATTCGTACTCATGTAGAAAAATACGATCACTTTGATATTATTGATATTTCGCCTATGGGATGTCAAACTGGGTACTACTTAGTAGTGAGCGGCGAGCCAACTGTACGTGAAATCATTGACTTGTTAGACGATACGTTAAAAGATGCAATTAATATTACTGAAATTCCAGCAGCAAACGAAAAGCAGTGTGGTCAAGCGAAACTTCACGATTTAGAAGGAGCAAAACGCTTAATGAAGTTCTGGTTAGAACAGGACAAAGAAGATTTAGAAAAAGTATTTGGCTAAAAATAAGCAGTCCGCTGGGCTGCTTATTTTATTTGGAAAAAGATGAAGACGTTTCTTCGAGTCTAAAGAAAGGGAAATGTCTCTTTTTATGAAAAAAATGTTTTAATCAACTAAAAAAGGGTACAACTATACTATACAAAGAGTTCACAAAGGAGCGAAAAACATGGCAGCAAATGTAAATGAAATTGTTAATAAACAAGTGGCAAACTTTAGTGTAATGTACATAAAACTTCATAATTTTCATTGGTACGTGAAAGGTGAACAATTCTTCACTCTTCATGAAAAGTTTGAAGAGCTGTATACGGAAACAGCTACAATTATTGATGACCTTGCAGAACGCCTCTTAGCATTAGAAGGAAAACCTGTGGCAACAATGAAAGAATCGTTAGAACTTTCTTCTATTAAAGAAGCGGATGGAAGCGAAACGGCTAAAGACATGGTTGCTTCTTTAGTAAGCGATTTTGATACGCTAACTGCTGAATTAAAAGAAGGAATGGATGCAGCCGGTGAAGCGGGCGACGAAACAACAGGAGACATGCTGTTAGCCATTCATCAAAGCTTAGAAAAACATACGTGGATGTTAAAATCATTCCTAGGAAAGTAAGTAAAACCTGCGAGTACTCGCAGGTTTTTTTTATGATAAGATGGACGAACACTTTTTTTTCACTGGCATATACTGTAGGGATATGACTGCTTATGACTGCTGAAAGGGTGAAAAAAGTGGATATGCAGAAGCTTTCTGTCTTAATAATCTCAAGTTTAGGTTCACTGGCTTTTTTTTTATTTGGAGAGTGGGACTATTTACTAATGGCTTTAGTAGCATTAGTGGCAATGGATTACTTGACGGGTACAATTGCAGCTTTTATAAATAAACGTTTATCTAGCAAAGTAGGTTTTAAAGGAATTGCCAAAAAGATTTTTATTTTTGCCATGATTGCTGTAGCAAACTTTATCGATTCTGTATTTTGGGAAAACGGTCATATTATTCGAGATGGAGCTATTTTGTTCTATATTTTAAACGAAATGATTTCAATTACAGAAAACGCAAGAATTGTAGGGGTTCCGATTCCAGAGCCGTTAAAAAAAGCAATAGCGATTTTAAAAGACCGCTTTAAATCGTAGAGTGTATAAAAAAAGAATAAGATACACATAAGAAAGATAAGTTGGCACTAGAAAGAAGGAGCTGAATATCTTTCATGACAAAAAAATATTATGTATCTCTGAGTTCAGGAGAAATCAATCAGTCAAATACTGCTTCAGATTGGAATTATGCGATTGAAGCAACAGATGAAGAAGTGGAGCAGCTGAGAATCTATTTAGATCAGCGCGCTTCAAGCGATTGGTCAAGCTTTTGGCGATCACATATTCCGTATCTGGAATATCATCATGATTCTCAAAATGATATGTACGATAAAACAACAGTTGAGATATATGCCATGCTTTATAAGCTGGGAGACGATGAAACAAAATCACATATCAAACAGATGAATATTTTATCTTCAGATAGAACGGAATAAGGGGTAAAAAGCAAAGAAAAAAAGTACGAGCATACTTTTCTTATCAGGTATGGCCGTAATGTATGATAAAATAAGGGAAAAATCAAATGGAGTTTGAGTCGACCATGTACACATTTAAGGATGCATATCATAATCAAGTATTTTTATCATTTGAAAAAAATCCATTCTCGAAAACTCCACGTCATGTTTGGGTCGTATGCAGGTATGAAAATCAATGGTTGCTAACGAATCACTCAAAACGAGGTTTAGAATTTCCCGGAGGAAAACTAGAAGGCAATGAAGTACCAGAAGAAGCAGCGGTTCGAGAAGTGTTTGAAGAAACAGGCGGAGAAGTCTCTTCTTTAACTTATATTGGTCAATATAAAGTAGTAAGTAAAGGAAAGACTATTATTAAAAACATTTATTTTGCTACGATTGGAAATGTAATTAAAAAAGAAGACTACATGGAAACAGATGGTCCCGTAATGATTGACGAACTACCTTCGGGCATTCAACAAGATGATGCGTACAGCTTCATCATGAAAGATAATGTTTTACAATATGTAATGAAATATGTAAAGCGAACATTTTTGTAAAAGCATCATATCAACGAAAATACCCCCGTTTGTACAGGGGTATTTTTTATGAGCGTCGGATCAATTTCTTTTCTAAATAAGCCACGCCTTGGTACATAATCGTAGCGAAAATGGCAATTAATAATAAGCTGAGAAGAACAAGAGTAAAGTTGAAGACTTGGAAACCATAAATAATCATATATCCAAGCCCTTTTGAAGAAACTAAAAATTCTCCTACGATGACGCCTACCCAAGATAAACCGACGTTTACTTTAAATGTGGAAATAATGGCAGACATGGAAGCTGGAAGAATTGCTTCTTTAAAACAGCGGGTTTTCGTTGCCCCGAAGCTTTTTAGTAATTTAATATAGTTTGGATCCACTTCTTTAAAGGCTGTGTAAACGACGATGGATGTAATAATAACGGATATAATCGCTCCCATCGTTAAAATTGAGAAAAATCCTGGACCGATCGCTACTATTAAAATAGGGCCCAGCGCTACTTTAGGCATGGCGTTTAAAATAACGAGGTAAGGGTCTAATATGTTTGCAAGCCTAGTTGAATACCAAAGGGCCGTTGCAAGTAAAATACCTAGCAATGTGCCTAAAATGAAGCCAAGAACCGTTTCAAATAATGTAAAACCAATATGTTCTGCTAGCGAGCCGTCGGCAAGTTTAATTAAAAATAAATGCCACACTTTAGTAGGGGAACTGAAAATTAAAGGATCAATCCACTTTAAACGAGAAGCTAGTTCCCAGAAGCTAAAAAAGGCTAAAAAAATGACCATCTGCACGCTCAGTACTAATCGTTTTTCGCCCCGAACCTTGCGAAGGTAGCTTTCGTGAAGAGTATCTAGGGAGCTAGTGGGTTTCAAGTTGATCAAGCTCCTTCCATATGTCCATAAATAAATCGTTATAGACAGGATGCTGTCGTGCTTCAAACGGAGAGAGGGTTCGTAAAATAGAAGGAACCGTAAATGTTTTTGCGATCTTCCCCGGCTTGGCTGAGAATAAAAAGATTCGGCTGCTCATAGCAATGGCTTCGCCGATATCGTGCGTGACCAAAACGGCCGTTTTTTGATAGGTCATCAGTGTTTTGGAGACAAGTTCTTCAAGCTTGAGTTTTGTTTGAAAATCAAGTGCTGAAAAAGGCTCATCCAAGAGTAAAATAGCGGGGTCAATGGCAAGTGTTCGGACTAAAGCGACGCGTTGTCTCATGCCTCCGGATAACTGGTGCGGATATAGGTCATCTACGTCCTGTAAACCAATTTCTTTTAGAAGTGAAAGTGCTTTACTCTCTGTTTTATCTGTTAGCTGTCCGCGAATTTCAAGCCCAAGTAAAATATTTTCTTTAATGGTTTTCCACGGAAACAAATAATCTTGTTGAAGCATATAACCGATGTTTGGGACTGATGTTCCGATATTTTCACCGTCTATTGTGACAGAGCCGGACGTTGGTTCAATCAAGCCTGCAATAATCGATAGAAGCGTCGTTTTTCCACATCCGCTTGGGCCGAGAAAGGAAACGAATTCTCCTTCTTCAATAGACAAATTAATATGTTCAAGTGCAGTGGTAGCAGACTTTGTCGTAAGGTACATATGTTGAATATCTTGAATGTGAAGTTTTGTCATATTACTCCCTCATTGCATCTTTTGCGAATTTTGTGTTGACTAGCTTGCTGTGATCAATGTGTCTTGGAAGTTCTCCAGATTCGTCCATGATTGTTTGTAAATGATCCCACTCTTTCTCATCTAATAAAGGGTTAGTTGCAAAGGATTTTTGCGATTTATAGCGGTCAATAACAGTTTTTAGCGTGTCTTTAGGTGTATCTTCAAAATACGGTGCAACCACTTCAGCAATTTCATCTGTGCTATGTGTATTCACCCATTTTTGTGCTTTGTAAATAGCTCGAGTAAATTTAGCTGCTGCTTCAGGGTTATCTTTTAAATAGCTTTCTTTGGCCATAAATGTTGTATAAGGAACTGTTCCTGATTCTTTTCCGAAGGAAGCAACGATATGTCCTTTTCCTTGTTTCTCTAAAATACTAGCCGTTGGCTCAAATAATTGAACGTAATCTCCAGTACCAGAAGCAAAAGCATTCGCAACGTTAGCAAAATCAATGTTCTGAACGAGTTTTACATCTTTTTTAGGATCAATATTATGCTGTTTTAACACATATTCCCCTACCATTTGCGGCATGCCGCCTTTGCGCTGACCAAGAAACGTTTTGCCTTTAAGCTGATCCCATGAAAATTGATCGACCTTTTTACGTGCTACTAGAAATGTTCCGTCGGTTTGGGTTAGCTGTGCAAAGTTGATGACGGGATCACTAGACCCTTGTGCATATACGTAGATTGACGTTTCCGAGCCGACTAAGGCGACGTCGATGCCATCAGATAAAAGTGACGTCATTGTCTTATCTCCGCCCCAAGTTGTTTTTAAATCTACCTTTAGTCCTTCTTCTTCAAAAAAGCCTTTTGAAATAGCGACGTACTGGGGAGCATAAAAGATAGAGCGAGTTACTTCGCCGACACGAACCGTTTGTACAGATGTTGTTTTGCTGCAGCTAATTAGTGGAATGAGTAAAATCATAATAGCAAGCAAAGAAAAAAGCCATTTAATTGGTTTCATAAAGCAAACCTCCTTAAAGTAATAAAATATTTTATGATAATGTATGTAAAGAAGTGGAAGAAGGTGAGTGCCTATATAACTATGTGGAAAATCAAAGAAGTAGTAGTCAACGACTGAAAGTAAACCTTAGCGGAAGAAAGTAGGCTAGTTATATAAAGAATGGAGGAAAAAAATGAAAGATGGAACAATTCTTCATAAACAGCGTTTCCCATCATCAAATCCTCGCGTGACGCTGTGGGTGATTACATATGCATGTCAAGGGCTTAAGATTAAAGGAATGCTTGCAGAGCCAAAAGAAAAAGGAATGTATGACGGCTTTTTATACTTAAGAGGAGGTATTAAGAACGTAGGAACGGTTCGCCCTGCTCGACTCATTCAATTTGCTTCACAAGGTTTTATTGTGATGGCTCCGTTCTATAGGGGAAATCAAGGAGGCGAAGGAAACGAAGATTTTGCAGGAGATGATCGTTACGATGCTTTTGCTGCTTACGATTTACTGAAACAGCTCCCTAACGTCCACCATGACCGCATTCATATTTTTGGGTTTTCACGAGGGGGAGTGATGGCTTTACTCACAGCCATTGAAAAAAAAGACAGCCGTTCTCTTGTGCTATGGGGAGGCGTCACGGATATGGTGCTGACATATGAAGAAAGAGAAGATTTAAGAAGAATGATGAAGCGGGTGATTGGAGGAACTCCTTCTAAATATCCTGAAAGATACGAATGGAGGACACCTTTGCATCGTGCTCATCTCGTCGAGCCGCCGGTCTTGCTTATTCATGGTTTAGAAGATAAAAACGTCTCAATTGATCATTCCTATCAGCTCGAATCTAAACTAAAGAAGTCCAATAAAAAAGTTACCAGCTGGTATTTTGAAAACTTTCCACATGCTTTTCCACCAAAAGAAAACCGAGAAACGGTAAAGAAGTTAACGAAGTGGATGAAAGCGCAATAAAAGATATGCTACGATAGAAAAAACAAGTAGAATAACAGTGAGGAGTGAGAGAAAATGGGGATGCCGCTAGAATTAAATACAATGATTGTGACAAAAGGCAACGAAAAGCGTGTAACAGATAACATTTTTCAAGTTGAGAAAAAAGGATATCGTTTGTATCCGTTGGATATTCCATTAAACATTCACAAAACGAAAAATGGAGAATGTATTGGAACTGCTGTTGTGCGTAAGGTAGAAATGGAGCAGGAAAAAACCATTGTCACATATGAACTGACAAAATTACATTCGACTAACTAAAAAACCGATCGTCTATAAGACGATCGGTTTTTTATTAGACTCTAGGTCCGCCTAATGTTGAAATGTCCGATGCTACATCATTAAAACGCTTGAAGTTCGCTTTGAATTTAGCGGCAAGTTCAGTTGCTTTTTGGTTATAAGCTGTTGCATCGTTCCATGCTTTAGAAGGCTGAAGCACTTCATCAGGAACTCCCGGAACATGAGTTGGAATCGATAAACCAAAAATAGCATCTGTTACTGTTTCGGTATTAGCTAGTTCTCCTTCAAGAGCTGCTTGAACCATAGCTCGAGTGTAACTTAACTTCATTCGTTCACCCACGCCGTATTCACCGCCGGTCCATCCAGTGTTTACAAGGTAGACATTTACGTTATGTTCATCGATTTTCTTTCCTAGCATTTCTGCATAAGTTGTTGGAGCAAGAGGTAAGAAAGGCTCACCAAAGCATGTAGAGAAAGTAGCCTGTGGCGATGTTACGCCGCGCTCTGTTCCAGCTAACTTACTAGTGTATCCGCTCAGAAAATGGTACATCGCTTGTTCTTTTGTAAGCTTGCTGATTGGAGGTAAGACGCCGAAGGCATCAGCAGTTAAAAAGACAATAGCTGTAGGGTGCCCAGCAACGCTTGGCAATACCGTATTATCAATAGAGTCAATTGAATAAGCGGCACGAGTATTCTCTGTTAAACTATTATCATTGTAATCTGCTACTTTCGTATTTTGATTCAACACTACATTTTCCAGTACTGCGCCGAAGCGAATTGCATTAAAAATTTGCGGTTCTTTTTCTTCGGAAAGCTGAATGCACTTCGCGTAGCAGCCTCCTTCAATATTAAATACACCAGAGCTTGACCAACCGTGCTCGTCATCTCCGATTAAACGACGGTTTGCATCAGCAGAAAGCGTTGTTTTACCCGTTCCAGATAAACCAAAGAATAATGCAACGTCACCTTCTTCTCCTACGTTAGCAGAACAGTGCATGGATAGAATATTGTTTTGAGGAAGCAAGAAGTTCATCACTGAGAAAATGGATTTTTTCATTTCACCAGCGTATTCAGTTCCTCCAATTAGCACAATGCGTCGCTCTAATGAAAGAATAATGAAGGTTTCCGAATTCGTCCCGTCTGTTTCAGGGTCAGCTTTGAACGTTGGAGCTGCTACAATTGTAAACGGCTTCACATCATCATTTGTTTTTTGTTCAGCTGAAGGGCGAATGAATAACTGCTGAGCGAATAGGTTGTGCCATGCAAATTCATTAACTACTTGAATTGGTAACTGATACTTTTTATCAGCTCCAGCATATCCATTAAAAACAAAAAGTTCATCCTGCTTCTTTAAGTGGGTTAAGACTTTTTTGTATAGCGCATCGAATCGCTGAGCAGAAATTGGCTGATTGACGGGTCCCCATTCAACCGTTTTTGAAGATACAGCATCGCTTACAATAAATTTATCCAAAGGAGAGCGGCCTGTATATTTTCCGGTTTCGACTGACACAGCACCTGTAGAAGTCAGCGTTCCTTCGCGTCGAGCTAGAATTTTTTCAACAAGTTGTGGAACAGATAATTGGTGTTTTGTTGTTTTTAATTGAAGCAAACCATTTAATTCGATAGACATATCAACAGTACTCATGTGCACTACCTTCCTTTTTTAGCTATTATTTATTCATTAATGTTTGAAATTTATAATTAGTATAACACATTTATTTAATTATTCTATACTATTTAACTAAAAATGTTTGTGTATTATAAAAAAATGTACGTTATACCTATTTTAGACACATGTATATGTGCTAGAAGCGAAAAAAGTGAAGCTATTTCAAGTGAAAGCCTTTTTTTGGTCTGTCTTGTTAACCAAACTTCGTGATCATTCTTAATAAGGTATACTATTTTTAAATTTGAGTATGTTACATTAAAACAGATTCAAACATAAAGAGATGATTTCCATTTGAATGTTGTTGACAGTGAAGCGCTTTTTCATGTATTATATGTCCTTGAACGGATACTCTCTTATCCCGAGCTGGTGGAGGGACAGGCCCTGTGAAACCCAGCAACCATCGTCATTTTTTTGTGTAGACGATAAGGTGCTAACCTGATGCAAGGGCACAACCTTGATCGATAAGAGTGAAAGGCTTATGTAGAATTTGATACCTTTCCTCGATACAAGGAAAGGTTTTTTTATATTTTTTAACGTGTAATGAAAATAAGGGAATGAGTACCGTATCACAATGTATCGTATTTATAAGGAGGAAAACTGATGTCAACACAACGTCGTCTGTTCACGTCAGAATCTGTTACAGAGGGACATCCCGATAAAATTTGTGACCAAATTTCTGACTCAATTCTTGATGCTATCCTAGCAAAGGATCCAAATGCTCGTGTTGCTTGTGAAACAAGCGTAACAACTGGTTTAGTTTTAGTAAGCGGTGAAATTACAACTTCTACTTACGTGGATATTCCTAAAACAGTTCGTGAAACAATTAAAGGAATTGGCTATACTCGTGCAAAATACGGATTTGATGCTGAAACTTGTGCAGTATTAACATCTATCGACGAGCAGTCAGCTGATATCGCTGCTGGTGTAGACCAAGCGTTAGAAGCACGTGAAGGTCAAATGTCCGATGAAGAAATCGAAGCAATCGGAGCTGGAGACCAAGGGTTAATGTTTGGTTATGCATGTAACGAAACAAAAGAATTAATGCCTCTTCCAATTTCATTAGCTCATAAACTTGCTCGCCGTCTAACAGAAGTACGTAAAGAAGAAATTCTTCCTTACCTTCGCCCGGATGGTAAAACACAAGTAACAGTTGAATATGATGAAAACAACAAACCTGTTCGCATCGATACAATTGTTATTTCAACTCAGCATCACCCAGAAGTAACGTTAGAGCAAATTCAACGTAACTTAAAAGAATATGTAATTAATCCAGTTGTTCCAAATGAGTTAATTGATGAAAATACAAAGTATTTCATTAACCCAACAGGACGTTTCGTAATCGGCGGCCCTCAAGGAGATGCTGGTTTAACTGGTCGTAAAATTATCGTTGATACTTACGGCGGATATGCTCGTCACGGCGGCGGTGCATTCTCTGGTAAGGACGCAACAAAAGTAGACCGTTCAGCAGCTTATGCAGCTCGTTATGTTGCGAAAAACATTGTAGCAGCTGATCTTGCTGATAAATGTGAAGTACAACTAGCATATGCAATTGGTGTTGCACAGCCAGTATCTATTTCAATTGATACATTCGGTACAGGAAAAGTTTCTGAAGAAGTACTAGTAGATGTAGTACGCAAAAACTTTGACCTACGTCCAGCAGGCATCATTAAAATGCTTGATTTACGTCGCCCAATTTATAAGCAAACAGCAGCTTACGGTCACTTTGGTCGTACAGATGTGGAGCTTCCTTGGGAGTTCACAGACAAAGCTGAAGCATTAAAAACTCAAGCTTTAGCTAAATAATAAAAAAATCTCCGTGAAAACGGAGATTTTTTTATGCCCATTGAATACCTTCAGCAGATTTTTCTACGACATCTTCATATTCTGAAAGCAAATGCTGAAAAATGGCGTCCCATGATTGAGTAAGAGCATAGTGTCTCGCTGCATGGCTAAAGTGAAGCCGCTGGTGCAAATCATCAAGTAAACCTGTAATAGCCGAACTGAATTCTTCTAAGGAGTGAGGTTTGCAAAGGTAGCCGTTTCGCCCGTGCTGAACCATCTGTTTAACTCCTCCTGCATTTGCTGCCACCACGGGAGTTCCAGAAGCAAGAGACTCCAGTACGACATTTCCGAACGTTTCTGTTTCTGAAGGGAAAACAAACAAATCAGATGAAGAATAGATATGAGCAAGTTGCTTACCTTCAAGAAAGCCTGTAAATGTCATATGCTCAGATGCTTGCTGTTGCATTTGTTCTTTTAAAGGACCATCTCCCACAATAAGCCAGTGAACTTGGTGGCGGATATGATCAGGTAAAGATCGGGCAATTTTTAGTAAAAAATCAGCGTTCTTTTCTTTAGCTAACCTTCCTACATACGTTAAGATGTAGGGTTTTTTTATATTATATTTAATACGAATATCAAAGCGGTCATAGTGGGGATGGAACAATTTGTGATTTACCCCTCGCGACCAAATAGCTACGTTGTGAAACCCTTGTTTTTCTAGCTGCTGTTTGGTCACTTCGGAGGGAGCGAATAATTTTTGTACAGGTTTATAAAACCATTTCATATATTTTTGCAGTGGTACACGCATTTTTTCAAGTTCATAGTGAGATAAATAATCATCAAAATTGGTATGATAAGAGCCGACAAGAGGAATACCTAATCTTTTCCCGTAATAGGAGCCGCAAAGCCCCATTGTAAAAGGAGTGGCCAAATGAATAAGAGAAGGGTTGAATTCCTGCAGCTGCTTTTTAATTTTTAGAACGTTTGGCAATGAAAAGCGGCTGTTTGGATAAAGGAAAAACGGCATGCTAGGCGAGCGGTGAACGTATGTTGAAAACGACCGATTATGAGCAAATTCAGGAGCAAATACCTGGATGGGAATTTGCTTTGATTTGACATACTGAGTAAATTGATAAAGTGTTTTAGCAGCTCCGTTAACTTCCGGAGCAAATGTATCTGTAAATAAAGCAATTCTCATGAGTACTCCTCCTATCAATTAGACTAAAAATATGTTCAGTGAAACAGCACCTGAAAAGATGCCGAGTATCAGGCCTACCATGACATCCGTCGGATAGTGCAGACCGAGATAAATTCTTGAAATGCCTACCGTTACTGCAAGCGGCAAAAGAACGGCAGCGAAGGCTGGGTAAGTAATCATCAGAGGGGTAACTAACGAAAAAATAGCCGTTGTATGCCCCGATGGAAATGAATGATCTTTTAATGGATTTTCTAATACTTTTGTATGCTTTAGTTGAATATAAGGCCGTTGTCTCGGATATAGCTTCTTAGCAATGGCAACAGGAATATGGCTAACGGCTAGAGAAAACGCACAGGCGTAAGCGACGGATGAAGGATGCAGAAATAGCAGCAAGCACGCTATCACAATGGTAAACGTGGCTCCGCCGGCATGAGTTAGTAAACGTAAAAATCTATTTAAGTGCTTTCGATCAAAATGTTGATTTACACTTTTGAATAATCGGCATTCGGCATCGTATACATACTGAATTAACTTGGCTTTCATAGAGTCGCTCCCTTTTTAATAAATACGTCTTTATTATTCAGTTTAATCTTTAATTGTGGAGGCAGTACTAAAACGATGTAAATTAATATGGAAATTTCTTTACAATTGTGGAGAGAATAGAACATGATTAGAGAGTTTGTGGAGATACTAAAAAAATTCCCTCAGTATGACTTTCTGAGGGAACGTTTCCTTTATAATGAAGAATCAGATTTCTTAATAGACTTATAATACTGCCCTTTTTCTACATATTCTGTACGAATGCGCTGCATATCTTTTAAATCCTCCTCAGTCAGAGTGCGGATTACTTTAGCAGGTCGACCGAGTGCGAGAGTATTAGGTGGTATTTTTTTACCGGGAGGCACTAAACTTCCTGCACCGATAAAAGCACCTTCACCAATTTCCGCACCGTCTAAAATAATAGAGCCCATGCCAATGAGCGCGCGTTTGCGGATGATGGAGCTGTGTAAAATAACTTGATGTCCTACTGTCACATCATCCTCAATAAGCAAAGGAGCATTTGGGCTTTGATGGAGTGTTGATTGATCTTGTATATTTACTCGTTTCCCTATAATAGTAGGTGAAACATCTCCTCTAATAACGGTGTTAAACCAAATGCTGCTTTCTTCACCAATGGTGACATCTCCAGTAATCGTGACATAGTCTGCGAGGAAGCAGCTGGGTGCAATATTAGGCATTTTTTCTTTATACGGATAAATCATCAAATCATCTCCCTTTATTAGTTGAAAAAAAGTAGTAAATCTTCTAATGTAAGTGTACAAAGGTTTTTAAAGCAGGTAAACAAAAAAAGGAAGAAGGAGTAACTCAAATGCATAAATGGGAAGCAGTAAATCCAAAAGGCGTTATTGTCATGGTCCATGGAGCAGCGGAGCATCACGGGCGCTATCGCTGGCTGATTGAGATGTGGCGTTCGGTTGGAATGCACGTAATCATGGGAGACCTTCCTGGCCAAGGCTTAACAACGAGAAGAAGAGGACATATCCTATCCTTTGATGAATATGTATATGAAGTGGAAGAATGGGTACGTGAAGCGCAAAAATATGATTTGCCTATTTTCCTGTTAGGACATAGTATGGGAGGACTGGCGGTTATTCGTACGCTGCAGACAAAAAATCTTCCTATATGGGGTGCGATTCTTTCCTCACCTTGTCTAGGATTAAAAGAGCAAGTACCAGCTTACTTAGATATGTTATCTAAAGGATTAAATAAAGTCATGCCGAACAAACTTTTTGATTTGGGTCTTACTGTTGAAAAAGCAACAAGAAATCAAGAAGTTCGAGATGAAGATGAAAACGACTCACTGTACGTTACAAAAGTTTCTGTAAGATGGTACCGAGAATTGATTCAAGCTGTTAACTTAGCTTTTAAAGATATCGATCGTTTGCCGGATGTTCCGCTTCTTGTGATGCAGGCAGGAGAAGATAAAATTATTGAAAAGCTGATTGTTAGACAGTGGTTTGATGAAATAGAGCTAAGTGAAAAAATCTACAAAGAATGGTCTCAGCTGTATCACGAAATCTTTAATGAGCCTGAAAGAGAATACGTTTTTACATACGCGAAAAGCTTTGTTGATCTTCACATTTAATGAGTGCTGTCAGAAATTGAGGTGAAAATAAATGAAGATTCCGTCTCGTCCTATTTCATTAATGAGAAAAATTTATCGAGAAGTGTTTCCCGTCGTTCATCATGAGCTTAACCATTGGCGGGAACGGGCAAAAGAGATTCCTAATAAAGAATTACGCACTCAAGCATTGGCAAGTATCGATACAAAAACTTTTCATTGTGAAGGAGGCGGTATCCTATCGATTTTAGCGAAAGAAAACATGATTGAATGCGTAAAATTTATCGTTGCCTACCAAACAATCAGCGATTACTTAGATAACTTATGTGACCGCAGCAATTCGCTCGATCCTAAAGATTTTGCAGCCTTACACGAATCGATGCCAGATGCGTTGACTCCTCATGCACCTCTTGGGGATTACTATCGTTTTCGAACGGATAAAGACGATGGAGGATATTTAGCGGAACTTGTCCAGACTTGTCAGCAGTCCTTGCGAAAAGCCTGTAATTACCATATCGTCTCTTCACATTTATTAGAACTAGCTACTTATTATTGTGATTTGCAAATACATAAGCATGTTGAAATCAAGGAAAGAGTTCCACGATTAGAGAATTGGTTTGATGCTCACCGGCACAGTGTTCCTGAAATGGAGTGGTATGAATTTTCAGCGTGCTCTGGTTCAACGTTAGGCATTTTTTGTTTGGCCGCTTACAGTTTTCAAGAAGAGATGACCAAAGAAATGACGGAGAAAATAAAAGCGGGATATTTTCCTTATATTCAAGGTTTACATATTTTACTCGATTATTTAATTGACCAAGAAGAAGATAAAGCAGGAGGAGATTTGAACTTTTGTTTTTATTATCCTCACTATCAGCAAATGATGGACCGCTTTTTGCATTTTGTTGTAAAAGCGGACGAATATGCTAAAAAACTACCGGATTATCACTTTCACTGCTTTATCTATAAGGGACTCCTGGGCGTTTATTTGTCCGATCAAAAAGTGAGGGCACAAAAACATGTTCATGTGAATGCACGTCGATTAATCAAAGCGGGGGGAGCACTCAGCTACTTTTTCTATATCAACGGACGCTTGTACC
This sequence comes from Priestia sp. ABM2_011, assembly GCF_056158845.1. Lineage (NCBI taxonomy): Bacteria > Bacillati > Bacillota > Bacilli > Caryophanales > Bacillaceae > Priestia > Priestia sp. ABM2_011. The sequence goes on from NZ_JBSWUB010000001.1 coordinate 669,635, forward strand.
GAATGTTAAAAAGATAAGCCATATGCGGCTTATCTTTTTTCAATAGCAATGATGAACGGAGGATTGTTTTGCTGATTCATGAAGCGGTATTGTAAAACATGGACATCTTTTTGATCCAGATTTTGGACGTACGTTAGTAAATCGTCTCTTTCTTGTTTCCCTTGTTCGTGTCCGTGATAAATAACGAGCACAATCACTCCTTCAGGTGCTAGCAAATCAAGTAACTGCTCAATTGCAGAAATTGTTGTTTCAGAAGTGGTGACGATGTCTTTATCTCCACCTGGTAAATAACCTAAATTAAAGACAGCGCCCGTCACTCGTCCATTAATAGAAGTAGGAAGCATGCTTATATTGCTATGGCTTTCTTGGATAAGCGTGACTCGTTTTTCTACATGATGTTCTGTCAATCGCTGCTGAGTTGCTTGAATGGCTTGGGGCTGAATGTCAAATCCATATACATGACCTGTATCTCCGACTAAGTTGGCTAAGAACAATGTATCATGTCCATTTCCTGCTGTAGCATCAATCGCGACATCTCCTTCGGCCACAGCATTAGTGAGCAACGTGCGGGCAAAAGGCAGGATACGTTCTATTTTCATCTTTCCATCAACTCTGTTTCGTAATATTTTCCTTGATAGCTTTGGCGACGTTCGAGCTCTTGATCAATGGCATTTAATACGCTCCACTTATTTACGCTCCACATCGGTCCGATCATGAGGTCTATCGGTCCATCACCGGTAATACGATGAACAATCATCTCAGAAGGGATTACTTCGAGCTGATCGCATACAAGCTTTACATATTCTTCAAATGAAAGAAATTCAACAAGGCCCTTTTCATACTGTTTGACCATAGGAGTTCCTTTTAGTAAATGAAGCAGATGAATCTTAATTCCTTGAACGTCTAATTTTGCTACTTCCCGTACCGTTTCCATCATCATCTCAGGTGTTTCTAAAGGCAAACCATTAATGATGTGAGAACAAACGCGAATACCGTGTTTTCGAAGCTTTGCTACACCATCTACATAGCATTGATGATCGTGTGCCCGGTTGATAAGCAGTGAAGTTCGTTCATGAACAGTTTGCAGTCCAAGTTCTACCCATAGATAAGTTCGTTCATTTAATTCAGCCAAGTACTCCACCACATCGTCGGGGAGACAGTCAGGGCGCGTGGCGATAGAAAGCCCAACAACTCCGGGAAGCTTTAAGACCGCTTCATATTTTTCACGAAGCTCCTCAACAGGAGCGTGAGTGTTAGTGAATGCTTGAAAGTAAGCAACGTATTTTCCGTCTTTCCATTTATGATGCATTTTTTCACGGATTTCGTTAAATTGTGTCACAAGATCATCCGCTCTGTTTCCAGCGAAATCTCCTGAACCGGCAGCGCTGCAAAACGTACAGCCGCCGTGAGCTACCGTGCCGTCTCTGTTTGGACAATCAAATCCTCCATCTAAGGCTACTTTAAATACCTTATGGCCAAAGTGGTTACGTAAGTGGTAATTCCAGGTATGATAACGTTTGTTTTCAGATTTATACGGAAATGGGTTTGTCTGATTCAAATCAGCAACCTCCTTTTTACATGCAATATACATCAACAAATTGTATCAAAAACGTGAAAAAGTGCCAAACAAATTTAAGGATGCTTATATTTAACAGGTTCTTCTTGTCGTAAAGGAGAGTAAAGTTGCGCAAAATAAGACAGAAATGAACGAATAGGAGGAATAGACAATGACAACTCGTCAAGCAGTGGATCAACTTATGCAGCAGTGTGAAGATGCTATTCGCTTTGGACAAGGTCAGTTACAGGAAGGCATGAAACAAGAACATTACAATGACACTGAATATACAAAAGCACAGGAAAAATTAGAAAATGCTTATAAAGAAATTGAAGAGTTTTCTCACAGTGCAAATGCACAGCAAAGAGAGCAGCTATATCGCATGCGCCTGCAAGTTCAGCAGCTGCAAAATAAATTGATTACAACTCAGCATTAAGGAGAGGGTTTTATGGCAACTCGTTCAAATCAAAATAACCCGGAACAAAAAACAAAAAACGGGATCAACAGCAATGATATTGAGCTAGGAAAAGATTTTGATCCTGTAAAAGAATTAAAAGCACGGAACAGCAAGCGTGCCCAGCCGGTTCGTTCGAAGCAAAAATAAGCGGTAAAAAGGTGATTTTGCATGATATTGTCATGTGAAATCACCTTTTTAAATAGTCAGCGAATTTCAAATAAATTGTCTATATGTAAAAGCATTGCGAACCCTTTAAGAAAAGACTAGAATGTACGTTGGCATTCGAATAGATAGGGGGGAGATCAATGCCCAAGTCACTTTGGTTTTTGATTATTGGTATGCTTGTAAACGTAACGGGAGCTTCGTTTTTATGGCCTCTCAATACAATTTATATAAATGAACATTTAGGAAAGTCGTTATCCGTTGCAGGAGTGGTTCTTATGCTGAACTCTGCTGCAAGCGTAGTGGGTAATTTACTAGGGGGAACGCTTTTTGACAAAATTGGAGGATATAAATCCATTTTATCAGGAATTATTATTACCCTTGTTGCATTAGTGGGACTGGTGTTTTTCCATGGTTGGCCTACATACGTTGTTCTCTTGGTTATTGTAGGGTTTGGATTTGGTATTGTGTTTCCATCTATGTATGCAATGGCAGGCTCAGTCTGGCCACAAGGCGGAAGAAAAGCATTTAATGCGATGTACGTTGCTCAAAATGCAGGAGTGGCTATTGGCGCAGCGGTAGGGGGCGTTGTAGCATCCTATTCATTTACGTATATTTTCTTAGCTAATACAATTTTATACGTTATTTTTCTTCTTATTGCTATTTTTTCATACCGTCATATTTCGGTTACAGTTGGGCAAACGAATGTCCTTAATGAAGCCGGTAGTATTCAGCACAAAACGAAACTGACGGCCCTTCTTATTTTATGTACAGGATACGTATTATGCTGGGTCGCGTATGTTCAGTGGCAAACAACGATTGCTACGCATACGCGTGAGTTGAATATACCTCTTTCTAGCTACAGTTTGCTTTGGACGATTAACGGCATTTTAATTGTAGTCGGTCAGCCTTTGATTGTGCCTATCATTCAAAAAGTAGCAAAGACATTAAAAGTACAGGTTCTAATTGGAACGGTTATTTTTGTGGCTTCTTTCATCATCGTGGTGAATGCCACAACATTTTCGCAGTTCTTAACAGCAATGATTGTGTTAACAGTTGGAGAAATGTTTGTTTGGCCAGCAATTCCAGCTGTCGCAAGTCAGTTAGCTCCATCAGGAAAAGAAGGATTTTATCAAGGCGTAGTCAACAGTATGGCTACTGCAGGTAAAATGATTGGCCCTCTCTTTGGAGGCGTTATTTTCGATGCGTTTAATATGTCTACCCTGTGCTATTTATTAATTGCACTATTGTTATTTAGCATGTGTACAACATGGATATACGATTATAAATTAAAAGAAAAACGTCAGCGTTCACTAACCATCTCTAAATAAATAGAGGTGGTTTTATTTTTGACTGTTCAATAAACGTAGGAATGTCTTCAGTATTCCTTTAATAATATAGTAAGGGTCGTGACAAGCAAAGAAAGGAGTATATACCTGTAAAAATGTAAGCGTTTTCTAATTATATGACTTCTTGGGGGGCTAGAATATGCTTAGTATGATTGGATTAATTGGAGGATTATTGCTGCTCATTGTATTAACGATGAGAGGCATGAATTTATTTATAGCAGGTCCGCTTAGTGCTTTAGTTGTTGCGTTAACAAGCGGAATGCCTTTATTTCCACAGCTGGTGAAAGAAGGAGAAGCAAATTTTGTTGGGAATTATATGTCTGGTTTCACAGGATTTATTGCTTCTTGGTATTTAATGTTTCTATTGGGCGCCGTTTTTGGAAAAGTGATGGAAGACAGCGGGGCCGCTGATAGTGTTTCTCGCTGGATTGTCAGTAAACTAGGAATGAAAAGAGCAGTGTTGGCGATTGTACTTGCCTGTGCGGTCTTAACATATGGAGGAGTCAGTCTGTTTGTAGTAGCATTCTCTGTCTATCCAATGGCTTTAAGCTTATTCAAACAAGCTGATTTGCCGAGGCGGTTTATCCCTGCTGCTTTAGCATTCGGTTCCGTTACGTTTACGATGACCTCGGCTGGATCGCCTGAAATCCAAAACTGGATTCCAATTGAATATTTAAAGACTAGTCCGTATGCAGGATGGGAAGTTAGTTTAGTTGTAGCGGTAGTGATGGCTGTATTCGGCTACTGGTGGTTAAAGCGCTTGATTTCAAAAGCAGTTAAAAATGGAGAGCGTTTTATATCACGCGAGAAAGATCCAGCAGTAACGGAAAATCAGTCTCTTCCTAATCCGTTATTAAGTTTGCTTCCGCTTGTGGTCGTGCTCATTATTTCTTTTGCACTTCATAAGCCGCTTCAGCAATCTGCGTTGATTGTCGCACTTTTAAGCGGTATCATTGTCACATACATTGTGAACCGAAAACACTTTAAAGGATTTTGGAATGCAGCATCAGAAGGGACGCTTGGAGCGTTAATTGCAATTGGGAATACAGCTGCTGTCGTAGGTTTTGGAGGGGTTGCTAAGGCTGTTCCCGCGTTTGGAGTGGCTGTAGATGCCATGACGCATATTCCAGGCAGTCCGTTGATAGGGGGAGCTATTGCGGTGAGTGTTATCGCGGGGATGACAGGTTCGGCTTCAGGAGGTCAGGCGATTGCTTTGCCAATTTTAGCCCCTCACTATCTAGATGCTGGTGTAAATCCAGAAGCTCTCCACCGTGTAGTAGCTATATCTTCTGGCGTATTAGATTCCTTGCCTCATAATGGTTATGTCGTCACCACAATTAATTCTATTTGTGGAGAAACTCATAAAGATGCGTATGGATCAGTTGCAGCGATGACGGTAATTGTTCCGCTTGTTGGTCTCGTACTTGCGATTATCCTGTTTTCTTTTGGATTTGGTATTTAATAATAGCTGTTAAAGAAAGTAGAGGCGGGGACAAAAGTATTTTAGCTGAAGGAAGATCCGAACGATAAATCGTTCGGATCTTTTCATTATTATGGTGAACTCGGCTTTTATGTGTTTAGTTGCTTTAAGCTGTTGATTGGAGCGCAAGATGAAGCCTTGCACGGAAATGAACAGTTTTGTAGCAAGGAGTCCAGATATCCTATTTATTCAGCTTTAGATAGGATTAACTTAGTTATGTCTAAATCTCTTTGTTTGGCGTTGTATGTATGTTTTTGGGAGAAGTTGTTCATATATAAGAATGAAAGAGGGGATTTAGCAACAAAGCAGTGAGGCAGTGTAGAAACTTTTACAAAATCCGTTGAACAACTTGCAGTTTGCGAACATATTATTTACAATACAAGGTAGTATGATGTAAAAACTATGATAAGGAATAGTAGTGAACGAAGCGAGCTAAGAGAGCTGACGGGTGGTGCGAGTCAGCAAACGGGCGTTCATGAACTCACCTTGGAGTTGTAAATGTGAAGTAAAGTAACATTTACCGTCTATCCGCGTTAAGGAAAATGAGTGAGTACATAATTGTGCTAATTTGGGTGGTACCGCGGGAAGTTTATTCAACCTCTCGTCCCTTTGTTTGAGGGATGAGGGGTTTTTTAGTTTAATTAAATACAGCTGGAGCGTACAAGGAGGATTATGTATGGCTTTTAATCATGAAAAGATCGAACAAAAATGGCAAAAAGTTTGGGAAGAAAATAAAACATTTAGAACAACAGAAGATGAAGGAAAGCGTAAGTTTTACGCATTAGATATGTTCCCTTATCCATCTGGGGCGGGTTTACACGTTGGGCATCCAGAAGGTTATACAGCAACGGACATTTTATCTCGTATGAAGCGTATGCAAGGATACAATGTACTTCATCCAATGGGATGGGATGCATTCGGACTACCTGCTGAGCAGTATGCATTAGATACAGGAAACGATCCGGCTGAGTTCACTGAACTTAACATTAATAATTTCCGTCGTCAAATCAAATCGTTAGGTTTCTCTTACGATTGGGAGCGTGAAATTAATACAACTGATCCTAACTACTACAAATGGACGCAGTGGATTTTCTTACAGTTATATAAAAAAGGCTTAGCTTATGTGGATGAAGTAGCTGTTAACTGGTGTCCTGCGTTGGGAACAGTACTTGCAAACGAAGAAGTTATAGATGGCAAAAGTGAGCGCGGTGGGCATCCGGTTGAGCGTCGTCCAATGAAGCAGTGGATGCTTAAAATCACAGCTTATGCAGATCGTTTACTAGAAGATTTAGATGATCTTGATTGGCCAGAAAGTATTAAAGAAATGCAGCGAAACTGGATTGGCCGCTCTGAAGGAGCTCACGTTCACTTCACAATTGATGGATATGACGAAACATTTACTGTGTTCACAACGCGTCCTGATACGCTGTTTGGGGCAACGTATGCCGTTTTAGCACCTGAACATCCGTTTGTGGATAAAATTACGACAGCCGAACAAAAAGAAGCGGTAGAAGCGTATTTAGATCAAATTAAAAGCAAAAGCGATTTAGAGCGTACAGACTTAGCTAAAGACAAAACGGGCGTATTCACAGGTGCTTATGCAATTAACCCTGTAAACGGTGAGAGAATGCCAATTTGGATTGCTGACTATGTTCTAATGAGCTATGGTACAGGTGCAATTATGGCTGTTCCTGCTCATGATGAGCGTGATTATGAGTTTGCTGTTAAATTTGAACTGCCGATTAAAGAAGTAGTAGCGGGTGGAGACGTTTCAAAAGAAGCTTATACAGGCGACGGCGAGCACGCTAATTCAGACTTCTTAAATGGTCTAGATAAAGAAGAAGCAATTTCAAATATGATTCAGTGGCTTCAAGCAAATGAAAAAGGTGAAAAACAAGTAACATACCGTCTGCGTGACTGGTTATTCAGCCGTCAGCGCTACTGGGGTGAACCGATTCCTGTTATTCACTGGGAAGATGGCACAACAACTGCAGTTCCTGAAGATCAGCTTCCGCTTGTTTTACCAAAAACAACTGAAATCAAGCCGTCAGGTACAGGTGAATCTCCATTAGCAAACATTGATGACTGGGTGAACGTTGTAGATCCGGAAACGGGCAAAAAAGGGCGCCGCGAAACAAATACAATGCCTCAATGGGCAGGCAGCTGCTGGTACTACTTACGCTACATTGATCCAACGAACAGCGAAGCGTTAGCAGATGCAGACAAATTAAAAGAATGGTTGCCGGTTGATATTTATATCGGTGGAGCTGAACACGCTGTTCTTCATCTATTGTATGCTCGTTTCTGGCATAAATTTTTATATGATATCGGCGTAGTTCCAACAAAAGAGCCGTTCCAAAAACTGTTTAACCAAGGTATGATTCTTGGAGAAAACAATGAAAAAATGAGTAAGTCAAAAGGTAACGTTGTAAACCCAGACGAAATCGTAGAAAGCCACGGTGCAGATACGCTTCGCCTTTACGAAATGTTTATGGGACCGTTAGATGCATCCATTGCTTGGTCAACAAAAGGGCTTGATGGTGCACGCCGTTTCTTAGATCGTGTATGGCGTTTACTTATCGAGGATAATGGTGAATTAAGCAGCAAGGTTCAAGAAAGCAATGATACTACACTTGAACGCGTATATCACCAAACGGTGAAAAAAGTAACGGAAGATTACGAAGGTCTTCGTTTTAATACAGGTATCTCTCAACTTATGGTATTCATCAACGACGCATACAAAGTTGATGTGCTGCCAAAGCAATACGTAGAAGGATTTGTGAAGCTATTAGCACCAATTTGTCCTCATACAACTGAGGAATTATGGAGCAAACTAGGCCACGAAGATACGATTTCATATGAAGCTTGGCCTGCGTTTGATGAAGCGAAACTTGTAGATGATGAAGTGGAAATTGTCGTTCAAATTAACGGTAAAGTACGTGCAAAATTAAACGTACCTGCTGAGGCATCTCGTGAAGAGCTTCAAGATATTGCAATGGCTAATGAAGATGTTCAAGAGTTCATTGAAGGTAAGACAGTACGCAAAGTGATTGCTGTGCCTGGTAAATTAGTAAACATCGTAGCTAATTAAGTATTGATGTAGAACAGCCCTCCTGACTAAAGAGCAGTCAGGGGGGCTGTTCTAGACCTAAGGGCCTGATGTCCCCCTTTCGGGGTTGACATCAGGCCCTTAGTTAAACCTTTAACTACGATTGGAAAAGCTTAGGTAGGCTGCTGCTTAAGCTTTTCTTATTTAGTGGCATAAAGGTATTTGAATTTGCTACAATAGCGATAGCAAGCTGAATGAAAGAATAGAGAGGAATGACGAAGATGGAAGAAGTAAAAGTGATTACGCCTGAAGAGCTTCAAAAACGCGTTGAAAATGGAGAAGAGCTTCATTTAGTTGATGTTCGCGAAGATGAGGAAGTAGCAGAAGGAATGATTCCAACTGCTAAACACATTCGTATGAATGATATTCCAACCAATGTGGATTATTTCGATAAAGAAAAAGAATATATTTTCATTTGCCGTTCTGGACGCCGCAGTGAAAACGTATGTTACTACCTTCAAGAACAAGGTTATAAAGTAACAAATATGGTTGGCGGTATGTTAGAGTGGGAAGGAAAAACGGTTAATAAATAAGAAAAAGCGCCTTTGACAGGCGCTTTTTTCTTTTGGAATGAAACTTCTACCATTCAACTAAAATGATAGTAGCAAAACAAATGATGACTAAATCTATAAAAGTCTTCATAAAAATAGAGGTAGGAAGAAGTTGAAAATCAGTACGAAAGCCATCATTGAGAGAAGCAGTCCATTCTGATTGAAACAAATTTGATAGGACAAGGTGGTAGAAGCTATGATACAGGTGAAAATGTTTGATAAAGAGCATGAAAAAGATTTAGAGTTTGCGGTGAACCGATTTTTACGCAAATTAGAAGATGAAGACGTCGTGGATATTAAGTACCAAGTCACAGTGGATGTTGATCGTGATGAGCAGGTGTACTGTTTTTCAGCCATGGTTATGTATAAAGCCTAGCATATTATGCTAGGCTTGTTGCAAATTCTCCTGCATTACTGCCAGCCAAACGGCCTGTTACAAGGGCAGAAGTAATATTGTATCCTCCAGTATATCCGTGGATATCAAGAATTTCCCCGCAGAAGTAAAGGCCTTGCATAAATTTAGAAGACATTTCTTTTGGGTGAATTTCTTTAACGGATACTCCGCCTCCTGTGACGAATGCTTTCTCTAAAGAAAGTGTGCCGTTTACAGCAAATTCAAATCGTTTGCACATTCTCGAGAATTCTCTCAGTTTTTCATGCTGAAGCTGTCCCGCTAGCGCTTGGCTATCAATGTCTGCTTGCTCGAGTAAAAATAGTAGATAGCGTTCAGATACAAAACCTTTTAAAACATTTTTAATCGCTTTTTTCGGCTCTTCTTTTGTTGTTTTGACTAATTGTTGAAAAATCTCTTCTTCGTTTTGGCTAGGAAATAAATCAAGAGACATTTGAACAGTGTTGCTTTTTTGTTTCTTTAACTCTTTAACAACATATTGGCTGCAGCGAAGAGCGGCAGGGCCAGAGATGCCAAAATGAGTGAAAATCATATCCATCTGATGAGTGATGACAGGTTTGCCTTTTTTATTAAGTACGCTTAGTCCTACGTTGCGAAGCGATAGACCTTGAAGCGTTTTTGTTTTAATAAAGTGTTCGCTAGATGTAATAGGAACTTCTGTTGGGTAAAGTTCAGTAATTTTATGACCTGCATCTTTTGCCCATTGATAACCGTCTCCTGTCGAACCCGTATGAGGCACTGATTTTCCGCCTACTGCAATCACAACGCTTTTCGTTTGGATTGCTTCTCCGTCTTGAAGCACAACTTCTTTCACGGTGTTGTTTTCATAGTTTACGCGTTTAACGGCTGTGTTTGTGCGAATTGTTACACGAAGACGGTGAAGTTCACTAATTAATGCATCAACAACAGATTGTGCTTTATTGCTAACCGGAAACATACGCCCGTGATTTCTTCTTTTAATTTAATTCCAAGGCCTTCAAAATAGGAGATGATATCTTCGTTATTAAAAACAGAAAACGCACTGTATAAAAAGCGTCCGTTTCCTGGAATGTGTTTAATAAGTTCATCAATCGGAAGGCGGTTTGTTACATTACAGCGGCCCCCTCCAGAAATGGCAAGCTTTCGTCCAAGTTTATTGCCTTTATCAATTAATAATACGTTTGCACCTGACTCACCAGCTGCAATCGATGCCATCAAACCAGAAGGTCCTCCTCCGATTACGACTACATCATATATCATACTTTCACCAACCTGTCTATTCTTAAAAAATTTTAGTTTGTTCACTGACAAATCTCTCAACATTGGATAAAATGGGCTATAGTCTTTGTTTTTTAGCTTGTTGACGAGTGTGAGTGAGTATAAGACCTTTCTTAGTGTATACTCTCACTTGCTTCTTTTCAATTCTATCATTATTATCAGTATGTAACATTAAGTATCGGAGGCAAACGTATGTCTGATTCAAAATTGTTAAGAGGGACCTTTGTGCTAACGCTTGGCACTTATGTATCCCGAATTCTGGGAATGATTTATTTATTTCCATTTGCGATCCTTGTTGGAACCGTAGGGGGAGCACTGTTTGGTTATGGATATAACCAATATGCTATTTATTTAAGTATTGCTACAGCCGGTATGCCAATGGCCGTATCGAAATTTGTATCAAAATATAATGCACTCGGTGATTATTATACGAGTAGAAGAATGTATCGGGCCGGCATGAAATTAATGCTTGTCACAGGAATACTTGCATTTTTACTTTTATATTCGTTAGCGCCTGTTATGTCTAGAATTACACTTGGAGGTTCTGATTTAAATAACTCCTTAGAAGATGTAGTAATGGTTATGCGAATGGTTAGTGTTGCGTTAATTGTAGTACCGATGATGAGTTTAATGCGAGGATTTTTCCAAGGTCACCAGTCTATGGGACCCACAGCTGTTTCACAAGTAGTTGAACAACTTGTGCGGGTTGTCTTTTTATTAGCATCCACTTATATCGTCATCAAAGTTGTACATGGGAGTCTTGCGCTAGCCGTTGGATTTGCTACAATGGGTGCTTTTGTAGGAGCTCTTGCTGGACTTGCCGTATTAATTTGGTACTGGAAAAAACGAAAGCCTCATCTCGATAAAATGGTGAACGAGCAGACGGTAACGCCTACGCGTATTTCTACCGTATCCATTTTTAAAGAGCTGCTTACGTATTCATTGCCCTATGTATTTGTCAGCTTAGCTATTCCGCTTTATCAGTATGTGGATCAATTCACATTTAACCGTGCGATGGTAGCGGCTGGACAAAAAGAAATAGCGGAGTCCATGAACGGAATTGTTCAGTCTTATGTTCCAAAGCTTGTGATGATTCCTGTTTCATTAGCTACTGCATTCGGTTTGACTCTTGTACCAACGATTACACGTTCATTTGTGAATAAAGATTATAATGTATTGCAAAAGCAAATTGATCAAACATATCAAACGATTATGTTTCTTGTGCTGCCAGCATCTGTAGGGTTAATGGCTTTAGCTGGTCCAGCATATACGTTTTTCTTTGGAACAGATGCATCGGATGCGGGTGGAAATGTCTTGCTTTATTATGCACCCGTAGCTTTATTGTTCTCGTTTTTCACGGTTAATGGAGCTATTTTACAAGGGATCAACAAACAAAAATATGCTGTTTTAAGTCTATTATTTGGATTGATTGTGAAAATTGTCGTGAACGTGCCATTTATTCTTATGTTCCACGAGATCGGTTCAGTTTTAGCGACAGCACTAGGCTATATCGTATCTCTTGTTTATATGTTTGCGCTTATTCAAAAACACGCAAAATATAACTACAGTGAGTTTATAAAACGCTCTGTGCTCATTCTCATTTTTGTTGCGATTATGGGAATCAGCGTAAAAATTGTTTCAGTAGTAATTGGTCTGTTTACAACCCCAGGACGATTCTCTGCCACGGTTATTACGATTATAGGAGCAGCAGTAGGCGGCCTTATTTACTTTATTATTACCTATCGTTCAAGCCTGCTTGAAAAAGTAATGGGAGCGAGGGTAACAGGTGCAATTGAACGAAAGATACTGCGCCGAAATAAACAGCGCAGTGCATAAGAAGATGACTCGTTAGAGTCATCTTCTTTTCAAAAAAAGGAGGATATTACATGCGTTTGGATAAATTGCTTTCTACCATTGGGTACGGAAGCCGAAAAGAAGTTAAAGGTCTTTTAAAGACTGGAGCTGTTAAGGTAGACGGTACAGCGGTTAAAGATGCTAAGGTACATGTTAATCCAGATGAACAAGAAATAACTGTGCATGGCGAAGCCGTTTCTTACCGAGAATTTGTTTACTTTATGCTGCATAAGCCGCAAGGTGTCATATCAGCGACGGAAGATTCTCTTCATGAAACAGTTTTGGACTTATTGGAAATTGACGATGCTGTGTATGACCCATTTCCGGTAGGGCGTTTAGACAAAGATACAGAAGGGCTCTTGCTGCTGACAAATGATGGTCAGCTTGCACATCAGCTGCTATCTCCTAAAAAGCACGTTCCTAAAACGTATTTTGCAAAAATTAATGCGCCGGTGAGTGAAGAAGATGCTGAAGCATTTAGACAGGGTGTCACTCTTGATGATGGATACGTAACAAAATCAGCAGAGTTAAAGGTACTAACAAGCGGTGTGGAATCAGAAATTGAATTAACGATTGTTGAAGGGAAATTTCATCAAGTGAAGCGTATGTTTGAAGCAAGAGGAAAAAAAGTAACGTATTTAAAACGTTTATCTATGGGAGCTTTGCTATTAGACGAGTCGTTAGATTTAGGAGAGTACAGGGAGTTAACGGAAGAAGAACTAGCTTTATTACAAAAATCAAATGCCTAAGAAGAGGCGAAAGAAAAAGGAACCTAAGTCTAAAATGGTTCCTTTTTTTGTCCACTTTATTCGACAAGTGAAACATTTCACGTTAAAGCACTTAAACGAGTACCAACTCTGCTTGACGTGCAAATGGAGCGGGGGACTATGCACTCGTCCAAGTCTTGACTTTCTACTGCGTAGAATTTTATCTCTATATATAAATCACTTACTACCCTTGAAATAAACTTACTAGGATGACATCTTGACCTTCTTTTGCGTAGTCGTCCATGTACCGCGACTTGGGCTGCGAACTAAATCATTATATGCTAACACATTCAAGTCACGCTGAATGGTTCTTGGTGTAATACCAAATTCGTCTACGAGCTCTTGCGTTGTAACTGTTCCATTTTTACAAATGAACATATAGACCGATTTGATACGAGTTAGCATTCGATTAGTTGAAGGTTTCAAAAAACCACTTCCTTATTCGTTTTTCGTAAGGCACAACTTCTTTATAACTCTGAGATGTCAAGCACTATTTCAGTCCTTATCCTTATTGTACACAAAATCGACAGAAAAATAAAAGAGAAAACGCAAATTAACACAATATTTACAAAAAATGATATAAATATGTAATCCTTTCGTAACATCTCCTTCCTCTATTTGCACATTTTTTATAGTATATGTAAACAATAAACAAATAGAATCCGTTTTTATCGATTGTGCCTACAAATTATTTCCCGGAATTTTGACTCTGTAAACCTTTGATATGAAAGGAAAGAGACAATTATTTCTTTCTATATAAAGGTATGATAAAGTTAAATTTACCAATAGTAATGATAGATACAATCTGTAAAAGCAGGCAAAGGAGGCACACAGATGACAGCAATTAATTGGAAAGAGGAAGTGCAAAAAAGAGAAGCTGAAATTCTAGCTGAGACGCAGCGTTTTTTGCAAATTAAAAGTGTTTTGACAAGCACAGAAAAAAAAGAAGAGCCATTTGGACCTGGAGTTGCTCAAGCGCTTCACTTTCTTTTAAACAAAGGAAAAAATGACGGGTTTTCCGTCAAGAACGTAGACGGATATGCAGGTCATATTGAAGCGGGAGAAGGAAAAGACCTTCTTGGCATTTTGTGTCACGTAGACGTCGTTCCTGAAGGAGACGGGTGGTCGGTTGATCCATACGGCGGTGAAATAAAAGACGGGAAAATTTTTGCTAGAGGAGCAATCGACGATAAGGGCCCGACGATGGCTGCTTATTATGCGATGAAAATTGTGAAAGATTTAGGGCTTCCTCTATCTAAGCGGGTTCGAATGATTATTGGAACGGATGAAGAAAGTGACTGGAGATGTGTGGACCACTACTTCAATCATGAAGAGATGCCAACGATGGGATTTGCGCCGGATGCGGATTTTCCTATCATTTATGCTGAAAAAGGCATTACAGATGTAGAAATTCGCCAGCAGCCCATTGAAGGAACAAAGGGAAGCGTCCAGCTTACATCATTTGTCTCTGGGCGACGCTACAATATGGTTCCTGATCTTGCAACAGCTGTTCTTGAATTCCATAGTGAAACCGATATTAAAAATAAATATGATCAATTTTTAAAAGATAAGTCTTTAAAAGGTTCAATAACCGAAAAGAGCGGTGCGTATACACTTACTCTAGAAGGAGTTTCAGCACATGGAAGCGTGCCTGATAAAGGGAAAAATGCTGGGCTTACACTTCTTCGCTTTTTACACACATTAGAACTTGATGAACAAGCTAATCAGTTTGTAGGTTATGCAAATGCGTATTTAGTCCAAGATGCACTAGGAGAAAAAATGGGCTTAAATCGCAAAGATGAGGTCACGAGTGATTTAACGATAAATGTGGGAATCATGTCTTATAATCAAGAAGAAGCGGGGCACTTTGGCTTAAATATTCGCTATCCTGTATCAGCTCATATTGACGATATTATTGATACGATTAAAGAAAAAAGTGAATCTTATCAAATGACTATCAAACATTTTACAGATTCTAAACCACATCACGTCGATCAAAAACATGAGCTTATTCAAACGCTTCAAAAGGTTTACCAAGAACAAACAAATGAAGAACCTACGCTTATTTCAATTGGAGGAGGAACATATGCCAGAGCATTAGAAGCGGGTGTGGCATTTGGACCTCTTTTCCCAGGCCGTGAAGAAGTAGCGCACGAAAAAGACGAGTACATGGTAATTGAAGATTTGCTTCGTGCAACAGCTATTTATGCACAGGCTATTTACGAATTGGCTAAATAAAAAGAGGTTGAGACATAACGAAACGAATCCAATTTAAAGATGAATAACTAGGATACATGAGCTGGACTGTTTGTGACACCGCAGTTGATTTCCATGCAAGGCTTCGCTTTCCGCGGGCGGCCGCTGAGTCTCCTCGTCGCCTGGGCTCCTGCGGGGTCTCGCCTGTTCTGCTTTTCCCGCAGGAGTCTTCGCCTTGCCCTCCAATCAACTGCTAGAAGTAACGAAACCGATGAACCTACATTCACCATCACAAAAAAACGAACCATGAATCAAACATGTTGATTCATGGTTCGTTTTTCATTTGGGCTAAAATCCTTTTGTTCCAGCCTCTTTATTATTCATATGAGAATAGGTCGCTTGATAAATAACGTTCACCTGTATCGCAAGCAATACATACGACCACTTGATCAGGAGATAATTTTTTGGCTACCTCGATAGCAGCATAGCACGCAGCGCCAGATGAAGGACCGACTAAAATCCCTTCTTCAGAAGCTAGGCGTCGCGTAATATCGTAGGCTTGTTCATCTTTAATTTTTAAAATTTCGTCGTAAACCTCTATGTTAAGCGTATCAGGAATAAATCCAGGGCTTGTTCCTACAAGCTTGTGCTTTCCAGGTCTTCCTCCAGATAATACAGGAGACCCAGCTGGTTCCACAACATGAACGGTCATATTTGGGTAGTTTTCTCTTAGGACTTCACCTGTGCCCGTGATCGTTCCGCCTGTTCCAGCAGTAGCAACAAAAGCAGATAGGTCTTTTCCTAAATCGTTCATTGCCTCAATAATTTCCTTAGCAGTCGTTTTTCGATGTGCGTCAGGGTTTGCATTATTTTCAAACTGCATGGGCATAAATGCATTTGGAATTTCTTTTGTAAGCTCTTCTGCCTTACGGATTGCGCCAGGCATTTTTTCATCGCCAGGTGTTAGAACAACTTCAGCACCATATGCTTTTAACAAGTTAATTCGTTCTTGAGTCATCGTATCGGGCATGACTAAAATAGAACGATACCCTCTTGCTGCTGCATTCATAGCTAAGCCAATACCTGTATTTCCGCTCGTTGGTTCAATAATGGTGGAATTTTCATTGAGCAAGCCTGCTTTTTCAGCTTCCACGATCATATTAAAAGCAGCACGGTCTTTTACACTACGGCTCGGATTAAAAAATTCTAGTTTTAAGTAAACGGATGCTCCATCTGCTGGTTGAAGACGATTCAATTTAACAAGAGGTGTCTCGCCAATCAAATCAGCCATATTGTTAACAACTTTCATTTTTCTCATCCTTTTCTTATAAAAATTCTCTGTATTATTTCTATGATAACACAATTTCTTATTTTTTAAGCACATGACAAATTTTCAGAAAAACCTCTCTATTTGATCCAGAAAACCTTTAAAATAAATCTAGCTCTTTTTGAACATGACAAATTGGGGAAAGATAATGAAAAGAAAAGGAGGGATTTGATGAAAAGTGATCAACACTATTTTATTGGAATCAACGTGCCAGTCTCCATTGCATATCAGGCAGAAAATTGGGCAAAAGAATTAACACCTTTTCCTTTTAAACAATGGACATACCCTGACGATTATCATATAACACTACAATTCTTAGGATTTGTAGATAACAAAAAGGAAAAGCTGATTAACCGCTTAAAAGAAGTAGCCTCCCGTCATTCAAGTTTTTCACTGCAGACCGTTCAGTACGATGTGTTCGGTGCGTATAACAAGCCTAGAGTGCTTTATGTAAGCCTTAAGCCAAATGATAAGCTTGTGAATCTACAAAGGGATATACAAGCTGTATGGGGAGACCTAAGCGGCTTATACGAAAAACGTCCTTATCGTCCTCATATTACGATTGCAAAGAAGTGGGGAGGGGAAGCCGGGCTTTCGGAAGAGCAGTTAAAGCAAACGTCGGTTGAAGAACAGTTTCAAGTAAGTTCATTTGCCCTTTTTGAAGTTCACCCTGCTAGCAAACCTAAATATAAAAAAATACTATCTTTTTCATTGCAGTCACAGTAGCATATGAACATACAAGCATGGAGAGAGGTTATTTAAAGATCACTCTTATTAAAGGAAAGAAAACGCCGATGATAATAGAGAAACAATCGGTGAACCAAGTGTTAGAGGAATTTTAATTAGGGGATTGATGTAAACGTGGCGCAGCTACTTAAGGTGCAAGATTATATTTCCCGTTATGAAAAAGACGTTTATCACTACACGTCTCAGTTTAATCATTTAAAAAAACATAATTGGAAGAAAGCAAAGCAATTGTTTGAACAAGGGCTATTACATGGCCCTCCTGTAAAAGAAGAAACAAAAGCTCAACGTTCATTTTTGCAAAAAGCAAAAGAGCGGTTTACAAGGAAAAAAGAAACGCTTGAAGTGGAAGAAGCGTTCTCTAGCGATAGCGTGGAAAATCAAGAGCTATTGAGGTTTACAACTCTTCCACAAACAGCGGAAGATTTGAAAATATTGTTTTTAGAAAATGTATTTGATCTTCAAATGAAATGGGCTACATCCACTTTATTTGAGTTCTCGCAAGCAGATCGTAAATATTACCATGATGAAGCTCTCCGTTATTTTATTCAGCGCTTTCCTGATACGTATCTCGTGATGTACAAGCCTGTTTTCCTGATTAATAAAGCTCCGGTAGAAGGGGATATCATTATTGTTACTCCAACGGAAACCCTCTGTATTTGTTTAATAGAAACATATAAAAGTGCTGTTTTTCAGTATTCAAAAGAAAATTTTTGGACAGAGTTAAGAGGAAGAGATCAAAAAAAGATATTAAATCCGTTAATTGGGTTAAATCGAATGGAGCAAATTGTCCGAAGTATCTATCGTACTCACGATATTGAACATAGCGTAAAGAAAATATTACTAAGCAGAAATGGATACATTGACTACGCTGCGGAGCCTTATCAGGTTGAATTTGTAGATGCTAGAAAGTATGAAGAATGGTTTTATGAACTTAGGAAATCTAAAGCGCCTTTAAAGTTTAAACAGATGAAAGCAGCTCAGGTACTGCTCGAACACAGCCAGAGTATTTATTTTGACCGGGAATTCGAAGCAGGTGAATAATCCGAACATTCATGCTATGAAAGTGCTTTCGTTTTTGCGTTTGCTACATATAATGCTACTAAAGAGGTAATTGGCATAAGGAGGAGAAAAGGATGACTGGTGATAATAAGTTTCAGGCTTATTTAGATCAAATAGATCGTATTACTGTTTTAGTTCCAACTTCTTATCATGAAGGTCAAATTGATTTTTTTGTGATTAAAGGTGCACAAATGCATGAGACCATCTCTATTGAAAACGTACATGAATTAGAAGGTTTTATCAAATATGAAGGTAAGGTTGAAGAGAGCATAGAAATTGGACATTCGTACGTTATCTGTGATAATCACGGGCAGAAAGTTCCGTTGCAGGTAGGGGCTGTTATACGAACAAAAGAGTTTGATGAAAGATTTTATTATAATCAAAATGATTTGGGTGCAGCCTTTTATTCAGATCATATTATGATAAAAGTCTGGGCCCCGACTGCATCAGCAGTGGTTTTAAAATTAATACATGCAAATAGCGGAGAAGAAGAACTGTACGTTATGACTCGTCAAAGAAAAGGCGTATGGGAAAAGGAACTTCCCTTAGATAAAGAAGGGTATTATTATCGATTTTTAATAGATGTAAACGGTCGGACAAATGAAGCGGTGGACCCTTATGCCGTTGCAGCTACAGCAAATAGTGAATACGGAGTTCTGATAAATCTTCATACAGCCTATGTTCATCCCCATGAAAAGCCGCCTTTCCTTCAGCCAACGGATGCCGTTATTTACGAAATGCATGTTCGAGACTTTTCTATTCATCCTTCAAGCGGGATAGAAAAAAAAGGTACGTACCTAGCTGTTACTGAATCAAGCGGTCAGCCAGGCAAACCAACAGGCCTCCATTATTTAAAAGAGCTAGGAGTGACCCATCTTGAATTTCTTCCTATTAACGACTTTGGCGGAGTAGATGAATTAAATCCTCATGCTTCTTATAATTGGGGGTATAATCCATTGTTGTTTAATGTGCCGGAAGGAAGCTACTCTGCTGACCCTTCAAATCCCACCACTCGTATTGTTGAAGTGAAGCAATTAATATCAACGCTTCATCAACAGGGATTCCGTGTTATTATAGATGTAGTTTATAATCACGTATTTGTACGAGAAGAATCACCTTTTGAAAAAATTGTTCCGGGCTATTATTTTCGACATGATGAGTTTGGGATGCCTTCGAACGGGACGGGAGTAGGAAATGATTTTGCTTCTGAACGGAAAATGGCGCAAAAGTTTATTATCGATTCAGTATTATTTTGGATAAAAGAGTACGATGTTGATGGTTTTCGTTTTGACCTCATGGGGATTTTAGATATAGAAACGATGAAAATCATTCGGGAAAAAATAAATGAAATTGATTCTACTATTTTGGTGTTTGGCGAAGGCTGGGATTTAAATACGCCTCTTCCCCACACTCAAAAAGCAATGATGGCGAATGCCCGCCAAACACCTCAAATCGGCTATTTTAATGACCGCTTTCGAGATTCTGTAAAAGGAAGCACGTTCGATGTGTATGAAAAAGGTTTTATCAGCGGGAATATTCATCAAAAAGAAGCAGTGCAATCTGTGATAGCGGGTAGCATTCTGGATAAAGAAGACAGTCCCGCTTTATTTATAAATCCAGCACAGTCAATTAATTATGTTGAATCACATGATAATCATACGCTGTGGGATAAGTTAACGAATTCAAACGGAGAAGAAGACGAAGACACTCGTAGAAGTCGTCATCGCCTTGCTACTGCTATTGTGCTTCTTTCACAAGGCATACCGTTTCTTCATAGTGGTCAAGAGTTTTACCGCACTAAAAAAGGCGTAGAGAACAGCTATAATTCACCCGATGATATTAATGCACTCGATTGGAATCGAAGAAGGGAATTTTCTTCTGATGTGAATTGGGTTCAAGAGCTGATTCGTATTCGCAAACAGCACGATGCATTTCGCTTGGGGGATGCTTCAGCGATTAGGCAGCATGTCTCTTTTCTAAACACGCCGAAATCCGTTATTGGCTATTGCTTATCAAACGTATTGGCTTACGATCCGTGGAAGAATATTATTGTGTTTTTTAATCAAGGCCTAATGGAAGAAAAAGTAGTTTTGCCAGAAGGACCATGGAAAATAGCACTTGATCATTGTAAAGTATATAAAAATGGGTATCCTACTATAGAGGATAATGCTATAAATGTTCCAAAGCTTAGCGTTCTTATTTTATTTCAAACGTAATTATTGTCTTCAACCACTTGACGAAAAAAGTGTGATGGAGATAATATTTATAAAGGATGGCTATTGATACATATCCTCAATAGCCGTCTTTTTTATTTACTAAGAAAATAACGTCATGATGTCTTAATAGATTGCTTTATTGAGTGAAATTTTTAAACGAAATGTGTGTGTTGAAATTGAAGGTGAATTGGTTGGAAGATATATTAGGAAGCGAATGGGAAATTACTCCTGCTGGCGGAGCGACAGGAGAAGCTTATTTTGCAAAATTTCAAGACCGAAAGCTTTTTTTAAAGCGTAATTCATCACCTTTTTTAGCAGTATTGTCAGCTGAAGGAATTGTACCGAAGCTCGTGTGGACAAGACGAATGGAAAATGGAGATGTGATCACAGCTCAGCACTGGCTAGATGGTCGAGAATTAAAACCAAAAGATATGAATTCGAGTCGAGTGACAGAATTGCTTAGTAAAATTCATCATTCAAACGAGTTATTAGATATGTTGAAAAGGTTAGGGAAAACACCGCTTCTTCCCCGAGACGTGCTAGCCGATATTCTAGAGAACGTGGACGAGCGACTTCAAAAAGAGAGTATTGTAGAGCAGGGAATCAGCTATTTACAAGCAGAGCTTCCGTCCATTCAGACAGATAAATATGTGGTATGTCACTGTGATGTGAACCACAATAACTGGATGCTTGGAGAGAATACGCAGCTATATTTAATCGATTGGGACGGAGCGATGATTGCAGATCCTGCTATTGATTTAGGTTTATTGCTTTATTGGTACATCAATCCATCTCAGTGGGAAGAATGGCTTGAGCATTATGGGGTTGAACTAACTGAGAACTTGAAAACGAGAATGAAGTGGTATGTGATAAGTCAAACCATTTTATTCATTGAATGGCATCGTTCGAAAAATGAACATTCTGAAATGAATTACTGGCTTGAATATCTTCGGATGTTGCTCGTCAACGACATTCAAGCACAGTAGCAAAGGTTATGACAAGGTAGATAGTTCTTGGACCCATTGTGATAAATTTTGTTGATTGGTTTGAATATGTTCGTCTAAATGAGCAGCACTTTTTGCATCTTGCGTGTATTTATAAACGTTTTGTAGTGTTGCTTGTACGTCTGTGCTAGCATATCCTTTTGCTAACATTGATTGAATTAAACGTTCAACCTGTTCACATTCCGCAACCGTTCCGCAGCAATCACTTTGATGATTAGATAAAATATCTTTTACTATATTCATTTGGTGTTCGGCATTTAAAGGCATTAAGCATCATCCTTTCTCGTATGATGCTCTTATTTTTTTCTATCTAAACACAATTATGCATGAAAATGTCGGTTGTTTCGAATAACCGACATTTTCAATGCGTCAAAATAAATTAAAGAGGTGCAACATGAGATTACGAAACAAACCTTGGGCAAAAGATAAAATTGCTGAAAATCCCCAATACGTGGTTCCAAATCCAGCGGAGTATAAAGGAAACTGGAAAGAAGTTTTTGGAAATGAAAATCCTCTTCATATTGAAGTAGGAACAGGAAAAGGCCAATTTTTAGTAGGGATGGCTAAACAAAATCCGCATATCAACTATATTGGAATTGAAATGTATGAAAGTGTCATCTTAAGTGCTCTAGAACGATTGATTGAAGAAGAGCTTCCAAATTTAAAGTTGTTGAATGTAGATGCTAACCATCTTAGTGAGTTTTTTGCAAAAAATGATGTGGGTCGCGTTTATCTCAATTTCTCTGATCCATGGCCAAAAAAGAGACATGCCAAGCGCCGCTTAACATACAAAACGTTCTTAAGCATGTATGAAAATCTGCTGGTTGATGGTGGAGAAATTCACTTTAAAACAGATAATCAAGGGCTATTTGAGTATTCATTGACAAGCTTTTCAGAATATGGACTTCTTCTCAAGTACATTAGCTTAGATTTGCATAAAAGCGATTTTGAAGGCAATGTTATGACGGAATATGAAGAGAAATTTTCACAAAAAGGCAGCCGCATTTACCGCTGTGAAGTAAAATACCTGAATGAAAAAGACTGAGTTCCTCAGTCTTTTTTTGTTCAAAAAGAGAAGGGGATAGTGATAAAATAAAAAGGAATATAATGGAGGTGTAAAATGGAAACGCTAACAATAGGCGAATTAAAAGTTACATGGCTTCGTGGAGGGAATAATCATTTAGATGGAGGGGCAATGTTTGGTGTTGTTCCAAAAGAGCTTTGGACAAAAAAATATCCCATTTCAGACGGGAATCGAATTTCCATGAGGACTGATCCTTTGCTCGTTCAAACTGAAAAACACCTCATGTTAATTGATGCAGGTATAGGAAATGGGATGTTGGATGAGAAAAAAAAGCGTCATTTTGGCGTAACGGAAGAATCATTTATTGCTGAAGACTTACAAAAGTTAGGGTTCACGTGCGAAGATATTACTCATATCATTATGACGCATCTCCACTTTGATCATGTGTCAGGCTTAACAAAATGTATCAACGGAAACTTTTCCTCTGCTTTTCCAAATGCAAGAATTTTTGTTAGTGACATCGAGTGGAATGAAATGAGGAATCCTAATATACGTTCTAAAAATACGTATTGGAAACAAAATTGGGAATTTATTCAGCATCAAGTAATAACATTTAGCGACAAAGATGAAATTGTGCCTGGAGTAACGGTTCATCATACCGGCGGTCACAGCGATGGTCATGCTGTAGTTATATTAAAAGGAAACAATGACATCTTAGTGCACATGGGCGATCTTTTGCCAACACATGCACATCAAAATGTCTTATGGGTAATGGCGTATGATGACTATCCAATGACTTCGATTGAACAAAAGCAGCAGTGGTTAGCTTATGCCTATGAGCATCAAGCTTGGCTAAGTTTTTATCATGATGCTTTTTATCGAGCTGTAAAATGGGATAACAAAGGAGAAATAGTTGACGAAATTAAACGGGTGTATTCAGCGTCAATTCAATAATAGCACCGCTTTTTTTATCAATGAAAAACTCGTAATGTTCCTGTTTTGCATCACGTGTTCTGATAATTCCACCTGTATAACCATAAAAAGAGAGACCATGCTTTTGAATGACCTTAGTCGTCGTTTCAATCCATGAGCCGTCGATTGCCCCATTTTGTTTAAAAGCGCTTTTAACAATCGTAAGGGCTTCCGATGAGGAAATTGACGACGTTCTTTTTTGAATAATATAAGCGCTTGCAAATCCGACTGCAGCTCCTGCTATTAGTTGAGTCCATTTCACGTTATTCACCTGCTTTTTAAGGATATGTTTTCATCATTATATCAAATTGTCGAATGCTTTGTTAAGTTGAGTCATAGAAGAGAAGGACGGAACTAGCAACTATTTCCGGTTTTCGATACAATAAAGAAAATGATACATAAAGGAGAGTATATATGAACAATGAAACGCTATCTCTATTTAAAACATTAACGGAGTTACCAGGTGCCGCTGGAAACGAACATCAAGTACGTTCATTTATGCGCTCGCAAATTGAACCCCTTGTAGATGAAGTCATTCAAGATGGGTTAGGAAGTTTATTCGGCGTTCGCTATAATGAAGAAAAAGGTCCTAAAGTAATGGTAGCAGGACATATGGACGAAGTAGGATTTATGGTTACGTCTGTAACTGATAAAGGAATGCTTCGTTTTCAAACTCTAGGAGGATGGTGGAGTCAAGTACTTCTAGCTCAACGCGTCCATGTTGTGACAAAAAAAGGTCCTATCACCGGCGTAATTGCTTCTATCCCTCCCCATTTATTAGACGAATCACAGCGCAACAAGCCAATGGCCATTAAAAATATGATGATTGATGTGGGCGCAGATAGCAAGCAGGAAGTAGCAGAAATGGGCATTCGTCCTGGCGATCAAATTGTACCGATTTGTCCGTTTACGCCAATGGCAAATGAAAAGAAAATACTGGCAAAAGCATGGGATAACCGCTATGGGTGCGGACTTGCGATTGAATTATTAAAAGAAGTAAAAAATGAAAAATTGCCAAATATCTTATATTCTGGAGCTACTGTTCAAGAAGAAGTAGGACTTCGCGGTGCTCAATCAGCTGCGAATATGATTAAACCGGATTTGTTTTATGCACTAGATGCTAGTCCTGCTAACGATACGTCAGGCGATAAAAATGCATTTGGACAATTAGGAAAAGGCGTATTACTTCGTATCTTTGACCGTACGATGGTCACACATAGAGGAATGAGAGAATTTATCTTAGATACAGCTGAGACAAACAGCATCCCTTATCAATACTTCGTTTCTCCAGGAGGTACGGATGCAGGGCGCGTTCATACTTCTAATAACGGAGTTCCTTCTGCAGTGATCGGCGTATGTTCACGTTATATTCATACCCATGCATCTATGATTCATGTGGATGACTATGCAGCTGCAAAAGAATTATTAGTCAAACTTGTACGCTCTACAGACCAAACAACGCTTGATACGATTAAACAAAACGGATAAAGAAGAACAAAGCAGCTGCTTTTGCGGTTGCTTTGTTTCATCATGACAGGAGAAAAAAATGAAAATTGCAATCGGAACGAAGAACCCAACAAAAGTAAATGCAGTAAAAAAAGTATTTGGAGATACTTTTACATATGTAGAGGTAGACGTGCAGTCCGGGGTGTCACCACAGCCTTTTTCTGATGAAGAAACCATCCAAGGAGCGATTAACCGCGCGCGTGCTGCTGTTAAAGAGACAGGTGCTGATATCGGCATTGGGCTCGAAGGAGGGGTGCAGGAAACACCTCATGGCTTATTCCTTTGCAATTGGGGAAGTCTTGTTACCTCTAAGGACCTTGAACCGATTTTAGGTGGAGGAGCTCGTATTCGGCTTCCTGAAGCGGTAGCCGACATGCTTCGTCATGATAAAAAAGAATTAGCCGAAGCTATGGAAATGTATACAAACCAAAAAAATATTCGAAAAAAAGAAGGAGCAATCGGCATTTTCACCAATGGGAATTTAGATCGGACCGCTATGTTTTATCAAGTTGTTTTAATGCTAAAAGGACAGCTGGATTTTAGGACAAATCAAGCTGTTCAATAGGAAATTTCTTTGTAACCCTTTATAATAGAAAAGCATCAGTGTATGATAGTTGCAACAACTCATATACTATGTTTTGATGTAGAAGGATTAAATAATGTATGGGGCTTTAGCCGTTTAAATACGAAAGTAAAAGAAAAAGTGGAGGAAAGAAAAATGGAAAAAATGCAAACAATTGAACAATACAAAGAAGTCATTAAAGAGGGAAAGCATATCATGATGTTTTCAGCAGACTGGTGCCCAGATTGCCGAGTAATCGAGCCTGTGCTTCCAGAAATTGAGGCGAATCATAGCGAGTATACATTTCACTATGTGGATCGCGACGACTTTATCGATCTTTGTGCAGAATTAAGCATCTTTGGTATTCCAAGCTTTGTTGGTTACAGCAACGGAGAAGAAACAGGACGTTTTGTCAGCAAAGACCGTAAAACAAAAGAAGAAATTGAAGAGTTCATTAACGGCTTAAATGCATAAAACAAGTGAAGACTGATAGCGATAAATTGCTATCAGTCTTCATACATAAAAATGAGAAAAGGAGGCGTAAATATGGCGAAAATGAATAGTCAAAAGATGAGAAAGCTACTTGAAGAGCGATTAACGGGTGCGGATTGGTCATTTTTATTTGACCGTGAAAAAGATACGCTTCGCGTTGAACATAAGGAAACGAAAAAAGGTGTAACCATTTCTTTACCCGGGCTAATTGCAAAATGGGAAGAAAAAAAGGAAGCGGCTCTAGATGAAATGGTATATTATATAAAAGAAGCTCTTCGTGTTATGAACGATGAACAGCAGGTAACGGGAAAAGAAAAGCGCATTTATCCAGTTATTCGCTCAACGTCTTTTCCGGATAAATCGAATGAAGACGTGCCGTTGATTTATGATGAACATACAGCTGAAACACGCATTTATTATGCGCTTGATTTAGGCAATACATATCGTCTATTAGATGAGAAACTAATTCGTAAGGAAAATTTAGATCTATCCGCAGTGCGGGAAATGGCTAAATTTAATCTTCGCTCTTTGCCGATTTCACATAAAAAAGATACGGTAGCAGGCAATGACTTTTATTTTGTAAATCAGAACGATGGATACGATGCAAGCCGAATTCTTAACGAGGCATTTTTGCAAGATTTTGCTTCTAGTGTTTCGGGCACAATGGCTGTAGCAGTACCTCATCAAGATGTGCTGATTCTAGCTGATATCCAAAACGAAACGGGTTATGATATTCTTGCGCAAATGACCATGAGCTTTTTTGCAAGTGGACGTGTACCCATCACAGCTCTTTCATTTTTATACGAAAACGGTGAGCTAGAACCTATTTTTATTCTAGGAAAAAATCGCAGTAAAGGACGGGACTAATTATGAATCTTTTTTATAATAAAGAAGGTATCGGCGATACGTTAATCGTCAAGCTAGAAGATATTGCAATTGAAAATCGCACGTTTGAAACAAAAAGCGACGTTGTGCGTATCTTTGATCAAAAATCAAATACAACGGCTGGCTATAACATCTTTCATGCTTCTTCTAAGTTAAAAGTAGAGGGAAATGGTTCTCTTGAATTAACAGAAGAAATGGTGGAAGAAGTAAATCGTGTACTTAGCGAAAGCGGTTTTGAAGGTAAACTTGAAGTGGATTTATCTCCTAAGTTTGTAGTTGGATATGTTCAAGAAAAAGAAAAGCATCCAAATGCAGATAAGCTAAACATCTGTAAAGTAGATGTTGGCACAGAAACACTTCAAATTGTATGTGGAGCACCAAATGTAGACGCAGGTCAAAAAGTCGTCGTAGCAAAAGTAGGAGCGGTTATGCCAAGCGGTATGATCATTAAAGATGCAGAGCTGCGCGGTGTACCTTCTTCAGGCATGATTTGCTCTGCTAAAGAGCTGGCGCTTCCGAACGCTCCTCAAGAAAAAGGGATTTTAGTACTTGAAGACAAATATGAAGTAGGTCAGCCTTTTCAAGCATAAAAGCAGGGTGTGATACTAATTTATAGGGCAAAAGCAGGATGTTTTTTTACACGTATATTTCAAAGCGTTACAGTTGCTGAAAAGCAATTGTCAATTCTTAAAAAGGTTTGATAAAATTAAAAGCCACTAGTCTAGACTAGTGGCTTTTTTCGCGTTTAATTATGAGTGCTAATTAAACATGAAAAAATATTTTTGCAAAGAGGAATTTTACTGTATAAATAAGGGAAGCAAAATAGTAGATTTTATAGTAAGAGTTCAAGCATACGTGATAGAATGATAAATGAAAAGATAGTATATATATCCATCTCAGAGAATACTTTGAGGCCAAAGGTAAATAAAGGATGCATGGATAGCTTTTTGTAGATGTCGCAGCACTGCGATATAAGAGGCTAAACGAAGTAAGATAGTCTGATAGAAAGAGTGATAAAAATGGGTTTTGTACGAAAAGTAATGGATTATTTACTAGGATACGAAGTGAAAGAAATCGTTGTAGACGAACATGGAAATACAACGGAAGAATACCCTTTAAATAGAGAAAAAACAATTCCTAAAAAGAAGGCTACTAAGCCTAAACAAATGCAGTCAGTTCATCAAAAGCCAGTGATGAAAGCAGCGCCAAAACCTTCTGTTCCACACTCGGCCAGAACGCAAAAGCGGAATTACAGTGAAGAGCAGCAAGATGTTCATACAAAAGTAGCTTATCAATACCCAAAAGGAACGTTTCGTTTCCCTTTAATTGATGATACCGGAGAAGCAAAAAAGGCAGCAGCTCCTAAAAATGAACCAAGGCCTGTAGCAAAAAAGGCACCGGCTCCGTTTTATCAAGAGCCTGTTCGCAAGTCGGCGCTAACGCAGCCTAAGTCAGTATCTCAGCCGTTAAAAGCGGTATCTGAAAAGAAAGAAGCGATTCCGCAAGTAAGAAAACGTCCGTTCCGTCCGACTGAAATCCCTTCACCTGTTTATGGGTTTAATAAGCGGCCTTCTAATGTTGTACAAAACGGAAGTGAGGAAGTAGTAGAATATGAGCTTCCGAGTACACAGTTATCAAAAGCAGCGTTTGAAGATGAAATTTACCGACGAGCGATGAATACGTCTGTTGTAGAGCCGTTAAGAAAACCAGTTTCTAAGCCTATAGCGGAAGAAGCACAGATTCAAGAAACGGAAGAAATGATGCAACTGTCTTCTCAGCGTTTTGCTCAGTGGAAGCAATATGAGGAAAATCAAAAAGAGAAGATATCATTTCCTGAAGAAAAGCCAAGTTCTTCAGTAGCCGTAAAAGAACAGGAAGAGGTTCCAACTTTTGAAGAATCACATGCGGTCGAACCGTTAGTGGCAAAAGAGAAAGCTACCGACTGGGATTTGGCGGAAGAAACAGCAGTAGCTGAAGAGGCTCCAATTTCAAAGGAAACGCCTCCGTTTGAATCATCCGTTTCTTTCCAACAAGAAATCGGAAATGAAGCTGAAGAGGCAGGAGCAGAAACGTTGATGGAAGAAAGCCCAGCGTTTTTACAAGCAGAAGAAGTAGAAGCACTAAAGCCTAGAAAGAGAGAAGAAGTTCCAGCCGCTGAAAAAGAAAGTCACGTCATTCTAGAAGAGCCAACAAACAGTGTTCATGTTGAAGCAGAACATGAGCTGAATTCTGAAAGTTTACATCCATCGCAACCCGCAGCTGATGAATGGCAACCAGAAGCGGTATCCGCTGTTGTGCACCGAGAGCTTGAAAATTCAGTGATAAAAGAGGAAGAGAGCAGGATGCAAGAAAGTCAAGAGTTACAAGGACAAGTACAGCAAGAGTCAGCTGTAGAACCTCTTGTACCTGCAGAACAGCCAGGGAATGCTGAACGAGCTCGCGGTAAGCGATTAGTGCCTTTTAACGTAATGATGCTGAAAAAAGACCGCACGAAGATGGATAACAGCGCTCGAGAAAAAAGTCAGTCGTCCCAAGGTTCATACCAAAGGCAGGAGGCAGAAGCTCTGCAAAAAAAAACGGAAGTAAGTAGGCAAGAAGAAGTTCACGGTGAAAAAACCGAAGAAGTGGTTCCGCAGGCTTCATTAAAATCTGAAGAACCTGTAAATGTAAAAGCTTCTTCTCCTTATGCATTTCCTGGAATGAACTTGCTTAACATTCCTCCAGCTGCTATTGAAGAAGATAATCAATGGGCGGATGAGCAGCGTGAGCTTTTGGATATGACATTAAAAAACTTTAACGTTCGAGCTAAGGTCGTAAACGTCACGCAAGGTCCTACCGTAACCAGATTTGAAGTACATCCTGAGCCCGGTGTGAAAGTGAACAAAATTACGAATTTAACAGATGATATTAAACTGAGCCTAGCCGCGCGTGATATTCGAATTGAAGCGCCAATTCCAGGGAAAAATACGATTGGAATTGAAGTGCCAAATCGTCAAAGTAAGCCGGTGTTAATTCGCGAAATTTTGAGGCATCCTTCTTTTAGAAAAGATAACTCTCCTTTAACGGTGGCGTTAGGGTTAGATATTTCAGGAACGCCGGTTGTGACTGACTTGAACAAAATGCCTCACGGTTTAATTGCTGGAGCGACGGGGTCTGGTAAAAGTGTGTGTATTAATACCATTATCGTCAGCTTGCTTTATAAAGCTGCGCCACACGAAGTCAAGCTTATGTTAATTGACCCTAAAATGGTTGAGCTAGCTCCTTACAACGGCATTCCGCATTTAGTCAGCCCGGTTATCACGGATGCGAAAGCAGCTACTACAGCTTTAAAGTGGGCAGTAGAGGAAATGGAGCGCCGTTACGAACTGTTTGCACATGCGGGCGTACGTGATATTACAAAATACAACGAACGTGTAAAAGAACATAATGAAAAAAGCGGGGAGCTGCCGTATCTAGTTATTATTATTGATGAACTTGCCGACTTGATGATGGTATCTCCAGGGGAAGTAGAGGAAGCTATTTGCCGTATTGCACAAAAGGCAAGAGCGTGTGGCATTCACTTATTGCTTGCAACGCAGCGTCCTTCCGTAGATGTTATTACAGGCTTAATTAAAGCAAATGTGCCAACGCGTATCGCATTTTCTGTTTCTTCGCAAGTTGATTCACGTACAATTATCGACACAGGAGGAGCAGAGAAGCTATTAGGTAAAGGTGATATGCTGCTTCTTGAAAACGGATCTTCTAAAAGCGTTCGAATTCAAGGGAACTTTGTTTCAGATGAAGAAATTGATCGCGTTGTAGATCATGTCAAAAAGCAAATGAAGCCAACATACTTATTTGATCAAGAAGATTTGTTGAAAAAGCAGCAAAGCTTTGCTTCAAATGAAGAAGATGAGCTTTTCTATGAAGCATGCGAGTTTGTGCTAGACCAAGGCGGTGCATCTACTTCCAGTCTGCAAAGACGCTTCAGAATGGGGTACAATCGCGCAGCGCGCCTAATTGATATGATGGAGCAGCAAGGAATTATTTCAGAAGCAAGAGGAAGCAAGCCGAGAGATGTGCTCATTACCGAAAACGAGCTTCAGGAAATGGAAAGTCAAACAGCCACTTCTACATTTTAAGCTGTTTTTCTGCATGTAGGTTAAAAAAAGAGGCTATGCAAAATCAGCAGGATACAGCTTTATGTGAGCTAACGCTCTGTCACTGTATCCGCCGCCTCTTTTTTTCCTGCTTTAAGTTCGTTTATACAGAATTTGAGTAGGGATTTTGGAAGAAATCCATCAGGAAAAAAAGGAAAAGGTTTGTCAGAACTAGTAAAATGATTTACTATATGTAAGGATAATGTGTGTTTTGCTTTTTTAGCATGTGATAGTTTGCTATCATTTCTCACCAGCTGAAACATATGAGCTGAAGGCGTTTAAAGAGGACAAACCAAAATAATTAGAGTACGAGTGAAGAGTAATGACAGAAGAAAATCATGAACTGATTAACTTTAATGAAATTCGTGAACAAAAGCAGCTTCAGTCTGATAATGCTATTTGCGACTTTTACAATCAATATTTCTTTTTTGTGAACCGCTATACGAATATACGAGAAAAAGTGCGGGCTTCACATCTATTTAAAGAGTTAGTAAACTTGCCTCATGAGGCGGCTCTATCTGATTCCCATGAACAATTATTTTTTCAGTGGTTTGCATTTGAATATGTAACCATTCAGGGGAAAACCCTGCTGCAGCTGTTTTTAGCTGATCAGGCGAAGCAGAAAACAGAGTCGTTTTTAATTCAAGGAGCCTTTTTTTTGACGAGTGTACTAGAGCCAATTATTGTGTCTAAAGTACCTAATTCGTTTTTCTTAAAAGGATATACCCCATTGACAAATGAGCAGGTTATCATCAAAGATGTAAGAGGAAGATTTGCAAATTTAGAGGAACAACAAGTAATTTGGATTCGAAAAATAAAATCAATCGGATATGACGTGTTAATTGACTCTTTCTTTTTAGGACATAAACAACGCATTGAACAATTAGTAACCCAATATAATGACAAAAAAAATGCAATGACATGGCGATCGTTTTTAAAACAGCAGGCTATATACTATGTGATGAAGCCAAAATAAAAGGCCGTTTCGCAAGGGAAGAGAGTAGAAATGGAGTCATGGAGTTATGTTATAAGAAGTGATATAATGTACGAATGTTATCGTGAAATCAGCAATCAAACGACATTTATATACGTTTGTAAGAGCAATTCTAGATAACCGTCATATACTGTCTTACAGATAGACGAATGTTGGAGGTTCTTTATATGACAGTTTACCATTTTGTAGGTATTAAAGGAACAGGAATGAGTGCGCTTGCGCAAATCCTAAACGATATGGGCTTTCAAGTTCAAGGATCGGATATTGAAAAAGAAATTTTTACGCAAAAAGCACTAGAACAGCAGGGAATTCCTGTTTTACCATTTGATAAAAATAATATTAAAGACGGCATGACTGTAATTGCAGGAAATGCTTTTCCTGATACGCATGAAGAAATTGCAGAAGCAGCTTCAAAAGAAGGAGTCAAGCTTGTACGCTATCACCGTTTCTTAGGTGACTTTATGAAACAGTATACGAGTGTAGCCGTAACAGGAGCACACGGAAAAACATCCACAACGGGTATGTTAGCGCATGTGATTCAAGGAGCTGAACCTACTTCATATTTAATTGGAGACGGTACGGGTAAAGGTGTAAAAGACAGCAAGTATTTTGCGTTTGAGGCATGTGAGTATCGCCGCCACTTCTTATCTTATACGCCAGACTATGCAATTATGACGAATATTGATTTTGATCACCCTGATTATTTTGCCAATATCGATGATGTATTTAGCGCGTTCCAAGAGATGGC
The DNA here is from genome assembly GCF_056158845.1 of Priestia sp. ABM2_011. Taxonomy (NCBI): domain Bacteria; kingdom Bacillati; phylum Bacillota; class Bacilli; order Caryophanales; family Bacillaceae; genus Priestia; species Priestia sp. ABM2_011. The sequence goes on from NZ_JBSWUB010000001.1 coordinate 702,459, forward strand.
ACTTCAAGTCAAAAAAGGAATTATTGCCTGTGGAGACGATGAACATCTGCAGCAAATTCAAGCGAAGGTACCTGTTCTTTATTACGGATTAGGCGAAGAAAATGATTTCCAAGCACGTAATATCGTAAAAAGCACAACAGGTACAACATTTGATGTGTTCGTTCGAAATACATTCCACGCATCATTTGAGATTCCAGGGTATGGCGACCATAACATCTTAAATGCACTTTCCGTTATTGCACTTTGTCATTATGAAGAAATTGACGTTGCTGTGCTGCAAGAGCGTTTTAAAACATATCAAGGTGTAAAGCGTCGTTTCAGTGAAAAGAACGTTGGTAAACAAGTGCTAATCGATGATTATGCACACCATCCAACGGAAATTAATGCAACGATTTCAGCTGCTCGTCAAAAGTATCCAAACCGTGAAGTTGTGGCTGTTTTCCAACCGCATACGTTTACGCGTACACAAACGTTCTTAGAGGACTTTGCAGCAAGCTTACAGCACGCTGATAAAGTATATCTATGTGACATTTTTGGATCAGCTCGTGAGCATCAAGGTAAATTATCAATTGAAGATTTACGAAGCAAAATCAGCGGAGCTGAATTAATTAATGAAGAAACAATTGAATCGTTAAAAGACCATAATGAAGCTGTATTAGTATTTATGGGTGCTGGAGACATTCAAAAGTTTGAAAAACTATATCAGCAGACCGTATCATAAAAAAAAGGCACTCTCCTGAGTGCCTTTTTTTATTTCAAAACTCATTTTAAATTTTCAGGATTTAACGCTTTTAATTCCTCAATGACAAATAGCCCGTCTTTACGAATCAACACGTCATCGAAATAAATCTCACCGCCGCCGTATTCTGGGCGCTGAATCATCACCATGTCCCAGTGAATATTTGACTTGTTTCCATTATACGCATCTTCGTAGCACTCGCCAGGAGTGAAGTGGAAGCTTCCGTCAATTTTTTCATCAAATAAAATGTCTTGCATTGGATGTTGAATATACGGATTTACACCAATCGCAAATTCGCCAACAAAACGAGCACCTTCATCCGTATCAAAAATGCCGTTGATGCGTTCTGTATCATTAGCGGTTGCTTCAACAATCTTACCGTTTTTAAATGTTAAGGATACATTCTCAAACGTAAAGCCTTGATAGTTAGAAGGAGTGTTGTAAGAAATTGTTCCGTTTACAGAATCACGGACAGGAGCCGTGTATACTTCACCGTCCGGAATATTCATTTCCCCGGCACATTTCACTGCAGGAATATCTTTAATAGAGAACGTTAAGTCCGTATTCTCACCTGTTAAACGCACTTTGTCCGTACGGTTCATGAGCTCAACTAAAGCATCCATCGCTTTGCTCATTTTGCCATAGTCTAAGTTACATACATCAAAGTAAAAATCTTCAAATGCTTCTGTACTCATTTTAGCGAGCTGCGCCATTGAATCGTTTGGATAGCGAAGAACAACCCATTTTGTTTTTGGAACGCGAATTTCTCTATGTACTTTTTTACCGATCGTATTCCCTTGGATTTTCATTTTATCTGCCGGAACGTCTGATTGTTCAAAAATGTTTGAACCAGAACGCAAGCCAATATAAGCATCCATTTCTTTCATCACATTTGCTTCGAAGTCTGCCATCATATTGAACTGCTCTTCTTGTGCACCGTTTAAAAGAGCTCGGTCTACCGAATGATCTTTTAGCAGTACAAACGGATAGCCACCGACCTTGTACGCTTCATCTACAAGTGCCGTCACAAGTTCGCGTTGAAGTCCAAAGTTTTCGATTAATACTTTTTCTCCTTTTTGAAGGCGAACAGAATAATTAATTAAATTTTTAGCTAATGTTGCAATTCTAGGGTCTTTCATAAATAGTGCCTCCTTAAAATAACAATGATTGGTGATTCACTTTCTATTGTACCCCACTGAGCTTATTTTGTTTGTTTTTATGCTTTAAAATCCTTTTTTTCTTTAGGAAGGGAAATAACTCATATATCGCGAAATAATGTAGCAATCTTCCCTTTTTATGAATAAAAGCAGAGAGAATATGGTAAAGTTAAAGAGTCTATAGGGAATAGAAGGTTTAATTGTTTATAAAATTGGGAAAGTAGTTATAACAAGAGAGATGAAAATAGGAGGTGCCTTGCACAGATGGTTATTATTCTTTATTTAAGCGCTGCTATTGTTGCCATTGCGATTTTTTACCTGGTGGTTTCCGTGTCCAAAACATTGAAATCCGTTCAGCACACATTAAATTCAGTGGCAGGTACTTTAGACGGTGTAGAAAAGCAAATGACAGGAATCACAGTTGAAACAACTGCACTTTTACATAAGACTAATCTGTTAGCTGAAGATATTCAGCGTAAATCTGAAGCGCTGAACACAGTGGTGGATTCTGTTAAAGGCGTAGGTGATTCAATCCAAGATTTAAATAAGTCTATTAAAAGCGTATCATCAAGCGTTTCAGAGAAAGTAGAAGAAAATAAAGAAACTGTTGCTCAAGTCGTTCAGTGGAGCAATGTTGCATTAGACGTATGGGAACGTATAAAATTAAGAAAACAGAAAAAAGTTGACGTGGAGCCTGTACCTGTTGAAGTAAAAGAAAAAGCGGTTCAACGCTCACGCTCATTTTCATAAGGATGAACTTTAAAGGAGGAGACGCATATGTCAAACAAACCAAATAAACCAAACAACACTTCAAATAAAGGCTTTTTAGTAGGAACAGTGATTGGAGGAGTTGTAGGAGCTGCAACGGCATTACTACTTGCGCCAAAATCAGGTAAAGAGTTCCGTTCTGATTTAAATGAGCAGGCAGCTTACGTTCGTTTAAAAACGGAGCAAGCGAAAAACAGCGCTGTTGAAAAAGGACAAGGGTTTGCTCAAACGGCTAAAGAAAAAACAGCTGGTTTATCGCAAACACTGTCTGAGCAATCTTCACAAGTAGTGGACAAGGTGAAAAACTTCCGTAAAGTAGATCCTGAACACGAAGCATTACCGCCAACGAGCTTAGAAGTGCTTGCTGATGAAGTTGAGTCTCAAAGCAACGAAGACGTTCAGCAGAAGCTAACAGAAGCTCAAAAAGCACTAGATGAAGTGGAAAGCACAGTGCCACGACCATAATAAAGAATCAAAAGCGTTTACCCTATAGGGTGAACGCTTTTTTTGTATGTAATTTAGGTTGGGTAACGGCAAGTAAATGTTAGTTTCATCAGAGGGATTTTAATTTAACAAGTTCTTTTCTTTCTATGCTGAAAATAACTTCACCTTATAAATAAATTCATTAGCATTATACATAAAGCTGAGCACTCTTTTTGTATGGAAACGGTCAAACCATGTAAACTTAAGAGTAAGTACAGAAAGGGTGAAAAAAATGAAAAAGATTTCAACAGTTGAAGAGTTCGAACAAATTGTTAAGGAAAACAATCGCTTTTTATTTTTAAAGCACAGCACCACGTGTCCAATTAGTGCAGCTGGTCATGAGGCATTTTCAGCGTTTGCTTCTAGTCATGAAGACATTCCTTCTTATTATCTTCATGTGCAAGATTCACGAGATGTATCTAACTATATTGCTGAAACGTATGAAGTGAAGCATGAATCACCTCAAGCGCTTCTGTTTGAAGATGGGAAAGTGAAGTGGCACGGTTCTCACTGGAACATTAACGAAGAAGAATTAGCGAAAAACGTAGCTCATTAATTGAAAGAGGCTGCGACAAAATCAGTTTAGGCGAAGGAAATCCGAACGATTAATCGTTCGGTTTTTTTTATATGCTGATTGCGGTTTCATCCGCTTTTTCGTACAATAGATGTAGTTTAGCACATAAAAGCAGAGAAGCCTCTTACATATATCCTCCATCATCTATCATCTTATGTAGTAACCCTGCTAAACAGATTTTTTAAAATCAGTGAAAGGGTGGACGTACATGACGAATTCAGATCTTCAGCATTTGCGATCTCAAATTGACGAAGTAAATATGAAACTGTTAAAGCTTATTAATGAGCGAGGAGAGCTTGTTCAAGAAATAGGAAAGTTAAAAGGAATGCAGTCAACCAAACGGTTTGACCCTGTTCGTGAACGAGCAATGCTTGACGCCATTTTGAGCAAAAACGAAGGACCGTTTCAAACGTCGACGCTTCAACATATTTTCAAAGAGATTTTCAAAGCTCATTTAGAGCTTCAAGAAGATGATCATCGTAAAGCACTTCTTGTATCCCGTAAAAAGAAGCCGGAAAATACAATCGTTACGGTAAAAGGAGAAACAATTGGTGACGGACTTCAGCGTTTTGTAGCAGGACCTTGTTCCGTTGAAAGCTATGAGCAAGTAGCAGCCGTAGCAAAAGCCGTAAAGCAGCAAGGCGTGCGGATGCTTAGAGGGGGAGCCTATAAGCCAAGAACATCTCCTTATGATTTTCAAGGCCTTGGCTTAGAAGGACTGCAAATTTTAAAAAGAGTAGCTGACGAATATGATTTAGCCGTTATTAGTGAAATTGTCGACCCCGCTGATATTGAAACAGCTGTAGAATACGTAGATGTGATTCAAATTGGTGCTCGTAATATGCAAAATTTTGAGCTATTAAAAGAAGCGGGTGCGGTGAAAAAGCCTGTCTTATTAAAGCGAGGCTTAGCCGCTACGATTGATGAGTTTATTAATGCTGCTGAATACATTGTGTCAAAAGGAAATGATCAGCTGATTTTGTGTGAACGAGGAATTCGTACGTATGAGCGAGCAACGCGAAATACGCTGGATATTTCAGCCGTTCCCATTTTAAAACAAGAAACTCATTTACCTGTTTTAGTTGATGTGACGCATTCAACAGGAAGACGAGATTTACTTGTTCCAACGGCTAAAGCGGCTCTTGCCATTGGTGCGGATGGAATTATGGCAGAAGTTCATCCAAATCCTGCGGTAGCACTTTCTGACTCAGCTCAGCAAATGGATATTCCGCAATTTACAGAATTTATGAAGCAGCTAAAGCCTATATGTAACTTAAATTTATAAAAAAACGTAAAAATGAAAAATTCGTATACTTTTATGACAAGTTTGAGGCACTTAATGGTTTCAAGCTTGTTTGCCTTTCGTTATAATAAAGATAAGCGAAATTATCACGTATTTTGAAAACAGTCGATAACTTTTGTCAAAATAGGAAAGAATAAGTGCAAATCCAAAAAACAAGAATTTATGAAATTCTCGTGAAACTTGTCGGAAAAAGTCGGTAAATACGTTGCGATGAAGCACATAGTATCGTATAGTAGTTACAGATATTCGCTATCATTCTGTGATTGCATATGATATAAATTCGCGATTCACTTTTTTTATTTACTTACTATACACTGTCTTTTACATTGTTACATATAAACTGGTAAAATTGTCTTTGCACACGTAATAATAAGGGCATAACAGGAATGATTTAGATGCATACAGGGTATCTAAGCTGTATGTAAGAGTGAAGGAGCTAGAAATAGCCATTCTATAAAGGAAGATGGATTTATATACGTAAATACAAGAAATGAAATAAGGATAAAATAAACGAAATGTTTTTCGATAAGGAGTGTTTGTTGTGAACGTAACAATTTATGATGTAGCAAGGGAAGCAAGCGTGTCGATGGCAACGGTTTCTCGTGTGGTAAACGGAAATCCAAATGTAAAACCATCAACTAGAAAAAAAGTATTAGAAACAATTGAAAGACTAGGCTATCGTCCGAACGCAGTAGCGCGTGGATTAGCAAGTAAAAAAACAACGACAGTAGGAGTTATCATTCCTGATATTTCAAATATTTTCTATGCAGAGTTAGCGCGTGGAATCGAAGATATTGCAACAATGTACAAGTATAATATTATCTTAAGTAACTCCGACCAAAATCAAGATAAAGAACTTCACCTTTTAAATAACATGCTTGGTAAACAAGTAGACGGAATCATCTTCATGAGTGGGAATGTAACGGAAGAACACGTAGAAGAGTTAAAAAAATCACCGGTTCCAGTTGTACTTGCAGCATCAATCGAATCAACTAACCAAATCCCATCCGTCACTATTGATTATGAACAAGCAGCTTTTGATGCAGTGCAATCACTAATTGACAGCGGTCATAAAAATATTGCATTCGTTTCAGGTACGCTAGAAGAACCAATCAATCATGCAAAAAAAGTAAAAGGATATAAACGTGCTCTTACTGAAAGCGGATTGCCTGTACGTGATTCTTATATTGTAGAAGGAGACTACACGTACGATTCTGGTATTGAAGCGGTTGAAAAACTATTAGAAGAAACTGAAAAGCCAACTGCTATTTTCGTTGGAACGGATGAAATGGCATTAGGCGTTATTCACGGGGCACAAGATCGCGGGTTGAATGTACCAAACGATCTAGAAGTTATCGGTTTTGATAACACAAGACTTTCAACAATGGTTCGTCCTCAGTTAACATCTGTCGTACAGCCAATGTATGATATTGGTGCAGTAGCGATGCGTCTCTTAACGAAATACATGAACAAAGAAACGGTAGACAGCAGCATCGTACAGCTTCCTCACCGCATCGAGTTCAGACAATCAACAAAATAATACCTGTGAATGAATAAGAACGAATCCAAAGTTCAGACACGGGGAGATAGAATATGAAAAAAATTGATATGCTCACACCTATAGGGATACTAATTGGTATCTCTATGGTTGTGTTTGGGGTTATTTCAAGTGGAGGAATGAGCGGTTTTTTAGCTTTTATTGATGTGCCATCGATTTTAATTGTACTGGGAGGCGTTTTTGGTACGCTGTGCGTGAGCTTTCCGTTAAAGCAATTAAAAAATATGGGAAGAGTAGGGAAACAAGCGTTTCAATCGAAAGAAATAAACGTAGAAGAAATTGTAGGAACATTTGTACATTTATCGGAAAAAGCACGTCGAGAAGGACTTCTATCGTTAGAGGCAGAGCTTGAACAAATCGATGATTCATTTGTGAAAAAAGGTATTTTGCTAGCCATTGATGGAGTAGAACCGGAAATGATTCGAGAGCTGCTTGAAGCAGAAATAGCTGCAGTAGAAGAAAGACATACGAGAGGTCGAAGTATGTTTGAAAAAGCAGGAGATTATGCCCCTGCTTGGGGAATGATTGGGACGCTCGTTGGACTAGTGCTAATGCTAAAAAGCCTTAATACCCCTTCATCGCTTGGCCCTAACATGGCAATTGCTCTTTTAACGACTTTCTATGGGGCGCTGCTTTCAAACTTGTTTTTTCAGCCAATTGCAGCTAAATTAGCTGGTAAAACGGAGCATGAGCTTTTTGTTAAAGAAGTAATTATCGAAGGTGTTATTGGTTTGCAGGCGGGGCAAAATTCTCGCTTTGTGCAAGCAAAGTTAAAAGTATTTGCCCCTGTTGAAAAACGAAAGCTTGAAGAAAAGAGAGAGCACGTTCGTGAAGCGTAGAAGAAAAAGGTATTCGGCACAGTCACCAAAATGGATGGTAACATTTGCTGATTTGGTGACGTTAATATTAGTTTTTTTTATTTTATTATTTTCAATGTCTAGCGTTGATAATCAAAAGTTTCAAACCTTTGTCAACTCGCTTACAAGCGGTGGCTCATTAGCTTCTGTGGAAAAGAGCCAGCAGTCTCAAAAGCTGGATAACATTTTAGCGAAAGTGCAGGGTTACCTGAAGGAAAATAAGCTTCAGCACGTCATTACTGCTAAGCGAGATGAACGCGGAGTGGTGCTTATTTTACAAGAACAGGTGCTGTTTGAAACAGGACAAGCAGACATTTTGAAAAAAGGTACTCCTTTTCTAGATGAATTAGGAAGGTTATTCAGTACTATTCCAAATGATATTAAAGTAGAAGGTCATACCGACAATCGACCCATTCATACCTATCGTTATCCATCTAATTGGGAGCTATCAGCAGCGCGTGCTAGCGGTGTCATACGTTATTTAACGAACCATTTTTCTCTTTCTGCTAACCGCTTTGAAGCACTTGGATACGGAGATACAAAGCCGCTTGTTCCGAACACGTCTAATGATAATCTACAAAAAAATAGACGCGTCGAAATTATTATTTCAGAATCCCGAAGCACAGTGAAAAAGGCCATACGCTTGTATAGCCTTTTTTTAAGAATGAGATGTATGAGAACGAATAGGATAAAGAGCGCGCTCAAGAGTTTGAGCGTTTTTTTCTGTTATTTCTGGCTTTCTTGGAATTGGCTGATAGATATTCGGTTCATCATCCCACAGCGTGCAAACGGGATGAGGCGATACTTTTGTCCATTTTTCAAGCCATGACAGAGGAAGCATGCCTTCTGCCTTTCGTTCAATCATTTCAAGCCAAATGAATGACCAAGCCCGAGGAACAACCCGCCAAATATCATAACCTCCTCCGCCAACCGCAATCCATCTTCCCTGACAGTATTCATGAGCAATTTCATGAGCAATTTTAGGAATTTCACGGTATATTTTCGTGGTGCCGCATAAATGAGTGAGCGGATCGTAATAATGAGAATCTGCTCCATTTTGTGTTAAGATAACATCTGGTTTAAAAAAAGCAGCTACTTCTTTTAAAGAGGTTTTATAAACGTCGAGCCAAGACTCATCTTCGGTATAAGCATCAACAGGCACATTAAATGAATAACCATAGCCTTCACTATGCCCGCGTTCGTTAACGTTTCCCGTGCCTGGAAACAAGTAGCGTCCCGTTTCATGAATGGAAAGAGTACAAACGGAAGGGTCGTCATAAAATGTCCATTGAACGCCGTCACCGTGGTGAGCATCTGTATCGACATAGAGAACGCGCGCGTTGTACTTTTGCTGCATATATTTGATGGCTACCGCGCTATCGTTATAAATACAGAAGCCTGAAGCTTTTCCTCGAAAGCCGTGGTGCAATCCTCCTCCTAAATTTAGAGCATGCTTAGCTTTTCCAGTCATCACATAATCTACAGCAGTAAGTGTACCCCCAACTAAAAATGCACTGGCTTCATGCATGTTGGGAAACATAGGTGTGTCTTCTGTTCCAAGACCAAAATCTGCTGCTTTTTCAACAGAAAGCTCCCCGCTTCCTGCTAATTTTACCGCTTGAATATAGCTAGTATCATGGACAAGCTGAAGTTCTTCATCAGATGCCATCCGCGGTAATACAATATCTTGATTGGTTAAAGCCCCAAATTCCCGTAACAGTTCATATGTTAGTTGAACACGAAGCTGGTTAAACGGATGATTATTGCTGAATTTGTACGAAAGAATATCATCTGAATAAATAAATACAGCATTACTAGTCATTACGTCATCTCCGGTAATTTAGGCCATAGCACCTCATAGCCGTTTTCTTTTAATGTATTTATACTAATCAATGGATTGATAGCTTGAATGCGAAATACAAGGATTTTATATCGTTCATCTACATCAGGGTAGACAAGTACGCTTAAGATGTTTGTTCTCTTTGAACCAAAGAGGGATGTAACTTCAGCGAGTACGCCAGCCTTATTTTCTACTTTTATTTCAATTTGTGAACCTGGTTTATTGGTGCCGGTAAGCTGAATAAACGTATGTAATAGATCTCTTTCGGTAACAACGCCTACTAACCGCTTGTTTTTTGTGACGGGAATACAACCGATTTGATGTTCATAAAAAATACTTGCAATTTCTTCAACAAAATCAAGAGGGTGAGCTGTAATGACTTCTGTTTGCATAATTATCCGCACGGGTTCGGATAGAAGAGCAGATGTATAAGTATTAGCTAAAATAGATGGACTTGCATCTCTTACGTCTCGGTCAGAAATGATGCCAACTACATGATGAAGATCATTAACGATAGGAATATGTCTAATCTTATGTGTATCTAAAAGTTTTATAGCTTCAGCAATCGTATGGTCGGGGGTTAAGGTAACGAGATCGGTTTTCATCATTTCTTCAACAATCATCAGACACGGCTCCTTTTCTTAAAGGTCAGCTTAATACATAAAGCGATTTCGAAAGCGCAGGCTATCAAATTCTTGCATGCTTTCTTGAGGGACTCTGCTCCCGATTCTTACCATCAAACAATTAGCAGGGTGGGAGCTAATTTCCGGATCATCTGTAGCAAACCACGTCAGTCCGCCTTTATTCATCATTTTCTCCATAATTTTGCGATAATCCCACACATTTAGCCCTGTTCCTTTTAAATCCCAATGCCAGTAGTATTCTGTCGTAATGACAATATAATCTTCCATTGCATCATCCATCATAGATACGATAAGCAAGTTTTTACCAACAGCGTAGCTGCGAAATGGAGCAGCTACCTCTATAGCTCCTAATTCGATTAAATTCTCCATATTTCCTTCCGACCATCGTTCTAGAGGATCGGGATATAAGAAGGTTACGTAACCAATGATTGTATGATGATGGCGAGCAATAATGATTCTACCTTCAGGCAAGTTGGCAATCTCGATCAATGCTTCTTTTTGCTGTTCAGGTGGACGAAAGGCCGTTAGTTGCTCATGAAAATCAAGTTGTTGCAAGGTCTGTGAGGAAACAGGTCCTTCAATAACAATTGTTCCAACAGCTGTTTTTAGTTCTTTCATATTGTATGTTTGGGAATGTTTCACATGAATCACCACCTTCAAGCAGTCTTATCTGTATTATAATACAAAAAAAACGCTAGATTAAAGCGTTTTCAAAAAATTAAATAAAAGAAAAGGAGTTTTTTTAAAAACATAGAATAGAAAATTAAAAGAGATTCTTGTTAATTCGACACTTATATAAAAAAAGGTTGTCATATAACAAGGGAGACTATTATCCTAATTCCGACAAATAATTTTTATAAAATTGTGAAAAGTCTATTTTTGTTATATAATAGGTTTGTAAATTTTATACATAAGGGGGAGTTTGTGATGAAGGTGGAAGCGCTTCCTGTAATTGAAGGGGTATACAACTTACAGGACTACGATAAAACGTATCAAACCTTTGACTGGTCACAAGTGGAGAAGGAATTTTCATGGCATGAAACAGGTAAATTAAATGCAGCTTATGAAGCAATTGATAAGCACGCAAACTCTACGCGTAAAAATAAAGTTGCGCTTTATTATCGAGATGCGCAGCGCAATGAAAAATATACATTCAAAGAAATGAAAGAATGGTCAAACAAAGCCGCAAACGTGCTAAAACAAGCAGACGTAGAGAAGGGAGATCGCGTGTTTATCTTTATGCCTCGCTCTCCGGAACTTTATTTTGCATTGTTAGGCGCGGTGAAGCTTGGCGCTATTGTTGGGCCTTTGTTTGAAGCGTTCATGGAAGGTGCAGTAAAAGATCGTTTGCAAGACAGTGATGCAAAAGTGTTAATTACAACGCCTGAATTGCTGAGCCGCGTTCCTGTGAAAGATTTGCCAGCTTTAAAACACATTTTGCTTGTAGGGGAAAATGTAGAAGAAGAAGGCATTCAACTAGATTTTCTGAAGCGACTAGAAGCGGCGAATAAAGAGGTGGAAATTGAGTGGGTAGATAGAACAGATGGCATGCTGCTTCATTATACATCTGGTTCAACTGGCAAACCGAAAGGCGTACTTCATGTTCACAACGCAATGCTTCAGCACTATCAAACTGCAAAGTGGGTGCTCGACTTAAAAGATGACGATGTGTATTGGTGTACAGCAGATCCGGGTTGGGTAACGGGAACTTCCTACGGAATTTTTGGTCCTTGGCTTGCTGGAGCAACAAATGTGATTGTAGGAGGACGCTTTAGTCCAGATGCATGGTATCAAGCACTTGAAGATTTTGGCGTAACGGTGTGGTACAGTGCACCTACAGCATTTCGTATGCTAATGGGTGCTGGTGATGACTTAGTTAAACGCTATGATTTAAGCAACCTCAGACATGTATTAAGCGTGGGAGAACCATTAAATCCTGAAGTGGTACGCTGGGGAATGAAGGTTTTCCAAAAACGTATTCATGACACGTGGTGGATGACTGAAACTGGCGGTCAGACGATTTGTAATTATCCGTCTATGAAAATTAAACCAGGATCTATGGGAAAACCTATTCCGGGTGTACAAGCAGCAATCGTTGACGATCAAGGACAAGAGCTTCCACCTTATCGAATGGGGAACTTAGCAATTAAAAAAGGCTGGCCATCTATGATGCATACGATTTGGAACAACAAAGAAAAGTATGAGTCATATTTTATGCCAGGTGATTGGTACGTATCAGGTGATTCGGCGTATATGGATGAAGAAGGTTATTTTTGGTTCCAAGGCCGAATCGATGACGTTATTATGACGGCAGGAGAACGTGTGGGTCCATTTGAAGTAGAAAGTAAGCTTGTTGAACACCCAGCTGTAGCAGAAGCGGGTGTCATTGGTAAGCCTGATCCTGTGCGCGGGGAAATTATTAAAGCATTTATCGCACTTAGAGATGGGTATGAATCTTCAGATGAACTGATTGAAGATATTCGTCAATTTGTGAAAAAAGGGTTAGCTGCTCATGCAGCTCCGCGTGAAATCGAGTTTAAAGATAAGCTACCTAAAACACGAAGTGGTAAAATTATGCGCCGCGTTTTAAAAGCGTGGGAATTAGATTTGCCAACGGGCGATTTGTCAACGATGGAAGACTAAGGAGTAAACGTTTCAATCTTTGTAGGGAAAATAAATGATTTTTATAAAGTTCAAACAGCCAGCTGTTTGAACTTTTTTTTGGACTTGAATTTTAAAATGAAATCCTTCATAATTGTGGGGTGTAAACTTTTAAATAAAATAAACTGCAGTGATAGGAAGAAGTAATACTTGTCTCCCTGTTTAAGAGAGCTGATGGTTGCTGAAAATCAGTACATAGACAAATATGAAATACGTCCTTGAGCATCTTTTGTGAACTTACAGTAGCAAAAGACGGGTAGACCGTTACATCATTTAAGTGGGAAATAATTTATTTCCAAATAGGGTGGTACCGCGATATTTTCGTCCCTTCTTTTTTAAGAAGGGGCGTTTTTTATGTTGTTCAACAAATTGTAACGAGCAATTAGATAAAGGAGAGAATATAACATGGATATTTTACAAGATCTTGAGTTTCGAGGGCTCATTAACCAACAAACGGATGAAAAAGGTTTAAGTGAACTTTTGAGTAAAGAGTCTGTTCGTTTGTACTGCGGATTCGATCCGACAGCCGACAGTCTTCACATCGGCCACATGCTTCCTGTTTTAATTTTGCGTCGCTTTCAACAAGCTGGACACCAACCGATTGCATTAGTTGGTGGAGGTACGGGTCTTATTGGAGATCCAAGCGGTAAAAAAGCAGAGCGTACGTTAAACGAAAAAGAAACGGTTGCCATGTTTAGTGAGCGTATAAAAGGTCAGCTTTCACGTTTCTTAGATTTTGAAGAAGGTGAAAATGCAGCAGTTATTGCGAATAACTATGACTGGATTGGCACGTTGGATGTTATTACATTCCTACGAGATATCGGTAAAAACTTTGGTATTAACTATATGATGGCAAAGGATTCTGTTCAATCTCGTATCGAATCAGGCATCTCATTTACGGAATTCAGCTATATGATTTTACAATCATATGATTTCTTAAACTTATACCAAACGTATAACTGTAAGCTTCAAATTGGCGGCAGCGACCAATGGGGAAATATTACAGCTGGCTTAGAATTAATTCGTAAATCAGAAGAAGATGCAAAAGCATTTGGATTAACAGTTCCGCTTGTAACAAAAGCAGACGGTACGAAGTTCGGTAAAACAGAAGGCGGAGCAATTTGGTTAGACGCTGAAAAAACAAGTCCGTATGAATTCTACCAGTTCTGGATTAATACAGATGATCGTGATGTTATAAAATATTTAAAATACTTTACATTCTTATCACACGAAGAAATTAATGAATTAGCAGAGTCTGCAAAAGAAGCTCCTGAAAAACGCGAAGCACAAAAAGCACTAGCGGCAGCAATGACTACGCTTGTACACGGTGAAGAAGCTCTTGAGCAAGCTATTCGTATTTCGCAAGCTTTATTTAGCGGAAGTATTTCAGAGTTAACAGCAGAAGAAATTAAGCAAGGATTCAAGGATGTTCCTTCTTACACGCATACAGGTGAAGGTATTGGTTTAATCGATTTACTTGTAGAAAGTAAAATCTCTCCTTCTAAACGTCAAGCACGTGAAGATATTTCAAACGGTGCGATTTACTTAAACGGTGAGCGTGAGCAAGATTTGCAAAAAACAGTAGGTGCAGAAGACCGTATTGAAGGTCAATTCACAGTAATTCGTCGAGGCAAGAAAAAATATACGCTTATTCAATACGCATAAAAAAAAGGCCGAAAGGCCTTTTTTTTATATAAAGACAGTAAAAAAGCCGCTCCATAAGGAACGGCTTTTTACTATTAACGAGAGTAGAACTCTACGATTAGTGCTTCGTTGATTTCAGCAGATAATTCAGAACGCTCAGGTAAGCGAGTGAATGTACCTTCTAATTTCTCAGCGTCTACTGTTAAGTAGTCTGGTACGAAGTTGTTAACTTCAAGCGCTTCTTTCACGATTGAAAGGTTGCGAGATTTTTCGCGAACACCGATCACTTGACCAGGTTGTACACGGTAAGATGGGATGTCAACGCGTTTACCGTCAACTAAAACGTGACCGTGGTTAACTAATTGACGAGCTTGACGACGAGTGCGTGCAAGACCCATACGGTATACTAAGTTATCAAGACGAGCTTCTAAAAGAATCATGAAGTTCTCACCGTGCTTACCAGTTAATTTACCAGCAGCAACGAATAAGTTACGGAATTGACGCTCAGTTACACCATACATGTGGCGTAATTTTTGCTTTTCTTGTAATTGTAAACCGTACTCAGAAATTTTCTTACGTTGACCTGGGCCGTGTGGACCTGGAGCGTAAGGGCGTTTTTCTAATTCTTTACCTGTACCACTTAGAGAAAGACCTAAGCGACGAGAGATTTTCCAACTTGGACCTGTATAACGAGCCATGATGACTCCTCCTTGTTTGTGTTTTTATTTTATGCAAAACAAAAACAGACACATTCTAGCGATATGCTCATTTTGTTTTCATGTACCATCGCTCTAGCAGCAGAGAGTTACACGATACACCATCTTTTTAAAAGAATTGCTACTTCTGTAAAACAACCTTTTAATGAGGAACAAAATGAAAAAACATAAAGAAGATTGTATAAGCTGCAATATTTCACACAACGAGTATTATAGGTGTTTCCTCGTATAAAGTCAAGGAAGATTGAAGATTAAAAGATTGTAAAAGAAAGGATATATTCATTTGAAGTATGAAAAGAGAAGAAAGAACGTAAGAAAACGGTGGTGATGGCTAATCAAACGTTTGTTTAATAAGCAAAAACCGCTGATTTGCAGCGGTTTTTTTGCTTATTCATATTTAAAGAAAAGAAGTGAGTTCTTTGACGAATTCTTCAAGATACTGTTGATCGATTTCATCAAAGCGATTTTTGATTGGACTGTCAATATCAAGAACACCTAAAAGCTGACCGTCTTTTACAATTGGTACAACGATTTCAGATTGAGAAGCGGCATCACATGCAATGTGGCCAGGGAAGGCGTGAACATCTTCAATTCGCTCTGTTTTTTGATTTTGAGCTGCTGTACCGCATACGCCTTTTCCAAGTGGAATACGAACGCAAGCCGGCAGTCCCTGGAAAGGTCCAAGCACTAACTCCCCGTCTTCCATTAAATAAAAACCTACCCAGTTTACTTCATTTAAAAATTGATTTAGCAAAGCTGAAGCATTTGCTAGATTAGCAATCGTATTGCTTTCTCCTTCTAATAAGGCGCGTAATTGCTTAATTACTAATTCATAATCCTTTTGTTTTGAGCCGCTGTAGTTTTCGACATTAAACAATGTATTCTCCTCCATTCAACATAAGATTTAATGAATTTTTATCAGGAAACGTCAGTTTTAACGCTACTTTGTCGATAAAAGATTACAGGAACTAAAAAGCCTATCACGAATTATGTAGAGAGGCTACTAAAATCCTTTTTAAATACTGTAACGATTTCTACACAATTTTGCAATCATATGTGTTTTGTAAAAATAAATCGAAATGAGGTGTAGATAGATGGCTGTACAGTCAAAAACGAAAGAGAAAATTATTGATGCGGCCGTTTCTCTTTTTAACGTAAAAGGTTTTGATGGTACGTCGGTGCGCGAGATTGCAGGAAAAGCGAAAGTGAACGTAGCGAATATTTCATATTATTTTCATAGCAAAGAAGGATTGCTTGAAAGTTTAGTGATTTCTTATTTTGAAGGTTATATTGGGGTGTTGGAGCAAGCATTTCAAGAAATGAAAAAGCTGTCTTCAACAGAAAGTATGATCGTAATGATTCGAGCTATCTTACATTACCAGCACGAAAATAGGCATATTGCCCGGCTCGTATATAGAGAAATCTCTCTTGACACGATTTTAATTCGAGAAGTTATGACTACGTATTTAACCAAGGAAAAATACTACTTAAAAACAATCCTTGAAAGAGGGATGAAAGAAAAGGAGTTTCGAAAGCTGCACGTTTCCTTTACAATCATTGAGCTTAAGGGCATGCTGTCTATGCCTTATCTTCATCCTCAGTACCTAAGTGAAGTTCTTCATATATTGCCTCACGAACCGTATTTTGTTCAGCAATATGCGATTGAGCTTGAGCGATGGGTGCACACAACGGTATGTTTGCCATATGAACGGACAAACAAACTTCGCGTTCAATTATCTTAAATGAAGCTCTCTATAGCCTTGGCCTAAATCCTTCGCACAGTGGGCGTCTGACCCATATACGAGAGGGATTTTTTTCTGTTGGGCTGCTTTTACGACAAAGGGAGCTGGATACGCTTCCTTGCACAAAGGCTTAAACAATCCTGCACCATTATAATCCAAAGCCAGATCTTTCATTTTTATTTCATCGAGTATTGATAAAATAATAGGGGAAAGTGTGTCTTCATATGGAAATTGAGCTTGAAATTTATGTATGAGTGTCATATGACCAATGCGCTTAGGCTTATAAACGCCTAAATTGGCCTGTACAGAGCGTAATACCGTGTTGTAATACTTATCATATACTTTGCTTACGCTGCCAAACTTCTGTACAATATGTGCAAATACGTCAGCGCTAAAATCTAGGCAGTCATATCCTTCTTCATGTTTTAAGAAATGGACAGAAAGGATGCTGTCATCGAGACAAGGACCATACTCGTTTAAGAAATCTGTTGTTTCTTGTTCAAATCCTTCAATAAAGTCAACTTCCAATCCGACATTGATACGAATATCGCGCTCAAATTCTTTTTTAACTTGCTGTACGTTTTGAATGTAGCGATCAAGTTTGTCAGGATCCATTCCGCTGTCGCGATCAGGCGTCGGATCACTGAAGCTTTTTGGTAATGGAGCATGCTCTGTAAACGAAATCTCGCCAAAGTTCAGGGAAATCGCCTGTTCAACATATTGTTGCAATGAATCAGGTGAACCGTGTGGGCAAAATGGAGTATGAATATGTTTGTCAACTTTCATAAAAAATGCCTCCTTTTTTCTTCTTTTTCCATTGTAACGACACAAAGTGACTCCATGCCAATATTTTGTATAAAAAAATTTAATTTTTTGCTCAAAAGTTGGACTTTACATGGTATCATAAAAACATTGACGCAAAAAAATTTAAAGGATTAAATTCACCCTTTTTATAAATAAGAAACTTGTCATGTAGAACGCACTGTAAGGGGGCTTAGTATGGAATTCATTATAGCACTAATCATACTTATTATCGGATTAGTTGTGTACGGAATGTTTTCACGTAAAAAGATTTATCAAGAAATTGATCGCCTGGAAACGATCAAAGTCGAATTAGCAAATACGCCAGTTGCAGAGGAAATTTCAAAAGTAAAAGAATTGAACATGACAGGTCAAACTGAAGAGCTATTTGAACGTTGGCGTGAGCAGTGGGATGAAATTATATCAACTAATCTCCCGAAAATTGATAAAGAACTGTTTGAAACGGAAGAAGCAGCAGATAAGTACCGGTTTAAAAAAGCGAAGCAGTTATCTATACATATTGATCAAGCCTTAGAACAAACCAAGATAGATATTGAAAACATACTTACTGAACTTCAAAATTTAATTGGTAGCGAACAAGATAATCGATATGATATTGAGGAATTAAATCAGCTTCACCGCCACGTGAAGAAAAAATTGCTCGCACATCGGTATTCCTATGGAAATGCTGAAAAAACGTTAGAATACGCAATTAATACATCTAAAGAGCAGTTTAAAAAATACGAGGAAGAGACGATTAACGGAAACTATCTTCAAGCACGTGAGATTGTTCTTCAATTAAAAACTGATTTAACAGCTATTGATTCGTATTTAGAACAAATTCCAAAAGTGTTAGTTGAGTGTCAGACCACTCTTCCTGTTCAGTTCAATGAACTGCTTGACGGGTTCCGCGAAATGAGTGAGCAGGGATATGTGTTAGATCATCTGCAAGTAGAAGAAACGGTAGAGCTTTTAAAACAAGAAACTGCTGAAATTATTGCAGATATTGAAGAATTATATGTGGAAGAAGCGATTACAAAACTAGATGATGTGAACGAACGCTTAGAGCAGTTATATGACTCACTTGAGCATGAGGTTTTCTCCTATCATAAAATGAACCGTGAATCTCATACGGTATCTAACTTCCTTCGTATGCTTCAAGAACGAAACCGTGAACTTCGTGAAGAAACGCTATTTGTACAGCAAAGCTATCATTTTAAAGAGCGCGATTTAGACGTATATTATAAAATGGACCGCGAACTAAAACGATTGACTAACTTGTACTATAATATTTCGGACAAGGTGGCGGAGCACAATTTAGCCTACAGTGTGATCCAAGAAGAACTCGAAGACGTTTCCAAACAGCTTAACCAATTAAAAGAATCTCAGGAATCCTATAGCGATATGCTACAAGCTCTTCGCAAAGATGAGCTCTCGGCTAAGGACAAAATAGAAGAACTGAAATCTCAGTTGATTGAAGCAAGACGCCTTATTCAAAAAAGCAACCTTCCCGGTGTTCCTGAAGAATACAAAGTGCAGCTTGAAAAAACGGTTCATATCTTAAATGAAGTAACCGCTAAGCTGAAAGAAAAACCGCTTAATATTCAAGCTGTTCAATCTTTACTTGAAGATGCTGTTGGTTTTGTCCAGGATACATTTGATGAAACAGAGGCAATGTTAGAAGAGGCGCGACTCGTTGAAAGAGTGATTCAATACGGTAACCGTTATAGAAGTACTCATCACTCGATTGCACAGTCTTTAGAAGAAGCAGAAGAAGCGTTTCGTCATTACGAATACAAAGAAGCATTAAAACAGGCATCTGCAGCTATTGAGCAAGTAGATCCTGGTGCGCTGGATCGTATACAGCGTATTGTATCTTCACAGAGTTAAAAAGCTCGTGTCCAAAGGACACGAGCTTTTTTATGACGCTTTTCTTTGTATACTATCTGTGTGATGTGTACCTCTTGCAATACTAATAATATAGCCTATGAAGGCAGCAGCAACTGTTGGAATAAGCCAGCCAAGGCCTTGGCTATAAAGCGGCAAATAGTTTTTGAAAAAATTGTCTATGCTTGTTAGGATAATTCCTGCTGCTTTTAACCCGTCAAAAATGCTCAGAATCGAGCTAATGATTACGGCTGTCACATATACTTCTCGACCAAACGAAATGGCTCTTTCAATTAATGATAAAGCAATTAGCGTAATGGCAATAGGGTATACAAAGGTCAAAATAGGTATGGAAATAGAAATTAATTGAGTAAGCCCTACATTTGAAATAACAGCACTAAACAGCATTAAAATGACGACAAATGTTTTATATGACATGCTTGGCACCAGCTGCGTGAAAAATCGTGCGCAAGCAGAAGTTAATCCGATGGCTGTCGTTAGACAAGCAAATGTAATAGCGAGTCCTAAAATAATGGTGCCAAACGAACCGAATAATGTTGTAGCTACAGCTGTTAAAATAGCTCCTCCATTTTCTTTCATACCAATTGCTTCTACGCTTGAAGCGCCGACATACGCGAGAGAAAGATAAACGATAGCTAACCCAGCAGCAGCAATCAACCCGGCTTTGATACATACCGAAGCAAGTGTTCGTTCGTCCGTTACGCCTTTTTCCTTAATACTGTTGATAACAACGATGCCAAATACGAGAGCTGCAATTGTATCCATTGTCAAATATCCATCAATAAAGCCGCCCGTAAATGGAGAGGCTATATATTTGGCGTGAGGTTCTTGAAAAGAACCCATAGGTGTCATTAAACTTTTGATAGCTAAAAGAGCTAATACTGCGAGCAGTAAAGGAGTTAGAATTTTTCCTATGCGATCAACAATTTTAGTTGGATTCAATGATAAATAAAGTGTTAGGCCAAAGAAAATAACCGTATAGACCATTAAAGGAATCTTGCTTGCAACCGCATTTTCTGATAAAAATGGGGTCACACCGATTTCAAACGCTACCGTATCCGTTCTGGGTATACCAAAAAAAGGGCCAATTGCTAAGTAAAGCAATATAGTAAAAGAAATCCCGAAAATAGGGTGAACTTTTTTAGCTACTTCGGTAAAGTTTCCATTACTTTTAGAAACAGCGATTATCCCCATAAGCGGAAGTCCTACACCTGTAATGAGAAAACCGATAATGGAACTCCAAGTGTGTGTTCCGGCTTGCTGTCCGAGCAAAGGAGGGAAAATCATATTTCCCGCTCCGAAAAAGAGAGCAAACAGCATAAGACCGATGGCAAGTATTTCTTTGTTAGTGAGTGCTTTGGTTTTCATAATGCCTCCTAGTGTTTCTTATGTTGATGATTAAATTTTCTGACTTTTTAAAAACTAAAAGTACGTGATACATACTACCACATTTATGGAATCATATATAGGTTTTTTTGAAAAAATCTAAATAGTTTATTAATAATAAAAGGAACGCCTAATTTAAAAAAATACCAAGGTGTGGTATGATAATACGTTGTTCCGAAAAAATGAAGAAGGGGGCGCGCATCCTTGATTTATTTAGATAATAGCGCTACAACAAAACCCTATAATGAAGTCATACAATCTTTTACCAAAGTAGCTACAACTTATTATGGCAATCCATCGTCCCTCCATCAATTTGGCGTACAGGCGGAGAATTTGTTGAGCCGTTCACGTGAGCAAGTAGCAGAATTGCTGCACGTATCGTCAAATGAAATTATCTTTACATCAGGAGGAACGGAAGGGAATAATTTAGCTATTAAAGGCGTAGCGATGCAATATAAAAGCCGAGGTCAGCATATTATTACGACAAATATTGAACATGATTCTGTTCATGAACCATTTAAGCAGTTAGAAGCACTAGGGTTTCATGTGACGTATGTTCCGGTAGATTCAAATGGATTTGTGTCACCTGCGGCTATTGAATCAGCTATTACGGATGAAACCATTTTAGTATCCGTTATGCATGTAAATAATGAAATTGGCACCATTCAGCCAATTGAAGAAATTGGACAGATGCTTACGAACTATTCGAAGGTGCTTTTTCATGTCGATCATGTGCAGGGGATTGGAAAAGTTCCGCTTTCTTTAGCAAATCATAAAATTGATTTATGCACATTATCAGGACACAAAATTCACGGCTTAAAAGGAACGGGGATTTTATATAAACGAAATGGAGTTCAGCTTCATCCGTTGCTTAGCGGAGGCTCTCAGGAAATGCAGCATCGATCAGGCACGGAAAATGTTCCGGGAATCGTAGCATTTGCTAAAGCACTTCGTTTAACACTTGAACATGCAGCTCAGAATCAGCAAAAAATGCAGAAAATAAAAGCAGAACTGATGGACAAACTTTCTGCTCACGAAAGAATCACGATTAATACGCCGAATGAGCATTCAGCTCCCCATATTATAAATTTTACAGCGCAAGGTATTAAAGGTGAGGTTTTTGTTCACGCTCTTGAAGAAAAAGGAGTGTTTGTATCAACTACATCTGCCTGCTCATCAAAACGAAAAAAGCCAAGTAAAACGCTTTTAGCTATCGGTAAAAATTACGAAGAAGCCGATCAGTCCATTCGTTTGAGCTTGTCAGGATTAAATGACTATAATGAAGTAACGCCCATTATAAATGCTATTTTCACAGTAATTGAAGATCTAAAGAAAGTAATGAGGTAAATAACTATGATATATAACCATATTTTAATTCGATACGGAGAAATCTCCACTAAAGGACAAAATAGAAAAAAATTTGTTGCGCAGCTAAGAAAAAATATTGTAACGGCTCTTAGTGCATTCCAAAACATTCACGTAAAATACACAAGAGACCGCATGTATATTCACTTAAATGGTGAAAATCACGAGCCTATCATTGAACGTCTTCAGCAAATCTTTGGTATTCAAAGTTTTAGTTTAGCATTAAAAGTTGAAAATGAACTTGAAGCCATTCAAGAAGCAGCGCTAGAAGCAATGAAAGAATTTGATATAGAAGGAAAAACGTTCAAAGTATCTACTCGAAGAGCGTACAAACAATTTCCTCTTGATACAAACGAATTAAATTATGCAGTAGGAAGTCATATTCTACGAAATACAGAGCATCTACAGGTAAACGTAAAAGAGCCAAGCGTAAATGTACGAGTAGAAGTGAGAAGTGAAGCAACGTATATTACATGTTTTGATTATCGCGGAGCAGGGGGTCTTCCAGTTGGTACGAGTGGAAAAGCGATGCTCATGCTTTCTGGAGGAATCGACAGCCCGGTTGCAGGATACTTAGCTATGAAGCGCGGTTTAGAAATAGAAGCGGTTCATTTTTATAGTCCGCCTTTTACAAGTGAACGTTCTAAGCAAAAAGTAATTGATTTAACGCAAAAATTAACGGCTTATCACGAAAAAGTAAAGCTTCACATTGTACCGTTTACAGCTGTACAGCAAGCGATTCAAAAGCAAATTCCAGAGAATTATACCATGACCTCTACACGCCGTATGATGCTTCGAATTACGGACCTTATTCGTGAAAAAAATGAATCGTTAGCTATCGTAACTGGCGACAGCTTAGGGCAAGTAGCTAGTCAAACGGTTGAGAGCATGTATGCGATTAATGAAGTGACGAATACGCCAATTTTGCGTCCGCTTGTGACAATGGATAAAACGGAGATTGTGGAAATTGCCCGTAAAATTGACACACATGAAATTTCGAATCGTCCGTATGAAGACTGCTGTACAATTTTTACGCCAAGCTCACCAAAAACTAAGCCAAAGCGTGAAAAAATAAATCGATACGAACAATTTTATGATTTTGAAACATTAATTCAAGAAGCGGTAAATAATGTAGAAACGCTTGAGATGACAGCTTCTTCGGCTACAAATACCGCAGACAGCGTAGAAGATTTGTTTTAAAAGTAAAATTTCATAAAATTACCAAAAAAATAATGTATGATGCCATGTGTTTTGACACAATCTATATTCAACAAGGAGGTGAAAACACATGGCAAACACAAACAAATTAGTAGCTCCTGGTTCAGCAGCTGCTATCGACCAAATGAAATACGAAATCGCTTCTGAATTCGGTGTAAATCTTGGACCAGAAGCAACAGCTCGCGCTAACGGATCTGTTGGTGGAGAAATCACTAAACGCTTAGTTCAAATGGCTGAGCAACAACTTGGTGGTAAATAAGTCATATTAATTAAATAATGATGGCTAAAAAGAGTGGGGGAAACCTCACTCTTTTGTCTTGTTTGTTTTGTCACGTATAATAGAGACAAGATCAAGCTTTATAAAGTAAAGGAGATGTTGGCGATGGGGACTTTATTTTACGGCGGCAAAATATATACGATGCTAAAAGAAGGTGAGCATGTAGAAAGCGTATATGTTGAAAAAGGATTCATTGAAGATATAGGCGCAGAAGAAGATCTAAGAATCAAATGGGGTGCTGAGATTGACAAAGAAGTACACCTCAAAGGACACCCAATGTATCCGGGCTTTGTCGATAGCCACCTTCACTTAATTGGTCACGGTGAAAAGCTTCTTCGGCTTGATTTGTCTCAAGCTACTTCTCGGGAAGAGGTGTTAAGGCTCGTTCGGAAAAAAGTAGAGAGTACGCCAAAAGGAGAATGGGTAATTGGAGAAGGGTGGGATGAAAATCAGTGGGAAGATTCCTCTTTGATTCAGTATCAAGATCTTGATCAGCTGTCAACTGAACATCCTATTATGTTGAAGCGAGTCTGTCGTCACGGATTAGTAGTAAACGGGACTGCTCTTAAAATAGCCGGGATTACAGCTGAAACACGTGACCCGGAAGGAGGTATTATCCAGAGGGATGAAGCTGGAAATCCTACCGGTTTTTTTGCTGATCAAGCGCAAGAATTAGTAACGGCTCATATTCCTAAAGTATCAGAAGCATACATTCGACAAGCGCTTTCAGTAGCCATTAAAGATTGTGTTCATCACGGATTAACGGGTGGACATACGGAAGATTTAAATTATTATGGAGGCTTTTTGCGTACATATCAAGCATTCCAAGACGTTATTCATAAAGAAAAGCAGCTGTTTCGTGCTCATTTACTTGTTCATCATGAAGCTGTAGATGATATGTATACATACTGTGAAGAAAAGAAAGACACATCCGATTTTATTGAAATAGGGCCAATGAAGATTTTTGCTGATGGTTCGCTCGGCAGTCAATCTGCGCTTTTAAGCTTTCCCTACAAAAGCGACCCTTCTACAAGAGGTGTAGCTATTCAATCACTAGATGAATTAAAGCAGCTAGTGAGGAAAGCGAGAGAATTGGGCATGACCGTTGCAATTCATGCGATTGGGGATTTAGCGTTTCAATACGTAGTGGAAAGCATCGAACAATATCCTCCTCAAACAGGGCAAAGAGATCGTATCATCCATGCGCAAATTCTACGAAAAGATTTAGTTGATCGTGTAAAAAAGCTCCCGGTTGTGCTAGATATTCAGCCTCGGTTTTTAGCCAGTGATTTTCCATGGGTCATTGAAAAAATCGGAGAAGAGCATTTGGATTATTGCTATGCTTGGAAAACGTTATTGGACGAAGGGGTTATGTGTGCAGGCGGATCGGATGCACCTATTGAACCTATCAATCCCATGTTAACGATCCATGCAGCGGTTTCTAGAAAAACTTCTCCAAATAGCTCGGTCGTTTACATACCTTCTGAGCGACTCACAGTATTTGAAGCTGTTCAGCTGTTTACTTTAGGAAGCGCGCAGGCCATTCATCAAGAGCATAAAAAAGGATATGTTCAGAAGGGATATGTGGCCGATTTTACCGTATTAGAAAAAGATCTGTTTGAGATATCTGCAGATGATATTCCAGGGGTACAGGTGCAGATGACTGCTATTAATGGAAAAATTGTATATCAAAAATAAAAAGCGCCCTTGGGCGCTTTTTGTTATAGAAATGTACGCTTAACTCGTTGCCAGAAAGAGTTATCTTTTAGCTTAACCGTTTTAATTTGACGGTCGCTTAAACGTATTTGAACTTGATCAACTTGACGTGCATTTAATGCTTCGTTATCTATTCCAATAATTGGACTGTGGTTGTTGTCATTGGATAGTTTTAAAGTGAGCGTATGCTCAGCGCTTAGGATGAATGAAGATCCTAATGTACGATAATTATTATTGTTTAACGATGCCAATTCGCTGACTTGCATACAAGGAATTAACGGATCAACTACGGCTCCACTTACCGATTTATTATAAGCCGTACTGCCTGTTGGTGTTGAAATAATCATCCCATCCCCGCGGAATGTTTCAAAGTGATTTTCATTAATAAAAACATCTAGACTGAGTGTTTTTATAACACCTGATCGAATAGAACATTCATTTAAGCAATAAAAAGAAGTTCCTTGATCAATTTGAGTTTGTAAAACGGGAAATCGACGTACTTCTATATTTTCTGTCGTAATAGCTTCAATCATTTTATCCGTTTCATCGATATGAAAATCGCAGTAAAAGCTTAGTTGATCTGAAGTTGTGACACCAGCATATAAGCAGTCATCTCGAAAGCCAGATTGACGGACAGCCTGCAAGAAAGCTCCGTCACCGCCAATACTTACAATGATGTTAGCGCTGTCGAAATGGTCTACTACTTGAAAGTCATATTGTTTTGCAAGTTCAATAAGTGGACTTACGAGCGCCTTTGATTCCTGGTTTTTTGGATGAAAGAAATAAACGTTGCGACGATTTGGCATAGATAGTTCCCCCTTGTTTGTCTGATATGTAAAATATTAGCGATAAAGTAAACTTTTTAAAAAAAGTTTGTTACAATAATTATAGCATTATTGCTTTAAGAATTAAAAGAATAATCTTTTAATTCTGACACCTAAAAAGGAGGATTTTCATGAACAAAAAAAGGTGGATTGCTCTTTTAATTGCGGCCTGCTTATTCATTTTTTCTGCGATTGTTAATGTTGGTTTTTCAGTCAAAGAAGAAAAAGATGACGGTCTGGCAGGCATATTTGGAGGAGACGACAGTGAACTATCAGAAACAGTTATCGAAAAAGGGAATGCAGCTAAGAAAATTGCAGTACTAGAGGTCAATGGAACGATTCAAGATACAGGAAGCGGTTCCTCTCCGCTTATGTCTCAAAATGGTTATAACCACCAAGCATTTTTAAAGCAGCTAGAGGCTGCAAAAAATGATAAGGCAGTTAAAGGAGTCATTATTAAGGTGAATTCACCGGGCGGGGGCGTCGTTGAAAGTGCTGAAATACATAAAAAAATTGAAGAGCTGAAGAAAGACACGAAAAAGCCAGTGTATATTTCAATGGGATCAATGGCTGCTTCAGGAGGCTATTACATTTCAACAGCTGCTACTAAAATCTATGCAATCCCTGACACTTTAACAGGTTCACTAGGTGTAATTATGCAAAGCGTTAACTATGGCAAGCTGGCAGATAAACTAGGAGTAGAATCTGTTGTTATTAAAAGCGGGGCTCATAAAGATATTATGTCTCCAACAAGAGAAATGACCGGAGAAGAAAAAGAAATTATGCAAACACTTGTAGACAACTCGTATGATGGTTTCGTCAATGTTATCTCTGAAGGACGTCACCTTTCTAAAGAAAAAGTGCGTTCTATTGCAGATGGACGAGTGTACGATGGACGTCAGGCTAAAGAGCTGAAGCTGGTCGATCAACTAGGCTATTTTGAAGATACGGTAAAAGGAATGGAGAAAGATTACAAGTTAAAAGGTGCACAAGTAATTCAATACAATCAAGGATTCGGACTGCCTTCTTGGCTTTCAATGAGCATGCAAAAAGTAATTGGTGGAGATGAACAAGTTACCGCAATGTTAAAAACATTTGCGCAGCCAAGCTCTCCGCGCTTGATGTATTTATATGCAGAATAGAGGTGGGAACATGGAAAATCAATCTCATTCAACCGAATCAAACGACACTATAAAACATGAGCCAGCGGTAAGTGCTCCAATAGGTAGTGAATTCCATTATGCAGGCTTTTGGATGCGCTTTTGGGCATATCTTTTGGATCTAGCTGTAGTAGCTAGCTTGAACTCCCTGCTGATCAAACCCATTTTCCATTTAGCAGATATTCCTCAAGGGGATGGATTTTTTTCTCCCTATACGATTGTGACGGTAATTATCTTTTATGGTTATTTTGTTTTAATGACCAAGTATTTTGGACAAACGCTTGGAAAGATGGTGTTTGGGCTTAAAGTAGTATCGCTGAAAGACTCCACCTTAACTTGGCCTGTTGTGCTGTTTCGTGAAGGAGTTGGACGTTATATTTCTAAAACGGTTTTTTTACTTGGCTATTTATTAGTTGCGTTTTTACCTAAGAAGCAGGGAGCGCATGATTACTACGCAGATACAACTGTCATACATGAAGGTACAATAAGCAGATAATAAAAAGAGGCTGGGGCAAAAGTATTTAGACGAATTGAAAACCGAACCACTGATCAAGATTTTTGATTAGTGGTTCGGTTTTTTTGTTAGGGTAAACGTAGGTTTCATTTATGTAGATCTTTCTAGCAGCTGATTGGATTCATTTCGTTATGTCTCAACCTCTTTTTATTGTTTTCATAAGGTTTAATATTCTCTGTTTTGGAGATAATGTGAAGCTAAGAAGGAGTGAAGGATGTGCTATGGCTTTTATGGATATTGCTAGCACTTTTAATTGTTATTGTACTTATTGTATGGACAAAAATCACGCTATTTGTAGAGCTTCATCATGTCCGAGATAACGATTATTACAGAGTGAGACTCAGAGCTTGGTTCGGTCTTATTCGCTATACATATGAAATTCCGGTAGTGAAAGTAAAAAAAGATTCTCCACGTTTGCTTGTTGAAAAGAAAAAAGGAATGGGTGATCAAGGAAAAGAAGACGAGAATTCATGGAGTGATTATTCTGTAGAAGACGGACTAAGCATGTTAGAAAATGCGAAGCAATTCCTTGAACAGGTAGTCGGTTTTCATAAAATTTTTCGTCGTTTCTTACAGAAAGTGACGGTAAGGGATATTAAATGGCACAGCCGTTTCGGCTTAGGTGATGCTGCGTTAACAGGCGTACTTACCGGGGCTGTATGGTCTGCAAAGGGGGGCATAGTTGGTATAATCAGCCGTTATATGAAACTAAAAGATATGCCTGTCATGAGCGTTACCCCTGTATTTCAACATCTTTGGTCAGAAACGGTATTTGAGTGCATAATTTCTTTTCGAGTTGGTCAAGCTATTCTAGTAGGTTTACGGACCTTGAGATACTGGCGGCATACGTCCAAAAAGCGTCGCAAAAGATGGAAGTCGTCAAATAAGAACAAGACACACTCTGTGAAAACATAAGGAGGTTATCTTAATGGCAGAACATCCAATTAAAAGTTTAATGTCGACAGCTATGGAAAATTTAAAGGAAATGATTGATGTTAATACAATCATTGGTGATCCCGTAGAAACACCTGATGGCAGCGTTATTTTAACTGTCTCAAAAGTAGGTTTTGGCTTTGCAGCGGGTGGAAGCGAGTTTGGAGTAGAAGGGCATGCGCCATCTTCTCCAGGGCAGCATCAGCAAGAATCAGGTCATCCATTTGGCGGAGGTAGCGGTGGCGGTGTATCAATTACGCCAATTGCCTTTTTAATTGTGAGTGGAAGCGGAATTAAAATGCTTCACCTTAATGAAAGTACACATTTATATGAAAAGATTTTAGATACAGCACCTCAAGCCATTGAACGCGTGCAGCAAATGTTCAAGCGAAATAACCATCAGCAGGATCATCATAATCAACAAAATCAGCATCATGACGGTGCAAATGATTTTAATTTGTAGGGATAAAATAAAGCTTTGCTTGCTTCTTTGAACGATAAAAGAAGCAAGCAAAGCCTTTTTTTATTGGGCATGTTTTCTAGCATATAGCGTTATAGTATGTATGTCATTTAATTGCAATATAGAGACAGACAAGCTAATATGAACAGTGTACATACTTATTTAAAGGAGGAATTATTCGTGACTAAATTTAAAGGTAACGATGTAACATTATTAGGAAATCAAGTAAAGGTTGGAGACAAGGCGCCAAACTTTACCGTTTTAGCAAATGATTTATCAGAAGTAACGCTTGACAGTACAAAGGGTTCTGTTCGCCTAATCAGTGTAGTTCCTTCTATTGATACTGGAGTTTGTGATGCGCAAACTCGCCGCTTCAACGAAGAAGCAGCTAAATTAGATAACGTAAAAGTATTAACAGTGAGCGTAGATTTACCGTTTGCTCAAAAGCGCTGGTGTGGTGCTAACGGCATTGATAATGTTCAAACATTATCTGACCACCGCGACTTATCTTTCGGCGAAGCATATGGTGTAGCTATTCAAGAATTACGCTTATTGGCTCGTTCAATCTTTGTAGTAGACTCAAATGACAACGTAACGTATGTTGAGTACTTACCAGAAGTAACTGAGCATCCGAACTACGAAGCAGCAATCGAAGCAGCTAAAGCAGCTAAGTAAGATTGTCGATGGCGTTCGGCAGAAGGCGGAAAACAATGTTTTTCGCCTTCTTTGTGTTTTAAGAAGCTTTTATGATAAAATATGATGTTCCAAATAGGACGTTTACTCATTTATATAGATATCATTTCATTACACAGGAGGCAGAATATGAGTCAATTAGCTAGTATGGAAAAGCTATTTGGTGTAATTGATCAAACAGCTATTATTTTAAGAAAAGAACTAAACTGCGTATATTTAGAAGCAGTAGCTGAAACGGGAGAAAACTTGTTTCAAGGAACTATTTTGCAAGAAGAGCTAGATGAGGTAACCAAAAAACGTTTAAAAAAAGAATACGATTCAATCACGCTTGATCATTTTGAAAAAGAAACGATTCGAAAAGCATATCAGCTAGCTATTTTAAAGGGGATGAAAGAAGCAGTTCAGCCTAACCACCAAATGACCCCTGATGCTGTAGGACTATTTGTCAGCTACTTAGTTGGAAAATTCATGGCAGGAAAAGATAAGTATACGCTTTTAGATCCAGCAGTAGGAGCTGGAAACTTATTAACAACCATTTTAAATACACACGCTGCGTCAATTGAACATGTATACGGTGTAGATGTGGATGATTTATTACTTCAATTGACATATGTAAATGCAAACTTACAGAAGCACGGCGTTCAATTATTTAATCAAGACAGCTTACAGCCGCTTTTTATTGATCCTGTTGATTTAGTTGTCTGTGACCTGCCGGTTGGTTATTATCCAAACGATGAAGGGGCAAAAGAGTATAAAGTAAGAGCTGAAGAAGGTCATACCTATGCTCATCACTTATTCATTGAACAAAGCTTGCGCCATGTAAAAGACGGAGGATACGTAGTGGCCCTTATTCCAAATAACTTGTTCGAGTCTGAACAGTCTCATTTATTACAGCCGCTGCTAAAAGAGGAAGCAATCGTTCAAGGAATCGTTCAGCTGCCGCTTTCAATGTTCAAACAAGAGCAGGCTGCTAAGAGTATTATCATTCTTCAAAAGCAGGGAGAAGGGGTAACAGCGCCTGATCAAGCGCTGCTTGTGAATTTGCCGAAGTTCAGTAATCGAGAAGCAATGAGTGATATTATGGCTCAAATGGACCAATGGTTCAGCGTTAATAAAAAGTAAGTCTTTTTCGAAAATAATGAATTTTTACCGGTAGCGTTTTCATGATGTATAGCTCTTGAAATCTATTGTCGTGAATGATTAAATGAATAAGGATAGAAATCGTGTCGAAATGCATAGAATATTGTAGAGATTACACTTTTATGTTCTGTTCGTTATGTTTATGATGCACGTATAATAAAGAAGGAGCTGTTTTTTTATGTCAAAAATCATGGCAATCAACGCCGGCAGTTCTTCACTTAAGTTTCAATTATTTGAAATGCCAAGTGAGACGGTATTAACAAAAGGTTTAGTAGAACGAATTGGTTTAGATAACGCTGTTTTCACGATCTCGGTAAATGGTGAAAAACAAACGGATATTACAGAAATCCCTGACCATGCTGTTGCAGTTAAAATTTTAGTTGAAAAGTTACTTTCTCAAAACATCATTCAATCATACGATGAAATCACTGGTGTAGGTCACCGTGTAGTACACGGCGGAGAGAAATTTGCTGATTCTGTTTTAATCACAGATGAAACATTAGCGGAAATTGAAGCTTTATCTGATTTAGCACCGCTTCACAACCCAGCAAACATTGTGGGAATTAAAGCGTTCCAAGATATTCTTCCAAATGTTCCAGCTGTAGCAGTCTTCGATACAGCATTCCATCAAACAATGCCAGAAAAATCATTCTTGTACAGCTTACCGTACGAGTACTATGAAAAGTATGGCGTTCGTAAATACGGTTTCCACGGCACATCTCATAAATATGTTTCTGAGCGTGCAGCTGAGCTTCTTGGCCGTCCAATCGAACAATTGCGCTTAATTTCTTGTCACTTAGGTAACGGTGCAAGTATCGCTGCAATTGAAGGCGGAAAGTCAATTGATACATCAATGGGCTTCACACCATTAGCTGGTGTAGCAATGGGAACTCGTTCAGGTAACATTGACCCTGCATTAATTCCATTTATTATGGAGAAAACAGGAAAAACTGCTGACGAAGTATTAAATGTATTAAATAAAGAAAGTGGTCTTTTAGGTGTATCTGGTATTTCTAGTGACCTACGCGATCTAATCAAAGCAAGCGCTGAAGGCAATGAACGCGCTGAAACAGCACTTGAAGTATTTGCTAGCCGTATTCATAAATATATCGGTTCTTATGCTGCTCGTATGTCTGGTGTAGATGCAATCATCTTCACAGCAGGTATTGGAGAAAACAGTGATGTTGTACGTGCTCGCGTTCTTCGTGGTTTAGAGTTCATGGGCGTTTATTGGGATCCAGCTTTAAATAGTGTACAAGGAGAAGAAGCGTTTATTAGCTACCCTCATTCTCCAGTTAAAGTTATGGTTATTCCTACAGACGAAGAAGTTATGATTGCACGTGACGTTACTCGTTTAGCGAATATTTAAGTTCATAAAGTGCCTCTTCAATGCATGAATTCTCATAAATTGTCAGGCAAACTAACGAAAAGCTGATTTCCTTGTTAGGAAATCAGCTTTTTTATATAGCGTAAGGAGCTGACGGTTGAAAGAAGGTTTACAACGTATAGAAGAAAGAAATAATATAGGAAGCAAAATGTAACGGATGCATTATTTGTTATAATAAAAATAAAACTACTTATTTCTTGAAAGGGTGACATGATGATATTAACGAATCGCGAAGAACAGCTTTTAGAAGAAATCTATAAATGGGAAGAGAGCTTACAGAGCGTAGAAGCAACTGAGATGGAGTTATTGTACGAAGAATGGTTAGAAAAAGGGCTTAACTTAATTCCTGCTTCTGTTCGTGAGACCTATTTACATAAAATTGATGAGGGACTCTTTCAGTTAACTGCATTAATTCAAGGTACGGAAATGCAAACTCAAGCGACAAAACGAATTATTGAAACCGCCCGTGTATTCAAAGAAGATATCACAGATCTGTCAGAAATGAATTCCCTTCAAGTAGATCAGCTTTCTTATATATGCGAACAGCAAATGGCCAAGCTGCGGTTGTATGCGCTGAGTCAAGGAGCACTTTCAGGAACCGGCCAATCGCTGCTAGTCGGTATTGATATACCCGCTGTTTTATGCATGAATATTCAAGCGGTGCAACAGGCAGCAATGAGCTACGGCTATCATATCCAGACTCCTTCAGAGCTTATGCTAACGCTAAAAGTTTTTCATGCAGCAACGTTACCTAGACACCTTCAGGCTGAGGGGTGGCATCAATTAAAGAGTGAGCTAAGCCAAGAATTTGACCCGTATTTTTATGAAGGTGTTGATCAAATTGTAGATAAGACGTGGCTGCAAAAAATTGTTGTGCAAATTGGAAAAACGCTAGCTATATTTGCTGCGAAGCGAAAAGTTTATAATCGTTTGCCAATTGTGAGTATGATGGTTGGCGGAGGGATGAATTATCGAATGGCCAAACAAGTGACAGATTATGCGAAGCGCTTTTACCAATACCGCTATTTGCTGGATAAGAAAAACGAGTCTCATTAATTTTTCATGAGACTCGTTTTTTTGTCTATCCGTGAACTTTTTCTGATATTTCCTCATTTGTTCGATACCAAAGCCACAAATCATTAATAATAGAAGCAAGTTCTCCTATCTCGCTATTTAATTCACAGGAGCGGATAAAATTAGTCTCATCTTCTAACGCCGCTTGTTTTTGATTAATCCTCTTTTCTACAGATTGAATTTTGTCTGGAATTTGCCCTCGAATGGATTCCCATGTTAGGAGGATATCCTGCTGAACTTTTTCAGAATAGAATGTCCATTCTCTTTCAAGAGCAGGAATTTTTATACCGAGTCTGTTGTCATAAGTAAAAAAGCGCTCCATTTTTTCACCTCTTCCCTTCCATTTTATACAATGACAAAAGCCAGAGCTACTTTAAGTGAAAAATAAATCATTTATACTTGATTTATGCATATAAATATACAATGCATTTAAGGCAGGAATATTCATTCACGTCTATTTTTACAGTATTTTAAGAGCTTTCATCCTATTAAATTAAAAAAAACGTGAATTTATATACTTTTTTTTGAATAACTATTGAAAATAGATTAAAAAGTTGTTAAAGTAATAGTAGATTAAATGAATAAAAATTAAAACGGTTGTATTAATATATATATATAATTTGTAGGAGGAATAGATGATGAGTAATCCAAAAGTTGTTTTAGCATATTCCGGAGGTTTAGATACATCAGTTGCAATTAAATGGTTACAAGAAAAAGGGTACGATGTGGTAGCTTGCTGTTTAGACGTAGGCGAAGGAAAAGATTTGAAATTCGTTAAAGAAAAAGCCTTAACAGTTGGAGCGGTATCGTCATATGTGATTGATGCAAAAGAAGAATATGCTAATACATTTGCATTAGCAGCACTTCAAGCACACACGTTATATGAAGGAAAATATCCATTAGTATCTGCACTATCTAGACCGCTAATCGCTAAAAAGCTTGTAGAAGTAGCAGAACAAGAAAATGCAGTAGCTGTCGCACATGGATGTACGGGAAAAGGAAATGACCAAGTGCGTTTCGAAGTATCAATTAAAGCATTAAATCCACACTTAGAAGTTTTAGCTCCTGTTCGTGACTGGAAATGGTCTCGTGAAGAAGAAATTGAGTATGCAAAAGAAAAGAATATCCCAATTCCAATTAACTTAGACAGCCCATTTTCAATTGACCAAAACTTATGGGGAAGAAGTAACGAGTGCGGCGTTCTTGAAGATCCTTGGGCAGCTCCACCTGAAGAAGCATATGACCTAACGGCTTCTCTTGAAAATACTCCGGACACAGCCGATGTAGTAGAAATTGAATTCGTTGAAGGTGTTCCAGTAGCATTAAATGGTCAATCTTATACGCTAGCTCAGTTAATTCTAGAATTGAATGAAATTGCAGGTAAGCACGGAGTGGGACGTATTGATCATGTAGAAAACCGTCTTGTGGGAATCAAATCACGTGAAGTATATGAGTGTCCAGCTGCTATGACATTAATTAAAGCACACAAAGAGCTTGAAGATTTAACATTAGTGAAAGAAGTAGCGCACTTCAAACCAGTGATTGAGAAAAAATTAACAGAAGTTATCTATGAGGGTTTATGGTTCTCTCCATTAACAAATTCCCTGCTTGCATTCTTAAAAGACACGCAGCAATATGTGAACGGAACAGTGAGAGTAAAACTATTTAAAGGGCATGCTATCGTAGAGGGACGTAAATCTCCTAATTCTTTATACAATGAAAAACTTGCAACATATACAAAAGAAGATGAATTTGATCACAATGCAGCAGTTGGTTTTATCTCATTATGGGGTCTTCCAACACAAGTGAGCAGCATGGTAAATCAAAAGAAGGTGACAACGGTATGACCAAACTTTGGGGAGGGCGTTTTACGAAACGCCCTGAACAATGGATTGACGAGTTCGGTGCGTCCATTTCATTTGATCAGCATCTTGTAGAAGAAGATATTGAAGGCAGTTTAGCACATGTAACAATGCTTGAGAAATGCAGCATTCTTTCTGGAGATGAAGCGTCACAAATTAAAAAAGGCCTTCAAACACTGCTTGAAAAAGCTAAGAAGAAAGAATTAACATTTTCTGCTCAATATGAAGATATTCATTTGAATTTAGAAAAGCTATTAATTGATGAAATTGGTCCGGTTGGAGGTAAGCTTCATACGGGTCGAAGCCGTAATGATCAAGTTGCTACAGATATGCACTTATATTTAAAAAAGCATGTTCAGCAAATTGTAGGACTGATCGAAAATCTAGAAGATGTGCTGCTTACAAAAGCAGATCAGCATGTCGAAACTATTTTTCCAGGCTACACACATTTACAGCGCGCGCAGCCGGTTTCTTTTGCTCATCATCTAATGGCTTATGTTTCAATGTTTAAGCGTGATGCTGAGCGTTATGCGGAATCACTAAAGCGTATTGATTTATCTCCTTTAGGAGCAGGAGCTTTAGCTGGTACGACATTTCCAATTGATCGTCATTACAGCGCGGAGCTTCTAGGCTTTAATGGAATTTATCAAAACAGTATGGATGCTGTCAGCGACCGTGACTTTATTTTAGAGTTTTTAAGCAACAGTTCTATTTTAATGATGCATTTATCTCGTTTTTGTGAAGAGTTAATTTTATGGTCTAGTCAAGAGTTTCAATTTATTGAAATGGATGATACGTATGCAACTGGCAGCAGTATTATGCCTCAAAAGAAAAATCCTGATATGGCAGAGTTAATTCGTGGTAAAACAGGACGAGTATATGGTCATTTATTTAGCTTGTTGACTGTGTTAAAAGGCACGCCTTTAACATACAACAAAGACTTGCAAGAAGATAAAGAAGGCATGTTCGATACGGTTACAACGATTGAAGGCTGCTTAACAATCTTTGCTGGCATGATTGAAACAATGACAGTAAAAACAAATGTTATGGAAAAAGCTACGAAACAAGATTTTTCAAATGCAACGGAGTTAGCTGACTATCTTGCTGCAAAAGGTATGCCGTTTCGTGAAGCACATGAAGTGGTTGGGAAACTAGTTCTCGTTTGTATTCAGAAAAATATCTACCTAATGGATTTGCCGCTCGAGCAATATAAAGAAGCGTCAGATTTATTTGAGGAAGACATCTACCATGTATTAAGTCCAAAAACAGCTGTTAATCGCCGCAATAGCGCGGGGGGAACAGGGTTTGAACAAGTGAAAAAAGCAATTCAGCTAGCTAAAGATGAATTGCATGAAAAAGCTTCAATATAAAACAGTTTTCAAAACGTCCGCAGAAAATTCTGCGGGCGTTTTTTGATGTGAGATAAATGGTATAACTAGAGCAATTAAGAAGAAAATAGAAAAGATCATGTAAGGGATTATGAAATAAAGTTCACATTCGTAAAGAAAATAGAGTGAAAAAGGAGAAGTGACATATGAAAGACAAAAAACATCCGCAGCATGTATATGAATATGATTTTGAAGGAGAAAAAGAGACATCAAGACAGCTAATGGATTCTTATTCAAGCGGCGTTATTGGCGATGCTATGGCTTCTGTAGTTGAAAATCCAGAAGCAAAGAGCGATAACGAACTATATGAATAACTACATGCATATACTGTATATAAACTAAGAAAAGCAGGATTATGCTGAGCTCTATCGAAAGGTAACGTCATAGTAAATCCGGTTTTCTAAAGGATTTGGTGTGGCGTTCTTTTTTCAGTTAATCACTGATATAAGAAAAGAGGGATAAAGGTGAAAATTGGAGTGCCGAAAGAAGTAAAAAACAATGAAAATCGCGTGGCTATTACTCCAGCTGGTGTTACAGCTTTAGTTAACGGTGGGCATGATGTATATATTGAAACACAGGCAGGAGAAGGCTCTGGATTCCATGATGAAGATTACACAAATGCAGGAGCTTCTATTGTAAATACTGCAAAAGAAGCATGGGATGCTGAAATGGTTATGAAAGTAAAAGAACCGATTTCAGAAGAATACGGATATTTTCGCGAAGGACTTATTTTGTTTACGTATTTACATTTGGCAGCTGAAGAAGCGTTAACGAAAGCATTGATTGATAAAAAGGTGGTAGGCATCGCTTATGAAACTGTACAGCTTCCAAACAAAAGCTTACCTCTGTTAACTCCGATGAGCGAAGTTGCAGGAAGAATGTCTTCTCAGATTGGAGCTCAATTTTTGGAGAAAACCAAAGGTGGCAAAGGGATTTTATTAAGTGGAGTTCCAGGCGTGCAAAGAGGAAAAGTAACGATTATTGGAGGAGGAGTAGCAGGAACCAATGCTGCTAAAATCGCGGTCGGATTAGGGGCTGATGTTACAATAATTGATTTAAACGCTGATCGCCTTCGCCAGCTTGATGATTTATTTGGTAAAGAAGTGACGACATTAATGTCAAATCACTACAATATCGCACAATCTGTAAAAGAGTCAGATTTAGTGATAGGCGCGGTTCTCATACCCGGAGCTAAAGCGCCAAAGCTTGTCACCGAGGAAATGGTTCAAACAATGTCAAAAGGGTCCGTTGTAGTTGATATTGCTATTGATCAAGGGGGAATTTTTGAAACAACTGATCGCATTACCACTCACGATAACCCGACTTATTCGAAGCATGAAGTCTTGCATTATGCTGTTGCTAATATGCCAGGAGCTGTTCCCCGCACGTCGACCTTAGCGCTGACCAACGTAACGGTGCCTTATGCTTTGCAAATAGCAAATCAGGGGTATAAAAAAGCGTGCTTAAAAAACCCTTCTCTTCTTCAAGGCATCAACACCCTAAATGGGTTTGTCACTTACGCGGCTGTGGCAGATGCACACGGTCTAACTTACGCTGATGCAACAACTTTATTAGAGCAAGCATAATAAGGCATGTTTTTGCGCAGTTTGTGATATGATAGCCGCGTATTCACTTGTTTTGTAACCAAAACAGACGGGTAGAATATAGAAAAGGTTAGTGTAAAAGGAGAGAATATATGATGCACGTTTCTTATCATGGACATTCTGTTGTTAAAATTGAAACAAAAGGAAAAACAATTTTAATTGACCCGTTTATCACTGGAAATGAATTAACAGATTTAAATGCTGAAGATGTAAAAGCAGATGTGATTTTACTGACTCATGGCCATAATGATCATGTAGGCGACACGGTGGAAATTGCTAAGCGCAGCGGTGCACTTGTTGTGGCAGTAGCAGAATTAGCTACATATCTTAGCTGGCAAGGCTTAAACGTACATCCAATGAGCATAGGTGGAGCCTATACATTTGATTTTGGTACGGTGAAATTGACCCAAGCTTTCCACGGTTCAAGTTATACAGAAAATAATGAGAAAATTATTTATACAGGAATGCCAGCTGGCTTGCTTTTAACGATTGAAGGAAAGACAATTTATCATGCTGGAGATACGGCTTTATTTTCTGATTTAAAGTTAATTGGTCGCCATGAGCCTGACGTAGCATTTCTTCCAATTGGAGATAACTTTACAATGGGACCTGAAGATGCGGCTATCGCAGCGGAATGGGTGCAGGCAAAGCTTGTTGTGCCAATTCACTACAATACATTTCCTGTAATTAAGCAAGATCCTCATCAATTTGTTGAGTCTTTATCCGGTATTGAAGGAAAAGTATTAAAAGTCGGAGAAGGATTGGAACTTTAATCATAAATAGAGGATGGGACAAAACGATTTCAGTTAAAGTTAAAAAAGAACGAGTAATCGATAATATCGATCACTCGTTCTTTTTTTATTGTTAAGGTGAACGTAGGTTTCACATTTGTTCATCTTTAGATTGAATCGATGCAGTTATGTCTTAATCTCTTTTTATTTGCAAAGAAACGTTCTGCTTTTTTTACTTTCCCGCATACGATAGTAATAATAAGGAGGGAGAGTTATGGAAAAAAATCGAGTTATTTTATCGCTTTTACTATGCGGAGTGATGCTTTACTATGCAATGCCGCACTTAGTGTTAACAACTTCGAATTTGCAAGGGATTTTTAGTATAAGCTGGCTTACCTTTGCT
Source organism: Priestia sp. ABM2_011 (assembly GCF_056158845.1). NCBI lineage: Bacteria > Bacillati > Bacillota > Bacilli > Caryophanales > Bacillaceae > Priestia > Priestia sp. ABM2_011. The sequence continues at coordinate 741,989 of NZ_JBSWUB010000001.1, forward strand.
CTTTTTGTAGCCGGAGGCAATTTGTCATCACTACTTTATGCACCGCGCCGTAAAAAGGCAGGTATTCAAAAAAATAGTGCGAGAAAGCCTTTGCGTCAAAGAGGTTAGATTGAATCCATTTCACTTCCCCCGTATAATAAAAGAAAAGACATATGAAACGTAAAAACGTTTTAGAAGGGTGAAGTACACGTGGCGACAAAACATGAGCAAATTTTACAGTATATCGATTCGCTTCCAATTGGTGAAAAAATTTCAGTGCGCCAAATTGCCAAAGAACTGACTGTCAGTGAAGGCACGGCGTACCGAGCAATAAAAGACGCGGAAAATAAAGGATATGTTTCAACGATTGAACGAGTAGGGACTATTCGAATTGAACGAAAGAAGAAAGAAAACATTGAAAAGCTCACGTTTGCCGAAGTAGTAAACATTGTAGATGGACAAGTGCTGGGCGGACGTGAAGGTTTGCATAAAACGTTAAATAAGTTTGTTATTGGAGCGATGAAGCTTGATGCTATGATGAGGTATACCGAGGCGGGAAACCTTCTTATCGTAGGGAATCGAGTAAACGCTCATGAATTAGCCCTTGAAGCAGGCGCAGCCGTTTTAATTACGGGCGGCTTTGATACGGAAGAATGGGTTAAGAAGCTTGCGGATGATCTTAAGCTTCCTATTATTTCAACGAGCTATGATACATTTACAGTTGCAACGATGATTAATCGGGCTATCTATGATCAGTTGATAAAAAAAGAAATTGTGCTTGTAGAGGATATTTTAACACCCGTCTCTGAAGCGGTTAGCTTGCAGTTAACCGATACGATTGAAAAATGGCACGAATGTAACGATCAAACGCACCACAGTCGTTTTCCTGTAGTAGATCAGCATATGAAAGTTCATGGTATGGTTACCTCAAAAGATGTTATTGGATATGATCTTTCCACTTCGATTGAAAAAGTGATGACGAAAAATCCGATGACCGTTCACGGGAAAACATCGGTCGCTTCTTCCGCTCATATGATGGTATGGGAAGGGATTGAAGTGCTGCCTGTAGTGGACGATTACCACCGACTAGAAGGCATTATCAGCCGTCAAGATGTCTTAAAAGCGCTGCAAATGATTCAGCGTCAACCACAGGTAGGAGAAACCATTGATGACATTGTAACGAATCAATTTATGGACGTACAAGAGACAAAGGAAGCACCTGTCTATCGCTGTGAAGTAACGCCACAAATGACAAATTATATGGGAACTATTTCATACGGAGTTTTTACTACTATTGTGACGGAAGCTGCCAATCGTGTTCTGCGCTTATATAAAAAAGGTGATTTGGTTATTGAAAACATTACCGTTTATTTTATTAAACCGGTTCAAATTGAAAGTGTAATTGAAATTCGCCCTAAGCTATTAGAACTTGGTCGGAAGTTTGCTAAATTAGATGTAGAAGTCTACAACGCCGGAGTTGTAGTAGGAAAAGCGATGATGATGGCTCAGTTATTGGACAGAGTATAAAAAAAGAAGCTGGGACAAAAGTATGTTAGACGAAGTGAAAAACGAACCATTTATCAACCATGTTGATGAGTGGTTCGTTTTTTTTTGTTAGGGTAAACGTAGGTTTCACCTGTTTAGATTCTTCTAGCCGTTGATTGGAGGGCAAGACGAAGACTCCAGCGGAAAGCGAAGTCTTGCACGGAAATCAACGGCGGTGTCTCAAGCGGTTCAGCTCATGTCTCCCATTTGTTCGTCTTTAGATTGGATTCCTCTCGTTATGCCTCAGCCTTTTTTACATTTGATCTGCTTCTTTTATTGCATAAGGCTGATAGTACTTATAAGCTTTGACACCTGCTATTATGCTACCTGAACCGAATAATACAAATAATATGCCGATGATAAGCGAAAGGTTTGTTTCGTAAATAAACCATTGATTAATCCCAAAAAATAATACAAAAGAGCCAAGACAAATACTCGACTTAGCGGAAATCCACTTTCGTTCCATTGGGCGTTTTGAACGTACGTATTTTACTTTTAAATACATGTAGAAAACAAAGGACACAACGATTAAAATCATAAAAAATGGCACAGACGCCCCTCCAGTCCGGTGTATTTCTATCCGTAATGTTTCTAGATGCTAGTAATGCGTAGTGTTGAAAGTGTTTACAGTAGTATCTATTATTTTACAGGTCAATAACAGAAAATTCTACTATTGATTGATTCTTCTTTTAAAAAGGAGAAGAGATATGATTTAATAAAGATTATGGATACAGCGCTGTGGAAATATAAGTGCATGTGGTACGTACATAAAACAAGAACAGTATTGACAGGAGAGAGAAAATGAAAGCACAAATATTAGAAGCTATTAAGCAGTTTGACACCATCATTATTCACAGGCACATTCGTCCAGATCCAGATGCATACGGATCTCAGTGCGGATTAGCGGAATTGTTAAAAACATCTTTTCCGGAGAAGAAGGTATACGTAACGGGAGAAGAAGCGGAGTCGTTAAAATTTTTATACCGTATGGATGATATCGCCGATGACACCTATGAAGATGCGCTTGTCATCGTTTGTGATACGGCGAATGAAGCGCGTGTATCAGATCAGCGCTACGCAAGTGGAAAAATGATCATTAAAATCGATCACCATCCGAATCAAACTCCTTACGGTGATTTACTTTGGGTTGAGACGTCTGCTTCTTCAACAAGTGAAATGATTTATGAATTTTACTTGGAAGGAAAAGAAAAGGGGTTAGCTCTTAATGATGAAGGAGCAAAGTTAATTTTCACTGGTATTGTCGGTGATACGGGCCGATTTTTATTTCCAAATACAAAGCCGAAAACGTTTTGCTATGCAAGTGAATTGATTCAATATGGCTTCAATTTTAAGGATGTATATGATCAGCTATACAAAACAAAAGAAAACGTCGCTCACTTACATGGATATGTGCTGCAAAACTTCACGATGTCTCCAGCGGGAGTTGCTCACATGAAAATTCCGAATGAAATTCTTCGCAAATATGATGTGACACCTGCTGATGCCTCTCAGCTAGTCGGCTCGTTAGGACACATTGATGGAGTGAAAACGTGGGTATTTTTTGTAGAAGAAGAAAATCAGATTCGGGTCCGCCTGCGTTCAAAAGAGCTTGTGATTAATACAATTGCTAGAAAATACAACGGAGGAGGCCATCCTCTTGCGTCCGGCGCTTCCATTGACTCATGGGAAGAAGTAGAGCCTTTACTACTTGATTTAGAAGAGCTCTGCAGTCAGAAGTAATCTGTAAAATAAGCCGTTGATTTTAAATCAGCGGCTTTTTATAGTACTTTTTCCATCTTTTTAATTCGAACTTCAATCGAAAGCGTTGTATAAAAATAAATTTGATGAACTTCAACTTCATAAATCGTTTTATCGAATTCGTATTTTTTGTTTTCAATTGCTTTTTTTAAGATATCCCTGCTTCGATACGCACTTTCAATATCTTGGGCAATTAAGTGCTGCGCTTCTTCGTCGACGCTTTTTTGAATATTGTATTCCACCACAGAGTTTACTTTATAACGATGGCCGTTCACTAATTTTACTTTCACATTTTGAATAATCAAATGCTGCTTCATTTCCTTGTTTAATGCTTTTACATCTTCTTGCCATGCGCTAATTTGCAAATTTGCTTTTTTTAGCTTATCATTAGCAATTCGAATCTCCTCTAGCTCTCTATCTCTTGAAACGCCGTAAATTGTTAAAAACACTCCCCAGCTGACAATTGCTCCAATGACAATACCGGCAAAAAAACGCTGCCAGTCGGAGCGCTTGAACATTCGCTCGCTGGGTACTCTCATACAAAGTGCTCCTGCGTTAACCACTTGATGATCAGAGCTCCGGTCTGAGCTCCTCCCATAGCGGATAGAATTAAAAGAATTTGTTTGAATACATCTTTTGTCGCTCCTTCAAAGAGTCCTCGCTCAAAGCTGTAAAACGTATCAAATGTTCCTCCGATGGCTCCGACAATTGCCCAGATTTTTAAGCTATTGCTGAGGGTATGCATAACGTACAGGGGAGATTTTCCAATTAAAAACCCCGCAAATGCTCCGATTAATGAACCGCCTAAAATAATACCTAATGAAGTAAAGTAACTCCAAATGAAAAGAGACATAAAAGGCTCTTTTGTCATGACGCGTCCTCCTTTACTATTTTATTGATAACTCATGCTTCCTACATATATATGGACAAACGTTCAGAGTTATGTAATTTGTCTACGCCCGCAACAAAATTTATAATGAGAATAAAGAATTAAAGAAAGGTGGGAAGTCCTGTGCCTTTTGTTCACTTACAGCTTCAAAGTTCTTATAGCTTACTAAGCAGTTCCGTTCGTATTCATGAACTTGTAGAAACAGCTAAAAAAATGAACTATGAAGCGATTGCTTTGACCGATGAAAATGTAATGTACGGAGTCATTCCTTTTTATAAAGCCTGCGTGAAAGCGGGGATTAAGCCGATTATTGGGCTTACACTATCAATTTTGGAACATGAAGAAAGCGAGCAAGCGTATCCTTTAGTTTTGCTAGCAGAAAATGATAAAGGCTATGAAAATCTATTAAAACTAAGCAGTTTAGTTCAAACAAAGGAAAAACACGGTGTAAAGAAAAAATGGCTCCAGCATTATAGCAGCGGGCTGATTGCTATTACACCTGGCGTAAGGGGAGAAGTAGAAACTCTGCTAGCAGAAAACAAGCTTCAAGATGCAAAGCGAGTGCTTCAATTCTTTAAAAAAGTATATTCTCAGTCTTTGTATATATCTATACAGCGCCACGGACAGGATGAAGCTTTGATAAATCAGCAGTTAACGGAGCTTGCTGCTGAAGAAAATGTCCCGCTCGTAGCAACGAATCAAGTGAAATATTTAAAAAAAGAAGATCGGGACGCATATGATTGCTTAGCGGCTATTCGAGACGGAGAGAAATTACATAGCGGTGAACAGGTGCAAGAGGAAAGCAGCGAGTACTATTTCAAATCACCTCATGAAATGGAAGTTCTCTTTCATGATCAGCATTTTTTAATAGAAGAAAGTATAAAAATCGCAAGACGATGCGAGCTTAAAATTTCTCTAGGCGTCATGTCTATTCCAAAATACCCTGTTCCTCCGTCCGTTACATCATCAACCTACTTACGCACTCTTTGCGAGAAAGGACTGCAAGAAAGAGTTCAAGTGATCACGGAACAATACCAGAAACGCTTAGATTATGAGCTGAACATTATTGAAAGTATGCGCTTTAGCGATTACTTCCTTATCGTGTGGGATTTTATGAATTATGCTCATGAACATGGTATTTTAACAGGTCCAGGTCGTGGCTCAGCGGCGGGCTCACTAGTTTCATACGCCTTACGAATTACAAATGTTGATCCAATTCAGCATCAGCTTCTCTTTGAGCGCTTTTTAAATCCTGAACGTATTTCGATGCCTGATATTGATATCGATTTTCCTGATAATAAACGGGATCAAGTCATTCAGTATGTGGCTCAAAAATATGGAGCGCTGCATGTAGCTCAAATTATTACATTTGGAACATTAGCGGCTAAAGCAGCCGTACGTGATGTAGGAAGAGTGATGGGATTTGATCAAGAGGCGTTAAATAAAATGTCTAAAGCGATTCCAACTAAACCAGGTACAACGTTAAAAAGCGCTCTTCGTGATTCAAGAGTTCTTCAAACTTATTTAGCAGAAAATGAAGCCAGAAAGCAATGGTATAACATTGCCATGAAGATAGAAGGACTGCCAAGGCATACTTCCACACACGCAGCAGGCGTTGTGATCAGTGAGAAGCCGCTGACGCAATCTATAGCTGTACAAGAAGGACATGATGATGTATATCTGACTCAATATCCAATGGAAGCTCTGCAAGACGTTGGGCTTTTGAAAATGGACTTTTTAGGTTTGCGTAACTTAACCATTTTAGATCACATTTTAAAGAAAATTGAGCGGGACATGAACCAAAAGCTGTCACTGTCTCGTATTCCATTTAACGATCAGAAAACTTTTGAACTGCTGAGCAAAGGAGATACGACAGGGATTTTTCAGCTAGAGTCAGATGGAATGAGAAGGGTTCTTCAGCAATTAAAACCTACAGAGCTAGAAGATATTGTAGCAGTTAACGCGCTGTATAGACCCGGTCCGATGGAAAATATTCCAACTTATATTAAGCGCAAGCACGGAGTGGAGAGCGTCATATATGACCATCCCACGCTTCAAGGCATTTTACAATCCACCCATGGCGTTATCGTGTATCAGGAGCAAATTATGCAGATTGCTTCAAAGATGGCCGGTTTTTCTCTTGGAGAAGCAGATTTATTGAGAAGAGCAGTTAGTAAAAAAGAACGATCCGTGCTTGATCGTGAACGAGCACATTTTGTTCAAGGAAGCGAGAAGAAAGGATATGACCTATCCGTTGCTAATCGGGTCTATGACCTTATTGTGCGCTTTGCTGATTATGGCTTCAACCGGAGCCATGCCGTTGCTTACAGTATGGTGGCCTATCAGTTAGCTTATTTAAAAACACATTATCCGCTACAGTTCTTTTCAGCGTTGTTAACGAGCGTTATTGGAAACGAAGGGAAAATTGCTCAATATATTAATGAACTCAAAAGAAAAAAAATACAAGTTCTCCCACCTTCTATTAACAAGAGCATGTATTCGTTTAATGTAGAAGGTGAAAGAATAAGATATAGCCTTGCAGCGATTAAACATATTGGTGCGGCAGCTATGCAGGAAATAACAGAAGAGAGAAAGAAAAAAAGATTTGAAGACTTATTTGATTTTTGTGCACGTGTTTCACCAAAAGCCGTGAATAAAAAAGCGCTTGAAGCTTTGATTTTGTCCGGAGGCTTTGATGAATTTGGAGAAAATCGAGCAACTTTATTAGCAACCATTGATGTAGCATTTGAACATGCAAGCTTGGTGCTCCCTGATGATGACTTTGGATTTGGAGCTGAATTTTCGTTAAAGCCTAAATATATGGAAAAAGAGGAACTGAAAATAGAAGATCGGCTTCAGTATGAAAAAGATATGCTAGGTTTTTATTTATCAAGCCACCCTGCTTCTCAGTATGAAGCACTGAATTCCTTTTATTCTGTTGTTTCTCTTCACGATATGAAAGAACACGCTTCAGGAAAAGCGGTCTCTCTTTTAGTATTTGTGTTGGAAATTCGCGTCATTCGCACGAAAAAAGGAGAGCAAATGGCCTTTTTGCGCATTACGGATGAAAGTGGAGAAGGAGAAGTTGTTGCGTTTCCCCGCGTATTTGAGCAGAATCGTCTGCTGTTTGAACAAGGTAAGGTTTTACTGATACATGGAAAGATAGATGAAAGAAATGGGCAGCAGCAAATTGTTTGTCAACGTGCTGAAGCTGCTAGCGAAGCGGTTCAAAAATTACCGTCAGAAGAATTGTACTTACGTATAGAAACAAAGCAAGGTACGGAAAAGCTGCTTCATACTATTTATCAGCATTTTCAGTCTCATAGAGGGAAAATCCCCGTGAAAATTTATTATGAGGCAGAACGTCAATTGGTCAAGCTTCCTGTTCACTATTCTGTTGAACGAAGCGATGAGTTGATCAAAACGTTAAAAGCAATGCTTGGAGAGAAGCACGTTGTGTTCAAGAAGATATAGTCTTTACAGATTTCATGTGATGTTATATGGTAAAATAGTTAAAAAAGTGGTCTGACCACCGTTTTTTTATAAAATATACGAATTAGATGCGTTTTTCTTGAAATGAAATGCAATTGGATTTATAACATCATATGAGTGTGGGAAAGAACATGGTTCAGGCGCAGTATTTGTTATCATTTTGTTTATTGGGAGTGAAATTCATTGTCTTTACGTGAAGAAGCATTGCATATGCACCGCATTAACAAAGGTAAACTAGAATCAAAGTCCAAAATTCCTGTTCGAAACGCAGAGGATTTAAGCCTTGCTTATTCCCCTGGTGTAGCAGAACCTTGCAAAGAAATATATGATGATGTAAACAATGTATATGAATATACGATGAAAGGAAATATGGTAGCTGTTGTATCTGATGGCACTGCCGTATTGGGCTTGGGCAATATAGGCCCTGAAGCTGCTCTGCCAGTAATGGAAGGGAAAGCTGTCCTTTTTAAAAGTTTTGCCGGCGTAGATGCATTCCCAATTTGTTTAAACACGACAGATGTGGACAAAATTATAGAAACTGTTAAATTGCTAGAACCAACTTTTGGAGGCGTTAATTTAGAAGATATTGCGGCTCCTAACTGTTTTGAAATTGAAGAGCGGTTGAAAAAGGAAACAAATATCCCGGTTTTTCATGATGATCAGCATGGGACGGCTATTGTTACGGTAGCGGGTCTTCTTAATGCCCTGAAGCTGACAGGAAGAAAAATGTCACAAATCAAAGTAGTAGCGAATGGAGCAGGAGCTGCTGGCATTGCTATTATTAAATTATTATACAGCTATGGAGTGCGCGATATTATTATGTGTGATTCCAAAGGAACGATTTATGACAAGCGTCCTCACGGCATGAACCGTATAAAAGATGAAGTTGCAGCCTATACAAATCGAAGCAAAGTAGAAGGTACGTTAGCCGATGCGTTAGAAGAAGCTGATGTATTTATTGGAGTTTCGGTTGAAGGAGCACTCACATCGGAAATGATTGGAAAGATGAATCCAGACCCAATCATTTTTGCAATGGCAAATCCAGTGCCTGAAATTATGCCAGAAGAAGCTAAAAAAGCTGGCGCGAAAGTAATCGGCACCGGACGTTCAGATTTTCCTAATCAAGTGAACAATGTCTTAGCGTTTCCGGGGATATTCCGAGGTGCACTTGATGTGCGTGCTACTCATATTAATGAAAAAATGAAAATGGCTGCAGTTGAGGCCATTGCTAATTTAATTACGGAAGAGGACTTGAATACAGACTATGTGATTCCAGGGCCATTTGATGCACGAGTGGCTCCGGCAGTAGCCGCAGCTGTTGCAAAAGCAGCTATGGAAACAGGCGTTGCCCGAATAAAAGTAAAGCCAGAAGCCGTAGCTGAAAATACACGCCGTTTAGCGATTATTGAATAAGGTTACATCAACTGTTCTTTGACAGGCATGATGCTTCAAGCATGCCTGTTAAAGTAATGTAAAGTGAGTGGTAATAAACTTGAAGAATGAACGTTCAAAAGTATATGTAGAAATTCTAAAACAAATTCGCCAGCTAATGGAAGATGATCGTTTAACTACGGGTGATAAAATCCCGTCAGAACGAGAGCTTTCTGAACGGTTAGGCGCAGGACGTTCTTCCGTTCGAGAAGCGCTCAGAGCGTTAGAGCTAATTGGATTGATTGAAACTAGAAGAGGTGAAGGTACGTTTATTAAAGAAGTGGGAGATCATCAATTTATTGATTTATTAGCTACTTTTTTAATACAAGACGGCAAAACAAAGTCAGACTTAATTCAGACGAGATATATTCTGGAAAAAAGCTGTTTGTTTTCTGTTTTAGCGGAACAGAACAAAATCAATGTTTCAAAAGTAATTCAAAAGCAGAATGACGATCGCTTAAAGAACTTGTTTGACTATTTGTTTTCTTTGCAGCCTAATCGGCTATTGCACCGAATTTGGCTGATTATTTGCCGTTTTTCTCAAACCTTTCAACAAAACTCAGCGCCAAGCGACACTCTTATAAATGAATTAGTAGAGGCGCTAGTTAAAAAAGATGAAGCAGCTGTATTAAATCTTCACCATCAGTGCTACAAACAAGTGTGAAAGAAGGAATTTGTCGAAAGAGACATGCCATCTTTCTACACAAAATCAAACCGTCATCTAGTAAAGTAAATAGCAACTAATAAAGTGAAGCGAATAATTCATCCAATTTTTTCTTATATGTCGCTTGTTTTTGCGTTTGAGACGGGCTTTCATAACGTGTAAAGTAGAAGAAGAGGAAGAAGAAAGGTTCTTATGTTAAAGAAAAGAACCAAAAGGAGGTTACACCTTGTTACGAGATTTATTTACAAAAAACACAAAAACTCCAAAAAAACGAAAATATGCTACGATTCCTTCTGAGCATATGAGACAAGATGTACCTGAAGGGATTATGACCAAGTGTAAAAAGTGTAAGAAAATCATGTATACAAAAGAGTTAAATAAAAACTTAAAAGTATGCTTAAACTGTGGATACCATCATCAAATGACAGCACCAGAGCGTATTGAAAGCTTGATTGACAGCGGTACGTTTGTTGAATACGACAAAGATATGACGTCAGAAAATCCTCTTGGATTCCCGGATTATCTTGAAAAGCTCGAAAAAGATCGTGAGAAAACTAATTTAAGTGAAGCGATTGTTACGGGTGAAGGAGATATTGAAGGAATTAAAGTAGTGGTTGCTGTTATGGATTCACATTTCCGTATGGGAAGCATGGGTTCTGTAGTAGGTGAGAAAATTACTCGCGCCATTGAAAAAGCAAAGGAAATGCATGTCCCATTCCTTATTTTTACAGCTTCAGGCGGTGCACGTATGCAAGAAGGTGTTCTGAGCTTGATGCAAATGGCTAAAACTAGCGCAGCCCTTAAAATGTTCAGTGACGAAGGCGGCTTAATCATTTCGATCATGACACATCCTACTACGGGAGGAGTGTCAGCAAGCTTTGCTTCGCTAGGCGATTATAATTTAGCCGAGCCGGGCGCGTTAATTGGCTTTGCTGGAAGACGTATTATTGAACAAACAATTAGAGAAGAGCTTCCAGAAGATTTTCAGACGTCTGAATTTCTGTTGAAGCATGGTCAATTAGATGGAGTTATTGACCGTCACGATTTAAAAGACACGTTAACAACTATTTTAGATATACACGTAGCAGGAGGTGACATCGAGTGGTAAGTGAATTAGAGTTTGAACGTCCAATTGTTGAGTTGCGAAACAAGATTGCAGAGCTTAAAGAGTTTGCTAAAAATACAGAAGTGGATTTATCTAGCGAAATTGATAAGTTGGAAAATCGCTTAGAAAAAGTAGAAAACGATATTTACAACCATCTAAGCCCGTGGAACCGTGTTCAAATTGCGCGTCATCCTGAGCGTCCTACAACACTCGATTATATTTCTCGCTTGTTTACAAACTTTTTAGAGTGTCATGGAGATCGCTTTTATGGAGACGATGAAGCAATCGTAGGAGGAATTGCCAAGTTTAATGGCGTGCCTGTTACCGTGATTGGACATCAAAGAGGTAAAGATACGAAAGAAAATATTCGTCGTAATTTTGGTATGCCTCATCCAGAAGGCTACCGTAAAGCGCTGCGTTTAATGAAGCAAGCGGAGAAATTTAACCGCCCAATTATTTGCTTTATTGATACAAAAGGAGCTTATCCAGGGAAAGCGGCAGAAGAACGTGGACAAAGTGAAGCTATTGCGAAAAACCTTTTCGAAATGGCTGGCTTAACTGTACCTGTTATTTGTATTGTCATTGGAGAAGGAGGAAGCGGAGGAGCCTTGGCATTAGGTTTAGGAAATCACCTTCATATGCTTGAGAACTCGACGTATTCAGTTATTTCTCCAGAAGGAGCGGCTGCCATTCTTTGGAAAGATTCTTCTCTTGCGAAAAAAGCTGCTGAAACGATGAAGATTACAGCACCAGATTTGAAAGAACTGGGTATTGTAGATGAAATGGTTTCAGAGGTAAAAGGCGGAGCTCATCGAGATATCGATGCACAAGCTGGATACATGGAAAGCATTATTAAGAAGTCATTAAAAGAACTGATGAATTTATCAAAAGAAGAGCTAGTGGAAGAGCGTTATTTAAAATACAAAAAAATCGGACAATTTGCAGCTGAAAACGATGCCATTACTATAAAATAAAGAAACGTGCACTCTTGAAAAATAAGGGTGCGCGTTTTTGTGCGGTTTGTATAGCCCTTCTCTATTGTGTTTACAAGTTCTTCGTGGTATTTTATAGACAGCAAAAACCTTTAAGTAAAAGTAGAAAAAGAGTGTTTTCAAAAAAATTCCTATGGTTATTAGCAGCTGTGCGAGCGTTTGTCTTTTCTCTAAAACGTGAGATATATAAGACAAATCAGGCAGCAAGTATTGCTGTATGAATTGCAGGGAATAGTAAAACAAGAAGCAAACGATGAAGAAATTCATCGTTAAAGTGCTGTGTATTTGTTTGCTATTTGATTCAGCGCTATGTAGGTATTTCATAAGTTACACGTAAAGCAAGGTGAACAGGTTAAGGCAACAAAATATTTGTTCACAGCCTGCTTGTAAAAGGTTAGTAAAGGAAATAGCTGTTTGCTCTACCTAAAGAGTAAATAGTAAATATATAGGAGGAAATTTGAATGCGTAAAACTAAAATTGTATGTACTATTGGACCAGCGAGTGAAAGTGTAGAAAAATTAGTTGAACTAATTAACTCAGGCTTAAACGTTTGTCGCCTAAACTTCTCTCACGGTGACTTTGAAGAGCATGGTGCACGTATCGTTAACATTCGTGAAGCTGCGAAACAAACAGGTAAAACAGTAGGTATCTTACTTGATACAAAAGGACCTGAAATTCGTACAAACACAATGGAAAATGGTGCAATTGAGTTAGAAGAAGGCGCTGAAATCATTGTTTCTATGACAGAAGTAGTGGGAACAACTGAAAAATTCTCAATTACATATCCAGGTCTAATTGATGACGTACACGTAGGATCAAAAATCCTTTTAGATGACGGTTTAATCGGTCTTGAAGTACTAGACATCAATAAAACTGATGGTGAAATCAAAACGAAAGTACTTAACCCTGGTACATTAAAAAATAAAAAAGGTGTAAACGTGCCAAACGTAAGTGTAAACCTTCCTGGTATCACTGAAAAAGATGCAAACGATATTGTATTTGGTATCGAACAAGGCATTGATTTTATCGCTGCTTCTTTTGTGCGTCGTGCATCTGATGTATTAGAAATTCGTGAACTACTAGAAAAACACAATGCAGCTCACATTCAAATCATCTCAAAAATCGAAAACCAAGAAGGCGTAGATAACATCAAAGAAATCCTTGAAGTTTCAGACGGCTTAATGGTTGCTCGTGGTGACTTAGGAGTAGAAATTCCTGCTGAAGAAGTACCATTAGTACAAAAAGATCTAATCAAACAATGTAATGCACTTGGCAAACCAGTTATTACAGCTACACAAATGCTTGATTCAATGCAACGCAACCCGCGCCCGACTCGTGCGGAAGCAAGTGACGTTGCCAATGCTATTTTTGATGGTACAGATGCAATTATGTTATCTGGTGAAACAGCTGCGGGTTCTTACCCAGTTGAAGCTGTACAAACAATGCATTCAATCGCTTCTCGTGCTGAGCAAGCTCTAAACTACTCTGAGATTTTACAACAGCGCAGCAAGCAAGTTGGCCCATCTATTACAGATGCAATCGGACAATCTGTTGTACACACAGCGCTTAACTTAAACGCTAGTGCAATCGTAGCGCCAACAGAAAGTGGTTATACAGCGAAAATCGTTTCTAAATATCGTCCGCAATCTCCAATCGTAGCTGTTGCAGCAAACGATTCTGTTGCACGTCGTCTTTCTCTAGTATGGGGTGTTACACCAGTTGTTGGTGAGCGCGTAAGTACAATTGACGATATGTTAGATCACGCTGTAAATGACGCAGTAAAAACAGGCGTTGTAGCACACGGCGACTTAGTGGTTATTACAGCTGGTGTTCCAGTTGGAGAATCAGGTGCAACGAACTTAATGAAAGTTCAAGTTGTAGGTGACGTTCTGGCTAAAGGACAAGGAATTGGTCGTAAAGCAGCAGTTGGTAAAGTAGTTATTGCTAAAACTGCTGAAGAAGCAAATGCAAAAATGACTGAAGGTGCTATCCTTGTTACAAACAGCACAGATCGCGATATGATCAGTGCAATCGAAAAAGCAGGGGCTCTTATTACGGAAGAAGGCGGTCTAACAAGCCATGCAGCTGTAGTAGGATTAAACTTAAGCATTCCTGTCATTGTAGGTGTAGAAAACGCAACAAGCGTATTCTCAGAAGATCAAGATATTACAGTTGATGCTTCACGTGGTGTTGTATACAACGGACACGCAAGCGTACTGTAAGAAACACGTAGATGATTGAAAAAAAGAGAAGGGGAAATCCTTCTCTTTTTGTTTAGGCAATTCAATAAGCGAAGAGGTGATGATGGTGAGGAAGCTTCTTCCGCTCCTTCTTATTGTACCTGCTGTTGAGGTAATGATTTTGATTTATTCAAGTCATCTCATTGGTGTAATGTCAACATTTTTACTGATTATTGCTACCAGTTTTATTGGTGCGTTTCTAGCGAAAAAACAAGGAACATCTCTTTTTCAAAAAGCACAGCGTCAGATGAGCCAAGGACATGTTCCAAGCGGTGAAATCCTTGATGGTATGTGTGTACTATTTGGCGGTTTGTTTCTACTGTTTCCAGGCTTCTTGACAGATGTTGTAGGCTTTATCTTTTTGCTGCCGTTTACACGCAAAATCGTCAAGCCTTTTCTTTTAACGTGGTTAAGAAGATTTTTTCAAGGGCATAATCGAATGACGATTATACGTTAACTAGAAAGAGGCTGGAACAAAAGTACTTTAGTGCAAGGAAAATCCGAACGATAAACCGTTCGGATTTTTTTATTGTGTCTGACTCTCTTTCTTCATTTTCCTATAATAAACTGCCACGTTTCTTTAAAAACTCCCGTTGTATGAAGTGTTTTTAGAATAACAAGAATAACAGGGGCAACTATTAATCCAAAAAATCCAATCAATTGATATCCTACAAATAAAGCAATTAATGTAGCAAGAGGGTCAAGACCAATGCTCGATGACAGAATCTTGGGCTCCATAATTTGTCGCTGCACAAGTACTACAGCATATAGTACCGAAAGTCCTACAGCAAATGACACATTATCTGTTGCAAACGCATAAATCATCCAAGGAACAAAAACCAGTCCTGTTCCGAGGTAAGGAAGAATATCTACTAAGCCGATTAATAAAGCGACTGTAATAGCATAATCAACCTTAAGAACAAGTAAACCAAAAAGAACGATGATTGTGGTAATCGAAATAAGCGTAAGCTGAGCTTTAATAAAACCAAACAGTGCATTTTTAAGCTCCACAACAACTGTCTGTCCATTTTCCCTTACTTTTTTAGGAATAAACACGCTGCTTTTAGTCATCAGCTTGTACCAATCTTTACTAATAAAAAAAGTAGCCAGTAATGAAAAAATAATCACAGTAGCTGCATTAGGCAATACGGATAAAAGTACTGGGATGCTTTGCAATACATTTTGCAAAAAATCACCCACCGTTTGAGCGATATGGTTGCCTACGCCTTTAATGTTCGATAAAATAGTTGCTTGCTGACCGGTATTTAAGTTATTAAACATAGAAGTAATGCGTTCATAAAACGGAAGTATTTGTTCTGTAGCAATATTTTCAATAAATATGACCACTTCTTTGAAATTTGTGGGAACAACTTTCGCTAAATACGTACTTCCTGCAATGATTTCTGTGATAAGTAACGTAATAAGTCCGGCCAAAAGAGAGAAGATAAGAACCATTGATAGTAAAACAGCTAAGTAGCGTGGTAAACGCAGCTTCAATTCAAATAGATTAACCATAGGATTTATGAAAAAAGCGATGCAGCAGGCGATAATAAATGGATATATGAGAGAAGAGACATAATAACTAAGAAATATAGATGCTGCAATAATTACCAACACACAAGCTAAGCGAAATAGTCGATGTAAATGAAGCTTGTACACAATAAATAGAGGCCTCCTTGTAAACGATAGTCAACAAAAGAAAAAGCTACTCATAAAATATTTACGTAATACGCTTTAGATTTATCACAATAAAAAAAGAAAGGATGAGTAAAATGTTCTCACAACCCATGCTTTTTTTAGCTGTTTTACTCGTAATTGGATTAGTGGCTAAAAATCAATCATTAATCATTGCAGTTGCATTTTTACTTATTTTAAAATTAATCGGGTTAGACGGTAAGGTTTTTCCGTTTCTACAATCAAAAGGAATTAATATTGGAGTAACGGTTATTACAATTGCCGTTCTTGTGCCAATTGCAACAGGAGACATAGGGTTCAAACAATTAGGAGAAGCTGTGAAATCTTCTTATGCTTGGATTGCTCTAGGAGCCGGAATTGCTGTAGCAATTATTGCCAAATATGGACTTACACTCTTGGAAGATGATCCGCATATTACGACCGCTTTAGTTTTTGGCACAATTCTTGCTGTGGCGCTGTTTCAAGGGGTAGCAGTAGGTCCGTTAATCGGTGCTGGAATCGCTTATTTATTTATGAAATTAACTGAACTTTTTTCGTAGAAATTTTTGTATAATAATAATTTTTTTAAAATTTCTTCTCTCTTTTGATTCACAAAAGTCAGATAATTGTTTATAATATATTTTGAGGCCGCATCTTTTTACATACAATTGTATGTTTTACCTATAGGGCTGTAACAAAGCAATGACACATGCAGATGTTTTGATTTTGTGTGTTATTGAAACAAATGGAAATGTAAGCATTTTCTTTACGTGGGGTGAAGGAATGTTCTTCCAAGATATATATTCAAAAGAGGCGCTTCGTATATCATTTAATGTCTAGTTGAGCAGAGGCTCAATTTTGTTTTTCACGTTTTACACAGAAAGGTATGGGGAATTTTTTCTGTAAAGGAGTGGAGATTTATGACAGCAACTCGAGGTCTAGAAGGGGTAGTCGCTACAACGTCAGCAGTAAGTTCAATTATTGATGACACTTTAACATATCAAGGCTACAATATTGATGATTTAGCGAATTATGCAACATTTGAAGAAGTGGTGTATTTACTATGGCACGGAAAATTACCTAACAAAGAAGAATTATCTGTGTTTTCTAGATTACTAGCAGAAAACGCTAAATTACCCCAAGAAGTCTTAGATCATTTCAAAACTTATCCAATTCAAGATGTTCATCCAATGGCAGCTTTAAGAACAGTCGTATCACTATTGGGGTTGTACGATCCTGAAGCTGATTTAATGGATGAAGAAGCAAATTATCGCAAAGCTGTTCGTTTGCAAGCACAATTACCAACGGTGGTAACGGCTTTTTCAAGAGTCCGTAACGGATTAGAGCCAATTGAACCAAACGAAAACTATAGCATTGCCGCTAACTTTTTATATATGTTAACCGGCGAAGAGCCAACTGATATCCAAGTAGAGGCATTTGATAAGGCACTTGTCTTACACGCTGACCATGAGCTAAATGCTTCAACTTTTACAGCTCGTGTCTGTGTGGCAACATTATCTGATATTTATTCAGGAATTACAGCCGCTATTGGAGCGTTAAAGGGTCCTCTTCACGGGGGAGCGAATGAAGCTGTTATGAAAATGTTGTCTGACATTCAAACAGTTGAAAACGCAGAACCTTACATTCGCGAAAAGCTCGCGAAGAAAGAAAAGATTATGGGATTTGGACATCGTGTGTATCAGCAGGGTGATCCTCGTGCCAAGCACTTGAAAGAAATGTCTGAAAAACTTACAAAACAAGCAGGAGATACAACGCTATACGATATGTCAGTGAAAATTGAGAAAATCGTAACAGGCGAGAAAAAGCTTCCGCCAAACGTTGATTTCTATTCAGCTTCTGTATACCACAGCTTAGGTATTGATCACGATTTATTTACTCCGATTTTTGCCGTAAGCCGCGTATCAGGATGGATTGCTCACATTTTAGAGCAGTATTCAAACAATCGTTTGATTCGTCCAAGAGCTGATTATATCGGTCCTGGAAAACAAACGTACATTCCGCTTGAAGAGCGCAGCTAAACAATGTGACGAAGGTGCTCACGTTCGTTGAGCACTTTTCCATAAGTGAAAGTAGACAATTTTTTAAGGAGGTCATTCTCATGACAAAAGGTGAACAAATTTCTGTAGCAAACGGCGTTTTAAACGTACCAAATAACCCAATTATTCCATTTATCGAAGGTGACGGAATTGGTCCGGATATCTGGGCAGCAGCTTCCCGCGTATTAGAAGCAGCAGTTGCAAAAGCATACAATGGTGAAAAAGAAATCGTTTGGAAAGAAGTATTAGCAGGTGAAAAAGCATTTAATCAAACTGGCGAATGGTTACCGGAAGAAACGTTAGATGCAATTCGCGAATACATAATTGCAATCAAAGGACCATTAACGACACCAGTAGGCGGTGGAATTCGTTCTCTAAACGTGGCATTGCGTCAAGAATTAGACTTATTCACATGCTTACGTCCTGTTCGCTACTTTGACGGCGTACCTTCTCCAATTAAGCGCCCAGAAGATACAGATATGGTTATCTTCCGTGAAAATACTGAAGATATTTATGCTGGTATTGAATATGCGAAGGGTTCTGAAGAAGTACAAAAACTTGTTTCATTCCTACAAACGGAATTAGGCGTAAATAAAATCCGTTTCCCTGAAACTTCTGGATTAGGTATTAAGCCTATTTCTTCTGAAGGAACGGAGCGTCTTGTGCGTGCAGCAATCAACTATGCGATTGAACAGGGCCGCAAGTCTGTTACGCTTGTACACAAAGGTAACATTATGAAATATACAGAAGGCGCATTTAAAAATTGGGGCTATGAGCTAGCTGAAAAAGAATTCGGCGATAAAGTATTTACTTGGGCTCAATATGACCGCATCGTTGAAAAAGAAGGTGCACAAGCTGCAAACAAAGCTCAAGCAGAAGCGGAAGCAGCAGGAAAAATTATTGTAAAAGATTCTATTGCAGATATCTTCTTACAACAAATTTTAACTCGTCCACGTGAATTTGATGTAGTAGCAACAATGAACTTAAATGGAGATTACATTTCAGATGCATTAGCAGCACAAGTTGGCGGTATCGGAATTGCTCCAGGAGCAAACATCAACTATGAAACTGGACATGCTATCTTTGAAGCAACTCACGGTACAGCACCTAAATATGCTGGTTTAGATAAAGTAAACCCATCTTCTGTATTATTATCAGGTGTGTTAATGCTTGAACACCTTGGCTGGAATGAAGCAGCGGATTTAATCATGAAATCAATGGAAAAAACAATTGCTTCAAAAGTAGTAACATATGATTTCGCACGTTTAATGGACGGCGCAACAGAAGTGAAGTGTTCAGAGTTTGCTGATGAATTAATTAGCAATCTAGGAAAACAAGTAACAGTTTAATAGCTATTCATTTAGGGGAGGAATTATAATGGCAAATATGCGTAAAAAAGTATCTGTTATCGGAGCGGGCTTTACGGGAGCTACAACTGCTTTTTTAATTGGTCAAAAAGAATTAGCTGATGTTGTATTAGTTGATATTCCGCAATTAGAAAATCCAGCTAAAGGTAAAGCGCTGGATATGTTAGAAGCAAGTCCTGTACAAGGCTTTGACGCTAACATTACAGGAACAGCCAACTACGAAGACACAGCTGATTCTGACATTGTCATTATTACAGCTGGTATCGCGCGTAAGCCAGGTATGAGTCGCGATGATTTAGTCACAACGAACCAAAAAATTATGAAGTCTGTTACTCAAGAAGTTGTTAAATACTCGCCAAACTGTCACATTATCGTGTTAACAAACCCGGTAGATGCTATGACGTACACAGTATTTAAAGAATCTGGTTTTCCTAAAAACCGCGTAATCGGTCAATCAGGCGTATTAGATTCTGCACGTTTCCGTACGTTCGTAGCGCAGGAGTTAAACATTTCAGTGAAAGATATCACAGGTTTTGTACTTGGTGGACATGGCGACGATATGGTACCTCTTGTACGCTACTCATATGCTGGCGGTATTCCTCTTGAAACGCTTATTCCAAAAGCGCGTCTTGAAGCAATTGTTGAAAGAACACGCAAAGGCGGCGGCGAGATCGTTAACTTATTAGGCAACGGAAGTGCGTACTACGCTCCTGCTGCTTCTTTAGTGGAAATGACAGAAGCGATCTTAAAAGATCAGCGTCGTATTTTACCAGCGATTGCTTACCTAGAGGGTGAATATGGTTATAACGGCATCTACTTAGGTGTTCCGACCGTATTAGGAGCTGCAGGAATTGAGCAAGTAATTGAATTAGAACTTACTGATTCTGAAAAAGCTGCGTTAGATCAATCAGCAAAATCAGTCAAAACTGTCATGGGTGTATTAGCTTAATACAATAAAGTAGGTTTGAGTATAGGTTTTTATAGATATTCAAACAATAGTCACAAGGAAAATTCGAGGGAAACCTCGAATTTTTCTTGTATATAAAGAAAAACTATTACTTTATACAAAAGGTGGAATGATGATGGTATTAGGTAAAAAACAAAAAATAGGTCGAAGTATTGAAGATATAAAAGTTGGAGAAAAATTAACGCTAACTGAACGAATTGAAGATAAAGATATCTTATTGTACTTAGGGCTGACAAATGATTCTAACCCTTTATACATTCAGCATGATTATGCATCTCAGACACCTTTTAAGAAACCTATTGTGCCAAGCATTATGATTACCGGTATTATGACAGCAGCCATTTCAAAGTACTTGCCCGGACCTGGAAGCCATGTTGCAGAACATACGGTTGCCTTTCCCAAAAAAATTCATCATTATAGTACGATTGAATTTTTATTTGAAGTCACAGAGGTAGATGTTTCTTCTAAAACTGTTACGATTGAAGTAGAAGCGGTCAATGAACAAAAAGAGAAAGTAGTAACGGCTCGGTTTCTTGTGTATCCGCCGCTTAGACTTCCATCAGTAGAGACACATGACTTTGAAAATTTTTAAAACGCCCTAAATATTGATAAATATAGAAGAAGCTCTTTAGCCATATTTTCTGAAAATGTTGAAATGTATTGGAGAACGAGGCTAAAACATTGTATGATAAGAGAAGATAAATAGAAAATAATATCATTTGGGTGAAGCTGCGGTTTAATTTAACTAGATGGAGGCTTATATCGTTAATATGAGTAAGAAATTATTAGTCGTAGATGATGAACAATCAATTTCAACATTATTACAATATAATTTACAACAAGCTGGCTTTACAGTAGAAACAGCTGAAGACGGGGAAGAAGGATACAACAAGGCATTAGAAGGAAAACCTGATTTAATTGTGTTAGACTTGATGCTTCCTAAAATGGATGGAATTGAAGTTTGTAAAAAGCTTCGTCAGCAAAAAGTGATGACGCCTATTTTAATGTTAACTGCAAAAGACGATGAGTTTGACAAGGTATTAGGGCTAGAACTTGGCGCAGATGACTACATGACGAAACCATTTAGTCCTCGAGAAGTAGTAGCCCGTGTAAAAGCCATTTTACGCAGAACACAAATTATTGCTCAGGAAAATGAACAGGAGGAAGATGGCGAACGCATCATGATTGGTGATTTAAAAATTCTTCCAGATCATTATGAGGCCTACTTTAATCAAGAGCAGCTTGAGCTTACTCCGAAAGAATTCGAGTTATTATTATATTTGGCAAAATACAAAGGACGGGTATTAACTCGTGATCCAGCTGCTGAGTGCAGTGTGGAATTATGATTTTGCCGGAGATACGCGAATTGTAGATGTGCACATCAGCCATCTGCGTGAGAAAATTGAACATAATACGCGAAAACCGGTTTATATAAAAACGATTAGAGGATTAGGATATAAGCTGGAGGAACCAAAGGTAGATGAATAAATTTCGTTCAAGGCTACTTTTGGCTCTATTAGTACTTATTATTATTGTATTAGTAGGTCTTGGCCTGCTGCTGGGGCAGTTGTTTAAAAACTTTTATTTTCAAACGTTTCAAGAGCGAATGGAAAAAGAAGCAAAGCTTGTGGAAATGTACATTAGTGAAGAAGGCATCACAAGTCCTGCTTTAAAATCTAAAGTTGATCAAATCAGTCATTCGCTAAGTGTACGAACGACTGTCGTTCAAAAAGATGGAAAAATATTAGTTGACTCAAATCCAGGTAGCAAGCAGCAAAGAATCGAAAAAAGTATTGTAATCCAACAAGTATTAAAAAAGCAGTTAAACAGCAAAAAAAGCTTTGATCAAATTAAAGAAGATTACGACTTATATTACTATGGTATCCCGCTTATTATAGAAGGTAAGCAAGAGGGATTTGTTGTTTTGAGTACATCGTTTGATTCATTAAAACAAGTAAATCAGCAAATCTGGGGGCTTCTTATTGGAAGCTTAGGTCTAGCTTTGATTGTGATTTTACTCTTAGGTGTAAAGATTATGGGGCGCTATACCCGTCCTATTGAATCGGCAACCAAGGTGGCTATGGAACTTGCAAAAGGGAATTATAAAGCTCGTACATATGAAGATTATGTAGATGAAACAGGGATGCTGAGTCAGTCTATTAACGCACTTGCTCGTAATCTGCAAGAGTCTATCACTAATCAAGAAATGCAGCAGGACAGGCTGCGCACCCTAATTGAAAATATGGGAAGCGGTATGCTTCTTATCGATAGTCGAGGCTATATAAACTTAGTGAATCGAGCTTATAAAGAGCAGTTTCATATACATCCGGACGATTTCCTTTATCACTTGTATTATGAGGTATTTGAGCACAAAGAAATCATTAAACTTGTGGAAAAAATATTTATGACCGAAGTAAAGGTTCGAAAACAAGTCGTTTTGCCTTTAAATATTGAACGAAGATATTTTGATGTTTACGGAGCGCCGATTATTGGCTTAAACGATGAATGGAAAGGCATTGTGCTTGTTTTCCATGATATTACCGAGCTGAAAAAACTAGAACAAGTGCGCCGTGACTTTGTAGCGAATGTGTCTCATGAACTAAAAACGCCTATTACGTCCATTAAAGGGTTTAGTGAGACATTGTTAGACGGTGCCATGGAAATCCAAAGCTGCGAGAGCAGTTTCTATCTATTATTCTAACGGAAAGCCAGCGCATGGAGAGCCTGATTCAAGATCTTTTGGATTTATCTAAAGTTGAACAGCAAGGTTTTAAACTAAGCATTCATTCAGTAGATTTGAATACCCTTCTCTATGAGGTCATAACAGTGCTATCGAACCGAGCGAATGAAAAAGAAATCACTCTAACGTTAGATACGCTTCCTGAAGAAGCGTGGATTGATGGTGACAGTCAGCGCCTTATGCAAGTGTTCGTTAACTTGATTGGCAATGCGCTCATGTATACAATGCCTGGAGGAACCGTTCACGTTTCGCTTGAAGAGGAAGAAGAAACGATTACGGTTCATGTTCAAGATACAGGTATCGGTATTGATTCTGATGAAATTTCACGTATTTTTGAGCGTTTTTACAGAGTAGATAAAGCAAGAAGCCGCAATTCCGGAGGAACAGGTCTTGGATTAGCAATTGTTAAACATCTTGTTGAAGCTCATAAAGGGGAAATTGAAGTGAAAAGTGAAGTCAATAAAGGGACAACTTTTTCGGTGAAGCTGCACAAGTATTTGCCGCAGATGTAAAATGTTTACGTTCCTTTTACAATTTATTTAATGTAGCTTAATAATTAATTGATACAATTTTTCATGGAAACCCCTTCATCCAAGGAGCCAATATGTAAGGCGAAAATAGCTTTAACCGTGCTATTTTCGCCGATTCTTTTTGACAATTTCTATCCATTCACATGCTACACCGCCTAAAATAACTAGGTGGTGTTTTTTATTTTATGATGTATAGATCTTATCACCATATGAAAATAAAACGTTGAATTCAAGAGTACTTTTTGTCCTTAAAGCTTATTGTTTGCTAAAATAAAGGTAAGATAAGAAGAGAGCGAAATGGAGGAACATGAATGACACAAAAACTAGTATTAATTGACGGGAATAGTATTGCCTACCGTGCATTTTTTGCTTTGCCGCTTTTAAACAATGATAAAGGAATACATACAAATGCCATATACGGCTTTACTACAATGCTGACACGTATTTTAGAGGAAGAGAAGCCAACGCATTTACTGGTGGCTTTTGATGCAGGGAAAACAACGTTTCGTCACAAAACATTTACAGAATATAAAGGAGGCAGACAAAAGACGCCTCCTGAACTTTCAGAGCAGTTTCCCTTTATTCGTGAGTTATTAGATGCATATGGAATTAAGCGCTATGAACTGCCTGAGTACGAAGCAGATGATATTATCGGTACACTTTCAAAACAAGCAGAACAAAAAGGAATGGCCGTGAAAGTCATTTCCGGTGATAAAGATTTACTTCAGCTTGTGTCAGAGCATGTAACCGTAGATATTACGAGAAAAGGAATTACGGATGTGGATTCCTATACGCCTGCAGCCATTGATGAAAAATATGGAATCACGGCTGCGCAAATCATTGATATGAAGGGTCTTATGGGAGACAGCTCAGATAATATTCCAGGCGTGCCCGGAGTTGGAGAAAAAACAGCCTTAAAGTTATTAAAAGAGTTTGAAACCGTTGAAAATGTATTGCAATCTATCGATCAAGTCAGCGGTAAAAAATTAAAAGAAAAGCTAGAAGATAATCGTGAATCAGCCATCATGAGTAAAAAGCTTGCAACTATTTATTGCGAAGCGCCTCTTGAAGTATCTGTAGAAGATGCGAAATATGACGGGTTTGAATCTTCAAAGGTCATCTCTTTATTTAAAGAGCTTGGGTTTAATTCTCTGCTTGCTAAATTTGGTGAATCAGCAGAAGAGGAAGCAGATTTTGAAGAACTGACGTTTGAAATAGTGCAGGAAGTTCACGATGATATGTTAACAAGCGAAGCAGCTCTGATCGTAGAAGGTTATGAAGAAAACTATCATCACAATCAGCTGCTCGGTTTTGGAATCAGCAACAAAAACGGCCACTATTTTATTGATAAAGACACAGCTCTTTCATCTTCCAAGTTTACAGCATGGCTAGAAGATGAAGATGTAAAAAAGACGGTATTTAATGGAAAACGTACGATTGTATCGTTAAAATGGGCGGGGCATGAAATTAAAGGAATTGAACATGATGTAATGATTGCTTCTTACATCTTAAATCCCGCTGAAGCAAATGATGACCTAGCGACAATTGCAAAATTAAAAGGATATCATCAAGTGCAATCAGATGAAGCGGTGTATGGAAAAGGAGCTAAGCGAAGCATTGCGGAAGCTGCTCAGCTAGCTGAGCATGTTATAAGAAAAGCAGCCGCCGTAGCTTATTTAAAAGAAGTGTTGGAAAAAGAATTGGTTGAAAATGAACAGTTTGAGCTGTTTGAAAAGCTTGAAATGCCTCTTGCCATTGTCCTTGCCAATATGGAATATCAAGGGGTGAAAATTGATCGGGCGCGTTTGGATGAAATGGGCGAAGATCTTCGAGAACAGCTTGAAAAAATTGAAGCGAAAATCTACGAATACGCTGGACAAGAATTCAATATTAATTCACCAAAGCAGCTAGGAGTTGTTCTTTTTGAAAAAATGCAGCTTCCAGTCATAAAGAAAACAAAAACAGGCTATTCCACATCAGCTGATGTATTAGAGCAATTAGCTAGCGCCCATGATATTATCCCAGAGATTTTACAATACCGTCAGCTAGGAAAATTACAGTCTACGTATATCGAAGGGTTAAAAAAGGTTATTCATGAAAGCGATGGAAAAGTTCATACCCGCTTTAATCAAACGTTAACTCAAACGGGAAGGTTAAGCTCAGTAATCCTAACTTGCAAAACATCCCGATTCGTCTTGAAGAAGGTAAAAAAATAAGAGGTGCGTTCGTGCCTTCACAGCCTGATTGGTTAATATTTGCGGCGGATTATTCACAAATTGAGCTGCGCGTACTGGCTCATATTGCAAATGATGAAAAGCTAATTGATGCGTTTAAGCATGACTTAGATATTCATACGAAAACAGCGATGGATGTGTTCCACGTCGAAAGAGAAGAAGTAACGTCGAATATGCGCCGTCAGGCTAAAGCAGTTAATTTTGGAATCGTCTATGGCATCAGTGATTACGGTTTATCGCAAAGTTTAGGAATTACAAGAAAAGCAGCGGCTACTTTTATTGAACGCTATTTAAAAAGCTTCCCGGGTGTACAGGAGTATATGGATACGATTGTGCGCGATGCAAAAGAAAAGGGATACGTAACAACGCTCTTGCACCGCCGCCGTTACTTGCCTGAAATCACGAGCCGAAACTTTAACCTCCGCAGCTTCGCTGAGCGTACAGCTATGAATACGCCTATTCAAGGGACAGCAGCTGACATTATTAAAAAAGCAATGATTGAAATGGATAAGCGCTTAAAAGATGAAAATCTTCAGGCTAAGCTGCTGCTTCAAGTACACGATGAGCTGATTTTTGAAGCCCCAGAAGAAGAAATTAAAATTTTAGAGAAAATCGTACCAGAAGTAATGGAGCATGCTTTAGAGCTAGAAGTTCCGTTGAAAGTAGATTATTCTTACGGAAAGACTTGGTACGAAGCAAAGTAGTGGAAAAAGGATGTGACAAACGTGCCAGAATTACCAGAAGTTGAGACCGTCAGACGTACGTTGATTGAATTAGCCAGTGGTAAGACCATTGAGCGTGTAACCGTTAAATGGCCTAATATTATCAAACGTCCTGAGCAAGTTGAGCAGTTTTGTGACGCGCTTGTTGGACAAACCATTCGAGATGTTGAACGCAGAGGTAAGTTTTTGAAAATTGTACTCGATGATTATACGATGGTTTCTCATCTGCGTATGGAAGGAAAATATGCTCTCCATGAAAATGCAGACGAACCAGATAAGCATGTACACGTCTTTTTTCACTTCACCGACGGAACAGAATTACGATACCGGGATGTAAGGAAATTTGGTACCATGCACTTATTTAAAAAGGGAGAGGAAGATCTGTTTCCTCCTCTTATTGGCCTTGGACCTGAACCGTTTGACGAAACATTTAATCCAAGTCAGTTAAAAATGCGAATCGGCAAAACCTCTCGAAAAATCAAGCCGGTTTTACTCGATCAAAATGTCGTGGTTGGGCTAGGGAATATTTATGTAGATGAAGCACTATTTCGCGCAGGGATTCACCCTGAACGAGTGGCCAGCCAATTAACAGACGAAGAGTATGAAAAATTGTACGAAGAAATTGTAGCGACCCTTCAAGAAGCGGTGAAACAAGGGGGCAGCACAATTCGTACGTATGTAAACACACAGGGGCAAATAGGCATGTTTCAGCAGCAGCTTTACGTGTACGGAAGAAAAGGCGAATCCTGTAAAATTTGCGGTACCCCAATTGAAAAATTTGTTGTAGGCGGTAGAGGAACACATATCTGCCCAAATTGTCAGCCGGCTAAAAAATAACAATGGATGGGCTCCTTTCATATACTACGTATAGACAGAAAGGAAAGGAGTCCTCTCATCATGATAACATTTTCTTTACTTATTCTTGCTTTTGCCGTAAGTCTTGACAGCTTTAGCGTTGGCCTGACATACGGACTTCGAAAGGTGAAAATCCCGCTGAAATCCATTTTTATTATTTCATGTTGCTCAGCATTTTCTTTAATGTTTTCTATGTTTTTAGGAAAGGTACTTACGCATCTATTTTCAGTGGATGTACTAAATAAAGTAGGCGGAGGTATTCTTGTTCTACTTGGAATGTGGATTTTATACCAGTTTTTTTGTCCGGCAGATTCATCTCGAGTGAAAGAAGAAAAAACATTAGTGAAAATTGAAATTAAGTCAATTGGCTTAGTCATTAACGTATTGAAAAAACCAACGGCAGCAGATTTAGATAATTCAGGTTCCATCACTGGGATTGAAGCATTTATACTTGGAATTGCATTATCTCTTGATGCATTTGGAGCAGGGTTTGGAGCAGCTTTATTAGGTTATTCGCCGTATGCTTTAGCAATTGCTGTAGCTCTTATGAGTTCACTTTTTTTAAGTGCTGGCATACAGTTTGGCAAAGTTTTTTCACGTTTATCATGGATGAAAATGTTTTCCTTTTTACCGGGAGTTCTGCTTATTATTTTAGGTATTTTTAGATTTTAAATAAAGCGATAAAGGAGAGGCCAATGTCAATTGTAATTGGATTAACGGGCGGAATTGCTAGTGGAAAAAGTACGGTAACCGGAATGCTGAGAGATATTAATATTCCAGTAATCGATGCTGACCACATTGCAAAAGAAGTCGTCGAACCAGGAAAAGAAGCATATAACCAAATTGTAGAGACGTTCGGCCGTGCCATTCTTCACGAAAATGCGGAGATCAATCGAGCGGCTTTAGGGGAAATTGTGTTTTCTCAAGAGGAAGAACGTAAAAAGTTGAATGCAATTGTACACCCTGCGGTAAGAAAAGAAATGCTTTCTCAAAAGGAAAGGTATATCGAGGAAGGATACGATGCTGTGGTATTAGATATTCCGCTGCTGTTTGAAAGTGATTTGACGCATTTAGTCGACAAAGTAGTGGTTGTATATGTCGATGAGCCTGTGCAGCTAGAAAGGTTAAAATCTCGTAATGATCTCTCGAC
The DNA here is from genome assembly GCF_056158845.1 of Priestia sp. ABM2_011. Lineage (NCBI taxonomy): Bacteria > Bacillati > Bacillota > Bacilli > Caryophanales > Bacillaceae > Priestia > Priestia sp. ABM2_011. The sequence goes on from NZ_JBSWUB010000001.1 coordinate 770,380, forward strand.
GAAAGATGCCTATGCACGTATCCACGCACAGCTGCCTTTGATTCAGAAAGTAGCCTTAGCCGATGCGGTGATCAATAACAACGGACCTGTAGAGGAAACAAAACAACAGCTTTTAAGTATATTAGCCCTATGGCTAGATTAAAGAGGCTTGGATAAACGTATGTTAGCTGAAGGGAAATCCGAACGAGCTTGATTCTTGAGGTAGAATCAAGCTCGTTCGGATTTTTTTATTGAGAATATTTACGAGCTTCTAAAAAAGAATGTGTTAAATATCTGTTCTCGCTATATACATATAGTAAAACTCAATTAAAATAATTTATTAAAAAAAATTAATATTATTCACTTTTTAAATATTTATGTTATACTATTCAATATAAAAAGTTAAATAGTATAACACATATAGAGAGGGGTATAGCCATGAAAGCACGTATTGCCATTAATGGTTTTGGGAGAATAGGAAGAATGGTTTTTCGCACAGCGATTATAGAGGAGAATTTAGATATTATTGCCATAAATGCATCTTATCCAGCAGAAACATTAGCACATTTAATCAAATATGACTCTATACACGGACCATTTAATGGAGATGTTAAATGTGATGATGATGCGCTAATTGTTAACGGTAAAAGAATCCAGCTATTAAATTCACGCGATCCGCTGAATTTGCCTTGGAAAGAGCTTGGGATTGATTTAGTCGTTGAAGCAACAGGGAAATTTAATTCAAGAGAAAAAGCGCAGTTACATATTGAAGCAGGTGCGAAAAAAGTTGTCTTAACGGCACCGGGTAAACAAGAAGATATTACTATTGTGATGGGCGTAAACGAACGAGAGTTTGATGTGAATCAGCATAACATTATCTCTAATGCCTCTTGTACGACAAATTGTCTAGCTCCAGTTGTCAAGGTGTTAGACGAAGCGTTCACAATTGAAAACGGTTTAATGACGACCGTTCACGCATATACAAATGATCAAAAGAATATTGATAACCCGCATAAAGACTTGCGAAGAGCCCGTGCGTGTGCTCAATCAATTATTCCTACAACAACTGGAGCAGCCAAGGCGCTTTCATTAGTTCTTCCTCATTTAAAAGGAAAGCTTCATGGAATGGCGCTGCGCGTTCCTACGCCGAACGTATCGCTTGTCGATTTAGTTGTGGATGTAAGGAAACCTGTGACGATGGAAGATGTTAATCTAGCGTTCATTAAAGCTGCTGAAGGACCATTAAAGAATATTTTAAATTTAACAATGGAACCACTCGTATCAATTGACTTTAATACAAATCCTCATTCAGCGATTGTAGATGGACTATCGACTATCGTAATGGAAGATCATAAAATTAAAGTGTTAGCTTGGTACGATAACGAGTGGGGCTACTCTCAGCGCGTAGTCGATTTGGTAAGATATATTGCTGCAGAAATGCGTAATGGATCAAAGATAAGAGTAAGCTAAGAAAGCTATAGATTGCTTTTAAAAAAAACAGGGAGCTATCGCCCTGTTTTTTTTGTTTTTATTCAAAAGAATAGGGAAAAGCAATAAGATAATCATGCAAAGGAGTGTTTCTTTTCCTCAATTTTAATAAAAAATGAATAGTCGTTTAGCAGCTTTTACACACTGTCTCACGAGAACACAGGGGTAATTTGTATAGGTCTATCTGCCGGAACAATCTTTAATAAAATCAAAACACGTATTGCAAAATAAATGTAAACAAAGTATACTATGTTTCGTGAACTTCTTGTGTACCTTTCGGTGATGTGGCTACTTAAAGGGTTAGGACCTCTTTGGACTAACTTTCCCCCGTGGTAGTTAACATGCTATATGGCGAAAGAACTTCATGTTTAACGATTAAAAATTGTTAAAGGGGGAAATATCATTATGGAAACAATGGGTCGTCATGTCATCTCAGAATTATGGGGATGCGATTTCGATAAGTTAAATGATATTGATTATATTGAAAAAACGTTTGTTGATGCAGCTTTAAAATCTGGTGCGGAAGTTCGCGAAGTAGCGTTCCATAAATTTGCACCTCAAGGTGTAAGTGGCGTTGTTATTATTTCAGAATCACATTTAACGATTCACAGCTTCCCAGAGCATGGTTATGCAAGTATCGATGTTTATACTTGTGGTCATTTAGATCCTACAATCGCAGCAGATTATATTGCAGATGCTCTAAGTGCACAGACACGTGAAACAATTGAATTACCACGTGGAATGGGTCCTGTTCAGGTAAAACAAACTAAAGCGAATGCACTTTAATAGTGTCGATTGATTACGTAAGTTAAGAGGTGTATTACACACCTCTTTTTAGTATATAAATTTTTAATATGCAAAAACAAAGGGGATAACAACATGGGGGTAGTACAAGTAGTTAAATCTTTATTTTCTAATCATGTAGAAACAAGCGATCGTCATTCAGATCCGACTCTAAAAACGCATTATTACAAAACAACGGCTGGGAATGCATTTAAGCAAGTTCATGAAATGTTGAAGCATATGCAAGGGATAGAGATACTTGCTGCGTATGAAGAGCGAGGAGAAATTAGCTTAAACGTTGTAAAAGGAAGAAAAGCTTTTGTTGTGATTACCATTATTAGCGTACGTCCTCTTGAAACCGCTATCGATTTTTCTGCTACAACAGAGTCAAAAGTGGTGCCAGTTGATTTTGGTTTTAGCAAAGAACTTGTACGTACGCTTTATAAGAGCTTTGATCAAAAACTTATTCCTCTTTCTTCGTAAGTTCCTTATCATTTTTGAATTTCAGGAAATAAAATGGGGAAATTCCTTTTCCTTTACTTGTATTCAAGCCTTGTTTTCTATAAGATGGAATAAAGTAAATCCTTTAATATAGCATCGTGTTTGATAAAGGAAATGATGATGACAATCATAATAAATGGCGAATAGCCGGCTAACATAGATGAAAATTAACTTATATGAGAGAAAATAAAAAGAAAAACAAGGTTTATTATTGGAGCTGAGAATATGAAGTGCCCATCCTGTCATTACAATGGAACGAGAGTGCTGGACTCGCGCCCTGTAGAAGAAGGCCGCTCTATTCGTAGAAGACGTGAATGCGAAGAGTGTCACTATCGTTTTACAACTTTTGAGAAAGTAGAAGAACTTCCGTTAATTGTTGTAAAAAAAGATGGAGCGAGAGAAGAGTTCAGCAAAGACAAAATCCTTCGAGGGTTAATTAAGGCGTGTGAAAAACGCCAAGTAAGCTTAAAACAACTGGAAGATACCGTACACGATATTGAAACAGAGCTGCGCAGTCAGGGTACATCAGAGGTGCAGTCAGATGTGGTAGGAGAAATGGTGATGGAGCGATTAGCTGCTATCGATGAAGTCTCTTATGTTCGATTTGCTTCTGTATACCGACAATTTAAAGACATCAATGTATTTATTGATGAATTAAAAGATTTAATTAAGAAGGAACGACTGTAAAAGAGCTATTGAAGTATTCTTTAGGCTCTTTTTTTGTCATTTCTATTACTTTAAAAGTAGGTAGGGAACGACATGAAAGAACAACATTGGAAAGAAATGATACCGGTCGATCGTTATGTTGTTCGTTCGAACGGCATACTGCAGGAATACGACCGAAGGATTTTAACCATGCTCTATCAGCCGCTGGTGGGCACGACGTGTTTTGGTTTGTATATGACGCTATGGAGCGAGCTGGAACAAGATCGTTTATGGGGAAAAGAGTCTACACATCATCATCTAATGTCGATGATGCAAATTAATTTGAAAGCTATTTACCATGAGCGGTTAAAATTAGAAGGCATTGGTTTGTTAAAAACATATATTAAGGAAGAAGATGATGTTCGTGTGTTCATTTATGAGCTCATTCCTCCTCTTACGCCCCATCAGTTCTTTAACGATGGTGTGTTAAATGTATATTTATATAACCGACTAGGAAAATCCATCTTTCAAAAAGTAAAAAATTATTTTTCGGATTCACTCGTGGATGACCAATCGTTCAAAGATGTGACGCATTCATTTAACGATGTATTTAAATCAGTTAAAGCAACGGAGCTGGCTCCAAGTTTTCAGTCTGAAAGCAAGGATGTATTTTCTCCTGATGCTCAAACGGACTTTATGGATTCTTCAAACCGTGCTTCTATTGAGATGAGCCCGGATTCCTTTGATTTTGATTTATTTTTAGCAGGCCTAACAGATTCAATGATTTCGAAAAGGTCCATTACATCTAAAGTAAAACAAGCAATTGAAAAGCTAGCTTTTTTATATGGTATCGATCCTCTTCAAATGAAAAATGTGGTGCTCGATTCGCTAAATGAGAACGATCAAGTTGATATTGAATTGCTTAGAAAAGCAGCACAGTCCTTTTACCAATTTGAAAATGGAGAAGCACTTCCAAATCTAAGCGAACAAATTCAGCCGCCTATGCTTCGCACTATGCAGGAAAAGCAGCCGCAGACGAAAGAAGAGCAGCTCATTCAACAGCTTGAAGTGACTTCTCCTCGACAGCTTTTGATCGAGTTTTCCGGGGGAGCAGAGCCTTCAAAAGCAGATTTGCAAATGATTGAAGAAGTGATGTTTAATCAAAAGCTTTCACCAGGGGTAGTAAATGTTCTAATTTACTATGTTATGCTAAGATCCGATATGAAATTATCTAAGAGCTATGTAGAGAAAATTGCTGGACACTGGGCGCGCAAAAAGGTACAAACTGTTCAAGATGCCATGAATTTAGCTAAAAATGAACAGAAAGAATATCAAAACTGGACCGAAGCAAAGCAAAATAAAAAAACGACCGGACGAAAAATTGTGCGTAAAGAAATGGTGCCAGAGTGGCTGAGCGATGAAGAAAAAGAAGAGAAAAAGCAGCCTTCAAAAGAAGTGGACGGATTTGAAGAAGAAAAACGAAAGCTACAAGAAGAGCTCAAGCAGTTAGATCAAGAGCTAAAACAAAAGCATAAAGAATAAAAAGCAGGTATGATAGAGATGAGGTGAAAAAGATGAAGCCTATCAATGATTCACTAAATCAGTTAGTGAACAAAAAAGATTTTAAAGCACGCTTAGAAGCATTAAGAAACAGTATCCTGTCTAATCCTGAAGTTAAAACATTTTTGCAAGAGCATCGCCGTGAGTTAGATGAGCAAATGGTCGACCGAGGCCTGATGAAGATGCATGAATTTATCGACCAAAGCAAATGCTGTGACAAGTGTCCTTCTCTGCAAAGCTGTGTCAACATGGTGAAAGGATACCACCCTCAGCTGGTTGTAAAAGGCCGTAATATTGATTTGCAATATGAACGCTGTCCTAGAAAAGTACAAGAAGATGAGCGAAAAGAACAAGAATCTTTTATTCAGTGTATGTACGTGCCGAAAGAAATTTTACAGGCAACAATGTCTGATATTGAAATTGAGCAGGGAAGATTTGAAGCGATTAAACTAGTAAGAGATTTTGTGCGAGAATATGAGCCAAACAAGAAAATGAAAGCTTTATATTTACACGGTTCGTTTGGTGTGGGAAAAACGTATTTTCTTGGAGCAATTGCCAATGCGTTAGCCGAAAAGAAAGTGAAATCTACCATTCTGTATGTTCCGGAGTTTTTGCGTGAGTTAAAAGGTTCGTTTCAAGATCAAAGCTTTAATGAGAAAATAGAGTATGTCAAAAAAGTACCGGTTCTTATGCTTGATGATCTCGGAGCAGAATCCGTAACGAGCTGGATGCGAGACGATGTGCTCGGAACCATTTTACAATTCCGCATGCTCGAAAATTTGCCGACATTTTTCAGCTCGAATTTAAATTTTAAAGAGCTTCAACATCATTTGACTTATACCCAAAGAGGCGAGCAGGAAGAGCTCAAAGCCGCTCGTGTCATGGAACGAATTAAGTCTCTAGCCATTCCTGTTGAAATGAATGGAGAGAATAAACGAAATAGATGAGCAGGTCGTTTTACATTTCTTGTAACGACTTGCTCATTTTTTTGCATGTTGCCCCATATACATTAATAAAGCGTGTCCAAAGGGGGGCTATGAGGAATGAAAATATTCTTTAAATATGTAGAAGACGCAGTCGTTGTATATGAGTCTTTATGCGCGAAGCAAAGCGCTTTATCATATGGTTCACAGTGCTTGAAGCTGGTGAATAATCAGCTTTTAGTTATTGATGAGACATACAATCGAGAGGCCATTTTACAAGACATGGTGATACCTGTATTAACGCACGTGATTTTAAAAAAGAAAGAAAAAAAGATGATGGTAAACATATTAAAAGAACAATTTTTTTATTCGGAAGAGGAAGAGCAAGATTTGCTGCTTCAAATTATGGGGGGGATTATGGAAGGAGAGAGAGACGAAATTCCGCAAAAAATATTTTCTCTTCCAAGAGAATTGCTTATCCGCCAGGCGCTTCAAGACTTCTTCATTCATAATGTAACATTCACCTTTGAGTCTTTTCTCCAATTCCGTTTAAAAGAATATCAAGATCGGCTGCGCTATTATGCTGAGCTGGCGATTGATGAATATAAGCTTGAACAAGACTATCAAATTCTTATTCATCAGCTGCGTCAAGCGGCTAACGAAAGACAGTCATCTACCGGTGATGTGTACGTGATGCACTTGAATAAAAACAAGTTTGTATTGTACGACCACAACCGTAGATATGTTCCTGAACGTGAATGTGCAGCTCTAGCAGAGGCCTTTTTATCTAAACAAGAATCATTATACATAGACTCGACTATTATCGCGCCTTTGCTAAGTTTATCTCCAGCTGGTATTCATCTGTATAGCGACGAGCATGACCATGATTTTGTTTACACCATTCAAAATATCTTTCAAGAAAAAGTGATGTTATACGAAAAAAATGAATTTCCGTTTGATCAAAAGCAAAATATAACGTGAAAGGTTGATTTCTATTTTGAAAATGAATATAATAAATGCATATTGAAAAACAGCTATATGTTACAAGTTATGATGAGGACATGAGTGTATATTTACGGTTTGTAGAGAGGGAGATCCAGGCTGAAAATCTCCTAACACGGAATATATCCTTACCACCTCTAAACTTCAGTAGTAAACGAGCAGAGCCTCTAGTAATTACTGACGGAATTTCCGTTATAAAACCTCGAGCCGCTTCGGGTTCTTTGGGTTATCCAAGATACGAAGAGGAAACAAGGGTGGTACCGCGTGTATACACAACTCGTCCCTTTTTATAAGGGACGAGTTTTTTGTTTTTACAAAAAGTTTATTAGTTATGTTAAAGGAGTGGAAAGTTGTGTCAGAAGTAATCAAAATGACATTTCCTGATGGAGCTGTTAAAGAGTATCCAAAAGGATCATCAACAGAAGATATTGCGGCTTCTATTAGCCCGGGATTAAAGAAAAAAGCATTAGCAGGCAAAGTAAACGGCGAGCTGCTGGATTTACGTACGCCAATCGAACAAGATGGCAGTCTTGAAATCATTACGCAAGATGCTCCTGAAGCGCTTGAAATTATGCGCCATAGTACAGCGCATTTAATGGCTCAAGCAATCAAACGTTTATACAAAGATGTAAAAGTACAGCTAGGTGTAGGCCCGGTTATCGAAAATGGGTTTTACTATGACATCGATATGGAAGAATCAATTACTCCTGAAGATTTAGGTAGAATTGAAAAAGAAATGAAAAAAATCGTTAATTCAAATATTGAAATTGAACGAAAAGAAGTTTCTCGTGAAGAAGCCATTCAACTTTTTAAAGAAGTTGGCGATGAACTAAAGCTTGAATTGATTGATGCGATTCCAGCAGGTGAAAAGGTGACGATTTACCAACAAGGCGAATTCTTTGATCTTTGCCGAGGTGTGCACGTGCCGTCAACAGGCAAAATTAAAGAGTTTAAACTATTAAGCGTAGCAGGTGCTTATTGGCGCGGAGACAGCGACAATCAAATGCTGCAGCGTATTTACGGTACAGCATTCTTTACAAAAGCAGATTTAGACGAGCATCTTCGTCTTCTTGAAGAAGCAAAAGAACGTGACCACCGTAAACTTGGTAAAGAGTTAAACTTATTTACAAATTCTCAAAAAGTAGGACAAGGTCTTCCTTTATGGCTTCCAAAAGGTGCGACAATCCGCCGTATTATCGAGCGTTATATCGTAGATAAAGAAGTAAGCCTTGGTTATCAGCACGTTTACACGCCGGTGCTTGGAAGTGTAGAACTTTACAAAACGTCTGGTCACTGGGAGCACTATCAAGATGACATGTTCCCTGCAATGGAAATGGATAACGAAGACCTGGTTCTTCGTCCAATGAACTGTCCTCATCACATGATGGTGTACAAACAAGGTATTCACAGCTATCGTGAGCTTCCAATCCGTATTGCTGAACTTGGAACAATGCACCGCTACGAAATGTCAGGAGCATTATCAGGGCTTCAGCGCGTTCGAGGCATGACGTTAAATGATGCACATATCTTTGTACGTCCGGATCAAATCAAAGAAGAATTTATTCGTGTGGTTCGCTTAGTTGAAGCGGTTTATAAAGATTTTGGATTTGAAAATTATTCATTCCGTCTATCTTATCGTGATCCTGAAGATACAGAAAAATACTTCGATGATGATGCAATGTGGGAAAAAGCACAAAGCATGTTAAAAGATGCAATGGATGAGCTTGACCTCGATTATTATGAAGCTGAAGGCGAAGCGGCATTCTACGGTCCAAAACTAGATGTTCAAGTTAAAACAGCTCTTGGTAAAGAAGAGACGCTATCTACGGTTCAATTGGATTTCTTACTTCCTGAACGCTTTGATTTAACGTATGTAGGGGAAGACGGAAAACAGCATCGACCTGTTGTTATTCACCGCGGCGTGGTGTCAACAATGGAACGTTTTGTAGCTTTCTTAATCGAAGAATACAAAGGAGCTTTCCCAACGTGGTTAGCACCTGTACAAGTTCAAGTGATTCCGGTATCACCTACGGTTCACCTTGAGTATGCAAAAGAAGTGCAAGAACAGCTTCAGCTTGCGGGTATTCGTGTGGAACTTGATTCTCGCGATGAGAAAATTGGCTATAAAATCCGTGAGGCTCAAATGCAAAAAATTCCTTACATGCTTGTTGTAGGGGATAAAGAAGTAGAAGATAAAGCAGTAAACGTACGTAAATATGGTGAGCAGAATTCAGAAACAGTGGATTTCCAAGCCTTTTTACAAAATGTAAAAGCAGAAGCATCTCGTTAATGAAAAAAGCAGAGAATTGAAATTCTCTGCTTTTTTATCTAACATTTATAAAAAACTGTTGCATAAATGGTTTTCCTTTGATACAATAACTTTTGTTGTGAAAAAAGAACGAAATCATTGACTTTTGTCTTTGTTGATACTATAATAGCTTAAGTAATTGAATACTTGTTTATACAGAAGAAGAAGCACCCGCTTCTCACCTGAGTGACGCATAAAGCAGTTAGCAGGTACATCGTATCTTAATTAAAACGATAGAAGTGTGGGTGCAGTATGTACTCACACTTTTTTGTGTGAGTTAATAATCGGTCTAAGCAAGCGTATTCGCTCATTAAACCTTGGAGGTGGCTACTTATTAGCAAGGACATGATGGTAAACGAGGGCATTCGAGCTCGCGAAGTTCGTCTAATTGATCAAAATGGTGAACAATTAGGAATTAAATCAAAAAATGAAGCATTAGAAATTGCTTCACGAGTAAATCTTGACTTAGTAATGGTTGCTGCAAATGCGAAACCGCCGGTATGTCGTATTATGGACTACGGTAAATTCCGCTATGAGCAACAACGTAAAGAAAGAGAAGCTCGTAAAAACCAAAAAGTTGTAAACTTAAAAGAAGTTCGTTTAAGTCCAACAATTGATGAACATGATTTTAACACTAAACTTCGTAACGCACGCAAGTTCCTTGAAAAAGGTGACAAAGTGAAAGCGTCTATTCGCTTTAAAGGTCGTGCCATTACTCATAAAGGGATTGGCCAAAAAGTACTTGAACGTTTTTCACAAGCTTGCGAAGATGTAAGTTCAGTTGAATCGGCTCCTAAAATGGAAGGCCGCAGCATGTTCTTAGTCTTGGCACCTAAAAACGAAAAGTAATAGAACGAGGAGGAACACCCCATGCCAAAAATGAAAACACATCGTGGCGCTGCAAAGCGTTTCAAAAAGACTGGAAGCGGTAAATTAAAACGTGCTCGTGCTTACACAAGCCATTTATTCGCTAACAAATCTACAAAACAAAAGCGTAAATTACGTAAAGGTTCTTTAGTAAGCAAAGGTGACTTCAAACGTATCCGTCACTTATTAGATAACATTAAGTAATTTGGGTTGAGATAGAAACAATACAGGAGGTAAACAATTATGCCACGCGTAAAAGGCGGTACAGTAACACGCAAACGTCGTAAAAAAGTTTTAAAATTAGCTAAAGGTTTCTTCGGTTCGAAGCATAGATTATATAAAGTTGCTAATCAGCAAGTTATGAAATCTCACATGTATGCTTATCGTGACCGTCGTCAGAAAAAACGTGACTTCCGTAAATTATGGATCACACGTATTAATGCAGCTGCTCGTATGAACGGTCTTTCTTACAGCCGTTTAATGCACGGTTTAAAATTAGCAGGTATTGAAGTTAACCGCAAAATGCTTGCTGACTTAGCTGTAGCTGATGAAAAAGCATTTGCTGAATTAGCAACTGCTGCTAAAAAAGGCTTAGATAAGTAATGAATATAAAGTCTCGTCATCTTTAGATGATGAGGCTTTTTTGCTATCGGAGGACATATCATGAATGAACTGCTGCTTACCTATTTTATTGTTATTAATATAATAGGGATAGGAATGATGTATAGAGATAAACAAAAAGCGAAAAGACATGAGTGGAGAATTGCCGAAAGCACACTGTGGACGGTAGCTGCTATCGGAGGAGCCATTGGAGGACTGATTGGTATGTATTGCTATCGTCATAAAACGAAGCACACATCGTTTACAGTAGGTTTTCCTATTCTTGCCGCTCTTGATTTACTTTTCTTTTTTGTTATCAGCTGAGCACAAATGATTTTGTGCTCAGTGTAAAAATTCTCGAACGGGGCTTTTCCAGCGAATAGGAGCATTTGGATACATGTTGTGTACGTGATTTTCCAGCAGCTTGAAATCTTGTTTTTGCAGTTCATGCAATCGAGATGGATCTGTTAACACCATTGTAATCGACAAAGACTCTGGTTCATTGGGATTGCTGTATTTTTCTCCTTCAAATAAAATACCTTTATACGTTAGTAGAAAATTTTTGCGGATATTCGTTTTTTCGTCAACGACAAAAAATTGCTGATGTTCCTGAGCTGCTACAAGCTTCCGCTTTGGACTGCGAAAATGCTGAACCAGCTTTAATAGTGTGTAAGCAACAAGCGCGAAAATGAACACGCGAACGATAACAATAACAAACATAACGCTCCCTCCTTTACAAGGCACAGTTTTCTTACTTTACGTTTCAGTCTCTAAAAAGTTTCACGATTTTTGATATAATTTCTTTATTGGTTTAAAAAGAAGAAGATATACATAATTACAGGAGTGATTACATTGAATTTACAACAGCTATTTACCATGCAGCGCCAGCTGGATCAGCATATAGAGGACAAGCATCAGCTTCATAAGGAAGACTTGGTTCCAAGAAAACTTTTAGCTCTGCTTGTTGAAATGGGAGAGCTGGCAAACGAAACGCGCTGCTTCAAATTTTGGAGCGTTAAACCTCCGGCTGAAGATGCTGTTATTTTAGAAGAATTTGTGGACGGCGTACATTTCATTCTTTCTTTAGGTATTGAAAAAGGATACGATGATTTAACTGAGCTGCCAAAAGTAAAAGCAGCTGATTCAAAAACAACACAATTTTTACAGTTATTTGCACAAGTTTCTGCTTTCGAGCAGGACCTGTCAAAAGAAAACTATGTGAACATGTTTGCATCTTACATGAAGCTTGGCGATATGTTTGGTTTTTCTGCTGAACATATTGAAGAGGCGTACATGTCAAAAAATGAAGTGAATTTTAAACGCCAAGAACAAGGATACTAGAAATAAAGGGATGGGAAATTTTACTTCAACCTCTTTTTAGCTATAATAGAGGTATACATATGAAAGGGGTAATCCATATGACAAAGTTAGATGAAACATTGACGATGCTTAAAGCACTAACAGATGCAAAAGGAATTCCTGGAAATGAGCGTGAACCGCGTGAGGTTATGAAGAAATATATTGCACCTTATGCAGATGAAGTAACGACGGATGGGCTAGGCAGTTTGATTGCAAAAAAAGTAGGCAACGAACAAGGGCCTAAAATTATGGTAGCCGGTCACTTGGATGAAGTTGGTTTTATGGTGACTCAAATTGATGAACGCGGCTTTATTCGTTTTCAAACGGTAGGCGGATGGTGGTCTCAAGTTATGCTTGCTCAACGCGTAACCATCGTGACATCTAAAGGAGAGGTAACGGGGATTATTGGCTCAAAGCCACCTCATATCTTGCCTCCAGAAGTTCGCAAAAAGCCAGTTGACATTAAAGATATGTTCATCGATATTGGTGCTTCTAGCAGAGAAGAAGTAGCGGAGTGGGGAGTAAAACCTGGTGATCAGGTTGTACCTTATTTCGAATTTACGGTTATGAACAATGAAAAGATGCTGCTAGCGAAAGCCTGGGATAACCGTATTGGTTGTGCAATCGCTATCGATGTATTAAAAGCTTTAAAAAATGAAAAACATGAAAATGTTGTGTATGGTGTAGGAACGGTGCAAGAAGAAGTTGGACTCCGAGGTGCAAAAACATCTGCTAACTTTATTGAACCGGATATTGCATTTGCTGTTGATGTCGGTATCGCTGGAGATACACCTGGTGTTTCTGATAAAGAAGCCTCTTCTAAAATGGGGCAGGGTCCGCAAATCATTTTATATGATGCTTCCATGGTCTCTCATAAAGGACTTCGAGATACAGTGGTAGATGTGGCAGATGAATTAAATATTCCGTATCAATTTGATGCAATTGCTGGAGGCGGTACGGACTCGGGTTCTATCCATATTTCAGCTAACGGGGTGCCAGCACTTTCGATTACAATTGCAACTCGTTATATCCATTCTCATGCAGCAATGCTTCATCGTGATGATTATGAAAACGCAGTTAAATTAATTGCGGAAGTCATTAAGCGCTTAGACCGAGATACGGTTAACGCCATTACGTATAATTAAAAAAAGCTCATTCTCCTAGGAGAATGAGCTTTTTGTTGTACATAGGAAAAGGTTATTTATTTTAAACCGTTTTCAAGCGTTGTCAGAATTTCTTCTTTTTCTGATTCCGGAGACTTTTCCCAAAGCACTTCAAATAAAACACCAAGTCCAGGGAGCATTTTTTCTTCACCGCTTTGAATAGCGTCAGAAATTGTAGCCTCAAGCTCTTCTTTTGAGTTTCCTGAAACGTTTGCAATAACAGCATTTCGTAAATTAAGATCCATCATTTTCACCTCAGCTATCGTAAAGTTACCAATAGTTTTTGTTTTCTTTGCGATTTCTATGTACAATAAAGTGAAACTTATCTAATGATTATTGAACAAAATGTAATCGAACTATTTATTTTTGTATAGATAAAGGAGTTATGTTTGTGAAACAAATTGATTCAGTTAAAAATCCGCAGGTAAAAGCGTGGAAAAAACTGCATAATAAAAAAGACCGTGATAAGCAGGGCCTTTTTATGGTAGAAGGCTTTCATTTAGTCGAAGAGGCTATCAAAAATAAGGATTGCGTAAAGGAACTAATTATACGCGAATCGACCGAAGTGCCCGCACAGTGGGATATAGACGGTATCGAAATAATCGTTGTAAACGAAGCAATTAGTAAGTTATTATCTGACACAGAAACACCTCAAGGAATTATTGCCGTGTGTTTTCAAACAAAGCATGCGGAAATTATTCATACAGCACAGAAAGTATTGCTTTTAGATGCGGTGCAAGATCCAGGTAACCTAGGCACCATTATCCGAACCGCTGATGCTGCGGGAGTGGGGGCTATTATCATTGGAGAGGGCAGCGTGGATGTGTACAACCCAAAAGTCGTTCGTTCAACGCAAGGAGCTATTTTTCACCTTCCAATTGTAAAAGGCGATTTGCTCGAAACAATTTCACTGTTAAAAGAAAGAGGAATAGCAGTTTACGGCACGTCGTTACAAAATGGAAAGGTCTACACACACGTAAAACCTTCAAACGAATTTGCGCTGATTGTGGGAAATGAAGGAAACGGCGTAAGCGAGAAAGTGTTGGAACAAACGGATCAAAATCTGTACATTCCCATCTATGGAAAGAGCGAGTCGTTAAATGTTGCCATCGCTTCTGGAATCTTACTTTATTATTTACGCGGAATGTAGTTGCATCGAGAACGTGTTTTCACTATAATAATACAATAGTTACATATGTAAAAAACGATGAAAGAGAGCAGTAGCTTATGTCCGTTTATGCAGGGAGAAAATGCCATGACTGAAAGCATTTTTATAAATGTAATAAGTGAATTCACCTCTTGAGTTGACACTTAGACCATCTTACATAGATGTAAAGGTGTTCCGGAGATTCCGTTAACTTGAATGAAGTGAACTGTATACGTCTGTGTATATAGTTAACAAGGGTGGTAACGCGACTAATCCTCGTCCCTTTTTTGGGAGGAGGTTTTTTTATTTGTCATTTTTTACGTTAAAAGGAGGAATAAGTGATGAAAGAACGTTTACAAGAACTTCAACAAGAAGCAATTGCAAAAGTCGAAGCAGCAAGTGCTTTAAAAGAATTAAACGACGTACGCGTAGCTTATTTAGGAAAGAAAGGCCCTATCACAGAAGTACTTCGCGGTATGGGAAAACTTTCAGCTGAAGAGCGCCCTGTAATGGGAGCACTTGCAAATGAAGTACGTGAAGCGATTGCATCTAAAATTGAAGAAAAACAAACGGCGTTAGAAGCAGCCGAGGTAGAGCGTAAACTTGCTTCAGAAACAATTGACGTAACGCTGCCGGGACGCCCGGTTAAAGCAGGTACGCATCACCCGCTCACAAGCGTGGTTGAAGAAGTAGAAGATTTATTCTTAGGAATGGGCTATGAAGTAGCAGAAGGACCAGAAGTAGAGCAGGACTACTATAATTTCGAAGCGCTGAACTTGCCAAAAGGTCACCCAGCACGTGATATGCAAGATACGTTCTATATTACGGAAGAAACGCTTCTTCGTACGCATACATCAACTGTTCAAGCTCGTGTTATGAACAAGAATGAAGGCAAAGGACCTGTTAAAATTATTTGCCCAGGTAAAGTGTACCGCCGCGATGACGATGATGCTACGCACTCACATCAATTTATGCAAATTGAAGGTCTTGTAGTAGACGAAAACATTCGTATGAGCGATTTAAAAGGCACGCTTGAAGTATTTGTGAAAAAGATGTTCGGTGCAGACCGTGAAATTCGTCTTCGTCCAAGTTTCTTCCCATTCACTGAGCCGTCTGTAGAAGTAGACGTATCGTGTGCAAAATGTGGAGGTAAAGGCTGTAATGTATGTAAACAAACAGGCTGGATTGAAATTTTAGGAGCCGGTATGGTTCATCCAAATGTTCTTGAAATGGCTGGATACGATTCAACTAAATATCGTGGTTTTGCTTTTGGAATCGGTGTAGAGCGTATTGCTATGTTAAAACACGGCGTGGATGATATTCGTCATTTCTATACAAATGATGTTCGTTTCTTAGATCAATTTAAACAAGTATAAAGGAGGGACTACGATGTTTGTATCTTATCGTTGGTTACAAGAGTATGTTGACTTATCAGGCGTAACGGCAGAAGAGTTAGCTGATAAAATCACAAAAAGTGGAATTGAAGTTGAAGGTGTAGAAAACTTAAATAAAGGCATCAGCGGAGTGGTAATTGGTCACGTTGTAGAACGTGAACAGCATCCAAATGCGGATAAATTAAGCCGCTGTCAAGTAAATCTTGGCGGAGGAGAAATCGTTCAAATCGTGTGCGGAGCACCTAACGTGGCACAAGGTCAAAAAGTAGCGGTTGCAAAAGTGGGAGCTGTACTTCCAGGTAACTTTAAAATCAAGCGTGCTAAGCTTCGCGGTGAAGAATCGAACGGTATGATTTGTTCTCTTCAAGAGCTTGGCATTGAAAGCAAGCTTGTGGCAAAAGATTATCAAGAAGGCATCTTCGTCTTCCCAAGTGATGCTGAAGTAGGAGCGGATGCGCTAGATGCATTAAACTTAAACGATGAAGTATTAGAACTAGGGCTAACACCAAACCGTTCAGACTGCTTAAGTATGTTAGGTGTAGCACATGAGGTGGCTGCTATTTTACGTCGTGAAGTGAAGTATCCGTCAGTAAACGTGCAAACGTCTGATGAGCAAGCAGCTGATTATATTTCCGTTAAAGTAGAGGCAAAAGAAGACAATCCCCTTTACGTAGCGCGCGTTGTGAAAAACGTAAAAATTGCTCCGTCACCATTATGGATGCAAACGCGTTTAATGGCAGCTGGTATTCGACCTCATAACAACGTTGTTGATATTACCAACTATATTTTGCTTGAATACGGCCAGCCGCTGCATGCTTTTGACTATGATCGTCTTGGTTCAAAAGAAATTGTTGTACGTCACGCGTCAGAAGGCGAGAAGTTTGTAACGCTTGACGATCAAGAGCGCGTATTAAAAGGCAATCAGCTTGTTATTACAAACGGCAGTGAACCGGTAGCTCTTGCAGGTGTAATGGGGGGAGCAAACTCTGAAGTAAAAGACGATACGGTAAATGTTCTTATTGAATCAGCTTACTTCAAAGGTTTAACAGTTCGTCAAGCTTCCAAAGACCACGGTCTTCGCAGTGAGGCAAGTGCTCGTTTTGAAAAAGGAATTGATCCTAACCGTACGCGTGTAGCTGCTGACCGCGCAGCAGAATTAATGGCTGAATACGCTTCAGGTGAAGTGGTAAGCGGTACTGTAGAAGTAGATACACTAACTGTGGAACCTGCTGTTGTAGCTGTGTCACTTGGACGTATTAACAATGTGCTTGGTACAGAACTATCGATGGAAGAAGTACAAGATATTATGAACCGTCTTCAATTTGAAAGCAAAGTCGAAGATGAAACCATCGTTGTAACGGTACCGACTCGTCGAGGCGATATTACAATTGAAGAAGATATCGTGGAGGAAGTAGCGCGCATGTATGGCTATGACAACCTTCCTACAACGCTTCCTGTAACAGTGGCAACTCCAGGAAAATTAACAGAGTATCAGCTTGGACGCCGTAAAGTTCGCCGTTTCTTAGAGGGAGCAGGGCTAGCGCAAACAACAACCTATTCGTTAACGAGCGCTGAAAAAGCTACTCAGTTTGCACTCAATGCAACAAGTACGATTGGTTTAGCAATGCCGATGAGTGAAGATCGCAGTATCCTTCGTCAAAGCTTAGTGCCTCATTTACTTGAAGCAGTGAAGCACAATAATGCTCGTCAATCGGATTCTATTGCGCTATACGAAACAGGCTCAGTGTTCTTATCTAAAGGTGAAGGGGAATTACCGGATGAGCAGGAGCGCGTAGCTGGTGCAATCACGGGTCTATGGCATGCTCACGGCTGGCAAGGTGAAAAGAAAGTCGTTGATTTCTATGTGATTAAAGGTGTACTAGAAGGGTTATTTGCACAGCTTGGTTTAGAGAAACGAATCTCATATGCTCCCGTTAAAAAAGACGGTATGCACCCTGGACGTACAGCGGCTGTATGGTTAGATGAAAAAGAAATTGGATACGTGGGTCAAGTTCATCCTGTTGCTCAGAAACAGTATGGCCTTCGTGAAACATACGTGTTTGAATTACACCTTCAAGAGCTATTAGCTGCAGATGTCGAAGAAGTTCGTTATTCAGCTATTCCAAGATTCCCATCTATTACACGTGATATTGCACTTGTTGTAGATAAAAACGTTCTTGCAGGAGAAGTTCAGCGCGTCATCTATACGACGGGCGGAGAACTTTTAAAAGACGTGACAGTATTTGATCTATATGAAGGCGAGCGTATGGAAGAAGGCAAGAAATCTGTAGCTTTCTCTTTACGTTACTTAGATCCTGAACGTACATTAACAGATGAAGAAGTAGCAAAAGCACATGGTGCAGTTTTAGAAGCTGTTGAAAAAGAATTTGGTGCAACGCTTCGTTCATAAGAATAAAAAAAGAGATGTGGATTTCCACATCTCTTATTTTTTAGCTAATTTTAAAGCTTTTTCTGTATTAGCAAAATGGATTTTAGCTAAAGAGTTCAGCGCATTGACGCCATGTTTTTTAATAATTTTAGCAGCGGCGATATCAACTTGTGCTCCAGCTCCGCGAGGAATGACCATCCCCGTCTTTTCCGTTAGTAAATCCATTTGTTTTAAAAATGCGTATCTGGCAATAATGGAAGCAGCGGCTACAGATAAATGAACGCTTTCTCCTTTTGTACTGAAAAAGACATTTTCTTTGATAATCTCTTTTTCCTTTACGATGTGTTTATAATAGGTGTTTTTTTCAACAAACTGGTCAATTAAAATCGCATCAGGTTTTTCAGAATCCAATTTTTTTAACACGTTGGATAAAGCTTTGTTGTGCAACAGAGCTTTCATTTTACCTTGTGACATGCCTTTTTCTTGAAATGCATTATACTTTTCGTTATGTAAGACAAGCAAACTGTAAGGAATAAACGAAACAAGCTGCTTGGCAATTTCAATGATTTTAGCATCCGTTAACTCTTTTGAATCTCGTACTCCTAATTCTTTTAACAAAGGAAGCTGCTCTTTTTGAACATAGGCAGCAACTACGGTCATGGGACCAAAATAATCTCCCGTTCCTACTTCATCAGAACCAATGACCGATAGTGAACTGAAGTTTGATGGGAGATGTGAGACGTGAGCCTTTTTAGAAGCATCTAAAGGACCTCCCCACTTAGCTGCTTCTGTTTCAGCTTCTTTTCCTTGAAAAAGTACTTTTCCAGAGCGGTATGCAGTGATAGAACAGCCGGGAGTTTTAGCCGAAAAAATACTTCCCTGCGGCAATTTAGGCTGCAAATAGGATGTGTAATGAAGCTTCATTTTAGCTATCTGATCAGCTGATACCTTAATAACAGCATGTGACATAATGCTTCACTCCTTTCGGGGTATTTTAGTTTACTTTATAAGCACTATCCCTTATGATAGCTTAAATATAGATATGTTTCCATTGAAGTCTTCTTCGTGGTATGATAGGGATTAGGATTTTTCGTGGAACGGAGGATTTTCTCGTGTCAAGACAAGATAAAACACGTGCGACAGTTGACATCTTTGGTCAGCAGTACAGCATCGTCGGTAGCGAAAGTACAAGCCATATTCGACTTGTCGCCTCTATAGTGGATGAAAAAATGCGTGAAATCAGTACTAAAAACCCTTCTTTAGATATCAATAAATTAGCAGTATTAACAGCTGTGAATGCTGTACACGAATATATAAAACTGAAAGAAGACTATGAGAGACTTGAACAAAAACTTTATGGAAAAGAGGAATGACTGAGTCAATGCTTAATATTATTTTAATTATATTGCTTCTTTTAGGCTTTGTAACAGGTCTTAAAAGAGGATTTATTTTGCAGCTCATTCATATTGTCAGTTTTGCGGTTTCGTTTATCGTCGCTTATATGTTTAGTGGAGATTTGGCAAGCCGACTTCGCTTGTTGATTCCGTTTCCAGACAATATTCAGCAGCAAAGTGTCGCATCGTTTGTATTTGATTCTGGAACGATAGAAGACGCTTTTTATCGAATGATTGCATTTGCGATTTTATTTTTTGCTACTCACATTGTACTTCGCCTTGCAGGCTCTGTTTTAACGGCTTTAACCGAACTGCCAATTCTGCGCCAGTTAAATAAATGGGGCGGAGGTGCACTTGGATTCGTTGAAGTGTATATCATCGTTTTTATTTTGTTATACATTGGAGCCGTGATTCCTGTAAGTGAAATTCAAACGCCAATTCAACAGTCTTCAATTGCAATCAATATCGTACAAAATACTCCATACTTATCGTCTGCCATTCAAGATTTGTGGACTCAGTATGGTGTAATGTAATGAAATTACAATAGCTTGTTGAGAGGGTGTGTCGAAAGTGTCATAATACTTTTGAGATACCCTCTTTTTTTATCGCAGTCTGTTCTGCGGTTTTCACGGAGATAAAAGTATGTCTAGATAAAAATTTGAGAGAGTACATATGTCACTCATCATGTTTTGAAAGTTTCGTTATTATGATAATAGGCTGGTGAAAAGATATGAATAAAAAGGATATTATTAAATTTTTAGAAACAATTGCTACATATATGGAATTAAAAGGAGATAACCCTTTTAAAATTTCTGCTTTTCGAAAAGCAGCTGCAGCGCTAGAAATGGACGAGAGAACGCTGACAGAGATTGAGGATTTTACCAAGCTCCAAGGGATTGGTAAAGGAACGGCTGCAGTTATTACAGAGTATATGGAAACAAATGAGTCAAGCGTACTAGAAGAACTAAAGCAAGAAGTTCCTGAAGGACTTATTCCTCTGCTTAAGCTGCCGGGGCTTGGAGGTAAAAAAATCGCTAAATTATATAAAGAGCTAGATATTAAAGACATGGAATCACTGCATCAGGCCTGTATGGAAAATCGAGTGCAGGGACTAAGCGGTTTTGGTAAAAAGACGGAAGAGAAAATTATCGCTGCTATTGAGGAGTTTGGGAAACGTCCTGATCGTTTGCCTCTTGCTTTTATGCTTCCAATAGCAGAAGAAATTTTAGAAGCCCTTAAACATATGCATAGCATTGAGCGTTTTTCTCAAGCAGGGAGCATTCGCCGCATGAGAGAAACTGTAAAAGATCTTGATTTTATTATTTCAACAGCTGAGCCTCATGCTGTCCGTGAACAGCTAGTATCGCTGCCAAATGTGAAGGATGTCATTGCAAATGGAGATACAAAAGTATCGGTAACGTTAGCCTATGAGTACGATGTGTCCGTGGATTTTCGTCTTGTAGAAGATAAAGCGTTTGCCACGACGCTTCATCATTTTACAGGATCAAAAGATCATAATGTGCGCATGCGTCAATTAGCAAAAGAACGCGGTGAAAAAATTAGCGAGTATGGCGTTGAAAATGCGGAGACAGGCGAAGTTATGACATTTGAGTCTGAACAAGCATTCTATGAACATTTTGGGCTGTCTTTTATTCCGCCGGAACTTCGTGAAGATGGAACGGAAGTAGATGCATTTATAAAACCTCAAACACTTGTGACCTACGGTGCGGTAAAAGGTGATTTGCATATGCACTCCACGTGGAGCGACGGGGCGTATTCAATTGAAGAAATGGCGGAAGCATGTCGCGCGCGAGGCTATGAATACATGGCGATTACAGACCACTCTCAGTATTTAAAAGTAGCTAACGGTCTAACGCCTGAACGCATTCGCAAACAGCGTGAAGAAATTAATCGTTTAAACGCACAGTTCGATGATTTTACAATACTAGCAGGAATTGAAATGGATATTTTGCCCGATGCAACACTTGATTATGATGATGAAATGCTAGCTGAGCTAGATTTTGTTATTGCGTCCATTCACTCTAGTTTTTCACAATCACGCGAAGAAATTATGAATCGTTTAAAGCAAGCGTTAAATAATGTTCATGTAGATTTAATCGCTCATCCGACCGGTCGTTTGATTGGTCGCCGCAACGGATATGATGTAGATATTGATATGCTAATTGAATTAGCTAAGGAAACAAAAACGGCTCTTGAACTAAACGCGAATCCAAACCGTTTAGATTTAGCCGCTGAGCACATAAAAAAAGCACAAGAGGCAGGAGTTAAAATTGCAATTAATACAGATGCTCACAATCTAGACATGCTAGAGCATATGGAAATTGGAATATCTACGGGAATTAAAGGCTGGCTTAAACCAGAAACGGTATTAAATACGTATAGCCTCAAAGAATTAACCGCCTTTTTAAATCGACATAAATAAGCAACAGGAGGAATCAGTTTTGCAATCACGTATTTTCCATGTACTAGAGTTTAATAAAGTTAAGGAACAGCTTCAGAAAAAAGTAGCTTCTTCTTTAGGCCGAGAAAAAGTAGCGAATTTGATTCCCTCGACTCAGTATGAAGAAGTAGTCAAATGGCAGGAAGCAACAGATGAAGCTACAACCGTGCTGCGATTGCGTGGCAACGTACCGCTAGGAGGCATCTTTGACGTTCGACCTAGCGTAAAGCGCGCTGAAATTGGAGGAACGCTAAGCTCTAATGAACTTCTTGATGTAGCAAGTACTATTTATGCTGCAAGACAAGTCAAGCAATTTATCGAGCAAGTAGTAGAAGACGAAGATTTACAGCTTCCAATTATAACTGAACATATCGAAAAACTAATGCCTCTTCCTGAGGTAGAACAAACAATTAAAATGAGCATTGATGAGAATGGCACAGTACTAGACGGTGCAAGCGACCAGCTAAGAGGCATTCGTCAAAAACTTCGCTCGACGGAGTCTCGTATTCGCGAAAAGCTAGAAAGTCTTATTCGCTCCTCGTCTGCTCAGAAAATGTTGTCAGATGCGATTGTTACCATTCGAAACGAACGTTTCGTTATTCCTGTTAAGCAAGAATATCGCAGTGCGTATGGAGGCATTGTGCACGATCAGTCTTCATCTGGAGCAACGTTATTTATTGAGCCACAGGCGATTGTGACGTTAAATAATGAGCTTCAAGAAGCAAAAGTAAAAGAAAAACAAGAAATTGAGCGTATTCTTATTGCTCTAACCGTTCAGGTAGCGGAAGTGGCAAATGAACTCCGTCAAAACGTTTATTTGTTAGGTGAGCTGGACTTCATGTTTGCTAAAGGGCGCTATAGCCATGAGCTAAAAGCTTCAAAACCTAAAATGAACGATCGAGGCTATATTAAGTTAGTGAAGGCAAAACATCCTCTTATTGCACAGGAAGATGTCGTTGCAAATGATATTGAGCTAGGTGATCAATATACGTCTATCGTTATTACAGGACCAAATACCGGCGGTAAAACCGTAACGTTAAAAACACTTGGGTTATTCACATTAATGGCTCAAGCAGGTTTGCAGATTCCTGCGCTGGATGGATCGGAAATGGCTGTGTTTAAACACGTATTTGCTGATATTGGAGATGAGCAGTCCATTGAACAAAGTCTGAGTACCTTTTCATCTCATATGGTCAACATTGTAGATATTTTACAAAAAGTAGATCATGAAAGTCTGGTCTTGTTCGATGAATTGGGAGCCGGAACAGATCCCCAAGAAGGTGCAGCGCTTGCGATTTCGATTTTAGATCAAGTATATGAAAGAGGCGCTCGCGTAGTTGCGACTACTCACTATCCTGAATTAAAAGCGTACGGTTATAACCGTGAAGGAGTGGTCAATGCTAGCGTAGAGTTCGATATTGAAACATTGAGCCCTACTTACAAGCTGCTGATTGGTGTACCGGGTCGAAGCAATGCTTTTGAAATTTCAAAACGTTTAGGTTTAAGTGCAGAAGTAATTGAACGTGCCAAAGGCTATATTGGCTCAGAAACAAATAAAGTAGAAAATATGATCGCTTCTCTTGAAGATAGCCGCCGTCAATCTGAACATGAGCTAGAAGAAGCTGAACAGCTAAGAAAAGAGGCTCAGAAGCTTCATAAAGAATTACAGAGTCAGATTATTGAGTTTAATGAAAAACGAGATAAGCTGTACGAAAAAGCTGAAGAAAAAGCTCAAGCCACAGTTCAAGCAGCATCTGAAGAAGCAGAGAAAATCATTAGCGATTTGCGTAAAATGAGTCAAAAAAATCATGCGCTTGTAAAAGAGCATGAATTGATTGAAGCACGTAAGCGTCTAGAAGATGCAGTTCCAACTCTTGAAAAAAGTAAAAAGAAACCGGCTGTGCCGAAAAAACAAGAGCGCACTCTTCAAGCTGGAGATGAAGTGAAAGTCTTAAGCTGGGGACAAAAAGGAACGCTTGTGGAACGAGTAAGTAATAATGAATGGCAAGTGCAAATGGGAATCATGAAAATGAAGGTGAAAGAAAAAGATCTCGAATATATTAGTTCCCCAAAACCTGTAGAAACAAAGCCGCTTGCTACGGTAAAAGGAAAAGATTATCATGTAAATCTAGAACTGGATTTAAGAGGAGAGCGCTATGAAAATGCGCTGATTCGAGTTGAAAAATATATTGATGATGCTTTGTTAGCCAACTATCCGCGCGTTTCGATTATCCACGGTAAAGGAACCGGAGCTCTTCGTAAAGGTGTACAGGAATATTTGAAAAATCATCGTTCTGTTAAAAATATTCGTTTCGGAGAAGCTTCTGAAGGAGGTTCTGGCGTTACGGTTGTGGAATTTAAGTAAAAGAATGCTGAGATAAAGGTGTCAGTGGATGCGCTGAACAAGCATATATGAAGATGGAAAATCCGACATGGCTCATGAACTATGTTGGGTTTTCTATCTCTTTTAAGAACGATGCAAGTAAAGGAAAGAGACCTGTCAGTTCATTACGTGGAGTGTAATATAAATTAGGAGTGATGCAAAAATGAGGGATTTTTGGAAAGACCCGTATATTGAATCCGCCGCTTATTACAGCGTGGTTGTCTTGAGCATTGTCGTCTTTCTTGTTGTGTTTGAGCTCGTTACTAAATATAAGAATTGGGAAGAGATTCAAAAAGGAAATATGGCTGTTGCGATGGCAACAGGTGGGAAAATATTTGGATTAGCTAATATTTTTCGCTATTCGATTGAGCACAACGACAATTTGTTAAGAATGCTTGGATGGGGAATATATGGGTTTGTTCTTTTACTAGTCAGCTATTTTATTTTCGAATTTTTGACGCCGAAATTTCGAATCGATGATGAAATTGAACAAGATAACAGAGCCGTTGGGTTTATTTCACTTGTTATTTCAATCGGTATGTCCTATGTAATAGGAGCAGGGATAGGATAGGAGAGAGTCATGGAGAAGTTAGCGAAAATTTTACTCATTTTATGCGGAATGTTTATGCTTATTGGTCTTATCTATTTATCTATATAGCTTTTCCTAACATTGTGATGACAGCAAAAAAGCTGGCCTTAAAGCAGGTCAGCTTTTTTAATGATTACTTCCATACATCTTCAGCAATTGAAATCACGTGCTTTACTTTATCCCATTGCTGTTCTTCAGTTAGTAAATTTCCTTCTTCTGTAGAAGCAAATCCGCACTGGGGACTCAAACAAATTTGATCAAGAGAAACAAATTCTGCCGCTTCAGCAATTCGTTTTTTCACTGCTTCAGGATCTTCTAAATCTCCAAATTTTGATGTGATAAGACCAAGGACAATCTGAAGGTCATTTCGCTTTACATGTCGAAGAGGTTGGAATCCTCCTGAGCGTTCATCATCAAATTCTAAAAATAGTCCATCTACGTTTAACTGACTGAAAATAGCTTTTGACGCATTTTCATATCCGCCGCTTGCTGTATAAGTAGACTGGAAATTCCCTCTGCAAATATGCATTGTAATAACCATATCATCTGGCTTATGCGCAATGGATTCATTGATCGCATCCGTAAAACGTTTCAGTAATTCTTGGGGCGTAAATCCTTTTGACGCGATTTGTTCTTGTCCTTTTTCTGAGAAAAAGACCGCCCACGCAGTATCATCTAACTGTAAATAGCGGCATCCAGCATCATAAAATGCTTGAATGGCTTTTTGATATGTTTTAACTAAATCAGCAAAAAATACATCCGTATCCGAGTAAGCAGACTCTTCAATATGACCTCTGAAAAACAGCATATTGGGACTTGGAATGGTGAACTTAGCCACGTGTTCTTTTCCGGCCGCTTGATGAAGAAATTTATAATCTTCAATCATAGGGTGGTGATTAAAATCTAGTTTTCCAGTAACTTTTATACCGTGAGCTTTTGTTTGGACCCCGTGAAACTGAATTCCCGACTCTGCTTCGTAAAGTTCTACGCCCACAAGTTCTGATAGAAAATCAAAGTGCCACCACGCACGGCGAAACTCACCGTCTGTTATGGCTTTTAATCCAATTTGTTTTTGCTTTTCTACGAGCTTACTAATTTCTTCATCTTCAATTGCTCGAAGCTGTTTCTTTGTCATTTCCCCGTTTTCTACCTGTAATCGTGCTTGCTTGATACGCTCAGGACGCAAAAAGCTTCCAACGTGATCTGCTTTGAACGGTCCTTTAGTCAATGTTGTTATCAATTCATACAGCTCCTTAAAAAAAATCTAATTTTTATTATATACAAAAAATTCGGATAATGTACAGGGATAAATCCAATTTTTATTTATTACGCTGCAGGATGAAAGAGTGATTAGACAGGAAAGAGAACATTCAATAACGATTGCATCTAAAAAAAGAATGAACTATAATTTTAATTAGAAAATTCTAATTTTTTATTTTTTTGAGGGAGAGGATACGTGTGGAATCCACCGAAAAGATATGGCTTTCTCAATACCCAGAGGAAATATCTGCTACGCTTCATTATGAGCAAAAAAATTTAGCACAGCTTTTTGAAGAAGCAGTTCAAAAAGCCCCTAAAAAAAACGCAATCTATTTTCTAGGGAAAAAAATGACGTTTTCCCAACTGCATCAAGATTCTTTGAAACTGTCATCTTACCTTATTGAACTGGGATTAAAAAAAGGGGATAGAGTAGCCATTATGCTTCCAAATTGCCCTCAAGCTGTCATTTCCTTTTATGCAGTTCTTCTTGCCGGAGGAGTAGTCGTTCAAACAAACCCTTTGTATACGGAAAGGGAGTTAGAGTATCAGCTGAATGATTCAGAAGCGACCATGATTATTGCACTCGATTTGCTATATCCGCGTGTAGTAAAAATGAAAGCGTTAACAAGTGTAAAACACGTAGTCATCACCTCTATTCAAGACTATCTCCCATTTCCCAAAAACATAATTTATCCATTTATTCAGCGCAAACAGCAGAAGATAAGCGTGGATGTGAGTCATACGGAGACTACTCATTTATTTAAACGCATTATAAGTGAATCCTCTCCAGCAGTATGTAATGCTGAGGGAATTTCAGACGAAGATATCGCGATTTTGCAATACACCGGGGGAACAACAGGTTTTCCAAAAGGAGTCATGCTTACTCATAAAAACTTGGTAGCCAATGCAACGATGTGTTCACATTGGTTATACCGCTGCAAGCATGGAGAAGAAAAAGTGCTTGGAATTATCCCGTTTTTTCATGTGTATGGTTTAACAACGGTTCTGGTTCTATCGGTTTTGCAAAACTACGAGATGGTGCTTCTGCCTAAATTTGATGCAAAAACGACGCTCAAAACCATTCATAAGCAGCAGCCTACTTTATTTCCAGGTGCTCCGACAATTTACATCGCATTATTAAACCATCCTGATTTAGCAAAATACAACCTATCTTCTATTGATTCATGTATGAGCGGTTCGGCTCCTCTTCCTGTGGAAGTGCAGGAGCAGTTTGAAAAGCTCACTGGAGGTAAACTAGTGGAAGGATATGGATTGACGGAAACCTCTCCTGTTACTCATGCTAATTTTCTTTGGAAAGAGAGAATACCAGGAAGCATTGGAGTGCCTTGGCCAGACACAGATGCCAAAATTCTCTCGTTTGAAACAGGTAAAGAAGCTGCTGTAAGCGAAGTAGGAGAAATTGCGGTTAAAGGTCCTCAGGTCATGAAAGGATATTGGAAGCAGCCTGAAGAAACGGAGGCTGTTATGCGAGACGGGTGGTTGCTAACAGGTGATGTTGGCTATATGGATGATAAAGGTTATTTTTATGTAGTAGATCGAAAGAAAGATATTATTATTGCCGGGGGATATAATATCTATCCTCGAGAAGTTGAAGAAGTATTATATGAGCATGAAAAAATTCAAGAAGCTGTAGTGGTAGGTGTTCCTGACCCATATAGAGGAGAAACAGTGAAGGCTTACATTGTATTAAAAAATGGTGTAAGATGTACTGAAGAAGAGTTAAATGAGTTTTCTAGAAAGTATTTAGCTGCTTATAAAGTTCCGCGCCTTTATGAATTTCGAAATGAGCTTCCAAAAACAGCGGTCGGGAAGATTCTGCGACGAGCGCTGATTGAAGAAGAAAATGAAAAGCATAAAAAGGCGACGTAATCGATCGTCGCCTTTGATTTTTTTGCTGAAACATAATTGACAGATACTTGCGGTTTCTTTATTATAAAGATATGAATGAATAATCATTCATATTTTAAAGGAGCGTATAAGATTGAGAAGAAATAAGCCAAAGTATAAGCAGATTATCGATGCAGCTGTAGTAGTAATAGCAGAAAACGGATACCACAATGCTCAGGTTTCTAAAATTGCTAAGCAGGCTGGAGTTGCAGACGGTACGATATATTTATATTTTAAAAACAAAGAAGATGTCTTGATTTCCTTATTTCAAGAGAAGATGGGACAGTTTGTAGAAAAAATTTATGAAGAACTGGCGGGAATTGAAACTGCGGCAGAAAAACTTCACGTATTAATTGACAAGCATTTTTCGTTTCTAGCGGAGGATCATCATTTAGCTACAGTGACACAGCTTGAACTGCGTCAATCGAACAAAGATTTAAGATTGAAAATTAACGATGTATTAAAAGATTATCTGACTCTCATTGATTCTATTTTACAGACAGGAATCGAAACGGGTGAGTTTTCTGAAAATATAGATATTCGTCTTGCGCGACAGATGATTTTTGGAACGATTGATGAAACTGTCACAACATGGGTAATGAACGATCATCGATATGGTCTAATAGAATCGGTAGATAAAGTCCATTCCCTGCTGTTAAACGGCTGCAGCGGCTCATAATCGTAAGTGAGCCTGCTGCTCCCTTGCGAGGGGAGAAGCGCAAGGTAATGAAAATAGAAAGAAAGGGTGGGGGAAACAAATGGAGATTATCCAGGTTGAAACTGTTGATGCAATAAGCTTCATTACGTTGAATAGACAACCTGCTAACGCTTTGTCTCAAGATTTATTAAAAGATCTTTCAAGTGTTTTAAAACATTTAGAAGATAGCAAAGAGACAAGGGTTATCGTCATTAAAGGCGAAGGGAAATTCTTTTGTGCTGGAGCTGATATAAAAGAGTTTACATCACTGCAGCAGGAAAAAGATTACGAGAAACTTGCTGTTAACGGCCAAGAGCTCTTTGAGTATATTGAAAATTACCCAAAACCAGTTATTGCAGCTATTCATGGAGCTGCTTTAGGCGGAGGATTAGAGCTTGCTATGAGCTGCCATATCCGTTTGGTAACAGAAAATGCTAAGCTGGGCTTGCCTGAACTTCAGTTAGGAATTATACCAGGGTTTGGAGGAACTCAGCGATTGCCTCGTTATGTAGGGGTTCATAAGGCTTGTGAGATGATGCTGACAAGTGATCCAATATCGGGCAGCGAGGCAGTGGAGTTAGGATTGGCAAACGCAGCTTTTGAAGAAAGTCAGCTTATCAATGAAACATTTTTACTTGCTAGAAAAATTGCCAAAAAAAGCCCAATCTCTGTTAAAGCTACTTTGCAGCTGCTTCAACATGTAAAAACAGATGCTTATTACAGCGGCATCAAAAAAGAAGCACAATTTTTTGGAAGCGTATTCAAAAGCCGTGATGCTCAAGAAGGCGTAGCCGCTTTTATTGAAAAGCGCCAGCCCAAATTTTTAGGAAAATAAGCTTAGGAGGGGAATTGAATGAATATTTATGTGTTAGTAAAAAGAACGTTCGATACAGAGGAGAAACTTTCACTAAAAAATGGTCAAATTGTTGAAGATGGAGCTGAATTTATTATTAATCCTTACGATGAGTATGCAGTTGAAGAGGCTATTCAGCTAAAGGAAAAGCATGGCGGAGAGATTACGGTCGTGAGTGTAGGAGGGGAAGAATCAGAAAAAGAACTCCGAACAGCTTTGGCTATGGGAGCAGATAAAGCGGTTTTAATCAATACGGAAGATGACATAGAAGATGGCGATCAGTACACGACTTCTAGGCTGCTGGCACAGTACTTAAAAGAGCAATCTCCTGATTTAATCTTAGCAGGAAACGTAGCGATTGACGGAGGTTCAGGCCAGGTGGGACCGCGCGTAGCAGAACAGTTAGAAATCCCTTATATTACAACGATTACAAAGCTGGATATTGAAGGTGAAAAAGTGACGGTTGTACGCGATGTGGAAGGAGATTCGGAAGTTATTGAAACGTCGCTTCCTCTTTTAGTAACAGCTCAGCAGGGACTTAATGAGCCTCGCTATCCATCTCTTCCAGGGATTATGAAAGCGAAGAAGAAACCGTTGGTTGAAGTGGAATTAGACGATTTAGATTTAGATGAAGATGATGTAGAAGCAAAAACAAAGACAATTGAAATTTATTTACCTCCGAAAAAAGACGCGGGGCGCGTATTACAAGGAGATATAAAAGATCAAGTAACAGAGCTGGTCAATTTACTGCATAAGGAAGCAAAAGTCATTTAATAAGTCAAAAGTCAAAACAATGGGGGTATTGTAATGGGACGCAAAGTGTTAGTTCTTGGAGAAGCACGTGATGGGGGATTACGAAACGTATCGTTTGAAGCGATTTCCGCAGCGTCTACTGTAGCTGACGGGGGAGAAATTATTGCAGCGTTAGTAGGAAAGGACGTAAAATCTTTAAGTGAAGAACTTATTGCATACGGAGCAGATAAAGTTGTTGTGACGGAGCACGAAGATTTAGCTGCTTACACATCGGATGGTTACGCTCAGGCATTATTAGCCATCATTGAAAGTGAACAGCCTGAAGCTATCGTATTTGGGCATACGGCTCTTGGCAAAGATCTAGCGCCAAAACTGGCAGCTCGCTTAGACAAAGGACTTATCTCGGATGTGACGGATGTAGAAGTGGGAGGGGATCAAGTAGTCTTCACTCGCCCAATTTATTCTGGTAAAGCATTTGAGAAGAAAATCATGACCGATGCTTTTACGTTTGTCACGATTCGTCCAAATAATATTTCACCGCTTGCAAAAGATGAGGGGCGTACAGGTGATGTAGAGGATTTAAATGTTGAAATCAAAAACCTGCGTACTGTTGTAAAAGAAGTCGTACGCAAAGCAACGCAAGGGGTTGATTTGTCCGAAGCAAAAGTCGTGATTGCAGGTGGTCGAGGTGTAAAAAGCACGGAAGGTTTTGGACCTCTCCAAGAACTAGCGGACGTGTTAAATGGAGCTGTTGGAGCGTCTCGCGGAGCGTGCGATGCAGATTACTGCGACTATTCTCTTCAAATCGGTCAGACGGGCAAAGTAGTCACACCAGATTTATACATTGCCTGCGGAATTTCAGGTGCTATTCAGCATTTGGCAGGTATGTCAAATTCAAAAATTATTGTTGCAATCAATAAAGATCCTGAAGCGAATATTTTTAAAGTAGCTGACTACGGAATCGTTGGAGATTTATTTGAAGTAGTGCCTCTGCTAACGGAAGAATTTAAAAAGCTGAAAGTACAGTCTGCGTAAGATTCTCGGACAAAAGTATTTGAGACGAAGTGAAGAACGAACCGTTGATCAAGATTTTTGATTAGTGGTTCGTTTTTTTGTTAGGGTAAACGCAGGGTAGGTCTTTCTAGCAGGTGATTGGAGGGCAAGGCGAAGACTCCTGCTAGAAAAGCGAAGTCTTGCATGGAAATCAACTGCGGTGTCGCAAGCGGTTCAACCCATGTATACTATTTGTTCGTCTTTGGATTCATTTAGTCAGGTCTCAGCCTCATGGGAAACGAAATTTTCTACGCATATTTTTAGGCAAATTGTACAAACTAGAGCGGAGAATAAACAGTATAAATGTAAGCAAAAAGTTAGCAAACCTTATTTGAAGGTGATATACTGTGAGTAGAATTTGGATATTGCATATATTTAGGAGGAATTAAAATGGCTATTGCACATGCTACAGATAAAAACTTTACAGATGAAATTAAATCAGGCCTAGTGCTTGTTGACTTTTGGGCACCATGGTGTGGCCCTTGTAAAATGATTGCTCCAGTTCTTGAAGAAATTGATGGCGAACTTAACGATAAAGTTAAAATCGTAAAAGTAGACGTTGATGAAAATCAAGAAACAGCTGGAAAATTTGGTGTTATGAGTATCCCAACTTTAGTATTATTCAAAGATGGAGAGAAAGTTGATCAAGTAGTTGGTTTCCAACCAAAAGAAGCATTAACAGAATTAATTAATAAACACGCGTAAGTCAAAACCTAGCTCAGGCTAGGTTTTTTTCTTTTTCTCCACTTTTTCTCTTTTGGGAATACTTTTATTTAGCGAATATGCGTTCGTTTGTTTTATACTAGATGTAAGGAACACCGCCATAAATCCAGCTTATGTACATGTATTAAGACAGGAAAGAATGTAGGTTACGCTTCATAAGCGATTGTATAGATGGACAGAGTAAGAGAAGAGGAAGGAGAAAAGTATGAACGATTATTTAAAAGAAAAGCTGGCTATTTTACCGGATCAGCCCGGCTGTTACTTGATGAAAGATAAATATGGAACGGTCATTTACGTAGGAAAAGCAAAAGTATTAAAAAATCGAGTACGTTCCTACTTTACCGGATCTCATGACGGAAAGACGCTTCGACTTGTAAACGACATTGTCGACTTTGAATATATCGTCACATCTTCTAATTTAGAAGCGCTTATTTTAGAAATGAATTTAATTAAAAAGCATGACCCAAAATACAATATTATGCTTAAAGATGATAAGGGCTATCCGTTTATTAAGATTACAGCTGAAAAACAGCCCCGACTTGTTATTACAAGAAAAATAAAAAAAGATAAAGGGAAATACTTCGGTCCTTATCCTAATGTTCAAGCAGCAAATGAAACAAAGCGGCTTCTTGATCGCATTTATCCGTTAAGAAAGTGCTCCACTATGCCAGATAGGCCTTGTTTGTATTACCATATCGGGCAATGTCTAGCTCCTTGCGTAAAAGAGGTAAAAGAAGAGCAAAACAAACAAATTATTGAAAATATCACGCGGTTTTTAAATGGTGGATATGAGCATGTCAAAACAGAGTTAACTGAAAAAATGTTAAAAGCTTCAGAAGAACTTGACTTTGAACGGGCTAAAGAATACCGAGATCAAATTGCTCATATCGAAGCGACAATGGAAAAGCAAAAAGTAACGTTTAATGATTTTGTTAATCGAGATGTGTTTGGCTATTCTTACGATAAAGGCTGGATGTGTGTTCAAGTTTTCTTTATTCGCCAAGGGAAATTAATTGAGCGAGAAGTTTCTATGTTTCCTTTTTATAAAGAGCCAGAAGAAGATTTCTTAACTTTTATCGGTCAGTTTTATGCCAAAAATATTAAGCCAAAAGAAGTGATGGTTCCAGCAACGATTGATGCAGAGTTAGCTGAGAAGTTAGTAGAAGTAGAGGTTCAGCATCCAAAGCGAGGCAAAAAGAAAGAATTAGTAGAACTTGCGTGTAAAAATGCAAAAATTGCGCTCGGTGAAAAATTCTATTTAATTGAACGAGATGAAGAGCGTACAGTTGGCGCAGTTGAACGGTTAGGAGAAGAGCTTGGAATTGCCGCTCCTTATCGGATTGAAGCATTTGATAACTCAAATATTCAAGGAACAGACCCAGTTTCTGCGATGATTGTTTTTGTTGATGGGAAACCGGAAAAGAAAGAATATCGCAAATATAAAATTAAGACGGTAAAGGGACCAGATGATTACAGTTCCATGAGGGAAGTCGTTCGCAGACGGTATTCCAGAGCATTAAAAGAAGGTCTTCCGCTTCCGGATTTAATTGTTGTAGATGGAGGCAAAGGGCATTTAGCTGCAGTACAGGACGTTCTCGAAAATGAATTGGGACTTTTAGTGCCTACAGCAGGTCTTGTCAAAGATGATAAGCACAGAACCTCCAATCTGATGATTGGTGAGCCTCCTCAAATCATACCGCTTGAACGCAATAGTCAAGAATTTTATTTGCTTCAGCGAATTCAAGATGAAGTTCACCGCTTTGCGATTACCTTCCACCGTCAAGTGCGCTCTAAGTCCGCTTTTCAGTCAGTTCTGGACGACATTCCGGGAGTGGGAGAAAAGCGTAAAAAAGCTTTGTTAAAGCATTTTGGTTCGGTGA
This sequence comes from Priestia sp. ABM2_011, assembly GCF_056158845.1. NCBI lineage: Bacteria > Bacillati > Bacillota > Bacilli > Caryophanales > Bacillaceae > Priestia > Priestia sp. ABM2_011. The sequence goes on from NZ_JBSWUB010000001.1 coordinate 804,442, forward strand.
AAAAATTGAAAGAAGCAACGATTGAAGATATTCGAAATTCAGGTGTTCCTCAGAACATTGCTGAAAAAATTTATGAAACATTGCAAAAATAGTCTTGAAATAATAGAAAATATTTGATAAGCTATTAACTAATTTCATACGACACTTCATCAAATGAAGTGAAGATAGAGGTGCAAATTTAATCAGTACGCATCAGGAAGGGTATGAGCCCTTATGAACGATGCGGAAAGGGAAATTTGCCGAAGTGAACATTACCTCATAGTAATGATTGCTGGTTCTGCGTTGAATAAACGTAGGATTGTCAAGATGTAGATTCTTGGAGAGCTATCTCACGGCAGTGGACGGTTATGTTTTATAATTTTCGTTCGTTAAGCAATGAGAGCTCATCTCATTGCTTTTTTTATTGTCTGAGTAAAAAAATTTAGCTTCTCATCATCCTGCATATGCAAATTTATTGAAAAGGAATGAACAAAATTATGGCATTAATCGTTCAAAAATTTGGTGGAACATCTGTTGGTTCTGTTGAACGTATTCAACATGTAGCAAACCGTGTTATTCAAGAAGCAGAGCGCGGTAACCAAGTAGTAGTTGTTGTATCGGCAATGGGCAAAACCACAGATGCACTGGTGAAATTAGCAAGTGATATTACGGACAGTCCAAGTAAACGCGAAATGGATATGCTTCTTACAACTGGAGAACAAGTAACGATTTCCCTGTTAACAATGGCTCTTCAATTCAAAGGTCATGAAGCCACTTCGCTAACAGGTTGGCAAGCTGGTATCCAGACAGAAGCAGTTCACAGCAATGCACGAATCCAGCACATTGACACGACTCGTATTCAAAGCCAATTAGATAGAGGTCGAATCGTAGTAGTAGCTGGATTCCAAGGCTGTTCAGAAGATGGAAGCATTACAACATTAGGTCGAGGCGGCTCTGACACGACGGCAGTAGCTCTTGCCGCGGCACTAAAAGCTGCAAAATGTGATATTTATACAGACGTAACAGGAGTGTTTACGACGGATCCGCGCTACGTAGAAGATGCTCGTAAACTTCATTCTATTTCATATGACGAAATGTTAGAATTAGCCAATTTAGGAGCAGGGGTGCTGCATCCGCGCGCTGTTGAGTTTGCAAAAAATTATCAGGTACCGCTAGAAGTGCGTTCAAGCTTAGAAAACGAGAATGGAACGATTGTTGAGGAGGAAGTTTCAATGGAACAAAACTTAGTCGTAAGAGGAATTGCGTTTGAAGATAATATTTCACGGGTGACAATTGAAGGGTTAAACAACGAGTTACAAACTCTTTCTACTATTTTTACAGCATTAGCAAAAGAACAGTTAAACGTGGATATTATTATTCAAAACGTAACGGCTAATAATCGCCTCTCTATCTCATTTTCTATTAAAACTGTAGACGTAGAAGCTGCTCTTGCCGTCTTAAAAGAGTATAAATCTACTTTGGGGTATACGCGTATTGAACATGAAAGCGGTCTGGCTAAAGTATCGATTGTGGGATCTGGCATGATTTCTAATCCAGGTGTTGCAGCCGAAATGTTTGAAGTGCTGGCAGGAGAGAAAATTGAAGTGAAGATGGTCAGCACGTCTGAAATTAAAGTATCTACAGTTGTACCGCATGCTGATATGGTAAAAGCTGTTGAGACGCTTCACGTAGCATTTGAATTAGAAGAGCAGCAGGCAGTGCAAGTATAAAGAAGAGAAAAAAGACGTGGTATCTCCACGTCTTTTATATATACGTATTTCTTACTTTTTATAACGCTCCGCACGGGTTTCGGTAGGTAAGATATCTTTTCGGTCCCACTGCACGGAAATCAGCACTTTTCCGTTCTTTTCTTTAGGTGTTAAGTAGGCTTCTGTTAGGCAGTTGTTTTGACGCTGAATCTGTTCAGCCACAAATCCTGACTCAAGATGAAATGAACAAGTTTCCTGCTGAAATCTTTTGCTGACCACATCACCTGATAACTCAAGCTCTAGTGAATATTTATCTTTTTTGGCAAGCGTCAGTGTTCCCCAGGAAGCTGCTTTAAAAAAAGCGACGATTTCATCCATTGTATTTAATGGATATTTACGCGCAAGGTGTTTTCCTGCCCAGTATGAGATGGTATTCGTTTCGTCTCCAAGAAGCTCTGGAATCAACACGTCACGCAAAAGACTGTATCCAAAATATGGAACGTGATCAAGAGCTCTCTCTGTTTCAGCTGCGGCATTAGGTTCTAATGTTTCCATCGTCTCTTCAAGTTCTTGCTGTGATTCTGTTTGTAAATTGCTCATGCTTTCCCCTCTTTCTTTACTACTATTATATACAAATCTAAAAAACCTCTCACGCATTTTTTTAATAAAATGTAAGAGGATCTTTATTATGGTAAAAAGAGTTAGATGTAAAGATAAAAAATCCATAAAATTACTTTTAAAAGGGTACTTTTACCTGTGTAAATGTTTTGTGAACTTGTTTACAATAAAAGTATAAAGTAAACGCTTACTTAACTGTGGCAAGCGATATTATAATAGAAAGAAAAAATCTTTAACATCAATGTAGTAAGCGTTAACAAATATAAAATTTTATAAATTTATATTTTATAGAAGATTTAAACATCTTGCCTTGACGCTCTTAATCGATGGGAGTAAAATTAACCTGTCACATACTTTATTAGGAAATGCAAAGGTTTTCATTTCCTGTATTCACGATTAATCTATTTGTCTAGTGGGAGTAAGAAAGTTCTTCACAAACTATGTTCATTTAACTAAGGGGGGTCTACGCAGATGGCGGCAAACAGAGAGTTTCAATATCGGAGAATCCATTCACTACTTGGAGTAATACCAATCGGGATTTTCTTAACACAGCATTTAGTTGTGAATCATTTCGCGACAAAGGGAGAAGAATCATTTAATCAAGCAGCTCACTTCATGGAGAGCTTACCTTTCCGCTATGCTCTAGAAATTTTCATTATTTTCTTACCAATCGTTTTTCACGCAATATACGGTCTTTACATCGCATTCACTGCTAAAACAAACGTTAACAACTATGGATTTTTCCGTAACTGGATGTTTATCCTTCAGCGTGTTTCAGGTGTAATCACACTTATCTTCATCACATGGCACGTATGGGAAACCAGAATACAAGCTGCGCTTGGAAAAGAAGTAGATTTTCAAATGATGGAACGAATTTTAAGCAACCCAGCAATGTTTGCATTCTACATAGTTGGTGTTGTATCTACGATCTTCCACTTTGCAAACGGTCTATGGTCATTTGGAGTTAGCTGGGGGTTAACTGTAACACCACGTTCTCAAAGAATTTCAACTTATGTGACATTAGCAATCTTCTTAGCACTTACATTCGTAGGTGTTCGTACATTATTCGCATTTGCATAAAATTAAGGTTTTGAAGGAGTGGGGTTCCGATGAGTAACGGAAAAATCATCGTAGTCGGTGGCGGTTTAGCTGGCTTGATGGCAACAATAAAAATTGCTGAGTCTGGCAAGCAAGTAGATTTATTTTCACTAGTTCCGGTAAAAAGATCTCACTCAGTTTGCGCGCAAGGTGGAATCAACGGAGCCGTAAATACGAAAGGTGAAGGAGATTCACCATGGGAACACTTTGATGACACAGTGTATGGCGGAGACTTTTTAGCCAACCAGCCACCTGTAAAAGCAATGTGTGAAGCAGCTCCTGGTATTATTCACTTACTTGACCGTATGGGTGTTATGTTTAACCGTACTCCTGAGGGTTTGTTAGACTTCAGACGATTTGGCGGAACGCAGCATCACCGTACGGCTTTTGCTGGAGCAACAACGGGTCAACAGTTATTGTACGCATTAGATGAGCAGGTTCGTCGCTATGAAGTTGCCGGACTTGTGACAAAGTACGAAGGATGGGAATTCTTAGGTGCTGTTCTTGATGATGAGCGCAGCTGTCGCGGAATTTCTGCACAGAATTTAAAATCAATGGAAATTAAAACGTTCCCAGCTGATGCGGTTATTATGGCTACAGGTGGACCTGGTATTGTCTTTGGAAAATCGACGAACTCAGTTATTAATACAGGTTCAGCGGCATCTATCGTGTATCAGCAAGGTGCATACTATTCAAACGGAGAGTTTATTCAAATTCATCCAACTGCTATCCCGGGAGATGATAAGCTTCGTCTTATGAGTGAATCTGCTCGTGGAGAAGGCGGACGCGTTTGGACATATAAAGACGGTAAACCTTGGTATTTCTTAGAAGAAAAATATCCGGCATACGGTAACTTAGTACCTCGTGATATTGCAACTCGTGAAATTTTTGACGTCTGCGTAGCGCAGAAGTTAGGAATTAACGGAGAGAACATGGTTTATCTGGACCTTTCACATAAAGATCCAAAAGAGCTAGACATTAAACTTGGAGGTATCATCGAAATCTATGAAAAATTCATGGGCGATGATCCGCGCAAAGTACCAATGAAGATTTTCCCAGCCGTACACTATTCAATGGGCGGTTTATGGGTGGATTACGATCAAATGACAAATATCCCTGGCTTGTTCGCAGCTGGTGAGTGTGATTATTCGCAGCACGGAGCGAACCGTTTAGGAGCAAACTCATTATTGTCAGCTATTTATGGCGGTATGGTTGCTGGTCCTAAAGCCGTTGAATACATCAATGGTTTAGAAAAGAGCGCAGATGCTATTTCTTCAAGCGTATATGATCGTCATGTGAAAGAAGAAGAAGAGAAATGGAACAATATCATGAATCTTCAAGGTACAGAAAATGCATACGTTCTTCATAAAGAGCTAGGGGAATGGATGACTGACAACGTGACAGTCGTACGATACAATGACAAACTGTTAAAAACAGATGAAAAGATTCAAGAATTAATTGAACGCTATGATCGTATTAACATTAATGACACGGCTAAATGGAGTAATCAAGCGGCAACATTTACTCGTCAGCTTCAAAACATGCTCCAGCTTTCACGTGTTGTAACGCTTGGAGCTTACAACCGTAACGAAAGTCGCGGTGCTCATTATAAGCCGGATTTCCCAGATCGTAACGATGAAGAATTCTTAAAAACAACAATGGCATCTTTCGTTGATAAGAAAACGGCTCCTTCTTTCCATTATGAAGAGGTAGACGTATCGTTAATCAAACCGCGTAAGCGCGACTACACAAAGAAAAAAGATGAAAAACCAAAAAAACAACAAGAGGGGGTTCGTTAATCAATGAGTGAACAACAAACAGTCCAAAAGACAGTGCGCTTCATTATTACACGTCAAGATTCAGCTGAATCTGCTCCTTACAATCAGGAGTTTGAAATTCCGTATCGTCCGAATATGAACGTTATTTCAGCACTGATGGAAATCAGACGTAACCCTGTTGATGCTTCAGGTAAAGAGGTTGCTCCGATAAACTGGGAAATGAACTGTTTAGAGGAAGTATGTGGAGCCTGTTCAATGGTTATCAACGGTAAACCTCGTCAGTCATGTACAGCTCTTGTTGATAAACTAGAACAGCCGATTCGCTTGCAGCCAATGAAAACATTCCCTGTTGTTCGTGACTTGCAGGTAGACCGCAGCCGTATGTTTGATTCACTGAAAAAAGTAAAAGCCTGGGTTCCGATCGATGGCACATACGATTTAGGACCAGGACCGCGTATGCCTGAAAAGAAACGTCAGTGGGCGTATGAGTTATCCAAGTGTATGACATGCGGCGTTTGCTTAGAAGCTTGTCCAAACGTAAACGACAAGTCAAACTTCATCGGTCCAGCACCGCTTTCTCAAGTTCGCTTGTTTAATGCCCATCCAACCGGTGCGTTAAATAAAGGAGAACGTTTAGAGACGATTATGGGTGATGGAGGGCTAGCGAACTGCGGGAACTCTCAAAACTGCGTTCAATCATGTCCAAAAGGAATTCCATTGACTACTTCAATCGCAGCTTTGAACCGCGACACAACAATTCAAGCATTCAGAAGTTTCTTTGGTAGCGATCAAGTATAACCACTCAAAACCTCTCCACGTGGAGAGGTTTTATTTTGTCTATGACGAACGGAGGAAATACAGATGAATAATATTTCGTATATTGAAGACATGGATCACTGGAAAGAGTCATTTTCGTTTAAGCAGAAAATCAAGGTAAGATTTTCGGAAACAGATATGTTTGGGCACTTAAATAATACGGTTCCTTTTGTTTATTTTGAACAAATACGTACGGAATTCTTTCACCATATTGGCTTTATGCAAAAGTGGACGAGTGAGTATGAGGGAACGATACCGGTGGTGGCTGATTTGCAGTGCGACTATGTCAAACAAGTGTATTTTGGCAACGTGCTAGCTGTTTTTGTAAAGGCCCATAAAATCGGACGTTCTTCGGTTGATTTACACTATATGATTCAAAATGAGCAAGGAGAGGTTGTACTCACGGGGAGAGGAACAATGGTGCAAATTTCTAAAGAAACAGGAAAAAGCGTGCCTTGGAATGAAGAGATGAAAAGGTGTTTATCGACTATATAAAAATGGCTTGAAGGCTCTTTCTTCAGGCTTTTTTTCTTTTTCAAAGGTAAAAAAGAGTTTTTTGCATATTTTTTCTAAAACTAGTAACCGCGTAGGCATACCGCACATAAGATATGTTGACTAAATTTACACCCATCCGATAGTTCAACTCAGGATCAGGCAAGGAGGGTTACATTGAAAGAAAAAGAGTTTCAACCTAAACCGCTACTTACAAAGCGTGAACGAGAAGTATTCGAGCTTTTAGTACAGGACAAAACAACAAAAGAAATCGCGAGTGAACTATTCATTAGCGAAAAAACAGTTCGAAATCATATTTCTAATGCGATGCAAAAGCTTGGAGTCAAGGGGCGTTCTCAAGCAGTCGTAGAACTCCTTCGAATGGGAGAACTTGAACTATAACATGAGCTGGCTTTCTTTTTAGAAAGCCAGCTTTTTGTATATTTTTTTAAGTATCGCATATGTATCTAAAAAGAATATCATTAAGAAAATATTATAAAAAAGGTAAATCTTTATAAAAGAAACTTATTGCTTGAAATTGAATTTCAGAGTACGTATACTTTTAAGTAAGGAGATACTACTTCAAAAGAAAGAGAGGTGAGATGATGAAAAATGTATGGTTAGGGGTATTATTATGCATGATATTCTGCTTGCCTTTTGCGAGTTTGCCAGATAAATTTATTGATAATGACTTTGAAAAAGTAAAGGTCACAAAAAGTTCGGTACAGCATTACACGGATATCGTGCACATGTCTCCAGGAGCTAAGCACAGCGTCAAACAAATAGGATCTCTAATACAAAGTGTGATAGTAACTTTTGCTTTAGTATGGGTGAGTACCAAGCTCATCATTCCGACGCATCAAATTGCGTATTTTTTCCTCAAGAAAACACTTTTTTATCCAAAAATCTTTCAATCAAGTTACCTCAATTAAATAAAAAAGGTTGAAATTTCAGCAGCCTTTTCTTCAAACCTAAAATTACCTACTATTCTTAGGCTTATTTGTCATGGGGATTTTCTATACAAATAATGCAATGAAAATTTAATATTCTTCTTAAAAACTTTATAGGAGTGATCATTCAATGATGATTAAAGAAACGGAATTACCAGGAATCGGCCGTAAATTTGAAATTGAGACAAGCGGAGGAAACCGTGTGGTCGTTATTATTCATGATGATGGACGACGCGAAATCTACCACTTCGATCAAAAAGATTTAGAAGAAAGCATTTTTGACATTACGTTAACAGATACGGAATCAAGACAGCTAGCTGCAATTTTAGGCGGCATGATTTACAAGCCAAAAGCAATGGAAACCATTGAAGTGGCATTCAATGACTTAGTGATTGAATGGTACAAAGTTGAAAAACAGGCCAAAGCTCACAGTAAAACAATTGGCGAAATTGACGTTCGCAGCAACTATGATGTCACAATCATCGCTGTCATTAAAAACACGCAAAAAAAATTATCCACCCCAGGACCAGATACGTTAATTGAAGAAGGAGATACGCTTGTCATCTCTGGTGAAAGAGGAAATTTAAAAACGCTCATTAAAGAATTGCTTTCACAAGGAGGTAGTTCATAATTGGATCATTTAGTATTTGAAGTTGGGACAGCTTTGTTACTAGTCGCTTTAGCGGCTATACTAGCACATAAATTTAAATTTACGATTATTCCATTCCTCATTCTGCTGGGCATGGCGGTTGGTCCCCATGCTCCTGAGTTTGGCTCATTCAGTTTAAAGTTTATTGAAAGCCAAGAGATTATTGAATTTATGGGGAGAATTGGAGTTCTCTTTTTACTCTTTTATTTAGGGTTAGAATTTTCAGTTGGAAAGTTAATTAAATCAGGTAAGTCCATCGCGGTGGGAGGATCTATTTATATTTTAATTAACTTTACCTTAGGATTATTGTATGGATACCTGACAGGAAATCCTCTTCTTGAAGTGCTGATTATCGCTGGAATTATTACGATTTCGTCCAGCGCAATTGTCGCAAAAGTATTGGTTGATTTAAAACGAACGGCAAATCCAGAAACGGAATTGATATTAGGGATCATCATGTTTGAAGATATTTTCTTAGCGGTTTATCTTTCTGTCGTTTCAGGGTTGGTGCTTGGAGACCACGGATCGCTTGCTGGATCTTTAACATCTATTTTAATTGCGTTTGGCTATATGATGCTGTTCTTTATCATTGCTCGAAAAGCTACGCCTCTACTAAATAAACTTTTAAATATTTCATCGAATGAAATCTTTATAATCGTCGTTTTTGCGGTATTGTTTTTTGTGGCAGGCTTCTCAGAAACAATTCACGTGGCAGAAGCAATTGGAGCATTATTGCTTGGGCTTGTATTTTCTGAAACAGAACATCGCGATCGGATTGAACATCTTGTCGTACCGTTTCGTGATTTCTTTGGAGCCATCTTTTTCTTCAGCTTCGGATTAAGTATTGATCCTCTCACGCTCTGGGATGCAGGCTGGCTTGCCCTTGGAGCAGTTGCGCTTACGATTATTGGTAACTTTACAGCCGGTATGATTTCAGGAAGAAAAAGCGGGCTGTCACACAAGGCTTCTACCAATATTGGATTAACAATCATGTCACGAGGTGAGTTTTCAATCATTATGGCTAACATCGGAATTGAAGGAGGATTATCGGCCATCCTTCAGCCATTCGCTGCGCTTTATGTATTGATTTTAGCTATTATTGGTCCTTTGTTAACGAAGGAGTCTAAGCATATATACGGATTTTTAAACTCAATATTTAAATGGAAAAAACCAAATCCTCAAGAATCTAATGGATAAAATATATAAAACACAGTTGACAAATCGGATTAATATGATAAAATTCAAAATAATCCAATAACAAATCAGTTAACTATAGCAACGGGCTGATCGGTCAACCGAAAGCTCCTACCTTTTTTAGGTAGGAGCTTTTATGTTTTTAGGTGAAATAGCTTTTGATTTAAAAATTCAAGGAGGAGGAATTGCTGTGAGTGTCGTGATTCAATCGGTTAACCGCTCATTTCAAAAAGGAGAACAAGTAACTCAAGCATTGCGAAATGTAAATCTTACGATTAATAAAGGTGAATTTATTACCATTATTGGTCCGAGCGGATGCGGAAAAAGTACGCTGCTTAAAATGATCGCTGGACTTGATATAGATTATGAAGGGCGCATTGAAATCAACGGGAAGCACATAGCCGGACCTAGCATTAAACAAGGAATGATCTTTCAAGAACACCGCTTGTTCCCGTGGCTTAATGTGGAGCAAAATATAGCGGCTGACTTATCGCTGAAAGATTCGAACGTTCGGCGCCGCGTAGATGAGCTAATTGATATTGTCAGGCTGAAAGGATTTGAAAAAGCTTATCCTCGAGAACTATCTGGGGGGATGTCTCAACGAGTTGCGATTGCGCGTGCTCTTTTAAGAAATCCAGAGGTTTTATTGTTAGATGAACCGTTTGGTGCGTTGGATGCTTTTACTCGCACTCATCTGCAAGATGTGCTGTTAGACATATGGAAAAAAGAAAAAACAACCATGATTTTTGTTACCCACGATTTAGATGAATCCATTTACTTAGGAACTAAAATTGTGATTATGAGTGCCAGACCAGGAGAAATTAGTCGGGTTGTTCCAGTAGAAATTAGTCATCCGCGAAAAAAGACAGAACTACCTTTTCAGCAGCTAAGGCAGCAAGTGCTGAAAGAATTTGAAGAAGCAGGAGAACATTAAAGATTCAATCAGACAGAGAAGGAGACAGAACAGATGAAAAAGCTACTTTTAACTGCAGCTATTGTACTTGTTCTCGCATTGGCTGGGTGCGGGACGAAAGAAAAAGCGAGCGGCGAAGATTCGAAAAACGTTACGATCAATATTGGCATTCAACAAAGCCTAGGACCTTTAATGCTGGCACAAAACCAAAAATGGTTTGAAAAAGAATTTAAAAAAATAGGTGTAAACGTTAAATGGACAGAGTTTCAAAGCGGTCCTCCGCAATTTGAAGGGTTAGCATCTGGACACTTGGATTTCGGCCAAGTTGGAAACTCACCGGTTATTTCTGGTCAAGGGGCAGATATTCCATTTTTAGAAATTGCTAATTCGAGCGACGGATTAAAAGGAAATGCTATTTTAGTAGGAAAAAACAGCAAGATTAAAAGCGTAAAAGATTTAAAAGGTAAAAAGATTGCGGTTGCCAAAGGCAGCAGCGGTTTTAACTTATTGTACAGAGCTCTTGATCAAAATGGGTTAAAGCCAAGTGACGTAAAGATTATTCAGCTTCAGCCAGACGAAGCTCAGCCAGCATTTGAAAATGGGTCAGTGGATGCATGGTCAATTTGGGAACCGTTTATCTCCCTGCAAAACTTAAAAAATGAAGCTCGTATTTTAGCAGACGGCGATTCGTTAAAGGTTGCTTCACCAGGCTTTACTATTGTAAGAGAAGGCTTTGCAAAAGATCATCCAGAGTTAGTCGTTAAGTTTTTACAAGTTTATCAAAAAGCACTTGAATGGCAAAACGAACATTTTGAAGAATCTGTGGATATTCTAGCAAAACAAAAAAATCTAGATAAAGACGTAGTAAGACAAGTGTTAAAAAATAATCCTGCCTATAATCGCCCAACCTCTAAAGAAATTATTGCAGAACAACAGCGAACAGCTGATTTTCAACAATCTTTAGGCGTTATTAAAAAGAAAATTGATACGGGAGATGTCGTTGATAATTCATTTATTGAAAAAGCATTAAAAGAAAAATGAGGTGATGAAAATGAGTAAAACATCCGTGGTTTCAGGACATGTCCAGTCTTCAGCAGCTCACTTGCAACAAGTGAAAAAAAGAAAGGAAGAAGCGAAAAATAAGCAGGGAATTTTCCTTCGTTCTCTCGTCGTGCCAATTTTGCTTATCGTCGTGTGGCAAATCATTGGTTCTGCAGGCTATGTATCTAAAACCGTTCTTCCTACACCTGTTGATATTGTACTTTCTTTCAAACAGCTCATCGTATCGGGAGAACTCGGAGCTAATCTTCAAATCAGTATTTTACGTGCTGCCATAGGTTTTGCCGTTGGAGCTGGTCTAGGTTTACTATTTGGTGTTATTGTCGGTTTCTCAAAGAAAACGGAGCACTATATGGATCCATCCATTCAAATGCTTAGAACTGTTCCTCACCTTGCCTTGGCTCCTTTATTTATCTTATGGTTTGGCTTTGGGGAAATTTCAAAGATATTGCTAATTGCAAACGGTGCGTTTTTCCCAATCTATGTTAATACGTATTTAGGCATTCGCGGCGTTGATTCGAAATTATTTGATGTTGCGCGTGTTCTGCAATTTAGTAAATGGAAACAAATCACGAAACTCATTTTACCAGCCGCTCTTCCTAATATTTTACTTGGTGTCCGATTGTCTTTAGGTATTGCATGGCTCGGACTGGTAGTAGCTGAATTAATGGGAGCAAGTGAAGGTGTAGGATATATGATTATGGATGCTAGGCAGTTTTCTCAAACAGATGTAGTTTTTGTCGGAATTATCATTTTTGCTGTTGTAGGCAAATTAACTGATTCATTTGTCCGAGTATTAGAAAAGCGTCTTCTTAAATGGAGAGACAGCTACGCAGGTGAAAAATAAAAGAAGGATTTATATACTTATTAATCCTTGTAAATCTATCAGTTTTATAAGTTAAAAGGAGAGATGATAATGAGTCAGTTTACAATTATTACGGGAAGCCCTTCAAAACAATCAAGGTCAGCTGCTTTAAGTGAGTATATTGCAGCATATCTGCAAAATGAAAAACATGAAGTAAAAACCGTGCATGTCCGCGATTTACCAGCTGAAGACTTACTATATGCTAACTTTTCTAGCCCTGCGATTCAAGAAGCTCAAAAGAAAGTGGCAGATGCTGATGCCGTTATTATTGTCAGCCCAATCTATAAAGCTAGCTACACAGGAATCTTAAAAACATTTTTAGATTTAATACCTGAAAAAGGTTTGCACAATAAAACCGTGCTGCCGATAGCTACAGGGGGAACCATTGCTCATCTACTGGCTCTTGATTATGTATTTAAGCCGACATTATCCGTTTTAGGAGCTACTGCTCTTATTCATGGAGTTTATATTGTTGATTCTGAGGTGGCCTATACGAAAGAAAATGAAATTGAGTTTATTGCGGAAGAAGCAGAAGCGAGAATTAAACGTTCATTAAAAGAGCTTGAATATCATCTAGAACAAACGAAAAGGAGTGTTGAATCATGAAAATGTTATGGTTTATTCCTTCCCATGGAGATGGAAGATATCTAGGGACAAATCGAGGAGGTCGTTCAGCAGACTATTCATATTTTCGGCAAGTTGCTCAAGCAGCTGACCGGTTAGGATTTGAAGGAGTTCTGATTCCAACGGGGAAATCATGCGAAGACCCGTGGCTATTGGCTGCTTCACTTATACCTGAAACAGAGCGTTTGAAATTTTTAGTAGCTGTACGTCCGGGCATTATGGCTCCTTCCGTGGCAGCGCGCATGACTTCGACTCTTGATCGAATTTCAAACGGTCGTTTACTAGTTAACGTAGTAGCAGGAGGAGATCCAGCAGAATTAGCCGGAGACGGCCTTTTCTTATCACATGATGAACGTTATGAAGCTGCGGATGAATTTTTAGATGTGTGGAAAGGGTTATTGGCTGGAGCTACGGTTAATTATGAAGGAAAACATATTCATGTAGAGAACAGTGAGCTGTTGTATCCACCTGTTCAAAAACCTTCTCCACCTATTTATTTTGGCGGATCTTCACCCGCAGGACAAAAAGTTGCAGCAAAACATTCTGACGTGTATTTAACGTGGGGAGAGCCTCCTGAACAAGTAAGAGAAAAAATAACGGCTGTGAGAAAGCAAGCAGAAGCAGAAGGCAGAACCGTTAAGTTTGGGATTCGTTTGCATATTATTGTACGGGAAACGGAAGAAGAAGCTTGGGAAGCAGCCGATCGATTAATTCAGCATTTGGACGACGACACAATTCAAGCTGCACAGCGTACTTTTGCAAGGTATGACTCAGTTGGGCAGCAGCGAATGGCGAGCCTTCATAGAGGAACCCGAGAGGAACTTACGATTAGCCCTAACTTATGGGCAGGTGTGGGGCTCGTCCGGGGAGGTGCAGGAACTGCCCTGGTAGGCAGTGCTGAAAATATAGCGAAACGAATAAAAGAATATGAAGCTTTAGGAATTGAATCTTTTATTTTATCAGGCTATCCGCATTTAGAAGAAGCTTATCACGTAGGAGAGTTATTGTTCCCGCTTTTAAATATTGATGAGGGTGAAGGAAAGAGTGAAAGCATCGGTGAGATTATTGCAAACGATAGGTTTCCAAAAGCTTCAACCTCGTAAAAGAAGAACCGGTGAATTTTTCACCGGTTCTTCTTTTACATTCATCTCAGCCGAGAGACGAGTCCGTTAAATTGTTGGTTTTGGTTTTTCAGGTGCAGCTTGTTTATCTTTTCGACTTTCTTGAATATATACTTTAAAGAGAAAAATATTTAAACAGCCCAGTGTGAGGAATAACGGTGCAAAATAATATTCTTGAGACATAAGTAGGACGAAAACGCTTCCAAAACAGAACAGAGAACTAAACATAAAGTAAAACTGTAAGAATCTTCTCATTTTAGTCGCCTCCTATTCTTTTTCTTCTTACACTTATTATATCAAATACTTTCCAAAAAAGACACAAAATATTCACAAAATGTTCAATTTTTTTCTTATTTACCTATTGATTTTTTTGTCGATATGTAAATTAAGTGGGTTGTAATACCAATTAATTCCTGGGTGTAACTTTCTGATGGAAAGTTTATGTAAAATTTTATATGATAGAAATGGTATTGAAAAAAGGGGGAAAATCATCATGAGACGAATTGGGTGGCTATTTTTTATTATGGCAATTCTCTTACTCATAACTGCCGGTTGCTCAAATGATCAACAGAAAGCACAGAATCGATTTGATAAATATGTAGCCATGTGGAATAAAGAAGATTTTGAAGGTATGTATGGATACTTGTCTAAAGATGCTAAAAAGACGATTTCAGAAAAAGACTTTGTAAATCGATATAAAAATATCTATGATGCAATTGAAGCGGACAAGCTTAAAGTGAAGGCAAGTAAAATAGAAGACTTAGAAATAAAAGACCATAAAGCTGTTTTACCTTTTGAAGTAAACATGAACTCTGTAGCCGGTGAAATCTCATTTAAAGAAAATGCTGCTGTGGTTCAAGAAAAACAAGGGGATACAGAGAATTGGTATATTAATTGGAAGCCTAATATGATTTTTAAAGGACTTGAGCAAGGAGAGCAAGTAAGAGTAGCTACTCAGTCAGCTGTGCGTGGAGAAATTATGGATCGTTCAGGGAAATATTTAGCTCAAAACGGAGAAGCGATTCAAGTTGGAGTTGTTCCCCAGCAGTTTTCTAAAGGCGGCGAGCAAGCGATACGACAATTAAGCAAGACTCTTGCTCTTTCGGAAAAAAGTATTAATCAAGCACTGAGCGCTTCTTGGGTGAAAGAGAATCAATTTGTTCCTATTAAAACAGTTAGTCAAAAAGACGCCTCTAATTTAGAGAATTCTTTGAAAAAAGTAGAAGGCATTCAACAAAAAAAGGTAAATGCGCGCGTATATCCTTGTGAAGAAGCGTGTGCTCATTTAGTTGGATACGTTGCGCCTGTCACAGCGGAATATTTAAAAGAGCATAAAGATGAAGGTTATAATGCTCAGTCTAAAGCTGGAATGATTGGCTTAGAGTCTTTGTATGAAGATAAGCTTCGTGCTCGAGACGGCGTCACGATTTATACTGTAGATAAAGATGATAATAAAAAGAATGAAATTGCAAAAGTGAATCCAAAAGACGGGGAAAGCATTCAGGTTACGGTAGACACGAATGTTCAAAAATCCCTTTATGAACAGTTAAAAGATGAAAAAGGAGTAGCTACTGCTCTTCAACCTAAAACGGGAGAAATATTAGGTCTTGTAAGCACGCCAGCTTTTGATCCGAATTCTTTTTCTTTTGGAATCGATGCTAATACGTATCAATCCCTTTCAACGAATCCTAATAAGCCGTTAATGAATCGTTTTACCAAAACGTATTCTCCGGGATCTACATTTAAGTTAGTCACCGGAGCTTTAGCGGTTGATGAAGACGTGCTAAATCCAAATGAAAGTATATCAATCAGCGGGAAGAAATGGCAGAAAGATAAAAGCTGGGGAAATTTCTACGTAACACGAGTGGGCAGCAAACCGAATGTTAATTTACGTGATGCTTATGTTACATCTGATAATATTTATTTTGCGCAGACTGCTTTGAAGCTAGGTTTAGACAAATTTAACAGTGGTTTAAAACAGTTTGGGTTTAATCAAAAATTGCCTGTTAATTATCCTTTTGAAACGTCTAAAATTGCAGGTGATCAAGATATTAAAGATGAGGGAGTATTAGCAAACTCTGGCTATGGCCAGGGGAAACTGCAAGTGAATCCTCTCCACTTGGCATTGATGTATACATCGATTGTAAACGATGGAAATATAGTAAAGCCTATTCTTATGAACGGTGATGAGAGTGGAATATGGAAAAAACAAGTAATATCTAAAGAAACGGCGCAATTAATTCAAAATGATTTAGTTGATGTCATTGAAGATAAAAACGGTACGGGTCATGCAGCAAAGATAGATGGGTTAACCTTGGCTGGAAAAACGGGAACAGCAGAGCTAAAGAAAACTCAAGGTGAAAAAGGGCAGGAAAACGGATGGTTTGTAGCTGTGGACACAAAACAGAAAAACTTACTCGTTTCAATGATGGTTGAAGGGGTAGAGGATAAAGGCGGAAGTCATTACGTCGTGCCGAAAGTAAAAAATGTATTTCAGCAATATAATAAGTAAATAATAAAAGCCAGTTCTAAAAGAGCTGGCTTTTATTATTTACACAAGGGGAGTAATGTTAAGTTTTTGTAAATCCCAATTTTATACAAACTCTTAAAACCCTTATTTTAAAAGGAATCAACGTATTATTGTTAATGTATTGTAAAGAAGCCTAAAAAAATGTGTTTGAAAAGTTATTGACAATTAACAATAATAGGAGTAATTTTTGACTTGGCGTAAAAAAATGAATCGCATAACCTATAGGTGAAAGAACCACATTTTGGGACTTTTGCTCTGGTAAACGTTTGTTTTTTTAGAATTTTTTGATACACAAGAGAGGTGGTTTCTCTCGTTATAGTAATGAACAGCTAGGTTTTATCCATTACTTTAAATGAAAAAAGAAACTAGAACACATATAAAAAGATAGAGAGAAAAAACGAGTGGTAAAGTTTCGATAAATTGGATGGAGGATTGCAACGTGATCAAAAGAAAAAAAGACAAGTTTTCTGAAATGTTAATGGACATTGCCCAAAATATTAAGGACTCAGCGGAGTTTTTAGGCAGCTTTGAACTTCAAAATGTATCTGACCTAAAGGAATTTGCCAACGTTTTAAAAGCGTATGAATCAAAAGGTGATAAATACGTGCATACAGTGATTACTGAGTTGAACAAAGCATTTATTACTCCAATTGAGCGTGAAGATATTTTACAGCTAGCGATGAGCATGGATGATGTACTTGATGGCATCGATAGCTTTGCTGCTTTAATGGAAATTCATTCAATTACGACATTTGATGAATATGTAGCTGAATTTGTTAAAAATATTCAAGGCTGTGCTGAAGAAATTTTAATTACTATTAATTTGTTGTCTGAGAAAAAGCTTCTTCAAATTAGTGAGCATGCAATTAAAATTAAAGAGTATGAGTCACATTGTGATACATTATATCGTCGTGCACTAAAACAATTATTTGCAACATGTAAAGATCCAATTAAAGTTATTCAATATAAAGAAATTTATGAAACGCTAGAAGAAATCGCGGATTATTGTCAAACGGTTGCGAACAACTTAGAATCAGTTATTATGAAGAATGCGTAACGGGGCTATAGTATAATGGATTCAATGCTAATATTAACCATTCTAATTGTAGTTGGTGCACTTGGTTTTGACTTTATCAACGGCTTTCACGATACAGCTAATGCCATTGCGACTTCTGTTTCAACCAAAGCTTTAAAACCGCGACATGCAATTCTTTTAGCCGCAACCATGAACTTTGTCGGGGCTATGACGTTTACGGGCGTAGCCAAAACGATTACAAAGGATATCGTTGATCCTTATACGCTTCAAAATGGTTCTGTCGTTATTTTAGCAGCATTAATTTCTGCTATCGCGTGGAACCTAATCACATGGTATTTCGGTATCCCGAGTAGTTCTTCTCATGCAATTATTGGATCGATTGCAGGAGCAGCTATTGCAGCTGCTGGATTTGGTGCTTTAAATTACAAAGGTTTCATCAAAATCATTGAAGCCCTTCTAATTTCACCAGTTCTAGCCTTTGTAGTAGGTTATATTGTCTATACGATTATCAAGCTAACGTTTAAAAACCATAACTTGACGAAAACGAATAAGCGTTTTCGCCGCGTTCAAATCCTGACTGCAGCTCTACAATCTTACACACACGGTACGAATGATGCGCAAAAAGCAATGGGTATCATTACGCTAGCGCTTATTGCTAACAATATGCAAAGCGGTACTGAGATTCAGTGGTGGGTACAGCTGGCTTGTGCGGTCGCAATGGGGCTTGGAACGTCAATTGGTGGATGGAAAATCATTAAAACCGTCGGCGGTAAAATTATGAAAATTCGTCCTGTTAATGGAGTAGCTGCGGACTTAACGGGTGCTGCCATTATCTTTGGAGCAACGTTTATTCATCTACCTGTCAGTACTACTCATGTTATTTCATCTTCTATCTTAGGTGTAGGTTCTGCTCACCGAGTGAAAGGTGTAAAATGGGGAACTGCACAGCGCATGGTGATTACATGGGTTATCACGTTGCCAATTTCAGCTTCATTAGCTGCACTTATCTATATGATTTTAAATTTGTTGTTTTAATAAATGTGGAGCTTCTTTTAAAGAAGCTCCTTTTTTTATTTACATCCCCTCATTTGCACAGTACACTTAAAGCATGAAAATAACACAATCGTTTTTAAAAGGGAGATGGGGAAATGTTTGGAAAAGTAGCTGCTGATGTATTGGGGCTAAGTGATATTGGTTCTGTTATTAAGCCAGTTGATTATGACAAGGTAGATGCAGACGATTACGTTATGCATGAAGAACAAGAAAAAATTTATTTTCTAATCAAATCAAAGTCAGATGAATATTGCTTTACCAATAAAGCGCTCATTCACCTTGATGGAACAAGTGCTACAAGTAAAAAGCGAATGCTTCGCCGCTATAACTACAGCACAAATCACATTTCAAACGTAATGCTAGAAACGGCTGGAACTGTCGATTTAGATGTGGAAATTAAATTTAAAATTGGCTCGGAAACTTTTTCTATCGATGTACACAAAAAGCATATAGAAGAGGTAAAAGATTTATATAAAGCGCTGTTTAAAATGTCTGAAATAACGCGTGAAAATGAAATTGCGCTCGATTTTGCTAAACAAAGCATTCAGCTAGCTTCTTCTACGCTAAGCAGTACAAGAAATACAAGTGGAAGTGTTGCTGGTGAATTTAAAGAAATTAACGAAGCCGCGTTTTCTTGGTTATTAGATAAAAAAACAGCCTACACAACAAAAGATTTCAGCTCAGTTTTCGAGCTGTATATCAATAATTAATAGAAACAGCTGCTCCTTTTATGGAGCAGCTGTTTTTTAATGCTGAACGTTGTAGAATCCTCATGTTAACCTTGAAAAATCACCGAAAAAAGAGCACAATATAAAATAGAAAAGAGAAACAATAGAGACGGGTTTAACTGAAAGAAATAATAGAAAATAAGACTTATAGGTGGAAAGGATTACGGTATGACAGCAAAAAATAATGAGGATACAGTGGCAGAATTAGAAAAGTCACTTCGACATATTGCAGCTATTGTGAAGCAAAAAGGAAGAGAAATTTTAGAAGACTATACGATTACGCCACCTCAGTTTATTGCTTTGCAGTGGCTGTTTGAACGTGGAGATATGACGATTGGCGATTTATCAAATCGGATTTTTCTCGCTTGTAGTACAACGACAGATTTAGTAGATCGTATGGAAAAAAATAAGTTGGTGGTTCGGGTCAAAGATCCGAAAGACCGCCGCGTAGTGCGTATTCATTTGCTTCCTGAAGGAGCACGTGTTATCGAAGAAGTAATTGAAAAGCGACAAACGTATTTAAATGGCGTACTGGCAAACTTCTCTCCTAGTGAAACAGAAGTTTTACGAGTAACGTTACGAAAATTACATGATGAAATGAAAGAAAAATGAGGCGATTGTTTTGAGTAGACCAATTGGTGTTATAGATTCAGGTGTGGGCGGATTAACGGTAGCAAAGGAAATTATGAGACAGCTTCCGAAAGAACAAATTATGTACATTGGAGATACAGCACGCTGCCCATACGGTCCTCGTCCCAGTGAAGAAGTACGAGCTTTCACATGGGAGATGACTAATTATTTAGTAGATAAAGATATTAAAATGCTTGTTATTGCGTGCAACACGGCTACGGCAGTTGTACTAGATGAAATTCAAGAACAGCTCGATATTCCGGTTATAGGCGTCATTGAACCAGGATCACGAGCTGCGCTTAAAGTAACTAAAAATCATAAAATAGGCGTAATCGGCACAAACGGAACCGTTAAAAGCCAAGCCTATACACATGCACTCCGCGCTCTTCATACGAGAGTGGAAGTGGAAAATTTAGCATGCCCTTTGTTTGTACCTCTTGTAGAGAGCGGTAATTATGAAGGACCGGAAGCGCAGCGAATTGTAAAAGAAACATTAAAACCTTTTTATCATACAGATATGGATACCCTTATTTTAGGATGTACGCATTATCCGTTATTAAAGCCAGTTATTCAAGAAGCAATTGGGCCTCGAGTTCAGTTAATCAGTTCTGGTGAAGAAACGGCAATAGAGGTAAGTGCCATTCTTTCTTATAGCAATTTACTAGCTCCTAGAAGCATGGAGCCCGAACACTACTTCTATACAACAGGCTCAACAGAACTGTTTCAATCTATTGCATCTAAATGGTTTGAGCACCCTGTATATAATGTTGAGCATATCAAGCTTTAAAACCGAGCATATTAAGCTCGGTTTTTTTTGTGGCCAAAAACTTGTTTGAGCTGGTCTAAAATGCAAATAAGCTCGTATACATAGTAGTACAAACAGTCTGAGGAGGGAAAGGAATGTCCAAAAAGACCAAATTTGTTCTCATATCCGCCGTGGTGACCACATCTGTGTTGTTATCCGGCTGTGGACTTTTCGGAGGGGATAACGCAGCAAAGGAAATTGATCCGCCAAAGGATGTCACCTATGTGAAAGATGAAAAATCATTAGCGACTGAAGCGAAAGTAACGGAAGCTAATAAAAAACAAAGTAAAGCGGCAGAAACATCTGCGCCTACCAAAAGAGAAATTTACTTAATTGATAAAAACGGGTACGTTGTTCCCCAGACGCTTGAAATTCCTAAATCAAAAGGTGTCGCTAAACAGTCTCTTGAATATTTAGTAGAGGGTGGACCAGTCACAAACTTATTGCCAAATAATTTCCGAGCGGTTCTTCCTGCTGATACAAGAGTTTTAGGGACAAAGCTGGAAAGTGACGGCACGATGGTAGCAGATTTTTCACCTGAATTTGCTGAATATAAAAAAGAAGATGAACTCCGTATCCTGCAGGCCGTAACGTGGACGCTGACGCAGTTTGAAGGCGTAAATAAAGTTAAAATTCGCATTAACGGCTATGATAAAGATGAGATGCCTGTAAATCATACACCAATCAGTAAAGGGTTGAGCAGAGTAGATGGTATTAACTTTGATAATACTGGAGTAGTTGACGTAACCCAAACGAAGCCAGTTACGATCTATTACTTAGCTCAAGAGGGCAAACAAACTTACTATGTTCCTGTTACAAAACGAATTGCTTCTGATGACAAAGATATGTACACTGCAATTGTGAACGAGCTTGTAGAAGGACCTGCGCCTGCATCAGGTTTAGTGACAGATTTTAATCCTGATGCAAAGCTCGTAGCAGCTCCAAAGTATGCGGACGGTCAGTTAACGCTGAACTTTAATAAAAACATCTTTGGAAATTTAAAAGGAACGGAAATTTCTCAGTATGTTCTCGACTCCTTGGTGTTATCGCTGACGGAACAAAAAGCCGTAGACAGCGTTGCCATTAAGGTGAATGGCAAAAAAACGCTAAAAGATGAAAAAGGGAAAAAGCTAACGGAGCCAGTTTCAAGACCTAAAAATGTGAACACAGGTAGTTTTTAAAAACAAATTTTTGTTATACTAGTAAAGGACTAAGTAGAAAGAGGTCTGCTGAAATAGCGACCTCTTTCCGCTGTTTTATAGTTAAAATGGAAGAAGCTATTACATATAAATGAATTAATAGGAGGACATGCTTAATGCGTTTGGACGGTAGGGAATTTAATGAATTGAGACCTGTATCTCTTCATACTTCATACTTAAAGCATCCAGAAGGATCTGTATTAATCTCGGTGGGAGACACAAAGGTTATTTGTACAGCAAGCATAGACGACAGAGTGCCTCCTTTTATGCGTGGACAAGGAAAAGGATGGATTACAGCTGAATATTCTATGCTGCCTCGAGCTACGGCACAAAGAAATATACGCGAATCAACAAAAGGTAAAGTCACAGGACGAACAATGGAAATTCAGCGTCTGATCGGACGAGCTCTTCGTTCTGTAGTCGACCTGGAAAAGGTCGGAGAAAAGACCATTTGGATTGATTGTGATGTTATTCAAGCAGATGGCGGAACAAGAACAGCATCGATTACAGGTGCATTTGTGGCTATGGTTTTAGCGTTTGGAAAGCTGGTTGAAGAGAATAAGCTGACAGAAATTCCTATTCGTGACTATTTAGCTGCGACTTCAGTAGGTATCCATGGAGAAAATTCGATTTTAGATTTAAATTATGAAGAAGATTCGACAGCGGAAGTTGACATGAATATTGTGATGACAGGAAGCGGACAGTTTGTAGAATTACAGGGAACGGGAGAGGAATCGACGTTTTCGAGAGAACAGTTAAACCATCTTCTGGATTTAGGGGAAAAGGGTGTTTATCAATTGATTGAACAGCAAAAGGAAGTTCTTGATCATCTGGCTGCTTACATTCCGGTTAAAGAAAGGTAAGGGATTAACGTGCGTGAAATCATTATTGCAACTAAAAATGCAGGCAAAGTAAAGGATTTTGAAACACTATTCTCACCGAAGGGATTCAAAGTAACATCGCTTCTTGATTTTCCTGAAATTGAGGACGTGGAAGAAACGGGCGTTACATTTGCAGAGAACGCCACGCTAAAGGCAGAAACCATTTCATCAGCATTAAATAAGCCGGTTATTGCCGATGATTCTGGGCTTGCTATTGATGCCTTAAACGGAGAGCCAGGCGTTTATTCCGCGCGTTATGCTGGTGAAAATAAAGATGATAATGCTAATATAGAGAAGGTACTTCAAAAATTACATGACGTGCCGTTTGAAAAACGCACGGCACGTTTTCATTGTACGCTTGCTATTGCAGTGCCTGGAAAGAGAACAGAGCTTGTAGAAGGCACGTGTGAAGGGCGCATCTTGGAAGAAAAAAGAGGCGAGAACGGCTTTGGATACGATCCTATTTTCTTTGTAGAAAAATGGAACTGCTCCATGGCAGAATTGTCTAAAGAACAAAAAAATCAAATTAGTCACCGAGCAAATGCGTTAGAAAAACTAGCACCGCTAATTGATGCGCAATTTTAGAAGGAGTGATGACGTGTGAAACTATTAATTGTAAGCGATAGCCACGGGTTACAAGAAGAACTGCTCACTATCAGAGAAAGACATGCTGATGTAGATAAGATGATTCATTGTGGTGACTCTGAGCTGCCACAAGACAGCAAAGAAATGTCTTCGTTTTTAGGCGTTCGAGGAAATTGTGATTATGATGCATCTTACGTCAATGATCGAGTAGAGTCACTTGGAGAAGCCACGTGTCTGGTTACACACGGTCACTTATATAATGTTAAAATGTCTATGATGAATCTGCATTACAAAGCGAGAGAAGTGGGGGCAAACGTTGTTTGTTTTGGGCATTCTCACATAGCGGGAGCTGAGCTCATGGACGGAGTTTTATTTATCAATCCAGGAAGTATGTTACTTCCTCGTATGAGAAAAGAACGTACGTATGCTATACTAGTAATGGATGGTACAGAAGCTACCGTGCAGTTTTACGATATAAGCGGTAAACATATTCCTAGCATGCAGTTAACCTGTACACTTTCAGCATAATATAGCCAAATATAGGGAGAAGAGAAGGTTTTTTACCTCTCTTCTCATAAAATTTCAAAAAAACGTTGACTTTTAAATTATATTTGAATATAATAAGTATTGTCTTTGATACAGTTTAACATTATGTCCCAGTAGCTCAGCAGGATAGAGCAACGGCCTTCTAAGCCGTCGGTCGGGAGTTCGAATCTCTCCTGGGACGTCTAGAAAAAAATCCCGGCTTTTACTTTTTAGTAAAAGCCGGGATTTTTTTATTTATCTTAAAAGTGAATGTTTGTTCATTCAGTGTGTACAAATGAACGTTTCAGAAAAACTTTTTGAGTGGCTATAAACCCTTATTGCATCAATAATGAAAACGCATTCAAATATTCTGTTTAGTCTAAATTGTCTAAAAAAATCTTGAAAAGTGGTTGACTATGCATAGAAATGGGCGTAAGATAGTCCTCAAATATAAGTTTTCTAAAAATTTTAATTAATTGTAATTAATTTAAAATATGATGTGTAAAGCATTGTTCAAAAAGCATATAGCGTTTTAAAACGTTGAAGAGGATAAGTAGTTTTGATGTTTAGGTATCAACAGAGAGTCGGGTTGCTGGAAGCCGGCGTTACCAAGTCAAAATGAACTCACCTCAGAGTGTCACCCTGAAATTCAGTAAGGGCGACCGAGTGTACTTCCAAAGCACTCGTTATCAAAAAGAATGTACAGTATACATTCATAAGGTAATCATTACGATTACAAACGAGGGTGGTACCGCGTAAAGTACAAAAGACTTTTCGCCCCTTGACCTATATCATTTGATAGGGTCTATTTAGGGGTGAGAAGTCTTTTTTCTTTTATCTAGAAAACGAAAGGATGAGAAAAGTGGGAGCCAATATGCAAACGAAAGAACCTGTAAGCGCTGGGGCACAAATGAATGGAGCTGACATGTTGATTGAATCTCTAAGAAGAGAAAACGTTGACGTCATCTTCGGTTACCCAGGGGGAGCCGTTTTACCGATTTACGATAAGCTATACGGTTCAGGAATGTTTCACGTACTTGCTCGTCACGAACAAGGTGGAATTCACGCAGCAGAAGGGTACGCAA
The DNA here is from genome assembly GCF_056158845.1 of Priestia sp. ABM2_011. Taxonomy (NCBI): domain Bacteria; kingdom Bacillati; phylum Bacillota; class Bacilli; order Caryophanales; family Bacillaceae; genus Priestia; species Priestia sp. ABM2_011. Next base: position 829,364 of record NZ_JBSWUB010000001.1, read on the forward strand.
GAATTTCAGGTAAACCCGGTGTAGTTATCGCAACAAGTGGTCCTGGTGCAACAAATATCGTAACAGGTTTGGCAGATGCGATGATTGACTCACTTCCTTTAGTTGTTTTTACTGGTCAAGTAGCTTCAAGTGTAATTGGTTCTGACGCGTTCCAAGAAGCAGATGTATTAGGAATCACAATGCCAATTACAAAACATAGCTATCAAGTACGCAATATCAGCGACATGCCGAGAATCATCAAAGAGGCATTTCATATTGCGACAACAGGAAGACCTGGTCCAGTCTTAATCGACATTCCAAAAGATATGGCACAGGGTGATGGAACATTTAATTATGAAGGAGAAATTGATTTACCTGGCTATCAGCCAACTTATTTTCCAAATCAGCTGCAGGTTAAAAAGTTAACAGACGCAGTAGCAGCTGCAAAGAAACCTGTTATTCTAGCAGGTGCGGGAGTATTATTGAGTAAAGGTTCAGAAGAATTAAAAAATTATGCTGAGCGTCAAAATATTCCGGTTATTAATACGCTTTTAGGGTTAGGTTGTTTTCCTGCAGATCATCCGCTTCATTTAGGAATGGCTGGCATGCACGGAACGTACACAGCAAACATGGCAATTTATGAGAGTGATCTTCTCATTAGTATCGGGGCGCGCTTTGATGACCGAGTAACAGGTAACTTAAAGCATTTTGCACCAAATGCAAAAATTGCTCACATTGACATCGACCCAGCGGAAATTGGAAAGAATGTTCCAACCAAGATTCCAATTGTTGGAGATGCAAAAGAAGTATTAAAGCAATTGCTTCTGCAAGAAGGAGAAGTTGGAGATTATACGAAATGGCATGAGAAATTAGCGGCGTGGAAACAAGAATATCCATTATGGTATCAGAACTCAGCGGACGTTTTGAAACCACAAAAAGTAGTTGAGTTGCTTCACAAATATACAAATGGAGATGCCGTTGTTACAACGGACGTTGGGCAACATCAGATGTGGGTAGCTCAATACTACACATTTAATAATCCAGATCGATGGGTAACTTCAGGTGGCCTTGGCACCATGGGCTTTGGATTACCTTCTGCAATCGGCGCTCAGCTGGCAAATAAAGATAAAACAGTTGTAGCAGTCGTTGGTGACGGTGGATTTCAAATGACGCTTCAAGAATTAGGGGTTATTAGAGAATTAAACTTACCTGTTAAAGTGGTTGTGCTTAACAATCAGTCGCTTGGAATGGTTCGTCAGTGGCAGGAAATCTTCTATGAAGAACGCTACTCGCACTCTTTAATTCCGAATCAGCCTAATTTAATGAAGCTTGCAGAAGCCTATGATATCAAAGGTTTACAAGCTTCTACTGAAGAAGAAGCGCATGCGGCTCTGAAAGAAGCAATGGAAACAGATGGACCTGTTTTACTAAACTTCTTTGTCGCACCTAAAGAAAACGTATATCCAATGGTTGCACCTGGAAAAGGATTACATGAAATGGTAGGGGTGAAACCATGAAGCGAATCATTACAGCAACTGTATTAAACCGTGCGGGCGTTTTAAATCGCGTAACGGGGTTATTTACAAAAAGAAATTTCAATATTGAGAGTATTTCGGTAGGACACACTGAATCTGAAGATGTATCACGCATGACGTTTGTCGTAAACGTAGAGCATGACAATGCTGCTGAACAAGTGATTAAGCAGTTAAACAAGCAGATTGACGTGTTGAAAGTTCAAGATATTACGGATCAAGCCGTGGTGTCAAGAGAGCTTGCTTTAATGAAAGTAGCATCTACACCTGCGAGCCGTAACGAACTTTATGCAGTAATTGAGCCTTTCCGTGCAACCATCATTGATGTAAGCCGCGACAGCTTAATTATTCAAGTAACAGGTGAATCCAGCAAGATTGAAGCGATGATTGATTTACTTCAGCCTTATGGATTAAAAGAAGTAACGCGCACAGGGACAGTAGCTGTTCCGCGCGGTACGCAAAAAGCAGCAGCCAAACTTTCATCAATCATTTAATTCTAGCTAGTTACTAAAAAAGTAAACTATATAAAACTATATAAACTAAGAGGAGAGATTTATTATGACAAAGGTATATTACAACGGAGATGCAAAGGATCAATTATTACAAGGTAAAACAGTAGCAATCGTAGGTTATGGTTCACAAGGTCACGCTCACGCACAAAACTTACGCGACAGCGGAGTAAACGTGGTAGTAGGATTACGTAAAGGTAAATCATGGGATCAAGCAGAACAAGACGGCTTCACTGTATTATCTGTAAAAGAAGCAGTTCAACAAGCAGAAGTAGTAATGGTATTACTTCCAGATGAGCATCAGCCAAAAGTTTATAACGAAGAAATTCTTCCAGGATTAAAACCAGGAAAATCTTTAGTATTTGCTCACGGTTTTAACATTCACTTTAATCAAATCGTAGCACCTGAATTCGTTGACGTATTCTTAGTAGCTCCAAAAGGTCCTGGTCACCTTGTAAGAAGAACGTATGAAGAAGGAGCTGGCGTACCGGCGTTATTCGCAGTATTCCAAGACGTAACTGGCGAAGCAAAAGACGTAGCATTAGCTTATGCTAAAGCAATTGGCTCAGCTCGTGCGGGTGTATTAGAAACAACGTTTAAAGAAGAAACAGAAACAGATCTTTTCGGTGAGCAAGCAGTACTTTGCGGCGGTTTAACTTCATTAGTTAAAGCTGGTTTTGAAACGCTTGTAGAAGCTGGCTACCAACCGGAAGTTGCATATTTTGAGTGTTTACACGAATTAAAATTAATTGTTGACCTTATGTATGAAGGCGGAATGGAAGGCATGCGTTATTCAATCTCTGATACAGCTCAATGGGGTGACTTCGTTTCAGGACCACGCGTTGTAGATGAGCGTTCAAAAGAACAAATGAAAAAAGTGCTTGAAGATATCCAAACAGGTAAATTTGCAAAAGGCTGGATCCTAGAAAACCAAGCAAATCGTCCAGAATTTACAGCTATCAATAACCGTGAAAACGAACATTTAATTGAAAAAGTTGGCGCTCAATTACGTGAAATGATGCCATTTGTTAAAAAACAAAAGAAAGAAGCGGTGATCGCTAGTGCAAAAAATTAAACTATTTGACACGACGCTACGCGATGGTGAACAGTCACCTGGAGTCAATTTGAACCTACAAGAAAAGCTTGAAATTGCTAAGCAGTTAGAGCGATTAGGTATCGACATTATTGAAGCCGGATTTCCCGCTTCTTCAAAAGGTGATTTTCAATCCGTAAAAGAAATTGCGTCTATTGTCAAAAATTCTTCTGTAACAGGCCTTGCAAGGTCTGTTACAAAAGATATTGACATTGCATGGGAAGCGTTAAAAGAAAGTGCAGAACCAAGACTGCATGTTTTTATCGCTACTTCCGAAATTCATATGCAGCATAAATTGAAAAAAACACCTGATGAAGTACTTGAAACAGCAGTGGAAATGGTGAAATACGCAAGTAAAAAATTCCCGGTTGTTCAATGGTCTGCTGAAGATGCATGTCGCACAGATTTACCGTTTTTAGCTAGAATTGTAGAAGCTGTTATCGATGCTGGTGCAAAAGTCGTTAATATTCCAGATACGGTAGGATTTATCACGCCTGGTGACTATCAATCCGTATTTAATTACTTAAAAGAACATGTATCAAATATTCATAAGGTCGATTTGTCAGCTCACTGCCACGATGACTTAGGGCTAGCTGTTGCTAATTCAATGGCTGCTATTGAAGCAGGAGCTACTCAAATTGAAGGAACGATTAACGGAATCGGAGAACGTGCCGGTAACGCTGCTCTTGAAGAAGTAGCACTTGCGCTTCATGTCCGTCAAGACTTCTATCAAGCGAGCACAGGTTTGATCTTGCCCGAAATCAAGCGTACGAGTGACATTATCAGTAAGCTTACCGGAATGAATATTGCGCCAAATAAAGCAATTGTCGGAAAAAATGCTTTTGCTCATGAATCAGGTATTCACCAAGATGGCGTCTTAAAAAATCCGTTAACATATGAGATTATTTCCCCAGAACTTGTGGGTGTTAAACAAAATCCGATTGTGCTTGGCAAGCATTCTGGTCGTCATGCGTTCCGTACACGCTTAGTAGAGCTTGGGTTCACATTGGAAGATACAGAAGCAAACGTGCTTTTTGAGAAGTTTAAAGACTTAGCAGATAAGAAAAAAGACATTACCGACGATGATTTATTGGCATTAGTCATTCAAAAGCAAGTTAGCAAAGACAGTGAATATAAGCTTGAAAGTCTGCAAGTTCAGTATGGTACGAACAATATTCCTACGGCTACGATTACGCTTCGCAAAGAAAACGGCGAAGAGATTCAAGAAGCAGCTACGGCATTTGGAAGCGTGGAAGCTATCTATAATACGCTGCAGCGCTGTGTTGAGCAAGATGTCAAACTATTAGACTATCGTATTCAGTCTATTAACGGCGGTCCGGATGCACTGGCTGAAGTATTTGTGAAGGTTGAAAGCGAAGGAACTGAAGCAAGCGGACGCGGAGTAGCATTTGACGTATTAGAATCGTCAGCGAAAGCCTATTTAAATGCCATTAATCGATTAATCGCTATTCAGCAGCATCGTACAAAGCAAGAAGTAATGTGAACTGAAGGGAGAGACCACCATGACAAAAAAAGTCGCTGTATTACCAGGTGACGGCGTAGGAACAGAAGTAACCAAAGGCGCTGTTGAAGTTTTAAAAGCAATTGGAGAGCGCTTTGATCATCAATTCGAGTTTACGTATGGATTAATTGGCGGAGCTGCAATTGATGAGGCTGGCACACCTCTTCCAGAAAGTACAATTGAGATTTGTAAGCAGGCGGATGCCGTCTTACTTGGATCCGTTGGAGGGCCAAAATGGGATCGTAACCCTTCACATTTGCGACCAGAAAAAGGTTTGCTAGCTATTCGAAAAGAATTGGATTTATATGCTAACCTTCGTCCAGTGACGTTTTATGATAGCTTAGCAGATGCCTCTCCTTTGAAAAAAGAATACATTGAAGGTGTTGACTTCATTATCGTTCGTGAGCTAACAGGGGGCTTATATTTTGGTCAGCCTAGCGAGCGTCGAACAGAAGGAAATGAAGAGACAGTTGTCGACACGTTATTTTATAAGCGTACAGAAATAGAAAGGATTATTCGCCAAGCGTTTGAAACGGCTGTAAATCGACGTAAAAAGGTAACGTCGGTTGATAAAGCGAATGTGCTTGAGTCTAGTCGAGTGTGGCGTGAAGTAGCTGAAGAAGTAGCAAAAGACTACCCGGATGTAGAGCTTGAGCATATGCTTGTAGATTCAGCTGCTATGCAGTTAATTCGTAATCCGAAATATTTTGATGTAGTGGTAACTGAAAATATGTTTGGTGATATTTTGAGTGATGAGGCTTCTATGCTGACAGGATCGTTAGGGATGCTTCCATCTGCGAGTTTAACGGTTGATGGTCCATCTTTATACGAACCGGTTCACGGTTCTGCACCAGACATTGCTGGACAAAACAAAGCTAATCCGATTGCTGCTATTTTATCTGCAGCAATGTTGCTTAGACATTCATTTGGATTAGAAACAGAAGCAGCGGTGATTGAACAAGCGGTTGAAAGTGTATTACATGCAGGTCATCGAACAGCTGACTTAGCAGACGGTAATCATTATTTAGGTACCGATAAAATGGTGGATGCAATAACTGCGGTTATTGCCAACGATTCTGCCATTTCAAGCATTATGACAGCTTACAGTTAATCATGCGTTTCTCACGTTTTGTGAGAAACGTTTTTCATAATCAGAAAGGAGGAGCAGTATGAAACCAAAAACAATTATTGATAAGCTTTGGGAACAACATGTTGTACGTCGAGAAGAGGGGAAGCCGGACTTATTATATATCGATCTTCATCTTATTCATGAAGTAACGTCTCCTCAAGCATTCGAAGGTCTTCGCGTGGCAAATCGTCAAGTGAAGCGTCCGGACTTAACGTTTGCTACAATGGATCACAATATTCCAACGGTTGACCGTTTTAATATTAAAGATCCGATTGCAAAGAAACAAGTAGACAAACTATCTGAAAACTGTCATGAGTTTGGCGTGAAGCTTTTAGATTTAACAAGCGAAGAGCAAGGAATTGTGCATATCATTGGACCGGAATTAGGATTGACGCAGCCTGGAAAAACCATTGTGTGCGGAGATAGCCATACATCTACTCACGGTGCATTTGGAGCGCTTGCTTTTGGTATAGGAACGAGTGAGGTAGAACATGTTTTAGCAACGCAAACGCTATGGCAAGCGAAACCAAAAACGCTACAAGTGAAAGTAAATGGCAAAAAACAGCCTGGTGTTTATGCTAAGGACATTGTGTTAGCAATTATTCAAAAATTCGGCGTGAATTTTGGAACGGGTTCAATCGTAGAATTTACGGGCGAATGTATTCGCGACCTTTCAATGGAAGAGCGCATGACTATTTGTAATATGTCTATTGAAGCCGGTGCAAAAGCTGGTTTAATCAGTCCAGATGATGTTACTTTCTCTTATATTAAAGGGCGTCAGTATGCTCCTAAAGGAGAACAGTTTGAAAAAGCAGTGGAAGCTTGGGCAGCTTTAGCAACAGATGAAGGTGCAACATACGATGAAACGCTAGAAATTGATGCAGATACAATTGAGCCTGTTGTAACATGGGGAACAAACCCGGCGATGAGTTCTTATGTTAGCAAGCAAGTTCCTACATTAGAAGAGTGTACAACAGAAGCTGAGAAAAAGTCTTTGTCACGAGCACTTGAGTATATGGGCTTACAGCCCGGCATGGCAATAGAAGAGATCCCAGTTCAGCATGTATTTATCGGTTCATGTACAAATGCTCGTTTGTCTGATCTTCGTGACGTGGCAGCCTTTATTAAAGGAAAGAAAGTGTCACCAGATGTGCGAGCGATGATTGTACCAGGTTCTCAAAAAGTAAAGCGAGTGGCTGAAGAAGAAGGGTTATCTGCTATTTTTATTGAAGCAGGCTTTGAATGGAGAGACTCGGGCTGCAGCATGTGTCTAGGCATGAACTCTGACTTAGTTCCACAAGGCGAACACTGTGCGTCCACTTCTAATCGAAACTTTGAAGGACGTCAAGGAAAAGGTGCCAGAACGCATTTAGTAAGCCCGGTAATGGCAGCAGCGGCAGCGGTATATGGACATTTTGTTGATGTACGCAAACTACAAGAACAAGCGGTGCGATAAGGAGGAGAACACAGATGAATGCTTTTACGATCCATACAGGAAAAGTAGCAGGTCTCGACCGAGCAAACGTAGATACTGATCAAATTATCCCAAAGCAATTTTTGAAAAGAATTGAGCGTACTGGCTTTGGCCAATTTCTCTTTTTTGATTGGCGATATAATGAAGATGAAACGTTAAATGAAACGTTTGAACTAAATCAGCCTCAAAATCAAGGAGCAACAATTCTTGTAGCTGACGAGAACTTCGGGTGTGGTTCGTCACGTGAACACGCTCCATGGGCGCTTTTAGACTATGGGTTCCGTGCCATTATCGCACCGTCATTTGCGGATATTTTTAAACAAAACTGTCTGAAAAATGGTATTTTACCTATTATTTTACCAAAAGAAGATGTTTCCTATTTAATGAAAGAGTCTCAAAGTGCTTCTTACGCCTGTACAATCGATCTTCATCAGCAAAAAATTACCGATGAAGCAGGTTTTGAACGTACGTTTGAGATCAATGGCCATTGGAAATATATGCTTGTTAACGGATATGATGAAATTGGCTATACGCTTTCTTTTGAAGACGACATTTCTGCTTATGAAGCAAAAACGGTAAGATATTAACCAAAAATCGAGCAAAATGATGATTTTGCTCGATTTTTTTGCGTTCCGTTAATTCAATTGCTAAACTGTAAAGCAAATGGACCGCGAAGTGGGGAGAAAACATGTCGAATGAACAACAAAACAAAATTGTAGCTTTTCCTCTATTAAAAGAACGGTTGGTTGAAAAAGCTACAGAACATATGCAGCACAAGCAATTTCAAGAAGCACTTCCTTTATTTGAGCAGGCCTACGAACTTGATAATAAGCATCATGAAATTTTGCTTGGCCTTGTTATTTGTCACGTGGAGCTCGGTGATGCAGGCATAGCTAAGGAATTATGTGAGCAAATGCTGAAAGAAGATATTGGCGATTATTATCATAATTTGCAAATGTACCTCATGGTGTTAATTCAGCTTGGTCATTATCATGAAGGATATGTCACTCTACAAGCAGTTATTCAAGAACACAAACTCCCTTCTGAACATGCTGAACAGCTTTATCAGCTATTGGAGTTCTGCAAAAATAGAATGAATCAAGAACAAGTCATAGAAGAACAAACAGAAGAAGAACAGATAGAGCAGTTTAAATCATTCACAGCTCTAGACAATATTCAAGATCAGCTTGAATGGGTTCATTCATTAAAGACAAAGAGAATTGAAAAGCAGCGCTTCTTTCTGGAACAGCTATTTTCATCTGAAGCTATTCACCCTATCGTAAAAACAGTCGCTTTAAAAACAGTCATGGAAGAAGAAGTAGACATTGATTTTATGATTAGTAAGTTTGGAGAGACGAAAAAAGTAAATGCGCTTCAGCTTCAACGAACAACACCGTATTTGTTTGCCGAGCAAGTAGAAGCGCAGCTGACGGAAAAGCTGGAGCATGAAAATCCTACATTGCTGCAGGTTGCCGTTGAAATATGGCAGCGTCATTTATTTATAACATTTCCGTTTTTACCGGGTGATAATGTAAAACTTTGGACAGAAGCGGTGTATGCTGTTAGTCTGATGATGCAAGGAGAAGAGTCAGATGCAGCTGTAGCAGAGGAAGACGGAAGTTTCTCCGCAGCTGAATTACGAAAGGCAATTAAAGAGCTAAAAGAAATTGAAGAAATTTCTTTTATATAAAATGTGGTGTTTAGTTGAAACGTCATTGTTGTATGTTATAATATAATGGTTGTAAAATGCACTTAAATACGTATAGTAGAATTTCATCTTTACATTACATTCCTACTTACTTTAAAGTAGTAGGGAGTTAAATAGATAATGATTGAGGTTTGAACTGATAGGCTATCTGCATTATCTAATTTAGAAATCACTACTTAAAATGATTTTGGAGGGAAACATTCATGTCTGCAAAATGGGAAAAACAAGAAGGAAATCAAGGCGTTTTAACAGTAGAAGTTGAAGCTGCTGAGTTTGATAAAGCCTTAGATAAAGCATTCACAAAAGTTGTAAAACAAGTAAACGTACCAGGGTTCCGTAAAGGTAAAATGCCTCGTCCACTTTTCGAAAAACGTTTTGGCGTAGAATCTTTATACCAAGATGCACTAGACATCTTATTACCTGAAGCTTACAGCAATGCAATTGTTGAAGCTGGTATCGAGCCGGTTGATGGTCCAGAAATCGATGTTGAAACAATCGAAAAAGGACAACCTCTAGTTTTCACTGCTAAAGTAACTGTTAAGCCTGAAGTTAAATTAGGCGAATACAAAAACTTAGAAGTAGAAAAAGTAGATACAACTGTAACAGATGAAGACGTTGAAGCTGAATTAAAAACACTTCAAGAGCGTCACGCTGAACTAGTTGTTAAAGAAGAAGGAACAGTAGCTGAAGGCGATACAGCTGTAATCGACTTTGAAGGTTTCGTTGATGGCGAAGCATTTGAAGGCGGAAAAGGCGAAAACTATTCTTTAGAAATCGGTTCTAACACATTCATCCCTGGCTTTGAAGAGCAACTAGTTGGTCTTGAAGTAGGCGCTGAAAAAGAAGTGGAAGTAACATTCCCTGAAGAGTATCACGCTGAAGAGCTAGCTGGTAAAGCTGCTAAATTCAAAGTGAAATTACACGAAATCAAATCTAAAGAGCTTCCAGCTTTAGACGATGAGTTTGCAAAAGACGTAGATGAAGAAGTAGAAACTTTAGAAGCGTTAAAAGCAAAAACAAAAGAAAAATTACAAAGCGATAAAGAAAACCAAGCAGAATCAGCTCTTCGCGACACTTTAGTAGAAAAAGCTGCTGAAAATGCTGAAGTAGAAATTCCAGAAGCAATGTTCAACACTGAAATGGATCGTATGATGCAAGAGTTTGAACAACGTTTACAAATGCAAGGTCTTAACCTTGAACTTTACTTCCAATTCTCAGGTCAAGATGAAAAAGCTCTTCGCGACCAAATGCGTCCGGATGCTGAAAAGCGTGTGAAAATCAACTTAACGCTAGAAGCTATTTCAAAAGCTGAAAATCTTGAAGTAAGCGAAGAAGAAGTAGAAAAAGAATTAGAAAACATGGCAGGAATGTACAACATGCCTGTCGAAGAAATTAAGAAAGTGCTTGGCAGTCTTGATAGCATTAAAGAAGACATGAAAGTACGTAAAGCAGTTGAATTTCTTGTAGAAAACAGCAAAGCTGTTGCATAATAGTAAGTAAGAAACAAGGCGCGACTTGATCGTGCCTTGTTTTATAAACTTCAATAGTTTTTTTATATCATAACCAACACCGTAGAAGCAGCTTTAACCCATTGTTTGAAATCCGTGGTTATGAAATAGGCCCAATAAGAGGACACTATATAATAGCAGATCTTCATTCTGTTATGCTCATCAACAACATATACATAAAACGTTTTAGTATCTATTCAAGAAAATGTATGGTAAAATGCAATACAAATCTTTTCATAGCGCTTTTACTATGTGATAAAGAGGGGCATTTACCTACAAATAGATGAGTTGTTCATGTTGTTGGGCTATAGCGCGGATAGAAATCAGCTTCGAGCACTTTAGTAAATACTACAAGGGGTGAAAATTATGTTTAAATTTAACGATGAAAAAGGGCAGTTAAAATGCTCATTTTGTGGTAAAACACAAGAACAAGTACGCAAGTTAGTTGCGGGTCCAGGTGTTTACATATGCGATGAATGTATTGAACTTTGCACGGAAATCGTAGAAGAAGAGTTAGGTACAGAAGAAGAAGTAGAATTTAAAGATGTACCAAAACCAAAAGAAATTCGTGACATTTTAGATGAGTATGTAATTGGTCAAGAGGATGCGAAAAAATCGTTATCTGTTGCAGTATACAACCATTACAAACGAATCAATTCAAACAGTAAAATTGATGACGTTGAGTTATCAAAAAGTAATATTGCATTAATTGGACCTACAGGAAGCGGTAAAACTTTACTAGCTCAAACATTGGCTCGTATTTTAAACGTACCGTTTGCGATTGCAGATGCAACATCTCTAACAGAAGCGGGTTATGTAGGAGAAGATGTTGAAAACATCTTATTAAAATTAATTCAATCAGCTGATTACGATGTGGAGAAAGCTGAAAAAGGTATCATCTACATCGATGAAATTGATAAAGTAGCGCGTAAGTCTGAAAACCCATCTATTACACGTGATGTATCAGGTGAAGGTGTGCAGCAGGCTCTTCTTAAAATCTTAGAAGGTACTGTAGCAAGTGTTCCTCCTCAAGGTGGACGCAAACACCCTCATCAAGAATTTATTCAAATTGATACAACAAATATCTTATTTATTTGCGGTGGTGCGTTTGACGGAATCGAACCTATTATTAAGCGCCGTCTAGGTAAAAAAGTAATTGGTTTCGGTTCAGAAACAAAACAACAAGACTTTACAGAAAAAGAGTTACTAGCAAAAGTATTACCGGAAGATTTATTAAAATTTGGTTTAATTCCAGAGTTTATTGGTCGTTTACCGGTTACTGCTAGCTTAGTGCCTCTTGATGAAGAAGCGCTAGTTGAGATTTTAACAAAACCGAAAAATGCACTAGTGAAACAATATCAAAAAATGCTTGAACTTGATGACGTTGAACTTGAGTTCGAAGACGAGGCTTTAGTAGAAATTTCTAAAAAAGCAATCGAGCGTAAAACAGGTGCTCGTGGTCTACGTTCAATCATTGAAGGTATTATGTTAGATGTAATGTTTGATCTTCCTTCACGTGATGATATTACAAAATGTATTATCACAGGTGAAACAGTTCGTGATCAAGCGGCTCCTAAGTTCGTATTAGAAGACGGATCTACTATTCAAGAAGGCAGCAAAACATCAGCATAAAAAAAGCCGGGTACTCAATTTGAGTACCCGGCTTTTTTCTGTTGATGAAGGACAACTAAATTTTACTTTTTACTAGAATCTTGTTTATTCCTACTGCTGCAGGGAGATAATAACTGATAATTATCTTACTAAACTGCGCAGGAGGTTTATCTATGAACTGGACGAATATTGCCTTAATGGTCCAACTCTTTTTTGGTATCATCATTGGCTTATATTTTTGGAATTTATTACGCAATCAGCGTACGCAAAAAGTCTCAATTGACCGGGATTCAAAGAAAGAAATGGAGCAACTGCAGAAGATGAGAGCCATCTCTTTAACTGAGCCGCTTGCCGAACGTGTGAGGCCGTCTAGCTTCTCCGATATTGTCGGACAAGAAGATGGAATTCGGTCACTAAAGGCTGCCCTTTGCGGTCCTAATCCACAGCACGTTATTGTATACGGGCCGCCTGGAGTAGGAAAAACAGCAGCAGCACGTTTAGTGTTAGAAGAAGCAAAGAAAAATAAAAAATCACCTTTTAAACAAGCAGCTGTATTTGTAGAGTTAGATGCAACTACGGCGCGTTTTGATGAGCGAGGCATTGCAGATCCTTTAATTGGATCAGTGCATGACCCCATTTACCAAGGCGCAGGCGCTATGGGCCAAGCTGGAATTCCGCAGCCAAAACAAGGAGCAGTTACAGATGCACACGGGGGAATTTTATTTATTGATGAAATTGGAGAACTCCATCCTATTCAGATGAATAAGCTGTTAAAGGTTCTAGAAGATCGAAAAGTGTTTATGGAAAGCGCCTATTACAGCGAAGAAAATACACAAATTCCAACACATATTCACGATATTTTTCAAAATGGTTTACCAGCCGACTTTCGCTTGATTGGTGCGACGACTAGAACGCCTAATGAAATTCCGCCTGCCATTCGTTCCAGATGCGTAGAGGTATTTTTCCGTGAGCTTGATCGCGACGAAATTATTACAGTTGCAAAAAAAGCAGCAAATAAAGTCAGAATGGATATATCAGAAGAAGGTTTATCTCTGTTTTCTACATATGCACGCAATGGACGTGAAACGGTTAATATGATGCAAATTGCGGCTGGACTAGCGATATCAGAGGAACGAACGGACATTAAAAATGAAGATATTGAATGGATTGTTCATTCTAGTCAACTATCTCCAAGACACGATCCGAAAATTGCAGATGAGGAAAAAGTGGGGCTTATTAATGGATTAGCCGTGTACGGGCCCAACTCTGGAGCACTTTTAGAAATTGAGGTCAAAGCGATTCCTGCAAAAGAGAAAGGGAACATTATTATTACGGGTATCGTTGAAGAGGAAAGTATAGGGACTCAAGGGAAGTCTATTCGTCGTAAAAGTATGGCTAAAAGCTCAATTGAAAATGTCATAACGGTTCTTCGCTCAATGGATGTGCCAGCCGATGAGTATGATATCCACGTGAATTTTCCGGGAGGTGTGCCAATCGATGGACCTTCTGCTGGTATTGCTATGGCAACAGGGATCTACTCAGCAATTTATGAAGTCCCAATCAAACACACGGTAGCAATGACAGGAGAAATTGGTCTGCACGGCAACGTAAAGCCAATTGGCGGCGTAATTCCAAAAATCAAGGCAGCAAAACAAGCAGGCGTTCAGACGGTGATTGTGCCAAAAGAAAATATGAATGCAATGGTAGAAAAGGTAAAAGGTATCGATATTATTCCTGTCCATCATTTAACAGAGGTGTTTGAACAAGCACTATTGTCTGTACATGAGCATGTTGCACATTTGTCGGTAGATCCAGCTATTCCAAATAGAGAATCTAGCTAATTCTATCATGATAATTAAAAATTAATGGTCAGATGAATATTCATCGCCTTTTTCGCGTATAAAACCTTTATACACAGCCAACGAAAAAGGCGTTTTTTTATGAAAAGAGCTTAAAAAGATATATTTTGCCTTTTAATTCTTTCTCATGATACAATTAGTAATTACTATTGTTAGACAATGTGTATACAAATGAGATAAAATTGTTAAAAGAATTCACACTTTACATACTTTAATTGACGAGCATTGGAGGTGTTCATTGCATGGCAGAAAAAGAAAAATTGACAATGCCGCTACTGCCTTTACGAGGTTTGATCGTCTATCCGACAATGGTGCTTCATTTAGATGTTGGGCGAGACAAATCTGTGCAAGCATTAGAAAAAGCAATGATGGATGATCACTTAGTTTGTTTAGTATCACAAAAAGATATGGGTATCGATGAACCAACAAAAGAGGATTTATATAGAACCGGTACGTTGGCAAAAATTAAACAAATGCTAAAGCTGCCGAATGGAACGATGCGCGTCTTAGTAGAAGGGCTAAATCGCGTAACCGTTACAGAATTTGAAGACAGCGAAGAATATTTTGTTGTACACGTGGAAAAGCAAAATGAAGAACATCAGGTTGATGTAGAAGATAAAGCGCTGATGCGCACGCTTTTAGACTATTTCGAACAATACATAAAACTTTCCAAAAAGGTGTCCGTTGAAACTCTTTCAACCGTAAGTGACATTGAAGAACCAGGAAGATTAGCAGATATTGTAGCCTCTCATTTACCAATAAAAATTCAGCTTAAACAAGAAATTTTAGAAACAACTGATGTGAAAGAAAGATTAAATACGATCATTTCTCATATTCAAGACGAGCAAGAAGTTTTGCAACTGGAGAAAAAAATTGGACAGCGTGTAAAGAAATCAATGGAACGCACTCAGAAAGAGTATTATCTTCGTGAGCAAATGAAGGCGATTCAAAAAGAGCTTGGAGACAAAGAAGGAAAGACAGGAGAAGTAGCAACGCTTCGCGAAAAAATTGAAGCAAGTGGGATGACGGACCATGTCAAACAAGTGGCGTTTAAAGAATTGGATCGCTATGAAAAAATTCCTGCTACCTCCGCTGAAAGCTCAGTCATTCGAAATTATATCGAGTGGTTGATTGCGCTACCTTGGACAAACGAAACGGAAGATACGCTCAATATTCATAATGCTGAACAAGTGCTGAACGATGAGCACTATGGCCTTGAAAAAGTGAAGGAACGCGTATTAGAATATCTAGCCGTGCAGCAGTTGACAAAATCTCTTAAAGGCCCTATTTTATGTTTAGCAGGACCTCCTGGCGTAGGGAAAACATCCCTAGCCCGCTCAATTGCTACGTCTCTAGATCGTCATTTTGTACGAGTATCTCTAGGCGGTGTGAGAGATGAGTCAGAAATCCGCGGTCATCGTCGCACGTACGTGGGAGCTATGCCTGGACGCATTATTCAAGGAATGAAAAAAGCAGGAACGATTAACCCTGTATTTCTGCTTGATGAAATCGATAAAATGTCAAATGATTTCCGAGGAGACCCGTCTTCTGCTTTGTTAGAAGTATTGGATCCTGAACAAAATCATAATTTCAGCGATCACTATATAGAAGAAACGTATGATTTATCAAAAGTGATGTTCGTGGCTACAGCTAATAACTTAGCTACGATTCCGGGGCCGCTGCGCGATCGAATGGAAATTATTCAAATTGCTGGTTACACGGAGCTGGAAAAGCTTGAAATCGCGAAGCGTCACCTATTGCTGCGCCAGCTAGAAAATCACGGATTGCAAAAGGGCAATTTGCAGATTCGCGATGACGCCTTAACAGCAATCATACGTTTATATACGAGAGAAGCTGGTGTTCGTAACCTTGAACGCGAAATTGCTTCCATTTGTCGAAAAGCAGCTCGTATCGTAGTCTCTGGTGAGAAAAAGCGCGTGGTGGTGACGGCCAAAACGCTTGAAGAATTCCTTGGTAAGCCTAGGTTCCGCTACGGACAGGCTGAGACGGAAGATCAAGTTGGCGTTGCTACAGGTCTTGCTTACACAACTGTAGGAGGAGACACGCTGGCCATTGAAGTAAGCTTATCCCCTGGTAAAGGAAGACTAGTGCTAACCGGAAAGCTTGGAGACGTGATGAAAGAATCAGCTCAGGCGGCATTTAGCTATGTGCGTTCAAATGCAGAGAAACTAGGAATTGATGAGAAGTTTTATGAAAAACATGATATTCATATCCATGTTCCAGAAGGAGCTGTACCAAAGGATGGACCTTCTGCAGGAATTACCATTGCCACTGCTCTAGTATCAGCACTAACGGGTAAACCAGTGCGTAGAGAAGTAGGAATGACAGGAGAAATTACACTAAGAGGTCGCGTATTACCAATCGGTGGTTTAAAAGAAAAGTCACTTAGTGCACACCGTGCCGGATTAACTAAAATATTAATCCCTCACGATAATGAACGTGATATTGAAGATATCCCTGACAGTGTACAAGAGGAATTAGACATCGTTCTTGTGTCACATGTGGACCAAGTATTGGAACATGCGCTAGTAGGAGAGGTAAAATGAAAGTAACTCAAGCCGATATTGTTATCAGTGCCGTACGCCCTGAACAATATCCTAAAGAAAACCTGCCAGAATTTGCGTTAGCAGGCCGTTCAAATGTAGGAAAATCATCTTTTATTAATAAGATGCTCAATCGCAAAAGCTTAGCGCGTACGTCGTCTAAGCCTGGAAAAACTCAAACGCTTAACTTCTTTTTAATTAATGAAATCCTTCACTTTGTAGACGTACCTGGCTACGGATTTGCAAAAGTGTCTAAAAAAGAGCGTGAAGCATGGGGGAAAATGATTGAAACGTATTTAACAAATCGTGAGCAGCTTAAAGCTGTGTTAATGATTGTTGATCTACGCCATGCTCCTTCAAAGGATGACGTTATGATGTATGAGTTTTTGAAGCACCATGACCTTCCCGTTATGGTTATTGCGACGAAAGCCGATAAAATTCCTAAAGGAAAATGGCAGAAGCACTTAAAAGTAGTGAGAGAAACGCTGGATTTAGATCCAAATGATGAATTAATTCATTTCTCATCTGAAACAGGTGAAGGAAAAGATAAAGCGTGGAAATCTTTGCAGTATCGCATGACTCACTAAACAAAGGAATAGAAGCTAAAAAAATGGAACGTTTATCATCACTCTACCAGGAAGTGAGTCAAACGTTCCATTTTTTTAACTTGTTTACATAGATTACTTTCGTTTGAAAAATAATAAATATAGCCCAACTAGTAACAATAAAATAGGCCAGAAGGTTGTTAAATAATTTACGCCGTCTTCAACTTTTGGCAAAAATAGTTTAAGACGGTCTGAAAACATCATTAAAATGGCAATAATTAAAAGGGTGCCGCCTTGGAAAAAGCCCGATTTGGCTTTTCTAGCACTGAGTAAAAAGCTAATGGCCACCATAAAAACGACCATGCTAATATTCGTAGGCCAAAAGGGAATTTGTTCACTTACATAGAAATGAATACCTAAAGTGATTAATATGTAACTTGCAAGCAAGTTTGAATGATCTTGAGATAAAGCAGACTCAGTTAACAGTGCCGCTCCTATTAAAATTAACAGTACAGGCCACGTGTATACCTTTGCTGCAATGCTCATATGTAGTTCATTCAGTAAGAAAAAGATTCCAAATCCAACTAGTAAGACACCAAAAAACATTGATTGCTTTTTCATAGTAACCTCCAGGTGTTTCAAAACAGAAAACGTGATAAAACGCTGCTTTTTTGATACAATTTATTACGGAATAACAGTTAATATCTTAACACATGTTTTCAAAGACTGTTCACATTTTTTTTTCGAATGACTTATAGAACATGTTATAATAGTTAGAGATAAGGCGAAGATTACATCTGTGTAATGTCCGCCGGTTTTTACGAATAGTAGAATGAAGAACGCCGGATTTTACGGGCAGTTATCTCACTGTAGCTCTTTGGAAATTTAGGGGTTACTGCCCGTCAAATTCGGATAAATAAGCACATTTCAATTATAGGGGGTATGTACAAATGCATATTATAGCAGTCGGCTTAAACTTTCGAACAGCCCCTGTTGAAATAAGAGAAAAGCTTAGTTTTAATGAGCAAGAACTAGCATCTGCCATGAAAACGTTAAGCGGCCAAAAAAGCATTTTGGAGAACATCATTGTTTCAACATGCAATCGTACGGAAATTTATGCTGTTGTTGATCAATTACACACGGGCCGTTATTATGTAAAAGCATTTTTAGCTGAATGGTTCGGAATAGATAAAGAAGAGTTTTCGCCTTATTTAACCATCTATGAAAATGATGGAGCCATCGAACACTTATACCGAGTAGCATGTGGATTAGATTCAATGGTGATTGGTGAAACACAAATTCTTGGACAAGTGCGTTCAAGCTTTTTGCTTGCTCAAGAAGAAGAAACAATTGGAACGGTTTTTAATCAGCTGTTTAAACAAGCTGTGACATTAGCCAAAAAAGCTCATCATGAAACAGAAATTGGTGCGAATGCAGTTTCTGTCAGCTACGCAGCCGTAGAGCTTGCTAAAAAGATTTTTGGAGACTTATCATCTAAACACGTATTGATTCTTGGTGCGGGAAAAATGGGTCAGCTGGCCGTGCAGAATTTATATGGCAGCGGAGCTAAAAAAGTAACGGTAGTGAATCGAACATTTGAAAAGGCACAGGAGCTAGCAAACCGTTTTTCTGGAGAAGCCAAACCATTTGCTGATCTTCAACATGCTTTAAGCGAAGCAGATATTTTAATTAGTTCAACAGGAGCTAATGACTATGTAGTAACGAAACGAATGATGAGTGAAGCAGAGCGTACGCGTAAAGGTCGTCCATTGTTTATGGTAGACATCGCCGTTCCGCGTGACTTAGATCCAGAACTAGATGAGCTAGAGACGGTCTTTTTATACGATATCGACGATTTAAACGGGATTGTAGAATCTAATTTGCAAGAGCGTCAAAAAGCTGCGGATGAAATTGAAATTATGCTTGAAGCTGAAATTGTTGCTTTCAAGTCTTGGCTTGGTACATTAGGCGTTGTACCTGTTATTTCTGCACTTCGTCAAAAAGCACTTACCATTCAAGCTGAAACGATGAAAAGCATTGATCGTAAGCTCCCAGATTTATCTGAGCGTGAGCGCAAAGTGTTAAATAAACATACAAAAAGTATAATTAATCAACTTCTTCGCGATCCAATTTTACACGCGAAAGAATTGGCTGGAGAGAAACATGCTGAAGAGTCTTTAGAGCTGTTCATGAAGATTTTTAATATTGAACAGGAAGTTGCTTTGCAAAAAGAAAAAGAAGAGCAGCTTCATACATCGATTACGTCTCATTCAGTAGCTTATCAGTCTTAAGTGAGGATTGAATAATGGTTGATATGGAATTAACCAGAATCTATGAATTGATTGTGATTTTATACGCGGTGAGCGTTTTATTATATTTTATTGATTTTGTACAAAATAACCGGAAGGCAAACTCGATAGCCTTCTGGTTACTTTCTATTGTATGGGTTTTGCAAACAGCCTTTTTAATTTTACGAATGTTTGAGACGGGAAGGTTTCCTATTCTTACTGTTTCTGAAGGGCTGTATTTTTACGCGTGGGTGTTAATTACTCTTTCACTTGTGATTAATCGCCTGTTCCGCGTTGATTTTATGGTGTTTTTTACAAATGTGATTGGTTTCTTAATTATGGCTATTCATACGTTTGCTCCACTTGAAACATACACGGCTGTCCAGTCGGAGCGCCTTGTGTCAGAATTATTAATCATCCATATTACCATGGCTATTTTATCTTACGGCGCTTTTTCAGTTTCTTTTGTTTTTTCTGCACTGTATCTTGTTCAGTATAATTTATTGAAAAAGAAGAAATGGGGCAAGCGCTTGCTAAGAATTGAAGATTTAACAAAGCTAGATTACATGTCCTATGTATTAATTTTAATTGGTGTACCGCTGTTATTGCTTTCGTTAATCTTAGGAATCATATGGGCTTATATTAAATACGTAGATTTTCATTGGTACGATACAAAAGTGTTAGGTTCATTTTTAATGTTTGTTGCATACAGCGCTTACTTGTATGCTAGACTGCGTAGAGGTATTCAAGGAAAGGCAATCGCGATGTGGAATATTGGATTGTTCTTAGTCTTACTTATTAATTTCTTTTTATTTGGCAGTTTATCGAATTTTCACTTTTGGGGTTCGTAATTAGGAGGACAACATGCGAAAAATTATTGTCGGCTCTCGTCGAAGCAAACTTGCGTTAACACAGACCAAGTGGGTCATTGAACAGTTAAAAAAACAAGGTCTTCCTTTTGAGTTTGAAATTAAAGAAATGGTGACAAAAGGGGACAAAATTTTAAATGTAACGCTGTCCAAAGTAGGCGGTAAAGGTCTTTTTGTAAAAGAAATTGAACAAGCCATGTTAGATAAAGAAATTGATATGGCCGTTCATAGTATGAAAGATATGCCGGCTGTTTTGCCAGAAGGATTAACGATTGGATGTATTCCTTTACGAGAGATCACCGTGATGCGCTTATTTCAAAAAATGGTGAGCGATTTGAGGAGCTGCCAAGCGGTGCTGTGATTGGGACAAGCAGCTTGCGTCGAGGGGCACAGCTTCTATCTATGCGTTCAGATATCGAAATTAAATGGATTCGAGGAAATATCGATACACGCCTAGAGAAATTAAAAAATGAAGATTACGATGCGATTATCTTGGCCGCTGCAGGACTATCTCGTATGGGCTGGTCGAGAGATACGGTCACTCAGTACCTAGAGCCGGAAATAAGTGTTCCTGCTGTAGGACAAGGAGCTTTAGCTATCGAATGCCGAGAAAATGACGATGAATTATTATCGCTTCTTCAAACTCTAAATCATGATGAAACGGCTCGTGCTGTTAGAGCTGAACGCGTATTTTTAAAAGAGATGGAAGGCGGATGCCAAGTGCCGATTGCGGGATATGGGCGTATAGTAGACGGTGGAAATATTGAGCTAACGTCGCTAGTCGCATCTCCTGATGGCAAAACGATTTATAAAGAGCACATTACGGGAAAAGACCCCGTTGCTATCGGTTCAGAAGCTGCTAGTCGCTTAACATCTCAAGGAGCTAAGCTTTTAATTGACCGCGTAAAAGAGGAGCTGGACAAATAATGAGTCATGAGGCTCCTCTTTTTTTGAAAAAAGTTTTGATTACAAGAGAAGCGAAGCAGGCTCATTCATTTGCAGCACAGATTAAAAAGCTTGGAGGCATACCTTTAAGCTTACCAGTCCTCACGTTTGCACGTTCTAACAATGAAAAAGAAGTGGAAGATGTCCTGCTGTCGATTGACTGTTTTGATTGGATTGTTTTTACAAGTCAAAACGGCATTTCTTTTTTCTTTGAATGGCTAAAAGAGTTAAATATCAGTCGGAGTGCTTTAAAAAGATTAAAAGTGGCTGCGGTTGGAGAAAAAACCGCAAAATTGCTGGAAAAATACGATGTTAACGTGCAACTTGTTCCAAAAGAATACGTTGCCGAATCACTTCTTGAGTCGTTAAAAGCAAATGTGTTACATCACGAGCGAGTTCTCCTTGTACGAGGACAATTAGCCCGCTCTGTTTTAAAAGATGGGTTAAAAGAGTGTGAGGTAACGGATTTAGTTGTATATCAGACCATTCGAAATCAAGGCTCTGAACGCTTGGTTAAGCAACATTTAGAAACAGGAATTGATGCCATTACTTTTACAAGTTCTTCTACAGTGAGATTTTTTGTCGAGTCAGTTAAAGATATTCCGAATTGGCTTGAGCTTATAAATGAAACCAAAGTTGTTTGCATCGGTCCTATTACGAGTCAGACGGCGAGCGAATATGGAATTAAGCATCTTGTTCCTAACACATACACAATAAATGGTATGATAGATATGTTGGTTAGTTGTTTTGAATAATAAAGGAGGATTTTAACATGAAAGATTTACAATTTACACGTCATCGTCGTCTTCGTAATTCTGTAAATATGCGTGCGCTTGTACGTGAAACACATTTACATCCGGAAGACTTTATATATCCTATTTTTATTGTAGAAGGTGAACAAAAAAGAAATGCTGTAAAATCAATGCCAGGTGTGGATCAAATTTCTTTAGACTACTTGAATGATGAAATCCAAGAGTTAGTCGATTTAGGAATCAAGTCAGCTATGGTATTTGGTGTTCCCGCTGAAAAAGATGCGGTCGGCTCACAGGCATACCATGACCACGGAATTGTCCAAAAAGGTATTCGTCAAATTAAAGAAAATTTTCCAGATTTTGTTGTTATCGCAGATACATGCTTGTGTCAATACACAGATCATGGCCACTGTGGTGTAATTGAAGACGGAAAAATCTTAAACGATCCTAGCCTTGACTTATTAGCGCGTACAGCGGTTAGTCAAGCTAAAGCAGGAGCGGATATTATTGCGCCTTCAAACATGATGGACGGTTTCGTGGCAGCTATTCGCCACGGTCTAGACGAAGCTGGATTTGAAGATGTGCCGGTGATGTCTTATGCTGTTAAATATGCATCTGCTTTTTACGGACCATTCCGTGATGCAGCGCATTCTTCTCCTCAATTTGGAGACCGTAAAACATATCAAATGGACCCAGCTAATCGCTTAGAGGCACTTCGAGAAGCGGAATCTGATGTCGAAGAAGGAGCAGATTTCTTAATTGTAAAACCAGCTCTACCATATTTAGATATTATGCGCGATGTGAAAAATACGTTTAATTTACCTGTAGTGGCTTATAATGTGAGCGGTGAATATTCAATGATTAAAGCGGCAGCTCAAAACGGCTGGGTAAATGAAAAAGAGATTGTTCTTGAAAAATTAATTAGCATGAAGCGTGCAGGAGCGGATTTAATTGTAACGTATCATGCTAAAGACGCAGCACGCTGGTTATCTGACAAGTAATTAAGGAGGCTTACACATGAGAAGTTATGAAAAGTCAAAAGCAGCTTTTTTAGAAGCGCAGCAACTAATGCCGGGTGGAGTAAACAGTCCTGTTCGTGCATTTAAATCAGTAGATATGGATCCTATTTTTATGGAACGAGGAAAAGGCGCTACGATTTACGATATTGACGGCAACAAATATATTGACTACGTCTTATCATGGGGACCTTTAATTCACGGACATTCCAACGATCAAGTAGTTGAAGCAGTAAAAAAAGTAACGGAATCTGGTACAAGCTTTGGTGCACCAACATTAATTGAAAATGAGCTCGCTAAAGTTGTGATTGAGCGCGTTCCTTCAATCGAAATCGTCCGTATGGTGAGTTCAGGTACGGAAGCAACGATGAGCGCACTGCGTTTAGCGCGTGGCTATACGGGCCGCAACAAAATTTTAAAATTTGAAGGCTGTTACCATGGACACGGTGACTCTCTTCTCATTAAAGCTGGCTCAGGCGTTGCAACGTTAGGCCTACCAGATAGCCCGGGAGTGCCTGAAGGAATCGCTAAAAACACGATTACAGTGCCGTACAATGATTTAGAAAGCGTACAATATGCTTTTAAAGAATTCGGAGA
Organism: Priestia sp. ABM2_011; assembly: GCF_056158845.1. Lineage (NCBI taxonomy): Bacteria > Bacillati > Bacillota > Bacilli > Caryophanales > Bacillaceae > Priestia > Priestia sp. ABM2_011. Next base: position 852,864 of record NZ_JBSWUB010000001.1, read on the forward strand.
TGACATTGCCGGAGTAATCGTTGAACCGGTAGCAGGAAATATGGGTGTGGTACCACCTCAGCCCGGTTTCTTACAAGGGCTTCGTGATATCACATCAGAATATGGCTCACTGCTCATTTTTGATGAAGTAATGACAGGGTTCCGCGTAGCGTACAACTGTGCACAGGGCTACTACAACATTACGCCTGACTTAACTTGCTTAGGAAAAGTAATCGGTGGTGGTTTACCAGTAGGTGCTTACGGTGGTAAAGCTGAAATTATGGAGCGAGTTGCACCAAGCGGCCCGATTTATCAAGCAGGTACATTATCAGGTAATCCGCTTGCGATGACAGCTGGATACGAGACATTAACACAGCTGACACCTCAATCCTACGATGAGTTCATTCGTAAAGCAGATCGCTTAGAAGAAGGATTGATGGCAGCAGCTGAAAAATATGATGTGCCGTTTACCGTAAACCGAGCTGGTTCAATGATCGGTTTCTTCTTCACAAACGAACAGGTCATAAATTACGAAACAGCGAAAACATCGAATTTAGATTATTTTGCAGCTTACTATCGTGAAATGGCTAATGAAGGCGTGTTTTTACCTCCTTCTCAATTCGAAGGAATGTTTTTATCAACTTCTCATACAGATGCAGACATTGAACATACAATTGCAGCAGCTGAAAAAGCTTTTTCAAAGTTGCGTGGATAAACAGCTAAATAGAAATAACTTTTATAAAGAAGCTTACGGAGGATTCCGTAAGCTTTTTTAGTTTTCAAGACATATTTTAATTTATTTGTTCATACATCTTTAATGACCGCGCTATTACCTGGCGGGTGTTGGAAGGGGGAGAACAATTTGTCGCAGGATAATTTATCATGTCTGCGTTTTTCCGTAGAAGAATCAGTATGGTTTCAAAAAGGACAGGAAGTCTCACAACTTTTGTCTATCTCCTTAGAGCCTCAAGTATCTATTCAAGAATATGACCAATATGTGTCTATTCGAGGAGCATTACAATTAACAGGTGAATACGAAACGTACGAGGGAGAGCACTCGTTACGCGAATATACAAATGAGAATCAAGTGCAATCTATCTCTGTCCGTGAAGACGGAACGGCTGAATTATCACATCAATTTCCTGTTGATATTACCATTCCTAAAAATCGTATTCAAAGTATTGAAGATGTATATGTATCTATTGATTTATTTGATTATGAATTACCAGGCACAAATCAGCTGCAGCTAATGGCTGACTTGTCCATCACAGGATTGTACGGGGAACAGCATGAAGAACAAGAACGAGAAGAAGAGGAAGAGTTTGCGGAAGAACAGCACATCGTCTCCTATGAAGAAGCAGACGATGCTGAAGAGGTATATACTGAAAACTTTGCTCAAGAAGAAGAGAAACAAGAGGAGCAAGAGTTTGACGTAAGCTATCGTGAAGCTCCCGCACTTTTAGAGGCAGAGGCTATTGAAGAAGATCATTCAGAAAAGCCTCCTAGTTATTTTTCATCTGTATTTAAAAAAGAATCTCGTGCTGAGCCGGTCGTGGAATATGAAGAGGAAGCATATGAACCATTTGAAGTCGAAGTGAAAAAAGAGGCACCAATCGAGGAAGAAAGAGAAGACAACGTGATTGAGCTCTTTCAGCTTCGTCAAGAGCAAGAAAGCTTCGAAGAATCGCAAGCTAGTGAATTAAATACGTATGCTGACGTTCAACAAGAGGCTGAGCAAGAAAAGGAAAAGATTATTGTTGAATTTCGGAAAGAAGAAAATGAAAGCGGCCGAAATGAAAACGCCCTTTATTTAACAAAGCTCTTTTCGCGGGAAGAAGAAGCTTTTTCAACGTGGAAGCTTTGTATTGTTCAAGACGGAGATTCGCTTGATACGATAGCAAACCGCTATAATACGAATGTACAAAACATTTTACGAGTGAATAATTTAGGAGATGAATATGAGCTGGAAGAAGGAAGCATCTTAAATATTCCCGTTCGTTAAAGTCGGAAAGAAAACAGTTTTGACGCATATAATGTCTTAACTGTTTTCTTTATTTTTTACGAGGAAGGAGAATATAGATGCAGCGGACAGTAGCAGACTACAAAGTATTGTTAAAAGAATATGACTTAGATGTTGACTTTATCGAAGACTACGGAAAAGTAAAAAAAGTCTATACAAAAACTGGCGTATTTGCGCTTAAAGAAATGGCGAATCATCAAGAGCGAAATCAGAACTTCATTCAAAAGTTGCAGAACGTGTATCAAAAAGGGTGGATGGGCTTTGTCCCTATTTATCAAACGAAGCGTTCTCAGCCCATTGTTTCAGATGAAAGCGGCTCGTATTACTTAATGCCGTGGCTCCCAAATAACCCAACCGAAGAGCGTGATATTCGATATCATAAATTATTTCAAGAGCTTGCTAAGCTTCACGGTGCTTCGGCGCAGGAAGTAGAAGTAAAAAAAGAAGATATAGAAAATCATTATACATCGATGAAAGAAACGTGGGAAAAACGTCAGGAAGAGCTGAAGCAGTACGTAGTAGAATGCGAGAAGAAAGTGTATATGTCCCCGTTTGAGTTGCATTACTGTACATTTTATTATGAAATGACAAGAGCGCTTGAGTTTGGTTTTGGAAAGCTCGATCAGTGGAACGATGAAATGGAAGAAAAGGAAAAGATCCGGCTGGTTACGTCTCATGGAAAGCTATCGGCTAAACATTTTATCTATGACGAACGGGGAAATGGTTTTTTTATTAACTTTGAACATGCAAAAGATGCTTCACCGATTTATGATTTGGTCTCATTTTATTTCCGTACTCTTCGCACGTACCCAGTAACTACCTATGACAGCTATGAGTGGTTTAGTACGTATGAAAAACATTTTGCTCTCAGAGAAGAGGAAAGACTGCTTTTGCACAGTTATTTAGCGTTTCCAGAACCCTTGTATCAGTGTATCGTTCAATATAGGCAGCATAAAGAAAGTAAAACGGAGCTTGAACATATGCAGTCATTTATTCGAGCATACTGGCTGACGAAAAACATTGAACAGCTCAATATTAAAATATTTGAAGTAGATCAGCAAAAAAAAATGGCAGCGGAAGCAGCTGCACAAGCCCAAGCGAACGAATAGCGCTTGGGTTTTTAAATCCAGTCCGAATATAAAGCAACCGCTAGTATGGCAAGAAGTGCCAACAACAGTACATCAAAGGTTGTGGGGAAGAATAGTGTACGTATACCTTGAAAAATTGTTAAAGGAACAATAAACTGTCCACAAGCCGCTCCTGCTGTTTTGAGCCACCGCTGCAGCTGATACGAATTTACATTTATTCGTTTCTTCATTTGTACATGCCCCTTTCAATCCACGTGCCCAGGTTAAAGTAAGTATATGAAAAAAGAAAGAAATGGTGCCATTTTTTTGAGCGGACTTTTCATTTTATTTCCAAAATTAGCGAGTGAATGAAAAAATAAAGAGCAGAACAAAAAAATTATGAATATAATCATAAAAAAATGGAGAAGATTATTGACGATTCAACATTTTTTCATATAGTATAATTAAGAGAAATTCATACATAAATACAGTGAATAGGAAGAGTACGGGATGTTCGTCTTTCAGAGAGAGAAATCAGCTGCTGTGAGATTTCTTAAGAATGTGCACTCGGAATGTCGCCTATGAGTAGCTTTTTTGAACAGCTGCATAGCTCAGTAGAAAAAGCCGGTTAATCAACCGTTATGAAATGAAGTGTATAGGCTTATCAAACGGGATACGTCTATAAAAAAAGGTGGTACCGCGAAATCAACTCCTTTCGTCCTTTTATTAGGAAAGGAGTTTTTTTATGTTTATAAAAGCTTTACACAGTTTCTAAAGACTGAAACTTTATATTATGGAGGTATACATTATGTCTGAAAAAGAAGTGACTCTTCCAACGAAGTATGATCCAAAAGCCGTTGAAGAAAATCGTTATCAGTATTGGTTAGACGGGAAGTTTTTTGAAGCAACAAATGACCCTGAAAAAGAGCCATATACAATTGTAATTCCACCCCCAAACGTAACGGGCAAGCTGCATTTAGGCCACGCTTGGGATACAACGTTACAAGACATCTTAACGCGTATGAAGCGCATGCAAGGCTATGACGTTTTATGGCTTCCCGGCATGGACCATGCGGGGATTGCAACGCAGGCAAAAGTAGAAGAAAAGCTTCGCAGCGAAGGGAAAAGCCGCTACGATCTAGGCCGCGAAAATTTTGTAGCCGAAACGTGGAAATGGAAAGAAGAATATGCAAGCTTTATTCGCCAGCAGTGGTCGAAGCTAGGACTTGGCTTAGACTATTCACGCGAGCGCTTCACGCTTGATGAAGGCCTTTCTAAAGCAGTGCGCGAAGTATTCGTAACGCTTTACAAAAAAGGGTTAATCTATCGCGGAGAATATATTATTAACTGGGATCCAGCTACAAAAACAGCTCTTTCAGACATCGAGGTTATTTACAAAGATGTACAAGGTGCGTTTTATCATATGCGCTATCCGTTGGCAGATGGTTCTGGACATATTGAAATCGCAACAACTCGTCCTGAAACAATGCTAGGAGATACGGCTGTAGCTGTTCACCCTGAAGATGATCGCTATAAGCACTTAATCGGCAAAAAGGTTGTCCTTCCGATTGTAGGTCGTGAAATTCCAATCGTAGGCGATGATTATGTAGATATGGAATTTGGTTCTGGTGCGGTAAAAATTACGCCTGCTCATGACCCGAACGATTTTGAAATTGGAAACCGTCATAATTTAGAGCGTATTTTAGTGATGAATCAAGACGGCACGATGAATGACAAAGCAGGTAAATATGAAGGAATGGATCGTTTTGCTTGCCGTAAGCAAATTGTTAAAGACCTTCAAGAAGACGGCGTATTGTTCAACATTGAAGACCACATGCATTCAGTAGGTCACAGTGAACGAAGCGGTGCCGTTGTTGAACCTTATTTATCAACTCAGTGGTTTGTAAAAATGCAGCCGTTAGCAGATAAAGCAGTAGATCTTCAAAAACAAGAAGAAAAAGTAAACTTTGTGCCTGATCGTTTTGAAAAGACATACTTACACTGGATGGAAAATATTCGCGACTGGTGTATTTCGCGTCAGCTTTGGTGGGGACATCGCATTCCAGCTTGGTATCATAAAGAAACTGGAGAAGTATACGTAGATCATGAGGCTCCAGCAGATATCGAAAACTGGGAACAGGATTCAGATGTATTAGACACATGGTTCAGTTCAGCGCTATGGCCGTTCTCAACAATGGGCTGGCCGGATGTGGATGCAGCTGATTTCAAACGCTACTACCCAACAAATGTGCTTGTAACGGGCTACGACATTATTTTCTTCTGGGTATCTCGTATGATTTTCCAAGGTCTTGAATTTACGGGTAAACGTCCGTTTGACGATGTACTTATTCACGGTCTTGTACGAGATGCTGAAGGTCGTAAGATGAGTAAATCACTTGGTAACGGCGTAGATCCAATGGAAGTAATCGAGAAATACGGTGCAGATTCTCTTCGCTATTTCTTATCTACAGGAAGCTCACCGGGACAAGATTTACGCTTCAGCTTTGAAAAAGTCGAAGCGACGTGGAACTTTGCAAATAAAATTTGGAATGCTTCTCGTTTTGCATTAATGAACATGGACGGCATCACATTTGAAGAGCTTGATTTATCAGGCGAAAAGTCAGTTGCGGATAAATGGATTTTAACGCGCTTAAATGAAACGATTGAGCACGTAACAAAATTAGCTGACAAATATGAATTTGGTGAAGTTGGACGCATTCTTTATAACTTTATTTGGGATGACTTCTGCGATTGGTACATTGAAATGGCTAAACTTCCTCTTTACGGAGAAGATGAAGCAGCTAAAAAGACCACTCGCTCAATTTTAGCTTATGTACTTGATAACACAATGCGACTTTTACATCCATTCATGCCGTTTATTACTGAAGAAATTTGGCAAAGCTTGCCGCATGAAGGTGAATCAATTACAGTAGCTAAATGGCCGGAAGTACGCGCTGAGCTTTCGGATAAAGAAGCTGCTAACGATATGCGTTTACTTGTAGATATTATCCGTGCTGTTCGTAACATTCGTGCTGAAGTGAACACGCCGATGAGCAAACAAGTAAAATTATTTATTAAAGCTAAAGATGAAAATATTCAAAGTCAGCTTGAAAAGAATCGTGCGTATGTAGAACGTTTCTGTAATCCAAGTGAGCTTGTGATTTCAACCGATGTTTCATTAGATGAAAAAGCGATGACTGCTGTTGTAACAGGCGCAGAATTAATTTTACCTCTTGAAGGTTTAATTAATATCGAAGAAGAAATCGCCCGTTTAGAAAAAGAATACGATAAGTTAAACAAAGAAGTAGAACGTGTACAAAAGAAATTAAACAACCAAGGCTTTATTGCAAAAGCGCCTGCTAAAGTAGTAGAAGAAGAGCGTGCAAAAGAGCAAGATTACGTTGAAAAACGTGAAGCTGTTCAGTCTCGTATTGCTGAATTACGCGGATAATCAATGGGTTAATAAACTAACAGAAAAAGCGTGGCTTGTATAGCGACGCTTTTTCTTTACATAATAATAGCGATGGAAAAGAAAGGTGAATAAAAGATGATAACGACATATGAAGAAGCGCTTGATTGGATTCATAACAGACTTCGCTTTGGAATCAAGCCGGGGTTAGAACGAATGGAATGGATGCTAGAGCAGCTTGATTTTCCGCAGCAAAATATAAATGCTATTCACGTTGCTGGAACGAATGGTAAAGGTTCTACTGTTTCGTATTTGCGAAATATGTTAGAAGAAGCAGGGTATAAAGTTGGAACGTTTACTTCCCCTTATATCGAAACATTTAATGAGCGGATTAGCGTGAATGGACAGCCTATTTCAAATGAAGCAATGACCGCTCTTGTTCAGGAAGTAAAGCCTGTAGTGGAGCGACTAGAACATACGGACTTAGGGTCAGCAACGGAATTTGAAGTGATTACGATCATGGCTTTTCTTTATTTCGGCTATCATGATTCAGTTGACTATGTTGTGTTTGAAACAGGTCTTGGGGGACGATATGATTCAACAAATGTTGTGAATCCTATGGTGAGTATTATTACAAACATTGGATTTGATCACATGGCGATACTAGGTGATACGGTAGAAGAAATTGCAGCAGAAAAAGCGGGGATTATTAAAAAAGAAGTCCCTATTATTACTGGTGCAGAGCAAGTAAAGGCGCTTGACGTCATTACAGAAGAGGCAAATTTGAAGCAGGCTTCGTTATTTGTGTTAGGAAAAGAATTTAAAATTGAAAACTATGAGCCCTTAGCAAATGGAGAAGGCTTTACGTTAAAAACGCCGTATGGTACATTTGAACACTTGCAATTAAATATGCTTGGCTATCATCAAGTTAAAAATACAGCTTTGGCTGTGATGGCCGTTTGTTATTTAAAAGAAAAGAAAAAGCTTTCTATCTCCAATGAGCAAATGATAAAAGGGATTCAGCATACAAAGTGGAACGGCCGCTTTGAGATAGTAAATGAGCATCCTTTAACGATTATTGACGGGGCTCATAATGCAGAAGGCATTGATAGCTTGTTATCTACTTTACGCCTTCATTATGAAGATCGAAACATTCATTTAATCTTCAGCTGCTTAAATGATAAAAGCGCTGATCGAATGGTCCAAGAACTTGAAACAATCGCTGCAAGTATTACATTTACGTCGTTTGACTTTCCTCGTGCTCGCGCAGCTGGGGAGCTTTATGAGATGAGTACTCATCGTAATAAGCATATGGACGAGGAGTGGAAAAAAGCAATTGCTTACGTAAAGGAAAAGGCGACAGGTGAACAAGACATGGTCGTGATTACAGGGTCTCTGTATTTTATATCAGAAGTGCGGGCCTTTCTTCTCAAATGAGCAGAAGCAGCAAGTGAAATCTTGCTGCTTTTAACATAATGTATGAAAGGGATACAAATAATAAGGAAGCACTAAGTTCAAAGTATTGTCACTTTCACCCCCTAGGTAAGTGATATATAATAAACATGTACATCACTAAATAAGGAGATTGTTAACATGAGTAAGAATAATGAAAAAATTGTACCGAAAAGTAATAAAAACTTTACCGGTATTATTCTTACCTTTTCAGTGATAGCGAATGTTATTATCTTACTGCTATTCTTTTCGAATATTGGCTATCAAGGAAAAGTAAGTTTTGATTTGACTATCTTTCCACGGTTAAATGCTATTTTGAATAGTTTTACGTTTATTTTTTTAGTTGCAGCGTTGATTTCAATCTTTAGAAAAAACATCAATGCTCATAGAGGGTTTATCTTAGCGGCATTCACTTCTACACTGCTCTTTTTAGTTTCATATTTAACGTTCCACTATATCTCAACGGAAACAGCTACGTTTGGTGGAGAAGGAATTGTTCGTCCCATTTACTTCTTTATTTTGATCACACACAGTTTCTTAGCAGCGATTATCGTTCCGCTGGCACTGTTTGCACTTGTGTGGGGCTGGACAATGCAAGTTGAAAAACATAAAAAAATTGTGCGATGGACAATGCCAATCTGGCTTTATGTAAGCCTTACAGGTGTAATTGTCTACTTATTTATGGCTCCTTACTATTAAAAAACGTCTGCTTTTGCAGACGTTTTTTTATGCTGTTTTTGTTTTTTAGTGGTATAATTCTTATTACCTATAAAAGGTGTGTTTTAAGGAAGGAGGCATACAGAATATGACTTTTATGGGTATTAAGATTCAGTTTATTAATGAAGGAGCTGTTTGATACTAATCAATAAAAGAGAGGTGTGGAAATGGATAAACTGTCAAAAGAGAATAAAGGACTTTCTCTCACGCAAGTGATCATACTGGTTATCGTAATAGGTCTTCTAGCAGCTTTTCTCATACCGTTTATTGGCAGCTATTTAAAAGGAAAAGATACATTGCCCCATTCAAAAGAAAATCTACAGTTAGTATTCTATACCCCTGAAATGGAAGGAGTCGTATGAGTATAATTTACCTTTATCTATTCGTTTCAGGTATCACTCTAGGTTCATTTTACAACGTAGCAGGCCTTAGAATTCCTCAGGGAAAATCTATTTTATCTCCAAGATTTCATTGTCCACACTGTTTATACGTTCTTTCTCCACAACAGTTAATCCCCGTAGTCTCCTACATTAAAAATGCAGGAAAATGTAGTATGTGTCGCAAAAAAATCTCCTTCATCTACCCGTTCGTAGAATTTTCGACAGGAAGTTTATTTGTATATGCTTTTTTAAAATTGAATATGACGTTAGAACTGATTGTCATATTAACTTTTGTTTCTTTTTTAACAATTATCGTTGTCTCAGATATAGCCTATATGATTGTCCCAAATAAGGTGCTGCTTTTCTTTTTGCCTATCTTTCTTCTTGAGCGTCTTTTCATTCCATTAACTTCGTGGAGTGATTCTTTAATGGGAGGAGGAATCGCATTTTTTCTCCTCTTTCTAATCGCATTTCTCAGCAGAGGAGGCCTTGGAGAAGGAGATATTAAATTGTATGGTTTGATTGGTATTGTGCTTGGAGTAAAGCTTGTTTTGCTATCACTTTTTTTAGCTATATTAATAGGCGGAACCGTTAGTATAGGAGCATTATTAATGAAAAAGGCAAAGGTAGGTGTACCAATTCCTTTCGTTCCTTTTATTTTTATAGGGACAATCGCTGCTTATTTTCATGGAAACGAATTGATAGATTGGTATGTTAGCAACTATTTTTATTGAGCTTCAAGTCTTCGACAAAGTTAAAATTTCTGTAACTAAATAGCGAAAACCTTTTGTAACAAGACGACAAATGTCTTGTTATTTTTTTTTCTTCTATGATAGCATGGAAAAAAGTGTATGTTTTATGTCGGTTTACCTCAGCTTACAACCGGTACTAAGACTACGTTAACTAAAGGCGGTGGGGCAGTGGACAAGCAGGAACGAAAAATTTCAATTAAAATCAATGGTCAATCTAAGGATGAGAAGGAAGAACAAGCGCCGGAAAAAGACGAATTTACGTGGGTTCTTCCGGAACCGGCATCCAAAGATTCTCATGTGGAAGAAAATAAAGTGGTGTTTATTGAAGATGTAAGAAATGAAAAGAAGAAAAAGCCGCGATTACATCCTAAAAATGTTTCGATTAAAACAGTAAACGGCGGTGTGATCAAACGAACGGCTGTGATTGTATTGCTAGCAGTCGGAATAGGCAGCGGCATTGGTATGGTTGGTGTGAAAATGATGACAGGAAGCGAACAGCCTGTAGGAAAAGCACAAACAAGTGAGCGAGCGAAAGAAGAAAAAACTGCTCAAACAGCGTCTGCCACTGAAAGTGTTGGTAAAGCTGAAAAGAAAAGCGAACAGGAATCGAAGGATACGTCAGCTGCTGCTTCTACTTTAGACCCTTTTTCCTTTTACATTGTGCAAGCAGGTGCTTTTTCATCAAAAGCTGCTGCAAATAAAGCAATGGATAAATGGAAAGAAGAGAACGAAGCAGGCGAGATTTTTTCACCTAAAACCTATTCTCTTGTCGTTGGTGCTGCCACTGGAGAAGAAAAAGCAAAGGCACTTAGTAAAACGTATAAACAACAAGGTAAAGATGTATATGTAAAGTCTTATGAAATTAAGCCCACCAGCGAATTAGGGAAAAAAGATCAAACGGTTATAACAACAGCGCAGCCGTTTATGGCTAATCTCTTAGATCAATCTGTTAAAGCGATTGAGGGAGAGCGGGTAGCTGATATCAAATCTTTGAAAAAAGAGCTGACAAAAGTTCAGAAAGAAGCGTCAAATGAAGACATTAAAACCATGGTGAGCACCCTTCAAAAGGCTGCGGCTTCTCTTTCTTCATATGAAGACAATAAAAGCAGTAAAGACGCTTGGCTTGCTCAGGGATACGTGTTAAAAGCTCTTCAGCAGTATGAAAGCCTTGTAACGTCTTAACAGGTGAGGTAGTGTAATGCTGCCTCACTTGTTTATTGTCATTTAGAGATGAAATTGCTAAAATAACGGTGTGTCCTTCTTTTTTAAAATCAAAATGCAAAGGTGAGATGTATGAAACAAACATTAATTTTAGCCTCAGGCTCTCCTCGTCGAAAAGAATTACTTCAGCAGCTTCACATTCCCTTTACCGTTCACGTTAGTACAATTGAAGAAATCGTCAATCCATCATACACTCCGTCCGAGGTAGTAATGGATTTAGCTAGGCAAAAAGCAGTGGACGTCGCTTCGCATTATAAAGAGGATATGGTCCTAGGCGCCGATACAGTTGTCGTATATGGCAATCGTATTTTAGGAAAGCCAAAAACGAAACAAGAAGCGATTGAAACACTTACGATGCTGTCAGGTCAAAAACATCAGGTGTTAACTGGAGTAGCGTTCGTATCAAATGCAAAAGTTCATACGTTTTATGAACAAACTGATGTAGAGTTTTGGCCGATTGAACAAGATGAAATCGTACAGTACGTAGAGTCAGGAGAGCCTATGGACAAGGCTGGTTCTTATGGAATTCAAGGTCTCGGTGCTGCGCTAGTTAAAAAAATTGAAGGAGACTATTTCTCCGTGGTGGGCTTGCCGCTCTCCCGAACAATACGTGAGCTAAAACAATACGGTTTCGTCTACTAAAAAGGAGTGACGAAATTGGATCAATCATTGCTAATTAAAGATTTTCCTCAAGATGAAAGACCTCGAGAGCGCCTTGTGGCAATGGGTGCTTCTAGTCTTTCTAACCACGAGCTTATTGCTATTTTGCTGCGCACCGGAACCAAAGATGAATCTGTTCTTCAGCTGTCCAATCGCATATTAACGCATTTTGAAGGTCTTCAACTTTTACAGCATGCATCGCTTGATGAAATGATGAATATTAAAGGTATCGGACCTGCAAAAGCGATTCAAATTATAGCGGCTATTGAAATAGGTAAGAGGATTGTACAGCGGAAATCTAGTGAGCGATATACCATTCATGGCCCTGAAGACGGAGCTAATTATGTGATGGAAGAAATGCGCGTGCTGTCCCAAGAGCATTTCGTCTGTTTATATCTCAACACGAAAAATCAAGTTCTCCACAAGCAAACCATTTTTATCGGAAGCCTCAATTCATCTATTGTCCATCCAAGAGAAGTATTTAAAGAAGCCTTTCGCCGTTCAGCTGCATCTCTTATTTGTATTCATAATCATCCCTCCGGCGACCCTACTCCCAGCAGAGAAGATATAGAGGTAACGAAGCGCTTAAAAGAGTGCGGATTTATCATAGGAATTGAATTGTTAGATCATTTAATTATCGGAGATCGAAAATATATTAGTTTAAAAGAAAAAGGATACATGTAAGGCTATGCTTTTTAAAATCCTTGGGTTATAATAGTAGTCATGATTTTAAATGACAAGTTCTTTACAATCATTCGTTATTAATAGACAAAGTATGACTTTTTATCATACAATATTTGGCGTTGACATCTATGAAAAAAGTATAGAAAATAAAAAATGTTACTTATGAAATGAAGAAATTGAATTATGGAATTTTTACCTTTGCATTTTGGTAAGAGAAAGGAAGAGACACATGTTTGGAATCGGTACTAGAGACCTTGGAATAGATTTGGGTACTGCAAATACGCTCGTTTATGTAAAAGGAAAAGGAATTGTTGTGCGTGAGCCGTCTGTTGTGGCTTTGCAAACTGATACAAAACAAATCGTTGCGGTAGGTAACGATGCAAAAAATATGATTGGTCGTACACCTGGGAACGTAGTAGCCCTTCGTCCAATGAAAGATGGAGTTATTGCAGATTACGAAACAACTGCGACGATGATGAAATATTACATCAATCAAGCTCAAAAAACAAAAAGTTTGTTTGCGGGTAAGCCGTATGTAATGGTTTGTGTACCTTCTGGCATTACAGCTGTTGAGAAGCGTGCCGTTATTGATGCGACTCGTCAGGCTGGCGCGCGTGATGCGTATACAATTGAAGAACCGTTTGCTGCAGCAATCGGCGCCAATCTACCGGTTTGGGAGCCAACGGGAAGTATGGTAGTAGATATTGGTGGAGGAACAACAGAAGTTGCGATTATTTCTTTAGGCGGAATCGTAACATGTCAGTCAATCCGTATCGCTGGGGACGAGATGGATGAAGCGATTATTCAATATATTCGCAAGAATTACAATTTAATGATCGGTGAGCGTACGTCAGAAGCATTAAAAGTAGAAGTCGGTTCTGCCGGAATTCCAGAAGGTATTGAAAACATGGAAATTCGCGGACGTGACTTACTAACAGGTCTACCGAAAACAATCGAAATTTCAGCAGAAGAAATTGCAGAAGCGCTAAAAGATACAGTGGCTTCTATTGTCGATTCAGTAAAAAGTACATTAGAAAAAACACCACCTGAACTTGCGGCAGATATTATGGATCGCGGTATTGTATTAACAGGCGGTGGCGCATTGCTACGTAATTTAGATAAAGTTATTAGTGAAGAAACAAATATGCCGGTTGTCATCGCAGAAGATCCGCTTGACTGTGTTGCAATTGGAACTGGGAAAGCGTTAGAACACATTGATTTATTTAAAAATCGTACAAGCGATTCATATCGCTAAATATTAAGAGGTGTAGATCGTGCCACAATTTTTCTTAAATAAACGTTTAGTTATTTTATTGGTCAGTATTATTGTATTAGTGGCATTGATTGGTTTTTCGTTAAATGGTCGTAAAAATGTAACGTGGCCTGAACAGTTTGTCAAAGATACGGTTGGTCTTGTTCAGGCTACCTTTAATGAACCCGCACAATTTGTAGCGGGTTTCTTTCAGAATGTAGGTGACTTAAAGCGTACATACGAAGAAAACGAGGTATTAAAAGCCCGTTTAGACGAACGCATGCAATTAGAAACGAAAGCCAACGCTTTGCAGCAAGAAAATAAAAAATTAAGAGCACAGCTCGACAAAAAAACGGATTTAAGTCAATACAATCCAATCGAAGCAACAGTTATTGCTCGTAATCCAGACCGTTGGCATGAGGTAATTGCCATTGATAAAGGGACGGTTCATAATGTACAGGAAAATATGGCTGTTATGACTCCTGAAGGGCTGATTGGTAAAGTGAAGCATGCATCTAAGTTCACATCTACTGTGCAGTTAATTAGTTCATCAGATCGTACAAACCGTGTATCTGCTAAAATTCAGGCTAAAAAAGAAGTGTTTGGTTTAATTGAAGGCTATGATGATAAAGAACAGGCGCTTGTTATGCGTCGTATTCCTTTTGATGCTGATATTAAAGAAAAGCAAAAAGTAGTAACGTCCGGTCTAGGACAAGAAGACGGCATTTTTCCTAGCAATCTTCCAATTGGCGTTATCACAAAAATTGAGCCTGATGAATATGGATTAACGAAAAAAGCTTATATCAAACCTGCTGCTGACTTGTATGACTTAGATAACGTAGTTGTAGCTAAAAGAAGTGCGCCCGCTGCTGAAGACGATTTAGGGGCGGAGGAGGCTAACTGATGAAGCGGTTTGTCCTTCCTATTCTCGTGCTTGTCGTTTTTATGTTTGAAAGTATCTTTGTTAATTTTGTCGCCATGGCATCACCATGGCGAGACTGGATTCTATCGCCTCACTTTGTTGTAGTGGTACTGGCTTTTATGGCAGTGTATTATCACCCAAAGCAAGCGATGCTATATGGGGTAATCCTTGGATTCATGTACGATATTGCCTTTACGGATGTCTTAGGAGTATACGCGCTTGGATTGCCGGCCGTATGCTATATCGTATCAAAACTAATGAAGATTTTTCAGCAAAATACGCTTATCGTAATCTGCATGTCGCTATTAGCTGTAGCCATTATTGAGTTTTATGTATATGGAATTAATAGCATTATTAATATATCCGATATGACCATTGGTCGCTTCTTGCAAGAGCGATTTTACGCAACCATCATTTTAAATGCCATATTTGCACTCATTTTTGCATTTCCGCTTCAAAGATGTTTTCAATATTTCGCTAAATTTATCGATGAACGCTGATCCGAAAATATATTACGCTTCTCGTTCGTGATGTGATAAAAATGCTGATTGAAGAAACGAAAAAAAGGAATTGAGTAAGTCTCTGTCGAAATTATATATTCGTTGAGGTGAGCGTCTTGAATAAACAAAAGCAACAAAATGTGACAATTAAAGGAACAAAAGATGGATTAACGTTGCATCTCAATGATACATGTTCATTTGCAGAGCTTTTGACGGAACTTAAGACGAAGCTTTTGACAAATAAGCATGGCGATGCCGATCAAATCGTCACAGTGTATGTCAAAATCGGAAATCGTTATTTAACTACAGAGCAGGAAACCGAATTGAAGGCGCTCATAGAAGAAAATCAGTATTTAGTAGTTAAACAAATTGATAGTAACGTTATTTTAAAGCAAGATGCAGTCCGAGTAAGAGAAGAAAGTGAATTAGTATCTGTTACAAAGGTAGTTCGTTCAGGACAGGTTCTCCATGTAGAAGGCGATTTGCTTCTAGTCGGAGACGTAAATCCCGGAGGAACCGTTGTAGCTGGAGGAAATTTATTTGTATTAGGTGCTTTAAAAGGGATTGCTCATGCAGGATATCGCGGCAATAAAAACGCCGTTATTGCTGCATCGTTAATGAAACCTTCACAGCTGCGCATTGCTGATATCATTACCCGATCAGAAGAAGAGCGCAGTGAGAAGGAAGAGAATATAATGGAATGTGCATACTTAGATGATAATGATCAAATGGTGATAGATCGCGTGCAAGCTTTACCGCATCTAAGACCGAATTTGACCAGGGTAGAAAGGAGAATTTGACAGTGGGAGAGGCTATTGTTGTTACGTCTGGTAAAGGTGGAGTTGGAAAAACAACGACATCAGCCAATTTAGGTACTGCTCTAGCATTAGCTGGAAAGCGCGTGTGTCTAGTAGACACTGATATCGGCTTACGCAACTTGGATGTTGTAATGGGGCTTGAAAATCGTATTATTTATGATCTTGTAGACGTGGTAGAAGGTCGATGCCAACCGCAAAAAGCCTTGATTAAGGACAAGCGTTTTGAATGTTTGTACTTACTTCCTGCTGCTCAAACGAGTGACAAAACAGCTGTTCAACCAGAACAAATGCGAGAGTTAGTTCTTCAGTTAAAGCAAGACTATGACTATGTGGTTATTGATTGCCCAGCTGGTATTGAACAAGGCTATAAGAATGCCGTAGCTGGCGCTGATAAGGCACTCGTTGTGACAACACCGGAAGTTTCAGCTGTTCGTGATGCTGACCGTATTATTGGATTATTGGAGCAAGAGGATATCGAATCTCCAAAACTGGTTATTAACCGAATCCGTAGTCATATGATGAAAAATGGAGACATGCTGGACGTGGAAGAAATTTCTCAGCTTCTGGCTGTTGATTTAATTGGAATCGTTGCTGACGATGAAAATGTTATTCGTGCTTCTAACAACGGTGAACCAATTGTCATGGATCCATCAAGCAAAGCATCAATTGCATATCGTAATATTGCAAGACGTATTCTAGGTGAAACGGTTCCTCTTCAATCGTTAGATGAAGAAGATAAGGGAATGTTTGCACGTATTAAACGATTCTTTGGTGTTCGTTCTTAAAAAGCTTCCGATAGAGGAAGCTTTTTTTATTTGTGTGATTTTGTAGAGTCAAGCTGTCATAAGCTCCACGGACAAGTCATATAGTTGATTATACGATAAGAACAAGGAGAATGATGAATCATGAATCGACGTGCTGATGAAATCCGTAAACGAATTGCTGAGCGCAAGCGAAAACAATTAAATACAACGAAGCGTCTTCCTCAAGAACCTCTTCATACGTCCTTAATGAGTGAAGAAGAAAAATATGGATCGATGGATTATTCTGCGGTTGAATACACACCATCAGCAAAGGAATATCACCCGTTATTTCGAAAAGAACGCTTTTTATTTAAAATTTTAGCTTCGGCCTGCTTAGTGTTAATTGTAGGGATTATGTTCAAGAACGCTTCTCCTGCTTTTGAACAGGCCAGAGTGGTGGTTCAACAAACAATGGATAAAGAATTTCAGTTTGCGGCTGTTTCCTCTTGGTATGAAGATAAGTTTGGGAAGCCGTTAACGCTACTGCCGAATAAGGAGTCTAGCAAAACGGAGCAAAGTGTAAGCGGAGAATACGCTACTCCAGCTTCAGGGAAAGTAACGGAAACATTTGCTCAAAGTAAGCAAGGCGTGACGGTTCAAACAGGAGTAGATTCTGTTGTAGAAGCAATGAGTGAAGGTATTGTAAGGTATGTAGGAAAACGTGATGATACTGGGAATACCGTTATTATTCAACATGCCGATGGAACTGAAACTTGGTATGGACAGCTCAAAAAAATCAATGTTAGCATGTATGATTTTGTGAATAAAGGCAAAGAAGTAGGAATTGTGGAAAACAGTAAAAAAGGCGATGCTGGAACGTTCTATTTTGCTATTAAAAAAGGCGATAAGTTTGTGGATCCTAGTCAGGTGATTCAATTTGAATAGTGCTTTTTCGTTATTAATGAAAATTCACATTCATCCATTGTTTTGGGGGATTTTCGTAATTGGTATCTTAACGGCTACGGTAAAGCAGCTTTTTTTGTTATTTATTATTGTAATTATTCATGAACTGGGCCACGCCGTAGCGGCTCAGTGTTTTTCTTGGCGAATTCGTAGAATTATGCTCTTACCTTTTGGAGGAGTAGCAGAAGTAGATGAACATGGTAATCGTCCATTTCGAGAAGAGTTTATTGTGACAATAAGTGGACCTCTTCAGCATCTTTGGATGTTTGGAGCTGCTTTCTTATTAATGAAAATAAATGTGTTGTCTTTGGAAACGTATGAGCAATTTATGTTTCAATGCACAGTAATTTTACTGTTTAACCTTTTGCCCATTTGGCCATTGGACGGAGGGAAGCTGCTTTTTTTAATGTGCAGTCGTTCTTTACCATTTTTAGAAGCGCATAAGCTTGCACTCCGGTTATCAACGTTTTTTTTAGCTATCGGTATTATCTACGCCGTCATTATGCATCCTTTTCAGCTGCACTTATGGATTGTTATTTCATTTTTAATTATATCCGGATATTTGGAATGGAAGAGCAGGCAATTTGTCTACATGCGCTTTTTGTTGGAGAGGTATCATGGAAAAGAGCATCCAATTGGAGCTTTAAAAACGCTAAGTGTATCAACCAGTGAGACGCTCCATCAAGTCCTGCAAAAATTCCAAAGAGGTTGTAAGCATATGATTATTGCTACATCTCAAACAGGCGATCATGTACAAATTGATGAAAATGAACTTTTACACGCTTACTTTGTAGAAAAAAGAACAAATAGCCCACTAGATGAACTTGTAACAGTTTACTGATTTCTAGTAACATAGAATAGAATGAAAAAAGTTCGGTTGCACTGACCGAACTTTTTCCTATGAATTTAGATTAAAGTGAGGCAATGTATGTGAAGGCATGTATCATTAACGCGGCTACTTCTTCCAAACGTATAGCCGTGATAAACGATAAAACACTAGAAAAAATATATTTAGAAGAACAAAGCGAGAATCAAATTATTGGTGATATATATTGGGGTAAAGTCGTAAAAGTCCTGCCGCATATGCAAGCAGCCTTTATCGATATTGGTTTATCAATGAACGGATTTATTCATCGAAATGAACTTGTATCCTATCAGCAGTCAGATAATCCTCACAAGGATCAGCAGCCGATGTCTGCTTTTATTCGTGAAGGAGAAAAAGTATTGGTTCAAGTTGTAAAAGAAGGCATTGGAACAAAAGGGCCGAAGCTGACGGGTATTATTGAATTTTCTTCTGATGAGCTTGTATATTTACCGCACGGAAACTATGTCGCTGTATCCAAAAAAATAGATGAGCCAAAACGCCAACAGTGGAAACAGCTTGGCGAGCGGTTAAAACAGGGGATGGAAGGCTTTTTATTTCGAACAGCGATTGAGGAAAAATCAGAAGCTGCGGTCCAACACAAAATAAAAGAGCTACAGAAGAAATATGAGCGCCTTGAACGACAGACACAGGGAATGAAAGCTCCTGCCCTAGTCAGCAAAGGACAAGATTTTCTCGAAACAAGAGTGCAAGCTGCACTTCAACAAGGAATTGACGGGATAGTAGTAGATGACTTTGACCTATATCAACATTTTCAAGCTGCCTACCCTAACTCGTCAATAGAGTACTATAAAGGAAATGAAAATATTTTCTCCTTTTATGATGTGGAACGGCAAATAGAGAAGCTTTTAAAGCGAATCGTGTGGCTCAAAAGTGGAGGTTATATCGTTATTGACGAAACGGAAGCGATGACGGTCGTAGACGTGAACACGGGGAAGTTTTCAGGAAAAGATAATATTCGAAAGACGATGCTTCAAACAAATATGGAAGCTGCGTATGAACTGTCCAAACAGATGCAATTACGTCACTTAGGCGGCATGATCTTAATTGATTTTATAAATATGTCTCATAAAGAAGATCGGACAGAAGTAGAAAGGTATATGAAAAAGCTATGTGAACAAGATGAAGTGCGGACGAATGTAGTTGGCTTTACAGAGCTCGGCATATTGCAATTAACGCGGAAGAAAGTGCGCAATAGCATTGGGTCAACATTAACTATGCCTTGTGAAGTATGTGAAGGAACCGGTAAAATGATTGATTCCAAAACGGTTGCTTTTCAAATTGAACGTGTAATTTGGGAACATCGCGGCGCGGAAGAAGAGGCTATTTGGATTGAGACGCGAAGTGATGTTATAAATGAAATGAAAGCTCAAGGGTTTCTCAAAGCTCTAGAGAAAATGGTTAAAAAAACCGTATATCTTACGCCAAACGATGATTATACAAACGCATTTGTTTTGCGTCAATTGGGGTCGAAAGAGCAGATTCAAAAAAGGGTCTCTGCTTCTATATAAATTTTTAGAAGAAAACATGAATTCCAATTGACACTAACCTTTGATTTGTAGTAAGATTTAATATGTTGGTTTGTAGCACCCGTGCTACAACCGCTCAGAACAGGTTTTAAGTTCACTTGAACACCTGTGATGGCGAGTCTTAGTTTTTAGAGGAGGTGCAGAGAATGTACGCAATTATTGAAACTGGTGGTAAGCAAATTAAAGTAGAGGCTGGTCAAGCAATCTACGTTGAAAAACTTGCTGGTGAACAAGGCGAAACAGTTACTTTTGACAAAGTATTATTTGTAGGTGGCGACAGCGTGAAAGTTGGTGTTCCTTTCGTAGAAGGTGCAACAGTTACGGCTAAAGTTGAAAAACAAGGTCGCGCTAAAAAGATCACTGTATTTAAATACAAAGCAAAGAAAAACTATCGTCGTAAGCAAGGTCACCGTCAACCTTACACAAAAGTTGTAATCGACGCTATCAACGCGTAATTATAACAAATGATTAAGGTGACGATTTCTCGTGATGCAAATAAGAAAGTTGACGGGTTCACGATGAGTGGACATGCTGACTTTTCCGAACACGGAAAAGATCTTGTTTGTGCGGGAGCATCTGCAGTTTCATTTGGAACAATTAATGCTATCTTTTCAATAAGTGGGGTTGAACCGCACTTAGAGCAAGGTGGAGATGGTGGCTATCTCCGTTGTGAGATTCCGAAAGATGTGAATTCGTTCACATTGGAACAGATTCAATTGCTATTAGAAGGTATGGTTGTTTCACTGAAAACGATCGAATTAGATTACAGTAATTATATAAAAATTAACGACAACTAAACAGGAGGTGGATGTCATGTTAGTAAGATTAGACCTTCAATTCTTCGCTTCTAAAAAAGGAGTAGGTAGTACTAAAAACGGTCGTGATTCAATCTCGAAACGTCTTGGTGCTAAACGTGCTGATGGCCAATTCGTATCTGGTGGTTCAATTTTATACCGTCAACGCGGTACTAAAATTTACCCAGGTGCAAACGTAGGTCGTGGTGGAGATGATACTTTATTCGCTCAAATCGACGGTATCGTTAAATTTGAACGTTTCGGTCGTGACCGTAAAAAAGTATCTGTATACCCTGTTGCTCAAGAAGCATAAGATACAAAAAGAAAACTCTAACCCAAGTAGGTTAGAGTTTTCTTTTTGTAGAATATTTCACCTATTACCCATTGGAATTTGTTATAATCGAACATATCTAAGAAGATTGATACGAGATGTTTGTCAGCGTTGTGAAATACTTATGCTCGAGTCAAAGTTAGGAGTGCTAAGATGGAAAAAGAATGGGATGTCGTAGAGGTATTAAGATACGCGCGGCATGATTGGTTAAATAAGCTGCAATTAATCAAAGGCAATCTAGCGTTGAATCGGCTTGATCGAGCGAATGAAATCATTGAAGAAATTGTAAATGAATCCAAACATGAATCCAAGTTAACAAACATCAATATGCGACTGTTTGCGGGCTTTGTTATGACCTATCATTGGAATAACCATGCTGTTCGCTTAGATGTGGAAGTGCTTGGAGAATTGAAGGATTTATCACAATACGATGAGTTCGTATACAACTGGTGTTGCTATTTGACAGAAGCACTCGAAAAATATGTTGATTATCATGCAGAAAACTATTTGAGTATTTCAGTATGCATTGAAGAACAGGGAATTCGTTTCTTTTTTGACTTTAGTGGAATACTAACAGATATACAGAAGCTACAAAACAAGCTACAATGTTATGAGTGCGCTCAAGGAGCTGCATTGGTTGAACAGCATATGTCTGAAGATGAATTTAGCCTTATGCTCACAATAAGTTAAAAGCGCTTTTGCTATGGCAAGAGCTAAGATATAGAACGGAGTGAAAAAGAAATGTTTGTAGATCAGGTCAAGGTATATGTAAAAGGTGGCGACGGAGGAAATGGAATGGTTGCCTTCCGTCGCGAAAAGTACGTACCAAAAGGAGGTCCTGCAGGTGGTGACGGTGGTCACGGTGCAGATGTCATTTTTGAAGTAGAAGAAGGATTACGTACGCTGATGGATTTCCGCTATAAGCGTCACTTTAAAGCAAGCCGTGGTGAACATGGAATGTCAAAAGGACAGCACGGACGTAACGCTGAGCCGATGATTGTAAAAGTTCCACCAGGTACCGTTGTGTTGGATGAAGATACGAACGAAACGATTGCTGATTTAGTTGAGCACGGCCAGCGCGCAGTGATTGCTAAAGGTGGACGCGGAGGGCGTGGGAATACGCGTTTTGCTACACCTGCAAATCCAGCACCGGAGCTTTCAGAAAATGGAGAGCCAGGTAAAGAGAGAAATGTCATTCTTGAATTAAAAGTATTAGCCGATGTAGGATTAGTTGGTTTCCCAAGTGTTGGAAAGTCAACGTTATTATCCGTAACGTCTGCTGCAAAGCCAAAAATTGCTGAATATCATTTTACAACAATTAATCCGAATTTGGGAGTAGTTGAAACAGAAGATAATCGCAGTTTTGTGATGGCAGATTTACCAGGGCTAATCGAAGGTGCACATGAAGGTGTAGGATTAGGTCATCAGTTTTTACGTCACATTGAACGTACCCGCGTGATTGTCCATGTAATCGATATGTCAGGTTTAGAAGGCCGTGATCCATATGAAGATTACTTAACTATTAATGAAGAGCTGCGTCAGTATAATATGCGTTTAACGGAACGTCCGCAAGTAGTGGTAGCAAATAAAATGGATATCCCGCAAGCCGAAGAGAATTTAGCTGCATTCAAAGAAAAAGTAGGGGACGAAGTGAAAATCTTTCCAATTTCTGCGGCAACGCGTGATGGAATACGCGAACTGTTATTTACAGTAGCTGATCTTGTAGAAACGACGCCGGAATTCCCAATGCAAGAAGAGGAAGATCTATCTATGCACCGCGTACTGTACAAGCATGAAAAGAAAGAAGTGGAATTTGTTATTACGCGTGATAGCGATGGCTCATACGTATTAAGCGGTGAAAAAATCGAAAAATTATTCAAGATGACTGACTTCTCACGTGAAGAATCAGTTCGTCGATTCGCGCGCCAGCTTCGAGGCATGGGCGTCGATGAAGCCCTTCGTGAACGAGGAGCAAAAGATGGCGACATTGTAAAGCTGTTTGAATATGAATTTGAATTTATCGACTAATTGTTGTTCATAGGATAAGGGGAGGGGCTTTACTTGCATAAGAGCGATAAGCAGTTTTATTTAGTTCGCGAAGATGTATTACCAGAAGCGATGAAAAAAACATTGGATGCGAAGCTGTTAATTGAACGGGGAAAAGCTGAGTCGGTAGCAGATGCTGTACAAGCCGTAGACTTGAGTCGCAGTGCTTTTTATAAGTACCGCGACACGGTCTTTCCGTTTCAGACGGTTGTCAAACAGCGCATTATTTCACTATTTTTTCATATTGAAGATCGATCAGGAACTTTATCACATTTATTGAGCACCGTTGCATCATCAGGATGCAATGTGCTAACAATTCACCAAACCATCCCTTTACAAGGGCGTGCCAACGTAACTCTTTCATTAGATACAGCAAGTATGAGTGTTGAGTTAAATGAAATGCTGCGAAGACTGAAAAGCTTAGAGTTTGTAGATAAAGTGGACGTGCTTGGTTCAGGGGCATAATGGTAAACAGATATAGATAAGGAGAGGCATGATTGTGGGGAAAGTAGGATATTTAGGACCAAAGGCAACATTTACACATGTGGCCGTCCAAGGCGTATTTAAACAGCACGACCATATTCCATACAAAACAATTCCAGCATGCATTGATGCAGTGGATAAAGGAGAGATTGAGTATGGAATTGTACCGTTAGAAAATGCACTTGAAGGATCTGTAAATTTAACACTTGATTATCTTATTCACGAACGTCGTCTGCCGATTGTTGGAGAAATTGTGCTTCCAATTCGTCAGCATTTAATGGTTCATCCATCTCATGCAGAACAGTGGAAAAACATTGAAACGATTTATTCTCATCCTCATGCAATTGCGCAGTGTCATAAATTTTTACACGGAGAATGTACGTCAACTGCAGTAGAAGAGATGACATCAACGGCGTTTGCTGCTAAATATGTAAGCGAACACCCTGAGCTTAATATTGGAGCTATTGCGAATGGATTAGCAGCCCGTGAATATGGATTACATATTGCTTGCCCGAATATTCATGATTATGATCATAATACAACAAGGTTTGTTATTTTGCATAAAGATGGAGGGCAAGAGGTGCCATTTTTAGCTGGAAACGGGTGCAAGACAACGTTAATGATTACACTTCCATCTGATCAGGCAGGAGCGCTTCATCAAGTGCTTTCAGCTTTCTCCTGGCGTAAGCTAAATCTGTCTAAAATTGAATCCCGTCCCATGAAAACAGGGCTTGGAAACTATTTCTTTATCGTTGATATTGAACAAAAAATGGATGAAGTATTAATCCCTGGGGCTATGGCTGAACTTGAGGCACTGGGCTGTAGCGTAGAGCTGTTAGGAAGCTATCCTCATACACTACTTGAAACAGAAATCCCGCTTTAAAGCGGGATTTTTTTTGTTATAACACCTTTTTACTCATTCGAAACTAAATAACCTTCCGCTTCAAGAGCTAAGCAGGCAGCATTCAGTTTTTCAATTGTATCTGCTTCAATCGTATGAAGGTGAATCCCCTCTGTTAACTGAGATAAATAAGTTGCGTTTGTTTCTTGAATTTTTTTTATGAACGTTTCTACTTCTTTTCGGGTTTGAATCATAACGGAAGCCGTTAATTCACCATACACAGGGTGTTCAACGGTTACATTTTTTACAAGAACGCCGTGGTCAACAAGCAGGAGAAGCTCCTTTTCAGCATCTTCTGGCGTATGCTGACAGGCAATAATTCGCTGATGCACGGTAGTTTGAGATGGATTTTGAATATAAATATATCCTTGGCTTGTTGCGATAATGGGCTCATTTTTAGCTTTAAGCAGCGAAATATCTTGTACAATGACTTGGCGGCTAACGTTTGTTCTTTTCGAAAGCTCACTGCCCGTCATTGGTTTATTCTCTGTTTGTAACCATTGTAGAATAAGTTCTCTTCTTTCTTCTCCAAGAATTTTTTTTTGAGTTCCTGGCACCTTTAATCCCTCCTTTTACACTGTCATAAATTCTTGCTGTAATAAATGAAAAACGGATATGAGTCGATCAATATGCTTAAACGTTGAATGTTGACTAAATGAAAGACGTACAAAGTTCTTAGCATTCGCAGTCGATTTGCCAATCGCAAGTAAAGAAGCTAATGGTTCCTGCTGATTTACATGGCAGGCACTTCCCGTAGATATAGCAATTCCGTGACGATTACATTGTAACATAACATATTGACCCTGTATGTTTGAAAATGTCAGTCCAATAATTCCAGGAAAATGAGAGTTCCCAAGGCCTTCTACCTCTATAAAAGGAGCAAGAGATTCTAGTTTTTCCAGTAAGTACGATTTTAAGCGCTCATAATGGCTTCTGGCGGTCTTCATTTCTGCATATGCGCATTCAGCTGCTGCAGTAAAGGCAGCAATGCCTGTGGTATTTACAGTCCCAGGGCGAAAGCCTTTTTCATGAGTTGCTTTATGATAAATAGGCTTCCAAGAAGAACTTGAATTCATGTATACCATTCCTACACCTTTTGGTCCGTAAATTTTATGACTAGAAACTGAGATGCTATCAGCTTTCAGCTTTTTAACATCAATAGGAAGCTTACCGAAAGATTGAACACAATCACAGTGAAAGAGAATTTCTTTTTTAGATAAAAAATGGCCAATATCCTCAACTGGCTGAATTGTACCGAGCTCATGATTGATATGCTGAATGGCTACTAGCACAGTGTCAGGTCGAATCGTCTTCTTTAAGTCGTCTACAGACACAACGCCGTTTTGATCTACAGGTACGTAAGATAAGGAAAAGCCTTCTTTTTCAAGCTGCTGCAACGTATGAAGAACTGAAGAATGTTCAAGCTTCGTTGTAACCAAATGTTTTCGTTTGCTAGTGTTTCCTTTTAAAAGAGAGTGGATAGCTAAGTAATTAGCTTCTGTTCCCCCGCTTGTAAAAAAAAGATCATCCTCTCGGCAATTTACTAACAGACTTAATTTTTTTCTGCATAGTGTAAGCAGATTCTCTGCTTGTGTTCCAAGTGTGTGAAGACTGCTGGAATTTCCATAATAGCTCGTTGCCGCTTCAGTATATACCTCAATTGCTTCTTGTCTCATTGGCGTTGTTGCTGCATAGTCCAGATAAATCATTTTCTCCCCCCGATAAAAAAACTTCTTGTCTTTCATTTAATAATATGTAAATATAGGTGTCAAGACACATGTAAATAAAGAGGTGTAAAATGTTAGAGACGGATGTTTTAATTATTGGAAGCGGATTAGCAGCGTTTTCTGCAGCTTATGAACTGTGTCGTCATAACAGAGTTGTAATGGTAACGAAAGGGAAAATTGACCGCAATAACTCAGTTCTTGCTCAAGGCGGAGTAGCAGCTGCTATTGGAAGCAGCGATCACTGGAGTGAACATCTCTATGATACGTTGATTGCGGGCAATAAGCATTGCAATGAACAAGCGGTACGCACTTTAGTGGAAGAAGGTGCGGCTGTAGTAAATGAATTGATTCATAAAGGAATGAAGTTTGATAAAAATCCAGATGGTACGCTGCATTTTGGAAAAGAAGGAGCCCATCGTGTCAATCGTATTCTGCATGCAGGTGGGGATGCAACAGGACAAGCGCTGTTCGCTTTTTTGAAAAAAGAAGTACTGCCATATATTACAGTGATTGAAAACGAAATGATTCAGCATTTAGTAACTGTAGATGGAACGTGTAGAGGTGCTATCGGACAAGGTGAAAACAACAAAATTACTATATATTATGCTCGCCAAACCATTATTGCTACCGGAGGAATCGGCGCTTTGTACAAGCATACATCTAACCAGCCGCTTGCGACAGGAGATGGGCTAGCGCTTGCGTACAGGGCTGGAGCAAAATTAGCGGACTTAGAATTTGTTCAGTTTCATCCGACCCTTTTGTATCAAAAGGAAGCGAAAGGTCTAGTATCCGAAGCGGTTCGAGGTGAAGGTGGTGTACTGGTAAATGAATGGAATGAACGCATAATGGAAGGCGTTCATCTCTTTAAGGATTTAGCACCGCGAGATGTTGTAGCAAGGACGATTTTTAATGAAATGAAAAAAGGAAGATCCGTATTTTTAGACATTGAAAAAGTGGCTCATTTTGAACAAAAATTTCCTACGATTACGGCACTGTGTCGAAAGTATAAAATTCAATTGGACAAAAAACGAATACCTGTTACTCCGGGCGCACATTTTTTAATGGGTGGAATTGAAGTAGATGCTTACGGACAAACAAGTGTTGAAGGATTGTATGCCGTGGGGGAAGTTTCTTCTACAGGCGTTCATGGAGCAAATCGTCTAGCAAGCAATTCATTGTTAGAGTGTCTTGTATTCGGAAAACGGGCAGGGCGTCATATTTTACATAAAGCGAGAACGGTATCTCGTTATACTCCCGTTCGTTACGTCTATAAAGGCATGCCTAAAATACTGCCTGCCACAAGACAAATTCAGCATAAAATGATGGATTGTGTAGGAATCATTCGTCATGAAAACGAATTGGCTACCATTGTGCATGAATTCACAAATTATTTGGATGGAATACCTCTTGATCAAGAAGTTATATATTCGAGGGAAGCTGCAACCATCTGCAATATGCTAACTGCAGGTCTGCTTATTGCCGAGTCCTCTCTTGCAAGAAAAGAAAGTAGAGGAGGTCATTACCGAAGTGACTTTCCGCATGAAAAGCAAGAGTGGGAGCATAAGCGAATTATTAAGCAGTCTGCTGCTTCAACAAAACAATCATTGATTTTATAAGCAAGGAAATCTAAAAAGAAAGGTGAGGTAGCATAATGAACACGTTGAAATTACAAACACTGTTGCATTCTTTTTTTATAGAAGACATTGGAGATGGAGATATAACTTGTGAAGCTATTTTTTCTCCGTCTGACCAAGGGAAGGCTGTGTTTACGGCAAAGCAATCAGGTATTATCGCAGGAGTGGAATTGATTAAAGAAGGATTTCATTTAATAGACCCTAATGTGAAAGTGGATTTCGAAAAAAAAGATGGAGATGTTCTTAAGCCTGGAGATAAAATAGCTGCCGTTTCAGGATCCGTGCGATCTATTTTGACCGGTGAACGGGTAATTTTAAACTTACTTCAAAGAATGAGCGGCATTGCCACGATGACGCACAAAGCCGTAGCGATGCTTGGCAGCTCACATACCCGCATATGTGACACGCGAAAAACAACGCCTGGTCTGCGAATGTTAGAGAAGTATGCCGTTCGTGCTGGAGGAGGTTATAATCATCGTTTTGGCTTGTACGATGGCGTCATGTTAAAAGATAACCATATTGCACATGCAGGATCTATTCTAGACGCTGTTGTGAGAGTAAGAGAGCAGCTTGGACATATGGTTAAGGTGGAAGTAGAAATTGAAAATAAAAGTCAATTGCTAGAAGCAATAGAGGCAGGAGCAGATGTCATTATGTTCGATAACTGTTCTCCAGAAGTCATTAAAGATTGGATACCGCTGGTTCCCGCTCATATTGTCACAGAAGCATCCGGTGGAATTACGCTTGGCACGCTCCATTCTTTTAGAGACAGCGGAGTGGACTATATTTCACTTGGAGCTTTAACGCATTCAGCAGGGTCTATCGATATCAGCTTGGACTTATTAACAGAAAGGGGAACAGAAAATGATGAGTTTATTACAAACGCTTCAGCAGCAAACGCTGCCCGCTAAATATACGGAGCTCACAGAAAATGAAATGAAAAGAAGAGTATTAGAAATCAAGAAAAAACTCGGAAGCAAATTGTTTCTGCTCGGCCACCATTATCAAAAAGACGAAGTGTACGAGTTTGCAGATGCGGTAGGAGACTCCTTACAGCTGGCTCAAATAGCGGCTGAAAATAGAGAAGCTGAGCATATTGTGTTTTGCGGCGTTCACTTCATGGCAGAAACAGCTGATATTTTAACAGATGAAAACCAAAAAGTCATTTTACCCGATATGCGAGCTGGCTGTTCAATGGCTGATATGGCTACTATTCAGCAAACAGAAAAGGCATGGCCTGTCTTGCAGGATCTTTTCGGAGATACGATTATTCCGCTTACGTATGTAAATTCTACAGCTGCAATTAAATCTTTTGTAGGCGAACATGATGGTGCAACAGTAACATCTTCAAATGCAAAAAATATGGTGGAGTGGGCATTTTCTAAAAAAGAGCGCATTCTCTTTTTACCAGATCAGCATTTGGGCAGAAACACAGCTTATGATTTAGGTGTTGGACTAGATGAAATGGCCATTTGGAATCCTATTGAAGAAATGCTCGAATATGAAGGCGATATAAACAACATCAAGGTGATTCTATGGAAAGGTCACTGTTCTGTGCACGAAAATTTCACGGTTAAAAATATTGATTATTTACGCGAGAAGCAGCCTGAGATGAATATTATTGTTCATCCGGAGTGTTCCTATGAAGTGGTGCAAAAATCAGATTATGCAGGTTCTACAAAATATATTATTGATACAATTGAAAAAGCTCCTTCAGGCTCTAAATGGGCCATTGGCACGGAAATGAACTTAGTGAAACGGATTATCAACAGTCATCCGGATAAAGAAATTGTTTCGCTTAATCCCTATATGTGTCCTTGTTTGACGATGAACCGAATTGATTTGCCTCACTTGCTGTGGGCTTTAGAAAGCATTGAAGAAGGAATAGAAGTAAATCAAATCAAGGTAGATAAGCATACAGCGCAAGGTGCAATCAAAGCGCTAACGAATATGCTAGAACGAGCATAAAGATTTTTAAGACAATTGAAAAGAGAAGGTCTAAAAGAAGACTTATTGACATATTGTTTGTGTTGATAAGTCTTTTTTTCTTTATCATAAAAACTTGAACCAAACTGTGGGCAAAATGAATAAAAAAATGGTTCAAGGCATATCTTGTGATGAACAAACAGAACTTACTTTGATTTTGCACATATAGATGGCAGAGACTCTACTCGGGAGGGGAATGACGTTGAAAATCCATATCGTTCAAAAAGGGGATACCCTTTGGAAAATCGCTGAAAAGTATGGGGTTAATTTTGAAGAGTTAAAAAAAGCGAATTCTCAATTAAGCAATCCAGACATGATCATGCCTGGAATGAAAATTAAAGTGCCGACAAGCGGAGTGCCTGTTCAAAAAGAAGGAGCTCCTTCACCTGGTATAAAAGAAATGCCTAAAGTTCAACACCCTTATAGTGACCAATCCACTAAAGCTTATCCAGTAACGGAAATTGATGAAAGTTCAGATGACAATAAATCAGCTAATCAGCCTGCTCAGACGCCCTTTATGCAGCCGATAAAAGAAGCACCAATTGCGCAGCCAAAGAAAGAAGCACCGATTGCTCAACCGAAAAAGGAAGCGCCCATTGCGCAGCCAAAGAAAGAAGCGCCGGTCGCGCAGCCTAAAAAAGAGGCACCAATTGCGCAGCCTAAAAAAGAAATGCCTGTTGCACCAAAGCTTCCTAAATTAAAGCCGATTGCACCTGAGATTGATATTAACAACTATTACACGGTTAATATGGCGATGCAGGCTCCAAAAAAAGAAGCGCCAAAAGAACTGCCAAAGCATGAATCGCCAGAAAGTCCTGAAATGGAGAGTATCGAAATGCCTCCTCAAATGCCATGTTATCCAATCACGCCGATATCGCCTGTGATGCCAGGCTACGGATTTAATTATATGCCGTGTCATCCGCCAATGTATGCACCACAGCCGTATCCAATGCCAATGTATCAACAGGCTCCAATGTATCATCACGGTTATGAAAACGAATCGTTTGAAGAACATGCAATGGGTGCTCATATGGCACCGATGCCAATGTATCCAATGATGCCACACAGCTGCTATGGACCGGTACAATGCTCTCCTTGTCCGCCTCCATGGGGATATCAGCAGCCCGTTTATCCGGCCTATCATCAAGCACCAATGTATCCACAAGTACAGGGAGCCATGACAGGTGGACATTATGAAAGTTCTTCGGAAGGTTTTGGAAACGTGCCTTACCATTATGGGCAGCACTATGTCCCACAGCAGCAAGGAGACTGCGGCTGCGGTGAACCAAGACCTGACGACTATGCCACACAGCAGCCTTATCCACAGTATCAGCAGCCGGTACCTTACGGCTTTCAGGATCCAAGGGCACTCTATCCAGCCCCATATGGCATGATTGGTGTACCTCCGTATCCTGCGTTTGACCCAAATGCATTTAGTATTCCAGAATATGATGAGTACGACGAAGATGAAGATTGATTATTATAGACGAGACGATTTTAATTTAAATCGTCTCTTTCTCTATTTGAAAAAAAGAGATATTCACGTTGAGACCTACCGTATGAAAAAGCCTCACGTCATCATCGCGGATACGAATAAAGGAAGAAAAGTAATAAAAGCATACAGAGACAAAGGTAAAATTGAACATGTTTATCACGTTTTATCTCAAATTAAGCAGGGGTATGCGGTTAATTTTGAAACTTACCCAGAAGGTGAACTTTATATAAAGGACCGTCATTTGTATTGGGCGATGATGCCCTTTGTTAAGCAAGTAAAAGAGATAACGTACGAAAGTTTTCAGGATCGGGAAGAGGTATTACAAACATTGATCCGCTATCATGGAGAAGTTCGTAAAAAGAAAATAGCTGCGTATACAAAGCTTCCTGAATATGATCTTATTTTAAAATGGAAAAAGCGGCTTTCCTCTTTTCGAGAAACGTCGTATATATTTAAAGAGTGTAATCAATTTCATGTATATAAAGATATTGTGACTTGGGGGGAAAAAGCTTTAGTTTTAATGGAGCGTTTCAGAGATAGTCAGTTGAACCACTCCATTATTCATGGTGACGTTGCTTCACATAATTTCTTGAAAACAAACCACTTGGGTATTGTTATGATTGATTTTGACTTAGCGGCTAAAGCTCCTGCTCTTTATGACTATGTTCAGCTGGCCCAGCGCTTTTTGCCTTACGTCCAGTGGTCGATGAAAGAACTACTTCAACACTCGAAAATAAAAGAATTAAGCAAGCAGCGTTTTTTTCTTGCTTCTTTGCTATTTCCATCGATGCTGATGAGAAACTGGAATATAAACCCCTCTGCTTTATCATGGGCAAACCGTCAAAGGTTAATGCAGCAATCAGTTGAAGAATGGTCACAGCGTACACGGTTTTATCGAGTGATTTACCAGCACTTACAAAACCTACATGACATGTAAAGAGTTTATAAACACTTCATCGAATAAGAAACGGCTTGTCTTTTAATCCTAATAGTAAGCTCAGAGTAAATAGAGCTTAAATTAGGGGGCGATTATGTTGAATAGGTATGTAGCAACTTCTTTAGCTTTTGCATGTATGATGGGACTTGGCGCTTGCAATAACAAAGACCAAGGTATGGAACAACGCTATACAGATACGACACAGCCTGTTGGGTATCATACAAATGAAAAAGCGAATGAACATCGCGTAGATAATCCGAAAGGTCCAATGACTGAAGTTTTAGATGGGAATGGAACACCTAATTATCCGTTAAACGTAAGTGATGGACGTTTTGACAATCCGACAAACCCTTATGGAAACATCAATAATACAAATGATCGTACAAATGGCGTGGCTAATATGTATTACGGTGAAGATTATCCAAGAGACTTTACGGAAAAAGTGGCTGATCGAGCTGCAAGCGTTAAAGGTGTAGAAAATAGTCGCGCCGTTGTCCGTGGAGATCAGCTATTAGTTGCTGTGGATCCTGCCAAAGACATAAATAACGGCCGTTTAAGACAAAATGTGCTCGATAAAGTAAAGCCTATTGCGAAGGACTACAATGTTCAAGTAAAAGTAGATCACGATGTATTTATGAATGCTCGTTCTCTTGATGACGATATTCGAAATGGAAAAGACCGAAATACGATTCAAACTAATTTCAATGGTCTATTTGAATCAGTCGATGAGAATGTCAATCATAAACATCGTTAAATGAAGAAGCAGCTGTCTGTGAAGGGCGGCTGTTTTTTTGATGAGAATACATATAAAAAAGCTGCCATTGAAGCCAGGCAGCTATTCCTCGAACATGTAACTATTAATTTTTCTTGTTAGAAGCAGATTTGTTTGTTGTTTTAGATTCCGCTTCTTCATTTTGAGCGTTAGTTTCGTTTTGTTTGAGGCGACCTTCTCTTTTTTTCGTATCTGCTGGTGCCGTAGCGACACTCTTTGTATTTTTAACATTTTTTGCAGAAGAGCTTGTCTTATTAGCTTGTGTGTTTGGCTTCTCGTTGTTAGTTGTCTGACTATTTTCGTATTCAGCTTCCACGTCGCTTGCTAGAGCTGCAGAAACTTGAGCGTAAGTATGGTCTGTATAGTTCATCATATTTTCGTATACTTCAGGGCTCGCGAGTCCATCAGGTTCTACGCTTGCTTCTTCTTTCTTAATCGTTTCAGTCCATTCTTTTGTTTCTTGAATAAGTTTTTTTCCTATAATTACTTCTTCAACAATAACTGGTCTTTTGGTTATTTCTACTCGTTCTTCCATGATTGGAACACGAATAATTTCATCTTCTGTAAGTGGGCCAGCGTTATAGTCTCCGTCAATTACAGGGCGGCGTTCAATATAAAACTCTTCTCTTGTAACAGGAACGTGTACAGTTCTTTCTTCCTCTATTACTTTTTTGTGGAGTTTTACTTCACCTACTTGAACGCGTTCTTTTAAGACATCTAATTTTTCTTCACGCAGTTGGACAGCTCTATGCTCGTTGTGTTCCGTATAGGTTCCGTACGCTGGAGTTTGTTCAGAGCTTACGGCATCTATCAAAATTAGAATTTTACCAGCAGCTACATCTGTCTCGCACTGCACGGCTGAGATGTCTGGGATGCCCATGCGGATTAATTTTGATTTCAAGCCGCTTCCTTGTTTGAGCCCCATGCCGCCTGTCATCATGGTAAAAAAGTTATCCATCATGACGCCAGCTAATGAACTTACGGCAGGCGAACCAGCTTCAATAATTACATTTGTATCATGACCTATTTGAAATGTATTGCTTTTACTATTAGAAATGACCATGATGTCTGTTTCTCGATAACCTTGACGTTTTAAATTATGGATAACATCTAAAGCTTCTTTTTCTGAAAAAAAAGTTCCGACTACACGTTTATTCATTCTCATTACTTCAGCTCCCTTTTTTATGAAAATAGATAATAGAAGTCCTTACAATTACTTCCACTATGTACATACCCTGCGAAAATTTAATTAAAACGTTTAAGAGAAAATTTTACAAATAGTGTGCAAATGTAACAAATACTCCATGTTTTCTTAACATAATATCGTGAAAAGGATTCGCTTCATAAAATAAGAGGATAAAAGAAAATAAGTAGGTCAAACTATTAGTGTAGATTTTCACAAAACCTTTTTGGATAATACTAAAAAGAGTATGATTAACGTGTGAGGTGAAGGTGAGTGAAGAAAGTCATTCATCAAGCAGCTTTTTTAATGCTAGTAAGTATTGTGCTTTGTATAATGCCATACCGTGCAGATGCGAATGAAAAGGAGCCGATGACATTATTTCTTGAGCGCGTGTATGTGGATGGAGTCGTAAGTCAAGAGATGATCAAAAGCCCTTCTATGACAAAAAAACAATTAATGAAAAAATATAAAAATTGGCGACTGCTTAAAGAAACCGATCGAGAGCTAGTTTTTAGAACAAGCATAGACGATATTTCACCTATTTTAAAAGACAACGGCTACGTAGGGCTTTCTGTTAACGGTATTCTCTCAGCATTTGAAGGCAAGCCAGCTTCGTCGCAGCACATTATACAGTCGTTTTTTCAAATTGACATCAAAAGGCTTGAAAGCTATCAGCATGAACAATTAAAGAAAGGTATTCGCGTTCAATCAAAAGATGAATATCTTTCCCTCATTAATTTCTATAAAATCTATCAGCTCCAGCAGCGGCCGCTTTCGATCAAGCAGCCGTTTTTTAGTATGGTAAAATAATTATTGAATTCAACATTCTAAATTGCTTCTATTTGCTTTTGGCGATATGTTAAAATGGTATTCAGCAGTCTAGTATTGTATATAACTTAAAAGGTCATTCATCAATAAAAGTGGGCGGTTCTATTTTTTACAGCTATTGTAAAAGTGGGTTGAGAAAGATGAAAAGAGGCGAACGTTCTCTTGAACGTCTTTTTAAAAGGAACTGTAAAGGAAAATAGAGAACGATGCGGGCAGGACTCTTCATAGGTAAGATGGAAGGTCACTGCCCGCGCGTACGTGAGTAAGGAGAGAGCTTATTGTTTGATTATATCAAAGGCACGGTTACATATATAAATCCTGAGTATATAGTAATTGAAAACAACGGAATAGGCTATCAGGTCTTTACGCCGAATCCATACGTGTTTTCAATTGATGAACAACCAAAAACGGTTTACACCTATCAATATGTAAGAGAAGATGTAATTGCACTTTACGGGTTTGCTTCGCGAGAACAAAAGGATTTATTTATGAAGTTAATTAGCGTGTCAGGAATCGGCCCAAAAGGCGGTTTAGCTATTTTAGCGTCAGGTAATCCAGCGCAGGTTGTCCAAGCTGTGGAGGAGGAAGACGAGAAGTTTTTAGTTAAGTTTCCAGGAGTAGGTAAAAAAACAGCTCGACAGATGATTCTAGATTTAAAAGGAAAGCTGCATGATATTGTGCCAGATGCCGTTCCTTCTTTATTTGCAGATTTGGACGCACAAGAAGTCAAATCTCAAAGTTCAGAAGCACTCGATGAAGCGATTGAAGCACTTAAAGTATTAGGTTACGCAGAAAGAGAAATCAAAAAAATTGTTCCAGCTTTAATGAAGGAAACGATGACAACAGATCAGTATATTAAAGAAGCGCTAAAACGATTATTGAAACAATAAGTAAGGGAGGAGTAAAATGGACGATCGTATTGTAACGGGAGATGTTCTTGGTGAAGAAGAAATCATCGAGCAAAGTTTGCGGCCGCAAACCTTACAGCAGTATATTGGTCAGCATAAAGTAAAATCCCATCTTGACATTTTTATTAAAGCTGCCAAAATGCGAAGCGAAACGTTAGATCACGTGCTCTTATATGGTCCTCCAGGATTAGGTAAAACAACCCTTGCCACTATTATCGCTAATGAAATGGGCGTGCAAATCCGAACGACCTCAGGGCCAGCCATTGAGCGTCCAGGCGACTTAGCCGCGGTTTTAACCAGCTTAGAGCCTGGAGATGTGCTTTTTATTGATGAAATTCATCGATTAAATCGTTCAGTTGAAGAAGTACTGTACCCAGCAATGGAAGACTTCTGTTTGGACATTGTGATTGGAAAAGGGCCGAGTGCACGTTCTGTCCGTCTTGATTTGCCTCCGTTTACGCTAGTAGGTGCAACAACAAGAGCAGGGCTTTTATCTTCTCCTTTACGTGATCGCTTCGGCGTTTTAAGCCGTTTGGAATACTATCAAGAAGAAGATCTTGCTTCGATAGTAGAAAGAACAGCAGCTATTTTAGATGTAGAGATTGATCAGAAAGCGACGTTTGAGATGGCTAGGCGTGCTAGGGGAACTCCACGTATTGCGAATCGCTTGCTTCGAAGAGTCAGAGATTTTGCCCAGGTAAAAGGAGACGGAGCTATAACTGAAACCCTTGCTACTGAAGCATTAGAAATGTTACAGGTGGACCGTTTAGGTCTTGATCATATTGACCATAAATTATTAAGAGGGATTATTGAAAAATTTAGAGGCGGGCCTGTAGGCTTAGATACAATATCAGCTACTATTGGTGAAGAATCTCACACGATTGAAGATGTATACGAGCCTTATTTACTACAAATTGGCTTTTTGCAGCGAACGCCTCGAGGACGAATTGTGACTCCTTTGGTTTATGATCATTTTCAGCTGGAGGTGCCTGATCAGTGAATGATATGCCTAAGATGCTGATCACATTAGGAGGCATTTTAGTAGTCATTGGGCTGTTATGGCAGTTCGTTGGCAAGCTTCCTGGCGATATTTTTATTAAAAAAGGAAATACAACCTTTTATTTCCCGATTGTGACATGTATCCTAGTAAGCGTTGTGTTATCACTTATTTTTTATGTAATTGGCAGATTTAAATAATTAAGTAGAAACAGGTGAACATTTTGAAAGTAGATTTATTTGATTTTCATTTACCAGAAGAATTGATTGCGCAAACACCACTTGAGCAGCGAGATGCATCAAGACTCATGGTATTAAACAAAGAAACAGGAAATGTGAAACATCATATGTTTCATGACCTTCTTGATTATGTGCAAGAAGGAGATTGTTTAGTGTTAAACGATACGCGTGTTCTTCCTGCACGTTTATTTGGCACAAAAGAAGATACAGGTGCTAATATTGAAGTATTGCTTTTAAAACAAACACAAGGCGATACGTGGGAGACGCTTGTAAAACCGGCTAAGAGAGTAAAAGAAGGAACGGTTATTTCGTTTGGTGACGGACGTCTGACTGCTGTATGTAAAGAAACGAGCGATCAAGGCGGACGTTTGCTAGAATTCAACTATGAAGGCATCTTTTATGAGGTGCTTGAACAGTTAGGAGAAATGCCGCTGCCGCCTTATATTAAAGAACGTTTGGATGATCAAGAGCGCTATCAAACGGTTTTTGCCCGTGAGCAAGGTTCTGCAGCAGCGCCAACAGCAGGTCTTCACTTTACAGAAGAGATGCTTGAACAGTTAAAAACAAAAGGTGTGCATATTGCATTTTTAACGCTTCATGTCGGATTAGGTACGTTCCGTCCAGTCAGCGTTGACGACTTAGAAGAGCACGATATGCACGCAGAGTTTTATCAAGTGAGTGAAGGAACCGCGGCTTTACTAAACAGCGTACGCGAAAAAGGCGGACGCATTATTTCAGTAGGTACAACTTCTACCCGTACTCTTGAAACAATTGCAACTGAGCATAACGGAAAATTTGTTGCTTCTTCAGGCTGGACCAATATTTTTATTTTCCCAGGGTATGAATTTAAAGCAATTGATGGAATGATTACAAACTTCCATCTTCCAAAATCTACGCTCATTATGCTTGTAAGTGCCTTAGCAGGAAGAGAAAACGTCATTTCTGCCTATGAACAAGCTGTAGCAGAGAAGTATCGCTTTTTCAGCTTCGGCGACGCGATGCTAATCGTGTAATTTAACATGAAAGGAATACATCAATGACAGCAATTCGTTACGAACATATAAAAACTTGTAAACAAACAGGAGCGCGTTTAGGTATTGTCCACACGCCTCATGGTTCATTTGAAACGCCTATTTTTATGCCAGTAGGCACATTAGCTACAGTAAAAACAATGTCTCCGGAAGATTTAAAAGCAATGGGGGCAGGCATTATTTTAAGTAATACGTACCATTTATGGCTTCGTCCAGGTCATGAAATTGTTAAAAAAGCAGGTGGTCTGCATAAATTTATGAACTGGGATCGTCCTATCTTAACAGATTCAGGCGGCTTCCAAGTTTTTAGTTTAAGCGATTTGCGCCGTATTGAAGAAGAAGGCGTTCATTTCCGCAACCATTTGAATGGAGACAAGCTTTTCCTATCTCCAGAAAAAGCGATGGACATTCAAAATGCGCTTGGGTCTGATATTATGATGGCATTTGATGAATGCCCACCTTATCCAGCAGAATATGACTACTTAAAACGTTCAGTAGAGCGTACTAGCCGATGGGCAGAGCGATGCCTTGAGGCTCACAGCCGCCC
Organism: Priestia sp. ABM2_011; assembly: GCF_056158845.1. Classification (NCBI taxonomy): domain Bacteria; kingdom Bacillati; phylum Bacillota; class Bacilli; order Caryophanales; family Bacillaceae; genus Priestia; species Priestia sp. ABM2_011. The sequence continues at coordinate 891,654 of NZ_JBSWUB010000001.1, forward strand.
TCAAGACCAAGGTCTTTTTGGAATTGTTCAAGGCGGAGAGTTTGAAGATTTACGCCGTCAAAGTGCAGCTGATTTAGTATCAATGGACTTCCCAGGTTATGCTGTGGGAGGCCTGTCAGTTGGAGAACCAAAAGATGTGATGAATCGTGTGCTTGAGTTTACGACGCCATACTTGCCAACTGACAAACCTCGTTATTTAATGGGAGTAGGATCACCTGACTCGTTAATTGATGGAGCAATTCGCGGGATTGACATGTTTGACTGCGTATTACCAACGCGTATTGCACGTAACGGAACGCTTATGACAAGTGAAGGTCGTCTTGTTGTTAAAAATGCCAAATATGCAGAAGACTTCGGTCCGATTGATCCAAACTGTGACTGCTACACATGTCAAAATTATTCAAGAGCGTATATTCGCCACTTAATTCGCTGTAATGAAACGTTTGGAATTCGTTTAACATCTTACCATAACTTATATTTTCTGCTAAACTTAATGGAGCAAGTCCGTGAAGCCATTCGCGAAGACCGACTTGGCGATTTCCGCGATGAGTTCTTTGAAAAATATGGGTTTAACGGCCCAGACGCAAAGAATTTCTAGGTCACTACAGGAATTTTCATCAAATTTATGAATGAGTACCTGTTGATAATATAAATAAAAGGAGGAGTTTTCATGGGTGTTTTACAAAATATTTGGCCATTACTTTTAATGTTTGTCATTTTCTATTTCTTGTTAATCCGTCCACAGCAAAAACGTCAAAAAAACGTACAGCAAATGCAATCAGCACTTAAAAAAGGTGATAAGATTGTTACAATTGGCGGTATGCACGGTTTGGTAGAAGCAATCGATGAGTCACAAGTTGTGGTTCGCAGCACTGACGGTTCAAAATTAACATTTGACCGCAATGCTATTCGTGAAGTAAGAAGCGTAGATTAATAAAAAAACGTCACGTACATGTACGTGACGTTTTTTTATGCTTCTCGTGAACCGGCAATGTTTACGCCAACAATTCCCCCGAGAATAGCGACTCCAATAAACCCAGCGTGAAATAAAAGCTGCTGTGCAGAAAACAGGTGACTATAGCCGAGGAATTGTAGTAAAAACATTAAAAAAGAATAAGAAATACCAGTGGCTCCTCCAACAAGCAGTCCCTTTGAACCGTTTCGTCCTCCCGCGATAAATCCTCCGATAAACAGTGTAATAAATGAGAGAATAAGTAAAAATAAACGTACGGACTGTTCTTCAAGCGATGTGAATTTTAAAATAAGCGAAAAGATAATGCTAATCGCTAAAGCCATCACTAAGATTGTTGCTACCCCTGCAAATACAGCGTTGCTCATTCGTTTTGCACCCAACTTGTTTCCCCCTCATGAAATAAAAAGATAGGTGAACCCTTAGTACGAGCATATTCGGGATGACTTCAAAATAGACGCATAAAAGTAAGGCTATTTTAAAATAAATGGTACAAACTACAAGGGAATACATAAAGGAGGTCTTTGCAGTGGAACTATTAATCATGGTTGCGCGAACCGTGCTTTTGTATGTAGTAGTTTTAATTATTTTTCGCGTTATGGGCAAAAGGGAAATAGGAGAGCTGAGCATTTTGGATTTAGTTGTCTTTATTATGATTGCTGAAATGGCAGTAATGGCTATTGAAAACCCAAAAGATCCTTTGCTGTATTCAATTCTTCCGATGTTAACGCTTCTTATTATTCAAATTGGTTTAGCTATATGGTCTCTTAAAAGCAATCGAATGCGAAATTTTATTGATGGTAAACCTAGTATTATCATTGAAAATGGAAAAATAAATGAACATGAAATGAAAAGGCAGCGATATAACTTCAATGATTTGCTTGTGCAGCTACGAGATAAAAATATAAAAAATGTAGCTGATGTTGAATTTGCTATTTTAGAATCTTCAGGAAGGCTATCCGTGTTTGAAAAAGATCAGCAATCAGGTAAAAAAGGCAATTTGAATTTGCCTTTTATCATTGACGGCGTTATTCAAGAAGAGCATCTGTTGCATGAACATAAAACAACGGAATGGTTAAGGCAGGAGTTAGAGAAACTGGGGCATTCAAACTTAGACAAGATTTCATATTGCAGCTACGACAACGGAAAATTTTTTATAGATTTAATAGATGTGAAACAATAAAACGCGGAGTGCTCCGCGTTTTATTTTCGTTTAAAATAACGTAAAACAGAAAAGCGATTTAATTCTTCTTTTGTTATCAGTCTAAAAAGCAGCAAAAACAGTACATATACAAAGCTTGTCAGTGCAATTGATAAAATGGTTCGTAAGCTTAACGGGATGGAAGTGAAAAGGTTCATATAAGCAAAGTGTCCAATAAAGCCTGATATGCCCATTACAGCAAAGCTGCGAAGATACTCAAACACATGAAGCTTATACGTGATTTTTTTCATGACCGTAGACAGATGTAAAAGAGTGACAAGCATCATTCCCACAACAATTGCAAGGCCAGCTCCCATAATGCCTAGATTGGGCTGAGTTGCGAGTAAGAAGATAAGAGACGTTTTGACCGCTGCTCCTATAAAACTGTTAATCATGGCGGCTTTTGCAAGGTCTAGCGCCTGCAAAACAGCTTGAAGCGGCCCTTGAAAGTAATAAAAGATAAAAAAAGGCGCCATGACTTTGACAAAAATAGCAGCTTTGTCAGAACCATACATCAATTCCATTACCGGATTAGCAAATACATAAAGAACAACAACGGCCAGTCCGCCTGTTACAAACGACAAGCGGAGAGCTTGATGAAGCCGATATTCGATTTGTTTCATTTGATTCTGTGCAAGAGATTCACTGATTGCGGGAACCAAAGAAGTGGATAGAGACACCGTTACAAAAGAAGGCAGCATCAGGAGAGGGAGTGCAAAGCCTGTTAATTCTCCGTACTGCTTCGTTGCTACCGCTGTCGCTACTCCTGCAATTGCTAAACTTTGAGCTACTACAATAGGTTCTAAAAACCAAGAAATTGACCCAATCATGCGGCTTCCTGTCGTGGGAAGAGCGATTCGCATTAAGTCAAGGAACGTATCTTTGCCCGCATGTAAAGAAGCAAAAAATTTTCGTCTTACCGTTATTTTCTTCTTTCGCTTGAACATAAACACCATGTAAAACAGGGAAGCGAGCTCTCCAAATACCGAAGAGAGCATAGCGCCAGCCGCGGCGTACTCAATTCCATAAGGTAAAAATGCTTTTGTACAGACAGCAATTAACGTAATTCGCACCACTTGTTCAATAATTTGAGAATAAGCAGCGGGCTTCATTTGCTGCTTTCCTTGAAAATATCCGCGAATGACAGACGACACGGCGATGATCGGAATAACAGGAATAATCGCAAGCAGCGGATAGATCGTACGTGAATCTGTAAAGAAGGTTTTTGCTACAACGGGAGCGAATAATATTAGTCCGAGCGTAAATAAAACGCTCAGCGTACACGTAATACTTAAAGAGACGACAAGTATTTTTTTTATTTTATGCCTGTCACCTAAAGCTTCTGCTTCTGCCACTAACTTCGATATGGCAACCGGTAGCCCAAGCTGTGTTAAGGTGATTACTAATACCAGCGTGGGGACCGCCATCATATAAAGTCCCACACCTTCGTCTCCAATCATTCGAGCCACCACAATTCGATTGACAAACCCGAGTACACGTGTAATTAAGCCAGCAATTATTAAAATAATAGTTCCCTGTAAAAATTTAGACATATACTCACTGCTTTCTTGAGGTTTATACAGTGAATATATGCGCCGTCGGTGTCCAAGCATGACAAGTATTCCTCATACGAGAAAGAAATTTTACGCAAAATGTCAAACGGAAAGGAGGATCAATATGACACATCCATTTATTTCAGCTTCGAAAGAACTTATACAGCCTGTCGTATCCAGCAAAATGGAAGAATTTCATATGCTCGGATATGAAGAAGTAACGGAGAACGATTTATTGAGTTATTTGGAAATGAAAAAATGGAAAAAAGAAAAGGAGCTATCTCTCCATCAAGTTGTAAATGATATTTTATCTGTTAAGATCACGCAGGTGATGAGCTATGTAACCATTGAATCTTATAAATCTGATATGTTCTCAAGTGTTAATAATGGAGAAGACTGGAAAGAATTATTAAAGTAGAGTTTGTAAAATACATGTATTAAAATTTGATAAGGTCTTTATTTGACAGACATTAGGTTATGAATGATAATTAGATTGGTCATTTATCTATTGTTATCATTTCATGTTTTTTACATAAGAAGGAGGATTTTCTGTCGATGGTTAAAAGAGGACGTATCGTTGCCTTTTTCCTCTTAGTACTGCTTGTGTTTAGTACAATCGGAACAACGATGACTGGAATTACAAAAGATATTAAACTTGGCCTCGACCTTCAAGGTGGATTTGAAATTTTATATAAAGTCAGTCCAGCTAAAAAAGGCGATGTCATTGACAAAAAGGCACTTAACAGCACGGTTGAAGCGCTGCGTCAACGTGTCGATGTACTGGGAGTTAGTGAGCCCAGCATTCAAATTGAAGGAAACGACCGCATCCGTGTTCAGCTAGCTGGTGTCACGAATCAAAAGCAGGCCAGGGATCTGTTATCAACTCAAGCAAACTTAACGTTCCGTGACGTGAACGATAAGGTGCTGATGGATGGTACAGACTTAGCGCAAGGCGGAGCAAAGCAATCGTTTGACCAAAGCAATCAGCCTAGCGTCTCACTAAAGTTAAAAAATGCGAAAAAATTTGAAAAGATTACGCGAGAGCTTTCTCAAAAACCAGCACCTAACAATTTAATTGTCATTTGGCTGGATTATGAAGAAGGAAAAGACTCGTACCAAAAAGAATCAGCAAAACAAAATCCGAAGTACCTGTCTGCAGCTTCTGTTAGCAGCGTGTTAACACAGCCAGATGTTGAAATTTCAGGTGGAAACTTCACAGTGAAAAGTGCAACGCAGCTGGCGGAATTGTTAAATGCCGGGTCGCTGCCAGTTAAATTAGATGAGCTATACTCTACATCCGTTGGAGCTCAGTTTGGAGAAGAAGCTCTTCATACGACTATATTAGCGGGTATTATCGGCATCGGAATTATCTTCCTTTACATGCTGTTTTTCTACCGTTTACCGGGGCTTATTGCCATTATTACACTCAGTTTTTATATCTACTTAAACTTAGTTGTATTTGACTGGATGCACGTGGTTATGACGCTTCCAGGGATTGCGGCTCTTATTCTCGGCGTAGGTATGGCAGTAGATGCGAATATTATTACCTACGAGCGGATTAAAGATGAACTGAAAACAGGAAGGTCTGTTATATCGGCTTACCGGGCAGGAAATCGTCGCTCACTTGCGACCATTTTTGATGCCAATATTACAACAATGTTAGCGGCTCTTGTACTGTTCTTTTATGGTCAAAGTTCAGTAAAGGGATTTGCAACAACATTAATGATTGGGATTGTGCTAAGTTTTATTACGGCCGTATACGGTACGCGTTTATTAATGAGCCTTTTAGTAAACAGCCGCTGGTTTGATAAAAAACCAGGCTACTTTGGCGTGAAGAAAGAGCAAATTCACGATTTAAGCAAAGATGACGGCACAACCGTTTTACCTACAGCGTGGGATAAAATTGACTTTGTTAAATACCGTAAAGCGTTCTTCACATTCTCAAGCGTGCTCGTGATTATCGGTATTATCTCGGTTGCTGTGTTTAGGCTGAACCTCGGTATTGACTTTACGAGCGGAACTCGCATAGAGATTCCCGCAAATCATACCGTTACGCAGGCTGAGATACAGCGTGAAATGAAGTCTCTTGATATCAAAACGGATGACATAGTTATTACAGGAAAAAGTAATGATACGGGTGTCGTACGTGTAGTTGGGGTCTTGAATAAAAAAGAAATTGCCAATTTAAAAGACCACTTTAAAGACAAATACGGTTCTGAACCAAACGTAAGCACCGTTTCGCCGACAGTTGGAAAAGAACTGGCGAAAAATGCAATGATGGCGATTGTGATTGCTTCAATTGGAATTATCATCTATGTAACGATTCGATTCGAGTTTTACATGGCGCTTGCAGCCGTGCTTGCTCTGCTGCATGATGCGTTCTTTATCGTTACGGTCTTTAGCTTAACAAAGTTAGAAGTAGATTTAACGTTTATCGCCGCTGTCTTGACGATTGTTGGTTACTCAATTAACGATACAATCGTTACGTTTGACCGCATTCGTGAAAATATGCAGAAATTCAAATCCAAAACGTTTGACGATTTGGCATTTATCGTAAATCTAAGTTTACGCGAAACGTTTACTCGTTCGATGAATACCGTGTTAACAGTTGTGATTGCAGTTGTAGCACTTCTTGTATTCGGAAGTGAGTCCATTCAAAACTTCTCAATTGCCCTGTTAGTAGGTTTAATTCTTGGTGCATATTCATCTGTGTTTATTGCTGCGCAGCTATGGCTTGTGTGGAAAGGTAAACAGTTGAAGCGTGAGGAACAAAAAGAAGTAGAAAGCAAGTAATTCAAAAACGTGCGAAGTGTTCGCACGTTTTTTTGTACGTGAAAATTTAAGGCGCACTGTCAGAAAAATATGCTTATTTTCTTTCGTTGCTCCATTTCATCCACTCTAGTATAATAATGTGGGTTAAGGGGTGAAGAGACATGTTACAGTCAAAAAAACGTTGGAATGTTCAAGAATGTGATGAACAACTTGTTAATGAATTTGTAGAAAACCTCAATATTACACCTCTAGTAGCTTCGTTATTACTTAATAGAGGCATGACAACAGTAGAAGCGGCACGTGAGTTTTTACACGTTGATGCACAAACGTTCCACGATCCGTTTTTATTGCACGATATGGACAAAGCAGTAGCTCGTATTCAGCAAGCAATTGATCATAATGAAAAAATTATGATCTATGGAGATTACGATGCGGACGGCGTCAGCAGTACTTCAGTTATGTTATCTGCTTTACAGCAGCTCGGCGCTGATACTGATTTTTATATTCCTAATCGCTTTACAGAAGGTTATGGGCCGAATAAGGCAGCATTTGATAAAATAAACGCAGGCGGCTATCAGCTGGTGATTACGGTAGACACAGGTATTTCGGCAGTCGAAGAAACGGCGTATGCACGTGAATTAGATTTTGATTTAATTATTACTGATCACCACGAGCCGGGTCCGGTTTTACCCGATGCCTATGCAATTATTCATCCAAAGCTGCCGGGCAGTACATATCCATTTAAAGAACTGGCAGGTGTAGGAGTTGCTTTTAAACTTGCTCATGCGCTGTTAGGGGAGCTTCCGGAACATTTGTTAGAACTAGCAGTGATTGGGACGATTGCTGACTTAGTTCCTTTAGTCGACGAAAACCGCTTAATTGCTCGCAAAGGTCTTGACTATCTCAAGCTCACGAAGCGTACTGGAATTGAAGCGCTGCTGAGCGTATGTGGAGTAAAACGCGAAGAAATTACTGAAGATACAATTGGATTTGCCATGGCTCCTCGCATTAATGCAGTAGGACGTCTTCAAGATGCTGATCCAGCTGTTCATTTGCTTATGACAACAAATGCTGAAGAAGCAAAAGGTTTAGCTAAAGAAATTGATGCGTTAAACAAGGAAAGGCAGCAAATCGTAAACGATATTACGGAAGAAGCCGTTGAATTTGTTGAAAGTATGTATCCTCCGGATGAAAATAGCGTTCTTATTGTAGAGGGAGAAGGATGGAATGCAGGCGTTGTTGGAATTGTTGCTTCTAGGCTCGTAGAAAAGTTCTACAGACCAACAATTGTATTAAGTGTTGACTCTGAAAACCGTATTGCTAAAGGTTCAGCAAGAAGTATCCAAGGCTTTGACTTATTCGCGAACTTATCTAAATGCCGTGACATTTTGCCGCATTTTGGAGGGCATCCAATGGCAGCCGGCATGACGTTAAACAGCGAGGATGTAGAAGAACTGCGCAGACGCCTTAATGAACAAGCAAGCAACGTGTTAACTCAACAGGACTTTATTCCAATTACATCAGTTGATACAGTATGCAAAACAGAGGAAATTACCCTGGAAAACATTGAACAAATGAGTGCGCTTGCTCCATTTGGTATGCATAATCCGAAGCCAAAAGTTCTCATTAAAGATGTTCATACAACATCTATGCGGAAAATTGGTGCGAATAAAAATCATTTAAAACTCGTATTTGAAGACAGCGGTGTATCGGTTGATGCAGTAGGATTTGGGTTAGGCTATATATTAGATGAAGTATCTCCTATAGCTAAGGTATCATTAGTAGGTGAACTATCCATTAATGAGTGGAACAATATGCGCAAACCGCAGCTGATGGTAGAAGATATCTCTGTAGATGAGTGGCAGATGTTTGATTATCGCAGCGCGGTTGATGTCAAACGTTTCTTTGAACAGGTATTCACAGATCAAATGAAAGTTGTTGCTTTTCACGATTCAACAATTGATAAATACAAGTCGATGCTGCCGATGGAACATGTTGTTCTTATTCAAAATGAAGAACAGGCAAAAGCATGCATGTTTGCAGGAGAACAGATCGTTTTATTAGATTTGCCTCCATCACAGAAGTGGCTTGAAGCTTTGTTTGTCCAAGGTATTCCTTCTAGGATATACGCTATTTTCTTAACGGAAGAAGACCATTATTTTGATACAATCCCAACTCGCGATCACTTTAAATGGTTCTACGGCTTTTTAGCGAAAAAGGGTCCTTTTGATTTAAAACGCTACAAAGAAGATTTAGCAATTCATAAGGGCTGGTCGAAAGAAACGATTGATTTTATGGCAAAGGTGTTTTTTGAGTTAGAATTTGTTACAATAAACAATGGCTTAATTTCGTTAGTGAAAAATTCTACGAAACGTGATTTAATAGAATCTGCGACTTATCGCCAAAAGCAGCAGCAGATTGAAATAGAAAAAAACTTTATTTATACGTCATATGTACAGCTTAAAAATCAATTTCAAGATATTTTTAAGCGTTCGATTGAATGAGGAGGCAACATTAGAATGAATTTTAAAGATTATATTACAATTGTACCTGACTGGCCAAAACCAGGTATTACATTTAAAGATATCTCAACATTAATGGATAACGGTGACGCATACCGTGCCGCAACGGATGAGATTGTAAAATATGCCAATGATAAACAAGTTGATATTATCGTAGGACCGGAAGCTCGCGGATTTATCGTTGGTTGTCCAGTAGCCTATGCGTTAGGTATCGGCTTTGCACCTGTTCGTAAAGAAGGAAAATTACCGCGTGAAGTAATTAAAGTAGATTACGGTTTAGAATACGGTAAAGACGTATTAACGATTCACAAAGATGCAATTAAGCCAGGTCAGCGCGTGTTGATTACAGATGATTTATTAGCAACAGGCGGTACAATTGAAGCGACAATTAAGCTTGTTGAAGAATTAGGCGGAATTGTTGTTGGAGCTGCGTTCTTAATTGAACTTTCTTACCTTGACGGCCGTGACAAACTAGACGGTTACGATGTATTCACATTAATGACGTATTAAGAAGAACGATCACAAAAAAAAGAGTACCTGATACAGGTGCTCTTTTTTCGTTAAAAAACGTGAATACGTAAAATGGAAATGATGTAAATTTCATAAATTAGACGCAAAGGCTTTACATCCTTGGATTTTTTCAAGATAATAGTTACAATATGAATTAAAAATGCTAGTTGATAAAAGGTGATTTCATGGCAAATGAGCAAGTCCTAACAGCGGAACAGGTCATTGACAATACGAAGCGATATTTAAATGAAGAAGACGTGGCTTTTGTACAAAAAGCATATGATTTTGCAAAAGAAGCTCACAAAGAACAATATCGCAAGTCGGGTGAACCATATATTATCCACCCGATTCAAGTCGCAGGAATTTTAGTTGATCTAGATATGGATCCAGCAACAATTGCAGCTGGATTTCTACATGATGTGGTCGAAGATACAGAGATAACACTAAAGGATTTAGAAAAAGCTTTTAACGAAGAAGTAGCAATGCTAGTAGACGGCGTAACGAAACTTGGAAAAATTAAATATAAGTCTAAAGAAGAGCAGCAGGCTGAAAATCACCGCAAGATGTTTGTGGCAATGGCTCAAGATATTCGAGTCATACTGATCAAACTTGCGGATCGTCTTCATAACATGCGTACGCTGAAGCATTTACCGCAGGAAAAGCAGCGACGCATTTCAAATGAAACGCTTGAAATTTTTGCTCCTCTTGCTCATCGTCTTGGTATTTCAAAAATTAAGTGGGAGCTTGAAGATACAGCTTTACGTTACTTAAATCCTCAGCAATATTATCGCATTGTCAATTTGATGAAGAAAAAGCGTGCGGAACGCGAGCAATATTTGGCTGAAGTTATTGATGAAGTTCGTGAGCAAGTAGATGAAGTGTCGATTAAAGTTGAAATTTCAGGACGTCCAAAACATATTTATTCCATTTATCGTAAAATGGCACTGCAAAACAAGCAGTTTAATGAAATTTACGATTTACTAGCTGTGCGCATTATTGTAAATAGCATTAAAGACTGCTATGCGGTGTTAGGGATTATTCACACGTGCTGGAAACCAATGCCAGGACGTTTCAAAGATTATATTGCGATGCCAAAACAAAATATGTACCAGTCTCTTCATACGACGGTTATCGGACCAAAAGGTGATCCGTTAGAAGTTCAAATTCGAACATTTGACATGCACCAAATTGCTGAGTATGGAATTGCTGCTCACTGGGCTTACAAAGAGGGAAAAACAGCTGAGCATGCTTCATTTGAAGAAAAGTTAACGTGGTTTAGAGAAATTTTAGAATTTCAAAATGATGCAAACGATGCAGAAGAGTTTATGGAATCTCTAAAAGTTGATTTGTTTTCTGACATGGTTTATATTTTTACGCCAAAAGGCGACGTCATTGAGCTTCCTTCGGGTTCTGTTCCAATTGATTTTTCCTATCGTATTCATTCTGAAATCGGAAATAAAACCATTGGAGCAAAAGTCAACGGCAAGATGGTTACGCTTGATTACCGTTTGAAAACGGGGGACATTATCGAAATTTTGACGTCTAAGCATTCATATGGTCCAAGCAAGGACTGGTTAAATCTTGCTCAAACGTCTCAAGCCAAAAATAAAATTCGCCAATTCTTTAAAAAGCAAAGCCGCGATGAAAATATTGAAAAAGGCAAAGAGCTGGTTGAAAAAGAAATTCGTCAAATGGAGTTTGACTTAAAAGAAGTATTAACAGCTGATAATATCAAACGAGTAGCGGAGAAGTTTAATTTCTCAAATGAAGATGATATGTATGCAGCTATTGGATATAACGGATTAACTGCGGCTCAAGTAGCTAATCGTTTAACCGAGAAGTGGAGAAAGCAGCGCGATCAAGAACAAGAGATCCAAATTGATGACATTGCACGCGACACTGCGGCTAAACGTGTTCGCCAGCATAAACGAAAAGATTCCGGTGTTATCGTACCGGGTGTAGAGAACATGCTGATTCGCTTGTCTAAATGCTGTAATCCAGTTCCCGGAGATGAGATTGTTGGTTTTATTACAAAGGGGCGGGGAGTATCTGTTCATAGAGCAGATTGTTTAAACGTTCACACAGATGATGCTGAAAGCCGTCTTATTCCTGTAGAGTGGGAAACACATATTAAAGAAGGCAAAGAGTTTAATGTGGAAATTGAAATTTCGGGCTACGACCGTCGAGGCTTACTAAATGAAGTTCTGCAGGTTGTAAACGAGACTAAAACGAATATTTCAGCCGTTTCAGGAAAATCGGACCGAAACAAAATGGCTACGATTCATATGTCAATTTCTATTCATAACATCAGTCATCTTCATAAAGTGGTCGAGCGCATTAAGCAGCTTCGAGACATTTATTCAGTTCGCCGAATTATGCATTAAGAAAGGTCGTTATACATGAGAGTAGTCGTACAAAGAGCAAAGAATGCAAAAGTAACTGTTGCAGGGGAGACGGTCGGCGAGATTGAGCACGGATATATGCTTTTAGTCGGTATTACCCACGAGGATACTGAAGCCGATGCAGAGTATGTAGCAGACAAAATTGTAAATTTGCGAGTGTTTGAAGATGAGTCTGGCAAAATGAATTTGTCGCTTCTAGATGTAGAAGGAGAAATTTTATCGGTATCTCAATTTACGCTTTACGGAGATTGCCGAAAAGGCAGAAGACCAAACTTTATGGAAGCTGCTAGGCCAGATCATGCTGTAACGATTTACAACTATTTTAATAAAGTATTATCAGGAAAAAATATTCGAGTAGAAACCGGCGCATTTGGCGAAATGATGGACGTATCATTTACGAATGACGGACCGGTCACACTTATTGTAGAAAGCAAAGAAAAAACGCAGGCTCACAGATGAGTCTGCGTTTTTTCTTTGTTTTGAAAGTAGTGATTTAATCCTTCAGCGATAGCGGATGTAATCATTTGCTGATAACTGATGGAATTAATATACGTTTCTTCCCGTTCGTTGCTTAAAAAGCCCAGTTCAATTAATGTACTCGGACGTGTATTTTCGCGAAGAACATAATAGTTTCCAAATCGTTCTCCTTTGTCTTTCAATTTTGCATGTTCAATGAGTGACTGATGAATAGAATGTGTGAGTGGACTGTCCTGATGCTGATGATAATAATACGTCATAAGGCCAGTTAGCTGTGAGCTGTTCGTACTGTTGTAGTGAACGCTTATAAAAGCATCTGCTTTAGTCGATTGCAGCGTGCGCTGTGAAAGCAGAACGTACTCATCACGGGTGCGGGTTAAAATGACGTGTGCGCCTTCTTTTTGAAGTTTGTTTTGTAAAATCAGCGCTGTTCGGAGAGTGAGATCTTTTTCATATGTGCCCTGTGTGCCGATGGCTCCTTTGTCTTTTCCTCCATGGCCTGCATCAATAATAATGGTTTTGCCCTTTAGGTGCTGCAAGCTTTTACTCAGCGTATAAACAGGCTGGCGCTGCGCTACTTGCATGCTAGGCTGAACGCTGCGGAGCGCTACGGTTTTCGTGAATTTTTTAAACACCCAGCCTTGAATACCCGAGCTTTCTACATAATACCAATCTCCTTGACGGTCTGAAACGGATAGTCTTGTATTCTTCGTCAATTTATTTGTAATTGAAAATGAACGTCCTGGACCGCTGCGTACATGAAGAGAGTCAGCTGTTACAACAATGGGTTGATGCACCGGTACATTTGGGCGCTCAAATGAGGAAGAGCACAGTAACAAAAGGATACTTGCAGCCAAAACAGATACAGACTTCATGTTAAGATGGCGAATAGATAGACCTCCTTTTTATAACAAAATAGAGTATTCGATGAAAAGAAAAAAAATCCTTTCTCTTATGTAAAAACATCTTTTTTGGGCAATGCTAATAAAAGGATAAGTAAGTGTAGGCAGGGAGGAAGAAACGATGAAGTTTAGTGAAAAAGGTGAACAATCATTTCAGCAGGTAAATCCGGTATTTGGCATTCATTTTCATGATTTTATTGATAGAGAAAGTGAAGCTTCATCCCTTGAATTGGCTTCTGAATTTGGTTTAACGCTTCGAGATATTCAGAAACTAAGAAAACAATTAGACCGCTCTTAACATGAAAGGTGCTTGACAACTGCTCATTTCATTCGTAATATAGAAAGCAATTGCTAAATTAAAATGAATGTATAACATTTTTATATTGATAAGCCAAAGATCGAGAAAAGTAGTAAAGATGACACATGGCTAGAGAGGAAATGTCTTAGGCTGAAAGCATTTCTACATGATGACTTTATGAAAGAACACTCAGGAGGCTTCACTCTGAAAAGGGAAACTTAGTAGGAGATGAACGTGTTCGTGCGTTAACGAAATGAGTGGAAACATGTCATATGTTTCAATTAGGGTGGTACCACGTGAGATTAACTCTCGTCCCTACTATGGAAAAATAGTAGAGGCGAGAGTTTTTTTGTATTGTAAATTTTAAATATAGGAGGCATATCACGTTATGTCAGTTCAAATACCTAGAGGCACACAAGATATTTTACCGGGCAAAGTAGAATATTGGCAGTTTGTTGAACAGCGAGCAAGAGAAATCTGCCGTGCGTTCAACTACCAAGAAATTCGTACACCAATGTTTGAACACACTGAATTATTTTTGCGCGGAGTGGGAGAAACAACGGATATCGTGCAAAAAGAAATGTACACATTTAAGGATCGAGGCGACCGCAGCTTAACACTTCGTCCAGAAGGAACAGCTGCAGTTGGACGATCATTTGTTTCAAATAAAATGTTTGGAAATCCAACGCAGCCAACAAAGCTGTTTTATATCGGTCCTATGTTTCGTTATGAACGCCCTCAAGCGGGACGTTTCCGTCAATTCGTTCAGTTTGGCGTAGAAGCATTAGGGGTAAATGATCCAGCTATCGACGCTGAAGTTCTTGCCCTGTTAATGAGCTTTTACCAATCGCTTGGATTAAAAAAATTAAAGCTGGTTGTTAACAGTTTAGGAGATACAGAAAGTCGTCAAGCTCACCGTCAAGCACTTATCGATCACTTTGCACCTCGCATCGGAGAGTTTTGCAGCGACTGTCAAAGCCGATTGGAGAAAAATCCTCTTCGTATTTTAGATTGTAAAAAAGATCGTGACCATGAACTGATGGCTACAGCGCCGTCTATTCTTGATTATTTAAACGACTATTCAAAAGAATATTTTGAAAAAGTACAGCAGTACTTAACCGATTTAGACATTGACTATGTTGTAGATCCGACGCTAGTACGCGGGTTAGATTATTATAATCACACAGCATTTGAACTAATGAGTGAAGCAGAAGGATTTGGCGCCATTACAACTCTTTGCGGCGGAGGCCGTTATAATGGGCTGATTCAAGAAATCGGCGGACCTGAAACACCAGGTATCGGATTCGCTTTAAGCATTGAACGTTTATTATCTGCATTGGAAGCAGAAGGAATTGAGCTTCCGGTAGAAACTGGCGTAGATTGCTATGTAGTGACAATGGGCGATGAGGCGAAAGAAAAATCTGTTTCAATTGTAAATACGCTTCGACGTGCAGGTTTTGTAGCAGATAAAGATTATCAAGATAAAAAAATGAAAGCTCAGTTCAAAGCAGCCGATCGTGTACAAGCAAAATTTGTTGTTGTTCTAGGTGAAGATGAGCTAGCAAAACAAGTTGTAAACGTAAAGAATATGGAATCTGGCGAACAGCAAGAAGTATCAATTGATCAATTGGTTAGCTATTTGCAGGAACAAGTATAAGGGGGAACCATGATGACAAAACGTTCATACTACTGTGGAGATGTAACAGAACAAGCAACTGGCGAAACAGTTCTATTAAAAGGATGGGTTCAAAAGCGCCGTGATTTAGGCGGATTAATTTTTATTGATTTACGCGACCGCGGCGGAGTTGTGCAAGTTGTATTTAATCCTGAAAAATCTGCTGAAGCGCTAAAAATTGCTGAAGATGTACGTAATGAATTCGTACTGGAAGTGCAGGGAACTGTTGTAGCTCGTGAAGAGGGAACCGTTAACCCGAACTTAAAAACAGGTAAAATTGAAGTTCACGCTGAGCAAATTACGGTGTTGAATAAAGCCAAAACACCTCCTTTTGCCATTGCGGATCAAACGGAAGTATCAGAAGATGTTCGATTAAAATATCGTTATTTAGATCTTCGACGTTCTGAAATGTTTAACACGCTTAAAATGCGCAATGACATTACAAAAACAATTCGCGACTTCTTAGATCAAAATGACTTTTTAGATGTTGAAACACCTATTTTAACAAAAAGCACGCCAGAAGGTGCACGTGATTATCTTGTGCCGAGCCGCGTACACGAAGGTGAGTTTTATGCTCTTCCTCAATCACCGCAAATCTTTAAGCAACTGTTAATGGTAAGCGGAGTTGAGCGTTATTATCAAATTGCTCGCTGCTTCCGCGATGAGGACTTGCGTGCAGATCGTCAGCCTGAATTTACTCAAATCGATATTGAAACATCATTTTTATCTCAAGAGGACATCATGACAATGACGGAAGAAATGATGTCTAAAGTAATGAAGCGCGTAAAAGATTTAGATGTAACGACGCCTTTCCCGCGCATGTCATATGATGAAGCGATGAGCCGCTATGGTTCAGATAAGCCGGATACACGTTTTGAAATGGAGCTAGTCAACTTATCAGAGCTTGTGAAAGACTGCGGGTTTAAAGTATTTAGCGCAGCAGTTGAAAACGGCGGAGAAGTAAAAGCGATTAACGTAAAAGGTGCCGCTTCTAGCTATTCACGTAAAGATATCGATGCTTTAACAGAGTTCGTGAAAATTTACGGTGCTAAAGGGTTAGCATGGCTGAAAGTTGAAGCAGACGGCTTAAAAGGACCGATTGCAAAATTCTTCAACGAAGATGAGCAAAAGCAATTTGCTGAAGCTCTTCAAACGGAAGAAGGAGATTTACTTTTATTTGTAGCTGATAAAAAGTCAGTTGTAGCAGATGCACTTGGCGCTCTTCGTCTAAAGCTTGCAAAAGAACAAGGGATTATTGATGAAACGAAATTTAACTTCCTATGGGTAACAGATTGGCCTCTTCTTGAGCATGACGAAGAAGACAACCGTTACTACGCGGCTCATCATCCATTCACAATGCCAGTTCGTGAAGATTTACCAATGTTAGAAAGCGATCCTGGACAAGTCCGTGCACAAGCATATGACTTAGTGTTGAATGGTTACGAACTTGGCGGAGGATCTTTACGTATTTATGAGCGTGATATTCAAGAAAAAATGTTTAAAACGCTTGGATTTACATTAGAAGAAGCATATGAGCAGTTCGGTTTCTTACTTGAAGCATTTGAATACGGTACTCCTCCTCACGGCGGAATTGCGTTAGGTCTTGACCGTTTGGTTATGCTTTTAGCAGGACGCACAAACTTGCGCGATACAATTGCCTTCCCTAAAACAGCAAGTGCAAGCTGTCTATTAACAAACGCACCTGGTGAAGTAAGTGAAGCGCAATTAGACGAGCTGCATTTGCAGGTAAAAAAGCAAAAAACAGAAGCGTAATCGATTAAACCATCTGTTAAATCGATCCTGTCACTGGAGCACGACAGGCTCGATTTTTTTGTTTTACTTATTAATTGCAAAGTGATTTTTTCTGTGATAAGATACTTTCAAGAACTAAATAGTCCTGATGTGTTCGTCCTTAATCCAGTTTTGACCGAACAATTTTTTGCTTGGGAGCTCGGAGTTTTTAACGAGCGTACATGCCTCATCTCGAGGACTTACAATGGTTAAAGCAGAGCACCCACCTGCCGAGAGCGGGTTCAAAACGAAGGCACTCGAGACGGCACGATCGGGACTAGCATACATATAAGAAATCCTCTATGTAATGATTTGCATAGAGTTTTTTTATGGAGAAATATCGAATGCTCATGTTCGTTTTGCTAAAAATATGGTATAGTCAATTTCGTTGTTTATTTGAATTAATCATACACGTTGGTGTATTTAATAGAGGAGTGTTTTAACATGTTGCATCAGTTTTCGCGTAATGAACTGGCGATAGGAAAAGAAGGGTTAGCTACTTTAAAAGGCAGCACGGTTGCTATTTTAGGGATAGGAGGAGTAGGGTCGTTTTCTGCTGAGGCTTTGGCTCGGTCAGGAGTAGGTCGTTTAATTCTTGTAGATAAAGACGATGTTGATATTACAAACGTAAATCGTCAAATTCATGCGCTGCTTTCGACGGTAGGTCAGCCCAAGACAGAATTAATGAAACAGCGTATTTTGGATATTAACCCAGACTGTGACGTCGTTTCTCTTCAAATGTTTTATACGGAAGAAACGTATGAAGAGTTCTTTAGTTACAAACCGGACTTTGTAGTGGATGCATCCGATACGATTTCGTATAAAATTCATTTAATGAAAGAATGTTTAAAACGTGATATTCCGATTATTTCAAGTATGGGTGCTGCGAATAAAATGGATCCAACACGTTTTAAAATTGCAGACATTTCAAAGACGCATACAGATCCGATTGCAAAAGTGGTTCGTACTCGTCTGCGTAAAGAAGGAATTCGCAAAGGAATTAACGTCGTTTTTTCTGATGAACGTCCAATCGTTATTCGCGAAGAAGTTCGCAAAGAAGTAGGAAACGATCAAGCGCAAATTCGAAAAGCGAAAATGCCCCCATCTTCTAATGCTTTTGTTCCATCTGTAGCGGGATTAATTATGGGCGGTCATGTTATCAATGAATTATTAAGTAATATTAAGATTCGCCGCGTAGGTGATCAATAAAAAGAAGGCTATCGCAGCCTTCTTTTTTTTATGGAAATATCTGTTCTATTTATGCTTTGGATGGAATCTTCTGTTTGATATGTATAAAAAGTACTAATAAATTGAAAAATATGGCTTGATGGTGAATTTACACTGTAGTAAAAAAAGAGATTTATGTAAATTTATTTAACGCTTTATTTACATAAAATTTACGTTTTGGCTTTCTTTCTGTTGTATCTTCTACAGTAATATTCAGAAAGTCTTATATATCAAGGGTTTGGATAGAAATAAGAAAAAATAAACCCCAAATAAGTAAGTTTACAGTAACTTAAAATTCACTTCATATAAAGACAACAATCTACTCGTATAATGTGTCTTGTACCTGTTGTTCGAGTACAAAGGACTAGTACTAATTACACATATATTTATTGGAGGGTAATGTAATGAAAACAAAGGGTTTTAAAGTAACATTAGCAGCTTTTTTAATGGTAGGAGCACTAGCAGCATGTGGTAAAGACGGAGCAAGCAACGACAGTGGTTCGGGCAGCAAAGAAGAAGTGTCAGGTACGTTAACAGCGGCGGGATCTACAGCTTTACAACCACTTGCAGAAGAAGCAGCGAATGGAATTACGGAAAAATATCCAAACCTTTCAGTAACGGTACAAGGTGGAGGTAGTGGAACTGGTGTTAACCAAGTAGCATCAGGAGCAGTTGACATTGGAAACTCTGACGTTCCAGCAGCCGATAAAATCGAAGATAAATCAAAAGCAGATAAACTTGTCGATACGAAAGTAGCGGGCATCGGGTTCGCACTTGTTGTAAATAAAGATGTAAAAGTAGAATCGTTAACAAAAGAGCAAATTCAAAAGATTTTCTCTGGCGAAATTAAAAACTGGAAAGAAGTTGGCGGAAACGACGAAAAAATCAACGTAATCAACCGTCCAGCATCTTCTGGTACACGTGCTACATTCGAGAAAACATTAATGGGTGACGCGAAAGTAAATGACAGCGTTGGTACAGCTCAAGATTCAAACGGAGCGGTTGAGCAATCAGTAAACTCAACGCCAGGAGCAGTGAGTTACCTTGCTATGTCGTATTTAATTGGCGATAAAAAAGAAAGTCTAAAAATGCTTAATATTGATGGTGTAGAGCCAACAACAGAAAATATTGTTTCTGAAAAATATCCGTTCTGGGCTTATGAGTACATGATTACAAACGGTGAGCCAAAAGATGGTGCAAAAGAGTACATTGATTATGTATCTGGTAAAGACTTTGCTAAGCAAGTAGAAGATATGGGCTATATCCCAATGACTGAATTCAAAAAATAAAAGTGTTTTTAAAAAGAATAGGGCTGACTAACACAGTCAGTCTTATTCTATTTGAATGTTAATAAAGTATATAGCAAATAAAAAGAAAAGCGAATATATACTGAATATGTAAGGAGACAGAGCGATGAAGGGGAAAAAATCCATTAATTATGTAAAAAGCGAATACATTGGCCGTACGCTTTCTACATTTTGCGGTATTTTAATTGTACTTGTTACGTTAGCTATTATCGTATTTATTTGTGAAAAAGGCATACAGTCATTTTTACAAAGCAATATATCAATCGGTGAAATGTTGACTTCAACAAAATGGAGCCCAAACAATAAAGAATACGGGGCACTTGTGTTTATTCTGGGTTCCATGCTTGTATCAATCGGAGCCGTTATTATAAGTGCTCCAATTGGAATTGCTATTGCCATTTTTAACAACTATATTTCGCCTAAATTTGGGTCAACGGTTTTACGACCGGTTTTAGAGCTTTTAGTCGGAGTTCCTTCAGTGGTATACGGCCTTTTAGGGGTTACCATTTTAGTGCCGCTTCTTCGCGATAACTTCGGCGGAGTGGGCTTTAGTTTGATTGCCGGAATTATTGTCTTAAGCGTCATGATTCTTCCGACAATTGCAAGTATTGCTGACGATGCAATTCGAAGCGTAGCACCTGAATATTTAGAAGCTTCTTATGGACTAGGTTCAACAAGATGGCAGGCAATTAGCCGAGTTATTATTCCATCTGCTAAAACAGGTATTTTAACAGGTATCGTGTTAGGGCTTGCCCGTGCATTCGGAGAAGCGCTAGCTGTGCAAATGGTTATCGGAAATACGGTTAAGCTTCCTGAAAGCTTATACAGCCCAACGGCAACATTAACAGGTATTTTAACAATGGATATGTCTAATACGTTAAACGGAACGGCATGGAATAACGCATTGTGGACGTTAGCCATGATTTTACTGCTTATTTCTTTCGTGTTCATTTTAATTATCCGAGCAATTGGGAAACGAGGTGCTCATCAATGAGAAACAAAAATGCACGCACAGTAAATAATATATGGACAGGTATTTTTTATGGCATTGCCGCTCTAGTTGTGGCGCTATTAGTGTATTTAGTTGTTGAAATTATCGCCAAGGGCTGGGGATTTTGGGATCCGAACTTTTTATTTGGAAAGCCAAGCAATACGATGGCAGGTGGCGGTATCGGACCGCAGCTGTTTAACTCGTTTTACATGCTTGTTTTAACGCTGATCATTTCTATTCCTCTTGGTTTAGGAGCCGGAATTTACTTAGCGGAGTACGCGAAGCAAGGTCGTTTCCTAAATTTCGTCCGCTTATGTATTGAGACAATGGCGTCATTACCGTCCATTGTAGTTGGTTTATTTGGATTATTAATTTTCGTCACATTTTCAGGCTGGGGCTATACGCTTATCGGCGGAGCACTTGTGATTACAATTTTAAATTTACCGGGTTTAACGCGCGTATGTGAAAGTGCGATTGCATCTGTTCCTGCGAGTGTAAAAGAAGCGAGTTTAGGCTTGGGTGCGACTAAATGGCAAACAATTGTCAAAGTAGTGATTCCATCAGCGATTCAACAAATTATCACGGGCGTTATTTTAACAGCGGGACGAATCTTTGGAGAGGCAGCTGCGCTGATTTATACAGCTGGCTTAACGACGCCGATGTTAAATTCAAATGCCGACTTAACGAGTCCTGTAAACCCGTTTAATATTTTTCGGCCAGCGGAGACGCTTGCCGTCCACATTTGGAAATTAAACTCTGAAGGAATTGTACCTGATGCGAGATTGATTGCAACAAAGTCAGCTGCTATTCTAATCATTATGGTTCTGTTGTTTAATATCATCGCTCGTTTAGTAGCAAAACTTTTAGACAGCTACTTTAAAGGTTCAACAAAAACGAAAAAACGAAAAGACGTTAAAAGTGCAGCTTAATAGATAAAGACAAAAAAGAAAATGGCTTTGAAACTGAGCAACAGTTTCAGCCATTTTCTTTTTTTAATGTCTCTAAACGATTGAAAACTTTTGAAAAGTATTTTTCTTGTCCATTTTGTTTAGGATGAAAATATTGTTTGTTTTTGATGCGATCCGGTAAATACTGTTGAAGGACCCATCCGTTATCAAAATCATGCGGGTATTGATATTCAACGCCTCGTCCAAGGTTCTCTGCTCCTTTGTAATGAGCATCCTTCAAATGAATGGGAACGTCGCCGGACAACCCTTTTTTAATATCACTTATCGCTTCATCTAATGCTTTGTAAGCAGCGTTGGACTTCGGTGATAGGCAAAGCTCAATAACGGCGTTTGCAAGCGGGATGCGTGCTTCTGGAAGTCCTAATCGCTCAGTTGCTTGAATAGCTGCTAGTGTCCTCATGCCGGCATCCGGATCAGCTAGTCCAATGTCTTCATAGGCAATGACTAAAAGGCGACGATTGATGCTGATCAAGTCTCCTGCTTCAATTAGCCGTCCCAAATAATGAAGAGCGGCATTTACGTCGCTGCCGCGAATCGATTTTTGAAAAGCCGATAATACATCATAGTGAGCGTCACCATTTTTATCATGTGAAAAATACTTTTGCTGCAGACATTCTTCTGCCGTTTGTAAGGTAATAACGATTTTACCATCGCTTTCACTTGTTGATAAAACAGCTAGTTCCAGAGCATTCAAAGCCGAGCGCACGTCACCGTTACAGCTGTTGGCAAAGTGGTTCATGGCGTCATCTTCTACGGCAATTTTTCTATCCCCAAATCCATTGGATGAGTCGTTGAGTGCTCTTGTTAGCGCCATTTTGATATCGTCTGGCGTAAGAGATTTTAATTCGAAGATTTGGCATCTGCTTCGAATAGCAGGATTAATCGCGTGATAAGGATTGCTTGTTGTCGCTCCGATTAGAATGATCATGCCGTTTTCTAAATAAGGAAGCAAAAAGTCTTGCTTGGCTTTGTCAAGGCGATGAACTTCATCTAGCAGAAGAATTACTTTGCCTGACATTTTGGCCTCTTCGGCGACAATTTCCATATCTTTTTTATTGTTTACAACGGCATTTAACTGACGAAACGCCGTGTTGGTTGTTTTTGCAATAGCTGTGGCAATTGTTGTTTTCCCGACGCCTGGAGGCCCATATAAAATCATCGAGCTTAAGTGATTTGCTTTTACCATTCGATAAATCATTTTATCTTTGCCAACTAAATGCTGCTGCCCGATAACGTCATCTAAATGAGTCGGACGCATTCGAAATGCGAGAGGTTTTGTAGACATGTTTTTCTCCTTTCTTTTCTTTCACTGTATCACAAGAGGTGAATAGGTGGTGGAAATTTATCTTATAGGCATAGTATGTTATAATATCAACAGTTACATTTGCAAGAAACGCGTATAGAGAAGTTCATATAGCTTAGTAAAAAACGACTCATCACAGCATTCAGTGACAACGTGAGGGTCTTATTTTTTTCATAAATAAAAAAAGTGTATTGAAGGAGTGTATCGTATGAAAATTTCAACAAAAGGACGCTACGGTTTAACGATTATGATTGAGCTTGCGAAGCGCTTTGGAGAAGGTCCTATCTCGCTTAAAACTATTGCTCAAACGCATGATTTATCTGAACATTATTTAGAGCAGCTTATTTCACCGCTGCGTAACGCTGGGCTTGTAAAAAGCGTGCGCGGAGCTTATGGAGGTTACATCTTGGCACATGAACCTGCTAACATTACTTCTGGCGATATTATTTCCGTTTTAGAAGGTCCTATTAGTCCTGTAGAAGGAATTGAAGATGAAGAGCCTGCAAAACGCGAGCTGTGGATTCGTATTCGAGATGCAGTTAAAGAAGTGCTAGATAGTACAACGCTTGAAGATTTAGCAAATCATTCTGATGATGATCAAGCGTCTTATATGTTTTATATTTAATAATGAGATAGGAGGCGTTTATTTTGGAACGTATTTATGTTGATCATGCAGCAACGTCTCCAATACATCCAGCAGTCGTTGAGAAAATGACGACTTTTATGCATGAGTACTTTGGAAATCCGTCTAGTATTCATCACTACGGGCGGGAAAGTCGACGCTATTTAGACGAAGCTCGCCAAACGATTGCAGCAAGTATTGGAGCACACGAAAATGAACTGATTTTTACAAGTGGTGGGACAGAAGCAGATAATATGGCACTGATCGGAGTCGCTCTTGCAAACCGCCATAAAGGAAATCATATTATTACCACGCAAATTGAACACCACGCTGTGCTTCATACGTGTGAATATTTAGAAACACAGGGCTTTGAAGTGACTTACCTACCAGTTAATGAGTACGGACAAGTATCTGTGGATGAAATAAAATCAGCCCTAACGGATCAAACAATTCTTGTGTCGGTGATGTTTGGAAATAATGAAGTAGGTGCTATTCAGCCAATTGGAGAAATTGGAGTTCTATTAAAAGAGCATGGAGCATATTTCCACACGGATGCAGTGCAAGCTTATGGATTAATTCCGTTAAATGTGCAACAATTAGGTGTCGATCTTTTATCCGTTTCGGCTCATAAAATTAACGGACCAAAAGGGATGGGCTTTTTATATGCAGCTGCTCACGTTTCACTGTCTCCTTTGCTATTTGGAGGAGAACAAGAGCGCAAACGACGAGCTGGAACTGAGAACATGACAAGTATCGTCGGGTTTGAAGAAGCTGTGAAAATTTCGCAACAAACGCTGCAAACACGTGCAGATGAATATAGAAGATACAAAGAAATAATGGTAGCTGTGTTGAAAGAAGAAGGTATTTCATTTGAAATTAACGGACATCTTGAAAATGCTCTGCCACATGTGTTAAATTTATCATTTCCAAAAACAAATGTTGAATCGATGCTCGTAAATTTAGACTTAGCAGGAATTGCGGCATCGAGCGGTTCAGCTTGCACAGCGGGAGCAATCGATCCTTCTCATGTGCTTGTTGCTATGTTTGGAAAAGGGTCTGAACGTTTAACAACTTCTATTCGATTTAGCTTTGGCCTAGGAAACTCTGCTGAGCAAATTGAAAAAACCGCACGTCAAACAGCAAACATCGTTAAGCGACTAACGATGTAAATAGCAGCCATCAGTAGGGTCTTCATCCCTCACTGATGGTTTGTGTCGTTTCTTTCGCTTTTTAGCGAACAATTTAATTAAAATGAAGAAAACGGAGGTGGCGAAGTTGACAAAATCACCTAAAGATACACGTGTAGTAGTCGGAATGAGCGGAGGCGTTGATTCATCTGTAGCAGCTCTTTTATTAAAACAACAAGGATACGATGTGATCGGAATCTTTATGAAAAACTGGGACGATACGGATGAAAACGGCGTTTGTACTGCGACTGAAGATTATAACGATGTTATTCGCGTATGTAATCAAATTGGTATTCCCTACTATGCAGTCAACTTTGAGAAACAATATTGGGATAAAGTATTTACCTACTTTTTAGATGAATATAAAGCAGGTCGTACACCGAATCCTGATGTAATGTGTAATAAAGAAATTAAATTCAAAGCCTTTTTGGAGCATGCAATGACGCTAGGAGCAGACTATCTAGCGACAGGACATTATGCACGCGTTGCGTATCGTGACGGGGAGTATAAAATGCTTCGAGGTGTAGATGGAAATAAAGATCAAACGTATTTCTTAAATCAATTAGGACAAGATCAGCTTTCAAAAGTAATGTTCCCAATTGGAGAAATTGAGAAATCAAAAGTGCGTGAAATTGCAAAAGAAGCAGGCCTTGCTACAGCAACGAAAAAAGACAGCACAGGTATTTGCTTTATTGGTGAACGCAACTTCAAAGAATTTTTAAGTCAGTATCTTCCTGCTCAGCCAGGTGTGATGCAAACGCTTGACGGCGAAGTGAAAGGCAAGCATGACGGCCTTATGTACTACACGATTGGTCAACGCCATGGTTTGGGTATCGGAGGCAGCGGCGAACCGTGGTTTGTAGTTGGAAAAGATTTAGAAAAAAACGTTTTATACGTCGATCAAGGCTTTCACAATGAGCTGCTTTATTCTACATCTCTTACAGCAACAAATGTCAGCTGGGTAAGCGACCGTGACTGGTCGTCACCAATGACGTGCACAGCAAAATTCCGCTATCGTCAAACCGATTCAGCAGTAACCGTTGAAAAAGTCGATGATGATACAATTAAAGTTATTTTTGCTGAACCCGTGCGGGCAATTACGCCAGGTCAAGCAGTTGTGTTTTACAAAGATGACGAATGTCTTGGCGGAGCAACTATTGACAAAGTATTTCAAGAAGAAGAGCAAATTTGGTACGTATAATTTATATAAGCAAGAACGAAAAACCTCAGCTGTATATAGCTGAGGTTTTTCTGTGATATACTTTACTTATTGGGTAAACTAATAACTTACATATTCTAGATTTTCATGATGTGAAAATCTTTTAAATCATAACTAAAACAGTGGAGTGAACGAAAAAATGACAGATAAAAATCAGCTAGGAATTCAGTATATGCAGGAAGGGAAATTTGAAGAGGCTGCTAAAACATTTTCAGAAGCAATTGAAGATAATCCAAAAGATCCAATTGTGTATGTGAATTTTGGCAATTTGTTAGCGGCTGTTAGTGAGATGGATCGTGCTTTGAAATTTTATGAACGTGCGATTGAATTAGATGAAGAAACGGCAACAGCGTATTACGGAGCAGGAAATATTTATTTTAATGCAGAGCAGCTTGAGCAGGCAAAGCACTACTTTGATTTAGCAATCAAAAAAGGCTTAGATTCATCCGATGCCTACTTTATGCTTGGTTTAACGCTGTTTCATATGGAAGAAATTCGTTTTGCGATGCCTTATCTGCAGCGAGCGGTAGAACTAAACGAACATGATGTAGAAGCAAAATTTCAGTACGGTCTTTGTTTAGCACAGCTCGAAATGGTAGATGAAGCGATTGCTGAATTTCTTAAGGTAGTAAATCAAGAGCCAGAACATGCCGATGCTTTCTATAATTTGGGCGTAGCGTATGCCATGAAAGATGATAAGGACAAAGCAATTGAGATGTTAGATGAAGCTTTAAACGTGCAGCCAGATCACGTAATGGCAGCAAATGCTAAACAAGTTCTGTCTACATTAGAACATTAAGAAAGCGGGTAAAGGAAGGATAACATGAACGAAGAACTAGTGAACCCTTCACAGCCAGAACGTCATTATATAAGCGGCACGTCAATTGTAACGGTTTTTCATAACGAAGAAAACTTATATAACGTTACGCGGATACGGATCAAAAAAACAAATTTAGAGATTGAAGATAAAGAAACGGTCGTTACAGGCTATTTTCCTAAGCTTAATGAAGATGAAGTATACACATTTTACGGGGACTTCAAAGAGCATCCAAAGTTTGGTCTGCAATTTCATGTTGAGCAGTTTAAAAAAGAACTTCCGCAATCAAAGCAAGGGGTTGTTCAGTACCTATCAAGCGATTTATTTCACGGAATCGGTAAAAAAACCGCTGAAAATATTGTGGACGCCCTAGGAGAACGCGCTATTTTTCGTATTTTGCAAAATGAGTCCGTGCTAAAAGAGGTTCCGAGGCTTTCAGCCGACAAGGCAGAGGCTTTAGTAACGCAGCTTCGTGAACATCAAGGGTTAGAAGAAGTAATGGTAAAGCTGACAGACCTCGGGTTTGGACCGCAGCTTTCGATGAAGATTTTCCAAGCGTACAAACAAGAAGCGCTTGAAATTGTTCAAAATAATCCTTATCAGCTCGTAGAAGATATTCAAGGTATTGGTTTTAGCAGGGCCGATGAACTTGGAAAGAGGCTTGGTATGGCAACCAACCATCCTGATCGTTTGCGTGCAGGTATTTTATACGTCATTGAGCAAGAATGTAATCAAATGGGACATGTATACGTCACGGCAGATCAGCTGTACGGAAAAACAGCAGAGCTTCTTCGAAAAAGCAGGCATGAGAATCTGTCTGAAATGGATCTTACAAGAGAAGTGGACGCATTAAAAGCAGACAAAAAGCTTATCATTCAAGACGAAAAAATTTATTTTCCTCCCCTTTTCTATGCTGAAAAAGGGCTGGTTAAAGCTATTCAAAAAATTATGGCCCAAACGCAATACGAAGAGCAGTTTCCAGAATCAGAATTTTTACTAGCTTTAGGTGAACTAGAAGAGCGATTAGACGTGCAATATGCACCGTCTCAGCGCAAGGGCATACAAACTGCTTTAATGTCTCCAATGCTTCTTTTAACAGGTGGACCAGGTACAGGGAAAACAACGGTTATTAAAGGAATAGTCGAACTCTATGCAGAACTTCACGGATGTTCGTTAAATCCAGGGGATTATAAAAAAGATGAAGCTTTTCCTGTTTTACTTGTGGCACCTACTGGACGCGCTGCTAAACGAATGAGCGAAGCGACCGGACTTCCGGCAGTTACGATTCACAGATTATTAAAATGGAACGGACAAGAAGGATTTGACCATAATGAGGAGAATCCAATTGACGGAAAATTATTGATTGTGGATGAAGTATCGATGGTAGATTTGTGGCTTGCTCATCAGCTGTTTAAGTCTCTTCCTGCTAATTTACAGGTTATTTTAGTTGGAGACGAAGACCAGCTTCCTTCAGTAGGTCCGGGACAGGTGTTAAAAGATTTACTGAGTTCAGAAGTAGTTCCTACCGTCCGTCTGACAGATGTATACCGGCAAGCGGAAGGGTCGTCGATTATTGATTTGGCTCATGAAATAAAAAAAGGAAAGCTTCCGGAAGACTTATCGAGGCAGCAAGGAGATCGTTCCTTTATTCGCTGTCAAGGACAGCACATCACGAATGTCGTGCAACAAGTTTGCGGGAATGCGTTAAAAAAAGGCTATACGGCTAAAGATATTCAAGTTCTAGCTCCTATGTATAAAGGTCCTGCAGGGATTGATAAACTGAATGAAGTTCTTCAGGAATTATTTAACCCGGTTTCTGAGCAAAGAAGAGAGCTTAAACACGGAGATATTACGTACCGAGTCGGAGATAAAGTGCTGCAGCTTGTAAATCAGCCGGATAGCAACGTATTTAACGGAGATATGGGAGAAATCGTCTCAGTTTTCTTTGCCAAAGAAAATACGGAAAAACAGGATATGCTGGTTATTTCATATGAAGGAAACGAAGTAACTTATACAAAGCAAGACTTTAATCAAATAACTCATGCATACTGCTGTTCCATTCATAAATCGCAGGGAAGTGAATTTCCCATTGTTGTGCTTCCTATTGTCAAAAGCTATTACCGGATGCTGCGACGCAATTTACTTTATACCGCCGTTACGCGAAGTAAACAGTTTTTAATTTTATGCGGCGAAGACGAAGCGTTTCAGCTTGGAGTCAGCCGGAATGAAGACAGCATTCGACAAACGAATTTACAGCCCCTGCTTCGAGAAAGCTTGGATAACGACATAGAAGATCCCGAAATTCCATTTATGAAAGATGCAAATATTGGGATGGAAAACGTTACGCCGTATGATTTCATGTAACCTTTCGCATGCTAACAAAGAGTTAAATAAACTCCTTTGTTGCCATCCTTCTTTGCTAATTGTCAGAAAATAAAGTATGGGCGTGAAAAA
Source organism: Priestia sp. ABM2_011 (assembly GCF_056158845.1). Classification (NCBI taxonomy): domain Bacteria; kingdom Bacillati; phylum Bacillota; class Bacilli; order Caryophanales; family Bacillaceae; genus Priestia; species Priestia sp. ABM2_011. The sequence continues at coordinate 920,822 of NZ_JBSWUB010000001.1, forward strand.
AAGTGGACATAATGCGTTTATATAAGTAGAACGTATAAAGAGGTGTCGACTTTGTTTAAATGTCCAAACTGTAAAAGTATTGACGTTGGCAAAATTGGTGTAAATCAGTATTACTGCTGGAATTGTTTTATTGAAATGACTATTTCAAAAGGACAAATTAATACTCACCAAGTAGAAGAAGATGGAACATTGAGCTCGCTTGATGATTTGTTCTCAGATGACGAGCGTACAATCAATTTCTAATTCTTTTTTACCGGGAGGAAGAGCAATGGGCAGAATCATTCCGTCAGTAGTCGCTTTCGGTCTTGGAGCTTATGCATTTAAAATGGCAGATGATCGAGAGATGTTTACAAAAAGAAATATGAAAAAAATGCGTAAACGTATGATGAAAGCTATTCACTAATAAAAAAGCACTATTGCACTGAGCTGCAATAGTGCTTTTTTGCAGGCAGAAAATACAACTGCATGTATAAACTCCTTTCTTTATCAAAAAATAGAAGAGAGGAGGAGTTTACGTTGAAAGATAGTTCATTCAAATGGTTCTATAGATTCGGACTGCTGTTATTAGCACTGCTGTGCGTATTAGTCTTTTTTAAAGTCCAGTTTTTATGGCTGCCTGTTATTTACATGTTTTTAAAAGCACTGCTGCCTTTTTTTATTGCAGCATTCATTACATATTTACTTCATCCGCTTATTGAAAAAACGCATGATAAAGGCGTGCCTCGTCCTCTAGCTATTTTACTGATCTACATTATCTTTTTTGGAGGAATCGGGTTCGGAGCCTATAAGTCGTATCCTATTTTTGTGGAACAAGTAAAAGATTTAAATGAACAGCTGCCTCATTTTACGAATACATATAGACATTGGGTAGAATCGATTCATGATCGTACAACTTCACTTCCAAACGGTGTACATGAGAAAATTGAAGGCAGCATTGATGATGTAGAGGCTACGCTCAACGTGTGGCTTACAAAAGTGGCGGAAGGATTAAAATCATTGATTACCTCTTTTTTGATTTTAATCATTATTCCATTTATTGTTTTTTATATGCTGAAGGATTTTTCCTCTATTAAGAAAGCAACAGCTTATGTCACACCTAAAAAGTGGCACAAACCAGGCGAACGTTTTTTATCGGATGTGAATGAATCGCTTGGCAATTATATTAGAGGACAATTTTTTGTTTGTCTCATTATTGGTGTGATTGCCACAGCAGCACTTTGGTTCTTTCATGTACCTTATGCACTTCTTTTAGGCTTTATTATTGGCGTAACGAATATCATTCCGTATTTTGGCCCGATTATTGGTGCGGTTCCAGCAGCTATTATTGCAGCAACTATCTCGATAAAGTTGGTTATTACCATTGTCATTATTATCTTTGTGCTGCAGTTTCTAGAAGGAAATGTGCTGTCTCCGCTTATCGTAGGAAAGAGCCTTCATATTCATCCTTTGTTTATCATGCTTGCGCTCCTTTTAGGAGGAGAGTTTGGAGGAGTATTGGGTCTCATTTTGGCTGTGCCAATTTTAGCAGTCGTTAAAATATCTATTTTGCATATCCGCTCTTATACGCTCAAACATTGACAAAGAGCGGTTAATTTGTCATAATATCGCCATAAGAAAACGCTACATATTTTGAACACAATGATGGATCGAGTACGTTGCACACTGGTTTTTAGAGAAGGGCTTCCTTGGCTGAAAGAAGCGCTAAACAAAGAGCAGCTGAACGCTAGTCCAGAGTGCAGGCTAAAACCTGCCGTGTCAGCAACGTTAACGCTATGAAGGTGATAAATGCTTTTGGCATTTATAATCAGGGTGGTACCGCGAGTTCAACTCTCGTCCCTGCTACAGGGATGAGAGTTTTTTTGTGTGCAAATAACTAGCAATTACTTTTGGACACAGGCAAAATAGATGCTTTTATGTCATCATTTTTTTGTCTATAAATAAGAAGAGTATTAAAGGAGGACCAATCATGAAAAAACTGACGTCAGCACAAGTTCGTCAAATGTATTTAGATTTCTTTAAAGAAAAAGGCCATGATGTAGAACCAAGCGCATCTTTAGTTCCGCATGAAGATCCATCTTTATTATGGATTAACAGTGGAGTAGCTACATTAAAAAAATATTTTGATGGTCGTGTTATTCCTCAAAATCCGCGTATTTGTAACGCACAAAAATCTATTCGTACAAACGATATCGAAAACGTAGGTAAAACGGCTCGCCATCATACGTTTTTTGAAATGCTTGGTAACTTCTCTATCGGTGATTATTTCAAAGAAGAAGCAATCCAATGGGCATGGGAATTCTTAACGAGCGATAAATGGATTGGATTCGACGCAGATAAGCTATCTGTAACAGTTCACCCTGAAGATGAAGAAGCATTTAAGATCTGGAATGAAAAAATGGGCGTGCCTAAAGAGCGTATCATTCGTTTAGAAGGTAACTTCTGGGATATTGGAGAAGGTCCGAGTGGTCCAAATACAGAGATCTTTTATGATCGCGGAGAAGCATATGGAAATGACCTAACTGATCCGGAATTATATCCAGGTGGAGAAAATGAGCGTTATTTAGAAATTTGGAACCTTGTATTTTCTCAGTTTAATCATAATCCTGATAATACGTACACGCCGCTTCCAAAGAAAAATATTGATACAGGAATGGGCTTAGAGCGTATGGTTTCTGTTATTCAAGATGTGCAAACAAACTTTGATACAGATTTGTTTATGCCAATTATTGAAGCAACAGAAAATATTTCAGGCGCTAAATATCGTACAAATGATGAGCAAGATACGGCATTTAAAGTCATTGCTGACCACATTCGTACGGTAACATTTGCTGTAGGTGATGGTGCTCTTCCTTCAAATGAAGGCCGCGGGTATGTGCTGCGTCGTTTGTTACGCCGAGCAGTTCGCTATGCTAAAAAGTTAAACATTAATCGTCCGTTCATGTACGACCTAGTGCCGGTAGTAGGTGAAATCATGGTTGATTTCTATCCGGAAGTAAAGGAAAAAACGGATTTTATCCAGCGCGTAGTCAAAAATGAAGAAGAGCGTTTTCACGAAACGTTAAATGACGGACTAGCTATCTTGGCAACTGTTATTAAAAAAGAAAAAGCGCAAAACAGTGATACGGTACAAGGCGAAGATGTTTTCCGTCTATATGATACGTATGGCTTCCCTGTTGAATTAACGGAAGAATACGCAGAAGATGAGAACATGAAAATCGATCATGCAGGTTTTGAACGTGAAATGGAAGCACAGCGTGAGCGTGCGCGTGCTGCTCGTCAAGATTCTAGTTCTATGCAAGTTCAAGGCGGCGTACTTGGTGAAGTAACGGTTGCAAGTGAGTTTGTGGGCTATGATAAAAATGAAGTAGAAACAGTTGTTGAAGCAATTATTGTAGACGGTGAGCTTGTTGACCGTGCTGAAGCTGGAACAGAAGCGCAAGTCATCTTAAGCCACACGCCATTCTACGCAGAAAGCGGCGGTCAAATTGCGGACCAAGGTACGATCCAAAGTGCTTCAGGAAAAGCGGAAGTAAAAGACGTTCAAAAAGCGCCAAATGGTCAAAATGCCCAAACGGTATCTGTAACAAGCGGTGAGCTTGTAAAAGGTGAAACATACATGGCAACGCTTGATGAAGAAAACCGCAGTGCGATTGTGAAAAACCATACGGCAACGCATTTATTGCATCAAGCATTAAAAGATACGTTAGGAACGCATGTTAATCAAGCGGGTTCTTTAGTAACAGCGGATCGCTTGCGCTTTGACTTCTCTCACTTTGGTCAAGTGACACAAGAAGAGATTGAGAAAATTGAACAAATCGTTAATGAAAAGATTTGGGACAGCATCTCTGTACAAATTGAAAACAAAGCAATTGACGAAGCAAAAGCGATGGGTGCAATGGCACTATTTGGTGAGAAATACGGAGATATCGTGCGCGTAGTACAAGTAGGCGACTACAGCTTAGAATTATGTGGTGGATGTCACGTACCAAATACATCTGTTATCGGTTTATTTAAAATTGTATCAGAATCTGGAATCGGTGCAGGTACTCGACGTATTGAAGCTGTAACTGGAAAAGCTGCCTATCAGTTAATGAATGATCAAGTAGGTTTACTAAAAGAAGCTGCGGCAAAAGTAAAATCCAACCCGCGCGATTTAGTAGGGCGCGTTGAAGGATTACTAGAAGAAATTCGTAATCTTCAGCGTGAAAATGATTCACTATCTACAAAGCTTGGCAATATTGAAGCTGGCAATCTTGTTGACCGCGTACAAAACATTAATGGTGTAAATGTCCTAGCAGCAAAAGTGAATGCAACGGATATGAATAACCTTCGTGCAATGGTTGATGATTTAAAACAAAAATTAGAATCTGCTGTGATCGTATTAGCTTCTCCACAAGGTGAAAAGGTAAATATTATTGCAGGTGTAACAAAAGATTTAATTGCTAAAGGCCATCATGCTGGCAAACTTGTTAAAGAAGTAGCAACGATTTGCGGCGGAGGCGGAGGCGGACGCCCTGACATGGCGCAAGCTGGAGGAAAAGACGCTAGCCAAATTGAAAAAGCACTTAGCACTGTAGAAGAATGGGTTAAATCCGTTTAATTCTCCTCTTTCTTGGTGTACAATATAAATAAGACTTAGCATAGTGCACAATGTGTTCACAAATTAAGAGAGTGAGGTGGGACCGTGAGTTCATTTGATAAAACCATGCAATTTAATTTTCAAGATGAGCCAGCTGAAACAAACGTACATGAAGTATTGTTTACGGTTTATGACGCACTGCAAGAAAAAGGCTACAACCCGATTAACCAAATCGTTGGGTATTTGTTATCAGGAGACCCTGCTTACATTCCTCGTCATAACGATGCGAGAAACACAATTCGCCAGTTAGAGCGAGACGAGCTCATTGAAGAACTTGTTAAATCTTATTTACAACAGCATCGAAAGGATTCATAAATGCGCGTATTAGGATTAGATGTAGGAACCAAAACAATTGGTGTGGCAGTTAGTGATGAAATGGGATGGACAGCGCAAGGAATTGAAACAATTAAAATTGCAGATGAGCAGATGGAGCAATCATATCCTCGTTTACAGCAGTTAATTGACGAATATTCCGTAGAGAAAATCGTAGTGGGTCTTCCTAAAAATATGAATGGTACGATTGGCCCTCGAGGCGAAGCGTGCATCGAGTTTGCTGACAACGTCAAAGAAAAACTTAACATTGAAACGATGATGTGGGACGAGCGCTTGTCAACGATGGCAGCAGAGCGAGTACTGCTGTCTGCCGACGTAAGCCGCAAGAAACGCAAAAAAGTAATCGATAAAATGGCAGCTGTTATGATTCTTCAAGGATACTTAGACAGCAAGCAATAAGAAAAGCAGCAGGCTTTGCTTAAGCTGACAAGTTATGACTTTCCCTTTTACATATTCTTTCGTACGTAAAAGGGAAGTGAAATAACTGAACAGCTTGCTTTTCGCTGAAGAAAAAGTTAAGCTAAGAGCTTACAATATAAAATGAGGTGCAAACATGAGCGTAGAAGAAAATAAAATTACAATCGTCGATGAGAATGGAAATGAGCAGCTATGCGAAATTTTATTCACATTTGATTCTGATCAATATAACAAATCATATGTAATTTACTATCCAATCGGAGCAGACCAAGATGATGAAGAAGAAATTGAAATTCATGCATCTGCTTTCACACCAAGTGAAGACGGTCAAGACGGCGAGCTTCAACCGATTGAAACAGAAGAAGAGTGGGACATGGTTGAGGAAATGGTTAACACATTCCTTGACGAAGAAGGCGAATAATTATAGTGAAAAAGCTGATGACAATCGTTATCAGCTTTTTTTTACATAGCGGCCGTTCTTTTTAGATATAAAAAGGTTTTTCCTTGCATTCTTAGGGGAGATTGTATGATAATGACGAAAAATGAGATAAATTGTAGTATAATAATTCCTGCGTGTGAGAGTGCATTTTAATAAAAGAATTCATTGTTTGAACGGATGAAACTAGACTTTGGGCAGACAATAACATAAATCATGGAAAAAATTTAGGAGAGGCGATAGTTTAAGGAAGCGATACCATCTCACACCTATAGGAGATACGAATGAATCGCAATCTCATGTATCCTCTCTGTTCATACTTACAAAAAATCAAGAAGAAAAGAGGTGAAACTGGTTGTATCTTCTTTTACAGAAGTAGATTTAACCAGGAAGCTGCTTGTCGCAACAAACATTTTTACCACCTAATCGTTCAAGGAAAAAACGAGTTATTTTTATTACAATTATCGTACTTCTTTTACTTGTTGGCGGTGCATTTTTCTATGCTCAATCCCGCTTAACACCCGTGGATCGAAACAGCAATAAAAAAGTAAATGTGACCATTCCACAAGGTTCTTCCGTTCAATCGATTGGTACGGTATTGAAAAAAGAAGATTTAATTAAAAGTAAAAGTGCCTTTCGCTATTACGTAAAATTAACCCATGTATCTGGATTTCAAGCTGGAACGTATTTATTTTCTCCTTCCATGAGCTTAGGGGAAATGGTTGAAAAAATGGAAAAAGGCGAGGTTTCAAAACAACCTGATATTCGTGTCACCATTCCAGAAGGACGCCAGCTTGTCGAAATTGCTGATATCATTGCTAAAAATACAAAGTTTACAAAAGACGAAGTCATGAAAAAGCTAGACGATAAGGCATTCATCAATAAAATGAAAGAAAAGTATCCAGATTTAGTAACGGATGAAGTGATGCAAAAAGATATTAAACATCCGCTAGAAGGTTATTTATATCCCGTTACGTATGATTTTTATGATAAAAATGTGTCGTTAGATGAAATATTGGATAAAATGGTAGGGAAAACAAATAATGTATTAGGTCAGTACAGTGGGCAAATGGAAAAGAAAAAATTCAGTGCACATAAATTGTTAACCATGTCTTCTCTAATTGAAGAGGAAGCGACTGCGAAAGTCGACCGAGAAAAAATTTCCAGCGTCTTTTATAATCGCCTTGAAAAAAACATGCCTCTTCAAACGGATCCAACCGTATTATATGCCTTAGGAGAGCATAAAGACCGGGTGTTCTATAAGCATTTAGAAGTGGACTCTCCTTACAATACGTATAAAGTAAAGGGGTTGCCTCCAGGACCAATTGCCAGCTCTGGATTGATGTCAATCAAAGCTGCGTTACATCCAGCCAATACAGATTATTTATACTTCTTGGCTACACCTGAAGGAAAAGTTATTTTTACCAAAACGTTAGAAGAACATAACAAAGAAAAAGCCAAGCATATTACAGGTAAAGAAAAGCAAAATACCGAAAAATAATTGGAAATTTAAAATTGGGGAATCGCGATACTTCGCATTCCCCATCTTTTATGTTAAAATATATCGGGTTTACGTAAAAACGAAAAAAACTTATAATAGACTAGTTGTCTTACTATTTTGCAGTAATGAAACGTTATGAAAACATAATGTAAAATGTACTTCTGAGAACGGAGGAAGTGTTTTGCTTTTACAAAACGTAGAGCAGTATGTGGAAAAGCTTATTCCTAAGCGCCAGGAGCTTATTGAAGAAATGGAAGCTTATGCAGAAGAACATCACGTTCCGATTATGGAATTGATTGGTGTTGAAACGCTATTGCAAATTCTTCGTCTTCATCAGCCAAAACATATATTAGAAATTGGAACAGCGATTGCATATTCGTCTATTCGAATCACCCATGCGCTTCCAGAGGCACGAGTGGTTACGGTAGAACGAAATGAAGAGCGTTACCAAAAAGCGCAAGAGTTTATTGAACGGGCGGGAAAACAAGATAAAATTGTGTCGTTGTTTGGAGATGCACTTGAGCTTAGAGATGAAATTGAACGTCATGGTCCTTATGATGCAGTCTTTATCGATGCAGCTAAAGGTCAGTATCAGCGTTTTTTCGAACATTATGAGCCGATGCTATCTTCTAAAGGAATGATTATTTCGGATAACGTACTATTTAAAGGTCACGTAGCGACCGATTTGGCGGAAGTAGAAACACGTCGACGCCGCAGCTTAATTAAAAAAATTCAGGCATACAATACGTGGCTGATGAATCATCCCGATTATTATACAACTATTCTCCCTATTGGAGACGGAATCGCGATTAGTATTAAAAGAGGTGACCAAGAATGAAAAAACCAGAACTATTAGTGACACCAACTGCAGTTTCGGAAATCGAATCATTACTACAAGCTGGAGCAACGGCTATTATGGTTGGTGAACAGCGCTACGGTTTGCGTTTAGCAGGTGAATTCAAACGTGAAGATATCGTAGAAGCTGTAAATATTGCTCATCAGCATGATGCAAAAGTCTACGTAGCGATGAACGGATTATTTCACAATGATAAAATCGCCGAATTAAATGAATATATTTTATTCTTAAAAGAAGCAAGCGTGGATGCGATTGTATTTGGAGATCCGGCTGTATTAATGGCAGTGCGTGAAACAGCTCCAGAAATGAAGATGCACTGGAGTACTGAAACAACGGGAACAAACTGGTATTCATGTAACTACTGGGGCCGCAAAGGAGCTAAGCGTGCAGTTCTTGCTCGTGAGCTAAGCATGGATAGCATCATTGATATCAAAGAAAAAGCCGAAGTAGAAATTGAAGTTCAGGTGCATGGCATGACGTGTATGTTCCAATCGAAACGTTCACTTCTTGGCAACTACTTTGAGTATCAAGGAAAAGTCATGGAAATTGAAAATCGTAAAGTAGAAAAAGATATGTTTTTACTTGATAATGAGCGAAACAATAAGTATCCAATTTTCGAAGATGAAAATGGAACGCACATTATGAGTCCAAATGATATGTGCATTATCGATGAGCTTTCCGAAATGATTGACGCTGAAGTAGATGTATTTAAAATTGACGGCGTATTAAAGTCACCGCAATATATTTTAGAAGTAACAAAAAAATATCGTCAAGCGATTGATTTATGTGTAGATGACCGTGAAGAATACGAAAACGTTAAAGACGATTTGTTAGAAGAAATTGAAAGCTTGCAGCCAATTAACCGCCCGTTAGACACAGGGTTTTTCTTTAAAGAAACTGTATATTAAAAAGCATGCAAAGAAAGATAAACAAAGGAGGTACAAACGATGGCTGTTCAAATCGATACTGTAGTAGAAGGTAAACGAGTTATTACGAAAAAGCCTGAGTTGTTAGCTCCAGCCGGTAACCTTGAAAAATTAAAAGTTGCCGTACACTATGGAGCAGATGCTGTGTTTATCGGAGGAAAAGAGTTTGGCCTTCGTTCAAATGCAGATAACTTTACATTTGAAGAAATGGCAGAAGGTGTTCAGTTTGCAAACAAATACGGCGCACGTATTTATGTTACAACAAACATTTTTGCTCACAATGAAAATATGGACGGACTTGAAGATTATTTAATGGGATTAGAGCGCGCTGGCGTTTCTGGAATCATCGTAGCTGATCCGTTAATTATCGAAACCTGTCGACGCGTTGCACCTAAGCTTGAAGTACACTTAAGTACGCAGCAATCACTTTCAAACTGGAAAGCCGTTCAATTCTGGAAAGAAGAAGGATTAGAACGTGTTGTACTTGCTCGTGAAACGGGTGCTGAAGAAATGCGCGAAATGAAAGAAAAAGTGGATATTGAAATTGAAGCTTTTATTCACGGAGCGATGTGTATTGCTTATTCAGGCCGCTGCGTGCTAAGTAACCACATGACAGCGCGTGATTCAAACCGTGGAGGCTGCTGTCAATCATGCCGTTGGGACTATGATTTATTTAAAGTAGAAGACGGTAAAACGGAAACGCCTTTATTTGATGAGCAAGACGATCCGTTTGCAATGAGTCCAAAAGATTTAAATTTAATTCAATCTATCCCTCAAATGATTGAGCTGGGTATTGATAGCTTGAAAATTGAAGGACGTATGAAGTCGATCCACTATATTGCAACAGTGGTGAGCGTATATCGCAAAGTGATTGACGCATACTGTGCAGATCCTGAGAATTTTGTGATTCAAAAAGAATGGCTTGATGAGCTAGACAAATGTGCGAACCGCGATACGGCTCCCGCCTTTTTTGAAGGGGTTCCTGGAGTGGATGAACAAATGTTTGGCGTACACGGCAAGAAAACAAAATTTGATTTTGCTGGTTTAGTATTGAATTATGATGAAGAAACAAGCATCGTGACATTGCAACAGCGTAACTATTTTAAACCGGGAGAAGAAGTGGAATTTTTTGGTCCGGAAATTAAAAACTTTACGCAAAAAATAGATAAAATTTGGGACGAAGATGGCAATGAACTAGATGCTGCGCGTCATCCGCTGCAAATTGTGAAATTTAAAGTGGACCAACCTCTATTTTCATATAACATGATGCGAAAGGGGATTTAAATATAAAATGGGGAAAAAGCCCGTTGTAATCGGTATCGCTGGTGGATCCGGTTCTGGTAAAACAACTGTAACCAAAGCTATTTATGAGTATTTTAAAGGGCATTCTATTATGCTTCTTGAGCAAGACTATTATTATAAAGATCAAAGCGATGTACCGTTTGAACAGCGTTTGCAAACAAATTACGATCATCCTCTAGCATTTGATAATGATTTGCTGATTGAACACTTGCAAAACTTATTAAATTATGAGAGCATTGACAAACCGGTATATGATTACGCAATTCATACGCGCTCTGAGAAGGTAATTAAAGAAGAACCAAAAGATGTTATTATCTTAGAAGGTATTCTTGTACTAGAAGATCAGCGCTTGCGTAATTTAATGGATATCAAGCTATACGTAGATACAGATGCGGATCTTCGTATCATTCGTCGTATGCTTCGTGATATTAAAGAACGAGAGCGTACGCTTGAGTCAGTTGTTGATCAATACGTATCTGTCGTTCGCCCGATGCATAATCAGTTTGTTGAACCAACAAAACGCTATGCAGATATTATCATTCCTGAAGGCGGTCAAAACCACGTAGCGATTGACTTGATGGTCACTAAAATTCAAACAATTCTTGAACAAAATGCCATTTTATAATAACATAGCATAGATGCAGGAATTTTTTTGAAGACAATGCAGACATATTCTGCTAACTAAACACAAACATTATAAAGAATAGAGAAACGAGCAGCTTCTATTTTGAAGCTGTCATTTCTCTATTAACTGATTTTTCCACAGAGTGGAAAATTTTTTGTACATACAGAAATCGACTGTATACACTAGAGATTTTGAGTTCAAGAAGGAGTGAAGGGATTATGGCACAAGAAAAAGTATTTCCAATGACAGAAGAAGGAAAGCTAAAGCTAGAGCAAGAGCTAGAATATTTAAAAACAGTAAAACGTAAAGAAGTTGTAGAGCGTATCAAGATCGCCCGCAGTTTTGGAGATTTATCGGAGAACTCTGAGTACGATTCTGCAAAAGACGAGCAGGCTTTCGTGGAAGGACGTATTACAACGCTTGAGAATATGATTCGCAATGCGAAAATTATTGAAGAAGATGTAGAAAATTCTTCTATCGTATCATTAGGTAAATCTGTAACATTTGTAGAGTTGCCAGATGGTGACGAAGAAACGTATACAATTGTAGGTAGTGCAGAAGCAGATCCATTTGAAGGGAAAATTTCAAATGATTCGCCAATTGCTAAAAGTCTAATGGGCAAACAAATTGGAGATCAAGTAACTGTTCAAACTCCTGGTGGAGATATGTCAGTGAAAATTGTATCTGTTAAGTAAAACATATGGTTGGAAGCGTTCTACTGAATGCTCGTAAGTAAAAAAGCTGACACGCGTCAGCTTTTTTTATATGATTTAAAAAAACGGAGAGAATAGAAAAGATATGTAGGAAAGGAAAGATGAAGATGAAAGATATCGATTTTACTAAAACAGCGCTTGTTTTAATTGATTTACAAAAAGGGATTGTGCCAATTGGAGGAGACGAAATTGTAGAAAAATCTGTTCAGCTTGTGAATCATTTCCGCGAACAAAATGGATTTATTAGCTTTGTACGAGTAGATTTTCAAGATGGAAAAGATGCGTTGACGCCAGAAACGGATCAAAAGCCATCTGCTCCTCAAGAAAGACCTGCAGACTGGGCAGAATTCGATCCAAGACTTAATGTTCAAGAGACTGATTACATTGTGACAAAACGTCAGTGGGGAGCCTTTTTTGGGACAGATTTAGACCTTCAGCTTCGCCGAAGAGGAATTGATACAATTGTCCTTTGCGGAATTGCAACAAACATTGGTGTGGAAAGCACAGCTCGTGAAGCATTTCAGTATGGATATAACCAAATTTTTATCACGGATGCCATGGCGACATTTACAAAAGAAGAGCATGAGGCCACTCTTTCTTACATCTTTCCGAAAATAGGAAAGCTACGAACAACTCAACAATTTTTAACGGAAAATGAATAATAAAAACTTGCTGAATCAGCAAGTTTTTTTATGGAATGAAAAAAAGAATGAATATTTCTTAAGATAATGGTTTTAAAAGTAATGGCAACGTCGACACTTGTAAAGAGTGAGGTGTAGTCATGAAAATAATTCACAAGCGAATTTATATTACTCTTATTTTTATTTTATTATTAATTAGTGGACTGGGAGCACGGCTTGTTCAACTCCAGCTTGTCAGCACAGAATCTTTTACTGATAAAAATATTAACTTAATTGAAGGAAGCGTAAAACAGCGTACGCAGGAAATGGTGGTAGACGACGGGCGAGGGAAATTTGAAGATAAAAATGGGCAGTCTTTAACATCTATCACGCATAATCGCTTAGTCCTATTTCCGTTTTTAGAAAAAATGAAGTGGCCCGTTCAGCAAGTAAGCGAAATTGTGGGAATGCAACCACAGGAATTAACGAACAGACTAGCAAATGCTAAAACACCGGTTGTTATTACAAAAGAATTATCACATGCACAAGTCGAAAAAATAAATGCATTAAAGGTACCTGGCGTGTTTGGAATTCCTCTAAAAGATGAGCGTCCAGTTCCTCTTGCTGAACATTTAATCGGACTAGAAGCACAAAGCAAACAAATAATTGAAGAGAAGTACAGTGATAAATTGAAAAATGGAGCTATTAAATCAACTACGCCTGTAGGTATCTCAGGGATGCAGAGGGCTTTTGACGAGTTTTTGCTGCCTGAACAAGAGTCTAAGCTCCTTTATCATGTTGATCGCCTAGGTGGACCTATGTTTGGCATCGATGTAAAATATACGGGCACAGCTAACCCTTATTATCCAGTCAGTGTGCGTACGACGCTTGATTTGTCTGCTCAGGAGCTAGTGGAGAATACATTGAATCATTATAAGTTAAAAGACGGAGGAGCCGTCTTAATTGATATAAAAAACAATAAAGTAATTGCGATGGCCAGCAGGCCTTCGATTAATAAGAAAGATCCATTTAAAAAGCAAAACGGTTCAGACAGCGTAGAAAATCGTTTGCTGACGCCGCAAACTCCTGGATCTATATTTAAAACCGTAACAGCAGCTGCAGCGCTTGAACAAAATAAAATTCAGCCTTCTTTTACCTATAACTGCGATAAAAGTATTTATGGCAATAATGTAGAAGAAGATCATCAAAAAGGGCAGCTGACGTTTGAAGAAAGCTTTGCGCAAAGTTGTAATGCAACGTTTGCCCAGCTAGCAAAAGAAATGATAATATCTAATCCGGATATCATTGAACAATATGCTGATAAGTTAGGGCTTCTTCAGCCTGTAGGATGGACGGGTGATGTGTTTCACTTTGAACATTTTAAGCAGTTTTTAGGAGAAAAATCGGGAAGAGTTTGGACAAATGATAGAGAAAAAAAAGTACCAAATGCTGTAGCGCAAACAGCAATTGGACAGCTTGACGTAAAAGTGACTCCGCTTGCAGTAGCAAATATGATGGCGACAATTGCACGGGGAGGAGAAAAGAAGCAGGTAAAAGCGGTAGATGCGCTGGACTATAAGAACAATACGTCACTGTATACGTTTAAAGAGCATGAGCTAAAAGGAGATACGATTAATGAAGCCACAGCTGCTTCTATGCAGCAGCTTTTAAAAGGCGTCGTACAGAGCGAAAAAGGAACAGGAAGAAGATTTCAAACGCTTCCTTATGAAGTGGCAGGAAAGTCAGGAACTGCTGAAATCAATGTGAAGGCCGATATCGTCAATAAATGGTTTGCGGGTTACTTTCCGGCAGATGATCCAAAATACGCAATGGTAGTAGTGGATTTAAATACAAAAAGTGCGATATCTCCCACAAACAGCGTATTTTATGATATTGTTAAAGGGATGTATGACTTAAATACACGTTAAAATAAGAAGAATTTGTAAAAAATATTACAAATATACTTCAAATAAATTTTGATGCTTCATGTATAAGAAAACACATGTTAGAATAAAGCATTATAAAAGTTGGAGGAAATTGTAGCAATGAATAACAATCGTTCTTCAAGACACGAAAACAAAGAAAAAAAAGTAAACCGATTATATAATCTGTTAATTGCTGTCGTAGCAGTTTTAATTGTATTTGTCGGTGGTACGATGATTCTTGGAAACAAGGATAAATCGGATAACCAAGCGGAAACAACTCAAAACAATCCGCAAACAAATGACCAAAAAACGGACAAGACGGCTAAAAAAGACGATGATTCTTCGAAAGATGATCAAGCAACAGATGATCAAGCAACGGACGATCAAAGTTCTGAAGATGACCAAAGCTCTGAAGATGATCAAGCAACAGATGAAGAATCAAATGACTCAGATTCACAGGCTGAAGTAGAGAAAAATCCAGAGCCTGGCGTGGCAGAACGCAAGGTAGATCCTTCATGGGATTCAGTAGGTACGTCACAAGATGCACCTGCAGCAACTTATAAAAAAGGATCAACGGATTGGAACGAAATGCTAAAAGCTGTAGGCGAAGGATCAGGCATTAGCCCAAGCAATATGACCGTATGGCGTTTAGGGAATAACGGTGGCGTAGGTAAAGCCGTAGCTACGGTTAGTCCTAAAGGCAACTCATCAACAAAATACCGCGTTCAAATTGAATGGGTAGATGGAGAAGGCTGGAAGCCCGCAGTAGTGGATAAGCTTCAATAAGAAAAGCAGCGCGCTAGCGCTGCTTTTTTAATTTGAAATGAACAACTGCAGAGTACAGTTTTTTACCTTGTTCATAGTCCACAGACATTTGATGAGATACGCTGTGCACCTCAAGCAAAATCGCCTTATTTTGATCAATTTTTTCCGCAATTTGTTTCTCAAGCATTTTAACATCAGGCGCTTCAAAAAATTCTATTTTATCTTCAATCATTTCAAATTCAAAATTCATCTTACGACCTCCTTACCTCATTACTATAGTATAGCAAATAGAAAGTTAAAAGCTTAAAATATTTGTAAATGAAGAACAAACGATAGTTAAAAACATACTATATCCATAAGAATTATTAGTTATAAGGAGGCGTTTTTTATGGGTCTAGAGTTTTTAGATATCTTTGAAAAGTGGGCGAATGAGTATGATGCATCGGTAAGCGGGAAAGATGAACAGTATAAAGAAGTGTTTCGCAATTATAATGAAATCTTAGAGTATGTAGCAAATCGTTCAATAGGGCATGTGATCGAATTTGGAACAGGGACTGGAAACTTAACAAAAAAACTTTTAGAAAAAGAACTTACGGTAGTAGGAATTGAGCCGTCAGTGCCAATGAGACAATTGGCACACCAGAAATTAGGAGCAGATGTTTTAGTCACACCGGGAGACTTTTTACAGTTTGATACATCGTTGTTTCCAGCAGAGAGCTTAGTTAGTACGTATGCATTTCATCATTTAACAGATAAAGAAAAAGAAGAAGCTGTGATAAACTATGGAAAGTTACTTCAAACCGGTGGTAAAATAGTGTTTGCCGATACAATGTTTGAAACAGCGGATTCATTTGCTGATACCATTGTTCAGGCAAAACAAAAAGGGTATACGCAACTAGCAGAAGATCTAGAGAGGGAATACTATACAACGATCCCTGTCTTAAAGCAAATCTTTGAAAGCAATGGTTTTCACATAACCTTTACACAATTTAATCACTTTGTGTGGGTATTGGAGGCAACGAAACAATAGTAGAAAGAGGTTTTAAAATGAAAGTAGCAATCATTGGAGCAATGGAAGAAGAAGTGACGATTTTACGCGATAAAATTGAGAATCGTCAAGAAACAGTAATCGCAGGATGTGAATACTCAACAGGAACAATCAGCGGCGTGGAGGTTGTATTATTAAAATCAGGTATTGGAAAAGTAAATGCGGCGTTATCTACAGCCATCTTACTAGAGAAGTTCAAACCTGATTACGTTATTAACACAGGATCAGCAGGCGGTTTCCATCCAGAGTTAAACGTAGGGGATGCGGTTATTTCAACAGAAGTTCGTCATCATGATGTAGATGTAACGGTATTCAACTATGAATACGGTCAAGTGCCAAACTTGCCTGCAGCTTTTAAAGCAGATGAAAAACTAGTTCGTCTTGCTGAAGAAAGCGCTCTTGAAGTAACGGATATGAAAATTGTAAAAGGATTAATTGCTACAGGAGATTCGTTCATGAACGATCCTGTGCGCGTAGAGTTTGTTCGCTCTAAGTTTCCAGACCTTTATGCAGCTGAAATGGAAGCAGCGGCTGTTGCTCAAGTATGCTATCAATTTGGCGTACCGTTCGTTATTCTTCGTGCTCTTTCTGACATCGCCGGCAAAGAATCAAATGTTTCTTTTGAGCAATTTTTAGAAAAAGCAGCTGTTAATTCAACAAAATTAGTATTGAATTTTATTACAAAATTAAAATAAGCTGTTCATAAAATATAGAGTTTGTTTTCGTCTACACTCTGCATCGTTTGTCATAACATGGGGTGTAGACTATATTTTCATCTTAATTCCTACTTTATTTATAGGTTAAGTTATATTATTTCGATAGCGAGGTGTTCAAGATTATGAAGGTAGTCAAAAACGTTCATGAATTGATTGGAAACACACCTATGATTGAGATTACACAATTTGATTTACCTAGGGAAATCAGGATATTTGCCAAGCTGGAATATGTTAATCCAGGAGGAAGTGTAAAAGATCGTTTAGGAAAAGAACTGCTGCAAGAAGCTCTTGGCTCTGGAAGACTGAAGCGAGGCGGAACGCTGGTTGAGCCTACTGCTGGGAATACGGGGATCGGGCTGGCTTTAGCTGCTCTTCAGTACGAAATAAACGTCATACTATGTGTTCCAGAAAAATTCAGTATTGAAAAACAGCAGCTTATGAAGGCTTTGGGGGCAACGGTGGTTCAAACGCCTACTGAAGCTGGTATGAAAGGTGCTATAAACAAAGCTCAAGAGCTGTTGCGTGAAATCCCTGGTTCTTATTGTCCTCAACAGTTTGCTAATCCGGCCAACCCTATGACTTATTATAAAACCTTAGGGCCAGAAATATATGAACAGCTTGATGGAAAAGTTGACGTGTTTGTAGCTGGAGCAGGTACAGGGGGAACATTTATGGGTACAGCGAAATTTTTGAAAGAAAAAAATCCTTCTCTAAAAACAGTCATCGTGGAGCCAGAAGGTTCAATTTTAAACGGGGGGAAATCCGGTCCTCACTTAACTGAAGGAATTGGAATGGAGTTCATCCCTGATTATATGGAGCGGTCTTATTTTAATGCTATTCATACTGTTGAAGATGTTTATGCTTTTCAAAGAGTGAAAGAGCTGGCTTTAAAAGAGGGGTTACTAGTAGGTAGCTCTTCAGGAGCAGCCTTTGAAGCAGCCCTGATCGAAGCAAAAAATGCAGAAAAAGGGGCTCATATCGTCACGATTTTTCCGGATAGCAGTGAACGGTACTTAAGTAAAAATATTTACAGTGGAGGAAGATAAGATGAAACGTAAAACACAGTTGATTCATGGTGGAATTGTTGGCGATGAACAGACGGGTGCTGTCTCTGTTCCTATTTATCAAGTGAGTACTTATAAACAAGAGGGAGCGGGAAAACATACGGGATATGAGTATTCGAGAACCGGTAACCCTACACGTCATGCCCTAGAAGAACTTATCAAAGAAATTGAAGGAGGATATGCTGGGTTTGCGTTTGGATCTGGTATGGCCGCTACTACTGCCGTGTTCATGCTATTTAACAGCGGAGATCATGTGTTAATTACAGATGACGTATACGGAGGAACGTATCGAGTGATCACAAAGGTACTAAGCCGTATCGGCATTGAGGCTACTTTTATTGATACAAGCGATATCCAAAATATCGAGAAAGAAATTCGCCCTAACACAAAAGCCATTTTTATTGAAACTCCAACGAATCCTCTTCTAAAAATTACTGACTTGCAGCATGCTTCTTCAGTAGCTAAACAACACCATTTACTTACCATCGTTGACAACACATTCAGTACGCCGTATTGGCAAAATCCTATCGAAAAAGGCGCAGATATTGTTCTGCACAGTGCAACTAAGTATTTAGGGGGACACAGTGACGTTGTAGCAGGGCTAGCAGTGGTGAATTCGCCTAAATTAGCTGAAGACCTTCATTTTATTCAAAATGCGACTGGAGGCATTTTAGGACCTCAGGATTCTTGGCTTTTAATGAGAGGGATTAAAACATTAGGAATACGAATGGAAGAACATGAATTCAACACGGGGAAAATAGTAGAATTTTTACTTGCCCATCCTGCTGTGGCAAAAGTATATTATCCAGGATTAAAAACCCACCCAAACCACCTCATTGCTAAAAAGCAAGCAAGAGGTTTTGGGGGAATGGTTTCGTTTGATGTGGGAAGCGAAGAGAAAGCGGAAGAAGTACTGAGCAAAGTGAAGTATTTTACATTAGCAGAAAGTTTAGGAGCCATCGAAAGCCTCATTTCCATTCCTTCTAAAATGACTCATGCTTCTATACCGAGCGACCGACGTAAAGAGCTAGGAATTACAGATGGATTAATTCGTATTTCTGTAGGTCTTGAAGATGTAGAAGATTTAATTGAAGACTTAGAAAGAGCATTGGAATAAAGGTGGTAAAAATAGGATTTTTATAGACCTATAGATCTATGATAGAGTAGAGTTATAACATTCTACTGAGAAGGTGATTGTATGAAAGCTCAACACATCAAAGCAAAAATTGAAGATTACAGCCGCTTTATTTACGTCCTTCTAGCCGTAAGTACATTCTTGTATATTGGTGTTATGATTGGCCAAGGTGAAAAAAGTGATATGCAGCTTGGAATAATGGAAGCAATCGTTATTCTTTTTACCGCCCTTGCTTTTTATTTTAGTTATCAAACTAAAAAACTAAAAAAAGAATTAATGAAAGAAAAAGAATAATAGATACAAAAAGGCGATGATCCATCGTCTTTTTTTTATGAGGGTTAAAAAAATAAAAAAATTCCCTATTTTTCAAAAAAACAGTTTACTTTTTATAAGTTCGTGGATATAATTACCATTGTAAGGAAAATACTTTATTAAAAGGAGGTCGAGTCATATGTTAAGACGTTTATCAGGTATGGATCATTCAGTTTGGGCTATGTTCAAAAATCGTCTATATATGTATACTATTCGGCCGTGTTCCTGTATCAAGTAACTTTCTTACCTTGATCGTTAAAACACGTTAATTCACCACAGGTGCGAATAGTAGCCCTGTGGTTTTTATTGTCTTTCAGCCACAGGATGCTTATGCATAACTGTGGTTTTTTTTGTATAAGGAGGTGATTGGAATGACACTGAATATTTTCTTTTTAACTATTACCATAAAGTCCCGTCAATACTCAGAGGAAGAAATTAAGCATGAACAGTATGTAAGACAATTAGAAGAAGAAATAAAAGACCGCAAGTATGAATTTTATCGTCATTTCTAATTTGAATAGTGGAAAGGAGTGGATGAATGATGATTAATCAAAAAGGATATATCGTTGTATGGCTGCTTGTGGAGAAAGATTCCACCTAAATGACTAGTAGGGGGAGTAATGATGTGTTTGCTGCGGATTATCATTTGGAAATTATTTTAAAAAAAGAGCGGAAAGAAGGATTAATTCTCCTTCTTTCCGCTCTTTTTTTTCTCTTTTTCGGCTCTGTAAAATTCGTGAAACATTTTCATCAGCGCTCGCTTTTCAATTCGCGAAACATAACTTCTTGAAATATTTAATTCCTTTGCAATTTCTCGCTGGGTTTTTTCATCCTGCAAATCCAAACCGAAGCGGCCAACAATTACTTCTTTTTCTCGATCATCGAGGATATCGATGTATTCTTTTATTTTTTCTAATTCCATATTTAGTTGAATCATATCAATTACATCGTCTGATTCTGATTTTAATACATCAATCAAACTGATTTCATTTCCTTCTTTATCCTGGCCAATTGGATCATGCAGCGACACATCTTTTTTTGTTTTTTTGAGCGCTCGCAAGTGCATCAATATTTCATTTTCAATACAGCGTGCGGCATAAGTAGCTAATTTTGTTCCTTTTCCTTGCGAATAACTTTCGATTGCTTTAATTAAACCGATTGTCCCAATTGAAATTAAATCTTCCGCATCCTCTCCCGTGTTTTCAAACTTTTTAACAATATGCGCAACGAGTCGGAGATTGTGTTCAATAAGAAGGTTTCGCGCTTCTTGATCTCCTTGTTCCATTAAAGATAAATATCTCTTTTCTTCAGCAGCAGACAAGGGTTGAGGAAACGCATTGTTTTTTACGTAGGAAACAAGGAAAACCAATTCTTTAAAGAAATAGCCTAGTGCGGTAAATAATGCAGACATCTCTTCACCTCCATAAGGGGATATCAACCTGTGAGAGACTAACATTACACTATATGTAAAAAGAAGGATGTCTTTGCCTGTACGTTTAAAATTCCCCCCAGGGACAAGAGAGTTTGAAAAAGTCCACAGATTTTTCTTTAGAGATAGTTACCAGCCTATACAGAGAAAAAGTATGTACATACGCTAGTAGTAGTTCATAGTGTAAGGAGGGAGAGTATGTACGGTTACGGAGGCTGCTGTTATCCTAATTATCCAGCTTACCCATGTGGAGGAGGGTTCGGCTGGGGACTTGGATTGTTGATTGTTCTATTTGTTCTGTTATTAATTTTCGGAAGCTTCTATTGGTTTTTTAGCTGCTGGTGTTAAAAAAAACTCATGCATGTGCATGAGTTTTTTTTAGATGACATATCCTACCGAATAGAACCATTCATTTTTAAGAATTCTTAAGGAATTTTCGCTTTGTTTCTTAAAGAAGATGATTTATTCTATAATTAAGAAAAGAAGCAAGATGATAATATTCCTTTGTAAAAGTAAATGGAGCTCTATACTTTTTTTAGCTTGAACGTACTAATCATCAAGCAAGCGAGTACGATAATTAAAAACATATAAAAGTGTGAAGGCAAATAAGGGACGCCCAAGTAGCTAAGAGTTAATAAACAACCTGCTGCGGTAATAGGGAGCCCTGTAAAATACCCAGTATTTTCTGTGATGTTAAAGCGGGCAAGACGAAGTGCTCCGCAAGCAATGTAACAGATGGTAACAATTGAACCTGCAGCACCAAAGTGAGATAAAATACTTTGATAAAGTAGTAGAGCTGGAGCGATGCCAAATGATATAATATCGCACATGGAGTCCAGTTGTTTTCCAAGTTCAGATTCAATTTGCAGCTTTCTGGCTACCATGCCGTCGAATCGGTCTGCTAACGCTGCTAAAAAAATTAGTAATAAACTTAAGTTCAATTCATTTTTCATGACAAATAAAATAGCAAAGCTTCCTAAACTTAAATTAACAATCGTTAAGGAGTTTGCCGCTTGGGATCTCAGCTTTTTAATTGTATGATCTAGATAGTCTAATAAAAACAATTTCCTCACTCCTTTAAAGGATGGAATGAACTAAAGGTAAAAATAATGGTAATTTCATTGTAGACGCAAACCTTATTCTAGTAAAGAACTATTCAGTATGTGGAGGTAAAATTATTGTTGCAGCACCTGTATCGAACGTTTATTGAGCTTACGAATCACCAGGGATCATCGAAGCTCATTCGAAAATTCACTTTCTCTAAATGGAGTCGGTTTATTATACCCTCCTATACAAAAGTTTTTAAAGTAAATAAAGAAGAAATGGACAAGCCTCTGCATCATTATCAAAACTTACACGAGCTATTTATTCGTCGTTTGAAGCCTTCTGCCCGTCCGGTCGATCAGCAGAAAGACAGCGTTGTCAGTCCTGTAGATGCAAAGATAGAAGCATATGGAGTCATTACGCCTCAAAAAGAAATGATTGTAAAAAACAAACCTTATTCTATACAGGAAATGGTTTCAAATGATCTCATTCTTGAAAAATATATAGAAGGACAGTTTATCATCCTCTATCTTAGTCCAAAAGACTATCATCGCATTCACAGTCCTCTTAAAGCACAAGTAGGGAATACGTGGACCGTTGGACAAAAGTCTTATCCAGTAAATTCATTAGGAATCAAGTATGGGAAAGAACCGCTTGTGAAAAATTTCCGGAAGCTCACGGAGTTAACATTTGAAAATGGTCACATGCTGATGGTAAAAGTAGGAGCCATGTTTATAAACAGCATTGAAGCGGTTTCTAAAAAAGAAGTAGTCGAAAAAGGGGAAGAAATGGCTTACTTCACGTTTGGCTCGACTGTCATTTTATTATTTGAGAAGAACTCAATCACTTTTGATTCTAACGTCCACTCAGGTTCTTACGTAAAATGTGGAGAACCAATTGCTCATTTGAAAAAATAGAGCCTATATAATAAAAGAGTAGATAGATAAATGAAGATGCAGCTTTCTTTTATTAAGAAGGCTCTTTTATTCGTTAAGAAGGAATTTGTATGCTAATCTTTAATGATCTTCTTTCAATTTCCTCTTCAATTAATTTTATAAAATCAGGGCTTAATTGCAGTTCGGTTGCTTTGCTGTATGACTCAATAAGCAGCTCATCTGATAATTTTCTCATAAGATTGCCGCCACCTCCTACTAAAATAAATATCCTAAAAAGTTATATTTAAATGCTAATAAATTCCTTATTTATAATCTAACATGAATCAAATAAAGGAACAATCGTTCTGTTATCCACAGCTTTCGGTGGATAAAATGTGGGTATGTTGTTTATAATTACCATTAATTGCTGAACTATAACAGAGGATAATGTGTATAACCTTATCCACATAGTTGGGGTTATCATTTTTTGTCGAAAACTTTTAACAGAATTTGTTTACCACTTACCCTATTTGATAAGTAATAAACGTTTTCTGCACTATTTTTTATTTTAAGTTTGCAGTGGGTAAATATATCGTAAGCTCACGAACAAATGGAGGTTTACTGCCTTTTGTCAATAACTTTCTGTATAAAGTTAAAGCATTCACAAGGCATATCCTTTATACTAAGAAAAGACCTGTTTTTGAAGAGAATAAAATTTTAGGTTGGAAAATAACAAGAAGTCGTTATAATGATAGACGGCGTTAATTTTAGTATGTAACTATATATTCGAGGTGCATGATACGTGTTGAAACTTTTTTTACCAAATGAACATGTGAAAAACGTGTTTCAAATTAAGCCAGACGATTTGAAAGAGCGCGGGATAAAAGGAATTATTACCGACTTAGATAACACGTTGGTGGAATGGGATCGCCCTGATGCCACTCCGGAATTAATTGAGTGGTTTCAGTTAATGAAAGATAGTGGAATTAAAATTACGATTGTATCGAATAATGTGGAGAAACGAGTCAAGCTGTTTTCAGATCCAGTTGGACTTCCATTTGTATATAAAGCACGCAAACCGATGCGTAAAGCATTTAGAAGAGCTCTTCGTGATATGGAGCTGCAAAAAGATGAGGTTGTGGTCATTGGCGACCAGCTTTTAACGGATGTATTAGGAGGAAATCGCCTAGGCGTATATACGGTTTTGGTTGTACCAGTTGCGCAAACAGATGGATTTGTAACGAAATTTAACCGTAAAATGGAACGAAGAATTTTAGGTTGGATGAAACGAAAAGGTATGATTAACTGGGAGGATTAAAACGTGAGTGAAGAAAAAATACAGTGCGTAGGATGCGGAGTGGAGATTCAAACAGAACGACCGAATGAACTTGGCTACGCTCCAAAATCAGCATTAGAAAAAGAAGCTATTATTTGCCAGCGATGCTTTCGCTTGAAGCATTATAATGAAGTACAAGATGTTTCCTTAACAGACGATGATTTTTTAAAAATCTTAAATGGAATTGGTCAAACGGACGGTTTGGTTGTAAAAGTTGTAGATATCTTTGACTTTAACGGCAGCTGGTTACCTGGTTTGCATCGATTTGTTGGAAATAATAAGGTTCTTTTAGTGGGAAATAAAGCAGATTTACTGCCGAAGTCTATAAAGAAAAATAAACTAATTCATTGGATGAAGCGAGAAGCGAAAGAGCTTGGCCTAAAATCAGTGGATGTGTTCCTCATGAGCGCGCAAAAAGGACAAGGAATTCGAGAAATTGCCGAAGCCATTGAACATTATCGCGAAGGTAAAGATGTATATGTTGTTGGATGTACAAACGTTGGTAAATCGACATTTATTAATGCCATTATTAAAGAAGTAACGGGAGAAAAAGATATTATTACTACGTCTCAATATCCGGGCACAACGCTTGATATGATTGATATCCCGCTTGATAACGGCGCGTCTTTATATGATACGCCTGGCATTATTAATCATCATCAAATGGCTCACTATGTAGATAAACGAGACTTAAAGTTAATTTCTCCTAAAAAAGAAATAAAGCCGAAGGTTTATCAGCTAAACGAAGGGCAAACGCTATACTTTGGAGGACTGGCGCGCTTAGATTATGTACAGGGAGGCCGCAAGTCGTTAACATGTTATGTATCGAATGATTTGCATATCCATCGTACAAAGCTTGAAAAAGCAGATGAGTTGTATGAAAAGCAAGCAGGTGAACTGCTTCAGCCGCCGCGCCCAGAGCAAATGAGTGAGTTTCCTGAACTTGTTGCACATGAATTTACAATCAAAAATGAAAAGACGGATATTGTTTTTTCAGGGCTTGGCTGGGTGACGGTTAATGAGTCAGGTTCAAAAGTTGTGGCGCATGCACCAAAAGGAGTCGGCGTATTTGTGCGCGATTCTTTAATTTAAACAAAAAGGGGAAAAAATCTTGAGTACATTATATGGGCTAGTTGGTTATCCGCTTGGGCATTCACTATCGCCATTGATGCAAAATGATGCCTTTAAACGTCTGAACATGGATGCGCATTATGAGGCTTTTCCAATTGAACCTGTTCATTTTGAGTCAGCTATTGGAGAGCTAAAAGATAAAAACATTCAAGGATTTAATGTCACGATTCCGTATAAAGTTGATATTATGAATCATTTGGATGAAGTCGATTCATTAGCAAAGGCAATTGGCGCTGTAAATACAGTTGTTAATCAAGATGGCCGTTATATTGGATACAATACCGACGGAGAGGGGTATGTGACTTCTTTACTCAAAGCAGTAGAAGGCGGCTTATCCCAAAAAAGAATTTTAATTATTGGAGCTGGAGGAGCTGCAAAAGCTATTTTTTATACAATTGCAGCTCAGCACGCTCCCGATGTAATTGCGATATGCAATCGTACCGTCGAAAAAGCAGCTTTACTAGCTAACGAGCTGCCTTTTTCGACGAAAACGGCGGCGATGTCTATTTCTGATGCGGAAAAACAACTAGATACATTCGATATTATTATTAATACCACTTCCGTGGGGATGTATCCTAACGTTGATGAGCTGCCTTTAGCACTTACTTTATTGCAAAAAGAAGCGGTAGTCAGCGATATTATTTACAACCCTTTAAAAACAAAGCTTTTGAAAGAGGCTGAAGCAAAAGGGGCAGGCACTCATAACGGTGTCGGTATGTTTGTACTGCAAGGTGCACTTGCATTTGAAAAATGGACGAAGGTCCGTCCTGACGAAGAGGCAATGGAACACATTGTTCTTTCAACACTAACTAAGAGATAAGATACAACGGAGGTTTTTATGTTAACAGGTAAACAAAAACGTTTTTTACGTTCAAAAGCACATCATTTAAATCCAATTTTCCAAGTAGGAAAAGGTGGAGTCAATGAAAATATGATTGGTCAAATTGCTGATGCATTAGAAGCAAGAGAATTATTAAAAGTAAGCATTCTGCAAAACTGTGACGAAGATCGTGACACGGTTGCTGCTCGATTAACAAAAGGAACAAAAGCAGAGCTTGTACAAGTGATTGGAAATACAATTGTGTTATATAAAGAATCACGTGAAAATAAGCAGTTAATGCTTCCAAAAGTGAAATGAAATAGAGCGGGGAAACCCGCTCTATTTAAAAATGAAGTAAATTAAAGGAGTCGGGGATTGTTGAAGAGTATTGGAATTTTAGGTGGAACGTTCAATCCGCCTCATTTGGGGCATTTAATGATGGCAAATGAGGTTTTGCATGCCTTGAAATTAGATGAGATATGGTTCATGCCGTCATATATTCCACCTCATAAAACAATCAAAGAGCCTATTGAGCCATATCATCGTTTACAAATGCTAAAGCTAGCTATTGAAGAACATGATCAATTCACCCTGCAGCCGATTGAATTTGAGCGCAAAGAGCCTTCATATACATATGATACGATGAGAATACTAACAGAGAAATATCCAACGTATCAGTTTCATTTCATCATTGGTGCTGATATGGTAGAATATTTGCCGAAGTGGTATGAAATTGATGAATTAGTCAATTTGGTTACATTTGTAGGTGTAAAGCGCCCGGGGTATACCATTACGTCCCCTTACCCGATAAAAGAAGTAGAAGTTCCGCAGTTTGATGTCTCCTCTTCCTTTATTCGCGAACGAGTAGTAAAGAAAGAAACCATTCGTTATTTTATACCTGCTGGTGTTAAACAATATATCGAGGAGAATCAATTATATGAATCGAACTGAGGCATTAGAAATCGTAAAGAAACAGTTAACAGAACGTCGTTATATTCATACTGTCGGGGTAATGGAAACAGCAATTGAATTAGCTAAACGTTTTGAAGCAGACGAAAAAAAAGCAGAACTGGCTGCTATTTTTCATGACTATGCCAAGTTTCGTCCAAAGGAAGAGATGAAGCAAATTATTATTGATCAAAACATGAACCCTTCTTTATTGGAATACAATACCGAATTATGGCATGCTCCAGTAGGCGCGTTTTTAGTGAGAAATGAAGTAGGGATTACGGATAAGGAAGTATTGGATGCAATTGCTTACCATACATCCGGAAGACCTGGCATGACGTTACTTGAAAAAATTGTGTACGTTGCTGATTATATTGAACCTGGAAGGAGATTTCCAGGTGTTGATGAAGTGCGGGAGTTAGCTAAAACCGACTTAAATGCAGCACTTATTCAATCATTAAAGAATACTATTTCTTTTTTAATGACCAAACATCAGGCCGTTTATCCCGATACGATGATGACATATAATGATTTAATCTTAGGAGGTCAAACACATGACTGAACGTGAATTGCTATCTCTTGTTGTAGAAGCAGCCGATGATAAAAAAGCAATCGATATCGTAGCGTTAAATATGGAAGGAATCTCACTTGTGGCAGATTATTTTGTTATTTGTCACGGTAACTCAGATAAACAAGTGCAGGCAATTGCTCGTGAAATTAAAGAAAAAGCACACGAACAAGGCATTTCTGTGAAGCGTTTAGAAGGGTTTGAGCAGGCTAAGTGGGTGCTTGTTGATCTTGGAGATGTTGTGGTTCACATTTTCCATAAAGATGAGCGCGGATATTATAACTTAGAACGCTTATGGGGAGATGCACCATTTGTAAGTTCAGAAGAGCTACAGCTATGAGCAGGTACGGAGAATTTGCCTACGTATATGATCAGCTAATGGCAGACGTTCCGTATGACGATTGGGCTGAATTTTTTAATCAGCAGGTGGCAAAAGCAAAAACAAAGCCTAACAGTATATTAGACCTTGCCTGCGGCACGGGAGAACTCTCCGTTCGATTTGCAAAAGAAGGTTTCTCCGTAGTCGGCGTTGATTTGTCTGATGATATGCTTATGGTAGCTCAAGAGAAGGCAGCAGAAGCAGGGGTAACGCTATCTCTTTTTCAGCAAAACATGGCGGAACTTGAGTTATTGAAAGAGTTTGATTGTGTAGTAATCTTTTGTGATTCTTTGAACTATTTGCAAAGTGATAAAGAAGTTCAAGAAACCATTCAACGTGTATATAAACACTTAAAACCAGGTGGGCTCTTTATATTTGATGTTCATTCAGTGCATAAGATGAAGGGCGTATTTGGAAATCAATCTTTTTCTTATGTAGATGAAGACGTGTCATATATTTGGAACTGCACCTATGACGATACAGACATGCGTGTAGAGCATGATATTACGTTTTTTGCTTATGATGAAGAAATCGATGCATATCATCGCTTTGATGAGGTGCATGCTCAGCGCACTTGGTCGATTGACCATTATCAATCATGGTTGAGCCAAGCTGGTTTTATAAATATAGAAGTAAGTGCAGATTTCAAAATGAGTAAGCCTACTTCAAACAGTGAGCGCATCTTTTTCTCTGCGCAAAAAAAAGAAGCCGAGTAGAGGCTTCTTTTTTTGTTTCAAAGCAGGATTTCTACAGAAATTATGGAATAAGACTATCAAACTGATTGTGAACAAGCTCAATGTCTTCGTCAAATTTTTCGTGTGTTTTTTGAAATACGTGCACAAACATCTCTCCGAGTTCAGCTTCTAAAACTTTAATACCTTCTCCGGTTACACCGCCTTTTACGCATACTTTATCCTGCAAGGTAGGAAGCGTAAATATTTCTTTTTCCAACAGTTTTCCCATTCCAATAATCATATCGCTGGCCATGACGGTAGCTTCTTCTTCAGAAATATTTGTTTCTTGAACTGCTGCATCAATAAAGCGTTGAAGCAAAAAGCTGAAGAATGCAGGACCGCAGCTTACGATATCGGATGATACGCGGGTAATCGTTTGATCAATAGCCACAGGCTTTGACATAGATGAAAATAATTCATGTAAATAATTTTGGTAAAAAGGCGTACATCTTTCTCCAAACGTGAAAAGAGAAACACCTGCTAATGCCCGATTCGTAATGCTAGGGATAATTCTAGCTGCTTGACTCGGAATGAGGCGTTCGATTTGTTCCACGCTAATTGGACTGGTAATGGATACAATGCAGTGATCTTTCGTTAGCAGTGGTTCTAATTTTATTAAAAGGGGGTGAATATCCAATGGCTTAACACAAATAAAAATGACTTTGGATGCGTGAACAACTTCTTCAGCTGTATCAGCAACATGAATTTTTTTATGCTGCTGTTGAATCTCTTTGGCCCTTTTTTTTGTACGATTCATAATAGTAATTTTAGAAGGACGTACGGCTTTTGATTCAATAAACGCATCAATTAATATTTTCCCCATGTTTCCTGTTCCGATAAACCCTATGTTCACTGATTCATTCCCTCCTTCAAAAGCCTTTTCTTCTAAACACTATGAAGACGTAATGGAATTTATGACGTTACTTCAAAATTCAAAGGAGTGTACAAGTTGACTTTTTCAAAAAAACAATGGCTAATTGGGTGTATTTGCTTAGCAGTTGGGTTGGCTTTTTATATCTATCGCACAGGCGGAGAGAAACCGGAAAGTTCTCTTCAAACCTCAGATATAATCAAGGCAGAATCTTCTGGTACAAAAAAAGAAGGAGAGTCGTCTAATCAAGTAATTTCAAGCCAAGATTCCCCGTTTGTGATGGTGGATATTAAAGGAGCTGTTCAGAAGCCTGGTGTATACCAGCTTCCGAAAGATGCAAGGGTAAAAGATGCTCTAGCACAAGCCGGAGGCGCTACGAAAGAAGCGGACTTAAGACAGCTCAATTTAGCTAGCAAGCTACAAGATGAAATGGCTGTGTATATTCCAGCTGCTGGAGAAGAAATCCCCCCTTCATCTCCAGTTTCTTCAATTTCTTCCTCAGGAACTTCAAATGATCAGCCTCTTGTTAATATCAATACAGCGAACACTGATGAACTGCAAACGTTAAATGGCATTGGACCTTCAAAAGCCAGTGCCATCGTTTCATATCGAGAGGAAAATGGCTTGTTTCAAACAGTAGAGGATTTGGGAAAAGTATCAGGTATTGGCGAGAAGTCGCTAGAAAAAATCAAAGCTCAAATTACGGTACAGTAGAGACTTATTGACGAAAAAGGAAAAAAAACGCTACACTATGAAAGAGAAAAGTATCATTATTCAGTTTTAAATAAAAAGGCAGGGAATGAGATGAACCGGATTTCATGGGATCAATATTTTATGGCACAAAGCCATTTGCTAGCTTTAAGAAGCACTTGTGAACGTCTGGCTGTTGGAGCTACAGTGGTGCGTGATAAACGTATTATAGCTGGAGGATACAACGGTTCAATCAGCGGAGGCGTGCATTGTGCTGACGAAGGCTGCTATGTAATTGATGGCCACTGCGTAAGAACTGTCCATGCAGAAGTGAATGCACTCTTGCAGTGTGCTAAGTTTGGTGTAAAGACAGAAGATGCGGAAGTATACGTCACGCATTTTCCTTGTTTAAACTGCTGTAAAGCTCTTATTCAAGCGGGAATTAAAACAGTATATTATGCTAATGATTACAAAAATCATCCGTATGCTGTTGAGTTATTTGAACAGGCGGGAGTGAAAACAGCAAAAGTTGAACTTGATGAAGCAATCATTGACTTAAAAAGTAAAGAGAAGCTTCAATTTGTAACGGATGTTCTCGCTCGTTTAGAAAAAAGCGGAGCTGACGAAGCAGAAGTGATGAATTTACAGCGTGAAGCTCTCGCTTTGTTTACGGCAAATTAAAGGTAAAAGAGGTTTTTTACTTGGTAACAGTAAGAAGCCTCTTTCTTTTAAGGAAGAAAGGAGCTAAAAGTGAAAGGATATTATATTTACTGTGCTTTTAGCATGATGCTAGCCTTATATGTATATGATAATCATTCCGCTGTAAGCCTGTTTTTGCTAATCGTGCTTTTCATTTTTCAATGGCTACAATGTCCGAGGAAAGTGGTTATTGCTTCTGCACTGTTGAGCGTTTTGTGCGTCTACCTATTAGCTGAGGCAAATAACCATAACAAAACGGTTCTTTTAGCTGAATCTTCTACTTTTATAGGCGAAATTTCATCTGTTCCGCATAGTGACGGCGACAAGCTTACTTTTAAGTTTACGGTTCAAAATGAAGAAGTCATGGCTTTTTATAAACTAAAAACGCTGGAAGAGAAACAGCAGCTCGAAAAGCTAACGATTCATCAAGTTTGTCAACTAGCAGGGCAATTAACTTCTCCTTCAGCTGCTCGCAACCTTCATGCATTTGATTATCAGCAATATTTATACCATCAGTCTATTCATTGGCAGCTTAACGTCAAGAGACTTGATTTGGCAAAATGCCAGCTCCCCACCTTAACTCCACTTACGTACCTTACCTTTATTCGTCAAAAAGGAATTAATTATATTCAACAAAACATGTCGGATCCAGGCGCTGGATTTATGCAGGCACTAATTTACGGCGAGCGTACTGGGATCGAAGAAGAGAGTATCAAGCGCTATCAGCAATTTGGTTTAATACACTTGCTTGCCATATCAGGTCTTCATGTTGGACTGCTGACAGCGATGTGTTTTTATTTGCTTATTCGGATTGGAATAACGCGCGAGCGAGCCATTATGCTTTTACTTTTGCTTCTTCCTGTATACATGGTTTTGGCCGGTGGCAGCGCTTCAGTTGTCCGAGCTGTTTTTATGAGTATGCTGATGCTTATATCGATAAAAATACAAAGAAAAATTCTTTTGGTTGATAGCATCAGCCTTGCTTTTATGAGCATGCTGCTTTTCAAACCGTACTATTTATTTGATGTAGGATTTCAGCTTTCTTTTGCCGTTAGTTTTGCCTTGATTTTATCGAGTCAGACAATTTTACCTCGTTTTCATTCTTCTTTCAGCCAGCTCATGGCTGTTTCAGCGATTGCACAAGTCAGTTCACTTCCTTTATTGTTGTACTATTTTTATGGAGTATCTCTCCTCAGTTTGCCATTAAATATGGTTTTTGTACCGTTGTTTTCTCTTGTTGTATTACCTCTTTGTTTGCTCATTCTTTTTGTTCGTATCATCTTGCCGGGAGTGAGTGAATTGCTGGAGCAAATTCTTCATGTTCTTTTACTTGCTTGTGAAAAATTGCTTGATTTTTTTGAGTGGATTCCCGCTGATTTCGTAACGGGAAAACCCCATATTTTGCTGTTTTTGGGCATGTACCTATGCATTTATGCTTTATTTGTGGCGGTCGAAGAAGGGAAATTTTTCGTTCGCTATATGTTTCTTCTCGCGGCATTGTTAGCCGCACAATGTATGTATCCTTATTTGAATCCAAAAGGAACGGTCACAATGGTCGATGTAGGACAAGGAGACTGCTTTATCATTGAGCTTCCTTATCGAAAAGGCGTGTATATGATCGATACCGGAGGAACCGTTTCATTTCCAAAAGAACCATGGCAAAAACGCCTTTCTTCTTTTGACGTGGGAGAAGACGTACTTGTTCCCTTTTTGCATTCAAAAGGAATGACAAAGGTAGATAAAATGATTATTACACACGGCGATTATGATCACGCAGGGGCGGCACAGCATTTATTTTCACAAGTGGCTGTCGGAGAGCTGGTGCTTGGGAAAAAAGCCGAATTAAATGACGTAGAGACTGGCTTGGTGATCGCTGCTCAAAAACAAAGCGTGCCTGTTCAAATTGTTCAACAAGGAGATAGCTGGCAAGAAGGAGGTGTCTTATTTCAGGTTATTTCTCCCACAGGTTTCGAAGAAACGAGCAACAACGGCTCAATTGTAATAGACGCTAAGTTAGGAAATTTAAGATGGCTATTCACCGGAGATTTAGAAAAGGAAGGAGAACAAAGAATATTGAAAGACTTTCCCAACCTTAAAGCAGATGTATTAAAAGTGGGTCATCATGGCAGTAAAACCTCAACTTCAGAAGAGTTTGTTCAACATTTAAACCCTAAAGTAGCGCTTGTTTCAGCGGGGCAAAAAAATCGTTATGGTCATCCTCATCAAGAAATATTAGAGCTTCTGAAAAGCTACGGGGTGTATATTTACCGAACGGATGAAGATGGTGGGGTAATGTATGAATTTACAAAAAAGTCAGGAACGTTTTCGCAGCAACTTCCATAGTCTATAGTAAGAAAAACGAACTGAAAAAGACTGCTAAGAAGCAGCCTTGAAGCAATTTTACGAACCCAAGTAGTGAATCACAGTTGCAATAACAAATAAGGCAGTGAAAAAGCCAAATGAAACACCAAATCCTACGGCAGAATCGACAGCGTCGTTGCGTTTACTTTGGACACTTTCTTCAAATTGGTTCATTAACACCCCTCCTGTTTACAGTATAATCTAACTTTTTTTAAAAATCTAGACAATTTAAAAGCGTTTTCACAAACTGACAACAGTTAACAACTATACTTTATGAGCATGAGGAGAAAATAGAGATAAGGGTTTAATCATTAACAAATAAGTAACCTAGGGCTTATATTGTTGATGTTTATCATAAACTGAGGAATTGTCGTTTTAAGACAATTCCTTTTGTATTGTTGCCAAAAACTCATAACACCTTTACGATAGAAATTGTATTTTGTTTATCAGTAACTATACATAATCAATATAGATGAATAAAAAAAGAGGAGCGTATATACGTTGGCAGTTGATAGCTTAAAAAGTATTACCAAAAATAATATCGCCCCCGTTTATTTAATACACGGGGTTAATGCATTTATGAGTAAAAAGATTAGAGATAAAATCGTCGACTATACGTTGAATGAAGAAGATAAAGAATTTAACTTGTCCCTATACGATTTAGAAGAGACATCGATTGATCAAGTTCTAGAAGATGCTGAAACGCTTCCTTTTTTAGGAGACAAGCGTGTAGTGGTTGCGAAAAATGCAGCATTTTTAACGGCTGAAAAATCAAAAGATAAAGTTGAGCATGATCTGGCAAAACTTCAGCAATATGTCGAACAGCCCCCGTCTTTTTCAACGTTAATTCTTCTAGCCCCTTATGAAAAGCTGGATGAAAGAAAAAAAATAACAAAATTATTAAAAAAACAAGCAGCTTACATCGAAGCGAACGAATTTGGTGAAAAAGAAATGAAGCAGTGGATTCATAATTTGCTTTCAAAAGATGGAGTGAATATGGATGAAGATGCTGAAACGCTGCTTATTCAGCTTGTGGGGCTTAATGTAACGCTCGTGACAAATGAAATTGAAAAAATGGTGTTATACGTTGGACAAGGAGGAGTCATTACAAAAGAAGTGGTGCTTAAGCTTGTGGCAAAAACGCTTGAACAAAACGTATTTACGCTTATTGATGCTGTTATTCAGCGAAAGGTTTCTATCGCTTTAAATATGTATCAGGATTTGCTGCGTAACAACGAAGAGCCTATTAAAATTTTATCTTTGTTAGCGACGCAGTTTCGTTTAATTTATCATACGAAGCAGCTGTCTAGTCAAGGGTACGGTCAGCAGCAAATTGCTCAAACGATTAAGGTTCATCCGTTTCGTGTGAAAATCGCTTTGCAGCAGAGCAGAAGTTTTGAGGAACAGCAGCTTAAAGGAATTTTAAAGGATTTAGCAGAGGCAGATTATGAAATGAAGACGGGAAAAATGGATAAAGCGCTTATTTTACAGCTGTTTTTATTAAAAAGAGCGCAATAAAAAAACGATCCTAATGGGATCGTTTTTGTCTCAATTATGCAGATAAACCGTTAAGTTTTACTGCTAAGCGAGATTTTTGACGAGCTGCAGCATTTTTGTGGATAAGACCAGATTGTGCGGCTTTGTCTAATTTTTTAGAAGCAACAGCAAATGCTGCTTTTGCGTTATCTACATCGTTGTTTTCAACTAAAGCTTCAAAGTTTTTGATTGCAGTACGCATAGCTGATTTAGCTTGAATGTTATGAGCACGGCGAGCTTCAGTAGTTTTTACACGTTTGATAGCTGATTTAATGTTTGGCATCCGTTTCACCTCCCGAAATGATAACAATCGAGATTATATAGAACTCGACATTCTTCACAATAAGAACAAAAGATATTTTATCAAACACAAGGACAGAATGCAATAGCCTTGACAAGGAATTTTATATGACAGACCTCTCTTTAAAAGCTTGTAGCTGATATTGCGCCCTTCCTTCTACTTTTCGTTTCTTAAATGCATGAATCTGCCAGTCCTCGGTGACAATAATTTCAACAAAGATTGTCTAGGAGGTTAAGAAATGGAAAAAGAACTTGATTTAAGTCAATATAGCGTGCGCACGGATCTAGCTGTCGAAGCAAAAGACATAGCGTTAGAAAATCAGCCTAAACCGAATAACCAGTCAGAAATCAACGGCGTAATTGTAAAAGAAAAAGAAGAACAAGGTGTCAAAATTTCAATGGTAGAAATTACGGAAGAGGGCGCAGAAGCAATCGGTAAGAAAAAAGGCCGATATGTAACCCTTGAATCGGTAGGCATTCGCGAGCAGGATACTGAAAAGCAAGAGGCTATGGAAGAAGTATTTGCTAAAGAGCTGAATTTTTTTATTAAAAGCCTCAACATTCCAGATGATGCTAGCTGTCTTGTAGTGGGTCTTGGAAACTTAAGTGTGACACCAGATGCGCTTGGACCAAAGGCAGTAGATAATTTGTTGATTACAAGACATTTGTTTGAGTTACAGCCTGAAAGCGTGCAAGATGGCTTTAGACCCGTTAGCGCCATTGTTCCGGGAGTAATGGGAATGACGGGTATTGAGACAAGTGATATTATCTTTGGCGTTGTAAAGAAAGTGAATCCGGATTTTATTATTGCAATCGATGCGCTGGCCGCTCGTTCGATTGAACGGGTAAATGCTACCATTCAAATTTCAGATTCAGGTATTCATCCTGGGTCTGGGGTTGGAAACAAGCGCAAAGAAATCAGTTATGAAACACTTGGCATCCCAGTTATTGCAATAGGTATTCCAACGGTGGTGGATGCTGTGTCCATTACAAGCGATACAATTGACTTTATCTTAAAACATTTCGGCCGAGAAATGAAAGAGCAGGGAAAGCCGTCTAAGTCGCTGCTTCCGTCCGGTATGACGTTTGGAGAAAAAAAGAAGCTCACGGAGGATGATTTACCCAATGAAGAGCAGCGTCAAACGTACCTCGGTATGATTGGCACTCTTCCCGATGAAGAAAAAAGACGTCTTATTCATGAAGTGCTTGCACCTTTAGGTCATAATTTGATGGTTACACCAAAAGAAGTGGATATGTTTATTGAAGATATGGCTAATGTAGTTGCAGGAGGACTTAACGCTGCTTTGCATCATGAAGTGGACCAAGAGAACTTTGGGGCATATACTCATTAATACGCTTTTAGATGAATGAGTTCTTCAGAATATAGTCATAATGGTTAGTACTACAGAAGATAAAGAAGTAAGGGGCCTAATAATATGATTAAATTTACTTTAAAATCAGTAGTGCTAACTATTTTTTTACTGTTCGTCGTATTTTTAGGAATGCAGACGGCTCAGCAAGGGCTGATTAAAATGAAGGGATATAATGATCCTTCGATTGAACATGTTATTAATGTGTCTAAAACGTCAGATGGTCAGGTGGAAGCTGCTGTTTTAGGTTCAAAAAAAGTTGTGAACATTGATGAAAAACAGCAGCTTTTAGAAAAACGAAAAGCTTTTAACTTTTTCTCCTCGCTAGGTCAAAGTCTAGCGGAAGGCGTGAAAAGTACAATAGGAAAAGCTTTTAAGGCTATCCATCATCTTCTTAATTAAAAGCAGAATCTCTTTCTGCTTTTTTGTATGGAAAAATCCCCAATGGAATGCTTATTGAATGTTGACGAATGTGTTGTTATAATTTAGTTTAGTGTATTTTGCCGATTTTCAGTAGGAGTGAAAAAAATATGGATAGAGAAGCAAGATTGAAACGACAATCGAAAATCAGAAACTTTTCGATTATTGCTCATATAGACCACGGTAAGTCAACATTAGCAGACCGTATTTTAGAAAAAACAAATGCGTTAACACAGCGAGAAATGAAAGCTCAGCTTTTAGATTCGATGGATTTAGAACGTGAACGTGGAATTACCATTAAATTAAATGCTGTGCAGCTTCAATACAAAGCAAAAGATGGAGAAGAGTATACTTTTCATCTAATTGACACACCGGGACACGTCGATTTTACATATGAAGTGTCGCGAAGTTTAGCCGCGTGTGAAGGTGCTATTCTAGTAGTAGATGCAGCTCAAGGTATTGAAGCTCAAACACTAGCAAACGTATATTTAGCGCTTGATAACAACCTTGAAATTTTACCTGTCATTAATAAGATTGACCTGCCGAGCGCAGAGCCAGAGCGAGTGCGCCAAGAGGTTGAAGACGTAATTGGATTAGATGCGTCGGAAGCTGTATTAGCTTCAGCTAAAGCAGGAATTGGAATCGAAGAAATTTTAGAACAAATTGTTGAAAAAGTTCCTGCTCCTGAAGGGGATCCAGATGCACCGCTTCAAGCGCTAATCTTTGATTCATTTTATGATGCATACCGAGGTGTAGTTGCATCTATTCGTATCGTACAGGGACGAGTAAAAGTAGGCGACAAAATTAAAATGATGGCAACAGGAAAAGAGTTTGAGGTAACGGAGCTAGGTGTGTTAACGCCAAAAGCCGTTGCTAAAGATGAACTTTCTGTTGGCGACGTAGGGTTTTTAACAGCAGCTATTAAAAATGTTGGAGATACGCGAGTAGGGGACACGATTACTCTTGCCAAAAACGGAGCAAGTGAACCTCTTCCTGGCTATCGTCGTCTGAATCCAATGGTATACTGCGGACTGTATCCGATTGATACAGCGAAGTATAACGATCTTCGTGAAGCACTAGAAAAGTTAGAGCTAAATGACTCCGCACTTCAGTTTGAGCCAGAGACGTCTCAGGCCTTAGGGTTTGGTTTCCGATGTGGATTCTTAGGACTGCTTCACATGGAGATTATCCAAGAGCGTATTGAGCGTGAATTTAAAATTGATTTAATTACAACAGCTCCAAGCGTTATTTATGACGTATATTTAACAGACGAGACTCATCTGTCTGTAGATAACCCTTCTAATATGCCGGATCCACAAAAGATTGAACGCGTGGAAGAACCGTATGTGAAGGCCACAATGATGGTACCAAACGATTATGTTGGTGCTGTGATGGAGCTTTGTCAGAAGAAGCGAGGCAACTTTATTGATATGCAGTACTTGGATGCTAATCGCGTGAGTATTGTATACGAAATTCCGCTGGCTGAAATTGTATATGATTTCTTTGATCAACTAAAATCAAATACAAAAGGCTACGCGTCGTTTGACTACGAGCTTATCGGATATCAGCCTTCGAAGCTTGTGAAGATGGATATTCTCTTAAACGGTGAAACGGTCGATGCGCTGTCCTTTATCGTTCACAGAGATTCAGCTTATGATCGTGGTAAAGTCATTGTAGAAAAGCTTAAAGAGCTTATTCCACGTCAACAGTTCGAAGTGCCGATTCAAGCGGCAATCGGTCAAAAAATTGTGGCGCGTTCAACAATTAAAGCCATTCGCAAAAACGTTTTAGCAAAATGTTACGGAGGAGATATCTCTCGTAAACGTAAACTTCTTGAAAAACAAAAAGAAGGTAAAAAACGTATGAAGCAGGTCGGTTCTGTTGAAGTACCGCAGGAAGCATTCATGGCTGTGCTTCGCATGGACGAAGATTAATAGCTGAAATTCTATTATTTAACATGTCAAATTAGTTTTGAAAATGAAGCGAATCTGATACGATAGTAAAGAGTTTTGAGCGCTGTAAATAAGTGTGAACGAACATAGATAAAAATACCGCAGAGAGACTCTGCGGTATTTTTATCATTTATAAATGTGATTGAGGTGAAAGTCCATGGTGAAGGCAGCATATCTGCATATCCCGTTTTGTCATCATATTTGTCACTATTGTGACTTTAATAAAGTGTTTTTCAAAAATCAGCCCGTTATGCCGTATTTGGAAAGCATGCGAGAAGAAATGAAACAAACAGTCGAACGTTATCCAACGACCAATTTGAACACGATATTCGTTGGGGGTGGAACGCCCACAGCCTTAGATGAACAGCAGCTGGAGTATTTTTTAGAATCCATTCGTATGTATCTTCCTTATGATGAGAAAGGTGAGTTTACATTTGAAGCGAATCCGAATGAATTGACAAAAGAAAAGCTTCAGCTTCTCCATGACTATGGCGTGAATCGTTTAAGTATTGGTGTACAAACGTTTAATGAAAGGTTATTGGAGAAAATTGGACGTGTGCATTCAAATAGGCAGGTATTTGATTGTATTGAGCAAGCGAGAAAGATTGGAATGTCGAATATAAGCTTAGACTTAATTTATAGCTTGCCGGAACAAACGGTAGCTGATTTTTCTTCTACGCTTCAAACCGCTTTTTCATTAGAGGTAGAGCATATGTCTGCCTATTCGTTAATTATTGAACCTAAAACGGTATTTTATAATTTAATGAATAAAGGGAAGCTGCCGCTGCCTGCTCAAGAAGAAGAAGCAGCTATGTATGAGCTGCTTATGAAAGAAATGGACAAACAAGGTTTTCATCAATATGAAATCAGTAATTTCGCAAAGTCAGGCTACGAGAGTATTCATAATCTAACATATTGGAACAACGACGATTATTACGGAATTGGTGCAGGCGCACATAGCTATATTGACGGAATAAGACGAGCAAATATTGGACCATTAAAAAAGTACATTGATTCAGTCGAGCAAAAAGGAAATGCATATCTTAATGAAGTGAGCGTGACCGAGGCTGAAAAAATGGAAGAAGAAATGTTTTTGGGCCTTCGTAAAACGAAAGGAGTCTCAAAAGAGGAGTTTAAGCAAAAATTCAATCGAGAATTAAAAGATGTATTTGGAGAACCTATTCAAGAATACAAAGAGAAAGGACTTTTGGGTGAAGACAATAGCTCCGTCTTTTTAACACACAATGGTCGATTTTTGGGGAATGAAGTTTTTCAAGCCTTTATTGGGATAATCTAATACCAAATCGTTGACATCGCTATAGTGATTTGGTAATTTATTATTAGATTTAGCACTCAGAGTTTTAGAGTGCTAACAGAGGTGATGAAGCGTGCTTACTGATCGACAGTTATTAATTTTACAAGTCATTATTGATGATTTCATTCGATCTGCGCAGCCGGTAGGCTCTCGAACATTATCTAAGAAAGAAGAGTTTAATTTTAGTTCGGCTACGATTCGTAATGAGATGTCAGACCTAGAAGAACTTGGATTTATTGAAAAAACTCATACTTCTTCAGGGCGCGTTCCGTCTGAGAAAGGCTATCGTTATTATGTTGATCACCTAGTGTCCCCGCAGCACTTGAAAGCAAGCGATGTTTCTACAGTACGTTCGGTATTTGCTGAGCGCATTGTAGAACTGGAGCAGCTCGTTCAAAAATCAGCGCAAATTTTATCTGATTTAACGAGTTTAACGTCCATTGTGCTAGGGCCAAAAGCGGTCAGCCATAAGTTAAAACAGCTGCAGATTTTACCTTTAACGGCTCAGTCAGCTGTTGCCATTATTGTGACTGATACAGGACACGTTGAAAGTCGGACGATTACGTTACCAAGCAGTATTCAACCTTCCGATATTGAAAAGATGGTTAACATTTTGAACGAAAAGCTCATCGGCGTTCGCATTACTGATTTACATGATAAAATGTACAAAGAAGTAGCGACGCTCTTAAAAAGCCACATTCAAGGGTATGAGCAGACGATGGATATACTCAATGATGCATTAAAGCTCAACATGAATGGTAAATTAGTAGTTGGCGGCAAAACGAATATGTTTGCTCAGCCGGAATTTCATGATCTTAATAAAATTCGCGGGCTGTTCAACATTATTGAACATGAACAGCAGTTTTATAAGCTGCTAAGCCCAAATGAGGCTGGCATACACGTGAAAATTGGTCATGAAAATAAGTTGAATGAAATGGTAGGCTGCAGCTTAATTACAGCTAGTTATTCTTTTGGTCACGAACAGCTCGGCACAATTGCTATACTGGGACCGACCCGCATGGAATATGCGCGTGTGATTAGTTTGCTTACACTGCTATCATCAGATATGTCTCAAGTGTTAACAAACTTGTATAAAGAATAAAGGAATCGGGTGGAATATATTACTTCCATCCTTTCCCTGTGATAAAATAAAAATCGTTGTTTAAAATGTGAAAATGTGTGTAAACATTTAAGGGAGGTGAATGAATTGTCAAACGAAAAGCAAGTAGAAGAACAAAACGAAGAAGTGGTTGAAGAAGTTCAAACAGAAGCTGCTGAAGCAACTGAAGCTGAAGCGTCTGAGGAAGTAAACCCTCTTCAACAAGAAAATGATCAATTAAAGCAACAGCTTGAAGAAGAAGAGAATCGCTACTTACGTCTACAAGCTGATTTCGATAATTTCCGTCGTCGTTCACGTCTCGATGCAGAAGCTGCTCAAAAATACCGTGCTCAATCATTGGTTGCGGATATTTTACCAGCACTTGATAACTTTGAACGTGCATTACAAGTTAACACAGCGGACGAACAAACTAAATCTGTGCTACAAGGTGTAGAAATGGTATACCGTCAATTGGTAGAGGCACTTCAAAAAGAAGGTGTTGAAGCAATTGAGTCAGTTGGGAAAACATTTGATCCATACGAGCATCAAGCAGTGATGCAAGTAGAAGACGATGAATGCGAACCGAACACGGTAGTAGAAGAGCTTCAAAAAGGTTACAAATTAAAAGATAAAATCATCCGCCCTGCGATGGTTAAAGTGAATCAATAACACTACATATTATGAAGGAGGTCATTGTCAATGAGTAAGATCATTGGTATCGATTTAGGTACAACTAACTCTTGTGTCGCTGTATTAGAAGGCGGCGAACCAAAAGTAATTCCAAACCCAGAAGGAAACCGTACAACGCCATCAGTTGTGGCATTCAAAAACGGTGAGCGTCAAGTTGGGGAAGTAGCGAAACGTCAAGCTATTACAAACCCTAACACAATTATTTCAGTTAAACGTCATATGGGTACAGACCATAAGGTGGAAGCTGAAGGCAAGCAATACACGCCTCAAGAAATGTCAGCTATCATTCTTCAACATTTAAAAGGTTATGCTGAAGAGTATTTAGGTGAGCCTGTAACAAAAGCTGTTATCACAGTTCCTGCTTACTTTAATGATGCTGAGCGTCAAGCGACAAAAGATGCTGGTAAAATTGCTGGTTTAGAAGTAGAGCGTATTATTAACGAGCCTACTGCAGCAGCGCTTGCATACGGATTAGAAAAAACAGATGAAGATCAAACAGTTTTAGTTTATGACCTTGGTGGCGGTACGTTTGACGTATCTATTCTAGAACTTGGCGACGGCGTGTTTGAAGTTCGCGCAACTGCAGGTGACAATCGCCTTGGTGGTGACGACTTTGACCAAGTAATCATCGACTATTTAGTAGCTGAATTCAAAAAAGAAAACGGCGTTGATTTAAGCAAAGATAAAATGGCGCTTCAACGTTTAAAAGATGCGGCTGAAAAAGCGAAAAAAGATTTATCAGGCGTAACATCTACACAAATTTCTTTACCATTTATCACTGCTGGAGAAGCTGGTCCTCTTCACTTAGAAGTATCTTTATCACGTGCTAAATTTGACGAGTTATCAGCAGGTCTTGTTGAACGTACAATGGCCCCTGTGCGTCAAGCTTTAAAAGATGCAGGTCTTTCTGCAAGCGAACTTGATAAAGTAATCTTAGTTGGTGGTTCAACTCGTATCCCAGCGGTACAAGATGCAATCAAAAAAGAAACTGGTCAAGATCCTCATAAAGGTGTAAACCCTGATGAAGTAGTTGCACTTGGTGCAGCAATTCAAGGTGGCGTATTAACTGGTGATGTAAAAGACGTTGTATTACTAGACGTAACGCCTTTATCACTAGGTATCGAAACAATGGGTGGCGTATTTACAAAGCTAATTGAGCGTAATACGACAATTCCAACAAGTAAATCACAAGTATTCTCAACGGCTGCAGATAGCCAAATGGCTGTAGATATTCACGTTCTTCAAGGTGAGCGTCCAATGTCTGCAGACAATAAAACGCTAGGACGTTTCCAATTAACAGACATTCCTCCTGCACCACGCGGAGTACCTCAAA
Source organism: Priestia sp. ABM2_011 (assembly GCF_056158845.1). NCBI lineage: Bacteria > Bacillati > Bacillota > Bacilli > Caryophanales > Bacillaceae > Priestia > Priestia sp. ABM2_011. The sequence continues at coordinate 964,055 of NZ_JBSWUB010000001.1, forward strand.
TCGAAGTATCATTCGATATTGATAAGAACGGTATCGTAAACGTTCGTGCAAAAGATTTAGGTACAAACAAAGAGCAGGCGATTACAATTAAATCTTCAACTGGCTTATCAGATGACGAAATCGAACGCATGGTAAAAGAGGCGGAAGAAAACGCAGATGCTGATAAGCAACGTAAAGAAGAAGTGGAACTACGCAACGAAGCAGATCAACTAGTGTTTACAACTGAAAAAACATTAAAAGATCTTGAAGGAAAAGTAGAAGAAGCTGAAGTAACAAAAGCTAACGAAGCAAAAGATGCTTTAAAAGCTGCGATTGAAAAGAATGACCTTGAAGAAATCAAAGCGAAAAAAGATGAACTTCAAGAAATCGTTCAAGCGTTAACTGTAAAATTGTATGAGCAAGCTCAACAAGCTCAGCAAGCAGGTGAACAAGGCGCTCAAAATGATGATGTTGTAGATGCAGAGTTTGAAGAAGTAAACGACGACAAAAAATAATGCATCTTGACGACTAACGTGAATGACGCCATGGTGCGATTCACATCTTTTTAAAAAGTCAAAGTCAAGCTTATTTCTTGGCTTTGACTTTTTTAACGTGGAAAAGCGAAAGGGGAAGTTTTTCTCTTGGCTCTCTGCGTGCACGTGAGCAATAGAAAGTAACTTTTATGTTGCTATGGAATTATTAATAATGATACAATTACGTTTATGTGAAACGATTCGGGAGTGAGTATTGATGAGTAAGCGAGATTACTATGAAGTACTCGGTATCAGTAAGAGCGCTACAAAAGATGAAATAAAAAAAGCATACCGCAAGCTTTCTAAACAATATCATCCAGATATTAATAAAGCGGAAGATGCTGCTGACAAATTTAAAGAAGTAAAAGAAGCATATGAAGTATTGAGTGATGACCAAAAAAAAGCACAATACGATCAATTTGGTCATACTGATCCAAATCAAGGCTTTGGCGGCTTTGGTGGAGGCGGCTCAGACTTTGGCGGCTTCGGCTTTGAAGATATTTTCAGCTCGATCTTTGGTGGTGGTGGTCGCAGACGTGACCCTAATGCTCCGAGACAAGGTGCCGATTTACAATACACGATGACACTTTCTTTTGAAGAAGCTGTTTTCGGAAAAGAAACAACAATTGAAATTCCACGTGAAGAAACGTGTGAAACATGTCACGGTTCAGGTGCAAAACCTGGAACAAAAGTTGATACATGTTCGCACTGTAATGGTTCAGGTCAGTTAAACGTTGAACAAAACACGCCGTTTGGTCGCGTGGTAAATCGACGTGCGTGTCATCATTGTAATGGTACGGGAAAAATCATTAAAGACAAATGTGCAACGTGCCACGGTGACGGTAAAGTAACAAAACGACGTAAAATTAATGTTAAAATCCCAGCTGGTGTAGATGATGGTCAACAGCTGCGCGTTAGTGCTCAAGGAGAACCAGGGGTAAATGGTGGTCCTCCGGGAGATTTATACGTAGTGTTCCACGTGCGCACTCATGAATTCTTTGAACGTGATGGAGACGATATCTACTGCGAAATGCCTTTAACGTTTGCTCAGGCAGCACTAGGTGATGAAGTAGAAGTACCAACTCTACACGGCAAGGTGAAGCTGAAGATTCCTGCTGGTACACAAACGGGGACGAAATTCCGTTTAAAAGGAAAAGGTGTGGCAAACGTACGAGGGTATGGTCAAGGAGATCAGCATATTCACGTTCGCGTTGTAACGCCAACAAAAATATCAGAAAAACAAAAACAATTATTGCGTGAGTTCGCTGAACTGAGCGGTCAAGAAGCCGTTGATGAGCAGCATGATTCCTTTTTTGCAAAAGTAAAACGAGCAATTAAAGGAGAATAATTGTCTTTCATAATAAACAGAGACAGGTTGGTAAAGGTACTTTGCCAACCTGTCATCTGTCATGTTCATATTTAAAATCCTATATTACTGAAGGCAGAAAGGATGAAGTTGGTAGCAATGAAATGGTCTGAAATTTGTATTCATACAGCGCAAGAAGCAATTGAACCCATCTCACATATTTTACATGAATCAGGAGCTAGCGGGGTAGTCATTGAAGATCCTGCTGATTTAGTGAAGGACAGAGATACAACTTTTGGTGAAATCTATGATTTAAACGTAGAAGACTACCCAGAGGAAGGTGTAGTGATTAAAGCATACCTTCCAGTTAACAGCTTTTTAGCAGAAACTGTGGATGGTATCAAAAAAGAAATTAATGGACTGCTTGTTTACGACTTTGATTTAGGAGCTAACAAAGTTACGATCAGTGAAGTGAACGAGGAAGAGTGGGCCACTGCTTGGAAAAAATATTACCACCCTGTGAAAATTTCAGAGCGTTTTACGATTGTACCAACTTGGGAAAACTATGAGAAAGTAAGCACAGATGAATTGATTATCGAGCTTGATCCCGGAATGGCTTTTGGTACAGGTACGCATCCAACGACGGTTATGTCTCTTCAAGCATTGGAAAGAACAGTGAAAGCAGGAGATACCGTTATTGACGTGGGTACAGGCTCAGGAGTGCTAAGTATTGGCGCAGCCCTGTTAGGAGCAAGTAATGTACAAGCTCTAGATCTTGATGAAGTAGCCGTACGTTCTGCCCGCGAAAATATTGAACTGAATCAAGTTGGAAATATCGTAACAGTAGGTCAAAACAACTTATTGCAAGGCATAGAAGGACCGGTTGACATTGTTGTGGCGAATATTCTAGCTGAGGTAATCGTTCGTTTTGTAGACGATGCTGCAAAGGTATTAAAGCCAGGAGGCATGTTCATTACATCAGGTATTATTAGTGCGAAAAAAGAAGATGTCAAAAAAGCGTTAACGGGAGCGGGCTTTGTTATTCAAGAAGTAACGCTTATGGAAGATTGGGTAGCAATTATTGCGCAAAAACAAGCTTAACAAGTGAGAAGGTGTCAAGATGCAACGTTATTTTCTGCCAAATGATCAATTTCAAGAGCAAAGTGTCATAGTGATACAAGATGATGCCCATCATATCTCACGCGTCATGAGAATGAATGAAGGATCACAGTTTATTGCCTGTAATGAACAGGGGCAAGCTGCTTTGTGTGAAATTGAAAATATTTCCGCTAACGAAGTGAAAGCATCTATTATAGAATGGATAAGCGAAGAAAAAGAGCTTCCAGTCCATGTTACAATTGTGAACGGTCTGCCTAAAGGGGATAAGCTCGAGCTTATTATCCAAAAAGGGACAGAACTTGGAGCGTATAGGTTTATCCCTTTTATTGCGGCTCGTTCAGTTGTTAAATGGGATGATAAAAAGAGTCAAAAAAAAGTAGATCGCTGGAACAAGATTGCTAAAGAGGCTGCAGAACAATCTCATCGTACGATTGTACCAGCAGTAGAAGCCCCAATTTCTTTTAAGAAACTAGTAGAAATTAGCGGTGACTATACTCATAAAGTTGTAGCCTATGAAGAAAGAGCAAAGCAAGGAGAAACATCTCATCTGCACGCTGTTCTTTCAGCTTTAAAACCCGGCAATTCCGTGCTTGTGGTTGTAGGCCCCGAGGGTGGTTTGACCGAGCAGGAAGTAGAAGTATTAGAAGAAAATGAATTTACAATAAGCGGATTTGGTCCGCGGATTTTACGAGCAGAAACAGCTCCATTATATGCGCTGTCTGCTATATCTTATCAAACTGAGTTAATGAGGTGACGATTATGTCAACAGTTGCTTTTCACACGCTAGGGTGTAAAGTAAATCACTATGAAACAGAAGCAATTTGGCAATTGTTCAAAGGCCAAGGCTATGAGCGTGTTGAATATGAACAAACTGCCGATGTATATGTAATTAATACATGTACGGTAACAAATACAGGAGATAAAAAGAGCCGTCAAGTTATTCGCAGAGCTGTGCGAAAAAATCCAGATGCGGTTATTTGTGTAACTGGATGTTATGCTCAAACTTCGCCAGCTGAAATTATGGCCATTCCTGGTGTTGATATCGTAGTAGGTACACAAGATCGTGTTAAGATGCTTGATTATATTGAACAATTTAAAAAAGAGCGTCAGCCGATTAACGGTGTAGGAAACATTATGAAAACACGCGTATATGAAGAGCTAGATGTACCGGCATTTACAGACCGTACGCGTGCTTCGTTAAAAATTCAAGAAGGCTGTAACAACTTCTGTACATTCTGTATTATTCCATGGGCACGCGGTTTAATGCGATCTCGTGATCCTAAAGAAGTAGTAGCACAAGCACAGCAGCTAGTGGATGCAGGCTATAAAGAAATCGTGTTAACAGGTATTCACACTGGCGGATACGGAGAAGATATGAAAGATTACAATCTTGCCCAGCTTCTTCGTGATTTAGAGTCTCAAGTAAAAGGATTAAAACGCATTCGTATTTCGTCAATTGAAGCAAGTCAAATTACGGACGAAGTGATAGAGGTACTAGATCAGTCAGAAATGGTTGTACGTCATTTGCATATCCCTCTTCAATCAGGTTCAAATACGGTATTGAAGCGCATGCGTCGTAAGTATACAATGGAGTTCTTTGGCGAGCGCTTAAACCGTCTGAAAGAAGCTCTTCCTGGATTAGCGATTACATCAGATGTGATTGTCGGGTTCCCAGGTGAGACAGAAGAAGAGTTTATGGAGACGTATAACTTTATTAAAGAGCACGGTTTTTCAGAGCTTCACGTATTCCCGTATTCTAAACGTACAGGTACGCCAGCAGCTCGTATGACCGACCAGATTGATGAAGAAGTAAAAAATCAACGTGTGCACCGTTTAATCGAACTTTCAAACCAATTGGCAAAAGAATATGCTTCAACGTTTGAAGGAGAAGTACTAGAAGTAATTCCGGAAGAAAAATATAAAGAAGATCCTGAAAGTGGTTTATATGTAGGATATACTGATAACTACTTAAAGGTTGTGTTTAAAGCGTCTGAAGAAATGGTTGGAAAGCTTGTAAAAGTGAAAATTTCAAAAGCTGGATATCCTTATAATGAAGGTGAGTTTGTTCGCGTGCTAGATGAGGTTCATCTTCAAGATCAGGTGAAAATGAGCTCATAACACTTATTGGAAAGCTGCGTGTTTGCGCAGCTTTTTTCATACGTATAAAACAGCTGAGTGAGTAATCTTTTATCAAGAAAGTTCATAAAATAAAGGGGGAATAACTGCATTACTTTATGTAAAGCGGTTGACCTTAAGGAATCATTATATTATAATTGCAAAAGACATGTCTAACATGTCATTTCATTATGATGTTAGTGGTTTTGTTCGGAGGGAGGGAATTAGAATGTCAAGAACAGTTGTTCGTAAAAACGAATCGCTTGAAGATGCTCTTCGTCGCTTCAAACGTTCAGTTTCAAAAACTGGTACGTTACAAGAAGCAAGAAAGCGCGAATTCTATGAAAAGCCTAGCGTAAAGCGTAAGAAGAAATCTGAAGCTGCTAGAAAACGCAAGTTCTAATAAGAGGGTGGATTTATGAGTCTTCTCGAGCGTTTAAATAGTGATATGAAACAAGCGATGAAAAACAAAGAGAAAGAGAAGCTTGGGGTCATTCGTATGGTCAAAGCATCTCTTCAAAACGAAGCCATTAAGTTAGGCACTGACCTAACTGAAGCAGACGAGTTGACGGTTATTTCTCGCGAATTCAAACAACGTAAAGACTCCCTCCATGAATTTGAGAAAGCAGGTCGTCAAGATTTTGTTGATAAAATTCATTCTGAATTAGCGGTTTTAGAAGTTTACGCTCCTAAACAGCTAACTGAAGAAGAGTTATCTGAAATTATTAAAACGACGATTGAAGAAACGCAGTCTTCCTCTAAAGCTGATATGGGGAAAGTTATGGGAGCGCTTATGCCGAAAGTAAAAGGCAAAGCGGATGGCTCTCTTGTTAATAAGCTTGTCCTTCAACACTTATCATAAAAAACACCTTACCTTGTGTAAGGTGTTTTTTATATAGATAATATCCGAACGTATGTTTTGTTTCTCTAGTGCAAAGAATAAAATAGATAAATTTTAAAAAATTTGAAACTATTGTTAAAGTTATTCGTATATACAGATACATACTCATACTATCTATGGAAGGAGGGAAGTGTATTCGGTGAAAACCTTATTTTCTTTCGTGTGCTTTCTTATTTTAGCCACTGGGTTATTCCCCACTATTAGCACCGCTGACGTGAAGCGTGTACACATTATTCCTGTCAATAAAACGGTAGAAAATGGACTGCTTTCTTTTTTAAACAGATCCATTGAAGATGCGGAAAATGACGGTGCAGATTTGATTATATTGGACATAGATACTCCTGGAGGAGCTGTAGATGCAGCTTCTGAAATAGCTAAAAGCTTAACCTCAACACCTATTCCTACCGCTGCTTTTGTCGACAAAAAAGCATTATCGGCCGGAGCGTATATTGCACTTAACGCCGATCAAATTTATATGACACCCGGCTCTACAATGGGATCGGCAGCTGTGATTGACCAACAGGGAAATGCAGCAGGAAAAAAAGCTCAGTCCTACTGGTTATCGGCTATGAAGAGCGCAGCAGAACAAAATAACCGAAACCCTAAATATGCAGAAGCGATGGCAAACACAAAGATGGTCATACCTGAGCTCAACTTAAAAGGAAACGAATTGTTGACGCTAACTCCGAAGCAAGCCGAGCAAGTTGGTTATTCAGAAGGAACTGTAAAAAATTTAGATGATCTCCTGAGCGTGCTTGGCTATGAAGATGCTAAACTGACGTATGCAAAAATGAGTGTAAGTGAACAAATTGCTCGTTTTCTTACCCATCCGCTTGTTGTTCCCATTTTATTATCCATTGGTGCTTTAGGAATTGTAATTGAATTGTTTACGCCTTCATTTGGTATTGCGGGCTCCATTGGAGTAGCTTCACTTCTTTTATTTTTCTATGGTCATATGGTAGCAGGATTAGCAGGAATGGAAGCCCTCGTTTTATTTATAGCAGGAATTATACTGCTTCTATTAGAGATTGTAGTGCCAGGCGGCGTTTTAGGGCTGCTAGGGCTTGGAGCTATCATTTTAAGTTTTTTTATGTCAACAGATAATAATGTCGAAATGGGAATTTCTCTTGTAATTGCAATAGTGGTGGCACTGGGAGGTGCGTTTGTGATGATGAAATTTTTTAAAAGAAAGCTTACACCTTTCAAAAAAATGGTGCTTAATGATTCACTTAATACCGAATCTGGTTATGTATCGAATCAAAATCGGTATGAATTAATAGGAAAACAAGGTAAAACAACAACACCGCTGCGTCCTTCAGGCACCGTGCTCATCGATGAAGAGTATGTGGATGTAGTCACTGAAGGCGGATATTTAGACAAAGATGTGTTAGTAAATATTATAAAAGTAGAGGGATCAAGGGTTGTGGTGCGGAAGCTCACAGAGCCTTTGAAAAAGGAGGACCTTAATTAATGGAAGCAGGTAGCGTATTGTTTTTTGTAGTTATTGGCCTAGCAATTATTGCTTTAGCTGTTTTTTTCACTTTTGTACCGATTATGTTATGGATCTCAGCATTAGCAGCAGGCGTTCGTATTAGTATTTTCACACTGGTCGGAATGAGACTTCGTCGAGTGATACCATCTCGCGTTGTGAACCCGTTAATTAAAGCAAGTAAAGCCGGTTTAGGTATTACCATTAATCAATTAGAAAGCCACTATTTAGCAGGCGGTAACGTGGACCGCGTGGTAAATGCGTTGATTGCAGCGCACCGAGCAAATATTGAGTTAACATTTGAGCGCGGAGCAGCTATCGACTTAGCGGGCCGTGATGTGCTAGAAGCTGTACAAATGAGCGTTAATCCAAAAGTTATTGAAACACCTTTTATTGCAGGGGTGGCTATGGATGGAATCGAAGTCAAAGCAAAAGCCCGAATTACCGTTCGTGCAAACATTGATCGACTAGTAGGGGGAGCTGGAGAAGAAACGATTATTGCCCGTGTTGGCGAGGGGATTGTTTCTACAATCGGTTCACAAAAAGATCACAAAAAAGTATTGGAAAACCCTGATATGATCTCTCAAACGGTTTTAGGAAAAGGGTTGGATTCCGGAACAGCGTTTGAAATCTTATCCATTGATATTGCTGATATCGACATTGGTAAAAATATTGGGGCAGTTCTTCAAACAGACCAAGCAGAAGCAGATAAAAATATTGCCCAAGCAAAAGCCGAAGAACGTCGTGCTATGGCCGTTGCTCAAGAACAAGAAATGCGTGCAAAAGTAGAAGAAATGCGTGCAAAAGTAGTAGAAGCAGAAGCAGAAGTACCATTAGCGATGGCAGAAGCACTGCGCTCTGGCAATATTGGCGTCATGGATTATATGAATATTCAAAACTTGACTGCTGATACGGATATGCGTGATTCAATTGGAAAAATGTCTAAAGAAGACGATGAGAAATAATGAATCAGTTTAACAAGGAGGTTTTCTCCTAATGAATATCGTTGAAACGCTTATTAAACTAATTATTAATAATGCTTTCATTTTTGTCATCATTGGAGGGATTATTTTTAACGTTGTGCAGCGTTTTATGGCTCAGTCAAAAGAGGAAGAACAGCAGCGTTCTAAAAGAGCTCCTATGCCTCCTGTAAACAATCCTTCAAGGCGGAAAAGACCTAGATATCGCCCTGTCAAAGAAGAGCCAAAAACAGCTCGTATGGAGCCAGAAATCGCTCCTTCAGCAGAAACAAATCCTTTGCAAGAAAAACTGGAAGAGCTAAAAAACCGTTCGTATCATGAACCTTCTATTCAAAAGAAAATCGCAGTTGAAAAACCAAAAACAACTGATGAGAAAAACGTTTTTAAGCCCATTTCTCGTAAAGAAGCTGTTCAAGGAGTGATATGGTCCGAAATTCTAGGGCCGCCAAAATCGAAACAACGTAAATATAAACGATAAATAGATGTGATACATTAACCCCCTTTCTCATAAACATGAGATGAAAGGGGGTTCTTTTTATGAGCAAAAAGTGGAGACACCAAATGAAAAGATGGATGACAAAAACAATGGAACTACCCGCTGATGTATTAATGGATCTTCCCCGTATTACGTTAGTTGGACAAATACACATTTATATTGAAAATCATAAAGGTTTATTAGCCTTTTCTGATACTGAAATACGCGTGTTACTAAAACAGGGACAAATGTTAATTCGAGGTGAAGGACTGGTCATTAAAGTAATACTGCCAGAAGAACTGGTTTTAGAAGGTAAAATCAATCAAGTTCTTTATTTAGAACAATAACACAAGGAGGAAAAAAATGAAGAATGGATGGACAAACTTTGTTATTGGTACCGTACGTATTCGAATTGTTGGAAAAGGAATTGAACGTTTCTTAAATAATTGTGTGAGACAACAGATTATGATCTCGAATGTCCATAAAGTTGACGGTCAGCTAGCGACAGCAACGATATTATTGAAAGATGTAAAGAAAATTCGTATACTAATTCGCAACGCAGACTGTAAAATTTATTTTATAAGAGGCCGAGGTTTTCCTTTTTTAACAAAACGAGTGATTAAAAATAGTGGATTTGCTTTAGGTTTTCTTTCTTTTTTTATTATTCTTGGTTTGCTTTCCAACATGGTGTGGAAAGTGGAAATTAGCGGTGCAGAACCACAAACAGAACATCAAATGACGAAGCAGCTGGCCAAAATAGGTGTAAAAAGAGGAGAGTTTCAATTTCTGTTAGAGAGTCCTGAAAAAATTCAGCGCTATTTAACGGATAATATGAACAATATTACCTGGGTGGGAGTAGAAGTGCGCGGCACTTCTTATCACTTCCAAGTGGTTGAAAAAAATGAGCCCAAGCCTCAGCAAAAAACACCTTACCAACATTTAATTGCTAAAAAGAAAGCTATTATTACGAATTTGTTTGTCGAAAAAGGACAACCTTTAGTCAAGGTTAATGATTTTGTCAACGAAGGCGAGGTCTTAGTTTCCGGTATTATTGGAAACGAAAAAAATAAAAAAGTAGTAGCTGCTAAAGGAAAAGTCTACGGTGAAACATGGTATAAGTCTGAGGTGGAAGTGCCTTTAAAAACTGATTTTCAAGTATTAACGGGTAATGGATATACGAAGCACTATTTAGATTTTCAAGCTTTTAAAATGCCTCTTTGGGCTTTTAACAAAGAGAAATACGGCTCAAAGGTGACAGAAAAAGTGGAGCATCCACTCTATTTTTTTAAATGGAAATTACCTCTGTCGTATGAGAAAGTTGCTGTACGAGAAGAACAGAATTCGCAGCGCGTCTATTCTAAACAAGAGGCGGTGGAAAAAGCTTTGGAAATCGGTCGAAAAAAATTACTATCAACTTTAGGTGAGGATGCTAAAATAAAAGGTGAAAAAGTTTTGCACCAAGAACAGGACAATGGTAAAGTTAGATTATCAATACATTACCAAGTTATAGAAAATATTGCGAACACTCAACCAATTATTCAAGGAGATTGATGAATGTCAGAACAGCTAGTAACAATTAACGTACAACTTGATGATTCAAACGAAGCCATTTCATTATTTGGCGTACAAGATGCGAATTTAAAGCGAATTGAAGAAGAAATGCAGGTCTCGATCATTTCAAGAGGTGAGACTGTTGTAGTCTCCGGAAGTACAGAAAATGTTCAGCTAGTGGAAGAAATGCTTAAAAAGTTACTGAACATTATCCGCAAAAATATTTCCATATCTGAACGAGATGTTGTGTATGCGATTCAATTAGCTAAGAAAAATTCTCTCGAGTTTTTTGAAGATGTATATGAAGAAGAGATTGGTAAAAACGTAAAAGGTAAGACTATTCGTGTTAAGACATTAGGACAAAGTCACTACATTTCTGCTATTAAGAAAAATGATTTGGTATTTGGAATTGGGCCTGCTGGTACGGGTAAAACGTATTTAGCCGTTGTCATGGCCGTTAATGCTCTTAAAAATGGTCACGTACAGCGTATTATTTTAACACGTCCTGCTGTTGAAGCAGGTGAAAGTCTTGGCTTCTTGCCAGGAGATTTGAAAGAAAAAGTAGATCCGTACTTGCGGCCTCTGTACGATGCATTACATGATGTATTAGGAACAGAACATACGCAACGCCTAATCGAACGCGGAGTTATTGAAATAGCACCCCTTGCTTATATGCGAGGTCGTACACTAGATGATGCGTTTGTTATCTTAGACGAAGCACAAAACACCACGATGGCGCAAATGAAGATGTTTTTAACACGACTAGGATTTGGGTCTAAAATGGTGATTACAGGAGATATTTCACAAATTGATTTACCAAAAGGAGCTCAGTCTGGTCTAGCGGCTGTCTCGAAAATCCTGACCAATGTTAAAGGTATTTCGTTTGTTCATCTAGAACAGTCAGATGTTGTGCGCCATCCACTTGTGGGACGTATCATTCAAGCGTACGAACACGCTGACCAAAAGACCCTTTCTTAATAGGGTCTATTTTTTGTAAAAGGGGGTACGTTTGTGTCAACGTTTCGGATAATCAAGCAAACAATGGCACAGATCGAGCGATTACGGTTAATTCAAATTGGGTTATATGCCTTGTTAGGTATAATGATGTTTGCGTCTATGTATAGCAATGTAAAGCCGCAGGAATTAGATCTTAGACTACTGTCTATTTCCCCGCAAACCATTTACTCACCCGTTACCATTGAAGATAAAGAGAGCACAGAGAAAAAACGGGCAGAGGCAGAACAAGCCGTTGAAGATGTGTATACACAAAAAACAGAATACGCACAGAACCAAGTCGATCTTGTTGCATCTATTTTTGATGCGATGATGGAAGTTAATACAAAATATGAAAAAGAAGATCATGAAGATGACAGTATCGATGCCGTATTAAAAACCAAACAAAAAATGCTAGAGGACAAGCTTCCTGAAGACATTCAAAAAAACTTGCCAAAGGATACCATCAAGCAGCTGCTTCAGTCTTCTAACAGTGATTTATCGATTGCGAAAGACGCTGTAGTTACAGCCGTTCATCATGTGATGAAAGATCAAGTGAAGATTAGCGATGTAGAAGAGAAAAAAGACCAGGTAGAAGGTCAGCTTGTTTACACCAATGTCAGCAACTCCCTAAAGGATTCAATGAATGCAATTGCTAAATTCGCTATCATTCCAAATGTGATTTATGATCCCAAAAAAACAGCTGAAAACCGTCAAGCAGCTGTGGAAAAAGTGGAGCCTGTTCGAATTAAACAAGGTCAGATTATTGTAGAAGAAAATCAGCTTATTAATCCTGATATATATCGTCAGCTCCAGCTCGCGGGATTGTTGAATAATAAAGGATCTATTCAGCCTTTTGCGGGATTAGCTTTGCTGATTGTGATGATGATAGCCGGCCTCATTTACTATTTGCGTGAATTTCACACCAAGACATATCAGCCCTTGTTGTTGTATGTATTGGTAGCAACCATTACGATTGGCCTCATGAAAATCTTAAGCTTGTTTCAACAAATTGATTTATCGGAAATTGGTTTCTTAGCTCCTGTTGCGGTGGGAGGTTTGCTGATTCGAATTTTAATGGATGAACGCATTGCTATTTTATCAAGTATTGTATTTGCTATTTGTGGAAGCATTATTTTTAATGGTGAATTGACAACCTCGTTTAATATGAACATTGGGATTTACTTTTTAATTAGCAATATTGCTGCTATTTTATTTTTAAGCAGGCAGCACAGGCGTTCACGGATTTTGCAGGCAGGTCTATTTGTGGCTATGGTAAACGTAATTATTAGCTTTGCTATTATTTTTATTAAAAATGGCCAAATTGGTACTGTAGAGCTTGGCTATTACAGCATGATGTCAATTGCATCTGGTGTTATTGCTTCCGTTTTAGCTATAGGTTTGCTTCCGTTTTTTGAAAGTGGATTTGGCATTTTATCTACGATGAAGCTGATTGAATTATCGAGTCCTAATCATCCGCTATTACGTAAAATCTTAACCGAAACACCGGGAACGTATCATCACAGTGTAATGGTGGCAAACTTATCTGAAGCGGCGTGCGAAACGATAGGAGCTAACGGTTTATTAGCGAGAGTGGGGGCTTATTACCACGATATTGGTAAAACGAAGCGACCGCAGTATTTTATTGAAAATCAAATGAATATTACCAATCCGCATGATAAACTAAGTCCGAAGACTAGTAAAAATATTATAATCGCACATGCTACAGATGGAGCGACCATTTTGCGAAATCACAAGTTTCCAAAAGAGATTGTAGATATTGCAGAGCAGCATCACGGAACGACCCTGCTTAAGTTTTTCTATCATAAGGCACTTGAACAAACAGAAGAAAAAATTGATGAAAAAGAATATCGCTATCCTGGACCAAAGCCTCAGTCAAAAGAAGCAGCGGTTATTTGCATAGCTGATAGTGTAGAAGCAGCCGTAAGGTCAATGTCCAATCCAACTCCGGAAAAGATTGAGAACTTGGTGCGAAATATTATTAAAGATGGCTTGCAGGATGAGCAGCTTAGCGAGTGTAACGTAACGCTCAAAGAGCTAGAGTTAATTCGCCAAGCACTATGTGAAACTTTAAATGGGATTTTTCATTCCCGAATTGAATATCCAGAGATAAAAAAAGAGAAGGTGAAGGTATGAGTTTAGTTATTGATTTTATTGATGAAACAAACGAAGTGAGTAAAGAGCAGCAAAAAGAGCTTGAGAAGCTGCTTGAAGCCGCTGCTATATATGAAAATCTTCAAGAGGATGCAGAAGTATCCGTTACATTTGTGGATAATGATCGAATTCAAGAAATCAATCATCAATACCGCCATAAAAATCAGCCAACGGATGTAATATCGTTTGCGCTAGAAGAAATGGGCGAAGATGAAATGCAAATTATCGGAGATGAGATGCCAAGAGTTCTGGGGGATATTGTCATTTCGATTCCAAAAGCTCATGAGCAAGCAGAAGAATACAATCACTCGTTTATGAGGGAGCTAGGATTCTTAACGGTTCACGGTTTCTTGCACTTGCTTGGGTATGACCATGAAACATCAGAAGATGAAAAAGAGATGTTTACACGTCAAAAAGATATTTTAGAACAATATGGACTCTCGCGGTAAAAAAGGGATAGCTAAAGTTGTCAGTAGCTTTGGTTATGCAATAGAGGGGTTTCTCTATGTTTGTAAAACACAGAGAAATATGCAAATTCACGTAGCAGCTTCTTTCATCGTCCTTCTCTTAGGAGCCGTGCTGTCAATTACAGCTGGTGAATGGACGGTTGTGCTGCTTCTGATTGCAGGCATGTTCAGCTTAGAGTTAATGAATACAGCGGTTGAAAAAGTTGTTGATTTAGTTTCTCCTGAATATCACATACTAGCAAAACACGCAAAAGATGCAGCCGCAGCCGCGGTGTTGGTCTATGCGTGTTTTGCTGTCCTTATAGGAGGAATTATTTTCTTAAAGTATTTGTTTTAAAAAGGATTCTTTTTGGTTCTTTACACCCCCGTGGTATAATAAAAAAGGACAAGTTAAAAGACATGTAGAAGCGCAAAAGGAGAGCGGATAAATGGATAAGACCGGACTGATTGATGAGGCGAAAAAAGCTCGTGAAATGGCTTATGTACCGTATTCAAAATTTAAAGTTGGTGCAGCTTTATTGACGAAAGATGGAAAGGTTTATCGCGGCTGCAATATTGAAAATGCAGCTTATAGCATGTGCAATTGTGCTGAGCGTACGGCTTTATTTAAAGCCTATTCAGAAGGAGATAAAGAGTATAAAGCACTTGTTGTAGTAGCTGATACTGATCGTCCTGTTTCTCCGTGTGGAGCATGCAGACAAGTAATCTCTGAGCTTTGTCCAAAAGAAATGAAAGTTATATTAACCAATTTAAAAAATGACATACAAGAACTAACTGTGGAAGAATTACTTCCAGGAGCATTTTCATCGGAGGATTTACATGAGTAATAATGAATTTAAGTCAGGTTTTGTTTCAATTATTGGAAGACCAAACGTAGGGAAATCAACTTTTTTGAACCGAGTGATTGGTCAAAAGATTGCGATTATGAGTGACAAACCGCAAACAACTAGAAATAAAATTCAGGGTGTGTACACGGAAGATCAGGCGCAAATTGTGTTTATAGATACACCAGGAATTCACAAACCAAAGCATAAATTAGGCGACTTTATGATGAAGGTAGCACAAAATACGCTTAAAGAAGTAGATTTAATTTTATTTATGATTAACGCAACAGAAGGCTTAGGTCGAGGCGATGAATTTATTATCGAGCGTTTAAAAGATACAAAAACGCCTGTTTTCCTTGTGATTAATAAAATTGATGAAATTCATCCAGACGAATTGTTTTCAATTATCACGAATTATAAAGACTTATATCCTTTTGCTGAAATTGTGCCAATTTCAGCTTTACAAGGAAATAACGTGGAGCGTTTGCTTGATCAAATCAAGCAGCGATTGCCGGAAGGTCCGCAATATTACCCGGCAGATCAGGTAACAGATCACCCAGAGCGCTTTATTATTACGGAATTAATTCGTGAAAAAGTGCTGCATGCAACGAGGGAAGAAATACCTCATTCTATTGCCGTTGTGATGGATTCTATGCAAAGACGAGATAATGGCGCTGTTTACGTCGGGGCTACAATTATCGTCGAAAGAGATTCACAAAAAGGCATCGTAATTGGAAAGCAAGGAAAGATGTTAAAAGAGGTAGGAAGAAAAGCAAGAGCAGACATTGAAGCCCTTTTAGGTTCAAAAGTATTTTTAGAACTATGGGTAAAAGTACAAAAAGATTGGCGAAACCGAGCGTCGCATCTCCGTGACTTTGGATTTAGAGAAGACGAATATTAATCATTTGAGTTCTTGTTTGCGTCGATTTATATCCCTTCATAAAAGAAGGTGATTTGTAAAAAATTGTGTTACATGATTTTACGTCGGAAGGCTATTCTAAACATAAGGAATTGAAATATGTATCTGATCTTTATGGTTAGAAAGGTGGGAGTTCTATGTTGAATTTTACTTGGAACATTTTTTCACAAACAGGTAGCATTGATACTTATCTCATTTTTAAGGAACTTGAAAATGAAGTGAAAGAAAGACCCGAAACATATGAGGACAACAGCGAAAGTCTCAATTCTCCCTTGTCTTAGCCTTCTGTAAGATGGCGGTGATGATGATTGTTTAAAAAGTGTGAAGGAATTGTCATTCGAACGAATGATTACGGTGAATCAAATAAAATTGTCACCATTTATTCACGTGAACTCGGAAAAGTGGGTCTCATGGCAAGAGGGGCAAAAAAGCCCAGTAGTCGCTTAGCTTCCGTCACACAATTATTTACGTATGGATACTTTTTTATACAAGCAGGTTCAGGAATGGGTACTCTCCATCAAGGAGAAGTTATCTCATCTATGAGAAGCATACGCGAAGATATCTTCACAACAGCGTATGCTTCTTATATTCTTGAATTAACAGATAAAGCTACTGAGAACAATAAACCAAATCCATTTCTATTTGAACTGCTGCATCAAACCATTCATTATATGAACGAAGAGTATGATGCAGAGATCTTAACATTTATTTATGAAATGAAAATGTTAAACGTTCTAGGTCTTCATCCTACATTAAATGAATGTGCAGTCTGCCATCAAGGTGAAGGAACCTTTCATTTTTCCATTCGAGAAGGCGGGTTTATTTGTCATCGATGCTTAGAAAAAGATCCTTATCATTTGAAAATTAGTCCGATGACGGTTAAACTATTAAGGCTATTTTATTACATTGATTTAAAGCGGTTAGGTTCTATTTCTGTTAAACCCGAAACAAAAAAACAATTAAAGTTTGTAATTGATCAATATTATGAAGAATATTCAGGATTGTTTTTAAAAACAAAGCGGTTTTTGAATCAGATGGAGTCTTTAAAACAATCGCTCTCTGATGAGAAATAGAAAAGATAATCAGTGATATGCAAGGAATTGCTGTCGCTAGGGTGCCTCGTAGTGTGTAGAGGACACCCTTTTTACTGTGGAGCGAAGGGGTAGTTTCGCTTATTGTAAGCGTAATGTCTGCTTTTTTTGAGAAGCCATGGTAAAATAAACGGCATTCTAAAAAGATAAAATGCTAAAATTAATAAGTTATAGCTTTTACTTTTGCTTAAAAAGTATATAATGTTTTATAAATAGTATGTCACATTTAATGATTAGGTGGTGAGTACAATCGAACTGAACAAACGACAAGAACAAATTTTACAAATTGTCAAAGACGAAGGCCCTATTACAGGCGAGCATATTGCAGATCAGCTTAGCCTTACGCGGGCCACGCTAAGACCGGACCTTGCTATTTTAACAATGGCTGGTTATCTAGAAGCGCGACCGCGCGTAGGTTACTTTTACACAGGTAAAACAGGAGCACAGCTTCTTACAGATAAAATAAAAAAAATACAGGTGCAAGAGTATCAGTCTATCCCTGTAGTCGTGAACGAAAATGTGTCGGTATATGATGCTATTTGTACAATGTTTCTAGAAGACGTGGGGACCCTTTTTGTAGTGGATGAGAAATCACAGCTAGTGGGAGTACTGTCGCGTAAAGATTTATTGCGCGCGAGTATCGGAAAGCAAGAGCTCACATCTATTCCTGTTCATATTATCATGACGAGAATGCCCAACATTACATATTGCTATCGCGAAGATTTGTTAATTGATATTGCTAAGATCTTAATTGAAAAACAGATTGATGCTATGCCCGTTATTAAAGAGGGAGACGGCAATTTTGAAGTGGTGGGACGCATTACCAAAACAAATATTACAAAATTACTAGTAGCATTAGCAAATGATGAAGTATTATAAGTGAAAAAGGATTAAAAAGGGGATGCACAAAATATGAACAACCCATGTCTTTATGTCATTTCGGATTCTGTAGGTGAGACAGCTGAACTAGTTGTAAAGGCTGCCTCTAGTCAGTTCAATATGACAGACTTTGTAATTAAAAGAGTACCTTATGTAGAGGACATCGCAACACTTTCAGAAGTGGTTTCAGTAGCAAAGTTGAACAACGCTATTATTGGCTTTACGTTAGTAAAGCCCGAAATGAGAGAATTTTTAATTCAAGAAGCGTCCAAGAACGGGGTAGAGGTATTTGATATTATTGGACCTTTAATTGATAAAATTCAATCTTCTTATCAACTTTCTCCTCGCTATGAGCCTGGTATGGCTAGAAAATTAGACGAAGATTATTTTAAGAAAGTAGAAGCGATTGAATTTGCAGTGAAATATGATGATGGGCGTGATCCGAGAGGAATTCTTAGAGCGGATATCGTATTAATCGGTGTATCAAGAACGTCTAAAACGCCTCTTTCTCAATTTTTAGCACACAAGCGTTTGAAAGTAGCCAATGTTCCGATTGTACCTGAAGTAGATCCACCAGAAGAGCTGTTTCACGTATCACCTGAGAAGTGTATAGGGCTTACTATTAGTCCCGAAAAATTAAACGATATTCGTAAAGAGCGTTTAAAGTCTCTTGGTCTAAACGATAAAGCAATTTATGCTAATATTGGTCGTATTAAAGAAGAACTTGAATTTTTTCAAGGGATTGTAGATAAGATTGGCTGTGAAGTGGTTGACGTATCCAACAGGGCCGTAGAAGAAACAGCCGGTATCATTCTCAATACCATCAAAAAGAAATAAACGATGGATCTCCTCCGTGCGTAATATAAAGGAGATTGCTTTCTTATGTTTGTATGCTGTAAGCCTAAGAAAATATACCAAAGATGAATATGACAGAACTTTTAAAAACAAGTGACTTTGGTATAGAAAATATAGGTTGTTTATATTATAATAAAAAATTGTGATAAAAAAGAATAGTTTTAGGTTTAGACTTTGTTAAGAACGAATAAACTATTTATATAAAAGTCAAGTCAAAATCGAAAAAAGTATTCGACAAATGCCATCTACAGGAAATAACAATTTGTTAGAAGGAATCTCTGGAGGGATGTAGAATACAGAGTTATAGCAAAAGAAAAAGTAAAGTTTTTGTCGATGCTGATGCATGCCCTGTCAAAGCAGAAATCGTTGAACTTACACATACATATGACATCGAGCTTGTGTTTGTTGCTTCCTATGCTCACATGCAAACAAATCCTACACCAGGAAAATGGGTCTATGTGGATGCAGAAAAGGAAGCCGCAGATTTATATATTTTAAATCACGCAGCCAAGCAGGATATTGTCGTAACTCAAGATACTGGCTTGGCAAGCATGTTAGTAAGTCGAGGGGTTTATGCACTGTCTCCTCGTGGAAAGTACTATAATGACGACGAAATGAATACGGTGCTTTTCTTTCGCTATGTTTCTGCAAAAGAGCGACGATCAGGGCGTCATACTAAAGGCCCGAAGGCATTTAGTGAAGAAGATCGCCAGCATTTCATTCAAGCTTTTGAAAAAATGTTGTCGAAACTTGCAGGAATTTAGCACTTAGTGAAGAATATTATATGAAATACGGAGCTGTTACTATGGCAAATCGAATTCCTGATGAAGTAATCGACCGTATTCGGCATTCAGTAGATATTGTCGACGTCATAAGCGATTATGTACAACTAAAAAAACAAGGGCGCAATTATTTTGGACTCTGTCCGTTTCATGGGGAAAGCACACCATCTTTTTCAGTATCGCCTGATAAACAAATTTATCATTGCTTTGGATGCGGTGCAGGAGGGAATTCATTTTCATTCATAATGGAATTAGAAGGACTGTCCTTCACGGAAGCAGCTCAGCAGCTTGCTGAAAAAGGAGATATTCCTTTTGAACATGAGATACATCCTCATGAAGAAGATAATCAAAAGCCTAGCAATAAAATGATTGAAGCACACGAGCTTTTAAAGAAATTTTACCATCATTTATTGGTAAATACAAAAGAAGGCCAAGATGCTTATGATTATTTAATAAATCGAGGGTTTTCACGAGAAATTATCGATGAATTTGAGATAGGTTTTGCTTTAGATTCGTGGGAATTTGTAAGTAAGTTCTTAACAAAACGTGGGTTTAATCCGCAAGAGATGGAACATGCAGGTTTAATCATTAAACGCAACCAAGATGAAACGTACTTTGATCGTTTTCGCGATCGAATTATGTTTCCTATTGCTGACTTGCAAGGCAAAACAATTGCATTTTCAGGGCGCCTGCTAAAAGAGATAAAAGGGCAGCCTAAATATTTAAACAGTCCCGAAACTTCTATTTTTAACAAAAGTCGCACACTCTACAACTTTCACCGCGCTAAAAAACATATACGCAAAAATCAGCAGGTTATTTTATTTGAAGGATTTGCAGATGTTATTTCAGCTGTTAAAGCGGGGTGCCCAAACGCAATTGCAACAATGGGAACTGCCTTAACAGAAGAACAAGCCAAAATTATTCGCCGAAATGTAGAGTCCGTTATCATTTGCTATGATGCAGATTCTGCTGGAATTGAAGCAGCGCACAAAGCAACTGCTATCTTAACAAATGTGGGTTGTACCGTTAAGATTGCTGTGATGCCGGATGGTTATGACCCGGATGATTATATTAAAGAATACGGGGCAGAGAAGTTTCAAAATGATGTTATTAATAGCAGCTTGACCTTTATGGCATTTCAAATGAGGTATCTCCGCCGAAAGCGAAATCTACAAAATGAATCTGAACGTATGCAATACATTGAAGACGTTTTGAAAGAAATAAGCCTCCTTACAAAAGCTGTAGAGCGAGATCATTATTTACGCCAATTGGCACAAGAGTTTTCCATTTCATTAGATGCGCTTAAAGAACAGCAGTATCAAGTGTATCGAACGGAAAAAAAGAAAAAGGATAATGATTCTCCAAATCGAAATAATATAAATAGACAACCAGTCGTAAAGAGAAGCTTATTACCGGCTTATCAAAATGCAGAACGTTTTTTGATCGCTCATATGTTGAAAGATAAGGATGTAGCATTTAGAATTCAAGACCGACTTCAAGGTCAGTTCAATGTCGAAGAACATCGTGCGCTTGTTCTATATTTGTATGCCTATTACGAGGAAGGACACGAGCCTAATCCGAGCGGATTTATTGAGCGGTTGCCCGAATCTTCGTTGTCTAGTCTAGCTTCAGAATTGGCGATGATGTCAATCAATGATGAATTGTCGGAGCAAGCTTTGAATGATTATATCCAAACGATATTGATTTATCCACAAAGGGTAGCGATAGAAAAAAAAGAAGCAGAAAAGCAAGAAGCAGAGCGTCAAAAAGATTATTTAAAAGCTGCGACAATAGCAATGGAAATTTTACAGTTGAAAAAAACGTTAAAATAAACGATGTTGCGTATTAGTCCCACTTTTAGAAGGTTTTCCTTAAAATTTTGGAAGGAGGGGATCTGATGGCTGAAAAATCAGCTCAATCAAAACAACTTGATTCAGATTTAACAATTGAACAAGTAAAAGATCAATTGACCGAAATCGGAAAAAAACGTGGTGTGCTAACATACGAAGAAATTGCAGAGCGTATGGCGAACTTCGAAATTGAATCCGATCAAATGGATGAATATTATGAATACCTTGGAGAACAAGGTGTTGAAGTAATGAGTGAATCTGAAGCAAATGATGACGATGCCGATCCCGATATTCAAGAACTGTCAAAAGAAGAAGAGTTTGATTTAAATGATTTAAGTGTACCTCCTGGTGTGAAAATTAATGATCCAGTTCGTATGTACTTAAAAGAAATCGGACGCGTTGACTTATTGTCGGCAGAGGAAGAAATCAATTTAGCAAAACGTATTGAAGAAGGCGATGAAGAAGCGAAACGTCGTCTTGCTGAAGCAAACTTACGTCTTGTTGTAAGTATAGCTAAACGCTATGTTGGACGCGGTATGCTGTTTCTTGATTTAATTCAAGAAGGAAACATGGGTCTTATTAAAGCGGTAGAAAAATTTGATTATCGCAAAGGTTATAAATTCAGTACGTATGCGACATGGTGGATTCGTCAAGCTATTACTCGTGCGATTGCTGACCAAGCAAGAACGATTCGTATCCCTGTTCATATGGTTGAAACGATTAACAAACTAATTCGTGTTCAACGTCAGCTTCTACAAGATTTAGGTCGCGAACCATCTCCTGAAGAAATTGCAGAAGATATGGACTTAACACCAGAAAAAGTTCGTGAAATCTTAAAAATTGCCCAAGAGCCGGTTTCTCTTGAAACGCCAATTGGTGAGGAAGATGATTCTCATTTAGGTGACTTCATTGAAGACCAGGATGCAACATCACCTTCTGAACATGCTGCATATGAATTATTAAAAGAGCAGTTAGAAGACGTCCTTGATACGTTAACAGATCGCGAAGAAAATGTTCTTAGACTCCGCTTTGGTCTGGACGATGGGCGTACGCGTACGCTTGAAGAAGTAGGAAAAGTATTTGGCGTAACGCGTGAGCGTATTCGTCAAATTGAAGCTAAAGCGCTTCGCAAGCTTCGTCACCCTAGCCGAAGCAAACGTTTAAAAGATTTCTTAGAATAGATAAAAGCGTAAATAGCGCTTATGAGATAGCTTCTTTCCCTGCGGAAAGAGGCTATCTGTTTTTTATGGAATAAATTTCATGAAAACGCATTTTAAAGAAGTATATTGATTTTTTTACCAACTTTTCTTCTTTCATATATTTTACTGAATTGTCCTTCGTTTTGCAAATGCTCCTTTATATTCTTTTGTTATAGAAGCGTAAGATGTTCAAATTTCATTTAAACATCCGAAAAAAAATGGAATCGCTCTCATTTTATTCTTGCATTGATGAATACTCCTCTATTATAACATGAAAAAATTAAAACGTTTTAAAAGTTGAGAAAATTTACAAAAATGAATTATAATTAGATAATGTAAGCGTATACATTTTTAGGGGGAATAAAAATGAATTATGAATTAACCAATGAACAAAAGATGATTCAACGGACGCTGAGAGAATTTTCAGAAGCTGAGGTAGCACCAAATGCACTAGAGCGCGATCGAAGTAAGCAATTTCCGCTTGATGTTTTTAAAAAGTTAAGTGAGCTTGGTGTAATGGGCCTTCCTTTTCCTGAAGAGTATGGTGGCGGAGGCGCAGATACGGTTAGTTTTGCTATTGTCGTAGAGGAGTTAAGTAAAGCTTGTGGCTCTACAGGAATTACATACTCAGCTCATGTTTCGCTCGGGGGGGCACCTATTTATTTATTCGGAACAAAGGAGCAAAAAGAACAGTACCTACCTGCTTTATGCTCCGGGGAATCTTTTGGAGCGTTTGGTTTAACCGAACCGAACGCAGGAAGTGACGCGGGGGGAACGGAGACCGAAGCAGTGTTGAAGGATGGAACATTTAGGATTAATGGAAGTAAATGCTATATTACGAATGCCAGCTATGCAAAGTTTTTAGCTTTAACAGCTGTTACAAACCGTACAGAAGGTAAAAAAGAAATTTCAGCTATTATCGTGCCTACAGAAGCTCGAGGTTTTACTGTAATAGACAATTACGAGAAAATGGGTCTACATGCTTCAAATACAACTGAACTCGTTTTAGAGGATGTTGAAGTGCCTGAAGAGAATTTACTCGGTGTAAGAGGAGAAGGATTCAAACAATTTCTAATGACGCTTGACGGGGGAAGAATTGGAATTGGGGCAATGGCCGTTGGAATCGCTCAAGCGGCTTATGAAAAAGCACTGTCATATGCGCAGGAAAGAAAGCAGTTTGGGAAAGCTATTTCATCGTTTCAAGCGATTCAGTTTAAATTAGCTGATATGGCCATGAAAATTGAGTTAGCAAGAAATATGGTGTATAAAGCAGCGTGGTTAAAAGACCAAGGAAAGCCATTTACGAAAGAAGCAGCTATGTGTAAACTGTATGCTTCTGAAATTTGTATGGAAGTAGCCAGTCAAGCTGTGCAGATTCATGGAGGATACGGCTACATGAAAGAGTATCACGTGGAGCGGTATTTACGGGATGCCAAGCTTTTAGAAATTGGAGAAGGAACTTCGGAAATTCAGCGCTCTGTTATTGCAAGGCAAATTGGCTGTTAAGATAAGTAATAAGAAATTAGTTAATTATGTAAATAAAACCCTTTCACTTATGAGCATTTTCAAGTAAAATAAAAGTGCTTATACTATTTTGTTATTTCTAGGGATGGGAATACATAAAGGGGGTATAGTGAGTGAAGCGAAATCCGCTAATACCATTTTTATTAATTGCGGTAATCGGGATTGCTTTAATGTTAACGCTTTCGTTCAACGGATTGAACAATGCAAAAGAAATCGCGGCTGAAAAAGAAGGCGGTGGCGCGGAACAGCAGGCTTCAGCTAAACCAGAAGAAATTTATCAAAAAACTTGTATTGGTTGTCACGGTGATCAGTATCAAGGTGGAGTAGGTCCTTCGTTAAAAGGAATTGGGAAAAAAGTTTCTCAAGACGAAATTGCAAATATTGTTGTAAACGGTAAAGGAAACATGCCGGCCGGGCTGGTTCCACCGGAAAAAGCGAAGGAAATGGCTAAATGGGTATCCGAAATTAAATAGAGTTCAGAAACATGATTTTCTGGAAAGCCGCTCATTTATAAAGCAGGCTTTTTTTTTATGATTTTTTTATACGCATTCAGCTAGAAGGAAAACATGAAGAGAAATAGGAATCATGCAACTATCTATGTTAAAATAATGAACAGTAATCACATAGAGAATAGGTGACAAAATGAATGAATTAAACTTATCAACAAGACTTGAAGAAGTAGTAAAGTCGATTCCTTTGGGAGCAAAGATAGCAGACATTGGCTCAGATCATGCGTATTTGCCATGTTTTGCTTATTTAAATGGATATATTAGCGGCGCTGTAGCAGGTGAAATTACAGAAGGTCCCCTGCAATCGGCTATTCAGCAGGTGAAAAAAACAAGCTTAACGGATGTTATTGATGTTCGAAAAGGAAACGGCCTAGAAGTAATATCACCGAATGAAGTAGACTGTATTACAATCTGCGGAATGGGCGGAACGCTTATTACGATGATTTTAGAAGAAGGAAAGGCAAAATTAGAAGGAGTAAAAAGACTGGTGCTTCAGCCGAATATTGGTTCACATCATATTCGCAGCTGGCTGATTCAACACAACTGGGAAATCATTGATGAAAAAATCATCGAAGAAGACGGTCGTATGTATGAAGTCATCGTCGCTGAACCTGGAAACCCTTTAGCTCCGTATAACGGGGAAGTGGAAGCCGGTGTGTTAATGGGCCCTATTTTAAAAGAAAAGCGCTCTTCTGCTTTTATGACAAAGTGGACGCATGAACTAAATCATCTTAAACAAATTGTCAGTCAAATGGAACAGGCTCAGTCAGAGGAAAGCAAAGCAAAACTTCAAAAACTTACCCAAGACATCTCATTAATTGAGGAGGCGTTAAAATGAGTAAAATCCCTAACGGATTTCAAGTAATTGAGGCATTTGAATCATTTTCTCCCAAGCATTTAGCGGTTGAAGGAGATAAAATTGGTTTACAGATTGGAACGTTAAACAAGCCTGTAAAAAAAGTAATGGTAACGTTAGATGTTCTTGAAACGGTCGTAGACGAAGCAATTGAAAAACAAGTGGATTTAATTATTGCTCACCATCCTCCTATTTTTAGACCACTAAAACAAGTGGTTACAGATCGTCCTGAAGGGCGTATTTTAGAGAAATGCATTAAGCATGATATTGCCGTATATGCTGCTCATACAAACTTAGATATAGCTAAAGGCGGAGTAAATGACTTGTTAGCCGAAGCGTTGGGGCTACAAGAGACAAAAGTGCTGGTTCCAACAACGTCGATTCAATTGAAAAAGCTAGCTGTATTTGTTCCTTTAAATGACGCTGAAGCAGTGCGCACAGCTATTTGTGATGCGGGAGCTGGACATGTTGGCCTTTACAGCGACTGTACGTTTTCAACAGAAGGCGAAGGCACATTTAAACCTTCTTCAGAAGCCAATCCATACATTGGCTCAAAAGGAGAGCTAGAACGTGTCAATGAAACAAAAGTTGAAACTATTTTTGAAGCGGGTCAACAAAATAAAATTATTCGTGCCATGCTCAGTGCTCATCCTTACGAAGAAGTAGCCTATGACATTTATCCAGTGGAACAAACGGGCGAAACGCTTGGACTTGGACGAGTTGGTAAGTTAAAAGAAGAGATGACGTTAAAACAGTTTGCCGATCACGTTAAACAAGCATTGGATGTAGATGGTGTCAGAGTAGTAGGGTCTATGGATGCCACTGTGAAAAAAGTAGCTGTTCTTGGCGGAGACGGAAACAAATATATTACAAACGCAAAATTTAGCGGAGCAGATGCCTATGTAACAGGTGATTTGTATTTCCACGTTGCGCATGATGCAATGGCAATGGGATTAAACGTTGTAGATCCTGGTCATCATGTTGAAAAAGTCATGAGACAAGGTGTAACACGCGTATTAAACAGTCTTTTTGAAGCGAAAAACTTTGAGTGTGAAGTATTTGATTCAAAAGTAGACACAAACCCATTTACGTTTAGGTAACAAAGAAGGTGTTGACGAATGTCAACACCTTCTTTTGCGTCTATTAAGACGATTTTTTTGTTCGAACTTTTGGTAAAATTTTCGAAAGAGGCACACTTTTTTCACGTGTCCATGTTGTTTCATCTTCCGGATCGAACTGATCTAGAAAATTGATGACCTCTTTTGTGATTGGAGTAGGGGTAGATGCGCCTGCCGTAACAGCTACGGTTTTCGCGTTCATCAACCATTCGATCTGAAGCTCTGAGATGTCACCGATGCGATATGCCTCAGTGCCGGCAATCTCCATTGATACTTGAGCTAAACGGTTTGAATTGTTACTTTTAGGATCTCCTACTACGATTGTAACATCTGCTTCACCTGCTTGCTCAGCTACAGCTTCTTGGCGAACTTGTGTAGCTAAACAAATTTCCTTGTGAACTTCAGCGTGCGGATATTTTTCTTTTACTTTTTCCATTACATCTGCAACGTCCCACTGACTCATTGTTGTCTGATTGGTTACAATGACTTTTTCACGTTGAATATTTAAATGGGCTACGTCTTCTGCTTTCTCAATTAAATGAACGATATCTGGTGCGATGCCAAGTGCACCTTCTGGCTCAGGATGATTTCTTTTTCCGATATAAATAACGTCATAACCTTCTTTTTCTTTTTGGCGAATAAGGTCGTGGGTTTTTGTAACATCCGGACATGTAGCATCGATTGTTGTTAAACCTTTTTCTTTTGCTCGTTCTTTTACTTCTGGAGATACTCCGTGCGCCGTAAAAATAACGGTTCCTTCATTTATTTGGTCTAAGATTTCTAAGCGATTAGCACCGTCCAGTGTGATAATGCCGTCCTCTTCAAACGCATCTGTAACGTGTTTATTATGAACAATCATTCCTAAGATATAGATTGGTCGAGGCAATGATTTATCTAAAGCGGCGTTTCGTGCAATGACCATTGCGTCTACTACACCATAACAATAGCCGCGCGGTGCGATTTTAATAACTTTCATTTCAATTTCCTCCTCATCATAATCCTGACGAGCAATTCAACTCGCTTCTATTATATAAAAGAGGAAGGAAGAATACAAAGATATTCTTTTTTTACTTACTGTCTTTGCTTACGGAACTAGCAGATTTATCAAATATAAAGTTTTGGTTTAGACACTCGATCTCTAGAGGAAAGTTCAATTTCTTCTTCGAAGAAATCCAGCTCATCATCAGATGAATCCGTGCTTTCTGCGCCTGTTGACAAAACCTTACTGTCTTTGCTTTCATCAGTTTCAGCAACCTCTGTTCCTTCTGCTTCGAGTACTTCATCTGTATCGTCACTTGAGCGCAGGGCCTGATAGATTTTCCATAGAGAAGGAGCATTTTTGACAAGAGGTCCGTATTGTTGAATCATAGGTCCCATCGTTTCCGCAGCTTTTAATACTCGTTGAACATTTCCCATCATGGAGCTTAAGTTAGCAGGGTTCGTTAAACCTTGCAAACCTCCAAGCAGGGAAGAAGAGTTGGTCGCTCCTGCAGCACCTTGGGCTCCTGAAAGGCCTGAAAACAAAGAACCTCGAGGAGCAGCAGCTGCTGCTTGTTGAAAGGGGATGTTTCTATTCCCGCCTCTTCGGAATAGGCGAGTTAAGAAGTTACCTCCTCCACGGTTCAGGCCTTGCTGATTCGGGTAAAATGATTGTTGAGCATTTGTTTGCTGGGCAAAGTTACGAAACTGCTGTAATGGATTAAATTGGCCAAAGTTACCAGGTTGTTGCCCAAAACCGTTTTGCGGTGGCATTCCTGGCATCATTCTTCTTTGCATACCGGGTGGAAATGGTGGTCTTCGCTGTAGCAAAGGACGCACCTCCTTTAGTAAAGTAGATTTTCTTTTACTATCGTATGCAACTCGCGATAAAATGTTTTTGAAACAGGTAATAAGTTTTAGTAATATGAATGAGAAGTAGTCACAGAAGGAAAAATCGATTATAATCATATATTGTGCCTTAAAAGATGAACGTGAATGTAAAAAAGGAGACTATTATGGAAAAAACAAACTTTGAACGTTTTGAGTTTCAACCATTTTTAATAGAAGCAATTAAACAATTAGGTTTTTATCAGCCTACAGAGATTCAAGAGCGCTTAATTCCTTCCGTTTTAAAAGGGGAAAGTGTAATTGGTCAGTCACAAACAGGGACGGGCAAAACACACGCTTATTTATTGCCTTTACTTGAAAAGGTAGATCATAAAAAAGAAGAAGTACAAGTTGTAATTACCGCTCCAACTCGTGAGCTTGCTTCTCAAATTTATCAAGAAGTCTTAAAGCTAACAAAACACAGTGCTGAAGGAGAAGAAATTTCAGCAAAATGTTTTATCGGCGGTACAGATAAGCAGCGTACAATCGACAAATTAAAGAAACAGCCTCAAGTGGTTGTAGGAACACCGGCTCGTTTGTTTGATTTAGTAAATGAAAAAGCGTTAGTTGTGTATACAACTAAGGCGTTAGTAGTAGACGAAGCTGATTTAATGCTTGATATGGGATTTTTAGAAGATGTGGACCGTTTGGCAAGCAACATGCCTGAAAAATTACAGATGCTTGTTTTTTCAGCAACGATTCCTGAAAAATTAAAGCCATTCTTAAAAAAATACATGGAAAATCCAAAATTTACGCATGTTTCGCCGAAGCAAGCAGCAGCGGCTAAATTAGAGCATGTATTAGTTCCACTACGTCATCGTAACAAGTTTAAGCTGCTGCACGATATGCTTATTTCGTATAATCCTTATTTAGCTATCGTCTTTACAAATACAAAGAAAATGGCGGACGAAGTAGCAGATGACCTACTGTCTAAAGGCTTAAAAGTAGGAAGAATTCACGGAGACTTATCTCCTCGTGACCGTAAGAAAATGATGAAGCAAATTAATAATTTAGAATTTCAATACGTAGTAGCGACAGATTTAGCAGCTCGCGGTATTGATATTGAAGGGATTTCACACGTTATTAACTTTGAGCTTCCTTCAGAATCTAGATTTCTACATTCACCGCGTAGGCCGTACAGCTCGTGCTGGTCATTCTGGAATTGCTGCTACAATCTTCGATGTGGAAGATGAAGATGCAGTAAATAAGCTAGAGAAAATGGGAATCGAGTTTGTAAACAAAGATCTTCAAAAGCAAGAGTGGGTTTCTATTGATGACCGTAACCGCCGTAAAAAGCGTGTGAAGAAAGCGGATGAAGTGGGAGAAGAGGCACATCGCTTTATTCAAAAGCCTAAGAAAGTAAAGCCTGGCTATAAGAAAAAACGTGCTCGTGAAATTACAAAGTACGTGCAAAAGAAAAAGCGTAGTGAAAGACGAAACAATCGTTAATCGCAATAGGTTAGAGGTGTAAAAAAGAATGTTGAAAATTGGTTCTCACGTATCGATGAGCGGCAAAAAGATGCTTTTAGGAGCAAGTGAAGAGGCAGCTTCTTATGGAGCAAATACGTTTATGATCTATACAGGCGCTCCACAAAATACTCGTCGCAAAAAGATTGAAGAGCTTAATATTGAAGCTGGTCTTTTGCATATGAAAGAGCATGGAATGAAAGATATTGTTGTACATGCTCCTTATATCATTAATTTAGGGAATACAACAAAGCCCGAAACATTTGAGCTTGGAGTAGATTTCTTAACGTCTGAAATTCAGCGCACCCATGCTCTTGGCGCAAAGCAAATTGTTCTTCATCCAGGGGCTCATGTGGGGGCAGGAGCAGATGCTGGTATTCAGCAAATTATCAACGGTCTAAACGAAGTGTTGACAGCTGATCAAGAAGTTCAAATTGCGCTTGAGACAATGGCTGGAAAAGGAACAGAGTGTGGAAGAAGCTTTGAAGAAATCGCCCAAATTATTGATGGTGTGACGCACAATGAAAAGCTCTCTGTTTGTTTTGACACATGTCACGTACATGATGCTGGTTACGATATCGTTCAAGACTTTGACGGTGTATTAAATGAATTTGACAAAACCGTAGGAATACAGCGAATTAAAGTGCTTCACATCAATGATAGTAAAAATGTATGCGGTGCTCGAAAAGACCGTCATGAAAACATTGGGTTTGGTGAAATCGGATTTGGTGCACTGA
Organism: Priestia sp. ABM2_011; assembly: GCF_056158845.1. Lineage (NCBI taxonomy): Bacteria > Bacillati > Bacillota > Bacilli > Caryophanales > Bacillaceae > Priestia > Priestia sp. ABM2_011. The sequence goes on from NZ_JBSWUB010000001.1 coordinate 994,614, forward strand.
ATTATATTGTTCATCACCCAGCGTTTAAAGAAGTTCCTAAAATTCTAGAAACTCCTTATGTAGGAGAAGATAAGAAAAATAAAAAAGCGCCATATCAATTGGAAATTGATATGATTCGTGCACAAAGCTTTGATTCAGAGTTAAAACAAAAGCTTATGTAATTTCATATGTGATTGAAAGAGGTCATGTCTACAGACATGACCTCTTCTTTTACATTAACTGCTGAAATAATTCGTTCACGCGTCTGGCAGTTTCACGATCTGTTACTTGAGCAATTTGTTTGATTAAATTTCGGCGCTCTTCAAGGTTATAAATATTTACGGGCTGCTGTCTAATGACAGATACAAGGGTGTGTGCCTGCTGATCTGTAATGGGGATGTTGTATTGTTTGCTATACTTTAAAAGCTCTTTCGGGGTAATATTGTTTACTTTCTTATTGACAATCTGCTGTACAATTTTCATATGATTACCTCCTCGTCATATACAGTTTATGAATAAAAAAGAAAGATGTGACTATATTGTGTAATAAAACAACATTTTGAGTCGGATGAACCTACGGGGTAAGAAAGCGAAAGAGTGAAACGGCTTAGTTTACAAATAAAAGACAATCCTGTATACTACATTAATGACTAAATCGTAATGATTCTGAGAAAGTAAATGGGTAACGGAGTATACGATAGAAACCGTGCCCTCTTTTGTATGGAGAAATATAAAAAAAGAATGGTGAGGCGCATATGAATACACCTGATATCATTGAAATTGATCATTTATCATTTCAATATGATGGAGTGAATGTATTAGAAGATATAAGTTTTTCAATTCCAAAAGGAGCTTTTTTGGGGCTCGTTGGTCCAAATGGTTCTGGGAAATCAACGCTAATTAAATGTTTGCTTGGTTTGCAAAAACCATCTCAAGGTTCAATTCGTTTATTTGGAAAAGATCAGAGAAGGTTTAAAGAACGAAGTAAAATTGGATATGTATCGCAAAAAGCGAATAGTTTCAACAGCGGCTTTCCTGCTACCGTTTTTGAAGTGGTTTCCACGGGCCTTACTTCAAAACTAGGTTTGTTTCGCTTTATGAATGCTTCTCATAAACAAAAAGTAAAAGAAGCGGTAGAAGCAGTGGGGATGAGCGAATTTTTAAATCGAAACATAGGAGAGCTATCCGGTGGTCAGCAGCAGCGAATTTTTATTGCACGCGCGCTTGTAAGTGAGCCCGAGCTGTTGATTTTAGATGAGCCTACGGTCGGAGTGGATGCACAAAATGTGTACACTTTTTATGAGCTTCTTGAAAAGTTAAATAAAGAAAAAGGAATTACGCTTGTGCTTGTTACTCACGATATTGGAACTGTCTCGGAAAAAGTAACCCACGTTGCTTGTTTAAATAAATTTTTACACTTTCATGGGAATGCCAAAGAATTCGAACAGCTTTGTGAACATGACGTATCTATGTTTTATGGTCATAATGTTCATGTGTTAACCCATGATCATCATCATGGAGGGCAGCACGTATGATAAGCAGTTTATTTCAATTTGAGTTTTTGCGAAATGCATTTTTAACAGGTATGATTATTGGCGTCTTAGCTCCTTTATTGGGCACGTTCATCGTAGTAAGACGTCTTTCTTTAATTGCAGACGCGTTAAGTCACGTGACGCTAGCCGGAATTTCTGCGAGCTTGCTTCTTAGTCAGAAAATAGGGTTTATGCAAGGAGTGAACCCCGTCTATTTAGGAATGGTGTCTTCCGTTACAGGGGCTCTTTTTATCGAGAAGCTTCGAGGGGTCTACAAGCACTATCAAGAGCTGGCCATTCCGATTATTTTATCGGGCGGAATTGGTATTAGTGCAATTTGTATCTCGCTGGCAGACGGTTTTAATAATGATTTAATGAATTATTTGTTTGGAAGCGTGAGTGCAGTTAGTCGTTCGGATATTTGGACAGTTGTTGTCATAGCCGTATTTGTAATAGCTATTGTCTTTTTCTTATATAAAGAATTATTTATTTTATCTTTTGACGAGGAGCATGCTTCTGCTTCTGGAATTAAATCGAAGTGGATGCACTTTTTATTTATCGTGATGGTTGCTCTTGTCATTGCTGTATCGATGCGTATCGTCGGTATTCTATTGGTGTCATCGCTTATGACTCTTCCTGTAGCAGCAAGCATTCGCTTAGCTAGAGGCTTTAAACAAACGATTCTGCTTTCGGTGATTTTTGGTGAAATATCTGTTTTAGGCGGATTATTTTCAGCGTACTACTTGGATTTAGCACCAGGCGGTACAATTGTTGTCATTGCTGTTGTTATTTTAATCATATCTATTATGATTAATAAAGGACGGAAGGGGAAACAAAAATGAATTTAACTGAAGCCATTCATTTATTAAAAGATCAAGGATATAAACATACAGGAAAACGTGAAGAAATGCTTGCCTTGTTTTCAAAATCAAATAAGTACTTAACGGCAAAAGATGTATTAGAATATATGAAGCCTGATTATCCTGGTCTAAGTTTTGATACAATCTACCGTAATTTATCATTATTTGTGGAGTTAGGCGTACTTGAAATGACGGAGCTTTCGAGCGAAAAGCACTTTCGATTTAAATGTGCAACTGCTCATCATCATCACCACTTCATTTGTTTAGATTGTGGAAAAACAAAAGAAATTGAAGCTTGTCCGATGGAGTATGTAGACGAGGATTTGCGAGGGTATAATATTACAGGCCATAAATTCGAAATTTACGGTCAATGTATAGAATGTAATCAATAAAAAAGAGAGGGTGCTATGCACCTCTCTTTTTTATTTTTGCTGTTCTTTTAACCAGTCGGCTACCCACTGATCTGCTTCTAGCCAGTTATATAGGCGAACCACTCCTTTTGGAACAGGTAAGCGATTATAAGGAGTATCAAATAAGATAACGGGAATATTGCATTCTTCACTGATTTCACAAGCATTATCATGTTTGTCTTCAAAAAAGATATCAACATCGTATCGTTTTGCTGTCTCAACTTTAAAATGAGAGCCGACTAACTCAATGTGATGAAACGATAGCTCATTTTTTTGAAACCATTCTTCCGTGACGTCCAATAGCTGATCGTGCCTTGCACTAATAAAGAATAATTCGTGCTTTTGATGCCACTTTTGCAAAACCGCTTTTGCATCGTCTGCAAGTGGAGAGGTTTCGTAAATAGAGCGTTCATTTGCTTTAAACCATTTCCCGAGTTCTGCAGGTGATACATTTACAAAAGGGCTGAAATCATATTCTGTAATATCTTCAAGTGTTAAATTTAAGTTAAAGGCTTTATTTAAATGAGGAACAAAAGTTTCAGGAGAGGTAACAGTTCCATCAATGTCAATTCCAAACTTTTTTGTCAACTACGTGCACTCCTTTAATACGTTTATTCTGCTTAGGTGCTTGATTATTCTTGTCTAGTGTAACATAAAGCCTAAAGAGAAACAGTAATACTTTTTATACTCCTTAAGAAAAAAGATAAGGATGATTATACGGTGTGGGAATCGTGCAGGTATCTATTTTTGCAAGAAAATGAGCAGCTGTATAAGATTAACACTTATAATTTTTTCTCGCATTCAGATACTATAAATGCTCCTTATTTACGAAAGCGAGGGATTAAGCATGGAGAATGAAGAACAAAGGCGTAGAAAAGATGTATATGAAGCTGATTTCATGGAAGAAACTGCAGCTGAAGTGGGCGTTCCTTACCGAGTAGGAGAGCCACATGCAGAGCGTGAAGTTATAGATATTGACCGCAATCGCAATCATGAAGTCGCTGGACAAGGAGAAGGAACGGGATACGGTCGTTTCGCACTCGTGCTTTCGATTCTTTCACTATTCTTTTTACCAATTATTCTTGGTGCCGCTGGGATTATTCTAGGGTTTATCGCACGCAGAAAAGGAGCACTTACGCTAGGAGCATGGGCAATAGGGATCGGAGTTGTATCGATTATTGTCGGTACGTTTATATTACCGTTCTTTTCATAAAAAAAGCGAGGCGCATATGCGCCTCGCTTTTTTTGGTTATGATTTAGCTGCAGCTTTTTCAGCTTCTTGCTTTGCGTGATATTCAGCAGCAATTTTATCAATTTCTTTTTTTAGTTCCTCAACCATTGTTTCTTCCGGAACTTTGCGTACGATTTCACCTTTGCGGAATAGAAGACCTTCACCGCGTGCTCCTGCAATCCCGATATCAGCTTCACGAGCTTCGCCAGGACCGTTTACAGCGCAGCCAAGTACCGCTACTTTAATCGGTGCTTTTACAGTTGAAATATACTCTTCAACTTCATTAGCAATGCTAATTAAATCAATTTCAATACGTCCGCAAGTTGGGCAAGAAATAAGCGTTGCAGCATTGGAAGCTAAACCGAATGATTTTAGCAACTCGCGTGCAACTTTTACTTCTTCTACAGGATCCGCACTTAAAGAAATACGTAATGTATTTCCGATTCCTTTAGACAAAATAGCGCCAAGACCTGCTGCACTTTTTACAGTTCCCGCAAATAATGTACCCGATTCTGTAATTCCTAAGTGAAGAGGGTAGTCAAAAGCTTGAGCAGCTTTTTCATATGCTTCAATTGCCAAGTTAACATCGGATGCTTTCATTGAAACGATGATGTCATGGAAATCAAGGTCTTCTAAAATTTTAATGTGATGAAGTGCACTTTCTACCATGCCATCTGCTGTCGGATAGCCGTATTTATCTAAAATACGTTTTTCCAGTGAACCGGCGTTAACTCCAATACGAATTGGAATATTTTTAGCTTTTGCAGCATTTACAACAGCTTCCACTTTTTCACGGCGTCCAATATTACCTGGGTTGATACGGATTTTATCCGCTCCGCCTTCAATTGCTTTTAACGCTAAGCGATAGTCAAAATGAATATCTACAACTAATGGAATGTTAATGCGTTTTTTAATTTCAGGGATTGCATCTGCTGCGCGCTCATCTGGACAAGCAACACGAACAACTTGGCATCCTGCTTCTTCTAAACGTTTAATTTCTGCAACCGTTGCTTCAACATCATGTGTTTTAGTGGTTGTCATACTTTGAATAACTAATTCGTTACTGCCCCCAATTGTTAAATCTCCAACTTTAACGGGGCGTGTTTTTGTACGATGTATAATTTCACTCACGTGATAATCTCTCCTTCAAAATGAAATCAAGAATTTGAATTCATTAATAGAATAACTCTTTATGAACAAAATAACTAGTAGAAAGTACTACCTTAGCTATTTTAACAATGACTATCCCATCTTGACAAGAAGAATGCTGTCATTACTTGTAAATAGGGAACTTATACGTTTTTCCAATTTGAATATCTTCAGGCGCTGTACCGTTATTTAACTTCTTAAAGTCTTTAATCATTTGGTTCATAGAAACCGGTATCGATTTTTTTGTAAGCTCTTCAATGACGGACAAAACTGTATCGCCTGGCTTAATTTTTATTTTTGTATAGGTGGAAGAAGAGCTGGCGGCTTTTGTTTCTGCAGGCTGCGCTTTGCTGACTTGAACTGCTTCAGTCGCAGTAGGAATGGTCCCGTATTTAATGTCGTAGTGACAAATATATCCGATAAAAGCGAAAGCGGCTAATGCACATAGCTTTTTCATTATGCTCCTCCTTCATTCTTTTGCTTATGTGTAAAGCCTATGCTTGTCTTACTTAAATATGATTGGAGAACGAAAATTGAAAGAAAAATTAATGATTGTTTCATTAGGCTTATTGCCTTTAATCATGGTGCTGGGAAATTCCATGCTCATTCCTCTGCTGCCAAGCATTCAAAAGTCACTTCACTTAAGTGGAGTCCAAACCAGTTTGATACTGAGTGTATTTTCGATTCCGGCTGCATTGTGTATTCCTGCGGTAGGAATTTTATCAGATCGATATGGACGTAAAAAATTAATTATGTATTCCCTCATCGTGATGATAATCGGTAGCCTTGTCGCTGCTAGTAGCGCTTTGGTCTCTTCTGGAAGCTTTGCTGTGTTGATGGCTGGAAGAGTGATTCAAGGGATTGGCGCTGCTGGTACTACAACGTTGGCAATGGCATTAACTGGAGATGTATTTACAGGGGAAAAAAGAGCAAAAGTCCTTGGGATTTTAGAAGTATATAATGGAGCTGGAAAAGTGGTTGCACCTATAATTGGAGCAACGGCGGCACTCGTTGTATGGTATGCCGCATTTTTTGTGTATCCTTTAGCTGCAGGTGCTGCTTTAGTAGGTATAGCCATGTATGTGAGAGAAGCGAAAACAGGTTCAGATTCAGTATCTGTTGGAGAGTATTTAAAGAGAGCCATTGGGATCGTCTATGATAAAAGAAAATCGCTTTTTCCTTTATTCTTTGTCGGGGGACTGGGGTTGTTTTTATTATTTGGCATTTTATATTACTTATCTTTTTTAATAGAGGAAACGTATCATATAGACGGTTTTTTCAAAGGAACCGCTTTTTTATTTCCTCTTGGCGCGATGACGCTCGTTTCTTATTGGACCGGTCAGCGAATCAAAACAGATGTAGTGCTCATGAAAAAATTGATGATAGTAGGAATGATTCTTTTATTCGTAATGTTTGGAGTATTAACGGTGATTTATACGCTTCCTGTGCTGATGTTTTGTTTGACAGTCGCCTTTGGCGGCTTAGGATTTGTTCTTCCTTGTATTAATATGATGATTACTTCAGCGGCTTCAGACGAAGAAAGAGGATTTATTGTATCCATTTATGGAACGGTGAGATTTTTAGGAGTAGCGTTGGGACCCGTTGTTTTTGAAGTGTGGATGCATACTGAAAGGCTGATGTTTATTTATAGCTTTAGTTTGCTCGCAGCAGGAGGTTTGTGGGTTTTGTATCAGTTGAAAATTTTTTCTTCTGCAATGGGGAGAAGAAAAGTTGTACAGAAATAAAGAGGCTGGGACAAAAGTATGTTAGTTGAAGAAGCTCCCAACAAATTTGATTCTTGATCAAGAATTAAATTCGTTCGGAGCTTTTCATTGGCAGGGTAAACATAGATTTTATGTATGTAGGTGCTTCTAGCGGTTGATTGGATTCATTTCGTTATGTTTCAATCGCTTTATTAGGTTTTACCTTTTTTCTCATAGGAACCCTTGTGACGAGCAATAAGTAAATGAAGAACGTTCCTATCCAGTAAAGAGAGCTATGTGTTGCTAGAGAAAAAGAAAAAGCTTCAAAAAGCGTATAAAGCAGCGTGAAGGCTACCGTACTATAAGCGCTCAGTGCCCATAGCTGTTTGAAAGGAAGCTGCTTCTTAGTGATGAGTCCAATCAGTTTTCCAAGATAAGCAAGGCAGGTAATAGAAAGGAAGTTTAGTCCAGATGTTAATACGTACAGTAAAAGCATAGCGATAGGGACAAGTATGTATAAAGAAAATTTTTGTTCGTGCAGCAAGTTTGACAGTTCATTTTTATCTTTATGATGCCAGTTTAGCAACTCATATGAATACGTTTGTGTTTGTGAATTAGTCGTGATGTAAATTCCATCCTTTAAAAAACCAATTCCATGAGCAGGGGAATGAAACCGTTCAATAGACTGTGAGGGGTCTAAGATAAAAGCGGTACCGTTTACTTTTTTTGTGAAAGGTTGGCTTGACGTAAGCTGTGAATTTGAAATAGAAAAAGAAGAAACAGATTTCGGGAGCTCTGTTGTAGCAATGTGATAGCCGTTTACAATTGTCAACGTCATAAAGAAAAATGTAGGCAGCAAAGAAATAAGTGTTAAAAACAATATGAAGCCAATGGTTTTGTTTGTATGCTCAAAGCGAAGAGACCTCATTTTTTGAAAAGAAGTAAGACTCCATCCCATCTTTTTTAACATGATTATTGTAAACCCTCCTTTTATTAAAAAATTCTAACTATAATTTATTCTATAGCGGAAATTCAAGGTTTACAATAGATTCTAGAAATCGTTTCCAATTACAATGTAAATATACTGTTAAGTTATTGTAAACATTAGCGTAAAAACGTTTACAGTGCTTTTAAGATTCGTTAATAATAGTGGGGACTTCTCTATGTCGTTAGAAAAAAATCAAGGAGTTGAGGTGTTTGGAACTAGATGTTCAAAAAATGATTTTTGAATTTATCGGTGGACTCGGAATCTTTTTATTCGGGATTAAGTTCATGGGAGATGGGTTGCAAAAATCAGCAGGAGATAGATTGCGCGATATTTTAGACAGATTCACAACTAATCCGTTTATGGGAGTTCTAGCAGGTATTCTGGTTACCGTTCTTATTCAGAGCAGCTCAGGAACCACTGTTATTACGGTAGGCTTAGTAAGTGCCGGTTTTATGACTTTGCGCCAAGCTATAGGGGTTATTATGGGCGCAAATATCGGTACGACAGTTACAGCTTTTATAATCGGAATTGACATTTCGAGCTACGCTCTTCCTATTCTCGCAGTGGGAGCGATTTTACTCTTTTTCTTTAAAAGTAAACCTGTTCAAAATTTTGGTCAAATCGCTTTTGGGTTTGGAATGTTATTCTTTGGTCTAGAGCTTATGGGAAGCGGGATGAAGCCGCTTCGCTCACTTCAACAGTTTCATGATTTAACTGTAAGCATGAGTGATAATCCGATTTTAGGAGTTGTAATTGGCACTTTATTTACGGTGATTGTGCAAAGCTCTAGCGCTACTATCGGAATTCTACAAGAACTTTTTGGACAGGGCGCTATTGATATACATGCCGCGCTGCCTGTATTGTTTGGAGACAACATTGGTACGACTATTACCGCTATTTTAGCTTCAATCGGGGCAAGTGTGGCAGCAAGAAGGGCTGCTTTAACGCACGTAATGTTCAACTTAATTGGTACAACTATCTTTTTAATTATCTTGCCGTTATTTACTCGTCTTGTGGAGTACTTGAGAGAGACGATGGGCTTAAACCCAGAAATGACGATTGCATTTGCTCATGGTCTCTTTAACACAACCAATACAATTATTCAGTTCCCTCTTATCGGTCTGCTTGCGTTAATTGTTACAAAGCTGATTCCTGGTGAAGATGCTGTTATAGACTTTAAACCTAAACATCTTGATCCTATTTTTATTGAACAGTCTTCTTCAATTGCTCTTGGGCAGGCAAAAGCAGAGCTTATTCGTATGGGAGAATTCGCGACGATTGGGTTAGAAGAAGCCAATAGTTATTTGAAGACGCGCCATCCTAAACATTCTGATGCTACTATGCAAATTGAAAATGCCATTAACAATTTAGATAAAAAAATCACGAATTATTTAGTGTTGTTATCCCGCTCTTCCATGTCAGAAGCTGAAAGCGAAGAGCATTCTGTGCTTCTAGATACTGCGCGAGATATTGAGCGTATTGGCGATCATTTTGAAAATATCATTGAACTTGTTGATTATCAAATTACAAATAAGGTGAGAATGACAAAAGAAGCTAATACCGACTTAGCTGATATGTTCGAATTGACTATTGTAACAGTTAAAGAAGCTGTTTTTGCTTTAGAAAAAGTAGATAGAGAAAAAGCAGTCCAGGTCATTCAAAAAGAAGAGCAGATTGATGCAATGGAGCGTCTGCTTCGTAAGAAGCACATTTTACGTCTAAATGAAAATGTATGTACAGGTTCTGCTGCTATTGTTTTTGTCGATATCATTAGCAATTTAGAACGAATTGGAGATCATGCTGTTAATATTGCGGAAGCGGTACTCGGAGATCGCTATCTAAAGACATATTCAAAGGTAAAATAAAGAAAGGCCTTGCTCATGCAAGGCCTTTCTTTATAAGAGTGGTTATTGTATGATAAATAGTAATAATAAAAAGGATAGGTGCGGGCATGGCTATTTTATGTTGGGCATTAGTTATCATTAGCTTTGTTGTATCGTTTGTTGGGTTGGTTTATCCCATCATCCCAAGCGTGCTATTTGTAGCGCTAGGATTTGTTATATACGGTTTATTTTATGATTTTAGCTCCTATAGCTGGTTATTTTGGGTGATACAAGGATTGTTAGTTGTCGCACTTTTTTTAGCAGACTATATCGCTAATATTATTGGTGTGAAAAAATTCGGAGGCACTAAAGCAGGCGTTTGGGGAAGTACAGTTGGATTGCTTGTGGGTCCGTTTGTTATTCCGGGATTTGGAATTATTTTAGGGCCGTTTATCGGAGCGATTGTAGGAGAACTGATTGTTCATCGGACCACAATTAGCAACGCAGTAAAAATTGGAGTAGGTTCGGTTATTGGCTTTTTTAGTGGCGCTATCTCGAAAGGATTTATTCAACTGTTGATGATTGCCTATTTTTTATACGCTGTTTTAAAATAATATATTGACTTTAGGCCAGAAACATGTTAAATTTTTAATGTCGCTAGTAAATGTTATATTGTTCCACAGTAGCTCAGTGGTAGAGCTATCGGCTGTTAACCGATCGGTCGTAGGTTCGAGTCCTACCTGTGGAGCCATGGCGGTGTAGCTCAGCTGGCTAGAGCGTACGGTTCATACCCGTGAGGTCGGGGGTTCGATCCCCTCCGCCGCTATTTTCCAATTTACGTTTGTGACATACATAATTCATATTGTTCCACAGTAGCTCAGTGGTAGAGCTATCGGCTGTTAACCGATCGGTCGTAGGTTCGAGTCCTACCTGTGGAGCCACGTGGACCCTTAGCTCAGCTGGTTAGAGCAGACGGCTCATAACCGTCCGGTCGCAGGTTCGAGTCCTGCAGGGTCCACCATTTATAGGGTTGGAGGAATACCCAAGTCCGGCTGAAGGGATCGGTCTTGAAAACCGACAGGGGTGTTAAAGCCCGCGGGGGTTCGAATCCCTCTTCCTCCGCCATACTATTGTCTATTCAAAGCTTCTTTTGAGAAAAAGAAGCTTTTTTTATGTTTAAAAGAATAGCGAATGGGAATTAGGTAAATATAAATCATGGATTAGGTACTTTTTATTTGAAAGAGTAGGGTAAATTTGCTAATCTAAACGTATATGGTGCTTTTGCGCCAAAATGCTTACATATTTTGAAGGAGGAATTATTCATGGCTTACAAATTACCAGAACTACCTTATGCATACGATGCACTGGAACCACATATCGACAAAGAAACAATGAATATTCACCACACAAAACATCACAACACATATGTTACAAACCTAAACGCTGCTGTTGAAGGCAAAGCGGATTTAGAAAGCAAAAGTATTGAAGAGTTAATTTCAAACTTAGATGCTGTTCCTGAAGATATCCGTACAGCAGTACGCAATAACGGTGGCGGTCATGCGAACCACTCATTATTTTGGACAATCCTTTGCCCTAACGGCGGCGGTGCTCCAACTGGTGAATTAGCAGACGCTATCGCTAGCAAATTCGGCAGCTTTGATCAATTCAAAGAAGAATTTGCAAATGCAGCTAAAACTCGCTTCGGTTCTGGCTGGGCTTGGTTAGTTGTAAACAACGGCCAATTAGAAGTAACAAGCACACCAAACCAAGATAGCCCATTAATGGAAGGCAAAACGCCAATTCTTGGTCTAGACGTTTGGGAGCACGCTTACTACTTAAATTATCAAAACCGCCGTCCAGATTACATTTCAGCATTCTTTAATGTTGTAAAATGGGACGAAGTTGCTAAGCGTTACGACGCTGCAAAATAAGCTGAAGACGTATTTAAGAGCCAGTAAAGTAATTATTACCTTTACTGGCTTTTTTGTTTTCCAATTCTTTTACATATCTCCTTTTCTTTTTCACACACTAGGTGTAGAAGAGAAAAGGAGTTTTTTGATATGCCTTTATTAAAAAAAGTAGTTGGAGATATAGAAGTTAGTAAAGATTTACTTTTGCTTTTAATTATAGGCGGTCTTTATGCCTTGGCTATTTCAATTTCCAATTCGTTTGTTAACATTTATCTGTGGAAACAATCAGGCGAATTTTCGGATCTCGCTATTTATAATTTAGCGGTAGTGGTGCTTCAGCCGCTTACGTTTATTTTAGCAGGTAAATGGGCCAAACGAATTGACCGGGTTGTGGTTTTAAGGTTAGGCGTATCTTTTTTAGCTGTTTTTTATATCGCTGTATTGGTCAGTGGAGCTAACGCAGCCGAGTATTTAGTATTGCTTGGTGGACTGCTGGGTATAGGATATGGCTTTTATTGGCTAGCTTTTAATGTGCTAACTTTTGAAATTACAGAACCTGATACAAGAGACTTTTTTAACGGATTTTTAGGGATCTTAAACTCTTTTGCAGGGATGATTGGTCCTTTAGGAGCGGGCTTTGTTATTTCCGCTTTGTATGAATCACTTGGGTATAAAATTGTGTTTGGTGTATCTCTGCTATTGTTTGTCGGTGCCGTTGTGCTTAGTTTTTTTATTACAAGACGCGCAGCTGAAGGAGTATACAAATTTAAAGAAGTGTGGGCTGAACGAAAAGTCAACAAAGACTGGAATCGAATATTACAGGCTCATTTCTTTCAAGGATTGCGTGAAGGTACGTTCATTTTTGTCGTATCCGTCATGGTATTTATTACGACGGGAAGTGAATTAGCTTTAGGAACTTATGGACTGGTGAATTCAGCGGTGGCGTTTGTAGGATACTATGTAGCCTCAAGATTTATTAAGCAAAAAAATCGCCTTCGATTTATTTTCACCGGGGGCCTCCTTCTCTATGGAGCAGTCTTTTTGCTTATCTTTAACTTATCGTATCCAAAGTTAATTATATATGCTGTTTGTATTGCTATTGCCTATCCTATTTTGTTGGTTCCATTCATTTCTCTAACGTACGATGTGATTGGACGAGCAAAGGACGTTGTTTCAAAAAGAATCGAATACATTGTTGTCAGAGAAGTATTTCTGAATATTGGGCGGGTCGTTTCCATATCTTTATTTTTAATAGCCGTACTATTTTTTGATGAAGCAAAAAGTATTCCCATTTTATTAGCTATTGTTGGAGCAGGGCATACGATCATTTATTTTTGTGTAAGACATATCTCACAGCCTCTGCACAAAAAAGAAACGACTGTTACTCCTCCAGTATTAAATGAAGGAGACGGAGAGTCTCCAGCTTAGAGTATTATTAGCTCCTTCATTTGTACTATGGAAAATGCCTCGCTTTTCTTTTAGAATAAATACGTTGTGTAAATAGGCACCTGCCAGGTGTCTATTTATTTGCTAAATGTCTGATTTTATGGTGTTATGGTATATATGTTTTATAAAGTGTAGGTGTTGGTATGAAAAAGAAAAAAAGAAGAAAAAGTCACGTGCCTTTTCGTGTGAACTTACTTTTCTTGACCGTATTTGCCCTATTTTCCGTATTAATTTTGCGGTTGGGACTTGTTCAAATTGTGTACGGTGAGAATTACGAACGAGAAGTCGAAAAAACACAGGACGTTACAGTCAGTACGCCTGTTCCTCGAGGGAAAATGTACGATCGGTATAACCGCGTAATTGTAGATAATACCTCTTTAAATACGATTACATATACTCGTTTTCAAGGAAATACAGCTGAAGAAAGGCTGCGCATCGCTAAAAAGTTAGCCACTATGATCGATGTTCCTTACACCACAAATGTGATTGATATTCCAGAAAATAGAAAGAATAAAGATGCTAAAAACGTGGTAAAAATTACAGAACGCGACATGAAGGATTATTGGATTATGCTTCACCCTAAAGAAGCGGAGCAGAAAATTACGAAAGCTGATCGCAAAAAAGTTCAAGATGGTGAAATGACTGATGACGAACTGTATCAACGTCAGTTAGACCGCATTTCTAAAAAAGATTTAGAAAGTTTAAAGAGTGATTTAGAAGTTCTAGCTATTAAGCGCCAAATGGAGGCAGGTTATTCTAGCACCCCGCAAATTGTTAAAAGCGGTGTGACAAATGAAGAGTATGCCGTTGTAAGTGAGCATTTAGATGAACTTCCGGGTGTTGATACAACAACGTATTGGGATCGCTCATACCCAGAAAACAGCACTCTCCGTACTTTGCTTGGAAATGTATCCTCTGCCAACGAGGGTCTGCCCAAAGATAAAGTACAGTATTACTTATCAAGAGGCTATAGTCGAAATGACCAAGTTGGGACGAGCTATTTAGAGAAGCAATACGAAGCTCAGCTCAGCGGTCAAAAAGAAAAAGTCCAGTATGTAACAGATGATAAAGGAAATCTCCTTGATACAATTCAAGTGTCGAAAGGCGAACGCGGCAGTGATTTAGTTTTAACTATTGATATGGAGCTTCAAAAAGCGGTAGAAAAACAAATTACGGACCAGCTTTTAGCCAAAAAGAAAATGAAAGGAACGCAGTTTTTAGACCGTGCTTTTGTGATTATGATGGATCCTCACACAGGAGAAATCTTAACAATGGCAGGTAAAAAATACACCATTGATAAGAAGACTGGGGTACCTAAAATAGAAGATTTTGCACTAGGGAATATTTCAACATCTTATACAATGGGCTCTGTTGTAAAAGGGGCAACGGTTCTAGCTGGCTTAGATTCAGGAGCTATTAAGCCAAACACAGTGTTCGTTGATGAACCGTTAAAAATTAAAGGAACACCAATTAAGAAATCAGCTGAGGCTGAGGGGTTAGGACCCTTAACGTATTCATCCGCGTTAAAATATTCATCCAACGTATTTATGTTTAAAACGGTAATGGCGATGGCTGGATTACAGTACCACAAGAACATGACTTTACCGATTAAACCTGACACATTCAGCGAACTGCGTTCGTACTACAGTCAGTTCGGCTTAGGCGTATCAACAGGCATAAACCTCGATAACGAATCAACAGGTGTACAAGGCGGAAGCAATGTTCCAGGTACAGCGCTTGATTTAGGAATTGGCCAGTATGATACGTACACGCCGCTGCAGCTTGTTCAATATACTTCTGCAATAGCTAATGGAGGGTATCGCATCAAGCCGCAGCTAGTAAAAGAAATCCGAAAGCCAACAATAAAAATCGATGAAATTGGCGGTACGCAGCATTCATTTGAACCTGATGTGTTAAATCGTATCACGATGAAAGAAGAATACATTAAAGATGTTCAAAATGGCTTTAAACGGGTTACGCAGGAACAAGGCGGTACAGGGTACGCAGCTTTCCATACAGCGAACTATAATCCTGCTGGTAAATCTGGAACGGCACAAGCCTATGAGAAAAACCCAAGCGGAGGGGATCCAATTAAAGTTAATAATTCAAACTTTGTGGCCTTTGCTCCGGCAAATGATCCTGAAATTGCAGTAGCTGTCGTGGTACCATCGGCATTTGTGCCAAGTGCACCAAATACCATTACAAAAGAGCTTGCTCGTTCTGCGCTCGATACGTATTTTGATTTAAAGAAAAAAGGTGAACAAGAAGTAAAAGATCAAGAAGAGAATCAACAGGCTGTCATTGCAAACGACGCCAATTAAAGAGGCTGGGAAAAAGCATATTAGTTGAAGTAAGATCCGAACGACGTTGATTAAGAATCAACGCTGTTCGGATTTTTTTATTGAGAGGGTGAACGTAGATTTCATGTAAGTAGGTGCTTTAAGCGGTTGATTGGAGGGCAGGGCGAAGACTTCTGCCGGAAAAGCGGAAGAAGTGAGACCCCGCAGGAGCGGAAGCGACAACGAGGCTCACCGGCCGCCTGCTTGCACGGAAATCAACAGTGGTGTCAGAAGTGATTCGTACTGGCTTATTTATCTAATTTACTTGTCTTTATATCAAATTAATTTAGTTATGTCTCAACCTCTTCTTTTTTTTGTTAGAAATCTTTACATATATGGTTTTTTATTGAATTTAAGGGTCGTAAGAACTAGTTTTTTACCTAAAAAACACGCAGATAGGCCTTCGTTTACAAAAGCTTTACATTGAGTTAAAACACAATTAATAGTCGGCTATTATTCTGTAAGTGTAAGGATTAATAGAAATGATCAAAATAAGGGGAAGCGTTCGGCTTCTCGTATGTATTTACACTAATAGTAAACAATAGATATTAAATAGACATAGAGAGACTTTTATTGTGCTCAAAACGGTTAAAGACGATGAAGGAGGATTATCCAATGGCAATAACAATGGAATTGACTAACAAAGAAAAAGTAAATACTCCGCAAACAAAAGAAATTGTATATAAAACAAAAGGTTTGAATTTATGGTATGGCAACACACATGCCTTAAAAAATATTGATTTAGACATTCATGCTAACGAAGTTACCGCAATCATCGGTCCATCAGGCTGCGGAAAATCAACATATATTAAAACGTTAAATCGTATGGTAGAAATGACGCCAATTGTCCGTACATCAGGTGAAATTGAGTATAGAGGAAAAAATATTTTTGATAAATCGTACCATGTGGAAGAGCTGCGCACGCAAGTAGGAATGGTTTTCCAAAAGCCAAATCCGTTCCCAAAATCTATTTATGATAATATCGCGTACGGTCCAAGAATTCATGGCGTTCGCAACAAGAAAAAACTAGATGAAATTGTTGAAAAAAGTTTACGAGGAGCAGCTATTTGGGACGAAGTTAAAGATCGTTTGAATCAAAATGCGAATGGGTTGTCAGGTGGACAACAGCAGCGTATCTGTATTGCGCGCTGCTTGGCTATTGAACCCGACGTTATTTTAATGGATGAGCCTACTTCTGCACTCGATCCAATTTCGACATTAAAAGTAGAAGAGTTAGTACAAGAATTAAAGAAAGACTTCAGCATTATTATTGTTACACATAATATGCAGCAAGCGGCACGTATTTCAGATAAAACAGCATTTTTCTTAAATGGAGAAGTGGTAGAGTACGCAGAAACAGATAAAATCTTCTCAATGCCATCTGATAAACGCACAGAAGATTATATTACAGGTCGTTTCGGTTAAGACATACAAGGAGATGGGATGAGTGGTTGTACGCGAAAAGTTTCATGGTGATTTAAAGATATTACGTGAAAAATTATTAGAAATAGGGCGCTTAACGCATGAGGCGTTATCAAAATCAATTGAAGCGTTGCAAACAAGTAACGTTGAGCTGGCGCTAGAAATTATCGACGGTGATTCATACGTGGATGACTTAGAAGAAGAAATTAATGACCTAGCTATCCTACTGATTGCAAAGCAGCAGCCCGTGGCTATTGATTTAAGACGTATTATTGTGGCAATTAAAATTGCTTCGGATGTTGAGCGTATGGCAGATTTTGCCGTTAATGTAGCAAAATCAGCTATACGAATTGGAAACGAAGAATTAATTAAGCCGTTAGAACATGTAAAGAAAATGCACGATATTTCGATTGAAATGCTGAGCCTTTCGTTAAAAGCTTATCACGAAGAAGATCTTGTGTTGGCTAAAAAAGTAGCGGAAATGGACGATCAAGTGGATGAGCTTTACGGAATAACAATTAAAGAACTTTTAAGTCTTGCTAAAGAAAAGCAGGAGGCTATGAACCAAATTACACAGCTTTTATTTGTAGCCCGTTATTTAGAGCGTATGGCTGATCATACCACTAACGTAGCAGAAAGCGTATTTTACCTTGTAAAAGGCAAACGCTACGATTTAAATGAATAGTGGAAAAAGAGGCTGGGACAAAAGTGTTTTAGTTGAAGGAAGATCCGAACGATGAATCGTTCGGATTTTTTTCATTGTATCGAGAAACGTAGGTTTAATGTAGCTGCTTCTAGCTGTTAATGAGAGGGAAGGGCAAAGACTCCTGCAGGAAAAGCGGAAGCGACGAGGAGGCTCATCGCCGCCCTCGGAAAGCGACATTTTGCACGGAAATCAACAGCGGTGTAACAAACGATTCATACGGGCTCATGCATCCAATTTGCTGGGCTGGATTTTTTAACACAAATCGACAAATTGCGTTTATTGTGGCAACTTTTTCTGAATGGTAAGATGTTAATAAGTTTATACGGCATTTATATGTAGAAAAAACAATCTAAGAAACGAAGTGATAAAACAGTGGCTCCTAATCTTATTCAAAACTTAAATGTGTGTATAGCTACTCAGCTTGACTCATCTCGTATTTATGTTCACTGGTCGTTTTCAGAGCATATTCGAGACATGGTAGAAAGTATGTTTTCGACACGATGGGAAGAATTGAATCTAGCTATGTGTACGTATGATATAACAGGCCTTCATTTTAACGGCCATGAATCAAACCGCTATTATATGAAGGGTCTTACTCCTAAGCAAGACTTCATGTTTATGAATAGCTTGGAAAGTGAGCGCACGTATGTAATAGATATTGGTATTCAAGATAAAGAAGGAAGTTTTTTTTCCCTTCTTCGTTCGAATCCGGTTTATTTGATGAAAGAACAGCATGAACAAGTGAATGTAAAGTCGTTGAGCTGGATGTACGAACCTGTAAAAGTTCACCAAGGTGTTCAAAATGAATTTAGCACATATTCCTTATATTCAAATGACTTGGAGCAGGTGAAGAAGCAATATGAATAGTGATGACTGTATTCTTTTAACTTATATGCATTATCCGTTGCTACATGTACTTCAAGCAGAGAGTGAGTATCCGCTGTTTGAACAAGTAACGAACGAATTCATCCCTTTTTTAGATCAAATTGAGTCTGAAAAATTGATAGGTGCAACAGCTGTGATGTCTTGTGTATTTTTGAACGTATTAAACGACGAGGAGTTTAATACTCGTTACGCTCAGTATTTACACCAGTTTTCAAGCCGGCAGCATCAGAGAGCACTCACTTTTTTAAAAAAGTGGGACGGGAGCTTGTTCTCAGCCTGCAAATATTTCTTTCAGCATGACATGATGGAATGTATTCCTACTACCGTAACGAACGCGTTCGTTTCCATCCTTAAAACAGAACAAACATTAAATCTCCAAATTACAGAAGCAATACGTGTTTTTCAACAGTTTTTTGAAAAAAAGCCCGTCGGTTTTTTTATACAGCAAGGAGAGTATACTCATCAAGTAGATATGCTCCTGAAATCTCATGAAATGCGCTATACCTTTGTGAAGTCATCAACAGATGAACTAAAAAAGTCCCCTGCTGGTATTATCTTGTTTCCATATCCTAAGCAAGGAAAACAAGTTGAGGAAGGAACAATGAATAAAGCGAGCGCTGTTTTGGATTTGAAAGCGAAGGACACGCTTGGCTTTCAGCGAATGCAAGCAGCAAGCGGTACATTTCAATATCCTTTAGATTACGCGAGGGATATACAGTTTCATCAAAACGAAACTCTTGCACTCTACGGTGCAACAAAAAGCGCCGAATTTGTCAGTGAGAACAATGAATTGTTTATTTCAACCGTACAGAAGTCAGAGGCGATGCTAGGTGTGATCGATTTTAAACATCCTAGCGTGGTGAATGCCATCTACCGACAGTGGCTCCTTTTAAGTAGCAGCGATTGGCTTTATACTTTTGAAAAAGTCAGAGGTGAATACGAAAGGCAAATAAAGCTGTTTGATTTTCTCTGTCACGAAGAGAATCCAAGGATGGATAGTGAAAACAGTTTTCTTTCAGGAAGTTCTTTTTTATACCCTGTAAAAGAGATAGAGCCGTCGGCTTTATCAGTAAATCAATATAAAGGCGGTCTCTCCATTTTAATGCTTGCATGGGAATTCCCTCCTCTAGTTATCGGAGGACTTGCACGACATGTATTTGATTTATCCAGAGCGTTAGCTAGAGCGGGCCATCACGTTAGTGTATTAACGACGTATGTAGAGGGGCTGCCGGAATATGAACGTTTATACGGTGTTCACGTTTACAGAGTTAAAAGCCTGCAGCCTCATCATCCGGATTTTTTGACATGGGTAAACAGTTTGAACGTGGCTATGGCTCTTAGAGGACTGCAGTTAGGCTACAAGCTGTCTTTTGACGTTATTCATGCTCATGACTGGCTTGTTGCATCCGCAGCAAAATGTTTAGCAGATAAAACGGATAGGCCGCTAATTACGACCATTCATGCGACAGAACATGGGCGCAATAATGGTATTCATAATGACATGCAGCAGAAAATTCACTTGCAAGAAGAGGAGCTGATTCGACAATCAAGCTCAATCATTGTCTGCAGCGACTATATGAAGAAAGAATTAATCACTTTATTTCACGTAGAACAGGATAAAATTGCTATATTTCCAAATGGAATTGACAAGCAGCTGGTAGTCGACGCAGTAAATGAACGGTTAAAAGAAAGTTTACAAAAGAAATATAATTTTAGAAAGGCCCCTATTATTTTTTCAATTGGACGAATTGTATATGAAAAAGGATTTCAGCTATTTATTGAAGCAGCGGAACTATTTAAGAAAAAACAAATAGATGTTCAATTTGTTGTGGCGGGAAAAGGGCCTTTACTTCATGAATTTCGAACACAGGTAAGTGAAAAGCAATTAGACAAATACGTGTATTTTATTGGATACATTACCGATAACGAACGAAATCAACTTCTTCAAGCTTGCAAAATGGTTGTTTTTCCAAGTCTATATGAACCTTTTGGAATTGTGGCTTTAGAGGGGATGGTAGCCAAGAAGCCAACCATCGTTGCCGATACAGGAGGTCTAAGCGATATTGTTTCACATTTCGACACGGGCCTGACGTTTGCCAGAGGAGATACGCTCGAATTAATCAACTGTATTGAATTTTTGTTAAAAAATGAAAAAATAGCTGCGAAAATCAGCGAAAATGGGTATAGAAAAGCAACAACGATGTTTAGCTGGGAGAAAATCGCTATCGATACAAGTAAGCTGTTTCAACATCACATTTGCCAGGATAAAAAAAGGAGGGAGGCAAAAAATTGAAAGCCATTATACTTGCTGGCGGTAAAGGAACAAGACTGCAGCCCTTGACCTACACGATTCCAAAGCCTATGCTGCCGCTTTACGATAAACCTGTGATGGAATATAGCATTGAACTGCTTAAGAAACATGGAATTACAGAGATTGGGATTACGCTGCAGTATAGGCATGAACAAATTATTGAATACTTTGGGGATGGCTCTCAGTGGGGAGTGACGCTTACTTATTTTATCGAAAAAGAGCCTCTTGGAACAGCGGGCGGAATTAAGCGAGCAGAGGCCTTTATTGAGGAAGACTGTATTATTATTAGTGGAGATGCCTTAACAGAAATTAATCTTCAAGACGTTATTCATTTTCATTATGAACAAAAAAGCGAAATGACTATTGTTACAAAAGAAGTAAACGACGTGCGGGGTTATGGAGTGGTGACGATAGATGAAGGGAATCGAGTCACGGGATTTGTAGAGAAACCGACCTACGAACAGGCCAATAGCCGATTGATTAATACGGGAGTGTATGTGATCAAAAAATCCGTTCTTGATTACGTGAATTCTTATGGTCCTACAGATTTTAGCTTTGACATTATCCCGCTTCTTTTGGAATATAATCATACTGTGTGCAGTTTTGTAACAGAGGATTATTGGATTGATATTGGGCAAATCCACCATTATCGTCAAGCACACTATGATCTGTGGAGCAAGTGGTTTGGCGATAGACAGGAAAGTATTGTCTCAGATGCCGCGCTTATAGAAGAAGGGGTGACTGTTTACGATCCGGTTTACGTAGGAGAAAATGTGGTGATTAGAAAAGGTGCTTCAATTGGTCCTTACACGATTATCGGAACCAATAGTATCATAGAAGCACATGCTGCAATCGATAAAACGATTTTGCTTCAAAACGTAACGGTGGGGGCAGAATCGTTTTTATACAACGCTACGATAGGTCCGTATGTAAATGTTCAAGCGATGACTACGTATGTCCAAGATACAGTAGCTGAAAATCAAGTGCTACCTCACCTTTCTGTAAAACCAGATGTTTCTATCTTCAAAAACGGTCGCCTGTATGTACATTCATCTGTTGATCGAGAAAGACTATACAATGCGTTATTACTTGTATGCAAACATCAAGGATCGTTCTGTCTAGCAAGCGATGATGAAGGAGAAGCCACTCAACTTCGCAAAGAATGCTTTTCTTTTTTACGGAGTAATCATTCAGCTGTGTATGATATTAAAAAAGAAGCTCTTCCGGTATTTCGATATTACATGATGACTTCACAAGCGAGCATTGGTATTTATATTGGTGTGGATAGCAAAAACAGCGGTCTATTTTTAGAAATATATGATAATAAAGGACAATTAGTTAATCAGCTTATTGAAAAAAAGATTGAGCGGATGTATCTTCAAGCTAAAAAAGCAAACATAACGACTTCTGTTTCACTTAAAGAAACAAGCATAGGAAATATCAGGGAAGAATATTGTGATGCTTTAGTAAAATCAATTAATCAGCATATTTTATTAGAAGACAGTACGCGGATTGGTGTGATTTGTTCACCGTTTATACAGGAAGTTGTCGAATTATTATGTAAGCGTCTTCGTATCCATGTGTTATTTTTAAACAAGTGGGAGAAAACAGAAGAAACCAAACGAATAATTAAACGAAATAAGCTGTCTTTTTGTATTCAGATTAAAGAAGATGGAGAAACATTTGCTCTATATGATGAAAAAGGCTGCAGCGTAAATGACTCAGAAATTATGTCGCTTTATATTTATAGCGTATACATGACAAAAAAAGTAGCATTCGTTCCTATTCCTATACACTATTCATCCACATTAGAAACATTTGCTCAATCTCTCAATCAATCATTTATGAGGACAAAAGCAAAAAAACGTGATTTGCTTAGTCTTTTGGGGCCTGTTCAATTTCAGTTAGATGCCATGTACGCTTTATGTCAGCTGATCGAATTAATTATGGTGCAGCAGCGGAAAATTTCTGAAATGATTCAATATGTCCCCCACGCTTATATGAACTGGCGCTATATTTCATGTCCGCTAGAAATTCAAGAACAAGTGATGAAGAAGTTATTAGAAGAAGCAATCGGTAAACAAGTGTATGTCATTGATGGTTTAAAAATTTACCATGATCCTCATGAATGGACGCTTATTTTGCCCGATGGTCACTTGCCTGTATTAAATATTTATTCAGAGGCGTTAAACACTCAGACTGCCAAGAAGCTGTCGGCATATTTTGTAGAAAAAATACAAGAATATCAAAGAGTGTAAATAATGGATTTTATTTAAAAGAAAGGAAGTACGCCTCTCATAAAAAGAGTTCCGCCTATTTTAAGAAACTTCATCTATGTATAAGGCGTAGCAGAGAAGGAGCTCAGGACTCTAAGAGGAAAGAAAAAGTGAAGAAATGAAATTAAATGACTTTCTTCAAAAAAACAGACTGGCATTTCCTTTCGAAAAATGATATTATATTAAAGTCTGATTTATGTTTATAATGTTTGGAGGGAAAATAGATGCGCGTAAACGTTACATTAGCTTGCACTGAAACTGGTGACCGTAATTACATTACAACTAAAAACAAGCGTAATAACCCAAATCGTCTTGAGTTAAAAAAATACAGCCCAAGACTTAAAAAAGTTACACTTCATCGTGAAACAAAGTAAGCAGTAGGAGTACAATCCTGCTGTTTTTTTTTATAGGGGGGAATTAAAATGAAATCTCATCTGCGCAAAGAGATGAAGCGCGTTCTTAATTTAATTTCTGAAGAGCAGCACGAGGCACATTCAACGAGCATAGCAAATGCACTGTATGAAACTTGTTTATGGAAAGAGGCTAGAGTCATTGCAGCTACGGTTTCAAGAAATAAAGAAGTTAATACGAAAGCCATCATTGAACGGGCTTGGAAAGATGGAAAGAAAGTAGCTGTTCCAAAATGCAACCCCACAACATCTCAAATGGTTTTCTACGAGATTACGAATTTTTCACAGCTTGAAACAGTGTACTACGGGTTAGCCGAACCAATTGTTGAAGAAACGGTTCCCGTTTCAAAATCTTCAATTGATTTACTCCTTGTGCCTGGCGTGGTATATAGCAAGAATGGATATCGTATCGGCTATGGAGGCGGCTATTACGATCGTTATTTAACAGATTATACCGGACAGAAGCTAAGCCTTGCGTTTGATTGTCAAGTCGTTTCAGAGGTTCCATATGAATCTCATGATATTCCCGTTGAATATATTTTGACAGAGAAGGAGCTTATTTGCTGTGAATCCGTTTGATGCTGTCATGATAATCGTGATATTACTCATGGCAGGAGCGGGCTACATAGCAAAAGCACTGACAGTATCGGGAGCCTGCATGTCTTTCATCGTAGGAGCGAGCGTTTATATCGGTTTTTCGCTTCAAGGTTTTTTACTCTTACTCTTATTTTTTAGCACTTCTACGTTGTGTAGTAAGTATAAAAAAGAAAAAAAACGCGCATTAGAAGAAAAGCTAGAGAAGCACGACAGGCGAGATTACATTCAAGTCCTTGCTAATGGAGGTGTAGCTGCTGCTTGCGGTTTGTTATATGCTGCAACAGCTTTGCCTGTTTACATGTGGATGTTTATGATTAGTATCTCAGCTGCTAATGCTGACACATGGGCATCTGAAATAGGGTCTCTTAGTAAGAAGCCGCCGTTTTACATTTGGACGTTAAAGAGAGTAGAAGCGGGTACTTCAGGAGCCGTTTCACTTTTAGGTACAGCAGCCGGAGCAGCCGGAACTTTTCTTATTGCTGCCGCTTGTTATTTTGCTTTTCCATCCGTATCGCTGAGTAGTATATTGCTAGTTGGGTGCTTTGGTTTTATTGGAAACGCTATAGACACTCTTCTTGGAGCAAGTGTGCAAGTTCGCTTTCGCTGTCAAAGCTGCGGTATTGAAACGGAACGGAAAGATCATTGCGGCAAGCCAACCGTAAAAGAAAAAGGAATAACGTTCTTTAACAATGATGTTGTGAATCTTGCCGCTATTTTGCTTGCTGCTTTTACAGGCGGAATCCTTATCCTGCTTTTACCTATATAAGAGCATAAAATGTTCGTCATAGGAGCAAAGTAAACGTAAGGAGGCTTGAAAATGAGACATATTGTATTAGTACTTACGCTTTTAGTTGTTGGAACGCTGGGCTACCAAATGAGATACCGTGTTTTAAATTCGCTGTTTGGAAATTCATTTATCCGCAGTCTAGCTGTTCGTTCATTTTTTAATTTGCCGTTTGTTCGGGATCGTTTAATGAAGCAGGTCTTCCGCTAAGAGCGAAAGATACATAAAAAACACCTTACAGACATGTAAGGTGTTTTTTCGTAGAAAAAGAAAAAGGGAAAATCGTTGCTTTTTTCCTGGCTTTCTGCCATCTTTACATATAGAGAGTGTGAGGAGGTGACTATTTGTCTAGGCAAGATTTTTATTATTTGCAGGTGGCACAGCAATTGCTTGGCCATTCTTCATATGAGCTGATTTCGATGAAAGCTGATGCTTCAGAGCTATGGTTTCAATCTCACTATCGCAAAGATAAGTCAATAATCCGCATAGTCCGCCGTAATTTCAAATCAGTCGTTGAGCAGCAAAAAGATGTACTGTATGCATTACAAAGAGCTGAGAATGTGCGAAAGCAGAGCGGTAAATCAACGCTTACTCTTAACACAATTTACTTTGCTGATTTTGATCCTTTTTATACAGAGCAGTCCTTAGAAAGTGCGCCGAGTCCCTCTAAAGTGAATAGTTATGTTGAACAACTAACGGCAGAGAAAGCAAGCGCTTATGAACCTCTATTCGAACGGCTGGGTCTTACATTAGAAAGCGCAGACAATTTCTCTTCCGAAGAAGAAGCTCAGCGGATAGAACAGTGGAAACATAAAATTGTGCTTTTTGTGCAGAAAAAACAAAGCGAAGAACAGCAAATAGCTGGATACGGAAAGCCTATTTTTACATATATATTTTTAGCGATGCAAATCTTAATGTTTCTATTTCTGGAGTGGAAAAGCAGTACGCAAAATACGCTCACTCTGATTCAATACGGAGCTAAATATAACCCCTTAATTATAGAAGGCGAATGGTGGCGTTTTTTTACACCTATAATTTTGCATATAGGACTTCTGCATTTGCTTATGAATAGTGTAGCCCTGTATTATTTAGGAACGCTTGTAGAGAGGATATATGGCAGCGGGCGTTTTGTCTTTATTTATATATTTGCCGGGTTTGCAGGATCTCTAGGAAGTTTTATATGGAATACGTCTATTTCCGCAGGAGCCTCAGGGGCCATTTTCGGTTGCTTTGGAGCTTTACTGTTTTTAGCAAGAACAAATCCACGCTTCTTTTTTCGAACAATGGGATCGAGTTTCATTGTCATCATTGTGATTAACTTGATTTTTGGATTTGTTGCGCCGAACGTCGATAATGCAGGGCATATTGGCGGTTTGGTTGGCGGATTTTTAGCTGCAAGCATCGTCAGTTTACCGAAACAAAAAAAGCTGTATATTCAGATTCCGGCTTTCATTTGCACGCTTTTATTAGTAGGAAGTCTGCTTTTTTATGGATATCATGAGCGTTCTGTTTATCAAGATGAGCCATATGCACTCAGCGTAGCGGCTACGTATCTTCAGCAGAAGCAGTATGAAGAAGCAAAAGACGCCATCAAGCTTTTTATTGAAAAAGGGACAAGCAATAGTGACATATATTTTATCAGTGCTAGCGCAGAACTTTATCTTGAAAATTATAAAGAAGCTAAACAGCAATTGAATCAGGCTGTAAAGTATGATTCAACTTTTCATGAGGCGTATTACTATTTAGCTTTGGTGAATATAAAACTGAACGATATTTCAGCGGCCACACAAAATATCGACAAAGCAATTGCGCTTGAACCACAAAGTAAAAAATATGAAAAGCTGAAGCAACAGCTAGAAAATTAAAACTGTTGAATGACGAATTTAATATTTTATACTTTACTATTGTGAGAACGTTTACTAGAATATTAATATGTAGACCTAGCAGTGGGCGTTAAATACGGCCGCTGTTTATGACTGAATGACTGTTGAGTTATCTCAAAATAAATGAATCATATCACCTAGAAAATAGGATAAAGGTGACAGAATGAATACGTTATATGATGTACAACAATTATTAAAGTCCTTCGGCATTTTTATATACGTAGGCGATCGTACTGCTGATTTAGAGCTGATGGAAGCGGAAGTAAAAGAATTATATCAGTCTAATTTGATTGATGTACGTGATTACCAAATGGCAATTCTTTTGCTTCGTCGAGAGTTAAAACAACAAAAAGAGAAAAAGGATGAATGAACATGGATGACAAATGGTTAGTTGGAGTTGATTTAGGCGGTACAACAATAAAAATGGCCTTTATTAATCATTATGGAGAAATCATTCACAAGTGGGAAATTAATACGGATGTGAGCGAGCAAGGCCGTAAAATTCCAACAGATATTGCAAAAGCAATTGATAAAAAGTTAAACGATCTTGGAGAAGTAAAGTCAAGGTTGGTAGGAATTGGTATTGGTGCACCGGGGCCTGTCAACTTTGCAAACGGTTCGATTGAAGTAGCTGTCAATTTAGGTTGGGAAAAATTCCCTATCAAAGATATCTTGGAAGTAGAAACTTCTCTTCCTGTTGTAGTAGACAATGATGCAAACATTGCAGCCATTGGAGAAATGTGGAAAGGTGCTGGAGACGGAGCAAAAGATTTGCTGTGCGTTACGCTTGGCACAGGTGTTGGCGGCGGTGTCATTGCCAACGGTGAAATTGTACAAGGCGTAAATGGAGCCGCTGGTGAGATTGGGCACATTACTTCTATTCCTGAAGGCGGAGCACCGTGTAACTGCGGCAAAACCGGCTGTTTAGAAACAATCGCTTCAGCAACTGGAATTGTAC
Source organism: Priestia sp. ABM2_011 (assembly GCF_056158845.1). Taxonomy (NCBI): domain Bacteria; kingdom Bacillati; phylum Bacillota; class Bacilli; order Caryophanales; family Bacillaceae; genus Priestia; species Priestia sp. ABM2_011. The sequence goes on from NZ_JBSWUB010000001.1 coordinate 1,022,216, forward strand.
GTTTAACAATGGAAGAATTAACGGAAACGGACAAACCAAGTGAGCTTCGCACAGTGTTAGAACAAAATGGACAAGTTACATCTAAAGATGTATTTGATGCAGCTCGTTCAAAAGACGAGTTAGCGATGCATGTTGTAGATAAAGTTGCCTTTCATTTAGGTCTAGCACTAGCAAACTCTGCTAATGCATTAAACCCTGAGAAAATCGTTCTAGGCGGCGGTGTGTCTCGTGCAGGCGAGGTATTACTTGCACCGGTAAGAGGTTATTTCAAACGTTTTGCATTTCCTCGCGTAGCACAAGGTGCTGAACTAGCAATCGCTACTTTAGGAAACGATGCGGGAATTATTGGAGGAGCTTGGTTAGTTAAATCTTATTTTGAATAATAAGCAAGAATCTAACTGAGATAAAAAAGCGCTTTGACTAAATGTCAAAGCGCTTTTTTATCATGCATCTTTTCAATCTTTACATATACATAGTGTAAAGGAGTGAAGATTATGCGAATTATAGATATCCAAAAGCCTTACGATTACAAGCGAACCATAAAAGACATACAAACACTTTTGACTTATTATCCCTATGGTTCTCTTGAATGGATAGGGTGCAGCGTGCTTGGAAAGCCGATTCCTCATATTTTAATTGGAAACGGAAAGAGAAAGGTTCATATCAATGCGTCGTTTCATGCTAATGAATGGATTACGACAAATGTTCTTCTACAGTTTATGGAAGATTATTTAGCTGCTCTTCATTATGATCAGGCGTTGAACGGGCAAGATTCAAGAGCTCTTTTTAATCAAATTACGCTTTCTGCAGTTCCAATTGTTAACCCAGACGGAGTAGATCTGGTCTTAAAAGGTCCTGGTGTAGGCGAACCTTATGCGTCTTTTCTTTCTAAAATAGGGAGAGATTTTCCGGATTTTCAAAGCTGGAAAGCAAATATCCGAGGGGTGGACTTAAACAATCAGTTTCCGGCTTATTGGGAAATCGAAAAAAAGCGTAAAGAACCTAAAGCGCCGCATTATCGAGATTTTCCAGGCTATGAATCTCTCTCTGAACCTGAAGCTCAGGCAATGGTAAAACTCGTTGAGCGTCATGATTTTGATTGTGTGATTGCTTTACATACCCAAGGAGAAGAATTTTATTGGGGGTATATGAATGAAGAGCCTGAGGAAGCAGAGGAAATAGCAAGCTATTTTGAAAGGGTAAGCGGTTATAAAGCTGTCAAAACGATTGATAGTCACGCGGGATTTAAGGATTGGTTTATTTTAGAAAAGAAAAAGCTGGGGTTCACCCTAGAATTGGGAAAAGGGATTAATCCGCTGCCTTTATCTCAAATATCGCGCGTATATAATCCGACTAAAGCTATTTTAGTTGCGGCAATGGATTATCTGTCTATTTAAAAAGCCACGCAAAGCATATGCTTTGCATGGCTTTTTTAATGATGTACCGCCGGATAACCGTGATGTATGATGGTCATCACGGTAAACCATCCGAATACACCGAATGTTAGTACCGAAAAACCAATGCCTAATATGTTTTTATTTCTCAAAGATGAAATAGCTGCAAATACGCCTAGCAATGTTGTTAGTGCAAAAATAATCATAAGACCCACTCGAAGAAACCTCCTTTAGGTAACTTAAAATTAAAGCGCTATCATTAGCTTATCCCTTCAATTGTAAAACTTTTCTAACCGTTTGTCGAGATGAAAACCAATCTTTCTTTTGCTTCTTTGGCTTAGAAAGGTCCTTACTTTCATTTATAAGATGATGTGTGTATGATAATGCATATAACGGAAATAAATTTACACAAGGAGGACACATTATGAACTATCATCGTATACCGCTAGGACCTATTCAAACGAATTGTTATGTCGTTGCTAACGAAAAAAAAGAATGTTTAATTTTTGATCCGGGAGCTCAGGGAAAACAGCTCGTTGAATTTCTCGAAAAACAAACGTATAAACCATTAGCTATTTTGCTGACACACGCTCATTTCGATCACATTGGAGGAGTAGATGAGGTGATGAATCACTACTCTATCCCGCTTTATGTACATAAAAACGAAAAAGAATGGCTTCATAATAGTGACTTAAACGGGTCGAAATTTTTTGACCTAGGAGAAATTACAGCTCCAGATGCAACCGATATTATTTCATCAGAAGGCAATTTAACAATCGGTTCATTCCAATTTGAGGTGTATGAAACGCCTGGTCATTCTCCTGGCAGCGTTTCATATTATTTCAAACCGGGTAACTTTGTAGTATCTGGTGACGCGCTTTTTGCAGGCGGCATCGGGCGCACAGATTTACCTGGAGGTAATCAAGCTCAGCTGTTAGAAAGCATCGAATCGAAATTGCTGTCCCTTCCAGAAGATACGCTTGTACTAAGCGGTCACGGACCTGAAACAACTGTGGGACACGAAATGGATCAAAATCCTTTTCTAAATGGGTTTTAAGAATACAAAAAGCGATGGAAGCCCATCGCTTTTCTCTTTACTGTCCTGGTGTCATCATAAAAGTTGACCAGTACGTGAACCCCACAAAAAAGACGGTCAAATATGCTCCAAAAACGTAAATGTACATTCTTTCAGACAGCTTTAAATAACTAAGAATTACAAAAAAACCTGTTTGAGCTAAAAAGAGTAAAGAAGTCTTATGCATGTGACCGAGGTAAAACATTACAGTGAAAATTGCTGTCCAGAACCCCATTACACGGTACATTCGTTCCACGTCCATTTCCTCCTTTATCAAACTTAGTTAGTGTCATGATGAATGTCATCGCTGTGTAAGCACTAGAAAGCACTTATGAAACTATATCGATACTTTTCCATTATAATACATCCTTTCTTTCCTGAAAACGCTATCTTTTCCTTGAAATACGACAGAAGAAAAAAAGTTATACAAAACGTATGCAAAATACTATACAAAGGTTATACAAAACGTGTACAATGTATATAAACAATCTATAACTAAAAAACGGGAGGGTTTCATATGGAAGAAATTAAATTTTATACGTACCCGAGCTGTACATCATGTCGTAAAACGAAAAAGTGGCTAGTGAAGGAAGATGTAAATTTTAAAGAGCGTCATTTATTTAGAGAAACACCTACTCATAAAGAAATGCTTGAACTTCTTTCTATGACAACAGAAGGGATGGATGAACTTCTTGCTAAAAGAAGTCAGGAATATAAAAAGTTAAATGTTGATGTGGACAGCATGACGTTATCACAAGTAGTCAATCTATTAATTGAACATCCTCGTTTGCTTCGCCGCCCCATTTTAACGGATGGCAAAAAGCTTGTAGTAGGTTATAACGAATCTGCACTTAAAAATTTGGTCAAGAAAAAAACAAGTCTTGCGTCTCTAGTTGTGTAAGCATACATGATGAAGAAGCTCAATTCAGTAAATAACGAATAAAACGACAGCGTAGAGTTTTACATCACGTTGTCTTTTTTTTATGTAATCGTTTAGAGGTGTACAGAAGTTGTACATCGTGTACAAGGACTGAAGCGAAGAAAAGAAGCGTATACGAAAAAAATTATAAAAAATGAAAAAAGAAGGAGGGAAATCTCGAAAAAGGTCGAAATTACTGTTTCTAGGTGTTTTAAGAATCATCTTCATTACAAATAAAGGAGTGATGATCGTTTGACCGAAATTGAACAGTTTGCTACTTACGTTATACGAGATGCATGTGAGTGTCGAAGTTCTGATGTGCATATTGTGCCCCGAAAGAAAGATGCTGTGATTCAGCTGCGAATTGACCAGGAGCTTATTTTAAAGAGGGTTATTTCAAAGGAAATGTCTGAACGGCTCATTTCGCATTTTAAGTTTTTAGGGGGAATGGATATTGGGGAGCGCAGAAAACCTCAAAATGGTGCATTGACCACTTCCGTTGATCACTATCAAGTAAATTTGCGTTTATCAACTCTTCCTACTTCTCATGATGAAAGTCTTGTTATTCGGCTTTTGCCTCATCAACAATCTACCTCTCTCAAACATTTATCTCTTTTTCCTGAACATACTAAAAAGCTTATTTCTCTCTTGAAATTCTCTCATGGATTAATTATTTTTACCGGTCCTACAGGATCAGGTAAAACCACTACTCTATATACTCTTTTACACGAAGTAAAGCACCTTTTTAATCGAAATGTTATTACACTAGAAGATCCTATTGAAAAACCGAGTGAAACCGTGCTTCAAGTGCAGGTAAATGAACGCGCAGGGATTACGTATACGACTGGTTTAAAAGCTATATTGCGCCATGATCCAGACATTATCATGGTGGGAGAAATAAGAGATAGTGAGACCGCCAAAATTGCTGTGAGAGCAGCGCTTACCGGACACTTGGTTTTGACAACGATGCATACTAAAGATACAAAAGGATCTTTGTACAGGCTGCTTGAGTTTGGCGTTAGCTTTCAAGAAATGGAGCAGACTCTTGTAGCAGTAGCTGCACAGCGTCTTGTAGAAATTCGCTGTCCGCTGTGTTCGGGAAAATGCCACCCTGCTTGTAAAAAAATGAGGAAGCATCGTCAGTCCAGCATATACGAATTGCTTTATGGCAAGGAGCTTAGCGCAGTGATGAGAGAAGTGAAAGGAGAAAATGCGGATTATGATTATAAGACGCTCCGAGATGTTATTCTAAAAGGAATCGCGCTAGGCTATTTATATCCGCATTCGCTAGACGGATGGGGGTAAAGACAAATAGACAAAAAAGGTGGTCTCTGGCTCAGCAAGCAAAAATTCTTAAGCAGGTCTCCAAGCTCTTAGAAAAAGGCTACACTCTTTCTCAAGCTCTTTCATTTTTGACGTTTCAAGTATCTAACAAAGAAAAAACGGATATTGAAAAATGTCTTGAGCAGTTAAAACGAGGAGAATCTTTGCACGATGCTTTTGTTAAACTTCAGTTTCACCGTGATATTTTAAGCTATTTATATTTTGCGGAACAGCATGGAAATCTTCAATTTGCTTTAAAAGAAAGTAGCTCAATGATTGAAGAAAAAGTAAGGCATCGTAAAAAATTTCAAAAGCTTGTTCAATATCCCGTATTGCTGCTTCTGTTTATTCTTTCCATTTTATTTGTTTTAAGTACGGTTTTACTTCCGCAGTTTGAAGCTCTGTACTTATCCTTTGGAAACAAGCAGTCTTCGTTTATCCTCTTATTTATGCAGGCGATGTCGTTCTTTCCTTTTGTGTTACCTGCAGTCATCAGTATGCCAATCATCCTTTATTTGTTTTATGTAATTTACATTAAAAAATTGCCTCCAGTAGTTCAAATGCAGCTTTTTATGAGAGTTCCCGTTATCCGAACGTTCACACGGCTATTTAACTCCTACTTTTTTTCTGTTCATATGAGCAATTTATTAAACGGTGGTTTATCTATTTATGAATGTTTTGCTCTTTTTCAAAAGCAGGAGCATCATCCGTTCTTTCAAGTGGAAGCTTTTGCTTTTACAGATCAACTTTCCTCAGGAATGCGATTAGATCATATCGTTTCAGCTAAATCTCATTATGAAAAAGACTTGGCTCATGTTATTGTGCATGGCCAGCAGAACGGTGAGCTTTCTCAAGAGCTGTATGATTACAGTCTATTTATGATGGAAAGAATGGAACAATTTATTTTTCGTATTTTAAAATATGTACAGCCGCTTACATTTTTGTTCATCGGAATGGTCATTCTGCTTATGTATATGTCTGTTATGCTTCCGATGTTAGAAGTGATGTCGAGCTTGTAGAAGGGTGAAAGAATATGATTCTAAAAGGTAATAAAGGGTTTACCCTTATTGAAATGTTAATCGTTATGCTCGTTATTACCGTGCTTTTGCTCATTATGATTCCAAATGTATTAAAGCATAATACGGTTATTAACAACAAAGGCTGCTCAGCTCTTGTCAAAACCGTAGAGGCTGAGGTACAAGTATATGAGCTTGAAAACGGCGAAAAACCAAGTCTAGAAGAGCTTGAAGCAGGAGGCTACTTAAAAGAAGGCACCGTGTGTCCAAATGGTCAAGCTATTCAAATTGACGGTACCGGAAAGGTTACGGCTAGTGGTTCTTCTTAAGCAAAAAGGATTTACCCTCATTGAGATGCTGATGGTTTTATTTATTGTGCAAGTGATGATGTTTTCCATTATCGTAACCATTCGGCCGCTTGTGGAATATTACAAAATCACATTATTCTTGCGACAGCTGCAAAGCGACACGTTTTATGTGCAGCAGACAGCCATGAACCGAGAATCTCCAATTAAAATTAACTTCGCACCGAACGGAACAGAATATATTGTTTCTGATTCTCGTGCCGTTCTTTATAAGCGCACCTATGACTCCACCATTCATATCACGTTTGGAAGCGGCAATTCCACGATACAATACAACAAAAACGGCAATATTTCTCAAGCAAAGACCATTTTTATCAGCAGTCAAAAGTTTAAATACAAAGTTACTTTTCAAATAGGTAGAGGGCGTTTTTATGTGGACAAGATGTAAGGGTCAGCAGGGCTATACCTTGTTAGAAATGCTTGTTTCATTTAGCATGCTTTTACTCCTAACCGGTACAATTATTCCTTTGTATGTTCAGATGAAGGAAGCAGAAAAGAAGCAATATGTTTCGTATCAAGCTGATGCTATCTTGCACGAAGAGCTATTGAAATATAAATATGAAGCAGGATATAAACAGCGAGAAAAAATCATAAAAGAAAACGTTGTGTTTTATCTGAAGTGGAACGGAGAAAGTGCTCAAAAGCTTTGTGTAGAATGGACAGATTCCGCTGATAAAATGAAAAAGAAGTGTGATGTGATGTTGAAGTGAAAAGTGAAAAAGGCTTTACGCTTGTAGAGGTGTTAGTCAGTTTTACTCTTTTTTTGATCATTGTTTCATTTTTCCCCATTATCATTCCGCTAGCTAAGCAAACGTATAATCCGGACTTTAGTATGAATGAAATGGAGTGGGGAATTTTTGTGAATCAACTTGCTATGGAATATCGAGAAGCAAAAGAAGTGGGAATTCATGCGACTACGCTTACGTTGAAAATGGAAAATAATCAGATCATCACTTATGAACGCTATGAAGATAAGATAAGAAGACGAGTGGATGAAAGCGGTCATGAAGTGGTGCTGCAGCACATTAAGAATATTATGTATGAACAGCAAAAAGAAAGGCTGTTGATTCGTTCAACAGACGGTGTTAACAAAGTTAGAGAAGAAACCATTACGACGTTTTTGATGCTTGCTTATGAAACATAATGAGCAAGGGTTTATTCTCCCGGTTGTGTTGGCATTCTGTGCGCTTTTTCTTCTGTTAGTAGCTCAACAAACCACTTATTTTGTGACGAAAAGTTCATTTTATCAAGAAGTAGAGCAGAAAAATCGTCTGCAGCATCTTCTAGAAAACGCGGTGGTACATGTGAAAAAAGAAATAAAAGAACAGAATAAATCTCCATCTGCACCCTTAGTATTAGAAACGGGTACGGTTTCATACGAAGTAGTAAGTGAAGATGAACAGATGATTATTCTAAAAATAAAGTGTCAAACATTGCAAGGAAGAGCATTGACAGAAACCGCATATATTCAAAAAAAGGATCAGCACATTGTGAAGTGGACGGATTAAGTCTCTTTCTCTCCGGATATAATAGTGCTGAGGAGATGATTATATGAAAACGAATGATTATGTAAAATATATGACTCAGCAATTTGTACAATATATGGATCAGCCAAAAGAAGAGAGGAAAACGAAAAAGATTCAAAAAAAAGAAGAGCGAGCACCTTTTGCAAACAGATGGTTTGGAATGATTCCGCTGTCGTTTATGCTGTGGTACAGAAAGAAAAAAGAAAGATGAGCATATCATATGCTCATCTTTTTTTAACCGGCTTGTGTTTTATTAAATTGACGAGACATCGTTTCAGGCGATATGTAAAATAAGCCACCGTTTATAAACTTGAATAAAATAGTCGGTTCGTACAGCTCTTGAAGCGCTGTTTTTTCGGTCATATATATTTCTGGCAGCTCCTCCGCCGTTTCGTAAAAATGATCAAGAAGCGCTAAGTCTTCATACCATCTTTCCTGCGCTTTTTCAGCCCATTCAGTTGGCTGAGTTTTAACATAGTCAGTCACATATGATGTGAGTCGTGAGATGGCACTTTTCGGTTTAATAAAAGGTGAAAGAGTAAAGCAATAGTCTGAGATTTTAGATGACAAATTTTGATTAATGATTAATTCATGAAATGATTCAACGATTTGTCCATTGATTAAATTAATACCAAGCGACAAAAGCTCATCTTTTTTGCGATCGCATTTGTACGAGACTTTAATATTTAACGCAAGCCAAGGATGTAAAGGCTGATTTGTTTGCTGAGCTGATGCAACTTGTTCATACAAGTGAATAAACCCGCCTAGTTTCTGAGTAGAAGCGAAAATTTGGTGCAGCCTAGGTGAGCCAAAATGAATTCGTTCGCCTTGAACGGAATCGTCTTCAAATGCTGGGTCTGTAATGAAAGTGAGCGAAGCAGGAATTGCTTCTCCTCCCGTCTTTTCAATATAGTGCCAATAAAATGGACGATTCATCAATTCTTTGTCGAGTTCAATCGTTAATTGAACCGTCAGATAAGACGGTGTTTCTGTAACAATAGAACAATTATTAGCTAGAAAGTAACGCTTTAAAAATTGATGAATATCAGTTTGCTGCATGCTGATCCTCCTCGCTGTCTTCGTATTGAATAATAGACGTCAAGTTCTCCATTTTGATTTTTATTTCTCCTTCACTCCGTGAATGAAATAAAATATCTTGAATATGCTCTTCGATATTTTTTAAATCAAGCTTTGTTAAAATATCATCTAACTCTCCAACAACTCGTTCAAACAGGTTTATTTTTTCGTATAACAATTTTAAAATATGTTCTTCGACCGTATGTTGAATCGCTAAATTGTAAATGTGAACATCATGCTTTTGACCTAAACGATGTACCCTTCCAATTCGCTGTTCTAGACGCATTGGATTCCACGGTAGATCATAGTTAATAATATGATGACAAAACTGAAGGTTGATTCCTTCTCCGCCCGCTTCAGTGGCAATAAATACTTGCGCGTGGCTTTCAAAAAGCTGCTTCATCCAGTCTTTTTTACCTCGCTTAAATCCTCCTCTAAACGGTACAGAGGTAATTCCATGCTGTTTTAAATACCACTGTAAGTACAGTTGAGTTGCTCTGTACTCAGTGAAAATAATAACTTTGTCATCAATTTTTTGAACGAGCTCCAGAACTTTTTCTGCTTTTGCATTTTGCGGCACTTGCTGAAGTAGTTGCATTAACGGAGTAATCATATGTTCCGTTAATGCGCTGTTTTGATCTTCCTGACGTTCCAGCATGTTTTTTAATGTCATATACACCGCTTCACGGCTGCTGCAGGCCTCTCGCTGCAGGGTTAAAATTGAAAAAGCACTTGAAGGGTGCAGTCCGTTTCCTTTAAAAGACGTAATCGCATCGTATAGCTCGCGTTCTTTCGGTGAAAATTCAACAGGAATGGTTTGAACAATTCGCTTCGTCCATTCGATACCCGTATCATGGCGGCGATTTCGAATCATAACTTTGTTAACAAGCTCTTTTAAGTGCTCATCGTTTTGCAAAGAGCGTTTTTTAGCAGAAAATAATTCTTCAAAATAGTCTTTATTGCCGAGATGGCCAGGCTTTAAAAGAGAGACTAAGTTGAAAATTTCTTCAATTCGATTTTGAATCGGTGTTGCGGTTAGCAACAGACAAAATTTCTTTTTCAGGCTTTGAACAAATTCATAGTTTTTTGTTTTGTTGTTTTTAAGTTTATGAGCTTCATCAATGATGATGAGGTCGTAGTCTTGTTCTAGCACAATTTCTCGATGAGGAGAACGTTTTGCTGTATCAATTGAAGACACAACGATGTCACACTGATCCCACACATATGATTTTCTTTGAGGGACCGCGGGAATATAAAATTTTTGATTCAATTCCATAGCCCACTGTGAAACAAGCGAAGCTGGAACTAAAATGAGAACTTTTTTAACAAGCCCGCGAATCATATATTCCTTCAAAATTAACCCTGCTTCAATCGTTTTCCCTAGTCCTACTTCATCTGCTAAAATGGCTTTCCCATTCATTGTTTCGACTACTTGTTTGGCTACTTCGAGCTGATGAGGAAGCGGCGTTAAATCGGCTAGATGTTTTGGGCTTTGTAGTCCTTCAAATTCTGAGATAAGCGTTTGGTCTTCTATTTCATAGGCAAGTTTATACAAATCCCATGCAGACCAAGGGCCGTCTTGCTCCAATTTAGTTGAGAAGGCTGCTTCCCATGTTTCATCGATGTTTAATTTCACTTTCATGATAAAAATGCTCCTTTGTAAAAAATTTTTATTGAACAAATGATAAGAATCAGGTAGGATAAAAATATATTTAGAAAATTTGAAAAAGAAAATAGATTAGCACTTTACAAATGATTGTGTGAATAAAGATAAATACATCTTTCAGTAGTATGCCCAACTTTACCAACTTTATAGAAGCGAATGACGACACGGGGAGAGACTACTTGAATGTAGCGCCGAAGGAGCAAGCAATAAAATTGTGAATCTCTCAGGCAAAAAGACTCTTGTTTGACGCAGCTCTGGAGAGTGTCTATGCGTTTATAGACCACCCACGAGGCAAACCTATTCGTTTATAGGTAAACTTTCAGGTGAAAAGGACAGAGACTTCCTACTAAATACAGTAGGGGGTTTTCTGTCCTTTTTTGTTTGGATACATAGTGATTCCCACACTATTTGAAAACTCCCCGTTATGAAAAGTTTCACGTGAAAAAGAGGAGGACATAAATATGACAACAGAATTACACAAAACGCCGCTTTATGATACCTATCAAAAATATGGTGCCAAAACAATTGATTTTGGAGGATGGGCTCTTCCCGTTCAATTTTCTTCTATTAAAGAAGAGCATGAAGCTGTACGTACAAAGGCAGGTCTTTTTGATGTCTCTCATATGGGAGAAATTCTTGTGACAGGAGCTGATAGCTTAGCTTTTCTTCAGCATACGATGACAAATGACGTTTCTACCCTTGTAGATGGAAAAGCGCAGTATACGGCTATGTGTTATGAAGACGGAGGCACGGTAGATGATTTGCTGATTTACAAAAAAGCAGATCAAGAGTATTTGCTGGTAGTAAACGCTGCTAATATTCAAAAAGACTATGAGTGGCTTGTGTCTCACAAGCAAGGAGATGTAACGCTCGTTAATCAATCTGATGAAACTGCGCAGCTAGCATTACAAGGTCCTTTAGCAGAAAAAGTTTTACAAACGTTAACGAATGAAAATTTAGCTTCATTAAAGCCATTTACATTTGCTGATGATGTAGAAGTAGCGAATGTAAATGCTCTTGTTTCACGTACTGGATATACCGGAGAAGATGGTTTTGAAATTTATTGTTCTTCAGCTGACGCCTCTCACTTGTGGACGGCTATTTTAGAAGCAGGAAGTGAGGACGGGGTGTTGCCTTGCGGACTAGGCGCTCGTGATACGCTTCGTTTTGAAGCTACTTTGGCTTTATATGGCCAAGAGCTTTCAAAAGATATTACGCCCATTGAAGCTCGAATTGGATTTGCAGTAAAGACGAACAAAGACAGCTTTATTGGAAAAGAAGTTTTAAAAGAACAGCGTGAAAGCGGGGCACCTCGTAAGCTGGTAGGAATTGAAATGATTGATAAAGGTATACCAAGACACGGTTACGAAGTATTTGCAGATGAAGAACAAATTGGATTTGTGACAACAGGTACACAGTCACCGACATTAAAGAAAAACATCGGTTTAGCGCTATTATCAGCAGAGTATACAGAGCTTGGTCAAGAAGTGGAAGTGCAGGTTCGGAAAAAACGCTTAAAAGCAAAAGTGGTTTCAACACCTTTTTATAAACGTTCAAAGTAAGCTTTGGGGAGGAATTTAACATGTTACATCGCTATTTACCAATGACAGAACAAGATCAGCAGCAAATGTTAGCAGCAATTGGTGTTTCATCTGTTGGTGATTTATTTTCAGATATTCCGCAGCGCGTTCGTTTTCAAGGAGAATACAATATTAAAAAAGCGGCTTCAGAGCCTCAGCTGTTAAAAGAATTAAATAATATGGCTGCTAAAAATGCTCATTTAAAAGACTATGCTTCTTTTTTAGGAGCAGGAGTTTACGATCATTACATGCCGGTTATTGTTGATCATGTTATTTCTCGTTCGGAATTTTATACGGCCTATACTCCGTATCAACCGGAAATTTCTCAAGGAGAACTTCAGGCCATCTTTGAATTTCAAACAATGATTTGTGAGTTAACGGGGATGGACGTGGCCAATTCTTCTATGTATGACGGAGGAACTGCTTTAGCAGAAGCCGCTATGCTCAGTGCGGGTCAAACGAAAAAGAAAAAAGTACTTGTCTCTGCGGCCGTTCACCCTGAGTCAAAAGATGTGTTAAAAACGTATGCGAAGGGTCAATACATTGAAGTGGTAGAAATCCCTGCAGCAGACGGCGTAACAGATATGATTGCATTAGAAAAAGAGATGGGAAGTGACGTGGCAGCTGTTATTGTCCAGTATCCAAATTTCTACGGACAAATCGAGCCGTTAAAAGAAATTGAAGAAATTACTCATCAAGAAAAATGTATGTTTGTGGTTTCAAGCAATCCTTTATCATTAGGTTTACTTACGCCTCCTGGAGAATTTGGAGCTGATATTGTCATTGGAGATGCACAGCCATTTGGTATTCCAAGTCAATTTGGAGGCCCGCACTGCGGATACTTTGCAACTACGTCTAAGCTTATGCGAAAAATTCCAGGACGATTAGTAGGGCAAACGGTGGATGAAAACGGTAAGCGAGGGTTTGTTTTAACCCTTCAAGCGCGTGAGCAGCATATACGCCGCGATAAAGCGACGTCTAACATTTGTTCAAATCAAGCGTTAAATGCTTTAGCAGCATCAGTTGCCATGACAGCTTTAGGCAAGCAAGGTGTAAAAGAAATGGCGCTGCAAAACTTATCAAAAACGCATTATGCATATGAAGCGTTAAAGGCAAAAGGGGTAAATGTAGCATTTGAAGGACCGTTTTTTAACGAACTAGTCGTGAAGCTTCCTGTTTCGGTAACAGAAGCAAACAATCATTTATTAGCATCAAAAATAATTGGCGGTTATGATCTTAGCCGTGATAACCAAGCGCTTGAAAATCACATGCTGCTTGCTTTTACAGAACTCCGTACAAAAGAGGAAATTGACCAACTTGTAAATGAATTGGGGGATCTTCATGCTTAATCAAAATCAATCACTTATTTTTGAAAGCAGTAAAGAAGGGCGAATCGGCTATTCATTGCCGGAGTTAGATGTTCCGCAAGTAAATGCTGAAGAGCTGCTTGGAAAAGCGTATGTCCGTACCGAAGCTCCTGAGCTTCCTGAAGTATCAGAACTCGATATTATGCGTCATTACACCGCGCTTTCAAAACGAAATCATGGAGTGGACTCAGGGTTTTATCCGCTTGGTTCATGTACGATGAAATATAATCCAAAAGTGAATGAACAAGCAGCACGCATTGCTGGGTTAGCGCATATTCATCCGCTTCAAGATGAGCAAACGGTTCAAGGTGCTCTCGAACTTTTATATGATTTACAAGAGCATTTAACAGAAATTACGGGAATGGATGAAGTAACACTTCAGCCAGCAGCGGGTGCTCATGGCGAGTGGACCGGGCTTATGATGATTCGTGCCTATCATGAAGCAAATGGTGAGACGCAGCGAACAAAAGTCATTGTTCCAGACTCAGCTCACGGAACGAACCCTGCTTCGGCAACAGTTGCAGGATTTGAAACGGTAACGGTAAAATCAAATGAACATGGTTTAGTGGACTTAGAGGATTTACGCCGCGTAGTGGGAGAAGATACAGCCGCTTTAATGTTAACAAACCCAAATACGCTAGGGTTATTTGAAGAAGATATTTTAGAAATGGCTGAAATTGTTCACGCAGCAGGTGGAAAACTTTATTATGATGGTGCAAATTTAAACGCAGTATTAAGCAAAGCTCGTCCTGGAGATATGGGATTTGACGTTGTTCATTTAAATCTTCATAAAACCTTTACAGGTCCTCATGGAGGCGGCGGTCCTGGTTCTGGTCCGGTAGGGGTAAAAGCAGATTTAATTCCGTATCTGCCTAAACCAGTGCTTGTGAAAACAGAACAAGGCTATCACTTTGACTATAACCGTCCTCAGTCAATTGGACGCGTAAAGCCGTTTTACGGTAACTTCGGTATCAACGTTCGCGCTTATACGTATATTCGTTCAATGGGTCCAGACGGCTTAAAAGCCGTAACGGAAAACGCTGTGCTAAATGCCAACTATATGATGCGTCGTTTAGCAGAACACTATGAGCTGCCGTTTGACCGTCACTGTAAGCACGAATTTGTTTTATCAGGAAAACGTCAGAAAAAGCTTGGTGTGCGCACATTGGATATCGCGAAACGACTGCTTGATTTTGGCTATCATCCGCCGACTATCTACTTCCCTCTTATCGTAGAAGAGTGCATGATGATCGAACCAACGGAAACGGAGTCGAAAGAAACGCTAGATGCGTTTATCGATGCGATGATTCAAATTGCAAAAGAAGCAGAAGAGACGCCTGAACTCGTACAGGAAGCTCCGCATACAACGGTTGTGAAGCGCCTTGACGAAACGCTGGCAGCGAGAAAACCAGTTCTTCGCTATCAGAAAGAACAGGCTGTTCAAAACGTCTAACAAAAAACCTCGCCCAAAGGCGAGGTTTTTCTATATACATACCATTATTTTTTCTTTTTTACTTTACCGTTCCACATTTTGAAGCCGCCTTTTAAATCATAGATTTCTTGAACACCGTGGCGACGAAGCATTTGTGCTGCACGTCCTGTGCGCATTCCGCTTTGACAATAGATGTACACAGGCTGATCCGCACGAAATTCTTTAATGCGCATACGGAACTGTGAAAGAGGAATATTTCGTGCGCCTAAAATATGTCCGTTTTCGAATTCATTCGGTTCGCGAATATCAACTAGCTGCGCCTTGCGGTAGCCGCTGCGGAATTCTTCTTCAGTTAACGTTTTCATAATGCGACGTTGGATAAAGAACATAACGACAGAGTATATGATGATTACTCCAAGTAAAATGAGTACTGCTGTAATTGCTGACATGCTGATTCTTCCTTTCTTCGACAAAATCCATACTCTTATTATATAAGTGAATGAAATTAGAAGTAAAGCGATTTTGCCTTGAATCTAGCGTATTTCTTCCCCGAAATGAAAAAACTACCACATTTGAATTCGTAGTTTTATGTTGCTCTTTGCTTTTCCTTAGCTCAATCTTTTGGTAGACTAAAAAACGGATTTATTTTTTATATTACATATAGCTGAGGATGAGGTAGATGAAAGCAAAGTGGAGATTTATTGATTCCAACAACCGTTCGCCTTATTACAATATGGCGTTAGATGAAGCGTTATTAGAATGGCATAGTAAAGGAGAAATTCCACCTACGATTCGTTTTTACGGATGGAACCCTCCAACGCTGTCGATCGGTTATTTTCAAAAAGCTGAAAAAGAAATTAACTTTGATAAAGTAAAAGAATTAGGATTAGGCTTTGTGAGACGTCCAACGGGCGGCAGGGGCGTGCTTCATGATGAAGAGCTTACTTACAGCGTCATTGTATCTGAAGAGTATCCTAATATGCCTAAGACAGTTACAGAGGCATATCGCGTCATCTCTGAAGGTTTACTGGAAGGATTTCGTTCGTTAGGGCTCGAGGCTTATTTTGCTATTCCTCGTTCAGAAGAAGAAAAAAATAGCTTAAAAAACCCTCGTTCGTCCGTGTGCTTTGATGCTCCTTCTTGGTATGAACTTGTTGTAGAGGGCCGCAAAATTGCTGGAAGTGCCCAAACTAGACAAAAAGGAGTTATTCTACAGCACGGCTCTATTCTGTTAGAGATTGATGAAGATAAATTATTCAGCGTGTTTAATTATCCAAATGACCGCGTGAAAGAAAGAATGCAGCGCGCATTTCGTTCTAAAGCGGTAGCCATCAATGCAATTGCGGGCCGCAAAATTTCTATCGAAGAAGCAAAAGAAGCGTTTTATAAAGGATTTGCTTCTGCTCTTGATATCGATTTAGAACCGTATACACTGTCTGAAGAAGAGGAAGCATATGTAGAAGAACTAGCGCGCACAAAGTACGGATCGGATGAATGGAACTTTAAGCGCTAAACGAATGCGGATGGTAAATAGATAAAAGTGCAACTTCTTATAAGTTGCACTTTTTATTGGAATTTTTAGAAACAATGCTTGGCTAATAGAATACATAGGGAAGAAAAGTCAAACACTTTTTTTACGAAAAAAAAAATATTTCACTTGACACCCTTCTATATGTAGATGTTTGGAGAAGTGTCAAATACTATATATTGAATTCGTCCAAGCCGTGTGGTAAGTTATTGATAGTTGATTGAAAAACTCTATTTCCTTTAAAAGGAAATAGAGTTAATAAATTTATAGATGTTCGATAGGTAAGGAGTTGTGAGAATGACTGTTTTGTTAAATCAAAAAGTGAATATGAATGTTGAAAAGCTCAATTCAGATATTGAACGCTTTCCGCAAGTACATCCGATTACACCGGATATGAAGTTAACTCATAAAGGTGTTTCAAGATTGGTAATGTTAGACCGCTATGCGTTTAAAGATACGGAAAAATTAACGTTATCAGAAGGAGATTTTGTTGTTCTAACTGTAAAGGAAGACCCAAAATTTCCAGCACGAGGACTTGGCTATGTGGAAAGCATTAATTTTGAGCAAAAAACCGCTGTTGTCAAGGTAGAAGATGAGTTTAGAGGAGCTTTATCACCTGAAGAAGCAGAAAATGGGTTAATTACTCGTTCTTTAGATGTCATTGAAAAACCTCTAGAGGTCTTCTATGAGCAAATTGCAAAACGTAATGCAACAGGCTTAGCTTCTGTGGAAAAAACAGAAGAAAAGCGCAAAGAGTGGTTTGAAAAGTTCTATCAAGAGCTTGTTCAGCTAAACTTTGTACCCGCTGGCCGCGTTCTTTACGGTGCAGGTGCTGACACGGACGTAACGTACTTTAACTGTTACGTAATGCCTTATGTAAAAGATTCACGTGAAGGTATTTCAGAACACCGCAAACAAGTAATGGAAATCATGAGCCGCGGAGGCGGTGTTGGAACGAATGGTTCAACTCTTCGCCCGCGCAACACGCTGGCTCGCGGTGTAAACGGCAAATCATCTGGTTCAGTTTCATGGTTAGATGATATTGCTAAACTGACGCATCTTGTTGAGCAAGGTGGGTCGCGTCGTGGGGCTCAAATGATCATGCTTGCCGACTGGCATCCTGACATTGTAGAGTTTATTATTTCTAAAATGCAAAACCCTCGCATTTTACGTTTCTTAATTGAAAACACAAATGACGAAATGATTAAAAAGCACGCTCAAGATAAATTGAAGTTCACGCCGCTAACAGAGTCTGAAGAAGCAATGTACCAAGGAATCATTAACTATAAACAAATTCCTGGTCTTGGTGGATTTAATGAAAAAATCATTAAAGATGCAGAAGAAAAGCTGCAAACAGGCGGAACGTACAGCGTTCATAACTCAGAGTTTTTAACAGGAGCAAACATTTCTGTATGCTTAACAAAAGATTTTATGGATGCTGTTGAAAACGACGGTGAATACGAACTTCGCTTCCCAGACGTAGAAAGCTATTCAAAAGAAGAAATGGCTAACTACAATGAAAACTGGCACGAAGTAGGCGACGTGCGCGAGTGGGCAAAACAAGGAAACAAAGTTCGTACGTACCGTACTATCCGTGCAAAAGAGCTATGGAACTTAATTAATATTTGTGCAACGTACTCAGCTGAACCAGGCATTTTCTTCTTCGACAATGCCAATGACATGACAAATGCTCAAGCATATGGTCAGCACGTTGTTGCAACGAATCCATGTGGTGAATAGTTTG
The DNA here is from genome assembly GCF_056158845.1 of Priestia sp. ABM2_011. Taxonomy (NCBI): domain Bacteria; kingdom Bacillati; phylum Bacillota; class Bacilli; order Caryophanales; family Bacillaceae; genus Priestia; species Priestia sp. ABM2_011. Next base: position 1,040,228 of record NZ_JBSWUB010000001.1, read on the forward strand.
CCTCATGTAAAACATTGCGGAATAAAGCAGGAACCCTGAGATGGGAATCTGAACCGAAGGCTAAACGTAAAGGTTTAGTCAGGGGCAACGCATAGAAGCTGATCCTGTATAACAGACTATAATGCTTCCACGAGGCCGCAACGTTACAATTTTCTAGCCGTATAGGAACTGCCTTGAAAACTCTTGCAAAGGGGCGTATCTAGTGAACAGAGGGTATGCTGGGTATTATAAAGGTATTTACTTAAGAAGTTCTTATGAATATGCTTACGCAAGGTATCTTGACTATATGAGAATAAGCTGGCTTTATGAAGTAGAGGTATTTGACATAGGATTTAAACTATTTAAACCAGATTTTTTTATTACAGATAAATATGGTGACACAGTTGAAATAGTCGAAATTAAATCTAAATGTCAAAAAGAAATTGATATAGCCAAAAAATCTCTAAATATAGTTTCTGAAACTTATGGTATCAAATGCTCTTTAATATCTTATAAAGAATTGTTAGTTATCTATCGTGCTTTGCCATTTAGTTTAAATTCAGTCATTGACCAATGGATCAATTCAGAGGCTACGACTATCCGTAAGTCATTGAAAGGTGAATTAAACGGTCATTATAATATGAAACATACTGAAGAGGCTAAAATAAAAATAGGCAAACATACTAAGGCTTTATGGGCGAGTAATGGTATAGCTAAAGTTAAAATGATAGAAGGCTTAAGAAAAAGTGGCTTGTCTCAAAAAGGTAAAATTAAGGTAGGAAGAAAAGTTATTTGTTGCTTGAAATGTGGTAAAGAGATGGAAGTGTTGATTACTACAAAGAAGCAGTATTGTAGTAGACATTGCAGTGGAGCAGTAGCTATTAAAACAGCTACTCAAGCATATGTTCAACATAGAAAAATTCTTCACCAACAGATTAAAAATCATGTTGAATCATGGTCTAAAGCAAATGCACCTTTAGTAACTTCGATTCCTTTAAATAAAATTTCCACATACCTTAAACCTTTAATGGACGAGATAGCCCAAATCTATGATGTAAAAGATATAAGAGTTATTACCAAAGCTGTTTTAGGAAAAGATCAAGGTAGAAAAGCATTAATGTTGTACTTGAAAGAAATGGCTGAATAATTGTAACGAAAACGTATGCTGAACTTACGTAAATATGAAGCGTAAGAGGTAGAGGATAAAAAGCCTTTACGATAACAAATTTGGAACAACCACTTGCACCATTCTCTGTTTGTAACTTAGCTGCTGTTAACTTAGCGCAAATGGCAGATAAAGAAACAAAAACAGTTAACTTTGAAAAGCTACGTCAAACGGTTGAAACGGGCGTTAGAATGCAAGATAACGTTATTGATGCAACTCCTTATTTCTTAGAAGAGAACCAAAAGCAAGCGCTTGGCGAACGCCGCGTTGGTCTTGGTGTAATGGGTCTTCACGATCTTCTTATTTATTGTGAAACAGAATACGGCTCTGACAAAGGCAATGAGTTAGTAGATAAAGTGTTTGAAACAATTGCCACGACGGCTTACCGCGCGTCTGTAGAGCTTGGAAAAGAAAAAGGAAGCTTCCCGTTCTTAGTGGGCGAAACAGATGCTGAAACTGCTTCTTTACGTGAAGCATTCACAAATACAGGCTTCATGAAAAAAATGCCTGAAGATATTCGTGAAAACATTAAAGAGCACGGTATCCGAAACTCTCATTTATTAACAGTAGCGCCAACAGGCAGTACTGGAACGATGGTTGGAGTATCAACGGGTCTTGAACCTTATTTCTCATTCTCATACTTCCGAAGCGGTCGTTTAGGTAAGTTTATTGAAGTGAAAGCTGATATCGTTCAAGAGTATTTAGATCAGCATCCAGAAGCAGATCCAAACAATCTTCCTGAATGGTTCATTTCAGCTATGGAACTTGCACCACAAGCTCACGCGGACGTGCAATGTGTGATTCAGCGCTGGATTGATAGCTCAATTAGTAAAACAGTAAACGCTCCTCGTGGTTACACGGTAGAGCAAGTTCAAAAAGTGTACGAGCGTCTGTATAAAGGCGGAGCAAAAGGCGGTACGGTGTACGTAGACGGAAGCCGTGATGCACAAGTCTTAACGCTAAAAGCAGAAGAAAATACATTTGATGAAGAAATTGAAGCGCCAAAAGAAGAAACAAAACCACACGTTGTGTTAGTTGATACAATTAATGAAATTCGTTCAACTGATGTAACAATCGGTTCTGAAGTAGGTAATACGTGTCCGGTTTGCCGTCAAGGAACGGTAGAGGAAATGGGCGGATGCAACACATGTACAAACTGTGGTGCACAGCTGAAATGCGGCCTTTAATTTTTAATCATGATTGACTAGTAAAAGCTGACTCAAGTGAGTCGGCTTTTATTATGTATGAAAATGGGGCATAAATAAGAAGCGGGAGAGAACGGTTCTTGTATTTGAATAAGCATTGTAGTATGATTTTAATTGAATGTCTTTTATCCAGTTTTATCTTATGACATCGCTTTATTTACACGTTTTTTTCACATAGATTATCAAACATGAACACGATATCACTATAAGAAACAGACATTTATGACTTATTATTAGCAATACATAATATTAATTGGGGGAGATTTCATGCCTACACCGAGTATGGAAGATTATATTGAACAAATATATATGCTAATTGAAGATAAAGGATACGCTCGAGTGTCTGATATTGCTGATGCATTGGCGGTTCACCCCTCATCTGTAACAAAGATGGTTCAAAAACTAGACAAAGATGAGTACTTAATTTATGAAAAATATCGAGGCCTTGTTTTAACAGCTAAGGGACAGAAGATTGGAAAACGTCTTGTTTATCGCCACGAGCTCTTAGAGCAGCTATTGCGAATCATTGGCGTAGATGAGAAGAATATTTATGATGACGTAGAAGGAATTGAACATCATTTAAGCTGGAATTCCATTGATCGAATTGGGGACTTGGTTCAATACTTTGAAGAAAATCATAACCGTATTCAAGATCTTCGCAATGTACAGAAACGAAATGAAGAAGAGCAAAAATTATAAGGAAAAAGCAGCGGCCAATAGCGTCACTGCTTTTTTTCTTTTTATCATAACTTGTTGCTGAGTCGACTACAAATGTAGAGTAGGTAGTTTGGAGGAGAGGCTGTGTACGTCGACGGAGTATTTTCAGGTGGCGGTATTAAAGGGCTTGCACTGATTGGTGCGTTACAAGCTCTAGAAGAAAAAGGCTTTATTTTTCGGCGGTTAGCGGGAACGAGTGCGGGTTCCATTATTTGTGCATTTGTAGCAGCTGGTTATACAAGTGAAGAAATCGTTGAAATGATGAATGAAATTGAGTTATCTTCTTTCCTAGATCAAAGAATGTCCTTTTTACCATCGAGCTTGACAAAATGGCTGTTTTTATATTGGAAAATGGGATTATATAAAGGAGAAAGGCTTGAAAAGTGGATTGCTGAGAAGTTGCGGAGCAGAGGAATTCGTACATTTGCTGATTTGCCTGATCAGTCGCTGCGTATTATTGCGTCAGATTTGACCAACAGTACGATGCTTGTTCTTCCAGATGATTTGCCTAAATATCACATTGATCCGAATCGTTTTTCTGTAGCAAGAGCCGTTCGGATGAGCTGCAGCATTCCATATTTTTTTGAGCCGGTTAAATTAAAATCTACTCCAAGCAGTTTAATAGTCGACGGGGGAGTGTTAAGCAACTTTCCAATTTTTTTATTTGATGATGATAAAAGTTTGAAGAAACGACCGGTAATTGGTGTGAAGCTGAGTCCGAAGGACGAAGAGAGAGAACGGAATAAAATTAAAAATGCCGTTGGTTTATTCAGTGCGCTTTTTGAGACGATGAAAGATGCGCACGATGCAAGACATATTTCAAAACGTCACGAAAAAAATATTATCTTTTTACCTGTTAATCAAGTTTTTGCGACAGAATTTACCCTCACAGAAGAACGGAAGGAAGAGCTGATTGCGTTTGGCAAAAAGCGTACAAGGGCATTTTTGAAAAAATGGTGCTATTAAAAAAACAAGGAGGCTTTTCTCCTTGTTTTTTTAAAAGAATGCTCTATTTTTCTTTTTTCCTTTTTTACCTTCGATGACGGTCAAGTGTGAGTTGTTTTTCTTTTTCTTTAGCGGTTTCGTTGATTTGGATACCGGGCGCTTATTTGAGCTTCGGTACGTATGCATATCAACTTTGTTGCTTCCTCGCTCTTTTTCTTTTTGACGCAGTTTCGATTGCTTTACTGCGCGCACATAGCCTCTATCTTGACCTTTTGTCTGAGAAGGGCGGAGAATAAACCGATAAACTAAGTAAAACAAAATGATAAACAGAAAAATATAACCTGCTTGACGTAATAAAACAGCTGGATCTGTAATCAACGTAAATGCAAAGCCAATGACTCCTAACCCGATTAGACCATATACAAGTGGTTTCACGAATGGACGTCTCATTTTGTTCACCTCCTAAAATAGTAAAAAAAGAAAGCAAAACGGTGTGGATTAGACAACTTGTTCGTCAGTGGTAGAAGAAAGTTCATTTTCAACGCGTAAAAGTTCTTTAAATGAAGCAATCGCAACTTCAACTTGATCATCTTTTGGTTCTTTGGTTGTTAAAAGCTGAAGCCATAAACCGGGATAACCTAAAAAGCGAAGAAGAGGGACATGACGAACTTTATTGGTTAACTGTAACACTTCAAATGATAAACCAAGGACAACTGGAATTAATGCAAGGCGATCCACAATTCGTAACCAAAGAGGATCCGTTGGAACTAGTAGGTAGACAAACATTCCTACAACTACGGTAAAGAGGATAAAGCTACTTCCGCAGCGATAATGAAGTCGAGATTGTGCTTGAACGGCTTCTACCGTAAGTTCAGCATTGTTTTCATATGCATTAATGACCTTGTGTTCTGCTCCATGATATTGAAACACCCGTTTAATAAGTGGCGTTTGTGAAATCACATAAATATAGCCAAGGAGCAATAATAGTTTAAATACTCCTTCAATAAAAACTTGAGCTACACTTGAAGTGAAAACAGGACGTGTCAATTGTGCTAAAAACACAGGAATCAATGTAAATAGTACTTTCCCGAAAAGAAAGGATATTACACCAATAGTTGCAACGCCAAATATTAAAGATAGTTTTGATTCTTTTTTCTCTTTTTGTTGTTCTGCTGCTACTTGAGTATCATCTTCTGGATTCACGTCATAGCGTTCAGAGGAAAAGTTCAAGTGCTGCGTACCGTTTGCACTGGCTTCAACAATAGCAGCAATTCCTCGTAAAAAAGGAATTTTTTTTAAAGCAGTGAGTACGGAATTTGATTTTCTTTTTGAATGAAAATAATCAATAGATTGATCTTTGCGGCGAATAGCCGTCACCATCATACGTTTGCCACCGAACATGACACCTTCTATAACGGCTTGACCACCATACGCAGGTTTTTGTAATTTAGACATTTCAGGCACCAACCTAACTTAACTAGACTAGACTTCTTAGTATTTTATATTCTACAGCAAAATCAAATAAACCTCTAGGCGGATGCATGTTATCTAGTTTAGCCAATATTTTTCATCTCCACACCCTTCATATGAATTTTTTTCCTTTCATTTATAAAATTTGTTTATGAAACTCTGTGCGAAGTAGTTTTAAAATGTCTCTGCGATATCAGGCGCCCTTCTTGCGTATAGGAAGAGTAATAAACGTAAAAACTTAGAAATGAGTCGGTAGGAAATGAGAAAAAAGTTCATACTACATCAAGAGGTGATTAATATGTCAGAACCTAAAGAACAGCATGAAAAAAAACAGGATAACCAACCTACGCATAAACAGGAAATATCTTTTTTATTTAAAGCCATCTTTATTTCCTTTTTTGGAGGGGTTTTCTGGAGCTTTATTGGCTATTTAAATTATCTGTTTAGCTTTAGTGTTATCAATCCAAATATGCTTTTAGATCCATGGGCATTAGGTGATTGGAAGGATAAAGGAATAGGTGTTATCGTCAGTATTTTTCTCATAGGGGTATTATCTATTGTTGTCGGGTTGTTATACTACGTCCTATTAAAGAAGTTTAAAACAATTTGGATAGGTTTTGCTTACGGCTTATTATGGTGGGCAATCGTATTCGTTGTTTTGAATCCGCTCTTTCCTAACTTGAAAACAATTGGAGAGCTTCCAGCTAACACAATTATTTCATCCCTCTGTATTTATATTTTATATGGTGTATTCATCGGATATTCCATTTCTTTTGAAGCGGCAGAGCTTCAAACAAAAGATGAATCTACAGATTTTCAAACGGCGAATAAGTAGTGTGAATGTTCCAACGTATGCTAATATATTCTATATAATGATTTAAAAAGAAAAATAAAATGTAAATTCACACAAGTGAGCTGCATAAAGGGTTCGTAGTAGGGGAGAGTGTTGAAATAAGATGAATAAGATTTTAGTAATAAACGGTCCTAATTTAAACCGTTTAGGCGTACGCGAACCGGCGGTATATGGGACAGATAATCTTCAAAATCTTGAAGAGAAGCTTCAGCGAGCAGGCAGAGACCATGGGGTAGAAGTTGAGTGCGTACAGTCTAATCACGAAGGTGTAATTATCGACTGGATTCACGAAGCGGATGAGAAGTTTGATGGGATTATGATCAATCCTGGTGCTTTTACTCACTACAGTTATGCCATTCGAGATGCGATTGCCAGTATATCTGTTCCTGTTATTGAAGTGCATATTTCGAACGTACATAAGCGTGAAGAGTTTCGCCACCATTCGGTGACGGCACCTGTTACGCATGGTCAAATTGTCGGGTTAGGTTTATACGGATACGAGCTTGCTCTGCAGGCACTTTTACAATTAAGGGGGAAATAAAATGAAAATCGAAAAACTACGCGAACAGTTTTCAAAGTTGAATGTAGACGGTGTTGTCGTTACAAGTGAATATAACAGACGCTATATGACCAATTTTACAGGATCTGCTGGTGTCGTTATCATTTCTGAAGACAAAGCGGCATTTGTAACAGATTTTCGTTATGTTGAACAAGCAACTAGTCAAACAGAAGGTTTTGATATCGTTCAGCACAAGGGTCCTATTGTAGAAGAAGTAGCGAGTGTAGTGAAACAATTTGGAATTAAAAAGCTTGGTTTTGAACAGAATTATGTTACATATGGACAGCATCAATTATTTGATAAGCATATCGGAGCGGAACTTGTTCCAATCTCGCACGCAATCGAAAACTTACGCTTGATAAAGAGTGACTCAGAGATTAAGATATTAAAGGAAGCTGCAAAAATAGCAGATGCAGCATATGAACATATTTTAACCTTTGTTCGTCCTGGTTTAACAGAGCTTCAAGTATCGAATGAACTGGAGTTCTTTATGAGAAAACAAGGCGCAACATCTTCATCTTTTGATACAATTGTTGCTTCAGGGCATCGCGGGGCTTTACCGCATGGTGTTGCTTCTGACAAAGTAATTGAAAAAGGGGAACTTGTAACGCTTGATTTTGGCGCATACTATAATGGTTACTGTTCAGATATCACACGAACATTTGCCGTCGGTGAAGTAAGTGATAAGCTAAAAGAAATTTATAATGTCGTACTGCAAGCAGAGCTTAACGGAATGAACGGTATCAAAGCAGGTATGACGGGTAAAGAAGCAGATGCGCTAACGCGTGATTATATTACAGAACACGGATACGGCCAGTATTTTGGACATTCGACCGGTCACGGCGTAGGGTTAGAAGTACATGAAGGCCCATCACTTTCTGTGAAATCTACAGATGTACTGCAGCCAGGTATGATTGTAACCGTTGAACCAGGTATTTACATACCAGACTTAGGGGGCGTTCGTATTGAAGATGATACGATCGTCACAGCAGAAGGTAATGAGGCATTATCGCACTCATCAAAAGAGTTCATTATTTTATAAAATGTAGGAGGATTTCTTCATGATTTCAGTAAATGATTTTCGTACAGGTTTGACAGTAGAAGTAGACGGGGGTATTTGGCGTGTAATGGATTTCCAACACGTAAAGCCTGGTAAAGGCGCTGCATTCGTTCGCTCAAAACTACGTAACCTTCGTACAGGAGCTGTGCAAGAAAAAACGTTCCGTGCAGGTGAAAAGGTAGGAAAAGCTCAAATTGATAATCGTAAAATGCAATATCTATATGCAAGCGGCGATCAGCACGTATTCATGGACAACCAGTCTTATGAGCAATTAGAGCTTCCGGCGAGTGCAATTGAATATGAGCTAAAATTCTTAAAAGAAAATATGGAAGTCGCAATTATGATGTATCAAGGTGAGACATTAGGTGTTGAACTTCCAAACACAGTTGAGCTTAAAGTAACAGAAACTGAACCTGGTATTAAAGGTGACACAGCTTCTGGCGGTACAAAACCAGCAACTGTTGAAACTGGTTTAACAGTAAACGTTCCTTTCTTCGTAAATGAAGGCGACGTATTAATTATTAACACAACAGACAGCAGCTACGTATCACGCGCGTAATTCGGTCGTGTAAGCAAGCTGCAAACACACGAAAAAGGCAGAGAATGATTCTCTGCCTTTTTTGTGTGTTTTTTTGTGCTAACCCTTCCTTATTTTGCATAGGTTGTACTAAACAACGCAGAGATATAGGAGGGGCTTATGAAGCAGTGGTTGGATCATTTAAACGGTACGGTATTAACGATGGCGTGCCTTCGATTTATTTCTTCATTTATTGAGTTTATTGCCGCTATTTTAATTGTCACAAACAATGATGTGAAAAAAGCGTTAATGATTAATGGAATGCTAGCGCTTGTTGGTCCGATTGTAATGGTGAGTTCTTTCACCATTGGCTTAGTGTCCGTAGCAGATCAATTATCTTTTGGAAAATTAATCATGATTGTAATAGGAGTGCTCTTCATTTTAATCGGTGTTTTTAAATAAAAGGTAGGCATAAAATGGTCAAGCTCATAATACATTGAAGTGAGTTCAAATATGAGGGGATGAATATGTTAAACGAAATACTTGCAATTTTTCCGCCTAATTTAAAAAAGACTGTTGAATTTTATGTCACAAACCATTCTCATGTGCTAGAAGAAATTCGAGTGCGCATAGGAAGACCTGTCGAATTTACAATCAACAATCAGCCTTATTTCGAATCGTATCTTCCAAGTGCAGAAGATGCTTTATTTATCTTAAATAAACTAAGCCAGTTTTCGATTTATATGATTGAAGAAGAATTAAAAAAAGGATATGTCACCATTGAAGGCGGACACCGGGTTGGACTAGCGGGAAAAGTTGTAACGGAAAATGGACAGGTTCGTGTGATTCGCGATGTATCATCCTTTAATATCCGGATTGCTAAACAAAAGATTGGCATTTCGAATCAGCTTATTCCTTTTTTATACAATCGCTATTGGCAAAGTACGGTTATTATAGGACCTCCTCAAACAGGAAAAACAACCATGATTCGTGATTTAGCCAGAGTAATAAGCACTGGCATAGAGCGCTCTAAGATTCCTCCGTTTAAAGTAGGGATTGTAGATGAACGATCAGAAATTGCTGGGGCTGTTAAAGGGGTTCCTCAGCATACATTCGGATCTAGAATGGATTTATTAGATAGCTGTCCGAAAGCTGAAGGCATGATGATGATGATTCGCTCCATGAGTCCCGATGTACTGATCGTGGATGAAGTTGGAAGTGAAGAAGATTGTAAGGCCGTACTTGAAGCCGTTAATGCTGGTGTTCGTGTCATTATGACTGTTCATGGGTATGACATTGACGATTTAATGAAGCGTCCCACTTTGCAAGCTTTAATGAAACTTCACGTATTTAAAAAGTATGTTGTGCTATCGAACAGCCGAGGTCCTGGAACACTTCAGGCTATCTATGATGAGCATTATAACTCCATGAAATTGACCGCTGAAAAGTCGCTTATTGAAAATAGTAAAGGGTGATGGTGTATGAAACTGTTTGGTGCCATCTTTATCTTATTTGCTTCCACTTACACAGGATTTGAGTTTGCAAAGCAGCTTAGCGAAAGACCTAGGCAGCTCAGGCAATTAAAAACGGCTCTTCGGTCGTTAGAAGCGGAAATTATGTATAGCAACCGGCCTCTTCAAGAAGTTGCTCATTTGTTATCTCTACAGCTTCCTAACCCTTTAGCTTCTTTATTTAGTGAATTTTCAATGAAATTAAAAGAAGGTACTGAAAGTGTCAAGGAAGCTTGGGAAAAGACGTTGGACCAATTTTGGAAACAAACCGCACTTAAAACAGGAGAACTGGAAATCTTAAAACAATTTGGTGAAACGCTTGGTCAGCATGATCGTTATTCGCAGCAAAAGCATATTTTGCTGACGCTGAACCATCTCGAACGCGAAGAACAAGATGCAGTTGATAAGCAGAATCGCTATGAAAAAATGGTTAAAAGTTTAGGCTTTCTATCTGGATTGCTACTGGTCATCCTATTGATGTAGCGATGGAGGAGGATTGAATGTGGGAATTGATATGAACACCATTTTTCAGATTGCTGGGATTGGTATCGTCGTAGCTTTTTTAGTCACCGTACTCGAACAGATGGGAAAAAAAGATTACGCGAATTGGGTTACCCTCATCGGTTTTATTTATATTTTATTTATGGTTGCTTCGATTGTGGAGGACTTATTTCAAAAAATCAAATCGGTTTTTTTATTTCAAGGGTAGAGGGGTGATTTGCCATTGAAATGCTTCAAATTGTGGGCTTAGGATTAGTAGCGACATTTTTGGCACTCATTTTAAAAGAACATAAATCACCTATTGCTTTTTTACTTGTCGTATTCGTGGGATCCGTGATCTTTCTTTTTTTAATTGATCAAATCTACGAGATTATTAAGATGGTCGAGCGGCTGTCGATCAATGCTCACGTTAACATGATTTATGTGGAAACCATTTTGAAAATCATTGGTATTGCCTATATCGCCGAATTTGGTGCTCAAATTACGAAAGATGCAGGACAAGGTGCCATTGCTTCTAAAATTGAATTAGGTGGAAAAGTGCTGATTCTCTCCATGGCAATTCCTATTTTGACGGTCATTATTGAAACGATTATTTCAATGCTGCCCAATTAATTTTACTTAATATGAGGTGACGAAATGAAGCGGTGGACGTTTAAAGTGAATATACTCGCTCTTCTTTTGTTCCTCTTTTTTTCTTTCCAGAAAATGTACAAGCTTCCGAACCCCCGAAGCAGCAAGAACTTGTCAATGAACAAATTGATAAGCTCGGTATCGATGAAGTCAAACAGTTTTGGGACGATATTATTACCCAATACGGCGGCTTTTTACCCGAGAGTCAGAAGGGAAGTTTAGTCGATTTTTTAAAAGGAGAAAAAGAGTTCTCTCTTAAAGAATGGCTAGGAGGTCTTGTAAAGTTTTTATTTCACGAAGTATTAGCGAATGGAAAGCTCCTCGGTACACTCATTATGCTAACGGTTTTTAGCGTGTTTTTGCAAACGCTCCAAAGTGCGTTTAATCAGCAAACCGTAAGTAAAGTAGCGTATGCGCTTGTATATATGGTTTTGATCATCATTGCTCTTAATAGTTTTCAAATTGCTATTTCTTATGCAACAGGAGCGATCGAGACCATGACCAAATTCATTTTAGCTCTGGTGCCGCTGCTGCTTGCCTTAATGGCATCATCAGGAGGAGTTGTATCGGCAGCCTTTTTTCATCCGATGATTTTGTTTTTAATGAACACCAGCGGTTTGCTTATTCAATACGTAGTGATGCCGCTGCTTTTTCTTTCAGCACTGCTTAGCATTGTGAGTACGATTTCAGATGAGCATAAGGTTACACAGCTTGCTCAGCTGTTGAGAAATATAAGCATTGGCGTGCTTGGAATATTCCTAACTGTTTTTTTAGGTGTGCTATCCGTCCAAGGTGCCACATCAGCTGTTGCTGACGGTATTACGATTCGAACGGCAAAGTTCGTCACAGGGAACTTTATACCTGTTGTAGGGCGTGTGTTCACAGATGCGGCTGATACAGTCATCAGTGCCTCGCTTCTATTAAAGAATTCAGTAGGGATTGCTGGAGTAGCAGTCTTACTGTTAATCGTCGCATTTCCGGCTATTAAAGTGTTAACGCTCGCTTTTATCTATAAGCTAGCAGCAGCTCTTCTTCAACCCATTGGAGGAGGACCGGTTATTTCCTGCTTGAGCATTATCAGCAAAAGCGTCATCTATATTTTTGCGGCGCTTGCTGTTGTCTCGCTTATGTTTTTCTTATGTTTAACGGTCATCATTACAGCGAGCAACGTCACAATGATGGTGAGGTGAAGAAATTGCAGGCCTTAACGACGTGGATTACGAATATCGTTCTTTTTATCTTATTAGCTACCATTATTAATTTACTGTTGCCCAATTCTAGTTTTCAAAAGTATACGAAGCTGGTGGTTGGACTTCTTTTGATGCTGATTATTATTACACCCGTTTTTCAAATTTTTAAAGTGGATGTTAATCAAATGCTGAAATCACTTAGCTTATCATCTATTCGATCCGATCAACAGGTAGAAAATTCAATAGAAAATCAGAAAAAAGAAATACAAGCTTCACAACGTGCATATATTTTAGAACAAATGGCTGTCCAAATGGAGGCAGATGTAAAAGAGGAGTTGATGGATCAGTATGGTGTAGCAATTGATCGAATTCACATTGAAACAAAAAAGCCGAACGACGAACCTACCGCTGATAATATTAAATCCATTTCAGTTGCCGTAAGTAAAAAAGCATCGGGTGATTCCGAGGTTGTTTCAGCTGTGAAAGTTATTTCTATTGATACCTCCACACCGATCGAAACAAACAAACCAACAGAATCCAAGAAATTATCCAACTATTTAGCAGCAAAATGGGATGTAAAACAAGGCCAAGTTGTTGTGAATATGGAGGAGGGAGACACGAAATGAGTCAAAAGCCAGAAAAAGGTGACCCATCATTTTTTCAGCGGTTCTTTTCACTTAAACAGTCATCAACTACGAAGAAACCTTCAAAGTTAATGTATATAGGTATTTTACTAGCTGCAGGCGTTATCTTTATGGTATTTAGCAACTCACTCACAACATCTATGAATTCAGGCGGATTATTAAAGAGTGCAAGCAAAGAAACCAGCGCACCACCCGTATCACAAGATATTCCCGCTTTTAGCTCCAAAAAGACAACAACGATGACAGGTTATGAAGAGCGGTATGAGGAAGAATTGAAAGATATTTTAGATCAAGTTAGAGGCGTAAGTAAGGTAAAAGTAATTGTGAACCTAGATGCAACAGAATCCAAAATATATGAAAAAAACAGCGTGACAAAATCGCAAACGACCAACGAGACGGACCGTGAAGGAGGGACTCGTAAAGTTGAAGATTCCTCAACAGATGAACAGCTGGTCATTGTAAGAAGTGGAGAACAAGAAAAGCCTGTTGTAGTCAAAACCGAAAAGCCAAAAGTCAGAGGTGTGTTAGTTGTCGCTAAAGGAGCTGATAATATCGAGGTAAAGAAATCTATTATTGAAGCCGTGACAAGAGCGCTCGATATACCAAGTCATAGAGTAGCAGTATTAGCGAAAAAAGGATGAGGGGGAAATGAATATGTTATTAAAAAAGCAAACGGTTTGGTTATTAACAATGTTAAGTTTAGTTGTTGTGTTATCGGTGTACTATATGACAACGCCAGAAAATCCTCAGAGTAATGTTGCGCTAGTAGACAATGAAAAACAAAGCGAAAAACAGGCTGATGACAAGGCTCCTGCAGAAGATACAAAACAACAGGCAGATGAGAAATCAGGAACAAAAGAAGATTCAAAAACCGAAGGCTCAGCAGAAGATGTAAAAAAGGAAACGGCTAAAAATGCAAAAGAATCAGCGGTTGTATCAAGCACAGATAGCGACGAGCTATTTACGGCGCTCCGCTTGGAATTAAATGATGAAAGAAGTCAGCTGAAAGAAGAGTATCAGGAAGTAGCGGCATCAAAAAATGTAACGCCTGCAGAAGTAAGCAAAGCGATGGATAAAATCGATGAATTATCAAAGCTTGGGGAAAAAGAAGCAACGCTGGAAACATTAATTAAAGCAAAAGGATACAGCGACGCGCTAGTAAGAGCAGATGGAAAACAAGTGCAAATTACCGTTAAGACAGAAAAACACTCAAAAACAAAAGCCAATCAAATCATTCAGCTAGTCAAAAAAGAAATGGGTCCAAAAGAAGTAGCGGTAGAGTTTCAGCCAACTAAATAAAGGGAATAAAAGAAGTGTAAAACAGCCGCAAATTGGGGTTGTTTACACTTCTTTTTTTATGAAATGACTAAAATCTAAGCGAGACGGGAAAAATTTTAACATGGCTTTCTTTTTTTACTTCGGTTATAATAGGTTTCATAATCTTATATTAGTACTAGGTGACAAATGTTTTCATAAGTATTGTCATCTGTAAAGCTATGTTTCCATTTATAAAACAATAACGCTAAAAAGTTATTATAGAGTAAGTGGAACTTCTTTTTAATGTTTGCCAAACGAATTGAATGGCTGTAGCCATTTATCGTATTATTAACATTGTAGAGAATTCTATTTTCATGAGGTAGGAGTGTTCAATATGTTAAAAATTCAAGAGATCCGTGAGATCATTAAACTAGTTGATCAATCATCAATCGAGGAGTTCACCTATGAGCACGAAGGCTCCAAAATCAAGATGAAGAAAAAAGACGCAATTGTTTCCAAACAAGCGCAGCAAGTAGTGGTTTCGGCACCTGAACAAGCAGCAGCACCTGCACCGCAGGCAGCAGCGGCGCCAGCCCCGGCAGCACAGTCTGCACAGCCAAAAGAAGAACAAGCGGCCCCAGCGGTTGATGAAAGCTTACATAAAATTACATCTCCGATGGTAGGGACATTCTATGCGTCATCATCGCCAGAAACAGATGTATACGTAACGCCTGGAGATAAAGTACAAAAAGATTCGGTTGTATGTATCGTAGAAGCAATGAAATTATTTAATGAAATCGAAGCAGAAGTTAAAGGTGAAATCGTTGACGTATTAGTTGAAAATGGACAACTTGTAGAATACGGTCAACCTCTTTTCTTAGTAAAGCCTGAATAAGGAGCGGTAAATATGATTAAAAAGCTATTAATTGCGAATCGAGGAGAAATTGCGGTTCGAATTATTCGAGCGTGTAAAGAGTTAGGTGTAGAATCAGTAGCTGTTCATTCTCAAGCTGATCGCGATTCTTTGCATGTACAATTAGCAGACGAAGCGTATTGTATTGGACCAACGTCATCTAAAGACAGCTATTTAAACTTTACAAACATTATGAGTGTTGCGATGCTAACGGGCTGTGACGCTATTCACCCTGGATACGGCTTTTTAGCTGAAAACGCTGATTTTGCAGAGCTATGCAGAGAGTGTAACGTTACATTTGTAGGACCAAGTCCTGAAGCCATTAACAAAATGGGAACAAAAGACGTAGCGAGAGAAACGATGCGTGAAGCGGGTGTTCCAATTGTTCCTGGTTCCACTGGAATTGTAGAGTCAGTGGAAGACGGTATGTCAATCGCTAATGATATTGGCTATCCTGTTATTATTAAAGCAACGGCAGGAGGCGGAGGAAAAGGAATCCGCGTTGCGAAAAATGAACAAGAGCTTATTAAAGGTATTACAATTACGCAGCAAGAAGCTGCGACAGCTTTCGGTAACCCTGGTGTGTACATTGAAAAGTTCATTGAGGATTTCCGTCACGTTGAGATCCAAGTGTTGGCTGATTCTCATGGAAATACTGTACATTTAGGAGAGCGTGATTGCTCGATTCAACGCCGTCTTCAAAAATTAATTGAAGAAACGCCTTCTCCAGCGTTGGACGAAAAAACGCGTGAATTAATGGGCGACGCTGCTGTTAAAGCCGCTCAAGCCGTTAATTACACAGGAGCCGGAACCGTGGAATTCATTTATGATTATCGTGAAAACAAATTTTACTTCATGGAAATGAATACGCGTATCCAAGTAGAACATCCTGTTACAGAGATGGTGACAGGAGTTGACTTAATTAAAGAACAAATCAACGTGGCAAATGGTGAAACTTTACCGTTTACGCAAGAAGAAGTGACGTTTAACGGATGGGCAATTGAGTGCCGAATCAACGCAGAAAACCCAGAGAAAAACTTTATGCCATCACCAGGTACGATTCAAATGTACTTGCCGCCAGGTGGCTACGGAGTGCGCGTAGACTCTGCTGCATATCCGGGCTATGCAATCCCACCTTACTATGATTCAATGGTGGCTAAATTGATTGTTCATGCGCCAACTCGTGAGGAAGCTATTGAACGAATGAAGCGCGCGTTAGATGAATTTGTTATCGATGGCGTTGCGACCACTATTCCTTTTCACCAAAAGCTATTAAATCATGAAAAATTTGTTAGCGGTGAATTCAACACGAAGTTTCTTGAGCTATATGACGTAATGAATTCTTAGTATAATATAAACTATAGGAGGTGCTGTACATGAATGAAAATCATGTATTAGAAATGGAAGAACACCCAAATTCTCTTGGCAAAGTAGAAATTGCTCCTGAGGTTATTGAAGTCATTGCGGGTATTGCTGCTTCTGAAGTAGAAGGCGTTTCTGCAATGAGAGGAAATTTTGCAGCTGGCGTTGTGGAGAAACTAGGAAAGAAAAACCACGGTAAAGGTGTAAAAGTGGACTTAACAGAAAACGGGATAAAAGTAGACGTGTTTTGTATGATGAAGTTTGGTGTGTCTATTCCAAACGTAGCGCAGCAAGTACAAGATAACATTCGTCAAGCCCTTAAAAATATGACAGCTATTGATCTCGATGAAGTAAACATTCATATCGTAGGGATTCAGTTTGATACGCAAAAAACTGATATTGAAGAAGTTGAATAAAACAAACGTTTACCTAACGGCTGTTGCTAAAATGGAATAACGTATGATTACTTGTTCCTTTTCAACACAAGCTATGGTAAAGTGAAAAAGACTGTCTCGTCATAAAGACGGTCTTTTTCGTGTTCTACAAACTTCGTATAAGAACAATCAAGTATCGTTTCATAAACTATGCTATTATCTAGGTATACTAGTTGAAGAAGATAAATAAAGGAGCAAAAATAATGAAAAGACATACAGCACGCCAAAAAGCATTACAAGCACTATTTCAGCATGATTTAGGGCAAACCGAGCCAATGGAGGCAATCGGAAATGTTGTACAAAACGAAAAGTCTGATCAATTTTTAGAAAGTCTTGTGCTAGGTGTAGTTGAGCATCAGCAAGAAATTGATGAACTTTTACGCAATCATTTAGAAAAATGGACGTTAGACCGCGTAGCTACTGTAGACCGCGTAATCCTGCGTATTGCCGTATACGAAATGAAGTATGAAGAAGAAATTCCTACGAGCGTTACGTTAAATGAAGCGATTGAATTAGCAAAAACATTTGGCGATGATCAATCAAGCAAGTTTATCAACGGCGTATTGTCTAAAGTGTTAACAACTTTATCTAAATAAACGTTCATCTTGCCAAATCAAGTGACTAAAATGCTTCTCTCCTTTATATAAAGGGGAGAGGGTGACTGCAAAGGAGGCAAAATGATGAGTGAAGTGCGTTATCTAACCGTTACGGCTCTTACACGATACATCAAGCGCAAGTTTGACGTAGACCCTCACATGCAAGATGTATGGATTAAAGGAGAAATTTCTAACTTTAAACGTCATAGTCGAGGACATATGTATTTCACCTTAAAAGATCAAAATGCTCGTATCGCAGCCGTTATGTTTGCTGGGCATAACCGTCAGCTTAATTTTCAGCCTGAAGAAGGAATGAATGTACTGATTCGAGCTGAAATTTCGGTTTATGAACCAAGCGGAAATTATCAAATGTACGTAAAAGAAATGCAGCCTGACGGCGTTGGAAACTTATACTTGGCCTACGAACAGCTGAAAAAAAAGCTGGAAAAAGAAGGCTTGTTTGATCATGCTAGAAAACGAAAACTTCCGAAGTATCCAACAACAATAGGTGTGATTACATCTCCTACTGGAGCCGCCGTACGTGATATTATTACGACATTAAAGCGCAGATATAACGCGAACATTATTGTTATGCCCGCTCTTGTTCAAGGAGTGAATGCGGCACCGTCTATCATCAAGGCAATTGAAGAAGCAAACCGTCGTAAAGAAGCAGACGTATTAATTGTCGGCCGCGGCGGCGGGTCAATTGAAGAGCTTTGGGCGTTTAACGAAGAAAGCGTAGCTCGTGCAATTTTCACTTCTACTATTCCCGTTATTTCAGCGGTTGGACATGAAACCGATTTTACAATTGCAGACTTTGTAGCAGATTTGCGAGCCCCTACTCCAACGGGTGCTGCGGAGCTGGCCGTACCTCATATCAGTGAAATTACAGAAAGATTGACTCAGCGAAATATCCGTCTTCTTCGTTCGATGAAAGAGATGCTTCAGTCTAGTAGCCGCAGGCTTGAACGATCTCAGAAATCATATGCTTTTCGTTACCCTCAAAAGTTGGTCGAGCAAAAAGAGCAGCAGTTAGATCAGCTGATGGAGCGTTTTTATCGTGAAGGTAGAAGGTACATTGAGCATAAACGGACGAACTACGAGCAGCTAACAGCCGCTTTGTTGCGCAATCACCCCGAGCATCAGTTAACGAAAGCGGCAGACCGTCAACAGCAGCTGACGAAAATGCTGACAAAAGAGATGCAGCAGCTGCTAAAGCAAAAACAGCTTTTATTTGCCACGGCAACGTCAAAATTACATACGCTTAGTCCATTAAAAACAATGGAAAGAGGCTACAGCTTAGTATACGATAAAGAAAAAGAGTTAATTAAATCAACCAAACAAGTATCCAAAGGTGATGTGGTAAACGTTCGTTTGACCGATGGACAGTTGCAGTGTGAAGTTTCGAAAATAGAGGAGCGATGAAAAATGGCGACAAATAAAGAGTATACGTTTGAAGAGGCGATGGAGCAGTTAGAAACCATCGTAAACAAGCTAGAAGAAGGCGACGTGCCTTTAGAAGAAGCAATTCAACAATTCCAAGAAGGAATGACTCTTTCAAAATTCTGTCACGATCGTCTTCAGCATATTGAAAAGCAAATGGAAACTATTTTACGTGAAGACGGAACGCTTGAGCCATTCTCGGTACAGGAGGAAGAGTGATGGTGAATGAAATGAATTTAAAAGAGTATATTTCTTTTACAAAAGATCGAGTAGAAACACGCTTGCCTGAAGTGGTAAAGGCATTACATGCTCCGGTTAACTTAAAGGAATCCATGCTTTACTCGCTTACGGCAGGAGGAAAGCGACTTCGCCCAGTGCTGTTGTTTGCAACGCTACATGCATTTGGAAAAGACGAGAGCATCGGACTAGAAACAGCCTGTGCAGTGGAAATGATTCATACATATTCGCTCATTCATGATGATTTACCTAGTATGGATGATGACGACTTAAGAAGAGGTAAACCGACAAATCACAAGGTGTACGGCGAAGCAACGGCTATATTAGCTGGAGATGCTCTTTTAACAAATAGCTTTCAGCTCATTTCTGAAGCGGTACATCCTGAAATTACATCACATATGAAACTTCAGCTCATTACAGAACTGGTAAAAGCAAGCGGAACAGAAGGTATGATCAGCGGACAGGTTGCAGATATGGAAGGTGAAAAAAAGCAGCTCACGCTAGATGAGCTTGAATATATTCATCTTCATAAAACGGGGAAGCTGCTAGGATTCTGTGTAAAAGCAGGAGCAATTCTTGCAAAAGCTACGCCTCTACAGCAAGAATTATTAGAAGAATTCAGTAAGCATGTAGGGTTAGCGTTTCAAATTCAAGATGATATCTTGGATGTGGAAGGGTCTGAAGAAAAGTTAGGAAAGCCAATTGGCAGTGATACAGAAAATGAAAAAACGACATATCCTTCTTTATTAGGTATGGAAGCGGCCAAAGAAAAGTTACAGTATCATGTTGAACAAGCACTTCTCTCGTTACGTCAAGCTCAAATTAAGCACGGATTACTAGAAGAAATTTGTTTATATATAGCAAAACGTGATAGTTAATGACGATTTCTGTCAGGTTTTTTGAGTGATACAGTAAAATAAGATTGAGTCCCAATAGGGGCTATGCTATAATGATTTTACTACTGTATAAAAGCGTAGTGCATAGGTTTGAAAGACATATACAATATCTTGGTGGCCGTTATCACATTTGTGTTAGCGGCTATTTTTTCACTATTTTCCTTTGAATATCACTGGTTTACTGATAGAATATCAAAGGTATTGTAAGTAATAAGGAAATACTAAAAATTGACTATACGTATAAAACAATAGACAATGTATTAAGGTAACTTTATAACAAGTACGAAAGTGAGTGATCCACCTTGGATCTTACAACGATAAAAAATCCTGAGTTTTTAAAGAAAATGTCAGTAACACAATTAGAAGAACTAAGTGAAGAGATTCGTCGTTTTTTAATTACAAAGCTTTCTGCAACTGGTGGTCATATAGGGCCAAATTTAGGGGTTGTTGAGTTAACGCTTGCACTCCATAAAGTGTTCGACAGTCCAAAAGATAAATTTTTATGGGACGTCGGGCATCAGTCGTATGTCCATAAAATTTTAACAGGACGAGCGGGAGAGTTTGATACAATCCGTCAATATAAAGGATTATGCGGCTTTCCAAAGCGAGATGAAAGTGAGCATGATGTATGGGAAACGGGACATAGTTCTACATCTCTTTCAGCCGCAATGGGAATGGCTGCTGCAAGAGATTTGCAAAAAACAAAAGCTCACATTGTTCCTATCATTGGTGACGGAGCTTTAACAGGTGGTATGGCTCTTGAAGCGCTTAACCACATCGGGCACGAGCAAACGGATATGACCGTTATTTTAAATGACAATGAAATGTCTATCGCTCCTAACGTCGGGGCTGTACACAGCATTCTGGGGCGTTTGCGCACGGCGGGCAAATACAACTGGGTAAAAGATGAGCTTGAAGTTCTACTGAAAAAAGTGCCTGCGGTAGGCGGTAAGCTCGCGGCAACGGCAGAACGTGTAAAAGATGGCCTAAAGTACATGGTTGTGTCAGGCATGTTCTTTGAAGATCTTGGCTTTACGTATTTAGGACCGGTTGACGGCCATAGCTATGACGATTTATTGGAAACGTTACAATATGCAAAGAAAACAAAAGGACCGGTACTGATTCATGTGATTACGAAAAAAGGGAAAGGGTACTTGCCAGCGGAAAGCGATAAAAGCGGAGCGTGGCATGGTACAGGCCCTTACAAAATTGAGTCCGGTGACTTTATTAAAGACAAAAATGTTCCGATTGCTTGGAGTAAATTAGTAAGTGATACGGTATTGAAAATGGCTAGGGAAGATGAGCGTATCGTAGCAGTAACGCCAGCAATGCCTGTAGGTTCAAAACTTGAAGCGTTTCAAAAAGAGTTTCCGCATCGCATGTTTGATGTTGGGATTGCAGAGCAGCATGCAACAACAATGGCCGCTGGTCTTGCAACTCAAAATATGAAGCCCTTTTTAGCTATTTATTCGACGTTTTTACAGCGTGCATACGATCAAGTGGTTCATGATATTTGCCGTCAGAAGCTAAATGTATTTATTGGGATTGATCGAGCTGGACTAG
This sequence comes from Priestia sp. ABM2_011, assembly GCF_056158845.1. Taxonomy (NCBI): domain Bacteria; kingdom Bacillati; phylum Bacillota; class Bacilli; order Caryophanales; family Bacillaceae; genus Priestia; species Priestia sp. ABM2_011. The sequence goes on from NZ_JBSWUB010000001.1 coordinate 1,061,875, forward strand.
TAGGTGCTGATGGTGAAACGCACCAAGGTGTATTTGACATTGCGTTTTTACGTCATTTGCCTAACCTTGTTATTATGATGCCAAAAGACGAAAATGAAGGTCAGCACATGGTTCACACTGCTTTGACTTATGAAGAAGGTCCGATTGCGATGCGCTATGCGAGAGGAAACGGATTAGGTGTTGAACTAGATTCAGAACTGAAAAACATTCCGATCGGTACATGGGACGTATTAAAAGAAGGTTCGGATACAACCATTTTAACGTTTGGTACAACGATTTCAATGGCGATGGATGCAGCAGCAGAACTTGAGAAGCAAGGAATCAGCGTCAAAGTGGTCAATGCTCGTTTTATTAAACCGCTGGATGAAAAAATGCTTCACGAGATTTTCCAAACGAATAAGCCTGTGATTACGGTGGAAGAAGCGGTACTTCAAGGCGGTTTTGGAAGTGCGGTGTTAGAGTTTGCATCAGAGCACGGCTATTATAATACTCGCGTTGAACGTATGGGTATTCCTGATCGCTTTATCGAGCACGGCAGCGTAACAAAACTTTTAGAAGAAATTGGCTTAACCAAAGAAGAGATTATAAATCGAGTTAAAAAACTCGTAACACCAACACAAAAGAGGCTTGAAGTTAAGTGACAAAAAAAGAACGAGTAGATGTATTATTAGTAGAACGAGGTTTGATTGAAACAAGAGAAAAAGCAAAGCGTACAGTGATGGCAGGACTTGTTTATGCGAATGAAGTCCGTTTGGATAAGCCGGGAGAGAAAATTGAACGCGATACGCCGCTGACAATTAAAGGTGCAGTGATGCCTTACGTCAGCAGAGGCGGCTTTAAGCTTGAAAAAGCGATTAAAGAATTTAATGTCCATGTAGCGGATAAAATCATGATTGATATTGGTTCTTCTACTGGAGGCTTTACCGATTGTGCGCTTCAAAATGGAGCGAAGATGTCCTATGCGCTAGACGTAGGCTATAATCAGCTAGCTTGGAAGCTTCGTCAAGATGAGCGAGTAGAAGTAATGGAACGAACAAATTTCCGTTATGTGACACCAGCTGATTTATCAAGAGGCTTGCCTGAATTCGCTTCTATTGATGTATCGTTTATTTCCTTAAGACTCATTCTCCCTGTGTTAAAAACACTTCTTGTTCCATACAGCGATGTTGTTGCACTTGTTAAGCCACAGTTTGAGGCTGGAAGAGAGCAAGTTGGGAAAAAAGGAATCGTGCGTGACTCAAAAGTGCATGAAGAAGTCCTTCAAGGAATGGTGGATTTCTCCCTTCGTCAAGGATACGATGTATATAATATGTCGTATTCACCGATAACAGGAGGAGATGGAAATATCGAATTTCTTCTTCATCTGAGCTGGAAAGGCGAGCGTGAACTTGGTGAAAATCAAGCTCCGCTTACTGTGCGTGAAGTGGTCGAAGAAGCACATAAGACGTTAAAAGAGAAAAAGTAATAATGGCCAATGTTAAGCAAAAACTTAGCATTGGCGATTTGATTATGACTCTTTATACAAAAGGTGCATAATCAAGTTGAACACATTATGATACTTAATTAGTGAAAGACTTATAAACAACAAAACAAAAAGAAGATTACATATTAATGTGAGGTGCCAACATGAATAAAGGGCAAAGACATATTAAAATTCGTGACATTATCACGAATAATGATATTGAAACACAGGATGAATTGGTAGATATTTTAAAAAACCAAGGTTTTAATGTAACACAGGCAACAATCTCTCGTGATATTAAAGAACTGCACTTAGTCAAAGTGCCTTTGATGGACGGACGATACAAATACAGCTTGCCTGCAGATCAGCGTTTTAATCCCTTACAAAAGTTAAAGCGCTCTCTTATGGACGCATTTGTAAAAATTGATTCAGCCGGGCATATGCTGGTGATGAAAACATTGCCGGGAAACGCAAATGCGATTGGCGCATTGATTGATCATTTGGACTGGGATGAAATATTAGGAACAATTTGTGGAGACGATACATGTTTGATTATTTGCCGTACTCCTGAAGATACGCAAATTATATCAGACCGATTCTTAGAAATGTTATAAAGGTGAGTGAAGCAGGTTGTTAGCTGAATTATCCATTAAAAACTTTGCGATTATTGATGAACTTTCTGTTTCATTTGAAAAAGGCTTAACGGTATTAACAGGCGAAACAGGAGCGGGAAAGTCGATTATTATTGATGCCATTTCATTGTTAGTAGGTGGAAGAGGCTCTTCGGAGTTTGTCCGCCATGGAACAGACAGAGCCGAAATTGAAGGGCTTTTCTTATTTGATGAAGAACAGCATCCGAGTCACGAAAAAGCCAAACAAGTCGGTTTGGAAGTGGAAGATGGAATGATTGTGCTTCGCCGAGATATCACTACAAATGGGAAAAGTATTTGCCGTATCAATGGGAAGCTCGTCACGTTAGCTATCCTACGTGAAGTCGGACAGACGTTAATTGATATACATGGACAGCACGAGCACCAAGATTTAATGAATCAAGATCGTCACTTAACTCTTCTTGATCAATATGGAGGAGAAAAAGTAGAAGAGGCTTTGACGGAGTATCGAGAGGTATTTTCGAGGTATACGTCGCTAAAAAAGCAGTTGGATCAATTAACTGAAAATGAGCAGCAGATGGCACATCGCCTCGATCTTATTCAATTTCAATTAGATGAAATCAAAGCCGCAAATTTGCAGCTCAATGAAGACGAGGAACTAAATGAAGAGCGTTTGAAGATTTCTAACTTTGAAAAGATCTATACGTCGCTAAACGATGCGTACAATGCGCTGCACGGTGAACATCAAGGTCTGGATTGGGTAGGCGTAGCAATGAATCATACGGAGGATATTTCGTCACTGGAAAAAAACTATGCCGAAATTTCGGAGATTATTTCATCGAGCTTCTATCAGTTAGAAGACGCATCTTATAAAATTCGTCAGCAGCTGGATTTATTAGAATTTGATCCGAAACGCTTAGACTTTATTGAAGCGCGTTTAAATGAAATTAATCACTTAAAGCGTAAATACGGTCAAAGTGTAGATGAAATTCTAGAATATGCAGCACAAATTGAAGATGAAATTGATCGTATTGAAAATCGAGATACGCACGTGAGCAAGATCAAAGAACAGTTAAACAGCGTAGCACAGGATTTATTAGTAGAAGCTAACAACGTTTCAGCTATTCGAAAAAAACTTGCTCAGGAGTTAACGGACAGCATCCATCATGAGCTTCAAGAACTCTATATGGCTAAAACCGTATTTCAAATTAAATTCTCTGTCGTAAATGCAGGTAAAAATGACGTTGAAGTAAATGGCGAAAGAATAAAATTCACCAAAGACGGCATTGACAACGTAGAGTTTTATATTTCTACCAACCCTGGTGAACCGTTAAAGCCTCTTGCGAAAGTAGCATCAGGCGGAGAACTGTCAAGGATCATGCTGGCGTTAAAGAGCATCTTCTCTAAGCATCAAGGCGTGACGTCCATTATCTTTGATGAAGTTGATACAGGCGTAAGTGGAAGAGTAGCTCAATCGATCGGTGAAAAAATACATGCCATTTCCGTTGATTCGCAGGTTCTTTGCATATCTCATTTGCCGCAGGTAGCAGCTATGGCAGATACTCATCTCTTTATTGCTAAAGAGATAAAAGGTGATCGTACAACGACATCTGTTCTTCCATTAACTCTTGATGAAAAAGTAAAAGAAATTGGTCGAATGATTGCAGGAGCTGAAATTACAAGCTTAACGAAGGAGCATGCCAAAGAGCTTTTAGATTTAGCGGATAAGATGAAGCAGACCATTTAACAAAACACCTTTTAACACGTAACAGTATGTGTTAAAGGTGTTTTTTTATACAAAATGGAGGAACTGAAAATGTTTCCTTGCACTTCTTTTCATTTTTCTCTGAACTTCTGTTATAAATGCGCTCTAAGAAGGCTAAATTAAATGTGTAGCCATTTAGGCGAGGAAGCGAGGAGAGTGAAAACATGCAAAATCGATACAGACATATAATTGGTGCGATTCTCCTTGTTTCGTTCATTTTTGTAGGATTTATTCCAGTTGTGCAACAATATATACACATTCCAAAACAAATCGTCTTATTTGAACAGCAAAAAGAAAAAATTAATACGACATTACCGCTTAGCGTAGAAGCTTCATCACCTGTTTACGATGTAACAAGTAACAAGGCGAAGCTGACCGTAGCAGGCAAACAGGTAGGCAAAGAAGAGTTGATGCTTCATTTGGCCGGTATTCCTGTAAAGCGTGTAGACGTGCAGGTATTATCTGATTTTAAAGTCATTCCTGGTGGACAATCAATCGGTGTGAAATTAAATTCAAAAGGTGTTCTTGTTGTAGGCTATCATCAGGTAGATACAGCAAAAGGTAAAAAATCTCCTGGCGAAATTGCGGGTATTCAAGTTGGAGATATGATTACGAAGATTAATGGTAAAACCATTGAAAAAATGAGTGATATTACACCGTTTATTCAGCAGGCAGGGAAAACGGGTGAACCATTAAATCTGCATATTTTAAGAGAAAAAAAGCAGTTTGACACGAAGCTGTATCCGTTAAAAGATAAGCAAGATTATGCGTACAGAATCGGTTTATACATCCGTGATTCAGCTGCAGGAATTGGCACAATGACTTTTTATGATCCAAAATCTAAAAAATACGGCGCTTTAGGCCATGTTATTTCGGATATGGATACAAAAAAGCCAATCGTAGTAGAAGATGGACAAATTGTCCGTTCGACCGTTACATCAATTGAGAAAGGTTCGAACGGCGTTCCCGGCGAAAAGCTAGCGAGGTTTTCTGAAGATAGACAAATCATTGGAAATATTACACGAAATAGTCCTTTCGGTATTTTTGGAAAATTGTCTTCAACGATGGAAAACGGAATAATGGATAAAGCAATGCCAATTGCTCTATCTCATCAAGTAAAAGAAGGACCGGCTAAAATTCTAACGGTAGTAGATGATGATCAAGTGGAAGAATTTGATATTGAAATTATGAGTACTATACCTCAAAAGTTTCCGGCTACTAAAGGAATGGTTATTAAAATTACAGATCCTAAATTGTTAAAGAAAACAGGTGGAATTGTTCAAGGAATGAGCGGGAGTCCGATTATTCAAAACGGTAAAGTCGTTGGAGCGGTTACCCATGTTTTTGTAAATGATCCTACCTCCGGTTACGGTGTCCATATTGAATGGATGCTTAACGAAGCAGGAATCGATATTTATAAAAATAATCGAAAAAAAGCGAGCTAATGTTGTCATTAGTTCGCTTTTTTTGATAAAAATTATTGTCGTAAATGTACGAGAAAAACGTCGAAAAACAAAGAAAATAAGAGAAAATCGAATAAATTCCATTTAAAAGACTTTTTTCTAAAAAAATAAAGGAAATAATGTTGCATTGTCGAATTTGTCCTTTAGAATAAAGAATAGAGACACGTAGGAAACGACGTATAACATAAAGGACTGAGGAGGAAGCTGCATTGAAAAAAATTAAAGTATGCTTGGTTGATGATAATCGGGAACTAATTGGTTTGCTTGAAGATTATATTTCAGAGCAAGAAGACATGGAAGTAATCGGAGTAGCTTACAATGGACAAGAGTGTTTATCCATTTTAAAAGATAAAGATCCGGATGTTCTTGTATTAGACATTATTATGCCGCATCTAGATGGATTAGCAGTTTTAGGTCAGTTAAAAGAAATGAAAAAAGAAAATTATCCAAATGTCATCATGCTAACAGCATTTGGGCAAGAAGACGTAACGAAAAAAGCGGTTGATTTAGGAGCTGCTTATTTTATTCTAAAGCCGTTTGATATGGAAAACTTAGTGAATCATATTCGTCAAGTTAGCGGACAAACATCTTCATTTATGCAACGTTCATCTTCTTCCATGCGTTCGCATCGCGACAGCAAACCAGCAAATTTAGATGCAAGCATTACGAGCATCATTCACGAAATTGGTGTACCTGCTCATATTAAAGGCTATTTATATTTGAGAGAAGCCATTTCAATGGTATATAAGGATATTGAGCTGCTTGGGTCGATTACAAAAGTGCTGTATCCTGACATTGCAAAAAAATACAATACAACAGCAAGCCGCGTTGAGCGCGCCATTCGTCATGCCATTGAAGTAGCATGGAGCCGAGGGAACATTGATTCTATTTCTTCATTATTCGGATATACTGTCAGCATGTCAAAAGCAAAGCCGACAAATAGTGAATTTATCGCCATGGTTGCGGATAAATTACGCCTTGAACATAAAGCGAGTTGAAAGGGATAGGACTGCTGGAATTACGGGGTTTTGAGTGAGCTGATACCTTTTGTAATACAGAGTACATGCCGATAAACTTTTGGAATTTACACTAGATAGCAAACTGAAAATCAATAAACTTTTTACTGCAGGGCCGATGAATTTTAATCATTCATGGGTCCTTTCATTTTGTTTTAAGAGTTGGAAATAGGGAGGTTAAGGGAATGTACATCTTGTGATCCATAGTAGTGTATTTTATTGAAATAATTTATTTAATTGTTATGAGGGCTTTGTGTTTGAAAGAAGATTTAGAAGATGTGTTAAAAAATTCATCTACATATATGGATAAGTAAATGATAAAAAAAGCAGCCTTCAGAAAAGGCTGCTTTTTTTAATCCATTAATTTAGCAATCGATTTTGAAAGGAACAAAACAATAATTCCAAGTACAATTGTTACAGCTCCGATTAAGCTGAAGATGTCGAAATAACCTAACGACTGTGTATAAGATGCAAGAACACCCGCTAGCTTATTAGCAACAGCAGAGCTTGCCATCCATACGCCCATTAAAAGAGAAGCAAGCTTTAATGGAGCCAGTCTACTTACCATAGACAACCCTACTGGCGAAATCATAAGCTCAGCTAGCGTGTGCAGGAAGTAAGTGAAAATCATAAATAGGATATTTACTTTTAAAGCTGGGTCATTACCAGTATACATAACGGCTGGAATTAAAATTAAGAATCCTAATCCGACTGTTACAAGTCCCATACCCATTTTTGTTGGTGTTTTAAAATCACCGCGTTTTGAATTTCCTAGCTTGTACCAAACAAGTGACATAATTGGTGCTAAAATCATGATAAACAGTGGATTCAATGATTGGAACCACTCTGTTGGAACCGTAAAACTACCGATTTGACGATCAATTTGATCTTGAGCATATAGCGTTAAAGAACTTCCAGCCTGTTCAAAAGCTGTCCAGAAAGCAATAACAACGAAAGCTAGAATAACGATAGCAACCGTTCTTTTCTTTTCTCGTGCTGTCAGCGGAGCAGTTGATGTTTGAGATGCTGCTGCATGAACTTTTCCTGTAGGCTCTTTCCCAATATCACCTAAATAGCGATTAGCCAGTAGGTTAAATAAAATTTGTCCAACAACCATTCCGATAGCTGCTGTTAAAAATCCGTATTTATAACTCATTAATCCAACAACTAATGGGGCGAAAAATGCACCAAAGTTAATACCCATATAAAAAATGGTAAAAGCACCGTCACGGCGAGGATCATTTTCTGCATAAAAATCTCCGACCAATGTGGAGATATTTGGTTTGAAAAATCCGTTTCCGATAATTAATAAAGCAAGTCCGATATACAAAGCGGCTACGCTTTGATGAATGAAGATGGAAAAATTCCCGAGTGCCATAATCACACCACCGATTGTGATGGCTAGCCTTCTTCCGAGGAAGCGGTCTGTTAAATATCCGCCAATCATCGGCGTAATGTAAACAGCACTAGTGAATGTTCCATATAAGCTCAGTGCAGTTGCTTTATCTACCCCGAGTCCACCTTGAGCAGCGGTAGCAGTTAAATAAAGAACCAGAATGGCTCTCATTCCATAATAACTAAATCTTTCCCATGCCTCAGTCGCGAATAATAAGTACAGTCCAGGAGGGTGTTTTTTCCTAGACTCATTTGGCTGCTGATTTTCGTGTTGTACAGCTGCTTGCATAATGAAGTCCCCCTAAAATTTCTCTCATACTATTTAATTCTTTTATTTGAATTGATCAAAAAATCAGAATATAAGTACTGGAATAAATATAATGTATTTTTATTTTAGTAGAAAAACAATAATTTCGTCAATGAAATTATATGGAAAAATCAAAAAATAATTAAATATACACAAAAAAGTATTAAATTACTTATTTAAAAGCATTTTTAAAAATACATTTATATTATTAAATATTCTAATATATGTTATGGGAAATGAAGTAAGAAAGTAATACTATTTTTGGAAACGAAAATTCGAAAGAAAAAAGGATCTGTTATTCAGATCCTTTTTTATCTTCGCCCGCATTTAATTCAGCAAGCTTCTGCAGCAAAATATGCTGAGGCATATGCATCAATTGCTCGAGGGGGATATTTAATTGTTCTGCTAATTTTACGGCTGTATCCGGAGAAATTTGCAGTGGTCTCATACACAACGACCTCCTTTTGCATATAAAGTAATGAAAGTGAAGAAGTATAAACAGTAAATTCGTGCTTTCACTATTAAGTAATGCTAAAGTTAATAATAAGTGATAATAGAGGAGTTGAGCAAGTATGTTTGTAATAGGTCATCGCGGCGCAGCTGGAACGTTTCCTGAAAATACGATGATTTCCTTCAAAGAAGCAGCGAGAGTCGGAGCACACGGAATTGAACTTGATGTGCATATGACAAAGGATGGGGAACTTGCTGTAATTCATGATGAAAAAGTAGATCGAACGACGAATGGAAAAGGGTTTGTAAAAGATTTTACGTATCAAGATTTACAGAAATTAGATGCGAGCTATAAGTTCAAAAAAAAGTACGGGGCATGTAAAATTCCCATGTTAAATGAAGTAATGGAGTGGGCTTCAAGTGAAGGAATTAGCGTAAACATCGAGTTGAAAAACAATATATTTGACTATCCATACTTAGAAATGAAAGTTTTAGATTTAATTTATTTATACAAGATGAAGGATCGAACGATGATTTCATCTTTTAATCATAACAGCTTAGCCCGAATTGGTTCTTTGGATTCTACGATTGAAACAGCTATTTTATATTCTTATCCGATGTATGAGCCTTGGGTATATGCGCAGCATCTTGGCGCAAAAGCTCTTCACCCTAATCAGCGTACCGTGAATGAAGTAAATGTAGCCGCTTCAAAAGATTGTCAAATTCCAGTGCGACCTTACACAGTAAATGATGTAAAAGTAGCTGAGCAGCTTCGGAAATATGGATGTGAATCCATTATTACTGATTATCCTGAAAAAATGGTGAAGCAATTTGGGGGACGCTTTTCGTAAAAAAACATCGCATTAATGCGATGTTTTTTTATCTTTTTGAAATCTGTTTTGAACTTTGTTTCGCTTGCGGTCTCTGTGCAGAATAAAGCCAGCAACAAATCCAAGGCCGATTACAAATAACAGAAGACCGACTGAAAATTGCAAAAATAAAGAAGGGAACGGGGATTGCAGGATGCCAAAAATCATATCTCTCATAAGTTTAATGCCATATCCAGCGAGTATACCAGGAATAAGTAAGATTAGCAGGGCAATAATTCGAACCATAGCTTCTCCTTTCGCTTCTCTTTTTTAAAATGAATGCGTTTACATTGTAAAACCGTTATACTTGAATCATAAAAGAACTAAATAAATTGTCAAGAGCGTTTCTTTTTTTATATGATAGGTATATGCAATATTTTGCACGGAACATGTACATATTAAGTGGAAAAGGTGAAAAAATATGCAAAAAGTGTTGATCGTTGGAGGAGGAAAAGGTGGATTAGCTATTCTGAAAATCTTGTTGGAAACCGAATTTATGAAAGTGATTGGTGTAGTAGACGTACGAGCTGACGCGCCGGCTGTTTTGCATGCGAAAGAACAAGATATTTCAACCGGAATGAATTGGGAGCCTTATATGACAAAGCAGCTCGATGTCATTGTTGAAACAACAGGTAAACAAGGTGTTTTTCAACAATTGCAGAGAAGCAAACCTGCTGATGCACTGGTAGTTCCGGGATTGGTTGCTGAAATTATGGCCAATCTGATGGAGGAAAAAGAAGAGTTAATTCAGCGGTTAAAGCAAGAATCGTATAAATATGATCTTATTTTTAACGCGGCTCATGATGCGATGGTCGTGATTGATAAGAATGGATATATTACGCTATTTAATCAAAGTGCCGAGCGTTTGACGAACTTTTCACACAGAGATGTAATTGGTAAGCATCTTCATGAAGTTATTCCAAATAGTAAACTTGTTGATGTTCTTCATACAAAAACGATTGATCAAAATAGTGAATTTGTGTTAGATAGCGGACGGAAGGTCATTACGACTAGAATACCAATACTCGACGAGAATAGAGAGCTGTTTGGTGCCTTTTCGATTTTTAAAGATATTACGGACGTTGTCGGATTGGCAGAAGAAGTTACGAACTTAAAAGAAGTACAAACTATGCTTCAAGCTATTATTCAATCTTCTGAAGAAGCTATTTCGGTTGTCGATGAAGAAGGAAGAGGGATTTTAATTAATCCTGCTTATACGAGAATTACGGGTTTAAAAAAGACGGATATTATTGGTCAGCCCGCGACTGCCGATATCTCTGAAGGAGACAGTATGCACATGAAGGTGCTGCAAACAAGACGTCCCGTTCGAGGTGTAAGAATGAGGCTTGGTCCGAGTAAAAGAGACGTAGTTGTGAATGTTGCCCCTGTTATTGTCGATGGAAAATTAAAAGGCAGCGTTGGCGTTATTCATGATATGTCTGAAATTCAAGAGCTTACAAATGAACTTAAAAGAGCGCGTCAAATTATCCGAACGCTTGAAGCGAAATATTCATTTGCTGATATCATTGGTCAGTCTGAAGAGTTTCAGTTAGCAATTGAGCAGGCTAGACTTGCTGCTAAAACACCAGCTACTGTTTTGCTTAGAGGTGAATCTGGGACGGGTAAGGAGCTGTTTGCACATGCGATTCATAATGCGAGCAGCCGAAAGTTTAATAAATTTGTTCGGATCAACTGTGCTGCACTTTCTGAGTCTTTGCTTGAAAGTGAACTTTTTGGGTATGAAGAAGGAGCTTTTTCCGGGGCAAAACGAGGCGGAAAACGAGGTGTTTTTGAAGAAGCCAATAACGGTAGCATCTTTTTGGATGAAATCGGGGAGCTTTCAGCTCATATGCAGGCTAAGCTGCTTCGAGTGCTTCAAGAAAAAGAGCTTATTCGCGTTGGAGGCACGACCCCCATTCCGGTGAATGTTCGCGTGATTGCAGCTACGAATGTGAATTTAGAAAAAGGAATGGCTGATGGAAGCATCAGACAGGACTTGTATTATCGGCTAAACAAAATTCCGATTCACATACCTCCTCTTCGGAAGAGAAAAGAGGATATTGGAGCGCTTGTTACACACTTAATTACAAAAATTAATCAAGATTACGGCCGACATGTTGAAGGGGTAACAGATCGGGCCTTACAATCATTGAGATCATACGACTGGCCAGGAAACGTCAGAGAGCTTGAAAACATATTAGGAAGAGCTATTATTTATATGCACTATACGGAAACAATGATTGATTCTGTTCATCTCCCTTCACTTGAAGGCAAGGGCAAAAAAGAAAAAAATCAGGCGAATGAAGAGGTAGTATTCGAAGGGAAGACTTTAGCGCACATGATGGAAAATTATGAAGCTGAACTTATTCAAAAAGTGCTGATTGCAAACAAGTATAACCGAACGAAAACAGCAAAACAGCTCAATATTTCCCTGCGTTCTCTGTATTATAAGTTGGAAAAATACAATCTTGCAAATAACAGCATGCAATAAAATGCATGGTGTGCAAGTTATTGCATATAAATAGAGAGGTATTCTTTTTTTCTGTTTGTCGTTAGAATCAATAAAAAAAATTTTTTGTGCGTAGAAACGGATATAAGCAGCTATATTATGTAATATATGCAGAGTGTGGCACAAATCTTGCATATATTTTAAGTGACTGCATAAACGCGCAGTATGCTCTTTAAAAAGGGGCAAAAGAAAGAATGAAAAAGGAGAGGTCGAACATTCCATGACTCTTGCTACCATCTTATCTCGGGTTGCTAAGCAGTCTTCTTTGACTGTTGCTGTTGCTGCAGCTGAAGACTTAGAAACAATTGAGGCAGTGTATGAAGCTGTGTCAAGGGAAGTTTCTGAATTTATTTTGTTTGGCAACGAAACAACAATTAATGAATTATTCAGGCAGTACCGCCCATCCTTACTCACTCATAAGGCTGTGACGGTCGTACATACGGAGTCCGTTTTAGAAGCGGCTCAATTGGCTGTGCGTTCAGTTCAGCAAGGTCAAGCTCATATCGTAATGAAAGGGAATTTATCCACATCGCTTATTTTAAAAGCTGTGTTAAATAAAGAGCATGGTTTGCGTACGGGAAATGTTTTATCACACGTAGCTGTGTTTGATGTTCCTCACTATGACCGTCCTATTCTTGTAACAGATGCAGCTATGAATATTACGCCATCTCTGGAAGAGAAAGTTCAAATCATTCAAAACGCGGTGAACGTTGCTCACTCGATTGGGATAGAGGTGCCAAAGGTAGCTCCTGTTGCAGCGGTTGAAGTTGTGAACCCTTTGATGCCTGCCACAGTAGAGGCTGCACTTCTTACACAGATGAACCGCAGAGGACAAATTAAAGGCTGCGTTATTGATGGACCTTTAGCACTCGACAATGCCATTAACATAGAAGCAGCCAAGCAAAAAGGCATTCAAAGTGAAGTTGCCGGTCAAGCAGATATATTACTCGTTCCAGCAATTGAAACAGGGAACGTCTTATATAAATCCCTTATTTATTTTGCTAAAGCAAAAGTTGGAGCTATTCTAGCGGGGGCAAAAGCTCCGGTCGTCTTAACATCCAGAGCAGATTCATCAGAAAGTAAATTATACTCACTGGCGCTTGCTATCAGCGTCGCTCAACAGAATTCTTAGGAGGCACTAACAATGAAAATTTTTGACTATATGGAAACATACGATTATGAGCAGTTATTATTTTGCCAAGATAAAGATTCAGGCTTAAAAGCCATTATTGCGATTCATGATACAACAATTGGACCAGCTCTAGGCGGTACGAGAATGTGGACATATGAATCAGAAGAGGCTGCAATTGAAGATGCGCTTCGTTTATCACGCGGAATGACTTATAAAAATGCAGCAGCAGGCTTGAATTTAGGAGGAGGAAAAACGGTTATTATCGGAGATCCTCGCAAAGACAAAAATGAAGCGATGTTCCGTGCATTTGGCCGCTTTATTCAAGGGTTAAATGGTCGATATATTACAGCAGAAGATGTGGGCACAACGGTAGAGGATATGGATATTGTATATGAGGAAACGGATTATGTAACGGGTGTATCTCCTGCCTTCGGTTCATCAGGCAATCCATCACCAGTCACAGCCTACGGCGTATACCGAGGAATTAAAGCAGCAGCAAAAGAAGCATTTGGAACAGATATGCTTGAAGGAAAAGTAGTAGCTGTCCAAGGTGTAGGAAACGTAGCATATAATTTATGCCGCCACCTTCACGAAGAAGGGGCAAAACTTATTGTAACGGATATTAATAAAGAAGCTGTTCAGCGTGCGGTAGAAGAATTTGGTGCGCAAGCAGTAGACCCAAATGATATTTATGGTGTAGAATGTGATATCTATGCTCCTTGTGCACTCGGAGCAACGATTAACGATGAAACGATCCCTCAAATAAAAGCAAAAGTTATTGCAGGGGCAGCTAATAATCAATTGAAAGAAACGCGTCATGGTGATTTAATTCATGAATTAGGCATTGTATATGCACCGGACTATGTTATTAATGCAGGAGGCGTTATTAACGTAGCTGATGAGCTAGTTGGATATAACCGTGAGCGTGCGCTGAAAAAAGTTGAAGGTATTTATGATAATATTGAAAAGGTAGTTGAAATCTCAAAGCGAGATGGCATTCCAACCTATCTAGCAGCAGATCGCTTAGCTGAAGAAAGAATTGAAAAGCTGCGTCGTTCACGCAGTCAATTTTTACAAAATGGACAGCATATTTTAAGTAGACGTCATACGCGCTAATGTTTGAGCTGAAGGCTAGGCAAAAGGAATAAATGAAATCCTTTCGACCTAGCCTTCGTTTATGAGAATGATAAGGTAGGAGGACATGTGTTGGATATGCACGAATATCGAATGCTGATAATAAATCCGGGTTCAACGTCCACAAAAATTGGCGTGTTTCACAACGATAAACCAATTTTTGATCGAACAATCCGCTACGATTCACAGCAAATGAATCAGTTTGAGACGATATATGCACAGTATGAGTTCCGTAAAAACTCGATTTTAGAGGCACTTGATGAAGAAGGGATTAATTTATCTAAATTAAGTGCAGTATGTGGAAGAGGAGGGCTTTTACGCCCGATTGAAGGCGGCACATACGAAGTAAATCAAGCCATGCTCAAAGATTTAAAAGACGGTTATGCCGGCCATCATGCTTCAAATTTAGGCGGGATTTTAGCGTTTGAGATTGCATCTGGATTAAATATTCCAGCATACATTGTTGATCCAGTGGTGGTAGATGAGCTAAGTGACATCGCTCGTATCTCAGGAACTCCTTTTATGGAAAGGAAAAGCATCTTTCATGCGCTGAATCAAAAATCGGTGGCTCGAAAAGTGGCCAAAGAAATGAATAGCACATACGAACAAATGAACGTTATTGTTACCCATATGGGCGGGGGCATTACGGTTGGAGTTCACAAGTGCGGAAAAGTAATTGATGTGAACAATGGCCTGCACGGCGACGGTCCTTTTAGTCCAGAGCGCGCTGGCGGTGTACCGGTTGGTGAATTAGTTCGTCTTTGCTTTTCAGGTCAGTATTACCGCGAGGAGATTATGAAAATGCTTGTAGGAAAAGGCGGACTTGTCGGTTATTTGGGCACATCTGACGTGCAGAAAGTCGAAGCGCTAGTGAAAAATGGAAACGAAAAAGCTAAGCTTATCTACGAAGCAATGGCTTATCAAATTTCGAAGGAAATTGGAGCTGCCAGTACGGTATTGCATGGAAAAGTAGATGCCATTATTCTAACGGGAGGCATTGCTTATTCAAAAGCGTTTGTTGAGCTGATTATTAATCATGTAAAGTGGATTGCAGATGTCATTGTTTATCCTGGAGAAAATGAGCTTCAAGCGCTAGCTGAAGGGGCTCTCCGAGTGCTTACAGGTGAAGAAGAAGTAAAGGAATATAAAGGCGCTTAATAGCGTTTGCAGAAAGGTGTGAAGCAGTGTGGCAAAAGAATATGATTTGGTCATTCTCGGCGGTGGAACCGGAGGGTACGTAGCAGCTATTCGTGCCTCTCAGTTAGGTCTATCGGTAGCGGTTGTGGAAAAAAATAAGTTAGGCGGCACATGCCTGCACGCAGGGTGTATCCCAAGCAAAGCTTTACTAAGAAGTGCAGAAGTCTATCAAACGGCTAAGAAAAGCAGTGAATTTGGCGTAGAAACGTCCAATGTACTATTGAACTATGCTCGTGTACAAGAACGAAAGTCAGAAATTGTTTCACAGTTACATAATGGTGTCAAACAGCTAATGAAAAAAGGTAAAATTGACGTATATGAAGGAATTGGACGTATTTTAGGACCTTCTATTTTTTCTCCTATGCCAGGAACCATCTCCGTTGAATTAAAAAGCGGTGAAGAAAACGAAATGCTTATTCCAAAGAATGTAATTGTCGCAACAGGGTCTCGCCCTAGAACATTACCTGGTTTAACAATCGATGGAGAGAAAGTAATCACTTCAGATGAAGCATTAAAGATGGAAACACTTCCTGCTTCTATTATTATTGTGGGAGGCGGCGTCATTGGAATTGAATGGGCGTCAATGCTCACAGATTTTGATGTTGATGTAACGGTTGTTGAATACAGCGATCGAATTTTACCAACAGAAGATCCAGATATCTCCCGTGAAATGACGAAGCTTTTAAAAGCAAAAGGAGTGACCATTATTACTTCTGCTAAAGTAATGGCTGATACACTGTCTGTTGGTGGTCAGGTGAAAATTTCTGCTCAAGTAGGAGACGATATGCAAGAATATGAAGCAGAAAAGCTGCTTGTATCTGTAGGGCGTCAAGCGAATGTCGAAGGAATTGGTCTCGAGAATACCGATATTGTAGTAGAAAACGGTGTGATTGCCACAAATGATTTTTATCAAACGAAAGAATCTCATATCTACGCAATTGGAGATGTGATTGGCGGACTGCAGCTTGCACATGTAGCTTCTCACGAAGGAATCGTAGCTGTTGAGCATTTACACGGTGACAAGCCTTTGAAGATTGATTACACAACAATTTCTAAATGCGTATACAGCAGCCCGGAGGCAGCAAGTGTAGGATTAACAGAACAAGAAGCAAAACAGCAAGGATTTCAGCTGAAGGTTGGAAAGTTTCCGTTTAAGGCCGTTGGAAAAGCTCTTGTATATGGAGAGGCAGAGGGATTTGTTAAAATTATTGCCGATGCCGACACAAATGATGTTCTTGGTGTGCATATGATTGGACCTCACGTGACGGATATGATTTCTGAAGCGGGTCTTGCAAAGGTATTGGATGCTACACCATGGGAAATTGCTCATACCATTCATCCTCATCCTAGCCTTTCAGAAGCGATGGGAGAAGCTTCATTAGCTGTAGATGGAAAAGCGATTCATTTTTGATGATTAAAGGAGGTTTAAACATGACAAAAAACCGTCATGAATCATTAGGATTAACTGATGAACAAGTACTTGAAATGTACCGCACTATGCTGCTTGCACGAAAAATTGATGAGCGTATGTGGCTATTAAACCGTGCAGGGAAGGTGCCTTTTGTTATTTCATGTCAAGGTCAAGAAGCCGCTCAAGTTGGCGCAGCTTTTGCCTTAAACAGAGAGAATGATTACATATTACCTTATTACCGCGATCTGGGTGTTGTGCTGGCATTTGGAATGACTGCGCGCGATTTAATGCTTTCTGGGTTTGCTAAAGCAGAAGATCCAAACTCAGGAGGTCGTCAAATGCCAGGTCACTTTGGCCATAAGGAAAAGCGAATTGTAACAGGATCTTCTCCCGTTACAACACAGGTGCCTCATGCAGTAGGAATCGCTTTAGCAGGACGGTTGGAGAAAAAAGACTTAGTCACGTTTGTCACGTTTGGAGAAGGATCTTCTAACCAAGGAGATTTCCATGAAGGCGCGAACTTTGCAGGTGTTCATAAGCTTCCTGTTATCTTTATGTGTGAAAATAACAAGTATGCGATTTCTGTTCCGGTTGAAAAGCAGCTAGGATGCGCAAAAGTATCTGATCGTGCGATTGGATATGGTATGCCGGGCTACACAATTGATGGAAACGACGTCCTTGAAGTATACCGAGTGGTAAAAGAAGCAAGAGATCGTGCATCTAGAGGAGAAGGGCCTACTCTTATTGAAACTGTTTCAGAGCGCTTGACTGCCCATTCAAGTGATGACGATGATCGTGCATATCGCGGAGCAGAAGAATTGTCTGAAGCTAAAAAGAGTGATCCGCTTGCGTACTTTGCGGCTTATTTAAAAGAGGTTAGCGTGTTAACCGATGAACGAGAAAAACAAATGCTTGATGATATTATGAATATCGTTAATGATGCAACAGATTATGCTGAAAACGCTCCTTATGCAGAAGCGGAATCGGCTTTAAAATACGTGTACGGTGAGTAAGGAGGAGAATATATGCCGGTTATTTCATATATTGATGCAGTAACAATGGCCATTCGTGAAGAAATGGAAAGAGATTCCCGCGTGTTTGTATTAGGAGAAGACGTAGGGAAAAAAGGCGGCGTATTTAAAGCAACCAACGGACTGTACGAACAGTTCGGAGAAGAAAGAGTCATTGACACACCTCTTGCAGAGTCCGCCATTGCGGGGGTAGGAATCGGAGCGGCAATGTACGGCATGCGTCCAATTGCTGAAATGCAGTTTGCTGATTTTATTATGCCTGCAGTCAATCAAATTGTGTCAGAAGCAGCAAAAATTCGCTATCGTTCTAATAATGATTGGAGTTGTCCAATTACAATTCGAGCTCCTTACGGCGGGGGAGTTCACGGTGCTCTTTATCATTCTCAATCTGTTGAAGCACTCTTTGCCAATACGCCAGGGTTAAAGATTGTGATGCCTTCTACGCCTTATGATGTAAAAGGATTATTAAAAGCAGCTATTCGTGATGATGACCCAGTTCTTTTCTTTGAGCATAAGCGTGCGTACCGTTTGATTAAAGGAGAAGTCCCTGAAGATGATTATGTACTGCCGATTGGCAAAGCAGATGTAAAGAGAGAAGGAGACGACATCACGGTTATTACATATGGTCTTTGTGTACACTTTGCTCTTCAAGCTGCTGAAAAACTAGAAGCAGACGGTATTTCAGCACACATCTTAGATTTAAGAACGGTCTATCCGCTTGATAAAGAAGCTATTATTGAAGCAGCCTCTAAAACAGGTAAGGTCCTGCTTTTAACGGAAGACAACAAAGAAGGCAGCATTATGAGCGAAGTAGCAGCTATTATTGCTGAACACTGCTTATTCGATTTAGATGCGCCAATTCAGCGCCTTGCTGGCCCTGATGTTCCAGCTATGCCGTATGCACCAACAATGGAAAAATATTTTATGGTGAATCCAGATAAAGTAGAAAAAGCAATGAGAGAATTAGCTCAATTTTAAAAGGAGTTGTATCAATTGGCTATTGAAAAAATTACGATGCCGCAGCTCGGTGAAAGTGTAACAGAAGGTACAATTAGCAAATGGCTCGTTTCTGTTGGAGATCACGTAAATAAGTACGACCCGTTAGCTGAAGTCATGACGGATAAAGTAAATGCTGAAGTGCCTTCTTCTTTTAGCGGAACAATTAAAGAGTTAATTGCAGGTGAAGATGATACTTTACCCGTGGGAGAAGTGATTTGTTTAATTGAAGTAGAAGGAACTGTCCCTCAAAAAGAACAGAAAACGTCTGATAAGACTGTAGAAGAATCAGCGCCAAAAACAGCGGACAGTCAATCCAATAAAAGCCGATACTCTCCAGCTGTTATGCGTCTGTCACAAGAGCATAATATTAATTTAGATACCGTGACAGGAACAGGTGCGGGCGGCCGCATTACGAGAAAAGATATTTTAGCTGTTATCGAAAAAGGCGGAGCTTCTGAAGTGAAAGAAACACCTGCATCAACAGTTCAGCCAGAAGCACCCGTAGCGGCAGCTGCTCCGAAAACGAAGCAACCCGCGCCGGTTGTGTCTGCAGCCGGAGATCAAGAAATCCCTGTTTCAGGCGTGCGTAAAGCTATTGCAGCAAATATGCTTCGCAGTAAACACGAAATTCCGCATGCATGGACAATGGTTGAAGTTGATGTAACGAACTTAGTTTCTTATCGTGATGCATTAAAGACGGAGTTCAAACAAAAAGAAGGTTTTAACTTAACTTATTTTGCGTTCTTCGTAAAAGCAGTGGCTCAGGCTTTAAAAGAATTCCCTCAAATGAATTCAATGTGGGCAGGAGACCGTATTGTTCAGAAAAAAGATATTAATGTATCTATTGCTGTTGCAACAGACGATGCTTTATTTGTGCCGGTTATTAAACAAGCCGATGAAAAGACAATCAAAGGCATTGCGCGTGAAATTACAGAGCTTGCGCAAAAAGTTCGTACGGGTTCATTGAAGTCTGAAGACATGCAGGGCGGAACATTTACTGTTAACAACACAGGCTCATTTGGTTCCGTGCAATCAATGGGGATTATTAATTACCCGCAAGCGGCTATTTTACAAGTAGAATCTATTGTAAAACGTCCGGTTATTATTGATAACATGATTGCTGTTCGAGATATGGTTAACTTATGTTTATCACTTGATCACCGCGTGTTGGACGGCTTGGTGTGCGGCAGGTTCTTGGCAAGAGTTAAAGAGATTTTAGAATCTACGTCTAAAGAGAATACGTCCGTCTATTAAAAAAAGCAAATGGAGCTTTCTCCATTTGCTTTTTTATTTTGAAGCAATGATTGAACAATTTGTAAAAGATGTATTAAAATAAAAGAAGAATCATCAAACTTCAAAGTGTAATCATCTAGGTCTAGCAGGCAGCTATTAACTGTAAAGGGGCATGGAAATGAAAACAAATACATTATCATTTCATGAATTTACACGTACACCTAAAGAAGATTGGGCACAGGAAGTTAGCAAAAACACCGCGCTCCGCTCAAAAGAAACGTTAGAAAACATCTTTTTGAAACCGCTTTATTTTGAAAGTGATACGGCACATTTAGACTACTTGCAGCAGAGTCCGGCGGGAATAGATTGTTTAAGAGGAGCCGGTAAAGAATCATACATACTAGGGGAATGGGAAATCACCCAAAAAATCGACTTACCTTCTATTAAAGAAAGCAATAAACTTCTTTTACACAGTTTGAGAAATGGACAAAATACGGCCGCTTTTACGTGCAGTGAAGCAATGAGGCAAGGAAAAGACGTTGATGAAGCAACTGAAGCTGAAGTAGCCTCAGGCGTTACAATTTCTACTTTAGAGGATGTTGCTCATTTGTTTCAGCATGTAGCTCTTGAAGCTGTGCCTTTATTTTTAAATACGGGATGTACATCCGTTCCACTTCTTTCGTTTCTAAAAGCATACTGTGTTGATCATAACTTTGATATGAGACAGCTAACAGGTACGGTTGGAATGGATCCGCTCGGCACTCTTGCTGAATACGGGAGAGTTCCACTTTCTACTCGAGATTTATACGATCATTTAGCTTACGCAACGCGTTTGGCTCACAGTAATGTTCCAGAGCTCAAAACGATCATTGTATCAAGCATTCCTTACCATAACAGCGGTGCAAACGCTGTTCAAGAACTAGCTTATATGCTTGCTACAGGAGTGCAGTATATTGATGAATGCATGAAACGCGGTCTGTCCTTACATCAAGTTTTACCTCACATGACCTTTTCTTTTTCAGTTAGCTCACATTTATTTATGGAAATATCAAAACTTCGTGCTTTTCGCATGCTTTGGGCAAATGTGGTTCGTGCTTTTGATGACACGGCCGTTTCAGTGCCGTTTATTCATACGGAAACGTCACGTCTTACACAGTCTAAAGAAGATATGTATACAAATGCATTAAGGAGCACGGTTCAAGCGTTTGCTTCTATTGTAGGAGGAGCGGATAGTCTGCATATTGAACCATATGATTCCGTTACATCCTCATCTTCTCAGTTCGCTCATCGCCTTTCCCGTAATACTCACTTAATTTTGCAGCACGAAACACATATATCAAAAGTAATGGATCCTGCCGGAGGCTCTTGGTACGTTGAAGCTTACACACATGAATTAATGACAAAAGCTTGGGAGTTATTTGGCAACATTGAAGACCACGGCGGAATGGAAGAAGCTTTAAAACAAGGGCGAATTCAAGATGAAGTTGAACAAATGAAAGTAAAAAGACAAGGAGATATAGAGTGCCGAATTGAGCGCTTGATCGGAGTCACACACTATGCTCCTAAGCAACACGCTGCATCTGAAGAGATAAAAAGCACTCTGTCTAAAAAAGAAGAAAGAAAAATGAATAAATACAGTGACCAGAACACTTCGGAATTTTCATCAAATCTTTCGCTAGAGGACTATACAAAGCTAGCATCTAAAGGGGTAACAGCAGGGTGGATGCTAAAACAAATGGCGAAGCAGTCACAGCCAGACAGTGTTGTGCCGCTCACTAAGTGGAGAGCAGCAGAGAAGTTTGAAAAAATACGGGTTTATACAAAGGGAATGAGCATTGGCATTATGGAGCTCGCCGATCCTAGCAGCCATAAAAAAGCTGAGATTGCCCGGTCTTTATTTGAAAGCGCAGGCTTTGCGTGTGAAACAATTAAAAACATAGATTCCTACGTCGAGATAGCAGATTGGATGAATGAACAAAAGCACGAAGCATATGTAATCTGTGGAAGTGATGAACTCGTGGAAAAGCTCTTAACAAAAGCGATGACTTATTTTGAGGAAGATTCTGTTTATGTGTACGTAGTAGGGGAAGAACACGTATCACGCAAAACGCAGTGGCAGCAAAAAGGTGTAATGAGCGTCATACATCCTAAGACAAATGTTATTCAATGCGTTAAGAAGTTATTATGTGCTTTGGAGGTAGAAGTTCATGTATAAAAAGCCTTC
Organism: Priestia sp. ABM2_011; assembly: GCF_056158845.1. Classification (NCBI taxonomy): domain Bacteria; kingdom Bacillati; phylum Bacillota; class Bacilli; order Caryophanales; family Bacillaceae; genus Priestia; species Priestia sp. ABM2_011. The sequence goes on from NZ_JBSWUB010000001.1 coordinate 1,084,083, forward strand.
TTTTTCTAATATTCCATTATCATTTTCAAAGCAGCAAAGGGAAGAGGACGTGACTCAAAGTTCATTCACTGCTTTTCAAACAAATGAACAAATTGAATTAAAATCATTATATACAAAAAAAGACAGAGATGACCTCGACTTTATTCACTTTGCACCTGGTATTCCACCGTTTGTGAGAGGACCGTATGCAACGATGTATGTGAATCGGCCTTGGACGATTAGACAGTATGCAGGATACTCAACGGCGGAGGAAAGCAATGCCTTTTACCGCCGAAACCTAGCTGCTGGACAGAAAGGGCTGTCTGTTGCTTTTGACCTAGCTACCCACCGCGGCTATGACTCTGATCATCCAAGAGTTGTTGGAGATGTAGGGAAAGCAGGAGTGGCAATTGATTCAATGATTGATATGAAGCAGCTGTTTGAAGGGATTCCGCTTGATCAAATGTCCGTGTCGATGACGATGAACGGGGCGGTTCTTCCTATTTTAGCTTTCTACATCGTAACAGCTGAAGAACAAGGAGTAAAAAAAGAAAAGCTGGCTGGAACGATTCAAAACGATATTTTAAAAGAATATATGGTGCGCAATACGTATATTTATCCTCCTGAAATGTCCATGCGAATCATTGCGGATATTTTTAAATATACAGCGGAGCATATGCCGAAATTTAACAGTATTAGTATATCAGGCTATCATATGCAAGAAGCAGGCGCTCCAGCAGACTTAGAGCTTGCTTATACGCTTGCAGATGGACTTGAATATGTACGAACCGGCTTGAAAGCAGGAATTTCAATTGACGCGTTTGCACCGAGACTATCCTTTTTCTGGGCAATTGGAATGAACTACTTTATGGAAGTAGCGAAAATGAGAGCGGGGAGGCTGCTGTGGGCAAAACTCATGAAACAGTTTGAGCCGGACAACCCTAAATCACTTGCTCTTAGAACGCATTCTCAAACGTCCGGATGGAGCTTAACCGAGCAGGATCCATTTAATAATGTTATTAGAACATGCGTCGAAGCTCTGGCTGCAGTGTCAGGACATACGCAATCGCTTCATACAAACGCACTGGATGAAGCGATTGCTCTTCCGACTGATTTTTCAGCTAGAATTGCTCGAAATACGCAGCTTTATTTGCAAAATGAAACGGAGATTTGTTCCGTCATTGACCCTTGGGGAGGCTCTTATTATGTGGAATCATTAACGAATGAATTAATGATAAAAGCGTGGAAGCACCTTGAAGAAATAGAGCAGCTCGGCGGAATGACAAAAGCAATAGAAGCAGGCGTACCTAAAATGAAGATAGAAGAAGCTGCTGCGCGCAGACAAGCAAGAATAGACTCGCAGGTAGAAATTATTGTAGGTGTGAATCAGTTTCAGCCGGAGCAAGAAGAACCGCTTGATATTCTTGATATTGATAACACAGCAGTTCGAATGAAGCAGCTGGAAAAGCTAAAGAAAATACGCAGTGAACGTAACGAACAAGCGGTACTCGAAGCGCTTAATCGACTGACCACTTGTGCCAAAACAGGCGAAGGGAATCTCCTTGCTTTTGCGGTTGAAGCTGCAAGAGCTAGAGCTACACTAGGTGAAATTTCAGAAGCCATTGAGAAAGTGGCTGGAAGACATCAGGCTACTTCTAAGTCAGTCAGCGGGGTATACAGTGCGGAGTTTGCGCATCGAGATCAAATCGAAGAAGTTCGAAAGCTCACGGCTGAATTTTTAGAGGAAGAAGGAAGACGCCCAAGGATTTTAGTGGCGAAAATGGGGCAAGACGGTCATGACAGAGGATCAAAAGTGATTTCAACAGCCTTTGCTGACCTTGGATTTGATGTGGATATTGGCCCTTTATTTCAAACGCCTGAAGAGACAGCAAGGCAAGCTGTAGAAAACGACGTACATGTGATTGGCATAAGCTCTTTGGCAGCCGGGCATAAAACGTTACTGCCGCAGCTTGTTGATGAGTTAAAGAAATTAGAGCGCGACGATATCGTTGTTATTGTCGGAGGCGTTATTCCTAAACAAGACTACTCATTTCTTTTAGAGCACGGCGCTTCTGCAATCTTTGGACCTGGAACAGTAATCCCAAAAGCGGCCGTTTCCGTCTTACATGAAATAAAGAAACGGTTAGAAGAATAGTTGGTGAAGACAATTGGTGAAATTAAAAACGGTACAAGATTATAAACAAGGGCTGCTTGAAGGGAAAAGAACAGCGTTAGCTCAAGCCATTACTTTAATTGAAAGTAAAGCGCCGAAGCATAAAGCAATAGCACAACAGCTGATTAAAGAAATCTATCCCCATACGGGGCATTCAGTGCGCATTGGTTTTACTGGCGTACCAGGAGCAGGAAAAAGTACGCTGATTGACAAATTTGGATCGTATCTATGCAAAAATGGCCATTCCGTTGCAGTTTTAGCAGTCGATCCAAGCAGTACCTTGTCTGGAGGAAGTATTTTAGGAGATAAAACCAGAATGGAGCTGCTTGCCAAACAAGAGAACGCTTTTGTCCGTCCTTCACCTTCTCAAGGAACGCTTGGAGGTGTTCATCTTAAAACGAGAGAAGCCATTTTTCTTTGTGAAGCGGCTGGGTATAACATCATATTTGTCGAAACGATGGGTGTTGGCCAAGGTGAAATGATTGTAAAAGAGATGGTAGACTTCTTTGTTTTACTTGCTTTAACCGGAGCAGGAGATGATTTGCAAGGAATTAAAAAAGGGCTGCTTGAATGGGTTAATTTAATTTGTGTAAATAAAGCAGACGGGGATAACCGGCTAAAAGCAGAAGTGACTGCAAAAGAATACAAAAGTGTCATCGGTTTTCTTCACGGTCATTCCGGAGGGTGGAAACCACAGGTCATCACAACTTCTGCTTATGAAGAAGCGTCGTTTCAACATTTATGGCAGATAATTTGTGACTATAAGGAATGGATGAATAAAAAAGATCTGTTTTATGCAGTAAGACAAAAGCAAATGAAGGCATGGTTACAAGCAAGTGTTAATGAATATTTACAAGAATCATTTTATGAACATCCTTTAGTTAAGCAAACATTAGGGGATGTTGAAAAACAAATGATGACCGGAGATGCCACAATGGCTGAAGCTCTCCAACACTTGATTAAAATCTATCAGCAGGCGATGAAAGAAATGTAAAAAAGGATCCTGCATTTTATGCGGATCCTTCTACACTAGGGAGTTAAGAGTATGGTTTTCTAGCTGTAAAAACAGTATCACCATTTCTTTTCTTGTTTAATCTTGATTACCAAGAAAAAATGAGTCAAAGCAATCGCCTTTTTAGTTTTCGTTTGCTATGATAAAGGATAGATAGCAAAAGGGAGGTATGAAAATGAATATCGATTTTAACTTGTTTATGAACGACGTTGTTCGTCAGGCCCGTAAAGAAATTACAGCTGCTGGTTATACAGAATTAAAGACGGCTGAAGCGGTAGATGAAACGTTTAAACAGCCTGGCACAACGCTTGTAATGGTGAATTCAGTTTGCGGTTGTGCAGGAGGTATTGCAAGACCTGCTGCAGCGCACGCTGTACATTATGATAAACGTCCAACAAACTTGGTTACAGTATTTGCTGGGCAAGATAAAGAAGCAACTGCGCGTGCACGCGAATACTTTGAAGGTTATCCGCCTTCATCTCCATCTTTCGCTTTATTAAAAGACGGAAAAATTATCACAATGGTAGAGCGTCACGAAATTGAAGGCCATGAGCCAATGTCAGTTGTGATGAAGCTGCAAGAAGCGTTCGAACAGAACTGTGAAGAAGTGTAAGAGAGAAGCCGTTTTGAACGGCTTCTTTTTTTATGCATTTTTTTATCCGTCTGTATGCAGGCTTTCTAATGAGTGGAAAATGTTGAGAAAAGGTATTTTCAAATAGTGAAACTTATATTTAAAAAAGATATTGCATATTTATAATGTTGTGTTAAAATACATTTATATGAATATATATTTAAATTTCGACATTTACTTGCAATAGTAAAAAACTTATTTCATAATATTATTAATTTTTAAAAAATAATGTAAGGAATAAACTAGGGGGAACGAAGATGAAATTGAAAAAGTGGTTATCGGTAACGGCAATTGGTCTCTTAACAGCAGGCGTTTTAGCTGCATGCGGAGCAGGAGAAGGAACGTCTAATGGCGGAGCAAGCAGCGACGACAAAGATAAAAAAGTACTTGTAATGGGAACATCAGCAGATTACCCACCCTTTGAATATATTGATACGGCAAAAGGTGATAGTGAAGCAATCGGATTTGACGTAGATTTAGCAAAAACAATCGGTAAAAAGTTAGGCTATGACGTGCAGGTAAAGGATATGGAATTTGGCGGATTAATTCCAGCTTTACAATCTAATAAAGTCGATTTAGTTTTAGCCGGTATGACGCCAACTGAAAAGCGTAAAAAGAACGTGGACTTCTCAGACGTATACTACGAAGCAAAAAACATGATTGTATCGAAGAAAGATGCGCCAATTAAAAACGCAGAAGAACTAAAAGGAAAAACAGTCGGTGTACAAACTTCTTCTATTCAAGCAGACGAAGCAAAAGAAATTGCAAAAGAAGTTGACGGAGTAAATGTAACAACGCGTGACCGTATTCCAGAACTAATTCAAGAAATGAAATCAAATCGTATCGATGCAGCGATTATTGAAGATACAGTAGCTAAAGGGTATGTGAACAAAGACAAAAGCTTGCAAATGTCTGATACAGGACGTCCCGATTCAAGTAAAGGATCAGCAATCGCATTTCCTAAAGACAGCAAGCTAACGAATGACTTTAACCGTGAATTAAAGAAAATGAAAGAAAACGGTGAATTGGATAAATTAATCGTTAAGTGGTTTGACGACCAAAAATAAGAATGATAGTTAGAGAGGAATGGAACTAGGCATGAATTTGGATTTTTCGCAAATCGTGCCTTCTATGCCTTATATTTTAAAAGGGATAGGGGTAACGATACAGATAGTCCTAGCTTCAGCAATTTTAGGGTTTGTGCTGGGAGTTATTTTATCTTTATGTAAAATCAGCCGCAATAAACCTCTTCAATGGTTTGCGGATGCATATACGTCCGTGTTTCGCGGAACACCGCTTGTACTGCAATTATTATTAATATACTTTGGATTACCTCAGCTGCTCGGGTTTGATATTGCCCCGTTTCCAGCGGCCGTTGCTGCGTTCGGGCTAAACTCTGCAGCATATATATCTGAAATTATTCGCGCTGGTATTTTAGCTGTTGATAAAGGACAGCGTGAAGCGGCATTAGCGTTAGGAATTCCTTATCGCCGCATGATGGGACAAATTATTTTGCCACAGGCACTTAAAAATATTTTACCTGCTTTAATGAATGAGTTCATTACATTAACAAAGGAATCAGCTATCGTTACAGTTATTGGAGCACTCGACATTATGCGCCGTGCTTACATTGTAGGGGGAGAAAAATTCGCCTACCTTGAACCGTTAATTTTTGCAGGGTTGATTTATTATGTAATGGTAATGGGCTTAACGCTCCTTGGTAAAGCAGTCGAGAGGAGAATGAGAAAAGGTGATTAACGTTGAAAATTTACACAAATCATTTGGTAAGAATGACGTTTTAAAAGGTATTTCAACTACGATTAAGGAAAAAGAAGTCGTAGCTGTTATTGGCCCTTCTGGTTCTGGTAAATCTACTTTTTTACGCTGTATGAACCTGCTTGAAGAACCGACGAGCGGATTAGTTTCCATTAACGGTCAAGTGATTACAGATAAAAAAACAAACATTATGCGTGTGCGTGAAAATGTAGGAATGGTATTTCAGCATTTTCACTTGTTTCCACATATGACAGTGCTTGAAAATTTGACGTATGCTCCGATGACGGTAAAAGGCGTGTCAAGAGAAACGGCTGTTGCTAAAGGCAAAGAATTACTCCAAAAAGTTGGACTTGCTCAAAAAGCCAACGAGTTTCCAAGTCGCTTATCGGGCGGTCAAAAGCAGCGTGTAGCTATTGCAAGAGCATTGGCAATGGAGCCGAAAGTAATGCTGTTTGACGAACCAACATCAGCATTGGATCCAGAGATGGTAAAAGAAGTACTAGATGTAATGAAGTCGCTAACAGAAACAGGAATGACGATGGTCATTGTAACGCATGAAATGGGATTTGCACGAGAAGTAGCAGATCGCGTGCTGTTTTTAGACGGCGGTGTGCTTGTTGAAGATGCGCCTCCGGCTGAATTTTTTTCAGCGCCTAAAAGCAAGCGTGCTAAAGATTTCTTAGAAAAGATTTTATAATAAAAAAGTGCAGGAAGAGTACGATCTTTTCTGCACTTTTTTTATTGAAATTTATACGGTACAGCAAGATTTAAGGTTGTGTTATTTTTCTATTCGTGTTAATAAAGAATAGAGTATTTTATCACACTAAAAAGAAACCAACATGTAGGAGTCTAGAAAATGAAATTTAAAATTGGGTACCGGACAATTAAAACAGCCGTCGGTACATCACTGGCTATTATTATAGCTCAGTTCTTTCACCTCGAGTTTTTTGTATCAGCTGGAATTATCACCATTTTGTGCATTCAAAATTCAAAGAAAAAATCGTTGCGAAGTGCAAGCGATCGTTTTATTGCTTGTTCTTTATCCATTCTGTTTTCGTTTATATTCTTTGAAGGGATTGCTTATCATCCACTTGTTATAGGACTGATGCTGCTTTTGTTTATCCCGGTTACGGTTATATTCAAAGTTAATGCAGGCATTGTTACAAGCTCCGTTATTTTGCTTCATATTTACTCCAAAGGCAATATGACATGGGGAATCGTCTTTAATGAACTTGGCTTAATTGTAATTGGGATAGGTGTTGCCCTGCTTGTGAATTTATATATGCCAAGTTTAGATCAAGAGCTTCGCACGTATCAGCAAGAAATTGAAGAAAATTTCCGGTCGATGTTAAAGGAAATCGCCCTGTATCTCAGAACCAATGACAGCAGTTGGGACGGTAAGGAAATTGCAGATACGGTAAAAATTTTAGAAAAAGCAAAAAGCCTTGCGTTTCGTGATGTAGAAAATCATTTTGTTCGTGGGGAAAATTATTATTACCGCTATTTTAAAATTCGTGAAAAACAGCTTGAAATTATTGAACGCACGCTTCCTCTCATTACCGCTATTGATCTGGTAGTAGAACAGCGCTACATGATTGCCGATTTCATTGAAGAATTAAGTCTATCCATCCACCCTGGTAATACAGCAAAATTATTTTTAGCCAAACTTCAGCATCTACGAGAAGCGTTTGCAGAGATGCCGCTTCCTAAAACGCGGGAAGAGTTTGAAGCGCGTGCCGATTTACTGCACGTAGTCAAAGAAATTGAACAATATTTGGTTATTAAACAAACCTTAAAAATAAGTTAAATAGCATGCATGTTGTTTATCTTGCTTACGAACACTAAATAAGACAAGAGATATCTCTCTTGTCTTTTACTTAGGACTAACGTAAGGTGGTGGATTACGTGCATGTGTTTGCTTTTATCCTTTTACTACTATCTCCGGTTTGGCCATTAGGAGAAAATCCGTTGCCAAATGATCCTTATATTATTATTAATAAACAAAGCAATGAGCTTGCTTATATTCAAAATAAAGAAATTAAACAAATTATTAAAGTAGCAACGGGGAAAACAGTTAATCTGACGCCCGAAGGGGAGTTCACGGTAACAGTAAAAGCTGTTAATCCTTATTATCGGAGAAGTAACATTGAAGGAGGCGCTCCTCAAAATCCTCTAGGTGTAAGGTGGATTGGGTTTGATGCAAGAGAGACTGACGGACGTATTTATGGCATTCATGGTACAAATCAGCCGGATTCCATCGGTAAATATGTATCGAATGGCTGTATTCGCGTAGAAAATCGTGAAGTAAGCCATTTATATGATCAAGTCCCGTTAGGTACAAAAGTATGGATTGTATCTACAGATCAATCTTTTGAAGAGTTAGCCGCTCAAAAAGGCATTGTGAATATACAGCAAAAGACTGGTGACTAGTCACCAGTCTTTTTTATATGTTTGCATTGCACAAAGAAACAGCAGTGCATCTATGTTTTTAGTCATCAGTCTCGATTAAAACCACATCGCAAGTCCCGCTAGAAGCGTAGATATTAACATGACAAGAAGCATTAAAAACACAATGGTTTTTTGGATTTTCTTATTAGACATACAACCAAAGTCCTCCTACACGTTTTTTTCTTATTTTACATGTCTTCCGCTGCTTAGACAAGCAACTTTCTGTACATACGCGAGCAGGAGATTTCTTTTGTTTTCAAGAATATGTGTAAATGAAAACGCTTTTTTAAAGAGGTGAGAAAGTGATAAAAGGAATTGATCACATAGGAGTAGCTGTAAAATCAATTGAAGGCAGCCTCCCTTTTTACGAAAAGGTATTAGGACTGTCTCTATTAAAAGTAGAAAAAGTAGAAGAACAAGGAGTAAAAGTGGCTTTTATTCAGTGCGGCAACGTAAAAATTGAATTATTAGAGCCGCTCTTTGAAGACAGTGCAGTCGGTGCGTTCATCAAAAAGAGAGGTGAAGGTCTTCACCATGTTGCTTTAGGTGTACGTACGATTGAAGAACGGATTAACGAGTTAAAGGAAAAAGGTGTACAAATGATTGACGATGTTCCGCGAAAAGGCGCAGGGGAAGCATCCATTGCTTTTTTGCATCCTAAGTCAGCAAACGGTGTTCTTTATGAGCTCTGTGAAAAAACACTAGAGGAGGAGAAGAAACATGGTTGACATTTATGATAAATTAAATGAATTGTACGATAAGCGCCGGAAAATCGAGTTAGGCGGTGGAGACGAAAAAATTGAAAAACAGCACCATAAAGGGAAGCTAACGGCACGTGAACGAATTGAAATTCTTTTGGATGAACATACATTTGTCGAGTTAAATCCGTTTATTGAGCATCGGTGTGCTGACTTCAGTATGAATAATCAAGTAGGACCAGGAGACGGGGTAGTAACAGGCTACGGCAAGATAAACGGTCGCTCAGTCTATTTGTTTTCGCAAGATTTTACGGTATTTGGAGGCGCGTTAGGTGAGATGCATGCTAAAAAAATTGCGCACGTAATGGATTTAGCGGCTAAAACAGGCGTGCCGTTTATTGGTTTAAATGACTCAGGCGGGGCTCGTATTCAAGAGGGCGTCATGTCTCTTGATGGATACGGTCATATTTTTTATCGAAACGCCATTTATTCAGGTGTTATGCCTCAAATATCTGTTATTATGGGTCCTTGTGCAGGCGGAGCCGTGTACTCACCGGCGATTACGGACTTTGTTTTTATGGTAGAAGAAACAAGTCAAATGTTCATTACCGGACCAAAAGTAATTGAAACCGTAACGGGGGAAAGCATTTCCTCTGAAAATCTTGGAGGAGCAGCTGTTCATAACGAAATTAGCGGTAACGCCCATTTCAGAGGTTCAACAGAACAAGAGGTACTAGAACAAGTACGAACGCTCTTAAGCTATCTTCCGCAGTCTAGTCAAGAGCAGCCTCCTTTAGTTTCAGAGGCACAGAGTGATCATTACCGTCCGGATTTATTAGACGTTGTCCCGTTTGATGCCGTGCGTCCTTACGATGTGCGTCAAGTCATTCACCAAGTAGTGGACGAGCACTCCTTTTTTGAAGTGCAAAAAGACTTTGCTAGAAATATTGTTATTGGTTTTGCCCGCATAGATGGAAAAGTTGTCGGACTTGTGTGTAACCAGCCTAAAGTAATGGCAGGCAGTTTAGATATTAACTCCTCAGATAAAGCAGCAAGGTTTATTCGGTTTTGCGATTCATTTAATATCCCACTTATTACATTTGAAGATGTTACAGGTTTTTTCCCAGGTATCAAGCAGGAACATGGCGGAATTATACGACATGGTGCTAAAATTTTATATGCATACTCCGAAGCTACCGTTCCGAAAATCACGGTGATCTTGCGAAAGGCGTACGGAGGTGCGTATGTAGCTTTAAATAGTAAATCGATTGGAGCCGACCTTGTGTATTCGTGGCCGAATGCAGAAATTGCTGTTATGGGTCCTCAAGGTGCTGCAAATATTATCTTTGCAAACGACATTCGAGGTAGCGAAAACCCAGATGAAACAAGACACGAAAAAATTGAGCAGTATCGCGAGAAGTTTGCTAATCCTTACGTAGCGGCAAGCGCTGGAATGGTCGATGATGTGATTGATCCTCGGGAAACACGAATAAAATTAATACAAGCGCTTGAAATGTTGCACAATAAAAAGGAAGAGCGTCCAGCAAAGAAACATGGTAACATACCATTGTAGGTTATTTTTGGAGGGATTACATATTATGATTAATGAACAACGAATCGTTGATTTATTTATTGAATTAGTACAAGTAGACTCAGAAACAAAGCATGAAGAAAAAATCGCTGTTGTACTAAAAGAAAAATTTACCGCATTAGGCGTCGAAGTAGTAGAAGATGATGCCAAAGAAAAAACGGGCCACGGAGCCAACAACTTAATCTGCACACTGCCAGCTACAAAAGAAGGCGTAGACACAATCTACTTTACTTCTCATATGGATACAGTCGTACCTGGAAATGGTATTAAACCATCTATTGAAGATGGCTATATTAAAAGTGACGGCACGACAATTCTTGGAGCGGATGATAAAGCAGGCTTAGCAGCAATGCTAGAAGCAATCACCGTATTAAAAGAAGAAAACATCGCGCACGGTAAAATTGAATTTATTATTACAGTAGGAGAAGAATCTGGCTTAGTGGGTGCTAAAGCTCTTGATTCTAGTCTCGTAACGGCAAAATTCGGCTATGCTTTAGATAGCGATGGCAAAGTGGGAGACATTATTGTTGCTGCGCCGACGCAAGCAAAAGTAAATGCAACAATTTATGGAAAAACAGCTCATGCGGGTGTAGCTCCTGAACGAGGCGTTTCTGCTATTACGATTGCTTCAAGAGCCATTTCTAAAATGCCGCTTGGACGTATTGATGAAGAGACTACAGCGAATATTGGACGTTTTGAAGGTGGAACGCAAACGAATATCGTGTGTGACCGCGTCGATATTTTAGCAGAAGCTCGTTCATTAATTCCAGAAAAAATGGAAGCACAAGTAGCGAAAATGAAAGAAGCGTTTGAAACAGCTGCACAAGAAATGGGCGGACGTGCAGAAGTTGATATTAAAGTGATGTATCCAGGCTTTAAATTTGGCGATGGAGATCATGTTGTCGAAGTTGCTAAAAAAGCCGTGGCTAATATCGATCGTCCTTCACGCCTACTTCAAAGCGGAGGCGGAAGCGATGCAAATGTAATCGCAGGCTTTGATATCCCAACAGTAAATTTAGCAGTTGGTTATGAAGACATTCATACAACCAATGAAAAAATTCCGGTAGAAGAACTGGTGAAGACATCTGAACTAGTAGTGTCGATTATTAAAGAAGTAGCAAAATAATAGTTGCAGCCTTGCTTTTATATAAAAGCAAGGCTTTTTACATAGTGAATAGTAAATAGTCTGAATTTTTTAACATAATGTATAATGAAGAAAAGACGGTCGTTTTGTACAATAAAGTTAGTAATACATTTTACAAAGTAGAAGTTGAAAATAACGTATATAAAAAATATGTAAGCGCTTTCAATTTAAGTTTTATCAACAGATATTCTTGGGAGGTTGATGCAATGCGATCACCGGAAAGTTTGCAGTCCATCATTCAAAACTTTAATGAAGTAGAAAAAGGGTTGTCCAATAGAGAAGCAGTCGAAGAATCTAATCGATGTTTGTACTGTTATGATGCACCCTGTATTCAGGCATGCCCTACAGGAATTGACATCCCGACGTTTATTAAAAAAATTGCATCGGGCAATTTAAAGGGGTCTGCCGAAACGATTATGTCTTCGAATCCCGTAGGAGCAAGCTGCTCGAGAGTCTGTCCAACCGATGAACTATGTGAAGGAGCGTGTGTACTAAACCATTCAACCAAACCAATTATGATTGGAGATTTGCAGCGCTACGCAACGGATTGGGCTATTCAAAATGAACAGGTGCTGTTTGAGAAAGGAAAAGCCAACGGCAAAAAGGTAGCGATTGTTGGGGGAGGTCCGGCTGGTCTCTCTGCAGCAAGAGAACTGGCCCGATTTGGGTACGAGGTAACCATTTTTGAAGCGGAAAAACAAGCAGGAGGGTTAAATACATATGGAATCGTGTCGTTTCGTCTTCCTCAAGCGATTTCATTCTGGGAAGTTGAACAAGTAAAAAGCTTAGATGTAAAAATTAAAACAAATGTAAGAATTGGAGAAGATATTCTTCCAAGCGAATTACTGCAGTCATATGACGCGATTGTATTAGCTATTGGTATGAGTAAGGTGCCTTCTCTACATGTTGAAGGTGAAGAGCTAGACGGTGTGTATGATGCGATTGATTTTGTGAAAAAAACGAAGTCAGAAGCGCTATCAACAGAATTTGTTGGTAAGCGTGTAGCTGTCATTGGAGCGGGAAATACTGCGATTGATGGTGCTACGTGTTCCGTGCGCTTGGGGGCTGAAAATGTTCAAATTTTATACCGTCGTACACGAGAAGAAATGACGGCTTATGATTTTGAATTTGAATTTGCGAAACAAGATGGTGTTGAATTCCGCTGGTTAACGGCTCCTATACGAATTATTGGAGATGAAAATGGTAAGGTGAGCGGGATTGAATGTGTAAAAATGACCCTAACAGATCCAGATGCAGACGGCCGCAGGAAGCCTGTTCCTGTTGAAGGTTCAACGTTTACGATTCCAGTCGATGCTGTTGTTAAAGCAATTGGTCAAGAACGTTACCTGTCTTTGATTCAACAATTCCAGCTGAACCATGAAGACGGAGTTGTCTTAATCAATCAAGAGACGTTCCAAACATCAAATCCAAAAGTATTTGCTTGTGGAGACGTCATTTTTGGTAAAGGACAAGGAGAAGCAATGGTTGTGACCGCTGCTCAGCAAGGAAAACAAACGGCGTTAACTATTCATATGCAGTTAACAAAAGAAACAATGGAAACAGCTTAAAATCAGGAGGAGGAGAAATCTATGGCAGATTTAACAACAAATTTAGCAGGTATTCAATCACCAAATCCGTTTTGGCTGGCATCCGCACCGCCAACCAATTCAGGTTATCAAGTGCAGCGTGCATTTGAAGCAGGATGGGGAGGCGCAGTTTGGAAAACGCTTGGTGATCCGATTTTAAATGTTTCCTCTCGATTTGCTGCCGTCGGCTTCAACGGTCAGCGCGTAGCCGGCTTTAACAATATTGAGCTAATCACCGATCGTCCGCTTGAAGTTAATTTGAAGGAAATCTATGAAACGAAAAAGAAGTTTCCTAACCACGCAATTATTGCCTCTCTTATGGTAGAGCCTCAGCAAGAAAAATGGCATGAGATTGTCAAAAAAGTAGAAGATGTAGGAGTAGATGGATTAGAGCTGAACTTTGGCTGTCCGCATGGAATGGCAGAACGAGGGATGGGTGCTGCCTCTGGGCAAGTCCCTGATTTAGTTGAAAAACAAACGTATTGGGCTAAAGAAGTAGCCCAAACGCCGGTCATTGTTAAGCTAACCCCAAATATCACAGATATTACCGTTACAGCAGAAGCAGCGGTTCGAGGTGGTGCCGACGCTGTTAGTATGATTAACACCATTAATAGTTTAGCAGGAGTAGACATTCATTCATGGAATACAATTCCACACGTAGCGGGAAAAGGCGCTCACGGAGGCTATTGCGGCCCGGCTGTTAAGCCGATTGCATTAAACATGGTTGCTGAATGTGCAAGAAGTCCGTTTATTAACGTTCCAATATCTGGTATGGGAGGCGTTTCGAACTGGCAAGAAGCAGTGGAATTTATGCTCATGGGTGCTACAGGTGTGCAAGTATGTACAGCTGCTATGCATCACGGATTCCGCATTGTAGAGGATATGATTCAAGGTCTCAACTATTACTTGGATGAAAGAGGAATCGAAAAAGTAAGCGATATTGTAGGGAAAGCCGTTTCAAAATATTCCGACTGGGGCAACTTAGATCTCAATTATAAAGTAGTGGCTCGCATCGACCCTGATACGTGTATTAACTGCAATAAGTGTCATATTTCTTGTGAAGATACTTCTCACCAATGTATTGATATGTTGAAAGATCCTTCAGGGAAACCTTATTTAAAAGTACGAGAAGAAGATTGTGTAGGCTGTAATTTATGTTCGATTGTATGTCCTGTGGATGGAGCTATATCCATGGTTGAATTACCAAATGAACAACCGCCAATGACGTGGAATGAACGCCAAGCTGCTTTACAAGCGACGGCTGCACAGCGATTGGACGTATAAATACAAAGGGGATGAAGAAATGAAGAAAATCGTTAAAAATGGTGTCATAGTCACAGCAACAGATACGTATAAAGCCGATATTTTAATTGAAAATGGAGTGATTTCGGCAATTGGCTCAGCTTTTGAAGAACAGGGATGCGAAGTGATTGATGCAAAAGGCAACTATGTATTCCCAGGAGGCATCGATCCCCATACTCATTTAGATATGCCGTTTGGAGGAACCGTTACAAAAGACGACTTTGAAACAGGTACAAGAGCAGCAGCTTTTGGAGGTACGACAACTGTTATTGATTTTTGCTTAACCAATAAAGGCGAACCGCTCCAAAAAGCGATCGGCACATGGCATGAAAAATCAAAAGGAAAAGCGGCTATCGATTACAGCTTTCATCTAATGATTGGAGAAATCACGGAAGATGTATTAAATGAGCTTCCTACGATTATTGAAAAAGAAGGAATTACTTCTTTTAAAGTGTTCATGGCCTATAAAAATGTTTTTCAAGCAGACGATGCTACCCTTTACCAAACGCTAGTGCAAGCTAAAAACCTAGGGGCGCTTGTGATGGTACATGCTGAAAATGGAGATGTTATTGAGTATTTAACGGCAAAAGCGCTGGAGCAAGGACAAACTGATCCTATCTATCATGCACTCACTCGTCCTCCGGAAATAGAAGGAGAAGCTACGGGAAGAGCCGCAGTGCTAACCGAGCTTGCTGACTCACAGCTCTATGTTGTTCACGTATCTTGCGCTGAAGCGGTTAAAAAGATTGCTGAAGCAAGGGAAAAAGGCGTAAATATCTGGGGCGAAACGTGTCCGCAGTATTTGACGCTTGACCAAACCTATTTAGAGAAACCGGATTTTGAAGGAGCAAAATACGTATGGTCGCCGCCTTTACGTGAAAAATGGAACCAAGATGTTTTGTGGAATGCCCTGCGTAATGGCGACTTGCAAACGATTGGATCAGATCAGTGCTCGTTTGATTTTAACGGTCAAAAAGATCTAGGAAAAGGAGATTTTACGAAGATTCCAAACGGAGGACCTATTATCGAGGATCGCATGAGCCTTTTATTTTCAGAAGGAGTAGTGAAAAACCGAATTAATATCAATCAGTTTGTGGATATAACATCAACAAAAATTGCGAAGCTGTTCGGACTGTATCCGAAAAAAGGAACGATAGCAGTTGGTGCAGACGCGGATCTGCTTATATTTGACCCTTCTGTTGAACGTGCGATTTCAGCTAAAACGCATCATATGGCAGTTGATTATAGCGCATTTGAGGGAATGAAAGTTACAGGTGAGCCGGTTTCAGTGCTTTGCCGAGGAGAATTTGTCGTAAAAGATAAGCAGTTTGTCGGTCAAAAAGGCTATGGACAGTATACAAAAAGAGCAAAGTTTAATGAGTTAAACACGGCTAACGAAGCTGAAAAATTAACGTTATAAAAACAGATGCCAAAATAGATTGGAGGCAGGGGAATGTCAAGTTACCATGAATATATGGCAGAGCGGGAAAAGATTGATTTTTTGCTGCAAAAAGGATTTAAAATAACGGCTGTAACAGAGAATCTAAGCGGGGCGTTTGTGACGTTTGAACGCATCGAAAAGAATCAAACCGAACAAGAAACGCTTCATATATTGACGGCGGATGCTAGAAAGTATTTTTCATCCTTACTGATTCAACAAGTATAAAAACGAAGGCTGAGACAAAATTATTTTAGCTGAAGGAAGATCCGAACGATGAATCGTTCGGATTTTTTTATTGGTAGGGTGAACGTAGGTTTCACGTATGCAGGTGCTCCTAGATGTTGATGGAAGTAATTTAGTTATGTCTCAATCCCTTTCTTTGTTTACTAAGACCTATAAGTTTTTTACTATATTGGCTGACAAAAGTGATCCGTTTTTGTGTTTTTTTCGTTTTGGATGTGAAACCAAATAACTAGATATTATCCATTGACTGTATTACAGTTGTTACATTTCGTTTACATCGAAAGAGAAAAGGTTTAGTTATCTAGTAAATTGTAGTAAATATTATAGTAGAACGTTTTCACAATAAATCTATTAAATATAAAAAGGGTGTGACACGGATGGATCAAGCTACGCAGTGTATGACACAAGAAGAAACAAAAATTATTGATAAATTAAAAATGGAAATGTTAAATGCAGTGTCACTACAAGATTTGCGTTTTTATAAAAAAGAAATTCACCGAATTAAAGAACAAGCGGTTAAGCGCCACGGTTTTTTTAATAAATTACAGCAAACGGCTCAGAAGCTGTAACGATCCATTATCGTTACAGCTTTTTTCGTTTCTTTTATTAAATATTTTATTTCTTCTAAATATTTAATATAATGTAAGAAGATATAGCTTTTGTTCTACACATATGCGAAATACGCGTTAATGATCCAGGAGACATGATGTGAAATTCGCTAGGGGCGGTGTTGACTTGAAATCATATTTAACAGTAACAGAGATTTTAACAAGGAAACATTTTGTAAACTGTGAAGTAATAGCTGGAGAGAAAGGGCTTACTAATTCTGTGAAGTGGGTGCACGTGATGGAAGTGACGCGCATTAATGAGCTGCTAAAAGGAAACGAGCTTATTTTATCAACAGGGGTAGGCTGGGGAGAAGATCCTCAATCTTGTTTATCATTTCTTCAGCAATTAATTTCTTGTAAGGCATCAGGACTGTGTATTGAACTTGGCACTTATACTTCTAAGATTCCGCAAATTGTCATTGATAAAGCGAACGAATGTGATTTTCCGATTATTTTATTTCACGAAGAAGTTCCGTTCGTTGAAATTACGCAAGATGTTCACTCACTTTTAATTAATCAGCATTATCAAATGATTTCCGATTTAGAACAGTATTCTCATCGGCTAAATCAGCTGCTGTTAACAGTTAATGACCCGGCCGTTATCTTACAGTGTTTATATGAATCTACGGGGCTTCTTGTCGGCCTTAAAGTTTCAAATGAATTACTTACCTTTGCTCCGGAGATGGACTTACTCAAACAGCAGCTTCTACTTCATTATATAAGCAGGGAAAATGAGAGTCCGCATTTTACTGAGCAGCCTATTCATTTATTAGGACAAGATTATGCTCAGCTGTATGTCGCCTCTATAAATGAAGCGTTAACAGAACTTGAAGTGCTCACCGTTGACCGGACGGCAACTGCACTTGCTCAGCATTTTTTGAAGGACTTGTATGTCGAAGAGAAAAAAAGAGTAGATGAAACTGAATGGATGACGAAATGGATGAATGGAGAGCTAACTCTTGAACAAATAAAAGATTCTATGCACGAAGTGTGTTCAGATTCTCCTATTCGCGGGGGTATCGTTGTTTGCTGTAAGTGGCAAAGACGGGAAAAGTTTGATCGAACGTATTTTAAGCTGATCTTACGAAGCATCTTTGAACAAGAAGGCTTTCACTTATTAGTCTCCGAGCGAAATCGCGAAGTGTTATTTATTCTTTTGAACAAACGAATGGTTAGCACGTGGAGAGAGAGATTAGAAAGCAGCCTTCACCGCTGGATGAATCAATACGAATCGGATGAAAGCTCAAAGCGGAACGCTATTAGCTTTATCGGAATTGGCCAATACTGTGAACAGCTTGACTGTATGCATAAAAGCTATGAAACGGCTAAAGAAACGATTTCGATTCAAGAAATGCTGCAAAAACAAACCATTATTCATTTTTATGATGATTTGCATATGTACCGAATTATTTCGCTTTTACATCAGCATGAAGACTTACAGGAAGTGGTGTTTGAATATCTGCAGCCCGTTATTACATATGATGAAACGTACAATGCAAAACTCATGGAAACATTAAAGATTTATTTAGCATGCAACGGATCTAAACAAGAGACGGCTAAGCGTTTATACATTGTGCGGCAAACACTGTATCACCGCATTGAAAAACTAGAAAAGCTGCTGGGTGAAGATTTTATGGAGCCGGAAAAACGATTGGCGATTGAATTTATGATTATGGCATATGAATATTTGTTTATGATGAAAAAGTCGCGTGCGGAATTTATAAACGGATAAGTAAGCAGCTGGAAACAGCTGTTTTTTTATGTTGAGGATGATTTTACTATATGTTCATTTTAGTTCATGCTTTCTCCGAGTTCACTGCGCAAAATGTGAAACGAGAATCTAGAGTTGTTTCACATTTTGTCTAATGCAACCACCATTTATTTATTCAATAATAAAGGTAGATTTGTCATTTCTTATTTTTTGAGGAGGCCAAGCGATATGTCAGTTGTGAATAATGATACGCAAGTTTTAAAAAATTACGTGGGCGGAAAATGGGTTGATACGGCAGGGCAAAAATTTGGAGAGGTAATTAATCCATCGACGGGCGAAGTAATTGCAAAAGTACCGCTTTCTACAAAAGAAGACGTAGCCGATGCGGTGGAAACAGCGCAAAAAACATTTGAAACATGGCGTAACGTTCCTGCTCCAAAACGAGCAAGATTAATGTTTGCGTTTCAGCATTTACTAGTTAAGCATCACGAAGAGTTAGCGAAATTAGTTGTACAAGAAAACGGCAAGGCTTTTAAAGAAGCTTACGGTGAAGTACAGCGCGGTATTGAATGCGTGGAGTTTGCTGCGGGTGCTCCTACTTTATTAATGGGAGAATCATTAAATAACATAGCGGAAGAAATTGATTCTGAAATGTTCCGTTTCCCACTTGGTGTTGTCGGAGGCATCACACCTTTTAATTTTCCAATGATGGTACCGCTGTGGATGTTCCCGCTTGCCATTGTATGTGGAAATACGTTTGTATTAAAACCGTCTGAGCGAACGCCGCTTTTAGCAACGCGACTTGCTGAACTTTTTACAGAAGCAGGAGCACCGGATGGATTATTAAATATTGTACACGGGGCACATGATGTCGTGAATGGATTAATAGAGCACGAAAAAGTTAAAGCGATTTCATTCGTCGGATCGCAGCCGGTGGCAAAGTATGTTTATGAACAAGCTGCAGCTCAAGGGAAACGAGTTCAGGCTTTATCCGGAGCTAAAAATCATCATGTTGTGATGCCAGACTGCGATATGGATAAAGCGGTATCCCATATTATCAGCTCGGCTTATGGAAGTGCCGGCCAGCGATGCATGGCTTGCAGCGCGGTGGTCGTAGTTGGTGAAAAAGGAGATGAATTCGTCGCGAAATTAAAGCAAAAAGCAGATGAATTAATTATGGGAAGCGGATTTGATGATGAAGTGCTTCTAACGCCCGTGATTCGAAAAGAGCACCGTGATAAGGTGCTGGATTATATTGAACTTGGCATGAAAGAAGGGGCGGAACTCATTCGTGACGGACGTAAAGAAATGGATGAACATGCAGAAGGAAATTTCTTAGGAGCAACCATTTTTGACCGCGTAACTCCTGATATGACCATTGCTAAAGAAGAGATTTTTGCACCTGTACTAAGCTTGCTTCGCGCTGACACATTAGATGAAGCACTTCGCTATATGGAAAAATCTCGTTTTGGAAATGGAGCAACGATTTATACAAAAGATGCAAAAGCGGTGCGTCAATTTAGAGAAGAAGCAGATGCGGGTATGCTCGGCATTAACGTAGGAGTACCTGCTACGATGGCCTTCTTCCCATTCTCCGGCTGGAAAGACTCTTTTTACGGAGATTTGCATGTAAACGGCAAAGACGGTTTGAACTTCTTTACACGTAAAAAGATGGTTACATCACGCTTTGACTTTTAACATATAGATGAATATAGCAAGTGGCTTCGGCATTTTGTCGAAGTCTTTTCATACAGAAAAAAATACCGCGCTAGCGATTTGGGAGTGGATAAGATGGTACAGGTCAGTCAAAATGAAAAAGATCTGCGTGCAAAAGATGAGCAGTATGTATGGCATGGAATGAAACCATACAGTCCGGATGCAACGATGGTAGCTACAAAAGCAAAAGGTGCTTGGATTACAGATGAACAAGGAAATCGCTATTTAGATGCAATGGCAGGGCTTTGGTGTGTAAATACCGGGTATGGACGGGATGAGTTAGCGCTCGCAGCTTACGAGCAGCTAAAAGAACTGGCTTATTTTCCGCTCACTCAATCTCACGTACCTGCTATCAAACTAGCAGAGAAGCTAAATGAAATGCTAGGTGATGACTATGTTATCTTCTTTTCAAATAGCGGATCTGAAGCAAATGAAACGGCTTTTAAAATTGTGCGTCAATACCATCAGCAAAAAGGAGAGCATTCTCGCTACAAATTTATTTCGCGTTACCGAGGGTATCACGGAAATTCAATGGGCGCACTAGCAGCAACGGGCCAAGCTCAGCGTAAATATAAATATGAACCGCTTGCTCCTGGCTTTATTCACGTTGCGCCGCCTGATTCATACCGAGGGCAAGATGACTACCATGCGCCAAAAGAAGAGCTTCAATCTGTAAAAGATATTGACAATGTCATGACGTGGGAGCTAAGCGAAACGATTGCCGCTGTTATTATGGAGCCAATTATTACAGGTGGAGGAATTCTTTTACCGCCTCAAAATTATATGAAAGGCGTAAAAGAAACGTGTGAAAAACACGGTGCACTTCTAATTGTAGATGAAGTTATTTGCGGCTTTGGACGTACAGGAGAAGCCTTTGGTTTTATGAACTACGATGTAAAACCAGATATCATTACCATGGCAAAAGGAATTACAAGCGCATATCTTCCGCTCTCGGCAACTGCTGTTAAAAAAGAAATCTATGAAGCGTTCAAAGATAGCGATCAGTACGAGTATTTTCGTCACGTTAATACATTTGGAGGAAGCCCGGCTGCGTGTGCACTGGCATTAAAGAATTTAGAAATTATGGAAAGAGAAAATCTGTTTGATCGTTCTAAACAGCTCGGGGCTTACGTATTAAGTGAGCTAACGCCGCTTATTGATAGCCACCCATACGTTGGAGATGTAAGAGGTAAAGGGCTTTTAATCGGAATTGAACTTGTAGCTGATAAGCAAACGAAGGAACCGCTAGACGTTAATCTTGTAAATGAAGTGATTGCTAAATGTAAAAGCAAAGGAGTCATTATTGGGAAAAATGGAGCAACGGTAGCCGGCTATAATAATGTTCTCACGCTCTCGCCGCCGCTCAACATTGAGGAAAGTGATATTGAGCTGTTATTAGCTACTATTACGTATGCGCTTGACAGCATCAAATAGGTAAGTTTGCAAAAAGCCTGTATAATATACTTACAGGCTTTTTGTGCGTGTGAAGGAGGAAGTAGAAAATGGAATTGTTATTTTTAGGAACGGGTGCAGGAGTACCAGCAAAACAGCGGAATGTTTCATCTCTTGCGCTCGAACTTTTGCAAGAAAGAGGGGCGGTGTGGCTTTTTGATTGCGGAGAAGCAACGCAGCATCAAATTTTACATACAACCGTTAAACCGAGACGAATTGAGAAAATTTTTATTACGCACCTTCACGGTGATCATATTTATGGCTTACCTGGACTCCTTGGAAGCCGTTCGTTTCAAGGCGGAGAATCGCTGCTTACTGTATACGGGCCAAAAGGAATTAAAGAATTTATTGAAGTCACGCTGGCTGTAAGTCAAACTCATCTGCAATATCCTCTAGAGGTTGTTGAAATAGAAGAGGAAAGTGAAAGTGGAACGATTTTTGAAGATGAAACTTTTTCAGTGAAGTTTGGCAAACTTGAACATGGCATTTTATCTTATGGATATCGCGTTGTCGAAAAAGATTTGCCAGGGTCACTGGACGTTCAGCGTTTAAGAGAAATGAATATTCCCCCAGGGCCTCATTATCAGCAGTTAAAAGAAGGGAAAGAAGTAGTATTAAAAGATGGGCGTCTAATCAATGGACAAGAGTTTGTAGGAGAACCTAAAAAAGGGAAGGTCATCACGGTTTTAGGAGATACAAGAAGGTGCGCGCAAAGTGTTCAGCTTGCTATGCATGCGAATGTGTTAATCCATGAAGCTACGTTTGCAGCGGGAGACGAGGAGCTTGCTTACAACTATTTTCATTCTACTGCAAAAGAAGCCGCTGAAATTGCTAAAACAGCATCGGCCGAGCGTCTTATTTTATCTCATATCAGTTCGCGTTACCAAGGAGACGCAGTCAGCCAGTTAGCAGAAGGAGCAAAAGAAATTTTTCCGAATACCGATATAGCAGAAGACTTAAAAAGGTTTACGATTTCATAAAAAAAGCCGAGGATATCCTCGGCTTTTTTTACCATCCGCGTTCGTACTGAACGGGTGCTGAAAGTGTTTCATTTAATTCTTTTGCCGCCGTGCGCGGGAAGTACGGATCGCGCAGAAGTTCGCGCGCAACAAAAATTAAATCAGCGCGTTCGCTTTGTAAAACCTCTTCAGCTTGTCGTCCAGTTGTAATTAATCCAACTGCGCCTGTATCAATATTTGCCTGCTGCTTAATTTTATCTGCAAACGGAACTTGATAGCCAGGGTATACGTTAATTGGAGCATGTACAAGAGCACCGGAACTAACGTCAATTAAGTCGACGCCTTGTTCTTTCATCCATTTTGCAAATACAACGTGATCATCGACTGTTAATCCGCCTTCTGTATAGTCAGAAGCAGAAACACGGACAAATAAAGGACCGTCCCACTCTGTTTTCACAGCGTCAATAATTTCCTTTAAGAAACGATAGCGGTTTTCTGCGCTGCCGCCATATTCGTCGCTGCGTTTATTGCTTAGCGGTGATAGGAATTGATGTACTAAATAACCGTGTGCCGCGTGAAGCTCGATAATATCAAATCCAGCTTCCTTTGAGCGTCGAGCGCTTTCTTTAAAGGCAGAAATCGTTTCATGAATTTGTTCTGTGGTCATTTCCACAGGTTTTTTACTTTTATCATCAAAAGCAATCGCAGAAGGAGCATAAATATCGCCTTCAACAGTTGCTTTACGTCCTGCGTGTGCAAGTTGAATGGCCGTTTTTGCACCGTTTTCTTTTAGCTGTGTCACAAGTTTTGTTAATCCATCTCTTTGCTCATCATTCCAAATCCCTAAGTCTTGAGCTGAAATACGACCTTGTGGGACGACAGCTGAGGCTTCAACCATAATGAGACCTACTTGTCCAACCGCGCGAGTTGTGTAGTGAACCATATGAAAGTCGGTTACTACTCCGTCTTCTTTTTCGCATGAATACATGCACATTGGTGACATTACAATTCGGTTTTTTAATGTTACGTCTTTCACTGTATAAGGTGAAAATAGTTTTGTTGTCATTCGGTTTAACCTCCAATTATTTCGATACTCTAAACAAAAGTTATTATATCACCGCATTGAAATATCTTTCACATAATCTGCTTATCCATTTTTAATCATAAAAAAACCTCTTTCTTTTTTTAGAAAGAGGTGAACCTTTACGAACGTTTACTCGAGATTTTTTCGTCAATCGTATCTCCTAAATATTTAGAGCGAATGGTAGCTTGTTCAATACACTGCATCATCGCTTCTTGGAAGTTATGAGAAATAAGCTGTTCGATTCCTGCTTCTGTTGTACCGCCAGGACTCATAACTTCTTTTCGAAGTACGGCCGGTGTTTTAGGTGACTGTTTCAGCATTTCTGCAGCACCGATAAGCGTTTGAAGAATTAGTTCATTTGACACTGACGTATCCAAGCCTTGTTTTTCAGCTGCTTTTTCCATTGCTTCTACTAAATAATAGACATACGCTGGGCCGCTTCCAGATAGTCCTGTTACAGCGTGAAGCTGCTCTTCCTCTACAGTTGTAACCGTACCAATCGTTTCAAATAAAGCAGTAGTAACGTTCATATGCTCCGCTGTAGCAAACTTCCCGGGTGCAATGGCTGTAGCCGATAATCCAATAGAAGCAGATGTATTTGGCATAGCTCTTACAACCGCTACTTCTTGGTCAAACAAGTTTACAATTGTGGCAGTCGATACACCCGCTAAAACAGAGAGAACGAGGTGATGGGGACGAATATAGGACTTAATCGTATTGATGCTTTCGGCTACGTCTTTTGGTTTAATAGCAAGCACGACGATATCGCTTTTTTCTATGAACAAGGCATGATTACGCGTAATGTTAATTCCATAGGCGTTTCGAAGTTCGTGAAGTCTTTTATCGCTGCTATGATTTGTTACGGTGATTTGATTGGGGCGAAGCTTTTTATCTGACAGCAGCCCTGAGATCATGGCTTCAGCCATTGATCCAGCTCCAATAAAGGCGATGTTTAAATCCGTTTTCATTAAAATTTCCTCCAGTCATTTGCTATCCAATGAAAACAGATACTGAAATTTCAGTATCTGTTAAAGGTTTGTGTTTGTGTATCTCTTCTTTATAAAATGCATAGTTATCTAAAGATATGAATAAAACTTCACTATATTTCTGTCATTATGCAATGAAAAAGAGAGGGATGTCAATGTAATTTTCAGAAAACGAAAGCAATTGTATAAATAAGGGGGGAAATCGTGTAAACTTAAAAGAAAATGCGATGGTAAAGGAGCAAAAATACAGATGAATGAGCAATTGTATAAAATTGTGCTGCCTACTCCTTTTGCGGTAGGAGATGTGAATGTTTTTGTTATAAAAGGTCAGACCGTTACGCTAATCGATGCTGGTATTAAAACGGAGGCAGCGTGGTCTGTATTTAAAGAAAAGCTTAATGAAATAGGATTAAAACCAGATGATATTAAACAAGTTGTCCTAACTCATCACCATCCTGATCACGTAGGAATGCTTGATTTTTTTGATAAAGATATCGCCATAGTCGGTCATGCGAAAAATCAGCCTTGGATCTCTCAGAATCCGGATTTTTTTGAGTGGTACGATGCGTTTTTTGAAGATCACTTTATGAAAGCGGGCGTAGATGAAAGATTTCGCCCCTATTTAAAACGTTTAAAAGCATCAATGAAGTATTCATGTCACCGTTCTCTTACGACTTCTGTGCAGGAAGGAGATTACATTCCGGGCCTAGAGAGTTGGAAAGTGCTTGAAGTGCCCGGTCATGCTCAAAGCCATATTGCATTATACAATGAAAAAACAGCGGTTATGATTGGAGGAGATTTGCTGTTAAAGCATATTTCATCTAATCCGCTTATTGAACCTCCTATGAAACCAAGCGGCGAGCGGCCTAAAACGCTTCTTCAATATAATCATTCGTTAAGACGTCTGCTTGACTTAGAGATAAGCTGTATCTATACAGGTCATGGAGATGAAGTATTACATGTCCGTGAACTTGTACAAGAGAGGTTACAAAAGCAAAGCGACCGAGCGGATAAAGTGCTTAGCATGATAAAAGAACGCCCTCAAACAGCGTTTGATATTTGCAAACAGCTATTTCCTACTATTTATGAAAAAGAACTAGGGCTAACTCTTTCTGAAACAATTGGTCAGCTCGATTTTTTAGAAGATGCAAATAAAATCAGTACACATGAAAAGGAAAGTACGCTTATTTATTCTGTGTGCTCTTAACTTACAAAAAAGGTGTGTTATATTTGAAATCCTCGTTAAAGAACCAACATGTCGTGATTACAGGCGCTTCAGGAGGTCTTGGAGAACATTTAGCTTATGAAGTGGCCAAAAGAGGGGGCGTCCCCGTTTTACTTGCACGTACAGAAGAAAAGCTGCAGCGAGTAGCTGAGCAAATTAATCAAAAGTATGGGATTACCTCTTACATATATAAAGCTGACGTAGCGAACGTAGAGGAAGTCAAAAGTGTTGTTCAGAAAATGATAAGTGAAATTAAGCGTGTTGATGTGCTGATTAATAATGCAGGCTTTGGTGTATTTGAAGAAGTGAAAGAAGCATCCATTTCGACAATTGCATCAATGTTTCAAGTCAATGTTATTGGATTAATTGCATGTACACAAGAAATTTTAGCTTATATGCTAAAAGAAAACAAAGGACATATTATTAACATTGCTTCTCAAGCAGGCAAACTGGCAACGCCTAAATCCAGTGGCTATTCAGCTTCTAAACATGCCGTGCTAGGGTTTACCAACAGCCTGCGAATGGAATTAGCAAAAACGGATATCTATGTAACCGCAGTGAATCCAGGTCCTATTCAAACCAACTTTTTTTCAATAGCGGATCAGTCAGGAAACTATGAAAAAAGTGTAGAAAAGTTTATGTTAAAACCTCAATACGTAGCTGAAAAAACGGTCAATATTATTGGGAAATCAAAACGAGAAGTCAACTTGCCTAAGTGGATGAACATGGGTTCGAAGGTGTATCAGCTTGCCCCGGGGCTCGTAGAAAAATTGGCAGGGGATGCGTTTAATAGAAAATAACCTGTGCTTTAATCACAGGTTATCAATGTTTTTCGTTAATGCTTTCGTTCAGTAAAGCTGTATTTCTATGAATCTACTGCTCGTCTAAAACTTTTGCAGCGCGCACACAAGAGTCGAATTTTCCTTTATGATTTCCGTCGCAAAAGGGCATCTTTTGCGACTGGCCACATCGGCATAGTGAAAATGTCGGCTTTGTTTCAAATTTATTGCCGTCTGCATCAATTAATTCAACGTCTCCAGTGACACGGAAAGAACCGTTATCCATTACTTTAATTTGTACTTTTGACATAGAAAAACCTCCTTTTTGTACACACCTATATGAAGCGCCAGAGTTTAATGAAAGCAAGATGTGTATTATACTCATTATATAAGCAATTTTCGTTTGTTTATACAATTAGTTTAAAAGGAGTTAAAGGAAAATGAATATTACCTTTACAGATAAAGCAATAACAAAAATACAAGAAAAGTACGGAAAAGATTCTTCACTATATTTAAAATTGAAATACGATACGGATGGATGCGGCTGTGTGGTGAGCGGTGTAACGACGCTATGGATTGTTGATGAAAAAGAGAGCGATGATGTGACCATCGAGACGAATTTTGTTCCCGTTCTTGTCGAAAAAACAAAGCAAGTATTTCTAGATGATAATATGACGGTTGACTACAATGAAAGTGCATATGCGTTTATGCTAAAATGTCCTTCTCAAATTTTAAATCCGCGCATGTCATTCATCGATAAAACAAAAGAAGCGCTTTAATGCGCTTCTTTTTGTATTTTTTCTAAAAATGATTCAATAACTTGTTCATATTCCCCTGGATTATCAGCATACGAGCGGGCATGAGTGCCTACAGGTGCCAAATACATCCGTTTTGCACCCATTTTTTTGGCATGCAGCTGCTCCGTCATTTTAGGAAGAATATAGTCATCTTCTTTACTATGGATAAACAGAACAGGATGTTTTATTTGATCTACGACTGAAATGGGGGATACGTCTTTAAATGAATAGCCTTCTCGCCATTTTAAAATAATATTGGCTGCTGGCATCACAAGCTGTTTGGGCAGATGGAAATCTTGTTTTAAGCGATAGGCAAGAAGTTCTTCCAAGTCTGAAAAAGGGCAGTCGACAATATAAAAATCAGCTCCGTCTTCCATTCCAGCATACAAAAGAGTGGTCGCAGCTCCCATAGACTCCCCGTGAATCCCAAGGGAAATAGTTGAACCGAATTGTTCTTTTACCCAGTGAACAACAGATTGAAGGTCCAGCTTTTCATAATAGCCGTAGCTCGTTGTTTTCCCTTCAGACTTGCCGTGACGGCGATGATCATAAAGAACGACGTTCCATCCAAGCTTCAGAAAAAGCCGAGCATATTTCATAGAATTCAGTGAATGAACTGTGACTCCATGCGAAAGAATCATAAATCGGTTGTTATCGTGTTGTTTAATAACGGTTCCAGCTATGTTATAGCCTAGAGAAGAAGGAAGTACAAATGCTTCTTTAGGAAGAGTGCTATAGACTTTCTCATCATAAAAGCCATCTTCCGTATCGCGGTCAATAATAACTTTGTCGGTCTTTTTACGGATGTACATCATTTGATTTGTAAAAAAGATGCCAAGAGCGGCAAATGCTCCGAGAACGCTTCCTACTAATAATAGCCATTTTTTCATGATTAGCGGCTCCTTTTGTTAATATAGCTATTAGTTATTATAGCATCGCTCTCATAAAAACCTAATTTTTAACGCTGTGCAAATAAAGAGTATTGCTTGCTTTCAATCGGTCTTGAAATGTAAGGAGCGATAAAATCGACCGCTTCGAGCAGCTTTTCTTCATTAATAGAAGTGGAAATACCCATTTCATGAAGCATAAAGACAAGATCTTCGGTAGCTACGTTTCCCGTTGCTCCCTTAGCAAATGGACATCCTCCTAGCCCGCCAGCGGATGAATCGAACCTGTTAATACCGGCTTGCAGAGCTGCATAGATATTGGCAATAGCCAATCCTCTCGTATCGTGAAAGTGCGCAGCAAGTAGCGTGTGGGAAAAACTTTGTTTTAATTTCGAGAAAAGTGAAAATACATCTTTAGGATTTGCCATGCCAATTGTATCGGCAACGCTTAGCTCATCTACTCCAGCTTCCACAAAGCTTTCGCAAAGGCTCAGCACGTCACGTTCATTTATTTTTCCTTCATATGGGCAATAAAAGGCGGTGGAAATGCAGGTGCGAATAAAACATTCTTGCTGCTTAAGCTGCTGAATGAGAGGAAGCAGCGTTTGGACAGCTTCTTCGGTGTTTTTGTTAATATTTTTTTGATTAAAAGTATCGCTTACGCCAATAAAAAGCGCAACCGAGCGGCAATCAGCTTGCAGTGCCTTTTCCAAGCCTTTTTGATTCGGCACCAGTACAATGTTTCGGCATGTATCAGGCTGGAATATAGGTGCAATAGTAGAAGCATCTTTCATTTGAGGAACCCATTTTGGAGAAACAAAGGATGTAATTTCGATTTCAGATAGTCCAGCTTCTTTTAATTTTTTGATAAAATTAATTTTTTTATCAGTTGGAACAAAATTTTTTTCATTTTGAAGTCCATCTCGTGGACCAACTTCTATAATTGTTACTTTTTCAGGAAATCCCATAAACCGCTCTCCTCCCACAATGTAAACGCTTACTAATATTTATTTTAATTCTAAAAAATTAAAATTCAATAAAAATTATAAATTTTTACAAAAAAAGAGGAATTTCGCAAGCGATGTCGAAATTAATACAAGTGACAGTTAATCACAGTAATCAAACAGTAAGGAGAGGTTTTCGACATGGGTCAAACAGAAGTAGTCATTGTAAGCGCTGTACGTACAGCAATCGGCAGCTTTGGGGGAAGCTTACAAAATGTATCCGCAACAACTTTAGGTGGTACTGTAATTAAAGAAGCTTTAAACAAAGCAGGGGTATCAGCAAACGAAGTAGATGAAGTTATTATGGGAAATGTCTTACAAGCAGGTTTAGGACAAAATCCAGCACGACAAGCAACTTTAGCAGCAGGGTTACCTGAAACTGTTTCAGCATTAACCATCAATAAAGTATGCGGATCAGGACTAAAAGCAGTACATCTCGCTACACAGGCGATTCTTGCTGGGGATGCTGATGTGATTGTTGCTGGTGGAATGGAAAACATGAGCCAAGCACCATACCTATTAAAAAATGCACGCAACGGGTTTAAAATGGGCGATCAAAAAGTAGTCGACAGCATGATCCAAGATGGATTATGGTGTGCATTTAACGACTACCATATGGGCGTTACAGCTGAAAACCTGTGTGATAAATATGAAATTACTCGCGACGAACAAGATGCATTTGCAGCTTCAAGTCAGCAAAAAGCAGAAGCAGCTATTCAATCTGGCCGTTTCGCAGATGAAATTGTGCCAGTAGAAGTGCCTGGAAGAAAAGGCCAAGTAACAATTTTTGAACAAGATGAGTTCCCACGCGCAGGCACAACGGCTGAAAGTCTAGGAAAGCTACGTCCAGCTTTCAAAAAAGACGGTTCAGTAACAGCTGGTAATGCATCTGGTATCAATGACGGTGCAGCTGCAGTAGTGGTAATGAGCCGTAAAAAAGCAGACGAGTTAGGCCTAACACCATTAGTGTCTATTAAAGCTAATGCAACTGCTGGAGTAGACCCAAGCATTATGGGAATCGGTCCTGTAAGCGCAGTGAAAAAGGCGCTTGAAAGAGCTGCTGTTTCATTAGAAGACGTTCAACTAGTAGAAGCAAACGAAGCATTCGCTGCACAGTCAATCGCTGTGGATCGTGAACTTCAATTTAACCATGATATTTTAAATGTAAACGGTGGAGCAATTGCGCTTGGACATCCTATTGGTGCAAGTGGTACACGTGTCCTGGTTTCACTTATTCATGAAATGCAAAAACGCGACGCAAAACTTGGTTTAGCAACGTTATGTATTGGCGGAGGCCAAGGTGTTGCAACAATCGTTGAACGTCCTTAATTTTTGATATAGCTTTAACAAACATTAAAGCTATATCACAACGCCACAGATTCCAAACATACTGCTTTGGAACTCGTGGCGTTTTTGTTTTTCTTTGAATTTTGTCTACTAATATAACTTTTTTGACAAAAAAATGATTAAATTATAATTTTTAGTTATATATATATTTAAAAAGAAATAAAAATCTTTTATAATAGATTAGAAAGCGTTTTCAAAAATAACGAAGGGGTGGTTATGTATGAAACAAGTACATACGTCGTTTAAAGAAGCGGTGAAAGATATTCACGACGGTGCTACGATGATGGTCGGTGGTTTTGGTTTATGTGGAATTCCGGAGAATTTGATTTTAGCGTTAGTTGAAACAGGGGTAAAAGATTTAACCGTAATTTCAAATAACTGCGGCGTAGACGACTGGGGACTTGGACTGCTTCTGAAAAACAAACAAATTAAAAAGATGATTGGCTCTTACGTGGGAGAAAATAAAGAGTTTGAAAGACAAGTATTGTCAGGAGAAATTGAAGTAGAATTGCTACCTCAAGGCACGCTAGCTGAAAAGATTCGCGCCGGCGGAGCGGGCATACCTGCATTTTATACACCAGCGGGAGTGGGAACACCCATTGCTGAAGGAAAAGAAGTTCGTGTGTTTGATGGGAAAGAATATTTACTAGAAGAGGCGTTAAAAGCTGATTTTAGTTTGGTTAGAGCTTGGAAAGCCGATCATATGGGGAATTTAGTGTATAACAAGACAGCGCGCAATTTCAGCCCAATGATTGCAGCAGCAGGAAAAGTGACGATAGCAGAAGTAGAGGAACTTCATCCAACAGGTTCACTTGATCCAAATATTATCCACACACCTAGTGTATATGTTCAATCGTTAATTATTGGTGAACAAGAAAAACGTATTGAGCGTTTAACCGTTCAAAAATAACAAAAGGGGAGAGATTTTTCATGATTGAAAACGGCGTGAACGTGAGAGAGCGAATTGCAAAACGTGCTGAAAAAGAAATTTTGGACGGATTTTATGTAAACCTTGGAATTGGTATTCCAACGCTTGTGGCTAATCATATCTCAGATAATAAAACGGTTGTGCTTCAGTCCGAAAACGGTCTGTTAGGCATTGGACCATATCCGAAAGAAGGAGAAGTAGATCCTGATTTAATTAATGCAGGCAAAGAAACCGTAACGGCGACAAAAGGGGCTTCTTACTTCGACAGTGCTGAATCGTTTGGCATGATTCGCGGAGGGCATATTAATATTGCGATTTTAGGAGGCATGGAAGTCTCAAAAACTGGTGACTTAGCTAACTGGATGATTCCTGGAAAAATGATTAAAGGAATGGGCGGTGCAATGGATTTAGTTCATGGAGCGCAGCGCATCATTGTTATTATGGAACATGTGACGAGAAAAGACCAACCTAAAATCTTAAATGAGTGCACCCTCCCTCTGACAGGAAAAGGGGTAGTAGATCGTATTATTACAGATCGAGCGGTCATTGACATTACGGCAGAAGGCCTAAAACTTGTCGAAGTAGCGAAAGGCTATACGGTAGAAGATATTCAACAGTCTACAGAGCCAACTTTAATCATTGATGAACATGTAAAACTAGATGCATTTTGATTTTTGGTAACAAAAGCAAGAATATGATACAATATCTCTCAATTAAAGTAGCGGGGGAATTGTGATGGCTAAAAAAAAGCAAAAACAATCAGCACAAAAACAAAATGATCAGCTCAGTATCAAAGATCAGCTAAATGATAGCTTATTAAAACAGCTTCAGGCTAAAAAACAGGCGCTTTCTTTAAAAGAAGAAGAGCAGAAAGAAACAGAACGTAAAGAAGCTGCTCGAATTCGAAAAGAAAAAGAAAAACATAAATCGTTTGAAGAGCTGTTAAATGAAAGTGATATGAACTGGTCCGAATTTAAAAAATAAAAGCGCCGATAAAGGCGCTTTTATTTTTTAACGATGAGCTTCATATTGGTTTGCTTTAAAGATCGAGTGCAGTTTGTTAACTTCAGTAGGCTGTAGGGGGGAGGTCTCGACAGCCTTTACGTTTTCACGAAGCTGTGAAGAAGAGCTTGCTCCCGCTACAACTGAGGCTACCGTAGGATTAGCTAAACAGTATTGAAGTGCAGTTGAATTCAGAGAGTGATTTGGTCGTACGTGACGAAATGCTTCAATCGTTTTTGATAATTCCGTACCGCTATAGTCTAAGTATCCCTTACCTTCGAATGCAGCAAGCTTTTGCTCTCCTTTTTCGGTTAGCAGCCCTTTGGCTACTGGACCTCTGGCTACAACGCTAATGCCGTTATCGTGCAAAAGGGGAAGTGCACTTTCTTCAGGACGTCTGTCTAACAAGCTATATTGCATCATGACACTGACAATAGAAGAGTTTTGCACATACTCTCGAATCACATTCGGCCGGATAGATGAAATACCATAGTAGCGAATGACGCCTTCTTGTTTTAATTCTTCAAATGCTTCAATCGTTTCTTCAATATTGTCTTCAACAGTCCCTCCGTGCAGTTGATATAAATCGATGTAATCCGTTTGAAGCCGGCGCAGGCTTTCTTTTACTTCATCTTTTATGTAAGCTTTAGACGGATCCCACGTCCAGCTGTCTTTTGCATCATTCCAGCGATTTCCTACTTTTGTGGCTAAAACAATATCATGTCTGCGGTTTTTTAAAGCTTGTCCCACAAACTCCTCGTTTAAGCCAAAGTCATATAAATCTGCTGTATCAAAATAATTAATGCCATATTCCAGAGCTTCATCAATCATATTGACAGCGTGTTTCTGTTCCGTGCCAAGAGACATGCATCCTAAACCTAATGTACTGACCAGCAAATCTGAAGTACCTAAGCGTCTTTTTTCCATATATGCCACTCCTTATTTTTTACTTGTTTCTATCTATTGTAGCGCTATGATAGAGAGAAACTCAAATAAGAAGATTAAAAAACTGCAGCACAATTAGTGTCTGCAGTCTGCTTGTTGTTTGTAAGAATTAAAATTTTGAGAGATAGCGTTCGTCCACTCATCAACATACTGAAATTGTTCGCCGTATTCTTTTAACTTTTGCTTAATTTCCCATGCTTTACCGACTAAAATGATTTGCTTCTCGTGAACATAAACTTTCATTTTTTCTACCTCCCAAGATTCGTATGATAGAATATATGTAAGAGTCAAAAAAATAGAACGAGGTGGAGAAAATGGATCATTTAACAGAAAAAATGCGGTCTTCTGAAAAGCTGTTTGGAGGCAGAGTGATTGATTTGTACTTAGAAGAAGTAGAGCTTCCGAACGGAAAAACGAGTACAAGAGAAGTAGTTAAGCATCCTGGAGCTGTCGCTGTCATTGCGTTAACAAGCGATCATAAAATGGTTATGGTCAAACAGTATCGCAGACCGATGGATCGTATTTTAGTGGAAATTCCAGCCGGAAAGCTAGAAAAAGGAGAAGAGCCGATTGTAACGGCAAAACGTGAGTTAGAAGAAGAAACGGGCTATACAACAGATTCCCTTAGCCATATTATTTCTTTTTACACATCGCCAGGTTTTGCAGATGAGTTGGTTCACGTTTATTTAGCAGAAGATTTAAAAGTGATGACCACCAAAGCGGAATTGGACGAAGATGAATTTGTTGAAGTGATGGAAGTTACTGTAGATGAGGCCCTTACTCTTATTCAAAACAAAGAAATTTACGATGCAAAAACAGCATATGCTGTGCAGTACTTACAGTTAAAAAGCGGATTAGGAGAGTAAGAGAGTTTTTTCTTTTACATACGTACGGCAATCTAGCAATTTAGAGGTTTACATTGAAACGTCATTTGATGTGAGAAAAAACAGGCATGCGCGTATCTCTAGCTTAAAAAATGTGTGACAACCATATTTTAGTTGAAGAAAAATCCGAACGATAAATAGAGATTCTTGATTTAGAATCAAATTCGTTCGGATTTTTTTTAAGTTGATGGTGAACGTAGCTTTCATTTATGTAGTTGGTTCTAGCGGTTGATTGGAGGGCAAGGCGAAGACTCCTGCGGGAAAAACGGAATAGGTGAGACCCCGCAGGAGCGTACGCGACGAGGAGGCTCACCGGCCGCCCGCGGAAAGCGAAGCCTTGCATGAAAATCAACAGCGGTGTCACAAGCTATCCATACTATCTCATTTGTTCTTATTTAGATTAGATTAATTTCATTATGTCTTAATCTCTTTTTTATGTGATAGATTTAAAAGATTCTTGGCATAGTTTTTGTACTCTATCATACACTCTATTAAGCGATTAATAGGAGGAAGACGATGAGAAAAAAACAATTGCCATTATCGTATGCAAGACATTTTCAAGAAAACAGTTCTATTTATTTATTTGTAACCGTGCTGTTTTTAATGGGAATCATTTTTGGGGCTATTGTTGTAAATAGTTTGACGCTTGATCAAAAAGAAGACCTGTACTTCTATTTAAACCGGTTTTTCGGACAGGTAAAGAGTGGGGAAGTAGCAAGCAGCGTTGAAATGTTTCAGCAAAGTTTTTTTCACAATGTTAAATACTTAGGGCTCATTTGGATACTAGGAATTGCTATTATTGGTTTGCCTGTAGTGTTAATTCTGCTGTTTTTAAAAGGAATGGTGATTGGTTTTACCGTAGGCTTTTTAGTCAATCAAATGGGACTCTCTGGGTTTGCGCTATCTTTTGTATCTGTTATGCCGCAAAATATCTTTCTCATACCGGCATTTCTGATTCTGTCTGCAGCTTCAGTTGCCTTTTCTTTGAAGCTCGTGCGGCAGCAGTTTTTTAAAAAAGCAGCGGAGCCTATTTCTGCATCCTTTTTACGCTATAGCGGCACGATGATTGCAATGATATGTTTGGTTGCCTGTGCAGCTACAGTTGAAGCTTACGTATCACCTACTTTAATGAAAAGTGTAATGGCTCTATTAAATAAGTAAGAATAAGTATTAAATAAAAAGAATTCTTTTTTCTTATTAAGAATAACTTTATTTTGACACCCTCGACACATCTGATATAATGGATTAGTGAATGGCGAGGGAGGGAATAATTATGGAAAGTCGAATTGAGCGAATTAAGCAGCAGTTGCACTCAGCTAGCTATAAATTGACACCTCAACGTGAGGCGACTGTAAGAGTACTTCTTGAACATGAAGAGGATCATTTAAGTGCCGAAGATGTATATCTCCTCGTCAAGGAAAAGTCTCCGGAAATTGGATTGGCAACTGTTTATCGTACGTTAGAATTGTTAACTGAACTTAAAATTGTTGATAAAATAAACTTTGGCGATGGCGTTTCTCGCTACGATTTAAGACAAGAAGGAGCCGCACACTTTCATCATCACCTTGTGTGTATGGAATGTGGATCTGTGGACGAAATTCAAGAAGATTTGCTTGAAGACGTTGAAGAAATTGTGGAAAAGCAATGGAATTTTAAAATTAAAGATCACCGCTTGACATTTCATGGCATTTGCCATCGCTGTCAGGATAAAGAAGACAAGCAGTAAAAGCCTTTTCCATAATGGAGAAGGTTTTTTGTTGTACATAAATAGAAAAAATAACGAGGTTACAAGCTATATGGTTTTATAGAAAGGAAGGAAATGACAAGGAGAGAACTCAGCGTATAAAGGCAAGAAACATGTATAAAACCTGTCCCAATTGGCATATCTTCTAATAGAATCAAAAATTGGAGGAATTGTTTCATGAAATCATGGGCTGAAATGGTATATAATACATGTAAAGTATTTATCTTATTTACCGGGTTTACTCTTTTGTTTTATTTTGGAATGATATGGGTATCTCAAGAGTATCAAAATTATAAACGTTATGATGAGCCGTCGGGTTCAGCAGTTAAGGTCATGCAAGCAAGTGTGAACAAAGATCAGACGTGGCTGGAGCGTTTATTTATGTTTTATCAAAACGGGGAGTAGAGGCTATTGAATGATCAAATTCAAGATTTTATTCATTATTTAGTAGTAGAGCGGGGACTGGCGAAAAATACGATTGATTCGTATGAACGAGATTTAAAAAAGTATGCTCAATATTTAGAGCATGTAGAGCAGCTGAAATCATTTAATGAAGTAACAAGACTCCACATCGTTAATTTTCTGAAATATTTAAGTGATCAGCAAAAATCATCTAAAACGATTGCGAGACATGTGGCTTCAACTAGATCTTTTCATCAATTCTTACTAAGGGAAAAAGCAGCGGATACAGATCCATCCGTTCATATTGATACTCCGCAGCTTGAGCGCAAGCTGCCAAAAGTGCTAAATGCAGAGGAAGTAGAGGCGCTGTTAAATGTGTTTGATACTTCGACGCCTTTTGGCATACGAGACAAAGCGATGCTTGAATTGCTTTATGCTACTGGAATTCGTGTATCTGAACTCGTTAACTTAAATATTGATGATGCACATTTGACGATGGGATTTATTCGGTGTATCGGAAAAGGGAATAAAGAAAGAATTGTCCCCATCGGAAGGTTGGCAACAGAGGCGATTGAAGAGTACTTACAGCATGGCCGGAGTATTTTAACAAAGCAAAAGGAACAGGACAAAGCACTTTTTGTTAATCATCATGGAAGGCGCTTGACAAGGCAGGGGTTTTGGAAAATATTAAAAAAGTTAGCTTCTGAAGCAAAAATTGAAAAAGAATTAACTCCACATACGTTACGCCATTCGTTTGCTACTCATTTGTTAGAGAACGGCGCGGATTTGAGAGCTGTTCAAGAAATGCTCGGGCATGCGGATATTTCGACCACTCAAATTTATACACATGTCACAAAAGCACGTTTAAAAGATGTATACAATCAGTTTCACCCGCGAGCGTAGGAAGATCCCAATGTCCAGTAAGTTCATAGACATTGGTTTTTTTGATTGAAAACACTTTCATTCCTGTGTACAAAAAAATAAAAAGCGTCTATACTAATAGAGAGGTCAGACTTCTGACCAATAAGAGAAGATGGTTAAATTATTTCCAAACGGGAATTTTATAGAGAATAAATAAATTGATATTTGGAGGGAATAAAATGGAGCATACATATAAACGCGTATTTTTAGTTGTCATGGATTCAGTAGGTATCGGTGAATCACCGGATGCTGAAAAATACAATGATAAAGGTGCCGATACGTTTGGTCATATTGCAGAACACTGCAACGGTCTTCATATGCCTAATATGGCTAAGCTTGGTCTAAGCAATATCCGTGAAATTAAAGGAATTGATAAAGCCGAAAAGCCGTTGGCTTACTATACAAAAATGCAGGAAGCTTCTGCCGGAAAAGATACAATGACAGGTCATTGGGAAATTATGGGTCTTAATATTGATACGCCTTTTAATGTGTTTCCAGACGGATTTCCAGAAGAGCTGATTTCACAATTAGAAGAAAAAACAGGCCGTAAAATTATTGGAAACAAACCAGCATCTGGTACAGAAATTTTAGATGAGCTAGGAAAACAGCATATGGAAACAGGTGACTTAATCGTCTATACATCAGCAGATTCTGTTTTGCAAATTGCTGCTCATGAAGAAATTGTTCCAATTGATGAATTGTACAAAATTTGTGAGATTGCTCGTGAATTAACGCTTGATGATCCATATATGATTGGACGTGTTATCGCTCGCCCGTTTTTAGGTGAACCAGGTAACTTCACTCGTACATCCAATCGTCATGACTATGCATTAAAGCCTTTTGGACGTACAGTAATGAATGAATTAAAAGACAATGACATCGATGTTATTGCTATCGGTAAAATTTCTGATATTTACGACGGAGAAGGGGTCACAAAATCTCTTCGTACCAAGTCGAATATGGACGGCATGGATAAGCTAGTTGATACATTAAACATGGACTTCACAGGCTTAAGCTTCTTAAATTTAGTTGATTTTGATGCTCTCTATGGCCATCGCCGCGATCCACAAGGATATGGGCAAGCGCTTGAAGAATATGATGCACGCTTGGAAGAAGTATTTGATTTATTAAAAGAAGATGATTTATTGATTATTACAGCGGATCATGGAAATGACCCTGTTCATCATGGGACAGACCATACGCGTGAATACGTGCCGCTTCTTGTGTACAATAAAGGCATGAAAGAAGGAAAAGAACTTTCTATTCGTCAAACGTTTGCGGATATTGGCGCAACGGTAGCAGAAAATTTTGGCGTAGCAATGCCTAAGCATGGAAAAAGTTTTTTACAAGAGCTGAATTAAGCAGGGGGAATGGAGTATGAAAAAAGAATATATTGAAAAAGCAGCAGCATATATTAAAAATCAATCAGCTGTTACACCAACCATTGGGCTTATTTTAGGTTCTGGACTAGGGGTATTAGCTGACGAAATTGAAGGCGCGGTAAAAATTCCGTACAACGACATTCCTGAGTTCCCGGTTTCAACAGTTGAAGGTCACGCAGGTCAATTAGTAATAGGTACTATTCATGACGTACCGGTTGTAGCTATGCAAGGACGTTTTCACTTTTATGAAGGGTACGCCCTTGATAAAGTAACATTTCCAGTGCGCGTAATGAAAGAAATCGGTGTAGAAACGTTGATTGTAACGAATGCAGCAGGCGGAGTAAACGAATCCTTTAATCCAGGAGACTTAATGATTATTTCTGATCATATTAATAACTTTGGAACGAACCCTTTGATTGGACCTAATGACTCTGATTTTGGCGTAAGATTCCCGGATATGTCAACTGCTTACTGCAAGGACCTTCGTCAATTAGCGAAGAAAGTAGGAGCTGATTTAAATATCGCCTTACAAGAAGGTGTATATGTAGGAAATACAGGTCCAACATATGAAACGCCTGCTGAAGTACGAATGCTTCGCATTATCGGGGGAGACGCGGTCGGTATGTCTACAGTACCAGAAGTTATTGTAGCACGCCATGCAGGTATGAAAGTGCTAGGTATTTCTTGTATTTCTAATATGGCAGCTGGTATTTTAGATCAGCCGTTAAATCATGAAGAAGTGATTGAAACGACTGAAAAAGTAAAACAGCAGTTTTTATCGCTTGTAAAAGAAGTAGTAAAGCAACTTCCAGCTGATCAAAAATAAGAAGAAAATATGACTTCAAGCATCGAGAATTTCTCGATGCTTTTTTTATTTCGTTTAGTATAAATCGATTATACCTTGGAAAAAATAGGTTGTATAAAGAATGGAGGTTTGTGGAGATGAAGCGAACTATTGTAAAGTTACTCGTTGTCATATTTTTATTTCCACTTATGACGCAACCTGTTTTAGCCGCAGAAAAAAAGAGTTCTGAGCTTGCTGACAGTGCTAGGTCAGCTATTTTAATTGAACGGGATACAGGAAAAATTCTATACGAAAAAAATAGTAATCAAAAACTTCCCCCTGCCAGTATGACTAAAATTATGACAATGATTTTAATTATGGAGGCTTTGGATAAAGGGAAAATTACCTTAAAAGATAAAGTGCGAGCAAGTGAATATGCCGCTTCAATGGGAGGCTCACAAATCTTTTTAGAGCCCGGAGAAGAAATGACGGTAAATGATTTGCTAAAAGGGATTGCGATAGGTTCTGGTAACGATGCTTCTATGGCAATGGCTGAATATTTAGCTGGATCAGAAGAAAAATTTGTAGCAAAGATGAACCAAAAAGCGAAAGAGCTTGGTTTGACTCATACAAAATTTCAAAATCCGACAGGCCTGCCTGTAGAAAATCACTATAGTACAGCTCATGATATGGCCATGATGGGCAGAGAGCTACTAAAGTATGAAAAAATTATTAACTATACAAGTAAATACGAAGCTTATTTACGCACGGATACAGATAAGAAGTTTTGGTTAGTAAATACGAATCGCTTAGTGAAGTTTTATCCCGGGGTTGATGGACTCAAAACGGGATTTACAGGTCAAGCTAAGTATTGCCTGACAGCTACCGCTAAAAAGGGAAATATGCGTGTGTTAGCGGTTGTATTCGGTGCAAGCACGCCAAAAGATCGCAATAATCAAGTAACCAAAATGTTAGACTACGCATTCAGTCAATATACAACGAAGCCTTTATACAAAAAAGGAGACGTTATTGCCAAGATAGATGTAAACAAGGGTAGTGAAGATCAGGTAACAGCCGTTACGTCAGAGCCTATTTCTGTTTTATTGAAAAAAGGAAATGCAGCCAAAGATGTTAAAACAGAAGTGAAAATGAACGAGAAGTTAAATGCGCCTATTCAAAAAGGCGACAAAATTGGAACGTTGACCATTAAGAAGGATAACAAAGTAATGAGTTCTTCACCGCTTCTTGCAAAAGAAGATATCGATGCTGCTTCTTGGTGGAAGCTATTTAAACGTACGTTCTCTATTTTCTCTCAAACATCTTAAACAGCTAAATGTGACGAAATAGAACTAGTTTTGTCGGTGAGAAGGATTCTATTCTGTTGGCAGCGAAAGATTGACTATAAGATTTCCGAGGAGGTTTGTATAGTGAGTCTTTCAATTGAACTGGAATTCAAACAAGATGTCTTGTTGGTTCGATTAACAGGAGAATTAGATCATCATACGGCAGAAGAGCTAAGAAGCAAAATCACCCAAGCGATAGAGAAGGAATCTATCAGCCATTTGATTTTAAATCTACAGCATTTAACCTTTATGGACAGCTCTGGCTTGGGGGTTATTTTAGGGAGATACAAACAAGTTCATAATAACGGTGGGGAAATGGTTGTATGCGCTATTTCTCCCGCTGTAGAACGTTTGTTTAATATGTCAGGCTTATTTAAAATTATTCGTTTTGAACCTAATGAAGAAAACGCGCTTCAAAAATTGGGGGTGGCATAATGAAAAATCAAATGAACCTCCAATTTTCCGCGCTTAGTCAAAATGAATCGTTTGCCCGCGTCACGGTAGCATCATTTATTACACAGTTAGATCCAACAATGGATGAGTTAACAGAAATTAAAACAGTCGTATCTGAAGCAGTAACAAATGCTATTATTCACGGCTACGAAAGCAATCCGGATGGTGTGGTATATATTTCTGTGACGCTTCATGAAGACGGTGTAGTGGAGCTGATGATTCGTGATGAAGGAATTGGTATCGATAACGTGGATGAAGCAAAGCAGCCTTTATACACAACGAAACCAGATCTAGAACGCTCTGGAATGGGTTTCACCATAATGGAAAACTTTATGGACGAAATTCGAGTAGAGTCTACTGTATTAGAAGGTACGACCTTATATTTAAAAAAGCACTTAACAAATAGTAAAGCGCTATGTAATTAAGGAGACTTGCCAATGGATGTGGAGGTCAAAAAAAATAAAAACGAACCGTATTTAAAGGATCATGAAGTTAAAGACCTCATCAAGCGCAGTCAGCAAGGTGATCAAATTGCACGAGATACAATCGTCCAAAAAAATATGCGGCTCGTTTGGTCGGTTGTTCAACGTTTTATTAACCGTGGTTATGAGCCCGATGATTTATTTCAAATTGGATGTATAGGACTATTAAAGTCCGTTGATAAATTTGACCTATCGTATGATGTTAAATTTTCAACATATGCTGTTCCGATGATTATTGGTGAAATTCAGCGGTTTATTCGTGATGATGGCACGGTAAAGGTTAGCCGTTCTCTGAAAGAAATGAGCAATAAAATACGTAAAGCAAAAGATGAGCTTTCCAAATTGCTTGGACGCGTCCCTACAGTCGCTGAGGTTGCAGAACATTTGGATCTCACTCCTGAAGAAGTAGTGCTGGCTCAAGAAGCTAATCGTGCTCCTTCGTCTATTCACGAGACCGTCTATGAAAATGATGGAGATCCAATTACCCTTCTTGACCAAATTGCTGATCATACGGAAGCGAAGTGGTTTGATAAAATTGCTTTAAAAGAAGCAATTGAAGAACTTGATGAGCGTGAAAAGCTCATTGTCTATTTGAGGTATTACAAAGATCAAACTCAGTCCGAAGTGGCCGCAAGGCTAGGAATTTCTCAGGTTCAGGTATCGAGGCTTGAGAAGAAAATCTTAAAACAAATGAAGCTGCATATGAATGACACGTAATACTTAAGAAGCAATCCGTTTTGCTATTCAAAGAAGAATAGTGAAACGGATTGCTTTTTTTATTTGGTAATTAATGGTCTGTTCAGAAACGTGAATTAGAAAATTTAAGAAAATCCATACTACACGTACAGGGAGATAATGAATCGTAAGGTGTGATATGAATGGAAAACGTTCTTTATCTTAAAATGAGGCATCGTATTCAAGTAAAACCTGATGAAGCTGTAAATATTGGACAATTAGCAATGGTTATAGCAGGAGATTCTGTTCAAAAGCAAATTGAAAAGCTAATTGTCTATCAAGTAAGTATGAGTGATCGAAATATTATCATTGTTGATTTAATGAAGGTAATTGAAAAAGTTGCCTCTCAGTATCCGCACTTAGACATTCAGACGATTGGACCCGCTCAAACAATTGTAGAGGTCGTGTATAAAAAGAGACAATATTCCTTTTTGTTTTTTCTAGCTGTTTGGTTTCTTCTCTTCATCGGAGCTGCTTTAGCAATTATGAACTTTCACGAAGATGTGAGTATGAGACAAGTACATCAAAAATTGTTCTATATGCTGACCGGTCTGAGAGATAAGCAGCCTTTGCTGATTCAAGTACCTTACTCTATCGGTTTAGGGTTGGGAATGATTCTGTTTTTTAACCACGTCTTTAGAAAACGAATTAATGAAGAGCCTAGTCCTCTCGAAGTCGAAATGTTTAATTACCAGCAAGACTTAGATCAATACGTCATTATGCACGAGAATAAAGAAAGTATGAAAAAAATTGATGATCATTAACATTGTGATGACCATTGTAATTGGACTTGCGGGAGGATTGGCTGCAGGTGCTGGATTTGTAGCATTTTTAACGGTGCTGGGCATTATTCCGCGTTTGATGCAGCTGACCAAAACCATGAAATACATTCAAGCATATGAGTGGGGAGTCGTAGGTGGTGCCGTTACAGGCGGTTGGTGCAGTCTTCATCAATACACGTGGCAGTTTCCTGCGGTGCTTATTATGATCATAGGTCTAACGAGCGGTATTTTTATTGGGATGCTGGCAGCAGCGTTAACAGAAGTGCTTAATGTATTGCCGACGTTAACAAAACGAATAGGAATGGAAGGCAAGCTTATTTTATTGTTAATGGCCATTGTACTAGGCAAAGTATGCGGGTCATTATTTC
This sequence comes from Priestia sp. ABM2_011, assembly GCF_056158845.1. NCBI lineage: Bacteria > Bacillati > Bacillota > Bacilli > Caryophanales > Bacillaceae > Priestia > Priestia sp. ABM2_011. The sequence goes on from NZ_JBSWUB010000001.1 coordinate 1,127,817, forward strand.
ATTGGATTTATTTTGTTAATCAATAAGAAAAGGATGTATGTAACATGGCAAATAATCAAAAATTAAAAGATAACTATCAAGAAAGCATTAAACCATTTCAGCCTAAACCTTCATATGTGGCAAATTGCCTAAAGGCCTTTTTGGTAGGGGGAATCATTTGTACATTAGGACAGGCAATTCAAAATTTCTATATTGCATTTTTTGACTTTAATGAAAAAAATGCAGGTAATCCTACCGTCGCAACCCTTATTTTAATATCTGCGCTCTTAACCGGGTTTGGGATATATGATCGTATTGGTCAATTCGCAGGTGCAGGTTCAGCCGTTCCTGTTACGGGTTTTGCCAATTCCATGACGAGTGCAGCGCTTGAACATCGAAGTGAAGGAATTGTTCTCGGCGTTGCGACCAACATGTTCAAGCTGGCTGGAAACGTCATTGTATTTGGAACGGTTTCGGCTTACGTTGTAGGAATCATTCGCTACCTTTTTAAAACTTATTTGCTATGAAAAGAGGGGGATTATGAGAAAAACTGGAAAGCAAACGTGGGTTTATGAAAATCCTATTTACATTAATGCTACAGGAACAGCAGTAGGGCCAAAAGAAGCAGATGGACCGTTGGGAGAAACATTTGATATTACACATAAAGATTTGCACTGTGAAGAAGACAACTGGGAGTTAGCTGAAAGAAGACTGATGACGGAGTCCATTGACTCCTGCTTGCAAAAAATAAATTTATCCTATGAAGACATTGATTTGTTTTTGGCTGGAGATTTATTAAATCAAAACGTAACGGCTAATTTTGTAGCTCGACATAACCAAATTCCATTTCTATGCATGTTTGGCGCTTGCTCCACATCAATGGAAACGCTGGCAACAGGGGCAGCTCTTGTGGATGCGGGATTTGCTAATCGTGTTATTGCATCAGCGAGCAGTCATAACGCAACCGCTGAGCGCCAATTTCGAAATCCTACCGAGTACGGAGGACAAAAACCAGATACGGCAACGGCAACTATTACGGGAGCAGGGGCAGCGCTGGTCTCGAAAGAAAAAGGTATTGTGCGTCTCACGTCTGCAACGATTGGGCGTGTAATGGATTATGGGATTAAAAACGCAAACGATATGGGTTCTGCTATGGCACCAGCTGCTGCAGATACCATTCAAAGGCATTTGGAAGACTTAAACGTCGCGCCAAGCGAGTATGATCTTATTTTAACAGGAGATTTATCTGGTGTAGGCAGTCCAATTTTAAAACAGCTGCTCAAGGACGAAGGCTACGATATATCAACCAATCATAATGATTGCGGATTAATGGTATATCGCCCCGACCAAAATGTATTTGCAGGAGGAAGCGGCTGCGGCTGCTCGGCTATTGTCACGTATGGTCATATTTTAAATGAATTAAAATCGGGAAACTTAAAGAAAGTGTTTATGGTGGCAACAGGAGCTCTTTTAAGTCCAACGATGATTCAGCAAAAAGAGTCAATTCCAACAATTGCTCATGGCGTCGTCTTAGAACATATCGGGGAGGGGGATGATCAATGGAGTATGTAATAGCTTTTGCTGTAGGAGGAATCATTTGCGTTATTGGGCAGCTGCTGCTGGATCTTGCTAAACTTACTCCAGCGCATGTTATGAGTTCGTTTGTAGTTGCGGGAGCGATTTTAGATGGATTTGGTCTTTATGATAAGTTGATTGAATTTGCTGGCGCCGGAGCGACGGTTCCAATTACAAGCTTTGGTCATTCCTTGTTGCACGGAGCGATGAAGCAAGCGGATGAACATGGATTTATCGGGATTGGGATTGGGATTTTTGAACTTACCTCCGCTGGAATTTCAGCAGCTATTTTATTTGCTTTTATTATCGCGTTAATCTTTAAACCGAAAGGATAAAAGATTATGAAAAAAAGAAGGATCATTATTGTAACCGATGGCGATGAATATGCGCGCAAAGCAATTGAGCATGTAGCTAAATCCGTTGGTGGCAGGTGCATTTCGAGGTCATATGGAAACCCTACTACGTTAACAGGTAGTCAAACGGTAGATTTAATTCTTCAAGCACCATATGATCCCGTCTTTGTGATGTTCGACGATAGCGGTTTCTTAGAGGAAGGACCTGGGGAAATTGCTTTGCTGCATGTAGCAAAGCATCCTCAAGTAGAAGTTCTTGGAGTGATTGCCGTTGCATCACGTACTCATCAAAGCGAATGGACAAGAGTGGATGTGACCATTGATCGTTTTGGGGAAATATCGCATTACGGCGTGGATAAAAGCGGAATTCAAGAGTTAGAAGTCGGACGAATTAATGGAGATACAGTTTACTGCTTGGATCAGCTCGATATTCCCTTAGTTGTAGGAATAGGAGATATCGGCAAAATGGCTAGGATGGATGATGTCAAACTGGGATGTCCTATTACTGAAAAAGCAGCAAGACTTATTTTAGAAAGGAGCGGTTCGTTTGGGTAAGCTAGCAGAGAAGAAAACAGCTATTTTTTCAAAAGTGCAAAAAAACGATCAGTGGTTCAAGGAAAACGCTAGTATGAACACAAGCTTTGATGTGGGCGTACGTAAACTGCTTATTTTGGATCGAGAAGTTCATATTTACTACGTAACGGGGCTGTGTGATAGTTCATTTATTATTGAAATTGCAAAAGTACTCATTCAAATTAATGATAATGAAGTTGAACGAGCAAAGTTAAAGGATATTGTTGAAAACCGTCTTATTCATCAGCAAGTCAAGCCTTTAAAGACGCTGGATGATGGAATGGTATCGGTTTTATCAGGACTGCTATTCGTTTTAATTGACGGTGAAGAAGTTGGCTTTGAAGTCGATGTGCGTACATATCCTGGCAGATCCCCTGAAGAAGCGGATACAGAGAAAGTGATTCGCGGAGCACGAGATGGATACACTGAAAACATCATTATCAATACAGCGTTAACAAGAAGACGAATTCGTGACGGAAGATTTCGTTTTGAAATTATGAAGGTAGGCGAACGATCAAAACTGGACGTAGCGATTGGGTACATAAATGGCGTAGCTGATCCAGGGCTGGTTAAACTGATAAAAGATGAACTGGAAGCAATTGATATAGATGGTTTGCCGATGGCTGACAAATCAATTGAAGAGTTTTTAGTCAAACAAGGAATTAATCCTTTTCCAATGGTACGCTATACAGAACGTCCGGACACAGCAGCAGCTCATGTACTGGAAGGGCATGTGATTATTATTACCGATACGTCTCCAAGCGTTATTATTACGCCAACTACGCTGTTTCATCACGTGCAGCATGCGGAAGAATACAGGCAGGCTCCTTCTGTCGGTACGTTTATCCGCTGGATACGGTTTTTAGGAATTCTTGCTTCTCTTTTCTTATTACCGTTATGGCTGTTATTTGTACTTGAGCCAGACTTGCTGCCGTCAAAATTGCAGTTTATTGGACCAAACGAAGCAACAAATATTCCAACTGTTGTTCAAATTTTCCTAGCTGATTTTGGGATTGAATTTCTGAGGATGGCGGCCATTCATACGCCGACGCCGCTTGCCACGGCGATGGGCTTGATTGCCGCTGCGCTTATTGGGCAAATTGCTATTGATGTAGGTCTTTTTGTTCCCGAGGTTATTTTGTATGTGGCTATTGCAGCAATTGGTTCATTCGCGACGCCAAGCTATGAGTTAGCGGTAGCAAATAAAATGCTGCGATTGTTTCTGTTAATTTTCGTGGCGGCCTTTCATACTCCAGGGTTTCTTATTGCGACAACGTGTATCATTCTCTACATGGCGCGACTAAAATCATTAAATACGCCTTATTTGTGGCCGTTTCTTCCATTTAATCCGCAGGCTTTGTGGCAGATTCTCATCCGCACACCGGTTCCTGGAGCGAATCCGCGACCTAGTATTGTGCATCCGCAGGATAAAGACCGCCAGCCTGCAAAACCTTAAACAAAATATGTGGTTGAAACCTGTATGAAGATGTGATAAATTTGTTTTAAATATGGAAAATAATAAATATTTAGACAGTTAGCAGCGAATTGCCGTTAACTGTCTTTTTTACACTATACACAGGAACGGGGTCTAAACATGTTTTTACACGGAACAAGTCGCATAAATAAGCAGGGGCATCTTGAAATTGGTGGAGTTGATACGGTTGAATTAGCATCAAATTTTGGGACACCCCTTTACGTATATGACGTGGCTTTAATTCGGCAGCGTGCTAGAGGATTTAAAGAAACATTTGAAAAGCATGGGGTAAAAGCACAGGTCGCTTATGCAAGCAAAGCTTTTTCGACAATTGCAATGGTCCAAGTCGTTCATGAAGAAGGTCTTTCGTTAGACGTTGTTTCGGGGGGAGAACTGTATACGGCTTTAGCAGCTGACTTTCCAAAAGAACGAATTCATTTTCACGGAAACAATAAAAGCCGAGCAGAACTAGAAATGGCCGTCAAAGAAGATGTAGGATGCATTGTAGTTGATAATTTTTATGAAATTGCATTGCTTGAGGAAATAACGGAACAGTATCAAAAAAAGATGCCTGTTCTTCTCAGATTAACACCTGGAATTGAAGCTCATACACATGATTATATCTTGACAGGGCAAGAAGACTCGAAGTTTGGATTTGATCTTCAAAACGGTCAAGCAGACGAAGCTGTGCGTCTTGTGCAAAATAGCAAGGGGCTAGAACTTTTAGGTATTCACTGTCATATAGGATCGCAAATTTTTGAAACAACGGGATTTATTATGGCGACTCAAAAGCTTTTTGCAAAAATGAAAGAGTGGAAACAACGTATAAAATTTGTTCCGCAAGTATTAAATTTAGGCGGGGGTTTTGGCATTCGTTATACGGAAGAAGATCAGCCTATCCCTGTTTCTCAGTATGTGGAGGTTATTATAGAAGAGGTCAAAAAGCAGTCCAAACAGTTAGAAGTAGAAATTCCTGAAATTTGGATTGAGCCCGGGCGCTCTCTTGTAGGAGATGCTGGAACGACCCTGTATTCAATCGGTTCTCGTAAACACGTACCGAATGTACGTGAATATGTAGCGATTGATGGAGGCATGAACGACAATATTCGTCCCGCACTGTATCAAGCGAAATATGAAGCGGTCATTGCCAATCGAATGAATGATGAGAGTGATGAGCTCGTATCCATCGCAGGTAAGTGCTGCGAATCGGGGGATATGCTGATGTGGGATGTACATCTTCCAAAAGCAAACCCAGATGATTTATTAGCGATGTTTTGTACAGGCGCATACGGTTATTCTATGGCAAGTCACTATAACCGTTTGCCAAAGCCAGCTGTCGTGTTCGTAGAAGATGGAGAAGCACAGCTAGTCGTAAAACGCGAAACGTATGAAGACATTGTAAAAAATGACGTGAAATACAAAGTGACGGTAAAAAAGTAACGAGTGATTAACGTAAAAAAAGAGCCTCTTGTTCAAGAGGCTCTTTTTTATGAGAATAACGATTTAATAGCATCAATAATATCAACAAAGAATTGCTTTAATTTATCAAGAAATGATTGGCCTTCTTCTGACTGAAGAAATGTTGTTACTTTTTCCTTTGTCGCAGAAAGCTGGTCTTTTACTTGGTTCCAATCGATGTTCATATCTTTTAACCGATTGAAAAAGTCAACCAGTGTATTAAGCTCTGAATCTGTTAATTTAATACCTAAATCATCAGCCACGCGCTGAATTAACGTGCGTAAATCGTCCTTTGTTTGAGGATTTTCTTTAGCAATTTCTTCTTTAATCGTTGCCATAAACTGCGCTGCTTTTTCTTTACCGATTTTTTCACCAAGTTCAGATGTTTGGACCATCTCTTCGTTGGCTGCTTTTTTTACTTCTTCTGGGATTTTTTGATCTGTTTGAACTTCATATGCTTTCATAATACCTGTTAAAGCGGCTGTACCAGATACTTCAAATGGAGCAGTAATCTGGATTTTTGCATCTTTAACGCCGGCGGTCATTAAAGCATTAATATACATGTCATCTGTAATACCATTAATATTTTGAGTTGATACGCTTAAACCAGAATCTTTTGAGCCAAGGGTAATACTAGAAGATGAAATAGCACGATATCCAATAGTAGCCTTTGGAATAAAGTCACCTAAGTATTCATGCTCTTCTTGGTTTGTCACGGTTACTGTTTGAGCATTGCTTGGTGCATCAAGGTCATTTAATACCTGTTGCTTCTGAGAGCTGGTTAAGTCCTGACCTAATGTAATAATCACATCGCCCGGAGCAGCATCTGCAAAACTTTTTAAGGGTGCGGTTAGGAATAGAAGAAGACCTAATGTCACCATCATTGCTTTTATCGTTAATTTCAAACCTTTTTCCTCCTTTAATCCCATACTTGCCCTATTATAATACGGGCAGGTCTGAAGTAACAGAGTCAATTCATCATTTTCCCATAAATCAGTCTAGAGGCGTAGATTTCTATATAAAATGAAATCTATGTATCTCCATCACTGTATTAGACGGATGATACTATAAAAAGTTTCATCTCACAACTATTATTTTTTATTTAGAGCCCTACGAGAAGAAAGTTAAAAAGTGCATTCATTGAATTCATGAGCTTGTTTGTAGTAGAATAGAGTGAGTTTATAAATGTAAGTGTTCTGCCTCTAGGTGGCATTTACAACTTTTACGTTTTGCCGCTTTGACGGGGAAGATAGAGCCTGTAGCGGTACTAATACATATATTGGAGGTCATTTATATGAAAAAAGCAAGTATTTTAATGGAAAATGGTGAAAAAATTCTAATCGATTTATTTCCGAACGAAGCACCAGGAACAGTAGAAAACTTTGAAAAGTTAGCTAATGAAGGATTCTACAACGGCGTAACGTTCCACCGCGTTATCCCTGGATTTGTTTCTCAAGGAGGAGACCCAACTGGTACAGGTGCTGGCGGCCCTGGCTATTCAATTAAATGTGAAACAGAAGGAAACCCTCACAAACACGAAGCGGGTTCTCTATCAATGGCGCATGCTGGTAAAGACACAGGCGGCAGTCAGTTCTTTCTTGTTCATGAGCCACAGCCTCATTTGAACGGTGTTCACACTGTATTTGGAAAAGTAACAGAAGGACTTGATACAGTGTTGAAAATGAAAAATGGCGACGTAATGAAAGAAGTAAAAGTCTGGGAAGAATAAGAGCATACTGCTATAAATGGATATCAGCTAATAAAACGTCATAACAACCTTTTACAGGGGGTTACGGCGTTTTTTCTTCGCGCAACAGCTCAAAAAGCGTAATAGATTAGGTTTCTCATACACGCGTGACATATGACAAGCTTTTGTGTAATATTGCTATTTACTTATAAATTTTGTATGATAAAAGCAGTAAAAAACGCAGCGCATTAATTTGTAGGAAAGTTTGAGGACGAGGGAGAATCGTATGCTTATTCGCTATAAACGAAACTATGAAAAAATTGCCATGGGTCTTCTATCGTTTGTACCTACGGAAAAAGATTTAAAAAAACTTCAACAAACGATGAAAGAATATGAGCAAAACGAACATTGGCAGCTGTATCTTTGGAAGCAAGAAGAAGATATTATTGGAATTGTTGGCATTTCCATGCTCGATAAAAGTTTGATTGAGGTTCAACACGTCAGTGTAAACCCTTCACACCGCCAACAGGGCATTGGCAAAAAAATGATTAAAGCTCTTAAAGAAATGTATACGACTGCACAAATTAAGCCGAGTGAAATCATCGCTCCTTTTTATGAAAAGTGTCAGGCGGATGAATAAAGAAAAGCATGATTAGTTGAGGTGCGAAAGCGTCTTTCACATCTTAGTCATCATAAAACAACAGGTAGCTTCTAGCTACCTGTTGTTTTGTTTTGCCAATAAGTTCGCTTGTCTTTCCGCAATCACACCTGAACGATCTCGCGTACTGTGACGATGAACAATCGCATCATTTTGTAGATTAGAAGCTGATAACCAGACAAGCTGTTTATCAGTGCTTCTTTGTTTGCAAGCTCGTAATAATGCTGGATCTTCAATAGGTAAGTTAATGCTTTTATATGGCTGATAGGTATCGATTAAAGCTAATTGTTTGCGAAGAAGTTTAAGCAGTGAAGGATAATTAAGTCCAAGCTGTGCAATATTTTCTTCTTCCTTCGTTAAAATTGCCAGCGCCTTTTGCATCGTTCTTTTGGCTCCCGCGAAATTTTGACGTCGATGATGATAGAGTGAAACAGCAATTTGAATAAGGCCAACCCAAATAATATTGCGGTGTCCTCTTTCGTCTTTTTTCCAGTGTTCTTCTAGCAGTTCATGGCATTCAAAGTAATCCCGGTCGCCATGAAAATGAACTAAATAATCAATATAGGCTTGTGAATACAATCTTGTTCCCTCCTGGTAAGACTCTATATGTAGTGTATCACAAAAATTAGCTATTCATCAGCGCTGTGCCTTTAAAGAGACAAACGTGCTCAAGGTATGGCGAACACGTTTGTTTTTATTCAATATGTGTGGTTAGAAGCGTAAGCAAGAACAACCAACAATAATTAATAAAATAAACAGTACAACAATTAAAGCGAAACCGCTACCGTATCCACAAGATTTTTCACCCATGCGAGTTCCTCCTTCAGCCATTTGAAAATGTTATTACCTTGACATCATATGTATGTTTAAACTTTTTGTATGGGCAAATGACCTATTTTTACGTTAATTTGTATTGGACATGTGTCTATAATCCTCTATACTAATGATAGTAACGTTATATAAAGCAGCAGAAATGATAAGCAATTGAAAAGTGTTGGTGAGATAAAAGTGGAGTACAGTGTAAAAGTAGATGCGTTTGAAGGACCTTTAGATCTTCTTCTGCATTTAATTAACCGATTTGAAATTGATATTTACGATATCCCAGTAGCGACAATTACTGAGCAATATATGATGTTTATACATACAATGAATGAGCTTCAGCTAGACGTTGCCAGTGAGTATCTAGTCATGGCAGCAACTTTGCTTCAAATTAAAAGTAAAATGCTTCTGCCTACGTATGAAGAAGATATGGATGAAATTGAAATGGTCGATGAAGAATATCCGCGTGAAGAATTGATGCAGCGCTTAATTGAATATCGAAAGTTTAAAGAAGCGGCAGTAGAGCTTCAAAAGCTGGAAGAAGACCAAAGTCATGTGTATACAAAACCTCCAAGTAATGTGCAAATAAATGCAGAAGAACGTACGCAGCCTCAGGACGAAGGGTTGGATATATCACTGTATGATATGCTAAGTGCTTTTCAAAAGTTAATGAAACGAAAGCAAAACAAAAAGCCTATGCAGACGAAAATAGCAAGACAAGATATTCCAATTGACAAGCGCATGAGTGAAATTGTGAATGAATTAAAAGCCTTTAAAGGGAAAAAAAGTTTTTATCAGCTGTTTCCTTATCAAGAGCGTGATCATATTGTTGTAACGTTTTTAGCTGTGCTGGAATTAATGAAAGAAAATGAAATCGTTGTGGAACAGCAGCACAATCTAGACGAGCTTTATGTATCGTATCGAGAAAGGAATGAAGAGGAATGACAACGAATAATCTACAGGCTATTATTGAGAGCTTACTTTTTGTTTCTGGTGATGAAGGTCTGTCTATTAGCCGGTTAGCTGAGATTATAGAAAAGCCTCATGAAGACATTCAAGGTGCTTTGGAAAGCTTAGAGCAAGAGTGTAAGTTAAGAGGAGTTACACTTGTTGAAATAGGCGGGGCCTATCAGCTTGTTACAAAAAAAGAGCATGCACCATATATTGAGAAGCTCGTAGAAGCTCCTGCTAATCAATCATTGTCACAAGCAGCGCTTGAAACGTTAGCTATTGTAGCTTATAAGCAGCCAATTACAAGAGCTGAAATCGAAGAGATTCGCGGAGTGAAAACGGAAAGACCTCTTCAAACTTTAATTGGAAAGGTTCTGTTAAAAGAAGTGGGACGAGCGGAAGGCGCAGGGCGTGCCATCTTATACGGAACGACAAAAGAATTTTTAGGCTATTTTGGGCTTAAAAGTATCGAAGAGCTGCCGCCGCTTCCAGAAGATTTGTTACAAGAAGGAACCGATCAAGAGGCAGATTTATTTTTTCAATCGTTTCAAGAAATGAAGTGAAACCGTAAAAGAACATAGAGTTTTTCTATGTTCTTTTTTGTATGGACAAATCTTTTCATTCATAACCAAAAAAGACGAGCATAAACTTGTACAAACAGGTAGAGGGACGGGGATGACATGAAAAGAAGCAAAAAAAGTATCATCTATCTATTTATTGTATTGCTATGTCTCAGCGGTTGGCCTTCCGTATCATCTGCAGCAGGGAGTGTAAGTGCTCATAGTGCTATTTTGATGGAACAGAAGTCAGGAAGAGTGTTATACGCTAAAAATGCAGATCAAGTTAGCCGAATTGCTAGCATCACAAAAATTATGACAGCAATACTGGCGATTGAATCTGGCAAAATAAATAAAAAAGTTACCGTTAGCCACAACGCAGTTGGCGTTGAAGGTTCTTCTGTGTATTTAGTTGAAGGTGAAAAAATAAAATTAAAAGATTTAGTGTATGGCTTGATGCTTCGCTCAGGTAATGATGCTGCTGTAGCTATCGCAGAAGCCGTTGGAGGAAGCGAAGATGGATTTGTTTATTTGATGAATAAAAAAGCAGAAGAAATTGGCATGACGAATACAACATTTCAAAATCCGCATGGATTAGACGATCATGAAAATCATCGCTCAACAGCGCACGATATGGCTCTGCTTATGCGCTATGCAATGAATAATAAAATTTTCAAAGAGATTTCAGGAACAAAAGTCTATCGAATGAAGCACCCTGAAGAGAAATGGGATCGAGTGTGGAAAAACAAAAATAAACTGCTGACAACACTATATGCATACTGTACTGGCGGAAAAACAGGATATACAAAATTAGCAAAACGAACGCTTGTGACAACTGCTACAAAAGATGGAATGGATTTAATCGCCGTAACGATAAATGCGCCAGATGATTGGAACGATCACATTTCCATGTATGAAAATGCATTTGATAAATATGATATGACCAGTTTAGCTGCAAAAGGCGAATTGGCAGATATAAAAGATTCTTTCTATAAAGATCAGTTGTATATTAAACGAAATGTCGTCTATCCTCTTACAAAGAAAGAACAGAGCTCTGTAGAAGTGAAAACAACGTTAATTCAGCCTAAAAAGCAGTGGGAAGAAACAGGGAAAGTTCCTAATGTTGTAGGGAAGCTCGATATTTATAGAAGTGGAGAAACGATTGACAGTGTTCCTATTTATTTCGAAAAGCAGGCCGAGCAGCAAGAAGGTTTCTTTAATCGAGTGAAGCGATTAATGTTTATTCAGTCTGGAGCCAAAACAGATGGTTAATATTATTTGGATGCTGCTGACCATTATCGGAATTGTTTTTGCAATTATAAATGGGAAAATTGGTGATGTAAACAAAGCAATTTTTCAAGGAGCAGGCGAAGCGGTGACCATCAGCATTGGATTAATCAGCGTGCTGGTCTTTTGGTTAGGTATGATGAATATTGCTCAAAGTGCAGGGCTTCTCGACAAGTTAGCGAAACTATTTCGACCCATTATTACTAGACTTTTCCCTGATGTTCCAAAAGATCATCCGGCCTTAGGATACATATTGTCCAATATGATGGCGAATATGTTTGGGCTGGGGAATGCGGCAACTCCTCTTGGTATTAAAGCGATGGAGCAGCTTAAAAAACTGAACGGCGACAGAGACGAAGCAAGCCGTTCTATGATCACACTTTTAGCACTTAACACAACCAGTTTAACGCTTATACCGACCACAGTTATTGCCATTCGAATTACGTATAACTCGGCTAATCCTACTGAAATTGTGGGTACTACGCTTTTAGCAACTGTTGTAGCTACGATAGGAGCTATCATCATCGATCGCTTCTTTTATTATCGACGTACGCGAAAAGGAGGAAAACGAAAATGACGATGCTTAATCAAGTATCATTGATGTTTATTCCTCTTATCGTAGGCTGTATTTTACTTTATGGAACCTACAAAAAAATTCCTACGTATGAAAAGTTTGTAGAGGGAGGGAAAGACGGATTACAAATTGCTTTTTCCATCATTCCTTACTTAGTCGGCATGTTAGTGAGCATCTCTATTTTTCGAGCTTCAGGAGCCCTTGATTTTTTCTTATCTGTTTTAAAACCTATGCTGCAAGCAGTCGGCGTTCCGGCTGAAATTGTACCTTTAGCTCTTATTAAACCGATATCTGGAACGGCTGCCCTTGGTATCACAACGGATCTAATTTCTACATATGGACCTGATTCTTTTATCGGTCGTTTGGCATCGACCATGCAGGGAAGTACAGATACCACGTTTTATATTTTAACGGTTTATTTCGGAGCAGTAGGTATTAAAAAAATGGGAGATGCGCTGAAGGTTGGTTTACTGGCGGATTTGGTAGGGATTATTGCATCAGTTGTGATCGTAATCCTTGTATTTGGCCGGTAAGAAATCGAAAATTCTACCTCTGTGTGGCAAATAGACTTGTGTATTACTTCGTAAACAAGTAAGATGTTACAAGAGGTGAAGTGTTAATGGAACGATTACAAAAAGTGATTGCTCACGCAGGTGTAGCATCAAGACGTAAAGCTGAAGAATTAATCGGCCAAGGCCGAGTGAAAGTAAATGGAAAAGTTGTAAAAGAATTGGGCACGAAAGTAGGTCCTAACGATAAAATTGAAGTAGACGAAGTGCCGGTAGAAAGCGAAGCGCCCGTTTATTTTATGCTATACAAACCAAGAGGCGTGATTTCAGCTGCTAACGACGACAAAGGAAGAAAAACAGTCGTTGACTTCTTTCCGCATGTAGAAGAAAGAATTTACCCGATTGGACGTCTGGACTATGATACGTCGGGTCTACTTCTTTTAACAAATGATGGTGAATTTGCTAATCAGCTAATGCACCCGAAATTTGAAGTGGATAAAGTGTATGTAGCTAAAATTAAAGGAATCCCAAGTCGTGAAAGCATCAGACAGCTGCAACGCGGAGTGATGCTTGAAGACGGAAAAACAGCACCAGCTCGTGCAAAAGTTCTTTCCATTGATAAAAGCAAGCAGACGGCGATTGTAGAACTGACGATTCACGAAGGGAAAAATCGTCAAGTACGTCGCATGTTCGATGCAATCGGACATTCTGTATTAAAGTTAAAACGTGAGCGCTACGGACCTTTAGACTTACGCGGATTAAATGCAGGAGAAGCACGCGAGCTTACGGCTCATGAAGTCAAACAATTATATTCAATGTCTCAAACAGGTAAGTAATTTTCACTTACCTGTTTTTTTTATGAAAAATGTCGTGAATTAGAAAATCAAGCAAGGTTTTTTGAAAAAATGTCGAACTTGTAGAATGAGAGGAAGACTTCACAGAAACGTCGAAATATTATCGGAAAGCCACTACCAAAAAAATGATATAATGGTAGAAAAAAAGCGTATTGAAAGCGGTTAAAAGGAGTTCGTGCTATGAAAAAAAAGCGCTTGATTATTCGAACAGTTATATTAGCAGTTTTACTGTGCGCGGTTGGATATACCCTTTATGCTCAATTTTTTGCTGATAAACAAAAGGTATCGGTAGGAGATGAGGCACCTGACTTTATATTAAGAGATATTAATGGAGAAACTCATCAGCTATCAGATTACAAAGGCAAAGGAGTTTTTTTGAATTTTTGGGGAACATGGTGCAAGCCCTGTAAACAAGAGATGCCGGCGATGGAAAAGCAGTATGCAGCATATAAAAAGCAAGGCGTTGAAATTTTAGCTGTTAACGTTGCAGAAACGAATATAGCGGTAGAGCAGTTTGCTAAACAGTATGGGCTATCTTTTCCAATTTTGATGGATAAAGATTCACAAGTGTTGGGTGCGTACGGGATAGATCCTCTTCCGACTACGTTTTTAATTGATAAAAACGGAAAGATTGTAGACAGCTTTATTGGCGGATTAGAAGAATCTAAAATAAAAGAATATATGGAAGAAATTAAACCATAGGGAGTGTTGACAATGAAACACGTAAAATGTGAATGTGGACACGTTAACCCGCATGGTACGATTTTGTGTGAAGCCTGTGGTAAACCAATTGCAGAAGAAACAACTGAAAAATTAGTAGATATGCGTTATGAAGGAAGCGCAAGGCGATCGCAAACGTACAATAAAACAGTTATCGATAAAATATGGAATTTTTTCTCTTCTGTAAAGGTAGGCATTTGGATCATTATTGTGACGCTTGTTGCGTCTGCAGTCGGAACCATTTATCCTCAAGAAGCTTACATACCTCCTAATGTGACAGCAGGTGAGTATTATCAAAAGGAATATGGATGGACAGGAGAGCTTTATTATAAGTTAGGTTTTCATCATCTCTATGAATCGTGGTGGTACTTGCTTTTAATTGCTGCTTTAGGAATGTCGTTAGTCATTTGCAGTTTAGATCGAGTAGTGCCTTTGTACCGAGCTCTAAAAAAGCAGAGTGTAACAAAACATCCAAACTTCTTAAAGAGACAGCGTTTATACAGCACTTCATCATCGTGGACGGATCAAGATTATGAACATGTAAAAAGCATGCTGAAAAAAAGAAGATACTCTATTCGCGAAGAAAAGGGCAATCTGCTGGCTGAAAAAGGACGCTTCTCAAGATGGGGTCCATACGTTAATCATATCGGTCTCATTATCTTTTTACTAGGTGCTATGCTTAGATTTGTACCAGGTATGTATATAGATGAAGTTCTTTGGATCCGTGAAGGTGAAACAAAAGTTATTCCTGGGACGAACGGAGAGTATTTTTTGAAAAACCATCGTTTTACTGTGGAAACGTATGATAAAGATAGCGAAAGCGCCGTGTTTCAAGAAGCAATTGATCGTGCAGGGAATAATAAAGTAGCCAAAAAATATGAAGCGGATGTTAGTCTGTATAAGCGCGAAGGAAAGCTTATACCGGGAGCATATTCAAAGCTAAAGAAAATAAAAGATTCAGAGATTCGTGTGAATCAGCCGCTTAAGTTTGAAGGATATGCCATGTACCAAGTGGACTTCAAGTTAAATGAGTTTAGCTCTATGTCTTTCCATTTAACAGATAAAAATGCAAATAAAAACGTTGGTTCACTTACAGTAGATTTACATAATCCAAAAGCAACATATGATTTAAAAAACGGATATAAAGTCAAGCTCATGAGCTACTTTCCAGACTTTTTCTTTGATGATGAAGGAAACCCAAATACAAAAACAAGAGTGCCTAACAACCCGGCTTTTGTATTTAAAATGATTACGCCTCAGCATAAAAAAGGCGAAGTTGCTTTTGTTGGAATTAGAGAGAACTTGGAACCGCTAGGAAATAACGATTATAAAATGACCTTTGCTGGTGTGGAAACGAAAAATGTAACGGGATTAACCGTTCGCAGAGACTATACGCTTTGGTTTTTAGGGATTGGCGGAGCCATCTTTATGATTGGTGTGATTCAAGGGATGTATTGGAATCATCGCCGCATGTGGATTCAAAAAGTCAATAATGAGATATGGTTGGCCGCACATACAAATAAAAACTGGTATGGTCTTAAAAAAGAATTAAATGGTTTATTAGAATCCACATCCCTCACACAGCTGAAGGACCAAAATGATAAAGAAACAAAATAGGAGGAAAAAGCATGGATTACGCGAGTATAAGTAGTAATTTACTGTATGTGGCGTTTATTGCTTATTTAGTTGCAACCTTTTTTTTCGGAGGAGCTATTCGAGATAAGCGAGCAGCTCAAAAGAAAACAAAGTGGGCAACGTTTGGAATTGCGGTTACCATCATCGGTTTTATTGCACAGATTGGCTATTTCATTACAAGATGGATTGCATCAGGCCACGCTCCTGTTAGTAATTTATTTGAATTTACGACGTTTTTTGGCATGATGCTTGTTGGCGCATTTATTGTTATTTACTTTATTTATCGTCTTAGCATGCTTGGACTTTTTGCCTTGCCGGTGGCTCTTTTAATCATTGCTTATGCAAGCATGTTTCCAACTGAAATTACGCCGCTGATACCAGCTCTCCAGACGAATTGGCTGCATATTCACGTTACAACCGCAGCTACGGGTGAAGCCGTGCTTTCCATTAGCTTTGTTGCAGGATTGATTTATTTAATCAAAACAATTGATCAATCCAAGCGAAATAAAAAAGCATTTTGGCTGGAATTCATCCTGTATACGCTTATTAGTACGCTTGGGTTTGTAGCGGTGACGCTGGCTTTTAATGCGGCTCACTACGAGTCATCATTTAATTGGGTTAATAAAAGTGGCGAACAAGAGCAAGTCGTATATCATATGGTTCCGCTAGTGGGGCCTCATCAAAGTGAGTGGACAGACGGGAACGACATAAAGCCGCTTGTTGATATGCCGGCTATTATCAATGCTAAAAAATTAAATACGGTTATTTGGTCGTTAGCCGGTGGGTTTGTCTTATATTGGCTGATTCGTCTTATTTTACGGAAGCGAATTGGAGCCGCACTGCAGCCGCTTGTGAAGCAGGTAAACAGCGACTTGCTTGATGAAGTAAGCTACAGAGCAGTGGCGATTGGATTTCCTATTTTTACATTAGGAGCACTTATTTTCGCTATGATTTGGGCTCAGATGGCCTGGACGCGCTTTTGGGGATGGGACCCCAAAGAGGTGTGGGCGCTGATCACCTTTTTATTTTATGCCGCTTTTCTTCATCTTCGGCTGTCTAAAGGATGGCACGGTGAAAAATCAGCTTGGCTGGCAGTTGGCGGATTTGCCATCATCATGTTCAACTTAGTGGCCGTGAACCTAGTTATTGCAGGTTTACATTCATATGCGTAACCTTTAAAAATAGAATAGAGGCTGAAATAAAGATATTTTAGTTGAAGAAGATCCGAACGATGAGTTGAGATTCTTGATGGAGAATCACATTTGTTCGGATTTTTTTATTTGCATGGTGAACGGAGGCTTCATATATGTAGTTGCTTCTAGCTCCTGTATTTTATTTGTCCATCTGTAGATTGGATGGATTTCGATATGTCTCAACCTCTTTTTTGAGGAAAAAAGCTATTTTTCATAAAGGTGTTCACGAATTGTCACATTGTTTGGGTAACATAAGTAGAACTCGCCGGTTTTTTTTTGTACACTAAGACTAGGAGGTTGAAAATACATGCAAAACGAACAAAGATTACTGCTAGTAGACGATGAAGATCGCATTAGACGATTGTTAAAAATGTACTTAGAAAAAGAAGGATACATCATTGAAGAAGCAGCCGACGGGCATGAAGCAATCGAAAAAGCGTTACACATAGATTATGATTTGATTGTATTAGATTTAATGATGCCTGGCATAGACGGTATTGAGGTCTGTAAACAAATTCGCGAGAAAAAAGCAACTCCTATTATCATGCTTACAGCTAAAGGTGAAGAAGTAAACAGAGTCCAAGGGTTTGAAGTAGGTACAGATGATTACATCGTTAAGCCGTTTAGCCCAAGAGAAGTGGTTCTTCGCGTAAAAGCACTGCTTCGACGTTCTTCTCAAGCAACGTTTATTCAGCCAGAAACGAGCGTGAAAAACCTTATTGTCTTTGATCACTTAACGATTGATAATGATGCACATCGCGTTACAGCAGACGGAAAAGAAGTTAATTTAACTCCAAAAGAATATGAATTATTATGCTACCTTGCAAAAACGCCAGATAAAGTATACGACAGAGAGCAGCTGCTGCGTGAAGTGTGGCATTATGATTTCTTTGGAGATCTTCGTACGGTAGATACGCACGTCAAGCGTTTGCGTGAAAAGTTAAATCGCGTATCGTCACAAGCGGCGAAAATGATCGTAACCGTTTGGGGAGTAGGGTATAAATTTGAGGTTGAAAATAACTGATGTTTTGGAGAAGTGTAGTTGGTAAACTATGGTTTACTATCCTATTGCTCGTTACGCTTGTTTTATTTATTTTGACCATTTTACTGCTTCAGTTTTTTGAAAATTATCATGTTGTAGACGCAGAAAACCGTTTAACTAAAACGGCTGCTAAAATCTCTACCATTGTGCAGGAAACAGAGGATGAAAAGCTAGGACTATCCATTGCTCGTGAACTTGCAGATGAAGCAAGTGTAGTTATTGTTCAAGATAAAGATTTCTATTGGCATTCCACACATCCTGATAAAGAAAATAAGAAAGCTATTTCGGCCATTGTTAAACAAAACGATCAGCTAAATCAAGTGGTTGAAAAAGGTAAAGTAATACGGGAAAAAATGTACATGACCACAAAGAAAGACACGAGTGATGAGCCTTTAATGTTTGTTGTCGGTGTACCTTTAATGAAAGATAATAAACCGACAGGCGGCGTTTATCTGTATCAATCTCTTTCTGAAATTGAAGAGCCCGCTCAATATACGACTAAGTTCATTTTATTGGCTGCAGGTATTGCTATTATTTTAACTACTATCTTTGCTTTTTTCTTATCTACTCGAATTACAGCACCTCTTAGAAAAATGAGGCAGGCGGCATTTGAAGTAACAAAAGGGAACTTTGATACAAAAGTACCTATTTTAACTCACGATGAAATTGGAGAGTTAGCGATTGCTTTTAATCAAATGGGCAGGCAGTTAAAGTTTAATCTCAATGCGCTCAATCAGGAAAAAGAACAGCTTTCAAGTATTTTAAGCAGTATGGCAGACGGTGTTATTACGTTTAGTAGAGACGGATCGATTTTAATTACCAATCCCCCAGCGGAGCATTTTCTTCAGACTTGGTATTACGAGCAGGATGTGAACAACCAGCAGGTGCCTGAGCTTCCAGCAAACGTCGTGCATTTGTTTCAAACGGTAGTAGAGACTGAAACGGAGCGAAGTGCAGAGTTGAAAATTCAAGGGAAAACGTGGGTCATTTTAATGTCACCGCTCTATAATCAAACGAAAATCCGCGGTGCTGTAGCTGTACTGCGAGACATGTCTGAAGAGCGTAAACTTGATAAATCGAGAAAAGATTTTATTGCAAACGTGTCTCATGAATTGCGTACACCTATTTCTATGCTTCAAGGTTATAGTGAAGCTATTATTGACGATATTGCAAGTACGGATGAAGAAAAGAAAGAAATTGCACAGGTGATTTATGATGAATCACTCCGTATGGGCCGGCTTGTAAATGAACTTTTAGATTTAGCGCGAATGGAAGCGGGACATGTGCAGCTTCACTTAGAATCTGTAGCAATGGTTGAATTTACAGAACGTGTTTTGCGCAAGTTTCAAGGGTTAGCTAAAGAAAAACATATTAAACTGTCTCTTAATGGAAAAATAGAAGATGAATTTGAAGCGATGATTGATTCAGACCGTATGGAACAAGTGCTGACAAACTTAATTGATAATGCCATTCGTCATACGGATGACTACGGAGAAGTAAAGCTGCATCTTGATAAAAGTCAATCCGAAATCCATCTTTCTGTTCAAGATACGGGAGCAGGGATTCCAAAAGAAGATCTTCCGTTTGTATTCGAGCGATTTTATAAAGCTGATAAAGCCAGAACGAGAGGAAAGTCAGGAACTGGTCTTGGGCTTGCGATCGCTAAAAATATCGTGGAGGCACACCAAGGGATTATTGCGGTTGAAAGTGAATTAAATGAAGGAACAACTTTCTTTATCAAACTGCCAAAGTAAACACATGCTAAATAACAGTTTGTCTTCGGCTGAAATATTAAGAATAGCAAAGAGATGTGATTCATTGGAGAATCACATCTCTTTATTTTTTCTATAAACAAGTCTAAAAGAGAAGGAATTGGCATATAGTATGTTTTGTGTGCAATGATCTACATAGGAGGTTCTTTCTTCATGATTGACGTGTTAAGAAGAATATTGGTTGTATTAGTGATGGGATTGTGTATAGGTCTTTTATTTTTGGGCGGGCAAATGGTAAAGGCAGAAGAGAAGCAGTGGGAGTGGCCGGTTGAAGGAGTCTTAACTGATATATTTGGTTCTCGTCACGCCAAACACTTTGGAATCGATATAGCAGCACCTGTTGGTACACAGGTGTATGCTGTTGCAAAAGGAGTGGTGAGCCGCTCTTATTATTCAAATACATACGGGCAAGTTGTTTTTATCAAACAAACGAATGGATACGAAACGGTCTATGCTCATCTAGAGAAACGACTTGTTGCAGAAGGGAATTCTGTAGCCGCAGGTCAAAACATTGGATGGGTTGGCAATACAGGACGATCTTCAGGTGCACATTTGCATTTTGAAGTTCATCAAGGAAGTTGGAATCCGGATAAAACCAATGCGGTAAACCCACTCGCCAAATTGGACAAGCAAAAACTATCGGCATACGTAAAAAACGATTTAGCTGCCACGGTTTTTCAGCAGTTACATCAGGCTTCTGATAACTGTATTCTTATCCATCAAGGAGATACATTATCTGAACTTGCGGCCAAATATGAAGTCGATGTGGAGCAGCTAAGAAAGTGGAATCATTTAGAGAACACCGCTTTAAATGCAGGACAAGTGTTAAAAATAAGTCCATAAAAAAAGAGCCGTTAAGGCTCTTTTTTCAATGTCACAACTCAATGCGCTGTATGGTCACGATTTCGCTTGTTTGTTTTAATGAAGTGATGACAGAATCATCTAAAAGTTTATCAAACGTGAGCATCATAATGGCTTCGCCGCCTTTTTGCTTACGTCCCACTTGCATGGTAGCAATGTTAATACGTAAATCTCCAAGTACTTTCCCTACATTTCCAATAACTCCGGGCTGATCACTGTGACGGATATAAAGAAGATGTCCTTCTGGATAAAAGTCAATATCAAACGAATCAATATTAACAATTCGAGGTCCATATCCTGCTATATAAGTGCCCGTAATGGTAAATGTACGCTGTTCGCCTGTTACTGTAACGTCAATTATATTAGAATATCCTTGCGTATCTTCCGATGTTTTTTCACCAAATGTAATTCCTCGTTCTTTGGCAATCATAGAAGCATTGACTTCGTTAACAGGTGAGTCAATACGATGGGTTAAAAAGCCTGATAACAAGCTCCGTGTAATATAAGTGGTTTCTAAATCCGTCACTGTACCTCCGTAGGAGATCGAGATATGCTGAACGGGTTCTCGCATGCATTGAGATAAAATAGCTCCCATTTGTTTAGTAAGGCTCGTAAACGGCTGAATTTTTTCAAAAACTTCTTTAGAAAGCGTTGGTAAATTAATGGATGAACTTACAGGATTACCTTCTAGAAAACGCAGAACGTCATGTGCCACGTCTTCAGCAACGTTAAGCTGGGCTTCTTTTGTAGAAGCTCCTAAATGGGGAGTTGTAATAACTTGATCAAAATGTAACAAAGGGTTATCAATCGGCGGTTCAACTTCAAATACGTCAATAGCTGCACCTTGAACATGGCCAATTTCTAAATAATGAACTAAGGCTTTTTCATCAATGATCCCGCCGCGTGCGCAGTTTAATAAAAATACACCCTTCTTTGTTTTGGCTAATGTTTCATGATTGAGCAATCCCTTGGTTTCTTTCGTAAGCGGAGTGTGTACGGTAATTACATCCGCTGCTGCTAGTAATTCATCCAGGGATAATAGTTCTACGCCTAGCTTTTCAGCTCGGGAAGAGGTTAAAAAAGGATCGTAAACGTGAACGCTCATATTGAAGGCTTTTGCGCGTTTAGCAAGCTCTGAGCCAATTCTTCCAAATCCGATAATGCCCAGGTGTTTGCG
Organism: Priestia sp. ABM2_011; assembly: GCF_056158845.1. Classification (NCBI taxonomy): domain Bacteria; kingdom Bacillati; phylum Bacillota; class Bacilli; order Caryophanales; family Bacillaceae; genus Priestia; species Priestia sp. ABM2_011. The sequence goes on from NZ_JBSWUB010000001.1 coordinate 1,149,525, forward strand.
ATTAAGCTCTGTTCCAACAAATGCTGAGCGGTTCCATTCGCGCGCTTTGACTGAAGCATTTCCTTGGGGGATATGCCGAAACAAGCTAGCCATCATAGCAAATGTATGTTCCGCCGTTGAAATGGTATTTCCGTTCGGCGCGTTAATAACGACAACCCCTCGTTTGGTTGAGGCTTCAATATCAATATTATCGACACCTACTCCAGCGCGAGCAACAATTTTTAAATTCGGCATTTTTGCCAGCAAATCCTCTGTAACCGTCGTAGCACTCCGTACTAAAAGCGCATCGTACGTATGCAAATCATTCTCAACTTCTTCAACTTTTTTTCGCGTAAGATTCACATGAGGAGCTTCAAGTAGTGGAGCAAGACCTTCATTGCTAATTGAATCAGCTACTAATACGTTATACATGACGTGAACATCTCCCTTGGATTTTACTATCATCAAATATTTGATAATTTACCATGTTAAAAAAATTCTGTCAATTATATTTTTTAAACTTTACAATTAGTTATCAAATACACAATTGTAAACGTAAAATTGAAACTATAAATATGTCATAATGCTGTTGGTTATGCACTTATTTCCTTATTTTACATATAAAACAGTAATGAAGTTTATAAAAGACATCAATTTAATAGGAATTAAAAAAACTTCTTTATTTACTTTTAATTCGAGATAACATATAATAAATTCATAATTAAATATTGATCTATCTTCGGGGCAGGGTGAAATTCCCGACCGGCGGTAAAAAAACAAATTGTTTTGAGCCCGCGAGCTTATATGTAATACATACGAGCAGATTTGGTGAAATTCCAAAGCCGACAGTACAGTCTGGATGGGAGAAGGTGGAGGTTCAGCGTTCAAAACCTAATGTGATGAACGTTTATTAAATATGCCTGCCATGTCTCCTCTCAACGAATCATTTGTTGGGAGGTTTTTGCGTGGGGATATGAAGTTGAACCTTTCTTCTTTGAAGAGTGGATCACAAAGAAGGAGAGAGGCAAGATGCAACAAAGTAAGAAAACTCAAAAGCTGGTTATACTAGGAATGTTAAGCAGTATTGCTTACATTTTAATGATGATTAATTTTCCGATTCCTGGATTACCTCCGTTTTTAACAATTGATTTTAGCGAAATTCCTGCACTCGTAGCAGCACTTGTATTTGGACCTATGGCTGCTGTTATAGTAGAAGGAATAAAAAATTTATTGAATTATTTAATTCAAGGAAGTGCTACAGGGGTTCCGGTTGGTCAAGTGGCGAACTTTGTAGCTGGTTTACTGTTCGTTCTTCCTGTATCATATATGTTCCGTCGATTTAAAACAGCTAAAGGCGTAACGATAGGTTTGGTTACGGGTACGGTTGTAATGACGGTACTCATGGCTGTCTTAAATTATTATGTCTTTTTACCGGCGTATACAATCTTCTTACAATCGCCAGAAATGTCTAGTGAACAAGCGCGTCAATATATCGTTGCAGGTATTTTGCCGTTTAACTTAATAAAAGGAGCAGCAACAGGGGTTATTTTTGTCTTATTGTTTTCAAAAATGAAGCAATGGATCACGCGCCGCGTTGCTGTTTAATTCAATCGCTCTCCCGGGGAGAGCGATTTTTATATAAAAAAAAACCTGCAGCATGTACTATACTACAGGTTTGTTCAATACTTATTCGAATTTATTAGCATCGCCTTCGAATTTTTCATCCGCTACGCGAATTGAATCCGTAGGGCAGCCTTCCATTGCATCCATCATATCATCTTCTAGATCTTCTGGAATTTCTACTACACCTTGGTTATCATCTAATGTTACGAATGCAATACCTTCATCATCATAATCATAAATGTCTGGTGCTGCTGCTCCGCAAGCGCCGCATGCGATGCAAGTATCTTTATCAACAATTGTATATTTTGGCATAACAAGACCTCCTGTAAAGTGTTCGAAAATTTCTTATTATATAATCTCTTCGCGAATCAAGAGTGAAATTTCTCCTTATTCATTGTAAAATGATTTATAAAACTTTTCAATAGAAAAGTCACTGAGAATGCTTATCAAATCAAGGTTTCTTCACTTATCCAAACGTTTTGATACATAAAGGAAAGAGCTAAAAAGCCTTTATCTCACATGCTATTGGTCACTTTTGGTACAATGAATGAGAAAGGAAGTTGACACCTTTGAATTATATTCAAGTTAGCATTTTATTTTGTATAAAACAGTTAAAAGGTGAGCGAACCGCCTATGGTATTTATCATTTATTAACAGGTAAAAAGTCAGCGCAAACAATTCAAGACGGAAAAATTTTTGGAATCTCTTTTCTTTTTCAGTCATTTCTTTACTTAGATAAACGGTCTTTTGAAACCTGCGTTGCATATTTAAAAGAACAGCAGTATATCGAAGAAACTGAAAATCAAAAGTATGTGATGACAGATAAGGGACGAACACGCCTTGAAGATGAACTGACGGCTCGGCCCTTTCATCCAGCTTTAGACGGATGGAAATTCGCAAGCAGTACTCAATTATTTTTAGCAAGAATCACTTTGTTCATTCAGACCTTATCCAACCTACAGTATTTTCAAAAAGGGTTTTTACCCATTTCCAAAAATCCTGAGGTCATTCAATGGGTCAAAACGTATATTATGTCTCAAAAGCAAACGCGTCAAGAGTTAGCCGCCGAGCTATTCAAAGAGCTCCGAACGTGCTTGAAAGATTGTACGGAACGGGATGCGTCTCTTTTTGTTTTGCAACTGACTGGATACGAAAGAGTAGGCTTTACAAAAAATCAGTTAGCATATCAATATGAACTCGATGAGCATTATGTGCATATTCAACTTTTAGGGGTTATTCATCATATCATTGAAAAAGTGAGTCAAAATAATGAAAGCTTTCATGTACTTTCTTCTTTTTTGCATGATCTATATTTAGAATTGCCTTTGACAAGCTCGACGTTAAAAACGTATAGCTGGCTTCAAAAAGGAAAGACGCTTGAAGAAATTGCTTATATAAGGCGTTTAAAAGAAAGTACAATTGAAGATCATATTGCAGAATTAGCTCTGTTTGTTCCATCTTTTTCAATCGATGCATACGTATCGCCTAAGCAGCAGGAAGAAATTATCTCGGCTTTTGAAAGTTTGCGTACAAATAAATTAAAGGCGATAAAGGAAGAAGTAAAAGACGACGTTACCTATTTTCAGATTCGTCTCGTATTAGCAAAACATTTTACCTGATACTAAAAAAAGTGGTGTTTGATGTGAAGATAGAACAACTTCTACAGAAACAATTTGGCTATAGCCAATTTCGACTAGGACAAAAAGAGATTATTCAAGATATTTTAACAGGTCATAATGTGTTAGCGGTTCTTCCTACAGGAACAGGGAAATCATTGTGCTATCAGCTCCCCGCTTATGTGTTGAACCGACCGGTGCTGATTGTATCTCCTTTAATTTCACTGATGGAAGATCAAGTTCAACAACTAAAGGCAAGTGGAGAAAAGAGAGTTATTGCCTTAAATAGTTTCCTACAACAAGAAGAAAAAAGACGGGCGCTAAAAGATTTAGCTTTTTATCGTTTTATTTATGCATCTCCTGAAATTTTGCAAAACGCTGTTGTGGTAGAAGCATTAAAACAGGCAAAGGTAGGCCTTTTCGTTGTGGACGAGGCGCACTGTATTTCTCAGTGGGGACATGATTTCCGTTTGGATTATCTTCAGTTAGGAGATATATGGAAGGAACTTGGCAGTCCGCTATGTCTGGCACTAACAGGAACTGCGACCAGGGAAGTAGTGGAAGATATTAAGCGCTACTTATTGCTGCCTGCTGTCAACGAGCACATCTATTCCATGAATCGAAGTAATATTGCGATGAAAGTTGATTTTGTTGCAAGTATTGAAGAGAAAAAAGAGAAGTTGCTGATGTACGTTAGTGAACTGCAAAGTCCAGGAATTATCTATTGTTCCAGCCGATCTTGGACAGAAGCATTAACACAGCTTCTAAAGGAAAATGGGATACAGCGAGTGCAGTATTACCATGGGGGAATGGAACCGAATGAAAGAATGCTTGTTCAACAGCAATTTTTAGAAAATCAGCTGGATATCATTTGCTGCACAAGTGCATTTGGAATGGGGGTTAATAAATCGAATGTTCGCTTTGTTATTCATTTTCATACACCTACGCAGCTAGAAGCATACGTACAGGAAATTGGAAGAAGTGGACGCGATCAGCAAAACAGTATTGCGATTTTGCTTTATGCTGAAGGAGACGATGATTTTGCTCATTCTTTACTTGAAATTGAGCTTCCTTCTTCAGATATCATCTTATACTGCCTGTCGTATTTACGAAATCATGATCAGGCCATTCCTTTAAAACAAGTAGAGTCTCATTTTCTTTATACAGTGGGTATTCAAGAAACACATTGGAGATTTATTCGTTATTATTTGTACAGAGAAAATGTAGTGGAAAATGAACATGTTGAACCTAGGAAAATCCCTGAATCGCTGCATGAAACGATTGTTGCAGCTGTAAATAAACGTCTTCGAAACAAACATGACAAGTATCGTGCGATGAAGGAGTTTATTGAGGCAAAAGAATGCCGTCGTCAGGTGCTGCTTGGCTATTTCAATGAGCTCGGAAAATCAGAGCTTCAGAATTGTTGCGATTGCTGCGGATTGGATTTAGAAGCCTATAAAAAAACAAATGGTGAGCAAGAGCAATGGACATTTCAAGGCTGGGAATTAGAATTAGCTCGTTTGCTTCGTCAAGGAGAGATATAATGGCAAAGTCACAGCAAGAGCTTATTTCATCCATGACGGATGCAGAGCTGGTTAAAAATTTATATGTAACGCAGCTGCTCATCTGCTTTATTGCTTTAGGCATCGGTTTTTTCACATTTGATTCGTGGCATTCCTTTTTACAGTTTTTTGAGCTGGATTGGGCGTCTATTTTATTGTACGGGGGAGGTACAGCTCTCTTGGTAGTAGGAGGAGATATGCTTCTAATGAAATGTGTACCCGAGCATTTATATGATGACGGAGGGATTAATGAACGTTTATTTGCTAATCGTTCCATTCCTCATCTAGCCCTTATTTGCCTAATCGTTGCATGTTCAGAAGAAATATTATTTCGAGGGGTTATACAAGTTCAGTTTGGCCTTTTTTGGGCGAGTATCGTATTTGCACTCGTTCACATTCGATATTTAAAAAAGTGGTTTCTTTTTATTTCGGTTGTGGTTTTAAGCTTTTTAATAGGGTTGCTGTTTTGGTGGACCGAAAATTTGTATGTCACGATTTTCACTCATTTTCTCATTGATTTTTTATTAGGCCTGCAGATACGAAAGTCAAAAGGGAAATCTGTACAGCCAGAAGAACTCATGCAGTAAAGGTTAAGGAAACAGCCATTATTTTCAGTGTTATCCACATAATCTTTTATATTCACTCATATGTTGTACTAGCATACGAGGGGGTGGAATGTTGGAAAACAAGTTAATAGACTTTGAAAGCGATGAAACACTTCAATATATATTAGCGAGCGTTATCAAAAGAAAAGAGACGGTTAATAAGCTGAAAGCTAAAGAGAAAAGATGGAAGCTTTTGTTTTTAGCCAGCTTAACGGCTGTTATTAGCTACTTTTTTTTCATATTTCAAAGCGGTTTTTTTACGACGTTTAGCGAATTTTTCTCATTTTTGTTAGGTAACATAGGGCATTTGATGTTTCTATTGCTTACCGTCTCCCTTTATTTTTATACTGTACAGCTGCAGAAAAAAAGCGAGAAAGCGGAAAAGACTTTTCAAGACTTGCGCTGTGAGATTATTAAAAGAAGCAAAGAGCTATGGGCGACGCCTGAAACATGGGAGAACCGAAAAGAAACGTTCCGCTGGATGCAGTCCACTTATGGAATTAATTTATATCATGAAAATAAATAGAATCGCATGAAAAAGCCTCTTTTTACATAGAAGTTTAGTGAAGGGGGTTTTTTTGTGAGAGATTGGTTTAACTTGCTGGCTGCGTGGTTATGCAGTTATTATATCAGCAGTTTAACGGCTGTAGGCTCAAAAGCTTCGTTAACCTATTTACTTATTCAAATGATTTTACATCCGTTAGATGTGTTTGGTATTATAATCTTATTTTTCACGGCTCTTTTTTGTCTGTCGGCGGCAGTTCGTAAAGTGTTTCTGCAAAGTCGGTTGTTTCTAAAAGGCTATAAGGTAAAATGGCATGAATATCTTGTTTCATGTCTATGTGTGATAGGAATTTTATCGTTAAGTACAGTTGCGCTCTATCAAGTAGTAGGTTTGTTAACAATTGCGACAATTTATGCCCTTTCTTCTTTAACAGAAACACACCGTGTATAAAATGAAAAGAAGGAGAATATATGGTTATTTCTTTAATTATTTTAGCGTTAGGCATAGGCCTGCTGATTTTTATGTTTTCGGAAGCCCATCGTACATATGTAGAAGAAAGAACGATTCATTTATCAGCATTTCCCGGAAATCAGCAGCCTTTACGCCTGTTTTTTATATCGGATGTACATAAGCGAACAGTTTCGTCGAAGCTGTTGGAAAAAATACCTGGTGAAGTAGATTTTGTGATCATAGGCGGTGACTTACTAGAAGGAGGAGTACCTTTATTGCGTGCTCGTCAAAATATTCAAAAGCTTAAAACGCTTGGACCGGTCTATTTTGTATGGGGAAATAATGATTACGAAGTAAGTCAAGTGCAATTGAAGCAGATGCTTAAGGATGAGGGAGTTATTACCCTTAAAAACGAGCATGTCTCTGCAGTTTCTAAACATGGTACTACATGCAATTTTGCGGGAGTAGATGATTTATCCGAAGGTGAGATGGATCTAAAGCGAGCTGTTTCTTCCATTGAACCTGACCAGCTTACCATTCTTCTAAGCCACAATCCTGATGTTATCTATTATGTAGATGAAGAATCAAAAGTAGATTTAATTTTGAGCGGACATACACACGGAGGACAGATACGCTTATTTAATTTTGGTATGTATGAATTAGGAGGGCTGAAAGAGAAAAGACAGATTCCTCTTTTTGTTAGTAATGGATATGGTACAACCTCCCTGCCTCTCCGTTTACAAGCTAGAGCACAAACGCATTATATCACTTTAAAAAGGAAAGAATAGCCTTGAACAAACTCTTTACATAGCATATACAAATTTTACACACAGGATAACTTATCCTATAATTCAATTAATAGAAACAGTTCACGAAGAGTAGTTGGAGGTTACGTATGGCTCACGAAGGGAAGTATAATATTAAAGCCATCTCAAATATGGTCGGTATCAGCCGGGAACTTTGCGTGCATGGGAACGACGCTATCAAATTTTAAATCCTGTCCGCAACGAATCGGGGCATCGGTTATATACAGAGGAAGATTTGCGGAAATTAAAATGGCTCACGGAAAAAGTGAGCGGAGGTTTTACGATTAGTCAAGCGGTTTCGTTATTAGAAACGGAAAGTAGTACAGTAGGAGCGTTTGAAGAAGAAGGAGAAGTAGATTCCCCTCAAAAAATTAGGGATGAGCTGTTAACGATGCTTCTATCTTTTGAAGAAGGAAAAGCACAGGATTTAATTAATCATGCGTTTAGCCTGTATTCGGTAGAAAAAGTGGTTATTGATATTTTGGGTTCTCTACTCGTGACGGTTGGAGATATGTGGGAAAAAGGGCAAATCACAAGTGCTCATGAGCATTATACGACTCAAGTATTAAAAACGCGTATCAGCATGATTTTTTATTCGCTGCCTTCAAATGGCTTATTGCCTAAAGCGATTGCTGTATGTGGGCCTAATGAGACACATGAAGTTGGACTTCTAGTCTTTACGCTATTTTTACGCCGTAAAGGGTTTGAGGTTATTTATTTAGGAAGCAGCATTGAAGATAAAGATGTTGAGCTAATTGTTAAAGAAGTAGACCCAACGTTTTTATTTATGTCATGCACAATGATGGAAAATGCCGAGAAAACACTGAATTTGACGAACCAAATGATAAAGAAATTCCCGCATCTTAAAGTAGGATTAGGCGGTTATGTGTTTGATGGTTTAGATAGCAAAAGAAAAGGCGAGGCTCAGCCGTTTATTTTAGGAAATACAAAAGAAGAGTGGAACAGCTGGCTAACAAAAAAATTAGCAGAAATTGATTGAGAATAGCTTGTCTTTCCTTTCATAAACCTGTAAACTCGTAAGTAAACATCACGAACCGTTTTCCAAAAAATACATATACTGCATTATCGAACCATGTGGTTATGAGTGCAAGCGGGGAGGGACGCTAATGAGGCTTGAACGATTAAACTATAATAAGCTAAAAGTTTTTTTGACCTACGATGATTTAAAAGAAAGAGGGTTAACAAAAGAAGATCTATGGACAGATACATTCAAAGTAAAACAGCTCTTTCGTGAGATGATAGAGCAAGCTTCTCAAGAACTGAACTTTGAACCTACAAATTCTCTTTCGGTAGAAGTTTTTTCACTTCAAGCACAGGGAATGGTTGTATTTGTGACAAAGCAGTATGAAGAAGAAACCAGCTACGGTGAGTTCGATGAAGACGAGTTCGAGGACTTCATTGAAATGCAGGTCATGCTAGATGAAAGCGAAGACATGTTTTTTGAGTTTGATTCATTTGAAGATGTCATTCAGCTGACCAAGCGCATGTCAAACTTTTACGATACGGATAGCGTGCTCTATTCATTCGAAAAACGTTTTTACGTGCTGTTGGATTATCACATGCTGTCACCGGCTGAAGTTGGGAATATGATTGCGGTTTTGGCGGAGTATGGAAATCCCTCTACAATTACAAAGCACCGCGTAAATGAATATGGAAAAATATTAGTAGAAAAGAGAGCTCTGGAGTATATTAACTCTGTCTTTTCTTAACTGTTTAATTGAAATAATTACACCCGTGAAGGATAAAGCACTTTTATTAAAATAAGAGTGGCTGCACTTTCAGCTTGTACAAAGTTGTTGAAAGTGCTCTTTATCACCGGGTGTTTTTTATTTTTTTAAGACGATTAACGCATACTAGGAAAGAGGCAGACTTAAAACATTGTAGCATACCTTGTAAAGTTATTGGAAGCGTTTTCTTAGAAGAACACAAAAAATACTAAAAGTTCGATATTTTCCTTTGCAATGTAAAACTAAGGGTGTATACTATGTCATGAAAGAAGCCCATTCAATTAAAAACGAATAATTTTCGATACATTTTAGGAGGTTTACAGATGGTAGCCGACAAGATGCAAGACAGTAAAAATAGTCAAGAAGAGAAGCATGATGTTTTAAAATCTACACAAACAGTGATACATAAAGCGTTAGAAAAACTAGGCTATCCTGATGAAGTGTATGAACTATTAAAAGAGCCATTACGAATGATGACAGTAAAAATTCCTGTTCGTATGGATGACGGATCAGTTAAGATTTTTACAGGTCACCGAGCGCAGCATAACGATGCAGTTGGTCCTACGAAAGGTGGAATTCGTTTTCACCCAAACGTAACTGAAAAAGAAGTAAAAGCTCTATCTATATGGATGAGTTTAAAATGTGGAATCGTTGACCTTCCTTACGGTGGAGGAAAAGGTGGAATTGTTTGTGATCCTCGAAATATGTCTTTTGGAGAATTAGAGCGTTTAAGCCGCGGATATGTTCGTGCGATTAGCCAAATTGTTGGACCAACAAAGGATATTCCAGCGCCGGATGTGTTTACAAATTCACAAATTATGGCTTGGATGATGGATGAATACAGCCGGATTGATGAATTTAACTCGCCTGGCTTTATTACTGGAAAGCCCCTTGTCTTAGGTGGTTCGCACGGCCGTGAAACTGCGACTGCAAAAGGAGTAACTATTTGTATTCGTGAAGCAGCGAAAAAACGAGGCATTGAATTACAAGGTGCACGGGTAGTAGTACAAGGGTTTGGAAATGCAGGAAGCTTTTTAGCTAAGTTCATGCACGACGCTGGTGCTAAAATTGTAGGGATATCTGATGCATACGGAGCGCTGCATGATCCTAATGGTTTAGACATTGATTATTTATTAGATCGACGCGATAGCTTTGGTACAGTAACGAAATTATTCAATAATACTATCAGCAACAAAGAGCTGCTTGAACTTGACTGTGACATCCTAGTTCCAGCTGCGATTGAAAATCAAATTACAGAAGAAAATGCCCATAACATTCAAGCGAGTATTGTGGTGGAAGCAGCAAATGGACCAACAACTCTTGAAGCAACGCGCATCTTGTCAGAGAGAGGGATTTTATTAGTTCCAGACGTTTTGGCAAGTGCTGGCGGTGTAACAGTCTCTTATTTTGAATGGGTGCAAAATAACCAAGGTTATTATTGGACGGAAGAAGAAGTAGAAGAAAAGCTTGAAAAAGTAATGGTGAAATCATTTAATAACATCTACGAAACTTCTACAACTCGAAAAGTCGACATGCGTCTAGCTGCTTATATGATAGGCGTAAGAAAAATGGCAGAAGGCTCTCGCTTCAGAGGCTGGATTTAAAAACAGAACAGCAGAACAATTGCGTAAATAGAAAAAATCTCCTATCATTAATGAGGAGATTTTTTTGTTTTACACTGCGTTAAAATAAAAAAAGGTGCGTTTACAACTGAAGGAGTGACAGGCATGAAGAAAGAAAAAGTAATTATTGTTGGCGGAGGACCATGCGGGCTTTCAGCAGCTATTGAGCTTCAACATACAGGTATTGATGCCCTTGTAATTGAAAAAGGCAATATTGTGAATGCAATTTATAACTATCCGACCCACCAAACGTTTTTTAGTTCAAGTGAAAAACTAGAAATTGGGGATGTCCCTTTTATTACCGAAAATCGTAAGCCTGTGCGCAACCAAGCTCTTGCTTACTACCGAGAAGTGGTGAAGCGCAAGCAAGTTCGAATTCAGCCGTTTGAACGTGTCTTGCAAGTAGACAAACAAGCGGAAAACCAAATTATTGTCACAACATCCAAAGAGACATATGAAGCGGAGAATGTCATTATAGCTACGGGCTATTACGATCATCCTAATTATATGAATGTTCCTGGTGAAGATTTATCAAAGGTATTTCATTATTTCAAAGAAGCGCATCCGTATTTTGATAAAGATGTAGTCGTTATAGGCGGAAAAAACTCTAGCGTCGATGCAGCTCTGGAATTGGTGAAGTGTGATGCAAGGGTGACGGTTATTTATCGTGGCTCAGATTACTCCCCTAGCGTAAAACCTTGGATATTGCCTGAATTTGAAGCGCTGGTTCGAAATGGAACGATTGGGATGCATTTTAACGCTCATGTAACAAAGATAACGGATGAAGCAGTAACATATGAGCAGGAAGGGAAAGAATTTACGATTAGTAACGATTTCGTTTTTGCCATGACTGGCTATCACCCTGATCACTCGTTTTTAACAAAAATGGGTGTGGAATTAGATGATGAAACAGGCCGCCCTTCTTTTAACGAAGAGACGATGGAAACAAACGTGGAAGGAATTTATATCGCTGGTGTGATTGCTGCAGGAAACAATGCTAATGAGATTTTTATTGAAAATGGACGTTTTCATGGGAAATCAATCGCTTCTCATATTATCAACAAAAACAACGCATAGGCTTCTATGCGTTGTTTTACTAATGATTAAATAGCTGCTGCAGCTCATCATGATTCGTTGTTACTTGGAGAGCAACCAACAGTTTAATGCGTGCTTTAGGACCATTTAAGCCATTTGAAAAAATAACGCCCATCTCTTTTAACAGCTTGCCACCGCCTTCATACCCATATACATCTTGAGCAATTCCATTAAAACAGCGAGAAACGAGCACGATGGGTATCTTTCGCTTCAAAAGCAATTGAATTCCTGGAATGGTGAGAGGAGGCAGATTTCCTTGACCGAGGGCTTCAATTATAAGTCCGTCAACATTCATTGAAGCCACTGCTTGAAATAAATGGTCGTCCATTCCTGCATAAGCTTTTAATAAAGTGATTTGTTTATCTATTTGATTAACAGGATAAAATTCATGTTCTGTAGGCATGTGGTGAAAAGATACGCCGCGTTTTGTGATTAATCCTATTGGCCCGTACTGAGGGCTTTGAAATGTCGCCACGTTGCTTGTGTGGGTCTTGGTCACATTTTCAGCGGTATGAATTTCATCGTTCATCACAACTAAGACACCTTTTCCTTTTGCCCCGTCACTAATAGCCACCCGAACCGCAGATATAAAATTATAAGGACCGTCTGAACCGATTTCATTGCTTGATCTCATAGCTCCAGTTAAGACAATTGGAATATCTGTATGCACGGTTAAATCTAAAAAATAAGCGGTTTCTTCCAGCGTGTCCGTGCCGTGGGTTAACACGACTGCATCAATTTTGCCTTCATTAATTTTATCGCGTATTTTTTTTGAAAGTATAAGCATTTCCTTAGGAGTAATATGAGGAGAAGGCAGATGAAATGCTTCTTCTACGATTACATTGGCCATACCTGAAACAGATGATGTTGAGCGGTGAAGCGGGTTTTGAATATCTGGTGCTACCGCTCCAGTTTCCATGTCTTCTTTCATCGAGATTGTGCCGCCGGTGTGAAGAATATAAACAGTTTTCATAGAGAGCTCCTTTCAATTTTTCGTATAAGTATGATACATTTTTTGGTATACTTGTTTAAGGTCTTTGTTAGGCTTTGTAAATCGACAGCAAGTTATGTGAGTATTTACATATAAAGATAAGGACATTATAGACGGAGATTTTCATCCTAAAGATAACATGTTACTATTAAAAAAAATAGAGGAGATGAGGCGCTATTTATGTTGGCGATTGTATCTGCAGGCATTGCGCCAGGATTGGCATTGTTAAGTTTTTTTTATTTGAAAGATGAATATGAAACTGAGCCTATTTCAATGGTATTAAAAACATTTATTTTTGGAGCAATGCTTGTTTTGCCAATTATGTTTATTCAATATGTATTTGGTGAAGAACACGTTTTTCAATCACCTTTTCTTGAAGCATTTTTTACGACAAGCTTTTTAGAAGAATTTTTCAAATGGTTCATTTTATATTTCACGATTTATCAGCATGTGGAATTTGATGAGCATTACGATGGAATTGTTTACGGGGCAGCTGTTTCATTAGGTTTTGCTACCGTTGAAAATATTTTATATTTATTTGCAAATGGTTTAGAATCAGCGCTAGGAAGAGCCATTTTACCCGTATCTAGTCATGCTTTATTCGGCGTCATTATGGGGTATTATTTAGGGAAAGCAAAGTTTTCTGAAGGAAAGGAAAAAACGAAGTGGACGCTGTATTCCGTATTTGCGCCGCTCATTTTACATGGAACATATGATTATATTTTAAAAACAATGGATCATTGGGTATTTATTATTATTCCATTTATGATTTATTTATGGTGGCTGGCATTAAGAAAAGTAAAAAAGGCCAAACAGCCATCGATTGTCTAGGCTCAGCTTGTAAATCTTTTTTGAGAGATTTACGAGCTGAGTTTTTTCATTTCGGTAAATTTTGCGCACCTTGTATAAAAAAACAACCTTTACAAAAAATACTCCTATCATCTTATCAGTTACATACGATGTAGGAGGTTTTGTCATGTTATCATTTCGATGTTTTAAAAAGTATGCATGTCTCATATGCATATGTTCATTTATTGCAGCGTCCGTTGTGAGTCCAAAGGCCGCTCACGCGTTTTCAAATCAAGTCATTCAACACGGAGCAGTTGGAGATGACGTTATTGAGCTGCAGTCGAGACTTCAGTATTTAGGTTATTATAACGGGAAAATTGACGGTGTATTTGGATGGAGCACATACTGGGCACTGCGCAATTTTCAATATGAATTTGGCATTAAAAAGATTGACGGTTTAGCAGGCTGGCAAACAAAGATTAAATTAGCTAACGCAACAAAATATCACGAAAGCTATGTGAAAAATCAAATTAGAAAAGGCAATAAGTTTACGCACTATGGCGGTAAGCCTCTTGATCAGCAGTCTAAAGGAAGCGGTAGCAGTGGAAAAAGCAGCGGGAACAATGGTCAGCAAAAAGCACAAAGCGGATCTTCTCAAGCAAAAAAACCTGCCAGTCAGCCGCAGCGTAATACGTCTAAAGGAAATTCTGAACAACAGAAAGAAAAAGCACAAAAGCCAACAGCGGTGAATGTACCGAGCGGGTTTTCACAAAATGATATTCAGCTCATGGCAAATGCTGTGCATGGTGAAGCACGGGGTGAACCATATAATGGCCAAGTAGCCGTAGCGGCCGTTATTTTAAACCGAGTTAACAGTCCGTCATTTCCAAATACAGTCGCTGGAGTTATTTTTGAACCGCGTGCATTTACTGCCGTAGCAGATGGGCAAATTTGGCTTGAACCCAATCCAACATCTAAAAAAGCGGTTATGGATGCGATTAACGGATGGGATCCTACTGGGAATGCTATTTATTACTTTAATCCGGATACAGCAACAAGCGCATGGATTTGGTCACGTCCTCAAATTAAGCAAATCGGGAAACACATTTTCTGTCGATAAAGAGAGGTGAAGGAAACATGATTCGAACAATTTTAATTGTATTATTAGCTATTGGTGTTGTAGGTGTAGGGTATTGGGGGTACAGCGAACATCAAGAAAAAGATGCTGTGCTGCTTCAAGCGGAGAATACGTATCAACGAGCATTTCATGATTTGTCATATCAGCTAGATTTATTAAATGATAAAATCGGTGGCACGCTTGCCATGAGTTCGAGAGATCAGCTTTCGCCCGCGCTTGCAGAAGTATGGCGTTTAACTTCTGAAGCTCATAACAATGTAGGACAGCTGCCTTTATCGCTTTTACCGTTCAATAAAACAGAAGAGTTTCTTTCAGATGTTGGTGACTTTACGTACAAAGTGGCGGTAAGGGATTTAAGCAAATCTCCCTTAACAGATAAAGAGTATAAAACGTTAAATTCGCTTTATGATCAGTCAGGCGAAATTCAAAATGAAATGCGCCAAGTACAGCATCTAGTCATTGATAATAACTTGCGCTGGATGGATGTTGAGCTAGCTCTAGCCACAAAAGAAAAGCAAGGGGACAATACGATTATTGACGGATTAAAAACCGTTGAAAAAAGTATGGATTCTTTTGCCGAAACAGATTTAGGGGTTATGAATGCAACGAATGAACAGGAAAAAAACGCTTTTCATCAATTAAAAGGTAGAGAAGTTAGTGAAGATGTTGCTAAACAAGTGGCGCGTTCGTTTTTGAATTTAAAAGGAAATGAACAAATTCATATTGTAAAGAGCGGAAAAGATGCCGATTATGAGGTGTACAGCTTAACCATTACAGATCCAAAGACTAAACAAGAGACGTATATGGATATTACCCAAAAAGGTGGATATCCGCTTTGGGTGCTCGAAGATCGAGATATTAAAAAACAAAATATTAGTTTAAACGATGCTATGAACAAAGCGACTAAGTTTTTAAAAGATCATCGTTTTGAAAGCCTAGTGATGGCTGAAAGCGCTCAATACGATAACATGGGAGTCTTTACATTCGTTGAGCAAACGGAAAGTGGAGTTCGGATTTATCCGGATTCAGTTAAAATGAAAATGTCTTTAGAAGATGGATCTGTGATTGGCTTCTCAGCTAAAGACTTCTTATTAAAACATCGTACAAGAGATATTCCAAAACCTAAAATTTCGAAAGAACAGGCAAAAACCAAGCTAAACTCGAATGTAAAAGTGATGGAAGACCGCTTGGCAATTATTACAAATGATTTAAACGAAGAAGTGCTATGCTATGAGTTTTTAGGGACAATTAAAAATGATACGTATCGTATTTTTATCAATGCCGATACGGGTTTTGAAGAGAAAGTCGAAAAACTGCAAAACTCAGAACCTTTATATAATGAAGTGTAAAGCTGAGAAACCGGTGTCTATAGACACCGGTTTTTTGTATTGTATAAGTTTTTTTGAGTCTAAATGACTAATTTTTATTTACAAAATAAATATATTTGACTATGTTTAAATAAAGGGAAAAAGTGTATATAGTGGAACTGAAGGAGAGAGAAGATGATAAAAGCGGGAATGAGGTTGACGTTAGAGAGCGGGCACAGAGAGTCTACCTTACAACAAACGTATCGATGTAAGGTAGTTGAGTTTACGGAAGACGTGATTTATATTAGCTATCCGCTAAATGAAGAAACGCAGCGAAGTGCTTTTTTACTAAAAGGTACAAAATTGCTGGCTACGTTTATTGGATATAATCAAAATGTATATACCTTTCCAACTGAAGTAACAGGACGCGAAATAAAAGGCATGCCTGTAGTAAAGCTCTTTTACCCGGGCGATAAAAAGTTAAAATCTATCCAAAGAAGAAATTTTTTCCGTGTGCCGCTTACAGTGAAGGCGGTGATAAAAAGTGAACAAGAACAGCAGGCCGTAATGGAAATCATGACTAAAAACATCAGTGCAGGTGGAGTAGCCGGCTCCTTCCATCATTCGCTGCTTTTTAATGAGAAAGATTCCGTTGTTGTACGATTAAGTCTTCCTAATCGTGAGGGAACTTTGCAGCATCTTGAATTAAAAGGGGAAGTTGTACGAATTACCGCCCCGACTTCCTGTAAAGTAGGTCAGCTATCTATTAAATTTATGGACATGGAAAAACAAACGAAAGAAATGATGATTCGTTATACCTTAAAGCGTCAGCTCGACCTAAGGAGAAAAGGTCTTCTTTAGCGTATAAAAAAAACTTCTCTTTCCTAAACTGTAAGCAAAGGTATTACTTCTTACAAAAGGAGAAAAAGATGAATCGAATAGAACGAATTTTAATTAAATTAGTGGTTATTCAATTTGTGTTTTTAATAATTGCCCAATGTATTTTACTATCTAGCAGTCACAGTACATATTTCTCAAAGGTCATTCAGTATGAGGGAGTTAGCAAAAATAATTTTAATAAAATTATTGAAACATTCGACCAGTAGTCGGACGTATGGTAGAATAACTAGGAAAGAAACATGCAGTGAACACCAGGCAGGAGAAGACCCCCTGCTCTTTTTTTCGTTTATAAACGTTTCATATAAAATGGCTCATTGTATAAAAGATGAAAGTGGTTTGTTCCTGTTTTGAAATTAAGGGAGGCACTTATGGAAAAACAAATTTCAATCGCGATTGACGGTCCTGCAGCTGCTGGGAAAAGTACAGTGGCAAAGATTATAGCAGAAACCTTATCATATATTTATGTTGATACAGGAGCGATGTATCGTGCTCTAACGTATCAAGCGCAGAAAAACCAGGTGGATTTGCAAAATGAAGAAGAGCTATTGCATTTGCTTAATGAAACAGTAATCGATTTAAAACCGTCTGAA
The DNA here is from genome assembly GCF_056158845.1 of Priestia sp. ABM2_011. Classification (NCBI taxonomy): domain Bacteria; kingdom Bacillati; phylum Bacillota; class Bacilli; order Caryophanales; family Bacillaceae; genus Priestia; species Priestia sp. ABM2_011. The sequence goes on from NZ_JBSWUB010000001.1 coordinate 1,166,851, forward strand.
TCTGGGCAGGTAGTCATCTTAAATGGACAGAATGTTACAAGTGAAATTCGTTCCGCAGAAGTAACTAACTCTGTATCCATTGTAGCGAAACATCGTGCAGTTCGTGAAGAGATGGTAGCGAGACAGCAGGGCCTTGCTAAAGATGGAGGCGTTGTAATGGATGGACGTGATATCGGTACACACGTGCTTCCTCAGGCAGAAGTTAAAATCTTTTTATTAGCGTCTGTGGATGAAAGAGCACAGCGACGCCATGATGAAAACATAAAAAAAGGTTTTGAATCAAATTTAGAGCGTTTAAAAGAAGAAATTGCCCGCAGAGACAAGCTGGATTCTGAGCGTGAAGTAGCACCTCTTAAAAAAGCTGAAGATGCAATTGAAATCGATACAACTTCCTTATCGATTGAAGGAGTTGTAGAAAAAATACTTTCTATTACAAACGAAAGGATTGGATGATTTTGAGCTTTTATATGTTTGCACGTGGCATTGTAAAAGGTATTTTAACACCAGTTTATCGTTATGAAGTAATCGGTGCAGAAAATATCCCTTCAGAAGGCGGAGTTTTGCTTTGTTCAAATCATATTGACAACTTAGATCCGCCTACGGTAGGTGTGACATGTCCAAGGCCTATTTCGTTTATGGCAAAAGCAGAGCTGTTTAAAGCACCTTTTCTGAAGACGGTTCTGCCAAAGTTAGAAACGTTCCCTGTAAAGCGGGGGATGGCAGATCGTGAAGCTTTGCGCCAAGGGTTAAAGATTTTAAAAGAAGGAAAAGTGCTTGGATTATTTCCAGAAGGAACAAGAAGTAAAGATGGAAAATTAGGAAAAGGAATGGCTGGAGTAGGCTTTTTTGCTTTGCGTTCAAAAGCAGCTGTTGTTCCTTGTGCTGTTATTGGTCCATATAAGCGTTTTGCAAGGTTAAAAGTAGTGTACGGACCGCCAATTCAGATGGATGAACTTCGTGAACGAAAGGCATCAGCCGAGGAAGTAACCGAAGTTATTATGAAAAGCATTGGTGAATTAATTGAAAAATATCAATAGTTTGTAACCTTATGACTTGACAAAAGATTCTATTTATTAGAAGTTAGTAACAAAGAGAGTTTTTTCTATACAGAGCTATATACAATAATGATGAGCTAAAAGAGTGAAGAACTCTTACAAGGGAATACATATTGTAGATGGATATTGGAGGAGGAAAAGACGATGACAGAAGATATGAATCAAGTAGAGGTAACGTCATTAGAAGTAGGAGAAACAGTAAAAGGTACTATTACAAAAGTAGAAGAAAAGCAAGTGTATGTAGATGTGCCTAACAGCAAACTAGACGGTATTATTCCAATTAGTGAATTAGCGAGCTTACATATTGAAAAAGCAGGGGATGTAATCCAAGAAGGTGCCGAAGTCGAAGCGAAAGTAATTAAAGTGGAAGACGATGTGCTTGTGTTATCTAAACGGGCTGTAGATGCTGAAAAAGCATGGGACGGTTTAGAAGCAAAACTTTCTTCAGGTGAAGTGTTTGAAGCGGTAGTCAAAGAAATTGTCAAAGGCGGATTAGTAGTAGATATTGGTGTAAGAGGGTTCATTCCAGCTTCTCTTGTTGAAACTCATTTCGTTGATGATTTCGCAGAATATCAAGATCAAACTCTTACAGTCAAAGTAGTGGAATTAGATAAAGAAAAAAATCGCGTGATCCTTTCGCATCGTGCAGTTGTAGAAGAAGAGCTTGTACAACAAAAAGAAAATGTTCTTGAGTCATTAAAAGAAGGTCAGGTTTTAGAAGGAACCGTTCAGCGCTTAACAGACTTTGGTGCGTTTGTAGATGTAGGCGGAGTAGATGGGCTAGTGCATATCTCTCAGCTTTCACATACGCGTGTAGAAAAGCCTTCAGACGTAGTAGCTGAGGGAGATACTGTGAAAGTCAAAGTATTATCTGTTGACAAATCAACGGGTCGTGTTTCATTATCTATTAAAGATACGTTAGAAGGTCCATGGTCCAACATTTCTACGAAGCTTCGCCAAGGTGATGTAGTAGATGGAACTGTTAAAAGACTTGTATCTTTTGGAGCTTTTGTGGAAGTTCTACCTGGAGTAGAAGGACTTGTACACATTTCTCAAATTTCACATAAGCATATCGGGACACCGCATGAAGTGCTTTCTGAAGGCGAAAAAGTGACGGTAAAAGTACTTGATGTGAATGAACAAGAACGACGCGTTTCGTTAAGCATTCGTGACCTTGAGGAAGAAGAGCAAGAAGATTACGGTGACTATGAATTACAAGAAGAGTCAAAAGGCTTCCAATTAGGTGATATGATTGGGGATCAATTAAAAAAATTAAGATAAGTAATGGTGATGATTTGTGAGCAGAGCAAAACGTAAAATTGATCACATTCATCATGCGATTCAAACGGGACAGCATCGGCTGCACGGGCTAGATGATATTCGCTTCGTTCATAATAGCTTACCAAATACAGGCGTGCACGATGTTCATATTGATACAAAAATTGGCGAACTTTTGTTAAGTTCGCCAATTTTTATAAATGCTATGACGGGTGGAGGCGGACAAGAAACGGAACGGATTAACCGTTCGTTTGCTCAAATTGCTCATCATGGTCAATTAGCAATGGCCGTTGGATCGCAGATGGCTGCGATTAAAGATGAAAAGGAAGAACAATCATACAGAGTAGTGCGTCAAGAAAACCCTAACGGAATTATTTTTGCCAACCTAGGCAGTGAAGCTACAGTTGAACAAGCTAAAAAAGCGGTTGATATGCTTGAAGCAAATGGACTTCAAATTCATTTAAATGTTATACAAGAACTGGTCATGCCAGAGGGAGATCGTGATTTTACCGATGCATTACATCGTATTGAACGAATTGTCCGAGAAGTAACCGTTCCTGTAATTGTCAAAGAAGTAGGTTTTGGGATGAGCGCTCAAGCAGTGCAAAAACTTAAAGATGTTGGTGTTGAAATCGTTGATATTGGTGGGTACGGTGGTACCAATTTTTCGAAAATCGAAAATGAAAGACGAGCAAAACATTTTCACTTCTTTAATGATTGGGGAATTTCCACAGCAGCTTCTTTAGCGGAAGTATCTCAGCACGTAGAAGGTATATCCATTATTGGTTCAGGAGGTATTCAAACCTCTATGGATGTTGCTAAGTCCATTGCGTTAGGAGCTTCTGCAACGGGAATGGCAGGATATTTTCTATCCATTTTAATGAAGTCTGGTTTAGAAGCAGTCGTAGAAGAGATAGCCGAGCTGCATGAGGAGTTAACGTTTATAATGGCTGCATTAGGAGCAACTTCTATTGCTAAGCTTCAGCAAATGCCTCTAGTTATTACAGGGGATACCCATAGCTGGCTGACTCAGCGAAATGTATCTATAGAAACATTTAATAACAGATGATAAAAAAGCAAGCAGTTAACTGCTTGCTTTTTTATTTCCTTAGAAGATGAATGATCGCGTTTTCATTAAAAAAAACAAAAAATATTGGCAGAAGAAGTGACAAAAAGCATGAAATCCCAAACGTTAGCCACTTATAATAAGTTAAATAAACAGAAAAATCAGAAAAAAGAGGTGGCGTAATGAAAAAGGGACATCCTATATTTACAATTTTTCTTTTCTTTTTAGGCTGGGTTTTCATGTATGCAGATCGTAATATTTTATCTCCAGTTATGGGAGATATCGGTGCGCAGTGGGATCTTAATAAAGCTGAACTTGGGCTAATGTCTACCGTATTTTTTGCAGCGTATGCAGCTATGCAGATTCCAACGGGTTTTTTGGCAGATCGATTTGGTCGCGTTAAGATCTTAGTGGCTGGATACATTTTGTTTGGAGTTGCCACATTCTTTACAGGACTTACGACTACTTTCGGTATGTTCTTGCTCATGCGGGCGCTGACAGGACTTGGAGAAGGAACGTATTATGGTTCACAATACGGAATTTCTTCAAGCATCACGTCTGAACGATACCGAGGTCTAGTGTCTGCGCTCATCAATAGTGGAATGGCTTTTGGTATATCGCTTGGTTTTATCGGTTCTACATACATTACATATACGTTAGAAAAAGACTGGCAGTTTACTTTTTACTTATTTGCTATTCCGACTATAGTAATAGCTATTTTAATAGCTTTCTTTGTAAAAGATAAGCAAAGGGATCAAGAAAAAAATTCGCTAAATAAAGAAACAAAGCAGTCGCTAAAAGTATTATTTACAAAAAATCATATTTTCGTATACATTTTAATCTTCTGCTCTCTTTACGGATTTTTTGGGATGCTGACGTGGCTTCCTTATTATTTGCAGCACTCGCGCGGCTTAGAAGGGTCTCAAACAGGCATCATAGCATCTTTAGTACCGTGGGCGTCTATTCCGGGAGCAATCTTCTTTGGTTATATATCGGATCGAATTGCAAATAAAAAAGCATTAATTGTGAGTTTGTCAGTAGCGGGCGCTTTATGTCAATTTTTTATTCCCTATACAGAGAGTTATTCTTGGCTATTAATCGGCTTAATTGTGTACGGTCTGATAGGGAAATTAGCATTAGATCCGATTTTAATTTCGTATATGGCGGATATTACTCCCTCTTCCATGTACTCTAAAGTGTACGGTTTTTTTAACTTCAGCGGCATGCTGTCATCGATCTTTGCACCTTACATTACCGGATATTTTGCAGATAAACTTGGAAGTATGGAATTCGGATTTTATTTGTCAGGAGCACTATTGTTAGTGGGAGGAGTTCTCTTTTTGTTTACAGGAAAGAAAGAACGTTCCTATCCTGTTTCACATCCAGTTTTAAAATAAAAAATGCGCTGACTTAGTCAGCGCATTTTTTTATTTATGCTCATTTAACTCGCGCGCTTCTTCAGGACTTTGCAAGCTAGTTGCTCCCGGATAGTGAAGTCCTTGATCACGGTCAGATTCAACTCGTTTTGATTCCTTTAATTTTTTCTCTTGACGATCTTTTCCCATTTTATATTCCCTCCTTTTTTCTGATAGGTTGTCCAAAATAAGCGGTTCTATTCTAAAACTCCGATTAAGTTTTCCAAAATTGATACATACTGATGACAGATAGGGGAGGTGCCATATTCAGTGGACGGAATTTTCTTTTATTGGCTTTCGTGGATGGGATGGATTGTTGCGACTTTTCTTATGCCCAAAACAGCTAGGCGTTGGAAGGTAGCAGCCATTATATTAATCAGTATACTCCTAAGCGGAATGAACATGCATATGACTCAGTTTTCATGTAGCTACACCGCTTTGTTTTTAGTGGGAGTAGCGTGTGTGTATGCTTCAGGCTACAGCCGATTTCAGCAGTTATATTATGTTATTGTATGCGGCATTATAATAATTGCCTATGCTAGTTTTTGTTTACTTGAGCTCTATGATCCTGTCTGGATTTTTATTGATCGTAAGTGGATTTTGACTGGACTTATCTTATATATTTGCTTTATGGTGGTTAAAGATGCTGAAAAAAGATTCGCAGCAATCATTTTAGGTGTAGTTGGAGGAGACTTTTTATATGCAGTTGTCATTCGGGATATCGCATCTTATGAAATAGGGTCTCTTCGTACACTCGACGTTTTAGCCACAGCAGTAGGAGCGATGTTTATTTGGGAGATGCTGGTTTATTTCTCTGCTTATTTAGATTTGTACGTGCTGAAGTCTCACAGGCAAAAGCAAAGTACTTACAAATAGAAGAAGAGATTTCGTAAAATTATATTGTTGTTACCGGTGATTTTTGATAAAATTGTTTGATTGAAAGAGTAATGCTTATTCAGCGGATAGGCAGTTAATCAGTTCAGTATAAGAAAGAGCTGATAAAAATCCTGCTTTATCGCTTATGATCGATTAGTAGAGGTCATGCCACGCTGCATGGCCTCGATTTTTGAAAAAAGAATGATCTTATTTATTTGTACATGTAGATAAATACCTTTAGTCGATTAAAGACTGGTTGCCGATACATAAAAAAGATCAAGGAAAGGGAAGAATCGTATGCCAAAACCAATTATTGCGATTGTTGGTCGTCCCAACGTAGGAAAATCAACAATTTTCAACCGAATTGTAGGAGAGCGAGTATCTATTGTAGAAGATATTCCGGGTGTAACTCGTGATCGTATCTATAGTTCAGGTGAGTGGCTGAATTTGGACTTTAACATTATTGATACTGGTGGTATTGATATTGGAGATGAGCCATTTTTAGAACAGATCAAACAGCAAGCAGAAATTGCAATTGATGAAGCGGACGTAATCATTTTTCTAGTGAATGGACGCGATGGAATTACTGCAGCTGATGAAGAAGTGGCGAAAATTTTATACAAATCCAAAAAGCCCGTCGTCCTAGCCGTTAATAAAGTAGATAATCCTGAAATGAGAGAATTAATCTATGATTTCTACGCACTAGGATATGGAGAACCGTTCCCAATCTCAGGAACGCATGGTTTAGGTTTAGGTGACCTGCTAGACGAGGCAGCTAAGCACTTTCCAAAAGAAAAAGACGAAGATTACGGAGAAGACGTCATTAAATTTTCATTGATTGGTCGTCCTAACGTAGGGAAATCTTCATTAGTTAATGCTCTTCTAGGTGAAGACCGTGTTATTGTCAGTGATCTTGCCGGCACGACACGCGATGCCATCGATACGAAGTTTACAAAAGAAGATCAAGAATATGTTGTTATTGATACAGCTGGAATGAGAAAGCGTGGAAAAGTGTACGAGAGTACTGAAAAATACAGCGTACTTCGCGCATTAAAGGCAATTGAACGCTCAGACGTTGTCTTAATTGTATTAAATGCTGAAGAGGGTATTATTGAACAAGATAAGAAAATTGCTGGCTATGCACAAGAAGCTGGAAAAGCTGTCGTCATTGTTGTGAACAAATGGGATACAGTAGAAAAAGATGAAAAAACAATGAAAAAATTTGAAGAAAATATACGCGAGCATTTTCAGTTCTTAACATATGCTCCAATTGTATTCCTTTCAGCTAAAACGAAAAAACGTACGCATACCCTATTGCCAATGATTGATCTTGCAAGCGAAAGCCATGCTGTACGTGTAGAAACAAGCATCTTAAACGATGTAATTATGGATGCAGTAGCAATGAACCCTACGCCTACTCACAACGGCAACCGCTTAAAAATCTATTACACAACTCAAGTAGCAATCAAGCCGCCAACTTTTGTTGTGTTTGTAAATGATCCTGAGCTAATGCATTTTTCATATAAACGTTTCTTAGAAAATAAGCTTCGTGAAGCTTTTGGATTCGAAGGAACTCCAATTAAAATTATTGCAAGACCAAGAAAATAACAGAGGATGTGATCGGCGTGGAAAGAATAGCTGTACTAGGAGCAGGGAGTTGGGGAACTGCATTAGCTTTCGTATTGGCGGAAAATGGACACGATGTTCGCATTTGGGGACATAGACAACAAGTCATTGATCAAATCAACGAGACGCATCAGAATGAAAAATATCTGCCTGGTGTAGAGCTTCCTCATCAGATTAAAGGTTTTACGTCATTAGAAAAGGCAATAGAGGGTGTTGAAACCCTTATTTTAGCTGTTCCAACGAAGGCCATTCGTGAAGTGTTGCAACAGCTAAAATCCCTTACCGATGAACTGTTTACAATTGTTCACGTAAGTAAAGGAATTGAACCGGATTCTCTTTTACGTATATCTCAAATGATTCAACAAGAAATTGATACAAAAGACATCGTTGTCTTATCAGGTCCGAGTCATGCTGAAGAAGTAAGTAGAAGGCAGCCGACAACCGTGACGTCAGCTTCAACAAATATACAAGCAGCAGAAAAAGTGCAGGATTTATTTAATAATCAACAGTACTTCCGTGTTTATACAAATCCTGATGTGATTGGTGTGGAAATTGGGGGAGCGTTAAAAAATATTATTGCTCTTGCTGCTGGTATCACGGATGGACTTGGATATGGTGACAATGCGAAGGCCGCTCTTATGACTCGTGGCTTAGCTGAAATCGCTCGTTTAGGTACGGTGCTTGGCGCCAATCCTCTGACGTTCTCAGGTTTAACCGGGATTGGAGACTTGATTGTAACGTGTACAAGCGTTCATTCTCGAAATTGGCGCGCTGGTAATCTTCTTGGAAAAGGCAAAAATTTAGACGAAGTATTAGAAAATATGGGAATGGTTGTAGAAGGTGTACGCACGACGAAAGCAGCTTACCAGCTATCTCAAAAATACGACGTAAAAATGCCGATTGCTGATGCTTTATATAATGTACTGTTTAATGATGTGAAGGCAAAAGATGCAGTAGACGCGCTTATGTCTCGTACTAAAACACATGAAATGGAAGATTTAGCGAATGTTTTAGGAGAAAAATTAAATTAAGTGCAAAGAAATATGAAAAAATAGGCAATTGGTGATACCCAAAATCATTTACTTGCATAAAATAACGTGTAAATAAAGATGAGTAGAACTGTTAGTATGGGAATATTTAGTTACGGTCGAAGCGAAGAGCCCCCTTCGCTTCGATTTTTTTTATGTGAAAAAGCAGGAATTTGTCAATTTAATAGGAAAGTAATTACTATAGAGCGTAAATCAATGGAAGGTAAATAAATATTAAATTTAGAATGTTCTATTAATATCCATCTTAACTATAAGTCCTTATGTTATAATAACGGTGAAAAAAGGAGTGGATGCAATTTGTCGCCAGGTTTGTTAAAGATGTGGATTTCATTGGGTTCCATTGTATTTATGTTTATTGCGGTATTTTCTATTTACTTTAGTCGTTATAAAATCACGAACCGCGTTGGTAAAATTGTACTCGCTTTCATTGCCTATTCGCTCATGATTGTAGCAGGTCTTATTATGGTAATTGTTGTATTCAGTGGTCCGACAGATGCTTAATGTACATATGGTAGGGTGAGGAAAATGAAAAAATTCATGCTAACGTCTATTGTTGGGTTAACCATTTTTGTATTATCCGGTTGTTTGTACCCGACGGAAAGAATGTCTCAAAATCAAGTTCCTTATAAAGATCAAGTTGCTTCCGTACAAACGGCCGTTGATCAATTTAAAGAAGAAAGCGGAGGCTTATTGCCGATAAAAACGAAAGATATGGACACGCCGATTTATCAAAAATATCCGATTGACTTTACGAAAATTGTTCCTAGATACATGCAAGACGCACCTGGGAATTCGTATGAAAGCGGAGGGATATTTGCGTACGTGCTTGTGGATGCAGAAACAAAGCCCACGGTTAAATTATTAGACTTACGGATGGCGGATACGATTCAAGATGTTAATGTACATTTGAATATATACCGTCAAAACCATAAAGGATACGTACCGTTTAAAGACGTCATCGCTCCCGGCGTATTCTCTATTAACTATAAGAAATTGAATATGAAAGAACCCCCTGTCGTTACTAGCCCGTATACAGGGAATAGTCTTTCTTTAATTGTTAATGGGCAGGGAGATGTATTTGTAGATTATCGTCCTGATTTGTATGATGCCATTCAAAAGCATAAAAGCTCCTACAAACCGGGTGAAGATATCCGAAAGCTCCTTGTGGAAAACAGTGATTTTGTACCTGCTTACTCTCTTCCTTATACAGTTAACGATAAGAATGAACCAATATTTTTTAAAAAATAAGTCATGAACCCCTTCTCCTTGAATAATATTCAGAGAGAAGGGGTTTTCTCTTTCTTGTACACCAATAATGAAAATCAGAATGACTAAGTCAGCATGTGCATGAAAAAAATCATAAATTTTTCTATCAAAAGTCATATTTTAATAGGACAACGTCATAACTATATAGTGTCCTAATTTACTCTCGCAATGGATGTCATATTCCATGAACTCATAGATCGGAGGGGATCTTTTGGAAAAGGTGGATGTATTTAAAGATATCGCTGAACGTACAGGAGGCGATATATATTTAGGTGTGGTGGGAGCAGTTCGAACAGGAAAATCTACATTTATTAAAAAGTTTATGGAGCTGGTGGTCCTGCCTCACATCGAGAACGAGGCAGAAAGAGCTCGCACACAAGATGAACTACCACAAAGTGCAGCTGGAAAAACGATTATGACAACTGAGCCGAAATTCGTACCGAATCAAGCAGTCAATGTTTTGGTAGATGACGGGCTAGAAGTTAACATACGGTTAGTAGATTGTGTAGGATATACAGTGCCAGGCGCTAAAGGGTACGAAGATGAAAATGGACCTCGAATGATCAATACACCTTGGTATGAAGAACCAATTCCATTTCACGAAGCGGCTGAAATTGGAACGAGAAAGGTCATTCAAGAACACTCAACGATTGGTGTCGTCATTACAACAGATGGCTCAATTGGAGATATACCTCGTCAAGATTATGTGGAAGCAGAAGAGCGCGTCATTAATGAGCTAAAAGAAGTAGGCAAACCCTTTATCATGGTTATTAATACCGTACAGCCATATCATCCCGATACAGAAAAGCTTCGTGCAAAGCTTAATGAAAAATATGATATCCCAGTATTAGCGATGAGTGTGGAAAGCATGCGCGATACTGATGTGATGAATGTATTAAGAGAAGCACTATACGAGTTCCCTGTATTAGAAGTCAACGTTAATCTACCAAGCTGGGTAATGGTTTTAAAAGATAAACATTGGCTGCGTGAAAGCTATCAAGAAGCCGTTAAAGAAACGGTAAAAGATATTAAGAGACTGAGAGACGTTGAACGGGTAGTAGAGCAATTTAGCCAGTTTGAGTTTATCGATCAGGCTCGATTAGCCGGAATTGAGATGGGGCAGGGGATTGCCGAAATTGACTTATACGCTCCAGATGACTTATATGATCAGATTTTGAAAGAAATCGTGGGAGTAGAAATTCGCGGAAGAGATCATTTGCTGCAGTTAATGCAAGACTTTGTGCATGCAAAAACCGAGTATGATCAAGTCTCTGATGCACTTCGCATGGTTAAGCAAACGGGTTATGGTGTAGCTGCACCTTCGCTTTCAGATATGAGCCTTGATGAACCTGAAATTATTCGCCAAGGATCGCGTTTTGGAGTTCGTTTAAAAGCAGTGGCACCTTCTATACACATGATTAAAGTGGATGTAGAATCAGAATTTGCGCCGATTATCGGAACGGAGAAGCAAAGCGAAGAATTAGTTCGTTATTTGATGCAAGACTTTGAAGATGATCCGCTTTCAATTTGGAATTCAGATATATTTGGCCGCTCTCTAAGTTCAATTGTAAGAGAAGGGATTCAAGGAAAGCTGTCGCTGATGCCTGAAAATGCGCGATATAAGTTAAAAGAAACGCTAGAACGGATTATTAACGAAGGATCTGGAGGTTTAATCGCGATTATTTTATAAGAATATAACGTTAGGCTCCTCATAAAGGAGCCTCTTCTTTTTGGATAGATCATACAAAACTTTACATATATTGTGATAGATCGCGTGGTTATCCTATTCCTGCGTTATTTTCTGCTTGCTATGCCTTGTTCAATATGTTAATCTTTTAACAGAAATCGATCGATCATACTGTTTTCACTACATACATACGGCAGACGAATGAAAAACATTGAATTATTTAGTTCAATCGTTTATGATTAGGCTTGTCGATACATAGGTTATGTATAATATCCATTTGTTTTGTTAAAGAATGAGATATAACGAATTACTAGATTCCTTTTCTAACAAGGTTTTTAGTTATTATATGATCCGATTTTGGGAGGAGGTGAATGGCATGAACAAGACAGAATTAATTAATGCTGTTGCAGAAGCAAGTGAGCTTTCAAAAAAGGATGCTACAAAAGCAGTTGATGCTGTTTTCGATACAATTTTAGAAGCTTTAAAAGCTGAGGACAAAGTTCAACTTATCGGTTTTGGTAACTTCGAAGTACGTGAACGTGCTGCTCGTAAAGGACGCAATCCACAAACTGGCGAAGAAATCGAAATTCCTGCTAGCAAAGTTCCTGCATTCAAACCAGGTAAAGCTCTTAAAGATGCTGTAAAATAATATCTACATAAAATGGCTTTATTCATAGCCGTTGATGAAGAGCTTTGAAAGGTCGCACATTTGCGACCTTTCTTTTTTGCCTTTGGTATATACATATGCTAGAATTTTTTTCATAAAGTCGTAATGCAACGAATTGGAGGGCAACAACATGTCATCTGTAAATAAACCACAGATCGAACAAGCTGTGAGACTAATTTTAGAAGCAATTGGCGAAGATCCAAACCGTGAAGGATTATTAGATACACCAAAGCGAGTAGCTAAAATGTATGAGGAAGTCTTTTCCGGGTTGAATGAAGATCCAAAAGAGCATTTTAAAACAGTTTTTGGAGAAGATCATGAAGAGCTAGTGCTTGTAAAAGATATTCCTTTTTACTCTATGTGTGAACACCACTTAGTGCCTTTTTACGGAAAAGCTCATGTTGCGTATATTCCAAAAGGCGGACGAGTGACCGGTTTAAGTAAGCTGGCAAGAGCGGTAGAAGCTGTTGCGAAACGTCCTCAGCTTCAGGAGAGAATTACATCTACAGTGGCGGATTCTATTGTAGAAACATTAGAGCCGCACGGGGTAATGGTAGTAGTGGAAGCAGAGCACATGTGTATGACCATGCGAGGCATTAAAAAGCCTGGGGCTATGACAATTACTTCTGCTGTGCGTGGAGTGTTAGAACACGATGCAAGTTCTAGAGCTGAAGTTTTATCATTGATCAAATCATAATGTGGATGATGAAGGAGAAGAGAATATGACACAAAAAGGAACGCCAGAGTATATTGTCATTAAAGCGGTCGAAGATGGAGTTAACGTAATTGGCTTAACGCGAGGAGCAGATACGCGATTTCATCATTCAGAAAAACTAGATAAAGGCGAAGTGATGATTGCGCAGTTTACTGAGCATACATCCGCAATTAAAATTCGTGGCAAAGCCGTCGTTCAGACTGTTCACGGAGAAATTGAATCCGATACGAAAAAATAAGCAGGGATTTTCCTGCTTTTATTTATATTTAAAATAAATGAATAAGAACAGGAAAAACATGGTGAAACTAAAAGCAATATCTTAAATTACTGTCTAAGAAATCAAGATGGTATGTAGATGAACGGTGTTCAAGCGGATGAGCAGCTAAAGGATTTAAACCGTGAAAAAGCTTCAAAAGAATTTAAAGGATATTTTATAATGTAATTATGTTATAATTGACACTATCGATTTGGAGTTAAAAGAACTTTAAACAAATAGTGATGGAAAGGGAGACAAGGATGATGAGCGTAAAAACCATCTATGATATTGTGGCCAACATGAAAGAACAGCTTCATGTTGAATTAAGTCATCCATATGTAAAAAAATATATTCATCATCCGCGTATTGATGAAAATAGATTACTGTACATGTGTTCGTTCTTAGATACTCTTTCAATGGAAGAAGAAAAAAAGAACAGCTCTGTGCTATCTGTGATGCTCGTTCAAACCGCACTTGATACCCACGATCTAGTCTCCACTCAAAATGTTAGCGGAAATGAAGGGAAGCTGCATGAGAGGCAGCTGGTAGTTTTGGCCGGAGATTATTACAGCGGCCTGTACTATTACTATTTAGCTCAAAGCAGCCAGCTGAATTTAATGAAAGTTATAGCATCTGCTATTAAAGAAATTAATATCGCTAAGATACACATTTATAACAATCGCTCTACTAATCCACACGACGTTATGAATAGTTTTTTAGCAGCAGAATCATCGTTTGTAAGATGCTTATGTGACTATTTTGAACGTGAAGAGTGGAAAGAACTTTTAAAACATGCAGCGTATTTGAATGGGATATTAAAGCAATTAAAGTCATTACAGCATAAAGAGCCTACTCTCTTGCTAAACTATTGCAAACAAATTGGCATGAATCAAGAACAAATAAAAGAATACCTTTATTCGTATACTCAACAGTCTGTAGATATTGTTAGAGGGTACTTACGAAGTGAATTTGCGATGAATGAGTTTTTAAGAGAGCACTTAGATGAACTTACATCTAGCTTAGAAGTGTTGAAAAATGTCGTAGGAGAAGGATAGAGATATGCAGCAATCAAAAGAACAGCGTGTCCATGGCGTATTTGAAAAAATATACAAAAATTATGATCAAATGAATTCTGTTATTAGTTTTCAGCGTCATAAGGCATGGCGCAAAGATACGATGAAGCGAATGAATGTTCAAAAAGGAACAAAAGCTTTAGATGTTTGTTGCGGAACTGCGGATTGGACGCTAGCTATGGCTGAAGCAGTTGGAGAAACAGGAGAGGCAGTTGGCCTGGATTTTAGTCAAAATATGCTAAAGATTGGTGAAGAGAAAGTAAAAAACTCACCTTTTTCAAATATTACTTTACTACATGGCAATGCAATGGAGCTTCCTTTTGAAGATAATTCATTTGACTATGTAACGATTGGATTCGGACTGCGCAACGTGCCCGATTACCTTCAAGTTTTAAAGGAAATGCAGCGCGTCGTGAAACCTGGCGGAAAAGTGGTTTGCCTTGAAACGTCTCAGCCAACGATGATTGGTTACCGACAAATGTACTTGCTTTATTTTAAGTATATTATGCCTGCGCTTGGAAAGATGGTCGCTAAAAGCTATGATGAATATTCATGGCTTCAAGAGTCAGCTAGGGACTTTCCAGGTCAAAAGCAATTGGCTGATATGTTCCGTGAAGCCGGTTTGACAGATGTTGAAGTGAAATCTTACACAGGTGGAGTAGCGGCGATGCATCTAGGGTACAAACGATAAAAGAGAAAAAGCTTGTCCTACAGGTGCAACAGCCTGTAGGATAAGGAGTAAAGAATGAATATATAATGCAAGGTGAGTCCAATGAAACTAAAAATGATGTACGCTTTTTTGAATACGGATATTACCCTTATTGAGAAAGAACTTGAACAAACTGTTCATACCGATGAAACACTTATCACAGATGCTTCTCTTCACCTTTTACAAGCAGGGGGGAAACGAATTCGCCCTGTATTTGTTTTGTTGGCAGCTAAATTTGGGCATTACAATATCGACCAAATCAAACATGTGGCAGTAGCGCTTGAGCTGATTCATATGGCGTCTCTTGTTCATGATGATGTTATTGATGACGCTGATAAGCGACGGGGAAAACCAACAATTAAGGCAAAATGGGACAATCGTATTGCTATGTATACAGGGGATTACATCTTTGCTCGTGCACTTGAAGTTATGAGTGAGGTTAAAGATGTGGAAGCACATAAAATTTTATCTAATACGATGGTGGAATTAACGCTCGGTGAAATTGAACAGATTAAGGACAAATACAACCTAAACCAAAACTTACGCGTGTATCTGCGTAGAATTAAACGTAAAACGGCACTGCTAATTGCTGCAAGCTGTCAGTTAGGCGCAATTGCAGCGGGAGCTCCTGAAGATATACATAAACGTTTATTTTGGTTTGGATATTACGTGGGAATGTCATTTCAAATTACGGATGACATTTTAGATTTTATCTCATCAGAAGAACAGCTTGGGAAACCAGTTGGCAGCGACTTACTGCAAGGAAATATTACGCTGCCAGTTTTGTATGCCATTGAAAATGCTGAGTTTCGAGATAAAGTAGAACAGCTTTTCGAGAGGGAATATGAGCAAGAGCTGATTGATGAAATTATTTCTGATATTAAATCTTCTAACGCCATTGAACGTTCATTTGAGATGAGCGATCGTTATCTGCAAAAAGCGATGAGCATTTTAGAAGAACTGCCGCCAAACAAGGCGAAAAAAACGCTGCATCAAATTGCGAAGTACATTGGAAAACGGAAATTTTGATTTATTTACTTTCATAAGTTGTAAACTGCTCGAAACAATGTTAATATCTTCATGAGGTGTGATTGCGCTTTCAAAACTTGTTTACATATCATGAACTTCAGGGGTGGAGAGTAAAATGATACAAAAAACGTTTTTAATGGTCAAACCAGACGGGGTACAAAGAAGCATTATTGGTGAGGTTATTTCTCGCTTTGAGAAAAAAGGTTTTCAATTAGTTGGAGCTAAGCTTATGCATATTTCGCAGGAATTAGCTGAAACACACTATGGTGAACATAAAGAGAAACCTTTCTTCGGTGAGTTAGTGAAATTTATCACATCAGGTCCAGTTTTTGCTATGGTATGGGAAGGTGAAAACGTGATTTCAGTATCACGTCAAATGGTGGGGAAAACTAACCCTCAAGAAGCGCTTCCTGGAACTATTCGAGGTGATTATGGACTGATTGTGGATAAGAATATTATTCACGGCTCAGATTCACCAGAAAGTGCGGAGCGTGAAATCAGCTTATTCTTTGAAAGTGAAGAGCTGACTTTCTATAAAAAAGACGCAGACGCTTGGATTTACTAATTTAGATAGCGCAAAAAGACGAATGAATTTTCATTCGTCTTTTTTATTGTGTGTATAAACAGGCTTCTAGGCTATTAAGTGCAAAGATTTCCCCGCATAAACATTTTCATAATGTATTCCGATATATTAATAAGAAGATAAGCGTATATAAAGGTTTTATTTCTTTATACGTCTAACATAAACGTATAGGAATGAGAAAGGAGAGTCAAAGATGATAGATGAATACGACGCGTTTGTGGAGAAAATAAAAACAAAAACAGGCATTGATTTATCACTATATAAGCAGTCTCAAATGCACCGCCGCCTCACCTCGCTGTATGAAAAAAAAGGTTTTTCTAGTTTTTTTGAATATTATCGAGCAATGAACAGTAACAACGAACTGCTTGAGGAGTTTTTAGATCGGATGACGATTAACGTGTCAGAGTTTTATCGCAACTATCAGCGGTGGGATATATTGGAGCAAAAAATTTTACCGACTCTTGTAAAAGGAAAAACAGATCTGAAAGTGTGGAGCGCTGCCTGTTCAACAGGGGAAGAGCCGTATACACTAGCGATGGTTTTATCAACATTTTTTCCGCTTTCGCGTATTTCTATATTGGCGACCGATCTGGATGAAAAAGTGATAGAAAAAGCAAAAATAGGCTTTTATGATGAACGTTCACTTCAGGAAATGCCTGTTTCGATGAAAAATAAGTACTTTCAACAAAGAGGAACCGGGTACTTATTAGATGAAAAAATCAAAAAAACAGTTATTTTTCAAAAACATAACTTACTGTCAGACTCTTTTCCTAAAAACGTTGACTTGATTGTTTGTCGAAACGTGCTTATTTATTTTACCGATGAAGCAAAGCATGCTTTATATGAAAAGTTTAGCAGAGCTTTAGCACCTGGAGGCATCTTATTTGTAGGGAGCACAGAGCAGATTTTCACTCCGCAAAAGTATGGGTTTGAAACGGCTGATACGTTTTTTTACAGAAAAGTAAAGACCATTTAATTGAGATAACCTGAAGCGATTTCTTACAAGCTGAGGTGAAACTTTTTATATATTCTTATGTTATAGTATGGTATAGTCATATTTAAAAATGGAAAAATTCTGACGAATAATACATATTAAGCGGAGGTACGATTATGCGATATTTAACAGCAGGAGAATCACATGGTCCACAGTTGACTACTATTTTAGAGGGTGTTCCCGCAGGACTTCCTTTAACAGCCGAAGACATCAATACAGATTTAGCGCGAAGACAAAAAGGTCATGGTCGCGGAAGACGTATGCAAATTGAAAAAGATCAAGCGGAAATTTTAAGCGGTGTTCGCCACGGCTATACGCTAGGATCTCCTATTACGTTAGCGGTAGAAAATAACGACTGGAAACACTGGACAAAAATTATGGGCATCGAGCCAATTTCTGAAGAAGAATCAGAAGAAGTAAAGCGTAAAATCTCAAGACCAAGACCAGGGCATGCCGATTTAAACGGCGCTATTAAATATGGTCATCGCGATATGAGAAATGTATTAGAACGTTCTTCAGCTCGTGAAACAACTGTAAGGGTAGCGGCAGGTGCTGTGGCTCGTCAAATCCTTGCTCAGTTCGGGATTTCTGTAGCTGGACATGTATTAGAAATTGGCGGCGTACAGGCAAATCCTCCTCAATACAAAAGCTTAGAGGAACTTCAAGAAGTCACTGAAGCTTCTCCAGTAAGATGTTTTGACTCAGCTGTTGAGAAAGACATGATGCAAGCAATCGATGATGCTAAGAAAAACGGCGATTCGATCGGAGGCGTAGTAGAAGTTATTATTGAAGGCGTGCCAGCAGGAGTGGGCAGCTATGTCCATTACGATCGTAAATTAGATGCGAAGATTGCTGCAGCTGTTATGAGCATTAATGCATTTAAAGGCGTTGAGTTTGGGATTGGATTTGAAGCGGCTCGCAGACCAGGAAGCGAAGTTCATGACGAAATTCTATGGGATGAAGAGCATGGATATACCCGTAAAACAAACAACTTAGGCGGCTTTGAAGGTGGCATGACAACAGGTATGCCAATTGTAGTACGCGGTGTAATGAAACCTATTCCAACGCTTTACAAGCCGTTAAAAAGTGTTGATATTGAAACAAAAGAAGCCTTCGAGGCAAGCATCGAACGTTCAGACAGCTGTGCTGTGCCGGCAGCAAGCGTTGTAGCAGAAGCCGTTGTAGCTTGGGAATTGGCTGATGCGCTAATCGAACAGTTTGGACAAGACCGAATTGATTTAATTGCTGAAAATATTGAGAAAATGCGTGTACATGCGAGGGAGTTTTAATGTTGCAAATTGATATTCAAACTTTATCCAAAACATATCCTCTTTATTTAGGAAATGGATTAATTGAAAAGCTGCCTTCTATTATTGAGAGTGTAAAACCTAATCTGTCGTCGGTGTTAATCATCACTGATTCAGCTGTAGATTCATATTATGGAGAAGCGGTTGTAAAAGCGATTGAGACGCAGTTTAAAGTGGCTAAATACGTAGTACCAAGCGGTGAACACGCAAAGTCATTTCAACATTACTACGATTGTCAGACTTTTGCACTCGAGCAGCAGCTTGACCGCAATGCGCTCGTTATTGCTTTCGGCGGAGGGGTAGTTGGCGATTTAGCTGGATTTGTAGCCGCTACATACATGAGAGGGGTTTCGTTTATTCAAGTGCCAACGACGCTTCTTGCTCACGATAGTGCTGTAGGCGGTAAAGTAGCCATTAATCATGAGCTTGGAAAAAATATGATTGGCGCTTTTTATCAGCCTGAAGCGGTTGTTTATGACATTGATCTTCTTAAAACGCTTCCTGAAAGAGAGTGGCGTTCTGGTTTTGCAGAAGTGATTAAACATGCTTTTATTCACGATGAAGCATTTTATGAATGGCTTCAGCAAAATATACAATCGCTGACTGATTTACAAGATGAAAAATTAATTTATGCTATTCAAAGCGGTATTTTAGTCAAAGCATCTGTTGTAAAAGAAGATGAGACAGAAGCTGGCGTTCGCGCTCACCTGAACTTTGGACATACGTTAGGTCATGCGATCGAAGCAGAGTGCGGCTATGGACAAATCAGTCACGGAGAAGGCGTAGCCATTGGGATGCTGTTTGCTATGAAAGTCAGCAATACGCTTGGGAAAAGCGAGTTCCCTGTAGCTGAAATTGCGAAATGGTTTGAAAAATTTGGCTATGAGACGTCTGTTCCAAACCACCTTTCAGCTGAAAAGCTGCTCGTGAGAATGAAAGCAGACAAGAAGTCCAAATCAAGCAATGTTCATATGGTACTGCTTGAAGGCGTAGGAAAACCTTTTGTTCAACAAGTAGAAGATGAAGTGATTCTTAAGCTGCTGAATGAAGAGCTTCAAGCGTAGTTTCTTCAAAAGCCAAGTAGATAGTAGTTGACAAATGAATTTGAAACGTACTACAATTGGTAACAAGTTAGTTTAGAGATTTTAGTTATGAGAAAAAAATAGACAGTTTAGTTGAGATTAGGGTAGACGAGAATGAGACAGTTGAGCAGAGTTTAGTTGAGTGAATTTTACCATTCGTATACCCAAAGGCCCATTTTTGATGTGTCTTTGGGTTTATTTATTATATCCTCTTTTATATAACCTCATCTATTCTCATTCTCCATGAAATGGAGGATTGAAAGATATGACGAACACGTATACTTCTTTTTTAGAAGACTCTACAAAGTATTTAACCATTCCAATCATAAAAAAAATATTTATCGATAGCATGACACCTGTTGATCTTTTTCAGCAAGTAAAAGATGAAGCTGTATATTTGCTTGAAAGCAATGATGAATCATCACCATGGTCCAATTATTCTTTTATTGGCTTGAATCCGTTTTTGTATGTAGAAGAAGAGAACGGAACCTATCTAGCAAAAAACAAGCAGCTTCAACCTGTGCTGCAAGGAGACAGCTTTAAAGAGGTATTTTGTAAAATTCAGCAAGAGCTGAAAGTGAAAGTACCAGACCTTGCACTTCCTTTTAAAGGAGGAGCAGTAGGATTTATCAGCTACGACGCAGTATCGCAAATTGAAAAAGTAAACGTACATGCCCAAAACGATTTGAACATGCCTACTTTTCACTTTATCTATTGTCAAACGATGCTCGCTTATAATCACCAAACAAAAGAGCTTATGGTGATTCACTACATTCAGCTTGATGAGCAAGATAAAGAACAGCAGAAAAAAGAAAAACATGATGAAGCTCTAGCAGAGATCAATCGATATGTTGAAAGAATAGCGCAGACGGTGAAAGAAAAGCCGATGATGTTTGAAAGCGAGCAGCGCGAAGTTAGCTTTGAAGGTGTGACATCGTCATACCAAAAAGATAAATTTGTGCAAGATGTGGAAAAAATTAAGGAATACATTAAAAGCGGAGATGTTTTTCAAGCCGTATTGTCGCAGAGATTTCAAATTGATACGACCGTAGCTGGATTTGATATTTACAGAGTATTGCGATTAGTTAATCCATCTCCTTATTTATTTTACGTGAAAGTAAAGGGAGTGGAATTGATTGGAAGTTCCCCTGAGCGGTTGATTCAAATTGAAAACGGCCATTTAGAAATTCATCCAATTGCAGGAACGAGAAGACGCGGCAGAGATGCAGAAGAAGATGCGCGCTTGTATGAAGACTTAATTAACGATGAAAAAGAGCGGGCAGAACACTATATGCTCGTGGACTTAGCAAGAAATGACATCGGCCGAGTTGCACAGTATGGAAGTGTCCAAACGCCGGTATTAATGCAGCAGGTTAATTTTTCGCACGTCATGCACTTGATTTCTAAAGTGACAGGACGCCTAGATGAAAAAGTACATCCTATTGATGCGCTGCTTTCTGCATTTCCAGCGGGTACCGTATCTGGCGCTCCAAAAGTGCGGGCGATGCAAATCTTAAATGAAATTGAACCAGTTGCGCGAAATGTATATGCAGGAACCGTAGCATATCTCGGATTTGATGGAAACATTGATTCGTGCATTGCAATTCGTACCATTCTTTTGAAAGACCAAACCGCTTATATACAGGCTGGAGCAGGAGTGGTTGCTGACTCAAAACCGGAGCTTGAGTGGAAAGAAACCCGCAATAAAGCTAGCGCTTTAATTAAAACAATTCAATTAGCTCAAGACATCTACGATAAAAAGGAGGATGTATATGTTTAAAGAATTGTTGAAAAAGTGTTTGCGCGGCGAGTCACTTTCAGCGGAAGAAGCAGAAAAAATTATGAATGATATTATGAACGGTAAAGTCCCGGCAGCTCAAATTGCTAGCGTGCTAACCATTTTAACGTACCGAGGAGAAACCGTCGATGAAATTGTTGGTTTTGTCCGGGGTATGAAAAACAACATGAATGCTATTTCTCTAGAAGAATTAAACGTAGTAGATACGTGCGGTACGGGAGGAGACGGCGCCTCTACGTTTAATATTTCGACGGCTAGTGCGATTGTGGCATCTGCTGCTGGAGTAAAGGTTGCGAAACATGGGAATCGCGCGGTGTCTTCTAAAAGCGGAAGTGCAGACGTGTTAGAACATCTGGATATATGGATTCAAGGAAATGAAAAAGAAGTGAAAAATGCGGTGTCTGACCTCAACATGTCCTTTTTATTTGCGCCGCTTTATCACCCTGCTATGAAGCACGTTGCTGCTACTCGAAAGGAATTAGGGTTTAGAACCGTTTTTAATGCATTAGGTCCGTTAGCAAACCCTACTAATTGCACAAAGCAAGTAATTGGCGTTTACTCTATTGAGCTTGCACGGAAATTAGCAGAAGCGCTTGTTGTACTGGGAGCTAACCACGTTCTTCTCGTTGCGGGCAGGGACGGTTTGGATGAAATTAGTGCCACGGATGTAACGGATATTGTAGAAGTGCAAGACAATGTTATTACAGAATATACGCTTGCACCAGAGGATGTACACTTACAGAGAGGTAAGCTTGAAGACTTGGTGGTAGAAGACGCGAAATCGAGTGCAGAGCTCATTGAATCGCTATTTTTAAATAAAAGTAATGTAACTGCTAAAAATGCAGTCGTGTTGAACTCTGCTGCAGCTATTTACGTTAGCGGAAACGTTTCTACTTTTGAAGAAGGAGTAGCTGTAGCTTTAGAAACAATTGAATCAGGTGCTGCATACACGCAATTACAACGATTGAAATCGAAAAAGGTGGTTGAACATGCTCAATAAAATTATTGAAACAAAAAAAGAAGAAATTCAAAACCTACAGTTACCCGAACAGCAAAATGTTACAAAACGATCATTTTTAGAAGCTTTATCAAATCCAAATCGAGAGCTGGCTCTTATTGCAGAAGTAAAAAAAGCCTCTCCTTCCAAAGGATTAATAAAGGAGAATTTTCAGCCTGTGGAAATTGCTAAAGCCTACGAGGAAGGAAAAGCAGATGCTTTGTCTGTGTTAACGGATCAGCACTATTTTCAAGGACACCGAACGTTTTTAAGTGATATTAAACAGCATGTCTCTATTCCTGTGCTTCGTAAGGATTTCATCATTGATTCCATTCAAGTGGAAGAAAGTGCAAGAATCGGTGCCGATGCTATTTTACTCATCGGAGAAGCACTTGAACCATTAAAATTGCAAGAGCTTTATCTTCAAGCTGCTGAAAAAGAGTTAGATTGTTTAGTAGAAGTGCATTCTTTAGAAACGCTTGAACAGCTGTTAGCTGTATTTACACCGAAGATTATCGGGATTAATAATCGAAATCTTCATACGTTTGAAACCAGCGTGCAGCAGACAAAAGAAATCGCTAAGCACGTGCCGAAAGATCAGCTTTTAGTAAGTGAAAGCGGCATTTACTTATACGATGATGTTTCCTACGTAAAAGAAGCCGGAGCAAAAGCTATTTTAGTAGGAGAATCGCTTATGAGACAGGATAATCAAACCAAAGCGATTAAAAAGCTGTTTGGGGAAAGTGAATATGCTTATTAAGTACTGCGGTATTCGATCAAAACAAGATATAGCTTTAATCGAAAAGTCGGCTGCTACTCACATTGGCTTTATTTTCTACCCTAAAAGTAAACGATATGTAAAGCCTGAACGAGTAAATGAGTTTGTAACAGATGAAATAAAAAAACAAGTCTCGCTAGTAGGGGTATTTGTTAATACACCGGTGGATCAAATACTTGAAATTGCCTCCGTGACAAATTTAGCTGTGATTCAGTGCCACGGGCAAGAAACAGCTGCTGAAGTACGTGAGTTAAAGCAGCGTGGATATGAAGTATGGAAAGCACTCCCGCACAATAAAGATACGCTGCAGCAAATGCATGTATATGAAGAAGCTGACGGTTATGTAATTGACAGCAAGGTTAAAGAACAATTCGGAGGAACGGGCGTCGCTTTTGATTGGAGCTTCGTTCCTCAGTATGAATCAGCTGCACGAAAGTTAGGTAAAAAATGCTTTATTGCTGGAGGAATCAATGCCTTTAACATTGAGAACTTGTTACCCTACAAGCCTGGGGCGATTGATATTTCTGGCGGTATTGAAACAAATGAAACGAAGGACTATACAAAAATTATAGAGATTGAAAGGAAGATCCATACTATGACATACAATCATCCTGATGAATTTGGCCGCTTTGGTGAATTTGGCGGAAAATACGTACCTGAAACATTAATGAAACCACTTGAAGAAGTAGAAGCAGCTTTGAATCAAGCAATGAAAGATCCGGCATTTAAAGATGAGTATCTATCCTTACTCGTCAATTACTCAGGGCGACCAACGGCTTTAACATATGCTGATAATATTACCGAAACACTCGGCGGGGCAAAAATTTATTTAAAACGTGAAGACTTAAATCATACGGGTGCTCACAAAATCAACAATGCCATTGGACAGATTTTACTTGCTAAACGGATGGGCAAAACAAAAATTATTGCTGAAACAGGAGCGGGTCAGCACGGGGTAGCCACAGCTACAGTAGCTGCAAAGTTCGGAATGGAATGTAAAGTATTCATGGGAGAAGAAGATATTGAACGTCAGGCGTTGAACGTCTTTCGCATGAAGCTTCTAGGAGCGGAAGTCATTCCTGCAACTTCTGGAACAAAAACGCTAAAAGATGCAACAAATGAAGCAATCCGCTACTGGGTTCAACACTGTGAAGATCATTTTTACTTAATTGGTTCGGCAATTGGACCGCATCCTTATCCTAAAATGGTTCGAGATTTCCAAAAAATTATTGGAGAAGAAGCAAAAGAACAGTTTACAGCGGTAGAAGGAAAACTTCCAAATGCTGTCGTGGCATGCGTCGGAGGCGGTAGTAATGCAATCGGTATGTTTTATGATTTTATTAAAGAAGAACATGTACGCTTGATTGGAGTAGAAGCAGGGGGGAAAGGACTAAATACAGCTCTTCATGCTGCTAAAATGGCTAAAGGCACAAAAGGTGTTATCCACGGAACGCTCACGTATTTACTTCAAGATGAAAATGGTCAAATTACAGAGCCTTATTCTATTTCAGCAGGTTTGGATTATCCGGGTATCGGTCCAGAGCATTCTCACCTTTCATCTATTGGACGAGTAGAATATGAAAGTGTAACGGATGATGAATCAATCGAAGCTCTTCAGCTGCTGGCGAAAACGGAGGGAATCATCCCGGCTATCGAATCCGCCCATGCGCTGGCAAAAGCATTTGAACTGGCTAAAAGCATGACGAAAGAAGAAACCATTTTAATTTGCTTATCAGGTCGAGGAGATAAGGACGTTCATACATTAGTAAACTTGCTAGAAGGGAAGGAAGAAGAACATGAATACGTTTGAAGCGAGACTACCTAAACATGAAACATTATTTATTCCATTTATTACAGCAGGAGATCCTCATGAAGATGCAACGGTGGAGATTGCTTTGTCTTTGCAAAAGCAAGGTGCTTCTATTTTAGAGCTGGGCGTACCGTATTCCGATCCTTTAGCAGATGGTCCGATTATTCAAGAGGCGTCCAAAAGAGCTTTATCTGGCGGTATGTCTATTTCAAAAGCTATTAAGCTTGTATCGGTGATGAGAAAAAAAGGTGTGAAAATACCGGTAATTCTCTTTACCTATTTTAATCCTGTGTTACAATTAGGTTTAGAATCCTTTTTCGCGTTAATGCGAGAAAATGAAATAGATGGAGTGCTAATTCCGGATTTACCGTACGAAGAGAGTGGCCGTATCCGGGAGCTTGCCGCTGAAAATGAAGTTGCGTACATTTCAATGGTTGCTCCTACATCTAAAGAGCGTATTCAAAAAATTGCTGCAGATGCAACGGGCTTCTTATACTGCGTGTCGTCTTTAGGCGTTACTGGGGTTCGCTCTACGTTGCCGGCTGATATTGGCACCTTTTTAGAAGATGTGAAAGCAGCAGCTTCTATACCGGTTGCCGTCGGTTTTGGGATTTCAACAAGCGAACAAGTAGAGGTATTAAAAGAACACAGCGACGGCATTGTAATTGGAAGTGCAATTGTTAATAAAATTGGCCAGCTTGAAGAAGTTCTTTTAAATAAGGATACACGCCGAGACGGATTAAATCAAATTGAGGAGTATGTTGCATCCATCGTTTCGCCTATACAAAAATGCGAGGTGTAACACGGTGAAGGTAAAAGAACAATTACTAACTTTATCTCCATATAAACCAGGTAAGCCAATTGAAGAAGTGAAGCGTGAATTTAATTTAGATCGCGTTGTAAAATTAGCATCCAATGAAAATCCTTACGGCAGCTCTGCTTTAGTAAAAGAGGCGATTGCTGCAGAAATTGAAAATATGGCGCTTTATCCAGACGGTTATGCAGCTGAACTGCGTGCAGCAGTAGCAAAACACGTAGGTGTAGAGCAAGATCAGCTGATTTTTGGAAATGGGTCTGATGAAGTCATTCAAATTATTTGCCGAGCTTTACTATCGGCTGATACAAACACTGTCATGCCAACGCCATCATTTCCTCAATATAAGCACAATGCCGTGATTGAAGGTGCAGAAATTCGTGAAGTACCGCTGCGCGGCGGAGATCATGATTTAAATGCTATGCTTCGTGCAATTGATGAAAATACGACAATTGTATGGGTATGCAGTCCTAATAACCCAACGGGAACGTATGTGAAGGGCGATGAGTTAATTTCCTTTATGAAGCAAGTTCCTAAGCATACGTTAATCGTTATGGATGAAGCGTATTTTGAGTATGCAGCAGACCAAGCCGACTATCCGAATACGGTAGAGCTTTTGAATGAATACGAAAACTTAATTGTACTTCGCACATTTTCAAAAGCATACGGCTTAGCTTCTTTGCGTATTGGTTACGGTATTGCAAACGAATCATTGCTACAAAAAATTGAGCCGGCTCGCGAACCTTTTAATACAAGCCGCATGGCTCAAAAAGCAGCAATCGTTGCTCTTGAAGACCAAGCGTTCATTGAAGAGTGCAAAAAGAAAAATGAAGCAGGTTTGCAGCAGTACTATGCTTTCTGTGATAAGAATGGCTTAAACTATTATCCTTCTTTCACTAATTTTGTTCTAATTGATTTTGGCCGTCAAGGCGATGAAGTGTTTCAATTTTTATTGGAGCGCGGATTTATCGTTCGTTCAGGGAATGCATTAGGCTTCCCAACTTCCGTTCGTATTACGGTGGGAACAAAAGAACAAAATGAACAAATCATTGAATTGCTTCAGCAGTTTGTTAACCAAGAAACGGCGAAAGCTTAATACCTAATATAGTAAAAGATGAGAGTGTGATTTCACACTCTCATCTTCATATGCACAATGAGGTGAAGGAAAGTGAAAGAAAATGTTTTTGTTATAGGCCTAGGATTAATTGGAGGATCTCTTGCACTTAATATAAAAAAGACGCATCATCATCTTGATGTAATAGGTTTTGACATTAATCAAGAGCAGCTGGAGCTCGCTAAAACTCTAGGCGTAATTGACCAAGCGGCTTCTTCTTTGCAACAAGGCGCTGAGCAAGCGGATTATATTGTTATTGCCATTCCGGTCACCCAAGCAGCGGAAGTGCTAAAACAGTTCGAACATTTTACGCTCAAACAGTCTGTCATCGTAACAGACGTAGGAAGTACAAAAGAAGAAGTAGTGAAGACAGCCGAGGCTCTTATTTCTAAAGGCATTGAGTTTATCGGGGGTCATCCAATGGCGGGGTCTCATAAAAGCGGAGTAGCTGCTTCTAAAGCTCATTTATTTGAAAATGCAATGTATGTATTAACACCTTCATCTTCTACTTCTTCGGAGGCTTTAAAAAGCTTAAAGGAATTGCTAAGTGGTACAAAAGCTAAAATTATTGTAATGTCACCAAAAGAACATGATAAATTAGCAGGTGTCATTAGCCATTTTCCACATATTATTGCTGCAAGCCTTGTTCATCAAGCAGAATATTACCAACAAGACAATCAGCTAGTTTCGCAGCTTGCGGCTGGAGGGTTTCGTGATATTACACGTATTGCTTCAAGCAGTCCAGCGATGTGGAGAGATATTTTGCTTCATAACCAGGATGCGCTTCTTTCAATGTTTGACCACTGGCTTGAAGAAATGAACGACGTGCGAAATATGATCGAACGAAAAGATGCGAATGATATCTATACATATTTTTCACAAGCGAAACAATTTAGAGATCAGCTTCCTGTACGAACCAAAGGAGCGATTCCATCCTTTTATGATCTCTATGTGGATGTTCCTGACTATCCGGGTATTATCTCAGAAGTAACCGGTTATTTAGCAGAAGATGAAATCAGTATTACAAACATTCGAATTTTAGAAACACGAGAAGATATATACGGAGTATTACGTTTGAGCTTTCAAACAGAGGAAGATAGAAAGCGGGCAAGAGCGTGTCTCCATCAGCATCAATATCAGACGTTTATTTCTTAATGTACGAAAGGTGTGAATGAAATGAGTGGAAAACCATTAAAAACGAATCTTTCATCTCTTCAAGGAGAAATTTCTATTCCCGGGGATAAGTCGATTTCTCACAGAGCTGTGATGTTCGGAGCGATGGCAGAAGGGAAAACTACGATTAATCATTTTTTAGCAGGTGAAGATTGCTTAAGTACTATCTCTTGTTTTGAAAAGATGGGCGTATCGATTAAAAGAGAAGGCGAGTATGTCGAAGTGGAAGGTAAAGGTATCGAAGGATTAAGTGAACCTACTTCCATCTTAGATGTAGGAAATTCAGGAACAACTACTCGTTTAATGCTGGGGATTCTTGCCGGTGTGCCATTTCATACGTCTCTAATTGGAGATGAGTCGATTGCCAAGCGTCCAATGAGCCGTGTTACGGTGCCGCTGCGCTCTATGGGTGCAAAGATTGATGGGCGTGAGCATGGCCAATATACGCCTTTATCTACTAGAGGAGGAGCATTAAAAGCAATTCATTACCATTCTCCTGTAGCAAGTGCACAAGTAAAATCGGCGATTTTACTAGCGGGACTTCATGCCGAAGGCACAACAAAAGTAACCGAGCCTTTTACATCACGCGACCATACCGAGCGTATGCTTCGCGCATTTGGAGTAGACGTAGAGGTAGATGGAACGACTGTAAGTATTGAAGGGGGACAATCCCTGCGCGGAACGGATGTGTACGTCCCTGGAGACATTTCTTCAGCTGCATTCTTTCTTGTTGCAGGAGCCATTGTTCCAAACAGCCGAATCGTTTTGAAAAACGTCGGACTCAATCCTACAAGAACAGGTATTATTGATGTGCTTCAGCAAATGGGTGCACGCCTTACAATTTCCAATGAACGTATTCAAAATGGAGAGCCTATTGGCGATTTGACGATTGAAACGTCTCAGTTGAAAGGGATTGAAATTGGGGGCGATTTAATTCCTCGTTTAATTGATGAAATTCCGGTAATCGCTCTTTTGGCGACTCAGGCAACTGGGAAAACGGTGATTAAAGATGCGGAAGAACTAAAAGTAAAAGAAACGAACCGTATCGATACGGTTGCAACCGAGCTAAGCAAGCTGGGTGCCTCTGTTACGCCAACAGCTGATGGCCTCATCATTGAAGGCAAGACGGCCCTGCGAAGCGGTGAAGTAGACAGCTACGGAGATCATCGAATTGGAATGATGCTTGCGGTCGCAGCAGCCATTGCAACGGGAGAGGTAACGCTAAAGAGAAGTGATGCCATTCACGTCTCCTACCCTACTTTTTTTGAAGATCTTGATGAGCTAAGCCAATAAGGAAGAGGCTGGAACAAACGTATTTTGGTTGAAGGGAAATCCGAACGAGGAATTGATATTGTTGATGAAAAATCAAACTCGTTCGGATTTTTTATTGAGATGGTGAACGAAGGTTTCATGTCTCAATCTCGTTTTTACCTAAAAAAATGTAAGCGTATTCAAATTGATTTGTTGAACAAACGCTCAAACTATTTTATCATTGTGTATAGAAGCATGTGTTCTTGCTTCGAGTTTGGAAAAATAGAAAATTAATTCGTTTTATTTTTATATAAAAAGTGAATGTAATAATAAAGGAGAATTGTGTGTGAAAGAACTAGACCGCGCGATAGGTTACGTAGAATCCAATGAAATTGAAAAAGGTCTTGCCCTTATTCATGAATTGAAAGATAAAGCTACAGACGAAGAAAAGTTTTTAATGGCTGAACAGCTGCAGGAGTGGGGACTAGTAAATGATGCGCTGCCTTTAATAGACGAGCTCATCGCTAAATACCCAGAAGAAGGCGAGCTGTATTTATTAAAAGCTGAAATGCTCATTGATTTAGAAGAAGAAGAAGAAGCCATTCATATTTTAAATCAAATTAGCAGCGAAGACGATAATTACGTGCCAGCTCTGCTTCTTGTAGCTGACTTATATCAAATGCAAGGCCTTAGTGAAGTAAGTGAGCAAAAGTTAATGGAAGCGAAAAAAATGCTTCCAAATGAGCCGGTTATCGATTTTGGGCTCGGTGAATTTTACAGCAGTCAAGGAATTTATCAAAAGGCAATTCCTTTTTATCAAACGCTGCTAAAAACAGAAAAAGAATTTAACGGTACGGATCTTCGTCAGCGATTAGCTGAAAGTCTAGCAGGTATCGGCCAGTTCGAAGAAGCGCTTCCTTACTTTGATCAAGCGTTAAAAGATAAGCTTGAGATTAACACACTATTTGAATATGCGATTTCAGCGTATCAAGCAGGTCATTATCAGACCGCTATTGAAAAGTTTACAGAACTAAAAGAGTTAGACCGTGAGTACCATTCTCTTTATTTATATTTAGCAAAGTCATATGAACATGAAGAGATGCTAGAAGAGGCTGCGGTGGCTGTCAACGAAGGTATTGCGCAGGATGAATTTCAAAAAGAACTTTACTTTTTTAAAGGTAAAATAGCATTAAAGCGCGGTCTAGAAGAAGAGGCTGAATCGGCGTTTCAACAAGCGATTGCACTAGATCCAGGGTACATTGAAGCTATTTTAACTCTCTCTAAACTTTATATGAGTCAAGAGAGATATGAAGATGTAGTAGAGAATATCGAGCATGCCAAAGAATATAATGAGCATGATCCTCATTTTGAATGGGATTTAGCAAAAGCTTATCAGGAATTAGAAAATTATGAAGAAGCGCTAAAATACTACGAATCTGCATATACTGTTTTTAAAGAAGAGTATGCGTTTTTAGAAGAGTATGGCTATTTCTTATTAGAAGAAGGACAGCGCTCGAAAGCGAAGGGGATTTTCCAAGCTTTATTAGCCATGGATCCAACAGTAGATGAAATTCAAGACATATTATTTCAATTAGAAGAATAAATAATAGTTCAGAGGATTTTATTGCTGCCGTGTGGAATAAATAACTGTAAAAGGTGTTTTAACTGAGAGTTTAAACACAGAGGAGGGAAGTGAGAATATGACGACCCCTGTTACTGTCAACGAGAAAAAAGAATTTGTTCGCTGGTTTTTAACGAATTATCAGCTGAAGCGCAGAGAATGTGTATGGATTTTAAATTATTTGATGAGCCATGATCAATTGATGAAACGAGTTCACTTCGTTGAGCAAGCACAGTTTTGTCCTCGCGGGATGGTGATGTCTACGCACTGTGTGGAAGACCCTCCATTTCGTTTTTATAAAGAAAATATCATGACAACCGATGCAGAAAAATCATTTCATGATATTCGTTTGAATCGAGAAGAAGACATTTATATTCAATTAAACTTCCGATTGTTGTATTCATCGCCTCAATATGTGGCTGTACTGGAAGACAATCCGTATATGCCAAAAGCTAATCAAACAAATGAAAAAGACAGAGTATTAGCTGAGCAAATATTGGAAGAATCTATTCAGAAATTTCAACGATCAAAAATCATGGAACTAATTGATAAAGCATTAGATGAAAATGATAAAGAGGAATTTCAGCGCTTAAGCGAATATTTAAATAACCATTATGTACAGTAGATAAACGAGAGATTGGCTAGCTTCTTAGAAAAAGGTCAATCTCTTTTTTTATCTCCTTATTCAGTTTGAAAAATAAATAAGACAAGCCTTAGCAAGCTTGCTGAGAGGAGAAGAAAGTTGAAGCTGCAGGCGAAGGAAATGGATGTGTATTTACAATCCAAAAGTTATGTTGATACTGTATTGGTTCCACTCATTCCTATTGATTTCGGAGAAGATTTAAAGCTTACTGCATCTATGAGTGAATATACGACTGCTCTTACTGAAGAGTTAGAGAGACAATTTAAAGGAAGAGTGATTTTAACACCTAGTTTTACATACTTAAAAAAAGATGGAGTAGCTGCTGTTTATGAAACATTACTTCGTTGGAATGAGCATATAAATGACAATGAAGTCAAACATCTTTTTGTGCTTACTAGCGACCGAGATTGGCTGCAGTATGAGAAAGAAATAGGGGCTCACTGCATTTGGATACCTGCTTTACCGCTTGAGCATATAGACGACTCGCATAAGTATACGCTCATACATGAACAAGTCCAACAGCTCCTGCCGATTTTTGTAGAGAAATGGAGTGTTTAAAAAGGCTGTAGAATAAGCAATGGAAGCGCAAACAAAATAATGACGAAAAATTTAGAAAAATAAAGATTATTTCCATGTTTTAGGTTTTTATTGTATTGACCTTCCAGAAATATTAATATATCATGATTATGTCCTAGTTTAATAGAATGGTCCATCATGTGTCCAAAATTCTCTGGACTGAACTTTTTTAAAGGGGGGAAAAGCATGGGTGATCGGGTATCAAGACGACAGTTTTTAAACTATACGCTCACTGGTGTAGGGGGATTTATGGCTGCTGGAATGTTAATGCCAATGGTGCGCTTTGCAGTAGATCCAATTTTGGAAAAAGAAGCGGGTCAGGATTTAGTAGCTGTAGCGCAGGTTAAAGACATTACAAAAGAGCCGAAACGTGTCGATTTTAAAATCAAGCAAGT
Organism: Priestia sp. ABM2_011; assembly: GCF_056158845.1. NCBI lineage: Bacteria > Bacillati > Bacillota > Bacilli > Caryophanales > Bacillaceae > Priestia > Priestia sp. ABM2_011. Next base: position 1,199,554 of record NZ_JBSWUB010000001.1, read on the forward strand.
GGATGCGTGGCATAAATCAGAAGAACCAAGATCGGCTTGGGTGTACAAAACTGATAAAGGTGAAATCGTCGCGCTGTCACCAATTTGTAAGCATTTAGGCTGTACGGTTAACTGGGCTGGTGACAAAAACTATCCACATCGTTTCTACTGCCCTTGTCATGGGGGAATGTATGAAAAAAGCGGTAAAAATGTACCGGGGACACCACCGATGGGACCGTTAGATGTATACGTTCAAAAGGTAAAAGGCGGTACGTTATATCTAGGAAAAGCCAAACCACAAGGAGGGGCATAGAAAATGTTGAATAAAATCTATGACTGGGTGGATGAACGGCTAGATATTACTCCTTTATGGCGAGATGTGGCCGATCATGAAGTGCCAGAACACGTAAATCCTGCACATCACTTTTCAGCATTTGTGTATTGTTTTGGTGGATTGACGTTTTTTGTTACCGTTATTCAAATTTTATCAGGCATGTTTTTGACCATGTATTATGTACCAGATATAAAAAATGCATGGGAATCCGTTTATTATCTGCAAAATGAAGTCGCTTTCGGACAAATTGTTCGAGGTATGCATCACTGGGGAGCAAGTTTGGTTATCGTCATGATGTTTTTACATACACTTCGTGTTTTCTTCCAAGGAGCATACAAAAAACCCCGCGAGTTAAACTGGATTGTGGGTGTGTTAATTTTCTTTGTTATGTTAGGTTTAGGTTTTACAGGTTATTTGTTGCCGTGGGATATGAAAGCGCTATTTGCAACGAAAGTAGGTTTGCAAATTGCTGAATCCACACCAATTATAGGCCAGCAAGTGAAGACATTACTCTCAGGACATCCAGACATCGTTGGTGCTCAAACACTAACTCGCTTTTTCGCCATTCACGTATTCTTTTTACCCGGAGCCCTGCTTGGCTTAATGGGTGCCCACTTCTTAATGATTCGTAAACAAGGAATTTCAGGACCACTATAAAAGTTTATACGCTTTATTCAATTAGTCAATCACACTAGTCATCATATGCATCAAGCACATACTCCGTTGTTAGTACTTTCACTAGAACAGTGAGAAAAAGGAGGGAGAACATGCATCGTGGTAAAGGGATGAAGTTTGTTGGAGATTCACGTGTTCCTGCAGAACGAAAACCCAATATTCCAAAAGATTACTCTGAATTTCCAGGGAAAACAGAAGCATTCTGGCCAAACTTTTTACTAAAAGAATGGATGGTAGGAGCAGTTTTTTTAATTGGTTATTTATGTTTAACCATCGCTCATCCATCTCCGCTTGAACGTATTGCCGATCCGACTGATACGGGGTACTTGCCTCTTCCCGACTGGTATTTTTTGTTCCTATATCAATTGCTTAAATATTCATTTGCTTCTGGTCCATATAATATTATAGGTGCATTTATTATTCCTGGGATTGCATTTGGCGCATTAATGCTTGCTCCTTTCATTGATTGCGGACCAGAAAGAAGACCGGCTAAGAGACCGTTTGCGACAGGATTCATGCTTCTGGCTATAGCAGCAGTCTTTTTCCTAACGTGGCAGTCAGCGACACAGGTAGATTGGAAAGCACGTGAAGAGCAAGGGAAAATTAGAGAAGAAGTAGCGATTGACAAAAATTCAGAAGGCTACAAAATTATGCAAAAGCAAACGTGCTTGACCTGTCATGGTGATAATTTACAGGGAGGCCCTGCGGCTCCGGCTTTAACAGGAATTGATTTATCTCCTGAAGAAATCGCCAATATCGCAAAAAATGGTAAAGGCAATATGCCAAAAGGTGTTTTCAAAGGTTCAGATAAAGAATTGAAAACGCTCTCGGAGTTTGTCGGAAACTTAGGAAAAGAATAATGAAAACCAGCCAAAAGGCTGGTTTTTTTGAATTTATTTAATGTTGTGGTTTATATCAATGAGATAGGTGCTTGCTATTGTCCAAAAACTGTACATAATAAAGAAGAGATTAAATGTAAAGGAGACTTTCTGAATGGCTTGGTTATGGTATACCTTAAAAGATAAGCGTTTTTTAACGCTTTTGCTGATTGTAAATATACTAGGAACAATCTACGGATATATTTGGTATGGGAGTCAATTAGCGGAAACACCTAAGAAGTTTTTATTATTTGTACCTGATAGTCCAACGGCAAGCTTGTTTTTTGTTATCGTACTTATCGGTCTTTTACTCGGAAAACATTTTTCACTATTTGAAGCTTTAGCCATGGTCACGCTGTTTAAATACGGGATTTGGGCCGTTATAATGAATGTATTGGTCTATGTGTTAACAGGATACATTGATTGGATGATGCTTATGTTAATGGCTTCTCATGCAGCAATGGCTTTTCAAGGGCTTTTATACGTACCGTTTTACCGGATTAAGTTATGGCATGTAGCGGTTGCCGCTGTATGGGCCGTACATAATGATATCATTGATTACGTTTTTTCTATGATGCCAAGATACAGCATGCTCAATGCGTATATGTCTGAAATTGGTTATTTTACATTTTGGCTAAGCATTTTATCTATTTTCATTACATACTGGTTCACAGTTCGTGCTTCTTCAAAAAAACAGCTATAAAAAATTTTTGAAATAGGCGCACGAAACGAGCTCTCTTTTTCTAAGATATAGTAGGCTATATTTAAGTATGAGGTGAGTGACTGTGAAGGAAACCAAACGAGAGCTTCATCCGTCCGTTGTGGAATTTAAACAATTTGTAAAATCACATCCCAAATTAGTAGAACAGGTTCGAAAGCAGCAAAAAACGTGGAAAGAGCTTTATGAAGATTGGTATTTATTCGGTGCAGAAGACCCAATGTGGGAGGCATATCGTTCAGAAGAAAGTGAAAAGGCTGAACCAGCTGCTGCCACAGAGGAGAAAAAAGATATTATGGGTACAATTGTATCCTCGCTAAAAAACATGGACTTGAATCAAATGCAAAATCATATCACAAATGTAAATTCCGCTATTTCGAATATTCAACAAGTACTGCAGCAATTTCAGCCATCTAAGCCATCCGGTGGAGGAGCAGCTTCCGGGCCAGGGAATCCATTTGGCTTTAGGAAAGATTAAACGCAATGAGAAAAGATATATACGAGTATATGCAGTCTCGTCCTAAACTCAACGACTTCGTTCGTGAACAGCCAATGTGGTACCGGCGTTTATCTAGGAATCCTGAAGAACTGGAGAAATTTGAATTAGAATCCAAACACTACTACAAACAAACCATTCCTCATAAAGTTGAAAAGTTTTCGAATTCGATTCAAATGGCAAACATGATGTTTCATATGTTTCAATCCATGAAAAATCAATGATCTCTGCATACATAGCGATGCAGAGATTTTTGCACGTCATGAGTAAAAATAAAGAGTTTGTAAACACTATGGAGAAACGAATGATAAAGGAATGGTATTATGCGCTTACTATTAACGACGGCCTTATGTGTAGTTTCTCTGCTAGGATGCAACCATGATAAACCAAAACCTGAGACTAAAACTTCCTCTCAACCGCGGGCGGCTGAAACGTTTGGTGCAATGAATACAAAACCTTCACTGATGGTACACCAGCATGTGAAAGGACAGAACGTATACGTCGAATGTATTCTAAGCGGGTTTTCATTTTCAACAGAGAGTGGATTCCTTCAAATCACAGTAGATGGAAAACCATTTAAAGAAATGAAGCAAGCAGCCTTTGTTTTAAGTGATCTTCCAAAAGGATCTCATACTGTTACGATTGAACTGATGAAATCTAAAGAAGAAAGTTATCAAGTGAGGAATACCTTTACGGTTGAAATTATATAGTTAAAAAGTAGAACTTGTAGTAAATCAGTGTAATCTGTTTTAGCAAGTTCTTTTTCTTTAGATCCAAAACGTGATAAGATAAAAACGGAGGTGCACAGCCATGCTGACAACAATGAGAACTGTTGAATTACTCGACGAGTCTGATCAGGTAGCGAACATGGTGTTACAATCAGACGTAGCCGAGAACTATCGTCAATGTTTATATAGATTAAATAAAGATTCACATGCACAGGCATTAATTGCTCAATTTGTGAAAATAAAGGAACAGTATGAGGATGTTCAGCGATTTGGAAAATATCATCCTGACTATAAAACCATTACGAGACAAGTACGTGATGTAAAGCGTCAAGTTGATTTACATGCGACAATCGCTGCGTTCAAAAAAGCAGAAAATGAATTGCAAAAACTGCTTGATGAAATTAGCGTTATCCTTGGTCAAGCTGTTTCAGAGCATGTTAAAGTACCGACGGGAAATCCGTTTTTTGATACGGGAAGCAGCTGCGGCGGTGGCTGCGGATCTGGTGGAAGCTGCGGGTGCAGCGCATAAGCCGTTCACTGTATAAATCGAACGCAATCAGCACAGGAATTTCCGCAGCAGGCCATTTTACGCTGTGGAACGTAAAACCTGTGCTGATAGACATAAGTAAGATGCTGACTTCTGACAAAACTTGAGCGCCACGTAGCATTTGTATTGGATGTAGCAAAAATAGATGAAGCTTCTAGAAGCTCATCTATTTTTCTACGCTCAATTGATGTGTTTATATACAAAAAGGGTATATTTGTGATTTTTTTGAAAATGACTTGTTCAATAGCTCTGTGCTCGTTAAAATGAGTAAGAAAGAGCATCCAGATATCATCTAAATTCATACATAAAGCACCTACTTCATATAAAAGAATTTATGATAAAGAAAACCAATATAACGTATGCAAAAGGGGAACTAAATATGTTTGTTGAACGTCAAGGAATTGTGGCGTATGTGCATTCTGTTAAGCAAGCAAAAGCATTGCGAAAGTACGGAAATGTACATTACGTATCTAAAGAATTAAAGTATGTTGTCTTATATTGCAACCAAGATGGCATTGAAAAAACAATCCATAAACTTCAGTCTCTACCTTTTGTGAAGAAAGTAGATCCTTCTTATCGGCCGTTTTTAAAAACAGAATTCGAAAATTCAAAGCCGGATAAAGCGAAGGAATATGACTATAAGATAGGAATTTAAACAAAAAAGGAATGTAATGTACATTCCTTTTTTTATTTTACTTGGCCTTAGCAAACGAATAGGCAGGGATGAGGTTATTGCATTGGCGGAATAAAGCGGTTCATTCGCAAAATGCCAATAAGGTGCTGATAGTATAGTGCTGTTTCTGGAAAGGTAGTAGATGGTTTGACATCGAGTACCACAATTTCTTTTCCCGCTTCCTCAGCTGCTCGTTTAAATAACTCAACGCGCTTGCTGTCGTTTTGTTTTAAAACAATTCCTTCTCGGCAAACGTAAAGCGGTTGGAAATTCCCTTCAGCTGTTGGATGCAAGACAGCGACAAAAGAAGCTACTTGTCGATCTTCTTTTACTGTTCGCAGCATAATAAGATGGGCAAGACGATGTTTGTTGCTTTTGACAATCTCTAACAGCTCATAAATATCTGAATACCCTTCTCCGAGCTCAATAAAACGCTGAATCATATGTATTTCCCCCTCTATGTATTAAAAAAGCAAACTCACGTAGTTTAATGTATCACTGAATATTTTAGGAGTAAATAAAAAAATCCCTACAACTACTCATTGTAGGGCCCTTCAATAAAGGGGTGTAATCACCTCTGCGATTACAAGCACCTTGATGAAGGCAAAGGGAGAGGAGAAACCGGAGGAAGAACTTATGGGGAAACGTAAGTCTTCTCCGCGGTTGGCAACAACATCGGTTAGATGATGTTGTTACTAGTCAGTATGTCCGTTTTAAACGTTCATATACCTGTCTCGTGAAATTCACTTTTTAAAATATAAAAGACTGATAACATGACAGAGAAAAAGGGTAAATTTACGTTTATGATGACATATTAAAGTAAAGGAAATCTTTTATGAACGAAATGCCGAATGATCTGCATAGGTGTATCTAAGGAGACGGTCGTAAAAGTCCAGCATAAAAGCAAGCTGCTGGGTTATTGCACAGAATGCATACAGCATTGAATAAATTGAGGATTTTTGCTAGTCTTTGTAATTCAAAATATGTTAGGATAATGAAGAATAAGGAAGTAAAAGTAAGGTAGTGATAAGGATGAGAGTAGTAGCAGGTTTATATAAAGGCCATGCGTTAAAGGCGGTTCCAGGATACTCAACCCGCCCTACAACAGATAAGGTGAAAGAAGCTATTTTTAATATGATTGGACCGTTTTTTGAAGGTGGAACAGCTCTTGATTTGTTCGGTGGAAGCGGTGGCTTGGGAATTGAAGCTCTAAGTCGAGGAATAGATAAAGTCATTTTTGTGGATCGGGATGGCAAAGCGATTCAGACGATTAAAGCAAACTTAGCATCCTGCCGGTTAGAAGACCGCGCTGAAGTGTATCGAAATGATGCAGAGCGTGCACTGAAAGCGATAAAGAAAAGGGAGCTGACTGTCGATTTACTTTTGCTTGACCCACCGTATAAAGCACAAAAGTTGAAAGCGCTTATCGAAACGGTAAGTGAAGAAAACCTTCTGACAAAAACAGGAATTATTGTAGCGGAGCATTCTCATGATGTACATTTAGATAATGAGATTGGTTTATTTGAAAAAATAAAAAGCGAAACGTACGGTATCATTGGTGTTTCTATTTATACATACAAGAAAGAAGAATCAGTTGAATAAATCAATGAGCTGTTAGATGTAGAAAGGGGATACGTATGGGCAGTATAGCTGTTTGTCCAGGAAGCTTTGATCCAGTTACGAATGGACATTTTGATATTATTAAACGAGGCGCAAATGTATTTGATACGATTTATGTGGTTGTTTTAAATAACTCCTCAAAAAGTCCTCTATTTACAGGGGAAGAGCGAGTAGCTTTGCTGAAAGAAGTAACAAAATCACTTCCTAATGTGGTAGTAGAGTCGTACAGCGGATTATTAATGGAGTATGCAAAAGAAAAGCAGGCAAAGACCATTTTAAGAGGTTTGCGTGCAGTATCAGATTTTGAGTACGAAATGCAAATCACATCTGTAAATCGCGTATTAGATAAAGAAATCGAAACGTTATTTATGATGACAAATAATCAATACTCGTTTTTAAGTTCTAGTATTGTAAAAGAGGTAGCTAAATATGGCGGGAATATTTCTGAATTAGTTCCTCCCCCTGTTAGAGAAGCGCTTGCAGAAAAATTTGAACAGCTGTCTCAAAAATAAGATAAAAAAGAACGTGACGTTTTCTTTGCCGATAAGAAAACGTCACGTTCTTTTTTTACTAGGAACGATGAAGAAACGCTCGTTTTGAATATAGATAAATATAGCAGCACAGCGTAAAAATCGTTAGGAGCGGGCCGTACACGTTTAGCCACTGCGATAGAATCGTAACGGACTCCAAGTGAGAAAAAACCGGCAGTGCTCCTTCAGATGCTTGAAAAGTAGTAATGGATTCCCGAAGAGGACCCCATAGAAAGATAGTGAATACTACCGCAAAACAGCCGTGAAAAATTCGGGCAATAAAAAACGGGAAAAATCGAATATCTGTTTCGGCGAGTATGCTAGCTACTTGTGCTTGAACAGAGAAACCGCTAAAGCCTAATACAAAGCTAACGATGATAATTTGATGAAACAGCAGCGTGTCCGGTGCTTCGCTTGCTAGGCGGCTTCCTAACGTAATTTCAAAAAGCCCCGAAATAAAGGGAAGGCTCAGCTCAGTCCCTATATGACAAAGGGAAAATAAATAAGCTAGACCGCTGCTTAAAACGGCCGTGATATGAGTCACATATAAAAGTTTGTTTAATACAGAAAATAAAATGATAAAACCGCCAATCATTAAGAGAGATTGAACTGCAGAAGTAACCGCATCTCCTAAAAGCTTCCCGATAGGACGCTTATCTTTTAATCGCGTTTTATGCATTTCGTGAAAAGCTAACGATAAAGAAGGTTTTTGAATTACTTGTCCTTTAGGTTTTGCTGATCCATAAAACCGCATCACCAGTCCTACACAAATATTCCCTATGTAATGAGAGAGAGCTAATATGATACCGACAGCTGGATTGTGAAAAAAGCCAACTGCCACAGCTCCAAAAATAAAAATAGGGTTAGATGAGTTAGTAAATGATACGAGCCTTTCAGCTTCAATAGCTGTTAGCTGTTTTTCTTGGCGCAGCCGGGAAGTGATTTTTGCACCTGAAGGAAACCCAGAAGCCATGCCCATTGCTAAAGCAAAACCCCCTACTCCAGGTACTCGGAATAAAGGCCTCATAAACGGCTCTAATAAGATTCCAATGAACTTCACTACGCCAAACCCAATAAGCATTTCTGAAACAATAAAAAAGGGCAGCAGAGAAGGAAAGACGACCTTCCACCATGTGTTGAGACCTCTTACTGAACCTTCTAGCGCTTCTTTTGGATATACAATAAGCGCAATAGCGAGAAGCGTTACGCTCGTCCCGAGCAGAAGTGTTTTCACCATCGATTTATTCAACGAACGATTCATCTCCTTTTCTAAGCTCACGTCATTTTGATACGAATGAAATGAGGAGTTTTAGGCAAATGTACAAGTTCTTCTATATATCAATATACGAAGCTATGCATCGACTTTATGCCTATGAGTAAGGAGAAAATAAATTCATACTGAATAAAAAGGCGTCTTGTCACATTTGGAAATACAATTCATATACATAAATCAATGCACTTCTAGGATAGTCAAGGAGTAAAAAAACGTATACGCAGCAAGCGAAGAGTAAGAATTTCTTAAAACAACCTTCAGTATAGTATAATGCTTAATAACCACCGTGGATTGAGCAAAACATATCTTTAGCTTCATACTAAATGAACAAATAGAAAATGAAGAATAGTCCTACCGAAGACAGGGCAACAATGATAGAGAAGCTCATCAAATGTTTTTACATTTTTAGAAGTCTATAAGGTAAAACGAGGGGGCAGGTAAAGTGGAAAGCCCAAAAATAGGAGTTGCGTTAGGCTCAGGTGGAGCTAGAGGTTTTGCACATTTAGGAGTAATCAAAACGCTAACAGAAAATAACATTCCTATTGATTTTCTAGCTGGCAGCAGCATGGGAGCTTTAGTTGGTGCACTATATGCGTCGGGTATTGAACTGACAACTCTTTATAAAATGGCGCTAACGTTCAAACGAAAGTATTATTTGGATTTTACCGTGCCCAAAATGGGATTTATTACAGGCAACAGAGTAAAATCGTTGGTTCGCACCTTTACGCAAAATAGAACCATTGAACAGCTATCTATACCGTTTGCCATTGTAGCGACAGATTTGAAAACAGGCGAGAAAGTGGTGTTTAAAAAAGGACCTATCGCTGAAGCGGTGAGAGCAAGTATTTCAATTCCAGGAATCTTTGCTCCCGAAGTAATTGATGGGCGATTGCTTGTAGACGGCGGGGTAGTGGACCGTATTCCTGTATCGGTTGTAAAAGAGATGGGATCTGATATTGTCATTGGAGTCGATGTATCAAAAGCGAAAGTGAATGCAGAAATCAGCTCCATTTTTGATGTCATTATGCAAAGTTTAGATATTTTGCAAGATGAGCTAGTAGCTCACCGAACTATTGCTTCAGACGTTATGATTCGTCCTAATCTCGATACTTTTAGTTCCAGAGCATTTACAAACATTCAAGAAATGATGTCAATTGGTGAACAAGCAGCACATGAGCAGTTGCCTTCTATTCTACAAGCAATTGATCATTGGAAGGAGAACAAAAAAAGTGAAATCTAGAATTAGAATTTTGGTATATTTGGCTGTTATTGCAGTGGTGGCAATGCTTTGTTTTTATCCATTGCCGTACTACATTACAAAGCCTGGAATGGCAGAAGAACTTGCGCCTATTATTAAGGTAGAAGATGGATACCATGAAAAAGGGACGTTTATGCTTACAACTGTAAGAATGGGCAGAGCAACTCCTCTTTCATATGGTCTTGCGAAAATACAGGACTTTCATGAAATTTTCCCTACAAAGCAAATTTTGCAGCAGGGTGAAAGCGATGAAGATTACTCGACAAGGCAATTACATATGATGGATACGTCAAAAAATGCCGCTATTTCAGTAGCATATGAAGCAGCTGGAAAGAGCGTTTCCTACCACAATAAAGGCGTATATGTTACATATGTTGTAGAAAATATGCCTGCACATGGAAAACTTCATGTTGGAGATGTCGTGACAAAAGTAGATGAGAAAAAAATTCAAACTGCTGAGGACTTAATCAACTACGTATCGACTAAAAAAGCAGGAGATTCAGTATCAATTTATGTAAAAAGAGATGGCAAAGAAAGCAAACATACTCTAAAAGTTAAAGCATTTCCTGACGAGCCGAAACGAGTAGGCCTAGGAATTGCCTTAGAAACGAACCAAGAATTAAAAGTCAAGCCCGATATACATATTGATACTGAAAAAATAGGGGGGCCTTCAGCGGGACTGATGTTCTCACTTGAAATCTATAATCAGCTTGTTAAAGAAGACATGACAAAAGGCCACCGCGTTGCAGGTACAGGGACTATCAATGATAAAGGAGAGGTAGGACCAATCGGAGGTATTTCACAAAAGATTGTAGCCGCAGATAAAGAAGGAGCAGAGATTTTCTTTGCACCAAATGAAAAAGGGGCTGCTGGCTCTAACTACCGAGAAGCAGTGAAGACAGCCAAAAAAATAAACAGTGATATGAAAATTGTACCCGTAGATTCATTTTCGGATGCCGTAACCTATTTAGAAAAGCTGAAACCATAAAAAAATCGTCTCTTGCAGACGATTTTTTTATGGCCAAATGATAGGAGGCTGCGTATATTCTTGTTTCATAAACTGAGAGCGCAGAGGCTCCTGAAACGGCATACTATAAACATGTGTCGCTTTAATATCGGTATCAATTTCTTTTAGTTTACATTGCGATACAGTGGATACAATAGGAAGGGACAGCTTTTTCTTAATTGTTTTTAAATAGGCTTGTCCGGTCTTTGACATTCCCAATAAGCGAATATAAGGATCAGCTTGTTGCATCTCACTTTTTGTTGTATTGGTTAAAAGGTGAACGCACATGCGCTGTAAACGGGTTCTCGTATATCGCTTCGTTTTAACATTTGTTAAAAAATCTTCAAATGAAGTAGATGAAGAAATATAAGATAGCAGTCGATGTTCAATACCTTCTTCTATTTCATAAATACGCTGTAAGTCATAAAGTGGAGTAGTTAATAATTTGTATTTCAAAAATGGGAAATAGTGCTCCCAATGATGAAACTGTCCGTGTGCTTGTTTGTAAGCTGCTAATTCGTTTGCTGTACTAACTGGCATATGCTTGCCCAGGTCCCCATGGCTGCTGCTGTCAAAAATAGCTTTACGTATGCTTGTAGCGCTTGAAATAAAAGAGGAAGACAGGGAATCATCGTGATAATGTGATTGAATTCGAGTGATTGTATATGGTTTAATAGATGCATGCTGTTTTTTTATGGCAGCTACATAGCTCATTCCAAGCACATTATTTGGCTGAGATAGATCAATAGGAGCCTCCGTGAAAAGCTGTAAGAAAGCATTGGAAGCTGATTTTGGATAACTGTTTCCTTTTTTCATCTCTTGTTGAATTAAGGCAGATAGTTCTGATTCATGAGCTTCGAGCAAATCAGCGGTGCGGGTAAATGAGTCAATATTGCCATTTTCGCTGCCAAAGCATACAAAGTCAGCGTGAAGGGATTCCAAAATAGAAATAGCGCCGCTTGCGAATGTTTCAGCTTTTTGAGTAGAAAAAGCATAGGGTAATTCAACGACTAAGTCTGCACCAGCGGCTAAAGCCATTCTTGTGCGGGACCATTTCGATACTAGAGCAGGCTCTCCGCGCTGCAAAAAGTGCCCGCTCATCACAGCAATCACACAATCTGCTCCGGTTTGTTGTTTGGCTTGCTGCAAATGATAAGCGTGTCCGTTATGAAAAGGATTATATTCGACAATTATTCCAACTGCTTGCATAATGTCTCCTTTTAATTTATTATTTTTAGTCTAGCTCTTTGTTTTAAAAACGTTTTTTTATGAAAGTAAGAAATTTTTACAAAAAAGCATATTTAAGTACATTATAGTGTAAAGAAAAAATATTGACAAATAATCTTGTGAAAGCTATAATAACCTTTGTTGCCTTGAGGTGATTAACAATGAAATGGACAATACATCAATTGTATCAGTTGCAAAATAAAGGTCTAACATTTGACGAAGTGATTGACGGCAAAGAGTTTATGAATGCTGATCCTCAAATTCGTAGAATGTCAGATGTAAAGGTGAAAGGAAGAGCCGACATTAGCTCTTCGAAAGTAACGTTTCACCTTAAAATTTCAGGAGAAATGACGTTGCCTTGTGCTCGTACATTAGTTGACGTTCCGTATCCGTTTGAAATTAACGCAACTGAAACGTTTTTATTGAATGTGAATGCTGATTATGAAGAAGATGCTGAAGTACGCATTGTAGAGGGAGAAACGGTTGATTTACAACCTTTGATTCAAGAGTTAATTATTGTTGAAATTCCTCTGCAGGTATTTAGTGAAAATCAGCAAGCGGCAGGAGCAGCTCCACAGTCAGGAAAAGACTGGGAAGTTGTTACCGAAGAAGAACAGCAGGAAAAAGTAGATCCCCGCTTAGCCGTACTCGAAAATTTCTTTAAAGACAAAAAGAAATAAAAATGCGAAGATCCGGCTTTCGGGCCTTCATATGATTTTAAAATTCTTTTAAGGAGGTGGGAATAATGGCTGTACCTTTTAGAAGAACATCTAAAATGAAGAAAAGAACGCGTCGTACGCACTTTAAATTACAAGTTCCTGGTATGGTAGAGTGCCCAAATTGTGGTGAAATGAAACTATCACACCGCGTATGTAAAGCTTGTGGTACTTACAAAGGAAATGACGTAGTAAGCAAATAATTGCTTATTTAAATAAAAGACCCTCTTAAAGGGTCTTTTATTTTTTTGCCTTTTTTCCTTCTCTGCCCTTTGGAAGAGAAGGATTTTTCTTATAGAACAAGAACTCTTTTTAAATAAACAATTACTGTTGTAAAAGGATTCATACCTTGTTCATAAGGAGGAAAAAGCATGAAAAAAAGCGAGCTGTTTACTACAAGCCAAGGCATTGCTACATTTGTGATTAATCGCCCTGAAAAGCGTAATGCTATTGATTATGATGTGATGAATGAACTGCAGCAAGCTGTAGATTATGTGAAACATAATCAGTTAGTAAAAGCTTTTGTAATTACAGGTGCTGGTTCAGACGCATTTTGCAGTGGAGGAGATTTAAGCGTATTTCATGAGCTAAAGACTTCGAAAGAGGCGTCTCAAATGTTAACGAAAATGGGGAGAATTCTTTATGAAATTTTAACGCTCCCAAAACCAACAGTTGCCCTTTTGAATGGAACATCGGTTGGGGGGGGATGTGAGCTTGCGATTGCATGTGACTTCCGTATAAGTGCAACACATAGCGAAATGGGCTTTATTCAAGGGAATTTAGGAATTACAACAGGCTGGGGAGGAGGAACCATTCTTCTTGAAAAGCTGCGGTATCAAGAAGCGATGGAAATGATCTACAGTGCTCAGCTGTATGGAGTAGAACGAGCAAAGCAAATTGGATTTCTTTCCTATGTTACGTCGTTTAAAGAGCTAACTATGAGGTGTGAGGAGTGGTTAGCGCCTATTACTCATAAATCGACCCAAGTAGTGCAAGCTTACAAAGAAATCGCTATTGAGAAATGGGAGCAAAGCCGGGTTTGGAATCGAATGGAACAAGAAATTCATCGCTGTTCGATATTGTGGGAATCGCCTGAGCATGAAGAAGCGGTTCAAAAGGTCATCGTTAAAAAAACATAGTTATGAACTGCATTTCCATAGCAATATAGTTAATAAGCGAAAGATGAAAGAATCACGGGTTTCCCATTTTGCTTCAAAGTATATGAAAGATTTTCTTGATTGAGAAGAGGAACAATAGTCTATCTTATCTAGTAGGTGCATATTCATTTAATAAGTACGGATAAGGAGGGATAGAAAAATGACTTCTTCTCGTCAAGATGCATGGACTCATGATGAAGATTTATTACTCGCAGAAATTGTACTGCGTCATATACGTGAAGGTGGCACTCAGCTAGCTGCATTTGAAGAAGTGGGGAAGAAACTTACACGAACATCAGCAGCTTGTGGCTTCCGCTGGAATTCTTTTGTGCGCAAACAATACAAGACTGGTATTGACCTTGCGAAAAAACAGAGAAAAGAATTAAAAGCAAGAACTGTTTCAAAAGACGACGAGCAGCCTGCACGCTTATCATATATGGAAGCAGAGAAACATATTTCGCTTAATGAGGTAATTAAGTATTTAGAAAATGTAGATCAAGGGCAAAAACACTCGTCGGAGCTTCTCGAAGCTAATGAAGAACTGCAGCAAAAGATTGAACGTTTACAAGAGAAAGTAACGATTTTGGAAAAAGAAAAAAAAGCTTTGCAAAACAATTTGTTAATTGTGGAAGATGACTATAAAGCTCTTATTGAAATTATGGAGAGGGCTCGTAAAATGGTTGTATTAAAAGAGGATGAAAAAAGTAGAAAAGTGAAATTTCAAGTGGATAAAAATTTAAATTTAGAAAAAGTTCAAAAGTAAAGCGATAGCTTGAATGCTCCCTACTTCATGTTGATCATATATACCACATAGATATAAAATAAACAGCTGGAAATCAGCTGTTTATTTTTGTTCGCTTACACCGTTTGGTAGCCAAATAAGAGGGTTTTCTCCCAAATCACGATCGATATCATACGTTACAGGTACGAACCCCATTTTTGACCAAAAATCACTCGATTTTACTCGCGGGCTTGTTTTGATAGGTAATTGAAAGGATTTGGCATATTCAACGAGCGTTTGACCTAATCCTTTGCGCTGAAAATCGCTGAGCACTTCAAGTTTCCACACTTCAATATACGTTTGAGGCGGCTCGAAATATTGATCGTACTGTTTGTTTCGTTTATAGAGACTCATGCGAGCCACTAAGCTATTTCCAAAATAAATGCCGTAAAACGGAGAATTTATTTCATTATCGGAAATCTTGGCATGTAATTCTTCTAGCATTGAAAGTTCTTGAATGCCATATTCTTTGAATTTCTTGAACTCTTCTAGCGTTTTAAAATTAATTTTTAAATGCTTCACTTCGTAATTCATCCCATATCCCCCTTGTTATGTCTCCTTGCTAGATGAACGAACTGGATTGGTTCGTTCATCTAATATTATATAACAAAAATACAAAATATTCTGTTTTCGTGATTGGTGAACGAATATTCAATGCGCACAAAGAAAAATGAATTCTTTCGGTTAAATACGAGGAATACATTACTATAAACATCACTTTTTAGAAAGGAGGCAAAAGGGAAACAGAATTCAAATAGAAAGCGTTTTCAAAAATTGTAGAGGAGTTTTAAAATTATTGTAGAATTATATGGGGGAAAGTAGAATTTTGAGGAAAGGGGAGAGAAAGGTGAAAAAAATACTGATTGCAAATCGAGGAGAAATTGCTCTTCGTATTATTCATACATGCAAACAAATGGGCATTGAAACGGTGGCTGTCTATTCCGATGCAGATGCAGAACTTCCTTATGTTCAAGCGGCTACAAAAGCACGTCGAATTGGAGAGCCTCCTGTGCAAAAGTCATATTTGAATGTGGAAGAGCTGCTTAGAATTAGTCATGAAGAAAAAGTAGACGCCATTCATCCTGGATATGGATTTTTATCGGAAAATAGTGCATTTGCTAAAAGAGCGATTGATGAAGGTTTTTGTTTTATCGGTCCTTCTCCCGAAATCATTTCGATGATGGGCGACAAAATTGCTGCCCGCGCTGCGATGAAAGAAGCGGGTGTACCTGTTGTCCCCGGCAGCGAAGGTGATGTGACGTCGGTTGAAGAGGCTTGTAAAGTAGCGGAGGTAATTGGATATCCCGTTATGTTAAAAGCAAGCGGAGGCGGCGGAGGAATTGGGATGGTGCGCTGCGATAACGAAGAAGCAGTAAAACAAGTATATGCCTCAACAAAAGCAAGAGCAAAAGCATATTTTGGTCATGAAGGAATGTTTATTGAAAAGCTTATCACAAACGCAAAACATATCGAGGTACAGGTCTTTGGAGATCAGCATGGTAATGTCGTTCATCTTTTTGAACGCGATTGTTCTGTACAAAGAAGAAATCAAAAAGTGATTGAAGAAGCCCCTGCGCTTTCTTTAAAAGAAAGTACGCGACAAGCCATGCAAAACCAAGCCGTTCAAGCGGCTAAAGCAATCGGCTATTATAATGCGGGTACGGTGGAGTTTATCGTGGATGAAGACGAAAATTTTTATTTTCTTGAAATGAACACGCGGCTGCAAGTTGAGCATCCGATCACCGAGCAAATTGCAGGGGTCGATTTAGTTAAGTGGCAGATTTTAGCTGCGCGCGGTGAAAAGCTTCCTCGTATGCAAGAGGAAATAGCAGCAAATAACTACGCCA
Organism: Priestia sp. ABM2_011; assembly: GCF_056158845.1. Classification (NCBI taxonomy): domain Bacteria; kingdom Bacillati; phylum Bacillota; class Bacilli; order Caryophanales; family Bacillaceae; genus Priestia; species Priestia sp. ABM2_011. The sequence continues at coordinate 1,215,997 of NZ_JBSWUB010000001.1, forward strand.
TTGAATTTCGAATTTATGCAGAAGATCCGTTTACTTTTTTACCGGCTCCGGGGAAAATTACGGGTTATCACTTGCCGGAGCGAACCTACGCGCGCGTAGATAGCGGCTACAGTGATATGAATGCGGTTACACCTTTTTATGATCCAATGATTGCAAAGGTTATCATTACTGGTCGTACGCGTTCAAATGCAATTGAACTAGCTAAATCATATTTTACAGAAGCTGTTGTAGAGGGAATCAAAACAAATATTCCTCTATTTAAGCAGTTGTTAAATGAAGAGTTATATGAAAAAGGCGCCTACAACACATCGTTATTATCAACAGTATTAAATAAAGGAGGAGCACCACAATGAGTGAAATCAAAGCGACAATGGCAGGCATGGTATTTAATGTGTTTGTTCAGCAAGGAGCAAGTGTAGCCAAAGGAGAAGTTGTTGTTGTATTAGAATCTATGAAAATGGAAATTCCTATTGAAAGCGATCAAGCCGGTATTGCAGAGACGGTCCATATAGCGGTGGGGGATTTTGTTAACGAAGGCGACGTTTTGGTGACTATTTCATAACTCATAAAGGGGGGATATCATGATACATACAGGTGAATCTCAGAAAAAATATGATGAAAACCGTCAAAAAGTAGAGCGGGGCAACGCTGAAAAGTACAAAGAGAAACTTGCAAAGCAACAGAAGCTTTTTGTAAGAGAACGTTTAGCTCTTTTATTTGATGACGGGAAATATGAAGAAGACGGCATGTTTGCAAATAATAAAGCCCAAGGGTTGCCGGCAGACGGTGTTGTAACCGCAATTGGAAAAGTAAACGGTGAAACGGTTTGTGTAATGGCTAATGACTCTACTGTAAAAGCAGGGTCTTGGGGGGCCAGAACAGTAGAGAAAATTATTCGGATTCAAGAAGTAGCGGAAAAACTGCATGTGCCTTTACTGTACTTGGTGGATTCCGCGGGAGCTCGTATTACGGATCAATTAGATATGTTTCCAAACCGCCGAGGAGCTGGAAGGATCTTTCACAATCAAGTAAAACTTTCCGGCGTCATTCCTCAAATTTGTTTGCTTTTCGGTCCGTCAGCAGCTGGAGGGGCTTATATCCCTGCATTTTGTGATATTGTTGTGATGGTAGATGGGAACGCTTCTATGTACTTAGGGTCGCCGCGTATGGCCGAAGCCGTTATTGGAGAAAAGGTTACGCTAGAAGAAATGGGAGGAGCGCATATGCACTGCAGCGTTAGCGGGTGCGGGGATGTGCTGGCTTATTCTGAAGAAGAAGCTATTTCGTATGCCAAATCTTATTTAACGTACTTTCCACAAAACTATCAAGAGAAGCCTAAAGTACAAAAAGCTAAAGAGCCTAAGCAGACAAAAGATTTAGTAGAACTAATTCCGGAGAATCAAAATGTTCCATTTGATATCTATGAAGCAATTGATACCCTTATTGACGAAGGGAGCTTCTTTGAAGTGAAAAAACTGTTTGCTGCCGAATTGGTAACAGGGCTTGCACGAATAGATGGAAAAGTAGTAGGGATTGTTGCTAATCAGCCAAAAGTTAAAGGGGGAGTGCTGTTTGTAGATTCAGCAGATAAAGGCGCAAAATTTATTCAACTGTGCGATGCATTCCATATTCCTTTGCTGTTTTTAGCTGACGTGCCTGGATTTATGATTGGAACCAAAGTAGAAAGAGCTGGCATCATTAGACATGGAGCCAAATTAATTGCAGCGATGAGTTCAGCTACAGTTCCTAAAATTTCCGTAGTCATGCGTAAAGCTTATGGCGCAGGGCTTTACGCTATGGCTGGTCCGGCTTTTGAACCAGATTGCTGCATTGCATTGCCTACTGCTCAAATTGCCGTAATGGGTCCTGAAGCTGCAGTAAATGCCGTCTATTCTAATAAAATTAATGAAATTGAAGATCCGAAAGAGCGGTTCATGTTTGTTAAACAGAAACAGCAAGAGTATAAAGAACACATCGATATCTATACGCTGGCATCTGAACTTATTATTGACGACATCGTTCCTGCTAACGAACTGCGTCGAACGTTAATTGACCGCTTTCGATTATATGAAACAAAGAATGTGACCTTTAGCCGTCGTAAACATCCGGTGTATCCCGTATAATAGAAAAAAACGGGATCACTCTAAATAATTTACAATAAGCCCGGTGATTTTTAATCACACGGGCTATATGAATAGGTAAAATTTAAAGAATGCATTTAATTCAAAGCATTTTTTTGCTAAAATGAAACTCAATAATAGAAAGAGGAACAAAAAATACGATGAAAACTATAGGTATTATTGGAGGCGGATCATTAGGTCTGTTGTTTAGCGCGTATTTATCAGATTGTTATGATGTAACCTTGTACACGAAAACACCAACTCAAGCAAAGTGTATTAACGAAAATGGAATTACCTTACATAGACAAGGGGAACATCACACGAAAAAAGTCAGTGCTATCCCTCTGGAAAAAAACATAAAAGAAGCAGATTTAATCATTATTACTGTAAAACAGTATCATTTAAAAGAGATTATTCCTTTTATTAAAACCCTTACTATACATACTCCCCTTTTGTTTATCCAAAACGGTATGAGCCATATTGAAATTCTCAAAAACCTCCCGCAGCGCACTCTCTATTTGGGTACAGTTGAACATGGGGCAATGCGTACAAATATGGATAGCGTCCATCATACAGGAATAGGAACAACCCGTATTGCTTCGTACAGAGGAGAAATGGAGTCTATCTTACCGATTGTGAATTTTCCTTGGGTAATTGAAAAAGATTGGTATGCGATGCTGGTGAAGAAATTAGTTGTAAATGCGCTCATTAATCCTCTTACGGCGCTGTATCGCGTGAAAAATGGGCAGCTGATTCACAACAGCTACTTTTATAAAACGATGCGTCTATTGTATGAAGAGATTGCAGATGTGTTAAAACTGGATTCAGCTTTTAATTATTGGGAAAATGCGCTGGGGGTTTGTTCGCGCACGAGTACAAATCAATCTTCTATGCTAAAAGATATACAGGAGGGGCGGCAAACCGAGATTGATGCTATCTTAGGTTATATCCAAACACAAGCTGCTGAAAAAAGAACGTCGACGCCTATTGTTGACTTTTTATATAGGTCAATAAAAGGAATCGAAGAAGAAAAGGGTGAGTAACATGGGAAGTTTTATTGCTGGCGTTTTTGCGACGTTTGTCACTCTGCCGCTCGTCGGTTTTTTTATTCTATACATGCTTTTACGCAAACTGACGAAAAATAAAAGGAAATCTGTCCACATAGCAACGTACATTACTACGGTTTTTCTTATTTTGTCCGTGCATTATGCAGCTGTGGAAATTTTTGGGCACTCTTTTTTGTGGTTGATTGCGTTAGTCCTTTTAGTTGTGGCAATGATTATGATGTTTGTACATTGGAAAGTCAAACATGACTTAGAAATGAAGCTTATTGCGAAAGGGTTCTTTCGAATGAATTTCGTTTTGTTTCTTATTGCACATATTGTGTTAAATATAGGTGGAATCGCTTTTCGTATTTCCTCTCTGTAAAGCATGTTACTAGACGTGAGCAGTTACATTATGGATAATGAAGCTATATGTAGAGAATATAAGTATTAGGAAAAGAAAGGAAGTTCTTTCATGGAGATTACAGACGTCTCTTTAAAGGCGGGAAACAAACTAACGAACGATTACATAAAAGGTGAAAAGCAAGCACTTTCCTTTTTTCATTATAATATACACGAAAAAGACGTATATGAAAAACGTTTAGCGGACGTTCAAAAGCAGTCTTATCCAAGAGAACAGCTTGCTGAGTATCTGCTTGATTTTAATAAGCGCTACGGAGCATCTTCTAAGACGATTGAAAATATTGAAAAGCTAAAAGATCCTAACAGCGTAGTGGTCGTTGGAGGTCAGCAAGCGGGGCTGCTTACGGGTCCTTTGTACACCATTCATAAAGTGATTTCAATTGTGCTGCTAGCTAAACAACAAGAGGCAGCTCTAAACGTGCCCGTGCTTCCGGTATTTTGGATTGCTGGAGAAGATCATGATTTTGCTGAGATCAACCATGTATACACAGAGCATAAAAACCAGCTTTTAAAGAAAACGTTAAAGCATTCTTTAAAGAAAAAGCAAATGGTTTCTCAAATCGAATTAGATCAGGAAGCCTGTAGAAGCTGGGTTCGTGATGTTTTTCAAACGTTTAACGAAACGGCGCATACAAATCAGGTGTTACACTTTGTTTTAGAGGCGTTAGATAAATCACGTACCTATGTCGATTTCTTTGCTCATTTGGTTACCACATTGTTTGCAGAGTCAGGTCTTATTTTAATGGATGCAGCTTCTAAAGAAGTGCGCAGCATTGAATCTTCTTTCTTTGTGACGTTAATTGAACAAAATGACAAATTATCGTCAGCCGTTATGGAACAGCAAACAGAGATTCAAAAACAATACGGACGAATGATTGAAGTGGGAGAAGAAACGGCTCATCTCTTTTATTCACACAACGAAAACAGAGTACTTTTAGAAAGAGACGCAGAGCAAGAGCAGTTTGTTGGAAAGCAAAATGAACTCGCGCTGTCTAAAGAAGAGCTGGTTCAAATTGCTAAACAAACGCCAGAGCTTCTTAGTAATAACGTTGTGACTAGACCCCTTATGCAGGAGTACTTACTTCCTACCCTTGCGTTTATTGCAGGTCCAGGGGAAGTAGCGTATTGGGCAGAGCTTGAAAAAGCATTTTCTTTATTTAGCTTTAAAATGCCTCCCGTGGTTCCGAGGTTATCCTATGCAATCGTAGAAAGACATATCGAGAAGTATATGGATGAACTTCAGTTAGACCTTTCGAATGTCATTAACAAAGGCGTAGATGCAGAGAGGGAGCACTGGCTTAAGACAGAAGTTCACAACCCGTACGAAATGTATTTTGAAAAAGCGAAAGAAGATTTTGAAAAAATTCATAAAACTCTTCGTGAAAATATTCAAAAAGAAGACAAAACATTTGATGAAGTCATGCTTAAAAATCGAGCGATTATTCAAAAGCAGTTTGAAACCATTCAAAAGATTGTCGAATCCAAACAGCTCATTAAGCACGATGTGAAGCATTCAAAATATGCTCAAATTGAACTTGCTCTTCGTCCCTACAATGCTCCACAAGAACGCATGTGGAATATTATGTATTATTTAAACGGCTATGGTATGCAATTTGTGTCAGATTTACTAAGTGCTGAAGTCGAATTAAATCACCAGTTAAAAGTCTGCTATGTCTAATAAAATCCTGCTGAAAAGCAGGATTTTTATTTTGGAAAAGAGAACAAGTTTACAAGGTGAATGTCATCCAATTGAATCCTTATAAGGTATTTATTTCTAATTACGCAAAAAAACCTTATATTCCTTACATTTTATTCTACGAATATGTCCTACTTTTAACAAAATGACACTATTTGTGACAAAAAGACAAAATTCTACTTAATTCTTATATAAATAGCTGAAATAATGTTGAACTTTGATATATAATATAAACGTGTATATATATCAAAGAAAAACACCGTTTTTTGCTTTTTGTATACATAACTAAGTAGTTTAGAAAGAAGTAGGTGTCATAATGTTTAATCACACAACTGTTTTGCTTAAAGAAGCAGCGGAAGGCTTAAATATTAAGCCGGATGGAGTATATGTCGACTGCACGCTTGGCGGAGCAGGTCATAGTGAATATATCGTAAAACAGCTATCAGAAAAAGGGAAATTAATTGCGTTTGATCAAGACGATGTTGCTCTTGAAAATGCAAAAGAAAAATTAGCCCCGTATCTAGACAGAGTTATTCTAATCAAAAGTAATTTTCGCTATTTAAAAGAGCAGCTAATGAAACATGGAATTGAAGAAGTAGATGGAGTATTGTTTGACCTAGGCGTCTCGTCTCCTCAGTTGGATACACCAGAGCGAGGGTTCAGCTTTCATCATGAGGCCCCGCTTGATATGCGCATGGATCAAAACTCAAAGTTTTCTGCGTACAACGTAGTAAATGAATGGCCTTATGAAAAACTTGTAAAAATCTTTTTCCAATACGGAGAAGAAAAGTTTTCGAAACAAATTGCCCGCAAGATTGAAGCATATCGAGAGTCTAAACCAATTGAAACAACGCTAGAGCTGGTTGATCTTATTAAAGATGGTATTCCAGCACCAGCTAGACGAACGGGCGGACATCCGGCAAAACGGATTTTCCAGGCTATTCGCATTGCTGTAAATGATGAGCTTCAAGTATTTGAAGATGCAATTGAACAGGCCATGGATGTAATCAAAAAAGGTGGACGTGTAAGTGTTATTACCTTCCATTCACTTGAAGACCGAATTTGTAAAGTAGCGTTTAAAAATGCAAGCACGGTTCCGCAGCTTCCTCATGGACTGCCGGTTATTCCAGAAGAATTTAAACCTAAAATGAAAGTCATCACAAGAAAACCTATTTTACCTTCAGAAGAAGAGGTAGAAGAAAATAAGCGCGCGCGTTCGGCAAAGCTTCGAATTGTTGAGAAATTAGTCTAATAAAAGGGTTTAATCAAAGAGGAGGGGACGAGAATGAACAATGCAGCATACAAAGTAAGAGAGCAAGACCAGCAGCAGAAGCAGCAAAAGACGGTACGTCAAGTTGTTCGAAAGACAAAAAGAAAAATCACGGTTGGTGAAAAAATTGTGTATTCTGGGTTTGTCGCACTCATGCTGTTTGGGTCTGTGCAAATCATTTCAAATCAATCTTCGCTTTATAGCATCAGTGAAGAAGTGCAATCACTCGATGGAAAGATTGACAAGCAAGAAGCAAAAAACAATGAGTTAAAATTACAGGTAACAGAGTTAAGTGCATACGATCGTATTTGGACAAAAGCAAAAGAACTTGGACTAAAATTGAATGAAAATAACGTAAAAGTCGTTAACGATTAATTGCGATGACTACGCCAAGAAAAAATAGCAATATTAGTACAGGAGCAGCAATATTAATTTTAATATTTGCATTGCTCTTTTTTGTATTAGCCATCAGGTTCTTTTACATCCAAGCGACGGGCAAAGCAGACGGAGAAGCTTTAGCCGAAATTGCACAAAAACAGCATACGCGAACGTCTAAAATTGAAGGACAGCGCGGTACGATTTACGATCGAAATGGAGAAGCAATCGCCCAAGACACGGGTGCTTATACGGTTGTGGCGATTTTAGATAAAAAACAAACAAAAGATAAAGATCACCCGCAACATGTGGTAGACCCAGAAAAGACGGCTCAAAAATTAGCCCCGTTGTTGAAGATGGACGAATCGAAAATTGAAAGCATGTTAACAAGAGGAATTAAACGTGGTACCTTCCAAGTAGAACTTGGCCCAGGCGGACGTGATATTGATAACGTGCTAAAGCAAAAAATTGAGAAGCTAAATCTCCCGGGCATCACGTTTTTACGCGATTCGAAGCGCTTCTATCCAAACGGTGTATTTGCCTCAAGTATTTTAGGATATGCACAAAAAGATGATACGGGTAAAATCGTAGGGAAAATGGGAATTGAAAAAGTATTTGATAAGCAGCTTTCTGAAGAAGATGGATATGTAAAATACGAAGCTGCTAAAAACGGAATTAAGCTTCCGGATCCAAAAGAGTCAATTGTAGCTCCTAAAAACGGAGACAGCGTTACGCTTACGATTGATGAAAAAATTCAAACGTTTTTAGAGGATGCGATGACAGCTGCTGCTAAAGAATATAAACCAGAAGAGCTAATGGCAACGGTAGTGAATCCGAAAACCGGTGAAATTTTGGCGATGTCAAACCGACCTTCATTTGATCCAAATATTCGTGATATCACTTCTTATCGCAATCCGTTTGTTGAAAACAGCTATGAGCTTGGTTCAACGATGAAAATCTTTACGCTAGCAGCCGCGATTGATGCAGGCGTTTATAACGGCGAAGACCGCTATCAGTCGGGATCTTATAAAGTAACGAAAAACAGCGTTCCGATTAACGATCACAACGGCGGAGTCGGCTGGGGAGCTATTACATTTAATGAAGGAATTCAAAGGTCTTCAAATGTAGCGGTTGCCATTTTAGCCAACGAAAAATTAGGTACCGACCGTTTGTATAAATACTTGGACAAGTTTGGCTTTATGGATAAGACGGGAATTGACTTGCCAAATGAAGCTTCTAGCAAGTTAGTGACGAAGTACCCGAGAGACCGCGTAACCACTGCGTTTGGACAGGCGTCTGCTTTTACGCCTATTCAAGAAATTCAAGCGGCTACTGCGATTGCAAATGACGGGAAAATGATGAAGCCTTACGTGATTAAACAAGTAGTCGATGAAACAAATAAGAAAACAATTAAGAAAACAAAACCTACCGTAGTAGGCCAGCCTATTTCTAAAAAAGCAGCGAACGAAACGCTAGGTATTTTAGAAACCGTTGTTTCTTCTGATGATGGAACAGGCAAACCTTACGCGATTGAAGGATACGATGTCGCTGGAAAGACGGGAACAGCTCAAATTCCTGGGCCTACCGGAGGTTACCTGCATGGACACGGGAAAAATTTCATTTCCTTTATGGGCTTTGCACCTGCTAAGGATCCAAAGCTCCTTGTCTATGTAGCCGTTAAAAATCCAACTCTCACGCCTCAAGAAACGGGTACTGCGCCGCTTACAGCTGTATTTAATCCGGTGATGAAAAATAGTCTGCAGTATTTAGGAGTGGAGCCTCAAAAAACGGATGAAGACGGAAAAGAAACGAAAGAAAAGAAAGTGGATTCAGAAATCAAGCTTAAATCTTACGTTAATGAATCAGTTGATAGTACCGTGAAAGACTTAAAACAAAAAGGGCTTGTTCCTGTTGTAATAGGTAAAGGAGATACGGTAGAAAGCCAATCACCGACTTCTGATACCATTGTCACTGGTCAACGCGTGTTCATTAAGACAAACGGAAAAGCCACAATGCCTGATTTAACAGGTTTTTCACATCGTGACGTTATTCGCTTTAGTGAATTTGTCAACGTTCGACCTAGCGCACTTGAAAATGGTTATGTTGTAAGTCAAAGTATTAAAGCAGGAGATCCGCTAAAAGCAGGAACGTACCTGAAAGTGGAACTTGAAACGCCTAAAGAATTTTCAAGCACGTTAAATAAGCTAAAAGAAACGGAAAAAAGTGAATCTGACAGTAAAAAAGACGATAAGCAACTTGACTAGAAAATAAGTTCTAGTGAATCCTGTACAAGCATATATTGGAACGAGCCGATTCAGAGGAGGTTCTAATATATGCGGGTATCAGGAGTCACAGTTCGTAAAAGGCTAGCCATTGTTTTGTTTGTCGGTTTTATTGTGTTTTTGATTATTGATACAAGGCTTGGATATGTACAGTTGCTGACTGGGGATACGCTAACTGAAAAAGCCAAAGACTTATGGAGTCGGAATATTCCTTTTGAACCTGAAAGAGGAAAGATACTAGATCGCAATGATGTGGCACTTGCTACAAATAAAAGTGCACCGACCGTTTTAGTTATGCCAAGACAAGTTGAAAATCCAGCTGTTACGGCTGAAAAGTTAGCAAAAGTGCTGGGAGCATCAAAAGAAAAAGTATATGAACAAATAACAAAAGCTTCTTCTAGCGTATATTTGCGTCCTGAAGGAAGAAAAATTTCACATGCGAAAGCAAATGAAGTGCGAAATTTAAATTTAAAAGGCGTATATATAGCTGAGGATTCGAAGCGGTACTATCCGTTTGGAAGTTATTTGTCGCATGTATTAGGCTTTGCGGGAGTAGATAATCAAGGGTTAACGGGCCTTGAATTATATTATGATAAAGAGCTAAAAGGACAAAAAGGTTCAGTTAAATTGTATTCTGATGCTAAAGGTAAAAAGATGCCCAATATAGCCGATGACTACACAGCGCCTGTGGACGGGCTCGATTTGAGATTGACCATTGATTCACGTGTGCAAACAATCATGGAGCGTGAGTTGGATAATGCTCAGACAGCTTATAATCCAGATGGTATGATTGCCATTGCTATGAATCCTAAAAATGGTGAAATTTTAGGTATGTCAAGTCGTCCGGGCTTTGATCCGACGGATTTTAAAAATGTGAAGCCTGAGGTGTATAATCGCAATCTTCCAATCTGGAGCGTATATGAGCCCGGATCAACGTTTAAGATTATTACACTGGCAGCTGCTCTTGAAGAAAAGAAAGTGGATTTACTAAAAGATCAATTCTACGATGATGGGGCGGCGGAAGTTGGAGGAGCGAGACTTCGCTGCTGGAAAAAAGGGGGACACGGACAGCAGTCTTTTTTAGAAGTTGTACAGAACTCATGTAACCCTGGTTTTGTGGAGCTTGGGGAACGTTTAGGAAAAGAGAAATTGTTCAAATACATTAAAGAATTTGGCTTTGGTCAAAAAACAGGTATTGATTTACAAGGGGAAGCAAAAGGAATTTTGTTCCCGCTTGAGCGCGTAGGGCCGGTTGAACAAGCTACAACAGCTTTTGGGCAAGGGGTTGCCGTTACGCCTATTCAACAAGTAGCTGCTGTTTCCGCAGCCGTAAACGGTGGAACACTTTATGAACCTTATATTGCAAAAGAGTGGGTGGATCCAACTACCGGAAAAGTTGTAAGCAGTCATAAACCGGTTGCTAAGCGAAAAGTTATTTCCGAGGAAACGTCTAAGCAAGTGCGTTTTGCTCTTGAAAGTGTAGTCGCACAAGGAAGCGGAAAAGGAGCTTTTGTGGAAGGGTACCGCGTTGGAGGAAAGACGGGTACGGCGCAGAAAGCTCAAAATGGAAAGTATTTAAAAAATAATCACATCGTTTCTTTTATCGGTGTTGCACCAGCAGATAACCCTGAAATTGTCGTGTATGTTGCGGTTGATAATCCAAAGGGCACCATTCAGTTTGGTGGAGTGGTAGCAGCTCCGATTGTAGGTAAAATGATTGAAGACAGTTTGCGTGTGATGGACGTTAAACCGCGTAAAGGACAAATTGAAAAAGAGTTAACGTGGCTGGACACACCAATGATAAAAGTACCAAATGTCGTAGGAATGTCAAAAAAAGAGTTACAAGAACAGCTACTTAATTTAAAATTAGATGTGAGTGGCGAAGGAGATAAAGTGGTCAAGCAGTCTCCTGCAGCCGGAACGAAAGTTAAAGAAGGCGAAACGGTTAGAATTTATATGGGAAAATAAAAATCTCTATAAACTATTATTCTTCCTTGCATGATAATCAGCAGGTTACGCTGCGTGTGAACATGAAATCAACAAATAAGCCTTGGGGGTGTTCCCTCCGGGCTTCTTTTTCTGTAAAATGTAATAGGTTAGGTGCTAGAAAAAGAAGAATAGTTGCCATAGCGTCTTATAACAAACGTTTCACTTTACAAATAGAGAGGACATGGTAGGAATGGATTTACGAGAACTACTAACACATTTACATGATTTTGTTCAGCTTCCTGAACAGAATATTGATATTACGTCAATTGAAATGGATTCAAGAGAAGTTAAGCCCGGAGCATTGTTCATTTGTATAGACGGCTATACGGTTGATGGTCATAGCTTTGCACAGATGGCTGTGGAAAAAGGGGCAGTAGCAATCTTAGCAGAAAAGCCTGTGGATGTAGAAGTGCCCGTTGTACGCGTGAAGAGTACAAAGCGAGCAATGGCAGTGCTGGCGGATGCTTTCTACAATCAGCCCACACAAAAAATGCATTTAATTGGTGTAACAGGCACAAATGGAAAAACAACGATTACACATTTAATTGAGCATATCTTTAAATCACAGCATAAAAAGACGGGTCTAATTGGAACGATTGAAATTCGTATTGGTGATACGTCTTATGATGTGAAAAACACAACGCCTGAATCGCTGACTCTTCAAAAAACATTTAATCAAATGGTGGAAGAGAATGTAGAAGTAGCGATGATGGAAGTATCATCTCACGCGCTTGACTTAGGACGCGTACACGGGTGCGACTTTGACGTGGCGGTATTTAGTAACTTAACGCAAGATCACCTCGACTATCATCATACAATGGAAGATTATCGTCGTGCGAAAGGGTTGCTATTTGCACAGTTAGGAAATGCTTATAACCATAATCGTCCTAAATTTGCTGTTCTTAATGTCGATGATGCGGCAACCGAGGAATATATTAAAAACACGGCTGCTACAGTGATTACGTACGGTATTGACCGTGAAAGTGATATTCGTGCAACGAATATTCAAATTACAAACAGCGGCACAACGTTCGATTTGACAACACCGACAGAAACGGTTTCTGTAGAAATGAAGCTTATTGGGAAATTTAGCGTCTACAACGTATTAGCGGCTACGGCTGCATGTTTAGTATCTGGTCTCCCTCTGTCAGTTATTGTCGAGGAAATAAAAGTGTTAGAAGGTGTGTCTGGGCGTTTTGAAGTGGTTGATGCGCAGCAAGATTTTACGGTTATCGTGGATTATGCCCACACGCCGGACAGCTTAGAGAACGTGTTAAAAACTGTAAAAGAATTCGCAAAACGCAATATATATGTTATTGTTGGTTGTGGCGGAGATCGAGATCGTACAAAACGACCAATCATGGCTCAGATTGCAGCTGAATACAGTACACAAGCTATTTTGACATCTGATAATCCACGAAGTGAAGATCCATTGGCTATTTTAAAAGATATGGAAGAAGGTTTGGATACAGATAACTATGTGACGATTGCTGATCGTGCAGAAGCTATTCGCTATGCAGTGGAAACAGCGCATGCAGATGATGTTATTGTCATTGCTGGAAAAGGGCACGAGACCTATCAAATTATTGGTAAAAAAGTATTCGATTTTGACGATCGAGAAGTAGCACGCAAAATGATTGAGGAGCGAAAGTAGTAATGAAATGGGTAGAGAACAAAATGAGTCGGAATGAGTTGGAAGTTAAGGAGGGGACATCGTGCTAGAACAATCAATTTTATTGACAATCGGCGTAGCCTTTTTGATTACGGTTGTATTGTCGCCGATTTTTATTCCCTTCTTAAGAAGATTAAAGTTTGGTCAAAGTATTCGTGATGAAGGCCCGAAATCTCACCAGAAAAAATCAGGTACACCTACAATGGGCGGTATCATGATTTTATTATCTATTATTGTGGCAACTCTTATTATGGTCAATCAATATGCAGAACTTACATATAAGACGTTTCTATTATTATTTGTCACAATCGGATTTGGTTTATTAGGATTTTTAGATGATTTTATAAAAGTAGTGTTAAAGCGTAACCTTGGATTAACATCTAAACAAAAGTTTTTAGGTCAGGTTGTCATTTCAATTATTTTTTACTTTATTGCAAGACAGTTTGAGTTTTCAACTGAAGTGACGATTCCAGGAATTAAAGACCCAATCGATTTAGGTTGGTTTTATGTTGTTTTCCTCATCATCTGGCTTGTTGGTTTTTCAAACGCGGTCAACTTAACGGATGGATTAGACGGACTTGTATCTGGTACAAGTGCGATTGCTTTTGGTGCATTTGCAGTTCTCGCCTGGAATGCAGAGCAGTTTGAACTATCTATTTTCTCAGTTGCTGTAGTAGGAGCTGTGTTAGGATTTTTAGTTTTTAATGCCCATCCTGCAAAAGTATTTATGGGAGATACGGGTTCTTTAGCGCTAGGAGGAGCTATCGCTACGGTGGCTGTCTTAATGAAAATGGAATTCTTGCTTGTTATTATTGGTGGTGTGTTTGTTATTGAAACATTATCTGTTATTATTCAAGTCGCATCTTTCAAAACAACAGGAAAACGTGTGTTTAAAATGAGCCCGCTTCATCACCATTACGAGCTAAGCGGCTGGTCTGAATGGCGCGTAGTTATGACTTTTTGGGCTGTAGGACTATTATTTGCAATGCTTGGAATTTATATCGAGGTGTGGATTTAAATGAAATCAGTCAATACGTATCAAGGTAAACAAGTACTTATTTTAGGATTAGCCAAGAGCGGTTTAGCAGCCGCTCAGTTAGTTAAACAGCTTGGTGCTAAAGTAGTCGTTAATGATCAAAAACCGTACGAAGAGAACGCAGCAGCACAGGAATTAGAAAAAACGGGCATTGAAGTTGTCTGTGGACATCATCCGCTTGAGCTTTTAGACAAAGCGGATGTTATTGTAAAAAACCCTGGGATTCCGTATTCAAATGTTCTATTGCAAGAAGCATTAAAGCGACATATTCCGATTTTAACAGAGGTAGAATTAGCTTATGAAATTAGCGAAGCTCCTTTTATCGGAATTACGGGAAGCAATGGGAAGACAACAACAACAACGCTCATTTATAAAATGTTAGAAGAAGATCAAAAGCAGCCGTTGATTGCTGGAAATATTGGAACAGTAGCTTGTGAAGTGGCGCAAAAAGCAACAAAGGACAATGTAATTGTAACGGAGCTTTCTTCTTTTCAGCTGATGGGAATTGAAAAATTCCGTCCGAAAATCTCTTTATTATTGAATTTGTTTGATGCTCACTTAGACTATCATGGTACAAAAGAGGAATATATCAAAGCGAAAGCAAATCTCTTTAACAATCAAACAAGTGAAGACTTTGCCGTTATTAATGCGGATGATGAGCTAGTGATGAAAGCTAGTGCAAATATTAAAGCGACAAAAGTACCTTTTTCTGTTACAGCTCAAACGACAGAAGGAGCGTATATTAAAAACGAAACGATTTTCTTTAAAGATGAAGAAGTGATGTCGTTAAAAGATGTGGTGCTGCCAGGCAAACATAATCAAGAAAATATTTTAGCAGCTGTATCCGTTGTGAAGCTGTACGGCTGTTCAAATGAAGCTATCTACTCCGTGCTCACAACGTTTGCTGGTGTTAAACACCGCGTTCAATATGTCACGACAATCAACAAACGTAAGTTTTATAATGACTCTAAAGCTACAAATATGCTTGCTACAAAAGTAGCTCTTTCCGCTTTTTCACAGCCGACGATTCTACTTGCAGGCGGACTCGATCGCGGCAATGAGTTTGATGATTTAAAAGAAGAGTTTAAAAATGTGAAAGCTGTTATTACGTTTGGTGAAACGGCTCCTAAAATTGAACGCGTAGCCAAAGAAGAGGGAATACAAATTGTAAAACGTGTCGATAATGTTAAACAAGCAGTTTCAGAAGCATATGCTTGTTCAGATGAAGAAGATGTTATTTTATTATCTCCTGCTTGTGCAAGCTGGGATCAATTTAAAACTTTTGAAGAACGTGGTGACATCTTTATTGAATCTGTGCATAAACTGAAATAAGGGCTTGTCTAAACACCTAGAAAATACACTAGCCCTAATCTATTTTTAGAGGTGTGTGACAGTGTCGACAAAAAGGTCTACCCCAGATTTTTTTCTCATAATCGTTACGCTTTCCTTGCTAACCATCGGCCTTATCATGGTATACAGTGCAAGTGCGGTATGGGCTACATACAAGTTTAATGATTCTTTTTTCTTTGCTAAACGCCAGCTCTTATTTGCAGGGCTTGGTGTATGCGCGATGTTTGTCATCATGAATATTGATTATTGGATGTGGCGTACGTGGGCAAAGCCAATTGTAATCATTTGCTTTGTTATGCTGGTACTTGTATTGATTCCGGGAGTAGGGCTAGTACGGAATGGGTCGCAAAGTTGGATAGGAGTTGGAGCGTTTTCGATTCAGCCTTCAGAATTTATGAAGTTTGCTATGATTATATTTTTAGCGAAATATTTATCAGAAAACCAGAAGAAAATTACATCCTTTAGAAAAGGAATGTTACCGGCGTTATTACTGGTTTTCTTACCGTTTGGCATTATTATGATGCAGCCGGATTTAGGAACTGGAACGGTGCTTGTTGGAACTTGTTTAGTCATGATTTTTGTTTCAGGAGCAAAGGTAAGTCACTTTGCAGGTCTTGGGTTGCTTGGCGTTGCCGGTTTTGTAGGGCTTGTTTTATCAGCTCCTTATCGGATTAAACGCATCACCTCATTTTTAAATCCTTGGGAATATCCGCTTGGAAGCGGGTTTCAAATCATTCAATCTCTTTATGCAATTGGGCCGGGGGGATTGCTTGGATTAGGGTTAGGGCAAAGTAGACAAAAGTTCTTTTATTTGCCGGAGCCTCAAACTGATTTTATTTTTGCTATTCTGGCAGAAGAGCTCGGTTTTATCGGCGGAACACTTGTTCTACTTTTGTTTAGCTTATTGCTTTGGAGAGGAATTAAAGTAGCGCTCGGAGCACCTGATCTTTACGGAACGTTTTTAGCCTTAGGAATTATTTCAATGGTTGCGATTCAAGTCATGATCAATATAGGCGTGGTAACAGGTCTTATGCCTGTTACGGGAATTACGCTTCCATTTTTAAGTTACGGCGGATCGTCGCTGACGCTCATGCTGGCAGCAGTTGGAGTTTTGTTAAATGTTAGTAGATATTCTCGCTATTAATTGAAAAAAATTGTATAATGTCAAGTAGGCAATGGTCTACTGAAGTAAACCGTCATCTTAAATCCAAGTGCACGCCGGATTTTGTTGGCGGTTTATTTTCGATTTTTTACAGGTAGATGATATTTTTGTATGAAATGTTTTTAAAATGTAATGTTGTGATAACCAATTTTGAGTCCAACTATGGTATGATGTGTAAGGTTAAATGTTTTATCTTAGTGAGTAGGTGAACGTATGTGCACTTATGAGCGTAGCGTTTTTTTATGACTGTCAGCATGTGTTTAACTTCTAAATGAAAAACGATAAAAAAACAATCAAAATTACTTTATATAGCAGATGAACGTACATTCTATGGGTGAATGTCATACGATAAATAAAAATGATGAAATTGACAACAGAATAGAGTGCCTTCGTAGAAAAAAGGTATCTTACAAGGTGCTGCTGCTTAGTTATGAATCTGTTCTTATTATTCTTATGCATTAGAAGTAAGGGCGCATTGACATGAAAGTTTTATAACAGCAAAGAGGGTTTTAGGAGGTTCTTATGGAAGCGTTAGTAAAAGAGTTAGTCGAAGCGAATATTGGAAAGGTTCGTGAAAATGAACCGCTAGCAAAACATACAACAATGAAAATTGGTGGTCCAGCAGATGTGCTTGTAGAACCTGATTCTGTTGATCACTTAAAAGTTACAATGGATATGATTAAAAAACACGGCGTGAAATGGAGAGCGATTGGTCGAGGATCTAATCTTCTTGTTTCTGATAAGGGAATTGAAGGTGTGGTCATTAAGCTCGGAGCCGGATTAGATGATTTAACAGTAGATGGAGAGACGGTTACTGTAGGTGGGGGATACCCTAGCATCAAGCTTGCAACAGTTATTACAAAACAAGGTCTGTCTGGATTGGAGTTTTCAAGTGGAATTCCTGGATCTGTGGGAGGCGCTGTTTATATGAATGCAGGTGCCCATGGTTCTGATATGTCTCATGTAGTCGAAAAAGCGCTGATTTTATTTGAAGATGGCACTCTGGAGTGGCTGACAAATGAAGAGCTTCAATTTTCGTATCGTCATTCCATTCTACAAAAAGACCGTCCTGGAGTATGTGTAGAAGCTGTGCTGCGTTTGAAAAAGGGAACGAAAGATGATATTGTGGCGGTCATGCAGAAAAATAAAGACTATCGCCGCGAAACACAGCCTTGGAATTTCCCTTGTGCAGGAAGTATTTTTAGAAATCCGCTTCCAAATTATGCAGGAGACTTAATTGAAAAGTCCAACTTAAAAGGTTTTTCAGTAGGCGGTGCGCAAATTAGTGAGCAGCATGCGAACTTCATTGTCAATACAGGAGATGCAACGGCTTCAGACGTGCTGAATTTAATTGCTCATGTTAAGAAAACAATTAAAGAGAAATTCGATATTGATATTCATACAGAAGTTGAGATTATCGGTCGCTAATTACTCAGCCCGTCGCTGTATGGTTATGCGTGAAAAGGTAGCTTTTATGTGTTTATTCTATGCTATAATGGGGATATTCTCATGAAGCAAAGATTGGAAATAAATAGATGGTAAGTCCTCGTTTATTTTCTCAAATGGATAAGGGTGAAAAAAATGGAAAAAGGTAAGTTAATTGTTTTAGAAGATCGTGTACCGAAGCTGCAAGAACAGCGAAAGCAAAAAGCAAATAGACGGCTTATTTTGTATTTATCACTCTTTTTCATCCTTATTTTATTTATTGTATATTCTCAATCTTCTCTGAGTAATGTTTCTAACATTGAAGTACAAGGGAATAAACATGTAAGTGATAAGGATATTGTCAAAGCGAGTGGTCTGTCCAAAAAAACTAGCTACTGGAAAGCTGATGCTGATCAAATTCAAGAAAAAGTCGAAAAAAATCCTGAGGTAAAGGAAGCTGTCATTCACAAAACATTTCCTAATAAGGTCGTAATCGACGTAAAAGAGTACGCAAGAATTGCATATGTAACCTCGGGGAATAAATATTTCCCTGTGAATGAAAATGGAAAAGTTTTAAAAGAAGTAAGTGCTAAGAAAGTGTCATCCGACGCTCCGCTGCTAATTGACTGGAAAGACGGAGACGCTATACAAAGCATGGTTCAAGAATTAGCTAAAACGCCTAAGAGCATAAAAGGGGCTATTTCTGAGATTTACTATGCGCCGACAAAATCAGAACCTCTTCACATCGAGGTATTTATGAATGATACGCGTGAAGTAAGCGGGAAAATTAGCAACTTCTCTGATAAAATTGTTCATTACCCAGCTATTGCAAGTAAATTGAGTGATGATCAAAAAGGCATTATTGATTTAGAAGAAGGATATGCATTTAAACCTTATAAAAAGAGCAAGCAGTAATTATTTTTTATAAGTGTTAATTAAAGGAAATAGATGAGTTGAGACTGGCAAACTAGCCCTTGTACATTGTATAATCACATGCAAGTATTCTGCATACATATGATTTTCTTCTCCGCTGCTGTGAAATGGAAATGTAATATTTGTTCTAGGTAAGTTTCGCTTTTCTCAGTGTACATCTTAGTGTAGACTTGTAGTTAAATAGCTTTTTTTCAGTGAATTTGAGGCTTAAATCTAAAAAAAAGTCAAAACAAGAACGTTTTGTTCTTTGAAAGAGATAAAGTCTGTGAAAAACTTGAAAAAAATTGATTTTACAAAAGGGAAACAGATGTATTTGTTGAATATTTTCATATAATAAAAAATTAATATTGTTGTTCTTCTTAATTTATTTAAGATGACATGTGCAGAAAGAAAAAGGAGGTGCCAAAGAATGAACAGCAATGAAATATACGTTAGTTTAGACATCGGTACATCCAGTGTGAAAGTAATCATCGGAGAGATGAGTAACGATTCATTGAATATCATTGGTGTAGGGAATGTTAAATCACACGGACTAAAAAAAGGTTCTATCGTTGATATAGATGCAACAGTTCAATCTATTCGAAAAGCAGTAGAACAAGCTGAACGAATGGTAGGCATTACAATTAAAAAGGTTGTAGTGGGCATAAGCGGAAATCATGTATTTTTACAGGATTGTCACGGAGTAGTAGCCGTGTCAAGCGAAAATCGTGAAATTACAAACGAAGATATTCATCGAGTAATTGATGCTGCTCAAGTCATGTCTATCCCGCCAGATCGTGAAATCATTGATGTTATTCCAAAGCAATTTATTGTAGATGGCTTAGAAGGTATTAACGATCCTAGAGGTATGATTGGGGTACGTTTAGAAATGGAAGGCACAATCATAACAGGATCTAGAACGGTTTTACATAACTTATTACGCTGTGTAGAAAGAGCTGGTTTAGAAATCAGTGATATTTGTTTACAGCCTCTAGCCGCTGGTTCAATTGCATTATCTCGTGATGAAAAAAACTTAGGTGTCGCACTGGTAGATATCGGTGGAGGTTCAACAACGGTTGCGATCTTTGACCAAGGACATTTGAAAGTAACAAATGTACTAGCTGTTGGCGGAGAGCACATTACCAAAGATTTATCGATTGGCCTTCGCACATCGACTGAAGACGCGGAAAATATTAAGATAAAGCATGGACATGCTTTCTACGATCATGCTTCTGAAGAAGAAGTATTTAGTGTACCGATCATTGGAAGCGATCAGCATCAGCAGTTTAATCAGCTCGAAATCTCTGATATTATTGAAGCTAGATTAGAAGAGATTTTAGATATGATTACGCAGGAGGTAAATCGCCTAGGATACAAAGATATTCCAGGAGGATTTGTTTTAACAGGCGGAGTAGTAGCGATGCCTGGTATTCTTGAGCTAGCTCAAGTGATTTTAAAGAATAACGTGCGCATAGCAGTGCCTGATTATATTGGAGTACGTGAGCCGCATTATACAACAGGCGTAGGATTAATAAAATTTGCATACAAAAATGCTAAAATACAAGGCCGGGAAATTGGAGCGCCAGTTGTGGAAGAAGAGCCGATTGAACAAGAAATGATCAAGCCTAGCCCGAAACCACAGCAGCCGCAACAATCAGCTGAGCAGCCGAAAAAGAAAAATGACCAAAATTTAATGAAGAAGTTTTTTGGATACTTCTTTGATTAACGTTACGGATTGGTAATTTCGAAGAATTAGGAGGAACTATCATGTTGGAGTTTGATACAAGTGTAGACCAATTAGCGACGATTAAAGTAATCGGTGTCGGAGGCGGCGGTAACAACGCGGTTAACCGAATGATTGAACATGGCGTCCAAGGTGTAGAATTTATTGCAGTTAATACAGATGCACAGGCATTAAATTTATCAAAAGCTGAAACAAAAATGCAAATCGGCGCTAAATTAACAAGAGGATTAGGTGCAGGTGCTAATCCAGAAGTTGGTAAAAAAGCAGCTGAAGAAAGTAAGGAACAAATACAAGAAGCACTAAAAGGTGCAGACATGGTTTTCGTAACAGCTGGTATGGGTGGAGGAACTGGAACTGGTGCAGCTCCAGTCATTGCCCAAATTGCTCGTGAGCTAGGAGCACTAACGGTAGGTGTTGTTACTCGTCCATTTACGTTTGAAGGCCGTAAGCGTTCTACTCAAGCGGCAGGTGGCATTGCGTCAATGAAAGAAGCAGTGGATACGCTGATTGTTATTCCAAATGATCGCTTATTAGAAATCGTTGATAAAAACACGCCAATGCTAGAAGCGTTCCGTGAAGCGGATAACGTATTACGACAAGGTGTGCAAGGTATTTCAGATTTAATCGCAGTTCCTGGATTAATTAACTTAGACTTCGCGGACGTGAAAACAATTATGTCTAACAAAGGATCTGCACTTATGGGTATCGGTATTGCGACTGGTGAAAACCGCGCTGCTGAAGCAGCTAAAAAAGCTATTTCAAGTCCACTTCTTGAAACATCTATCGATGGAGCTCAAGGTGTATTAATGAATATCACAGGCGGTACAAACCTAAGTCTTTACGAAGTACAAGAAGCTGCAGATATCGTTGCTTCGGCTTCTGACCAAGAAGTGAACATGATCTTTGGATCTGTTATTAACGAAAACCTAAAAGATGAGATTGTTGTTACAGTTATTGCAACTGGCTTTAGTGACCAAGATTTATCACAGCCAAAACCAGGTCGTCCTTCGTTATCGGCGAATCGCATGCAGCAATCGACACAGCAACCGGCTCCACAGCCGAAGCGTGAAGTAAAGCGTGAAGAACCTGTACAGCAAGAATATACGCGTCCATCTCAGCCACAGTCTGAAGATGCGCTAGATATTCCAACATTCTTACGAAACCGTAATCGTAGACGCTAAGAAAATAAAAAGCCAAGACCTCTGTTTTATACAGAGGTCTTTTTTTATGCAATGAATCTAGAAAACTCAAAAAGAGTATAAAAAACATTCGACATGGTCAATATGACGCCTTCAAAGGGTTTGTGTTTTCTTTCTAAAAGTAGTGTGACAAATATCGAATGATTTCCTCAAAAATACTGCTTGTTTCTCGGCATGAACTGACAGACTTTCTAATAGGATGTACTATATACTAATTTTTAACAGAAAAATTCAGAAAGAATGGAGAGGTTATAAACATTGCCAATCTATTTAGATTTAATATGGATGCTGAATTTTGGGTTAGATACGATCTTACTAATGTTATGTGCTGTTGTACTTAAACGGAATTACAAGTGGTGGCGGCTTTTGCTTGGCGGCTTTATCGGTTCATTGATTGTCCTTCTTATGTTTACACCTTTTTCTCATCTTATGGTTCACCCTGCTATTAAAATTTTATTCTCGTTTTTTATGGTATTGATGGCGTTTGGTTATAAACGACTGCGCTTTTTCTTTGAGAATTTATTAACGTTTTATTTTGCAACCTTTGTTGTGGGTGGAGGGTTAATGGGCGTTCACTTTTTATTTCAAGATCAGTTCCTTGTTCTTAATCAAATGGTTGATACGAAATCTCCACAGTTTGGTGATCCTATTAGCTGGATATTTGTTCTTATTGGTTTTCCGCTATTATCTTATTTTTCAAAAGCACGAGTTGATGATTTGCGAATGAAAAATATTACATTTGATCAGCTGGTAGATGTAGAAGTTATTTTAAACGAACAGACGCTGTCGATGAAAGGACTTATTGATAGTGGGAATCAGCTTGTAGATCCGCTGACGAAAACCCCGGTTATGATTGTTACAGCAGATTCTTTAAAAGAAATATTGCCTGAAGGCTTAATGGAATTAAGCAAAAATGTTCAATCCTTTTCACACAGCGAAGATATTGATCAAGAGTGGTATTCAAAAGTCCGCTTTGTCCCTTATCGAAGCGTAGGCCAAGCCAATCAGCTGCTGCTTGCTCTAAAGCCAGATATGGTAAGGCTGGTTCATCAGTCCAACACGATTGAAGTCACTAAAGTATTAGTAGGTATTAGTCATACAACGCTTTCAGTGGAGAAGCAATATGAATGTATTGTTCATCCCAAGCTTATCGTTATTGGAGAAGTAAGTTCCGCATCGTAAAAGGTGTGAACAAATAAAGGAGGATACACAATGGCTACATATCGAATTCGATTTCAATTATGGTGGTACAAATTATTAATTAAACTTAAGCTAAAAACAGATGAAGTGTACTATATAGGAGGAAGTGAAGCTCTTCCACCACCTTTAACAAAAGATGAAGAAGAAGTGCTCTTGAAGAAACTTCCATCAGGAGATGAAGCAGCACGTTCACTGTTGATTGAGCGTAATTTGCGACTTGTTGTTTATATTGCCCGCAAGTTTGAAAATACGGGAATCAATATTGAGGATTTAATTAGCATCGGCACCATCGGTTTAATTAAAGCAGTAAACACGTTTAATCCTGAAAAGAAAATTAAGCTAGCGACGTACGCCTCTCGCTGTATTGAAAATGAAATTTTAATGTATTTGCGCCGCAACAATAAAATTCGATCTGAAGTTTCATTTGATGAGCCGTTAAATATTGATTGGGATGGAAACGAACTGTTATTGTCTGACGTGATGGGAACCGAAGAAGATATCATCACAAAAGACCTAGAAGCGAATGTAGATCGAAAACTTTTGCTGAAAGCACTGCACCAATTAAATGATCGTGAAAAGCAAATTATGGAGCTGCGCTTTGGGCTAGCCGGCGGAGAAGAAAAAACGCAAAAAGATGTAGCCGATATGCTAGGCATTTCTCAGTCTTATATTTCAAGGCTCGAAAAACGAATTATTAAACGGCTGCGAAAAGAATTTAATAAAATGGTTTAAGTAAAAAAGCTGATTGTATAAGGGCTGAGAAGCATCTTATACAATCAGCTTTTTTAGCGTGAAATTGTCAGAATTGTAAAAGTGCATATTTTTTCCTCCGGAGGAGATACTGAATTCAGAACATCATCTCCTGTTAGGAGGGAAAGAGTTGACAAGAAATAAAGTAGAAATTTGTGGAGTAGATACTTCGAAACTTCCCGTATTAAAAAATGAAGAAATGCGAAAGTTGTTTAAACAAATGCAGGCTGGAGATGGAACAGCAAGAGAAAAGCTAGTAAGCGGAAATTTACGTCTCGTACTCAGCGTGATCCAACGTTTTAACAATCGTGGAGAATTTGTTGATGACTTATTTCAGGTTGGGTGTATTGGATTAATGAAATCCATTGACAATTTTGATTTAAGTCAAAACGTGAAGTTTTCTACATATGCTGTCCCAATGATTATAGGGGAAATTCGCCGCTATTTACGTGACAATAATCCAATCCGTGTTTCTCGTTCCCTTCGTGATATTGCTTATAAAGCTCTTCAAGTTCGTGAAAGGCTTATGAGTGAAACATCCAAGGAACCTACAGCTGAGGAAATTTCAAAAGTCCTAGAAGTACCGCATGAAGAAATTGTGTTTGCTTTAGATGCTATCCAAGATCCGGTTTCTTTATTTGAACCTATTTACAATGATGGCGGAGACCCAATCTATGTGATGGATCAGCTAAGCGATGAACGCAACCGTGATTCAACTTGGATTGAAGAAATTGCTTTGCAAGAAGGTATGAGAAGATTGAACGAGCGAGAAAAACTAATTTTACGAAAGCGCTTCTTCCAAGGTAAAACACAGATGGAAGTTGCTGAAGAAATTGGTATTTCTCAAGCGCAGGTTTCTCGTTTAGAAAAAGCTGCTATTAAACAGATGAATAAAAATATTCAAAGTTAACAAAAGCTCTCTAAACTGGCAGCTGCTCTTGTTCATACAATCAATACCATTCACTTTATTTGATGTTCAACTTAATAAGCATCGTGTCTATAAAAACAGACACGATGCTTATTTTGTATGTATCAATGAATACATAACCAAAAGATATTCATGTTAGATTTCCTATTGCTATGAGGACTTCTCGCTGCTTGTTGAGAATGTCTCTTGATGAAAAACTGTGTAATTAGTGAACAAAATGCTTATAGAAAGAGAATGGCAGAGAAAAAATAAGCTTTTCCTTCATGAAATGAAAATTTGAAAATATATATAGGCTAAGGAATAAAGTTGGCTATAGGAGGAGAGAGCATGTTAAAGATTTCAGAGTTTCAGCTGAAAGATGTAGTGAATGTAGCTGATGGCAAAAAACTTGGAAATGTAGGGGATATTGATATTGACTTAACAACGGGAAAAATACAGGCCGTCATTATCGGAGGCTCTCGTGTATTGGGCTTCTTTGGAAAAGATGATGAAATTGTGATTCCATGGAAAAATATTGTGAAAATTGGTTCCGATGTCATTTTAGTACGTTATAAAGACGCATTTCAGCCTGAAGAGAATTAGTTTTTTGTCAACAGCACCTAGCAATCTGTGGTACAATATGTGAGAACAAATGAAACAAGGGATGTGTCACATACATGAATCCTGAGCCATTAAAAAAAAGCCATCACGAGTCGTTTATGTGGCTGAGCCCTTGGGTAGAAAAGAATGATATGCTTGTTGCTGGTTTCACCACAAAAAATGGTGGCGTGAGTAAACCTCCATTTGCTTCTTTTAACCTAGGGCTTCACGTAAACGATAACGTAGAAGATGTTATTACAAATAGAAAAATTTTAGCAGCCGAACTAGACATGTCTTTTGAAAGCTTTGTATGTGCTGAACAAGTACATGAAGCAACTGTTCAAAAAGTAACAAAAGCCGACTGTGCAAAAGGACTCTACAAGTATGAAGAGGGCATAAAAGCAGCGGATGGCATTTATACAAATGAATCTGATATTTTGTTAGCTTTATGTTATGCAGATTGTGTTCCGCTGTACTTCTATGCGCCTGATCACCATTTAGTTGGTCTTGCTCATGCCGGGTGGAAGGGAACAGTAAAAGATATTGCAGGAAATATGATTCGGCGGTGGGTAGAGCAAGAAAATGTTCCGGTTGAAGATATTTACGTGGCGATTGGCCCTTCGATTGAAGATTGCTGTTATGTTGTCGATAACCGCGTCATTACACAAGTAAACGAAGTAGTTGGCCAAAATGGATATCAAGAAGTAAGCCCTGGACAATACGCGCTTAATTTAAAAAAAGTCAATAAGCTGCTGATTCAAAACGCAGGCGTATTGCCGCAACGAATTTTAACATCGTCGTATTGTACAAGCTGTGAAGATGACCTGTTCTTCTCACATCGCCGCGACCAAGGGAAAACAGGACGCATGTTTAACTTCATAGGCTTTAAGGAGGAGTAATTACATAGTGACAGCTAGCGTAAGTGAAAATCTAGAAGCAGTTCAACAAACAATTGCTGAAGCATGTAAAAAAGTTAATCGAAATCGAGAAGATGTAGAGCTGATTGCTGTAACAAAATACGTTTCCACAAAACGAGCAGCAGAAGCAGTGGATGCAGGCATTTTACATCTTGGAGAAAACAGGGATGAAGGTCTTCTAGAAAAGTATGAATCAATCGGTGAGAAAGCGACCTGGCATTTTATCGGAAGCTTACAAACAAGAAAAGTAAAAAATGTGATTGATAAAGTTGACTATATTCATTCACTGGACCGATTATCTTTAGCAAAAGAAATTGATAAACGTGCAGGACATCGTATAAAATGTTTTGTACAAGTTAATGTTGCCGAAGAACAATCAAAGCATGGCCTTGCTGTAGAAGAGGTAATTCCATTTATTCAATCTCTTGAAACATTTACAAATATCCAAGTAGTTGGATTAATGACCATGGCTCCTCACACAGATGACGAGTCCTTGCTTCGCAGCTGTTTTCAAGGTTTAAAGAAATTGCAGGATCGTATACAAGAACTAAACCTCCCGTATGCACCTTGTACGGAGCTATCAATGGGAATGTCAAACGATTATGCAATTGCAATTGAAGAAGGAGCAACATTCATTCGACTAGGAACCACGCTAGTTGGGAATGAACGTTAAGGAGGTGTAATTCAAGATGAGTATGAAAAATCGCTTTAGAAGTTTTTTTGCTCTTGATGACGATACTGAATATGTAGAAGAACATTACGAACAAGAAGAGTCGGTAGAAGAGCCTGTACAGCAGTCGAGACCAGTGAAAGCTAGTCAGCAGCCGAATCAGCAGCAAAACGTGATTAGCTTGCAAAGCGTTCAAAAATCATCAAAAATGATGCTTTGCGAACCTCGCGTCTATGCCGAAGCACAAGAAATTACGGATCATTTAAAAAATCGTAAAGTCGTAGTTGTTAATTTACAGCGCATTCAACGAGATCAAGCAGTGAGAATTGTCGACTTTTTAAGTGGTACAGTTTATGCTTTAGGCGGGGACATTCAAAAAATTGGAACCGACATCTTTTTATGTACACCTGATAATGTAGACGTAAGCGGAAGCATTTCAGATATGATGGGAGAACACGATACAACAAACGTAAAGAGGTGGTAGTTTTTGGACATCGTTTTTGGGATTCTTGGGCAATTGATTGGTCTTTACTCATGGGCACTGATTATTTACATTTTGATGTCTTGGGTACCCGATGTAAGGGCGTCTAAGTTTGGTCAGCTGCTTGGCAGCATTTGCGAGCCTTACTTAGAGCCTTTTCGTAAAATCATTCCGCCTATTGGCATGATTGATATTTCACCTCTTGTTGCAATCTTTTTACTACGATTTGCGCAAGCAGGTGTACGTTCACTTCACAGTATGGTTGGATTTATTTAAAAAGGAATCGCTGGATTCCTTTTTTACATACCAATAGTAGGAGTAATAATATGTCTATTTATGAACATTTTAGGCAAGAAGAACATGGATTTATTGACCAGGTTCTTCAGTGGAAAGAAGATGTCCTACATCAATACAGCCCAAAATTAACGGATTTTTTAGATCCAAGAGAGCAGCAGATTGTGACAGCTATTGTTGGGACTGAAGGAGAGGTTCAAGTTTCATTTGATGGTGGACAACCGTTTGCTGAACGCAAGCGTGCGCTGCTATATCCGGATTACTATGTGCCTGAAAGCGAAGATTTTCAGTTGCATATGTACGAATTGAATTATCCTAAAAAGTTTGTGACGATTGAACATCCTCAAGTTCTTGGTTCGGCGATGTCCTTAGGACTGCGCCGTTCAAAATTTGGCGATATTTTGGTCGCGGGAGACGATATTCAGCTTGTAGCCGCAGAGGAAATTTCTTCTTATATTGAGATGAATTTAACATCAATTGGAAAAGCCAAAGTTTCACTTTCTTCTATTCAAAGAGAGCAGCTGCATGTGGTAAAAGAAGAGCTGATTGAACACGTTTATACAGTTTCTTCAATGAGGCTTGATGTTTTGCTGTCGACCATTCACAATTTATCAAGACAAAAAGTCCAGCCGTTTATTGCAAATGGAGCGGTAAAAGTAAATTTTAAAGTCATTGAACAGCCTTCTTTTGAATGTCATGAAGGTGATATTTTGTCGCTTCGTGGCCACGGCAGAAGTCGTATCGTTTCACTTGAAGGCAAAACCAAAAAAGAAAAATGGCGAATTGTTGTAGGGAAGCAGAAATAAAGAAATCTACTAGCAGGAAATTTTAAAAATATGTCGAATAAACCATTACTAATGATGTAATGAGACAACACGGAGGTGGCCTAGATGCCTTTAACCCCTTTGGATATTCATAACAAAGAGTTTAATCGCGGGTTTCGCGGATATGATGAAGATGAAGTAAATGAGTTTCTTGACCAAGTAATTAAAGACTATGAGCTGGTAATGCGTGATAAAAAGGAGTTAGAAGGAAGAGTATCTGAATTAACAGATCGTCTTGGACATTTTACTAACATCGAAGAAACGTTAAATAAATCAATTTTAATTGCTCAAGAAGCAGCGGAAGATGTAAAGCGAAACGCTGAAAAAGAAGCGAAGCTCATTATAAAAGAAGCAGAAAAAAATGCGGACCGTATTATTAATGAAGCACTGTCTAAGTCTCGTAAAATTGCGATGGACATTGAGGAGACGAAAAAGCAGTCTAAAGTATTTAGAACTCGTTTCAAAATGTTAATTGAAGCACAGCTTGAAATGTTAAACAGCGATGACTGGGATCAGTTGATGGATTATGAGATGCCAGCGCTAGAAGAAAAAATTGACTAGTCAAGACATCATCTTGACTTCTCACGTTTTGTTGTCATATAATTTGGTAACAGATGAAATTTCATATCAAACAGTACGGAGACAGGGACAGTAGCTTTTTTAGTTTGTCAAAGCGAATCGAGGATGGTGCGAGCTCGATAACAAACAAAAAAGTGAAAATCACCCTAGAGTACCATTGCTGAAATGATGATAGTAAGCAGTGGCGGTTTATTCACGTTACGAATGCAAAGAGGATTTGCGTGCAGCAAATCTACTAGGGTGGTACCGCGGGAGGCCTTCTCGTCCCTTTTTGGGATGAGGAGGTCTTTTTGTTATGGTGCAAAAAGATATGAAATTTACGTTTTTTTTTGGAGGGTAAAACATGGAATATAAAGATACATTATTGATGCCAAAAACTGAATTTCCTATGCGTGGAAATTTACCGAACCGCGAGCCTAAAATGCAAGAACAGTGGGCTGAAATGAATATTTATGAAAAAGTACAAAAACGTACGGAAGGCCGTCCGCTATTCGTCCTGCATGATGGACCTCCATATGCCAATGGCGATATTCACATGGGACATGCCTTAAATAAAATTTTAAAAGATTTTATCGTTCGCTATAAGTCGATGTCAGGCTTCTGCGCACCTTATGTGCCAGGCTGGGATACACACGGCTTGCCAATTGAAACGGCTTTAACAAAAAATAAAAAAGTAAACCGCAAAGAAATGACAGTAGCTGAATTCCGTAAGCTTTGCGAACAGTATGCTTGGGAACAAGTAAACGGCCAGCGTGAGCAGTTCAAGCGTTTAGGCGTACGCGGAGATTGGGATAATCCATATGTAACGCTTCAGCCACAGTACGAAGCGCAGCAAATCAAAGTATTTGGCGATATGGCGAAAAAAGGCTATATCTACAAAGGATTAAAACCTGTATACTGGTCCCCTTCAAGTGAATCTGCTTTAGCAGAAGCGGAAATTGAATACTATGACAAGCGTTCAGCTTCTATTTACGTAGCGTTTAATGTGAAAGATGGTAAAGGCGTGCTTGAACAAGATGAAAAATTCATCATTTGGACGACAACACCATGGACAATGCCAGCTAACCAAGGGATTGCTGTCAATCCCGAGCTTCAGTACAGCGTAGTTGAAGCAGATGGAGCAAAATATGTAGTAGCAACTGAACTTATTGAAACAGTTGCTAAAGAAATTGAATGGGCTGACTATAAGACACTTCGTACAGTAAAAGGTTCAGAACTTGAACGCGTGGTAGCTGAACATCCAATCTATAAGCGTGATTCTTTAGTTGTTCTTGGCGATCACGTAACGACTGATGCTGGTACTGGCTGTGTTCATACAGCACCGGGACACGGGGAAGACGACTTTATCGTTGGTCAAAAATATGGTTTGGAAGTTCTTTGTCCAGTTGATAGTAAGGGTCATATGACGAATGAAGCACCAGGATTTGAAGGATTATTCTATGATAAAGCGAATAAGGCGATTACAGACAAACTAGAAGAAGAAGGCGCGCTGTTAAAATTAAGTTTCATTACCCACTCATATCCACATGACTGGCGTACGAAGAAACCAACAATTTTCCGTGCAACAGCACAGTGGTTTGCGTCTATTAAAGATTTCCGTGAAGATTTATTAAAAGCAGTAGAAAAAACAGAATGGGTGCCTACTTGGGGTGAAACGCGACTTTATAACATGGTGCGTGACCGCGGAGACTGGTGTATTTCTCGTCAACGTGCATGGGGCGTTCCGATTCCAGTATTTTATGCTGAAAATGATGAGCCAATCATTACGGACGAGACAATTGAGCACGTATCAAATCTATTTAGAGAACATGGATCAAACGTATGGTTTGAGCGTGAAGCAAAAGACTTGCTTCCAGAAGGCTTTACTCATGAAGGAAGCCCAAATGGCCGTTTCACAAAAGAAACAGACATCATGGACGTATGGTTTGACTCTGGTTCTTCACATCAAGCTGTTCTTGAAGAGCGTGAAGACTTACAGCGTCCGGCTGATTTGTATTTAGAAGGTTCTGACCAATACCGCGGCTGGTTTAATTCAAGTCTTTCTACAAGTGTAGCTGTAACAGGTGAAGCACCTTATAAAGGCGTACTTAGCCACGGATTTGCTTTAGACGGTGAAGGTCGCAAAATGAGTAAGTCATTAGGGAATGTTGTAATTCCAGAAAAAGTAATGAAACAACTAGGTGCGGATATTTTACGTCTATGGGTAGCTTCTGTAGATTACCAAGCGGATGTTCGTGTATCTGATAACATTTTAAAACAAGTAGCAGAAGTATATCGTAAAATCCGCAACACGTTCCGTTTCTTACTAGGAAACCTAGCGGACTTTAATCCAACAACTGACGCTGTAGCCGTTGAAGACCTTCGTGAAGTAGATCGCTACATGCTTGTGAAGCTGAACAAATTAATTGATAAAGTGAAAAAATCTTATGATTCATATGAATTCTCAAGCATTTATCACGCAGTGCATAATTTCTGTACAATTGATATGAGTTCATTCTACTTAGACTTTGCAAAAGATGTATTGTACATTGAAGCAGAAAATAATGTAGAGCGTCGCAGCATTCAAACGGTTCTTTATGAAACGTTATTATCGTTAACGAAATTAGTGTCTCCAATTCTTTCTCATACAGCAGACGAAGTATGGGTTCACATTCCGAACGTAACGGAAGAAAGCGCGCAGCTAGTTGATATGCCAGAGGTTCAAGAAATTGAAGGAGCAGATCAATTGGTAGAGAAATGGGATGCGTTCATGGAGCTTCGCGATGAAGTCTTAAAAGCGCTAGAACAAGCTCGTAATGAAAAAGTAATCGGTAAGTCTTTAGAAGCAAAATTAACGCTGTATCCAACAGCAGATACGAAAGAGCTGTTAGCCTCTATTTCTGAAAATGTAGGTCAACTCTTCATCGTTTCAGATCTTGAAGTAGCAGAAGGTGAAGCGCCTGCTGAAGCACAAAAATTCAGCTATGCTTCAATTGTTGTAAGTAAAGCAGAAGGTGAGAAGTGTGAGCGCTGCTGGGTAGTATCACCAACAGTTGGCGAAGATCAAGATCACCCAACTTTATGTACACGCTGTGCGGATGTTGTGAAAAATCACTACGTTCAGCAGTAATGAACAAAAGCACGTCCTTTTTGGGCGTGTTTTTTGCTGTACGAAATTCCCAAATACAATGGTATAAAGCATTCAAAGCCTTAGGAAAAACTTGTGTTGTAGATTCGATGGAAAACTCGGTAAACCTAACATCATTAATACTTCATCTTATCAGCACAGGAGGCGTTTGCATGTATGAAAATTATCTTTCCATTGGACAGGAATTAGCTCTTATCAAAGAAGAATTACAAGATCGCCTATTGAGATATGCTACAGAACAATCTGGTTATATAGATGAAAAGGAACGTTACGTAATAGAAATGATTAAAGCCGATTTAAAAGATGTAGAACACGCGCTAGCAAAGCTTGACGTTGGTGCGTTTGGAATTGATGAACTAACTGGCGAAGTGATGTCTATTCATAAATTAAAAGTAATGCCGACGGCCCGCACAAACGAAGATTTATTTGTTTTCTGGTGAGAAGCGAGAAAAAAAATGAATTATGTGCTAAAATGCTTTAGTATGGATTCGTTTGATTTTATTGCGGGAGGAAAACGTTTGTGTTTTATTATCTTATCGCTTTAGCTGTTATACTTATTGATCAGGTAACAAAATGGATGATTGTAAAAGAAATGTATTATGGACAAAGCATTACCGTAATTGAAAACTTTCTTTACATTACCTCTCATCGTAACAGAGGAGCCGCGTGGGGTATTCTACAAGGACAGATGTGGTTCTTTTATCTCATTACGGTGGTTGTGGTAGTCGGTTTAATAATTTATATTCAAAAGCTCAAAAAACAAGATAAATGGTTCGGTATTGCGCTAGCATTAATGTTAGGCGGCGCCATTGGAAACTTTATTGATCGAGTGGTCCGTAAAGAAGTAGTTGATTTCGTAAATACATACATCTTTACGTATGATTTTCCGATTTTTAACGTAGCTGATTCGGCACTTGTCGTCGGAGTAATCATCATGTTTATTATGACGCTGTTTGAAGGGAAAATGAAGAAGGAGCACAAAGAATGAATGTAATTGAAACAGTTATAAATGAAGAACAAGCGGGAGAACGTATTGATAAAGTACTTTCGACTGTAAATGCAGAATGGTCACGTTCACAAGTGCAGCAGTGGATCAAAGAAGGTCATGCAAAAGTGAATGATAAAACCGTTAAAGGAAACTATAAATGTAAAACAGGAGACGCTATTATTATTGAAGTGCCGGAACTAGAGGAGCTTGATGTGGTAGCGGAAGAAATGGATTTAGATATTTATTATGAAGATCAAGATGTGCTTGTTGTAAATAAACCTCGCGGCATGGTTGTACATCCAGCTCCAGGTCATCATAGCGGCACGCTTGTAAACGGCTTAATGGCTCACTGTAAAGATTTATCCGGTATTAACGGCGTTATGCGCCCTGGTATCGTTCATCGAATTGATAAAGATACGTCCGGTTTACTTATGGTTGCAAAAAATGATTTAGCTCATGAATCACTAGTTAGTCAGCTTGTAGCTAAAACAGTGACGCGTCGCTATAAAGCTATCGTTCACGGAGTAATTGCGCACGATCACGGTACAATTGATGCGCCAATCGGCCGAGATAAGCAAGATCGTCAAAGCATGACGGTCACTGATGAAAACAGTCGTGATGCAGTGACGCACTTTACTGTATTACAGCGTTTTAAAGATTTTTCACTTGTCGAATGTAAGCTAGAAACGGGGCGAACACACCAAATTCGCGTTCACATGAAGTATATTGGCTTTCCGCTTGCCGGGAATCCGAAGTACGGACCGAAAAAAACGCTTCCGATTGACGGACAAGCACTTCATGCAGGTGTATTAGGCTTTATTCACCCTCGTACAAATGAATATATGGAATTTGAAGCACCGGCTCCAAAAGAGTTTAATGAGATGCTAGAGCTTATTGAAAAAAGAAGTTGACAACTGTCATAAGTGATGGCATACTTGTATTAACTTAATAAGAACCTTTAAGAACAGTCCAGAGAGGCTGAGAAGGAAACGGTGCAGAAAAGGCATACTTATAGCCTTTTTGAAGAAATATATCTAAAACCAAATCCTCTTGCCTCAAGGCAAGAGGATTTTTTTATGTCAACAACTTGAGGTGAAAAACAGTGAACGTAAAAGCTACCGTCCTTGACGAACAGGCTATCCGCCGCGCTTTAACTCGAATTGCACATGAGATTATTGAAAAGAATAAAGGAATCGAAAATTGTGTGCTAGTGGGGATTAAAACGCGAGGTATTTATATTGCAAAACGTTTAGCAGAACGAATTGCACAAATTGAAGGAAACACATTGCCAGTCGGAGAACTAGACATCACGCTTTACCGGGATGATTTATCGAAAGTGACAAGCAATGACGAACCTCTCGTAAAAGGATCAGATATTCCGACAGATATTGCAAATAAGAACGTCATCTTAGTAGACGATGTGTTATATACGGGCCGTACGGTTCGAGCAGCACTTGATGCACTAATTGATATCGGTCGACCGGAACTCATTCAGCTGGCTGTTTTAGTGGATAGAGGACACCGCGAGCTGCCGATTCGAGCAGACTATGTTGGTAAAAACGTACCGACAGCTAAAAGTGAAAAAATTGCGGTACATTTGATGGAAGTAGACGAAAAAGACCACGTGTCTATTTACGAAAAATAAATTATATACCCTTTTAAATAGTAGTCCCGTGAGGCTGCAAAAGGGGGGTCACTATACAAGGAAAACTATACTGCGGTATAGCGTCTTCCTTGTATGCTGAAAACCTCTTTGCCTCTGCGTAAAGAGGTTTTTTTATAGTGATAGGAGGAAAAACATATGAGTCAACAACGAGATTTTGTACTTGATATACATGATAAACCAAAAGCAGTAAATTGGTTAACATTGAGTCTGCAGCATTTGTTTGCAATGTTTGGATCGACGGTGTTAGTGCCGTTCCTAGTCGGATTCAGCCCGGCAATTGCTTTGATTTCAAGCGGGGTAGGAACGCTTGCTTTCCTGCTCATTACAAGAGGTCAAATTCCTTCTTACCTTGGTTCATCGTTCGCGTTCATCACGCCAATCATTTTCGCAAAAGCTTCGTTTGGACCTGAAGAAACGATGGTTGGCTGTTTCTTAGCCGGACTTGTGTATGGAATCGTTGCTTTGATTATAAAAGGAACAGGAATCAATTGGATTATGAAGCTGCTTCCTCCGGTTGTAGTAGGACCAGTTATTATGGTTATAGGCTTAGGATTAGCTAATACAGCAGTAGGCATGGCGATGAACGATGCAAAAGGAAATTACAGCTTAACTTACCTGATGGTTGCGCTTGTGACACTAGCGATAACAGTTGCTTGCTCAATCTTCTTTAAAAACATTATCAGCCTGATTCCGGTACTGATGGGAATTATCGGCGGATACATCTTCGCTTATACACAAGGATTGGTAGACTTTTCAAAGGTAATGAAAGCAGAGTGGATTGAAATACCTCACTTCTACGTGCCGTTCGTCACATACACGCCGTCCATTTCATTAGGGATTGTGCTTATCATGGTACCTGTAGCAGTCGTAACACTTTCAGAACATATTGGACACATTCTTGTTTTAAATAAGATTGTGGATCGAAACTATATTGAAAAGCCAGGGCTGCACAGATCGATTTTAGGAGACGGAGTAGCCACTATGCTTGCTGCGCTGATCGGCGGACCGCCAAACACAACATATGGTGAGAACATCGGAGTGTTAGCCATCACAAAGGTGCTTAGCGTATTTGTAATAGCAGGAGCAGCAGTCTTCGCGATTTTGTTCGGGTTTGTCGGCAAAATCAACGCTCTTATTTCAAGTATACCAACTCCGGTCATGGGTGGGATTTCAATTCTCTTATTCGGAATCATTGCTTCATCAGGCTTGCGCATGATGGTGGATGCAAAGGTAGATCTTGGATCAAAACGAAACTTAATGATTGCTTCGATTATCTTAGTGTTAGGAATCGGAGGAGCACACTTAGATATCTCAGAACATGTAAAGATTGATAGCATGGCACTGTCTGCTATCATGGGAGTTCTGCTGAATCTAGTTCTGCCGAAAGAGAAGATAAAAGAAGCGGAAAACGTTCAACAAACGTCAGCACGAAAAATTTCATAGAACGCCTTTTAATTGAAATCCAGAGAGGTTTCTAAGGGTGTGTGAAAAGCGCGTTATAGACGAAGCTTGTTTTCTTACACCCTTTCTAAGTTAGAAAGGGTGTTTTTTATAAAGAAATGCGAGGAAAGCAAAAATGGAGGGAATCGATATGAAACATTTAGTGACAGTCTCAACACTAGAAACAAATGAAATTCTAGAGATTTTAGACAGCGCTGAAAACTATCGAACGAATAAACAAGGATGGAAACCGGAAGAGAAAATGTTTGTTGCCAACTTATTTTTTGAAGCGAGCACGCGTACTCGATGCAGCTTTGAAATGGCAGAACAGCAGCTAGGATTAACAACAATTCCGTTTGAAGTAACAACTTCAAGCGTCCAAAAAGGAGAAACGCTTTATGACACGATTGAAACATTAGCTTCAATCGGTGTTCAGTCAGTTGTTATTCGCCACCCGCAAGATCGTTATTATGAAGCACTGCAGGAAAAAGTATCGATTCCCATCATTAATGCAGGAGACGGATGCGGTCAGCATCCAACTCAGTGTCTGCTTGATCTACTGACAATTCGCCAAGAGTTCGGCTCGTTTAAAGGATTAAAAGTCGCAATAGTCGGAGATTTGCGACATAGCCGCGTAGCGAGATCGAATGCAGAAATGCTGAC
The DNA here is from genome assembly GCF_056158845.1 of Priestia sp. ABM2_011. Lineage (NCBI taxonomy): Bacteria > Bacillati > Bacillota > Bacilli > Caryophanales > Bacillaceae > Priestia > Priestia sp. ABM2_011. The sequence continues at coordinate 1,252,801 of NZ_JBSWUB010000001.1, forward strand.
AAAACTAGGGGCGACCGTATATTTTGCGGGACCTGAAGAATGGAAAGATGAAGAGAACAGACACGGTACATATCTTGATATCGATGAAGCAATCGAAACGGTCGATGTTGTGATGCTACTGCGTATTCAATTTGAAAGGCATGAAGAGAACACTTCAGAGCTTGCAAAGAACTACCATAGCCGCTTCGGATTAACCGTTGAACGAGAGCGGAAAATGAAATCACATAGCATTATTCTTCATCCAGCTCCGGTGAACAGAGGAGTCGAAATTGCAGATGAGCTCGTTGAATGTGAACGCTCAAGAATTTTTAAACAAATGCAAAATGGCGTATACATTCGCATGGCAGTATTAGCAAGAGCGCTACAACCAATTGAAAGGGGACTTAATAATGACAACAATTATCAAAAATGCTACATGGTTAAATGAAGGAAAAATTGAAAAAGTCGAACTGAAAATTGAAAATGGTGTAATTGCTGAAATAGCTTCACACATTGACGTAGAGAATGAAGAAGTCATTGATGCAGGCGGGAACTTCTTATCACCGGGTTTAATCGATGTCCACGTTCACTTGCGTGAGCCAGGGGGAGAAAAGAAAGAAACAATTGAAACAGGTACTCTAGCAGCTGCAAAGGGCGGTTTTACAGCAATTGCTGCAATGCCGAACACGCGTCCAGTGCCTGATACTGTTGAACAAATGGAGTGGGTAAACAAGCGCATTGAAGAAACAGCACATGTGCGCGTATTACCGTACGCATCGATTACTACTCGTCAATTGGGAAAAGAATTAACGGACTTTGAAGGCTTAAAAGAAGCGGGAGCATTTGCTTTTACAGATGATGGAGTAGGGGTTCAGTCAACAGGAATGATGCTAGAAGCGATGAAAAAAGCCGCTTCATTAAACAAAGCAATCGTTGCACACTGTGAAGATAATGATTTAATTAACAAAGGCTGCGTACACGACGGGAAATTTGCAAAAGAACATGGACTAAACGGTATCCCATCTATCTGCGAAGCCGTTCAAATTGCACGAGATGTCCTGCTTGCTGAAGCAGCAAACTGTCACTACCATGTGTGTCACGTAAGTACAAAAGAATCCATTCGCGCCATTCGTGATGCGAAAAAAGCAGGCATTCGCGTAACTGCAGAAGTAACGCCTCATCATCTGTTACTAAATGAAGAAGATATCCCGGGACTTGATTCGAATTTCAAAATGAATCCGCCGCTTCGAGGAAAAGATGATCAACAGGCATTAATTGAAGCTTTATTAGACGGAACGCTTGATTTTATCGCCACTGATCACGCACCGCACACAGCGGACGAAAAAGCAGAAGGCATGGAGCTTGCGCCGTTTGGAATTGTGGGACTTGAAACAGCTTTCCCGCTTCTTTATACAAACTTGGTATTAAAAGAAGTAATGACGCTAGAGCAGCTAGTATCGTATTTAACAAACAAGCCGGCTGAAACATTCAATCTTCCTTATGGCACGATTGAAGTGGGAAAAACAGCGGATTTAACCATCATTGATCTTGAAACAGAAAAAGCAATTAATCCAGAAGAATTTGTATCCAAAGGTAAAAACACGCCGTTTGCTAACTGGGTATGCAAAGGTTGGCCGGTAATGACATTAGTAGAAGGTAAACGAGTATGGGAGGATGTTAAAGCATGCAACGTCAACTAATTTTAGAAGATGGAACAGTATTTATCGGAAAAGGATTCGGCAGCGACAAAGAAATGACAGGAGAAGTTGTTTTCAACACGGGAATGACAGGATATCAAGAAATTCTGTCTGATCCATCATACTGTGCACAAATTGTGACATTAACATATCCTTTAATCGGAAACTACGGTATTAACCGCGATGACTTTGAGTCGATTGAACCAGCTGTACACGGTTTGATTGTAAAAGAAATTTGTGATGCTCCTTCAAACTTCAGAAGCGAACTATCAGTAGATGAATTTTTAAAACAAAAAGATATTCCAGGATTAGCTGGAATCGACACGCGAAAATTAACGCGAAAAATTCGTCAGCACGGTGCGCTTCGTGGACGCGTGTGCAGCATGGAAGTCAATGTAGAAGAAGTGGTAGCACAGCTTCAAAATCATGAACTTCCGACTGATTCAGTTAAAAAAGTATCAACGGTGAAGCCTTACCCAAGCCCAGGCAGAGGTAAAAAAGTGGTACTCGTTGACTTTGGAATGAAACACGGAATTTTACGTGAATTAACAGCTCGTCAATGCGACGTGATTGTGGTTCCTTATAACGTAACTGCGCAAGAAATTCTTCAATTAAATCCAGATGGCATTATGTTAAGCAACGGACCTGGAGACCCAAAAGACGTACCTGAAGCAATCGAGATGATTCAAGGGGTTTTAGGGAAGGTTCCGCTTTTCGGAATTTGTTTAGGACATCAGCTGTTTGCCCTAGCATGCGGAGCAGATACAGAAAAAATGAAATTTGGTCATCGTGGATCCAACCATCCTGTAAAGGATCTAAAAACCAATAAAGTAGCTCTTACATCTCAAAACCACGGCTATACAGTGTGTGAGCCATCTCTTGTCAACACGCCATTAGAAGTGACGCACGTTGCGCTTAACGATGGAACAGTTGAAGGAGTAAAGCATAAAGAATATCCGGCATTTACGGTTCAGTATCACCCTGAAGCATCACCGGGACCTGAAGATGCAAACGGATTGTTCAACGAATTTATGGATCTTATGAAAAACAATCAGAAAGTAGGTAATTGCTAATGCCAAAACGTCAAGATATTAACACAATTCTCGTAATCGGATCAGGACCAATCGTCATTGGACAGGCGGCAGAGTTTGACTATGCAGGAGCGCAAGCATGTATTGCGTTAAAAGAAGAAGGATACAAAGTTATTCTTGTGAACTCCAATCCTGCAACAATCATGACAGATTCAGAAATGGCAGACAAAGTATATATTGAACCTCTAACGGTTGAATTTGTAAGCTCAATTATTCGTAAAGAACGCCCGGATGCACTGCTTCCAACGCTTGGCGGTCAAACGGGACTGAACTTAGCGGTAGAATTACACGAAACGGGCATTTTAGAAGAATTTAACGTAGAAATTCTCGGGACAAAATTATCAGCGATTGAACAAGCTGAAGACCGTGAGCAGTTCCGTTCATTAATGAATGAACTAAATCAGCCTGTCCCAGCAAGTGAAATCATTCATTCACTAGACGAAGCGTATGCGTTTGTTGAACAAGTAAACTATCCGGTAATCGTGCGTCCTGCTTATACGCTTGGCGGTACGGGAGGCGGAATTTGTAACAACGAGCAAGAGCTGATTGAAATTGTAACAAGTGGGTTAAAACACAGTCCTGTAACACAGTGCTTACTTGAGAAAAGCATTGCAGGCTTTAAAGAAATTGAATATGAAGTAATGCGCGATGCAAACGATAATGCGATTGTAGTATGTAATATGGAAAACTTTGACCCGGTCGGTATTCATACGGGAGATTCAATTGTTGTAGCACCAAGCCAAACGCTAAGCGACCGTGAGTATCAGCTGCTTAGAAATGCGTCACTAACAATTATCCGAGCGCTTAAAATCGAAGGCGGATGTAACGTTCAGCTAGCACTAGACCCAGAAAGCTTCCAGTATTACGTAATTGAAGTAAACCCTCGTGTAAGCCGTTCGTCGGCCTTAGCATCAAAAGCAACAGGGTATCCAATTGCAAAATTAGCCGCAAAAATTGCGGTAGGGTTAACATTAGATGAAATGATGAACCCGGTAACTGGGAAGACATACGCATGTTTCGAACCTGCACTAGATTACATCGTATCTAAAATTCCACGCTGGCCGTTTGATAAATTTGAATCAGCTAACCGTAAACTAGGTACACAGATGAAGGCAACAGGGGAAGTAATGGCAATTGGCCGCACGTTCGAAGAGTCAATTTTAAAAGCCGTACGCTCACTTGAGTCAAACGTTCATCACTTAGAGTTAAAAGATGCGCATGAATTTGATGATGCCATTATTGAAAAACGTATTCGCAAAGCTGGCGATGAGCGATTATTCTACGTCGCAGAAGCCATTCGCCGCGGCGTAACGATTCAGCAAATTCACGAGTGGAGCAAAATCGATCTTTTCTTCTTAGTAAAACTTGAAAAAGTGATTGCTTTTGAAAATGTGTTAAAAGAAGAGATTCATAATGTAGAAGTTTTACAGGAAGCAAAAGAAATGGGATTTGCAGACTGCACGATTGCTAAGCTATGGAATCAAACAGAGCGTGAAGTATACGACTTCCGCAAACAAAACGGCGTGATGCCAGTATACAAAACGGTAGATACATGTGCAGCAGAATTTGAATCTACAACACCATATTTCTACGGTACGTTTGAAGATGAAAATGAATCGATTGTTACAGATCGTAAAAGCGTTGTAGTGTTAGGGTCAGGTCCGATCCGCATCGGGCAAGGAATTGAGTTTGACTATGCAACGGTTCACTCGGTGTGGGCGATTAAAGAAGCTGGATACGAAGCGATTATTGTCAATAACAATCCAGAAACAGTGTCAACTGACTTCAGTATTTCAGATAAATTATACTTCGAGCCGCTGACGATTGAAGATGTGATGCATATCATCGATTTAGAAAAACCAGAAGGTGTGGTTGTACAGTTCGGTGGTCAAACAGCAATCAACTTAGCGGATGAGCTAGAAGCAAGAGGGGTCAAGATCTTAGGTACGTCACTTGAAAGCTTAGATGCAGCGGAAGACCGTAAAAAATTCGAAGCGACGCTAGCGCGTTTAGAAGTACCTCAGCCGCTTGGAAAGACGGTTACTTCAGTTGAAGAAGCAGTGGTTGTCGCAAAAGAAATTGGTTATCCGGTGCTTGTACGTCCTTCATACGTACTGGGCGGACGCGCGATGGAAATTGTGTATAAAGAAGAAGAGCTGCTTCATTATATGAAACACGCGGTAAAAGTACACGCTGATCATCCTGTATTAATCGACCGCTACTTAACAGGAAAAGAAATTGAAGTCGATGCCATTTCAGACGGTGAAACAGTGGTTATTCCAGGAATCATGGAGCATGTAGAGCGCGCGGGTGTCCACTCAGGCGACTCCATCGCTGTATACCCACCGCAAACTCTGTCACAGGACGTAAAAGATACGATCATTGATTACACAACACGAATTGCAAAAGGCTTAAACATTATTGGCCTGCTTAACATTCAGTTCGTCTTATCAAAAGGAGAAGTGTTTGTTCTTGAAGTAAATCCTCGTTCAAGCCGTACGGTGCCGTTCTTAAGTAAAATCACGCGTATTCCGATGGCGAATGTGGCAACAAAAGTAATTTTAGGAACAAGTTTAAAAGATCTTGGCTATGAATCAGGCATGCACCCTGAAGAAGAAGGCGTCTACGTAAAAGTGCCGGTCTTCTCATTTGCAAAGCTGCGCCGCGTAGATATTACGCTTGGACCTGAAATGAAATCTACTGGAGAAGTAATGGGGCAAGATTCAACGTACGAAAAAGCATTATATAAAGGACTAATTGCGTCAGGTATGTCCATTAAGCCGTACGGTTCAGTACTTATGACAGTAGCGGATAAAGATAAGGAAGAGGCAACAGCGTTAGCAAAGCGCTTTGCTAATATTGGCTACCAGGTGATTGCAACGGAAGGAACAGCTTCAACGTTTACAAAAGAAGACATTCGCGTAAAAATAGTAAATAAAATTCATCATGAAGATCACAATCTTTTAGATGTGATACGAAAAGGTGAAGCCCAGCTGGTCATCAACACGCTAACAAAAGGAAAACAGCCTGCGCGTGACGGATTTAAAATTCGCCGTGAAGCAGTTGAAAATGGCGTACCTTGCTTAACATCACTTGATACAGCAGAAGCGATTTTAAGAGTGCTTGAAACGATCAGCTTCCATACAACGCCAATGAAAAAAGTTCGTCCAACCAAAGAGGTGACAACCGTATGATCAAACATGAAATGATGCAAGTCGTCAGTCAGCGACCGTTAACACACAATGTATATGAATTAACCCTTCAAGGCGAGCTTGTTCGTTTCATGAATGAGCCGGGGCAGTTTGTGCATATCCGCGTCAACAACGACTATTTGCCACTGCTTCGCAGACCAATCAGTATTGCAGAAATTGATCAAACGCACGAACAATTTACGATGATTTACCGTGCAGAAGGAGCGGGAACATCGCTGCTGGCTGAAAAACAAGCCGGACAGTCGATTGACGTGTTAGGTCCCCTTGGCCACGGTTTTCCATTAGATGCAATAGAGTCAGGTCAAACGGCTTTATTAGTAGGGGGAGGCATTGGAGTGCCTCCGCTCTATGAGCTTTCAAAAAGACTTCGTGAAAAAGGCGTGCAGGTTATCCACGTCCTGGGTTTTCAATCAAAAGCAGACGTATTTTATGAACGAGAGTTTTTAGCTTTAGGAGAAACATATATTGCAACGGTAGACGGCTCTTACGGAACAAAAGGTTTTGTCACAACGGTGATTGACGAGCATCAGTTTTCATATGACGTTATGTTTTCATGCGGTCCAACTCCGATGTTAAAAGCACTAGAAAATAATTATACAAACAAGCCGCTTTACATTTCTTTAGAAGAAAGAATGGGCTGTGGAATCGGCGCTTGCTTTGCATGTGTATGCAGGGAAAGTGATGATTCTACGGCGTATAAAAAAATCTGCAGCGACGGTCCCGTCTTTCAAGCAGGGGAGGTGCTTCTATGAGTATGCTAAAAACGACATTACCAGGGTTAGATTTGAAAAATCCAATTATGCCAGCATCCGGCTGCTTTGGATTTGGGCGTGAGTATGCTCAATTTTATTCACTTGATGCACTTGGAGCCATTATGATTAAAGCGACTACTGCTGAAACTCGTTTTGGCAATCCAACTCCTCGCGTAGCGGAAACATCTGCAGGAATGTTAAATGCGATTGGATTACAAAATCCTGGGCTAGAAAAAGTAATGAATGAAGAGCTCGTTTGGCTTCAGCAATATGATGTGCCGATTATCGCGAACGTAGCCGGTGCTTCAATTGAAGAATATGTGCACGTGGCAAAAGAAATTTCAACCGTATCAAATGTGAAAGCACTTGAATTGAATATTTCATGTCCTAACGTAAAGGAAGGCGGAATTGCGTTTGGCGTAGATCCTGTCATCGCCGCTCGTTTAACAAAAGCGGTAAAAGATGTTTCAAATGTTCCAGTTTATGTTAAACTATCACCAAACGTATCCAATATTGTAGACATGGCAATGGCTGTTGAAGAAGCTGGCGCGGATGGCTTAACGATGATCAATACGCTTCTCGGGATGCGTCTGGATTTGAAAACAGCTCAGCCGGTTTTAGCGAACGGCACAGGCGGACTGTCAGGACCTTCAATTAAACCGGTAGCGATTCGAATGGTGTATGAAGTGAGCCAAAAAGTAAACATTCCAATTATCGGTATGGGCGGAGTGACGACTGCTGAAGATGCACTTGGATTTTTATATGCAGGTGCAAGTGCCGTAGCGGTTGGTACAGCAAACTTTGTCGATCCGTATGTATGCCCAACCATCATTGACGAATTGCCAAGGCTATTAACATCATTAGGATACGAGCATGTTTCAGAATGTATCGGAAGGAGCTGGAAAAAGCGTGAAGCAACCGTTAATCATTGCTCTTGATTTTTCATCAATTAACGATGTACAGCAGTTTTTAATGCCTTTTCAACAAGAATCATTATTTGTGAAAGTAGGCATGGAACTGTTTTATAAAGAAGGGCTATCCATTATTTCTGCATTAAAAGAGCAAAACCACCAGATCTTTTTAGACTTAAAGCTTCACGATATTCCAAACACGGTAAAGCAAGGAATGAAGTCTTTGGCTTCTCTTGAAGTGGATTTGGTTAACGTTCACGCAGCCGGCGGAACGAATATGATGCAAGCAGCCGTTGAAGGACTTGACTTAGGAACCGCTGCTGGCAAAAAACGTCCGGATTGTATTGCGGTTACTCAGCTAACAAGTACATCGGATGAAATGCTAAAAGAGCAGCAGCTGATTACGCACTCGATGCAAGAAGTGGTTACGCATTATGCAGCGCTTGCTAAAAAAAGCGGACTAGACGGCGTTGTATGTTCTACTCATGAAGTGCCTTCGATTCGAAAAGCAGCAGGAGAGGACTTTTTGACCGTAACGCCGGGTATTCGTATGGGCGCAGATTCAGTAGATGACCAAGTCCGCGTAGCAACGCCTCAGCTAGCGAGAGAATATGGCTCAAGTGCCATTGTGGTTGGACGTTCTATTACTAAAGCAAAAGACCCGCTTAAAGCATATTATGAGATGTTACAGCAGTGGAAAGGGGAGCGTATTACGCGATGACAAAACTACGAAAAGAAATTGCAAAACAATTAATTGATATTGAGGCAGTAAGCCTTCAACCGAACGATCCGTTTACGTGGGCCTCTGGAATTAAGTCGCCTATTTATTGTGACAACCGTCTAACGCTTAGCTACCCAAAAGTGCGAAAAGAAATTGCAAAAGGTCTGCAGCATTTAATTAAAACGTATTTTGCCAATGCAGAAGTGATTGCTGGTACAGCTACAGCTGGTATTCCTCATGCAGCATGGGTAAGTGAAGCGCTAGAGCTTCCAATGTGCTATGTGCGAAGCAAAGCAAAAGAACATGGCCAAGGAAATCAAATTGAAGGAAAAGTAACAAAAGGTCAAAAAGTAGTTGTGATTGAAGATTTGATTTCAACTGGCGGAAGTGTATTTACCGCAGTCGATGCATTAAAAGCGCAGGGTTGTGAAGTACTGGGAGTTGTTTCTATCTTTACATATGAGCTGGAAAAAGCGCGTCAGCTGTTTAAAGAAAAAGAACTTCAAGTTTATTCTTTAACAGACTACTCTACGCTAGTAGAGGCGGCAAACGAAGCGGGATACATTGAAGAAGAAGCGATGGAAAAGCTATTTAAATGGCGTGAAAATCCTTCAGATCCTTCATGGATGAACTAAACTAAAAACCCCCTATATAGAAAGGGGGTTTTTGTTATGACTGGCGCAGCTTCAGTACAAGTTCTTCGCTAGGCGTTACGTACACCGTTTGCTGATTATCGTACGTCACAAAACCAGGTTTAGCACCGCTTGTTTTTTTTACGTGGCGAATTTTTGTATAGTCCACTGGTACCGAACTTGAATTCTTGGCTTTACTAAAGTAAGCAGCAAGGTGAGCCGCTTCTAAAATTGTTTCTTCTGAAGGCTCTTGGCTGCGGATAACAACGTGAGAACCCGGTATATCTTTCGTATGAAACCAAACGTCATCACGAGCAGCAAGGCGATTTGTTAAATACTCATTTTGCTTATTGTTTTTTCCAACTAAAATCGTCGTGCCGTCGCTTGAAACGTATTGTTCAAGTGTAGGCGTGGTGTTTTTTTGTTTTTTTGCTTGCTTTTGCTGACGGTTGCGCAAATATCCTTCTTCCACAAGCTCTTCGCGAATCTCGGCAATGTCTTTGTGAGTAGCAGTATCCATTTGCTGAATAAGTGATTCAAAATACTGTACTTCTTCGTTTGCTTTTTCAATCTGTTCGATTACAATCGAAACGGAATTTTTCGCTTTTTGATACTTTGTAAAATAGCTTTGAGCATTTTGAGACGGTGATTTTTGCGGATCTAATGAAATCGTAAGTGTACCGCTATTTTCATCGTAATAATTAATAACATCCACTTTCGCATCTCCTTTTTTGACAAGGTGTAAATTTGCCGTAAGGAGTTCACCGGCTAGCTGGTAATCAGATGCTTTTTCTGCATTTTGCAGCGTTTGCTCAAGTTTTTTTATTTTTTTCTCATTTTTCTTTTTCTCGGTGGAAATAAACTGTACCAAATCATGCGCTTGCTGCTTTACACGATCTCGCTCTGCTTTCCCGTAGTAATAGCGGTCAAGAAGCTCGCTGATAGTTGCATACGTTTTTTTCGTACCCTCTAAATGCGTTAATTCGAGTAAATAAAAATAGTCTTTTTGATTAACGGTTGTCAGAGTCGGTGTAAACTGACCTTCTTTGATCAGCGTCATGGTTTCGACGAATGATTTTGGAAGGGTAGAACGATTCGCTAAGCCAGAGCGAAACACTACTTCATTTGCAATTAAAGGAGAAAGCCCTGAGAAGGTCTGCACTAGCTGACTGGCTAGCTTTCCGCTATTAAAATCAATTTTTTTAACCACGGTTTCCTCGTCCGCTTCAAATGGATGAAGCTTATCTTGGCTAGGAGGCAGTACGTAAGGAGCTCCGGGTAGAAGCGTACGATGCCTGTTCAAGGCCATTGGAACATGCTTAATACTGTCGATAATCGTTTGTTTTTCTTTATCTACAAGTACAACATTACTATGTCTTCCCATGATTTCAATAATAAGCTGCTTGTACGTCACGTCGCCAATTTCATTTCGTCCTTTTGTTTCAATGACTAAAATGCGGTCTAATCCAAGCTGATACACTTGTTCAATAATGCTTCCTTCTAAATGCTTGCGAAGAAGCATACAAAACATAGGAGGCTCAGATGGATTTTCATAGGGCTCATTTGTAAAATGAACGCGTGAATAGTTAGGGTGAGCTGAGATTAAAAGTTTGCGGTTTTCACCTTTAGCGCGTACTTGTAAAATCAACTCGTTTGGAAACGGCTGATATATTTTTGAAATTCGTCCTGAAACCAAGGTCTCAGATAATTCTTGTAAAATGCCATATGTAAAAATACCATCAAATGACACAGTGCTCACATCCTTAAGTAATTGAAAATTGTCCTATAGAAAAGTATAGCATTTTTTAGGACGAGTCTGAATAAGCATACGATATAAGATTGTAACAATCTAATAGGTGCATTTACAAATAAAAGGGTGTGAAAAGATGCAATGAAATGGTATGAATTAGGTGAAAAAGCAATAGTAGAAGTAACAAAAACAGACAGGCAGCATGGTCTTACACACAAAGAAGTAAAAGCACGTCAGCAGCAACAAGGGTTTAATGAATTGACTGAAGGAGAGAAAAAACCAGCCATTCTTGTGTTTCTAGAGCAGTTTAAAGATTTTATGGTACTGGTTTTACTAGCTGCCACGCTTATTTCAGGGCTTTTAGGAGAATACATCGATGCAATTGCTATCATTGCTATTGTGGTAATTAATGGATTTCTCGGGTTCTTCCAAGAAAGAAAAGCAGAGAAATCTCTTCATGCATTAAAAGAGCTTTCGGCTCCTCAAGTAGCAGCCATGCGTGAAGGGAAATGGGTTAAGTTACCATCTAAAGAGCTGGTAGTAGGAGACGTTGTAAAGTTTTCGAGCGGAGACCGTATTGGAGCTGACCTTCGGATTATGGAAGCCAAAAGTCTAGAAATTGAAGAATCAGCGCTTACGGGAGAGTCTTTGCCTGTTGGTAAGCAAATAAAAGCATTGTCAGGAGATGAAGTGCCGCTTGGAGATCAGGACAATATGGCGTTTATGGGTACCCTTGTAACCAGAGGAAGCGGAACAGGTATCGTTGTAGGGATTGGAATGAAAACAGCAATGGGGCAAATTGCTGATTTACTTCAAAATGCTGAAGCCATGATTACTCCTCTTCAACGGAAGTTAGAGCAATTGGGCAAAATTTTAATTGTTGTAGCTCTTGCACTTACTGTATTAGTTGTTGGGATTGGTGTGCTGCAAGGGCATGATTTATACAGTATGTTCTTAGCGGGAGTTTCCTTAGCTGTTGCTGCCATACCCGAAGGTCTTCCTGCCATCGTAACCGTGGCGCTATCTCTTGGTGTACAGCGCATGATTAAGCAAAGATCCATTGTTCGCAAACTTCCTGCTGTTGAGACACTAGGATGCGCGTCAGTCATTTGCTCAGACAAAACGGGCACATTAACGCAAAATAAAATGACGGTTACCCACCTCTGGTCGGGAGGAATGACGTGGAGAGTATCAGGGACAGGGTATGAACCTACGGGCGTATTTTCACGAGAGGAAAGAGAAGTTGATACACGGAGTGAAAAACCGCTTCAGCAGCTTTTGGTGTTTGGTCTGCTTTGCAATCAAACGTCCATCTCGAGAAAAGATAAAGAATATGTTATCGACGGGGATCCTACTGAAGCGGCTTTGCTTGTTGCCGCGATGAAAGCGGGGCTGACAAAAGAAAATATTCAAAAGCAGTTTACGATTATTGAAGAGTTTCCATTTGATTCAACGCGTAAAATGATGAGTGTAGTCATTGAAGACGCATCTCATAAACGCTATGTGATAACAAAAGGTGCTCCGGATGTGCTGCTTATAAACAGCAAAAATATTTTGTGGGAAAGCAGACAACAAACGCTGTCGGTAACGGTTCATAATGAAGTAAAAGGAGCGATTGATCACTTAGCTAGCCAAGCGCTTCGAACCATTGCTATTGCATATCGACCGTTAGGAGAACATGAGAGCGTTCATACAGAGAAGGAAGCAGAAAAAGACCTGACTTTCCTCGGGCTTCAAGGAATGATTGATCCGCCAAGACCAGAGGTCAAGCAAGCGGTCAAAGAATGCCGAGACGCAGGCATCAAAACCGTTATGATTACAGGTGACCACGTTATTACAGCACAGGCGATTGCAAAACAGCTCGGAATTTTACCGAAAAACGGTCAAGTCTTGGAAGGAACGGATTTATCCAAAATGACGCAGGAAGAGCTAGAAGAAGTAGTAGATGATGTTTATGTATATGCAAGGGTATCACCTGAGCATAAGCTTAAAATTGTTAAAGCTCTTCAAGCAAAAGATCACATTGTAGCCATGACGGGCGACGGCGTAAATGACGCACCGGCTATTAAAGCAGCAGACATAGGCATTGCGATGGGCATCACCGGGACAGACGTAGCAAAAGAAGCGTCTTCACTCGTTTTGCTTGATGATAATTTTGCCACTATTAAATCAGCGATCAAAGAAGGGCGAAATATCTATGAAAATATTCGGAAGTTTATCCGTTACTTGCTTGCATCAAATGTAGGAGAAATTTTAGTTATGCTCTTTGCGATGATTTTAGCACTTCCGCTTCCGCTAGTGCCCATTCAGATACTATGGGTAAACTTAGTAACAGACGGTTTGCCTGCGATGGCTCTTGGCTTAGACCAGCCAGAGGACAACGTGATGAAGCGCCATCCAAGGCATCCGCGCGAAGGTATTTTTGCAAGAGGATTGGGATGGAAAGTAGTCAGCCGTGGATTTTTAATTGGAGCTGCTACACTTGCTGCGTTTATGATTGTTTACGACAATGACCCAGATCGGTTGCAGTATGCTCAGACGATTGCATTTGCCACGCTTGTCATGGCACAGCTTATTCACGTATTTGACTGCCGAAGTGAAAAATCAATTTTTGATCGGAATCCATTTCAGAACTTATATCTTGTAGGGGCTGTTATTTCATCTATTATCCTTATGCTGGTGGCCATCTACTATCCGCCGCTGCAGCCTATTTTCCATACAATGGCCATTGCACCGCGGGAATGGCTCGTTATCTTAGGACTTGCAAGCCTTCCAACTTTTTTACTTGCTGGTTCACTTTTAACAAGAAAACCTTCATAAATTGTGCTATACTTTAATACAGGCTGTCCCAAATGAGAAAACTCATGAAGGCAGCCTTTACAGGTTGAATAAAGAAGAGAGATTTCTTTTTTTTGCTAACACTTTCTTTTACGATACTTTTTATGTAAGATGTACATAGTGGATGTGATGATAATGATAAAAAGTATGACTGGTTTTGGCCGCGGAAAAGCGGAAGTGGAAAATCGATCAGTAACAGTGGAAATGAAGTCTGTTAATCATCGTTTTTGTGAAATTGTTATCCGTATGCCAAGACAATTAATTGAAATTGAAGATAAAATAAAAAAAATCGTTCAAACATACATAAAACGTGGTAGAGTAGAAGTATTTGTTACTATTTCAGGTGAAGAAATGGCAAAAAAGAAACTGCAGACGGATTGGCAGCTGCTTGATGAATACATGAATGCGTTGCAGCAAGTAAAAGAAAAGCACGGGCTGTCACAATCTGTTCAAATTCAAGACATTTTACACATGCCTGAAGTGATGACAACTTATGAAGAAGAAGCTGATCAGACGAGTATTCATGGTGCAATCTTTGAAGCCGTTGAAGCTGCTGTTCATCAGTTAGTGGATATGCGGAAACGAGAGGGATCAGAGCTGTATCACGATTTAATGGGATACTTACAGGACATTCAAGACATTCGCGAAAAAATTACACAGCTTGCTCCTGAAGTTGCTGAACAATATCGCGAGCGTATTAAAAGAAAGCTGAGCGACTATTTAGAAGGTACTTTCGATGAGCAGCGAGTGCTGACTGAAGTAGCTATTTTTGCTGAAAAAGCAGATATTAGCGAAGAACTTACGCGAATTCAAAGTCATGTTTCACAATTTATTCAAGCATTAAATACACCTGATTCAGTAGGACGCAAGCTGGATTTTCTTGTTCAAGAGCTGAATCGTGAAATGAATACAATCGGTGCGAAGGCAAATAATGGTACTATTGCTCAGTATGTTATTAGTATGAAAGCACAACTAGAACGCATAAAAGAGCAGGTTCAAAATATTGAATAGCCTTCGTGTAAGATAAAGATTATATTGGTATAGCAGGAGGCTTCTTATGAGCGGTAAATTAGTGAACGTTGGATTTGGAAATTTTATTTCTTCTAATCGTATAATCTCTGTCGTTCATCCTGAATCAGCTCCAATCAAACGCATTATTCAAGATGCAAAAGATCGAGGCTCTTTAATAGATGCAACGCAAGGACGTAAAACACGATCTGTTATTGTTATGGATAGCGATCATGTTATTTTAGCTCCTGTACAGCCAGAAACTGTGTCGCAGCGACTTATAAACAAAGAAGAATTATTAGAAGGGTAGGTCACTTGAACCGATGATTGAAAGAGGTTTATTAATTGTTCTTTCCGGACCATCAGGTGTTGGAAAAGGAACGGTACGAAAAGCATTGTTTGAGCAAGAAGACATTAAATTGCAGTATTCTATCTCTGCAACAACAAGGAAGCCCCGCGAAGGTGAAGTAGACGGCGTTGACTATTTCTTCAAACCACGCGAAGAGTTTGAGCGCATGATTGAAAACAAGAAATTATTAGAGTGGGCTGAATACGTAGGCAACTACTACGGTACCCCGGTTGATTATGTAGAACAAACGTTATCTGAAGGAAAAGACGTATTTCTAGAAATTGAAGTGCAAGGTGCTCTTCAAGTGAAAGAAGCATTTCCAGAAGGTTTGTTCATCTTCTTGGCACCGCCGAGTTTATCAGAGCTTAAAAGTCGTATCGTAAACCGCGGTACTGAAACAGAAGACTTAATCAATAACCGTATGCGCGTGGCAAAAGAAGAAATTGAACTTATGGACGCCTACGATTATGTTGTAGAAAATGACAAAGTAGAAAATGCTTGTGCTCGCATCCGTGCTATCGTAACGGCTGAACACTGCCGTCGTGATCGTATTTCTGCGCGCTATAAAAGAATGCTGGAGGTAGAATAAACATGCTTTATCCATCAATTGATTCCCTAATGGAAAAATTAGATTCTAAGTACACGCTTGTGACAGTAGCTGCAAAACGCGCTCGTCAATTACAGCTTCACAATGATACGCCGATTGAAAAGCCGGTTTCTTATAAGTTTGTAGGCTGTGCTTTAGAAGAAATTAATGCTGAACAATTAAGCTATAAGCAAGGTGTAGCAGAAGAAGATTCTAAACATCAGTAAGTGAAAAAATAACAACCTACTTTATAGGTTGTTATTTTTTTGATGCTTTTGTTTGTATTCAAGCAGGATAGTGAATGTCTCACTACAAAAATGGTATAATAATTGAATTGAAAAGCTTTAGATAGTTACCCGAGTAAACAAGCGGATGCTGGTTGAGCGGGATAAATAGATGGGGGCATAATGATGAAGGGAAAACGAATTTTATTATGTGTTAGCGGCGGAATCGCCGTATATAAAGCCGTAGCTTTAACAAGTAAATTAGTACAAGCAGGAGCGGAAGTTAAAGTAATGATGACTGCTTCAGCACGCGAGTTCGTAACGCCGCTTACGTTTCAAGCTCTGTCTCGAAACCCAGTTTATACAGATACGTTTGATGAAAAAGATCCATCTGTGATTGCACATATTGATTTAGCCGATTGGCCCGATTTAATTTTAGTGGCTCCTGCTACGGCTAATATGATAGGGAAAATAGCAAATGGTCTTGCAGATGATATGATTTCCACAACGCTGCTGGCTTCTACTGCACCTGTGTGGATTGCGCCTGCAATGAATGTTCATATGTACGATCATCCCGCTGTTAAAAAAAATATGAGCACTCTTTCATCATTTGGTTACTCTTTTGTAGAACCAGGAGAAGGGTATTTGGCATGCGGTTATGTAGGAAAAGGTCGTCTTGAAGAGCCAGAAACAATTGTTTCACTAATCGGCTCTTATTTTTCCAAAGTATCAGATACACAAAAAATCTTTGACGGTATCAATGTATTGGTTACAGCAGGACCTACGGTAGAACGCGTTGATCCCGTCCGATTTTTCACCAATCGCTCTACTGGGAAAATGGGCTATGCTCTTGCAGAACAAGCTGCTAAGTTAGGTGCATCGGTAACACTTGTAACGGGACCGACGAATTTAGAGTATCCAAAAGGGGTGCAGGTTGTTCAAATTGAAAGTGCGCAGCAGATGCTTGAAGCTGTTATGCAGCGCTATCATGAAGCAGATGTTGTCATTAAATCAGCCGCAGTGGCAGATTACCGACCAAAGTATGTGTTTGATCAAAAGATGAAAAAGCAGCCTGGTGAAGCAGTATTAGAGCTAGAGAGAACAACAGATATTTTACGCACGCTTGGAGAGCGAAAAGAACACCAGCTTTTAGTCGGCTTTGCAGCAGAAACAGAACAAGTGGATGAATATGCACAAAAGAAACTTGCATCTAAAAACTTGGATATGATTGTAGCCAATAACGTGACGACAGAAGGAGCAGGTTTTGGGACGGACACAAATATTGTGACGCTCTATAAGCGAAGCGGAGAGTCTAAAGAACTTCCCATTCTTTCAAAACACGATGTAGCTACCGAGGTGTTAAAAGAAGTGAAGGAAATGTTAGAAGGGCTGAGAAAATGAGTGTAGCTAGTGTAATTGTGGACGTGGCTGCTAAACAAACAGATCGAGCTTTTGACTACGCCATTCCTGACAAATGGAAAGGAATTATTGTTCCGGGTATGCGAGTTGTCGTTCCGTTTGGTCCAAGAAAAGTTCAAGGGTTTGTGGTGGCTCTTAAAGAAGAGGCTGAAGTTAAGCGTGTTAAACCAATCGCTGACTTGCTTGATTTAACGCCGGTTCTGACTCCTGAACTGTTAGAGATTGGGCACTGGCTAACAGAAAAAACGCTTTGTTTTATGATATCGGCTTTTCAAGTCATGCTGCCTGCGGCGATGAAAGCAAAATATGATAAAGAACTGTCACTCCTTTCAAAAGAGGCATACGAACAGCTTCATGAGCAAGTCAAGCCGTTTTTTCAGTCAAGATCCTCGCTGAAGTGGAGTGAAGTGGAAAAAACAGCCGCTGCTCCTGCTTTTCACCGTGATATTCAAAAAGGTCTAATTGAAGTCGTCTACGTGGTGAAAAACAAAGGAAACAAAAAAACGACAAAAGGCGTAAAACTGAATCAAAGCCTTGAAGACATTCAACAGTTTATGAACGAGTTAAATAAGCAGGCAGAAAAGCAAAAGCAAGTGCTGGCTTTTATGCTCGAGCGAAATGAAGAAGTAGCCATAAAAGAAATAGCGGAAGATTTGCAGATTACCTCCGCTCCTATAAAAGCGCTGATTAACAAAGGACTCTTAGAGGAAACGGAAATTGAAATATACCGTGATCCTTATCAAGATCGATACTTTACACCGTCAAAGCCATTTCAATTGACCGATGAACAAGCTGAGGCAATCGCACCGATTCTGCAGGACATCGAAGAAAATCTTCACGATGTGTTTTTAATGTATGGAGTAACGGGAAGCGGAAAAACAGAAGTGTATCTCCAATCGATTGATCAAGTATTAAAAAAAGGAAAAGAAGCGATTATGCTTGTTCCGGAGATTTCACTTACCCCTCAGATGGTCAAGCGGTTTAAAGAGCGGTTCGGCTCAAAAGTTGCTGTGCTTCATAGCGGCTTGTCTACTGGAGAAAAATACGATGAATGGCGAAAAATTCAGCGAAAAGAAGTATCCGTTGTAGTAGGGGCCCGCTCTGCTGTATTTGCTCCATTTGAAAATTTGGGCCTTCTTATTATCGATGAAGAACATGAGACGAGTTATAAACAAGAAGAAAACCCCCGTTATCATGCCAGAGATGTAGCCATTTACCGAGGGCAGCATCATCAGTGTCCAGTCATTTTAGGAAGTGCAACACCAACGCTTGAGTCCTTTGCAAGAGCGCAAAAAGGTGTATATAAGCTACTGACGTTAAAGCAAAGAATGAATAAGTCATCGATGCCGTCGGTGGATATTGTTGATATGAGAGAGGAACTTCGCAGCGGCAATCGCTCTATGTTTTCAACTATGCTGTTTGAAAAGATGAAAAACCGTTTGGGAAAAGGAGAGCAAATCGTTTTATTTTTAAATAAAAGAGGCCATTCTTCTTTTGTTATGTGCAGGGACTGCGGTTACGTTCCGACATGTGAGCACTGTGAAATTTCACTAACGTATCACCGCTATCAAAATAAATTAAAATGCCATTACTGCGGACACGAAGAACATGTGCACACTGAGTGCCCGGAATGCCACAGCGAACATATCCGCTTTTTTGGATCTGGTACACAAAAAGTGGAAGAAGAATTAACAAAAGTGCTGCCTGAGGCTAGAGTCGTGCGAATGGATGTTGATACGACAAGCCGAAAAGGCGCGCATGAAAAGCTCCTGAACAAGTTTGCAAGTGGAGAAGCGCAAATTTTACTAGGGACCCAGATGATTGCCAAAGGGCTAGACTTTCCAAACGTCACGCTTGTAGGCGTTTTAACAGCAGATACGATGCTGAATTTACCTGACTTTCGTGCATCTGAAAAAACGTTTCAGCTTTTAACACAAGTAAGCGGAAGAGCAGGACGCCACAAGCTTCCAGGAGAAGTAGTGATTCAAACGTACACGCCTGAGCACTACAGCATTCAACTTGCGAGTCAGCATGATTACGATGCGTTTTATAAGCAGGAGATGGAAATTCGTAAAATGCATAAATATCCGCCTTTCTTTTACTTGGCGCTTGTAACGGTATCTCATGAAAATATTGCAAAAGTGGTGTCTGTTACAGACAAAATTTCGCAGTATCTGGGTCAGAAACTTTCGCCGCAAACAACAATCTTAGGGCCAGTCGCATCTCCCATTGCTAAGATAAAAGATAGATATCGCTATCAATGCATGTTAAAATACAAGCTGGAACCAAGCCTGATTCCGCTGTTGAAATATATATTAGAACGTTATCAAGCGGAAATGCAGAAGGAAAATTTAACGATTACAATTGATTTGAATCCATACTCGATGATGTAACTAGTCGTCTTGATGGCGTTAAAGAAGAAGCTTTTTGGATATAAATAGAAAGAATAAAGGAGGTGCCTATTTGGCTAAGCTTAAGCTTGTTTACCATCCTAATGAAGTACTTGAACAAGAGTGTGAAGTGGTTAAAAACTTTGATAATAAATTAGCGAAATTACTAAACGGCATGTATGATTTAATGCTTGAAGCAGACGGTGTGGGTCTAGCTGCTCCTCAAGTAGGAGTTCTGCAGCAAGTGGCAGTGGTAGACGTGGACGATCGACACGGTAAAATTGAGTTAATTAATCCGGTAATTATTGAGCAACGAGGCGAACAAATCGGTCCAGAAGGCTGCCTAAGTTTTCCGGGCCTTTTTGGTGACGTGGCTCGAGCTGATTATGTGAAAGTACGTGCGCAAAATCGTAAAGGGAAACCTTATTTTATAGAAGCAAAAGGTTTTTTAGCACGAGCCATTCAACATGAAATTGATCACTTACACGGTGTATTGTTCACGGAAAAAGTAACAAAGTATTACGAAGAGGATGAACTAGAAGGGTAGGTTTTACACGATGAAAGTCGTATTTATGGGAACGCCGGATTTTTCAGTGCCGGTTTTACAAACATTACTTAAAGATGGATATGAAGTGGTCGCAGTGGTTACACAGCCGGACCGACCAAAAGGACGCAAGCGCGTATTAACACCTCCTCCTGTAAAAGTTGAGGCGTTAAAACATGAAATACCTGTACTGCAGCCAGAAAAGATTCGTTTAGAAGAAGAATATCAGCAAGTGTTAGCGTATGAGCCTGACCTAATTGTAACAGCGGCTTTTGGTCAAATTTTACCAACTCCTATTTTAGAAGCGCCTAAATACGGCTGTATTAACGTACATGCTTCTCTGTTACCTGAACTGCGCGGAGGCGCGCCGATTCACTATTCAATTCTACAAGGTAAGCCGAAAACTGGTGTTACAATTATGTATATGGTAGAAAAATTAGATGCAGGTGATATCTTAACACAGGTAGAAGTTCCGATTGAAGAACGTGATCACGTGGGCACACTTCACGATAAACTCAGCGCTGCTGGTGCAAAATTGCTTTCAGAAACCATTCCTTCTCTTGTGAAAGGTGAAATTACGCCGGTTAAACAAAACGATGGCGAAGCGACATTTGCTTCTAATATTAAGCGTGAACAAGAGAAAATTGATTGGGCCCGTACAGGAGAAGAAATTTATAATCATATCCGCGGACTTCATCCTTGGCCCGTTGCTTATACAACAGCAGACGGTCAAGTCATGAAAATTTGGTGGGGAGAGAAAGTATCCGCATCAGGCAAACCGGGTACCGTTTTATCACTTGAAGAGGACGGATTTGTAGTAGCAACTGGAAATGAAACAGCTATTAAAGTGACGGAACTTCAGCCGGCTGGAAAAAAACGTATGGATGCAGCGCAGTATTTACGAGGTACATCCGTTGAAGTCGGAACAGTATTAGGGGATGTCAATGAGTAAGTACAACGTTCGAGACATAGCTTTAGATATTTTACTAGCTATTGAAAAAAATCAGGCATTCAGCAATCTATTGTTAAATAACAGTATACAAAAACGTGGTATTCAAGGGAAAGATGCAGGGCTGCTAACGGAAATTGTGTATGGAACGATTCAAAGACGTGATACGTTAGATTACGGGTTAGCCCCTTTCTTGAAAAATCCCAAAAAACTTCAGCCTTGGGTGCGAGTGCTGCTTCGTTTATCTCTTTATCAGATGATGTATTTAGATCGAGTACCTGACCGGGCAATCCTTCATGAAGCAGTAGAAATTGCTAAAAAACGTGGTCACAAAGGAATTGCCTCAATGGTAAACGGCGTTTTACGAAATATTCAGCGCAGCGGCACGCCTTCTTTAGAAGAAATACAAAATCCTGTGGAGCGCTTGGCAATTGAAACGAGTCATCCAGTATGGCTTGTAAAACGCTGGGTGGAACAATATGGATTGGACAAAACACGCGGAATCTGTTTAGCTAATTTAATGGCCCCTAAACAAACAATCCGAGTAAACAGTGCACGCTTTACGCAAAATGAAGTAAAAGAAGCGCTTGAAAAAGAAGGTATTGTTGTAGAACCAGGCCATTTTGTAGAAGAAGCGCTAGAAGTTCAAAAAGGAAATGCAGCTCATACACAAGCATTTCGTGAAGGAATGTTTACCGTTCAAGATGAAAGCTCTATGTTAGTAGCTCATGCGCTAGGTGCAGAAGCAGAAGAGCTGATTTTAGATAGCTGTGCTGCACCGGGAGGAAAATCAACTCATATTGCAGAGCAGCTTAAAAACAGTGGTAGAGTTATTTCCTTGGACATTCATGACCATAAAGTAAAGCTGATTGCCCAGCAGGCAGAGCGTCTGCATCTTACCAATATTGAGCCAACGGTTCAAGACAGCCGCAAAGCCGGTGAACAGTTTGATAAAGAAATGTTTGACCGCATTTTAGTAGATGCCCCGTGCTCAGGTTTTGGTGTGATGAGACGTAAACCTGATTTGAAATATACAAAAACTGAGCAGGATGTAAAGCAGCTGGCGCGTATTCAACAAGATATTTTAAATGCGGTTGCGCCTTTATTAAAAAAAGGTGGGACCCTCGTATATAGTACATGTACAATCGATCGGGATGAAAATGGGGATGTTGTAGCAGCATTTTTAGCAGATCATGCTGATTTTCAAAAAGACGAAACGCTTGCTGCACGCATGCCGCAAAGACTTAAACAAAACGTAAAACATGGTGAAATTCAATTGCTGCCAGATGCACAAAGCGATGGATTTTATATTGCATGTTTACAGAAGAAGGTGTAAAAATGGAAGAAGTAGCTAAAAGAAAAGCAAAAGCAGAAGAAAAAACGCAAAAACCATCTATTTATTCATTAGAAATGCACGACCTAGAAAATTGGTTAGTGGAACATGGTGATAAGAAGTTCCGTGCTAAACAAATTTTTGACTGGTTATATGTTAAACGCGTAACGGACTTTGACGATATGTCAAACTTATCTAAAGGATTACGTGAACAATTAAAAGACAAATTTGCATTAACGACATTAAAAACAGTTGTTCAGCAAACGTCTGGAGACGGCACGATGAAGTTTTTATTCGAACTCCATGACGGTTATACGATTGAAACGGTGCTTATGCGTCATGAATACGGAAATTCTGTCTGCGTAACAACTCAAGTTGGCTGTCGCATCGGCTGTACGTTCTGTGCGTCTACTCTTGGAGGTTTAAAGCGTAACTTAGAAGCTGGAGAAATCGTAGCGCAAGTAGTAAAAGTACAAAAAGCGCTAGATGAACAAGGAGAACGCGTGAGCTCTGTCGTAATTATGGGTATTGGGGAGCCATTTGATAACTATGATGAAATGATGCGCTTCTTAAAAACAATTAACAGTGATGATGGATTAAATATTGGTGCACGTCATATCACAGTATCGACAAGTGGAATCATTCCAAAAATCTATAAGTTTGCTGATGAAAAAATGCAAATCAATTTTGCGATTTCACTTCACGCTCCAAACAATGACATCCGCTCACGCTTAATGCCGATTAACCGCGCGTATAAACTTCCTGATTTGATGGAAGCCATTAAATATTATACGGATAAAACGGGAAGACGTATTAGCTTTGAGTATGGTCTATTCGGAGGAGTAAACGATCAAGTAGAGCATGCGGAGGAATTAGCGGATTTGATTAAAGACGTTAAATGTCACGTGAACTTGATTCCGGTAAACTATGTGCCTGAGCGTGATTATGTTCGTACACCGCGTGAACAGATTTTTGCATTTGAACGTACGCTTAAAAAGCGTGGCGTTAACGTGACTATTCGACGTGAGCAAGGTCATGACATCGATGCAGCTTGTGGCCAATTACGTGCGAAGGAGCGTAAAGAAGAGACGAGGTGATTGTATGGCAACTGTCTTCATGACAGACCGAGGGAGAGTTAGACAACACAATGAAGATAACGGAGGGGTATTTTTGAACCAACATAATCAGCTGCTTGCAATTGTGGCTGATGGTATGGGAGGTCATCGAGCTGGCGACATCGCCAGTGAGATGGCGGTTCAAAAATTGCAAATAGCGTGGGAAGAAGCGAACAAAGTAACGTCTCCTGATGAGGCGACGCAGTGGATTCGTACGCGTGTTTCCCAAATTAATCAAGATATTTATCGGTATGCTCAGGAGCATGAAGAGTGTAAAGGCATGGGTACGACAGTTGTACTTGCTTTATGCGCCGATACGTTTTGTGCGATTGGTAATATAGGAGACAGCAGGTGCTATATTTCCAATGAATATGGATTTCAACAAGTAACAGAAGATCATTCTCTTGTGAATGAACTCGTAAAAAATGGTCAAATCACAAAAGAAGATGCTGAACATCATCCGCGAAAAAATATCTTATTGCGAGCACTAGGTACCGAAGAAAATGTTAGTTTAGATGTAAAAACAATTGAAGTGGAAAAAGAAGATCGATTATTATTATGTTCAGATGGACTGACAAATAAGGTAACGGAACAAAAGCTGAACGAAACGTTATCAACAAGTTCATCACTTCACGAAAAGGGTACGAGCCTGATTCAATTAGCAAATGAGCTTGGTGGAGAAGACAATATTACACTTGCAATTGTGGACTTTACATCTGAAAGTGGGTGAGAGTGTTGCTAATAGGTAGACGGCTAAACGACCGTTATAAGGTATTGCAAGTAATTGGTGGAGGCGGAATGGCAAACGTCTATTTAGGTCGCGACATGATTTTGGATCGTGATGTGGCAATTAAAGTGCTTCGTTTAGACTTTGCAAGTGACGATGCGTTTATAAAGCGTTTCCATCGAGAAGCTCAATCTGCTACGAGTATTGCTCATCCTAATATTGTCAGCATTTATGATGTTGGAGAAGAAGAAGATATTTACTATATCATCATGGAATATGTACCGGGTATGACATTAAAGCAATACATTCTGCAAGAATCACCATTATCTCTTGATAAAGCCATACATATTATGACGCAGATTACATCAGCTATTGCCCATGCTCATCAGTACGGAATTATTCACCGGGATATTAAGCCTCAAAATATTTTAATTGATCATGATGATACCATTAAAGTTACTGACTTCGGCATTGCCGTAGCACTAAGTTCTACAACCATTACGCATACTAATTCTGTTTTGGGCTCTGTTCATTATTTATCTCCTGAACAGGCAAGGGGAGGGCTTGCGAATAAGCGTTCTGATATTTATTCGCTTGGCATCGTCCTATTTGAATTGCTAACGGGTCGAGTCCCTTTTTCTGGGGAATCGGCTGTGTCAATTGCATTAAAACATTTACAGACAGAAACACCTTCTCCAAAAAGGTGGAATCCATCTATCCCTCAAAGCGTGGAGAATGTTGTATTAAAAGCAACAACTAAAGATCCATTTTACCGATACAGTTCCGTCGAAGAACTCGAAGCGGATTTACAGTCTGCTGTTCATCCAAATCGTTATAATGAACAAAGATTTACGGTGCCTGATGATGAAGAAGTGACAAAAGCCATTCCCGTTATTAAGGAGGATTTTGTTGAATCCGAAGAAACGCACGTACCTGTGAGAAAACCACCTCACTTAGAGCGCGAAGAACAAGAAGAAGAAGAAGTAAAGCCGAAGAAAAAAAAGAAGAAAAAGAAAAAAGGCAAAAGCAAGCTGATTGTAACGCTTGTTTTAATTTTTTTGCTGCTGGCAGCTGCTAGCGTAGCCGCCGTTACATTCATTCCGGCTTTATTACTGCCAAAAGACGTAAAGGTTCCTGATTTACATAATCAAGATTATGAATCAGCTGTAACCGATTTAGTTTCTTTAGGCTTTAAAGTGAAGAATCCTAAAGATATATCTGATAATGAGGTGGAAGAAGGCGACGTGGTTAAAACGATGCCAGAAGCGGGAGACGTGATCAAAGAAGGCTCTAACGTCATTATTTATCGAAGTACAGGAAAGAAAAAAGAAGGATTTAACCGGTACATTGGAAGAAGCTTTACGGAAGTAAAAAGTCTGTTAGAAAAGCAGAATTATAAAGATATCCAATCCATCGAAGTTGAAAGCACAGAACCAAAAGGCAATATTACAGATCAGACGCCTAAAGAAACCGAACAAGTCGTGCCGGAAGATACAACGGTTACTCTATGGGTAAGTAAAGGTCCGCCGAAGATTGCATTAAAGGATTTCTCGGGCTGGACGGAAAAAAGCGTAAAAGATTATGCATCAGATGAAGATATTGAAGTGGACGTAAAAACAGCGTATTCCGACACTGTTGAAAAAGGTCTTGTGATGTCTCAAAAGCCTGCAGCGGAGCAGAGTATTGAGCAAGGTGATAAGCTCACCATTACGGTCTCAATGGGCAAAGAGCCAAAAGCTCCTCAAACGGTGTCAGTGGATGTTACCATTCCGTATAAAGAAGAGGCTGACACCGAAGCAAGCACGGAACAAGGCGACGCAACGGAAACAGGCGATGCCACTGAAACAGAAGAGGAAAAGCCAAAGCCGCAAAAAGTACAAATTTATATCGAAGATGCAGATAACGATATGTCGGTTCCTGCTAAAGAACTAACGATTACTGAAACAACAAAAGAATCATTCGATGTTTTAGTTGATGAAAATGAAAAAGCGTCTTATAAAATTGTCCGAGACGGGGAAGTTATTGAAGAAAAAGACGTTGAATATCCAGAGTGATAGGAGTGAGGTTATGCCAGAAGGAAGAATTATTAAATCCCTTAGCGGATTTTATTATGTTCTTCATGACGGACAAGTAACGCAATGTCGAGGACGAGGTGTTTTTCGTAAAAAGAAGGTAACGCCTTTAGTCGGTGACAATGTAGTATTTCAGGCGGAAAATAAGCTTGAAGGATATATACTTGAAATTAAAGAACGTAAAAATGAATTAGTTCGTCCCCCAATTTCAAATGTTGATCAGGCGCTGCTTGTTTTTTCAGCGATTGAACCTGATTTTAGTACAATGCTTCTTGACCGATTTTTAGTGTTAGTGGAGTCTAATCATATTGAACCTATTATTTGTATTTCAAAAGTAGATCTTTTATCACAGCAACAAAAGCAAGAAATCGAGCAATATGCCGAAGAATATCGTAAAATAGGATATGAGGTCATTTTAACGTCGACAGTCACAGAAAAAGGCATGGAACAAATTCAGCCGTTATTTGAAGATCGCGTAACGGTTATTGCTGGACAGTCAGGTGTAGGTAAATCTTCACTGCTAAATACGCTTAAACCAGAGCTTGAGTTAAAGACAAATGATATTTCAATGTCACTTGGAAGAGGAAAGCATACAACACGTCATGTAGAACTGATTTCGTTTGGTGAAGGTTTAGTAGCTGATACGCCAGGCTTTAGCTCACTGGAATTTTTAACGTTAGAAGTAGAAGAGTTGACCGATTGTTTTCCTGAAATGTCGCGTTTGAGTGAACAGTGTAAATTTCGAGGTTGTTTGCATGTGAAAGAACCAAAATGTGCGGTGAAAGAAGCATACGAACAAAAAGAAATTCCGAGTTATCGCTACGAACATTACTTGCAATTTATTGAGGAAATTAAGCAAAGAAAGCCGAGGTATTAAAAATGACAAAAATCGCACCTTCCATTTTATCTGCCAATTTTTCAAAGCTTGCTGAAGAAATTCGTGAAGTTGAAGCAGGTGGAGCAGACTACATCCATATAGACGTTATGGATGGCCATTTTGTTCCTAATATTACAATTGGACCGCTTATCGTTGAGGCTGTACGCCCTGTCACAACACTGCCATTAGATGTGCATTTAATGATTGAAAACCCAGATCAATACGTTCCAATGTTTGCAAAGGCAGGTGCTGATATTTTAACGGTACATGCTGAAGCGTGTACTCATTTGCACCGCACCATTCAATTAATCAAAGAGCACGGTATGAAAGCAGGCGTTGCTTTAAATCCTGCAACGCCAATTGACGTGGTAAAGCATATCTTAGAAGATATCGATCTTATTTTATTAATGACGGTGAACCCAGGCTTTGGAGGACAAAACTTCATTCCAAGTGTACTGCCGAAAATTGAGCAAATCTCTCAGCTTATTGAAATCCGTCACCTTTCTATTGAAGTAGAGGTTGATGGAGGAATTAATGAAGAAACAGCAAGAAAATGTGTAGAAGCAGGAGCAAATGTCTTAGTGGCTGGCTCAGCTATTTATAATCAAGAAGATCGAGCTGGCGCAATCAGCCAAATTCGCACAACTGTTCAAGCGTAAGTAATAAAAGCTGCTGTGTACAACGGGTAGAACTTGTACACAGCAGCTTTTTCTTTTAGGATAAAGAAAACATATTTATTTCGTTCATTTTTTAATAGAAAAGGAGCATATACATAATGAAAATTCATATTCTAGCAGGGGGACCGGATGAACATATGCCACTCCTGCACCAATCAAATGATGTAAAGTGGGTAGGAGTAGACCGGGGCGTATTCCTGCTTCTTCAACAAGACATTTTGCCCGTGAAAGCATTCGGAGATTTTGATTCCATTACAAATGCGCAGCTTAAGCTAGTGAGAGAAGCATTACAAGATGTTGAATTGTATCCTGCGGAAAAAGATGCAACTGATTTGGAACTTGCTTTTGAGTGGGCAATAGAGCAAAAACCGGACAGTATTTGTATCTTTGGAGCAACAGGTGGAAGACTTGACCACATGTTTGGAAGCATTCAGCTCCTGTACAAAGGCTTAAAAAAGAAAGCGAATGTACAAATGATTGACAATCAAAATATCATTCAATTGTTTGAACCAGGCACTTATCATGTTGATCGTTTAAAGGAGTTTCACTATATTTCATTCGTTCCTTTTGCAGGCGGTGTAAAAGAGCTTACGCTAGAAGGTTTCAAATATCCGCTCAATAAGCATGAAGTAGAACTCGGCTCAACTTTATGTATTAGCAATGAACTTATTCAACAAAGAGGTACTTTTTCATTTACAAAAGGCATATTAATGATGGTAAGAAGCAATGATAAACGTTGCTTGTGATGAAGTATGGAAAATGAGAGCAGGACATAGGGCTTTCTTTAAAAGGAGATAAAGTGTGGAGACGGTTAGGAGGGACAGTATGAAATTCTATACAATCAAACTTCCAAAGTTTTTAGGTGGGATCGTAAAGGTCATGCTTAATTCGTTTAAAAAAGATTAACAACGCCGGAATAATAAAAGAAGCACCATAAAATATGGTGCTTTTTCATTATAAAGATTAAACGCGTTGAACTTTACCAGACTTAAGGGCTCTAGCTGAAACGTACACACGTTTTGGTTTACCGTTCACTAAGATACGTACTTTTTGAACGTTAGCACCCCATTTACGCTTAGTAGCGTTCATTGCGTGAGAACGTGCGTTACCTGAACGAGCTTTTCTACCAGTTACTACACATTTGCGTGCCATGATTTTCCCTCCTAACACCAAAAAAACTACTCAATTCTGTTTTGAGAAATACTATATTAATTTATCACAGCCTTAAAGAGAATGCAATAGTTCTGGAGAAAAGCTTTCAAGAAATTTTCCTTGACATATAAAATGAATCTATGTTCAATAATATAGAGAGTAGAAATAGGTATAACTTGGGCAATTACTTATTTTAAGACAAGTTGATACCCAATACTGTCATCTTTAAAAGGGACAAGCTGGACGCCTCTTTTAAAACGAGATTGATTATAGTAGAATATTTATAACCTATGAAAGTAGAAAGGGGAACGAGTATGTCCATCGAAATGAAAACGAAGTATGGTCAAATTGATATCTCTACAGATGTAATTGCAACAATTGCTGGAGGAGCAGCTGTTGATTGTTACGGGATTGTCGGAATGGCTTCAAAAAATCAGCTTAAAGATGGTCTTACAGAAATTCTTCGCAAAGAAAACTTTACACGAGGTATTGTGGTAAGACAAGAAGAGGATGACGTACATATCGACATGTACATTATCGTAAGCTATGGAACAAAAATTTCTGAAATTGCTCATAATGTGCAAACAAAAGTAAAATACACGCTGGAACAAACGGTTGGTCTAACGGTTGATTCAGTAAATATTTATGTGCAGGGTGTTCGTGTAACGAACGTTTAATTAAGGAGGAAGATTCGTGTCAATGACAACGTTGGACGGAAAGCGGTTTAGAGAAATGGTGCTTCAAGGAGCCCAGCATCTATCTAACAATGCAGATTACGTGGATGCGCTGAACGTTTTTCCTGTACCAGATGGTGATACTGGAACAAATATGAACTTATCGATTACGTCTGGTGCTAAAGAAGTGAAAAATAAACTATCTGATCACATCGGTCAAGTGAGTCAAGCTTTGTCTAAGGGCTTATTGATGGGCGCGCGCGGTAATTCAGGAGTTATTTTATCTCAATTATTCCGCGGTTTTGCGAAATCGGTTGAGCAAAAGTCAGCGATTACAACAGTTGAGTTTGCTGAAGCTCTTGAGCTTGGTGTAGAAACTGCTTATAAAGCTGTTATGAAACCAATCGAAGGAACCATTTTAACAGTAGCTAAGGATACTGCTAAAAAAGCAGCGGCTGTTGCTAAAAAGCAATCTGATATGATTCTGTTCATGGAAGAAGTACTTAAGGAAGCTAATGCTTCGTTAAATCGCACGCCAGATCTTTTACCCGTGTTAAAAGAAGTAGGCGTAGTGGATAGCGGAGGTCAAGGGCTTGTTTTAATTTATGAAGGGTTTTTAGCTGAATTAAAAGGTGAAAAACTTCCGGGTGTACCCATGTCAGCTCCTTCGATGAATGAACTTGTAAATGCTGAGCATCATAAGCATGCGCAAAGCCATATGAATACAGAAGATATTGAATTTGGCTATTGTACAGAATTTATGGTAAGGCTGGAAGAGGATAAGCCCGCAGCTAAAACATTTTCTGAAGAAACGTTTCGCCAAGATTTAAGTAAATGGGGCGACTCGTTGCTTGTAGTATCTGATGATGAAATTGTGAAAGTTCATATTCACGCCGAGCATCCTGGAGAAGTGTTAAACTACGGGCAGCAATATGGAAGTTTAATTAAAATGAAGATTGAAAACATGAGAGAACAGCATAGCAGCATTGTTTCAGATGAAGAAAAGCCTGCAGTAAAAAAGGCTGAAAAACAGCCCTTTGGCATTGTCACTGTATCAATGGGAAAAGGAATTGCTGAATTGTTCAAGAGCCTTGGGGCAACGGTTGTCATTGAAGGCGGACAAACAATGAATCCAAGTACGGAGGATATTGTCAAAGCGATTGAAGAAACAAATGCAGAACAGGTACTTATTTTACCTAATAACGGAAATATTGTAATGGCTGCTAACCAAGCGGCTGCTGTTGCGGGCAGTCACGTTTCGGTTGTCCCGTCTAAAACGGTTCCTCAAGGAATGACAGCGCTGCTATCATTTAATCCTCAGCAAAGCTTAAAAGAAAACGAGGAAGCAATGACAGAAGCTCTGCAGCACGTAAAAACAGGGCAAGTAACGTATGCAGTTCGCGATACAAATATTGATGGTCTTGAATTAGCCAAAGGCGATTTTATGGGTATTGCCGAAAAGAAAATCGTCGTAAAAGATTCAGAAAAATTAGAAGCAGCGAAAAAGCTATTGACTTATATGATTGATGACGAAGCGGAAATCCTTACGATTCTTCAAGGAGAGGATGTCTCAGACGATGAAGCTGAAGCGCTAACATCGTTTGTAGAAGAAACGTTTGAAGAAGTTGAGGTAGAGCTTCATAAAGGAGATCAACCTTTATATTCTTACATTTTTGCAATTGAATAACAAAAAAAGAAGCACTCCTCTCAAGGGGCGCTTCTTTTTTGTGTTTTTTAAGTTAAATACGAACTATTTTATTTTTACATGTTGTAATCGTTCGGCATATTAGGTATATTAGTTGAAAAGAACCCGTTTGTATGGTAGTTTTGAAAACTGATTGAGTCAAATGTGAAAGAAAACAGCATGAGAGGAGAGGCAACAGTGGATATTTTAAAAGGAACAGGTTTATTGTTATTAGTTTTATTTTTATTTTGGTTGTTTAGCAACAAGGCACCTTATGGCATGAAAGCGATGGGGGCTCTGGCAAGCGGAGCGGTGGCTGCGTTTCTCGTAGAGGCCTTTCAGTCATATGTAGGAGGAGATTTACTAGGTATTTCATTCTTAGGTGAAGTTGGAAAGGCTGCAGGAGGAATGGGAGGAGTTGCAGCAGCTGCACTAGTTGCTTTGGCGTTAGGAGTATCTCCTGTATATGCTCTTATGATGGGCGTGGTGTGTTCAGGACTAGGCTTGCTCCCTGGATTTTTTGCGGGATACCTCATGGCATTTGTAGTGAAATTTATTGAGAAAAAGGCACCTGCTGGTCTAGATTTATTAGGCAATATCTTAATTGCAGCACCTTTAACAAGATTAATTGGTAATGCATTCTCACCTATTGTAGATGCGACGCTTTTAAATATTGGAGGAATTATTAAAGATACAACAAGTGCTAGCCCTATTTTGATGGGAATTATTTTAGGGGGAGTTATTACAGTAGTAGCAACGGCTCCGCTTAGCTCAATGGCTTTAACGGCTATGCTAGGGTTAACGGGATTGCCTATGGCGATTGGAGCTCTTGCTGTGTTTGGTTCTTCTTTCATGAACTATGTGCTGTTTGATCGATTAAAAATTGGGGATCGTCGTACAACCATTTCAGTTGCAGTTGAACCTTTAACACAAGCAAATATTATTTCAGCCAATCCAATTCCTATTTACATTACCAACTTTGTTGGAGGGGCACTAGCGGGTGTAGTTGTGGCTCTGTTCGGATTAGTAAATGATGCTGCAGGCACGGCAACGCCAATCGCAGGACTTGCAGTGATGTTTGGGTTTAATGACCCTATGAAGGTCACAATTTGTGCAGTACTTTGTGCACTAGCGGGAGCATTAGCTGGGTTTATAGGTTCAGTTGTTTTTAAAAACTTTAAAATTAAAACAGTAGACGATGTAGCTTCAGAGCAAGAAGCAGCGTAAGTAATTCATCTTTTCCTGCATAACATAGCAAAAAAAGCGGTGTGCTTATCCTATTTTTATGGATAAATACACCGCTTTTTTTGTGCGTGAATCTCTAATAAAAATGAGAATTTTTAAATTTTTTAAGAGCGTGAAACAAAGCTTCCAAAAAGTCAAAAGCTCAAGTAACATATAAGTAATAACAATGTCTAAATAGCAGGGGGAAAATCCTTATGAAATATAAATCTGTCTTTGATATTATTGGTCCGGTAATGATTGGACCATCTAGTTCACATACGGCTGGTGCAGCGCGTATTGGACGCGTTGCCCGAACACTCTTTGGTAAGCAGCCCACAAAAGTTGTGGTTTCATTGTACGGTTCTTTTGCGCAAACGTATAAAGGGCACGGAACAGACGTAGCGTTGATTGGCGGTATTTTAGATTTTGATACATTCGATCAGCGTATTCCGGAGTCTTTGGACTTAGCTAAAAAGGAAGGAATCGACGTCACATTTGTTGAGGAAGCGGCAATCACCGATCATCCGAATACTGCTCGCATCAAAATGAGCGACGGATTAAAGGGAATTGAAGTTGTTGGAATTTCAATTGGCGGAGGAAAAATTCAAATTACGGAGCTTAACGGATTTGAATTAAATTTATCAGGCATGAATCCAGCTATTCTCGTTGTGCATAATGATCGATTTGGTGCCATTGCGACCGTTACAAATATTTTGATGAAACATTCAATTAATATCGGACATATGGAAGTATCTCGCAAAGAGCGCGGCGAAGTAGCGCTTATGGCAATTGAAATGGATACGAATATTGAAGATGATGTAATTGAAGAGTTAAAAACATTGCCTCACATTATTCAAGTAACAAGAATGGTTGAATAGGAAAGGCCTGGGAGAATAAATCGAATAATTATATATGGTTCTAAAGTGAAAATAAGACAGAATAATAGCGGAGGTTACTATGTTTCGAAATGTAGCAGAACTAGTAGAATTAGCAGAAAGTCAAAATGTGAAAATTGCAGAGATTATGATTCAACAGGAAATAGATATCACGGGAGTTACTCGTGAAGAAATCATGGAAAAAATGGACCGGAACTTAACGGTTATGGAAGAAGCGGTTGAACGCGGTTTAAAAGGGGTACAGTCTGTTACAGGTTTAACAGGCGGGGATGCAGTGCTGCTTCAAAACTATATTCAAAGCGGAAAATCTTTATCTGGAAATTTAATTTTAGATGCAGTTAGCAAAGCTGTAGCGACAAACGAAGTAAATGCGGCAATGGGTACAATCTGTGCAACGCCTACTGCTGGATCTGCAGGGGTAGTGCCAGGAACGCTGTTTGCAGTGCAACATAAGCTAAATCCCACTCGTAAAGAAATGATTGAATTTTTATTTACATCAGGTGCTTTTGGGTTTGTTGTAGCCAATAATGCGTCTATTTCAGGAGCAGCAGGCGGATGTCAAGCAGAAGTTGGTTCAGCTTCAGGTATGGCAGCTGCAGCGATCGTTGAAATGGCAGGAGGTACACCTAGTCAGGCAGCTGAAGCAATGGCAATTACTCTCAAAAATATGCTAGGATTAGTATGTGACCCAGTAGCGGGGCTAGTAGAAGTTCCATGTGTGAAACGAAACGCAATGGGAGCGGCGAATGCAATGATTGCAGCAGATATGGCCTTAGCAGGCATTACAAGTCGTATTCCATGTGATGAAGTCATTGATGCTATGTATAAAATTGGTCAAACAATGCCGGTTGCATTACGAGAAACTGCACAAGGAGGCTTAGCGGCAACACCAACAGGTCGCGAGCTTGAAGCGAAGATCTTTGGTATTGCATTAAATAAAAGTGAATGAACTAACAACTATTTCAATTAAAACCATTAAAGGTATTGGAGATGAAACAGCACAAGCATTAGAGGATATGCATATTCACAGTGTGCATGACTTGTTAGAACATTTCCCATACCGCTATGAAGATTATGAGTTAAAAGATTTGGCTGAAGCAAAGCACGACGAAAAGGTCACCGTAGAAGGAAAGGTTCACAGCGTCCCCTCGCTTACGTATTACGGCAAAAAACGTTCGCGCCTTACGTTTCGGCTGCTAGTAAACCGCTATTTGATTACGGTTACTTGTTTTAATCGCCCTTACTATAAATCAAAGTTAGAAATCGATCAAACTGTTACGGTTACAGGGAAATGGGATCAGCATCGGCAAACGATTAACTTGCAGGAGCTTCAATTTTCTCCGTTTGTTAAAAATCAAACGATTGAGCCTGTTTACTCAGTTAAAGGCAGCTTAACGGTCAAAGGAATGCGGAAGTTCGTCTCTCTTGCGTTGAAGAATTATGGCAGCAGCATTCAGGATATGCTCCCGGCCTCTATTCGTTCTAGGTACAAACTAGTAACGCGTGAAGAAGCGGTTAGAAGTATTCACTTACCTCGTGATCATGAAGATTTAAAACAAGCGAGACGTCGATTTGTCTATGAAGAATTTCTACTTTTTCAATTAAAAATGCAGGCGCTGAGAAAGCGCGAAAGAGAAGAAACGCCTGGAATGAAGCAAGCATTTGATTCAACTGATCTGGTAAACTTCACGAACTTGCTGCCGTTTCCGTTAACAAGCGCTCAAAAACGTGTAGTAAACGAAATTACGCACGATATGAAATCGCCTTATCGCATGAATCGCTTGCTGCAAGGTGATGTAGGGTCAGGTAAAACAGTCGTAGCAGCGGTTGCTTTATACGCCACTGTTTTAGCGGGACATCAAGGTGCTTTAATGGTACCGACTGAAATTTTAGCTGAACAGCATGCAGAGTCATTAACTGCGATGCTTGAAAAGGTAGGCATCAGCGTAGGCTTGCTAACAGGGTCTGTTAAAGGAAAAGCAAGAAGAGAGCTGCTTCAGCGAGTGAGAGACGGAGATGTTCATGTATTAGTAGGTACACATGCCTTAATTCAAGACGAAGTTATATATAATAGTTTAGGGCTCGTCATTACGGATGAACAGCACCGCTTTGGAGTTGGACAGCGCCGGGTTTTACGTGAAAAAGGAGAAAGTCCGGATGTACTGTTTATGACGGCGACTCCTATTCCAAGAACCCTTGCTATTACGGTGTTTGGAGAAATGGATGTGTCCATTATTGATGAAATGCCAGCAGGACGTAAGGCTATTGAAACGTACTGGGTAAAACATGATATGCTTGAACGTATTTTACATTTCGTTGAAAAAGAAATACACGATGGCAGACAAGCTTATGTTATTTGTCCATTGATTGAAGAATCGGACAAGCTGGATGTTCAAAATGCAATTGATGTGCATGCAACACTCACTCACTATTTTAATGGAAAAGCAAGCGTTGGTCTCATGCACGGAAGATTGTCACCTGATGAAAAAGAAGAAGTGATGAAACAGTTTAGCGTAAATGACGTGCAGATTTTAGTATCCACAACGGTTGTAGAAGTAGGAGTGAACGTTCCGAATGCAACCGTGATGGTCATTTATGATGCAGAGCGCTTTGGGTTATCTCAGCTTCATCAGCTAAGAGGACGCGTAGGACGAGGAGATGCACAGTCGTATTGTATTCTGCTCGCGGATCCCAAATCAGAAGTTGGAAAAGAACGAATGACCATCATGACGGAAACAAACGATGGATTTGTATTATCAGAAAGAGACCTAGAGCTTCGTGGGCCTGGTGATTTCTTTGGTAGAAAGCAAAGCGGGATGCCTGAGTTTAAAGTAGCAGACATGGTGCACGATTACCGTGCGCTTGAAGTAGCTCGAGAAGATGCTGCTAAGCTTGTAAATTCCGACAGCTTTTGGACAGAAGATCAGTTTGCACTGCTGAGAATACAATTAGAAGCAACGGGCGTATTAACTGGAGAAAAATTTGATTAGTAAAAGAGGCTGAAAGTAGTTTAGTTGAAGGGAAATCCGAACGATGAATCGAGATTCTTGATGAAGAATCCAACTCGTTCGGATTTTTTCATTGGTAGGGTGAACGTCGGTTTCATGTATGTAGATACTTTTAGCGGCTGTTAATAGTCATGAATATCCATAGTGTGATGCACAGAATACAGCATGTGAAAAATGTTGCAATTAGAAGGCAATGATTATATACTGCTATTAGTACCTAGTATTAAAAGTTCGGATGGTGGACAATGAAGCGCAGTAAAAAAGAAAGACAGCAGCTATTAAAAACGACAATTGAAGAAAACCCATTTATTACGGATGAAGAACTAGCAGACCGTTTTTCAGTGAGCGTTCAAACAATTCGATTAGACCGCCTAGAGTTGTCGATTCCTGAACTGCGAGAACGTATTAAGCATGTAGCTTCAAAACAACTAGACGAGGAAGTGCGTTCGCTTCCGATTGAAGAAGTAATTGGAGAAGTTATCGACATTGAACTAGATCAATCAGCGATATCTATTTTTGATGTGAAAACAGAGCATGTGTTTCAGCGTAATCAAATTGCTCGTGGTCACCACCTTTTTGCGCAAGCTAATTCGTTAGCTGTCGCTGTTATTAACAACGAACTAGCGCTCACAGCAGATGCGTCGATCCGTTATCATCGCCCTGTGAAGCTTCATGAGCGAGTGATAGCAAAAGCGAAAGTTCTGTCAACTAGTGAAGTGCGAACCACCGTTGAGGTAAACAGCTATGTAGGGCAAGAGCAAGTGTTCTCTGGCACTTTTAAAATGTATCGTTCTACAAAGGATAAATAATAAAAAGGATGAGACCCAACATGAAACTAGCTATTGATGCAATGGGCGGAGATCATGCACCGAAAGCCATTATTGAAGGTGTAGAAAAAGCTACTGCTCAATTTAAAGAATTACATATTACGTTAATTGGAAACGAATCAGAAATAAAAAAGCATTTAACAAATTCAGATCGTATTTCAATTATTCATACAGAAGAAACCATTGATGCAACTGATGAGCCAGTGCGAGCTGTGCGCCGTAAAAAACAAGCATCTATGGTATTAATGGCAAATGAAGTAGCCGAAGGTCGTGCTGATGCTTGTATTTCAGCAGGAAACACAGGTGCGTTAATGACAGCGGGACTTTTTATTGTAGGTCGCATCAAAGGCATTGAACGTCCAGCACTTGCTCCGACGCTTCCGACACTAGATGGAAAAGGCTTTTTAATGCTAGACGTTGGTGCAAACGTTGATGCCAAGCCTGAACATTTGCTCCAGTACGCTGTGATGGGGTCGGTGTATGCCGAAAAAGTACGCGGCATTCAAGCTCCTAGAGTGGGACTGTTGAACATTGGAACTGAAGATAAAAAAGGAAATGACTTAACCAAACAAGCTTTTCAGCTACTAAAAAACGCTGATCTCAATTTTGTAGGCAACGTGGAATCTCGTGATTTGCTAAACGGCGTAGCCGATGTGGTTGTAACAGATGGTTTTACAGGAAATATGACTCTTAAGAGCATTGAGGGAACGGCGCTTTCCTTGTTTTCAATGATTAAACAAGAATTAATGAGCACGTTAAAAAGCAAGTTAGCCGCAGCGGTACTCAAGCCTCAGCTGCAGGGTTTAAAAGCGAAAATGGATTACAGTGAATATGGAGGAGCAGGGCTGTTTGGATTGCATGCGCCTGTTATCAAAGCGCACGGTTCGTCGGATGCGAATGCAGTATTTAGCGCGATTAAGCAAGCTGTGAATATGGTGGAAAACAATGTGTCTTCCACTATTCAAAAAGCAATCGAACAAACTGCTAATGAAGAAAAGGAGAGATAAGAAATGGGAAAAATTGCTTTTATCTTTCCAGGCCAAGGGTCACAAACTGTTGGTATGGGAAAAGATTTATATGATGAAACAGAGGAAGCAAAAAAGCTGATTCATACAGCTGACGAAGCTTTAGGGTTCAGTCTTTCAAACATTATTTTTGAAGGGCCTCAAGAAGAATTGACTTTAACTTATCACGCTCAACCTGCTCTTTTAACAACGAGTACAATGCTGCTTGAAGCGTTTAAAACGAGCGGAATTACACCCGATTTTGTTGCGGGTCACAGTCTAGGAGAATACAGTGCGCTTGTGGCTGCTGAGGTTTTATCGTTTAAAGATGCTGTTGTGGCTGTTCACAAAAGAGGTCGCTATATGGACGAAGCTGTACCAGCAGGTCAAGGTACAATGGCAGCAGTGCTTGGCATGTCTGCGGAAGATTTAGAAGCCGTTACCGCTCAAATTACAAACGAAGGCGACGCTGTTCAGCTTGCAAATATTAACTGTCCGGGTCAAATTGTTATTTCAGGTACGGTAAATGGCGTAGAAAAAGCAGGAGCTCTTGCCAAAGAAAAAGGTGCAAAACGCGTGATTCCTCTAGTGGTAAGCGGTCCGTTTCACTCTAGTTTAATGAAGCCAGCTGCTGAAAAATTACGTGATACGCTAGAAACAGTGGGCTTTAGCGATGCGAAAGTTCCAGTCATAGCAAACGTAACAGCAAAGCCGGTTACTGACAGTCAAGATATTCAAAACAAGCTAGTGGAACAACTGTATTCTCCAGTGAGATGGGAAGAAACAGTTGAGACACTTCTTGCAGAAGGTGTAGATACATTTGTTGAAATTGGACCAGGAAAAGTATTATCAGGTCTTGTGAAAAAAGTAAATCGCCGTGCGGCTGTTTACGCTGTTAATGATCTTACATCATTAAAATCAACGATTGACGCACTAAAAGGGGGAGAATAACATGTTACAAGGGAAAGTTGCAGTTGTAACAGGCGCTTCTCGCGGAATTGGTCGTGCCGTTGCAATTGAGCTGGGAAAGCTTGGTGCTAAAGTAGTTGTAAACTATTCTGGAAGCGAAGCGAAAGCTCTTGAAGTTGTGGATGAAATTAAAGGACTAGGAACGGATGCAATTGCTGTACAAGCAAATGTGGCAGAAAGTGATTCTGTACAAGCAATGATAAAAGAAGCGATTTCTACATTTGGTTCAGTAGATATTTTAGTAAACAATGCGGGCATCACACGTGATAATCTTCTTATGCGTATGAAAGAAGACGAATGGGATGATGTTATTAATACAAACTTAAAAGGCGTGTTTTTGTGTACAAAAGCGGTTACTCGTCAAATGATGAAGCAGCGCGCAGGACGCATCATTAACATTTCATCAATTGTCGGCGTCAGCGGTAATGCTGGACAAGCAAATTATGTAGCAGCAAAATCAGGCGTGATTGGTTTAACAAAAACAACTGCCAAAGAATTAGCAAGCCGCAATATTACAGTGAATGCAGTTGCTCCAGGTTTCATTGCAACAGACATGACGGATAAATTGAATGAAGAAGTTCAGGCGGAAATGTTAAAGCAAATTCCTCTTGCAAGCTTTGGCCAGCCTGAGGATGTTGCGAACGCAGTTGCGTTTTTAGCATCAGATGCAAGCCGTTATATTACGGGTCAAACGATTCACGTTGACGGCGGAATGGTGATGTAAAAAAGGCACTTTACGAAAAGTGCAATTTGGTGATAAAGTACAAAGGGACGTTTACTAGGCGACCGATAAACTTTATTATTCAACCATAGTATTTTAGATGGAAATCATCTATAATGACTTGAGGGGAGGTGAAGAACAATGGCAGAGGTACTAGAACGCGTAACAACAATCATTGTTGATCGTCTTGGTGTAGACAAAAGTGAAGTGAAACTAGAATCTAGTTTCAAAGAAGACTTAGGTGCTGACTCTCTAGACGTAGTTGAATTTGTAATGGAGCTTGAAGAGGAATTCGATATTGAAATTTCTGACGAAGAAGCTGAAAAAATTTCAACTGTAGGAGATGCAGTTAATTACATACAGAGCCAAATTTAATCTGTAGTATATGTATGAAAAGCCCCGTTAAACAGCGGGGCTTTCTCTTCTTTTTAAGAATTTCAAAAAAAGACCTCTTTTTTTTGAAAAGGTAGTGTATCTTTTAGGATACCTCGTTTTATAATGAGAGATGGTAGGGAAAAACTACGAAACAATTGAAGCAGGTAAGCGGAGGTATTTTATGCCTAAACAATATTCAAATCGAGATCGAAAGATGAACGTGAAATTCAAGCAAAATTTTGCCGAGTTTCAAAAGGAAATTGGTATTCAGTTTACAAATGAAGCGCTTCTTTTTCAAGCATTTACACATTCATCCTATGTGAATGAGCATCGCAGAAGACCGTATGAAGACAACGAGCGTCTTGAGTTTTTAGGAGATGCCGTATTAGAGCTAACCGTATCACAATTTTTATTTAAAAAGTATCCAACGATGAGTGAAGGTGAGTTAACGAAGCTTCGTGCAGCAGTTGTGTGTGAACCGTCGCTTGTTACTTTTGCAAATGAAATGGATTTTGGTAAACTAGTGTTACTTGGAAAAGGTGAAGAGATGACGGGCGGCCGATCTAGACCGGCTTTACTGGCCGATGTGTTTGAAGCATTTATCGGAGCTCTTTATTTAGACCAAGGGCTTGATACGGTAGTAACAATTCTAAAAAAAGTTGTCTTTCCAAAAATTAATGAAGGTGCTTTTTCTCATGTGATGGATTTCAAAAGCCAGCTTCAAGAAGTGATTCAACGTGATGGAGTTGGACAATTAGAATACAAAGTTTTGCAAGAAAAAGGTCCAGCGCATAATCGCGAATTCTTATCTCGCGTATCGTTAAATGGTGAAGAGCTCGGCGTTGGTATAGGCCGTTCGAAAAAAGAAGCAGAGCAAAAAGCAGCTCAAGTAGCTATTACGAAAATTAGAGCAAGTCAAACGAAATAAAATGATCCCCCTCTTAACGCATTCGTTATAAAGGGGGATTTGCTATGAAAAGATTACATGTGTGAGGGGGGATTTCTATGTTCCTCAAACGATTAGATATTGCAGGGTTCAAATCGTTTGCAGAAAAAGTATCGATAGATTTTGTGCCAGGTGTAACGGCGGTAGTAGGACCGAATGGGAGCGGAAAAAGCAACATTACGGATGCTATACGCTGGGTGCTTGGAGAACAGTCAGCCAAATCGCTTCGTGGAGGGAAAATGGAGGACATTATTTTTGCAGGAAGCGAATCACGCCGTGCGGTAAACGTGGCTGACGTAACGCTGACTTTGGAAAATGATGACCAGTTTCTCCCGCTTGATTATCATGAAGTTAGTATCACAAGGCGCGTGTACCGCTCAGGAGACAGTGAATTTTTTATTAACAACCAGCCGTGCCGTTTAAAAGATATTGTCGATTTATTTATGGACTCAGGACTTGGAAGAGAAGCTTTTTCGATTATCAGTCAAGGAAAAGTAGAAGAAGTACTAAGCAGTAAATCTGACGAGCGCCGTAAAATTTTTGAAGAAGCAGCAGGTGTATTAAAATACAAAACGCGTAAACGAAAAGCGGAGCTTCGGCTTCTCGAAACGCAAGAAAATTTAAATCGAGTAGTAGATATTCTTCATGAAATTGAAGGTCAGTTAGAGCCTTTACAGATTCAATCGTCTATTGCAAAAGATTATTTGCAGAAAAAAGAAGAATTAGAGCACATTGATGTGGCTGTTACGGTATTTGAAGTTGAAGATCTTCATCAGAAATGGGAAAAATTAAAAGCTGAAATGGCTCAGCACGAGCAGCTTGAAGAATCTCTCGCGACGAATATTCGCACGCGTGAAGGAGAAATCCAGACCCTTCGTTCGCATATTCAGCAAATTGATGAACAGCTAGACTCTTTACATAAAAAACTACTATATGTAAGTGAAGAAGTAGAAAAGCTAGAAGGCAAAAAAGAAGTATTAAAAGAGCGTAAGAAAAATGCTTTTCAAAATAAAGAGCAGCTGGAACGTTTAGTAAAAGAGTATACTCATAAGCATCAAGAGTTAAGTAAAGCAAAAGACAGCGAAGGAAAAGATCTTGAGCAATCTCAAAAAGAAGTGCAAGAGATACGTCTGAAGCTTACTGAGCAGGAACAGTTGTTCAGGCAGTACAGTGAGAATCTAGAAGAAAAACTTGAACAGATGAAAAGCGAATATTTTGAATTAGCGAACGCTCAAACATCCGCTCGAAATGAAATTTCATTTTTAGAGCAGCAAAAAATGCAAACGTTTGAAAAAGAGCAGCGCTTAACAAAATCCAACGAGCAATACGTCCAACAGCGCCGTGAATTAACGCAGCGAAAAGAAGCGGCGATCAAAAGGCTCGCTCAGTTTCGTCAAGAGCTTCAGCAGGCTGTACAAGTGTATAAGCAGCAAGAAGAGAAGCTTGAGTCATTAAGGCAAGCCTATCGTAAACAAGAGTCTACGCTTTATCAAGCTTATCAGTACGTGCAACAGACAAAATCACGAAAAGAAATGCTTGAAGAGATGCAAGAAGACTATGAAGGTTATTTTCACGGTGTAAAAGAAGTACTAAAAGCGCGTGATGGGAAGCTTGCAGGTATTAAAGGTGCCATTGCTGAGCTAATTAATGTCCCAAAAGAGTATGAAACAGCGCTTGAAATTGCGCTTGGAGGAGCAGCTCAGCACATTGTCGTTCAAGACGAACAAAGTGCCCGTCAGGCAATTGGCTTTTTGAAACAAAACGGTTACGGAAGAGCTACATTTTTACCACTGACGTCTGTAAAAGACCGTTATGTTCCGGCTCAAACTATTTCTATGCTAGAGAGTCACGAAGCGTATGTAGGAATCGCTTCATCTCTTGTTAAATACGAAGCTACTTACGACCGAGTTATTAAAAATTTGCTTGGAACCGTTATTGTTGTCAATGATTTAAAAGGCGCGAATGAACTTGCCCGCCTTGTGCAGCATCGCTATCGTTTTGTGACCGTTAAAGGGGATGTGGTCAACCCCGGTGGTTCGATGACAGGCGGTTCAATGAAGCAAAAGTCCAACTCTTTGTTAGGCCGTCAGCGTGAAGTGGAAGCCATTACGGCAAAAATAGAAGAGATGGAACAAAAGACGCTTGTGCTCGAGCAAGATGTGAAAGATAAAAAGTCACAGATTGAAGAGCTTCAACAGGAAATTAATAAACAGCAGGCATTTGTGGAACGCTTGAAAGACAAAGAGCAGGAATCTGACCGAGAAGTAAAGCAAATTGACATCGAAGAAAAAGCAGTGAATGACCGCTTAACCATGTATGATCATGATATTGCTAGCTTTAGACAAGATCAAACAAGCTTGTCCGCTCGAATTGATGAGCTGCATACGAGTTTGCAGGGAAATCAGCAGCAGGCAAATGTATTAGAGAAAAACATTGAAGAGTTAGCAGCACGCAAGCATACACAGCAAACGTCTAAAGAAACGGTTCAACATGAGCTTACAGAAGTAAAAGTGCTTCTTGCGAAAAAAGAACAGTTCCTCACAAATCAGCAAGAAAAATACGAAAGAGTGTGCTTTGAGCTTGATCAAACCATTCAGCGTTTGTCTGAAGCTACAGATGATCTTTCTCTTTTAACGAGTGAAATCACAAGCAACGACTCGGGTGAACTTCAGCTCGAAGAAGCGGCGCATGAGCGAATAAAAGAAAAGACAGAAACGTTACAATTAATGGATGACTGCAGATCAGAGCGGTTGAAAGCCCAGAATAAGCTTGAAGACGAAGAAAGGGTTGTAAAAGAGCTCCAGCGTCAGTACAAACAAATTACGGATGCTTTAAAAGATGAAGAAGTCAAAATCAATCGAATTGACGTAGAGCTAGACAGCCGTCTCCAGCAGCTGACAGAAGAGTACGAAATTAGCTTTGAAGCAGCAAAAGAAAAGTATCCTTTAACATTAGATATTCAAGAAGCAAGGAAAAAAATCAAGCTCATTAAGCTGGCAATTGATGAATTAGGAACCGTAAACTTAGGTTCTATCGAACAATACGAACGCGTTTCAGAACGCTATGAATTTTTAAATACGCAGCGAGCTGACCTCGACGAAGCGAAAAATACCCTGTATCAAGTGATTGAAGAAATGGACGAGGAAATGAAGAAACGTTTTTCTGATACGTTCTCTCGTATCCGCAATGAATTTGGTACAGTGTTCTCTTCACTATTCGGAGGAGGAAAAGCGGATTTGAAATTAACAGATCCGAAAGATTTATTAAATACAGGAGTGGAAATTGTTGCCCAGCCTCCTGGGAAAAAACTGCAGAATCTAGGGTTGCTGTCAGGCGGCGAGCGTTCGTTAACAGCCATTGCCCTCCTGTTTTCTATTTTGAAAGTACGTCCGGTGCCGTTTTGTGTGCTAGATGAAGTGGAAGCGGCGCTTGATGAAGCGAACGTTCATCGCTTCGCTACGTATCTACGCAAATTTAGTAATCAAACACAGTTCATTGTTATTACTCACCGAAAAGGTACAATGGAAGAAGCTGACGTACTGTACGGTGTGACAATGCAAGAATCTGGCGTATCGAAATTAGTCTCTGTTCGTTTAGAAGAATCAAAGCAATATGTTTAACTCATAGAATGAAAGGGTGGTACGAATGAG
Source organism: Priestia sp. ABM2_011 (assembly GCF_056158845.1). NCBI lineage: Bacteria > Bacillati > Bacillota > Bacilli > Caryophanales > Bacillaceae > Priestia > Priestia sp. ABM2_011. The sequence continues at coordinate 1,297,784 of NZ_JBSWUB010000001.1, forward strand.
CTTTTTTAAGAAATTAAAAGAAAAAATTACAATGCAAACGGATTCTGTTACACAAAAATTTAAAGATGGACTATCAAAAACACGCAATTCTTTTTCGGAACGTGTGAATGATCTAGTGTCTCGCTATCGTCAAGTAGACGAAGAGTTTTTTGAGGAATTAGAGGAAATTTTAATTAGCGCTGATGTCGGCGTGGCTACCGTGTTGGATTTAATTGATGACTTAAAATCGGAAGTGAAACGCCGTAATATTAAGGACCCTCAAGATGTACAGGCTGTCATCTCTGAGAAATTAATTGATATTTATGAATCTGGTGAAGAGCAGATTGGTGAATTAAATATGCAGCAAAATGATTTAACGGTTATTTTGTTTGTAGGGGTAAACGGCGTTGGGAAAACAACAACAATTGGGAAAATTGCACATAAATTCAAACAAGAAGGCAAAAAAGTCGTAATGGCGGCAGGAGATACGTTCCGTGCCGGTGCGATTGAGCAGTTAGAAGTATGGGGAGAACGCGTTGGTGTTGATGTTATTAAGCAATCTGCAGGCTCTGACCCTGCCGCTGTCATGTATGACGCTGTTCAGTCAGCCAAGGCTCGAAAAGCAGATGTTTTATTATGTGATACAGCAGGTCGCCTTCAAAACAAAGTGAATTTAATGAAAGAATTAGAGAAAGTAAAGCGTGTTATTGAGCGAGAAATTCCTGGTGCTCCGCATGAAGTGCTTCTCGTACTTGATGCGACGACGGGTCAAAACGCTTTAAGTCAGGCTAAAACATTCTCAGAAGCAACGAACGTGACTGGAATTGTGTTAACAAAACTAGATGGTACGGCTAAAGGCGGGATTGTTCTTGCCATTCGAAACGAACTGAAGCTTCCTGTTAAATTCGTTGGACTTGGAGAAAAAGTAGACGACCTTCAGCCGTTTGACACGGAGCAATATATCTATGGGTTATTTGCCAATGCTGTAGAAGAAGAAACAGAAAAAGAGGCGTAATCTAAAAAGAGGCTGGGATAAAAGTATCTTCGTTGAAGGAAATCCGAACGATTAATCGTTCGGATCTTTTTATTAGTAGGGTGGACGCAGGTTTCATATTTAGTCGTCTTTAAATTGAAGTAATTTAGTTATGTTTCCATCTCTTTTAAGTGGAAAAATGTGAGGTGTTAAGGAAAAAACTTGACATTCAAACTTCGCCTAGTTAAACTAATAACATGTAAAGGCTTTTCACTTAACAAGGGGGCGGTCAGATGGTTGAAAAGAGCGTGCATATGCTCGAGAAAACAACAAGAATGAATTACTTATTTGACTTCTATCAGGCGCTGTTGACGCCCAAACAAAGAAGTTATATGTCACTTTATTACTTGGATGATTATTCCCTCGGTGAAATAGCGGAAGAATTTGATGTGAGTCGTCAAGCAGTTTATGATAATATAAAACGTACAGAGCAAATGCTTGAACAATATGAGGAAAAGCTATTGTTATTTCAACGGTTTCAAGAGCGTCAATCAATTGTTCAACAACTGAAAGACGAACTTGCAGCCGACTTACACAAGAACAGTAAGCTTTCTTCTCTTCTTGATTCGCTCGAGAAATTAGATTAGGGGGCGGCGTATATGGCATTTGAAGGATTAGCCGACCGTTTGCAAAGCACACTGCAAAAGTTAAAAGGAAAAGGAAAAGTTAACGAAGCTGATGTTAAAGAAATGATGCGTGAAGTTAGACTTGCCCTTTTAGAAGCCGATGTAAACTTTAAAGTAGTAAAAGACTTTGTTAAGCGCGTAAGCGAACGTGCTGTAGGTCAAGACGTTCTTAAGAGCTTAACGCCTGGACAGCAAGTTATTAAGGTTGTACAAGAAGAATTAACTGCACTTATGGGCGGAGAGCAAAGCAAGATTGCAGTAGCTCCAAAAGCTCCAACTGTAATTATGATGGTTGGACTTCAAGGTGCAGGTAAAACAACAACAACTGGTAAACTTGCCAATTTATTACGTAAAAAATATAACCGTAATCCATTGCTTGTAGCAGCAGATATTTATCGTCCGGCAGCTATTAAACAGCTTGAAACACTAGGGAAACAGCTTAGCATGTCTGTTTTTTCATTAGGTGATCAAGTAAGTCCTGTGGAGATTGCGAAACAAGCTATTGCTCATGCGAAAGAAGAGCATCACGATTATGTATTAATTGATACAGCGGGACGTTTGCATGTTGATGAAAATCTAATGGAGGAGTTAGAACAGATCAAAGAGCTTTCTAACCCAGACGAAATTTTCCTTGTTGTCGATGCGATGACGGGTCAAGATGCAGTAAACGTTGCGGATAGCTTTAATAAGCAATTAGGATTAACTGGCGTTGTATTAACGAAACTAGACGGCGATACGCGCGGTGGTGCAGCGCTTTCTATTCGTGCAGTAACTGATACACCAATTAAGTTTGTCGGTCTTGGAGAAAAGATGGATGCTATTGAAGCATTCCACCCAGAGCGTATGGCTTCCCGTATCTTAGGTATGGGTGATGTGCTGACGCTTATCGAAAAGGCTCAGGCAAATGTAGATGCTGAAAAGGCAAAAGAGCTTGAAGCTAAGCTGCGCACGCAGTCATTTACATTTGATGACTTTTTAGATCAACTTGCTCAGGTGCGTCAAATGGGACCGCTTGATGAGCTAATTGGTATGCTTCCGGGCGCCAATAAAGTAAAGGGGCTCAAAAACCTGCAGGTTGATGAAAAGCAAATTAATCATGTAGAAGCAATTATTCGTTCGATGACGAAAGCGGAAAAAACAAACCCTGAAATCATTAATTCAAGTCGAAGAAAGCGTATTGCAAAAGGAAGCGGACGTTCTGTACAAGAAGTCAATCGTTTGCTTAAACAATTTGAAGACATGAAAAAAATGATGAAACAAATGACAAATATGTCAAAAGGCAAGAAAAAGGGTATGAAACTTCCATTCTTTTCATGATAAAATGCTTGATTTGAACTGAAAAAACCAAAGAAAATAAAATATTTTTCTAGTGTTAAGAAAAAAACCTTTACAAACATTTTACCTATTTGATATTATATTATCTTGTTGAAACATATTCGGAGGTGCTTTATAAAATGGCAGTAAAAATTCGTTTAAAACGTATGGGAGCTAAAAAATCTCCTTTCTATCGTATCGTAGCAGCAGACTCTCGTTCACCACGTGATGGACGTTACATCGAAGTAGTTGGAACTTACAATCCTGTAGTTCAACCAGCTGAAGTTAAAATCGATGAAGAGCTAGCTCTTAAATGGTTACAAAATGGTGCTAAACCATCTGATACAGTTCGTAACCTTTTCTCTAACGAAGGCATCATGGAAAAATTCCATAATGCTAAATTAGGAAAATAATTTCACTCGAGATGACATCACTAATCGAAACAATTGTAAAGCCGCTTGTTGATTATCCAGCTGATGTTAAAGTGGAGGAACAAGAAGATGAACGTCAAGTGACTTACATCCTTACTGTTCACCAAGAAGATGTCGGCAAAGTAATCGGCAAACAAGGCCGCGTTGCAAAAGCGATTCGAACTGTTGTGAATGCAGCAGCATCACAGCAAGGTAAAAAAGTGTATGTGAAAATTCAAGAGTAATCAAAAAGGGAGAGGGATAACCTCCCCCTTTTTTTATGTTATGATAAGATGAACGTTTTGATCACAGTAAGTCTTTTGCGAGCAAGAAGCAGCTATTTCAATATGCATGTAAAAAGCACAAGGTCACTATCTTGAGGGCGGAGGGAACGTTTTGAACATTATTCAAAAAGTGGTTGTGAAACAAGTGTTAACTGAAGCAAGCAAACAAGATCTTGAAAATCGTTTTATAAACCGCAAGCAGGCGCTTGAAAAGGAAATGGAACAGCTGAAATTTCAGTTAAAGCACATGGAAAAAGCCAATAAAGGTTCTTCTTTATTACATAGTCAATTTGAAAAAGAAAAATCCGCTCGCCTTGAAAAAATTGAAGTGTTGAACTTTCAGCTGACGCAATTAGAAAAGCTTCCTTTAGGGAGCGAACTCGTTGAAACGGAACTGGATGCCTTAGTAGAGGTAAAAATCGGCGATGATTGGGAAAAGATAAAAGAAAGTAAAACAATTATTATAAAAGATAGCAAAGTTGTTGAGATTAGATAGAGGTGAAGAAGCATGAAATGGTTTAAGGTTGGAAAAATTGTGAATACCCATGGTGTAAAAGGAGAAATTCGTATTGTATCAACTACGGATTTTGCTGATGAGCGCTATGAAAAAGGAAATAAACTTTATATCTTCAAAGAAAAGCAAAGCGAGCCGGTGGAAGTAACGGTAGCAAGCCATCGCAGGCATAAAAATTTTGATCTGCTTACATTCGAAGGCTATCACAACGTAAATGATGTTGAGCAGTACAAAAACTGCGAAGTGAAAATTCCTGAGGAGCAGCTAACGGATTTAGAAGACGGTGAATTTTATTTCCACGAAATTATTGGCTGTACAGTAAAAACAGAAGACGGAGTAGAGGTAGGAACGGTCAAAGAAATTTTAACGCCGGGAGCTAATGATGTGTGGGTCGTTAAAAAAGGCGGAAAAGAAGTTCTTATTCCTTACATCGACGACGTTGTACAATCTATTGATATAGAGGAAAAAGAGATTGTTATTACAGTAATGGAAGGGTTATTGGACTAATGAAAATTGATGTACTATCGCTATTTCCTTCTATGTTTGACGGTGTTTTTGGTGAATCAATTTTGAAAAAAGCACAGGAAAAAAATGCGGTTGAACTGAATGTAGTTAATTTCCGAGAATATTCTACGAACAAACATCAAAATGTGGACGATTATCCTTACGGCGGAGGTGCTGGAATGGTATTGACACCTCAGCCTATTTTTGACGCTGTAGAAAAGCTGACTGAAACAGCTAAGAAGCCCCGGGTAGTTTTGCTTTGTCCGCAGGGCGAACGCTATACACAGGCAAAAGCAGAAGAACTAGCAGCAGAAGAGCATTTAATTTTTATTTGCGGTCATTACGAAGGATATGATGAACGAATTCGTGAGCAGCTGGTAACTGATGAAATTTCAATTGGTGACTATGTATTAACTGGAGGAGAGCTTGGTGCAATGGTTGTGATCGATAGCGTTGTTCGCCTGCTTCCTGATGTGCTTGGCAATAATCATTCAGCTGTACAAGACTCACACAGTACAGGTTTACTAGAGCACCCCCACTATACGCGTCCTGCTGATTTTAGAGGCTTAACAGTTCCTGAAGTACTTATGTCAGGAAATCATAAAAAAATTGAACAGTGGCGCCAAAAAGAGTCTTTAAAGCGCACGTTGCTTCGAAGACCGGATATGCTTGAAAAGATGGAGCTAACGGAAGAGCAAAAGAAACTAGTAGCTCAATTAAAAGAGGAAAACAACCTTTCATAAATCCATAAAATTTATGCATAAACTCTGTTGCATACGGTATAAGAGTGTGCTAAGATAGATTTTGTGGCTTGGGCAGATGTCTGGTCACCTATAACGATGTTCCGCTGCAATGATTGAAAAGCATTGGTATGAGCGTCTGTTGGAAGGAGTTGAAACACGCGATGCAAAAATTAATCGAAGAGATTACAGAAGAACAATTAAAAACAGATCTTCCTACGTTCCGTCCTGGTGATACTGTACGTGTACACGTAAATATCGTTGAGGGTACTCGTGAACGTGTTCAGGTATTTGAAGGTGTTGTTATTAAGCGTCGTGGCGGTGGTATCAGCGAAACATTTACAGTACGTAAGATTTCTTACGGTGTAGGTGTAGAGCGTACATTCCCACTTCATACGCCAAAAATTGCAAAAATCGAAGTAATGCGCCGCGGTAAAGTACGCCGTGCGAAACTTTATTACCTACGTGAATTACGTGGTAAAGCTGCGCGTATTAAAGAAATTCGATAATAGTAAAGGGGAGCTTGTTTATACAAGCTCCTTTTTTCAAATGTTTTTTTAGAACGATTCGTTCTCTGACAGTGAAAAATAGACGTACAAGTCATCATTTTTTTATTCTATTTATTTATTAGGCGTTTCAAACATTATCGTTTAAAATAAAGGTATGACATAAGAGTTGGAGGACTGAAGATGGCTCGAAAGAAAAATGAACTGTGGGAATGGATAAAAGCAATCGCCATTGCCGTACTGTTAGCTGTTGTAATTCGCTATTTTTTGTTTGCACCGATTGTAGTAGATGGACTTTCTATGATGCCTACGCTGCATGACCAAAATCGAATGATTGTAAATAAGTTCTCCTATAAGATTGGTGATCCTGATCGCTTTGATATTATTGTTTTTCATGCTACAGCGGAAAAAGATTACATAAAACGTATTATCGGACTGCCGGGTGATCATATTGAGTATCGAAATGATACGCTATATGTAAATGGAAAAGCTTATAAAGAGCCCTATTTAGATCAGTATAAAAAAGAAGTGATTGACGGTAATTTAACCGAAGATTTTAAACTAGAAGACGTAACGGGTAAAAAGACCGTGCCAGAAGGCTATTTGTTCGTGATGGGAGACAATCGACGCTACAGTAAAGACAGCCGTCAGATTGGCTTTGTGAGTATGGACAAGGTGCTTGGTAAAACGAGTGCCGTATACTGGCCGATTAAAGAAGCGCGTTTTGCAAAGTAAAATATAAAAGGTGAGTAAAATATGACAATTCAATGGTTTCCTGGCCATATGGCCAAGGCCAGAAGACAAGTAACTGAAAAGCTAAAATTGATTGATATTGTATACGAACTGGTTGATGCACGCATTCCGCAATCATCGCGAAATCCAATGATTGATGAGATTATTGTGAACAAGCCCAGAATCGTATTGTTGAATAAAGTGGACAAAGCGGATCCGCGCGTCACTCAGCAGTGGTTAGATTATTACAAAGAACAAGGTATTTATGCCTTAGCTATTGACGCACAAGCAGGTAAAGGAATGAAACAAATTGTTTCGTCTTCTAAAGAACTTCTTCAAGAGAAGTTTGACCGCATGCGCGCAAAAGGAGTTAAAAAACCCCGCGCTATCCGTGCGATGATTGTAGGGATTCCTAACGTCGGTAAATCAACGCTAATTAATCGCCTTGCCAGCAAAAAAATCGCCAAGACGGGAGATCGTCCAGGTGTGACGCAGGCACAGCAGTGGATTAAGGTAGGAAACGAGCTAGAGCTGCTTGATACGCCAGGTATTTTGTGGCCTAAGTTTGAAGATGAAACAGTTGGATATAAGCTTGCGACAACGGGTGCTATCAAAGATACCATTTTAAATATGCAAGATGTCGCTGTTTATGCGCTGCGCTTCTTAACTAGCCATTACCCAGAACAATTAAAGCAGCGTTATGATTTAAATGAAATCCCTGAAGACATTGTAGAGCTTTTTGATGCAATTGGGTCGCGCCGCGGCTGTTTAATGGGTGGCGGCATGGTGGATTACGATAAAACAGCTGAGCTTGTTCTTCGAGAAATTCGAACGGATAAAATTGGCACCTTTACATTTGATGATCCAAGTGAAGCTGAACAACAGCTGTAAGCAACACATTGCGAACTGAAGCAAAAAACGCCTCTGCCTTTTCAGCATGAGGCGTTTTTTATGTGAAAGTGCCGCGTGAAAATGTTGATATAAAGAAGGTGGAGCTAATGAAAAAGAGTATTAAGGAAATAAAAGAGGAACTAAAGCAAGTGAGAAGCCCGGAAGATGCTTTATTTAAGGCATATGCGCAAGATGAGCGTAAAGGTGTGCAGCAGGTTATTATTCAAAAACAAAGGCAATTTGAAGCGGCTGAGCGCTTGAAGCAACAGTTTGATGAAATGATGGCATATGAAAATGAATTATATAGGCAAGGAGCAACTTATATTGCCGGAGTAGACGAAGTAGGAAGGGGACCGTTAGCAGGACCGGTAGTAGCAGCTGCTGTTATTTTGCCTCCCGATTTTTTTCTCCCTGGTCTGACGGATTCAAAGAAGTTATCAGAAGCAAAGCGAGAAGCGTTTTATGAAGAAATTTGTAAAAAAGCTGTCGCTATCGGTATAGGGATTATAGACGCAGAGGTCATTGATTCTATTAATATTTACGAAGCAACAAAAAAGGCAATGACTGAAGCCATTGAACTGCTGGCAGTTCAGCCTGATGAACTGCTCATTGATGCGATGAAGCTGCCGGTGCCTATTTCGCAGCAGTCAATCATTAAAGGCGATGCTACAAGCATTTCAATTGCTGCAAGTTCTGTTATTGCAAAAGTGACGCGAGATCGAATGATGAAAGAACTTGGTGAACGCTATCCTGCATACGGATTCGAAAAACATATGGGATATGGAACAAAACAACATTTAGAAGCAATCGAACAATATGGAATTTTGCCAGAACACCGCCGATCTTTTGCACCGATAAAAAACCAAGTAAACTAGAACATGATACCCGAGCATATCTCTGCTTTTTAGCGCATGTTTCAATGCGGGATTCTAGGCTTAAAAAGAATATAGCCTATGTAAGCGGAGATATTGCAGCGGGAAAAATTCGTAAATTATTTTCCTCTCAGTGTGCTTTAGTTATGAAGGTTGATTTACATGATCAACCACACGTTTAACGTCCGCAGAGCCTCATCTACTTCATAAGGTATGGTTAAGTACTATCTCCATAAAAATATCAATTTTCTTATTATTTCAATATTTTTCACTAGAATAGTAGACAATTAGACAATTATTTTTATACAATGAAAGCGCAGTCTATTTTGTGCAGTATAGTTTTGTGGTTGATTATGTTAGGAGGATGGGAAATGAATATCCATGAGTATCAAGGAAAAGAACTACTCAGAAAATATGGGGTTGCAGTACCAAACGGTCGAGTAGCTTTTACTGTTGAAGAAGCAGTTGAAGCAGCAAAGGAATTAGGTTCACAAGTATCAGTGGTGAAAGCACAAATCCATGCTGGTGGACGCGGTAAAGCGGGCGGTGTCAAAGTAGCAAAAAACTTAGATGAAGTTCGTACATATGCACAAGATATTTTAGGAAAGACCCTCGTAACGCACCAAACAGGCCCTGAAGGAAAAGAAGTTAAGCGCTTGTTAGTTGAAGAGGGATGCGATATTAAGAAAGAATACTACATCGGTTTAGTTCTTGATCGTGCAACGTCTCAAGTTGTATTGATGGGTTCTGAAGAAGGTGGAACTGAAATTGAAGAAGTGGCGGAAAAAACGCCTGAAAAAATCTTTAAAGAATATGTAGATCCTGCGATTGGTTTACAAGCATTCCAAGCTCGCAGACTTGCATTTAATATTAATATTCCAAAAGAATTAGTTGGAAAAGCAGTTAAATTCATGACAGGTTTATATACAGTATTTGTTGAAAAAGACTGCTCAATTGCAGAGATTAACCCTCTAGTTGTAACAGGTGACGGAGACGTTATGGCATTGGATGCGAAGTTAAACTTTGATTCAAATGCGCTGTATCGCCAAAAAGATATTCTTGAATATCGTGACCTTGAAGAGGAAGATGCTAAAGAAATTGAAGCATCTAAATACGACTTAAGCTACATTTCACTAGACGGTAATATCGGTTGTATGGTAAACGGTGCAGGTTTAGCGATGGCAACGATGGATATTATTAAGCATTACGGAGGCGACCCTGCTAACTTCCTGGATGTTGGGGGCGGCGCAACTGCTGAAAAAGTAACAGAAGCATTTAAAATTATTTTATCTGACCAAAATGTAAAAGGTATTTTCGTTAATATTTTCGGCGGAATTATGAAATGTGATGTTATTGCAACAGGTGTTGTTGAAGCAACAAAACAAGTTGGATTAAGCCTTCCATTAGTTGTTCGCTTAGAAGGAACAAACGTTGAACTTGGAAAAGAAATTTTACAAAAATCAGGCTTAAATATCACAGCTGCTGAATCTATGGCAGACGGCGCACAAAAAATCGTTTCACTAGTGAAATAGAAAGGCTGGGGGATAGGAATGAGCGTATTTATTAATCAAGATACAAAAGTAATTGTACAAGGAATTACAGGCGGAGTTGGCCTTTTTCACACACAGCAAATGTTAGAATATGGAACAAAAATTGTTGGTGGCGTAACGCCGGGTAAAGGCGGCTTAGAAGTAGAAGGTGTTCCGGTATTTAATACGGTTGCCGAGGCGAAAGAAAAAACAGGCGCAACGGCTTCTGTTGTATATGTTCCACCAGCATTCGCAGCTGACTCCATTATTGAAGCAGTTGACGCAGATTTAGATTTAGTTATTTGTATTACAGAAGGTATTCCAGTATTAGATATGGTAAAAGTAAAACGTTATATGGAAGGAAAACGTACGCGTCTTGTAGGGCCTAACTGCCCAGGTGTTATTACACCGGAAGAATGTAAAATTGGCATTATGCCAGGGTACATTCACAAAAAAGGTCATGTAGGTGTAGTTTCGCGTTCTGGTACATTAACATATGAAGCTGTTCACCAACTTTCTGAAGCTGGAATTGGCCAATCAACAGCTGTTGGTATCGGCGGTGACCCGGTGAATGGCACGAACTTTATCGATGTATTAAAAGCGTTTAATGAAGATGAAGATACGTATGCAGTAATTATGATTGGGGAAATCGGCGGTACAGCAGAAGAAGAAGCGGCAGAATGGGTAAAAGCAAATATGACAAAACCTGTTGTCGGCTTCATTGGCGGTCAAACAGCGCCTCCAGGAAAACGTATGGGCCATGCTGGTGCGATTATTTCAGGTGGTAAAGGGACAGCGTCTGAAAAAATTAAAACAATGAATGAGTGCGGTATCCAAGTAGCTGAAACACCATCTGTTATGGGAGAAACACTTATTAAAGTGTTAAAAGAACAAGGCATTTACGAGCAGTGTAAGACTCATTAATAGAAGACATATAGCCTCCTTTGACCGGGGGCTATTTTGTCCATTTAAAAAGGAGATTGTAGAATGTCTGGTTTACGGGAAAAATTAATTCATTTAGCACATTGTCCATCTGTTAATTGGAAACAAATTTTTACGCTACTTCAACAGAATTCTTCATTACAAAATCTCTACGAGTACTCTCCATCACAGCTTCAAAAACTATTGACTCTCTCGATTGAACGTGCTAATCAAATAAAAAAAGATTTGCAAACTATTCCAATACGAGATATTCTAGATAAATATGACGCTGAGAATATTCGATGTGTCACCATCTTAGATGATGAATATCCTGAACTTTTGCGCCATATTTATGATCCGCCTTGGGTATTATTTGCAAGGGGGAACTTGTCTCTTCTACACGCTCCGGCAAGCTTAAGCGTTGTAGGAACAAGAAATCCTACTTCATATGGAACTGCAGCTTTAACTCGTATTGTTAAGCCGATGCTGCATGAAGAATTTGTCGTTGTGAGTGGGCTAGCCTTAGGAATTGACCAGGCTGCTCATGAACTGGCTATCGCTGAAAAAGCTAAAACGATTGCAGTTTTAGGCGGAGGGTTTTATAATATTTACCCAAGAGGAAACCAAAATTTAGCAAGAGAAATTGCGCAGCATCATTTGCTGCTTTCTGAATATGCCCCGTTTATGAAGCCGACGAAATGGTTTTTCCCTCGCAGAAACAGAATCATTAGCGGATTAACAGGAGGCACGTTGGTGGTGCAAGCAAAAGAAAGAAGTGGATCTTTTATTACCGCCGACCAGGCGCTTCAGCAAGGAAGAGAAGTATTTGCCATACCGGGTTCTATTTTTGAAGAAACATCATGTGGAACGAATAAGTTAATCCAATTAGGGGCAAAACTTGTGCAAAGCGCTGCTGATATTACAGATGAAATGATGTATATAAGATGAATGTTTCAAAGTAGTCATATTCTTGCATGGTATGAAATACTAGTGAGATACGTAGGAAAATCGTATGACTTATCTTTTTGACATTTGACAAACAAGAACCAAATATTTAATAATAATGAAGATTTTATTCTACCTCTTGAGGAGGAACAAATAGATGTCTGACTACCTAGTAATTGTAGAATCGCCTGCAAAGGCTAAAACAATTGAACGTTATTTAGGAAAGAAATATAAAGTAAAAGCATCGATGGGACATGTTCGCGATTTACCTAAAAGTCAAATGGGAATTGATATTGAACAAGATTACAACCCGAAATATATTACAATTCGCGGGAAAGGCCCGGTTTTAAAAGAACTAAAAACAGCGGCTAAAAAAGCAAAAAAGATTTACCTAGCAGCCGATCCAGACCGTGAAGGAGAAGCGATTGCATGGCATTTGGCGCACAGTTTGGATGTAGACATTGCATCGGACTGCCGCGTAGTGTTTAACGAGATTACAAAAGAAGCGATTAAAGAATCTTTTAAACATCCACGAGCAATTAATATGGATTTAGTAGATGCTCAACAAGCACGACGTATTCTTGACAGGCTGGTTGGCTACAATATCAGTCCATTGCTGTGGAAAAAAGTGAAAAAAGGATTAAGTGCCGGAAGGGTTCAATCAATTGCAGTGCGGTTAATTATTGATCGTGAAAAAGAAATTGCAAAGTTTATCCCAGAAGAATACTGGACGGTAAAAGCAACTTTTCAAAAAGGGAACGACCAGTTTGAAGGCCAGTTAATCGAATATCAAGGGAAAAAAGTAGAGCTATCGAATGAAGATGATGTAACCAACATTGTTAAACAATTAGATGGAAACGAATTTTCAATTTCTAAAGTAACAAAACGTGAGCGAAAGCGTAATGCGGCTCCCTCTTTTACCACGTCTTCATTACAGCAAGAGGCAGCACGGAAACTGAACTTCCGAGCGAAAAAAACGATGATGATTGCGCAGCAATTATATGAAGGAATTGATTTAGGAAAAGAAGGTACAGTAGGTCTTATCACGTATATGCGTACCGATTCTACTCGTATTTCAGAAACAGCTCAAACAGAAGCTAGAGATTACATTACGAACGCGTACGGAAATCAGTTTGTGGCAACGGAAAAGCGTAAAGAAAAGAAGAATTCAAATGCGCAAGATGCCCACGAAGCGATTCGTCCAACTTCAGCTCTTCGTAAACCAGGAGAGGTAAAAGAGTTCTTATCGCGTGATCAGTATCGACTGTATAAGTTAGTATGGGAGCGCTTCGTTGCTAGTCAAATGGCACCTGCCATTATGGATACAATGGCTGTAGATTTGAAAAATGGAGACGTAACATTTAGAGCGAACGGCTCAAAAGTTAAATTTCCAGGCTTTATGAAAGTGTATGTTGAAGGCAATGATGATCAAGTGGAGGAAAAAGAAAATCTTCTTCCAGACTTAGAAGAAGGAGAAGTAGCTTATTCTAAGGACATCGATGAAAAGCAGCATTTCACACAGCCGCCGCCAAGATATACAGAAGCTCGTTTAGTTAAGACATTAGAAGAGCTAGGCATTGGCCGACCGTCTACATATGCTCCAACACTTGATACGATTCAAAAGCGCGGATACGTAGCGCTCGATAACAAGCGTTTTGTTCCAACAGAACTTGGAGAAATTGTACTAGAGCTTGTATTGGAGTTTTTCCCGGAAATTTTAGATGTAGAGTTTACAGCTAAAATGGAAAACGATTTGGATGAAGTGGAAGATGGTAATGTTCAATGGGTGCGTGTTATTGACGAATTTTACAGTGATTTTGAAAAACGCTTAGAACATGCTGAAAAAGAAATGCGCGAAGTGGAGATTAAAGATGAACCTGCCGGAGAAGACTGTGAAGAATGCGGTTCACCTATGGTATACAAAATGGGACGCTACGGAAAATTTATGGCATGCTCTAATTTCCCTGACTGTCGCAACACGAAGCCAATTGTAAAAGAGATTGGCGTAAAGTGTCCGAAATGTGAAGAAGGAAATATCGTTGAGCGAAAATCGAAGAAAAAGCGTACATTTTATGGCTGTGATCGATTCCCGGGCTGTGACTTCGTATCTTGGGATAAACCGATTGCAAGAAAATGTCCGAAATGTGAAAATCTGCTTGTAGAGAAGAAACAGAAAAAAGGAACTCAAGTCGTCTGTACAAGTTGTGATTATAAAGAGGAAGCTCAGCAGTAAAAGAGAATGGGATGAATTCCCACACTTTAAATTTAAAAATAGCAGTTATATAAGATGCGGCGACATTGCTTCATGTGCTAAAATGGAAACGTTATTAGCGACATTGAGTAATGTCGCATTTTCTTTGTCCCGTTAAAAAAGGAAAAGACAAGTGAATGAATAAGCAAAATGATAGAAAAGATAGAAATGAAGTTGGAGGATTTACAATGAATGAACAAGTAATTAATGTTATTGGAGCAGGTCTTGCTGGAAGTGAAGCAGCTTGGCAAATCGCAAAGCGCGGTTTGAAAGTCCGTCTTTATGAGATGAGACCAGTAAAGCAAACACCTGCTCATCATACGGACAAATTTGCTGAATTAGTATGTAGTAATTCACTGCGTGCGAATACATTAACAAATGCAGTGGGTGTGCTAAAAGAAGAAATGCGATTATTAGACTCTGTCATTATTCGTTCAGCAGACGAGTGTGCGGTTCCAGCAGGTGGAGCACTGGCTGTTGATCGTCACGAATTTGCCTCTCGTGTGACGGAAAGCGTTAAAAACCATCCGAACGTAACGGTTGTTAATGAAGAGATTACGGAAATTCCACAGGGACCAACTGTTATTGCAACAGGTCCGCTAACGTCAAAAGATTTATCGGAACAGCTGCGCGCGTTAACAAGTGAAGATTATTTATATTTTTACGATGCGGCTGCACCTATTATTGAAAAAGACAGCATTGATATGGATAAAGTATATCTTAAATCTCGCTATGACAAAGGGGAAGCTGCCTATTTAAACTGTCCGATGACAAAAGAAGAATTCCAGCGCTTTCATGAAGCATTAATCAATGCAGAGACGGTTCCTTTAAAAGAATTTGAGAAAGAAATTTATTTTGAAGGATGTATGCCAATTGAAGTAATGGCTTCACGCGGAGAAAAAACAATGCTCTTTGGACCAATGAAACCAGTTGGGTTAGAAGATCCGAAAACAGGAAAGCGACCTTATGCAGTTGTTCAGCTTCGTCAAGATGATGCAGCAGGTACACTATATAATATTGTAGGTTTCCAAACACATTTAAAATGGGGAGCACAAAAAGAAGTATTAAGCTTAATCCCAGGTTTAGAAAATGCAGAAGTAGTACGCTACGGGGTTATGCATAGAAATACGTTTATTAATTCTCCTAAATTGTTAAAGCCTACGTATCAATATCGCGAGCGTGATGACTTATTCTTTGCTGGACAAATGACGGGAGTAGAAGGATATGTAGAATCAGCTGCGAGCGGATTAATGGCAGGAATGAACGCGGCTCGACTTGTGCTTGGTGAAGAATTGGTTGTATTGCCGCAGGAAACAGCGATTGGCAGTATGGCTCACTATATCACACATACAAACGCCAAAAACTTCCAGCCGATGAATGCCAACTTTGGCTTATTCAAAGAATTGGAAGTGCGAATCAAAAACAAACAAGAACGAAATGAAACGCTGGCTAAACGAGCATTGGAAACTATTCAGAATTTTACAACAAAATAATCAAAATTGTTTGCAAGGGCTACTTAATTGTGATAATATTTAGTAGCCCTTGTGAGGTGATAACATTGGAATTTGTTAAAGATGTATTAAATTCCTTTCTAGAATATTTACAAATTGAGAAAAATTATTCAAAATATACAGTTGACTGCTATGAAAAAGACATAGGTATCTTCATGTCTTTTATGCAGGAAGAGCAAATACAAAACCTACAAAGTGTTACATATGCTGATGCAAGGCTGTTTTTAACACGCCTATATGAAAAGCAGTATTCAAAAAGATCGATGTCACGCAAAATTTCTTGTTTGAGAACGTTTTATCGTTACTTAAATAGAGAAGAATTAGTAGAAGATAATCCATTTGCGCTCGTTACCCTTCCTAAAAAGGAAGAGAGAAATCCTCGCTTCCTGTATGAAGAGGAGATTGTGAAATTATTTCAAATGAATGACTTAACAACTCCGTTAGGGCAGCGTAATCAGTCTCTCTTAGAATTGCTGTATGCCACCGGAATACGAGTGAGTGAATGTGCATCTATTAAGCTTAGCGATATAGATTTTTCACTTCAAACTTTGCTCGTATATGGCAAAGGGAAAAAACAACGGTACGTGCCATTTGGCTGTTATGCCAAGGACGCTCTTAGAGTATATATAGATAATGGAAGAAAGCTTCTTTTAAAAAAGGCTCCTTCTGATACTCATTCGCTCTTTTTAAATTATAAGGGGACACCGTTGACAGACCGAGGCATACGCTTAGTCATTGATCAGTTAGTAAAGAAAACCGCTGAGAATATACATATTAGTCCACACGTTTTGCGGCATACTTTTGCGACTCATATGTTAAATGAAGGGGCAGATTTACGTACAGTTCAAGAAATGCTAGGTCATGAACATTTATCAACCACTCAAATATACACACATGTGACGAAGGATCGTTTAAAGGCAGTTTATATGAATCACCATCCTCGCGCATAAAAGGAGGAGTTAATTTGTCTACTTTCCATGCTACTACGATTTTTGCAGTTCAGCATAACGGTCAATGTGCCATGTCTGGGGACGGACAAGTAACGTTTGGAAATGCTGTTGTGATGAAACATACTGCTCGAAAAGTAAGACGTCTATTTCAAGGGCAAGTTCTTGCCGGCTTTGCAGGTTCAGTAGCTGATGCATTCACTCTTTTTGAATTATTTGAAACGAAGCTTGAAGAGTATAACGGAAATCTTCAGCGTGCAGCCGTGGAGCTTGCTAAACAATGGAGAAGTGACAAAGTATTGCGAAAGTTAGAAGCAATGCTTATTGTTATGAACAAAGATAACTTACTGTTAGTATCAGGAACGGGTGAAGTTATTGAACCGGACGACGGCATTTTAGCAATTGGATCAGGCGGAAATTATGCTTTATCAGCGGGACGTGCATTAAAACAACATGCAGGCGAACATTTAACAGCTAAAGAAATTGCAAAAGCAGCTTTAGATGTAGCAAGTGAGATATGTGTTTATACAAATGATCATATTATTGTAGAAGAACTGTAGGAAAGGGGATTTTTTTATGAATTCTCATTTAACACCTCGACAAATTGTAGAAAAGCTCGATCAGTATATTATTGGTCAAACGAAGGCAAAGAAAGCGGTCGCTGTTGCGCTGCGAAATCGCTATCGCCGCGGTCTGCTAGACGAATCTTTACGTGATGAAGTTGTGCCGAAAAACATTTTAATGATTGGTCCTACAGGTGTGGGTAAAACCGAGATTGCACGCCGCTTAGCTAAGCTTGTCGGTGCACCTTTTATTAAAGTTGAGGCAACAAAATTTACGGAAGTTGGATATGTAGGACGCGATGTGGAATCAATGGTTCGTGATTTAGTGGAAACGTCAGTTCGACTTGTGAAAGAAGAAAAAATGAACGGCGTGCGTGATCGTGCAGAAGAAAATGCAAACAAGCGGATAGTGGAGCTTCTTGTTCCAAGCAAAAAGAAGCAGCAATCGTTTAAAAATCCGTTTGAAATGATTTTTTCAAACGGTACACAGTCAAGCGATGCGGATCCTGATCAAGATGAGGAAACGAATATTGCAACGAAGCGCAAGCAGATTGCTCATCAGCTTGCTCTAGGAGAGCTTGAAAATCATTATGTCACAATTGAAGTAGAAGAGCAACAGCCTTCTATGTTTGATATGTTACAAGGTTCGGGTATGGAACAAATGGGCATGAACATGCAGGATGCCTTAAGCAATTTTATGCCTAAAAAACAAAAAAAGCGCAAACTTACTGTTAAAGATGCACGAAAAGTATTAACAAATGAAGAAGCGCAAAAATTGATTGATATGGATGAAGTGACGCAAGAAGCTGTGAATCGTGCAGAACAATACGGAATTATTTTCATTGACGAAATTGATAAAATTGCTCAAAAAAGTGGTAATTCATCTTCCGCTGATGTTTCACGTGAAGGCGTGCAGCGAGATATTTTACCAATTGTAGAAGGATCAACGATTGTTACCAAATATGGTGCAGTCAAAACTGATCATGTTTTATTTGTAGCAGCTGGTGCTTTCCATGTATCAAAACCGTCGGATTTAATTCCAGAATTGCAAGGTCGATTTCCAATTCGCGTTGAATTAACGAAGCTAACCGTTGAAGATTTTATAAACATTTTAGTAGAGCCAGATAATGCGTTATTAAAGCAATATGCGGCATTATTGGAAACTGAAGGTATACAAATTGAATTTTCTGACGATGCTATACGTAAGATTGCAGAAATTGCATATCAGGTAAATCAAGATACAGACAATATTGGTGCAAGAAGGCTTCATACGATTTTAGAACGTTTGCTAGAGGATTTATCGTTTGAAGCACCAGAAGTAACATTAGAGAAAATTGTGATTACTCCGCAGTATGTGGAAGAAAAATTAGAAAAAATCGCTAAAAACAAAGATTTGAGTCAATTTATTTTATAGAACTGAAATCGCAGGAGGAAGAGTACTAATGGATTTATTAGGGAAAACTAGAAAGATTAATGCAATGCTACAAAAAGCAGCTGGTAAACCAGTAAACTTTAAAGAAATGGCTGAAACACTTTGCGAAGTGATCGAATCAAACGTATTCGTAGTAAGTCGTCGCGGTAAATTATTAGGAATCGCTGTTAAACAGCAAATTGAGAATGCGCGCATGAAAGATATGTTAGAAGCACGCCAGTTCCCAGAAGAATATACTCAAAGCCTATTTAACATTCAAGAAACATCTTCTAATTTAAACATTGAAAGTCAATATACAGCTTTCCCAGTTGAAAATAAAGACTTATTTGATGCAGGACTAACAACAATCGTTCCAATTATCGGAGGCGGAGAGCGTCTAGGTACGCTTGTACTATCTCGTTTAGACCGTCAGTTCGAAGACGATGATTTAATCCTTGCTGAATACGGTGCAACGGTAGTAGGTATGGAAATTCTTCGTGAAAAAGCAGAAGAGATTGAAGAAGAAGCGCGTAGCAAAGCTGTTGTACAAATGGCAATTAGCTCATTATCATACAGTGAGTTAGAAGCTATTGAGCACATCTTTGAAGAGTTAAATGGAAATGAAGGACTATTAGTCGCAAGTAAAATTGCTGACCGCGTTGGAATTACACGTTCAGTAATCGTAAATGCGCTACGTAAATTAGAAAGTGCTGGCGTTATTGAATCACGTTCGCTAGGAATGAAAGGAACTTACATTAAAGTTCTTAACAACAAATTCTTAGTAGAGCTTGAAAAATTAAAATCTAACTAAGTTTATGAACCAAAAAGCACACGGGCAAAGCCCGTGTGCTTTTTTTATATGCTCTCAGTATGAAAAGGTTCGCTCTGGGTTAAGACGATTCGTTCACTATTTTTATAAATCTTTAACAAACTTCATATAAAAATCTAAAAATTATATTATAGAATCTTTAAATAGTAAAAAGATACTAGTTGATTACAAATCGTTACTTTTATTACATATTGTTCAGGACTTATGGTATGTATTTTGATTTTAAATTAAAAAAATAGAGCTAAAGTACAGCATTGATGTTAAAATATGCTTGGAAATCGAATGAAAATTTTGGTTTATAGTCCAAAAGTTCTTAAAAAAGGATAGACATTGCATGAAGTTTTTCTTACAATAAGTTCTATGGTACTAAAGTCGAAATTTGTCTCATTTTTGAGAAAAATAGAATAGGTAAGCAGGTGTAAGAATTGAGTTTGTTTTCAACTACTTTTCAAACAATTGAAAATGGAATTAGCTACGCGTCACAAAAGCAGCAGACGATTGCACAAAATATAGCAAACGTTGATACTCCAAATTATAAATCGAAAACAGTATCGCGTACGAGTGAATTTCGAGATTTATTACATAACGAGTTAGAAGCATATCAGACTGATTCAAAACATATCCCATTTTCCGATTCATCCCAGCGAGTGATTACCCAGCAAGGAAACACTTCCTATCAAGCAAATGGAAACAATGTGGATATGGATAAAGAGATGGCGGATATGGCTGAAAATCAAATTTACTATGAGGCGCTAGTAGATCGTTTAAACGGAAAATTTAATTCTCTTCAAACAGTCATTAGAGGGGGGAAATAAGTTTGACTATTTTTCAAAATATGAATATTACATCTTCAGCTTTAACTGCCAATCGTTTAAGGATGGACGTTGTTTCATCTAACATGGCGAATGCTGAAACGACAAGAGGGACGTACGTTAATGGTGAGTGGCAGCCTTACAAAAGAAAAATGGTTGTCATGCAGTCTGATCGTTCGCCTTCTTTTTCGTCTCTCTTACACTCCGAAATCAATAAAAGTCAAAACAACGGTGTAAAAGTCACAGATATCGTAGAAGATAATATTCCTTTTAATTTAGTATATAATCCGACGCATCCAGATGCGAATGACCAAGGGTACGTGCAGATGCCGAACGTAGATCCTTTAAAGGAAATGACGGATTTAATTAGTGCTACTCGATCCTATGAAGCAAACGTGACGGTCTTTAATACAAACAAAAGTATATTAACAAAGACGTTAGAAATTGGAAAATAAAGGAGCGATAAAATGATTAATGGTATCAGCAATCAAATAGCAATAGCAAAAACAGCCGCTTCGACTGGCACTGGACAAACAACTCAACAGTTTTCAACGTTTTTAAAAGACTCAATCAATGAGTTAAACAATGCTCAACGCGCTTCGGATATAGCGACTGAAAAGCTTGCTAAAGGAGAAAATGTCGAACTCCAAGATGTAATGATTACTGCTCAAAAAGCAAGTATTACGATGCAAACGGCTCTTGAAATACGCAATAAAGCTGTTGAAGCCTATCAGGAAATGATGAGAATGCAAATGTAATTGAGCGGTTATTAAAGAAAATGAAAATAGTAATAACCGGAGGAATACCATGAATGAAAGAATAGCTCTTTATCGAGATAAGATGAAAGTCTTTTGGAATAACCGCAAAAAAGGACAGAAAATAGCCCTTATCGCTGCTCCTCTTGCGGCTATTCTAGTCATTAGTTTAGCATCTGTTTTCTTAAACAAAGATAAATTTGTCCCTCTTTATAGCAATCTATCGGCTCAAGAAACAGGACAAATCAAAGCAGAGCTTGATGCTAGAAGCGTTCCTTCAGAAATCTCTGATAATGGAACAACCATTTCGGTGCCTGAACAAAGCGTTGACTCGCTAAAAGTTGATTTAGCTGCACAAGGAATTCCTGATAGCGGAAGTATCGACTATTCGTTTTTTGGGAAAAATGCGAGCTTTGGTATGACAGACAATGAATTTGATGTGTTAAAACTCGATGCGATGCAAACTGAATTGGCTAACTTAATGAAAAACATTCAAGGAGTCAACGATGCAAAAGTGATGATTACCCTTCCCAATGAAAGTGTATGGGCGAATGAAAAGCAGGGAGAAGCCTCTGCATCGATTGTGCTTAATACAAAGGCTGGTTATAAATTTGATGATCAGCAAATTAAATCTCTTTATCATTTAGTATCCAAAAGTGTGCCAAACCTTCCTACAGATAATATCGTCATTATGAACCAATATTTTGAGTACTTTGATTTAAAAGGAAATGAAACGGATTCAGCTTCTAGCTCATTTGCTTCGCAGAACGAAGCGAAAAAAGAAGTTGAGCGGGATATTCAGCGTCAAGTACAGCAAATGCTAGGAAGACTGGTCGGTCAAGACAAAGTAATGGTCTCTGTTACAGCAGATCTTGATTTTACACAGGAAAATCGCGAAGAAAAGCTAGTAGAGCCTGTTGATAAAGATAATATGCAAGGAATTGCCGTTAGCGCTGAAAAAATCAATGAAACATTTTCTGGTAAAAATGCTCAAGATGGAGGCGTTGCTGGAACAGGAGAAGAAGATACAACAAATTACTCATCTAGCACAGCAAGTGGAGACGGAGACTACGAAAAAAACGAAGAACGTATTAATTATGAAGTGAATCGAATTCATAAAGAAATCGTTGAAAGTCCATACAAAATTCAAGACCTTGGCATTCAAGTAATGATAGATCCCTCCAATGCAAAAGGGAAATCACAAGTGTCCGATACACTTGAGTCAGACGTTCAAAAAATGTTAGGTACAATTGTCCGTACTTCTATTTCAAAAGATGCAAATACGAAAGCTCTCTCGGATAACGCGGTCAGCGATAAGGTTACCGTTTCCGTTCAGCCGTTTAATGGACAAGAAACAGCTGACAGCACAGCAAGTTCGATTCCATTGTGGATGTATATAATCGGAGGAGCACTGCTGCTTATTATTGTTGTTCTTATTGTGCTGTTGGTTAGGAAAAGGCGTCAAGACTTAGATGAAGACGAATATGATGAAGAGTATGATGAAACTTTTGAAGCATATGAAGCGGCACAAAAAGCCCCTGTTTTAAGTGCTGAACAGCAAACAAAAAGCAATCTTGAAACGTTAGCGAAGCAAGACCCGGAAGAGTTTGCAAAGCTGCTGCGAACATGGATTAGTGAGGATTAGGAGGAAAGCTAATGGTAAAGGCTATGCAAAAAAATGAGTTAACTGGAAAGCAAAAAGCAGCAATTTTGTTGATTTCTCTCGGTCCGGATGTATCAGCTTCTATCTATAAACATCTCAGTGAAGATGAAATTGAGCAACTAACGCTTGAAATTTCTTCAGTGAGAAAGGTAGAGCCGTCCCTAAAAGAAGCTGTGCTTCATGAGTTTGAACAAATAACGCTTGCTCAAAACTACCTTGAAAAAGGAGGAGTAAGCTATGCGAAACAGGTGTTAGAAAAAGCACTTGGACCAGAGCAGGCTATGATGATTATCAATCGATTAACTTCTTCTTTGCAAGTTCGTCCGTTTGACTTTGCCAGAAAAGCTGATCCTATGCAGCTGTTAAATTTTATTCAGCATGAGCATCCTCAGACGATTGCCCTTATTTTATCTTACTTAGAACCGCCGCAGGCAGGACAAATCTTATCATCACTGCCTCAGGAAAGGCAAGCGGATATTGCAAGGCGGATTGCAACGATGGGAAGTACGTCTCCGGAAGTCATTAATGAAGTGGAGCAAATTTTAGAGAGAAAGCTTTCAGCTACCGTTACCCAAGACTATACCCAAACAGGTGGTTTAGAAGCAGTAGTTGAAGTATTAAATGGAGTGGACCGAGCGACTGAAAAAATTATTATTGATACGCTTGAAATTCAAGATCCGGCATTAGCAGAAGAAATCAAACAGCGAATGTTTGTATTTGAGGATATCGTAACGCTCGATAACAGTTCTATTCAGCGTGTGATACGAGATGTAGAAAATGATGATTTATTGTTGAGCTTAAAAGTAGCAAGTGAAGAAGTGAAATCTATTATTTTTAAAAATATGTCTAGCCGTATGGTGGAAACGTTTAAAGAAGAAATGGAATTTATGGGCCCTGTGCGTTTGAAAGATGTAGAGGAAGCCCAGTCACGTATCGTTGCTGCAATTAGACGTTTAGAAGATGCTGGTGAAATTGTACTAGCTCGAGGTGGAGGAGACGATATTATTGTCTAATATCATTAAATCAACTTATACGAACAAACTTTCAGACGAAAATGCTAAGCACATTCAAGTCATTCCATTTGGTTTTCCGATACAAGATGAGCCGACAGAAGAACATCTTCAGCAAGAAAATGCACAGCACGTTATTGAACAAGCGCATAGTGAAGCTGAAATGATAAAGGCCGAGGCAGACGCTTACCGCAAACAAGCTCAAAACGAAGTTGAACGTTTGAAAAAGCAGTGGGAAGAAGAGAAGGTGCTGCTGTTTCAACAAGAAAAAAAACGCGGCTATGAAGAAGGGTACGAAGAAGGGCTGCTTCAAGGGAAACAAGAGTACGAACATGTATTAGCCATGTCGCGAAACATTGTTGACGAAACAAAGAATCAGTACTACGAATATATAAATCAGTCTGAAGAAGTCATTTTTGAATTAGGTTTCACCCTAGCAGAAACGCTTTTAAATGAGCAGCTTCAAAGAGATGAATCATTTTTATCACTTGTTGCAAGGTCTTTAAAAGAAGTTAGAGAACATAAAGAAATCCAGCTTTTTGTTTCTCCCAAAAAATATGCATATGTATGTGAACATAAACGAGAACTGTTCGATTTATTAAACGGAGAAACCGGGCTGTTTATTTATGCAGATGAAAATCTTCAGGAAATGGATTGTGTCATCGATTCCTCTTATGGGCGTCTTGTTGCTTCTTTTGATAGTCAGTTAACGGAAATGAAGAAAAAATTAAAAGAACGTTTGTTAGAGGGGAGTAAACATGAAAGTCGCACAACTCATTCATGAAATCCCGCGCACATCTTCTTTTAAACGGTACGGGAAAGTCAGCCGAGTAGTAGGAATGATGATTGAATCTAAAGGACCTAGAACGTCAATAGGAGATGTTTGTTTTATTCATCTCAGTGAACGAGGAGATAAAATTCGTGCAGAAGTTGTTGGTTTTAACGGTGAGCACGTCGTTTTAATGCCTTATACGTCTGTTCGATATATCGGACCTGGCTGCCTAGTGGAAACAACAGAAAAACCTCTGCAGGTAAGCGTGGGGAAAGAGTTAATAGGTCAAGTGCTTGATTCGTTAGGCAACCCTTTAGATGGGTCTGAACTTTCTCATTATTTGCCTTTTGTTTTAACCGATCAAGACCCCCCTAATCCTTTAGAGCGCCCGCCTATTGAACAGCCTATTGAAGTAGGTGTACGGGCGATTGATAGTTTGTTAACCGTAGGCCGAGGGCAGCGCATAGGTATTTTTGCAGGAAGCGGTGTTGGGAAAAGTACGCTGCTCGGGATGATTGCTCGTAATACAAAAGCAGATATCAATGTCATTGCCCTTGTAGGCGAGCGAGGAAGAGAAGTTAGAGAATTTATTGAACGAGATCTTGGAGAGGAAGGGTTAAAGCGCTCCGTTGTAGTAGTTGCTACCTCGGATCAGCCTGCTCTACTTCGAATGAAAGCAGCATATACAGCTACTTCTATTGCTGAATACTTTCGAGATGAGGGGCTGAGCGTCATGATGATGATGGATTCTGTTACCCGTGTAGCAATGGCTCAGAGAGAAATTGGATTAGCCGTAGGTGAACCTCCGACTACCAAAGGTTATACACCATCTGTTTTTGCTAGCTTGCCAAGGCTGCTTGAACGTACAGGGACTAATCAACATGGATCTATTACCGCTTTTTACACTGTATTAGTAGACGGTGATGATATGAACGAACCTATTTCGGATACGATGCGAGGCATTATAGACGGACATATTGTACTAGACAGGGAGCTTGCCAATAAAGGTCAATATCCGGCCATCAATGTCTTAAAAAGCGTTAGTCGCGTGATGAACCATATCGTAAGTGAACGGCATAAAGAAGCAACTGAAAAACTGCGTTCATTAATGGCTACCTACGCTAATTCTGAAGACTTAATTAACATAGGTGCCTACAAAAGAGGATCTTCTGCTTACATTGATGAGGCAATCCACTATCATCCTGTCATTGAGGCATTTTTAAAGCAAAAAACGAACGAACATCCATCGTTTGAAACAAGTGTAACAAAGCTCTGTGAACTGTTTGTGAAAGGTGAGTAAATATGGCATATGAATTTAGGTTATCTAAAATAATGGCAATTAAGTCAAATGAAAAAGATGAACTGCTATCTCAATATAATCAGTCCCTACAGCAGTTTGAAACAGCGGGTGAAAAGCTTTATAAAAAGTTAAAAGAAAAAGAAACGCTGATTGAACAGCATACGGGCAAAATGAAGCAGGGGCTTTCTATTTTAGAAATTACATCATTTCAGCAGTTTTTAACAAGTGCCGAACGAGTGATTGAAAGGCTGCAACAAGAGGTCATGTTTGCCAGACAGCAAATGAACTTAAAGAAACTGAAGCTAGAAGAAAAGAATATAGAAGTAAAGAAGTATGAAAAATTAAAAAAGAAAGACTACGATTCTTATATAACAGCGGAAAAACAATTAGAAGCGAAGCAAATGGATGAGCTGTCTTTACAGCAGTACATGCTGCATAGAAATTAGGTGAAAAACATGGCTAAACGAAAAGAATTAAGAGAAGAGTACGAAGAAGAAAACTATGAAGATGGGAAATCTTACAGTAAAAGCCAGGTGTTTTTATTTTTAATCTTTATTCCAGCGGTGTTCCTCATCTTGGCAGCTTACATTGTCCTGACACTTTTAGGCGTCAATATAAATGATAAGGTTTCTGCTGTTACACACGCCATTCCATTTGTATCAAGTGAGCAGTCACAAAAAAATGAAAATATTCAAGAAAGCAATGAAGAAATACAAAAGCAGGTTGAGAGCCTTCAAAAGAAGCTGAGCACGAAAGAAAAGCAAATTTCAGCCTATGAGAAAACGATCAGTACAAAAGATCGTCAAATGGATGAACTAAAAATTGAAATGCGCGATATGGAAGAAAAAGCCGATGACGAAGCGAAAAAACAAAAGAACAATCAGCTGGCGAAAAAAGATGTCATTGCTACCTATGAAAACATGTCTCCTAAAAATGCAGCGCTCATTTTTGCCGAATTAAAAGAAGACAAAGCGGTCGCGATGCTTAAGCAGTTCAAAGCAAGTACAAGAACGGCAATCTTAGAAAAAATGGATCCGAAAGTAGCTGCACGCTATACGACATTGTTAACAGATCAGATTGATGAATAAAAGCAGAGGTGAAAACAGTGGGAATTTCACTACGTCCAGCAGCTGCATCAAAGGTAAACTGCGATGAAAAAGCGGCTGTTATTCAGACTCAGGGTTTTTTTGAAGAAATCGTTCAACAGCTTCAGCAGCTAAATGCGCAACCTTTAGCGAGCCGGGAGAAATCATTGAATGAACAAGCGATAAATCAAGACGTCTTTAACGCGGTCGGGTTAATTGCGATTCAGTTAAGCGAAGCAGAATATGAAGGAGATGAAGGAGATGAACCGTCTGTCTTATACGAACATCTAGCCGAGATGATCAGTAGTATTCCAAGTAGTCTAGATTTGGAACAGCCGCTTCTAAAGCTGCAGCACGTGTTAACAGAAATGCAGCAGGAACCTGTTTCATCTAAAACAGACAGTCAAGAACAATATTTGTCTTCTATTTCTAGCTTGTTGACTATATGTAAAAACACGTCGTCTGCGTTTCAAACAGAGTTTGCTCAGCTGATGGAAGAACTACAAAAACCGCAGCTACAGTCAGTGAAGCTTTCAGATTCGCAGCTTCAAGGCTTGCGGAAAGCTGCTGTTGAAAAAATAGAGAAAATTCATAAACAACCACGTGTATTAACCGATACCTTACATGAAAAGCGCTCAGCTGGTTTTTTCGCCGTTGTTCATTCAACTTCAAAAAATTCTCTAAAAGATATGAGCGCTGTTCGTAAAGAAGAAAAAGGGCCGCTATTTAATCAGCTTCCATGGAAAAAAGATGTGGTTTTAGGTAACCCAAGTATAGATAGTGAAAGTTCTTTCACTGCTAAAACAGCCGGGTTGACGTTAAAAAATAACCCATCAGCTTTTGGAGCTGGAGAAATGCTTAAGATCCAAGAGTTTTCTATTGATCTAGGGCAAGCAAACTCTGATCATCAACAGTCTGACGATCTGGTAAATGAGCTGCAAAAAATATGGAGTAAAGCTTCGATCAGTACTGAAGAAGGAGCATCTAAGCTTTCCATTAAATTGTTTCCAAAGCAGCTAGGGACGATTTCGATTGAAGTGCTTCAACAAGACAATGAAACAATTGCGCAGGTTGTGGTAACGTCAGCGAAAACAAAAGAGCTGTTAAATTCCAACCTTTTCAGTTTACGACAAGCTCTTGCGTCTCAACGCGTAGCGGTTGATCAAGTGGATGCGGCCGGCGTTCAAGCAGCTCCAGAAAGTTCTGTAACAGAGATGAATGCTTTTGGTAAAGAAGAAAAAGAGCCGCAGTTTTCTATTGATTTAAGCCAAGCAAAATCAGACTATCAGCAGTCTAGGGATTTGGTAAATAATCTGGAAAAAATATGGAGTGAAGCTTCCATCAGTATTGAAGAAGGAGCATCCAAGCTTTCCATTCAGTTATTTCCAAAGCAGCTAGGGACGATTTCAATTGAAGTGTTTCAACAAGACAATGAAACGGTTGCACAAGTAGCTGTATCGTCAGCGAAAACAAAAGAGCTGTTAAATGCCAACTTTTTCAGATTACGACAAGCTCTCACGTCTCAGCATGTATCCGTTGATGAAGTGGATGTGGCTACTGTTCAAGCAGCTCCAAAAAGTTCAGTAACAGAGATGACTGCTTTTGGTAAAGAAGAAAAAAGGCCGCAGTTTTCTATTGATTTAGGGAAAGCGAAATCAGATTATGAACAGTCTAGCGATCTGGTAAACGAGCTGCAAAAAATATGGAGTAAAGCTTCAGTTGGATCTGAAGAGGGGGCGTCCAAGCTTTCCATTCAGCTATTTCCAAATCAGCTAGGGACAATATCAATTGAAGTGCTTCAACAAGACGATGAAACGATTGCGCAGGTTGTGGTAACGTCGGCAAAAACAAAAGAGCTGTTAAATGCCAATCTTTTCAGATTACGGCAAGCTCTCGGGTCTCAGCATGTATCGGTTGAACAAGTGGATGTGGACGCTGTTCATACAGCTTCAGAAAGTTCTGTGAAAAATATGACTGCTTTTCCTAAAGAAGAAAAAGTACCGTTTTTTAATCAGCTTCCATGGAAAAAAGATGTGGTTGTACCCAGCGGAAGTATAGATACCAATAGCTTTTCGAAAAATAGCGAAAGTTCGGCAGGTACACACACAACCGGGGCGCCAGTAGAGAATCAGCCATCATCCTTTGGAAGTGGAGAAATGCCTAAGCTTCAGCAGTTCTCTATTTATCTAGGGCAAGCAAAATCTGACTATCAGCAGTCTAGCAATTTGGTAAACGAGCTTGAGAAAGTATGGAGTAAAGCTTCGTTTAGTGCCGAAGAGGGAACATCCAAGCTTCTCATTAAGTTATTTCCTAAACAGCTAGGTGCGATTTCAATTGAAATGCTTCAGAAAGACAGCGAAACGGTTGCGCGAATTGTCGTATCGTCAGCAAAAACAAAAGAGTTATTGGACTCCAATCTTTCAACTTTGCGGCATGGTCTCGCGTCTCAGCATGTATCAATTGATAAAATCGATGTGCTACTGTCAGAACAAGCGATGTCGTATAACAATGAAAACGACCAGCAAAAAGAAAGACAGGAAAAAGAAGCGTTTAAAAAAGAAGAAGAAGATCAAGATTCACAACAATTGGAAGAATCGGCTTCCTTTCTATCTTCTTTTGAATCAGCGCTCATTAACTACAACGTATAGGTGATAACAATGACAAATGAAATTACGTCTGACTTGTATTTAAGCAATAGGGACACACAAGTGAAGCAAACGGGAAACAGCTCGCTTGGCAAAGATGACTTTTTGAAGCTTTTGATTGCTCAGCTTCAAAATCAAGATCCAATGAATCCAATGGAAGACAAAGACTTTATTGCTCAAATGGCTCAGTTTTCATCCCTTGAACAAATGACAAATATGAGCACATCGCTCAATACGTTTGTAACGCAGTCTCAGGCTTCTCCTATTTTAAAAGGAAGCGAATTAATTGGTAAAACCGCTGCATGGTTAGATGAAGAAGGAAATAAAAAGCAAGGAGTCATTTCAACAGCATCCGTCAAAAACAATGAGATATCGTTTACAATCAACGATGAAAATCATACGGTACTTTCGCTAAACGATATCTTAGAAGTAAGCAGTTAACCAACCAAATTTAAGGAGTGATTTTATGTTACGTTCGATGTATTCAGGAATCAGCGGCATGAAAAATTTTCAAACTAAATTAGATGTCCTAGGAAATAACATTGCCAATGTTAATACATACGGCTATAAAAAAGGACGTACAACGTTTCAAGATTTAGTAAGTCAGCAGGTAGCAGGAGCGACGGCACCGGGAGCTAACCGTGGAGGTGTTAATGCTAAACAAGTCGGGTTAGGTTCACAGATTGGCACGATTGATACAGTTCAAACGGCAGGAAGCATTCAGTCAACGGGACGTCCGCTTGATTTGGCTATTTCTGGGGATGGGTATTTTGTTGTAAATGATGGAAACACAAATTATTACACAAGAGCAGGTAATTTTTATTTGGATAGCAGCGGTAATTTGGTAACGGGTGATGGACTGTATGTACAAAAAACTGGAGGAGGGAATATTAATATTCCTTCAACAAGTAAGAGCTACAGTATAGGAGCAAATGGGAAGGTTAATATCATAGATGCTAACGGAAATATAACTCCAAATACACCAACAATTGAACTTGCTAAATTTGCAAATAATGAAGGACTCCAAAAGGCAGGAGGAAATTTATTTACTCAAAGCGTAAACTCAGGAAATCCTTTGCTAGGAGCTCCAGGAGCCAACGGTACAGGAACCTTCGTCTCAAGCGCCCTTGAAATGTCCAACGTTGATTTATCCGAGGAATTCACGGACATGATTGTTGCACAGCGCGGATTTCAAGCGAATACAAGAATTATCACAACATCCGATGAAATACTGCAAGAATTAGTGAATCTAAAACGATAGGCGGGAGGAAGGAGTAGGTATTACTCCGGTTGATTATGATCACTTTAACGAGGCTAAACGGCAAAACATTTACGTTAAATGCTCTTTACATCGAGCAGGTTGAGGCATTTCCCGATACAACTATTACGCTAACAAATAACAAAAAGCTAGTGGTAAAGGATTCAGTTGAAGAAGTGAATGAGAAAGTGACGAGTTATTATCAGCGAATTAACGTATTAGGACTGCAGCAAACGACGGAGGAATAAAGTGTGTTCAAAAATAAGCTAATTAGTAAGATGATTATTATCCTGCTTTCTCTTACTTTAATAGGAAGCATTGCGGTTATTGTGACGTTAAAGTATACGGAGCAGGCAGGTACTGAAAAAGGTCCATCTATCGACGATGTGATTAAAGCTTCTGTAGATGTAACGGATATCAAAACCAATTTAAAAAGCAATAACTACATCAGCATCTCCTTTAAAATTCAAATGGATAGTAAAAAAGCGGCAGCAGAGCTTCAAAAAAGAGACTTTCAAGTAAGAGACATTATTATCAAACGGCTCTCCGATATGAGTGCTCAAGATTTTGAAGGAACGCAAGGGCTCAGTACGTTAGAAACAGATATTGCAAAGCAAATTGATCAATTAATGGAAAACGGACATGTTGTTAAAATTTATACAACGTCTAAAGTGTTGCAGTAAAGAAAAAGGGAGGGAAGCTAGTGGCTGGGGATGTATTATCACAAAATGAAATTGATGCCCTATTATCCGCGTTATCAACCGGAGAGATGGATGCGGATGAGCTAAAAAAGGAAAATAAAAAACAGCGCATTCGTACATATGATTTTAAACGCGCGCTGCGTTTTTCAAAAGATCAGATTCGCAGTTTGACGCGAATTCATGAAAATTATGCGCGCATGCTCATCAACGTCTTTTCGGCACAGCTTCGTAACGTTGTACAAGTGTCCGTTGTATCAGTGGATCAAATTCCGTATGAGGAGTTCATTCGCTCTGTTCCGAAAGTAACCATCTTAAATGTGATAGCTGTCCCTCCTTTAGAAGGGCATATCATTATGGAAGTCAATCCGAACATTGCCTATGCGATGCTTGACCGCTTGCTCGGGGGACAAGGCGAGAGCGGTGGGAAAATTAGTAACTTAACGGAGATTGAAACGAGCTTGGTTCGAAACTTGTTAGAGAAAACGTTAGACAGTATGAGAGAAGCTTGGAGTTCTATTGCGGAAATTGAACCTGAAACATCAGAGTTTGAAGTGAATCCTCAGTTTTTGCAGGTGATTTCACCAAATGAAATTGTCATCGTCATTTCATTAAACGTACAAATTGGAGATGAAACGGGCATGATCAATCTATGTATTCCGCACGTGACGCTTGAGCCGATTGTGTCCAAACTGTCCGTTCATTACTGGATGCAATCTTCGAAAAAAGAACCTAACGTACAAGAGGTTGAGCAGCTAAAGGAACAAATTAATGATGCGGAATTGCAGGTTGTAGCCGAGCTAGGAAAAGCGGATATTTCCATTGAAGATTTCCTAGCATTAGATGAGGGAGATGTTATTCGACTGCAAACAAGCGTTCATAATCCGTTAACTATTTACGTCGGAGAACAACCTAAATTTATTGCGCAGCCTGGAAAAGTCAGTCGGAAAGTCGCTGTGCAAATTCTAGATGATGTTAAGAGGAGGAACGAAAGGAATGAACGATGACATGCTTTCGCAAGATGAAATTGATGCGTTGTTAAAAGGAACTTCTTCACTTGACGAGTTTTCAGAGCCGAATAAGTCAAGTCAAGTAGACGATTACTTTACGGAAATGGAAAAAGACGCGCTTGGCGAAATTGGAAATATTTCGTTTGGCAGTTCAGCAACAGCGTTATCGGCTTTATTGAATCAAAAAGTCGATATTACCACACCGTTTGTATCGCTCGTGTATAAAGAAGAGCTGACGGATGAATTTCCAAATCCTCATGTCGCTGTGCAAGTTCAGTACACAGAAGGCTTTTCTGGTACGAATTTGTTAGTTATTAAACATGAAGATGCAGCTGTTATTTCAGATTTGATGCTTGGTGGAACGGGAGAGAATCCGACGGAAATCATGGATGAAATTAAGCTGAGTGCAGTGCAGGAAGCGATGAATCAAATGATGGGTTCTGCAGCGACGTCTATGTCTACGGTATTTCAAAAGAAAATTGATATCTCTCCGCCGAGCTTAGATATTTTAAATATTCAAAAAGGGGAAGGCACAGAGCTGATTCCCCAAGATGACGTCTTTGTAAAAGTCTCTTTTAATTTGAAGGTAGGCACATTAATCGATTCCAATATTATGCAGCTGTTATCGATATCTTTTGCCAAAAGTTTGGTGGAAGAGCTCTTAGTTCCAAGCGCAGAAGGTACCGCAGCTTCTATTGAAAAAGAATCAGATCTTAACGAAAAGCAAACAGAACCGCCGGCAGCTGAATACATACAGCATGAAGAAACACAGCAGGCAGAACCTGTTCATGTACCAGTTGATGTTCAGCCCGCATCGTTTTCAGAGTTCGAGCACGTGTCTTCTCCTCAAGGGGATTCGCGAAATTTAGACATGCTGCTTGATATCCCGCTTCAAGTTACCGTGGAGCTTGGAAGGACTAAGCGAACGGTTCAAGAGATTTTAGCATTATCTTCTGGTGCAATCATTGAACTTGATAAACTAGCAGGCGAACCGGTAGATATCTTGATTAATAGCAAATTAATTGCAAAAGGTGAAGTGGTCGTCATTGACGAGAATTTTGGCGTTCGCGTAACTGATATTATTAGTCAAAGAGACCGTATTAACAAACTAAAGTAATGATTTTTAGGAGGAGTAGAGATGGGAAACCGAATTTTAATTGTAGATGATGCTGCGTTCATGCGCATGATGATTAAAGATATTTTAACGAAAAATGGATATGAAGTAGTAGCGGAAGCGGCAGATGGCCAGCAGGCTGTGGAGTTATTTAAAGAGCATGCACCAGATCTTGTCACAATGGATATTACGATGCCTGAAATGGATGGAATTACGGCCTTAAAAGAAATTAAAAACATAAAAAGTGATGCCAAGGTGATCATGTGTTCAGCGATGGGACAGCAGGCAATGGTGATTGATGCCATTCAAGCAGGGGCAAAAGATTTTATCGTTAAGCCGTTTCAAGCAGATCGTGTATTAGAGGCAATTTCAAAAGCAATTGGATAAACAACAGATTGGCGGGACTTTCCCGCTAATCTTACACTATGTTGAAGTAAGAGGTGGCAGACATTGCTGCGAAAGTTCGTAATTGTTGCGCTGTTAATAAGCGTATTAGCAGGATCAAATCAAATCGTCTATGCAGAAAGTGGATCTGCATCGGTAAAAGAATGTTTGGAGAAAACGGAGAAGTGTTCAGAGAGTGAGAGTACTGATTCAAAAGAAAAAACTGAACTCCAGGCGACGCCTGCGCTTTCAGCTGGAGATATCGTGAAGATGATATTCGCGTTTTTACTTGTAATTGGGCTGCTTTTTGCGCTCTTAAAATTTGTAAATAAAAAAGGAAGGCTTCTACAAAAAAATAAAGTCGTACAAAACTTGGGTGGTACAAATGTTGGAAGCAGCAAGTCTGTACAAGTAGTCAAAGTTGGAAATCAGCTTTTTGTTATTGGAGTCGGTGAAAATGTGCAGCTTCTTTCAGAAATTACAGGGCAAGAGAAACAGCAGCTGCTTACGCAGTATGAGGAACAACAGAAAAACGAGGGCGAATATAAAGTCGTACTACCGTCTTTTTTAGAAAAATTCACTTCTAAAAAAGAAGAGAAATCTAGTCATTCTTTTCAGCAGCTTTTTCAGCGAGAAATGAATGAAATGAAAATAAAAAGACAAAACGCACTGAAAGAGTTAGAAAGGAACAAAAAGAACGATGAATGAAGTGATGAATCTCTTTAACTCGAGCAGTCCTACAAATATTTCAACTTCTGTCCAGCTTTTGTTGTTGCTGACGGTGTTTTCAGTAGCTCCTGGAATTTTAATCATGATGACCTGCTTTACACGAATTGTCATTGTGCTTTCATTTGTACGTACGTCGCTTGGGACACAGCAAATGCCTCCTAATCAAGTATTAGTTGGTTTATCGCTGTTTTTAACATTTTTTATTATGGCACCAACTTTTTCTCAGGTAAATGAACAGGCGCTTCAGCCGCTTTTAAAAGAAAAAATCACGTTGAATCAAGCCTATAAAAAAGCAGCTGAACCAATGAAAGAATTTATGAGTGCTCATACAAGACAAAAAGATTTAGCTCTTTTTTTAGAATATGCGGATATAGATAAACCATCCTCTGTTCAAGATATTCCCTTAACTGCGCTCGTTCCAGCTTATGCGATCAGTGAGCTAAAGACGGCATTTCAAATTGGATTTATGATTTTTATTCCTTTTCTCATTATCGATATGATTATAGCAAGCGTGCTGATGTCTATGGGAATGATGATGCTTCCTCCCGTTATGATTTCGCTCCCATTTAAAATTTTACTATTTGTACTGGTTGACGGCTGGAATTTAGTTGTTAAATCATTATTAATAAGTTTTCAATAGGTGATAGACAATGAATGGAGAATTTGTCATTTCGTTAGCAGAAAAAGGCGTGTATACAATTTTAATTGTATCTGGTCCTCTATTACTGCTGGCCCTTGTAGTTGGGCTCATTATTAGTATTTTTCAAGCAACTACCCAAATTCAAGAGCAAACTCTTGCTTTTGTTCCTAAGATTGTAGCGGTCTTAGTAGGGATTGTATTTTTTGGTCCGTGGATGTTATCGAAAATGATTTCATTTACATATGAAATTTTTGCAAATCTGTATCGGTACGTAGGATAGCTATGAGTCAGTTGATCTTATCCTATCCCGCGTTTTTACTAGTACTAGTGCGGGTAACGTCTTTTTTCATCACTGTTCCGCTATTTTCATACAAAACGATTCCCGCAGTTCATAAGGTAGGTTTGTCTGCCTCGCTATCCGTCATTATTGCGACAACGATTGATTTACCCGTCGTTTCGTTAGATGCACAGTTTGTACTTTTAGTAGTAAAAGAATGTGCTGTTGGGTTGTTTATTGGTTTGACTGCGTATGTATTTATTATGGCTATTCAAATCGCCGGAGGTCTCATCGATTTTCAAATTGGGTTTGCCATTGCCAGTGTAATAGACCCGCAGACAGGGGCGCAAAGTCCGATACTAGGTCAATATTTATATGTATTTGCTCTTCTATTTTTATTATCGACCAATGGGCATCATTTATTAATAGACGGCATTTATAATAGTTATTTAATTATTCCGTTAGACAAAGTAGCTTTCCCTGTGGGAAGCCAAGCATTTGCTACACACATCATAACTGTTTTTTCATCGATGTTTTTAGTAGCCGTTCAAATGTCTTTGCCTTTGGTTGGTTCATTATTTTTAGTCGATATCGCGCTTGGCATCATCGCGAGAACGGTTCCGCAGTTAAATATTTTCGTAGTTGGATTTCCGGTGAAAATCATCGTTGCTTTTATTTTACTAATTGTAGTGATGGGGAGCATGTTTTATATGATGCAAATCATATTTGAACAAATGATAGAAGCGATGCGCGCGATGATCCGCATATTAGGAGGGGTGTAGCTTTGTTTTTAGTAAAAGTTGATTTGCAATTTTTTGCAGGAGAAAAAACGGAAAAAGCTACACCTAAAAAAAAGCAGGACTCTCGAAAAAAAGGACAGGTAGCTAAAAGTCAAGACGTTACCACTGCGCTCATTCTTTTAATGGTTTTTCTTTATTTTTTGTTTGGAGCCAAACAATTTTTACAGCAAATGATGAAGCTGTTAAGAGAAGCTTTTCAAACGTATATGCTTGAGGAAGTGACGGCAGAGCGCGTATTTGCGATGTTTAAGCATCTTCTTCCTTCAATTGCTCTTGCAGCGGGTCCTGTCATGCTCGCAGCTTTTGTTGCTGCGCTCGGAGCGAATTATATGCAGGTTGGCATTCTTTTTTCCACGGAGTCCCTTCAGCCTAAGTTAGAAAAGATTAACCCTATTAGCGGAGCCAAACGAATTTTTGCCATGAGAGCGCTGGTAGAACTAATCAAGTCAACGCTGAAAATTATGTGTATCGGAGCCGTCACGTGTTTTATCTTATGGATTCACATAGAAGATGTATTAAATTTATCTCAAAAAAGTATAGGGGACTCGCTGGTTGTTCTGTCTAAGCTTGTTTTTCAAATGGGACTTGCAGCTTCGCTTATGCTTTTATTTTTATCGCTGCTTGATTATTTGTACCAAAAGTTTGATTTCGAGAAAAATATTCGAATGTCAAAGCAAGATATCAAAGATGAGCATAAAAACATTGAAGGAGATCCTCTAATCAAATCAAAAATAAAGCAAAAGCAGCGTGAAATGGCAATGTCTCGCATGATGCAAGAAGTTCCAAAAGCAGATGTCGTCATTACAAACCCTACTCATTATGCCATTGCTTTAAAATATGATGAAGAAAAAATGGATGCTCCCTATGTTGTAGCCAGCGGCGTAGATTTTATTGCTCAAAAGATCAAAGGAATTGCCAAAAGTCATGAAATTATCATGGTAGAGAACCGCCCGCTGGCAAGAGCGCTTTTTGATCAAACCAAAGTAGGGGATGCGGTTCCAGAAGAGTTTTTTAAAGCGGTGGCTGAAATATTAGCTTACGTATACCGCATTCAAAATAAAATGTAACGTTACGCTATTGTAAGGAGAGAAAAATTAATGTCTGCAAGAGAACTGCCAGTTGTTATAGGTGTTGTACTCATTATCGTTATGCTTGTTATTCCGTTGCCTTCATGGTTATTAAGTATTTTAATCATGATTAACATTTCTCTTGCGCTGCTTGTACTGCTCGTTTCCATGAACATGAAAGAACCTTTAGAGCTATCGGTGTTTCCGTCTTTGCTGCTGGTTCTTACGCTGTTTCGATTAGGTTTGAACGTATCGACAACCCGTTCAATTTTAGGAACAGGAGAAGCAGGCGGAGTAGTGGAAACATTTGGCCACTTCGTGATTGGTGGAAATCCGTTAGTGGGGTTTGTTGTCTTTATTATTTTAATTATCATTCAGTTTCTCGTTATTACAAAAGGAGCGGAGCGTGTTTCTGAAGTAGCCGCACGTTTTACCTTGGATGCGATGCCAGGGAAACAAATGAGCATTGATGCAGATTTAAATGCAGGTATGATTTCAGAAAAACAAGCAATTGACCGCCGTGAAAAAATTCAGCGCGAAGCAGATTTTTACGGAGCAATGGATGGAGCTAGTAAATTCGTCAAAGGTGATGCCATTGCAGGGATTGTCATTACCCTTATTAACATCTTGTTTGGAATTATTATCGGCATGCTGCAAATGGGAATGTCCATCACTGAAGCATCCCAAACGTTTACTTTGTTAACAGTAGGCGATGGATTGGTTAGTCAAATTCCAGCCCTCATGATTTCAACAGCGACGGGAATTATCGTCACGAGAGCTGCTTCAACAGGCAATTTGAGCGAAGATATTACACGGCAGCTGTTTGCTTTTCCCGTTATGCTTTATGTAACTGGAGGAACAATTGCCGCTCTTGGTTTAATCACGCCAATTAATGATGTCATTACAATGCCTATTGCTATTTTATTAGGGGTGGGAGGCTATTATTTGTCTCAGGCTAAAAATCAGGCGGTTCGTGAAGAAATGGCCCCTACTGAAGAAGAGCTAGAAGACAATGAAATGAAAAGTCCAGAGAGTGTTGTCAATCTATTAAGCGTTGATCCGATTGAATTTGAATTTGGGTATGCATTAATTCCGCTTGCTGATACGAATCAAGGAGGCGATTTACTCGATCGAATTGTTATGATTAGGCGCCAGCTGGCACTTGAGCTAGGATTAGTCATTCCAGTTGTTCGTATCAGAGATAACATTCAGCTTCAGCCCAACGAATACTGTCTTAAAATAAAGGGCAATGAAGTGGGGAAAGGGGAGCTGCTGCTCGATCACTACTTAGCAATCAGTCCCGGAATGGATGATGAATTGATTGAAGGAATTGATACGTTAGAACCAGCTTTTAAAATGCCTGCGAAATGGATTAGCGAGTCGGTGAAGGAGCAGGCTGAGATGTTTGGGTATACCGTTGTGGACCCACCGTCGGTTGTGTCTACGCACATAACAGAAGTTATAAAATCGTATGCGCATGAGCTGATTGGAAGGCAGGAGACAAAGCAACTAATTGATCACACAAAAGAAACGTATCCTATTTTAATTGAGGAAGTAACGCCTAATCCGCTTTCCGTTGGAGACATTCAAAGGGTACTGGCAAAACTTTTAAAAGAGAGCGTCTCAATTCGAAATTTACCCATTATTTTTGAGGTGCTGGCCGACTACGGAAAAATGACGTCAGACACCGATTTGTTAACTGAATATGTCAGACAAGGACTTGCAAGGCAAATTACCAGTCAATATACGGTCCAAGAAGGTCTGCTTCGAGTTCTTACCCTTTCAGGAAAAGTTGAAAAAACGATGGCGGAAGCTGTTCAACAAACGGAGCATGGGAACTATTTATCACTAGACCCTAACGTTTCACAAGCTATTGTGGAAAGTATAGCTAAGCAAATAGAAACACTTTCTTTTCAAGAACAGTCTCCAATTGTGTTATGTTCTCCTGCAGTGAGGATGTACGTTCGTCAAATCACTGAGCGGTATTTTCCTCATATGGCGGTTTTATCATATAACGAGTTAGAAGCAAATGTTGAAGTTCAAAGTGTTGGAGTGGTGGATATCTGATGAAAGTAAAAAAATATGTAGTAGAATCTATGCCGCAAGCTATGAAAGCCATTCGTTCAGATTTAGGTGAGGAAGCGGTTATTTTACATTCGAAACAAATTCGAACAGGAGGTTTTCTTGGCTTATTTACTAAGGCGAAAATAGAAGTATTGGCAGCTGTCGATCCCGTAGAAAAGCTGAGCGTAAAGAAGAACTCAGCGCCGCCAGAACACAGTATGGAAGATAATCAATCTTTTATGAAGCAGCAGCTCAGTGAGTTAAATACTCTTGTCTCACAAATGAGTCAAATGCCAAAGGTTTCTTCAGGTTCATATCCAAAAGTAGTGGAAGATGTGCTTGCTTATTTGCGTTTGCAAGAAATAGACGAAGCTATTTTAGAAAACTTGGAGGCTCCTATGCTAGAGTACTACTACTTACATCGCCCTAACTCAAACCAACTCATGAAGTGGACGAAAAACTGGTTTACCAATCAGTTTAAAGCAAGTGAATGGAGCGGTCCTTTCAAAAAATATGTAAGTGTAGTAGGGCCAACAGGTGTCGGTAAAACAACCACTCTTGCTAAATTGGCTGCAAAGTGTGTCCTAGAACAAAATCAAAAAATAGCATTTATCACAACGGACACCTATAGAATTTCAGCGATTGAGCAGCTCAAGACGTACGCTTCGATCTTAAATGCGCCTTTAACGATTTGCTATAACGGAGAAGATTTTAAAAAAGCTTTGCTGGAAACAAAAGCATACGATGTGATTTTTATTGACACAGCAGGCCGTAACTTTTTAGAACCGCAATATGTAAATGATTTAAAGAAAATTATTACGTTTCAAGAAGATTTGCAAACGTTTCTTGTTCTAGCACTAACGTCAAAAGCATCAGATATGAAAGCTATATATGAACGTTTTGCTAGTCTCCCTGTTGATCAACTGATTTTTACGAAGCGAGATGAAACAACTCACAAAGGCTCGCTTTTAAATATGTTGTATCGTTACGGCCAACGAGCTGCTTTTACAACAAACGGGCAGGATGTACCAGAAGATGTTTCGTCATTTAAAATAGAAGAGTTTATCGACGATGTGTTTGGAGATTGGAAAGATGAATGATCAAGCAGCAGTTTTAAGAGAAAAAGTGTTAAAGAAACATCAAAACTCTTTAAGGAATTGTAAAACGATAGCCGTGTTAAGCGGAAAAGGAGGAGTTGGAAAGTCGAATCTATCATTAAACTTATCTCTTGCGCTAACGAAGCAAAAGCAAAGAGTTCTTCTTTTTGACATGGATATAGGGATGGGAAATATTGATATTTTGATTGGACAAACTGCTTCCTATACGATGGTTGATTTGCTAGAAAAAAAGCTTTCCATCCAGCAAATTATTAAAAAAGGTCCTGAAGATTTAGCTTATGTGGCTGGTGGAACGGGAATTTCCTCTGTATTTGAATGGTCTCCATCGGACCTTGCTCATTTAATACAAGAATTGAGTTCTTTGACAAATCAATACGATTACATGATTTTTGATATGGGAGCGGGCATGTCAGAGAGTGTGCTTAAGTTTTTAAAAGCTGTAGATGAAATGATCGTGGTCACAACACCCGAACCTACATCTATCACAGATGCTTACGCTGCTATTAAGCTAGCAGCTTCCTATTCTGTATCAGCACCGGTTCGTCTTATTATTAACAAAACGCTTTCTGACAAAGAAGGAAATGAGACGTATGAACGATTTAACCGAGCTGTTCAGCAGTTTTTGAACATATCTATTTCTCTATTAGGTATTGTGCCAAACGATCAAGCTGTCCAGAAAGCGGTCAATCGCCAAATGCCTTTTTTGCTTCAAAACCCAACATCTAAAGCAAGTGTATCACTAATAGAAATGGTGAATATTCTTATTCCTCAAGACAATAGGATAACGGCTAAAAACGAGGGAATGTTTATTCGGCGCCTCAAACGATTTTTTCTTGAAAGGTAGGAAATGAGAGTGAATGAAATAAAGGTGCTTATTGTAGATGATTCTGCATTTATGCGAAAGCTAATCGGCGATTTTTTAGCATGTGACAGTCGTTTTCACGTTGTGGGTACCGCACGTAACGGTGAAGAAGGGTTGAAAAAAGCGCTCGAGCTGTCGCCAGACATTGTGACACTCGATATCGAAATGCCTAAAATGAATGGCTTAGATATGTTAAAGCAGCTTATGCGTGTGAAGCCCCTTCCTGTTGTCATGTTATCGAGTACAACAATAGAAGGGGCTGAAAATACGCTGACCGCTATGCAGTACGGCGCAGTTGATTTTGTTGCTAAACCTTCGGGAGCTATTTCGCTGGACTTACATAAAGTGAAAGATGAGCTTATCTCTAAACTATTGCTTGCTAGTAAAGCCAACATATCTTCAAGCAGTCATCAGCACGTGCAAAACAGAAGTGTATATAACCTCCCGATGGGGACGAAAGTGAACAAAATGATTTGTATTGGCACTTCTACTGGAGGACCGCGTGCGCTGCAAGAAGTATTATCAACTGTTTCAAAAGACATACACGCACCTATTTTTATTGTGCAACATATGCCTCCAAATTTCACAAAATCATTAGCGGTTAGACTAGATCAGCTAGCTGATATTGAAGTGAAAGAAGCACAAGACAATGAAATCGCGCGCTCAGGATGTGCGTACATTGCGCCTGGAGGTTTTCATATGACGGTTGTAGAGAAAGAAGGACAGCTCAGCATTTGTTTAGACACTTCTTCACCTGTAAAGGGACATCGCCCCTCAGTGGATCGTTTGTTTCAGTCGATTAGTAAAATTTCAGGTTATCAAAAACTTGCTATTGTGTTGACGGGAATGGGGGCGGATGGAACGGAAGGCATTATTGATTTAAAGAAAAATAAAGACGCGCTTATATTGGCTGAATCTAAAGAAACAGCTGTCATTTATGGGATGCCCAAATCAGCTGTTTCTACAAAGCTTGTTGATTATATTGAACCGCTGCGAAACGTTGGAAGCTTTATTTCTCGCTACGCACAGAAATAGGAGGGAAAGTTACGATGGATATGAATCAATATCTAGAAGTGTTTATTGAAGAAAGCAAGGAACATCTTCAAAACGTTAACGACCAGCTAATGCGTTTTGAAAAAAATACCGATGATCTTGGTTATGTAAATGAAATTTTTCGGTCTGCTCATACGTTAAAAGGTATGTCTGCAACAATGGGATTTGATGATTTAGCACAATTAACTCACAAAATGGAAAACGTGCTAGATGCCGTTCGAAATCATCAAATCGACGCTCACACGGAAGTTCTTGATGCTTTGTTTGAATCAGTCGATGCGCTAGAAATAATGGTTCAATCTATTTCTGAAGGCGGCGATGGTCAGCTTGATGTCAAATTGCTTGTTCAAAAGCTGCAGCGTATTGTAGCAGAGGAACCCGCAGCAGAGCATGCGGCTTCTTCTATTGAGTATGATGAGTTCGTACAAACGCTGCTCAGTCAAACAGCAGGGCAAGGATTTAATGCGTTTGAAATAACCGTACAGCTCGAACGCACCTGTCTGTTAAAAGCTGCGCGTGCATATATGGTATTTGATGTGTTAGAGCAAGTGGGAGACGTCATTAAGTCAGCGCCAACTGTTCAAGATATCGAACAAGAAAAATTTGAATCATCTTTTATCGTTATATTAGTAACAAGCGAATCGCAAGAAAAGCTGAAAGCGAGCATTATGGAGGTCTCTGAAGTAGAAAGCGTGAAAATTGCTGCGGTCCCCATAAAAAAGGAGACAGAAATGCAGGAGCTTGTTTCACAAGAAGAAGCAGCAACTATACAGGAAGTTACTGTGTCAGCACCTTCTAAATCGCCTGTTGAAGAGAAAAGACAGCTCTCAAATAACAAGACGATTCGAGTCAATATTGACCGTTTGGACAGTCTCATGAACTTGTTTGAAGAACTAGTTATTGATAGAGGCAGGTTAGAACAAATATCAAAAGAATTGAATAATAGCGAATTAGACGAAACGGTAGAGCGGATGTCCCGTATTTCTGGAGATTTGCAAACGATTATTTTAAATATGCGTATGGTGCCTGTAGAAACCGTTTTTAATCGGTTTCCCCGTATGGTGAGACAGCTTTCAAAAGATTTAGGGAAACAAATTGAACTTCAAATTGTCGGAGCTGATACAGAGTTGGACCGGACCGTCATTGATGAAATTGGAGATCCGCTTGTTCACTTATTAAGAAATGCCGTTGAC
This sequence comes from Priestia sp. ABM2_011, assembly GCF_056158845.1. Classification (NCBI taxonomy): domain Bacteria; kingdom Bacillati; phylum Bacillota; class Bacilli; order Caryophanales; family Bacillaceae; genus Priestia; species Priestia sp. ABM2_011. Next base: position 1,341,405 of record NZ_JBSWUB010000001.1, read on the forward strand.
CACGGAATTGAAATGCCTCAAGCACGCTTAAAGAACGGAAAGAATGAAAAGGGAACGATTCGCCTTAAAGCTTATCATAGCGGAAATCATGTCTTTATTGATTTAGAAGATGACGGGGCGGGCATCAATCGTGAAAAGGTACTGCAAAAAGCGTTAGGTCGAGGAATTATCGATGGGAAAACTGCTGAAACGCTGACGGATAAACAAGTGTACGAGCTCATTTTCGCTTCGGGCTTTTCGACGGCTGAACAAATTTCAGATGTTTCCGGACGAGGAGTAGGTCTAGATGTCGTGAAAAACACGATTGAATCGCTAGGGGGTTCTGTAACGATCGATTCTAACGAAGGATACGGTTCGCGTTTTTCTATTCAACTGCCGCTCACTCTGTCTATCATTTCTGCTTTACTCGTGCAAATGAGTGAAGAGCGCTATGCCTTACCGCTTTCTTCGATTATTGAAACAGCTATTGTTCAGCCGAAAGAGGTCATGCATGTACATGGTCAAAAGGTTATTGACTTTCGAGGAGCCATTATTCCTCTTATTGATTTAAAAGAACTATTTACTGTGCCTAACTCGGTACAAAGAGATCATTATTCCGTCGTTATTGTGAAAAAAGGAGAAAAGACCGCCGGGCTAATTGTTGATTCTTTTATCGGTCAGCAGGAAATCGTTTTAAAATCTTTAGGTCATTATCTGCCGGGTGTATTTGCTATTTCAGGAGCCACGATTTTAGGCGATGGACAAGTAGCACTTATCATTGATTGCAACGCTTTGATCAAATAACAAATGCTGTAAAAAGAAAGGGAGAAAGGCATGAAAATTATTGTGTTTCAATTGGGGGACGAGGAGTACGGAATTTCAGTAGAAGAAGTGCAATCGATTGAAAAGATTCAGCACATAACACGCGTTCCTGGAGTAAAAGAATATGTAAAAGGTGTTATTAATCTTCGCGGTGTTATTACACCGATTATTGATTTGCGCACTCGTTTTAACTTACAAGAACAGCTTAACCATGAGCTGACACGTATTATTATGGTTCGTCTTAATGATGTAGAAGCAGGTTTGATTGTGGATGCGGCAAATGATGTAGTAGACATTGATGAAAAAACGATTGCTTCAGTGCCTGAAACAGTTGAAGGAACAGCTGTAGAATACTTGAACGGAGTTGTTAAAGTAGATAGCCGTTTAATTGTTCTTCTAAATTTACCTAAAGTGCTCTCTTTAGAAGACCACCTCCAGTGAGCCAAGCGAATAATGGATATCACGCTGAAGTTTGTAGGAGTTGAAGAATCGTGAGAGATGATAAACAAGTGATTAAGGTAGGAATTGCCGAGATGAATGTTACACATGCACCCGCAGTGCTTCGAACAACGGGATTAGGGTCATGTGTAGGAGTTGTCGTTTACGACTCTGTTCACTCAGTAGCTGGGCTCGCTCATGTAATGCTTCCCGATTCAAGCGGGGCTAAATGTCCTTTTAATAGAGCTAAATATGCAGATACAGCTATTTTTGATTTGATAAATATGTTGATTAAACAAGGTGCACATAGAAGATTATTAAAAGCAAAAATAGCAGGGGGCGCACAGATGTTTCAATTGGAACCAAGAAATGATGTGATGCGAATTGGCCTTCGAAATGTTCAAGCAGTGGAGAGAGAACTGCATAGAAACAGTGTAGAAATTGCAGCAAAAGCTACAGGAGGACACAACGGACGCACAATTGAATTTGATCCTCAAACGGCTATTTTAAAGGTTCGTACGATTAATGAAGGGATAAAAACGATATAAAGCGCGCTCTTACCGTTGACCGTTTAATAGCGCTATAAAAAGGAGTTGAAAGACCCTTGAAAAGTATACAAGAAGTTGAAGAACATAAAATTTGGCAGGAATGGATAGAGACGAGAGACTCCCATGCGGGAAACATGCTTGTTAAAAAGTATATGCCGCTTGTTAACTATCACGTTCAGCGGATTAGTGTAGGGCTGCCGAAGAATATTCATAAAGAAGAGCTTCGTAGTTTAGGATTAATCGGCCTTTACGATGCTTTGGAAAAGTTTGATTACGGTAGAGACTTAAAGTTTGATACATATGCGTCTTTTCGAATTCGAGGGGCGATAATAGACGGGCTTCGTAAAGAAGATTGGTTATCAAGAAGCGCAAGGGAAAAGACGAAAAGAATTGAGCAAGCAACAGAAGCACTTGAACAAAGATACTTGCGCAGAGTTGCACCAAGTGAGGTTGCAAAAGAAGTAGGCATGACAGAAGCAGATGTTGTTCATACAATGAATGAAGGCTTCTTAGCTAACGTTTTGTCAATGGAAGAACAGCCAAAAGAGTATGAAGATGGAGAGCAAAAATACACGATTAAAGATGAAAAAACGCTCTCTCCTGAAGAGGAGCTAATTAACGACGAACGATATCAAGAGCTCGCTGAAGTTATCGAGCAGCTAAATGAAAAAGAGCAGCTTGTTGTTTCATTATTTTATAAAGAGGAGTTGACTTTCACAGAGATCGCGCAGCTGTTAGGGCTATCCACTTCACGCATTTCTCAAATTCATTCGAAAGCGCTGTTTAAAATGCGTACGAGTTTAAGCAAAATAATTTAACAAAGAGGTAAAGTGATGGGGTTTTTACTCACAGTTAGTTTTTTAATTCATGGTCTATCACTGTTTTGCATTATTCTTTTATATATGCAAGTGACCAAAGTGAAAAGGATTGAACGCTTGCACCAGCAAAATATAAATAAAATGGAAGCTGCAATGAGTTCATATCTCGCTGAATTTCAGGAACAAAACGAGCAGTTTTTACGGCAGCTTCGTGAGCGTTCAACTTCGCTTTCTTCCGAAATGGAAGAAAGCAGCGCCAAATCACCTTTGGTAGATGAAGAAGACGTGCCTGTTCAAAGGGTGGATCTAAAAAGTGAGCCTTCCCAGTCGCTGCATGAACTTCTCTCTATAGAAGAAAATCAGAAACATATAAGCACATCTTTTGATGAATTAACTACAGACCAAATTCAAGATTTGTCAGGTGAAGAGATAAAAGAATTTTCCGTTTATTTAAAGGGAAAAGGTTTAACAATTGAAGAAATTGCAAAACATTTACACAGAGGGAAAACTGAAATTGAATTATTATTGAAATTTCATCAATAAACTTAATGAAACGCTTGCTTGTGAAAAAGGAGTATGCTATATTAGTTTTTGGTGTTATTACACACGCTTGTTGATTCGGTTGATGGTGCTACTTTTTGTAGTTTCGGCTGAAGATGATATAAGCGGAGGAGACTTAAAACCATTAGGAGGAAAAACACATGTCAGTAATTTCAATGAAACAATTACTAGAAGCTGGTGTACATTTCGGTCACCAAACTCGCCGTTGGAACCCAAAAATGAAGAAATATATCTTCACTGAGCGTAACGGCATCTACATTATCGATCTTCAAAAAACAGTTAAGAAAGTAGAAGAAGCGTACAAATTCGTTAAAGAATTAGCTGCAGACGGCGGTACTGTTTTATTCGTAGGTACGAAAAAACAAGCTCAAGATTCTGTTAAAGAAGAAGCAGCTCGCGCTGGTATGTACTTTGTTAACCAACGTTGGTTAGGTGGTACATTAACTAACTTCTCAACTATCCAAAAACGTATCAAACGTTTAAAAGATATCGAAAAAATGCAAGAAGACGGTACTTTCGAAGTACTACCTAAGAAAGAAGTAGTTCAACTTAAAAAAGAGTTAGAGCGTCTTGAAAAATTCTTAGGCGGCATTAAAGATATGAAACAACTTCCAGATGCATTATTCATCATTGACCCTCGTAAAGAGCGTATTGCAGTAGCGGAAGCTAAAAAATTACACATTCCAATCGTTGGTATCGTAGACACTAACTGTGATCCAGACGAAATTGATTATGTAATCCCTGCAAACGATGATGCAATTCGTGCTGTTAAACTTTTAACTTCTAAAGTTGCTGATGCTATTCTAGAAGCTAAACAAGGTGAAGAAACAGCAGTTGAAACTGAAACAACTACTGCTTAATTCCGTGAAAGGTGATAAGAGGGAATAGCCTTTTATCACCTTTTTTTGAAAAGATTTAACCCATTTATATACATTAATTACATACCCAAACAAGGAGGCTACACATTATGGCAATTACTGCTCAAATGGTAAAAGAACTACGTGAAAAAACAGGCGCTGGTATGATGGATTGTAAAAAAGCGTTAACTGAAACTAACGGTGATATGGAGCAAGCAATCGATTTCTTACGTGAAAAAGGTATTGCAAAAGCTGCTAAAAAATCAGACCGTATTGCTGCTGAAGGTCTAACTTACATCGAAACTCAAGGTAACGAAGCTGTTATCTTAGAAGTTAACTCTGAAACTGATTTCGTTGCGAAAAACGAAGGTTTCCAAAAACTAACAAAAGAATTAGCTGCTCACATCTTAGCTAACAAACCAGCTGACGCTGCTGAAGCTGCTACTCAAAAAATGGAAAACGGTGCAACTGTTGAAGAACACATCAACTCTGCAATCGCTACAATCGGAGAAAAATTATCTCTACGTCGTTTCGCTGTAGCAACAAAAACTGATGCTGATGCATTCGGTGCTTACCTACATGCTGGCGGACGTATCGGTGTGTTAACAGTATTATCTGGTACAACTGAAGAAGCTGTTGCAAAAGACGTTGCTATGCACATCGCTGCAATCAACCCTAAATACATCTCTCGTGACCAAGTTTCTGCTGAAGAAACTGAGCGTGAGCGCGAAGTATTGACTCAACAAGCATTAAACGAAGGCAAACCAGAAAAAATCGTTGCAAAAATGGTTGAAGGTCGCCTTGGCAAATTCTTCGAAGATATTTGCTTACTAGATCAAACATTTGTTAAAAATCCTGATCAAAAAGTACGTCAGTTCGTTGAGAGCAAAGGCGCTACTGTTGAAAGCTTCGTTCGTTTTGAAGTAGGAGAAGGTATTGAGAAACGTCAAGACAACTTCGCTGAAGAAGTAATGAACCAAGTTAAAAAGTAAGGGTTTGACCGTATAGGGAACACTGTGTGTTCCCTTTTTTACAAAAGAGATCTCACCGTTAACGATGGAGGTAAGCATGAGTCAAGCAAAATATAATCGTATCGTATTAAAGTTAAGTGGAGAAGCATTAGCTGGTGAAGATGGTTTTGGTATTAACCCATCCATCATCAAATCTGTTGCTGAACAAGTAAAAGCCGTTTATGAATTAGGTGTGGAAATTGCTGTAGTCGTTGGTGGTGGAAACATTTGGCGTGGTAAAATTGGTAGTGAAATGGGTATGGATCGTGCAGCTGCTGATTATATGGGAATGCTAGCAACAGTAATGAACTCGCTGGCTCTTCAAGATAGCTTAGAGAACATTGGTGTGCAAACACGAGTTCAGACTTCTATCGAGATGAGACAAGTAGCAGAGCCTTATATTAGAAGAAAAGCTGTTCGACATCTTGAGAAAAAACGCGTTGTTATTTTCGCTGCGGGTACAGGAAACCCTTATTTCTCTACAGATACAACAGCAGCTTTGCGTGCAGCTGAAATCGAAGCTGACGTTATCTTAATGGCTAAAAACAACGTAGATGGCGTTTATAATGCAGATCCTAAGCTTGTACCTGATGCTGTAAAATATGAAACATTAACATATATTGATGTTTTAAAAGATGGACTAGCTGTTATGGATTCTACAGCTTCTTCATTATGTATGGACAACGATATTCCGCTAATTGTTTTCTCAATTACGGAAGAAGGCAATATTAAACGTGCCGTTACAGGCGAAAACATTGGAACAATTGTAAAGGGGAAATAAACATGCCAAAACAAGTGTTGCAAAACGCAAAAGAAAGAATGGAAAAAGCAATTCAATCATTTAGCCGCGAACTAGCATCAATTCGCGCTGGACGTGCAAGCGCGTCACTTCTTGACCGCGTAACGGTAGAATACTACGGTGCACCAACACCGATTAACCAATTGGCGCAAGTAAGCGTACCGGAAGCTCGTATGCTTGTTATTCAGCCTTATGACAAATCACAAATTGGTGAAGTTGAAAAAGCTATTTTAAAATCTGATTTAGGATTAACACCTACAAGCGATGGAACTATTATCCGTTTATCGATTCCTGCTTTAACGGAAGAGCGTCGTCGTGAGTTAGTGAAAATGGTTAAAAAATATGCTGAAGAAGCAAAAGTTGCGGTTCGTAACGTACGCCGTGATGCAAACGATGATTTCAAAAAGTTAGAGAAAAAAGGTGAAATTACTGAAGACGATCTACGCGGCTACAGTGATGACATTCAAAAACTAACAGATGACCATATCGTAAAAGTGGATAAAGTGGCAAAAGATAAAGAAGAAGAAATTATGGCAGTTTAAGTCATTTCAAGGTAAAATATATTGTAAAAGACCCTCTATTGTTTACAGGGGGTTTTTTTGTTAATAATGTGTAGTAAGAAAAAACTCACATAAGCTACACGTTTATGTGAGAGCGTACAACGGGGGACCTTTGCATGTTAAGAAAATTTCAAGCATGGAAGAAAAGTCAAGATTTAAATACACTGTCTTTGTCAGAACGAAAAGATCAAGTGAAACAGCACCCTGTTCCTGAACATATTGCAATTATTATGGATGGGAACGGTCGTTGGGCGCAAAAACGAGCTCTTCCTCGCATGATGGGCCATCATGAAGGAATGAAAGTAGTACGTCATGTGACCAGACTGGCCAATGAATTAGGTGTTAAAGTATTAACTTTATATGCATTTTCCACTGAAAATTGGAAGCGCCCCAAAACTGAAGTTGAGTTTTTAATGAAACTGCCAGAGGAATTTTTAACAACCTTTTTGCCTGAGCTAATTGAAAAAAATGTGCAAGTTCGTATTATGGGAGATAAAAGTGAGCTCCCTGCCCATACGATTCGAGCCGTGGATAAGGCAATTGAAAAAACAAAGCATAACACGGGGATGATTTTAAACTTCGCGCTTAATTACGGTAGCCGTCACGAAATTGTGGGCGCTATTCGGTCATTGGCAGAAGATGTAGAACAGGGAAAAGTGGCTTCCTCTTCTATTTCAGAAAATTTATTTTCTTCCTATTTAATGAGCAAAAGCCTTCCAGATCCGGATTTGCTTATTCGCACAAGTGGCGAGCTTCGCTTAAGTAACTTTATGCTTTGGCAGCTAGCGTACACAGAGTTTTGGTTTACAAAAGTATTATGGCCAGATTTTAAAGAAAATCATTTAATCGAAGCAGTCGAGGCGTTTCAAAAGCGCGGTCGCCGCTTTGGTGGTGTATAAGAAGGTGTGGAAAACAAGATGAAACAGCGCATTATCACCGCGATTGTAGCACTTGCGGTATTTGTGCCGATTGTTTTAATTGGAGGGTTACCTTTTACCCTTATCATGTATGTGATCGGAACAGTTGGTGTAATTGAGCTTTTAAAAATGAAACATTTGAAAGCAATGTCTTTTCCAAGTATCATTAGTTTATTACTAACTTGGGTGTTTTTACTACCAAACGGAAGAGATGTTGCATTTCAATTCTTAAGTGAACATAAGATAGAAGTAGCGCTTGCTGCTGTCCTTCTTTTATTAATGTACACGGTTGTAGTTAAAAATAAATTTACCTTCGATGACGTTGGGTTTATTTTATTAACAACAGTATATGTTGGCTTTGGCTTTCATTATTTTATCGAGGTTCGTCAAGAGTTCGGGTTAGCTTATTTGTTCTTTGCTTTCCTTATTATTTGGGCGACGGATTCCGGAGCTTATTTTATTGGACGAGCAATGGGGAAACGAAAGCTATGGCCGGAAATCAGTCCCAATAAAACAATTGAAGGTTTTGTTGGTGGCGTCGTATGCGCTATTATAGTAGCCATTGTATTTAAGCTGTTAGCAAATATTGATCAAACTATGATCGAGCTACTTGTAATTGGTATTATCGTATCGTTATTTGGACAGATGGGTGATCTTGTACAATCAGCGTTCAAACGTCACTATGGCGTAAAAGATTCAGGGAAAATTTTACCGGGTCATGGTGGGATTTTAGACCGTTTTGACAGTTTAATGTTCATCATGCCAATTTTAGCTTTTTTATTATCTCTATAAAAAAGATGTCTTTGTTTTAATAGGAGTGAATATACTTGAAGAAAATTTCCTTGTTAGGAGCTACAGGTTCAATCGGTACTCAAACCGTTGATATTGTTCGAGCGCATCCTGAGCATTTTGAGCTCTCAGCAATCTCTGTAGGTCGAAATATTAACGAAGCAAGAAAGATTATTCAGCAGTGTAAGCCAGCCCTTGTTTCTGTAATGAAGAAAGAAGATTGTCTGTCACTGCAAGCAGAATTCCCTTCTATTCGATTTGTTTATGGAGAAGAAGGACTTGTGGAAGTAGCAACTCATCCTTCTACAGAAGTGTTGGTAAACGCTGTTCTTGGAAGTGTAGGGTTGACTCCTACGCTAGAAGCAATCAAAATGAGAAAAACAATTGCTATTGCAAATAAGGAGACACTTGTTACCGCTGGTCACCTTGTCATGGAAGCAGCCAAGGAATATGGCGCTGATATTTTACCGGTAGACAGTGAGCATTCAGCTATTTTTCAAAGTTTGCAAGGGCAAGATCAAAAAGCAATAGACCGTTTAATTTTAACGGCTTCTGGAGGGAGCTTTCGAGATAAGACGAGAGCAGAACTACAGGGAGTAACGGTTGAAGATGCGTTAAATCATCCAAACTGGTCAATGGGAGCTAAAATTACAATTGATTCGGCAACGATGATGAATAAGGGACTAGAAGTGATTGAAGCACATTGGCTTTTTGATCTTCCCTATGAGAAAATTGATGTATTGTTACATAAGGAAAGCATCATTCATTCTATGGTAGAGTATTCTGATACAAGCGTTATTGCTCAGCTTGGAACGCCCGATATGCGCGTGCCAATTCAATACGCGTTAACGTATCCAAGACGCATGTCTTTGCCTGACACCAAGCGTTTAAGTTTGGCGGATATTGGTCAGCTTCACTTCGCTAAAATGGATGAAGAGCGTTTTCGCTGTTTAGCTTTTGCATTTGAGGCTGGCAAAGCGGGTGGAACACTTCCGACTGTTTTAAATGCAGCTAATGAAGAAGCTGTTCAAGCCTTTCTAGATGGTCACATTACATTTTTACAAATTGAAGATGTGATTGAAAAAGCAATGAATGAACATACTGTAATACAGAAACCTTGTTTATCTACTATTAAAGAAGTAGATTTAGAAGCAAGAGAGTTTGTTAAATCCGCCATCTCTCGATAATGTGCGTGCGAGAGAAGCCACTCCCTTATTTTTGGTGGGTGGAGGTTTGACTCTATTACATGAAGGGGGTAATACCCATTGAACACAGTCATTGCGTTTGTCGTCATTTTTGGAGCTCTTGTATTCTTTCATGAGCTTGGTCATTTAGTTTTTGCAAAGCGTGCAGGCATCTTATGCCGTGAGTTTGCCATTGGGTTTGGTCCCAAAATCTTTTCATTTAAACGAGATGAAACAGTTTATACCATTCGCTTACTGCCTCTAGGTGGATTTGTTCGAATGGCTGGAGAAGACCCGGAAATGATTGAAGTTAAGCCTGGTCAAATGGTGGGCCTCATGTTTGATAAGGAAGGCAAAGTAAATAAAGTCATTATTAATAACAAGGAACAGCATCCAAATGCAAAAGTTATTGAGGTAGAGCAAGCAGACTTAGAGCATAATCTATTTATTTCAGGTTATGAAGAAGGTGAAGATGAACATCTGCAAAAATTCGAGGTAGCAGAAGAATCTTACTTTGTTATGGACGGAGAAGACATTCAAATTGCACCTTACAGCCGTCAGTTTGCTTCCAAAACTCTTGGTCAACGTGCGCTAGCCATTTTCGCTGGTCCGCTAATGAACTTTATATTAGCCTTTGTTATTTTTATCGTTCTTGGGATTTCTCAAGGATATGTTGTTGACAAACCTGTGATGGGCAAATTAACATCAGATGGAGTAGCCGTTGATGCGGGACTTAAACAAGGAGATAAAGTTCAAGCAATTGATGGACAAAGTGTTTCAACGTGGGATGATGTCGTAAAAGTAATTCAAAAACATCCTGAACAGCAAATTACATTCACGGTTCAGCGCGGCGGCAAAACCTTAGATATTCCAATTACACCTGAAAGCCGCAAGGTTGGGGAACAGACAATTGGATTAATTGGCGTATATGCACCGGTTGAAAAGTCATTCATTGGTTCGATCACGCACGGAGCTACTGAAACATATACGTGGATGAAAGAAATCTTAACGGGCCTTGGGAAGCTTGTGACAGGACAGTTCAAACTGGATATGCTTTCTGGTCCTGTAGGTATTTACGCAGCAACCGATCAAGTAGCACAGTCAGGCATTTATTACCTAATGAAATGGGCAGCCGTTTTAAGTATTAACTTAGGGATTGTCAATTTGCTTCCACTTCCTGCTTTAGATGGAGGACGACTATTATTCTTCGCTGTAGAAGGAATTCGCGGTAAGCCAATTGATCGTCAAAAAGAAGGGATTGTTCATTTTATCGGTTTTGCTTTATTAATGCTGCTGATGCTCGTTGTAACGTGGAACGATATTCAAAAGTTCTTTTTATAAGACATACGCTCAGCGAGGGATATTCCCTCGCTGATTATATGAAAATTGCGGCATGGTCCGCCTTAAAAAATAAGATAGAGAAGTAAGCAAAGAGGTGCGAGGTTATGAGACAAAGTTCTACATTGATTCCTACATTAAGAGAAGTGCCAGCTGATGCGGATATAAAAAGCCATCAGCTTCTATTGCGCGCAGGTTATATGCGCCAAAATGCAAGCGGCGTGTACAGCTTTTTACCGCTTGGTAAGCGTGTATTGCAAAAAGTTGAACAAATTGTTCGTGAAGAGATGGACCGTGCAGGTTCTGTCGAATTATTGATGCCTGCTTTACAACAAGCTGAATTGTGGCAAGAGTCTGGCCGCTGGTATTCATATGGGCCTGAGTTAATGCGTATGAAAGATCGTCACGGCCGTGAATTTGCTTTGGGAGCAACACACGAAGAAGTTATCACAAGCTTGCTTCGTGACGAAGTGAAGTCATACAAACGTTTACCGCTAAATTTATATCAAATTCAAACGAAGTTCCGCGATGAAAAACGTCCACGCTTTGGCTTATTACGCGGTCGTGAATTTATTATGAAAGATGCATATTCGTTTCATGCTTCTCAAGAAAGTTTAGATGAAGTGTATGATAAAATGTTTGCTGCCTACAGCCGCATCTTTGAGCGCTGCGGATTAAATTTCCGTGCGGTTATCGCTGATTCAGGTGCAATGGGCGGAAAAGATACGCATGAATTTATGGTTCTTTCTGAAATCGGGGAAGATACAATTGCTTATTCAGATACATCTTCTTATGCAGCAAATGTTGAAATGGCACCGGTTGTAAATACGTATGAAAAATCAGATGAAGCTGAAAAAGAATTAACAAAAGTGGAAACACCAAATCAGCATAGCATTGAAGACGTAGCTGCTTTCTTAAATGTTGAAGCGACTTCTTGTATCAAGTCCCTTTTATTTAAAGTAGATGATCGTTTTGTGCTTGTACTTGTTCGCGGGGATCACGAAGTAAACGATATTAAAGTGAAAAACTATTTTGAAGCTTCCGTCGTTGAACTGGCAACTCCAGAAGAAACAAAAGAAGCATTAAAATGCGCAGTTGGTTCAGTAGGACCGATTGGTGTAAGTGATTCAGTAGAAGTGGTAGCTGATCATGCGGTAAAAGCAATCGTTAACGGTGTATGCGGAGCAAATGAAGAAGGTTATCACTATACAAATGTGAATGAACGTAACTTTAATGCAACTTACGAAGATTTCCGCTTCATCCAAGAAGGAGATCAGTCACCGGATGGACAAGGTGTTATTAAGTTCGCTAAAGGTATTGAAGTCGGACATGTCTTTAAGCTAGGAACTCGCTACAGTGAAGCGATGGGAGCAACGTATCTAGATGAGAACGGACGCAGCCAGCCAATGATTATGGGTTGCTATGGTATCGGTGTTTCTCGTACAGTAGCTGCGATTGCAGAACAATTCAATGATGAAAACGGTCTTCTATGGCCAGAGGCTGTTACGCCTTATCAAGTGCACGTTATTCCAGTTAACGTGAAAAATGATGAACAGCGTGAACTAGGTGAGAAATTATATAATGAGTTATTAGATAATCGCTTTGAAGTGCTGTTAGATGACCGCCAAGAGCGTGCAGGAGTAAAATTTGCAGATTCAGATTTAATTGGTCTTCCTGTTCGAGTAACAGTTGGTAAACGTGCATCTGAAGGAATTGTAGAAGTAAAAGTACGGAAAACTGGGGAGTCACTAGAAGTGTCAGTTGACAATCTTGTTTCAACAGTGAAAGAACTGCTAGCGAAGTAATGAAGCAGCGGGGATTTGTATCCCTGCTGTTTTTATGTTTATAAACAGAACATATGACAGAATAGAAGTCATTTATGTTAAAATAGATTGCACTCATTTATAAAAGGAGGCAGAAAACTTGGAAGCACAAACGCTAGGAAAAAAAGAGCGTTTTAAGTTGCTGCTGCAGCAGTTAGAGCTGACGAGTGATCAAATTGTTCCTTATTTTGAAAACGCAGCGATTGAAAAGCTCGTCATTCAGAAAGAACAAAAAAAATGGCATTTTCATTTTTCTTTAGAAGGGTTATTACCTTTTGAGATCTATGAGTTATTCCATGCTCGCATGTCTTCAGCTTTTTCTCATATTGCGAGTGTTTCTTTTTCTATTCAAACCGTTAATAAAGAATGTACGGAAGAGCATGTACAGTCATATTGGAAGCATTGTATTGGAGAAATGCAGGGAATATCCCCGCTTTTACAGTCGCTTTTACAAGATCAAATGCCGAGATTGAACGGTGCCAAATTGATTGTGAACGCACGACATGATGCAGAAGGAACGGCTTTACGTAAAAAGTACAGTCAGTTAATTGCTGATCAGTATGCGTCCTATGGCTTTCCGAACCTTCAGCTAATGACGGAAGTTGTACATTCAGAAGAAGCATTTCAGCAGTTTGTAGAGCAACGAAAACAAGAAGATACAGAAAAAGTATTACAAGCCATCACAGAAATGCAAAATAAAGAAAATGAAAAAAGTGATGGACCAGACCTACCAAAAGGTCCGCTTACAATTGGATATACGATTAAAGACGAGACGGTTCGCCTAGACTCCATTGTGGATGAAGAAAAGCGAATTGCCGTTGAAGGATACGTATTTGATGCAGAAACTAGAGAATTACGAAGCGGACGTACGCTTCTTATTTTTAAAGTGACAGATTATACAAACTCTATTATGGTTAAAATGTTTTCACGTGACAAAGAAGATATTCCTTTACTTCAAGCGATTAAAAAAGGAATGTGGGTAAAGGTTCGCGGAAGTGTACAAAATGATACATTTGTCCGTGATTTAGTTATGATTGGAAATGATGTCAACGAGATTACCGGTCCTGCTAGACAAGATACAGCGCCTGAAGATGAAAAGCGTGTGGAGCTTCACTTGCATACGCCAATGAGTCAAATGGATGCTGTTTCATCTGTTGGAGCTTTAGTCGGACAAGCTAAAAAATGGGGACATCCGGCTGTAGCGATAACTGATCATGCGGTTGCACAGTCGTTTCCTGAAGCATATGGAGCCGGGAAAAAGAACGGCATTAAAATACTGTACGGAGTGGAAGTTAATTTAGTAGATGACGGCGTGCCGATTGCCTATAATCCGAAGCATGTGGATTTGACAGAAGCAACTTACGTAGTATTTGACGTCGAAACAACCGGTTTGTCAGCCGTATACGATACCATTATTGAACTTGCTGCCGTGAAGATGAAAGAAGGAGAAATCATTGATCGATTTGAACGGTTTGCAAATCCTCATCATCCTCTGTCTGCAACAACAATTGAGCTGACAGGTATTACAGATGATATGGTCCAAAATGCGCCTGAAATCTCAGAAGTACTTCGTGATTTTCACGAGTGGATGGGTGACAGTATTTTAGTCGCTCATAATGCAAGCTTTGATATGGGATTTTTAAATATGGGACTGCAAAAAATCGGTTTAGAAAAAGCAGCTAACGGCGTTATTGATACGCTTGAACTCGGAAGATTTTTGTATCCGCATATGAAAAACCATCGTTTGAATACTCTTGCTAAAAAGTTTGATATTGAACTTGTGCAGCATCACCGCGCGATTTATGATGCGGAAACAACTGGCTATTTGTTAAATAAAATGCTGAAAGATGCATTTGAACGGGAAATTACAATGCATGATCGCTTAAATGATTATATGGGAGAAGGGAATGCCTATCAGCGGGCCCGTCCTTATCATGCGACTCTTTTAGCACAAACCGACGTAGGATTAAAAAATCTATTTAAACTTGTTTCGATTTCTCATTTAAATTACTTTTATCGAGTTCCGCGAATTCCAAGATCTCAGCTTGACAAATATCGAGAAGGCATCTTGATTGGAACCGCATGTGACCGAGGCGAAGTATTCGAAGGCATGATGCAAAAAGGAATTGATGAAGTAGAAGGAGTAGCTGAATTTTATGATTACATCGAAGTACAGCCTCCTGACAACTACAAGCACTTAATTGAACTAGATTTAGTGCGAGATGAGAAAGCCTTAAAAGATATTATTAGCAATATTGTGAAGCTTGGTGAAAAGATTGGAAAGCCGGTTGTAGCAACAGGAAATGTTCATTATCTCAATCCGGAAGACAAAATTTACCGAAAAATTTTAATTGGTTCACAAGGCGGGGCTAATCCTTTAAACCGTCATCAGCTGCCGGATGTTCACTTTAGATCAACGGATGAGATGCTGAATTGTTTTTCATTTTTAGATGGGGACAAAGCGAAAGAAATTGTTGTTCATAATACGCAAAAAATAGCCGATATGATCGATGATATTAAACCAATTAAAGATGATTTATATACGCCGAAAATTGAAGGTGCGGACGAAGAAATGCGTGAAATGAGCTATGCGATGGCACGCAGCATCTACGGTGAAGAGCTGCCTGAAGTAGTAGAAGCTCGTCTAGAGAAAGAGTTGAAAAGTATTATCGGCCACGGGTTTGCCGTTATTTACTTGATCTCGCATAAACTCGTTAAAAAATCATTAAATGATGGTTACTTAGTTGGTTCACGTGGTTCCGTAGGGTCTTCATTTGTTGCGACGATGACGGAAATTACAGAAGTAAACCCACTGCCGCCGCATTATGTGTGTCCAAAATGTAAGAAATCCGAGTTTTTTAATGACGGTTCCGTAGGTTCTGGATTCGATCTGCCGGACAAAAGCTGCGACGATTGTGGCGTACCGTTTATTAAAGATGGACACGATATTCCGTTTGAAACGTTCTTAGGATTCAAGGGAGACAAGGTTCCCGATATCGATTTGAACTTCTCCGGAGAGTATCAGCCGCGAGCTCATAACTATACAAAAGTACTGTTTGGAGAAGATAATGTATACCGTGCGGGAACAATCGGTACAGTTGCCGAAAAAACAGCTTATGGCTATGTAAAAGGCTATGCTGGTGACCGCGATTTACATTTACGAAACGCAGAAGTGGATCGTTTAGTAGCAGGATGTACGGGCGTAAAACGTACAACTGGTCAGCATCCAGGAGGAATTATTGTTGTACCGGACTATATGGATATTTTCGATTTTTCACCCATCCAGTTTCCAGCTGACGACCGTAATTCCGAATGGAGAACAACTCATTTTGACTTCCATTCGATTCATGATAATTTATTAAAACTTGATATACTCGGACACGATGATCCGACCGTGATTCGCATGCTTCAAGATTTAAGTGGAATTGATCCAAAAACAATTCCGACGGATGATCCTGAAGTGATGAAAATTTTTAGTGGAACGGAATCACTTGGCGTAACAGAAGAACAAATTATGTGTAAAACAGGAACGCTTGGCATACCTGAATTTGGAACGCGCTTTGTGCGTCAAATGTTAGAAGATACGAAGCCAACGACGTTTTCAGAACTTGTTCAAATCTCGGGACTGTCGCACGGGACGGACGTATGGCTTGGTAATGCGCAGGAGCTAATTCGCAATGATATTTGCAACTTAAGTGAAGTAATCGGCTGTCGTGATGACATCATGGTTTATCTAATTTATCAAGGTCTTGAACCTTCACTTGCTTTTAAAATTATGGAGTCTGTGCGTAAAGGGAAAGGGCTAACACCTGAATTTGAAGAAGAAATGATCAAAAATGGTGTTCCGGACTGGTATATTGATTCTTGTAAAAAGATTAAGTACATGTTCCCTAAAGCCCATGCGGCTGCTTATGTATTGATGGCCGTGCGTATTGCTTATTTCAAAGTGCACCACGCGCTTCTTTATTACGCAGCATACTTTACGGTTCGTGCAGATGACTTTGATATTGATACGATGATTAAAGGATCAACTGCCATTCGAGCGAAGATGGAAGAAATCAATGCCAAAGGTTTAGATGCATCTCCTAAAGAGAAAAACTTATTAACGGTGCTTGAGCTTTCTTTGGAAATGTGCGAACGAGGCTATTCATTTAAAAAAGTAGATTTATATGAATCGAGTGCAGACGAATTTTTAATTGACGGCACATCTTTAATTCCGCCGTTTAATGCCATTCCTGGTCTTGGCACAAATGCAGCACTGAACATTGTAAAAGCTCGTGAAACGGGAGAGTTTTTATCGAAAGAAGACTTGCAGCAGCGAGGCAAAGTATCGAAGACGATTTTAGAGTATCTAGACAACCATGGATGCCTTGAATCATTACCTGATCAGAACCAGCTTTCTCTTTTCTAACATTTGCATAAAATAAGCGGTTATGATATAGTAATTGTGGAAATGCTAAGGATACGGACGAGAAAGAGTGGGGAAACCCGCTCTTTCTTATTGATATGAACTTACTGTCATAGTAAGTAGTATGGAGAACGAATCGGCTTCTAGCATGATTCGTTTTTTCTGTAGATTTTCAATCACCATGATTGATTTATTATGTGACGTTTAAAATCCTGCAACACAAATGACAACATTTCCACTCTAGTAGGTTAGACCTCTTATAGAGTGCAAAATAAAAATAGCAAATAAACCACTCTTTTTTGATATAAGAGACATAAAAAACGCGTAACCTAAACATACCATGCAATGTCTCGAAGGGAGGATTAGAATGAGTAAAAATGTAAAACAAACAGTGGAAGAAATGGTTTCCCCTATCTTAGAGGAAATGAATTTAGAGCTTGTTGAAATTGAATACGTAAAAGAAGGAAAAGATTGGTTTTTACGTGTGTTTATCGACTCTGATACCGGCGTGGATATCGAAGACTGCGGAGCAGTAAGTGAAAAATTGAGTGAGAAAATGGATGCAGTAGATCCAATCCCTCATAACTATTTTTTAGAAGTATCATCGCCTGGTGCGGAACGCCCATTAAAAAAAGATAAAGATTTTGAACGTGCAATTGGTAAGCATGTATACATAAAAACATATGAACCAATTGAAGGTGCAAAAGAATTTGAAGGCGAATTACAATCATTTGACGGAGAAACTGTCACATTATCTATTCGTATCAAAACACGCACAAAAACGGTGATTTTACCATATGACAAAGTCGCTTTTGCTCGATTAGCGATTGTATTTTAATGTGTAGGGGCCAATATTAAAGGGGGATTATCCAACGATGAGCAGTGAGTTATTTGATGCCTTAGTCATTCTTGAAAAAGAGAAAGGCATTAGCAAAGATGTAATTATTGAAGCAATTGAAGCAGCGCTAATTTCTGCTTACAAACGCAACTTTAACCAAGCGCAAAACGTACGCGTTGATTTAAATTTAGAAAGAGGTTCAATGCGCGTGTTTGCTCGCAAAGATGTGGTTGATGAAGTATATGATCCACGTCTAGAAATTTCGGTTGAAGAAGCACAAACAATCAACCCTAACTTCCAGCTAGACGATGTGGTTGAAATCGAAGTAACGCCAAAAGACTTTGGACGCATCGCGGCTCAAACAGCAAAACAAGTTGTTACACAGCGTGTTCGTGAGGCGGAGCGCGGCGTTATCTACTCAGAGTTCAGCGATCGTGAAGAAGATATTATGACAGGTATTGTTCAGCGTCAAGATTCTCGCTTCATTTACGTGAGCCTTGGCAAAATTGAAGCATTGCTTCCTCAAAGCGAGCAAATGCCAAATGAGCAGTATAAACCTCATGATCGTATTAAAGTGTATATTACGAAAGTAGAAAAAACAACAAAAGGACCACAAATCTATGTTTCACGTACGCATCCAGGTCTTTTAAAACGTCTTTTCGAAAAAGAAGTTCCGGAAATCTATGACGGTACAGTTGAATTAAAATCAGTAGCTCGCGAAGCTGGAGACCGTTCAAAAATCTCTGTTCATTCTGAGTATGCTGAAGTAGATCCGGTCGGCTCTTGTGTTGGGCCAAAAGGTCAGCGCGTACAGGCTGTTGTGAATGAACTAAAAGGTGAAAAAATTGACATCGTTCGCTGGTCAAATGACCCAGTTGAATTTGTTGCCAATGCCCTAAGTCCATCTAAGGTAGTAGATGTGATTGTAGATGAAAATGAAAAAGCAACAACTGTTATCGTTCCTGACTATCAGCTGTCACTTGCAATTGGTAAGCGTGGACAAAATGCACGTCTAGCCGCTAAGCTGACAGGCTGGAAAATTGATATTAAAAGTCAATCAGAAGCTGAGCAAGAAGGTATGGTTGTAAAAAGCAGCGATGATATGCTAGTAAGTCAACATGCATTTGATTCAGATGAAGATATGGAATAAGAGGTGAGCCAAGGTGAACAATCGTAAAAAAGTCCCGATGCGAAAATGTGTGGCCACTGGAGAAATGAAGCCTAAAAAAGAGCTAGTACGCGTTGTACGTTCAAAAGAAGGCGACGTTTCAGTTGATGTAACGGGTAAAAAGTCCGGGCGCGGAGCTTATGTAAGCAAGGATAAAGAAGCAATTTTATTGGCAAAAAAGAAAAATGTGCTTTCGACACATTTAGGCGCGTCAATAGATGAAGCGGTTTATGAAGAGTTGCTAGCGCTTGTAGAAAAGGAGAAACAGTCACGCTAATGAATGAACAGTGGATCTCTTTTTTAGGGCTTGCAAACCGTGCACGCAAATTGATTTCTGGAGAAGAACTTGTGGTTAGAGAAGTTCGGAAACAAAAAGCAAAGTTAGTACTTTTAGCAAGCGATGCGTCTGAAAACACAAAGAAAAAAGTAACGGATAAATGTTCTTACTACAACGTTTCGGTTAGAATGGTTCCCGATCGCTACACGCTAGGTCAAGCGATTGGTAAAGATGCTCGAGTTGTGGTAGCCGTTATGGACGAGGGATTTGCTAAAAAGCTAGCAACGATGCTCGGTTAATTTTATGGGGGTGAAAGTATTGAATAAAAATACAAAATCAACAGCTAACAAAGGAAACAATAAAGGTAACAAAAAGCCACAGGCACAAAAGTCACAGGCACCAAAAGGTAGACCAGCTCCAGCAGCTGCAAAAGAGTTACCGGAAAAAGTAACGTTTGTCGGAAGCTTAACGGTTTCTGAGTTAGCAAAAGAATTAGGCAAAGAGCCTTCTGAAATTATTAAAAAATTATTTATGCTTGGTGTAATGGCAACAATTAACCAAGAGTTAGATAAAGATTCTATCGAACTAATTGCCGGAGAATACGGTGTAGAAGTTGAAGAAGAAGTAGTAGTAGATGACACTGCTTTTGAATCATTAGAAATTATTGACGACGAAAAAGACCTTCAAGTGCGTCCTCCAGTTGTTACAATTATGGGTCACGTTGACCACGGTAAAACGACGCTTCTTGACTCTATCCGTAACACAAAAGTAACGGCTGCAGAAGCAGGCGGTATCACGCAGCATATCGGTGCTTATCAAGTTGTGGTTGATGAAAAGAAAATTACATTCCTTGATACACCAGGGCATGCTGCATTTACAACAATGCGTGCTCGCGGTGCGCAAGTAACGGATATTACAATCCTTGTTGTTGCAGCAGACGATGGTGTAATGCCTCAAACAATTGAAGCGATTAACCATGCAAAAGCGGCAGAAGTGCCAATTATTGTTGCGGTTAACAAAATGGATAAAGAAGCAGCAAATCCAGATCGCGTTATGCAAGAACTAATGGAGCACGGCCTTGTAGCTGAAGAGTGGGGCGGAGAAACAATCTTCTGTAAGCTTTCAGCCATTTCAGGTGAAGGGATCGATCAATTACTTGAAATGATTTTACTTGTAAGTGAAGTAGAAGAGTTAAAAGCAAATCCTAACCGTCGTGCAGCAGGTACAGTTGTAGAAGCACAGCTAGATAAAGGCCGTGGGTCTGTAGCAACGCTTCTTGTTCAAACTGGTACACTACGCGTAGGTGATCCAATCGTAGTCGGAAATACGTTTGGCCGCGTTCGCGCAATGGTAAATGATATCGGCCGCCGTGTGAAGGAAGTAGGACCATCTACTCCGGTTGAGATTACTGGCTTAAACGAAGTTCCATTAGCTGGAGATCGTTTCTTAGTATTTGAAGATGAGAAAACAGCTCGTCAAATCGGAGAAGCTCGTGCCCAAAAGCAGCTTGAACAACAGCGCGGTGAAAAATCTCGCGTAAGCTTAGATGATTTATTTGAAAAAATTAAACAAGGTGAAATGAAAGACTTAAACCTTATTGTAAAAGCAGACGTACAAGGTTCTGTAGAAGCATTGGCTGCTGCTCTTCAAAAGATTGATGTAGAGGGTGTAAATGTTCGTATTATCCATACGGGTGTAGGCGCAATTACAGAATCTGATATCATTCTTGCAACTGCTTCTAACGCAATCGTTATCGGCTTTAACGTGCGTCCAGATGCTGGAGCAAAACGTACAGCTGACGTAGAAAACGTAGATATTCGTCTTCACCGCATTATTTATAAAGTAATTGAAGAAATTGAATCTGCGATGAAAGGAATGCTTGACCCTGAGTTTGCTGAAAAAATCATCGGTCAAGTGGAAGTACGTCAAACATTCAAAGTATCAAAAGTTGGTACAATCGCAGGAAGTTACGTAACAGACGGTAAAATTACGCGTAACAGTGGAATTCGTTTAATCCGTGACGGAATTGTTATCTTTGAAGGTGAAGTAGATGTGCTAAAACGCTTTAAAGACGATGCAAAAGAAGTCGCTCAAGGATATGAGTGTGGTATTACAATTAAAAACTTCAATGATATTAAAGAAGGAGATATTATTGAAGCATATGTAATGGAGCAAATTGATCCTAAATGATTGGACTAGTGGAGTGTGAATGCTTAATTTACGATGCTGCTTCTCTTAAAGAAAAACGTGCCGTGCTTCAGCGCATCTTGATGCGCTTGAAGCAGCGGTTTAACGTATCGGTTTCAGAAACTGATTTTCAAGATGTGTGGCAACGAACAAAAATTAGCATTGTCGCAGTCTCATCTAGCCGTGTCACAACGGAACAAGAACTGCAAAAAGCGCTAAGCTTGATTGATTCTTTTCCAGAGATTGAACGTACCATTACAACTTTTGATTGGTTATAAAAGGGGTGACACAGATGAACATAAGAGCAACTAGAGTCGGAGAACAAATGAAAAAAGAGATGGGCGAGATTTTAAATCGTAAAATCAAGGATCCGCGCATCGGTTTTGTGACTGTAACAGATGTTCAAGTATCAGGCGATTTACAGCAAGCGAAAGTTTATATCTCTGTTTTAGGAGATGCTGAACAGCGTGAGAATACGTTAAAAGGCCTTGCGAAAGCAAAGGGATTTATCCGCTCAGAAATCGGTCAGCGCATTCGCTTACGTAAAACACCTGAAATTACGTTTGAGTTTGATGAATCAATTGATTATGGTAATCGAATTGAATCATTGCTTCATGAAATAAAAAAAGAAAGCGATGACCATCAAGAGAACGAATAAGATCAGTGAATGTAGAAACAAAAAAGGGTGTCTCAAAAGTGGTTTTTGCTTCTGAGACACCCTTTTTTAAATGAAAAGGAGATGAAGAATGAGTGGACGGTGTTTTAGTTTTACATAAACCAGCTGGCCTGACTTCGCACGACTGTGTGTTTAAAGTCCGAAAGCTGCTTCGCACTAAAAAAGTAGGGCATACAGGCACATTAGACCCAGACGTTACAGGGGTATTGCCTATTTGTATCGGTAGAGCTACCAAGATTGTAGAATATCTAACAGGAGCTACTAAAACCTATGAAGGGGAAGTTACACTCGGGTTTTCTACAACAACAGAAGATTCTTCCGGAGAGGTTGTAGAAGAAAAGAAAGTAGCGGATTCTTTTTCACGTGCTCAAATCGAAGAAGTGCTGTCTTCGATGACAGGAGAACTTCAGCAAGTCCCTCCAATGTATTCAGCGGTAAAGGTCAAAGGTAAAAAACTATATGAATATGCAAGGCAAGGAATCGAAGTAGAGCGCCCAGTTAGAACCATTCATATCTATAACTTTGAACTGCTGGATGATCGCGCTACATTTGAGGGAGAACAAATTTCCTTCAAATTCCGCGTAACGTGCAGCAAAGGTACATATGTGCGAACGCTTGCTGTGATGATTGGAGAAGCTCTTGGCTATCCATCTCATATGTCGTATTTGCAGCGAACGGGTTCCGGGCAGTTTTCACTCGAAGATTGTGTGACATTTGAAGATATTGAACGGGCGGTAGAAGAAGAAACGATCAATGAGAAACTACATTCGATCGAAGAAGCTCTTAATCATTTGCCGAAACTTCAAATTAGTGATACATTAGCAGAGAAAGTGAAAAATGGCGCGGTATTGCCGTGTACGGAAGATGAAGAGTTAAAAAAAGAACCCTTCTTTTTAATGATAAATTCTGCAGGCAAGTGCTTAGCAATTTATGCTCAGCACCCAACAAAAAAACATTTAATGAAGCCGGTTAAAGTGTTGGCAATCGACTAGACCGGTTAGGGAAAAGGTGAACTGTGTTTTGGAAACGATTGAAATTCGACATCCACACCACTTTCAACGAGAAGCTGTTCAACAATCAGTGTTAGCGCTTGGTTATTTTGATGGTGTGCATTTAGGGCATCAGCAAGTGATAAATTCAGCAAAACAGTTAGCCGATGAAAAAGGCATAGCTAGTGCTGTGATGACGTTTACTCCTCACCCTTCTGTGGTGCTCGGGCGCAATGTGCAGCACATTGATATGATCACACCGCTTCAAGAAAAAAAGAAACTCATTGAGGAAATGGGAATTGACTTTTTATATATCGTTCATTTTGATAAACAGTTTGCAGCACTATTGCCTCAAGAGTTTGTTGATCAGTATATTATTGGACTGAATGTACAGCATGTGGTAGCTGGATTTGACTATACGTATGGAAAGTTAGGTAAAGGAACAATGGAAATACTACCATTTCATTCTCGATCAAAATTCACGCAAACAACAATTGATAAGTTAACAAATGGCGAAGAAAAAATTAGTTCAACGCTTATTCGCGAAAGTTTAGCAAATGGAGATATGCATCGAGTAAAAGAGCTGCTTGGCCGCTATTATGAAGTGTCAGGTACAGTGACTCATGGAGAAAAGCGAGGCAGGCAAATAGGTTTTCCTACTGCTAACATCGCTTTAGACGATGAGTATTTACTTCCACGCATCGGCGTGTATGCTGTTGAGCTTCAGCTTCACGGTAAGTGGTATGCAGGAGTGTGCAACGTGGGCTACAAGCCGACTTTTCACGATAATTTAGAAAAGCCAACAATCGAAGTCCACTTATTATCATTTGACGAGCAAATCTACGATCAGCACGTAACGGTGAAATGGCACCGAATGATTCGCTCAGAAAAAAAGTTCAGCGGCATCGAAGAGCTTGTCGGTCATATTTCAAAGGACAAGGAAGAAGCCCTTGCTTATTTTGAAGGAATTCAAAAAAACAAGAAATAAAAAAATATATATAAATAGCTGCTACGACTTGCTTTTTGTTCTAATAAGTAGTAACATAACACTTGTATGTAAAACAACCATTGCTTGGCATTACGATTCACCAACGTTTTGCTCGGTAACTGGGGTTTAATAATAAGGAGGTGAATAGGATGGCTATCACACAAGAGCGTAAAAATGAAATCATTAGTGAGTACAAAACTCATGCGAACGACACTGGTTCTCCAGAAGTTCAAATCGCTGTCCTAACAGAGCAAATTAACAATCTAAACGGTCACTTACGTACTCATAAAAAGGATCACCATTCACGTCGTGGTCTTTTAAAAATGGTAGGTCGACGTCGTAACTTACTTAACTACCTACGTAACAAAGACGTTACTCGTTATCGTGAGTTAATCAACAAACTTGGTTTACGTCGATAATAAGAAGAAAGCGGGAGCATTCCCGCTTTTTTAGTATGTACATTTAAGAAACATTAAAGATGCTACATAATGTGAAAAAAGCTATTGTTTTTGGATATTTCGTTTATAATAAAACTATCACATTTGATTACATACATATTTTATATGTAGAGAGGGGTACTCGTCGATATGGAACAAGAAAAACGAGTGTTCTCTGTAGATTTAGCTGGACGAAAGCTAGAAGTTGAAGTTGGCCAGTTGGCAAAACAAGCAAATGGCGCAGCATTAATCCGCTATGGAGACACAGTTGTATTAAGTACAGCAACGGCTTCAAAAGAGCCTAAAAATGTAGATTTCTTCCCGTTAACAGTAAACTATGAAGAGCGTTTATATGCAGTCGGTAAAATCCCAGGTGGATTCATTAAGCGTGAAGGCAGACCAAGTGAAAAAGCAATCTTGGCTAGCCGTTTAATCGACCGTCCGATTCGTCCTTTATTCGCAGATGGTTTCCGAAACGAAGTTCAAGTTGTCAGCGTTGTAATGAGCGTAGACCAAAACTGTTCTTCAGAAATCGCAGCAATGTTTGGTTCTTCATTAGCATTATCAGTATCTGATATTCCATTTGAAGGTCCTATTGCAGGCGTAATCGTAGGCCGTGTAGACAATGAATTTGTTGTAAACCCAACGGTAGATGAGCTTGAAAAAAGCGATATTCATCTGACGGTTGCTGGTACAAAAGACGCGATCAACATGGTTGAAGCAGGCGCTGATGAAGTGCCGGAAGAAGTAATGTTAGAAGCAATTATGTTTGGACACGAGCAAATTAAAAAATTAATTGCGTTCCAAGAAGAAATTGTAGCAGCAGTAGGCAAAGAAAAAGTTGAAGTTGAGCTTTATACTGTTGATGCTGACCTTGAGCGTCAAGTTCGCGAAATTGCAGAAGGTGACATGAATCGTGCTGTTCAAGTTCAAGAAAAGCATGCGCGCGAAAATGCGATTAAAGAAGTGAAAAGCGCTGTAGCTGCAAAATTTGAAGAGCAAGATGTAGAAGAAGAAGTACTAAATCAAGTGAATGAAATTTTGTCGAAGCTTGTTAAAAGTGAAGTGCGTCGCTTGATCACAGAAGAAAAAGTACGTCCTGATGGCCGTAGTATTGACGAAATTCGTCCACTTTCTTCTGAAACAAACTTGCTTCCACGTACACACGGATCTGGATTATTTACGCGTGGACAAACTCAAGCGCTTAGCATCTGTACATTAGGTGCACTTGGCGATGTGCAAATTTTAGATGGTTTAAGTGTAGAAGAATCTAAACGCTTCATGCATCACTATAACTTCCCTTCATTTAGTGTTGGTGAAACTAGACCGATGCGCGGACCGGGTCGTCGTGAAATTGGACATGGTGCGCTAGGTGAACGTGCACTTGAACCGGTTATTCCAAATGAAAAAGATTTCCCTTATACAATTCGTCTTGTATCTGAAGTATTAGAGTCAAACGGTTCTACTTCACAAGCAAGTATTTGTGCAAGCACGCTTGCAATGATGGATGCTGGGGTTCCAATTAAAGCACCTGTAGCAGGGATTGCAATGGGTCTGATCAAATCAGGTGAACACTACTCGATTCTAACGGACATTCAAGGAATGGAAGATCACCTAGGAGACATGGACTTTAAAGTAGCAGGTACCGAAAATGGCGTAACTGCGCTTCAAATGGATATTAAAATTGACGGGTTATCTCGTGAAATTTTAGACGAAGCCCTTCAACAAGCGAAAAAAGGCCGTATGCAAATCTTAAATCATATGATGTCAACGATTGCTACGCCTCGTCAAGAGCTTTCTCAATATGCGCCTAAGATCCTTACAATGGCGATTAACCCTGATAAAATTCGTGATGTTATTGGACCAAGCGGCAAGCAAATCAATAAAATCATCGAAGAAACAGGCGTTAAAATTGATATCGAACAAGATGGTACAATCTTCATTTCTTCTATTGATCAGCCGATGAATGAAAAAGCGAAGAAAATCATTGAAGATCTTGTACGCGAAGTTGAAGTCGGCCAAATGTACTTAGGAAAAGTAAAACGAATTGAAAAATTCGGTGCATTTGTAGAAATCTTCAGCGGAAAAGATGGGCTTGTTCATATTTCAGAGCTTGCAGAAGAGCGTATTGGAAAAGTAGAAGACGTTGTAGCGATTGGTGACGAGCTTTTAGTTAAAGTCATGGAAATTGATAAACAAGGTCGCGTTAACTTATCTCGTAAAGCAATTTTAAAAGAACAAAAAGAAAAAGAAGAAAAAGCAAAAGAAACAAAATAATCTTCTTTTACTACTATATAGATATTGTGAAATCGTCCATACATGAAGAAAATCCATGTGTAGGGCGATTTTATCGTTTGTAGATGTTTGTTCTACCTTGTCCTCTTTATACATATTTTAAATGGTAAAGGGGGAAGGATAAGTGAAGAGAACCATTGTGCAATTTACAGCATTTCTATTTTTACTGGCAATTACATATAAATCTATTTATAATCCTTTTGCTGAAGCATATATAGAAGCACTTAAATCCGATGTACAACTTGTATCAGCTCAGCATAATGCGTTATATCAAAAGATTGAAGAAAAAGCAAAAGATTATGAAAAGCCAGCGGCGAATGCACGAATCGATCCTGTTTGGAAACGGGTTCCTGGCTATAACGGCATAAAAGTTGATCTTGCTGCTTCTTATAAAAATATGAAACCTGCGGGTAAATTTGATGAAAAAAAATTAGTGTACAAACAGGTTAGACCAAAGGTTCACTTGAAGGATTTACCACAGGAACCTATCTACCGTGGACACGATGAAAAGCCTATGGTATCGTTTACAGTGAACGTAGCATGGGGGAACGAGTATTTGCCTAAAATGTTAGAAGTGCTGAAAAAGCACCATGCTAAAGCAACCTTCTTTTTAGAAGGAAAATGGGTTAAAAATAATCCAGATATGGCAAAAATGATTGTAGACGCAGGGCATGAAGTGGGAAACCACTCTTATTCTCATCCTGATATGGCCACTTTATCGGCTAGTCAAATCAATCAGCAGCTTAAAAAAACGAATGATATTATTACATCTACTACGGGACAAAAAGTAAAATGGTTTGCTCCGCCAAGCGGCAGTTTTCGCCCCGAAGTAGTAACGCTTGCTTCTCAGTTAAAAATGAGTACAATCATGTGGACAGTTGATACAATCGATTGGCAAAAGCCAAGTTCAGAAGTGTTAATTAATCGAGTAATGAAAAAGATTCATCCAGGGGCTATTGTACTGATGCACCCGACTGAATCAACGGCTGAATCGCTTGACCAATTGTTAACCGATATTGAACGCAAAGGCCTGAAAGTTAGCGATGTGTCAACAATGCTAGATGAAGAAAGAATGATGAAAATACCTTCTTCTACTAAGAAGTAAGTGAGATAAGCAAAAGGGAGGCACTAGCTTGATAAAACGATATACGTGCAAAAATGGTGTAAGAATTGTATTGGAAAATATCCCAACTGTTCGATCTGTGGCCATTGGGGTATGGATCGGAACGGGTTCTCGAAGTGAACACCCTGAAATTAATGGTGTATCACATTTTCTTGAACATATGTTTTTTAAAGGAACAAAAACAAGATCTGCTCGTGAAATTGCAGAAAGCTTCGACCGCATTGGGGGACAAGTAAATGCATTCACTTCTAAAGAATACACGTGCTACTATGCAAAAGTATTAGACGAACACGCAGATCAAGCGCTAGATGTGCTGGCGGATATGTTCTTTAATTCTTCATTTGATGAAGAGGAATTAGCTCGTGAAAAAAATGTTGTATATGAAGAAATTAAAATGTATGAAGATACACCTGATGATATTGTACACGATCTATTAGGAAAAGCCGTATATGGCAATCATCCATTAGGCTATCCAATTTTAGGGACGGAAGATACGTTAAAAACATTTAACGGTGATTCGCTTCGTCAGTATATGGAGCAAATGTATATTCCTGAAAACATCGTTATTTCAGTAGCTGGAAACATTGATGAGAG
This sequence comes from Priestia sp. ABM2_011, assembly GCF_056158845.1. Lineage (NCBI taxonomy): Bacteria > Bacillati > Bacillota > Bacilli > Caryophanales > Bacillaceae > Priestia > Priestia sp. ABM2_011. Next base: position 1,369,828 of record NZ_JBSWUB010000001.1, read on the forward strand.
TTTTATTCAACAGGTGGAAAACTATTTTGGTACATATACGTCAAGTCATTCCGCTCATCAATATGTTCAGCCAGAGTTCCATACAAATCATATTGCGCGCAAAAAAGAGACAGAACAAGCTCATCTTTGCCTTGGCTTTAAAGGTTTGCCAATCGGCGGAGAAGATGTATATAGCTTAATTGTATTAAACAACGTGCTTGGTGGAAGTATGAGCAGTCGTTTGTTCCAAGAAGTCCGTGAACAGCGCGGCTTGGCTTACTCTGTTTTCTCTTATCATTCTTCTTATCGAGACAGCGGTCTTGTAACGATTTATGGGGGAACTGGAAGCCATCAGCTCGACGTATTATATGATACGGTTCAAGAAACGCTTTATGATTTGAAAGACAAAGGTATTACGGATAAAGAACTTGCTAACAGCAAAGAGCAGCTGAAAGGAAACTTAATGCTGAGTCTTGAAAGTACAAATAGCCGTATGAGCAGAAACGGAAAAAATGAGTTAATGCTGGGCTATCACCGTTCATTAGATGAGATTTTAGACCTTGTTAATGCCGTGACTAAAGATAGTGTAAATGGTCTTGCACGAGATATTTTCAAAGACGAATTTGCGCTTTCATTAATAAGCCCGAGTGGAGATTTACCTAAGGGTTTTAAAGGAAATTAAACCATAAAAGTAAGGTTGGCTAAAATAATTGAGCCAGCCTTATTTTTATGTCATTTTTTGTATGGTTGTTCAATAAATTAGATGAAAGGAGGGATTTCATGAGATTAAGTGAGCTGAGTGGAAAAGAAATTGTAGATGTTAAGCGAGCAGAGCGTTTGGGTATTTTAGGGCAAACAGATCTTGAAATTAATGAACATACGGGACAAATTAATGCGCTTATTATTCCATCTGTGAAGTGGTTTGGATTTCGAAAACAAGGAGATGAAGTGCGAGTGCCGTGGGGGAATATCGAAAAAATTGGTACGGATATGGTGATTGTAAATGTTCATCAGCTAGAAGACATAAATAATGAGTCAACAAAATAACAAACGAGATGCTTCCTGCATCTCGTTTCTTTTATTTTCAGGGATAAAGATTCACCGATTCCTGTGTGTTTACATAGTATGTTGAAGAAAAGCAATAGGCATTCTAGGGCGTAATGATAGCACTTTACATCTCGATGGTTTAAGCGAAGGATACATCTATTTAATGTTAAAGAAGGTGAAAATGAAACATGTTAACGGATTTGCACATAGCTGTAATTGGCGGTGATGCTAGGCAGCTTGAAGTCATTCGAAAATTAATTCAATTAGATGCAAAAACCTCTCTTATTGGTTTTGATCAGCTAGATCATGGTTTTACAGGTGCGACGAAATATCAGATAGAGGAGCTGGATTTTTCAGATGTTGACGCCATCATCCTTCCAGTGCCTGGAACAAATCACGAAGGGCAAGTAGATACTATTTTTTCAAATGAAAAAGTAGTATTGACTGAAGAAATACTTAAAAAAACGCCTGAGCACTGCATTATTTATTCTGGTATTAGCAATGGGTATTTAAACGAATTAGTCAAAACGACAAACCGTAAACTCGTTCAGCTATTTGAGCGTGATGATGTAGCAATTTATAACTCTATTCCTACTGTTGAAGGTACCATCATGCTTGTTATTCAACATACGGATTTTACCATTCACGGTTCAAATATTTCTGTCCTAGGTTTAGGAAGAGTAGGGATGAGCGTGGCGAGGTCCTTTGCTGCACTTGGTGCCAATGTAAAAGTAGGAGCTAGAAAATCTGAACATTTAGCACGTATTGCTGAAATGGGTTTACAGCCTTTCTATCTTTCTGAACTCGATAAAGAAATTGCTGATAGTGATATATGTATTAACACCATTCCATACCCCATCTTAACGGCTAAGACATTATCTAATGTCCCGACCCACGCGCTCATTATTGATTTAGCTTCAAAGCCTGGAGGAACCGATTTCCGCTATGCAGAAAAACGAGGAATTAAAGCTATTTTAGCACCTGGTCTTCCAGGGATTGTGGCTCCAAAAACAGCAGGTCAGATTGTCGCTAATGTATTAGTGAATTTATTAAAAGACGCTGCGGATGCGAGAGAGGAGAAAAAATAATGTCATTAAAAGGTAAAAGAATAGGATTCGGCTTGACCGAATATCACTGTACGTATGATGCGGTTATGCCAGAAATTGAAAAGCTTGTTAATTTGGGAGCAGAAGTGTTACCGGTTGTTTCTTACACTGTACAATCCACAAATACTCGTTTTGGAGATGGAGAAGACTGGGTGAAGAAAATTGAGGAATTAACAGGTCACGCCGTCATCAATACAATTGTAAAAGCAGAGCCTCTAGGACCAAAGATTCCGCTTGATTGTATGGTAGTTGCCCCAATCACTGGGAATACGATGAGTAAGTTTGCGAATGCAATGACTGAATCTCCGGTACTCATGGCAGCTAAAGCAACGCTTCGTAATAATAAGCCAGTGGTACTGGGAATTTCGACTAATGACGCACTAGGGCTAAATGGTGTAAACTTAATGAGGCTAATGGCGACTAAAAATATTTATTTTATTCCATTTGGTCAAGATGACCCGGTGCTTAAACCAAATTCAATGGTAGCGCGTATGACGATGTTATCAGACACGGTGTACGCAGCGCTTGAAGATAAACAGATTCAGCCTGTTATTGTCGAAAGGTTCCGCGACGGTCAAGAGTCATAGGACATATATGCCTCTTGCTGTTGTATGAATCTGTTCAATACTGCGGCTGTAAGAGAACTCTCAATCTCAAAGAAGAGAAGATTTTAAAAATCTTCTCTTCTTTGACGCAATGAAGCATAATAATATGTTAAAATAGTCAGTATATGCAGATAAATGTTGAGTAGTTGAAAATTGTTGGAGGCGGTATTAAAATGACAAGAGAATTACATGTAGCAGTAGTAGGAGCAACAGGTGCAGTAGGACAACAAATGATTAAAACCCTACAGGAGCGTAATTTTCCAGTTGGTAAATTAACGTTATTATCTTCAGCTCGTTCAGCTGGTAAAAAAGTGTTGTTTAACGGAGAAGAAGTTGTTGTGCAAGAAGCAACTCCTGATAGCTTTGAAGGCGTGGACATTGCTTTATTCAGTGCAGGCGGCAGCATTTCAAAAGCACTTGCACCAGAGGCAGTAAAACGCGGAGCAATCGTTGTAGACAACACAAGCGCTTATCGAATGGATGAAAATGTCCCGTTAGTTGTGCCGGAAGTGAATGAAGATGCATTACACGCACATAACGGAATCATTGCTAATCCAAACTGCTCTACAATTCAAATGGTAGCAGCATTACAGCCATTACGCGAAACATACGGCTTATCTAAAGTGCTAGTATCAACGTATCAAGCCGTTTCTGGAGCAGGTGCTGCTGCAATTAATGAATTAAAAGAACAAGCTAAAGCTATTTTAGAAGAAAAAGAGTTTACACCGGAAATTTTACCGGTTGGTGGAGATAAAAAACATTATCAAATTGCTTTTAATGCCATTCCGCAAATTGATAAATTTCAAGATAACGGTTTTACATTTGAAGAAATGAAAATGATTAATGAAACGAAAAAAATTATGAGCATGCCTGAATTGCCAGTAGCTGCTACTTGTGTTCGTCTACCGGTTGTAACAGGTCATTCAGAGTCAGTTTACATTGAAATTGAAAAAGACGGTGTAACGGTAGCTGATGTGAAAAATTTATTGGCTGATGCACCTGGTATCGTATTGCAAGATGATCCAGAAAATCAAGTATATCCAATGCCAGCAGACTGTGTAGGTAAACGAGATGTGTTTGTCGGCCGTATTCGTAAAGATTTAGATCGCGATAACGGTTTCCATATGTGGATCGTTTCTGATAACTTGTTAAAAGGTGCAGCTTGGAATTCTGTACAAATTGCAGAATCACTTATTAAGCTTAGCTTAGTAAAATAAGCGCAACCAGAGTGTCTCGGAACATGATGAGGTGTAAGTATGAAAATAATCGTCCAAAAATTTGGAGGAACTTCCGTTCGTAACGAAGAAGGAAGAGCAAGAGCAATCTATCATTTAAATAATGCATTAAGTGAGGGTTACAAAGTAGTCGTTGTTGTATCGGCAATGGGACGAAAAGGTGAACCGTATGCAACGGATACATTGCTTTCACTTGTTGATGGAAATAAAGCGTCTCTTAACAAACGTGAGCTTGATATGCTTATGGCATGCGGAGAATTAATTTCATCGGTTGTGTTTACAAATTTATTAAACGAAAATGGGATTAAAGCTACAGCATTAAACGGTGCACAGGCAGGGTTTGTGACGAATGATGATTTCACCAATGCCAAGATACTAGAAATGAAATGCGACCGTTTGTTAAAAGAATTAGAAGAATATGATGTCGTTGTCGTAACAGGCTTTCAAGGGGCAACTGCTGAAGGTGATACAACAACGCTTGGACGCGGAGGTAGCGATACATCTGCTTCAGCGTTAGGTGCAGCCCTTATGGCTGATTACATTGACATTTTCACGGATGTAGAAGGTGTGATGACAGCGGACCCGCGTATTGTAGAAGATGCAAGACCGCTATCCGTTGTCACATATAACGAAATATGCAACATGGCTTATCAAGGTGCAAAAGTAGTTCACCCACGTGCTGTAGAGATTGCCATGCAAGCAAAAGTACCGATGCGCGTCCGTTCCACGTATGCTGATTCAGAAGGTACGCTCGTTACATCTCAAGGTGAAGCACAGCAGCGTGGAAGCGATGTGCAAGAACGCCTTGTAACAGGCATCGCCCACGTATCCAACGTGACTCAAATTAAAGTTTTTAGTAAAGAAGGCCATTATGATACGCAAGCAGAAGTATTCAAAGCAATGGCACAAGAAAAAATCAGCGTAGATTTTATCAATATTTCACCGAAGGGTGTTGTATATACGGTAACAGATGAAGCAACTGACAAAGCAATTGATGTGCTTCATGCGCTAGGGTATGAGCCGGCTGTTATTCGCAACTGTGCCAAAGTATCAACGGTTGGAGCAGGAATTGCAGGGGTGCCTGGTGTTACATCTAAAATTGTTACAGCTCTTTCTAGCGAAGGTATTCAGATTTTACAATCTGCTGACAGCCATACGACGATTTGGGTGCTTGTAAAAGAAGAGGATTTAAAGAAAGCCGTTAATGCTCTTCATGGTGCCTTTGACTTGTCAAAAGCACCGCAAAAGAGATAAACTACATGTTCCGTTAGCTATAAGCTAACGGTTCATTATATGAATAGGGATAATGCAATTTCAAGGAGTGAAAACATGATTGATTTTGGGAAAGTCGCAACAGCGATGGTAACGCCTTTTGATCATAAAGGAAATATTGATTTTGAAAAAACAACGCAGCTTATTAACTATTTAATCAGCAACGGTTCAGATGCGTTGGTTATTGCAGGAACAACGGGTGAATCTCCTACGCTTTCAACAGAAGAAAAGCTGGCGCTGTTCCGCCACTCAGTAAAGGTAGTAGATGGCCGTGTACCTGTTGTTGCAGGTACAGGAAGCAATAATACGTATGCATCAATTGAATTAACGAAAAAGGCAGAAGAAATCGGCGTAGATGCGATTATGATTGTAGCACCTTATTATAACAAGCCGAATCAGGAAGGCTTATATCAGCACTTTAAAACAATTGCTGAAAGTACAGAGCTGCCTATCATGTTATACAATATTCCAGGGCGATCCGTGATCAATATGTCTGTGGATACAATTGTACGCCTAGCTGAACTGCCAAATGTTGTAGCGTTAAAAGATGCAAGCGGCGACCTTGACGCAATGACAGCTATTATCGCACAAACAAGCGATGATTTTGCTTTATACAGCGGTGATGATGGCTTAACACTGCCGGTATTAGCAATTGGAGGAACTGGGATTATTTCTGTTGCCTCTCACGTTATTGGAAATGAAATGCAAGAGATGGTTAAGTTGTATGAGTCAGGAAATCCGAAAGAAGCAGCAAAAATTCATCAGCGTATTGTACCTGTGATGAAATCTCTTTTTGCGGCTCCAAGTCCAACGCCTGTTAAAACAGCTTTACAGCTAAAAGGGTTAGACGTAGGATCGGTACGATTACCTTTAGTTCCGTTAACGGAAGAAGAACGCCAAACGTTAGTCAGCACATTAAATACGCTATAAGCTATAAGTATGTTTTTTAAACGTCTCTTCATTGACCGTATATACGAGTTGATGAAGAGACGTTTTTTTCTTATAAGATAATAGAAGAGCAGATGACGGAAATAGACGAATGAAATTTCTTGTATTCCAATTCTTACTTCAGTTATAATGTAAGCAAATGAAATTGTACGGGTGAAAGTAAGTAGGAGGAACTTATGGTACTAGAAAAGACAGAAAATATTAAAATTTCAGCCTTGGGTGGAGTCGGAGAACTTGGAAAAAACATGTATGTGGTGGAAATCAATGAAAACATATATGTGTTAGATGCAGGGTCAAAGTTTCCGGGAGGGGAAATGTTAGGAATTGATATTGTCATTCCTGACATTACATATTTAGTAGAAAATCAGCAGAACGTAAAAGGCATTTTTGTTACTCATGGACACGAAGAGCAAATTGGGGCTATTCCCTTTATACTTCAAAAATTGGACGTGCCGGTATATGGTACAGAATTAACGCTAGCACTTATCAAAGAAAAGTTAAAAGAGTATGGAATTAAAAAATATGAAGCTTTACATCCTATCACTTCGTCAACGGTTTTATCGTTTGAAGGAGTGGATATTTCATTTTTTAGAACGCAGCACAGTATACAAGATTCAGTCGGCATTTGTTTACAAACCAATCAAGGTGCGATTGTATATACAGGTGATTTTAAATTTGATCAAAACTCAGTCAGCATTCAAAGCGCTGATATTGGAAAAATGGCTGCCATTGGGGAAAAAGGCGTCCTGTGTTTGCTTTCAGACAGTACAAATGCGGATAAGCCAGGCTATACAGTTTCCGAGGCCGTCATCGGACAAAATATTACCGACGCTTTTTATAAAAGCAAAGGTCGAATCATTGTTGCTGCATACAGTTCCAATCTGCACCGTATTCAGCAAATTATTCATGCCGCATATCAGCATGGCCGTAACCTGATCATTATGGAAAAGAGTATGCTGAAAATCATTGATATTGCAGCAAAACTTGGACATTTGCAGCTGCCTGAGGATTTAATTGTTCCTGTGCAAAAGCTAAAGGATCTTTCAGAACATGAAACGGTTATTTTAACAACAGGTCATCACGGAGAGCCGATTTCAGGTCTTACTCGAATGGCTAAACAGTCCCATAAATTTATTCAAATCAAACAAGATGACACGGTGCTGCTGGCTGCTACACCCGTGGCGGGGCACGAAACGACCTTTTCAAAAACAATTGACGTCATCTTTCGTTTAGGAGCAAGCGTAGTGTTTGCTCAGAAGAAAGTGCAGGCTTCCGGACACGGCAGTCAAGAAGAATTAAAATTTATGATTAACTTAACAAAGCCGAAATATGTCATGCCTGTGAATGGAGAGTACCGAAAACAAAAAGCTTATGCAAAGCTAGCCGGTCAATTAGGAATATCAGAAGATCATATTTGTTTGCTTGAAAAAGGTGAGCGAGTTGAGTTTAAAGATGCTCGCATGTACCCTAGCGGTTCTATTCAAGCGGGAAATACGCTCATTGATGGACTAGGCGTCGGCGATATTGGGAATATCGTTCTGAGGGATCGCAGGCTGCTGTCACAGGACGGAATCTTAACGGTAGTAGTTACGATTAATAAACGTCAAAAAACAGTAGTAGCGGGGCCAGAAATCATCTCCCGCGGATTCGTCTATGTAAGAGAATCAGAAAAGCTTTTAGAAGAAGCAACGAAGATTGTTCAGCAAATTTTAGAAAAGTGTATGGAAGACAAAGTGATCGAGTGGTCTTCATTAAAATTAAAAATGAGAGAAAGTTTAAATCAATTTTTATATGAAAAAACCCGTCGTAAACCGATGATTTTACCGATTATCATGGAAATCTAATGTGAAGCCTTCCCGCTGGGAAGGCTTTTTATTTGCAGCTGATGCGGATGTAATAACTATGAGAAGTTCATACTACTATTATCAATAAGTGAAAGGAGCTAGAATATGTTTGAAAATAACGAAAGATTACATTCTGATGAAGCGCCTCAGCAGCCTAATAAAAATGAAGAAAGCAAGGGCGGAATATTAGATAAAATTCAACAATTGGGACAGACCAACGTGGCTCAGCTTCCTCAGGATTCTAATATTCACTGTTTAACGATTGTAGGACAAATCGAAGGGCACATGCAGCTGCCTCCTCAAAATAAAACGACAAAATATGAGCATGTCATCCCGCAAATTGTGGCGATTGAACAAAATCCAAAAATTGAAGGATTGCTTATTATTTTGAATACAGTAGGTGGAGATGTAGAAGCAGGTCTTGCCATTGCGGAAATGATCGCTTCGTTATCCAAGCCTTCTGTGTCCATTGTGCTAGGAGGCGGACATTCAATCGGTGTTCCAATTGCGGTTTCAACTGATTATTCGTATATTGCCGGTACAGCGACCATGACCATTCATCCCATTCGCTTAACGGGTCTTGTTATTGGTGTACCGCAAACATTCGAATACTTAGATAAAATGCAAGAGCGCGTGATTAACTTTGTGAGAGAACACTCTCATATTTCAGAAGAAAAGTTTAAAGAACTTATGTTTTCAAAAGGGAACTTAACGCGTGATATCGGGACAAATGTAGTTGGCGGAGATGCTGTTTCATACGGGTTAATTAACGAAGTAGGCGGAGTTGCTCAAGCAATCAAAAAATTGAATGAACTGATTGAGCAAGGACGTCAGAATGAGGAGCAGCTGCTGCAATGATTTTATATACAATGATGCCACAAGAACTGATTTTTCAGCAGTCTTATCATCAAGAACAATCTCAGCCAAAGCTTATTAATCATAATGGAATCCCGGTTATCGTTGAAGAAAATGAACAAAAACAACAGCAAATTGTGAGGGTTTTAAGCACGAATCCTCAAGATTATTTGAATGAAAATTATTATCCTGGTCAAATTTTGTCGTAAGGATTTCAGTATAATTATGGTGAATATGGTATAATGAATATGACGAAGAAGGCAGCCGCTGTATTGGCTGCTTTTTTATTCAACTGATAAAAGAAACAAAATCAACATAGGGTGTTGGACGTTGATTGGAGTGGAAAAATGGCAAAGAAAAAACGAAGAGGTCAAATAAAAAAGGATGAATGGAAACGCATATTGCGCTTTGAGCTTATTGGATTATTTTTATTAGCGTTAACGTTAATTGCCATGGCAGGACTCGGTGCTGTAGGACAGGCTCTTGTACTCGTGGTCCGCTTATTTATTGGCGAATGGTATATGCTGTGTTTAATCGGAATGGTTATTCTATCTGTTTATATTATTTGGAAAAGAGAAATGCCTCCTTTAGTGACGCGGCAGCTTATCGGTACATACCTCATTATTTTATCTATTTTACTGTTTAGTCACGTGACGTTATTTGAAAATTTATCGAAAAACGGAACGTTTACAGATCCATCTGTCATTATGAATACGTGGGATTTGTATATGCTCGAAGCAACGGGACAATCGAATCACAGTGATTTAGGGGGAGGGATGATAGGAGCTATTATGTTTGCCATGTTCTACTATCTGTTTGATAGCTTAGGAACAGAACTTATCGCTGCCTTGCTTATTGTGATTGGGGTACTGCTCATTACCGGACGTTCGCTTCACGAAACGGTATTAAAACTTCTGTCACCTCTAGTTAATTTTTTAACAACGGAGTTAAAAGAAGGCTGGCAAGATATTCAGACGTGGAAACATAAGAAGAAAAAAGCCCCTAAAACAACAAAAAAGAGACGCCAAGAAAAAGCTGTTCAAGAACCTGAAGAAAGCGTGGAAATAGAAGTGGAAGCACCTTCGCCTCCAATTATTGAACACTTTGATTATGGAGAGGAAGAGTCTAGTCACTCTCCTGCTGCTCCTATAGCTCCGGTGCCTCCGGTTATGGAATCGAAGCCTGTAGCTGCTGCACCGCAACAGCCGAGGCCGCAAAAGGAACAGGAAGAAGAAAAAGCTCCTATGATTACCTTTACTGAAACGGAAAATAAAGAGTATGAGCTTCCTCCTATCAAGCTATTAACGATGCCAAAGAAAAGTAACCAGGCAAAAGAGCATAAAAATATTTATAAAAATGCCGAAAAGCTTGAAAAAACGTTTCAAAGTTTCGGCGTAAAAGCAAAAGTGGCAAAAGTTCACCTTGGACCAGCTGTTACAAAATATGAAGTATATCCTGATGTAGGAGTAAAAGTAAGTAAGATTGTTAATTTAAGTGATGATTTAGCACTTGCATTAGCTGCCAAAGATATTCGGATTGAAGCTCCAATTCCCGGGAAATCAGCGGTAGGAATTGAAGTGCCGAACGAAGAAGTAGCGATGGTTTCACTTAGAGAAGTACTTGAAGCGACTGAAAATAACCGACCTGATAAAAAGCTATTAGTTGGTTTAGGAAGAGATATTTCAGGCGAAGCTGTGCTAGCAGAGCTTAATAAAATGCCTCATATGCTTGTAGCAGGGGCAACAGGAAGCGGAAAAAGTGTGTGTATCAACGGTATTATTATTAGTATTTTAATGAGAACAAAGCCTCATGAAGTAAAATTAATGATGATTGACCCTAAAATGGTTGAGTTGAATATGTACAATGGTATTCCGCATTTATTGGCTCCTGTCGTAACAGATCCGAAAAAAGCTTCTCAAGCATTAAAGAAAGTTGTAAGTGAGATGGAGCGACGTTATGAGTTGTTCTCACACAGCGGAACGAGAAACATTGAAGGATATAACGATTTGGTAAAACGTATGAATGATGATGGAGACGCCGATGCAAAACAGCCGACTCTTCCTTATATTGTGGTGATTGTTGATGAGTTGGCTGACTTGATGATGGTTGCTTCATCTGACGTCGAAGATTCGATCACACGTCTTGCTCAAATGGCTCGTGCTGCCGGCATTCATTTGATTATTGCTACACAGCGACCATCAGTAGATGTTATTACTGGAGTTATTAAAGCAAACATTCCTTCCCGAATCGCTTTTAGCGTATCTTCACAAACTGACTCTCGTACGATCCTAGATATGGGAGGAGCTGAGAAGCTTCTAGGAAGAGGAGATATGCTGTTCATGCCTGTTGGAGCTTCAAAACCTGTGCGTGTGCAAGGTGCCTTTTTATCAGATGAAGAAGTAGAAGAGATTGTTGATTTTGTAATTGCACAGCAAAAAGCACAGTATCAAGAAGAAATGATTCCAACAGATGCCCCTGAACAAGTCGATGATTTTGCAGATGAGCTGTATGACGAAGCGGTTCAGCTTGTGGCAGAAATGCAAACAGCTTCTGTTTCTATGCTGCAGCGACGCTTTCGAATTGGCTATAACCGGGCTGCACGCTTAATCGATGCGATGGAAGATCGTGGAGTGGTTGGGCCCTACGAAGGAAGTAAGCCGCGTTCGGTGTTGATTTCTCAGCAAAATGAAGATGTTGGATCTTAATAAGGTTATTAGAAAAGATGGAGCTGGGACAAAAGTATTTTAGCCTAAGTGAAAAACGAATCACTAATCAACATGTCTGATTAGCGGTTCGTTTTTTTTGTTAGGGTGAATATAGGTTTCATCCGTTTCGTTCCTTCTAGCAGTGACTGAAAGACAAGGTGAAGACTCCTGCGGGAAAAGCGTAAGCGACGAGGAGGCCCATCGCCCGCCCGTGGAAACCGAAGTCTTGCACGGAAATCAACTGCGGTGTCGCAAGCGTTTCAGCTCATGTATCTTATTTGTTTGTCTTTAGATTGGATTCATTTAGTTATGTCTCAACCTCATTTTTTTATGGAAGAAGAGACGGTAAGAATAGTATTATACAAAAATATGTCATGCTAAATAAATGAAATAAAAACGAATATTAAAAAATTTAATGACTAAAATGTTTGGGTTTTATCTAATATTAGAAGAAAAGTAGGTTGTTAGGTATGCTGACATTAAAAAATAACAAAAATTCATTTTTTTAAAAAAATATTAAAAATTTTAACAAAAAATTAATATAACCTATTTATTTATCTGTCGAAAAATGATATATTATTTTCGATTAAGTAGTCGAACATCAGAGGTCTGATGACTTTTTAATATGGAGGAAGAGTGATGTCTATACGTGCGGATAATCGGCACTTGTATTTACAAGTGATTGATAAAATTAAACAAAATATAGAAAAAGGAATTTTTAAAGAAAAGGAAAGACTCCCTTCAGAGTTTGATTTATCAAAGCAGCTAGGGGTTAGCCGCGCAACGCTACGTGAGGCACTTCGCATATTAGAAGAAGAGAATATTATTGTTCGCAGGCACGGCGTGGGAACATTTGTCAACACGAAGCCTACTTTTTTGTCAGGGATTGAGCAATTAAATAGTATAACACATATGATTGAACAAGCTGGTATGAAGGCCGGAACAATCTTCTTATCTTCTCAAATACAAGAGTTGTCTGAAAATGATTTAACACGTTTTGCTTGCGGGGAAGACGAACAGATTTTATTTGTTGAACGGGTGAGAACGGCAAACGGAGAGCCTGTTGTATATTGCATGGACAAGGTTCCTCAAAAAATATTGCCTGAAAATTTCGAATATAAACAAGAATCTTTGTTAGAAATTCTTGAAAAACAAGCAGGAAAGCACATTTCATACGCCGTGGCAAATATTGAGCCTCTAGGCTATCATGAAAAAGTTTCTCCTATTTTACAATGCGAGCCAGAAACCGCTTTGCTTGTGCTGAAACAAATGCATTATGACCAGTATGATGAACCCATTTTATATTCCATCAATTATTTTAAAGCAGATCAATTTAGTTTCCAAGTACTGCGTAAACGCGTCTAGTTTTTTTATGGTTAAATGTCAGAAAATTTACAACTATTTAATATTGTCCTTTTAAGGAGGTGTCAAATGTAGGTCACAGGGACGAAATAGAAAATTGGCTTTATACTTTTAAAACTATTCAGGGGGTTAAAACATGTTAAAACGTAAAACGGGACTTGCATTATCACTAGTATTAGCGGCAGGAACACTTTTAAGCGCGTGTGGCTCAAACGACGCAGATAAGAGCAGCGGAGATAAAAAAGCAGCGGATTTTAAAGTGGGAATGGTAACAGATACGGGCGGGGTAGATGATAAATCGTTTAACCAATCTGCTTGGGAAGGTCTAACAAAGTTTGGGAAAGACAACGGACTTGATGAAGGGACTGGATACAAATATTTGCAGTCTACAAAAGCATCTGAATACGAGAGCAACCTTTCTAAATTTGCTGAGAGTGGCTACAACTTGACGTATGGAATTGGCTTTTTGTTAAAAGAAGACATTAAAAAAGCAGCAAAGCAGTATCCAGATGCTAACTTTGCATTAGTAGACGATACGTTAAAGTCAGAAAACTTAGATAACGTGGCGAGCATTCTATTTAAAGAAGAGCAGGGCTCTTTCTTAGTAGGTGTAGTGGCAGCGAAACAAACGAAAACGAACAAAATCGGCTTTATCGGAGGCGTTGAATCTCCATTAATCAAGAAGTTTGAAAACGGATTTAAAGCAGGTGTTAAATCTGTAAACCCAGACGCTGAAGTTATTTCTCAATACGCGGAAAGTTTTAACTCTCCAGAAAAAGGCTCAGCTATCGCTTCTACCATTTACAGCAAAGGCGCTGATATTATTTATCAAGCGGCTGGTGGTACTGGAAACGGCGTATTTACAGAAGCTAAAAACCGTTCAAAAGGCGGTAAAGACAAAAAGGTTTGGGTAATTGGAGTTGACCGCGATCAGCATGAAGAAGGTATGCCTGAAAACGTAACGTTAACTTCGATGGTAAAACGCGTTGACCTTGCTGTAGAAGATGTTGCAAAACAAGCAATGGACGACAAATTCCCAGGCGGTAAAGAGGTTGTGTTTGGCTTAAAAGAAGACGGAGTGGGAATTGCTCCATCACAAGATAATGTAAGCAAAGATGCGTTAAAAGCAGTTGATGAGTATAAGCAAAAAATTCTAGACGGTGACATTACAGTGCCTCAAACGGATAAAGAATTTAAAGAGTTTGAAAAAACGCTTAAAAAATAAGCTGATATCTGTTAAGCAATGATTATATGAGTTTAAAAGGCTAGTGAAAACTAGCCTTTTTCATAGCCAAAAAACGGAAGACAGAATCCTGTAGCAGGCAGGAATAGGGAGTGAAAGTAGTGGAATATGTTATTGAAATGCTAGATATTCGCAAAGAGTTTCCCGGTATTGTCGCTAATGACAATATTACACTCCAAGTGAAAAAGGGAGAAATTCATGCTTTGTTAGGAGAAAATGGTGCAGGTAAGTCAACGCTGATGAACGTTTTATTTGGGCTTTATCAGCCTGAAAAAGGGCAGATTCGTGTAAACGGCCAAGAAGTCAAAATCACGGACCCTAACGTAGCGAATGACTTAGGAATTGGAATGGTTCATCAGCATTTTATGCTTGTTCAAAACTTTACAGTCACAGAAAATATTATTCTTGGGAACGAACCGACGCGAACGGGGAAAATCAATATTAAAAAAGCAGCTCAAGATATTCAAGAGCTTTCAAATCAATATGGATTATCGGTAGATCCATATGCGAAGATTCAAGATATCTCAGTTGGCATGCAGCAGCGAGTGGAAATTTTAAAGACGCTTTACAGAGGAGCCGACATTCTTATTTTTGATGAACCTACTGCCGCCTTAACACCTCAGGAAATTACGGAATTAATTCAAATTATGAAAAAATTAATTCAAGAAGGAAAGTCGATTATTTTAATTACGCATAAATTAAAAGAAATTATGTCAGTGTGTGACCGCTGTACAATTATTCGAAAAGGTGTCGGGGTTGGTACGGTAAATGTGCAAGAGACCAACCCTGATGAACTTGCTGCTTTAATGGTAGGAAGAGAAGTACATTTTAAAACTGAAAAGAAAACAGCGACTCCAAAAGAAGCTGTGTTAACAATAAAAGAATTAGTAGTAGAAGACAGCCGAGGAGTAGAGGCTGTAAGTTCACTTGATCTAAGCGTTCGAGCAGGCGAAATTGTAGGCATCGCGGGTGTGGATGGAAATGGCCAAACAGAGCTGATTGAGGCAATTACGGGTCTAAGAAAAATAAAGTCGGGCTCGGTCACGTTAAAAAATCAAGAGTTGTCTACGTTATCCACGCGTAAAATTACGGAGTCAGGAGTAGGACATATTCCGCAGGATCGCCATAAGCACGGGCTTGTATTAGATTATACAATTGGTGAAAATATCGGTCTTCAAACGTATTATCAAAAGCCGATGTCTAAATCAGGTATTTTGAATTATAAAGAGCTGTATAAAAAAGCAAAAGAGTTAATTGCAGAATATGATGTGCGAACCCCTAGTGAATATACGCAAGCGCGATCGCTATCGGGCGGAAATCAGCAAAAAGCCATTATTGCCCGTGAAGTAGACCGCAGTCCGGAACTATTAATTGCAGCTCAGCCAACGAGGGGGCTGGATGTAGGAGCCATTGAATTTATTCATAAAAAGCTGATTGAAGAACGAGATAAAGGACGGGCAGTGCTGCTCGTTTCGCTAGAACTAGATGAAGTAATGAATCTAAGCGATCGCATTGCGGTTATTTATGAAGGGAAAATAGTTGACATTGTAGATCCAAAAGAAACGAATGAACAAGAGTTAGGTCTATTAATGGCAGGCGGTACGCGTGAGAAAGCGGGTGGAACAGCATGAATAAACTTGTGAAAAATGAACGTGTAATGATGATTTTGATCCCTATTGTATCGGCCATATTAGGACTCATTGCCGGAGCGGTTATTATGTTACTAGGCGGCTATGATCCAATGCTTGGCTATCAATCTCTTTTTGACGGGATGTTTGGAACGCCAAAAGCCATTGGAGAAACGATTCGTGCCATGACTCCTCTTGCTCTGGCCGGTATTGCGGTTGCGTTTGCTTATAAAACCGGTCTCTTTAACATTGGAGTAGAAGGACAGCTTTTAGTTGGCTGGTTGGCTTCAGTATGGGTTGGGTATGCGTTTGATTTACCAGCAGTCATTCATATTCCTTTAGCTGTATTAGCAGCAGCTGCAGCTGGAGCAGTTTGGGCGTTTATTCCAGGATTTTTAAAAGCAAAATTTCATGTTCATGAGGTAATTGTTTCCATCATGATGAACTATATTGCCCTTTACACCACGAGCAGCTTAATCCGTACGTATTTATACGCGGGTAATGAAAAATCGTATGATATTAAAGAATCGGCATCTTTAGCATCAAGCTTTTTAGCACAGTTAACCAATAACTCCCGCCTTCATTACGGCATTCTTATTACCATCGCTGCAGCCGTCGTAATGTGGTTTATTTTGAATAAAACAGCTAAGGGCTTCGAGCTAAGAGCCGTTGGTTTTAATCAGCATGCTTCACAGTATGCAGGAATGAATGTAGGCCGAAACATTGTGTTATCCATGGCGATTTCAGGCGCTTTTGCCGGGCTTGCCGGGGCTATGGAAGGGCTTGGAACATTTCAATATATGGGCACATTCACTGCGTTTACGGGTACGGGATTTGACGGTATTGCCGTAGCCCTTTTAGGAGCTAACAGCGCAATTGGAATTTTATTAGCTTCATTCTTTTTCGGAGGACTGCAAACTGCGGCTCCTCAAATGAACTTTATGACAGGCGTACCGTCTGAATTAATTCAAATTGTCATTGCGCTTATTATCTTTTTTGTTGCATCTGGTTATTTAATTCGCTGGGTGCTTGGCCGTGCAGGCAAGGGGGGAGCAAAATGAACTTCTTAGAGGTGTTAGCCATTATTATTCCAGCGGCGCTATATTCAGCTGCACCGCTTATCTTTACCGCGCTCGGAGGGATATTTAGTGAACGTTCCGGGGTTGTGAACATTGGATTAGAAGGGCTGATGATGTTTGGCGCGTTCACAGGTATTGTTTCAACCCTTTTACTTCAGGATTCATTAGGTGCTTGGGCCCCGTGGGTAGCAATAGTAATTGCGGCTGTTGTTTGCGCTGTGTTCTCGCTGATTCATGCTGTTGCAAGCATTACATTAAAAGCAGATCAAACTGTAAGTGGTGTAGCCCTGAATTTTCTAGCTGCGGGTCTTTCAATCTTTTTAATTAAAAAGATTTTTGGGAAAGGACAAACAGATTTTATTCAATTCCGTATCGATAAAGTAAGTATTCCAGGTTTATCAGACATTCCAGTAATCGGTAAAATTCTGTTTTCGAACGTTCCTATTACGTCTTATATTGCGATTGTGCTAGCTTTTGCTGTATGGTACATCATTTATAAAACGCCGTTTGGTCTCCGTCTTCGTTCAGTTGGTGAACACCCAATGGCAGCAGACACGATGGGGATCAAAGTTGTGAGAATGCGTTACGTTGGCGTTATGATTTCCGGCATGTTCGCTGGAATCGGCGGAGCGGTGTATGCCACGTCTATCGCTACAAACTTTGCAGCGGGAACGATTGCTGGACAAGGGTTCCTTGCTATTGCGGCCATGATTTTCGGGAAGTGGCATCCTATTGGTGCTTTAGGTGCAGCCATGTTTTTCGGATTAGCACAGTCTTTGAGTATCACGGGAGCTCAGATTCCGGTTATTCAAGATATCCCATCCGTCCTTTTAACCATTGCACCGTACGTATTAACAATCTTAGCGCTTACTGGTTTTGTAGGACGTGCTGAGGCTCCTAAAGCGCTGGGCGTTCCTTATGAAAAAGGCCGCCGCTAATAAATCCTCTATACGAGGTCTAACAATGACTAAAGTTGGATAAATATAGAAGGTGGAGACAAAGAAATCATATTCTTTTCTCCGCCTTTTTTTCATTGAGAGAAAGAATATGAAAAGAAATGAGGAAGCGCGCGGCAAGTTACTTGAAAATGTTTCCTTGAATTCGATATAGTGGTTATAAGACTAAAATTAGCGTTAAAGATTCAAAATAGAAGTATTGTCTAGTTAATACATCAAAATTTAAAAGGAGGTTTATATATGAAATTATTGACTGAACAAAAACATGAACTAGAAGGATTGACTGTTCATACCATTCAAACAGCTAAGTACAAAACAAACACGTTCATTTTAAAACTAAATGCCCCTTTAGATAAGAAAACGGTGACAATGCGTGCCCTTTTACCTTATGTGCTTCAAAGCGCTACCGAGTCGCTGCCGTCTACGACAAAGCTTCGTACATATTTAGATGAGCTTTATGGTGCTACTTTACAAGTAGACTTAACAAAAAAAGGTGATAACCACGATATTACGATTCGCATTGATATAGCGAATGAAAAATATTTGAAAGATTCAACTCCGCTTTTACAAAAAGCGTTAGCTCTTCTTGGCGATATTTTATTAAAGCCAGCAGTTGAAGGGGACTCTTTTTTAACGGATATTATGACAAAAGAAAAGCGTTCGCTTCGTCAGCGAATTCAAGCCGTATTTGATGATAAAATGCGCTATGCTAATTTAAGACTAGTTGAAGAAATGTGTAAGGAAGAACCTTACTCTTTACATGTAAACGGTCAAATTGACGATGTGGAAGAAATTACAGGTGAAAGTTTGTACGCCTATTATCAGCAGGTGTTAAAAGAAGATGCCATTCACCTTTATGCTATTGGAGATTTGCAAGTCGAAGAGGTTTTACAAACAGTAAAAGAAACATTTACTTTACCAAAGCGCGAGCAAAAAGACATTGAAGATTCTATCACGTCTAAAGAGATCTCGAACGTAAATGAAGTGGTGGAAAAACAAGAAGTCAAACAAGGGAAATTAAATATTGGCTATCGTACAAACGTTGTATACGGAGATAGACAGTATTTTGCTCTTCAAGTATTCAATGGGATATTCGGAGGGTTCTCACATTCCAAGCTATTTATTAACGTTCGTGAAAAAGCGAGCTTAGCTTACTATGCTGCTTCGAGAGTAGAGAGTCATAAAGGATTACTAATGGTCATGTCGGGTATTGATGCTAAAAATTACGACCAAGCTGTTACGATTATTAAAGAACAAATGCAGGAAATGAAACAAGGATCGTTTACAGACGGCGAAATCGCTCAAACGAAAGCCGTTATTCACAACCAGCTGCTTGAAACGGTGGATACTCCACGAGGACTAGTAGAGGTTATGTATCATAATGAATTAACGGGTAAAGATATTTCAATTGATGAATACTTAAAGCATATTGATGCGGTATCTAAGCAGGAAATTATTAAAGTGGCTGAGAAAATTGAAATGGATACAATTTATTTCTTAACAGGAACGGGCGGTGAAGAAAATGGAGAAAATTGAATTTTCGCAGCTTCAAGAACAGCTGTATCATGAAAAAATGGATAACGGGCTGCAGGTATACATTTTGCCAAAACCGGAGTTTAACAAAACGTTTGCCACTTTTACAACAAACTACGGATCGATTGACAATCAATTTGTACCGCTAAATGAAAATGAAATGACAAAAGTTCCGGATGGAATTGCCCACTTTTTAGAGCATAAATTATTTGAAAAAGAAGACGGAGATGTCTTTCAGCAGTTTAGTAAACAAGGTGCTTCGGCCAACGCATTTACTTCTTTTACCCGCACAGCTTACTTATTCAGCTGTACATCTAACTTTGAAGAAAATCTTGAAACATTAGTGGACTTTGTACAAGAGCCGTACTTCTCAGAAAAAACGGTAGAAAAAGAAAAAGGCATTATCGGTCAAGAAATTACAATGTATGACGACAATCCGGACTGGCGCTTGTATTTTGGTACCATTCAAAATATGTACAAAAACCATCCTGTTAAAATTGATATTGCTGGCACGATCGAATCGATTTCACATATTAATAAAGATTTACTGTACACATGCTATGAAACGTTCTATCATCCGAGCAACATGCTGTTGTTCATTGTAGGTCCTGTTGATGCGGAAAAAGTAATGAAGCAAGTTCGAGACAATCAGCAGAAAAAAGATTATAAAGAAATCTCTGACATACAGCGTCATTTTGACGAAGAGCCTGAAACGGTGGATCAAGAAAAACAAGTATTAAAAATGCCGGTGCAGTCTTCGAAATGTATGGTGGGTCTAAAAGCGAAAAATCCGCAGCGTTCAGGCGGAGAAATGCTTAAATACGAGTTAGCAATGAATATCATTTTAGATTATGCATTTGGAAAAAGCTCTTCGTACTATGAGGAGTTGTATGCAGACGGACTCATTGATGAAACGTTTGCGTATGATTATACGGAGGAAAGAGGATTTGGTTTTGCTCTTATCGGAGGAGATACGGATCAACCCGAACAGCTGTATGATCGAGTTAAACAAATTTTACTTGAAATGAAAACAAAATCACTAACAGAAGAGGAACTTGAACGTATTCGTAAAAAGAAAATCGGCGGATTTTTACGTTCATTAAACTCACCTGAGTTTATCGCTAATCAGTTTACACGCTATGCGTTTAATGATATGAATTTATTTGATATTGTTGAAACGCTAGAAAAACTGAAGGTAAACGAAATAAAAGATGTGCTAAACGAGATTATTGATGAAAAGAACTTTACGGTTTGTGAAGTAGTACCTAAATAAAGATGATTGTTGCCAAAAAAGCTGATGTTCATCAGCTTTTTTGCATGTAAAGGAGAGAAGGCTATGGAGAAATTTGCCCTTGTGACAGGTGCAAGCGGAGGAATTGGCACAGCGATTGCTAAGCAATTGGCTGAAGATGGATACTCGCTTATTTTGCACTATCATCAACGAAAAGACAAAATAGAGGCGCTTGCACATGAGCTAGCTGAAAAGGTGAAAACCGTGTTTACAGTACAAGCGGATTTATCATGTAAAGAGGGAGTGGAGAAGTTTTTAAAGGAGATTATTGTTCCGGTAGAAGTTATTATTCATAACAGCGGACGAAGCGTTAGCGGGTTAATGACAGATGCTTCGGCAAATGAAACCGAAGAAATGATCTATCTTCACATCACGGCTCCCTTTGTTATTACAAAAGCTTTGCTGCCTAAAATGATCAGTGCTAAAAGCGGACAAATTATCATGATTTCTTCCATTTGGGGACTTACAGGAGCTTCGTTTGAAGTTCTTTATTCAATGGTAAAAGGCGCCCAAAATACGTTTGTAAAAGCTTTGGCAAAAGAGGTTGCATTAAGTGGAATTCGCGTCAATGGAGTTGCGCCCGGAGCGATTGAAACGGATATGATGGCCAGCTATTCAAAAGAAGAGGTTAAAGAGCTGGCTGAAGAGATCCCTTTAGGAAGAATAGGATATCCAAAAGAAGTGGCAGATACGGTTTCATATTTAATATCTTCACGTGCTTCGTATATAACTGGACAAATATTATCGGTTAATGGCGGTTGGTACATATAAAGTGTGCATAAAATTAAAAACAAGGTACAAACTATGATATGAATAAACCTTAAGGAGGGCTACTCATGTCAGTATTAGAAAACTGGGATAGCTGGAAAGATTTTTTAGGCGACCGTTTACATCATGCACAAAACGAAGGAATGCAAGAAGAAGTTATTCATGATCTTGCTTATCAAATTGGTGGATATTTAGCAAACCAAGTTGATGCAAAAAATGATCAAGAGCGAATTTTAGCAGACCTTTGGAGCGTTGCTTCTAAAGAAGAGCAGCATGCGATTGCGAGCAGCATGGTGAAATTAGTTCAAAATAACGGATCAGTAAAATAAGTTATCGTTTCTAAAAAGGAGCTAATTCACCGCGTGTGAAAGCTCCTTTTTTCTTAGAATTAAATAGTACAAATAAATAAGCGCTTACATACATAACAAATGTAGAACTACTTGCCTTTAGGGTTTATAATATAATGGAAATCATTTATAGTTAAACTAGGTGAAAAAAAGGGGGCACCTCTCGAAGGCCAGCCAAGAAATGGGAGGGGTTTGATGGAGAAAATTGAGTGGTATTTAGAATATCAAATACAAAAAAATCGTCCGGGTCTTTTAGGTGATATTTCATCGCTTCTTGGAATGTTGTCAATTAATATTGTCACAATTAATGGAGTGGATGATATTCGCCGTGGATTATTGCTGCGCTGTGATTCACATGAGCAAATAGACAGGCTTGAATCTATTTTGAAAACAATGGATAATATCATTGTGACAAAAATGAGACCGCCTAAATTGCGTGATAAGTTAGCAGTGCGTCACGGTCGCTATATTCAGCGTGACGCAGATGATAAAAAGACATTCCGTTTCGTAAGAGATGAATTAGGTTTGCTCGTAGATTTTATGGCGGAACTGTTTAAACAAGAAGGTCATAAGCTTATCGGTATTCGAGGTATGCCGCGAGTAGGCAAAACTGAATCCATTGTAGCAGCTAGCGTATGTGCGAACAAAAGGTGGCTTTTTGTGTCTTCTACACTCTTAAAACAAACGATTCGCAGTCAGCTTATTGCTGACGAATACAACGCTGATAATATTTTTATCATTGACGGGATTGTATCGACCAAACGAGCGAATGAAAAGCACTGGCAGCTTGTTCGAGAAGTAATGAATGTACCCGCGACAAAAATCGTGGAGCATCCGGATGTATTTGTACAAAATACCGAGTATTCGTTAGATGATTTTGCCTACATTATTGAAATAAGAAATGACCCCAATGAGAAGATTACATATGAAATAATGGAAGGTCCTCAAATGTTTCAAGACGGTGGATTATCGATGTTTGATTTTTAGCATAATTGGTAGGTGTTAGCATTGACAGAGTTAGGACAAAGGTTAAGACAAGAACGAGAAAGCAAAGGATTGTCGTTAGAGGATTTACAAAAACTAACGAAAATTCAAAAACGCTATTTACTTGGCATTGAAGAAGGCAATTATGAGGTTATGCCAGGGAAATTTTACGTACGAGCGTTTATTAAGCAATACTGCGAAGCAATTGGGTTGGACACAGATGCTATTTTTGAAGAATACAAATCAGACATTCCTTCAACTCAAACAGAAGACATGCCGCAGCAGCTTTCGCGCGTTCGCAGCCGCAAAGAAATTCCTCAGCATACAAAAGGAGTTTCAAAAGCATATGACTACCTTCCAACTGTTCTAGTGGTGGCGGGAGTTGTAGTTGTTGGGATTATTATTTGGGTAATCGCTCAAAATATCGTCTCGGATAAAAACAAGGAGCAGGCTAATCAAGAAGCTCCAAACAGCGAAGTTCAGCAGTCTAACACGCAGGAAGAAACGAATGAAACTACTGCAAAAAATGACAATAGCAAGTCAGAAGATGAACAAAGTGCTGCTGATAAGAAAGAACAAGAAAAAGAAAAAGCTGAAAAAGAAAAAGCCGCAAAAGAAAAAGCTGAGAAAGAAAAAGCTGAAAAAGAAAAGAAAGACAGCGGTAAACAAGAATACAAGGAAGTTCAAAAAACAGGCAGAAGTGCTACGTATGCTCTTTCCGGTACAGATGCATTTAACCTAGAAGTAACATCCACTCAAGCAGATACTTGGTTAGATGTGAAAAATGGAAAAGGAAATGCTTTCTTTAGCTCCATTCTAAAAAAAGGTGAAACAAAAGAATTTGATTTGACGAAAGAAACGGAAGCTCGTGTCAACATCGGTTATTCACCTGGAGTAGAGTTAAAAGTAAATGGAAAAGCGGTTGACTTGCCGTTTGATTCATCCAAGCAAGTTCGACAAGTTGTAACGATTCAATATCAGCCGGCAGAAGCACAGTAAACAGCCTGTTTTAAAAAGTGGTCAGGGTGTAAATAAAGATAATATGTGAATTAAACACTCATTCACGCTATAATAAAACCAAAGCCGTGCAAACAACTTCGTTTGCACGCTTTCAGTTTGTAACAGTAATTGGAGGCAGAAGAAGTGAATTTACCAAACAAGATTACCATTTCGCGAATTTTTCTAATTCCCGTATTCCTCATTTTTATGATGGTGCCGCTACCATTTGGCACAGTGGAGGCAGCAGGAAAAGAGATTCCGATCGCTCATCTATTAGGGGCGGCATTATTTATTATTGCATCTACAACAGACTGGATCGACGGATACTATGCAAGAAAGTACGATTTAGTCACAAACTTGGGCAAGTTTTTAGATCCACTAGCAGACAAGCTGTTGGTTTCAGCTGCGCTTGTAGCTATTGTTGACTTAGATTTAATTGCAGGTGCAGGATGGGCTGCTATCATCATTATTAGCCGTGAATTTGCTATCACAGGTTTAAGACTTGTACTAGCAGGGGAAGGAGAAGTTGTAGCAGCCAATATGTTAGGTAAAATTAAAACATGGACTCAAATTTTAGCTATTTCAGCTATTCTGTTGTACAACTTGCCTTTTGAATGGATTTCCATTCCGTTTGCTAGCGTAATGCTTTGGATTTCAGTGATTTTTACGGTTATTTCAGGCTGGGACTACTTTGCTAAAAACAAACAGGCTTTTGTTAATTCAAAATAAGTAAGATGGAGATGATATGATGAACGCTGAAATTATTGGAGTCGGCTCTGAGCTGCTGCTTGGGCAAATTGCCAATACAAACGCTCAGTATTTATCGAAAAAATTAGCCGAACTTGGAATTAATGTTTACTATCATACAGTAGTAGGAGATAATGCACAGCGCTTGAAAGAAGTGATTGCTACAGCTCAAACACGTGCAGAGTTAATTATTTTCACAGGCGGGCTTGGTCCTACAAAAGATGATTTAACAAAAGAAACAATTGCGAGTGTGCTAGGAGTAGAGTTGACAACAAATGCGGAAGCACTTGAAAGCATTGAAGCCTATTTCAAACAGTCAAATCGTATCATGACACCTAACAATAAAAAACAGGCAATTGTACTTGAAGGTTCGACAGTGCTCCCTAATGATTACGGAATGGCTCCAGGTATGGGGCTTACAGTAGAGGGAAAACACTATATGCTATTCCCAGGGCCGCCAAAAGAGCTCTATCCAATGTATGAAGCATATGGTCAAGAATTTTTAGCTCAAAAGCTTGAATTAAAAGAAAGTATTGAATCACGCGTTCTTCGTTTTTTCGGAATAGGAGAATCACAGCTTGAGACGGAAATTGAAGATTTGCTTGATGCGCAAACAAACCCGACGATTGCACCGCTTGCAGGAGATGGAGAAGTGACGCTTCGCTTAACTGCTAAGCACGCTGATGCTGCTGAAGCACAGCGCATGTTAGACGAAGTGGAAAAAACCATTTCAGAGCGCGTAGGCGAGTATTTATATGGATACGAAGCAACTTCTTTACATAATGAATTGGTAAAAGAATTAACGGCACAAGGCTTGACGATTGCTTCAGCCGAAAGTTTAACCGGCGGGTTATTCAGCGAACGTTTAACAACTGTTTCAGGTGCTGGAGAAGTTGTTAAAGGCAGCCTGGTAGCCTATCATTATGAAATCAAGCAAAATATTCTCGGAGTGAGCGAACACACGCTGAATCAGTACGGAGCTGTTAGCGAGCAGTGCGCGGCTGAAATGGCTCAGCGTATTCAACAGTTATACAAAACGGATATTGGCATCGGTTTTACGGGTGTAGCTGGACCCTCTAAACAAGAAGGACACCCTGTAGGAACAGTGCATATAGGGGTCGCTTATAAGGATCAAACTCCTCAAGTTTACAGTTTGCAGCTATCTGGAAGCCGCCAAGGAATTCGTTCACGAACGGTTAATTACGGCTGTCATTACGTATTGAAGACGATAAAAAAATAAAGAAAAAAGGCTGCTTAGTTTTACCAAAGCAGCCTTTTTTTAATTTTATAAAAAACGAACATTTATTCGCTTTTTGCTTGTCAAACGACCTAAAAACTAGTATAGTAAGTTATAGAAAGTTGTTAATTCGACATTGCTACTACATCGTAGTAAGTTTGCAGTTTATAGATGATTTCAAAGAGATAGAGGAGGAAATTGAGTGAACGATCGTCAAGCAGCCCTTGATATGGCTTTAAAGCAAATTGAAAAGCAATTTGGTAAAGGTTCAATTATGAAATTAGGTGAACAAACGGAAAAAAGAATTTCTACAATTCCAAGTGGTTCATTAGCATTAGATATAGCTTTAGGCGTAGGTGGATATCCACGTGGACGTGTGGTGGAAGTATATGGCCCAGAAAGCTCAGGTAAAACAACAGTTGCTCTTCACGCGATTGCAGAAGTTCAACAGCAGGGCGGACAGGCTGCATTTATCGATGCGGAGCACGCGTTAGATCCTGTATATGCTCAAAAATTAGGTGTTAATATTGATGAGCTGTTATTATCTCAGCCTGATACAGGAGAACAAGCTTTAGAAATCGCTGAAGCTTTAGTTCGAAGCGGCGCAGTAGATATTATTGTTGTTGACTCAGTAGCAGCGTTAGTGCCAAAAGCGGAAATTGAAGGAGAAATGGGAGACTCTCACGTGGGTCTACAAGCTCGTTTAATGTCTCAAGCATTGCGTAAACTATCTGGAGCTATTAACAAGTCTAAAACAATCGCTATCTTTATTAACCAAATTCGTGAAAAAGTCGGCGTAATGTTTGGTAACCCTGAAACAACTCCTGGTGGACGTGCGCTTAAATTCTACTCTTCAGTGCGTCTAGAAGTGCGTCGTGCAGAGCAGTTAAAGCAAGGAAATGATATCGTAGGTAACAAAACAAGAATTAAAGTTGTGAAAAATAAAGTAGCTCCGCCTTTCCGTGCTGCCGAAGTAGATATTATGTACGGAGAAGGTATTTCAAAAGAGGGTGAAATTTTGGATATCGCTTCTGAACTAGATATTGTCCAAAAAAGTGGATCTTGGTATTCATATAATGACGAGCGTCTAGGTCAAGGCCGTGAAAATGCAAAGCAATTCTTAAAAGAAAATACTGATATTCGTCAGGAAATTGCGGGACAAGTGCGTGAACATCATGGTTTAGACCAAGATGGAGAGCCAGCTCCTGAGGATGACGATCAAGGCGATTTAAATATTTAATTTGCTGCGAGATAAAAAAAGACTCCTCTATTTCAAAGAAGGGGTCTTTTTTTTGTAAAAATTGTTAATGCTAGAAAAGTAACATGCGAAATTTCAATATATACTGTAGAGGCAGGCTTGACAATAAAAATGCACAGATTTACAATTAAGATGTATATTTTCCCTTTTTAAAACATTTTAGCGTTTAAAAGCCTTTGTGTGTATATTGAAAGGTGAATACGATGTACATGCCGACATGAAATTTAAAACTTACAAGTTTATAGCAAGGGGAGGTGAAATGATGGATACTAATACAATCATCTTCGCTTTGCTTGGCCTAATCGTCGGTGCAGTTGTTGGCTTTTTTGTTTGTAAATCGATTGCTGAAGCTAAAATTGCGGGAGCAAAGTCTAGTGCAGAACAAATTATTGATGAAGGAACCCGCGAGGCGGAAGCTTTGAAAAAAGAAGCTTTACTAGAAGCGAAGGATGAAATCCATCAGCTTCGTACAGAGGCAGAACAAGATATTCGTGATCGTCGAGCAGAACTTCAAAAACAAGAAAATCGATTAATGCAAAAAGAGGAAAATCTTGATCGTAAAGACGAATCACTTGATAAACGTGAAGCGTTACTTGAAAAGAAAGATGATTCTCTTACTGTTAAACAACAGCATATTGAAGAGATGGAAAGCAAAGTTGAAGAAGTAGTACGTGCACAGCAAACAGAGCTAGAGCGCATTTCAAGCTTAACAAGAGAAGATGCAAGAGCGATTATTTTAGATCGTGTTGAAAATGAACTTTCCCACGACATTGCAATAATGGTAAAAGAAACAGAAAACCGTGCAAAAGAAGACGCCGATAAAAAGGCGAAAGAAATTCTTTCACTTGCTATTCAGCGTTGCGCAGCAGATCATGTTGCTGAAACGACTGTCTCAGTTGTTAACTTGCCAAATGACGAAATGAAAGGCCGAATTATCGGTCGAGAAGGTCGAAACATCCGTACGCTTGAAACTTTGACAGGAATTGATCTTATTATTGATGATACGCCAGAAGCAGTTATTTTATCAGGATTTGACCCAATTCGTCGTGAGACAGCAAGAATTGCACTTGATAAACTCGTTCAAGATGGTCGTATCCATCCCGCACGTATTGAAGAAATGGTTGAAAAATCTCGCCGCGAAGTGGACGAATATATTCGTGAAGTCGGTGAACAAACGACGTTTGAAGTCGGTGTTCATGGGTTGCACCCAGACTTGATGAAAATTCTTGGGCGCTTAAAATTTAGAACAAGCTATGGTCAAAATGTGCTGAAACATTCAATGGAAGTAGCGCATTTATCAGGACTTATGGCTGCTGAATTAGGTGAAGATGAAACGTTAGCCAAACGAGCAGGATTGTTACATGATATTGGTAAAGCAATTGACCATGAGGTAGAAGGAAGCCACGTAGAAATCGGTGTTGAATTAGCTACAAAGTATAAAGAACATCCGGTTGTTATTAACGCGATTGCTTCTCACCATGGAGATACAGAACCAACATCAATCATTGCTGTACTAGTTGCAGCAGCGGATGCATTATCTGCTGCAAGACCAGGTGCTCGCAGTGAGACGTTAGAAAACTACATTCGTCGTCTTGAAAAGTTAGAAGAAATTTCAGAGTCTTATGAAGGCGTTGAAAAATCATTTGCAATTCAAGCAGGGCGTGAAGTTCGTATTATGGTGAAACCAGATACGATTGGTGATCTAGAAGCGCATCGACTTGCTCGAGATATCCGAAAACGAATTGAAGATGAGCTGGATTATCCTGGCCACATCAAAGTAACGGTTATTCGCGAAACAAGAGCAGTAGAGTATGCAAAATAAAAATGAAGTGGCGTTTCGCCACTTTATTTTTTTTCGTAGAGATGAAGATGCAGATTAAGAATGAAGTATAGGAGCTTTTACATGAGAATTTTATTTATTGGAGACGTAGTTGGTTCTCCAGGCCGTGAAATGGTTGAAGAATATTTACCGAGATTAAAAAGAAAATACTCTCCGGGACTTACAATTGTGAATGGAGAAAATGCAGCTTCAGGAAAAGGAATTACCGAAAAGATTTATCGTCAGTTCTTACAAGCAGGGGCTAACATTATTACTCTTGGTAACCATGCGTGGGACAAACGTGAAATTTTTGATTTTATTGACGATGCAAAAAATCTTGTTCGTCCAGCTAATTTTCCTGAAGGTACACCGGGCAAGGGAATTACGTATTTTACGTACAATCAGCTTGAGGTAGCCGTGATTAATTTACAAGGGCGCACGTTTATGGCTCCGCTTGATTGTCCATTTCAAAAAGCAGATGAACTGATTGAAGAAGCACGTCAGCGCACTCCGCTTATTTTTATTGATTTTCATGCTGAAACAACAAGTGAAAAGCAAGCGATTAGCTGGTATGTGGACGGTCGTGTCAGCGCTGTTGTCGGCACTCATACGCACGTTCAAACAGCTGACAATCGTATATTGCCAAAAGGAACAGCCTACATCTCTGACGTAGGAATGACGGGACCTTATGACGGCATTTTAGGGATGGAGCGCGAAGCAGTTATTAAGCGTTTTTTAACGTCTCTTCCTGTTCGATTTGAAGTGCCAAAAGAAGGAAGAACGCAGCTTAGTGGAATCGTTATTGATATTGATCAAAAGACGGGGAAAGCAACAAAAACAGAGCGAATTTTAATCAACGAAGACCATCCGTTTTTTGAATAAAGGGAAAAAGTCAATGTGTCGAAAGACGATACGTTGGCTTTTTTATTTTGTCAAAAACGTAAAAAGAAAAAAGAAAGGTGTAGAAATATAAGTTTTTGAATATTTAGGAAAAACAAGCAGGAATACGTTTGACATATCGTGAATATAGTAACATTGAAATCAATTAAGTCATTGGTCTAATGATCTCTCATCATACATTGTAAAGAATAAGGAGGAGCTAGATATGGAAATATTAAAAGTTTCAGCAAAGTCTAATCCAAATTCAGTTGCTGGTGCCTTAGCAGGCGTGCTGCGCGAACGCGGCGCAGCAGAAATTCAAGCCATTGGGGCCGGGGCGCTTAATCAAGCAGTAAAAGCTGTAGCAATCGCAAGAGGGTTCGTTGCACCAAGTGGGGTTGATTTAATCTGCATCCCAGCTTTTACAGATATTCAAATTGATGGAGAAGAGCGAACAGCCATTAAATTAATTGTAGAGCCGCGATAATTATAAAAACCACGGACCTGTAAAGCGCAGAAGCCAAACAGGTCCTTTTTGTATAGAGCTAAAGGGGTGTGGGTTGTGATATTTGATGCTCATTGTGATGTATTGATGAAGCTCTGGTTAAATAAACGTTTATCTTTTACATATGATTTAGCGCTGCATGTGACGTTAGAAGGAATAAAAAAAGCAAAAGGGAAAGTTCAGCTATTCGCTATTTATATTCCAGAAGCGGTTCCGGCAGCTCAACGCTTTGATGTTGCGTTAGAAATGATCCAGCTGTTTCAGAGTCATATTTTATCGCTTCCCGGTGTGAAATGGGTTCGTTCAAAGCACGATATAGATAGCTTAAAAAAAGGTGAAATAGGAGCAATGCTGACGCTTGAAGGGTGCGATGCCATTGATACCAGTTTAGTTCGTTTAAAGACACTTTTTTCACTGGGTGTACGTTCAGTAGGTTTGACATGGAATTACAGCAATGCTGTGTGTGACGGTATTTTAGAACCTCGAGGCGCGGGGTTATCTTCTTTTGGAAGAGAAGTTGTTGAATTGAATAATGAACATAAAGTGTGGACGGATGTCTCTCATTTATCGGTAAGAGGTTTTTGGGATGTGATTGAGCTAGCGCAATATGTAGTGGCTACTCATTCCAATTCACACGTATTGTGTTCTCATCCCCGGAATTTAAGAGACGATCAAATTCATGCTTTAATAAAGCGAAACGGCGTGATTGGCATCACGTTTGTCCCTGAATTTTTAACGAGCTCTGCCAAAGCGCAAATAGCGGATGTGATCCGTCACCTTGATTACATGTGTGAAAGAGGAGGCGAATACTCCGTTGGTTTTGGCTCTGACTTTGACGGCATTGACAAAACGGTTCATCGTCTCGGAAGATATGAACAGTATACGAATTTAATCGAAGAACTCCTTAAGCATTACACTGAGGAGCAGGTAAAACGTTTTCTGTTTCAAAACTTTGCTGATCGTGTATGCAGCTAATAAAAAAAGAGCTTTTTCTTCTTGGAAAAGCTCTTTTTTTATAGAAGATATTTATATACTAATGCCTCATGTGAAGACAGAAAAGATCATTAAAAAACTTCATCTTATTCATTAAATATAAATATAATTAAAACGATTGAGAATTCAATGGAAAGGGTTGCATTTTTCTGGCAATCGGAATAAAATTGAAAACGGATTATGGAGCTGTTCACGCAGAAACGTATCCTGCACAGCGACAAGGTGCTGTGGGAGTTTTGCGGATGATTTTTGTTCGTGAAATGCAGAAGCAAATGAAATCGTTTGCTAATTTACTTTTTTCAGTTTTTATCAATAAAATAGATTTCTATATTAAGAGCAATTAAAGGAGTGGCGTTGATTTATGGTACAGCAACTTTCATGGAAAGTTGGCGGACAGCAGGGTGAGGGAATCGAAAGTACGGGAGAAATCTTTTCAACCGCTTTAAATCGATTAGGTTATTACTTATACGGCTATCGTCATTTTTCTTCTCGTATCAAAGGTGGACATACAAATAATAAGATCCGAGTGAGTACAACTCAGGTTCGATCTGTGTCAGATGATTTGGATATTTTAGTTGCGTTCGATCAGGAAACCATCGATGTAAACGTCCATGAGCTGCGCGTAGGAGGCGTTGTAATTGCAGATGCGAAATTCAACCCAAGTCTGCCCGAAACATGTACAACTGCTACGCTATACGCTGTTCCGTTTACAGAAATTGCAACGGAACTAGGAACGTCGCTAATGAAGAACATGGTTGCTGTAGGCGCTTCAAGTGCTGTGCTTCATATTGACACAGAAGTATTTGAAGAAGTAGTGCTTGAAATCTTCGGTAAAAAGGGCCAAAAAGTTGTACAAAAAAACATGGAAGCTATTAAAAAAGGTGCAGATTACATTCGTGAACAGCTAGGCGAACAATTAGAAACAATGAAACTAGATCCAGCGGATGG
The DNA here is from genome assembly GCF_056158845.1 of Priestia sp. ABM2_011. Classification (NCBI taxonomy): domain Bacteria; kingdom Bacillati; phylum Bacillota; class Bacilli; order Caryophanales; family Bacillaceae; genus Priestia; species Priestia sp. ABM2_011. The sequence goes on from NZ_JBSWUB010000001.1 coordinate 1,402,000, forward strand.
TAAAAAACGTATGTTTATGATTGGAAACGATGCGATTGCACTAGGTGCTTTAGCCGGTGGGGCTCGTTTTATGCCAGCATATCCAATTACCCCTGCTTCAGAAATCATGGAATACTTAATTAAAAAGCTTCCTCAATTCGGTGGAACTGTTATTCAAACAGAAGATGAAATCGCAGCATGTACGATGGCTATCGGAGCTAACTATGCAGGCGTACGTGCGCTGACAGCATCAGCTGGACCTGGTCTATCATTAATGATGGAGTCGATTGGATTAGCGGGCATCACTGAGCAGCCTGTTGTGATTATTGATACGCAGCGCGGCGGTCCAAGTACAGGGCTTCCAACTAAGCAAGAACAGTCTGACTTAATGGCTATGATTTACGGTACGCACGGTGAAATTCCGAAGATCGTCATGGCGCCAAGTACGGTTGAAGAAGCATTCTACGATACGATTGAAGCGTTTAACTTAGCAGAAGAATATCAGTGTCCAGTTATTATGCTAACGGATTTACAGCTTTCACTTGGGAAACAGTCGGTAGAACCGCTTGACTATAACCGCGTTGAAATCCGCCGCGGCAAGCTTCAGCAAGGAGAGCTAGAAGAGTTGGAAGAAAAACAATACTACAAGCGCTACCGCGTAACAGAAGACGGCGTATCACCACGCGTCATTCCAGGAATGAAGCATGGCATTCATCACGTAACGGGAGTAGAACATGATGAGACAGGAAAGCCATCTGAATCTCCGGTGAACCGCGATGATCAAATGAATAAGCGTCTTCGTAAAACAAAAGGAATTCGTTTTAATACGCCAATTCATGTTCACTCTCATGAAAAAGAGTCTGATATTTTATTTGTTGGATTTAATTCGACGCGTGGAGTTATTGAAGAGGCAATGGAACGTTTGGAACAGGACGGTATAAAAGTAAATCACGCTCACATTCGTTTAATTCATCCTTTCCCAGCTGACGAACTGCTTCCTTACGTGCAAGGAGCTAAAAAAGTAGTTGTCGTTGAAAACAATGCTACTGGACAGCTTGCTAATATTTTAAAAATGAATATCGCAAGTCATGATAAAATTCAAAGCGTATTGAAGTACGATGGAAATCCATTTCTTCCGCAAGAAGTATACGCAAAAAGTAAGGAGATGTTTGTGTTAAATGGCAACGTTTAAAGATTTTCGTAACAGTGTAAAACCTAACTGGTGTCCGGGGTGTGGAGATTTCTCCGTACAAGCAGCCATTCAACGCGCATCTGCTAACGTAGGTTTAGAACCTCATGAGCTTGCTGTTATTTCAGGTATTGGATGCTCTGGACGTATCTCTGGTTATATTAATTCATATGGTTTTCACGGTATTCACGGACGTGCGCTTCCAATCGCTCAAGGTGTAAAAATGGCTAATCGTGATTTAACCGTTATCGCATCTGGCGGTGATGGAGATGGGTTTGCTATCGGTATGGGACACACGGTACATGCGATTCGCCGAAACATCGATGTAACGTATATCGTAATGGATAACCAAATCTATGGTTTAACAAAAGGACAAACATCTCCTCGCAGTGAAGTAGGATTCAAGACAAAAAGTACGCCTGAAGGATCAATTGAGTCGTCTTTATCTGTCATGGAGCTGGCGTTAACTTCCGGGGCAACGTTTGTAGCGCAAAGCTTTTCAACGAATTTAAAAGAGTTAACAAGCTTAATTGAACAAGGCATTCAGCATAAAGGTTTTTCTTTAATTAACGTATTTAGCCCGTGCGTAACGTATAACAAAGTGAACACGTATGATTGGTTTAAAGAAAACCTAACTAGTCTTAGCACAATTGAAGGTTATGATGCAAACAATCGTATGCAAGCTATGCAGACGTTAATGGAGCATAATGGCTTAGTAACAGGGCTTATTTATCAAAATGCGCATCAGCCGTCGTATCAGCAGCTTGTTCACGGCTATAGTGAAGAGCCGCTGTCAAAAGCAGACTTAGGTATGACTGAGGAAAAATTTGATGAGCTAGTGGCTGAATTTATGTAAAAGAGGCTGCAATAAAAGCAGTTTAGTAGAGGGAAAATCCGAACGGTAAATTGAGATTCTTAATGGAGAATCCAGCTCGTTCGGATTTTTTCATAGTGATAGGTATAGAAAATAGGTATATGATTGTGTTCGCTACTTGAAAGTTATATACTATGTTAATGTGATGAGTTTTATGCATAAGCATAAGGCTGTCACATTTTTTTGCGATTTACAGGTGCAACGTGACAATTGTCATGGCGAAAGGAGATTTTTTTATGAACGAAAAACAACGTTTAGAAAGCAACCAAGTTAATCCAGCGGACAAAAAATCCGAAAAGGATTACAGCAAATATTTTCAAACAGTATACATGCCACCTTCTTTAAAAGATGCGAAAAAACGAGGAAAAGAAGAAGTTTCCTATCACAACGATTTTGCAATCGATGAACAGTTTCATGGAATGGGACAGGGACGTAAGTTTTATATCCGTACGTACGGCTGTCAAATGAATGAGCACGATACAGAAGTAATGGCTGGTATTTTTCTAGGCCTTGGCTACGAGCCGACTGACTCTGTTGAAGATGCTCATGTTATTTTATTGAATACGTGTGCGATCCGTGAAAATGCGGAAAATAAAGTGTTTGGTGAATTAGGACACTTGAAGGCCTTAAAGCGCGAGCGTCCTGAGCTATTAATCGGCGTCTGCGGATGTATGTCTCAAGAAGAGTCAGTTGTAAATAAAATTTTACAAAAACATCAGCACGTGGATATGATTTTTGGTACACATAACATTCACCGTTTGCCTCACATTTTGAACGAAGCATACTTAGCAAAAGAAATGGTGATTGAAGTATGGTCTAAAGAAGGGGACGTTATTGAAAACCTTCCAAGAGCACGTAAAGGCAGCGTCAAAGCATGGGTTAACATCATGTACGGCTGTGACAAGTTCTGTACGTACTGTATCGTTCCGTATACGCGAGGAAAAGAACGAAGCCGCCGTCCAGAAGATATTATCCAAGAAGTACGTCATTTAGCTGCTCAAGGCTACAAAGAAATTACGCTTCTAGGCCAAAACGTTAATGCATACGGAAAAGATTTTGAAGACATGACGTACGGCTTAGGCGACTTAATGGACGAAATCCGTAAAATTGACGTTGCTCGTATCCGTTTTACAACAAGTCATCCTCGTGACTTTGATGACCGTTTAATTGAAGTTCTTGCTAAAGGTGGAAATCTTGTCGATCACATTCACTTGCCTGTTCAATCAGGAAGCAGTGATATCTTAAAAATTATGGCACGAAAATATTCTCGTGAACATTATTTAGAGCTTGTTCGTAAAATTAAAGAAGCCATTCCAACGGCATCATTAACAACTGATATTATTGTTGGTTTCCCAAATGAAACGGATGAGCAGTTTGAAGAAACAATGTCGCTATATCGTGAGGTTGAATTTGATAGTGCTTATACGTTTATTTATTCACCTCGTGAAGGTACGCCGGCTGCTAAGATGCAAGACAACGTACCAATGGAAGTGAAAAAAGAGCGTCTTCAGCGTTTAAATGCTCTTGTAAATGAAATTTCTGCAAAGAAATTGAAGGAATATGAAGGTAAAGTTGTCGAAGTATTAGTAGAAGGTGAAAGTAAAAATAATCCGGAAGTATTAGCAGGCTACACGGAAAAAAGTAAGCTTGTAAACTTCAAAGCACCTAAGTCAGTGATTGGGCAACTTGTAAAAGTAAAAGTTACAAAAGCCAAAACATGGACATTAAACGGGGAAATGGTAGAAGAAACAGCAGAGGTGAAGTAATATGGCGCAGTATAACAAGAGTGACGTAATTAAACGTGCTCAAGAGCTGGCAAAAATGATCGCTGAAACGGAAGAAGTAGATTTCTTCAAGCGTGCCGAAGCTCAGCTTAACGAAAATCAAAAAGTGCGTGAAACCATTGCAAGCATTAAAAGTTTGCAAAAACAAGCTGTTAATTTCCAACATTATGGTAAGACAGAAGCGTTAAAACAAGTGGAGGCAAAAATCGATCGTTTACAGGAAGAGCTGGATGAACTGCCGATTATTCAGCAGTTTCAAGAGTCTCAAATAAACGTGAATGATTTGCTTCAACTTGTCGCTAACACTATTTCAAACACAGTAACAGATGAAATTATTGTGTCAACAGATGGTGATTTACTGCGCGGTGAAACAGGTTCACAGGTGCGAAACAGCCCTGGATTTAGCTGCTCATAAAGAAAAAATGCCTTAGCAAATTGCTGAGGCATTTTTTTGTGCATCACGTTGCACGAAAATTGGGCAGATTTTCTCTCTAATAATTGTCACGTTTTTCTATATCCTTGCATACAATGGAACATAGGTTTTTTATGCCTTAAACCTAGTTTCTTAAAAATAATGTGCAAACAAGTGAATGAGCCTGCATAGGATGAAATGAAGATAGTTTGAGGAGGGTATGCTCACATGTCACAACACTATAGAGAAATTATTACAAAAGCAGTCGTAGGTAAAGGTCGCAAGTTTACACAATCGTCTCATACGCTTGCACCGAAAAATCGACCAACAAGCATCTTAGGATGCTGGGTGATTAACCATGAGTACAAAGCAAAGAAAAGCGGCAGCAATGTAGAAGTTGACGGCAGATATGATATTAACATCTGGTATTCGTACAATAATAATACAAAAACCGAAGTTTGGACGGAAACCGTATCATACAAAGATAATATTAAGCTGCGCTATAAAGACGAAGATTCGATTGGAGACGATTACGAAGTAATTGTTCGCGTACTGCAGCAGCCAAATTGCCTAGAGTGCACAATTTCACCAAATGGCAATAAAACGATTGTTCAAGTAGAGAGAGAATTGTTGGCGGAAGTGATTGGCGAAACCAAGGTTTGTGTTGCAGTAAATCCGAAAGGCTGCGATGATGAAGACGAGTTTGATTTAGACGTAGATGACGATGAATTTGAAGATTTAGATCCTGATTTTATATTAGGAGACGATGAGTAACTAGGAAGAAGTTCTTCCTAGTTTTTTTATTTTTACTATTTTAAGAAAATTCTTATAAAAATAAAAAAATATATTGCTTTTTGTCGAATGCGCAGTGTATAGTAAATCTAAAGAAAATAATGCATTAATTTTCAGAAAATTTAGTTATATCAGATAAGTATTTTTGGGGGTTTACTATGAGCTTATTTCGTAAAAAATCAATTCAAACGTTAATTAGTGAAACCAACTCTAAAGGTGTTAAATTAAAAAAGGATTTAGGCGCTTTCGATTTAACGATGTTAGGAATTGGAGCCATTATCGGAACCGGAATTTTTGTATTAACGGGCGTAGCCGCCGCTGAACATGCCGGTCCAGCTTTAGTTATATCTTTCATTATGTCAGGACTTGCGTGTGTGTTTGCAGCTCTTTGTTATGCGGAGTTTGCCTCAACAGTTCCCGTTTCAGGAAGTGCATACACTTACAGTTATGCAACATTTGGTGAATTAATTGCTTGGATTTTAGGGTGGGATCTTATCTTGGAATACGGTCTTGCTTCTTCTGCTGTAGCGAGCGGATGGTCGGGGTATTTCCAAGGATTGTTAGCAGGGTTTGGCATACATTTTCCAAAAGCTTTAACAAGTGCATACAATCCTGCAAACGGCACGTACATTGATATTCCAGCAATTATAATTGTTTTCTTAATTACCTTGCTTTTAACACAAGGAGTAAAAAAATCTTCACGTTTTAATGCTATCATGGTTATTATTAAACTGGCTGTTGTACTTCTGTTTATCGGGGTAGGAGTTAGCTATGTTAAGCCAGAAAACTGGACGCCGTTTATGCCGTTTGGTTTCTCGGGAGTAGCGACAGGAGCAGCAACTGTATTCTTCGCCTACATTGGATTTGATGCTGTAGCAACAGCGGCCGAGGAAGTACGTAAGCCTCAGCGAGATATGCCAATTGGAATCATCGCATCTCTTGCGATTTGTACAGTCCTTTATATCGTCGTATCGCTTATCTTAACAGGAATCGTCCCTTATACTGAATTAAATGTTAAAAACCCTGTAGCATTTGCTTTAAGCTACATTAATCAAGACTGGGTAGCAGGATTTATTTCATTAGGTGCAATTGTTGGTATTACAACGGTATTACTCGTTATGATGTATGGACAAACTCGTTTATTTTATGCGATCAGTCGAGATGGTCTATTGCCGAAGCCTTTTTCAAAAATCAGTGAGAAAAAACAAACGCCAGTAGTAAATACGTGGATTACATGTTTACTAGTATCTATCTTCTCTGGTTTAGTACCATTAGGAAGATTAGCAGAGTTAACAAATATCGGTACTCTTTTTGCTTTCATGACTGTATCAATTGGAATTTTATATTTACGTAAATCAAAACAAACTTCAGAATCGACTGGTTTCCGCGTACCGTTCGTGCCGGTGATTCCAATTTTAGCTTTTGTGTTCTGTTTATACTTAGCACTTCAGCTTCCAAAGTTAACATGGATTAGTTTCGTAATTTGGCTTGTACTAGGGCTAGTGGTTTACTTCTTATACGGACGTAAGCATAGTCATTTGAACAGCAGTAAATAATGAAAAGCTTCGGACAAGCTTCTTCCTTCGTCCGAAGCTTTTTTATTTGTTTGATGAAAAGAAATTGAAGATTGTTCTATTTGAATAAATTAAGTTTAAGAAAGACTTATGTTATAATACGTGTAGCAAAAACGCACAACTAGATGTGGTATGGAGGAATAGTATGGCAGCGTATACGCCAATGATACAGCAATATTTGAGAATTAAGGCAGAGTATCAAGATGCCTTTTTATTTTTTAGATTAGGTGATTTTTATGAAATGTTCTTTGAAGATGCTACGACAGCTTCTCAAGAACTTGAAATAACATTAACAAGTCGAGACGGAGGAGGACAAGAGCGAATTCCGATGTGCGGGGTTCCGTATCACTCTGCTCCTACGTATATCGAGCGTTTAATTGAAAAGGGATTTAAAGTAGCTATTTGTGAGCAGGTAGAAGACCCTAAGCATGCAAAAGGTGTTGTAAAGCGAGAAGTGGTGCAGGTGATTTCACCCGGAACACTGATGAATGAACGCGGACTGCATGAAAAGGAAAATAACTATATTTGTTCTGTTACTGCGTTCGAGGATCAAACGTTTGGTCTTGCTCTTTCTGATTTGTCTACAGGAGAAAACAGCGTAACGCTTGTTAGTTCATTTCACGATATCGTCTCAGAGATTTATGCAAAAGAAGCAAAAGAAGTCGTTGTAAGCTCTGAGTTTCCTGCTGACTTATTACAAACACTAAAAGAGCGCATGACGATTACCATTTCTTATGAGAATAGTACAGATCAAGTAGAAGGACTAGATTATTTAGTAGAGTCGCTTCAGCAGCAAAAGCTTATTACAACGTTTGCGCGTATTCTTCAGTATTTAACTCGCACGCAGAAGCGTTCGCTTGAGCACTTACAGCCCGTGCAGTTTTATCAAATCAATGAATATATGAAAATTGATTTGTTCTCTAAGCGAAACCTAGAGTTAACCGAAACGATTCGTTCAAAAGGAAAGAAAGGCTCGCTTCTATGGCTATTAGACCAGACCGTTACGGCAATGGGCGGCCGTTTATTAAAAAATTGGATTGACCGTCCGCTTTTAAAACAAGCGGATATTGATAATCGTTTGAATATGGTAGATGTCTTAATGAAACAGTTTTTTGAACGAGAAGAACTGCGTGAGTTGTTAAAAGACGTATATGATTTAGAACGCTTAGCTGGTCGAGTAGCTTTTGGGAATGTAAATGCTCGTGATTTAATTCAATTAAAAAAATCATTGCAAAATGTGCCTCATATTCAAGAGGTTGTGAATCGTTTGAATCATCCTTATGCCACAAAGCTTGTTGAAGACATTGATCCTTGTGAGCGATTAGCTAATCTTCTTGAAAGAGGATTAAAAGAGCACCCTCCTTTGTCAATTAAAGAAGGAGACATTATTAATGACGGCTATCATGAACAGCTTGATCAATACCGAGATGCAAGCCGAAACGGAAAAACGTGGATTGCGTCACTTGAACAGCAAGAGCGTGAGAAAACAGGGATTCGCTCACTGAAAATTGGTTATAATCGCGTGTTCGGCTATTATATAGAAGTAACGCGGGCAAATCTGCATCTTTTGCCTGAAGGAATGTATGAACGAAAACAGACGTTAACCAATGCAGAACGTTTTATTACGCCTGAGCTGAAAGAAAAAGAAGCGCTGATTTTAGAAGCGGAAGAGAAAATTGTAGAGCTGGAATATGAATTGTTTTTACAAATTCGTGAAGAAGTAAAAGCATATATTCCAAGGCTGCAAGAACTTGCTAAAAAAGTAAGTGAGCTTGACGTACTGCAGTGCTTTGCAAAAATCAGTGAAGAACGTCATTACACTAAGCCTATTTTTTCAAGTGAAGACATTTCGATTCAAAATGGACGCCATCCAGTAGTAGAAAAAGTAATGAATTCGCAGGAATATGTGCCAAACGACTGTCAAATGACAGATGATAGTTCAATTTTACTGATTACAGGACCAAATATGTCTGGTAAAAGTACGTACATGCGTCAGGTCGCTTTAACGGCGATATTAGCTCAAATTGGCTGTTTTGTGCCAGCTGACGAAGCGGTTCTGCCGATTTTTGATCAAGTGTTTACACGTATCGGAGCAGCTGATGACTTAATTTCAGGTCAAAGTACGTTTATGGTCGAGATGCTAGAAACGAAGAATGCAGTGACAAATGCCACTCAGTCGAGTCTGATCCTGTTAGATGAAATTGGACGGGGCACGTCTACGTATGACGGAATGGCTCTTGCTCAAGCAATTATTGAATACGTTCATGAACATATTGGCTGTAAGACACTATTTTCTACTCATTATCATGAATTAACCGTACTCGATGAGTCGCTTCCTGCGCTTAAAAATGTTCATGTAAGCGCGGTTGAAAAAAATGGGAAAGTCGTCTTTTTACACAAAATCAAAGATGGTGCCGCAGATAAAAGCTATGGTATTCACGTAGCGGAACTAGCAGAACTTCCAGATCCGCTTCTGGAGAGAGCTCGCGTCATCTTACACGATTTAGAACAATTTTCTGAGCGTGAACCTGTACGTCAGGCTCCAAAAAGAGAAGAGATAACACAACAAGTTCCACAAGAAGGTGCTTCTTTGGTTCAAGAAGAACGTGCAGATCGTAAAAAAGCAGATGAAGCCAATCAGCTTTCGTTCTTTGAAATAGAAGAGAAAAAAGAAAAGCCTGCGCTTTCAAAACGTGAAAAAGCAATTATCGATCGTTTAAAAGAGCTCGATATTTTAGAAATGACGCCTTTAGACGCAATGAATGCGATGTATGAACTGCAAAAATCATTAAAAAAGAAATAGATTGAGAGGAGTGAGTCTGTGGGTAAAATTGTGCAGCTTTCAGACGAACTTTCAAATAAAATTGCTGCCGGAGAGGTTGTTGAACGACCTGCTTCGGTGGTGAAAGAACTAGTCGAAAATGCTATTGATGCAAACAGTACAGTTATTGAAATTGAACTAGAAGAAGCTGGGCTTTCAAAAATTCGTATATTGGATAATGGAGACGGCATTGCTTCTGAAGACTGCTTGACCGCTTTTAAAAGACATGCGACAAGTAAAATCAAAACAGAACAAGATTTATTTCGAATTCGAACGTTAGGATTTCGCGGTGAAGCTTTGCCAAGTATTGCTTCGGTTTCAATGCTTGAACTCAAAACGAGTACGGGAGAAGAAGCCGGCACTCACCTTAAACTTAGAGGCGGAGAAATCGTTCATCACGAATTAACGTCAAGCCGAAAAGGTACCGAACTTGTTATTGAAAACCTATTTTTTAACACACCTGCACGTTTAAAATATATGAAGACGGTAAACACGGAGCTTGGTAACGTAACGGATGTCGTCAATCGCCTTGCGATGTCTCATCCTGAAGTTTCAATTCGGCTGATGCATCAAGGAAGACAGCTTCTGTATACGAACGGAAGCGGAGATGTGCGCCAAGTGCTTGCAGCTATTTATGGAATGGCAGTCGCCAAAAAAATGATTCCGATTAACGTTCAGTCTCTTGATTATGAAGTGAATGGTTACGTTGCCCTTCCTGAAATTACACGAGCTTCTCGCAACTATATGTCCACCATTATTAACGGTCGTTTTGTTAAAAACTACGGTTTGTTAAAAGCGGTACAGCAGGGCTATCATACCCTTTTACCTATCGGCCGTTTTCCAATCGTGTTTTTAACCATTACAATGGACCCTTTGTTAGTGGACGTGAATGTTCATCCAGCGAAACTAGAAGTGCGTTTAAGTAAAGAAGCGGAGCTGTTTGAGCTTATTGAACAAGGAGTAAAAGCTGCTTTTAAAAAGCAGCAGTTAATTCCGGATGCTGTAGTACCAACCAAGTCAAAATCAGCTGTGCAGCCAACTGAGCAGCAGACCTTTACATTTGATCATCAGTCTAAACCGTCTGGCTATCAGCCGTCTGATACGGTTCGCGAGCCTAGCTTTAAGGGGACTACCGCTCGTGTAGACGAGATCATGCCGCCTGTTAAAACAGAGGTCATACGTCAAGATGAAGAACTTGAGCCAACGTTTCGAGAAATAGAACACTATGAAGAATCGGTGGAAGAAAACGCACCTATTCCAGAACCAAACCGTTCAGCCAAAGAACAGCCAGAACCGCGTGTTCCTGCGATGTACCCAATTGGACAAATGCACGGAACGTATATTTTGGCACAAAATGAAAAAGGATTATTTATTATTGATCAGCACGCGGCGCAGGAGAGAATTAAGTACGAATATTTTAAGCGAAAGCTTGGAGAAGTAGATTCAGAAGTTCAAGAACTGCTTATGCCGCTTACGCTAGAGTTCTCGGGAAATGAAGCCTTGATTTTAGAAGAATACAAAGACATGCTTGCTGAAGTAGGAGTCTTTTTAGAACCGTTTGGACAAAACTCCTATATCGTTCGTTCACATCCGCAGTGGTTTCCAAAAGGAGAGGAACAGGAAACCATTGAAGAAATGATTCAGCAAATCTTTACGATGAAACGAGTCAATATCGAGAAGTTACGAGAAGAAGCGGCTATTATGATGAGCTGTAAAGGATCGATTAAAGCGAATCATCATTTGCGAAACGATGAGATTTTTGCTTTACTTGAAACGTTAAGAAAAACAACGGATCCATTTACGTGTCCGCACGGACGACCAATTATTATTCATCATTCGACGTATGAAATGGAAAAAATGTTTAAGCGAGTGATGTAAGCAATGCGGCTAGCTGCAGCTAGCCGTTTTGTTGAATAAATCATGACCATTTGGATAAAATGGAATGATGTGAATGCCTATAGATGAAAGTAGTGTTGTTATGACGGGAGAGAAACCAAAACTTATTGTCATTATTGGACCAACTGCGGTTGGTAAAACAAAATTAAGCATTGAACTTGCCAAACAGTTAGACGGAGAAATTATTTCAGGTGATTCGATGCAAATTTATAAAGGGATGGATATCGGAACAGCAAAGGTGTCAGAAGAAGAGATGCAGGGTGTTCCCCATTACCTGATCGATATTAAGGAGCCGGATGAATCGTTTTCTGTGGCAGAATTTCAAGAGATTGTAAGAAAACAAATCGATGATATTCATGCTAAAGGAAAAATGCCGATGATTGTTGGAGGGACGGGTCTTTATATTCAATCCGTTATTTATGATTATCAGTTCACAGAAACGCCTAGTGATGAAAAAGTTCGTGAACGAATGGAAGTATTTATTAAAGCTCATGGCATTGATCCCCTGTATGAGAAGCTCAAAGAAATTGACCCAGACAGTGCGGCTGCTATTCATAAAAATAACCATCGCCGTGTAATTCGAGCGCTTGAAGTTTATGAAGTAACCGGCAAAAAATTCAGTGACTATACAAAAGAACAGTCGCAAGAGTTATTATACGATGTAACCATTATTGGACTTACAATGGATCGAGACGTATTATATGAGAGAATTAATCACCGAGTCGATATGATGATGCAGGCTGGACTGCTTGAGGAAGTCAAATCATTGTACGAAAGTGGTCTGCATGATGTACAATCAATTCAAGCTATCGGCTACAAAGAGCTTTATGCTTATTTTGAGGGACGCTGTACGCTCGAAGAAGCCGTTGAACAGTTGAAACAAAATTCACGCAGATATGCAAAGCGTCAGTTAACATGGTTTCGAAATAAAATGCCTGTAAAATGGATAGAGATGGAAGTTGACAAATTTCCCGAAAAGTTTGCTGAAATTTTTACATATATTGCAGGAAAGCTGAAGAAAGAAGCGAATTAAGTAAACAGATAGAGAAACGAGGAGGCCGAATAATGAAACAATCAGTTAATATTCAAGATCAATTTTTAAATCAATTACGTAAAGAAAATATCTATGTGACGGTATTTCTTTTAAATGGTTTTCAATTAAGAGGACTAATTAAAGGATTTGATAATTTTACTGTGCTAATTGAATCTGAAGGAAAACAGCAGCTGATTTATAAACATGCGATTTCGACATTTGTACCAAATAAAAATATTACAGTAGAACTTGAATAGAGATTAAAGAGAAGCATCCGCATATTCGGATGCTTTTTTTATGTAAATAAAGGCTTAGAAAAGTTTCTTAACATTGTTTTTACTCATTGAACATAAACCTTATAATAGACGATTATTTCTTCGGTAATAAGAGATCATTGTCTTCGTATCGTTCATCGCATGCAGCTATGCGATACAGAGAAGTGGGATGAAACGAGAGGTGAACATGGTGGAACAGCCGATAACTCTTAAAAATAATGGGCAAATTAATATCATTTTAAATAATGAAACAAAAAAGGAAAAATCGTATACGACATCAATTCCGCGTCCTGCCAAAAAAGCTGTGATAAATCATGAGCCGCTTCGGGAAATTGAACGAGAAATGAGCGGACTGGTTGGAATGGAAGAATTGAAAAAAATGATAAAAGAAATATATGCGTGGCTATATATTAACAAAAAAAGAGAGGAACAGGGCTTAAAAGCGGGAAAGCAGGCGCTGCATATGATGTTTAAAGGAAATCCAGGAACAGGGAAAACGACGGTAGCCCGCCTGCTGGGTAAATTATTTTTGAATATGAACATCTTGTCTAAAGGACATTTAATTGAAGCAGAGCGTGCAGATTTAGTTGGAGAATACATTGGTCATACCGCTCAGAAAACGAGAGATCTTGTAAAAAAAGCGCTTGGAGGTATTTTATTTATCGATGAGGCTTATTCTCTTGCAAGAGGGGGAGAAAAAGATTTTGGAAAAGAAGCGATTGATACATTGGTCAAACATATGGAAGATTCAAATGATAAGTTTGTATTGATTTTAGCTGGTTATCCAAGAGAAATGGAAAATTTCTTAAGTCTTAATCCAGGACTGCGCTCTAGGTTTCCGTTTATTTTTGATTTTCCGGATTATGATGTTAATGAACTGATGGACATTGCGGGTCACATGATGAATGACAGGCAGTATCAGTTTAGTACAGAGGCCTATAAAAAGCTAAAAGATCATTTTATGGACGTGAAGTACAATCAGACGCCTAGGGATTTTAGTAACGGTCGATATGTGCGAAACATTATTGAACGTTCCATACGTACTCAATCCATGAGGCTTTTAGAAGAAGAAAGCTTTGAACGTAACGAGCTTTTAACTTTAACGTCAAGCGATATTCAGCTGTGAAAAAAAGCCTTTCGTCATGAAAGGCTTTTTTCTACATATTTGGTTGTCGAATCGTTTTAATCGGCAGGCGCCATTTGTAAATGTATGAACACATCCGAAGGCCTACAAGCAAGATAAATAACGTATAAAGTTCTACAGGCGTGTTTGTAATATGGAGCCCTACGCTAAATCCTGCGATAATCGCCCATACGGCATAAATTTCATCTTTAAGAACAGTAGGCTTTCGGCGTGCTAATAAATCTCGGATAATCCCCCCGCCGCTTCCTGTTAAGACCGCAGCTACAATAACCGCGCTAAGCGGATGGTTCATATGAGTGGCATAAAGCGCTCCTTGAATCGCGAATGCTGCAAGGCCAATGGCGTCCGAAAAATTTCCCCATCGCTTCCAATGTTTTAAGATATTGTTTGGAAATAAAAAAGTGGCAGTGATAGATAATAAAGCAATTTGAAAAAAGAGTCCTTGTTCCCAAAGGGCAGACACCGGTACACCGATAAGCAGGTTTCGAATGGCTCCTCCGCCAAAAGCCGTTACGATTCCGAGTATGTAAACGCCTAAAATATCATATTCCTCTTCCATCGCAATGAAAGCTCCGCTGATTGCAAAAGCAATCGTTCCAATAATGCTAAGTACGTCCCAAGTCATGATGCTATCCCCTTTATTCTGTTTTCACCAAGTAGCGACTATTATTTTAAAATCAGGCAGCCTGATTCAAATTTCGATAAGTAAACCAATTCAAATTGTATACAGAATTTCGTGATATTTCAATGTTTTTTTAATCATCGTTTTATAGATTTTAAAAAGGGTGTTAAACTAGTAAAAGACAATGTATTCTGTCTCTTTTGCAAAGATGGAGAAATGGAGATTTTTTTGATATGATATGAATGATTTGTCAATTTAATAGTAAGGGAAGGAAAAATCTTTGACAGCAGAAATGAATACTGAACTTGAACGCGTAATTTTAGTCGGATGTCAGCTTCATGACGATGACGAACGTTTTGAATATTCAATGGATGAGCTAGCATCTTTAACTGAGACTGCAAAAGGCGAAGTGCTGGTAAGGTTAACGCAAAAGCGCGATCGCATTCATCCAGCTACTTATATTGGAAAAGGGAAAGTAGAAGAACTTGTGGCTCTTGAAGAAGAGTTAGAGCCTGATTTAATTGTATTTAATGATGAATTGTCACCGAGTCAAATCCGCAATTTGTCAGCAGGGTTATCTGCGCGTGTTATTGACCGCACGCAGCTGATTTTGGATATCTTCGCACAGCGTGCTCAAACGCGAGAAGGAAAAATGCAGGTGGAACTTGCTCAATTAAATTATCTGCTGCCTAGGTTAGTAGGACAAGGTACCGCTTTGTCGCGTCTTGGAGGCGGAATTGGAACAAGAGGTCCTGGTGAAACGAAACTTGAAAGTGACCGCAGACATATTCGCCGTAAAATTGATGAAATTAAGCGTCAGTTAAAGACAGTGGTAAGTCACCGCGAACGTTATCGAGAAAGACGTAAGCGTAATCATGTCTATCAAATTGCAATTGTGGGCTATACGAACGCTGGTAAATCGACGATCTTTAACCGCTTAACAGAAGCTGGTATTTTTGAAGAAAATCAGCTGTTTGCAACTCTTGATCCAACGACAAGACAGTATACGCTTCCGTCAGGATTAACGGCGCTGTTAACGGATACGGTTGGATTTATTCAAGATCTTCCAACAACGTTAGTAGCCGCGTTCCGTTCAACACTTGAAGAAGTAACCGAAGCTGACCTTGTTCTGCACGTGGTAGATTCATCTAATCCAGATTACAACAACCACGAAAAAACAGTGCATCGCTTACTAGAAGAGCTGAACGTAACGGACATTCCGATGCTAACAGTTTACAATAAAGAAGATATGCAGCATGAACTATTTGTCCCATCCGCTTCAACATCGTTATCAATGAGCGCTTTTAAAGCTACGGATTTAGTGAAGCTTGGGGAAAGAATTCAAGAAGAAATGAAAAAAGAAATGGCGTTTTTTCATGTGCTGCTGCCGGCTTATGAAGGAAAAATGCTCGCTGAACTAAAAACGGTCTCTATTCTTGAGTCGTTAAAGTTCAATGAAGAAACTGAGAAGTATCAGTGCAAAGGGTATATTGCAAAAGAGCATCCCCTTTACAAAAAGCTACAAACGCTTGAAGAAAGTTGAGGAACAAAGAAATGATGTTTGATCAGTTAAAAAACGGGGCACGCATTCGGGAACTTGCTGCAAAAGTAGAAAAGCAGATTAAGCCCGTACATGAGAAAATTGACGAGCGTATTGAAGCAAATCAATTTCGAGTGCTGCAAAGCTTTCAGCAAAACCGAGTGAGTGATTCACATTTTAATCCGACAACGGGGTATGGCTACGACGATTTAGGCCGCGATACGTTGGAGAAAGTATATGCGGACGTTTTTGGAACAGAAGCATGTCTAGTGCGTCCGCAAATTATTTCAGGCACGCATGCAATCGGCATTTCGCTGTTTGGTGTACTGCGTCCTGGAGATGAACTATTATATATAACCGGAAAGCCTTATGACACGCTTGAAGAAATCGTTGGCATACGAGGAAGCGGTGTAGGTTCTTTAAAAGAATATAACATTAGCTATAAATCAGTAGATTTAACTGAGGAAGGTCAAGTGGATTTTGAAGAAGTGAAAGCGTCTATTCATGAGCATACAAAGATGATAGGCATTCAGCGTTCAAAAGGGTACGGCATTCGTCCTTCTTTTACAGTCGCTCAAATAAAAGAAATGATTTCGTTTGTAAAGAGCATTAAGCCTGACGTTGTTGTATTTGTTGACAACTGCTACGGTGAATTTGTAGAAACAATCGAGCCAACGCATGTAGGAGCAGATTTGATGGCGGGGTCGCTTATTAAGAACCCTGGTGGAGGTCTCGCTAAAATCGGTGGCTATATTGCAGGACGAAAAGACCTAGTGGAAGCTTGTTCATACCGAATGACAACTCCTGGAATCGGTGCAGAAGCTGGAGCGACGCTGTATAGCTTGCAAGAAATGTATCAAGGGTTCTTCTTGGCGCCGCACGTAGTAGGTCAAGCCTTAAAAGGAGCGGTTTTCTCATCCGCTATGTTTGAAGAGCTTGGTATGCAAAGTGAACCGAAGTGGGACAGTGAACGAACAGATTTAATTCAATCCGTTCAGTTTGATGACCCCGATAAAATGGTGGCTTTTTGTCAGGCAATTCAATTCGCTTCGCCAATTAATTCACACGTAACGGCGTATCCTGCTTATATGCCAGGGTATGAAGATGATGTGATTATGGCAGCAGGAACGTTTATACAAGGAGCGAGCCTCGAGCTTACGGCAGATGGTCCTATCAGGCCGCCTTATGTCGCTTACGTGCAGGGCGGATTAACGTATGCTCATGTAAAAGTAGCAATATGCATGGCGGTAGATCAATTACTGACAAAAGAACTTTTATAAGATAGAAAGATTATTTCTCCCCGTTAAGAAGGAAAAAGATAAGCTATAAAAATAAACGAAGTGCTATTTATTTGTATAGAAAAAATGTTCAGAAAAATTTATGTTAGAATTACTAACATTCGGTTGACAGGTGAACTAACATAGCATACAATGTAAATAGTTAATCCAAAGGAGGAACTGAAATGAGTGACAACATTCGAAGAAATACGCCACTTTTCCCGATTGGAATTGTGATGCAGTTAACTGAGTTGTCTGCTCGCCAAATTCGCTACTATGAAGAACATGAATTAGTTGCACCGGTAAGAACAGAGGGAAATCGACGACTATTCTCATTTAACGATGTTGATAAGCTGCTTGAAATCCGCGATCTAATCGAACAAGGTGTAAACTTAGCAGGTGTAAAACAGCTGTTTCATCTTCAAAAGGAGCAAAAAGGGCATAAGCAAGAAGAAAAAGTTGTGGCAGAAACAGCAAAGCCAGAATTAACGGACGATGAGTTGCGAAAAATGCTTCGTGCAGAACTTATGCAAGCAGGCCGTTTTAATCGAGCAACTTTAAATCAAGGAGATATGTCCAGGTTCTTTCATTAATAAAGTTATCAATATTTATGCCGTTCGTATATGAGGGGTATAGATTATAAATATTATATAGAGATTTAGGGGAGGATCACACGATGGCAAAGTACACAAAAGAAGATATTTTCCGCAAAGTTCAAGAAGAGAATGTAAAGTATATTCGTCTTCAGTTCACTGACATTTTAGGAACAATTAAAAACGTTGAAATTCCAGTAAGTCAATTAGAAAAAGCGTTAGACAACAAAATGATGTTTGACGGTTCTTCTATTGAAGGGTTTGTACGTATTGAAGAATCAGATATGTACCTATTCCCGGATATTGATACATTTGTTATTTTCCCTTGGACATCTGAAAAAGGTAAAGTAGCACGTTTTATTTGTGACATCTACAATGCAGATAGAACTCCGTTTGATGGCGATCCACGTAATAACTTAAAACGTGTGTTAAAAGAGATGGAAGAGTTAGGATTTACTGATTTTAACCTTGGACCTGAGCCAGAGTTCTTCTTATTCAAATTAGACGAAAAAGGCGAACCTACATTAGAATTAAATGATAAAGGTGGCTACTTCGACTTAGCGCCAACTGACCTTGGTGAAAACTGCCGTCGTGACATCGTATTAGAGCTTGAAGAAATGGGCTTTGAAATTGAAGCATCTCACCATGAGGTAGCTCCTGGACAACACGAGATCGACTTCAAATATGCTGCTGCATTAAAAGCTTGTGATGATATCCAAACGTTCAAACTTGTTGTAAAAACAATTGCACGTAAACATGGCTTACATGCTACATTTATGCCAAAACCATTATTTGGTGTGAACGGTTCAGGTATGCACTGTAACGTTTCATTATTCAAAGATGGCCAAAACGCATTTTATGATGAGAACGGTAATCTAGAGCTAAGTGATACTGCTCGTCAATTTATCGCAGGTATCATCAAGCACGCACACAGCTTTACAGCAGTAACAAATCCTACTGTAAACTCTTATAAGCGTCTAGTACCTGGATATGAGGCTCCTTGTTATGTTGCATGGTCTGCTCGCAACCGTAGCCCATTAATCCGTATCCCAGCTTCTCGCGGCGTAGGAACTCGTGTTGAAGTACGTAGCGTAGACCCAGCTGCTAACCCATATTTAGCAATGGCTGTTCTATTAAAAGCTGGTTTAGATGGAATCAAGAACAATCTTGAAGCTCCAAAACCTATTGATCGTAATATCTATGTAATGACAAAAGAAGAGCGTGTTGAAGAAGGTATCGTAGATTTACCTGCAACATTAGCTCAAGCTTTAGATAGCTTCCAATCAAACGAAGTGATGGTTTCTGCATTAGGTGAACACTTAGCAGAGCACTTCGTTGAAGCGAAAGAAATCGAGTGGGATATGTTCCGTACACAAGTTCATCCTTGGGAACGTGACCAATACATGAGCCAATATTAATTTTTAAAAGTCGGAGAGATCGTTTGTACGTTCTCTCCGACTTTTTTGTTTTTCACAATGAATAAATAACATTCTGCATACGTAAATTGAATAATATAGCTTGTTTATAAAAAAGCTGCCTGTCGTATAATTTACAGGGAGCTTTTTTATTGTTTTGTTACATACAAGAAAGAATTTGTTTACATGAATCAAAAAGGATGAGCTTTTTGTCTCATTGAATCTATAAGTAAAAGTAGTGTATAACAGATAGTGAGATTGTTTATGTGTTCACTCTGCACTGTATTTCAGTATAACTTCAGAGAGTTTTCAGCCAATCATAGTATCGTTAGAAAATACTGTTGGAGAGGAATGTAATAAAAATGAAAGAAGGAAATTTCTTTAAAGGTTTAGTGATAGGGATATTGATAAGCATTCCAATTTGGATTATTCTCATTGTTGTAGGCGTTCTGCTTTTTAAATAGGTCCTAACGTTATAAATAATAGACCCTCCTGATCTATACTTTAATCAACCAGAATAGAATTTGGACCAAAAGTATGTTAGGGGGAGGGAACCGCACGATGAATTGTGCGGATTTTTTTATTGGTAGGATGAACGTAGATTTCATCTATTTAGTTGCTTCTAGCAGTTGATTGGAGGGACTCCTGCGAGAAAAGCGGAATAGGTGAGACTCCGCAGTAGCGCACGCGACGAGGAGGCTCACCACCCCCCCGCGGAAAGCGAAGCCTTGCACGGAATTCAACAGCGATGTAACAAGCCATCCATACTAGCGCATTTATCCCATTTGTTCGTTTTTAGGTTGAAGTGATTTCGTTATGTCTCAATCTCCTTTTTTAGTAATTTTTCACTAAGTAGGCTAGTATACGTAGCACTTTTTTCCCTCATGCATATGTTAACAATAAGGAGGGACAAGTAATATGAAAAAAATCTATCTTGATGCAGGACATGGTGGGGCAGATGCAGGAGCAGTTGGAGCGAACGGACTGTATGAAAAAAACTTAGTTTTAAAAATTCAACAATATTTAATAAGCTATTTAAATAGTACCTACAGTGACTTTACGATTAAAACCACTCGTACCACAGATACTTTTTTATCGTTATCTCAGCGCGCTTCTCAAGCTAACTCGTGGGGAGCAGATGCATTTATGTCTATTCACGTAAATGCCGGTGGAGGAACAGGATATGAAGATTATGTTTATAGAAGCGCTAGCAATGCTAGTAAAACGTTTCAATCGATTGTGCACGGGCAAGTACAGCCAACGCTGCTGTCGTATAATCATCCGAATCGTGGACGAAAATCGGCCAATTATGCGGTGCTTCGCTTAACAAATATGCCTGCAGTACTAACTGAAATAGCTTTTATTGATAGGAGCGCCGATGCAGCACTTCTTCAAAATGAAGCTTTTTTAAAAAGCATGGGTGAATCGTATGCAAAAGGAATTGCCGTATATTTAAATTTACCTCGTCGTGCAGTTCCAAATCCATCGCCATCTCCAACACCGACACCAAATCCATCACCTTCTGAACCAGGTGAAAAAACGTATACAATTAAGCAAGGAGATACGCTGTACAGTATTGCACAGAAGTACGGCATAACAGTACAGGAGCTTCAAGAAGCGAATACAGGGCTTTCTGATCCTTTAACACTACAGGTTGGAAAAACAATTGTTATTCCTTCAGGAACTTCACCAACACCTACTCCAACACCACCTTCTGAACAATATCCACTTCCCAATGGAATTTTAAAACAAGGCGATTCTGGAGAAGCAGTGAAACAGCTTCAAAGAGCATTAAACGCGGTTAGTTTTAAAGTAGGGTCAGTAGACGGAATATATGGAGTACAAACGAAAGATGCAGTCAGACGTTTTCAGCTTGTGTATCTTCCTTATGATGTAGATGGCATTTATGGTCCTCAAACGAAAAACAAGCTAGCAGCCGTTTTAAAAGCAAAAAGTTAAAGAAAGCAGGTCTTCTGTAAGCAGGTAGAAGGCCTTTTGTTTTCCCCTTAAAAGCGCCTTAAGTACTATTTTATCGTTTACGTAAAATAATGCTTTACAAACCATTTGTACGGGAGTATATTATCTAAGAACAAAGGATAGTTATGAAAGAAACATGTTATCGATCATACTCTTTAACCGAAAATTATATTGACCTGTTATCGCTTAATTCGTCAGAAGTGGGGGACCCAAATTTGTGCATTGTCACTTGGGGTGAATCCTTTTTTTTAAAAGGTAGGGCTACTCTCATAGCCCGAATCCGACAGCTAACCCCATAAGCGTTTTGGAGAGGAGGTTTAAGCTGTGTAAAAACGCTGAGAACCCTTAGTGTTTTTTTTGTGCGCTTTTTTAACATAAAAAGGTATTTTTTAGGGATAATATCACTTATTCATGAACTTGTAACGGAGCTTAGCAACGAACAGTGAATAGTAGCTAAGCAATCATCGGAGGGAAATTACGTGAACTATTCAGTTCTCAAGAGATTATTGATTGGAAAGCCGCTCAAAACAAAAGAGTTAGGCGATCAAAAGCTTAGTAAGCTTAAAGCGCTGGCTATTTTATCATCAGATGCCTTATCTTCAGTGGCTTATGGAACAGAACAGATTTTGATTGTCCTTGCAACAGTGGGCGTGCTTGCCTATTGGTATTCGATTCCAATTGCGATTGGGGTATTGGTGCTGCTGACGGCTTTAATTCTTTCATATCGTCAAATTATTTATGCGTATCCGCAAGGCGGAGGAGCTTATATTGTTTCGAAAACCAATTTAGGAGAAAATCCTGGACTTATCGCTGGGGGATCACTGTTAGTAGATTATATTTTAACAGTTGCCGTGAGTGTTTCAGCAGGAACCGATGCTTTAACTTCGGCTTTTCCAACGCTGCATCACTATAACGTAGTAATTGCGTGTTTGCTGGTGATTTTTATTACGGTTTTAAATTTACGAGGTGTAACAGAATCCGCTTCTGTCTTAGCTTATCCGGTTTATTTATTTGTTATTGCTCTTATTTTGTTAATAGCGGTGGGCTTCTTCAAAATAGTGACAGGTCAAGTTTCACCTGAGCTTCATACATCTCTCGGTACCGTGGTGCCAGGTATTAGTTTGTTTTTATTATTAAAAGCTTTTTCATCAGGCTGTTCGGCATTGACTGGTGTAGAAGCTATTTCAAATGCAGTGCCTAACTTTAAAGATCCAGGTGCAAAAAATGCTGTTCATACATTAATGCTGATGGGCGGTATTTTAGCCGTTTTATTTTCTGGCATCACGTTTTTAGCTTATTGGCTTGGCATTTCTCCAAAAGCAGATGAAACGGTTGTATCACAAATTGCATCGAGTGTATTTGGACGAAATGGGTTTTATTATTTTATTCAAGGCACCACAGCTCTGATTTTAGTGCTAGCGGCGAATACAGGTTTTTCAGCTTTCCCTTTGCTTGCCGTAAACTTATCGTCTGATAAATACATGCCAAGAATGTTTCAAATTCGCGGCTATTGACTAGGCTATTCAAATGGAATTGTGACCCTTGGAATTGCTTCTATTGTCTTACTTGTCGCTTTTAAAGGAGCGACGGAACAATTAATTCCTCTTTATGCAGTTGGAGTGTTCATTCCATTTACGCTTTCTCAAACAGGCATGATTGTCAAATGGCTTAGAGAAAAGCCGGCCGGCTGGCAAGGAAAGCTAACCATTAACTTAATTGGTGCCCTCATTACCTTAACGGTGCTAATCATTTTGTTTACAACGAAGTTTTCACAAGTATGGTCCGTGCTCGTTTTCTTACCGGTTATCGTTTATATTTTTCATCGCATTCATACGCATTATGAAGCGGTAGGAGAGCAGCTTCGTATTAAGCAAGGAGAAAAGATTGGAAAGCTTGAAGGAAGTGTGGTCATTGTTCCTGTAGCAGGAATGACAAAGGTAGTGGAAAATTCATTGAACTATGCAAGAACGATTGGTGATACCGTTATTGCGGTGCACGTTGCTTTTGACCGAGAAAGCGAAAAGAGAATGGAAGAGAAGTGGGAAAAGTGGCAGCCTGATATTCGTATTGTTACGTTTCATTCTCAATACCGCAGTCTTGTGCGTCCGCTGTTTCGATTCATCGATATGGCTGAAGAAAAAGCCCGGGAAAATAATATGGCTATTACGGTTGTTATTCCGCAGTTCATCACGAAAAAAAACTGGCAAAACATCCTTCATAATCAGTCCAGTCTGCTGTTAAAAGCACATTTGCTTTACCGTAAAAACGTAATCGTTACAACGGTACCTTATCGTTTTAAAAAATAATGAAACATGACTAAAAACCTCCAACTTATATGTTGGAGGTTTTTAATTTTTAAATTCACATACACTAACCATAATTGAATCTCATCAAAGGCACAAACGGAGGGATTGTATGAGTGAATTAATTAAGTTATTGCGAAAAGGAAATAAATCGGCCATGATGGCCGCCGTAGTTAATACCATTATATCCATTATTAAAGGGATTGCTTTTGCTTTAACAGGGAACGTAGCAATGTTTGCTGAAACGATGCACAGCTTAGGAGATGCAGCTAATCAGTTCTTTGTTTTTATAGGGTCGGCATTAAGTAAAAAAGCCCCGACCAAACGATTTCCAAACGGCTTCGGACGATTGGTTAATCTTGTTCTATTAGGAGCTGTTCTTGTAGTAGGAATTATGGCGTTTGAAACGATTAAAGAAGGATATCATCATATTCTTCATCCGACGAAGTCTTCAGGCTTTATTTTAAATATTGCAGTACTTGGCATCTCGGTATTACTTGAGATGTTTGTCCTCTTTAAGGCAATGAAAGAAATTTTGCACGATGTCGGAATGAATACTGCAGAGGTCAATGTTTTTACGCAAAGCTTTGTTCATCTAAAGAAAGCAAAGCCAGCAACTAAGCTTGTTTTTATGGAAGATCTGGTAGCTACTGGAGGAGGCGTATTGGCTTTAATCGCCGTTTTTATTTCGCGGTTTACGCCTTTTCATCAAGCTGAAGGAATTGCTTCTATGCTAATTGGTCTTATGATGTTTTTTGTAGTAGGACGAGTATTTTTAGATAACGCTGCCGGAGCGCTTGGTGAAGCAGATAAAGAAATGGAAATGAAAATTGGCGCCATTGTTATGCAAGATGTACAAGTGCGTGATATTCAAACGTTAATGGTGATGAAAGAAGGAGAAGAGCTTCACGTTGAATTAAAAGTAGAAATTGATCCTTCTTTAACAGTAGCAGAAGCGGATGATATTAAAGATCGTCTCGAAAATCGTATTTTACAGGAAAAAGGAATAACGGATGTCATTATTGAATTTGATGAAGATGATGGAATTCCTGACTGGGTGACAAGCGATTTACAGCTTCAAAAAGAATAAAAAACAAGGAAGAAAACAGTTGTTTTCTTCCTTGTTTTTTTAGCTATATACTTTTTCACGCACGTTTTGAGAATCTGTTGAAGCCGCAGAAAAGTTAATAGTTTCACGTACAACGTAAATAGGTCTATTTTTACTTTCATCGTAAATTCTTGCGATGTATTGTCCCACTAGACCTAAACCAAGTAGCTGAATACCGCTAAAGAAAGTGATAGCTACCATAATCGAAGTCCAGCCAGGCTGAATATTTTCACCTATCAGCCAAACAACAATCGAATAACTTAAAACGAGAAGTGATACAAAAACTGATAACAAGCCAATAACCATTACTAAACGTAAAGGTTTCGTTGAAAACCCAATAATTCCATCTGAAGCAAACTTGATCATCTTTTTTAAAGGATATTTTGTTTCACCAGCAAAACGCTCATCGCGCTCATATTCTACATATGTTTGCCTGAAGCCGATCCAAGACATCATTCCTCTTACGAAACGATTGCGTTCAGTCATTTTTTTGAATACGTCCGCAACTTTTCGGTCGATAATACGAAAATCTCCCGTGTCTTTTGGGATTTCAATATCGGACATATAATTTAAAAAGCGATAAAAATACTTAGCCGTTGTCAATTTAAAAAAGGTCTCTCCGCTTCGCTTCTTGCGCTTTGCGTATACAATTTCATAGCCTTGCTGCCATTTAGCAATTAATTCAGGAATCATTTCAGGCGGATCCTGTAAGTCAGCATCAATAATTACGATAGCATCACCTTGAGCATAGTCAATACCTGCTGTGACGGCAGTTTGGTGCCCGAAATTACGGGCAAAATCAATAATTTTTACGTTAGAATCCATAGCTGCTACGTCCTTTAAGATTTCAATTGTTCGGTCTGTACTGCCGTCATTGACGAAAATGAATTCATAGTTAATGTGATTTTCATGCATGACGGAAAGCAAGCGATTATAGCATTCATTAGCTACTTCTTCTTCAAAATACATAGGTACCACGATTGAAATTAGTTCTTTCATGCTTTGCCTCCTATCGAGTGATTGTTTGTGTGCTTAAACGTCCATATTTTATTAAGAAAAAAATTAAAAAACATTCCTATACAAGTAGACAACAGTTGTCCAATTATCGGATTAGCAGGTGTATAGTGTACAAGAAGGAATAAGCAAGATGTATTAATTGCTAAAGTAATAAGGTTTACGATGAAAAATTGAGCTAACATCCATTTATGTACAGTTGCTTGAAACACCCACGATTTGTTCCAATAGTAGCTGTTTATGACGCCAATGAAATAGGATAGTACGTTAGCCAATATATAATTCATATCAAAATGAATCAGTGCTAAGTAACTGATAATAGTGAGCAGGGTATTCATTATACCTACAAATCCGAATTTCAGGAATTTTATCACGGTTGCATAATCCCTTCCATTTAATTTATCTCTTCACATTTTGCCTGGGTCTTATTTTTAGTAAACCGTACTAGTAAATAAGATAGAATCACTGAAATACCAAACCCTTCGAGCAGCATAAAGCTTGGGAAAATAAAGAATCGATAGCGAGTTTGAATTTCAATAAGCAAGTGAATAAGAACGTATCCTATGATTAGTAATAAAAACAGTGTATACGGATATTTATCCTGCTTCTTCAGGAATAAACATATAAGTCCAATAATGGAAAGAATAGTAGTTGAAACGTAAATGATTCTTTCATAACTTTGAGCAGCACTAATTAATTTCTCTTTATTAAAAGGTACATCTTCTTGAGGAGTTAATGAAATACTCCAAAATGTAGATGCATCCGTTCCTCCCCACATATTCAGGAATTTAATGTGAAAGAGATCTAAAAGTTGCTCTTTATCTGCTACTCGCTCTTTAATTACTTCTTTTTCTGCTTCAGCTCGTTTTTCTCCAATTGGCATACCCATAAAACGACTAGCATCCTCTGAAGAATAAGAACCGCTTGTTTCATAATTAAAGCCAATAACGAATTTCCATAAAGGATCTCTGTTACTTAAAGGATATTTAGAAATACCGCTCGCTACAAAAGAGTAGTTGATCAGCGCATTTGCAATAAAAAAAGTAGCCAGTACGCCTACGAGGTTTTTTCCTATTTTCTTTCGACGAGTTTTTAACTCAGCAGCATCCTTCGCTTTAATGTAAGGTTGAAGAATTTGCAAGATGAAATAAATGAAAACAGCAACGATAATAATGGGTCCCAGAGGGCGCATTAAATTTCCTAACGACAATAGAAGACCAATATAAAGCCAGCTAAACTTGTTATGAGCAAATCTTTTTATAATAAGGTAAAAAGCTGCATAAAATAAAAAAGTAGCTAAATGCTGATTGGTTAACACTGAGCTGTAGAGAATGTTCGGAATGTAGAACGCATATAGGAAAGCTGCCATTCTCCCAGCAAGTTCGTTAAATACTTTAGCGCCAATTAGATAAATAAAAATAACGGTTCCAGTAGAATAAAAAATATTTAACAATTTTAATGTAAAAATGCTATCTCCAAAACAGCGAATAACAATAGATTCATAGAATGAAAAGCCTAGCTGATATACCCATGTAGTGAAATAAACGCTTTGGTTAAATTCATAATTTCCTTTTGCGATATTACGTGCGGCATCTAACATGACAAGAAAGTCAGATTTTACAGGTGTTTGAACAGAAAGCATCCATGCTAATCGAACACCTAAGGTCAAAACAATCAGTGAAATAAAAAAAACAGTTTTGTTCATGTATCTACTTGCAATAGCTATTAGAAAAATGACAAGGAAAGTGATACATATTCCTTCAATAATAAATGAATTACTTAAAGCCAAGCCTTTTAAGTCCAATGAATTTGTCATCGCACTATAACTGCCCCATAGAGACCATGTAAGAATCATGACACATAAAAGAATCAGGCTTTTGGATAAAAATGAGTTAAGCATATTACCTCCTGCAAATTATTTCAAAGATAAGGTACAAAATTCCTACCCTATGATACCATATTTTATTATTTTGTATATATTTTTCTTATAGAGTATAATGTTAGATTGTTCTGAAATTACAACAGCGGCACAACGTGTAATAAAAGGTTCAGTGGAGTAGGCAGTGATTTAGTAATAGATAAAAGAGGTTGGGAAAAAAGGATTTTAGTCGAAGCGAAAAACGAACCATTAATCATCATGTTTGATTAGTGGTTCGTTTTTTATGGTGCACGTAGGTTTCATTTGTTTAGTTCTTTCCAGCAGTTGATTGGAGGGCAAGACGAAGACTCCTGCGGGAAAAGCGGAAGGGGTGAGACCCCGCAGGAGCGCAAGCGACGAGGAGGCTCACCGGCCGCCCGCGGAAAGCGAAGTCTTGCACGGAAATCAACTGCGATGTCACAAGCAATCCCTGCTAGCTTATTTATTTCATTTGTTTCCCTTTAGACTTGCTTGGTTTAGTTATGTCTCAATCTCTTCTTTTTTATAATGTATTTTCTGATGCGAACAGCTTTTATGTTTTAAATCGATCTTTTAATAAATTCCATAGGGAACTCACTCCGAGACTAATGCTGATCAGAATTCCTGATAAAGCTACTATTAAAGCGATATATTCAAAGATAGAAAACTGCTTCATACTATCCCAATTGATGTTTCCCTTTAGCTTGCTAATAACTAAATTCATTCCGTAAATACCGGAAAGAACGGTATAAATCGTTAAAATTAATAATAAGTAATTGTGACGCTTGGCCGCGATTTTCTCTTGATTTTGATACAAAGTACCAAGGGTTTCTTTGACTTCTTGATAAAGAGAATTGATGTGGAAGATTTTTTTAAAGAGCACAGAAAACTCTTGACCTTCCGTGCGAGAGCTAATTTCTAAAAATAAATATTTACCTGAAAATACAGTAATAGAGCGAATTAGTCGCTCGATGCCCTCTGAATTTTTATGAAACGTGAGCTGAGAATACTCATAGGATAGTTTTAGCAACACGATTTTATAGAAAAAATGCAAAAATAAATTATAGTAATGTTGGCCAAATAGATGATTCATCAAAAGCTGATCCGTTTTAGAGTCTGTCGATTTAGAAATACACGAAAACACATGGTCTGTTATAACGTAATAGGTTTCAGGAGCCCATCTGGAATACACGTGTTTGGTATTATACGTTTTAATATACTCATGGTTGTGTGCAGAGATAAACGGTTTCCCGTCAGGCGTATAGCTATTTAGCTGCCCAGTACGAAATAAAGTTGTGGAGTTAATCTCTTGCTCTTGATTTACCGTTACATAACTTAATACAAACATCCGTTCATCGATAAAATAAGGAAGACTCCCGACGTGCTGTTCACGCGTCGCTTCTTTTTTGATGTGTTCGTTCAAAAATGGCGCGAGCTGTGAAAAAATATAATCCTGTACTTTGCTATAGCGATGATGTTCATAGGTAATGGTGGATCCATGCTCTTCAGCAAGCTTCGGTTCTAATACACGAAAATGATTCATGAATTCTAAAATGTCATCATAGGTGTAATGATTATGACTCATCTCAGTGCGAATGGTCATGACGCCAATTTCAAAAGGACATAAAAAAACATCCACAGACAGCACGTTGCTAGACACGGTGGTGGAGGAAGTTTGTAGCGTAACGGTATGGTCTATTTTTTTTGAAAATCGAAGCAAGCCTTCTTTTTCGCACGAATCAGGAAATAGAATACATTCAATGTAAGGAAGAAAATATTGATCCAAGCTATCATGAGATACGTAATACTGTTCTCCGTAGTATTCTTTTTCTACATGTTTGTTTTGAATGGAAAAAAACTCAAACATATTTGCTTCTAGTGCATGAACAAGCTGCTCTTTATTTTTTCGATCAAAGGAAAAAGGAAAAAGAAACATGTTCATTGCTTTGGTAGGCATAATAGTTTGAAATGGTTCTGTTTTCCTTGGTGTATTGGTCATAAACTACATCCTTCTTATAGTCGGTTGTATTTTTTTTGAGAGTCGAAAAAATGCAGACAGAAAGTAAAAGGTAAAACAGGCTTTATAAAAACCGCTCTACCTGCCTGTAATGATTCGACGTATCATTTATAATATGCCAATTTTTTTAGAAAACAAACGTAAAAAACCAACTAACATCATGATTAGTTGGTTTTACATACAGTGTGTGATTAGTGAATCGTGCGATATACACCAGTGACTTTTCCTAAAATCGTTACGTGGCGAAGAATAATAGGCGCCATCGTTGAATTTTCAGGCTGTAAACGAACGAAATTTTCTTCTTTAAAGAAACGTTTTACCGTTGCTTCGTTGTCCTCGGTCATAGCGACCACAATATCTCCGTTATTAGCAGTTTGCTGCTGACGTACGATTACCATATCGCCATCTAGAATACCTGCTTCAATCATACTTTCTCCCATAATTTCAAGCATAAATACATGATCATCTGGAGAAACGAATTTATCTGGAAGAGGGAAATATTCTTCCACATTTTCAACGGCTGTTATAGGAAGACCCGCTGTTACTTTACCGATAACAGGAACATTAATGACATTGCTTTTAGGGATGTTTACTTCGTCTAGTTGAAGAACTTCGATTGCTCTTGGTTTTGTTGGATCTCTGCGAATTAACCCTTTACTTTCTAAACGAGCTAAATGCCCGTGTACAGTGGAGCTAGAGGCTAATCCCACCGCTTCCCCAATCTCACGAACAGAAGGCGGATAACCTTTTAATTTTACTTCGTGCTTAATAAAATCTAGTATGTCTTGTTGACGTTTTGATAGCTTCATATTTTTCACCTCGATTTTAGCTATTCTTTAGGTGAATTATACCACGTGATGTGTCAATATACAAACATAAGTTCGAAGAATTCCATTGACAGAAACAAATGTTCTCAATAAAATAAGAACATATATTCTGATAGGGGGATCATAATATGCACCAATTCTTACATTCTATGAAACATTACGCTATTTTTTTTGCAGTTATCGCTGCACTTACATATGTATTGACGCTGGTTTTAGGAGCGGATAAAGTAGATTTAGACAAATATTCAACGGTTACTATTACAAAAGGAGATACGCTTTGGGACTTGTCCAACAAGTATCATAATCACCATCATTTGACCACCAATGAATTTGTCAAATGGGTTGAAGACGTCAATGATCTAAACTCAGACACTGCCCAGTCTTTATCTCCTGGAGATAAATTATATATTCCTGTTTTAAAAAAAGAGTTACATAATCAAGTGGCAATTGAACAGTAGTGTGTAACGGCCGTTCCTGAATATTGTTAGAAGCCGAAAAGGTCGTGATAAAAGTGGACGCCATTATTTATTGCCGTGTAAGTACGGATAAAAAAACCCAAGAAACATCTTTACAGCGCCAGCAAGAAGAATTAAAAAAGCTTGCTGATCTTCACCATCTAAACGTAAAAAAAGTCGTAATGGAAAAAGCAAGCGGATATGACGTAGACAGAGAGGGTATATTGGATGTTCTTCATACAATGAAAGAAGAAAAAATATCTGTGCTGCTCATTCAAGACGAAACGCGATTAGGCAGAGGAAATGCCCGAATTGCGCTTCTTCATGCTTTTCATAAAGAAAATGCTACGATCTATACGATTAGTCATCAAGGTCAGCTTCAGCTTTCAGAATCTGATTCGATGGTGTTAGATATTATTAGCTTAGTGGAAGAGCATCAGCGGAAATTACATAACGCTAAAATTAAAAGAGGAATGAAAAGAGCCGTAGAAAACGGTTATCGTCCGCAGCAAAATTTAAAAAATCAAGGAGTTAACTCAGGAAGAGAAAAAAAGAAGCGCCGATTGAAGAAATTGTCCGCCTTCGTCATAACGGCTTAACCTTTGCTGAAATTTCAGTTACGCTAAAAGGTTTTGGTTATAATATTTCAAAAGCAACGGTACATCGTCGCTATCAAGAGTATCAAGAGAGTGCTCAATCTCTTGATAAAACGAAAGAGATTTAGTAAGATGACTACATGTTGCCGGAACGGTTCGGTAATTTTAATTATTGATTATAAGGAGATAGGTTTTATATGCTATCAAAAGATAAACTTGCTCGTATTAATGCTCTTTCAAAAAAGGCAAAGGCTGAAGGTCTGACAGAATCTGAAGCGAAAGAACAGCAAGAGCTACGTCAGGAATATTTAAAAGTTTTCCGACAATCTATGACAAACCACCTCCATACGATTAAAGTTGTGGACGAGGAAGGTAAAGATGTTACGCCTAAGAAGTTAAAAGAGAGCAAAAAGAAGCGTCTTCACTAAGACGTTCTAGTAAAACTAGAGGGAGAGTTCCCTCTAGTTTTTTGTATATTTTTAATAAGGCACACAAAAACTGTAAAAGTGGAAATTTTTTTGGTTCAAGTATTGTACAAATAAGCAAATCATTAGTATGATAACATATGTACATAGTTTTGAAAGGAATGAAGAGTATGACACAACGTATTGAAGATCTTTCGATTGCAACAATTCGTACTTTATCAATCGATGCGATTGAGAAAGCAAATTCAGGTCACCCAGGTATGCCAATGGGAGCTGCTCCAATGGCATATACATTGTGGACAAAATTTATGAACATCAATCCAAAGAATCCAAACTGGTTCAACCGTGACCGCTTTGTATTATCAGCAGGACACGGATCGGCACTATTATACAGCTTGCTTCATTTAGCTGGATATGACTTATCAATTGAAGACCTTAAAAACTTCCGTCAATGGGGAAGCAAAACACCAGGTCATCCAGAGTTCGGTCATACAGCAGGTGTTGATGCAACAACTGGTCCACTAGGACAAGGTATTGCAATGGCTGTTGGTAAAGCAATGGCAGAACGTCATTTAGCTGAAACATACAACAAAGAAGGTTTAGAAATTGTAGACCACTTTACGTATGGTATTTGTGGTGACGGAGACTTAATGGAAGGTGTATCTGCTGAAGCAGCTTCATTAGCGGCACACTTAAAATTAGGACGCTTAGTTGTTTTATACGATTCAAATGATATTTCTTTAGACGGAGATTTAGATCGCTCGTTCTCTGAGAACGTAGAAGATCGTTTCAAGGCTTACGGATGGCAAGTAATTCGCGTTGAAGACGGCAATGACTTGACAGCGATTGCAAACGCAATTGAAGAAGCAAAAGGCGATTTAACACGCCCAACGCTAATTGAAGTAAAAACAACAATCGGATTTGGTTCTCCAAACCACGCGGGTACTTCTGGCGTGCACGGTTCTCCATTAGGTTCCGATGAAACAAAATTAACAAAAGAAGCTTATGCATGGACATTTGAAGAAGACTTCTATGTGCCAGAAGAAGTGTATGCTCACTTCAAAGCTACAATTGCTGAAGATGGCCAAAAGAAAGAAAACGAATGGAACGATGTATTTGCACAGTATAAAGAAAAATATCCTGAACTAGGTCGTCAATTTGAACTAGCAGTAGAAGGAAAGTTACCGGAAGGCTGGGAAGAAACGCTTCCAGCATACGAAACGGGTTCAAGCTTAGCTAGCCGTGCTTCTTCTGGAGAAGTATTAAACGCAGTAGCACAAGCTGTACCTCAATTCTTCGGCGGTTCAGCTGACTTAGCTGGGTCAAATAAAACAATGATTAAAGGTTCAGAAGACTTCACTGCAGCTGATTACAGCGGACGTAATATTTGGTTCGGTGTACGTGAATTTGCAATGGGAGCTGCATTAAACGGTATGGCTCTACACGGCGGTGTAAAAGTATTCGGAGGAACATTCTTTGTATTCTCTGATTATCTTCGCCCAGCAATTCGCTTAGCAGCTTTAATGAAGCTTCCTGTAACATATGTATTCACACATGACAGTATCGCAGTTGGAGAAGACGGCCCAACACATGAGCCAATTGAACAATTGCCATCACTTCGTGCAATGCCAGGTCTTTCAGTGGTTCGTCCTGCAGATGCAAATGAAACAGCTGCTGCATGGCGCTTAGCATTAGAATCAACTGACCGCCCAACGGCGCTTGTATTGACTCGTCAAAACTTGCCAACGCTTGAAGGTACAAAAGAAAATGCATACGAAGGCGTGTCTAAAGGCGCGTACGTTGTATCTAAAGCTGGTAAAGACCAAGCGGATGCATTAATACTTGCAACAGGCTCTGAAGTAAGCCTAGCAGTAGAAGCACAAAAAGCATTAGCTGCAGAAGGCATTGATGTATCTGTAGTAAGTATGCCTGCATGGGATCGTTTCGAAGAGCAATCTGCTGAGTACAAAGAAAGTGTTATCCCTAAATCAGTGAAAAAACGTTTAGGTATTGAAATGGCTTCTACACTTGGCTGGGAACGCTATGTTGGAGACGAGGGACAAGTTCTTGGTATTAATCACTTCGGTGCATCTGCTCCTGGTGAAACAATCATGAAAGAATTTGGTTTTACAGTTGAAAATGT
The DNA here is from genome assembly GCF_056158845.1 of Priestia sp. ABM2_011. Lineage (NCBI taxonomy): Bacteria > Bacillati > Bacillota > Bacilli > Caryophanales > Bacillaceae > Priestia > Priestia sp. ABM2_011. The sequence goes on from NZ_JBSWUB010000001.1 coordinate 1,435,982, forward strand.
AGTAGCAAAAGTGAAAAGCTTGCTTAATGCATAATTCTTTTTCACAAGAAAGAGCAGACTCCTATGGTCTGCTCTTTTTTTTCGACAAAAAAACAAAGAAATTTTTTCATCGATAGACAAGCATTGCGTACACCATTCGGTATAATGGTACAAAAAAGAACGAGCCGAAAGGGAGGATGAATCGTGAGAACGTATGAAGTATATTTAATGGAGGAAGAAGTTGCATCATCCTATTTTCGAAGAGAAAAGCTCATTTATCAGCTGCTGATTGAATATAAAATGAAACGTCACTTGCAGGAAACGCATTTACAAAAACAAGTTCATTACATTACTCGCCAACTGCCCAATTCATTTATTCAACGAGAATTACTTCAGGCGTTTTCTCATTATCCTCATTTTTTTACTCATCAAGAGACATTTGTGCTGGAATATCCTCATAAAAAAAGTCGAGCATCTATAAAATTAACGAATCGCTGTATAACAATTGAAGGAGATGGCAATGTTGATGCTGAGACAGCTTTTTTTGAAGTATTACGCAAGCTAGATCCTGTTTTTTAGCAGTGAATTATGGAACGGATGAATACGGCTGGCTGAGGCCTGTGAAAACAAGAAAATTTGTGTAATTATTTAAGGAAATTGGAACGGAAATATTGTATAATAGCGTATGGTCTAGTACACTGTAAGTTAGACAACACGAAGGAGGAAGTAATACCATGGGAATGTATATTCTAGTTGGTGTTCTAGCATTAATTGTTGGGATAGCGCTAGGATTTTTCATTGCTCGTAAGTATATGATGAGCTATCTGAAGAAAAATCCACCAATTAATGAACAAATGTTAAAAATGATGATGATGCAAATGGGCATGAAACCATCGCAGAAAAAAATTAACCAAATGATGAAAGCAATGAACGGCCAAATTAAATAATGGTTAATTGGACAGACACTCTCTATTCAGAAGGGTGTCTTTTGTTTTATGATAGAGATAAGAAAATGGTTGTGGGGCTAGGGGGATACGATGAAAATTTTTCGAGAGTTATGGTGGTTTTTCAAACAGGAAAAAAAGTCTTACATAACGGGGATAGCGCTGCTCATTATTGTGGCAGCATTAGAACTTCTCCCGCCTAAAATTATTGGTTTAACGGTAGATGGCATTAAAGAAGGGACGCTGAATGGAAAGCGCTTAATGCAGATGGTTGGCATTTTGCTAGGAGCTGCTGTTGTGGCCTATTTCACAAGATACATATGGCGTATTATGATATTTGGTTCATCTGTTAAACTAGCCAAGCAGCTGAGAAATACCCTCTACACTCATTTTACCAGGATGAATCAGGCCTTTTATCAGCGGCGGCGAATTGGGGATTTGATGGCCCATGCAACGAATGATATTCAAGCTATTCAACAAACTGCAGGTTCGGGCGTTTTGACGCTCGTGGATTCCATTGTCACAGGAGGGCTTGTTCTATGCACAATGGCCCTAACAATCAGCTGGAAATTAACGCTTATTTGCCTTATTCCTATGCCGCTTATGGCCGTTTTAACAAGTTACTATGGTACATTGCTTCATGCGCGGTTTCATCACGCACAAGCAGCATTTTCTACTTTAAATGATAAGGTTCAAGAAAGCATTAGCGGAATTAAAGTCATTAAGACGTTTGGGGAAGAAGCAGCTGATGTCGAAGAATTTCGTATGAAGTCTGCAGATGTTGTTCAAAAGAACATGAAAGTAGCACGAGTAGATGCATTGTTTGATCCGACCATTTCGATTATTGTAGCACTTTCTTTTTTACTTGCTCTTATTTTTGGCAGCAAGATGGTGATTAGTGAAGAGTTAACACTGGGACAGCTTGTTACCTTTACAACTTATTTGGGCCTTCTTATTTGGCCGATGCTCGCGTTTGGCTGGCTATTTAACATTGTGGAACGAGGAAGAGCATCATATGACAGGGTATTTTCTTTATTAAAAGAAGAAAATTCGATTGAAGAAGCAGCGCATCCTAGTGTTGAACTGCCAACAGGAAATATTGAAGCTGTTATTCATAGGTTTTCGTATGGTAAAGAAGACGAATACACGTTAAACGAAATTTACTTTACACTTTCTCGCGGTCAAACGTTAGGGATTGTCGGAAAGACGGGTGCTGGGAAAACCACGCTTTTAAAGCTGTTGCTTCGTGAATTTGATGTAAGCGACGGAGCTGTTTTATGGGGAGGAAAAGACATTAAAGATTATGCTTTTGATTCACTGTACAAAAGCATTGGATATGTTCCTCAAGATCACTTTTTGTTTTCAACAACAGTCGCTGCTAATATCGCGTTCGGAAAAGAAGACGCAAGCAATCAAGAAATTCAAGAAGCGGCTAAAGTTGCAAATGTACATAAAGACATCCTCGATTTTACAGATGGCTATCAAACAATAGTAGGTGAAAAAGGCGTTTCGTTATCTGGTGGACAAAAACAGCGTATCTCGATTGCAAGAGCTCTTCTATTAGATCCTGAGCTTTTAATTTTAGATGACTCGCTATCAGCGGTAGATGGAAAAACGGAAGCGGGTATTTTACAAGCGTTGAGGCAAAAACGTCAAAATCGAACAACGATTATTACAGCGCATCGGCTGAGCTCGGTTACTCATGCAGACCTGATTCTTGTCCTTGATAAAGGGAAAATTATTCAGCGAGGAACTCATGAGGAACTGCTTAGCGTGAGCGGCTGGTATCAGGATATGTACGATAGACAGCAGCTTGAACGTGCGGTAGAAGAAGGAGAGACGAAAAATGAAAATTGAGCATTCTTCGGTACATAAACGTCTGTTTCACTATACAATTCCGCATAAAAAATCATTTTTTTTAGCGTTCACTCTATTATTAATTGCTACGGCTGCTGATTTATTAGGGCCCATTTTGATTAAAATTTTCATTGACGATTATTTAACTCCTAAGTATTTGCCTCTTCAGCCTCTGGTGTGGCTTGCAAGCAGTTATTTGCTTTTACAGCTTTTAAAAATTGTCGTTCAATACTTTCAGCTTCTGCAGTTTCAGAATATTGCACTTCAAATTATTCAGCAGATTCGAATTGACGTTTTTTCTCATGTTCATCGTCTGGCGCTTCGCTTTTTTGACAACACGCCAACGGGAAGCCTTGTTTCTCGAATTACAAATGACACGGAAGCTATGAAAGAAATGTTTGTAGAAGTCATCGCGGTTTTTATTCAAAATGGGGTATTTTTGATTGGTATTTTTATAGCGATGTTTATGCTAGATGTGAAGCTGGCTTTTTACTGTTTAGTTCTTCTCCCGTTTATTTGGGGACTTATGAAGCTTTATCAGCATTACAGCGCTATTTACTACGGACAGCTCCGAGAAAAGCTAAGTCAGTTAAATGCCAAGCTTCATGAGTCTTTGCAAGGCATGTCCATTATTCAATTATTTCGTCAAGAAAAGCGGCTTCGCTCGGAATTTGAAGAAATTAATGATGAGCACTACAAAGCGGGCATGCGCAATATTAAGTTAGATGGTTTGCTACTGAGGCCTGCTGTCGAAATTCTTTATATTTTAGCCGTTATTCTTGTGCTCAGTTATTTTGGCATTTCCGTAGCTGACAGTCCTGTTAAAATTGGTGTTCTTTACGCGTTTATCAACTATTTGGATCGTTTTTTTGAGCCCGTTAATGAAATGATGCAGCGTCTTTCTATGTATCAGCAAGCGATGGTATCAGCCTCCCGGGTATTTGATTTGATGGATGAGGAAGAAAAAAATCCAGTGATGACAGGAGAACAAAAGCAGGGGGTACAAAAAGGAACGGTAGAATTCAAAAACGTCACGTTTTCCTATGACGGTGTTCGAGATGTGCTTTCTGATATATCATTTACGGTAAACGAAGGAGAAACAGTGGCTTTAGTAGGCCATACTGGAAGCGGGAAAAGCTCCATCATTAATTTATTAATGCGTTTTTATGAGCAGCAAAAAGGAGACATTTTGATCGATAATAAACCACTGTCGTCCTTTTCAAATAAACAGCTTCGAGATCAGGTAGGGCTGGTGCTGCAAGATGCCTTTTTATTTGCCGATACCGTAAAGCGAAATATTACGCTGCATGAAGACCATTTTTCTGATGAGCAAGTAAAAGCAGCGGCGAAATTTGTGCAAGCTCACGCATTTATCGAAGCTCTTCCTAATAAGTATAATGAAGTGCTAGTGGAAAGAGGTTCAACTTTATCAAGCGGTCAGCGTCAGCTCTTAGCATTTGCAAGAACGGTGATTCGAAACCCTAAAATCCTTATTCTTGATGAAGCAACAGCCCATATCGATACAGAAACGGAAGAAGCGATTCAAGAAGTGTTAAGAGATATGGGAAAAGGCCGCACAACGATTGCGATTGCCCATCGTTTATCAACTATTCAACACGCCGATTGTATTTTAGTATTGCATAAAGGGAAAATCGTCGAAAAAGGAACGCATGCTGAACTGCTAGATAAAGGCGGTTTGTACTATAATATGTATCAGCTTCAGCACAGTGAAAAAGAGGAAAATTTCAATAAAGAAACAGGAGTAAAAGAGATTTATAAAGAATTGATAGAGTGAAGGTGAAAAAAAGAAACAACCTTCATGAAGAGGTTGTTTCTGTTGTTTGAGCAGGGAATTCATTGTAAACGTTTAATAAATGATCTAATTCTTGACTATGTTTAATAGCAGGTGGAGAGTTTAATCCACTTACTCGGACTATGCGGATGAGTTCTTCTCGTTTCTTTTCAATCGCTAATAGAATATCTTTTTTGGCCAATGCTATGTATCCCTTCTAACAAGTCGTTTACCTAATTATACAAGATAATGGTACTATTTGAAAGAAGTGAGATAAGACAATTTGGTTACAAAATGGTAACGAAAAAGAACAAAAAGAACAAAAAAGGGAAGTGGGAAATGTGGGAGATTTAAATTTATTTTTGGCATTTGGCGCAGGCTTTTTATCGTTTATTTCACCCTGCTGTTTGCCTTTGTATCCAGCTTTTTTATCGTACATAACGGGAGTATCAGTCAGCGAGCTAAAGGAAGGCGCTAGGTCACATCAGCGCAAAGCTTTTATTCACACAGCTTTTTTCCTGCTGGGATTTTCTGTTATCTTTATTATGATTGGTTTTGCGACATCCTTTATTGGTCAGTGGTTTTTTAACTATAAGGATTTAATTCGGCAGATTGGCGCTATTCTTATTATTTTCTTTGGTCTAGTTGTACTAGGGATTTTTAAGCCTCGAATTCTTATGCAGGAACATAAAGTTCAATTCGCCAATAAGCCGGCTGGACTCTTAGGTTCTTCTTTTATTGGTATGGCTTTTGCTGCCGGCTGGACTCCTTGCACGGGACCTATTTTAGTATCGGTTATGGCGCTTGCAGCGACAAACCCAGGATCCGGTCTTTTGTACATGATAACGTATTCACTTGGGTTTTCTATTCCGTTCTTTATCATGACATTCTTTATTGGAAAAATGAATTGGTTAAAAAAACATATGAATTCCATGATGAAAGTTGGCGGATACGCAATGATTGGCATGGGGTTTATTTTATATTTTGACTGGATGACAAAAATTATTATTTATACAACGAGCGTATTTGGAGGGTTTACGGGCTTTTAAAAAGGGAAAATGATACAAAAAAGAATCTGGAAGTTGGCAGGTTCTTTTTTGTTTTTTAAAGACCAAACGTTCATTTTAGCTCTTAGGAAATAAGCAAGAATATGACTCGAAAAAATATATAGAAAAATTTATTTTTACTATATCTTCTATAAATACGGAGTGATACAATGAAATCGTCATATTTTTAATTGTTAAAAAGAGGTGTATAAATTGAAAGATATTTTGTTAATCTTGCTTTTGCAACTGATCTATGTACCGATCTTGACGCTGCGCACAATTTTTTTAGTCAAAGGTATGAGTATGTATGCCTCAGTTTTTGGATTTGTTGAAGCGTTAATTTATGTATTTGGCTTATCCCTAGTATTTTCAGGAGATCAAAGCACGCTTGCTATGGTTGTATACGCAGTTGGATTTGGAGTGGGAATTATACTTGGAAGTTATATCGAATCTAGGCTTGCTATCGGATATACAACATTCTTAGTTAACCTTATGACCAAAAATGAAGAGTTAATTAACCGCCTTCGACAGGAAGGTTTTGGTGTTACTGTGTACCAAGGTGAAGGAAGAGACAGTGCACGCTATAGATTAGACATTTTAACAAAAAGAAGTAGAGAAGAAGAGCTATTAGCATTCATTGAAGAATATGAGCCTCGTGCTTTCATTATTTCATACGAGCCTCGTAAATTTAAAGGCGGGTTCTTACTAAAAGCAATGAAAAAGCAAAAACAAAAGCAAAAAGCAAAAGCAGATATTACCTCTACTAAATAAAAACAGAAGAGATCCTCTTCTGTTTTTTTGTTGCACTTTTACTTCTGATGTTTTTTGGATTATAATATAAGTACACACTAAACTATAGTAAAGGAAGGATTTCATTGGTTATTGCTTCAACACTTGTCGCAATTTTTATGGCTTCTTTCATATTAGTTGTTCGAATGAAAGCTGCTGATAAACCAACGAATGCAAAAAAAATTATACTTCCGCCTTTTTTTATGAGTACGGGAGCGTTAATGTTTATCTTTCCAATGTTTCGAGTAACGGGTGCAGAACTGCTTGAGGCGTTAATAGCAGGCATGATCTTCTCAATCCTGTTAATTAAAACGTCTAAATTTGAAATTCGTGACGATCATATTTACTTGAAGCGTTCAAAAGCTTTTGCATTCATTATTATTGGTTTGCTTATTATTCGAATTGCAATGAAAATATATTTAAGTTCTTCAATTGATGTTGGCCAGCTTGGCGGTATGTTCTGGATTTTAGCATTTGGTATGATTGTACCTTGGCGCATTGCGATGTACACATCGTACAAAAAGCTCGAACGAAAGCTGCACAATGATCGTCTTGGAAATACAACGATATTAAATTAAAAAAGGTGGCTACGCAGCCACCTTTTTTGATTTAAAATAAATGCTGATAGGGGACGGCATCTATTTTTTGCTTTTTTAATGTTTTTAATAAAAATTTATGATCACGTTTAGGCGTAGCTAAGATGTATCCACGTACGATTAAGTCTTCTGTTATAGAGGCGGCTTGTTCCTCAAGTGCGAGTTCCCCAATTTTCCCTGCAATTTTTTGTTTGGCCACATCGCGAAATAGTTCAGGTACTGGTTCAACAAGAACGTTTAATAGCTGCTTTTGATCCGCTGACCAAAGGTGAATGGTTTTGGAAAGATAGTGATCTTGCCAATCAAGTTCAGACATGCCGTCTTCTTTTGGTAAGCGCTTTAAAAATTTTCTGAACATAAAAAATCCGCCGATAGCAAACATGCTCATTAAAAAGACAACCCAAAATAAAATAACCCATAAAAACCAGCCCTCTAGCATATTTTTCACTCCTTTATAAAGAGATTAATCATAACATTACTATATTTATACATTTATTATAAAAGCCTTGTTCCTTTTATGGCAATATAAAATTCCTGCACTTTATGTGAAAAGAGAGTCATTTTTGACTTGTTGATAAGTTTATATTGACTTATCGATAAGTGAATTATCGTTAGAATTATCTAAAAATGCTTATTTTTCAGCCTTTTAAAAGTTGGCACGTTTTTTGCATATAAACTAATTGAAGAATTATTTAATATGAGAGGAAGATAAAAAATGAGTCAAACTTTTAGCAAAGTAGCAACAAATTTACCGGGAGAAAATGCAAAGCAATTATTAGATAGAAGACACCGTGCCATTCCGAAAGGTGTAAGTTATGGCATTCCGACATTTGCTGATACGGCTGAAGGGGCTATTGTTAAAGATGTCGATGGCAATACGTTTATTGATTTCGTAGGGGCAATTGGCACAATCAATGTAGGTCATAGTCATCCAAAAGTGAAAGAAGCGCTTCACAAGCAAGTAGACCGTTTTATTCACACAGGATTTAATGTCATGATGTATGAGTCATATGTAGAGCTTGCAGAAAGACTAGCAGCAATTGCTCCTGGTGAATTTGACAAGAAAGTATTACTTTTAAATAGCGGAGCAGAAGCTGTAGAAAATGCAGTGAAAATTGCTCGTAAATATACAAAGCGTCAAGGAATTATTTCATTTAACCGCGGTTTCCACGGCCGTACATTAATGACAATGACAATGACAAGTAAAGTAAAGCCATATAAATATGAATTTGGACCGTTTGCTCCTGAAGTATACAAAGCTCCATATCCTTATGAGTATCGCCGCCCACAAGGATTATCAGTTGAAGCATACGAAGAGTTTATGATCACTGAATTCAAAAACTTCTTAAATACAGAAGTAGCACCAGAAACGATTGCAGCTGTTGTAATGGAGCCAATTCAAGGCGAAGGTGGTTTCATTGTTCCAGGTAAACGTTTTGTGCAAGAAGTGTATCAATTATGTAAAGAGCACGGAATTTTATTTGTATCAGATGAAATTCAAGCTGGTTTTGCACGTACGGGACGCTACTTCGGTATTGAACACTTTGACGTTGCACCAGATTTAATTACAGTATCTAAATCACTAGGAGCTGGTGTACCGATTAGTGGTGTCATCGGCCGCGCTGAAATCATGGATGAATCTAATCCTGGTGAGCTTGGCGGAACGTACTGCGGAAGCCCTCTTGGATGTGAAGCGGCTTTAGCTGTACTTGATATCATTGAAGAAGAAAAGCTAAATGAACGCGGTGAGTACCTTGGAAAAGTGGTAACATCACGATTTGAAAAATTAGCAGAAAAATATGACTGTATCGGTGATATCCGCGGATTAGGAGCTATGTCTGCTATCGAGCTTGTGAAAGACCGCGAAACAAAAGAAGCGGATAAAGAGCTTACACAGCGCATCGTAAAAGAAGCAAACAAACGTGGATTATTACTGCTTAGCGCGGGAGTATTCGGAAACGTTCTTCGTATCTTAATGCCGATTGTTATTACAGATGAGCAGCTAGAAGAAGGCTTAGCTATTTTTGAAGCAGCACTAGAAGCAAGCGTGCAGCAAACGGTTGAAGTATAAGAGAAATTGAGGAATGAGTGAAGAGAGAACTCTTCACTCATTCTTCATGAATCACAAAGAATGGATATGTTTGGACACTCTATTTATAGATTTTTCATTTTCTGATAAAATAAAATAATAATTATTTTTTGACGAAAAGGTGATTCAAATGACCATTCATAAAAAGCAGATTCAGCAAATTAACGACGAACTTTACGATATATTTGAGTCATCATTTGATGAAATCTTTGTAACTGATGCAAATGGGTATGTATTAGTTGTAAATTCAGAGTGTGAAAAAAATTATGCTTTGAAAGTGGAAGATTTTATTGGAAAGCACGTAAAAGAACTTCAGGAAATGGGCATCTTTTATCCTTCGGCCACGTTAAAGGTGATTGAATCTAATCAAGCAATTGAATTGGTTCAAAAAACAAACTCAGGCCGATATCTTCATGTGCGGACTAGGCCAGTATTTACTAATGACGGGCAATTGAAAAGTGTTATTAGCTATTCTCGAGATTCCACAGACTTAATGGAATTAAAACGAAAAGTAGAAGAGATGGAAGAACAGCTTGAAAACTATAAAAAAGAGTTAAACGAATCCGTAGATTTAGAAGGAATCGTAACAAAAAGCGAAGCGATGAAAAAAGTTTTTTCAACCATTCAACGAGTTGCTTCTGTAAATACAACCGTTCTCTTACTTGGAGAAACAGGGGTAGGAAAAAGCAGAGTAGCAAAACTGCTTCATCAGCTTAGTACAAGAAAACAGCAGCCGTATCATGAGCTTAATTGTGCAGCGCTTCCTGAACAGCTTATTGAGTCAGAGCTATTTGGCTATGAAGGCGGTACGTTCACTGGAGCATTTCGCGAAGGGAAAAAAGGGATCATTGAGCTTTCGAACGAAGGCACGCTTTTTCTAGATGAGATTGGTGAACTTTCTCTTTCAGCACAAAGTAAGTTGCTCCATGTACTGCAAGACCGTACAATTCGTCCCGTGGGCTCAACAAGAGCAGTATCAATAGACGTACGAATTATTGCTGCTACGAATCAAAATCTGGAGCAAATGGTCGAAGAAGGAAAGTTTAGACGTGATTTGTACTATCGACTTAACGTGGTGCCAATTACGATCCCACCTTTACGAGAGCGAAAAGAAGATATTCTGCCTCTTGTCTATCAGTTTCTTCATCATTTTAATACGGTATACGAACGTAATGTACGCTTATCACCAAAGGCATTAGATGCATTTTTAGGGCAGGAATGGAAAGGAAACGTTCGTGAAGTGGAAAATATCATTGAGCGTCTGGTTGTTACAGGAGAAGAAATGATTACGCTTAAAGACTTGCCATTTGCAAAAGAGTTTGCTATCGATCCACCTGTGCATACGCTTCCTGAAATGATTGAACATGTGGAAAAAGAAATGGTCATCAAGGCGTTTGAACAGCATAGGTCATCTTACAAAGTAGCCGAACAGCTTGGTATTAGTCAATCACAAGCGAGCCGTAAAATTCGAAAATATGTGTCGGACAGTACCGAACAGTGAGTAGATAAATTTAAGCAGGGAGTGAAGAAATATGAAGCAAGCAAACTTATATATTAACGGAGAATTTGTTTCAGCAAATGATACATACGAAGTGGTAAATCCAGCAACAAATGAAGTAGTAGCTACCGTTGCAAAAGGCGGAGAAAAAGAAGCAAAGCTAGCAGCAGATGCTGCCTATGAAGCGTTTCAAACATGGTCTAAAAAAACAGCAGAAGAGCGCGGTAAATTATTATTTAAATGGCATCAGCTGATCGAAGAACACACCGATGAACTTGCTGAAATCATGACAGTCGAGCAAGGTAAGCCTCTTAAAGAAGCAAAAGGTGAAATTGGCTATGCCAACGGATTCGTTTCATGGTACGCAGAAGAAGGAAAACGCATTTACGGAGAAACAATTCCAGCTTCTTCTCCTAATAAACGATTATTTGCTCATAAGCAGCCTGTGGGAGTTATGGCAGCTATTACACCTTGGAACTTCCCAGCAGCTATGATTACGCGTAAAGTAGCGCCAGCTTTAGCAGCTGGATGTACAGCGGTTATTAAACCGGCAGAACAAACGCCACTAACGGCTCTTCGTCTAGCAGAGCTGGCGCAGGAAGCAGGTATTCCAAAAGGGGTAATGAATGTAGTTACAGGAGATGCAAAAGCAATTGGAGAAGCGTGGCTGCAAGATGGACGCGTACGCAAACTATCGTTTACGGGCTCTACAGAAGTAGGTAAACTATTAATGCGCGGAGCAGCTGATACGGTTAAAAAAGTGTCTTTAGAATTAGGAGGACACGCTCCGTTTATCGTAACAGCAAATGCTGATTTAGATAAAGCAGTAACAAATGCAATTGCTTCTAAATTCCGTAACGCTGGTCAAACATGCGTATGTACAAACCGCATCTACGTGCACGAGTCTATTGCTAAACCGTTCGCAGAGCAGTTTGCAGCAGCTGTTAGTCAGCTGAAAGTCGGAAACGGCTTAGAAGAAGGTACGGATATCGGACCTTTAATCGATGAAAAAGCGTTAGAAAAAGTAAAGCGCCACTTAGATGATGTTGTAGCAAAGGGTGGAAACGTCTTGACTGGAGGGGCTGTACGCGAAGAGGGAAGCGGACTTTTTGTTGAGCCTACGGTTGTAGATGGTGCAACGGATGACATGCTTTGTATGTACGAAGAAACATTCGGACCAATTGCTCCAATTGCAACGTATCAAACAGAAGAAGAAGTTATTCGCCGTGCAAATAACTCGCCTTACGGATTAGCAGCTTATGTGTTCACTGAAAATATTTCAGAAGCTATTCGTATTGCTGAAGCTTTAGAATATGGTATTGTAGGGCTAAATGATGGACTACCTTCTACACCACAAGCGCCGTTTGGCGGCTTTAAAGAAAGTGGACTTGGACGTGAAGGCGGACATTACGGAATTGAAGAATATTTAGAAGTAAAATATATTTCTTTAGGCTTTTAATAAAAAGTGATTTCGCTTTCCTGCGAAATCACTTTTTTAGTAATAGTACACGTGGGGAATTTGTGCATGGATTGATTGGAAATTCATGAATAAAAAACAAAACTCCTCAAGAGTACAGCATGCAAGGTCTTCGCAATCGTGAGAATTAAAAAAATCTTCTAGTATAGTTGGTTCGGCGTCTTTAAATAACCAGTGGTGTTCAACATCTTCAAATTTGCCTCGATAAACCTCGCTCAGTCCATAAAAGTCAAATATATCTTCCAACTGCTTTTGGTGCATAGCCATCCCTCCTCTTCTTAGTATAAGAAAAAGAAAGAGATATTAAACAAGCCGTCATACTACTTTGTTTTTTTTGAAAAAATCTCGTATAGTTAATAGTAATGACAAGCAAAGGAGTTTCGGCATGTTTACATATATCACGTTATTTGGTTTTCTTGGATTCGCTGTGTATTCGAGTACGTGGATTTATTCCATTGTCAAAAAAGATGGAAGAGCAAAGAAAAATGGAAAGGGTACTCTTATTAGTTTTCTTGTGATGCTTATCGGGTTAGTCGGTATGCAGTTTACATAACTATAGATTATTTTGACATTTTTACCACCTTCACTTATAGTTAACGTTGGGCGAACATATGTATGATTTTGGTTACGGTGCTTGCCTTAAGTTGAAAAAGAAAGAAGGTGGCATATTTGAGATATCACACACATATTGCAACATCGATTGCTGCCGGTGCCGGTGTGGCTATAACAGGAGAAGCTTCGTTTACATTTCCTTATGTTGTAGGCATTGCGATTGGAGCGCTGCTTCCTGATATAGATGAACCAAATTCATATATTGGTAGAAGATCTCTTGGTCTCGCAAAAGTCATTAAATCTATTTTTGGACACCGAGGTATCACGCATTCTATTCTTGCAAGTGGACTTATTTTTTATTTACATACGATGTATAACAACGATTTTACATTAGGGATAGCCTATGGGTACGCTTTTCATATTCTTGGAGATTTCTTTTCTAAACGAGGGGTACCTTTTTTCTCTCCTCTTAGCAAGAAGAAGTTTAAGCCTCCTTTAACATATGAAACAGGTGGTGGAGCAGAGACTCTCATCTTTTACCTGGCAGTGATAGGAAGTTTCTATATGCTTTATAAGTATCAGCTGTACACCCAGCTGTTTTAAAGAAAGAAGCCATCTGAGTAAATTAGATGGCTTCTTTTACACTTCTACCACATAAAGTTCAGGCGTTTTCATAGGCAGGGTAATGGTAATGCTTGTGCCGTCATTTTCTTCACTTGATACGTGGAAAAAGCCATTATGCTCGTTAATAATTTTGTTGCAAATGGTTAGTCCCAGGCCTATTCCTCGTTCTTTTGTTGTATAAAAAGGCTCTCCTATATGAGGGATACGCTTTGAGTCAATTCCACATCCGCTATCTTTTATCACAATGCATAGCGTTTCTCTAGCTGATTTTTCAATCGATACAGCCAGCTTGCCGCCGCTTTCCATAGAATCAATGGCATTTTGTATAATATGAATAAATACTTGGGTTAGCTGTGTTTTTTGCCCACTAATGAGCAGGGGATATTCTTTTGGATAATGGCGAATGATGTGGATGTCTTTGACTTCGGTAACCGGTTCAAATTGCTTTAATACCTCATCTAGCAAGTCTGTCATAATAAGGCTTTCTGTATATGCGTACTCTCGTTTAGCTAAACTCATAAATTCTGCGATAATATGTTCAATTTGTGAGAGCTCGTGCTGAATGAGATCTCGATAAATCATTGTTTTTTTCGGCTGCTGTGTCTCACTGAACAGTTGTATAAACCCTTTAATGGTTGTCAAAGGATTTCTAACCTCGTGTGCGATACTTGCAGCAAGGTGACCAATGACAGAGAGTTTTTCTGAATTCTGGATCTTTTTCTCTGCTTGTCTTTTCTCTGTTACGTCTCGTGAGATAAATACAAACCCTTCGATTTCTCCAGTAGCTGTGATAATTGGAGCGCCTTTACATTCTAATAAAACGATGGTGCCATTCACGTGAAACTTCCGGTATTCAAATGTGGAGGCATCTTTTGTTTTGCTCATGTTAGCTAAAATAGTCGAGATTAGGTGCTTGTCTTCAGGATACGCATTGATAAGCACATGTTGTCCAATAAGTTCATCAGGATAAACCCCTAATGTTTTAGCGTAAGAAGGAGAAGCGTATTCATAAATGCCATCTTCAGTAATAGCACATACTAAATCATGCGTATGAGATAAAATAGCTTGATGCTTTGGTTCATTGTCATCCGCAATGATTCGATCTTTTAATGGATAAAAAAGCTGATCTTCTTGGTTAGTGAAGGTGTGCCGAACTTGAGTGCCGCACATTCTGCAAAAATTATAATCTTCCTTATAGTTACAAGAAGGACAAACGGGCATCGAATCACTCCAATCAGATCTATGCAGTGAGAGAGTTCTCAAGCACATATAATCATTATTATATATTCAAATTATAGGAAAAAATATGAAAAATCAAATGTGCTATAGAGAGGGGAATTGGGCTTGAAAACCCTATAAAGGGATTTCAAATACATGTTTTTAGTTGCAAATAGATAAAAAATGGGAATTTTTACACATTTAAAAAATTAAGACATCAAATAAGAGGTGAATAATACCTCTTATTTGATGTCTTGATAATGCTCTAGCGCACGCTCTCTAGCTGCTTTATGATCGACAATTGGAGTGGGATATGTTTTATCAAGCGTAACGTTTGCTTTTTCTAATACGTCTGCTGGAGCCTCCCAAGGTTTATGAATGTAGGGGGAAGGCAGATCTCTAAGCTCTGGAAGCCACTTTTTAATATATTCTCCTTCTTTATCAAATTTTTCTGATTGAGCAGTTGGATTAAAGATACGAAAATATGGCGCGGCGTCTGCTCCCGAGCCTGCAACCCACTGCCAGCCCATTGTGTTGTTAGCTAAATCTGCGTCTACTAAGGTATCAAAAAACCAATTTGCTCCGTGTTTCCAATGAATTAAAAGGTGTTTTACTAAAAAGGAAGCAGCTACCATTCGAACTCGATTGTGCATAAACCCTGTTTCCCACAGCTCCCGCATTCCGGCATCGACAAGGGGATAGCCGGTTTTTCCATTTTTCCAAGCTTGAAGCTCTTCATTGCCGTCCGCCCACTGAAATTGCTTGAATTTTTCATTCAGCGGTTCACTTGTAGTGTGTGGGAAATGATAAAGCAGCTGATAAGCAAAATCTCTCCATACAAGTTGGCGAATAAACATTTCAGCTTGATGTTCAAAAGCATTAGAGCTTACTTTTTCTGCTTTATTTCTTAAATAATGATAAAGAACGCGAGCTGAGAGCTGTCCTGAAGCGAAATAAGGAGAAAGGAATGAATTGAATGCTTCAGCAGGAAAATCTCGTCCTTTTTCATAATGCAGCAGCTTATTCTTTAAAAACGTTTTGAAGCTATTAATAGCGCCTTGTTCCGTAGCGTCCCACGTAGACTTAATCGTTTCATCCCACGGTATGCTTGGAAGCAAATCCAGATCTGAGACTGAAAGAGATTCAATCGATGAAGAAAAGGCGTGGATGGAAGTAACTTTTTTTACAGTAGAAGATACGGCATGTTTTTGAGAAGCTTTATAGTAAGCTGTAAATACTTTATAAGGATCTCCATTTTCTTTTTTGATTTTCCAAGGTTCATGAAGGAGAAATCCCTCAAATGTGCGAATATTTATTTGTTGCTCTGAAAAAAAAGCTTGAAGCTCTTTATCTCTTTTTAGCGCATGTGGTTCATAGCGTCTGTTCCAATAAATATCTTGCGCATTCGTTTCATGGATTAACTTTTGCAACACATCTTTAGGGTTTCCTTTTTTTATAATCAGCGTTCCTTCTATTTTTTCGATCGAAGTTTTGAAGTCATTTAGCGCATGGTGAAGCCACCATTTACTTGCACTTCCCATTGAGCTTTCTTCATCGTCATCATGAATATAAACAGGTACAACCATTCCTTCTTTCGCTGCGTGAAATAGAGCTGGGTTATCTACTAACCGAAAATCTTTTCGAATCCATACGATAATGGTTTTCTTCATCATGTGCCACCTTTCTATTTGCAATTTGCCTCGATTATAGCTTTTTTCTTATACGTTCTACAATTTTGAATGTGTAGAAAGCCTATTTTCGTATGGACGAATTTCAGATTGATTGTAAAAAGAATAACGTAAACAGAGTAAGAGAATGGGAAGGAGCCCTTAAAAATGAGAAATTCGTATGGAATGAAACAAACCGGACAACCGATATCCAATCCATATATGCAAGCAGCACCTAAACCTGCTAAAATGCCGCCAATGCCTTCTGCAAAGGAAATGCAGGCAATGCCGATACAAGAAGGCACAAGTCAAATGCCGATGCAAGGAGAAATGCCGCCGATGAAAGACGGAATGCCGCCGATGCATGGCGGAATGAGTCAAATGCCAACTATGCAAAAAGACATGAATCAAATGCCAATGTACGGAGAACTACCGCCAATGCATGGAGGGATGGATCAAATGCCGATGAAAGACGGAATGCCGCCAATGCATGGAGGGATGGGTCAAATGCCGATGCAGGGTGGAATGCCGCCAATGCACGGAGGGATGGGTCAAATGCCGATGCAGGGTGGAATGCCGCCAATGCACGAAGGAATGTGCCAAATGCCGATGCAAGGTGGAATGCCGCCAATGCACGGAGGAATGGGCCAAATGCCGATGCAAGGTGGAATGCCGCCAATGCACGGAGGAATGGGCCAAATGCCGATGCAAGGTGGAATGCCGCCAATGCACGGAGGAATGGGTCAAATGCCGATGCAAGGTGGAATGCCGCCAATGCACGGAGGAATGGGTCAAATGCCGATGCAAGGTGGAATGCCACCAATGCACGGAGGAATGGGTCAAATGTCGATGCAAGGTGGAATGCCGCCAATGCACGGAGGGATGGGTCAAATGCCGATGCATGATTGCGGATGCCGCGATTTCTCAGCACCCGTTGGTCATCAGCAGCCTCATTCTTTAAATGAGTGGATGTTCATGCAACAAACAAATCCACGCTCTTTTTAATAAATCCTTTACCCTAGATAAAAGGGATGTATTTTTGGATCTTTAGTATAAATATAGAATTTTATTAATTGAAACGTCATGAGAAAAAGAATAGTTCTTACTCTTTTTCCATGACATTCAATTTTTTGCAAATATTAATCACATCTTTTGGGTGTTTTCTTACATAAGAGAGTTTGGTAGAGTTTTTTAAGTATAAATACAGGGAAAAGAAGGCAAAAGCTCTATATTAAAGGGGAAAGGGTGTTTTTAGAATGATATTAGAAGTCACAGCTGCAACCTTACATGATGCTAAAGTTGCCCAGGAACATGGTGCCGATCGTATAAGTCTTGTAACTGGAATCGGTGAAGGCGGCTTAACCCCAAGCTACGGTTTGATGAAAAAAGTGAAAGAAACGATACATATCCCAATATTTGTGATGATCCGTCCACATAATCAATCTTTTCAATATGATGAAGATGATTTGCAAACAATGATTGAAGATATTCACTATGCAAGAGAAATTGGCATTGATGGAATTGAAATTGGCTGTTTAACAGAAGACAAAATTATCGATGAGCAAGCTTTAAAGCGACTGCTGGATGCGGCAGGAGAAATGAACGTAACGTTTCATTTAGCGTTTGATGAAATCAGTGATCAAGAAAAGGCGCTTGAAACGCTTTTAAGCTATAAGCAAATTCAGCGTGTTATGACTTCGGGAGCGGATAAAAGTGCGCTAAACGGTATTCCTCATATTAAAAAGCTGTTAAGAAGAATGAAAGATAAAGATATTATTTTAATCGGGACAAAAGGGCTGAAGCCTGAAAATCTTCAAGCGTTCTTATCCGTTACTCCCGTGAAAGAAATTCGTATTGGTTCAGGGGTTCGAGTAAATTGTCAGTATACGAAACCGCTTGACCCAAGGAGTGTAAAAGCTGCAAAAGAGACGATGAATAAACAAAAGTAACAGAAGTGCTACAAGAAATTGTAGCACTTTTTTATTTGGAAATAGAAAGGGACTTATTACATAGTTTTCCCTAATTGGAAAACAACATAAAACTCTTTTAACCCTTGATACATAAGAGAAATACTGCGTTTTTCCGACTGTAGAGTGAAATAGGAATAATTTCATATTTTCAGAATAATCATTGACAGTGATAATCATTATCATTTATTGTTGTAATTGTTAATGAAAATCATTATCAATCGAACAAACAGGAGGATATGATATGTCAACGTCAACGAAACAACTTACATCAAACGAAATGCTGCTTGCTATGCAAAATGAACGAGAATCCAATGCAAGATCTTATCCTAGACGCCTTCCTATTGCGATTAAACAGGCAAAAGGCGCCGTGATCACGGATATGGATGGAAAAGAGTATATTGATTGTTTAGCCGGAGCCGGCACACTTGCTCTTGGTCATAACCATCACGTAGTTCATGAAGCAATTCAAGACGTTTTAGCAAAATCTATTCCTTTACATACATTAGATTTAACAACGCCTGTAAAAGAAGCTTTTATCGATGAAGTGTTCGCTAGTTTGCCGGAAAATTTCGCAAACAAAGCGAAAATTCAGTTTTGCGGTCCCACTGGAGGAGACGCAATTGAAGCGGCTTTGAAACTTGTGAAAACAGCAACAGGCAACCGAACGATTTTATCTTTTCAAGGGGGATATCACGGCTCCACACACGGAACATTAAGCATCAGCGGTACAACGAGTCCAAAAAAGCACATTCATGCGCTAGTGCCAGATACACATTTTTTACCCTACCCATATGAATATCGCTGCCCTTTTGGCGTAGGTGCTGAAGGACACACGTATATTAGTACATATATTGAAAATATGCTGGATGATCCTGAAAGCGGAATTGTGACTCCAGCGGGTGTTGTAGTAGAAATTGTACAAGGAGAAGGAGGTTCTGTTCCAGCACCGATTCCGTGGTTAAAAGAGCTTCGCCGAATTACAAAAGAACGAGATATTCCGCTTATTGTGGATGAAGTTCAAACTGGAATTGGACGAACAGGAAAACTGTATGCATTTGAGCACGCTGATATCGAACCGGATGTATTAGTACTGTCTAAAGCAATTGGAGGAAGCCTTCCATTATCCGTTGTTCTGTATGATAAAAGGCTTGATCAATGGGAAGCAGGTGCACATATCGGCACCTTTAGAGGAAATCAGCTTGCAATGGCTACAGGACGGGCTACTCTGCAATTTATAAAACAAGAAAACTTACCTGCGCATGCTCACGAGTTGGGAGCCTACATTCAAAGCCAGCTAAGACATATTCAAAAGCAAGTATTGTCGATTGGGGATGTACGCGGAAGAGGTTTGATGCTGGGTGTTGAAATCATCGACGCGACAAAGCCGGCTAATAAAATCGGCAGTCATCCTGCAAACGGTGAGTTAGCTAAGCTGATTCAAAAAGAATGTTTTGACAGAGGCGTCATTTTAGAAGTCGGTGGAAGGCATGGTGCTGTTATTCGTTTGCTTCCTCCATTAATTTTAACAAAACAACAAACGGATGAAATATTAACGAAATTTGAAGAAGCGGTAAAAGCAGCAGAAGAGAAGTGGGTGAATAAATAGAATGGCACCGTTTGAAAAGTGGTTTTTATCATCAACAAAGGAAAGCCTCGAGAATTATGAAGCGATGATAGGCGGAATGACTGAGATGATCAAACGTCACTACTATGAATTAAAGTCCGCTTATACTCACATCGACGTTGAAGAGCTGTCAAACTTAGTCAATCGTTCTGTCTATTTTAGCAAGCACGAACAGCCGCTAGAAGATTTATTTGATAACGTACAAGCAGTAGTGATGAATCATTCGCTTCATATTTCGCATCCCGGAGCAATGGCGCACTTGCATTGCCCTCCGATTATACCGGCTCTTGCTGCGGAAGTGATGATTTCTGCTTTGAATCAATCTATGGACTCGTGGGATCAAAGTCCGGCAGCTACGTATATAGAAGATAAAGTGATTGATGAGTTAACACAACAAATTGGTTATCCAAGCTCATCTTCAGGCATTTTTACAAGCGGAGGGACGCAGTCAAATTATATGGGACTCCTGCTTGCTCGTAATGAATATTGCCATTCTGCCTTTTCAATGGATGTTAGTAAAGAAGGCTTACCGTTCCAAGCTAAAAAACTGCGGATTTTCTGCTCGGAAAAAGCGCACTTTACGGTGCAACAATCTGCAGCTCAGCTTGGGCTGGGCATGCGTGCAGTGGTGAGTGTAAAGTGCAATGAGCAGCATGAAATGGATATAAAAAGCTTAGAAGAAGCAATACAGGAAGTGAAAGCTCAGGGCAACCTTCCCTTTGCTATTGTAGCAACGGCAGGTACAACAGATTTTGGGAGCGTAGATCCTCTTTTTGAAATAAGTGAGCTTGCTAAAAAAGAAGGGCTCTGGCTCCATGCTGACGCCGCTTATGGAGGAGCGCTGCTATTTTCGCATAAATATCGTGAACGCTTAAAAGCTCTTGAACGAGCAGATTCTATTACGATGGATTTTCATAAATGGTTTTATCAGCCTGTAAGCTGCGGAGCATTTTTGCTGAAAAATTCAGCTATGTTTAAACACATTCAGCTTCATGCAGATTATTTAAATCCTGAAGAAGATGAGCATGTGCACCTAGTAGACCGCAGCATTCAAACGACAAAGCGGTTTGACGCCTTGAAGCTCTGGCTTACTTTCGGTGCAGTAGGTGCAAATGAATACGGAGAAATGGTTGACCACACGATTGAAACTGCTAAGCAAACAGCTGACTACTTACAAAAACAAAGGAATGTAGAAGTGTTAAATGACCCTTATATGAACGCGGTTGTCTTTCGCTATGTACCAGATATTTTATATAGTGATTGTCAAAAGCAGCAGCATTATGAAAATAGGTTGAATCAGCTTATTCAGCAGCACTTATACGAAAAAGGCACGTTTATCATGGCAAAAACAAAGCATAAAGAACGAGTCTATTTAAAACTAACGATGTTAAATCCTATGATTACATTTGATTCTGTTGTCACTCATTTAGAGGAAGTTGTTGCTTTAGGCAAACAGTTGGAGAAAAAGGAGGAGCGATTACGTGAACGCTCAGTTATCGGCTAATTTTATTACGATGCAAAACATTATTAATTGCTATATTCGAGAGACAGGTAAGGGAGTATGGCAGTCCGTTTCAGAAATAAAAAGTGAGGAAACGCTCGTTCTTAGACTAGAAAAACAGCCGGTAACTCTTTACTTTCCAGTAAAGTACCGCTCAGCCACCGGACGTCACTTGTTCTTTTCAAACTTTTCTTATCGTATTCAGCAAGAGGAGATTAAGGAGTTAGATATCGTCACTCTTTTGGCCTTTCTTTTAAAAGAAGTAACGGATCATTTAGTACAAGTAAATGAGCTAATTATACGTGTTCTATTAAGCTATGAAAATATGAAATTATTCATTGAAAAAAGGCAGAAAGAGTTAGAAACGTGCTATAAATGGGACAAAACGTTCTTAGAATCTGAACAGTCCCTGCTTATTGGGCACCAGCTGCATCCAACACCTAAAAGCCGCCAAGGGATATTACCTGAAGAAGAAGAGGTATTTGGACCTGAAGTGAACGGGGAATTTCAGCTTCATTATTTTAAAGCGCATGCATCTCTCGTTGCAGAACAGTCCGCTGGAAATCAAACCGCTTCACAGCTTATTAAAGAGCAGCTGAAAAAAGATAAGACGGTTTCTGAAGAATTCATACAGTCTTATTGCCAAGCGGACGATTATTCACTTATACCTATGCATCCGCTACAAGCTCGTTATCTTTTAGGAAAAGAAGAAGTGTGCCAATGGATTCAAAAAGGCAGGCTTGCTTATCTAGGGCCACACGGTCAGCCGTTTTATCCGACTTCGTCTGTTCGAACCGTATACAGTAACAATGCAGATGTGATGTACAAATTTTCCATTCCGGTAAAAATCACTAATTCACTGAGAGTGAACAAACGCAAAGAATTAAGCAGAGGGGTAGAAGTTAGCCGTTTATTGCAAAAGGGATTACAGGCGGAGCTTCACGAAAATCATCCGGCTTTTCAAGTAATTGAAGACCCTGCTTACATCACGCTTGGAGAAAAGGAGCTTGGATTTGAAGTTATGATTCGAAGCAATCCTTTTCAAGGTAAGCAAGGGGATCGTACAACACTTCTAGCCAGTTTGTGTCAAGATCATGTGTTTGGAGAAGCTTCTCAAATTGAAAATATTATTCATCACATTGCTGCAAGTGAAAATAGCACGACTGAAGATGTAAGCAAGCGCTGGTTTAAACGCTATTTAGACGTATCTTTTCATCCTATGATGTGGCTTTACACTCAAAAAGGAATTGCGCTGGAAGCTCATCAGCAAAACTCCGTTATTAAACTTGATGAAAACGGATATCCATCGGTGTTTTACTACCGCGATAACCAAGGCTATTACTTTATGAAATCAAAGGAACAAGAGCTTCGCAAGCTGCTTCCTTCCTTAAACGGAGAAAGCGATACGGTCTGTGATGACGCTGTAGCAGAAGAAAGATTTCGTTATTACGTATTTTTTAATCATATTTTAGGATTAGTTAACGCTTTTGGTGCAGCTGGCCTCGCTCAAGAATCAGATCTGCTATTGATTTTGCGACAAGAGATCGAGATGTACAAAGAAAATGACCATACAGGGCTTGTTTCATCAATGTTAGAAGAGAAAGTGCTTCCTTGCAAAGCCAACTTCTTAACGCGCGTTCATGATATGGATGAGCTGGTAGGATCTCTTGAAACACAGTCTGTTTATGTAAATGTCGAGAATCCATTGTTCGAATCTGCAGGTGTACGTGTATGAAATCAGCCTTGCAAACGCAGTATCCATTTATGATTCAGCAAAAGGAGCAGAGCATTACCTTTCGCTCTGTTTCTTTTGCAAAAGATTTCGAACGGCTGTACAAGTGGATGCATGAACCGCATGTTATTCCGTATTGGAATTTAAATATTTCAAAACAGGCGTACGAGCAGCATTTAAAAACATTTCTAGCTGATTCTCATCAAAAGCTGCTAATCGGAGAAATTGATGGTGTACCTATGAGCTATTGGGAATCTTATATGGTTGAAGGTGACATAATCAGTAACTATTATCCTTATGAAAAAGGAGATCAAGGAATTCATTTATTGATTGGAGAACCTGCTTTTTTAGGAAAAGGCTATATTTATCCGCTCCTTCTTAGTTTGCTAAAGCATAAGTTTAACGTAGCAGACACTGCTAAAGTAATAGCGGAGCCAGATAGACGAAATGAAAAAATGATTGCAGTATTTAAAAAATGCGGGTTTCAATTCATGAAAGAAGTGTCGCTGCCTGATAAAACGGGTGTACTGATGAAATGTGAAAGAGAAGTATTTGAAAGAAGGTGGAGCGAATGGAACAACGGGACATTTTAGACGTAATTGGAGTAGGAGTTGGTCCATTTAATTTAGGATTAGCCGCTTTAATTGATAAAAAAGATTGTACATATAAATGTTTTGAACAAAAGGATGAGTTTAATTGGCATCCAGGAATGCTTTTAGAAGGGACAACACTTCAAGTGCCGTTTATGGCAGATGTGGTCACGATGGTGGATCCGAAGAGTCCATACACGTTCTTAAATTATTTGCATGAGCATGCGCGCTTGTATCAGTTTTATTTCTTTGAAAAGTTTCATATTCCGAGAAATGAATACAATCACTATTGCCGCTGGGTAGCGAGCCAGCTGAGTGGGCTTGAATTTAACAGCACAGTAAAAGAAGTAAAAATGCATGAAGACGCTAAGCCTTACTACGAAGTAACAGTTGAAAAAGAAGGAAAGCTTTATACCTATTACAGCTATCATCTTGTTACTGGAGTAGGTACGCAGCCCGTAGTGCCAAGAGACTTTCAAACAGTGGCAAGCGATACGTTTTATCACTCCGCTCATTACAAAATGAAGCGTCAGCAAACGCTGCAGGCTAAAAGCATAACCGTAATTGGCTCTGGTCAAAGTGCAGCTGAAATTGTCTATGATTTACTTCAACAGCAGCCTGAGTTTGAGTATAAGCTGAATTGGTATACGCGCTCAAAAGGTTTTTATCCAATGGAATATTCAAAGCTTGGCCTTGAACATTTTTCACCGGATTATACCCGCTATTTTTACAGATTGCCCGAAGAGAAAAAAGAGAGCGTTTTACGAAATCAAGCTCTCCTCTATAAAGGAATAAGCTTTGAAACAATCGGGAATATTTATGATTTGATTTACGAACGAACAATTGGAGGAAAAGAAGTGCCTCTAACGATGCGCGCGCTTACGGAACTTGCAGGCGTTGAAAAGATAAACGATACACATCTTCTGACTCTTCACCAATACGAGCAGGACTCATTTGAAAAAGAAGAAAGTGAAATTGTCATTATGGCTACTGGCTATCATGCAAAAGAGCCTGCTTTTATGGAAGGTTTAAAAGAACATGTACTATTCGATGAAAAAGGCCAGCTGAAAATTAACGAACGCTATCAAGTTGAGATGAAGAAGAAAGGAGCCCCGCTATTTGTGCAAAACGGAGAGCTTCATACACACGGAGTTGGAGCACCGGACTTAGGTTTAGGCGCTTATCGCAATGCTGTTTTGATTAACCAAATTGCAGGCAACAGCGTGTACAAAATATATAAAAATACTGTTTTCCAAAAGTTCGGATTTTAAGAAATGATTTCTCCGCGCTTTGTTTTTATCTGCTTGTTTATGACCATGACGTCAGAAGTATTATTATCACCATTTTATCCACAGTATTTTACACATGCATTTCATGTAGATGGAGTGGCGATGACGTCTTTTTTCATTATTTGCTGCCGGATTGTGGTCATTGTTATGACACCTTTATGGGGAATGCTGTTTAAGAAATGGAACGTAAAATATGTAGTTGTAACGTCACTTTTAATGACGGCCTTAATTAAAGTCATTTTGAGCGAAGTTTCTACTTTTTATGGATTTTTAGCTACTTCCTTAGTGCTGCTCCTATTTCAAAGCAGTTTATATCTTTTGTACCCCTATTTAGTAGGCGGCATGAAAAAAGGACAGAAAAAGGCAAGTGCTGCAACAACGTATGTATTTATTGTTCATACGGCGATTATTGTCGCTAGCTTGTTTGGAAGTACGGTTATTGCATGGGAAATGCCGCTTAACGTATATCAATACTTTGCTTTAATTGATATGGTACTGGCCGTATGGCTCTTAACAAGAAAAGCATTACCTTTAAAAGCAGAAAAAACGCCATCCATTCAAAGCATAAACGAGCCCATCTTTTTTTATTTGCTGGCGATTTTCTTTTTTTACCTTGGGCACAATGTCATTCGCCCTTATTTTACATTGTTTACACATGAAACATATGGCATGAGCAGTCAAGGCAGCGCTTTGCTGTATGCGATGCCGAGTATTATGGCGATTGTCTTAAAGCTTACGGTACCTACCAAACTATTGAACGGCAACGTTATACCGCTTTTTTATGGCATAACGGGTGCTAGTGTTTTGGTGCTGTGTTTGCAGGCATATGCTGATCATCTCAGCGTGTTTATTATCAGCCGAATTTTATATGGAGCCGGGTTTTATCTCAGCATGGTTATACTGGATATCTATTTATTTCGAAAAAGTAAAGAAGCGGCTGCTTACTATTACAGCTGGCTTATTGCTGTTCAAAATATCGCTCTGCTGATTGCACCGATTGTAGCATTAGAAATCAGCAAAGTGGATTTGGCATTTCCTTTAGTAGCGGGAGCAGCTGCTTTGCTAGCTGCTAGCGCTGTAATGCCGCTGCGTAATAAAACAATCCCTATTCTAAGACAAGTAAAGGAGAATGAAGGATGAAAATCAAAGAAACGAATCTTTCCGTATTTAATAAGCAATCATGGGAAAAAGCAAATCGACAGCTTTTAGCTAAAATGCTGCAGGAATTTATGTATGAAAATATTATTGAGCCAAAACAGCTGCAAAAGCAGGGTGCGCTTGCCACGTATCGATGGGAAGATCACCGGGGCGTTACGTATACATATCAAGCGAAACAACGATTGTTTGACAGTTTTTCTGTACTACCAGAAAGTATTAAGTTGACATCTAAAACGTCAACCCCTACATTTTCGGAGGCCTTGCAGCTGTTAATTAGCCTATCTGAAGACAAAGGAATGTCTAGCTCAACCGCAGGTCACTTAGCAAAAGAATATTTTCATACATTAATAGCAGATTTGCATTTACAAAATCGAAAATCAGCTGATGAATTAGCAGATATGGATTACGCAGAGCTAGAAGGTGAAATGACGGGACATCCTTGGATTACGTATAATAAAGGGCGCATTGGGTTTGGTTATGATGACTATCTTCGGTTTGCGCCTGAGCAAAAACAAGAAATTCAGCTTTCATGGATTGCTGTAGAGAAGCAAATTGCTTCATTTCATTCGTTGGATACCCTCGGCTTTGATGATGTTATGAAGCAGGAGCTAAGCGGTGAGAGGCTAGCTGAATTTGAAAAAGAATTAACAAGCCAAGGCCTTTCGAAAGCGGACTATTATTATATTCCCGTTCATGAATGGCAGTGGATGAACGTAATTGTTCCTTTATTCGCTGAATACATTGCAAATGATTTAATTGTTCCGTTAGGAGAAGGTGAAGATCAATACTTTCCTCAGCAGTCGATTCGGACATTTGTGAATACAACAAATCGAGATAAATATCATGTAAAGCTTCCCATGAGTATATTAAATACCCTTGTATACAGAGGGCTTCCAAGTGAGCGGACGGTCATTGCACCTCAAGTCACTCAGCACATTAAAGGCATACGAGATCGCGATGCGTTTTTAAAAGATACGTGCAAAGTAGGACTTTTAGGTGAAGTGGCTACGTTAAACGTAACTCAGCGGACGTTCGCTTCTATTAAAAATGCGCCTTATCAGTATCTAGAGATGCTTGGAGTCGTTTGGCGTGAAAGCATTTATCAAGAGCTAGAAGAAGGAGAGCATGCGATTACGCTAGCTGCGCTTTTACATGTTGACAGTAAAGGGAAAGCTTTAGTTTCGTCATATATTGAAAAGTCAGGCTTAACTCCTAACGAGTGGATTGATGCGCTAACCAGCGCTGTGTTGCCGCCGCTACTTCATTACTTGTATCAATACGGCACTGTATTTTCCCCGCACGGTCAAAATACGGTACTGGTTCTTAAAAACAACAAGCCCGTTCGAATTATTATGAAGGATTTTGTAGACGACGTGAATATTAGCGATCAGCCGTTTGAAGAACTGCAGCAGCTATCTTTTGAATTAAAAGAAGTGCTGCGCAGCGAAGAGCCGGAAGGATTGACGCAGTTTATTTTAACAGGGTTATTTGTTTGTCACTTCCGCTATTTAGCAAGCATCTTAGAAGAGCATGAAGGTGTAGAAGAAGAGGACTTTTGGAAAAGTGTACGAGCAGAAATCTTGCATTATCAAGCATCATTTCCACATTTGAAAAAACGATTTGAACTGTTTGATTTATTACGTCCAACCATTACGAAATTAACGTTAAATCGAAATCGAATGTTTGATTACGGATACGAAGATGACGGAGATCGTCCTCACGCAAGCGAATATGGTACGGTGAGGAATGCCTTGCATGAAGTTAGTGAAAAAGCCGTGCAATAATAAGGAAAAGCCGCTGGTGTTGTGCCAGCGGCTTTTTATGGTTAATTCAAAAGCAGGAAGCGAAGGGGATGAGCTGCAGCACTTTAGGAAACACTCATTTTATGTATGTGTAGAACGTAAAGATCAGTGAATGAACGATTTGATGGAGTAGATGGTAGAACAACAAATACGCAAGCCGAAGCAAACGTTTCGGCTTTCTTTTGTCAAAGCCTTATTTCAATGTCGCATCGCTACAAGGATAATGGTACAATTGTCTGTATATTTAAAAAAAGAGAGGGAATTACATGAAATCGCATATTCAAAAACATTTAACTTCATATAAAGAGAAATATAAAAACCGAGGTCGGCTGCTAATTAGCTGTCCGGACAAACCGGGTATTGTAGCCGCTGTGTCTACGTTTTTACATGAGCACGGTGCAAATATTGTAGAATCAAGTCAACATTCAACAAACCATGAAGGCGGCATGTTTTTTATCCGTTTCGAATTTGAATGTGAGGATTTATTAGCTAAAGAAGTAAAGCTAGAAGAAAGCTTCAAAAAGATTGCCGATACATTTTCGATGAACTGGCAGTTTACATATGCTCATAATTTGAAAAAAACAGCTATTTTTGTGTCAAAAGAGCCTCACTGTCTGCTAGAGCTGCTGTGGGCGTGGGAAAGCGGAGACTTGATGACAGACATCGCTGTCGTTGTAAGCAATCACGAAGATGCGCGCGAAGTAGTTGAATCGTTTGGCATTCCATTTAAGCATATACCAGCGACAAAAGACATTCGTCAAGAAGCAGAAGCAAAACAGCTTCAAGTATTAAAAGATTATGATATTGATGTAATTATCTTAGCGCGTTATATGCAAATTTTAACGCCGACCTTTGTGGCTGAAAATCCGTATCGCATTATTAATATTCACCATTCATTCTTACCGGCATTCATTGGAGCACGTCCATATGAACGTGCATATCAACGAGGCGTAAAATTAATTGGTGCTACGTCTCACTATGTAACGGACGACTTGGATGAAGGACCAATTATTGAACAAGATATTGAACGCGTGAATCACCGTGATGATGCGGATGACTTAAAGAAAAAAGGCCGCTTAATTGAACGTACGGTGCTTGCACGCGCTGTGAAATGGCACTTAGAAGACCGCATTTTAGTGCATGAAAACCGCACAATTGTATTTAATTAACAAAGACTAAGCTGTTAAAAAGTAGTTTAGCCGAAGGAAATCCGAACGATGAATCGAGATTCTTGAGAGAGAATGAAATTCGTTCGGATTTTTTTATGGTCATGGTAAACGTAGGTTTCATTAGGTCTCATTCTCGTTTTTTTTTTCGGGGAAATCGCGTACCTACATGATAAAGAACTTTTCTATATGAGCTGAGATTTAGTTGTTTACTTAGCCCGTGAACACTTATACAATAGAAAAGGACTTTTTAATAAAGGAAGTGTCGGAAGTGAAACAATATCTTGAACTTTGCGAGCATGTGTTAGCAAATGGAACAAAAAAAGAAGATCGGACAGGAACAGGTACAATTAGCACATTTGGCTATCAAATGCGTTTTAATTTACAAGAAGGTTTCCCGGTATTAACGACAAAAAAACTTCATTTGAAATCAATTATTCATGAACTGCTTTGGTTTTTACAAGGAGATACAAACGTTAAGTATTTACAAGATAACGGCGTGCGCATTTGGAATGAATGGGCGGATGAAAACGGCGAGCTTGGCCCTGTATATGGTCATCAGTGGCGTTCATGGCCAACGCCGGACGGCGAAAAAATTGATCAAATTACAAATGTTATTAATCAAATCAAAAACAATCCTGATTCGCGCCGCTTAATGGTAAGCGCCTGGAATGTATCTGATGTAGACAATATGGCTTTGCCGCCTTGTCACTGCTTATTTCAGTTTTATGTAGCGGACGGCAAATTGTCTTGTCAATTGTATCAGCGCTCAGCTGATATTTTCCTAGGCGTACCGTTTAATATAGCTTCATATGCGCTGCTTACAATGATGGTGGCACAAGTGTGTGATTTAGAGCCGGGTGATTTTGTTCATACGTTTGGTGATGCGCATATCTACAGCAATCACATCGAACAAGTAAACCTGCAGTTGACGCGCGAGCCTCATGCATTACCAAAAATGAAAATCAATCCAGACGTAAAATCAATTTTTGACTTTAAATTTGAAGACTTTGAGTTAGTAGATTATAATGCGCATCCTCACATTAAAGGAGCTGTGAGCGTATGATTTCCCTCATTGTCGCAATGGATCAAAATAGGCTGATTGGTAAAGAGAATGATTTGCCATGGCGTCTTCCGGAAGATTTAAAGTATTTCAAGCGCATCACAACGAGTCATACGATTGTAATGGGAAGAAAAACATTTGAATCAATTGGACGACCGCTCCCTAATCGCGAAAATGTGGTTCTTACGCGTCAAAAAGATTATCAGCAAGAAGGAGCAACCGTTATTCATTCAGTTGAGGAACTAGAAGCATTAGATGCTGAAAAAGAAGACGAGCTCTTTGTGATTGGTGGAGCTACTCTGTATGAGCAAACATTAGACGTTGCAAACCGACTTTATATTACGCATATTGAAGAATCTTTTGACGGCGATACACATTTTCCTGCGATTGATTTGAGCGAATGGAAAGTTATTTCGAAGCAGCAAGGAATTAAAGATGAAAAAAATCCCTACACGTATTATTTTACCGTATACGAGCGAAGCTGATTTCCCTTATTAAAAAAATGCGAGTCTGGGACAAAAGTATGGTAGTTGAAGAAAGATCCGAACGATTCATCGTTCGGATCTTTCTTTGTGATGGTGAACGTAGGTTTCATGTATGTAGGTGCTTTTAGCAGTTGATTGGAGGGCAAGGCGAAGACCCATGCGGGAGCGGAAGCAATGAGGAGGCTCACCGCCCGCGGAAAGCGAAGTCTTGCACGGAAATCAACTGCGGTGTAAAAACCGATTCATATTAGACGTCTTTAGGTGAGGTCTATTTCGTTATGTCTCAATCTCTTTTTATATTGATTTTAATTGCTTCATCATTTCGTGAAAAGCGGCTGTGCTAACAAACTGTTCAGCGCTCCAGTTTGCTTCAATCCATTGAATCAGCTCGCTTGGTGTATTAAAAACTTCTCCGCTTGTATCTGCTTTGCGAAGCATATATCTACCGTTTTCTTCATCTGCAACTACTTCGCACAGAATGGCACTTTCATAACTTTGAAGTGAAAACTCCATTTATTCCACAACCTTTCTTAATTTATACCTGTTATAGCATCAGCTGCATGTAGAAAGTATGGGCAATTTTGTAAGTCTATTTAGCGTTTGCTAAACATATGTAAAGTATGTGGACAGTAAAATAGTTGGAAAAGTTTTTTTAGTCATTATTAATGAAAAATAATGATTTTTCTAAATTTTATGTGATATAATGTACAAATTAATAATGGTAGAAGAGGAAGGAAGTTGGTTATGAAACAACAAGTAGATAATCGAACAAAACACGTACATTTAGAGGACATCATGATTGCAAATCAATTGATTAAAGATGTTGTTGTGCATACACCACTACAGCGTAATGACGTTTTGTCTGAACGATATGAATGTAATATCTATTTAAAACGTGAGGATTTACAGGTGGTGCGCTCATTTAAAATCCGCGGTGCGTACAATCGAATCAAAAAGTTATCCCCAGAAGAATTAGAAAATGGAATTGCCTGTGCAAGTGCAGGAAACCACGCACAAGGTGTAGCATATGCGTGCCGTCATTTAAATATCGATGGTAAAATCTTTATGCCGAGCACAACGCCACGCCAAAAAATTAATCAAGTGAAATTTCTAGGCAAAGATAACGTAAAGGTCGTACTAATCGGAGATACGTTTGATGATTCTTATGAACAAGCTATTGCATGCAGTGAAGAGGAGCATCGAACATTTATTCATCCATTTAATGATGTAGACGTTATTGCAGGACAGGGTACAGTAGCCGTTGAAATGTTCAATGACTGTGAAGATGAAATTGACTACGTATTTGCGGGTATCGGCGGGGGCGGATTAATTTCCGGTGTCGGCACATACGTAAAAAGCATCTCGCCTCAAACAGCTGTGATTGGGGTAGAACCAGCAGGCGCGCCTGGTATGCAGACATCTTTAGCAAATGGAAATGTAGTGACGCTACCGGCAATCGATCCATTTGTAGACGGAGCGGCTGTTAAAACAGTTGGAACGCTTCCGTATGACATCAGTAAAGAGCTTGTGGACGATATTGTAGTTGTTCCTGAAGGCAAGGTTTGCACAACCATTTTATCTCTATACAATGAAAATGCGATTGTAGCAGAACCAGCAGGAGCTCTTTCGATTGCTGCTCTTGACTCATACCGTGAGCAAATTAAAGGAAAAACGGTTGTTTGCGTCATCAGCGGAGGCAACAATGACATTGGACGTATGCAAGAAATCAAAGAACGTTCGATGATTTATGAAGGATTACAGCATTATTTTATCGTTAACTTCCCTCAGCGCGCAGGAGCTCTTCGTGAATTTTTAGACGAAGTGCTTGGACCGACAGACGATATTTCGCGCTTTGAGTATACGAAAAAGAATAACAAAGACAGCGGGCCTGCACTTGTGGGAATCGAGCTTAAGCATAAAGAAGATTATTATCCACTAATTAATCGTATGGATAAAAAAGGATTTCCTTACACAGAAATTAATAAAGAAAGCAACTTGTTTCACTTATTTATTTAAATAGAAGCTCGTTTTAAAAAGGAATGCTTCATCAACTGTCGAATAAGTTGATGAAGCATTTTTATTTTAAAAAATATTTGTGTTTTCTTTTTATTTTATCAAGACAGAAAGTACCTCAAGCATTATAATAAAATAAACGGGTAAAAAGAGGGTTGATCGCCTTGCTATTAAAAAGCCTTGAATTTAAACATGTCAGTGGTCAAAAAGTAAAAATTACTGAAATTCCAGTTTTAGAGGAAAATAGCACGTTTCGGTTCATGTTATCTGCAAAACTTGATTTATTTATTAGACAAATCACGAACGAATCAGTTCCGAAGCAAACCTACTCGTTTCAAGAATATTTAAAACGCGTGCTGAAATGGAAAGATTACGAACAGCTCTTTAAGTCTCATGTATTAAAGCATAATGCATAAACGTAAAAGTTGACTTTTCTGAATATTTCAGCAGAGTCAACTTTTTTTGTTGATCTAAAAGGTTGAACATGCATTTTACGAATTAGCAAAACTTGCATTCTATTATAACTATATTGTTGTAAGCGTTCATGTTATACTAGTTTGCAATGCATCTTATAGGGGTGAACACATGTCGAAAATTAAAGTGGTAACGGATTCAACAATTGATTTAACGTTGGAAGAAGCTGAAAAATACGGTATTGAGATGATACCTTTATGTATTAATATTGATAATGAAACATATTTGGATCGCGTGGAATTAACGCCGACAGATTTTATTGAAAAAATGAAAAATTCAAAAAAATTACCAAAAAGCTCTCAGCCGGCTATTGGTTCTTTTGTTGAAGTATATGAACGATTAGTGAGTGAAGGGTATGACGTCATTTCCATTCATATGACTGGAGGAATGAGCGGAACCGTTCGAGCAGCTGAAAGCGCGGCTCAAATGGTGGAAGGAAATATCACCGTTGTCGATTCTATGTACATTACAAAAGCTCTTTCGTTTCAAGTCTTTGAAGCGGTGAAAATGATTGAAGAGGGGCATACGGTAGAAGAAATTGTCGCGCGCTTGGAAGAGGTGCGTCAAAATACGAATCTTTTTGTCGTAGTCGATACGCTTGAAAATTTGGTTAAAGGTGGACGTATTGGACGTGGAAAAGGGCTAATCGGTTCTCTTTTAAATATTAAGCCAATTGCTTCCCTAGCTGACGGAGTATACACTCCTGTTGCTAAAGTGCGCAGTCATTCTCAAATTGTTAAGTTTTTAACGAAGCAGTTCGAAGAGCATACAGAAGGAAAAAGTATTAAAGGAGTAGGGCTTGTACATGCAGATGGACTTGGGCTCGCTTCTAAGCTAAAAGAATCAATCGTGAAGGCAAGAGGCTATACGCAATTTTCGATTGAAGATACGACGCCTATTATCTCGACGCATACGGGTATTGGTGCAATTGGTTTTATGTATTTTGCTGAATAAAGTGAGTTGCTTTTTGCAAGTCACTTTTTTGGCTTTCTCTTTTTTGGAAAAAGGAGAAAGAGAAGTGGACGAACGTGTGATATAATAGAATCAACTTTCTACCAGCGAATGCTGTGCTGGTTACTATTCTTTTGAATCCGGAGTATACCGATGAAAAAATATATTCGAAATTTGAGTGTGTTTAACAAAACGGTTTTATTTTCTACTTTAATTGTAGTTGCCCTTGGAGTCATTTCTTTAGCCATTAGCTATCAAGTTCAAAAAAAAATGGCAAAAGAGACGTTAACGCAGCATGTGTTAATTATGGCCGATTTATGGAGGGAGTCTTTATCTAAACAAGACGTAATAGCAGCAGTGGATTCAAGGAACGGGCCGATTCCTGAAAAAGACGAGCTAGAAAAGCAGTTCAGAAAGATTTATGAATTGCATCCGTCGTACTTGCAGGGATATATTATGACGACCGAAAAATTTAAATCGCATGGAAATAAGATTATCGTAACAGCGAATAAGAAAATTAAGCAATCGCTAGAGCCGTCCATGATTTATTATGGGGGAGAAGAATTTTACAAATCATTTAAGGAAGCAGAACGAAAAAAGAAAAATATCGTAACATCTACATACAAAGACGAATTCGGGACGTGGATAACCGTTTTATCGCCTATTACAAACAGCTCTGGAAAAGTTGTGGCTATTCTTGGTGTAGATGTAGATGCAAGCGCTATCTATATCTATCAAAAACGTTTAATTGTGTCTTTGGTCGTTGCGTTTACGCTTCTGTTTACCTTCATTATTGTGATTCAAGACTGGGGACTAAGGCGATTAATGTCGCCCCTTGGGGAATTAATAGAAGGAATTCAAGCGGTTAGTCAAGGGAAATTTGATGTGAAGCTGACACACGAAGATGATTCTGAGTTAGGGAATGTACACACAAGATTTAATGAAATGACCGAGCGGCTGCAGCAGCTTTTTCATCAAGTGTCAGTAACAAAAGAACACCTGAATGTAGAAACAGATTTCAGTCATACAAAAGACGGAATTACCAAAGCGATTGATGAATTGGAAGTTATTATGGAAAAAACGAGGATGCAAAAGGAATTGCAGCGAGCGGAGAAAATGAATGCAATTGGCCAATTAGCTGCTTCTGTAGCGCATGAAATTCGAAATCCTATGACGGTGGTAAAAGGGTTTTTGCAGCTGTTTCAAGATAACACAAAGCTTTCAAACACTGAATTAAGTTACATTCATCTTATGATTAATGAAATGGACAGAGCAGAAGCGATTATTCATGACTATTTATCGTTAGCCAAGCCGGATGTTCACCAGCATCGTTTTATTAACTGCTTGGAGTGTATTACAAGCTTAGTAGATTTATTATCTTCTTATGCTTTATTAACAAACAATATACTCATAGAATTAGACGCAAAAGAAGAGATGTATGTTCGCGGCAGCCGAAACGAATTGAATCAAGTTCTGCTTAATATTATGAAAAATGGAATTGAAGCCATGAGAGCTGGGGGAACGCTTCGAGTGGGGCTTTACAAGCGAGAAGGGCATGTACATATTCAAATTGAAGATACTGGTATAGGCATGACCAGTGAACAAGTGAAGCGGCTGGGAACAGCGTTTTATTCTTTAAAAGAAAAAGGAACAGGGATTGGTCTGATGGTTTCTTATCAACTGGTGGAACAAATGAATGGAAGAATTGAAGTGGAAAGCATACCAGGAAAAGGTTCAACGTTTATCTTGATTTTCCCTAGCTATGACTAAACTTTAACCGTGCAGGAGGAACATATGAAAAGCTGGTCTTATAAATTGTTTTTTTTACTGCTTATTAGTTGCATGATGTTAACAGCCTGTGGTTCCAAAATAGAAAATCCGCTTAATTGGAAGATGGACTCTTTTTCTTATGTTAACCAAGATCAAAAGAAAGTAGGGCTAAGTCAGCTGAAAGGGAACGTTTGGGTAGCTAACTTTATCTTCACAAGCTGCGAAACCGTATGTCCCCCAATGACGGCTCATATGGCTAAATTACAAAAAATGGCTAAGGATGAAGGCCTGGACGTTCACTTTGTTTCATTTAGCGTAGACCCTGAAGTGGACACTCCTCAGAAAATGAAGGACTATGCGACTAAATTTGGCGCTGATTTTTCGAATTGGGATTTCTTAACGGGCTATAAACAAGCGGAAATTGAAAAGTTTGCGCTGGATCAATTTAAGATGATTGTGAAAAAGCCGCAAGAAGATCCGCAGGTTATTCACGGTACGTATTTTTTTCTAATTGACAAAGATGGAGTGGTTCAAAAATCTTATCAGGGAGTGACTGATCCTCCTTATGATGATATGATAAAAGATATTAAAACCCTTCAGTAAGAGCTATAAAATCGTCAAATCTATCCGCTCACACAGCTATCTTTACAGTGATGTGTGAGCGGATATTTTTATGAAAGAAACATGCTTATCCTTTTTTTTACATATACTATATATAAGAAACGTAGTAAAATATCAACTTGACATAGTATGATAAGATATAAAGATATAGTTATTCAGAGCGGTAAGCAGTATTGCTTGTGACAGCGAGAATACAGCATAGTTAGTAGGTGTTATGATGAGAAAATGGAAAAGTATAGTGATAAGCAGTATGAGTGCGGTGGTGTTAGCGAGCTGTTCGACAACGACTTTTTTGCCAACGGACAATAAAGAAGAAGCCGTTCAGAAAGAAGTGGATTTAACACCTAAAAAGCATATTCCGAAAGGCTTTTTCCCTGTAGATTTAGATATTGTAGCCATTGGCGACTCATTAACTGAAGGAGTAGGAGATGAGTCTAAAAAAGGCGGTTATGTACCATACTTAACTAAATACCTTTCTAAACAAAATGAAGTGCAAAATGTACGAACAGAGAATCTAGGCAAAAGAGGAAATCGGACGGATCAGCTATTAGCGAGGTTAAATCAGCCGGGAGTAGCAGCTGAAGTATCAAGAGCAGACATCGTTTTCTTGACGATTGGCGGCAATGACGTGATGAAAGTGGTAAGGGATTACTTTTACAATATCTCAATTAAGACGTTTGAATCACAGCAGTCAAAATATGAAAAACGTCTAAATGACGTGTTTTCACGCATACGTAAGCTTAATCCTAATGCCCATATTTATTTAATCGGTTTTTATAATCCATTCTTTAAATCGTTAAGTGATGTGAAAGAAATTAATGTCGTTATTAATGAATGGAATGCGGCAAGCGAGAAAATTGCTTCTCAATATGATAATGTAAGTTATGTAAAAATTGATGATATTTTTTATGATTCTGACGTAAATTTATTAGGGAAAGACGAGTTTCACCCTAATAAAAAAGGGTACAAACTAATGGCTGAGCGCATTAGTAAATCAATGGAGGAAGAAGATCCTCTCGTTGGAGACCAGAAAAAGGAAACAGCAGAAGAAGTTACATCTGATGAAAAAGAGAAAAACACGAAAGAGAGTGGGAACGAGTAAGGAGATTGTTATATGAAGAAGTGGAAAACCCTATTTATCGCGTTATTAGGGATTAATGTTCTAGGGGCTATCCTTATTATTGCGTTTATTTTTCAACCGGTTGACAAGGTCAATCCAACTCCCTCTGAAAAAGTAGAAGGAGACGCAGAACTAACTATTTTGGCTAAAAAAGCGGACTTAAATGTACTGATTGATAAATATTTAAAAAAAGAATTTAAGAATCAGCCGCTTAACTACAAAATTACTCTTACCGATGTAGTAAGAGTAGACGGAACGATTCAAGTATTCGGCGATGATATTAATATTCGAATGACATTTGATCCGATCGTACAAAAAAATGGAGATATTGTGCTTGAACAGCAGTCACTTTCTGTTGGGAAGCTGCAGCTGCCTGTCCGCACAGTGCTTCGATACGTAAATAATAATTTTGCGCTACCAGAATGGGTAACAATCGATCCAAAGAATGAATCAGTATACGTAGCGTTACAGCAGATGAAGTTAGAGAGTGATTTTGCTGTAAAAGTACAAAAGTTTGATTTAAAAAATGATGATATTCGCGTACGTTTAATTTCGCGCAGTGAATAAAAAAAACCTTCCAATTTGGAAGGTTTTTTTTGTTAACGGTCTTGGGAAATCAGCGCTTCTAATGCAGGACGGTTTTTAGCAAATCCGACGGCATATACCGTATATGTTCGATTCGGGCGAAGGTTCAGTGCTGGGATTTCGAGTACTACATTTTTGGTTCCTGCTATGCGCACACTAAGTTGAACATGCATGGGGGATAAAGGCAAATATTTTGTGACTTCTTTAAACTGTACGCCAGAAAAAATGACGTCTCCACCTCTAGCCGCAATATCCACAGCAGGAGCATCAGGAGAAAGGTGCACAAACCGAAGCTTCGTTTCTCCACTTGGTACATCCGTATTGTCATAGATAAATAATAAATCAAGCTTGTTTAGCTCATCTACCGCCGCTACCGTGTAATTTTGGTTTCCTTCAAATGTAAATGATTCCGTTAAAACAGGTCTTCCCGTTTCTCCAGCGGGATAAATAGAAATTGTGTATCTTCCAGGTTCTTGTAATTCAATATAATCTGTTTCTTGTTTATAAGTTAAGTTGCGAATCACTCGTTTGTTGTTAATATAAATATCTACAGATGGAGAATCTGGAGAAGCGTGAAGTATACGAATTTGCGGCGGATTTACGCGTAAATTCGTATTTTCAGAAGAAGTTAAGATGGCCTGCTGGATATAGTACAAATGCTTTTGATAATAATGAATATGCTTAGATGGATCACTATACTTATAGTAGTTAGCTAGAAAATCGTATTTCATTGCTTTTTTAATATATTGATCAAAGGAATAATTAGCCATATGTTCAGCTCCCTTATTGTCGGAGTATAAAAACATTTCCATACGTAACCAAACATATGCTAAAACTCATAATTTATGCCGATCACTGATCACTCCCGAGATCTCCAAGAAGAAACAATGAGCCAAACGCCCTCTATGTGCATATACTGAATCAAATTATTGACTGAAGGCTTATTGTACGACCGAATTTAGTATAGAAAAAAGGAGTGAGAGCATGCGTGATTTTTATGCTCGGATGCTACGGTTAATCATGTTAAGTTTTTTACTGCTGCTACTTTTAATTCAATTTACAGAGCGCTCTACTTCATTTAATCACATTACCCCCGCGCTAAATAAAGTAACCGAGCGAATTGAGCTGATTACCTATGATCAATAAATGTATGTTTTCTGCGTTTCGATATGTACTTGTTCTTTATGCAATTTGCTTTACATTTTTATTTGTTAGCACAGTTCCAAGCCTATTTGGTTTCACTGTAACCGTTCAAGAAACGGATTATCACCACCTGCATCGCGGAGATATGGTTGTCTTTAGAGACGAATCATCTTCTTCAAAGAATGAACTTGTACTGGCCCATAATCAAGACCCTGATGTACTGGTTACAGCTCAAAGAAATTCTTTGCCTGCTTCTTTTAAAGTGATTGGAAGCTACGCATACCATCTCCCGTATATAGGGGTCATTATTGAGTTTATGAAAGATTTTACTACGCTACTGGTGATGGGCAGTATTTTACTTTTGTTGTTTTCGTATACGCTGCAGCCCAAAAGGCGAATATGGCGTAAGAGAAAGTAAAAAATGGGCGAATGCACATACAGGACAATCAACTAACGCATATAAAGTACAGTGTACGAAATGAAAAAAACAAGAGGAGAGATTGCTATGTATAACTACGATTGTTACGACCCATGCCATCACGGAGGCTATCACCACCTATATGATACTTGCCACTATCCAATTGGCGGTTATCATCATTGCGGAACGGGCCAGTCATTTGCATTAATTGTTGTGCTATTTATTTTATTAATCATCATTGGCTGCACTTGTTTTTGCTGATTAGGTCTCATTTGCTCGCATGTGCGAGCTTTTTATAAAAGATGGAAAAGGACAAACTTACATATAAATTGTTTAAATAATAAAAAAATTTTGCCAAATCAACATTTACCATATTATACTATAGCTAGTAACTCAATAAGCGAAGGTGAATATATGGAAAAGGAAAAAGTATTTCAACAACTATTTTCAATGTCATTTACACCAATGCTCGTAATGAATATGGATGGCGATATTCAAATTTTAAATGAAGCTTGCTGCCACCTTTTTAAAACGACGGAGGAACGGCTTCTTTCCTGTAATGTATTTGAAGAGCCAAATCGCTTTTTTATTGAAAAGCATGAAGTGGAACCGTTAAGAAAGCAAGAGGAAGAAGTTGTTTTACTTAAGAAAAAAGTAGATCAGCAGTTTCCGATGCATATCCATATTCAGCGCACGGAAGAAGATATTCCGCTCTTAGTTGTTCAGTGGAAAGAGTTTTCCTCAAGTATTGAAAAGCAAGAGGAAGTCATTCGGAAAATGAAGCAATATAAGCAGTTTGTCCAGCAGAGTCAAGATGCATTTATTGTAACGAGAGAAGGCAGAATTCAATATTTGAATCCCGCTGGTGTTAAACTTCTTGGCGGCGAGAAAAAAGAAGAGTATATCGGGCGTCCTTGGCTTCACTTTATTCACCCCGAACATTTAGAAATTGTAAAAGAACGAATGGTTCAGCTGATGAATGGAATGTCCGTGAGGCCACGTGTTGATGTGAAACTATTGACTAAAAAAGGGGTCGTCATTATTGAATCTTCGGCAACCAAAATTAAGTTTGAAGGACAGGATGCCATTCAGTATATTATTCGCGACGTAACGGATCGAAAAAAATATGATGAAATGGCAAGCAAATCTGAAAAGCTTACAATGGTGAGCAAGCTAGCGGCAGGAGTAGCACATGAAATCCGTAATCCAATGACGGCGATTAAAGGGTTTATTCAGCTGCTAAAAGCATCGAAACAGTATAATGAAGAATACAATGATATTATGCTTGAAGAATTGAATCGCGTCGAATCCATTATTCAAGAATTTTTAACGCTGGCCAAGCCTAAAATTGAAAATTCATACCATCCGAAAAGTCTCAATCAAATCATACGTCACGTGACATTACTATTAGATACACACGCCAATTATAAAAATTGTCGTATTATTAATGAGATTAGTGATGAGATTACAATCTTTTGTGAAGAAAATGCGCTTAAACAAGTTTTTATTAATTTAATTCAAAATGCGCTTGAGTCAATGAGCAAAGGTACAGTTAAAGTTACCGTTGAGAAAAGAAATGAATACGGCATGGTCATTATCGAGGATGAAGGATGTGGAATTGATGAGCAATCTTTAGCTCGGCTAGGTGAACCATTTTATTCCACCAAACAAACAGGAACTGGGCTAGGATTAATGATTAGCTACCGAATAATCGAACAGCATCAAGGGCATATTTCATTTGCGAGTAAAGTAGGAGTAGGAACAAAAGTAGAAATTGCTCTTCCGTATATTAAAGAACCAGTGAACATTTCGTAGCGCTTGCTATTCGTTCGCTGGTTTTTGTTTGGTTAAAATAAAAACGAATGTTTTTTTAATTTTTTATTTTAATGTTCGTGTATATTGTTGACTAAAGGGTTTGTTTTTGATATATTATCAAATGTCTAGAAAATAACCGAATGATAATAAAAAAAGAAAATTCGGTCAATAACTTTTATCTTTTACCCAAAGAAAAAAGATGATGGGAGAATGTACAATGAACTCAAATTATGATGTTATTGTGGTAGGGGCAGGACCCGCTGGAATTTTTACTTGCTATGAGCTAACGTTAAAATTACCGGAAGCAACTATTTTATTAATCGATAAAGGACACGATATCTATCGACGTAATTGTCCGATTCTTCAGAAAAAAATTGAAAAATGTCCGCCTGCAGTTGGCAGAAAAGAGTTTGCTGGCTGTTTGCCTGCTTGTTCTATCACAAATGGTTTCGGTGGAGCCGGCGCATATTCAGATGGGAAGTTTAATATCACCAGTGAATTTGGAGGCTGGATGACGGATTATCTGTCTGAATCACAGGTGGTAGATTTAATTAAATACGTGGATGAAATTAATTTAAAACACGGAGCAACCGATACGATTACGGATCCGTTAACTGATAAAGTTCGTGAAATTGAAAAACGCGGATACGCAGCAGGATTAAAGCTATTGCGTGCCCAAGTGCGTCATTTAGGAACAGAGCAAAATTTAGAAATTTTAAAAAGCATTTATGAATACTTAAAAGAAAAAATTGATATGCAGTATAAAACGGAAGTAGCCGATTTAATAACAGAAAAAGAAGATGGTCAGCATATCGTGCGCGGTATTGAATTGAAGAATGGTGACAGAATTACGGCTGATAAAGTCGTGGTTTCACCAGGTCGAGACGGCTCGAAGTGGATGAGCGACTTACTAAAAAAACGCCGTTTGAAAATGATTAACAATCAAGTAGACATCGGTGTTCGAGTAGAAACATCTAACGTTGTTATGGAAGAAATCAACAAGCACTTGTACGAAGGGAAATTTATTTACAATACGTCTGTAGGTACAAGAGTCAGAACGTTCTGCAGCAATCCTTCAGGGCATGTGGTAGTAGAGAATCATTCAGGGATTATGTTAGCAAATGGACACGCATACAAAGATCCGAAGCTTGGAAGTCAAAATACGAACTTTGCGCTGCTTGTTTCTCATAAATTTTCGGATCCATTTGATCAGCCGAACGAATATGCGCACGAAGTATCAAGATTAGCTAATATGCTGTCAAACGGAGGCTTAGTTGTTCAAAAGTATGGAGACATTTTAAAGGGGCGCCGTTCAACAGCGAATCGAATTAAAGAAGGCTTTTTAGAACCAACGTTAAAAGAAGCTGTCCCTGGTGATTTGGGTTTAGTGCTTCCATACAATACAATGAAAAGCTTAATTGAAATGACAGAAGCACTGGATCATGTAA
Source organism: Priestia sp. ABM2_011 (assembly GCF_056158845.1). Lineage (NCBI taxonomy): Bacteria > Bacillati > Bacillota > Bacilli > Caryophanales > Bacillaceae > Priestia > Priestia sp. ABM2_011. The sequence continues at coordinate 1,478,848 of NZ_JBSWUB010000001.1, forward strand.
CGCCTGGGTTAGCATCTGAACATACGCTGTTTTACGGTGTGGAAGCGAAATTTTACTCCGCCCGTCCGAAGTTAAACGATAAGTTTGAAACTGAAATTTCCGGTTTATACGTGGGAGGAGACGGAGCTGGTATTACGCGAGGACTCGCGCAGGCAAGTGCGTGTGGTGTGTGGGTAGCGCGTGACATTGTTGAAAAATTAAAGAATCGTAAAGCAAGTTCTGAACCTGTTACTGTATAAAAAAAGAGGCCGTCACGGCCTCTTTTTTTTATGGGTTAAATAACGAGAGGGAATAAGTAAAAAGTAAAGAACTTGTACCGCTCCAACTCCGATAGTTTTATATGATAATTACCCGCTCCTTTTTTAAAAGATAGTAGGAAATCTATACTTCTATCTTGAGCAGAATTAAGTAGAATAAGGGGAATTGATAATGTCGATTTCTTCGCATCAATAAAGTCAGTGAAATTTTAGGGAGTGTATATCAAGCAGTACAAGGATAAAATCAACAGTTGGAAAGAGTTATTTTTTTTGATAAGTAAAATATTTATGGAAGCAGTAAAGTACATGGATATTAGAATAATTATACATATTAATGAATGATATTAATGGAAATAAAGTTCACTTTATAAACTATTTTTTGAATTAATTTTTTATTCATTAGATTGTAAGTCTTGTTAAATAAGTGTTTTTGGTTTATTAAAATATGATGTAAATATTTTAAAATATAACAATTCTCAACTTTTTACGATAAAATCATGCATTATTTTTGAATAAAAACTTGACAGGAATACATAAAATGAATTTTAATTAAAGTAACAATTATTATCATGCAAAAATATTAAAGAAAATTATTTGCTTAATCTCTTTTGTTTTATAAGAGAACGGAGGACCCATATTTGTGCGTAATGTACTTGGGGTGAATCTTGAATGAATCAAGTAGGGTAACTCACGTACCCGAATCCGACAGCTAACTCCGTAAGCATTCAGTGAGGGAATAACAGGTCTATGAAACCATGATATTCTCATGTTTTTTTGTATAGCTAAAAATATTCCTAAACTATTAATCTGAAAATTTTTAATATATTGTATATTTTGAGTGTTATCACCCTCAATGCATGGTAAAATAAGTATAGTAGTTAGAATCATTCTAATATAATTTATTTATGGGAGGTAAATCTATGAAGCTATCGACAAAGATCATTATCGCGCTAATTGCTGGTGCTGTTGTAGGAGTGTTGATTAATGCTTTTGCTCCAAGTGCTTTTGCTCCGCTGGACAAGTACTTGTTTACGCCGCTTGGGCAAATTTTCTTAAGCTTAATTAAAATGCTTGTTGTACCAATTGTGTTTTTCTCTATCACGTTAGGCGTAGCAGGTTTAGGAGATCCTAAAAAACTGGGAAGAATCGGGGCAAAAACAGTTTCGTACTTCCTAGTGACAACAACCGTTGCTATTGTAATTGGTTTATTATTAGCGTTTGTTATTAAACCAGGAACATTTGGATCTTTTGATACACAAAACGCTTCTTTTGAAGCTGAAAAAGCACCGCCGGTTGGAGAGACATTCTTAAATATGATTCCAGTCAATCCAATCCAAGCGATGGCTGAAGGGAATATGCTTCAACTTATCGTTTTCTCTATCTTTATCGGTTTTGGTATTACGATGCTTGGAAGTAAAACCAAAGGGCTTTATAATTTACTCGAGCAAGGCAATGAATTGATGATGTACCTTGTAAATCTAGTGATGAAGTTTGCTCCTTACGGAACATTTGGGCTTCTTGCAACAGCGGTTGGAAGTCAAGGCTGGCAGGCAATTAAAGCGATGGGGCTTTACATGATTGTAGTCGTGCTCGCACTGTTCATCCATTCGATTGTAACATATGGGGGGTCAGTCGCTCTTATGGCCAGACGTAACCCTATTGAATTTTTTAAAGGTTTTGCTCCTGCGATGACAGTTGGATTCAGTACATCAAGCAGTAGTGCAACGCTTCCGATTTCAATGAATGTGGCTCAAAAAAATCTTCGTGTCCCGGAGTCCATCAGCAGTTTTGTTCAGCCGTTAGGTGCTACCATTAACATGGATGGAACAGCAATTATGCAAGGTGTCGCGACTATTTTTATTGCGCAAGTATACGGCGTTGACCTGTCGCTGGGTGCTCTTGTGACGGTTGTATTAACAGCGGTGCTTGCTAGTATTGGTACAGCAGGCGTGCCGGGAGTTGGTCTCATTATGCTAGCGATGGTATTGAGTTCGGTTGGCCTGCCTGTAGCAGGTATCGGATTGATTATCGGGATTGATCGCTTGCTTGATATGCTTCGTACATCTGTAAATATTACGGGGGACGCTGCGTGTGCCGTTATTGTGGCTGAGTCAGAAGCAAAGCGTATCGATAAATCTGTAACGCAATCGGCTTAATAAATGTAAAAGCTCTAGCTATATGCTAGGGCTTTTTTTATTGGCAAGAAACTCTTCTTTTCAGCATACAGTTTAATAAGAGTATGTGTTTGAAAGGAGAGTGCGGAAATGAATAAGACCCATGTTATAAAGCCGCTGCTCGACGACGACTACCCAGTTATTTCATATGGAAAAGGAATTTATTTGTACGACCAAGATGGAAAAAAGTACATAGATGCTTCGTCAGGGGCAGTTACAGCAAGTATCGGACACGGCGTAAAAGAAATTATTGATGCGATGACGGATCAGGCACAGAAAGTTGCGTTTGTATATCGGTCGCAGTTTACAAGCGATCCGACGGAAGCCTTAGCTAAGAAACTATGTGAATTAAGCAGCAATCATTTCCAGTGGAGCTTTTTTGTTAACAGCGGGACAGAAGCGACTGAAACGGCTATGAAAACAGCCATTCAGCATTTTCAAGAGCAAGGAAAGCCAACCAAAACAAAGGTTTTGTCACGCTGGATGAGCTATCACGGTATTACAATAGGAGCGCTGTCTATGTCAGGGCACGTTGGAAGACGAAAACGTTTCTCGTCTTTGCTTGAAGATTATCCTTCGGTTTCACCTCCTTATTGCTATCGATGTCCGTTTCATCAAACCTATCCATCCTGTAATCTTGCTTGTGCACACGAATTGGAAACAGTTATCAAACGAACCGGCCCTGAACATATTGCTGCTTTTATTACAGAGCCCATTGTAGGAGCTGCCGGAGCAGCTCTTACACCTCCACCCGGTTATTATGAAGTGATAAGAGAAATTTGTGATAAATATGATGTGTTATGGATAGCCGATGAAGTCATGACTGGCATTGGGCGTACAGGCGTGATGTTTGCATATGAGCACTGGGGAGCTAAACCAGACATCATGACGCTTGGAAAAGGAGTGGGAGCAGGATATACACCGATAGCCGTTACGTTAGCTAGCAGCAAAACGATTGAACCTATCATGAACGGATCCAAATTAATTATGAGCGGCCATACGCTAAGCGCTAATCCGCTGTCAGCGGCTGTAGGGCTAGCTGTCTTAGCCTATATTGAAAAGAACGATCTTGTTCAACAAGTAGCGCTGAAAGGAAACTATTTAGTAAAAAAATTGAAGGAGCTTCAACTTCTTTACCCTATCATTGGTGATATTCGTGGCAAAGGCTTACTAGTTGGTCTTGAGCTTGTACAAAATCCAAAAACCAAGGAGCCTTTTTCATCCTCCGAAAATATGACGGCGCGCGTAATAAGTAAAGCCCATAAAAATGGTCTTCTCCTTTATCCTTCACAAGCAGGAACAGATGGAGTAGAAGGAGACGGTATTATTATTGCGCCACCATTTACGATTACTCATCGCCAACTTGATGAAGCGGTCGTGTTGCTTTCGAAAACATTGTATGAAGTACAAAATGAAAAACAGGGAGATGAGGTGAAATAAGTGACAAAGGTCGAAAACTCATTTCAAAAGATTACAACTGTGGAACAAGCAATTGAATACGTGGATCATGCTGCTACGCTGATGATAGGAGGGTTTGGAGGCGTAGGCAGTCCGCCTTCTCTCATTGACGGTCTTATTGAAAGCGAAAAATCAAATTTCACACTGATATGTAATGATTCAGGCTTTCCTCATATTGGTGCGGGAAAATTAGTAAGTCAAGGAAGAATTCAAAAACTGATCGCTTCTCACATTGGATCGAATCCCGTGGCTGGAACGCTGATGACAGAAGAAAAGCTGAAAGTTGAGTTTTCTCCTCAAGGAACGCTTGCTGAACGGATTCGAGCGGGGGGAGTTGGACTTGGAGGAGTACTGATTGATGTAGGAATAGAAAATGACATTATTCAATTTGGAAAAGAAAAAGTGGAAGTAGACGGCAAGACATTTTTAGTTGAAAAACCGCTCACAGCCGACGTGGCTTTTGTATATGCAAAAAAAGCAGATCCATTCGGCAACTTGCTCTATGATAAAAGCGCTCGAAACACTAATCCATTAATGGCTATGGCAGGTCGTATAACTATTGCTGAAGTGGAGGAAATCGTTCCTCTTGGCGACATTGACCCAGAGAATGTGATGACGTCAGGCGTATTTGTGGATTATATTGTGCCTTCAAAAGGAGTGAATTGGAAATGGGTTTGGGAATAGATATTCGTCATCGTATTGCAAGACGTGCTGCGGCTGAACTCAAAAACGGCATGATTGTTAACTTAGGGATTGGCATTCCTTCTCTTATTCCTAATTATGTACCAAGCGCTGTTCATGTGATGTTTCATGCTGAAAACGGAATTTTAGGGTTAGGATCTTCGCCTCCTTTAGGTGAAGAAGATGAGAATGTCTGCAATGCAGCAGGCTATCCAACAACTACTGTTCAAGGGGCTTCATACTGTGATAGTGCTACAGCCTTCGCGATGATTCGAAAAGGATACGTCGATATGACCATTCTTGGTGCGTTAGAAGTGAGTGAAAAAGGGGATTTAGCTAATTGGATTGTGCCAGGTAAGCGAGTTCCTGGGATGGGAGGAGCGATGGAATTAGCTCAAAAAGCGAAAAAAGTCATTGTGCTAATGAATCATACGAGTAAGACAGGAGAACCAAAACTGGTCAAGACATGCTCTTTACCTCTTACTGCTTCGGGCTGCGTGGGATTAGTTATTACGGATCGGGCGGTTTTTAAAGTAGAAAAAGATGCGCTTCTTCTAACCGAGTTAATGTCTCCTTATACCGTAGAGGATATTTTGAGTTCAACAGAAGCAACCGTTCGCCTGAGTGATCAATTGATTACGATACGATAAGGAGGACCATTACATGAACATACAGCAATCTATTCATAACTGGATGACAGAGCATCGTCAAAGTGCAGTGCGTTTACTCAAGCGTTTCGTAGAAGAAGCAAGCGTACAGGGTTCTGAAAAGCATGCGCAGGCAATTGTCATTGAACGCCTTCGACAGCTGCAGTTAGATATTGATATATGGGAACCAGACGAAAAAACACTTCGTACCCATGAAGCTTTTGCCTCCAACCGTTCTAGTTTCCGAGATAGCCCGAATGTGGTAGGCGTGTTAAAAGGAAAAGGTGGGGGAAAATCCATCATTTTAAACGGACATATTGATGTTGTGCCTCCCGGCGATCTTTCACAGTGGAAGGAAGACCCTTATACGGCCGTTGTAAAAGATGGAAACTTATATGGGCGCGGTGCAACGGATATGAAAGGAGGAAATGTGTCGTTACTTTTAGCGATTCAAGCATTAAAAGAGCTAGGTATTTCATTAAAAGGAGATGTTATTTTTCAAAGCGTAGTAGAAGAGGAAAGTGGAGGGGCAGGAACACTTTCCTGCGTGCTTAGAGGGTATAAAGCAGATGGTGCCATTATTCCAGAACCAACCAACATGAAGATCTTTCCTAAACAGCAAGGCTCGATGTGGTTTCGCGTGACCGTACATGGAGTAGCAGCACATGGAGGGACTCGGTATGAAGGCGTGAGTGCCATTGAAAAAGCAGCTGTTGTGCTTAAACATATTGAGGGTCTTGAAAAAGAGAGAAACAGCCGAATTACAGACCCGCTCTATAATAAAATTCCCATTCCCGTGCCCATTAATATCGGAAATATACAAGGAGGGACGTGGCCTTCTTCAGTTGCTGATCAAGTAGTATTAGAAGGCAGGATAGGAGTTGCTCCGCATGAAAAAATGAAAAATGTCAGAGCGGAAATGAAATCGTGGCTTGAACTTTTGCCTCAGTGCGATGAGTGGTTTGCTGAGCATCCTGTCGACTTGGAATGGTTTGGGGCCCACTGGCTTCCTGGTGAAATTGAATTAGAGCATCCGCTTATGACCTCTCTTTCGTCCTCTTTTTATCAAGTGAAACAGAAACAGCCGATTATTGAAGCATCTCCTTGGGGAACGGACGGAGGGATATTGTCACAAGTTGGAGATATTCCAACAGTTGTGTTTGGACCAGGAGTAACAGAAGTAGCCCACTTTCCGAATGAGTATATTTGTATTCAAACGATGCTTGATGCAGCAGAAATTATTGCGCTCACCGTAGCAGACTGGTGCAGTATTGCAGACTAAGCTAAAAAGGGAGAGGGTACAAACAAATGGCGAAACAAGAAACTATTTGTCAACCAACCTTTGCTATGACTCTTTTTTTAGATGAATGTAACAAGCGTCTGAGAATGGATGATTACCGGGGAAATGTGAACGATATTTACAGCTATATATATAAAGAAATGGATAAGGCAACGTACGAAAAGTGGATTATAAAAGCACGTGCCGAACATCTGTTGGACTGGATGAGCTTGGGATTTTCTTTAGAAGCAACTGTTCCCTACTATTTTAACGGAAGCGACGCGTATCTTTTATGCTACTATACGTCTCAATCCCGCCGAGACAGCGGGGAGACGTTAAAAGAAACAGAGCTGCTTCAAGATGTTTTGAATTTGCCGACATCTGATTATTCTCCTTTATCGAATCAACTGATCATGCGCCGAGCCATTTCATCTGACGCCAAACAACTTTCTCAGCTCTACCGTCAAATCTTCACAGTGTATCCGACTCCCCTCTATGAAGAAGAGTATCTCTCTAGTTTGCTTCAAGAAGATAATTTGTTTTATATCATCGTTGACAAGAACGATATCGTTAGCGCTGCTTCTGCTGAAATTGACTATGTCTATCACAATGCTGAACTAACGGATTGTGCGACTCTCCCTGCTTACCGAAAGTATGGATTCATGAAGCATTTATTAAGCGCACTAGAGGCGGAGCTAAAACAGAGGCATATTTTTTGTGCATACACAATAGCGAGAGCGCTTTCATTTGGGATGAATGCCGCTTTTCATCAGCTTGGGTATACCTATACGGGACGGTTAACGAATAATTGTTACATTTATAAATCGTTAGAAGATATGAACGTATGGGTGAAGGATCTATCAAAAAGTAAAGGATGAGAAATAATTAACCAATTTATGGGCTGTAACATATAACAATAGTAAATCTTCATAAAGGAGCGATTGTATGTTATATGATTTATATAAGCCGTCCCGACATTGGAAAGATATCGAATTATGGAAAGATGTGCCCGAGGAAAAGTGGAACGATTGGATTTGGCAATTAACAAACACAATTCGAACGCTAGATGATTTAAAAAAAGTCATTAATTTAACTCCTGAAGAAGAAGAAGGAGTGCGCATTTCAACCAAAACCATTCCGCTTAATATTACGCCTTACTATGCATCTTTAATGAATCCAGATGATCCTCGCTGCCCCGTCCGTATGCAGTCTGTTCCGGTTGGCCAAGAACTTCATAAAACAAAATACGATCTAGAAGATCCGCTAGATGAAGACGAAGATTCTCCGGTGCCAGGATTGACTCATCGCTATCCGGATCGCGTTTTGTTCTTAGTTACCAATCAATGCTCCATGTACTGCAGATACTGCACTCGAAGAAGGTTTTCAGGACAAATTGGAATGGGCGTTCCAAAAAAGCAGTTAGATGCTGCGATTGCTTATATCGCCAAAACACCTGAAGTACGAGATGTACTCATTTCAGGCGGTGATGGCTTGCTGATTAATGACAACATTTTAGAATATATTTTGAAAAATTTAAGAGCTATTCCCCACGTGGAAATTATTCGAATTGGCACCAGAGCACCCGTTGTGTTTCCGCAGCGAATAACGGAAAATTTATGTGCCATTTTAAGAAAATATCATCCAGTGTGGTTAAATACTCACTTTAATACATCCATTGAAATTACGGAAGAGACAAAAAAAGCATGTGAAATGCTTGTCGATGCAGGCGTTCCAGTTGGCAATCAAGCGGTTATTTTAGCTGGGATTAATGACAGCGTAGCTATCATGAAAAAGCTTATGCACGATTTAGTAAAAATACGCGTTCGTCCTTACTATATTTATCAATGTGATTTATCAGAAGGAATTGGGCATTTCCGCGCACCTGTTTCCAAAGGGCTTGAAATTATGGAAGGGCTGCGAGGTCATACGTCTGGCTATGCTGTTCCAACGTTTGTTATTGATGCGCCAGGAGGTGGAGGAAAGATTGCCGTTCAGCCAAACTATATTATTAGTCAAAGCGCAAGTAAAGTTGTTCTGCGAAACTTTGAAGGCGTGATTACGACGTATCCGGAGCCAGAAAGCTATGTGCCTGGGCGTGCAGATGATTATTTTCGAGCTGTTTATCCAGAATCGGATGCTAAAGATTCTTCCATCGGCATCTCGGGTCTTATGAATGATGCTCAATTCAACCTTGTACCGGAAGGGTTAGGGAGAGTAAAAAGACGTAAAACATATGAAAGTGACAGTGCTCACGAAAGCCTAAAAGACAAACGTGAAAAAAGAGATGAATTAAAAGATAAAAAGTTTAAAGCTCAATTGAAAAAAGACGGTAAAAGCGACGATGCTCCATCATCTTAAGGAGGTCCTGTAATATGACTGTTCAATGCGCATGGTGCGAAGAAGAAAAAGCGGTAGAAACAACCAATACCGCATACTGGGAATTGCCAGATGGAACGAGAAGTATCGAAATTACTCATATGCCATGTATCAGCTGTTCAGGTTGCGGGATGTCATATCAAGAAGAAGAGATCATAGAAGAAGTGGAAACACAGCTGCTTCTTGTCGATACAAAAAAACTTGATGAATCCATTCGGTATGATGAGCTATTAAAAGTGCCAAGATTATTAAAGCGCAACTACTTTAAATTCTAAAAATCCGCCCCTTATTTTGTAAGGGGCGGATTTTCTTATTGATAAGCCTTTGTTCCAGCAGTACGTAGGCTGTATGCGTGCTTTAAAGCTACTGTAACAGGACGAACAGTTGGAAGTTCGACTTCGTCTATTTTCGAAACGGGCAAAAGACCAACAGACGTGCTCGTAATAAAAACTTCATCTGCGTCTTTTAAAAAGGAAGGAGTCATATTTTGTTCTCGGATTTGAATGGCTTGTTCCTGCGCACATTCCAGTACGTTAGCGCGCGTAATACCGGATAGAATTTTTCTTGTGGCAGGAGTCGTGAACAAGACGTTGTCTTTTATCGCAAATACATTGCTGCTCGACCCTTCGGTTATGTATCCGTCTTTTACTAAAATAGCTTCTTTGCACCCTTTAGAAGCCGCAGCTTGTTTGGCCAGAAGGTTAGGAAGTAGGTTCAATGATTTGATATAGCAATTAGCCCATCGTTCGTCTTCCAATAGAAGAGTGGAAATGCCTTTTTCATAGGCTTCTTCAGGTGTTTGGCGAGGATGGCGTATTGTGAGTGCTAATTGTGCAGGTACATCAGGAAATAAATGATTTCGAGGAGCAATCCCGCGCGTAACTTGAATATAAATATCAGCGTCTTTTAACGTTGATTTTTCCATTCCTTGACGAATGATGTCCTTTAGTTCCTGTCTTGAAACCGGCAGTTCAATAAAGATTGCCTTTGCACTTCTTTCTAAGCGGTCTAAGTGACGTTCAATCGAAAACGGAACTCCTTTGTATACACGAATAAATTCATAAACACCGTCTCCAAACTGGTGACCGCGTTCATCAATTGGAATAACAGCCTCGTTAATATCTCTAAACTCTCCATCATAATATGCTAATTCCATCTTGAAAAACTCCCTTCCTTTAGATATTAAAACGTTAACATAAAATTCAGCAAAATGAAATTATTTACTTGGTTTCTCTAAAGAAAATGAAAAAAGTCATACTCCTTTAGGAGTATGACTTTTATGAAAACGTACGTTTGAATGCTAATGAAAATTTCTGAATGGCTTTTTTAGGTGTAACAAACTGAACGATGAGCTTGGTACCGGTGATGAACCAATCGACAATACGGCTGCCAAGAAGCATCGTTACTAAAATGGACAGTGCGATTAAGACGATAATACCCCATGATGTTGGCTCTAAACTTTTTGAGAAGTCAGTTGTAAAGAACCATTTTAAAATGAAGCCGTGCAATAAATACACGTATAGGGATCGCTGTCCAATGCTTGTTAAAGCAAAACCGCGCGTTGGAATTAAAGCCATAAAGGCAAAAGATACAAGAAAAGCAATTCCATAGTGAGAAACGCGCATTAAAAATTCGGCCACATTGTCGTACGTGTTCGTTCCATACAGCATATCTGTGTAAGCCGTGTCGTCTAAGAAAGAGTAGCTTCCAATTAATGTAACTAGTAATACGATGGATGCAATGATTCGATTTCGCGCTGTCAAAAGATTTGTAAAAGGCTCTTGTCGCTGTGACAAATAGTAGCCTAAAAGGAAAAACGGGAAGAAGACAAACATTCTGCTAATGCTTAGAATTTTATCAAATCCGTCAATATCAATGAAGCCCATTGCAAGTCCAAGCGAAATAGAGACAGTTAAGCTAATCCACATTGGGAATTTTGCAAAGAAAGGAAGCATTAATTTCCAAAAAATTAAGCTCAGTAGAAACCACATTGCCCATCTAGGAACCAAATATTGAAGCGTGTACGTTTCATCTGTATAAAGCACACTATAATAAAGAGTATAGATCGTTTGGAAAGCTAAGTAAGGAAGAGCCACCTTTGTAAATATTTTTTTGTAATATCCTTTTTTATGGAAATTTTTCGAGAAATAACCTGCTAGTAAAATAAAGACAGGCATATGGAAAATAAAGATAAAGTGATAAATGGACAGCATTCCGCTGCTATCTGTTCGGTACGGAGAAATCATGTGCCCAAATACAACTAAAAAAATTAATACGAATTTAGCATTATCAAAGTAAGCATTTCGAGTATTCATAGTATTATTTTTCCTCAACATATGCTGATGTAAACCTCCCACCAACAAGATTTATTTAAATGGCGATTATTGTTAGAATAACCTTTCACTACGGAATTAAAACATGAATTCTTCTTTTTTGCAATTACATAAAGGCTTGAGAAACCTGTCGAATCAACGCTTTTGTTATAAAAACGATGTGTTTTTGTTACAAATGTCTTTTTGAAAAAAGAAAAATATTGATATAACAATATTTATTCGTTACGCTAATAGTGAAATTTGTTTTGCAACTGTAACATGAATTTAATATTTTTTGTCCAGTAAAACACTCATATTGCAGTGTTCGACATCTACATATCACAGAAGAAAGTTGTAGATTTCTTGAAAAAATGATAGAAAAGATACACATACCGCTGGAGGGGGAGTACGATGAAATCCTTTTATCACTATATAATGAAATTCCGATCAAATAAAAAACATGATCGAATGGGAGAGTTTGCGCGAAGTGCTTATGATGATCACAGCTTCCCGAAATCTTCAACAGACTATGACGAACTGAGTTCTTATTTAGAGCTCAACGGACATTATTTATCAAGTATGACCGTATTTGATGAAGCATGGGAGCTTTATCAAAATAATGCGTGAGAAAATAAAAAGAGGCTAGAACAACAGTATTTTAGTTGAAGGAATATCCGAACGATTCATCGTTCGGATCTTTTTATTTTCCTTAGCCTGTACAATAAGCAGAAAAAAATGATAGAGGGCAATAGATAATAAAGGCTTGGTTCTAAAGATGTTATACTTCCCCTTTTTTAGTTACTGCATATAATATTGTAACTTTTCAGTAGGTGTATGTTTACTAAGGAGGTGCGACGATGGCAGGGAAGAAAAAACCTAAATACGGAATTGGTGAAACAGTCGTTGTAACAATATACGGGACCGTTGGCACTATTACCGATATAAAAGTGATGGATGGGATTTTTGTATACGAAATCAACCATAGTGAAGGTCTTTTTTTAGAAGATACAATTGAGCTTCTAGAAGAATATGAAGGTCAAATATTAGTACAGGAAAGAGTAGAGCTTGAATATAAATTTTTCTTCGGCGATATCGTCCAGGTTTTTAATTATGGAAAAGAGTTATTTAAAATCATTGGTATTCGAACAGAAATATGGCGTTATAAAGAGGATTCATGGGAAGATATTGTCTATGAATTGTCACGTGTAACAGATGGAGAATGGCTTGAGGCTAGTGAAGAAGAACTCATTCTCGTAACTCCTCATGAGGAAACAGAAAATTACGCTCAAAGTGTTGATATGTTGTATTTAGGTAAAGAAATTAAAAAGACGGAGTTGCTACCAAAGATGAAAAAACAAAACGGTTCTGAAAAAGAAGAAGTGAGGTTAACTAAAGAAAAGCATGAGATTATAAACGGTCTTTTAGATGTGTACAATGATTATAAATTTTTGTATGAGCTTTTTGAAGATGAAGAATACGCTGAAGTCATGAACTTAGTGCTGAAACATTTAAAAAAGATAGCAAAATCCGAACAAGGAAAATAGCAGGTAGATGCCTAATAAATAAAAGATAGCCGAGATAGATCATCACATCTCTCTTAGCTATCTTTTATTGTGTATACGGCGATGGTAATGAAAAAAGAATGGGTATAATTACCTTTCTATTTAAACTGCTGAAATTTTAGACATACTATTGCCAAATTGTTCATAAATGTGTATAAGGTAAAACTTCAAGCAGAAGATGGAGTGAACCTATTTTTAAGAAAAATAAGGTACGCTAATCCGTTCAAACGGGATAAGGAGTGATATTGTGAAAGAAATCGAAGTGGTCATTGATACGGAAGAAATTGCGGAGTTCTTTTACAATGAACTAGTCAAGCGAGGCTATGTTCCCGCTGAAGAAGAGCTAGGCGAATTAGCGGATATAACTTTTGATTATCTCATTGATAAATGTATTATTGATGAGCAAGATGAAGAATAAAAAGATAGATACATCTGTAACGACGGGGAAACTCGTCGTTTTGTTTATGAGACAGCGGTTATGAAAAAGGATTAGCAGATTTTATAGCGGATTGCACTTTTATATGATGCTGAAGGGGAATTTTTTTAACTGAAGAAGCGGGAATAGAGTCAAGAAGAGAAAATATGCTTTCGTCTTCAAACCAATCTTCTTTTCTTAAAAAAAGATGTACGCGGTCTCCCCAGCTCATAGTTAAAGTCGGGCTATAGAGCTTTTTGGAATGAGTTCTGTCATTTGTAAATATATCTGAATTATAATCGCTTCGAGACCCTGTATGAGGGTGTTTAAGGCTAAAGGTATAAATAGCATCATGCAAGTTTGAATAAAAAAGAAGAACGTATAGGGTTTTTCCCACTTCAATCCGTCTTATCACAGACTCAAAATGGTAGACTTTCGTTCCACATAAATCAATTTTATTACCTGAATAATAGGGAAAGACGATTTGAGTCATACCGAGAAAATTTTGAGTGTGAAACTGCCAAGAGTTAAGAACATCACGCTGAAACTCTTTTTTAAAGAGAACATTTTTTTCGATATGATACTGTTCGTTCACAATCAGGGCTATTGATAAGAGCGTTTTGTTTCTGTGCTGCCAAAAGTCATTCCAAACAGCTTTCATAAAAGAAGATATGTGAAAGGCGGGGAGTAAATGAAACAGATTGCTGTTTTGCTCTTTGCTTTTTTCATAGAGTAACAGCTGAGCGTAAGCATCATGAAATATCGCTGAGTTGGAATGTTCTAAAAACAAGAAGTATGCGTGCTGTTTCTCTGATGAAAGCAGGGATTTTATTAAGGTAGTGGAGAGATCTGTCATATAATAGCCGCCGTTTCGTGAAACTAAGTGTGCTAAAAGAGCCCAGTGAATTTCAGGGTGTTTTTGATAATAGTCCAAATAAGCTTGTGTACGTGTAACATTGTTTTGATTAGCTTTTTTTACTTTTCTTCGAATTTCTTTAATCCATTTTACATCTTCTCCAATAAAAGAGAGCGGGAGAATAGCAGGAGGTTTGTGCTGCATCATCTGCTGCAGACGAAGAACATCCTCCAATCTAATGAGGGGATTTGTGTCAGTAGAAGTCATGTTAAGCCTCCTTTGAAACGTTTAACTATTTTAAAAAAGGGTAAGGGACTTTTTGAAACCTTTATAACATTTCGTACGTATAAAGGGTAACAAATGTTAAGAAAAGAGGTTTTCTTTATGTTCAGAAAAATATTTGAATCATTAACTGGATCTAAACATCGCCGCTACAGCAGCAGTGATCGACACTACCGACGTCCACGCCACTACAGCAGCAGTGATCATCATCACAGACGTCCGCGTCACCATAGCAGCAGTAGCGATTATAAACGAAGCAAATATTATGACAGCCACAGTCATTCAAAATATGGTCATCACCATTACAAGCGTAAACGCAAAAGCGGAAGCTTCTTCTCAAGCTTTTTCTCAAGTTGATTTGGAATGAAAAATCGAATGTTCAAACACTTTCATCGCTGGCTAGTTGACCGTCCTTTTAAAAAAGGAACAGTCATTTGTGAGCGCTATGAAATCATAAATGTACTGGGAATGGGGAGCTATGGTATAACATATGTTGCTAGTGACATTGTGCAACAAAAAGAGGTAGTAATAAAGCAACTCCGCAAAACGAAGCAGCGCACGCCTCAGGGGCTGAAGTCTTTTCATTATGAAGCAAAACTGCTGTCTCAACTAGATCATCCTCAAATTCCTTCGCTGTATGAAGCTGTTGAAATAGATGAAGGGTGTTTTCTAGTGATGGAGTTGATTCAAGGAAAAACGTTTGAAGATTTAATTTTTGAAGAGAAGCGCGTATATACAGAAGAAAAAGCGCTTGACATTTTACTTGATATTCTAAAAGTAGTTTCCGTTATTCATGAGCAAGGAATCGTTCACCGTGATCTTCGTATTCCAAACATTATTGATGTTAACGGGACCATCTATGTTATTGACTTTGGTCTTGCAAGATTTTTGGGAGCTCATGAAGAAACAAGCAGCCTTATAGAAGAACAGCAGTTTATGAGACAAACATCGGTTGCAAGCGATATCTATGCGCTTGGTCATTTTCTTTTATTTTTATTGTATTCTGGTTATGAGCCGACGGATAAACAAGAAAAAAGCTGGGAACAAGAGCTAAGCTTGTCGGCGCCCATTAAAACCATCATTCAAAAAATGCTGAGAGCAGATGAAGCGTATGAAAGTATTAAAAGTTTACAAAAAGACATTTATGACTATATAAATAGTAAGAACTCGGGGAGGGAAAAGCATGGCGCTATTTAATAAAGCGTTAGCCCGCATTGGAATTGGTGCAGCGCGAGTGGATGCTAAGCTTGTCAATGATGAATTTCGTGCTGGTGAAACGATTGAAGGGATTGTTGAAGTGTACGGCGGAAATGTTGAGCAGAAAATTGACAGCATCTATCTGCGTCTATTCACAACCTATGTAAAAGAAAGAGACGATAAAAAATACAAGCAGGACATTGAACTTAATACGTTTAAGATTAACGACCCGTTTACGATCCAACCATCTGAAACCAAGTCTATTCCTTTTACCTTTCAGCTGCCTGATGATACGCCTGTTACATTAGGGAGAACCCGAGTGTGGGTGGCGACGAGCCTCGATATTAAAGATGCGGTTGATCCGTCGGATATTGATCATGTAAAAGTGCTCCCTAACCTTATGGTAACAAGCACAATTGAAGCGATGGAACAGCTTGGCTTTCGCTTGCGCCAAGTCGAGTGCGAAGAAGCTCCTCGCAGGATGAGAAAAAGACTTCCTTTTGTTCAAGAATTTGAATTTGTTCCAAGCGGTGGAGTGTACGCTGGGAAAGTAGATGAAATTGAAATCATCGTGCAGCCGAGCGGCTTACATGACTACGATTTATTTATAGAAGTAGATCGACGAGCCAGAGGGTTTGGGGGGGTTTTATCTGAAATGCTGGATGCAGATGAGTCGCTCGTTCATGTTCATGTTTCTGAAAAAGAAATTCCTCAGTTAAAAAATAGATTAACCAATATTATTTCACGCTATAGCTAACGTGCATAGCTCTCCTTTATTTTTCGTATATTAAAGACAGTAAAAAGAAAGGAGAGAGGTATATGCCGCAATCAAAACAAACGAAAAAAATAAATGCAAAAGAGGAATTTTCGGCTGAATTTGTCGTTCATCAAGCTCCCAAGCCGGAAGACTATATTCAGCCAAAACGTGTGAATAAGTAAAGCATGTAGCACGCTACATGCTTTTTCTTTTAATAGGTTGGAGGAAATAAAAAATGGTAAATCGCACTACAAAATATTCTCTATTTATTGTATCGCTTTTAGCTTTCTTTTTACTCATTTTATTTACGTTTAATACACCTTGGGTGAAACAGCTTGACTTTAATGTACTTCATACCATTGAAGGATGGAGGACGGATACGTTAACACCCATCATCATATTTATAACAACTGTAGGATCTTGGTATGTCACTGCGCCAATATGGTTTGCCATTATAGTATTTCTTCTTTATAAACGAAAAGGATTGCTCGCTTTATATATCACGCTTGTTTTTTGGGGAGTTCGCGCTTTAAATTTGGGATTGAAGGAGATTTTTGCAAGACCAAGACCTGATTGGAGTCAAGTCGTTCCCGCCTCTCACTATAGTTTTCCGAGCGGACATGCCATGAACTCAATGGCGTTTTACAGCGGAGTGCTTTTGTTAATATGGATGTATACAAGAAGCAGGGCTATTAAAACGGCAGCTGCATGCGTAATTGCTATTATTATTTTATTAATTGGATTTAGCCGTTTGTATTTAGGCGTACACTTTTTAACGGATATACTAGCAGGATATTGTGTAGGACTTGCTTGGTCATTAGGAGTCTACCTCCTTTCTAAGCGCCTATATAACCAAAAATAGGAGCAATGGTTACATTTTTTTCGTTAATATTTCATTTTGTTTAAGTAGGTCTATTGATTCATCCATTCAAAAACAACTAATGATAAAATGGGAAACAAATATTTTATGTACATGTTTAATAAGGAGAAACTAGTAATTTCGACAAAAAACGTTTTGATTCGATAAAGGATTTTCGGATTTTATCACTAATTATATAAGAATACATGACGTAAAAGAGTAAATACTTGCTTTTGGGTGGAGGGAAGAATGTTGAGTGTGTGGACCACAATAAAAAAACAATTTAATATTAGCACAGAATATGATGTAACCATTATGCAAACAGAAGAAAAAGGCGAAAAGCGCGGATATAAGCCTGTCCATCGTCTAACGATTACAGCATTCGATCATCAAGACGCTGCAACACAAGTATTTCAGATGTTTAATATTGCTGATAATTTGCCAAAAGATTGTGATGCGAGATTTATTAGCACAGGCGATATTTTGTTAATTGATGAAGGTACTCGAGGGAAGTATTACTACAAGCTATGGACAGACGGATGGCAAAAAGTGAATCGCCTGCATGTACGTTAAACATAAGGTAAAAGCGACCTATCTGGCCGCTTTTTATTTATATGTTGACTCTTAGTAATCACGAGTATGATGACCAGGGCCATTTTTTCGGTTTGTTGCTGAATATTCATCTCCATGGGCTTCATGTTCTGCTATAATTGCTTCTTTTGGAATGTGATTATTCTTTTTAGGCGAATTAATTCGGTTGCGATGTTTTTTCCCCATACATATCACCTCAGCTAAAGTTAGTAAATCCCTTGCGCTATTAGCGTACCCTTATATAAAAAGACATACTACGCCATTTTTTGGGCAGTATGTCTTTTTATTTTTGACGCATAATGTTAGAAGTAAATAGACATGCAAGGGATACAATATGGTATAGTGAAAGCGTAAGATTTTTTACATATAGGAGGTACGAAATGAGCGTACATATTGGGGCAAAACAAGGTGATATTGCAGAAACAATTTTACTTCCAGGTGATCCACTTCGTGCAAAATACATTGCAGAAACGTTTTTAGAAGATGTAACTTGCTATAACGAAGTGCGCGGTATGCTTGGATTTACAGGAACATATAAAGGAAAGCGCGTTTCTGTTCAAGGAACGGGAATGGGTGTACCATCGATTGCTATTTATGTAAATGAACTAATGAATGAATATGGTGTTCAAAACCTAATTCGCGTGGGTACATGCGGAGCAATCCAAAAAGATGTAAAAGTACGTGACGTTATTTTAGCCATGTCTTCGTCAAGTGATTCACAAATGAACCGCGTTAAATTTGGTCCTATTGACTACGCACCGACAGCTAACTTTGATTTATTAAAGCGCGCTTACGATGCAGGTGTTGAAAAAGGCCTTCAGTTAAAAGTAGGAAGTGTATTTACATCTGATCAATTTTACAATGAAGACGGCCAGCTAGAAAAATTAGCAGCTCACGGCGTATTGGCAGTTGAAATGGAAACGACGGCTCTGTATACGCTAGCGGCTAAATACGGCCGTAATGCTTTGTCGGTTTTAACAGTAAGTGATCACATCTTCACTGGTGAAGAAACAACGTCAGAAGAACGTCAAACGACGTTCAACGATATGATTGTTGTTGCGCTTGAAGCAGCAATTAATGAATGAACATAATTTCATTTATTTGCTGAATGGAAGCGAAATGCTGCCGCGTAACAAATAAAAAGACGAGAAGCAATCAAGCTTCTCGTCTTTTTATTTGCGAAAATTAATTGTTTCCAAATAGGAAATTGTATGGTACGATTTGATACGTTAAAAACGGCCTTGATTTTCGTGAAAGTCGAAAATCGTATAAAAAATTCATAAGAGGTGATAAACCATCATGATGGCAAGTATTAAACAGCAGTGGTTTTCAAATGTTCGAGCAGACATTTTGTCAGGGATGACAGTTGCTCTTGCGCTTATTCCAGAAGCCCTTGCTTTTTCCATTATCGCCGGTGTCGATCCTATGGTTGGTCTGTATGCATCTTTTTGTATGGCAATTGTGATTGCTTTTACAGGTGGAAGACCAGCTATGATTTCAGCTGCAACAGGAGCAATGTCTTTATTGATGATTAACTTAGTCAAAGATCATGGCATTGAGTATTTATTTGCAGCTACTGTTTTAACCGGAATTATTCAAATTTTACTTGGTGTTTTGAAAGTAGGAAGGTTTTTATCGTTTCTTCCTCAAACAGTGATGATTGGCTTTGTAAATGCGCTCGGTATTTTGATTTTTACCGCACAGCTTCCGCATTTTGAAGGAGCAAATTGGATGATGTACGCAATGGTAGCCGGAACGCTGCTCATCGTCTATTTATTTCCGCTCATGACCAAGGCAATACCATCTCCGCTTGTTGCGATTGTCTTGATGACGATTGTAGCGATTGTCTTTCATTTAGATTTAAAAACGGTAGGAGATATGGGGAATATTACGCGTTCATTGCCGGTTCTTCACTTTCCAAAGGTTGATTTATCAGTGGAGACACTGCTCATCATTTTACCTTATTCGCTTCCTTTGGCGATTGTAGGCCTACTTGAATCTATGCTAACGGCAACGGTACTGGACGAAATTACAGATACGCCTTCGAATAAAAATAAAGAAGCGCGCGGTCAAGGCATTGCTAATATTGTAACAGGTTTCTTTGGAGGAATGGCTGGCTGTGCCATGATTGGACAATCTATGATTAATGTAAAATCAGGGGGACGTGGAAGGTTATCTACCTTAGTCGCCGGAGTCTTTTTATTGTTCTTAATTATGGTGCTTGGCGATGTTGTTAAACAAATTCCAATGGCTGCTCTTGTAGGCGTTATGTTTATGGTAGCTGCCGGTACATTTGATTGGCAGTCCCTTAAAGACTTAACGAAATATCCGCTATCGGATGCCATTGTAATGGTTGTTACGGTGGTTATCGTATTGTTTACACATAACTTAGCATTAGGAGTAATGGTAGGTATTGTTTTAAGTACGATTGTATTTGGCTGGAAGATGGCTAAAATCAAAACAACTTCACAAAAAGAAGGCAATATGAAGCAATACAGGGTTTCAGGGCAATTATTTTTTGCTACCATCAGTTTCTTTATGGATGAATTTCAGTATGAAACAGACCCAGATACCATCATTATTGATTTTAGTTCTTCTCATATATGGGATCAATCGGCCGTGATCGGCATCTCAAAAATTATCGATAAGTATGAGCGATTGAATAAAAAGGTTATTGTAAAAGGATTAAATGAAGACAGTAAAAAAATCGTTAGGCAGATTGGCTTAACGTCGCTGTCGAACAAGTAAAAAAGGTGTGCAGTAGCACACCTTTTTTACTTGTTTCGTTTTAGTAGCTGTATGAGCCAGGTGGAAAAAGAAGTTGTAGATGAAGGTGCGGATGTCTGTTTTAACAAAATAGCATAGGCTTTGCGACGATATTGGTAATCAAGCATGCATATCTACTCCTTTTAAAACAGATTTTGAAAGCGTTTTCTTTATTGTAGCATGCTTAATAGGGAGATAAAAGAAAAAAGAGAGACCATTGTCTCTCTTTAATCATTTCCAAACATATAGCGTTTGTGATGCCATGAGATTCCAAACATCAGACCCATTGCAAACATGTTCCCCATCAGTGAACTACCTCCATATGAAATAAAAGGAAGTGGAATTCCGGTAATAGGTAAGACTTGAATGGTCATACCGATATTTTGAAATACGTGGAACGTAAGCATTGAAATAACGCCTACACATAAGTAAGAATTGAATTCATTTTTTGTTTCAAGCCCTAGCTTGATCAAGTAATAAACGAGTACGAAGAAAAGACTAATAACAATGCTGGCGCCTATAAAGCCAAACTCTTCTCCAATAACCGCAAAAATAAAGTCGGTCTGTCCTTCTGGCAAATAGACAACTCCATTTCCGATCCCTTTACCGTTTACCATTCCTGACCCAATCGCATCTAACGATTTCTTTAAATGATAGCCCTCTCCCGAACTATACGACTCAGGATCAAGCCAAGAATAAATACGTCCAAATTGGTATTGCTTAACCCCTAAATACTTTTCTAATAAGTTAGGTGCATAAACAACAAGTCCCAAAATAACAGAACCAACCGCTGTAATACCTAAAAATGCAGGCGCGATGATTTTCCAGCTTACGCCTGAAACAAATACAAGTCCAACTGTGATTGCTAAGAACACAAGAGCGGTACCTAAGTCAGGCTGCTGCATGATTAACAATAAAGGTAAAGCAAGTACAGCGCCTAGTTTACCAAGCAGTAAAAAGTCTTCTCTTACTGTTCGGATACGATATTTTTCATTGTGTTTAACAATGACCGTACTCAGTGTGATAATCAAAAACACTTTCATAAACTCTGATGGCTGCAACGAGAAGCCGGGAAGTGTGAACCAACTTTTTGCCCCGTTAATTTCTCTGGCAATACTTGAAGGAGCCACTAGTAAAAGAAGCAATAAAAAGTTCCCAAATCCATAAAAAACCCACGTTAGCTTTTGAAGCTGATCGGAGTCAAAACGCATGACAAATCCTATAATCACCATTCCAATAATATAAAAAACAACTTGTTGCGCTACGAAGTTCTTATCATACTGCCCAATTTTTTCAGCACTATGGATTGCCACAACGCTTACGCAAAACAATAGGAAGATTAGGAAAGCCAAGTTCCAGTCAAATCTACTAACATTTCTTTGATTTTCACCCATATTATTCACCTGTCACTATTAAATCTCATTCTTTCTTTATGATAAAAGAAAAATGCTGGTTTTTAATGCAAAGTCGATTAATGAAGAGTCGCACTAACCCCGCTTTGCAGTTTTTGCTTTGAATATAGACTTGCTAAAAGTAAGAAAAGATATGTCGCAAGCTGCGTTACCATACAGCCTTTTATTATACATGAATTATTCTATAACATAAATAGGAGAAATGATAACAATTTCTTTTTTCTAAAAACTCTATTTGTAAGGATTGATTCAATTCATCTTCTTTATCTCCTTAAAGGTTAATATGAAAACATACTATAGGAATTTATCTTTTTTTGCACGTGAAAAGATAAAGAAACGTGTATATATATAACGAAAGAAAGGGGCAAATAGTTTCATATGAACGACTGAAAAATTCTAAACTGCGAGGACTAAATCTAGCAAGCTATACATATGAATAATAGTAAAGGTAAGAGAAAGTGTTCTACACTATCTTTTTCTACATGCAGACATTCAACTTCTTAGCTCCCTACAAGTAAACAGTCATAGTCTACTTTCTTACTGATGAACGTATGGAAGGCATAGGGTAGATTACCGAATAAGAGACACAGGATATTAGGAAAATAATAGATAGAGATTAATAGAATCATAACGTAGAGAGGTGTGTTTATGATTATAGGGGCAAGTTTGACAGCATTTTTATTATTATGGTGGACAATTTTTTATAGCGGGCGCTACCATCATTATGTTTCAGAGCCTGTTGGCAAAAGAATTTCCCTTCACGTAGGAATACATGTTACCTTAGTGGTTGGAGTGAATGCATGTCTCTGGCTTGAGCAGCCGCTGCTTTTTTCTAGCATTTTAGCAGGGTGTGCAGGACTAGGAGCCGGATGGTTTGTGGGGATTCCTTTTTCGGTAAAAAGTATTTTAAGCGGAATAATGGGGGGCATAGGAACGAGTGTTAGTTTTTATATCTCTATGAGTATGTGGATAGATCAATTTAACTCGCTGTCTTTTTTATTGATAGGAACGAGCGTTATTTTTAGCGGAAGCTCGTTATTTCAAGTGTTAAAATCGATTCCGTCATTTGAAAAGGTACTGGTGAAAATGTGGGTTCAACATCCTTTTCTGATAGCGCCTATTTTGATTACCGTATTTTGGCTGTATAATTTTATTGAAAAGTATTTTCCGCAAGCAGATCCAACACGCAAGTAGTTTCCGTGTTGGATTTATTACTTTCTCCCATAAGGCGCCTCTTTAAGCTTACCAAGTTTGACATCGTTCAATTAGTCTATAGAAGGTAAAAGTAGACATTCACCTATCTTCATTATGATGCATATTGTAACGTAGCAAGCATTATAAAGGGGGAGTGCGTATGTATCCATATCAATACGATCCACGTTTTCAAAATTTGTTTCCACCTGGAGGAGGCCAAGGGTTTCCGTCGTTTCCACCTGGAGGAGGAGGTCAGGGCTTTCCGCCGCCGCCACCTGGAGGAGGAGGTCAAGGCTTTCCACCATCGCCACCTGGAGGAGGGGGCCAAGGGTTTCCGCCGCAGGGAGGAGCGCAGCCGCCTTCAAGTCCGCCGCCAGGTTTTACACCTGCACCAAAGCTAGGTTCAGGAGGTCCATCACTTTATGCTGTTGATCCAGGCGCTATTTCAGGATGCCTATACCGATACACCTATATATGGCCGAGAAATGGTCGACCTTACTGGTTTTACCCAACCTTTGTGGGCAGACGCTCAGTTGCAGGATATCGCTGGACAGGATCTTTCTGGGTGTATGCTGGGGTAGATGTAAATCAAATTCGAGAATTTCAATGTGTATAAAACTCCGCTTGCGGAGTTTTTTTGTGCGAAAAGGTTGACGCATAAAAAATGACGTTATATAATAAATCTCGAATTAAAGATAATTTGTTTAGTAATATCTCGAATTGATAATAATATACACTTTTTAGGAGATGACATTTATGGCAAATGTATTATATGTAAAAGTAAATCCACAGGTTGATGAAGCATCATTTTCAACTCGTTTAGCACAGGTTTTCTTGGATGAGTATAAAACAGCAAACCCGACTGATACAGTGACAACGCTTGATCTGTATAAAGAAACAGTTCCATTCATCGACGGAGATGTTTTAGCGGCGTGGGGAAAAGCTGGAGCTGGTGACGAATTATCAGCTGTTGAATTAGAAAAAGTAACGCGTATGGGTGAATTAGTAGAGCAGTTTTTACAAGCTGACAAAGTTATTTTCTCAGCTCCAATGTGGAACTTAAGTTTCCCTCCACTAATGAAAGCATATATTGATAACATTTTAATTGCAGGAAAAACGTTTAAATATACTGAAAATGGTCCAGTAGGATTAGCTTCAGATAAAAAGGTAGTATTACTAGAAGCTCGTGGAGGCGTGTATTCAGAAGGCCCTGCGGCAGAGCTAGAATTTACTCAAAGCTATTTACGTACAGTAATGGGATTCATTGGTGTTCAAGATTTCCAACTGGTTGTTGCAGAAGGCATGGCTTACACGCCAGCAGAAGCAGACAATATTCTAGCAAAAGCATCTGAAAAAGCAAAAGAAGTTGCGTCAACGTTCTAATCTCAAGAGGCTGGGACAAAAGGATTTTAGACGAAGTGAAAAGCGAACCACTGATCAAGATGTTTGATTAGTGGTTCGTTTTTTTTTGTTACGGTGAACGTAGGTTTCATGTTTGTAAGTCTTTCTAGCAGTTGATGGGAGGGCAAGCCGAAGACTCCTGCGGGAAAAGCGGAATAGGTGAGACCCCACAGGAGCGTATGCGACGAGGAGGCTCAGCATCCGCCCGCGGAAAGCGAAGTCTTGCACGGAAATCAACTGCGGTGTCAAAAGCGGTTCGGCTCATGTATACGAGTTATTCGTCTTTAGATTGGATTCATTTGTTTATGTCTTAACCTCTTTTTTAGGGTTGAAATTCAATATCCACCCTTCAGAAGATGTAGAAAGGGTTACATAAAGTGCAGCATAGGGAACGTGCTTCTTATAAAAGCGCTTATACATTTTTATTTACAAGATAAAAAAAGCATGGTTAAATAATGACCATGTTAATGTACCATCAGGATAGGGGAAGTTTTTCTGCAGAATCATTGGGGTATGCTACAAGTACAATCTAAAAAAGGGTGATTGAGATGTTTAAAAAATTATTTGGTAATAAGACAAAATCAAAAGAAACAACCGTTCTAGCTCCGCTTTCAGGTAATATCCTGCCAATCAGCGAAGTGCCAGATCCAGTGTTCGCACAGAAGATGATGGGAGACGGTTTTGCAATCGAACCTTCAGAAGGACAAGTTGTTTCACCCGTTGCTGGGGAAGTCGTTCAGCTTTTTCATACAAAACATGCGGTAGGCTTAAAAACAGAAGCCGGTACAGAAGTATTAATACATATCGGCCTTGAAACAGTGGCAATGGAAGGCGAAGGATTCGAAGCTCACGTAACACAAGGTGACAAAGTAAGTGTAGGAACACCTCTTATTACATTTGATTTAGCGCTTATTCAAGAAAAAGCGAAAAGCATTATCACACCAATTGTTATTACAAATAGTGATGCAAGTGAAAGTTTCGAAATTTTGGCTCAAGGGACGGTTCAAAAAGGCGAAACTGCTTGTGCAAAAGTAACGATGAAGTAATAAGCAAGGCCTTTTCCTTTAAGAAAGGAGAGCGCATTTGAAGATATTAAAAGTGTTAAATAACAACGCCGTTGTCTTTAAGGAAGGCGGAGTTGAAAAGATTGCGATGGGTCCCGGCATCGCTTTTCAAAAAGGTAAAAATGATCTTATTAATGCTACAAAAGTGGAGAAAGTCTTTGTCATGAAAGAAGAACAGGAAAAGTTTCAAGAACTATTAAAAAATCTTCCTGAAGAGCATATTCAAGTGGCGGAAGAAATCATTTCGTATGCTGAGCAGCAGCTTTCTGCTACGCTAAGTCATCATGTGCATATTGCTTTGAGCGATCATTTATCCTTTGCTGTCGAAAGGATAGCCCGCGGAATTTCCATCCAAAATAAATTGCTTAATGAAATTAAATCACTCTATCAGCCTGAGTATGCAATAGGAGTGTGGGCTCTTCAGCATATCAAAAAGAGGTTAGACATCACGATGCCGATTGATGAAGCGGGATATATTGCGCTTCATATTCATACGGCGAAACTGAATTCACCGGGAATGCAGCAGCTCATGATGAATACAACGATTATTAATGAAATGGTTACGATTATAAAAAAAGAGCTGAATATGGAGATTGATGAAAACAGCATGTCCTATCAGCGTCTGCTGACTCACTTGCGCTTTGCGTTAAATCGTTTAGCGCAAAATGAACCTTTTCATGAGATGGATGAAGAGATGCTCGACGTATTAAAAGTCAAATATAAAAAATCGTATCAGTGTGCTGAAACGATAAAGCAATTTGTCAAAGAGGAGTACGACATTAATTTTCCAGAAGCGGAGTTAGGCTACATCACGCTTCACATTTGCCGAATAGAGCAAAGAATATAGAAAAAAGCATTGACGAATATTGTTGCATTGAGTACAATGAAAGCGTATTAATTGAATAATCGGGATTGTGACTGGTAAAGCAGGCAAGACCTAGAATGCGCATAAAGGACAAGTGTGTCTTTTATAAGCGTGTTTTAGGTCTTGCTTTTTTTATGACATACAACAAGGAGGAAGTAAGATGGACGTAAAAGAAATTGCTAAAAAGCTTGTTCCGCTTTTGGGAGGAAAAGAAAATATTGCTAGTGCCCAGCACTGTGCTACGCGTTTGCGCCTCGTTATTCGAGATGAAAGCAAAATCGATCAAAAAGGTTTGGATGAAATAGAGGATGTAAAAGGGGCTTTTTCAAATTCAGGACAGTTTCAAATCATTTTTGGAACCGGTCTCGTTAATAAAATCCACGCTGCTTTTGTTAAAGAATTAGGCGCTGAAGAGGCTGCTGCCCCAGTAGATCACCAAGAAGAAATGAAGAAGAAGATGAACCCATTTGCCCGTTTTGCTCGCATGCTTTCCAATATTTTTGTTCCGATTATTCCAGCCATTGTAGCAAGCGGTTTATTAATGGGATTGCTCGGTATGATGAAAGCGTTCCACTGGGTCTCAGAAGATAGTGCGTTATTTGTTTTATTGGACATGTTCTCAGGAGCAGCATTTATCATTTTACCGATTTTAATCGGGTTTTCAGCTGCAAAAGAATTTGGTTCAAACCCTTATCTTGGAGCGGTTATCGGAGGGATTTTGACGCATCCGATGTTATTAAATCCATGGACATTAGCAGATGCTAAGCCAGAATATATGGATTTGTTTGGCTTAAGTATTCCGCTGATTGGCTATCAAGGTACGGTCGTTCCAATTTTATTAGCTATTTACGTGATGAGTAAAATTGAAAAGGGCCTGCGGAAAATTGTGCCGAATTCGGTTGATTTACTTGTTACGCCTTTTTTAACTGTTATTATCACGGGCTTTGTGTCACTTGTGTTTATTGGTCCTTTCGGCCGTTATATTGGAGATTTAATTTCCATTAGCCTTCAGTCTCTATACGATGTAGCCGGAGTGTTTGCAGGAATTTTGTTTGGTGGCTTATATTCAACCATTGTATTAACAGGCTTGCAGCATAGTTTTCATGCTATTGAAGCAGGGCTGCTTGCTAACCCGAAGATTGGTGTTAACTTCTTACTTCCTATTTGGGCCTGCGCGAATGTAGCGCAAGGAGGAGCAGGGCTGGCTGTTTACTTTAAGACGAAAAATGCCAAAACGAAAAAAATTGCGATTCCGGCGGCTATTTCTTCTTTCTTAGGAATTACAGAACCGATTATTTTTGGCGTCAACTTACGGCTTCGCAAGCCATTTATTGCTGCGGCTATAGGCGGGGCAGCCGGGGGAGGCTACGTTGTACTTATGCACGTAGTAGCCAATGCATACGGACTCACAGGTATTCCAATGATGGCAATCGCCGCACCGCTTGGTATGAGCAATTTAATTCACTATATCATCGGTATGATTATTTCTGTGGGTGTAGCATTCGGCGTTACGTGGTTCATGAAACTAAAAGAAGACTGAGAACCAGCGCTAAGCATACGAGAATAGAGAATGGTATTAGATTTGCTCATCATATTTTATGGTGAGCAAATTTTGTGTCGTAAATATGAAACTTTTTAAAAAGTAATACGTAGAACAGTTAAAGAGATAAGTTGATGTTGTGTAACAGGAACGTAAATGCTACACTACATATATTGGATTGTACTATTATAGTCAGAAAGAGAGCTGGCACATGGAATTTTATCACGATCTTTTTCTATATGCGCCGTATTTATCTGCTTTCGTTTTATACATCCTTTGTTATTATATGCTTCGTGAAGCTAGGTTTACGGCTTTTCATGCGGAACCTGTCACTGACCATGTGAATGCAGGGATCGATCCTTCAGTATTAACGATATGGAAAAGACGAAATGTATTTATACATGTGTATAGAAAAACACCAGTTAAAGAGAAGAATAATGATGAAGAAGATCCTTTCCTTCTGAAAAACACTTCATACATTTAGTCATTATTAGGAGGAAAGAATATGAAAAGAAATAAAAAATTATTATTGCTTGGTTTAATGGGAGCGCTTCTTTTAGCTCTAGCCGGCTGTAGCAGTACAAAAACACCGGTTACGGCTACAAGTGGCGGATTCTGGGATCATTATTTTGTTTACCCTTTATCTATGGCATTAACGAAAATTGCTGAGTGGGCAGGCGGAAGCTATGGTCTGTCTATTATTATTGCAACGGTTATCATTCGTTTAGTTCTATTGCCACTTATTTTAAAACAGCAAAAGAGCACGATGGCTATGCAAGCACTTCGTCCAGAGATGGAAAAGATTCAAAAGAAATATGCTGGTAAAAAAGATCCGGAAACACAGCAAAAGCAGCAAAAAGAAATGATGCAGCTTTACCAAACGCATAAAATTAATCCGGTTGGCGGATGTTTGCCAATCTTTATTCAAATGCCTATTATTATCGCATTTTATAATGCTATTGCAAGAACGCATGAAATTGCGCAGCATTCATTCTTATGGGTAAGTTTAGGAAAGCCAGATCCTTACTTCATTTTACCGGTAGTTGCAGCGATTACGACATTCTTACAAATTCGTGTAAGTATGACGGATGAAATTCAACCTCCAATGAAAATGATGATGAACATTATGCCAATCTTCATCTTAGTAGCGGGAATTTCACTTCCATCTGCTCTTGCACTATATTGGGTAATTGGTAACTTATTCGGAATTGGACAAGGTTACTACTTGAAAAAACGTATGAGTTTATTAAAAGAAAAAGATGCGGCTAATAATGCAGCACAAGCTAAAACAAAGCCATCACCAAAATCTAAGTCAAAATCATAATATACAAAAAGCGCAGCTATCCGCTGCGCTTTTTTATTTTTTCAAAAATGTGATGAGATGAGGAGATTTGTGTAACGCTATAAAAAAAGACAGGAGTGAACATGGTGAAAAAAATAGCGTTATGTCTGCTTTTTCTTATGTTGTTCCCTATGCAAATAAATGCTGCCAATACAGTGAAGGTCAGTTTTATACGGCAAGGAAACCTATGGGTATATGATAACGGTACCGAAAGGCAGTTATCCTATGCCCGTCATGCCTCTATGCCTCAATGGTCATCACATGGAGATATAGTTGCGTATGCAGAAAATGATTCTTTAATGATTGCACCGTTAAAAGGAAAACCGCTGCTTGTTGAACATGATGTGACTCATTATCAATGGTCACCGGTTGCCGAGGAGCTTGCGTATATTTCGAATGGAATCTTAGTATATTACAACGTTAAAACGCATGAAAAGAAGCGTGTAGCCATAGGAGTTGATCAGTTTTCATGGTTTCCGGAAGGAGATCGATTTTTAATTACGTCAGCTGCTGCGCTGGCGCCCACGGGATGGGGACCGGTAAAGCTATATACAGTGAGCAAATATGCAGGGTTAGATGTGAAAAAAGTAGAGGCTTTTACGACGCTACCAGCAGAAAATGATTCATTTTTTGCGTATACAACAAGCAGCTTTAAATGGTCTCCTAACGGTCAATGGATTAGTTTTATCGCTATTCCAACGGCTTCGATGTCTGCAGATGCAAATAAGCTGTGCATCATTACAAAAGAAGGAAAAGCTTTTCAAGTGGTGGGAGATATGCTTAATGTACCCAATTGGTTTAAGTGGAGTAATGAAGAGCAAGTACTGGCATTTATTAATGGAGAAGGAAGATTTGCCACCGAAAATAAAAAGTTCACTTTAAAAGAGATGCCCGTTTTTAAAGAACATGTGTTTACGCCAAAAGGCTTCGCAGATTGGGATTTCACTTGGACAGAAAAAGATAACATCATCATTTCACGTGTGCCCGAAGCAGGGTGGTCGAATGATGAAAAAAAGAGGCCGCTGCCTTTTTTATATAGCATGAATGTAAAGACCAATAAGCAAAGTCAGTTCACATTTCCGCAAAAAGGCTTAGGCGATTACGCGCCTGTTTATCATAAAGCAACGAATCAAACGATGTGGATTCGTACAAATCGAAAACAAGCAAATCTTTTAACGCGCGTAAAAGATACGAAAAATGACAAGGTACTCATTTCAGATTTAGACCTGCCGGGAAATTATTATGAGCTGTATCGGTGGAATGAAGTATTTAGCGTGTACAGTCCTTAATAGCTAATTAAAACATAAGAAACTAAGGTGAAAAGATGAATATACGATTGTTGGCAAAAGAAGACGCTGACGTGTACTTTGAACTCCGTCTTCGTGCTTTAAAAGATCATCCCGAAAGTTTTATTTTAAGTTATGAAGAAGAATATGAAAAAGAAATTGCTGATATCAGAAATTATTTTCCAAGCAGCCAATCAGAATTTGTAGTAGGAGCTTTTATGGAAAGCCAGCTTGTAGGAATTGTAGGGTTTCAGCAGCAAAAGCCTTTAAAAGTTCAGCATAAAGGAGATATTTGGGGCATGTACGTAGCCCCTGAAGCAAGGGGGAAAGGTCTTGGGAAGAAGCTGTTAAAAGCCGCTGTTGAACAAGCTTTTTCCAAAACGAATGTTTTGCAAATCTACCTAGCTGTCGCTGCTAAAAATGAAGGGGCAAAAGCCCTATACAAAAGCCTCGGTTTTACTTCTTATGCGTATGAAAAAAGTGCTCTTCAAGTAGATGGTGAATTTATTGATGAAGAGCATATGGTATTGTCTATAAAAAGCCTTTGATCATATCAAAGGCTTTTTTGTACGGGAAAAATTTAGCTGAAACGTATAGAGATGGAAGCACATTCCCCATAAATATGCTATGATTTAACATATAGGATTATGGAGAGGCGAGGCAGCGGATGGAAAAACTGATTGAATTAAAAAATGTTGCAAAAGTATACAAAAAACATACCGTATTAGAAAACATTCATACGACCCTTTATAAAGGAGAGACTGTTGCGATTGTTGGAAAAAACGGGGCGGGAAAAAGTACGTTTTTAAAGCTAATTGGCGGATTATCTAAACCGACTAAAGGAACAATTCACCTTGATAAAGAAACCGGTACGCCTGGATTTGTGGTAGAGCAATTTCCTCAGGAGCTGCGTTTTACCCTAGTAGGTTATTTGCAGCACATGGGACGAATTCAAGGATTGTCTAAGAAAAAGCGCAGCTCTAGAATTGAAGAGCTGCTCGAAACTTTCGAAATGGTAGAGTTTAGACATGAAGAAATCGTTTCTTTTTCAAAAGGAATGAAGCAAAAAGTCAACATGATGCAAGCACTGCTGAGTTCTTCTAAGCTGCTATTGCTTGATGAACCTCTATCAGGATTAGATGCGCGTGCTCAGCTAGAAGTAGAACGAATTTTTACAAAGCTAAAAGAACGAGGGATGACCATTGTATTTACGTGTCATGAAGAAAGGCTCATACATGCTGTAGCAGATCGTGTTATCACTATTGGGTCACAGCGCATTTTAAAAAATGAGCGCGTTCAACTCATTGAGCATTTAACGGTTATTGAGGCAAATGTGATTCTTAATAAGCCACTTCGTTTATTAAAAGAAAAGTGCACGAAAATTGAACAGCACGGAAACTACTGGATTTTTTATATGGATAAAAAATATGTAAACGAGTTTCTTGCAGAATTACTTGCTGTTCAAGGTGAAGTTGTAAAGCTATATCATATGGAAAGGGAAGAAAATTAAGATGGGTGCATTGATTCGCTATCATTTTATTACATATATTAAATCGTATCGATATATTCCGCCGCTTGCACTTTATATTATTTCGCTGTGTATGAACTATACATATAGACCGAACCCGGTGCTTGATAGCTTTTTTAATACGGCGCTTTTCCTCTTTTTTCTAACCACTTGGTTTACAATGTCGCTGTTTCACGCGGAAGATTCCAGTCAAGAAGTTATTACAAAACTTCACGTAGGGAAAAAGAATAAGTACTTTACGAGCAAACTTATTAGCTGTGTTCTGCTGTTTACATTTTTATCAGCGGTTTCAATTGCCTATCCCGTGCTGCTTGATATGTTTGAAGTGGATATATCCACTAAGCAAATGGTGTTTGGGTTTATTATTCACTGGACGTTTAGTTTGCTTGGTATGAGCATAGGTCTTGTTTTTACAAGAGATGTTGTAAGAGAAGGCAGCTTATCGTGGTTTGGACCTCTATTTATTTTAATCATTACGCTTGCAGCGGCAGGCGTTTCATTTCCGTATCAAGGAGGCGGACTGCTGCTGTATGTACTGCCGCCCGTATCTGCAATCATTCAATTTATTAACGAAGGATTAAATAAATTTTTGGTGTTTGGCTGGGCTTTGCTTTATGCCATAGCATTAATTAGCCTGTACTTGTGGCGAGCGAATAGAAGAGATGTATAAAGAATAAACACTTGCCGCGGCAAGTGTTTATTTTTTATGAAGCACGTTATAAAGACGATCCGGGTAATTAGTAAACATGCCGGTTACGCCCCACTCGATAAGTGTTCTCATTTGTTTTTCATCATTTACTGTATACGGGTGGACGTCTAAATCATACGAGCGAGCTTTTTGTACATATGGTTTTGTCAGCGTGCTTGCGTTAGGACCGATGCCGTTCGCGTATGTTTTAATTTGTCTGAACTGCTGATCTGTTAACATATTGGTTTGCTTGGAACGAATCAGTTGAATTAGTTTCATAGTAGGTCGGTATCGATGGACGGTTTTTAAGCTTTCAGGACTAAATGATTGTACAATGACGTGATTGGTATGAATGTTGTACTTAGCCATCAGCGTTAACAATTCTTTTTCCATACCTGGATATTCATGAGGAGATTTTGTTTCAATATAATAGTTTGTTCGATTGCCAAACTTACGGAATATTTCTTCTAAAGTTGGAATGACGGCTTTTTTAGGACCTTTTCCTGCGTTCAAACGCTGAAGCTGCTTCACTGTATACTGTTTTACATATCCTGTTCCATTTGTCGTGCGGTCAACTTTGTAGTCATGAATGGCTACAAGCTGCTGATCTTTAGACATGTGAAGATCAAGTTCAATGTAATCCGCTTTTTGCTGGACGGCCGTGAGATAAGATTGCATCGTATGCTCTGGCTCATATCCTGATGCGCCTCGATGAGCAATAATGGCTACTTTTTCTGCTTGAGTAGAAGCTGCCTGCGTATGTATAAACATAAAAATACCGCATAAACAAAAAGTGAGTGAGCTTACAAACCACCATTTTCGTCTCATATCAAAACTCCTTTTTATTGAGGGGTCGTGCATTAGTTTACCAGCGAGATGTTGTGTTCATATTAAGGCTGTGTAAATATTTAAATAAAACGAACCAGTGTGTAATTAAAAGTAATAAAGGCCGATGTTTAGTGAGAAACATCGGCTGTTTTTTCCGGGCGGAGGCTTGTATAAATAACGAGTCTGCGCTCATGAGTTTTCTGTTTATGATCAAATGTTCCCGTACAGGTGATTAAATTAAGCTGGTGTTGAAAAGTTGGACCGAAAATCTCTCTGATAGGAGCAGACTCTCGGGGGTAAGAAGCTTTATTGGTAACAACAAAGGCCAGCTGCTGACCTTGCTGATCGGTTACAAAAATTTCATCTCCTTTTGTGAGCTTGTCGAGATGATAGAAGATAGCGGGTCCTTTTTGGTCATCAACATGTCCTGCAATGACCGCATTTCCTTCCTCTCCGGGTCTTGCTCCAAGCTTAAACCATGCTACATCATGACCATTATCAGGAACGCTCATTTCACCTTGATTAGTAAGGCCCATTCCTTTTATAAAAGCCTTGATATGAAGCTTCGGAATAATAAGCTGAGATGGAAGAGGTGTAGAAGCGGTCCCTGAAGATTTCAAGGATTGAGCCGATTTTGTTTCAGCCATCTTCACAACAAAATCCGTCGAGCTATTTGCAAATGCTGATTGGGCAAACCAGCTGCTCATGAATAGTATAAAAGAAAAGGTGAAAACCCCTCCTATCCATTTCATTCGCTTTCGTATCCTCTGTGACGACGAACAACAAATATAGCGACCGCTCCAATTCCCAATAAAGTAAGAACAGGCACAATTGAATTATAATTATCCTCTGAAGCACCGCCCATACCGGTTTTTGGCATTTCGGAAGGCATAGCGGTATTATCTTTTAATAACAGCGTTTCAAGGCTGTCGGCTTTGTTAATAGCGAGCACCGTGTAGACCGTGTTGGCTTCTAAATTAAGATTTGGAATTTCCAGTATTTTTTTATTGTCTTGACTAGTTGCGATGGTTAAATCATAAGTTCCGGCATCTACTTCAGAATAATTTGTCATTTGTTTAAAAGCAGTGTCTTTAAACAAAGTAGGGCCGTGATTAATACCTACATTAACAGCGGGAGCATCTGGAGAAAAGTGAGCAATTCGGATTTTACTCTTTCCTTTAGCTACGTTCATATCATCTTGAGCTACTTTTAATTCTAAGTGTGCAACTTGGTTAATAGCAGCAAGGGTATAGGCTTTGTTTGCTTCGACGGTTACATTAGTTGAAATGACAGGTTTTTCTTTTCCTTTTGTACCTATAGCATATACCTCTACTTTATGAGACCCCGCAGGTACCTTAAGGTAATCTGTCACATCTTTAAACGATGCGCCGACTACGATGCTTTGATTGTCCACATATATATCTACTTCAGGTGCATCAGGTGATGCATGCACAACTCGTATCATTGCCTCCTGCACAGCTGCAGAAGTGAAATTATCTGAAAAAGCTAGCAATAAAACTGCGAGTAAAGAAGCAGCAATAATCTTTACACGGTTCATAACGTTTTACTCTCCTTTTAATCTAAGTTTGTCCTGTTAATCCCGTATGAAAAGTGGTCGGGGTGCATTCACTTTTGAACGTACTCGGGCATTTATTCACTTGTTATCATCTACAATTTTATCCAATATATGCATAATTTATTTCATTAGATGAAATTTTTGTAAAAGAGCAGATAAATAGTTTGAATTTTGTGATAATATTAAAATAGAGCGTTTAGTTAGTAATTGATGTCTCTATCACAAAAAGGAGGGGAAGTTATGTGCTGCAAACGAATCATGAAATAAAAAAGGTTGTTCATCGTTCGCTATCAGCTAAAATGATTGTAAAGCGTATGCTATTTATTTTAGTGGGGGCCCTTTTAATGGCCGTCGGGCTAGAATTTTTTCTTGTCCCTAATGAGGTTATTGACGGTGGAATTGTAGGTATATCTATTATTTTATCCCACTTAACGGATGTTCAAATCGGCTTTTATATCTTCGTATTAAATCTTCCATTCTTTTTTATTGGATACAAGCAAATTGGAAAAACATTTGCGCTATCTACGCTATTAGGTGTTATCATTCTATCCATTGCTACCTCTATTTTTCACGACTTGCCGGTCTTAACAGGCGACCCTCTTTTAGCAACTGTGTTTGGCGGAATTGTTCTCGGTGTGGGAGTAGGAATTGTTATTCGATACGGAGGTTCTTTAGACGGCACCGAGATATTAGCTATTTTATTTAATAAGCGTACGCCGTTCTCCGTAGGTGAGACGATTATGTTTTTTAATTTATTTATTTTGGGAAGTGCCGGTTTTGTATTTGGCTGGGACCGCGCTATGTATTCTTTAATGGCTTACTTCATTGCTTTTAAAACGATTGACATTGTGATTCAAGGTTTAGATGAGTCCAAGTCAGCTTGGATTATTAGCGAACAATATGAACAAATTGGTGAAGCAATCCTTGCTCGTTTAGGGAGAGGCGTCACGTATTTAAACGGGGAAGGTGCGTATACGGGAGATGATAAAAAAGTGATTTTTTGTGTTATTACTAGGCTTGAAGAAGCAAAGTTAAAAGCGATTATCGATGAGATAGATCCATCTGCTTTTTTTGCTGTAGCAGCTATTGCTGAAGTCAGGGGAGGAAGGTTTAAGAAACGAGATATTCATTAATGAAGGTTGTCTGCTAATGAGACTGCCCCTTATTATAGCTTACAGCCGAATTTTTAGCTTTCTCTGCTTGATTGTTTGTAATGGTTTACGTTACTTTTGCTGCTTCATGCATATTGAGCCCCTCTTTTTTCTTGTATGTCTTTGAAACAAACATGTAAAATGTCTAAAAGATATAAAAAGAGTACATAGTAAAAAAACAGAAAGAGGGAGTGACATGAAAAAAACGTTAAAAATACTAGGAGTCAGTCTTGCCGTTCTTGTTGCAGTAACCGCGGCTTTTTTTGTTATATGGTCGGGTTTTGATTATGAACCTTCAAAACAGCTTCACTCACTGGTAGATGAGAAAAAAGTAGTGAAAAAAGACGATTATTACGTATTTAAGCCTCAAACGAACAAAGAGATAAAGGCCGGCTATATTATTTATCAAGGTGCTAAAGTAGAGCCGTTAGCATATGGCTATTATGCTCAGCAAATTGCAAATGAAGGATATCTTGTTGCTGTTTTAGATTCTCCGTTTAATATGAGCTTCTTTAGTCAAAATAAAGCGACGGATATTGTGAAGAGCTACCCGAAGATTGCCGCATGGTTTATCGGAGGGCATTCCCTTGGAGGAGTGAGTGCAGCGTCTTATGCGTATGATCATCAAAACTCAATAAAAGGCTTAGTTCTTTTAGCATCGTATCCGATGAATAAAAATGATTTTTCAACCTCCACTTACCCTATTTTGTCTTTAACCGGTGAGAAAGATGGTTTGTCGACGCCTGAAAAAATTAAAGAAACCAAGCATTTACTTTCAAAAAATACTGAGCTGGTCCAAGTAAAAGGAGCTAATCACGCACAGTTTGGAATGTACGGGAAACAAAAAGGCGACAACAAAGCCAGTATTTCTCCTAAAGAGCAGCAGGATGAGCTAGTAAAAAGAACGGTAAAGTGGTTCAACAGTCAAATGAAAAAGTCCGTCAGTAACTAACTGACGGACTTTTTTTCTTTTTTTGGAAATAATACTTGAAAAAATAACCAGTTAGTTATATAGTTAGTTACATGAGTAATGAACCACTTAAGTGAGGTAGTCAAAATGAAACAATCATTAGATCATCAGCGACCAATTTTTCAACAAATCAAAGAAACCATCGAAGAGAATATTTTAAATGATGCTTTTCCAGAAGAAGAAAGAGTACCGTCTACGAATGAATTTGCCAAAATGTATCGCATTAACCCTGCAACGGCAGCTAAAGGAATTAATCAGCTAGTTGACCACGGAATATTGTATAAAAAGAGAGGGATCGGGATGTTTGTATGTGCGGGTGCCAAAGAAGTGTTGCTTACACAAAGAAAAGAAGAATTTTATAACCGTTTTATCGTTCCGCTGAAAAAAGAAGCACAGCATTTAGGAATTACGGTAACCGAGTTAAAAGAGCTGTTAGACAAGGGGGAAATAGAATGAATATAGAAGCGCAGCTGTTAAATAAATGCTACGGATTAAGCAAGTGTTAAAGGATATTTCACTTACGCTAGCACAAAATAAAATATACGGACTGCTAGGTAGAAACGGAGCGGGTAAAACGACTCTGATGCAAATTGTAGCCGGACATATTCCAGTTACAACAGGAGAGGTAAAAGTGGGAAATCAATCTCCGTTTGAAAACCGCTCTGTTCTACAAAACATCTGCTTAATTAACGAAAGCGGAAATTTCAAAAAAACATTAAAAGTCAAAGACGTGCTAAAAATTGCCTCCTTTTTTTATCCTTATTGGAGCCAGGAAGCTGCTGAGAGGCTTATGGAAGAGTTCGATTTAGATTGTAATAGGAAAGTGAAAGCATTGTCTAAAGGTATGGAATCAGCGTTAGGAATTATTGTTGGGTTATCTTCTCGCACAAGCATCACAATTTTTGATGAACCTTATATTGGACTTGATGCTGCGATGCGAGCGCGCTTTTATGAGCTTTTATTGGATGAATATGAAGAATATCCACGCACGTTCATTATTTCAACGCACTTAATTGATGAAGTAAGTAATTTGTTTGAAGAAGTACTTATTATGCAAAAAGGAAAGCTGATTCTTCAGGATACAGCAGAAAATTTGCAGCAGCGCTGTGTAAGTGTGAAAGGACCTAAAAGTCAAATTGAAGAATATGAAAAAGGAAAGCAAGTCATCCATGAACAAGTATTCGGGGGAGAGAAAAAAATAGTGCTGTTTAATGAAGATATTTATGCTGAAGAACTTGTCGACAGTTCGTTTCATGTAGAAGCCGTTCACATACAGGATATTATGATTTATCTTACAGCCAATCGTGGAGGTGTAGCGTAATGAAAGGACAGTTTGCAGCCATTAGTTATTCGCTCTACGTTGAACTAAAGTATTTAATGATTCGCTTTTGGACGATTCTGCTAGCTTTTGTTGCAGTAGATATTTTAGTGTTCAGTCAGGTGAATGAGCATCTTCTGTTAGTAACAAGTATGCCGCAGTATATCTTTTCAGGTATTGTAAGTTTTATTATCATTCGAAAAAGTTTTTCCTTTTGCTTAAAGTTAGGAGCTACTCGTAAAGCATATCTTTCAACGATGACCTGTGTTTTTGCTCTATTTGCAATTGTAATGTCTTTTATCAATGTTGTCATCATGAGCATTTCAATGAAGGTGATTAATAGTTTGAATTTAATGAATGTTCAGCTTTATTATGCAAGTGATTTTATCTTCCATGATCCTACTCTCGCTGTTCACTTTTTAACGGACGCTGTCTTTATCTTTTTTATTACAGCAGCCGCGTGTTTGCTTGGCAGCATTGTCTACAAATTCGGGCAAACAGGAGGGATGATTAGCGGTGCTGTTCTGGTGTTACTGTTCACAATTCCAGTAACAAAAGAACCGATTATTCATTTTATAAAAAGCTTTTCGAGCGGGTCGTTATTGCTTACATTCGGAACAATGGTTATCGTAAGCTTCCTACTCTTTCTTATCAACTGGCTGTTTTTAAAAAAAGCGTCTCCTGTCCATCAAGCCTAATAAAAAAGCAATCATTCCTTTACTGAATGATTGCTTTTTTACTGTACTTTTTTTGAACAAGCTGCATCAATATCTAGAATCCAGTCGTGAAACTTTTGCTGAAGAAGTTGAAGAGAAGACTGATTGTTCGATACAATGTCCAGTCCGCGCTCATCGTATAGGTGGAAGATGGTTTCTTTATTCAAATTCACAATGTAACACTCTTCTTCAATAGCCGGATGAATATGAAGATCACGGTTGGCAATTGATTGTAAAAGAAGCTTTTCTTTCACATCATTTGTTTTACAAGCAATAATATACTCAGCGTTATTTAATAATGCTACGGATTGAACTTCTTGTTTCTTCAGGCGAGAGCGGATGAATTTTTTAATAGCTGTTTCTTTTTTCTTTTTTAAAAGTAAATCATCCTGTGCAGCATTCGCTTTGAAAACAAGCAGCAGCTCATCATTTTTTTCATGGAGTGTCTCAAAAATTTCGTAAGCGCGTGCGTACACATTTTTCATGTATTCTCGTTCCCATACGCCTTTTTGATTGGTAAGCGTAAAGCGAATACCCGCGGGCGCGTTATAAAAAAGAGGTCTTTTCATTTGAACATTTGGAAACATTGTTGTTAAGTATGATTGAAGCCGCATTGTGGTCATACGCAACACCTCATTTAGTTTAGTCCTGACTTAATATGTTGAATTTAGTCTATCACGTGATTAGCTAAATTTGTAAAGAAGTAATGTTATTTAATCAAAAGGTAACCAAACTGTTATATTTTGTTGATTTTGCATTATTTCTTTACACAACCTTTGCGGATGAACAGGTTTTTTCATACGCCTGTCGTATTACTTAACGTAGTAACGACGTGAAGAAAGGGTGATAGACGGTGAAAAAACAGCTTGTTCTTATTTCAATTGTTACAGCTGCTTTCTTTGTGCTTATTTTTCACAAAACGATCTTTCAAGAAGGTAATCCTCTTCCCATTGCATGGAGTATTGTAAAATTAAAGTCTTCAGGTGAAGATGTTGTTCAAATATCTGATAAGCCTAAGAGGTATCTCATTCATTCAAATGACTATTTAACGTTTATTAAACAAATGAAAAAGAAAAAAGT
Source organism: Priestia sp. ABM2_011 (assembly GCF_056158845.1). Classification (NCBI taxonomy): domain Bacteria; kingdom Bacillati; phylum Bacillota; class Bacilli; order Caryophanales; family Bacillaceae; genus Priestia; species Priestia sp. ABM2_011. The sequence continues at coordinate 1,519,276 of NZ_JBSWUB010000001.1, forward strand.
GAATTTTCAATATCAAGACGATAAAAAGTTTTATTTTAATAACGATGATGAACGCCAGCTGTTCGTCAGCAAAAACTATACCGATAAGTTCACGATTATGGAACTAAAGAAAAAAGAGCTGACTGAAGCTGGCGTTGAGTAATAAGACTAATCTCTGCCCTGTGTCCCAAAATCTTTAATTTGAACATCGACATGATAGTCGATGGTCGACTGGCTAAATATTTCATCCCATTCATGCTGATGTTTTTTCCAAAAATGAGGATAATGAATTCGTACGTAATCATGCAGGTCAATCACATCAGCTTTGTAGTTATTTTGCAGTAAGCCGAGTGTTTTTTTCGCGTCTTTTCGAATGATTTTTTCTATTTTTTTTTCGATCTTTTTTACATTAGAGGCGGCAAGAGACTGTTTTGAAGTCTCCCAATCTTCTGATAGTCTGCCTCTTGTTTGGACGTTGATGTCAAAATGAACGGAGTGATTTGAATCAATGCGGGCCTTCACATCTTGCTGAACATCTCCAATTTCATAGGAAAAGGGATATGGACCGTGTTTGCCGTAAATAATTCCGCCTTTAATATTCCCCGTTAACCACGTTAAAGCCTCTACTTGGTGCTGAGTTAAGATGAATTTTGCTTTTTTATCTTTGATGATCGCCGCACCGTCTAGTTCAACGCTGTTTTTTATTTTAGAAAGCCGCTGTATTAAAAAGCTTTGATCGGTTTTTAACTTAGCCGATAGCTCTCCCATGGTTAAGGGATTTAGAATTTTATTCGTTTTGAATTTATTGTAAACAAGCTCGTAAATTAAGTTGACTGGAGGCACAGACATTCCTTGAATCGTTAAAACGTTTTTAGCATCGCCTTTTGTAACAAACGCAAGGCTGCTGCGCCGTATTTCATTATCACGGACAAACTGATTGATAAGCGCATCCAGAGGGATCGTCTTGCTTGCTTTTTCTCCTATTAAAAGCGCTCGCTGATGCTGGCTGTATATAGGGTCAGATTTCAGCGAAATATTTCGCGTGATTTCATGAATGGTAGGACCAGCTGTTGTAATGTTCTTGTATGGAATGGAAGAAGACATATTTCCGGATTCCGTTTCGGTCAACGTTTGATGAGTCAGCACAAGCTGATTTTTTCCTGTTTTTGGTTCGATTTTTGGTGTAATATCCATTGCCACTCCTATAACAAGAGCAAGTTGTTCAATATTCCGATGGCTCATACAGCCGCATAATAAAAAAACGGTCATCATGACAGGAAGACATTTTTTCGTCATTTGAACACAACCTTTTTTATTTTCATTAACGTGCTGAAAAAAAGAGGGATAACTAAAAATGTCACTAAAAATGCCCAGCCTAATACCGTTGAAAAATGGGACACGTCGCTTGCTGTTTTGGGGGCTAACGAGCTCATAAATAAAATGGGCACAAGAAAGATAATATTGGTAGTTGACCGGTTTTTGAAAATCTTTTTAAATCCTGAAACAGCCAAAAAGAAATACATTACAAAGGTTAAAAAAAACTGAAGAAGCCAGACAATAAGTAAAAATAATTCAAGCCTCTCAAAGAAAATTCCTTTTACTTCATGCGTCTGAACAAATTCAATCGTAGGCCAAACGGTTGTTTTTACTTCCGGAACGGATAAAGCGCCTACAACTAATACGTAAGTGATAATATATAAAAGTAAAGGAATAGAAAATCCGATGATCGAAACTTTTCGTAAGTGATTTTTATTTTTCATATGCTTCGGAAGAAATACAATGGTTTCAATCCCTAAAAAAGAAACAGAGACGGTTGTAAAGGCAGCAAGAAGCGGGCTGAATCCGTCAGCTAATACAGGCTGCAAGTTTTTTAAATCCACCATACCGATGCTAAGAGCGTATAAGGTAAGAAGAATGATGACCGTTACAGGAAAACATAGTGCCATTACTTTTCCAATAGAATCAATACCTCCCGTGATTAAATAAACGCCTGTCAAAATAAACGAAAGAATAATTAATTCAATGGGCATCGTTTCCAGTAAATAAAAATGAATCATTTCTGCCATAGCTCTTACTTCAAAGCTTGCTACAGATGTAAAATAAACGACCATAGCAAAGTTGAAGATATTTCCAATTATCTTGCCGGTTACTTCCTGTGTAAAATCAAACATACAGCTGATTGTAAAATACTTAACCATCCAGACTAAAAAAAGAACAATTCCAATAAACAAAAGGCCGTCCATAATCAGTACAATCCATCCGTCTGCATTATTTGTCTGGTTTGTAATACTGCTTGGCAGTGTTAATAAACCGACGCCAAGCATAGTTGAAGAAATAATTGAAATGGCGTAAAAATCTGAAAGAAGCTTGCTTGATTGTGATTGTTGCATATGGTCCTCCTTTTGTTAGTTTTGTTTTGATTTATTTTTAGACTGTTTTAGGCTTTTGTTTGGAAGACGAACATAAGAGTCTTTCCATGCTTTTTTATTTAACGCAAAAAACGGTTTAAAGTAGGCTATACCAAAACTTTCGAGCTTAGTTAGATGAATGACAAGAACAAGGAAAAACATGGTAACTCCGTATAATCCAAAGATTGCTGCAATCATCATAGATACGAAACGCAAAATTCGAAACGAAAGGCCAATTCCGTACTGAGGAACGGTAAAGGACGCGATTGCCGACACAGATACAACAATAATCATCACAGAACTAACGATATGTGCTTCTACCGCTGCTTGACCAATCACAACCCCTCCTACAAGTCCAACTGTTTGTCCAACAGGAGTAGGGAGACGCAGCCCGGCTTCGCGCAACAATTCAAGCGTCACTTCCATGACCACTGCTTCGATAAAAGGAGAAAAAGGAACGTTTTCTCGTGTGGCTGCAATAGTAATAGCCAGCTCCGTCGGAAGCAGACCTTGGTTAAACGAAACGAGTGAAATATAAATAGCTGAAAAGAATAGGGTAATAAAAATAGACAAGTACCTTAGTAATCTCAGCAACGAACCCGCTATCCATCTTTCGTAATAATCATCGGGTGATTTCATAATCATATCGAAAGTTGTAGGTACTAAAAGAGCAAAAGGAGAGCCATCTACTAAAATGGCTACTCGCCCTTCATTCACCGCAGCGAGAACGCGATCTGGTCTTTCTGTGTTTTGTACTTGAGGGAACGGTGAGTAGGGTGCTTCTTCTAAAAATTCTTCAATCATTCCTGAGTCTTGAATGTTATCTAAAGGAATATCTAATAATTTCTCTCGGACTTGATTCACGATGTGAGTTTGACAGTGTTTATTATGAAAAACGATACTTGTTCGATGTTCCTTTGCATTTCCAATGTAAATGTCTTCAATAACCATTTCTTCTTCGGTAGAACGCTGCCTTAAAAGACCAAGGTTTTCATCTAAGTTTTCGATAAGCGCAATTTTAGGGCCACGCACTACTTTTTCTGTGGTAGGTTCACTTAAAGAGCGCTGTTTGGTCATAGACATATTCAATGAGTATGCCGTGGTGCTTTCGCTAATAAACAGCAAGGGCTGACCTTTAAAAAAACACGAGATTGCTTGCTTGTATGTATAAACTTCTTTGTCTTTAATGACAGAAATAAATGAATCGATGTCATCGAGTGTTTGCGTTTCACTTTTTGCTTTTGTCTCAACAACATGCTGAGTAAGATTATCAAGCTTTTCTCCGTCTACTAATCCTTGGAGGTAAATAATACATATATATTTTGTGGGGGACAGCCATAATTTTTTGGAACCAACATCTGTATTTTGACCCACCAAATCTAGAAACGTTTGAACGGTGTAGTCTGCATTGGGCTGAAATTTTGAATCGAGCATAAATAAACTCACCGCCTGTTGTGTTAATGAGCTTAGTGTTTGCGATGTAAAAACGAGTTATACGAAAAATGTGGAAGAATAGAAAAGATATGTTATGGTAAAGAAAAGAGGTGATGGTATGCTACATTCATTTACTTTAAAAACGAATAAGCGTGACGAAATGATCGACGTTACGAGTCAGGTACAAGCAGTAATAAGAACAGAAGGATTAAAAGAAGGGGCTGTAGTTGTTTACTGTCCTCATACAACCGCTGGTATAACAATTAATGAAAATGCGGATCCGGATGTAAAAACGGATATGATCCGACGCTTCGATGAAGTATATCCTTGGGAACATCAGTTAGATCTTCATATGGAAGGAAATACGGCGGCGCATCTCAAAGCGAGCACGGTCGGCTCCTCTCAGCATATAATCATTCACGATGGGCAGCTGCTGCTAGGAACGTGGCAAGGAATTTATTTTTGTGAGTTTGATGGACCAAGGAACCGTACGTATTATGTGAAAATTTTATCCCTGCAATAACTTTTTTTCATACTCATTGTCCAACTTTCTTTTTAAAGTTGTTATAAAACAAAGTTTAGTTAATATAAATGTTATATAACAGTTAAAGGGAGAGATTGAACAATGGAAAAGATTGGTGCAGAACAAGAAACAGTAAAAAAAGAAAACGAAAAAACAAACTTTACATGGGTGGAAGAATACCCAACTATTTTAGACATTGTTAATGAGTATTACAGTACGTGTCGATAATGTGAAGAATCTGGGGCAAAATTATTTTAGTTGAAGGAAATCCGAACGCGTTTGATTCTTGCTGGAGAATCCAACGCATTCGGATTTTTTCATTGATATAGTGAACGTAGATTTTATGTATGTAGACGAGGAGGCTCATCAGCCGCCTGGGGAAAGCGAAGTCTTATAAGGAAATCAACAGCAACGTAGCAAGCAGTTGAGATTATTTATCTCGTTTGTTCGTCTTTTTGGAATAATTTAGTTAGGTCTTAATATCTTTTTTATAAAAAAGATATAATAGTAGCAATTTTTCTAAAAGGTTTAATATAATAAATATTAGGGTACTGAATTGTATGAAATAAAGATAAAACGCATCGTTTCATACTATTTCCTTTTTTACCGCTAGTATAGCCTTGAAGAAAAAGTTTCATTTGATATACTAACTATACGCTTAGTCTTTAAGAGAAAGATGAAGATTCATTGTCATTGTTACACGCAGTGAATGAGCTGCCTTTGCTTGGCGAAAACGTCGTACAAACAAAGACAGATAGCGAATTGTTTTGGGTGCGTTCATTTAGTTCAAAACAGGGAGGCGATTAGTCTATGTTACTTGTACGTATGGCCATGATTGGTTTCTTTTCATTAACAGCCATATCATTGTTTTCTTTTCAGTCCGTTGAAATTATCCATGCCATTATGGACTTTTTTTCATCAGCTGATAAGTACTAAAAAACGATATCTTTTTTAAATAAAAAGCGGATAACCCTTAGGGGGCTATCCGTCAGAAACCGCCCAAAAGGCGGTTTTTTTATGCTTATAGCTGTGCTCACAAACGCACTGTATTCATTCTCTGATGACAAAGTCTACGTGTTTTTTTGATTAACATTCGTTAAAATAAGTATTTACGTACTGTTCAAACTGAAGCCAATCGTCCACGTGAGGGACATTTACTTCTTCGTTATACGGGTAGCTCATGGCAACAGCATGGCGACCTGTAGCTTGAAAAGCTTTCAAATTATGAGGTGCATCATCAAATAGCAAGTCTCCGTATATTTTATCTTTTTGGTGTGTAAACACGATATTGTACTTTCCGATAAACGGAAGGTGTTTTTCAACCCACTGCTCTTTTTCTGTATAAGCATAGGTACGGCTGCTTGTGACAATTAAAATGGAAAACCTTTCATAAAGTCGTTTAAGAACCTCAACAGCATGAGGCAGAGGTTGTAAATGTAAAAAAAGCCCCGGCTGATTGAGGTAGTCATAAATCTTTGTGCCGCATTCCGGCTTTACATACTTTTCTGATTCCCAGCATTTTAACTTTTCAACCGATAAGCTGTCGCAATAATCTTTGTTATATTGGTTATGCCAATCCGTCATAAGATCACAAATGACAGAATCCATGTCAATTAAAAGGGTGTGCATTTATTCAACTTCCTTTACAGTATTCATCTACACGCTTGGTTTTGCAATGCGCTGCTTCTACTATACCAAATCTTTTACATGCAGAAAAAGAGCAAGCCGCATCAAAATCGCACAGCTTGCCCTTTTTATCGAAACTACATTCTTTTAGCACCTAAATAGCGTTTGCTCCAATAGCTCTCTTTTAGAGAAGAGATGCTCACACCTTTAGATGAAGAACAGTGAAGAAACTGGTTGTTTCCTAAATAAATTCCTGCATGGGAAGGCCCTTTTGTATAGGTTTGGAAGAACACAATATCTCCAGCTTTTGGACTTGAGACGCGCGTTCCTTTTTGATAAATCTGAGCTACTGTTCGAGGAAGCTGAACCCCGCCGCCATGTTTGAACGCATAGCCAATAAAACCGCTGCAGTCAAAGCCGCTTGGCGTTGTTCCGCCCCAGCGATAGCGAACGCCCATGTACTGTTTTCCTTTGTTAATCACTGCGTTAGGGTTATAGCGCGCTGAGCTAGAAGGCGATTTGCCCTTTGCTGAAACGCCTAGTTTAGCGTACGTTCCTTTTCCGACAATACCATCTGCTGCTAGTCCATTTTTGCGCTGAAATGATTTTACAGCAGAAGTTGTAACAGTCCCAAAGTATGTAGTCGTATTCCCTTTAAAATAACCTTTATTTTTCAACGTTTGTTGTAGTTGTTTAACATCTTGGTGATTTATGCCTTGGCGCAGCGTTTGGTCGCCTAGAGCCGCTTGGCTGACAATCGGGCTAGTAGAAACAATAACGCCAGCAAGCGTGAGAGCTGCTATTACTTTTTTCATAAAACTAGTACCCCCTGAAAATTTTTCCTGATTTGAGTAAATTCATCATATCATCTTTCGACAGTGTTCTACGTTACAATTTCATTACATATATGAAAAAAATGAAATATAACGGTGAATATAGTCGTATAAAAGCTGTGTTTAAAAGGGTTCTTTAGGCGTGTAATTTTACTAGAAAAACTTTGAATATTTGACGGTAAATAACTAAAAGATATGAAAAAGTATGTACATTTAAAATTTAACAAAGAAATATGTTGTGAATTACTACACAAAAAGTTCGAACTCGGGTAAAATGTAGAACTATAATATAGTAGTCACGTATGTGACTTTGATGAGGTGAAAGTAATGAAAAGAATAGGTGTATTAACAAGCGGCGGAGATTCTCCAGGTATGAATCCTGCGGTTCGTGCTGTTGTGCGTAAAGCAATTCATGAAGGTATGGAAGTTTATGGTATCTTCCAAGGATATCAAGGATTAATAGAAGGAAATATTAAAAAGCTAGAAGTTGGAGATGTTGGTGACATCATTCAACGCGGCGGAACGATGCTTTATTCTGCAAGATGTCCAGAATTCAAAACAGAAGAAGGGCGTTTAAAAGGTATTGAAAACCTTAAGAAGCACGGTATTGAAGGCTTAGTAGTTATCGGTGGAGACGGGTCATATATGGGAGCTGTAAAACTAACAGAGCTTGGTTTCCCTTGTATCGGTATTCCAGGAACAATTGATAACGACATTCCAGGAACAGATTTTACACTAGGATTTGATACGGCTCTTCATACGGTTATCGATGCAATTGATAAAATCCGTGATACGGCGACTTCTCATGAGCGTACGTTTATTATTGAAGTTATGGGTCGTAATGCAGGAGACATTGCTCTTTGGTCAGGTCTTGCTGGCGGTGCGGAAACAATCCTTATCCCAGAAGCAAAAGATGAGTTCCAAGAAATGGTTGATCGTTTGAGAAAAGGACAAGAGCGCGGTAAAAAGCACAGCATTATCGTAGTAGCTGAAGGTGTAGCTAATGGTAATGAAGTAGCGAAGCAGCTTCATGAAGCTGCAGGTATTGAAACGCGTGTAACAGTATTAGGACACATTCAGCGCGGTGGTTCTCCAACTGCTCAAGATCGTGTGCTAGGAAGCCGTTTCGGCGGTCGCGCAGTCGAACTTCTACTAGAAGGTAAGGGCGGCCGTGCAATCGGTATCCGTAAAAATGAAATTGTAGATTATGATATTATGGAAATTTTAGGTGAACCTCACCATATCAATGCTGATATGTACCGTTTATCTAAAGAACTTTCAATTTAATCCCAGTGTTTCTGAGGCGAAGCTTCTTATATAGAAGGAGTTTCGTCTTTTTTTGATTGCATGCCTGTCCCTTCACAGTGTTTGCATGTTTTCATGTAACCGATACCAGGAATAACAGCTAGCTTTCCGAGCCCTTTGCAAAAAGTGCAAATTAATTCAAAACCAAACATTGGTTCATCCCCTCTGTACACGTTTTCTTTCAGTTTATCATAAAAGTAGACAAATAATTTTAAAAATTATAGAAATAATCAAAAAAATGATTACATTTGAACAGCGAGTGATATAGTAAAGAGAGAAGACCATTTTATAAAAGAGGAGAGGAAGCGTGATGTTTAAACGAATTTTACTTGCCTCAGATGGCTCAGAGCATGCAGCTAAAGCAACAGAAAAAGCCGTTCAGCTGGCTCAGCTTACGGAAAACAGTTTTATTCAAGTTATTTATGCAGTAGAAGGTGATTCAAGATTAAAATCACTTAGCCGCGACGAGGAACGGGAAAGTCGGATACATACAACGGATGAAATTTTAAAGCAAGGAAACGTGGAGTATGAGATTACCTTTATGCACGGAGACGCGGCTAAAACAGTGATTCAATTTGCTAATCAAAATTCATTTGACCTTGTAGTAATAGGAAGCAGAGGGTTAAATCCTGTAAAAGGCATGCTGCTTGGAAGCGTTAGTTCTAAGATAGCACAGCAAGTAACAATTCCTGTGCTAATTGTTAAATAGGAGAGAAATGCAATGTCAAACCAGTACAAAGAATTAAAACAGCTCATTGATGATGCTAAACACATTTGTTTTTTTACGGGAGCAGGAATGAGCACAGAGTCGGGCATACCTGACTTTCGCTCTCAAAATGGCTTATATCGCCAAAACAAAAGCTTTGTGGACATAGTAGCTGCTGACTTCTATGAACAGTATCCTCATGAATTTTGGCCGCTGTTTAAAGAAATTTTTCATATTAAAATGCTGCATCAGTATAAAGCAAATACGGGCCATCGCTTTATTGCTGAACTAGAAGACGCCAAAACCGTGCATGTGATTACGCAAAATATCGATGGGCTGCACCAAGATGCAGGAAGCACGAACGTTTTTGAAATTCATGGGTCCATTAAGAGAGCTCATTGTCCGAGGTGTAAAAAAGAGTATGACTTAGCGTATTTAAATCAGTCAGCTCTTCCACAATGTACAGCGTGTGAGCGCCTTTTAAAGCCAAATGTTGTTCTCTTTGGAGATGCCATTCATCAGTTCGATGAAGCAGTTACAGCAGCGCTGTCATCTGATTTATTCATCGTGCTTGGTTCATCGCTTGAAGTAGCACCGATTAATCAGATTCCGCTGCTTGTGAGCCGGTACAATCGTACAAATATGGTGATCATTAATAAAGAACCTACGCATTACGATTATTTGTTTGATTTGGTTATCTATGATTCCATTGGACAAGTGGTTGCAAATTTATAAGCGTCTATGCATGGACATAGCGCTTTTTTAGCATTTAGTGATAAAGTGTAGGGATGTATCATATGGTGTAGTACATCATCCATTCGCTAATGGATAGAAGGGATGTTTTTGCATATGAGTGGAGGCCTGAGAGTTTGTCTTTTCATTGTTGGTATTGCACTCAAAGTGACAGCTGTTTTGACTTTGATTTTTGAAATGAATCTTGTCCCTATTCACGGAAGGAGTCTCACTTATTATGCTGAAGCGATAGGTATGAAACTCCCCATTATCTGTTTTGTCCTTGGTTTTTTTTGTGTAGCAGCAAGCTTTTATTTGCCTGCTAAAAATCGCCGCACCAGTAAATAGCAAGGGCAGGAGACTAACTAAAACGTTTGACTGCAAAGTTTTTAACATTTAAAATAAAGTCAATAAGTTTAAAAAGAAATAGGATAATTATTCCTGAATCTTTTTAGATATACGGAAATAGAGGTGATTGGATGGGGCAGTGTACCACGTTGGCGAAGTAGCATTATATGCACCAGTGTCAAAGCGTACAATACAGTATTATACAAACCTACATTTGCTTCACGCATATCGCTCTTTATCACATAATCGCTCTTTTAAGGCGTTAACAGACTTTAACTTTATAAAGATTGGAAACTACTAAATTTTTTATAAATGAATTGGAAGAGAGAATCAGCGCTGAAGCAACATCATGAAATGAAGCGATGTGAGCCATTGCTTCACATCTAGAACAGCAGAATAAAGAATGACCTGCTACATTAACGAGTGAAACGTGAGATAAGGAAGAAAGGCTGGCAGTTTTGCTCCATATAAAAATGTTTATACATTTATCATGTGATTCCTCCTTATATGCACTTTTCCAAGTGATCAGTACAGGGATAGAGTTCTTTATCCAAATTTTTTATTTTTTAGGAGGTGAGTCCTTACTCGTTTTTAAACGAGCTAAGGAACTTGATTGGACATATTTAACTTGATTTTACTAGCGGTACTGATTGCATTAACTGCTTTTTTCGTTGCTACCGAGTTTGCGATTATTCGCGTGAGGAGTTCCAAAGTGGATCAGCTTATAGCAGAAGGGAGCAGCAATGCAAAAGCTGCGAAGCAAGTTATTTCAAATTTAGATGAATACTTATCTGCGTGCCAGCTTGGTATTACGATTACTGCGCTGGGAATTGGTTGGTTAGGAGAGCCTACGCTTTCGCATCTCCTGTCACCATTACTTGATCAACTAGGGATAAGCGGAGCGTTAACAAAAGTACTATCTGTTGCGATTTCTTTTGCGGTTGTTACATTTATAAATGTTGTGGTCGGAGAGCTTGCTCCGAAAACATTTGCAATTCAAAAAGCAGAGAAAGTCACTTTATTATTTGTTCGTCCGCTTATACTCTTTTATAAAGTAACCTATCCTTTCATTTGGCTATTAAACAGTTCTTCTCGTTTAATAACAGGGTTATTTGGTCTAAAGCCTGCTTCAGAAAATGAGCTTGCACACAGTGAAGAAGAGCTTCGCATCTTGTTATCAGAAAGCTATAAAAGCGGTGAAATCAATCAATCGGAGTTTAAATATGTAAGTAAAATTTTTGACTTTGATGATCGCGTTGCCAAGGAGATTATGGTGCCGCGTACGGAAGTCGTTTCAATTGACCAGGAAGATACGGTCGAATACATCCTTGAGATGGTCCAAGAAGAACGGTTTACCCGCTATCCGGTCATCGATGGAGATAAAGACCATATTATTGGAATGGTCAATATGAAAGAAATTTTAACCGAGATTGTCATGAACAACAGCAAGGAAAAAATAGATTTAAAACAGTATATCCGTCCTGTTATTGAAGTAATTGAATCGATTCCTATTCATGATTTATTGCTTAAGATGCAGCGTGAACGCATCCATATGGCTATTTTAATTGATGAATACGGTGGAACAGCAGGGATTGTAACAGTAGAGGATATTTTAGAAGAAATTGTCGGTGAAATTCGTGATGAATTTGATGCGGATGAACTTCCATTAATTCAGAAAGTCAAACCCGATCATTATATTGTAGATGGAAAATTATTAGTAAGTGAGCTTAACGAGCTGCTTGGCACGACAATTGATGATACGGATGTTGATACAATTGGAGGCTGGGTCTTAACGGAAAAATATGACGTCAAACAAGGAGAAAGCCTTAGCTTTGATCAGTATGATTTTACCGTTACGGAAATGGAAGGCCATCACATTCAATATATTGATGTGATTAAAAAACGTCAGGTACATCAAAGTACGGATGAAGCGGTTAATGTGTCGGACATGAACCAGTCACAGGCTTTATCTTCATAATAAGAAGGCGCATTGCGAAAGAGCAGTGCGTCTTTTTTTTAAAGAAAGTGTGGAGGGAAGATGACAAAGTCATATGATGGAACTATGGGATAATATTACCGCTATGAATCTTGAAATCAATTTGCTTTAATAAAAGTATGAAAACTCTATCAAAACTTTTATTAGTAACATTGTTGTCTGTCACTCTAGCTTTTGGTCTTAATAACACTGCGCAAGCAGCAACCGTACATACCGTTCAATCGGGAGATACGATGTGGAAAATAGCAGTAAAATATCAGGTGGGCGTTTCCGAGCTGATTGAAGCGAATTCTGCTATTAAAAATCCTAATTCGATCTATCCGGGACAAAAAATTACCATACCAACAGATAAAGCGGGAAGTTCATACGAAGAGCAAGTGGTTCAGCTAGTGAATCAAGAACGTGCTAAAGTAGGGCTTAAGCCTTTAAAGTCTAATTGGGAAGTAGCTCGCGTGGCTCGCTATAAATCGCAGGATATGATTGATAAAAATTATTTCAGTCATACATCGCCTACGTATGGAAGTCCGTTCGACATGATGAAAAAATTTGGCATTACATACAGTACAGCAGGTGAAAATATCGCTGCTGGACAAGCAACTCCAAAAGAAGTGGTTAACGCATGGATGAATAGCGAAGGTCACCGTAAAAACATACTATCAAGTCAATTTACCGAAATCGGAGTAGGTTACGCTAAAGGCGGAAGCTACGGTCATTACTGGACTCAAATGTTCATTTCAAACTAAAGAAGAAAGGAAAAAAAGCTGACTACTAAGTCAGCTTTTTTTAGCTTCGAGCACTTTCTAGAAATTCTTTTGGATTGCCAGAAAGCTTTCCGTCCTGCTCAACGATGAGTGTGCGTGTAGGGAAAGCAAATTCTACGCCTTCTTCTTCAAGAATGTCCATAATTTCGAAGTTTATATTTTCTTTTACATCTAAGTAATCAGCAAAAACGGTTGTATTTGTAAAGAAATACAGATAGATATTTAAACTAGATTCATAGAAACCGTCAAAATTTACAAGAATCGTTTCATTGTGAATTTCTTCGTGCTCAGTCAGCATCTTTTTAATTCTTGCCACTACGGTTTCTAACTTTTCTTTTGGTGTATTATAATTCAAGTTTAAATGAAAGGCAATTTGACGTTTCCCCATTTTAGCCCAGTTAATAATAGGTTCATTAGAAAGAGTAGCATTTGGAACCGTTACGACTGCTTGAGCGAACGTTCGAACTTTGGTGCTTCGAAACGTAATATCTTCTACAACGCCTTCAACACTTGGTGTTTTAATCCAATCTCCAATGGTAAAAGGCTTTTCAGTAATAATTACGATTCCGCCGAATAAATTACTAACGGTGTCTTTTGCGGCTAGGGCAAAAGCAAGACCACCTAAGCCAAGACCTGCTACAAAGCCGTTTACGTTAAAACCCCATTCTTCTGCGATGATGGAGATAGAAAGCATAACAACAACGATGCGGATGAACTTTTCAATAAAAGGAATAATGATTCGATCCACTTGGATATCAAAATTTTTGGCAAACGTTGCAAAAAATAAATTGGTAGAAGCAGCTAAATTATACAAGCCCCATCCTGCAAGGCCAACAGAAGCTGAACGAACTAAATGTCTTTCCGTGTCGGCTGTTAAAACATCAAAGGGAAGATAGGGAAGAGCAAGCTTGAAACCAATAATCACAAAAATCCAGCGCAGCGGCTTTTCAAAAGCTTCTAAAACGCTCGTAATTAAATTGATTTTTTTATTTTTGACAAAACCAATAATAAACTTAAACAAATAAGTCGTGAAAAGTTTGCGAAGAATTAAAAAGATCAAAAAGATCCCAATCGCAATCACGATTTTTTTCCAATCATCTAATGATGATAGAGATTTCAAAAAATCCATACAATCCTCCTAGTTACCAAAACTGTGCTACAGTCCATTTATATCCGTCAATTGAAAGCATTCCTATGTAGAGTGTTCTTTACCCTAAATTCATGCTTTTTAAAAGCTTCTTCCCTATTAAAATAGCACAAAAATACCTGTAAATCTATTTAAGTGATAATTATGAATATATCTCTTTTTAGTAAAAGAGACAGACAATAGTCTGAAAATAAGTTGTATAATAAATAGGTGATATTATAAACATTAATTTATCTTATTATTTATTTAAAACGTTCGTTGGAGGGAGAAAGCTTTGTTAAGTCAATTAAATAGAATGCTAGAAAAATTGATGCCGTTTATTACGCCGGTCAGCTTGCTCATAGGAGTTCTTATCGGTTCATCATTAAGTCAGTATACCTTCTTAATTCCATGGCTTTTTGCATTAATGACGTTTGCCGGAAGTTTGAATTCAAACTTTCACCAGTTAAATGCCACGATACACCGTCCATTTCCAATCATTATGGCTCTGTTTGTTTTACATATTTTTATGCCAGCATGGGCTTGGAGCGTTGGCCAAGTGATTTTTCCACATGATGTATTTACAAGCACGGGTCTTTTGCTAGCAGCAATTATTCCAACGGGAGTGACTAGTTTTATATGGGTCTCGATTTACAAAGGAAGCATTCCTCTTGCACTATCCATTATTTTAATTGATACTCTTTTAGCACCGCTTATCGTTCCTTATACGCTTTTATTGGTGGTTGGAGACACCGTACATTTGGAAGCGCTAAAGTTAGTCAAAGATTTATGTTTTATGATTGTCCTTCCATCTTTGTTAGGCATGTGCTTAAATCAATATACAAAAGGAACAATTAAGCAGACCTTAGGACCAAAGCTGGCACCTGTTTCGAAAATAGGGTTAAGTGTGATGGTTATGGTAAACGGGGGAGTGATTGCACCTTATTTAAAACATATTGATAAAAAACTGCTGTTTATTATCGTGATCGTCTTTTTAATGAGTTCAGCTGGTTATTTCTTCAGCTGGATGATTGGCAAATGGCTAAGATGGGACCGAGCAAAAGTTGTGACGCTTACGTTTTGCGGAGGCATGAGAAATATTAGCGCCGGAGCCGTATTAGCCGTATCTTATTTTCCAGCTCCCGTTGCTGTACCGGTCGTATTAGGGATGTTATTTCAGCAGGTATTAGCTGCTTTATCAGGGCGTTTAGTTCAAAACTATTACCAGAAAAAAGACGCTGAATTTGCTTCATTAAAATAAATTAAAAAAGCAAGGGACGAACCACAGTAATCATAAAGTAAGCACTCTGGTTTAACGATCAGAGATAAGATACTTTTACACTTGCTGCGTTCAAGATAATGAGATGATTAGAAAAAGCTGCGGTGTGGCATACTAGAAAGAAAAAGGTCGGATATTCTTGCTTATCAATATAGCGCTGGCGTTTGTTTTACCTTGGATTTTTGGCACCCTCTATTTACATCCTAGAAATCGTCGTTTACTGCCTTTAGTAGGAACTGCTTTTTGCATTTTAGCAATCGTTATCAATGAATTAGGGAGCTATTATGGCTTTTGGAAACTCCGGACTTCTTTAGAAAATGAAGCATTAGAAGCGCTGCCTTTTAATTTAGGTGTTTATCCTGTATTGGCCAGCTATATGATTTTTTTAATCCAGCGAATCGGAAAGCCTCATTTTTTTATTTTTCTTATAGCGCTGTTTACAACATTTTTAGAAGGAACGTATATGTATATGGAAAGAGTTATATACGGAAACGGATGGAATCTCGGCTGGACATTTTTTTCCTACTGGATTCCGTACAGCGTAATTTATTTATACTATAGGTATTTGGTTAGTCTTAGACTGCTTCACTAGAAGAAAAAAAGAAGTAAATTTGCACAATAAAAAAAGCCGTGAGTATTCACGGCTTTTTTTATTAGATCGCTTCTTTAGAGCTAGATTTATCTTTTGAATGATCCCATGCATCAATATTATCAAGTCCAGAAATGCTGTCTTGATAGAAGACAGGGTCTTTTCCAGCTTTCTTTTGGGCAAGATAATCTTTGAGTGCGGCAAAGGCCACTTTCGAGAGCAGGAGAATTGCGATTAAGTTGACTACTACCATAAAGCCCATAAACAGGTCTGCTAAGTCCCATACAAGCTGAATTTGAGAAATAGAACCGAACACGATCATTGCAAGCACAGCAACACGATAAGTCATCAGCCAAGCTTTATTTGTGTTCAAGAACTCAATATTTGTTTCTCCGTAGTAGTAGTTACCAATTAATGTACTAAACGCAAATAGGAAAATCATAATTGCAAGAGCACCTGTTGCCCAAGAACCAATATGAGTGCTTAAAGCAGCTTGTGTTAATTCAATACCGCTTAAATTTTTATTTGTATAAGTACCTGAAAGTAAAATGATAAAGGCAGTACTACTACAAATAATAAGCGTATCCGTTAATACACCAAAGGCTTGAATTAATCCTTGTTTTACCGGGTGGCTTGTTGTTGCAGCTGCGGCTGCGTTTGGCGCACTACCCATACCCGCTTCGTTTGAGAATAATCCGCGTTTAATTCCTTGCATAAGAGCTGCTCCAAGAGAACCGCCAGCAATTTGCTCGAAACCAAATGCATTTTTAACGATTAACGCAATAAGAGAAGGCATTTCTTGAATGTTCATAATAATAATGAAGAGTGCTACTGCAATGTAGGCAACAGCTAGTACCACAACAATGTATTCTGACATTTTTGCAATACGCTTAACTCCGCCAAAAATAATGGCAGCGAAAGCCACTGTCATAATAATTCCTAACACTAGACGATTCGTTCCGAACGCATTTTCAAACGCAAGGGTAATCGTGTTCGATTGTACAGCATTAAAAATTAAGCCGAAGGATAAAGTGATTAAGACAGCAAACAGTCCGCCCATCCAGCGCTTTTTTAACCCTTTTTCCATATAGTAAGCCGGTCCGCCTCGGAAGCCGCCGTCTTTGTCTTTTACTTTGTATATTTGTGCTAGCGTACTCTCGACAAATGCTGAAGCTGAACCAATAACGGCAAGTACCCACATCCAAAATACAGCACCAGGTCCCCCTAAAGCGATCGCAATCGCAATACCTGTAATATTCCCCGTACCAACGCGGGCTGCCATACTGATACAAAACGCTTGGAATGGCGAAATTCCGTCTTTAGAAGAGCTATCCGCACCTTCTTTTAATACACGAATCATTTCTCTTAATAACCGAATTTGTAAAAACTTTGACCTGAATGTAAAAAACAAACCAAATGCAATCAGCATCGCAATCAGTAAGTAGGACCAAAGAAATTCGTTGATTGAACTAACAAAACCTTGAACTACTTCTTGCATAGTTTCACCTCTTCATGAATTATAGTAGAATAATAATAAAAAACGTGAATTTATAGAATTTTCCCTCTATTTAGATAGATCTCCCTATTTCCCCGCTGTTTTTCTTCATTATCCTTGTCGAATCTTGTTGCTAAATCTGAACCTTATATATATATAAAATAATAATTTTGGTCTTTTGTCAACTAACCTCACATGGAAAAATAGGGTGATATGACAAATGAAGCGGGTATGAAAAGGTGATAACAGCAGGGATGAAAGAAATTTCATTTTGTTTTACTTAATTGTTGCTAGAAAATAAAAGTTTTAGGCCAAGTACCCCAAAAACGGTTCCTTTTACATATTTTAATGTGTGCTGAAAGATACGGCTTTTTTTGACTTTTTTCCCAAGGCCAGAAGCAAATAGCGCAATAAGTGAAAAGATGATGAGCGTTTCGGCGATAAAGATGATCCCAAACAAAATCATCTGCAAACTTACATGTCCAAGAGACGAATTAACAAACTGCGGTAAGAACGTAATGAAGAAAATAGCTACTTTTGGATTGGTTAAGTTGCTAACAAATCCTTTTCTAAAGTGATGGTGGTGCTGAACGTTTTCTGTTAATTCCAACGGACCGCTTTTTTCGCGAAACGATTGGTAGGCTAAAAAGAGCAGGTACAGAACACCTACAACCTTTAGAATCGTAAAGGCAATAATTGATTTTTGAAAGATAATAGATAGCCCCACTGCGGCTAAAAGAGTATGTACAAATGTTCCCGTAATGGATCCCAGTACGGTTTTGATGCCTGCTTTGACGCCTGAAGCAATACTTTGTGTCATTACAAAAATCATGTCTTGTCCTGGTATTAAGACAATGATAAGTGACACGGCTATGTAAGGTATAAGCCAAGAAAATGTCATGATAATTCCCTCCCAACAGAATTTTAACCATTTCGACAAAAAGTTCTCAAGAGTGTGTGCTAATGAATTAATAGATTAATGGAGTAAAGCTAAGAGGATATAAGGGCGTAAAAAGAGGTTATTCTCCTTAATAAAAATCAATAAAAGGTGTAGGAAAAAAATAGGTGGTGTTGTATAATAATTCGATATACTTAATTTTTATAGAAAGAAGGTAAAATTTATGAACTACTGTTTAGCACAGCCGGAGGACGCTGCTACAGTTCACGATCTTATGCTGCAAGCCTTCTCCGTCTATCGCGATTCTGTCCCACCTTCCAGTGCTCTTGATGAAACAACGGAATCTATTATGCAATCGTTAAAGCATGGAAAAGAAGCTGTCATTTTATACGTCGAAAATAAGCCCGTAGCGATGGCGCGTTTTACGCTAGAAGAAACGAGCTTATATTTTTACCGTCTGTCTGTTATTCCTGCTTTTCAAGGAAAAGGACTGGCTAAACGGCTTATTCAATGGTTAGAAACATACGCCAAAGAGTGTGGTAAGGAAAGTTTATCATGCAAGGTGAGAATGAGTGTTTCTCGTAATATAGCTTTGTATGAATCAATCGGCTTTTACATAGAGAAAAAAGAAATCGTACATAGAGGGGGAGTGAATATTCCCGTAGTAAATATGAAAAAAGAGATTCTAAAAGGAGCAATGGCATGAATAAATCAACTCTTCCTTTACCGCCTCCTGTCTTTCTTTTAATCGGTGTATTAGCCGTTTCCTTTTCTTCTATTTTAATTAAATGGTCGGATGCGCCTGCTTCTATTTTAGGAATGTATAGACTGCTGTTTACCGTCCTTTTATTTTTACCGTTTTTACCATGGAGAAAAATGAAAATTCTTTTTAAAAACAGCACGGTAAAAGAATGGCTAATGCTAGCTGTATCAGGCGTGTTTTTAGGGCTTCACTTTCTGTTTTGGATGGAATCTTTTTCACATACAACAGTTGCTAGCGCTATGATTTTGACTGCGCTCGAGCCGGTCTTCGTAGTGATTGGAGCTTATTTTTTATTTAAAGAAAAAACAAGCAAAGTAGGAGTCATCAGTATTTTAATGGCTGTTAGCGGCTCGGTGATTATCGCATCGGGCGATATCGGAGTATCTAAAACGGCTCTTTACGGAGACTTACTTTCTGTTTTAGGTACAGTGGCCGTTTCTGTTCATATGCTGGCGGGGCAAGATCTATGCAGGAAAATGCCTCCAATCATCTATAGCTTCGCCGTTTTTTTAATCGGTGGACTGGTTCTATTTGTTTACAATATTTGTACAAACGTATCGCTGACTCAGTATGACACAAAGGATTGGTGGATCTTTTTGCTTTTAGCGCTTATTCCTAATATTTTTGGTCACGCCTTATTTAACTGGCTGTTAAAGTTTGTAGGTGCTACAACGATTTCGATGGCTATTTTAGGCGAGCCAATTGGTGCCATCATTCTCGCCTATTTCTTGCTTGGAGAAATGACAACCATTTCTCAGCTAGCGGGAGGAATGATTGTGATGATTAGTGTGATGATCTTCTTAAAGTACAAAGCAGCAGAGCCCAAAAAAGTTATAGCTTTTCAAGAAAAGTCGAATATCAGCTAATGGGATAGGCAAGCAGCACCGAGTATGATACAGTTTATTTATCATTATTTACCATTTAGTAAAGAGGTTTTTATTAAACTACATAAAGCAGGTGTAAATATGCTGAAAAAACTAACGGATCACGTTTATTACTTTCCTCATTCTGAAGAAACGGATCGGCCGGTGCTCGGGCTTATATGCGGGGAGAAGTATAGTTTCCTCGTAGATGCTGGGAATTCTCCTGCGCATGCATCATCATTTTTAGAAGAAGTGGAAAAAATGGGAGCCCCTCCAATCAAAGGAGTAGCTATTACGCATTGGCACTGGGATCATACATTTGGCATTCATGCAATGAACAAATATACAATCAGCCATCATTTGACGAAGAAAAAGCTGGCCTATTTAAAGACACTGCGCTGGGACGATGATTCCTTGGATAAACGCGTCCAGGAAGGGGAGGAAATCGAATTTTGCCGGGATATGATAAAGAAAGAAATGCCGTGTCGAGAGACGTTAATTTTACGGGAGCCGGACGTAACATTTCATCATCATATGGAAGTTGACCTAGGTGGAATCACTTGTTGCATTCAGCATATTGGAGGGGTACACGCGCAGGACTCGTCCGTTATCTACGTCCCCAAAGAAAAAGTACTGTTTTTAGGTGATTGTCTATGTCCAGATTTTTATAGCGGTGACTGGAGTTATGATAAAGAAGACCTTGAGCGGATTCAGAGAGAACTTAAAAAATATGATGCGCAGTATTATCTTTCATCTCATTTTGACCCTGAAACTTCTGAGGAACTTTGGAGAGATTTAAACCAATTGAGTGCGATTGGAGAAATTGTAGGAAATGAAGTCGATTTAGAAAAAGCATGTTTTCAGTTTGAATGTGAAACGTATAAGAAGCCAACAAATGAGCAAAAAGAGAGAATACAGTATTTTGTTAATGGAAATGTCAAACGTAAAAGCAGAGAACTGTTTTAATAGTTTATGCATAGCATAATGGTAAATAAGCCCGCCTGTTCATACTATATTATGAGCAGGCGGGCTTATTTAATTGGTTATGCTGTGATATGAGTTTTAAGTTATGATACTAAAATAAATAACTTGACGAAACAAAGTTATAAAAATATAATAAGTTACATAAAGTAAGTTAATTAAAAATTGATCTATTTAAAAGGAGAAATAATCATGAACTTTCACCGTGCACCCCATGTATTTGTTGGGAAAGTAAATTTAAAAGTAGAAAATTTAGAGCGTTCACTTGCTTTTTATCAGCAAATAATCGGGTTTAAACTTTTAGGGAGAAAAGAGAACAAAGCCTTGTTAACAGCTGATGGACGCACGGCGCTTTTATCGATTGAACAGCCGGAAAACGTTACAGCAAAACATCCTCGTACAACAGGCTTATATCATTTTGCTCTATTGTTGCCGACTCGTTCTGATTTAGGAAGTATTCTGCAGCATCTGTTAAATAGCGGTTATCCGCTTCAAGGGGCGTCTGATCATCTAGTGAGCGAAGCGCTGTACTTGGCAGATCCAGATGGAAACGGCATAGAGATTTATCGAGATCGTCCGTCAAGTACATGGGAATGGAATGACAGTGAAGTAGTAATGGCTACAAAACCTTTAGATGCAGAAGCGATATTAGCTGAAGGGAACGGTAAACCATGGACAGGATTACCTTCAGCTACCTTAATGGGACATATTCACCTTCACGTTTCTGAATTAAAGCAAACGGAAACCTTTTATCGAAATGGATTAGGTTTTGAGGTTGTGAGCAATTACCATAATCAAGCCTTGTTTATTTCAACTGGGCGCTATCATCATCACATCGGACTAAACGTTTGGAATGGAATTGGAGCGCCTAGTCCTCTTGAAAGCAGCGTTGGTTTGGACTCATTTACACTTGTTTTTCCAGCTGAAGAAGCAAGGGAACAGGCAATAAATCAGCTTCGTGAAATCGGAGCAGCTGTGTCTAAAGAAAACCAAGATTTCATCACAAAAGATCCATCAGGAAATATAATTAGATTAGTCCTTTAACATAAAAGCTGCCGCAGTTGGCAGCTTTTATTTATCGCAATGTTCGTCAAAATAGGCAAGAAATGTACACTTTTTTCTCAAATAGTAAGATGATAATGGCGAAAATAGTGTTATTTTCAAGGAAATAAACGAAGAGTCTTATGCTTAAAAAAGTTTGTAAACAAGCGTGCGTGGGAATAAAATACATATCAAGCATCGTTTCTTATCGTTATTGAATCTTTATATAAAGTCTTTTCATATAAAACCTTGAAGGAAGGGAGCGGAAACCTGTGAGATATAAAGTGAAACATTGGCTTAGATTAACTTCAGACGAGCGCTATCTTGTATTGTTTGCTACTGCTGCTTTGCAAAAAGAAAAGCGATAAAAGAGTTGTTAATAGTAAGGAAAGTAGCTTTATATGCTAACGAAAAGGTAATAAAAGGCCTGAAAATAATATATTTATTTTCAGGCCTTTTATTGTTTTCAAACCTTGTTCAAGTCAACTGTTGAGAGATAGCTTCGGCCGTTTGTTTGCCGTTTGTTATACACGCTGCAATGCCTACTCCGTAGTAAGAACAGCCGGCTAATGTAATAGCGGGGTGCTTGTCATGCAATTTTCGAGTCAAGCTGCGTACGAGTTCACCGTGCTTAAGGTGATAGGTAGGCATCAATTTATCCCAATTTGTTACGTCGCTTTCAATGGGCTGCTCTTTGATCCCTAAGCTGTTTTTAATGTCCTTTTGTGCCACTGCTAGCAGCTCTTCTTTTGACATCGTCCGCAGGCTGTCAAAGTGGTGACTTGTGCTTTTATAGAACAGGCGAACTAACAAATTCCCTCGCTTAGAAGTGTGAGCCCATTTTTTGCTCGTCCACGTGCAGGCATTGGCAATTAAGTTGCTTGATTGAGAGGTAATAAACCCGGTGCCTTCAGCGGGAAGGTATTCGTCTGGAACGTCATAGCCGATGTACACGCTAATGAGAGAAGAATCTTTTAACTGCTCAAAGTCTTCGTTTAGTTCGGGATCGTTCAACAGATGCTGAGCAGCCGTGTGCGGTGTAGCTAACACCACGTAATCCGCTGAATAGGCTTGCCCCGGCGTAGTGATTTGATAGCGCTCATCGTACTGTTTTATGCTGGTGGTTGGCGTATCTTTTAAAATCGTTACATCAGAAAGCTCTTCTTCTAAGCGGTGAATAATCGTTGATAAACCTTGTTTAAACGAAATGAATTTTTTATTTCCTGCCGTTTTAAATTTTTTTTCATTGGCGCCCATTCCTTTGATGATGCTGCCGTACGTGTTTTTGTAGTCGAGCAGATACGGGAGAGTCGAAGAAATCGTGAGCTTGTCTAAATCGCCAGAGTAGACGCCCGATAAAATAGGTGCAATTTGCTTTTCTACTAGCTCTTCTCCTAAAAAATGTTTTAAAAAGAGTCCAATCGAGCTGTCTTTCGTAAACGTTGTATTTTTAGTAATTAAGTCTTTTAAAGCTGTAATTTTAGCTTTTGAAGAAATCAGCTCGCTTTTAAAAAGAGATTCCACGCTTGTTGGAATACCGAACATGGTATCTTCAGGAATTGGAAGCAGCTCATTAGCAGAGTAAATAAATGATTTGCCCGTTTCGTTATAGACTAAATCGTTTGTTAAGTACAGCTCTTCTAGCAGAGGCATAACGTTTTCTTTTCGAGCCACAATAGAATCCGCCCCTGTTTCCATAATAAATTCCCCAGCTTCACGCGTATTGATTTTCCCTCCTAGATGGGGATGTTTCTCTAGTAATAATAATTTAAGCGGAAGATTACGTTCTCGTTTTAGTTTCTGCAAATAGTACAGAGTGGTTAAGCCCGTAATTCCTCCTCCAATAACAGCGACCGTTTTCAAAATATTCACTCCTACATTTTCAACAATTAGTCTGTAATATACGAAAATCATACCACTATGACTAGGAAAAGTGTAATGAATTGATTGTGAACATAGTGTATGCAAACACGAAAAGAAATATTGAAACTATACGATTATATATTTTGAAATTACATAAAATAAAAGCTCATACACGTAGAGAAAATGACTGAGACGCAGCAGTGAAGGAAGGAGGAAGCATCATGCTCGGCGGTTTTATGGAAACGCTGAAAAAAGACTGGCTCGCTTTAGTATTAATAAGTGTTCTTATATGCGGGATTACCTTAAATGTACGAGCTGAAGAGAAGAGCGGACGAAGCGGATACATCGAACCAAAGCTAGTTTTTCCTGTGATCAGTGATGTTCACATTAAGGAAACAGGAACGCTTGATTTGCGTACTTTTCAACATGCATTAACGCAATTAAATGAACAGGCACCGAAACAAGATGCATTCGTAGTCGTAGGAGATTTGGCCGACACAGGCGCGTTAAAAGAATACGATCGCTTTTTTTCTATTTATAATCAAAATAAACAGTCGCAGGCCGTGTCTCTTTTTACAATTGGCAACCATGAATACCGGGACAGTGTAACCAATCAGCAAGCGCAGCAGCGTTTTTTATCTAAAACCAAAATGAAGTCTCTTTACTTTCATCAAGTGATAAAAGGATATCATTTTATCATGCTTGGAACAGAAAGCCGTCTGACCGCCGGTGATTATTCAATCAAACAAATTAACTGGCTTGCTGAACAGTTGAAGATAGCAAAGCGAGACGATCCTAAAAAACCGATTTTTGTCTTTATTCATCAGCCTATTAACAATACATTGTACGGGAAAAACAGATGGGGGATAGAAGTGAATGAACAGCTTCTTTACAATACGTTAAAACCTTATCCGCAGGTCATTACGTTTTCTGGTCATACCCACCATCCGTTGGACGACCCTCGTACTATTTTTCAAAGAGATTTCACCTCTCTTGCAACGTCTTCTGTTCGGTATATATGGCCTGGTGCTGGATATTTACAAGGTGAACTTCCTCCTGGCTACCGAGATGTGAGTCAAGGTCTTCTTGTAGAGGTTTATAATCGAAAAGTAGTCGTTAAAAGGCGGGATTTTCACGCCAATAAGTGGACGGGAGAAGCGTGGGAAATTGACACACCTGCAGATACAAAAAAATTTCACTACACGAATGAGCGAGATTTAGTAAAACCGATTTTTCTTCCAAGCTCTACTATTTCTGTTATACAAGAAAAAGCTTCAGCAAATCAGCTTTATATCCAGTTTACGCAAGCGGTGGATAATCTGATGGTTCATTCTTATCGCATTACCGTCAAAAATAAAGAAACTGGAAAAGTGGTCAAAACATATAATGCATTTTCTCAATATTACAGCGATCCTGTTCCGGATGTTTTAAGTCTTCCGTTATCCGGTTTGCAGCCTCATACTGCGTATCAAATAGAAGTAGCGGCAGTGGATGCGTTTGATAATCAAAGCGATCAAAAATTAATGATTGAAGGCTCTACTAAATAGCTGAAAGAATCCTGATTTTTATTGATTCTTTTAGCTTTTTTTCATCTGTTTTTAATGTTATTTTCATTAGATTTTTAAGTGGAGTTGCTACACTGAAACTGTATTTAAAGTCATAATATGTAATTTTTATGAAAGTATCAAAATCAAAAGGAGTTTATATGAAAGGATCTTTTGTACGTTTTTTAGTAGTGGGACTGGTCAATACAGCAGTAGGTCTCTCCATTATGTATGTGTTGCTTCATATCTTTCATCATTACTGGATAGCGACGTTCGTTGGCAATGCAGCGGGGGCAGTCGTCAGCTACGTGTTAAATCGAATATTTACGTTTAAAAGCGGAGTTCATTTATCAAAAAGCATACTGCGTTTTATTTTAGTTATTGGCATTTGCTACGGCTTGTCTTACTATATTGGACTGCAGTTCTCCAGCTGGTTATTGCATCAACTTCCTGTTGCGGTGCGTCCGTTCAAAAAAGACGTCGGTATATTAATTGGAACAGGTCTGTATACGCTTTTAAATTATACGGGTCAAAAATACTTTGTATTTAATACAAAAAAAGAAGCAGTCGTCCACGATTAGCTTTTAGTCATTATGAAATGGAAATAGGTGTTAACAGATGAAGAAAGAAACAGCTATGAATAAAGAAAAAACATTGCTTATTATCGCTTTCCTTTTGCTGCTTGCGTATGTATCTCCTATGTTTTTGCTTGGGGAAAATTCACATATACGCGTGCATGATAATTTAGACTCAAATATTACGTGGTATAAAGTTCTGCATCGAAGCGGAGAGCTGTTTGGCTCCAGTCATGCCGTATTACCTCAAATTATTAACGGATTGCCGAGGAATACGTTTGGAACAGAATTTAGCGGTATCCAGTGGCTATATGGTTTATTCCCGACCATGCTTGCATACAGCCTGAGTCAAACGATCACGCGCGTATTTGCTTTAATTGGAATGTATTTGTTATTAAAAAAGCATTTTATTAAAAGCAAGGATGCGTATGCGATTCGAGTGCTTGTATCGCTTGCTTTTGCACTTACGCCATTTTGGCCTTCGGGCATGCTGAGTACATTAGGACAGCCGCTGGCGCTGTGGGCGTTTTTAACCATTCGAAACCGCGAAGGAACGTGGAAGGAATGGCTTACACTTTTACTGCTCCCGTTTTACGCGAGCTTTGTGCTCGGGTTTTTCTTCTTTTTAGCAGCGATGGGGCTGCTATGGCTAAGAGACGTAGTAAAAAAACGAGCGTGGAATATTCCTTTTTTAAGCAGTATTGCAGCGATGACTGCTGTCTTTCTGCTCATTGAATACCGACTTGTTGATTCGCTTTTATTTCCGGAGGCCCCGACGAGTCGAAATGAATTTTTAAGCTCTACTCTAAGCTTTGGACATTCCGTTCGCCTTGCTTTGAAGAACTATACGCTCGGGCATACGCATGTAATGACGCTTCATACTTTTGTCATTTTACCGCTTTCTTTTGTCGTATTGTGGTTTGTTGCTCGAAATCGCAAGGAAAAGCTTGAAAAAACGTTTTTGCAGTTATTTATTCTTAATCTACTACTGTCGATTTGGTATGCGTTTTGGTTTTATAAAGGTTGGGAGCCGCTAAAAGAAAAATATCAGCTTTTTAATACGTTCAACTTTGCTAGATTTCACTTTTTACGCCCGCTCATTATTTATTTGATGTTTGCCGTTGGCGGCTATGTTTTGTGGAAAAGGAGCAAGGCGTGGAAAAAGTTTGTGTGGGTATGTTTGATTTTACAGCTGCTTTTGTTATTTATAGCAAATCCTGAACTTTACTATCGCTACAATCACGAGCCTTCAGTCAAAGAATTTTATGCTGTGCATCAATTTGATGAAATAAGCAGATATATTGGAAAACCTAAATCATCTTATCGCGTAGCGAGCATAGGGCTTCATCCATCAATTGCTCAGTATAACGGCTTTTATACGCTAGATACGTATAACAACTTCTATCCGTTAACATATAAACATGAGTTTCGCAAAATTATTGCCAAAGAGCTTGATAAAAATAAAAAACTAGAAAGCTACTATGATCATTGGGGCAATCGCTGCTATGTGTTTGTTAGCGAGCTAGGGAAAAAATATGATTACCGAAAAGACTCAACGAAAAAAATCCGTCATTTGCAGCTTAATATCAGCCAATTTAAGAAAATGGGCGGTCGCTATATTTTTTCAGCTGTGCCAATTGAAAATGCTGAAAGCGACGGTTTGCACTTTTTAAAAGCATTTAACGATAAACAGTCCGCTTGGAAAGTGTATGTATATGAAGCAAAGTAAGGGGGCAATAACATGAACAGACCTATTTTAACGATCGTGGTTCCATGCTACAACGAAGAAGAAGTATTCACAGAGACGTCTTTTCAATTAACTACTGTAGTAAAAGAACTGATTAATGAACGACTTGTATCAAGTGAAAGCACTATTTTATTTGTAGACGATGGAAGTAAAGACAGCACGTGGTCGCTTATTGAAAAAGAAAGCTGCAGCAATTTGTTTGTAAAAGGGTTAAAGTTAGCGCGAAATGTAGGACATCAAAATGCTTTGCTTGCAGGATTAGAAGTAGCTCATAAGCAATCTGACTGCGTCATTTCCATTGACGCGGATTTGCAAGATGATATCAGCGTCATTCGTACTTTTGTAGAGAAATATTGGCTCGGGTATGAAGTTGTATATGGCGTTCGAGACAGCAGAGAAACCGATACATTTTTCAAACGAACCACGGCAGTAGGGTTTTATCGTTTTATGAACAAGCTAGGAATTCAGCTCATTCAAAATCACGCTGATTTTCGCCTTATGAGCAAACGTGCTCTTGGTGAACTCATGAAATATAAAGAAGGAAACGTCTTTTTGCGGGGCCTTGTACCATTAGTAGGATTTCGCTCCACGGAAGTCACATATGACCGCAAAGAACGGACGGCGGGTGAGTCAAAATATCCGCTAAAGAAAATGCTCGCTTTTGCATTTGACGGGATTACGTCTTTTAGCGTAGCACCTATACGCTTACTGACGCTGCTTGGAGGAGCTTCGTTTCTCTTTAGTATTTTGTTTGGCATTTATGCGCTGATTCAAAAATATTTAGATCATACGCAAATTGGCTGGACGTCTCTTATTTTATCAATTTGGCTTGTAGGCGGCCTGCAGCTAATGGGAATAGGTCTTGTCGGAGAATACATTGGCAAGATTTTCAACGAAGTGAAACAGCGTCCTAAATATGCGATTGAAAGAGATTTATATACAAAACACTCGTTAGACAAACAAAAAGATTTGCTGATGCATTAATTAAGAAGCTTCTCCTGAATGGAGAGGCTTTTTTGTTAAAGTGTTTATCATAATTTTTAAGGTAATAGGAGATGCTACTACTAAAATTTCTAAGGAGATCAAAATCTATGAAAAGACTACTTTATACAGTCAGCACTTTTTGTTTTGTTTGGCTTGCTTTTGCAACCATTCATGTCAGCGCTCTTTCGATTGAGAAACTTCCAATGAAGAAATCATCTGAACAATGGTCGGTCGAACTGACAAAAGCGAGCATGACGGGAGATAATCAGCTAAAGTGGAAAAATAACGTCTATCATACATATGGATTAACCGTTGAAAACATTGGAAAAGACGTAGAGCGTGTGCAGGTCCAAGCTTTTAGGCACGAAGGAAAAAATAAGGCGAAATACAGCTTGTTTTCTCCTATTGAAAGGTCTAACTTAAGCAAAAGCGGTCAGCGTTTTCGCTATGCCAATTTTGCTGTTCCTGGAAAAGCGGCAGGCTTAGACATCATGATTAACTGGACGGATGAACAAGGCAACCATCAAGAACATTTTGAATTTAAATAAAAGTCTTCGCTTAGGCGAAGACTTTTTTTTGCAGGAATTTATCTCTGTATGTGGAAAACGAACACGAAAGGAGAGATTGTGATGATTGCAAAAGCTACTGAAGAAGAAATACAGGAAATTCGGACGAAATCTGCTGATGCGCTGTTTGAAGGAACAACGCATCAGTTTCAACCGTCAACTGAACGCGTAAATGAACTAATTGATAATGCCCTTGAAAAAGGGTGTTATTATTTAGTATCTAGACAAGAAAATAAACTTGCAGGCTGGGTTTTTGTCGGTCCATCTGCCGACTTCTTTTCAAAAGCAGAAATTGGCTTTATCTACGAGTTATATGTTTTACCAGAATACCGCGGGCAAGGTCTAGCCAAGCCGTTAATGCAAAAAGCAATTGATGAATTGTCTATCAAAGGATACCCTGAAATCAGACTCAGCGTTCATGCTGGGAATTTTGCACAGCATGTGTACCGTGAACTTGGATTTGTAGATAAACAAATATCAATGAGCCTACAGGTGGCAAAACGTCCGTAATGTTGGTGAATGTCAGCGAGTCCATAAAACATAAGATGTTATACATGCGATGAGGTTCGGTAATGAAAGTAAAAGCAAATAAGTAGCCCAAACGGTGCTTTTATCCAGTGATTCAACAGCTCCGGCACCTGTATTACCTGAGGAGGGGGATCTTCAAGCGCGTTCATAACTAAAGCCGCCGCTGCTAAAATAATCCCTCCAATGCTTCCGGTTGTTTTGACAATTGCAACGTGGAAAGTAGATGAAAAAGCAATGCTAAGAAGCAGCAGCAAGCTTCCCAAAAAAGCAGATAACATATATCGTTTCATGTGCTCACCATCCTTTATAAAATCATACCATATTTTACTTCTTTTTTCTTTTTATTGAAAAGCTATTGACGTAACCTATAAAACATATTAGAATAGTCAGAAATAATTTAAAAGCGAAATATTCTTATCTAGAGAGGTGGAGGGACTGGCCCTTTGAAGCCTCAGCAACCACAATCATTGAATGGTGCTAATTCCAGCATAGCCTAGCTCTGACAGATAAGAAGAGGAATCTTTTTCTATGATGAAATCCTCTTCTTAGGAAGAAACATTTCGTATAGAAAAGGTGATGACATTGAAAAATACACAACAGGCGCTAAGCGTTGATGATTATTTAGATCTATACTTGTTAGCAAAAGAACTAAAAGACGAAACGTGGCAGCAGGAAATTTTAGCCGCGCTAAAAACGAAGCAAAATCGTTCATTTGAAGACAAACAATCCGCACTCGTTCAAGAAATATGGGAAGATTTTAAACAGTTAAATGAAGATATTTCTTTTACGTATCGCTTAATTCAAGAAGAGCCAACTAATGAACAGTTTCAAGTTAAATTAAGGAACTTGAGAGAACGGCGGATCACGCTGAGTCGTGAATTATATTTAGCTAAAAAACAGTATGTTGAACACACGCAGTAAAAGGATCCGCTTGATAAACAAGCGGTTTTTTTGCATGTAAATGTTAGAAGCGTTCTATTTCGGGTAGTAAATAGATAAGACAAAAAAAGGAGGGATAACAGTGGCCCAAGGTGTATTATGTGAAGTGAATGAGTGCATGTATTGGAAATCGGGAAATAAATGCAGTGCAGAGTCCATTTACGTTGTGAGTCCTGAAAGTAGTCACCATGTTTCTGAAACGGAAGAACCTGGCTGTAAAACTTTTGAACCCGCGAGATAAATGCTAGTTTTATAAAAAAGCATAAAATGAACGATGCGCTGACGGAGTTGAGTCGGCGTTTTTCTATTTTTAAAAAAATACTATTACTTAGGTGCGATAATAAATACATAGTAAAAAAGCAGTGTCTACGTCTAATTGTGCGTTTAAACAAAATGATACGATAATTTTTTTGTTTTTCGACAAAAGAAAAACGAGAGAAAGGTGATAGAATACAAATATACAGCCTAGCTGACTTTTAGCATAAATTTATATGAAAGCGCTAACAAAAAAGCTGTATTCATCTCGTTTTGACAGATTGGAAAAAGGGGAGACGTTTATGCAGGGGAAAACTCAGGGGAAAGAATTGAAACGCGGGTTAGAAGAAAGACATGTGACGCTGATGTCCTTAGGAGCAGCCATAGGGGTAGGGCTGTTTCTTGGATCTGCATCTGCTATTAAATTAGCAGGGCCGGGAATATTATTGGCGTATGGATTTAGCGGAATGATTATGTTTTTTATTATGAGAGCACTTGGAGAAATGGCGATTCAAAAACCTGTTGCAGGTTCATTCAGCAAGTACGCGCGCGACTATTTAGGGCCCCTTGCTGGTTATCTAACAGGTTGGAACTACTGGTTTTTATGGGTTGTAACATGTATGGCTGAAATTACAGCCGTTGGTATTTATATGGGATATTGGTATCCGGATGTACCAAACTGGATTTGGGCGTTATCGGCGCTTGTCATCATGACAACAGTTAACTTCTTAGCTGTTAAGGCATATGGTGAACTGGAATTTTGGTTTGCACTTATTAAAATTTTAGCGATTGTGTTAATGATTGCCGTTGGATTATTAATGATTGTGTTTGGAATCGGGAACGGCGGCGTTGCGACGGGTATTAAAAACTTATGGGACAACGGCGGGCTGTTCCCGAACGGATTCAAAGGTATTTTACTGTCGCTGCAAATGGTTATGTTTGCATATTTAGGAATTGAAATGATCGGCGTTACCGCGGGAGAAGTGAAAAATCCAGAAAAATCTCTAGCAAGAGCGATTGATTCGGTCTTTTGGCGTATTCTTATTTTCTACGTTGGTGCATTATTTGTCATTATGTCGATTTATCCTTGGCAAGAAATTGGTTCACAGGGAAGCCCGTTTGTATTAACATTTGAAAAAATCGGGATTCCAGCAGCGGCAGGCATTATTAACTTTGTGGTGCTAACAGCAGCTCTTTCTTCTTGTAACAGCGGTATTTTTAGTACAGGCCGTATGCTGTTTAACTTAGCAGAGCACGGAGAAGCTCCAAAAGGATACGGTCAGCTGACAAAAGGCGGCGTACCTGGAAAAGCTGTTTTAGCATCAGCGGGTGCGTTATTAGTCGGAGTAGCGTTAAACTACATTGTGCCTGCCAAAGTATTTACGTGGGTAACAAGCATTGCAACATTCGGTGCGATTTGGACTTGGGGAATTATTTTGCTTTCTCAAATTAAGTATCGCAAAACGCTAAAAAAAGGTGAAGAGGCAAAGTTAAAATACAAAATGCCTTTATTTCCGTTAACGTCTTATGTGTCACTTGCGTTCCTAGCGCTGGTGGTTGTTCTTATGGCGTACAATCCAGATACAAGAATTGCAGTTGTTATCGGACCACTATGGTTTATCGGTCTTATTATTGCGTACTACGCAAAAGGATTTCATAAACGAAGTCAAGGTTCAGCTGGGACTGAGCAAAAGCTAGTGAAGTAAACGAAAAGACCTCTTTCTTGGAAAGAGGTCTTTTCGTTTATTTGTTCTTACTTTCCTATAAATAATTAGTTTAGATAGGTTTCAATAATTGTTTCAATATCATAAGGAGTAACACCTTCATCAAGCGAATAAATAGTGTCAGCTTTTTGTTTGTCATGGACAAGTGTTCCTCTAGCTTGTGCGTGAAATGAAAAAAGATCATAAAGCGTTGGCTTTAACAGCTTTGTCATGGCTTTTCCCATAAGAGAGACCGAACCATTGTTTTGTTCAAGATTATTTTCAAATTCAACATGGTGATGCAGCGAAATATCCGTCCAGATTAATTTTCGCTCTTGTAAATCAAAAATTAAAGGGATGGAGATGGTGGAATCACTAGCAAGATCTACTTTATTTTGTACGGTAGAAGGTTCGAATATCTCGCCGGACTCTATGTGCTGTCTCATCATCCATCCTCCAAAACATTCGGGAAGCATAACAAAAGGCTGGACAGAAAATGAATAAACGTTCATCAATATATAACGGCCGCCTTTTTTTAGAATCGTAGGGATATGCAAGTCAATAAATTCACATGCCCCGTTAGGAGCAGATGTAATA
The DNA here is from genome assembly GCF_056158845.1 of Priestia sp. ABM2_011. Classification (NCBI taxonomy): domain Bacteria; kingdom Bacillati; phylum Bacillota; class Bacilli; order Caryophanales; family Bacillaceae; genus Priestia; species Priestia sp. ABM2_011. The sequence continues at coordinate 1,552,263 of NZ_JBSWUB010000001.1, forward strand.
TCTCCGCTGTGAAAAGCTTTGAAGCTTTTTGAAGATAAGTTTGTATAAGAAATATGCTCTTTATACTGCCAGTTTTCATCGTAAATTCCGGCAGATAAATCAATATCTACACTACCGGTATGTTCACCATTTGCAAAGCCTTCTTTCCACCAAATGAAAAAACGAAGCGTATCGCCTTCAGGAATTGTTAATTTACTTCCCCTGCTAATCGTTTTTAATGTTTTGCTGCTTGAACGCTGTGAAAACGGTATAGTTTGTTCACGCAAACGTTCATCAAGCCATACATTTCCAAGAGGTGGCAACTTAGCAAAACGGTCATGTAAAGCATCTTTGCATGCATCTATTACACCATCACAAAGATTTTTACGAAGAGAGGGTAAGGGATTATCAAGCGCCATTACTTTGGACACATTCCCTTTTGGAAACACTACGCGCATATCTTGTCTATGATGTCGATGTTTCATATGTGAATAGAGCTGAAGCAGTACTGGCGTAGAGACGTGATGAGCGACCGCTGCAAATGCTGTAATAATAGAAGCAGCTTCTTGTTCCCCAGTAGATAAGCGCAGCAAATGGTCAATTCGTCTAGCAAAGTCACCTGGACGTTTTTCTAAAAGTGAAACTGCTTTTGAGACGTCTTGTTGCTCGAGTGCTTTCTCTAATTTACTATAGAACGTCAATGGTCTTTTATGATTCCGAACAGTATCGAATCCTTTAGCAGCATGAGGAAATCGATGTTTGTATTCTCCAGGATGTAAAATTTCACCTAAACGAATCCACTTTACTTTATAACGAAACATATCTTCTTCTACGTTTGGAGTGCTTTCTAGCAGCTGCAACAAGCTTCGGCGTTCAAAACGACTAAACTTCTTAAATAAAGTGGGTGATGAAAGGCTAATATCGCCATCAGATAAAGCGGTTGCCAAACGTAAGACATCTGTTGCTGTTTTAAAATAAGAAGACAAGACATCAATAGGTAGTTTTTTTGTCTTAATTAACACTGAGCTAACAAATGCAGCATTTTCTTTTTGAGGAATGACTGCTGGAAGTAGATCTAATGCCGGTAAATTGATAAGAGACCATTCGATGTCTGCTCGATCCGTTTGCGATAATGAGGTATTGGCACCAATTAATTGGCATATCATAAGGTCAAATTCTTCATCTGTTCCGAGGTCAATAATCCGTAAATCTGTAGTATCTAACAGTGGAAAAACATCTTGTTTTTCACTGTTTGGTAAAACCCCAGTCAGATAGTGAAGTACGGCATTTATGTATAGTTCTGCTTCGGAAGCTTGCATGACTTCGTTTGGAAAGTTAGGATACATCGGTTTATATTTGACATGAGCGCCAACAAGTCTTTTTAAAGATAAGAGAAGCTGCTCATAAAAAGACATAAATTCGTAGAACGGAAGAGTGAGTAACCGATCAATTAAAGAAGTTGAAGCTGTAAATCCTAATGCCTCAATGTTTTTTAACATGGAAGCTACATAAGCAGGGGGTAATATATCTGATCCTTGCTTCACAATTACTTTAGACTGTCTTCTTAAAAAAATATCGTTTTTCATTCAAACACCACCATGTATGATTTGCACAGAAAAAGCCAGGCGCTGTGCTTCCTGACTTTGAATATATGTATAGTTAAGTTAATAGATTAAGGAAAGCGATACCTCTAAATTCTAAGAGTTGGATGAGAAGGAAGAAGTATCATAGCCTTAATCTTTGAATATTGTAACATCATATCAAAAAGATGTAAAATAATAATAGTTTAGTAATAAAAGGAATTTTTTATCTTTTTTATCTATCGAATTCTCCCAATTTTAAACCCATTATCAATCTGATGAAAGCCGACTTTTGGATAGTAGTTCATAGCAGAAGGAGCGGAAAGTAAAATGAGCGCGGCTTCTTCACCGATTTCTGATTGAACGTGCTTGATGAGCTGTGTGCCGATTCCTTGATTTTGATAGTCTTTTACGACAGCTAAATCCGATAAATAGCAGCAGTAGCTAAAATCTGTTAACGCTCTGGCTATGCCAATGAGTTCGCTGTCTTTCCAAGCGGTAACAGTAAGGGAAGCATGATCAAGCATTCTTTGAATCCGATCAAGATCTTGTGCCGGACGTTTAATACCTGAATGTACAAACACTTCAGCAGCTTGTTCGGCACGGATTGAGACGTTGGTTTTGTAAGTAATGGTCATTGTGTCATCTCCTTGATTTATAAGATATAGTCCAGTATATGAAGAATCTGAACTGAGAATAAGTGTCAGAAACAGTAAATTTAATAGGGTCAGTTAGAAAGGAAAGAACATCATGTTAGAGTTAATGCCTTTGCTCGATAAAAGAAAAGCAGATCCCTTATACATGCAGCTTTATACTTACATAAAAAAACAAATTCAAAAAGGCACCATTCCGCCTCATGAAAAACTGCCTTCTAAACGAAAGTTAGCTCTTCATTTAAGCATTAGCCAAAATACGGTTGAAGCGGCTTATGTACAGTTAGAAGCTGAAGGCTATATCGAGATACTAGCCAGGAAAGGAGCATTTGTAAAAGAGATAAAAAATGAAGTCGTGCTTCAAAAACAGCCTCCCGCCTATGTCTCTTTACCGGAAGAAGAAGGGAAATCAACTGTCATTGACTTTAGCCATGGAAAGGTAGACGTAGAAAAATTTCCGTATAACACGTGGAAAAAGCTAACGGTTCAAACTATTTATCATGATGAAAGCCAGCTTTTTTATAGCGGACATCCACAGGGCGAACTGCTTCTTCGTCAAGAAATTGCAGCGTATCTTTATCATTCAAGAGGAGTGCGCTGCACAGCGGAGCAAATTGTGATAGGTGCAGGTACACAGTACCTCATGTGGCTGCTTTCTGTCATTCTAGGAAAAGAAAAGATAATTGGGTTCGAAAACCCAGGCTTTCACCGAACGAGGCACGTTTTTCAAGAACAAGGCATGTCGGTCGTCCCTATTTCTCTTGATAGTTCTGGCTTGAAAGTGAAGGAACTGAAAGAAGGCGGAGCGGATGCGGTGTACATTACGCCGTCTCATCAATTTCCTGTTGGGATGGTCATGCCGATAGCAAGAAGACTTGAACTATTAGAGTGGGCGGCAGAAACGAATGGCTATATCATAGAGGATGACTATGACGGAGAATTTCGCTATAAAGGAAAACCGATTCCGGCCCTTCAAGGATTAGATCAAGACGATCGCGTTATTTATACGGGTACGTTTTCAAAATCGTTGATGCCTTCTCTTCGAATAAGTTATGCCGTGCTGCCACACCGGCTTCTTACAAGTTATATGAAACACTGTGGACTTTTTAAACAGCCTGTTTCAAGGCTTCATCAGCATACGCTTTTTCTGTTTATGAAAGAAGGGCACTGGGAACGTCACTTGAATAAAATGAGAACAGCATACCGTAAAAAACAAGCGCTGATGCTAGATTGTTTGACTACTATTATGGGAGAACGTGTAGATGTTATTGGAGAACATTCTGGCTTGCATATTCTTCTTAGGGTAAAAAAAGGAATGAGTGAACAGAAACTAATTGAAGCAGCTGCCAAACAAGGGGTAACGATTTATCCAACATCTATTTATTATCATAGTGCGGGTGAAAACAACACGCCCTATGTATTGCTTGGATTTGCAGGATTGTCTGATGGAGAAATAAAAACAGGTGTAAACCTGCTGTTTAAAGCTTGGTTTGAACAGAAGGATTGAGAGGTACGCTGGGGGGATTTCTATGAAAGTAAAGCGGAAATTGTTTGGTTTATGGACAGGAGAGCTTACGGCAGCTTTACTGTTTGCTGCGCTGTGGATAGGGTATTTAAATGAGTTTTCTCATCTGGCTTTTTATTTAACAACGTTTTCAAGTGTGTATGCTTTTATTATACTTGAGTTTATCCTGTTTCAAGGAAGCTTGTACTGGTTTATGAAATGGAGGCGGGTGAGCCGAAAAGAAGATTCTCATTTGCCCTCCAGCTACATTCAGTTGTTTCTGCTTTTTAAAAAAATGAATAAAATTCTTCTTACGTTAGGTTTAGGTGTACTCATTTACCACTATATGCAGTTAGGGGTTAAGGGACTTGCTTTTTTTCTAGGCCTTTACGCGTTTGCTTGGATTGAATATATTAACTACTATGTGATTAGACTTTCTTATCAAAGTCCAAGTGAAATCAAAGAATTTTTTGAGCAAAAAGGCTTTAAACGATCTATTTTAGCGAGAGAAATAGATAAAAACCAGCGCGTTTGATTACACAGACTGCGCTGGTTTTTTTGTCTGGAAATCGAGAATTTTTGAAAATTAGTGGATCTGTAGGTAAAGGAAAGTTTGATAGGAAGAGGATGCTTCTTGTAAGGAAGTAACAAATGTATAAAAAAGCGGTGTTACATTCATGCGGTTGTTTCTCGACCAGTCATGGTTTGCGAAAAATGATTTTCTTAGTTCGGCTGTGAGTTCAAGCTGCACTCCGGCTTTTAGCAGATTATCGTTCACAATGTTTTGTTCGCTTGTTCCCGCTATGTTAGAAGGAGCGTCACGGACGGTAAAGCCGTTTTTGCGCAGTGATTGCTTCATCAGCTCTTTATAAAGCTGATTTTTTCCACCTATATACACGATAGGCTGACTGCCGCTGTAGCCGTGAATCGTCAAAACGGACATGCTTTGCTGAGCCATTCCTCTAGCAATCGGTTCGTCAAAATTTTCTGAGGTTATGTGCAGAACTCCGTTGTTAGTGGACTTGATGCCTTCAAATAAATAATAAGAAGCAGAAAAACGATCGGCGAGTTCTTTGGCAACTTCTGATGTACCTGGTTCAATTCCGCCGCCGTGAATGGCCATAATGGATAAATAGCTAAAGCGATGTTCGTAGCGAATATCGTAGTCTTGATGGAGAATTTCGTGCTGCTGCAGTTCTGCATAGGAAGAGTAATAGTCACCGCTTGCATAAGAGGGAAGGGAAATCAAAAAGCAGTACATAAAACATAGCAAAATGCTTGTACTCCATTTGAATAAACGGTTCATTAATAATCACCTCTATTTATTCTATGATAAATAGAGGTGATTATTAATTTTTTCGCTTTTTGATAAAATGCCAGTTTACTTGAAACTCAATAGGTTCTCGTTCTAACCGTCCCCACTCATCAAATCTGCTGTAATAATCGATAACTTTATCCACTTTGATTAGCCTCCACTTTAAAAAATAGTTATAGTAAATTATAACAAAAATAGAAATAGTTAATAGGTACATTTGTGAAAAAGTGAAGAGAAAGGAGGAGAAAGAATGACCGCAGCTTTTATTAGTCGTCTAGCCCTATCAGGTTTGTTAGGAGCTTTGGTTGGTTTAGAAAGAGAGTTTAGAGCTAAAGAAGCAGGGTTTCGCACTCATTTTTTAGTTGCTGTCGGTAGCACGCTGATTATGCTAATTTCGAAATATGGCTTTTCAGATGTGCTTCATCAAGATCATATGGCTCTTGATCCGAGCCGGGTGGCCGCACAAGTAGTAAGCGGTATTGGTTTTTTAGGAGCAGGTATGATTATTATTCAAAAGCAGCATATTAGAGGGCTCACAACAGCCGCAGGCGTATGGGCAACGTCGGGAATTGGTTTAACCATTGGGGCCGGTATGTATACAGTCGGCATTAGCGCAACTATATTAGTGCTGATTGGCTTAGAAATATTGAACGTAATGTTTACATCTCTTTCTACTCATTCCATTTTAATTAAGTTTCGTGCAGCAAATCAAGAGGATATTTATGAGCTGCTTGATAAGATTGAAAAAGAAAATATTATGATTTCGTCTTACGAAATTCACCAAGATCATCATCAAGGTGAGCTGCTCTATTTTGTTGAAATAAAAGGAAAGGCAAAAAAGAAAGGGAATAAAGTAGAATTGATTAAATCGATTCACTCTATGGCTCACGTGTTATTTATTGAAATTGAATAAGCACTTATTTATTTTTTCAAAAGAGACTGGAAGAAATGTATTTTAGTTGAAGGAAGAGCAGGGCCGAACGATGAATGGAGGACGTAGATTTCGTGTATGTAGGTGCTTCTAGCGGTTAATTGGAGGGTAAGGCGAAGACTCCTGCGGGAAAAGCGGAACAGGTGAGACCCCACAGGAGCATAAGCGACGAGGAGGCTCAGCAGCCGCCTGCGGAAAGCGAAGCCTTGCACGGAAATCAACCGCGGTGTTAAAAGTAATCCATACTAACTCATTTATCCAATTTGTTCTCTCTATCTTGCTTAAACCGTTTTGCTGTGTTTTATCATAGCAAAAAAAGGCTATTACCTAAATATAGAGAATTTTACTGGAGGTTATAAAATGAAAATTGGAGTTGTAGGTGCTACAGGAAAAGCAGGAAGTTTTATCGTGAAAGAAGCCTTAAATCGCGGGCATGACGTGACGGCAATTGTACGTGATGCGGGCAAAGTAGAAGAAAAGGATGTTCGTACACTGGAAAAGGACATCTTCGATATTACGGCAAACGATATTGAAGGTTTCGATGCGGTAGTGAATGCGTTTGGAGCTCCTGAAGGAAAGGAACATCTGCATGTAGAAGCGGGGCAATCGTTAATTCATGTATTTAAACAAGCTCCGGACGTTCGTCTTCTTGTTGTAGGAGGAGCAGGAAGTTTGTTTGTAGATGAAGAGAAAACGACGCGTCTAGCAGATACGCCTGATTTTCCAAAAGAGTACAAAGCGACAGCTGACAACCAAGCCCAAAATTTAAAAGACTTAGAAAGTACAAGCGATATTAATTGGACGTTCATTAGCCCAGCAGCATTTTTTAATCCTTCAGGAAAACGAACGGATGCTTATAAAACAGGGAAAGATCATGTTATTTTAAACTCAGAAGGAAACAGCCATGTCAGCTATGCGGATTACGCCATTGCAGTTATTGATGAAATTGAGCGAGGAGAGCATGTAAACGAACGCTTTACCGTTGTATCCGACGCTAGATAAAGGAAAAGCCGCTTTATGCGGCTTTTTTTGTGCATGTTATACTATGGAAAAAGAAAAGGAGTCCAGCAGAAAATGGAGAATAAAGAAAACGTAGCCTTAACGTTTTATAGTGAAGCCTACGAGTCATCTATACATAGCTATACGCTGCCTGAAGAGCAGCTCATTTACACGGCACTTCCCGCTGAAGCTATAGCTAAGTGTAAGCAGGAAAGAGATAAAACGCCCGTTTTGATTTTGGCAGAAAACAAACTAGCCGGCTTTTTCGTGCTCGACGCAGGGGAAGCCGTTAAAGAATATACCGAGGGATCCGGCGCGCTTTTAATACGGTCTTATTCCATTCATCCTGATTATCAAGGAAAGGGAGTTGGCAAAAAGTCATTGAAACTTCTTCCTTCTTTTATCAACCATCACTTTCGCACTAAAAATAAAGTGGTGCTAGGCGTGAACCATAAAAACACGGCGGCGCAGCACCTATACAAACGATGCGGCTTTGTCGATACAGACCGGCATGTTTTTGGAAGCCAAGGAAAGCAGTTTGTTTATCAGATGAACATAAAAAAAGCTTGAACAAGAGTTCAAGCTTTTTTCTTATATAACAAGGAGAAAGCTAGAGCAAATAGGCAGCGCTACAAGGGACGTTTTTAATACGGGAGCAGGTACACGATTTGTAAATTTTGCTCCAATATATGAACCGACCATTGTGCCGACAACTACTTGAATCAACAGCGGGATATCTAAAAAGCCCTGCTGATAATAGCCCATTCCTCCGCCAATTGCAATCGGAATAATAACGAGCATCGTCGTTCCGGCGGACTGGCGAATAGACAAGCCTAACACCATCATAAGGCCAAGCTGGATAAATGGAGTTGAGCCAATTCCAAACATTCCGGACAGAGCGCCCGTAATTAAGCCGATTAGTAAAGAGTAGACGACAAATTTAGCTCCTGTTGGAACAGTACGTTCTTTTTGCTGACGGGAAAATAAAAACATTCGCAGCCAAAGTAAAACACCAGATAATAAAAGCATGCCGGCTGTGAGCCATTTTAGCTCGCCTTCTGGGATAAAGGATGAAAGGTTAGACCCAATCCAAGCGCCTAATGCACCGAGGATACCAACAGAGATACCAGATTTTAAAGATACGTTACCTTCGCGGTAATGACTGACGGCACCAGATAAAGAAGAGAAAATCATTGCGGTAAGAGCCGTTGCGAGTGCAACGTGTACAGATACGCCGTACAGCAGCGTTAAAATTGAAATAATAAAACCTGATCCGCCTGCTCCGACAAATCCTAAGATCAGTCCGACGGCTAACATTGTTAAAATAATTGAAACATCCATAAACGAATTCCTTCTTTCAACACTTATTCTATGCAGACACATAACATTTTCGGCAAGTGCTACGTTCTTCATTTAAACATGAATTTTTTATGACGTCCAATGTATAATTTATATGAAATCGATAGTATTATGTAATAAGTAAAGGATGTGAAAAAAATGGAATGGCAGCAGCTCGAATATTTTAATGTTGTAGCTCAAACGGAACATTTCACAAATGCAGCGGAACAATTATCAATTGCGCAGCCTACGCTCAGCCGCTCAATTTCTAAATTAGAATCAGAGCTTGGCGTACCGCTATTTGAACGAAAAGGAAGGCAAGTTATTTTAAATCGATACGGAAGGCTTTTTTATGAACGAACGGCTAAAGTATTAAACGAAATGGAAGAAGCGAAACGTGAGCTTTCAGATTTGATTCATCCTCATCGCGGCAGCATTTCGTTTGCTTTTTTAAAATCATTAGGCGCTTCGTCCGTTCCGAAACTAGTTCATGCTTTTTTACAAGAGTATCCGAACGTTCAATTTCAAATTTTTGAGAACGCGACGAACATCATGCTCGATCAGCTTCAAACGGGAGAAATTGATTTTTGTATGTCTTCCGTAACGGAATCTAGGGCAGGAATTCAGTGGGAATATTTATGGAAAGACGAGCTGTACGCGTATGTCCCTGATACGCATTCTTTTGCCTCAAGACAAGTGCTTTCGATTTCAGAGTTGGCTCATGAATCGTTTATCGCGTTAAAAAAAGGATACGGAAGCCGAACAATTTTTGATCAGCTGTTCGAAGAAGCTGAAATTGTCCCAAATATTACGTTTGAAGGAGAAGAATTTTTGACGGTGATTGGTTTTGTAGCGGCTCATTTAGGGGTTGCCTTGCTTCCTGAAATAAAGGGAGTGGACTTGCGAGGCATTAAAAAAATAAAGCTCAAAGAAGACACAGCTTCAAGGGTAATCGGGATTGCGTGGAACAAGGATAAATACTTAACTCCTGTTGCGAAAAAGTTCCAGGAATTTTTAATTCAGTATTTCAAAGACCATCATACAGGAGGAAAACGATGAAGAAAATTGCTTGCCTGCACGCTCATCATTCGAACATCTCTTATATAGAAAAAGCGCTGCCGTTTGCGAGCTGTATGCATTTCGTAGACCCTGGACTTGTACATCGGGTAAAAACCGATCCTAAATTTGCAGCGGAGTCAGCAGGTGCAAAAGTAGAGAAGCAGTTAAAGTGGATGGAAGAATGTTCAGCGGATGCCATTTTACTTACGTGTACGAATTACATTGCTCTTTTACCAGAAGCATTTACAAGTGATGTTCCAATTATTAAAATCGATGAGCCTTATTTTCGCCGAATATGTGAAATAGAAGAACCGCAGCTTATCGTGTTTACAAATCCGGAGACCGTAGAAGGAACGATGAAGCGTCTAGACGAATTTGCATTTTATCAAAATGTAAAGATAAAAGTTCACCCTGTTGTGATAGAAGGTGCTTTTGAACTAGTAATGACTGGAAACCTAGAGAAGTATAAACAGAAGGTGAAACATGTCTTAGATGAGCTAATAAAAGAGCATAACACTGTTGTTTCAGTGGCGCAGCTCTCGATGGTAGAAGCGGCGGAGGAGGTAAGCGACCGTATTATTACGCCTCTTCAACCGTTAGCGGAAGAAGTAAGAAAAACAATTATTAGGTCATAAGAAATGAAAATAAGGAAAAATAAATGGTAAAATATTCACTTTATTTTGACAAAAATTTCATTTACTTATATGATAAGTAGTGTTATAGAAACCACTTATTATATAGGGGAGGCATCGTTTTGTGAAGAAAGCAAATGCACGCGATAAGATTTTAGAAACAGCATCGCGGCTTTTTCAGCTGCAAGGCTATCATGCAACGGGATTAAATCAAATTATTAAAGAGAGCGGGTCGCCAAAAGGGTCTCTTTATTATTATTTTCCAAAAGGGAAAGAAGAACTGGCGATTCACGCTGTTCAATATACGAATAAATACGTCCAAGTTCAAATTAAAGAAAGTTTAAATAAATTTTCTGACGCGGCACAGGCTATTCAGTATTTTATTGAAGAATTGTCCAAGCAGTTTGAACACGAAGAAAGTATTGCTGGTATGCCTGTTGGACTGATGGCTGGAGAAACGGCGCTTATTAATGAACCGCTGCGCGAAGTCTGCTATGTGGCTTTTCAAGATTGGGAAAAACTTTTTAGAGAAAAAATGATAGAGAGCGGATTTCAAGAGAAGCAAGCAGGAGAGCTTGCAGTTGTAATCAACTGTCTGATAGAAGGCGGTATTTTGCGTTCGTTAACAGAAAAAACGAGCGCTCCTTTGCAGCAGATTCAGCAGCAGATTCCGGTTCTGATTCGCAAATAAAAAAAAGCTTTCCACTTTTAGAGTGGAAAGCTTTTTTTTATGGATTGACGGAATTTGGCATATATTGATAAAATTTAAAGGTATATTTTCTGAAAATTATATTTCTTTAAAAAGAAAGAAAGGAGTAGCTCGTGATTTTTACTATTATTCAAGCTGATGATACGTGGGCACTATGGGGAATTCTAGCGATTTGGGCTTCTGTTAGTATTTTTCTCGAACAAAAGTATAAGTGGGCTTCTTTTCTGTCAGGAGCTATTATTGCGCTAGCAGGAGCGCTTATCCTATCAAATTTAAAAATTATTCCAACAGAGTCTCCAGTCTATGATGCGGTTTGGGCGTATCTAGTACCGCTTGCCATTCCATTATTGTTATTTCAAGTCAATATGAAAGAATTATTTCAAGAAAGCCGGAAACTGCTTTTTATTTTCTTAATCTGTGCAGTAGGAACGGTCATAGGGAGCACAGCAGGCTTCTTGTTGTTAAAAGATTATATTCCTGAACTAGCAAAAATTGCAGCTGCTATTGGCGCTTCTTATGTAGGTGGAGGGGTTAACTTTGCTACCGTTACGGCCAAATTTGAACCATCAAGTCAAATGGTTTCCGCGACGGTGGTTGCTGATAATATGGTCATGGCTTTACTGTTTGCCGTGTATATGTTTGTTCCTTCTATGAAGTTTTTTAGGAAACATTTTAAGACACCTCATATTCAAGAAGTAGAGGCCAGGCAATATGGAGAAAATGATCGTCATACGCTTGCAGAAAAATATTGGGCAAAAAAAGAAATTTCGTTAAAAGACGTGGCGGCTTCCATTGGTACATCATTTTTTCTAGTGGTTGCATCTTTTAAATTAGCCGAATGGTTTGGAACAATCATTCCAGCCGGTCCAAATGCTTCCGTAGTTCAAACGTTATTACATACTATTTTGAGCGAAAAATACTTATTGCTTTCCACACTTACGTTTCTTGTCATTTATCTGTTTCCTTCTTATTTTAAAAACATTAGCGGAAGCCAAGAAATCGGCACATACTTCATTTATATTTTCTTTGTTGTCATTGGAGTGCCGGCGTCCATTCCATTAATTGTTGAAAAAGCACCTCTTTTGATTCTATTTGTGCTCATTGTGGGGATGAGTAATTTAATAGTGGGGCTGCTTTTAGGAAAAGTATTTAAAATTGAGTTAGAACATATTTTACTGGCGAGCAATGCAACGGTAGGGGGACCTACGACAGCAAGCGCGATGGCGATTGCTAAAGGATGGGGAAGTTTGGTTGGTCCTATCTTGGTAGTAGGAACGCTTGGCTATATTATTGGTAACTATATCGGCTTTGCACTTGGCTATTGGTACTTAACATTTTAAATAAAAAAACGCCTCCTCTGATGACTCAAAGGAGGCGTTTTTTTATTTAGCGTGCTTGACTGCTGAAGATTGATAAAAACGACCTTTAAAGATATACGTAGCTGTAATAAATAAATAGATAGCTAATGTAATAGTCGTAATAACAACGGATGTTGTGCAGATAACACCAATTAAAATAGCGCTTAGTGCAATAAGGGCAGCCCACGTTGTATAAGGAAACCATTTAACAGAGTAGCTGCTCGATGCTTCTGGCTGAACTTTGCGGGACTTTAAGTGTGCAATCGCAATAATCAACCAAATAAACAATACCGTATACCCTAAAGATCCCATCAAATAATCAAATGTCTTACTTCCTGCAAATAAGGAAATCAACACGCCCACATAAAGGGATGATGTACACATTAAGATTGCATAGACAGGAACTTTGTTAACAGAAAGTTTCGAAAATATCTTCGGCACTCGACCGTCTACTGCTTGCGTATACAAAATACGTGATGAACCGTAAAGTCCTGAGTTCATAGAAGAAATAACGGCTAACAAGATCACGGCATTCATAATATGATCTGCTCCGGGAATGCCAATCATTTTAAATACCATTACAAAAGGACTTTGAGAAACGCCGTTCACTTCATTCCAAGGAATCAAGCTCACGATGATAAAAAACGGGAACAGATAAAAAGCAATGATACGCGTTAATGTACTGCGCACAGCCTTAGGTACTACTTTTTCAGGGTTTTTTGTTTCAGCTAGCGTTACTCCGATGATTTCAGTTCCACCGTATGAGTAGATGACAACTAACATCGCCGTAATTAGCCCGGTTGGTCCCTTTGGGAAAAAACCGCCGTGATCGCTTAAATTTGAAAAACCCGCTGCGGTATGATGACCGAATGATACAAACAATAATAAAAGTCCAGCGATAATAAAGATCACAATGACCGTGATTTTAATTAAAGCTAACCAGTATTCCGTTTCAGCAAATGCTTTAACTGAAAGCAAGTTAATGGCTGTAACAATAACGGATACGCCTAAAGCAAGCATCCAAATTGGGTAATCAGGAAGCCAGTACTGAATAAAAATAGCGGCTACAACGGCTTCAGCTGCAATGTTTAACACCCACATTTTCCAGTAAATCCAGTCCAAAAAGTAAGCGGGATAGCTTCCTAAAATCGACTGAACTAAATCACGAAACGTTCGTGCTTCACTATTTCGAACCGCCATTTCAGCAAGACCTTGCATGATGAATAGTAAAATAATTCCGCCAATTAAATAGGCAATAATAACTGATGGTCCTGCCATATCAATAGCCGAGCTGCTTCCTTTAAATAAACCAGCGCCAATTGCTCCACCTAGCGCCATCATCATAATGTGACGTGAAGTCATTGTTCGCTGCAAACCTTGGTTGTCCTTCTTCATGACTTTTCCCTCCACTTTTTTATAAAATAAAAAAAGCTTATCGTCTCCTACCTCATTATCAAATGAGAGAAGAGACGATAAGCTTTAGCTAACCGCGGTACCACTCTTGTTGGCTCTTAAAGAACCCTGCTTAAAACCTGATAACGAAGGTTAGACGTTAAAACTTAGAGAACACTTCTGCATTCTTTCTGAATTACCACTCCTGGGCGAGTTCAAAGTATTATTGGACTACGTCACACCAACCCGTAGCTCTCTTGACCGAATAATAAGCTTTTACTACTCCCAATCGCTGTGTTTTTGATTAAAATCTGAAAGTTCTTGATGAATAACCATTACTATACGTGCTTCTTTTTTCTTTGTCAACAGCTATTTTCGAAAAAGCAAAAATGATTCCATTCTACTTTTATAGAACTCAGGACTGGTTATTTTGGTAAAAAAATCAGTCGTTTCACCTAATTTTCACCAACTCTGCTTACATTAAGAAATATAAAAAAGGAGTTGTTTTGACAAATACATAGGTGAGGAGAATGAATAGAGTGAAAAAGATGATGTACGTCCGGTTTGGACTGGATCTTTTAATGGCCGTTACGTTTGTTTTGTTTTTTAACAAGCAAGTATTGGGAGGGTTAACATTTCATGAAATTGCGGGGTTGGCGATTGCCGTCGCCTTTTTTACCCACGTGCTGCTAAACTGGCAGTGGGTAAAGAAAGTTACGGTTAAATTATTTGACCGCAGGCTTCCGCGCAGAACAAAGTTCGGTTACTTTTTAAATATCATGCTGTTGATTACGATGTCATTTATTATGATTAGCGGTATTTTTATTTCAAGAGTAGTATTTCCAAATATTAATGTTGGGAACGAACAGTGGTTTAAGGTTTCGCATATTTCCGTATCATTTTTAGTGTTAATTTTAGTAGCCGCTCACATAGGTCTTCATTGGCAATGGGTTATAAATGTATGTAAAAATATGACGAAATTCAAAAAGTCAAAGAAAAGCTTGAGCATAGCAGCTAAGCTCACAACCGCTGCGCTGTTAGTCATTGGCATATACGAAATAAATGAAACGGGTTTTCTTGGAAAACTTGGAGGAGTAGCGAGAGTACTGAATGTAAGTTCCTCAGATATGCCGCAAAAAGGCGGTGGGAAGCCGAATTTTGATCGCCATTCATTTAGCGAGAACAAATCTTCTGCGACGGCATCTGCTGGTCACGAACGTCCAAACTTTGATCACGATGGCGGAGGTCCGGAAAGAGGAATGAAAGGAAAAGAAAGCGGCTTTGAAAGTCCAAATCCTTTTGTTGTAATCGGTACTTATTTTGCTATTATGTCAGTTTTTATTATTGTTATTTATTATATTGAAAAAATATTAGCAGGTGTGAAGAGACGTAAAAAAATAACGGGTCCTGCTGCGGAAATTTAAAATGAAAAAGCTTTCTATTTCACCGTTTTTTCATCGTATAGAAGTAAAATCATTTATGTAAAAGCGAATGCTTTGCAAAATTAAAATGAGAGAACCTTAGGTGGTGGAAATCGTGAAACAACATACACAGCCTGAAACGGAACATAAGAAAAATTGGTTTATTAATGCGCTATTGAATTTTGGTATTTATAAAAAA
Organism: Priestia sp. ABM2_011; assembly: GCF_056158845.1. Lineage (NCBI taxonomy): Bacteria > Bacillati > Bacillota > Bacilli > Caryophanales > Bacillaceae > Priestia > Priestia sp. ABM2_011. Next base: position 1,567,332 of record NZ_JBSWUB010000001.1, read on the forward strand.
GGAAATCGGCATCTATACGAACTGACACTTCAAGAGTTAGAAGCTCAATATGTAAAAGTAAAATCATTTATGTATAATCAGGAACCTCTTTCGCAATGATAAAAAAGCACTCAGTATATGAGTGCTTTTTTGTGTTAGAAAGTCTTATTCTTTGACAGGCAAAACTGTACAGATTAAAATCACAGTATATTTTAAAGTTACAGTTTTAAATGACACATATTATAGGAAAGAAAACAGTCTCTACCTATAATATGCCACTATTTTTGACCGTATCATTTTTGGAGGGAAATAAAATGACAAATAAAAAGTATGAGCCGCTTTTACAGCCATTTACTTTTTCAAATGGCATCAAATTAGATAACCGCGTTATTCTTGCTCCTATGACAAATTTTTCATCAAATGAAGATGGGACAGTATCAAATGCAGAAGTAGACTACTACGTACGACGTTCAAAAGGTGTTAGCATGGTCATTACAGCATGTACATACGGAACGGCGAACGGAAAAGGATTTCACGGAGAGTTTGCTGCAGACAGCGATGAAATGATTCCTAGCCTGCGTCGATTAGCAACAGCCATTAAAGATCAAGGAGCAAAAGCAGTTCTTCAAATTTTTCACGGAGGCCGCATGTGTCCGCCTGAGCTTGTTCCAAATGGAGAGGTTGTTAGCGCAAGTGCTGTTGCTACAGAACAAGAAGGAGCTCCGGTACCTCGAGAGTTAACAAATGAAGAAATTGAAGGCATTATTCACGATTTTGGTGAAATGACGCGCCGTGCCATTGAAGCAGGATTTGACGGAGTTGAAATTCACGGAGCAAATAACTATTTAATTCAGCAGTTCTTTTCTCCGCATTCTAATCGCCGCGAAGATAAATGGGGCGGCAGCGTAGAAAAACGCTTAACATTCCCGCTTGCAATCGTAGACAAAGTAAAGCAAGCCGTTTCTAAGCATGCAAAAGAATCATTTTTAGTAGGCTATCGCTTCTCGCCAGAAGAGCCTGAAACGCCAGGAATTACAATGGCTGATACGTTGAAGTTAGTCGATGCACTAGCAGAAAAAGACCTTGATTACCTTCACGTATCGCTAATGGAATTCTGGTCAAAACCGCGCCGAGGCGTGGAAGATACTCGTTCACGTATTGAAATTATTCAAGAGCGAGTAGGAAGCCGTGTACCTGTAATGGGCGTAGGTTCTATTCATACAGCAGCCGAAGCAGCAGCCGCTCTTGAAACGGGCATTCCACTGCTTGCGATTGGCCGCGAATTAATTATGGATCCAGACTGGGTTCAAAAAGTAAAAGAAGGCCGTGAAAATGAAATTGTGACAACATTAAGCAAAAAAGATCAGGAAAAGCTTGTGATTCCTGACCCGCTGTGGCAAGCCGTTATTAACACACCAGGCTGGTTCCCGGTTGAAGATTAAAAGAAAGACAGAAAAGCGCAAAGACGATGGGACTGATCCCGTGTCTTTGCGCTTTTTGCTTTTTCATGGAATAGCGCTTTTGAACCATTAATTTACAAATGGGCTTCTTTATGTTTGAATAGTAATAGTTTTCTGAAAGTGAGGTGAGAGAATGAAAGCAGAGCCAATGGTGAAAATGATGATTTCAATGAGTATTTTTGGTTCAATTGGCTTTTTCTCCACACAAACTGGACTGCCTTCTTTTGACTTAGTATTTGTTCGCTGTATTTGTGCAACACTTTTTCTCGGAATGTGCTGGTTCGTAACGGGTGAATATAAAAGGGAAAAATGGAATGCTAAAGAAATAAAGCAGATTTTACTGTGTGGGATATTTCTTGTGTTTAACTGGGTGTTTCTATTTAAAGCATTTGAAATGATGTCCGTTACGGTTGCTATTTCTATTTATCATCTTGCACCCGTTTTAGTATTGCTTCTGGGGAGCTTTATGTTTAAGGAGAAATTAACGGTTCTTGGCGTGATGTCTATCTTCATTTGTTTTGGAGGAACACTTCTAATTATTGGAGTGGAGCAACTTACGATTGACGGCTTCATGTCTTCAGGAATACTCTGGGCGCTTTTAGCCGCTTTGTTTTATGCATGCACGACGCTGCTTGGTAAAGGCATTATTCATACGAGTGCTTATGCTGTTACATTTCTTCAGACTTTTTTAGGAATTTTTCTATTATTGCCGTTTGTTCATTTTACTGATTTTCATTTCCTAACAACGGCCAACTGGACATCTATTTTAGTAACAGGCTTTGTACATACTGGTTTAGTGTATTATTTGTTTTTCGACAGCCTGCGCTATTTAAAAACTCAGGTGATTTCGGTTCTGGTGTTTTTAGATCCAGCCGTTGCCATTTTATTAGATACAGCATTCACGGGATTTCGCCCTACGCTTTTGCAGCTTGCAGGCATTGTTTTGATCTTTTTAGGAATGCTTTTTACTTTGAAGCCAAAACCTTCATCTGAAAAAAATATTTCCAATAGCAGGATAAAAAAGATCACATAGAATTTCTATTTCATCTGCAGGTGTTCATTTATTAGAAAAAGGGGAGCTAGTCATGAAAGTTAGTAAGCAAAACGCAGAACACTACGTGTGGGGAGGAAAATGCGATGGGTGGCACCTAGTGAAAAATAAAGACGTAAGTATTATTCATGAGCGCATGCCCCCTTATACGGAAGAGGTAAGGCATTATCACTTGAAAGCACATCAATTTTTCTTTGTACTAAAAGGAACAGCTGCTCTAGAAATAGACGGAGTTATTTACGATGTAAAAGCACACGAAGGAGTAGAAGTATTTCCTTCGATTCTTCATCAAATGATGAATCGTTCGAGTGAGGAGATTGAGTTTCTTGTGATTTCACAGCCTTTTGCACAAGGAGACCGCATAGCTGTTGATGAAGATAAAGACTAAGCATAGATAAGTCTATTTTTACTAGTCCTAACAGTAAGCGAAGAATACCGTCCAGTACAATAGTACCTTTTCATTCAGCAAGTGAAATATTATGCCTAATAAAATAAAAATACTTTTATTGCAGAGCAGAAATGTGGTAAATTAATATGTATGCAATATAGGGAGAACAAAATTTACAAATTAACAATTGTGTAATATTAACATCACGATAAAAAATAAGAGATTACAAGTTAAAATGTAAATTTTGTAGATGACTAAAAAAAGAGATGAAGATGATATTGTTTGACAAATTGAATCATTTTCAGGTAATCTTTTGCAGGACTTAACCGTTACGATTTAATGTAGGGGACTTTCCTGAGGTTAGCTGAACATGAAATCTCTACTTTTTAGTGAAAGGAATTTGAAAATGAAAAAACTATTTTCAAAGCCGTTGTTTTACTTTTTTATAGCGGTTTTATTCATGTGGATCAAGTCTTACATGTCTTACAAAGTGGAGTTCAACTTAGATATAAGTGACTCAATGCAAAAAACGTTATTGTTTATTAATCCAATTAGTTCAACTTTGATCTTTTTAGGGTTAGCATTGTTTGCAAAAGGAAAAAGAGCCATCGTTTGGACGCTTATCCTTAGTACAATCATGACGGTCATTTTGTACAGCAATATTTTATATTATCGATTCTTCAATGACTTTGTGACATTGCCTACTTTAACGCAAACAAGCAATGTGGGTCATTTAGGAGGCAGTATCGCTGATTTAGTAAAAGCTCACGATATTTTTTACTTTGTAGATATCATTTTACTGATTGCGCTATTGTTTGTTAGAAAAATCGAATGGCCAAAAGCACGTCTTAAATTCCGCTATACGTTCATGGTGTTAGCGGCAGGAGCTGTCGCATTTGCAATTAACTTGCACTATGCTGAAAAAGATCGCCCTGAATTATTAACAAGAACATTTGATCGCAACTACCTAGTGAAATATTTAGGAGCATACAACTACACGGTGTATGATGCAGTTCAAACGTTTCAAAACTCAAAGCAACGAGCATTCGCAAGCAGTGATGACTTAACAACAGTGAAAAACTTCAGTACAAGTCACTATGCAGCTCCGAATATTGAGTATGCGGGTAAAGCAAAAGGAAAAAATATTATTAAAATTCATCTAGAATCATTTCAGTCATTCCTAATTAATTACAAGTTAAATGGACAAGAAGTAACGCCGTTTTTAAATTCATTAGCAAATGGAAATGAATTTATGTATTTTGATAACTTCTTCCATCAAACAGGACAAGGTAAAACAGCTGATGCAGAGCTTATGATGGATACGTCATTATATGGCTTGCCTCAAGGATCAGCATTTAGCTTAAAAGGCCGCAACACGTACCAAGCAGCACCAGCGATCTTAGATCAAGAGGGCGGCTATACAAGTGCTGTGTTACACGGAGATTATAAAACGTTCTGGAACCGTAATGAAATTTACAAACAGTTCGGTGTGGATAAATTCTTTGATGCAAGTTATTACAATATGACTGGTGATAACAAAGTAAACTATGGATTAAAAGATAAGCCATTCTTCAAAGAATCTATGCCAATGCTACAGTCATTGAAGCAGCCGTTCTATGCGCATATGATTACATTAACAAACCATTTCCCATTCGTTCTTGATAAAGGTGATGCTAGCATTGAACCGGCGAACACAGGAGATGGAACGGTAGACCGTTATTTCCAAACGGCTCGTTATTTGGATGAATCACTGCAAGAATTCTTTACAGAGCTAAAAGCTTCAGGTTTATATGACAACTCAGTTATTATGATTTACGGTGACCACTACGGTATTTCTGAAAATCATAACAAAGCAATGGAAAAAGTTCTTGGCGAGAAAATCACGCCATATAAAAACGCTCAGCTTCAACGCGTACCGTTCTTCCTTCACGTACCAGGTGTAAAAGGTGGAGTAAACCATACGTACGGCGGTGAAATTGACGTAGTGCCTACGCTTCTTCACCTAGTGGGAATTGATAGTAAAGAGTATGTTCAATTCGGTACAGATTTATTATCAAAAGACCATGATCAGGTAGTAGCATTTAGAAACGGTGATTATGTTTCTCCGAAATACACGTCAATTGACGGCAAGTATTACGATACAAACACAGGAGAAAGAATCACAGCAACAGACGAAGCGAAAGCTTATAAAAAGAAAGTTGGAAGAGAGCTAGAACTTTCTGATAAAGTGTTATACGGTGATTTATTACGATTTAATAAATTAGATGACTTTAAACCGGTCGATCCATCAAAATACATGTATGGAAAAGACCAAGAAACAGAAAAATAATGTAAGCTTTCACACCATACAATCCAAACAAGCAAGTAGAGGAGCTTTTTAAAAGCTTAGCTACTTGCTTGTTTTATGAGAACTTCATTGAAAAAGAAAGCTGGTGACAGAAACGTGGAGCGAACAAGACGCAAAAGAAGAAGAAGAGTTCGATGGGGCAGAGTGTTCTTTGCTTTGTTGTTCCTTTTTATTATCGTTGGGGGCATATACAGCTATTTCCAATATAAGCAAGGGCTATCGATAGCAAGCGATGGTAAATTTGCGGATGACGGCACGACATTTGAACAGTTTCAAGGCAGTCTCCCGAATAACGGAGAAGTAAATATGCTGCTGTTAGGAAGTGACTCGCGCGGGGAAAAGCATTCTCGTACAGACTCTATTTTAATTGCTCACTACGATTCTAAAAGCAAACACCCGAAAATTGTTTCTCTTATGAGGGATATGTACGTGGATATTCCAGGACACGGCAAGCAAAAGCTGAATGCTGCTTACGCGTTCGGAGGTCCTGAGCTGCTGCGTCAAACGATCAAACAAAATTTTGATATTGATATTAACTATTATGCAGTTGTGGACTTCGAAGGATTTTCAAAAATTGTAGATACGATTGCGCCTGATGGCATTGAAGTAACCGTGCCTCACGATATGTCTTCGGGAATTGGTATGACGCTTCACAAAGGTACCCAAGTTTTACACGGTGAACAGTTGCTTGGCTACGTACGTTTTCGCCATGATAACATGAGTGATTTTGGACGCGTTCAGCGCCAGCAAGAAGTCGTTTTAAAGCTCAAAGATGAAGTAGCAAGCCTAAACAGCGTGTTTAAAATACCGAAGCTTCTCGGCGTAATGGATCCTTACATCGATACAAATTTAGATACAAAAAGCATGATGCTTCTAGCTAAAGATGTGGTAACAGGAAACATGAAAGACGTTCAAAGCCTACGACTGCCTTTAGACGGATCATTTGAAAACAAAACGTATAGCGGCGTTGGTATGGTGCTTGATATTGATTTAGATAAAAATAAAGAAGCGCTGCAAGAATTCTTAAATGACAAATAAAGAAAAGCCTCGAGACGCATGTCTCGAGGCTTTTTCCTTATACATAGACGATGATGCGTTTGAATGACGTAATTAAACTGGTCACTATACCAGAGCATACAACAATGAATAATGAATAAATAGCTGTATCGTTTTGAAGCAGTAAAATACCTGAAATAATAATAGATGCGTCAATCACTAAAATGATGATGCCAGGGTTTAAAGATAACCATTTTGCAAGTATCAGAGAAAATAAGTCGACCCCGCCTTGACTTGCGTGCTGCCGGAGCATGATGCCAGTTCCAATTCCGTTAAAAACGCCTCCAAGGCAAGCGCTTAAGATAATGGGAAGGTGAAAAATTCCGTGAAGCGGAAACAGCAAATCAATCATAACGGCTGAGAGAACCATGCCATAGATAGCATTTAAAAAATAAGAGCGGTTAAAACCTAGAGCGAGAAGGTAAATCGGCAAGTTTAAGCAAAAAATCATCACGCCTACTTTATAGCCAAGTAAATAATTAATGATTAAGCTAATTCCCGTAATGCCTCCTGTTACAAGCTGAAGCGGAAGAATAAAAACGTTAATTCCAATACTAACAAACACACTGCCAATTCCAATTGCAATTAATTTTTTGTACATGCTGTCTCATCCTTGTCTATGAATCTCTTTATATGTATATGAAGACAAGCAGAGTTTCAGCACAAAGACTGCTTTAGAAACCATAATGCACGGATTAAATATATGCAAAGGAAGCTGTTTCGCAATGCAAATGTGTTGCATAAACATTCTTCACCATAGACAATAAGAATTAACGAAGAAGGTAAATGGAGGAGAAAAAATTGATCGTTCGAAAAGCTAGAGAAGAAGAAACATCATCTATTGAAACAGTAACGCTTGCTGCTTATGAGCAATATGCAGCTGTAAAATCGGAAGCACACTGGAAAAGATATCGAAAGGGAATTTTACATACCCTGAGTGAAGAAAAAAAATTTGAATGCATGGTAGCTGAAATCGATGGAGAAATGGCAGGAAGCGTTTTGTTTTATCCGCCGAATACGGATGTATATGGAGGGTTATTAAAACCATTTCCATGGGCTGAAATTCGTCTGCTGGCAGTTGCTCCATCTCATCGCCGAAAAGGAGTCGCCAATGCGCTTCTTGAAGCGTGTGAAAAAAAATCTCGGGAGCTAGGATGTTCTTATTTAGGTTTACATACAGATCATTCAATGGAACATGCCATTAAGCTGTACACTAAAAGAGGTTACGTCCGCTTTCCTGATAACGATTTTTATCCGGTAAAAGATTTGCATGTCATGGCATTTAGAAAATCAGTTTAATAAAAAAGCCTTTGAAATCATTGATTTCAAAGGCTTTTTTGAGATTCTGAATTTAAAATGACAAAAGCGAGAAAAAGAATAGCAGAAGCTAGCCAAATTGCTTTTGTTCCGAGGGTGAAAGTAGAAATAGAGCCTAACAATGCACCACTTAAAAAAGAGAGGATAATGGCCGTAAAACGAAGGCACTGATAAGCAGCATTTTCGTCGCGTTTGAATATAGCATAGTATGCTGCTTGAGAAGCAGTACGAAGGTTTCCAGTTGTCATTGTTGTATTATATGACCATTTTATCAAAGTTCTAAATGAAGAAACTTGAAGAGCAGCAACAAATGAAATTGTTACTGTAACCAACATATTAGGAACACTAGGTGGTAAAAACCCAACAATAATGAGTACGACAATTTCTAAAAGCAATACAATACGAGAAGTATCAGGGAGTACAGATACAAATCGCGGCTGCTTAAATGTTTCGGTTACAGCAACGCCTAGGATAAAGGCTAAAATAGGCGGAATATGAAGAAAAGCTTCTGTCCATTGACCTTGTGCTGCCTTTACACCTAATAAAACGATATTTCCACTTTGTGCATTTGCAAATACTCCGTTTCTGCTTATATACGTATAAGCATCAAGAAAACCTCCCACAATAGCTAACAAAATTCCAAGGATAACTGAATTTGCCGTTGCAGCTTTTTTGAATCGTTTCGTTAATTGTAAAAAGTAAGATGATTTGTTTGTGAGCATGTCTTCCTTTTGCCTCCTGAAAATCTAAGGTGCATTATCTAGTATAAGCAAAAAATCGGCTTTTCTTCAATTGCTGTAACTCCATGTAAAAAAGATAGGGAGATCCCTATCTTTTTTGTCATTTATATAACGTGACGATTCCAGTGGCGGTGAGCTGAAACAGCTTCAACAAATTCATCTGTAAAACGTGTAGAATCTCCAGTTACGACACCGGGACTACTATCTAAGCCAGCAGCTTTTAGCCACTTAACACCTTCATCTGTGGCGCCAATTGGTTTAAAATGCTCGAATGCTTCTTGAGCAAACGTCAGTGCTTCTTTACGAAACTTCTCATCAGCTGACGAACTTCCGACAACATAAACCGCATCGAATAAGACAGAATCACTTGTTAAGAACGTGTGCTGTACTTCAAGTTCTGACCCGTCTGTTCCTTTTACGTTTTGGAGGGTTGTGCTTACAATTTCAGGCTGAATGCCCTGTTGTTTTAAACTGTTTAACACTTGTGGTAGGTCACCGCTAAAGTCATTAGCTACAATGACAGCTACTTTACGCGTATTCGGCTTTTTAATCGTCTGTTCCTGACTAAGAGCCGGAGACGACTTGGTCACTGGCGCGTCTTCTCCTGATGGAGGCGTTGCACCAATCGCTTGTGCCACTTGTTTAGCTAGCACTGTACTGACGTTGGCAAACATATCAACAACCTGTTGCTGAACAGACTTGCTTTTCACTTTTCCAAGCTCAAAGCTGAAAGCACTGATAATATGCTCTTTTTCAGGGTCGCTCATGCTATTCCAAAATAGCGTTGCCTGTGAAAAGTGGTCTTTAAAACTTTCGCTTCGGCTTCGAACTTTTCTTCCTTCCACTTTTTCCTGATAGTGAGAATAACCGCCCTCTGACTCTGGTACAGGAGCCGGCGTATTGGCTGCAAGAGAGTTTCTGTGATAGCTGACAGGCCCTTTGTTAATCGTTTGACGTCCGTAACCGTCGCGTTGATTGTTATGAAACGGGCACACTGGACGGTTGATTGGAAGTTCGTGAAAATTCGGGCCGCCAAGACGAATAAGCTGGGTATCCGTGTATGAAAACAATCTTCCTTGTAAGAGAGGATCATTGGAAAAATCAATTCCCGGTACTACATGCCCCGGATGGAATGCGACTTGTTCCGTTTCGGCAAATACGTTGTCTACATTTCGATTTAAGGTCATTTTTCCAACCAATTTGACGGGAATGTCTTCTTCTGGCCAAAGCTTAGTTGGATCGAGAATGTCAAAGTCGAATTTAAATTCATCTTCCTCAGCTATGATTTGAAGCCCTAGCTCATATTCAGGATAGTCTCCGTTTTCAATTGACTCCCATAAATCGCGGCGATGAAAATCAGGGTCTTTCCCAGAAATGGTTTGAGCTTCGTCCCAAACAAGGGAATGCGTGCCGAGCACAGGCTTCCAGTGGAATTTGACAAAATGAGCTTTTCCTTCCGCATTAACTAAGCGAAAAGTATGTACGCCGAAGCCTTCCATCATACGCAAGCTGCGAGGAATTGCACGGTCTGACATTGTCCACATGACCATGTGGGCAGACTCTTGGTTATTAGCGACAAAATCCCAAAACGTATCATGTGCTGAAGCCGCCTGAGGCATTTCGTTGTGTGGCTCAGGCTTAACAGCGTGAATTAAATCCGGGAATTTAATCGCATCTTGGATAAAGAACACGGGAATGTTATTTCCAACTAAGTCATAGTTTCCTTCTTCTGTATAAAATTTTGTTGCAAAACCACGTGCGTCGCGAACCGTTTCAGCTGAACCTTTAGAACCTGCTACAGTAGAAAAACGGACAAATACAGGTGTTTTTACAGACGAATTCTGTAAAAATTTAGCTTTTGTATATTCACTGAGCGAGTCATACAGCTCAAATTCTCCGTGAGCAGCGAAGCCTCGTGCATGAACGATGCGTTCAGGAATGCGCTCGTGGTCAAAATGCGTCATTTTTTCACGGAAATGAAAGTCTTCCATAAGGGTTGGACCACGTTCGCCTGCTTTTAAAGAAAATTCATCTTCGGAAAGCTTTAACCCTTGATTGGTTGTGAGCGCTTGGTTTCGATCGTCTGTTTTAAACTGCTCGAGCTGTTCTTGCTTGCTTTTTTCATTTACAGGGTGCTTTTTTGTCATGCTTGTCTTCCTCCTTGATCTTCAGTTAATAATCATTACAAAATGTGTACCCTATCAAAAGTTGAAGCAAACAGAAATGTTGGAATTTTTTCGTAGGAAATCCGTTATTTTCTTGTTATGATTATGAATAAGTATTCATAAATACAAAAATAAAAGGAGAGGGGATACATAGATGAAAACACGGGTAACAGATTTATTAGGAATTCAATATCCAATTGTACAAGGAGGTCTTGCGTATCTAGCGTACGCAGAACTTGCGGCTGCTGTCTCAAATGCAGGCGGGCTTGGACAAATTACAGCTATGACGCTCCGAACACCTGAGAAACTTCGAGCTGAAATTAAGAAAGTACGTTCTTTAACTGAGCGTCCTTTTGGCGTTAATTTTGCTGTTGGAGGTCAAACAGAAGGTTCTTATAAAGAACTTCTCGACGCAGCAGTAGAAGAAGGTGTTCCGGTTATTTCCATAACAGGAGCAAATCCCACACCTATTTTTGAAAGATTAAAAGGAACGGGAATTAAAACGCTCGTGCTGGTAGCCAACGTACGTCAAGCTCAAAAAGCTGAGAAGCTAGGAGCAGATGCTGTCATGGCAGTAGGGCAAGAAGCCGGAGGACATATCGGACGTGAGGATCTAGGCACAATGGTATTAATTCCTGGAGTAGCTGCGGCTGTGTCAATTCCGGTCTTGGCAAGCGGAGGGATTGGAAACGGACAAGGATTATTGGCAGCGTTATCATTAGGCGCTGAAGGGATAGAAATGGGAACACGTTTTATCGCGACAAAAGAATGTGTAGATGCCCATGATGCGTATAAACAAGCTATTGTGGAAGCGAAAGAAACCGATACTGTGGTTATTAAACGTTCGTTCGGGGCACCTGGACGCGTATTGAAGTCCCACTACACTCTTGACATTATTGAGCGTGAACAGCAAGGAGAGAGATACGAAGAGTTAAAAGACGTCATTAGCGGAGGGGCAAACTGCCGGTATATTTATGAAAATAAAATCGATGAAGGCTATGGATGGGCAGGCCAAGTCGTTGGACTGATTGATAGTATTCCAACGGTGCAAGAGCTGTTTAACAGTATGATAGAAGAAGTGCACGCCGGTTCTAAACGACTGTTGAGTATAGTAGAAAAGAAGTAGAGATACAAGCCGTCATACTGTAGCAATTGTTCGCATATTTATAATCTATATCTCTAAATGAGGTGAGAGAATGAAAAGAATGCGAGCATTTGCTATCATGACGTTTTTAATAGTAGGTTCAGGATATGCAGTTTTTATTAAAAAAGAAGAAGTTTCCAAGACTCAGCAAGCACAAGTGTACGAAGAAGCAAAGCCTGTTATTAAACAAATGGACAAACTGGATATTTGGCATAAAATCAGCAGCGGTTTAACTGAAGCGGGCTATGAATCAAGGGGTGTGAATTCTTCCCTTTATTCAAAAGACAGAGTAGAGCTGGATGTGTATATGGAGCCTTCCGTTTCAGCTGATGCCAAAACGCAAGAAACGATTAAACAAATGGTATATAAAATACTGGAAGAAAATAAATTTCAGCAAAAGGCCTTTCATGTAACAATTAAATTCCTGCCCGAAAAACAAGCAAAATAGACTTGTCTCGGCCAGGAATTTTTTTTATTAAAATGCTTTTTCATTGGCTGCTGGAATACTCTCAGGGAGAGAAATTTCAGCATTTTTGGGCTGATACGTAATTTTTCCGTCCAGCACATCATTGGCTTTTTGTAGGTCTAATAAATTTTCCCATCGTGCGATAATAAAAGCGGCTACCGCATAACCAATAATATTAACTGTGGTTCGGTAATTACCCATAAAGCGATCAGGAGCAAGCATCAGAGCAACGGCAGCTACCGGAATGGATCCGGTTGCTGCTGCGGTAGCAGAAAGAGCAACAAAAGCTGATCCTGGAATGCCAGCCATTCCTTTAGACGTAAGAAGAAGAACACCAAGCATTAAAAGCTGATCAGTGAGGCTCAAGTCCACGCCCGTTGCTTGTGCTAAAAAGACGAGAGCAAGAGACAGGTAGATAGAAGCACCGTCTAGGTTAAACGAATAGCCCGTAGGCACAACAAGGCCAACGACTGCTTTGTTGCATCCTGCTTGTTCAAATTTATCCATGAGCTGCGGCATAACGGCTTCAGTAGAACCCGTAGCAAATGCCAGCATAATTTCTTCTCGTATATATAGAATAACTTTCCACAAGCTTAATTTTAAATAGGTTCGTAAAATAACAGCTAAAACAAGAACAAATGCTAGACAAGCAATTGTCATAGCGATAAATAGCTTTCCAAATGCAGCAAGTGTTCCAAGACCGTACTGACTAACCGCAAATGCCATGGCGCTAAACGTGGCAAGAGCCGTTAACTTCATGATGTATCCCATAATTTTAAATAACACATCATTTACTTTTTCTAATACGTGTAGAAGGGTCTCCGCTGTTTTTCCACCTATATGGACAAGAGCGATTCCGAACAAACACGAAATTAAAAGCACTTGAAGCATGGAGTTGTTTGAAAAAGCACCAACTGCACTGTCTGGAATCATATTAAGAAAAAAATCACCTTCGCTCGGAAGTTCGGAGCCGTTTGTCTTCGCGTCCACTTCAGTTGTGCTTAAGCTTGAAGGATCAACATTCATACCGGCGCCGGGGTTCATTACGTTTGCTACTAATAGACCGATAAGTAGAGCGAATGTTGTGACAATTTCGAAGTAAAGAATGGTTTTTCCACCAATACGCCCAACTGTTTTAATGTTTCCAACCTTGGCAATTCCGACAACGACTACCCCAAAGATAAGAGGAGCAATCAGCATTTTGATGAGCTTAATAAAACCGTCTCCAATCGGTTTCACAGCATTTCCAAAGCTTGGCCATAGATATCCTACGGCTACGCCAAGTACAATTGCCATCATAATTTGAAAGAAAAGACCTTTATAAAAAGGTTTTTGCTTACTTTTTGCCGCTGTTTGTGTCATGTGTTCTCCCTTCGTCGTACAATTTTTTTGATGTTACAATAGATGTTATGTTTTTTTACATTTTAACGTAAGGTTATTTGAGGTGTCATTGGTCTCTTTGACTAAAATTCAATAAAAATATTAGTTGAAGTGTATAAGAAGGGAAGAGAGTGGTTTAAAACATTATTATTTTTAATGTAGATCTTTAAAAAAACTAATAAAAAGCACATGCAAAGGCATGTGCTTTTTATTTATTAAATTAGTTTAATTCCGCTAATTAAAATGATGGTCGCCATAATGGCTTGAAGCGGTCTTGAAGGCACTTTCGTTGATAAACGGCTTCCGAGTAACACACCCGGAATAGATCCAGTTAATAGGTTAGCAGTCAACATATAATCAACGCTTCCAAAGCTTGCATTTAAAATACCAGCCACCGTAACGAGAAGAAACGCATGTGCAATATCAGTACCAACCAGCTCAGATGTTTTTAACTTAAATAAGTACAGCATTGCAATGGCAAATAATGAGCCAGAACCAATCGATGTTAGTCCGACAATGAACCCAAAGACTACGCCAATTCCGATTGTTAATCCTTTTTTCTGATTTAAGTCCATTTCCTGAAACCGATTTGGGCGAATTAATTTATCAAAAAAGACGCGAAAGATAATTGAGATGGCAACCAGCGTCATGACGTACCCGAGAGCGTGCTTAATAATCGTTTCTTGATGCTCGTGAAAAGATGGGAATGCATGAAGTGTGACAATAGCCAGCACAGCGCTCGGAATACTTCCGAAAGCTAAATATTTTGCTAATTTAAAGTTAATGGTTCGCTGTTTGTAGTGCTGAGCGACTCCGAATAATTTTGTGATAGAATTGTAGACAAGATCTGTTCCTACGGCAATGGAAGGGTTAATGCCGAGTACAATCAGTAAAGGTGTTAATAAAGCGGCACCTCCAACCCCCGTTAAGCCTACAAGGGTTCCAACGAATAATCCCATTAAGGTAATTGATAGTTCCATATTTTGTCCTCCTACTCTCAAAACCAAGTACATTGATCTGATTATAGAGCATTGTAACCCGTATGTAAATAAAATTCTGAATATTTTTAGTGAAGTTGAAAAGGTTTTCTTAGTCTTCACTATTTTAGGGAACGGACGATAAAGTCATAGGAAGTTATAAAAAAGTAAATAGAATACGTTTATTTATCTATGATTACGCTCTAATTTGTGTTACAAATGTAAATGCAATAAAAGAGTTTATTTTTATCTCATTTGAAAGACCGGTGAATGCATGAGTTTTGTTACGAAAGATTTGTTAATTAATTTTTTATTTATTTTATTGGCGCTGTTTTTAGTGCAGATGTTTTATTTGATCAAGTATGCTAAAAAAGTTCATTGGTGGAAAGATCACTATATCGCGGTATTTCCGATTTTAGCTATTACCTTTTGCCTTTTGTTTCCGGTTAACGGAGCTTATGTCCCGGATGACTATCGAATGGATTTACGAAGAATTCCTTATATTTTAGGAACGTTATATGGAGGCTGGCCGCTAGGAAGCTTGCTTTTTGTCTTTATTTTACTGCTGCGCTTGCTAATTGGCGGGTACGATGTAGGATTTTTATCAACATTAATTGCTCTTCCGATTTTATCCATTCCTTTATTTTTCATAACAAAATACTTTTTACATTTCTCATTAAAAAATAGAATTATCGTGAGCACCTGTCTTAGTGTAATTGGTTCTTTATTAGCTATGCTTGTATCTATTTTCGTCTTACACGTAACAAGCATTCCTATTAGCGTGTGGGTTCAGTTCGCTGTTTTAGATGTGGCAGGCATGTTTGTGATTACCATACTGTGGGAAGCGATACGGGCAAATTTATTAGTGCTGCAGCGCCTGATGAAAGCAGAAAAGCTAGAAATTGTCAGTCATTTAGCCGCCAGCATCTCTCATGAGGTGCGAAATCCTCTAACTGCAAGCAGAGGATTTATGCAAATGCTGCAAGAAGATGAAAAAGAACCTGCTAAAAAACGCTACATTTCGATTGCGATTAATGAACTAGACCGCGCAAAAGAAATCATTGATGATTACTTGCTATTTGCCAATTCCGCTCCAGAACGAAATGAAAAAATGAATATGTCAGAAGAAATTCATCACGTCACCCATATTATGACGCCTCTTGCCAATATGAACGGAGTCGCGATTGATTTTACATTCGATGAAGAAGTGAAGTTCTTCGTAATGGGAGAAAGAAGAAAGCTTCAGCAGTGTCTAATCAACTTATTTAAAAATAGTATTGAAGCCATGCAAAACGGAGGCACGTTAACTATTAAAGTAGGAAAAGAAGGCGGAGTTGTGATCGTTGATATTATGGATACAGGCTGCGGTATGACGCAAGAACAAGTCAACCGGTTAGGCGAACCGTATTTTACAACAAAAGAAAAAGGTACGGGGCTTGGAACGATGGTATCTTTCAGTATTATTCATTATATGAAGGGAAAAGTAAGTGTGTCTAGCGTAAAAGGAAAAGAAACGTGCTTTTCACTTCAATTTCCTCTTTGTGAGTAAAGAGCAGCTTTAGGGCTGCTTTTTTTATATGCAAAAATTTTAAAAATAGATAAAAGTAAACTGATTATTAAAAAAGTATTGAATTTAAGAAATGAAAGCGTTACAATCTATTTAAAGTTATCCGAAACGTTTTGGAGGAATTTTGATTGACAACGATTAAAGATATAGCGCGAGTTGCCGGCGTATCTGTAACAACGGTGTCTCGGGCTTTAAATGGTTATTCAGATGTAAATGAAAAAACAAGGCAAAAGATTGCAGCCGTAGCAAGAGAGCTGGACTATAGCCCCAATACGTTAGCTCGAGGATTGGTTATGCAAAAGTCAAAGACAATTGGACTACTAGTTTCAGGCATCAGCAGAGAGAGCGTAAAAGATAATTTCACGTTTGAAGTATTGTGCGGTGTAAATGAGCGTGCATCTACTTTGGGGTATGACTTGATTTTATTTAATACAAACACGATGATGCAGCGAGAAAAAACGTATACTCAGCTTTGTCGAGAGCGAAGAGTGGACGGGGCAATTATTCAGGGCATCAAAAAAGAGATCCTTATTTAAAAGAAGTAGTAGAAAGCGATATTCCTTGTGTTTTAGTTGATATTCCCGTCCATTCTAGTTCAGTAGGCTATGTCACCACCGATAATGCCTTGGGAGCTAAAAAAGCGGTTGAACATTTAGCGAGTCTTGGCCATCAGCATATTGGGATGATTAACGGACATGAAGACGCATTTGTCAGCCAAGAACGTCTCAACGGATACAGACAAGCCCTCAAAGAATGCGGTTTGTCGTTTCGGTCTGAATGGGTTGTAAGCGGAAAGTTTGAAGAAAAGAAAGCAGAGAAAGCTGCCAGTGAGCTTTTAAATAAGTATGAAGAGCTCACCGCTATTTTTTGTGCAAGTGATTTAATGGCACTGGGAGCATTAAAAGCATGCAAAGAACTTGGCCTTGATGTACCAAAAGACGTTTCGATTGTCGGATATGATAATATTGTTCTTGCTTCTTACTCGTCTCCAAATTTGACGACTGTAGGGCAGGAAGTATATCAGATTGGCTATGAAGCTGCAGATTTACTAATTGAGATGCTAGAAGGAAAAGAAACAAATATGAAGCGTTATCTTGATACACAGCTGATTATTCGAGAATCAACAGCTAAAAACCACGGCTAGTGGTTTTTATATAATGTAAAAACCGAAACGTTTCGGTTTTGTGTTTCGTTTTTCCAAAACGTTTCGGTGAAATTTAGGGGGATGGAAATGGATTACCGTGTGATTAAAGAAAATGACTTATTTTTACTAACAGATCAAGCAGGAAATATCATTGAAAACCATCAGTATGGTTTAGGGCTATATATGAAAGATACGCGTTTTTTGAGCAAATTTCATTTGAAAATTAACGGTACAGATCCTGTGTTATTGTCCTCAAGTGCCGACGAAAACCTGTTAGCCACAATTCTTCTTACTAATCCGCATATGGAAAAAGAAGGAGAACTATCGCTGTGGCGAGAGTCTGTAGAAATAGAAAGAAAGCGCTTTATATATGAGGGTATTTTCTATGAAAAAATAAAATTGAAAAGTTATTTTCCTAAAAAAATTGCTTTTACATTAAGTATCCAAGCAGATGTCGATTTTAACGATATGTTTATCGTAAGAGGTTTTCAAACTGGAAATGTCGGAAAACGAACAGGGCAAATAAAAGGGGAAAGCAGTTTAATATATACATACGAAGGATCAGATGATATCAAGCGTTCGACACGGATTTCTTGGGATAAAAAAGCCTCACACGTGTATGAACAAGGAGAGGTTATGTTTTCTTTCGAACTGAACCATCAGGAAGAAGAAGAAATTACATTAATGGTTCAGCCGCAAATAGGCGAAGACATCAATGAAAATATTTTATCAGCTGGTGAAGCATTTAGTTTACTAACGCAGTCATATAAAAAGTGGGAAAAATCTTCTACAAAAGTGACAACCGATCATCCGACAATGCAGCGCCTTATTACAAGAGGACTTAACGACCTGCGCGTACTGCTAACGGATGTAGGATTCGGTGCTTTTCCTGTAGCTGGATTGCCTTGGTTTGGTGTGCCATTTGGAAGGGATAGTCTAATTGCAGCGCTTCAAATGCTGGCTTTTAATCCGGAAGTAGCAAAAGGAACGCTACGTACTATGGCAGCATATCAAGGAACGGCAAATGATCCATGGCGTGATGAACAGCCGGGTAAAATTATGCATGAAATACGTTACGGAGAACTAGCCAACACAAATCAAATACCTTTTACTCCATATTACGGAACAGTTGACGCGACACCATTATTTTTAATTTTGTTAACGGAATATGTGAAGTGGACGGGAGACTTCGAGTTTGTAAAAGAAATGCAAATGACTGTCGATGGAGCTTTGACATGGATCAATGAATATGGAGATCGAGACGGTGATTTATTTCTTGAATACCATCAAGAATCAAGTAAAGGAATTGCTAACCAAGGATGGAAAGACTCAGGGGATTCTGTTGTCCATCGCAGCGGTGAATATGCAAAAACTCCTATTGCTTTAGTGGAAGTACAAGGCTACGTATATCAAGCGAAAATGGGTATTGCTTCTTTATATGATCAGTTAAACAAAACAAATGAAGCAAATAGTTTACGTGAAGAAGCTGAGCTGCTGCGTAAAAAGTTCAATGAAGCCTTTTGGATGGAAGACGTGTCATTCTATGCCATTGCACTTGATGAACATAAACATCAAGTAGGAACGATTACGTCAAATCCAGGTCATGTACTTTTAGCCGAGATGATGGATGAGGAGAAGCTGAACAAAGTAGCGGAAAGGCTAGTATCAGAATCTATGTTTTCGGGATATGGAATTCGTACAATGGCAGAAGGAGAAGCGGGTTATAATCCAATGAGTTATCATGACGGGAGCATTTGGCCGCACGATAATAGTTTAATTGTTCTCGGTTTGAGTAAAGCGAACAAGCAAACAGAAGTCAATAAAGTGATAAAAGGGCTGGTTGATGCAGCTGAGCATTTTGAATACGACCGTCTTCCAGAGCTATTCTGCGGCTATTCAAGTAACCTTGGCAAGCCTGTCAAATATCCCGTTGCCTGCTCACCTCAAGCTTGGGCAGCCGGCACGCCTTTAGCTTTCGTACAGGCGATGCTGAGACTGTTTCCTGATAGTACAGCAGGTACTATACAGATAAATCCTTTGCTCATAGACGATATGAATGAAATCTCTGTAGAAAACCTTGGGATTGGCAGTGGGAAACTTTCATTAACGGTTAAAAAAGAAGAAAGCGAAACTATTATTTACGTGAAAGAAAATACGACAAAATACGAGCTTCTATCTCAATGTAAGGTAAGAAATTATGTAGGTTAATGTTACTTCGACCTCGGTTTATTAAGCGTCAATTAATAAGCCGCAGGTCAATGAAATGAAAGGAGACAGCTAATGAAGAAGTGGATACTCGCTTTAAGTTTGGTTCTGGCAGTGGCTGGAGCAGCTTTAACTGGATGTTCAAATGTACAAGAAGTTTCCGGGGAAAATGGTCAAGTCGAAATTGTATTAGCCGGCTGGGGAGGCAACCCAACAGAGACGAAGCTGCTTAATCAAACTATTCAAGACTTTGAAAAACTCCATCCATCAATTCATGTGAAGCATGAAGTAATCACTGATCAATACATGGATATTTTAAAAACGCGTTTAATAGGTGGAAATGGTCCAGATGTTTTTTATCTTGATGCACTTGAAGCGCCGGGTCTTATTAATACAGGGGTTTTAGAACCTTTAAATTCTTATGTAAAATCTGATTTTGATGTTCAGGATTTTGAGAAACCATTATTGAAAGCGTTTCAAAAAAATGGAGAGACTTATGGTTTTCCGAAAGATTACTCCACATTAGGCTTATTTTACAACAAAAAGCTATTTAAAGAAGCAGGAGTAGAAGTACCAAAAACATGGCATGAGTTTAAAGAAGTTTCAAAAGTATTTAAAAAGAAAGGGATTCAAGCGTTTGGTGTCACGCCGGAATTAGCGCGTATCTTCTACATGGCGCAGGCAAACGGAGGAGACGTTGTAAAGAACAATAAGGCAAACTTTGCTACGAAAGAAGTCGTGGATTCTCTTCAGCCGCTCATCGATCAGCATTTAAAAGATAAAACGTCTGTACAGCCCTCTGATGTAGGCGCAAATTCAGGTACGGACATGTTTGCACAACAAAAAGTAGCTATGGTGATTGAAGGGAATTGGATGATTCCATTTTTACAGGAGTCCTTCCCAAAACTTGATTACGGTACAGCGGAAGTTCCGACAATAAACGGTCACAAAAATACGATGGCATTTACGGTCGCGTATGTAATGAATGCTGACTCAAAAAAGAAAAAAGCATCTTGGGAGCTCATTCAGTACTTAACCGGGAAAGAAGGAATGGAAACTTGGACAAGCAAGGGTTATGCATTGCCAACAAGAAAATCCGTAGCGGATAAGCTTGGTTTTGCTGAAGACGAAAAACGAGGTCCATTAGTAAAAGGAGCTGCTTATGCAACTGTCTGGCAAGATGGTCCGTATTTGCCTATTATCATGAATAACTTTAATAACCAGTTTTTAAGCGCCTTTTTGGGACAAAGTGATTTAGAAACAGCTTTGAAAAAAGCACAAAAGCAGGCAAATCAAGAGATTAGTATTTATGAATAAGGCTTGGCGGGGGAGTGGAGGAAATGAAAGACGGAAAAATACGAACGTACAAACCTCGTGATGTAGGGCAAGGATATGCTTTTATGACACCTACACTGTTTGTACTATTGCTGTTTGTTATTGCACCTATTTTTTATGCCATCTTTTTGTCTTTACATAAAGTTCAATTGCTGGGAGGAACTGAGTTTCATTTTCGAGGGCTTGAGAACTACATGAAGGTTCTTGAAGATGACAAAGCTAAAATTGCTCTTTGGAATACGGTGAAGTATGTAGTAATTGTTGTACCGGTACAAACCGCATTGGCACTTATACTGGCGGCCACATTAAATGCAGGGCTAAAAGCAGAAAAAGTTTTTCGCATTATTTATTTTTTACCTACACTTACATCATCGGCTGTATTAACGCTTATTTTTATGTGGATGTACAATCAAAATGGAATTGTGAACGAGTTTTTAAAGTTTGTTGGTCTTCCAACTTACAATTGGCTTGGAGATCCTCAGGTCGCTTTGATTGCCATTATGATTATGAACATCTGGGCAACAGCTCCATTTTTTATGGTTATTTATTTGGCAGCTTTGCAAGACGTACCAGATTCGCTTTATGAAGCAGCTCAGTTAGATGGGGCTAATGTGTTTCAACGGTTTTGGCATATTACAGTTCCGAATCTGCGACCGGTTACATCATTCGTAGTGATCATGGGACTGATTGGTACGTTTCAGTTATTTGATCAATCGTTTATTTTCTCAGGAGGTTCAGGAGGTCCTAATAACTCGACTCTGACTGTTGTTCTGCTTATTTATCAATATGCATTTAAAAATTTAGGTACTATGGGGTATGCTGCAGCACTAGCCTTTATGCTGGCGCTCGTGATTTTGGTGGCAACGGTTATTCAGAGAAAGTTTTCAAAAGAAGAAAGTATGTACTAAGGGGGGGGAAGAAAAAGATGAAGAAAAAAACAGGAGTCCTCATTTTATATACGATTTTAAGCATATACGCGCTGATTACTCTGATTCCATTTATTTGGGCGCTGTCCGCTTCTTTTAAAACGCTAGAAGAAATTGTGTCAGGTACGGTGAACTTTATTCCGAAACACTTTACGCTAGACAATTATAAACAAATTTTTGTGGAACAAAAGCTGTTCCCTCGCTGGATGTTTAATAGCTTATTCATTGCCGTAGTAGGAACAGCTCTGAATTTGCTATTTAACTCAATGGCTGGTTATGCCCTTGCACGCCTCAGTTTCCCGGGAAAGAAAAGTTTATTTATTATTATTTTAGCGGTGCTTATGATTCCTGGACAAGTAACGATGATTCCTAATTTTTTAATTTTAAAAGAGTTAGGCTGGTTAAATACCTATCAGGGAATGATTGTACCGGGAATGGTAAATGCGACTTTTATATTTATGATGCGTCAATTTTTTATTAATTTCCCAAAAGAGCTTGAAGAAGCAGCGGAGTTGGATGGGTTATCGAAGTTTGGAACATTCTTCAAAATAGTCCTTCCACTTGCAAAACCTGCCTTAGCAGCACAAACGATTTTTGTATTTATGGGGTTTTGGAATGATTTTATGAAGCCTTTAATTGTGATGTCTGATGAAAATATGTTCACGTTGACTTTAGGCCTTAACACATTTAAAGGTCAGTATATCAGTTATTGGAACTATATTATGGCAGCTTCCATGGTTTTTACACTTCCAATTTTGCTCATTTATGCGTTTTTTAACAAATATTTCATTAAAGGAATTTCGTTTACTGGAGGAAAATAAAAAAGAGGCTGGGATAAAAGTATTTTAGTTGGAATTACAAACGAACGATTAATTAAAAAATCATAATCGTTCGTTTTTTGTTGTTATGGTGAGCGTGAATTTCATATGTTTAGTTGCTTCTAGCTGTTGATTGAAGTTCACTCACATACTGATCAATCATCGTTTGCAGTTCCTCTAGGTTCGTTTTACGGTTGTTAACAGGCAGCTGCTTTAATGAATGAAGGGCACTATCCACAACAAACTTGCGTGGATTCGATTGTTTAAACATCTCTTCTTCAATAAAACTAATAAGCTCTGTGCATTTTTGACGTTCGAATTCATCCGTAAATTGTTTGTGAGCTTGCTTTTTTAAATCGATAAGTGCTGCGGAAATGTCCTGTTCTATTTGATTTTTAGTATTTGGGCAAGATGGAAGCCATTCTTTGATCGTTTGCGGATCGAGCAAAATGTCTCCTGAACTTGCTACTTCGTCTACAAGAGGAAGCAGACGCTTAACGCTGTAAGTTATAATCTCATGGGGATCAGTATTTGTACCGTTGACCATAAAATTATAGTGAAAGTTGCGGTGAAGCATGCCAAGAAACATAATTGCACAATCTAGCAGATAAGGTTTCTTTTCTTGTCCAAATAAATCAATAAACCGTTTGTAGAACCAGTTTACTTCAATGAACTGGGTTTTTTTTATGTATGCTTTTAAATCAGGATCATTAGAAACAAATACTTCTTCAAGTAACGTAAAAAATTTATGTTTGTGATGGTTTTTCATCTGCGCATCGATCTGTTTAATAAATACATCTACATCGGTCAGACTTTTACCAACCAGCAGCTGATTGCGCTCTTGTTCAATGGTCGTATGAAGCCATGTAAAAACAGCGATTAATAATTCATTTTTTGAAGAAAAATAGTTGTAGAATGTTCCTTTTGAAATGCCGCTATAATCAATGATGTCTTGAATAGAAGTAGCTTGAAATCCTTTTTCAACGAAGAGATGGTGTGCATTTTTTACAACTTGCTGTTTTCGATTATTCATTATTATCACCTAAATGTAAAATTAGACTCATGGTCCAACTTTATGATACATGATTTAAAGCGTTTACACAAATGTTCTTTTCAGAAAACTGAACGATATCACGACAATATATTGGTATAAAAGGATTATAGGACTAAAAAAGTTGAGAAAATAAAGAACGTGAACGTAAGATTTTTCACTTGCATAAATTGAACTCACAGTATAATATACTCTATGTAGAACACGTGTCTAAAAAAATGAACCTAAAGTATAAGGAGGTACAATAATGAGTCGATCGATAAATCAAATGGAAAAGCCGCCTTATGGCATAATTGCTATTTTGTTAATTGGCGCTTTTATCTCATTATTGAATGAAACGTTATTAAATGTGGCGCTGCCGTCTATTATGAAAGACTTAGATGTGACAACGTCAACTGTCCAGTGGCTTTCTACTGGTTATATGTTAGTGAATGGTATTATGATTCCAACTACCGCTTTTTTAATTCAGCGCTATTCTGTCAGAGGCTTATTTTTAACGGCGATGACTTTATTTACAGCAGGAACAATACTTGCAGGTGCTTCGCCAGTATTTTCTGTGTTGTTAACCGCTCGTATTATTCAAGCGTCAGGCGCAGCTATTATGATGCCGCTTTTAATGAACGTATTGCTCACAAGTTTTCCATTAGAAAAACGCGGAGCTGCGATGGGGATTTTCGGTTTAGTTATGATTTTTGCTCCGGCAATTGGTCCTACATTATCAGGATGGCTAATTGAACACTATGAGTGGAGAATGCTGTTCCACCTTGTTACGCCAATCGCAGCCATTGTATTAATAGGCGCTTTCTTCCTATTAAAAGACAAAAAAGAAAAAGTGGAAATCAATTTGGATTTTTTATCCCTTTTGCTATCTACAATTGGATTTGGCGGACTTCTATACGGGTTTAGCTCAGCAGGGGATAAAGGCTGGGATTCTGTGGAAGTATACGGTACCATTATCGTAGGAGCTGTGGCTCTGATTTTATTTATTACGCGTCAGTTCAAGCTTAAAACACCGATGCTTGAATTCCGCATTTTTAAATATCCAATGTTTGCTTTATCATCAACGATTTCGATGGTAATTACAATGGCATTATTCTCAGCCATGCTGCTAATGCCAATTTATGTTCAAACGGTACGAGGCATCTCTCCGCTTCATTCAGGATTACTAATGCTTCCAGGTGCGCTGCTAATGGGTGTGATGTCACCGATTACCGGAAAATTATTTGATAAATTCGGAGCGCGTGCATTGGCTGTAACGGGTCTAACGATTACAGCCGTTACGACGTATTTCTTCAGTAACTTAGAGCTTGATACGACCTATACAACGCTCATTACGCTTTACACGCTTCGTATGTTCGGAATGTCTATGGTGATGATGCCGGTTATGACAAACGGATTAAATCAGCTTCCGCAGCGTTTTAATCCGCATGGTACTGCGATGAACAATACGCTTCAACAAGTATCGGGAGCTATTGGTTCGGCTCTTTTAGTAACGGTGATGTCAAACCGTACAGCTACTCATGCAAAAGAGCTCGCTCAAGATGCAATGAGCGGAGCAGGAGCAGCTAATGCAACCGCAGCCGGGGCAGCTCAAATGAAAGAACAGATTGGGATGCAGGCAATGGTACAAGGGATTAACGATGCGTTTGCTGTCTCAGTAGTCCTAGTGGTGGTTGCCTTAATTCTTTCATTCTTCATGAAACGCGCAACGCCGGCAAGTGAAGATGAAGTGATAAAGGAAAAAGCAGCACGCGAGCAGTTTGCTAAATAAAAAAAATCCCCGCTGAGACAGCGGGGATTTTTTTAGCTTGTATATCTAAAGCTTAAGCCCATTTTCTTTAATAATTTCCGGTAACCGATGGACGTTTGATCAGCCATAATATGCGCTTCCATCTGCAGGTCTAAAGGCAAGTCTTCAGGTTTTTGGTTTTCCACCATTTCACGGTCTTCGTCAAAGACGCGAAGGTTAAAGTCATACACACCTTCAACGGGAGAATCTTTGTCAAAGTTTCGAGCGATTGGCGCGAATAAACGTGTTTCGCGGGCTGAAATAGGAGAGACTGCATTCATAATCCACAGCTCTGCGCCTTCTGGGAAGTATACTTTTAGCGTAGCTGTAAACGGGGGATAAACATCAAAGACGCGAAGCCATTTAAAATCAGTTGGATTTAAATGCTGCTGTTCTTTGGAATAATTGCTCACGGTGCTCGTATATTCTACATGAAGCCCATAGTCTGTATCGCTTACTTTATATTTAGGCACAAAGGCGTTGTTTCGATCACCAAATGTGTCTGTGTGAACCCAAGCAAAATGAGCTACGTCTAAAAAGCCTTCCATTTGACGACCGGCTGAACCCATGATATCAAAGCTCGGACAAACAATTTGCTGAAAATCAGGGTCCTCCCACGCATCGAAATAAGGCAGGTTATCTTGTTCTCCTGTCAGGGACGTCCACACTAATCCATATCGTTCAATAACTGGATAGACGGCCATACAGAGACGGGGAGAAATGTTGGCGTCAGGGTGAGCTGGAATTGACGTGCATGCGCCGTCCGTTGCGTAGCGGAAGCCGTGGTAAGGACAGACAATTTCATCATCTTCCACCCAGCCCATGCTAAGCGGGGTGCCTCGGTGAACGCATAAATCACGTGCCGCTACAACTTTGTGTGTGGTGCGGTATAAAACTAGATTTACATCTAGTAATTTTACGGACGTTGGTTTTTCTGTTACATCACTGCAGCGTGCGACGGGGTACCAATACTTAGCAAGCGTCGTCCAATCTTCCAGGCTGAACGTGCAGTCTCTTGGGTAGGGAGTTGCCGTTTTTGATTTTGTCATGGTTGGTTGTTGTTCCATCTATTTTCTTCCCTTCTTTTGTAAGCTCTTTTACTAAGGGTAATATAAAAAAAGAAAATTCACACAATTTATGTAAGAAGTTCTAACATGAAATATGGAACTTTGTAGAAAGTGCGAATTTCAGAAGACGCAAATTAGAGAATATACCAATAAAAAAATTTAAAAAAGCGCTTCCTAAATAAATTTAAACGTGATATAATTTTCCAAGACGCTGGTGTAGCTCAGTAGGTAGAGCACTTGCATGGTAAGCAAGAGGTCGCAGGTTCGATCCCTGTCGCTAGCATACTCAAAAACCTTCTTTCTTGTTGAAAGAAGGTTTTTTTATTTGGATTGGCTTTAAATTTATTCTCCGAATTATTCTTCCCCGCCTTGTGAAAACTTTAACAGTTTGATAGCCTTATTAGGAGGCTGTTAGAAAACATGTGTATCTTTTCCACTATGTCTTATGAATCATATTTAGAAATATTCTTAAAAGAATGTTTATTGCCTCTAAGTATTGGGTACACGAAACTAGGGGTTAAATTTCAACAGGGAGTGTGAACGATAATTTGATTACGTTTAAGAATGTGTCAAAGCAATATCCAGACGGTACGACCGCCGTGAAAAATATTAATCTAGAAATAAAAGAAGGAGAGTTTTTCGTTTTAATTGGTCCGAGTGGATGTGGGAAAACAACCACCTTAAAAATGATTAACCGTCTTCATGATATTACCGAAGGAGAACTATACATAAAAGATAAGCTCGTATCGGACCACAACATACATGAGCTACGCTGGAACATTGGTTATGTGCTACAGCAGATTGCTCTTTTTCCTCATATGACCATTGCTGAGAATATAGCCATTGTACCGGAGATGAAGCATTGGAAGAAAAACAAAATCAAAACGCGTATTGATGAACTGCTTACCTTGGTAGGACTAGACCCAAAGCAATATCGAAACCGAAAGCCGTCTGAGCTCTCAGGTGGCCAGCAGCAACGTGTAGGTGTAGCACGTGCCCTCGCAGCTGATCCCCCCGTTATTTTAATGGACGAACCCTTTAGTGCCCTCGATCCGTTAAGCCGCGAACAGCTTCAACAAGATGTTATTAGCTTAAAAGAAAAAATCAAAAAAACATTTGTGTTTGTTACGCATGATATGAGCGAAGCCATGACGCTTGGAGATCGTATCTGCCTGATGAAAGATGGGGAAATTGTTCAAGTTGGCACCCCGGAGGAATTCATTCAAAAGCCTAAAAATGAGTTTGTAAAAACATTTATTGGAAATCAAGGAAATGCTTTATTTGAGACATTGGATATGTTTGTCAAAGAAAGTGAACAGCCAGACGTAGAACCTACTGAAGAGCTAGCTTCAACCGCCACTGTTCAGCAGGCAATGGACGCCCTTTACGACCATGAAGCAATAGCTGTGAAAAAAGGGAGCAAACGCATTGGCGTTGTAACGCGCAAAACTCTATTAGCGTTTCTTTCTGATAAAACGAAAGAAGGAGGAACGCTGTAATGAATGCACTAAGCGCATTATTAGATCAACGAGGAGATGCCCTGTTTCAAGCTCTTCTTGAACACATTCAAATTTCAGTACTGGCTCTTGTGATCGCCGTATTAATTTCAGTGCCGCTTGGACTGTACTTAACGAGGCATGACCGCATTGCTGAACCGATCATTGGCGTAACAGCCGTACTGCAAACCATTCCTTCACTCGCTTTATTAGGATTACTGATTCCTCTTGTCGGAATTGGAACCTTTCCCGCGGTTATTGCACTGTTTTTATATTCGCTTCTTCCTATTGTACGAAATACATATACCGGAATTAAAGAAGTGGACCCATCTTTAATTGAAGCATCCAAAGCCATGGGGATGAACTCGTGGAGACGATTAATCAAAGTAGAACTTCCTCTAGCGCTTCCTGTCATTATGGCCGGAATTCGCACAGCGATGGTACTCATTATTGGTACAGCGACAATCGTGGCTCTTATCGGAGCAGGCGGACTCGGAAGCTTAATTTTGCTTGGTATTGACCGAAGCGATAATAGTTTGATTTTATTAGGAGCCGTTCCAGCAGCATTATTAGCGCTTATTTTTGATGGAATTCTGCGAACGATTGAACACTCTGCTAAAAAAGGGTCCAAAAAACGCTCGTTCATCATGATCATCGTATTAGTACTTATTCTTGTTTCTCCGTTTGCAGCGATGAGCGCAACAAAACCAGACCTTGTTATCGGAGGGAAAATTGGCGCAGAACAAGATATTTTAATCAATATGTACAAAGAATTAATTGAAGATCAAACCGATATGAAAGTAAACCTTCGTTCGTCGCTTGGGAAAACGGTATTTGTATTTGAGGCTCTGCGTAACAAGGAAATTGATTTGTACCCTGAATATACGGGGACAGCCATTGTGACGCATCTAAAGGAACAGCCGGACAGCAAAGATGAAACACAGGTGTACAAGCAGGCAAAAGAAGGATTTAAAAAGAAATTCGGGCTTGTCTATTTAGATCCAATGAAGTTTAATAATACGTACACATTGACCGTGACAAAAGAATTTGCCAAAGAAAATAATCTAACGACCATTTCAGATTTGGCAAATGCAACAGATAAAGTAAAAGCAGGATTTACGCTTGAGTTTAAAGATCGTGAAGACGGCTACGTAGGCATTCAAAAAGAATATGGCCTTACTTTCCCGAATATTAAAACGATGGAGCCGAAGCTTCGCTATCGCGCTGTTGAAAAAGGCGATATTAACATGCTTGATGCTTACGCAACGGATCCTGAAATCAAACAGTTTGGTTTAAAAGTCTTAAAAGACGACCAGCAGTTCTTCCCTCCGTATCAAGGAGCGCCTGTACTTCGTGAAGATACGCTAAAAGAGCACCCTGAACTGAAAAAAATCTTAAATCAACTGGGTGGTAAAATCAGTGACGACGAAATGCGTGAAATGAACTATCAAGTAAATGCAAAAGGAAAAACGGCTGAAGAAGTCGCTCATCAATTCTTAGTAAAAAAAGGATTAATTAAAAAATAAAAATGAAGACAAAACGATCCGTACAAAAGTATTTTAGCTAAAAGAAGACCCGAACGATAAATCGTTCGGATCTTTTTATTGGCATGGTGGACGTAGCTTTCATATATGTAGGTGCTTCTAGCAATTGATTGGAGCGCAAGAGGCAATTCATACTCGATCATTTACCCCATTTGTTCTTCTTTATATTGGCGTGATTTCGTTATGTTTCAATCTCTTTTTGCTGTGAGAGAAGCATTAATGAAAATACGATTTTATGAACAAGCTAAAGGTACCAAATTTGTTTTTTGATGGAGAGGAGGCGCCGTTATGAATTCATTTTTTGCGTGTCATCCTGTACAACATTCTTTTCAGCTTTTTTCAGTTGAACACCTTGTAACTTTAGCCATTATCGTGATCATAGGAACAGTTATTATTTTGTGTCGAAAGCAGCTGCGAAAAAAGAGGTTTGTGTTCGTTTTGCTTTCACTCGTTCTAATTGCTTCAGAAACGGCCTACCAGGCTTGGGAAATCGGATGTCATCAGTGGTCCGTTGAAACTTCTTTGCCTCTTCAGCTGAGTGATATAGTCGTGCTGCTGGCTGCTGTTATGCTGATAACCAAAAGCAGATTTCTTTTTTATTTTGTGTACTTCGCAGGAATCAGCAGCTCTGTTCAAGTGATGATTACCCCAGACCTTGGCGGCTATGCGTATGCCCAGTTTCGCTATGTGCAGTTCTATGTATCGCATGGCGGTGTGGTACTTGCTTGCTGTATGCTAATTGCTGCCTGCAGATATGAGCCGACGTTTCGTTCTTTATGGGTAAGCGTAGTATTTGTTAATCTGTACGGAGGTTTTATCTATGTCATGAATCGTTTACTGGGTGCGAATTATTTATACATGATGAAAAAGCCAGAGCACGCTTCCTTGCTGGATGTTCTTGGACCTCATCCTTGGTATTTAGTATGGATTGAAGGAATCATGATTCTTAGTTTTCTTGTCCTTTATCTTCCGTTTTGGGTACATAAAAAAATTAAAGGTGATAAAAGCAAAGTCAATTTTATTGAAGTAGAATGATAATACTGGTAATTTATAAGTGTAAACGAACTCGGATTTCCTGAAGGAAAAGGAAAGAATGAGTGAACAAGCCGTGAGAGGCAAGCGTAAAAAATAGAAAAGAAAAAAGCAAGCACAGACATCAGAAGGAGAGTATCAAAATGAAAACACTGGTTATTTTAGCGCATCCAAATCTAGCATCTTCTCGTATTAATAAAGCGTGGGCAGAGCGAGTAAAAAAAGAGGAGGATGTGTACGTTCATGATTTATACGCAAACTATCCCGATTTCAAAATTGATGTAGAAAAAGAGCAGGAGTTAGCTGTTCAATTCGATCGTATTGTTTTTCAATTTCCATTTTACTGGTACAGCTCACCAGCACTCTTAAAAGAGTGGCAAGATGTTGTTTTAACATACGGATGGGCTTATGGAAGCAAAGGTACTAAACTTCAGGGAAAAGAGTTTGTCGTAGCTACTTCGACAGGAGGCCCTGCAGAAGCTTATCAAGAAGGGGGATACAACCGTTACCCAATGAATCATCTGCTTCTTCCTTTCCAAGCTATGGCAAATTTAACAGGTATGAAGTTCCAAACTCCATTTTTATTTCAAGGAGCAGGCGGTGACCTGAGTGACAAAGTTATTCAAGATAGCGCAGAAAACTACGCTCAATTACTAAGATAATAAAAAAAGCCGCGTCAAAGCGGCTTTTTAATTTGCGTTTGTTCGTGAGAAAGAAGTAAGCAGCTTTTGAGGAGCAATATCTAATCCTTCAATCAGTAGTCCTGTCATAGCCGTTAGACTCCCGACTTCAAAAGATTCCCCAGCTCTCCAAAATGCTGATTCACCTTGTTTGATATAAATTTTCAGTCCGTTATCGCCAGCTACCCAGCCTTCCCCGTGAACGACTAAAAGAAGCTGTGGAATCGTAGCTTCTTGACGGGGGGTATAATCATTTTCTTGAAAAGATAAAAAGCTGATTTTGACATCTCCAGTATGAGAAAGTAATGGGTTTACTTTATAGGTAGAATGAAGAAAGGAACGCTCTTCTTCAGATTGAAAACCATATAATTTCATCATTTCATCTCCTTGACTAAAAAATATAAAAAAGAAGTCCTTCTCTTTTCATATACGCATACAGGAGAAAAAATAGAACTCCAAAGAAACAGCTGTTTTCTAGAAAACAACTCCATTTTATCTCCATTTTTTGTCGAAGCTGAAAATTTTTTGAAGGATAGGGAGGAAAAACAGAAGTTTTTTTGAATAGTATAAAAAAAGGTGTCCTCTAATGGACACCTTTTCCTAATTTAAAAATGACTGTAACGCTTGTTTGTTTTCTTCAAGGTCGATGCTTAAAACAGCACCAATACCGGATATTCGTTCATTTGAATAGGAACCTTCAACCGGTAAACGAAGAGATTTTAAATCTGGCTGATTTCCAACTAAAAAATCTTTTCCTATCACAATAAATGTTTTTGGCGGAATATTTGTATCCACATATGGATCAATGACACCCCATAGCTTAGGAGCTTTCGCCAGTGTCTTTACTTGAAGAGCTTCATCCATTAATTTACCAATCACTTCTTGTTGACGCTTCACGCGCCCGAAATCACTTTGGCTATCATGGCGGAATCGCACGTATCCTAGTAATTTATCTCCGTGAAGAGTTTGTTTTCCAGGTTTTAGCGTCATGCCAATTCCTGACGACATTTCATGTGGCACGGTAACCGTAATTCCCTCAGGGGCAATCGTATCGGCAACTTTAGAAAAACCTTTAAAATCAACAACGGCATAATAGTTTACATCTACGCCGAAATTTTCTTTAATTGTCTTACGCATTAATTCGGGCCCGCCAAATGCATAGGCTGAATTTAATTTGTTTTTGCCATGTCCAGGAATATCCACATATGAATCACGCATCAAAGAAACAATTTTAGGCTGATTGCTGTCTTTGTCATAATGAGCAATCATGATTGTATCGGCACGCGAATGTTCTTCACCGCGAGAGTCAATTCCGAGAAGCAGCACATTCATGCTATCTAAATTGGCACTTGCACCATTAAAATCAAACTGTCCATCTTTCCCAAAAGCTCCGTCTGCTTCTGCTAATCCTTGTTGGTATTGATAATACACATATGCACCAGCGGCGATTACAAGAATGAGAAAGAAAAGAAGTAGCTTTCTAAAGCGTTTCTTTTTTCTTTGCTTTTTTCTTTTATGTTGTTTACGTTCTGTACGTTCTTCCAAATGTCTCACCATCGCATTCAAAAATATTAATACTTTTTTGTTTAAAACCAATTATGCAAAAAATTATAAAACGACATAATAAAATTAACACTAAGGAATTAGATTAGCAAGTACGTTCACTAGTAAATCTGCGAAGACAGCTAAAATAAGAGAAGTGTACAAATAGAAGAAAGAGGAAATAAAGGTTATTTTTTTCGAGGATATTTGTTATAATCTATCATAGTTAGGGAAAAAGTTCTGTCTTTTAAGAAGGGTATAAGAGAAAAGTCTCTGTTTGTTGAGAATTAAATATAGGTCTAAGTGTAGAAAAAAGGAGTGAAGCGAATGAGTATATATGTGTCATCTTCGAACCTTGTGCTGATTCCAGAAGCGGCGTTAAGTCATTGGAAACCTTATGGCGCGGGGGAATTGACCGGAGCTATTATTTCAGGTAAGGATAGTGCTGAAATAATTAGAGAGCTTAATCAATCGTCTATTCTGCCTTTTACAAGTTTTTTCTATCGAAAGCATTTTGTTATTCTATTTGATAAAGAACAAGTGAAAAATCATTTTGAACAGCTGCTTTTATTATATAAATCTCAGGGCTATATTTTTTATTCTTCTACTTTATACGATGATCATTGGTCCCAGGTCCTTGAAGGAACCAAGCAGCTGCTAACGGTAAATGGACAAGTGGTACCGGTGCTTGAGCTTGAACAAAACGGTGAATTTGACGTTGTGCGTGATGAAGGTGGTCTTCACATTGTGATAGATGATGACGAAGACGAAGAGAAGCAGCTAGAAAAAAAAGTTCATGAGCTCCCGCTTGAAGAAGGTAGCTATTTTATTGGCGATCCGGGATTTGTTGAAAACCGAGACATGCTGGTAAAAGAATATTTTCCTAAAGGTACGTACGAATTTATTTATAGATACGGAGAAAATGGCTGGCTGATGAAAGTAAGTATTCAGCGAAAAGCGATTAAAGAGCAGCTTACTACTCTTCACGCGGCTTTGTCTTAACCTCTATTCATTGTACAATATTGCTAAATAACTATGTTATAATAGTAATATTGCACAATGAAAGGGGTTTTTTTAATGGAAGCACGTTTGCAAAAAGTCGTATCATGGCTGAAGGAAAAGAATGTAGAAACGGCCTTTATTTCGTCAACTGAAAACGTATTTTATTTAACTGGATTTCACACGGATCCGCATGAGCGTCTGCTTGGTTTATTTTTATTTAATGAAGCGGAGCCGATGCTTGTTTGTCCATCAATGGAAGTGGGTCAAGCAAAAGAAGCCGGCTGGAAATTTGATGTGATCGGATATGAAGACCATCAAAATCCTTGGGAACTTATTAAAGAAGCTTTACATAAACGAAACGTAATGGATGTGAAAAAAGTTGCTGTAGAGAAAGAGCAGCTGCTGTATGCGAGAGCTGAAGAACTGCTTAATTTATATCCAAATGCTGAGCTAGTCGGAGCAGAAGAGAAATTAAATCAGCTGCGTTTAATTAAAGATGAGCGTGAAGTTGAGATTCTGCAAAAGGCAGCTGCATTAGCTGATTTTGGCGTAGAAGTAGGCGTAGCTGCCTTAAAAGAAGGCGTTACGGAAATGGATGTTCTGGCTAAAATTGAATACGAGCTAAAGCGAAAAGGAATTCGTGAGATGTCGTTTTCAACGATGGTGTTATTTGGTGAAAAAACGGGAGAAGCGCACGGGAACCCAGGTCTTCGCACGTTAAAGCCAGGAGATATGGTTCTCTTCGATTTAGGTGTAGTGCTAGATGGATACTGTTCAGATATTACGCGTACAGTCGCGTACAAGTCGATTAATGATAAGCAAAAAGAAATCTATGAAACGGTACAGCGCGCCGAGCAGGCAGCTCTTGAAGCTTCCAAGCCTGGCACTCGCATTGGCGACTTGGACATGGTAGCACGGAATATTATTACAGAAGCAGGGTATGGAGAGTATTTCTTGCATCGTCTTGGTCATGGCCTTGGTATCAGCGTGCATGAGTTTCCTTCAATGAGCCGCAACAATGATGATGTGCTTCAAGAAGGCATGGTGTATACGATTGAACCGGGTATCTATATTCCAGGACTCGGAGGCGTGCGTATTGAAGATGATGTAATCATCACAAAAGATGGATACGAAACGTTAACGAAGTACCCAAAAGAATTACAAATTATTTCATAATAATGTCATAAAAAATAGAGGCTGCCATGGTGCAGGCTCTATTTTTTTATGGGAAAAGAAAAAATTGGTTAAAGTTTCTTGTTTGCTTCTTGAGACAATTTCATAGTATGTTACGAAACGATAACATTTCTATCACATTTTCTAAAAACTATATCGTAAGCGAGTGCGGTAGTATATGCTGTACAGTAGGGGACTTTTTAAGGTCGCAAGCAAGGAGGTTTTTTATGAGTAATTTTACAAAAGATGAAGAATTAATTATACATAAAGCAATAGATGTATTTGGTCAAAAGGACCGAATTGAAGATTATTCAGATGAACGAAAAAAGCATGGTATTCACGTTGTGGCATGTGAAAATCATCCGCGTCAAGACGTAACCGCGTATGCAACGCTCGGTGGACATCAATGTCCGACAGGTTATACAGTTGGAGGGATCCCGCTTCGAATTGAAATCGTTGGGGCTTGTCATGAGGAGTTCGGTATTTATTCTGCTATTTTAGCAAACTGTATTTTCCATATGATGAAATCTCATGTCTCCATTTTCCCAGGAGCTATTTATAAAGACGTTATTGCAGTCCTTGATGACAGCTTTCATATGCAGCACATTTTGCTGATTCCGCCGTTTTTATGGGATAATTTTTCAACGATTGAACTATCTGATAAAAAAGTAACGTTCCTGCAGGCCGTTCCGATTTCAGAAAATGAACGTGCTTTTGCACTTGAGTACGGAGTAGATTCGTTGCTAAGCCGCTTTGATGCTGAGCAGGTTAATGTCTTCAATTTAGAAAGAAGATCTGTTGTATAAACAAAAAGAGCGCCGACTGAGACGCTCTTTTTTGTTATTGATTAGTAGGTCAATTCTTTTTGAGGTATAGCTTTTTTATGACTCGTTTGGTAGCTGTGAAGCACCATGCCTGCTACGATAACTCCCATTCCAACCCAAGAAAG
This sequence comes from Priestia sp. ABM2_011, assembly GCF_056158845.1. Taxonomy (NCBI): domain Bacteria; kingdom Bacillati; phylum Bacillota; class Bacilli; order Caryophanales; family Bacillaceae; genus Priestia; species Priestia sp. ABM2_011. The sequence goes on from NZ_JBSWUB010000001.1 coordinate 1,603,122, forward strand.
AATCGATGGCAAAGGACTTGATAGAAGGAAGACCTCTCCTAGCAGGGCAAATAAAACTTCCATCGATTGTGTAGCTTCAACTGCACCTAACTTGTGAGAATCTTTTTTCACAAGGTCAGTTGCCGCAAAAAATAAAATCGTTGCACACACTCCTGAAAGTAAAGCAACTAAACTGCTTTGATACATCTGAGTTGGTTTTGGTAGTCCATCGGTCAAGTAGGCATAGACAGAAAGAATAATCCAAAACGGCAGGCTTGAAAGCGTCATTCCAAGCACGCGCTGAAACGTATTAAGCGACGACAGCTCCATCATCTTACGGTTGCCAAGCGGATACGCAAAAGACGCAATTAAAATCGGAATCGTACAAAGCAAGGCAGTAGCCGCCGACAGTTCAGTCGCATGCTCAAGCTGCATGAGCACAACTCCTATTAAAATAATAAACGAAAAACCTAGCTGCTTGAAAGGAATGGCTCCTCGCTTTTTTCCTTCCTTGTAAAACAAAGGAGCTAGGAGAGACCCCGATAAAATCGTGATTTGCCAAGTTCCTGCAATAAGCCAGCCGGGACCGTAGGCGGAAGCAAAACAAAGAGGAGCGTAAAATAAGCCAAATCCGACCGTGCTCCATAGCAGCCATTTTTGCGGCTGGGCTTTTATTTCTGCCACCACAGGTTTGATGCCACCCCAAAAATAAACAAGCATAAGCAAAAGAGGTACCATAAAAAAATAGCGTAGAGATGCGCTCCACGCCCAGCTGCCTCCAGATAAATCCATCGCTCGATTTAAAACGAATGTAAAAGCAAAAAAGAATGATGCAGCAACGCCTAATAAAAGAGGCTTCACTTTGCTTCCTCCTCACTTGTCAGCGCTTCACCTAGCGTCAGCCAGTTTGTTTCGACAAGCTGTGATGTCAGTGCGGAATCTTTTTGACGGCAAGCATTTATGATTTCTTTGTGCTGATCAACGGAAGCAAGGCTAGCAAGAGAAGAAAAGCGAGCGATTTCCAGACGTTGAATTTTGGCGCTTGTTTGTTTTACAACACGTTCTAGCTCTAAATTATTCGCCCGGTTTAAAAAAACGGAATGAAATGCTTCATCCGCTTCGATCGCTTTCAGTACATTTCTTGTTTTGATTGCATGTTCTAGAGATTGATTATGTTTGATTAGTTCGCCCATATCTTCTTCTTGTAACGAAGTACAAGCCAGCTTAGCAGCAAGTGCATGAAGAGCTGCGACGACAATAAAGGATTGTTTTGCCTCCTCAAGGTTTAATGGAGCCACTTTTGTAGAAGAACCAGGTGTCGTTTGTACAAGGCCTTCATCTTCGAGCCTTTTTAATGCTTCTCGAACAGGAGTGCGGCTAACTCCAAATTGCTCAGCCAGTTCTTTATCCTGAAGCTTTTGTTCCGGCTGAAATTCAAGCATAACGATATTGTGTTTAAGTGTTTGATAGACTTCCTCCCGTAGGGAAAGTCGTTTGAGAGGTTGAATGTTATTTTTCATAAAACCAATATATCGCATATCACATTAAATAACAATGTGAAAATTAAAAAACTTCGTCTAAAAAGCAGACAGCTGCTTTTTAGATGAAGAGCTTAATTACTGCTGCGCAAAGATTTAGATAAGATGCGCGCAATTGCTTTGCTGTGCTCAACCTGCGTTTTTTTGGACTCTTTTCGTTCAAGAGCTACTTTTTGAAGGCTTTTTTCTTCTTCAGTTTGAGCAATAATTTGAGGAACGGGAGCAGGCTTCCCATTTTCTAATGCGACGAAGGTAAGAAAAGAAGTAGCAGCAATACGTTTAATGCCCGTTAACAAATTTTCGGCAATGACTTTAACAAAAATAATCATGGAACTTTTTCCTGTGACAACAACGAATGCCTCATATGAAATAAAATCTTCTTCTGTGACGGGCTCGATAAAGTCAACATGATCAATGGAAGCTGTAACACACGACTTTCTGGAATGTTTAGCTGCTGAAAGAGAAGCCGTCATGTCCATGTCAGCGACAATTTTGCCGCCAAAAAGGGTGTGGTGATTGTTTAGGTCATTTGGAAAAATGTGCTGTGATTTGACTACTCGTGAGACGCTGCAAAGTACTGCTTTTTCACTCATTGAAAACACTCCTTCAAACTGTTTATATGGTTTAATGTATGTTGACTACTTGTTCTTATGTATACAAGTTATAGAAAGCCCTTTCGTAAAAAGCTCTTCAAAAGCTTCTATATGGTAAAATAGAACAAATATGAAAGAGAGGATGAGAGCATGAACTTAACGCAATTTTTTAGAAGAAAATATACGGATTCCCCTACACCTTTAGAAAAGCTATCGGTTTTATCTCAGCAGTTAAACGGACCTTCAATTTATATGAAGCGCGATGATATGCTTGGACTGACAGGGGGCGGAAATAAGACGCGTAAGCTTGAATATCTAGTAGCTGATGCAAAAGCACAAGGGGCAGACGTGCTTGTAACGTGCGGTGCGATACAATCCAATCACTGTCGTTTGACGCTTGCTGCTGCCGTAAAAGAGCAAATGAAATGCGTGCTCGTATTAGAAGAAGTGGAAAATAAAGCAAGTGATCAGCCGACGGGAAACTATTTTCTTTATCATTTATTAGGGGCTCATGACATGCGGTTTGTCGCTGAAGGTTCGGATTTGACAGCGGAAATGGAAAAAGTAGCGCGCGAGCTAAGTGAAAAAGGTCATAAGCCGTACCTAATCCCCGTAGGAGGTTCAAATGTTATCGGTGCAACAGGCTACGCTGCCTGCGCACAGGAGCTGCTTATGCAAAGCTATGAGCAACAAATAAAGCTTAGCCACGTAGTTTGCACAAGCGGAAGCGGAGGCATGCACGCAGGGCTAGTGGCAGGCTTTCAAGGCCTTCAAAGCGGGGTGTCTGTTATTGGAATGAATGTGAGTCGTGCTAAAGAAGAGCAAGAAATGAAAGTTGCCAAGCTGACGAGTGAACTTTATGATCATTTACATAGCAAAACGCCTTTTAAAAAAGAAGATATTGTTTGTATGGATGAATATGTCGGTCCAGGCTATGCTGTTCCAACAGAAGAGATGGTGGAAGCAGTCAAACTTGTGGCCGGTACGGAAGGAATTTTATTGGATCCTGTGTATACGGGAAAAGCGATGGCCGGCCTAATTGATTTAATTCGAAAAGGTTATTTTAAAAAAGATGAGAATGTGGTGTTCATTCACTCCGGGGGTTCACCAGCTCTTTATGCATATACATCGGTTTTTTCATAAAAAAGCAAGGGAGTCGACTCCCTTGCCTTTTTAGTTTATATAGGAATAGTAAGTGAAAACGTCACTCCGGCGTCTGTGTTTTCAGCCGTAATGGCTGCATCGTGCATCGTAACAATACGCTTTACGATACTTAGGCCAATACCGAATTCACCGTTTGCTCCTTTTTTAAACGGTTCAAACAAGTGTTGAAGCACGCTTTGATCAATCGGCGGACCATCGTTGCTGATGGTACATTGAACGTTCGTTTGGTGTTTAGTAAGTGAAAGTGAAACCTTCGTATCAGCATAGCGCAGCTGATTGTCGAGTACATTTTCAAGGACTTTTGTCCACAGCTCTTTGTCTCCTTTAATCGTTGCATTTACGTCGTCAAATTCCCACTGTATTTCAGGGCGCCTCCACCGCAAGCGATCCACTACTTCATGAAGTAGTGCAGTAAAATCAAAGTCGTCTTGTGCAAGCTGGTGAGTGGACATATAGTCAAGCTTGGTTAAGTAAAGCAAATCGCGGATTTTTTTCTCAAGATTTTTGGATTCATCTTCAATGACTTTTACCGTTTGGGATAAATCACCTTTTGGATAAATGCCGTCTTGAATCGACTGAGCGTAGCTTTGAATAACCATTACCGGTGTTTTTAAATCATGTGAAATATTTTGAAGCAGCGTTTGCTGTGCTTCATCTTTAGATACGAGCCTTTTGCGCATTTGCTCGATGGACGCGCCTAGCTTGCCGATTTCATCGGAACGGTTGACTGTAACAGGTTCATGCCAATTTTGTTCGGCGATTTTTTTTACATCTTTTTCAAGCGATACAAGCGGCTTGCTTAAGTATCTTGATAGCCAAATAGATGGAAGCCAGCTGAATAGAAATACAATTGAAATGACAAGAAGCAGCTGTTTAAAAAGAGTAGAAGTGAGCGCGTTGCGATACGTATCCCACGAAAATGAAAGTAAAAAAGCAGGCTGTCCGTTTACGCTTACTTTTCGAATCACATAAAAAAGCGTCCGGTTGCCGAGATCTTTTTCATAGCGAGCGACGATTTTTCGCTGACTGATTGCATCTTCCTGTGCTTTTCTCAAAAAGTCTTGAGGCAACACCCGTGATGAAAAATAAGAGATATCCGCATGTTCAGGCAATAAAATATGATCCACGGTTCGATTGCCAAGCGTTGGTTCACTGTCTTCATTGCTAAAGTAGTATTCACCTGAGCGGCTTGGCAGGCCGTATTCTTTTAAAATATGCTGTTCATTTTCAATAGTGGTATAAATTTCATTCGTGAAGAACTGCCTGAGCGTCGTTGGGAATAAAATAGCGAGCAAAATTGAAATGAGCAGTAAAATACCCGAGATGACGAGCCAAATTTGAAATGCAAGCGACTTGTTTTTCATGCTTTCATCATCCGGTATCCGTATCCGTAAATCGTTTCAATTCGTGCTTGCGGCATTTTTTTACGCACGCGCCTCACTAAATCATCCACCACTCGGTCTGTGCCGAAATAATCTTCTCCCCAAATGAGATTCAACAGCTGCTCCCTTGAAAAAGCCTGTCCAAGGTCTTTTGAGATAGTGACAAGAAAATCAAATTCTTTAGACGTCAAATCAATCGGCTTTCCATTTTCACTGACTGTACGCGTATGTAAATCGATTTCATAAGGAGTCAGCGTAATGGTATCGGTTTTCTTTTGATTGGAACCATATACGAGGTTTAGCAGTTTGTTTGCTCGAATAACTAGTTCACGAGGCAAAAAAGGCTTTGATAAATAGTCGTCGCTGCCCATTTCAAGTCCAAGAACCCGGTCAATATCGGCATCGCGTGCTGAAATGAAAATAACAGGCACATGTGGCGTTTGCTGCTTGATTTCGCGAATGAGCTGATACCCGTCAATATCAGGCAGCATAATATCTAAAATCCACAGGTGCGGAGGAGTTGCAATCATTTCTTTTGCGTCCGTGCCGTTAAAAAATGAGCGAACGTCCCAGCCTTCTTTTTGAAGGTAAAGGGTTAAAACTTCGTTTAAATTTTGTTCATCCTCTACTAAATATAGTGTAAAGCTCAAATTTGACACCTTCCTCTGAATATATGAAAATTAAGGTAAATAAAGCATATTACGCCATCTATGCGCGTTTCTTTAAAGGTTTATGTACCCGCTATTATACTACGTGTTTGCTGTTATAAAGAAATTTTTCACAATTTCACATATTGTTTTGATACTTATCCCAAACTTTTATTTTATAGTATAGATAACATAAAATTTGCTACGTTAAAAGGAGTGATTTTCATGGATCCACGTGATTATGAAAGAGAGGAAGAACGAAAAGAAGAATATGAAAACCGCCAGCGGCGCTATGATCAGTATCAGCCTGCGTCATCATCACAGCCTCCAAAAAGACGCTTATTTCCAGTGATCGCATCTTCCATCGCGGGAGCAGTGCTAGGGGGAGGAATTGTGCTATACGGCGCTCCGCAGCTAGGGTTAATGGATTCAGCGGATACGCATACAGTGAATCAAACAACGCAGACTCAAACCGCAACAACAACGAGCACAACGCCTCGAACAGTAAGCACCACCGTGAATCAGTCAGATCTTGTTTCAGTTGTAAATAAAGTATCAGCCGCTGTTGTAGGCGTGAACAACATCCAGCAGCAAACAAATCCATTTTCTGGAGATACCCAAACGCAAGAAGCAGGAACGGGTTCCGGTGTTATTTTCAAAAAAGAAAATGGAAAAGCATACGTTGTAACAAATAACCACGTTATCGATGGCGCAAGCGAAGTAGAAGTGTCACTTTCAAACGGGCAAAAAGAAAAAGCTAAAATTGTGGGAGCTGATGCGCTAACGGATTTAGCGGTGCTTGAAATGTCCGACAAAAATGTTGAACAAGTGGCGAAGTTCGGAAAATCATCAGATTTAGTGGCGGGTGAAACGGTTCTTGCAATCGGAAACCCTCTTGGTGAACAATTTTCTCGTACGGTCACACAAGGTATCGTGAGCGCAGCAAAACGCTCTGTCCCTATTTCAGAGAATTGGAACGTAGATGCAATTCAAACGGATGCGGCGATTAATCCAGGAAACAGCGGCGGTGCCTTGATCAATTCTTCCGGTGAAGTAGTTGGTATCAACAGTATGAAAATTTCAGAAGACAATGTAGAAGGAATCGGCTTTGCTCTTCCAAGTGATGAAGTGCAGCCAACAATTGAACAGCTGATGAAAAACGGAAAAATAACGCGTCCATATATGGGGGTAGGTCTTCAAGATGTAGGTCAGCTTTCAGCTGCAACAAAACAAGATCAGCTAGGCCTAACAAGCGATACGTCTGAAGGAGTTGTCGTAACGACGGTTGAACCGTTCTCTTCTGCTTCTGATGCTGGTTTACAATCAAAAGACGTGATTGTTGCCATCGATGGAAATGAAGTCAAAACATCCAGTGATTTACGTCAATATCTATACACAAAACGCAAAGTAGGAGACACGGTAAAATTAGACGTGTACCGAAATGGAAAAAAACAAACTATTTCTCTGAAGCTTTCAGAGCAGCAGGATAACAATGGATGAGTTCAGCACCGTTAAAGCTGCTGCTAGCAGTATTAACAGCGTTCGGATTTTTAACAGGCTGCGGAGGGAAGCATTCAAAAACGATGTTTCCTTCTGTAGAAATTAGTCAGCTATCTTCTGCCAAAGAAGTGGCAGCGTATGAAGGAGGAAAGGTGACAGGAGCTGAATTCAATCGTTTTTTAGCAGTTGAAGGGTTCTTAAATCCCGATGCGCCGCTAAATGATACAAGCTACCGCAAAGAGTTGTTGCGGCAGCTTGTCATGCAAAAAATCTTAATTTCGCATCTAAAGACAAGTGACAGGGTACAGAAAAAAGTCGAGGATATGTGGAAACAAATCAAACGTTCATATGACGAAGATACAAGAAAACAAGGCTATGAAGTCTTGCATATTCGTTCTAGCGATGTAACTAAACAGCTAATAAATCAGTTTAAATTAGAAGAATATTTCCGTAAACAAATTACGTCTGATGAACTAGACGCTTACTATACACGTATTGAGAACGATGTAACGAGCGTATCTTTTTCGCAGCTAACTTTTACAACTTTACATGATGCCGAGACCGTTGCGGCTGAGCTGCAAAAAGGAACATCGCTTCAAGACGTTCAAAAAAAATATGCTGATGTCCAGACCATCAGCAAAATAGAGAATGATGATAATCTAAAGCTTTCGAATCTATCTCCCTCTTTTATAGATGTTTTAAAAAAACAGCACATCGGAGAGTGTAGTAAGCCCATTAAAATGGGTAAAGTCTATTATATTCTTATTTTAAAACAAAAAGATAAAAAAACGGAATCAGAAGTCAAAGAAGAAATGATGAAAGAACTTGTTTTGAATCATATCAACCGGTATATCCAGGATCAACTGCCAAGGTTTCACGTGACTTTCAGCCTTAGGTAGTTCCCTTTTATATAGATTGATTGTTTTCAAAAAACAAGCAGGTAAAAGAGCTTTCTATTAATAGAGAGCTCTTTTACATTTTTAAGTAGACAGAAATGTCGGTACCTGATAGAATGAAGTTGTAAAACTTTCATTATTCGGAAAATTTATACCCTCCAGCTTTGGAGGGTTATTTTTTATGCTTTTGGACGAATAAAAGAGGCTAGGACAGAAGTAGTTTAGTGGAAAGAAGATCCGAACGATGAATCGTTCGGATCTTTTCGTTAGTACGGTGAACGTATGTTTCAATCACTTTTCATCTTTTAAATGACTCAATAATGCAGAAGACATCTCCACGTGAGAAAGGGCGATGTGTGAAATCGTTTTGGCATAAGGTGTAATTTCGTTAATAAATTGCTCGAGTACGTGCAGGTGAGGAAGCTGAAGCTTTGTAATGAAGCAAGCCTGTCCGGCGATGCGTTCACAGAATAAAGCATAGGGATACTGAGAAATAAATCTTTTAAAACGCTCGTGCTCTCCGTTTTTCATGGTTACTTCAATAAAACACGAGACGGGCAACTGCAGCTTTTCATAATCAATATCGATTGTATATCCTTTTATAATACCAAAGCTCTCTAGCTGTCTTACTCGCTCTGCCACTGAAGGAGGAGACAGGTTAATTTGTTTTCCTAGCTCTCTTAAGGAAAGACGGCTGTTTTGCTGCAGTGCCTGCAAAATCGATAAATCAATTTCATCAATTTTCAATTGAAAACCTTCTTTCATATTAATGTTTTATTTGATTAGTAATAGCAGATAATATGTTTTATTTGTTATCTGAAATCTCCATTTTTCTTACTATAATAATTAAAAAGGAGTGAGTAAAAAATGGCAAGAGTTTTGTTAACAAACGAAGAGGGAACAAATTTTGAAAAAGCACTGAATTTAATTCCAGATGTAAAAAGGTTGTATGATGAGCTATACGACAAGCTTTGGAACAGTGATATAGTAAAAAGAGAGACTAAGGAAAAAATCAGGCTTTATCTAGCAGGTGTTAACGGCTGTGAGACGTGTATGAGCATGTCATATGTAGGCGATAAGACGCTTAATCAAAAAGTGTTAAGAGAAAAAGAGCTGGAAGAAAAAGATCGACTGCTGTTTCGATTTATAGATGTATACCGAGTGCGTCCAAGGGATTTGACGGATGCTGATATGGATCAATTAAAGAAATTTTACAGTGATACGCAGCTATTAGAGCTTTTGGCTGTTATTAATTTGTTTGATCAATTTCACAAACTGATTGTCAGTTTAGATTTATATGATTTTTGCAGTTTGCAGCGCAAGTGATGTCTTCCCTAAAAATATCTTGACAGACAAAATCCACAGGAGTAAGATAGCTTTCGTGAAGTGAAACGTATCATGAATCGAATCGATTATTCTAAAAAATAGATCATAGACATTTGAATAAAAATCGCTTAATCCATTACGGAGCGGAGGACCCATTATTTACGCACATATTGTGCTCCGGGGTGAATCCTTAAAAAGGTAGGGTTACTCTTAAAACCCGAACCCGACAGCTAACTTCGCAAGCGTTTTGAGGGGGAAGAGTGTGAAAAAACACAGGAGCCTTCCTGTGTTTTTTTGCGCTTTTTTTAAGAAAAACATGTAATTTTTTAGAAAAAGTATAAGCTAAGAGAACACACAGCAGTTGAAGAAAGGAATAAATACATTATGAAAAAACAGTTTGCTGTATTGGGATTAGGTCGTTTTGGAGGCAGTTTGGTTGAAGAGTTTGCTAATTTGGATGTGGATGTGCTCGCTATTGACCGCAATCAGGAGGTAGTAAAGAAATATAGCAACTCAGCTACATATGTCGTGCAAGCGAACGCAATTGATGAAGCTAGCTTAAAAGGGCTAGGCATTCGTAACGTTGATCATGCTCTTATTTCGTTTGGAGACGATATCGAAGCAAGCGTGCTTGCAACGATGCTTTTAAAAGATATGGGCGTTAAGCAAGTATGGGTAAAAGCGGTGAATATGTATCATCAAAAAGTGCTGGAGAAAATAGGAGCGGACAAAGTCATTCATCCTGAGCGCGATATTGCGAAGCGGATTGCTCATCACGTGGTGTCAGAAAAAATTATTGACTATATTGAACTGTCTAAAGACTATAGTATTGTTGAAATTGTCGCTTCTAAGAAACTTCATAATAAAACGCTGTTTGATTTAAATATTCGTGCAAAGTACGGCTGTAATATTATCGGTTTTCAGCGAAAAGACGGGGAAATGGTGATTTCGCCTACGGCGCATGAAACAATTGAACAAGGAGATATGCTGATTGTTATCGGACATAATCGCGATTTAAACCGTTTTGAAGAAGAAGGAGTTTAACTTATGAAAAAAAAAATTGTTAGGCTTACGCCGCCGCAGCTGCTTGTCTCCATTTTTGGCGGAGGAATTATTATTGGTGCTCTTTTATTAATGATGCCTTTTTCTACTACTGAGCCAATCCGGTGGGTAGACGCCCTTTTTACATCTACTTCCGCTATGACAGTGACCGGCTTAGCCGTCGTAGATACAGGTACGCGTTTTACCGTCATCGGTCAAACGATTATTATGCTGTTAATTCAAATAGGCGGTCTTGGCATTATGTCATTTGCCGTGCTGATTTTTATGATGCTAGGTAAAAAAATTGGATTTAAAGAGCGTATGCTCGTTCAGCAGGCATTAAATCAAACGAGCGTCGGCGGAGTTGTCCTGCTAGTTAAAAGGCTGTTTATCTTTTCATTTTTAATTGAGTTTGTTGCACTTATCTTTTTAGCGATACGCTGGGTTCCGGAATTCGGATGGTCTAAGGGGCTATTCTTTAGCTTGTTTCATTCAATTTCAGCTTTTAATAACGCAGGGTTCGGACTATTATCTGACAGCTTAGTTCAGTATGTAGGAGATCCTATTATTAACATAACGATTTCCTTTTTGTTTATTATTGGTGGGTTAGGATTTACCGTTCTTGCTGATATGTGGGTAAAAAAATCGTATAAAAAACTAACGCTGCATTCAAAAATTATGATTATCAGCACGTTTGCCATTAACATGATTGCCATGCTTTTTATTTTTTTCTTAGAGTACGGCAATTCACATACACTTGGAAGTTTGTCATTAGGAGACAAAGTGTGGGCGTCTTATTTTCAAGCGGTAACAACACGCACAGCAGGTTTTAATAGTATCGATATAGGAAGTCTACATGATTCCACCATATTTTTAATGGTTATGTTAATGTTCATAGGTGCAGGGAGTGCGTCAACAGGAGGAGGTATTAAACTAACAACGTTTGTGGTGATTGTCTTTTCTGTATGGGCATTTTTACGAAGCAGGGAAGATATTGTGCTGTTAAAGAGACGGCTTCTTCCTCTTCATGTGTTTAAGGCACTAGCCATTACGATGATTTCGATTATGTTTGTGTTTGGGGCCATTTTTCTATTAAATATCTCAGAAAACCTGCCGTTTATAAAAATTATGTTTGAAGTGGTTTCTGCGTTTGGAACAGTGGGGTTATCGATGGGAGCAACTCCTGAGCTTTCATACTTTGGACGCGTGATTATTATCTTTATCATGTTTTTAGGAAAAGTGGGGCCATTAACCCTTGCGTTTTCATTATCTAAGCAAAAGCGTGAAGCCGTTCGCTATCCAAACGAAGATATAATGCTAGGATAGAAAAATCGCCTTCGATGAGGCGATTTTTTTATATTATTTATACGTTCAAGACATATAAGAGGTTACGCACAAAACAGTTGCGATGAATAAAAAGAAGGCAAAAACAAGAACAATGGGCAATTTGGAATGTCGGCGCATTAAAGCCCCTCCTTTTTTATAGTAAAAAAATCTCTTACTATATATAACGAAAGAAACAAAAATATGATTCACTTTTTTTGGCGAAATTTGAAGGTTTTTCTCATTGGAAAAATCCGCACCCCTGTCCTAAACATTTTGCCAAGCTGTTGCATACACTAAAAGCAGATAACAGGAAGTGAGGGATGGTACGTGGGAAAACAAAATTTTGCGTTAATCGTTGTGTTATTTGTTTTACTTGTTATTGTAGGTGCGTCTGGCTTTCGCTTTTAAACGTTAACTTTATTTGCGCATAGTCCCCTTCAAAAAAGGCATACTAGGCGGAAGTAAAAACCAAAAATTTCTTCAATATTGCCGAACAATGAGTTCCTCTACTCATTCATCTAATCGGTATGTAGCCATGCGAAAGCATGGTTTTTTTGAAATAGGAGAGGATGAATGATGTTCATCCTCTCTAGAAATTAGTAGTAGCAAGAACACCCTACGATTACTAATAGGATAAATAAAACAACGATAAATGAAAAACCAAAACCGCCTTTTGCGCCCATATGTGTAACCTCCTTTAATAAAAGTCTCTATATCCTATGTACTAATTGGGTTAAGTGATTGAGAAATTTGCCTATTTTTTAATGGTAACGTTTTTTGTGAAGAATGAAGAACACTTACTTTTTTCATTTGCGCAGAAATCCTTTATGATAAAGAGGAAAAGGAGGGCAAACAGGTGGGAATACATGCACAATACGTCATGAATCAGCTAGAAGAGGGAAAGTGGAAAGAGATCAAGCGCGAAATTCAACAAGAAATGAAGAAAAAACCTCAAGCATCTGATTTGTACTGTTACTTAGCCGTTTGTTTAGCAAAGCAAATCGAAGAATCAATTATCTTTGAAAAAATGGTATTGAACTTAGAAATGGACCGGGCTCTTCATCAGGCATTAACATTAAATCCATCTTCAAGCTTGGCGCACTTCGTTCGAGGAATAAAATATCGGGAAACTCCGCTTATGTTTGGAGGGAATTACGAAAAATCGCTGTTTTATTTGCAGAAGGCGCAAGATCTTGGTTTTGAAGGGATTATGCTGCCGCTCGAACTCGCCAAAACCTATATTCAATTAAAAGAAATGGAAAAAGCGAAAGAACAAATCGCCTATGCTCGGGAAATCAATCCTACGCACGCGGACATTAAAAAAGTCGAAAACATGCTCCAAACAGGACGATGAATCTAAAGTCCTGTTTTATTTTTGATTTTCAGAAAACGTATGCTGATTTTCATAAAGGATTGCTTTTTATATAACAATAAGAATATTTATAAAAAATTTAAGAAGTGCATGTAAGTCGAACGACTTCTTAACTGCTAGATTTTCTACATTATTAGAGCGTTCAGTCTACATAGTTCCAAAAATAGTAAGAAACTATCAGCCTATGGATAAATTGTTAGAAAATATAGATAATTGTAAATGAATAGAGAGAAAAGTTAAACATGCGATTAACTAAAAAAGCAAAGGTATGATTTACTTTGCTTTTTATTTATACGCATATGTAAAAAATATCATAATAAACCAATTTATTCTTCGTGAAATCCATCGTCTCAGGCGATGTGAAATAATGTATTTGAAGGAGGAGACCCAGATGAAGGTTATGAAGATGTTGGCTATTACGTTATTTAGTTTATGTTTAGTTGTCACACCAGCTGCTGCTGAAGTTCCGGGTGTCGACCATTCAATGAAACGGGGTGCTACACAAGGAATTGTAGCGGCATCTCACCCGCTGGCTGCTGAAGCGGGGAGGAAAGTGTTAGCTGAAGGCGGAAACGCTGTAGATGCGGCAGCGGCCATTCAACTATCTCTAAACGTTGTGGAACCGATGATGTCTGGTATCGGCGGCGGCGGTTTTATGATGATTTATGAAAAAAAGAAAGATAAAATTACGATGCTAGACAGCCGTGAAATGGCACCGGCTGATGTCACGCCTAAGCTGTTTTTAGATTCAAAAGGAAAAGTCATTCCTTTCAGTAAGCGTCACATAACAGGAAAAGCAGTTGGAGTTCCTGGTACGTTAAAAGGAGTAGAAACAGCCCTTGAAGATTATGGAACCATGGACTTATCAGATGTTATTAAACCTGCTATTACTCAAGCGGAACAAGGAATTAAAGTGAATTGGTCGATGGCTCAGTATATCGATGAAAATGCGGACAAGCTTGAAAGATACCAAACGGCCGGTAATGTATTTGTACCGAATGGCAAGCCGTTAAAAGAAGGAGATAAGCTTGTTCAGCCTGATCTTGCGAAAACATTAAAGCTTATTCAAAAAGAAGGGTCAGACGCTCTTTATAAAGGAGAAATTGGAAAAGCGCTTGTTAAAGAAGTTCAAAAACGCGATGGAAGCATGACCATGGATGATTTAAAAAATTATGTTGTAAAAGAACGCGAGCCGGTCAAAACAACTTATCGAGGCTACGATGTGGTTAGTGCGGCTCCTCCTAGCTCCGGCGGATTAACCGTGCAGCAAATTTTAAAGCTAATGGAAGGTTATGATGTAGAAAAAATGGGTTCCAATACGCCACAGTATTTGCAGCATTTAACGGAAGCGATGCACTTAGCTTTTGCGGACCGCGCGGCGTATATGGCAGATGAAGACTTTTACGAAGTGCCGAAAAAAGGCCTGTTAGATGAAGATTATATTAAAGAACGTCGTAAATTAATTAATCCAAATAAAGCAACGCCTAATGTTAAAGAAGGAGACCCTTGGAAATATGAAGGAAAAGAAAATCCAAATAAAGCAACGGTAACGGAAGAAAATCCAATCGGCCAAACGACTCATTTCTCTGTTGTAGACAAATGGGGAAACATGGTTTCTTACACGACTACCATTGAACAAGTTTTTGGTTCAGGAATTATGGTTCCTGACTACGGATTTATGCTCAACAATGAAATGACGGATTTTGATGCCACTCCGGGAGGCGTGAACCAGGTTGAGCCTAAAAAACGCCCTCGAAGCAGCATGTCTCCAACGATGCTGTTAAAAGACGGAAATCCGTTCATGGCAATTGGTTCACCGGGAGGCCCAACCATTATTGCGTCTGTAGCAGAAACGATTATGAATGTTATTGACCATAAGATGCCGATTCAAAAAGCGATTTTAACCCCTCGTATTTATTCAAGCGGCTATCCAACCGTAAGATGGGAACCTGGTTTTAGCCAAGATACACTCCTTGAAATGATGGCTAAAGGACATGCGTTTGAAGAAAAGCCAGAGCATATTGGAAATGTCCAAGCGGTTATCTATGACTATGAAACGGGGAAAATGTACGGAGGTGCTGATAATACGCGCCAAGGCACGGTATTAGGAGTAGACGCAATTAAATATGTATCCAAACAGCCAAAACCAATTAAAGAAGAGAAAAAAGGAGAGTTTACGGTCGAAGTCAACCGTGCCGTGTATCCATTTACTGATAAGCAAGTAAAACTGATTGATGGAAAGCCTTACGTTCAGTCCGACCGCCTGCTGCTAGGATTAGGCGTCATTGATTCGAGTGATTTAAAGCTGTATAAGCCAAATCACCACTCCTATTTATCGGTTATCAAAGTAGCCAAATCACTTGGCTACAAAGTGAAATGGGATGAAGAAAAGAAAGTAGTCTCATTAGAAAAAGATCCTGGTGAAAACGATACCGGCGATGATGAAGACGGAGACGTTATTACAAATTAAATGGGATAAAAGTAGCTTAGTTGAAGGAAATCCGAACGCGTTTGATTCTTGATAGAGAATCTAAAGCGTTCGGATTTTTTATTGCGATGGTAAACGTAGGTTTCATTTATATATTGGCTCACTCCTTTTTAAGTAAGCAAATAAAATTGGCGATTTTAAACCAAACGACAAAAAAATTTGCGTAGTTTGCCAAAAAGTTGTAGAAATCGACAGTTTTTTTGGCATGTGTAAGAAAAACTGTGATAAAAAGACTGATAGAATGCTACAAACAAAGTTGGCATCATTTTTGCATAAGAAATAGATGAGGGGCTGTATCAATGAAAAAATACATAGTTAAATAAACGCCTATGTTTACTTCACACAGACTAACATGCAACGGAGGTATAGAAAATGAAAAAAGAAATTTCAATTATCGGTGTACCAATGGATTACGGGCAAACAAGAAGGGGCGTAGACATGGGGCCGAGCGCAATCCGCTATGCGGGCATGAATACACGCTTAGAAGCTCTTGGCTATACCGTACATGATGAAGGCGATATTAAAGTAGAGATTAAAGAACGGGCAGACGTGGATAAAAATACGAATTTGAAAAACTTAGCGGCTGTAGCCAGCGGAAATGAACAGCTTGCTGCAAGAGTTGAAGAAGTGAAAGAGCAAGACCGCTTTCCGTTAATATTAGGCGGAGATCACAGTATTGCAATTGGAACGCTTGCAGGAGTGGCGAAAGGTTCAGAAAATTTAGGCGTTATTTGGTATGATGCTCATGGTGATTTAAATACCGCTGAAACATCTCCATCGGGCAACATTCACGGCATGCCGTTAGCGGTGAGCCTGGGTATAGGACATCCTGTACTTTTAAATATTGGAGGGTATACACCAAAAATTAAACCTGAAAATCTAGTTATTATCGGTGCACGCTCACTAGATGATGGTGAAAAAGAGTTAATTAAAGAAAAAGGAATTAAAGTGTATACGATGCATGAAATTGATCGTTTAGGTATGACGCAAGTGATGAAAGAAACGATTGATTATTTAAGCGGTACAGACGGTGTGCACCTGTCGCTGGACTTAGACGGCTTAGATCCAGATGATGCACCAGGCGTAGGTACACCTGTAAAAGGCGGCATCAGCTACCGAGAAAGTCATTTAGCA
Organism: Priestia sp. ABM2_011; assembly: GCF_056158845.1. Lineage (NCBI taxonomy): Bacteria > Bacillati > Bacillota > Bacilli > Caryophanales > Bacillaceae > Priestia > Priestia sp. ABM2_011. Next base: position 1,619,508 of record NZ_JBSWUB010000001.1, read on the forward strand.
ATGGAAATGCTAGCGGAAGCAGACATGGTGACATCTGCTGAATTTGTAGAAGTGAACCCCATTTTAGATCAGCATAACAAAACTGCAGAAGTAGCGGTTGCGTTAATGAGTTCATTGTTTGGCGATAAGCTTTTATAGGAAAAAGCTACTTACAGGTATCGTGTGGAGAAAATCTGTTGTGATCCAAGAAACGGTCATGCAGGACTAAGCGGCTGCCATCTTCGCTACGGGGGTGGCGCCATTTGAAAATCATCCGGCACCAATTGACTTCAGTCAGGAAGAGCTGCCTAATAAGCGGCTATAAAAACAAAATAAACCTAAAAAAATGAAAGCGATTTCATTTTTGTGCAGCAAAGGGAGGAAATGGGATGAATATTCCACAGGGACAGCCAGGAGAATTAAAAAGAACGATGAAAACAAGGCATCTTTTTATGATATCACTAGGAGGATGTATTGGTACCGGTTTTTTTCTTGGTTCAGGTTATACCATCAATGAAGCAGGTCCGATGGGAGCAATGATTTCCTACTTAGTAGGAGGGATCATTATGTATCTAACGATGCTGTGTCTTGGAGAATTATCCGTTGCTATGCCAGTTGCAGGATCGTTTCAAACGTACTCCACTAAATTTATCGGCCCTGCAACAGGTTTTGCGATTGGATGGCTGTACTGGCTAGGATGGGCAGTAACGGTGGCACTTGAGTTTTTAGCTGCCGGACAATTAATGCAAAGATGGTTCCCAGGCTCGCCCGTTTGGTTATGGTGCGCCATTTTTGGAGCGTTAATTTTTTCACTAAATGCACTTTCAGCCAAAGCATTTGGTGAAACAGAATTTTGGTTTTCAAGCGTTAAAATTTTCGCCATCATTATGTTTATTGTGGTAGGCGGAGCGGCAATGTTTGGACTTATTGATATGAAAAGCGGACAGGAAGCACCGCTTCTATCAAACTTCTTTGCCGAAGGGCTGTTTCCAAACGGTGTAACGGCTTTACTGATTACAATGATTACGGTGAACTTTTCGTTTCAAGGAACAGAATTGATTGGAATTGCGGCGGGAGAAAGTGAAAATCCGGAAAAAACAATTCCAAAAGCGATCAAGCAAACGGTTTGGCGTACGCTTTTCTTTTTCGTCTTATCCGTGTTTGTCTTAGCAAGCATGATTCCTCGTGAAAAAGCAGGCGTTGTAGAAAGCCCGTTTGTTGTTGTGTTAGATAGTGTAGGTGTACCTTACGCGGCGGATATTATGAACTTTATCATTTTAACAGCTCTTCTTTCAGTCGCAAACTCTGGGTTTTACGCGGCTACACGTATGCTTTATTCTCTTTCAAGAGAAGGAATGGCAAGTCCTGCGCTTGGAAAAGTCAACAAAAGAGGTGTACCGTTTAATGCACTATTAATTACGCTTGTGATTTCATGCTTTTCGCTGCTTTCAAGCGTAGTGGCAGCTAAAACCGTTTTCGTATGGCTGATTTCACTCGCTGGACTTGGCGCTCAAATTGGCTGGATTGCGATTACAGCTTCACTGCTTGCATTCCGTCGTGCTTACGTGGCTAAAGGTGGAAAAGTAGAAGATCTGAAATTTAGAACACCTCTTTATCCGGTTCTGCCTATCGTAGCGCTTATTACGAACTGTATTGTTATGATCAGTCTTGCGTTTGATCCTGAGCAGCGAATGGCGTTATACTGCGGAGGTATCTTCTTTATAGGCTGTTATGTTTATTATTATTTGAAAATTCGAAAACAAAATCAGTCAAAACAGGAGCAAGAAGTTCAGCTTGCGGAAAATAAACGAATGATTATTTAACATAAAAACCCGAAAAATCATGATTTTTCGGGTTTTTTATGTACTTGTCTTTAGCTATCTAGTGTTGTATCTTCATTTTTACGGCGGCGAAGTCTCCATAGCGTGATAAGGGCAAGCAGTGTAAGAACGATACCGCTGCCGAGCAGGATATGACTCACTGTTTTATCCTGCTTTTTTTGGCCTTGTTCAAAATATTTCTTGTACATCGCCACCGCAGCTTTATTTTGCTTGTATTTTTTCGGAACGCTCATTTCTTTTCCTAGTTTCCAGCCGTCTTTATAAGCTTTTTGCTGTAAAGATTTCACATCTTTATTCGAATAAAAACCTGCTTTGTACCATTTTTCTAGTTGAGGCTTGTCCTGAAGACTTTTAGGCGCTCTATAGGTCTGATAAGTGAAAGCTGAGTCGTATCCATCTGCTTTTACGTCTTTTTGTTTTTGTTTCTGTCCTTTTTCATATCCTTGTTCAAAGGCTGTTTGCAATTCGCCCTCTGCTTCTGCAGGTACTTCGAGTGGAAGGTCGTGATAGCCTTGTACGTAGCCTTGCTTTTCAAACTGCTTTTTTTGCTGATTCAGTACTTCGGCTTGAGCGGTTTCAAAGCCTTCTGTAAAAGCCTGACGTGTGACATCCTCATCATCATACATGCTGGGAACACTCATCGAATCATTTTCAAGACCTTGTTCATAGCCTTCTTTTTTTGCTTTAACAGATAGGTCCATTAAAGAAATAGCTTTTTTGTAGCCTTGAACATAACCTTTATTCCAGTCGGATGACTTAGAAGGGAAAGGGTCGATTTCCGATTGAATAGTAGCATGTTTGTAATCAAGGACGCCTTGCTGATAGCCTTCCTCTTCGCCGGCAGCCATTTCATTTTCTTGTTCAGTCTTGAGTTCTTCCTCTTTTTGCTGCTGTCCTTTTTTATATCCTACCGTATACCCCATCATAAACCACGTGAATTCTTCAGAAGATTTGTCCAGTCCTGTTGTTTGATCGAACTGCTCGAATTTTTTCTGTGCGTATCCATCTTCTTCTCCGAGCGAATAGCCTTCTTGATAGAGAGAGTCAAAAATAGCTTTTACATCTTCAGTTGTATCCACGTCCGTTGACTGGTCCAAAACATCGGAAGAGGAATCCGGGGAATCAGGAGTAGCATAAGAAGAGATGGGGTCACTTGCAAGAATAAGTAAGCAAGCTGTACTAATAACGGCTAATTTTTTTTTCATCATTTCTTCACCTTTTAGTTCAAAGTTAATATTTATTTTGTAGTTTAAGCGTACAGCTTTCCATGAAGAAAGGCGTGTAAAAGTTTCTCCAATTATGAAAATTATAACATTTAAATGGAAAGGAGAATAGGTGGTAAAAAGGAGAAATATGTGTTTTTTACGGAGTTTTATTTTTGCTGCTGTTTTGCTTTTTTTACTTTAAATGAGCGGTAAAATACTTCAACTACAAAACAGAACAAAAGGAAAAAAAGGACAAATAATTCAGCAAACTCCATAACACGAAACGGACTGTAGGCATTTTGCAAGGCCATGGAAAAACTAAATCCTTGCATCATATCCACACCGATAGAAAATCCCATTAAGCATCCTAACAGCAAAGCTGATATCCAAACGATTTTCATATGTCTCACTCTCCGTTTTTATTTTTTTCTTAAAAACATTCTACTGATAGTTTTTGTTATTTTTTTGGTCTTACGCTTTGATTGTTCTATTAAAAATTGCATACAAAGCATTTATTTGGAAAAAGCTAAAAAAAAGAAAAGAAAGGTGTTTTTAATCGTGCCTTCTTTATTTAAAAATAAAAAAAGCAAAGACAATAAAAAGGAAACAGAAGGTTCGCTACCAGAGGAACAAGAACTGCTGATGCAGTCGCTTGAAGGTAATATAGCTAACATAAAAAAGCGAACGGGGAACAGCTCGGATATGGTGATCCGCTATATAAAAATTGGGGAAAGGGCAGCCATTCAAGCCGCTGTTATCTATATAGACGGAATTGTAGACAATCAGTCTATCCAAGAGCTTTTAGTAGACACCATGATGAAAGATGACGTGTTTTCTGAACCAATAACACCTCAAAATGCTTTTACGTTATTAAAAGAAGATGTAGTAGGAATTGGAGACATTGCGATTTTACATACGTGGAGTGAAGTGTTTCCCGCCTTGATGTCAGGAGACACGCTTATCTTGATAGATGGAAACAACCATGCGATGAGTGCAGGTACGAAAGGCGGGGAGTGGCGTTCCATTCAAGAACCGACTACACAGCTTGTCGTTCGGGGTTCTAAGGAAGGGTTCACGGAATCGATTGCTAAAAACATGCCCATGGTCAGGCGAATTATCAAATCGCCTGACTTATGGGTAGAAACGATGAAGATTGGGAAAGTAACGCAGACAGACGTTTCAATGATGTACATTAATGGGATTGCCAATGACAAAATCGTAAAAGAAGTAAAGAAGCGTCTTAACCAAATTAATATCGATAGCATTTTAGAATCAGGCTATGTAGAGCAGCTTATTGAAGACCAAACGTACACTACTTTTCCTACAATGTATCACACGGAGCGTCCCGATATCGTTGCAGGAAATCTCTTAGAAGGGCGTATTGCGATTTTTGTAGACGGAACGCCATTCGTGCTGATTGCACCTGCTGTCTTCATTCAGTTTTTTCAGTCTCCTGAAGATTATTATTCACGCTTTGATATTGCCACGTCGATTCGTTTTTTACGCATTCTTATTTTTTTTATTTCACTGATTGCACCGGCTACGTATGTAGCGATCACAACTTTTCATCAAGAAATGGTTCCGACGAAGCTGCTCATCGCCATTGCTGCACAGCGGGAAGATGTTCCGTTTCCTTCCTTGGTTGAAGCGCTCATTATGGAAGTCACATTTGAAATTTTGCGAGAAGCTGGTATTCGACTTCCAAGGGCGATCGGTTCTGCAGTTTCAATTGTAGGAGCGCTCGTGATTGGGCAAGCATCGGTTCAAGCAGGGATTGTATCTCCAGCGATGGTTATTGTTGTAGCGATGACGGCGATTGCAAGCTTTGCGACGCCTTCATTTGCCATTGCGATTTCTGCTCGGCTCATTCGCTTTGTTTTTATGATTGCAGCGGCTACTTTCGGGTTTTATGGCATTATCCTGTGCTTTTTAATGATGATTGTTCATCTCTGCAGTCTTCGTTCATTCGGTGTTCCATACATGACGCCTCTTGCTCCATTTATTCCGAGCAATTCAGGTGATACCATTGTTCGCATGCCGTGGTGGACGCTTAGACAAAGACCAAGGCTCATCAGTAGTGGAAATATGGTGAGAGAAGGAGACAACCAGCGCCCAATGCCTCCTAAAAGCCGGGGAATGGCAAACACTACGGTGAAAGAAGGCGATCAAAGTGATGCGTAAAGGGCTTTTATGTACAGTTATGGCATTTTCGATTTGCATCCTTTCAAGCTGCTGGAGCAGTAAGGAATTAACCGATTTAGCGATTGTCGCAGCGATGGGAATTGATAAAACAAAAGATGGTCAGTATCAAATCACGCTACAAATTATTAATCCAGGTAACGTAGCCGGCGGTCTTCAAGGCGGCGGGGGTGGTACCCAAAGTCCGTCTGTTTCCGTATACGGAGCAAAAGGCGCAAACTTAGTAGAAGCAAGCAGAAGAGCATCGAGCACGGTATCAAGAAGACTGTACTACGCTCATACAAACTTAATTGTGATCGGAGAAAGCCTAGCGAGAACGGAGGGCATTGATGTTATTATTGATGGCATTGACCGAGATCCGGAATTTCGAATTACATCTGATATGGTCATTGCAAACGGCGTAAAAGCTTCCAGTTTTGTAAAATCTCTTACGCCAATTGATAAAATTCCAGCTAATAAAGTCCTTAAAACGCTGGAACTCACCGAACAAAAGTGGGGAGAACATATGAAAGTATCGGCTCAAGAAGTTATGAAAAACCTTGAATCCCCGGGAAGTCAAGCGCTGATGTCAGGGTTTGGAATAAGAGGTAGCGCTCAAAAAGCCCAAACGCTGCAAAATCTTCAGCAAACTGCTCCTGAATCGACTCTTCGTGCAGAAGGACTCGGCATGTTTAAAGATGGGAAGTTGATTACATTTTTATATGGAAAAAAAGCGCGAGGCGTGATGTGGCTGCGGGATAAAGTGCAGGGAACAGATGTGAATATTTCATGGAAAGATAAAAAGAAAGCCATTGCTTATCAAGTCGTCCGTCAGCGAACAAACGTGAGTGCAAATATGGTAAACGGCAAACCAAAGATGATTGTACGAACTAGAGTAGAAGGAGATATTGGTGAAATGGAAGTACCTATAGATATTAAAAATCCATTTGTGATTCTTGATATTGAAAAAAAAATAGAAGCAGCGATTGAAAACGAAATAAAAGAAGCGTTTGCTTTTGCTCAAAAAAAACAGACGGATGTTGTGGGATTTGGAGAAGTCGTGCACGAAAATTATCCGAGGCAGTGGAAAAGGCTTCAGCATGAGTGGAGCGATGTGTATTTTCCTGAAGTGGAGATGGATGTGAAAGTAGAAGCGTATGTAAGACGAGCAGGTTTGCGAAACAAGTCGTTTATGTCTGATGCGGTAAAACAACGCCAGTAAACAGGAGGGAGCAATGAGTGGAAAAAGTGAAAATTAGCTCTGTGCAGTTTTTTATTTTAATCGTCCTTTTTGAACATGGAAGCGCATTGCTCATTCCGCTTGCAATGGATGCAAAACAAGACGCCTGGCTTGCTATTTTACTCGGTATGTTTGGGAGCTTATTGCTTTACCTCATTTACTACCGGCTGTATAGGTACTATCCTAACATGCTGCCGACAGAATACATGCAAAAGCTGCTAGGGAAAGTCTTGGGATCTGCACTTGCTTTTTTATATTTGCTTCATTTTTCATATGCTGCCGCTCGCGTACTTCGTGATTTTGGAGAAATGCTGCTGACATTTGGCTACCCCGACAGCCCTTTGTTTGTCGTGAACGCGATGCTGATGCTGTTGATTATTTATACTGTGCACAAAGGACTTGAAGTAGTGGCTCGGGCAGGAGAGCTCATGTTTATTTTGATGTATATCTTGGCTGTAGCAGGATTTGTGCTTATTTTTGTTTCAGGATTAATTGATTTTACTTCTTTAAAACCGATACTTGGAGATGGGATTTGGCCGGTTTTAAAAACAGTCGCCACTCAGACTCTGTATATTCCGTATGGAGAAGCTGTTGTGTTTACGATGATTTTTCCATATGTAAAAGATCCTAAAAAAGTAAAGCTTGTAGGCCTTTGCGGCATTGTGTTAAGCGGCATTAATTTAGCAATTACAATGGCGATCAACGTGAGTGTATTAGGGATAGGGTTGACTAACAGGTCGGTCTTTCCGCTTTTAAGTACGGTAGAGAGCATTAGAGTAGCTGATTTTTTAGAGCGGCTAGACGTGTTTTTTATGATTGCGTTAGTCATTGGAGGGTTTGTTAAAATCAGCGTCTTTTTTTACGCGGTAATTGTGGGGCTTTCCACGCTGTTTAAGGTAAAACGACCTTCTGCGCTGACATATCCTGTTGGCACGGTGATTTTATTTTTTTCTCTGACGATTGCAAGTAATTTTCAAGAGCATTTAAAAGAAGGCTTAACGATTATGCCGGTGCTACTTTTTATCCCTTTTCACGTAGTGATTCCGCTTACGCTGCTCTGTATAGCCTTTATTAAACATCGCATAAAAAAAACAAAAGCGCTGCAGCCATCCTAATGGCTGCAGCGCATTCGTCTGCGATCCTCTACTGCAAGTGCAGCTGTTCCCGCTCTTTTTTTACTTGTTCTAGCTGTGAAATCGTAACAAGCTGATATCCTTGTGCGTGAAGCTGCTTCATAATTTCAACCGCTGCTTCGGCACTTGTTTGATAAATATCATGCATTAAAATAACTTTTCCGTCTCCGACTTGGCTCATAACTGCTTGAACGGAGTGAGGAACGTTTCGATATTTCCAGTCTTCAGGATCGATATCCCATAGAGTCACGCCAACATTTCCGACATAACGTCTTACATTTGCATTCACAGCTCCATAAGGAGGACGTACATGCAGTGGTTCATAGCCGCTCACTTGTTTAATAAGGGCTTGGGTATCGCCTATTTGGTGTTTGACCTGCGCTTCATTTAAACGTGTGAGCTGAGGGTGGTCCCAAGAGTGATTTCCGACTTCGTTGCCTTCCTTCACCATACGTTCGATTGTTTCAGGATAATATTGAACGCGGCTTCCTAACACAAAAAAGGTAGCGTGTCCGTTCACTTCTTTTAATCCATCTAAAATCACATTGGTAGATGCAGGGTTAGGTCCATCATCAAAGGTCATCGCAACGACTTTTTTAGTTGGATCAATAGGCGCTCCTTGCTGCGGCATTTCGTTAACGATATGTTTTGGAGGCGTTTCTTTGACTTTATTTTTATTTGCTGCTTCGTCTTTGTAAGCATCGCTCAGCATGTCTTTAAATAAATCTTTTTGGATAGCGATCGTTTTGGTTTTCGTTTGTTCAGCACCTAGCTGATAAGGCTTAAAGTAGATCACAATACTGTTTTCAAGCAGCGCAAACTGACTGAAATTTTGATTGGCTGCCTGAGTTCCTTTTTGAAGGCCCGGGTCAAAATCAGCTTTTTTCATTTGTTTTTTTAATTCAGCATATGAAATAGCCGAAAGGCGATCTAAATAGTTTGCATTCTCGTTAAATAAATCTTTTAACGTCATTTGTTTTTGAGCAGGCAGGTCAAATGTAAAGGTTTTGAGAGAAGACGTTCCTTTCTCTCCATTTACAGATTCATATTCATCAAAGACAACGCTTAGCGTTTGCTTGCTGTAATGGACGATTTTATATGTAATCGTTAATTCAGATTTTTTCTTTTTTGACTGCTTCTTCAGCTTTTTTTCATAGTGTGCCACTTGATCTATTACGTAAGCTTGAATGGATTGATCAATTTCTTTTTTACCAAAGGAAGGGTAGCTAATGGCATAGCCTCCGTCGGTAAGGTCCTTAACTAGCGTTTGAATTTCAACGTCTGGATAGGTTTGATCTGTTTGAATACTTGCCGTTTTTTTCTCTGTACTGTTTGCTTTGACGATATACCCTGCTGTACCAAGAAACAAAATACAGCATCCAAGCAGTGTCAAAATACGTTTGTAGCCCATGGTTTTCATGTAGTAATATTCCCCTTTTTGTATATATCTACCTAATAGACGCATGAGACCATCATTTAGTTTTACTTTTTTTTAAAAAAAACCAAACTATTTTTCTACTCATTCCGTCTACCTTATAGATGTACTTCAGCAAGAGAAAATAGAAGGGGTATGAAAGACAATGAAAAAACACGATGCACATCAGATGCTCGTAGCATGCATAACCGAGCATAAAGCAGATTTTTACCGGCTTGCTTTTAGCTATGTAAAAAATCAAGAAGATGCGCTTGATATTGTGCAAGAATCGATTAAAAAAGCACTCATTTCAATAGACAGTATCAAAGATATTCAATCGATTAACAGCTGGCTTTATAAAATTGTTGTACGAACAGCAATCGATTTCCTGCGTAAGCATAAACGTTTAACGCTTATGGGCGATGAAGAGCTTGAGTATCTGAGCAGCGGACGTGAAGATCAGTATGAAGATATTGATTTAAAGCAAGCAATGGATCAGCTGCCGATTAAATATAAGACCATTATTATTCTGCGGTTTTTCGAAGATTTAAAAATGGACGAAATTGCGGAAATCATTGAGGAAAATGTAAATACAGTAAAGACAAGGCTATACAGAGCGTTGAACCTGTTGCGGATTACGATGACGGAGGAGGACTTAGAACAATGAATGAAAAAATAGAAAAGTTAAAGAAGCAGTATCATGACATTCCTATTCCAGACGAATTAGATGGTGTTGTTGCACAGGCACTTTCTTCACACCCTCGTAAAAAGAAATTCTATATTTGGCCGAGCTCGATTGCGGCAGCAGCGATGATTTTTATCACAACGGTGAATGTAAGTCCAGATGCGGCAAATGCAATGGCAAAAATTCCTGTACTGGGAAAAGTAGTAGAAGTAATTACATTTGAGGAACTAAAACAAGAAGAAAAGCATTCTCGTATTGACGTGAAAACACCATCGATTTCAGGCTTGGAAAACAAAGGTCTTCAAACAAACTTAAATGAAAAGTATATAAAAGAAAATGAACAGCTGTATGAACAGTTTAAAAAAGAGATGAAAACATTACGAAAAGAAGAGAAAGGAAACGTGGCTGTCAGCAGCGGCTATGATATTATGACGGATACCGATGATTTGCTTGTGGTTCATCGATATGTGGAAGAATCGAGAGCTTCAACGTCGAGCGTTAATCAGTACGACACGATTGATAAAAAACACGAAGTGCTCGTTACGCTTCCAAGTTTGTTCAAAGATAAAAGCTATATAAAGGTCATTAGTGAAAATATTAAACAGCAAATGAAAGATCAAATGAAGCATGAAGAAGGCAAAATCTATTGGCTGACTGAAGAAGATATGGATCCTTTTAAAGAGATTGCTGAAAATCAAAGCTTCTACATTACAAAAGATCACAAGCTTAGAATTGTATTTGATAAATACAAAGTCGCTCCAGGATATATGGGAAACATTGAGTTTGAAATTCCAACGGATGTTATTTCAAACCTTCTAGTTGGTAAACGGTATATTCATTAAAAACCAGGCGTGAACACTGAACGTTCACGCCTGGTTTTTACATAAAGAAACGTTTAAATTTATTTTTATGCAAAATAAGTTGAAATATATAAGCAATCATGTATAATATTCTGTATATATTTTCATTCTTTTTATTTATAAAGTCTTAGGGACAAATGATGTGAACGGTTGCATTTCTAGAGAGGAAGTGAAGAGGTGAAACGCACGTTAAATCAAGATACGATTAAAGATGCCATGCTGTTTAATCAGCTTGTGATGCAAGTAAGCAAAGCTCTTTGGAAGTCTACTGAAAAGGATTGGGAACAGTGGGTTAAGCCGTACGATCTGAGCATTAATGAGCATCACATTTTAGGGATTGCTTATCAGCTGGAAATTGCGTCGATGACCGACATTTCAAAGCTAGGCGTCATGCATTTATCCACAGCTTTTAACTTTGCAAAAAAATTGCACCTGCGGGGCTATCTTACCCTTTCTAAAAATGAGAAAGATAAGCGGAATACATACGTGCAGCTCACAGAAGAAGGAAAAAAGATGTTTTTAAAAACGATCGAGGATTATAACCCTCTTGAAAATCCTTTGTTTCAAGGAGCGATGCCGCTGCGAGATGTTTATGGAGAGCTGCCTGACTTTGTTGAGCTGACGGCTCTGATTCGAAGCATATACGGAGATGATTTTGTCCAGTTCATCGAACGTTCTTCTCAAGAGCCCGCTAGCTTGAAAAAATAAAAAAGCCTTCTTGTGCAAGCTGAGAAGGCTTTTTTGCATATCAACTTTTTTCAGTTAACCGTTCAAGTTCTTCTGAGGAATGGGCCATCTTCTCAATCCGCAGAGATAGCTGCTTCATTGCGTCAGCGATTTTATCAAGCTCTTTTTTTGTTAGAACGGTTTGCTGTTTGTTCTCGGTTGTTATGCTAAGGACGTTCGTGAAAAAAGAAGTAATGTTGTTCATATTGTCAGCTGTATCTTTTGTTAATGTAGCGACTTCTCCACCTAACGCCGAAACGCTTTCGATTTGTTTTTGAATGTCTCCGATAAAAGTAGAAATATTAGAAATCGATTTCTTCGTTTCTTCTGCAAGCTTCCGTACTTCCTGTGCCACCACTGCAAATCCTTTTCCATGCTCACCTGCTCGAGCAGACTCAATCGAAGCGTTTAATGCCAATAAATTCGTTTGCTCCGCAATAGAAGTAACAATGGAAACAATTTGATGAATTTGCTGTGATGTATGTTCGAGCGTTTTCATTTTGTTTTGAATGAGCGACGTATTTTTTTGTATGCTTCCAAGCATGTTTTGTTCTTCTTTTAATTTTGCTTGACTCGTAACGGATTCCTTCTCAATGACTTCTGCTAGTTCAGAGCTTTTGTTTGCATAAGAAACGACGTCAGAAGACTGACTGTGCATTTGATTCATAAATTTCTTCGTTTCTTCAGATAACGAAGAAAGGATAAATGATGTACGAGAGATTTCTAGCTGAATTTTCTCTTTTTGAGTCTGAAGTCCAGCGCGCTGCTCGTCATATTCAAGCTCATAGGCTTTTAACACGATTTGCTGTTCTAGACTAATAAGTTTTGTCATACTTGCGATAAAAGCTAGACATTCTTCTTTTGATTCCATCGTACGTTCACATACTGAAAGAAGCGACGTAAATAAATTTTGGAATGCGCACAAATACCAGTTTGGCTCAAGTCCAATTTTAACGTGCATCTTGGAAATTTTTTGACGTTTTACCACAAAAGCGTCGTCTATTTGTCCATCAAACATTTCTAAGATGTGCTGTTTTAACGTTTGTTTTAATGCATGGACGCTGCTGTGCTTTTCGATAATCGCAACCAAATGAGCCTGTTCGCCAATAGCTTTATAAAAATCATTCACGATTTCTTCGATGGCGTTCAGCGCGTGAACTTGAAATCTGGCAATTCGTTCGAGATCCTCTGCTGTTAAGGAAATCATGTTAATCTGCTTTTTTATCATCGGATCCGATACATGAAGCTTTACAGTGATGGATTCGACAGCCGCGGCTTCGGCGTGCACGTTGTTTCGTTTAAACCAATTCATGTTTATCACCTTTATTTGCTAGAATAGTTGTTTTTCTCTTCTTCTTCTTATATTTCGGCGTTTTACATCCAAGAGTTGAGGCTGTTTAAGAAGATTGTTATCAAATTGTTATCTTCTATTAATTGAATTGTTATCCGCAGATGGTATGGTTGTACGGTGCTTAAAACATGATTCGGGGAGGAAACGAAATGAAAAAAATGCTATCGGCGCTTCTTGTAGGAGGAGCTTTATTTGCAAGTCCGGCAATGGGACATGCTGCGTTTGGCGACACGGTTTTAAAACAAGGGATGACAAATGATGATGTTGAACAAGTTAAAACGGTGTTAAAAGATAAAGGATTTTTAAAAGGCGAAGTATCGCGTTATTTTAATTATGAAACAAAAAAAGCGGTTATGGCTTTTCAAGAGAAACATAACCTAGAAGCAGATGGAATTGTTGGAGAGAATACATACAATGCATTAGGTAAAGGCGGCGTTGTAGAAGGCGAATCAGAAGTGAATACGGATAAAGTAATCAGCAAAGCAAAATCCTTAATGGGCACGCCGTACAAATGGGGCGGCACTACACCTTCAGGATTTGACTGCAGCGGATATCTTCAGTATGTATATAAAGAAAGCGTAGGCGTTGATATTCCAAGAACGGTTGAAGATATCTATAAAGCAGGTGAAAATGTAAGTGAACCGCAGGTAGGAGATCTTGTGTTCTTTGAAACGTACAAAGAAGGTCCTTCTCATGCAGGTATTTATCTTGGAGACGGAAAGTTTATTAACGCATCGTCTTCTAAAGGCGTTACAATTAGCGATAAAAATTCAAGCTATTGGAAAGAGCGCTATATAGGAGCAAAGCGTATTGCAGCCAACTGATTCTTCATTTAATAGATAAGAAAAGACAAAGCTTAGGAGCTTTGTCTTTTTTTGTTTGGGTTTCAATAGGTAGGAGGAAGTAGGGAATAATCCTATGCAAAACGGGCTGGTCATGTGCGTATTTGTATAACAATGTGATAAAAGTTCTGTCACCTTTATGATAAAGCTTGTATATATTGGTAAAGTAATCTCTTAAGTTACGTCAATGGTTGTAGGTAATTTGAAGGGAGAACCGTATAAAAAGGAGGAACAAAATTTATGTTTTTTTGTTGTTACCGTCGCTATGTAGAAAAGATAAAACACCTGTTGTTTTCAAATCGATTTGCTGAATTTATTCAGGAAAACACAAAGAAAGCGGTAGAAGAAGTCGTTTATTCTGACACGTTCAAAGAATACGTAATAAATATTATTAAAGAATCTCAAGAATCACCTTTTAAAGAAATTGCCGAGCAGTATATCGGAAAAGAAGTTGTGATTGAAACAACGGCTGGTCCACTAGAAGGTGTTGTGATATTTGTAGGAGATGATTATTTAGAATTAGTAGAGTCTCCAACATCAACAGTATTACTTCCATTTACAAGCATTGTTACTATTCAAAGCGCTTAAACGAAAGGAGAGAAAAGTATGTTTCAAGATGCATTAAGAGAAAATGTGGGTTCATTTGTGCAAATCATCACAGCTATCGACGTTATTAATGGAACACTGCTTGCTGTTACGGACGCAGCGGCTGTTGTGCGTACATCAAGCTCATATGGTGAGCCCACGGACGTAACCATCCCACTAGTAGCCATCACGTATGTTCGAATTTTCAGCGGAGTTGAGTGAGATTGAAAGTATCAGTCATTATTCCAGTCTGTAACGAAGAAGATTCATTATTACCTGTGCTTAAAGAAGCTCAAAAAATAAAGCCGTTAGAAATTATTGTCGTAGTAAATGGATCTAGTGATGCAACTAAGGCAATAGCCGAGGGTGCAGGGTGCCGCGTCATTTACTATGAAGAAGCTCTAGGTATTAATATTGGAAGAGCCATTGGGGCTAAAAAAGCAAAAGGAGATATTTTGCTTTTTTTGGACGGAGATATAGCGGTTCCTCATGAGGAGCTGATGAAATATACTCAAGCTATAGAAACCGGTCATGATATCGCTTTAAATAATCTAACATGGATTATGAAACGAAAGGTGCGTCCTCATCCTGTTTCTGTTGCCAAATATATGCTGAACTTGTGCTTACAGCGTGAAGATTTATCTGTTCAAGCCTTAACAGCTATTCCTCATGCCATCAAAAAAACATCAGCAGCTAAAATCGGATACGAGAATTTAGCTCATCCGCCCCTCGCTCATACGATTGCTCTTTTAAAAGGAATGTCAATTGTTGCACCGTGTTCTTCAGACGTTATTTATACAAACAAGATTCGAAACACTCATAAAACCATTCCTACCAATTCCCCTTTTCCTATCTCCACTAACTATATCATTGGAGATCACATTAAAGCGTTAGCTCATCTTATTGAAGAAAAAGGAATAAGAGGCGGACTAACAGACGGCAATCGAAACCGAGAAGTTGTTTCCGCTTATACACCAAGCGTGAAGCGGAAAGCAGGCGTTAAGTACAGTGCCGTTATTCCAGTAGGTGAAGAAAAAGAAACGATTGCAAGCGTGATCCAAGAAGTGAAAAAAGCAGGAGTGGAAGAAATCATCGTGGTTGCTAACGGAGCCGATGAAGTGACGGTTAAGCGAGCAATTGAAGCGGGTGCTACTGTTCTTCATTACAAGCAGCGGCTTGGACATAATGTACCTCGAGCAATCGGTGCCATGTACAGCAGCGGTGAAGTTTGCTTGTTCGTAGATGGGGATATCGTCATTTCTGCAGAAAATTTACGTCCGTATCTAGAAGCAGCTGATCAAGGAATTGATGTAGCGCTTAATAATTTAGAGTGTCTGCTGGATGAAGTGCATCCTATTCACTCTGTAAGTGCGGCGAAATATTTTCTTAATATCATTTGCAAACGTCCCGATTTGACAATCAATACAACGACGGCGATTCCGCATGCAATTAAACGGGATGTAATGGAGAAAGTTGGCTACGAATCTCTTATTATTCCACCTTTATTTCAATTAAAAAGTATTATGTACGGCTTTATGGTTCAGCCCGTTCATTTTGTTGATGTGGCGCGAACGAACCGGATTCGAAAGGAGCACATGAAAGTCAAAGGTTTGGCGGCATCAACGCAGCGCATTCTAGGAGATTATGTTGAGGCCCTTGCATACTATATTAGCCAAACAAGTGAAAGAGGCGAGTTTCTTCCGGACATACGAAGACATGATATCTTGTTTGAGGTGTTGAAGAATGAATAAAAAAGTTGCTGTTATTGGTCTTGGCTATGTTGGATTGCCGCTTGCTCTTTTATTTGCAAAGAAAAACTATAGCGTCGTTGGTCTTGATATTGACGCACGAAAAATTGAGGCGCTAAAACAAGGGAAAAGCTATATTCCAGATGTGCATAGTGATGTGATTCAAAGCGAGAAAAATTTTGAAGCATATGAGTTACAAAAAGGTATCTCTGCATTTCAAGCATGCGATTATGTAGTTGTGACCGTGCCAACTCCTATTACAGAAAATCATAACCCCGATCTAGGACCAGTCATTAGCGCATCTGCATTCTTAAAAGAACAGATGGTAAAAGGGCAAACCGTTATTTATGAAAGCTCTACTTACCCAGGCACGCTTGAAGAAGTCGTGTTGCCTATTTTGAAAGATTCCAACTTACAGGCAGGTAAAGATTTTTATCTAGCTTATTCTCCAGAACGAGTTGATCCGGCAAACAAATCATACGATATTGAGCATATTCCAAAAGTAATTAGCGGCTACAGCAAAGACTGCCTTCATCACGTGCAGACGTTTTATGAAAGTATTTTTCAACAGGTGGTGCCTGTTTCTTCTCCAAAAGTAGCAGAAATGTGCAAACTGTTTGAAAACATTCAGCGCCTGGTCAATATTTCGTTGGTGAACGAAACAAACGAGCTGTGTGAGGAATTAGGAATAGACTTTTATGAGGTCTTACAAGCTGCATCTACTAAGCCATTTGGATTCACTCCTTATTATCCAGGTCCTGGAATTGGAGGACACTGCATACCCGTTGATCCGCTTTATTTCCTATGGAAACTAAAGCAAAATGGCTTAACGAGCGAACTTATTGAAGCCGCTCATCATATTAATGAAGAAATGCCAAATAAAGTGATTAGACGTGTTGAAAAGCAGCTGGCAGCAAATGAGAAACGAGTGTTTGTTGTAGGCATGGCGTATAAAAAAGATGTAAATGATATGCGTGAATCGCCGGCGCTGACGGTATGTGAAGGTCTTTTAGCAAAAGGATATGAGCTGACGTATCATGACCCTTATATTGACTCCGCTATATTAAATAAGCAAACGTATTTTTCTGTACCGCTGACAAAAGAAGAAGTTGAAAAAAGCGATATTGTACTTGTATTAACCGATCACAGTCAAATCGATTGGTCAATTGTAAAATACGCAAAAAAAGTTGTGGATACAAGAGGTATTTTAAATGAATGAAACCGCTGAATTGTTCAGTGGTTCTTTTTTTAGGGGGGATATCAATGAAAACTCTTTCTGTCGTTCTGCCCGTTTACAATGAAGAAGAAATGTTAAAAAACGTGCTTAAACAAATTAAAAAAGTGAACGTGCTTGAGATTATCGTAGTTGCAAACGGCTGTACCGATGCTTCAGTTAAAATAGCGAAAGAAGAGGGATGTACGGTAAAAGTAGTAGAAAAACGCCTTTCTCCACATGAAGCTAGAATGGAAGGGGCAAAGGCTGCTAAAGGAGATGCCGTCTTATTTGTAGACGGCGATATTATTCTTTCGGCTTCCGAGCTTGAGCGTTTTGTTCAGCCGCTGTTATTTGAACATAGCGATGTGGTGCTAAACAAGTGGGAAAAAACAAAGATGAATGCTTTTAACCGCAGCGAGCTGACGTGGAGTACGGTTCTGCATCATGCACTTGGAAAGCCTCATCGTGCCAACGCTTGTTTAAAAGCGCCTTACGGTGTGCTAGTAAGCGTATTAAAGAACCACTGGGAGTTGCCGCCTCTTTCTTTATTTGTGACGTTCTTAACACAGTATCGTGTAAGCTCGCATATTACGATCGAAACGCAGGGAAAGGGAAGCTTTCGTCCGTTTGATCGGCCGCTGCGTAGCAGAGAACGAATTCAATCCTACCAGCAGCTTCTTCAAACATATTATACGTTTGCGTCACACCGTAAAAGGCGAGTGGATATGCTTTCGCAGCCTCTTCCAGTTGTTGAGCACGGCTGGGGGAGATTATCTTCTTTTTATGGAGGTAAACAGCTTTCTGTTATTATTCCGGTTTGCAATGAAGAACAAACACTCAAACAAGTGATTGCAGAAGCAAGAAAACTTGAACCGTTAGAAATTATTGTTGTGATTAACGGCTCTACGGATCAGTCGGAGAAGTATGCCAAAGAACAGGGTGTTAAAACTATTGTTTACGATGAGCGGTTAGGGCATGATTGCGGAAGAGCTGCAGGAGCACTTGCAGCAACGGGAGATATTCTTCTCTTCATAGACGGGGACTTTGTTCTTTCAGCTCAGGAGTTGTATCCGTTTGCTGCAGCGGTAGCGAGCGGTGTCGATGTAGCTTTAAACATATGTGAAGATGAAGAAAAGCTCACGCATGTGGTCCAGGGGTGGAAGTACGTGTTGAACGAGACAATAGGAAGAAAAGATTTATTAATGAGCTCCATGACAGCTGTTCCTCATGCCATAAGCAGAGAGTGCCTCGAGAAAATTGAGCCCGAATCTCTTGCTGTACCGCCTTTTGCCCAAGTAAAAGCCATAGTAGGGGGTTTCCATGTGCAGGCCGTTCACCATGTTGATGTAAATAAATTTAACAGATTTCGATATTCTGAACACTTATCATTAAAGAGCCATTCTGCTACGGCAGAACTCATTATTCAGGATCATATTTTTGCATTTCTATCGTATCTTCAGCGTGACTGAGCAGGAAGCATGGTCTTATTTTCAAAAAAAATGTTTAAAATGAGGTAAAGAAATTTGCTGATATCTTGTTTTTCTGTTCTAACCTCTTGAATTTGTTCACAGTTGTAACTAAAATTGTTACATGTGCAGACAAAAGTAAAAAAGGAGGAAAAGAAATGAAAAGCTATCAGCTTGGAACGTTTTTACTTCGTCTTATGTTAGGACTAACGTTTTTTATTCATGGACTTGGCAAATTTCAAAGCGGTATTGATAATACGGTCGGTTTTTTCCACAGCATGGGGATTCCCGCGTTTTTCGCTTACGCAGTTGCTGTTATTGAATTCGTAGGAGGAGCTGCTATGATTCTTGGGTTTCAAACGCGCTTAATAGGTGTTCTGTTTGCGATCGTGATGATTGGCGCTATTTTTACAGCGAAAAGCGGTGCTGGTTTTACAGGCGGCTATGAGCTTGAGATTGCCCTTTTTGTCGTTTCGCTTCATGTGATTCTAGCAGGAAGCGGCGGGTACGCGTTAGACAACCGATTACAAAAGCCAGAAGAACATTATTCTTAAAAAGGGTAGGCGCTATGCGCCTACCCTTTTTTGTAAAATATATCCTTCTATCGATTCATTTTTACTAAAATATACAGCTATCATTTTTAAGGAAATTCGTATATATGGTACTATTTGGTCATAGATGACTACATAGTCAGTCTATTTGAACGATACGGGGAGGTTTTAACATGAAAACCGAAAGAGAAAACGGGATTGTCCGTCAAGTGAATACGATTCAATCAAAAGAAGAGCGCTTTAATCCTTTTTCATGGTATGAAGAGATGAGAAACAGCGCGCCTGTGCAATGGGACGAAGAAAGGCAGGTATGGGATGTTTTTCACTATGCTGGAGTCAAAGAAGTGCTAGAACAAAAGAATATTTTTTCTTCTGATCGAAGACCTCCACAAAACCAAAGACAAACTGCTCTAGGAACGAGCCTAATTAATATTGATCCGCCTAAGCATGCTGAAATGAGAGCGCTTGTTAATAAAGCTTTTACGCCTAAAGCAATGAAAGCATGGGAGCCTAAAATTACGCGTATTACACACGAATTATTACAAGAAGTTGAGCATCTTGAAGATATTGATATAGTCGAGCATCTTTCCTATCCGCTTCCGGTTATGGTAATTGCCGATATTTTAGGCGTGCCGATAGAAGATCAGCGTCAGTTTAAAGATTGGTCGGATATTATCGTAGCGGGTCCGTCGAATAATGAACGCGAAACGCTCGAAAAATTGCAGCAAGATAAAATGAAAGCAAATGATGAGCTCGAAACTTATTTTTATAAAATCATTGAAGAAAAACGCACGCATCCAGGGGATGATATTATCTCCGTGCTTCTTCAGGCAAAAGAAGAAGGGAAGCAGCTAACGGATGAAGAAATCGTCGGGTTTTCCATTTTGCTGCTGATTGCAGGCAACGAAACAACCACGAACTTAATTTCAAATACGATTTATTGTTTAATGGAAGATAAAGCTTCTTTTGAACGACTCAAACGAGAAAAAGAACTTTTACCTTCTGCGATTGAAGAAGTTCTTCGCTATCGTTCACCCGTTCAGGCTCTTCACCGAATCGTAAAAAAAGATGTGGTTCTTGCAGGGAAGAAATTAAAAGCGGGCGAACACGTCGTTCCATGGATGGGATCCGCGCACCGAGATGCGCAGTATTTTGAAGACCCGGATGTATTTCAAATCGATCGAAAGCCAAATATCCATATGGCATTTGGAAGAGGGATTCATTTTTGCTTAGGAGCACCGCTTGCTCGAATAGAAGCAAAAGTTATGCTGGCTGAACTGATTGACCGCTATCCGCATATGGACTGGAGCCCGGCATTTGAGTTAAAGCCGATTGAAAGCACGTTTGTGTACGGGTTAGAAGAATTATTGATTCGTAAACATGTATAAAAAAAGCACGCTTTGCGTGCTTTTTACTCTTTCTCTGCCTGAATTCTCGCTTCAGCAATTTTATCCGTATGATCATATCCCCATTTAAACATCAGCTCGATAATAGGAATGAGAGTTTCTCCAAAAGGCGTTAAATAATATTCTACTTTAGGCGGAACTTGTTTGTAGACTTCGCGGTGGATAATTCCGTCGCGCTCAAGTTCGCGAAGCTGCAGCGTGAGCATTCGCTGCGTCACGCCTGGAATGAGTCTGCGCAGTTCATTAAAGCGCCGGCGTTCCTTCGATAATTGATATAAAATGACGCTTTTCCATTTGCCTCCGACTACATCAACGGCTGCTTCCACAGGGCAAGAATAGCCGTGAGGCTCCCATTTTGTTAAGTCGTATTTCATAGTGATTACTCCTTTTATCCGTGAGTTCAGCTGAATTTGTGCTGTTTATACTATAGCACGTCTTATTTGATAAAAACATGGAAATGATTCATGGAATTATTGACGGAAAATTAAAAAAGTAATGGAAATAATTATGAGTTTGTTGTATGATGAAACTATGAAAATAACTTTTCTATTAAAAAGCGAAATATTTTGAAAGCGCTTTATTTATAAAGGACGACAGGGGAAAGGGCGGAGGAACGATGAAAAGATTTATCAAAGTAGAAAAAAGAAATCACGTGGCGGTTGTACGAATGAATCAGTCGATGCTTAATCGTTTGAACAGTGAAGTTATGTATGAGCTGCAAGAAACGATGAATGAGCTGCAGCACGATGCGTCGGTTGGATCTATTGTATTTATGGGAGAGTACTATAAAATGAACGGCGATCATAGAACAACTTCTTTCCTACGTGAAGAAACAGGAAGGCTTTATCAGCCGATTCATGCAGTAACAGCTCGAGCGATTTTTCAGCGCATTTCATGCAGCTCCAAACAAACGATTGCGCTTCTTACAAACTTTACGTTTGGCGGAGGGTATGAGTTAGCTTTAGCATGCGACGTACGAATTGCGGAAGAACCTGTGCAGCTCAAGTTAACAAACGGTATGACTGTTAGTGCGCAAGAAGCATGCAACATGGGAAAAGTGCAGCACGTTGTGCAAAAAGGGAAAGGATTAGAATATTCACTTGCGCTCAATGCATTAGAAAAGGAAGCTTAAAAAGCGCTTTCACTTTATTTCCTATAAAGTGAAAGCGTTTTTATTTTATTTCATTGGCAAAATGGTATTGAAAATTCTGAAAAAAGGAGTAGAATGATAACAAATCTACTTATTTTAAATAAGCAAAGGAGCTGGTATCAATGCCATTCATTTTTAAAGAAGCGGTAGTCGGATTGTTTACAGCGGCAGCAGCAGGTTTACTGGCGTTTCAAGGAGTAGAAGTGGTGACAGCCATCATTCATATGCTAACTTTTTGGAAACAGTAATAGCTAATAAGTAGAGGAACAACTTATAAAGATAAGGGGCTTGAGAGTTTCTCAGCCCTTTTTGTTGTGGAGCTCATTATTTTTCAGTATACTAACGGTGGAAATTAAGACATAATATGGTTACATAGCAGGGATTTACGAACTTAGTAGGGAAGTATGTAGACTCTGAAAAAATAAACAATGATCGCTTTTACCCGGTAACAAGTCTTGTTATCGGGTAACGTGTGTAAGGGGTGTGGATAAGTGAAAGATAAAAATTTAACAGAAGAACAGCAGCGAGTTGATTGGGTAGTAGAAGAAATCAGCCAAAAAGCTGAAAAGATAGGCAAAAGCGTAGGAAACGTAAAAGGTGAAATTGTCGATTTGCGAAGCACGTTTTGGGACGATGTTACGGTTAATATGGATGAGCCGGATGACGTGATTGAGACATTTACGAGCATTAAGCAGCAGGCAGAACTTTTAGCTGAACGTGAAATTACCCATAGACAAGCGTATGATCAATTAAAAACATTAAAAAAGCTAACGCAATCCCCTTATTTTGGACGTTTTGATTTTATAGAGAATGGTGAAAAAGAAGCGGAAGCTATTTATGTGGGCGTGGGCTCTTTAATGGATCAAAAAGATGAAGAGTTTTTAATTTATGATTGGCGTGCGCCTATTTCGAGTCTTTATTATGATTATTCACCGGGAAAAGCGCAGTACGAAACGCCAGGTGAAGCGATAAAAGGCGAGATGAAGCTAAAGCGTCAGTTTATTATCGAAAATAGCGTAATTAAAAGCATGTTTGATACAGGAATTACCATTCGAGACGAGCTGCTTCAAGAAGTGCTCGGACACAACGCAAGCAGTCAAATGAAAAGTATTGTAGCGACCATTCAAAAAGAACAAAACCAAATTATTCGAAATGAAAAAAATAAAGTGCTGATCGTCCAAGGAGTAGCAGGGAGCGGTAAAACGTCTGCAGCTCTTCAGCGGGTGGCTTATCTTCTCTATCATCACCGAAAGCAGCTGACTGCAGAAAACATGATGCTGTTTTCGCCAAATCCGCTTTTTAACAGCTACGTCTCAACTGTTCTTCCGGAGCTTGGAGAAGACAATATGAAACAAACAACGTTTCAGCAATATGCCGACGGACGGTTAGGAAACGAGTTTGACGTGGAGGATTTGTTCGTTCAAATTGAATATTTATTAACGGAAAAAGATGCTGCGGTAAAAAAACAAAAAATGCAGGAAATCCGCTACAAAGCAAGCCGTGAATTTAAAAAGCAGGTAGATGCGTATATCGAAGAGCTGTCTACTAAAGACATCATTTTTAAAAATATTAAGTTTCGCGGCGAAATCGTGTTATCTGCTCGGCGTTTGTTATCTTATTTCTATTCGCTTGATACGGGAATTTCCATTCCTAACAGAATGCAGCTCGTAGCCGAGTGGGCGCTTAAGCTCATCAACCAGCTTGAAAAACTTGAACGTAAAAAAGATTGGGTTCAAGAAGAAATTCAGCTTTTAGAAAAAGAAGATTATGTCGAGGCCTATCAGCATCTGCAGAAAAAGGAAGGCTATACGGAAAGTTCATTTGATGACTTTGACCGTGAACAAGCGTATTTAGCTAAAGCCGTTGTAGCTAAGAAAATGAAATTTATTAAGCAGGCCATCAAACAGCTTAAATTTATCGATATTCGCCGTATCTATATGCAGCTGTTTGAAAGACATCACCTTTTTTCCCACGTAGAAGGGTGGGACGAAACAGCTAAAAACACGGTGGAAAGAGTTATGAACATGAAGCTGTCTTATGAAGATGTAACGCCTTACTTGTATATAAAAGATCAAATTGAAGGGCGAAAAGCCAATCCTGTCATTCGCTATTTGTTTATTGATGAAGCACAAGATTATTCACCGTTTCAGCTAGCGTTTTTAAAAGAGCTGTTTCCGCATGCTAGAATGACGCTGCTTGGAGACTTGAATCAAGCGATTTATGCGCACGCCTTGAACGCACCGACCATTCTTTCAAGCGAACTGTACGAAGAGAAAGAAGCAGAAACGCTGACTCTTACAAGAAGCTATCGATCAACGCGTCAAATTGTCGAGTTTTCAAGGGATATGGTGGCAAACGGCCATTTAATCGATCCGTTTAATCGAGACGGAGCGAAGCCGACCGTGACGGCTGCAGGTAACGTCAAAGATCTGCATGAGGCAATTATACACAAAATTAATGAATTGAAGGAGCAAAAATATAAAACAATTGCTGTTATTGCCAAAACTGCTGAAGAAAGCCGAGAAGCATTCCAAGCACTGCCTGATTCGATGTCTGCAAGGCTACTGACAAAAGAAACAAGTTCATTTGAAAAAGGCATGCTTGTCCTGCCAGCCTACTTAGCAAAAGGAATTGAGTTTGATGCAGTCATCATTTACAATGCCTCGAGTGAATGTTATCAGGATGAATATGAGAGAAATTTATTTTATACAGCATGCACAAGAGCGATGCATGAGCTCCACCTGTTCTCACTTGGTGAAATTAGCCCGTTTATATCAAATAAAGAAACTTATGAATACCACGGTAAATAAACAGAGAACGGTCAGTGTCTTGAGTGTCTGAAATAGTAGTACGAAAAATCGAGGGTGAAATCGCAAAGGTTTTACCCTCGATTTTTTATTTTTATGGATGGATTCAGTTTATTTACATTGCTTGAATAAAATTTCTTTGGTTAAAGTCCAACTACCATAAAGCGAATCAGAAGGACAGTGAAAGGAGGAGTTTTATATCCAATATTTACGAATAAATGTATTACTCATCTTTATAATAAGTTTATTTTTCTCGGGTATTATTCTTTTTTCTTATAAGTTATTTGCTGCGGGACTGTTGCCTATCATAGGCTTGCTTTTTATCTATGCTTTAACCTTTAAATATCGTTCAACGGTTTCTCTGTTTCTATTCTTTTTAGTAGGGACATGTATGTTTCAAGTAGGAAGCAATTATTTCATTGAATGGGATCTATCTAAAGAGATGAAAATCATTGTAAACAGAGTTTTACTTTTGTTTATCATAGGTGGACTATTGCTTTCAATTTTATTGTCCAAGCAAAAGGTATTTCTTTTTGCATCATTACCAGACTGGCAGAAACGTATAGTGATGCCACATCATTCAATTAAACTAACGTATTTTTTACTGTTTGGTCTAATTGGTTCGGCTACAATTTTTGTACCTTTACTATTCGCTGAAGATATAAGCTATACAAAATCATTCGTCATATACGGTATAGTATTCTCAATCATAAACGCTATTTTAGAAGAGGTGCTTTGGAGAGGGATCATGTTATCTCAATTAAAAAGTAATCTATCGACTTTTTACGCTGTTTTTATTACGAGTATTGGATTTGGTCTCTTGCACATATCAATAGGAATTCCTGTGGTAACAAGTTTACTTTTTTCTTTTGGTGGACTTTTCTATGCATTTGTCGTTTTAAAGACGAAAAGCATATACCCAGCCGTAGTTTTTCATTTTATTATTAATTTAGGCATGGTCTTTAACGGATGGATATTTTAGTATCTTGCACCAAAAAGCTCAGAGCTATATATCGCTCTGAGCTTTTTATGAGTTATTAGTGTTGTATATTACCTGAACTGTCTACAGTAGGTCGTCTTTTTTTATTGACTTTCAAAATGCAGCAAATACTTCACTAAATAAAGGCCTGAGTTTGTTTTTTCTTGAAGAGGAATGGTCAGGCACGTAACGTAATAATATCCTTTTGGAATATCATAGCTTAAAGTTTCAGATAGGACGCTTTTGATTTCAATCCCATCGCTTTCGACGTGAAAAGGAAGGCGAGTGGTCTTTTCAGCCTTTGATGCGTCTGGAGTTTCGTTTACCCACACTTCGACAATGGCTTTTGTGTTCGACACGGCTTCAAATGAAATAGCTTTATCGTCTGCGACATATCCTTTTTGAATATCTTCATCACTCCAGTCGTGATGGGGCTTTGGCTGTCCTTTTTGAAACAGCGTAAACTGATGATATGACATTGTTAGCTCTTGTTCTTTCCATTTTGTTTTCATGATTTCACCTCTTCAAAGTAAAGCTTGTTCAGCTATTATTGCACGATAAATTGTACGCGTGTACCATCTGGGTACTGTTCTAACTGATTTCCAACCCATGAGCCGGCTCCGCGGTTATCAGAAGGTGAAATATAGCGAATATCAGCTCCTGCTCCGCCTTCTTCGCACATAGCCATTGGCCATTCATCACGGTCATATCCTGTTTTTGTTGGGTATCCTTTCAGCGATTCTTCTCGGTTTGCTTCAGCACCATCGCGATCAATTGTGCAAACGGAAGAGTGACCAGCAGTAATTGCGTCGCGAATATGATCGCCGGTTTCAGGATATCGGTCCAGTGGAAAATAAAGCGTTGCATCATAGTTTGCTTCGGCTTCCGTTTTTTCA
This sequence comes from Priestia sp. ABM2_011, assembly GCF_056158845.1. NCBI lineage: Bacteria > Bacillati > Bacillota > Bacilli > Caryophanales > Bacillaceae > Priestia > Priestia sp. ABM2_011. The sequence goes on from NZ_JBSWUB010000001.1 coordinate 1,645,766, forward strand.
GGAGCTAAAAACGCCGCATGTCCTATAAACCCTAAAACGCATGCAATGATAATGAATAGACTTGCCATTAATTTTTTCCCGTATGTACTCATCTCAAACCTCCAGTGTAGTCGTTTTTACAGCTTAACTATACTCTCAGATTGCTAAGTTTAGATTACAGGACAATAAATACGGTGTAAACAAGTATTAACAATTATGTAAAAATGATCATTTTGTCTTATCTGTAAGATTCAAAAGGCCTCAGAATATTCTAGGAGTTATACTTTACGGTGTGTACCTTACTTACGATTCAGTTTAAATGGAGTGTGAAGTGTCTAATTGTATGTCTATGGGTCCTAGGTGAAAAAAAGAGTCAACTTCCTTTACTTGACATCATACCCTAATAGGTATAAAGTTGTGTGTACATTTACTTCTTGTGTAAGCTTAAAAGCAACAAACGCAATCATGCATGAGCGGAGGTAGTAGTATGATGGAATATGATAAGCAAGTTAAAAATCGGTTGAAACGTATTGAAGGTCAGTTAAAAGGCGTCTTAAATATGATGGAACAAGGAAAAGACTGCCGTGACATTGTGACACAGCTCTCAGCAGCCAGAAGCGCAATTGATCGCACGATGGGTGTTATTGTCAGCACAAACCTTGAACAATGCGTAAGAGAAAGCATTGAAAAAGGCGAGAACACGGAAAACTTAGTAAAAGAAGCAGTAGAGTTGTTAGTAAAAAGCAGATGAGACATTCGTTTCATCTGCTTTTTGTTTTTTCTGTACGCTGCTTAAAAGGATAAAAAGCGCTGTTCCTAAACACAATACGGATAGGAACAGCGGTTTTTTAGGTTTATCTCGTTTTAAGAACAGGAAAGATATATGAAGAGAAAGGAGGAGGGCAAGGTGAATGATGACAAAAAGTCACCAACATATAATCATACGGAAATTCATCATAAAATTGAAGCTTCTCCAAAAGCGCCGGGAATCAAAGCTGCTTTTCGCTTTAACCACGCTTCTTCTCCGTGGGTAAGAGGAATCAGCTCGGGCTTGTCTTCAAGTTTGCCGATTTTAATAGGCATTTTGTTTGGTCATTTACAGTACGGACTCATTGCAAGTATTGGCGGCTTTACATATTTGTATACAAAAGATGAACCTTACGCGCAGCGTGCCGTTAAGTTATTTTTAGCTTTGCTTGGCGTTACGCTGTGCTTTACACTCGGCTCTTTATTTGCTGACGTGGAGTGGATGAAAACTATTTTATTTGGTGTGATTGGAGCCGTATCGGTTTATATCTTCGGAGCTTTAAAAATTCCGGGACCTTCCGCGATGTTTTTTGTCCTTTCATTTGCAGTGAGTACAAGCATTCCAGCTCCGAATTTACAGGCAGTTTTTTTGCATGCAGGCCTCGTTTTTTTAGGAGGAGCACTATCTTGGTGTATTAGCATGAGTGGCTGGCTTATTAATCCGCGAGGGCCTGAAACGGCCGCTGTGGCGAAAGCTTATAGGCAGCTAGCTTCATTTGTTGGATCACTTGGCACGGAATCGTTTCACGCTGAGCAGCACAAAACGGTTGTAGAGCTTCGGGCAGCGGAAACAGCGATGAAGCAAGCGAAAATTAATCGAAAAAAATCATCGTTTTCTCACCGGCTGTTTTTATTAAACCAAAAAGCTGAAGGGCTGTTTATTTTTGTGATGGCCGCTGCGAATGATTTTAATCCGGCTGTTTCGAAAAAAGCACAAGCGGTAATTGAAACGTTCGCATCCGAAATGGCCACGTTAAAAAAACATAAAAAAATTCGAGACGTGCGAGAAGAAATTGAAGAGCTGTCCATCAAAGAAGAGCTGCGCACATTATTACTAGATGTAAACGACGTTCTTCAAATGAAGGAATTAAAAGAAACGGAGTATATTCAATTTTCACAAGGCAGCGTAAAAGCACGGTTAAAAGCTGCTTTTCACAAACGTTCGTATGTACTTAAAAACGCTTTGCGCTACGGAATTATTATGATTATCGCCGCAGCTGTTGCCTACACGACAGACATTCCAAGGTCTTACTGGATTCCTCTCACGTGTGCAGGAGTGATGCTTGGGGCAACCGTTCGTGCAACGGTTCAGCGAGGTATTCAACGCTCTGTCGGAACCATTTTAGGTATTTTAATTGGAACCGGGATTCTCATGCTTGAACCAACGGGAATTGTCATTGCGCTCATTGTCTTTGTGCTTCAGTCAACGATTGAAATTGTGATTGTTAAAAACTACGCGCTCGGTACGCTTTTTATCACACCGAATGCTCTTTTAATTGCTGAAAGCGGTCATCCGGACAAAGCGATTAGCTATTTTACGTCCGCTCGGGTGATTGATATTGTTATTGGTTCTGTTATTGGAGTGGTCGGTACGGTATTAGTTTTTAAACGAGCTTCTTCGCTTCGTCTGCCGTATTTACTTGGAGATGTCATTCGAAAAGAAGGACAATTTTTAGAAATGCTAAGCACTGAACAAGATGAAGAAAGAATTAAACAAGAAAGAAATAAGCTTCAAGGGGAACTAGTTAATCTTCGGGCGCTTTATGATAATGTGATTGGAGAATATTCTAAAACGGCCGTCAAGCTTGAAGGACTGTGGCCGGCAGTTGTCGCTACGCAGCAGTTAGGTTATATGCTTCTTGCGTCGTATGAAGGATATGAGCTGTCAGAAACGGAAAAGCGAGAGCTTCAAGAAACGTTTGCTCAGCTAGCCGCAGCAGCAGAGCAAAAGCGAGCGCCAAAGCTTTCAAGTGTTCCGACCCTGAAACGCTACCCCATTATTCAAGGGGAAATCACTGCTTTATATGAAAGTCTGCAGGTAGAAATATAAAAAGCACGGAACCAATGGGCTCCGTGCTTTTGCTTTTACATATCCACAACTTCACTTACCGTTTTATTTACATCGTCACGCGTCATTTTTTCTTTTCCTTTCATTAAGGCGTTTAACGTTCCATCGGCAAGCGCTAACGGAATTTTACAGAAATGAAGAATCGGAAGCGATTTGACATCTTCTAAATATTTCTTTCCTAGTGACAGATTGCGGCGAGCATAGGCAAACATATCTTCTCTGCTCCAGTTGTTAGGGAAGAAGCTGACTCCACGCTCTGAATCTTCCGAGGTATTGCGCAGAATATTTACAGACTGCAAGCCGCGTCCAAATGCAATGGCTAATTCTTTGTCTGTATCCGTGCCGTCATACCATTTCCAAATGTCGTTAAGCATCACGCCTACTAGACCAGCTACATAGAACGTATAGTCATCTAAATCCGCTTCATTTTGAATATGCCAGTCTTTTTCTACCCAATCGGCCATTCCTTTGGCCATAATAGAAGTTGCATCTAATACTTGATCTGCAACTCCAGTCGGACAAAGCGCAATCCAGTTGCCGAGCTGAAGCGTTACGTCAGGTAAATCAGCTTGATAAGGACCTACTAATGCCATGTAGTCGTCTTCGTTAAAAGACTTTTTTAACAGGTCACTAATGGCGTAAAGCAAGCGGCTTTTTACACCGGCTTCTAGCTCAGGGTGATCTTCAATTTCATCAATTGCCCTCATACATAAGTAAGCAGATCCTACTGCATCTTGCAATTCTGCCGGCAAGTGGCTAATTGGAATAAAAAATGTTCGGCTTGTCTCTTTTAACATCACCATTGCGTTGTCGCGTAATTTGTTGGGTACACTCATTGATAACTAGCTCCTTTTTACATATCCACATGTCAAATTAGTTTAAGTTTTCATCTTATATACTATAGTAACAAAAAATGAGCATTTAATGGAGTTTAAAGATTACTTATTAACGATATTGTCATTATTTTGTAGTATTTAAACAGAGATACTTGTATCATGCACAAGTTTACACTACGATAATACTCGTTCATTCTTCATTTTACAGACATAAAAAGTTTATTTTTAAGAAAATTGCCGTCATGCTAATGGGTTAGCTGAACTTTTAAGAAAACCCTCAACAGTCGGGTATACATAATACATAGGAGAATACAGAGGTGAAGGTATGAAAATTTTAATTGTAGAAGACGATAGCAAAATATATGAATTAGTGAAAGAAAAATTCGAACAGTGGTCATTTGAAGTGGCTGGAGTAGAAGATTTTCAAAAGGTAATGGAAGTATTTATTGCAGAAAGCCCAGAATTGGTCATTTTAGACGTGAATTTACCTGTATATGACGGGTTTTACTGGTGTCAGCAAATACGTACAGTTTCAAAAACTCCTATCGTATTTCTGTCGTCTCGTGAACATCCAATGGACATTGTTATGGCAATGAATGTTGGGGCGGATGACTATATCCAAAAGCCGTTTAACTTGGATGTTCTTATTGCTAAAGTGCAGGCACTTCTGCGCAGAACGTATTCGTATGGAGACACGATTTCAGACGTTATCGAGTGGAACGGCGCGGTGCTAGACTTAAAAAAAGGAAGTTTGCATTATAACGATCGAGAAGTTCATTTAACGAAAAATGAATTTTTTATTTTACGGCTTCTTTTGGAAGAGCGAGGCAAGATTGTATCGCGAGAAGAGCTTATGCGAAGATTATGGGAAGATGAGAAATTTGTAAGTGACAATACGCTTTCAGTCAACATCACACGCATTCGTACCAAGCTGGAAGAAATCGGGCTGAATGATCAAATCGTGACCAAAAAAGGTCAAGGATATCTGGTGAATTAAAATGTGGAAAAGGTTTTTAAGAGAAAGGCTAAGCTGGATTCTATTCGTTCTTCTATGGCTGAGTGTAATCGATGCTCTGCTGCTTCTCGAGTATGATATTAAGGTATCGTCTACTTCGTTTTGGTACTTGAATATTTTAACGCTGTGTATGCTAATTCTATTTCTTTTATGGAGAGGAGTAAAAGAAAGAAGATTTATAAAAAGATTAAGTTTAATGCTGCAGAATGACGCGTACGATTTACAAGAAATGCATTCATACGTGCGAACGAAAGCAGATGAAGACATGCTGAGTCTGCTGCAGCGTATAGATCGTGTCTATCGCAGACAAACTCACGCTCTTCACGTACAGCAGCGAGAACAGCAGGAATATATAACGACGTGGGTTCATGAAATCAAAACGCCGCTTACTGCTATGAAGCTGCTTATTAACGCTCGTCGTACAGAGCTTTATAAATGGCCTTGGCTTAAGGATATTGAAGATGAATGGATGAAAATTGATGGGTTAGTAGATCAGAATTTATATGCCGCACGTCTGCGTCACTTAGAAAAAGATTACCAGGTGCAGGCAGTGTCGCTAAGCGAACTTGTTTTTCCAAACGTTGCGTATTTCTCGAAATGGTGTATTGAGAAAAGACTGCATATTGATGAAAAGAATCTAGATACGTTAGTGCACACTGACCCAAAGTGGATGCAGTTTGTTGTGAAGCAAGTGTTATCCAATGCAATTAAATATAGCCCTCTAGAAGGAAAGCTTTCTTTTTTTAGTGAAGAAACGCCGAAGTATGTGAAGTTATTTATCGTTGACCAAGGGGAGGGCATTCCACCACAAGACCTTCCGCGCATATTTGAAAAAGGATTTACAGGAAATGTCGGAAGAAAATCGAAAGGAGCTACGGGGCTAGGGCTGTATTTTTCAAAAAAAATTACAGATGCTCTTGGCCATCGAATAGAGGTACATTCACTTTTACACGAAGGAACCACGGTAATTTTGACCTTCTACAAACCGAATTCTTTTGATAACCTTTCAAAAATGTAAGGTTGAAAGCCGAGATTGTCATCTGCTTCAAACGAATCTTTCCTTGTTACGAAGTAAGATAGAGCTATACACAAGGAGGGAACGTACATGAAGCGAAAGTGGATTAGCCTTTTAGCCCTGATTTTTATTGTGGGAGCATGTATAGGAGGAGTAAAGATTTATCAAAACGCCGCAACGGAGCATCAATACGGGATCATCCCAAAAGAAGCAAAAAAAGTGGACGACTATGGACGAGTTCAATATACCATTTCAGTAATAAACGAAAAAGGACAAACAACTTTTCAAACGTTTACGACGATTAAACAGTTAAAAGAAGGAACGGTTATTGACCTTTTTGTTCGAGGTAACGAAGTTCGGAAATATGACATTATAACAAAAAATGAGCTGCCGCAGCGGGTGAAAAGCGTGTGGCCTACAAAAGAACGAAAGGAGGAAGGGAAATGAGTATTGTCCTTGAAGGGAAAAATGTAACCAAAACGTTTGGATCAAGAGGAAACGTATACGAAGCGCTACAAGGAATTGATTTTACAATCGAAGAAGGAGAGTTTGTCGGTATTATGGGACCATCTGGAGCGGGAAAAACGACGCTGATGAACATTCTTTCAACGATTGACCGTCCCACAGATGGCGAGGTATGGATTCAAGGAGAAAACGTAGCGCTCATGAAAGATAAGAAGCTGTCTGCTTTCAGACGCAATCATCTAGGATTTATTTTTCAAGATTATAATTTACTGGATACGTTAACAGTAAAAGAAAATATTCTTCTGCCGCTTACGGTTACAAAAATGTCTAAGAAAGAAATGGAAGCGAAGCTGAAAGACACCGCAACGCGACTAGGCATCTATGAGCTGGCGGGTAAGTACCCGTATGAGATTTCTGGTGGACAAAAACAGCGCGTTGCAGCAGCGAGAGCAATTATTACGAATCCAGCCGTTGTTTTCGCCGATGAACCTACCGGAGCTCTTGATTCCAAGGCCGCTTCAAGCCTGCTTGAAAAGATGTCCCAGTTAAATCAAGAAGACCGTGCCACCATTATTATGGTGACGCATGATCCGCTGGCTTCAAGCTACTGCAGCCGCGTGCTGTTTATTAAAGACGGACAAATTTACACGGAGCTGTTTAAAGGCGAACAAACGAGACAAGAATTTTTCAAACGAATTATGAACATTCAAGGCGCATTAGGCGGTGAAGGCTATGACCGTATTTGATCTTGTTAAAAAGAATATGCGCAAAAATATTAGTCGGTACAGCCTTTATTTCTTTTCAATGATTTTTAGTATTGTTGTGTACTATGTGTTTGCTACGCTTCAGTACGACCAATCGATTTCAAAAGTGATTGGAGAAGAGATGAGGCTGCAGGGCATTTTTAATGCTTCAAATTACGTTTTGCTTACTTTTATTGTTGTCTTTATTTGGTACACAAACTCATTTTTTATCAGACAGCGTAAGAGAGAGCTCGGACTGTATCATTTAGTCGGTATTGAAAAACGTACGATTGGGAAAATGATTTTCTACGAGAATATGCTGCTGGGGATTTTTTCTTTGGTGGTCGGTATTTTACTAGGTACCGTGTTTTCAAGGCTGTTTGTGCTGTTTTTACTAAAGCTTATGGGACTGTCGTTTTCTATTACGCTCACATTTTCTCTTCAAGCGGTTTTGAAAACAGCCGTAGTGTTTTTGATTGTTACCATTTTTATCTCGTTTCAAGGCTATTTTATTATGTACCGCTATACGCTATTAGATTTGTTTCAAGCAGAAAGCAAAAGTGAACGCGTAAATAAAATGAATTCGAAACGCTCAATTGCAGTGGGAGGACTGGGTATCTTACTCGTTGGCTATGGGTACTACCTTTCATCGGGAAACATTGTGACGCCTAATTTTTTTCTAATTGTAGCCGTTGTACTGTTCTCGGTCATTTTCGGTACATTTTTACTTTTTAAAGCCACAATTGAGTGGCTGATGGGACTTTACCGAGAGCATGCAAGCCGATATTATTCGTTTGCAAATATGCTAAGCGTTTCTACGATGATGTATCGCATTAAAGCAAATGCACGAGTGTTAACCCTAATTACGATTTTGTCGGCTACTACACTTGTAGCAGTTGGTGTGACGTATTCCTCGTACTATAACACAAAAGCCGATGCCAGAAGCATGCAGCCTTATGACTATACGCTGCACAGTAAAAACGCAGCGCAAGGCTTTATGGATGTACTGCGTGAGTTAGATATCCAATCAAATCAGTATGTCTATCATATCGTGAAGCATTCCGCTGATTTATCGGATTTTCGATTTATTACATCGGGCTACTATAAAGATAGGGAACAAATCAGCTTTTTAGATGAAGAAGAAGTGCGGAAAAATGGCGTTTCGGTTCCTGCGTTAAGCGCAAATGAAACCGTTATTTTTGATTCAATGGCAAAAGGAAAAGTGTTTAAGCCTAGTACAGGTAAAACCGCAGCTGTGCAGCTGAAGGAATCAGAACAGCTTGCTTTAAAAGTCGTTAAATCCGAGCCTTTGCTCATTCTTGATTCTGACAGTGCCGGCTATCAGTTTGTAGTCAATCACGACACGTTTATCAAACTTTCAAAGGCTGGAAAAAAGCAAGCGGTGTACGTATTTAATACCGATGATGGAAACAAACAAAACGAACTTACTAAGAACTATCATCAAATCGCAAAAGAAGCTGGAGAAAGCCGTACTTCATACTATGATGTGTTTCAGGCAGGCTTAATGAGTAAAGGATTGTTTATTTTTATTGGAGGATTTTTAGGGCTCGTCTTTTTGATGGCAACGGGCAGTATTATTTATTTTAAGCAAATCTCCGAAGCCGAACAAGAGCGCAAAAGATTTGAAGTACTGCGCAAGCTTGGGTTTTCAGTGTCTCAAATGATGAGCGCCGTTCGAAAGCAGCAGCTGTTTACGTTTGGTTTGCCTTTAGTAATTGGCATCTTGCACAGTCTATTTGCGCTGAAGGTCATTACGAATCTAACCGGTGAAAGTCTGATCGTTCCTGTTTTAATAGCGGATGCAGTATACGGGGTTATTTATTTCATTTTCTACTGGCTGACAATGAATTACTATCGAATGGTAATAAAGCGACTGTAAAGAAAAGACTGTTTCGATCAAAGAAACAGTCTTTTTTTGTTAAAAAAATAAAAGGTATGGAGTAGCGAAAACCTGAATATAAAAAAGGGTATATAAAAACTAGAGAGTTGTATAGGAGGGGAAAGATGTGAAAGCAGATGCTGTGTTTGAAGGGGGAGGAGTTCGAGGAATCGCATTCACCGGTGCGATTGAAGCGATGGAAGAAAGCAATGTAGAATGGCAGCGTCTAGCAGGTACGTCAGCCGGAGCGTTGATTGCGGCACTTTTGGCGAGCGGCTATAAAAGCGGGGAAATTCGCAAGGAGCTTCAAAACATGGACTATGCCAAGTTTCGCGGAAAAACGATCATTAACCGAATTCCTCTCATTGGCAACTTGATTGAACTGATGGTTCATTTAGGTTTTTATAAAAATGATTATTTGGAAAAATGGGTGTACGGTTTGCTGCGTGAAAAAGGAATCGAAACGTTTGCAGATTTGCCTGCAGATAAGCTGAAAATTATTGCCTCAGATATTTCGAACGGACAGATGCTTGTGCTCCCTGACGATTTGCCCCGATACGGAATGCAGCCAAGCGATATGAAGATTTCACAAGCCGTGATGATGAGTGCGTCCATTCCTTTTTTCTTTCGTCCCGTCATTTGGAAATCCAAAGGGTTCAAGAGGTCATACATTGTCGATGGAGCGCTTTTAAGCAATTTTCCGATTTGGCTGTTTGATACGGAGCATCCGCGTTTCCCGACGTTTGGTTTTCGATTTGTAAAAGAAGAAATTGATACAGCTGCTATTATTCCAACACCTGTCCATTTATTTAAAAGCATGTTTACAACGATGCTGCAAGCTCACGATTTGCGGTATTTGAACGCGGAGACAAAAGAACGAACCGTACAAATTCCAACGGGTGTGATTACGGCAACGGATTTTGCATTAAAAGAAGAAGAAATCGAGTTTTTATATGAATCTGGTTATATATCAGCAAAGCGCTTTTTAGAAAAGTGGGATTTTGAACAGCATAAAATGAATCGGACCGAACGTCCGCTGACGCGAAGGAAGCTCCTGTAACAGGAGCTTTTCTACGGCTGTTTTAAAATGTTGACTTCCACAGCCTCGCCTTTTGCGGGAACAGAATACTGAACGCTTTTGTCTTTTTTGAGCCATGCTTTAACGAGCTGTCCTTTTTTGTATGTTTGATCATCTGCAACTTTTACATAAATAGGCTGTACATCGCTAGAACCAAGTATTTCTTTGGTTGTATAGTCAAGCGCGGTATCTCGCGGAATGACGTTTGCAATGAGAATTTCATTCTGTTTCACTTGTAAAATGCGCCCTTGAACTAAATAGCCGGCCGGCTTTTTTGACTGCTCTGCGTTATCCGAACAGCCGCTTAAACAAATAAAAAAGAGAAGAAAAAGTGCAGCTGATTGAACGGTAAACTTCATAAAATCTCCTTTCCGTTTTAACATGACTACCATTATAGCGCGTTTGACCATTTCTTTTCCAGTTTTCGGAGAAAGCAAGAGGTAATCATTGACGTTATTTCAGCGCGCGTGATATGTTTTAACTCATAAACGCTATATTACTAGAAGCTATGCTTAGTACGGGAGGTCCTTGTATGGATGTTACCTTTTTAACCAATGTTATTCGACATATATTAGAACGAGATAATTTTGTCATAGACTTTGAAGAATCAGACGAACAGAATATTCATTTTTGGCATCGAGACGAGCCGTTTCGCCTTTTTATTTCAGAGCAAACGGAGGATTATTTAGTATGGACCGTGTTTGAAAATGAAAAAGAACAGTGGAGCGGCAAGACATTTCTTCAAGAAGTGACGAATACGTGTAAAGACTGCAGTGAGCCAATCGCACACTGGATTTATAAAGATGGAGGCAAAGCAGGTTATTGCGATCGTTGTCTTCAAACGTTTGGAAATGCGTATTTTACCAATGCTGATGATATCAAGCAAAACCTTCATTTAATTGACGGTTCTATTTGTTTTATTACCGATGAAACCGGAAGCGACTGGTGGATTGCATATGAAGGATTCAAACGAGTAATTGCAAGATTAGAAGAAAATCCCAATCAGAAAGTCGAAATGTACAAGCCTGAATATCCCGTCTTTAAATGGGAAATACATTTTCTAGAGGAAAACAATTCTGCTAGCTTTAAGTTCAAAGATGACTTTGCATCTGGAATTGTACCGAAGGGAAGAATACTCTAACATCCTTGTTATAAGGGTGTTTTTTCTTATAATGGGAAGTTTTTTTGAAAAAAAATAATTAATTTAGGTTAAAAAGAAGGAATTAAAGGGTAAAGAGTAGAAGATATATCACTATAGGAAGAATGGGGGAAATAATTATGACAACTACAACAAATTTAACACTGGGGTACAAAATGTACACGATTGATTTTAGCCGTCCAACGCAGTCTAACGAGGCACTGCTTGATTTCTTTAAAGATGTGCAGCACAGACAGGGAAATAATGCAGAAAGCTTTTCTAAAACATTAATGGAAATTGAAGAAATCAAAACAAAATATGTAGATCATGAAATTGTCCTGCTGGCTAAATCGCTTGAACAGCAAATAAGCCGCTCAAATGCAGAAAAACTTGAGGTCTGATAATCACCAGAAATGGTCGATTTATCAGACCTTTTTTATTTTTATCGATGTAGCTCTGTCTCCGTGGCTGCTCTTTAGCCACGGAGACAGAGCTAGACCTAAGCGGAAGTTGTCCTCCCTTGCGGGCTGCCAACTTCCGCATAGGTGGACCTTTTTGGGGGAATTCAAGGGGTCAGGGAATCTGGTAGCGTAGGTTTTTGGTCGACGTTAAAATGCTGTACATTTCTCAGGACGTTTGATTTCATCAAAAGTTGTAGATGAATAGACTATTAAGTCGTTGGAGGCGTTATATGGTTGGAATTTGCAGCTGGAAGTGTGCAGTGAGTGGAATAAGTATTGCGAGTGTCTACAGTAAGCAGCCGTCGTGGCAGCGGGAGTGTTATTTGGTGACACCTGGTAAAGTTTATTATGAGTCGTGCTATCAAGGGTACGGAGAGTTTGCGGGAATGGATATTTTTTGTTTGATGAGAGAAAGCGGAGCGGAGCAAGAAGACAGTGAAGGGATAGCGGTTTTGAAGCCTAAGATTGTGCTGGCGAAGTATTACAGCGGACAGCGTTATGAAGAACTGCCGGAATCAGAGCCGTGTCCATATGGAGGCTATTTTTTTGAAGGGTGGAAGGAAGGATAGCGAATATACATAAAAAAGCTGTAGAGATATCTCTACAGCTCGTTATTAACGTCTTGTTTCATCGACAGATTGTTCTAAGTCACTTACTTCTTGCGTAATTGTATTTAATTCTTCTTGCACCGCTTCAGCTTCAAGAACAGGATCTTGAACGATTTCTGTCGTTTCAAGCTCTTCTGCTGCAGCCGTTTCTGCAAGCGGCTGTTCTTTAGCAGTGCGTAGAGATTTCACTTTGTTGACAACTTGCGAAGATTGTTCGGAGACTTTTTGTGAAAGACGAGCCGTGCGCTGTTTGAAATCTTGGCCTTTTGCATATACCGTTTCTTTCACTTGACCTGTTTTAGCAAGTGCTTGATTCGCTCCGTCTTGAATAGAAGCACGCAGCTCTTTTCCTGACTTTGGCGCTACTAGTAAAGCTGTTGTTACACCCACTACGCTGCCTACTAAAGTGCCGACTAATAACTCTTTGCTTCCACCTTTTGTTTCTTTACCCACTGTTTCTTTTACGTTTTCTTTTGTCATGACATTTCCTCCTTTTATAATATGTAATATGAAGGGTTTACCATTTTGTTGAATACTTCCTGCAAAACGCAAATGATTCGCTAAAAAAATCTGCAAGTGCCGTCGGACGCTCGTACAGGCTGGTGAAATTTGATTGTATATAGTATTCAACCACCTGACAGAAAAACCTTCTTTTCTGCTATAAAAACAGAAAAAAACTTATCTATAAAATCCGACACAAGAAAACGACAACATTCGTTCTTTGGTAGCATTTTCACTTGAAATTTTATATCATAGAGTGCAAGGAGAATACGTTCTCTTTTTTTAGATGCTGGAGGGATTGAAGAAATGGCTGAATCGAAGTACAGAACGATTTTAGAAGCAAAATCTGGAGAGTTAGAAGCATTAAAAGACAAAGCAATCAAAGACAGCTGGCAGCCGATTTATCATATTCATCCACAGTACGGGCTGATGAATGATCCAAACGGATTGATTCAATTAAACGGTGAATATCACGTGTTTTATCAGTGGTATCCGTACGGTGCGATGCATGGAATGAAGCACTGGGCCCATGTGAAATCTACGGATTTAGTAACGTGGGAACGCCTTCCGGTTGCCCTAACACCAACGGAAGAATATGAATCGCACGGCGCATACTCAGGCGGCGCTATCAAAAAAGATGGTCAAGGGCTGCTGTTTTATACAGGGAATGTAAAATACGAAGACGGCTCACGCTCAGCTAATCAATGTATCGCGATGCTAAAAAGGGATGGAAGTGTAGAAAAATACACGCATAATCCAGCGGTACGAGGCGTTCCTGATGGGTATACAGGACATGTGCGCGATCCGAAAGTATGGAAAGAAAATGATACATATTATATGCTGCTGGGCGCTCAGCGTGAAAACGAAACGGGCGCATTAATTGTGTATGAATCAAGCGATGCGCTTCAGTGGTCATTTAAAGGCGAAGTTCAAACATCGCTTCCTGACTTTGGCTATATGTGGGAGTGCCCGGATTACTTTAAACTGGACGGAAAAGATGTGTTTGTCTTTTCACCGCAGGGAATCAAAGCGGACAGCCACGATTTTCATAATATTTATAATGTGATTTACGCGGTGGGAACCTTTGATGTGGAAAGTTTAACGTTTGAAATGGAGTATTACCGTGAAATTGATAAAGGATTTGACTTTTATGCACCGCAAACGTTTCAAGATGAAAGCGGACGTCGCTTGCTATTTGCATGGATTGGAAACCCGGACGTTGACTATCCATCAGACGAATACGGATGGGCCCATGCATTAACGCTTCCTCGTGAGCTTTCCCTTGAAGGTAATGAACTTGTTCAAAAGCCTGTAGAAGAGTTAAATAAGCTTCGAGATCAAGCGGTTCATTTTAGAGGAACGCTAAAAAATGAAGAAGTGATTATTGATGAAGCAACAAACAATGCCTATGAAATCAATATGACGTTCCGCGAGATAGGGGCCAAACAGTTTGGTTTAGAGCTGTTTAATAGTAAAGAAGAAGAGCTTCGCCTTGTGTTTGATACAGAAAAGCAAGAAGTGAGACTCGACCGCTCTTCATTCCACCATCAATATGCAACGGAATACGGTGTCGTTCGCTCTGAAAAATGGACGGCGTCAAATGAAGTCGATGTTCGCGTATTTGTCGACAAAAGCATTGTCGAAATTTATATAAACGGCGGTAAAATTGTCTTCACTTCCCGCGTATTCCCGAAAAAAGATTCTAAATCAGCTGTAAATGTATTTGCAGAGGGATCTGTGGACTACCGTATTGATTATTACGGTATGTCGCGCGGTATTTAATATAATAAATAAGAAAAGCCAATGAAGATCATTCATTGGCTTTTTGGTTTCTATAAAAATAAGATACAAATACAAGAAGCAACTAAATGAGGAACAGCTGCAATAATAAAACGTTTCATCCATTCTGTATCCTCTCGCTGCCGGACCGGGGTAAAGTAAGGTCCTCTCGTTTCAAATCGAAATGTATCCAGTAAGGTTACGAGTGCAATTGCCGTAAGTAATATGCCAAGAGGGCCTGAAATATAGTAAATATACTGCCAGTTGCCTGCTGTAATAGAAATGATAATCACAATAATTAAAGATATAATGCCAGATATTAATCCTGTTTTCAAACTCAAAATCTCCTTACATCCAGTTTTTGCTTATCTATTTTACCATAACCGAATGAAGGTTTGTATATACGGCTCGGGGCGGATATTTACTTCTTAATTAACCTTCTATGTAAGTATCTTCTCGTATAAAATGAGTTTCCTAGCAAAAGCAGTGTCCCTAGAATCCAGCCGGCTGCAGGGGAATAAGGAAAGATATTTTTTATGCGTCAATCTGAACGTTTCTTTCCTGTTTATCACGCAGCGACATCACCATACTCACAAATCCAACGCTTACGATGATGATTGCCGCCGTTAAAAAAGTCGTCTGAGCACCTGCAAGCTTTACGACCATGCCTCCAAGAAGAGGAGCAGTAAGTAAAACGGCACTCGTTAAGGTGTTAATGAATCCGTACACTTTTCCGAGGTGTTCCTTGTCGCTATATGCTTGAACGATATAGTTAAACAGCAGTAAATTAAGCCCAACTCCGGCCCCTCCAATAGGTGCAGCAATCAAAATAAAATAGCGTGACATAACGGCTGGGTTAAAGCAGCTAATGAAAAATAAAGCCCCTCCAAATAGAAGCAGTCCAAGTGATAAAAGCCTAAATGGATGATGAACGTGTTTTTTTCGATTAAGATACACTCCTGTTGCTAGCGCTCCTATCCCGATTCCAGAAAGCAGCCAGCCGAGCATTTCCGGGTTATGAGGGAGCACATCTCGAAGAAAGATGCTAATTTGAGCGTCAACAAGCATGACGACAAAGTATGAAACGTGAAACAAAACAACGACACGTAAAAGAATTGGGTGCTGAAAAACGAGTTCCCAGCCGTTTGAGTACGCTTCTTTCGCTTGATGGGAAGAACGAGCAGCTTGCCCTTGAATATTTTCACCTGCTTTTTTAAGTGAAAACAGCAAGCCGATAGAAATCATACAAGCTGCGGCGTTAACTAAAATACATGCTTTAGGCGTTGTAAACGTCAGCGCGGCGGCTCCGAGAAACGGTCCCACAACTTTGGCAACTTGAAACATAATGTTTTGTAAAGTAGAGGCCTGCAGCAGCTGGTCTTCTTTGACCACTTCTCGAACGTAAGCGAGCTGTGCGGGCACTTTCATAACAGAACTCATCGAGCGCAGCGTCAGCACCCCTAGTGCCAAAAGCGGTTCATTTGTGAAAAATAACAGACATGTGAACAGAAGACGGACTAGTTCAGACAGAAACATCAGCTGTACTTTATCGTAGCGGTCTGCTAAATTTCCAGCTGCTTGACTTAGCAGGATGCTAGGCAAAGCGTACGCGACAGGAATAAGCGTAATCCAGAGGGAATTTGCGTGCCACACGTATGTAAAAAGCGTCATCACCGCAAACATATCAAATAAATCTCCGAAGCTTGCCGCAGTACTTGAAATAAATAATTTTTTATAAGAAGAATTAGCAAACAGCTTTTCTTTTTTCAATACTTTCATTCCTTTATGTGTTGTTCGTAAAAAATAATCGCATCTTCAATAAATTGAAGGACTTCGCTGTCAATAGGATAGAGATTAAGTGAACTGGATGCCTCAGGAGATTTGCGAATATCCCAAAAGGCTTTCTCTAAATCGGTATGAGGGCCAAATAGCTCACTTGATAAAAGCAGTATATCCGCCGCAATTAGCTGGCCATCTTCAGACTGTGGTGAACGCTGATGCTTTAAACACAGCTGAATTCGTTTAATGATGCTGATCCATTTATCAGCACTCTCATTCTCCAGTTTAGGCATATCACGCTGCAGAATCTCACTTTCTTCTATTGAAAGCAGATCAGTCCAGCTGCTTTGTGTAGTAGGCTGATTGTGAACTAAAGGAAGGAGCTGCTTCCAGTTTAGTTCACCTTCTATTTTTATACTGTTGCGAAGAGTGTGGGTGTGTTCTAAAGCTCGCTGAATTTCTGAAGCTTTTTGCTGAAGTTTTTGCTGATGAATCGCTAAAAGTTCATCAATACTTACTTGATGAAGAATAAGTTCAATATCTCGCAAAGGAACGGCTAAGTTTTTTAACAGGGTAATTTTCTCTAGTGTGACTAAGTCCGTTTCTGAGTAGGAGCGTTTTCCATTTTCGGCTTTTGACGATGGATGAAGCAATCCGATTTGATCGTAGTAACGAAGCGTACGCACCGTGAGTCCTAATTTTTTAGCGGCTTGCCCCGTAGAAAAATAAATCATGTTTAATCCCTCCAAAAAAATGCTTGCAGGTAACGTTACGTCACCTTTTACACTGAATATAGGTAAAAGGGAGGCGAAGTAAATTGAAACAACAAAATCAAGGATTATGGACAATAAAATCATTTGTAATTATGCTAGTCGTTACGTTTATTGGTGTTCCTGTTTTCATTGAAGGAGCATTGCAGCACGTTTTCCAGTCGCTATTTAAAAGTGAGCTCTATGCTGGAACAGCTACTGGATTTGTTATGGCAACTGTGTTTTTATCAGCTCTGTATTGGCTGATGGTGCAGGCTGGTGATAGAAAAATTGGTTTTCAATCGTTTTCAAAACGTCACTGGCCGCTCATTCTTTTTTGGCTTTTTGTGCTGATCTTAGGAAGTGTGGCAATTGTTGTACTCATGGAATGGTTTGGTATGACGTATGAAAATAAAAAAACAGCCAGTTTACAGCATGACCTGTCGCTGTTTTCATTTATACTTGCTTTTGTTTCAGCCGCTGTGATCTCACCTTTTTATGAAGAGATTATTTACCGAGGTTTTTTTTATACGTGGCTGAAACGTAAAGGAGGGATTGTATTTGGATTAGTGGGAAGTTCGTTTATCTTTATGCTGGTGCATATTCCAACGTACAATACCTTGCCCGTTAACTTTTTTTCAGGTCTCGTATTCGCTTGGGTGTACGAAAAAACAAAGTCGTTGCTTCCTAGTATGATCATTCACGCTTGTTTTAATGGAATTGCCGTGATTTTAACGGCGGCAGCTTAATGTAGTTTCGATAATGGGTAAGCTATGATTTATCTTACCATATTATGTCTACTGAAGAAGCTAATTACAAAAAATAAGCAGAAATGAACAAAAAAACTGCTAGAAGCACTGCCTGTTCCTAACAGTTTTTTGTATATGCACGCACGCTCAAGGCTTGTCTTAAAGTGCACATTAAGGTGTATGATAATAGTGACTATAAACAGCAATAAAAAGGAGAGGGTATCGATGCAATATCGAAAGCTTGGAACAACAGGTCTGGAAGTATCAAATTTATGTCTAGGTACTATGGCGTTTGGACGATGGGTTGACGAAAAAGCGTCGGCAGCTATTTTACATAGCGCCATTGAAAACGGAATTAACTTCATTGACACAGCCAACTATTACGGAAAAGGGCAGGATGAAGAGTTTAGATATGGCACAGGGGAATCTGAAGAAATTATTGGACGCGCGTTAAAAGGAAAACGAGATGATGTTGTGCTTGCAACAAAAGTCGGCATTGCCGTAGGAAAAGGCAAAAATGATAAAGGTCTTTCACGCACACATATTATGAGAGAAGTTGATAATCAGCTGCGACGACTGCAGACGGACTACATCGATCTTTATCAAGTTCATCTTTTTGATCACCATACACCTATGGAAGAAACGCTTCGCACGCTAGATGATTTAGTTCGTCAAGGCAAAGTTCGTTATATTGGCTGCTCCAATTATGCCGCGTGGCAAATCGCAAAGTCTCATCATATTAGTGACAACATGAATCTTGAAAAATTTATTTCCGTTCAGCCTCAGTACAATCTTCTCTCTCGTGAAATTGAACAAGAGCTGCTGCCGTTTAGTCAATCCGAAGGTGTAGGCGTTATGGTATACAGTCCGTTAGCGCGCGGCATGCTTTCAGGCAAATATAAAACACCAAATGACGTGCCGCCAGAAAGCCGTGCTGCACATGGTGAAAAGCTGCTGCGAAACTACTTTACTGACCGAAACTTTCAGCTGGTGGAGCAGTATCGCAAGTTAGCAGAACAAAATGAAGTAAGCTTGTCTCAGTTTGCTCTTGCGTGGGTGCTAAATCAGCCCGCTGTAACATCAAGCATTATCGGAGCTAGTAAATTGCATCACGTAACAGATGCGGTTGAAATCAGCGATTGGACATGGTCAGAAGAACTGCTAAACACCGTAAATTCACTGTATTAATAAAAAGTCCGCAGGTGCACCTGCGGACTTTTGTGTTTATATTTTGATTTCTTTTTGCTCTAACCTTGCTTCTAGTGAGTCGTACAAAGCCAGCTTGTAGTTAATTTGCTCGAGGTATTTAAAAGTTTTGGCCATTTCTTCTTCTACCGCTTCTTTGTGCTGAAGCATCATGTTTTTTCGTTCTTTAATCGTGCTTTCCCCTTGTTTATAGAGCTCTACATAGCGCTTTATTTCTGCAAGCGGCATGCCAGTTGAGCGCAGAGCTAAGATAAAACGGATCCACTCAATATTCGTATCGTTATAGAGGCGCTTTCCATTTTCATCACGTTCTACAAAAGGAAGGATTCCTTCTTTTTCATAATAGCGCAAAGTCGGTGCGGAAAGCCCGGTTTTTTCATTCATTTCTTTCATGCTATAAGACAAGATTGTTCACTCCCACTTATGAATCGTAAAGCTTACTTTAAGGTATATGATAATCGATAGTTGAACGTTTTATCAAATTCTTTTTCAGTTATTTTTAAAAAAAATGGAACTTTTATACATTTTGACCGTAATAACAAGTAGACAATAAGAAACTTACTGTAAAAGGTTAAGTAAAGGGGATAGAGTAATGAAAAAAATAAAATGGATTAGTTTTATCCTGCTGCTGATTTCAAGCGGAGTGTTTTTTATCAATCATCAGTACGCCATTTTACTAGCGGCTTGGACCGCTTACGGAATGGCTTTATCAATCCTGGTTTATTTCTTTTCATACGGCATGAGTGATTCAAATCAGGAATAAAAACTGTATACACGTTTCTTATTGTCTTCAAAATAAAAGCAGAAAATGAAAGGATGGAAGAAATGGGAGAACTTTTTTGGATGATTTTGTTCGGAGCGTGTATTTGGGTGCCACTAATTTGGAATAAAATTGCGATTGGCAAGCGCATCGCACACGAAGAAAAGAAAGCAGGACGTGATTTAACAGGAGAAATCAATCCGTTTACGGGAGGAAGAATGTAAATAGGCGTAAAAAAGAGGCTGTGATAAAAGTATTTTCGTTGAATGAAGATCCGAATGATGAATTGAGATTCTTAATGCAGAATCAACGAGGAGGCTCACCGGCCGCCCGCGGAAAGCGAAGTCTTGCACGGAAATCAACAGCGGTGTAACAAGCAGTCCAGCTTATTTATCTCATTTGTTCATCTTTAGGTTAAAGTAATTTTGTTATGTTTCAGCCTCTTTAATTAATAAAGAAAACAATAGTTTAATTTTGTAATCAATAGTATAATTAACCATATTTATTTTGAATAGAAAGGCTGATGAAAAGGTGTCAACATTCTTTTTGGCCGGCATGATACTTGTGCTGGTGATGATTATTTTTTCGCGTACGCTGTGGGTTCCCAGCGGAGTGGTAGAACGTCTCAGCAAGAAAAAGTGGTTTCAAAACCACTGGCTGAGCGGAGGCTATTTATTTGGCATTAATGCTTTATATTTTGGCACTACGATATTTTTACTCTATCTTCTTATGTTTACAGATATCCCTTATTTACATCTTGTTCTTATGTTTTTAGCGACGATTGTAAGTATTCTCACGTGGAGCGCTTTTAGTACAGCGTGGACAGGGTCATTTAAAAACCGTCTTAAAATGGCTTTAACAGGAAGCAGCTTTTACTTGATCGTAGCATTGATCATGGTAATTCAGTGGCTAGGCGTTAAACCTCTGTATCCCAATGAAGATACGTTTATGCGAGCTTTAGTATGGATGCTTGGCTTTTTCGTTTCAGCCGTTGCTTTTAGTATATGTTTTATCTTCACTGCGTTTCTTGGAAAACGTTCACCGCGTGTGTCATGATATCATCCGCTTTTTAACGTTTTTTTCTAGTTAACTACTATTGACGAAAGCAGGGGTAAACGTGATTCGAGAAATTTTAGCTTCCGATGCATCCGCTTTTTTAGCGTTAAATAAAGAGCTTGATAAAGAAACCGCCTATATGCTGTACGAGGAAAATGAGCGTGCGACCACGCTTGAACAGCAGAAAAAAATGATTACAACTTTTTTAAAGATGCCGAACTCAACCATTTTAGTGGCGGAACAAGAAGGACAGCTCGTTGGTCATTTATCTGTGATTGTCGGAAGCGTTAACCGAAAAAAACACAGTGCATACTTAGCTGTTGGGGTGCTTCAATCTTACGGAAACCGAGGCATCGGCACTTCGTTGTTTAAAGAAATGGAGAAATGGGCAGCGCAGAGCGGCATTAAACGAGTAGAGCTAACGGTGATGACCCACAATGAACCGGCCATTTCGCTGTATAAAAAGATGGGTTTTGAAATAGAAGGGAAAAAAGTATGTTCACTCGTTGTAGATGAAAAATCAGTCGATGAATATTATATGGGGAAGGTTTTTGAA
This sequence comes from Priestia sp. ABM2_011, assembly GCF_056158845.1. NCBI lineage: Bacteria > Bacillati > Bacillota > Bacilli > Caryophanales > Bacillaceae > Priestia > Priestia sp. ABM2_011. The sequence goes on from NZ_JBSWUB010000001.1 coordinate 1,667,014, forward strand.
AAAACGTGCTTAAAGGAGAAATGAACATGGAAACGACGATTGTTAAGTTAAACGAATGGGTGGTAAAGCTTCCTAAAAAGCTTGAAGTACTCTCTGAAGCAGAGGCGTCAAACCGTCCTGCTCCTAAGAAATGGTCACCAAAAGAAATTGTGGGGCACTTATGTGACTCAGCCATTCACAATTTACAGCGCTTTATCAACGTGCAGCATGAAAAAAATCCTTGTGTACTGACGCCTTACAAACAAGATGAATGGGTAGAACTGCAGCACTATCAAGATACGTCCATGAAAGAAGTAGTTGCCCTATGGCGCAGCTTAAATAAGCAAATTGCTTCCGTTCTTTTGCATATGCCAATAGAAAAGCATATGTATCAATTCGAACTAGGAGATGGAAAGTTCGTTTCGCTCCAGTGGTTGGCTAAAGATTATATCGCTCATTTGGAGCATCATATCAAGCAAATCGACGCTCAAATGCCGCTAGGAGGCAAAGAGGATGAAAAAAGAACATAAAAAAGAAGAATCTCAGGTGAAAGTAGATTTTAGAGCAGGCCGCGCCTATGGTGATCATGAATACATAGGATCTTCGAAAAAAGGCGTGCTTCTTGCTTTGTTACCCGTTCTGATCATTGCTGGAGGTATATTTTTTTTGATGGTAAAATGATAAAAGCCGCATTATAGCGGCTTTTTTTCATAAAGGTGCTGGGTTTTGCTTCCTTCGGGATTGTTGGGGCTTTCTAGAGTGGAAAAGCTTGCGTGTTCTGCAACTATTTTAGCTGCAGAAGGAAGCGTTTCGACTCTTTCCCAAGATTCTGGATTCCACAGTTTTGATCGCTTGAATGCTTTGCTGCAGTGGAGAAAGCATTCTTGTACTTCGACGTCGATAGCGAGCAGCGGAGTTTCGTTGTGAACCGCCATTGTTTCAAGCATCGTTTTGTCTTTGACAATGCAAGCTTTGCCGTTAATCCGCAGCGTTTCTTCTATGCCTGGAATTAAAAAAAGCAGCCCTATTTGAGGATTAGATAAAATATTTTCCAATGAATCTACTTTTTGATTGCCGCGCCTCTCTGGAATCAACAGCCTTTTCTCATCGACGACTTGTACAAAACCAGCATGATCACCTCGTGGAGAGCTGTCGCAAATTCCTTTATGATCAGCTGTAGCGATGATGACAAAAGGGGAATGTTTAATAAATTCCCGGCAGTGTCGATCTAAATAAGGAATTATTTTTTGATGCGCCAATTTGTTAGGCACGCCGACTATACGTCGAAGCTCTTCCTTCGTTTTTACTCGTTCTTTAAAGTGACCGTTTTTCATTCCTCTTTTCACTCCTACAGTTTGCGTATACTGAAAATACCATTTTTACATATGAAATTCTATGTTTTTATATTAAAAAAACAGAAAAATCAGTATGTTGAAAAGAAGGAGAAGCATGGTAACGCTAATTTCGGTCTTTTTTTAAGTTTTTGATTGCGTTATCAAATATGTCATTAACCGTTTTCATATGTTCACTGACAAGATGGTCGGAGTCTTTTTCTCTCTGGCGCATGTCTTTTAACAAATCATCCATATCATCTAGCAAACTTTGAAAATACTCATCTTTTTGTTCTTCTTTCATTGTGGAATCGTCCATTTCATCAAGCTTATCGAGCTTATCTTCAATTTTTTTGAAGTATTCATCTCTCAAGAGTCTCACCTCATTTATAAAGTAGCTTTCTGCTTATTGTATGCAAAATGTTTGTTTGCATGAGTAAGAAGTAGAAAGGGTATAAAGAAAAAAGAGTCTAAAAAGCTCATTTGCATCTTAGTAGGTTACTTTTTAGTTCCCATATTACTTTAAAGTGCGTACTTTTTTTTCGTGTTTGTATGCTTCATAATAAATTTTGTCAGGGAATAATAAGACATTTAATAAATTGATTATACGAATCAAATTCTAAAATAGAGTTATAAAAATTTCAGGAGGTTTTATTCATATGAGAGAGATACTGCAGGGAAAACTAGGTTTTGGAACAGCACCACTAGGCAATATGTATCGCAATATTCCAGAAGAAGAGGCCATCGCAACGGTTGATGCTGCTTGGGAAAGCGGCATCCGTTACTTTGACGCAGCCCCTCTTTACGGAGCTGGCTTAGCAGAAATGCGACTTGGTGAAGCACTATCAAAAAGAAATCGCGATGAGTATGTGCTAAGTACAAAGGTAGGTCGCGTTATTTCAGATGAACTAGAAGACACATCTTCACGTGATATGGGAGAAAAAGGCGGGCTTTTTGAATTCGGCCGTAAAAATAAAATTATTAATGACTATAGCGCTGATGCAACTCTTCGTTCAATTGAGCAAAGCTTAAACCGTTTAAAAACAGATCGCTTAGACTTTGTGTATATTCATGATGTTGCACAAGATTTTTATGGAGATGAGTGGGTAGGACAATTTGAATCTGCTCGAACGGGCGCATTTCGTGTGCTTACACGTTTGCGCGAAGAAGGAGTTATAAAAGGATGGGGACTTGGAGTAAACCGAGTGGAACCAATCGAAATTATGCTGGAATTGGAAGAAGCAAAGCCCGATGTATCGCTGCTAGCTGGCCGATACACGCTGTTAGATCATGAACGTGCGCTGCAGCGAGTGATGCCCGAAGCTGTAAAGCATAATATGGACATCGTTGTCGGCGGACCATACAGCTCAGGCGTTCTTGCTGGAGGTACACACTTTGAATATCAAAAAGCGTCTTCAGACATTATGGCAAAAGTAGAAAAAATCAAAGCCATTGCAGATCGTCATCAGATCAGCATTAAGGCTGCTGCTGTACAGTTCTCGCTTGCTAATCCAGCGGTTGCTGCCGTTATTCCTGGCGCCAGTCGTCCAGAGCGTATTGCAGAAGACAAAGCGGCATTAAACACGGTAATTCCGGCAGCCTTCTGGGAAGAAATGCGTGAACAGCAGCTTGTAGCGTCTCATGCACCGCTGCCAATAAACATTAAATGAAGGTAGAACGGTAAATAGTAAGTAGAAAAAGAGGCTGAGGCAAAAGTATTTTAGACGAAGTGAAAAACGAACCATTGATCAAAATTTTTGATTAGTGGTTCGTTTTTTTTGTTAGGTGAACGTAGGTTTCATCTGTTTAAATCCTTCTAGCAGTTTATTGAAGGGCAAGACGAAGACTCCTGCGGGGAAAGCGGAACAGGTGAGACCCCGCAGGAACGCAAGTGACGAGGAGGCTCAGCGGCCTCCCGCGGAAAGCGAAGTCTTGCATGGAAATCAACTATCACAAGCGGTTCAGCTCATGTATGCCATTTGTGCGTCTTTAAATTGGATTCATCTTGTTATGTCTCAGCCTCTTTTTTTGTTTTGAGATAGGGATTTGTCATATATTTAGTAAGAATTGGTTAAATACGAACAATTTAAATGAATAATATTAAAATATTCGCTTTTTATATTGAATAACCATTTTGTATTTGATACATTTAGAAAGTGAAAAATATTGCTCGTATATGCTTGGAAATATGGTCTAAGTGTCTCTACCTGGTTCCCATTCAAAGAACTGGACTACGAGTTAAAGTATAAAAATGTTCGGTTTACCCAGACAGAAGCTGTATTCCGTACTTAATTTCTTATACTTTGACTCTAAAAAACGTAGACCATGAAACATGCTCTAGGTTTTTTTCTTTTGTCCAATCATCGAGTGTATGAAACAGCAAAACGAAATGGAGTGAAAGTAACGATCTATGAAAAACAAGATGTTAAAAACAGGTGCTTTATTTACTATTGGTATGGTTTTACTGCTATCTATACTTGCCGGGTGTAATTCAGCTTCAAAAAAAGAAGCCGGAGATAAACAGAAGCAGCAGCCTATTATTGTGCAAGGGCCGATGCCGATAGAAGCGCAGAAATTCGCTAAAAAATTAGAAAATGTAAAAGAAGAAAAGTCAGGGAATTTTGTTTTTTACAAAGGAACTGTCGACAATTATCCGGTCATTGTGGTTAAAACGGGAAAAGGAATGGAAAACACGGCAGCTGCTACAGCGATAGCTATAGAAAAATACCATCCTAAAGCAATTATCAACCAAGGAACATCGGGCGGGCATGATGAAAACCTGAACGTGTTTGATATTGTATTAGGAAAGCGAACAACGAATATAGGCTCTTTAAAAACAGAAGATAAAAAAGAAGGCGAAGGAATGGATCCTACTGCTTGGAAGCCGATGGATTTAATGGCTTCTGAAGGAAGCGCTGGAGAAGATCCTGATGCTGAAAAAGCTCGCTATTATGAAGGAGATAAGAAGTTACTTGCGGCTGCAAATGCAGTAAAAGATACATATAAAAAAGGAAAAGTGGTTGAAGGAACGATAGGATCAGCAGACACGTGGAATAACGAAGTGGATCGAATTAAGTGGTTCCATACTAAGTACGGGACGTCTGTAGAAGAAATGGAAGGCGCAGCGGCAGCGCAAATTGCAGGAAGCTACGACGTTCCATTCTTGGGTATCAGAGTGTTATCTAACAACAAAGTAAACAATGGAAAATATAATCCAAATACAGCAGCCGCTTGCCAAGACTATGTTTATGAAGTAATTAGACATTATATCAGCACAAACGCTAAGTAAATCTTTCTTTAAAAAAGCACCAGACCCTTTGTTTCCTTAACAAAGGGTCTGGTGCTTTTTTGGTCAAATAATTGAAAACGACTACGTATGGATTCTACCTATAGAAAGACTAGTTAAGATCTTTTTTAGTATTTTTAGTTTATCTATTCTTCACGCCGCTCATCAGTAAAAACAAAGGAATACGCATTCGACGCTCGTAAGTTTCAGCGCTGTCGAAATGTTCTTTTTGAGGACATGCTTCTTTTAAATTTGTAATGGTGAATCCACTTTGCTGCATCAAAGAAAAGTACTCTTCAAGCGTGCGATGATACTTTTGAACGTATCCACCCATCCAGTGCTGCTGACGGAATCCCATGAAGAAATAGTTGTCCACGGTCCAGTTTGTGCGGAGAGCGGAAGGCTGAAGAGTAGACGTAATAACTGGATGTTCAACGGAAAAAATAAACCTTCCTTCAGGTTTGAGTGCTTGATTTACTTTAGTGAAAATGGAAGCTAAGTCTTCTATATAGTGAAGAGACAGTCTTGCGGTAACTAAATCATATTTGTCACGGGGCGGAGTATAGTGCTCCATCGGTTCATGGATCACTTCTGCATTTGGATAGTTTGAAAGCTGTTGCTGAGCTGCATTTATCATATTGATAGAGCCGTCTACTCCGGTATAAGAGAAACAGCCTTGTGCAAGAAGCTCCGCACCAAATTCAGCGTTTCCACACCCTAAGTCTAAAATGTTTGCATCTGTAACATCACCTAGAAGCTGTAGAATAGCTGGTTTTTCAATCGTATCATTCGCATTTTCTTTTTGCTGCCGGCGTTTTGTATAGGCCAAAAACGTCTCGTCATTATCGTAAAATTCAGCTCCTGTTGAGATCTTCAACTAAATCAGCCTCCTCTATGCAAAGTATCTTATTATAATCATATATTCAAATTATTTACAATGATTTTGATGGATATGGAAATAGCGTTTTATTTTGGAGAAGTGCTATCATGTGGAGTAACAAACTTGTACACGTCTATGGAAGATAAGTCTAAAAGCTAAGAGTTGAGTATAGAAAGGGTCAGTCTATGCATAACTCTTAGCTTTTGCTTTGAAGTCGTAAGGAACCATTTGTTTTTGGCGTCGGTCTTATTTCGGTAACTTTTCAACAATTGCTGCGTCTATTTGCTGAGATAATGCGCTGCTAATCTCTTTTTCATGCTCTACTTTTTCTAAAATGAGCTGCTTATTACCTGTCTTGATTTTTAACATCGTACCTGAGTGGATGGAGAAATCATCTCGCAGCTTTTTAGGAATGGTAAGTCGAAAACGTTCATCAATTTTTCTAGATTGAGCCGTAAATATTAAAGTCGTTTTTTCACCGAAATTCATTTCGTATTTTTGAATCACAATGTTATTTTCTTTGTTAATAAAAAATTGAACCTCCATGTTTGCATCCAATTCGACTGACGTTAAAAGTTCAGAAGTGAGCTGAATCTGCCGTCCGGTTAATGTTGCATAATAAGGAGGAGGCGCCCCAGGTTTTTTTGAAAGCGCTATCGTTTTTTCGGCTCTTTTTTTCATAACAATTTGCTGTTCTACTACGTATAGTTCTACATAATCAAATGGCTTAAGTTCATAGTCATCTCGCAGGGATCTTGGAATGACTATTCTACCCATATGGTCAATTGTTCGAATGAAGATATGAGAAGGAACGGGGACATTTTCATCATGATGATCAATAATAATCCAATCATCACAGCTCCGTAAAAGAACTTTGTCGTTCGTCTCGAGTTTCGTTATTTGCATAAACAAAGAAGGAAGGGATACTCTTCCCATTTCATCAATTATACACTCTTCTTTTTTTGTACGCATCTTGCTACTTAATCCTTTCTAAAAACAGTTTAGATGGGGTATGTTACTTAAATTACACAGCATTTATTTCTTTGTCAAATGAAGCAAATGAGTATTTATTCATCCTACAGATTGCGAAATACAGGAAGTTTAACCGGGTTCAGTAGATGTACATGTGTCTCGTGTAAAGAATAATAATCTGAAGAAAACAGCTAATCTATTAATTAAAAAAAACATAGAAATAGAAGTGTTTTTCTTTCTTTTGGTTTTATTGTAGGAAAAAAAACCTTAAAAAGAGGTAGTATCTTTTTTAAAAAGAGTAGATAGAGGTTTTTAAACAAAAAAATACAGCGGAATTCAGTCTGAATAATGAATAGATTTATGCATATTAAGCCAAGAAAAAAATTTCACGCAATGCTTTTTTTACACCTTTTGGGCTCAAGTCATAGTTAAAGGATAAAGAAAAAAGCTCAATGTAATGAGCTTTGAGCTAATTTTATCGTTTTTCAACCAGCAGTAAGATGAAGGTAGCAAGCGGTCCTAAAGCAAGAGATAATAAGAACCAGTTCAGACCGGTTCGATTTTTACCTTGCGCTAATCCGGCATTAATTAGAGCCAGCGTTCCCCATCCTACAACGTATTGATTATCCATATGACACCCCGCTAATATTATTTCTTTATATGATTAACAAATTTTATATTAGCATAAATATCCATATTTTTGATTGGAATTCCTGAATTAGGTGGAAAAGCGGTGAATTTCTTCATGAAACAAAATTCCTGTTTTCCTCCACTCAGTGAAGGTAGTAGTGAATAAGAGAAGGGTGCACGTAGTACACGTGAACGTACTGAGGACGATGATAGTGAAGCTGATGCATATATTGATTCATAAGCCTTTGAATGGCGTCGTACACATTGGGCGGATAGCCGTAATAGCCGTGATGAATCCCAACTCGAAGCAAGGAAACGGGAGGCGTGTTATTGTTTTTGTACATTGTTCGGTGCTCTTCTGCGCGTTTAACCTTGCGCAGCTGCTCCGCCCGCCGCCGGCGCAGCTTTTCGCTGTCCTAGTTCTTGATCGAGTATAAAAATAGCTGCAGGGTTATTTTGAGCAATTTTTAAGCGGTCTACAATTGTCTGAGCCTGAGCTTCTTCATCGACTTGTTCTCTCAAAAAGTCCTGCACGATGACTAGGGTTTGAGGATCGTTCGCTTGGCTGATAAATTGAAACGCTTGACGATAAGAATTTGTGACGAACTTTTCATGCTCCAATACTTTTTGAAACGTTTCTAACGGTGTCCCAAACTCACTTGGCTGAGCAGGTAAAGAACTTAATTCAACCGTTCCGCCGCGGTCAACTAAGTAGTCAATAAGTTTTAGCATATGAGTGCGTTCTTCTTCAGACTGCAGGCGTAGCCAGCTGCCCATTCCTTTATAGTTTAATCGATTCATATAGTTAGACATAGCTAGGTACAAAGTTGAAGAGACGTGTTCAAGTTGAATTAAGTTATTGAGCAGTTTTTGAATTTGTTCGTTCATATTTGTTATTCCTCCTTAGGGAAAGAATTTCTTTCATATACTAGCTGCAACCCTCACGTTTTTTATGGTGAAAGAAATCTACAGTGATACTATATGTCACTTCTTTAAGTAGGTAACTTGCCCATCCTTTATTGGTGCTTCTTACTTACATAAAGGGGTTGTATAATATAGGAATAAACGTAGTTTAAAAGACTCTTTTTTTAGATGGTTAAAATTACCATGTTCTATTTAACCAATTTAATGATAAAATTGTCACTCTGTGCAATTTTAATTGGTATGAAGGAGTCAGAAAAATGAATATGCAACACGTATTAATACCTGGATTTGAAAAGCTCGCGAGCTTTGTTTTCTGGTATCCATTTATTATGTCTTTATTTTGGATTGCGGGCACGCTTATTTACATACGCTATCGCGACCGAGATCCTAAAGTTGATTTTTCAACAGTTGATTGGCCGTTAGTGAGCTTTTTAGTGCCTTGCTATAATGAAGAAGAAACGATTGAAGAAACGCTTAAGCACCTTTTGGCGTTAGATTATCCGTCTAAAGAAATCATCCTTATTAACGATGGAAGCACCGATGGAACAGCTGATATTTTAAAGGAAATCAGCAGGAATCACCCTGAAGTTCGTGTGATTCAGCTTTATAAAAATAAAGGAAAAGCCAACGCGTTGCATTTAGGTGCGCACGCATCTAAAGCTGAGTTTTTAATCTGCTTAGATTCAGACGCTATTTTAGATCAAGACGCTCCGTATTATCTAATCCATCATTTTCTTCATAAAGGGGAACGGCTGGGAGCCGTTACCGGAAATCCGCGCATTCGAAACCGTAATACGCTGCTGAGTCGCATTCAGCTAGTTGAGTATTCTTCTATTATCGGTTCTATTAAACGAACACAGCGAATTTTAGGAAAAGTAATGACGGTCTCAGGCGTAGTAGTGGCTTTTCGAAAGAAAGCACTTGTGGACGTCGGGCTGTGGGATCGTGACATGATTACGGAAGATATCGCCGTAAGCTGGAAGCTGCAGCAGCGCTTTTGGGATATCCGCTATGAACCGCGGGCATTGTGCTGGATGCTTGTGCCCGAAACCTTAAAAGGAATTTGGAAGCAGCGAGTACGTTGGGCTCAAGGTGGGCAAGAGGTAATGCTTCGCCACTGGAAAGTGTTATTAAAATGGAAGCAGCGCAGAATTTGGATTGTATACCTAGAGCAGTGGATCAGTACTCTTTGGTCATTCGCATGGCTGTTTGTGACGATCATGCTGCTTGTTACCGCGAGCAGTCCTCAAGACATACTGTTTTGGTTTACGTTTACGTCATTTTCCCTTGTATTTATGAGCTTAATTCAGCTGTTTATTGCGCTGAAAATTGATTCGAAATACGACAACGTGAAGCGGTATTACGTCTGGGCTGCATGGTACCCAGCGCTTTACTGGATTGTGAATACGATTGTGGTAGTGGGCGCATTTCCTCGTGCTATCAGATCTAGAGTGAAAGGAGGCTATGCCACATGGAGCAGTCCAGACCGCGGCTTAACGAAGAGCAAATCATGATTCAAGCCAAGCAGCCTCTTGCTCGATTCGTGATAAGCATCATTGTTTCATCTGTTTTTTGGCTGTATTGTGCCATTGTTCTTTGGTTTTTCCTTTCAGCTGTTATCGGCGTAAATGACCGTTACAGCGGGATATTAAAAATTGCGTTCAAAACGACGAACGGCGAAATTCGAACGTTTTTAGTAATTGGACTCGCTATTTTTTGCTTCTTTTTCCTGGCTCTGTTTTTATGGAGATTCTACAACAAAAAGAGATTTGGAAGCTTAAACCGACGAAAAGAGCCGGCGTATACGAGTATTAAAGATTTAGAGCGTCTTGAGCTTTTATCGAAGGATCAAATTCAAGAGCTTCAGCGTGCACAGTACATCGAGTTTGATGTTAATCCGTTAAAACATACTGAGGAGAGGAAGCACGCATGAAGAAATATGTATTCTTTCTTTTAATTGCGGCAGCGGTAGTTGGCTTTATTTTCTTTAAAGTAGTGAACTGGGAAGATAAGGCGAAAGCAACAACGACCGTGGAGCCAGCGCTTGAGACGAACGGATGCTTAGGCTTAAATTATCATCGCGTGCGCAAGCATAATTGGTTTAATCGAATTGTCAGCTCAGTTACAAAGTCTGACGAACTGACAGAGTACAGCGTCTACAGCAATGATTTTGAACAACAGTTAAAAAAGCTGAAGGAACTTGACGCTACGTTTGTTACGCCAAAAGATATTGAAACGTATCAGCAAAAAGGCACGTTTCCAAAACGCTGCGTATGGATTTCATTTGACGATATTGACCGTACCGTGTATCAAAACGCTTTTCCAATTTTGAAAAAGGAAAACATTCCGTTTACGCTATATGTAATCGCAGGACAAGTGGGAGCAGAGGACTTTCAAAATTTAAATATGGCTTCATGGAGTCAGCTAAAAGAAATGAAAGACAGCGGCCTTGCGACAATCGGTTCGCATACATATGATATGCACCGTTTAGAAGAAGACAAGCCTTTATTTCTGACGCCTGCTAAATACAGCGCGTTTGCTCGTGATTTACGAAAAAGCAAAGAAACGATTAAGAACCATTTAGGAATAGACCCCGTTTACTTTGCCTATCCATACGGCAATACGAATGATGACGTAGCTAAGATTGTGAAAGATGCTGGTTTTCACCAAGCAGCTATTTTAGCCCCTCATGTTATTACAAAAGACAACGATCCGTATTATCTTAACCGGATTGTTGTGTACAACAAAACCTTTCAATATCTTATTCTTCCGTGGCTGACGCGTACGAGCTCATGAGAAGAAAGTGAAAAAAGCCTCTGTCTAAAGCAGAGGCTTTTTTCTGTTTACCATCAAAAGGTATGTCAATTACGTGAAGAAAGTACACTTTCATTTCTATAAAAATCATTTTAATGTTACCATAGAAAAGTTGTGATAACAGATATGGATAAACGAAACTATCTATCAATCCTTTTACAAACTGCGTGTAAGAAGTTTGTAAAGGTGTAAAGAGGAAAAGCGGCAATTGTACGCTTACTATTTTACGAATGTAAGGCAATCGGACAAACTAATTCACTGTCCATTGCTAATTAAATTGTATTCATTATTCACGATTCCTCTCTATCATTTCGTCATGGGTTTTGTTTTATCGTTAAAATTTTGATAAAGGTGTATAGGATATGGAAAACAGGCATTTTGAATATAAATTTAAAGAAGCGCTGAAAAAACTAAATGATATTGAATTTGCATTAAATGAGTCATCTATTGTAGCTATTACAGATAATCAGCGGATTTATAAACCACGTAAACGATAAGTACTGCGAAACTTCCAAATACGAAAGGCATGAACTCCTCGGCCAAAATCATCGTATTATTAATTCGAAACTATCACTCAGAAACGGTTTTTTAAAGAGTTATGGAGTACAATTCAGCTCAGGTAAGGTCTGGCACGGAGAAATAAAAAACAAGGCAAAAGACGGCTCATACTACTGGGTAGATACAACTATTGTTCCATTTCTTAGATGAACGAAGGTCATCCGTATCAGTACGTATCTATTCGTAATGATATTACAAAGCGAAAAGCATATGAAGAAAAAATTAAGCAAATGGCTTATTATGATCACGTTAACTAATTTACCTAACCGCTACTGGTTAAACAAACAGCTAAAAAAACTGTTTTTAGATGAAGAATCTCCAGAACTGACTGGCTATTTTATTTTTAGATTTAGACCGCTTCAAATCAATAAATGATACGCTTGGCCATCACCGTGGAGATGTGCTTGCTTAAAAGCGCGTAGCAGATAGATTGAAGAATTGTATATCCATCCTGCTGATTTTATTTCACGACATGGAGGCGACGAGTTTATCCTAGTACTACACACGTTGAAAACTGATTGATGAAATAAAAAAAATCACTGAACAAATTATAAAAGAGGTGTCTCTTCCTTTCTACATAGATGGCCATAAATTTCTGGTTTCTACAAGCATTGGCATCAGCCTATTTTCAAAGGAATGTAAGCAACATGTTATTCCAGAAGACACATTGGTGAACTAATAGATGAAGCTAATTAAACAAGCAGATAGGGCTATGTATATAGCAAAACGAAATGGGCGAAACACATATGAAATGAGTTCTTCTTGCATCAAATGAAAAAACTCATTCAAAACTGATTAGCATGGAGAATGAGTTGAAAGTATGCGTTAGAAAGAAATGAGTTTCAGCTCGTTTATCAGCCGCTTGATCGATTTGAAAACGTCTGATGTCATAGGGGCAGAAGCGCTTATCCGCTGGAGTAGCGCAGAAATTTGGTATTGTCTACCCCAATGAATTTTTGCCCATTTTAGAAGAAGCTAGGATTGGTTGTACCAGTTGGCAAACTGGGTATTAGAACAGGCATGCAATCAAATGAAAATATGGACGGATATGTATTCTAGGGTTACTAAAATTGGCGTAAATGTATCGCCTATTCAATTGAAATCACCGGAATTTGTAAAAGATGTTGAAGATATCTTAAAAAAAACGGGACTTAATCCATTTTTTCTTGAAATTGAAATTACGGAAAACGTAATCCAATACAACCAAGATTTAAAAGAAGTCCTGATACCTCTCCAAAACTTAGGGATTAAAGTGGCCATGGATGATTTCGGAACGTGCTACTCTTCTCTCAGCTATCTTAAACACTTGCCAATCAATACGTTAAAAATTGATAAATCATTTATTGATGACTTAGATGAAGTTGGAAAAGTGCTGGTGGAAACGATTATTCAAATGGGGAAAAAACTTAAGTTTGCCCTATAGCCGCAGAAGGAATCGAAACCGAAGAACAGCTGCAGTTTGTGACGGAGACAAGGCTGTCATATCGGTCAAGGCTATCTATTTGATAAGCCGCTTTCTCCTGAGGAAATGAGCCGTTTGTTGAAATGAAGGAAAATCCTATGTACGGAAAGAAGCTCTTTAATAGAGCTTTTTTTATGGTTTTTAATCGTATGTAAGGAGTGAGAAAGTCGTGAAAGAGTACGTTGGAATCTGCACGATATGTCAAAAGAACGTGTACTGTTTAGAGGGATTTTTGAACGGTGTGGTTGTTGAAGGGAAGCTTGTCTGCTGTGCGTGTGAAGAAAAGGAGAAGCGTGACTCTCATAAAAACAAAAACTAGCTACCTGGGGTAGCTAGTTTTTGTTTACTGCGCATTCACTTTTTCAGCTTGCCAGTAATACTCGCTGAACACATCAGAAAAGGCTTTGACGGTATTTGTGAGTTCTTCCATATTGTTATCGACGCCGCCTACTTCAATTAAAATGGAGCGGTCGGATAAGTCTTGATTATACAGGCCGTTATTGCCGCTTGTTTTCTTTTTGCTTAATACTCCGCGGCTAAGGCCTGGATATTTTTCCTCTAGCTTTTCATGAATCGCTTTAGCCATTTTTACATTTTCATCAAATTTCGGATTCGCTTCACCTAATACAATCATTATTTTAGCGTACGATTTGCCGTTGATAGTAGCCGTTGTTTTTTCTTGACGTAGTGAATCACGATGAATATCAATTAAATAATCGACGTCTTGGTTTTGCTGAAGAGCTGTTTCCACCACGCTTCGAGACATCGCATAGGCTCGTCCTGTACCCCAGCCTTTTTCATTCAGCTTTTGCGTCATGTTGGTTGTATCTACTTCCGATCCGATTCCGTCTGCTTTTAATTCCATTCCTAGCATTTGACCAACGAGCGTGATGTTGGTTTTGTTATCTACTGCTTTATTTTCGTTCGCTTCACCTGGCATACCAAGTAAAGGGAAATAAGATTCCCAGCTGTGCGTGTGGTAGATGTACACAACTTTTCTGTCTCCCGTGCTTTGCTTAGCTTGTGTTTGAGACTGTTTTTTGCTTTCTTCGTACGTTTTGCTTTCAGCAGGATCCAAATCACGCTCTCCAGAAATGCTTTCGAGAGGAGGAGCCGATTCATGAGGAATCGTGGTATAATCCGTTCCTTCACCGGCTAACAGAATATGAGAATCAAAAATAGAAAAGCCGGGCAGTTCTGATCCAAATAGACTTCTTGTATCCGCCACGCGAATATTCGTCGCAAGCTGCAGGGCGACAGAAGAAAGAGGAGGCGGGGAGAAGTCTTCTTCAAAGGCATGAGAGAAATGATGGTTTTCCGTATGCATGAAGTAGAACAAGCTTTGAGCTTTATAATTTGATAGCGCTTGATAGACAACGTTCGAGCGCAGCGTATGCTGAAGAGTTGAATACGTGACGGTAAAAATAGCGGCAGATGTTAACAGAACAAATAGTATAGCGATAATTAATGATTTATAAGAAAGAATCCAAAAAAGCTTTTTAGGCTTTTCAGTGAACTTTTTTTTCATAGAGTAAACCTCCTCTAATAAAATTTTGAAATCAGCGAATAAGAACTCTAAGAGGAGAATGTTATGTATCTACTATTTACTCTATTAAAAAGAAAAAGAAATATGATAGAAACCATGATATTTAACACAATATAAAAAAGGTTATAGTAGGGCATACTATAAAAAAACGGTGCATATTGGAGCTGGTTAGATGAACGATTCATGGGTTTATCATCATTTTATTAATACACTGTTATTTCCTTTAACGATGTTTGGCGTGGCGTTTTGTGTACTGGGGCTATTGCTATACATGCTGTGGAAAGAAAAGCAAAAAGAAGGACCAAAAGAAAACAAGAGCTCTTAAATAAGAGCTCTTGTTTTGTCGAACACTCAGTTAGAAAAAGGAAGATTCACTTTCTCTAAGAACTCAATTCGGTTGTCAAAAGGATCAGCCACGTAAATTCTTTCGACGCCGGGAATGTTTTGGTCTTCTATAAAAGGAATACCGAAGCTAGTCAGATGATCTTTGAACGCAGGTAGATTTTTAACGTGAAAGCCTGGATGCGCTTTTTTAGCGGGTGAAAAGGCAGGTTCCACACCAATATGCAGCTGATAAGAACCGAATTCAAACCACACGCCGCCGCGCTTTTTTAGACTTTCCGGCTTTTCAATTTCTGTTAAGCCAAGAACGGTTCCAAAAAAGTGTCGTGCTTTGCTTTCTGAATGCGGTGGTGCAGCTAGCTGAATATGATCAATATGCGTTAGTGTAAAAGTCATAAACATTCCCCCTTAACTAGTAGAGTACTAGTTAAGTTTACGTGATGTATCACTGTAAATAAATGATAAAAAGTTGATGTGTTTCATAAGAAAAACTTATTATTTTATATACATATAACACCAAATGAGGTATATTTTATTTTGTTGTTATTTAGAAGAATTGGAGATTAATATGGAATATCACTATACGTTAACAAAAGATGATTATGTGGCTTTTAATATGCATCATGCTCAACATTCGGAAAGAGTACAAAAAGTGCTGAAAGTTCAGCGATGGATGTCGCTTATTTTTCTTCTTATTCCTTTGCTTGTTTCGTGGGTTGAAGGAGAGTTTTTACTTGGCATGTTCGTAGCATTTGCGCTGCTTGCGGTTCTTTGGTTTTTATTTTATCCGAAATATTTTTACGGAAGTATTAAAAAGAACATTATAAAGGTAATAAATGAAGGAGATAACAGCAGTCTGACAGGTGAGCATACTATGATGGTTACAGAAGATGGCTTGGTAGAGAAAAGCTTAAAAGGAGAAGTGAAGACTCCTTGGTCAAGCATCACTCAAATTAGAGAAACCGATGAACATATCTTTATTCTTGTTAGCGCAATGAGCGGATATGTTATTCCTACAAACACATTTTCAGATGTAAAAGCGCTACAGCAGTTTAAAGAAACGCTGAATGCTGCAAGAAAAACAGGCTGAGTAGTAAAAGTAATGTAAAAAACGCTCTCTTAGAAAAGTATCTAAGAGGGCGTTTTTTTAACAGCAGTCCCAGTTATACAAAACATCTTTAAAGTTACGGTTGCGAAGGTCTTTTTCTTTAATAAAGAAATTGGCCACTCCTGCATCGCCAAACATAATTTCCGCTTCGTCGTCCATGGCAAATTGAAGAAGCAAAACATTGTATGCTCGCAGCGCTTCATCGTAGTCCCTTGGATCAGTTTGAGTGAAAAAAGCGTATCCGCCCATTTTATGATACTCGCCCGTCACTTCATCCCAGTAGATTTCTTCCGTTTCTTCATCGTCAAAAAAACCTGGTTCTACAGCGTTATAGCGATAGTCAGTAGGGGAAACGGGTTCGCTTCTTATTTCAAACTGTAAGCCCACTTCTTGAGGAATAGGAAACATATCTCGGTCAATGTCTTCAAGATACGAAAAATCGGTTGTTAACTTTTTTTCGTCAGTTATTACGTCTTCATAAAAAACGACGCGAAAGTCTTTTTGAGATGTAGGATGGTCAAATTCAAGTCCGTACACATCGCCGGCGTTTTCATTATCAGCTCCACAAATAAAAAATTGAAGCATGCCTTGAGAGGGCATATTTTCATAGGAAGGCACGTCAGAAAAATTGATTTGTGCCATCAGGAGCATCGGCTTGCCCTGAGAATCAAGAGGATGATTTGCTTCTAGAGGAAGGTAAGGGTTGCCGCCAAACTTGCTTTCATATAATTTTGGACTGTTCATGACCGTATGGATGTGGATATAAGGTTTACATGTTTTTTCGATTTCTTTTCGGTAAGGTTCTAGCTTGGGAGGCAGTGCTAATTTTAATAGAGGATTCATATGTACTCTCCTTTTTGTTTGTAATGAAAAGAACGTTTGTTCGTATTTTTATTTTATCGTAATACATACGAAAAGGGAAGAGAAATCGTATAAAAAAACCCCTTTGCAGAAGCATCCGCAAAGGGCACAAAGAAATGATAGCGTTTTCATTACGAACCTTACTAAATGAACTGCTTATTTAGAAAAGAATCCTTTTAAAGCAAATGCGACATTTTGTGGTCTTTCCGCTAAGCGGCGCATAAAGTAGCCAAACCAGTCGTTGCCAAAGGGAACGTATACGCGCATTGTATAGCCTTCTTTTGCAAGGCTAAGCTGCATATCTGTTCGGAATCCGTACAGCATTTGAAATTCAAACTGCGTGCGCGGGATGTTATTTTTGTGAGCGAACTCTTTTACTTTTGCAATAATATTGTGGTCGTGAGATGCAATAGCCGTGTATGTTCCACTGAGCAAATGCTCTTCGATAATTCGCATATAGTTCTCATCAATTTGGGCTTTGTCTTGAAACGCCACGGTTGGTGATTCTTGATACGCGCCTTTTACCAATCGAAGAGGAATGCCTTTTAGCTCTTTTACATCTTGTTCAGCGCGGAACAGGTAAGCTTGAATAACCGTTCCAACATTATCAAACGTCTCGCGAAGCTCTCGTAAAATATCTAGCGTCATTTGACAGTGAGCATAGTCTTCCATGTCGATTCGAACAAAGTTATCGTATTTTTTCGCCGTTTCAAGAATGCGGCGCATGTTCTCAACGCAAAAGCTGCGGTCAATATCCAAACCAAGCTGCGTCATTTTGACAGATAAGTTGCACGTTACACCGGCTTGGCCCATAGCTTCTAGTGTTCTGATGTTATATTGAGTTGCTTCGATAGCTTCTTCTCTGCTTGAAACAAATTCCCCTAAATGATCAAGCGTACAAACAAGCCCTTTTTCATTCAATTCCCGTACTTTTTTGATCGCATGTTCAATTGTGTCGCCAGCTACCACTTGAGCTGCACCAAAGCGAAGACCCCATTTTTTCGCCGCTTTGTTTAGCGCTTTATTTTGGGAAGCGTGAAGAAACACATTTTTAGATACCTCTGCTAACATAAATATCTCCCCCTATAGAAAAAATCCCTTGTTGTTTTAAGATAGAGCAGCCTAGGGCTGCTCTACTGAGTATTAAAGCGTTGTGCTTGTTGTTTTTGCTTGCAGGTGCAGAATCAAGTAATCAGGACCGCCAGCTTTTGAATCTGTTCCTGACATATTAAATCCGCCAAACGGCTGGTACCCAACGATGGCACCTGTACAACCGCGGTTGAAATAAAGGTTTCCAACGTGGAACTCTTCTTTCGCACGCTCAATGTGTTCAGGCGTATTTGAAAGAAGGGCACCTGTTAAACCGTAGTCAGTGTTGTTCGCAATTTCCATCATATGATCGAAGTCGCGCGCTTTGCAGAATGCTACGACTGGGCCGAAGATTTCTTCTTGCATTAAACGTGCTTTTTCATCTACATCTGCAATGATCGTAGGCTGGATGAAGTAGCCTTTTGAATCATCTGCTTCTCCGCCCGTCATTAAACGGCCTTCTTCTTTACCGATTTCAATGTACTTTGTAATTTTGTTGAAAGAAGCTTGATCAATAACAGGTCCCATATACGTGTTCACATCTTCAGGGCTGCCCATTGTTAATGTTTTTGTGAGCGCAACTGCTTTTTCAAGAACGATATCGTATACGTCTTGGTGAACAACCGCACGAGAACCTGCTGAACACTTTTGTCCAGAGAAGCCAAATGCTGAATACACAATAGAAGAAGCAGCTAAATCTAAATCAGCATCTTTATCTACAACGACCGTGTCTTTACCACCCATTTCAGCAATAACGCGCTTTAGCCAAATTTGACCAGGCTGTACTTTTGCTGCGCGTTCATAGATGCGGCAGCCTACTTCACGCGAGCCTGTAAATGAAACAAAGCGTGTTTTTGGATGATCTACTAAATAGTCGCCAATTTCGCTTCCGCTTCCCGGCACGTAGTTCAGTACGCCGTCTGGAAGGCCGGCTTCTTTCATTACTTCTACAAATTTTGCTGCGATAACCGGCGTGTTGTTTGCTGGTTTTAATAGAACTGTATTTCCTGCTACGATCGCTGCTGCTGCTGTTCCAGCCATGATCGCTAGCGGGAAGTTAAACGGTGAAATAATAACGCCGACACCAAGCGGAATGTAGTTAAATTTATTTTCTTCACCTTCGCGGCTCTCAACAGGCGCGCCGTCTTTTAGCTGCACCATTTGGCGAGCGTAGTATTCAAGGAAGTCAATTGCTTCTGCTGTATCAGCATCTGCTTCATTCCACGGCTTTCCTGCTTCTTTTACAAGGTAAGCTGAAAATTCATGTTTGCGGCGGCGAATGATGTCCGCTGCGCGGAAAAGAATGTCAGCGCGAGCTTCCGGCGCTTCTTTTTTCCATGTATTAAATGTAGAAAGTGCTGCTTGCATTGCTTTTTCAGCCAGGTCTTGATCTGCTTTTGACACGCGTCCGATAACTTCTGCTTTATTTGCTGGGTTAATGGACTGAATTTGATCTTCTGTTGTAATGAATTCTCCGCCAATTACAAGAGGATAGTCCTTTCCAAGCTCTGATTGTACAAGTTCTAATGCAGATTCAAACGCATCTTTGTTTTCAGCAACCGTAAAGTCCGTGAAAGGCTCGTGTTTGTATTGTTTGATTTCGTTAATATTCATTGTGTTCATTTTCATTACCCCTTTTTTAGAAAATTTACAACATAATTAATATTCCAACACCCTATACCTGTATTATAATCACCTTATTCTCGTTTTGTACATAGTTTTTTAACAAAAATGTTCAAAAATTTTTAAAATAAACACTTTTGTTTAAAAAGCCAATAAAACGATGTTTTTTATAGTGATTTTGAACAAAAAGAAAAGAAAGGGATATGAGTAAGTAGATGAAAAGATGTTTTGAAGTGAAGAATTACGATAAAAGAAAGAGTTTATCGATAGTAAGGTAAAATACTTTTTCGATCAAAAAACAATAGACAAAGTTGTTCAAAATAAATTATCATATAATTCGAAAAGTGATTTTGTCGAATGAAGCTGACTTTTGCGTTAAGTGAAAGCTTCATTTGCATGCACAGATAGAAGGAGGGTAGGAAAACGGCAGTTATTTGTCCATGATTTTGTAAGGGCTTACATATTTAACGCGCGATGCGAAGAACGTGTAATTCTTTAAATGACGGTTTCTATGAGGAGGATTTTAATATGAGTCATCAACCGCCTGAGTTAAAAAAAGAATTAAAAATTCGACACATAACCATGATTTCTTTAGGAGGAATCATTGGTGCCGGTTTGTTCATTGGAAGCGGATCGCTTATTAACGCAGCAGGTCCTGGTTCCATTTTTTCGTACGCGTTTGCCGGTTTGCTGGTGATTTTAGTGATGCGAATGCTGGGGGAAATGTCTACGGCTAATCCTTCAAGCGGTTCGTTCGCGACATATGCCAGAGAAGCGCTTGGACCGTGGGCTGGCTACACAATCGGCTGGCTATACTGGTTTTTCTGGGTAATTGTTATTGCTGTTGAAGCGATTGCTGGTTCAACGATTATTCAATACTGGTTTCCATCTCTACCGTCTTGGGGTGTGAGTCTGCTCCTGACATTTTTATTAACGTTAACGAACTTATACTCTGTTAAATCATTTGGTGAATTTGAATACTGGTTTTCGCTTATTAAAGTAGTTAGTTTAGTGCTGTTTTTACTTTTAGGGGGAGCGATCATCCTCGGTTTAATACCGGGAGTAGAGTCTCCGGGAGCGTCGAACCTTCTTCATAGAGGAGGATTTCTTCCAAATGGAATCAGCTCCGTCTTTTTAGGAGTGGCGATTGTGATGTTTTCTTTTATGGGAACAGAAATTGTCGCAACAGCGGCTGGAGAATCGGCTCAGCCTGAGCGAGCGATCACCATCGCAACAAATACCGTTATTTATCGTATTTTAATTTTTTATCTTGGGTCCATTTTAATCTTAGTAACAATCCTTCCGTGGGATTCTTCAAGCTTGATGAAAAGTCCGTTTGTTTCGATATTAGAGCTGGTAAACGTTCCGGCAGCTGCTCAAATTATGAACTTTATCGTACTGACTGCTGTTCTTTCTTGCTTAAATTCAGGTCTATATACGAGTTCTCGTATGCTTTACTCAATGGCGCAAAAAGGAGACGCGCCGCGCATGTTTTTGAAAGTGAATAAAAAAGGCATTCCGTTTAATTCCATTGTAGGATGTACCGTGATTTCTTACATCAGCGTTGGTTTTAACTATCTTTCACCTGATAAAATCTTTAAACGCATCGGGAGGCGTAGCGCTTCTTGTGTACCTTGTTATTGCTTTTTCACAGCTTCGCATGAGAAAGAAATACGAAAAAGAAAAGCCAGAAGCTTTAAAAATCAGAATGTGGCTGTTTCCTTATTTAACGTATGGAACGATTGCGGCGATCACAAGTATCTTTATTGCGATGGCATTTATTGATTCACTTCGCACTCAGTTTTATCTCACGCTGCTGATTGCTGTATTTGTGGTATGTTCGTACTTCTTTATGAAAAAGAAAAAAGATGATCATTCCCTATCAGGACAGGGGAATAAAAGAATCTCTTAAATAGAAGAGAAAATCATCACGAGGGGCTAGGAGGAAGTAAATTGGCAAACAAAGAGTTAAAAAGAGGGCTTGAATCTCGTCATATTCAAATGATTGCTCTTGGAGGAACGATCGGGGTAGGGTTATTTATGGGTTCAGCAAGCACCATTAAATGGACGGGGCCATCCGTCCTGCTTGCGTATGCTATTTGCGGCGTTTTTATTTTCTTTATTATGCGTGCAATGGGTGAAATGCTTTACTTAGAGCCAAGTACGGGTTCATTTGCGACATTTGGTCATAAATATATTCACCCGTTAGCTGGCTACATTACGGCTTGGAGCAACTGGTTTCAGTGGGTCATAGTCGGCATGGCAGAAATTATTGCTGTCGGAGCTTATATGCAGTACTGGTTCCCGCATTTGCCGGCGTGGGTTCCGGGAATTGTCGCCATGATCATTCTCGGTGCGGCAAATTTAATCTCAGTGAAATCGTTTGGAGAGTTTGAATTTTGGTTTGCAATGATTAAAATTGTTACGATTGTTCTCATGATTATTGCCGGTCTTGGCCTTATTTTCTTCGGTCTTGGAAACGGGGGAGAAGCGCTTGGACTATCGAATTTGTGGGCAAACGGCGGTTTCTTTACAGGCGGATGGTCCGGCTTTTTCTTTGCGCTGTCGCTTGTGATTGCTGCCTATCAAGGAGTAGAGCTTATTGGAATTACAGCAGGAGAAGCCAAAGATCCTAAAAAAACGTTAACAAGCGCGATTCAAAGCTTGATTTGGCGTATATTAATCTTTTATATCGGTGCCATCTTTATCATTGTAACGGTATATCCGTGGAACGAGCTGGACTCACTCGGCAGTCCGTTTGTTTCTACATTTGCGAAAGTAGGGATTACGGCAGCTGCGGGAATCATTAACTTTGTGGTCATTACAGCGGCAATGTCTGGATGTAACAGCGGAATTTTCAGCGCAGGACGCATGCTTTATACGTTAGGCGTAAACGGACAGGCTCCAGCGTTTTTTACAAAGGTTTCTCGAAACGGTGTACCTATTTATAGTACCGTTGCGGTAATGATTGGGCTAGCTGCGGGCGTTGTCTTAAATTATATTGCTCCGCCAAATGTTTTTGTGTACGTGTACAGCGCGAGCGTGCTTCCAGGTATGATTCCATGGTTTGTCATTCTTATTAGTCAAATTCGTTTTCGAAAAGCAAAAGGAGCGGCGATGGATCAGCATCCATTTAAAATGCCTTTTGCTCCTGTGACGAACTACGTAACCATCGCGTTTTTACTTATGGTGCTTGTAGGCATGTGGTTTAATGATGAAACGCGCATATCGCTGATTGTCGGGCTTATCTTTTTAGCTATTGTCGTGCTGAGCTACTATGTACTAGGTATCGGAAAGCGCACGGAAGTACGGTCTTCTGAAAGACGTAAGCTAGTGAAATAAATGATTTTGTAAGAGGGGCTGAAAAGCATTTTCTTTTTTTACTAATGAGGTGCATGGCAAGAAGGAAAAAGAAAAAAGAAAAAACCAGAGTCAAATCGGCGTGTTCAGGCATAAGATAATCCAACTCAAGCGAAATGCAAGCGGCGTTTTTCTTGAGGAAAGAGTAACTAAAGAAAAGGAAGTGTTCGTATGTCTGGAAACGCTGGATGTGGATATGGATCTGGTTTTGCTTTATTAGTTGTATTATTTATTTTATTAGTAATCATCGGCTGCAGCTGCTACGGCGGAGGCCTTGGCTGGTAATTCACTCATTTAAAAAGCCCTATAAGGGCTTTTTTCAATGCTTATAAATAACGCTTTTTCCCGTTTTGATAAATGTTTACGTGAAAGCCGTTCATTTCTCCGATATAGAGTTTAGAGGGTAAATCAGCTACTTTGACAGATGAAGTAATTTCTACAGTTTGATACCCCTTTGATTCTAACGTAATGGTATGAAGTTTAGGCTTATTCATCATTTGTAAAAAAGGCTGTTCATCTTCAAAAAAAGCGCGCTTATCAATTGCCACTTCAAACGTAACAGGCTTTGAACGGTGATTTTCAAAGGAAAGCTTGCAGTTTCCCGTTAATATGGTTTCTCTTTTATTAGTCTCGAATGTGCAACTGCTGTTTTCAGCATCGTAAGAAACGGCATACATTCCTGTTAACACGGTCTTTTGCATGACTTCAATCATAAACCCAGGGCCGGAAGTAACGATGAATGCAGCTAAAATCGTTAGTTTTAAACGATGACGGTTTAAACTTTTATAAAGTAAAAAAAGACTTATTAAAAGTATGATTGCCCAAGCATTGTTAGCATAATAGAATCCCGTCATTGTTTCTTCATTTCCATAAATGGGAAGGCCTAAAAAAGAAAAGACAGAATTAATAAGCGGCGCTGAGTTAGGGAAAGGGATATTTAAGATAAAAACAGCTAGTAAAAAGATGAGTCCTTTTATCAAAAGTGATCGTTCACGAATCATGTTGTTCCTCCTTAGCTATAAATCACGTATCATTATATACTATTATTATCTTTTTTTGTAATTAATGGTTATTTTATTGCATGGGAGAAGAGAGAGTGGGAAATAAATTGATAAAAAATGTGCATGTCCATTTATAAGCGTCGTAGTTTCTTAGAAAACAGGATATGAAATATTTATTTTTGTGCAAATGATACATATTGCAGAATGAAAAAACTTTATGGCGCATCACAATCCAGAAATGTCGGTAGCCTCAAAGCTTACACAGAGGGTTTTAACAGATACATAATTAGGATAAAGCCTGTCTTAGAACAGAAACTTGCTATTTCTAAATTGATATGTTACACTAAGGTTAATTATTTTTGTTCGGTATGAAATTGAAAGAAGAGAAATATTCTTCAATAGAAATTTTTATCTGGAAATAGTACGATTGAGCAAGGGTAGTAATATATGTGTGGAGTAATTCCACCACTGGAGGAAATAGTATGACTGAAGGTACAGTAAAATGGTTTAATGCAGAAAAAGGTTTCGGTTTCATCGAAATTGAAGGCGGAGAAGATGTATTCGTACATTTCAGCGCAATTCAAGGCGACGGATTCAAATCTTTAGACGAAGGTCAAAAAGTGACTTTCGACATCGAGCAAGGTCAACGCGGTGCACAAGCTGCTAACGTTGTAAAAGCATAATTTTATGCAATCCAAAAAAGACTCCGACTTTGGACGGGGTCTTTTTTTATTGTAGCAAACACGCAGGTAACGGAGGAATACGTATGAGTAAAGCAAAAGGTAAAGGTGGCACGGGGCGAGGCACCGGCAAAAAAGGGTGGAACCGCTGGCAGGCGAGTGCAAAAAAGAAGAAAAATGCAAAGCCTTATAAAAGCAAGGGAACAAAAAATGCTGATAAGCCGGAAGGCAACTAATCCTATATGCGCAGTATCATCTGCAACTTCGACTTACTCTGCTTGAGTAAGTTTATTTCATATGGAATTATTTTTTTATTGCTTTTTTGACAGATTGCTGTCACTATATGAAATAATAAAGTGATTTGTGTGAATTTTCTATAAAAATTGATTTTTTTTGCAAACACTTTCATATTTCGACAACCTTTTTGATTTTTATCGGTTATACTTCTTTATAATAGATTATAGAAAGATGCAGGGGAGCATAAAGTGAGAGAGGAAAGCGACAGTTTACTCTGTACGCTTTTTACGTTTCTGGACCGTATTGCAGTAGCGTCGTAGTAAGTAGATCATGCATCAGTTTAGAACACATCAAAACTCAACTAAGTGTAACGGGGGGATATGAGTGAGCGCAGGCATCGTAATTGAAAAAGTTCAAAATTATGCTATGTTAGAAGATCATGTTTTGGTTGAAATGGTTCACAGCGGAGACGAAAAATCATTGGAGTATTTAATCAATAAGTATCAAAATCTTGTAAGGGGAAAAGCAAGAAAATACTTTTTGATTGGTGCTGAAAAAGAAGACATCGTCCAAGAAGGAATGATTGGACTGTACAAAGCAATTCGCGACTTTAACGAAGACAAGCTAACATCTTTTAAAGGGTTTGCGGAGTTATGTATCACAAGACAAATTATTACGGCGATTAAAACGGCTACTCGTCAAAAGCACGGTCCGTTAAATTCGTACATTTCATTGGACAAGCCTCTGTATGATGAAGAATCAAACTATACGCTGATGGATATGATTCCTGGCGATCAAATTGCTAATCCGGAAGCGGTGCTGATTCATCAAGAAAAAGTGGAAGACCGCGAGTTAAAAATTGCGGAAACACTTAGTGAATTGGAAAGAAAAGCATTGACGCTGTATATGGACGGCCATTCATACGCTGAAATTTCGAAAGAATTAAACACGCACGTCAAGTCAATTGACAACGCGCTGCAGCGTATCAAAAGAAAGTTAGGTCGAGACGTAGAAAGCAGACAAGCTATTTCATAATAGGTAAAGAGGACCTTATTGGATAATAAGGTTCTTTTTTTATTGAATAGGTGTCTATTCTGCACTGAAATATTTAGCAAATTTAGGTTTTTACCATAATTTCCTTTATGTGTTAAACTAATAGCACGTTAATTTCGAAGGAGGATTTTATGTTTTTCTTTCTAGACAAGCATTATGACAAGCTAACGTGGATGATTGTAGGAATCGGACTTATTCCTTTTTTCGTAATGCGAGATATGCTTACATTTGTATTGACCCTCTACATATGCTTACAGGGAATTCAACATCGCAGGCTTATTAAAAAGAAAATAAAAGCTACCTCTTGGGGTAAGCGTATTTTATACGTACTGTGTTTTTTACTATTAATTGTTGTATTGGCTTATTCTACGACTCATATGCTTGCTTGGGCACATACGCATCATGTGTTCATTGTTTTTCAATTCATTATGATTTACCTGCTGATTCTTTTAGGTAGGTTTTTACTGTCTCACGTCATTCCAAAAGTGATGAATAAGCTACATGAATAGAAAAGGGCCGGACCTCAAAGGGGTTTCGGCTCTTTTTCACGATCTTTTAAAATGTCTTGAATAATTTCAATATGAACAGAAGCCCACGATTGTTCACGGAAATGAAGAAACACGCTTGGAATGAGAATAAAAACATAAAGCACGACAAAAATAATCCAAAGCCAGCTGCCGTCTTTAAATAAAAATTGCTGCAGCCGCTGCGAAAATAAAAAAAAGAGCCAAGGCAAGGCAGAAACAAGGATAGGGATGACGCCGGAGCCGTTTTTTTCTTTGGTCATTCGGTAATACACTTTTCGTAAAATAGCGCTGTCGAGCGTAAGGTAAAGCTGCCGAATTTCTTCCATTTCCGCTAATTCATCAATATCTTCTGCGTTTTGGTTTTGATGAGCCGCTTTTTTCAGTTTAAGGTAGACTTTATGAGCATCGCCGCGCAGTGAAAACATATACCAGCCTCCCGCATATTGTTTCGT
Source organism: Priestia sp. ABM2_011 (assembly GCF_056158845.1). NCBI lineage: Bacteria > Bacillati > Bacillota > Bacilli > Caryophanales > Bacillaceae > Priestia > Priestia sp. ABM2_011. The sequence goes on from NZ_JBSWUB010000001.1 coordinate 1,693,729, forward strand.
CTTCTTTAACAGAGTTTGCAGGTGCATGTAAATCTATACAAAAAGTTTCGTGATACGAAAGAATAAGAAAACAGAAGTGTAAGCGTAAATCATTAGTAGAAAATGAGAGAAAACAGCTGATTTTTACTCTTTTTGGCCGCCTTTACACATCAACTAGCAGCACATATACTAATAAAAGAGCAATTAGTTACCTAGGTAAATAAAATGAAAAGGTGAGGTGGGAAAAGTGAATAACTTGGTGTTTCATGAACTTCATCAAAAGTCGAGATTGTCTATTAAAGAAGTAAATGAAGTGTTAAAGGCGTACGGGCTATACAGCTCACAGTATTCAATTTTATTTTGTTTAAAGCGATTCGGTTCGATGACGCAAACAGAGATTTGGCAGTATTTAAATGTCGAAGCGCCAACGGTTACCCGCACGTTAACAAGACTTGAAAAAAGCGGATGGATTGTGCGAAAAGCAGGCAGTGATAAACGAGAGCGCATCGTTTATTTATCTCCTCAAGCGAAGAAAAAGCTTCCAGAAATTCAGCAAGAAATTGAACGTTTGGAAGAAAATTTGCTGATTGCTTTATCCGACAGCGAACAGGATCAGCTTATTTCGTTATTAAAGAAAATTTGTAAATCTACAGAAAAGGGTGAAATGAATGACGAACCAGCAGGAGCCAATCTGGACTAAAAGCTTTATCAGCATTGCAATTACCAACTTTTTTATTTTTGTCGTGTTTTATGCATTGCTGACGCTGCTGCCGATTTATGTATTAGACGCCTTGGACGGCACGAGTACGCAGGCAGGGCTTGTTGTTACCATCTTTTTATTATCTGCGATTATTGTTAGACCGTTTTCAGGGAAAGTCATTGAAAACATTGGAAAGAAAAAAACGCTTGTATTTAGTACCCTCATTTTTGCGCTTTCTTCCTTCTTATATATGTTTATCCACCATTTTAACGTGCTTTTATTACTGCGCTTCTTTCAAGGAATTTCATTCAGCTTAGCGACAACCGTCACCGGAGCGATTGCAGCGGATTTAGTTCCCGCTAAACGACGAGGAGAAGGGCTTGGCTACTTCGGAATGTCAATGAACTTAGCTGTAGTTGCAGGGCCGTTTTTAGCATTAACGCTTCATCAATACATGGCATACAACATTATTTTCCTTGTATTTGGCGTGATTATGCTCGTTGGCTGGCTGTGTGGAATGATGGTCAAAAATCTTCAAGAAAACGCTGCTTCGCCAGTGAAGAAATCATTTTCACTGAGCGACTTGTTTGAAAAGAAATCCATGCCGATTTCATCTGTAGGTATTCTCGTTTCTTTTTCGTATGCAAGTATTATTTCGTTTATTTCTGTGTACGCACAGTCGCTTGGATTAATTAAAACAGCAAGCTTTTTCTTTGTCGTATTCGCAGCTGCGATGCTGATTTCACGACCGTTTACAGGAAGATTATTTGATAAATCTGGCCCAAACATTGTGATTATTCCATCGTGTATTGTCTTTGCGATTGGTCTATTTAGCTTAAGCTTTACACATTCTTCTTGGATGCTGCTGTTTTCAGGTGCGTTAGTAGGACTAGGGTATGGAACGCTGCTTCCTAGCTTCCAAACGCTTGCGATTCAAGCGGCGCCTGCTCACCGAAGCGCATATGCAACTGCTACATTCTTTACGTTTTATGATAGCGGGATTGCAGTTGGTTCGTTTGTATTAGGAATTGCAGCAGGCGCTTTAGGCTATTCGAAACTGTACTTTGCGCTAGGAATTTTTGTTCTGTTAATTACGCTTTACTATAAGTGGATTGCAAATTTACGTCAAAAACAAAAAGCAGCAAATATCCAGGTGGGCATGAAATAAAAAAGCTCGGCGTAATATGCGCCGAGTTTTTTTATGGATTTTTTACAGGACTTTGGAAGGGAAGCATATTTAAGTCAAAAGGTACTAGCCAATTCCTATCCATCTGCACCATACTTTAACAGGGGAACCATTTACATATAAAACTTCTTGGATGAAATAAAAAACAAAGGAGAACAAACATGAAAGTAATGAAACCTCTTATGGTCACAGCGTTAGGGCTTAGTCTTGCCACTTTTTATGAAGGCGCTTTTCCTGCAGAAAAAGCTGTGCAAGTACAGGCTGCTACAGATGAAAACGTGATTGCTGGTAAAGCAAAAACGTATGAAGGAGCCGATTATACATCTGGAGGAGAGACGCTAAGCGAAGGGTTTGACAGCTCTGGCTTCGTTCAATATGTGTTTAAGCAAGCGCTGGATACAACGCTGCCTCGTTCCGTGAAAGAACAGTCAGAGCTTGGGACAGACGTTGATAAAAACGAGCTGCAAGCGGGTGATGTATTGTTTTTTGACACTAATGAAAACGGTGAAGTGAACGTAGCCGCTATTTATATCGGAGACGATGAGATGATTTATGCATCTTCTTCAGACGGAAAAGTCGTGGTGAAAAACATTTCAAGCAGTGATTATTGGTCATCACATTTCGCCAAAGCAAAGCGCATTACAGGAGCACCGGAAATTGCAAAAGATAATGAAGTCATTGCAGAAGCATTAAAACATCTCGGCACGCCATATGTATTTGGAGGCGAGTCGCCAACAGACGGTTTTGACTGTTCCGCATTTGTTGCCTATATATTTCAACATGCATCGGACGTCTACCTTCCGCGATCAACCGATCAGCAGTGGCAAGTTGGAGAAGAAGTTGCACGGGCAGATTTAAAGCCAGGAGACGTTATCTTTTTTAAAGACACGTATCGTGAAGGGATTTCACACGTAGGCATTTACGCAGGCGGCAATCAGTTTATTCACGCCAAGCGCAGCGAAAATGTGACGGTTGATTACCTAACAAGCAGCTACTGGACGTCTAAGTACGCCGGAGCAAGGCGCTACGATGACTTATCGCTGTCAAAAGACAATCCATTTGTGACGGAATCTCTTAAATATGTAGGAGAAGTACCTTACGCACAAGGTGGGACAAGTCCTTCTACAGGCTTTGATACAGCAGGTTTTGTTCAATACATTTATAAAGAAGCAGCTGGAAAAGACATTCCGCGCTATGCAAGTCAGCAGTGGGAAGCAGGAGAAACCATTTCACAATCTGACTTGAAGCCGGGAGATCTCGTCTTTTTTGAAGGAAGTTCACTTATTCCATCTATCTATATTGGAAATGACTATGTCGTTCACGTATCCACATCTGAGGGCGTGAAAATTACAAACTATAAAGTAGACAGCTACTGGGCGCCTAAATACTACGGAGCAAAGCGCATGCCATAAAGGTAAAAAACTAAGACAGTCTGGGGCTGTCTTGGTTTTTTAATAGGTAGCCAATTGTTTTTGTATATCTTTGATTCGCTCTAGAGTTATCCCTTCCCGCTGCTCGATGGCTAAAGGATGATCGGTTGGTTCTAATTCAATGAGAGGTCTCGTTCCAACAGGTCTTGTATGCACATTTGTTTTTAAATTTAACGTTTCAGGATAGCCTGGAATTGAAACTGAAAACCAGCCGAAATAAGGCGGTTCATGTTCTCTTTCGTCACTTTCCCATAAATTTATCATTCGATGAAAATTTTCTTCGCTTAAAGAAACCCAAATGTTCCAAATGAAAGGGTCTTCTTCATTAAGAACGGGAATTTCAACGCAGCCTCTGACGAAAAAATGTTCTTGATTCATGATACAAATCTCTGAATATAGTTCAAAGTCGTTTTGTTTTTCGTCTTCTGACGCCTCATAATAGTAAAAAGGAGCTTCACTTGTATAACTCATAGGCAAAGCGGGCAGAGGGTGTTCACAAGTTAAGTCTTTATAGTGAAGTTTGTTCGTTTTCTTTTTGCCGTATAATCGTCTTCTTCGCATATCATTTTAGACTCCTTAGATAAAAGTATCTTCATTATAATACAAAAAAATGGCTGCTTAAGCGTATAATGTATAAAAAAGTTTGATTCCCCGTATCTTTTGAATTTCCTTTAATCGTTTAGTAAATAGAGAGTGCAAAAGGAGTGAAAACCATGTCACATTCAAAAAAAATTGAAAAACAAACAGAAAGCTTTGATGAGGCTTGCTGGAACGAGCATTACCCAAAACTGCAGCAGTACTGCCGCTTTTTAGCACAAAATGTGTGGGACGGAGATGATATCGCGCAAGAAACGTTTTTAAAAGCTCAGCGATATAAAGGAGAAGAGCACAATTTGTCTTCTGCGCTGTTAAATAAAATTGCGTACCACCACTGGATTGACCTGCTGCGAAAACGAAAGCGTGAAGGAATAGTCGAAGAAAAAGCTTTGGAACAACAAGCCGATAAGCATGCGTTTGATAGTAAGGGACACTCGGTCGAACTGCTGCTTAGTCAATTTACGCCGAAGCAAGCGGTTATCTTTTTCTTAAAAGAAGGCTTTCGCTATCAGCTGAAAGAGATCGCTTCGATTTTACAAACGTCAGAAACAGCGGTGAAAAGCAATTTACATCGTGCTAAGCAGCGATTAGAAAAAGACAGTGAGCCGTTTTCTACAGATTCTTTTTGGGATGAAAGAGAGCGTAAAAAGCTGTCAGAACTGTTTTATAAAACGTTAGAAGCGCAGGACCCAGCACTTTTGATTCGGGAGTTGCCTTCCTTAAAAAGCGTCATTCAAAAACCAACGTATACTCCGACATGCACTCTCTGCATGGCTGCATAGCCATATTACGCGTGACAAGGAGGATATATATGAGTACCATTCCATATGTAATTGAACAAAGCAACCGCGGTGAACGTTCGTATGATATTTATTCGAGGCTGTTAAAAGACCGGATTATTTTAATTGGTGATGAAATCAATGATCATATTGCTAACAGCGTGGTCGCGCAGCTCTTATTTCTTGCGGCAGATGATCCTAAAAAAGATATTTCACTGTATATTAACAGCCCCGGAGGTTCGACTTCCGCAGGGTTTGCGATTTATGATACGATGCAGTACATTGAGCCGGACGTTCAAACAATTTGCACGGGCATGGCCGCTTCTTTTGGCGCACTGCTTCTCCTAGCAGGAGCAAAAGGAAAGCGCTATGCACTTCCAAATAGTGAAGTTATGATTCATCAGCCGCTAGGAGGAGCTAGAGGGCAGGCGACTGAAATTGAAATTAGCGCTCGGCGGATTTTAAAATTGAAGCAGCATATTAATGAAATCATATCAACACGAACGGGACAGCCGGTTGAAAAAGTGGCAAACGATACGGAACGAGATTATTTCATGAGTGCTGAAGAAGCAAGGGAGTACGGAATTATCGATGGTATTCTGTTGCCGAAATAAAGAGGTGACAAGAAAGCATAGACGGCAGCGTCTATGCTTTCTTGTCTATAGAAATAAGAAAAAAGACCTTAGTATTATCTTTATTTTTCTTGAAAAGGTAGGTATTATATAAAATATAACAGATTTTAGAAAGAAGGTTTTACACATGCAAGAAGTGATTGGAGTAGAGCAGCGGTCTCTGTTTCAAAAAGTATTAGTCACATTTATTTTTTCGTTATTTATTTCAACAGTTGGCTTATATGTAGGTCAATATGTGCCGCCGGCTTATTTCCTTCCGTTAGCGATTGCTGAAATTGTGATGCTGGTTGCCGCATTTATGTTACGAAAGAAAAAAAGCGTAGGATAGGGCTTTACATATGCTTTTTCATTTATATCAGGCATCACGCTGTTTCCGATTGTCAGCTACTATGCATCAGTAGCGGGAGCGCAAGTCGTTCTTTATGCGTTTGGAAGCACGTTCGTTATTTTTACGGTGATGGGTGTAATTGGCGCAAAAACAAAAAAAGATTTAGGGTTTTTAGGCAGCTTTTTATTAGTGGCGCTGTTAGCATTAGTGTGCATCAGCATTTTCTCGCTGTTTAGTCCATTAACAACGCCTGGACTTATGGCATTCTCAGTGATTGGTACCATCGTTTTCTCACTTTACGTACTATATGATTTTAACAAAATGAAGCATGGTGAAATTACAGAAGAGCTTGTTCCACTGCTGGCACTATCTCTTTATTTAGACTTTATTAATCTATTCATCAACTTGCTTCGCTTTTTTGGTATTTTAGGCAGCGATGATTAATAAGAAATAGGCTGGGACAAAAGTGTTCTAACTGAAGGGCGATCCGAACGATGAAGATTCTTGATGGAGAATCAACTTCGTTCGGATTTTTTATTGGTAGGATGAGCGTAGGTGTCATCCATTTAGATGCTTCTAGCTGTTGATTGGAGGGCAAGGCGGAGACTCCTGCGGGAGAAGCGGAATAGGTGAGACCCCGCAGGAGCGGAAGCGACGAGGAGGCTCAGCGGCCGCCCGCGGAAAGCGAAGCCTTGCACGGAAATCAACAGCGGTATAATAAGCAGTCCACCTCATGTATCCAATTTGTTGATCTTTAGATGGGATTGATGTAGTTATATCACAATCTCTTTTTTTTGTTTTAGTTATTCTCCGCCATCCCCATCTCCATCCTCGCTAACGTCATCCTCTGTTTTTTCATAGTTTGGTCCGGTAGCGTAAGGTTCTTTCAAAAACTTTTCAAGCCACGTGGAGCCTGTAGCGACCGCGCCGTTTTTAGCATGAATAAATTCACTGATTGTATATATTTCAACGACTTGCTTTCGATATTTACGAAATAAAAATGCGCTGGCAGCAACGCCAATACTGATGATTATATACGTATTCATGGAATCCTCCTTATAAAAGGGTTAGTGTTACGTATGCCGCATAGTAAAAGAATATGCATAAGGGGTTGTAACCAAACAGATTGATGTAAATCATAATTGTGACGATTTTTCATGGTTTCTCTTATGGATATTTTTGGTATTATATATTTGTGATGAAAAATAAGATGAGGAGAAGAGCGAGTCTTAAGAGGAGGGAAAGTATGAATAAAGTAGTTCTTACATCGTTATTCTTTTTCTTACTAGTTGGTTGCAACCAAGAAAAGGTCAATGTATCTACACCTAATGATGAACAAGTTCCAGTGTCAGGAAGCATTGTGGTTAATGACAAAGAGTATGAAATGCGAGTAGGAGAATATGAATGGAACGGTGACGATGGTGCGCACATAACCAAAATGGATTCTTACTCACCAAAAGAGGTTGCTAAAGAATTTGATGACCTCACGCTAGAGAAAGATACCAAAGTTACAATTCTACTAAAAAACAATCCAAAACTTACAATTTATCAACTAAGCAAAAATAATCAAAAAGAAAAAATTAAAATAACGGATAATCATATTGAAGTGTCTTCAAAGAGCGGTTACTATCTTTACGAAGTATCGGGTAAATGGCCTCATGGAAAGGCAACTTATTTATTTGATGTGAATGTGAAATAGCGAACTGATCGGATATTTGGGAGTTATAGTGAACTGCTATACATGCATGAATTTAAAAGAAGTTCGTTTAGTGGTGCGAGCCTTTGAAAAAATGGTAGTATAGAGCAGGTACATAGAGAACGCAAATTTTTTGGAAGGATGCATGCTAGTGGTGAATTTTAACGAGTTTTTTACCATTTCTTCGTATGAAGTAATGGAGCATTCGAGTCGAAAAGAAAACGGAAAGAATATAGATGAATATGAAGTGATGTTGTATAACGAAAACGTTAGTCAAACAGAAAATGTGATGATCAAATTTAAAAAGGTGAGCGATGAAATAGCAGTGGAAAAGGTACAAACTCTCTCTTACTTTGATCAACAGCGTCCTAAACACCCCTGTAAGATTTGCGGCAGTGAAGTGATGGTAAAAGAGAACAGCACTGAAGAACTGAATGTTTACGCACATAATTGTTCATTTAACGACGAAGAAATAGAGGATTGTTTAAGAGAACTAGTACAAAATGAACTTTTGCAGGATGGGTTTACTCAAGAAGAATTTGAACGGAACTATGGAGTTAACTACCGTGATGACAGTAATAAAGAATATGGCTTTTACGACGCGCAGCAACGAAATACTTTTTATACCATCTTTAACGATAGTGTTTATCACACCTCATACGCAGGACCACAAGAGCTCCGCTGCAAGTTTTGCGGGATGGACGAAGAGCTGCTTGTTGTAGACGGAGCCTTCTATCAAAAATGTACAGCATTAACTCCACATATTAATCGAATTATTCATATGATTGAAGCAAGGAAACAAAACGAACCAGACGTAACAAAACGTTGATGAGAGAAAAGGGCCGGAGCTTGAGAAGAACATAAAAAAGAAGCTTCCTTTTGAGCGAAAGGAAGCTTATCAAATTTGTACCTATAGGGTTGAGTGGTGCATAATTAAATAGCTATCGGAATAACCGATGAATCATTAAAGTAAGCAACTTCTGAAAGAATACTGCAGCCTTTCAGCTTTTTGAGCTGAGAAAGCGCTTCTTCTTTACTATCAAACTCGTACATTTTCATTTCACCTTTTCTGACATAACACGTAATCACATACATTTTAGAAGTACCTCCACCTATCATGTAGAATTTATTAATAAAAAGCTATAGCAGCTTTTATTCCCTATTAAAATAGCGTAAGTGCGCCTGTGACAATAGCAAGGACAATGAGAACAAGAGACGTTAAAACGGCCCATTTAAATGCAAAGCGCTGATGTTCACCAAGATCAACACCTACCATACCTACAAGTAAGAAAGTAGAGGCAACGAGTGGACTTAATAGATGAACAGGTTGTCCGAGTACTGAAGCTCGCGCAATTTCCATTGGATCAATTCCGTAAGAAGCAGCAGTTTCAGCGAAGATTGGTAAAACACCAAAGTAATAGGCGTCGTTACTCATCACAAATGTAAACGGCATGCTTGTTAAAGCAACGATTGTTGGTAAAAACGAACCGAGTGAATCAGGAACTAAATGAATTAACAGGCTTGCCATTTCGTCCACCATTTTAGTGCCGGAGAGTATTCCTGTAAAAATACCGGCTGCAAAGACAAGGGCTGCAACGGTTAACGCGTTGCCTGCATGAGCCATTAAACGTTCTTTTTGATCCTCAAGTTTTGGATAGTTAATCATAAGAGCAAGCGCAAAACCAATCATAAATAAAACAGAAACGGACCAAATACCAGAAACTAATACGACCATAAGTGCAATGGTTAAGGCTAAGTTAATCCAGATTTTTTTAGGCTGCGTAATATCTTCTTGAGAAGTTAAAGACGCGTCTTCAGCAAAAGCAAGCGAGCTTTTTAATTCAAACTGCTCGATGTCAATAGCACCAAGTCGTCTGCGCTCTTTTTTTCCAAGAATATAGCCTGTAAAAATCACCCACAAAGCTCCGCCAATTAACGTTGGAAGAAGTGGAATAAAGAACTCTGATGCATCGAGGTTAAGAGCAACAATCGCGCGAGTAGCCGGGCCTCCCCAAGGCGTCATGCTGCTCATAATACTAAGAGAAAGCATCGCAACCGTCGTTAACACTAACGGGCTCATATTCAAACGTTTATACAGTGGAAGAAGAGCAGAAACCGTAATCATATAAGTAGTTGTACCGTCTCCGTCTAGTGCAACTAAAAGCGATAGAAGAGCGGTTCCAATCACGATTTTGAGCGGATCGCCTTTTACGATTTTTAACAGCTGCTTAATTAATGGATCAAACAGGCCGGCATCAATCATAACGCCGAAGTATAAAATGGCAAACAGCAGCATCGCAGCTGACGGAGCTACTTGTTTTAACCCTTCTAGCATCATGTCTCCGACGCCTTTGCCAAACCCTCCAATCACCGCAAAAAGAAGCGGAATAACCATTAAAGCTACGATAGGAGACATCCTTTTTGACATAATGAGATACGTAAAGACAATAATCATTGTAAAACCTAGTAGTGCTAGCATTCAAACAACCTCCTTTATTTTCCCTCTTTTCTTTGAAAGCGTTTACTTTTAGAGTAAAAAAACGTGACTAACATCTCTCATCCCCATGTATGAGCCGTAGTTTGATTATTAAGAATTTTTAAAGCCGCTCTTTACCCCCGCTGATGTTTCTTGTTTTCATGTTAGTACATTTTGAAAAATAAAGGAAATATAGGTTTTTTTAGAAAGTTCATAAAAATTTTTTATAATGGCAGTCCAGAAAAAAGCTTGGTCTAAAAGAAAGTTTCTTCCAAGACCCAAACTTTTTAGCTTTTGCTTTATTTTTCACTTAGCTTTAAAAAGTCAATAAATGCTTTTACGACCGCTAGATTCAAATAAGAAGGATCATACATGAGCCACGTGTTTCGAAGCAAAGGTGATTCATCTCGGTATGAAAGTCCGTATGTATATAAATTGTCGCTGGAGTGAAGGCAAATTTCTGGTAAAATCGCAAAGCCTAAATCATTTTTAACCATTTCTTTGGCCGTTTCTTGCCGGTCAACTTCCATCGCTACAAACGGAGGCTCTGAAAACTTGTCATGCCACCAGTCTTGAATGAGATCTTTTAGCGACGTATCCGTTTTATAATTAATATAAGGCAGGCTTGGCAAGTCATCAATCGCAATTTCTTTTTTTGAAATTAAGCAAAGCCGCTCTTTCGTCAGCAGTGATTTTTCTCCGTTCCACGGGTAATTGCCTCGCAAAATACCAACGTGCACACGCGAAGAGTCTAATAGATTCATAACTTGCGTACTCCAGCCTGTATTGACACTGAACTGTACGTTTGGATAGTGAAGAGAAAACTGTTTTAAAATCTTTGGAAGCTTATGCTGTGCGAAGTTACTCGATACCCCTAAGCGAAGCGTGCCTGTAACGGTTTCGCTCATATTACGCATGCTGTCTTTTGTTTCTTGCAGCTGCTTCCACATGTTTTCTGCATAGCGAACAAGATGCTCACCTTCAGATGTAAACTCAATTCCTTTTTTCGTTTTAAAAAACAGCGTCACGCCAAATTCTTCTTCAAGATTTTTAAGCCGGTAGCTTAAAGAAGGCTGCGATACGTAGAGCCTTTCAGCCGTTCGCGTAATGTTCTTTTCTTCGTGAAGCGTTTTAATTAATATCCAATCTTTTTGATCCATCCCAATTCCCCCTTGTATTTAGATTATAAAAATTTTTTTAAAAAGACAATAAATTTTATGTATTTTACTTATGACCACCTCTATTATACGATAAATGGCAAATGAACCGGTTCTAAATAGTAAAAAAATAAAATGGTTTGATGAACGCCTGGGCGTTTGTTAGTAGGGGAGAAAGGTGATTAAGATGACGCGTATTCCTGTAACGGTTATGAGAGGTGGAACGAGTAAAGGGGTCTTTATCAATCATGAAGAAATGCCTGTGAACAAATCGGATTGGGAACCGTTTTTGCTAGATATAATGGGAAGTCCGGATCAACGTCAAATTGACGGGTTGGGCGGAGCTAATTCGCTGACAAGTAAAATTGCGATTATTAAAAAATCAGATTTAGAGAAAGCTGACGTAGATTACACGTTTGCGCAGGTCAGCATCAGCGAATCTCTCGTTGATTTTAAAGGAAACTGCGGCAATATCTCCTCAGCAGTGGGGCCTTACGCAATTGAACAAGGACTTGTACAAGCTGTGGAACCGGTGACCAAAGTGCGGATTTATAATACGAATACTAAAAAAGTAATCGTAGCGGAAGTAGAAGTAGAAAACGGGAAAGTGAAAACAGAAGGGGAATGTATGATTCCTGGAGTGCCAGGTACGGGTTCACCTATTTATCTTTCGTTTGAAAACGGAGAAGGAGCCGTTACCGGAAAACTGCTTCCGACCGGGAACGCTATTGATCTTCTGCAAACATCCATCGGAACAGTAAAAGCATCAATTGTTGATGTAGGAAATCCGCTTGTATTTGTTAAAGCAGCGGATATTGGCCTAAAAGGAACAGAACTTCCGCATGAATACACGGACAAACAGCTGAAGCTATTTGAAGAAATTCGCTCCATTGCAGCGGAAAAAGCGGGGCTCGCACCTCAAGGCAAAGCAACTAAACTATCACCAGCGGTTCCAAAAATGACGATTATTGCTCCTCCGATGGACCACCGCGACGGGACTGGCAGAGAAAAAGCTGCTTCTCAAATGGACGTATTAATTCGCATGATGTCGATGCAAAAACCGCATCAAACGCTTGCGATTACAGGAGCAATTTGTACAACGGCGGCTATCTATACAAAAGGCACGCTTCTGTCAGAAATGGTTCAACTAAAAGGCGATACGGTTCGACTTGCTCATCCAATGGGAATTATGGAAACCAGTGTAGATCTAAAAGAAGGACAGGTTAATGGAATCAAAGTAGTGCGTACGGCCCGTCTTATTTTTGAAGGATTTGTTTATACAAAGCACGCGTACGATGTATGTTTATCAAGTTGATAACGTTCTCAAAAAAACTCTTTCTAGGAAACTAGGAAGAGCTTTTTTATGTTAGACTATTTTTACTGAATATTGAAAAAGTGGGTGGGAGTATGAAAAAAAGAACGTATATTGATTTAAGCCACGTCATTGAAGACGGAGTTATCACGCATAAAGGCTTGCCGGCACCGATTATTTGCGACTATTTAAGCCGAGAAGAGTCTAAAAAGCTGTATGAACCAGGGACTGAATTTCAAATCGGTAAAATTGAAATGGTCACGAATACAGGTACGTATATTGACGTGCCGTTTCACAGATACAAAGACGGAGCGGATTTAGCTCAAACGGCTATTGATAAAACAGCCGGACTGGAAGGAATAGTAGTTTCAATCGACCCGACTTTAAAAGCTATTGATGAATCTCATTTTCACCATATAGACGTAAAAGGCAAAGCGGTATTAATTCACACGGGATGGGATCGCTACTGGAATACAGACGATTATTTAGAAAACCATCCATACTTAACAGAAAGCGCGGCAGCTTATTTAGTGTCTCAACAGCCCGCTCTTGTAGGAATTGATTCGATGAATATTGACGACACAAAAGGAAAAGCAAGACCAGCTCATACGCTGCTGTTAGGAGCGGACATTGTAATTGCTGAACACTTATGTCACTTAAATCAACTAACGCAGTCCTTTTTATTTTACGCCGTGCCTCCTAAAATAAAAGGAGCCGGAACGTTTCCGGTAAGAGCATTTGCGGAGGTAGAAAGAAAATGATCCAATTACATAGATATAGAGAAGTGCAGGAATTTAAAAACCAAGTAGAACCGCTTTTATCAAAGAATGAAGTTCTTCATAACTTAGCGCTTGGAATTTTACACAGCTTAAATGAAAGCAGCAAACCAAATTTCATGGGTGTTATTTTAAAAGACAGTCGTGCTGCGCTTGTGTTACTGCAAACGCATCCTAAGCAAATCATCCTGTCTCAAATACAGAAGCTAACGGAGGGTGAACTAAGCGAAGCGGCAGAGCTATTACAAGAAATCGACGTACCGGGCTTAGTTGGAGAAAGGCAAACGGCTTTATATCTTTCTCAAAAACTAGCAGCGCTAAAAAATCAAGAAGCTTCTTTGAAAATGGATCAGCGCATTTATCAGTTAGACAAAGTAAAAAAAGCTGTGGACGCGAACGGAGTGCTGGTAAAAGCAAGGTTGGAGCACCTTCCGCTCGTGACAGAATGGATTTGGGAGTTTATGGGGACTATTGGAGAGCCTGTGTCAAAAGAACAAGCTGTCAAAACAGGCGAAGCTTTTATTAAAGCAGAACGGTTATTTTTATGGGAAGTGAACGGGAAGTATGTGTCGATTGCCAATGCTACGCGTCCAACGACTCATAACATTACAATTAACTTTGTATACACGCCGCGGGAAGAACGTAAAAAAGGCTATGCCTCAAGCTGTGTGTCCACGCTTTCTCAGCTTATGCTAGACAGCGGTTTTCAAACAACAAGTCTATACACGGACATGACAAACCCTACGCCTAACAAGATTTATATGGAGATTGGGTATGAACACGTAGCTGATTCAGCACTAGTTTTATTTCATGAAAAAAAGTAGCAGGCTGTCTGCTACTTTTTCTATTACTTAAGGTTTTTTAACTAAATTAACGTGATTTAACGTTTTGCTATCATCAAAAATAAATTCAAGATCATAGGCGCCGGCGTGATACGTGTATCTCGTTTGAGTCGTACCATCACCTTTTACTTTACCTGTAAAGTTTGGCTGACCTAATTCTTTCTTTAAGTTAGCTTGCGTGATGGACCCTAAATTTGTTTGACGCTCTACATTCGTACCAAAATAGCGAATTTCATTGATGACGTTATTTTGGTCATAGCCGAATGCATACCCAGGATGGCCCATTTCCGCGTGGTAGTAGTCAAAGCTATTTGATGAACCTTCAGGCGGCGGACCGAACTGATCGCGAACGTCTTGACGCAGGGTTTTGCCAATTTTAAAGTCTGCTGTTAATCGCGGCACTTCACCTTGCACCGCCGCATTATAAATTTCGTTAATGTTCTTTACAGCTGTTTGACTTTGACTGCTTGTTTCTTGAGATGTAGCTGCATGTGCTGGTGTATCAAGCTGAGCGACAGGAGCAAATCCAAACGCAGCAATTCCTGTAATCGTCGCAGCAGCAGCCGCTTTTGATAGTCGTTGTTTCATTTTCATGATTTTTTCCTCCTATATATAACGATTTAGCAACCTCAGTCTACCTAAAAGAGAAGGTAGGCCAGAATAGTCAAGGAGTCTTAGTTGAGTTGGTAACTGATATATATATAATGTAACACGTCTTTTAGAATGTAAACGTCAGGTAAAGCAAAAAGCAAAAAACGATTCATTTATCATAGGTGAAAAGAGTGGTTTATATTCCTTTATTAGGTAAAAAAACGCAATATGAAGAAGGTTCTAATGCTTTATAAAAAACTGGATAATAATTGTAATTATGATACAATAAATCAAGTATTTGTTAAAAATATAATATTTATTGCTGGAGTTTTGATGTATGGAAAAAAATTTGATGAGAGGTACGCTTTTATTAACAGCGTCTTCTTTGTTAACAAAGATTTTAGGCTTTATTTATATTATTCCTTTCACAGCCTTAGTGGGAACGTCAGGTTATGCACTTTATAAGTATGCATACGGTCCATATACATTGATGCTAAGCTTTTCGACAATGGGTCTTCCGCTTGCTGTTTCTAAGTATGTATCGAAATATAACGGTCTTGGAAACTACCGTGCGGGACAAGATCTGTTAAAAGCAGGACTTCTATTAATGACGATAACGGGCATAATAGGTTTCTTAGTCCTCTATACGATGGCACCGTGGCTCGCTGAACTAGTTATTAACGGAAAAGATTCCTCAGGAAATAGTCAAAAAGACGTAGTGTACGTCATCCGAATGGTAAGCTTTGCTTTAATTATTATCCCGCCTATGAGTCTATTACGAGGCTACTTTCAAGGTAACCAGTCTATGGGACCGTCCGCGCTAAGTACAATTATTGAACAAATAGTGCGAGTGTTGTTCATTTTAGTAGGAGCATACGCTGTTATTCACCTTTTTCATAGCACAATGACAAAAGCTGTTGGAATCGGTACGTTTGGAGCGTTTATTGGAGGCGTAGGGGGAATTGGGATTCTTGGAGCGGTTTATTTGAAGCGCAAGCGGTTGATTATAAAAGAAGTGAACAGCGGAAAGAATAATAAATTCGTTCCGTTCTCTTTAATGTTCAAAGAGCTTGTGACGTACGCTGTTCCGTTTGTATTAGTTGGTTTAGCTATTCCTATCTATCAAAATATTGATACGTTTACGATTAACATGCTTTTTCAATCAATAGGATATGGACAAGCTAAGGCTGAAACGATTAACTCCGTCATTGGATTAGCGCAAATTTTGGTGATGGTGCCGGTATCGTTAGCGACTGCCTTCAGCATGTCGCTAATTCCGGGCATTACATCTTCTTTTGTGCAAAGAAATTTACGGGAAGTAAAAGGAAAGATTACAAAAACGCTGCAGCTGCTGTTGTTTTTTACTCTTCCTGCTGCGGTAGGGCTTTGTTTATTGGGTAAGCCGGTATATATGATGATTTTTGGAGCGAAAAACAGTCCTGAAATCGGTGGAGTTGTTTTACAATGGTATGCGCCTGCTGCGATTCTTTTTGCTCTTTTTACCGTAACAGCCGCAATTCTCCAAGGAATTAATCAACAAAAGAAGCTAATTTTAGGCTTGGGCTTAGGAATTGTTGTGAAGATAGTATTAAACGTACTGTTGGTTTCAAGCTTAAAAGAAATTGGACCGGTTGTCGCGACTTACGGAGGGTATGGTGTATCGGTTATATATAACTTCTATTTAATTGAAAAATCTATTTCTTACCGAGTTCAATCACTGGGACAAGCTGCGTTGACACCTGTTTTATTAGTAAGTGTGATGTCAGCCGCTGTGATTATCGGCAATTATACTTCTCACTATTTTTTAGAAAATAAGCTGTCTGCATCTTCACTTGCGATTAGCACATCTTGTATTTCAATTGCTTTAGGTGCTGCTGTGTATCTAGGGCTTGGCGTAAAAACAAGTTTAGGGCAATCTGTTGTATTAAATAGAAGAAAAAGAATGTAAATGTAAAGGAGAGAAAGGTGTGTCAAAACGATTTTTACTAACCGTAGCGGCTGGAGGATGTATCATAATTTTCGGCGCGCTGCTGCTATTAAATTGGGAAAGAGTGTTTGGAGACTACCGTCCCATTCAAACGGCAAAAGCTGTTTTCAAATTAGAAGTGGGAAGTCAAGGTGTAGCAGAGACTACGGATTCAGATGATGCTCTTTACTATATGGTGAAAAAAGGACATTTAGATGAATATATTCAACTGATGAATGAAAAAGGCTATGTGTTAAAAGAGAAAGATATTGATCATAACCGACTTGTTTTTAACGATGGGCAAGAGGATGAGCAAATTTACTACAAGCGCTTTGCAAGGAAGTATACGATGATTGATGGAGAAGGGTAAAGGCCTTCACTTAGAATTACTACATACTAAAATCATTAAAAGAAAACACCACCTTGCGAATAAAAGGTGGTGTTTTTTTGTTAGATTATCTCATCTTAGTTTTGCTCTTGCTACCCCTGTTACGACCATACTCGTAATAAAAATAACTACGATTCCAATGTTGGTCGGGGTATCAAAAAATATTTTTGAAACGGCTAAAGCGATAATAAGCCCAATGGCTATGCCAGATAATTCTTTCATTAATTTCAACATTAACACCTCTTAACAATATCGCTAAGGAAAAGTCTAACATTATTGGTAAAGTGGTTTCAATTAATAACACATTAACCGAAGAAGCATAATAGAATTTATTTGCTACCACTAAATCCTTTCGACAGTCAACAAATTCAGTATAAGCGCTTTGTGAAGAAGTATAGAATGATTCAAGAAATGAGGTAAAGGCTTTAACTTCTATTTTAGTAGACTAAAACCATATAATCCTATCTGTTTTTAAAGTTTTTTTGTATGAAAAAGAAAAATAATATTGACAATTATTAAAAAACTATTAATATTGACTATATTACATAAAACAAATAGCTATTGTTTTCCTTATCAAGAGAGGTGGAGGGACTGGCCCTGTGAAACCCGGCAACCGCTGTCTATGACAGAATGGTGCCAAATCCTTAAGAACAGTATGTTCTTGAAGATGAGGAAGAGACGTTTGGTTAACGAGCTCTTCCTTTATATAAAGGAAGAGCTTTTTTTATATTATAG
Source organism: Priestia sp. ABM2_011 (assembly GCF_056158845.1). NCBI lineage: Bacteria > Bacillati > Bacillota > Bacilli > Caryophanales > Bacillaceae > Priestia > Priestia sp. ABM2_011. The sequence goes on from NZ_JBSWUB010000001.1 coordinate 1,711,299, forward strand.
GGGGAGTAAGTTAAATGAAGAGATTTCTTATTTTAGCAGTTGCGCTTGTACTACTCGTAACTGGCTGTCAGTCAAAAAGCACAAAAAGCAGTGGAAGTGAAGAGAAAGGAAAGAAGCGAATTGCTCTTGTTTTGCCTGAAAAGATTGGGGTTAACCCGTTTTTTCAGCAAATGGATGAGGGAGCAAAACGAGCTGGGAAGAAGTATAACATTGATGTAAAGACAATTGAATCTACAGATCAAGCAGCCATTGAAAGTAATTTGCGTGCTGCCGTAGCAGAAAATTATGACTTGATTATTACATCTTCTTTTGAATCCGAAGATGCGTTGAAAAAAGTAGCTCAAGAAAATCCGCAGCGTCAATTTGCGATTATTGATACAGTGGTTGATTTACCAAATGTAAGAAGCGTTGTATTCCGTGAACAAGAAGCTTCATATTTATTAGGAGCAGCCGCAGGATTGATTACGAAAACGAATAAAGTAGGAATGGTTGCAGCTGATGATATTCCATTATTAAAAAAATGGACGGTAAGCTTTAAAGAAGGACTAGAATCAACAAATCCAAAAGCAGAGTTTTTAGTAAACTATGTTGGAAGCTTCTCTGATCCAGCTAAAGCAAAAGAACTTGCTATTTTACAGGCTTCAAAAGGCGCTGATTTTATCGCTGGAGCATCAGCTGTAGGCGACTTGGGTGTATTTGAAGCAGCAAAAGAAAAAGGTTTTTATACGGCAGGCCAAGATATTGACCGTACGGAAGTAGATCCTGAGCATATCATTTTATCGCAGTTAAAAGGATCTGATGCGGCTGCTTATGAAACGGTAGAAGCACTAGCAAATGACAAATTTAAATCGGGCGTAGTGACATACGGCTTAAAAGAAAAAGGTGTTGGGTTAACGTATGTGACTCAAGACAGCAAGACACCTCTTAATGACTTTGTAGGACAAGATGTAATTGATCAATTAAAAGAAATTAAAGATTCGATTATTGATGGAAAAACAGTGGTAAAAGATCCGTTAGCAAAGTGAGTTGAGAAGAGAAGTCGAGTAAGGCTGGCTTCTCTTTCTTATTTTTGAAAAAAACCTAAAGGGAAAGGAGCAATGAATGGAATGAGTGAGCTGTTGCAGTTAACGAATTTGACGAAGAAATACGGTTCATTTTTAGCAAACGATAACGTGTCTTTTACGCTGAAAAAAGGGGAGGTTCACGCGCTGGTCGGAGAAAACGGTGCTGGTAAAACAACGTTGATGAGGATGCTTTACGGAATGGAAAAGCCGAGTTCAGGAAGTGTTCAGCTGCACGGGAAACCTGTTTCGTTTTCATCTCCTGCGGATGCGATTAAAAACGGAATAGGCATGGTGCATCAGCATTTTATGGTTTTTCCTCATTTTTCAGTGGCTGAAAATATTGTCTTGGGGCATGAGCCAAAGAAAGGTCTCTTTTTCAACAGAAAGCAGGCGAAAGCAGATGTACAGCAATTAACCCAAACTTATCAAATTTCAGTGGATGTTCATAAAAAAGTAAAGCATTGCTCAATTGGGGAACAGCAAAAGATTGAAATTTTAAAAGTGCTGTATCAAGGAGCAGAAATTATTATTTTAGACGAGCCTACCGCCGTTCTTACTCCTCATGAAGTAAAGGAACTATTAAAAACAATCCGGTTTTTGGCTTCTCAAGGAAAAAGCATCATTATTATTACACATAAGCTGCAAGAAGTGATGGAAGTAGCGGACCGAATTACAGTTCTTCGAAATGGTAAAGTAGCCGGCGTCACAAGTAAAGAAGATACCAATGCTCACCATTTAGCGAGACTAATGGTAGGGAGAGAATTAAAAGAGCGTCCTGCAAGAGTGCCATCACAAAGCACTTCTCATTTAAGCGTACAAAATCTCTTTTTAAAAGGAAAAGGACAAAAAAACGTATTGCAAAATGTGTCTCTTCACGTTTCTGCAGGCGAAATTGTCGGTATTGCAGGGGTTTCAGGAAATGGGCAGTCAGAGCTGCTTCAAGCAATTGCTGGATTAGTAGAAACAGACACCGGAAGTATCAAACTTGGAGATGAAGATCTTACAGGGCGATCTGTGCGTGAAAGAAGAGAGGCAGGAATTGCTCATATTCCAGAAGACCGCTATATGTGGGGAGCCTCTAAAGACGATACGATCGAGGAAAATGCGCTGATGGGCTATCAGTATAAAGCTTCTTACTCGAAGATGGGCTGGCTGAAAAGAAAGATATTCAAGTCGAGCGTGGAGGAATGGATAAATGAATTTTCGATTAAAGCCACTTCATCTAAGCAAAAAGCAGGAGAACTGTCTGGGGGAAATCTGCAAAAATTAATTGTTGCAAGAGAGCTTGGCCAAAACACCTCTTTTCTACTTGCTGCCGAACCAACGCGAGGAGTGGATATTGGGGCAATGGAACGTATTCATGATGCCTTGATTCAAAAAAGGAATAATGGCTCTGCTATTTTACTTGTATCGTCTGAGCTGTCGGAGATTATCTCACTATCAGATCGAATTTTAGTGATGTACGAAGGCAGTATTGTCGGAGAGCTTACAAGAGAAGAAGCGACGGAAGAGAAACTAAGCATATTAATGGCAGGAGGAACGGTAGAAGGTGATACAGTTGCAGAAACTTCTTAAATCATTAATCCAACCGATTATTGCGGTCATTTTTGGCTTAGCGATAGGAGGCATTATTATCTCCTTAACAGGTGGTTCGGTTTTCCAAACATATACAGAGCTCTGGAATGGAGCGTTTGGTAATTTTTATTTCTTCACCACTACGCTGGCTCGCGCTACGCCTATTCTGTTAATTGCGTTAGGTGTGGGATTTGCTTTTAGAGCAGGTGTGTTTAATTTAGGGGGAGAAGGACAAATGGTCGTTGGAGCGATTAGTGCAGCGATTGTTGCTTATTACCTGCCGGCTCCAGGGATAGTCAAGCTGATAGCAGCCATTGCCGCTGCTGTTGTGGCAGGGGGATTGCTTTCCGTTTTAGCAGGATGGATGGAAGCCGCGTTTAAAATTCAGCTTGTCATTTCGACCCTTTTATTAAATTATATCGCTGTTTTATTTGCAAGTTATTTAGCAGGTCACCCTTTTCAAGATAAAACAGGCTCAGCTGCTCTCGCTCAGACGCCTATGATTGAGCAATCAGCATGGCTTGGAAAAGTGTTTCAAGGAATGCCTCTTCATGTCGGATTTATCATTGCTCTAGTGGGTGCGCTGCTGCTATGGACGGTGCTTCGCTACTCTGTGTTTGGCTATGAAGTAAACGCATCCGGGAAAAATCCGTTGTTCGGAGCGTATGGAGGCATTCATCAGGTAAAAGTCATGCTGTTTAGCATGTTTATTAGCGGAAGCTTGGCTGGATTAGCAGGAGGATTTGAAGTGCTTGGTTCACAGTACCGATTTGTAGACGGTGCGCTCACCGTTCCTGGATATGCATGGACTGGAGTGATGGCTGCTCTGTTAGCAAATTCAAATCCAATCGGCATTGTTTTTACGTCTCTTTTACTTGCCGCTTTGCAAACAGGAGCGATGGGGCTAGAGCGTAATACAGAAATTCCGTTAGAAATTGCGAGTATTATGCAAGCTGTTCTTATTCTATTTATCTCAGCGAAATTTACAAAGCAGTGGTGGAAAGCCAAAAAGAAAGGAGCTGATATTCGTGGAGCTGCTTGATTGGTCACTGTTAAATGCAACGCTGCGAATGGTTGCACCGATTTTATTAGCGGCGCTAGGCGGAATGCTTTGCGCGCGCGTAGGCATATTTAATGTAGGGCTAGAAGGTCTAATTTTGATTGGAGCTTTTAGCGGGATTGCGGGCAACTATTATACTCATAATGTCTTTTTTGCGATCGTGATTGCGGCTGGAGCAAGCTTACTTTTTGCTTTGCTTTTTGGAATGATGGTCGTGATGTTTAAAGCAAATGAAATTGTCGTTGGGGTGTCTATTAATTTTTTAGCACTGGGCTTAACGACATTTTTACTCCGGACTATTTTTCATACAAAAGGTGCCTATTACGATAAAAACATGCACGGGATAGGTACATGGGATATTCCTTTAATTAAAGACATACCTATAATCGGCGACATTGTTTCCGGGCAGTCACCGCTTGTCTATTTTGCTTTTTTAGCAGCTATTGCTTTTTATATCTTCTTTTATCGAACGATTTTTGGTTTTCGTCTTCTAGCAGTAGGCTACAATAAAGTAGCAGCAAGTACGCTTGGGTTGAAAGCAATAAGATATCAGCTGTTTGCGATTGCAGCATGCGGAATCCTGTGCGGGATCGCGGGAGCACAGCTTTCGTTAGGGCAAGTCACGATGTTCTCAGAAGGCATGACTTCAGGGCGTGGATTTATCGCACTTGTTGCGATGATGCTCGGTCAGTCTCATCCGCTCGGTATTTTAGCGTCAAGTATCCTTTTCGGCTTAATGGATGCCATGAGCACACGACTGCAAGGTTTTTCAATACCGACTGAGTTTACGATGATGGTCCCTTACGTACTTACATTAGCCGCGATGTTTTTCTTACGAGATAAAGGTGTCGAAACGAATCAAACAAGTCAGCAAAGTGCACGCTGATAAAAAAATAAAGAGGTGGTACCTATGAACAAAGCAGACCGTATTAAACGAATGAAAACACCAGAAATTGATCCAAAGTATGAAGGACGAGTGCCTCCGGGGCAAGTAGTGACAGAGCGCTTTCCTATTTTACATGAAGGCGACGTGCCGGAGTATAACTTAGAGGAGTGGACGCTTCGCGTGTTTGGGTTGGTAGACAAAGAAGTGACGCTTTCGTATCAAGATATATTGAACATGCCTCAAACAACGGTGAAATGTGATATTCATTGCGTAACGAGATGGACAAGACTTGATAATGAATTTACGGGCGTGCTGTTTACAGACTTTTTAAAAGCAGTTGGCGTGGAGTTGAAAAGTAAATACATCATGCTGCACGGAGATAATGACTATACGTCAAACATTGAAGTAAAAGATTTACTGAGAGACGATATTCTTCTCGCTCATTCCTTTAACGGAGAGCCGCTTACACCTAAGCATGGATATCCGCTGCGATTGGTTGTGCCGCATTTGTACTTTTGGAAAAGTGTCAAATGGCTTCGAGGCTTTGAAGCTATTGATGAAAACCATCCGGGCTTTTGGGAGCAAAACGGCTTTCATCTTAGAGGAGATCCGTTTAAAGAAGAGCGTTTTTCTGGAGAAGATTTAGGCATTCCAGAAGATGAGTGGGTACATAAAGACTATGATTAATGAAAATGCCTATGCGCAAGCATAGGCATTTTGTTAGCGCTGGCGGTTTAATTCCCACACAACGTGGCGAAGTTCAGGCAAAATCAGTTTGGTCATAGCTAGGCGAACAGCACCGCTTGATCCTGGTGTAGAAAAAACGGCTTTTTCGTTAATCGTCCCGGCAATTGCTCGGCTCATAATCGCTGCGCTGCCAATGTCTTCGGTGTAGCTCAGCATGCGAAACAGCTCGCCAAACCCGACGATTTCTTTATGAATCAGCACTTGAACGGCTTCAATTGTGACGTCTCGTTTTGTAATTCCGGTGCCGCCGTTTGTGAGAACAACGTCAATGTCCTCAGCACTGCATCCGGCAAGTATCGCTTGTTGAATCGACGTTTGATCGTCTTTTACAATTTCATAGGAAGCGACCTGCATCTCGTGTTCTTTCAGAAGTTGGATCATTAGCGCGCCGCTTTTATCGGTTTCTTTTGTACGTGTATCGGATACCGTAATGACTTTGCAGCGAACGGGCTGAGTTGCTTTGGATTTATGTTCATGTACGCTCATTATGTACCTCCTTTACGCTTCCGTACGTTTGTAGTCACCGTTTTTGCCGCCTGATTTTTCAAGCAGATATGTTTCGCCGATAATCATGCCTTTATCAATGGCTTTGCACATATCATAAACGGTTAATGCGCAGGCAGAAGCGGCAGTTAAAGCTTCCATTTCAACGCCCGTTGAGCCTTCCGTTTTAACAGTTGCTTCTATTAATAAACGGTACTCGTTATTGCTTGTATCCCAGTCAAATGAAAGGTTTACGCCTTTTAATAAAAGAGGGTGACACATCGGAATAATGTCAGACGTGCGTTTTGCTGCCATAATCCCTGCTACTTGTGCGACAGCAAGCACATCGCCTTTTCCGATTTTATGTTCTACAATGGCTTCGTGAATTTCTTTGTTAACGAGTATGCTTGAACGAGCTGTTGCAACGCGGCGAGTGATAGATTTTTCGCTAATATCGACCATATTGGCACGGCCTTGGTCATTAAAATGTGTAAAAGAAGACATCGGTGTTTTCATCCTTTTTCAGTAAATTTTGTTGTATGATAGAAATAGTGAGATATGCTATGATTTTACACCATAGCGTAAAAAGTGAACAGACATAAAGGAAGTGAAGAATGTATGTTAGAAAGCAGAACACCTATTTCAATTCCTGAAGCAATTGAAAAAGTTATGACATATAAAAGAAAAGGCAGCATCGAACGCGTATCGATCACCGAAAGCTACGGGCGCTATTTAGGAGAAGATATTATTGCCGACCAAAACGTGCCTCATTTTAATAAATCGCTTTATGACGGCTTTGCGGTTCGAGCACAAGACTGCGTAGAAGTATCAAATGAACATTCTGTAGAGTTCGAAGTTGTAGGTGAAATCGGCGCCGGCTCTGTTTTTGAAGAAGAAGTAAAGCCGTTTCAAGCAGTGCGCATTATGACAGGAGCGCAAGTGCCTCATTCATGTGATGCGGTTGTGATGCTTGAAGTGACGAAGTCGTATGAAAAAGAAGGCAAAACGTATATGGCGTTAAGCAGGCCTGCTTCAAAGTGGGAACACATTGCGTTAAAAGGAGAAGAAACAAAAAAAGGAGACGTGCTCGTTTCAAAAGGAACGCGCATTAATCCGGGCGTCACGGCTTTTTTAGCTACGTTTGGCTATGCGGATGTAGCCGTGGTGAAGCAGCCGGTGGTTGGCGTGTTAACAACGGGAAGTGAACTGCTTGATGTAAACGAGCCGTTAGAACCAGGGAAAATCCGCAACAGCAACTCTTATATGGCACTTGCACAAATCGTAAGAAGCGGGGGAATTCCGAAATATTTAGGGAAGCTTGAAGATGATTTTGACCGCTGCTATGAAGCGGTAGAAAAAGCGCTTGAAGAAGTGGATATTTTACTGACAACCGGCGGAGTATCCGTTGGCGACTATGATTATTTGCCGGCTATTTATGAAAAGCTTGGTGCCAATGTGCTGTTTAACAAAATTTCGATGCGACCGGGAAGCGTCACAACAGTCGCAGAACGAAACGGACAGCTGCTGTTTGGATTATCAGGAAACCCATCTGCTTGCTATGTCGGGTTTGAACTGTTTGTACGTCCGATTGTTCGCAGCTTTTTACATTCACCGGCGCCTCATTTACATAAAACAAAAGCGGTGTTAAACGGCCGTTTTAAAGAGCCTAACGCATTCACAAGAATGGTGCGAGGAGAAATTACAGACGAAGGGGGAAGGCTCTTAGTAACGCCTGTTGGCATGGACAAGTCGGGTGCTATTTCGTCTTTAGCTGCGGCGAACGGCTTGATTGTTCTTCCGGGTGGAGAGCATGGATACGATAGGGGAATAGAAGTGGATGTGCTGCATCTTGAAAAAGAAGGTACAAGTTCGCTTTGGGTATAAAAGCAGAAGTCTGCTTATTGCTTGTCCTTTTTTTCAATAAGAATTTGAAGCAGTTCTGTAATTCGATCTAATTTGCTTTCAATGCGCACGAGTAAGTAAAAAGATAGCGCAACTGGAAAGCCTAATTCTTTAATATAACTAACCAAGTTTTCTATAATTGCATACCTCCTTCAATTAGAAGATACACTATAATATGTGATTTCTAAGTATTTGTTCACAGGACATACATCCATTTTTAAGACAAAAGTCCTTAAGAAATAAGAAAAAGCAGCCTCGGCATTGGCAAGCGAGGCTACTTTTTATAAGGGTTCATTCACACGTATTCAAGTATGAACCATTATTGGAATTAAACTATAACATATTTTAAAATATAAATAATACTTTTGATGTGTTCTAACATATGAATAAGAGGTGCACTTTTAATTCATCGATTTAATTGGTCCTCCTAATGAAAAACCAACTAAATGAAGGATGTATAAAAAGCTGCATATTCTATAAAAGTGACTTTTTCAGAACTCTTACTTCCCTAAGGGTTCTCTTTTTTGCTGTGTGCCTAAGAGAATGGTTGTGTACACAGTTTATATTTTAATCCTGAGATAAATAAATCCAGTTGATTTCATCAAATTCTTCAATACTATAATTTGAACCTATATTCTTTAACATTTTATTGAAGAATTTTAGATTAACTTCATGATCATACAAATCTTCTTGAATGTATTCCTTAATAATAAAGTTTGTTAAATTTGTATTATTAACAAAGTCTGAAAAGAACGATGTTATAAGGTCTGAATCTTCTTCTGTAAATGGATTTCGAGTGTCTTCAATAACTACATAAGATATGATTCTTCCATTTCTTGATACATGGAAGATTTCTAAATCACGCAATTTTAAAATTCTATGAAGCGATATCATAAGTTCCTCCTATTAAAATGTTGATTTACGATATTTTAATAAATTAGATATTGGTAAATCTAAAAAGTATAGTATTCAGTTTACAGTAAAATAATCTTGTGTGGTATTAATTAACAAATATATAAACATATACTTTGTTAAGGAGGAGTAGATAAAATGTATTATTTAGAACCAAAAGATTATGATAAGATACATAACATTTTAAAAGCATCATTTAAGACTCCTACATTTGCTTTTTCTGTCGTTAATCATGTTATTGAAGGATCTGTGTATGTAAATGATCGTATGAGGCTAACGTCAGGATTTCTTAGAATACCTGCAGGTGACTATTATGTATTTGGTAAAGGAAATGATGGGGTGTTTAATAAATCTCTCTATCGTTACTTTGTTGAGAATGTTTATGGTAAGGAAAAACGTTTTACTGTTTTTACTCCATCGACCGACTGGGAGGCTTTTTTTGACGAGACTTTCGAACCGTACGTAAAGAAAATGATGCGTTCTAAGTATAGATTTGTTGCTTCAAAAGTTCCTTCTAAGTATAATCTTCCCGATCTTTATGAGTTAAAAGATTTTAACTCCGACGCTTTAAGAAAAAGTAAGAATTTTAATGAATCATATATAGTGGATTACTGGGGATCAGAAAGTCATTTTCTGAAAAACGGATTAGGCGTTTGTGTTATCCATAAAGAAAATATTGTCGCTGAATGTGTGTCGATCTTTCATAGTGGAACAATAGCTGAAATCGATATTGTGACTAAGCCTAGCTATAGAGGACAAGGACTGGGAAAGATAGTAGGTCAAGAGTTTATAAATAAGTGTTTAGAAAAGAATGTTATGCCTGCTTGGGATTGCGATAATAATAATGAAGCGTCAAAAGTATTAGCTAGTAAACTTGGGTTTTCTAATGAAGAGAGTTACGCTCTATATGTATTAAAATGAAAAACCCTAGAAATAGGTTTTTTTTCTTTGTACCAACAACATATTTTAAGTTAACTAAGTCTAATTATGATAGGTATGTTTAAATATTGTTCTGAAGGTATGTTACAATGTAATTATAAGGAATAAGAGGGGGATATAGGGATGTTAACGGCAGCAGTTGTAACTGTTTCAATTTTATCTTTAGCTTGGATTGTAGGGAAAAAAGAGCAGCCGAGGAAACAATGATTAGAAGAAAAGCATCTGAGGTGGTATATATGCAAAGGCAGCAAGGTATCACTGTACTTTTATTAATGCTAGGAATAGCAGCCATTTCTTTAGGGATGGCTTTGAAAAATGTATTTGAGTACTCTCCTACGGTGGGATGGCTTTTAGGAACCGCAATATTAATAGGTAATTCTATTTATACAGGTGTACAAATTAAAAAGAAAAGTCATACATAATTAATTTCAAAAGTGCTTGGATAAACATTATCCAAGCACTTTTTTAGCTTATTACATTACAGTAACTACTCGTGTATAGGCTATATCTAAAGTACACGAATCTATTAATAAATATAATTTATATTTAAATTTCTTCTTTTTCCATTGCTCTTGCATTAATAATTCTGTTCTTATGCGTTTCTCCCCAGTCTTTCATAAGTAAAATGATTGGTTCGAGAGATTTTCCGAATTCGGTTAGGGAGTACTCTACTTTTTGGGAGATTTCTTTATAGATTTCACGGTGAACAATCCCGTCTTTTTCTAACTCTCTTAATTGAAGGTTTTGAGAGGACATAAGTGAATATAGAAGAAACGTTGGAGCTTCTCTTTTAAGTTTAATTCCATAATCACTTCTTGTTAGGTTTTAATCGTATTTGAAAAGGGTATAGTATCCTTTAGTCAAGCTGCTAGAATAATTGTCGCAAACGTTTGCAATCAATATAGATACACTGTTCTAAAAACAGCTGTCCACCCCAAAACAAAGGGGAGAACATCCAATTTTGACATGCAGGAACGCAAAGCGTAGAATCTTTCTAACAGATAAACAAATTACTATTTTAAGAGGCTTAAAATTTAGGTTGATTTTATATAAGGGAGCGTACATATTTGAAAAATCAGTTTGCTCAATTAATACAGAATAATGAAAGCGTTCATATTTACTACAACATTGACGATATGAAAAGTTACTTAGACAATCTTGTGTCTTATATTGTTTCGGGTATTGAACAGAAGAGACATACGTTAGTTATAGAAAGTGAAAGATTAATTCCATTAATTTTTGAAAAGTTAGAGGAAATTCTAACTGAAGACCAATTAACATATATACATACTATTAATAATTTTGATTATTACTGTTCAAGTGGGAGTTTTCAGCCTGCTATAATCTTTGAACATCTCTCTCGACACTTAGATCCCTTCTATAAAAACAATAGATCTTTTCAAATATGGGCTCATGTAGAATGGGGACAGCAAGAAGGAATTGTACCTATTTTAGAAGAGTTTGAAAATGAAGCCGATAAATTAGTAAATAAAGGCGGATTATATTTAGTGTGCGCTTATGATGAAGAAAGAGTGCCGGAAGTTCTTAAGCTTGCTTTAATGAAATGCCATCCATACGTAATTTTAGAAAACAAAATTGCGCCATCCCATTTATATGTAATGACAGATGCAGTGTAATTGCTATTTAGGTTGGGATTTACGAATGAAAACACAGGTAAATAGATAACAAATAAAGAGGCTTATAATTTAAGGCTCTTTATTTGTTGTTTTCTAAAGTTATTATGCTAGCTGAAATTGCATTTTGAATAGCTTGTTTACGTTTGTAGGAACTTATGAATAGAAGAAAAAAGCCTGCATAACTGTGCATGAAATGTCGGATAGCTCTATTCAAATCCTGCTATTCTGATAATAAGGGAGGTCATATAAATGGATTTGCTTAGAAATATGAATAGAGCTTTGCACTATATTGAGGAGAATTTAACCAATGATATCGATTTTAGAGAAGTAGCAAGACTGGCTCTTTGCTCTGAGTATCACTTTAAAAGAATGTTTTCTTTTCTTGCAGGTATTACTTTATCAGAATATATTCGCCGAAGACGACTTACACTTGCAGCATTTGAACTTAAAGATAGTAACATCAAAGTCATTGATGTTGCGATCAAGTACAATTACAGCTCACCCGATTCGTTTACAAGGGCTTTTCAAAATCTACACGGTATAACTCCTTCGGAAGCTAAAAAAAATGGGAGTTCACTTAAAGCATTTCCAAAAATGACCTTTCAGTTATCAATTAAAGGAGGAAATGAAATGAATTATCGAATTGAGGAAAAAGAGGCCTTTCATATCGTTGGTATTAAAGAAAGAGTTCCGATAATTTTTCATGGAGTTAACCCAAAGATTGCTGCTATGTGGGAAAGCTTGAACGATGAAACGATACGTAAGTTAAAAGAACTTTCTAATGTTACGCCATTAGGTTTGCTTAGTGCATCTGTGAACTTTTCTGAAGGGAGAATGGAGGAAAAAGGGCAGCTGGACCATTATATCGGTGTAGCCACAACTAAGGATTGTCCCGATCATTTAGTACAACTTGAAGTGCCAGTTGGAACATGGGCTGTATTCGAAGCAGTCGGACCATTTCCTGACACATTACAAGATGTATGGGGACGAATTTATTCAGAATGGTTTCCGGCCTCAACTTATGAACAAGTAGAAGGACCGGAAATCTTATGGAATGAACATAAAAATGTAACGTCGCCAACCTTTAAAAGTGAAATATGGATACCCGTGTTAAAAAAGTAATGATGACTCCGTAATGGAGAGCAAAGGTAGATCGCAAATGTGATCTACCTTTGCTACTTTAGAGCGTTCTATCAACTACATTACGTTGACTAAATAAATATGTACCGTCCTTACATAAAAAGCAGAAAAAGCTCCCTATTTCCGTAGGGAGCTTTTCTGCTAGGAGAATTATTTCTCACATAGTCGATACGTTGCGGTATCTTGAGTAGTTTAAGCAAACACTGGAATATTATTCGCTTTTTAACTTACAGCTTTTAATTTTAATCTTGCTTTAGAGTTCAAGCTCCATAAACTAAGTAATACGGTCATTAACCCAAGTATGACACTCTGTATGATGTCATACTTAAACTATATGTTTGGAAGTAACGTGTGTTGAGTATTCATCAACGCCTGTTGAGATTTTTTCAACTTTTCATGTAGGAACAAGCACTTCTGTTGATGAGTTCTCATAAGATGTTTCAAAATCAAGTATAAGAAAGAGAGTGAAAACAAATGTACTATTGTGTTAATTGCTGCAGATTGCAAAATGAAAATCTTATTAAGAGTAAGTTATTTGAAAATGGAGTCTATATAGATCCATTTGTAGGAGAGAAAATCCCTTTAGGTATGTGTGCACATAGATGCAACCATGAGTCATGCGAGCCATGTAAAAAAGAAAAAATTATTAAAAAGATTGTGCCAAAGGAATTATCTAAATTAAAGAAGGCAATAGAGTATTTACCTGCTCATCGTCATGGTTCAGAAAAAGTTCCATTTTCACAATAAATAGCGGAATGCCGCGTTCAGTTCCCTTAATAAAACTCAGTTTTTATTCCGTAAGTTGATTCATCACTAGTTGTACAGCTATTGCATCGTCTAAATAACCGATTGGAAAGACGTAGTCTGGAATAATATCGGTAGGCAAAATAAAATACAATAGCGCACTTCCCAATATAGAGCGCTTGGCGGCTGAGGTTTCTTCGCTACAATATTCAAGATACATTTGCTTTAATTGGTCGATGAAAGTACCAACGCTTCCTACTTGCTCTATTTTGGATTGAAAGTTATTTATGATCATGCTGTGTCCTTCGTCTGTCTGTGCATATTGCTTATATTTTGTTAGTTCTTGTTTTACACGTTCAATCGTAAAGTTGGTATCTGCTATATTAAAAGATTTAAGTATTTCTTGAATTTTATCGATGGAGTAATGAATGCCTGTTTCTAGTTCATTTTCTGTATGGTTTGAAGCAGCTTCAGCAGGATCAATCAATGCTTCAAGAGGCGTATTTAAATAGTGTGCAAATTGCTTTAAATGATGTAGATTTGCTTGCTGCTTTCCATTTATAATCCGTGAAATAGTTGCCGTATCAATCCCCGTAAGTGAGCTTAGTTTCCGCATAGATAAAGCATTTTCCTTTAATAAAGACCGTAATAACAGACCAAGGCTTTGTTCATTTTGGATGTTAGACATTGCGATTCACCTCTTTATATTTTTCAACGCGCAGTAATCATTTTATTGAAGGTTTATCAACAATATATGCAACAAGTAAGCAAATTTCCTCAATATTATCATCAAAAGGAGAATACAAAATGGAATGGTTATTCATTTTAGGTTTTGCCCTATCATCAAGTATAGATAACTTTGGTGTAGGAATATCTTATGGAGTACGAAAAATCAGGATCAAATGGCTTTCGAATTTACTAATAGCAGCTATTTGTTTCCTCTTTAGCATGGTGGGAATTATGTTTGGCAGGTGGATTTCAACAATCTTACCGGGAGTGTTCCATGTTATTGTAGCCGTCGTATTATTAACGCTAATTGGAATTCGAATTATTTTATTAGTTGGTTCCCAAAAAAATAATGGAATTGATGAACTAGATAGTAGTGGTCAAGAAAACGTACGATATATTGGCTGGGTTGAAAGCAGTGTGCTAGGTGTTGCACTTTCAGCCAATGCACTTACAAACGGTCTAGGAGCAGGTTTACTTGGTTTATCACCTTTAGCTATTTCGCTTACATCAGCATTTGGTAGTTTTATAACGGTATGGCTAGGAGTAATGGTGGGGCAGAAAGCAGCAAATGTTCAAATCGGCAGCTTTACATTAGGTCAATGCGGAACGTTGATAAGCGGGATTACGATTTTAATTGTAGCTTTTACTCAAATATTTTAAAAGAAGACACGCCATTTAAAGCAAGTGGCGTCTCTTCCTTATGTTTTAAGTTAGTACATTATGTTGATCAAGTTCGTATATCGTATACATCTTGTCTTTATATTTAATATGAATTTTTAATTAAAATCTCTATTCCTTAAAATGAAGTTTTTACGTATCAGGTCTGTTTCATCCTCTGTAACTTCCGGATAGTACCTAGATAAGACATTAGCTAGACTTTCTTTTTTAGGTACGTGTAAAAAACGTGAATATACTTCCGTACCATTTGGTAACTCCTCTTCTTCACATAAGAGGAAGGCATCTAAACTCTCAATAAATTGGAACTTTACAGTCTGATCATAAACGTTGGTATAGCTGTCTTCACATTCTTTTGCTTTTTTTTCTGCAATTTCATAGGCTTGATCAAATGATGGAGCGTTAATTAATAAAATGCTTTCTTCAAATATCTGATGTTCTTCGTAGTTTTCATCAATGTTTTCTGGATTAGGTTTATCCACCATGAAGTACTGATAAAGAACCTTTACTCCATACCAGTGGCTATCTAATTTTCCGGTTTTATTCGTTTTCATACCAACTCTCCATTCTTAACTAAAGGAACCATAATTATTAATTTTATCATCGTATTCCTTATTGTCCTTCTTGCTTATATAACTGAGTTTGTATATCGTGTTCATCCACTAACCTATGATAAAATGGAAATATAATCAAGGTATTTCTATATATTAGGGGGATATAAAGTGGAATATATTGATCAAATAACAAATGCTGCAGTGAATGGGAAAAGCGAAGAGATAAGAGTTTTATTAAATAAAGAGCCATCTTTACTTAACGCTTTTAATTCAGATGGATGGACGCCTTTACATTTAGCTTGTTATTTTGGACAAGTGGATAGCACTAAGTTATTGTTGTCGCTAGGGGCGGATATTCATATTAAGGCTAAAAATTCGAATGAAAACCTGCCTCTTCATGCAGCAGTAGCAAATCAGCAAATTCAAGCTGTAGACTTGTTGCTTACAAAAGGCGCAGATGTAAATGCAAAACAAAGCGGTGGATGGACTAGCCTTCATGAGGCCTCGTTGCTAGGAGATGAAAATATGATTAAACTTCTCATCGAAAAAGGCGCAGATATCGATATACAAAAAGATGATGGTAAAACACCTTTAGAGGTTGCAGTAGAGAAAAAACAAGACGGCGCAGTTCATTTACTTACTCAGTATTTAAATCATAAAGCTTAATATAGAGTAGGAGATTTTATGTTAATGAAATTAGCGGAAGTTTACATGAAGGAGAGGGAACGCCTATTATCATTTGGTTTCGTCACTTGCCACAAATAAGCATGGACTTTTCTGAATGGACACCTTTTATCCAGAATACGTGGTATCGAAAACACTATATGAAGTTTGTACATTTGCTTCAGATTATTATTCTATCAATACCTTATTTCTTTGGAGCAGGCTTTACTCACATCAATCTCTTTTATCTTATTATAATGGGTATGATTGTCTTTGCTATTCATGAATGTCTGCACGTTTTAGTCGTATATAAAAAAGGTGATGTGAGCTTGACATTTAGCGGAATATTTTTCTGGCTCAATACAAATGCAACTCTATCTAAAACGAGATATTGGATCTTTATGAGCTTGCCTTTTCTTGTATTATCGATAGTTCCTGCTATTACGTCGTTCTATGTATCAGGAAACATTAGATCCATCCTATTATTTGTATGTTGGATAAATACATTCATTTCTGGCTCAGATATCTATAACTCATTTTTAATTGCTATTAAACCGAAGAACTCGTTTTTTTGCAGAGGTTATTACCAAGTAAAGTAGTAGGACAGGGGTCTAGTTGTACTAATACCTAAAAAAGGAGCACTTATAGTAATTAGATGCTCTTTTTGTGCTGGTAATCCGTTTTATACTAGTCAGTTTCGGATAATCTCCGTTCCAACAGTATTCTAAAAATATGTTAAAATGTAATTATAAGGAATAAGAGGTGGATATAGTTATGGTGACTGCACTAGTAGTAACGATTTCTATATTAGCGTTAGCTTGGAGTGCTGGACAAAGAGAACAGAGGGAGTAACTATATGTATTATTTGTATATAGAATCGAGATGATTGGGTAAATGAGCAAAAGAAATGTTTTAGTCAAGTTGATGTTCTTTTTAGGATCATTTTCTATTATAATCTTTGGGTTTATTTTAAAACAGGGATTAACAGGGTTGCTTTTATCTGCTGCCTGTATTATATCCGCAGGGTTTTTAATGAAAACTGGAGTTACAAAAAGAAGGGGAAACTAACATAGCTTAGCTTCTCCTTCTTTTTGATAAGTGAAATAATTATAATTATGTTAAAATATAACTATATTTATTTTTTTGGTGGTGAAATAGATGGATAATCGAAGCTTGGGATTATTTTTAGTTGGTATAGGAACAGTCTTTTTGATTTTAGCTTTAACATTACATATAGCTGGATTATTATATGGTGTTATTTTAGGAAGCAGCATATTATTAAATGTTTCAGGGGCAGGTATACTTATGAAGTTTATAGCTGATGAAAAACTGGCTAATTTGTAGAGATCTTATAAAGTAAGATCTCTTTGTTATGAATCTTACGCTAGAATGTATTTATTAGAAATGTTTGGGGGGTATCCTGTTTTGGAAATGAACTTTTTTTGGTTAGCGTTAGGATTAGCTGCCCTTGGTTATTTTATAGGCGATGGTTTAAAAAATTTTAGTAAACCTCAAAGGAAATCAAAATATCCTTATTTGATTAAAGAAAAAGATCTACACTATCACTTTCATTTGAGTAAGGGTGAAATTGAAGAACTGTTAACTAAATATCCTGGAGCTCCAAAAATAGAGCTGAAAGGGACTACATATTATCCGTATCATCAATTCGTTGACTGGCTGTCGTCTAATGAAATCTATAAGGTGTAAAGGAGGAGAAGCATTTAGTCTTTAAAGACTAGATGCTTCTTTTTTTGAGGATTGGATTTTAATGCCATCGTCACTAGAAATAAACGTATGTCATCGTTAGCTAGGTTATCTTTGTCTGGAATCGTTGTGGTATATTACATAAACTTTCAATTTTAGGTAATAATATTTACGAAAATACAGTTTGAGGAGACAATTCATGCGTAAGTATAAAAGAAAATTGATCATTTCTTTAAGCGTGCTAATCTTTCCATGGTTAACTGCGCCTTTTATAGGAACAAAATCATTTGTCCGCTTTTTGCCTGTAGCTACTTTCGCTAACTTATTCATCATTGTGTTTACCGTCATTGCTAATCAGAAAAAATGGTTTAGAAACAACAATCCTTTATTTCCTAAAGCACCTATAGATTTTACTTATATTTTAGGTCCGCACTTAATAGGAACGCTTTGGATATTTAAGCTAACGTACGGCTCTTTTCTAAAATACATACTTGCCAATACGGTGTTAGACTGGTTTAATATTTTCCCTTTTGGCGGTGCTTTGAAAAAAGTGGGCATCTTTAAAATGAAAAAGATGTCGCCAAGCATGTACTGGGGGATGACTACGGTTTTAGCCGTTGTTTTATATGGATATCAGTACATTGTGGAAAAAGTAATTAGGCAAACCAATGATTCTCAGTCAAGATTACAAGTGCTTAAAGCAACTATCCAAAAAGGATCTTCCAATAGCTGAAGATCTTTTTTTATTTATTTTTAACACTTTATCCGTCTGTTGTTTATTCTGAATATTCAAGTTTATTTTCATATAGAGTGCTATACTAGATATTAACAAAATTAGAAAGGGAGGAAGAAGTATGTTTAATCAATATCCTATTGGAAAATTTACCGTGAAGGAAAATATTCAGAAAGAAGATATTCAAGGTTGGATTCATGACATTGGAGATGCACCAAAGCAATTAGCTTATGCTGTAGAAGGGCTGACAAACGAGCAGTTAGCTACGCCTTATCGAGAAGGCGGTTGGAAATTAAGTCAAGTTGTCCATCATTTAGCTGACTCACATATGAATGCTTATACTCGTTTTAAATTAGGCTTAACAGAGCAAGCACCTACTATTAAGGCCTATGATGAAGTAGCTTGGTCCACTCTGCCTGATAATGATTTACCGATAGAAGTTTCTCTTCAACTTTTTTCAGCTTTACATAAGCGTCTTCATAAAGTTTTAAACTCACTTGATGAAAAAGATTTGAAGAAAATGATCCACCATCCTGAAAATGGGGAAGTGACGATTGAGCAATTAATAGCCACTTACGCTTGGCATGGAAAGCATCATATTGCTCATATTACCACATTAAGAAATCAAAGAGGATGGTAGAATGGCATTTAACATATGTTAGAACCAAAAAAGCTCTTTTTAAGAGCTTTTTTGGTTCTAATAAATGAAATTATGCTAATTGAAGAGTATACAGCTTAAAAACAGGAAAACTCCCTCAATCCCTCAAACCGTTAAGGAAGTTATCTCTAATCCTGAATAGTGATTCATTCATCCTGCATCTCGCTATTGTATTGTACGATGGTGACTTATTTTTATAAGCCATCAGATCTAACTTTTGAAACACCTAAGGCAAGGTTTTTCCACAAAGTTTGTTCAACCATTTCGGCATCCACCGTACGACAATCCACAATGAGTATGACTTCTGAATGTTTGCCACGCAGAAGTCGTTGATTTTTCCTGATTACTTTAAATATAAATAGTTTAATTCCCAATCCTAAGCTAAATCCGATAAAAGCACTAATAATTCCCCAATAAATAGGGCCCCAGCTTAGTTTAAAGCCAATGCTTGCACCAATGACGGAAAAGGCTGTGGCTAAAGCCATTCCTAAATCAATAAGAGAAACTCCATCTGCTCGATGAAGGCTATCAAAAATCCGGCGATTTTCTGTTCGATTATTAAGAGGAACAATAAATATATCCCTTTTCTTTATCCCTTTTCTCTCTAGCTCCGAAACAGCTAACTCTATGTAACTGGAGTATTCAAATGTAGAAAAGATCTGCATGTTTTCACTCCACCTTTTTTCCTTTCACAATACAAAAGCTTGGATGTTGATACGTTTTCTCGAAGAAGTTTTTTTGCTCTCTTTCCACAAGTTTATTGTTCTCAACAGTATTCATGTAGGAATCAAAAGTAGCAAAACCATATAGGGAAGGGAAAAATAACAGCCATTCTTTATTTAAAGCGGAAGTAGCCTGTTTTATTTCTCCTAAAAATAGCAGAGAAATCCCTTCAAGTAGATGGGAATAATAAAAGAAAATGACTGCCCAAATGATAACAAAGAAAGCACCAATGATCCGATGAATATAAAGTTGTCCTAGACCTGGCATCAAAAAGGACCAGGCAACGGACAAGATGGGATTCCGTTTATCTAAATAGTTTATTTCCATGGCTCCTATACTAAAGGAGTTGAACCGATGATTTTCTCTTTCAGCTAACACGTATATTTTATTTAAATCAACGGTTGTTCGGTAACTATCCCATATAGCAAAAATATAAACGGGAATATAAATAAGAAGCCATCTTGTATTAAGCACGTCTTTGGCCATATCAATGTTTCCTTGAAAAGAATAAATCATTGCTAAATTTACATGAGATTTAAGGTTTATGACGACCTCCCATATAAATAACACAAAGCCGCGAAGGTATTTAGACAGTAGCAAGTGTCCAAACCCAGGAAAAGCTGCTGACCACCAAGCAACAATATAGGGGTTTCTTAAATGAATTTGAGTCGTTCCAAATATACTGACATGAGCAATATAGCGTCTTGCAGTATTGTCATTTTTATAATTATTCATATACGATCTCCTATGATTGGAAGAAAATACACTTTTATACCTATCATTCATATTTAATATGGTCTTGTTTACTTATTTTATGCAATATCCATTGATATACACTTAATCTTTGTCAAAATGGAGAACTCGTTGATAAGAAAAAGCTCTTTATCTTTCGATAGAGAGCTTTTTTACATGTTGTTTCTAACAATTGGTATTATGTTAATAAAGAGATGGTTAGATGCTTCACGGCGTCTTGATTCGTTTGTTCAAGATATAGAAATATATTCAACTTTATGGCATTGGACATATTGGGTTGCTTTCAAATAGTCAGGTTAACGCGTACATAAAAGAAGGGCTGAATGGCGAGGGACAAAATACAAACTAATTATTTTTCAGGTGGACAAGGCAGGCTCGCCTTTTATATATTGGGGATTAGACCGTTTGCCTTTGTGTTTCACCAGTATAGACCTAATGAAACACACCCGAAGTCACAGTATTTCCCCCGTCGAAATAGAGTAGACTGCTAAAAGTACCTCGGTTAATTGAGGTACTTTTATAGGTTCTTATACAAAGAGTCCGTGATTAAAAACTGCTTAAAGTGTTTTTTTAATCGCGCATTGCGCCTGCTTCTCGAGAAGTCATTGCACCTTGCCCTTCATTTATGTCTCTTTGGATTTCTTGTTTTACTTGTTGTGCATTTGTTGCAGAAGCTGCTGATTTTTCAGTAAAGCCCGCATTTTCTTTAGCCGGTTGATTTTGCTGCATATAATCTCTCCTTCCTTTTTTATTCGTACAAAAAGGAAGAATGGAGATCCATTCTTCCTTCAGCCATCAATTATAAAGTTGTCTTAGTTAGAAGCGTCCGCCGCCAAGTTGTTGCTCAGCCATTTGTACAAGACGCTTAGTGATTTCGCCACCTACTGATCCGTTTGCACGTGCAGTTGTGTCAGCACCAAGGTTTACACCAAATTCGCTCGCGATTTCATATTTCATTTGATCGATTGCTTGTTCAGCACCGTATACTAATAATTCGTTGTTGTTGCTGCTTTTGTTGTTTGCCATGTTGTGTCACCTCCTTGTTTCTATTTAAATTTCCTATCTTAGAAGAAGTACATACATAGTAAATAATGGATGTATTATTTTCTTACGTGCTTCCTATACTATTTTTTAGTAACAAATGACACTATAAAAAGTGGTATTAGATGTTTCATTTCCTTGTGAAGAAAACTATACGCTTGCCATGTGTAGGAGAAAGAATGACAGTTCATTTGTCATTCTTTTTTCATGTTCATGAGTATACTAATTGAATGACAAAGGACTAACTCTTTAAAGAATTAGTCTTTGGATTAATAAAAATGATTGCTTTTTATAGCTATTTTAAGAAGTGTGTTTAGTTATTCTTCCTCTGTAAATTCAGTTTTGACGTTTTAGTTTCCCCATTTCGTAAAACAATTAAGCATGTTGTACATATCTCTTAGCAACAAGTATCTAATTAATTCTGGGGAAATAAAAATATAACTTAACCTTCCACTTATTTTATCTTCAAATTTTCAAACAATAGGGCTAGGAGGTGTTTTTATGCCAAAGAAAGACTTTAAAGACGTTGATAATTCAGGAATTGCAGAAAGAGTTGATTATAACAACTATAAAAATAAAGATAGCAATAATGATCCTACGCTTAACCGTATTGTCGAAGAAGACGGACGTGCTCTTGACCCAAGGGAATCCTTAGAAAATTTCTTTACTGACCTTGAAGGCGAAGAGCCACAAGAAATTACAACGTAATAAAAAAAGTAGAAAACGGCGGATCTTTTTTTAGCGAAAAGACCTATGAAACGTAGCTATTTTTATTCGAGGATTGCTGTAAACGAGTTAACATGATTTAAAAAAACGAGGGCTATTAATAGAGGTGAAGTTAATGTCGCATACGGAAACTGAACGAACAACGTATATGTATGATCCTTTCACTATACAAGGTCTTGAAATGAATATACCTAAAGAAAACGAAGGCAACCAACCGCTAATAAATCGTTCAGGACTGAGTACTTCTACGTTCAAAACAAATATGAATAGAGAACATTTTGAACGTTATATTTATTAGCAGGAATATTCTGCAGCGTTTTATTTTATAAAAAGATCCTTCTATTTTATATGTTAGAAGGATCTTTCCACTAAATATTCTTATTTCAGTGTAGTAATCAATTGCTTGTGCCTAAGGTATTGGAAAATTCATCTTGGTTTTAGGCGTGGATAGGTAAAGCGGTTAGTATTTATATATATATATTGTCTGTACATCCATTGTAGAAAGGATTTCACGAAATGCAGAAGCAAACCTTACTTTTTAATTTAGACGATACGCTTATTCACTGTAATAAATATTTTAGAGACACCATAAATGCTTTTGTGGCTCAATTGCAGGAATGGTTTGAAAATCTGACTAAGGAAGAGATAAAACAAAAGCAGTTAGAGATAGATTTAAAAAGTATCGAAAAGTATGGCCTTCACTCTTCCCGTTTTCCAGAATCATTAGTAGCTACTTATTTATTTTTTAGTGAACAAAATCATCAAGATATTCATGAAGATAGAGTCGAAAGAGTCAAAAAAATTGGCCAAAGTGTATTTGAAGTACCGATAGAGCCTCTGCCAAATATGTATGAAGTATTAGATAAGCTTAAAGAACAAGGACATAATCTCTACTTACACACAGGTGGAGACGAGGAAAACCAAGGTAGAAAAATTGTTCAGCTAGAGCTAGCTAAATACTTTGAAAAAAGGGCATTTATTTCTGAACAAAAAGATACGCCTGCATTAAAAGAAATACTAAACCAAATTAAGTACGATCCAAAAAAAACTTGGATGATTGGCAATTCATTAAAAACCGATATAAGACCGGCAGTAGAGGTTGGAATACATGCGATTCACGTACCTTCTGAACTGGAGTGGAGCTATAACCAAGTTGAAATTGATATTGCGCCAAAAGGTAAATTAATAACCGTTCATTCACTGCTGGAAGTTCCAGAAATCATCCAAAAGCACGCTCAAGAAATGGTTGTGTTCACCTAAGGTCATATGTAAACACAATATACAGAAACAGCTAACCGTTGATTAAACCTTACTCAACAGTGGGCAGATAAAGTTATTATGTTTTTTCTAATCAACTCACATACTATACAGAGGAGGTGACTGATATGGGAGGTCAATCCAAAGAATCAGAAAAAATGATATGTGAAGATCATAATTCTCCAGTTGATGAAAGAAGCTACGATTTATACGAAGCGACGCGTAATTCACTTTTACGTAATGAATTAGACGATAAAAACAAAACCATTTTAAATAATATTGATAACGGAGCGATGGATGTTAATCTTGAGGAATAATGGGCATTAAAAAACCTTTTATTTCTTAGTATCATAGCTATGTTACTAAGGATACACATTTTTTCTCTTAGTAAAAAAGACCCTAACTATTTAGGGTCTTTTTTAGGTATTTGTCCAAACATTCTATGGTTGTTTCACATACAGTAATAGGAGTCTACTAACAGAAAGGAGAAGATTTTTAATATGAGAAACAACTATCCTTATCAGCACTCTAATTACGGTGGTTATCACGGCGCTATGTATCCTCAGCAAGGTAACTGTGGTTATCCTCAAGCTAAACCTTGTGGTCAATTGCCTCCTCAAACCATGCCTGCTCAGTATGACCCAGTTAAACAAAATACATCTTTTACTGGTCAAGATGTGTTTGTGCCAGTGATGCATCCGAGTCATACTACAAATGTTTATCAAAAAAATTATAAATATATGCACTCATTCCCGCATACAGAATCCGTTGTATGTCAGGAAACGCACCAACATTTTTGTGCTCCAAGCTGTCCTCCTAGACCTCGTCTTTGGTGCTGATAGCCAAAAAAGCTCCTTCATTTTAACAATGAAGGGTTTTTACTATGTGAAACTTAGGATGTTATTTAGCTATCGTTAAACAAAATAGCCCATTTTAGACCAAAATCCAATCGATATGAGCTATGTCTACATATAATACCTTAACCCATGTAAGTTTAAAGTTTTTTCCTTTAGTTAAATATCACGAAAGGAAGTGTTTGTATGTCTAGTTATGGTGGAGCTGGTTCTGGTTTTGCTTTATTAGTTGTTCTGTTTATTCTTCTTGTCATTATTGGATGCAGCTGTTACGGCCGCGGATTTGGCTGTTAATAACAATAAAAAAGTCTTTCTCTAATTTGAGAAAGACTTTTTTATTCGAGGTTGTGAGGGAGTGCTTTTATACGCAATAGAACTGATTGGGCGGAATTCAAACACTCTATTGCAGAGGGTGTAAAACTCATATATGGGATTTGAGGATGCTTCATTGTATGTAAAAGAAACTAAAAGGTTATTGTTTTTTTTATAGTGATATAAAACGTAGTTTATCCACTTCGTGGAGCACATTTCGTTTTTCATCATATGCTAAATGTATGAAGAAGAAGGAGGTGAAGTTTATGTTCTTTGGCGGTTATGGCGGAGGTTGTGGCTATGGTTACGGCGGCGGCTGCGGTTACGGAGGTGGCAGTGGTTTTGCTTTAATTATCGTGCTGTTTATCTTATTAATCATTATCGGCTGTGCTTGTTGGGGAGGATTTGGCGGTTGCTAATTATTAGCCTGCCTTTATCTCTAACTTAAAAAAGTTAGCTTTATGCTAGCTTTTTTTCTTTGTTGAATTTGTACATGTCCAGTGAGTACGCTTTATATCTGCCGTGTTAACCAATGGTTTGCAGCTTGTTACTAAGCATTTATGAAATTTTTTACATATTTATTGTAAGCTAAGCCTTAGAGGTGATGAAAGTGAATTTAGGGGAACAGCTGCAGAAGTTAAGAGAAGAGAAAAAGATGTCCAGGGAAGACTTAGCTGGGGAAATGAATGTATCTAGACAAGCCGTCTATAAGTGGGAAAATAAGCGGTTTTCCACAAAATTTCTTAGCCTAATTCACAGTTTCGTCTTCGTCTGTAAACGAATGGTTTACGGGCGATTACCATACGTTTTCAATTCTATGATTTTTTGTAGGATTTAGGTTTTTATGTTAAGTTATGGGTATCCTTCAATTGTTTTAGAAAGGAGTGAATTTATATCTTAAAAACAGCAGTTGCTTCAATCAGTGCGGGTGTTTTATTTAGCTTATGTGCAAAAATAATGATGCATACAAGATGTTCAAAGTATTTTCTAAAAGCAAATGAAGCTACTCATAGGCCAATAAACTTTGTTCTTCAGGGAGCTTTGTTTGCGATTATCATGTTTATTATGCTTTTAATTGTAAAACCTTTTACATAAGAAAATAGTGTTATAGCTAAAGGGATCAATTCTTAAACATTCCTATTGGTTACCAAAATATTTGCCCGGGAAATGGAGCGATGTTGTTTTCTCTACTGAACCAGCTATATACGGATATTAACAGTTTTTAGAAAGGAGTATTGGATGTTAGTTAAAGCACTAATTACAGCAATCATTGGAGGCATTCTGTTTCCATTGTTCTTCAAGCTATTTACCCGAAAATCCTTAGATAAAAAGACTACTAGCCCTGTCAGTCAAGGATTTTTCTTCGCGGTTATCTTCTTTATAATCCTTATGGTTACAAAAACCTTCAGTTAAAGTTATATTACAGATAATCTCTGTTCTATTATGGATTGCTCCAGAAGGAAATTACTATTATGGATTGCTCCAGAAGGAAATTAAGTGAATTAAAGGAACTCAAACCCAAGGAATACGTATATTCTTTGGGTTTTTTATAAGATTTCAAGAGTAAAGCCTCCTTTTACTTAGAAATATTAAAGCGATGATAATGAGTATGTAAGCAAAGTGTCACGAGATTCGAAGGTCTTTAAATATTTAAAAAATAATTTGTGCAAACGATTGCATTAAATTATTAGTTTAGTATATAATGTTCAAATAAAAGTATTCTAATGTTTTTAATAATTAGATTTTATGAAACTTTCAAGAAGGTATAAGCGATAGTCAGCAGCTTACGGATGAGCAGATAGTGAAAATTCTTACATACTCAAACAGCATTTTTAGACAGGACTATTAGTTATGCCGTATTCCTGAGGTAATCTAGCAAAATAGAAAACAGCCAGCCAAAGACACTAGCATTTACAGTATTCATCGTTGTTTTGAAAACGTTCACAACGAATGTCGTAGCACTTTACATCAGAACATCTATCTTTTGCGGCTGTTAATTGAATCATAGGAGGCAGTTATGTTAGAAGAAAGAATCGTTGAAACCAGTGAAAAAAGCGTTCAGCCAAACTTACCTTATCTACCGATCAGTACCATATGGTTAATTAGTTTTGGATTTTTAGGTGTACAAATGGCATTCTCATTACAGAGTTCAAATATGGGACGTATATTTCAAACAATCGGTGCTGATCCAACTACATTAGGCTTTTTCTTTATTTTACCGCCGTTGGCCGGTTTAGTGGTTCAGCCCTTAGTTGGTTATTTTTCAGATCGCACCTGGATGCCAAGGCTTGGCCGTCGTATACCCTATCTACTGATTGGCGCAATTGTAGCCGTAATTGTTATGTGTTTGCTGCCAAACGCCGGCAGTTTTGGTTTTAGTGCGGTGGCTGCTATGACTTTTGGCGCCATCACTATTTTGTTTATGGACGTATCATCAAATGTAGCCATGCAGCCATTTAAGATGATGGTTGGAGACATGGTCAATGAAGAGCAAAAAGGTTTTGCCTATTCTATTCAAAGTTTTCTATCAAACAGCGGTGCTGTGCTAGCCTGTATTTTCCCTTTTGTTTTAACGGTATTAGGCGTATCAAATAGTGCACCAAAAGGAGTAGTACCACAATCAGTTGTTATTTCATTTTATGTTGGAGCCGTTGTGTTAATTATTTGTAGTTTATTTACAATACTTAAAGTAAAAGAATATTCACCTGCAGAATTTGCAGCATACCATGGTATTCCAGATGAAGCTACAAAAGAAAATGTAAACGTTTTTAAACTGCTTCGCAACGCTCCAAAGGTTTTTTGGACGGTCACACTTGTTCAATTTTTCTGCTGGATGGGCTTTCAATATTTATGGACATACGGTACAGGTGCAGTCGCTGAAAACGTTTGGTATACGAATCAGCCGTCTAGCTCCGGCTATCAAGCAGCTGGCAACTGGTTCGGCATTTTATCAGCTGTACAGTCGATTGCCGCAGTCATTTGGTCACTAGTTTTGTCACGCGTAGCCAACAACAAACGTAAGCCAGCGTATGCTTTTAGTTTACTGCTAGGCGGTATTGGTTTTGGATCTGTCTTTTTTATTCACAATCAATGGATGCTGATTGCTTCATTTATTTTAATTGGCATCGCTTGGGCTGCTATGATGACGTTTCCGTTCACGATGCTTACCAACGCCCTGTCAGGAAAGAATATGGGAACATATCTAGGGTTATTTAATGGAAGTATTTGTTTGCCGCAAATTATAGCTTCTTGCTTGAGTTTTGCTTTGTTCCCAATAATCGGATCTTCTATGCCGGGCATGATTTTAATCTCAGGTATTTTACTTGCTACGGGAGCAGCGTCTGTTTCGATTATTAAGGAAACATATACAAAGTAATTAGTAGCTGTCCATGGTACAAAAGCAGCGTGGTTTCTTAGTTTTTTTGTGTTCGAGCTATTGACCGGAATCTATAAACATCTTATTTTTGTATTGACTATCATGATAAAATGTAAACGAATTCAATCTAGTGGGAAATTTGATAACAAGAATGGAGAATGAATCAATGAAAACTGAAAAAGAAAAAATGGTGGATGGCGAGCTGTATTTTCCAGCAGACCAAGAATTAGTAAAGGACCGGGAAGATGCAAGAAGGCTTGTTCGTTCGTTTAACGGTACAGATGAGACGAATTATGAAAAGCGTACCGAGTTACTAAAGGAACTATTTGGTTCAACAGGAGAACGCATTTACCTTGAATCTAACTTTCGATGCGACTACGGATACAATATCCACGTAGGAGAAAATTTTTATGCGAACTTTGACTGCACACTTTTAGATGGGGGACGAATTACAATAGGTAAGAACTGCATGATGGCACCGGGCGTACATATTTATACGAATACTCATCCTGTGAATGCAGAACAGCGAATTACAGAAGTTGAATATACCAAGCCCGTCACGATTGGAGATAATGTATGGATTGGGGGACGAGCTGTCATCAATCCAGGCGTTACAATTGGACATAATGCTGTAATCGCTTCCGGAGCTGTTGTGATAAAAGATGTTCCAGATCATGTAGTAGTGGGAGGGAACCCCGCAAAAATTATAAAAAAGTTGGATTAATTTTTACTAGCTAAACATTGTTTATAAATTAACTAAAAAATAAAGAGTTATTCCCGATAGAAATGAATCTTTCTGTAAAAATCAATATCTGTTTTTAAAAAAACAAAATGTTCGAGCAGCACTAAACCTATGGATACTCAGCAGGTTTAGTGCTGTTCTTTTATGTTGAGATGATCTCTTTATCTGACTGCAAGTCATATCATCTCTAACTCAGCTTATTAACATAATCTTCTAATAAGAAAGTTTCTGCCACTTTTACACTTTGGGGGAATTTTCATTTATGTGTACGTGTAAAACGGATGAAATTATTCCAAATTCCGATCTAACAATATGCCGGTTTGCTCGGCTATTACATCGGTTGGAACGTGCATCCCGTTTTTAAACCACCATTCTACTGTCCCTACAACGGCCGAGGCAAAGAACTGAATAACAACCTCTTTACGCAACCCTTTGTTTTCTCCTTCAGTTGTATCAACTTCAGGACCATACTCTTGGATGACTAACTCGAGAAAACGGCTGCGGAAATAATGAGCGCCTTTACTTTCTAACATGGTTGAAAAGAAGAGATGGTGACGCTCAAAATATTCAAACCAAACATAATTTCCTTCTTGGAACGTCATATCAGCAGCCGAATGACATAGTTCTTCGAGGTTGTTCATATGTTCTTCAATCATCTTATCTAATAAATCATATTTATCCATATAGTGAAGATAAATCGTGCCTCGGTTAACGTTTGCTTTGTCAGCAATATCCTGAATGGTAATGTCATCAAATCGTTTTTGGGTCATTAATTCAGTCACTGCGTTTTTTATAGCCTCTTGGCTCTTTAGTATTCTTCTATCCACTTTCGCCATTTTAAAAACCTCACTTTTTTTAAAAGATATTCAACAATACCTCTTCATTTGTTGAGTAATCAACGAATCGCCTTCAATTAACGATTGAAAGGATTTTATTTGCTTTTATAATTATAGACAGATGTTGATTAATCAATCAATATTGATTATTTTTTCAACAGAAAGATAGAGAGTTTTAAAAGTATAAAAAAATGAAATTCAAGAGGAGGGATGTGTATGAACCGTATTGATAAGAGTGCAGAAAAATATAAACAGCTGTTTGGCGATGGTGTTCCGGCTACACATGTTACCGATCCGGATTTTCAAGACATTCTGAGCCATTTCATTTTTGGAGAAGTTTTTTATCAAGGTGACCTAGACGATAAGCAACGTGAACTAATTACACTGGTCGTTCTGGTTACTAACCAGACGTTATCTCAGTTAAAAGCACATGTTAGCGCAGCGCTGAATGTTGGGCTAACGCCTGTAGAAATTAAAGAGGCTGTTTATCAGTGTGCGCCATATATTGGCTTTCCAAAAACGTTAAATGCCGTCAATGAAGTGAATGAGGTTTTTAAAGCAAACCATATCGCGTTACCGCTTGAAAGCCAAAAGGCGATAGATGAACAGAATCGTTTGCAAAAAGGGCTGGCTACTCAAGTAGAGATTTTCGGAGATGTTATTAAAAAAATGCAGAAGAATGCTCCATTGAATCAAACGCATATACAGGAATATCTTTCTGCTTTTTGCTTCGGAGATTTCTACACCCGCAGCGGACTTGATTTGAAAACAAGAGAGCTATTAACTCTCTGTATTGTAAGTGCGTTAGGCGGTGCTGAAGGTCAAGTGAAGGCACATGTACAAGGTAACTTGAATGTGGGAAATGACAAGGAACAATTGATTGATGCAATCACTCACTGTCTTCCATATATGGGCTTTCCGAGAACACTGAATGCATTAGCTTGTATTAATGAAATTAGCCTTGAAAACTAAGAGAAGAGAGTAAGAATTGCTGTTTTATGTGAAGATTTCTCTGATAAGAAATGGGAAGCTCAAGTATATAGGACAAGTTATTACAAAAAATAAACAATTCAAAGGAGATAAAAAACATGTTTAACGAAACGTATAAATTATCAAACGGTGTAGAAATTCCGCTATTAGGCCTGGGTACTTGGCTGCTTGATGATGAACAGGCAGCGCAGGCAGTGCGTGATGCGGTATCTAGCGAGTATCGTCATATTGATACGGCACAAGCTTATATGAATGAAGCTGGTATAGGCGAAGGAATCCGTTCATGCGGTGTTGCAAGAGAAGAACTTTTTATTACAACAAAGGTTGCAGCAGAAGCAAAAACTTATGAGGAAGTTACGAATTCCATTGATGAGTCTTTAACAAAGTTGGGGCTGGATTACATTGATCTTCTAATTATCCACAGTCCACAGCCTTGGACGGAGTTTAGAGAAGAGAAACGTTACTTCGAAGAAAACAAAAAGGCATGGAAAGCAATGGAGGATGCTTATAATGCAGGGAAGGTAAAGGCAATCGGCCTTTCTAACTTCCTTCAGGATGATATAGAGAATATTCTTTCTAGCTGTGAAATCAAGCCTATGGTAAATCAAATATTGGCACATGTGAGCAATACGCCTTTGGAGTTAATTGAGTTCTGCCAGAAGAATGGCATCTTGGTAGAAGCATATTCACCAATTGCGCACGGTGCGGTTCTTGATAATAAAGAAGTGAAGGTAATAGCTGATAAATACGGAGTGTCTGTGGCTCAACTTTGCCTGCGCTATGATATTCAGCTTGGTCTTGCAGTCATTCCTAAGACGGCAAACCCAGATCATATGAGAATCAATGCAAAGCTTGACTTTGTGATCAGCGATGCAGATATGGAGACTTTGAAAAATGTAGAACCTATTCAAGATTATGGTGAGCATAGCTACTTCCCGGTATTTGGCGGGAAATTAAAATAAACGGCTAACGAATGAGGACTTTTTATAGCAATGAATGATAGTATTGGAGGAATCAAAATGGCAAAACATGAAGAAGTAAAAAATGGCGTTATTTTTCCAGTAGGTGAAAAGAATGAAGCGTATGCACAATTTTTTGTTGGACAAAGTTATCTCCAAACCTTAATCGCAGATCCTAAAGTGAACGTTGGAGTTGGAAATGTAACCTTTGAACCTGGATGCCGCAATAACTGGCATATTCATCGTGATGGATTTCAGCTTCTATTAGTAACAGGGGGCGAAGGTTGGTACCAAGAAGAAGGAAAACCTGCACAATTCTTAAAAGCTGGAGATGTTATTGTGACGCATGATGGTGTCAAACATTGGCATGGTGCTGCAAAAGACAGCTGGTTTGAACACATTGCCATCACTGCCGGTACGCCGGAATGGTTAGAACCAGTAACAGATGAGGAATATAATAGCATAAAATAATAGATCGTATGTATCTTAGAAGCAAAAACCCTACGGATTATTCCTAGTAATCCGTAGGGTTTTTATTATAAATTCAAGATGTCATAGGAAATAGCCTTAACGCTATAAAAGTTCACCAATCGATTTGTTTTCCGTCTTTAAAAAAGCCTCCGGAAGGTCCTTCGGGTCCAATCGTTGCTAACCAAAGGATAGAACGAGCAGCTTGCTGTGGCGTTCTTGGAGCCGATGGTCCACCCATATCTGAGCTTACCCATCCCGGATCGACCGCGTTAATTTTGATATCTTTGGTGCTTTCTGCAGCTATTAACTGCGTTAAGCCATTTAAAATGAGCTTAGATAACTTATAAGCGCCTACTCCTGGAGATGACATTTCACTCAGGGCTCCATATTCTGAGGAAACATTAATAATTCTTCCGTAGGCTTGCTGTTCCATAAGGGGCATAAAGGAACGGATTACATGGTAGGCACCGAGGAAATTCGTTTCTAGCGTTTTCTCTAGAACAGAAGGATCCATATCTACTAACTTTTGATTTTTATCTAAATATATGCCCGCGTTATTAATTAGCACATCCAATCTTCCACATTGCTCACTTACTGTAGCCGCAGCTTGACTGATACTTGTTTGATTGTTTATATCCATTGTCAAAAATGAAACATCAAGATGAGAGTCTTTAAGTTTTTGCACGGCTTTATGTCCGGTTTCTGAATTTCGGCTCGTCAAAATGACCTTAAAACCTTTCATCGCCAATTGTCTCACTAGTTCATATCCAATACCCCGATTTCCGCCGGTGACAAGTGCCACTTTAGTGTGGTTTTCCATTTCAAGTCCTCCATTTTATATATATTAATGCTGTAAGCATTTATTAGAACAGATTTCTGCTTTTCATAGATTTAATAAAAGAAAACAAAGGGATCCTACTAGGGATCCCGAAAGAAAGTTGCGTTGATGTCTTATTTTGAAAGTAGCCTTACAGGACGTTGCATGTAGCTTCTTGGTAAAATGAATAGTACACTCAATACTAATGACAAGATCCCCACTAGTACAACATATTGTGTACCCATTCCTGATATAAATAGTCCACCTACGGCTGTACCAATTGTTGTTCCTAAGTTAACGGATGCTAAAAATAGTCCGTTTGCGAAATCAGGAGCTTCTGGAGCTGCTGATGAAATCCAGTATTGGTTAATATTCGTTCCTATACCAGCAAATATTCCCCAAACTAAAGTCATGATAGCCATCGGCCAAGTAAACTGTCCGATAAAGAATAAAATGATGTAAACGACTCCCAATGCGAAAGGAAAAACGACTACAGTTTTAATGGCATTTTTCGTAAGTAATTTCCCTGCGATAATGTTTCCGATAATATTTGCCACACCGTACAGCACCAGCATGAAACTAATTAATTGTCCAGAAAGGTTCGTAACGCTTTTAAGATACTCAGCAAGATAGCTATATACCCCAAATACTGCTGAATTGAGTAAAAGGACAGCAATGATCGAAAGCCAAGTAACGGGTTTTTTTAATACGCTGAGCTGTGCTCCGTATGAAAGTCTTTCTTTAACAGGTATTGAAGGGAAGAATGCCCACGTAGCAATAAATACTATCGCGTTAATAACAGCAAAAAACGTCATTGATAGTTGAAACGAGACTGTACTTGCAAGAAAACTTGCGATCGGCACACCAAGTACCATACCTGCAGATACGCCAATAAAGACTTTGGAAACAGCTTTTGGAGCCTCTTCCTTGCTAACTGAGTTCGCTGCCATTGTAAAAGCTGCTGAAAAATAAATTGGATGAAAAATAGCTGGAATCACACGCGCAATGATGGCAATAGCAAAATTAGAAGTAAAGATAGAGATAATGTTACCGAAAATGAAAATACCAAGTACAAGCAGCATTGCCTTCTTGCGATTGACTCCCGAAAATAATAACGGCATCGTTGGACCGGATATTGACACAGTAAGCGCAAAGAGACTCACCAGCCATCCTGCCTTTGATACACTGATATGAAAGTGATCCGCAATGTAGGATAATATCCCTATAACGCCCATTTCGGTATTGATAATACCGAAAGCTCCTAAAGTTAAGACAAATATAAGTAGCTTAGTTTGTTTAGACATAAAATAAAGATCCTTCTTTCTGAAAAATGTTGTGTTCTAGTTGCTGTAAAGCGGGTTGTTTAAAGGTGTATTGTCATGTTGTTACTTAGTCACTTTTTCAATTCTACCTGTAAAATCACCATCAACATTTTCAAAATTTTCCTTTCCTGATTCAATTTGACCTAGTATGATAAGGTCGTTTGTAGCATCCTCAAAATCTTTGTAAAAAATAGCTACATTTCCCCAAGGAGCGTAATAAGCAAAGTCTCCTTTTTTGGATAGGTCTCCGGCTTGTACATCATCTATAGATAATCTTTTTTGTAAAATACTAACTTTCTCTTTACCTATATAATCTTCAAACGTTACGGTTAAAGGCAGTTGAGCTAGAAAATCCTTACTTGCTGGATTATCGTACATCCTAACAAACACTTCTTTGTTGTTGAACGTTAACTTTATTCTTGTATTTGAAATACTAACTTCTTCTGTTTGTTCTGGTACTCGGTTTAAATGCTTACTGGCATTATGGTCGGTTGCAGATGAATTATTGTTGCCACAAGCGGCAAGGACAACGCTTGTTACTAAGATAGAAGCTAGGCACAACAGCTTTTTCATCTTAAGCTCCTTTCCACATTGAATTATTAAAGATGTTGATGGTGTGATATAAACTTCTGTGTTGTTTATTCTAACGGCTTCTTCCAAATATAAAAAATACTTATATCTCATATCATGATATGTTTGATAAGCATTTCTGGAGTGTATATACTAAAGCTTATGAAAGGAGGAGAGGGATATAGAAATTCGAGTTTTGCGGTATTTTCTTACGGTTGCAAGAGAAGGAAACATCACGAAGGCCGCTGATGTTTTGCATGTGACACAGCCAACACTGTCTAGGCAATTAAAAGATCTTGAACAAGAGTTGGGCAAAAAATTATTTATTCGCAGCAGTCACAGTATCATTTTGACAGATGAAGGAATGCTTCTGCGAAACAGGGCAGAGGAAATTGTTAATATGGTCGATAAATTGGAGGCGGAGTTTAGTTCCATGGAAGAAACAATAGGTGGTGATATTTATATAGGGGGCGGGGAGACAGAAGCAATGAAACATATTGCACGAGTCGCAAAAGATGTGCAGGTACGTTATCCCAATATACGATATCACCTCTACAGCGGAAACGAAGAAGATATAACGGAACGGCTTGACAAGGGGCTGCTTGACTTTGGCATTTTAATTCAACCGGCTGATATTTCAAAATACAATTATCTTAATATCCCTGCCAAAGATGTTTGGGGCGTTGTGATGAGAAGAGACAGTCCTCTTGCCCTCAAAGAAAGCATTCAAGCTGCGGATTTATTAAACGCTCCACTAATCTGTTCACGACAGGCCATGAAGCAGACATTTTCAAAAAATGAATTTTCGGATTGGTTTGGCGAAGACTTTCATAAATTAAACATCGTTACTACATACAATCTTGCATATAATGCTGCCATTATGGTTGAAGAAGGCATTGGGTATGCCATAACACTTGATAAAATAGTCAATACGTCTACTAATAGCAACCTTTGTTTCAGGCCGTTACAGCCAAGACTTGAATCGGGTTTAAATATTGTGTGGAAAAAGCATCATGTTCTTTCAGCTGCAGCTGATGCGTTTTTAAAAGAACTGCAGGGGGAATTTTCACAAACTCTAAACTGCCAGCGCATCGGTCTAGTTCAAACAAATGGAGTAAAAAGACTTATCTATACGGTATGGTAGATAAGTCTTTTTACTGCGGGTATGGAGGTGATGTTAAGAGCCTTAGGATGTTTTATTATGATGTATTAACTCCCATTCGCCAGGGTTAGTGTCATCTGGCGATAAACCGTTAATAATATCAAGATAATGATTAGCTTTTTCGTCCATATATTTTACAGTTCTTTTAGCTTCCTTTACAGAGAGCGATTGAAGATAAAAGAGACGTACCTAAAAATAGCAGGCTTGAACGAGTAAGTGCTGATTAGAGACCGGTTAACTTTCATAGATCTTAATGGAATATAGATGTATAAAAGCGTAGCCTGTCACGAGTTCACGCTTTTATAGTGAGAGCTTAAAACGTAGACTTCATTTTGCAAAGAAGAAATTTTTAAAAAGATAAGTGAGACGAACATTTCACCAATTTTTCACTATTAGATGCTAGTATAAATATCAGTAATGCAATACAACATTTTCTATAGAACTCCCCTATTTAGGCTGACCTTTTAAGGTGAGCTTTTTTTGTGTCTGTAATTAATATGCTCCATAGAACATGGAAAAAAGTAAATATAGGCACTCCAATAAAAGCGATAAAAGCTGAAGCAATAAGAGAAGCAATCCAATAAATCTTCCATGTGCTAAAGAATTGGTAAACTAATGTAAGTATAACCGGGATAACTGCAAAATCAACGGAATTAAAACGATGAGTAAAGACCAATAATTGATGAGGGTAGCTCCATACGCCAAAGAACTTTCCGAGTTCATCCACAGTACCAACTAAAACAAAGCTAATGAAAAAAATACTAAGAGAATAAATATTATTCGTTGTCGGTCAATGAGGAGATAAAAAACGAATAGAAAAGCGCACTTAAAATGATAATTAGCCACCATTGAGCACTAAATAAATCATGATGAAGCCAGTAATCGTATTGTTTATCATTAACACGCTGGGTAAGAACTTCTAACTGATTAACCATAAACACCACCTCCTTACGAGTATGTGCGAAAAAGAGGTGGTTCATGCAATTAGTCACTTCGTTAGATTTTTTCTTTTTATGGGTTTTGTAATGTATTAAATAAAAAAGGAAATCTACAGCGCTTGTTCTGAGCTTACGTTATTTTGTTTAAATGTCGTATGAATCATAAAGGCAATAAGAATGGAGGCTAGGACTAGAGAAGAGCCTGCCGTACCTAAGTCTAAACCGCCTTTTTCATGTGGCTTTGTCAAAAGATCTCCAAATGTTGCTCCGAAAGGGCGAGTCAAAACGAATGCTACCCAAAATAAAAACACACGAGAAATCTTTGTATAGAAGGTACATATAACAATGAATGCTAGTAAGCTGCCAATTAAAATAGCTCCACCTATATATCCAAGGCCAGACGTATCAGACAAAAAATCTCCTAAAGCTGTACCTAATGTGTTTGAGAAAAGGATGGCAATCCAATAAAGTATTTCAGCCTTGCGGTTTCTAATATAGTTGATATTTAATGAACGCTCGCTAAAATACCAGTATGCAAATATCGACAACAATATAGTGATTAATATCATCGAGCCTTTTGCGTAACCTAATGCCAGTGTACGATCCATAAAATCAGACATAGTTGTGCCAGCTACGCTAGTTGACAGAATAACAGTCCAATAAAGGGCCGGAATATACCTCTTAGAGCTTAGTTGAGCTACAAGTGTAATTAAAAATATGCTAAAAAAGATCAGCGTACTAACTGCATATCCAACTCCTAATGTTTGTGCTAACAAGTCACCTGCGGTTTCACCCAGTGTCGTAGCAGAAATCTTCATAATCCAAAAAACAAGGGTAATTTGTGCAATTTTATTCATTGGCGAAGATGCTTGCATTTTTAATTTTTCTCTCCTTCTTGTGCTAACTGTTTATTCTCTTAAATAAACGGCACACTTGCCTAACGTTTTTCTTAAAGAAATTTTTTTAAAGCTTCATCGCTGCAATTCAAACTGTACAGTCTTTTTCTAAAATCAAAATGAAAAATAAATAAGAATTTAATGAGATTTTTATAAAAAACTTTTTATTAATGTTTTATCAACTCTGTTGCACCATGATGTTTTTATAAAAATAAAATATTTATTTTTTATCGAATTCTCATTTTAATTTCATTTAAATTTCATTACACAGTATTAAATTTAAATTATGTGAGCCAAGTTTTTTAAACATAACGTTATGCCTTCAGCTTTTGAAACTAGAAAATAAGTACAATTCATTAAAAGAAGGAGAACGTTGAACAGTTGTTAAGAGGTCAAAGATGATGATACTTAAGAAATTTTTAAGAAACAGCTAGTAAGATTATAAATAGCATGACTATTGGTAGGAAGGTGCCATTTTGATACGTTTTCAAAGAAAGAAGAAAAGACATACATATATTTTGATAGGAGGGATTCTTACTGTAGGAGGACTTATTTTTGTTGGAACCTTGTACAAAGGTAGCTTACTTTCTTTAGACAAGCTTTCTTGGAGTGAACCTCAACAAGTGAGTCAATTATTTTCCACTTACAAAGAAAACTCTATCTTAAAGAATAAGCTAGCCACTGAAAATCAGGAGGAAGCAAATGCTTATAAGTTGGAATATGAAAATAAAGTCTTAAAAAAAATTTTAAAAACAGAAGATCAGGTAAAAACCTATAATCCTGTAACAGCTACCGTAATTGGCCGCTCAACGAACAACTGGAACAATGAATTAACAATTGATAAAGGAAAGAAGCAGGGGTTAAAAATAGATATGAATGTGCTAGGTACAAATGGAGTCATTGGGAAGGTATCCAAAGTTTTTTCGTCAACCTCTATCGTAGAACTAATTAGCTCAAACCTTAGGACAAATCGTATGGCGGTAATGTTAAAGGATAGGAAAAGCGTGAATGGAACATTAGAAGGCTACGATGATAAAAAAGGTAATTTAATTATTAGAAAAATCCCTAGTGAGGCTGAGGTTAATGTAGGAGATAAAGTTCAAACCTCTCCTATCAGTTCAATCTTTCAAAGGAAATTAGCCTTAGGAAAAGTCATCAAAGTAAAGCCTGATGAATATGGATTAACGCAATTGGCCGTTGTAAAACCCTCATCCAACTTTAATGATATTAGTGAAGTAATTGTTATTAAAGCAAAGAACAATGGGTAGGGAATTTAATATTACATTCTAATAGAAGTCTTTTATCTTATGTTTTTATGTTCAGCACTTAAAATTTCTTATTGTCCACTAAGATGTTGGTTTGTGATAGCTATACACTTCTCTTTATTATTAGAAAGAGCGATCGATATGCAAAGCAAAAATATAGAGATTGAAAAGAGGGGTTAGTTAGATGAAAGAAAGTATTTTAATTGTGGAAGATGAAGTAGAAATAGGCAATATATTAAAAATGGAACTTGAACATGAAGGTTACCAAGTGAAAATTAAAAACAATGGAAGAGATGGTCTCGAAATGGCCTTATCAAATATGTTTGATTTAATTTTACTTGACATTATGCTACCGGAAATGAGTGGTATAGAGGTCTTGCGTAAAGTAAGAAAGAGAGAAAATTACGTGCCTATTATTCTTTTGACAGCTCGCAACTCAACTCTAGACAAAATACTGGGGTTAGATCATGGCGCAAACGATTATATAACTAAGCCATTTAAAACTGAAGAATTGCTGGCTCGGATACGTTCTTTACTACGTTATAAGCACCTTGTTATTAGGAATAAAGTAGAAAAAGACTCGTTATTATTAATTGAAGATATGGTTATAAATACTGAATCAAGAGAAGTAACTAGAGCTGGGCAAAAAATCAGCTTAACCCCTAAAGAGTATGATTTATTAATTTACTTAGTCATCCATAAAAATAAGACGGTTACTCGTGAAGGAATCTTACTAAATGTATGGGGATATGAATACGAAGGAGATACAAATATACTTGATGTTTATATAAGTTATTTGAGAAAGAAAATTGAAGAAGGATTTAGTCCCTCACTCATTGAGACTGTTCGAGGTATAGGATACACCATTAAAGAAAGTTAAAGAAACAAGGAAAGCAACTTTATATGATTCATTAAAGAAGATTAAGAAATAAATTCATTTATTCTTAATCTCTTTTTTATTCAAATCTAATTTTTATTTGATAAATTGAAGAAAAGCCTATAAAGAAGAAAGTCATAGAAAACTTATTTCATATTTCTTCTTATTATCTTTCAAAATGGAGGGATATAGTACTAGTACTCATATTCATTTGTAGAAGCAGTTTTTACGTTTTTAATTTTTAGACAAAGGAGAGTA
The DNA here is from genome assembly GCF_056158845.1 of Priestia sp. ABM2_011. Lineage (NCBI taxonomy): Bacteria > Bacillati > Bacillota > Bacilli > Caryophanales > Bacillaceae > Priestia > Priestia sp. ABM2_011. The sequence goes on from NZ_JBSWUB010000001.1 coordinate 1,751,249, forward strand.
CTTTATATGCAAAAGGTACTAATTGTAGAGGATGAAGAAGGATTAGTAGAATTTTTAGAATTAGAACTAAAATATGAAGGATATTTAGTTGACGTAGCTTACGATGGTCGTACTGGTTTAGATAAAGCAACCAAGCAGAAGTACGATATTATATTATTGGATTTAATGATGCCTGGATTAAATGGAATTGAGGTATGCAGAAGACTAAGAACAACTAAGGATACTCCTGTTATTATGCTCACAGCTAAGGATAGTGTCATGGATAGGGTAATGGGGCTTGATAATGGAGCTGACGATTATTTGTCCAAACCATTTGCCATTGAAGAATTATTTGCAAGAATGCGAGTCATTTTTAGACGTCAAGAAAACAACAAGATGCTGGATCAGAAGCTACTATTAACATTTAAAGATATTGAACTTGATTTGGAATCAAGAACAGTGATAAAAGAAAAAAAACTAATTGAACTCACGAATAAAGAATTTGAACTCCTAGCCATTTTTATGCGTAACATTAACAAAGTATTAACGAGAGACATACTTTTAGAGCAAGTGTGGGGGTACGATTCAGTTGTTGAAACGAATGTTGTCGATGTATATGTTAGATATTTAAGAAATAAATTAAGTGCGCAGGACAAAGAGTTATATATTCAAACCATCAGAGGGGTTGGGTACGTGATGCGTGATGTTTAAATGAGAAAGTGGATAAAGTGTATAAAAGATTTGCCTATAAGATGGAAGATAACGTTATGGTCTTCCATGTTTTTATTTTTTCTTTTTCTCTCTTATAACCTCTTTCAATACATTGTGATTGATAACGGTATTTTAAATTATGAGAAGCAAAATGGTATTCATCAATTAAACGAGGTTCTCGCTTTTATTCAATCTGATGATGAACCTTTATCCTTAAAACAAATTGAAAACAGTGAAGGATACTTATCGAAAATTAATGAAAAGAATCAGTTGATTCGTGTTCTTGATAGGAAAGGGAACATTATAACCAGTACCTCAAACAATGTTTCACCAAATTGGCAGCAACCGAAGGCGGTGAAGCACCAAGAGTATAAAGTGATTCGAAACCACGATGAACGTCTACTCGTTCTTCGTTCTCCAATTGTCACCGACAACTTCACTGGAACGGTTGAAATTGTTAGAAATATGGAGATGTCTGATGCTTTTATGGACAAGATTTTTTTATTAATGCTTGCTGCAGGGATAGGCTCACTAATCTTTAGTATTCTAGGTGGAACCATTCTAGCAAAGAAAATACTATCTAACGTTCAAGCGTTAACATTGACGATGAAAAAAATAAAAACAAATGGCCTTGAAGAACGTGTTCCAGTTAATGAAAAAAACGATGAATTTGCTCAATTAGGCAGTTTATTTAATGAGTTGATGGATAGCCTCGAAGACTCTTTTTTACAGCAAAAACAGTTTGTAGAGGATGCTTCACATGAATTAAGAACTCCGTTAGCCATTATCCAAGGACATTTGACATTGTTAAATCGCTGGGGGAAAAATGAAGCAGCAGTATTAGATAAATCCTTGAAATCCAGTCTGAAAGAAGTAGAGCGTTTAACGAATCTTGTGCAAGAATTATTGGAGCTATCCCGAGCTGAAAATAGTCTGATAAATCCTGTAGATGTTGAACCTATTAACGTATTGGCCACTGTTCAACATGTTGTAAGGAATTTTGAAGTACTGTATAACAACTATGAGTTTAAAATAAGACACTCACATGAAAATCTGTACGTGAATATTTCTTCTCGCCATCTAGAACAAATATTAATCATTTTGTTAGATAATGCAGTCAAATATTCTAAGAAGGAAGAGAAAGAGGTAGTTATAGACTGTTCTCTCATCAATGAAAAGGTATCCCTTAAAGTAATGGATAAAGGAATTGGAATTCCAGAAGAGGATATACCTTATATTTTAAATAGATTTTACCGAGTGGATAAGGCAAGGAGCCGAAAACAAGGAGGACTTGGCTTAGGACTGGCTATAGCCAAACGATGGATTGAAAAGTACCACGGTACGATTAACATCGAGAGTAAAGAGGGCGAAGGAACAAATGTAACGGCTGTATGGCCTCTGTTTACTAACTCTCTATAAATGTGCATATAAAACAAGCTCTTTATTTTTAATACTCCTAACTTCAAAAGCAAAGAAGCATCAAAATCTAAAAGTAAAAAGACCTTATCACATTTCATCAAAAGTAGCTTGATAAAGCACAGAAAGTAGAGGTGTCTAGTATGAAGTTGAAGTTTCAATTTACACTTGCTTTTATATTAAGCTTGTTGTCCCTTATTTGTTTTAGTGGGATGGCTCTTTTAATTAATGGATCAAAAATTGTCGCATTTGATCGGTCTATTATATCGCTAATTCAAGGGTTCGAAACTCCTGGGCTAACGACTATTATGAAGTGCTTTACTTTTATTGGCTCTACGCCATCTGTTGCAGTGATTTCTCTCTTTAGTTTGTTTTTTCTCTCTTTAGTTTGTTTTTTCTCTATAAAGTATTAAAACATCGAACGGAGCTTATTTTATTTATCGCGATTATTGTAGGTTCTCCAATCCTCAATGAGCTGCTAAAACTACTTTTTCATCGTGCACGTCCTGATTTCCATCGATTAATCGAAATCAATGGTTATAGCTTTCCAAGTGGGCATGCTATGAGTGCTTTTGCTGTTTACGGCGTCCTTTCATTTTTGCTCTGGCGCCATATTTCTACTCGCTGGGGACGTACACTTTTAATCGTTATTAGCACTACAATGATTCTAGCAATAGGTATTAGTCGTATTTACTTAGGCGTGCATTATCCTAGCGACGTTATTGGAGGCTATTTTGCTAGCGGCTGCTGGCTAGCTATTGCTATTTGGTTCTATCAACGCTATCAGGAGAAGAAGGTTGAGCAAAGAAGATCTACTCAAAGTAAAGAATGAATACGATGATATATCAACGCGAAAATAACCATATAGGGTAAGGATGCAAGTGACTGGCTTCATAATTAAGTGTGGATTATTAAAAGTACTGATATGAACAGCCAGCATTGATTTATGGACGTTTTTTCAGTAGGGGGAATAAAAAACGAAACTATAAGAACTGCATTTTTTATAAAGATGATACACCACCTAGGAAATTAAATTTTTGATAGCATTCTACTTAAAACAGTCATAAAATTGACTGTTTTTATTATTAAAAAATGTAAAATAACGGTTACTTTTTTCTTTAAGTTATTACAAAAAAATCAAATGACATTCATACATTTCTATCAATTATGATAGACAACTGTTAAATTTTATCTTAAAAAGTGATATTCTTACAGTACATTCAATCAATATGAATTGCAAAGCTATTTGTGGATTTAATTTTTACAGTATAAAAAATATTGAGAGTCATGATTACTGTATTACTCTGAGACTAAGGATGAGCAATGTATGAACAAACTTACAATACCAGCCATATTAGTTATCTTCGCTTTATGGATCTTATTACAATTAGCTTTAGATGGTAATATCTTTAAAAACCCGCTAAATTATTTTATCTTAATTACGGTTTTCTTTTTATTTATTAAGCAAGCAAAAGAAAAATAGCCTGACATCGCTGCTGAGTAGTCTATAGTTATAGGCTGCTTTTTCTTTTGGCCGCGTTAAAAATAATTTCATATATAAGCTAATTAGAAAAAGAAGGTTGAACCTTGCTTTATAAAAAATGCCTTACGACTGTAAAATGATTAAAATTTAAAAAATATTAAACAGTACCTTGCAATAAACAATAGCTGGTGATATATTGTAATTATTAGGAAGTTATTATAAATCAGTACTATACAATAAACAGTAGTGGACTGTGAAAAGAAAAGGGTGAAGAGCAGTGAACGTGCAATTTAAAAAAGGGGTTTTAGAGCTGTGTGTCCTTGTGTTACTTGATAAGAAAGACCGCTACGGATATGAATTAGTTCAAAAAATCTCCGATCAAATTGAAATATCAGAGGGGTCTGTATATCCTCTTCTGCGCCGATTAACAAAAGAAGAATATTTTACAACGTACTTAAAAGAATCTACAGAAGGTCCTTCAAGAAAATATTATCAGCTTACAGCTAAAGGAAGGGAGTATTTATACGAACTTATCGATGAATGGAACGAATTTTCAAGAGGTGTTAATCAATTAATTAAAGAAGGTGTGAACAATGTCGAAGAGTAAATTTTTACAGCAATTAAATGAATCCTTAAAACCATTGTCCTCAAAAGAACGAGCGGATATTTTACAAGATTATGAAGAACATTTTTCCATTGGGTTAGAAGAAGGAAAAACAGAAGAAGAAATTGTAGCGTCGCTAGGATCCCCGAATCAAATAGCCAAAGAATTACTGGCAGATTATCACGTTGAGCAAGCAACAGCTAAGGCAACAACTCAAAATATTTTGAGAGCCACTTGGGCCGTAATTGGTTTAGCTTTTTTTAATGTAGTAATTGTTCTTGGTCCGGCCGTTGCATTAGCTGGCTTTATTTTATCAGCTTGGGCCATAGGTCTATGTTTCTTGCTATCTCCTATTCTAGTTCTCGGTGAAGCTATTGTACATTGGAGCGGCTTTTTTCTCTTTAATTTATTTATGTCGTTAGCATTTTGCGGAATTGGATATTTTATTATGCTAGGTATGTTTGTTGTAACGAAGCTAGCTATAAAAGGATTTGTACGTTATCTGAAATACAATGTATCACTGGTGAAAGGCGGTTTAAAACGTGTTGAATAAAAAGAAACTCTCCGTTCTTGCGGGTATTCTCATCCTTGTTGGGATTATAGGAAGTCTCCTTACGTATCGTGCTATTAACCCTGAACCTATTTCAAAAGAAAAAGTTATTAACAGCAATCAAGTATCAAAGGTAAACATTAATACGGATAATACTCGTGTTCATGTGTACCCTATCAAAGGCAGTGATATCAAAGTAACGTTAAAAGGCGAAACAGCTTCTAACATAAAAAGAGACTTCACTACTAATGTTAAAAATTCAACCCTTTTTATCTCCTATAATGAACAGCAGCGCAGCTGGGTCAATTTTGACATTGTTAGTGTATTAAAACCGCTATCCATCAACGTTTATCTGCCTGAAAAACAGTATAATTCATTGGGGATTTCCAGCAACAACGGGTACGTGTCTGTTAAAAAATTACGTGCAGCAGATGTTTCTGTTCGTGCGAACAATGGACGTGTGGAATTAGAAGACATTGATTCACAAAACCTAAATACGAACGTACACAATGGACTTACAAGTGTAAAAAATGCTGCAGCAAAAACGATTCAAACGAAAGCAAATAACGGGAAAATAACGCTGAGTAACGTGGAAGGCAATTTAAAAGGTGAAACACATAACGGAAGTATTGTTCTTGAAACAGCAGAACTTAATCGAAATATAGACTTTAAAACGCACAATGGAAAAATTAAGATCACCACAGAAAAAGAACCAAGTAACGTTCAATTTAACGTTTCTGTCGACAACGGAAAAGTAGATATCTTGAACAAATATGATAGGGACGTTGTTATTGGCAAAGGAAAGAATATCATTAAACTAGCTACTCACAACGGCAGTATTTCAGTAATAAAGTAACTGTTTGAATAAGCTTGCCTACAAAAAAGCAGAGACACAGCTAGCGTGAGATAATCAAAAAAGGGTTTCACTCATTAAACGTTGATGAGTGGAACCTTTTTTCTATGCAAGATTAATAAGCTAAAAGCTTGTTACTACACAAAAAATAGATAGTAATATTATATTCTTTTGAATTTTTATTCATTTTAATTTATAATTTGGTAAGTAAATGCAGAATAAGGTTCTACTAGAACAATCTCTCTATAGTTTGTGTGTAGCAAGATAAGGTATATTTATTCTAGTCTGAAAATTTATAATAATTTATTTAATCTTAAGATCACGCATGAAGGAGAAGCATTTACAAAAACTAATTTAGGGGGATCAACATGGTATTTGGCGTATTAAGAGATAAGAAAGTGGGAGAATATCGAGTCATTATGACGCCTTTAGAGGTTGCTGCTATTAAAGATGACGGCCACACGGTTCTTGTTCAAAAAGATGCGGGCGTACTAGCGGGATTTGCGAATGAACAGTATGAAAAAGAAGGGGCGGAAATAGTAGAAACAACAGAAGAGATGTATGAAAGATGTGACTTTATCGCAAAAGTTAAAGAGATTGAAGAAAGTGAATATAAGTTGCTTAAGGAAAATCAAATTATCTATACGTGTATACATCCAGCTGCACATAAAGAGCAGGTACAGGCTATACTCGATAGCAAATGTATTGCGTTCACAGCAGAGGATTCTCATAGATTTGGTTCAGTTAACTGTGAAGCAGCGGGAAAACAAGGTGCATTAATGGGTCTGCAGGCTATGCTGACGATTAACGGCGGGAAAGGAAAATTTGTTAGTGGCTTAGCCGGAGCCCCTGGTATGAAGGTACTTATCCTTGGAGGAGGACTAGTAGGAAGGTCGGCGCTGCAGGTACTACATTCTTTAGGTGCGTGGTGTACGGTTATGGATGTAAATTACGGAACATTAAGAGATATTGGCAAAACGTATAATGAAAAAGTAAATACGCAGCTATCAACTAAGCAAAATATTAAAAAATTGCTTCCTGAAATTGATATGGTGATTAACTGTGTAAAATGGCCAAAGGAACGCAAAGATTATTTAATAGATTGTGATATGCTCAATTTAATGGAAAAAGGATCAGTTATTGTAGATATTAGCAATGATACTGATGGTGCAATTGAATCCTTCCGTGAAACAACTCATGAAAATCCTACATATATCGAAAATGGTGTCGTTCATTATTGTGTCAGCAATATTCCTGGAGCTATTGCTAATTCTACTTCTGTAGCTTATGCGGCATCTGTATTGCCACATATCCAATCTATCCTAAATTCAGGTGTAAAATCAGCCTGTATGAAAGACGGATTTTTAAGACGAAGCTTAACCGCTTATAAAGGATACCTTACACATGAAGAAACAAGTGCTATCCAAAATAGACCTTGGATCAAACCAGAAGACGTATTACATATACAAGAAGAAAAACTAGACCCAGCACCACCGGCTACATCAACAAGATCAACTAATTTTTTAAGCATGTAACGTTACGAAAGGAGGATATGAATGACTGTATATACGATACTAGTAGATTTTGCTTGTGCCAGCGTCTTGATTCTAATAGGCATGCTGCTTCGCGCAAAATTTAAATTTATTCAAAGAAGTTTTATTCCGGCAAGCTTATTGGCAGGTTTTTTAGGTTTAGCACTAGGACCTAGCTTTCTAAATGTTCTACCTTTTTCTGAAGATATTAGCTCCTATGCAGGAATCATCACCATCTTTGTATTTGCGGCAGTCGGGATAAACGGATTTTCCTTTTCACCCGGCAATATGAAAAAGGATATTAATCGAATGGGCGCATATGCCACTTATAAAATTCTTTGTATAGGTCTTCAAATGTCTATTCCAATTGTTTTTTCGATTTTAGTGATTTCAAAGTTTGCCCCGGAGATTAATAACGGATTTGGTTTACTTTTAGCAGCCGGATTTTATGGAGGTCATGGAACGGCGGCAGCGGTAGGTACAACCTTTGAAAATTTAGGATGGGAAAATGCAACTGACTTAGGAATGACAGCTGCTACCGGCGGTATTTTAGCAGGTATTTTTGGTGGACTTATCTTTATAAAATGGGCAACGCGAAAAGGTTATACTCACTATGTAAAAGATTTTTCGGAAATTTCGGAGGATCTAAAAACAGGATTAGTTCAGCCTAAAAATAGAACGGCAATGGGAAATGACACGATTTCACCAATTGCCATGGATCCATTAGCCTTTCATTTAGCATTATTAGTTGTGCCGTCAGGTTTGGGCTATCTATTAAATAACTATATTGCTACTGCTTGGGGACTGGAATTCCCAACGTTTACAATAGCATTTTTGATAGCACTGCTTATGTACATATTGCTAGGCAAAGGAGAAAAAGGGGTTTACAAATACGTTGATAGTAAGATAGTCGATCGTTTAGGCAGTGCAGCAACTGATTTTCTTGTATTTTTCGGTGTAGCATCAATTAAATTACCTATTGTTGTTGAATATGCACTTCCGCTTGGTTTATTAATGCTTTCAGGTATAGTAGTAGTGGTGGTGATGCTAGTCGTAATTGGACCTGCTATGAACTATGAAAGCTGGTTTGAACGTTCTATATTTGTGTATGGCTATTCAACAGGTGTATTCGCTATCGGACTTACATTACTAAGAATTATTGATCCTAACAATAAATCAAAAACACTTACAGACACAGCGGTAGTTGGACCGCTTAATACACCGTTAGAATTATTTGCCTGGTCAGCAGGGCCTGTTATGCTGCTAAGCGGACAGCACTGGACGTTTGTTGGGATCTTTGCAGGCATATCTATTCTATGTTTCATCATAGCTAGAATCTTCAAATGGTGGCACTGGAAGGTTCCTTTAGGAGAACGCCCTCCTGTTCCATTAGATAGAAATGAAAGCTTTATCCGAATATCGGGAGAACATATTGAAAAATAACGTATATTAAATAAAATATGCATACTGAACTAATTATATTTATATCTTATGAACGAGAAACAAGAGCCCGTAAACGGTATGTTTACGGGCTCTTACAATGCGATGAGAAGCTTGTAATAGAGAAGGATAAATTCGTCAGTTTTCTAACATGATTCTTATTTTTCTTGATTAACGGATTGTTGGTACTGGACCTATATTAAGCCGATTGTCTAGATATTTGTAGTCTCCGTAAGTAGAAACCTTTAAATTATACCTTCTTTTACTCGAAAACCGGAATATTTTTCAAAGTTGTACGATACTATTTTCTGATACAACCTATTCCTACAACAGGAACTTTCTTCGTTTCACCTATAAATCGCTATTGAAAGGAGCAAAAGTAAATGAAACGAAATGTTGTGTATGGCTTATTACTAACAGTGTCTTTAGTATTTGCGATTTTTTTAATTGTTGATTGGCGCCAGTACGAAAATGGGTTAGAACACGCTATTAAACCTGCTGATAAAAACTATGAGAACAGCGAAAACTATATTTCTGACAAACGTATGATAGATGTAATTGTAAAGCTAACGGAAGAAAGTCCTGCAACATTTGGAACAAGATTAAAAAGTGCACAAAGAATAGACGAGAAACGTGTCCATGTGAATACCAATAAGTTGGAGGGAACTATTGAGTTAAAAGATATAGAAGGTAAGACCGTGGTATGGCGTGTCCTAGATAACACATCCCATCATTTAATTATAGAAAGCAAGAACTGGGGAAATAAATAAGGGACCTGATGATGTTTTTTCTTATGAAAACAGGCTGAGACAAAAGTATGCTAGTGGTGTCTCAGCCTGTTTATACTTTTGTTACCGATTGTTCTTAAAGCACCAAAATAGAGGAAGAAAGATATTTTTGATTAATACTCATTAAAATATTCTTGAATCTTTTTAGGGTCCTTTGTTTTCGTTAAAGCAAGCATTAAAAGAATACGGGCTTTTTGTGGATTTAATGAATCGGATGTAACAAACTTATCTTTATCATCTGATTCTTCATGTGTCACAACCCCGCTTCCTACGCGGCTAGATTTAACAATAACTATGCCTTTTTTTACCGCATCTCTAGCACCTGTTAGGGCAGCATCAGATAGCAGTCCATTTCCTGCTCCTGCGACGACTATTCCTTTTGCTCCGGCTTTTACGGCCGTGTCATAAAAGTTCCTAGAGTCGTTTTGATACCCATATATGATGTCTACTTGAGGAAGCTTATCTAATTTTGATACATCGAATATTGATTGCGCTGTATGCTTACGAGTTGCTTTATTATAAAATAATACCTGATCTCCAGCTATTTCTCCTACATATCCCTGTTCAGGAGATTTAAACGTATCCACTGCCGTTGTATGTGTTTTCGTTATATAACGAGCTGCGCCAATTCGATCATTAAGCGCTACTAAAACACCGGTATTTCGTGCTTCTTTTGTAGAAGCAATTTTCACTGCATTATACAAGTTTAGCGGTCCATCTGCACTTATAGCGGTAGCGGGTCTCATTGAACCAACCACAACTACAGGTTTTTCACTTTTTACTACTAAGTTTAGAAAATAAGCTGTTTCCTCCATCGTATCGAATCCGTGTGTCACGACAATCCCGTCAACATCCTTAGACGCTAATAGCGTATTAATTCGTTTGGCTAACTTTAACAAAATGCTGTTATCTATATTTTGACTTCCGATATTTACGACTTGTTCTCCGCTTACATTCGCTAGTTTTTTTAACTCAGGAACAGCTTTAATGATGGTTTTAATATCAAGCGCTCCTGATTCATATCCAGTTGTGTCTGTGCTGCTCTCAGAAGAACCTGCAATCGTACCTCCAGTGGCTAAAATCTTTATATTAGGCTGCTCTTTTTTCACTGAATTTTTCACAGTCATTTTAGAATCATTTACTGATGCATTGACCAATGATAAAGGTCCCGAAAATAAGATAACGCTTGATAAAAAGGTGATAATTACTATTCTTTTCAGTTTCATCGTTACTTAGCTCCTTTTACGCAAAAGACATATAACGGTATTATTGGTAAGCTGAATTTAAAATATCCAATCATTTGTCCGCACGAAGAATAAAAAGATAAACGTATTATTTTTATGAGATCCTTTTTGCTTTTTCTCTTAACAATTTTTTAATCTTCTCACATAAGTGAACTTGAGAATCTAAAAGCTTTATTTCTTTTATATCTTCTATTTGTTTAGACATGAGTTCGGCTCCTTTATAACCTTTTAAGGAACTAGTCTATTTTAAAAGATGGAAATCCTTTCGCTTTTTTACCCATTTAACATAATGTAGTCTCTATATAGGGATGAAAATAATGATTTTAATAGGAAAGTATGTAAAAAAAATCCTTGCTGCAGGAGGGAAGGAGTCATTATTGATATAAGACATGCTTGATATTTATACGGCGAGAGTTGTCTTGTTTACTAAAATTCGGGCATATGATATTTGTTCACAGTCACATATTACTATAGTCTTTGAAATTAAATTTTAACATTTTAAAATAATTGTTGAAATTTAATTTCAAAGACGTTATTCTGTACTTGAGAACGATTTCAAACAAAAACAAAGATAGGATGATAAGTAATGCTTGAACATTTAACTACTGAGACTCGTAATGAAAAAACAATGAATCTGGATGAAATGTCCATTTTTGATTTTCTTACAACCATGAATGAAGAAGATGAAAAAGTTGCGAGTGCGATAAAAAAAGAACTTTCTTCTATTGCAAAAGCTGTAGAAGCTATTATAGAAGCTAAGAAACAAGGGGGGCGCCTTATTTATATAGGTGCAGGAACTAGTGGCCGCATTGGTTTGCTTGATGCTGTTGAGTGTCCGCCTACATTTGGTACAAGTCCAGATGAAGTAGTAGGCTTAATTGCCGGCGGAGAAAAAGCCTTTATTAAAGCAGTAGAAGGAGCAGAAGATAGTAAAGAGTTAGGCATGGAAGACTTACAAAACATTCGACTTACTAAGGCGGACATTGTTGTGGGGATTGCAGCAAGCGGTCGTACACCTTATGTCATTGGAGCATTAGAATATGCTAACTCAATTGAGGCTCAAACAATAGCAGTTAGCTGTAATAAGGGCTCTGATATTGGAAAAGTAGCAAACATTGCAATTGAAGTAGTAAATGGTCCTGAAGTATTAACAGGTTCTACTCGCTTGAAAGCCGGAACAGCACAAAAATTGGTTTGTAACATGCTTTCGACAGCTTCTATGGTAGGTATCGGAAAAGTGTATGGAAATCTAATGGTAGACGTTCAGCTGACGAATGAAAAGCTCGTAGAACGCGCAAAACGAATTGTGATGGAAGCAACTTCATGCACGTATGATACGGCAGAAGAGTACTTAGCAAAAGCAAATTGTAATTCTAAGCTTGCTATAGTCATGATTTTAACAGGACTTTCATATGAGGAAGCTTTACATCGCTTAGAACAAACACAAGGATTTATCCGTCAAGCAATCGTGAATTAAGTAGCGAAACTATAAGGGAGATGGGAACAACTATGAGTAAACATCATCAAACAGCTAAAGAACTGCTTCAAGCTCTTGGAGGCAGTTCTAATATAGCGAATTATACACACTGTATGACAAGACTCCGAGTCACACCGGTGAATCATAATAGAATTGATGAAGCGAGTATAAAACAAGTGAAAGGAGTGTTAGGGGTTGTCGATGATGATACGTATCAAATTATTCTAGGACCAGGAGTAGTTACGAAAGTTGCTGAACAATTTGGTATTGTACTTCAAGAAGATTCAACAGCTCCTTCACACGAAAAAGCTTCATCTGAAGATTTGACGTCAAAAGGTGCAGATATGAAGTCTGAGCTAAAAAAGAAAAACAATACGCCATTTAAAAATTTTTTACGAAAAGTTGGAAGCATTTTCATACCTTTAATCCCAGCATTCGTAGGTGCAGGTTTAATAGCTGGTATTGCCTCTATTTTAGCAAATAGCATAACTGCAGGAGATCTTGATAAAGATACTTGGCAACAATACGTTACGATTCTTAATGTGATTAAAAATGCAATTTTCAGCTATTTAGTTATTTATGTAGGGATTAACGCAGCAAAAGAGTTTGGCGCTACTCCGGCCCTAGGTGGAGTTATCGGAGGTATTACCCTTTTAACGGGAGTTACAGAAGAGTTTCCTATTATGAATATCTTTACTGATCAGCCTCTAACTCCTGGGCAAGGCGGGGTTATCGGGGTTTTGATTGCTGTATGGTTACTCTCATTTTTAGAAAAATTCTTACGTAGATTTATTCCTGATGCAATCGATATTATTGTAACACCTACAGTTGCTCTTCTGATTGTTGGATTACTAACGATTTTCTTTATTATGCCTTTTGCAGGTCTAATTTCTAGTAATTTAATTGGAGGCATAGATTGGACACTTGAACGTGGAGGGGTTTTTGCAGGTTTTGTACTAGGAGTGGCATTTTTACCATTGGTGATGCTAGGTCTGCATCAAGTATTAATCCCTATTCATATTGAAATGATTAACACAGCTGGTATGACCATCTTGCTTCCGATTCTTGCCATGTCTGGTGCTGGACAAGTAGGTGCAACTTTAGCACTTTGGATTCGTTGTCGTAAAAATAAATCACTTGTTACCATTATTAAAGGGGCTCTTCCTGTCGGAATATTAGGTATTGGAGAACCACTTATTTACGGAGTTATTCTTCCATTAGGACGCCCGTTCATTACGGCTTGTATCGGTGGAGGAATTGGAGGAGCCGTAATTGGAATGTTCGAAAACGTTGGTTCCATCGCTATCGGTCCATCTGGTCTAGCTTTAATTCCATTAATTGCTCATGGTTTATGGCTAAAATATATCATTGGCTTACTTGCAGGATATGCTGGAGGATTCATCTGCACATATTTATTTGGCATACCAAAAGAGGCAATTACAGAAGACTCTAATAACAAAGAAGTATCTGAAACAAAAGCAAAAGCTGAAGTTGCTGCAACAGGTGAGAAAAAAGAAATGAACGATACAACTTTAGAAAGCGCATTCAAACTTCCGTTTGATGGATATATTGTGCCTCTAGAAGGAGTCCCTGATGCCGTTTTTTCTTCAAAGATGATGGGAGACGGTTTTGCCATCGAACCAACTAATAATACTCTTGTTTCTCCTATCAACGGGGAGGTTGTTAGCATCTTTCCTACAAAACATGCCATAGGTCTAAAAACAGATCATGATCTAGAGTTATTAATTCACGTAGGGTTAGAAACAGTGAACTTGAATGGGAAAGGGTTTACATGTCTAATTAAAGAGGGAGAAAAGGTTACACAAGGAACCCCGCTGTTAAAAATAGACCTAAACTACATTAAAGAAAATGCTAAATCACTTGTTACACCAATCATTTTTACAAATTTATCTGAACATAATCAAATACAGTTATTAAAAACAGGGTACAATGAGCAAGGTATAACAAATATTATTGAGCTAGTTTCTAAAAAACAGTAAGTTAATTAAATCTAATTGATTATTTAAGGGTACTTTTCTACATAGAAGAGTACCCTTTTTTACTGGCAGCAATTCATCACTTCTAGAGAGTAACCAGGGCTGGATTGGCTATTGGTTCGTTTTTGTAATATTAAACATTAAGCAATGATAGGTTACTTTTACGCCATTTTCGTCACGATGATTATTTTCATATAAATTGATTAACTCACGAAAAAAGGAAGGGCGCTGACAGTAGCTTTCCTCGTTACTGTTACTTGCTCCAATCTTTTTTATTGATGTAAAAAATTCCTGGACCGTCGGAAAGTATTGAATCTCTAGTTTCTCCATTTTTGATAGTTTAAATGGATCCTCTCTCAATGGAACTAATGCTTGTTCACAAATTTGAGACAACTCTTCAAGAGAAAAAAACAATTGGCCAGGTGAACTGTTACTGAAAAGACCAAGCCTTTGTTTCGCATGACTGTAGCATGAATGAAGCTCTTGAAATGTACGATTTCCAAAGGTTGAAAATAGCAGGCTGCCTGTAGGCTTAAGTTGTTTATACAATTTTTTGATTGTCGTATGAAGACTATTAAACCACTGAAATGTTGCATTCGAAATAATAAGGTCGTAATGTCCTTCTATACTTAGTTCCTCGATATCTCCGCATATGAAAGAAATTCGATCTTCCCTTACTTTTTTCTTTGCTAACTCCATCATTCCTGATGACAAATCAACTGCTGTAATAGCAGCCTTAGGAAATTTTTCGCATAATAACTGTGTTAAATAACCCGTGCCGCAGCCAATTTCAAGAATAGCTATTTCCTGGTTAAAGAAATTGGTGGAAAGCTGATCTATTAATTGGTTTGCCATGCTTTTTTGTACATCGGCATAAGCATCATAAGTTTTAGCATGATTATTAAATCTTTTCTTTAAAAGTTGCTTATTAATCATAAATGAGCTCCTTTTCGAGAAATTTTTCTATAAGTTGCGTACAGTGCTGAGGCTTTGTAAAAAAAGGAATATGGCCAGCTTTTTCTAAAATACACAGCTGCGCTTTTCCACCAATTCTTTCAGCTATGAAAGAAGAAGACTCAGGCAAACATATTTGATCATCTCTTCCATGGATCAACAAACAAGGAGTTTGAATTTGATTGAGTTGCATTCTAACATCTTTTTGGAGTAAATAATCTAGCCCTGTAAGGAGGGAGTACGTACTGTCTCCTTGATAATCACGCTGAACAACTTCAATAAATTGATGATGAAATTCTTCTTCTTTTTCAGATTTAGTGAACATAGCGTTATAAAATGAAGTAAGGGTTTTTTCTTTATTACGCTGTAGTTGTTTTTTCATACGTTCAACGATGCGTTGCTCCCATCCAAATGTATTATGCATGTCGTTTGTAAAGCGACTAGTTCCGCCAATTAATATGAGTCCTTCTATCTTGTTAGGGTATAAACTTGCAAGTTCAAGCGTTACAAGGGAACCTAATGACCAACCCATTAAATAAACAGTACCTTGAGTAGAAGTAAGCAATTGGATTGCTCGTTCTCTAAAGTCACTTAGTTCTTTTACACCTCTCCAGTCTGTACACAAAACGTTACATATAGTAGACAATGGTTTTATGATCGGATGAAACGCTGCTTTTTCCATTCCCCATCCGGGAAATATTATAATAGTGGCTTGTTTCATTGAATCACACTCATTTCTTTTCCAATTAGAGAAATTCTCTTTATGGCCCAATTTAAATCTTCTCGAGTATGATCGGCTGTTACAGTAAAACGAATTCTTGCTTTATTTTCAGGAACAGTAGGAGGCCTAACTGCAATAGCAGCAATTCCTTCTTTCTGTAAACGCTCTGCAAACTGCATTGTTCTTTTGTTTTCTCCCGTCAAAATTGGAATGATTTGAGATTGACTTTTGCATGTGTTAAATCCTTCGTATGTAAGGGCCTTCCTGAAAAATAGTGCATGTTGTTGAAGAAGTGCGCGACGCCCTGTGTCTTGTTGCACCTTTTCAATTGCAGCCGTTATTGCACCGAGTATAGCAGGGGGAAGAGCAGTTGAATAAATGAGTCCTCGCATTCTATTTTTTAAATAATCTATGAGCCACTGTTTTCCGGTAACATAAGCTCCAAATGACCCTAGCGCTTTACTAAACGTTCCCATTTGAATATCAATTTTATCTTGTAGATCGAGAAAATGCGCATATCCTTCACCATTTCTTCCGTATATACCGCTTGCATGAGCCTCATCAACCATTAGTAGGGCGTTATACTGCTCTTTTAATTTAACAAGCTCCTTGAGCTTGGCGAAATCACCATCCATGCTGAAAACAGTATCTGTTACAATTAACTTCCGTGACTCCAAGGGAACTTTTTTTAATAAATTTTCTAGGTGGTTCATATCGTTATGGCGATAGCGCTGAAGTTTTGCACGGCTCAGTAGGGCCCCATCAATGATACTTGCATGATTTAACTTATCGCTGAAGATGAAGCCATTACGCGGAACCAAGGCTGAGATGATTCCTAGGTTTGCATTATAACCACTATTGATAATAAGTCCTGCCTCAGCTTTCTTCCAATTAACAAGGGATCTTTCTGCTTTCTCGTAAAGGAAGTGATTTCCTACTATTAAGCGTGAAGCTGTTGCTCCTACTCCATACGTCATCACAGCATCACTCATTGTTTTCTTCAGTCCACTATCTCCTGCATAGCCTAAATAGTTATTAGAGGCAAGGTTTAACATTTTACGTCCATTGACTGTAAGCCATGGTTGTTCAGCAAATTCTGTCGTAACAAGGTGCCGTTTTTGAAAAATTTCATCTAAATAGGCAAGTTCTCTCTTAATATCTTCTTCCCAATCCAATACACTCTCACCACCGACAATAAAATTAGTTAACTTTAATTTTTTAATAGTTAACATATATATCTAATCACTCCTTTAGAAGAGTGTCAAGATGAGAGAGGTTATAAAAACTCTTGAATAAAAGAAGCAAACTCCTAACGGTAGGGAGTTTGCTTTTTTTGTTATTTAAATATTCCTGTTTAATAACAAACGTCTTTTCCAACATGTTTTGGATTTATTTACACGCATCATATTAATCTAGCAATTTTATTAGTCTTACTGAGCACTTCATATTGATTATCATCATTTTCTTAGTTATAATGTAATTGTTACATTTGTAATAATAATGTAATATAATTGTAACTTATATACATTTTTGCGGTGTTAGATAGAATGGTAGCTAATTTTAAAAAATGAAAAGCTATTTATGGATAAGCCCTTAGCGGTTGTGGTAGCAGCCGCGAGGGGAAAACTTTAGATAAAAAGGTGAGGACGATGTTGAAAAAAATATTTATTTTGGTTGTTCTAGGATATATATTCTTGAGTAGCAAGTATTTTCTTCAAAATTATGTGTATGCGGGCACGTATGAGCAGGGTATAAAGGTTAACGATGACTTAGTGTCGAGTCTTCTTTTAGAAGAAGCTGTTTTTTGACGGCTTTTAAGGCGCTAAATTTTATATAAAGAGGTAATGGGTAGAGTTGTAATTTCTTAATGTTGTCAGTTTCTTCCCTTATCTTCAAAGGTAAAAAGCAGGCGGTAGTTAACATAATTGCAGGACTTCGGGTCCTAATAGATTTTTACATTGCCTAGACAACAACGAAGTAGAGAAGAACGATGTAGTTGAGAAGAGAAGGCTGAGGGAGTAAGAATAAAATGAAAAACTATTTAAATGTGGAAGAAGGAAAAAATAGCTGGAAGCGTTATGTAAGTACAACAATCCTTGCTTCTGTGTTTATGCTGTTAGGATCCATTATTTATATTATTGCTGAAATAATAATGGTTGCGGCTGATGAAAGTGGAAAATCATATGTTGATTTTGATAGTGGGGTAGCTGTAGGAATCAATGCTAATCTTGATTTTCTGTTGTCTCATATTATGTACATATGCTGGATTTTTGGTTTATGGATCGGGATTCGTTTTATTCACAAACGAAAAATGAAATCATTAATCACTGCTAACAAACGTGTGAATTGGAAGAAAGTAATATGGTCTTTTGGAGCTTTTAGTCTGTTACTAATCGTTTCACAATTAATTGATGTCGTGTTTAACCACTCGGATTATTCATGGAATCATGTAAGTTTAAAAGAGTATGCCCTGTTAGTACTGATTACGCTTTTGTTAGTACCTATTCAAACAACAACGGAGGAGCTGTTTTTTAGGGGGCTTCTTCTTCAATGGGTGAGTAAGAAAGTGAAGCGTCCAATTTTACTTGCTATTATTGTTGGGCTAATGTTTTCGATAGGTCATTTTGCTAATCCTGAAATGAATAAATCCATTATATTGGTGGGACTAGATTATATTGTAGCTGGTTTTGCTCTTACATATATCGCGATTAAAACAAAAAGCTTAGAAATTACCATTGGCGCACACGCAGCCAATAACATGTTTCTCGCTTTATTCCTTACAACGGACGATTCTGTTTTCGGATCTATACCGAGTTTGTTTAAGGTAGCTAACACTGAGCCAGTAGCTAATCTTATTTGGTCGATTGTTATGTTTAGTGTTTTTTATATCTTATGTAGAGGGAAGATAAAAAAGGAAGAAGCAGCTGACAAAGATCAGCTTATTGCTTAAATTGGCAGAACCAATAACTAAACAGGATAGGAGATGTAATAGAGTGAGTGGAAATCACGATGAAAATAAACCATTGACTCGTGCAGAAATGAAGCGAGGCCACTTAGCTACTCAACATCGCATTTTGAATGTACTTATCGTTCTTGCATCGATTGCTGCAGTGTATCTAGTAATAAAAACCATACTTTAAAAGAGCAGCCTTTATGGCTGCTCTTTTTATTTTGTCCCAACACCTCGCAACTACCAGTTGAAAAAAGCTTTTAACGAAATCATTGTAGCGGCGTAGACAAGAGATGAGATTAAAAAGGTAGGCAAATGCGCATGTTTTTCAAAAGGGAGCTCTTTACTGATTACGTTAAATAACATTGCACCTGAACTAAAAGCAATCATAGACTCAATAAGCAGTCCTGATGAGGGTCCGAAAACGCCCAGAATTGACCCAAGAAAAGTTGCTCCGGCCAGCATATAGCGACCTCTAGTTTTGTGTAAGCGCGGATGTTTTTTTCCTAGATGGTAAGACCACCCGATAAAATGAAGGCTGATAGCCAGTCCGTAGAATACTGATTCAACTCGCTTAACATCGGTTGAAAACACGACATAAGAAATGATAAAAGAATAAATCATAAAAAAACTAGCCTGTACCATATAAACGGTCAGTTCCGTTAGGTGAGTGGCTGCTTTTGTCTGAGCAAATGAATACACTGAAAAATAGACGAGTAAGCCGAGAAGACCAAGAAAATATAGTTCAGTATCAAGGGCTAGCGATCCTCCAAACTCTTCTTGTTTCTTATGAAGCGTCGGTAAGATATAAATAAATACATAAGCAATAGCTACACCACCTGATAATGAGAGCAGCTTTTGCTCCCCGATTGGAGAACGTTCGACAATCGTTAATGCGTATAATTGAATGAGGATAAAAACAATACCTATGATAATTGATTCAATTGTAACCATGGTGGTCTCCTTTTAAGGTTCACTTTTAGGGTTTAATTCCCTTTAATAGAAGAAGAGAAACCATGATTTAGATGGAAACATTGCTGAATTATAGGTAGA
Source organism: Priestia sp. ABM2_011 (assembly GCF_056158845.1). Taxonomy (NCBI): domain Bacteria; kingdom Bacillati; phylum Bacillota; class Bacilli; order Caryophanales; family Bacillaceae; genus Priestia; species Priestia sp. ABM2_011. The sequence goes on from NZ_JBSWUB010000001.1 coordinate 1,771,001, forward strand.
TGTTCGTAAACGTCAGACTTTTAAGAATGGTGTTAGTTTATAGTATATACATATTTTACTTACTTATTATTAGCTAGAGAAAGGGTATTTATTATAAAGGAAAGCTGTTGAGTTCGTGGGTGAAGGCATATTCATTCTGTATTTTGGTATAGCTAGAACGTTTAAATGGCCGCCCTGAAGGTTTCCTTTAAGAGAACACTTTCCTATTCCTTTTATTTATTATGTTAACTAAGAAACAACATTATGATATAAAATATAGAAAAAATGTTATTATATAGATATTGTTCTGAAAATAAAATGATGTATGGGGGATATCAGCTAATATGTTTTTTGTCATTATAGGATTTATAGCCGTCTTTATCACTTTATGTTCGTTAGAAGCTAAGCTAAGAACGATAGTGAAACAAAATGATAGATTAATTAAATTACTTGAAAAAAAGAACAGATACTAACAAAAAATCACCTAATAGGATAGTTGGGTGCTTTTTTATCGTGTAGGAGGATTTAAATTGAAAAGGAAGTTTTTGTTTTTAGGATTTATAACTATTCTTTTATTAGTATTGGGTAGCTGTGGCAGCAAGGATGAAAGTGTGCGTTTCGAAGGTGAAGGAGAACATTGGAAAGCTTTATATCTTTTAAATAAAGGAGAGAATACTGAAAACGGGCAAGGTAGTATCATCTATAAAGGAAAAGACAAGGAGAAAGTAGGAAAAGTTTCTTATGTTGTTGAAGGGGAAACAGGAAAATTAAAAGGTACAGATAATGAGACAGAAGGAAAAATCAATTTAAATAGTAAGTTGTAGTGGATGTGCCACTCAAAGTAACAAAGCTCCCTTATCATGTGACAATAAAGTGGAATGGTAAAGAGGATAAATTTGATTTAACATCAAAGTAGAACGATAAAACGTTGTATGTATATGAAACTAAAAATCTGGCCACGTTAATAACATATTTTTCCTATTTTAATCAAGTTAAAAATCCTTTACCTACATCAGGGAAGGATTTTTTTAAAAAATTTTGCATTTATTGGTTGTTAATCTGAATAAAGGGGAATTACATCTAGTAAGAGCATACAAAGGGGATAAATAGTAGTGACAAATTATAGGTACTATACGGGATTCCTGTTCGTCAGGGAATTAGAACGTTTAAAAGAAGAATATATTCAACTTGATCTCGATGATATGAAAAGAATGGTTGAAGAAGATATTTTACTGTTGGAAAAAGCGGTTAATATGCTGTCTACGAATACCATTTCTTAAGTTAAGCAACTTACTCAAGAAGCAATAAAGCATTATTTAATGACTACTGTTCATTCAATTTTTAAAAAAAGCTACCTCTTTTGACTGGGAAGAGGTGGTCTTTTTCAATTTCTAGACTGGATAGGGCATATGAAACAAAAAAAGCGTTTGAAAGAAGTTTTATAACATTTCCTAGTTTCTAACAAATGTTGCCCAAACAAAAAAAGGACATTTCTTCTATGCCCTGTTCCCTCATATCAGCCCCGCCTACGCTAAATACTATGACAGCCACTCATGCCATCCAACCTATACTTAGTATAAACGAAAACGTTTACAAAGTAAAGATATTAATGAAATATTCTGTCTATTTTTATATTAAACGTATCTATTTCGAATAATATCAAATATAATAGATGAAATTTTTAATGTCTAGAGATTAGCTCACTCATTAATCTGTTTAAAGCAATGTGTAATATATCATGTTCTGTATACTCTTGTTCAAAGGCTAGACTTCTTTTTTCTTTTTTCCTCAACAGCTTTCTAATTTCCTCACATAAGTAAAGTTGAGAATCCAAAAGCTTTATTTCTTTTCTATCTTTTGTTTGTTTAGACATGAAATCAACTCCTTTATGATTCTTTAAGGAACTATTCTACCTTAAAAAGTAAAAATCCTTCTTCTATTACATCGGATTAACGTAATGGGTTTTATTAGAAGAACCAACCTCAGATTAGAGAAAATTGATTTAATAGCTCAAACCGATGAATTAACCCTAATTAAAGACAAAGATTAACTATACGTAAAATGTAAGAGAGGTTTTTTTTATTGATTCCAGAATTATATACAAAAGTGTTCTATTTAAACAGATTAATGGCTTAATTCAATTATGCACCTACTTATTTTAATTTGGCTGTTGTATATCGTAAGTAGAAATACACATTTACCTTTGTCAGCGATATTTATGGAATCAAGTATGGAATGAATTGTAATTTGTGATTGCATTTCTTTAGAAGGAGAAGATAAATCAATGAGTACAAAAAGAATACATCTTACGCCATTTGAAACTACTCACATTCAATACTTACATAAATGGTTAAATGATGAACGGGCAATACGAATGATAGGCAGAACACCTTTAACTTATGAAGAGGTGGTACAAGAAGTAGAAAACAAAAGAATGAACAACGATTTAATTTTAGGAATTGAAAGCGATGAAAAAGAATTAGTCGGATGGGTATTTCTGAAGGATATAGACTATGCACATGGAAGAGCTAGTATAGGAATTCTCCTATCTTCAGAATCTAGAGGTCACGGATATGGTCGAATGGCTATGGAGCAAATGATTGATCTAGGGTTTAAACAGCTTCGTCTAAATAAAATCTATTTAACCACAAGGGGAATAAACGAACAGGCCATTGCACTATATGAAAAGATTGGTTTTGTTACCGAAGGAAAATTAAGAAACCATGCCTATGTGGATGGGAAATACGTAGATACATATTTTATGGGTATATTAGCTTCAGAGTGGAATAAGTAAGCTTACCGGCCATGATGAAATTTTAAAAACTAGTACTTCTTAAGATATGTATTTGATTTTAGACAACGGGAGGGGTATAAATGAAATCTTATAACTATTTTTGTTCTACTCAAATTGAGGTAGGAATGGGGAAAGCTAGAGAATTACCAGAAATGCTGACATCTTTAAATATTAGTTCATCAATTTTAGTCGTGAGTGACCCTGGTGTAGTTCGTGCAGGATTAGTTTCACCAATTGTAACTTCCCTGGAGAATTCTGGTTACCGGGTGCTGGTATTTGATTCAATTGAACAAAACCCTCGAGATACGAACTGCTTGGAAGGTGCTAAGTTATTTCATGACTTTAGTGCGGATGCAGTTGTTGCCATTGGTGGTGGAAGTGCGATGGATACTGGAAAAGCTATTGCACTGTGCGGTCCAAACGGCGGGGAACCATCTGACTATGCAGACGGCCGACTCCTGTATTCAAACATTGCACCAGTTATTTGTATTCCAACTACTTCAGGTACGGGATCAGAAGTTACTCGTTCTGCTGTTATTACGGAAGCATCTACACACCGAAAGATGACACTCAAACATAGTTTGTTAAGACCTGCCTTGGCGATTCTTGATCCTGAACTAACATTCAGTCTTCCGCCTTCTGTTACTGCCGCTACTGGCATTGATGCACTCGTTCATGCGATTGAAGGTTATACGTGTAAAGTAACAAATTCTATTTCACAAGCGCTCGGAGCTCAAGCAATGAGAACCATTGTTTCGGCATTGCCTATCGTTTTCCGCGATGGTAAAAATGAAGCGGCTCGTCAAGATATGCTGGAAGGAAGTCTCTTAGCAGGCCTTTGTTTTGGATCTGCAGATGTTGCCTCAGTACACTGCTTAGCAGAAGCGCTTGGAGGACTTTATGATACCCCGCATGGAGTTGCCAACGCAGTGTTTTTACCATATGTATTAAGGTTCAATTCTATGGAGAATAAGCAATTACATGCTACATTAGCAAGGTATATGAGCTTTGCCAAGGATTCAGATTCAGATGAAATAGCTGTTGAAAAATTAATTCAAGGAATTATAGAATTAACAGAATCATTAAACATTCCTAAATTGAAAGATTTAGAGGGTGTAAAGAAAGAAGACTTTCCGAGCATTGTAAGGTTGGCCATGCAAAATAACTCAACATCAAGTAACGTCCGTTTAATTACCGAGGGCGATTATATGCAAATTCTTGAACAAGCTTACTTTGACCGTGTAGATAAAAAACGGCATTCTGAAGTAGAGAGCTTGAAGTAAAGAATGAAAATTAAAAACTAGCCCTAATTGTCAGACAGTGTCTAACGATTTGGGGCTAGTTTTTAAGTAGTATCTATTTTTAATAAGAAGATACATAATACCAGTTCTTATGTACTTTTTCTATCTGTTTAAAATCTCCGTCAAAATCGCTTTTTGAAGGTTTATGATCATTTGGGTCATAAACAAATCCTGAGAAATTGTCTAGCATCCCGCGGTACGTAAAGAAAAGAATTGATGTCGACTTTCCTTTTGTCTCTACTTCAATGTCGCCTCCGCCTTTAGACAATTGAGTATACTCTTTTGGCAATTGAATAAGTGATGGACTATCGGGTACGTTAGGTTTAATCATGCCATTTTCTATTTTAGCCGCAGCTTCTTCTCTCTTCTCTTGATGGATTTTAAAGTTCAAATCCAAGTTGACTTGAGTAAAGGGAAAGAAGAACCATAATATAATAGTAATGAGCTGAATAACAAGCGGCTGCCACTTTCTATTTTTAAAAAGATGAATCAATGCCCATACAGTTATGATGATAAAGAAGGCATATACAAATAACCAAACAGGCAACATTAAAAATTCCGTTATCATATCAACCAGATCCCACTGGAACAACGATACTGAAATAATTAACAAACTACTCATTAACGATAAAAGCAACAAACGACTACGTTTCACACATTTTCCTCTTCCTGAAATCATTCTTTTTTAGTGTTCATTATATATCAAAATCCTTATAAAGACGTATGTATTATAATGTAATTTGTCGATAGAAACAAAAGCAGATCTTTAATTAAAGATCTGCTTCTTTTCTTTGGCAAAAACTAAATATGTTCCCACTATAAGCATAATGCCCAAGCCAATAAAACCTAACCAATATACCCAAGGGTAACTATACGAAACTGTCACTGCTCCCGTATTGTTATTCACTGTTGTAGTTGTATAAGGAGTATAAATCATATTAATAGTTAAGTACGTTAATAAAGCTTGAGCAATAAGAAATATTCCTATTGCACGTTTCATTACCTTGCCTCCAGACTCATCGATATTTCTATGTACAGTTTAACATAGGACTAGTGAATATTTTTACTATAACAATTCTTTACGAAATAAAAATCAGAGAGACTCCAACAACAGAAATGCTCATCGTTGCTACAGGTTCTTTCATTAAATTTTCTGCTTATTAAAAACCTTATTTATAAGTAGCAAAACATGATAAAAAGTATTAGATGCAAAAATACCCAGGGCAAAAAAATAAAATAACAATTGATAATCTAACTGAATTCCTTCAAACAGAAAGTAAAATGCTAAACCAGGAACTATTCCTGCTAACGAGTACATTAAGAGTTTAGACAAGTACATTTTTCTTGTCTGCCTGTTATGTGCTAGCATATCAATTAGATAGGAACAAATAATTCCAACAACTATATAAACGGGTAAAGTATACATAAATGTAAATACGAATGTATCTGTAAAGCTGAAGTAATAAATATTAGGTTCTTTTTCACTTTCAGGTGTTAAGCTGATTATCCCGTAGACAGCACCAAAAATAGCAGTAGATAAAAGGGAAGTAACAACTAATTTTATAAAACGACTCAAGACAGTGCTCCTTTAATTTTATACTTAGTTCAGCTTTTTATCTTTTCTAGTCTTCTTGTTTGCTTAAAATGAATTTTAGTAGAGGTAAATCACTAATGCTAAATAAATCTGTGGGCTAGCTTGACCCACCCCAAGTAAGAGATTCCTAAAATAAAAGCCCAAAGAAATGCTACACGAATATTTCTAGGTATAGAAATCCACAGCTTTAACATGTTCCAAAGTAAATGATCTTTATTCGATTTTTTCATTGTTCGTAGATCCTTCCTCAGTTAAGTAGTTCTAAACCATTCTTGCTTACTTAATAGACTAAGTTTCTTTTTAGCAGCAATTGTTTTCTTGGAAGGCAAAAACGGTAGTGTTCCTCCAAATAAATCTTCTATCAACAAAATCACCTATTATACAGTTAAAGGTAATTATATCATTAGTTCCCATAAGTAGAGTTCTTTTTTAATTAACTATCATATGAATTCCTTAAAATGTAGTATGTACAGCAACGACATAATAAAATTCTTGTTTTTTCACACAATGTTTACGTATATACCTTACTAGAAGGGGATTCTTTCTATCTAAAATTGTATGACAACCTTTCAATTAATATGCTATAATTATTTATAGACCTAATCTTTCTTAAACTTTTGCAATGCTTAAAATTCGAAAAAGCCATCTCACTTTTTAATATCAAAAGAATGAGGTGGCTTTTTATTTTATTTTATGATGTAGTTTATTCCTCTTCAGGAATCTTAATTAAAATAGTGATAGCAACTGTTGTCAGAAATATAACCCCTAAAATGATCAATAGATTTGTACTCATATGTCCCATCTGCCCTTCTGCTATAATCCCTATAATTTCATTGTAACAAAGGAAATGAGTTAATAGAATAAAAAAATGAAAGCGTTTTATTTTTTGTTTTTATCCATGAACTCTTTTGAAAAGATATATACTTTAGTTCCATATATTATTAATAGAAGAAACTCATCAAAAAGAAGCCCTTGCTAAAATTAGCAAGGGCTTTCAAAATTATGAGAATCACAGTTAATAAATATTTTTCCTTATTCTAAGCAGTAAGCTTTGAATCATTATTATCTTTAGATGCTTGATTGTTGTTTCTTAAAAGAAATGCACCAAATAGAGTAAAGACAGTCACGATAACCCCCATGATTAAGTATGTGTGACGAAAGCCAATGGAATCGTATAGGTTTCCTACAATAGGGGAGAGTATAACCGCTCCTAGTTGCATTGCGAATTGGTATCCAACTAAATATAAGATGGAAGAGAATTTCGTATCAAAATGTGTAGCCAGATATTTAAATACAGAAACGATGATAATGGCAAACTCTGGTGCGTTAAGAAGCTTGATAAAGGAAATGCTGTATGGATCGGATACTAGCCCTGAACCTACTACGCGTAAAATCATAATGATTCCCGCTAAAATTAAACCGCCTTTAGGACCTACTTTGCGCACAATGAATGGAGCAACTAATAACATCCCGGATTCTAAAAAGACTTGACCTGCATTCAAGTAACCAAAGATTTGATTTCCTAATTGTTCTGTTGGGAACAGGGAGGCATAATATACAGGAAATTGCTGGTCAAAAACATTATAAATGCAGCCAGTCCCGAGCATAAAAATCATAAAAATCCAGAAGTCTTTTCGTTTAAATAAGCTACCTAAATCTTGAATAGAAAGGGACTTTGCTTTCTTTTCTTCAATAGTGGATACTTCTACTTTTGTAAGGAAAATAACAAGTAATAAGATAACGCCTGATCCCGATGCAATCCAAAAGTTGATATCAGGGTTAATATTAAGCATTCGTCCTCCAATAGCAGCAGCAACGGCAGCTCCTATTGATCCCCAAAGTCTTGCACGACCGAATTCAAACGCATACTTTCTGCCAACTTTTTCGATATATGACTCGATGACTGAGATTCCAGCTAAAAAGGTGATGGCAAGATAAGCTCCGCCTGTCAGAGCTCCTACCCAAAAATTCCAGTTTAAAAGAGGTTGATAGATGAAAATTAGAAACGGTCCAGATAAAATAACTAAAATTGAAATGAAGTATAATAAATTCTTTCGTAACCCCAATTTATCAGAGAGATATCCATAAAGAGGTTGAAAAAGCATAGTAAAGACAGCGTTTACAGAAAAAACAATACCTGTTTGTGCTCCGGAAAGGTTAAGGCTTTGTCCCAACCAGATAGCAAAAAAAGTAAAAATAGAGGCAATAGATAAGAAGAATAAGAAAAAGAAACTGCTTAGTTTCCAATAAAGTTTATTGTTTTCCATATTTAAATCCCCTTTGCTGTTTATGTATCTAAATATTATTTAGAAAGCGTTTTCGATTGATTGTATTATATATGGTACCGATTTCATATGTCAACAAGAAAATAATTAACAAAAATACCTTCCAGAAAAGGTTTGTTTAAGTGTAATGTGTTTTTTTAATATGGTACTGATTTCTTACATATAAAATAAACAATTTGATATGTACTGATTTATTAATCATGAAACATTTTATATAAAAAGGGCTGTTTCAAAGACCTATAGGGATTCTACTGTATTCTTATTGAACAGATGGTATAGAGTTGCAAACGAATTCATTCATTGCATTTTGCCTCTTTTTTAACGTAAAATAAGTATGAAACTGATTTCAGTTAGTGATGGAGTGATAAACACATGCCTACAATATACGACGTAGCCAAATTATCGGGGTTATCAAAAACAACGGTTTCCCGTGTTATAAACAATCATTCGTATGTTTCAGAAGAGAAAAAAAATCGTGTGCTAAAAGCAATGAAAGAGCTTAATTATACGCCAAATCCTTCGGCAAGAAAGTTAAGAGGACAGGTAACGACTACAATTGGTGTTATTGTACCAAGGATTATAAATCCATTTTTCTCTTATTTAGTCGATTCAATTGAACAAGTTGCTTATAAAAAGGGCTATCATGTATTAATCTTTCAAAGTAATGAAGATAAAGAGAAAGAATTAGCATTTTTAAATTTACTGAAAACAAAGCAAGTTGACGGAATTATTATGACGTCCATTGAAAATGACTGGAGTCTCATAGAGCCGTTTACTGAGTATGGTCCTATTTTGTTGTGCAACGAATATGTAAACAACGCAAATGTTCCAATCGTTCGATTAAATCAATATAAGGGTGCGTATATAGGCGTAAAGCATTTACTTGAAAAGGGACACCGGAAAATCGGGTACTGTACAGGTGGATTGTTCGCTGAGGAAGGTAAGGACAAGGACCGTAACCAAGGTTATCAAAAAGCACTTCAAGAGGCAGGAATTCAGCCGGATCCAAAATGGATTTTTGTTAATCAACATAGTATTGAAGACGGAAAACAAGTAGTTAAAAAAATCCTGTCAATGGAGGATCGCCCAACGGCTATATTTACAGGAAGTGATGAAATTGCTGGAGGAATGATGATCGAAGCCAAAGAGTCTGGTCTAAGTATACCTAATGATTTGGCGATTATTGGATTTGATGACCAACCTCTTGCACAAATGTTAGATCCAAAGCTAACAACTATACGACAACCGATTGATCAAATGGGGATTAAAGCAATGGAAATCCTGATCGATATGCTGAATGATTCTGAATCGACAGTAGAAACGTTTGAACTCCCAATCGAGCTAGTTGTTCGAAGCTCAACGTGATAGGAGATAACAGATGAAGGTGAGAGCTAAATCTATTAGTTCTCACCTTTTTTGAAAAATTTTCAGAAAAGTAATTGAAACCGTTCCTATAATATAATACAATAAATTTACCTTAAAGCAGAAGACAGTTCCTCTACATTCAGCTATTTATCGCATACTAGAACAAAGAGTTTGAGGTAAGTATAGAAGCGTGAGGTATAAAGGGTTATATCAGATTTTTTAATAACATAAATTTTTTTAATTACATATGGTATCGATACCATAAAAGCAGAAGAATATATACATCATTTTAATATAAATACATAGGAGCTGATAAGCAATGGTTCAACTAAGCGAAAGAAAGAATCCAGAAAGCGCTATAACGATGAATAAACAGTGGTGGAAAGAAGCAGTTGTATATCAAATTTATCCGAAAAGTTTTTACGATTCGAATGGTGATGGAATTGGCGACTTAAAAGGAGTTATTCAAAAATTAGATTACTTAAAAGAGTTAGGTATCGACGTTATTTGGCTAAGTCCAGTTTATCAATCTCCAATGGATGATAACGGATATGACATCTCTGATTATCAAGCCATTGCAGAAGAATTTGGCTCTATGGAAGATATGGATCTACTGATTGATGAAGCCAAAAAAAGAAATATAAAGATTATTATGGACCTAGTCGTTAACCATACTTCGGATGAACATGAGTGGTTCCTAGAATCAAAAAGTGATGTAAATCATCCGAAAAGAGATTGGTATATTTGGAAAGATGGAAAAGAAGATGGAAGACCTCCTAATAATTGGGAATCTATTTTTGGCGGTTCATGCTGGGAGTATGATGAACAAACAGAACAGTATTATCTTCATGCATTTTCTAAAAAGCAGCCTGATCTTAATTGGGAAAACCCTGATCTTCGAAATGCTGTCTATAACATGGTCACATGGTGGTTAGAAAAAGGAATTAGCGGCTTTCGGGTAGATGCCATTACATTTATAAAAAAACGACAGGACTTTGCTAATTCGGATGGTGAAATGAATGTAATTGAAACAAATCAAGAAGGCATTCATGAATTTTTAAGTGAACTAAGTAAAGAAGCTTTTGCTTCACATGATATCTTAACTGTGGCGGAAGCTCCTGGAGTATCACACAAAGAACTGCCTATTTACGCGGGAGAAGAAGGACATTTTAGTATGCTTTTTGAATTCGATCATGTCGATTTAGACGTAGGAAAAAAAGGAAAATGGTATGAACCGGATAAGTGGAATCTGCTTGATTTCAAAAGAGCCATTTCTGATAGTCAAACGTTCTATAACAATACAGGGTGGGGAGCGCTTTATTTAGAAAACCATGACCAGCCTCGTTCTTTAAATAAATTTATTAAACCAGAAGATATAGGACCTACGTCAGCAAAAATGTTAGCTACGGTCTATTTTTTACTAAAAGGCACACCATTCATCTATCAAGGACAAGAAATCGGAATGACAAATGTAGAGTATCCGTCGATTGAGCATTACAATGACTTAGCTTCAATTGATCAATATCACTCTGCGCTGAAAGAAGGATTTTCAAAAGAAGAAGCATTAGCAGCAATTTGGAGACGCAGCCGTGATAATTCCCGAACACCTATGCAGTGGAATCATTCTCAATATGCAGGGTTTAGCCAAGGCACACCGTGGCTAGAGATAAATGCTAATTACTCTTCTATTAACGTTGAGAATGCTTTAAAGGATGATAATTCTTTATTTTATTTCTATAAAAATTTAATTAAATTAAGAAAAAGCAGTCCATATTCAGAGGTTATCGCTTTTGGTAAATACGAAGATTTGTTTGAAGATAGTCTACAAATCATGGCTTACGCAAGGGAGTTTAATAATAAAAAAATAGCGGTAATCGCTAACTTTGATCATAAAGAAGTAGCTTTAAACTTAGATTTTACTATGAAAGAAGTTATTTTATCGAACTACGATCATTTGGAATTACACCCAAATCAACTAAAATTGCGACCTTACGAATCCATTGTTTGTGAGATTGATTCATCGTTTTAATCTCTTTTTATCACACGTAACTCATTCACGTAGAGAAAGGCAGGGAGAAATCGGTTGAAAACATTAAAAAATCAACATCAAGAAAAAATCTCAAAGGCAATGAAGAGTGTGTTAAACGAGCAGGAGGCTGTTAATCAGAATTATTGGCGATTACAATACCATGTGTCTACACCGGCATATTGGATGAATGACCCGAACGGATTTTGCTTTTACAAAGGTGAGTATCATTTATTCTATCAGCATCATCCATATTCTCCCGAGTGGGGGCCAATGTTTTGGGGGCATATAAAAAGTAGAGATCTCACTCATTGGGAACATCTCCCTATTGTTCTTGCTCCGAGTGAAGAATATGACCAAGATGGATGCTTTTCAGGAAGTGCAGTTGAAAAAGATGGAAAGCTTTATGCCATGTATACAGGGAATGTGTGGACGGGAGCTAACTATGATACGGACTTACGACAAGTTCAGTGTCTTGCTGTAAGCGAAGACGGCGTTCATTTTAATAAAGCAGTTCAAAACCCAGTTATTGATTCAGTGCCTGAAGGGAATATTCACCCTTATCATTTTAGAGATCCAAAAGTATGGAAGAAAGATGACTATTATTATTGTGTTCTTGGATCACGCACGAAGGATCATGAGGGCCAAGTTCTTTTGTATCGTTCAAGAGATCTAATGGATTGGGAGTTTATAAATATAATGGCCAAAAGCCAAGGGAATCTTGGTTTTATGTGGGAATGTCCAGATCTTTTTAGTCTCGACGGACAGGACGTGCTTGTCATGTCGCCTCAAGGAGTAAAACCAGAAGGAGATCTCTATCATAACTTACATCAAGCTGGATATATAAAAGGAAAATTAGACTATAAAACGGGGCTGCTTCAACATGAAGATTTTCAACTTTTAGACTACGGGTTTGACTTTTATGCTCCTCAAACAACAGAAGATGAACATGGCAGACGAATTATGATAGCGTGGATGGCTATGTGGGAAAGCTGCATGCCTGAACAAAAATACAATTGGGCAGGAGCAATGACTATTCCGCGTGAGCTTTCTATTAAACAAGGGAACATAATTAGTAAACCAATTCCAGAGCTTAAGCAGCTTCGTCAACATCACGTGCAGTATAAAAATATTATCGTTAGTGGAGAACAAGAACTTGCAGGTATTTCAGGTGATTGTTACGAACTTGAAGTGAAAATTAACGCAAAAGCCGCTTCAAAATTCGGAGTGAAATTGCGAACAGATAACGAAACTCACCAAGAAACGCTTTTAACCTATGATAGATTAGAAAGTTTGTTTATCTTTAATCGCGATAACTCAGGTGAAGGTGATGGAGGAGTAAGAAAAGCACCTGTTGGATTAAATGATAACCACCTGCATCTTCATCTCTTTGTCGATAAATCGTCCATTGAAGTTTTTATTAATGAAGGCGAGAAAGTGATGACGAGCAGAATCTATCCTGTAGAAAATGCAAAAGGTATTTGTTTCTTTGCTGATCAAGAAATTGAATTGATTACCTTAAGCAAATGGAACTTAAGTAAGGGCGTTTCCCCGCTGATGTTTAAAGGATAATTAGTTTCACTTGAAGAACAGGCTTCCTAGAGAGGTGCTGTTCTTTTTTATAGAGTCAAAACTCCCATTCGTTTTCAGAGTTTATTAAATGTTTATACTCATTAAGAACAGGTAAATCAGTAGTAAAAGACGTTTTCAAGGAGGAATACTATATGCCTTACAATTCATTAAAAGAATTGCCTGATGGAGTAAAAGATAACCTTCCTCATCATGCTCAGGAAATTTATAAAGAAGCATTTAACTCAGCGAGTGACGAATACAAAGAAGAAGCTACGGCGCATAAAGTTGCGTGGAATGCAGTGAAAACAAAGTACGAAAAAAATAGTAATGATAACTGGGTGAAAAAATAGCGAGAAAAGAGCTTAAAAGTAGTTTAGTGGAAGGAGATTCCAACGATAAACTGTTCGGATTTTTTTATTATGAGGGTGAATGTAGGTGCTTGTAGCCGTTAATTGGATAGCAAGGCGAAAGACTCCTGCAGACTCACTTGCCGCCTGCAAAAAGCGAAGCCTTGCATGGAAATTAACAGCGGTGTAACAAGCCATTCATACTCGATCATTTATCCCTTTTATATCATTACTTATTCTTTTTCAGCTACGGTAAAGTATTGAACGCTGCTTTTAACGAGTACCAAGTCATTTGCTAAGTCCAATACTTTACTTTTATCTTCAAATCTATATTGTATGTAGTTCTTTGCACGAATAAGTGATTTAGTTTCAACTATATGACTGATTTCACCATTGATTAAATGAAACGTTACTTCAAACTTTTTCATAAGAAAACACCTCCATAATATCAATTTTTACTATTCCTTCATTTCTAATACCATTTCTTTTGAACGTTTTTACAAAAGATTACACTCTTGAGTTCACTCAATCCATGTCTAACGAATGTTTTAACGCTACCCAATTTTTGATATTGACAGATTGGCAATACTTTGTGAGACTTAATATACATGATGTTCATTAGTTTACATTATGTATAAAATGTATGTTGACGATACAGGATAGTTTAAATAGTCTATTGTATGTCTTAATAAAAGTGATACAAGGAGATCAACTATGACTAAAAAAAAAGTAGATCCTAGGATAAAAAGAACAAATAAATACTTAAGAGACGCTTTAGTCGAACTTCTTAAGGAGAAAGATGTCACGTCCATTACGATTCAAGAAATTACGGAAAAAGCGGAATTAACGCGAGGAACATTTTATTTACATTATCAAGATAAGCAAGACTTTCTTGTTCAGATTATGAATGAAGTTCTAGAAGAGCTAATAGAGCAAGTAAAGCCTAAACAAAATAACGAGGTTTCCTCAGAAGTGGAAGAAAAAGATGAGTCTGTTTCTTTTTTAAAGCTTTTTGAATTCATCTACGAACACGCGGATTATTTTAAAGTCATGCTAAGTGACCGAGGATTGCCTCAATTCAGAAGTCATATGACGGAAATTGTAAAGAAAAGAGTGTACGGAGAGCTAATCTCTTCGATTGGAGAAGAAGAGGATGGACTGGATATCCCTAAAGATATCCTGATTAGCTATATTACATCAGCTCATATAGGTGTCATTTGTTCTTGGTTAGAAAGCGATATGAAATTTAGCCCTGCATTTATGGCTGATAAATTAACCCGTTTAACCCTTCTAGGGCCAATTCGAGTGGCAGGTTTAGAAAATAAAATAAAGCTTCCTTACTGAAGCTTTATTTTTTAGTTTGTTGAAATAAAGATATTTTACAATCATGAAAGGCAGAAAGGAATTGTGGTATGAAAATAGAAAAACACTGGGGGATTTCCTTACTGGCAGTTTTAGCTATTGGTCCTGGTTTAATGTTAAACACGTCATTAAATTCTATACGTGACATTCTCCAACAAACGTTTCACAATCAATCTTATATTTCGATAACACCGGTTTTAATAGGGGTTATAAGCTTTGCATTTTGTATTCCGTTTGGACCTATCCTTCGACACAAGTTAGGGGAGAGAAGGAATTATGTTCTTTCGATGTGTTTGTTTCTTATAGGAGCTATCGTAAGTATTGCTTCTAACAGCTTCTTAGGAATGGGAATTGGTCGTTTTTTACAAGGGACAGGAACGGGTTTAGCACTTATGATGATGATTCCAATGCTGGTTCTTTCTTTTCCGATTCAGAAACGGAACTTGGCATTACTGATTCTTATTGGCGGATTTTATGGCTCTAGCGTTGTGGGTATTTTTCTCGGAATGTTAGTGAAAAGCTACGGACACTGGAGATGGTTATTTTATATAGCGGCCGTACTTTCCTTACTGGGAATAGGTTTTAGCTACAAATTTTTAACAAATGATCATGCCAAGCAACAGCAAAAACATCATGAACCATTTGACATCATCGGTGCAGCGTTAATGTTTATGGTTACTGCATTTATTACGTTTACATTACTTAATCTCCAAAAATCAGGATGGGCATCTACTTATGTATGGATAGGCATAGTAGGAAGCATCATTTTTTTATGTTTTTTATTTATAGCAGAATGGCATATTAAAAATCCTTTAATTCCCTTTCGATTAGTGGCTTCTCGAAAACCAGCTCTCGCTATCTTAATCGCTGTTATAGGAAATATTAGTATGAGTCTCACTCTTTTATCCCTACAAGGATTGCTTAAAAGTGAATCTGGTTTTGATAAAGGAGAGATGTCACTGATCTATATCGGGCTTTTTGCCGGGATAGTAATTGCAGCCATATTAAGTGCCGTATTATATGATAAAGTCGGGCCGGGCGTATTAGGTATTATAGGAGCCGTCATTATTATGGGAGTAAACATACAGTGGATGTATGTGGACGGTCATGCTTCAGCTTTTCTCTTTATTATCAGCTTTGCCGCTTTAATCGCAGGAGTAGGATTCACAGTCGCTGCAGGTCTGATGGGTGCTGCTTTAGGCGGACCACTACCAAGCTTAGTCCCTCGGATGGTCACGGTTCAATTTATACGAGTGACAGTATCTGCGGTCATTCCTGTAATCAGCAGTATTGTTTTTGCAAAGGTGTATAAAGATCACCTTGCAACGGTAAGTGCAGAGAGCCAGGTGGCTAGTAAAGAAAATTTCACGCAATCTCTACATGTAAAATCTGAAATCATTACGTATCATACCTTTTCTACGTTTTCGTGTGTATTGAGCATTGTGGTATTCATTCTCTCGTTTTTGATGTTTTTAACAGGTAAGGGACACAAGCTGGCTCATAAGTCGCATGATAAAGAAAAAAATAAAGAAAAGCCGAGTACCGAAAAGGTTCACAGTAAAAAAGCTACTCCCGTTTTTGAGCGTTCGCCTAAAGAGATTGTTTCGAATGGAGTCATTGGTGACAGCGAGTATAGAGAAGCTTTGAAAAAGTTTGGCCAGCCTAAACCTTCTCCTGATAAAATGCTGCATATGAGAGATCAAGAATATAGAAAAGCTCTTAAAAGGATGAAGGATATAGGACAATAAGTTAAACTTAAGAAATTTGAATGAAGAAGAGAAAGAGCAAACTCACGTGTAAGAGAGTTTGCTCTTTTAATTCTTGCATATACTTCTTTTCTACTACCACAGATATGTTATAATGGTAAAATTTAATAGGTTGAAAGGGAGGGAGTTTATTGCTGTATCATCCAAAATGGAGCAAAGCAAAGAAACGTTTACTGAGTTTTGTATGCGAATCTTTGCATTCAAGAGTAGATTTTCAAGTGATTAATTATCGAAAAGCACATGACCAGTTAGGTAGGGCTGTCATAACTGTTGATAAAGTAGAAATGTTAAATATGTGTACGATTACTGCTGAAAAAGAAGAATATTATAGAGAAAGAGATATTCGTATTCAGTTAGACGATTTTACTTATGATAATGTTTTTAATAATCGAGCAATCCAAGAACAAGCTCAAGAACAATTAAAAACGGAAGGCATTTATGCACAATATGATTTCTTTTCTGCTTTGGAGGAATATTTTAATTCACCAATTGAATTATCTTTAAAGTCGAATGATATGTTAATAAAAATATTGTGTATGCTTGACCGTCGTGTAGGAAAAAGAACTTTACGTAAAATGAAAGAATCCATTTTAGAAGAAAACACATTCGTTCAGGATTTTTATAAATTACGTTGTGAAGCAGAGAATATACATAGTAGCCAATGAACATAAACAGAGCTTCTATTACATTCAAAAATGACTATATACGTCATTGCTAATGAAATAACAGAAACAAATTTTAATTGTCACAGGGCACTAAGTTAGGTATATAGATATCATTATTTAGTATATTTTAGATAGAAACAGTACTTATAGATGTGTTACAATATTCCTGGTATACAAAGTGGAAATTCATTTTTCCTTTGTGCAGGGGAATGGTATAAATATGTGCCTTTCCTCTTTTCATTTTTTAGTTCTATCTTGCTTATTGAAAAAGCATATACATAAATGGGAAACAGTTTACATACGTAATTTAGAAATGAAATGGAGAGAGAGGTATCTGTGGAAAGAAACGAATTTAGAAGACAAAAAGCAATCCGGTCAAAAGAGAAGAGAAGGAAAAAGCTTAATCAGCACAATGTCTTAAACTTATTACTAATCTTTATATCGGTATGTATCGTTTGTCTGCTAATCAACTTATCATTGAGATAGAAAAAAATTTATCAAAAAGAGTACGTAAAAGAGAGGAAGACAATTTAATATGAGTAATCAACAAACAGCAGCCGAAGGCTCTAACATCAAAGTGCTGCCGATTATTACGTCGTTTCTTATTGCCGGGTTTATCGGTTTATTTAGTGAAACAGCGCTAAATATGGCGTTAAAAGAGCTAATTTCAGGCTTTGGTATTCACGAAACAACGGCACAATGGCTAACAACAGGATATCTATTAACGTTAGGAATTCTGGTACCTATTTCAGGTTTTATTCTTCAGCGGTTTACGACGAGACAGCTTTTTATAGCATCGCTAATCTGCTCGATTATCGGAACATTTATTGCCGCTATCGCACCAACGTTTGGGGTACTAATGATTGCCCGTGTCGTGCAAGCCGTGGGAACAGCTTTGCTTTTACCGCTTATGTTCAACACGATTCTTGTTATTATTCCACCGCATAAGCGTGGAAAGTCAATGGGGATCATTGGCCTTGTTATTATGTTTGCGCCAGCTGTTGGACCAACTGTATCAGGCTTAATCTTAAAAACATTAACGTGGCACTGGATTTTTTGGATTTCACTTCCGTTATTAGTGGTTGCCTTGGTGTTTGGAGCTTTCTTTATGCAGAACGTTACGACACCAACAAAGCCAAAAATCGATATGATTTCCGTTGTTCTTTCAACGATAGGTTTTGGAGGAATTGTATTTGGATTTAGCAGCGCTGGAGAAGGCGGGGGCTGGGGAAGTCTACAGGTTATTCTAACTCTTGTGATTGGAACTGTTGCACTAGTTGCATTCTCTATTCGTCAAACGAAGATGAAAGAGCCAATGTTAGACCTTAAAGCCTTTAAGTATCCAATGTTTACAATTGGTCTTTTATTAATTCTAGTCTGCATGATGGTACTACTGTCTGCCATGATGATTTTACCCCTGTACTTACAAACATCATTAGCTTTATCAACCTTTGCCGCTGGTCTAATGCTTCTTCCAGGAGGAGTGATTAACGGAATTCTTTCACCGGTTATGGGCGGATTATTTGACCGTTTTGGTCCCAAATGGCTAGTTATTCCTGGTCTTTTGATTGTAGTCGGCACCATGTATGGTTTTTCAACCGTAACGCTGGAAACGTCAACAGGGTTTATCATTGGGTTACACATTGCGCTTATGATTGCCATTTCGATGATTATGATGCCAGCTCAAACAAATGGTTTAAACCAGCTTCCACCAGAGCTGTACCCGCATGGAACAGCGATTATGAACACCTTGCAGCAGGTTTCTGGAGCAATCGGAACAGCTGTTGGAATCTCGATTCTGTCATCAGGTTCAAGAAGCTTCCTTGAGACGGTGTCAGATAAAATGGATCCATTAAACCAAGTTCTTGCCTTTACCAACGGTGTTCAACATGCATTCGTCTTTGCGATTATTGTTTCCATTGTTGGATTAGTGATCTCGTTCTTTATCAAGAGAGTTAATGTTGAACAAAAAGCGCATTAATAAAAAACACAGACCATTGTATGGTCTGTGTTTTTTTAGGTTTGGGGAAGGTTTTAAGGTACTCTTTTTTGTATAGCTGTATGTGTCTTTTTAAACCTCAAGCATCTAATTCAGCAAATATTTATTAGTTTTCATTGTGCGTGATTTAAAATGTTTTATTGATTTTTTTAAAGTATAAATTATTATATTTAATTTTTTATTTAAAATTATTTAATTTTATTGTTTTTAATATTAAATAATTGTTGTATAATCAAATTAACTAAAAGAAGGAGATTTGATTATGGCTTATAAAGTACTTACAAATTGTCCTGTCTGCAGTGAAACGTTAAAAATTACAAAGCTACAGTGCAGCCATTGTCACACGACGATTGAAAATGAGTTTGAATTATCTAAGCTGGCATCTTTATCGAGTGATCAGCTTCATTTTGTAGAAGTGTTTTTAACGTGCAGAGGAAATATCAAAGAAGTTGAGAAAGAACTGGGCGTTTCATATCCAACGGTTCGAGGCAAGCTGACTGACATCATTTCATCTCTTGGATATGTAGAAAAGAAGAAAAACGAAGTAGACGAGAAAAAAGTTGTGTCTATGTTAGAAAATGGTGAAATTACAGCAGAAGAAGCCATCAAGCTCTTAAAAGAAGAATAGGGGGGATTTTTGTGAAAGAGGAAATTACAAAAGTGTTAACAATGGTTCAAGAAGGAAAAATTGATGCAGAAAAGGGATCAGAACTGATTCAAGTATTAAAAGAAAAAGAAGAAACAGGCAATAAGCTTTTGAAGAAACCAAATGCGTATTTAGATAAAACGTTAAAAGTTCGAGTTGTTTCAACTGAAAATGATAATGTGAAGGTTAATTTGCCAATAAAGCTTGTCAAGCTGGTATTAATGGCTGGACACAGCATCGCAGCAAGTATTCCTCAATCAGAAAAATATGTAAAAGATATAGATATAAACCTGATTGTTGAAGCAATTGAAAACGAGTTAGATGGCCAGATTGTTGATATTAAATCGGCGAACGGAGATACCGTTTCAGTCATCATTGAGTAACGGTGCGCTTATGATTCATGTAAAAGTGAAAACCAAAGAAGCTCGGTTTAGTATCCCAATTCCATATGCTCTTTTAAACGTTGCTATTAGCGTTGCTTTTTCGAAATTTATCCAGAAGCATATAGATAAATGGACAAAAGAACATTTTAAAAGAAAAGAGCTGAACTTTACTTTTCCGCTAATAGATAAAAGTGTGCTAAAGCCTATCGTCAAGGAACTGAAGAAACATAAGGGAATGGTTCTAGTAGATGTCAAAGCTACAGATGGTACGGAAGTAAGAGTTAGACTATGATGTAGCTTTGTAAAGTGAAAATCGCTTCAGGTGTCTACCTTCGTGTAAAAATAAAACCTTATTAGTCTATATAAAAGCGAAAAGGCAGAAAAAAGACACTACACAGCGTGCTATCTTGCTGTATAATCTCTTTTTTTTCTGCTTCTTTACTTTTTCTATTTAATCTATACCCGGAGTATGTGCCCTGAAATGTGGAAACAAACGTAACGATCTAGATTCCTATTCACACCGAAATCGTATTAAAGCCCCCCTTTGCTACATGATTTTATTAAGGATTTCTTTTTATCAAGCAGCTCCTTAATTGATTTTAGCTTTTTCTGTTAAATCTAAAACTCACTATATAAGCTATTACTAACAAAATAACAGAATTGAATTGAATCGTTTCATTTCACCCTAAAGTCTGAAACATTTTACCTCGATGAGTTAACATGTACTACGACTGCCATCGTAGAACAAACTGTCGAAAGCTACATTACTTATTATAACCATATCTGTATTCAAACAAAACTAAACAACCAGTCACCGGTACAATACCGAAAACTGGCTGTTTAAAAGGTGTTTGGATCCTTGTCTCGAAATCAGGGGTCAGTCCCATATAACTAAGTGCTTTTTGGTGAATGAGGAGCAAGTTTCTTTTTCAACGGTAGAACAATCATAAAAACACCTATGATACTCAATATGCTCTCTAAAACGTAGAATTGATGTTCTTTTATATATCCCATAACGCATTGGCTACCAAAGATGAGAAATAAAACAGCTCCCAAATAAAACGAAGGATTTTTAATACACCAACTCATTCTTGATTCCATCTAATTCCTCCTTGTAAGCTTTCTATCGCGTATTTATTGTATGTTGACTAAGAAAGGAGTAAGGGTGTTCCTTATGGATATACGAGTGGGTGTAAGAAAAGTTTCAAACATAACATCAGCTTTCTTTTAGTATAGGCTTTTATTTTACATTCAAAAATGAAACTAATTTTTTTAGTGTTGTTCCTTGAATAAGAAGAGAAAAGACTACATTACTAAATGTCATTGCTAATAACAGATTTTTTCCTTCAAATTCGGGTGTAATGCCTAAAACAAGCGCAATTGAAAGAGATCCCTTTAATCCTCCCCAT
This sequence comes from Priestia sp. ABM2_011, assembly GCF_056158845.1. Classification (NCBI taxonomy): domain Bacteria; kingdom Bacillati; phylum Bacillota; class Bacilli; order Caryophanales; family Bacillaceae; genus Priestia; species Priestia sp. ABM2_011. The sequence continues at coordinate 1,792,494 of NZ_JBSWUB010000001.1, forward strand.
GAAATAATAGGTTTCCATGAAGTTGGAATGGATTTATCAAAAGCTAAGCTTATATAGACAGCGAGAAAACGTGCTAAAAGAACAATAAGAATACTTCCAACGATAAGCCATCCTTTATCTAAAAAATCAATACGACTCACTTCTAATCCTACTAATAAGAAAATAAGCGCATTGGAGAGAAAGGCGATTGTTTCCCAAAAGGAATTCACTTTTTCATGTGTTAAATATGACATGCCTACGTTTCGTCCATAAGTTCCTAAGATTACGCCACCTACTACTACAGATATTACCCCAGAAACGTCAAAGTGTTCAGCAAGCTGAAACGTACCATAAAATAGAACCATCGATAATCCAGTCTCCACTAAATAATGATCAATCTTAGATGTAATACGAGAAGCTAATAAACCAAACACTCCACCAATCAATATGCCTCCACTTACAACTTTCAGAAATTCAAGCAGCGCATTCAATGTACCTGTTAAGCTCAAGGCAGTAGTTACCACAGCAATTTGAAATAGTACAACAGCAACTCCGTCATTTGCTAAACTTTCTCCTTCGACCACAATGGAGAGGCGCTTGTTTAGGCCCATTGACTTAAAAATGCTTAGAACGGATACAGGGTCAGTAGCTGCCATAAGTGCACCGAAAATTAAGGATTCTTGCAAAGAAAGGTTCAAGAAAAAATAAGTAGAAGCAGCAACTAGTAAGAAGGTAAGCAATGTACCTAAAAAAGCTAATAAAGAAATCGATTTCTTATTACGTTTTAATTCATCAAAGGGAAGTTTAAGTGCTGCATCCCCTAACAAAGCTGATAAGAAGATGAAAATAACGGTCGTTTGAAACACGGTATCATTGGCTGCATAACTTTTTATTTCTCCCAACGCAGGAATGGGTACCAAACCAATAATTAATCCTATTACTACAAGGAAAGTGGGATAAGGTTGTTTCAGTTTTTCCGCGATAAACACTACCCCTACAGCGATAGCTAATAAAATAATCCAATATGTAACCATTTTTATGCTCCTTTGTCTCTTTAAAACTGAAATTATGCTTCATGTGCCAAGTATTGTTAAGAGTACATTCTCTTTATGGATAGGTTTCTGTCACCTTGAGAGATATACGGCTTTTCTTATAACTTTGTTTATTATAGATAATATTTTCCTAAGGTATCATTAGCAATAAATTACTTATATAATGCTAAATAATATAAATTTGAATACAACTTCAATCAAAAAAATAAGTTGGTACTTACAAACATGCAAGAAGAGAAAGGTTGTTTCCTCACTAAAAGGAAACAACCTTTAACAAAGCTTACATACATGATGTTTACTATAAAGTTTCCCTCAAACAAAAGATATAAATATCAGTTTAAAAATAAATCATACACCTTTTAAAGCTGCTTCATATTGAAATAAGTTAAGCAGTTTTTTTATTTTGCTTTTTATCTTCAGAAACTTCTTGTCGGAAGGACTTAATTAATGCATAGGACATGAATAGAAGAACAATCCCTAATGGTAATGCACTGACAATAATAGCTGCTTGCATGCCTTGCAGGCCACCTGTACCTAATAAAATTGCTGAAATAGCAGCTAAAATGATTCCCCAAATAAATGTAACAAAGAAAGGTGGATTTAAATTCCCATCTGTAGTTTGCATCCCCAGAACAAAAGTGGCCGAATCTGCAGAAGTCACAAAGAACGTCAAAATAAGGACTACAGAGATGGTAGAAAGAAAACTTCCAAACGGCATTTGATCATACACAAAGAATAGAGAGGTTTCTAAGCTTTGTTTTGCCACATCTAATCCTTTCACAAAATCAAAATAAATACCGGTACCTCCAAATATGCCAAACCATATTGAGCATACAAGTGTTGGAACGATTAATACAGCCATAATAAATTCACGAACCGTTCTTCCTTTAGATACGCGTGCAATGAAAGTTCCCACAAATGGGGTCCATGATATCCACCAAGCCCAGTAAAAAATGGTCCAATCTTTTACCCACTGGTTATTGTCCGAATTAAAGGGAGCAAATCGCAGCCCCATGCTTGGTAATTGTTGAACGTAGGAACCAAAGGTTGTAGAGAAAAGCTCTATTAAGTATTGTGTAGGTCCAAGAAAAAGAAAAGAAACAAATAGAATGACGGCTAAAACCATGTTAGCGTTGCTCAAATATTTGATACCTCTTGAAACACCGGTTCCTGCAGATGTAATAAATAAAATAGTTGTAATGGCAATAATAACGAGTTGAACTTTATAGCTAATAGGCATGCCAGTTAGGTAATGAAATCCACTATTTATCTGTGAAGCTCCTAATCCTAAAGATGCCGCCACCCCAAATATAGTAGCAAACACAGCTATAATATCTACTGCGTAGCCAATTGGTCCTTTACTCTTATTTCCAATAAGAGGGGTTAGGGTTGCGCTCATTAGTCCAGGCATGTTTTTTCGGAATTTATAATAGGCTAAGGCAAGTGCTACTACAGCATAAATTGCCCAAGCATGAAATCCCCAGTGTAAATATGTATATTCTAGGCTCAGTTTTGCAGATTCAGTAGTTTGAGGTTTCCCAAAAGGGGGTGTAGCATAGTGGGAGATTGGCTCAGAAATCCCATAAAAAAGTAAACCAATTCCCATCCCAGCGCTAAATAACATAGCGAACCAAGTAGGGGTACTAAACTCAGGTTTTTCATGGGGTTTGCCCAGTTTTATTTTTCCAAATCGACTAAAAGCTAATACTAAGGCAAATATTAAAAAGAATGTGGCAGAAAATTGATAAAACCAACCAAAGCGATTAAGCAAATAACTTTCCGCGGTGGTCATGACGTGAAGTAGATTAGTTGGTTTTAATATACCCCAGCCTACAAATAAAACGCTAATGATTAAAGAGATCCAAAAAATAGGTGTTGTTTTCTTCATCATCTTCCTCCTTCATATTTTTAATTAACATTAATGACTTCCAGAAAGACTTAAATTTACTATTTTGCCATTTTAGCTCCTTTTTCTTAAATTTCTATCTTAATTCCCTTAATACGGAATGAAAAAACGTCTTTTATACCAGCTATTTGGTAAGGAGAGAGCTTTTGCAACCTTTTAATCATTTCAGTAGATTAAGTCCGGAATAGACTTCTTTTAAAATAGAAATGAGTTTTTCTTTTAATGACGATGAAAAGGAGACATGAGAATATAAAGACTCTGATTCAACATTTTATCCAGTATAAGTTGGCTATAGCAATCAAACTAAAAACTATAAATCTTGCAATTTTTAAAGGATGAGTAATTTTATATTCAACAAAGGGATTAATCTGCCTTATTACCTTTGCAAAGAGTAAATTATCTGTGAATGCAAGAACTATCGCAAACCATAAAACATTATCATTTAACTTAACGAAATCAAAAATTAAATAAATAAGAAAAATTCATACATAAGCTAAAATATAGTTGCAGCAAAACAAAAAAGTTAAGTTATTATTTATTATGGGGGTGGAAATTATGAAAGTGACAATTTTAACGTTAGGCAGTAGAGGAGATGTACAGCCTTATATTGCACTTGCTCGAGAAATGATTAAGATTGGACATGAAGTAGTCATTTGTACAGGTGCGACGTTTCAACATTTTATTGAAGAAAATAAGGTTTCCTTTCATCCCGCTGCTACTGATTTGATGGCGATAATGGAGAGCGAGGAAGGAAGAGATATACTTAATGGTAAGAAGTTTTCACCTTTTAAAATAATGAAATTTTCAAAAGAAAAAATTGCTCCATCCTACAGAAGAAGTATGGATGATTTTTATCAGGCTTCCCAAGGAGCCGATCTAATCATTTATCATCCTAAAGCTCTTGGTGCCGTTGATATTGCGCTGTACTATCATATTCCTTGCATTTGCTTACCGCCCGTTCCAATTATGTATCCAATTACAGAGTTCCCAAATTTCTCTTTATCGTCAAAACAAAGCTTTGGTCCTACATTAAATAGATTATCCTACAAGATAGTAAAGTTCAGTGAGTACCCTTTTATGAAAGAAATTAACGATTTTAGAGAAAAAACGTTAAAATTCCCGAAGAGAAAAGCCGGACTTTACACATATGACGTAAACGGTGCACCTATTCCTATAATTTATCCTATTAGTCCTTTTCTTTTCAAAGAAGTAGAGAGTTGGAAAGGTTCTGTATGTCTACCAGGTTTTTTCTTTTTAGAAGTAGAGGAAGAGGTGCTACCCAATGAAATAGAAAACTTTCTAGAAAAAGGAAAGAAGCCTATTGTAGTATCATTTAGTTCTATGCCTTTAAAGAGTCCATCAATTTTTAAACAAAAGTTAATTCAGGCATTAAAGGAGACGGACAATCGCGCAATAGTGCTAACAGGAACAAGCGGTATGAAGTTTAATCAACAAGAGAATATACTCGCCGTTAAAGGTGCATCCCATAGACTTTTATTTAAACGTGCTAAAGGCATTATTCATCATGGAGGTGTTGGAACAATGTCTGAAGCTTTACTGAGTGGCGTACCACAAATTATCATTCCGTTTACAGTGGATCAACCGTTTTGGGCAAATCTTCTCTATAAAAAAGGGTATTCACTAAAGCCGTTACAAGAAAAAAATCTCCAAGTATTCGAATTGGTTCACGCGTTAGAACAAGTAGAAAATAAAGAGTATATTGAAAATGCTCAACAAATAAAAAGCATCATTCAATCGGAAAATGGTGTATACCAAGCGGTGAAGCATATAGAAAGCGTAGTACACAAATTGCGGGATAAATAGATGGATTGAAGGATAGCTAAACAGCTAGTATGTGTTTTAAGAGAAGAGTTTTATCCAATCAACTCTTATATATGAAAACAGCTTTGTTTGTAATAAAGTTACGTTCTCCAGTTAATAGTAAGTAACGACAGGAAGTGACTGTAAGTCGACTTACATACATAGGTGTTTAAATAAAGGAGTTTTTATGGATATAAATAAGGGAAAGCAAAAGCTCGAACTAATAAAAGGATTACTACTTATAGCCAAAATATCTATAGCTTCTGGTGTATCGTGGGAACTGGCAAAAATGTTAGGCTCTAAGCATCCTTATTTGGCGCCTTTAACTGTGATTCTTTCTATTCAAGAAACCATCCAGCATTCTGCTGTGTATGCTTTTTATCGAATTATCGGCACTCTTTTTGGAATTGCTGCTACGATTTTTATCATTAAACATGTAGAAGTGAACGGATGGACGATAGGGTTATTATTAACAATGGGAATGGTGCTTCCTGTTGTATTAAGGCTACATAAGACGATCATTCATCAAATTGCGCTTACTATTTTATTAGTTTTTGTATTTGTTCATAAAACAAATTATTATGTCTCTGATCGAATAAGAGACACGATCATAGGAGCTCTTGTCGCTATTATTGTTCATATCATAATTGTTCCACCAAATTACGTAAAAGAAGCTCGTAGAACTTTAACTCAATTTGGAATAGACCTTGGACAATTATTTGAAAAGGTGGCTTACTGGGTAAATAATAACTGTACATTTGTTGAAGGAGAAAATTTAATAGATGATACAACCAACTTGCTTCAGGAACTTCACCAGGTCGAAAAGGAATTAAGGAAAGCAGAAAAGAGTTTAAGGTTGAACCCATTTGGCAGAAATAAAAAGCAGCAGTTAAAACAAAATGAACAATTCCTTTTTCAACTGAAGCATGGGTATACCTATATTTCGAGTGTACTCACTACATTTAACGACTGGTCCAAAACGAATTCTCTACCCACAGTTGATGGACAAAAATGGGCTGTTCAACTACAGGTATTAGGAGAATACATAACAGAACAAGCTAATAAAAACGTAGAAAATTACTCTATAAAGAAATCATCTTTGGATGTACTCGATCTTTCTTCGATACCTTTACAAATCCGTATCCCACCTGAACTAGAGTCCCAGAGATATCAATTAAGTCTATATAATGATACGCTTAAATTAATTGATAAATTAAAAGCAAAATGATACTAATTCAAGTGATCCAGATATCCCTTTTATAAGTGGGGTGATAACTTCAGTATCCAGTTATTGAACTATACATGCACAGTAGAAGAGGGAAAGAAGTTACCAAGGGGTGACTTCTTTTTTTTATTGAATAAATAATACAATTTAGCTTTTATATTTTCCGCTCCAGTGCTCATATCCATATAAAATCTAGAATATGTTTTTAATACGTCGCTAAGTGTTTCAACTAGCTACAAAAAAATATAAAAATTTATGTTGACAGTAGGAGCATATGATTTTATAATTATCCTTAATTCAAGATATTTTAATTCGAGATTTTAAAGTGATGAAAAACAGGAGGAATAAAAAATGGTGAGCATTGGTTTATTGTTAATACGTTTAGTCATTGGATTATCTTTTATGGCTCATGGAACTCAGAAGTTATTTGGATGGTTTGGCGGTCACGGCTTAAAAGGAACGGGCGGCTGGTTTGAATCCATCGGAATGAAGCCGGGTGTTAGAATGGCTTTAATGGCTGGTTTATCAGAGCTAGTAGGTGGAGCTTTATTTGCTGCAGGACTTCTTACACCGCTTGGAGCACTTTTGATTGCCGGAACAATGATCATGGCGATTGTGAAAGTACACGGTCCAAATGGATACTGGGCAACACAAAATGGGTATGAATATAACCTTACGCTTTTAGTTGTAGCGATCGGTGTAGCAATTGCAGGACCAGGTTATTACGCACTCGATACGTTTATTTTTTAAAAGAGAGAATGGGTTGGAATAAGAAAAGTGCTTTTATTTTTTGACTAATATCTCGAATTCGAGATATTTACGATAAATAGTTGTAATTTTAAGAGGGATAACGAAACATATGACGAAAAATGTATCGAAGGAGATGGTAGTAATGAGTAAAAAAACAGCGGGTATTCATCATATCACGGCGATTGTAGGTCATCCTCAGGAAAATGTTGATTTCTATGCGGGCGTGTTAGGATTACGTTTGGTCAAACAAACAGTAAACTTTGATGATCCAGGAACGTATCACCTTTACTTTGGGAATGAAGGCGGAAAACCTGGAACGATTATCACATTCTTTCCGTGGGCAAATGCACGACAAGGAAAAATAGGTGACGGGCAAGTTGGGGTAACTTCCTATGTGGTTCCAAAAGGTGCGATGAGCTTTTGGGAACAGCGATTAGCTAAGTTTGGAGTTCCAGCTGCAAAGATGGAGCGATTTGGAGAGCAGTATTTAGAGTTTGACGATCCTCATGGTTTGCATCTAGAGATTGTGGAAAGAGAAGAAGGTGAAAAGAATACGTGGCAAGCTGGTGAAATTAATTCGGATGTTGCTATTAAAGGATTCGGAGGCGCTACGTTATTATCGGTTCGACCTGATGAAACAGCTCAATTATTAGAAGACGTAATGGGTCTACAAAAAGTAGGGCAAGAAGGAGATTTTATACGGTTTCAATCATCAGCTGACATTGGAAATATGATCGATTTAAAATTAACAACTATTGGACGCGGGCAAATGGGCGTTGGAACGGTTCACCATATTGCATGGCGAGCAAAAGATGATGAAGATCAATTAGAATGGCAGAAATACGTAGCCGATAGCGGATACGGAGTGACGGCTGTCCGAGATCGAAATTACTTTAATGCGATTTACTTTAAAGAACACGGAGACATTCTATTTGAAATTGCAACAGACCCTCCAGGCTTTGCACATGATGAGTCACTTGAAACAATGGGAGAAAAGCTCATGCTTCCTGAACAGTACGAAACCCATCGAGATCAAATTGAAAGAGCTTTGATTCCTTTTGAAGTGAGAGAATTAGACTGAATTTTACTAAAATAATTCCTTTAGTAATGGTAAAACGCTAGTTTAACCCTAAATTAGGTACAAAGAAGGAATTAATTTATCTATATATAAAACTAATATCTATATTTGAAACACCATGGTAATATGAAATTAATTCCAAGTGAGGAGGTGAATAGATGACAAAAACCATTGGTCTTATTTGTGGAAGTTTACGAAAGAATTCGTATAACCGAATGATTGCTGAGTCATTGACTACATTAGATGACTCAGCTCAATATCGCTGGATCGAAATAAGCAGCCTGCCTTTTTTTAATGAAGACTTAGAAGCTGACGGATCACCAGAATCTGTCGCATCCTTTAGAGCTGCGATTCAAGATGTTGACGGTGTTATCATTGTAAGTCCAGAGTACAATTCCGGAATTACAGGGGTATTAAAAAATGCTTTGGACTGGGCATCAAGACCTCGGACTTCTTCTGTTTTAAACAGAAAACCAGTTGGTCTCATTGGAGCAACTCCAGGAGGCTTCGGTACCGCTTTTGCTCAAAAACAAACGAGAGAAGTACTGGAAGCTATGCAAGTTCATGTTTTACCATTTCAAAAAATGCTGATTTCGCAAGTTCATGAAAAAGTTGATGCTCAACAAAAGGTACTAACTGATGAGTCAACGAAACGCTATCTTCAGCGCTACTTACAGCAGTTCATTCATTGGATTGATCAAGCGCCTGTTCCTGTTCTAGATTAAGAAAGAGAACACACCTCATGAACCTTCACCTCAGAAATAGCTTTTCTTTCTATAGATGTTTTACTCAACAGATCATAAATGAAATCCAAAAAACCGTTCAAATGATAGACCGCTTGTAAGGAACGGAAAAGGTACGTGTCCTTACTTGCCTTAATTTAAGGAGGATGATAAAATGTCTGATCTTTACTCTCGCCTTTCAAAAGATGATGCTGCCGTGCTTTTAGTTGACCACCAAACGGGGCTTATTTCCGGCCTTGTACGTGACTATGGTGTTGATGAATTTAAAAACAACGTCTTGGCGCTTGGTGATACGGCTAAATTCTTTGATTTACCGGTTATTTTAACAACTAGCTTTGAAAATGGACCCAATGGCCCGCTAATGGGGGAACTCGTTGATTTGTTTCCTGACGCGCCAAAAATAGCTCGTCCTGGACAAATTAACGCGTGGGACAATGAAGACTTTGTTAAAGCCATTAAAGCGACCGGGAAAAAACAGCTGATTATCGCGGGTGTAGTGACAGACGTCTGCGTTGCTTTTCCTGCGCTTTCTGCCATTAAAGCAGGCTATGAAGTGTTTGTTGTGACAGACGCTTCCGGGACGTTCAATAAGCAAGTCGCAGATGCAGCATTAACGCGTATGGCTCACGGCGGCGCGCAGCTTATGAACTGGTTTAGCGTAGCGTGCGAGCTGCAGCGTGACTGGCGCAACGACGTTGAAGGTTTTGGCAATTTAATTTCTAGTCATCTTCCTGGTTATCAAAACTTGATGGGCAGCTATAGAGGAGCTCAGCGCGATTTCAGCAAGCAGAGCGTCTAACGTAGCGGAGCTTAAGTTTGGCATCGGTCGTTCTCTTTACATATAAAACACGAAAGTAGAATGGCATCCATGGATCATTTATGTGACGGAGAAAATGTAACAACATAAAAGTAATTGTTAGATAGGTGAGCCGACTAATGAACCGTTGGCTCACCTATCTTTTACTAAGCTGCCTTTCATGAAGTATGCGTCTCTTATATATAAAATAAAGTACATTCACGACAGCCTGGTAAATGATAGGAAGGGATGCGGAGTAGTGGAAGAAAAAAAAGTTACGTGGCTGGAGCTTTTTTATGATTTGTTATTTGTGGCAGCCGTTGCTACTGCTACGCATGTTTTGCTTCACGTTGAACAAGGGTATATTCATGGAGAGTATTTGTTAAAGTTTGTACTAATCTTTATTCCTATATGGTGGGCGTGGACCGGACAAACGATGTTTATCAATCGGTTTGGACAAGATTTTTTGCATCAGCGCATCTTTATGATTCTTCAAATGCTGTTTGTTCTTATCATGATCTCAAGCCTGTCCGTAGATTTTGATCAATATTACGTATCTTTTTTGATTGGCTATATTGGACTAAGAGCGTTAACCGCTCTTCAGTATCTTATTGTTCAAAAATTTGAACGAGATGAACGAAAAAAAGTTGCTGTGTTTTTAGGCACATGCTTTGGAATTGGGATTTTCATCTCACTTCTTTCGCTTCTTTTTGATTCGTGGATTCGCTACGCCGTGTTGTATACGGGAATTGCAGTTGATATGATTTTACCTGTTTTAGGGCATAATAGACTGGCAAAATTACCGACCAACACCGCTCATTTATTAGAGCGTTTTGCTTTGTTAACATTAATCCTGTTCGGAGAATCCGTTGTCAGCATTCTTGCTGTGATACAGCCACAAAAAGGGGACTGGAATGCCATTTTATTTTCGGTTATTTCATTTGTCCTGATTATTGCCATGTGGTGGCAGTACTTTGAGAATGTAGAAAAGAAAGTAAACAAGTCTATTCAAAGAGCCGGACAAACGATTATTTACGGACACTTACTTATCCTCATGTCTCTAAGCATGATTGCAGCATCGATTAAGCTCATGTTTTTACATGAAGTTCAGTACACATTCAGCTTATATTTTGTATTCGGATCCGTGCTGCTTTATTTCATGGCAACCACTCTTGTTTTTCACCAATATAGATTTGAACAACATCGTTTGAAAGTGTATCACTTGGGAATGTTTTTAGGAATTTTAGCGGTATTTTTTATTGTTAACTTAATACTTATTGTTCCCAGCACTGTCGTCATAGGAGAATTAGCGATCTTTTTTATGATCTACGCTAGGTTTACGACCACTTAACCAAATAAAGAATGACTATATAATGGAGGTAGCGAAATGGCAAAAATTACGGTAGGAACAGAAAATGAAGCACCTATTGAACTATACTACGAGGATCACGGGACAGGAAAGCCGGTCGTCTTAATCCATGGCTGGCCACTAAGCGGACGGTCTTGGGAATATCAAGTTCCGGCTCTTATTGAGGCTGGACACAGAGTCATCACGTATGACCGCCGAGGATTCGGCAAGTCTTCTCAGCCATGGGACGGATACGATTATGATACATTTGCTGCTGATCTACATCAGCTGCTAGAACATTTGGATTTAAAAAATGTGACACTAGTTGGGTTTTCAATGGGTGGCGGAGAAGTAGCCCGTTATGTAGGAACATACGGCACAGATAGAGTAGAAAAAGCCGTATTTGCAGGAGCCGTACCACCATTTCTTTACAAGTCAGAGGATCATCCTGAAGGAGCATTGGATGATGCAGGAATCCAAGAATTTGAAAACGGCGTAAAAAATGATCGTTTAGCTTTTCTTGATGATTTTACAAAAACATTTTTTGGAGCTAAAGACGGAAAGGGCTTAGTCAGCGAACCATTTCGACTGTACAACCGGGATATTGCAGCTGCTGCATCACCTAAAGGGACGCTAGACTGTATAGCTGCTTTCAGCAAAACGGATTTCAGAGACGATTTAGCTAAGTTTACAATACCGACTCTTATTATTCACGGTGATGCAGACGAGATCGTTCCATTTGAATATAGCGGAAAGCGAACGCATGAAGCCATTTCTGATTCGAAATTAGCTTTAATAAAAGGTGGTCCTCACGGCTTAAATGCAACGCATGCACATGAATTTAACGAAGCGCTGCTTTCGTTTTTAAGAGACTGAATATAAGTGAATGTTTGATAAGTAAAAACAGCTCGGAAAATAGTTAATGAACAGAAGAAGTGACCAAAGGGTCACTTCTTTTTTGTTTTTTTACGCCGGTAGAAAAGCTTACTATAGTAAGGGAGGCCATTTAAATTGCTTTACTATAGCTTTAAAAGATAAAAATCAAATAATAAACGTTTGCCATTCTGTGGTGCGAGAGCTTATGTTAAACTTTTAAATGGGAAATATAACCTTCAGTCCAACAGCTATTCTAAAATGACAACAAAGATTGGATTGAACAGTTATGTAATCGCTAACACTTCTATTTTATAATAAACATGAGGAGGATAATAAGATGTTTGATCATAAATCATTGCAGCTGCTTGAGCAGATGATTAATTACCCGAAGTTATCAATTCCGGAGTTGAGACTTCAAATAAATTTATCACCTCGACAATTTGCCTATACGCTTGATAAGTTGAACAATGCATTAAGCAATTTAGATTTACCGAAAATTCAAGTGATTGATATAGAATTTAAGGTTGATGAAAGAATTAAAAATTATTGGAAACTAGAAGGAACATCGCTTAACCGTCAGCAGTCAGTTTTTCAAGAGACTGAGCGGATATACTTAATTTATTTATACACGTATATAAGAAAAGAGCCTATAGCAAATATACATTATCAGTCTTTTCTGCAGGTAAGCAGGAATACAGCACTAGCGGATATTAAAAAGCTTCGTTCGTATTGTGAGAAAGAAGGCATTCAGTTATCTTATAACCGGACAGATGGCTTTCATCTAGAGGGAGAAGAGAGGCTTAAGCGTCGATTTGCAACTATTTGTATTGGAACACTTTTGCAATTGCCAATGGGCATTTCAGGGATGAAGCAGGTTCTTAATAGTTGGAATTATGAAAATACGGGTTCAGTAATTAGAGAGAACGTAAATGATTTAGCTAAAAAATATCGGATTGATTTTGTTAGTAACCGGCTAGATCAGCTAGTTTATGAACTCTTATTTCTACAGTGCAGGTCTGGGCATCATAAACTGATTCTACCAATCAAGCAAATTAAATTAATGAAAGAACAGCCCTTACTAAAAATGGGGGAAGAGCTATCAGCTTATTTATTTGATGAAGTGGCTGAAGCAGAGGTTATCTATCTAACGGTTCAATTGTTATCTGCTATGCAGAATATAGACGAGCTCCATATTGATGAAAAGCTTGACCTTGTATCGAGTACTATTATTTCAGAAGTAGAGCGCTTAATATTAGTACCATTTAAGGAAAGGCATATTTTAAAATCGCTCTTATATAAACATTTGGTACCAGCCTATTTTAGAATCATCTGTGAAGTGCCATTATCAAATCCGTTAATTGACACAATTAAAACAGAGCACGGTGTACTCTTTGAATTTGTTAAACAGGCGTTGAAGCCGCTTTCTGAATATACGGGAAAATGTATTTCAGATGAAGAGATAGGGTATTTTACGATTTTATTCGGTGGGCATGTTCGAAAACTGGAGGCTAAACCTAAAGTGTATAAAGCCACAATCGTTTGCCCAAACGGGATTAGTTCCTCTATGATGCTACGAACGCAATTACGACAACTGTTTCCAAAATTGCATTTTACAGAATCATATTCGGCTGCAGAAATCGAAAAACTGTCACCAGACAGTTACGATATGATTTTTTCAACTATTTATTTGGAATCATCCAAGCCTGTTTATTTAACACGTCCACTATTAACAGCGCTAGAGGAAAACTATTTGCAGCAGGCCGTGGCAGCTGATTTCAATTTGCCGGTTCAATCGACTATCCCAATGGATAAGTTAATGGCGACCATACGAAAATATGCAACTATTAAAAATGAAAAAGCGCTTTATGAAGATTTAACGAAACATTTAAGACAAAGCCATACACGTGAAAGGAGTTACGCCCCTATGCTTTCTGAACTTTTAACAGAGGATAAGATTCAATTCTCTGACGATTCTCTAGAGTGGGAAGAAGCAATCCAATTGGCAGCAAAACCTTTGGAGGAACAGCATTATATTACCTCAGCCTATACTCAAGCAATGATTGATAGAATTTTAGAAATGGGAGCTTTTATTCATATAGGGAAAGGAATTGCTATTCCTCATGCCCGGCCAGAACAAGGTGTACAAGAGCTTGGTATGTCCCTTCTACGAATGAAGAAACCAGTTTTGTTACTGAACCAAGAAGAACATGCAATTGACTTGTTTATCTGTCTAGCAGCCATTGATAACAAATTACATTTAAAAGCACTGTCAGAATTGACCTCATTTTTAGTAAATGAAGACTCATTAAAACGTTTAAAAGAAGCTGAAACTTCAGCTGAAATTATAGCTATGATGCGAAAAAAAGGAGAAGATGAATAATGAAAATTTTAACAGTATGTGGATCAGGATTAGGAACAAGTTTTATGGTGGAAATGAATATTCAACAGTTGTTGAATGAGATGGGAGTAAGCGGCGTAGAAGTAAATCATTCTGATTTAGGTTCTGCAACACCAGAGGATGCAGACGTGTTCTTTCTTGCAAAAGATATTGCAGAAGGCGGGGCAAGCTTAGGAAACGTCGTAATTTTGGATAATATTATTGATTTAGAAGAATTACGCGCTAAATTAACAGGGGTTCTGCAAGAAAAAAATCTACTGTAAAGAAATTGAGAGGTGATAGCGATGAATCAGGTGTTAAATGTATTAGTTAACGTTCTGAGTGAACCCTCAGTTTTAGTAGCCATAATTGCTCTAGTAGGTCTACTTGCACAAAAGAAAAATCTTTCAGATACACTAAAAGGAACAACAAAAACGTTTGTTGGGTTCCTGGTTATTACAGCAGGTGCAGGGATTCTTCAACAAGCCCTTGCTCCATTTGGAGAAATGTTCAAAGCAGCATTTAACGTAAACGGTGTCGTTCCAAATAATGAAGCCATCGTTGCGATTGCACTGAGTAAATATGGTTCTTCGACCGCATTAATTATGTTTTTTGGTATGATTGTAAACCTGCTGATTGCTCGTTTTACACGATTTAAATATATTTTTCTGACAGGACATATCACTTTGTACATGTCATGTATGATTGCCATCATTTTATCCGTAAGTGGTTTTACATCGTTTTCATTAATTCTCTTTGGTGCTTTAACGGTGGGAATTTTCATGACGCTTTCTCCAGCCCTCGTTCAGCCTTTTATCCGTAAACTAACAGGTAATGATAATGTGGCATTAGGACATTCTGGAGCAGTTGGTTTTGCAGTTGGTGGTCTCGTGGGGATGGCTGTAAAGGGAAAGAAAGAGATTGTATCAACAGAAAAAATTAACTTTCCAAAAGGTCTCGGCTTCTTACGAGACAGTACGGTTAGTATTGCATTAACTATGGCGATTTTCTACGTTATTGTCGCTCTTTTTGCGGGGCCTGGTTATGTCGAAGGTAAATTAAGTGACGGAAAAAACTATATTTTATTTGCGGTACTTCAAGCAGGAATGTTTTCTGCCGGCGTTTTCGTCATTTTAGCTGGTGTACGATTGGTATTAGCTGAAATTGTACCAGCATTTAAAGGAATATCTTCTAAAATTGTGCCAAATTCAAAGCCAGCATTAGATGTTCCAATTATATATACTTATGCACCAAATGCTGTATTAATTGGTTTCTTTTCAAGTTTTTTAGGCGGCATTGTTAGTATGTTAATACTAGTTTTATCAGGAGGAATCATTATTTTACCAGGTGTAGTACCTCACTTCTTTACGGGTGCAGCTGCAGGGGTGTTTGGAAATGCAATGGGTGGTGTACGCGGTGCGATTTTAGGCTCATTTGTGAACGGCCTTTTAATCAGTTTCATGCCAATTCTATTAATACCCGTGTTGGGAGATTTGGGTCTATCAAATGCTACATTTTCAGATTCAGACTTCGGTATAGTGGGACTATTCTTGAGTGGGCTAGCTCATTTCGGTGGAAAAACTACCATTATGGTTGGTATTGGTTTAGTGTTACTGATAATGATCTTGGCCAGTATACGCAAGCAAGAAAGTCATGCAGTGCCTTACAAAAAAGTTGAGAAATAAAAAATGATAGACAAGAGCTTGAAGTAGTATCGTCAATCCATTCATTATCAGTTCATGCAATTAACAAAGGCATTCTGACCGCTTCAAGGATTCTTTAGGGTGACGCATCTGATTCGTAAGCATAAGGTTACAAATAAAATCCCTTAGAAGCTCATCAGTTTCTAAGGGATTTTAACTGCTCTTTTCTAGATATAATTGCTTCAAAAGAAAAGGTGGTACAACTGACTAATCTGTTAAAAAGAATGTAATAAAAAATTCAATATAGTGTTTTGCAGGTTTTCATGAAACTCTTTGCGATTAAAGCCTTCCGGATCCTGAGAAGGGAGGAAGGTAGGAGATTTCATAAAGTCCGGAAATGGACTGAGAAATGAAAAATGTCCTCCATTTTCTACAACGATATACTGAACTTTTTCCGCATCAGAAACCCCATTTAACACAAATTCCCCGTGAAAAGAAGGAGTAATCGTATCCTTTTCTCCTGTAATCATTAAAATAGGTATATTCACGTCTTCAAGAGCTCCTCTTTCTCTAAACCATCCGGCGGCTGGCGCTAAAAGAATAAGTGATTGAACCCGCTTATCATGATCAACAGATAAACAATAAGGCTTTTGATCAGGAGATTCAGAAGGAAAAGAAGTGGGAACTCCACCTGCTACGGCAAGAGCCGTATATCCTCCCATTGAATGGCCAATAAGAGAAATGTTATTTGAATGAATGGACGGAGAAAAGGGACTTTCTTTTAAAAACCAATCAATTACAGTACGTATATGAGTAGGTCGATTTTTTAGGTTATCTATTGTTCCAGATAGCGTATTATTTTCTCGATTATTAAATGGATGCTGAGGTACCCCTACAATAAAACCATTACGTGCTAAAAACTGGGCAATGGTTCGATAAGCAAGAGGCGTGCTTCCATCTCCATGAGAAATAATGACCAAAGGAAATAATCCGTCTGAAAGTGGAGCATCTTGCGCAGCGCTTATCGTGTAAGGTCCCATCTTTTCAACTTTTTCTTCTTTATATGTAGGATACATAATAAGTAAAGGAAAGCCGTGTTCATTTCCTTGATCTTCTATATCTACGAATTGACATCCGGCATAAAATGACTGTCTTTCATCCTTTTTTATTTGCACGTATATCCTCCTCCTTGTTTTTAAAGATCCCTATTACAACAGGCTCATATATGAAATTTGATTGATTTAGCTCTCTTGGAAAATCAATTTGGATACTGTTAACTAACAAATATATAAACATGCTTTTTTAAAGTTATCCACTGCTAGTATCTTGAAATAATTTAAGTTCCATATTCGTATGTGATGATAAAACGATGTTTGTTGAAGGTGTACCAAACTCCATAGCTTTATGAATAAATTCTTCTAAAGTATGTACGGACTCTGTACATATTTTTGCTATGTAACTTATTTTTCCTGCCACACGATAACATTCCATTACATCAGGATGAACGCTACAAAACGCGGCATGATCCTTACATTTTGTCGTTTCAAATAAAACAAACGCAGTTATGTTTCTATTCAATTTTTCTGCATCAACAATTGTTTTATAGCCTTTTATAATCCCGTTTTCCTCTAACCTTCTCACTCGTTCAATGGTAGAAGGAGAAGATAAGTAAACTTTTTGAGCTAATTCTTTCATTGAAATCTTAGCATTTGGCTGCAGTTCATGAAGTATTTTTCTATCTATTACGCCCATTTTATCGTCAACCTTTTTTTATTAATTATTATCAAGTAATTACCTAATTTAGTAAAGATATCTTTAGAAATAACCTAATTATTTGTATATAACATTGCATGAATATTTCATAAAATTTACTGAAAGGAGATGATTCTATGAAGAAAATATTATTACTTTTAGCAAATGGATTTGAAGCTGTAGAAGCAAGCGTTTTTACAGATGTGTTTGGATGGAATAAATTTGAGGGAGACGGCACGACTGAACTAATAACAGCGGGCTTACATCCAAAACTAACATGTACATGGAACTTTACTGTAATTCCAGAAATGCTAGTATCAGATATTAATGTAAAAGAATTTGATGCGCTTGCTATACCAGGTGGCTTTGAAGAAGCAAATTTTTACGAAGATGCTTACGATGAGAGATTCTTGCAGGTTATTCGAGAATTTCACTCAGCAGGAAAACCTATAGCCAGTGTCTGTGTTGCCGCTCTTTCACTTGGAAAAAGTGGAATTCTGGAAGGTAAAAAAGCTACTACCTATAATCACCCCACAAGTATAAGAAGAGCACAGTTAAGAGAATTTGGTGTACTTGTTCAAGACGATTATATTGTCGTAGACCACAATATAATTACTTCGTCAAACCCCAGCACCGGGTTTGATGTGGCCTTTTTACTATTAGAGAAATTAACTTCTATAGAAAATGTTCAACAGGTGAAAAACTTAATGGGATTTAACTAATCAACGAATATTGTTTTTAGCGAAGAAACGAAAATGAACCGTTTTTAAACAGTAAAAGGAAATGAGTACTTTATTTTTTGATGTTGAAATAGAAAAAGAGTTAGACTTCTCGCTAAGAGTCTAACTCTTTTTGTTTCCCTAGAATGTATAATAATATTTATCTTTTGTATAAGTTTACTTTACCTTTTTATAAGTTTGATGTATGATGTGTTTGTAGTCCAAAAAAGGAAGGTGATTACATTGAAAGAAAAAAATGGTGACTACGTTGAAAATAAAGTGTATGAACATCGGGTTTTAAACAGGATGTCTCAAAAAGAACTGGCTGACGCAGTTGGAGTATCTAAACAAACTATATATGTGATGGAGAAGAACAATTATTCGCCTTCTCTTGTTTTAGCTTTTCGAATAGCTGAGTTTCTTTCAACGTAGATGTGAACGATATTTTTAATTATGTGGGAGGACGTGACTGAAATGATAACTGACAAAATAGAAAATGCCATTTTTAACTCCTTTGAGAACCTGGACAGAACAATCAAATAGTAACTGGAATATGCTTATTTGTATTGGACTTTATATCGCTTATAGTAGCGATGCAGTTTTAATATATGTTTTTCAAAAGAAAATGGGCATGAGTGTGTCTGACGAAAGAACAAGCCAAATCGGTCTAAAAAGTGCCCTCGTTGTACTGTATGGAGTCATCTTGTGTCGACCTGATCTTCCCGAAAGAATATATGTGGCAAATCTTCTTCTTATTTAAATACTCCCTTGCATTCATTTGCTACAGGTATATATCTTGCTGTTCGATATAAAAGGGATTTTTTAAACTAGAGAATGACGCAGATTTGCCAGCAGTAAAAAAGCCATAGAAGGCTATACATTTCTTTGGCTTTAGTGTTTTAACTATAATTTTCTTACAACAACCTTATTAACTTCATGACAATCCTACTCTTATTTTTATGGTCGTCTTTAAACGAATAAGATTGATACATTTCTATAGACCAACCATCATTCATTCTCTTTCTTTAGTGCTCAACATTTCAGACATTCAATTATAGTAGACCATCGGTTACGTTTTATAAAATGAAATAGATGATGATCAATAACTAAATCATATTTATCATTAAATTTATAGTTAACTATATTCTCTACCTAGACGAGTGTGTCTCTACAGGAAAATATAGTGTTTACCGGAAAAGTATACTATAATTTATAGTAAAACAGATTCTATATTAAATTTCTCGTGAAAGCTGCCTTATCTGACAAACCGAGGCGGCTTTTACGTTTTTTATTTAAAAGGAGTATGACTATGAACAAGTATGATGAAATAGATTTTGAAAAGATCGCGCTTCACATACAGAAGCAAGTGGAAACAGACTCAAACAACGTACAGCTAAGAAAGGATGGGGTGATGGAAATAAGAGCATAAAAAAAGCTATTTCAATCGTATTGGCATCGGAGTGAAATAGCTTTTTCTATTTTACATTCAAGAGTTTGTTAGTTCATATGAAGATCCTTATATGTGAAGTATATCACAAACTATTTTTGTTGTGAAGGTAGCAAACGAAATTTGTATGACAAATTTTAAGGTACAAGAAGCAATCTCATTATTTGCGAGAGGCTGCTTCTTTATTGCGTTGATGGGGTTTGAATATTCGGTTTAGCATAACTCGTACGCAGATAGAAAAGAGTGCTTGACTTAGAAGAGAAAGAGCAGCAAGAAATAGATCTTGATAAGGTATATGGATATGCTGAATACATTAGGAAAAACAAATATCTTATATAATATAATGTTTCTATAAGCTGAAGCGTATAGTTTTAGGAAAGAATAGGGGTACAAGGATAGTATGAAATGGACAAAAGTAAAGAAAGATATGGGGAATTTAATCTGTGGTAAATTGAAGCATGGATTGAGTATTCATCTAACTAAATATAACGTTTCTCGTGGAGAGCAGACGCGTATTTGGATTACTTTAGATAAAAAGGAAGTTTTTAATGCTTCTTCAGCAGAATATTTAATGGAACATGATAACCTCTGGGAGGAAGTGAAGAGAAAAACAAGCAAACCTTTTCCCGAGTGTTTATATGAATGTTTCCCAGAATTCATTGGCCAGGTAGATGATATGGACTACACTGCAAGTATTCTAAAACATAGAGGCGTTTTTAACGCTGAACATGTTTATGGCGCTTTTATCCAGTATCCTCAGCTGACCATTCATCGAGCATTAAATTCTGAGAATATTATTCTTCAAGCTCTTGCATTAGTAGATAGAAGGTTAGGCAAGAGGACATTGGAAGCTTTAAGATATGATTCTAATGTCCCCCCCTTAATCATGCAATTTTATGAACTAAGGTGCGAGGTTGATAACATCACGCCGTTCAAACATACGCCCAGTTAATAAAAAAGGAGGCTAAACTGTGAAGCCCACAAATTTCTTCATTAAAGATATCCAAGAATTTCAATCCACTAATAAAAATTTAAAAAGTATCTTTAACACAAATAAGGAATTGCCTGACCAAGTATTTAACCAAAGGTGTGATTATTATTTATTTGAAGAGTTCTATTGGGTGATGTGTGATGATTTTTGGCCTACCGTACAATATTTAACAAAAATCTTTAGTGAAAAGGAAGTTACAGTTGCGGTTTTAGATCCACACCCCACAAACTATTTTTATAAAGAGTTTGGCTATTTTAATTACTTGAAGCTTCCTACTTCTTTATCAAGTGAAGAGTATAGGAATGCCTTAGAAATTGGACCGGAGGATTACCCTGCGGATGCCCCTTACTATAATTCAGAGAAGGTGGTATGGTTTTCTTCTTCTAAGCAGTGGGCGATATGGGGAGAAAGGAGCTTAGATATATGTGTCATAGGTTTTAATGAATCTGTTTTGTTAGACCATTTAATGACATCACCATCTAAATGGTCGTATTTAAATGAAGATGTTGAAGATTTAATTGGCTTAAATTTTAGAAATATGAAGCTTCCTCAAGACTTTAAAGACAGCTTATCAAAAAACTATGCTCATGATAGAGATAGTGGATGAGTATTATATTAATCTGTAAAAGGGACAAAGCTCTCTATAACTGCAAAAAAATTCTTTGCCCTGGAAGCAAAGGATTTTTTTATAGATAAATTCATTACGTTCAATAAGTTTCCTTCTATTACATGTGGGCAGGGGAGAACTATCGAGCAGAAAAAGAAGCTACATCAGTCCATTGCAGAGGGACTTCACACTGACTTAGACCTTTCTACAAACAATATCTTTATTACAGTAAACGAAACAACCCTTGAAAACTGGTCATTTGGGCAAGGAATCGCACAAATGGTTAATCAAAAGGAGGCACAATAAATATGAATAACGGTATTAATTCTAAGCTGCTGAACGACATGAGAGATCTTGCTCCTAACTTTGTGACTTTCTGCTTTAATCAGTATTGGCAACACTGAACAAATGTCTTTTCATCTGCAGCTGGCAAAAAAGAATGGAATGACTGAAAAAGAAATTATTGCACTAATAACTCATATGGCTTTTTACGTGGGGTGGCCAAAAGCAGCTGCAGTACTGAATATAGTAGCGGAGAAATAATAAAGGTAAAGCACATAAATATCGTTATTTTTTAGTTTGTATTTAATAGAAAAAGCTCCCTTTAATAAGGGAGCTTTTAAAGACTTTATTTAATCCATTGAAATTCTTTTAAAGGCCAATAAGCTAATTTTGCTTTTCCTACGATTTTGTCTACGGAGATTGTTCCTACTTGAGGTGATCTGCTATCTAAGCTATACATTCTATTATCTCCCATGACAAACAATTGACCTTCTGGAACTGTTTTGCTGCCTGTAAAATCCTCAAGTTTAAAATCCTCAGTTAACGGGCCTGTTACTATTTCTTTTTTGTATTGATCCAAATAAGGCTCTTCATATTTTTTTCCGTTTATATATAGCGTGTCATTGCGATATTCTATATGATCACCCGGTAAACCAATTACTCTTTTAATATAGTCTTTTTCCTTTGTAGCGTGAAAAACGATAATATCAAATCTTTTTATATTATCTGGGTTATTTTTACCCATTTCATTAAGAATAATATGTTCACTATCTTTTAAAGTAGGCATCATCGATTCGCCGTCTACTACTATAGGCGTAAATATGTACTCTCTCACCACAAAAGCCAGGATACAAGCAATAATGATGGATTTGATCCACGAAAAAATCTCTTTCTGTTTCAATTTAAAACTCCTCTACAACCGTAATACATGTTTAAGAGTATAACACAATATATAGAAATAAACCTTTAATTTAACAATTAAAGGTTTACTTAGATGATTTTTTAACAAGTTCAATAAACTTCATTGCATGATTTTGATCCTGCTTTATTATCTTTACTTTTTGGGGATCTAAAAGAATCTTTTTTATTTTATTATCTTTCCAAATGATAGTGTTATAAGATGGAACCTTATATAAATCTCTAAACCACTCCTCGAAGGAAGAAACACGTACAGCAAAGATGCTCGCAAAGGCTATTAAAGTTGTACTAGAGGAAACAGCTGATTAATACTTAATTAGATAAAAAGAAAGCCTTGTTTTATTTTGCAAAAGGCTTTCTTTTTGCAATACAAAGTCTTTTAATCTGCTAAATGCGTTTGCGCAGCAACAGATACAAAAGGGGACCGAACGAGCCAATTATTAGCGTGACTAGTGCCCATGGCCAAAAAGAACGGTTTGTCTTTTTGGCATCATGCCACATCCATACAAGCACTAGAATTAGTGCTATCAATAAATCAAAGAATATTTGCATAGAAGCATAGTTGTTAAATGCCTGAGAAAAAATACCAAGAAAGCCATAATGATATACGGCCAAACCTGTTAAAACAGAAAAAGATACTAATACTAAAATAAGTAATGCTTTTGGTATTCGATCATTTCTAGAAAGTGTGTTGCTGTCCATTGCTTTGTGGTTTTTACTTATCAATTCAATCATCCCCCTTTCTTAAAATGTAGCACTCATTACATTTTTTATCAACAAAAAAATGAATGGGAATAATGCAAAGCAGCTAAGTTTCCTTCATAATTGTATCTATACGACAGAAAAAGACAGTAAGGAGCTTTATATGAAAAAAGGTGAAAAGAAAAAACAAGAAATTATAGAAAAAACGGCTGACTATATTTTATTAAATGGTCTGCAGGCCTCCAGTTTGCGAAATCTTGCGAAAGCAGCGGAAACCAGCGATAGAATGCTACTTCATTATTTTAATGACAAAGAGGAATTATTTACGGTTGTGCTATCCTTTATTTCTCAAAAGCTTATTTACATGCTTCACAATACAGAAATGGAGAAGCATTCATTTCAGACGCTAGTTCCCCATTTGTATAACATGATGAGAGATCCTGAAGTTCGTCCATACATTAAGCTGTGGCTTGAATTAGTTGCGGTTGCATCAAAAGAAGGGGACCCATTTCATTCTGTAGCAAAGGAAATCTGCGACAGCTTTTATCAGTTCTACCTAGATATCATTAAGGTAGACGAAGGAGAGGATAAAGAACAAGTAGCAGCACTAGCTCTTGTTACAATTGAAGGAATAGCTCTCTTAGATGCAGTAGGTGACGATGCTCGTATTACAAAAGCGATTGCGGCAATTAATAAGGGTTGATCTGCAATAAGCGGAAAATAGAACCCTCTCTATTTTTTGAGTGATAGGTTAGGAACATCAAACTCTAAAAGCAAGGGAGTAAGATAGATGTAACTACTTCTCCTAGAGAACTGTACAGAAGGCCATAGCAGTAGAAATGGTGGGGGTTCTCAAAATAAGAGCATAAAAAAAGCTATTTCAATCGTATTGGCATCGGAGTGAAATAGCTTTTTCTACTTTACATTCAAGAGTTTGTTAGTTCATGTGAACATCCTTACATGTGAAGTATATCACAAACTATTTTTGTTGTGAAGATGAAAAACGAAATTTGTATGACAAATTTTATTGCGTTGAGAGATTTTGAATGGGTTATTTAGCGTGGCCCTTACGCAGAGGCTATTTTAGAACAGCTGAGCATCTTAATAAAAATTGACGTCACCTCTCAATACCTCAAAAAAACCTGCTTCTTTTAAAGGAACCTTTCAACTTCTACAGATAAACAAACACTAGTTTATCAGGTATATTGTTAAGAGAAGTTTTAAGTGGTAAGTTTGTGTTCACTATATTTGGTATAATAAGCATTTTTGGATGGCTACTCATGTACAGGAAATATAGATAACAGTAGCTCTGCCGATAAACAACCTTTTTAAAGAAAGCCATCTTATCGATAAAAATGATAAAAAGGAGGGACTCCAATGAAATTTGACGTACCTGAATTAGTTGAAGCAAAACGTCAAATTGATTCAACTTTACATAAACTCAGACAGACAGTAAAAACGTTTGAAGCTAAAGAAAATGCCGATAGATATAAATCTCAAATAACCTTAGCTAAAAGAAGGATACAAGCATTCGAACTTTCAGTAGCTCTTATTGAAAGGGAGATAAACGAACTTTCTAAAAGCTAGATGCCAGCTTTTAGAATATGAATTACAAAACGTTGGAAAACGTTATATTGCAGTAAAAGCATTTTAATTTATCTTCAATTGTCGCTTAGAGTGGAATATCAGAAAGAAAGAAACCTTAAAAATACTAGGGTTTCTTTTTTTGTAATTAGTACTCTGCGTAAGCCAGTATATCTTTTGGATTTTGGCTAAACCTGTTTCCAAAGCAGGCAGCCTTCGCACTTCTCAAAACGTATCTACGCTCTCTTTATTGCACTAAAAATAATTCATTCATTCATTTAAAAATAAGGGTTGAAGGTGACGCGACGTAATCTAATATAGTTGAACTATGACATATCAAGAAGGAGAGTAACGAAAATAAACAATCCTTTTTAGAAATGTATTCGGAACGTTATTAGAATGAAAGTAAAGGATGGGGGCATGGGAAGTGGAGAATAAAAAACGAATTCGCTCTTTAGATATATTAAGAGGACTAGCGATTCTGGGAACATTAGGAACAAATATTTGGCTGTTTGCCTATCTGGGAGATATAAATTATATATTTACTTTTAACCATAATCAATGGTGGTTATCAGGAGATGACTTTTTAAGAATCCTTTTTCTGTCCTTAATTAACGGAAAATTACTTGGCCTCTTAGCTATTATGTTTGGTGTTGGTTTAGAACTGAAATATCAGCAATCAAAACGATTAAATCAGACTTGGCCGGGAAGGTACATATGGCTGTCTTTACTTTTATTAATGGAAGGGCTTTTGCACTTTATTTTTGTCTTAGAGTACGACATTTTAATGTCTTATGCAGTAACTGCCATTGTCGTATCACTTATCGTAAAAATGCGAAAGAGAATGATACGAATAACAATGATTAGTGCAGCAGCGATTCATCTTTTCTTTATAGTACTTGTGTTCTTAGGTGTGCTAACTAACTCAATAGGAGATGAGCTAGTTGCTGTGCCAAAAGAAGTGATGAACCTTTATCAACATGGATCATGGATGAATCAAATTCAGTATCGACTTTTTCATTTTTGGGAGCTGCGCACAGAAGCAATTTTCGTCATTCCATTTAATATATGTATGTTTTTAATTGGTGTTTTACTAGTGAGAATAGGGGCTTTTGACAATAACTCCAATGGTATTAATATCAGAAAGAGGATGATGAAGACAGGACTTTTAGTTGGGCTACCTCTAAACCTATTATTATTTGTTCCTGGAGGATACTTTGATTTTCCAGTAAGGTATGTGTTTGCCCCTATTTTATCGATTGGATACATGGGAGCTATTAGTTTCCTAATTGAAAAATTTCAGGCCTTTTCATTATGGAGAGTTTTAGAAAAAGTAGGTAAGATGTCTTTAAGTTGCTACGTGTTACAGAATGTTTTAAGCTCAATTTTATTTTATGGATGGGGCCTTGGATTGGGTGGACACCCTCGTTCATTCTTCGTCATTTTTGTTTGGGTATTAATCTGTTTGTTTCAAATGTTATTTGCTACTTTGTGGCTTCGTTATTTTAAAATGGGTCCTATGGAATCAGCGCGTAAACGCTTAGCCAATTTAACTATAAGGAAAAATATAAAGAAAGATCTTAAAATGTAAGTCAGCTTCTTTTGGATGAATATCAAACATGTTATAAGAAGCAAAATTTTCACATAGAATGTTATGTTAAAGTGATATTAGGTATTGGGTATTTTAACCAATTAATAGTCCGTAGAGGAGAATTAAAGAAAATGGCTAACTTCTTCTTAATACTTATCGGCTTCTTTATTATCATTGCAAATATCGTTGGATTTATCTCCTACCAAAAAAAGAAAAGTCTATACGCTGCTGCTTTCACAATATTGATACTGGCGGCTTTATTTGGGGCAATAGGCGGTATATTAGCACTGTTGATCATTAGAGACGCTTTTGCCATATTTTATGGTTTACAAGTTGGATACTATTTACTTATAAATAGCGCAATTGTTCTGTTAATGGCAGTTATAGTCACAGTTATAAAACAATATAACAATAAATAAAAAATTTGCTTAGTAAGACTTATACTTCATAAATTTGTAGTTACCATAATCAAGACTATAGGTAGTTAAACAACAAAAAGCTCTTTCATAAGAGCTTTTTGTTGCTTAAGAGTAGAATTTAATTATCTACATTATTAGCATCAAACGTATCTTTTGTAACGTTCAATATGTGACCACTAATGTTAACTGTTTTGTTATTTACCCATTTAACTTTGGCTGTTTCCTGAGGGTAATTCCAATAGATGTTTTTCTTTTTATTAAAAACTTTATTTGTATAAGTCACTTCTCCTCTAATAGCAAAAGGTGTGGTCGCTCCACCACTTGAACGATAAATCTTTACTATGTAATCACCGTTAGGAGATGTACTTTGAGAAATATATTCTCCCTTTGGAGCAAATCGTAGATAACTAGGTGCAAAAAGAAACCACCAAACAAATCCTATAACTAGAAGAGCGCTTAATGCAACCAAACACACTATATACCGTTTTTTCAATTTCTAACCTCTATTCAGATAGACTAAATTATAATTTTGTTTCTATCTGATTATATATCAGAACTGAGTTAAAAAATCGTGAATATCATATACAAAGTTAGTTAACATAATACCTGTTTCAACAATCAAAACAGCCTTTAGATTGTTAAATCTAAAGGCTGTTAGTATATCTAGATATTTAATATTCCTTGTATGTAACAGTTACATTCTTATAATCATTAGGGCTTATTGGGTCGAATAGATAGTGGATTTTTAATTTGTTATGATTCATCCATTCTAATTTGTAGTTATTCTCGTAAAACATTCTGTAACCATCATCACCACGAATATCCACAAGTTTTTTTGATAATAATTTAAATTTCAACAGTTGATAGACCTCACTATGACGCGTTTCTTTAACCACAAAAGCTTCATTCCTGCTAGGAGAATAAAAAGTAGTGTATGCAGTATCACTATCTATAAGCAGCCACCAGCAAAAATTACTTACTATGAGAAAGGTCGAACATATAACAGTAAGGGTTTTTAACGTTTTCTCTTTTAGTTTATACATAATAATCCTGGTAACGGATAATAAGATTAGGGTATTTATAGTGAGGTTAATAGTGTCTTGAGAAAAGTTGGTGCCTTGCACGTAAATGCCATTCAAATTTAGAACAAGCATTATAATTTTCAGTAGAATACTTAATACACAAATGAATAACGTTATAACAAAATTTCTTCCCAAATTGATTTAACCTCTTTTAATTTTTAAATTCCTTTTAACCCCATTTTATCATAATTATTCTTTGGAAAGTTCTTTATATCATGTATAAAACTAGTGCACATAACCATTCTTTCCGACACACAACCCAAAAAGAATCCTTATTCCTCCAGGGACATCTATAGATTTATTGCTATTATTATTCAGCCTTTTGTAAATAAAATAAAAAAAACACTTGATAATTTGTATGCGTTTTCATATTATAAATAAAAAGGTAATAACTTTTTTAAAAACGTTGTGATGTTATGAAGAGGGAGGTGATTTTAGTATCGGCCTAGAGGAGATTACAATTTTGAAGTCTATCAAAATTGTAATCTCCTATGTGATGCATCTTTAATGTGAAGTCTTAAAAAGTGTTAATCAAAGGGGGAGAACTTATGGAACAGCCATTGGTTCAAAATGTAGAACATTCAATTAATACGCCTAAGAAACTAAGACTTAAAGAGAAGGTTGCTTATGGATTGGGAGATGTAGGAAATAACTTTATGTTAGACTTGGGTCAAATTTATTTGCTGAAGTTTTATACCGACGCGTTAGGCTTGCCTTCTGCAACAGCAGGTTTAGTATTTTTAATTACGAAAATATGGGATGCGTTCGCTGATATTACAGTAGGTACTTGGATTGATAATCGAAAGAAGATAGGTCCTAAAGGGAAATTTAGACCATTCTTTCTTTATGCTGCAATACCGCTTGCTTTGATAACGATAGTCAGCTTTACTAATCCCGATTTTTCAATAACCGGAAAGATTATATGGGCATATGTAACGTATATGGCATTTGGAACAATTTATAGCATTTCAAATATTCCTTATGGATCAATGGTACCTGCGATGACAAAAGATCCCGTTGAACGAGCAGAAATGGCATCATTTAGACAAGCAGGCTCAAATTTAGGTCTTCTTATTACAACTGTAGGGTTTATGCCGATTGTCTTAATGTTTAACAATCAATCTACTGGTTATTTAGTGGCTGTATCTATTTTTGCATTTTTGGGCGTTTTATTACAAGTCTATTGTTATGCCAATGTAAAAGAAAGATATGTGTATGAAAAACCCCAAAACACAAATGTAAAGCTGACTGACAGCTATAAAGGTCTTTTTAAGAATACGCCTTTACTCATTCTTTGTTTAGTTAATTTGTTTACCTTTTCAGCTTTTAACGTCAAGCTTGCTGTACAAGTCTATTTTTGTCAGTACGTTTTAAAAAATGTAGCAATCGTTCCTTATATGGGCTTTTTTAGTATCGGCTGTGTATTTATCGGCGTAGCAATGGTTCCTTTCATGGTTAAAAAAATTGGAAAGAAATCTACGTACATATTAGGGTGCGCGATTTGGGCTGTAGGAGATATTTTAGCTTATGTTTTTGCAGATAACGCAGTGATTTTTATTACATTAGCTTGCTTTGCTTTCTTCGGAAGCTCATTTGTAAACAGTTTGAACTGGGCATTAGTTTCTGATGCTGTAGAGTATGGCGAATGGAAGACTGGAAATCGATCTGAAGGTGTTGTGTATTCTTTCTTTACGTTCTTCCGTAAACTTTCTCAAGCGCTTGCAGGCTTTATTCCTGGCGTTGTGTTAGGAGTTGTGGGTTACGTTCCAAACGCGGTGCAAAGTGCAAATGTACTGGAGGGAATCAGAGGGTTAATGTTTATTTATCCAAGTGCATTAGCCATTGCAACGATTATTGTCATGTTTTTCTTTTATAAACTTTCAGATGAAAAATACAATAAAATCGTAGCCGATCTTGCTAAAAGTAAAAATAGAATACCAAT
Organism: Priestia sp. ABM2_011; assembly: GCF_056158845.1. Taxonomy (NCBI): domain Bacteria; kingdom Bacillati; phylum Bacillota; class Bacilli; order Caryophanales; family Bacillaceae; genus Priestia; species Priestia sp. ABM2_011. Next base: position 1,822,124 of record NZ_JBSWUB010000001.1, read on the forward strand.
GTAAGATGATAGGTAAAATGGACGAAATACAAAATTAATTTAATAATCTAGCAAAAAGTACTTGAAATATTGGTGGCGTTTTCATATTATAAATACAAAGGTTATTACAAATTATATAAAGGTCATTATCTTTTAGGGGTAATAGTCACTTAACTGGAGGTATAAAGATGAAGTATTTTTTAGATAGTGCAATTTTAGAGGAAATTCGTTACGCGTATGAAAACTGGGCAATTGATGGAGTTACAACAAACCCTCGCCACATTATGAACAGCGGTAAACCATTTTTAACGGTTCTAGATGAATTTGCAAGTGAATTTAAAGGAGTCGAAAACTTCCCAATTTCAGTGGAAATTAATCCTCATTTGGATAATGCTAAAGATATGGTAGAAGAAGGGACAAAGATTGCTAAGCTGTCGTCAAACTTTGTTATTAAAATTCCATGCACAGAGCCTGGCTTAATTGCAGCAAAGGAATTTGAAAAACAAGGTATTTCTACTAACGTCACTCTTGTCTTCTCGCCATCACAAGCACTTCAGCCTGCAAGAATCGGTGCTAAATTTGTATCTCCATTTGTCGGCTGGAAAGAAAATAGCGGGGACGATACAACTCAATACATTCAGGATATTGTGAATATCTATAAAAACTACGATTACAATACAGAAATCATTGTTGCTGCTTTACGTAATGGTAAACAAATTGTAGATGCGGCAAAAGCTGGTGCGCATATTGTGACTTGCGGATTTGATGTATATAAAGAAAGCTTCCAGCATGCGTTTACAGACTATGGTTTAAACAAATTTCGCAACGCTTGGGATAATACAGTCACAGAAGCTCCTGTCTTAAAATAAACATATGTATTTTATAAAAGGCGCCTCTTAGAATCTTATTATCTTCTTGGAGGGGCTTTTTACATAGAAAAGGAGAGAAGAAAACGTTGAGCAGCTTTCAATACATGAAAGACTTAAATAAACATGTACCTTTTTATCATATAGAGGACAGCAAATTTAAGCCTTATGGAAAGGTAATTAATGAATACGATTTCAGTGAACTAGAAACATATATGGATAGTTTAACTATTCCTCAAGATCAGAATGTATACGTAGCATCCGTTACTGAGATGGAAAACACCATTATTAAGAATCAGCTTCAAGAAGCTTTTTATGGTGAGATGCCTATTCAAATTGGATATTGTAATGGTCCTAATTCAACCTTAAATGGTCTTGAGTATCATAAAAGCAGTGAAATTAATATCGCTATAACGGATATGGTTCTTTTATTAGGTAAGGTACAGGAAGTTGAAAATAACTTTTTTAATTCAAGTGATGTAATCGCTTTCTTTGTACCTGAAGGAACAGCAGTTGAATTGTATGGTACGACATTACATTTTGCTCCTTGTAAGGTCAATAACGAAGGGTTTAAAACAGTCGTCATTTTACCTAAAGGAACAAATGATCCGTTATCAACTAATATTCAAAAAAGAACAAAAGAAGATGAGTTATTGTTTATGAAAAATAAATGGTTAATTGCTCATCCTGAAAGAGAGCAATTAATTAATAAAGGCGCACATCCCGGTATAAAAGGAGAAAATATTAAAGTTTATCAATAGAGCGCATGAATGTTAGACAAAAGACTAGGCTCTATTAATTGATGGGAGAGAGAAAAATGTCAGGTACCTTAAACGTAACTAAAGGGGTAAATGTGGAGATCTTACAAGATGGATTTGAAGTTGCTCTTAACGGTGTAGTTCTGCTTCAGCATACAGTACAAAAGCCAATGTTGTTTGTTGGTTATGGAGAAGAAACGATTGAAATGTATAGAGGGAACTTTGATATTAAAGATTACGTGACTGAACGTACAGCTCTTCGCTACGCAACTGTTGAAGAAGTAAAAGGGGCATATAAAATAGATTTCTCCAACTATAAAAATGGAGATCATATCCTGTCTCTTATAGTTAAGGAAGAAGACAACCGCTTAAAAGTAGAATACCAAAAACACGATGCGAACATTAACCGCTTTTGGTTACGAGTAGCTGCAGATGAACAGGAAAAAGTCTATGGATGCGGAGAACAACTTTCTCATTTTAATATGAGAGGGAAAAACTTTCCTTTATGGACATCTGAGCCGGGCGTAGGAAGAAACAAACAAACATATGTAACATGGCAAGCTGATGTAGTTGATAGAGCTGGAGGAGATTACTATAATACCAACTTTCCTCAGCCTACATATGTATCTAGTAAAAAGTACTATTGTCACGTAGAAACAACGGCATACGCGGACTTTGATTTTCGTAATGAGACGTTCCATGAACTGCAGGTTTGGGAAGTACCTGAATATATGCTGTTTGAAACGGCGGATACGTACCTTGAATTAGTTGAAAAAATTACAGGTTTATTCGGAAGACAGCCCGAGCTACCAGACTGGGTATATAACGGCGTGGTTTTAGGTATTCAAGGTGGTACAGATGTTGTTGAACAAAAATTAGAAAAAGTTTTAGCAAAAGGCATGAAAGTATCTGGAGTATGGTGTCAAGATTGGCAGGGCAAACGTATTACTTCTTTCGGCAAACGTTTAATGTGGAATTGGAAATGGAACGAGAATGAATACCCGGAGCTAGATAAAAAAATTGCAGAGTGGAAAGAAAATGATATTCGTTTTCTAGGTTACATTAATCCATATGTAGCAATAGAAGGTGATTTATATAGGGAAGCTGAAGATAAAGGGTACTTAGCATTAAATACGGAAGGAAATACGTATTTAGTGGATTTCGGTGAATTTTATTGCGGAGTTGTGGATTTTACCAACGAAGAGGCTACCCAATGGTATAAACAAGTTATTAAAGAGAACATGATTGATTTTGGATTAGACGGATGGATGGCCGACTTTGGCGAATACTTGCCTACTGACGTTGTGCTCAAAAATGGAGTTGACGCTAAGATTATGCACAATGCTTGGCCGACAATGTGGGCAAAAGCGAACTATGAAGCAGTATCAGAAGCAGGAAAACTTGGTGAAATCGTATACTTTATGCGTGCTGGATATACGGGCATACAAAAATACTGTACACTTCTTTGGGGCGGAGATCAAAGCGTAGATTGGTCGCTGGATGATGGTTTAGCTTCCGTTATTCCTGCAGCTTTATCATCAGGAATGAGTGGTTGCGGCTTACACCATAGCGATATTGGAGGGTACACAAGTCTACATGGTAATAAACGTTCAAAAGAGCTGCTGATGAGATGGGCAGAAATGGGAGCCTTCACGCCTATGATGAGAACACATGAAGGAAATCGTCCCGATGATTGTTTTCAGTTTGACGGTGATGAAGAAGCACTAGAGCATTTAGCAAGAATGTCTAATGTTTATGTAACGATGGCACCTTATATTAGATCACTTGTAGAAGAAAATGCGCGACGCGGAATTCCTGTTCAGCGACCTTTGTTTATGCACTATGAAGAAGACGAAAAAACATATGATATTCAATACCAATATTTATTTGGTGAAGATGTACTTGTTGCGCCGGTTCATCAAGAAAACCAAACAGAGTGGGAAGTATATTTACCAGAAGATCAGTGGGTCCATGTATGGAGCGGTGAAGAGCACACAGGAGGATCGGTTACTGTTCAAGCGCCATTAGGTTATCCACCTGTATTTTACCGTAAAAAATCTATATGGAGTGAGTTGTTTTCTAAACTACTTCACATCTAATTTAAGAGCTATTTATATAAGAAATGTAGTCAAACGGAAAAATCCAAACGGAAAATAGTGTTGATAAAGGTAATGATGTATTTTAAAATGGTTATAACAAATAGTTTTACGACAAGGGGAACTCTATATGCAAAATACAACAGTTTTATATGTGCCTATAGGTAGAAAAACATTTGATATTGAAGCAGCTGAAATGTATCGTCAAAAAAGTATGGAGTGGCTGAACGGCAACTGTAGTACTCTTATCGCGCCGGAGCAAATTATAACATCAGTTGAAGAATTACAGGGATTTCTTGATTCAATTAAAGGGAATAAGATTGATACCGTCTTATATCAAAGCGTTACGTTTGCTGACGGTGAATTTATGGTTAAGATATTGGAGTATTTTAAACAGCCTGTAATTGTTTGGTCCGTACGTGAGCCAAGTGTAGGGGGACGTTTACGTTTAAACTCTCTAACAGGCGGAAATAGCACCAGTAATGTGCTGCGTAATCATCAGCATCCGTTTGCATTTGTATTTGGAAATCCAGATGAGAAAGCCTTGCAGGATCGTCTATTAAGACAAATTAACGTTATGCGCGTGTTAAAAGCATTAAATGAATTAAAAATTGGGGTAGTGGGAGATTATCCGCCGGGATTCTTCTTTTCACAAGCTAACGAAGATGAATTAAAAAACGCACTTGGCGTAACTCTTCATAAGATGGATTTACAAGAAGCGTTTAAAGAGTGCGTAAAGCTTCCAGAACACGAATGGATAGGGGAAGTTGAGCGGGCAGAAAAGCAGGTGATTGGTCTGAATCGAAACGATGAAACCGTTACTAAATTCGCTCAATTTTCCACATATATTAAAAAGCACATTCAACGTGAAAAGTTAGATGCATTAGCTATGCGATGTTGGCCAGATTTCTTTAATGATTTAGGAGCTGCTCCGTGTTCAACTCTGTCTCAGTTTACGGAAGACGGAATGGTGACATCCTGTGAGTCGGATATTCATGGATCAATCTCCATGTTCATCTTGCGTGAGTTAGCAGGAGGAAATGCACCTTACCTGGGAGATTTAGTTCACATAGACGAAGAAAAAAACTCAGTTGTTTTTTGGCATTGCGGTGCAGGAGCATATTCGCTCGCGAATCCTTCTACTGGAGCAACAGCAGGGGTGCATCCTAACAGAAAAATTGGTTTTGCAATGGATTTCGGATTAAAAGCAGGAGAAGTAACGATCTTCAGGGTAAGTCATACGCCTGATGGGTATCGCCTTCTAGTGATGAAAGGAGATGCCTTAGATGTAGAGCAGCCTTTTACAGGCACATCTGTAGAAGTTGAGTTAGCGACAAATGCATCAGACACCCTTTATGAACTTATGCATGCGGGGTATGAACCTCACTTTGCACTAGTGTATGGTGATGTGACAGAACATCTAATTGAACTAGGACGTATGCTTAATCTAGAAACAAAGGTCTATGTCTAAGAAAATCGTACTTCTCTGCTACAGTAAAAGTTAGCCAATACTATATAATAATACCAAACGCTAACTTAAAAGGAGTTTGAGAACATGAAAGATACAATTGGTTCTAATAAAAATATCGCGCTTTATCTTCAAGTGAAAGATGTCTTAATTAAACGTATACAAGAGAAAGTTTGGAAGCCCAATACGTTAATTCCAACAGAACAGGAATTAATGCAAGAATTCGATGTAAGCCGTACTACCTTAAGACAAGCTATTTCCATGTTAGTACAGGACGGGCTGCTGGAAAAAAAACAAGGCAGAGGAACAATTGTAAAACCACAGCCTCTTATCGGCGGCAGCTTAGGCAAGCTTAAAGGACTAGCAGAAGAAGTAGCAGAAAAAGGATTAACACCAAATTCAAAACTCATTCGTACTGATTTTAAAAAAGATTTATATTATGAAACTTCCATGCTGGAATTGGATGCTGGAGAAGAAGTTTTAGTTATTGAACGAATTCGTTTTGCCGATGAGGTGCCTATCGCTATTGAACGTTCTTGTTGGCCTACGCATATTGGAAAAACACTAGTTGAACAAGATTTAAATCGTGCAAAATTTTACGAAGTGCTAGAAGAGAATGAAATCTTCTTGAAACGAGCTAAAGAGAAGATATCTGCGATTAATGCAACGATTTATGAAGCCGATCTGTTAGGCATACGAGGCGGAGAAGCTTTACTTGAAATGACACGAGTAAGTTATGGTTTTGATGATAAGCCACTCGAATTTACGGTAACAAAATATCGCAGTGATAAATATCATTACAATATTGAGCTTACAAGATAAAACGCTAATACAATTGGGGATGTGGAGATAATGACAAGTTTAACTCAAGTCAAACAATATGGTTTATATGTAAACGGGGAATGGGAAACAACAGCAGAAAAAATGGAAGTCTTAAATAAATATACGCAGCAGCCTGCAGCTGAAATCTCGGTGGCCACAAAAGACGATGTAAATAAAGCTGTGGCCAGCGCGAAAGAGGCGTTAAAAAACACTTTTTCACCGTACGAACGCTACGAGGTATTAATGAAGGCAGCTGAGCTATTACTAAGCCGTCAAGAAGAATTTGCTGAAATTTTGGCTACTGAAGTTGGAAAGTCTATTCGTGAATCTCGCGGAGAAGTTGAGCGCGCGGCTACAACTTTACAAATTTCAGCGGAAGAGGCAAAACGTATTCATGGAGAAGGTGTGCCTGTTGAATCGGCTCAAGGCTCGGAGAATCGTATGGCTTTTACAGTAAAAGTCCCGGTTGGAGTTGTTGCAGCTATCACACCGTTTAATGTACCTATCAATCTAGTTTGTCATAAACTTGGACCGGCAATCGCAGCTGGGAACAGTGTAGTATTAAAGCCTGCTGAAGTCACTCCAATTTGTGCGCTCAAGCTAGCTGAGTTAATGGAAGAAGCAGGGCTGCCAAAAGGGCGCCTTCAAGTATTGACTGGAGATGGGGCAGCAATTGGTGAATGGTTATTAGAAAACCAAGATGTTAATATGTTTACGTTCACAGGAAGCCCAAGAGTAGGAGAACTTATCCGATCTAAGGCAGGTTTACGTAAAGTTTCACTTGAACTAGGAAATAATTCGGCTACTGTCGTACATAAAGACGCTGATTTAGAAAAAGCTGCATCTTTAATTTCTCAAAAAAGCTTTAATAACGCAGGACAAGTTTGCATTTCCGTTCAACGAATTTATGTTCATACGAATATTTATACTGCTTTTGTTAATAAGCTAAAAGAAAAAACAGAAAAGTTAGTAGTCGGTAATCCAATGGATGAGCAAACCGATATTGGACCTATGATTCGTCTTAAAGAAGCAGAGAGAGTGGAAGAATGGGTAAAAGAAGCGGTGGAAGAAGGGGCAAAAATTGAACTTGGAGGAAAGCGTGACGGTGCTTTTTATCTTCCTACAATTTTGACTAATGTAAATGATGAGATGAAAGTTTGTCGTCAAGAAGTATTCGGGCCAGTAGTAGCTATTGCTCAATATGATGAGATTGATGAAGTGATTTCAAAAGTAAATGATTCTGACTATGGGTTACAGGCAGGCCTTTTTACGAACGACTTACAGTTTGCTATGAAGGCAGCTCGTGAAATCGAAGTAGGCGGATTAATTGTAAATGATGCTTCAGCGTATCGTGTCGATCATATGCCGTATGGCGGTGTGAAAAAGAGCGGTAACGGAAAAGAAGGTCCAAAATATGCAATTGAAGAAATGACGGAAGAACGTATCATTGTTCTAAATTTATAATGTATTAGTTTAAATGAAAGACCTAGATTCTTAATTTTCTAGGTCTTTCATTTGGAAAATAACAAAGAAAAAATGACGAAGGTGAACAAACATGGAGTTCCTAACAATCCTTCTTCCTATTTTCGGGATTTTTGCACTTGGATTTATTGGACAAAAGAAAATAGGATTTGATACCAAAACGATTTCAACAATGGCACTTTATTTGATGTCTCCAGTTCTAGTGTTCAAAACATTTTACACAACCAAATTTACGATTGATTACTTATATCTTACGTTATACACATTTGCACTTTGCTTTGCATTAATTGCTGTCGTCTATATTATTGCTTATTTTCAGCGATATTCTACTTCAGAAACCTGTGGAATGATATTAGCGTCTTCATTTATGAATAATGGAAACTACGGTACACCCGTTGTTTTATTACTTTTTGGCGTGACAGGCTTAGACTCTGCCATTATTTTAATGGTCATACAGCAATTGGTCATGTGTACAGTTGGAGTTTACTATGCAGCTAAAGGAAGTCCACAGGGAAATGGTATAAAATCAGCCATTGACTCAGTTAGACGGATACCAATTGTGTATGGGGGACTTTTAGGAGCTATATTTCAGTTTCTTCATATTCCATTAAGCAACTCTGTAAAAGAAGCGGTTGATTTAGTAGCGGGTGCAGCTATTCCTACCATCATGATCGTACTTGGCATGCAGCTTGCTAAAATATCAATTAGAAATTTAGCCAAAGCCAAAGTTTCATGGTCATTAGCTATCAAGCTTGTAATCTCACCATTTATCGCTTATATACTAACTCTTCTGCTACCTGTGGATGAGATGGTTAAACAAATTATGATTATTATGGCTGCTATGCCCACAGCTGCTAATACAACTATGTACGCGCTTCAATTTAATACAGAGCCGGAATTTGTGTCAAGTGCAACGTTAATTAGTACCTCCTTAAGCCTTGCTACATTACCTATCATTTTTCTAATTGTTTTATAAAATGACACAGAAAAACGTTCCAATATAGGTTGAAAAAATAATTTTATTATATGACTTTAAAAGGAGTAGTCAACGTGAATTCTCCTCATAACGCTGTTTTAAAAAGATATTTAAAATTCATTTTCTATTTTAGTTTTGTGTTCTTCTTATACTTCTACTTCACATACAGTTTTCAACACTATCTGACTAAATATTTGTTTCTTAATTGCTTACTGACGGGGATCTCTTTTTTAATTCGAAATTTAAGAGGTTATACGGAAAAACTGTAAAAGAAAAAAGCTATTTCACTGCGATGCCAATATCATCGAAATAGCTTTTTTACGTTCAGATTATATATGCAAAAAAAATCGATGTTACCGGCATTTTTTAGAAAAAGGAGCTTAAATTAAGCTCCTTTTTCTAATTTTTATCATAACCTTCAAAAACTTATCCAATATAGATTCGTACTAGCAATCAACCCAAAAGATATAAATCCTGCGATTTTTACAGGGTGAGTAATTTTATATGTCACAAAGGGATTAACTCTTCTTATTACCTCTGCGAAGAGTAGAGTGCCTATGGATGCGAGTGTTAGTCCAAGCAACAAAGCATTCTCCTTTAACTGAACAAAATCAAAAATTAAATAAATGAGAAAGATCCATAGATAAGCTAAAAATACATTGAAAACAATTGATAATAAAAAATCTTTATTTTTCATAATTAACTCCCATTACAATTTTTTCTAGTTTCTATGATTTTATCATACTAACTAACTGTATATAGCAAGAGAACAACAGTTTCTATACACTATCCTATAAATCTAAGAGTAAGGTGATACGATAAAATATTTTGTAATAGAGGACGATGAATTATCGAACGACGGGGAAGAAACGATCTACGTATTTGAACACACTAAAAGAGAAAATACAGGTTACGGTATTTTTTCTCTGGAGAATTTTGCAGCTAAGTGTAGGTTTATCGAGATGAGAAACCGTTATATGTATTGGCATAAAGGTGAAAATATTGCAGATACAACGGTAGATGAACTTGAAAAAAGAATGAGAGCTGAACAGGAAGAATTAAAGCCATTATCAAAAGAAGAGTTTATTGAATTTTATGCAAGCAAAAAAAGAGCAAACCTGTGAAGGGTTGCTCTTTTTTGGGTAACGCTTATTTTCTCTAACAGCTTATACGAAATGTTGTGCATGATCGATGAATAAATAAGAAAGCTGTCTCATTCGAGAGATCATGATTAACCCTTCATGATAAACTGAGTTTCCCGCCATGGTAACGATAGTAAGTGTCGGCTTTAAGGTTTTTAATGTTAGTCTTTTTAATTTTTTCCTCTACTTTACAATTTTTAATTCTCATCACTTAAAAAGTAAGTTTTAAGTGATGTACCAGCTCCTCAGTACTTTCATGGACTTGTTCGTTCGTTAAGATACGTACTCCTTGTTTTATAAAAGAAGGCAAAAACCGCATACCGGTCAAGTTTGCTGTTGCTTGGAACGGTTTGGTTAGTTCACTCATGCTGAAAAGGTTGGATCCACCAGCTTGATAGGCTGCTTCAGGTCCGCCTGTTGAAATGGCTAACATAAACTCTTTTCCATGCAATTTTGTGCCTTCAGATCCGTATGCCCAACCATAACTAAGAACAACATCCTGCCACTCCTTTAATAAAGAAGGACTGCTGTACCAGTAGAGCGGGAATTGAAACACAATCCGTTCGTGTTCAAGCAGCAATTGTTGTTCGTAAGCAACATCAATAGTACCGTTTGGATATGTGGCATATAAATCATGAACAGTAATGTCGCTCTCTTGACTCAAGCGATCTTTCCATGTTTTGTTAATAGTTGAAGTGGTTAAATTGGGATGTGCAACAATAACTAATGTTTTTTTCATAAATAAACTCCTTTTATATTTGTATATACAAATGATGTGTTAAAAATTTTTACTTTTCTTCAAAAGTGACCTCTACGTCTTTTCGGTTTTCAAACATGTGATAGAAGGTCTCAGCAATATTTGCAGGTGAGACGTAAGTTCCTTCTTCAACAAAACCCTTAATAGTCAATGTTCCAACGTAAATTCCTTTTGAAGCAAGTTCTTGATTCAAGCTATATGCTAAATTACGAATGCCTGCTTTTCCAATCGCTAATGAAGAATAGTCAGCATATGGATGAAGAGCTAATCCGCCGCCTGTTAACAAAATGGCTCCGTTTTGCATATGGGGAACTGTTTCTTTAACAGCAGTAAGAGCTCCAGCTACACTGATTTTAAAATCTTCTACTAATTGATCAGCGCTCAATGTTGTTGGTTTGCCAGGTCTTCCTGAAGCAGCATTGTATAAAAGAACATCAACTTTTCCATAGGTTTTAATTACTTTATCGATGGCTTTTCTTAAAGATTCTTCAGAAGAGACATCACCTGGAAATCCTTTTGCTATAATTCCGTCGTTTTTAAGCTCATCTTCATATCTCTGTAAGGAGTCCATACTACGGGAAATCATAGCCACTTTAAATCCTTCTTTTCCAAATTTTCTTGCTGTATTTAAGCTAATCCCTGGACCAGAACCAACAATTAGTAATAGTTTTTCAGACATATTGAATCCTCCTATTATATTTGTATATGCAAATGAAGGGGTAAAAAAATTACGATTCTTTCTCTAACTTATTGCTCGCTTCATGCAGCATTTTACTTAAGTCTTTACTAAATTCATCTCCTAATATTTCTGAGTAATTAGTAAACAATTCTTTTAAAGAAACGCGAAACTGATGATACACTTTTTCTCCTTCATCCGTTAACGAAATCCTCGTCTGCTTTCCATCCATTTTTTTGACGACAAGCTTTAATTTTTCAAGTTTATCAATAAACCTCGTACTTGTAGAAGGGGCAATCGATAACTTGTGGCACAGTTCTTTCTGTGTGATATCCGGATGAAACTTTACAATCATAATCATGTAAAGATAGGAAGGAGCGACGTCACCAAAATCAAATGTTTTTTCAGCTAATTTTGTAATGTTACGAGCAAATCGGCTAGCTGTAAAGTAAAGACAGTGTATTAATATTTGTTCTTCTTCATTATTCATGTAATCATTCCTTTTCTTCATTTGCATATACAAATTAACACGTAATAAAAGTAAAGTCAACTAAGTTGTGGTTGAATGTTTGGTTCAGTTGTGCCGTCAACGAGAAAATAATAAAAACGAAAAATATACGTGAAAACCCAGGTTTTGTTTATAGGTGATTGTTATAATACGAATAGCGCAGGGGCGATTGCAAGCCTAATACAGAGATAAAATCGGAGGTAGCAAAATGGGGAGAAGTGGAATGTTTAAAGATTTTAATTTTAAATTAGTGGTTATTGAAGCTTTATTAGATCAAGAGCCATTATTTCTAAAAGAATTAACCGATTTAAAAGAAATTAACCGATTTAAAAGATAAGTATACGAATAATTTCGAATGGTATTCTGGAGCTGGACCCATTGTTGAAATCAAAGATTATTTAGAAGAGCTAACTCTGGAAAAGAGTGATTTGGAAAAGGTTGAATGCCTTTGCTTTGATGGAGGTAATGAAATTTATCATATTCTAAAGCCAGATTGGGACGGTGAAGATAGTTTATTTGACGTACTATCTGTTGAAGGGTTTCAGAACTTAAAGAATCTAAAAGCAGTGGACTATATTTCCATGTGCGATCCAGAAGTATTAGAACCATTTAAACAAGCTGGAATTGAGATTGAGGATTAAGGAGAAGGAAGGCAATGTACTAACAGAAGTAACTCATTTTGATAAAGAATGGTTTTTCTATAATAAAAAGCATAAATAATTTTTAAAATATTTTAAAAAATAGTTGAAATGCCCGGTACTAAGTATTACAATCTACATATACTAAGTATTACTTAATAGCTTAATTTTAAAAGTTATTAAGTAAAAATTGGCTTGGTACTAAGTAATACAGAATATAAGTCAGACAATATAGAGGAGGTTCTGAAGATCGAAAATTTAACTGAAATGCTGAAGGGTTCGCTGGAAGGCTGTGTGTTAGAAATTATCAGCCGCCATGAAACCTATGGCTATGAGATTACACGCCGTCTGAACGAGCTTGGATTTATCGAGGTCGTGGAAGGAACGGTCTACACTATTCTCGTACGATTAGAAAAGAAAAAACTTGTGAATATAGAAAAAAAACCATCAGATATGGGCCCACCCCGCAAATTTTATTCGCTTAATGAGGCGGGCTACAAGGAGCTTGAGTTGTTTTGGAAAAGGTGGGATTTTGTATCATCAAAAATCAACGTCTTGAAGTCAAACTAGCTTCATAGGATAGACCGTCGGATAGTTTTAAAGCATCTTATGAAGCTTTATAAAAAGGAGGAAAAATGACATGTTGGAAATATTCAAAAAAATGATTGGTGATAAAAAAGAGTATAAAATGATGATGGCACGGGTTGAAGCCTTGCCAGAGGACTATCAGTTTGTATTTAAAAAAATTCAAAACTACATGTGGAATTTCTCATCGGGCAACGGAATGGATATGCTACACATGCAGTATGAATTAATTGATTTATTCGAAGCAGGTGCTGCAGAAGGTAGACAGGTGCTCGAAATTACTGGAGACGATGTGGCTTCCTTTGCTGACGAATTAGTGGCAAATGCTAAAACTTATATGGTTAAGTATCGTGAAGATTTGAACCAGAGTATTAAGGAACGATTAGGAAAAAATAAATTTAATCAATAACATCGACTGAATAGCTAGTTGCTTTTGCTATTCAGTCATTTTTTAAACTCAGTACTAAGTGATACAGAATATCAGTCAGACTGAATAGTAAGGTATCAAAAACCTAGCTCTACGAGACGCTCAGTTTAGTTACATCATGACAGTTCTAGCAAGCAAGCTTGTGGAGCTTTTTAAAAGGAGGAAAAACGTATGAGAAATACAGCGATTTTTGTAAAAGAATTAAAAAAGTCCTTTAAAGACAAAGAAGTTTTAAAAGGGGTGAATGTTGAGGTGCAGCGCGGTGAAATTTTTGCACTGCTGGGCTCAAATGGAGCAGGGAAGACGACGACAGTTAACATTCTTTCAACACTGATGAAGGCTGATAGCGGCGAAGTAAGTATTTGCGGATTTGACGTCCAACGTCAACCGGCTGACGTCCGCCAAAACATCAGCCTAACGGGGCAGTTCGCAGCGTTAGACGGCATGCTTACTGGGAAGGAAAACCTGATAATGATCGCCAAATTGCGAGGGGTATTTAATCCTAATGAAGTAGCTGACAATCTCCTTGCAAGATTCAGCTTGACCGATGCAGCCAATCGCCGGGCGGATCAATATTCCGGTGGAATGAAGCGCCGACTTGATATAGCTATGAGTCTGATTGGGGCGCCAGCTGTTATTTTTCTCGACGAACCGACGACCGGACTTGATCCGGAAGCCCGGATTGAAGTCTGGAACACTATCAAAGAGCTTGCTGGCGGTGGTACGACCATCTTGCTCACGACTCAGTATCTGGAAGAAGCTGAACAACTGGCAGATCGTATAGCCATCCTACATGGCGGAAAAATCATCAAAACCGGTACCCTTACCGAACTTAAAGAGATGTTCCCCCCAGCAAAAGTGGAATACATTGAGAAACAGCCAACATTAGAGGAAATCTTCCTCGCAATCATCGGCAAAAAGGAGGAAATGTAAATGAAAAACAATACAGTTGTATTACTAGGACGTTTGATGCGCACGATTATGCGCAGCCCGGATACGATTATTACGGTGGCGATTACGCCAATTATGATGATGCTACTGTTTGTCTACGTATTTGGTGGCGCTATAAATACAGGAACAGCCAATTACGTCAATTATCTATTACCGGGAATCCTGCTGATGGCTATCGCATCCGGCGTCGCTTACACTTCCGTTCGGCTATTTAATGATGTAAAAAGTGGACTGATGGCCCGTTTCATCACCATGCCCATTAAACGTTCTTCGGTATTATGGGCTCACGTGTTGACATCTTTTGTTTCCAATGCCCTTACTATCGTGATAGTTATCTTCGTCGCGCTCTTGATGGGTTTCCGTTCCAGCGCTGATATCCTAGATTGGTTCGCGGTAGCCGGGATACTCGGGCTGTTTACGCTAGCCCTGACATGGTTGGCCATTATTCCAGGACTGACAGCGAAATCTATGGAAGGAGCCACAGGCTACTCGTACCCACTGATTTTCCTACCTTTTATTAGTTCCGCCTTTGTTCCCACTGAAACGATGCCTAAAGCTGTTCGGGCATTCGCCGAGAACCAGCCCGTGACTTCAATCGTGAATACGATTCGTGCACTCTTGTATGAAGGATCTGTTGGCAACGATATCTGGAGTGCCCTTGCCTGGTGCCTAGGTATCATGGTCATCGCTTACTTGTTCGCTAGTAAAGAATTCAAACGCAAATTAGGGTGAATTTTATAAACTGAGCAAGCTACCAAACGTATATGGAATCATCGGAATTTTAATGTAAAGTATTGATAGCATAAAACAGGGATTACTTCTAGTTGTCGTAATGCCTCTTTCCGGAACTCATGCAAAAAACAAACCCTTGGTACTCAAGGGCTTGTTCACCTTTTGAGTTTATCGTTTATACAGCTAACTGAACAAAATCAAAAATTAAATAAAGGAGAAAGACCCATAGATAAGCTAAAAATACATTAAAAAAAATCGATAATAAAAAATCTCTATTTTTCATAACTAACTTCCATTACAATTTTTTCTAGTTTCTATGATTTCATCATAGAAGCTTTTTTATATTGGTATTTATTAATCATTTTTCAGTTTCTGTCATAAGTATTTTTGTTTTATTTGTAAAAATATTTTGAATTAATGATCTGTCTATGATAATATTTAAATCAGTAAATCATATATAAAATTTAAAATCACATATGTGATTTAGAGAGGGTTTATTCATGTCAGTAAAATCAGCAGAACGTGTATTAAGGGTATTTGAATTGATTGCTCAACATCCCGAGGGGTTAACAGTAAAAGAAGTTAGCGATTTACTTTCGTTTCCGCAAAGCAGTACGTTTAATCTTGTGGGAACACTTCATAATGAAGGGTATTTGAATCAGGACTCATTAAAGAAGTACAAGCTAGGGCCAAAGCTAATTCAAATTGGAACAGCGGCTATGGAATCATTGGATATTTCTTCAGAGGGAAAACCGTATTTAAAGAAGCTGATGGAGGATGTTCAAGAAACTGTGTTTATGGCCTTGCTGTCAGATGGAGAATTGGTCTATGTTGTTAAGATTGATAATAATCGCTCTATTAGAACAACCGCTCAGCCTGGTAACCGAAAGCCGCTTTATTGTACCGGATTAGGAAAAACTTTTTTAGCTTTTCTTCCTAAAGATCAGCGAGAACAGCTGCTTGAACACACGGAGCTGCTGCCTATTACGGACTATACGATTACAGATAAAACAGTTCTTAACGACAATTTAGACTCTTTTATTCAAATGGGCTATGCAATTGATGATGAAGAAAATGAAGAAGGATTATTTTGCCTTGCTGCACCTGTATTTGGAGCGAAGGGAAGCATTCAAGCTGCTATTAGTGTAGCTGGTCCTAAGGAAAGAATGCTGAAGCATAAAGACTTTATTGTAGAAAGGCTGCTTCAAACAGCGACTAATATATCTTTTATTGCTGGATATGAAGAGGCGAAGAGCTAAATGAAAAGAGGGGTAAAATGGATGTGATAAGCATGGGGGAAACAATGATTCTGTTTACCCCACACTCGAATGGAAAGATGCGATACGCTAAAGGTTTTTCTTCGAAAATTGCTGGGGCAGAAAGCAATACGTTAATTGCTCTGTCAAAACTAGGTTATCAAACGGGATGGATTAGCCGATTAGGAAAAGATGAGCTAGGAGAGCGTATTCTTTCAAGTATAAAAGGAGAAGGAATAGATGTAAGACATGTGATATTTGATGATCATGCTCCTACAGGTCTTTTTTTAAAGCAAAAGACAAATGAAATGAACAGTAAAGTCTTTTATTACAGACAAGGGTCAGCAGCAAGCTTTATGAATCCGCATGATATGAATGAAGAGTATATCTCTTCTGCCAAATATTTATACGTGACAGGAATAACACCTGCGCTGAGCGACTCCTGCCATGAAGCTGTTTTTCAAGCAATGAAAGCAGCTAAAAAAAATGGTGTAAAAATAGTGTTTGATCCAAATTTACGCAAGACGCTTTGGGATGAATCAACTGCGCGTCAAACACTCATTAAAATGGCTACATATGCGGATATTATCTTACCAGGAATGAACGAAGGTCAGTTTTTATTTGAGAAGGATAACCCTGAAGATGTTGCAGCAGCGTTTCATCAATTAGGTGCAGAACTAGTTGTTATTAAGCTAGGTGAGGAAGGAGCTTATTATTCGACTAAAAATGAATCCGCTTACGTGGGAGGTTTTAAAGTTGCTAGAGTGATAGATCCAGTAGGAGCTGGTGACGGTTTTGCCGCTGGGATACTATCGGGATTAATAGATAAATCTTTTTTAAAAGAAACGGTTAGAAGAGGGTGTGCTATAGGAGCTATGGTTGTAACCGTAGAGGGTGATATTGAAGGCTTGCCTGATAAGAAAGAGCTTTACGAATTTATGAATGCGATTACAAAAGAAGACGTTATACGATAAAAGAAAGGGGCTTACCCATGACGGATAGTTTATCACATTTATTAGAGCATAAAATCGTTGCGATTATTAGAGGAGCCAAACCGCAGGACGTAGTGAAGATTGCCTCTGCGCTTAATGACGGCGGTGTGAAAAATATCGAAATTACTCTAAATTCTCCGGACGCACTTTCAGCCATTAAAGAGGTTTCTACAGAGCTGGGTGATCAAGTGCTAGTAGGAGCAGGTACAGTGCTTGACCCTGAAACAGCACGTTCAGCTATTTTAGCAGGTGCAAAGTTTATCCTTTCTCCAACGGTTAATATTGAAACGATTAAACTAACAAAAAGATACGGTGCGGTGAGTATTCCAGGGGCTTTTTCACCTACTGAAATTCTAACGGCATATGAAAACGGCGGAGATATTATCAAAGTCTTTCCTGCTAGGCTGGGGGCTAGCTATATTAAAGATATTCGAGGGCCGCTTCCTCATATTCCACTTCTTCCAACAGGAGGAGTGAGCTTAGATAATATTCAAGAATTTGAAGAAGCAGGTGCTGTAGGGTTTGGGATTGGAAGTTCTTTAGTAGATACAAATCGTGAAATTACTCATGCATACCTGCAGGAGCTAACACAAAAGGCTAAAGCATACGTAGCCGCAGTGAATGGTATAACGAAAGGGGAAAAAGTACATGAAAATTACTAATTATGAATTGTTTCAAGTGCCGCCACGCTGGTTATTTTTAAAAATAGAAACAGACGAAGGAATTGTTGGGTGGGGAGAACCTGTTATCGAAGGAAGAGCCTCTACCGTTAAAGCTGCAGTAGATGAGCTGATGGAGTATCTTATTGGCAAAGATCCACTAAATATTGAAGATCATTGGAACGTTATGTACCGAGGCGGCTTCTATCGAGGCGGACCTATTTTAATGAGCGCGATATCAGGAATTGATCAAGCATTGTGGGACATAAAAGGAAAATATTACGATGCTCCTGTACATCAACTGTTAGGCGGAAAAGCAAGAGAATCTATTAAAGTATATTCGTGGATTGGAGGAGACCGCCCTTCAGATGTAGGCGAAGCAGCAAGAGAAGTTGTTTCAAAAGGGTTTACAGCAGTAAAAATGAATGGGACAGAAGAGCTTCAATACGTAGATTCATATGAAAAAATTGATCAAGTAGTGGAACGTATCGCTGCTGTCAGAGAAGCAGTGGGACCTTATGTAGGAATAGGTATTGATTTTCACGGACGAGTACATAAGCCAATGGCAAAAATTTTAGCTAAAGAACTAGAGGTCTATCGTCCAATGTTTATCGAGGAGCCGGTTTTGCCGGAAAACAATGAGGCATTAAGAGAAATTGCCAACCATGTATCCATTCCTATTGCGACGGGAGAAAGAATGTTTTCAAAATGGGAGTTTAAAAAGCTCTTAACAGACGGCTACGTTGATATTATTCAGCCTGATTTATCACATGCAGGAGGAATTACAGAATGTAAGAAAATTATTTCAATGGCTGAAGCCTTTGATGTAGCAGCTGCGCCTCATTGCCCGTTAGGACCTATTGCATTAGCCGCTTGTCTTCAAGTAGATGCAACGTGCCACAACGCATTTATTCAAGAACAAAGCTTAGGCATTCACTATAACCAAGGCAGTGATTTACTAGATTATATTGTTGATAACCACGTATTTAAATATGAAGAAGGATTCGTGAAAATTCCTGATGGACCTGGCTTAGGTATTGAAATTAATGAAGACCATGTTAGAAAAATGGCTGATATCGGTCATAACTGGCGTAATCCAGTATGGCGTCATAAAGATGGTTCTGTAGCGGAATGGTAAAGGGGAAACCATTTTAGTACGGGAGATCTGATTGATAAATGACCATCAGTCAGATCTTCTTTTTAAACTAGTCATATACAGGGGGATAAGGGAATGAAGGGGTATAGCGAAAAGCCGACTCGCGTTAGATTTCGTGTTTTAGCATTTATTTTCGTAAGCGTTATCATCAACTATATGGATCGAAGTAATATTTCTGTAGCCGCCACGGCCATGTCCAAGGATTTAAAGCTATCATCAGTAGAACTGGGCCTTATATTTTCAGCCTTTGGATGGGCTTATGCCGCTTTACAAATACCAGGGGGGGTAATGGCTGACCGTTTTGGTGCTCGTGTTACGTATGCCGTTAGCTTAATCACCTGGTCTATTGTTACATTATTACAAGGATTTACCAAGGGATTTGTGAGTCTTTTTGGTCTGCGTCTAGCGACAGGAGCGTTCGAAGCACCGGCTTTTCCGACCAATAATAAAGTAGTTACCAGCTGGTTTCCAAATCAGGAAAGAGCATCAGCAATTGCTTTTTATACTTCAGGACAGTTTGCAGGGCTAGCATTTTTAACACCTACATTGGTGACCATTCAGCACTTTTTAGGGTGGAGAGGTCTGTTTGTTACTACAGGGGTTATTGGTATAGCATGGGGTATTATATGGTACATCTTTTATCGTGATCCTTCTCAACATAGCAAAGTAAATAAAGCAGAATTGCAGCATATCGAAGAAGGTGGAGGCTTAGTTAAAGCTGCTGATACGAAAGGAGAAAGAGCAAAGTTCGAATGGGGAAATCTTAAAGAAGCCTTTTCTCACAGAAAGCTATGGGGCATCTACTTAGGACAGTTTGCCGTCAACTCTACTTTATGGTTCTTCCTTACCTGGTTTCCAACGTACCTTGTGGAATACAGAGGGTTAGATTTCTTAAAATCAGGATTCTTAGCATCAGCTCCGTTTTTAGCAGCGTTTGTAGGAGTATTACTATCTGGTTTTGTATCGGACGCCTTAGTGAAAAAAGGAGTATCACTAGGTATTGCAAGAAAAACACCAATTATCGTAGGTCTGCTTTTATCAACTTCAATTATCGGAGCCAATTATGTAAATAGCACATCTCTCATTATCATGTTTATGGCTATTGCGTTTTTTGGAAATGGTCTGGCTTCTATTACGTGGGTGTTTGTCTCGACGCTAGCACCTAAACATTTAGTGGGTTTGACAGGGGGAGTTTTTAACTTTATCGGAGGTTTAGCTTCTATCATCGTTCCAATTGTTATTGGTTTCTTAGCTAAAGGAGGCAACTTTGCTCCAGCGCTAGTATTCATAGCGGCATTGGCCCTTTTAGGAGCACTTTCGTATATCTTCCTTGTAGGAAAAGTGGAAAGAATTAAAGTGGTTAAAGATGAAAAATTGAATCGAGATATTGTGTAAGGCTGTTTATAATCTTATAGTTTTTTAGGAATCATACATCTGGAATTATTTGTGGCGGGATTAAAAGAGAATTCGTAAAAGATTTATTAAAGAAGAAGCATAAATTTTGTTGGAGACCAACGGGTTTATGCTTTTTTGTTACCTATAAAGAAGAACTTCAGTCCGTACAAAAATAAGATTATTAGGTTAGGTAGTAGTGATGTTCATGAATACAAAAAACATGATAAAATATACAAAGTTTCTACCTTTTATTAACAATAAATAATAGGTGGAGAATGGTTATTAGAGAGTTGAAGGTGCATGTATGAAAAAGGTTTTAGCAACTTCTGCTGTATTATTGCTAGCATTAGCAGCTTGCAGTAGTAATTAAACTAAGTAAATAAGAGCGGACCTTCATTTACAGGGGCTCTTATTTTTGGGGCTGTCAAAGTCAACAATATAAGTAGGTTTTATTTATAGATGATTGTTATAATACGAATAGTGCAGGGGCGATTACAAGCCTAATACAGAGATAAAATCGGAGGTAGCAAAATGGGGAAAAGTGGAATGTTTAAAGATTTTAATTTTAAATTAGTGGTTATTGAAGCTTTATTAGATCAAGAGCCATTATTTCTAAAAGAATTAACCGATTTAAAAGATAAGTATACGAATAATTTCGAATGGTATTCTGGAGCTGGACCCATTGTTGAAATCAAAGATTATTTAGAAGAGTTAACTCTGGAAAAGAGTGATTTGGAAAAGGTTGAATCCCTTTGCTTTGATGGAGGTAATGAAATTTATCATATTCTAAAGCCAGATTGGGACGGTGAAGACAGTTTATTTGACGTACTATCTGTTGAAGGGTTTCAGAACTTAAAGAATCTAAAAGCAGTGGACTATATTTCCATGTGCGATCTAGAAGTATTAGAACCATTCAAGGAAGCTGGAATTGAGGTTGAGGATTAATGAGAAAGACGTGATTGCGCTAAAAGAAGCAATTCGTCGTAATGAAGAGTCAAGTTTCCTCATTATTTCCATTTAGAAAAAAGCAATAAGCAATTCTCCTATACTCCGTTTACAAAAACAGAAAACCCAACCTTTAGAGCTCATAGGTTGGTTTTTCTATTTTTAGCCTGTATACGCCACATATGTTTAGTAAATATAGTACCTCTTTGCAATACAAACTAAAAAACGTTATTGGCTTTGAATTTGAAGTTGAATTCTTGTAATTGAATTCTCTATTCCATCCGCCATTACCTCATCAATCACGTATTCCTCATATGCATACTCCGCTATTTTTAACCCTTTTTCTCTAACGAATTGAATAATTCGATCGTAAGCATGTTCGGTTTCGGCACCTTTTTGATACCCAACAACATATAGTCCCTGGGGACGTGTATGACAATGAATTTTTTCTATCTCTTCTGGGATTTTGATATACAAATGTTCGTAATTGTAAAACTCTTTTTTTTGGATTTGGTCTCTCGCAAGCATTGCTCCAATTGGATATCCTCGGTCTAATTTATGAAGTTGAGTATAATGAATGAGCTCCGGAATAACTGTAGTATATTTTTGTTCGGCTTCTTCTAAAATATTTTCACTAATCATAAAGGTTTCTTCATCTAAATATTGCAATGAAATAGAAGAAAAATCAGTTTTTAAAGCATGTTCTGCTAGCTGTAAACGCGTTTGAATAATTGCTTGTAAATGATTAAGGCTCTTAATTTTTTCTTCAATTTCAAGAGATTTTTCCTTTAAAAGAGTAATCATATTTATTGGTTTTTTATCTTTTAAAAGAACTTTTATCTCTTTTAATGGAACACCGAATTCTTTAAATAAGGCAATCACTTGAAAGACTTCAAATTGTTCATACGAATAGTACCTATATCCATTCTCTCTTTTTATTTGAGGTGAAAGTAACCCTATCTCGTCATAATGAAATAGAGTTTGCTTCTTTACACGACAGAGATTCGCGAATTCACCAGTACTAAAGTACTTTTCCAACTCTTCACTCATAAAATCCTCCTTGACTATACGGTAACCATATACTTTATGATGTTCATTGTACTGGAAAGGGGATATAAACAGCAATGACGAGTCCTTTATTTCATTAAAGTAAGTGAAAAGGCAAATTGATGATGAATTTGAAGATAAAGCAATGAATAGAATTAAAGTTTGTTTAATTAGAGAAAAGAAAGAGTAGATAAGATGCAAATGATAAAAAAGAAAAAATCCTCCGTAGGTCAACTCCTTCAAGGTATATGGTCAAAAAATCGTAAAGGAATTAGCCTTACCTATATGCTCACTCTTGTTGAAAATGTTTGCGATCTTCTTTACGCTGCAACAATTGGTTTTGCAATCGATGGGTTGCTTAAAGGGAATCCGGCTAGCCTTATACCACTTGCTCTACTATGGATCCTTCACCTAGGGGTTGGCTTGTTCAGGCACGTTTACGATACCAAAGTATTCGTTGGAATTTATTCTAATGTTGCTGCAGAAATGGTGGAGCGCCAGCGTGCTGATGGAGTAAAAGGAACTCGAATTGTAGGACGTGTCTCATTGTCTCGAGAGGTAGTAGATTTCTTTCAGATGGAGCTGCCGGCAGTTGTAACAACGGTTATTCGATTTTTGGGCGCTATTATCATGTTATTTCTTTATGACCGGTTTATTGGGTTCTTAAGTTTATTGGCAATAATTCCAATACTAATCATAAATCATTGGTTCGGTCGACGTTCTTATCGTTTGAACCACGCACTTAACAACCGAATTGAAGAAGAGGCAGATATAGTCGTTCATCGTCCACTTACCATTGTTCAAAAACATTTTGCACGGTTACGTTTGTGGCGTGTTGCTATTTCTAACGCTGAGGCTAAAACATGGGGGATGATGGAGATTGTCGTCATTCTCTTAACCCTAGCTACACTACTTAGACTTACAGGTGTTCAGGGTACTACGCCTGGTGCTATTTATGCAGTTCTAGCTTATATTTGGATGTTTCAAGAGGCAGTAGTTGGTCTTCCTGAAATTGTGCAAAATATTTCGCGTGTACTTGATATTGGTGAACGTGTTGCTGAAGACGTTAACAGCTAAAGCCACAAAAGCTTAGCTAACCATTATTGCTATTTTATCCCCTAAATTATTGTTGTTGTCTTTTCAGAGAAATAAGCTCATAACTATAGACTAGGAGGATTTTTAATGAAAAAGATTGAAACTGATCGATTACTATTGAGAAACTTTTCTAAAGCAGACTCTCAAGCTCTTTTGGAATACTTGGCTAATCCAAGGGTAAACTGCTTTCTTGAAGACAAAGTTCACACAATAGAGGAAGCTACTTTAAAAGCTCAAAAAAGAAAAAAAGATGACTCTTTTGTTGCAGTCTGCTTAAAAGGCAGTGATTATCTAATAGGAGAAATATTCTACTTAAAGGAAGATCCAGATACTTATTCCATTGGTTGGCACTTTAATGCTCAATATGAGGGGAAAGGGTACGCAAGCGAGAGTGTGAAGGAGTTCTTTAGGTATCTGTTTACTCAAAAGGGCGCAAGAAGAGTCTATGCATACGTTGAGGAGGATAACTACAAATCACAAAAACTATGTGAAAAATTAGGAATGCGTAAAGAAGGACGTTTTGTTGAGTTTATTTCGTTTACTAAATACGAAGATGGAACACCTAAGTATGAAAATACTCTTCAGTATGCATTATTAAAAAAAGAGTGGATGAAAAATATTTCTTTTAATGAACCTGAGGAAAAAGTATCTCCTTAATTCATCTAGATAAACAGAATTAGTATTAAATCCATTAATATTTAGTAATCTAAGATATAGGCAATTTGTAGAAAAGCTATGTATTTGTCGTTATCTAATGTAAATATTAAAACCTTTATAATAAAAAACCCCAGATATTTTGATTATCTGGGGTTTAAGGAAGGTAGACAAAATCTGTTTTTAATCATTTTTTTTATCTATTTTTACGTACATAAAGGCAAATAATAAAAGTAACACAATACTAATAGGGAAAATAACGTAGGAATCTGTCGCTTCACTCACACTAGATTTTAATGTGTAGTTGTAAACAACAAGTCCAATCGAAACAATTGCTATTAATATTTGATAGGTTCTTTTTTTACTAAACATAAAAAACAATCCCCTTTACCTGAATAAGCTACTCCAAAGGTGTAGTGAAACTTACTTTAGAAAACCATTAATAAACGTATCTATTCCTAGAGGTGCTTATAATGCGTCAAAAGCACCTGGTGTAGCTCTAGCTGTCTTTTTCAACGCTAATTTCATAGCTTTTGTTTTGGAGTATTTAGCAACTCTGCTACCAGGCTTTTTAATTCTTGAATAGTAATCATAAGATTTAGCACGTTTGTTAGCAAATTTAGTTGCACCACCTGTAACTTTAACAGTTTTTTTAATTTTTAATACTTTAGAAATCGAACAGCATTTGATGTTATGGCAGCAGCTATTTCTTTCTAGTTAACATAAAACTATTTATGAGAAGCAAAGAGAGACAGAAATGTTTAAACATGGGCTTTTTTTAACTTGAATAACAAAATCATTTTAATCTCATACTAGCCTTATAACCATAAGGGGTTGACTATATCTTGAATCCAAAACTCTTTGCATTTCTTACTTTAATTATATCTTGGATAAGTCTAATATTTATTCCTAAAAAGGAAGTGAAAAAATATACTCCTGTATCTATTTTTACTTCTCTTATTGTTTCACTAATATTTGTTATTGCTACTGATTTTGGTTGGTGGAAGTTAAAAAAACCTATTATACCAGGACTTAAATCCATCAACATGTTCTATGTATTTGGTCCTTTTTTTATAGGGACAATCTGGATATTTAAATTGGTCTATAAAATTGGATTCCTTCCGTATCTACTTACGAATGCTCTTATTGATTCATTTTTCACATATGTATTCGTACCTTTTGCAGAGAAAATCGGAGTTGGAAAGAGTCATATTTCAAGAACATCTATTCTAAGCCTAATGCTTTCCACCTCATTAGTTATTTACGGGTTTCAAAAATGGTATGAGAACCCTTCAAAAACAGAAAAACCTGTTTCATAATATTAGTTTTTTCTCTACATACAAATAAAACATAATATTATGAGCAAACTACTCAAGATGAATTGAATCATCAAAAAAATATGATTGCGTTACAGAAAAAAACTATCTAGCCACCTTTCTAACCGGACAACAGATAGTTTTTTCTGTTTTCAAGATGTATAATCTATACATTATTAGTTAACATAATGTCTCTTTCCAGAAGACACGAAAAAAGAGAACCCTTATGGGAGTAAGGGTTCTACAAGGGTCAATTTTATAGAATATTCAGATTTTTATACATCCTTGATATGACGAATTTCTCCTTACAAGTAGTTGAAGAGATGATGCATAAAAAGCGCACCTTTTATTCATATGCATAGACATATTAAAAATATCCTTTAATTACATAAAATGGTAATATTCTTATATTTCAATACTTCGGATACGTATGAACAAACCCTTATAAAAAAGCAACTTCGTTCATTGGCCAATGCCGAGGTTGCTTTTTTATAACGTTATTCAAGTTCTAATCTTCACTCAAAGCTTTCGACCATGTCATTTTCTGATGCTCTTAACCACTTTTAAGGGTGAGTTAGATTTCCTAATACTGTATAACCCTTAGTACCACTTAATTTAATATGTACAAAATTACCTTCTAACGGTATTGCTTCCTATATACCAGTTCTTAATTGATTACCAAGATTTAGAGTATTTTACGATAGGCAAATATTTTTGTCAAAGCTCTCCAATCAAAAACCTTCTCCATGTTCTTTCCCCCATGTATGCATCAGGTCTAAGATGGGCATTAACGTTTTTCCCTTGCTGGTTAAGGAATAGTCCACTTTAGGTGGTACGGTATTGTACTGAGTCCTATTAATTAAGTTATCTTGCTCAAGTTCTTTTAATTGTTTCGTCATTACTTTATGGCTCACACCAGGTAACAAATGACGTAATTCACTATACCTTAATGTCCCGTCTACGCCTAAATGCCATAGGATCACCGTTTTCCATTTGTTACCTATTTTTCCTAATGTATATTCAATAGAACATTTTAATTTTCCTGTATCGTCTATCGGAGTGCTCATTTCATTCTTCAGTCCTTTCTTACCTTTAGGTTAGTTTCTTACAAAAAAGTGCGTTCTTCCATAATTTAAAATTGTGAAATACACTATTTATGTGTTCGACAGCAAACACTAAAATCATTAAAAAAATTGGAGGAATATAAATTATGTTCACATATCCTAAAACATTTTCTCATATCGGTCTTTCAGTACCTAACCTAGATGAGGCAATTAAATTCTATACTGATGTGTTCGGTTGGTACGTTATTATGGAACCTTCAGATGTGGAAAATGATGACACACCTATCGGTCAAATGTGTCGAGATGTATTTGGGAATGACTGGGATAAATTCAGAATTGCACATTTAGCTACGGGAGATAAAATTGGCGTAGAAATGTTTGAGTTCCCTGAAAATGACACACCTGAAAATAACTTTGAGTATTGGAAAACAGGCATTTTCCATTTCTGCATTCAGGATCCAGATATTGAAGGTCTTGTAGAGAAAATTAAGCAACATGGTGGTAAACAACGTATGCCTATCAGAGAATATTACCCAGGAGAAAAACCATATAAAATGGTTTATGTAGAAGATCCATTTGGAAATATTTTTGAAATTTATACGCATAGCTATGAGTTAACTTATTCACAAGGCGCTTACTAATAAATAATCTCTTTCCACCAGCAAAATCTTTTGCTGGTGTTTTTTATTATATGGTAGCGCCATGTTACAAAACAATAAAAAAGAGAGTTTATTAATATTTCTAAATTTAATGATCCAATGGTTTTTGACACTGCGAAACAGAAGTAAAAAGAAAAGGCCGTAAAAGTATACTGACTCCAAACTTGATGATAATAGAAAGAAGAGTGCATAATGAAATATGCATGTTTTTTTCTAAACTATAAGCAGCCGTATGAAATATATTAAAAACTATATTTGTAAAAAAAGAAGGGGACTGTTCTATGAAAGCTGTACAAGTAACAGGTTATGGAGACGTAAGTAAATTAAGCCTAGTAGAAATTCCTATACCTGAACCGAAAGAAAATGAAGTTCTTATAAAAGTGAAGGCCTGTGCTATTAACAATACAGAAATTTGGATGAGAGAGGGTGCTTACGGTACTGACTCAAAATCTGGATGGCGACCGGAAGGAGTCCAGTTTCCACGTACACCAGGATCTGATATAACGGGAAAAGTAGTAAAAGCAGGAAAATTAGTAGAGGCGTCTATAGTGGGAAAAGATGTTGTGTTATTCCCTTTTATATCTAGTGGCGAAGAAGGGTACGAACATATTTCTGATGATATGTCTTTTATAGGTTCAGAATACGATGGTGGTTATGCTGAATATGTGGTTTGGCCTGCTGAACTTTGCTTTGACATGCCCCTATCAAGCTATTCAGAAAGTGCTGTTTTTTCGGTAAGTGGGTTAACTGCTTGGCACATGGTCAACCAAATTCAAGCTCAACCAGGTGAGACAGTTATAGTAACTGGAGCAAATGGTGGTGTGGGATCATTAAATGTACAGATTGCCTCTAAAGTCTTTGGTGCTAAAGTTATTGCAATCACGGGGGACTTAGAGAATCAAGAAAGAATTAAGGAATTGGGAGCCACACACGTATTATCATATAAATCTGATACTCTTTCAGAAGACATTTTAGAACTGAACGGAGGTCCGGTCGATTCCGTTCTAGATGTTGTAGGAGATGCTTTGTTTTCCATATCTCTTCAAGTTTTAAAAAACGGAGGGAAATTTTGCATTTCAGGCTCTGCTGGTGGTCAGCATACAAATTTTGATTTTAGAACATTGTATCTAAAACATATTACAATGTATGGATCTGTGTTGGGAACGAGAGCAGAGTTTAAAGATATGCTTAAGGCCATTTCTGAGGGGAAAATTAAACCAGTTATTGATAAAATTTTCCCTTTAGACAAAGCAAGAGAAGCCCAAGTGTATTTTAAAAATAAAGGGAAGTTAGGGAAGATTTTATTACTTCCCCAAGAATAACTTTGTATCACAAAGGGTTCTTTCAACGAGCATGAAAGAACCCTTTTAACATTAATTTTTGGTTTTTGTTAGCTTGAGCATTTTGACGTTTAACGTGTTGTACGTCAGTCTCGCTAGCAAATTCTGTACCGTATTTGCCAGAAGATGCTTGAGCATTTTTTTGCTTCACGTGTTGTACATCTGTTCCTGAAGCTGTCGTGTTAGAATATTTGTTTTCCATTACTATCACCTCCACAAGAATTAATATATCCAAGTGGAAGGGCAGTATCCTTAAAAGTACTTGGTAAGAAAAACATAGAAAATCTCAGTACAAATTGGGCACATTACTATGAGGCAACATGTACAAGAAAACATCGTCAATAGGTTGTTCAAATTTTTACCGATTATATATTATAATCCTTAGGCAGCATGCTCTTAAGATAATTCGTTGTGTAATTTTAGAATAGATGTACACCTTAAAATAGAGAGGTGTATAAAATCATGAAAAAGAATAGACTATTTTTAATACTGTTAGTTATCACTTGTTGGTCCAGCTTTTCATTTATGAAAGGCAAAGATTTTAAACGTTTTCTTCCAGCGTCCATTGCTATTTGTATGGTAACTAAATACCTTAATTCTTATGCTAAGAGAAAGAATTTTTGGTCTTTTAAACAAAGTATACATCCGAAAATTCCTGGTGAAGATGTGTGGACATGGGGGCCCTTTTTTACTGTATCTATGTGGGTGCTTAAATCCACATACCGTAAATTGCCTCTGTATATAGCTGTAAACTTTATGATTCATACTACATTTACATTTGTAGTTGTACCTAAATTAAAAAAGGGCAGCATCTTTAAGCTTAAGAAAATTAATCCTTTTCAGTACGTAACCATTTTGACTGTTAGACAACTTCTGTTATATGGTTTTCAACATATGAGTGAGTTTATAATGTCGAAGAAACTAGAGGTAAAGCCGGATAATGGGGAGCATTAATAGGAGCATTCCTTTATTGGGTAAGTGATAAAAATATCTAAGCATCTTCATCAGTACACAGGGCACGAGCCGTTTGGGTAAAGGCATCTGTTTCTTTTGATGTACCTTTCCTAGCACTGCTATATTAATTTTTCTGAACGTGTTGGGCTTTAACTCTCGAGAAACTACTTGTTCTGGCAGTGACAAGTAGTTTCTTTTCGTTGTAATCGTAATTCCTAATCCTTCTTGTACCATACTTAAGGCTGTGTCATATGTAGTTCTTCACCGCCTTTTGTAAAACTTCCGGTTTTCGATATCTGAACAATAAGTTGAATTTGTGATTTTGTCATATCAATTTTGTTATATTCCACATAATTAATATGCATTTTATTTATGTCGGAACCTAATGTACCATAAAAGAGAATTAAACTTCAAGAAATCAACCGGAGGTAATTAGTATGGTCAATCGTAATAAATTGTTTCTATTTGCACTTATACTAGCTGCATTTAACCTTAGGCCGGGTCTAACTTCAGTTAGCCCAGTATTGCATGGAATAACGAAGGATCTAGGTATGAGTTCAACTTTAGCTAGTTTGCTCACTTCCATTCCTTTGGTATGTTTTGGTTTTTGTTCGTTATTTGCTGGTCGTTTAGCAAATCGCTATCAACCAGAGAAGATGATTACTTTGGCTATAACTTGCATA
The DNA here is from genome assembly GCF_056158845.1 of Priestia sp. ABM2_011. Classification (NCBI taxonomy): domain Bacteria; kingdom Bacillati; phylum Bacillota; class Bacilli; order Caryophanales; family Bacillaceae; genus Priestia; species Priestia sp. ABM2_011. Next base: position 1,852,202 of record NZ_JBSWUB010000001.1, read on the forward strand.
GGTATTGCCACGTTTCTAAGAGCCTTTACAAATTCCTCAATTTACCTGTTAATAACGGCTTTATTAATTGGTGCAGGAATTGGTGTTGTAAGCCCTTTGCTTTCTGGTTTCATTAAAAGTCATTTTCCTGACAAGGCAGCATCGGTGATAGGCATATACTCTACTTCAATGGTAGTGGGTGCATCTATTTCTATTGGGTTAACAACACCACTTCAACACTGGTTCAATAACTCATGGAAAAATGGATTAGCATTCTGGAGTATTCTTGCGCTACTCGCTATTCCACTTTGGCTTATGGTAATAAAACCATCTCGTATTCCTGCGAGTAATTTTTCACAAAAGACGAAGGTTTCTTTACCGTTAAAAAATAAAAAAGCCTGGCTATTAACTTCTTTTGTTGGGATTGTAACTCTGTTGTTTTATTGTTTTTCAGCATGGCTACCAGCCATTGTAGAGGAAAAAGGGTGGACACCAGCATTTGGTGGTCTTGTAGGGACAATCGCTATGATTGCACAGCTACCAGCTACTTTTTTATTACCTAATCTTTTAAAAGTGCTACCGAGCAGAAGGTTTTGGATTACAGCCTTTACCTTAAGTATAATAATTGGTTTATCTCTTTTATGTTTTACAAACGTAACACCTATTGTTTCAAGTATATGTTTAGGAGTTGGTGCCGGTGGTCTTGTGTCGCTAACTTTGTTGTTACCATTAGATATGGCATCTTCCCCTATGGAAGCAAGTACTTGGTCAGCAATGACTCAAGCAATTGGATATATGATCGGTGCAGTCGGCCCGTTCATAATTGGATTTCTGCGTGATTATCTAGGAAGTTTCGTTCCGACGTTATATCTTCTTATAATTTTAGGATTCATTGCCATCTTATTAGGATGGAAAATCACAAAACCAGCTAGGGGTAAAGCTGAGGGTCTACCTGTGAAATAAAAACCACGAAGTAAATCGTGGTTTTTATTTTAACTTTTGAGAAAGCCTATATAACAACTTTTAAAGTATAGAGTGATATTACTGTGTGCAAGAGGGGGGTCCCATGAATACATTTGGTCAGATAAATAGTAGCGATTATATAGAATCACGTGTGGGTATCGCCTACTAATAAAGACTTATCTGACTCAATTCTTAATACATATTTTTCTATCTTTCTGAGGTGAAGTTATGGATTTACATGATTTAACAAGCCATCTTATTCATCGTACAGATGTAAGAGCAATGAACTATTTCAAGAAAAAGCTCAAGCCTTATGGCATGACTCCAGTACGATGGAGCATCATTAGTGTTCTAGACTCTCAAAAAGGGATAACCCAAACAGAACTAGCAGAAGCAATTGATAAGAAACAAACAACTATTGTAGAAATGATTTATGCGATGGAGGAAAAAGGACTCATAAAAAGAATGTACAGTGAACGAGATCGTCGCTTACACTATCTATTTCTTACAGAAAGGGGAGAAGAGTTAAAGGAAACTCTTTCACCTTTAGTTAAAGACGTTCACCTCTTCGTCACGCGTCAATTAAGTGATGAAGAAAATACTCAACTAAAGACATTGTTAAACAAAGTATATAACGGTATACAATAAGCCGTGTTACTGAATATTCCTTTCTCTAATCAGGATCGTATACGGATTCTTCCATCATCCTTTTGTTTGATCAACAACGATTAAAAATAGTAGAAAGAAAAAAGACAGCCACTTTTTGAATCAACCGGCTGTCTTTTTTATATGCACTAAATAGCAACACATGTTTCTTTAAGTGCTATTTAAGCATCTTCTTGAGCAAAAAGAGTGAGAGCTGTTTGAATAAAGGCATCTGTTGCTTTGGATGTATCTTTACTATCTAGCACTGCTATATTGATATCTCTAAACGTATCTGGTTTTAATTCACGAAAAACGACTTGGTCTGGCAACCACCAAATATTTTGTTTCGTTGTAATGGTAATTCCTAATCCTTCTTGTATCATACTTAATCCTGTCTCTATATAATCCATTTCAAACCGTACTTTAGGAGTCAAGTTATACTCGTTGAATAAAGCATGAATTTGTACCTCATAACCGCATTTTCCAATTAGTATATCTTCACCTTGTAGGTCAGGGATACTTATTGTTTCTTTCTGAGATAAAGGATGGCTTGAGTGCATAAGTACAATCAGTTGATCTTTTATCAAAGGTACGGTGTCAAAATCTTTATCAGGAGGAATAATAATTCCTACATCAATGCATTTGGAACGTAACCACTCTTTTACTTGATCTACACTACCTTCCGAAAGCTTGATTTCTATACCAGGATACTGACTTTCCATTGTACGTATGATTTTAGGAATAAACCTCGTACAAGCAGTTCGGTAAGCGCCAATGTGTACCTTCCCAATTTCTAACCCCTGTTCAGCCACAATTAATTCATCTACTTTTTGTAATTCACTCAGGATTGTTCTAAAAGTAATTAATATGCGCTCTCCTACATCTGTAAAAGATAATCCATTCTTCTTATCTCTCTTGATTAACTTCGTTCCTAGTTGCGATTCAATTGTTGCTACAGCGCGACTTACCGCAGGTTGTGTCATATGTAGCTCTTCACCGGCTTTTGTAAAACTTCCTGTTTCTGATATCCGGACAATAAGTTCAATTTGTGATTTGTTCATATCAATTTTGTTATCTCCTGTATAATTAATATGCATTTCATTTGTATTAGAATCCAATGTATCATGAAAGAGAATTAAACTTCAAGAAATTAACCGAAGATAATTAGGATTAGCGATTGTAATAAATTATTTTCATTTGTGCTTATAGTACTGTTTTGAGGATTTTATTTTTAAAGTGCATTTGGCTTTAGTAAATGAGATCTCAATAGTGTATTTGCTACTGTAATGTTAGCTTGTACTCATATGATGTATCTAATTGATTTAGGAAAGCGGGGTGCTAACAAATGGAGAATAACTCGAAGTTACAGCAGGCGATAAAAATATATAAAGCACTCGGTGAACCAACACGATTAAAAATTGCTCGTTTGCTTGCTAATGAAGCAAATTTATGTTGTTCGGATATTGGGACAAAACTTGAATCAATTGCTGGATCAACTTTATCCCATCACTTAAAACAATTAACTGATTGCGGACTTCTGAGTACTTACAAAGAAGGAACATATATATATTACAGCCTAGACCGTGAGTTAATTGGAAAGTATGCTCCATATGTGATGGAGTAATTTCTCTTATTTCTATACTTAAGGAAATATAGAAATAAGAGGTATGATTTTTCTTGTCTGGATTATGGCTAAAGTGCTTAATAGGTATCCTCATCTAAATTCTGAGTATATCCATTACTGGTACTTTAGATAAAAAGGCTAAAGCAAATCACTTATCGTTATCATAAGCGCGTTAAATTCATGGTGTGTCACCTTTATAAAACATTTTTTAAGAAACTGTAAAGGTCACTTTGTCTACGCGCAAAGATCAGCTCTTTACAGTTAACTTTTCAAACACTCGGTTAATTTACGAACTTAAATCTGTATTTCTAGAAATACCGAAATATAAAAACAAAAGGTGTGATTTATTTTGTCAAATATATGGAAAATTTATTTATTAGCTGCCATTAGTTTTCTTAATGGCACATCAGAATATGTTATTGCCGGAATCTTAGACAGAATTGCTGAGGCCAATAACATTTCAGTTTCATCTGCAGGACAGCTAATTACTGTGTTCTCAATAGCTTTTGGAGCAGGGACACCTTTTCTAATTGCTATGACTGCGCGACTGGAACGAAAAAAACTTCTTGTCTATGCTTTAACCGTTTTCTCTGTCATCAATATTCTTATTGCGATTATAACAGGTTATGAAATGCTAATGGCAGCTAGAATCATCTCTGCGCTTAGTGCCGGCGTTATTCAAGTTACGCTTCTAACCCTTGCTGCAGTTTTAGCAGCTCCAGGAAAGCAGGGAGGTGCGATTGCTACAGTTGTTACGGGGCAAAGTACTGCTTTGGTTGTAGGTGTACCTATAGGAAGAGTTGTGGCTTCGCATTATGATTGGAATGTAATATTCATTGGGCTTGGTGTAGTAGGCTTACTTTTCACCGCCTTAGCGTCGTTTACTATACCGAAAACAGTTGCTGAAGAACCTGTACCTTTGCGTGAGCAGTTTAAATTTCTTATGAAACCACGTATCTCAGCATACTTGCTCATCACGTTTCTATGGTTAGGTTCATATTCCATTGTATTTACGTACATTTCACCGTATTTCTTAAATACATTCGGAATGAGCAATCAAGGGGTAACTACAGCTCTCTTTATATTTGGTATTGCTAGCGCTATTGGATCCAAATTAGGAGGTTTTAGTACAGATAAGTGGGGATCATTTCGTACATTAACTGGAGGAATATTACTCCATGCTATTGCACTATTGTTATTCCCGTTTATCGGTCAATTTGCTTTTCTTTTCTATGTATTGCTTATTTTCTGGGCGCTTTCAGCTTGGTCTTACGGTGCGCCAATACAATTTCAGCTTATAAGCCTTGCTCCTGCTGCAGCAAGCATTGTACTTAGTTTACACAGTGCTTTTGGACAACTTGGAATGGCAGCTGGAGCTGGTATCGGCGGTGTTGCTGTCAAAAATGGCTTGTTGAATTATATTCCTTGGATTGGTGCTTTTGCTCTTGCCGTTTCTGTCGTAGTAATTGTTGCCGACAACGTTCTATCTAAACGAAAACAGACCAAACAAACTCAGAGCAATCTTTGTATAGAAAAATAAAAGTCTTATATTTAACGTAGCAAAAGGCCACTTGTTTTATACAAGTGGCTTTTTACGTTGGCTATTTTTTTGTTTTGAATCACTATACAAAGCGAGCATCGATTAAACCGCTTAACCTCATTTTGTTCCTTCATAAACCATCCATTAAAATGGATACAATTAAAGAAAACTCTGTACACCTTAATGGGAGCCTTACATACAAATAAACAAGTATACCTTAGATAGTATGTATAACAAAAACGAGATGCAAACGATTATACACCCCGCCATGTGAAGAAGGAAAATCAGCTTTTAATGCAGTGTATGATCTTTAAGGAACACCGCATTTACGTAATTGCATTGCCTAATGAAACAATCACTTGAAAAAGTATATTCTCTTTAACAAACACCTCATTTAAGCATTGAGTTAAAAAATATATAATATGAACGAAATCGTTCTTGGTCTGGGACAAACACCTCATTTGTGTAGTTATAAATGAATATTATTGTCTACCCATTATATATATTCTTACTACGTTCATGACTACCATCCCCTTATGAATCAAACATACATCGATTTACAATAAGGTTTTCTGAAATATGCCTGCTGTAGACACCTCATCCCAAATGTAAGAAGCTTTGTAATGATTAGTTGTAATCAATCACTTGTTTTCCTTCTTCGCTATATAGAATATCCCAAGGACTTATTTGTAATTCAGTAAAGTAAAAGGTTTTTTTGGATTGAATGTACCCTTATTTATAAAGCAGGTTAAACAATGAAGTCTTATGGTGAATAGATGAAATTTGTTAAAACTGGTATTTTTTTATTTACTATTAATCTTACTATATGGTACACTCCACATAACTTATTTTTGTTCGGTGTATTGAGAAGAGAAAAGCTTAATAAGAAGTTTTTTCTCTTTAAAGAGTATGTTTGGCAAGAATGGTAATACATTTGTGGAGTATTCCACAGCAGGAGGCAACAATTATGACAGAAGGTACAGTAAAATGGTTTAATGCAGACAAAGGTTTCGGTTTCATCGAAGTTGAAGGCGGAGAAGATGTATTCGTTCATTTCAGTGCTATTCAAGGTGAAGGTTTCAAATCATTAGAAGAAGGTCAAAAAGTTACTTTTGATATCGAGCAAGGTCAACGCGGAGCACAAGCTGCTAACGTTCACAAAGCATAAATAAAGGTAAAGATAAAGAAGACTCCTGTAAAGGAGTCTTTTTTTACATTCTTGTAAATAAAAAATATGATTTACCTACTATCTATTACTTCAAATAGAAAGTAAATATGGATATATAAATGAAGTTTTTACATATAAGTAATGTTTAATCTGTTTAGAAAGCATAGGTTTGTATTATTTTTTATGCGGATTACGGGGGATTTTATCAATAAGGCGTTTTTTAGCTTCCATCTGACTTTTACACAAGGGACATTTCTGATGACTATCGTAAGAGAAGTCTTTCCTCATCCAGCCTTTACACTCTTCTACTCGTACATTCCCAAATTTCTGTTTCCTCTTGAATCGGAGGTTCTTGATTTCTTTTACTATAATGCATATTAATCACTACTCCTCTCTTTAGAAGTATACCTTATAAGAGAGGAGCATAAATACTTTATACCTTTTATTTTGTTCATATTTCACTAGCATCAATTTCATATTTGAAAATAAGAGTGAAGTGAGAAGAAGCAGGGAAAGTTCCCTGCTTCTTTTTTTATATTATGAGTTAAAAATATTCCAATCGTAATATGATGTTGTTAAGAGGGGGAATGAATGTGAGTAATTTAGCACAGGAAGACAGAGAAAAAGAAAAAAAGAAAAGAAAACTGATGCTTATTGTTTTGACATTTGTGCTCATTATTGCAGCATTTGCTTCAATTGGTGCTTATCATAAGCACCAAGAACGCGTAGCAGCCGAGCAAAAGAAAAAGGCCGAGCAAAAATATAAAGAGAATTTGTCCTCAGCCTATGACCAAATGGTAGCTGCTGGCTCAATGATGGAAGACATCATTAATGGTTATACAGAAGTTTGGCATGCAGCTATATGGAATGATGGAGCTACGATCGATGGTCAACACTATACAGATTTTAACATGGCATTAGCCGCTCAAATGGCATCTTATGATATGAATGGAGACTTAGCCACGGTAGAAGCTACCATGACTTCGTTAGACCAGACAATGGATGAGTTAAAGAATCCTCCGGCTAAGTTTAAAGATGAATATACCGTCGCTCTTGATGCTTATACGGCTGTTAAAGATATGAATACTTACGTAAACCCTTCCGGTTCTTATCAGACTTATTCTCAAATCACAAATGAAAAAGATAACGAACTGGCAAGTAAGTTAAATAGCTTGGAAGTGCGTATCGATTAAATTAAAAATAATGGGGGAAAGAGAATGTCGAGACAACAGGAGCAAAAAGGGTTCTTTAAGACGTTATTTAGTAAGTGGTGGGCATGGGCGTTAGTGCCTGTGGCATGTATTGCTCTTATTTTTACTGCTCTAATTATCAGCATTGGGATTACACCAGAATCAGTAGAAGAAGTGACCTCGCAAAAGGTAGAGATTCAAGAAAAACTAGATAAGAGTGAAGCAAGACGAGAAAAAGTAGAATCTTCACTGGAACAAACAAAATCTTCTCTTAAAGACGCTCAAGCCAAGCTAGCGGATAGCGAAGCAAAGCTGAAGAAAGCAGAGTCTGCATCAAAAGATAAAAAAGAAGCTGGTAAAAAAGATTCGAAAGCACTCCAAAACAAATTAGCTAAAAGTGAAAGCAGCTTAAAAGAAACGAAAGAGGACTTAAAAGAGACTAAGGATAAATTAGATAGTGCGAATGCTAAGGTAACTGAGTTAACAAAACAATTAAAGGAAGCTAACGATCAAGTCGCGAAAGCCAAAGATGAAGTGAAAACGGCGAATGCGAAAGCGGAAGAGGCAAAAGCAGAAACTGAAAAGGCATTGGCCAAAGTAAAAGAAACACCTGCTAAAGAAGAGCCAGTAAAAGAAGAACCTAAAAAAGAAACTGCAACACCAGGTAGCTTTCATAATCCCGTTCTGGATTTTGATTCAAGCAATGTAGCTAGTACAATTAAATCAAATGCAGAAGAGAGATGGAAAGATGATTATCAAATGCAAGACTATGAGGTACAGCAACAAACTTCAGCTTATAATCAATTGAAGAACGTAGCGGTTGATAGTGAAGTGAAACAAACGCAAATGGAAAACGCATTAAGCAGATGGGGCTATGACTTTGAGATGGTTCAGTATGAGTACAATGAGCAGATGAATGCTTATAATAATTAAAAGGGGGGAGGTAGGAGGGGATAGCCGAGGCTGCTGTGGGGGCAGTTTCGGTTATACAATCCTTCTATAAACTGAGATATGTTACCTTTTGCCTGCACGTTTACGTTAAATTTCAGAAACACCCTTTCAAAGATTATTGTAAGGGCTTAATTAAGTAGTATGCATGAAACTATACTAACTCATGATTACCCCTTATATTGTAGATAAAATAATGAAAGTGATACTACTCTTTTATAAATCAACTATAACCAAAGCGGAGTAGGGGAACATGTGTATATAGATATGAACACATTCTATTTTATATAAAAAAAACCGCTCCAAGTAGACCCGCAAGGACATCATAGCAAGTTCTCTTTTTTTGACTTCTATCTGTAAGGAATAATATCGGATAAAAACCTTCTTCTTTTACGGCATAACCATCAAACCTATACCCATGAAAATCCTCGGGAGTCACACACTATAATAACAAGCTAAAAATATGATTCGAAGCTTTGATATATATATCAATGTATGGATTCACGACATAAATATATTTCCTTTTAAGAATTTCAAAAAGGACATTTCCTGTTTTAATCCCTTCTTTCTTTAATAGGGGTATACTCCATAACATAACTGATTTCAAACGTTTAATATCTCCTAGCAAGTCTCCTTTTCAAAAGGTCTAACCTTCATAGAGAAAACAAAGTATAAAATGTCTTTAGGTTGATGCGAATAATGATGCTGCTTGGTAGCTGTCCCTCATCGAAAGTATTCCTTAAATAAAAAAAGATGGTTCTCTGTTTGATAAAAACTCTAAAGTTTTCCTGATTATTTGCTCTCTTTCAAAAATGTATAATTTTGCAATATTAATCTTTAACATTTCATGGCTTGTTAAGTGCATTTCATACGGTATATATAAGCTTATTGAGGGATAAAAGACTCACTAAAAAGAAATATATGTATATTAATGTATTTTTTTGTTGTAAAATTAGGTTTATTTATACAAATTCAATGAGGGTTAGGAGACTAGAAAATGAGGTTAAAAAAATTCAGTGTAACAAACTATAAGGTGTTTAATGAGAGGTTTAGTGTGGATTTTGCTACCGATTCAATTGTCATTTTGACAGGAAGAAATAATACCGGAAAATCGACAATCTTAGAAGCAATTAATTGTTTTTTCACAAAAGAAACTAAAGCGACTACAATTCCTAGTGATTGCTACTCTAATCGTAATTTCAAAATAGTTTTGGAAGCACAATTCGAAATCAATGGCAAATTATTAGTCTTCACTAAGTATTATCAAGATGGACAAGCTCCCAAGTACTATGCTGATAACAAAGAAATTAAAGCAAATCATCCTTTGAAAGAAAAATTTGATGAAATCATAGATAATAAGCCTTATTATATAACTCCATATATGTCCTCGGACGATATAAATAATTTAATTCAAACAATATATTCGCAGATAATAAAAAGTGATTTACAAAAACTTGAGGAAGAACTTGATCAAGAGCACGAAGAAGAGAAAGTTAGTGAAAGTAGAAATGAGATTAGAGAAGAATATGCACAAATAAAAAGTGCTTTACCAGCCTTCTTAAGAAAACTTAAAAGTAGTACAGATAATCTACTGAACCAAGTAAGCCAAGATGTCTCTAAGGACTTGCAAGATCTTTTTTCCAATAAAGAGTTATCACTTAGAGTAATAGGAGGAGAAAGTGATGGCTTCTCAACTAATGACATTATAAAGTCCACAAACTCTAGTGTTTACATTGATAGTCAAAGAAACAAAGAAATGCCTTTATCTAATCAAGGAACTGGGTTACAAAGAATGAGCTTAATTTACCTCATTCAAAATATGATACAAAATAAAATAATGGGTGAGACGGATAATAAATTATTATTAATTGATGAGCCCGAAGCCTTCTTGCATCCTGAGGCAGTTCGTGCATTAAGTCGTTCGTTATACAAGATTGGTATTCAAATGCCCCTTATGATATCGACTCATTCACCAATACTTATTGATCTCTCAGAAAAGCACACGTCTATCCAAGTATTACGTGTTGTGAATGAGGAAGCAATTCAACTATATAAATCAAAGACTAATCAATTTACCGAAGATGACAGAAAGAATATGAAAATACTCAACTATGTAGATTCATATGTAAATGAGTTTTTCTTTGCCAAGAAAATTATTATTGTAGAGGGCGATACTGAGTACATTGCCTTCAAACACTTAGCTAAAAAAAATAATGAAAATATACACATTATTAGGGCTAGAGGTAAAGCAACAATTTGTACTCTTATGAAAATACTTAATCAATTCAATACAGAATATTATGTGTTGCATGACGTAGACAATGACAACAATTATAATTTAAAAACATTAAAAGCTCAATTGACAAATTGTAAGAACATCTTAAATTTAAAGACAAAAGATAGCATAGAGATATATGCTTCAATATCAACTTTTGAAGTAGCATTAGGAATAGGTTCTCTATCTAGTCATAAGAAAACGCAGGTCATATATGATATTATTCATGAATTAACTAATGACCCCTCTTTGATTGCTGCTCAAAAAGAAGTTGAAAAACTATTTAATTATATTGTTAAACGCGATAGTAAAACAGAGTTAGGCTTTGGATTTTCAAAGATTAACGATCAACAAGATTACGAGGATTTATTTTTAGGTTTAATTAAACAAAAGGAACTTGAGGAGCAACAAAATGATGAGGTGGAAGTATAATCGTGTATAAGAATATAGTATTGAATTAGGAAAGGGCAGCCATTAGAGTTGCTCTTTCGTAAAACTTAAATATTTATTACTTTGATACTACTTCACAAGGGAATTATACTGTCATATTTAATGGATAACATTAGATTATTTTTATAAAGTGGAAAGCGCAATTGTTTAACAGAAAAAAAGTAGGTGGAGTTAGTGTAGATTCACGGACACAATTTAATTAAGTCCTTACAATTATTTTTGAGAGGATGTGTCCGAAATGTAACATAAACGTGCAGAGAAAACATACAATGATGAGTTTAAGAAAACGATTGTAGATTTATATCATACAGGAAACTTGGTTAAAGAATTAAGCAGCGAATATGGCGTATCAGAAGTAACAATCTATAATTGGATGAAGGCATTTACACCTGTCAGTTCAGAAGATGGCTCTTGAAGATACCAAGTAATATTAATCCTCTATAAATACCTTTAAAAAAGATATTTAAGCAGCTTATTCAATATTGTAGGAAATTTATTTCCAATAGATAAAGATTAATAAGTTAGGGAAGTGTTTAGATGAAAAAAATTTTTTTGAAAAATATTCACGAAGAGGAGGTAGGCCGGTACAAATTACTTTTAAAAGTAGAGGGGAAAATCAGTAAAATTAAAAATTTTAGTTTAGGGATGGCTATAGTATTATTCATTCTCAGTATCGCATTAAATCCATATTATCGAAGACCAGAATGGTTTTATTACTCATTTAATATTGGTTACTCCATACTTATAGCATTTTTCTTTTACATATTTATTTCTTTTTATACGCATTATTTTGCTTTTAAATACATAGAAGACCCTTATTTAACATCTTCAGATATAGGTGCGAAGCCCATTAATATCAGAAAAATAAATTTAAAGGGAACAAACTTTTTTTTATTAATAATTTCACCAGATTATTTTTTTGCAAAAACATTTAAAAATTTTATAAATGATTTTTATAGTAATAAAGATTGCCAATGCAAAGCAAATTGCCCCTCTAGTAAAAATGGACATGAGGAGATCCGTTTTTGTAACTGGGATAGTATAAAGAATGCAAGAAGATTTTTTATTGAATTTTCTAATTGGTTAAATGTAATAGTTACTATAGTATGTACTTTCATTATAGTTGTTTTTGTTGGAGATAATCGAGGCTTCTTAGTAGATATTATTTATTGTTTATTGTGTTATAGAATAATTTCACGTTCAATTGAGATTTTATATGCTTACTTTAAAGACGTCGTAAAAGTAGATTCAATTATTTTTACAAATGAATCCAATAAGAGTAAATATATAAATAATTGGAAATCTTCTAGCTTGAGAAAAACAGCTAGGGTGTCTTTAGCTATACATACCTTAGTAGAAATTGTGTTGGTGTTTTCCTTATTCTATTATTTAACTTATTGGAGAATAATTGGTGAATGTATAGACTGTCTACCGGATATTCTTGATAAGACACAATCTGTAGATTTTTATAGTTTCGTATTGTACAGCATCTCAATGTCTAGCTTTAACTTTTCATTTACATCTTACCATTATTTGATTTGGACTTTGGCTCATGTTCTTCAAGTATTACTCAGTATGATTTTAATCGTACTTTCACTTGCTCAATATATAAGTAATAATGACAAGATGTCTAAAAGAGACGCAAACTTTTTTTTGAGAGTAGCAAACTTCAAAAAAAATAATAAGTAATCTATAACTTTTTGTTAGGAAAAGTTAAATAAAAGCAATAAAAGACCGTTCATTGTGCTCCGCACTAATGAACGGTCTTTGTTAAAGTCCCAAAAAATTTTATAGGCAAAATAGAAAAATACCCAAGACTTCTTTTGAAATCATTAAAAACTTTCTATTTAAATCTAGGTTTTTAAATACTTATTACTTTAATTTTACTTTTTTGAGTTGCTTCCTCTAATCAAACCTATCTCAACTCAAACAGAAAAAACCTATATACTTGTCAGGAGTACACAGGCTTCTAGTAATCAAAGCTATTAATATGTACACTACTATTACCCCAATAACCGCTTCATCTTCTCTTCTGTCTCATTCTCCCGACGAGGCTGATAAACAGTTACCTTTAATTCAGGTGCATCATACACTTGAAGCGTAATATGGTCCATAATCATTTTTCCTGCCACAGGGTGAATAATGGTCTTTTTTCCACACGGTGTACCTAAAACTTCATGATTAGACCACCACTCGTAAAACTGAGGGCTTTCTTCACTAAGTTCACTGATAATGGTTTTAAACCACTCATCTCCGACAAAACGTGTGTAAGCTAGGCGGAATTGGGCGATTAGTCGTTGAGCATGATCTTCCCAATTTTGAAAAAGGTTTTGATATTCTTGGGAAGTGAAGCAGCGCCACACTGCATTGCGGTTTCGCTCGTCCATCTCGTTAAAGTCCCCAAATACCTTTACAGCAGCTTTATTCCAGTCTACGATATTAAGTTTTTCATCTGTTACGTAGGCAGGGCAATGAGCTAATTGGCTTAATAGATTTTTTACGACACGATCTATATTTTCTCTTTCATTCTGCATGGTTGCAGATGGAAGGGGCTGATTGCCTAGTAAGAATAAATGCTCCATTTCTTCTTTGTTTAATTTAAAAATACGGGATATGGCTTCTAATACTTCGGAAGATACTTGTATATCTCGTCCTTGTTCCAGCCACGTATACCAAGTTATTCCGAGTCCTGCTAGTTGAGACACTTCTTCTCTACGTAATCCTTTAGCTCTTCTTCTCGGTCCAATAGGCAAGTTAAAATCTTTTGGAGACAATCGCTCTCGTCTTATTTTTAGAAAATCCCCTAGTTCTTTTCTTCTTTCTTTATCGCTTACCATGATTTTACTCCTTCGTATAGGTAGTACTTTTACTACTAGTATAACTAGACTCCTATTACCATTATAATCCTTATTTTATGATCTAGGTAAGGGAGGTGAAACAGATGATAGTAAAAGATAGCAAAAAGACGTCTGATCTATCAAAAGGATTAGTTCTTTTAATGGCTACAGTTTGCGGGTTTACAGTGGCTAACGTCTACTTGAATCAAACTGTTTTAGTAAGCATGTCCGTCAGTTTTCATGTTTCAGCGGCCAGCATAGGCATTATAGCTACTTTAGCTCAAATTGGATATGCACTAGGAAATCTCCTTTTAGTACCGTTAGGAGACATCTTCGAACGAAAAAAACTGATTTTGATTTTATTATTCGCTATATGTATTGTTCTCGCTTTAAACGCTTTATCTATCAACAAAACGTGGATGATGGCTACAAGTTTAGCATTGGGAATTGTAACGGTTGTTCCTCAAATTATTGTTCCGCTGGCTGCGAATATCGCTTCAAATCATAATAGAGGAAAAGTTTTAGGAAATGTCGCCATTGGATTAGTTTGTGGTATTTTAGGCGCCCGGCTTATTAGTGGTTTTATTGATGTTCATTTCGGATGGCGAATGGTGTATTGGACGTCCGCTGTAGCTACACTTTTTATGATTTTGTTAGTTTATATCTATTTTCCAAGAAGTAAAGGGGAGAATGCGACCAGTTATAAACACTTACTCATGTCGTTAGGTCCATTATTTATAAAAGAAAGAGCCCTGCAAAAAGCATGTGTAAGTCAGGGAATGATGTTTTGTTCTTTTAGCGCATTTTGGACCACGCTTGTCTTTTTATTACATACACATCCCTATTCGTATAGAAGTGACATGGTAGGGGTAATAGGGTTAGTCGGGATAGCGGGAGCGTTTGCTACGCCCGTTATCGGACGTTTAATTGATATAAAAGGGGCAAAGTTTGCAAGTCTTTTGTGTATGTCCATATCCTTACTTGCTTTTATAGGTCTTATAAGGGGAGGGTACTGGTTGCCTGGGTTAATTTTAGGAGCTCTTCTCATAACGATAGGAACGCAAGCGAACCAAGTTGCCTGTCAGTTTACTATTTTCCAATTAGGAGAAGGAAAAAGAAGTCGATTAAATGGGTTATATATGGTTTCCACATTTTTAGGCGGGTCCCTAGGATCTTATGTGGGTTTACTTGCATGGAGTAAATGGGAGTGGCATGGAGTGTGTGCCATAGCCATAATGATGATAGCCATTAGCTTTTGTTCTTTAATTCCGATGAACATCTCTAAAAAAACGATAGGGAACTTAATGAATAAGAAAGGAAGTAATATGTAATGAGAACACGTACAGATAACTTTCAACGAGGATTAGATATATTAGCTAAGATTGATCCAGAGAATTATGAGGATATAATGGCAGGTTTTGAACAGTCAGCTCTCCCTGATTTAGGAATGCTAGCTGTAGAGTTTAATTACGGACAAATTTTCTCGAGACCAGGCTTAGATTTAAAGTCACGCCTTCTTGCTGCAGTGGCTGGCTTAACTGCATTAGGCAATACGGAACAGCTAAAATTTTATCTAAACGGGGCTTTGAATGTTGGGTGGACACAGGAAGAAATTTTAGAAGCAATGTTACAAATGGTCATTTATGCTGGATTCCCTGTAGCTTTAAATACGATTTTAACAGTTGCCAATGAAGTCTTTTACGAAAGAAATGAAAAGGAGAAACAAAATGATTATTGATAGTCACGCACATGTGGTTTTGCCTATAGAGAAACATATTAAAATGATGGATGACAGTGGAATAGATAAAACCGTATTGTTTTCTACTCTTGTTCATCCAGAAAAAAGCAGCAACGTTAAAGAATTTACAACCGAAATGAACAGGTTAAATCAAATTCTAAACAACGAGGTGAATCCTCTACAAGCACGCATAAATGCGCTAGAAGAAGTAAGCGTTGCGATTAAGCAATATCCAAATAGGTTTGTAGGGTTTGGTTCAGTTCCACTTTCTTTTTCTTCTAGTGATGTCACCCTAAAAGACTGGGTAGAGAAACTTGTCAAAGAGCAAAAGATGAAAGGTCTTGGAGAATTTACTCTTGGCCCAGGTCAAATTCCATTGTTAGAACCTATATTTAAAGCAGCAAGTGACTATATGTCTTTGCCGATCTGGGTACATACTTTTCATCCTTTGAACTTAAAGGATATTCAAGAGTTATTTCTTCTCACTCAAAAATATGAAAATGTGCCGGTTATATACGGGCATATGGGAGGAATTCATTGGCTACAAACGATAGAAATGATAAAAGACACTAAAAACGCTTACTTAGATATATCTGCATTTTATACAACATATGCCTTGTCGTTGGCTATAAAAGAGATACCTGAAAGAACGTTATTTAGTTCAGATTTTCCATATGGAGATCCATATTTAAATCTACAGGCCGTTAAGCGTCATACATCTAGCGGAGAAGTTGCAGACAGAGTGTTAGGTGGAAATCTCTCGAATTTGCTTCATATATAAATTCAGCGTTTTTGTGTGATGTTATGTTGTATGGGATAACTAGCACTGAATTTTAAAATTATTTTCTGCGTTGAAATAAAAAAAGGCAGCCCTCTGTTTGGCTGCCTTTTAAACAAGATTGAACAACTAGAATTACGTTTTATCACTACATATGATGAATTTCATTTGAAATATATCATATTCTGTAGTCCTTCAGTTTCTTAATTCTTCTCTCATAGATAACTTTAAAGACTCACATTATAAAATCTACTTACTTAATTTTGTTTATTGCTAACGAGAGTGACATGCGGAGTTTTACCTTTTGATTTCCTAGATGAAAGATAAACGCCAGCAAAGATAATAAGTAGTCCAACAATGACATTTGGAGTAATTGTCTCTCCCAGTAGTAAATAACCCCAGACCATGGCCGAGGCAGGGATCAGGTAAGTAACCGTCGCTGCTAATTCAGGGCCACCATTTTTATTGATATAAAAATAGATTAACTGACCCAATCCTGAGCCAAAACAGCCGAGACCCACAATTGCCAGAAGCGGAAGTGGATGAATCAACAAATCTGATTTGAATGGTTCAGTAAACAACATTCCAATTAAACCGATGATAGCACCTGTTAGTAGGGTGAAGGTTGTTATAGTTAATACGCTCACCCCAGACAAAAACCGCTTTGTTAACTGCCCAGCAAGCCCATAGCAGATACAAGCAACAAGCATTGTTCCAATTCCGACAAACCCTTTCCCGAAAATCTGACCAAATTGAAAATCCATAAGGACGAGTATCCCGAAAAAACCGATAAGAATACCGATCCACTGACGTCCGGTAAGTCGATAAGAAAAAAGAATAAATCCGATAAGACCTGTCCAGATTGGAGTGGTCGCATTTAGAATGGAGGCGGTTGTACTGTTTATCTCAGTTTCGCTTAAGGAAATTAATCCCCACGCCAAACCACAGTTAAATATACCAACAACAATTAATGCCTTCCAGGGTAGTTTCTCTTTAACTTTTCTACGCTTCCACCATAGAAAAGGGAGCAAGATGATTGCACCTGCTAGACAACGAAAAAATACAATTCCCCATATACCAGCTGAGGGAAGCAGCCACTTCATAAATACAAAAGATAAACCCCAAATGAAACTAAGCCCAATTAAGGCTCCATACAATCGAAACATAATACACCTCCTTACTTCACTTATTATGGCAAATTTTGTTGATTATTTCACTCCGAAATTTTACTTTGTAGAACATTTTCTCATGTTTTTTTCGTTATCTCGATATCTTTCTCTAGGTATATAAAATATTTCTTTTTTTATAAAATAATAAATTTGACGTTATTCATAGGAATAATTCGGGAAAAGTTTAGAGTTTTTATTGAAAAGGGAACGTTTGTTCTTGTATGATGTAGAGAACGAATGTTCTTTTTTCATAGTTTCTTTGGATCGATTAAGAATAGCTACCAAATAGAGTCGTCATATGCACCGACATGAAGGTATTCCGTGCTTTATTTTTTTCTATTAAACGCAAACGTTGAAGAAGAGGAGAAGATGAGCTTGTTGGAGGATATTATAATCAGCGCGAAAGAAGCCTACGCGCTTGCCAAGACGATTAATTAAATTTGCCTTTCTCTTTAAGAACATCCAATTATACTATCATCTTAAAGGGAAAAGATAACCAAGATAAAAATTATATAAAATTAGTTTCTAAGGAGAAATAACATTGAACTCTACACTCAATAATTCAGAAGATATAAAAAGGGAAGAAGGACAAAAGCAGCTGCTTGAAAAAAGTCTTCAAGCTCATAGAAATAAAAAATGGATAATCAACTTTACTTGTGCTATATCTTTTCTTTTAGCAGTATTATGTTTTTGCTTCCAAGTGCCAGACGCTATAATTATTACTGTTATCTTACTGTTCATCTGTGTAACTTTCCAAACTGCACATAAAATGTTAGATAGAAAAATAGAGCTGCGCTTGAAACGTATAAAGCAGGATCATAGAAAGATCATATTCAAGATAAAATAAATCCTAACTTCCTCCCTATAATTCGACTTACATTTGATTGGTACATTGCATACTCTGTTAGAAACGAAAGTTTTACTGTAATAGATGAGTATGAAATGTATACAGGAAGCGCTTTTGCAGTTTATTCAAAGTCCAGATATCTAGATTTTATCGAAATTGGTACCATAGCTGACGATATACACCCTGGCCCGTTTAAACACTATGGAATACATGCTTTAAACCATATAATTGATGTGGTTTCAACTGAACCTCCAAGTATTTCAGTAATACAAAGAGATCACGAACCAAAGTGAAAAAATGAGGTTAATATGTAGCACATTAACTATATTAAGAGGGTAGCAATGCTTAAGGAATCAAGAGGTGTTATAAGAAGAGAATAGCTTCGCTATAACATTTTGGAATATTTAAGATATTTAGACGCAATTTCGAGGAAAGACATACAAACCACTTACTATTAATTGAAGAAGCCTATAAACATAAGAGGTAAAAACAATGAAATTTTATGAGGCGTTAACCTATGTAAATGAGAATTTTTATAAACCCAATCACTTCGCTATAAAAGCTATTCGAGAAGAAGCTCAGAATTCAGATTATGGCGCTGGTATCTTTCAGTTAAATTCAAAATCTGTACGATTTAGGGTGGCGAAAACTACACCTAATAAGGTAGGACAGTTTGTATCCTTTTGGGAAAAAGATGCGACTCATAAAAACCAGGCCTTTTCGGATGGAAAAGCTACCGATCTATTAGTTATTAATACCTTCACTAGTACAAATAGATTTGGACAGTTCATTTTTCCAAAAGAAATTCTTTTAAAACAAAAAATCCTTAAAACGGCTACCACAAAAGGTAAGATGGCAATTAGAGTGTACCCGATATGGGATACACCAACTAGCAAACAAGCTATGGAAACACAGAAATGGCAATTAGAATATTTTGTTGAGATAAATGATGCGAACAATTTGCCCCGCCAAAAATTATTAAAGCTATACTCCTAGAAGGGTAACGATCGAAGCCCTACATACGAATTAACAAGTGTACCTTACATATTATAAGCAGGATCAATGCGTAACAGAGGCAGGATTCATGCAGTTTATGGATTCCTTAGGGGGTCGATTTATTTTTATCAATGGAGTATTTGAATTGAAAAATAAAATGAGTTTAAGTGAACTTGCTGATGTAAGAATCGTGTAAGGCTAACATACATTTATTGACTCAAGTCCAGTAATAAAAAGGGAGAAGTGCAAATGGAATTGTATCGTAAAAAAATCAGAGAATTAATTGAACAATATAGTCAAGAAGATAATTTCTATAAAGAAAATGAGGAAATAATTCAAGATACCGAAGAAAAGCTGAATGTGAAATTTCCAGAGAGCTATCGCTGGTTTCTAAAAGAGTATGGTAGTGGAGGCGATGGACTTGAAGTTAATGGTTGCAAAGATATTTTGTATTATCATAACCGTTTTAAATCCTCTGACCTCCCTAAAGCATACATTATTATTCAACACTGTGATGAATATTCTTATTGCTTAGATACAGAAAAAATGATTAACAATGAATGTCCTGTTGTAAATTGGAGCGCCTTTGAAAAGGGTGTTTATCTAGTTGCAGACAACTTTTATGAATATTTATTAGAAGAGATTAACAATGCTATTGAAAATGATTGGTGGGAAGAGGGCTAATTTCACCTTTAGAGAAGAGCCAGCAACATGGACTGGATCAGCCGGTATAACCATACTGTGATTAATTAGAGGGTATTGTGTTTAACAAACAAGGTCAATATGTACGATTTAGGGTGGCGAAAACTATCCCTAACAAGGTAGGGCAGTTTGTATCCTTTTGGGAAAAAGATGCGACTCATAAAAACCAAGCCTTTTCGTATGAACAAGCTACCGATCTATTAGTTATTAATACCTTCACTAGTACAAATAGATTTGGACAATTCATTTTTCCAAAAGAAGTTCTTTTAAAACAAAAAATTCTTAAAACGGCTACCACAAAAGGCAAGATGGCAATTAGAGTGTACCCGATATGGGATACACCAACTAGCAAACAAGCTATGGAAACACAGAAATGGCAATTAGAATATTTTGTTGAGACGAACTATACGAATAATTTGCTCCATCAAAAATTATTAAAGCTATACTTCGAGAGTCGCAATGATTAAAGCCTTACATACAAATAAACAAGTGTACTTTACGTACTATAAGAGAAGTCAATGTATAACAGAGACAGGATTCATTCAGTTTGTTGATGCTCTTAGTAATTTATTTATTTTCATGGATCACATGCAGTTAAGTGAACTAATCGATGTTCGCTTTGTATAATGAGCAAACATACTTAAAATGTTTATAATTTTTATAACTATCAAGTCAATTGAAGAAGGGCATTTCTTGCATTTGAAGAATAGTAACACCATTAAATGAATTGAAGGTTGACTATATCATTGCGAGAGCGACAGATTAAAAAATTGAATAGGAGTGTTCCTTGATGACAAATAGCAAAATGAATCCTAAGGTTGATGAATTTTTAACTAAAGCTAAAAAGTGGAAAGAAGAATATGAGACGTTGAGAAAGATTGTTCTTGATTGTGAGTTGACCGAAGATTTTAAGTGGATGAATCCTTGTTATACGTTTGAGAAAAAAAACATTGTTTTAATACATGGATTTAAAGAATACTGTGCGTTGCTGTTTCCTAAAGGTTCTCTGTTACAAGATTCTCATGGTATTCTAATTCAACAAACGGAGAATGTACAAGGGGCACGACAAATTCGGTTTACCAATGTGCAAGAAATAGCTGAAAAGGAAGCCAGCTTAAAAGCTTATATTTATGAGGCCATCGAGGTGGAAAAAGCGGGATTGAAAGTCAAAGTTAAAAAGCCTGAAGAACTCATTATTGCTGAAGAGCTACAGCACAAATTTGATGAAATACCTGCTTTAAAAACGGCTTTTACTACATTGACTCCAGGACGGCAAAGAGCATATATTCTTTATTTTTCTGCGGCCAAACAATCTAAGACTCGAGAATCAAGGGTTGAAAAATGCATTCCGAACATTCTTAATGGAAAAGGATTAAATGATTAGTACATTTTATTTAAAACATGGCGAATATAAGTTGTTAATGTATTTGAGTTGAAAATGAAATAAGGTGAAGTGAACTGACTGATGTTCCATTTGTGTAAAAGTAGAGTAGATTAAAAAAATTCATTTGAGGAGAAGATGCTATGGAAGTTTTTGCAGAATATTTAGCGCGTATAGATAGCCCTGACCACCGTGACCGAACAGAGGAGGTTTTGGCTTGGGTTGCTAATACTTTCCCAAATTTGGAACCACAAATTAAATGGAATACGCCAATGTTTACTAATCATGGAACATTTATCATCGGCTTTGCCTCAGCAAAACATCATTTGAGCGTTTCACCTGAAGACATAGGGATTGCGCACTTTAATCATGACATCGCCCAGGCTGGATACAGCGCTACCAAAGGCCTGTTTCGAATTCTATGGACTGAGCCAGTAAACTATGAATTACTTAAGAAAATAATCGAGTTTAATATGTTAGATAAAAAAGACTGTTCAACTTTTTGGCGTAAATAAAAAGCAGATTATGAACGGAGAAGAAGGAGGGTACAGAACGGTGGACTTTGAAATGGTTATGAAAGAACTTGAAGCGCTTGGTACGGAACGAATTAAAAAGACTTACATAAATAATGGTGCACACGATCCGCTTTTTGGAGTGGCAACAGGAAAAATGAAGCCGATTGCAAAGAAAATCAAGAAAAATCAGGCTTTGGCTGAGCAGCTTTATGCGTCTGGCAATTATGATGCTATGTATTTTGCCGGTATCATTGCAGACCCAACAGAGATGACTGCGGAGGATTTTGAGCGTTGGATCGATAAAGCGTATTTTTACATGCTATCCGATTATGTAGTTGCAGTCACTTTGTCAGAAACCGATTTTGCGCAAGCTGTTGCTGATAGATGGGTGGCAAGCGGTGAAGAACTTAAAATGTCGGCAGGTTGGAGTTGCTACTGCTGGCTTTTAGGTAATCGTCCTGACGATGAATTTAGCACAAGCAAGATTGCCGATATGCTTAATCAAGTGGAAAATACGATTCACGATTCTCCAGATCGAACGAAATCGGCTATGAATAATTTTATCTATACAGTCGGTGTTTCATATTTGCCACTTCATGAAAAGGCCCTTGAAACTGCAAAGGCAGTAGGTCCAGTCGAAGTTAAGAAGGATAAGAAAAAAAGTAGTATTCTTCTTGCTTTCGAAAACATTCAAAAGGATATAGATAGAGGCCGGATTGGTTTCAAACGTAAACATGTAAGGTGTTAGCATGATTTGTAATGGAGCTACACTATCTGAAACGAGACTAATAATTAGCTTACTATACGTAGGATGTTTTGTTCCTTCACAAACCATCCATTGAAGAAGTGGCAGGGGATAAAAGCTAAAAAACTCTTGTGAAAAGGAGAGAATAAAAATGAAAATCCAAAAGGGAAATCTAAGAATCTGTCATAAAGGACACAAATATTATAAAAGCAGTAACTGTCCGACCTGCCCAGCCTGTGAGCAAGAACGAAAACCTGACAATGGATTTCTTTCCGTGCTATCAGCACCAGCAAGACGAGCATTGGAAAACAACGGGATAACTTCTTTGCAGCAGCTATCAACATTTAGTGAAAAAGAGATATTACAATTTCATGGCATGGGGCCGGCTTCTTTACCTAAACTTAAAGCAGCTTTGCAGACCAATGGGTTAGCCTTTAAAAATTAAACATTAAGGATAGTTAAAGCAAGAAATAAATCTGGATAAAGTGTACGAATACGCTGAATTTCCGGATATGGAAGGATATTAAGAGATAAATAAGTAGTGGGAAAAAGAAGGAGGGGAGATTTAAGTAATGAATAACAAACTAGATAAAGCATTAGCGTTACGAAAGAATGGAAATCACAAAGAATCTAACGAATTGCTAAGTGAATTAGTTAAGGAATGTCCAGACGATGCTTTATATAACTATCAATGTGCTTGGAGCTTCGACCTATTAGGAGAAGAAGAAAAGGCAGTGCCCTTTTACGAAAATGCCATAAAGATAGGATTACCTTCTAAGGATATGGAAGGTGCAGTATTGGGATTGGGCAGCACGTATAGAGCCTTGGGGGAGTATGAAAA
The DNA here is from genome assembly GCF_056158845.1 of Priestia sp. ABM2_011. Lineage (NCBI taxonomy): Bacteria > Bacillati > Bacillota > Bacilli > Caryophanales > Bacillaceae > Priestia > Priestia sp. ABM2_011. The sequence continues at coordinate 1,875,533 of NZ_JBSWUB010000001.1, forward strand.
GTCAAAAGAGACATTTTTAAAAGGAATAGAATTATTCCCAGATAATCATGTAATTAAAGTGTTTTATTCTATGACCTTATACAATTTAAAAGAGCATAGCAAAGCGATGGAACTGCTACTGAAATGCTTACTAAATACAACAAATGACAATGAAATACTAAGTTATAAAAAAGCCTTACATTTCTATTCAGATAAACTGGATCAGACTTGGAAGTAGCTTATAAAATTCACTGAATATACGTTCTTTTCCTGAAACGAGAAGAGGACTTTTTTGTAACAATATTGGCAGGCTTCCTTTGATAAAAAGACTTTTAAAATGATAGATTGTGAAGAAATACATTTAAACTATAGGAGGATTTGCTGAATAAGAAAGCCCTTACATATTATATATGTCTAATATGTAAGGAGCCCTATACGAATTACATTTGAAATAGGAGATTCCTGCTTTGGATCTTGCGCTTCTTTTTTGTTGAAGCACTTATGTTTGTACAACCCTATCCTTACTAAACTCTTCTTCAATTAGCTTATCCATGAGAAAATGATAAAAAACGTGATAATTTGTTTTAGTTAGTTTGTCCAGTTCCTGGTGAGTGATGATATTATGTTGGATGAGTAAACCTATAGCAGCTGATATACAATTTACTTTTAAATCTTCTTCCCCTAACATATAAATCACCTTCCCTTATTTACTAAGTACCCTATTCTATATAATAGGCATACTTAAGACACGGACTGATATAAGCTCTTTTCTCAAATTATTGCTCTCGTGCTGATAGAAAATGATCATAAAATATTCTCAACACTTTTTGATGCATACTGTTATCTTTATATACTTTGCTTTTTTTTCCTGCAAAAAAAACAAAATGATTTCAATTTTCCCTTATTTTGGAATGTTGTATTTGTTTTTAACAGTTAGAGAAGCTTTTGAGCGTTCAGTATGTATCTGAATGTCAACACCAAGAACTTATAAACACCATCCGAGGAAAGTGAATAATAGACTTTATTTTAATTGGTTCTTATTATTTATCTTATGTAAATGCGGTTTTCCTGTAAGTGAAAAGGGCAACTTTAACTATGTCATAAACCTCCCTGTAGGTAATTATTAAATTATATAGGGGAATTTACATTTCAATAAAATACTGTTATTACAAGTTAGTGAGGTAGAAGTATGGAAGAAACCAATAGTAAGAATTTAAAATCTGAAATTATAAAAAAGCACGAGGTATTATTTGCAAAGAGATTGGAACTTGAGAGTGAAGCAAGCCGTTTGATGTTAGAAATTAATTTATTGGATGCACAGAATACTCTTAATAAAGTAAGTCAGTTAAACCAACAGATAGATGATATCACCTCTGAAATGGATTATTTGAAACAAGCTCTTGAAGCCATTAATTAAGCTATATATCAGAGTGTAACTAATTCTATAAGTATAACCACGAGCAAATTTTAAAAACGTGATCAACATGGAAGAGAAAGAAGGTATTTCGATGAAATCTATCTTATTAATTGGACAATCAAATATGGCAGGCAGAGGGTTTATTGAGGATGTACCGCCGATTTATAATGAGCATATACATATGTTACGAAACGGTAGATGGCAAACGATGGCAGAACCACTTAATTTTGATCGTCACATATCTGGCGTTGGGCCGGCACCTTCTTTTGCTCAAGCTTGGACAGAGGATCATCCGGGCGAGTCCATTGGGTTAATACCATGTGCCGAGGGAGGAAGCTCAATTGATGAGTGGACAATTGACGGACTATTAACCAGACACGCGATTTCTGAAGCAAAATTCGCAATGGAAACAAGTGAGTTAGTGGGAATTCTATGGCATCAAGGAGAAAGCGACAGTTACGGAGAACGTTATAAGACGTATGGAGATAAATTGCTCTCATTATTTAAACACTTGAGAGAAGAATTGAATGCACCAGATATCCCGATTGTTATCGGTGAGTTGGGACATTACCTTGGAGAAGTCGGATTTGGAAAAAGCGCTGTAGAATATAAACAAATAAATCAGATATTATCTAAAGTTGCCCATGCTGAAAAAAATTGTTATTTTGTAACATCAAAAGGCTTAACAGCAAATCCAGATGGCATTCATATTGATGCCGTCTCTCAAAGAAAGTTTGGATTAAGATACTATGAGGCTTTTTCAAAACAAAAGCATGTTTTAGATGTTTTGGACGTTGAGAATGAATGGATTGAAAAGGACGCAAAGCGTGAACTAACTAAAAATGAACGTATATTTGTTGAAAGTATGAAGCTTGCCTTGGGACAAGTAAGTTTTGAGGAGTTTTCTATTAATATCTCTACTATTAATGAAAGTAAGTAAAGCAGAATTAAAAGGTTGAGACAGATTACAGAATAAATCCAACAGAAAGCTTGCAGTATTGCTAAAAAGGAGAAAAGCAATGAAAAAAGCTCTCATTTTTTGTGCAGCTCTTATACTCCTAGTCGTAGGCGCAGGAATGTACATGAACCATTCTAAAGAAAAACAAATGGAGCAAAAACAAAATGATCAAATGTTCCATAAGGCGGAGCAGGCAGCTATTACATATTTTAAAGAAAAAAGACATAAAGACTTAGTGGTGGAAAAAGCAGATTTTGCGGACCGTGGTTTTGAGTATATAGAGGTAACGGGAAAGGTGAAAGAAGGCGAATCGAAGCAATACGTAGTAAACGTCAGCTATAATGATAACTATCGCGTTACTTCTATTGTTGATATGAATTAAAAACAGATAGAAAAGCTAAAAAAGCACTCACCACAAGTGAGTGCTTTTTCATTAAATAAACAATCCAACCATAATACCTGTTAAAATCGATCCCATTGTAGCGACTAACAGCATTTTCAAACCAAACTTTGCAACGCGTGAAGCTTGTTCGCCGTTGATTGCTTGGATCGTACCAAGAACGATACCGATTGAGCTGAAGTTTGCAAATGAGATTAAGTAAGCTGATACGATACCAATCGTTTTTTCAGAAAGGTGAGGCATCATTTTTTGGAAGTCAAGCATGGCAACGAATTCGTTTGCTACTACTTTTGTTCCCATTACGCCGCCGGCTCTCATCAGTTCATCTGCCGGGATACCCATGATAAAGGCAATTGGGTAGAAGATATAGCCTAAAATGTCTTGAACCGTTAATCCGATGACACCGTTTAATACGTAGTTCACTAATGCTAAAAGACCAACGTATGTAACAAGCATAGCTGCTACGATTAACGCAACGCGTCCGCCGTCTAGGGCTCCGTCACCGATTGCTTCAAACAGCGTGCCTTGCTTAGCAGGCGCTTTGATATCGACTTCATTTTCATCTTCTACTTTTACTGGTGCAACGATAGAAGAAACGATTAAACCAGAGAATACGTTTAGCGGAAGGGCAATTAATACGTATTCAGCCGGGATCATCTGCATGTATGCGCCTAGAATCGAACAAGAAACGGATACTAAAGATGTTGTTGTAACGATAAATAAACGGTTTGGCGTTAAACCTCCGATGTGGTTTTTTACCGCAATTAGCGCCGTTGTATCACCAAAAATCATCGCGTTCACGGCTGTGAAGCTTTCAATTTGGGGAAGTCCGGTAATTTTTGAAACAAGTCCTCCGATATATTTGATCCCAAAGGGTAAAATACGAGAGTAGTTTAAAATACTTAATAATGCTGAAACGAATACAATCATAACTAACGTTTGGATAAAGAAAATGCCTTTTCCTGCAAGATCTCCAAACACGAACGAAATTCCGTCGTTACCAAATGATAAGATCTTTGTAAATACACTTGTGATAAAGTCAAGCACCTTGCGACCAATCGATGTATTCATCATAAAAGCAGAGATAGCAAGCTGGATGACAAGCATAACTGCGATGCCTTTATAGTTGATAAGTTTCCTGTCGTTTGACATGAGGAATGCAACTGCTAAGATAATTACAATCCCGATAATTCCCATTAAAATTGACATTTACTTTTCTCCTTACATGTATCCTATATTTATAAAAGAGGGACGTGCATAGAAATGACTATGTAAATCGGCCTCTATTTTATACAAAAACGGAACTTCTACGCCAATTTTGTTAAAAATGGGCAAAATTTTTTAGGCCATTATAAAAAATGACGTAATTGTAAAATAATATTTACTATGTGCTAATATGTAAAAAAACATGCAAAACTGACATAATAACTTATATTTCGACAGCCTCTACTATCTTAAATCATTTTGAACAAAAGAAAAAGGGGAAATGAAGATATTTTTAATATAATTGTGAAATATTTTTAAAAATTTATGATACTTCCGGTTCTTGGAATTCTAATATGAGAAGTAAAAAAGAGACAAAATGACCTATAATACGTCGTTTGAGAGAAATGTTTCCTTTTTAATGGTAGAATATTCATGAGGAATGACAAAGTAGTTGTATAAAGGCGTTAGCAATGAATAGTATTCAAACATTTTTTTCAAAGCATCCCAAATGGTCGTATACCGGAAATTTTGTGGTAACACTGGTGTGCGTAGCGATGTTTCCATCTTTGTTTATGCCGACCGTTCCAGGAGTGCTGATTGGATTTGTCGCAGCTACCGCTATTAATTATGCATTAGGACTTAAGTGGAAGCCGCTGAGAGAGCTAACAAGTAAATAAAATGCTCTATAAGTGTGGTAAACTAGTAAAAATGATAAAAGAGGTGTAAACATAATGACAACACCCGAGAGAAAGCTGATTCATTTAGCAACCGGCATGCCTGAACAAATGGCATACGGCTCTGACAAAGAAATGCGGACAGGTATATGCAAAAAGCAAGTAGACGAGACCTTTTTAGCAAAAGAAGGGTTTCAAGGCGACGGCGTAGCGAACTTAAAGTATCACGGCGGACCGGATCGTGCGGTGTGCGTGTATCCGTATGAGCACTATAAAAAATGGAACGAAGAATTTGATACGGAGCTGCCGATGTCTGCGTTTGGAGAAAATCTTGTCTTAGCGGGCATGGTTGAAAAAGACGTATGCATTGGAGACATTTATCAAGTGGGGGACGCTGTTATTCAAGTGACGCAAGGTCGAAATCCATGCGACACGATTACAAAGAGAACGGGCGTTAAAGGTCTTTTAAAACGAATGATTGAGACAAGCTATACCGGCTACCTTTGCCGCGTGCTGAAAGAAGGCACAATTACGAAAGACGCGGAAGTGAAATTAATTCAAGCTCATCCAGATCAAGTATCCGTTTGGTTCACGCTTGATTTATATTTCCATCATTCAAAAGATGTAGAAGGGATGAAGCGGGCGTTAGAAGTTTCTGAACTTGCGGAAGACTGGAAAAATAAATTTCAAACGCGGATTGAAAAGGCGCTTTCTGTCGCGCAGCGATAAAAAGTAAATGCCCTCCAATCGTTAGAACGTATCTAACGATTGGAGGGCATTTTTTTCTTAGAAGCGTCCGTATCCTAAGAAATGATCTTGATAGTAAGAAACATCTAGGTCAGCTACTGCTACACCGTGTGAACCAGCATGAATCATTTGGCCGTTTCCGATGTAGATTCCCATGTGAGATGGGCCGCTTGTGTATGTGTTTTGGAAGAATACTAGATCGCCTGGTTGTGGAGACGAAATTTTTGTAGCCATGTTCCAGTAGTTGGCTACGCTTGTACGTGAAATGCTGTGACCGCTATGGTTGAACACGTATGCGATAAAGCCTGAGCAGTCAAATCCACTTGGTGTGTTTCCTGCCCATTGGTAAGGTGATCCTACTAAACTACGTGCAACATTTACTGTGCTTCCAGAAGCCGTGCTTGTTGTTGGAGCAGGTGCTGGTGTGCTAGTTTCTTTTGCTGCAGATGTAGATGCAGATGCTGTAGAAGTAGAAGGAGTTGATGTGCTTACACCTTTTACTTGGCTTGCGCTTGGTTTACCTGATGCAATTGTTACGTAGCTTGAGCTTTTTGAAATCCATTTGTTTGGTGCAATTTCAACTAAGCCGTTTGCTTCTTTTAAAATAGCAAACTCTTGACCTTGTGTTGCAGTTCCAACAACTGGAGATGAAAAGCTAGCTCCTTGACGAATATTTAACGCACTCACGTTTACGATGACTTTTTGATTAGTAGTAGTTGCTTGTTGTTGAGGTACGCTTGGCGTTACCTTTTCTTGTACGGGTGCTGGTGCAGCGCCTCCGTCATTTGCACTTGCTGAAGTTGTGCTAAATGTTAGGGCAGCGGGAACAAGTAATGCTGCTAACCCCATATTCATAACTGTACGATTTGCTTTCTTTAGCATGTTCTTTCTCCCTTTCCATAACTTGTTTTATTCACAACTGTGAGTCTATCAATCCTGACAGGAAAAGTAAACATCTAATTCCAAATTACGACATTTTGTAACATAGTTTTAATATTAAAGGGCGATATAAGTAGAATTGTCACCATCTCTGTAATAATTCTGACAATTCATCTAGGTAGAAATGTTTAGGAGATTCATAGATTTATTAGAAAATATGTCAGCTAAATGAAAAAGGGGAGCAGAAACCCAGCAGCTGAATGGCTTCAAGGCTTTTAGGATGTATAAAAGCTATAGGTAAAAAGTGATATCGCCACTAGCGATACACTTTATTTTTTTCTAAATGAGCACATAGAGAAGAAAGATACGCTGTCATAAAAGAAACTCAGTTACTATAACTGCTATACATAAATTACATCAAAAGCATCCAGTTGAAGCGAGTGAAAAAGAAGCGTAGTATACAAGGAGGAATGAACGCGTGAATCATTTACATTCATATATGTAGGAGTGGTTGTTGTATGAAACAGTCATCATCTTTTATTAATGGGATTCTTTTAGCTGCTCTTGTACTGATTTGGGGATTAACATGGCCGATGTCGAAGCTTGCGCTTGGCTATTCATCGCCTATTTTGTTATCTGGACTGCGGTCATTAAGTGCGGGAATCATCTTATTAGCAGTCGCACTGCCAAGAGCTAAACAGCTTCACTGGAAGCAGAACTGGCGTAAATATATGGTGTCAGGTCTATTTAATTCAATCTTATTCTACGGTCTGCAAACGATTGGACTTATGTTTATGCCAGCAGGGGTCTTCAGCGTGATTGTCTATTTGCAGCCGGTGCTCATCGGCATCATTGCATGGATGTGGATTGGAGAAAGCATGAACGCTGTGAAGATAGGTGGCTTGCTTCTTGGTTTTGTAGGTGTAGCTACCATCAGCATGGGAGAATTATCTGCTAATGCTTCAGCCGTTGGAATTATTCTTGCTGTGCTTACGGCACTGAGCTGGGCGATTGGAACTGTCTATATCAAACGTATTAGTGACAGTGTAGATGGCATTTGGCTTATTACCATTCAAAGTCTTGTCGGCGGAGTCGTTATGACAGCGACCGGCAGCGGAGTGGAAGGATGGTCTCATATAGTGTGGAATTCATCATCTATACTGCTGCTTTTATTTTTAGCACTGTTTTCTGTTGCCGTTGCGTGGCTCATTTATTTTTATTTGATCAGTAAAGGAGAGGCCAGCAAAGTGGCGTCCTTTAATTTTCTTGTTCCCATTATTTCAATTGTCATTGGCACGCTCTTTTTAGACGAACCTTTTACATCGTCACTTCTTGTAGGGCTAGTGCTTATTATTATCAGTATTTATTTAGTGAATAAAAAAGCGAAGAATCAAAAGTTAAAGCCCTCTGATGGAGGAGATCAGGCAGCGTAAAGCTATCCATAAAAAAAACCGTATTCGCAACTCGAATACGGTTTTTCTTCTATTCAGCAACTTCTGTTTCATTTGCTTTTAGCTTTTCATAAAATACGCCAAGCGAAGTCGTTACATACGGAACGAGCCATAATAACCCGATGCCAAGCGTGATCATACTTAAAATTCCCCAGCCGATAAAGCTTAAAAGGAGTAAAAAGTAGGTCCACTTGTAGCCGTTCATTAACCGTCTGCTTTCAGTAATAGACTGGTTCACCGAATAATCTGGGTTATCGCGGAATACGTAGTAAGCCTGTGAATAGGCAAGACTTTTGATGATGCCAGGAATGATTAATAAAATGCTCCATAGCACGGTATAAATAATCGTTAGCAAGTAAAGTCCGAGTGTTCTAAAGTATAAGCCTGCAGATGAAAACGAATCAAACACACTTTTAACGCAGACGTTTTCTCCTCTTACTAAACGCAGCAGTACCCAGTAGTAAGAAAAAAAGAGCGGTACGAGCAGCAGGGATACAATATTAGCTAAGGTAGACTGTGAGTATTCGGTTTCAGACCCGCTTGGAAATCCGTTAACAAGAAAGTCAATAAGTCCTGGAATACCGGCAGCAATTAGATACGTAACGAACGTAAGCAGTACGGCGAATCCCCAGCGGTTTTTCAGCGCTGTGAGTGCACCTTGCTTCACTTCTTTTATTCTCATAACTTGATGTCCCCCTCTAGGTGAGTTTATACAGAGAATTCAACCTGTACATTAGTCAATATATTAGCGATTTTTAAATATATGAATGCTTGCACTAATAAGTTGGATAAAGTTTTTTAGAGACTTGAAATTTATGGAAAGTCCTTTAAAATGGAAGTATAAGGATATTTTAAGTCGGAAGGAGGGACGGAAATGACGCTTGTGTATTTGCTGATTCTGGCAGTCGTTTATATCTTTCTGGATCTTGCCATGCGAAAGAAGCTGAATACAAAGATGAAAAAAAGCTATTGGAGAAGCTTTAAGGGAAGGCGTCCGCTGTTTATCACACTTGAAATGGTGATGCTTGCTGCGTTTTTAGTGCTGATCTTTGTTATACCTCCAGCCTATACCTCCGTTTTTATGTTTCTTTTCTTTTTTTTCCTGTACGTAATTCGAGGATTTGAAGAATGGAAGTTTGAAAGAAAACAAAAAGAGCACTACCATTCGTGGTTTGGTGCAACTTTTTTCCTGTTTGGGACGTTTATATTACTGATGACAGATATGTAAAACAAAATTGTGAAACGACGAAATGAACCGCGGTTGATTTCCGTGCAAGACTTCGCTTTCCGCGGGCGGCCGGTGAGCCTCCTCGTCGCGAACGCTCCTGCGGGGTCTCACTTGTTCCGTTTTTCCCGCAGGAGTCTTCGTCCTGCCCTCCAATCAACCATTAGAAGCACCTACATATATGAAACAAACCTACTTGCACCATATCCATAAAAAAATCCGAACGAATTGGATTCTCCATCAGGAATCAAGTTCGTTCGAATTTTTCTTCAATTAAATAAACTACTTATATACAAGCCTCTTTTTTTACGCAAAGTATTGAACAACTGTGCCTTTATTCTTCTCTACGTTAACACTCGCATACGCGCCGTTAATAAGCGTGAGCTGAGGAGGGAGGTGGCCGCAGTCGATGTCATAGACAACGGGAATATGTAAGTCGGAGGCAAGATCATGATACACATCTTCAGCAGTGTAGAAATCAACGGGCTCATTAGCGCTGCTTCTACCGAATAAAATGCCCGAGCAGTTATCAAACCAGCCCGCTAGCTTAAGCTGAAGAAGCGAACGGCGAAGGTCTACAGTCGTCAGTTCACAGTTGTCAAAATACCAAATGACCGGTTCTGAAGGAATATGTTTTTCTCGAAAAGCTTTGACGTCTCCAAAAGAAGTGCCGGCTAAGTGTCTGATTACGTCTATACATCCCCCGAGCAGGCGCCCTTCGATATGAACGTCGCTTGACTCTGTATGTTTCCAAGCCGTTTGTTCCGTTAAATGAAACACGCATGGTGACGGGTTATCGTGCTGCCATTCTGTTTGATAGGAATCAGAAGAAACTTGAGCTACGCTTTCGCCTTCTTTGGTCGTCAGCACCTGCTGCCACATCGCAGTCGTTGGATCCCAGTATTCTCCGCGTAAATCCACAAAGTTGGTTCCATGAGCCGTTGCAATCCCGGTATTAAGTGTAATAGCCAGCAAAAGAACGCTGGTGTCAGAATAGCCAAGCACCCATTTTGTTTTCCATTTTGTAAAGTCAAGATGTTCAAGTATTTCAATGAGCAGCTCGCCTCCCCAAGGCGGGATAAGGATATCAACGTTTTCATCAGCAATCATGCCTTGAAGCTCATTTGCACGTTTTTTAGGAGAAGCAGATTTTGCTTTATGCTGCGTCCAAACGGTTTCACCCGGTATAACAGAAAAGCCTTTTTCTTTCATTCGTTCACACGATAAAGAAAACATGGAATGAAGAGCTTGAGGTACACCAGAAGAAGGTGCGGTTACGCCGATAGTTGGGTTGGATGTCAGAAAAGGATAGGTAATCATAGCGGCCTCCTTCAAAGGTTTTAGCTTATTTTACCAGCGAGAGAAATACTGAACAAGCTTATTTTTAATTTAATGTAGGAAGATTGATAGGTTTTGTAAAAAGAATCCGTATTAATAGATGTAAAAGCAAGGAGAAAGGAGCAATGTCATGGAAGATGACTGGATTGTTGTGTGTATAACACGGAAAAAAGAAAAAGGATTAGAGCTGTTAATCGATCAGTACGGAGGGTTAATTACGGCCATTGTACGTAAGCATCTAGGCACGCTGAAAGGTTATGAAGAAGAGTGTGTAAACGACGTATTGTTAGCCGTGTGGCATCATATTCACCGCTTTGATTCGGAAAAAAATACGTTTAAAAACTGGGTTGCGGCTGTTGCTAAGTACAAAGCCATCGACTATCAGCGCAAATACATAAAAACGCAGCATGAATCGCTTAGCGAAGCGGAGTTTGGTGAAACACCAGGAGTTCATAACGTTCAAAGGGACGACTTGGAAGAACTTTTAGGTCACTTAAGTGAAGGAGACCGCGAGCTGTTTAAAGCGTATTACTTACAAGAAGTCGAGCTGAAGCAAATTGCGAAAAAACAAGAGACCACCATCAGCAATTTATACAACCGGCTGTCGCGCGGACGAAAAAAATTAAAAGCCATTTTTAAATAAGAAATAAGGAGGGACAAAGATGAAAAATGAGTACGACTTATTAAACGGATCTTCTGTAGACGTTGATGAATATGAAGAAATCGAGCTAACGGAAAGCGAGAAAAAGCGAATGAAAAAACGTTTAAAACGTGAAATAAAGCTGGTGCGGAAAAAAGCGCGTCCGCTGATTGCCGCTGCGGTGCTGCTGCTTGCTGTAACACCTGTGATGATGCAAAACGAAACGGTATGGGCATCGGCTGTGCGAATCAGTCAGCAGCTTGGCCAGCAAATCGAGCTGCTTATGAACAAGCCTGAAGGCAGTTTGAGCAGCTATAAAAAAGCGGTAAATGAAACGGCAACGGACCAAGGTATTGAAGTAAAAGTAAATGAACTAATGCTTGATGACGGACAGGTGCTGCTTGGGCTGACGATTAGCGCAGATGAATTTAGAAGAACCGCACTAGGACTTAACCGAGACGCGCCAATTCGACCAGGAGAGCTGCGCGTGAAAATTGGCAATATGTCGTTTTTTGATTCCGCTTCAAGCATTAGAGAGGAACCAATCAAAAACAAAGACGGAAGCTGGGACTATCTGTACGCTTTAAAACTAACGCAAGCGGACACGGACGGAGACGGGGAAATTGATGTTGAAGGCTACAGCGTGCTAGATCACATTGATCCAAGCAAAAACTATCAAATCAGCGCGCAGTTCACAAGCCTTGAATTTGAAAAGAATCCTGGTCAGACGAAAAGCGGGAACTACCGGGATTCGTACGGAGAAATTAAAGGGAATTGGACCGTACACACTAGCGTAAATGGCTCGAAAATCATCGCTGATACTAAAGTGTATCCGTTAAACAAGGAAATTCCGATTAACGAAAAGGGAATAGAAGGCGTATTGTCTATTAAAGAAGTTCGCGTATCGCCTGTTTCGATTAAAATGCACTATACGTTTACATCATCAAACGGAAGCATCCGAGGCGGAACGGACATTGGTGTAAAAATAAAAGACCAAAATGGAAGAGATCTTTCTGAAAGCGGCAGTGGAGGAGGAACAGACACAGTGCTAGAGAGGGACGATGAGTACAGAAACGACAAAGGAGTGGTTATGCTTCGATTTGTTCCGTATGTAAGTGATTACGAAAACGACAGTTCAAAAGATTTAACCTCGGACGCCTTTAATTTGAAGGTAAACAACAACTAACCAAAATAAAAACCAGAGACCTGCTTAGCGGGCATCTGGTTTTTTATTAAATATCCATTTTATTTAACAAGCGAAGAAACGTCTGTAATTCTTCATCCGTAAAATGGCTAAGCTTTTCACCATATTCTTGGGTGAGTACTTTTTCCATTTCTTCTGCAAACGCTTTTCCTTTATCCGTAATCGATAAGTAGACAACGCGGCGGTCTTTTTGACTGCGTACGCGCGTGACAAATTCTCTTTCCATGAGACGGTCGCTGACGCACGTCATGCTGCTGTTCGAGATGTGCATGTGCTCGGCAATCTCAGAAACGATATGATTGCCTTCTTTATACAGCAGGCGAAGCGCTAAAAATTCATTTAAAGGAATATATGATTTTAAAGTGGGGATAACCGACAGCTGCATTTTTTTCGTTTGGTTTCGCATCGTGGAAACCACATTTTGGATAAGTTGATCTCGTGTATTCATAGAGGTTGTATGCTCCTTTTTCCGTTCAAACAATTCTTTTTCTTTTCTATTGTACCATATTGTACATAAAGAGAAGCGGCAGGTTTTTTAGAGGGAAAAAGAGAAGTAGTAGGTATCTGTTGCGATAGAAAGGGGCTTGAGTGATGGGAAAGGTAATTGAATTTAAAACGACGCTGCTTCCTTTTGATGGAGCAAAAAAGCTTGTGAACGCAAATAATTCGGAAAGTGACTTACTATACAAAGAATATTATGACCTTGGAGACGGCAAGCAGCTGTGCACGCTTGTGTTTGAACGCTATTTTTTCCGCACCGGCGGCAGAGGATCACTAACCATTATTCTAGAAAATGTGTCGGGTCCAAACAAAGTTAAGTGTATTCCTTCAGGAAGCGCAGAAGGGGTATTAAATATTGACTGGGGAGCAAGCAAAGATTTTGTACGATGGGTCGAAAACGCACTGTCTGCTTATACGCTAGAAGAACCGCAGAGATAAAGGTAAAGCTGGAGAAGGCAATACGCTTCTTCAGCTTTTTTGTGAAGGAAATGACGATTAGAGAAATGAAAAGATGTAAAAGCTACTGTAGAAATAAGAACTTTATGTGGACAATAAGCAATTTTTCTCTTTTTACCGGATAAATGAGTATAATATGAAATTGCAGGAAGACTTCACATTTACATAACAAAGGAGAACAACATAATGAAAAAACTCAGCATCGTATTATTCGTTTTAATGATAGCTATAGTAGGCTGTTCAAAGGCAAATGATTCACGTTCAAAAGAAGTAAAAGGAACGATTGAAGTACCGGAATCAATTCAAGCAAATGAACAAGTCAAGCTTAAAGTCCTTGTGACGCAAGGAGATAAAAAAGTAGAAAACGCAGATGACGTACAGTTCCAAGTTGAAAAAGAAGGCTACATCAATCAAGAAATGACAAAAGCACCGCACGAAGGAAAAGGTGTATACAGCACGGACTATACGTTTAAAGAAGACGGCGAGTACATGATTACCGCTCATGTTACGGTAGATGGTGACATGAAAATGTTTACGAAAAAAGTAGAAGTAGGTAAGTCTAAAGAGTAGTACCTTATATAGCCATTTAAAAAGAGAATGCCTTGTGCATTCTCTTTTTTCATAAGGACACTTTAATCTACGTAGTTCGACAGCTCAATCAAATTGTAATCAGGATCTCTTATGTAAACAGAAACAATAGGCCCTACAGCACCTGTACGTTTGACCGGCTCTTCTTCAATGTTTACATTATGTTTTTGTAAGTGACTAATGACGCTTTCAATTTTTTCCTCTGTAATAAAACATAAATCAGCGGAACCCGGAAGAGGGTGATTTGCTTTAGGCTCAAATTCATGCCCTGCTTGATGTAAGTTTATTTTTTGTTCACCAAAACGAAGCGCTACTCTTCCTTCTCCGAAAGTTTCTTTTTGCATGCCTAAGATAACCGTATAAAAGTGAATGGTTTTTTCAACGTCTTTTACTGTTAACACAAAATGGTCTAGTTTTTTAATCATTTCGTTTCCTCCTAACAAGGTACACTTTTTTCTTCTGACGGTAGGGTAAGTACTGGGTGAGATCTGAGAGGTTTTTCTATAAATAAGTATATCATTTGTAAAGTGGAGAATAGCCAGAGACAGCTTTATGTTCATTTTTAGTTCAAATGAGCGTTTTATAAATAGCTTATTTTCTAAAATGCTGCGGTTTTTACATCACACATTAAAAAAAATATGGAATTTTATGTTAATATTAAGTGGAGAGTAACATTTATTTTCGCAACTCGGTGGGGAAAGTTTGTTGAGTAGATATACTGAAAATTTAAATACATATAAGAATGGAGATGCTCGTATGTCTATGGGGATTCTTTCTTTAATCACTTTTGTTATCTGGTTTGTAGCCATTCAAGAGTTTTTGAAACCCGAAAAGAATCAGAGTAACCGAAAAATAATGATGTTAACATCCGCAGGCTCCTTGCTGACGTTAGCTCTGACCATTTCACTTTTTCAAACGCTATAAAAATACCTTGAAAAGCGGTTTTCCGTCTGCTACAAGAAGCGTAATACATGCGGCCCTGAGTTCTTTCGTGATTGTATTGTATGATTTGGTTTTCGGAAAATGATGGGGAAGGGGAGAGTAGAGATTGTGAAGAGGAACTACACATTACTGTTTTATTTTCTGTTTGTATTGTCAATGATAGGCGGTCTAGCGTTAAGAGATACGTTTTCCTATTCAATGATGGTTGGAGGCGGAATAGGGCTCACCTTTCTTTTTTGCTCCGCTTATTCTGCAGAAAAAAAGAAAAAGAAGCATGTGAACTGATGGTTCGCATGCTTCTTTTTTTATGTTTTTTTGTACGACTATCTTATTTATAAATGGTGGACGGAATTTTAAACGTATGAATGCCGTTAGAATACGGGCCGTACTCATACTCACCAAATATAATGGCAATGCCGCTACTTGTATAGTAAAACTGATCGTCTTTTAAATTTACAGACTTAAATTCATTAACCCAGAACTGAGCACCTTTTTTATTACGCGCAATCATTTCATTCCGGATATAGTTATTAACCTTGTTTAACTTAGTGTTGGTGTTAATAATATCTTTTAAGCTAATTTGTCGAGCTTTTAACAAATCGTAATTGTAAGTATCAATCCAAGCGTTGCCGTGAACGCCGCCAGCGTACGCATCATTCGTAACAGCAACACTTAAAATATTATCTTGATTGTAAGGTACAGAGTATGTCATATTACGAGAATAAGGACCTGGCGCCCAGCCGTTTTTGCGGTCTTCCTTCTCTTGTTCTTTTAGCTCGTTATGTTCTTTTTGTGCTTCTTTCGCAATATTTAAGAACTTTCGATTATAGCTAGCCTCAAATGGTTTATTGATAAGACCAGATACCTGAGGGTAACTAATGTTGCTTGCTAAAGATTTCTTCGTAACTGTTACCCCTAAGGCTTGAATTTTGTCACTAGGGGCTTTTTCATACTTAATACTTGATGACTTTTGAGCATAGGTACCCTTTGATACCCCGTAAAGACCACCAAATTTACTAGATTCAGAATACACGCGGAATACTTGCCCTTTTGTCACTTTTCTAGCCGCTACTAACTTGTTGTTTTTAATGTTGTAAAGATTCGTGTTCTTTAAAACGGTAACGCGTCCTATTTGCCCTTTAACCAGTTCCTGATTCCCCCACGCGACTTTTGCTTCTGCAACTGTTTGCGGAGCAAGCGGTGAGAATAATAAAGCAAAACCTAAAATAACTGCGCTAACCCTTTTGAACCTTTTCATAAAAGCCCCCTAAAGTGATTTTTGTAGGTTTTAAAACTAATACATACTTTATTTTCCAAAAAGCTCATTCACTAGTATAGCACAAATTTACATTTTTTTACTTTCGTTAATTCCTTTTTACGTAATTATTTTTCGACTTACTTTTATTAGAAAAAATAGACCAGCACTTACCACTTTATGCCTTCAGTAGAAAGAAGAAAAAAGTCAATTATTTACCCTGGACTAAAAAAGTTTCCTGTGGTAAACTTTCGGTATTATTATAAGTGAAAACTAAAATTTTTAAATAATTGATGCAGACAGGTTCACTATTCTGCTTAAGCAGAATAGCCTATTACAAATCAACGAGTATATTTTTTTACCTTAAAAGTTGGTCTAACGAAAAAAATATAACCTTGTATAAAAAACAAGAAGGGGTGAAAAATAGATGGCTAGTGTAAAAAATTCTCCGCTGTCTACATTTACGACAGGTGAAACGGTGCAGCTAGAGCGAATTGAAGTTGAAGGTTCCTTAAAGCGCCGCTTGTTAGATTTAGGGTTTATTCCAGGAGCCATCATCAAAGTGCTTCAAAAAAGCCCGTTAGGAGATCCTGTTGCTTATCAAGTCAGTCATACAACGATTGGTCTCAGAAAAGAAGAAAGCTCAAAAATTTATGTGAAAAAAGTAGGTGACGACGGTGAGTGAGTATCGCATTGCACTAGCAGGAAATCCGAACACGGGAAAAAGTACGTTATTTAACGGATTAACCGGTCTTAAGCAGCACACGGGAAACTGGACGGGAAAAACCGTAGCCAAAGCAGAAGGGACGTTTGAACATCACGAGCAGCTCTACACAATCGTCGATCTGCCTGGAACGTATTCACTTTATTCAAACTCGGCGGACGAAGAAGTAGCGCGCGATTATATTTTATTTGAAAGACCTGACGTTACGGTTGTTGTGGTCGATGCAACGGCGATGGAACGAAATCTTAATCTAGCTCTGCAGGTAATGGAAATGACGGAAAACGTCGTGATTTGTGTGAACTTAATGGATGAAGCAAAGAAAAAAGGAATTGTGATTAACGAAAAAAAGCTGGCTGAATCGTTAGGGGTACCGGTTGTGCCTATATCAGCTCGCAATAAAAAAGGAATTACGAATTTGCTGGATGCGATTGAAGGAGTCGTGCGCGGGGAAGTAAAGCTTACTCCTTACCAGGTGCAGTATACAAAAGAAATTGAAGCGTCACTAAAGGAGCTAGAACCTCAAGTTGCTTCTATTGTAGGAAATCAATTTCCTCTCCGCTGGATTGCTTTACGAGTTCTTGATGGAGACACGTCGTTTTTAGAAACGATTCAGCAGCATCAGCAGCAAGATATCAGCCACACAGAAAGGAGGAACAGCGCATATGGGAAATCCGTTAACTCCTGAAAACTCATTAGCGATGGAACAGCTAACGTGCTATGCCCAGCAGGCAAAAGAAAAAGACCATCGTTCAAATATGGTCGCAAGCATTTATCAGTCGTCACAGCAAATATGTAAAAAAGCAGTTGTGTACCAAGACCGCTCAAAGCTTCAGCGCACGGAGAAATTGGATAAAGTCTTCACTTCGCCAATTTGGGGCTTTCCGATTATGCTTGGTATTTTATCGGTGATCTTTTATATCACCATAGCCGGAGCAAACGTTCCTTCAGGATTAATCGCACAAGGTTTTGGCTGGGCGGAAGGATATTTAACTGCTTTCTTTCAAGCGATGCATGCGCCAGAATGGCTGCACGGAATTCTTGTATTAGGACTGTTTCGAGGCACAGGGTGGGTCATTAGCGTCATGCTGCCTCCGATGGCCATCTTTTTCCCTGTTTTTGCGCTTTTAGAAAACTACGGCTACTTGCCTCGCGTCGCGTTTAATATGGATCGTTTGTTCAAACGAGCAGGGGCACACGGTAAGCAGTCGCTGACGATGGCGATGGGGTTTGGATGTAACGCCGCAGCGATTATGTCAACGCGTATTATTGAATCGCCGCGTGAACGTATGATGGCGATTTTAACAAATAACTTTGTTCCATGTAACGGCAGATGGCCTACGCTGATTTTGTTAGCTTCTTTATTTATGGCAACAGGCTTTACAGGAAGCGCTAAAACATTCGTAACGGCGCTTGTGGTAGTGGGAACCGTGTTATTTGGAATTGTGGTGACGCTGTTTGTATCGTGGGCACTGTCTAAAACGGCGCTGCGCGGAGTTCCAACCCACTATACGCTAGAGCTCCCGCCTTACCGTAAGCCAAAATTTGTAGATACCATTGTGCGTGCGACGCTGGATAAATCGCTGTTCGTGTTAAAACGCGCGATTATTGTTGCAGCACCCGCAGCGGTGTCTAACGTGGGTACTGGCTAACATCTATGTCGGCGACACGAGTATTTTAATGCACTTCGTTCAGTTTCTTGATCCGTTTGCCAAGACGCTAGGGACTAGACGGGTACATACTAGCTGCTTTTATTATTGGTTTGCCCGCTAATGAAATTGTTGTACCAGTTTTACTAATGGCGTATTTATCAACGGGATCATTAATTGAAATTGAAGATGCAACAAGACTCAAGCAAATTTTTCTGGATCACCACTGGACGTGGCTAACGGCTCTTAACATGATGCTGTTTTCGCTTCTACATTATCCATGCGGAACAACGCTTGTGAACATTTATAAAGAAACCAAAGAATGTTAAGTGGACGTTTCTTGCTTTTGCGATTCCAACAGTGATTGCGATTGGTGTTACGTTTGCGGTTGCTCAAGTGGTAAAAGCGTTTAACCTTATTTAAATATGAAATAAACGTGCAGGGCTTTGCGAAAAGTCCTGTATTTTTTATGAGTAGTCAATGAGATAAAGAGTATGATAGGGTGAACTTGATTGCTATTTGTTAGGTTAAATGGTAATTTGTATGATATAGATTTGCTTAATGCGCAAAAGAGATTAATAGAAAAAAGCGCCAATGAAATGCTAAAAGGAGGCTGACGGTGGGGATATTTTTTAATAAAATAGATTCAAACAAGAGGAGTAAGTATCAAACAAGGCTGTATTCTTGCTTCACTGTTCTCATCATAATCAATGTGATTAACAGCTGGTTTCTCGATTGGCTGTGGCTTTATATCACCACAAGTAGCGTCCTTGTTATACTAGTGGTATTCCTGCTCAAAACACCTAAACGTGATTTAGATGAAGAGTGGAAGCAGCTAGAAATAGAGAAAGACGAGGCTTTTGAAAACAGAGTCAATTTGATGATGATGAATGGACGAAGTGATGTGCAGGCTATTAAATACATACGCAAAGAAAAAAATCTTGGTTTGCTTCATGCGAAGCAGTATCTTGACCGTATTAAAGAATCAAAGAAATAATAAAAGCGACCTTTGACAAGCAGAGGTCGCTTTTTGATAGGCTATTTATTCTTTCTCGCCAACCGTCACTTTTTTTGTAAACATTTTCATGTCGCCTTTTATCGTAACGTGAGCGGTAATCGTATATTCGCCGTCGTCTTTAAACGTATAGTCGGTGCTGTATGTGCCGTTACCCTGATGTTTGGCGTCAATCATCTCCTGATTAATATAGCCTTCTTTTTCAACTTGAATTTGTACAGCGTCTGCATTTTTTATCTTTTTGTCTCCTTGTGTAACGAGCACGTTAATAGATGTTTGTTCATTTGCTTTAATGGTTTGAGGGACTTCAATTGTTCCTTTTACTTCCTGTGATTTTTGCTCGTTTCCTTTTGAACAGCCGACTACGGCAATGACTAAAATGAGCAGCAGCATACTAAGCTTTTTCATAAATATCTCCTTTTTATCTTACTTTCTACTAGTAAATAAATTTCTCCATAAAACTTTATCACTTAAGTTATAAAATAAAATCATCCCAATGAGTGATTTTTTATGAGTGTGACGGCAAGAAAATTGAACATTTTGTTACAAAAAATAGGTTACTATCGCAACGCGGCTTTACAGCATTGTGTCTTGACCTTAGGATTAAACATAATAAGCTAGGAAAGGGAGAGAAGGATATGCTTACACTTTATGATGAGCTGTACGGAAATTTTGAAGCAGAAGGCGTTCTTTTAGAACTGATTCAAAGTGACCCCGTACAGCGTTTAAAAGGAATTTACCAAGGCGGAGCGAGCCGGTTTGTAAATGAAAAATGGAATACTACTCGATATGATCATTCCGTTGGTGCGATGATGCTTGTACATAGGCTAGGAGGCTCTTTGGAAGAGCAAATAACGGCTTTATTACATGACGTTTCACATACGGCATTTTCTCATGTAATTGACTATGTTTTGGAACAAAAAGAAGAAAATTATCATGAAATGATTTACGAACAAATTGTGACCCAGTCATCTATTCCTCATATTTTAACGAGCGCCGGTTTAAACTGGCGAGATATCTTACTTGATGAAAGCCAGTGGACGCTGCTCGAACAGAGCGCTCCGCACTTATGCGCCGACCGCGTGGATTATACGCTGCGGGATTTGTACGTATTCGGGGAGATTACTTTAGAAGAAGTGCATGCGTTTTTAGATCACCTTGTCGTATTTAATGGACAAATGGCATGTAGCAATTTATCAGCGGCAGAGTGGTTTGTGGATGCTTACTACAAAGAAGTGATTGGCTTTTTTATGAATCCGCTTAATATGTTTGGAAACTATCAGCTGACGGAAATTATCAAGCTTGCTTTGCAGAAAGATATAGTGTCTATGGAAGATTTTTTAAAGCAGGATGACGATGTGGTTCGGTTGCTGAAAAACGCTGGAGATAGCAGCATTGAAGGGATGCTATCTGCTCTTTTTAACAGCAAAGCAGAAACAGGAACGGCGTCTTGTTATGATGTTTACCAAACGACAAAAATGCGCTGGGTTGATCCTCTTGTTATTGGTTCAGAGGGGGCGGCTCCTGTATCTCAGTTATCATTTACCGCTAAAAGAGCAATAGAGCAAGCGAAACAAAGGATAGAAAAAGGAGTATATATCATCGTTCAGGCTCCGTTATAAAATGAATCGTTACATAAAAAAGGGGATGCAATAATGTGCATCCCCTTATCTTATAAGAAGTTTTATAGACCTCTAAAGAAGCCTTCTCTTAACGAACTTCATCACGCTTTGCAGTTAGTTCTTTAATCGTTTCGCCTTCAACTAACACCGGCTGATAGTAAGTTTCGTTTGGTAACTCTTTTTTGCCCTGCAGCTTTTTAATGATCCAATCAGCCGCGTCGTGTCCCATTTGTTCCTGCGGATGGGTTAACGTTGTTAAATTAATCGTTGCATTTTTAGCAATGTACGAATTATCTTGACCAATAATTGACAACTTGTCCGGAATGGAAATGCCAAGCTGTCTGCATACATTTACAACTTCTAATCCGACTTCATCGTTATAGCAGACAAGAGCGGTCATTTCGTCTTGATTTTCAGTGAGAAACTCTTTTAAATTAGCGTACAAATCGAGCTTTGTTTCGGTGTTAAAAGACAAAATATGCGCAGGCTGAAAGCGTAGTTTTGCATCACCGAGCGCTTTTATGTAGCCTTTCATTCGGTATTTTCCTTGCAGGTCATCCATTTTGGCAATAAGTCCAATTTGTGTATGTCCTTTTGAAATTAATTCATTTGTGGCAAGGTAGCTTGACTGAACGTCATCTAAACAAAAAAACGGAACCTCTAATTCTTCGTAGTAGGCGTTAATCATCGTAAACGGAACGTCTTGTTCTTTGAATGATAAATAATAAGAGATGTTTGGATTGTACAAATTACTTTTTGTAGGTTCAACAATTAAGCCGTCTACTCCGTAGGAAAGCATCATTTCCAGGGCTTTTTTTTCTTGTTCTACATCATTATTCGTGCTCGCCAGCAGCAGGGAATAATTATCTTTATTTAACCTGCTTTCAATTCCGCGAATGATCGAAGGGAAAATATAGTCGGAAATATAGGTAGTAATTACGCCGATCGTTTTGTTGGCAGAAGCCCCGCTCGCTTTGGATTGATACTGGTTGCTTACATAGGTGCCAGACCCTTTTTCGCTTCTTAAAAATCCTTCATTCGACAGCTCTAAAATCGCTTTTCGAACCGTATGTCTGCTGACACCATACGTTTCTTGCATGACCGATTCAGTCGGGATTTGCTCGCCAATGCTGTAATCGCCTGAAAGAATTTTGCTTTTTATATCTTCAATAATCACCTGATATTTTGGCTTCATGTTTTCACTTCTTTCGTAGTTGTATACATTCAACTTTTTTTATGTATAAAATTTGTATGGACATATTTTATCATGAACGTGAATAAATGAAAAGATTTCCGTAATTTTTAATCAAAAGGAAAATAATTTAAGGGTTGAATACCGATTTTTTAAAAGTTTAAGAAGAGAATAGTAGGGTGTTTTGAATATTTGTGTGCATATATAATTTTATTATTGACAAATGTACGTACAAATAAATATACTTAAGTTGTTAACAAATTCAAACAGCGTTACATAAAACGGAAAGCGCTTCCTTACTGCTATAGGTATCTTTATAGCTATCAGAAAGGAGATTAAACGTGAAAACAACTCAAGAAACCATAAAACAAGCAATTGCTAAAGGAAAAACGTCCCTTGGAATTGAACTTGGATCTACTCGTATTAAAGCGGTGCTGATTGACGAAAATTTTGAAACGATCGCATCAGGCAGTTATGAATGGGAAAATCTCTTGGAAGACGGTTTTTGGACGTACAACTTACTTGATATTATTACAGGTTTGCAAAGTGCTTACCGTGAAATGAAGCAAGAAGTGGAACGAAGCTACGGAATCACCATTCGAACAGTTGGCTCTATCGGCGTTTCAGCTATGATGCACGGATATATGGCGTTTGATAAAACGGGTGAGCTGCTTGTTCCGTTTCGAACGTGGCGTAATGCAACAACAAGCGAAGCAGCAAAAGAATTAACTGAACATTTTAACTTTAATATTCCTGAACGATGGAGCATTGCGCATCTGTATCAGGCAATCATCAATCAAGAAAAACATCTGCCGCGTATCCATTACATGACAACACTAGCCGGCTATATTCACTGGCTGCTAACAGGCAGTAAGGCGCTTGGCATTGGAGATGCTTCAGGAGTGTTTCCAATTGATGAACGCACGCAAAATTACAGCGAAGCGATGATGAAGCAGTTTGACGAGCTCATTTCTTACAAAGGATATTCGTGGCAACTATCAGATATTCTGCCTGCAGTTCATACTTCAGGCGAGCAAGCAGGCACGTTAACAGCGATAGGAGCTAGCATTTTAGATCAATCAAAAAATTTGCAGCCGGGCATTCCGTTTTGTCCTCCAGAAGGAGATGCAGGAACGGGAATGGTGGCGACAAATAGCGTAAGAAAACGCACGGGAAATGTTTCAGTAGGAACGTCCGTTTTTGCGATGATTGTACTAGATAAAAAGCTTTCAAAAGTCTATCCGGAAATTGATTTGGTTACCACGCCCAACGGCAGTCCAGTTGCCATGGTTCATGCGAATAACTGTTCAAGCGACTTGAACGCTTGGCTCGGATTGTTTCGTGAATTTTCGGAGGCGATGGGGCAAAAAGTAGAGTCGGATAAATTGTTTGAAGTGATGTTAAATAAAGCGTTAGAAGCTGATCCAGATGCAGGGGGCTTGCTTAGCTACGGCTATTTCTCAGGTGAAAATATTACCGGAGTAGAAAGTGGACGTCCGCTATTTGTCCGGTCAGCAAAAAGCAATTTTAATCTAGCAAACTTTATGCGAACGCATCTTTTTACAGCTTTTGGCGCTTTAAAAATAGGAATGGATCTTTTAGTAAAAGAAGAAAACGTAAAGATTCACAGCATTTTAGCGCACGGAGGATTATTTAAAACGCCGGTAGTGGGTCAAAAAATGATGGCAGCGGCAATTAATACCCCGGTTTCCGTCATGGACACAGCAGGAGAAGGCGGCGCGTGGGGCATGGCTATTCTTTCTTCTTATATGCTCAATAAAAGTGAGAATGAAAGTTTAGAAGATTTCTTGGATGATAAAGTTTTTAAAGAAGTGACCGCACAGGAAATCTACCCTGACGAACTCGATGTAAAAGGGTTTGAAGCATTTATTAAAAGATATAAAAAAGGGCTAGTAATTGAAAAAGCAGCTGCCGAGCATCACAGCGAAGAACGGGAGGAGTTACTGTGCTAGATAAATTAAAAGAAGAAGTATTTCAAGCAAACCTCGATTTGCCAAAACACGGACTGGTCAAGTACACGTGGGGAAATGTAAGTGCAGTTGATCGAGACAGCGGTTTGTTTGTGATTAAACCAAGCGGCGTGACGTATGAAAAAATGACGGCACAAGACATGGTCGTCGTCGATTTAGATGGCCGCGTGGTAGAAGGTGAGCTTAATCCGTCCTCTGATACGCTGACACATGCCGTACTATATAAACACTATCCCGAAATTGGCGGTATTGCTCATACGCATTCAACGTGGGCGACCATTTGGGCTCAAGCAGGGCTCGATGTGCAGGCAATGGGAACGACTCATGCCGATACCTTTTATGGTTCCGTACCGTGCGCGCGCTTTTTGACAGAAAAAGAAGTAAATGACGGATATGAAGTGGAAACGGGCAAGGTGATTATTGAAACGTTTGAAAAGCGCGGTTTAGATGTGCTAGCAGTTCCTGGAATTTTACTTCAAGGACACGGGCCGTTTACGTGGGGAAAAGACGCCAAAACGGCGGTAATGAACAGCGTCGTATTAGACGAAGTATCCAAAATGAATTTCTTTACCCAAAAATTAAACGGGCTGGCTGAAGAGCTGCCGCAGCGTATATTAGACAAACATTATTTACGAAAACACGGACAAAATGCGTATTACGGGCAAGGGAATTAAAAGACTTACATACAGAAAAGGGGATTATCATGTTAAAAACGACTCAAAAAGAATTTTGGTTTATTGTTGGTTCACAGCATCTTTACGGAAAAGAAGCGCTAGCAGAAGTAAAAGCACACGCGCAAAGTATGACTGATACTTTAAATGAAAGCGGTATCTTACCTTATCCGCTTGTGCTGCAAGATTTAGCTGTGAGTGCTGATACGATTACAAGCATGATGAAAGAAGTGAATTACCGAGATGAAGTTGCCGGTGTAATCACGTGGATGCATACGTTCTCGCCTGCAAAAATGTGGATTCGCGGTACCAAGTTACTGCAAAAACCGCTGCTTCATTTGGCAACACAATTTAACGAAAGTATTCCTTGGGAAACAATTGATATGGATTTTATGAACTTGAATCAGTCCGCTCACGGTGATCGTGAATACGGCTTTATCAACGCGCGTTTGAACAAGCAAAATAAAATTGTAGTAGGCTACTGGGAGCGCCCCGACGTACAGCAGCAAATTGCACAGTGGATGGACGTAGCCGCTGCTTATAACGAAAGCTTCAACATTAAAGTCGCGCGTTTCGGTGACAATATGCGCAACGTCGGCGTAACGGAAGGAGACAAAATCGAAGCGCAAATTCAATTTGGATGGACGGTTGACTACTTTGGAATCGGTGACCTTGTTCAATATGTAGATGCCGTTACGGAAGAAGAAATCAATGATTTATTTGCTGAATATGCCGACGCGTATGAATTTGTTTACGGCGATTATTCTGCAGAAGACTGGGAATCTAGCGTAAAAGTACAGGCAAGCTATGAAATTGCGATTAAACGTTTTCTAGACGAAGGCGGCTACAGCGCTTTTACGACTAACTTTGAAGATCTATACGGCATGAAGCAGCTTCCTGGTCTAGCGGTACAGCGCTTGATGGCACAGGGATACGGCTTTGCTGGTGAAGGAGACTGGAAAACAGCGGCGCTTGACCGCTTGCTCAAAGTGATGAGCCATAATCAGTCAACGGGCTTTATGGAAGACTACACGTATGAATTGGCTCCCGGACGTGAGTCAGTGCTTCAATCACACATGCTTGAAGTAGACCCGACGCTAGCAGTAAACAAGCCAAAACTAATCGTTTCTCCGCTAGGTATCGGTAACCGCGAAGATCCGGCCCGCTTAGTGTTTGACGGTAAACAAGGAGAAGGCGTAGTCGTTTCTATGGCTGACTTCGGCACGCATTACAAGCTGTTAATTAACGAAGTATCGGCATTTGAGCCGGAAGTTCCAGCCCCAAACCTTCCGGTAGCACGCGTGCTTTGGAACATTAAGCCGAACTTTCAAGACGGCGTTAAAGCGTGGATTGAAAACGGAGGAGGCCATCATACGGTTCTTTCATTAAATTTAACTACGGATCAAATTGTGAGCTATGCAAAGCTTGTGAATTTAGAGTACGTCATTATTAAGTAAGCATCATTACTTCCAAGGGAGCGCTGCTTCCTTGGAAGTGAAAATATAGCGTCAGTAAAAGAACGCCGTGTTTAGAAATAAATGAAAGCGTTTTAAATAAGTGTGGCAGGAAGAAAAACTAAGACAATACAAAGGGGATATAATCATGAGTAAAGTATCAAGTAAGTTTATCTTCTTCTTCGGCTCATTTGCCGGTATTTTATTCGGTTATGATATTGGGATTATTGCTGGTGCAGAAGGTCATATCCGTGAAGCGTTTCATTTAAGTCCGCTGTGGCTGGGGATTGTAGTTTCATCGCTAATGGGTGGAGCCATTATCGGTTCTATTTTAAGCGGATTATTAGGTGATAAGTTTGGACGAAGAAAGTTAATTTTAATTTCCTCTATCATTTTTCTGTTAGGCTCCATAGGTTCAGCGATTGCACCAGAGGAAATTACGTTAACGATTGCGCGCGTCTTTTTAGGTACAGCAGTGGGAACGGCTTCTTCGCTAGTTCCTGCCTATATGTCAGAAATTGCACCTGCTCATATTCGCGGGAAGCTTTCAGGTTTAAATCAGCTAATGATTGTAATTGGATTATTATTAAGCTATATAATAGCCTTTATTTTTGAGCCGGTTCCAAACAGCTGGCGATTAATGCTTGGCAGCGCCGGTATTTTTGCAATCGTCTTATGCATCGGTATGATCAAGCTTCCAGAGTCACCTCGCTACTTAATTAAAAACGGAATGGCAGATAAAGCGCGTGAAGTACTGCGCACGCTTCGTTCCTCAGCAGCGGAAGTCGAAGCTGAAGTATCTGAAATTCAAAGCGTAGCTGTGCATGAACAATCAGGCATTAAACAGCTGTTTCAGAAAAAGTTTCGTTTAGCTTTAATTATCGGTGTCGGAATGGCAACTTTTCAGCAGATTCAAGGCTCCAACTCAATTGTTTATTATGCAACAAGCATTGCCCGTCAAGTTGGTTTAGCGCCGCAGGTAGCTGCTGGTTTTACGGTTATTGTTGGGGTAATCTTCGTTGTGACAACACTTATTTTTCTGCAGTTTGTTGATAAATTCAACCGCCGTACCATTCTTACGGTTGGCGGAGCGGGAATGGCTCTTTCCTTTTTTACACCGGCTATTCTTGGAGCAGTAGGCGTTAATGAATCCGTTGTTAACTGGGTTACGTTAATTGCACTTTGCTGCTTTATCCTGTGCTATGCGTTTTCTTGGGCGCCGCTTACGTGGATCATTGTAGGAGAAATTTTCCCGCTTTCTGTGCGCGGAATCGGTGCTGGTATTTCATCTGCCTTTAACTGGACAGGATCGCTTGCAGTAGGGCTTGTGTTTCCTATTTTAGCCGATCAGTTTAGCTTAGGTGTGATCTTTTCAACGTTTGGGATCATTTGTATTCTCGGATTATTCTTCATACGCTTTGTAGTTGTCGAAACTAAAGGGCGCAGCCTAGAGCAAATTGAAACAGACATGGCAGCTCGTTCTGAAAGAAATTCGTTAAGTCCAGTTGAGCGTAATAAATATGTTTAATTGTCGTAAATGTTTTAAATGTAAGGTGCTGAGATAAAAATATTTTAGCTGAAGTGAAAAACGAACCACTAATCAAAGTGTTTGATTAGTGGTTCGTTTTTTTATGGTGACTGCAGGTTTCATCTGTTGAGTTTCTTTTAGCAGTTGATTGGAGGGAAAGACGCAGACTCCTGCGGGAAAAGAGGAACAGGTGAGACCCCGCAGGCGCACAAGCGACGAGGAGGCTCATCGGCCGCCCGCGGAAAGCGAAGCCTTGCACGGAAATCAACTGCGGTGTCACAAGCGGTTCAGCTCATGTATTCCTTTGTTCATTTTTGGATTATGCTCCAGCTCGTATTAATAGATACTGAGATTCTAGCTTTTATGTTGTCCTATCCGTGCTTAACAAAATGAAAGAATAGATAGGCTATGGAAACTAATTTAAATGTGCGTTCTTCTTACAAGAAGATAGTGACCTTCATCAGCAAATTTCCATATAAATAAGTAAGCTTGTTTACTTTTAACCAATTTTATTTAGTAATAGGAGGATTAACTAGTTGATGAATTTGACGCTTCATGAACGTTCTGAAAAGTTATTAAAGCAAAGAATTAAACAATTAAATCCGAGAGATCCATTCAACTTTGTTTTTATGGGCGACAGCAGAGGTGACGGACCAAACGATAATTGTTACACGATGAGCGGTGAATTTGAGCTTGTGTTAAAAAAGGCGGTGGAATTGAATCCGCTGTTTATTATTCATGGGGGAGACACCGTGTATACAGGAGAAAAGAGGTATTTGGAGCACTTTGTTAAAGTTGTCGAAAAAATAGCACCAAACATTCCCGTGTTTGTATGCGTAGGGAATCACGATGAATTAAACCTTGAAGAAAGCAACCTCGAAAACTTCAGAGCCACTATCGGAAAAGTGCACTGGGTCATTGATATTCCTGTCTTTAACTTCCGGTGCATCGCATTAAATAATATCATCAGCCCCAAGAATAAAATATATGGATTTACAGATAGAGAGCTGAATTATTTAGAGCAGCAGCTAGAGGATGCTCCTCGTAATACCGTTGTAGCCATGCATGCGCAGCCAAATATTGGCCGGTGGTCAGACCTGGGAGGTTTTCCTGTAACGACTCCTCAAAGTCAAGAATTTTTTGATTTAATTCAAGAACATCGCGTGAAAAAAGTGTTAGTCAGCCACGTGCATGCGTATGACGAGCAGTTTATTAGAAAAAACAGAAACGGGTCGTTTACGCTTGGAAGAGGTACTGATTTTGTATTATCAGGAGGCGCGGGTGCTCCCCTTGATTTTGAACCGCCTTTAATTTTAAATAATTATAATTTTACGGAGTTTTTTGTTAGCAGGTACGACATTTTAGGACCTCTTCTTTGGAAGGATTTTGGACGACCTCGAAGAAGTTGTTTGTAAAAACAAGAAAGTAGAAAGCTAGGTTCAAAAAAAAGAGGCTGGGACAAAAGGGTTTTAGGCGAAATGAAAAATGAACCACTAATCAAGCATCTTGATTAGTGGTTCATTTTTTTATTAGGGTAAACGTAGATTTCATGTGTATAGGTCTTTCTAGCAGGTGATTGGAGGACAAGACGAAGACTCCTGCGGGAAAAGCGGAACACGTGAGACCC
Organism: Priestia sp. ABM2_011; assembly: GCF_056158845.1. NCBI lineage: Bacteria > Bacillati > Bacillota > Bacilli > Caryophanales > Bacillaceae > Priestia > Priestia sp. ABM2_011. Next base: position 1,904,863 of record NZ_JBSWUB010000001.1, read on the forward strand.
CACAGGAGCGTATGCGACGAGGAGGCTCAGCGACCGCCCGCGGAAAGCGAAGTCTTGTACGGAAATCAACTGCGGTGTCACAAGCGATTCAGCTCATGTATCCCATTTGCCTTTAGATTGGATTCACTTGGTTATGTCTCAACCTCTTTTGGAAAACCGTACGAAACCTTGTAGCAGAAGGCTCAGTCAAACGTTATAATAGATAATGAATGATGATATATTCTCTATATTTGTCATATATTTGTATTACATATGTAATTGAAGAAAAACATTCACTTGATATACTGTTTAATGACTTAACTTTATCTTAACATTCACAGTGAAATGCGTGTTTATAGAGGCTTAAAACATACACAGCAAATGGAGGAGCTATCATGGCAAACGAAAAGATGCAAGAAGGACTCAATCGTTTTATTAAGGAAGATTTAAATGACCTTTTAGGTAGACTGTTCCCCCTAATGGACCGAGAATGTGCGGAAGAAAAGAGAATGCTTATCGAAACGGCGGTAGAGTACATCTATTCTTCAGGGTATCATCAAGGAGCAAAAGACTTGATTGAAACACATCGAAAAGATGATTACAAATTATTAAGGCAAAAATTAGCGTCAACGCCTCCTGAAAACTAATTTTTTTGAAATTTCTTTTGACAACATAAATGTAAGGTGTTAAGATGACTCTACATTCAAAATATTATAAACAATTAAAACTCTTATTGAGAGAGGCGGAGGGACTGGCCCTGTGAAGCCCGGCAACCATTTAACAATCTTGTTAAAAAGGTGCTACATCCTGCAAAGCGTACAGCTTTGAAAAATAAGAGAGGATTTCATAGATACTATGCCTCTCTATTCATGATAGAGAGGCTTTTTATTTTATGTGAATATGTTTTGAATGAACAATTTCATAGAAATGCATCAGGTGCTGTGTAACGAATGTACGCAGCTTAAAAGGGAAGACCGGTGAAAAGCCGGCGCGGTCCCGCCACTGTAATGGGGAGCAACTTATTAACCACTGTTTCATGTTGAAATGGGAAGGGATAGGAAGCGATGAACCTAAGTCAGGAGACCTGCCTGTTGTATGCACTTAAGCTCTACGGGATATAGAGAGGAGTGAGGAATACGTGTTGAGAAAAACAGGCTATCTCAACTTTAGTTAAGTATGCGTATCATCTCTCTTTTCATTTCGAAAAGGGAGATTTTTTAGTTTAGCGATAAAAAAATATATAGGGAGTGGAAAAAATGAGCAGTGTAAAAAGTTCAAATGTAGGTTATCCAAGAATTGGTGAAAAACGAGAATGGAAAAAAGCGCTTGAGCAGTTTTGGGCAGGAAAGATAGAGAAAGATATCTTTCTTCAGGAAATTGAAGCTCTTCGTCTTGGGCATCTGAAAAAACAGCGTGACGCAGGAATTGAATTAATTCCAGTCGGCGATTTTAGCTTATACGATCACGTGTTAGATACAGCCGCTATGTTTGGTTTGGTGCCAAAGCGCTTTGAATATAACGGAGGCCCGGTATCCCTTGAAACGTATTTTGACATCGCCCGAGGAACAAAAGGTGCGGTAGCCTCTACGATGACAAAATGGTTTAACACAAATTATCACTATATCGTACCAGAGCTTGACGAATGTACGCCTGCCCTTGTAGAAAATCGTCCGCTTCAATTTTACAAAGAAGCAAAACAAAAGCTGAATATCAAAGGCAAACCCGTTATTTTAGGTCCAGTAACATTTGTGAAGCTGTCAAAAGGATATAAAAAAAGTGAGTTTAAAAAAGTAGTTGAACAGTTTGTTCCTCTTTATGCAACAATCTTAGCGGAGCTGGAGGCAGAAGGGGTCGAGTGGGTACAAATAGATGAGCCGATTTTAGCTACAACGCTATCAAAAGAAGACCTGGCACTGTATAAAGAAGTCTATGAAGCTTTGAAAAAAGCGGCACCGAATGTAAAAGTCATTTTGCAGACGTATTTTGACAGCGTAGATTACTATAAAGAAGTAGTTGCTCTTCCTGTTCACGGAATTGGATTGGATTTTGTACATGACCGAGGCGAAAATCTCACGGCGCTTAATAAATATGGTTTTCCAACTGATAAAGTGCTGGCAGCAGGAGTGATTGACGGACGAAACATTTGGCGTGAAAACTTGGACGAACAGCTTTTAACAATCAGTGAAATTGAAGAAGCCGTATCAAAAGACCGTTTGATTCTGCAGCCTTCATCAAGTTTATTACATGTTCCTGTCACGGTGAAAAGCGAAAAAACCATTGAGCCAATTCTAAAAAACGCGCTGTCTTTTGCAGATGAAAAGCTAAAGGAAATCACGCTTTTAACAAAAGCGGTGCAGCAAGGAAAAGAAGCAATAGAAAAAGAAATAAGTGAAAGTAAACAGGCGATTCAAGCATTAAATGGATCATCTTTTCGAAACCATCAAGACGTGCAAAAAGAGCTGAAGCAGCTGCACAGCTATAAAGCACAGCGCCAAGCGTCGTTTGACGTACGTCAACGCGTTCAGCAAGAAGCGTTTCAACTGCCGCTTCTTCCAACGACAACAATTGGAAGCTTTCCGCAAACAAACGAAGTGCGAAAAGAGCGTCTGAAGTGGCGTAAAGGAGAGTTAAGCGATGAAGCATATGAAGCGTACATTAACGCTGAAATCAAAAAATGGATTGAAATTCAAGAAGACATCGGCTTAGATGTCCTTGTGCACGGAGAGTTTGAGCGCACGGACATGGTTGAATACTTCGGTGAAAAATTAGGAGGTTTTCAGTTTACGAAGTTTGGCTGGGTGCAATCATACGGTTCTCGCTGCGTGAAGCCGCCGCTTATTTACGGAGATGTCTCGTACGAGCAGGCGATGACGATCAAAGAAACGGTCTACGCACAGTCTCTAACCAATAAGCCTGTTAAAGGAATGCTGACGGGGCCGATTACGATTTTAAACTGGTCATTTGTGCGTGATGATATCCCGCGCTACGACGTGGCAAATCAAATTGCGCTTGCTCTTAGAAAAGAAGTGGAAGCACTTGAAAGTCAGGGCATCTCAATGATTCAAGTAGATGAACCGGCGCTGCGTGAAGGACTGCCGTTAAAACGAGAAAACTGGGAAAGCTACTTGAACGCCGCGGTGTACGCGTTCAAATTAGCCACAGTATCGGTGCAAAACGAGACGCAAATTCACACGCATATGTGCTATTCGGAATTCGAAGAGATTATTGATGCGATCAAAGCGCTTGATGCCGACGTGATTTCCATTGAAACGTCCAAAAGCCATGGTGAATTAATTTATGCGTTTGAAAAACATACGTATAACCAGGGAATTGGACTTGGCGTATATGATATCCACAGCCCGCGCGTACCGAAGCTTGAAGAGCTGACACGAAACATTGACCGCGCTCTAAAAGTGCTTGATCCTGCATTGTTTTGGATTAATCCCGACTGCGGTCTTAAAACAAGAGGAATCAGCGAGACGGTGGAAGCTTTAAAAGTGATGGTTGAGTCTGCAAAACAAACAAGAAAAAATTTATTACAAAACGCTTAATAACAAGAAAGTAAAGGCCAAGCAGTGTAAACGCTACATTGCTTGGTCTTATGGGTTTTTAAAGGCCAAAAATATCCATTGACACTTCCCTTAGATTTTTGTATCTTTTTAAAGGTGTTTTTAAAATCAGGGAGGTACAACATGAGTAACAACAGCACGCAGCACGTTAAAATTGTAACAGCTGATCCATCAGCGCTAGGCCTATTCGGACTTGCCATGGTGACACTTGTTGCATCGTTTCAAAAGCTTGGGGTAACCGATGGTGTTTCATTGGTATTGCCATGGGCGATTTTTTTAGGCGGAATAGGGCAGCTAATCGCGTCTATGCAAGATTTCAAACATAATAATACCTTCGGCGCAACGGCTTTTGGTGCCTTCGGTTTATTTTGGCTAGGTGTAGCTATGACATGGCTTATTCAGCTTGGAGCATTTGGAGAAGCGCTCGCAAAAGAAGCGGATCCGAAGCAGCTAGCATTTGCTTTTGTCGGCTACTTAATTTTCAGCGTTTTTATGACGATTGGAGCAATGGGCACTCATAAAGTATTATTTATTATTTTTGTGTTAATTGATTTTTTATTTATTGGATTATCGCTAAGTACATTTGGTGTGGCATATGAATACACGCACTTACTAGCAGCAGTCTCAGAGCTATTAATTGCTCTGTTTTCATTCTATGGATCTGCAGCGGCTGTATTAAATACTCACTATGGTCGAGTTGTGCTTCCAGTGGGCAAGCCATTTGGTGCATTTATTAAATAATCAAGACGTTCATTAAACAGCGAAGTAGGGTTGAATTCTGTATGATGCAGAGGTCAATCCTTTTTTGTTTGTGCGTTTTTATATATAGTAGAAAGAGAGAAAGAGAATAGTAGCTTTTAATGAAAGGAAACGTTTCAATGATTATAAGACAAGTGGATGAAAAAGATTTAAACCAATTAATTACGTTAGAAAACAAAGGGTTTACACCTGATGAAGCTGCCTCAAAAGATGCATTTATCACGCGGATCAAAACCATTACTGATACGTTTATCATCGCTGAAGAAAATGACGAAATAATTGGATATGTGAACGGACCCGTCATTTCAGCTCCGTTTATTACGGATGATTTGTTTGAAAAAACGATTTCGAACCCTGAAACAGGTGGTCATCAAAGTATTTTAGGTATCGTTGTAAACCCCAAGCATCATCATAAAGGAATTGCCAGTATGCTGCTAAAAGAGTTTGAAAAACAAGCGCGGAACAAACAGCGCGTAACGGTGACTTTAACATGTAAAGAAGAATTGATTCCGTTTTATGAAAAAAACGGATATGTGAATCAAGGAGTTGCGCAGTCCCAGCATGCAGGCGTGCAGTGGTTTAATATGAGTAAGGAGCTTTAATTTTTACGAAAAATAAAATGATATAAAAAAAGCACAAGTTCTCTTTTAATGAATTTGTGCTTTTTTTACTCTTTATTATGTATAATTATTGTAAATATGTAAAAGTGAGGGTGTTTACATGAATAAGTACGGCGTGCTTTCTTTTATACTAGTAATCATCAGCTTTTCATTTTTTATGGTAAGAAGAGGTCCCGGTGTGAATATGTATGTCGATATTGCAGTGCTAGGGATTCTTTCGCTGGTGGGCATTGTTTTTGCGTCTGTGTCGAAAAAATGGTATTCAATTATTGGCGGAGTTGTTTTAAACTTTTGGATGCTTTCATTAGCAGTGTTTTTGTTCGTTGTAGGCATTATAGAAAAGTAAGAAGTGAGGGGTTTTTAACTAATTTTAATAAATGTATAACAATAAGGGGAAAATGGACAGGACAAAAGTATTTTAGTTGAAGGAGATTCCGAACGATGAATTGAGATTCTTAATGAAGAATCAAATTTGTTCGGGTTTTTTTATTGTGATGGTGAACATGTGCTTAATCTATCCCGTTTGCTCGTCTTTAGATTGAATTAATTTTGTTATATCTCAATCTCTTTTTTAGGTAGGTAAGAGACATTAATTTGTCAAACATATTTGACAGTAACAAGGAAGATAATATAAGATATGGGTGTAAAAAGTTTTTTACATTTTAGAGATGAGTGATGAATGGTGGAAAATCTAATTAAAGAACTGCGTAAAGTCAAGCGGATGTCTCAAGATGAATTGGCGAAAGTATGCGGAGTATCGAGACAAACGATTAATGCAATTGAAAACAATAAGTATGATCCAAGCTTAGCGCTGGCTTTCCAGCTGGCCCAAGAACTGGGAGCAACAGTAGATGAGCTGTTTTTATTTCATAAATCATAAGTTAGTAAAAAAAGGTAATGTGAAGCAACGATCTTCCTAGTAGGCGTGTTGACGATTCTGACCTATAAGCGAACAATACATAAGTAGGTAGAAGATTAATACTATTTCTATTGCTTCATATAAAAAATTCACCAAGAGATGGCGGTGAAATGAATGAAAAATCGAGCTGCACGAGTAGCTCTTACAAGTACGGGCATGTTACTGTTGATGATAACGTTAATACTTCCTGTTCCGGGATTAATCTACAGTCTGCTTGTAGGAAGCAGCATTGTACTAAAAGGATGCGGAACAGGAGGAATAAAAAGGTGTATCACCTGAATGCAGCGTGATGCGGAAAAGGAGGTTCCTTTTGAAAAAAAGAACGATTATTATAGCTGCACTTTTATTTATCATCGTATTTTATTTTACATATACCGGGAAAGCCTATCAGTTAAAAGACGTCATAAAAGTAGAGGAAGCAAACGTTACGCGTATTGAAATAGATACGGACGAAGGAAAACGTGTAGTAGATGATAAAAAAGAGATAAAGCAAATCGTACATTCTTTGGCAAAAGTAGAAGTGAAAAAAAGCAAGGAACTCGATCCAAAGTTTGACCAGTCTTACTGGGTAAAAATCGTTGAAAACGGAAAAGATGCGTACGGATTAACGATTTACGATAATGACTACATAAAAGCGTTTAACTTTGAAGATAAAAAACAGGCGACGTATACGATTGTTAAAGATCAAAAAGTAGATGTTAAAAAGCTGTTTTCAACTAAATAAAAAACCTACTAAAAAAGACAGCCTGCGCTGTCTTTTTTTATAAAAATAATAGATTGAAAATTTTGACTATTTTGAGTGGAATTAATCCTTGCCTATATAATTAATAAATGATTGAATTAGGTCAATATCAGGGTTAACTAACAGTGCTGGAAGAAGGCCAAATGTTAATAATACAAGGACGTTTGATCCAATAAAGATGCGAAGTGCTTTTTTGATTTTCATGATATTTCCTCCCTTTTTTATATTTTCGTATAAAAAGAGAAAAAAATCAATAGAAATGTGACGAAATTGTGAACTTTTTGTCTGATAGTCCCTGATAGATTATAAAAATTCCCTCTCTATACTAGATAAAGAGGGGATATAGTAAATCATAAAATATGTAGAAACATTAAAAGTACATGCGCAGATTCCCGATAAATCGGTAGAGAAAATAGCATGAAAAGCCAATTAAGATACATCCAGCTGCAATAGAAACCCATTTGATATAAAGCTGATTCAGCACTTTTCTAGTTCCAGAGACAATTGTCATTAAGCCCAGATCATGAATTAAAATTCCCGTTAATATTCCGGCAGCAATCACTAGGAAATGAAACGAGTGAGAGGCTTGAAGCGAATTTGTCAGCACCGTCCCAAACACGCTCAGCCAAAAAATGAGATTGCTCGGAGAAATCGCAACAAAGATTCCGTTCACATAAGAAGAGGCAAACGACTTTTTTATGTGTTCTCCAGGAGCCGTTATATCATGATCCGCGTGTCTAATGCTGTCATAGCCAATATAAAGTAAAAAAAGTGCCCCTACAAGCCACATAACAAGCTGGATAAAAGGAGCAGACAAAAAAGAAGCCAGTCCAGAGTAAAGAAGCACAATTAGCAACAAATCAACCGTCATGCCTCCAAGTCCCACAACCCAGCCGTGAAGAAAACCATTTTTTAAACCTTGCTTCGTCATTTCAATCGTTACCGTACCAACGGGAAGGGCAATCGAAAGACCGAGCAGCACATTTGTTAAAAATAACGTCACCAAAAACAAAACCTCTTTCAATCTCGTATCTACTATCGTTTTCCGTTTAAGTGGTCTTTCATTATATAAAAATATGTAATAAAATTCAATATTATGAATAAAAAAACATACAGTGAAGATAAGAGGAGGAAAAAAGTAAATGAAGTTAATTTGTGAATCGTTACAAAAAGAAGACTATATACAAGAACTTTCTGAAGTGAATTTTACACATCCTTTAATTCAACAAAAGGTACGTGAACTCAAAAGCGGCTCGCCTTATTCTCCAATAGCGTACATAAAAAAAGCGTACGAGTTTGTGAGAGATGAAGTTTCTCATTCATGGGATATTCAAAGCAGAATCATCACGAAAACGGCTTCAGAGGCTTTAAAAGAAAAGGAAGGAATTTGTTACAGCAAATCTAATCTACTAGCCGCTTTGCTGCGTGCAGAAGGGATTCCGACAGGCTTTTGTTATCAAAGATTAATCCTTGGGGATACGATAGACACAGGCTACTGTATTCATGCGTTAAATGCTGTCTACATCAAAAGTGAAGAGAAATGGATTCGATTAGACGCGAGAGGAAATAAAGAAGGAGTGCAAGCCGACTTTTCGCTAAAAAAAGAAAAACTGGCTTTTCCAGTAAATCCTACACAGGGTGAAGTAGACTATGCGACTATTTATACAAAACCTCGCAAAGAAACAATGGACGTGTTGTCTCAGCACGAAGACTGCTTGGATATGTATTTGCACTACTTGCCTACCGAGCTATAAAAAGCGGCTGGGATAAACGTATTTTAGTTGAAGGAAATCCGAACGATGAATGGAGAACCTTAATAGAGAATGAAATTCGTTTGGATTTTTTATTGATAGTTTCATGTATGTGGCTGCTTCTAGCTGGTGATTGGAGGGCAAGACGAAGACTCCTGCGGGGAAAGCGGAACAGGTGAGACCCCACAGGAGCGTAAGCTACGAGGAGGCTCACCGGCCGCCCGCGGAAAGCGAAGTCTTGCACGGAAATCAACAGCGGTGTAACAAGCGGTTCAGCTCATCTCTCCATTTTATTCGTCTTTAACTGAAAAATTAGTATGCCATCTCTTCACCATTTTAAACGCTTTCCTGCACGGTGGTTGACGGTCTTTTAAACGCAGCAACTAACCACACAATATTCGTAATCAGTAAGCCTAAGCAAGAAATCATTACACCTATGATGGAAGCTAAGTTTCCTGAGAAATCTTCCAGTCCAAATAAAAACAGAGCCGGCATTAGTAATAGAGTACTAGCAGCGATTAAAAGTCCAATGCTGCAAAAAGCAGCCATCACAAATTTTAAGAAATGCATTCCTAGCAGATAAAATGCTAAAGGCAACAGATATAAAAATAGAATCATGCCAAGAGATAACCACATCCCAACTGAACCGAACGTGTTAACATTTGGACCTGAATCTGCTAGAGGTGAAAGCGAAGCAAGAACCAAGATAAAGCAGAAAAATAGGGCAGAAAGCAAAGTGGTGATCGCTACACTATTTTTTGTTGTCGAATTACGCACTGTTTGTTAACCTCCTTTCTCAATAAAAAAAGTATATGGATTAATTTTACAATATAAAAGTCCGGAAATCACCAATTTTTTACAAAAATATTCGATAGGCTGGATAATAATGAAGAGAAGATGGGTTGAGATAATACACGTGAACATATTTTTTGTGTGGGCCTGGATAGTGGGTTTCGTGCCAGTATTGCGTCAGTATTGTTTGAATAGGATGCGAATGAGGGGCCTCTCCGTAATGTCCGTAGTAGATACCGCTGCCTGAATAAGGAGAATACATAAAATCACCTGCCTGCTTAAATGAATGTGTTACACGGTATGTTTTTACGTTGGTTAACGTTCTTCTACAATGCAAAAAGGGCACAATTAGGTCATTGGCTATATGAATGCTCCATTACAGTAAAAAAGACCTCTAAAAGCACGAGGTCATAAGCTAAGCATCTGTATGTTCTTCACTGAGATTTCTTTGAAAATCCAAAAAACGAGTTCCTTGAAACGTCAGTATTCCTTCGTCTCCTTCTGCAAGCTTGCCGTACTGGCTGCCTGAAACAGTAAATTCAGAGCGGTCGGTGCTTTCAAATTGAAAGGTTACGTAGTAAGTTGTAGACGTATGAGAGTGGTGATGTTCGTGAGCATGGCTGTTATGGTGCTGGACGTTTGTCCGTTTGCCCGTAATTTTTGCTTTTACAGATAGACGGGGAGACTGCTCATTTTTGCTCCACGTGCTGATTCCTTTAAAAATAGAAAATAAGAAAATACCAATAACAATAACAAAAAATAGCATAACAAACGTAGGCATTCCGTTAAATAACGCATCGTCTGGAAAAAAAGCGCCTCCGCTTAGGTCAGCATCACCTTCAAAAACAATGTCATCTCCGGACGGGTTATCTTCAAATATCATTTCATCTTCAAACATTCGTATTCCCCCTTACTATAAATACGGTTCCTGAATGGAAAAAGTTTCATCTTTATAGTAGTCTTATGATAGGATAGCTAGTTACTATTCATACATATGAGTGAACAAGGAAAAGGAGAGATCAACATGGGGAAATACAAAGTTGTTATGTCTGGAAAGACGTGGCCAAACGCTTACGAAAAGCTAGCGGAACACTGCGATATTCAAATGTGGGAAGGAGAAGGGAAGATTCCACAAGAAACGCTGCGCGACTGGCTTCGTGATGCTGACGGCTTTTTTAATATCGGCCACATTACAGTGGACGAAGAGCTATTAGAAGCAGCACCGAATCTGCGCGTTATTTCTCAATCAGGCGTCGGGTATGACAGTGTAGATGTCGAAGCGTGTACAAAAAAAGGCGTGCCGTTTAGCAATACGCCAGGCGTGTTAGTAGAAGCGACAGCCGATTTAACGTTCGGTCTCTTATTGTCAGCAGCTCGCCGCATTCATGAAGGCTATGAAAAAGTGAAACAAGGAAACTGGGAAACGGTATTTGGCGTTGATTTATTTGGAAAAACGCTTGGTATTGTTGGAATGGGCGATATCGGAAGCGCCGTTGCCAGACGAGCAAAGGCATCGGGGATGAACATCGTTTACCACAACCGAAGCCGCAAGCATGAAGCCGAAAAAGAGCTTGATGCCGTATACCTTTCGTTTGAAGAGCTGCTTCACACAGCTGACTGTATCGTATGCTTAGTGCCGCTTTCAAATGAAAGCAAAGGCATGTTTGGAGAAGCGGAATTTAAAGCTATGAAAAACAGCGCGTATTTTGTGAACGCAGCGCGCGGAGGATTGGTGGATACGGAAGCACTGTACGAAGCGCTGAAACATGAAGAAATTGCGTATGCCGCACTGGACGTAACAGACCCAGAGCCACTTCCGGCAGATCACAAGCTGCTGCAGCTTTCAAATGTGTTAGTAACGCCGCATATTGGAAGCGCTACGTACGAAACGCGCAATCGCATGGCAGATCTAGCCGTCCAAAACCTGCTTTTAGGCCTTGAGAAAAAGCCTTTAGTGACGTGCGTGAATGAAGAAGTGAACTACAAGTAAGGAGAGATTTTTTGTTAAAAGCATTACAGCTTATTTTTTCAATTATTACCGTTGGACTGGCTCTTTATATGATGCTCACCCACAATGACCAGTTCCTTTCGCTTTTAAATATACTTCTAGGCTTAACGATGCTAGTTTTAGGAGCAATTGAGTGGCAAAAAAGAAAGAAAACCAGCGCCTGGCTGCTGTTTTTCGTTGCGCTATTCAGCTGGTTTGTCGGTCTTTATCGCATGACCATTTAAAAACGCTTGGCATTTGCCAAGCGTTTTTTTAATGTGCTTTTAGCTGCGTTTCTAACACGTTTTCAATAACGGAAGCTACTCCGTTTTCATCGTTTGTTAATGTAACGTCATCAGCTAGTGCTTTAATTTCTGCGTGCGCATTTGCCATAGCGATTCCTTTTCCAGCTCTTTGCAGCATCGATACGTCGTTAAAGCTGTCTCCAATGGCAATGGTATCGTGAAGAGAAGCGCCAAGCTCTTTTACAACGTAGTTTAATGCGTTTCCTTTTGAGGCGTCTTTGTGTTCGAGTTCAAAGTTATGATCAGCGGAAGAGACAAGCGTCATGTCGTGCTGCTTGCTAAAGTGATCCCAGCCTTTTTTTCGTTTTTCATCATCAAATGAAAAAGCTAATACGTTATAAAGCTCAGCGTTTGTATTTAAAATATCTTCATACGATGCAACAAAGGCAAATCCCGTTTGGCTGTACTGCTTAGCCGCAGCGTGATGAAGTCTTTCTTCGTCCACGTTTTTATTGGCGCTTTTTACCCGGTCAATTTCAATGGCCAGCAGCTCACGGCCTGAGTTTGGTGTATAAATCGCATGTTCAGCAAACACTTCATAATAAAATTCGTTTGCATCCAGCCACTGAAGCGCTTCTTTTACGTGCTGGTCATCAATTGGAACAGAATGTCTGAGCTGTCCGTCCGGGTCATGAATAGTCGCTCCGTTTGCGGCAATCACCCAAAGGTTGGAAAGCTCAGCTTTTTTTAAAATTTCCTGCACGTCGAAATAAGCGCGACCTGTAGCAACCACGACTTCAACTCCGTGTTTTTGCGCTTTTTTAATTGCTTCTGCATTCATTGTGCTAATTTCACTGCTGCTATTTAAAAGAGTTCCATCTAAGTCTGTAAAAATCATCTTCATAAACTATCTCTCCCTTTGACTATTATTACTTGTTTTTGCGTGTTTTATCTTGTTTATCCTACAATAAACGAAAAAACACTGATAATCAAGCGTTTTTACATTGTTTTTACAAAAGAAACAAGTATAATAAAGTAAAAAGCAGAAAGAAAACAGGTGAACAAGCAATGTTAAAACAAGAAAGACGCAAACAAATTATGAATTTGCTTGAAAAAGAAGGGCGCATTGTAGCTACGACGCTTAGCCAAACGCTGAACGTTTCAGAAGATACAATCCGCAGAGACCTGCGGGAAATGGATGCGCTTGGTCTGCTGCAGCGCGTACACGGAGGAGCGCTTCCGCGTTCCACGTCTGCGGTTGATTACAAAGAGCGTAAACGTGAATTGATGGATGTTAAGCATTCACTTGCCGTTGCGGCGCTTCCGTTAATTAAAGACGGGCAGGTGCTCTTGATGGACGGAAGTACAACAAATATTCAGCTCGTCAAAGCTTTTCCAAAGAATTTAAACGTTACGGTTATTACAAACAGTCCGTTAATTACCGTTGCACTAGCGGAACATGACTTTGTAGAAGTTGTTTCTCTTGGAGGAACGTTTCGAAAAGAATCGATGGTCACGGTAGGACAAAGCGTGGTTGATACGCTTAAACAAATTCGAGCGGATATTTGTTTTTTAGGCGTATACGCAATCGATCCTAAAATCGGTATGAGCATTCCTTTGCTTGAAGAAATGCACATCAAAAGTCAAATGATAAAAAGCGCGAGTGAAGTAGCGGCTATTGTAACAGCAAAAAAGCTCAATACGTCTTCAACGTACACGTTCAGCTCAGCCAACTCCCTAGATTGGCTCATTACAGAAGAACATGTGAACGAAACCGTGTTAAATGCTTACCGCGAAATCGGCATTGAAGTAATCACAAATAAATAGTAGTGTTAGTAAGGAAGTATATGGTAATGTAGAGTAAAAAGGAGCTTGAGCGATGAGCGAACAAATAGATGTTACGCAGGAATTAGCGAAGCTTCAGCAAAGAGTCGAACACCTAGAGGAAAGAGTGGAAAAAGCAGAGTCCAGGCAAGGCCCTTTATGGTTTCTATGGGAAGCTATACGATCGATTTTAATTGGACTATTTATTGTAGGACCTGTGGTCGCCATTATTTTTGGCGTGTTAGGGGCACTATCCGGAAAATAAAAGACCCGTTTCTTTATTGAAACGGGTTTTTTATTATTATTTGTTTTCTGAATCAGAACGAAACTTCGTGCTGACAAAAATGATAATAGCTAATAGAATCACAATTGGCAGCCAAATAATTTCAAATTTATAAGCTGGCTCTGCAAGTGCGGCGATAACAGCGCCAAAGCAGTAAAGCACAAGAGACAGCGCGCGAAGAATCGCATCGGTGTTAAACGTTTTGCGGTAGCGAGAGCTGCGAAAACGTGCCGTTACGTCTTCAAAGAAGTTAGCAAGCGTCCCTGTTAATACAGTTGTAGAAATTCCGGCTACGCCAAGCTTTCGAGCAGCCGTTGTTTGAAGACCCATTGCTGAGCTTAATAAGAAAATAAATAAGTAAGTTAAGTGTAAAGAAGGAGAAAACGAAGATAAAAGTGCAAAAACAAGTAAAATCAATCCTTCTATTCCAAGGGCAATCGTTACGGCTTTAGGCCAAAACGTTTTTTCTTTGTTTCCAACTAGGATTGCAGCTCCTACAACTCCTACAATAAAACCTCCTAAAGCTGTGAGGGAATGAAAAACAGTTGTTTCAAGCGAGTTTCCGATTGCTAACCCAAGCAGCACGATGTTTCCCGTCATATTTGCAGTAAAGATATGACCAAGGCTTAAGTAGCCAATCACATCGACGATACCTGCTGTTACGCAAAGAACGAGCAAAATAATGTTTCGATAAGTAGAATTCGTCACGGTAAGTCATCCTTTCTTTTTATACCAACTAAACAGTTTACCGTGAAGAAAAAAATCTGTCCAGAGAGTTGTCCTACAAATTTTCAAGTGTGTCCCACCCAAAAGCCACTTCAGATAGAGATGTACCATCAATGATAACGTCGGCGCGATCGATTCTTTTTCCGCCAAGCGCTTCATAAAATTGACAGGCGCCGTTTTGTTCAAAAGCCCATGTGAGCATCGTATGTATATCACGGTCTACAAGCTTTTGCGCTATTTTATGCATAAGCGCTTTGCCAATTCCTTTTCGCTGATGCTCTGTGAGTAAATACATGGCATACAGTTCTCCGGTATAGGAAGGATGCTTGTTGGTTCTTTCTTTACCATAAGAAGCAAAGCCTACGATTTGACCGTTTTCTTCTGCAACGAAAACAGAATTTGATTCCAGCTGCTTTTTCCAGACGGCTTTTCGCTTTTCAGCGTTCAACGAATGTAAAAAAGAATCCGGAACAAGTCCTTTATAAGTCGATTTCCAGCTTTCTACGTGTACGTGGGCAATGCCCGCTTCATCACCAATTCTCCCTTGACGTATCATCTGCTCACCTCGTTTTTTTCTATATTTTAACATAAATTTAAAGGTGGTATCCCCGTTTTTCCGTTTTCTTTGTATATATATAGTAGCTATTTTACATAACAAAGGAGATGACGTAATGAGTAAATTATTATTAAAAGATCAGCCGTTACTTGTACTGCCGGCGCTTGCAGTCAAAGTAGGAGTGAACGGAGCGCTGTTTCTTCAGCAGCTTCACTACTGGCTTGAAAAAAGCGTAAACGTCCAGGACGGATATACGTGGGTATACAATACCAATCAGCAGTGGCTGCAGCAGTTTCCGTTTTGGTCGCTTTCAACGATTCAACGCATCATTTCAAAGCTTGAAAAAGAAGGGTTAATTATAAAAGGAAAATACAACCGCTCTAAATTTAATAATACGGTTTGGTATAGAATTGATTATGAGCAATTAGAAAAGCTTATGCCAAGCGATGAATTTGAAGAGCTCGAAGATGTCAATTTGACAGAAAGGGCTAGTCAAATTGAAGCAGCGGAGCCGGTCACAGTGAAGGCGTCATTAACAGAGACTACAGCAGAAAATACAACTCAAATAAAAAAAGAAGAAGACGCGCATGACGCTTACGTCCAAACGTTAGAAGCTGCTTTTATCGCTAGAAGAAACCGAGGGGTGTATCCTTCAGCGAATGACTTGAAGCATATGTACGAAGTCGCAAAAAGCGAAATACCACTAGAAACGGCGCTATCAGGACTGCATGAGGCATTCGATCACTACGAGCCTAAATACAGCGGTGATACGATTCGAGCGTTTGCCTATATCAAACAGCATCTTTTTCATAAGCATTATGTAACATCACAGCGAGCGCTAGCGAGTCAACAGACTGACAAGCCGATTTCCTACGTCAATAAAAAGCGTGTCGTTCGCAGAGAATTGACGCCGGATTGGCTAAGAGAAAATGAAGAGGCAGCGCCTTTAGCTTCAGCTTTTAAAGACGATGCTCACTTTGAAGAAGAAAAGAAAAAGCTGGAAGAAAGTCTTCGCGAGCTGGAGCAAGAATTAAAAAATAATTGAAAATACCACTGGACTTTTATAAGATAAAAGATAGTAAACCTTTTGAATGCGAAAGGTTTACTTGGTAAAAGAAAAGCGGCTTTTAAAGAAGGTGCGCCATAAACGTGATAAAATTTTTGTTTTTGCTGTTCATGCCTACAATCTTTGTTTTTTTCGGTTTGTGGCTTATCCAAAATGTGTTGGTAACATTTGTTTGCTTTTACGGCTGGATGTTTATGATTTTATATGCGAATAATAAAATTAACTTTAAGGTAGCGCTTACAAAGAAATCTCTGTATGTGGGAACTCTGAGCGGAGTTCTATGTGCCGCTGCGATAATTGGAAGCAGCCTGCTTTTTTCTGGTAAAATCTTTCATGTGAAAGATATGCAAGCGGTTTTGCAAATATGGGGATTTAGCGGGTGGAAAGTTGCCGTTTTAGCCGTCGTTTTGATTTTTATTAATCCTGTTTTAGAAGAAATGTATTGGCGGGTGTATATACAAAATAAAGTGAAAAAGCATGTTTCTGTACTTGCTTCAAGCGCTGTTACATCAAGCTTTTATACGCTTTATCACGTATTCATTATCCTTCCTGTTTTCGTATTTCCGTTTAATATGATCTCGGTAATAGGCGTCTTTTCAGCAGGTATGATGTGGGCGTATATAAGAGAGCGATATGGTATCAAAGGGGCCATCATCAGTCATGCGCTAGCGGATGCGGCGATTATGATTGTATACGGATTATATGTAAGATAGTGGTATTATATCAAAAAACCATGAATCGTTATTCATTTATAACTTGTTTTCATGGTATAATAACAATAATAGTAAAATTTTATCAACACATTT
Source organism: Priestia sp. ABM2_011 (assembly GCF_056158845.1). NCBI lineage: Bacteria > Bacillati > Bacillota > Bacilli > Caryophanales > Bacillaceae > Priestia > Priestia sp. ABM2_011. The sequence continues at coordinate 1,921,487 of NZ_JBSWUB010000001.1, forward strand.
GAATTGAAATAATGTATACTTGTAATACAAAGATTGAAGCGTTTACATAAATCGGAATACACATAGTTAATCTGGGTCCGATGAACACTAAAAAAAGAGAGAGAGATAATTACTTGGAGGAGGAATAGAAGTATGTTTGTACCTATTGAGCGTAAAAAAGTATCTAGTCAAGTGCTTGATCAATTAAAGAAGATGATTAAAGAGAAAACGTTCCCGCCAGAGTCTCGTTTACCGTCGGAACATGAACTGTCAAAAATGTTTGGAGTGAGCCGCGCACCGATTCGTGAAGCGCTAAGCGTTCTTTCTGCCAGTGGATTGATTGAATCAAGACAAGGCGGAGGAAGCTACGTAAAGCGTGTAAACTTAGTGGGCATGCTTGATCCAATGACGTTTGAAATGGTTGAAGCAGATCAGGTTCTTGAACTAATTGAAATGCGTATTATCATTGAGTCACAGGCAGCGAGCTTAGCCGCGCTGCGCCGCACAGATGAAGAACTGATTGAAATTAAAGAATCGTTAGAAGCATTTAAAAAGACGGTTCATAACAGTGAAGAAATTGGACATGAAGCAGACTATCGTTTTCACCATGATATCGTGAAAGCAGCTCATAATTCATTCCTTCTTCATGCCGTAGAAGATTTAGGGCATTTATATCGAAAAGCGCTTGCTTATTCGTTAAATAAAAGCCAAAAAGAAAATCGCAAGCAAACGGATGCTGACCATGAGCGTATTTTTGAAGCGATTAAAAATGGAGAGCCAGAAGAAGCAGCAGAAGCGGTTCGTGATCACTTAGAGCACGTTCGCCAAAAAGTAATGGTATCTCAATAATAAAAAAACGACAGCCCTAGTGGCTGTCGTTTTTTATTAATCAGACCATTCATGTGAGGAAATAGCACACGATGAAAACGAAAATTTATGCTTAAGCGGGTGCAAATGTGCCGGCTTTTTTTTGTGTGAAAGGAGAAAATATCTAATTATACTCTTTAATAATCAGAAAATACAGTATTGTTAATAATTTTACGACGTGGTATTTTATTAACAAATGTTACTTTTATTTACATATTTATGTTAGTAAATCTAACATTTATAGAAAGAGGAGGGATAAGATGCTTTCATCAAGCGTCGGATATTTGATTTTACTGATTTTTGGAGGAGGATTTACGGCCGTTACAATTATGATGCAGCGCCGTCAAGGAAAGGAAATGACGGCTGAGCAGTTCAGTACAGCCGGAAGAAATGTAGGCGTTGGGCTGGCGAGTGCATCCATTATCGCCGCGTGGACATGGGCCGCTACGTTAATGATGTCTTCATCCACAGGCTATCAGTACGGAATTAGCGGACCGTATTGGTACGCAGCGGGAGCAAGCATTCAAATTTTGCTGTTTGCCATTGTAGCGATTAACCTGAAGAAAAAAGCACCGAACGCTCATACGTTTTTAGAATTTATTGCACAGCGTTTCGACGTGAAAAATCATCGTTTAATGCTTGGCTTTGCTCTTATGACAAATATTATTGTGACCGCCATGGTTATTTTAGGAGGAGCCATTGCTTTAAACTCTCTTACTGGGATGAATATTTTTGTTGCCGCTTTTTTAATTCCTCTTACGTTTACCATCTACACCATGATTGGCGGTTTAAAAGCCTCATTTGTTGCTGATTATTTTAACACTGTTTTTATTTTCATTATTTTATTTATTTTTGCTGCTGCCGTCTATTATAAGTTCGGCGTAACAAGCGTGTACGAAGGGCTGAAAAATCTGCCTTCGTCACAGCATATGCTTACGATGGCATCGGTGCCGGGCCTTTTGTTTGGGATGATTAATATTATCGGGAACTTCGGTACGGTCTTTGTGGATCAAGCTTACTGGCAGCGTGCCATCGCAAGTAAAAACAGCGCTGCTTCAAAAGCGTATATTTACGGCGGAATTGCCTGGTTTTCGATTCCCTTTGCCGTTGCCACTTTCCTTGGCGTAAGTGCCGCTGGTCTTGGAATTGCGGTTGATTCACCAGATTCCATTGCACCCGTTATGGCGTCACACGTGCTTGGAAATCTAGGTTCTATTTTGTTTTTAACGATGCTGTTTATGGCAGTAATGTCGACAGGAGCGGCTGAATTAACGGCGATCACGAATATTATCGTAACGGACATTTACCTGCGTTCTATCAACCCGAAAGCAAGCAGTAAAAAAATCTTAAGCACGTCGCGAAAAGTGACGCTTGGCTTTGGGCTGGCGATGGGCGTGTTTTCCATTTTACTGTTTTACTTAGGAATTAGCCTTGGGTTTGTGTATATGGCCATGGGTATTTTCGTCAGCGGAGCCGTTATTCCCGTCACGCTTGGACTGATGTGGAAAAAAGCGACGAACACAGGTGCATTTTACGGCGCGCTGTTAGGAATGATCGGAGGCGTTATCGCATGGAACACATCTGCTTACGTGATTAATGGTTACATTAATGTGGATGCCCTTGGCGGACTGTATCCAATGCTTATTGGAAATTCTACCGTTTTTATCATCAGTGGGGTCATATCAATTGGACACGGCTTGCTTGCTAAAAAAGAATTTGACTTTGATGAACTAAAAGACAAATTCAAAAGCTTTGATGAACATGGAGATGAACCATTAAGGGAGGAAGTGGCGTATGGATCCACAACAACAGTTAAATAAAGACGCAAAGCTATGTACGTGCTGGGCGCTGGGACTTACATTCTTATTTGTCCTCTTGTTTCCAGGCGTTATGTTTTTAACGGGCTATCAATATACGCTTTCCTTTTTTAAAGGTTGGACGTATCTGGCGTTTGGCTGGCTGATTATCGCAGGGATTTGTATTATTGTCGGGCCTGTGGTGGAGTTTGTGAGGGAGAAGAAGGATAGCGCTTTAAAATAATAGATTTCATCAAAGAACAGCTTTTCTTTTGCAGAAAAGCTGTTCTTTCATTAATTACTTATATTGGTCTAGAATTCCTCTCCAACTTACACACCCACCGGTAATACTGCACCACCATCCAAAACAACAGTGGATTTAGCAGAAGCGAATACCACCACGTCCACCATCCGTAGTGAAAATAACCCCAAGGAGCAGGGAGAAGAGCCACTACTTCATAAAGTAAAACAGCAACCGACCAAAATAAAATATAGGCGGCTTTTTTTGTGAATTTCCCGGCAAGGGGATAGTAGGTAAGAAAAAGCATGTTTACAGGCGGAATGAGAACAGTATAGGCAAAAATACCTTGCCAGTCCGTCTCTTGTGTAAAATACCAGTAGCCGTGAAATTTGAAATTAATGAAGACGTCAAAGATATGCTGAGCAGCAATGGTGAACATCCAAATGTGTACAATTTGATTTGCTGTGAAGCGCTTGTTTGTTTTAAAAGCAAGAACGTTAAATACTAAAATAGAAAGAATTAATCCAATCATATTGGTTCTCCTTTTGGCTTCTTGACTATATTGTATAATTTTAGGAGATTAAATCCAATAGAGAAATGGACATACTACGAATTTTCTGCGGTCTTCTTCACAGTGACGGACTGTACTTTTTTTCGATTTCTTAAAAATGCGATCACTAGTAAAAAAGCAGGAATGACAATTTGAAACGGAAGGTGTAAAGTGAACGGAATGATGTTTAACCCTTCATATATATGTTCGAAATAGTTTTGAGCAAGAGACAATGAATAAAACAAAATGACCAAGCCGATTGGAAATACAAGCGGTGACGGGTTTTTAAGCTCAAACACGTGAGAAAGACCTAGCACGGTGGCGTAGAAAAACAGACCGATTTTAAAGAAGCCGCCAGTAATTAAAGCCACCATGAAAAATACATCAAGCCGCTCTAAAAACCCTGCAAATTGAATGCTTTGAACGGTGCTTAAAAGTGGAAAAGCAGACCTCGACGTTAAGGTAACGCCCAGCACACCTATATTCACAATCATTGTGATCATAAGATTAATACCGTTTAACGTGATTGCGCTGAATACAATCAGAGCGGTCTTTTTCACATTTTTTGTATACGGGAAAATCATGGAAAATACAATCACTTCACCAAAAGGAAAATAAAGCGTTTGGCTGTAGGCAACTTTCAGTACCGGCACAATGCCGTTTTCAAGCATGGGCTTTAGGTTTGAAAAATCAAGAAGGCCAGAAACAAAGATAAGAATAAAGCCAGCGACGGCGAGTATATAAATGAAGAAAAACAGCAGTTCTGCCGAACGTGCCATTACTTCAATTCCTTTATGAATCGTATAGATAATTCCGAGCATCAGTAAAGCGTTCACCATAAAAAGCGGCGTATCGGGATAGACGAAAGTGAGAAGCATCGCACCGAAATCGCGCAGCACCCGCGCGGCTCCATTCGCAAAATATAATACATAAAGAAAAGCAAGTATGCGTCCCGGCACTTTTCCAATAATTTTTTCGATATACTCCGTCAGCGCTAAATGCGGATAATAGCGGTACAAGCGATAATACATAAAAATGAGTGCGTAGCTGCTGATCATACCAACTAAAATAGCAATCCAAGCATCTTGCTTAGCGTCCATAGCTAAGCCGACTAAAAAGGCACTGCCAATCTCAAAGAGCGTAATTAACACAAACAGCTGCCATCCGCTGATTCGAGCTTTTTCCACTATCCATCCGCCTCCTTTTCTACAGCTAGTATGCGCTTTTTAACGTGGAGCATATGCATCATGTAAGTAAAGAGTTGGAAAGAAAATAGGGATATTTTGTTAAAAAATAAGTACGCTAGCCGAAGATATAAGAGAAAAGTGCGTAAAAGGAGAGAGAGCGTTGGATTTATTTGCAGTCCGCTTATTTACATAGTCGGAAGACGCTATCGAAAAAATCCTTCCGTTTCTAAAAAAATATCATACTAACGAAAAAAGCCTTTTCTCTATAAAAGGCTTTTTTCTATGGCGAACATTTGTGCTATGATAGAGAAGCAAGGAGGATACAGCATGAAAGAAAATCATCAGTTTACCATACATACAGATAAAGAAAAGCTTGATATAGATGTTATCTACTCGTACCTTCATCATGAATCGTACTGGGCAAAAGGAATTCCGCTTCACCTTGTTCAAACGTCTATTGAACACTCCGTTTGCTTTGGCGTATATGATGAGTGTGATAAACAAGTAGGATTTGGGCGAATTATTTCAGATTTTGCGACGTTTGCTTATTTGGCGGATGTGTTTATTCTTCCGCACGCGCGAGGCAACGGCCTTGGAAAAGCGCTGGTACAAGAAATGATTCGCTATCAGCCGATTCAAGACGTACGAAAAATTTTACTAGCGACAAAAGATGCTCACGGTTTGTACAGTCAGTACGGATTTAAAGAAGTTAAAAATAAGCAGCTGTTTATGCAAATTTTTAAAAAAGGCATGTATGAGCGGGCGCTTTATTCAAAAGAAAATAAAATACTGCCTGGAAAAGAGGGATAGATATGGCTGAAGAGTTACGTAAAAGCGTATTTAATGAAGAATTGATTACCCACTTGAGTGACGCTTTTTCACGTGAAATGAGTTCATTTGATCAAAAAGCATTTCATCAGCTGGTTTTTCAACAGGACTGGGAAGGCTTAGCGCTGAAAGAGCGCATGAGAAGAATTACGCTTTCCATGCATGAAGTGCTGCCGGCGGATTATGAAGAAGCACTTCATATTTTATATAAAGCGGCTCCAACGGTAGGAGGACTTCAAGGCACGATTTTTCCAGATTACGTTGAACTATACGGATTAAACGCTTGGGAAGCTTCCATAAAAGCACTCGCGTTTTTTACACCGTTTTCCACATCAGAATTTGGGGTGCGTCCGTTTTTGATTCAAGATACAAATCGAATGCTCCAGCAAATGATTGAATGGGCAGGAGATGAAAACCATCATATTCGCAGATTAGCAAGCGAAGGGAGCCGACCTAGACTTCCGTGGGGACAATCAGTACCTGCGTTAAAGCAGGATCCAAAACAAACGCTCCCGATTTTAGAGCAGTTAAAACGAGATGAATCGCTCTATGTCCGCAAAAGCGTAGCCAATCATTTAAACGATATTTCGTACATAGAAAAAGATTGGATGCTTGACGTGATGAAAAGATGGTACGGAAAAGACGTTAAAACCGATTGGATCGTCAAGCATGCGTGCCGTTCACTGCTGAAAAAAGGAGATCCTGAAGCTCTGTCTCTTTTTGGCTATGGAGATGATCCGGGCGTGAGTGTCACAGGGCTTAGCTTACAGCCGCATGTCATTACGATTGGTGATAGCATTGACTTTTCCTTTGAGTTATCGGTGGAAAAAAACATGCCGCTTCGCATAGAGTATGGAATTCATTACGTAAAAGCAAAAGGAAACCGCACTCAAAAAGTGTTTATGCTAAAAAATGTTCAAGCAAAAGCAGGCCAAGCGCTGACAGTCACAAAAAAGCATGGGTTTAAAGATTTAAGTACACGAAAACATTATAATGGTAAGCATACGCTTTCTGTTATTGTAAACGGAGTGGTAAAAGCAGAAGCGGATTTTGTGATTGAGTAACTCTTTCCTGATGGAGAGAGTTTTTTTATGTTTCTATAGAGCTGATGAGGAAACGTAAGTCAATAGGTTGCTGTCCCTTTACTTATTTACAAAATCGACTGATAAACATTCATTTAAATTCCTTTTATGGTATATTAATCCTTAAGGAGTGGTGAAGTGAAAAAATTTATGGTGGGCACATTGAGTGCTTTTTTGGCAATGTCATTGGTAGCGTGCTCAAACTCTGCTAGCAAAGAAGAGAGCGGCTATAGCATTCAAAAAGTGAAAGTCAAGATAACGGATGATGCTGATTTAATTGGAAAAGTTGGTATACAAGATAGCAAAGGAAAAATGGTCGACGTAAAACCAAAAGCGCTGTATTACGAGTTTAAAATGAAGCAGCAAGGCAAGCGTAAATTCTATCAAAATGATAAAGACGAAATAGAAGCTAAAATTATACCGAATGAAGATTTAAAGAAAGCATCTATCAATACAGTAGGCGTTAATGTATTTGATGAAGGGCATGAGCAGTTCGGTACAGGTATGGGAATTGAAGAGTTTAACTATATGAAAAAAGGAAAGGTCGATGTGCACTACGATCTGGGCGCGACTGTTAAAAACAAAGAAATGCCTCTCGCTCCTTCCGATCAGAAATTAAAAAACCTCCAAAAAGTCGCGAGGCATGGAAAGCTCATCATTACAAGAAATAACAAAGAAATTGGTCGATATGATTTAGAGACGTTAGAATCTGTAAAGAAATGATCAATAGCTGCATGGAGTATGTGCAGCTAAATTACGGACAGTGCGGGTTCAATGAAGGGCTAAAGTTTATAGCAGTTCATACATAAAAGAGAGGCTGGACCAAATGTATTTTAGCCGAAGGGAAAAATGAACCATTGATCAACATGTTTGATTAGGGGTTCGTTGTTTTGTTAGGTTGAACGTATATTTCATGTGTTTCATTCTTTCTAGCAGTTGATTGGAGGGTAAGGCGAAGACTCCTGCGGGAAAAGCGGGACAGGTGAGACCCCGCAGGAGCGCAAGCGACGAGGAGGCTCATCGGCCGCCCGCGGAAAGCGAAGCCTTGCACGGAAATCAACTGCGGTTGAACAAGAAGTCCGAATTGTTAATCCAGATTATTTGTCTTCAGATTGAATTGATTCTGCTATGTCTCAATCCTTTTTTATATAAATGCACTCATTTGATACATTAAAAATAGTCAAAAAGGTTCAGCTCCCTTATCTTGAAGTTATTTCCTTAAACGGTATAATTATTTATGTAACATTTTAAATATTTAAAAAATTTAAAATGTCTAATCAAGGGGATGGGGAGGAGTAAATGAATGAAAAAAACTGTAAAACGAACGGCCGTGCCGGCGATTTTGTCAATTGGATTATTGCTGTCGCCGCTTGCGGTACAAGCTGAGATGCCTTACTACGGAAAAGACTACAGTCAGCCGGAAAAAATTAAAGCGCTTTATCCAGAAATAAAGGTGGATGAAGCAACGCCGGCATTTCTGAAAGGGCAAGACGCATTTACGACTCAAGAAGAAATGATGAGCTATGTTCAAACGCTTGCTCATAAAAGTCCGTACGTAAAGCTGAAGATTATCGGTAAATCACAGCAAGGGCGAGACATTCCGGCTCTATATTTTTCGAAGGAAAAGAAGTTTGCTGATGGAAAGACATCTAAAAAGCCAACGATTTGGCTTCAAAGTCAAATTCATGGTAATGAACCGGCAAGCGGTGAATCCGTACTCGCCGTTGCAACGCGTTTGACAGAAGACTTTGGAAAAGATGTGTTAAATAAAGTCAACATTGTCATTGTGCCGCGCATTAATCCTGACGGATCTTATGCATTTAAACGTCAGCTAGCAAATAATTTAGACGGAAACCGCGATTACATAAAGCTTGAAAGCCCTGAAGTGCAGAGCGTACGAGCTGAATTTAACCGTTTTTCACCAGAAGTCGTCATCGACGCTCATGAATATACGCCTTACAGCAGCGGATTTAAAAATATCGGTAAAGAAGGCGTGTGGAAGTATCACGATATTTTACTGCAGTCCGGTCGAAACTTAAATATTCCGCAGAACATTCGCGACGTGTCGGATGAGCTGTTTGTGAACAGTACGCTTACAGCCATTGAAAACCAAGGATATTCAGGAGAAGTATACTATACGTCTCAAGTGAATAAACAAGGGCAGCTGGAAGTAGAAGAAGGCTCAGTTGAACCGCGAATCGGGCGAAACTCACTAGGCTTGTATCCATCGTTTTCATTTTTAGTCGAAAGCAGAGGAATCGGCATTGGCCGAGAAGATTTTCCGCGGCGAGTGAGTGCGCAAATTGCTACACAAGAAAAGCTGATTACACAAACAGCCAATCACGCCAAACAAATTAAAGCGCTGATTGCCAAAGAAAAAGCGGCGCTTGTCAAAAAAGGAAAAAATGCAAATGATCATGATCCAATTGTGGTGAACAGTGAAAATAAAAAAATACCAAACTCTACGTTAGAAATGGTTGATGTGGAAAGCGCGTCTGTTAAAGAAATTCCTGTGACGTACTACAGTGCAAAGAAAGCAACGCCGACGCTTGTCCGCGAGCGTCCGACTGCTTATCTTTTAAAACCAGGACATGAAGAGTTAGCAAAAAAACTGCAGGGACAAGGAGTAAAAGGATTCAAGTTAACGAAAGAAACGGCTCTTTCAGTAGAAGCGTATAATGTCAGCAGCCGCATTGAAAATGAAGTCTACGAAAACAAACCAAATGTAGATGTGCAAACAATCGTCAAGTCGAAAACGGTGACGTTCCCAAAAGGAAGCTACGTCTTTTTAACGTCTCAGCCGCAAAACAATTTATTGTCTCTATCGCTTGAGCCGGAATCAGTGGACAGCTTCACAACGTTTGGGTATTTGCCTTCAGAGGTAGGACAAGAACTTGATGTTTACCGGTTTACGCGTTCCATTGAAAAATCGCCTTTGCAAAAAGAATCTCGTAAATAATGAAAAAGCGTGGAGCTTGGCTTCACGCTTTTTCATTATGATCACGTGACTGCTGTCGGTTTTTTCTTCTTCTAGAAAAGAAATAAATAAAAAAGCCGGCTAATACAAGAAGTGTAATAAGAAGAATACTAGTAGGAAAGTAAAGAGAGCCTATCTGAATGCCCAAGTAGTTTAACATTATCATAACTTCCTTTCTTGATAAAAAATGGTTTATTTTACTAAATACCCTTATAAGCTAATAGAAAACGTTTCAGCTGTTTTAGTAGGGAATGGATTGACTCTGTGCGCCAACAACCACGACATGACCTTGTCTCATCTCTTCTATATACCGGTTTGCCTCCCTGTTAGATAAGCCGAGTGAAGCCATCTTTGAAAGAAGCTCATCTTCTCTTGAAAGAAGCATATTGACCGCTGTTTCAAAAATACCTTGCTCTGCCATTCTGTACTTTTTTGTATGTGTTGCCTCCGTTAAATGCTGAGCCCATTCTTTATCGTAGGCCAGCAGATAAATCTCTTTGCTTGTAAATCCTTTCTTTAAAAAAGAACGGATGACGCAGACTGCCTCCTCTTGGTTTTCTGCTACTTGAATGTGTTTCATACACGAACCAAACCTCCTGATAAAAGATATTTCCGAAATACATCTTCTACTCATCATGTAGCCTTTGTTTCCAACTTTAAACTTGTTTTCTATGAATTTTCTCAGATAGTAAAAGAGAATAGAAACATCATAAATTTTCAAAAAAAGATGTTTGAACTTCAAAACAGAAGGCTAAACCTAGACTATACTAAAAAGTTCCATCAAAAATAGGAGGAGATTAAAGTGAATTTACAAGATCAACAAACACAAGGCCAGCCCGAGCAAACGCAAGACCGCCAGCCGGGTATCGAAAGTGAGATGAATCCTCTCCCTATTTATGAGGATGACAATTACATTGGTACAGGAAAATTAAAAGGAAAAGTAGCGCTGGTTACCGGGGGAGACAGCGGAATTGGACGAGCTGTATCCATTGCTTATGCGAAAGAAGGAGCGGACGTAGCCATCGTTTACTTAAACGAACATAGCGACGCCGAGGAAACAAAAGCCCGCATTGAAGAAGAAGGTGTAAGATGCTTGCTGATTGCAGGAGACGTAGGAGACGAATCATTCTGTAACGAAGCGGTAGAAAAAACGGTGAGTGAGCTTGGAAAGCTTGATATCCTTGTGAACAATGCAGGAGAGCAGCATCCAAAAGAAAGCATTAAAGAAATTACGAGTGAACAGCTTGAACGAACGTTCAAAACGAACTTTTATTCATACTTTTATTTTACGAAAAAAGCGCTTGATTATTTAGGAAAAGGCAGTGCTATCATTAATACAACGTCCATTAATCCTTACCGCGGGAATCCTCAGCTGATCGATTATACGGCGACAAAAGGTGCAATTAACGGCTTTACGCGCAGTATGGCGCAAGCGCTTGTCAAAGACGGTATTCGTGTGAACGGCGTAGCGCCGGGACCAATCTGGACACCGCTTATTCCGTCTACTTTCTCAAGTGATAAAGTAGGAGAATTCGGTACAGATACGCCTATGGGCAGACCTGGGCATCCTGTGGAGCACGTAGGCTGTTATGTGCTGCTAGCTTCAAATGATTCATCTTATATGACGGGTCAAACGCTTCATGTCAACGGCGGAGATTTCATGAACACATAATTGCTTCACCTATTATAAAGGAGGAGAAAACGATGGGAGAACGCGAGAAAAGATCTATTTCAAATACACCAAAAAAACGAGATGAAACGGAACAGCGTGTAACAGATCAAGACGAAACGTTATTTGAGCGTTTTAAAGAAGAAGAAACGGTGGATCCTATGCCAATGGAAGACATAAGACTTGAACAAAAAGAAGAGAAAAATAAAAAGAAAACGAAGGATGAATCGGGTTCTGAACGTATTCATCATAGAAAATAAAAGATAAAAAACAGCCTGAGAAGGCTGTTTTTGTCTTTATAAACCTATTTATTAATGAGTACTAGAAGCAATTACAATTTTTGAATCATCTTCTAATGCTTGAGCAAGATTCGATTTAATCCGTATACGGTCAAATTTTAGTCCAAGCTGCATCGCAGTAGTGGCCAATTCAGGGCGGATACCTGATAAAATCGATTTGACGCCGATTAAATCAAGTGCATCTATCAGCTGGAATAGCTCGTGTGCGACCATTGTATCAATCATCACAACGCCTGATAAATCAATATACAAATGAGCAATTTGCTTTTCTGCACACTGTTTTAACGTGCTTTCTAGAATCATTTTAGCTCTTGTCGTGTCAATATCACCAACTAATGGTAAAAGAGCCACGTCTTTTTTAATCACAATAACAGGTGAACTTAATTCATGAATCATTTCCTGCTGAGAGCGGAGGCGGTTTGAGGCATATTCCTGCGCTTCTGTAATGAATTTCAAAATAATAATATCAAATACCCTTATTACTTTTTCATTCCACACATCGAGGTGCTGCTGAGTGATGTCATCATGAAGTTCTGCAAATCGGCGAATATACTCACAGTATTGTTTTCGGACGTTCATAAATTCCTTAATAATACTTTGAATGGGGGTTCTGAGATGCTGCTGGTCTTTGGCAACTTTATTTAGCCACGTGTTAAAAGAGTCAAAAAAGCTTTTTTCATCTTCTATAAAGATGTTGCTGATATATAAATGAAATTCATAGTTTTGCGCTTTTAACCGTTGAATGACATCAGGGTCATTAGAGATATAAACGCCTTCAGAAGATTTTCTGTCCAAAGATTCATACCATTCTTCGGTCATATTTGGTGCATTTTCTAGCAGATAAGAACGTAAAGCGATATCTTTCTTCACTATTATTCTCCTCTCAAACTGATGAAGCATCGCGCATACGCGCAGTGTATCTATTATTATAGCACTTTTGAAATAAAGATGTATATGAAATGTATGTTTATTTAATGTGGGAGGTTTTAATTGATTGTATATAGGGAAAAATCCTAATAAAAGGGGAAAGAGGGAAAGTATGAATACCGTGACGAACGACGAATGGAAATGGTATCAGTTTGATGTAGAAGAAGCAGATGGAATAGCTGATGTCCTTAAAGACTATCAGTACCCACGAGATGAATGGTTTTGCCATCAGCTGCAAAAGAAAAACTCTAATCATATTCAAGTAGATGTAGTAGGAGAAAGTGAGCTGATTTATGGTTCACTCATTTATCATAAGAAGTCATTTGATCAAAGGGATTACGATTCGTTTCACTTTTATATTACCGAGGAGTTTATTATAACTGCGGGACTCGATTTAAAAATCCTCGAACAAACCAACCATGAACGAATGATTGAACGCATGAAGCAGTCTGCTAATACAGCAGAAAGTTTTTTTATTCTTTTAGGTGAAATTATGAAAAAGCACTTAAACGGATTTGATCAGTTTGAAAGTCATTTCAGAGAGCTTCTGTGGGAAGTGCGCCATAATAATAACATCGACGTGTTAGATGACATTCATAAAGCGAGGTACGACCTGCTTATATGGACAAATTTAATCAGTTCTGTTCGAGAAGTCACCATGGGAATCGAAGAAGCGTTTCATAAAAAAATTAACCAAACGATTCAATATCAGCGAATGTGTAAAAAAATAGAAATCGGCCTCACGCTGATTGAACAATATCAAAAAGAATTTGACGCGTTAATTAAATTAGAAGAAGTTGTGTCTACTCATCGAGGAAATGAGATCATGAAAGCTTTAACGCTTTTAACAGCAATTAGTACACCTTTAACCGCTTTTGGAGCCCTTTGGGGAATGAACTTTAAAGGGATGCCGGAGCTTGATTGGAAGTTTGGCTATATCTACGCGCTCATTTTAATTGTTCTTTCAACGGTTGCTCTTTATCTCTATTTAAAAATGAAAGGCTGGACGGGAGATCTGTTAAAAGGAAGAAAAAAGAATTCATTTTTTAAATAAGCTTTAATAAAAGAGGGTGAGACATAACTAAATGAATCCAACCCAAAGGCGAACAAATGAGATACATGAGCTGGCCTGCTTATGACACCGCAGTTGATTTCCGTGCAAGGCTTCGCTTTCCGCGGGCGGCCGCTGGGCCTCCACGTCGCTTGCGCTCCTGCAGGGTCTCATCTGTTCCGCTTTTCCCGCAGGAGTCTTCGCCTTGCCCTCCAATCAACTGCTAGAAGGAACAAAATAGATCAAACTATATTCACCATCACAAAAAACGAACCACTCATCAAACATGTTGATTAATGGTTCGTTTTTCACTTGGGCTAAAATATTTTTGTCCCAGCCTCTTTGTTGTTTGTTAGCCTCGCCTCCACGTCGTAGGCTCACCTGAACGAAGGCACCTTGGAAATAAATCGTTTTCTTTTAGCTTTACTTGATTGCCGTTTTCGTCGGTATAGCGACCGGTTTGCGGAACCAATTCTCCGGTTGAAAAGGCGTCATCTACGGGCTTCCACGTCGTGGATTCACGTGTGTGTGGACACGGTGTAAAAAGATCATCTTTTTGAAAAATCTTAATTTCTCCTTCAGCGCAAATATAAGCACCGGATTCTGGTACAGCTTCACTCGTTCGATAAATGTTCTGTACGGTCTTCACATACATCCAACCTTTCTTTTTGATTAGTTGTATTTTAGTGTCCCTGTCGTGGCGTCCATGTACGTGCGGTCTTCTATAATATCCGAGTCGTCTAGCTTTCTAAACGGAGCGCAGTAGCAGACAACACCCGTCTCGATTTCAATTTCTTGAAATCCGTATGCACGGCAAAGGTATTCGCCGACCTCGCTTGGAGCTGGATGCGTATCCAGCTCATCTAACGCTTCATTAAACATCTCTAAAAATTCTTTTTTTGAAAATTTTTTCTCATGATGCAGTGTTACTGGGTCTCCAGAATCTGTTCCTTGTGCTAACGCGTAAAAATACATCGTCCTCACTCCTTGCATATATATAGTCGTGCTTTTGCTGAAATGTAGAAACATTGATTGTTAGTAAGTAAATTCCCTTAAATAAACAAAATAAACGCATCTGGAAGAAAACGGTTTCTTTGTGATTGTAATCTTAGAGAGAATTCAGTGCTATCAGCGTTTGATAGCAAGCTGCCACAGGGTGATAATCGGCTTTAGGAGCCGGGCTTTTTTTCGAGCTGTAGCGTTCGTTTTGTTGATTTAACAGCTGATACCAGCCTCCATATGTGTGATCGATAAAGTGTTTCTGAGAGTAGGAGAACAGGGCGTCGTATGCTTTCCAATATCCGCTGTCTCCGGTTTTTACCCCGAGCAGTGAAGCCGCAGAAATGGCTTCGGCCATCACCCAGTAGTTTTTATCCGGGTCAATGACCTCTTCTTGAGGAGACAGCGCAAAGTAAAGACCTCCGTACTTAGCATCCCAGCCTCCGTTCCACCCCTTATCAAACAAATACTTTGCACGTTCTGTCATCCAGTTTTCCGAACGGTGCCGATCAAGCCATAAAAGCAGCTTGCTCCATTCAAACTGATGTCCTGGTATAAAGCCGTACGGACGAAATTCATCTTTTGTATCGTTTTTATTGTAGTCCCAATCCGGCTGCCAGTCTGTATCATAATGCTCCCAAATCATGCCGCCAGATCGTTCAGCAAGCTGCTGAGTAACGCCTTTTGCAAGCGTGTACGCTCGGTCTACGTATTTTTTATCTCTTGTTGCTTCAAAGGCAGAAAGCATCGCTTCACACATATGCATGTTTGCATTTTGGCCCCGATAGAAAGAAGAAGCTGACCACGATGCGTTCCATTCGTCTCGGTAAAAGCCGTGCGCATCTTCCCAAAAGTACTTTTCCATCACGTCATATACCTGTTCAATTGTTTCTTTTGCTTCTAAAATGCCGGCTTGATACGCGATGGAAGAAGCTAAAAGAGCAAAAGCGTGGCCATACGCTTGTTTAGAATCATCTTTTACTTCTCCGTCATCGGCTATTTCAAAAAAATACCCGCCGTGCTCTCTATCATAATGGTTGTTTTGTAGAAAACGAATGCCGTGCTGAGCTGCTTCTTTGCACCAATCCGGTCCGTCTAAAAGAGCCCCTACACTGAAGATATAAATAAAGCGCGCCGTACTTACCAAGTGCTTTGAATGCGTGTTGTTGACGGTGCCGTCGTCGTAGTATTCATGGATATACCCGCCGTTTTTCTGGTCAATACAAGCGGGGTAGTAGAAATGAAGCGTATCAAAAATATGCTGTTTTAATGTGTGAGGTTTTCGAAACGCAGTTGAGGAAAAATCCGTTGCCGTGTTCATTTTATCACCATCTCAATCTTTGTTTTTAATTGTTTTTTACCCTAAGCCATTGGGAGTAAACGTAAGGGTTTTTTTGCTGTTTTTGCTCTATTATTCTATTTTTGTTGAAAATGTATCAGTTTGGAAACAAGTTTGAAATATTTTGATATACTTTTGACACGATTATCCGGTATTCTAAAAGTACGTGCTAGCTGGAACGAACAAATGTACAGAGCCTCTAGACGTCAAATGATTTTATTTAGTGTGGCTAGTTTAAGATTGAGCTTAAACATCGGATCCTGTTTTCACTTAATCTATTAAACTGGCAACATGTATTTCTATTATATTTTGCAAATGAGGTATAAAAAATGACAGAAGTGAACAAACAAAGATTTTACAAAAAATTAGCGGTAACAGGTCTTGCTTTTACACTTGTAGGAGCTGGAACTCTAGGTCTTCATTCCTTACATTTTACGGGTGAGCCAACTGTCGCAAGCGCAGCAGCGGAAACCTATACAACCACGGCGAATTTAAATATTCGAAGCGGTCCATCGACGTCCAACGCGATTATTGCGACAGTTAAACAAGGCACACAGCTAACGGTAGTTGGACAAGCAGCAAGCGGCTGGCTGAAAGTAAGCTATCAAGGCAAAACGGGCTACGTAAGCAGTGAGTATGTTAAAAAGTCAGGGAGTTCAACGACTAAAACTTATGTAACAACTGCAAATTTAAATATTCGAAGCGCTCCATCGACGTCAAGCGCGATTGTTGTAACGGTCAAACAAGGCACGCAGCTAACGTCGACAGCACAAGCAGCGAACGGCTGGCTAAAAGTAAGCTATCAAGGCAAAACGGGTTACGTGAGCACGCAGTACGTAAAAGAATCAACGGGTTCTTCTGAACCGGCTCCAGCTCCGGAGGCTTCTGTCTATGTGGCAACGGCGAATTTAAATGTTCGAACAGCTGCTTCAACTTCTGGTGCGGTTATCGCAACACTGAAAGCCGGCACACAGCTCGACGTAACGGCTAAAGCAGCAAACGGCTGGCTAAAAATTACGTATCAAGGGAAGGTTGGCTATGTAAGCGGTCAATACGTACGAGCATTAGCTGGGATGAAAGTGGTTTCGAACCCTGAAAGTATACAAGTTGTTGTGAATAAACAAAACAAGCTTCCGGAAAACTACGTTCCGAAAGATTTAGTATATACAACGATTCCGTTTACATTCAAAGAACAAACGGAAAAGAAAAAAATGCGCAGTGAAGCAGCCGCTGCTATTGCACAGTTATTTGCGGGTGCGAAAAAACAAGGCGTTACGCTTCTTGGCGTATCAGCTTACCGTTCACATGCAACGCAAAGCGCGCTTTTTAGTTCGTATGTTCAACGAGACGGTTATGATAAAGCGGCAACTTATAGCGCACTGCCAGGCACGAGTGAACATGAAACAGGTCTTGGAATTGATGTAACAAAAGGAGACGGCACATGTGCTGCTCAAGACTGCTTTGGCGGAACAAAAGAAGCAGCTTGGCTCGATGCCCACGCAGCCGAATATGGATTTATTATTCGTTATCCAAAAGGGAAAGACGCGGTAACCGGCTATAAATATGAGCCGTGGCATTTGCGCTATGTAGGCAAACCAGTGGCGCAGGCGATTAAGAGTAAAGGCATTACGCTTGAAGAATATTACGGAATTAAGTAGGTTTAAAAAAGAGGCTGGAATAAAAGTAGCTTAGTTGACGGAAGATCCGAACGCGTTTGATTTAGAATCAAACGCGTTCGGATCTTTTTATTGTTGTGGTAAAGATAGCTTTCATGTATGTAGGTGCTTCTAGTGGTTTGTTATGCCTCAATCTCTTTTATTTTTGTTCATCATGTTTACCTTTCTTGTGAAGGAGGGTAGGTAATGATACAAAAGAACTACTGTTTGTACATTTAAAGTTGAGTTTGTGTGTGAAAAGATCTAGTGTATATTTCATACAGAAGTGTAAAGTACAGGGGGCGTTCATCTGTGAAAAAACGAAGGAGATGCATCCTATCATGTTGAAAGATCATATGTTTGAATTTTATTTTGATCAAATGAATGAGCTGGTTTTTTTGGCGGAAGTAAAGAACCAGCATCTTTATTATAAAAAAATGAATAAAGCGGCTGCTAAGCTTGTACGGTACCAAGGAGAAGCGGGCATGCGGCTAGAAAGCGTACTCCCTGAGCGGGCGTATCACTCCCTTTACCCTTACTATATAAAAGCGATGGAAACAAAAAAGCCAGTTACCTACCATGACATAAATACCTTCTCAGATGCAGCTGAAGCGTTTGAAACAACGCTTACCCCCATTTTTGATGATACCGACAATAGTACGCACTTATTAGTGATGAGTAAAAATATCCAAAAGTTAAAAAAAGATTTAGCCCAAAGTATGGAGCGGTATAAGTCGCTTTTTATGAACCATGAAAACGCCATATGTATGATGGATTTAAGCGGTAAAATTGTTCAAGCAAATCCTGCCTGTGAGCAAATGTTCGGCTACGATACGCAAGAGATCATCAATAGTTCTTACATGCAGCTTCTAAAAGAGCTGAAGATTGATGTCCGTGCTTTGCCTTTGCATCACATCATATACGACCAAAGCTACAGCAAAGAAATCCAAGCGTGGCACAAAGAAAAAGGAATGATTTATTTATATGTTACAAACGTGCCCATCATCGTGGAAAATGAATGGATGGGTATTTACTTGATTGCTCAGGACGTTACGAAAGAAAAGGTAGCTGAAATAAAGCTGGAAAACACGGTGAAAGATTTAGCAAACATGAAGTATGCCCTTGATGAGTCCGCAATCGTAAGCGTCCTGGATCCATATGGAACGATTAGGTATGTCAATGATATGTTCTGTACAATATTTGGCTATGAAAAAGAAGAGCTAATCGGACAATCATACAAGTTATTTGATGTAAGCTATGACCTTCGGGTTCTTGAAAGTATTGGCCAAGGAAAGGTTTGGAGAGGGCAAGTCAAAAGCATAACAAAAGAAGGCGTCATCGTGTGGAGCCATAAGACCATCGTTCCGCTGACCGATATTCATCACCGAATCTCAAGCTACGTGCTGATTCAAACTGATATTACTGCGCAAAAAAACCTAGAAAATCAGCTGAAGTTTAAGGCGTTTCATGACAGTTTGACGGGGGTGCCGAATCGAATGATGCTGCAAAAACAAGTGCAGGCTGCGATCGAGCAAAAGGAAAGATTTGGCCTGCTGTTTTTAGACTGTGATAATTTTAAAGAAGTGAACGATCAATTTGGTCATGATATCGGCGATGCATTTTTAATCCAGTACGCACATCGCTTAACGTCTTGCATTCGCACATGTGACGAAGCTTATCGCCTCGGAGGGGATGAATTTGTTATCTTGCTTCGGCACATTGAAAGGCGCGAGGAAATCCAGCAGATCATGGAACGAATTCACCGAGAGCTTCAAAAAGAATGGAGTATTGAATCCTGCATTTTTACAGCTACATCGACCATTGGAGCCGCTTATTATCCAGAAAACGGAGAGTCGTTTCAAGAACTGCTAAAACAGGCGGATCAAGCGCTGTACGAAGGAAAACGACAGGGGAAAAATAACGTGAATTTCTATAAAAAAAACCAATCTGTAGCCGATTCTATAGATAAAGAAAGTATTGTTTAATATAGAAAGGATAAATATGAATAAACATAAATTAATGGTTGTTTTATCAAGCGGAGCAGTGATACTTTCTCTGCTCATACATATCATTCATCGTATTTGGCCGATGGAGATGTCCGGCATGTCGATGGAACATAATTCAGCGCCAGGCGAAGTGTCATTGATCTTTTTGATGCTTCCTATTGTTTTTCTTGGTGTGCTGCTTGTACTGTATGTTAAAAAGCATGAGCTAGTACCTGCGTTTGTGACGCTAACGCTCACGTTTTCAAGCATCAGCACGGTTATAGGCGGAGGAGGAATGGTTGAGTATCACTTTTCAATTTTTATGGTGATAGCCATTCTTTCCTACTATGAAAATGTAAAGCTATTATTGTTAATGACGGGTATTTTTGTCGTCGAGCATCTAGTGGGATTTTTCGTGCCATTTTTTACACCGATTATTTTCGGAACGTCTTCTTATTCCTTTTCGATGCTTTGCCTTCACGCCGCTTATCTGATTTTTACATCAGGGGCAACCGCTTGGCAAATTACTTCAAAGAAAAAATACACAGAACAGCTTCAGCAGCAAAATAAACAAAAGCAGCACATCATTTATGACATGATGAAAAAGCTGCATGAAACGAATGGTCAGGTAAGACAAACGGTTGCTGACTTAAAGGAAAGCTTAGAAGAATCGCAAGCAGCGAGTCATCATACGACGGCTTCAATGCAAGAACTAGCCGCAGGAGCGGACCAGCAGGTAATAATGGCTCAAAAAAGCAGTGAGTTTCTAGAAGAGATGACGCAAGGCGTAACCAAAATAGCCGAGGCTTCAGCGGCAGTCAGCGAAGCTTCTGATCAAACAGCAAATGAAGCCGTGCAGGGAAAAGAAAAAATTCAAGAAGCCATTCAACAAATTCATACAATCGATTCTTCTGTTCAGCATGCAGCTAGCGTTATTCATCAGTTAAAAGAACGTTCTGCAGAAATCAACGATATTATGAGTGTGATTTCAGGCATTGCTGCACAAACAAATCTACTGGCGCTAAATGCTGCAATTGAAGCAGCGCGCGCAGGCGAACATGGTAAAGGGTTTGCGGTCGTAGCAGCGGAAGTTCGCAAACTTGCAGAACAATCCAATCAGTCAGCCGAACAAGTAGCAAGACTCATTCAGCATATTCAGCAAGAAACGTTTCAAGCCGTAGCATTCATTCAATCAGGAACTGCTGATGTAAAAAACGGTATTTTACTAGCCAACGAAGCGGAAAATGTTTTTAATCGAATCGCCGACGCATCTACGTACGTTCACGAACAAATTCAGCAAACGGCTGCTTCCGCACAGCAAATAGCAGCCGGATCTACGCAGGTGCTCCATGCCGTCAGCGAGATGACCGCTTTTGCGAACCAATCAGCGGCAAGTAGCAGCAGCATTTCTTCTGCTTCCGTGCGTCAGCTGGAATCGCTGCAGACTATCGACCAAACGGCGGAATTTTTAAGTGAGTTAGTTGAAGAGCTTGGCAGCGTAACGGAAAAGTTAGCGAAGCAAGCGTGAGTGAGGTAGAGCAGCAGATGACGTAGACGTACATAATTTTTAGCCTCTTCATTAGAAATACGATTCGCTTATTTTCCAGTTATATGTGATAAAATGGAAGGATAAGTAATTCATCTTTTATATGGGGGAATGGCATATGGATAGAATGGAAGAACTTACACAGGCCGCAATGAGTGGAAATAATGAAGAAATAAAAGTTTTGATTGGTGAAAACCCTGCACTTATTAATGAATTTAATTTAGACGGATGGACACCGCTTCACTTAGCCTCGTATTTTGGGAAAGAAGAAACTGTAAAACTATTGCTATCATTAGGAGCGAACATGAAAGCTCGGGCGAAAAATAGCAATGAAAATATGCCGCTTCACGCAGCTGTTGCCAATAAACAGACAAAAGTGGTAGAGATTTTATTACAGGGCGGTGCAGACAGCAACGCCAAGCAAAGCGGCGGATGGACAAGCCTTCACGAAGCTGCCCTGCTCGGCGCAGAAGACATCGTCAAACTTTTAGTTGAAAACGGAGCTCAGATTCAGGTGAAAAAAGATGATGATCAAACGCCGCTTGATGTAGCGATAGAGAATGGACAAGAAAATGTAATAAATCTATTAAAAAATTATGTAAATACCAACGCTTAAAAAATTTTCTGCCTTTAGATCACTGAATCTAGTACAAATCCCCTTTTTTGAGATATGAAGCTATCTGCAAAAGGGGATTCATACTTTTCTCTAAAAGCTAATGTTCCATTTGTTTAGTTGTTTGTTGGAGAAGGAAATCTTGCTGCTTCAAAATGTGAGCCATCTTCGGATGTGACGATTGTACCGGCTATGCTGCTTTGAACAAAAACTTCAACGCGGTCTCCAGCTTCTAAATTATAAATAGTAGAAACGGATACCGCATTAACAAACGGTGTGTTCCCGCCAAAGAAATCGTTATCGATAGCAATAGCGGTTGTCCCATTTACACGTATTTCAATGCGAGTTCTATAATCTAGCATCTGGTCGTTAGGAGAGAATCCAATTGTAGCAATGATGGAATATACGCCATCTTTTTTGGGGCGGAAGGTAGAAGTAATCGGGTTATATTCATTTGCTAAATCAAATTGTTCAGTTGGGAAAACGGCTTTTACAAACGTATTTGCAGGAACATTTTGAGGCATCGTTAAATTGAGCGCTCTAAATGCTGACTCCCGTGTACTTCCTTTTTTGTCTTTATCTTCTTTACATTTAGAAGCCCAATCATGTGACTCCTCATACAAATCCTCTGCGCGTCCATAAGTCCAAACTTGTGATTCTTCAGAGCTATCTTCTTCGTGACCATAAGCCCAGCCGCGTGCCTCCTCAGGAGCATCTTCTTGATGCTGCTCTTTCTTATTGTTAAGGGAAGCTTTCTTCCTGTGAGGATAAGATTTTTCTACATAATATTTATCATCTTTATCATTGTAATGGAAATAATACTTTTTTATAATAATCACCCTTTCTTTGCAGTACTCTATACTGTATTCACTCATAGAGGAAATGTTTGGATACTTGTCCGACAACTTTAGAACTGTGTTTTTTAATAGCCACTAGTAACTAATTTTGAATGTAGAAGTATTTGCATCATAAAAGACACCTCGTTCGAACGAAAGTCGAAGAGGTGTTTTTATTCGAAGAGTATTCGATTCGAGAGTCTACTCATAACCTGTATGTAAATGTCACTCTATTAGTCAACAGGGTTTACTTTTATAGCGCTGGGTCCTTTAGCTCCTTCTTGGATTTCAAACTCTACTTTTTGTCCTTCTGACAGGTTTTTATATTCTTCACGGTCGATCGCATTAGAGTGAACGAACACTTCTTTTGATCCGTCCTCGGGTGTGATAAATCCAGATCCTTTTGGTTCATTGAACGATTTAACGGTTCCTTTATGTTTGCTCATTGATAAATCCCCCTTATAAGTATAGAAATAATTTCTTAATAGGTTTTTACCCAAACGCTGAAATCTCAATCATTTTTATGATCGTTATACCGATTAGAAGAGTCGGGAAAAGCAAATAGGGAGGGCTTAACAATTTTTTCATTTCAGTTATATTTTTATATTGTCTGTGATATAACTATTGTTATAAAATGTAATCGTTAATTCTGCTAACTAAAGGAGATAAAGAAAAAAATGAGGGATGAGTTGTTATATATAGGGAAGAAAATTATCGATAATAAACAGGAATTAGCGATACAATTTTCTGATCTGATGGACTCTGAATATAAGCGGAAGCTTGTTTACCATGAAGAAAGCGAAGTTTTAAAATGGAGAGCAGAACTCATTGAGTATTTAGGCGAGTCGTTATTCGAAGAGCACTCGGTCGTTTTAAAGAAAATCATTCAGTGGGGTACAGATATAGGAAAAGTGGCTGTGGAAAACGGACTTTCGTTGAGTCAAACGTTAAAATCACTCGCGCTGTTTCGAACAGTGATATGGGGCGTTTTTACAGAAGAGCTGCAGCAGAAGCAGTTTGCTCCTATTACGATGCTTGATGTAAGTAAAAAAATTGATCCGATGCTTGATCAGCTTAATCATATATTTGTCGAAATTTACGAAGAACATAATACCGAAACCATAAAACGCGCTTATGCAGCGCTAGAAGAATTATCAGTTCCCATCGTTCCTCTTTCTGAAGGAATCGCTGTGATGCCAATCGTTGGACAAATTGATACGCATCGTTCGCAGCTTATTATGGAAACGGCCTTAGAAAAAAGTGCTCAGCTGCAGCTGAGTTATTTAATATTTGATATTTCAGGTGTTCTGATCGTCGATACGATGGTAGCGGACAATATTTTTCAAATCGTAAAAGCTTTACAGCTTATCGGCACTAAAACGATGATTACCGGAATACGTCCGGAAATCGCGCAAACCGTTGTTGATTTAGGCGTCGATTTTGGAACAATCAAAACAAGAGCTACGTTAGAAAAAGGTCTTGAAGAAATAGGCTTCAGTAAACTGCCAGAAAATCCGCAAAGAAAACCAAACAAATGGCCTTTTCAATAAATAAAAAAAGTAAGAGGCTTAGACAAAGTATGTTAGTTGAAGTCAAACCCGAACCATTAATTTGATTGATGGTTCGGGTTTTTTTGTTGTTATGGTTGTTGTTATGGTGAACGTAGGTTTCATGTATGTAACTGCTTCTAGCTGGTGATTGGAGAGCAAGACGAAGACTCCTGCGGGAAAAGCGGAACAGGTGAGACCCCGCAGGAGCATAAGCGACGAGGAGGCTCACCGGCCGCCCGCGGAAAGCGAAGTCCTGCACGGAAATCATCAGCGGTGTAAAAAGCAGTCCAACTCATTTATCTCATTTGTTCGTCTTTCGATTGGGTTGATTCAGTTATGTTTCCATCTCTTCGTTTTCTCGTGTCTCTAAAAAATAAAAGAAAGGCTTATATTACGAAAAATTTAAGAGGAAGTCACGGCGTCACATGTTACATTCTTTGTAAAAAGGGGTACTGGTAAAAAGAAGCATTTCAAGCGCTTTTCAATTACATTAGCCGTCTAAAATTAATTAATTGTCAATTTCGAATAACATAAATTATTTAAATACTTAGACAAACAAATGAGGAAAATATATACTTATTAGTGTTGTCACGAAAAGATAAAGGGGAGAAACAAGGATGGATATCAAACGTCAAAACGTTGATTTTGGTAACTCAATTTTTCAAACGCTAGTGGATGGTTATTACTATGAAATTCCTACAAACGTAGTAGAAATCACAAAAGATCAGGCAGAGGGGCATTTTCCTTCAAGTGTAAATGAACCGGAATTACTTCTTCAAAATTTACTGATTTCTACCACAATTGAAGGAGTAGAAAAGTATTATTTAGTAGGAGACGCCGCAGAGAAACACGTGCTAGGCAATATCCATATTAATAAGTTACATAATAAAACTGAATCTGATATTCCTTATGTAATGTTTTTAGCTTCAGTTGCTTATTACAACATACTTAAAGGAAAAGACAAAGAGGATAATCATGTGGGGATTAATTTTTTCTCGACTATGCTTCCGATTTGGCTGCTTAAGAAAACAAATAAATTCAGTGAAATGCAGCAGAAGATGGCCGAACGTTTTCAAGGAGAGCATACGGTTACAGTATTGACTCCTGGATTAGAAAAAACGCTCACTGTGAACATCGAAACGAGCAAATGCCGTATTGAAAGCGAAGTGGCTCGCTGGGCGATCAAAAAAGATTTTGAATTACAAGATAGAGAAGAAGCAAATGCATTCAAACATTTTGAAACACTAATTGTAGATTTGGGCGGAGGTACGGTTGACCTGGCACTGCTTCCTGCAGGACTTCAAGCTCCTAAAAGCAGAAATTCGTTGAAGTGTCTTACGGATATTTCATATTTGAAGCATATTGAAAAGCTAAGAAATGAAAAGCTGCTTGAGTATTTTGATGATGTTCGTTCATTAGAAGAATTTATTATTGCCAATATCCATAAAGCAAAAATGGAGCAAAGAGACGGCAACAGCGGGAAAAAAGTAGATCTCACGGAGCCTATTCACGCTTCGCTTAGAGAATACACGCAAATTTTATTAACAAAAGTTGAAAATCTATTTCCATCGCCAAAAGATAAAGTCTATAAATATATTTATATTGGAGGACTGGCTCCTATCCTTCAACAGTTTATTGCAGAGCAGATTGATAACATGTACGGGGAAGAAATCAGAGAAGAAAACCATCTTTTCTTGCCGGAGACACGAAAGTTAAATTTATACGGTCTTGAAATTTTAAGCAGACATGAAACAAACGCAGCGGTTCACGCTTAAAAAGGGGGAGCATACATGAGTCATCAACACACTCGCCTTAAGGAAGCGCTAGACGATTGGTACGGTCAGCTAAGCTCCCAGGTGGCTGCACCATTTTACTTATTATCAAATGCGTTTCTAACAGCTGGGAATCTATCAGCAGATATGATGGGAGCAAGGGGAAAGACCGTAAGTAATAGAGATGAACATGCAAGTTTTACAATTGAAACTGCTGACATTCCGTCAGAAGTGTCTTCATTTCTAAAAGAAAAACAGCAGGCAAACGAGCTGCAGAACTATATAGTGAGACTCATACAGCAAGACTTGCAAAAAATGAATAAAAAAGATGAAGTCGAGTCGCTCGTTCATTCACTTCGAAAAGAGCTGCTGGGCGAAATTGACTTGCTAAAACAAGAAATGAATTCACGTTTTGCTGCAAATCGTGAGGAATATGAGTCCTCGCAGGCAAATGAACTTCAGGATTATGTAGCGAAGCTTGTGGAACAAAACGGGCAGAAAGACAGCCGCGAAGAAGATTTTCAATCGTTAGTTCATTCATTGAGAAGCGAGCTGTTAGGAGAAATTCACTTGCTTAAAAAAGAGCTTGGCTCTGCGTCAGTTCCTTCTTATAAGCAGCTGAAGCCCGTTACAGATGAGGAAGAAACGTTTAAAGAAGGTCAATTAATTAAAAGTGAAAAAGTGACCGGAACCATTCAAGAAGATATCGATGTAGATTTTTAAACAGAAAGTAGAGGCGTGATATGCCTCTACTTTTATTATTTTTCTATTAAAAATGGAGCTGGGGCAAAAGTATTTTTGCTAAAGGAAATCCGAACGAGTTTGATTCTTGATTGTGAATCCAACTTGTACGGAAATTAACAGCGGTCCGATGTAAAAGCTTTAGCGTATACATCATAAATCTTTTTGGTTTCTTTTTAGCTTTTTTTGAAAATATAAGCAAATATCAAATGTAACGATGGTACAAATACTGCATTTTATCATAAACCAAAATAGAGCTTCGTTTATGCCAAATCCGCCAATCGAAGCTTTTAGTTCATTTAGCTGCCTGAGAATTAAATTTATGTCGTTTTCATAGGCCACAGTAAAAGATTTAATCACAAGCATGGTCATAATGACTGCTTCTACCGATATATATAGAACTTTTCTTGCTAGTTTAAGGGAAGGATTTACGTTTGATTTAGGAATTTTATAAAATAATTTCATCGCCCGTTTGCCTTTCAGTTATTTTAAGCTGTTTAAAAAGGTTCGTTTATTCTATAATTCTTTCTTTGGCTATAAAATCCTTTATGTATAGCAAGTTAAAAAAAGCTCGCTAGAAAAGGTAGTACACCGATTTTCTAGCGAGCTTATGTTAGTTAATGTTCTTCAGCTAAGGCATTTGCTTTTGTCACATGAACTGTGCCAAACGGATGGTTTGGAGGAGCGTAGATGGAGTAAAGCTTTAGCGGAGTGGTACCCGTATTAGTGAGATCATGCCACGTTCCGGCAGGGATAAATATCGCATCATCATCGTAGACTTTTCGTTTAAAGATTAGGTTGTTTTTACTTTTTCCCATTTGAACAACGCCTTGCCCTTGTTCAATGCGCAGGAATTGATCAACGTTAGGGTGGATTTCTAAGCCGATATCTTCACCGGGCTTGAGACTCATTAGCGTCACTTGTAAATGTGTTCCCGTCCATAAAGCAGTGCGGTACGTATTGTTTTGCTTTGACGCTTCATTAATGTTAATAACAAATGGCCTTGGTCCGTAGTCCTTTAATTTCCCGTTTCTTTGTTGAAACTGTTCGCTGGTGTGATAGTGATTCGGCACATAATAACTATATGGCTGCCAGCCATAGTACACTGGGGTCTGCCACTGATGATAATAAGGTGCATAGTGCATACTCATTCTCCTTTTCTCGTTTCATTTTTCTTTTCATCCTATGCTTTTGTCAAAACGGTTGATACCATTTGCCTTTTTGTCCGCGGTCTTTATCCACTTATTTTTTGCCCAAATCATGTAATTAATGATTTCTCTGAGCTCTTTGATTGTTTTTCGGTGGTTAAAAAATACTTTCATCACTTTAATACGATAATTCAGTAAAAAATATATCGTATGAAAACGTTTTATTTGATATAATTTTAGAAGATGAAAATTATTTTAAAGGGTGACGTTCATTGAAAGAAAAAAAACTTCAAGAATTAACTGAACATCTTAATAATTTATTCAACAATTTAATTCATGGATCTATCACAGAAGGTGAATTTAATGAGCTGTCCGAAGAGCTTTACAGGAAGCAAACGAGGCTGCGCTATGAGATAGAGTGTGAGAAAGGTTCGTATTACCGAGAATATTTTAAAGGCTAAGGCTTTGTATTAGACTGCTTTATAAGAAATAAGAAAAGACCTCCATTTAGGGGGCCTTTTCTTCACTTCTAGTAGTAAGTGGAGTGATACTTTCTATTTCAATAAGTATATTAGTATATTTACTTCATAAAAAATACAGCTGTTGAAGGTCTAAAACTCGCTATTCACCCCCAAAAACCTGTATGATAGGTTTAAGATTGCCGCATATGAGATATATGTATAGTAAAAAGGGGTGATGAGCTGTGAAGTGGTATAAAGGAGTTGTCATGCAAGTCTTAATGACAGAAATCGAAACAGCAAGAGAGCACATGGTTATGTTGGGACTTACAGAAGGTCTTACAAGTCGTAATACAGTTCGAATCAGTCAAACCCTGGATTATTTATTAAATGAACTAAGTAAAGTGATGGCCGCAGATTAATCGTATTTTATATATAAATGAAAAGAGCTGCTGATTTCACGGCAGCTCTTTATAAGTTGCCTTCACGTTTGCTTTAATGTTTATGATACTATTTATACAGTTATCTCATAGCAAAGAAAATAGGGGATTTGATTATATATATCGTATAGTAGAAACCTAGAAGATGAGTTGAAAGCACCCTTGAAAAGGGAAGCTTAGATACATAAAGCAAACGCCGTACTAAGAATGGCGATGGAGGGTATAGTGGAATGGAATATCATATTAAAGAGGCCGCTGCAAAGGTAGGGCTGCCTACGCATACGCTTCGATACTACGAGCAGCAAGGGCTTTTGCCTTTTATAAAAAGAGACGAAAACGGAAATCGTATTTTTAGCGAGTCGGATATCGAGTGGCTGGAATTTATTATTTGCTTACGAAAAACAGACATCTCTCTTTTAGAGTTACGTAAAATTGTTGAATTAACACAAGAAGGTGATGATACAATCGGTTTGCGCAAGCAGATATTTGAAAAGCATAGAGAGAAAATGATGGAAAAACAAAGAGAGCTGGACGCAGCTTTTAGAAAAGTGGAAACGAAAATTGACTACTATGATAAATTAGAGCAAAAGTACCGGGAAGAGCTTTCATCTAAAGCCTAATTTACCGTTTGTTTTTTATTTTATAAAGAAATAAAAAGCGGGCAGCTAATCCAATTAGCTGCCCGCTTTTTTCTAAACTTACAGTGTAGAAATGTCAATAACAAATCGATAGCGAACGTCGCTGCGAAGAACGCGCTCATACGCTTCGTCTACTTGATTTGCATCGATAACTTCGATCATAGGAGCAACGCCGTGTTCAGCCGCAAAATCAAGCATTTCTTGTGTTTCACGAATGCCGCCTACAAGTGAACCCGCAATGCTGCGACGTCCCATGATAAGGGAGAATACGCTGTATTGATCTGGGTTAGCAGGTGCGCCCACGTTAACAAGCGTTCCATCTACGCGAAGTAATGATAAGTATTGATCTACGTTTAAGTTAGCCGATACCGTGTTTAAGATAAGGTCAAAGCGACCCGCTAATTCAGTAAATGTCGCTTCATCACTTGTTGCAAAATAATGATCTGCACCAAAGCTTAGTGCTTCTTCTTTTTTATTGTTAGAACGGCTCAATACCGTCACTTCAGCACCCATTGCATGTGCAAATTGAATCGCTACATGTCCAAGGCCGCCCATTCCCACGATCGCCACTTTTTTGCCAGGGCCAGCATTCCAGTGCTTTAATGGAGAAAATGTTGTAATCCCTGCGCATAGAAGCGGACTTGCTGCATCCATACTTAAGTTATCAGGAATACGAACAACGAATCCTTCTTTTACGACGATTTTTTGGCTGTAGCCGCCGTATGTACGGTTTCCGTCGTAATCCAATGAATTGTACGTTTGAACAACGCCTTTTGTACAGTATTGCTCGTCACCGTTCACACAGTACTCGCACTCTCCGCAAGAGTCAACGAAACATCCAACGCCTACGCGATCGCCAACCTTGTATTTTGTTACGTTTTCGCCAACCGCTTCAACCACTCCTGCGATTTCGTGACCAGGAACCATCGGGAACATCCCGCCGCCCCACTCATCAAATGCACTATGAATATCAGAGTGACAGATACCGCTAAACTTAATATCAATTAAAACGTCGTCTGCTCGCAGTTCTCTGCGTTCAATTGTCGTATTTTCAAATTTTGCCTTTGCGTGCGGTGCACTTAAAACACGTGATGTTGTTGTATGTTGATGATTATTACACATAAGTAAAAACACAATCCTTTCGTATTAAACATAACCAGTTGCTACTAAACGTGCATTCACTGACTACGCTTGATGTATTTAAAAACTACAATACTAGCTTAAACGTTAAAGTCGACTTTAAAGCAAGAGTTTTTTGAAAAAAATTTCGTTCTATGACTTTATGAAAAAAGGAAAGGAAGGAATAGCATGGCAGCTTTCTATCTATGTTTAGTTAAAAGAAATTCTTCAAGGGTGCGAGCGGCAGCTTGTTCATCAACTCCATTTGTCAGCAGTGTTATTTCATCTCCTTTCTTAACAGCCAAAGCCATTACCTTCATGATGCTTTTTCCACTTACACATTTTCCATCTTTCGCAAGAAAAATATCACTTTGAAACGAACACGCTTCGCGTACAAACAAAGCTGTATGTCTAGCTAGAAGTCCACCGGAAAGTTGCACCGTTATTCTTTTAATTAGCATAGTGTTTCCCCTTTTTTGTATTTTAAAAACTATAAAACTAGCTTAAACGTTAAAGTTAACTTTAAGGCAAGGGGGAATTTGGATAAAAGAGTCATTTAAATGACGGTAACTAAAAGTAAATACAGTAGACATGTTCAGAAAGGTTAAATAAGAACTTATTGTTAAAGGAATTTCCACGTTCTAACCAGAAAAACAATATATATCATTTTCTGGAGGAATACGATGAAAGAGCTAAAAAAGTTAGAACCGCTGCAAGCAGCTACACAATTTATTTCTAAGCATTATCCTAATTGTCAGGGGGCATTACTTGCCGGAAGCGTAGTCAGAGGCGAAGCTACACATACGTCCGACCTTGATCTTGTTATTTTTGACGATAGCTTTACCTCTTCTTTTAGGGAGTCACTCATTGAATTTGGATGGGCCATTGAAGTTTTTGCTCATAATCCGACTTCATACCAAGTCTTTTTTAAAAGCGACTGTAAGAGGGCTAGACCTTCATTGCCAAGAATGATTTCCGAGGGAATTATTTTAGTGGATAAAGGAGTAATCCAGTCTATAAAAAAAGAAGCGAAACAATTACTAGAAAAAGGACCGGAAAAATGGTCGGAAGAGACGATTGAACTAAAAAGATATTTTGTAAGCGATGCGTTGGATGATTTAATCGGTTCTTCAAATACAGGTGAAGCACTTTTTATTGCCAACACGCTCGCTTATATAACGCATGAATTTGTGTTAAGAACAAACGGTCATTGGATCGGGGATTCTAAATGGATTGTCCGGTCTTTGAATCACTATAATGAACGCTTTAGTAAAGAGTTTGTAGAGGCATTTGATACCTTTTATAAAACAGGGAATAAAGATAAAGTGATTCAACTGGTTGATAAAGTGTTAGAACCATATGGAGGCCGGCTGTTTGAAGGATTTTCACTGGGGAAAGAGAGAGCCAATCAGTAGCATAGTGCTTATTATAACCCCACTACTATTTCTTTCTAGTAGTGGGGTTTATTTTTTGGAATATTTTCATATGCTTAAAGAGTTTGTCCGTTATCAATCGTAAACACTTGGCCCGTCACGGACTCTTGTTTTAACTGAAAAAGAATAGCATCTGCGATATCTTCAGGAGAAGAAATGCGCTGAAGAGGCAGATTTCCTGCAAGCTGATACATTTTATCTTCGTTGCCAGACCACCACCTTGTGTCGACTGCACCAGGAGAGATGCAGTTGACTCGAATATGGGGTGCCAGTGCAATCGCTAACGACTTCGTCATCGTGTGAATCGCTGCTTTTGTTGCTGCATAAGGAATAGACGAGCCAATTCCAGTTGTGCCGGCAACACTTCCTACATTAACAATCGCTCCTGACTTTTGTTTTTTCATATGTGGAACGGCTGCTTTTACACAGTGAAACATGCCTTTTACGTTTATATCATATAAAGAGTCCCATACGTCATCCGTTGCAGACTCTAAGTCATGCATCGGGATTTGAGCAGTAATACTAGCGTTATTCACTAATCCATCTAACCGTCCGAATTGTGCAATCGTTTGATGAATCATTTCATTCACTTCATTCTCGTTGGCTACATTCGCTTTAAAAGCAAAAGCCATACTTCCTTTTTCTAAAATTTCTTCCACAGCTTTTTTAGCTTCCTTTTCTGAGTTGCTGTAGTTTATCACAAGTTTTGCGCCTTTATCGGCTAGCTTTAAAGCCGTTGCTTTGCCTACACCAGTGCCTCCGCCTGTGATAATAAATACTTTGTTTTTAAAATCGTTCATTTCTCTTAACCTTCCTTTCTCTCAACATCTTTTATTATATCTTCGATAAAAAAAAGGATATAATAGGTAATACTAAGAGAGGTATCATTTAAAATGATATCAGCGGAGGAATGGAAATTGGAAAGCCAAGACTTACGAATTTTTAAATGTGTGGCAGAAACAAAATCACTATCAAAAGCCGCCGAGGTATTAGGATATGTTCAACCGCATATCAGTCAGCGCATAAAAAAATTAGAGGAAGAGTTAGATACTAAATTACTGACACGCACAAATAGAGGAGTCACGTTAACGGATGAAGGGGAAGCTTTGTTTAACTATGCACAGCGTATTTTACTGTTAATGGAGGAAGCTAAAGCAGAAGTTAATCCGAATAAGTTTAGAACATCTTTAATCATTGGTGCGTCGCAGACGGTTTCTGCTAGTAAAGTTCCAGCTTTATTTTCGTCTTTTTTGAAAGAACATCGGGATATTGAAGTTAAAATCAAAACAGATAGAAAACAAGTCTTGCAAGAAATGCTTTCGTACGGGGAAATTGATGGACTTTTTCTTAGCGGTACCTATAACGGGGCTCAGTTTGAAAGAGTTTATCACTACGCAGAAAAGGTGGTACTCATCTCACCTACGTCTGAAGATATAGAAGAAAAAACCCCACCAATGCTGCTCATCAATAGTGATGTAAACTGCATCTATAGAAACAGACTAGTAGCGTTTTCAAAAGAACATCATACACATAAAGCCAACATGATGGAATTTGATTCATTAGAAGCGATTTTACAAGGTGTCCGCGATGGACTGGGGATGAGTGTAGTCCCGGCTAGCGTAGTAAATTCTCGTGGTGATATGAAAAGAATTGAATACGAAGAGCTTGCAGAAGACGTTCAAATTGATTTTATAGTAAAGAAAGGGAAGCAGCGCTCGCAAAGTCTTAAAAAGTTTATTCGTTTTTTAGAAAGCCTAGAGATTCTCTCTTGCCTTATCACTAAAAAGAACCCTTAATGCCTGAAATGCGCTTCAAGGGTTCTAGCTTTCTTATATTCCAAAGATTATGCAGCTAATTTTCTACATTCATCGGCGCATTTCAAGCAAGCCTCTGCACATTTTTGACAGTGGTCATGATCGTGTTTCTTACACTCGTTACCGCATTTTTCGCAAATTTCGGCGCAAACTCCCGCTAGTTCAGCAACGAAAGGCGTTCCTCTTTCTAAAGCTTGTTCCAAATATCCGCACATATCTGCACATTCTCGGTCAAAACGGATACAGTCCACCATCATCCCTACATTTTCTTCCTTTAGACAAGCATCAAAACATTGGTTGCAGGCACTCATACAGTCATGCAGCGTTTGAATAACAGTTTGATAATTTTCGTTAGACATTGTAAAATTCCTCCTTATTTTTCTTCTCTTTATTACATTAGACTATCGTTTAGTTTATTAAACCTAATAAAAGATAACAGCATTGTAAAAGTTATTAAGTAATGAGCAGTTTCTTTTTTTTACGTTTAGATATAGGGGTAGAGGGTATGTGATTGATACATAAATCTTAAAGGAGTGTAGCACATGAGCTGGCTAGAAATACTTTCTTATATAGCTATTACAATCGGAATTATTCAATTTTTAGTTATTACAATCGACGTGATCAGGCATCCGCAGATGATGTTTGTGATGAATATTGTGTGGCCTATTACGGGCCTATATTTTCCTGTGGCCGGGATATGGTTTTACTTTAAATTAGGCCGTAAAGATCGAAAGAAACACGATCACGCTCATGATTCCTCTGAACATATGCATCATAGCCATGAAGATCATCATGAACACCATCATAGTAAGAAGCCTTTTTGGCAAAGTGTTTTTGTATCTACGACCCACTGCAGCAGCGGGTGCTCGGTCGGAGATTTAATTGGCGCACCAATCGTATTTTTAACGGGATGGACGATTGCCGGAAGCGTACTTTTTGCAGATTACGTAGTGGAATTTATTCTTGCTTATATAGCGGGAATTGCTTTTCAATACTATGGTATGAGTATGAAAGATAACGGCTCAAAAGATGAGCTGAAAAATGCAGTAAAAGCAGATACGTGGTCGCTTATTGCGTTTGAAATAGGGATGTTCGGCTGGATGGCTTTATCACATTATGTCTTTTTTGCACAGGCACCCAAACCAGACAGCGTGGTCTTTTGGTTTATGATGCAAATCGCCATGATCATTGGCTTTTGTACAAGCTATCCAGCGAACTGGGTACTTGTTAAAAAAGGAGTAAAGCATGCGATGTAGATTTTATTTGGAGCTGCTGCCGTTGATATTCTATAGATTTAAACTTTAAGGATGGGGCAGAATAACATGAACTTCAAGTTTCGTAGAAGAAAGGAATTCATTCTAACTTAACAGGAGGAGATTGGATGTTTGATTACACGGTAAAAACCTCGAAAAGCCTAGAAGAAGCGATTAGTTCTCTAGAAGAAAACTTAAAAAGCGAAGGGTTCGGTGTTTTGTGGAATTTCGATTTAACTGCAAAGCTACAGGAAAAAGGGCAGGACTTTCATACACCGTTTACAGTATTAGAAGTGTGTAATCCGAAAGAAGCTCAGCGTGTTCTTTCGCAAAATCTTTTAGTAGGATATTTTCTCCCTTGTAAAATGGTTGTATATCAAGATGAAAGTGAAACAAAGATTGGCATGCCTAGGCCTACGGCTATGATTAATATGCTTCATAATGAAGAGCTCCAAACACTAGCAGAAGACATCGAAACAAGATTAATACGCTGCATTGATCAATCTGTATAAGTCCTGTGATTTCGAGAAAGAAAATAACAAAACAAAAAGATACCTTTACGTAAGGTATCTTTTTGTTTTCTAACTTTATTAGGGTATGAGGAGTGGAAACGAAATTTTTGATACATGAATAATTTGCTTTCAGATGCCTAATCTAAAAGCAGACTGTAATAAAAAGGATGATATTATGAATTTTATCTGGCAATCTGTAATCTTGATTTTAACGGGAATCTTATTGTTGAGAATAGCGGGAAGAAAATCGATTGCTCAAATGACGCTCGCTCAAACGGTCGTTATGATTTCCTTAGGTACCATCATTGTACAACCTATTGTTGAGAAAAGTATGCTAAAAGCCATTGGCGGGGCAGCAATTTTTGTTCTTGCTATTTTAGTTTTAGAGTACTTACAATTAAAGTTTAATGGATTTGAAAAATTTCTGACAGGTAAATCTAAAATCGTTATAAATAACGGTCAATTAGATACTAAGCAGCTTAAAAAATTACGTTTAACCG
Source organism: Priestia sp. ABM2_011 (assembly GCF_056158845.1). NCBI lineage: Bacteria > Bacillati > Bacillota > Bacilli > Caryophanales > Bacillaceae > Priestia > Priestia sp. ABM2_011. Next base: position 1,957,291 of record NZ_JBSWUB010000001.1, read on the forward strand.
CCGATCAATTAGAAATGAGATTACGAAATGCAGGTATATCAAACATAAAAGATGTTAAAATCGCCACAATCGAACCAAATGGACAGTTAGGATACGAACTTCGAGAAGATGCAAAACCTTTGACTGTAGGGGACTTTAAACAGTTGATGGAATTATATATGTCATCTTTTTCTCAAACCAGCGTGCCTGCGCAAGATTTACATAACAAAGTGTCGTCTAAACCTTCTTCAAATATATTTGAAGAAATTAACCACCATTCTAAACCGAATCCTAAATACCTTCAGTGATATAGTCACTAAAAAAAGACGGCCTTTTTACCGAATAAAAGGACGTCTTTTTTACATGTGCTTTAGTTATCTAAGTAACGGTACAAAGTCGTCTTGCTTATACCTGTAGCTTCTGTAATTTGAGCAATCGTATAGTTTTTACTCCAGTACATGTCAAGTGCTCGGTGGACGTTATAGTCAGGTTTTTTTGGCCGGCCGCCGCTTTTTCCTTTTGATTTTGCTTCTTGAAGACCGGCTTTTGTGCGTTCACTGATCACGTCATGTTGAAATTCACCAATACATTTAATGGTACTGAAAAAGGTTTTTCCTTGTTCGGTGGATGTATCAACGTCATCCAAAATCGATACAAAGTGAACATGATTATCTGAAAGATATTCAATTAATTCAATAAGGTGCCGAGTAGAGTCTGCAATGCAGTAAAATTTATACACAACGACTGTATCGCCTGGCTGAAATGAAGCTACCATCTCATCGAATTCTACTCTTTTTTTTATGGAATTTGTTTTTTCATGATAAATTTTATCGCAATTAAAAGGCTGCAACGCCTGTAACTGTTTGTCCAAGTTTTCATCTTCGCTATATGGACGGGTATAACCAATAATCACTACACCATCTCCTGCATGGATTGTTTATTTATATTTACCTATTGTACCAAATTCCTTCCGCTCATAACATTTCTTTTCAGTATAGAAAGAAGTATAGTTCCAAAAAAGATCGTTTTTGGAACAAAAAGTGATAGACATTTTGGTTTAGGTCTGCTAGAGTTTTAGTTGTTAACAACGTCTCGGCTTCTATGAGAGTTGGAAGCCACTTATATAAAAAAAGCGAGGTGACAATATGGATAAAGACACCATCAAATTGATTCGGAAAAGCTACAATTTGAATCAGCGGAATTTCGCTGAAAGAGTAAACTGCAGTTTTTCACTCATTGCATTAGTGGAAGTTGGGAAGAGGAGGATTACAGAGGACTTAGAAAATAAAGTGAAAGAAGCGTTTGGATTAAATGAGGAAAAAATAAAGAAGCTGACTTCATCGTTTTAATAAACGTGTTTCATGTACGTAAATATAATACTTGAGGAAGATGGGATATGTTGGGCTGTTTTCACTCATTTTTTTATATATTAAAAGTACCATAAACGTTCCATTTAGGTGCTGTTTATTTTCTATTTTACTACTTTTATTGTCCAAAATCTAGAAAAGCGTACAGTAAACGTTTATGACTATAGAGAGAAAGGTGTTTTTGGTTATCATGTTCAATAAATTAAAAGTGGAGTGGTTTGGCAACGTGAAAGGAGATATTCTTTCAGGTATTGTCGTAGCACTTGCGCTCATCCCTGAAGCTATTGCTTTTTCCATTATTGCCGGAGTAGATCCGATGGTGGGCTTACACGCATCTTTTTGTATCGCCGTTGTGATGGCCTTTGTAGGAGGGCGTCCTGCGATGATTTCTGCAGCTACCGGCGCGATGGCCCTGCTGATGGTGACACTCGTAAAAGAGCATGGAATGGAGTATTTATGGGCAACGACTATTTTAACAGGTGTGATTCAACTTCTGTTTGGCATCTTTAGAATTGCTCGCTTTATGAAATTCATTCCGAGGTCCGTAATGGTAGGATTTGTGAATGCATTAGCGATTTTAATTTTTATGGCACAAGTTCCGCATTTTGTAGGAATCTCAACGATGACGTATGTGTTTGTTGCGTTAACTCTTGTTATTATTTACGTTTTACCGCGCTTTACAAAAGCAGTGCCTTCGCCATTAGTAGCGATTGTCGTCATGACAATTGTAGCTATTTTTGGAGGATTTAATTTGCGTACAGTAGGAGACTTAGGAGAAATTACAAAATCACTGCCGGTGTTTTCTATTCCTAACGTTCCTTGGAATATGGAAACACTGTCTATCATTTTTCCAACAGCGCTAGGATTATCTATTGTCGGATTAACGGAATCGCTGCTGACGGCATCGATTGTGGACGATATGACAGATACGTCTAGTAATAAAAACCAAGAAAGCAGAGGGCAAGGAATTGCGAATATCGTCGTTGGTTTCTTTGGCGGCATGGCCGGCTGTGCGATGATTGGTCAAACCGTTATCAATGTAAAATCAGGCGGACGCGGTCGTTTATCAACGTTTGTAGCGGGGATATTTCTCATGTTTCTCATCTTGGTGCTAGGGGACTGGGTTGTTAAAATCCCAATGGCTGCACTAGCCGGGGTCATGATTATGGTATCCATCGGAACATTCGACTGGTCTTCGCTTCGTACATTAACGAAAGTTCCTTTAACAGATACCGTTGTGATGCTTGTGACGGTAATTACGGTTGTAGCAACACATGATTTATCAAAAGGAGTTATTGCGGGTGTTATTTTAAGTGCAGTTTTCTTTGCTGCAAAAATTTCAAAGCTAGACGTATCAGCAAAGAAATCGGAAAATCGAACGGTCTATAAAGTAAAAGGTCAGCTGTTCTTTGCCTCCGTAGAAGACTTTGTTCATTCTTTTACGTTTACAGAAAAACAAGATCAAATTTTGATTGATTTTTCAGAAGCGCATATTTGGGATGACTCAGCCGTAGCGGCTATCGATAAAATTGTACTGAAGCTAAAAGAACAAACGTCTGCTGAGGTGAAGCTGACAGGTTTAAATGATGTAAGTGAAGAATTACTTCAAAGATTAGCGACTTACAACAAGCCAAATGCAAGAGCATCAGTTCATTAAGAGAGTGATAATTCCTAGGTTCAAATTCTATAGAATTTGAACCTTTTCTTTTGCGGTTAAATATGTCACCTTGTTTTCTTTACCAGTCTATATAGTTTTGGAAGACTAGAAAACCAAGCAGTATAAAGAAGGCAAAAACAAATAAGGCTTCGGCAGAATGTTGTCGTTCCGCTTTTTTTACGTTTATTTTTTCTCTATATTTCGATTGAATGTTTCTTCTTTTCGAATCCAGTTTCATATATAGACTCCTTAAACGATTTTATATAAATGATTTTACCATATTATTGAATATATGGTTTTTTAATCTGAGAAATCAAGATTATTGGAACAATGAATGAAGTTTGTAATTTGTATATTTCAATTTAGTACTATATGGTATTATTTTCTTTAGTTAGGAGGGTATTTGAAATGAGTGTTTCAAAAGAAAATAAGCCAATTGTATTAACAATTATTTTGCTGGCAGCTTCGTTTGTAGTGTTTTTTGCGAATCGGATATTCCCATCAAATTCAATTTTTCCAAGTAGAAGCGGTGATTTGACTATTCCGCTGTGGCTGTTTTTTGCGATAGATGTTGGCTTTATTGTGGCGTTAGTTTTAGGAGTTCGAACAAAGAAGCCAAGCGTCGTGTGGTTTAGCATTATCACAAACAGCATCTTTTTTGTGTTGCTTTCTGCTTTGATGTTTTTATTAGCGATTGCAAATGGAATTTCTGAGTCGTAAGCTGATTATCTCTATTTTAAGTGAATGAAAAGGATTTAGAGAGGTTGATAGATATGATGATAGGCGGTCCTTTACTGATTGCACTGCTGCCAGGTGTACTTATACTCATGTTAACTTGGCTGTTCAGAAAAATGAAATGGAACAAGGTCATTAGAATGCTTCCTTCAATGCTTACCGTTATGGCTGCCGCTGTGTTTTTTTATATTGGCTATGTAGAAGTAAGAGGGTTTGAAGGCGCTGGCTATTTGTTTTTATGCGTATGTTTACTTGTGTTTGCGACTGTTGCATTTATCATTGCCAAAAAACCTGTAGGATAATTTTTATAAACTTTATAAATTCTTTATAAATCCCTCCTATACTACGTGTAGGGGGGATTTAAGATGAAAAATATTATTTTAGAGGTAAAGAGCGTTTCGAAAAAAGTGAGACGTCGTCACTTAGTAAAAGAAGTATCGTTTCAAATTGGGGAAGGGGAAATATGCGGACTGCTAGGGCCAAACGGAGCTGGTAAAACAACGTTAATTCGTTTATTGACGGGGTTGATTAAACCAACTGGGGGAGAAGTTTTTATTACTAATAAACCTATTGTTTCACAAAGAAAAGAAGCACTGCAAAGCGTTGGTGCGATTGTAGAGTCACCCATCTTTTTTCCTTATATGACGGGAAAAGAAAACCTGGCAAACTTAGCTCGACTGCATCCATTTTCAACAAAGCAAGAAAGGCAGCAAAGAGTAAAAGAAGTGCTTGATATTGTGGGATTAACCGGCAGAGAAAATGATAAAGTTCGAACGTATTCTCTTGGGATGAAGCAAAGACTCGGTATTGCTCAAGCGCTCCTAGGCGACCCGGACTTATTAATACTAGATGAGCCAGCCAACGGCTTAGATCCAATGGGCGTACGTGAACTGCGCGAGCTGCTTTTTACCTTAAAACGTGACTATAACAAAACGATTTTAATCTCTAGTCATTTACTGGATGAATTACAGCGAGTATGTGATCAAATTGTGGTGATGAGAGAAGGAGAGCTAATGTGGGACGGCGCTTTAGATCAGTTAGCATCCGGTAAAAATCTTGAAGATGCGTTTGTAGAGCTGGTGTCGCAATGAAGGAGCTGTTAGTAGCGGAGTGGGAAAGACTTTGGAAACGAAAAGTGGCCTGGCTGACCTTTTTGTTAGTGCCGGTGGTGCTGTTAGTTGCTTCTTCTTATCTCCAAAAACAAAATGGAGCACTCACAGTCGATTTACCACAGTATACGTTTGCGGGAAACTTTCCTGTGCTGAGCTTAGCCGAAATGTTATTTACAGTTTTTAATGCCATGTTCTTAGTTTTTATTACGCTCGTGGTTACTGAAGAGTACCGGTCAGGACAGCTGCGAATGGTCATGATGCGATCGTATTCGTTTAAAGAAATCATCCTCGCAAAAGCCATAGCGCTTCTGCTGTTTAATTTACTGTTTTTTATCACGTATTTCTGTGTGAGCTATGCGATAGGCTTTCTAATGTTTGAACACCCGCAAAGCTACTTTGTATTTTATCACAGTCATACTTTTAACATAAAAGAAGCGCTAGTATATAATCTTGCATTCTATGGATATGCCTATTTAACGACGATTGCAATATGCTGTGTGCTGTTTTTTATCTCTGTTATCAGCAAAACGACTACTACGGCTGTTGGAATTGGGGTTGCTTTTATACTAATATCATTTTCGTATCCTACTTTATTAAGAGGGTTTAGGCAGTGGATGAGTGAAGAGCTCTTTGGACAGCTTTTCTTTACTTCCGTACCGATGATTCAATGGCAGGGCATTACAGTCATGATGGCAGAAAACCCGCAGTTTGTAGGGTGGAATGTCGGCGTTTTAGGTTTTTATATTTTATTTTTTGGCGGTTTAACGTATGTAGCTATTCGAAAAAAAGAATCGTTTCTATAAAAGGAGAGAAGACATGATGACAGGACTTTTTGTCAGTGAATTAGAGCGAACGTTTAAACGGAAAAAGACAGCAGTGGTACTAGGTGTGTACATAGGATTACTTGCTTTTAGTTGGTTCTTTTTCTTTCAAAGGGGAGGCATTTCATTTTTTGATGCGGCTCATGACGTAAAAATTGATTCTTTAAATTCAGCACCACTGCTTCTTCGAGACCTATCGTTTGTGATTACGTTTATTGTTATTCCTATGTTTGTGGCAGATAGTTTTAACGGCGAGTATACGTCGGGAGCGCTGCGCATGGTACTAATTCGACCGCACCATCGCGTGAAGCTGTTTTTTGTAAAGTGGACCGTTCAATGTTCACTAGTTTTTATTATTCTTTGTATTACGTGGGTAGTGGGGACATGTCTTGGAAGAATGGTTATGCCTCATGTAAATGAAACAACGTTTTTAGGAGGACAGACTCTAGGAACTATTGGAGCGTTACTATATTCGCTCAAATTTTACGGCATTTGTTTTTGTATCTTTATAGCGGTAATTAGCATCGGGAGTATCCTGAGTGTGCTTATGCCTAATTCCATTTTATCTTACGTCGCAACCATTGGTGCTTTAATTGGAAGCGTGTATGTGTCAGATAAACTAAGCTTCTTTTTCTCCGTAACCGATTCTGTTTTTCATGAATTAAGCAAGCCAAACTCTGAATTTTTAGTAAACCTATTATTTCCAATTTTGTTCATTAGCCTTATAATAAACCTATTCGTGTGGAAAAAGAAAGAATGGGTAGGGTGAGCTGGAGATGAACCAAACAATTTTACTAGTGGACGACGAAAAAGACATTATTTCCTTTATGAAAGATGCGCTGCAAGATGAAGGATATGAGGTGGTGTTTGCTTACGAAGGGCAAGAAGCGTTAACAAAGTTAAAAATAAATCCAGACTTAATTGTGCTGGATGTGATGATGCCAGGCATGGACGGCTTTGCGCTTTGTGAAATGATCCGAAAAAGCATATCATGCCCCATTATCTTTCTAAGTGCCAAACAAACGGAGCAGGACCGAGTAAAAGGACTATTAGTCGGTGGAGATGATTACTTAGTTAAGCCTTTTAGCATGAAAGAACTAAAAGCCCGCATTTATGCTCATCTGCGCCGAGAACAAAGAATTAGCAGTAACTCTTACAACAGGCTTCACTTTGGAGAGTTAACCATTGATTTAAACGGCTATCAAATTCTACATAACAATGAAGTGATTCCGTTTACTTCAAGAGAATTTGAGATGATTCATTTCCTTGCTCTTCATCCAGGTCAGGTTTTTACACGTGAGCAGCTGTATGAAAAAGTGTGGGGCTACGACGCGGAAGGAGATTCGTCTACGATTACAGAACACGTGAAAAAAATTAGAGCAAAACTATTAAAATATGACGAAACGCCTTACATCTCAACCGTTTGGGGAATTGGCTACAAATGGGTAAAATAAAAAAATGGATGAACCGAGCAACATTAAAAGCGCAGTTTGTGTTATCGTTTCATTTAATCTTACTGTACAGCCTGCTTGCGACGCTTTTAACGTGGGGAATTGTGATTGCAGTAAACTGGTTTCTTATGCCTGGAGCACTGAATCCAGCAAATTACTATGAAAAACAAATTCCTGATATTCTTCAGTTCGTCAAAGAAAAAGAAGATGCGCTTCTTTCTAAAGATGCTAAAAACCAAGTAGAATCGGTTATTCCGCTAGAAGGAATGGATTATCAAATTATAAATAAAAAAGGGCAAATCGTGTATGGATCCATGTCCACTTCATACATAAAAAATAAACGTGATCTTTACTCTCAGGTCAATACCAATATCCGCTCAGGTAAATATATTATAAAAGTTTATCCGCTTTTTAATTCAAAAGAAGAAGTAAACGGGGCGATTGCGCTACGGTATCAATTAAATATGGCCTCTGCTAATCCAAATATTAAATGGATTGTTGCGCTTGTTACATTTGTATCGCTAGCTAGTCCGTTTCTTTATTTTTACTTGTTTGCTTATTTGTTTGGAAGACGATTTAGTAAAAAAATTGAACGGCCTTTTAACGAGCTGATGACCGCAGCCAAAAACATTCAGCATAATAATTTGGATTTTTCGCTGTCCCTGACTCAAGACGCCAAAGAATTAAGTCAGCTGCTTCATGCCTTTGAAGAAATGCGAAAAGAATTAAAGCAATCGTTAGCTAAACAGTGGCAGCTAGAAGAAGACCGCAAAGATATGACGGCCGCGATTGCGCATGATTTACGAACGCCTCTTACGATTATTCATGGCCATACGGAAATTTTAGTAGAAGGAAGCAAAAGAGATCCAGAGAGGCTCGATAGATATTTACATACGATCTACACAAATACACAGCGTTCGATTCAGCTATTAAATCAGCTGCAAGAAGTATCTGTGATCGAAAATCCGGGCTTTACCGTAAAGAGAGAGCCAATCGATATAATCTCATTTGTTCATGAGAAAACAGACGAGTTTCAGCTTTTATGTCAAAAAAAAGAGATTGCCTTTTTACCTTCGGTTAGTGAAACAGAAGCATCAAGTCAATTTTACGGAGATCCTCAGCGCATTTCTCAAGTATTAGATAATATTATTACAAACTGTATTCGCTACACGCCTGAACGAGGGGAAATAGGGTGGAATACCGTCATTCATCACGGCGAAGTGATTTTTGAAATACATGATACGGGTCCCGGCTTTGCGTTATCGAACAAAGAGCAGGTGTTTAAAAAGTTTTACAGAGAAGATGCGTCAAGAACAAGCGGCCACGGAAACTTAGGGTTAGGTCTTTATATTGCTCATTCCATTGTGAAAAACCACGGAGGAAGCATCACGGTCGATAATAAAGAGACGGGAGGGGCATTATTTAAGATTGTTCTTCCGATAAGGAAAGAGTAAATGCGTAAAAAAAGAACCCTCAAAAAAGAGAGTTCCAAAAAGGGTAAGTAAGAAAGAAATGTACATGTTCCTTTGGGGGACTGCATCTGTACAGTAAAATTTATACCCGGTATGCACTTGTTAAAACGTTGAAAAATAAACCAATCATGTAAAAAATAGATGAAATTAGCTTTTAGCATTTAAAAAAAGACTGCAAAACGGCGGTATACCGTATTCTGCAGTCTTTCTCTCGTTTATTTGCTTAAAAACTCTCTCATAAATTCATTCACCTTTTCTGGCTGCTCATGTTGAGGAGCATGTCCTACACCATCTAAGCGGTGAATCGTTACGTTTGGAACGTACTCTTCAATTCCATCTAAATTACTATTTTCAAACGCTTCGTCCGCATTTCCCCATACAATTAAAGTTGGAGATTCGAATACTTTATGCGGCAGTGCTACAGGTTTATGAACGCGCTCTTCAAACGGATAAAGGGAAGACGCACGGTAGTAGTTAAGCATGGATTTCATTGCATTCGGCTGGTTCCACGCCTCTACGTATTTAGCTTCTTCTTCTTTTGTTAAATAGCCTTTTTTGATGCCAGGCTCCGTCAGCATGTTTCTTAATTTTTCACTATGATTCGCGAGTAGCTCATCCTGAGAGTTTGGCTGTTGGAAAAAGCTCATATAGCTGCTTGCTTCTCGTTGAGCAGGATTTTCAGCAAGCTCTCTTATAAATGTGTAAGGGTGCGGTGCATCAAACATCACTAACTTTTTGACATACTGCGGATATGTATAAGCAAATGCCCATGCTACAGCGCCGCCCCAATCATGCGCCACTAGCACACACTCTTTTTCACCAAATGCTTCAATTAGTTGCTTTACATCTTCCATTAGAATGGGCATGCTGTAAGAAGAAATTTCTTCTGGCTTATCTGATAAGTTATAGCCTCGCATATCTACAGCTACCACGCGATAATCTTTCGAAAACTCTTCTAACTGATGGTGCCATGTATACCAAAAGTAAGGGAATCCGTGTAGAAACAGCATAAGCTCGCCTTCACCTTTTGTTACATAATGAAGATTTACATCATTTACTTTTACATAACCGTCTTTAAACATCTTACTCATCCTTTCGCTTTTAACCTTTATTATAGAAAAACTTTACTCTTTATTAGTTGATGTATCAAACAATAAGGTTTCCTGACGCGGTAAATGAGCTATAAAGCTCTCTTAAAACCCTTATTTTGGTTATTATTTGTGAAATATAACCTTGATATAACTAGGATGTACGCGATGCTTTATCTGGCTCATGAGAAGAAAATATTTATAGAACGCTAGAAATAAAGAAATCGCGTTTGTAATGAATACAGCAAAAAGGCTCTCTAAAAGTACTTTATAGAGAGCCTTTTTTTAAAAATCACCGGCCTTGGCAATTCCTAAATTAGATTCAAAGTCAGTAATGTACACACAGGCATTTGTATATTTATCATAGGAATTATAGCGAAAGTTTCTGCTTATATTATAATCTCCACTTATAGGTTTATAGGATTGAATCGATTTAATTTGATCGTTAAGAGACAAATCAAAATTATGAGTGGCTTTTTTTAATTGTTCGAGCTGGAGCTTTGTATAACTGTCGCGATGCTTTTGGATTTCGTCTTGCATGAGCTCTATTTTATATTTAGATGCGGTGTTGATATGACTAATCGCAGGCCCCATATCTTTTTTTATTTGTGCTTCGGAAGAATGAAAGTGTTTATCATCAAATGAGTCTAACACGTTACTGCTTTCTTCCGAAGTTTTTGTTGCATCTATAACGTCATGCATATTGTTCATGAGCGTAACTTCATAGATCGTCTTGCTTGAATTGAATTTTTTATAGGATGTTACATACTCTTTTTCTGTTAAAGTATCTACGTCTTTTGCTAAGTGGGCTATGCTTTTTTTTAGCTCGCTATCACTTTGTGTTTCTACTTTTGACGTACTATTAATAGACGCAGACAGCAGGTTAAAATCGTTTTTATAGCTTTGAAACGTTTTATCTTCTACCTTTCCGTCTTTATTGATTAAGCGTTCGGACTCGTTTTGGAGAAATTTCAGCTCTATGGCCAGCTCTTTTCTTGCTTCGCTTTCATCTATGCTTTCATTGTTTGAACGTGCGTGACTGCACCCCATTAATCCAAGCGCCAAAGCGATTGTAAGGGTACCTGTTGTTATCTTGCTTATGTTCCTCATGTTGAAACTCCATTTCTGTTTGTTTATTACTTACTTATAAAGACTATATCATATAAATGGAATATTTATCTTTATATACTATTAAATGTTACATTTTGTATAGGTAAACTTAAAAAAGTATTATAATGGAATTTATAAAAATAGTACTAAAAGAAGATAAAGGTAATAGAAAAATTAATTATGCATTTATACTTTTTTACTATTAATATGACGTCTAAAGGAGGAAATCAATATGAGTGGAATTGCTAAAACCCCCGAACCGCCTTATTATGCCGTTATTTTTGCTTCTGAAAGAACGGAAGGTGAGAAGGGTTATGGACTAATGGCAGATAAAATGGTGGAGCTTGCATCTAAACAAAAAGGCTTTTTAGGAATAGAAAGTGCCAGAGATCAAGATTTAGGCATTACCGTTTCATACTGGGATTCCTTAGAATCAATCAAAATGTGGAAAGAACATTCAGCTCACCGCGCAGCGCAGCACAAAGGAAAAAAAGAATGGTACCAAACGTTTTCGCTTAGAGTGTGTAAAGTGGAAAGACATAGTTTTTTTGAGATGTAGGACGTATATGATTGATTGTTTTAAAAAAGGGGAGAAGCCGTTATGTTTTATGGCGTTATAGGATTTATAGCAGTTTTTATTACTTTGTGTTCATTAGAAGCAAAGCTAAAAACAATCGTTAAGCAAAATGATAGAATCATTGATTTACTTGAGAAACAGAATAGAGAGTAAGAAAACGCTAATGAACTCACCGTTTATAATATCATCTCCTGAGTTTAGTTAAGGGAGATGTTTTATTTTAAGAGTGCATAAAAAAAACCTCAGTAGGAGGTCTAGTTATTACTTTTAAAAGCACTTATAACAAGCTCATTTACTGTCGGATGTCATCTAGAGGCTAATTATAAAGTGAGGTTATATTTATCGTTTCACCAGAAAATATGAGCTCAATTTCTTTATTTCTTACTTGTGAGCTTTCATTTAATCACCGTATTTTTTTCTGTAGGTAAGAAACGTTATTAAATATATAACTGAAATCATCGTTAGAAATATTAGCGGCGAAATGCCAATGCCATCATAAGAACTTTTCCCTTGAAAAGTCCGGTAAATGGACTCTATAACTTCTAAAATCAGCATACCTATAACTACCACAAATGCGTATGATTGAGCCTTCGTACTGATAAACTTCTTTCTTTCATCACCTTTTCGAGAAGATGATGAAACAAAAATCAAAATTCCGCAAACTAACAGGATGAATGAATACACAATTTTAACCCAATCCATTCTTACTCCTCCTTACAATAAATGTAAAACTCTTTTTGCATTGTAAATTATTTGTATAGAAGAATTGGTAAATAAAAAATGATTTTATAACACAATGTCACGCTACAAAGTGACTTAAATCAACTCCATTGGTAAAATGGAAGTAACAGGAATTTTTGTGTTTCACCAACTAAAAGTGAGGTGGGTTATTTGGTTCTTCATAAAAAAACGGTGTCTCTGGTCGCTCTTTTTTTACTGCTGTTAGTAATAAGTTCAAATTACGTGTTATATCATTCTTCTTTTGGACTTCAGTCGTTGCCTGGTAATTTCAACGGAGTAGTAGTAGGTTCTATTTTAGACTTAAGCCTTGTGGCTCCGCTCTTATTTCTAGCTTGGCAGCGTAAGTTCAGTCTAAAATACTTTATTGTATTAATGGCTACAGGCCTTATTGCTGCGCGTTTTATCATTCCAAGTGAATACTTGGCTTCTTTTCAGTCGGTTATGTGGCTAGGAGTTGGCATAGAAGGAGTACTCATTTTATTTGAACTTTCACTGCTATTTATGCTAGTCAAAAACGTACCGCCTATCTTAAGAAGGATCAAATCAAGCTCTTTACCGCTGTTATTTTCCTTTTCACGGGCTGTAAACGAAAAGTTCTCCAAACAACCGTTTATACACGTACTGTGTTCAGAAATGCTGATGTTTTACTATGCGTTTGGAACGTGGAAGAAGCAGCCGAGTACTGAAGAGAATACGTTTACTCTGTATAAACGCTCAAGTTTTATCACGTTTCAAATTATGATTATTCACGCGATTGTTATTGAAACATTAGGGCTTCACTGGCTGCTGCACAATACGTCTATGACTCTTTCAATCGTTTTACTGATCCTTAATATTTACAGTATTGTTTTCTTTATAGGAGATATTCAAGCATTAAGGCTTAACCCTTTACGAGTTGAAGACGACCGTATATACGTTTCGTTTGGCTTAGCCAAGCGTATTGAAATCTCTTTTAAAGATATTGAAGAAATAATAGAAGACACTCACACCCTCGAACAAAAAATACCTAACACTACGATTGAATTTATCGCACGTGATTTTGAAACCGTGCATCCTGATCTCTTACTAACATTAAAGTTTCCAGTTGAAGCAACACTTTTTATGGGAATCAAAAAGAAATACAAGCAGGTAGCTATTCGCGTAGATGATCCTCATGCGTTTAAGAAAATAATTAAAGAACGTTTGGAGAAAGCTCAGAAGGGCTTAATCTAGGATTCTAGAAAGCTAGGACCTTATAGATATATAAGGTCTTTTTGCTAGTGATCAGCTACTGGACATAAATAGTGAAGTGTTAGCTGTATTTTAGTAAAATGGAAGTAATAGGTAATGCGATAAAGGGGGATAGTGTATGGGAATTTTTTTTAGAGGAAAAGAGAAGTATTTAAACTCTATAGAATGGCTATCTGAAAACTCAATCAATTTAAGCAAACCAACTGAATGTACGCCGCAAGAGTTTGAATTTCTCCGTCATATCGTAAAAGGTAAGAGAGTTGTGTGGTTAGGAGAAAACGGTCATAACATAAGAGAACATAATATGATGAAGTCAAAAATAATAGAATTTCTACATAAAGAAATGAATTTTACCGTACTGGCATTTGAAAGCGGCTTGGCGGAATGCCATAGTGCTAATGAGTTAAAGGAAGAGTTTACAGATGAAGACTTTTTAAAAAACGCGATTTATTCTTTATGGGCAACAAAAGAAAATCTGTCTTTGTTTCAGCTGATGAAAAAATCAGATTTAAGTTTAATAGGAATCGATATTAATCCTTCTTCTAATCCTGATCTTTTCGTAAAATTTGTTCAGCAGCTGAGTCCCGTAGTGTCTAAAGACGTGATAGAAAAGATCGAATACATTGAGGCAGGCGTATATAAATGGTACTACCAGCTAGGGCAATATAAAGCGAGAAGAAAAAAAGTCCCAGCAGAAATGCTACATGAGTTTGAAGAGTTTAAAGAAAAAGCAAGCGCAGTGATAGGAGATTTAGAAGCTTATCTACATGAAGAATACGTTTTGCATCTTGAAAATCAAGAGCTTGTATGTAAGTTTAAAATGATTATTCGATGTCTGCAAAATCGCTTATATTTTATTAACCATATTCACCATAACCACCGAACCTATAAAAAAGTAAGAGAAAAAAGGATGAAAGAAAATCTAGAGTGGGTTTGTCAAGATCTGTATCCTGACGAGAAAATTATTATTTGGGCCCATAACCTTCATATCTTTAAACAATACAAAACGTTTACGGGATTTGAACCTCTAGGAGCAATTGTCTCTAATGAAATAAAAAAACAGTCTTATTACTTAGGCTTATTTATGTATGAAGGTGAAATACATACGGATACAGGGCAGCCATATAAAATAGAGAAGCCGCCGAAAAAAAGTCTAGAGGACTATATGCATCAAGTGCAATCACCGTCCTTATTTACTGATTTCTCACAGCTTGAAAAAAACTCAGACAACAAATGGATATTTACTAAAACGATCTTTTTAGAAAGTGGTACTATGCCAACTTTATTTGTACCACGCGATCAGCTAGACGGTGCTTTATTTGTTGAGTCTGTGTCTACGCCTGAGTATCTTAAACGCAGTAAAAATAAATAAAAAATCGTAATGAACAAAGAAGAGGTGTACATTGAAAATCTATACATGCAGTAAAGAACAGGGCAAAAAAGTAGATATCTATGAATTAGGGGAGATGTTCAAATTTGAAGACAAACAATTTGTAGTGGTGGTGAAATGAGGGGATTAGCCTATAACCTTTAAATAAGAGTTATAGGCTAACCAGTTTAGGCAGACTAATATTTATAAAAAAGGCTTAATATACGGAAGGCTCAAACCAAAATAAATAACAAACGACATAAGCAAGTAACAGCCAATAACACTTCTTCTAACGGGTGTAGAAGCTTTCTTCAACCAGCCCCAGTGCTTAACGTCATAGTCAAAAATAAAGTAATCTAAAATGATGGATAGCGTGATAATAACCGCAATTAGTAACAGGCCCATATGTATCCTCTCTTTCGGTTTATGAAATTATTACCATTTATAACAATATACCTTATTATTCCATTCATTACAAAGTGATTTTCTATAAACGGTTTATCTGCACTACTAGATTATGGTAAAATTCACAGAGTATAGTAGTATCATTTTTAAAAGAAAGATGGGAAGAAGTTGGATGTCGTAAAAGAAGTGAAGCTATTAAAATACCAAATGAGTCTCATGAAGCACATGATTAACGCAGAGGAACATCCTTTTTTTATGTTTGTGATTGATCATGAATTTGAAGAAAATCAAGTGAAGGTATTCTTGAAGATACTAGGTGTGTTTAGCTGCCGAATAAAAGGTGAAGAAATTTTCGAATGGTATCAAAATGATCAGCTATTCTCTCAATTTAATCTTCCGTTGGATAAATTATATGCGTCAGAACAACCAAATTTAGAGGAATTAAAATCGGTTGTCGCTAAGATTTTTTATCAGGAATTTGAACTAGAATATTTATTGTACAGTTTAAAGAAGCAGTGTATTCAAATGGAAGTGTGTGACTTTTTCTTGCAGCGTTTAAAAACAGATTTGAAATAACTCAATTCCGAATGTGTTTAAACGTGGAACTTTTAAAGGTAGAGGAGGGTAGGTGAGATGGCACGAATTATTAATTTCTGGTCATTTATCTTTACGCTACTGTGCGTTGGTTTCTTTTTCATCGCTTTTTATTATCCAGCGTTATTGAATATCAATCTTTGTTTAGCAATTATTCTATTTTGTATTGGTATCGCAGGGTTCTTTGGAATAAACAATTGGGTATCGGCTCTGAGAAGTATTTTGACAGTAATAATTAGCGGTGGATTAATCCTAGTAACAGGGTTTATTATCTTTACCGGCTATCTTTTCTCATAGCTCGTACATAAGAAGTACAACGATGAAATTATGAATCGTTGTGGATAAGAACTTTTGTGGTGTTTAGTTTGTCATTGACTTCATACAGCTTTTTAACGTATAGAAGAGGGCTAAATCGTTAGCCCTCTTTTAAGTAAGCTTGTTAATTAACCAGCTGTTTTTCAACTCATTTATTTACATTCAAAAGAATAATCATTAATAATTGGATTATGTATTTCTACTATGGCTTCTCCGCCGTTATCATAACATTTTGAGGTCAAAGTTTTTATTTCTGTACTATTAAAATAGCTATAACAGTTAATCAACACAGAGATTACTAGTAGTAAAGTAAGTAGAACAATTATGATTTCTTTTATTCCAGATTCAACGATAGATTTAATTTTTCATTCTCCTTTGCAATTTACATTAAAAGCTATAGACGTAGTAACAATGAGTCATAACGTTTAAATTTCAAGAGCTTGATTTTCGGATAGTCGAAAATCAAGCTTTTATTCTTTCATATAGAAATTTCAATAACCCTATCTAAATCTCGATTTTCTTACATTTTTAATTGACCTGTTTTATTCATAGTCAACCGTTGTTCCTCCAAACATAAACGTAATAATTCCTAATATAAAGAGTAGCTGAGAAATCATGCCTACTATACTGCAAATCAGACCGGCAATCGCGAGTCCTTTACCGCTTTGATTCGTAGCAGCTATTTGATTAGATGCTTTTTTGTAGAAGATAATTCCAATAATCCCTGTAATAAACCCAATGATTGGAATGAAAATAGATACGATACCTAGAGTTAGAGAAACAATAGAGTTGGTGTTTACTTGAGGTTTTGTATTAGTTTCCAATGAATTCACTCCCTATGAATTATATTTTTTGATTATACCATAAAAAGGAATAATATCCTTTTTACTAATAAAAGTAGAAATTTTTAGAATTATATGTGTCTCTGTATATTTTCTATGCGTCGTTTTATTAAAGGTAAGATGATATGTACAAAAAGAAACTTATTCTTTGACGTTCCTATAAGGAAATCGACTCTGTAGAGTATATTTACTGAGATAGCAGATTCTGCGTTATAAAACATTCAACCTAAATTAAGGAAAATATGATACAATAATCCATAAGGATGTGAATAAATGGAATTGTTTATACCGGATGCTTTTCTGTATGTGTCATTTGCGATTATGACGGCCTTTTTTGTACATGCGGCTATTAAACTAGCTACCTTTCAAACGCTACATAAGCATGTCTCTCTGCAGCAAAAGGACATGTATCTTATACAAAACGTAAATCTTTTATGCGCTCAGAATCTCATATGCTGCGTGTATCATAAATTTAAATTTATACATTCTGTTCACAGACAAGAAGCAATAGGTGAACAAGATGATGAAGGTCCTTATTCGCCAGTATTTTTTTCGTTTAACTAAAAAAATACTGGAGGAATATAAATGTTAAAACATAAAAAGAAGCTTTTCTTTATCTTTGTTTCCATTTTTCTACTTGCCGGATGTGATTCAGCAAACGTGATTCAAAGTTCGCACACTCACTTTTTTGATCACTATTTTATTTATCCTTTTTCACTGCTCATTTTGTTTGTAGGAAATATGTGGCTTCATCAAAGCGTTGGCTTTTCAATTATGCTTGTGACGGTGGGCGTACGTATGCTGCTGGCTCCTTTAAACATTCTTCAATATAAAAATCAGCTGAGCAATAAACGTATACAGCCTCAGCTTCAACAGCTAAAAGAGAAGTACAAAAATAAAGATCCTGAGAGTCAGCAGCAATATCAGCGTGAAATGATGGAACTGCTTAAAGAAAATGGAGCCAATCCTCTTATGGGCTGCCTTCCTTTACTTGTCCAGCTTCCCGTCTTTTCAATTGTGTACTACGCGATTAGACGAATAGATGAGATTAGCGCATCATCTTTTTTGTGGCTTGACTTAGGACATGCAGATCCGTACTTTATTCTTCCAATAGTGGCGGCAGTGGCTACGTATTTGCAGACAAGAGTCATGCAAAGGGATGTAGCAGGAATGAATGGATCGCACGCAGTGTTATCTCAAATTCTTTCGCCTGTCATGGTGCTTTCATTTGGGATATTTTCACCGTCTGGTCTCGTTTTATACTGGATGACAGGCAGTTTGTTTATGATTTTTCAGTCTCTTGTATTAAAGAAGGTTTTTCAAGAAAAGGCAGTGCTTGAAGCAAAATGAATAAATTAAAAGGTTGCTTTGCTTCGAGCAGCCTTTTAATGAAAGGAGGGGTACAGTGAAGAAATACATCATTTCATTCGGCGTAACGCTTGGAACGATAGCACTTTTATTTTTTATTGGCAATACCTTTCATATTTCGTTGTTTTCAGTTCAGTGGCTTTATGTAAATGAACCGGAAAATTTTCAAATGGAAGCAAAAGGCGGTTTGATACCGGTAGCCGTTGGGCTTATTCTTGGTTTTATAACAGACTACGTATTAAGTGAAAAAGAAAAAAAGCAGCGTCATCAATTATAGTGAAGACAAAAGGATCTTTTATAGGAGATCCTTTTTTTATTTATGATTTGGGTAAAAAGGTAAGGCAAGAATAGTACAGGCAGATGTTGTCATACATATTACGGTCATAAAAAATGAACGAGTTAGAAACAAAGCTTTATGTCGTCATCGACTTTTTATAGTTTATTAGCTATAATTGGTAGTGAATCGTCATTTTTGTAAAAAAAAGGTGATATCGCGAATCATCATAGCGATTAGATTACACTAACTACTAATAGAGAAAGTGAAGTGAGCACATGACAAATCTTTTAGAAGTTAGAAACATGGCAAAATCGTTTGGCCGAAATGAGGTTTTAAAAGATGTTTCATTTCATGTACCTCCTGGATCGATTGTTGGATTTATTGGTGATAACGGAGCAGGGAAATCGACGACGTTTAAAGCAGTACTAGGATTAATTTCGAGAGATAGCGGTACGGTCGAAATATTTGGTGAAGACAATTTAAATAAAGATGCGACGATTAAAGAAGACATTGGAGTCGTGTTTGATGCGATTAATCTGCCGGTTTCTTTAACAATAAAACAGCTAAACAACGTTTTTAAGAAGCTATTTCATTCTTGGGAAGAAGCTGATTTTTACCGACTGGTTCATTCTTTTTCACTGCCGGAAGATAAAAAAATACATACTTTTTCACGCGGCATGTCGATGAAATTATCTCTAGCGGTAGCGCTGTCTCACGGTGCTAAACTATTGCTGTTAGATGAAGCGACAGGAGGACTTGATCCTTCATCTAGAGAGGAAATATTAGATGAGTTAAAAGCTTTTGTCAGCGATGGCAACAGCGGAATACTGCTTTCATCTCACATTATGAGCGACGTTGAAAAAATCGCGAGCCATCTTGTTGTGATTAAAAACGGTGAAATTTTATTAAATGAAGAAAAAGAGAAAGTGTTTGAGGAGTACGCAATTGCCGTTATGAACGAAGAGCAGCTAAACGTACTTCCCGAAGAGATAGTAGTAGCAAAAAGAACGTATGATACGAATGTCCGCGTACTCGTTACAGCTAAACATCAGCTGCCAAGTGGAACTGTAACTGAACCGATGTCGATGGAAGAACTAAGCGTGCTTTTAACAAGGAGTGAAACGTAAATGAAAGGTCTATTGTTAACGAATTACTACCTCATTCACCGAAGCTTTTTGACGTACACAGCGCTCGCCATAGTTATTTCTGCGGTCATCTTTTATTTTGCGGATCCTTCATTTTACCGTATTATAGCGATGTTAATTATTTTGTTAATGGCAATGCCCGCGCTTGAAGTGATCAAATTAGAAAGTAAGACCGGCTATGACAAATACGTGCTTACTCTTCCAATTAGCCGGAAAAATGTGGTGCAAAGCCACTATATTTTTTACTTTTTAATTGTCGTCAGCGGAACCATCCTGTCCTATGGTGTTTTTTCAATGTATTCGCTTATTTCCAAGAGTGCAGTAGAGGATATAGTAAATATCGTTTCGTTTGGTACATTTATCGTACTTTTCGCCGGTGCAATTGCTTATCCGCTTCTTTATGTATTCGGGGCAGAGAAATCTGACGGAATAGTACTTGGAGGTGGAATGGGCGGCCTTTTCGTTGCGATTGCTTTACAAGGAGTTGTTGGGTATATAGTTGAAATATTAGCAGCATCCAGCTTACCGATCGCTTCTTCTTTGCATGTTCCTATCTTATATACTCTCTTTGGAGTGGGGATGTATATTGCTTCTTACTTTATTGCGCTGTCTATCTACCAAAAGAGAGAATTTTAGTGTGAATTGATTTTGAAGTAAAGACTACAAAGCGTTCTTTAAGACTATTTATCAACCAATAGTTCAAATAAAAAAACAGCCACAACGTTTGATAAACCAAGCAAAGAAGATCTCAAAAATATAACCGATATTATTGGTGATAAAGCTTAAGTGATGGGCACTTTAAAAAAAGTTAATTGTGTCCTCTAAGCACATGTATTATAGTAAAAGATGCAGTTTTAAAATGTGAAAGGAGACTATATGGGGAATTTGTTTAAACGGGCTTCAAACGTATCAAAAACCGCTTTTATTGCTACACTGATTTTGTACATAATTATTGTAGCGTGTTTTATTCCGTCAATTGTATTTTCAGGAGCTTTCTTTGCTATAGTAATTAAAGTAGCAGCAGCACTTTTAATCTTAGTAACAATCCTAGGAATGATTTATTCGTGCTTCATTAAAGGCGGCCAAAAATTTCTTTTTTTACTGTTACATGCCGCTTCTTTATTGATTGTTTTGTTTAGTATCTCTGCTTTTATGCTCGCTAAAAGCGCTGAGTTGACATAGTGAAGAGGAATTACATATGCAAAAAGGCAGGAGAAATCCTGCCTTTTTTATTTTTGTATGATTTCAAGAGGACTCGTATGTTCTGTAGAGGCGCCGCTGACTATTTGGCTAAACTTGTTTAACAAGAAGAAAAGAAGGAAAAGGAAGAAAAAAGGAGATGTGATAATTTGGAAATGATCATAGCTGTGACAGCGGGTATGGGTTTTCTTTTATCTTTTTACCTTTTTTATTTTTACCCTGTTATGAGTGAAAGAAAGGAGAAACCTTTGAGTGAAAGCCAAACCTATATGATAAGAGAGCTAGCCGTAATCGTTCTTTTAGCCAGCGCTATAGCGGGAAGTCATTTTACCTAAACAGGATGGTGCTATTAATCGATGCATCTCTTAATTGCTGACAAATAAATCGTATGCTGAGACTATCAAGCTAGGTGGGGTGAAAAAGAGGGGAGGCTAATACAATGAAATGGTATAAGCACGCGCTCATTCCTTTAGCTATAGGCTTTTTAAGCTTTGTGTGTTCTATCATTTATAGTAAGGCAGCGGCAAATCCGAGTCTTCAGCTGAACCAGTCGCTGTTTATTTCGATTGGTATAGGTATTGGAGCAGTTCCAGTATCCTTTTTTGTAGAGTATCAAAAGAACAAAGAAAATAAAAAGTTTCATAGCTGAGTTGTTTGCCGAATGTCTCTTAGATCTTTAGTTTGTTGAAATGGATGTGATAATCTGTTTATTCTTGTGAAGATTGGTTTGTTTGCTTTCGTTGTTTTACTTCACATTTCCTTTCGAAAACTGGTTTTGTATGCCCATAAAAAACAAAAGAAATCCCCAAAAGAAGGACGAAGGATATTAATAGGAGGAGCTTTGGTTATTTTGATTATCCTGTTATCCATTTTAAACTTTTTAAAGTATTACTACGGTGGTTAAAAAGGGCGGGCATATGTATTTTATATCTGTCTAGTCCTCGTCGATTAACCCATTGGTACCTCAACACTAGACTAGAAAAGTTTTTTAGGTGATCAATTCTGTAATCCATGGGATTCATGTAACCAAGCGTCCCACGGATTCAAATGTAATTAAGTCAATGGGCATCGTTATGTAGTTGACTCGTTCATTCTTCTAAACTGTCAAATTGTGTTGGTGAAATTTTACACATCTCTCGGCTGGACCCGATTAAAGAAATAAAAAGCCACTAATTACGATCAGTGGCTTAGAGAAATCTTCATTGTTGATGATTGTTATTGCTGTTCCGATTTAACCAGAATTTTAACTTGGTTTTTTTCTTTAATCAGGCTTTCAAACCCTTCTTCAATTACATCGTCTAGAGCTATCTTTTTCGTTACTAACTTTTCGGCTGAGAAGTAGCCTTTTTGCATAAGAGACAATACTGCTGGGAACACGTTACGATAGCCAATGATTCCTTTAACAGTTCGTTCTTTAATTACAATATCATTCGGTAGAATTTCTGCTCCTTTTTCCCATATGCTAACGATAATCGTTTCTCCGCCAATTCCCGTAGATTGGATGGCTTGACGTAATACAATAGGTACGCCTGTTACTTCAAATGATACATCTACGCCACCGTCAGTTAATCTAGCAATTTCGGCTACCGTATCTTCAACTTCAGCAGGATTAATGATGATGGCTCCTAATTCTTCTGCTTTCGCTTGTCTTTCTGGAGATAATTCAACTGCATAAATATCGGTTGCACCTGCTGCTTTCAACGCTTCAATGACAAGAAGTCCAATTGGTCCACATCCAAATACAGCAACTTTGTCTCCGGCTTTCACTTTACTTGAACGTACTGCATAAAGAGCTACTGCCGCTGGTTCTACTAGAGCACCTTGTTCATAAGATAAATCATCTGGAAGTTTGAATAAAAGTTCTTCGTCTACTGCGACATATTCACTAAGACCGCCACCGCCTCCGGCTAAACCTAAGAATCCCATTTGTTCATCTAGGTTATAAGCGCCTTGGTGTCCATGTGTAGCAAAGATTGGCTCAACAACCACACGATCACCAACTTTATAATGGGTTACACCTTCTCCAACCTCTACTACTTCACCTGAGAATTCATGTCCAAGCGTCACTGGAGCAACCTCATTAGTGAGAGGGTGCGGTTTATCAACTGGAATAAAGATGGGACCACCTAAGTATTCATGCAAATCACTACCGCAAATTCCACACCATTTAACTTTCATTTTTACCTGACCAGCCTGTACAACTGGTTCATTTATTTCTTCAAGACGAATATCTTTTTGATTATGCCATCTTAGCGCCTTCATATACTCCATCTCCTTGTGTCATTTCTTTTACTATATCTATCAGTATACAACCAGATATACTTATGGTAAATTTAGTTAATATTAACGATTGTTAAGTAATACTTAACTAAAAGAAAAAGAGGGCATTATGAATATTGAACAATTAAAACATATAGTGGAAATAGATAAAACGGGTTCACTAAAAGAAGCAGCTGGTAACCTGCATATTACGTTACCTGCATTAAGCCAATCTATAAAAAATTTAGAGAAAGAACTAAATATAATGATTTTTCATCGTTCCAGAAGAGGATCTATTCCAACTGAAGAAGGTCATAGGTTAATTGAAAAGGCCAGCGCTGCTTTATTGAAAATTCAAGAATTTATGGATGAAGCAGAAGCGTATACAAATACAATGAATGGTGAAATAAAGATTGCAACCTACCCAGGACCAATGGAGATTCTCGTTCGCTTAATAACAGAAATTAAAAGAGAATATCCGAACATAAAGGCTTCTGTCTATGAAAATAGCACCGAGTATATTATAGATAAAGTTCTAGATGGGGAAGTAGATGTAGGTTTCATTACTTATACAGAAAAAGAAGAAAAAAAGTATCGGAACTTGGTATTTAAAAAGTTATTGGATGGTCATATGGTAGCTGCAGTAAATAAGAAGTCGCCATTAGCCAAACAAACACTCATTACTGAAGAGATGTTAATTAACCAGCCAATTGTTTTATATAACGACAAGTATATTCAGGAATTTATGAAAGGTTTTAGTTCACTGCCATGTGATATCTTGTTTACTACCAATAATGTAGATACAATTCGTCATACATTGGAAAATAATACGGCAATAAATATAGGATTTGACTACGCATTTAAAACAGATGCTGGTTTATCTAGAAGTGATCAATATGTAGTCGTTAACTTTGCTCCTCCGCACTATAAAACTTATTCTTTTGGGTATTTTTATAACGCCAATAATGGGCTTTCTAGAATAATAAGAGAATTCTTAAAACGGATTCACAGAACTATAGTAAATAATGAATGATAAAGAGTGAAGGTTAAAAAGAATTATTTCAGAGAGAGGGAAATATGTGAAACGTCATTTAACTTTGCTTTTATCGTTATGTAGCAGTTTGTTCATTTTTTTATTGTCCCTGTTTCAATGGGATTTAGATGATCGTATAGGGAAATACGTAAGTCCATATATATGGTTATTCTTTGTCCTTCCTTTCTTTTTATTACTAACGCTGTGGACATTGATTTATCTCTTTAGTAGTAGAAAGTGGCTACCACTGGTTATTCAAGTGATAACCGTTGTGCTGTGGTTCTTCATTCCGTTTGAGCAGCTTAATTTAGACATAAACTTTAAACTCCATCAGCAGAAAAGAGAAGAAGTGGCAGCTCACATACAAAGTGGCGTCTTGAAAGCCGATGGAGTCGACTACCCATCGCTCATTCCTTTCTCCAATGAACCCGACAACTCATCGCTAATTGATCTACCGAAAGAGTATGCGAGTGTGTCCAGAGGTCGAGATGATGTTGCAGTAGAAACCAAAGGAAAGGCAATCTCCGTACTTTTCTTTACAAGCAGTGGACTATTCGGGCATTTCTCGGGTTTTGTGTATGACCCAAAAAACCGTAAACCTTCATCGGGCGATTTTGGTATGAAGTTTGATGAAATAGAAAAGATACAAAGAAATTGGTATTATATATCTTATTAGTAAAAATAGGGGCTTTGAATTATGATTCAAAGCTCCTGTCTTTTAGTGTTCACGTTTGTAATTAATTGGCCTTATGTAACCGAGCTTCCTATGAATTCGAATATAGTTAAACGAATGGAGGTAGGCGTGTCGTCTACTTAAACTTAAAGATTTTTAAACACAGCCTGTCCACATCCATTCATTCTATCGTTACTATAGGGTCTAGTTATCTTGCTTTATTTACAACAAAGAACCGCAGTTTATCTAAAAAATAACTAAAAGAATAAAAAGTAAGAATTTTTAAGAAAATTTTAATAACTGTCTAAGAAACTTCTAATTTCCTCTTTATTTTTTTGTAAGTTGTCTCCTTTAAGATAGAAGTAATCGAGTAGCCCACCTTATTTTGAGAAAGCTCAATAAGGTTGTATGACGAAAATACGAATGGGTAACCTCACTACTTAAAATGGAGGCTGATGTACACTTATGAATCTAGAGGTTTTTCGAAATTACTCCTTGCAGCACTTGAAGAAAGATATACTATCGGGTATTGTTGTTGGCATCATAGCTATACCTTTAGGGTTAGGATTTGCGATAGCTTCTGGAATATCGCCTGTTACAGGACTTTATACGACGATTGTAGCGGGATTGTTAATTGCTATTTTAGGTGGATGTAGGTTTCAAATCGCTGGACCTACGGGTGCGTTTGTTCCTGTTTTATTAGGAATTGTGTTGCAATATGGCTATGAAAACTTATTAATTGCCGGCTTTATGTCAGGGATTCTCCTCATTATCTTTGCGCTATGCAAAGTAGGAGCTTTAATCAAGTATTTTCCATCATCTATTATTGTAGGATTTCAGTCAGGAATTGCGCTGATTATCTTTATCGGGCAGATACCAAACTTCCTTGGGCTGCACGCGATTGACAAATTTCAATTTTTTCATTTGAATATAAAAGAGATTTTTGGTAATTTACCCTTCATCAACATCTATAGTATCGCTACAGCAGGATTGTGCTTAGCTACGATTTTAATTGTTCTTTATTTTTCACCAAAGTCGCTTGGGATGTCCTATTTACTTGGAATCATTGTATCAACGGGCTTGGCATCTTTTTTCTTTTCCAATCAGTTTGAAACGATTGGTTCGATTTACGGAGAGATACCTCGTCATTTTCCGGCGCCAGCGTTTCCAGATATAACAGTGGAGAGGGTGGTCACTCTTTTACCTTCTGCATTTGTCATTGCTATACTTGTAGGGCTACAGTCTTTACTGACAGCTCGCGTTGCGGATGAAATGACAAAATCAAAGCACAGCAGCAAAAAAGAACTGATTGGCCAGGGAATCGTAAACATGGTAACACCGATGTTTTCAGGTATTCCTGCGGCAGGAGAGATTGCAAGAACCGTTACCAATATTAAAAACGGCGCTTCATCTCCAATTGCAGGAATCACGCACGCTATCTTTGTGTTGATTGTGCTGCTAGTGCTTGCTCCGTATGCTTCATACGTAGCGCTTGCCAGTCTCGCCCCAGTTTTGATGGTCGTAGCGTGGAATATCAGTAAAAAAGAGCAGTTTGCAAAGGTGATAAAAGAAAAATCGTTTCATTCAGTGGTTTTACTTACGACATTTTCGCTAACGGTGTTTACAAACTTGACGATAGGAATCGCCGTTGGATTATGCCTGTCGGGTGCCCACTTTATGATAAAAAAGAGCAAAGAAAAGCAGAAATTATTAAGAAAAACAGGTTAACGTAAAGTAGAATAATACGCGGAAAACCCCCACTGTAAGCTTGCACAGTGGGGGTTTTTTATAATATTTTAATTACTTTCCTTCAAACCAGCAGCGGGCGTTATCAAAAAGCATATGCTGAATCTGCTGTTCCGTTACGCCTTTTCTTTTTAACTCAGGCACGACTTCTTCTAATACAAAGCTCATCGACCATTTTGGAAAACGTTCTTCAATCACGCCTTCTGGAAACCAGTCCATTGTACAGCAGTAGTCTTGTGAGAGAAACATGCGGTTTGAATAGCCTTGTTTAGCCAATTCAATGACCGTTTCATTTCTATTTTCAGTTGAACATTCTCTTGTCAGGCCGTAGCGGTCCATACCGATAAAGGCACCTTGACTTAATATGTTTGAAATATACTCAAGGTTATCCGTATCTCCCGTATGTCCAATCAGAATTTGATTTGGATTAGCGCCTTCATCGAGTAAGATGTCCAGCTGCTTTAAGCCTGTGCCGCTTGCAGGATGTGAATGAGTCATAATTGGCACGCCCGTTTTTTTATGAGCTCGTGCGACAGCGCGCATTACTTTTTCTACATCAGCCGTTACGCCAGGTGCATCCGTAGCGCATTTTAAAAAGCCTGCTTTAATCGATGTGTTTTGAATGCCGACTTCAATGTCTCGAACAAACAGGTCTGCCATATAGTCAATGCTACGAGTTTGAAAGTGAGTAGGGATGTAGTTATACGTATAAATTCCTGTGGCTGCGATGATTTGAGTATCCGTTTCACGGGCAATTCGCTCAATAAAACGAATATCGCGTCCTTGTTCCATCACCGTAGGATCACAGATTGTTTTGACTCCGAGCGCCTTCGCACGATTTACTTGTTCGACTGCTTTTGCCACTTCTTGTTTCTCATCATATAACTGAGGAAACTGTGCGTGAACAGATTCAGAACGAACGCGCATATGCTCATGGATTAGTGTTAGCCCTAGTTCTGACGCATCGACTTGGCCTGTTACAGAATTGATAAATGTCATGTGACGATTCCTTTCATTATATACCTGTAAATCAAACAGCTGGTGATTAGGTACAGTTTTCCTATAATCTGTTTTTATAGATAGACTTCTGTTATAAAAAACACATATTGCATTATACAATATATAGGTTGTCTTACACAACACGCGAGACTTTTACTCACTATGACAAAAAATCCTTCTTTCCAAACAGGAAGAAGGATTAGTTATATTGATGATTACCCAGCATTTACACTGTAATTATCACCATTTAATTTACGGAATTTTAAATAGCTGCCAACTCTCCAAATGACAATATATATAAAAGCTAGTGTCATCGTCAAGACCGCGAAGTCTATGGAATCTAAGCCTTTGAAGTACTGGCTCAAAGCCATTCTTATAAAGATAATGGCGATAATTACATATTTAAAATTCTTGTTTGGCTTTGAATAAATAAAGCCATCTTCTCTTACTTCATAGTCTGTTTGGCTAAGCATAATGAGTCCAAATATAATACCTAATACACCAGCAATCATCATTTCCCAGTAGGGTGGTAAGTGAAATGATTGGCCCGGTATGTGCATCATCTGACTTAGACTAAGAGAAAATGCAATGACTATAAAGAAAATAGGTGCTAATATACCAAGTCCATTCTTTTTAATGGGCTTATTTTTCTTTTTCATTTTTCTCCAAATAATGAATCCAATAAGAGCGATAACAAATAGATAAATAAGCAGCATTTCCATCGTCAGTTTGCCTCCTTTTTCAGTTCTACGTTCTTACAATCCACTATTTAGTATAAACAATAAAAGGATGAAGATAAAAGTGCATTCTTTCATTTTTTACACATGAGAATTCTCACTATTTTTTAGGGGTATCGTTTTATGGTTTATACGTCTCATTACTGTTTCTTTCTTTTTTACCACAATATGTTAGAATTGTAGAAAACGAGAAAACGTAGTGCAAACAAATTTTGTTTACAAGCTGCCACAGTTATAGAGGTGAATGAGTTGAGGCTAGGAAATCAATTAAAAAAATTAAGAGAAGAACAAAAAATGTCAGAAGAAGAGGTTGCTGAACAGCTGAGTGTATCGGTACAGCACATACATAAATGGGAAGGTAATCAGAGCTACCCTGATATCCAACAACTTTTAAACTTAAGCGACATCTATGGAACAACTATTAATGAGTTTATTAAAAATGATGCTGCGTTACAAAACAGAATAAACATTCAGGAAGAAGAAAAAGAAGACGACGATAAGCTGCTTCACCCAGGCTTTTATATCGGAATTGGCCTCATGTTTTTTGGGAATTTTCCGAGTCTCATCATCGGCAATCTTATGATTATGATGGTGACAAACATCGCTGGAATGTTAATTATCTGTTTTTATAAAGAAATCTTAAAGCTTTTGAAAGGTGTCAAAAAAGATTTTTATGAACAGAAATAAAAAGCAATGTTATGTAATAACACAAAAACGATGAGGTGTACAAGGTGAAAGAGTTAAATTTTATGACCATCTCTTTTTTATGTTTAATCAGCTATTACTTATTTCGAGTGGGTGCATACGCTTTAGCGAGAAAATATGTAGATAAAACGTCTGAGGGAAGTGTTTTAAATTGGGCTGTAAATGTACTCGTGAGAGGCGATAAAAAAATGGAGTTCAGTGATTACGTCACATGGGCAGGGTTTTGTGCATTTTTGTATCTTGTGTAATCACAGTAAAAAAGGAGGAACGATCTTCTTATTTTAAAAGGAAAAAGCGTTGCCTCACATGGTCTTTGAGCTTGAATGATAAAAAGGTGAAAACATATAAAATCCTTAAAACGAATATAGGTTATCAATGAAGCCTAAAGTAGAAAGGTAGTGTAGTGATGATCAAGTCAAAGCTTTTATGGAAAGTTATTGGCCTAGAAATCTTAGTTATCTTTTGGTTTGTGGTAAACGGTGCATACGTGAGCATGACGCATCCTACTGCACATTATCTTCAGTTTTTAGGAGTTGTCCCTTTAGCAATAGGAATAGCTTTTTATCTAACAAAAACAAAAAAGTGGCAGCATTTTTTCTCCTTTCAACAAAACATGTCCTTTAGAACAAGAATCCTCGTTCTTTCTCCGCTTCTTTTGTATTTGCTTATTATCCTCATCGGGAACAAAGGTGTACACGGAAGTTCTACTGCAGATATTGTTCTTATTTTGCTTACCCAAACTCTAGTCATAGCATTTGTAGAGGAGATGGTATTTAGAGGATTTATGCTGAATTTGCTGTTATCAAAAAGCTATAAAGTGGCGGTTCTTCTTTCATCGTTCCTATTTGCCTTTACGCACAGTTTGAATATGCTAAGCGGTCAATCGGTAGCAAATACAATTTTTCAAATTCTATTTGCATTTGTTATTGGGTTGGTCTTGGCTTTACTGATCGTTAACGGTCAATCGATTGGAGTGACGATCGTATTTCACGGCTTAAATAATTTTCTCCAGTTTACAAGCCCTGTCAACGCAAATGATTCTTTATTTGTTAATTACGCGCTGCTTCTATTTTTAAGCGGATATGCCTTTTATTTATGGAATCGAAAATCTACTTTATCTGTTTCTCATCATCAAGTTAGTGGCTAATTAAAAGAGGTTGTGACAAAAGTAGTCTAGTTGAAGGTGAATCCGAACAAGGAATGGAGATTCTTGATGGAGAATCAAACTCGTTCGGATTTTTTGTTATTGGGATGAACGTAGATTTCGTTTATGTGGGTACGTGCGTCTAGCAGTTGATTGGAGGGCAAGGCGAAGACTCCTGCGGGAAAAGCGGAATAGGTGAGACCCCGCAGGAGCGTAAGCGACGAGGAGGCTCAGCGGCCGCCCGCGGAAAGCGAAGCCTTGCACGGAAATCAACAGCGGTGTAGCGAGTGACCCAAACTAGCTCATGTATCCGATTTGCTCGCCTTTAGATTGAAATGCTTTAGTTGTGTCTCACTCTCTTTTTAGTGTTTCGAAGCAGGTATTAATCTACCCAAAGCTGAATAACTTCTATGGCTAATGTTACTAAATTTAATTTTTTGGGATCTTATTGAACACAAAAGGGGAGAACTATATGTTTGAAGAAAAAGTAGGGATTATTACGGGTGGAACGTCGGGGATTGGCTTAGCAACAGCGGAATTACTCGCAAAAGAGGGCATGCATGTTGTGATTGCTTCTAGAAATAGTGAAAAAGGAGAAGAAGCTCTTTCTGTATTAAGAAAATGGTCTCCTCACTCTCTTTTTATTAAAACGGATGTAACGAATAGTCAAGATGTCAAAAACCTTGTGAGCCACACATACTCTACTTTTGGAAAAATTGATGTGGGCTTTAATAATGCGGCTAACACGGAGGCAGCTTCTAATGCTACCCATGAATTCAAAGAAGAAGACTTTGACCATTTAATAAACGTTACGTTAAAAAGCGTATGGCTTTGTATGAAATATCAGCTGCAGGTCATGACCAAACAAAACAGCGGTGTCATCGTGAATACGTCGTCAATGGACGCTATTTTATGTTCAGCAGGGACAGGCGTATATGCGGCTGGGAAAAGCGGTGTGATTGCTTTAACAAAGTCAGTTGCTCAGGAATATGGCCATCAAAACATAAGAATTAACTCTCTGTGTCCAGGTGCATTTCGGACGTCTATGCTAGAAGAAAAGTTTTTAGCTCTATCTTCAGAGGAAAAAGAAAAGCTCAATGAATCCTATCAAAAATTAAACGCGCTAGGCAGAATTGGTGATCCGCTTGAAGCCGCAAAAGCAGTAAAATGGCTCCTTTCGGATGACGCATCGTTTGTTACGGGTCAAAACATTATTGTAGACGGCGGGATTGGGTTTAGGTTTGAGTCACAATAATGGAATGAAAAGAGATTTGAGGGGATGCGTATGTCTTTCATTCTTACTAATTGTATGGCCATTAGTATCATATTTGTGGTAATCCTTTTTGTAAGTATTGTATTTAACAATAGAATAGCCGCGCTGGTTATTTCCTTCGTTACAGTGTTATTCGGTTTATTTCTACTTTTTTACGCTTTTGCGAAAATAAGCGGGCTTGATGCTCTAGACATTCAAATAAAAGGTTTAATCATTATCGGAGAAGGTTTACTCTTACTTGTTGTTACAAGCGTATTCATTTCCGTACAAGAGGCAAAAAAGAAAACGCTGTAAAGGTGGGGATAAAATGGCAATTGGAGTGGCATTACTTGTTTTAGTAGTAGGTCTGATGTTTGCAAGCGGACTAAGCCAAGGAAAAACAGCTAAAAGAAAATATATAGTGTGGGGAACAACGATTATATTAATCATAGCCCCATTTTTTTCATGGGTCGTTTCGGTTCTGTATGCAATCAGTCAGGAAGAAGGTTTTGCAGGGGTTGCCTTAATGATGCTATTATTTCCTTTTTTCTTTTTAGTAGGACTTGTTACGCTTTTAATAGGAGTCTTTAAGAAAGAGAGTGTGAATAAATCTATTTAAGAAAAAAGAAAGAACAATCAAGAGTTTGATTGATAGTAATATTACTCCAAAATTAAAATCTTTAATTAATAAAAAACGCCAATTCAAGTTAAATTTGGATTGGTGTCTTCAATTTTTAGAACGACTTTTATATAAATAAACCTTAGGTACTCTAATAATCTAAATATCAAGAAGAGATAAAAGAGATTCTTCTTTTTAATGGAATAAAAGGTAAAAATTATGTTTTAATAAATATTGAAAGTATCTATTAAAATGAACGGAGATTGTTAGAATGAAGGAAATAAAATTTAATTATTTAACTGAATTATGCTCAAGGTATCAGCAAGACAAATTTTACATTGAAGAAATTCCTGCCTCTATTTTGTCCAAAGCAAATAAAAGATTTGAAATTGGAGAGAATGAGGAAATTATTGCTTTTCTTGACTGTACGATATTAGGATCAGGAAAGGTTGGAGTTTATTTTACTGATAAAGGATTAAGATGGAGAAGTTTAGGTAATGGATTAGGTAATATAGAATGGACTGAATTCCGTAAAGTAAATCGGATTACAATTCAAAATAAAGTTGAAGTTCACTTTGATGAAGTAAAAGCATTTTTAATAGGTGGAGGAAGCAATTACCCATCCCTGTTATTTATAGATCTTTTGACAAACATAAGAGATTTCTTAAAAGAATATTCGTATGAATTACTTTTAAAGCATCAGAACGTATCTTGTTCTGTAACTTATCATGAGCTAAATAGTATAAGTGCGCTATTTGAAAAATATGAGGAAGCATTTGAACCGAATAATGGTCTGTTAGTAGATGAACATATTTCTTTAGACTTAAAAAAGAAAATAATACGGTATTTTAATTTACAAGCTAATAAAAAGATTGTTGCTTTTTTATGTACGTTCCCGTTAAAGAAAACGGACGGAATTATTGTTTGTGAAAATGGAATTTACTTTAGAGAAACCTTTGTTTCTCTCTATTATCCTTGGTATGTGTTCCGAACTTTACCTCTATATGTATTGGAAGACGAGCTGATTATCGGGAAAGATAATATTTTTCATCTTACTCATGCGAAAATGGAAAGTACGGAGATTGTACTTTTTCTAAAAAAACTGCAGGAGTACGCTAATTCTGTGTATGAAAGTGTTCCTAGTATAGTTGATTTCTACCCAGCTAAGCCGCAAAGTTAAAAACGAGCCGTTGAATCCAATCTTTAATGGTAATTCGCTCAGAATGGTCTTTTTTGTCTCCCTAGAATCGAACTAGCAACCTTGCTAAAAAAACGAAATTTGTTTATCATAAAAGTGATATAAACAGGAGATGAGCAGATGAATATACATAATAAACAATCGTTTTCAAAAGTACCGCGTCGAAAGCTAGTGGATGAGGTGCTAGAGCAGCTTCAAACGAAAATTTTTTCAGGTCAATATCAGGTAGGAGATCAGCTTCCAACGGAGCCTCAGCTAATGGAAGAGCTGGGCGTAGGGCGATCTACTTTGCGAGAAGCGGTTAAAATTCTTGTTCATGCAAATGTATTAGAAGTGAAACAAGGAAAAGGAACGCGAATTAAGTCTCTTAGCTTTACACAGGATTCGTTTGAAACAAGACTTCAAACGGCAGATATTGATCATATTTATGAAGCACGTGAAATGCTCGATTTGCAAGTGGCGATGTTAGCGGCGCAGCGTCGAACGGATGAAGACTTGTTAAAGATGAAAGGGCATTTAGATAAACGAAAAAAAGAGCTTGAAAAAGGCAATTACGCTGAATATATAGAAGCGGATATTCAGTTTCATCTTTCGATTGCAGAAGCTAGTAAAAATAATGTTTTAATGGATTTATATCAATCGTTTGTGCCTGTACTGCGACATACGCTGAGTCAGCTGATTTTAAAAACGGTTGATTATAAAGATAATTCCACCATTCATGAAAACTTATTTACCGCTATTTTGAATGGAGATACAGAACAAGCAAAAAAATATGCCGGTCAAAATTTGGAGCTTATCTAAGTTCCTTTTTTAAAAAGTTAAACATCAGATGATATACTGAATCAACGAGAGAGGAATAACAACATGAAGTCAAAAGAGAGAATATATGTGTACGTGATTGCTTTATTTTTAGTTTCAATTAATTTACGAATCGGTATTACATCCGTATCGCCTGTGCTTGAAACCATACGTAATCAGCTGGGATTGAGCAATGTTACAGTTAGTTTTTTAACAGCTATTCCTGTGTTATGTATGGGGTTGTTTGCATTGTTTACAGGAAAACTTGAAGGGCTGTGGGAAGCTGAAAAAGTGATTTCTTTTTGCTTAGTGGTGATTGGAATCGCGACGTGTATGAGAGTGGCCGCACACTCAATATCTGTTCTTTTAAGCAGTGCTTTTCTTTTAGGTGTAGGTATTGCCATCGCTGGACCGCTGTTATCGGGATTTATCAAAAAGAAATTTCCGAATAGAATAGGCCTCATGATCGGAATTTACTCCGTGGGCATGGGAACGGGCGCTTCGTTAAGCGCGGGGCTGACGGTACCTTTGCAGCATGTACTACACGATTCGTGGAATGTAGCTCTTGCTAGCTGGAGCGTGCTGGCCGTGATTGCTCTCATTGTTTGGTCTCCGATTGCGCGTAAATCTCAGCAAGCGTTTGGCTCCAGAAAAAACAAGTTGCCGTTAAAAAATAAAAAAGCCTGGGTGTTTACGCTTTTCTTTGGGCTGCAGGCCGGCATTTTTTACTCTGTGACCACATGGCTAGCGCCAGCCGCACACGATTTGGGCATGAGCAATCAAGAAGCGGGTACGCTTATTACCGTTTTTACGTTCGTTCAAATGGCGTTTAGCTTTTTAATTCCAACGCTAGCCGATTATTATAAAAACCAAACCTTTTGGCTTGTAAGCAGTACATTATTTGCATCAGCGGGTTTAGTTTTCATTCTCTATCCTTTAACCAGTCTTTGGTTTTCTTCGATACTATTAGGAATAGGGCTTGGAGGACTTTTTCCTTTAGCACTTATGCTGCCGTTAAACGAGACAAGTTCGTCTCAAGAAGCGAGCTCATGGACAGCTATGATGCAATCAGGGGGATATATTGTAGGAGGGTGCGCTCCGGTTTTATCTGGTTTTGTGCGCGATATCTTTCATACAAATACGCCGTTATTTTTTGTTTTACTTGTTTTAACAATTTGTTTGCTAGTGCTTACTGCATTCATGCACAAGCGCTCAGAGGTGAAAGAATTATCACATGATGAAAAAATCTATTGATTTAAAAAAGGAGAGAGCATATGGCAGATCACTATCAAGTTCAGTCGCTTAACTACGGAAAAATTGAAACACTTACGTATGGAAAACGAACGTTTCAATCAGCTATTAGAAAAATAGCAGCAGATGCCCCCGTCTTTTTAAGTAAGTTGGGGCTAGAAGGTGACGAGCAGGCGTATAAAGATCATGGAGGAGTGGATAAAGCGCTATGTCTGTATCCTTATGATTATTATGAATACTGGAATAACATCATCCAAAACCCTGTTAAAACCGCGTTGTTTGGAGAAAACATCACAACCGTTGGATTAACAGAAAGAAACGCGCACGTCGGGGATATATTTGCATTTGGTGAGGCTATTATTCAAGTATCTGAACCTAGAAATCCTTGTTACAAGCTTGCTGCAAAATATGAAGTGCCGGATATCGTCGTGAAAATGAGAGAAACAGGCTATACAGGGTTTTTATTTCGCGTTTTAAAAGAAGGCATCGTCTCAGTGAGAGATGAGTTGATCTTGCTTGAAAAAGATCCGAACGAAGTGTCTATAGCAACAGTTAACGACGTAAAATTCAAAGACCGGTTTAATAAAGAGAAGCTGGATAGAGTTCTGCAAGCAGAGGCCTTGTCTACTAGTTTAAGAGAGGTCTTATTGAAGCAGTTTCGTTCTGAATAATAGTGAAGGTGGAGTTTTATATAAGTGTACATTCTATTATTACGTTTGTTCAGCATCGAAAGTGCACTCACTGCCCTTCGTTACCTCCTTCAAGTCGCTTTTTAACACACTAAAATAATTATTCCTATATTTAAAGTGTGAAGTGCGTTTCTTTTTCGCATTTTTATTTAAATTTACTGAGGTTAATTCTAAAAAAGTAATATAAACAACGTAGGAAAAAGCATAAAATCTTAATTTAATAGTATTTTATGCTTTTTAAAATATTCAATAAAATGATGGGTAAATCATACCTTACAATTCTGATAAAAATAATATAAATTATAATGTATATAGGGTAGTATGTTTACAGAATTTAAAGGAGTGTGTATGATGCCGTTTAGTTATGTTTCTCACTTATATTGTCCTAAATGCAAAAAAGAATATAGTCCAAAAGAAAAACATCAATTATGTGAATGTGGCTCACCGCTATTGGTAGCGTATGATTTAGAGAGATTGAAAGCTAACTTGACTCCAGAAGCTGTTCAAAGCAGAGAACCAAATTTATGGAGATATCATGAGCTGCTTCCAGTAGAAGATCCAAAAAACGTCGTGTCCTTAGGTGAAGGGATGACTCCGCTTATAAAAATGCCTAAGCTAGGGAAAGAAATGAACATTCCAAACTTATATATGAAAGATGAAGGCATTATTCCAACGGGATCATTTAAAGCTAGAGGCGCCGCTGTAGGGGTGTCAAAAGCAAAAGAACTTGGCGTTGAACAGTTAGCGATGCCTACAAATGGCAACGCAGGAGCTGCTTGGTCACTGTATTCGTCACGCGCTGACATAAAAGCAACCGTTGTCATGCCAAAAGATGCGCCTGTTATTACACGAAATGAGTGTGCTGTTGCTGGAGCTGAACTTTACTTAGTCGATGGACTCATCAGCGATGCGGGTAAAATTGTCGGCGAGGCTATTAAAGCATGGGGTCTTTATGACGCTTCTACGCTTAAAGAACCGTACCGAATCGAAGGTAAAAAAACAATGGGCTTAGAAATTGCTGAACAGTTTTCTTGGAATCTTCCTGATGTGATTTTATATCCAACAGGAGGAGGCGTTGGCTTAATTGGAATCTATAAAGCGTTAAATGAATTAAAAGAGCTTGGCTGGATTAAAGGTGATCTTCCTCGTTTAGTTGCGGTACAAGCTGAAAACTGCGCGCCTATTGTAAAAGCATGGAATGAACGAAAACAAGAATCTGAATTTTGGCCGGATTCTTCAACCATTGCCTTTGGTATCAACGTACCAAAAGCAATCGGGGACTTTCTTGTTTTAGAAGCAGTCTACAATACAAATGGATGTGCGATTGCGGTCGATGAAGATAAGATTGTGGAAGAACAAAAAAAGGTTGCGCAGCTTGAAGGATTGTTTATTTGTCCGGAAGGTGCGGCTACATTTTTAGCTGCACGCCGTTTGCGAGAAGAAAGCTGGATTAAAGAAAACGAAACGGTTGTTGCTTTAAATACAGGGCTTGGAGTTAAATATCCAAATACGGTAGATATTGAAGTACCAATTTTAGAGCGAAATGGCAGCCTTACTAAAAAATAAAGCAAGTGAAAAAATAGATCTCCGCCTAAGTGGAGGTCTATTTTTTATGTCATCGCACACTCACACTTATTTAATGTAAATAATTGTAATAAGTGTGAATCTTTATGTTCAAAACTATATGAGTGAATGTAGGTTTAAAGTTTGTCTTAGAGGGTATCTAAGAGAAGAAAGAGGATATCTTTCAATTTGGAAAAACAGCTTGGTGAGGAGGTTGAGCGAGCATATTACAAAGCTTGAAGAATATGACAAAAGCAGCGCTGTAAACCAGTTTGCTTTTACGGTAGAAAACTTCCAT
Source organism: Priestia sp. ABM2_011 (assembly GCF_056158845.1). Classification (NCBI taxonomy): domain Bacteria; kingdom Bacillati; phylum Bacillota; class Bacilli; order Caryophanales; family Bacillaceae; genus Priestia; species Priestia sp. ABM2_011. The sequence goes on from NZ_JBSWUB010000001.1 coordinate 1,995,110, forward strand.
GAAGCCACGAACCACGATAGGGAGAAAGGAGCTGAATTTTTATCCCCCGAACCCAGCCAACTCTTGAAATTTTGTTCTAAGGGCAGAATCATACACTGTTACAATTATTAGAACGAGCTTTATAATTTATTACTAAGTTTACATAATTTTCGTAATGAAAACCGTGTATTCATTGCAAAAATGAAGCTTGTATCTAATGGGTTGTGACAATAATTGTCAGGTGATCTGAGTGGAAATTATGATCCGTGAATTGTACGTTGAAATAAAAAAATTATTTTATTTTTAATTAATTTCTTTATCAACGATTATTCTTTAGCATTTTTTTGCTCTAACCCCTTTAGCAGCAACCTTTTTTATATTTACCGCCAGATGAATATTTTTTGTTTTTTACTTAAAAATAAGTAGTGTTCCAAGACAGTTACGTGTGAATTACAGTAAGTCAAATTTGACTTTACTACTCAGTCTTGTATAATCGTATACCGCGGAGGTGACGTGATGAAATGAAGTTTAACAAGAAAAAAATTAACGTCGTAGATATTGATAAAGCTAAAAAAAGCGTCTTTGCTACAGGAGTAGGAAACGCGATGGAATGGTTTGACTTTGGCTTGTACTCATATTTAGCCGTAATTATTAGTCAAAACTTTTTTAGTGCAGTTGAAAATGATCAGCTCAAATTAGTGTTCACATTTGCCACATTTGCGATTGCCTTTTTAATGCGTCCATTAGGCGGTGTTATATTCGGTAAAATTGGAGACAAGTTAGGAAGGAAAGTCGTTTTAACCACCACCATTATTTTAATGGCCTTTTCCACATTACTCATTGGGTTGTTACCTACATATGATCAAATCGGTATATGGGCACCCATCCTTTTATTAATTGCACGAATCATTCAAGGTTTTTCAACGGGTGGTGAATATGCTGGTGCGATGGTGTATATTGCAGAATCGTCTCCAGACAATAAGCGAAATGTGCTTGGAAGTGGACTAGAAATCGGTACACTTGTTGGCTATATTCTTGCTTCACTGCTAGCCAGCTTACTGTTTTTTGTTCTCTCGGATAAACAGATGGCCTCATGGGGCTGGAGAATTCCCTTCTTATTAGGATTGCCTTTAGGACTTATTGGTTTTTATTTACGAAGAAGTTTAGGGGAAACACCTATTTTTGAAAATGAACTTTCCAACGAAGACGAAGTTGAAGAAGAAAGCTTCCTCTCTATTTTAAAAAATCACAAAAAAGATGTGTTTGTTTGTTTCGTAGCCGTGGCTTTCTTTAACATTACAAACTATATGCTATTATCGTACATGCCTTCTTATTTGAATGAAATTATTGGTTTATCAAACACAGTTGGTACGGTATTAATTACGGCAGTTATGATTTTAATGGTGCCGCTTGCTCTTATGTTTGGAAAATTGAGCGATAAAATCGGAAACAAGAAAGTTTTCTTAATCGGTTTAGGCGGATTGAGCTTACTGTCAGCCTTTTCGTTCTATTTAATCAACTTAAATGGTTTGGTTTTTATTTCAATCGGTATTCTTATTCTAGGTGTTTTACTTGCTACGTATGAAGGAACAATGCCAGGAACGCTGCCAACGATGTTCTACACAGATATTCGCTACCGAACATTAGCGATTACGTTTAATGTTTCAGTTTCTATCTTTGGTGGAACGACGCCATTAGTTGCGACATGGTTAGTTCACGCAACGGGCAATCACTTAGCTCCAGCGTTCTATTTAACGATTGTGAGCATCATCGGATTTTTCGTAATCTTGTTCCTGTTTGCGAACACGGCAGGAAAATCACTCAAAGGTTCATACCCTACAGTTGCTTCTAAGTCTGAGTACAATGAAGCGGTTGAAAATCCAAAAGATTCATTATGGTGGAACACAGAGCAAACAGAAAAATAAAGTAAGTAATAAGCAGCTGCTACATTCACTGCTGCGTAAAATAGGAACACTCAAAAAGAGCCTTCTCTTTGTATAGAGCTACAAAGAGAAGGCTCTTTTTATCGTTCGATGATTTATTCCATTTCCTGTATTTGCTATCTGCGGTTCCGTATGTTACGATTAAATTAATTATTTTTGTTCGGTATAGGATTGAGAGAAGAGAAATCTCTTCAATAGAATTTTTTATCTTAAGATAGTATGGTTGGACAAGGGTAGTAATACAACCGTGGAGTATTCCACACCAGGAGGCACTATTATGGAACAAGGTACAGTGAAATGGTTTAATGCAGACAAAGGCTTCGGCTTTATCGAAATTGAAGGCGGAGACGATGTATTCGTACATTTCAGCTCTATTCAAGGTGAAGGCTTTAAATCGTTAGAAGAAGGTCAAAAAGTAACGTTTGACATTGAACAAGGTCAACGCGGAGCACAAGCTGCTAACGTTCATAAAGTAGCATAATTAATCCAACGTAAAAAGACTCCACATAGGGGTCTTTTTGCTTTGGATTTTAATAATTAAAAAAGAAATCTTCGCTGGACTAGCCGTTGGAAAAGATTGCCGACTATCAGAATGCTGATAACGTCTCAAATATAAGATGCACATTATATTTCCCGATAAATAAAGTTAAAAATTTGCTTGTTTTTGATATGAGAGAGGATGAAGGATATGAGTATAAGCTTATTTGCTAATGGAGAAACAGTAAGTATAAAAGCATCTAATGAAATAGTGATCATCTTAAAAAGTCATTATGTGAAAAATATGAAAAGATATTCTTATACAGTTGATAAATATCCCAGTACATTTTTCTTTGAAGAAGAGTTAATGAAGCACGAATCATAATTATTCATGAAGAAATATTGATTTATAGTTTGGATTCCGCCAATACTATGCTATACTGAGTTTACCATTTGTATTACCGATTACTATTTTTGTATTAATAAGCCCTATTCCTCAGTGGATAGGGTTTTATTATTACATTTTCAAAGTAATGAAAAAGACAGACTCCATGGAGTCTGTCTTTTTCTATTTATGACGGATTACGCTTTTTGAACGTTAGTAGCTTGAGGGCCGCGTTGACCTTGTTCTACTTCAAATGTAACTGCTTGACCTTCGTCTAAAGATTTGAAGCCTTCGCTTTGGATTGCTGAGAAATGTACAAATACATCGTCTCCGTTTTCGCGTTCGATGAATCCAAAACCTTTTTCTGCGTTAAACCATTTTACTTTACCTTGTTCCATAATTGTTGCCTCCTAGTGTGACACGCACACATTGTGTTACTATCCTTGCTCAAATCTATAGACGAAAGTTATGTAACTTATCAATCTTTACCGAACAAAAATAATTCTCCTTAAACTTAACAGAAATGATGACGTATTGCAAGGATAGAGTCTGTACAGCTAGAAGTTATCCTTTGTCTATTTTGCACTATGTGAGCTAAAAACCGATACGTAAGCCTCCTCAGTTCAAATAAAGAGAATGTTTGTGGTACACTTAAATAGTAAAAAACATTTAAAAGCGAGGAATTATATGAACACAACTAAAAAACACCACAGGCCTAAGCGGCTAAAAATTGCTTTCCGAGCACTAATGGTCATTATCGGAGGGATTATTGCAGCTTACGGCTTAGAAACTGTCTTAATTCCAAACCACGTCTCAGATGGAGGAGTAACAGGCATTAGTATCGTTGCGTCAAACCTATTTGGCTTACCACTAGGAGTTCTCATTGCCGTTATTAATATTCCTTTTGTATGGTTAGGATATCAACAAATCGGGAAAAGTTTTGCTATATTTTCCATCCTCGGAATCGTCTCACTAGCTGTCGGTACAAGCCTCATGCATCATACTCCAGCGATTATTGAAGGAGATACACTACTCGTAACCGTTGTCGGCGGTATTATCCTTGGTTTTGGAATGGGAATTGCACTGCGTAATGGCGGCGCGCTAGATGGCATCGATATGCTAGCTGTACTGCTTTCTCGAAAATTGCCGTTTGGAACAAGTGATCTTATTTTGTTCTTAAATGCGTTTGTCTTTATTTTTGTTTCACTAGTATTTGGTCTGCAAGGCGCGATTCTTTCTGCAATTGCATACTTTATTGCATCCAAAGTTATTCACATCGTAGAAGTAGGTCTAAGCGGATCGAAAACCTTCCAAATTATCACTTCTCAGCCTGCGTTAATGGTAGAGACAATACGTGATCGTTTAGGTCGAAGCGCTACATATAAAGAAGCTTACGGCGGATACTCCCATGAGAAATTCAAGGAAATCACATGTGTAATCAACCGCTTGGAAGAAAGCAAAATGAAAGAAATTATTAATGAAATTGACCCGACGGCTTTTGTTACGGTATATGACGTAGCCGAAGTTAAAGGCGGTAATTTCCGAAAGAATAATATTCACTAACATCATCAATACATTGTAAGAACACTCTACCACATCCTTTTTTACTTAGGCGTGTAGAGATAAGAAAAAGCAGCGTGATGTTTTACATCCGCTGCTTTTTTATATCGTAAAATCCACATGCTGAGCGGAGGGTTTTAAAATCGGATATGCTCAAAAAATGAGACGGTCAGAGTTAAAGTAGATAGGGTACCTGCAGACATTCACGTAATGATTTTTCCTTTGTATTTCTTCTTTGGAAATTTGACAACAGCGTTCCATATTATAATAGAAGCAATTGTTACTCGGAAAAGCCACATGCAACTTCTTCCGCCGTCAAACAGCAGACTCAGATAGCCTACGTGTACCATATGTATTTGTATTCACTTTCCTCTCGTGCTGTACTTAACAAAGCCAACAGAAAAAATCTCTGAACGTAGAAGAACAGAGATTCAACAGAATGATGATTCTTATATCATACAAAGGATGACTTTTCCTGTCTCAGAAAGGTCATCTTTATCGTACCACCACCAAGGACTTGGCGCTGTGCGTTTTCTCACAGCGAGGGAAGAAAAACTCTGCTATTGTATAGAGGTCGGAGTAAACTTTCTTAATTATGTGCGCTTCTTTCATATGTATCGAACCTGTTGACTAAGATCAGCAGGTTTTTTTTGTTAGCAGCTAGCTATCATCTTCAAGGGGGCAAGACCGGTTAATCTTTATAGACAAATAGACTTTATACCATTTTACCCATACGTAAAATAGGTTAAAATAAAGGGGTGAGGCGTGGAGAGAAAAGAGAAGAGTTAAATAAAAGGTATTTAACATCATAATCACAAGCTTGATGAGTGATTGTACTAAATGGTGAACGTTGAAAGGGGATACATAGTTTTGAACACAAAATATCTAGATTTACTTGCACAAAAGTATGATACGGAAGAAAAAGTGGTAACCGAAATTATTAACCTTGAAGCTATTCTTCATCTGCCAAAGGGGACTGAACATTTTGTCAGTGATTTACACGGCGAGTATCAAGCTTTTCAGCACGTGCTGCGAAATGGTTCAGGAAATGTAAAAGAGAAAATCAAAGACCTTTTTAAAAATGTATTATCTGACAAAGAAATCAATGAATTTGCGACATTAGTGTATTATCCTGAAGAAAAATTACCGTTGATTAAAGCGCAGTTTCGAAACAAACGAGAACTATATGAGTGGTATAAAGAAATCATCGATCGTATGCTTAATCTCATCTCGTACGCTTCTTCTAAATACACGCGCTCTAAACTGCGTAAAGCATTGCCGGATCAATTTGTGTACATTATTGAAGAGCTGCTATATAAAACCGATGAATTTACAAATAAAGAACAGTACTATACAAAGATTGTTCAGCAGATTATTTCTTTAGGGCAAGCCGATAAGCTTATTATAGGGCTAGCTTATACGACACAAAGATTGGTTGTGGACCATCTGCACGTAGTAGGGGATATTTATGATCGTGGACCTGAACCGGATAAAATTATGGATACGCTGATTAACTATCACTCCGTTGATATTCAGTGGGGAAACCACGATGTGCTATGGCTAGGCGCTTTTGCGGGCTCGAAAGTGTGTCTTGCCAATATTATTCGGATCTGCGCGAGATACGACAATCTAGATATTATTGAAGACGTATATGGCATTAACCTGAGACCGCTGCTTAACTTGGCGGAGAAATACTATGATGATAATCCTGCTTTTAGACCAAAAGTAAGCTCGAGTGACAAGCTATCCGATCACGAGCGACTACAAATCACGAAAATTCATCAGGCCATTGCGATGATTCAGTTCAAGCTTGAAAGTCCGATTATAAAAAGACGTCCTTTCTTTAATATGTCAGAAAGGCTGCTGCTTGAAAAAATTGATTATGATAAAAATGAAATTACGATATACGGAAACACATATCCGCTAGAAAACAGCTGCTTTGCAACGGTGGATCCGGCGCAGCCTGATCAGCTATTAGAAGAAGAAGAGCAGGTAATGGAAAGACTGCTGCTTTCCGTGCAGCATTCGGAAAAGCTGGCGAGACATATGAAGTTTCTTATGAAAAAAGGCAGCCTTTATTTGAAATACAACGGAAACTTATTAATACACGGCTGCATTCCTTTAGATGAAGAAGGAAACATGGAAAAAATGACGATAGAAGATAAAACGTATGCAGGCCGTAACTTGCTTGATGTGTTTGAACATTATTTACAGGAGGCTTTTGCGCACCCTGAAGAAACGGATGATTTGGCAACAGATATGGTCTGGTACCTATGGACAGGAGAATATTCATCACTCTTTGGGAAACGCGCCATGACGACGTTTGAACGATATTTTATCAGTGATAAAGCAACGCATAAAGAGAAGAAAAATCCATACTACTATTTACGGGAAAATGAGGAAGTCTGCCAAAACATCCTCGCAGAATTTAATCTGAATCCTGATCACGGTCATATTATTAATGGTCATACGCCTGTCAAAGAAATCGAAGGAGAAAACCCGGTCAAAGCAAATGGAAAGATGATTGTTATTGACGGCGGTTTTTCAAAAGCGTATCAATCCACAACAGGTATCGCTGGATATACATTATTATATAATTCTTACGGCATGCAGCTAGTTGCTCACAAACACTTTAATTCAAAAGAAGATATTTTATTAGAAGGAACGGACGTCTTATCCGTAAAGCGATTGGTCGATAAAGAACTAGAAAGAAAAATGGTTTTAGAAACAAATGTCGGAGAAGAATTGTTAAAAGAAATTTCGATTTTAAAAGATTTAAGAAAATATCGCTATAGTTAAAGATAAAAAAAGAGCAGTATGCCCCGGGGCTTCTGCTCTTTTTTATGTAGCCACTACACCGTCATTTCCCAGCTCGACATTTCCAGCCAGTGCTCTTGTTCACGATAATCGGGCATAATTTTCCCGACAAGACGCCAAAAGGACCGATCATGATTCATGTGAACCATGTGGCACATTTCATGAACGACTACGTAATCAATGACGTGCTGCGGTGCCATTGCCAGCCGCCAGTTGAAGGTTAGCTGACGCTTAGAATCACACGTGCCCCACGCTTTTTTGCTATCGGAAATCGAGATGGATCGCGGCTTTGTTTTAAAATGTTTTTGATAGGAGGAGATACTTTTGGTTACGAGCGCTTTACATTGTTGATAGTAAAAACGTTTGAGCGCTTGTTTTATCGCTTCATCGTCGTGCTGATTGACATAAATCTGAAGCGTGTTCGCTTCAAACACTACAGAATCCTTTGGAATGGTCGAATCGTGATGAATTTGTATCGGATAGTTTTTTCCTACATATAAAAAGCTTTCTCCGTGTTCATAGACTTTTTTCTTGGGTCCATGCGTTCTATCTTTCATTTCATTTATTTTTTGCTGAATCAATGCCCAGTTGTTCTCTAATAACATACGTACTTGTTCAGTAGACGTTCCTTTAGGAGCAAGGACTTCGACCGTTCCGTATCCGTCTACTTTAATTGCAAAAGAACTTCGGTTTTTATATCGTATTTCATAATGGATACTCTGATTTGAAAAAGTGTGTATCATGTTATCCTCTATATTGTACGGTTAAGCCTCTTAGGAATTTTCGAGCAAAATTCTCTTTGCACGGTTTGTAATTTTTATGGCCTTTTTTTCGTAATAAAGCACCTAATTCTGCTTTAGATACACGTATTCCACCGTCATCAAATACTTCTAACATCTCTTCACTTGTTAGGGATAAAGCGATTTTCACTTTCTTTAATAAGACGTTATACATATTTTGATTGCTCTGAACCGGCGCTGGAGGTGCTTGCCCTGATTTAGGATCTTGTTTTCCTCTTTTAAAGGTAATAAAACCGTTTAAAAAAGAATCTAACATACTGTTCGTGCACGGTATATGATCGTCCGCATGAACTGCATCCTCGTCTTCTTCATCCGGTGTTCTCGTAAGGATTTTTAATACGTCTTCTTTTGTTACGTCTACTCCGCCAAGAGTAAAGATCTCTACCATTTCTGTATTTTTTAAATCTAAGGCATATCGTAATCTAATTAAAATATCGTTATTATCCATTCTTGCTCCTCCTATAACTTGCTTGCTGTATGTAAAAATTATGACTGCCACAATCTGAACGGACTTGGTCAATATCAGTACAATGATAGTAACAGGTTCTGCTGGAATTCTAAGTTATTCCATTCATTTCTACAAACATATAACTTCTCATATTTATCAGCCTTCGTCAACTCTTGAAAAAGAACGATTTGCTCATATTATGTCCGAACAGACACTTTGCCATAACAAAAATTAGGAGGTGCAGTCTGCTAAAGGAAGGAGAGGCAGCTTTATTTTTTAAGAAGAGATAGGACAATTTTTGAAGTTAGCGGATCTCTGTGTGCTGCTAGAATGATATACCCTACTAAATAAATAGTTTTACATATTTATTTAGTATCCAAATAGGAGTATGATAGTAGTAAAAAAAGAAAGAGGTCAACAGATGAATTCAACATACTCACCAAGAGAATCAACCAAAATCAAAGCTTTATCCATGCATGCGCTTTTTATCGCACTGACGTTTGTAGCGACAATGTTTATCAACATAAAGCTTCCAATCATGGGTAACGGAGGTCTCATCCATTTAGGCAACGTTCCTCTTTTTATAGCGGCCTTTATTTACGGTAAAAAAACAGGAGCCATCGCCGGCGCTTTTGGAATGGGGTTATTCGATCTGATCTCGGGCTGGACAGCATGGGCACCGTTTACGTTTATTATTGTAGGGGCTATGGGCTTTTTAGCAGGTCTTATCTCTGAAAAAGCACCTGGTAAAAGAGCACTTGTCAACACACTGGCAGTTGTTGCTGCGCTGATTGTGAAAATCGTGGGCTACTATTTTGCCGAAGTGATTCTTTACGGTAACTGGATCCTTCCGCTTGGCTCTATACCAGGCAATGTGATGCAAGTTGTTATCGCCGGTATCATTGTCGTTCCGCTTGTAGGGCGCTTAAAGAACAGAGCGGTACAAATTTAATCCGTCAATCGTAAGTCGTTTTACCATTATCCTATCCTTAAGTGATATACTTGATAGATATTCATCAAGTGAAAGGAGCGGAAAACACCATGAAATATCTAAAATCACAGATGAAGCAGCTCATTAAAGACAATCAGGAACTGCAAGGTAAGCTGAATGGACTGATGAAAGAGCACAGCCTTGAAAAAAACTTTGCTCTTAAAGCTCTCTACCATGCAGAAGTGGCTGAAGGCGGGAAATATCAGCTTGCTTATCAAGCATTAGACGCACCGAAAAAGTAATGGCCTTGTTGCTCATTCGTATATTTCTTCATAATAAAAAGGCAGCCGAATCGCGTATTTGGCTGCTTTTTTTAGCAAATAGAATGACGCACAATCATCTTGGTGTTTGTACAACTTCTTTTGAACTGCTTAACTCTAGATAAATAGGGTATGTAAAAATTAAAGATAGCTATCGTTCTAATCATATAAGAAAAGAGGAAAATAGCGATGACCGTATCTGCTTTAGAACAAGCAAAAGTAGAATTACCGAATGGAGAAACAGTAAATTACCGAATGAAAAAAGGCGGAAAAGAGGTGCTTTTGTTAATTCACGGAAACATGAATTCTTCCCTTAACTGGGATGTGTTAATGAACGAACTGCCAGAACACATCACAGCTTATGCCATCGACCTAAGAGGGTTTGGAGACTCCACTTATCATACACCTATCCACACAATCAAAGACTTATCAGATGATGTCAAACTGTTTGCAGATGCTTTAAAGTTGTCTGCTTTTACAATAAGCGGGTGGTCATTAGGAGGAGCAGTTGCTATGCAATATGTGATTGATCATCCGAATGATGCCAAAAATTTAATCCTATTAAGCTCCGTCAACATCAAAGGCTATCCCATTCCAAGAAGAACGTTTCTAGAACTGCCTATTCCTAACAATTTTATACAAACCAAAGAAGAAGTAAAAGAAGCATTTAGAATGGTAGAAAACGCGAAAGAAACAAAAAACACATGGTTTTTAAAAATGATGCTGCGTCAATTTTTATATACAAAAAATAAGCCGTCTGCTGATCAATTTGAAAAGTATTTAGAAGGAACGATCAAGCAGCGCAACTTAATTGATATCAATTACGCACTCATGAGATTTAACATTTCAAACGATTTTAACGGGGTTGTTCAAGGAACAGGAGAGGTGGAAAAAATCACGATTCCTACTATGGTTATTCAAGGAGATGAAGATAAGATGGTTTCAACAAGAGATGCATCTGACATCGCAAAAGGCATAGGGGAAAATGCAACGTTAAAAATCATGAAAGGTGTAGGCCACTGCCCGTTGTTAGATGATTTAAGCAGTTTAATGGACTTATACAACGCTAAGTTAAGCAGGGCTTAGGAAAATTGCCATTCTCCTTAGTAACAGAAGTTTTATTATTGCTAGATGCAGCATGTTCTAAATTAACATTAAGAAAAGAAAGCTGTTTTTTGAGGAAGCTGACAATTAGTAAAGAAAATAAGCAAAAAAACGTAAGGTCTTTTGAAGGTGCTTACGTTTTTTATTGATGCCACTTATCATATTGAATGCTGCTTTTCAAAATAAAGAAACAGATTGGTAATCCATTTTGATAGCACTATCACCCCGAGATAAAATACAAATAAATAACCGTAAGTAGCCCATTCATGCAGCTGGAAAAAGCCGATCCCTGTTAATAATGGTTTGAAAATAAAAGCAAAAAATAAACAAAGAGCCGTTGCATATAAATAATAATTTTTATGATGGTTGATCGTCCATTGATAGAGAAGCATAAAAGCAACGGGAATAAGCGAAGCATCTAGGCTAAAGCTTACGGGTATGATTGTGTTGATTTGGTAAGGATACGTCCACAGCCCGTTATAAACTCCAGCGGTGTCACTATAGTGAAACCAAACGTGCACGTTAAATCCATAAAACCCTAAGTGAAAGGCTTTTTTTCGATCAATAAAAAAATAGAGAATGACTAAAGGTAAAATAAAAGCGCCCAAGGTCACCCAAAACTGCCAAGAGCCTGGAGTGGAGTAGTGATGCCAATATTCAGCCCACGTTTTGGAGAGATCTTCCTGTATACTATGTATTTTTTCAAGATATTCCTTTTGATTGGTTGTCAACGTGATCCATCCTTTTTAAGTAAGAAAAGTTTTTTATTTTTAAACTGCCCTTTTCTTAAGGTTTGGATACCTTTCCCTGTTGAGTTGTTTGTATTTTTCTGCACGTAAAACGATGTATGTATTCGGTTTTATCTGCATGCTTACGTCGATTTTGCTGCTCGGAGAGGCCGTTTATCAGCTAATTATCTAAAAAGCAGTTAAAGTAACTGCTTTTTTCCATTTTTATGAAACTTTTAGCGCGTTTTTTACGTATAAAAGGTATCAATAAAATAGTAGCAACAAGGAGTGATTTTTTGTCTGAAGAAAAGAAAAAGACAGATTATCTAGGGGTAGGATTAGGTTTAGGTGTTGCAATGGGGGCTTCTCTTGGAATGTTGATGGATAATATCGGGTTTGGTATTGCGATTGGGACATCATTAGGCGTTGTTTTTGGAACGACGATGAATCAAAGAAACAAAAAAGAATAAAGTTCAGAAGAAAGGAGTGCAGAATGAAATATTTTGACGAAGCAAAAGAACTATGGTTAAACTATGTTCCGAGAAATGGGCAGTCGGATATCGTAGAAGGCGAGGTCATCCGAGCCATTGAAAAGCTTCGCTGTGAAGCTCAAGGCAACGGAAATGCCAATTGGGACGGCGGATTTGAGATGCTAGTGCTATATATACTAGACGTATTAAATGACCCGGACGTATTCAGCGCAGCTATGTTAGCCGAAATAAAAGCCGATGTTCACATCTTGTTCACTTCGGCAGAAGATCCGTACTTAGAAGACGACGTATACGATCGTTTAACCGACCGCGTCATTGAGTGGCATATAGCCAAAGGCGGACCTATCAAACGAGAAAGAAATCCTCAATTGTATAGATAAACGTGAGAAATGAGCTGTTTTAAACAAGCTCTTCTTTTTTGAGTTCCGGGAGCTTTATTTAGCCAACAGCTATCTAATTGCATCATGTGCTAAATAAATACATGTAAAAAATCGGCGGTTTACATCGCACCAGTGTAGCATAAACTTCTTAAAAAATCGATTCATAAATGGTTAAATGTTTGCTGACCTCCATAAAAAGTTCATAACTGACGCTGTTGCAAACGCGTATAGTATTATATCTTTTACTAAATAAGAGATAAAGGAGAAGCGCCGATGTATATTCCAAAGTATTTTAAAGTGAATGATGAACAAATCATGTATGATTTTATTGAAGATAATGGATTCGCCACTTTGTTTTCGTATCATAACGAAAAGCCTTATGCTACTCATTTGCCCCTGATGTTAAACCGGAAAGAAAAAGCTTTATACGGACATTTTGCTCGTCCGAATCAGCAGTGGAAAGATGCTGAAAATCAAGATATTTTGATTGTGTTTCAAGGGCCTCACTGCTATATTTCACCGTCTTGGTATGAAACGAATCAAGCTGTACCAACATGGAATTATGAAGCTGTTCACGTGTATGGAACGATGAAAATGATTGAAGAACCAGCAGAACTGCTTGGGCTGCTGAGGAAGATGGTGGAGAAATATGAAAGTCCGAGCAGTACATATACACTAAATGACGTTGATCCTGCTTATATGAATGGTTTAAGTAAAGGAATCGTTGGATTTAAAATCGATATCACTAAAATGGAAGGCAAACAAAAGATAAGTCAAAATCATTCAGCAGAGAGACAGCAGCTAGTTATAGAAAAATTAGAGCAGACGTCGCGTGAAAATGAAAAGAAAATTGCAGCCCTGATGGAACAAAATGTGCAGCGCGCGCTTAAAAAGTAAGGGCTAGTTAAAAGAATGATCTATTCGGTAGCTTAAATCCAAAAAGAAACTGAATATGTTTTTAGTTTCTTTTTTTATGTCCACAGTACTTTTCTTGTTATTGACAAACAGGCTGTATATCCTTTAAAATTATCTTTAATTAAAGATAATTAAATTAAAGATAATTTTAGCGTGAGTTAAAAAATTTATATATTATGAAAAGAGGCGGATCAGATGGAATTGTTAGGGTTGCATCATGTATCTATTCTGACGGGGAAAGCTGAGAAAAACTATCAGTTTTTCACTAAAGTTTTAGGCATGCGATTAGTAAAAAAAACGGTGAATCAAGATAACACTCAGTCTTACCACTTATTTTATGCAGATGGAGAAGGGACCCCAGGAACGGAAGTAACGTTTTTTGATATTCCAGGGCTTGCAAGAACACATGAAGGTGCATCTGACATTTCGACTGTGTCGCTTCGCGTTAAAAGTACGGATTCTCTACACTTTTGGAAAGAACGCTTCGAGCAGCACGGAGTGGAATATGAAGAAATAGCTAAACGAGCTAATCGTGATACATTAGCATTTAAAGATTACGAAGGTACACGTTTGCTTCTTGTCGCGGACAACGGTGAAAAAGGTGTAAGAGCAGGCGTGCCGTGGAAGCGCGAAGACATTCCGTTAGAACATGCGATCATCGGCTTAGGACCGGTCACGCTAACGGTGGGCACGGCAGAACCAACAGTCGGTGTACTAACAAACATTATGGGATTTCGCTATGTAGGTTCTTATCCATCTTTTGCAGAAAATCAAAAGGATATTTTGGTTTATGCAACGGGTGAAGGCGGAAGCGGAGCCGAAGTTCATATTGAAACGAGACCCGATTTGCCGAAAGTTCGCTTAGGGCGCGGTGGCGTTCATCACGTTGCCTTCCGTGTGCCAAATGAAGAAGAATACAATAAGTGGGCAACTCGATTAAATGAAAACAGTCTGCCGAATTCCGGTAAAGTAGAGCGATACTATTTTAAAGCACTTTATTTCAGAGAACCAAACGGCATTTTATTTGAATTATCAACGGACACACCTGGATTTGCGACCGATGAACCGCTTGAAACGATGGGTCAAACATTAGCGCTGCCGCCATTTTTAGAGCCGAAGCGCAAAGAAATTGAAGAGAAGCTGAGACCTCTAGATTTGGACGAAACGCTATAAGGTTTGCAGCGATTAAGACATGAAAAAACTCCAGTATTTATACTGGAGTTTTTTAGGTTAACAATCATCGTGATGGAAACCGAAACCACATGCACCAATAATAATGAGTAAAATAAACAGTACGATGATAATGGCAAAACCATTACCTCTGTGGCAAGGAACGCTATATCCACATTCCATATATCCATAGTCCGGCATTGTATATCCGCAGTGTGGAATCATATGGTCATAAGCAGGAGCAGCATAGCCGTGGTGAGCCATAGCAGGTGAGAACGGCATATTTTCATTAGAACTAAAAGGTGCGTTTACGTTATTATGCATTTTAATATCTTCCCTTCATTTATAAAACTTTTATAAAGCTTTGATAACTTATTCATATGTTCGAAGGTCCTCATATGAAGCTTATTCACAGCCCAATTATGGTTGATTAACTATATTTTATGGTGAATGGAAATGTGGAACTTAGTTTTACAATGCTTGTGGCCTTATAAGTTATGTCAGAAGGGAAGGGGGTTACCTGTTCTAAATTTTATACCGCTGTTTCTAGAACGGGTTATGAGGAACGTTTTGATTTTCTTAATTCTATATCGTATACGTACCCAAGCTTTCGATGGTTCATAACATCTTCAGGGGTTGTATTCCAAGGATACATCGGATCTCTAAAGTTTTGACCAAACGGCCCGTTTTTCATCGGCAGATAGTTTTGATTGCGGTGAACAATTTGCCATACAGCCCAAATACGATCCACATTTGCGTGGTGTAAAAAGAAGACAGGATCATTCGGAGCAGTAGGGACAATGCCCATCTGTCCGCCAACCCAACGGTGTACACGATTGTGAAGCTGCGGCCCGTTAATAAATCCTTCAAGCTGATTACGAAAGCTGTTTTGGCTGGTCATATCCCAAGGCGGCGTATCATATTGAGTTATTTTTAAAGCTTTGAGAACATCATCTCGAGTAGGGAGTGTAGGTGCCTCTTTCGTTGCGCCCAAATTACGTTTTAACCCTCCGGAAGGATTTCCTTGTTCATCGATCGTCGTCCAGCGCCCAGCTGCAAATGGCCCGGTATCGACGATAAAATCCTTTTTGGGATTTCCGTTTCCGCCCATAAAATCTGCGTTCCAAATTGCTGATTGTGATGGATCCTGCAGCTGTGCATCCGTTTCCCATTCCCAATAAGGAAGGGTTACTTCTGGATTGATCGACTGGAGGTCACGTTCGAATCGCAAAAGGTATTCACGATGCCACGGCAAAAAAGCAGAACTCATATGTGCTGCATTTCGATCGCTGCCCGGAGGAGTATGAAATTTACCTGCTGCACCATGCCAGGCTACATAGCGGTCATATATTCCTTTTTCCTTTAGTATTAGCACGGCACGAATAAAATCTCTTTTTTCGGTGTCTGTAAGATGTAATACGTTTTTTCTGACTTTATATTTGTTACTCATTTTTAAACCTCTTTCTTAAAAAAGAAGCAAAGGACTGTTTCTTTTTTATATTTAGAATATGTCCAAGATGTAAAAGTGCTACTGTCATATCTCCAAAATTTAACAGTCTAAAGTTGGGTTTTTTACATATCAAATAGACTTTAAATCAATTATTAACTTTCTAGAGCTGTAGATAATGAGAAGAGGTATAATGAAAAAAAGCAGGCGTGGGCCTGCTTTTTCATTGTATATATTAGGGTTAATGACCTATTGGATACATGGTCGTTACACTGTAGTCGTAGTCTTTGCCTCTGTAGTCGGTATACACAACTCTAACTTCTTGGTTTAAAGAACTAATATATTTTTCTTTAACGTAATTGCCAGATTTATTATTGGTGCCGTCTTCACCTTCGTTAATGACTTTTTCGGCAATAGACATGGCTTGTTTTTCATTTAAATACTTGCTGAATTGGCTTTTACCATGGTAATTGTCCGCTCCTGGTTTTTGCATATGCGCGACAATGTGGCAATATCCGTATTTATCATTTCCTTCTTGTAAGACAAGCTCTTTGCCGGTAAATAACCTGTCGCTTTGAGTCTCTGCAGAGCATTCGTTGCTTGATGTAGTGTCCGATGTACTCCCCGATGTACTGCTGGATGTGCTGCTTGAATTTTCATGCTGCTGAATGAGGGAAATAGGCGAATTGTTGGTAAATACAGCGATGAGAGCAATCACAAGTGCTACAATGGTGTATAGTATTTTGCTGTTTTTTAAAAAATCCATTCCTTTATGCGTCTCCTTTTTGAATCAACGTTAAAATCAAATCAACTTTCTTTTCTAGCTGATCGATTAAGTTTTGTTTTACTTGTTCTGATTGTAATAAAGCGCTTCTTAGTTCGTCCATATCTTTTTGCATATACGCACGGTTTTCTTTTTCTTGCTGCAGCTCTTTTTGAAGAGCGTGTATCGTGGACAGCAATTCTTTATCTTGGCTCATTTCTGCGTTCACCGCCTCTGTATTGATAAAAAGCAACGTATGCCCACTATATAAAATACCACTATCTCTGCTGTAAATCGACTATTTGGATAGGAAATGAGCCCTCCCGGGTGAGGTTTTAGCAGGATATTGCTAGTTGAGAGGAGAATAGTATGGTTTACCGTAGATAGATAAGCTGCGCAGAAAAGAGGGAAGAAAATGTTTCCGGAATTAGAGACAAAACGGCTGATATTAAGAAAAATTGTAGAAAATGATGCGGGCGAGATTTTAGAATGCTTTTCTGATGAAGACGTGCTGCGCTATTACGGGCAAAAATCTTTAGAATCGATTGACCAAGTGAAAGGGATCATTGAGAATTTTTCCAAAGGCTACGAAGAAAAGCAGTTGATTAAATGGGGGATTCAGCTAAAAGGAAACGAAAAGCTGATTGGCACAATAGGGTTTCAAGAGTGGTCTTCAGAGCATAAAAAAGCAAATATAAGCTATGCTCTTTTTCCAGAGCACTGGAACAAAGGATACGCAACGGAAGCCGTTCATGAAGCGATTTCTTATGGCTTCCACGAACTTCAATACAATCGCATAGGAGCGATTGTATTTACGCAAAATAGCGGATCTATCGCTTTGTTAAGCAAAGTAGGATTTAAAAAAGAAGGGACGTTAAGAGAGTACCTATATCAAAACAATATCCCGTTTGATACATATGTTTATTCGCTGCTGCGCGGGGAAGCAAAGATATAATTGTAAGCACAAAAAAAGGAACATGGGGAGATGTTCCTTTTTTTTTGTGCTTATATTTGTTATTAGAACGTACGTGCAGCTTCTTTAGCGCGAGCAATACCGTCTTCTTTAATTTCTTGTGCTTTATCTGGCATTGCAGCCTGTCCTTCTACAAATAGGCTTCCGATAGAAGGAACCCCAAAGAAGTTCATCATAATGCGCATATAGCGGTGACCCATTTCTAGTTCACCAGCAGGGCCGCGAGAGTAGATACCGCCGTTTGCTTGAATATGATACGCTTTTTTATCTGTTAATAGACCTACAGAACCTTCTGCTGTATATTTAAATGATTTTCCAGCTACTGCTACAGCATCTAAGTATGCTTTCATCACTGGAGGGAATGAGAAGTTCCACATTGGTGTAACAAATACATATTTGTCCGCTTGAGCAAATTGGTCACTTAACTCGTTTAGGCGAGCAACTTTGCGCTGTTCTTCAGAAGTAAGTGTATCAAATTCTGCGCCGCTTCCAAGTTTGCCCCATCCGCTGAATACATCGCCGTCGATGTGAGGGATATGCTCTTGATATAAGTTAACGTGAACAATCTCATCCGCTGGGTTTACTTCTTTATACTCATTAATAAATGCATCTCCCGCAGCCATACTGAATGATTGCGTAGCATCGTTAGGGTTTGCTGTAATATATAATACTTTTGCCATAATTCTTTTCACCTTTCTGTTTTCAATATATAAATGTTGTTTTATGAATTAAAGATAATATGTTCGAAAACATCTACTACGTTATTAATAGTAACTTACGTAACAAATTTAGTCAAAGGTTTTTTATTGGGTTTTATCATGTTCACAAACATTTTTAAGAGTATTACGCTTTTGGATTTTATGGCTGAATCCTTTAAAAATAAGGGTTTTTTCAGGTTGAAGTGTGATTTTAAACGTTATTTATCTAGAGGAACTATCTTTTTTTGAAGGTGGATAATTAAAAAACGAAAAAGAAAAATTATATATTTTTGTTTCATGCGTTATTAATAGTAACAAAAAATAACAGCGTTTAACCGTTTGTTTAACATATATTTTTAGCGCAAAACGAGACAGAAAGAGAGGAATATTTCAAGGGAAATATAATGTAGCGAAGAGGAAAGAAAAGAAAAAGACCCCGGTCAGCTTCGAGGTCTTTTTGATTCTTATTGAATTTAAAACGTTTTGGCCATTGAATGTGCTTTTTGGAGTGCTTTTTCTTTAATTTGCGGAATTTGATCCGGGAATTTTACTTGCCCTTCAATAATAATGCTTTCAAACGCTTCAATACCAAAGAAGTCCATCATGATTTCTAAATAGCGGTGGCCCATTTCTCTTGCCATTTCTGGGCCTTCTGAATACACGTCTCCGCGGGACTGAATGTGAATTGCTTTTTTTCCTTTAAGCAATCCCTGAGCGCCTTCTTTTGTATATGTAAAGGTTTTACCTGACACGGTAATCGCATCGATGTACGTTTTCATGATCGCAGGAACGGAAAAATTCCACATTGGCGTGACAAAAATATATTTGTCAGCAAGTACGAACTGTCCGCCTAGTTCGGCTAACCGTCCCACTTTTAATCGTTCATCCGTTGATAAATCCTGGATGGAGGAGTGAGAACGAAGCTTTTTCCATCCGTTAAATACGTCTGCATCTAAGTATGGAATATCTGCTTGATATAAATCTAAATGAACCACATCATCTTCTGGATGTGTTTGCTTATACACGTCAATAAATTCTTTCCCTACAGCCATGCTAAGCGATTCGTCTTCAGCTAAAGGGTGTGCAGTAATATAGAGAACATTTGCCATGATGCTCATCCTTTCTATGGAGTAGTTTTATTAATCTTGGACCCAGCTTTCTGCCCACTGGCTAATCGGTCCTAGTATTTTACCTAACTCTGTTCCTTTTTGAGTCAGCGAATATTCAGAACGAATAGGGCGGTCGGGAATGACATTTCGGACAACGATTCCGTGGTCTTCAAGCTCTTTAATCCGTTCTGTCAACAGCCTTCTGCTTAAAGCTGGTATACTTTCATTTAATTCACTAAAGCGTTTAGGACCGCTCATAAGCACATAGATGATTAATCCTGTCCACTTCTTGCCAATCAGTTCGAAACTTTTTTCTACTTTAGGTTGAATATCTTTTGGTTCGTCCATATTACGTATCCTCCTTCAAACAATATGGATGAAAAATAACTTATGCATTTATTGTAACAGAAAAAGCGTAAAAACATGTGGAAACTTTGGGTGAAGCAGGGTGAAATGAATAAATTCACTAATGTTTGTACCTTGCCTTTTGTTTTATAAAAACTTTTCACACATAGGCTTGTCACAACATATGATGTACAAATTCTCTTTAAGAAAAGGTGGTATGGTCATGGCAGGAGTTATTAACATCTGTAACACGAGAATTAATGGTATGGCAAGAAATGGATCGATGAATTTTGGAGAAGTTCTTCACAACGGACACACAGCGGATGTTAAATCTGTTGGAATCAACTCAACCTATGGAGACATTTCAGCTGCTTGTGCGCGAATGAAAAATACAAATATGGATGCAGATATATTTGATCAAACGGCTGTTGCAAATATTGATGGGGTATATGGAAATCAGCTATAAAAGGAAGCTGCTTATAACAC
Organism: Priestia sp. ABM2_011; assembly: GCF_056158845.1. Taxonomy (NCBI): domain Bacteria; kingdom Bacillati; phylum Bacillota; class Bacilli; order Caryophanales; family Bacillaceae; genus Priestia; species Priestia sp. ABM2_011. The sequence goes on from NZ_JBSWUB010000001.1 coordinate 2,015,379, forward strand.
ATGAAGTTGTAAGCAGCTTTTTTATACTGAGAAGTAGAACACTTATTTATGATAAGAGAATATGTTTCTAATTCAATAGAACGATCTACTAAAGTTCCCGAATCTATTATATACGCCTTTTCCAAAAAAAATTATATATTGTACAAGCACCCGGTCATTTATTGAATAGTATATAGAGGAAAAACAAAGAAAGGATGATTAAAATAGAATTATATGATTCCTATTACAACCGTTCCGATGGAAAATACTATATTAAAAAGAAAAAAAAGAGTCCAAATCCCTTAAAAGAGACCAAAAATAAAATAAATAAAGCAGACCATTCATTATATAGTATGAGTATAAAAAATAATCACAAACATCCTATTAAAGTTAGTATCATTATGCCTACGTATAATAAATATCATCAAACCTCTCTCTCGCTTTATAGTTTATCAAAACAAACGTTTCCTCAAGCTGAGTATGAAGTCATTTTAGTGGATGATGCTTCTTCTGATGATACGCCCAATATTTTTAAAGAAGCTGATGTCCCGTTCAAATTTAAGTATATCCGCATGAAACAAAATAAAGGACGCTCCTCTGTTCGCAATATAGGAATTAATCATGCTGAAGGGAATCTTTTAATCTTTTTAGATGGAGAAATGCTAGCGCCGCCTTCTTTTATTAAAAATCATTATAAACATCATATGCACGAATCAAATCTCGTGGTTACCGGTGCCATGCATTATGAAGGAGTCTACACATTTATTATGCCAGACTATAATGAAGATCAAATGGCCCACTTAAAAGAACTAGTCGGTAGGGATCCTGAGTATAGAAGATCGTATGAAAACTATGAACAGACGAAGTGGCATTCAAACGTTCCTTATCCTCTTGTAACAAAAGAAGACATTGATACAAACCGTTTTCAACGTTTATCATTTCCTAATCGCTATTTCCTTAACAGCGGGCTAAAACATTTCGGTGAGCGACTTGAAGGGTTTACACTACCTTATATTGCATTTTTAAGTGGAAATGTATCAGTAAGAAAAGAGAACTTAAAAAAATCCGGTCTTTTTGATGAAACGTTTGTTGGCTATGGGGCAGAAGACTGGGAGCTTGGATATCGTTTGTATAAAAATGGTGCACAATTTGTTTTAGATCCCTCAACAGTTGCTTATCATCAGGAACATGGGATATCGAAGCGAAAAGTGAAAGAACAGTGGGGAAATCACTATCGCTTCGTTAAAAAACATCCCAATATAGACGTTCTTATCCTCTCTCTTGAATGGAAAGAGCTTCCGTTTATGCATATGCATAGAACATTAGTTGAATATAAAGCGCTGGAGCAGCGTTTTCCTGATGAATATAAGGAATTTAAACATGCTTTTCGCGTCATGCTGTATAGAATCATTGAATATTTAAATAGTGGACAGCCCGTGACGAAACTTTACGATCTCCCAGGAGGATCAGATGAAAGAATAAAAATTATTCAGCAGTTCGAAACACTGCGCCCTCGCGGATTTGACTACTTGGCGAGTTCTTTTGAACAAATCTATTACCTATAGCGCTATTACATGCAGAAAAAGATATAACATCATCTCTTAAAAATTGTCTCGTCGTAAAAGCCCCTCAGCTTACACCCACAAATTGAGGGGTATATTTCTATATCTATTTTATATAAGGGGAGAAAACATGAATCAAAATTCACCAAAGTACGTTGCGTTAACGTTTGATGATGGCCCCTCAGCTTACACGGCTGCAGTTTTAAAAGTTCTAAAAAGATATCATGTACGTGCGACCTTTTTTGTCGTTGGTTCGGAAGTAGAAAGATTTCCAAAGCTGATCCAACGTATTCATAGAGAAAAGCACGTAATTGGAAATCACACGTGGAGTCATCCTGATATTACAACTCTTTCTAAGCATGAGTTGTGGAAAGAAATCATTTCTACAAATGCTCAAATAGAGAAAATCATCGGTTATTCTCCCAAGCTGTTTCGTCCACCTTACAGTTCGATAAATGATACAGCTCTTGCTGCCATTAAGGAATTGGGAATGACGTCTGTTCTATGGAATATAGATAGCCAGGATTGGCGTGAAAAAGATCCACTGGCCATATACAAACATACGATTAAAAATCTACAAGAAAAGAATCTTATTGTCATGCACGATGGGGATCGGTATGGCAGCGGAGCGCGGGACCAAATTGTTGCTTCATTGCCGAAAATCATTAAGTATTTAATAAAGAACGACTATCAATTTGTAACGGTTCCTGAATTTCACCGAGTCGCATACAAGATTGAAGGTTGGTCTTAAGTAGAAAAAGGAATGGTTCTTAGCCATTCCTTTTTTAGATGTATGAAATAAGATAAAATGGATAAGGATTACATGTACTAGATTATAGAAAGACTAGATAGAGAATCGTGTTTGAGAAATGAGGAGTTTGCGATGAGAGTAGTATAAAAGTATTTCAACTTATAGAGAGAGTGATCGTTAAAACATGTGGTCATCATAAATAAAATTGGCAAAAAATGAATCTTTTTAGGGTATGATTCGTACTAGTAAATAGATACATAATTTTGATGAAGAAAAGAGGTAATACATTGAGAAACAAAGGTTTGATCGCTACGATTGTTGTGTTAGTGCTTATTGTAATTTACGGAATAAGCTCTTACAATGGCCTCGTTAGCGCAGAGGAAGATGTAGATAATAAATTTTCCCAAGTGGATAACCAACTAAAAAGACGATCTGATTTAATTCCTAACTTAGTGGAAACGGTAAAAGGCTACGCTAAGCATGAACAGGAAGCAATTGATTCAGTCACTCAGGCAAGAGCGCAGCTAGCGGGAGCGAAAACGCCTGAAGATAAAGCTGATGCAGATCAGCAATTAAGCGGCGCGTTAAATCGCCTGCTTGTAGTGGTTGAAAAGTACCCAGACTTAAAAGCGAACGAAAACTTCAGAAGCTTAATGGACAGCTTAGAAGGGACAGAAAACCGACTCGCTGTAGCCCGTAAAGACTATAACGATGAAGTTGCGAAATACAATAAATCCGTTAAGAGATTTCCTAAAAGCATGTTAGCGGGTACGTTCGGCTTTGAAAAAAAGTCATATTTTGAAGTAACAAATGAAGAAAAAGAAGCGCCGAAAGTTGATTTTGGGAGCGATAAGTGATGAAATTTCTTGCTTCGTTTGCTTTATTATTATCTCTTTTATGTAATACCGCAAGCGTTGCTTTTGCTGCACCTGATATCCCAAATCCGGTAGGCGATATTTACGTTCAAGATTTTGCTCATCTGTTAAATGACCAGGAAAAAGCGGATTTCAATCAAATGGGCAGAAAGTTAGATGATGAAACGAAAGCTCAAGTAGCGATTCTGACCGTGAATTCATTAGGTGATTCGGATGTAGAAGAGTACGCAAATGAAGCGTTTCGAAAGTACAAACTCGGTGATAAAAAGCTGAACAATGGCGTTCTTATTTTGCTCGCTAAAAAAGAACAAAAAATCCGAATCGAAGTAGGGTATGGGTTAGAAGGAGCTATCACCGATATCAAATCTGGAGAAATCATTGACTCTTATGCTATTCCTAACTTAAAAAACGGCAAATACGATACGGCGCTAGAAAGCACATACAAAGCTGTTTATAACCAAGTCGTAAAAGAGTATGATTTAGGAACAGATTTTGAACAAAAAGTGCCAAAAGCAGCCCCTCCTTCTGATAGCGGTGTTCATTTCACAACGCTTCAAACGCTGCTGATTGCAGCTGTTATTGTGGGCTTGCTTATCCTTGACTTTGTCTTTTTTAAAGGAGCCATCACTCAATTTCTGCTAAACTTCCTTGTCATGTTTGGAGGAAGAGGCGGCGGAGGTGGCGGCAGTGGAAGCGGTCCTCGCGGAGGGGGAGGCGGCAGCTCCGGAGGCGGCGGAGCGAGCCGAGGCTGGTAAAAAGATAAGAGTTAAAAGAAGCTGAGATAAAATTAGGTTAGTTGAAAGAAAATCCGAACGTGATGGATTCTTGATTGAGAATCCAACGCGTTCGGATTTTTTGTTTGGATGGTGAACATAGCTTTCATATCTTCATTCAGTTCCTTCTAGCAGTTGATTGGAGGGCGAGGCGAAGACTCCTGCGGGGAAAGGCTCACCGGCCGCGTCATGAGCGGTTCAGCTCATGTATTCTATTTGTACTCATTTAGATGAAATAATTAGGGGTATCTCAACCTCTTTTTTGCGTTGTGTGCCTATATCTTAAAAAATAGATTTTTTCCATTGTATAAGCATAATTAGAAAAATTAAGGGAACTAAGAAAAAAGTTAGAGATTTACAAATAAAAAGGAAGGTTTTATATGAATACATTTAGATGGATAGCTGCAAGGAAACAGCTTTCTCCTCGCGCGTTTAAAGATGAGTTAACTAGTCAAATCTGGTTTAGTCCCTTAATTTATGCTTTCTTTTCTGTTCTTTTAGCTGCACTGACGCTGTTTCTTGACTATTATTGCAAAGTAGGAGAGAAGGTCCCTTCATTTTTTTCAATCAACATGGATTTAACGAATACGTTAGTGAGTACGATTATGCCCGGGATTTTATCGATTACCACATTTACCTTTAATTTAATGCTTGTTGTGTTTACATCATTTGCAGCTCAGTTTTCTCCTCGCGTGTTAAAAAACTTTGCTTCTTCTAAGTCTACTCAGCGAATTTTAGGTATTTTTATAGGAAGTTTTTTGTATACACTTTTTGTCTTTCTATTTTTAAACAGCTCTCAAGTAGACGGATATTTTGCGATTCCCTTTGTGACGACAGCCCTTTCTGTTTTTAGTGCGGGCACGTTTGTCTACTTCATTAATCATTCTGTTAAGTGGCTGCAAGTAAATCATATGACTCAATCGATGAAAACAGCGTCCATAAAAGCGATTAAGACAACGATTCGCGAGGAACTGGAGATTCATCGAACGCAGTCTAGTCATAGCGAACAATTTTCCTTTCCAGAAGGAGAGAAAAAGCCGGTATGTATTCAAACATCTGGCTATATTCAAACGTTGAACTACAGCCAATTGATTCACTGTGCCAAAGAGCATAATTTAGTGATAAAAATGGAGCGTGAAGTAGGGGATTATGTGCTCAGCGGAACCGTATTGTTTTATTATTGGCATAGAGATTCGACAGAGCACGATGAAATGGATTGCACCGTCTTTCACCAATATATCCATGTAGGGAAATCCCAGACTGATATTCAAGACACGACGTATATTATTACCAAGTTTGTGGAGATGGCGATTAAATCACTAGGAAATGATGACTTCAAAACGGCAGTTAACTCCATTCACCAAATTAGCGATATTCTTCGGGAAATTTGTGCCGCGAGTCAATTTTCTTCTTACTTAGTTGATGATAAAGGCGTGATACGAATGGTGATCCCTGACAAAAAGTTTGAGGACTTTTTATATGATGGATTTGCGAATATCCGGCACTATGCGAGACGGAATATTATCATTACGATGGAGCTGCTCAAAACGCTTGGAAATCTCGCTGAGGCCATTGGGCCAGCTTATTATGACGACATCTGGGAGTTCGCCGTATACATTTCTAAAGGCTTTGAAGAAGAGTATTTATTTGTTCAAGATAAAAAATATTTTTTACATATTCTTTGCGATTTAGCGGTTTCCACAAAAAAAGAAGAGCAGTATGAACAAATCGCCAAACAAATGAAAGAATAAAAAAAGCCGAAGTCAGACGCTGACTTCGGCTTTTTCTTTATTTATTTGAACGTTTTAAGATGCTTTTAGCATGTGAAAATGTATCAAAGCTTGCTTTTCCGTGATACGCACCCATTCCGCTGTCACCAACGCCGCCAAATGGAAGGTAGTGAGATGTCATATGGTTAATTGTATCGTTAATAGAACCGCCGCCAAATGACACGCTGTTTAAAATGTGATCTTGAACAGCTTCATCTTCAGAGAAAAGATAAAGTGCTAATGGTTTTGGACGTTTGACGATTGCTTGGATTACTTCTGAGATTTCATCGTATACGATGACTGGAAGAATTGGTCCAAAGATTTCATCTTGCATCACATCATCTTCCCATGAGATGTTGTCAAGAACAGTTGGTTCAATAAACAGACGAGAACGATCCGTTTTGCCTCCAAAAACGATATCTCCGTTTGTTAAGAAGCTGCTAAGACGATCAAAATGCTTTTCGCTCACTACGTGAGGGAAGTCTAGGTTTTGTGAAACATCTTCACCGTATGTGTTTGTTACGACTGCTTTTAGGTTAGCTAGCAGCTCGTCTTTTACATTTCGCTGAACAAGAATGTAGTCTGGCGCTACGCAAGTTTGACCAGCATTTGCAAATTTACCACGCGCAATGCGTTTAGCTGCTTCTTCAATATTAGCATCTTCGTGTACAATTGTAGGACTTTTTCCGCCTAGTTCTAGCGTAACAGGCGTTAAATGTTTAGCTGCAGCTTCTGCTACAATTTTGCCGACCATTGTACTTCCTGTAAAGAAGATGTAATCAAAGTTTTCTTTTAGTAAAGCCGTGCTTGTTTCCACTTCACCTTCGACTACAGTCAAGTATTCTTCAGGAAAGTTTTCATTAAACATCTTAGCAAGAAGGCTTGACGTATGAGGTGTTAATTCAGAAGGTTTTAACACCACGCAGTTACCTGCAGCAATCGCGCCTACTACCGGTGAGACAGCAAGTTGGAACGGATAGTTCCAAGGTGCAATCACTAGAGCTAAACCGTATGGATCTTGATAAATGTAGCTTTTTGCTCCAGCGTGAGTAGATGGTGTTTCTACTTCTTTTGGCGATGCCCATTCTGCAAGATTCTCAACTGCAAAGTCGATTTCGCTTAGCACAAGACCAACTTCTGCACGTTTTGCTTCCATTTCTGGTTTGTTAAGGTCAGCTTTTACTGCTTTTAAAATGTCCTCTTCATGACGCACCACAAGTTCTCTTAATTTTTTTAGCGTTTCGATACGGAACGCAACGTCTTTTGTTTTACCGCTGTTGAAGAATGAAAGCTGTTTTTTTGTAAGTTCTTGATAGTTATTCATCAGAAAGTCTCCTTTTACTTCACATTTTTAGCTCTTTACTTATTGAATAGAACTAGCTGCTTATTTCCAAGTCGTAACCGTATTGACCGGTAAACGGTAAGAAGCATGGCCTTCGCTTGCTGCTTTTCCGATTGAGATAAGCATAATTGGAAGATAACGTTCTTTATCTAGACCGAATGCTTCTGCAATTAAGTGTTTTTCGTATCCGCCAATTGGATTTGTATCATACCCGTGAGCACGAGCAACAAGCATAAGCTGCATAGATACAAGACCTGAATCGATCAGCACGATGTCTTTCATATCTGCTTTTGGCATGTTTTCGTAAATCGGCTTAAAGAAATTTAGCTGCTGTTCTTTAATGTCTTGAGGCATATAGCCAAGCTCTACGGCCTTGCCGAAAATCTCATCTGCATATTCAACGTTATTCATATCACCAAACACGGCAATAACAGCTGAAGATGTATGAACTTGTTCACTGTTAAATTTCGCAAGTTCAGCTAGCTTTTCTTTTCCTTCCGGCGTTTCAATTACAACAAAGCGCCACGGCTGCATATTAACAGAAGAAGGAGCGCGCATAGCTTCTGTAAGAATTTCCTCCATTTCCTCACGGCTAATTTTTATTGAAGGATCATATTTTTTAATTGAACGACGTTTTAAAGCAATTTCGTTAAAGTCTTTTGTAGTCATAGTCATTATTCCTTTCTTTTTAGGCGTTAAACATATTTATTGTCATTTCCATATTTTTGATTGTGGACAATTGTTTGACATATCAATAATTGATACATCAACAATATAATACATTGATTTAAGAATTGCAAGGGAAAAAGTTTAAACTTTTGAAGTGGTGTGAATTGGAAGTGTGAAGAATCATTCTCCAGTGAACAAACAACTATAAAGAGAGTAAGGAAAAAAGAAATGATAAAAATGATCAAACAAAAAGTTTGACTACTTTATTTCTCTTGGTTACGATAAGTAACGAAAAGAAACAAAAGTGAATTTGTTACTTTTTAAATGAATGACAGTTTGAGAAAGAAGAGATAGAAAAATGTTTATTCTCTTTTTAAAACTTAAACTGTATCTATAATTAATACAGTATAACAAGACATATCACGCAGGAAAAGTAGGAGGACTTCAAGATGTATACAGATTTAAAAGGTAAAGTAGTAGTTGTAACAGGTGGATCAAAAGGATTGGGTCGCGCAATGGCCGTTCGTTTTGGTCAAGAGCAGTCAAAAGTAGTTGTAAACTACCGCAGCAATGAAGACGAAGCGCTAGAAGTGAAAAAAGAAATTGAACAAGCTGGCGGTCAAGCAATTATTGTTCGAGGCGACGTAACAAAAGAAGAAGACGTTGTGAACCTTGTAGAGACAGCTGTTAAAGAATTTGGCACATTAGACGTTATGATTAATAATGCTGGTGTTGAAAACCCGGTTCCTTCTCATGAATTATCATTAGAAAACTGGAATCAAGTAATCGACACAAACTTAACGGGCGCGTTTTTAGGCAGCCGCGAAGCGATTAAATATTTTGTGGAAAATGATATCAAAGGAAACGTTATTAACATGTCTAGCGTTCACGAAATGATTCCTTGGCCATTATTTGTTCACTATGCAGCAAGTAAAGGCGGCATGAAGCTAATGACAGAAACATTGGCTCTTGAATATGCACCAAAAGGAATCCGCGTGAATAACATTGGACCTGGGGCAATTGATACACCAATTAACGCTGAAAAATTCGCTGATCCAGAACAGCGTGCAGACGTAGAAAGTATGATTCCAATGGGCTACATCGGTAACCCGGAAGAAATCGCGTCAGTTGCAGCATTCTTAGCATCATCACAAGCAAGCTATGTAACAGGTATTACATTATTTGCGGATGGCGGTATGACAAAATATCCTTCTTTCCAAGCGGGAAGAGGTTAATAAATAGAACTGAAAAAAAAAGACCTCGGAATATTCCGAGGTCTTTTTTTTGCAATAAATGCGCAGAACATTTACCAAATATTGAAACTTTTGTTGAAGTGTTACGTATATAAGCTAACACCTAATAAAGGACGTGTTGAGATGGTGCCAGAGAATATTCAACAAAAAGTAAATCAGTATAGAGATTTTTATATCAGCTTAAAAAATGAACTGAAATGGAAAGTAGGAGATCACAAGCAGTTTATGGCTATCGCTTCTATGTATGCAGTGAAAGGTAAACCGCTCAAGCTTCAGGATTACCTCGAGTTAAGCGACTATATCAAAAATCAAGTAGGGATGTTTTCTACGTTAAAATCATCACAGCGATTTACGATCGCAGCCATGCTTGATACTCGCTATGAGAATCCAAAAGAAACGTTTCATGAGTTTCTTGACGTATATGATCAATTGATACAAGGCGGATTTACGAGAGGCGCGTTTACGTACATTGCGGCTTCGGCTATGCTGTCGAATGAGTCAAGCCGAAGTCATAAAGAAATGGTCCGAAGATCGGTAGAAATTTATCAAGGCATGAAAAAGAAGCATCTTTTCCTTACTTCAAGCGGCGATGTACCTCTTGCCGTTCTATTAGCTGAAACGAGCGAGTCTACTGATGATCTCATGCATGAAATTGAACACTTCTATACAACATTGGCGCAGCATGGATTTAAAAAAGGAAATGACCTTCAATTTTTAAGTCATATTCTCTCAATCAATAAAAATTTAGATGCAGATACACTTATTGAAAGATGCGTATCAGTAAAAGAAGCCTGTGAATCGGCAGGTATGAAAGTAAAAGCGATGCACTACCCGGTCATTGGCTTATTAGCACTGTTTGAAAAACCAGAAACTGAAATTGAACTTATCCATGAAGTAGTGAAACAGCTAAACGCAGACAAGCTTTTTAAATGGCAGAAAGACATCAATGTTATGCTGGGGGTTAATTTGGTTATCAGTGAAAAACTGAAGGATTCTAGAGTGGTCGAAACGGGCATCTATACAACGATTGAAACCATTATTCAAGCTCAGCAAGCAGCTATGCTAGCGGTTATTGCGAGCACTTCAGCAGTTGCTACTACGACTACTACTTGATAAATTAAAGAGCTATAAAAGAGAGAGGGAGACATAACTACATCAATGAAAAAATCCGAACGAGTTTAATTCTCACCCAAGAATCAAACTCGTTCGGACCTTTCCTCAACTTAAATACTTTTGTCTCATCTTCTCTCTTAAAAAGTATAAACCTCGCCATCATCTGGAACAAAGACGCGGGACGCCATATCTTTTTCGTTGATAAAGCTTTTTAACTCTTCTCTTGATAGCGCCCAGTGATTTACAGCTTCCATATGAACAGAAAGAATCGTAGCATGAGGGGCCACTTTGTGTACTTCGTAAATATCTTCTTTCCCCATCACAAGAGAACCGCCTTCTAAAAACTGATTATCGCCGCCGTTTACGACAATGACATCCGGTTGATGGGTGTTGATTTCTTCTTCAACAGCGGAATACCATACCGTATCTCCAGCTACATAAAGCGTTTTTTCGCTCTTGTGTTTAAAAACAACGCCGCATACTAAACCAGTACGCTTTAAAATTTCTCCTCTTCCGTGTTCACCTTTTGTTTTGGATAATTGGATGCCTTCAAAGACCGTGTTCTTTGTTAGTACTTCTACATTTTTAAAACCATCAGCTCTTACTACTGCGGCATCTTCTTCATTTTGAACGAACATTTTGATATCGTTTGGCAACGCCTGTTTAGCGGCATCGTCAAAATGGTCCAAATGAAGGTGAGTGAGAATTACGGCATCAATACCCTCAATAATCTCTTCAACGGATAACGGTAAGCTTACTAAAGGATTGTTTTGATCTTGTCTGATCGAATTTGGGAAAGGAGGGTACGTTCCTTTCTTCGCTAACATGGGATCAATTAAAAACGTTTTTCCCCCGTATTCAACAAGTAAAGTGGCATTTCGAATATGTGTAATCTTCATCTCTATCTCTCCTTTTTTTGATCTACATATAGTTTATAGGATGAGCTGTTTTCAAATACATAAACAAAATCAAGTCTTTTAGCAATTTTACTTGATAAATGAAAGAATATTAGTCAAAAGCAAAAAGAACCGAAACAGTGCTGTTCAGGTTCTTTTTAGTATTTCTTTTTTCTCTTCATACACACGTACTTGGTTGCGGCCGTTTTGTTTGGCAGCGTACAGGGCGATATCTGCTTTATTCAACAGCTCATCTAACGTTTCATTTTCTTGTTTTTCCGCTTGTGCTACTCCAAGACTTAGCGTAACAGAAATGGTTTCTTCATTAATCAGTAAGGGGTGAGTCTCGACGTGACGGCGAATTTGCTCAGCAAGCGTTTCACCTTGAGATAAAGTATAGCCCTTTAGCGCGAGTACAAATTCTTCACCGCCGTACCGAGCAAAAAGGGCTCCTTGTGATAATACGGACTGGCAGGCTTTTACGACATGTACAAGCACTTGATCGCCGGTATAATGGCCATACGTATCGTTCACTTTTTTAAAATAATCAATATCAAGTAAAAAAAGTGTAAAAGAAGATGCGGACTTTTTTACTTCATCGAACGCTTGCTTGCTGTGCTGAAAAAATGCCCTGCGATTATAAATTTGCGTCAGCTCATCGTAATAAGCTTGATTTTCAAGCTTTAGCTGAAGTCTTTTTAGCTCCGTGATATCCGTAAAAATAAGCAGCAAGCCGTGACTGTTGTTAGCATACTGCAAAGGAGAAGTGCGAACTCGATACGTATACGGAGATTGATCCTCAGAAAAAAGCTGCAGCTCTTGACTGCTGTTTTTATTTTCGAATGCAAAAGGAAATGAACTGCCCGATAGCGTCCCCCAAATATCAGCAAAATGTTTTCCAAGCATCGACTTTTTTAGCTGCGGAAACATGTTTTTAGACGCTAGATTAAATTCAATTAGTCTGTAGGATTCATCAAGCACGATAACACCGTCATTGATGCTGTTAAATATCGCGTCTTTCGCAACGGGCATGACTGTAAACATACGCGATGAGTTAATGGACCATAAATATAAAAATGAAGAAACCCATAAAACCATCGGAACTGGATCAATTCCCTGCGGCGTAAAGCCCATTAAATAGATAAAGGCTGTGACGATAGGGACTAATTGACCGACCATTAATGAAATTAACTGCAGGCGATAAGCTTTGGCTGTTTCTTTCCAGCGGTAAACGGCGAGCAAAAAAGCAACGAACATAGACGAAAAGATGAACATGCCGTGAATTGTGTACCATGGTCCAATTTCTTGATGAACGTAAGGAGCACCTAGAACGGGATCAATTTCAAACACGCGGTAATGAAGGTGATGCCAGTCATTTGTTGCGACCATAATCAAACTAATAAAAGGAATGATAAAAAGGGTGAAAATATGTTTTTTCCTTACTTTTATGCCGACATACTGCATAACAAACAGCAGTCCCGCAGGAGGCGAAAAAGGCATGCCCACGTATTGAATAGCGGTCCAAAATTTCATTTCTCCGAGGTTAACGGATAGTAAGCTAAACGCCGCACCTATACAATAAATAGTGGTGAAACCTGTATGAAGAATAAATAAATGCGCAATGTTAGCGTAGTGGTGACGCTTAATAAATACGTAAAAACATAAGTATAGATTAAGAACACCAGACGTGCAGATAAGCGTTATATAAGCTGTTAAATCTAAATTCACAATTGTATCCCTCATTAAGAAAGCATTTTTAGTTAAATGTAGCACAGTTGAAATGAAATGTGGATATTTTATGTAGGAATTTAGTAGTGTTGGAGATAGTAGAGGAACTATAAGGATAGGTCAGGACGATGAAAAAATGACGCCTAAACAACAAGTAATTGAAACGAACAGAGAAGATTTATCTTCATCTACAAAAGTCAAAGTTTCTCAGTAAAAAACACATGCCTGAAAACACGAGATGTTCCTTCATCTGCGTGTCTTCAGGCATATTTTTATTGTGAGTCTATTTAAGTTTTATAAAGGTGTCATCTGCATTTTTTTCTGTCTAAAAAAGACCCAATCCGTAAAGCCGATTTCTTTAAGACGCTTTTTTACTAGTTCAAAGTCGTCGCCAATACGCTCTAGGTCATGAGCATCAGAACCAAATGTAATGTGTACCCCGTAGTGCAGGGCTCTTTCTAAAATATCGTCTGCAGGATACCAGCCTCCGCAGTCTTTGGTTTTGCCTGATGTATTCACTTCTATAGCAATGTTATGTGCCGAAATCACTTTTAGCGTCTGATCAATGACAGCTGTCTCGATAGAAGAAAAAGAGGGATAGAATCCTTTCATGGCATCAATATGGCCAAGGATTTGAAACATTCTGCTCCGGGCGGATTCTTCAATTAATTGATAATACGTTTCTTTCGTGCGCTGCTTTTCTTTTTGAGAAAGCCCTTCCCAACGCGTTTTATGAAAGATACTGATTTCATCAACTTGATGAACAGAGCCGATTATGTAGTCAAACGGATATTTTTTATAGTAGCTCTGATATATTTCCGCATGCTCGGGAAAGAAATCAGACTCCACGCCTAACAGCACTTCAATTTTCTGTTTATATTCTTCTTTTAGTTTCAAAATCTCAGCTACATATCCGGAGAATGCGCTTTTTCCCATCGCAATGTGAGGAAACGGCTGGTCTTCTTCGCTCGCAAAATAAGGAGAATGATCCGAAATCCCAATGATATCAAGGCCTTTATCAATAGATGCCTCTATATAATCTCGAATTGTTCCGCGAGCATGTCCGCATCGGTCGTGATGGGTATGAAAATCAAATTTTAACTCAGCGTTCATGTTTCATCACCTCTGTCATCTTTTTATGTGGTTTATAGAATATTCTACAAAGAAACAAAGTATCCCCCGTAGAAATGGATGAAGAGAACATTTCTTGAATTTGCTTGTAATTCACCTACTAAAAAGAGTGTACAGAAACAAGTTATTTTATTTAATTTGCTGTAAAAATTGAATTGGAATCCATACCAAAAGTTACATTTGATTCGGCAAGCTAAAACGCATATACTACTCATACACGATCTGAAATAACGTTCAGGTAATTGCTGCATCATTTGATGTAGAGGAAAGTCCATGCTCGCACGGTGCTGAGATGCCCGTAGTGTTCGTGCCTAGTGAAAAAATAAGCTAGGGCAGCTTGGCTTATAGCTTAGCTGACGGCGGGAAAAACCACCTAAGTCCTCGGATATGGTCGAGTATCCCTGAAAGTGCCACAGTGACGAAGCTTTGCTGGAAACAGCAAAGGTGGAACGCGGTAAACCCCACGAGCGAGAAACCCAAACAATGGTAGGGGAACTGTCTTGAAGGAATTTAACGGAGAGACGGACGGTTACATGCGTAATCGTAGATAGATGATTACCGCCTGAGTACGAGATTAAAATCGTTTGCAGTACAAAGGTACAAAACATGGCTTATCGAACGTTGTTGAAACAGAGACTGACTATAAAATACGTAACCAAAACAAACCAATGAGGTTTGTTTTTTTGTTTGTTATTTTTCAACCATAGTATGAGGACTCAAGGTATATGGAAATACATATTGCCTAAATTGCTGTATAGTTTACTTGTACCTACTAAATATGGGGAAAGGGAGAATATCGATGATTAAGAAAATGGAACATACAGCAATTATTGTTGGAAATATGGATGAAACGATTCACTACTACGGGGATATGTTTGGCTTTAAAGTTCGCCTTCAAGGCTCTACCGAAAAAAGAGAGATGGCTTTTTTGTATCTTGAAGAACAGCCGGGTATTGAAATTGAGCTCATTCGAGATATTGATCCGATTGGCGAGTATAACAAAAGCGGGATTGTTAACCATCTTGCCTTTACGGTAGAGGATATAAATAAGGCGATTCAACATTATAAGAGCAAAGGAATTGAATTTTTATCATCTGAGCCTCAGCCAACGCTTGAAGGCGGACGTATGATTTTATTTCACGGACCAAATGAAGAATTGCTGCAGTTAGTAGAAAGAGTTAAACTCTAAAAAAGGTTACTTTAAAGGGGTACATACAATAAAGAATGTGTTTTGCAGTCAGGTTTTTAATAAAAATAGCCTTGCCAAAATACACCTATAGCTAACACGAACGCTATTGATAGCAAGTAGACAGTAAACTTAGGTCATAGATTGGCATCAGTTCGTTCCACGTATCATTATATAAAAACGGCTTGTATTCATCTAGAAATTTACCACTTTTAACTTGGTTTCGAGTATGTGCTGTGATAAAAAAACTGCCCCCTCTAATTAGAATGACTGACAACTGGAGGGGCAGTTTTGTATGCAAAAAAGTTTATTAATTTTTATCGAGGCCGTGTTTATACGGATTCTAGAGTTAACTCAATAAATTTTTCAACAGCAGGAGATTGCCACTTTTTTGACTTGACGAGTAGATGCGAGTAAAAGGGCACAAATTGTTCATTGTGTTCAAGAATGTTTAATAATCCTTTTTCAACCTCATTTTTTACGGTGATATAAGGAAGTACAGAAAACCCTAATCCGCTCATTACCGACTGTTTGATTGCTTCTAAACTCCATAGCTCCATTGTTTGAAATTTAGGCAGTTTATGAGCAGCCAGATACTTTTCAAACATCGAACGATAACTGCATCCCTCTTCGTTTGTTATAAAGAAGTCAGTAGTTCCATCGGTTTTATAATCATCAAAGTGCTGATTTTTATCCGGGCTTGTAATTAAAACAATTTCTTCTTTATGCAACTCATGATGAATGAAATTATCTGCTTCTAATTTTGGCCAAACCATAAACGCAACATCAACATCTCCGCTCATAAGATCTGTTTGATTTTGCCCGCAAGTTCCATTGCTTAATATAACCTTAACATCGGGATACTTAGTTGAATATTTTTTTAGAATAGGTCCTAATCTTGAAATAGTTAGGGACTCAGGTGCAGCAATTTTCAGCTCGCCGCTGACCTTATTATGAGTTTTTAGATGGGATATACGTTTATACGTATATAACAGTTCGTCGGTTAAAGGTATTAATTCTTTTCCTAGAGCAGTCAATTTTAACTCTCGTTTAGTATAAGTGAATAACTCTCCGCCAACTTCGCGTTCTAATGCTTTAATATGAGAAGTGATAGTTGACTGAGTATAGCCTAATTTTAGAGCCGCATTTGTATAACTCCCCACATCGATAATCGTTCGAAACGTAGTAAATTGTCGTATCTCCATTGGTCATAAACTCCTCTTATCTATTTAAAAAAACGATAGTAGTTATTTGTTATTTCAATTTTACCGATAGATAGGCTTATATTACAATGAAGCACGTAACTCATTCAACAATTTTTTAGTAAGAGGAGAAATTAACTATATGAATTTTACAGCATTCCTTTCCTATTTAATTATTACATCTTTTACTCCAGGTCCAAGTAATATCTTGGTAATGAACGAAGGGAGAAGGTTTGGATTCAGAGATCCCTACGCTTCAGCGGTGGAATTATGTTGGGGTTTATTATTCTAGGTGTAGTAACCGCATTATTAGCAACAAGTCTGTATCAGTGGATACCAATGGTAGAACCTTACTTTAAGATCGTTGGTGCGGCCTATTTAGTTTACCTAGCATGGCAAATGGCTTTTTCTAAGAAGAAAAAAGAGGATGATTCCTGTACACATTCTTCTTTTTTTTCGGGGCTGTTTTTTCAAATTCTCAATGTAAAAAGTATTTTGTATTTTTTAACGGCCATGACAACTTTTGTGCTCCCTTATACTAATTCAAAACCAGCTGTACTCTTTTTGGTGTGTCTAACGATATTTATAGGGTGCACCGCATTGCTACTGTGGACTGCATTTGGTTCTGTATTTAAAAAACTATTTGCAAAATATGATAAAAAAATAAATGTAATAATGTGCGTGTTGCTTATTTATTCGGCAATTGTCATTTTCTAAAACTTGCTTGTTTATAAATTCATCTTGTATTAAATGGTGAAATGTGCGCAAAAGAATCAACTGCAAGAGGTAAGTAGGATTTAGGATAAATAAGTAATATAAATAGTTACATAATGACTGCATCAAAAAAGACCTTTTTTAGGGGGTCTTTTTTGATGTGTATTTTTCTACTTCTTGATCTAGATAATAGGATATCCCAATTAGTTTTCCTTCATTTAATAACTTTCCTTAACATTTGTAACGCGTCTTGCCTTTACTGAGCTTTTTAAAAGAAAACCGGAAAGGAGAAAAGCAATCAATAAAAAAACAATAATCATACAAATAAGGCCTTTCCAGCCAAACATTGACCAAAAGACTCCTCCGAGCGTTCCGCCTACGCTTGACCCCGTGTAATATAGAAACAAATAAAGTGAAGAAGCCTGAGCTTTATTTGTTAAAGCGCGCTGACCTACCCAGCTGCTGGCAATCGAATGGCTGCCGAAAAACCCAAACGTAAACAAGCCCAAGCCAGCTACTTTAGCAAGTAAAGCAGGATCTAACGTTAAAATCACACCAGCTAGCGTAATCGAAAGGTTGATCATAAGTATTTTTTGTTTTCCGTAGCGGTCTACCAGTCTGCCGGTCCACACCGAACTAAACATTCCGATAATAAGAATTAAAAAGACCCAGCTGACAATCGTTTGGCTTAAGGAATAAGGTGGAGCCGTTAGTACATACCCAATATAGTTAAATAAGGCGACGTTGCTGCCTAACAACAAAAATCCTAAGCCATATAAACAAACTAACCTCGGATCTTTAAGATGATCAAGTAACGATTTCCCTAACTTTCCAACTTCTAATTTACGAGATTGAAAGTGCTGTGAAGGAGGGAGGCTAATCCAAAAGATAACGGTCGCTGCTATACTTATAATACCAATTCCTGCTATTGCACCGTGCCAGCCGAAATACTCACTAAGCGTTCCGGAAATCACTCTTCCGCCAACGGCGCCAATTGCATTGCCGCTTATATAGAGGCCCATTGCTGAACCAAGGCTTTTAGCTTCGATTTCTTCCCCTAAATAAGCCATTGCCACTGAAGGTAGACCGGCTAGTGTAATCCCTACCATTATTCGGAAAAATAGCAGAATATGAAAAGTAGGGCTCCATGCAGTCAACAGGCATAATAAAGAAGCGGCAAGCATGGAATAGACCATGACAGGCTTTCTTCCCCAAACTTCCGATAACGAACCGAAAATAAGCATACTAACAGCCAAAGCTATGGTTGTAACGGAAAGTGATAGGCTAGAAGTTGTTGGAGAAATATGAAATTCTTTTGTGAACGCCAGCATTAAAGGCTGTGCGCAGTATAAAATTGCAAATGTATTGAACCCGGCTGCAAAAAATGCAAAGCTCGTTTTGCGAAAAACGGGCGTTCCTTTTTTTATGTAACTCATAGAGCAACCAGCTTACGCTTTCTCAGATGTACGATACGTTTCATAACAAATCCTTCTTTCTGCTAGAAAATGATGATTATAAAATTTTGTAGGAGCTGTATACAGCAGTCGTTAAAAGAAACTAAAAACATCCTCGAGTATGTTTCCATTTTTTATCGTAACACCTGCTATTTATAATGTATAATTCATTATAATCATATTTTTCATACATCTATGTAATGAGTAGAGCCGCTTGATAAGGAGATGGTACAAAGTGGAATGGCAGCAGTTTAAATATTTTCAAACGCTAGCACGTACGCAGCATATGACGCGCGCAGCAGAAGAGCTGTTAATTACGCAGCCTGCGCTCAGTCGTTCAATCGCTCGTTTTGAAGAGGAAGTAGGAGCACCGCTATTTGACCGGCAAGGACGTTCCATTATATTAAATCAATATGGTAAAGTTTTTTTAAAGCGTGTAGATAACATAATGAAAGAATTTGATAAAGGACAAGAGGAAATTCAAGCGCTGCTAGATCCTGAAAAAGGGCAGGTGTCACTTGGATTTTTACATACGCTCAGCACGGATTTGATTCCAGATTTAATCGCTTCGTTTCGCAGTTTATATCCTAAGGTGAATTTTCAACTGAGGCAAAGTCCTTCGCACGTGCTCCTTGAACAGCTGGAGCTCGGCGAACTGGATCTTTGTTTGATTGCGCCGATGGAAGAGAAATCGTTCATTAAATGGCAGCATCTTTGGAGTGAAGAGCTGTTTGTAATCGTACCGAAAAATCACCGGTATGCTGATCGTGAATGTATTGCACTAGAAGAAATTGCTGAGGAATCATTTATTCACTTAAAAGAAGGCTTTTCTCTTCGTCTTACGTTTGAGCAGTTATTTGAAGAGTCAGGAAGAATGCCTCACATCATGTTTGAAGGAGAGGAAGCTGATACCGTAGCAGGACTAGTAGGAGCCGGCTTAGGAATTTCTATCCTTCCAGATTTACACGGAATAGATCAAAGCAAAATAGTGAAAATCCCATTAGCTAAAGCCAACTGCCACCGAGTAATTGGACTAGCATGGATTGAAGGAAGATATCTATCGCCGGCTGTTAAACAGTTTAGAAACTTTGTTTTACATAAATTCCATGACCAGAAATAAAGGTGTTTTTTAACCTAGGCTCGTATACAAGCTTAGTCCTTTTTTCGTTTGAATAACCGTTTTAAAATCGATCTCTTTTTACCTACTACGCTGCTTTCTTTTGAAGCTTCTACTAATTCTGAAATGGCCTGCTGTTCACGCAGACTTTTACGCAAAGATTGAATAAGCTGCTTATCTTTTTCCTGAAGAATTTGTTTTGTATCAGGCTCTTGTTGGGGTGAAGGCTGTACCGGCTGTTCGGGAGGTGTCGGCTGCTGGTCATCGGCTTCGGGCTGGTCAGCTGCTTCTGCTGTGTTCTCTGTGTCCTCTTTGTCTTCGTCTAGAGACACGGCAGCTTGATCCTCGCTTGTAGTCAAAGAGAATTCTTTTTGCAGCGCTTCATTGATTTCTTCTGCTTGACAGCCTTCATCATAAAGCTGCTTAATTTTCAGTAAAACGGTCGCAGCTGCAGCTTCATATTGTTTTGGTCGATGATCTTCTTTTTGTATAAAGAAATCTTCGAATTTATCTATGTATCTTCTGATAGTTGAAGTAGGAATACTCGTTTCTTCAGATAATTCTTTTACACTAAGCCATTTTGTCATTTTCTCACCACTTTTTAAATGATTACTTATTCGTCAGCATCAATTTGAAATTGTACTAGTATCTACTGTTTATCTTATCACGTAACGCTTCTACGTACTTTGCTGTGTTGATTTCTGTAACGTTTTTATAATCACAGTGTCATAAATAAGGGATAAGCTGCCACTCGCGCAAAGATTTGCTAGTTGAAGAATAGGAAATACAAGCATTTACCTGAAGAATGTTGCACAATGATGAGCGTACTTCTTATGTATTATCTTATAATGTTGCTGAAGAAAAATCGAGTGATTACTTCACTGTTTATTAATTATGGTAATGTTGTACTAAAGAATAAAAGGAGGGGCAGCATGAGTTTTACAGAGCGAACAGTAGCACTTATTAAACAAATTCCTCATGGGAAAGTCATGACATACGGACAAATTGCCCGCCTGGCTGGAAGCCCTCGAGGTGCAAGACAAGTTGTACGAGTACTGCACTCAATGAGTAAGAAACATAATCTTCCTTGGCACCGAGTCATCAATTCCAAAGGAGAAATTGGATTTAAAGATGAAGAAATGCATGTTGTCCAAAAACTTTCACTCGAAGCGGAAGGAATACTCGTTTCTTCGGATGGAAGACTTGATCTTAAAGTCTATCTCTATGAACCTGACGTGCATAAATAACAATTGAGATAAATGATTGAGTATGAATTGCTTGTTACACGTCTGTTGATTTCCGTGCAAGACTTCGCTTTCCGCAGGCGGCCGATGAGCCTCCTCGTCGCTTGCGCTCCTGCGGGGGCTCATCTATTCCGCTTTTCCTGCAAGAGTCTTCGCCTTGCCCTTCAATCAACGGCTAGAAGCACCTGCATTTACCCTATTAATAAAAAAATCCGAACGAGTTTGATTCTCCATCAAAAATCAAACTCGTTCGGAACTTTCTTCAACTAACTTATTTTTGTTATTTATGTTTTTCAAAAGCGAGCTTTAATCCAAACCCGATTAACACGACGCCCGTTGCTTTATCCATAAAGCGCTGCACGCTAGGTGTTGTAAGCCATTTTCGTAAATAGTTAATAAAAAAGACGAATGCGAAAAACCACGTGATAGCCAGGATCGTATACGTTATTCCCATAAGAAGCAATTGAAGCGTTACGTTTTGATCGCTTTGAACAAATTGAGGTAAAAAAGTTAAGAAAAACACCGCTACTTTTGGATTAAGAACGTTTGAGACAAGGCCTTGACGAAAAGCGGATGTTTCTTTTGACTGCTCCTCTTTTTCAGAAGAAGATGCATTGCTTTTTTTAGAAAGGAAGGCAGAGATGCCTAAGTACATTAAGTAAAGGGCTCCTGCGTATTTTACGATTTCAAATGCCAGAGCTGACTGAAGGAGAAGAGCCGATAAGCCAAACGTGGCGGCGAGCGTATGAACTAAGGAGCCGCTCGCTAAGCCTAATGCCATTTTATAGCCGCCCGTTTGTCCGTCTGCCATCGTTCGTTTCGTGATAAGGGCGGTATCGATACCAGGGCTCATAATAACAAACAATGTAAGAACCAAAAAGGTCAAGATGTCATTCATTTTTTTCTTCCTCCTCGCTGTGATAAAATTAAAATATACTTTATTTATTAAATATAATTTAACACACTTAACTCAGTTTATTAAGTTTAATTTAATAAAATTAAATATAATTAAACATCTTTTACGGAGGAATCATCATGGAAAACATAGATATTGGAAAAAAAGTAGAGAAATTTCGAAAAGAAAAGGGACTAAGCAGTCGTGAATTAGCAAAATTAGCGGATGTCACGCCGTCTATGCTAAGTCAAATTGAACGAGGGTTAGCTAATCCGTCTATTTCAACGCTTAAGATTTTAGCTAAATGCCTCGACGTGCCTACTTTTAGCTTTTTGCTTGAAGACATAAATACCTCTCATTTAGTCGTACGGTCAAACGAGCGTAAAACGATGAAGGTAAAAGAGTTAACGTATTCGCTAGTATCACCAGATTTTACTGGAAATCTAGCTACGGCGATTATGGAAGTCCCTCCCATGATGTCTTCATCTGAAACTCCTTTAGCGCATAAAGGGGAGGAAGTGGCATACGTTTTAGAAGGAAAAATTAAAGTGTATTTGGACGAGGAAGTATACGTGCTAGAAAAAGAAGATAGCGTCAAAATCCCTTCGCATCTTAAGCACAAATGGGACAATCCGTTTGATGAGAAAGCCGTTATTTTATTTTCCGTTACGCCGCCGGTATTTTAAATTTATTAATAGGTGGTATGCTAGTTATTCTTCATTATCGGGTACTTTATTATATAAATGTGATAAAACTATCATGTTTGTGAGAGTAAACAATTGATAAAATAGAATTGTTGGTAACCTCTACCTAAGAGACTACATACTAAATACTTTTTGGAAAGGTGTTGAAAGGTAATGAAGAGATGGAAAGAGATGTTTTACACTTCAAAGCTTAAAAAAATGATGCCTGCACTGGCTCTATCATGCGCGGCGGTTGTAGGCTTTTCAAGCAGCGGAGTACAGGCTGAAACGGTGAAGTGTCAAAAACAAGAAACTAAAAGTGATCGAGAGTTTGCTAAGCTTGAAGAAAAATATGATGCGAATCTTGGCATTTATGCATTAGATACCGGTACAAATAAAACGGTAACGTATCACCCGGACGAGCGTTTTGCTTATACGTCTACTCATAAAGCGCTTGCTGTCGGTGCACTTTTACAGCAGAAATCAATTGAAGATCTCAACGAGCGAATCTTTTATACGCGCGATGACCTTGTGAACTATAACCCTATTACAGAAAAACACGTGGATACAGGCATGACTCTTAAAGAACTCGCGGATGCATCGCTTCGCTACAGCGACAATACGGCAGGGAATTTAATTCTGCAGCAGCTGGGCGGACCGGACGGATTTAAAGAAGCTTTAGAAAACATAGGAGACGATGTAACGCTGCCTGAGCGGTTTGAGCCCGATTTAAATGAAGTGAATCCAGGAGAAACCCACGATACAAGTACACCAAGAGCACTTGCTGCAAGCCTTCAAACGTATGTACTTGGACAGGCACTTCCTGAAGACAAACGTGCACTTTTAACGGATTGGATGAAACGAAATACGACAGGGGATGCCTTGATACGAGCGGGCGTGCCAAAAAGCTGGGAAGTAGCCGATAAGACAGGCGCAGGCTCCTACGCGACGCGAAATGATATTGCCATTCTTTGGCCGCCAAACGGAGATCCAATTGTTCTTGCGATCCTTTCCGATCGTACGGAAAAAGATGCGGAGTATCATGATAAACTGATTGCAGAAGCGGCTAAACAAGCGGTCAAGGCTCTTAAAGTTACTCATAAATAAAAAATGGATAATAGTAGTTTAAATGTAAAAAAAAGATTGAAAAGATTGATAGAACATTCTATTATTAATGAGACAAAATATAGGAAGGAAGTATCTCTTATGAAAAAGATTTTTCCAATTGTTCTATCTTTCGGTTTATTAACAAGCGTATCTTTTGGCATGGTTTCAAACGTAGATGCGGCAGCTAAATCTTACAAAAACTGTACCGAATTAAACAAAGACTACAAAGGCGGCGTAGCTCGTGCGGCTAATGTAAAGAATAAAGGCGGCAAAACAAAGTACAAACCGTACGTATCAAAAGCACTGTATGATGCCAATACAAAGCTAGATCGAGATAAAGACTACATTGCCTGTGAAAAATAAATACTGAGTGACTCATCCAAGCGCTTATTGTAAGCGCTTGGATTTTTTATTATCAACTTTTGTTTGTTACGAACTGAGGTCAACAATTAGTCAAGTTGCACAAATTAATATCAGAAAATTCACATAAATAATGATGAACTTACACTGCAATTCGTATACACTATGTACATGTTAAGTTAACTTACATTTGATGTTAGGTTAGGGCGTGGAATCACCATAAAAAAGGAGTTGAGTGTATAGTGTCTACAAATGCAACAAGTACCGTTATAGAAGAGGTACATTCTCATCAAGATAGGGGTCTTGATCCGTCACTAAAGCCAAAAGCGGAAAGTGATCGAAAGCTAACACCGCTGTCCTATATGTTTATGTGGATTGGAGACGGCGTTAATTTAGGAAATATGACGCTTGGTGCGAGCTTAGTAATTGCGGGTACAGCGGTATTAAATCTTTTTCAAACGTTTGTGGCAGCCATTATTGCCATTGGTATTATTTCTACTTTTTTTGTGTTAAACGATCGAATTGGCTATAAGACGGGTATACCGTATGTGATGCAGCTTCGAATGTCTTTTGGAATAAAAGGATCCGTCATCTCGTCTCTTTTACGAGGTATTCCAGCTATCATTTGGTATGGTTTCCAAAGCTGGACAGGCGGTACAGCTTTAAACGAAATTGGTAAAATTGTGAGCAAAGGGTCTTTTGACAATCTTGTTCTTTGTTTTATTATCATTCAACTGCTGCAAATTGTTCTTTCGCTGTACAGCTTCCACGCGGTTAAATGGGTAGAGATGCTTGCGTCAATCATTATATTGCTTGGTCTTGTGTATGTATTTGGTGTTCTTTTAACGTCTCATAGTGAAGTAGTAGGGGAGAAGTGGGTACATACAAAAGGTTCGTGGGGACTTCCGTTCTTTTCTTTCATTATGATGTTTATGGGTAATTATGCGGCGATTTTTCTAAGCGCAGCCGATTACTCCAGAGAGCTAAAGCCAGGCATTAGCGACAAGAAGCGCGGATTTTTATACTTTACACCGATTCTAGTAGCCTACGGATTCGTTCTGACAATCGGAGCAATGCTTGCTTCTGCTACGGGTATTTCCAATCCAGTTAAAGCGTTCGCGGTTGTAGTCGATAATTCGTATATCACTGTTGCTGTATCAGCATTTATTGTGATTGGCGTGATTGCCGTAAACATGGTGGCAAACATTATTCCGCCTACGTATGTCATTACGCTGCTGACAAAAGCAAACTATAAAGTAGCGGTTACGATTACCGGGCTGCTTGCCTTTTGCTCGTTCCCTTGGGTGCTTGTTCAAGATTCATCAGCTGCAGGTCTTGGTTTGTTCATTTTGATTTACTCTGCTTTTTTAGGGCCGATTGTTTCTATTTTACTAGTCGATTACTATATTTTACGGAAGCAAAAAGTGAATGTAGAGGAATTGTATCAAGAAAAAGGGCCGTTTTCCGGCTACAATCCGTGCGCCATGCTTGCGATGCTCATCGGTGCAGGCGCTGCGTTTATTGAAGTTGATTTAGGCTGGATTATAGGAGTAGTAGTCGCAGGAGTTGCGTATATTCTTTTAACGAAATTCGCTTTTAAACAGTCAAAGTTCAAAAAAGGAACCATCTTTGAACAATAATATTCAATAGATAAAAGTCTTTGCTTACGGCAAAGGCTTTTTATGTGTCTTTTATCGCGTCAGAGCAAATCTCTTTGTCTAGTTTCCTAAAAAGTGGGTAAAGTAAAGAAGAGTAAAAAGTAACCTCTATTAGGAGTTGCTTTGAACAGGAGCGCATCTAATGTATCGCATCAATCACAGCTTAAAGGAGAGGGCAGAGTATGTATGAATTTAGAGTGTATACTCTTCGAGATGGAAGCGAAAAGGTAATTAAAACGCTGAAACATGAATCGTTTGCGGATGAAATTCAACGAGCGGGAATTAAGCAAACAGAAATTGCGCAAACACAGCTAGTAGATAAACCGAGATAACGTATTTGCATTTATTTTTACACGTTTTAAAAAAGCCGGGTTCCTGTGTCTTCACGCAGGTACCCGGCTTTTCTGATTTCTTACAGTTCTTCACCGTTTGTTTCAATCACATGTTTATACCAGTTAAAAGAATCTTTTTTGTAGCGTTTCATCGATCCGTTTCCTTCGTTGTCACGGTCGACATAAATCATCCCGTATCGTTTTTTCATTTCGCCTGTTGTAAAGGAAACAATATCAATAATTCCCCACGGCGTGTAGCCCATTAAATCAACACCATCGTACGTTACAGCTTTTTCTAACGCTTCGATGTGCGATTTTAAATATTCAATTCGCGATGCGTCATGAATGGAACCGTCTGCTTCAACCGTATCGATGGCGCCAAATCCGTTTTCTACAATGAATAGCGGAATTTGATAGCGGTCGTAGAAACGATTTAACGTATAGCGCAAGCCCGTTGGATCGATCGACCAGCCCCAATCGCTTGATTTGATATAAGGGTTTGCTACGCCGTTTGGCAAGCCGCCGTTTACGATATCACCCGTGTTATCAGCTTCAACGTCGCTTTTAACCGTTGTGGACATGTAATAGCTGAAGCCTAAATAATCGACTTTTCCGTTTCGTAAAATTTCTTCGTCGCCTTCTTCAAACGGAATATGATAGCCTTCTCGTTCAAATTCTTTTAACGCGTAGCTCGGGTAATAGCCGCGAACTTGAACGTCAGGGAAGAAGTAGCGCTGTCTCATTGTTTCTTCTGCTAACATCACGTCTTCAGGGTTTGAAGAATACGGATAAATTGGCACATGTGACACCATTGCTCCGATTTGGAAATCTGGATTAATTTCTTTTCCTTTTGATACGGCAAGAGCGCTTGCTAAAAGTTCATGATGTCCCGCTTGATACATCACTTCTTTTGCATTTTCACCAGGCTTTACAGAAACGCCTGAGTTCGTCCATAGAAATAGAGGATTGTTTACGTCCATTTTATTGTTGATTTCATTAAACGTCATCCAGTACGTGACTTTGTCTTTGTAGCGGTCGAAACAAACTTCAGCGAATTTCACAAAGCAATCTACCACTTTTCGGCTTCTAAATCCGCCGTATTCTCGAGCTAAATGCAGAGGCATTTCAAAGTGAGACAGCGTAATAACCGGTTCAATCCCGTGCTTTAACAGTTCATCAAATACATCGTCGTAAAATTTTAGTCCTTCTTTGTTTGGCTCAGCTTCATCGCCTTTAGGGAAAATACGGCTCCAGCCGATAGACGTTCGCAAACATTTTAAGCCCATTTCTGCAAACAGTGCGATATCTTCTTTGTAGCGGTGATAAAAATCAATCGCTTCGTGATTTGGATAAAATTTATCATCTTCCACTGTTTCAGTGATTTGTCGCGGTACACCGTGCGCACCTGCAGTCATAACGTCTACTACGCTCGGTCCTTTTCCGCCTTGATTCCATCCACCTTCAAATTGATGAGCTGCTAATGCGCCGCCCCATAAAAAATCTTTTGGCATTTTTGTCATCGTTAGTTCCTCCTTATTTCACTACGGTAAATAATGTTTGATTCAGTCCGCTATTTTCAACATCTTCAACGATTACTTCTCGGTAAGCGTTTGAATTTGTGATAATAACCGGTGTAATCGTTTGTAACCCTTGTGTTTCAATAAATTCTTTATCAAATTCAATTAGTAAATCGCCTTTTTTAAACTTTACACCGTCTTCTACGTGCAGGGTAAACGGCTTGCCGTCTAACGTAACGGTATCTAATCCAATATGAACAAGCAGCTCAACGCCGTATTCTGAACGAAGGCCGATAGCATGCTTTGTTGGCGCTACCATGACTACCGTTCCGTCAAAAGGTGCATAAAGCTTGTTATCTGAAGGATCAATCGCTAATCCTTCTCCCATCGCACCTGAGCTGAATACTTCGTCCGGTACGCTAGAAAGTGGGATAACTTTCCCGCTAAACGGTGCGCTGATCGTTTCTTCATTTTCGTTCGGGTTGCTGACAGCTACTTCGTTTAAAGGAGCAGCAGCAGCTTCTTTTGCTGCGTCTTCTCCGTAACCGAATACTTGAATAAGCACAACTGGAAGAATAATCGCAATAGCACATCCAATTAAAATTCCCCAGATTGACATCGGATAGTCTTGGCTGATGCCGTTTACAATGGTCAACGGTCCAGGCAATCCTGCGTAAGCAAAGTAATATGGGTGAAAGAAACTTGCTACAACGGCACCAATAGCACCTGAAACGCATCCAAAGATAAACGGCTTTTTAAAACGTAAGTTTACGCCGTAGATAGCTGGCTCTGTAATACCAAATAATCCTGTTATTCCGGCTGATACGCTTACTTTACGTGCTTCTTGGCTTTTTGCTTTTAAAATAACCCCAAGCACCGCTCCAACTTGAGCTACTACGGCAATTGTTTGATACGCTTGAAATGAATCTCTGCCGTTTAAATCAAAGTTTGCAAGCACCATCGGCGTAATTCCCCAATGTACTCCAAAGATGACAACAATTTGCCAGAAGCCACCAATGATTGCTCCAGCTAAGGCAGGTACGTTTTCAGCTAAAAAGTTATAGCCGTGAGCGATTCCGTTAGCTCCCATCGTTGTAACGGGGCCAATGAGTAAAATCGTTATAGGAACCATAATCACCATACATAAAAACGGAACAAACAGCGGTCTAACCACTTCATGAATGCTCTTGTTTAGGAACCTTTCAAGGTAAGACAAAATCCATACTAAAAATAAAGGCGGTAAAACAGAAGAAGTATAGATCGTTTCGGATAAGGGAAGACCTAAAAACGAAATGCTGCTTCCGTCGGCAATTTTGGCCGCCATTTCTGCCCATGTTGGACTGACTAATGCGGCACAGCACGCCACTGCGATGTAGGTGTTGGTTTTAAAATGCTTGGATGCTGTGATGGCAATAAAGATAGGTAAAAAAACAAACGGTGCCCACGAAATAAAGCTTAATACTTGATAGGTGCCCGTTTTGGCAAAGCTATCCGAAAACAAATTAATTAAGATTAACGACCCCTGTAAAATTCCTGCCGCTGCTAAGATATATACAAATGGTGCAAACACAGCGGACATTGTAGCAATCACACGGTTTAAAATCGTGCCTTTGTTTTCAGTTTGCTCCTCTGCTGTATCCAAATTTACTAAACTAGCAAATTCTTCATAAACGTCTCCTACGTGCTGTCCAATAACGACTTGAAACTGCCCGCTGTTTTCAACAACCGTAATGACACCAGCCATAGAAGACACCTTACGTTTGGCTTCTGGCTTCGAGCGCTTTAATACAATTCGCAGCCTCGTAGCACAGCGTGTAGCGCTTACGATATTTTCTTCGCCACCTACTGCATCTAAAATATCTGCTGCAAGCTTGTGATAATCTCTAATTTTCCCTCCCATATGTTCAACCCCCTTGTTGAGTATACGCTTTCAGTATAATTGTACCGATACAATTTATCAATACCCAAATAAAATAATAATCAATAAATAATTTAAGTTTATGGGATGGAGTTAGATTATGGTATAATCGTGTTATTCTTGAGACAAATTCAGTAAAGAGGTATAGCTATGATCAAATACCAACAAATTGCAATTGAAATTGAAACCTATATTGAAGAACACAAGCTTCAGCAAGGAGACAAGCTGCCGGTATTAGAAACGCTGATGGCACAATTTGAGGCGAGTAAAAGTACGGTAACAAAGGCCTTAGATCTATTAGAGAAAAAAGGCGTTGTTTTTCAAGTAAGAGGAAGCGGCATTTTTGTCCGTCGTCATAAACGAAAAGGATATATTGGCTTGCTTTCCAATCAAGGATTTACAAGTGAACTTGAAGATTTTCAGTTAACGTCGGAAGTAATTGAGCTAGATGTACGGAAACCGACGCAAGAAGCGGCGTTAAATTTAAACATAGAAGAAAATAGCGACGTCTATTATGTAAAAAGAGTACGGTATATTAACGGCCAGACGCTTTGTCTGGAAGAATCGTTTTATAATAAGTTCATCGTTACGTACTTAAATAACGAAATTGTTTCTCAGTCTATTTTTCATTACATTAAAGAAGGCCTTGGCTTAAAAATCGGGTTTTCTGATCTATATCTTCACGTCGGCAAGCTGAACGAAGAAGAAGCAAAGTACTTAGGATTAAAAGAAGGCGATCCTAAATTATTTATTGAAACACTTTTTCATTTAGCGAACGGCCAGCCGTTTGACTTTTCAAAAGTGACATATAACTACGAACAGTCTCAGTTCTTTTTACAAGCAACGAGTCATGTTTTATAAAAAAGTGCCCGTCTCTCAATTACTAAGGAACGAGAGGCAGGCACTTTTTTTCATTTCTTTGATAAAAACATGAAAGAAGATAAAGATTGTAATAAATAGGAAATTAATATACGATAAAATGGTTACAGGGTTTATAGAAATAAGGAAATGAGGTGCTAAGTTGAAAAAGATGCTGAGTTATCTTATTCCAATGCTTTTTATGTTTGGTCTGCTTTCCATGAATTTATTTCAGCCGACTAAAGGCGATTTTATCGCTGTAGGTGTGATATCGATTCTTGCAGGTGCCGTAATTGGTTTTATAATGAACATAGGTTGTGCAGTATTAAAAACAGTCAAAAATAAGGTGGAGTAAACTGATTAGAGGCGGTGGAGGTTTTGAGTGAAAGTATCATCATTCAGCCATATGCTAGTAAGTATCAACAAGAAGTAGTGGACTTAATTCTTCCTATTCAGCAGCAAGAATATCACATTCCAATAACGGAGAAAGATCAGCCCGATTTATTTAAAATCGAAAGCTTTTATCAACAGGGCAACGGAAACTTTTGGGTTGCTGTTTGCAACGAAAAAGCAGTAGGAAGCGTAGCTTTAATAGACATTGGACACCGTCAAGTAGCGCTACGGAAAATGTTTGTAGCCAAACCTTATAGAGGAGCCACCTTCAAAACAGCTCACCGTTTATTGCATACAGCCATCGCGTGGGCAAAAGAGAGGGAAGTGGAAAGAATATACTTAGGAACGACGTTACAATATAGGGCTGCGCATCGATTTTATGAGAAAAATGGATTTCAACATATAGAAAAAGAAAAGCTGCCTGCAAATTTCCCAGTGATGAACGTAGATAAAAAGTTTTATACATATGAGGTATAAGCTTAGCCTTTATGCAAAATCATATCGGTTAGTGTAATGAACGATAGCGATGTGTCTGTAGCAAAGCATCTAAAAAGACGGTCTATGTATAATAGACCGTCTTTTTAGATAGCTTGTTTATGAGTATAGAAGATAACCCAAACGGCAATGAGCAGCTCAACGTTACAATAAGGATTCGCGGAAAGAGACTAAAAGCCGATATTCCGTCACTTAGCAAAAATAAAGTTAATACGGCGAGTGCTCCCACGATACCGAAAAGAAGATATAGGATTAGTTCAATTAATATTTTAAATGAAGCTATGTATTTCATGATGTTTGCTATAGCTATTGAACAAGGGATGCCTACTATAATAATAAATGGAGCGGTAAGATACACACCAATAAGCAAAGTCGATAAATAATCTACTATACTTGTATAGCCAAGGGAATTTAATTCAAATATTTCGATGCAAACCACACCGCCGCATATCGATGAAATAATAGTTGAAAGTATTCGTTTAATAAGCTTCACAGTCGTTCACCTAGACGTACTTTTTTATATAGAATAGCAAGGTAGTCTGAAAAATACTAGCATCTATTAAAAGAAAAGTGGAAATAGTGTTGGGGCTGCTATAAGAAATCTTATATCTTAGCTTCATAACAAAAGCCGCTAGGTTCTTATCTAGCGGCTTTTACTTTGGCAAAGTCTCTTGGTAATGAACTCTTTTTTTAAATAGCAAATCGTCTAATTGAGCAATTAAAATCCCCGCAATCACAATAATAGAACCAATAAGGTCTTTAAGCGTAAACAGCTCATGCAAAAAGAGAACGGCAAACAGCGCAGCAAAAATAGGCTCTGTTGCAAAAATAAGTCCTGTGTGAGTAGGAGTTGTGTAGCGCTGCGCAATGGCTTGACAAATGAATCCAATCGCGCTGCAAAGAACGCCAAGACCTAAAATCGCAATCCATGATGATAACGTAGTTGGAATGCTGGGGTGTTCAAATAAAAAGCTGCAAGTCAGTGCAAATAATCCAGCAAACCCTAGCTGTAAAATGCCGAGTGCAATTGGATTTTCATTTTTCGTAAACGTGCCGGTCAAGGTAATATGAATGGCATAACATAGCGCCGTTCCGATGCAAAGTACATCACCAGTATTCATATGAAAGGAGTGCTTTAAAGTTAACACACCTATACCGGTTAGGGTAACAATAACTCCAAGTCCAATCGGCCAAGAAGGAAGCTTCTTTACTAACAAACAGTTGAGCAACGGAACAAAAATGACCGTTAAACTGACAAGAAATCCGGCATTTGAAGCAGACGTCATGCTGACGCCAAACGTGACAAACGAAAAAACGGAAAATAGTAAAAAGCCTAAAATAGCTGATGATAAAATCGTTTTGCGCGTGATATGTAGTAAAGGCTTATAGAAAAACAGTCCGGCAATCAAAAAAGCAATTAAACATCTGAGTGCAATGATAGTAAATGACCCGAGCGAACCCAGCCCCATTTTCATAAACACGTACGACATGCCCCAAAATACATTTACACCAACCATCATCATATTTGCTCGCGTGCGGTAACTCACGTTCAACCCTCCATTGTTTATGATGTACTCACAGTATACAAAGGAATTTGATATTAATAAAATGAATCTTTATAATGATGAACATGAATTAAATTTATGTTAAGGCGGGAGAAAATGAGCTTAGTGAAATATGAAATTTTAAACAAAGTAGCTGAAGTGAAAAGCTTTACAAAAGCGGCAGATGCGCTGGCACTCACGCAGTCAGCGGTCAGTCATGCCATTACAAATCTCGAAACAGAATTTGGATTTCCGCTTGTGAATCGAAACAGATCAGGTATTACTTTAACA
Source organism: Priestia sp. ABM2_011 (assembly GCF_056158845.1). Taxonomy (NCBI): domain Bacteria; kingdom Bacillati; phylum Bacillota; class Bacilli; order Caryophanales; family Bacillaceae; genus Priestia; species Priestia sp. ABM2_011. Next base: position 2,048,188 of record NZ_JBSWUB010000001.1, read on the forward strand.
ACAGAAGGCGAAACGATGCTTCTTGCCATTCGGAAAGTGCTGCAAGAAAATGAAAAAGTTCATCAAGAAGCAGCCAGTCTCTTAGGTCTTGCAAAAGGAACGATTAAAGTTGGGATTTTTAAAAGCGTATCCACCAAGTGGCTCCCCGAAATTATTCAGCTGATGGAAAAAAGCTATCCGGCCATTCAAATTCAGCTAAAAGAAGGCGATTATCTTGAAATTGAACAGTGGCTGCTAAGTGGAGAAATAGACTGCGGTTTTATTAACATTACGCATTCAAGTCAATTTCATATTATCCCTTTAAAAAAAGACCCGCTGCTGTGTGTCGTATCAAATCAAAGTGCTTTGTATCATCAAAAAAACGTTTCATTTAAAGATTTAGAGAAAGAACCGTTTATTATGCCGACATACGGCGGATATCATGATATTAAGCAATTGTTTGAAGAACAGGGGCTTCAGCCTGAAATTCGCTTTGAATTAATGGATGAAAGTGCTATCCTATCGATGATTACGTATCACTTAGGCATTAGCATTTTACCTGAAATGCTTTTGGATTCTATCCCGCAAGAGCTGCGTGCGATTCCATTTCAAGTGGACAGCTACCGTTCAATTGGTCTAGCTACTCGTTATCATCTTTCACCTGCAGCTAAAAAATTTGCTGAAACAACGCAAGCATGGCTGCAAAATTCGGACAAGTAAGAGATTATTTATAAAGCAAAATCGGTTAATTCATAAGACTCTTAGGAACTAAGAGCATCTTTGTGCTATAATAAAGCTATACAATTACCTATTAGTCATCATTGATGACTAATTTTTTTTGGAGGATAATATGGAAGATTTATTACAATTAAAGAACAAGAACATTGTGATTATGGGAGTTGCCAACGACAGAAGTATTGCTTGGGGTGTTGCAAAAGCCCTTCATCAAGTAGGAGCAAACTTAATTTTTACATACCGTAAAGAACGTTCACTAGGAAAATTGAACAAGCTTTTAGAAAAAAATGAAATTCAAGCATCATTAATTGCTGAATGTGACGTAAACAGCGACGAAAGTATTGAAGCAGCTTTCAAAAAAATCGGAGAAGAAGCAGGCACAGTTCACGGAGTGATTCACTCTGTTGCGTTTGCTCACTCAGAAGATTTAAACGGTGAGTTCATCAATACATCAAGAAGCGGATATGCATTTGCTCAAGATACAAGCGCTTATTCATTTATCGCCGTAGCGAAAGCAGCGAAACCTCTTATGACAGAAGGCGGTTCTCTTGTAGCGATGAGCTATCTTGGTGCAGAGCGCGCAGTTGAAGGCTATAACGTAATGGGCGTAGCAAAAGCAGCGCTTGAGTCTTCAGTAAAATACTTAGCATTAGACTTAGGGAAAGACAACATCCGCGTAAATGCGATTTCAGCAGGCCCAATTCGTACACTTGCAGCGAAAGGCATTTCTGACTTTAACCAAATTCTTCACCATGTTGAAGAAAAAGCACCTCTTAAGCGTAACGTAACGCAAGCAGAAGTTGGCGACATGACGGTTGTATTACTGAGCCACCTTTCACGCGGCGTAACGGGAGAAATCGTACACGTGGACGCTGGTTATAATATTGTAGGTTAATTCCAAAGAGGCTGGGACAAAAGGATTTTAGACAAAGTGAAAAACGAACCATTGATCAAGATGTTTGATTAGTGGTTCGTTTTTTTTGTTATGTTAAACACAGGTTTCATGTGTGCAGGTCTTTCTAGCAGTTGATTGGAGGGCAAGGCGAAGACTCCCGCGGAAAGCATAGTCTTGTACGGAAATTAACTGCGTTGTCACCAGCGGTTCAGCTCATGTATACGAGTTGTTCATCTTTAGATTAGATTCATCTGGATATGTCTCAGCCTCTTTTTTATGGAAAACTGAGTAGTCTATCGTTTCCTATTTTATTTCTATTAAAATTATCAGTCAAAGGACAAGCATCCAAGCATTTTTCCTGCGAATGGATAAAATAGATAGACACATAAAGAAAGGATGATTACGATTAAAAAAGATGATAAATATCATGTAGAAAGATCTTATTCTTCTAAGAAACATCATCATTGTTCTTCCACACAAGGAAATACAAGAGACTCAGCGTTTCGTGCTCTTAGCCTTACAAATCAATCCGTATCAGCAAACACTTCTGTAAAGGTTTCCTATCAGTTCAAACAATTTGACTTAGCAAATGAATATAACCCGGTTACGTCCACTTTTCGTCCTAAAAAAGATGGCGTATATTCTCTTGTTGCTACAATTGGATTTCTTCCTAACGATACGACTGTCGATTATCGAGCGCGCGTAGAAATTCGTGTCAATGGCACGGCGGTTATCGCGATTGATAACGATTTCTTTGGAGGAAACACTATATTTGTTAACGTAGTATCGGTCTCTACTATTTACAATTTAGAAAAAGGAGATCGAGTTGAAGTCTTCGCGGAAAGTAATGTTGACGGCACAATTGTCACAACAGAAAATGTGTCGCATTTCGAAGCAGCAAGATTTCCATCTCCTTCCGAATAAAGAGCTATATGCATCTTTTGGTGTAAAGAAGTCGAAAAAAACAAGTTTAATACAAGCTGACAAAAGAAGCAGACTTCTTATAAGAAATCTGCTTCTTTTGCTTATATTCATTTAAACGTTTCTTTTAGATTTTTCTCAGCTTTTTTCATAGGAAGGTAAACAAATACGTGTAAAGAAAGGCCAATCACGGCAGTAATATTAGCAATAAGGCTAATAATAAAAAATATCCATTCTATACTTCCAGATAAGTTTATGCTTCCGCTTATAAGAGAAGAGCTTACTCCTATAAGTAAGATAGCCATTAATAAAGGTAAGTTTTTAACCAACTGAAATCCTCCTGGATGTTTTATATTGATATTACCATATAAAAACAAAAGTGTTATGTAATTCATAATTAATCAAACGCCTATATTTTAAAATAGATAAGCTCTAAATCCCAACATGAACATATGATGTGGCAAAGGAAAAGGAGTTGAAGAAACATGCATCAAGGACAGCAACATTATATTCCATGGGAACAATGGCATCACCAGCATCCTCAAGGCACGTGGAATCAATGGCATCAGCAACATCCTCATGTCCCTTGGGAGCAGTGGCACAAACAGTATCCGCACGGCACATGGAATCAATGGCATCAACAACATCCATACACACCATGGAATCAGTGGCATCAGCAGTATCCGCACGGTACGTGGAATCAGTGGCACCAGCAAAATCCATATGTGCCATGGAATCAGTGGCACCAGCAGCATCCACACAGTTCATGGAATCAATGGCATAATATTTATCATCAAAGCTAATCAGCTTTTTACCATAAAAGGTCCGGTTCTCCTTAGGAACTGGACCTTTTGTGTGTAGACGTGAATGACGCAGTAAGCTTATTTTCTAGTCATTTATATGAGCCCAGGTGATGCATGAAAACGGAAAAGTATGTTTGATCTATAGGGTAGGGGGTACACACAATAAAGCAGGTTAAAGAAAACATTCATGATTCCTAAACTGTATAAAGTGGATTGGCTCGTATGAAAGGATCCATGTAAATAAGCAAAATCAACTATAATTTTCTCGCTTGACAATATACCTGTAGGGGTATAATATGGAGTATGTAACCAACATCAATTCGATAGCAAGGCGGTGATTGTTATGCTTTATATAGCAGTATTGTTGCTTGCTATTTTATTTATTGCATACAGACGTTATTATCCTGTTAAAGGAATACAGTGCATACGGGAATCTGAAGCAAAAGAACTTGGGCGAACGGTTGTAGATATTCGTCATTATCATGAAGTTCATGATTCTAAGGGGTTAGTTATGCCGTATGCGTATCTCAAACGCTTTTATTCAGAAATTCCACAGGGCAGCGTTCATCTGATTGCCGGAGATAGAGTGGAGTTAAATTTAGGCGTACGGTTCTTACGAAAAAAAGGTTTTGAAGTACGCAGCTATGAGTTAGCAGCGTGTAAAAGTAAAGGAAAGAAAGGGGTATTCGATTATGGAGTATAACCAACAAGTGAAAAATCGGCTGCGCCGAATTGAAGGGCAGTTAAAAGGCGTGCTTAGCATGATGGAACAAGGAAAAGACTGCCGAGACGTCGTGACTCAATTATCTGCTGCAAGAAGTGCCATTGATCGCACAATGGGAGTTATTGTGAGCAGAAATCTTGAACAGTGCGTCAGAGAAAGCCTTCAGCAAGGAGAGCCAACGGAAGGGTTAGTGAAAGAAGCTGTACAGCTGTTAGTGAAAAGTCGTTAATCGTTGTCACCTTATTTAAGGTTGACGAATATCATTATTTAGTATAATATACCCTTACAGGTATATGTATATAAAAGGAGAGATAAACACTATGAAAATTGATCAAGTTTTAGATGCAAAAGGATTAGCGTGTCCAATGCCAATCGTCAAAACAAAAAAGGCAATGGATACTTTAACAACAGGCCAAGTATTAGAAGTGCAAACGACAGATAAAGGTGCTAAAAGTGATCTAACAGCTTGGGCAAAATCAACAGGACACGAGCTTATTGATTTTAAAGAAGAAGGAAGCACATTTATCTTTTACATTCAAAAGAGCTAATTTTTTTAAATTCAAATATACCCCATAGGGTAATAGGAGGAGCAACATGACTGAGCAAAAGAAACGAACAACAATTGTATTATTTAGCGGTGATTATGATAAAGCGATGGCAGCTTATATTATTGCCAACGGAGCGGCTGCTTATGACCATGAAGTGACAATATTTCATACGTTTTGGGGATTGAATGCGCTTCGTAAAGAAGAAATGGTGCCGGTGAAAAAAGGATTTTTAGAAAAGATGTTTGGCAAAATGATGCCGCGCGGTGCGGATAAAATGGGCTTATCTAAAATGAACTTTGCAGGTATGGGACCTAAAATGATTAAAAACGTCATGAAAAAGCATAATGCCCTAACGCTACCGCAGCTTATTGAAATGGCACAGGAACAAGATGTGAAGCTAGTGGCTTGTACGATGACGATGGATCTTCTAGGGTTACAGGAAAAAGAGCTGCTAGATAATATTGAATATGCAGGCGTAGCGGCGTATTTAGCCGACGCAGAAGACGGAAACGTAAACTTATTCATCTAAAAGATAACTCATGAAGCGAGGGTTAATATGATTATCAATGCGCTTATTATCATCTTTCTGCTGTGGTTTTTGTATCAGCGTTTTGCACCCGTAAAAGGAATACAGCAAATAGCCACGACGGAATTAAAAGCAAAGTTAAAAAATAAAGATAACCAGTTTATCGATGTGCGAACATCACATGAATTTCGCACCAAACATATTAAAGGATTTCGAAACATTCCTTTATCAGAACTGGCAGCGCAAACAGGCCAGCTTTTAAAAGACAGAGAAGTAGTCGTTATTTGTCAAAGCGGAATGAGAAGTATGAAAGCAAGTAAACTGTTGAAAAAGCAAGGTTTTACATCTATCACCAACGTTAAAGGCGGCATGAATACGTGGAGATAAATCATGAAGGAGGAGACGTAGCGTGAAGACAATAGCAGCACAAGAAGTAGAACACTTAGTAAAAAAACAAGAACAAATTCACATTTTAGACGTGCGTGAAGTAGAGGAAGTAAAAACAGGTAAAATACCAAATGCGTTAAATATTCCGCTTCCTTTATTGGAATTCCGTATGCATGAGTTAGACAAAACAAAGAATTATATCGTTGTCTGTCGTTCTGGAGGCAGAAGCGGAATGGCAGCTCGTTTTCTTGAGCAGCAAGGCTACAGTGTAACGAATATGACAGGCGGAATGATGGAATGGAAAGGGGAAACGGTCTAATTTTTTTAGATAAAAATATACCCCTACTAGTATTTAAACCAAGGAGGAAAAAGAAATGATGCAAGCAAACTTCATATTAGATGCAAAAGGGCTAGCGTGTCCAATGCCAATCGTAAAAACAAAGAAGAAAATGAATGAATTAGAAGCAGGTCAAGTGCTAGAAATTCAAGCAACGGATAAAGGCTCTACGGCTGACTTACAAGCGTGGGCAAAAAGCACAGGTCATGAGTATTTAGGTACCGAGGCAGCAGGTGACGTTCTTCACCACTTTCTTCGTAAAGGCGGAGCTGAAGAAAACGTAACGCCAATTCCTGAAATTTCATTAGAAGAATTTGCGAAAAAAGTAGAAAATGATGAACATCTTCATATTTTAGACGTTCGTGAAGTAGAAGAATACGATGAAGCTCATATTCCAGGCGTAGTTCATATTCCGCTTGGTGAAGTAGAAAAACGTTTCAATGAGTTAAATAAAGAAGATGAAATTTATATTATTTGCCACTCTGGAAGACGAAGTGAAATGGCAGGCCAAACAATGAAAAAGCAAGGGTTTAAACATTTAATTAACGTGGTTCCCGGTATGCGTGACTGGACGGGTAAAGTAGAATAACCAATCGATTATAAGGGATTAAAAAATTTTAATAGTTCATATACCTAAGGAGGTATTTTATTATGACAGTACATGTACTTACTGCAAAAGAAGTTACATCTAAAATTATCAATAAAGAAGCGTTATTTATCTTGGACGTTCGTAACGAAAGTGATTTTAGCGATTGGAAAATTGAAGGTCATCAATTTCAGCATTTAAATGTTCCATACTTCGATCTTTTAGACGGAGTAGAAGAAATCTTAGAAAAAATCCCTTCTGATAAAGAAGTGTTAGTTGTCTGTGCTAAAGAAGGTTCATCCGTAATGGTAGCTGACATGCTTTCTGAAGCTGGTCTTACCGTATCGTACCTTAAAGGCGGTATGAAAGCGTGGAGTGAGTACTTAGAGCCTGTTAAAGTTGGCGATTTAAAAGACGGCGGAGAAATTTATCAGTTTGTTCGTATCGGTAAAGGGTGCTTATCTTATATGATCGTATCAAACGGGGAAGCTGCTATTATTGACGCGACGCGTATGGCAGATGTGTACATCAACTTTGCCAAAGAACTTGGTGTCACTGTTAAGCACGTGTTTGATACGCACCTTCATGCAGATCACATTTCAGGAGGAAGAGTCATTGCGGAAGCAACAAATGCAGTGTACTGGCTGCCTCCAAAAGATGCAGAAGAAGTGATTTTTGACTACAAGGCTTTAGAAGAAGGCAGCGATGTCGTAATTGGTAACACAACGATTACGATTCAGCCTCTTTATTCACCGGGTCATACGATTGGTTCCACTTCTTTTATCGTAGACGATCAATACTTGCTTTCAGGTGATATTTTGTTCATCGATTCAATTGGACGTCCTGATTTAGCTGGTATGGCTGAAGACTGGGTAGGCGATCTGCGCGAGACGCTTTATACACGCTATAAAGCATTATCAGATGAGTTAATCGTATTACCAGCTCACTTTATGATTATTGATGAGCTAAATGACAACGGCAGCGTAGCTGAAAAGTTAGGTACGTTGTTTGCAAAAAATCATGGATTAAATATTGAAAACGAAGCAGAGTTCAGACACTTAGTAACAGATAATTTACCGCCGCAGCCGAATGCGTATCAAGAAATTCGTGAAACCAACATGGGAAAAGTAATCCCAGATGAAGAAAAACAGCGTGAAATGGAAATTGGACCAAACCGCTGTGCGATTCGCTAAAACCTAAACAAAGGAGAGAGAGAAATGGAATCAAATAAAGTACTAGATGCAAAAGGGCTGGCATGTCCAATGCCGATTGTTAAAACAAAAAAAGCAATGAATGAACTAGAACCAGGTCAAGTGTTAGAAATTCACGCAACGGATAAAGGAGCGAAAAATGACCTTGCAGCTTGGGCAAAATCGGGCGGTCACGAGCTTCTTCATACAGAAGAAGGCGACGTTCTTAAATTTTGGATTAAAAAAGGATAAGAAATAATAGACGAAAAGGGTATCTCTTGTAAAAGGTACCCTTTCCTTATATGAAACGGAGCGACTATAGATGGATCTTACATTTATCATCACGCTTTTTCTTATTGGATTTATTGGGTCGTTCATTTCCGGTATGGTCGGTATTGGCGGGTCTGTTATTAATTATCCGATGCTGTTATATATTCCTCCATTAGTAGGAGTAGGAGCATTAACGGCTCATCACGTCTCAGGTGCAGGAGCCATTCAAGTATTCTTTGCGACATTAGGCGGCGTATGGGCGTATCGAAAAAGCGGATTTTTAAATAAATCATTAATTTTATATATGGGCAGCAATATTCTAATTGGGAGCATGCTTGGAAGCTACCTCTCACATTATATGAGTGAACAAGGATTAAATGTTGTATATGGAGTTTTAGCTCTTATTGCGGTTATGATGATGTTTATTCCAAAGAAAAATGTAGATAAGATAAAAGAAGGTGAACTTCAATTCAATAAAGGGTTAGCTTCTATTTTATCACTACTTATTGGAGCCGTAGCAGGCGTGTTAGGAGCAGGAGGAGCCTTTATTTTAGTTCCTGTGATGCTTGTGGTGCTTAAAATTCCAACTCGAATAACCATCGCAACTTCACTAGCCGTTACCTTTATTTCTTCCATTGGTTCAACGGTTGGAAAGCTGGTGACCCATCAAGTCCCATTTATACCGGCACTTATTTTAGTTGCGGCAAGTTTAATTGCCTCTCCAGTCGGTGCAAAAGTTGGTCAGAAAATGAATACAAAAGTGCTTCAGTGGATCCTTGCCGGTTTGATTCTAGCAACGGCAATTAAGATTTGGTGGGGGCTACTATAAAAAGCTATGGATTCCCATAGCTTTTTTTATAGCACTTCATCACTTTCCACATACGTTTCAAGCGCAGGATGAAATTCTTTTTGGTAGTGGTTAGACGGACACACTTTCACTATAGTCGCGTGAAGTGCATTAGATTTTGATGTATTTAACACTTGCTTACATTTTGGGCATCGTTCATTAAACAGAAAATGAAACCATTTCACTTTTCATCACTCCTGTACTAAAACCTTTAAATCTTATCGAGTTAATAAGGATTATAACGAGTTTTATACGGAAGGTCAATGAAAAGGGAATCTCTTTAGGTGTTACTAAGCTTTTTTAGCTTACGCTGATACGCAAGGTAAGGAAGTCCTGGAAATACTAAAATTACTGTTGAAATCGCTAATAAAATCTCGCTTATTGTACCTACTGCTTCCGGAATCCAGCCGTACAAGCTCATAACGTCAAAAAGTAGCAGAAACACCATAGCAACAAGAATAGATAGAGCTGCTTTACCTACAAAATGTTTTTCTCTTTTGTATTTGTCAATAATGGTTTCTATATCGGAATAGATAGGTTTTGTTCCACGAGGCGCGCTGAAAATATGCGTAGCATGACCCGTTGTACAAACGTGCTGCCACCCAGCTTCTTCAAACAGCATAAAATATTCATCATCTGCATGTTTTTGAAAATCTAGTGAATAGATAAAATCTTGAGGTTCTCCTTTTTTTAATGCATAGCCAAAAAATACCATACGATCTAACAGCCAGCCTTTTTTTGCATAGTCGCTGAGCTTTTGTAAATCTTCTTGCTCTGTAAAAGCAATACCGCCGCTCAGTATGTATTTTGTCTTTTTCATTTATAAACCTCCTAAAATATCTTCAGCGTGCTTAATCATTTCTTTGCGGCGCTGAATTTCTTTTTTTAAAAACTGAATTCCTTTTTCCGTTGCAACATACGTTTTCTTTTTGTCTTTGCTTTCGCCATAAAGCATGATTAACTCAGCTGCAAGAAGTTTTTTAATTGTAGTGTACATAGATGCAGGTCCAATTGAAAACTGTTGATTGGTCATGTCTTCAATGGTTTTCATAATAAGATACCCGTGTTTTGCTTCTATGAGGGACACTAAGATGTAGTAAGACGTGTCGGTAAGTTCCCCTGTCTCTAATGAATCGTTTCGCGGCATATTCAACCTCCTTATATCATTAAACGATATATCGTTAATTAATATATATCATTAAATGATATAAATAGTCAATAGAAAATGTTAAATTTTAGGTTTGTAATTGCGCAATGAACTTCTTTGATACATATATAAAAGGAATGATTTTGAAGAATCATTTAGTGAGATAAATATATTTGTATAAAAAATTAAGAATTTGTAGAATTTATTGTTTATTTATTTGAATTTTATGTTATCCTTTTTAACATACATTAAATATAAGGCCACATTTATCGTACGACCTTTGATTTGTATTACAGATAGGGAATAAGAAAAATATATATTGAAAGGAGAAAGGGAGAGTCAGAGAGGACGCACATGCTAGTTGTCTGTTAAAAAGGCATCTTGCAAGCTGTAAAAGCTGAATAATCTCATGAATAGAAGCATCCGTCTTGATTTTTCTGACTATTCGAATAATTAATTTTGCCATTGAAAGTTTGAGTCACTGCAAAAGTTTAAAATCTAAAAAAGGAATGATCATCAATGAAAGATAAATTTGCCCAACGAGCTAGTCTTGTAAAATCCTCTGAAACGCGCGAAATTTTAAAAGTAACGGAACGACCAGAAGTGATTTCGTTTGCAGGAGGACTTCCGGCTCCGGAACTGTTTCCCGTTGAAGCAATGAACGAGGCGTGCCGCGCCGTATTAAATGAAGACGGAGCCGCTTCGCTTCAATACAGTACAACTGAAGGGTATATTCCTTTACGAGAAGCCATTTCGACACGAATGAAGCATATCGGCATCGAGTCCGCTGTTTCAAACATTTTAATTACGTCCGGATTTCAGCAGGCAATCGATCTTACAGGAAGACTGTTTCTTAATGACGGAGACGTGGTAATCTGTGAAAGTCCAACGTACCTAGCAGCCATCAACGTCTTCAAATCTTACAATGCAACGTTTGTAGAAGTAGATATGGACGAAGACGGAATGATTATGGAAGAGCTGGAGAAAAAACTTCAAGAAAATCCGCATGCTAAATTTATCTATACAATTCCAGATTTTCAAAACCCTACAGGACGCACCTTAACGCGAGAAAGACGTCAGCGAATGATCGAGCTTGCGAATGCATACGACGTGCTGATTGTAGAAGACAATCCATACGGAGGCGTACGATTTGCAGGAGAAACCCTTCCGCCGGTTAAGCATTTTGATACAGAAGGCAGAGTTATTTATATCAGCACATTCTCTAAAATTTTTGCACCAGGTCTTCGAATCGGCTGGGTGTGCGCAGATGAAGCTTTCATTGATAAGTACGTGGCGTTTAAACAAGTGGCGGACTTACATACCGACAGCTTTGCTCAGCGCGTAACGGCTAAGTACATGGAGCTTTACGATATCGAAGAGCACATTCAAAAAATCAAAGCCGTATACAAAGAGCGATGTACGCAAATGTTATCGTGCATTGAAGAATTTTTCCCAGAGAATTTGTCTTACAGTAAGCCAGAAGGCGGATTGTTTATTTGGGTGGAACTGCCCAAAGGAATCGATTCAGCACATATCTTTTCAGAATGTCTAAAAAATAACGTAGCCTGCGTGCCGGGAACTCCTTTCTTTCCAAACGGTACAAGAAACAACGCGCTGCGCTTGAATTATTCCAATATGTCTGCGGAGCAAATCGTAGAAGGCATGAAGCGCATGGGAGACGTATTGCACCGTGAACTGGCGAGAGAAACGACTGTTTTATAAAAGAAATGAAAAAATCAAATAAAGCCATTTTATTAATTCATGAAATATACGGTGTGAACGATCATATGAAGTTTGTAAAACAGGAATTGTCTAAGTTAGGGGCAGATATTATCTGCCCTAACTTACTATCTAAAGACGTTTCTTATAGTTATGAAGAAGAAGGAATGGCTTATCAGAACTTTGTTCAAAACATTGGGATTGACGAGGGTTCAAAACAAATTACTAACATGTTAATTCAGCTAAAACAAGAATATGAAGAAGTAGGGATCATGGGATTTAGTGTAGGAGCTACAATATCGTGGCTATGCAGTGAAAACAATTTGTGTGACTTTGTGATTGGCTGTTACGGATCGCGCATTAGAGACTATATAAATAGACGTCCTGTGTGTCCAACTCTTCTTATTTTTCCCGCTGAAGAGCAAACATTTGATGTAGACTGTTTAATAAACTCACTAGAGCAAAAAAGAGAGCCGCTTTTGGAAATCAAAAAGTTTTATGGATTTCATGGGTTTATGAATCCTTTTTCACAAACCTTTAATAAAGAATCAGCGGACGAAGCCTTCCAAACAGTAAGTGACTTTCTCGAAAAGCACTTAGCTGATCACTAGCTATACACGCTGAAAGTGATACCTTGCAATAAGCAGAAACTGACCCTTTTTCAGTACGTATACCTGTATTAACATTTTCTTTAAACGTATCAAAAAGGAGCGAGGTTATGCTAAAGTCAGTTGAACTTGTAGGACCCAAAGTAAAACTAGTACCGCTTGAAAACATGCATGAGCAAGGACTCTATGAAGCTGCAAAACCGAAAGAAATTTGGGAGCACCTCCCGGTAAAAGTTCATCGTCTAAGTGATATGAAACAGCTGATTGAAAGTGCTTTAACAGCAAAGCAGGAAGGAAGAGAGCTGCCTTTTGCTGTATTTGATATAGAGTCACATTCAATTGTAGGAAGCACAAGATTTTTAGATATATCACTTCCTAACAAAAGCGTAGAAATAGGGTGGACGTGGTATCATCCATCCGTGTGGCGAACGCGAGTCAACACGGAGTGTAAGTATTTATTATTAAAATACTGTTTTGAAGAGCTGAAGTTTCACCGCGTCCAATTCAAAACGGATGCGCAAAACAAGCGGTCTAGAGCGGCTATTAAACGGTTAGGTGCTACGCAAGAAGGCATTAGCAGAAAACATATGCTTTTACCAGATGGATACGTACGAGATTCGGTCATCTTCAGTATAATCGATGACGAATGGCCGTTTGTCAAAAAGCGATTAGAAAATTTTTTACATGAAGCCAGTGCGGAAAATAAAGAAAACGCCAGCAATTAATGGCATGTAAAGATAAAAAGCACAAGCTATAGCTTGTGCTTTTTATTTTTAGAGAGCTTGTTTAATAATTTTTTTATAGTAAAGAACAGATAAAATACCAAAAATAGAGTACAGCGCCGTATAGACAATCATGACGATAATCATTGGTGTCCAAACCTCTGTTCCAAAAAAGAACCAGCCGGATTGTACGGCAAAATAGCTGTGAAGCAAGCCTACGATTAACGGAATGCCGAAATTAAAAAGCTGCTTTATTTTTATGCCTTTTAGTAAATCATTTTCAGTGAAGCCGAGTTTTCTAAGAATCGTATAGTTCGGCTTTTCATCTTCACTTTCGTCCATTTGTTTAAAGTAAAGAATGCACCCTGACGTGATTAAAAAGGCCAGTCCTAGAAAAGCGACAATGAACATAATTAGACCCATACCTTGTTTTTGGCTTACTACCGTTTCGATACGCGAATCATTGAAGGTGTGATTGCCCAATTTCACTTCTTTAAAAATCTTATTTGCTTTTGGTACGTCATTTTTTTGTGATATATCTATCCCTGTGTACACAGAAGATTCTTTTTGCACAGAAGGATTCACGTCTTTTTCCAGTTCATTAAACACAGAATCGTCTACAATCACAGTAGGCATACCGCTCGTAAAATAGGTAGATAAGAGAAATTTTCGATTTAAACCTATATACTTTTGCGGAATGACTTTTTTCTTTCCTATTAGCTCAATTTCTCCGGAATCTTTAAATGAATTTACTCGTTGAAGCATATCATTATAGCCGGTAAACAAAGTTTCATTTTGAGCTACATTTACACCACTAACAGATTTTTCGCTAACAACTGAAAAAACCATAGCGGACGAGTCTACCATCGGGCCTTCCAAATTATTTTCTAAGATGTTTTTTACGTTTGCTTTTACCTGGATGACGTCGATCTTTTTTTCCGTATATGCTATTTTCTTTCGATCCAGCGCGGCTTTAAACAAAGCAGCGTCTTTTGTATTATTTATAGCAAAATCGTTAGGTACATAATCTTCGGCCGACTTTTCAGCAGAATAATAAGAGATGTAGCTCAAGCACAATAGGCCAATAGCCAGAGCCGATACGGTTGTAATCACCGTTAGCAACAGTGCGTTTGATTTCATCCGAAACATAATGGAAGAAAGAGATAATACATCGTTAATCGATAAATAGCCTTTTTTGCTTTTACGCATCAAATTTAATAAAAAGCGAACTGAGCCTTTATAAAACAAATAGGTTCCGATGATAACCGAAGCTAAAATAGATACCATTGCGATGGACAAAGCATTCATGCTTGTAAAAGATCCGTCAAACAATTTAGCAGAAATATAGTAGCCGGAAGCAATAAAGATCATGCCAAGAATTCCAATAATAATTTCAAGAATACTGATTTTTTTTGTTTTGCTTTCTGTAGATGACGTAACGCGGAATAGGGCTAAAATGGTCTGTCTTTTAATAAAAAGATAGTTCATCGTCATGATTAACAAATAGATGACGCCGAACACAATCAGCGTTTGAATCAAGGCTTCTTCTGAAAAGTGAAGCTTGGCAATGCCTTTTGTATCGGTGATTTTAAACAAAATCATAATGACCGCTTTTGAAAATGAAAATCCGATTAAAATGCCGACAATCAATGAGCTAAAGTACAGCATAAAATTTTCAGCCGTCAAGATACGAAAAATTCTTGTTTTTGTCATGCCAATTAGCTGAAATAAGCCAATTTCTTTACTGCGCCGTTTGATAAATATCGTGTTTGCATATAATAGAAAGATAGAAACAATGGCTACAAGTAAAACAGAAGCGGCCCGAACGGCTGCGCCTCCTTTAATGGAGCCTTTGGTTGCATCAAGAGCAGGATCGTACTGAAGCGTGACAAAAGCAAAATATAAAGCTGCGCTGAAAACCAGTGCAAAAACGTACAAATAATAGTTTTTTACATTCTTTTTGAAGTTGCGGAAGACGAGCTGATTAATATTCATCTTGCACTCCGCCTAGTACACCTTGAGTTTTCATAATATCTTCAAAGAAGTCTTTTCGCGTTTGATCCCCTTTATAAAGCTGCGTATAAATTTGTCCGTCTTTTATAAAAATCACTTTACTGCAGTAGCTGGCTGCCACTGGGTCATGCGTTACCATCACAATTGTTGCGCTTCTTTTGTCATTAAGCTCGGTCAGTTTGTTTAGCAAATCGCTAGCTGCTTTTGAGTCAAGTGCACCGGTTGGTTCGTCAGCAAAAATCATACTTGGCTCATGAATAAAGGCTCTTGCAGCAGAAGTACGCTGCTTTTGTCCGCCCGAAATTTCATTTGGATATTTATCTTTGAGCTCATAGATGCCGAGCTGTTTGGCTAGCGCGTCAAATTTTTTGTGAGCTACTGCTGAAGGAGTTTTTACAACAGAAAGAGGCAAGAGGATATTTTCTTTGACTGTCAGTGTATCGAGCAAGTTATAGTCTTGAAAAATAAAGCCTAAATGTGTTTTTCGGAAGTTTGCTAACTGCTTTTCTTTCATTCTGCTAATTTCATTTCCTTCAATTTTGATGGTTCCGCCGTTGATTTTATCAATCGAGGAAAGCACGTTCAGAAGCGTGGTTTTACCTGAGCCGGAAGCCCCCATAATTCCTACAAATTCTCCTTTCATAATGGTAATATCTACACCTTTTAATACTTCTTGTTTATTAAATTTATTTCCGTAGCTTTTATGAATATTAGTAGCTTCTAATATGTTCATATGTATTCACTCCTTTGATCTGATACGTTTATTATAAAAAAAGAGCCTTGCGTTTTCCTTTGATTCACCGAACAAATGACGAAAGCATGTGACATTTTTGTCACATGCTTTTCATATCAACAAAATCATTTGATTTAGGAAAGGCAAGTGTAAACGTCGTGCCTTCGTTAAGAGCTGACTGCACGCCAATGTGAATAGAAAGAGCGTGCGCAGCTTTTTGAGCGAGATACAAACCCATACCTGTGGCACGGCTGTCTTCATGCTGAGTGGTTGATGTAAAACCTTTCTCAAAAATGCGCGGCATATCTTGAGGAGAAATGCCGCGTCCGCTGTCTTTTATCTCGACGTACACTTGACCATGGTGCTTGTAGCTTCTAATCATTACGTCAGATGCTTCACTGTACTTGACTGCGTTTGTTAAGAGCTGTCTCATAATAAACGAAAGCCACTTTGCGTCACACAGTACACGTTCTGCCTGTATGTCCACATCAAACCCAATATTTTTTTGCATACACCAAGCTTGCAGCGTTTTGATCTCGGTGAAAATAAGGGACTCTAAATCCAGGTGTTCAATATACATATCATTTTCGATAAAGAAAATGCGCTTTTGATGAAGCTGTTGATCAAGTAAAAAGTGAATACGGAGCCATTCGAACGTCAAGTTTGCTTTAACTTCTCGATTTTCTAAGCGTTCAATCATTAAATGCATCGCAGTTAACGGTGTTTTAATTTCGTGAATCCAAGCTAACAGCTCATCTTTTTCCTGCGTTACGTGCAGCTGAGTTTGCACGCCATCTTTTTTCACTTGTTCTAATTGCTGCATCAGGTTTCGCTGAACAATCTTTTCAAACGGACGCAGCGGATGAGAAAGAGTAGAAGAATCAAAGAAATCCTCTTCATTTTTTAGCTCTTGATAAAATTTTGTTTCTTTGTGATAGCGGAAGACGCAGAAAATAAGAAAGACAATCGATGATAAAAACACGATATAAAGAATCGAAGACAGCGGAATGGAGCTATCAATATAAGCGATAAAAAGCATAAAAAGATGCATCATAAAAAAGAAAAGAATCCAGCTTAGACGCTCGCGAATAAAAAGTTTAATCATAGCGTTCCTCTTCAATGGCTACGTAGCCTTGGCCGACTTTCGTTTCAATAAAAGTTCCCAGTCCAATTTCATCTAATTTTTTTCGCAGGCGATTGACGTTTACCGTCAGCGTGTTGTCACTGATAAACCGTTTATCTTCCCACAAACTATTAATCAGCTCATCTCGGCTTACAATCGTATTCTTTTTATGTATTAAGCATTTTAAAATAAAGATTTCATTTTTGGTTAAATCAATAGCTTTAGATTCCGTTGATACTTTATTTTTTTCGTAATCAATCGTTGCGCCTTGCCACGAAAGAAGGTTTACTTGTTCAACGCTGTAATTATACACGCGGCGAAGAAGGGCCTGTATTTTTGCTACAAGCACATCAAAATGAAACGGCTTTTGCACAAAGTCGTCGGCTCCAAATTGCATAGACATCACCATATCAGAAGGGTGATCTCGTGAAGATAGAAATATAATAGGAATTTTCGAGTGAGAGCGAATCATTCTGCACCAGTGGAATCCGTCATACTTCGGCAGTTGAATATCCATAATCACTAAATCAGGTTTTACCTCGCTAAACTCCTGCATAACGTTACTGAAATCACGGATACCATAAACATCATATGACCATTGCTCCAACCGCTCTTTTAGTTCACTAAACAGGGTTACATCATCTTCAATTAAAAGAAGTTTAAACAACCGTACTTACCACACTTTCTGTTTTTATACTCATTTTATAGTAATATCCTTTTATTTACCATATATGTTAGTAGATTCATAGGGGTTCTTTTTAAAATGTAAAAAATAGCACTGGCTGAGCATAGTTTATAAACATACGCTGAACTCTAAGAAAAAAAGGAGAGCTGTTATGAAAGCAATGGTATGTACAAAGTATGGAAAACCAGACGTTTTTCAGCTTAAAGAAGTAGAAAAGCCTACTCCAAAAGAGAATGAAATACTCGTAAAGATTTATGCAACTACAGTGACATCGGGTGACTGCAGAGTGAGGAGCTTTAATAGTCCACTATTATTGTGGCTTCCTATGCGAATAGTTTTGGGATTACGGAAGCCTAGAAAACCGATACTAGGAGTAGAATTGGCTGGAGAAGTAGAGGAAGTAGGGAAAAACGTAACAAAGTTCAAAAAAGGAGATCAGCTTTTTGCGATGACAGGTATGAAGTTCGGAGGATATGCGGAATATATCTGCTTACCAGAAAAAGGGACAATAGCTATAAAGCCAGAGAATATAACCTATGAAGAAGCGGCTTCTATTTCTTTTGGTGGCACAACGGCTCTGCATTTTTTTAGAAAAGGAAACATTCAAGCCGGACAAAAAGTGCTTATCTACGGTGCTTCAGGTGCGGTAGGAACTGCCGCTGTACAGCTTGCTAGCTATTACGGAGCTGAAGTGACAGGCGTGTGCAGTGCTAAAAATAATGAACTAGTAAAGTCTTTAGGAGCAGACCGCGTCATCGACTACCAAAACGAAGATTTTACTGAAAAACAAGAAAGATACGATCTTATCTTTGATGCCGTTGGGAAAATCACAAAAAATCAGTGCAAGGAAGCGTTAGCCTTAAATGGACGCTTTGTTTCGGTCGAAGGGCAAGGAATTGCCAAAGTGCAGACGAAAGATTTATTACTTCTTAAAAAACTTATGGAAGAAGGACAGATCCAATCAGTGATTGATAGATGCTACTCTTTAGAACAAGTGCCAGAAGCTCATGAGTATGTAGAAACCGGACATAAAATAGGGAGCGTAGTCATTACGTTAAAAAATTAAAAAAGAGAATCTCTATAAAAGATCCTCTTTTTTATGATATTAAACTTTACTCTCCGCCTTTAATCCAAAGTTCAAGAGGAAGCCCTACAAGGTTCTTTCCGATCCATTCTCTGGCAATATTATTAGAAGGGCCCATAGCAATGCCCGCTCTGGCATCTCGGAACAAACGTTCAATAGGGCCTTTTTTATAGCCATATCCGCCGCTTACATCCAATGCAATTCGCGTTGCTTTGTTGGCTACTTCTGAAGCGTGCACTTTAAATTCAGTCAGCGGGAGGGTAAGGACACCTTGTGCTTTTTGTTCAGCTTGTAAAATATCAAGCTGTTCTGCCAAGTCAATTTGCCATGGTTTTGTGCTTTCAATGAGGACTTTTGCTTCAGCAATCTGCTGGCGAATGACTTGATAGTCGCTAAGCTGGTTATTAAAATCGCGGTGAATCGTTCGCGTTGCATGGTTAACCGCAAGCTCTAATGCATGTTCCGCTACTCCAAGCCAAGCAGAACCAAGGCCAATTAAATAAATAGGGGAAACACCGTTTAAGACGATTTCTTTCCCTGTCTCTTCACTGCCTAGAAGGTCTTGTTTTGGCACGTGTACATTTTTATAAGAAATGGGACCGCTGTGATTACCGCGAACGCCCAGCGCTTCCCATGGACTTGCAGTAATGCCGTCTGATTTCCCGTCTACAATAAAAAAGCTAATATCCGTTGCTTCTTGTGCTTCAGGGCTGCGTGTTTGGACCACATAAAAATCAGCTTGCCCGGCGCTTGTAGTAAATGATTTGTCAGCATTAACTACATAATCTTCACCATTTCGCTGCGCTTGACTGAAGTTGTACCACCAGTGTCCTCCTGAGGCTTTTTCACTTGTAGAGTACGTACCAATCAGCCCTTGGTCAATTGGTTTTAACCAGCGTTTCTTTTGATCGTCGTTTCCGTACAGCGTAATAGTTTGAATCGCTCCGACATGCATCACGTAAACTAAAGCAGTAGAAGCACAAGCTTTTGCAATTTCCTCAGCTACAATCGCAAAAGCCACGTGATCAAGTTCTAAGCCGCTGTATGCTTTTGGTACAAGAATATTTCCCCAGCCTGCTTTAATAAGCGCTTCTAAATTTTCTCGTGGAAAAACGCCTTCTTCATCTGTACGGGCTGCATTAGGCCGGATCACTTCATCTACGAGAGAAGCAATTTTCTCCCGAATAGATGCGTAATAAGCGCGCGTTGATTGATTATATACAGGACGTGCAGAAACTTCGATTGACATAACATACCTCCAAAAATTTTAATGTTCGTTACGATAAACTATTTATAATGCACCCGCTTTTTCTTTTAGTTCCTGTTCTTTTTGTCTTACGAGCGGAATAATGGTTTCGCCAAACGTTTTGATTTCTTCTTCATAATGTAAAAAGCCTGTCAAAATAATATCCACACCGATTTTTTTCAGTTCGATAATTTGATTGGCGACTTGTTCGGCTGTTCCGATAAGGCCAGTTCGGAAACCATCATTATACTGAACTAAGTTTTCAAACGAAGAGTTTGCCCACATGCCTTCACCTTGAGGAGAAGCTTTGCCTGCAAATTTCACTTGACTTTCAAACCCTTCAACGGCTTCTTTATCTGCTTGTAGAACAATTTCTTTTAGCACTTGTTTTGCTTCTTCTTCTGTTTCACGGACAATGACAAACCCGTTTACGCCAAATTGAATATCACGGCCGTTTGCGTTTGCTTTTACGTCTTTAATTTGATTTTTTAAGTTTTCAATCGAGTTGCCGTTCATGAAATAGACGTCTGATACCCGGCTTGCCATTTCACGCGCAGCTTTAGAGTTTCCTCCTTGAAATATTTTCGGCGGCTGAAGAGGCTTTGGTTTTAATGGTGCGTCATTTAATCGGTAAAAGTCTCCTTTGAACGTGGTCGTTTCGTTTTTCCAAAGTTCTCGAAGCACGTTAATAAATTCTTCAGAACGGCGGTAGCGCTCATCATGATCTAGCCACGGTTCGCCGTAGCCGTTAAATTCGCCTTTAAACCAGCCGCTTACCACGTTCACGGAGACGCGCCCGCTGCTGATATGATCAATAGTCGAAATGATTTTAGCAAATACGCCGGGATGCCATAACCCCGGAAGAACTGCTGTAATAATGTTGATTTTTTTAGTAGTGGCGGCCAGTGCAGAAGCGAGAGTCGCAGCTTCTAGTTGATTTTCAGCGCCGTAGCTTGCAAAAAATCTAGTTTGCAAGAGAACGTAATCAAAGCCTACCTGCTCGGCAATTTGTGCGTACCGGCTGTTTGCTTCAAATGACCACTCTGTTTTTTGAGGAATGTTGGAAATGACAAGGCCTCCGCTTACGTTCGGGGCCCAATAAGCAAATTGCAAACTCATATGTAACGCCTCCTTAGTTAAGTAGTGAAAATAAATGAGCTGAGTAAAACATTCACCTCCTTAAATGCCAAAGGCCCTTATCCCTCTTCAAGTTGAAGAGAAAATAAGAGCCTTCAGTAGCCTGACAGGCGGTATGGATGCTGAATGTACATATAGTTATATCACCGGTTATTCCGATAGTCAAAGTGAGTTTTAAGGAATTTAAAAGAAATGAAATCGTAATTAAGTTTAACTAAAGAAGGAAGAAATCATCTATTTGAACCAAAAACAAACTTGACTTATAGGAATAGTGAGTATACTATTCAAATAAGCTAAATAAATGAGAGGTCAACAGCTATTTTCTCTAAATAAACAGCTATTTAAAAACAATCGACCAGACGACTGGAGATGCTTTGAACAATCAAAGCATCTCTTTTTTATTTGTCGTAAAAAGGAGGAAGTATACGTTGAGTGAAAAAAGAAAGCTGAAGCTAGGAGCAAATATTAAAGGGCTTGGAAATACGACGGACGGATGGAGACATCCGGACGTAGAGCCTGATGCGAGCATTAATATTGAGTTTTATAAGAAACAAGCGCGTATATTGGAAAAAGGACTTTTCAGCTTTGTTTTTATTGCGGATGGATTAGCGATATCTGAAAAGTCCATTCCTCACTTTTTAAATCGTTTTGAGCCAATTACACTGCTGTCAGCTCTCGCTGCTTCTACGAGTCACATCGGACTAGTTGGGACGGTTTCAACAAGTTTCAGTGAGCCATTTACAATCGCTCGTCAGCTGATGTCTCTCGATCATATCAGCGGTGGGCGAGCAGGATGGAACTTAGTTACTTCTCCGCAAGAAGGGGCAGCGCGCAATCACAGCAGAGGATATCTTCCTGTTCACAGCGAGCGATACGAAATGGCAAAAGAGCATCTCGACGTAGTAAAAGGGCTGTGGGATTCGTGGGAAGACGATGCTTTTATCTATCAAAAAGAAACTGGTCAGTTTTTTGATCCGAAAAAAATGCATACGCTTGGGTTTAAAGGCAAGCATTTTCAAGTTCAAGGGCCTTTAAATATTGCTCGTTCAAAGCAAGGACATCCTGTTGTTTTTCAAGCGGGTTCATCAGAAAGAGGAAGAGGATTTGGCGCAGAAAATGCGGATGCAATTTACACCAATGCACATACACTAGAAGAAGCGCAAGCATTCTATCAAGATATGAAAAATAGAGCAAAAAATCACGGGAGAAATCCTGAAGAACTTCTCATTTTTCCAAGTATTGATTTAATTATAGGAGATAGCGAGGAAGATGTAGAAAGAAGATATGGAGAGCTTGCCGCTTTAATTCCAATCGATCATGCCATTACATATTTAGCTCGTTTTTTTGATGATTATGATTTTCATCAATTTGACGTAGACGCACCGTTTCCAGAGTTAGGGGATATCGGAGCCAATGCCTTTCAAAGCACCACGAATAAAATTAAACAAGCGGCTGCTGCTCGGAAATTAACGTTAAGAGAGGTTGCGCTTGAAACAATTTTGCCGCGTTCGCCGTTTTCAGGAACACCTGAGCACGTAGCGAATGAAATGCAAAAATGGTATGAGCAGGAAGCAGCGGATGGATTTGTGCTTCGCCCGTTTATGAGCGAGACGTTTCATCAGTTTGTGGAAAAAGTGGTGCCTATTTTACAAGAGCGTAGGCTTTACGACACTTCATATGAAAGCGATACGCTGCGCGGAAATTTAAATCTTTCCGTTCCAGCCAATCGATATAGTCAAACAAAGGGGGAATTTGTTTATGACAGTCAAATCAATCGGTGAATACAGCGTCACAGAAAGCTTGAAGAAGCAAGTAATTGAATGGAGAAGACACTTTCATCGCTATCCTGAATTATCGTTTCAAGAGCACCGAACGGCTCAGTTTGTGGAAGATACGCTTCGTTCGTTTGGAAGCTTTATCATTACGCGTCCTACACCAACAAGCGTGGTGGCTAGATTAATAGGAAAAGAGCAGGGAAAAGTGGTTGCGATTCGAGCGGATATGGACGCGCTGCCGATTGAAGAAGAAAACACGTTTGCGTTTGCTTCGGTTCATAAAGGCGTGATGCATGCATGCGGACATGACGGTCACACGGCTATTTTGCTAGGAGTAGCTTCTGTGCTTTCTCAGTTAGGAAATGAATTTAAAGGAGAAATTCGCTTGATTTTTCAACACGCAGAAGAGCTGCTGCCTGGGGGAGCGCAGGAGCTTGTGAAAGAAGGCGTGATGGAAGGTGTGGATTATGTAATTGGTACGCACTTGAATTCTGGTCTTCCCGTCGGAGAAATCGGCGTGCTTGCAGGTCCTATGATGGCTTCGCCTGACACGTTTAATATATCGATTAAAGGAAAAGGAGGACACGCCGCAGCGCCTCATGAAGCAGTTGACGCCATCGTTGTAGGAGCGCAAATTGTGACAAACCTTCAAACGATTGTTTCAAGAACGACGAATCCAATCGATAAATTAGTCGTATCGGTTACACAATTCCACGGAGGAACTACGCACAACGTACTTCCTGATAAAGTGCAGCTGAACGGTACCGTTCGAAGCTTTGACGCGGCTCTGCGAGAAAAAGTTCCGGCACAAATCGACCGGATTGTAAAAGGACTAACAGAAGCCTACGGTGCAGAGTACACCTTCACATATGAAAAAGGCTATCATCCCGTCATTAACTCTGAAAAAATTACAAGGCTAATTGAAGAAACAGCCATCGAAGAATACGGAAAAGAACGTGTTAAAACACTGTCTCCTAAAATGGGAGGAGAAGATTTTTCAGCTTACCTGCAGGAAACGGAAGGAGCTTTTTTTAACATCGGAGCCCGAAATGAAGAACATGACATCGTATACCCTCATCATCATCCGAAGTTTACAATAGATGAAGCCTCGCTTGAAGTCGGAGTAAAGATGTTTTTGCGCGTTACTGAAAAGCTGTTGGCTCGTTAAAAAAAGAGATTCAGACATATAATTACCCAATTTAAAGACGAAAAAAGGCACAAAGGAGATCGTATGAATTGCTTGTGACACGGCTGTTGGTTTCCGTGCAAGACTTCGCTTTCCGCGGGCGGCCGATGAGTCTCCTCGTCGCATACGCTCCTGCGGGGTCTTACTTCTTCCACTTTCCCCGCAGGAGTCTTCGTCTTATCCTCCAACCAACAGCTAGAAGCTACTACATAGATTAAATTTACGTTCGCCAGCACAATAAAAAGATCCCAACGGTTTATGGTTCGGATCTTTTTTCAACTAAACTACGTTTGTCCCACCCACTCTTCTCTACGACATCTTACTTTGTATCCTTATAATTCGTCGCAAATCCTGCTGCAATTAAACCAATCAGACCCAGCACTCCTACAATAACCGTTATGACCATTACGCTCACCTCGATCTTTCTTAATAATACGCTTTCAATTGTTTAATTTTACCATGAGTCTTCGTATGAAAGAAGCTTTTCTTTTAAAGGCTCGAGCTTCTTGAATTTTTGATCATAGCTTTGCCGTTTTAACATGTCATTGATTATTATCAGCGCATCTTCTTTACGCCCCGCATACAAGTAGGCTTCAATAACTTCGTCGAATCCCTCTGAGTAAGGAAACTTTTCGTATTTTGCGAGTTTAAATGATGCATCGTAGTGTTTCGTTGATTCTTCATATTGCTTTAGTTTTAAAAGCATACGCCCGTTCGCTAAATGTAAATCAGCTCGTTCTAAATCGGTAAGGGTATGGAGTTCAATTCCTTGGTTACGTATATCAAGCGCATCTCCATAGCGCTTTTTCTCTTCCAGCTCAAACGCTCTCTCGTAAAAATAATCAAACTTCGTTAGCGGTCTCCTTGATTTATACAACTTGTAAATGCCGTATAGAATCAAAAGCAATAACCAAAGCAATTCCTTCAACTCTCTTCCATTTATTTATGTATAATATTTATACTAAAGGAAATTAAAACTAATTGATAGATTGAATGAAAGAAATACATGTGGAGGTATAGGATGGTCATCAATCAGCAGATTTACCATGTAAAAGGGCTTCAGTACATCATTCGTTCAGCTGACCCTAGCGATGCAGACGAACTGTCTCACCTAAGAGTTCAGCTAGATGGAGAAACGGAAAACTTAGATCGTGAATCAGGAGAAGGGTATATGGATAAATCGGATTTTGAAGCGCTTATTCAACGTGACACAGAAAGTAAACGAAACTTATTTTTAGTAGCGGTTGTACATAATGAAATTGTCGGATTTTCAAGATGTGAAGGTAATGAGTTGAAACGATTTGCCCACAAAGTGGAGTTTGGCGTATGCGTCGCAAAAGAATGTTGGGGATACGGAATTGGCAAAGAGCTTTTACAGCAATCTATATTGTGGGCAGAGAGCGCCGGCATGAAGAAAATGACGCTGAATGTGTTAGAGACGAATAAAAAGGCAATTGATTTATATGAGAAGTTCGGATTTGAAGTAGAAGGAGTATTAAAAAATGACAAGGTGCTGTCTGACGGCAAGTTTTATAACACAGTAGTGATGGGGCGCTTTGCATAGTCTTTTGCGAGGATTTTTTATCGATTTTTAAAGGAAAAACACCTTCAAGGCTAATGTGCTTGAAGGTGTTTTGCGTTTCGCCTGTTTTACTAGAATGATAGTTAGTGATAGACCTCACTTTTTTCACTAAAGCTTTTATTGATTTCAAATCCTTGTTCTTCTTCTTTTTCGACATCTGTACCAATAGGTTCCCACTTAATAAGGAGTGTCGCGACCAGACCAATAACGGGAACGATTGTAAGGACGAGAAATAAATTCTAAGAATAACATAATCGTTGACAAACATAGCATAAACTTTTAATATATAATTAAACAAAGTGAATTACTTGGTATTGATGATGCTGTACGAAGAAACGCGCCTACTAGGCAACTGGAGGCCAGACCATTGTGTTGAAACAAATGGACTGGTCTCCTTTTTATATTAAATGGGTGTTATGGAAGAGTTGGATTCTGAAACGGAATAGTTGGTATAGATTTAGCGATGAGCAAAATAGTCGAATGGACAGTAAGTAAGGTTTTTCTTAATAAGGTTTTTGAGAGCGTAAACATTTTAAGAGGAGGATCCGTATATGACTGCCGACTTTCATTTTCATACAGATGTATTAATTATCGGAGGAGGCCCTGCTGGTGCATGGGCAGCTCTGCAAGCAGTTAAAGAAGGTGCAAAAGCTGTACTTGTGGATAAAGGATATTGCGGAACGAGCGGAGCAACTGCGCCTTCTGGTACAGGAGTTTGGTATGTGAAACCTACTTCTGATGAACAGATGACCGCGATGAAAAGCAGAGAAGAGCTGGGGGGATATTTAGCTGAAAGAAGCTGGATGAAACGAGTGCTTGATTGTACGTTTGAACAAGTAAATGAATTAGCTCATTTTGGCTATCCGTTTCCTGTAGATGAAAAAGGAATTTCTCAGCGAACGACACTTCAAGGGCCTGAATATATGAGGCTAATGCGGCGTCAGCTTCAAAAAGCAGGCGTACAGATTTTAGATCATAGCCCGGCACTGGAGCTTCTTGCAGATGAACACGGTGTGGCAGGTGCTTGCGGAATCAATAATCAAACGAAAGAAACATGGAGAGTGGAGGCTGCTGCAGTTGTGATTGCAACGGGAGGTTGTGCATTTCTGAGCGGAGCACTCGGTACAAATGTTTTAACAGGAGACGGTTACTTATTAGCTACAGAAGCAGGTGCGTCGCTTTCCGGCATGGAGTTTTCAAATGCTTATTCAATTTCGCCAGCTTTTTCTCCAATCACAAAATCAGCATTTTATAAATGGGCTACATTTTATTATGAAGACGGTACAGTGATTGAAGGAGCCGGTTCTCATAAAGGGCGTTCCATCATAGCCAGAACGTTAATGACCCAGCCTGTTTATGCAAGGCTGGATAAAGCGGATGAACGTATTCAAAAAGCAATGCGCTTATCACAGCCAAATTTCTTTTTGTCGTTTGATCGTCTTCATATGAATCCCTTTACTCGAATGTTTCCAATCACTCTGCGTTTTGAAGGAACCGTTAGAGGAACAGGCGGTATTCACATTATAGACGAAACGTGTAGAACCGACATTCCAGGGTTATATGCAGCCGGAGATGCGGCAACACGCGAATTAATCTGCGGAGGATTTACCGGAGGAGGCAGCCATAATGCTGCATGGGCTATCTCTTCAGGCTGCTGGTCAGGAAAAGCAGCGGCAGCATTTGCTGTTAAGCAAGGAAGAAATGCTGCAAGTCGACATGCTAAAGGCTTATCAGAAGCGTCAGGAATCACAAAGTCAGTAGCTTCTTCTGATGCAGCTGATACGAAAGAAATGATAGCATCGGTTCAGCGCGAGGTCTTTCCATATGACCGGAACTGGTTTCGTTCAGAAGCAAGGCTGCAAGCTTCTCTGACAAGGTTACATGCCGTATGGAATGAGTTGAAGAACGGAGTGTATGATAAAGAAAGAAACCTCGTGAGAAGTCGAGAGCTTGCGGCCATGACGGCAACGGCGCGATGGATGTATACAAGTGCATTAGAAAGAAAAGAAACGAGAGGGATGCACCGCCGTGACGATTTTCCGTTTATGGATTCCAAACAGCACTACCGGATTCTAAGCGGAGGCGTGCAAGAAGTCTGGGCGAGACCCTTAGGAACAAAGTCTTCTAATCACGTAAAGGGGGTTATTTAATGATTGAGCTCCTTAGTGAAGACCGGTGTATTAACTGCAATCTTTGTGTATCCGTTTGTCCAACAAATGTCTTTGACCGCTCTCGCATGGGAGGAGCTCCTTCCATAGCTCGTCAATCCGATTGTCAAACTTGCTTTATGTGTGAACTGTATTGTCCGGTAGATGCTTTATACGTAACGCCTTTAGCTGATCAAACTGCAGAAGTAGATGAACAGGATGTAATTAATCAGCAGCTGCTTGGAAGTTACCGAGAAGCTGTAGGCTGGGGAAAAGGAAGAAAATCCACCGCTTCTTCCGATCAATCGCATATCATCTTAAATAGGAAATAGAAAAAAAGAGCGGACAAAGCCGCTCTTTTTTACTTTTGCGTTTCCCGAACCCATTTCACAATATCATCAATGACATAAGAAGGAATGTTGGCTGAAACAGCATATTCATCGGGCATGCTTTTTTCACCAGTTCCTTCTGTGAAAAAGTGGTTGAGCTTTGGATAAAGCTTAAAGGAAGTGTTGGAACGCTGAGATAAGCTTTGTTTCCAGCCTTCAAAATCTTCGGTCGTTACTTGATAGTCACGCGCTCCTTGTAAAAGAAGCAGCGGCGTATGCTGAGATTTTGCGACTTCTGCGGGGTGCCAGTGAGCTAAGTCATACCAAAAATAAGGCGTGCCAAGCAAGAATTCTTTTGGCGGCTGAGCTGGCGAAAAGCTTGGGTCTTGTAAAATGGCAAACTGCTGCTGGAAAAAAGAAAGCTGCTCTTTCGGAAGCTGATTAAGCGATACAAGATAGGCAAATTGTTCAAGCATTAACTCTGGAAGTGTGCGGCTCGGTGCAGCAAGTAAAACAGAGCCCCGCACGCTTTTATCCGGCGTTTGATTTAAAATTCTGGGCATCATCATACCGCCTTGACTGTGTCCCAGTATAAAAACATTGCGGCTGTCGATGCCTTTTTGTTTTGCCATTGCTTTGACTGCGAGTACGGCATCATCCGTTGTTTCATCGTCAACGCTTATTTTACTTTCACCGGACATTTTAGCTGTATGTTCGTATGTACGCTTGTTGTAGCGTAAAACGGCAATTCCTTGAGAAGCCAGTCCTGAAGCCAGATCTCGAAACGGCTTTAAGCTCATAAAGGTTTCATCTTGATCAGAAGGCCCTGATCCGTGAACTAAAATGACAACGGGTACATTTTGATGCTTTGAACGTGTTGGAAGAGTGAGCGTTGCTGGAAGTTCGTAAGGTGCTTTGCCGATTGAAAGCTGTTTTTCTCTGTAGTTCTTAGGGGTGTCATAAGGTGGTGTGGAAAACGAAAACTGGCGCTCCTCCGGTACGATTCGCCAATCATCCATTTGACGATTTTGACTAAAGCGAACGGTTAAAGTAGCTGATGCATGTTCAAATTCAATGGGGATTTCTACATTTCGATGAACGGTATTGACTTCACCTTGTACAGCTGTCCCAATCTTTTTTACAGCACCTAACTGAGCCGTTAGAGATGACCACCATGTTTTTAGGTTGTCTTCACTCATTTTTAACTGCAGGCTGCGGGAAAAGTAGCGCTTAGCTTCTTTTGTTTTACCATTCGCTAGATTGGTTAGAAATGAATTACCTCGTTTGTATTCAACTTTTGCTGAGTGATGAGCAGCATTCGCCGCTGCTTCAGCTTGAATGGTTGAAGTGGACATAGGGAGTGCTGGAAGGCCGAGAGCTAAAGAAACAGCGAGTGGAAGGGCGACTTTTACTTTTTTCATACATCATCCTCCTTGGCAATTCTTGTACTCTATTAGTATACCAATTTTAGGTAAATGGAGTCATCTCCTTTTGAGATAAAAAGAAAGGCGCTGGGCCGTAAATATGGTAAAATAAAGAAGTTGAATTAGTTAGAAAATTAAAATAAATTTAGAAGTGTAAAAGAGGAGGAGCTTTTATGACCTATGATCCGCATTATCATCCATATCCATCTTACCGAGTTCCCGTTTATGCAAAAAAAGGAATGGTATCCACATCTCAGCCGCTTGCAGCGCAGGCAGGTCTTGATATTTTAAAAAAAGGCGGCAATGCCATTGATGCAGCGATCGCGACAGCAGCAAGTCTTACCGTATTAGAGCCCGCCTCTAATGGAATCGGAGGAGACGCGTTTGCGCTTGTTTGGACCAATGATCAGCTGTACGGACTGAACGCGAGCGGACCTTCTCCGCAGTCTATTTCCATTGATGCGCTGAAGGAAAAAGGATACAAAGAAATTCCTAAGTACGGAATGATTCCCGTTACGGTTCCCGGCGCTCCGGCTGCTTGGGCTGCTTTATCGAAGCGATTTGGCAAACTGCCTCTTTCTCAAGTGCTGCAGCCTGCCATTCAATATGCCAAAGAAGGATTCCCGCTAGCGCCTACTCTTTCTAAACAATGGAAACAAGCGTACGATACGTTTAAACGAGTTCATACAAGCGAAGAATTTGAATCGTGGTTTCAAACGTTTGCCCCAAATGGACAGGCACCAAAAGCAGGAGAAATGTGGTCATCCATCGATCATGCTTATACGCTTCAGCTTATTGGTGAGACCAATGCAGAAGCCTTTTATAAAGGTGAACTTGCAGATCGTATTGATGCATTCAGCAAAAAATATAGCGGCTTTTTATCAAAAGAAGATTTGGCAGCTTACGAACCTGAGTGGGTGAATCCTATTTCCGCTCACTACCGTGGATATGACGTATGGGAAATTCCGCCGAATGGTCAAGGGCTTATTGCATTAATGGCATTAAATATCGTAAAAGGCTTTGAGCTTCAAGAAAAAGATGCGGTGGATACGTATCATAAACAAATCGAAGCGATAAAGCTTGCATTTGCGGACGGAGAAAAATACATTACGGAAGAAACGAAAATGACCGTACCTGTCAGCGAACTGCTGTCTGATACATATTCAAACTATCGCCGCACCCTTATAAAAGAACATGCCCTTCAGCCTGAAGCAGGAGAACCTGTTGGAAGCGGAACGGTGTATTTAGCAACGGCTGATGAAGAAGGAAACATGGTTTCATTTATTCAAAGTAATTATATGGGCTTTGGTTCTGGAATCGTTGTGCCAGAAACGGGAATTGCTTTGCAAAACCGCGGTCACAATTTTTCAATGGACCCTAATCACGATAACTGTCTTGCTCCGAACAAAAAAACGTTTCATACCATTATTCCAGGCTTTCTCACTAAAAATAATGAACCTGTAGGACCGTTTGGCGTTATGGGAGGTTTTATGCAGCCGCAGGGACATATGCAAGTTGTCATGAATACGATTGACTTTCAGCTTCATCCTCAAGCTGCTTTAGACGCGCCAAGATGGCAGTGGAAAAAAGATAAAACGGTGCTTGTGGAGCCGACGTTTCCTTTATACGTAGCACAAGCGCTTGAACGAAAAGGGCATAAAATTGAAGTAGCCGTGGATTCGATGGCATTTGGGCGCGGACAGATCATTTGGAGAGATCCTGAAAGCGGCGTGCTGTGCGGAGGAAGTGAATCACGAACGGACGGATTTGTGGCTGGATGGTAAGAACAAAATAGATCAAGAAAGAAGCCCGTACTGATTAGAGTCGGGCTTTTTTCATGTCTCAACCATATGTATAAATCTCTTCAAAGAACTGAAAACTAAAACAAACATTTACGTATGTATGGATAACGTGAACTTAGGGATTATGTACGGGAAATTTACATTAGACTCTGCTGCGTATCTTTATAAATTAACATAAGCAATAATTGAGCATGGTTAGAACAACCGTCTTAAGCTGCCAATCGACACGAAGGTATACTAACAACACTTGGTGAAAGGAGCGAAAAGGTTATGAGAAATAAAAAATTTGAAGTGAATTTTTTACGTACAATGCTGATTATAGGACTGGGAATGCTCCCTTTTTTATTTAGAAAACCACCGATCAAAGACTGGCTGCTGGCTTATGCATTTAATGCATTAACAAATGGTATTATTGATAAATTTATTGTCTCTCACGGCCTTCTTCGATATCCAACTCGCTTGCTGAAAAAACAGTTTAGAATTAATGTGTTGTTCGACTTTTTACTGTATCCTAGCATATCCGTTATGATTAATCAGGCTACGTATCACGATAAAGGGTTAAAGATTTTATATAAAATTGTGCTTTTTACGATTCCCATGTTTTTTATTGAATTATGGGCTGAAAAACGAACGAAGCTCATCGAGTGGAAAACAGGGTGGATGTGGTACCACACCTTTACTAGCGTAACATTAAAATCCTATCTTAACCGGCTGCTGATTGGATGGATTCGAAAAATTGAAAAGAAGCAGGACGAAATGAAAATAAAATAACATTGGTTCTAAAAACGACGTTAGAGAGGTGAACAAAGGTGCATATTTCTGTCCTTCTATGGCTGATTTTTCAAAATATCCAAAAGAAAACGTGGAAAAAAATTCACGAGCTTTATGCTGGGGTTTTATACGTGAGCTTTTTTAATATTCTTTATTACTTTTTATGTAACGATAAGTTGCTTTGGGATTTTAAATCTTCTCATCTTTCATTAAAAGTACTGCGTATTTTACACCTTATGTTTATTACGCCTCTCATGGTTTTGTCGTTCTTAGCTACTTATCCGTCTACACTTCTTAAACAGGTGAAGTATATTACAAAATGGGTATGTACAGCTTCATTTGTAGAATGGCTTGGTCTGAGGTGTAAGGGGATTACATTTAGACACGGCTGGCATTTGGGGTGGTCAGCACTTATTTATGTAATGATGCTTATCTTCTCGAGATGGTTTCAAAAAAAGCCTTTTGCCGTCTTACTGCTATCGGTTTTTGCAACAGTCGTTCTCAGCATCATTTTTAAAGTTCCCATTAGCAAACGAATGCTAAAACATCCGCTGAAACGAATATTGACTCGGCCTTTAAAAGATCATGTGACTCAAGCTGTTGCGAATAAAGTAAGGCGAAAATGCCTGCTTCTCAAGCTGTTCTCGTAAGTGCCTGCTCTCTGTGAAGAGCAGGTTTTTTAGCTTACTGGAGGAATAACGTCCGTCAGCAAAAGAATGAAAAAAATCAGGCCGACTCCCGTAAAGCTTAAAGAAGCAAGAAAATAAGCCGTCCAGCGCAAACGAAACGGATTATGTTCGACATTGGCTCCGGACATTAACCTCATGGAGTGAGTGTTATAGTGAGAATGAGCGCTGTTGCTTCCGCTGCTTGAAAACCAAAAAGTTAAAACTGAAAACAAAAGTCCGCTAAAAAACATAAGCTCAATAAAGCGGATAGACAAAAATGATGAGCACGCATAGGTTAATCCCCCTTCAATAAGCAGGGTAATAACAAACACAAGCTGAGTTCTTTTCAAAAAATCCTCCCCTTTTTTCTCTGTGTCTACTTTTAATTATACAATAATTTACATGTGTAAAAAGTCTCAAAAATGCTTTTATTATGATATAATGGTAATAAATGTATTGTTAAAAAGTGCTCAAAATCCGCATGCATCACGATTATAAGGTTTTTTGTAATGATGAGATTTACTATATACGCTGCGCTTAGCTTCAAGTGCGTAGAATGAAAGTGAGGAGTGTTTATGGGCTTGGGAGAGACTGTGATTGCGATACTAGCAGCGGGAGCACTGCTGGTATACGGTACGTTAGAGCTTTGGTTTGCACCTCGTAATTCTTCCTTTTTTAAAGGGTGGAAGCAAAAACTAGCCGTTATTTTACCGTTATACGGCGTTACATTCGGCATATGGTACGCGTTTTTTTCGTAACAAAAAAGTTTTACAAAAAGGAGGAATGAAAAATGGAAATCAATTCATACCTCATTCGGTTTTCATGTATGCTGATGCTCATGTTTGGAGGATTATTTATTATACGGTATGTAAAAACAGGGGACTTTTATTTAGATCAGCTTCTTGTCTTTGGAACGGGTTTTGTTCTGTTTATCGGCTCACTTATTTGGAAAAGAAAACATCAGCATAGAGAAAATAGAAAAGCTTGTTAAACGTATAAAAATGTGACAGTATAAAACAGATAAAAAACGTAATCTCGTGATCGTACCATTGGTTACGGGCTGCTGCTGGAGGAAAAGAAAATGAATGTACCTAATTGCCCAAACTGTCAATCACAGTATACATATGAAGATGGAAGCCTGTTTGTCTGCCCGGAGTGTGCACATGAATGGGGACAAGATGAAAAAGCAGAAAGCACGGAAGAACAGCTTACTGTAAAAGATGCAAACGGTAATGCTTTAAAAGACGGAGATTCAGTTACTGTCATCAAAGACTTAAAAGTAAAAGGAAGCTCATTGGTTGTAAAAATCGGAACGAAAGTAAAAAGCATTCGTTTAGTAGAAGGCGATCATAACATCGACTGCAAAATTGACGGATTTGGAGCCATGAGCTTAAAATCTCAGTTTGTGAAAAAAGCATAACAATTAAAAAAAGCCAGGATGAAGAAGACTTTGATTCTGGCTTTTTTTTATGTATTTTAAGGAACAAGGTGAAATATATAGACCATTTTGTCTATTTTAGAAGGAATCTAGCTAAATGTCCCGAACTTACTTAAAGTGTCTGAAGGTTTGGATATTAATGGAATGGATGACCATTTCATTAAGGCAAAGGGGAGGGAGAAATGTGAAAAAGTTTTTAGCGTTTCAAATTTTAATTGCATTAGTAATTGGAGCTGTTATCGGGCACTTTTTTCCGGACTTCGGGATGGCTTTAAGACCGGTAGGAGACGGGTTTATCCGGCTCATTAAAATGATTGTAGTGCCCATTGTCTTTTCAACCATCGTCATAGGTGCTGCGGGAAGCGGCAGTATGAAACAAATGGGGAGTCTAGGGTTGAAGACGATTATTTGGTTTGAAATTATTACTACCATCGTATTAGGGATTGGCCTGCTGTTAGTGAATTTGCTAAAGCCCGGAGTAGGCCTCGATCTTTCTCATCTTGTTAAAAAAGATATCGGTGAATTGTCTCAGTATACCGACAAGGTCGTGGACTTTAAACAAATGATTTTAAACATCATTCCAACGAATATCGTAGATGTGATGGCAAAAAATGATTTGCTGGCCGTGATTTTCTTTGCTATTTTATTCGGTGTTGCCGCCTCAGGAGTTGGGAAAGCATCCGAACCTGCAATGAAATTTTTTGAATCAACCGCTAAAATTATGTTTAAATTAACGCAAATTGTGATGGTCACAGCGCCTCTTGGTGTACTAGCGCTAATGGCTGCATCTGTGGGGCAATACGGCATTTTACTTCTGCTTCCGATGCTGAAGCTAATTGGAACCGTCTTTTTAGGCCTTTTTATTATTTTATTTGTTTTATTTCCGCTTGTTGGGTTTTTGTTCAAATTCAACTATTTTGAAGTCTTCAAAATGATTTGGGACTTGTTTCTTATTGCGTTTTCAACAACAAGTACAGAAACGGTGCTGCCACAGCTGATGGAGCGTATGGAAAAGTACGGATGTCCTAAACGAGTGGTGTCGTTCGTTATTCCGTCCGGCCTGTCGTTAAACTGTGATGGATCTACTTTGTATTTATCCGTTTCATGCGTCTTTTTAGCACAGGCTTTTAATATTGACATGCCCTTAACTCAGCAATTATTTATGATGCTTATACTCGTAATGACAAGTAAAGGAATTGCGGCTGTCCCGTCAGGTTCACTTGTTGTTCTTTTAGCTACAGCCAACGCAGTAGGTCTGCCGGCTGAAGGAGTCGCAATCATTGCAGGAGTGGACCGCATCATGGATATGGCAAGAACAGGAGTTAACGTTCCAGGCCACGCCATTGCCTGTATCGTCGTCTCGAAATGGGAAAAAGTATTTCGAACCCAAACGCCAATTCCGCCTGCAACTCACACGGAATCTCTATAAAACCAACCCCCGCTTTAGCTCATAGAGCGGGGGTTTTTTCTTAAATCATTAACGATGTAGACTAGAGTAATTTGTCATACTCAGCCCTACTCAAAAAAAGAGGACGCGCCGCTTAAGTCTAAAAAAAGCCCTGTGACTGTTTTTTGGTCACAGGGCTTTTTTTTAGATGAATGTTCACAAAATGTTCACTTACGAAGAAGGAAGATAAAAAGCTATACTAAGCCAAGTAAAAAAGATGAAAAGGATGAGGAATGTGCCAACAACTAAAAAAGAAAGTATGTATTTTGGAATGATGATGTGCGGAGGGATGGTGCTTGTGATGACGATGTATAACATGTTCATAAATGATGTCATCGGGCATATCACACTTGCAGAAGGTATTTTAAACTTGGTTATCACATTTGTAGTTGCCATGGCTGTCGAAACTTTCTTAGTAGGTCCCGTAGCAAAAAAAGTAGCATTTTCACTGCCGTTTGATAAGTCTAAACAGTTAAAAGTCGTGTTGATTTTGTCAACGTGCATGGTTATCGGAATGGTTCTTTCCATGTCTGTATATGGATTAATTACGATGTCACTTACGAAAGGTTTAGACGGAGAGCCGATTCTTTTAAGCTATGCATTTATCGTTATGAAAAACTTTATCGTAGCCTATCCGCTTCAGCTTCTCATTATGGGACCTTTAGTTCGCGGATTGTTTATGAAATTTGTGAAAAAGAATCCGGCAACGGCTTAAGTCAAAACCCTAAGAACGCCTATTTTCTTAGGGTTTTGTTGTGCAAAGCTGCTCGGTAAGAAGAGAAGAAAGTCACTAAATGAAAAGTGATGTAGGGCCATTTATTTAAGAATAGAGAAGACCTCTTACTCTCTAAAACGTTTCAAAGCCATGCTCCCGGGTACACACAACATTAATGAGGAGGAGATAGTATGGAAGCAAAAGCAAAGAATGTTGTGGGGGTATATGAAACGGAACAAGAAGCAATTCATGCTGTAGAGAATTTAAAAAAAGAAGGATACGCATCAGAAGAAATATCTATCATCGGTAAACATAAAAAGACCAAAAAAGTTCAGAAAGAAACGAATACAAAAGCAGAAGGGGCAGCAACTGGAGCGCTTACCGGAGGTACGTTAGGGAGCTTGACCGGAATATTAGCAGGTGCCGGAGCTCTTGCAATTCCGGGAATAGGCCCAATTGTAGCGGCTGGTCCGATTGTAGCTACATTAACAGGTGCAGCAGCTGGTGCGAGTGTAGGAGGTCTGTCTGGTATTTTAGTCGGTATGGGAATTCCAAAACAGCAGGCCGAGCACTATAATGATTCAGTCAAAGAAGGCAGCCTGCTTGTTTTAGTAGACAAAGAAGACTCAGATCATGATGGAAACCCGAAAGCGCCTTTAACCGGAATGATTTTATAGAACTTATTATGTATAGGAGAAAGCTGTCGCAGTGCGGCAGCTTTTTTTATGCGCTGGTTTTATTTAAGAGAACTACATGCACAATAATATTCCATAATAGTTAAAAATATCAAAGTATTTGAGGGTAACCTGAAAGATAATATGCCTTAAATTATAATGTAATATTATTGTAACAATAATGTATTTATTGTTTTATTTTGGAATTTGAGTTTCGATAAAAGCTTTAACAACGGGATTTACGCGCAAAATACATCCATGAATTAACTGTAAACTATTATACGAAGTAGAATAATTTTCTAATTATTTTTCAAGAATTAATTTTTAGCAAATTATTCATGTTTGAAAGAGGGCTAAAAAGTATATTTCAAAAGTATGTTTACTAAAAAAAGTTAAGCAGGTTGTTTAGTAGCATCATTCATTTAGTTAAATCTCGAAAGGAGCTGCTAAAAAATGAGTATTCAAAAGAGTACAGATAGTTCAAGTTTAGCAGAAGTGATTGATCGAATTCTAGACAAAGGAATTGTCATCGATGCTTTTGCTCGAGTATCACTCGTAGGAATTGAAATTTTAACGATTGAAGCACGAGTCGTTATTGCAAGTGTCGATACGTGGCTTCGCTACGCAGAAGCGGTCGGGTTATTAACCGACAAAGTAGAGGAAGAAGGGCTGCCTGGCCGAACAGAGGAGCGAGGAGCAGGGCTTAGTTTTTAAGTCTTTTAATCGTAAGAAAATTCATTAAATAAATAATAATAAGAGAAAAGAGGATGAAACATGTCAACAACTGATAAGAATGTACAAAGTGAAAAACAAGAAAATCAGCAGCAGGAAGAAAAAACGCAAAACTCTTTGAATCTTGCCATTTTAGGAGGCGTAGTAGGAGCGGGAATTGGACTTCTTTCAAGTCCGCAAACGAGTAAAAAAGTACTCAGTCGCTTAGGACAATCAGAAATTGTACGTGCGACAGGACAAGAGTTAAGAAGAAACGCACAGGATATTTTAACGCAGCAAGCGATGGGAGCGTTAAGACAGACGGCTACAGGCTATCTTGAAAAAGACAATTTAAGCAAGCTGCTGGCACCTAAAAAGAAAAAAGAAGAAACATCAAATGAACAGGGAGATTCGCAGGAAGAAGTCAGCGCAAGCGCAGAAATGGAAACGTCTCAGTACGAAGAGTTAAAAGAAGAAAATAAAAATATGAACGATCAGCTGCAGCGCATTGAAGAGATGCTAAACAAACTCATGGACGCGAAGAAGTAAGATATCCGTCCTGAAGGGGAATTTCATGGATAAAAAAGATGTGGAGAAAGCAGCCTTAAAAGCAGGAAAAAAAATAGTGGAGCACACGCCTGAACCTGTTAAGGAAAAGGTAGAAGAAAAGGTTAAAGAAAAAGCGAAAGAAAAGTTTGTCGAAAAAACCGAAGGGAAACTGCAGGAAAAAGCGGATGAAGCGTCAGAAAAACTGCAGGAAACGAAAGAAAAAAATGCCCAAAAGGTACACGGCAAAGGAGAAGACGCAAAAGAAAAGCTTCAAGACGTCTTATTATCAGTAAAAGATAAGCTTAGCGATGTGAAAGAAGCTGGAGAAGACTTTCAAGAAAAAGTTTCTTCTTCAGACGATAAAGATAAGTCAAAAAACAAGCGGAAAATAAAAGGCGTAAATCAGATTAAAAAAGCAACGGATATTAAAAGCTCTACTAAGATTAAAAGTTCCAATGATATTAAATCATCTACAGATTTAAAAACAATGGGATCATAAGCGAAAGGAGAAATGGGATATGTCTATTCAAAAAAGTACTAATAGTTCAAGTTTAGCAGAAGTAATTGACCGTATTTTAGATAAAGGAATTGTTATTGATGCGTTTGCAAGAGTGTCTGTTGTAGGGATTGAAATTTTAACAATTGAAGCGCGAGTGGTTATTGCCAGTGTTGATACATGGTTACGCTATGCAGAAGCAGTAGGGCTTCTTCGTGACGACGTAGAAGAAAACGGCCTTCCTGAACGTTCAAATTCAAGTGAAGGACAGCCGCGTTTTAGTATTTAATATGAAGTGGTATGGAACCTTCCTTTTTGAGGGTGGTTCCAGCTTTTAGATCTAACTATTGGAGGCTACTAAAGATGGAAATTAAAAAAATTATGCAAGCCGTGAACGACTTTTTTGCTGAAAACGTAGCTCCTCCTCATAAAATTACCTCGGTGGAAGCTACTGAAGATGAAGGCTGGAGAGTTATTGTTGAAGTCATTGAAGAACGAGAATATATGAAAAAATACGCCAAAGATGAAATGCTTGGAACATACGAGTGCTTTTTAAATAAAGAAAAAGAAGTCATTTCATTCAAACGACTCGACGTCAGATATAGAAGCGCCATTGGCATTGAAGCATAAACGATAAGATGGCAGGAGGAACGTAAAAATGACCGTCTTAACAGACAAAAGGAAAAAAGGCAGTGGCGCTTTTATACAAGATGACGAGACAAAAGAGGTTCTTTCAAGAGCGCTGAGCTATTTAAAATCCGGCTATTCCATTCATTTTACAGGCCCTGCCGGCGGAGGCAAAACCTCTTTAGCACGAGCGCTTGCTAAAAAGAGAAAGCGTCCTGTAATGCTGATGCACGGGAATCACGAGCTCAACAACAAAGATTTAATTGGCGATTTTACGGGCTATACGAGCAAAAAAGTAATCGACCAGTATGTTCGTTCTGTTTATAAAAAAGATGAACAAGTAAGTGAAAACTGGCAGGATGGACGGTTGCTTGAAGCCGTAAAAAACGGCTATACGCTGATTTACGACGAATTTACTCGGTCTAAGCCTACGACGAATAATATCTTTCTATCAATATTAGAAGAAGGCGTGCTGCCGCTGTATGGAGTGAAAATGACCGATCCTTTTGTACGCGTGCACCCCGATTTCCGCGTCATCTTCACAAGCAACCCAGCTGAGTATGCTGGCGTGTATGATACGCAAGATGCGCTTCTTGACAGGTTAATTACTATGTTTATTGATTATAAAGACATCGACAGAGAGACAGCGATTTTAACGGAGAAAACGGACGTAGAAGAAGACGAAGCGCGCACAATTGTAACGCTCGTAGCAAACGTGCGAAACCGCTCTGGAGACGAAAACAGCAGCGGACTTAGCCTGCGGGCTTCGCTTATGATCGCTACCCTTGCTACGCAGCAAGACATTGATATCGACGGAGATGATGAAGATTTTCAAACGTTATGTATGGATATTCTGCATCATCCGCTTACCAAATGTTTAGACGAGAAAAATGCAAAAAGCAAAGCCGAAAAAATCATTTTAGAAGAGTGTAAGAATATAGACACTGAAGAAAAGTAAAGGAGCTTGAAAACATGAGTGAAACAAACGAAACGGGCATTTATATTTTTAGCGCCATTCAAACGGATAAAGACGAAGATTTTGGATCGGTAGAAGTAGAAGGAACAAAAGCTGAAACGTTTTTGATTCGCTACAAAGACGCGGCGATGGTAGCAGCTGAAGTGCCGATGAAAATTTATCATCCTAATCGCCAAAATCTATTAATGCATCAACACGCAGTAGCAGCGATTATGGACAAAAATGATACGGTTATTCCAATCAGCTTTGGGAATGTATTCAAATCAAAAGAAGACGTAAAAGTTCTTTTAGAAAACCTTTATCCGCAGTTTGAAAAGCTGTTTCCAGCCATCAAAGGAAAAATTGAAGTTGGTTTAAAAGTAATTGGAAAAAAAGAATGGCTCGAGAAAAAAGTAAACGAAAATCCTGAACTTGAAAAAGTATCAGCCTCCGTAAAAGGAAAATCAGAAGCAGCCGGTTATTATGAGCGTATTCAGCTTGGAGGAATGGCTCAAAAGATGTTTACTTCCCTGCAAAAAGAAGTCAAGACAGATGTGTTTTCTCCGCTTGAAGAGGCAGCGGAAGCAGCAAAAGCAAATGAGCCAACGGGCGAAACAATGCTTTTAAACGCTTCTTTCTTAATTAACCGAGAAGATGAAGCGAAGTTTGATGAAAAAGTGAATGAAGCGCATGAAAACTGGAAAGACAAAGCCGATTTTCATTACAGCGGTCCTTGGCCTGCTTATAATTTTGTGAACATTCGCCTAAAAGTAGAAGAGAAATAACGTGCTTCACAAATTAGTAACCGCACCTATTAACCTTGTAGTGAAAATCGGCGAAAAAGTACAGGAAGAAGCTGATAAACAGCTATATGACCTTCCGACGATTCAGCAAAAACTCATTCAGCTTCAAATGATGTTTGAGCTTGGTGAAATTCCGGAAGAAGCGTTTCAAGAAAAAGAAGATGAATTGTTAATGAGGTACGAAATCGCGAAACGCAGAGAAATTGAACAATGGGAAGAGCTGACAAAAAAAAGAAATGAGGAATCCTAGATGGGAGAATTACTGTATTTATACGGTTTAATTCCAACAAAAGAAGCAGCAGCCAGAGAGCCGTTTCCATCTTATAAAGGGTTTGACGGAGAACATTCACTGTACCCAATAACGATTGATCAGGTGACGGCTGTCGTTTCTAAGCTGGATGCTGACGCCTATTCAGAAGAAGTGATTAAAGAAAAAATGGAGCAGGATATGAGCTGGCTGCAGGAAAAAGCATTTCATCATCACGAAACGGTAGCCGCTTTGTACGAAGAATTTACGATCATTCCATTAAAATTTTGCACCATTTATAAAAGTAAAGAAAGTCTGCAAGCAGCTATTGAGCTTAACAAAGAAAAGCTAGAGAATTCACTGACGCTGCTTCAAGGAAATGAAGAGTGGAACGTGAAGATTTACTGTGATGATAAAGAGCTTAAAAAAGGAATCAGCGAAACGAATGAAAGCGTGAAAGCGAAAAAAGAAGAAATTAGTCACTTATCACCAGGAAGACAGTTTTTTGAAAAGAAAAAAATAGATCAGCTGATTGAAAGAGAATTAGAACTTCACAAAAACAAAGTGTGTGAAGAGATACATGACAAGCTCAAAGAACTGTCGCTTTATGACTCTGTTAAAAAGAATTGGAGCAAGGACGTAACGGGCGCGGCTGAACAAATGGCGTGGAACAGCGTGTTTCTTCTTCCGTCTCTGCAGATCACTAAGTTTGTAAACGAAATAGAAGAGCTTCAGCAAAAGCTTGAAAATAAAGGCTGGAAATTTGAAGTGACGGGACCATGGCCGCCCTATCATTTCTCGAGCTTTGCGTAAAGTGAGGAATTAACATTATGTCTCTTAAACAATCTATGGAGAATAAAGATATTGCTCTTATTGATATTTTAGATGTCATTTTAGATAAAGGAGTCGCCATTAAAGGAGACTTAATCATTTCCATAGCCGGCGTCGATTTAGTGTATTTGGATTTGCGGGTGCTTATTTCTTCGGTTGAAACGCTGGTGCAAGCAAAAGAAGGAAATCGCAAACCCATCACTTCTGAACAATTTGATAAACAAAAGGAGGAATTACTGGATGCAACCGGTCAGCCAAGCAAATGGACGAATCCACTTGGATCCTGATAAAGCTGAACAAGGCTTAGCGCAGCTTGTGATGACAGTTATTGAGCTATTGAGGCAAATCGTTGAACGTCATGCCATGAGGCGGGTGGAGGGTGGAACGTTGACGGACGAACAAATTGAAAACTTAGGAATTGCACTAATGAACTTAGAAGAAAAAATGGACGAGTTGAAAGAGGTGTTCGGTCTGGACGCAGAAGATTTAAATATTGATCTTGGACCGCTAGGCAGCCTGCTTTAAGCGGTCAGTGGGAGGAACAGTATGGCAGTCGAACATAATATGCAGTCAAGTAC
This sequence comes from Priestia sp. ABM2_011, assembly GCF_056158845.1. Taxonomy (NCBI): domain Bacteria; kingdom Bacillati; phylum Bacillota; class Bacilli; order Caryophanales; family Bacillaceae; genus Priestia; species Priestia sp. ABM2_011. The sequence goes on from NZ_JBSWUB010000001.1 coordinate 2,090,908, forward strand.
GATTGTAGATGTGCTCGAAAAGATTTTGGATAAAGGAGTCGTCATAGCGGGGGACATCACCGTAGGAATTGCAGATGTCGAGCTATTAACGATAAAGATCCGCTTGATTGTGGCTTCGGTTGATAAAGCAAAAGAAATCGGCATGGACTGGTGGGAAAATGATCCCTATCTCAGTTCAAAAGGAGCCAATAGTAAAGCGCTCGAAGAAGAAAATAAAATGCTGCATGAGCGGTTAAAAACGCTTGAAGAAAAAATAGAAACAGAACGTTAAAAACTGTACGCTACTTAAAAAATGGAGGGATTTACAATGGCAACTGAAACAAAATTAGATAACACACAGGCAGAAAACAAGGAAAACAAAAATACGGAAAACGGTTCAAAAGAAAAGAACGATTCAAAAGCAAGCAAAACAACAAGCAGCGGGCCAATCAAACGAGCGGTAGCAGGAGGTATCATCGGTGCAACGATTGGATATGTATCGACTCCTGAAAATCGAAAAAGCCTTCTTGACCGCATCGATACAGACGAATTAAAAAGCAAAGCATCTGATTTAGGAACAAAGGTAAAAGAAAAATCAAAAAGCAGCGTGGCCAGCCTGAAAACATCTGCGGGAAGCTTGTTTAAAAAAGATAAAGATAAATCAAAAGATGATGAAGAAAACGTAAATTCTTCTAGTAGCGAAACAGAAGACGATAACGTTCAAGAGTACGATGAGTTAAAAGAAGAAAATCAAACGCTTCAAGACCGTTTATCACAGCTTGAAGAAAAAATGAACATGCTTGTTGAGCTTAGCCTCAATAAAAATCAAAATGAAGAAGCGGAAGATACAGATTCTGACGAAGAAGAGAACGATGAGAACGAAGAAAACGAGCAGGACGATGAAAACGAAGAAGAAACATCTAAGCCTCGTAAAAAGAACAAAAAAGAAGAGGAGCAAGAAGAGGAAGAAGAAAGTGAAAGTGACGAAGACAGCGAGGAAGAAGAGGAAGATTCTCGTTCAAACAAAAAAAATAAAAAAGTAAAAACAGAAGAAGAAGACGAAGAAGAGGAAAGTGAAGAAGAAAAAAAGGAAGCGAAACCAAAAAAGTCAACAGCTAAAAAATCAAAAAATACAAAAGCAAAGAAAAACACGGATGAAGAAGATGATGACGCAACATCTCTTTCTAGTGAAGACGATACAACAGCCTAAGACGTAAAGGAGGAAAGAAATACATGAGTACAGGCCCTTCTTTTTCAACTAAAGACAATACGCTTGAATACTTTGTGAAAGCTTCTAATAAACACGGCTTTTCACTTGATATTTCATTAAATGTAAACGGCGCTGTGATTTCCGGTACCATGATTTCAGCAAAAGAATACTTTGATTACTTAAGCGAAACGTTTGAAGAAGGCAGTGAAGTGGCTCAGGCGCTAAGCGAACAATTCTCTTTAGCAAGCGAAGCGAGCGAATCAAACGGAGAAGCAGAAGCCCATTTTATTCATTTGAAAAATACAAAGATCTACTGTGGAGACAGTAAGTCTACTCCTTCAAAAGGAAAGATCTTTTGGAGAGGAAAAATAGCAGAAGTAGACGGATTCTTCTTAGGGAAGATTTCTGATGCAAAATCAACGAGTAAAAAGAGTTCATAAAAAACGGCGGGGTGAGTGCCCCGCCGTTTTTTAGTGATGTGATGAGATATGCAGCTTCTTTTTTCGATACATGAGCGGAGTCATCTTCATTTCTTTTCGAAACTGATTAATAAAATAGCTTGTACTATTAAATCCTACTTGATAGGCGACGTCCGTCACATTTGCTTCTGCTTGCTGCAGCATAACTAAGCTTTGCTGAATTCGATAGTTTAATACATAGGTCAAAGGCGATTTTTTTAACATTTTCTTGAAATATCGACAGCATTCAGAACGGCTTAATTGTCCCGCTTTGGCAATATCATCGAGCGTAATCTTTTCAGCAAAGTGCAAATGAATCCAATTCAGCATTTGCTTCATCCGCTGATTTTTGATCATTTCTTTTTCGTTGTATTTTAGCTGCAACCCGTTAAGAATTACATTTTTCCAAAGTATGCTGAGTTCAGAGGCAATCTCTATTTCATAGTGGAGCGGCTGCTTATGGATCCATGTGTATATCTTATGTATAGAATCTAACACGTTATTCCCCCAGGCTTGCTTTGGACTGATGAATAAATGTGATAGATTCGTTGCATGAATGTAGGGATAAACGTAATTTGTGAAAAGTTCTTGCGGCACAAGAAAATGAGGAGAAACATTTAAGCAAATGTACACGCAGCCAGATTTGTTTATGTCTTCAGCCATATGAAGACATTCGCTGTTAATAAACAGTCCGTAGCCTTGTTTTACAGTCACTGTTTTTTCATTTATTTGAAAAGACGCATGACCTTTTATAACCAATACAAATTGAAGCTCATCATGCCAGTGAAGAGGGATGTAGCCGTTTATGTGATCACTGATTGTTGTTTGATAACATGCCACTGGCAGCTCAACGGTGCGATGGGTCGTTAGCTCTTTTAAGTTTTCATCAATTTTAAAATGCGCTGCTGGCATACATGGCCACCTCAATATATTTATATTTTTTAATGCAATATGCGTATTTTCTGCCCCGTTTTTCATTTATTATAACACTATTCTTATAATAAAAGTGAGGGATGAAAGATGAACGATCTCAGCAGAAAAAAAGGTTTCTTTTTTGTAACAACGGGAGCTATATGTTGGGGGATGGGAGGAACGGTTGCTCAAAAGCTTTTTCAAGAATTTGAAATCAGTGTAGACTGGCTTGTTTCAGTACGGCTGCTCACTGCGGGTTTTTTGCTGCTAATGATTTCATGTATAAAAAGGAATCATTCTCACGTACTTGGAGTATGGAAGAACCGAAAGTCAGCTTTTCAGCTCGTCGTTTTTGCCATAGCTGGTATGCTCGCCGTTCAGTATACGTATATGGCTTCTATTAAGCATGGAAATGCAGCAGTAGCTACGCTGCTGCAGTATTTATCACCAGTGATGATTATCATTTATTTGCTTTTGCGCAAGCAGTCTATATTTACGCGACAAGACGTCATCACTGTTCTGCTGGCACTGGGGGGCTGCTTTTTTTATTAACAAACGGCTCTATTTCTCAGCTGTCTGTTCCTGTATCTGCCGTTGTTTGGGGAGTGCTGTCAGGCGTAGCGGCTGCTTTTTATACGCTGTATGCAGTTCCGCTGATCAAAAAGTACAGTTCGCTTGTCATCGTTGGCTGGTCAATGGTAATTGGGGGAAGCGTAATGAGCTTTATTCATCCTCCTTGGGAAGCGTCAAGCTTATCACCAATAACCTGGGGATATATTTTATTTGTCATTATTTTTGGCACGATGCTTGCTTTTTGGTTTTATGTAGAAAGTCTGCAAAGTCTTTTACCTAAAGAAACGAGTTTGCTTGGAAGTTTAGAGCCTTTAGCCGCTGTTATCACAACCGTTGTTTGGCTGAAAGAGCCTTTTGGTTTTTATCAATGGATGGGCACAGCTTGTATTATTGGATTAGTTCTATTACTCACACGAACGAAACAAGTATCTTCTGAGACGACACTTTCAGCATAAATGGGGGCTTGCTAAAAGAAGAAGCAAACCAATGTCACTTTGCCGCCGAATCTGTAGAAACTCGTTTGACTTTTAAAATCTTTACATATTGAATAAACACTCTTTCTTTTGTAGAGACATTTAATTTAGCAAGTCTTGATGCGTCATCTCGGTTTTTAGCAGCTTCTACTACAAAAGTTCCTTTGATTTTGGCTTCATCTTTTAGAACGGAATAATGTATTTCAAATTGTTTTGTTTTCGTTTTCTCCATGGTGATAAACTCCTTTGCCTGATAAATTAATGTATTGCTATGAAATAAGCTTTGATAAAAAGGAAGAAAAGAACGTAACATATACTACTAAATCAAATGCAAAGCGGCAGTGACTTTTATCACACCACAACCTAGTATTTCATCTTTTTACCAAAAAAGATAGGGTGTTTTACCGCCGCTGCTTGCAAAATCTTTTATTCTTTCTGCTTGACCTAGAGTTAACTCTATGGTTTATCTTGTAGTAGTATCATTTCAAGGAGGGGCTTTACATGAAGTATCATACAATTGCTAATACTGACTTACACGTATCAAATTTAATTATGGGAAACATGCGTTTAACAGAGCTTTCTTTACAAGAAGCAGAGAAGCTAATCCGCACAGCGATGGAAGAAGAAATTAACTTTTTTGATCATGCTGATATTTACGGTCCTGATTATGTAGGGCAATGCGAAGAATATTTTGCAAACGCTATACAAATGAACCCAAGTCTTCGTGAAAAAATGGTGATTCAAAGCAAATGCGGCATTAACGCAGCGAAAAATTACTATGACTTTTCAAAGAAGCATATCATAGACTCTGTTAACGGCAGCTTAGAGCGTTTAAAAACAGATTACTTAGATCTTTTATTACTGCATCGTCCAGATCCACTAATGGACCCTGAAGAAGTAGCAGAAGCATTTAACGAACTGCAAAGCAGCGGAAAGGTACGTCACTTTGGTGTATCGAATCACAACCCAGCGCAAATTCAGCTGCTTGAAAAATATATTAACCAAAAGCTTGTCGTAAACCAAGTGCAGTTCAGCATCGCACATACGCCAATCATTGATTCTGGTATTTCGTTAAACATGGGAATTGATCAAGCTGTTAACCGCGACAGCAGCGTGCTTGAATATTGCCGTTTGAACGATATCACGCTTCAAGCATGGTCGCCGTTCCAAAACGGATTTTTTGAAGGTCCTTTCCTAGGTGATAAAGAGAAATTTGGAAAGCTAAACGAAGTAATTGATCGCATCGCAAGTAAATATAGCGTGACGAATACAGCGATTGCCGTTGCGTGGATTACAACGCATCCTGCAAATATTCAAGTAGTACTTGGTACGACAAATATTCAACGTATGAAAGATGCAAGCAAAGGTTCAGAAATCAAGTTAACACGCCAAGAATGGTACGATATTTATAAAGCCGCTGGCAACATGGTGCCTTAACCGCTTTAGTCTCTAAAATAAAACAGGTAACTCCGTTCGAACATAGAACGGAGTTACCTGCGTTTTACGATAAGAACTACTGTTTAAGCTAGAAAAAGAGTTAGCAGCAGCTCAATTATTTTTGTGACGCCAAAACCTAATAAAAAGGCAATAAAACCGCCGATTACAATGGTAAGCATCATGTGAGCAGTATTCATCGTATCATCCTTTCTGAGTTGAATGTATGTTGCTGCTTGTACAAAAAGTCTGCAGCATAAAAAGCGCAATGAAGAAGACTCTAAAAGAATAAATCCTCGAGATAACTAGAGGTCAAGGCAAAATCATGATGTTTTTCTGAGAAGGTTAAGATGTAGGAGGAAGCAGTATGACGTATACCATTTCACAAGTTGCGAAGAAATTGAACGTGACAATTTATACCATTCGCTATTATGATAAAGAAGGGCTTTTTCCATTTTTAGATCGTACAGCGTCAGGAAATCGTATTTTTAAAGAACAAGATATTGAATGGATTGATTTAATTTGCTGTTTAAAAAGCACGGGTATGCAAATCAAGGATATTCGAACGCTTATTGAAAACTGTACGCTTGAAAATGCCGTGCTTGATAAAAGTCTGCAAATGCTGATGGACCATAAAAAAGCGGTGCAAAAAGAAATCGAAGAAATCCATCACAAGCTTGAGACGATTGATTATAAAATTAAGCACCTGCCGGAAATGTACGAGCGAATTGTTAACAAGCCTTCAAACTAAACAAAAAAGGAAGCGTAAAAATGATCGAAAAAGTAGTACCTCTCACTGCAGAGAATATACAGCAGTGCATTGACTTGTATCTAGATGTATTTACAAAAAAGCCTTGGAATGAACCATGGACGGAAGAATCAGCTAAAGAAAGGCTGACTAATCTACTGAACACGCCTAAATTTATAGGCTATTTATTTTATGACCAAGGAGAGTTGATTGGAATGATTGCAGGTCACGCGAAAAAATCATACAGCGGTATGACCTTTTACGTGGCCGAGCTTTGCGTCAGTGCAAGCGTGCAAGGAAAAGGATATGGTTCAGCTATCTTAAGCCGGTTTGAGAACGAACTTCAAAGACACGATATCAACAGCTTGTATCTCTTAACGGCGACTGGAGGAGCTTCACAGGCTTTTTATGAAAGAAACGGCTATACTGTAAATGATCAGCGGGTCGTCTTGAAAAAATCGTTTGTATAATTTTTTACATAAAGCGGGAAGAGAGCTGCAGAGTGGCTCTCTTTTTAATTACTCTTTTTACCTATTAATATGTAGAAGAAAGGGAAGTATGAACAAGAAAAATAAGGTAATGAGAAGGCGTAAACAAGGAACGGTAGATTAAAAAGCCCGTGTTTTTTTCTCAGTGGTGAGTCTCATTGTGAGCACACCTAAAAACAGTGCCCATTATGTGGACACTGCTTTTTCATAATAAAGTGGAAAGCTAGCTTTTGGTAAAAAAATTAGTGAAAATGAAGCTGTTCATCATTATTTCTAATGATTAGCAACCGCCAAATCCTCCCCAGCAAGCACAGCCGATGATGATTAATAAAATGAATAATACGATGATTAAAGCAAAGCCACTGCCAAATCCGCAGCCGCCACCGCCGTAACCGTAACCGCCATAACCACAGCCACCATAGAAGCCCATATAGTTCACCTCCAAGTTCTGAGTACATTTTTAACATATGCCTGAAATGCAAAAGTGCTCCAAAAATATCCAATGATTTCAATGAAAATAAAAAAAGATAAGAAAATAAGATGGACACGGTACTTTTTTTCACTTTCTACATAGGATGAATCATCCCAAGATCTCATATATGAGCCCCCATGTTATAACGAAGCAGGCTAATACCACTTCCTCCTTAGCCTGCGTACATAATGAAGTAGAAGCCGAAGAATTTTTTCTTCGGCTTCTTGTTTTTTACTATGAAGTAAACATGTTAGTACTTTCCGTATACCCTTCTAAGTCAGGATCCGCTTCTTTTGTATGTATTAGGTACTAAAGAGAAATCAAGCTCATTTTCATATAAACTTAGTCATTTGCTTTTTTTCGTAATTCTTTTCCCTTATTTTCAGCATAACTAAGATATTTGCCCAAGACAGCGAATAGGTAAATGCATATTCTTGGGTGAAAGCAAAAAACAAAAAAACGGAGGTTTCTCTTATGGATTCAGAAATGCATTTTTTACCCACTATGTATTCTCAAGATCATCAACTTCAACACGCAGATGAAAGGTTTATTGGCAGGCCCTTTGGCTTTGGCAGACCGTTTGGTTTTGGACGCCCGTTTGGCTTTGGCTTTGGCAGACCATTCGGCTATGGCTTTGGAGGTCCATTTTTAGGAGGATTAGCAGGTGGGCTAGTAGCAGGCTCACTGCTATCACCATATGGCTATGGCGGTTACGGATACGGCGGTTATGGCTTTGGCTGCGGCTGTTAAATATAAATAAAAGAAAAATCTCAGAAGAAGTATTTTTTATATCATTCTTTTCTATAAGGAAGTCTGTTTGGAAACGTAAGGCATTATATCCATCCACAGTGAATCAGAACGTACACCCCATCTCATATATAAAACCACCTGGTCATTTTTCCAGGTGGTTTTTGATTTTACATAGTGAAGAAATAAAAAATAGTGGCAGGAAGAGATAAAGAAAAGATGTTAGAATCGTGCTTTTGGTTCTTTACATTACAGTAAGAAACGCTTACTATGTGAGAAAATGGAAGATATTAACGAAGCATTCTTTTTACACAACTTTCTGTGAGAAGTAAAAGAGGGAGAGACATAACATGATTGAAAGCCACACTATTTATTTGCGCCCGTTGACTGCCAGCGATGCGCACGACAGCCTCCGATTGCAAAAGGACAATCGAGACTTTTTTAAGCAGTTTTCTATGAGTCGAGAGCATTCTTTTTATACATTAGAGAGCCAAGTAGAAAAAATTCAGCGTCACGAAGAGAATAGGAAAAACGATCAAGAATACTATTTTGGTCTTTTTCAAAAAGAGAATAATAAATTAATTGGCACCATTAGTCTTTTTCAAGTGATGCGGGGATCTTTACAAAGCGCAGTTATCGGCTATTTTTTAGATCACCATCATAATGGGAAAGGGTACGCAACAGAAGCCATAAAAGCACTTGTTGACTATGCGTTTGAAGAGCTGCATCTTCACCGCATTGAAGCCGGCGTCATGCCACGTAATGTGCCTTCTCAGCGCGTACTCGAAAAAGCTGGGTTTCATAGAGAAGGAATCGCTAGAAAAAATGTAAATATTAATGGCATATGGGAAGATCATCAAGTCTTAGCTATCCTTAACCCTAATGACAAAATAGAAGAAATAAACGAGTTCTTAAAATTTTGATATACGTTTGTACATTTAAAATTTATAATGAGAATAAGAGAATAGAACAGTCTATATTTAAATAGTAGGTGACTAAGGTAATGGAAGAGAGGAACATCAATGAAAAAGCCGTTTGGGATGTATTGCAGATGGCCAGCGAAGTAGTCGGAAGCAGGACGCTGTTTGTAGGGATTTTCGACGAACAATTTTCAGTTATGAAAGCCTTTAATAAAGAAGGGGGAAGCCTTGTAGAGGATGGACTGACGCTGCCGTTAGAGCTTGCGGTATGCAACTTAGTCACGTGTGATGAACCCCTTGTTATTCCCAATACAAAACGCGATGTTAGAACGTCTAATTTAGCCATCATTGATGGTGCCCGGGTAGGTTCTTATTTAGGAACACCTATTGTGCTAGAAGATGGGAGAATGTTTGGTACCTTATGTGCGGTCGATCCGGATCCTTATCCGTTTAGCGAAAGTGAAATTCAAGGGTTAAACCGGCTGGCTGGTATTTTGTCTCATATTATTTATAAAAATCAAGCGGCTGTTTTGCCGAAAATTGAAGAGAAAATTCTGCAGCTTGATAAGCTGGCACTCGTAGGGCAGCTAGCAGCAGGGTTAGCGCATGAGATTCGAAACCCGATGCAGTCGGTGCGCGGCTTTATTCAATTTTTATTTAATGAAAATGAGCAGGCAGAGCCTTTTCAAAAAATTGTTCTTGATGAACTGGATCGTATGAATGAACTTATTAACAACTTTTTGCTTGTCACGCAGCCAACAGCGCCTAAAAAAGAAATCGTATCGATTGTAGAAGTTATTCATGATACCGTTGCTTTCTTGAAAAGTGAAGCTGCGCTGTATAATGTCGAAATGAACGTAAGAATAGAAGGAGCCATTCCACTTGTATCAATCGATCCTGCTCAAATGAGACAAGTGTTTATGAATCTTTTGAAAAATGCCATTGAAGCAATGGAGAAAAAGAAACACGGGGAAGTAAATCTTATTATCAAAGAATGGGAAGATTGGGCTCTTATTGACATTCAAGATACCGGTTCTGGGATTCCGCTATCCATTATTAATAAAGTAGGAAATCCGTTTTTCTCAACAAAAGATGGAACAGGCATGGGGTTAGGGCTTTCTATTTGTAAAACGATCATCAACGAGCATAACGGTACGCTTGCGATTGAAAGTGATGAGAACGGGACAGTAGTGACGGTGAAGCTGCCTTTGACGCTTTAAGATAAAACAAAAAAGAAAGGAGAGTACGCACTCATCCTTTCTTTTTTGGCTGACTTTTTTAATATGCTGAACTGTCTTCAATCCAGTATTCATAGTCTTCCGCATCTTTTTTGTTTAACTTTTTGCCGTTGATGTAAATTTTGTCCCATTCGTAAATTTGTTTATCCAAATAAACGTTAAACACAATGCGCACATGCTCTTTTTCTGTATAATCGTAGCCGGTAAATTGTACAACGTGATGACGGCCTTCTTTTTTAATATAGGTCCATTTTGGATGATCGTTGTACGTTTCAAGCGTAATTGCTTCGTCGCCGTAGCGAACCACATCTTTAATATTTGTTTTTGTTGGTAAATATGATAATCCCGCTCCGACTCCAAACGTAATCATAAGCGCTAAGATACTTAAACCAATAGCAATTCCGATGTGAGTGCCGCCTTTTATTTGCAAATAAGCTTCTTTCCGCTGCTCCGGCTGAGCTTCGGCTCGAGCTAACACGTTTTTAACGTGCTTATAGTACCAGCGGTTGGCACATAGCCCTGTAATAAGTGAAGCACCGCCGAATACAATTGCATCGGACCACTCTGGTATGTCTACAAAGCACAAAAGGGAAAACCAAACTACTTCAATAAGCGTTAAAATAAAAAAGTGCTTATACATTTTTCGGTATGCAAACCAAGCGCTTGTCAGAAAAAAGGCTGCCCAGTTCCACGTGTTGTTTTTAGCTGGATTGGCTGTTTTTCCCCATTTCAAATCATAATACGACGTATTTGTTCGAACTACTTTATGCTCTTCTTCAAAAGACAGGAGTTCATTTACTGCTTGTTCTTCCATTTAAAACACCTTTCATTGGTTATAATCTATCATCTAAAATGACTCTATTATTATACATTATTTCTAGTATTTTTCTATTCTTCCTTAAATTATTTTTAAAGTAAGAATATTTGCGCTGTGTATTTTTTAATGGGAACTTTCATAAAAAAGAAGAATATGGTAGATTTGAAGAAAAAGGAGCTGCCCCAACGTGAATCGTTTAAAGAAAGCCCTGCATCAATCGTGGTCAATTCATTCGAGCACGAAGTGGACGGCTGACAATCCTGCCAAAGGACAGTGCGGAGTGACCGCGCTTGTCGTTCAAGATATCAAAGGAGGAGATATTTTAAAAACTCCGTGTAAAGAAGGCTGGCATTTCTATAATCAGCTCAACGAACAGCGCTATGATTTTACACAAGAACAATTTCGTGAGCCTCTCCATTACGCAGATATTTTATCCAGTAGGGAAGAAGCGTTTATGGATACGAATGAGGAGCAATATGAGGCTTTAAAGAAAAAAGTAATGACCCATTTTGTACATAAAAATTTGCGTTAGAAAGGAACACAGGAATGAAAACTATTCAGTATTCCATTGTTGATGTATTTGCACAGAGAAAATATACAGGAAATCAGCTCGCCGTTTTTAAAGACGCCGGAAGCCTTTCAGACAAAGAGATGCAGCAAATGGCTAAAGAAATTAATTTCTCTGAAACGACGTTTATTACGTCGGCTTCTCCGCAAAAAGGAGAATATGACGTGCGGATTTTTACACCTAATGAAGAAGTGCCATTTGCAGGCCATCCGACGCTCGGTACCGCTTATGTTATTCGAGAAGAACTAGAAGAAAAAGATACAGAGGAGCTTACTCTTCATTATAAAGCAGGTCCTACGCCTGTTACATACGATGAACAAAAAGATGTACTGTGGATGACACAAGGTCAGCCGACGTTTGGGAAAGTGTTAGATAAAAAGCAGGTGGCGGACGTGTTAAACCTTGATGAAACTTATATCGATATGCGTTTTCCCGTTCAAGAAGTATCCACGGGTCTGCCGGTCATTCTTGTCCCTTTAACATCATTAGAAGCTGCTAAAGAGATAAATGTAGACAAAGAAAAATATTTCAAGCTGATAGAAAACACAGAAGCAAAAGCAATTATGGTCTTTTCGCCGGAAACCTATCACCAAGATCATCACGTAAATGTGCGAGATTTTGCTGATTATTACGGCGTTCCAGAAGATGCGGCAACCGGCAGCGCCAACGGCTGTTTAGCAGCATATTTAGTCAAATACGGTTATTTTAATCAGCAAGCTATTGACATATGTGTAGAACAAGGATACGAAATAGGAAGACCTTCACTGCTGTATGTAAAAGCTAGTTATGATGGAGAGGCTTTTCACATTAAAGTAGGCGGAAAAGTAGAGATGATTGCGCGCGGTGAATGGATTTTGTAACAAGCTGTTCATCTGCTGTTCACAATAAGTCCTTATCCTAATAAAAACGCAATAGGACTACTACGTTTGGTTACACTAGTAAACAGATAGATACTGAAAGAATAAATGATGGCGGCCAAAAGGCCGCCATTTTGAATGGTTGATAAAAGGAGTGGCAGAAGAAATGATTCACATTTTACTGGCGGATGACGATGAGCATATGCGGCAATTGGTTCGTCACTATTTGCAGCTTGAAGGCTATATGGTGCATGAAGCAAAAGACGGGGAAGAAGCTTCGGGTCTGCTTGCTAAGCAGCACATTCATTTAGCGGTTGTCGATATTATGATGCCTCATAAAGATGGATATGAAGTTTGCGAAGAAATACGCAGCTACTATGATTTTCCCATTATTTTATTAACAGCAAAAGATCAGCTCGAAGACAAAGAAAAAGGCTTTTTAGCGGGAACGGATGACTATGTGACAAAGCCGTTTGAACCAAAAGAATTGATTTTCCGAATCAAAGCACTGCTTCGCCGATACGAAGTGGTAAATGAAAAGATGATCGTACTGAACAGCACCTCTATTGACCGAAAAAGCTATGAAGTGCACTGCAGCGGACGACTGTTCATTCTTCCAATGAAAGAATTTGAATTATTAGCTCAGCTCGCGAGCTATCCAGGAAGAATTTTCACAAGAGAAGAATTAATTCATCTGATATGGGGAGCGGATTTTAACGGAGATAACCGCACAATTGATGTACACGTAAAAAGGCTGCGCGAGCGGTTTGAACATACCGATGATTTTGTCATTACGACGGTTCGAGGCGTCGGCTATAAGCTTGAGGTGACGGCAAAATGAAGACGCTCTATTTGCGGATTGTCCTGACAACGATTGCTGTGATGGTATTTAGCAGTCTCCTCGCGTTTATTGTGGCGAACGTTTATTATCAGTACAGCTTAAAACCTTATAACGATCAAAAGCTTACGCGTATGGCAAAAGACATTGCGAGCTTTTACGAAAGCAATAGAGGCGTAGATCAACAGTCTTATTTACAGCATATTAGTAAACTTGGCTATCAAATATATGTAGTGGACAGCACTGGACATGAGACGTTTTACGGACGAGAGTTTAGAAACCAGCGCTTAGAAAAGAGTGCTGTCAAACAAGTGTTAGAAGGCAAAATGTATCACGGAATTGCAAACTTTCCTTCACAGGTGTTTGTGACGGGGTTTTTTGATAATGTGTTAGCTAATACCATCGGCGTGCCGTTAAAAGGAGAGGGTAACAAGCAGCAAGCGCTGTTTATTCGCCCTGATATTCAGCTGCAGTTCGGGGAAATGCGCATTTTTTTCTCGGTCATTTTACTGCTGATGATTGTATTAAGCATTTTGTTTGTACTTATTAGCACGCGTTATTTAGTAAAACCAATCGTCAAGCTAACGGAAGCAACAAAGCAAGTGGCGAAAGGAAAATACAACGTTGAGCTGTACGTAAAGCGCCGAGACGAAATCGGCGCGCTTGCTTCACATTTTTCCGAAATGGCTAAAAGTTTAGAGCAGCTTGAAGAGATGCGCCAGGAATTTGTATCGAACGTGTCACATGAAATTCAGTCTCCGCTGGCGTCCATTCAAGGGTTTTCGAAAACGCTCCGTTCTGCTGACCTTTCAGATGAACAAAGAAATGAGTATCTGTCTATTATTGAAGAAGAAAGCCGGCGCATGTCGTCCCTCAGCAAACAGCTGCTTACGCTTGCTTCACTTGATAAAGAAAGTGAGCATATCGAAAAAAGCACGTTTGACGTTGCAACTCAAATCAAGCAAGTGCTGTTCATGACGGAGTGGAGCTGGCGTGAAAAAGAATTGGCCATTGAAATGGATCTTCCTTCAACGATGATTTCAGGCGATCAAAAACTGCTTCATCAAGTGTGGACAAATTTGATTACTAACAGCGTAAAGTTCACGGAAGAAGGAGGAACGCTGTCTCTTCGCGTTGGTATGGAAGATACGTATTGCCACGTGGAGTTTCAAGATACGGGAATCGGTATGTCAAAAGAAAGCCTCCCGCATATTTTTAATCGTTTTTATAAGGAAGATAAAGCAAGAAGCCGGACGGAAGGAAGCAGCGGTCTTGGTTTAGCGATTGTGAAGCAAATTGTCGACATGCACGGAGGTTCCATTCACTTTGAAAGCGAAAAAGGAAAAGGCAGCACTTTTCACGTCTATCTTCCGAAAATGTAATGAGCCGTTCATCTTCCATTCATTTTCTGTTTTTATACTTTAAATAGAATGAAAAAAGGAGATGAAAGAAAGATGTTTTTGGCTTTACGTGAATTAAAACATGCGAAGCTGCGCTACTTACTCATTGGCGTGATTATGGTGTTAATTGTATGGCTTGTACTTTTTGTATCAGGCTTAGCAAAAGGGCTTTCCTCTGACAATGCTTCAGCTGTTCAAGAAATGAAAGGAAATTACGTTGCGCTTCAAAAAGAAGCGGATCAGCGCCTGACGCGCTCTGTTTTATCAACAAACAAAACAGAAGATATTCAACAACTAAGCGGAAAGAAAAAAGCTGAGCCGCTTGGTGTGATGATGACAGCCGTTATAAATGAAGGAAAAGCGAAAAAAATAGACGCCTCGTTTTTTGCCATAAGCACAAGCGGCTTTTTAGCTCCGAACATAACGGAAGGGAAGATGATTACGGACGATGCGAAACATGAAGCCGTGGCGGACTCTTCGCTAAAAGAAGAAGGAGTAAAGCTAGGTGATACGATAAAAGATACGGCTTCAGGAAAAAGCTTTACAATTGTTGGTTTTACAAAAAATCAGTCGTTTAGTCACGCGCCTGTTATTCATATCAATCTTACAGAGTGGAAGACAATTGAAAGCACAGGTGCTTTTAATGCAGTCGTATTGAATATGAACAGCCAGCAAGCACAGACTCTTCAAAAAAAAGAAGCTGAAATCGATGTAATCAGTAAGGATGAAGCGTTAAAAGGAATTCCGGGTTATCAAGAAGAACAGGGCTCACTTTTAATGATGGTCGCGTTTCTGTTTATCATTGGAGCTTTTGTCTTAGCCGTTTTCTTCTATGTGATGACGCTTCAAAAAATGAATCAGTTTGGCGTGTTAAAAGCGATAGGAGCAAAAACAAGCTATTTAGCGCGAACGATTTTATCTCAAGTGGTTGTGTTAACTTTATGCAGTCTCGCTATTAGTATTGGATTGACATACGGAGTAGCTGCTATATTGCCTGATTCAATGCCATTTCACTTGGATTTATCGCTAATCGCAGGGTGTTCAGCGCTGTTTGTAGCTGTTTCTGTACTGAGTTCATTATTATCGCTGTATCGCGTAGCAAAAGTAGATGCGGTTGAAGCGATTGGGAGGGCTGTTTAATGAGTGAAGAAAAATTAGTTTTAGAGAATGTTAGCAAGTCGTTTGGAGACGGAGAAAACGCTGTAGTCGTGTTAAATGACCTATCGCTGCGTGTGAAAGCTGGAGAGCTTGTGGCTATAGTCGGGCCTTCTGGTTCTGGGAAAAGTACGTTTTTATCCATTGCAGGGGCGCTGCTTTCACCGTCTAGTGGACGCGTGATTATTGACGGAGACGAGATTAATAAAATGTCTCCATCACAAATGAACAGCATTCGTCTCAAGAAAATCGGCTTTATCTTTCAATCAGCTAATTTAATCCCGTATTTAACGGTTCGCGATCAGCTTCTTCTTGTCACGGAACTAGAAGGAAATCGAAATCAAGAAGCAAAAAAAAGAGCGGATGATTTGCTTGAAAAGCTCGGGCTTGCCCATCGAAAGCATCACTATCCTGAAAGTCTATCCGGAGGAGAACGTCAGCGGGTAGCGATTGCAAGAGCGTGGATGAATAACCCTGAAATTATCTTTGCAGACGAGCCTACGGCAAGCTTGGATTCAGAGCGAGGAAGAGCGGTCGTGCAAATGCTCGCAGATGAAGTAAAGCTAAGGGGAAAAGCGACTGTAATGGTTACCCATGACCAAAGAATGTTGGATTTATGTGACCGCGTTGTGTGGATGGAAGATGGGAAATTAGCAGAATCAACTAGCGTGCAAGTTTAAAAAAAGTGCTGCTCTTGACAAGAGCAGCACTTTTTTGCGTTCTTCATCATGTGCATATTTGTCGTCTCGGTTTGGCGCCTTCATACGTTCACTCCTTTATTAGTAAATCAGTTAGGTATTCATATTCCATTTTATTAAAAAGCGTGTATTGAAAATAAAGCAATGCTATTTAGAAAGTAAGAAACAGGAGATAACAGAACAATGAAGAAATAGTAAAAAGGTGATGAAATGATGAAGAAATGGAAGACAGCTGCAGGTGGACTTATCATAGCAAGCTTTACAGGATGTTCAAGCAGTGGATTTCTTGAAGAATTCCCGCCAAAAGCGTATCTCGAAGCAAGCAACCATCTTTATGAAACAAAAGTTGGCACTTACTGCTGGAAAAACACGTGTGTGGATAAAGCAGGCCCTTTGGAATTATTAAAAAACGAAAAGCCTATTAAAGTAAAAACAAATGAATCGCTATCGCTTGTTATCGAGTATAAACGGCAGCCCAACGAAAAGCATATGGCACAAATACAAAACAGCCATGAAATGGAAATACCACTGAAGAAAAATAAGCTGAAAGCACCTTCTGAAGCAGGCACGTACTACTACTCATATTCAGTGTGGTGGATGGATGAAAGTCAAAAAAATGTATCTAATGGAGATGCATCGTACGCGTTTGTATTGGAAGTGAAATAAGGAGAGAGCCTATGCAACCCCCTATTATTCTCATTGGACCTATATGCGCGGGTAAAACGACGGTTGGTGAAAAAGTAGCGCAAAAACTAAGTATTCCTCAGTGCTCAATGGACGAAGTACGATTTTCTTACTACGAGGAAATGGGTTTCAGCAAAGAAACACAGCAGGACATTCGAGAAAAACAAGGGTTTCAGGGTATGTACGCCTATTGGAAGCCGTTTGAAGCCTATGCCGTTAAAAGAATATTAGAAGATTACAAGCATGCGGTCATTGATTTTGGCGCCGGTCACTCGGTCTACGAAGACATGGGACTGTTTCAGCAAGTAGAAAAGATATTAAAACCTTATCAGTCTCTATTTTTATTGCTTCCCAGTGCTGATAAAGAAGAGTCCATACAACTATTACATCAAAGACTGCAGCAAATAACGGATGATGAAGATGTTTTTAAGCTTAACAAACATTTTGTAACGCATCCGTCAAATGAGCTGCTGGCAAAGCAAACAATTTACACAAAGGAAAAGTCGGCAGATACAGTAGCAAAAGAAATTATTTCATCTATATCGAAGGAGTGAAAGCAATGATTAAAAAAATCGGTCAAATTATGGTGTATGTAAACGATCAAGATCAAGCGGTAAAGTTTTGGACAGAAAAAATGGGATTTCAGGTTATGTCCGAACAAAATAATGAACAAGGCATGAAGTGGATTGAGCTAGCGCCGGTAGCGGGTGCTGAAACAACCATTATCCTTCATAACAAACAGCTAATAGCAAAAATGCAGCCGGAATTAAATGTCGGGACACCTTCGCTTCTGTTTTTTACGGAGAATGTGGATGAATTATATAGAGATTTAACTGCTAAAGGCGTAACGGTGGGAGAAATTGTATCGATGCCTTCAGGAAAAGTCTTTAATTTTTCAGACAGTGAAGGTAACTATTTTGCAGTTATGGAAAACGCGAATAATAAATAGAGCAAAAACAAAAAACACCGGGAGCATATATATTGTCTCGGTGTTTTACAGGCAAAGCAGGATAAGTTACTTTTCATTTTCATCTGCTGATTGGCAGTAGCAATACTATTCTTTATAAATTTACTCCTTTTCTTCATTATTTAACGCTATGATTGTATAAACGTGTATTAAGAGTCGCTTTAAGTTTCTAAAATTTAATAAGCCATTTCATAAATCAAGGAGTAATGCCTCTCATGATAAAATTAATAGGAGAAAAAGTGTTATTAAGAGAAGCGACACAGGAAGATGTTAATACGCTCTATTACTGGAAATACGAAGAGAAAAAACAAGAAGCGAAAAAATGGAATGCTCCGTACATACCAGATCGAAAGCTGACGAAAGAAAAGTATATGAATTCATGGGAAGAAGAGTATGAGATTTATCCATCAGTTCCCCGAATGCTTGCGGTTATTATTGATGAAATAGCTGTAGGAACGGTGAACTGTTACTGGGTGGACAAACGTACAAACTGGATGGAAACTGGAATTATCATTTACGATTCAGACTATTGGAGCGGAGGATATGGATCAGAAGCTTATGGAATGTGGATCGACTTTTTATTTGAGTTTACACCTTTGCATAGACTCGGCATGTCTACGTGGTCAGGCAATATCAGAATGATCAAAACAGCGGCAAAAATAGGTATGAAAGAAGAAGCAAGAATCAGAGAAGCACGTATCGTAAACGGTGAATATTTTGATAGCGTCAAAATGGGAATTCTGCGAAGAGAATGGAACAAAAAGATGAAGCAGGAGCTCTAATACCCTTTGTGCTATGTTGTCATTGAACTAGACAGTTTAGTTTGATATATCCTAATATGGGGAATAGAGGGAAAATGGGGACGTGTGAAATTTTTATATAATTTAAAACTTCTTCCTTCATGAACGGAAGGAGTTTTTCTTATGTGAAATCATGTCATATGTGAAATCTGGTATGTATAAGATAGAAAATAGGCAATATAGCTGTCCTCTCTCATACTACAAAAAAGTTATAGCCAAGCTGTGCGTATCTTTATGAAAGAATGCACTTATGGCAGAGAGAATGATAGTTGCGATGGAGGTAACTAAATGAACGTTGATGGAGAAAATAAAGTTCCTCATTTTTATTCACTGCGGTCTGTTTCGCAAAAATTATTTGAGGTTATTACCAAACAGCTGAATGTCAGCACAACGTACGTAACTAGAAGAGGAGAAACAGCGATGACGGTCCTCAGCTCATATAACGAGAAGGAAGAGATTATTCCTGAAGGATACAGCGTTGAATACGGAGGTACATACTGC
Source organism: Priestia sp. ABM2_011 (assembly GCF_056158845.1). Lineage (NCBI taxonomy): Bacteria > Bacillati > Bacillota > Bacilli > Caryophanales > Bacillaceae > Priestia > Priestia sp. ABM2_011. The sequence goes on from NZ_JBSWUB010000001.1 coordinate 2,109,845, forward strand.
CGCTTAATTATTATGAATGACGGAGACGTTATGCATACGGCAAATCTGATGAAGGATGCCGTTACAAGACAGCTAGAAGTAACGGATCAATTGCAGGTAAAAGGTTTTTTAGGTGTTACATTAAAAGATTTAAAAGGAAATGTATTTGGAACACTCTGTGTAATGGACAAGGAAGAAAAAGAATTTTCAGGAGAAGATATTGCTTTTTTACAATCAATGGCAGGTATCTTATCCCATATGATCGATCTGGATGAAACACGATATCAGATGGGATTTTTAAGCGTCCCAATTATTCCGATTACAGAGGGGGTTTCGATTCTTTCTCTTCAAGGTATTATTGATAAAGAGCGTGCGGATCAGATTATGACAGATGTGCTTCACGATGCAGCTCATAATGAAATAGATTACTTTATCATTGATTTATCGAAGCTGCTTCTGAGAGAAAAAGAGTTTCCGAATTTCTTCTTGAAAATGATTACAGCACTTCAGCTCATGGGTGCTCAAGCAGTTATAACAGGTGTAACCCCCACATTTGCGAAAGAGCAAACTAAAAATCATGATTTGAGAAACTTACAGTTAAAAGTCGTGAAAAATATTCAACAAGCTCTTCAATGTGTGGGGTATAACTTAATCAAAACATGAACCAAGCCTTGGCTCTATCAGCCAGGGCTTATTTTTGTGTATGTATATAATTCAATACGAAACGAAAAACAAGCTGGTATGCTCAGAAGCTGTGAAAGCATCAAATGCAGCATAAAGTGAATATAGATAAAGAATGTAGCTTCATTGAAGCCTTGCGTGATGATCATTACGCACCTTTTGGTGGTGTAAGAAATAGCCGGGGAGAGACCTGTGTATGGCTGATGACCCTTTTTGCTGTATGCAAAAACATCATGGGGGGGAAATACATGCGAACAAACTTTAAAAGGTCCGCACAAACGGATGTGGATATGAGAAAGAAACAGCGGAGAACACTTCAGTCCACTTTAAACACAATAGGGATACTTATGTTTATTGGAATTTTGATCAGGTGGTGGACCGTGCCGTTCGCTATTAGTAAAGATCTCCGAATTTACTATAATCAAGATTTTCAAATGACATTGAACGAGTGTAAAGAGTTTCTTACGTTCGTTTTGTGCGCAGCAGGCGTGTATTTTATGTTAGTCAACGTCTACTTTTTAGGTAAGATAGGTAAAAAACTAGTCTATATCGTTCTTGTTTTACTTGCTGTTTTTAACCTCTATATGATGCTTATGCTTCTTGTCGCAGTGACGCATTAAAGTTAAAGTGTGAGTGTAGCTCAAAAAAAGAGGTCAACTTCCGGTGACTCTTTTGGATTGAGCTACGATTTTTCTATGTGAAAAACAGATAGATCTTCAGGCATCTTGATTAGCTGAGCTTCCATATTACTTTCACCTTTTGATATTTTCCCTTGGTACATATGCAAACATTATGTATGCTTTTACTTTCATACAATTCTATCAAATCCATTAAAGCAGATTTATTTTCTAAATTCAACTAAAAAGTATTTTCATTATTTTTCCATAAATTATCTAAGATAAGCGGCTATAGGGTTTAAAGAACAAAAGAAAATTGAAATGATTTTTTATGAGTTTTATATCTTGACGAAAAAATATTTCAGGAATAAGATAGGTTACATAAAGTAACGAATGAAAGAAAAGTTACTTTTTAAAGATTATATTTTTCCTAACAGGAGGAAGAGATATGGAAGCGATGACTTTTGTTTTATTCGGTTCAACAGGTGATTTAGCGAAACGCAAAATTTATCCTGCACTCTATAATTTATTTGTAGACGGGAAAATCCCTAAATCAATTTCTGTTGTAGGACTAGGCAGAAGGGAGATGTCCGACGCTGACTTTCAGGAAAAAGTAAAAGAGTCTATTCATACTTTTTCACGTCGCGTCGAAAAAGATTCATCTCTTATGCAGCATTTTCTTTCAGCTTTTCGCTACAGCCCATTGGATGCAACGAATGCTGAAGATTATAAAAAGTTGTTAAATCTAGTAGAAGCACGCGAAGAGGAACGAAACATTCCAAGCAACCGAATGTTTTATCTATCCGTTGCACCAGAATTTTTTGGTACGATTGCCGAGCATATTAAAGACAGTGGCTTAGGTGCTACAAAAGGTTGGAAACGGTTAATTATTGAAAAACCGTTTGGCCATGATCTACAGTCAGCTCGTCAATTAAACGAAAACTTAAGCAAAGCGTTTAAAGAAGAAGAGATTTACCGCATTGACCACTATCTTGGCAAGTCGATGGTACAAAATTTAGAAGCGCTGGAATTCGCTAATCCTATTCTTCAATCATTATGGAATAACGAACATATTGCGAATATACAAATTACAGCAAGTGAAACGGTCGGCGTAGAGGAAAGAGCAAGCTATTATGACCATTCAGGAGCCATTCGAGATATGGTTCAAAATCATATGCTGCAAATGCTGATGATGACGGCTATGCACTTACCGGCCCGCATTAGCGCTGATGATATTCGAAACGAAAAAATAAATGTGTTAAAAGCGCTTCGTCCGCTTGTAAAAGAAGATATGGATCTAGACGTTGTTCGCGGTCAATATGAGGCTGGAAAAATAAACGGGGCTTCAGTGCCGAGCTACATAAATGAGCCCGGTGTATCACCATCTTCTCAGACGGACACGTTTTTAGCAGCCAGACTATATATCGATAATTCGCTTTGGAACGGCGTTCCTTTCTACATTCGTACAGGGAAAAGAATGGCGGAAAAAGCGACGCGAATTGTTATTGAATTCAAAGACTCGCTAAAAGAGTTGTACTTAGACAAAGGAGAAACAACATCTCCAAATCTGTTGATCATTGAAATTAACCCGCACGAAAATATTACGCTGCAGTTAAACAGCAAAAATCCATTTAATCATGGTCATATTGAGCCTGTACAAATTAATTTTTCAGGTCAGCAAGAAGGAGCACCGGAAGCATATGAACGCCTTATTGCAGATGCATGCGCCGGAGATTCTACATTTTTTGCTCATTGGAAAGAAGTAGAGCTAGCTTGGGAATGGGTTCAGCCGCTTCTTGAAGCATTTCAGGAAAATACAGTGCCGCTTCACAAATATGCTGCTGGTTCATACGGCCCTGATGCATCACATGCACTGGTAGAAAAAGACGGCTTTAAATGGTGGTTGGATGAAGAAACAGCAAGTCAATCACGCGAAGTGCAGCCAGTTTAATACAAACAAAGCGAAAGAAGGATGACACATGAGTACCAACATAGATACACTCGCAGTTAATACGATTCGCACCCTGTCAATTGACGCGGTGAACGCAGCTAATTCAGGACACCCGGGACTTCCGATGGGAGCGGCTCCGATGACCTATGCGCTGTGGGCGAATCACTTACAGCATAATCCGGCAAATTCAAGCTGGTTTAACCGAGATCGTTTTATCTTATCAGCCGGTCATGGCTCAAGCTTGCTGTATAGCATGCTGCATCTAAGCGGATACAATGTATCAGTAGAAGATTTAAAAGGCTTCCGCAAGCTAAATAGTAAAACACCGGGTCATCCTGAATTTGGCCATACGGACGGCGTAGAAGCAACAACAGGTCCTTTAGGTCAAGGAATTGCAAATGCAGTCGGAATGGCAATGGCAGAAGCTCATTTAGCGGCAAAATTTAATAAACCAAATTTCTCTGTTATTGATCACTATACGTATACGTTAGTAGGCGATGGTGACTTAATGGAAGGCATTTCTTATGAAGCGATGTCAATGGCTGGCCATATGAAGCTTGGTAAACTTATTGCTTTATATGACTCCAACGATATTTCGTTAGACGGGGAATTAAATCTTTCATTTAGCGAAAATATCCAAAAAAGAGCGGAATCTGCAAACTGGCAATATTTACGTGTAGAAGATGGAAATGACGTGGATGAAATCACAAGCGCCATCGAAAAAGCGAAACAGAACACGGAACAGCCAACGCTCATTGAAGTGAGAACAATTATTGGCTACGGAAGTCCAAAAGTAGCGGGAACAAATAAAGCACACGGCAATCCGCTTGGAGAAGAAGAAGCAAAAGCAACAAAACAAGCCTACGGCTGGGACGCTGAAGAAAACTTCTATGTTCCAGAAGAAGTAAAAGCTCATTTTGAAAAGCTAGAAGAAAAAGGGATGAAAGCAGAAGCAGAGTGGAACGAACTGTTTGCTTCTTACCAAAAAGAATACCCTATGCTGGCAGATGAATTAGAACGTGCCATCACGGGCGAAGCGTTAATTGAAGTGAATGATATTTTAACATTCTCATCGGAAAAAGCGATTTCGACGCGTGTTGCAAGCGGAGAAGCGATTAATTATTTCACTAAATCTGTGCCATCTATTTTTGGAGGCAGTGCTGATTTATCACATTCCACGATGACGGACATTAAAGAAGAAGGCCCTTACGCACCCGGATATTTCGGTAATCGAAATATTTATTTCGGCGTACGTGAACATGCAATGGGAGCGGCCGGTAATGGAATGGCCCTTCACGGCGGTGTGAAGCCGTTTGTCAGCACATTCTTTGTTTTTAATGATTACTTGCGTCCAGCGATTCGTTTAGCTGCACTGCAAAAGCTGCCGGTCACGTATGTGTTTACTCATGATTCCATAGCAGTAGGAGAAGATGGACCAACTCATGAGCCGGTTGAACACCTTGCTTCTCTTCGTGCAATTCCAGAGCTTACCGTAATCCGTCCGTCTGATGCAAACGAAACAGCAAGCGCTTGGGCTTATGCGCTTCAGCAAGCGGAAGGTCCTGTAGCCCTAGTGCTTAGCCGTCAAAACTTGCCTGTGTTTGAAGAAACAAAACAAAATATCAATGACCTAGCTAAAGGTGCTTACGTATTAACTGAAACAGACGATAACCCGGAGATGATTTTCATCGCTACAGGTTCTGAAGTAGCACTAGCTGTCAGTGCAAAAGCTCAGCTAGAGCGTGAAGGTACATCTGTTCGAGTTGTAGCAATGCCTAGCTGGGAGCTGTTTGGCAAACAGTCAAAAGAGTATCAAGAGCGCATCTTGCCTGAATCTGTTTCAAAACGAATCTCTCTAGAAATGGGAATTTCACTTGGCTGGGAACGTTTTGTAGGACAAAAAGGAAAAGTGTTAGCTATTGACACATTCGGTGCTTCAGGAACCGGAGCTGATGTGATGAAGCTGTTTGGATTTACAGAAGAAAACGTAGTGGCACAAGCAAAAGAATTGCTAAAGGCTTAAACAATTAGACAAATAGAAGGAGCTGTTCACATGAAAGTAGGATTAGTTGGTTTAGGGAAAATGGGGATTAACTTAGGACAAAACTTACTGGATCAGCGTCATGACGTTGTAGCATTTGACGTAAATTCAAACGCAGTGGAACAAATGAAAGGGTACGGTGCGTCAGGAGTATCAAGCTTACAGGAGCTTGTTCAGTCATTAGAAACACCAAGAGTCGTATGGCTGATGGTTCCTCATACGGTTGTTGATTCTGTTATTAGTGAAATATCTCCTCTTTTAGCTGAAGGAGATATCGTAATTGAAGCCGGAAACTCTCATTACAAAGAGTCTATTCGACGCTATAACGAGTTAAAAGAAAACAAAATTCGCTTTATGGACGTTGGAACATCTGGCGGAATGGAAGGCGCTCGTAACGGAGCTTGCTATATGATTGGCGGAGATCGTGAAGCGTGGGAAATTGTTGAACCTATCTTCCGCGATACAGCAGTAGAAAACGGATATCTATATGCTGGAGAGGCAGGGAGCGGCCACTTTTTAAAAATGGTTCATAACGGCATTGAATACGGCATGATGGCAGCAATCGGAGAAGGATTTGAAGTTCTTGAAAAAAGCCAGTTCGACTATGATTACGAAAAAGTGGCGAGAGTATGGAATAACGGGTCAGTTATTCGTTCATGGCTCATGGAATTAACGGAAAATGCATTCTCTAAAGATGCTAAGCTAGATGACATCAAAGGAGTTATGAACTCTTCTGGTGAAGGGAAGTGGACGGTCGAAACGGCTCTAGACCTTCAAACAGCTACGCCGGTTATTGCGATGTCTTTACTGATGCGCTATCGCTCGCTTGAAGATGATACCTTTACAGGAAAGGTAGTTTCCGCGCTTCGAAACGAGTTTGGCGGTCATGCTGTGGAAAAGAAATAACAAGTGAAATAGTGGGTATAGTAAAAAAAACTAATGGAGGAATGAAAAAATGAAATTTTTTATTGATACTGCAAACCTTGACGATATTAAAAAAGCATACAAATTGGGCGTTTTATCTGGTGTTACAACGAACCCTTCTCTTGTTGCCAAAGAAGGCGTAAAGTTTGAAGATCGTATTGAAGAAATTTTAAAAACCGTTCCAGAAGTAGAATCCGTTTCAGCAGAAGTGACGCCGGATGCCGAAACAGCAGAAGACATGATTGCGCAAGCAGAAGAATTAATCAAAATTAACGGCGGAGATCAAAACATTACGATTAAGCTTCCGATGACACTCGCTGGACTAGAAGCGACTCGCTACCTTGCTAAAAAAGGTGTAAAAACAAACGTAACGCTTATTTTCACTGTAAACCAAGCTCTTTTAGCAGCCCGTGCAGGTGCAACGTATGTATCTCCATTCCTTGGTCGCCTTGATGATATTTCAGAAGACGGCGTACAGCTTGTGGCTAAAATTGCCGAGTTGTTCCGCATTCAAAATATCGATTCTCAAATCATTGCGGCTTCTGTAAGACATCCGGACCACGTTACACGCGTAGCCCTTGCCGGCGCTCATATTGCAACTATTCCGTATTCAGTAATTGAGCAGCTTGTTAAACATCCTTTAACCGAACAAGGAATTGAAAAGTTTGCGGCTGATTGGAAAAACGCTGTTCAAAACTAAGTAAAAGATAAAGAACGTGCGCATTCTAGAAAAAGAATGCACGCGTTCTCTCATAATATCCCTAAAGAGGTAAACATCATGAATACAGTAGACGCTAAAATTATTAAAACCCAATACGGTTCAGAAGTTTATGTAGACGATGCAGAGCATATTAACTTTAAAAGCCTTCATGCGCCGAAAGTTAACCAGCCGCTCTATCGCATTGAATTTGAAATCGGGTACTTTTTATTAAAAGAACACAGATATTACGAATACGAAAAAAACTATTTTTGGCTTGCAGTAAGCGAAGATTTTAGTAAGCTAATTATTCAAGAACCTGATATGGAAAGTTTATTTGGAGCTAAAAGCGAAGACGAAAGAACGGCAACAAAAGCGCTTTTAAGTCAGTGGCTCATTCATACCGAGGCTTATAAAAAGCAATTAAACCAGCATATTAATGACTGCAAAAAAAGTAATGAAACAAATGAGGGCATAACGGCTATTTTAGAAAAGTTGCTGCATATTTCAGCAGCAGACATTGAACAAGCCCCAATCGAGAAATTAGCTGCTTCACGAGCAGTTTAACTTGAAAAATAGGTAACTATTCATAGCTCTAATAGGTAAAAGATGCTTCGTTTAAAACCCGAAGCATCTTTTTTTCATTCTTTATAAAGAGGGGGTTATCTTTAGAATACTCTTTCAGGAGGCGCTTTCTCAATGATTAAAGACATCTATGTTACGTTTTTGGACTTAAGACAAGCAAATTCAACTATGTAACTTTACGAAAAGAGCCTTAGAAAAAGAAAGGATAGCAATAAAAACGACAATATTGTCGTTTTTATTGACGGATTAATCGGAGAAGGGTACATTATATTAAAACGACATAGTTGTCGTTTTAATATAAGGAGGCTGAAATGATGCTTATTACGATGTTAACAACAGGAACTCGAGGAGACACCCAGCCTTTTATGGCTTTAGGATTAGAGTTGAAAAACAAAGGATACCGTGTACGAATTGCGGCTTCAGAAGCTTATCAAAATTTCATAGAGTCGTATGGATTCGAATATGCCATGCTTCGAGGTGATGTTTCTAAAATTATAGAGAGCGGAGCAGCAGACGACGCAATTAATGCAGACAATCCTCTCAAATTTTTTTCAAGCTTAAAAAATGAAAAGATGATGGGTATGATGATTAATATACAAGAAGATTTGCACAAAGCATGCAAAGGAGCCGATGCAATTGTATATCATCCAGGTGCGGCAATTGGTTACTTTGCTGCTAAAGAGATGAATATACCAAGTATCTTAGCCAGCCCTTTTCCAATGACACCAACAAAAGACTATCCAGCTTTAATTTTTTATGATCGACCACGATTTGGAAAAATATACAATAAGCTGACGCATCGAATTTTTGAATGGGGATTTTGGAAAGTAGTAAGTGGTCCTTTAAAAAAATATTGGGTTCAGCAGCATGGAGAAGGACCTGAAGATTTTTTATGTCCGTACCCAAAGCAGCGTACAGCAGCTAACCCAACTATTATTTCATCAAGTCCCGCCGTATTTTCCGTATCTAAAGATTGGCCTGAACACGTTCATTCCTACGGAAATTGGTTTATGGACAGTGACCATAGCTATCAGCCGGAAGAGAGGCTGGAAAGATTTTTAAAGAATGGAGAACCGCCGGTTTATATTGGATTTGGAAGTATTGGGGATAAAAAAAACGCAGACGAAACGACTGCTTTAGTGATTAAAGCCTTAAAACTTGCCGGGAAACGAGGTATCATCAATATAGGAGGAAGTGGAATGAATCACACGAGGGGGATAGCAGAAGACATTTTCTTTGTAAAAGATATTCCTCATGAGTGGCTGTTTCCTAAAATGTCTGCCGTTGTTCATCACGGAGGAGCAGGAACAACAGCCGAAGGCCTTCGAGCTGGCGTTCCAAGTGTTATTATTCCTTATGGAAATGACCAATTCGCTTGGGGAAGAAAAATTCACGAGCTTGGAGCTGGAGCAAAAGCCATTCCGAGAAAAGAATTGACGGCTGAAAAATTATCCGCAGCTATTTCCTATACGCAAGTTAATGAAATTCAATCCAAAGCACAAGAAATCGGAAAACAAATTCGAGCTGAAAAAGGAGCCGAAAAAGCAGCTCAGGTAATTATTAATACACTCGAGAGATTCAGGAATAAATAAAAAAGTAAGAGAGCGTGAAAAAAATGCCAAAAGTAAGGGAAGGATACGCTGAAAAAAAGAAGCAAGAGATTTTAGAAGCCGCCAAAAGAGTATGCAAGAGCAAACCGGTGCATGATGTAGCCATGCGAGATATCGTTCTGGAATCTGGAATGAGTCAAGGAGGCGTATACAAATATTTTTCAAACCTTGATGAAGTATTTGTCGGACTTCTTAATCAAGAAAGTGTCAGCCATAAAGTAAAAGATAAAATTGAAGCCCTGCTTCAGACAAAAAAAGACTCCTTTGAAATGCTGCATGATTTCATTATGTATATTGGAGAGCATATACAGGAATCAATGACAGCGGGAGGAGAAATTTACTTTGAACTAGTAGCGTTGTATTCAAAAGATCCTCAGCGTTTTATGAAAATTGAAGATCAGCTAGTTGAAGTATCAAACCTTAAATATATTCAAAAAAAGCTTCACGACTTTATTACGGAACAAATAGAAGTAAAGAATTTCTCTCCGGCTGTACCATCAGATGACCTGCTAGCTTTTATGGCTACAACGATTAATGGAATTACACAAAATCCAGCGCCGGTTTACAACGTCGATGAACAGAAACAAGTTGCAGAAGAGGCAAACGTAGAACGTCATATCAATACGCTGTCAGTAGCTGTCCGAAAGCTGTTAGGTGAATAAGTACAGCTGCAATCTTGAAATGTTCCTTATCGTATGGCTAGCGGCGTTAAGCATAGTTAGAAAAAAGGCTTTCACTTCTCCGTCTCTTTTGAATAGTTTTGCAAAAATTAAGCATAATACGACTGCAAACTATATTTAAGGAGATGGAAAAAATGAAAAAAGGACTTATCATTGCTTCTTCGGTTCTTTTCCTTTCAGGCCTAACTGCGTGCGGAGGAAATAAAGACAACAACGCAATGGACAATACTCAAAATGACTTACGCAACACTTCTACAAACGATGGAGTTGATAACAATATCCCAATGGATAACACCGATCAGCCGACCAAGTCAGTTGAAGCAGCGCAAAATGTAGAAGATATGAAGGAAGTTGATAATGCATATGTGCTTCGCGATAATAACAACGCCTATGTAACGGTAGATTTAGCTGGAAATGACGCAGCGGACAACAATGATAACGGCAAGGTCAACAACGTAACGTACAACGGCGATACTTACCATGAAGTCTCAACTGATTTCGAACAAAAAATTGCGGACCGTGTGAGAGAAGCAGATAGTAAAATTGACAAAGTATACGTGGCGTTTGTCAACACGGGTTTAGACAATATGAATAACAACAATAACGTACCTGGCGTAGATAAAAATGACAACATCTATAAAGATGATGAAAAAGACAACAACCGTGATCCGGAAGATATTGTAGAAGATCCAAAAGATATGATGGATCGTAACAACAAAGATCAATAACATAAAAAGGCCTCTGAATCACCAGAGGCCTTTGGTTCATTAACTAAGTTCAAGTAAAGAAATAAAAATCGGAAGAACACAGCAAGAAACGGCTGAAATAAAATCAAGCTCGTTCTGTTTTTTTGCAGAAAGCGTGAACTCCATCAAAATAATTGTCAGGATACTCATGAAAAGCGTTGCATAAAAAAGAAAATCGCGCTGACTTTCCACTAAAAACAACACCGCATTTAAAATTAAAATAACGGCATAAAGAAACTTAAGCAGCACGTGAAGCTGCATGCTGAATTTATTCTCTTGTTTGTAGCGCAAGATATAGACAAAAAAGAAAATAAATAAAGTTAATTGCCATGAGGCAGGAAGTAACTGCTGCCATAGATTGTCCAAGAAACTCATTCCTCCTATAAAACGATGATGCATATATGTATAACATACATTTTTATTTTAAAAGTGAAGGGTATCTTTAGGCAAGAACAATTCTTCCTTTTTTATTCTTTTTCTTATACAGGCTCTCAACATAAAAAAAGAATGGTCGCAATGACCATTCTTTTTACTTCACTTCAATTAAAACCTTCGTACCGTCTGGAAACTCATCTACTTGATGTGAAATCCAAGACCCGGCGCCTCGGTTGTCTGAAGGCTTTACATATTCAATATCTGCGCCGCTTCCGCCTTCTTCACAAAAGGCCATCGGAAACTCATCTCGGTCATAGCCGCTTTTAGTCGCAATGCCTTTTAAAGACTCACGGCGGTTTTCTTCAGCACCGTCTCGATCGATTGTACAAACAGCCGATTTTCCTTTATCGATTGCATGTTGAATGTGCGCTGCAGTTTCAGGGTAACGATCAGCAGGGAAGGTAATGACTTCATCGTAGGAGGGATTCGTTGAAGAGTTCTGCTCTAACGGATTTCCTTCAATCATAACAATAACGGCTATTACTAAAATTAAAATACCAGAAACAATTTTTTTCAACCTGTAAAACTCCTTTATAAAACGTTTATCACTCTTATTGTAAAGTAATAAGAAAAAAATGTAAAAACATATAAAAACATATAATGGAACTAGCTAGAATTCATAAGACAAACATAAGCTCACGTTCAGCTGCTGAACGTGAGCTTATGTCTAATGATGAGAGTGGTGATGATGCGTTTCGTTTTCAGCTGGCTGTAGTGAACGTAACTCTTCTTTTGATAATTTGCCTACTGCGACTTGCTGAGTAGGAAGGATGTGCTCACCGCGAGCATTAATATCGGTTTTAATATAGTAAATACCATCCTCTTTAAAGGCTGCTTTTGCTTTATACATACTGCCGTCATAATGTGCCTTTATTGTTTCAACTTTACCGGGAGCATCTTTTTTCCACACGTTAAACTGAACGCTTTTGGCGTCATCCACCGTTTTATTTTCTTGCATCACATGGACTTCTAACACCTGTGTGCTCTGTGGCTCTATATTTTCAGGAAGCATCACATGCGCCGACAGAGGCTTTTGCTGCTTGTAGAGCTGGTCTGCGTCACTGTTTACGGAGCACGCGGAAAGCACAAGCGTACTGAGTATGACTAGTCCGGACATTTTCCATTTATTCATTGTTACTGCACCTCACATCGTTTCATCAATCATGCGTTTAAAAATCGCTTCAATGCTGGAATTCGTTTGATAACAAAAAAATCTAAAAGCCACACGATAACTAAGGACAGTCCGACTAAAGGAAAGAGGATACCAAACACGACGATTATACACGTCACGATTCGCATTGCACTTCCTTCAGGAACTTTAGGAGCCCCCATGTTTTTAGCTGGTTTTCTCTTCCACCACAGTAAGGATCCGCTGATAGCGATACCAGCAATTCCGATACAAATAATAAGGCCCATAAGCTGATTGATAAATCCAAACTGTGTGCCTTTATGAAGCGTAATACCAAGCGCAATCAATTTGCCCATAAATCCATAGTTGTCGTACCGATAATCGGCTAACACAGCTCCGGTATATTGATCAAGGTGAATGGTTGCTTCATCTTGAGCTCTTGGTGAAAAAACAGAGAGCGTATACACACCTTGAGCGTCTTGCGGAATAGAAATGGTGTAGCCGTCGTGCATATGCTGTTCTTTTGCAATCGTGACAATGTCATCAAGCGATACTTTTGTATATTGCGAAGCTGTTGAGCTTGGCACTTCTAACGTTTCAGCTCCCCAAGGCACGTCCGCAACATCTTTTGTTTGCACGGTTGAAGTAGGAGCACTGCCTACCCAAATAGACGGAGGGTACCCAACACCTGCGTTTGTGGCGACTTGCTGAAACGCATTGCCCCACAGTCCTGACCACGGAAGTCCTGTTAGTACGAGAAAAAGCATCCCCGCTGAAATCCAAAAGGCCGGTACTGCATGAAGGTCACGTATCAGTACGTTTTTACCTTTTGAAAAACGAGGAATCAGCACGCCTTTTATTTTGTCTTTTTTGCGCGGCCACCATAAAAAAGCGCCGGTTACAATTAAGACAATTGCCCAGCAGGCCGCAAGTTCTACGATACGATCACCTGCTGTTCCCGCCATCAGCTCTCCGTGAAATTCTTCAATTTGATTCATCAAGCGACTGGAATCATCTACTTTTCCTATGATGTGACCATTGTGAGGGTTAACAAACATCGTATATGTATGGTCTTTTAATGAAATTCCTACTTCTGACGAACGAGTAGAGAGATCACTGGGCTTATACGTCAACACATCAGCGTCTGGATACTTTTCCTTTACAGCCTGTACTTGTGCTGAAGGGGATACGGACTGTGACTGAGCTTGTACATGATAGAAGTCGTGATACAGTTTTTCTTCAATTTGAGGCTTGAATAAATACATCCCGCCCGTAACAGCTAATATAAGAAGAAACGGAGTAAACATTAAACCCGCATAAAAATGCCAGCGCCATATGGCTTTGTATAGACCTTGAGAACGCGCCGTGCTTTTTTTCGTTGTACTCGCTGATTCTTCGCGCTTTTCCTGCATCGTTTTTTCCTCCTTTTTACTAACTAACGTGCTTTTATTATAGAAGGAAAGGGAGAATTAGCCATCACCCCTGAGAGTGATTGTTGGGACTTATGAGAGAAAGGTGCTGATAAAAAAACAGCTCGTAAAAGCTGTTAGTTCATTAAGCCATTTTGAAACGCATAGCTTGTCAGCTGCACGCGGTTTTCTAAATGAAGCTTGCTTAAAATATTTTTCAAATGGCTTTTTACCGTGTGTTCAGAAATAAATAACTGCGCCGAGATATCGCGGTTTGACAGTCCTTTAGCCACTAATTGAAGCACTTCAAGCTCCCGTGCAGACAGGGGAGTGTCTGGCTTTGTAATCGATGTTTCCTGCGGAAACTCTTTTAAAATTTGAAACGCAATTTCTTTTGACATAGGAACTTCATCTAAAGCGAACGCACGCAAATAGTCGTACCACACTTCAGACTGCAGGTTTTTTAACAAATAGCCCTGGGCTCCTTTTTTCAACGCATCAAACAAATCCGTAATATCGTCTGAAACCGTGATGACCACAATTTTAACATACGGAAACTGAAGCTTAATTTGTTTTGTCGCTTCTAATCCATTCATCACGGGCATTTTAATATCCATTAGCACAATGTCAGGCATTAATTTTTCGGTTAGTTCGATTGCTTCCTGCCCGTTGGTTCCTTCGCCAACAATCATAAAATCTTCATATTCTTCTAAAATATCGCGAATGCCTTCTCTTGCATGAGCGTGATCATCTACAATCAAAATACGAAACGGCTGCATTTACGTAACCTCCTTTTTAATACTAACAATGGTCTGGTTCTGTTTTCGTTGAATGGAAAAGTCCCAGTTCATATCTTTGGCACGATCTTTCATAATTTGCAGACCAAGACCGGCCTTAAGAGATTCAGAGGTGAAACCTATACCGAAATCTGTAATTTCACAAATCCATCCGCCTGCCGTTTCACCGGCTGTAATCCAGATTTTATTTGTTTTTGCATGTTTAATGACGTTCATAGCAGCTTCTTTCACACAGGCAAACAGCTCATTTTTTTCTTTTCTCGAAAGCGTTGTTTCTGACAGTCTCCAATCTAAATTGACATCTAGTAAATGAGTATGTGTTAAATCATCGACGTATTGATGAATGCTTTCAGTCCAGCTTTCTGAAGAGTCTGAAGGAGAGTGCTTTAAATTTGTAATCGCTTGGCGCGTATCGTCATGAACATGCTGCAGAGTTTGCTTCATTCGGATAAAATCAGGATCCTGCTCTAAGTTGTTTTTTCTTCCGAACTTGTTCATTTTAACAGATAGGAGAAACAGCGACTGCGCAATGCCGTCATGCAGTTCACGAGCTAATTTTTCACGCTCAATAAGCGCAGCTTTCTTTTCTTTTTCTTGCCTTAGTTCCTCTTGTATTTTTTCTAAAATAGAAAATAAATAGCGGACAAAGACAAGCGTTACAAAAAAGACAAGCAGCGGAGAAAGAACATTTCCCATGTCCATTGAGATGTAAGGAAGCAAAAAGGCATGGCGAACATACTCCCAAAGTGCGATGGTCAGAGTTGGAAGAAGCAAAATCAGCCATTTAATTTGTCTATATTTCACAGTATCCCTTCTTTCATCCATAAAATGTGTCTATATTTTATCATTTGAGCGGAAAATTACTAGAGGAAAGAAGAGAAATCACTCTTAGGGGTGAGTGGGTAAAGTTAATAAAGAAAATCTTATCTGCAATATCATACAAGAAAAATTCTCGAGTCAATGGTATGGTTAAAAAGCTTAAGATGTGACAAGGAGTGATTTATTAATGGCAAAAGAAATTCGGACAGCGCACGTTGACGCTGATTTACATATTGAAGCTTATCGTTTTAAAGGAATTATGCAAAAGTTTCCTGCTCATTTTCACGAGTATTATGTGATTGGATTTATTGAAGAAGGTCAGCGTCATTTAATTTGCCAAGGCAAAGAATACATCATTAATCCAGGCGATTTGCTGCTGTTTAATCCGTATGATGTCCATAGCTGTGAACAAATAGACGGCAAAACGCTTGATTATCGCTGTATTAACGTGACACCAGACGCGATGAAAAAAGCTGTTTTTGACATTAACGGAAGTGAAAGTCTTCCGCGTTTTAACAGCAATGTGGTACAAAGAAGTGAGGCTGTCTCTAGTTTAAAAGAGCTTCATTTACAAATTTTAAATGGTGAACATGAGTTTAAGAAAGAAGAGTTATTTTTATGTTTGCTAGAAGAGCTCATGCACGATCATTCAAACCTTTCCTTTTTTTCGTCAGCTGCTGACACGTCTGATGAAATCAAAACAATCTGCAGCTATTTGGAAGACAACTATACAAACAAGATCACGCTGGATGAATTAAGTAAGCTAATTGGATGGAGCAAATACCGGCTGCTGCGCTCTTTTACAAAGCAAAAAGGAATCTCTCCATACAGCTACTTAGAAACAGTTCGAATCAATCAGGCTAAAAAGCTTCTAGAACAGGGACAAAAACCGATTGACGTCTCCTTTTTAACTGGATTCAGTGATCAAAGTCATTTGACTCGATTTTTTAAAAGTCAGGTGGGGCTAACGCCAAAACAATACATGAAAATCTTTGAAAGTGAAAAGAAAACAGAATGCTAGTAATAGCTTAAAAAGGAGAGAAGAGCTGTGGATCATTTAGCTGCTTATATGCTGATGGCGCTGGTTATGTCAATGATACCTGGTGCTGATACGATTCTTATCATGAAAAATACGCTTCATCACGGAGCAAAAGCAGGACGTTTTACCATACTCGGCATGGCTACAGGCCTCACGTTTTGGACGTTAATTGCTGTGCTTGGCTTGTCTGTTACTATCGCGCAGTCGGTGTATCTGTTCAACACCATTAAATATATAGGTGCCGCGTATTTATTTTACTTAGGTATCAGGGTATTTCTTACAAAAAATACGCTCTCATTGGAGCACATTTCAGAAGAAGAAAAAGCTGTTAAGCCTTCATCTAATCACGCCTATAAAGAATCATACATACAGGGAGCTCTTAGTAATTTTCTTAACCCTAAAACGGTATTGGTTTATATTACATTCATGCCACAGTTTATCAACTTGGATGCTCACACGAATCAGCAGCTGCTTATGCTTGGTTTTATTCTTACACTCATAGCGGTAGGTTGGTTTTTAATCTTAGTGTATGTAGTAGATTACGTGAAAAAATGGCTTAAAAAACCAGTGTTTCAAAAAGCCTTTCAACGATGCAGCGGAGTGCTGCTGATTGGTTTTGGAATAAGAACAATCGTGTAATAGTAGCTAGTAAGCAAAAAAGAGGCTGGGATAAAAATATGTTAGTTGAAGGAAGATCCGAATGAGTTTGATTCTTGATGGAGAATCAAACTCATTCGGATTTTTTATTAGTATGGTGAACATAGCCTTCGTATATTTATTCAGTTATTTCTAGCTGTTGATTGGAGGGCAAGGCGAAGATTCCTGCGGGAAAAGCGGAACAGGTGAGACCCCGTAGAAGCGCAAGCGACGAGGAGGCTCACCGGCCGCCCGCGGAAAGCGAAGCCATGCACGGAAATCAACAGCAGTGTAACAAGCCACCGATACTAGTTCATGTATTCAATTTTATCGTCTTTAAATTGTATCGATTTAGCTATATCTCAATCTCTTTTCTTAACGTTTAAAAACACGTAAACGAAACAATTTGTCGTGTATCGACACCGAAAATGGTCCAAAAACGTCCGTTCCATCTAAATCCTGCAACCGATCGCGGTCCTACAAAAATAGGGAAATACCAGAAGCTAGAGCCGTTTCTAAGCCATATGAACGTATTGCGGAATAGACAAAGAGAAATGGCTCCTGGGTCAACAGCAAATGGAGTTGCCGTTTGCTGAGCTGGAATAAATGCCGGCGGAGGGGAAGTTGGAGCTTGCTGCGGGTCAGGTGTAGGTAAACCGCCTGGTGGTCTAGGTGGACCGGGCGGGAGTTGAGGTCCAGGAAATCGTGCTGGGTAAAAATAAAAATCCATGTAATTAATGTCCATTTTTTAAGCACCTCTATTTTCTTAATCACTATTTTATAAAGTATGAGAAAGCTGCCTAAAGGGATTGGGCAACTATAGCTTTTTTTACATAGGTCTTTTTTATGAAGAAAAGTTTGGTTCTTAAGTCGGGAATGAATTCCTTCATGAACTCGATAAAAACTGAATAGGATAAAACAGAGTGTGTTTTTAGAGGAGGACTTTTCATGGATAACAATCCAAAAAAGATGTTTACACCGGTTAAGACCTATCAACCTTTCCACAGTATCTATGATCCGTGCCGGCCGATAGGAGTTAAATATTATTCTACGCCGCCTCAGTTATACATGGGATTTCAGCCCGCGAATCTGCAGCAGTTTTCACCGAAAGAAGCGCTAAAAAAAGGAACGCTGTGGCCGGCTTTTTGGGACTACTATGAAAATCCATACAAAGATAAGAAGAGGGATGAAGAATGAAAAAACTACCTCCGGAGTACTATCAGGATTTAGAAGAAATACAGGCGATTGATTTTGCACTTGTAGAATTAACGCTGTATTTAGATACCCATCCAAATGACCAGCAGGCTATGCAGCAGTTTAACGAATACGCGCAGCAGGCTATGCAGTTAAAAAGAAACTTTGAAACAAAGTACGGGCCGCTCCAGCAGTATGGAAACAGCTATACCGACGGGAAGTGGAGCTGGGGAACAAGCCCTTGGCCATGGCAAATATAAGCAGATAAAGGCGGGAACTATATGTGGGTGTATGAAAAGAAATTGCAGTATCCAGTTAAAGTAAGTACGTGTAATCCAACGCTTGCCAAATATTTAATGGAACAGTACGGGGGAGCGGACGGAGAGCTTGCAGCTGCACTTCGTTATTTGAATCAGCGCTATACCATTCCCGATAAAGTTGTTGGACTGCTAAACGATATCGGGACAGAAGAGTTTGCTCATCTTGAAATGATTGCGACGATGATTTATAAGCTAACAAAAGATGCAACGCCGGAGCAGCTGAAGGCAGCTGGATTGACAGAACACTATGTAAACCATGATAGTGCACTTTATTACAATAATGCTGCTGGCGTTCCGTTTACCGCTACGTATATACAGGCAAAAGGAGATCCGATTGCAGATCTTTATGAAGACATAGCAGCAGAAGAAAAAGCAAGAGCTACATATCAATGGTTAATTGATATATCAGATGACCCTGATTTAAACGACAGCTTACGATTTTTACGAGAAAGAGAGATTGTACATTCACAGCGTTTCCGTGAGGCCGTGGAGATTTTAAAAGATGACAGAGACAGGAAGAAAATCTTTTAACTAGCAAAAAACATCCCTCTTTGCGAATGCAAATGAAAGGAGGGATGTTTTTTATTATGGCAGCGTTGATTATGCGCTAGAACTGCAGTGACAAGAAACAACCTTTAATGTTCCTTCAACATCTTTCCAAATTCGCGTATAGCAGTATTCGCCTCCAATAGATTCACCAGTTGCCAGCGACCCATTTACCGCTACTTTTGTAACGGTAACGGCAAGTTCTTGAAACAGTTTAATTTCTTGTTCCAACACTTCGATACCCGCTATATCAAGACTTTTTGAACGATGAGCATTTATATCTTGCTCTTTTGACAACCATTGCCCAAAGTGATTCACAAAAATAAGCTCATCTGAAAGTAATTCTTCTAATAACTCTACGTTATTAGAAAGCATGGCTGAGCGAAGCATTTCTTCGTATTCTATCACTCTTGCTTGGTTCATTTTTAATCCTCCTTTACGCCTTGTGTAACTCTTTTCTATTTCCACCTTACTTTTCCTTTAAACTTCTTCATTTAATAGATTGTGTTAAATTATGTTAATAAAGGGGATAAGTGGACTAATTTTCTGTAAGCATAAAATATTCTGAAAGACTCCATTATTTACCTTTAAATGGTATAAAATTAGAGTGAAAGAACCTTTTCTTTCCACTTGTCTAGTTATCTTTTTACTATTAAGAAGCAGTTTTTTATACTTGTAATTGTAGCGGAATGAACGTTCATTCCGTTTTTGGAAAGAGGTGATAAAGTGGAATCTACTCCAACAAAACAAAAAGCGATTTTTTCTGCTTCGCTTCTGCTGTTTGCAGAAAGAGGATTTGATGCAACCACGATGCCAATGATTGCAGAAAATGCCAAAGTAGGAGCAGGAACAATTTATCGCTACTTTAAAAATAAAGAAAGCCTTGTAAACGAACTGTTTCAGCAGCATGTAAACGAGTTTTTACAGTGTATTGAAAGCGGCCTGGCTAACGAAAGAGAAGGATATCGAGATGGATTTCATCATATCTTTGAAGGTATGGTGACATTCACTAAAAATCATCCTCGTGCGCTTGGCTTTATTAAAACTCATAGTCAAGGAGCTTTTTTAACAGAAGAGAGTCGCTTAGCCTATCAAAAGCTGGTGGAATTTGTTTGCACGTTCTTCAGAGAAGGACAAAAGCAAGGCATTATTAGAAACCTTCCTGAAAATGCGCTCATTGCTATTTTATTTGGAAGCTTTATGGAAGTATATGAAATGATTGAAAATGACTATTTATCTTTAACTGATGAACTTCTTGCCGGCGTAGAAGAGAGTCTGTGGGCAGCACTTAGCAGACAATCATGAAACTTAACAAGTGAAAGAGGGATAACATGACAATTAAAGAAATGCCTCAGCCAAAAACATTTGGAGAGCTTAAAAACTTACCGTTATTAAACACAGATAAACCGATTCAAACGCTGATGAAAATTGCAGATGAATTAGGGGAAATCTTTAAATTTGAAGCGCCTGGACGTGTGACGCGCTACTTATCAAGTCAGCGTCTAATTAAAGAAGCATGCGATGAATCCCGCTTTGATAAAAACTTAAGTCAAGCGCTTAAATTTGTGCGTGATTTTGCAGGAGACGGTTTATTTACAAGCTGGACGCACGAAAAAAACTGGAAAAAAGCGCATAATATCTTACTTCCAAGCTTCAGTCAGCAAGCGATGAAAGGCTATCACGCGATGATGGTCGATATCGCCGTGCAGCTTATTCAAAAGTGGGAGCGTCTAAATGCAGATGAGCATATTGAAGTACCGGAAGATATGACGCGCTTAACGCTTGATACAATCGGTCTTTGCGGCTTTAATTACCGCTTTAACAGCTTTTATCGCGATCAGCCGCACCCGTTTATTACAAGCATGGTCCGTGCACTGGACGAAGCGATGAACAAGCTGCAGCGAGCAAATCCAGATGATCCTGCCTACGATGAAAATAAGCGTCAGTTTCAAGAAGATATTAAGGTGATGAACGATTTAGTAGATAAAATTATCGCAGATCGCAAGGCAAGCGGTGAACAAAGCGATGATTTATTAACGCATATGCTAAACGGAAAAGACCCAGAAACAGGTGAGCCGCTTGATGATGAGAACATTCGCTATCAAATTATTACGTTCTTAATTGCGGGACACGAAACAACAAGTGGTCTTTTATCATTTGCGCTGTATTTCTTAGTGAAAAATCCACATGTATTACAAAAAGCAGCAGCAGAAGCAGCACGAGTTTTAGTAGATCCTGTTCCAAGCTATAAACAAGTGAAACAGCTTAAATACGTCGGCATGGTCTTAAACGAAGCGCTGCGTTTATGGCCGACAGCTCCTGCATTTTCTCTATATGCAAAAGAGGATACGGTGCTTGGAGGAGAATATCCGTTAGAAAAAGGTGATGAACTGATGGTTCTGATTCCTCAGCTTCACCGTGATAAAACGATTTGGGGAGACGATGTGGAAGAGTTCCGCCCAGAGCGTTTTGAAAATCCAAGCGCGATTCCGCAACATGCGTTTAAACCGTTTGGAAACGGTCAGCGTGCGTGTATCGGTCAGCAGTTCGCTCTTCATGAAGCAACGCTTGTACTTGGTATGATGCTAAAACATTTTGATTTTGAAGATCATACAAACTACGAGATGGATATTAAAGAAACTTTAACGTTAAAACCTGAAGGCTTTGTTGTAAAAGCAAAATCAAAAAAAATTCCGCTTGGTGGCATTCCTTCACCTAGCACGGAACAGCCTGCTAAAAAAGCACGCAAAAAGGTAGAGAACGCTCATAATACGCCGCTGCTTGTGTTATACGGTTCAAATATGGGAACAGCTGAAGGAACGGCGAGGGATTTAGCAGATATTGCGATGAGCAAAGGATTCGCACCTCAGGTTGCAACGCTGGATTCCCATGCAGGAAATCTTCCGCGTGAAGGAGCTGTTTTAATTGTAACGGCTTCTTATAACGGACATCCGCCTGATAACGCAAAGCAGTTTGTCGACTGGTTAGACCAAGCGTCTGCTGATGAAGTCAAAGGCGTTCGCTACTCCGTATTTGGATGCGGCGATAAAAACTGGGCTACTACGTATCAAAAGGTGCCTGCTTTTATCGATGAAACGCTTGCAGCTAAAGGGGCAGAAAACATAGCTGAACGCGGCGAAGCAGATGCAAGCGACGACTTTGAAGGCACATACGAAGAATGGCGTGAACATATGTGGAGTGACGTAGCAGCTTACTTTAACCTCGACATAGAAAACAGTGAAGATAATAAATCTACGCTTTCACTTCAATTTGTCGACAGCGCTGCGGACATGCCGCTTGCGAAAATGCACGGTGCTTTTTCGGCGAACGTTGTAGCAAGCAAAGAACTACAAAAACCAGGCAGTGAACGAAGCACGCGTCATCTTGAAATTGAGCTTCCAAAAGAAGTTTCTTATCAAGAAGGAGATCATTTAGGTATTATTCCTCGCAACTATGAAGGAATAGTAAATCGTGTAACGACAAGGTTCGGTCTAGATGCATCACAGCAAATCCGTTTGGAAGCTGAAGAAGAAAAATTAGCGCATTTGCCACTCGGTAAAACCGTATCAGTAGAAGAGCTTCTGCAATATGTGGAGATTCAAGATCCTGTTACGCGCACACAGCTTCGCGCAATGGCTGCTAAAACGGTCTGCCCGCCGCATAAAGTGGAGCTTGAAGCCTTGCTTGAAAAGCAAGCGTATAAAGAAAAGGTGCTGGCAAAACGCTTAACAATGCTTGAACTGCTTGAAAAATATCCGGCGTGTGAAATGGAATTCAGCGAATTTATCGCTCTTCTTCCAAGCATGCGTCCGCGCTATTACTCCATTTCTTCATCACCTCGTGTCGATGAAAAACAAGCAAGCATCACGGTTAGCGTCGTCTCAGGAGAGGCGTGGAGCGGATATGGAGAATATAAAGGAATTGCGTCGAACTATCTTGCTGAGCTGCAAGAAGGAGATACAATTACGTGCTTTGTTTCCACACCGCAGTCAGGCTTTACGCTGCCAAAAGATCCTGAAACACCGATTATCATGGTCGGACCAGGAACAGGCGTCGCGCCGTTTAGAGGCTTTGTGCAGGCTCGCAAGCAGTTAAAAGAACAAGGACAGTCGCTTGGAGAAGCGCATTTATACTTTGGCTGCCGTTCACCTCATGAAGACTATCTGTATCAAGAAGAGCTTGAAAACGCACAAAATGAAGATGTCATTACGCTTCATACCGCTTTTTCACGCGTACCAAATCAGCCGAAAACATACGTTCAGCACGTTATGGAACAAGACGGCACGAAATTGATTGAACTTCTTGATCAAGGAGCGCACTTCTATATTTGCGGAGACGGAAGCCAAATGGCACCTGACGTTGAAGCAACGCTTATTAAAAGCTATGCTGATGTTCATGAAGTAAGTGAAGCAGATGCTCGCTTATGGCTGCAGCAGCTAGAAGAAAAGGGCCGATACGCAAAAGACGTGTGGGCTGGGTAAATAAAAAATAACCTCCGCTATTTAGCGGAGGTTATTTTTTATAGCGAGGTGAAGACATAACTAAACCCACATATCATCTAAAGACGAACAAACTTGAGAAATGAACTCGTATGGATTGCTTGTGATACCGCTAGAAGTAGCCATATACATGAAACCTCCATTCAGCATACCAATGAAAAAACCCAAACGAATTTAATTCTCTATCAAGAGTCTCAATTCATCGTTTCTTCCTTCGAAAACTACTTTTGTCCCCACCTTATTTATACCGCCTTAGCGTTTCTTCTGCGTGACAGCAGATCTTTTGAATTAGCTCCTGAGGTTCTTCAATAAGGGCATGAGCACCTAGCGTATAGAAAAAAGAAGCCATGTAGCTTAATTCATTTCCGTCCGTTATCGTATCAATATAGCCAGTGCCATCACGCGTCACCTTCACATGATTTTCAAGCCACGGAACGCCTTTACACTGACGAACGCCTTCGTGCGTCAAGGTTACTTTTAACGAAATCGGCTGTGTGTTTTCAGGAGTTGTTTCAAGCCATTCCTTTAACGTAAGAGACTTCTTTTCGTCTTTTTCTAAAATCTTTAATGAGTGAATACGATCTGCTCGAAACAATAATACTTTTTGCTTATCGTAGGAATAAGCGGGGCAGTACCATAAACCGTTATGAGCATAAATGCCAAGAGGCTTGGCTTGTTTCCTTGTTTGACCCGTCCTTGAATCATAAAGAAATTCAATATATTTTCCTTCAAGGCTTGCTTCTAACAGCGCTTTCAAATAAGGAGTGTTTAGATTTCTTTTAGGATTCCAAAATGCAATATGAGCACTCATTTTATCTACTTTTTTCTTCGTTTCTTCAGACAAATATACATAAAATTTTTGAAGAGCTGCATGAATTTCTGCATCAAATGGAAGGTTATGATAATACTGCAGAGCTTGATAGGCAAAAAAGATCGAAATGGCTTCTTCTTCTGTAAACAAAATAGGAGGGAGAATACGGTTTTTTAACACTCTGTAACCACCGCTCCGTCCTTTTTCACTGTAAAGAGGCAGTCCTAATTCGCTTAAGTCCAGTAAATAGCGCTGAACGGTCCGCACGGAAAGCCCAAATTCCTCTGCTAGTTCTTTTGCCGTAAACGTTCTTTTTGTGTTAATAAACATGAGCATATCTACAAGTCGTCTAGATTTAGCCATTTATTTTCACCTTTTTCTTTTAATATGACAAAAAGTGTCGTATTAAGATGATATCATACAGAAACAGTAAAGTTGAAAGGAGAAAAGGGAATGAAGAAAAAAATTGTCGTATATATTGCTGCAAGCTTAGATGGGTATATCGCAAGAGAAAACGGAGAGATTGACTGGCTACAAAGCGTAGAAGGAGAGGGAGACAACGGGTACGAAGATTTTTATCAAACGTGTGATGCGGTCGTTATGGGAAAGGCTACGTACGACCACGTGCTGAAGCTCACACCTGAGTTCCCGTATCTCGATAAAAAGTGCTACGTGTTTAGCCGATCAGCTCAAGGAAAAGATCAGTACGTAGAGTTTGTAAACGAAAGCGTGGCGTCATTTCTCAACAACCTCGATCAAGACGCTAAAAAAATATGGCTAGTGGGAGGCGCTGAGATCCTTGCTGATTTCTTAAAAGCAGAGAGTGTAGATGAATTTATCATATCGGTCATTCCTGTTTTGCTTGGGGGTGGTATTCCGCTATTCAAACAAGGAATTCCAGAAATGGACTTGAAGCTTACCGATATGAAGCAGTACGGGCAAATCGCTCAGCTGTATTACAAAAGAGGATAAACATCCACCTTCTGTTATTTTAGGGACAGTGACATCAAGAGCGTCCTTTTTTCATAGTATATTTTTGGGGTGAAAAAATGCCAAGAGTAAGTTATCGAGATTCAGATGTTGCTTTAATGGCAAGGATGATGAGAGCAGAAGCTGAAGGCGAAGGAAAACAAGGCATGCTGTATGTTGGAAATGTCATTGTAAATCGCCTTAAAGCAAACTGTTTAGATTTCAAAGATTTAAGATCAGTTCCGCAAGTTATTTACCAGGTGCAAGGAGGCAACTATTCATTTGAAGCAGTTCAAAAAGGGAACGTATTTTATCAAAGAGCAAGAAGTGTTGAAAAAAGGTTAGCCAAAAAGAATTTGGATTATTGGAGAGAACACCCGGGGAAATATGCCTTGTGGTACTTTAATCCATCCGCTCCATGCCCTCCAACCTGGTACGGTCAGCCCGCTTCTGGTCAATACAAAAATCACTGTTACTATGAGCCAAAACCAGGAACGTGCGCTAGCGTTTATAACGGTTAGATAGCTTATGAGATATGCTGCATTCTAAAGGTTTGACCTTAAAAAACTTTAGCTGCAGGTGACAAGGTAGTCGTTCTTCATATAATGAAAGAAAGCCCTCTTTTCATAAAGGGGGCTTTTGCTAATTGGTGCATGTCTCATTTTGCTTCAAATTTTATGTTTTTACCAGCAGCAAATTCGGATTGATCCTTCGCTTTTGTATCCTTTACCACCCAGGACGTCTTTACCTTAGCTGCTGCTAAAATATCTTTGATTTGCTTATCGGTTAAGCCTTTCGTATAAAGGACAAATTCCCTTGTATAGATGTTTTTGTTTTCTTGCTCTTCATCTGCACCGCTGCCAAACCAATATCTTGTTTGGTGATCGTCTTTCATGTTATTAAAAGCTTCTTTATAGTTAGGTAGCTTAACTTGAATATCCGACAGGTAGTTCGTACCGCGTAAAGTAAGAGTCATATGTACTTTGTGAAAATCTTTTTTAGAGGGGCTTGTTAACCCTGATGTTCCAACTTCACTAAATTCTTTTTTCGTCAGCGGTGTAACTGTAGTAGAAACAGAAACTTTTGGATCTGAATTATTTGTCACAACGTCTTCGGTACTGCAGGCACTTAAAATGAACAGCGTTAAAAGAGCATAAATTGCTCCCATCACTTTTTTCTTCATGCTCGTTCTCCTTTGTCATTAATAGATAATGGTACTCATTCGCCATGTTCATTATCTTTACCTTTATTTGTCTCAACGTCATGATTAATGAAGAAAAGTATAGAAACATTAAAAAGAGAAATGCCTCGGCATTTCTCTTTTTGTTCTATGAGTCTGGATTAAGCGAAGTATGCGTATACTCCGGCATACGCTCTTCTTTTTCCGTTAGTTGAGTATCGGGGCTTTGCTGCTCTTGTGAAACAGGAGACAGCGTGGATTTTTGTTCATGATTCATGTTTGTCATTCCTCCTTCTATGAAGTGAGCTGTTAATCAAGTTTATACGTTTACTAATCTTGCTATTAATTTACGTTACATTGTAAAAAATATACAAATAAAACGTGCATAAATGTAAAAATAGTATAAAATACCATGATTATTTTTGTTTAGATACGGGTAGAGTTAAGTACATTACTTTTATCCATTGATGATTGAAAACACATACATAAAAAACAAAGGGAGTGGAGAAAGATGAGAAAAGAAGAGCAGCCTGTATTATCTGATTTTATTGAAAAGGACCAATTTGAGTTAAATTCATATTTAACCTCTTTACTTGAAACGACAAGTGAAAAGAAAGAAAATCAAAGTTGATGAGTTGAAAACATAAAGGGCTACTTTCCATGTGGGAAGTAGTTTTTTCATTTGTGAACTTGATATACTTATTGGACAAAGAGGTGAGAAAGATGAACCAAAAAGACGTGGTTTCGAAAAGTATTTTAACAAAAGCGACCGGCTTTTTGGCATCCGGTTATACTCATAGTTTAAATCCGTATGCTGGATGTACATTCTCCTGCAAATTTTGCTACGTGCGAGAACTACCAATTCAGCGTTTTAAAGAAATGGAGTGGGGAACGTGGTTAGAGCTGAAATTCAACGCAGCTGAAGTCTATCAAAAAGAAATACAAAAACTGCGAAAAAAAGAGCAGCCGGTGTGCATTTTTATGTCTTCAGCGACAGATCCCTATCAGCCGGCTGAGCGTAAAGCAGGCATCACTCGGGCTCTTTTAGAAACAATGATCAATCATCCGCCTGATTTTTTACTGATTCAAACAAGATCGCCGCTTGTGACGAGAGATATTGATTTGCTTTTACAGCTTCAAAAAGTATGTGACCTTCGCGTATCGATGACTATTGAAACAGACCGAGAAGATGTAAAACAAATTTTTTCTCCTTATGCTCCGGGGATGAAACTTCGTATGAATGCGTTAAAAAAAGTAAAAGAAAGCGGAATTTTAACGCAAGTAGCCATTGCTCCAATGCTTCCTTTCACGCCTGAATTTCCTGAGAAAATAGAAGGAATGATGGACCGGATTTGCATTGATACCTTGTACTTAGGAGACGGTTCCTTAGGGAAAACGTCTAAAAGGCTAGGGATGCCGGAACTATTTGATCAGCACGGTTTCCTAGACTGGTATGACAAAGACATTCATATCAAAGCCATTCGTTATTTTGAAAAATTTTATCCTTCTTCGATGATTTATCTTTCTCAAGAAGGGTTTGCGCCGTAAAAAAAGAAGGGCCTATATAGCCCTTCTTTTCTCCATATTAATTTTTATACGTATCAAACATGTTTGTGTCATCAGGTACGTTTTCTAAATAACTGATCTTCCCGTTTTTATCTAGCTTAGCAATATCTTTTCCTGTTTGAGTAAATACGCTGCCAGATGCACGTTTTCCGCATACTGCCCAAGGCGTTTCAAACATGTCCGTACCTTCAACTGCTTTCCAGCCTTCGAACATATGCTTAATATCAGCATTTTCTTTAAAAACCATTTTCACAAACAGCTTCCAGTTTTCAATGCCTTGCTTTTCGTGGCCGTTTAAGACAAATACGATATCGTCTGAAAAAAGGCTCACCAATTCTTCAAATGCTTGTTCGCTTGTACGTGATTGATCGAATAAATCAAAATATCTATTTAAGTTTTCCATGATAATCTCCTTTGGGTGCTACAGCACCATTTTTTCTTCTACAGTTGCTTTTAGCATGTCCAGGTTTTCTTTTGGACATTTTTTATGAATTTCATTTGTAAGCGTGGCAATGGTTTGCCGTTTTAAAATGGACTGCCATGAAGATTCGGCTTCTTCCATTAAATCGGATAATAAGCAAATATCTTTGTCTTTTAAATTAAGCATATCGTGAAAAATACCGCTTGATGAATAAAGAGACTGCTTGCCTTCAATGGCTACGTATACGTCATAGATTCGAATTTCTTCCGGCGTTTTCTTTAAGCAAAATCCACCTTTGCTACCAGGAACGGAAGCAAGTAAATCAGCGCTAACCAGCTTGCGAAGAAGCTTTTGAAAATACGTAGGCGAGCCCCCAAGCTGAGTGCTGATAACATCTCCTGGCAGCACAGCTTTTTCAGGTAAAAACGTAAGCAGCAAAATGGCATACACCGATTGCTCAACGCCTGTTTTCATGTGCAAAAACATCATCTCCTGCTATATGTGTACAACGTGGATAATATTTATCCACGTTTAGGTTATCATACCGCTTATGAAGCAAAAAGTAAAGCAGTTACTTAATATACACGCGATATTCGTGTATACTGTGAAAGAAGCAGCAACAAAATACGGAGATGAGAGAATGACAACTATTGCAGATATCGCTCGGCTTGCAGGAGTAGCAAAAAGCACTGTATCCCGCTACCTTAACGGAGGGTCTGTGAGCGATGCGACGAAACGAAAAATTGAAGGAATTATTAAAGAAACAAACTATAGCCCAAATGCTTTTGCTCAAAGCTTAAAAGCAAAAAAAACAAATATCATCGGTGTCATTGTTCCGCGCATGGGTTCTTTTGCGACTTCCCGCACATTAGATGGCATTGACCAAGAACTTAGAGACCACCACTATCAAATGATTGTTTCCAATTCTAATCAAGATTTAGAAAGAGAAATTGAAAATATTTATACGCTGGCTAAGCAGAAGGTAGCCGGTATTATTTTGCTTGCCGTTCAGATTACAAAAGCTCATTTGGAAGCGTTCCGTACGATTTCAATTCCCGTTTTGCTAATTGGACAGGAGCATAAAGAAGTTCACAGTTTAATTCACCAAGATTACGAGGCTGCATGCGACATTGGAAGGTACATAGGGGAAAAAGGGCATAAAAAAATCGCTTTTTTAGGCGTAACTGAAAAGGACATAGCTGTAGGTGTAAAGAGAAAAGAAGGGGTAAAGCAAGGTCTTAAAGACAGCGACTGCGGAATCCGCTGTTATGAAACAAGCTTTAACATGAGCGATGCAATCGGAGCAGCTACGGCAGTGATGAAAGAATTTAACCCGTCCATGATTGTATGTGCGACCGATAACATTGCGCTTGGTACGTTAAAGGCCGCTTATTTAAACGGACTGCGCGTTCCTGAAGATGTATCCATTACCGGCTTTGGAGGCTATGAAATTACAGGTGTGATTCATCCGAGCTTAACAACCGTAAAATATTACTATAAAGAAGCGGGCCAAATGGGAGCACAGCGAATTATCAAGCTAGTTAACGGCGAAGAAGTCGAAAAGCTTACACTTTCGAACTATGAATTGATTGAAAGAGAAAGCGTTGACAATCGTTTTACATAAAAAATGATTGACAGAATGTAGGAGGTGCTATAGTATAAATGGTGTAAATACAAACAAATAATTGAACGTATCTCCTAAAGGGGAGTAGCTTTAACAGCAAAGTCGTCATTACAGAGATTATCTCTCGGCTTTGTTGGCGACATTATGTTGTTAGCAAGACCTTTACCGCTTATTTGGTAAGGGTCTTTTTTGTATTCAATTATAAAAAAGGAGGAAAAGGCTCGGACATTTAGAGGAGAAACGTTACATAAAAAGAGAAGGTGGAGGTAACTATGGAGGAACTAATTGGCGTATCAGTGCAAGGTTTGCTGCAAATTATTTTTCTTGATTTAATTTTAAGCGGAGATAACGCGATTGTGATTGCAATGGCGGCTCGTAACGTACCAAAAGACTTACAAAAAAGAGCGATTTTAATTGGAACAGGCGGCGCGATTGGTCTTCGATTATTATTTGCGGCTATTATTGTCCCATTATTAAAGATTCCATTAATCGGAGCGGTCGGCGGCTTGATGCTAGTCTGGATCGCGTATAAATTATTAGCCGATAATCACGAACACGGCGATAACCCTCAAGGTGGAGCAACGGTATGGAGTGCGGTTAAAACGATTATTATCGCAGATGCGGTCATGTCATTAGATAACGTATTAGCTCTAGCTGGTGTAGCTCATGAATTTGTTCCAATTATGATTGGTGTATTAATTTCAATTCCGATTATTATTTGGGGAAGCAGCTTTATTATGAAAGCAATGGAAAAATTTCCGATTATCATTTACGCTGGAGCGGCGATGCTCGCATGGTCTGCTGGAAAAATGATTGTTGAAGATAAAATTATTGGTGGATTTGTTCCAAGTACAGCTTTACATCTTGCTGTTCAAGTTATCTTAACGATTGCAGTTGTAAGTATTGGATACATGAAAAACAAAAAAATGAAAAAAGAACAAGCCCACGCAGCTTAATAAAAAAAGAGCGTACGGATGATCCGTACGCTCTTTTTTTATGATTCGGGATAGTGCATAAGTAAAAAAAAGCTTGCTTCTTCTTCAGATGAATTGATATAGCTGTGAGAGGTATTTCCTGAAAAATGCAGAGCGTCTCCTGAGACTAATTCATGTTCTTCACTTTCAAAACGAACCGTTAATTCTCCTTCTTTAATAAGTAAGTATTCATCTCCTAAGTGAGTTTTTGCTTCATGCACGCATCCGGGCTTTAATGTGACAATGTAAATTTCAAACTTTTTTTCCGGGTGATAAGGAAAAAAAGAATACACTAAGTAATCACCTTTGTTGTCCGTGATGGGATCTAGCTGTTTTATGCTTACTTTCTGCACATCCGGAGTGTCTTCTTTTATAAATACAGAAAAAGAGACTTGAAGGCCGTTCGCAATCTTCCAAAGCGTAGTAACTGTCGGACTGGATTTACCTTTTTCAATTTGTGCAAGCATTGCTTTGCTCACACCTGTTAATTCAGAAACTTGATCAAGCGTCAAATTTCGATTTTTTCGTAGTTTAACAAGATTTTTAGCAATAATATCTTGAATCGCGTCCATTGTTGTACTCCTTTAATGATTATAAAGATAGTATAACATACCGTTGTTTAATATAACGTATAGATGTATAATATAGCAGAAAAGGAGGGAGTACGGTGATCGCAGAAAAAGCAGTACAGCAGAGAGAAAAAGTGGATCTAACGTTCAGACAAGGGGCCAAGGACTGTGTCCCTACGCTACTCGGTTACATAAGCATAGGGCTTGCCGCCGGGATTGTCGGCGTGTCCTCGCATCTTTCCGTTATGGAAGTTACTTTATTATCAGCGCTCGTGTATGCCGGGGCTGCTCAGTTTATTATTTGTGCACTGATGGTTGCGAACAGTTCGATTTCAGCTATTATTCTCACAACATTCATCGTTAACTTACGACATTTTCTTTTGAGTGCTACGGTCGCGCCTAAATTCACAAAATATTCGTTATTAAAAAACGTCGGAATTGGAGCACTTCTGACGGATGAATCATTTGGAGTGTCTTCAAATAAAATTGCAAAAGGGGAGCCAATTAATGACCGCTGGATGAACGGATTAAATATAACGGCTTACGTCAGCTGGATTATCGCCTGTACGATGGGAGCCATTTTTGGGCATTTGCTATCTGACCCGGAAGCCTTTGGATTTGATTTTGCCTTAACGGCTATGTTTTTAGCTCTGCTTGTTTTACAAATCGAAAGCGTGTTACCTTCAAAACTTAATCATTATTTACGTTTAATTCTTTATATGGCGATTATTATGATTGTGCTGTCTTTTTTGGTACCTTCACATGTAGCTGTCTTAATTTCAACGATTATTGTAGCGACGATTGGGGTGGTGACGGATAAATGAGTATCCACTATTCAACACTTATCATTATTTTAGGGTGTGCCCTTGTTACCGTAGTTCCTCGTATTGTTCCGTTTTTAGTTGTGCGTAACATCGCGCTGCCAGAACCCGTATTAAAATGGCTGTCCTATATTCCTATTTGTATTTTAACAGCACTTGTTGTACAGAACTTTATCATTCAAACAAATGACAGTGTGAAAATTAACTGGCCCGTCATCATCGTAGTTATTCCAACCTTACTGATTGCGCTGAAAACAAAAAGTTTATCCATCACCGTTATTAGCGGAGTTGGAATGATGGCGCTGCTTCGTTTGTTTTTATTTTCATAAAAGAGGCTTTTCGTTTAGTTGAAGATAAAATTGAGTCTACTCATAATATGTTCATTCATAAAAAAAGAAGCATCTTTTATAGCTCTACCATGCTTTTAAAAGGTGCTTCTTTTTTATTATACGTTTGTTGAAACAGGCAAGCTGCTTAGCGTTGTAAAACAAAAAGCCATTTTTTTTGCAAAATGCAAAGGAGGCTCTACAGATTGAATATGAAGATACATAAGGACGGGTTCTGTAAAAAGCCAATGGTTATGCAAAGCGCTTACGATAAGACCTTGCCGCGCAGCAGCTTCTGTAAAACGAGGGATTTCTTCTTGTAAAATAGCAATCTCAGCCAAGTTTAACGCGTTTCCCTGCGCGTCTATCGCCTCAAATGATACGCCAACAGGAACGACAGAGCTGCTTTTCCGCCCTTGAACAGAAGCCTGAAAGCTTCTTTTAAGCGACACTGAGCATCCTGTTGGACTAACTTTGCTTTTAGCGTTTAAAATCTGGCCAAACTGCTGACATATCTCACTTGTAGTATACATATAAGCCCCTGCCTTTCTTCTATACTCTTAGTAAGCTTTATGACATAAGAGCTTCACTTATGCAAACCGTGTTCTTATAAAAAAATCCTCTTCACGATGAAGAGGATTTTTTTATTATTCAGCATGCGATGAACGTTCGTTTAACAAATTTTCATAAAAACGAGCAAGTGAAGCAGAAAGGTATGGAATAGACCATAAAAAGCCGATTCCTACTGTAATAATACTTAATAAAAACCAGCCAAGAAAGCTTAGCAGCAGCAGGAAGTACTGTCCTTTATAACCATTCATCAACCTACGGCTTTCTGTAATCGCTTGATTCATCGAGTAAGTAGGATTGTCTTTACAAATATAGTACGTTTGTGAATATGCCAGTGCTTTAATAATTCCAGGAATCAGTAAAAGCAGTGACCACAGCATCACATAAAGAGTCATAAGTACATAAATTCCTAATGACTTTACATAAAGGCCAAAGTCTTGGAATGTTTTAAACAAGTGCCCCAATCGAACAGATTCACCTCGTGCTAGACCTAAAAATGCCCAGTAGTTCGCCATCAGAAGAGGCGAGAAGACAATAGCAAAGGCAGTTGAAATCCATGAAGCGGAATCAGATTCATCTTTCATCCAATTGTCATAGCCGCCGCTTGCCACAATTTCAAATGGAATAGGCAGAAGCGTATATACTCCGTACGTCACCACTGTCAGTAGAATCGCAAGTCCCCAGCGATTCTTTAAAGAAGCTTTAGCTTCTCTTTTAATCGTACCGATGTTCATGTTGTTCCTCCTTTAATGTTGCAAAACAGTATCTTTTTTGCTCGTATTAACATGTAAACCATGCACAATTGTTAATTTTGTATGAAATGAAAATAATAGTCAATAGGTTCTGAGATGAAAAGAGCGCTCTTACAAAAATTTTTACTAGACAGATAGAAATCTCTAAGTAGCTACAATCTGCTTTTGAAGAAGGAGGAGGTGCAAAAGCACTGTGTGCGATGTTTTATTTTAGTATGAAGTGAAACCCTCATGGAAAGACTTTCTAAGATAGGAGGGATTTCTATGTTTGAAATGATTAAAATGATGCAACAAGTCTTAAACAAAAAGGAATTTTCTTATTGGGTTCATCAAGATCTTTTTAGTTTTCAATGGTGGCTCATAGTAGTGATAAACGCTCTTTTTCTGCTGCTTTTTTACTTTTTTATTGATAGACAGCGCCTCTTTTTTATGCTTCTCGTTTTTTTTATCAGCTTTGACATAGTCGGTTTAGTAGATGAATTCGGGAAATTTTTTAACCTGTGGTGCTATCCTCACCAGATGCTGCCGTTTACAGATCGCTTCAATACGGTTGACTTTGCTATTATTCCGGTAAGTATTGCACTCGTCTACCAATTTTTCAGCAAATGGAAATTTTTCTTTATCGCACATATTATTACGTCTGCCGTTATTGCTTTTATAGGCATTCCAATATTCAAAGCGCTGTATTTGTACAAATTGCTGAACTGGTCGATGTTTTATTCATTTCTTACAGTATTCATCATGGGAATTGTCGTGAAAATAATTAGCGATTGGATGGCAGGTAAGAAGAGAGGTTATAGGGTTAGCTAAACAAATAATACTCCTGTCTATTTGAGATAGGAGTATTATTTGTTTAAAGGAAAACGGCAGTATTCCTTTATAATAAATGTAAGAAAGAATGAGAGGAGACCGTGAAAGTGGAAAAAGCGAATATCACCCGGACATTTTATGAGTTGGAATGCAGCCACTTAAAATCAGAGATACGAACCTCTGCTAAAGAGCTTTCAAACATTCTTGCAGATGGTTACGTGGAGTTTGGCAGCTCGGGCAGGGTATGGAAACGAAAAGATTACAATAACAATCATGTACTTTCGCCAGATGTATTTGAGATCTCTCATTTTCATGTAGACGTATTGTCTCCTGACTGCGTATTAACTACCTATCATCTTATGAACCATACGGCAGAAAAAAAGACGCTTCGCAGTTCTATTTGGCGAAAAAGAGAAGAAAAGTGGCGCTTGTTTTTCCATCAAGGCACAGTGACAAACGGTGAGTAATAAATAAGATTATTCGGTTATTATTATACTTTCCCTCTATTTGATGCTATGATGAAAGTATATTTTGACGTAAGGGATGTTTTGAAATGAGCAAAAATAACGTAAAAAAAGAAGTGTTTTCATGGATTAAGTCCATTGTTATTGCATTGGTTATTGTAGTGGGAGTTCGCCATTTTTTATTTGCGCCAACTACGGTTCACGGTGAATCGATGTATCCAACGTTTGAAGATTCAAACCGCGTTATTTTAAATAAAATCAGTGATGTTGATCGCTTTGATATGATTGTATTTCATGCACCGGATGCAGATGAAAACTATATTAAACGTGTAATTGGACTGCCAGGAGATACGGTAGAAATGAAAAACGACGTTCTGTATATCAACGGCAAAGCTTATAAAGAGCCGTATTTAAAAGACTCTAAAAAATCTCTTGCACCTAATGAAAAATTCACGGAAGATTTTACGCTTCAAACGCTGCCTGCAACTGATGGCAAAGTGAAGGTACCGAAAAATTCACTATTTGTCATGGGTGACAACCGTCCTGTAAGCCATGATGGACGAGCATTTGGCTTTATTTCACAAAAATCAGTGATCGGAAAAGTGCAGTTTCGCTACTATCCGTTAAATGAAGTAGGCGAACCGAAATAAAAAAGACAGAAAGACTGACGAAATTTAATTCGTCAGTCTTTTTTTGTTGGGTGAAAAGAACTGATTTTTAAAAAAACGACTTGCTTTATGCAAGTTAAACATCTTCTAAAGAATTAGTAAATTAGACCTTATGTTACTTCAAAGTAAGAGTAGGTACTGATAGGTAAGTGATTTTTATGGGTATACAGATATATGAAGATAAAGAAGCAAGGATTTTGGAAAGGAGCAGGTCAGCATGAAAAACGTATTAATCATTAACGGACACGAGTATTATAAAAAGTCAAAAGGAGAGTTAAATCAGACGATTTTTAATGAAATGCAGCATTTACTCGCTGATCAATTTGACATTAAAACAACGGTGGTTGATAAAGGCTACGAAGTAGAAGAAGAAATTGAAAAGTGGCTATGGGCTGATGTTGTGATTATGCAGACGCCTATTTACTGGTTCAGCATTCCCGGAAAGTTTAAGCAATATATTGATCGCGTGTATATGGATAACATTTTCTTTAAAGGTTCCAATCAATACGGGCGAGGCGGCTTATTAACGGGGAAACAATACATGTTTTCTCTTACATGGAATGCGCCGGAAGCGATTTTTAACAATGACGAAGCTTTCTATGAAGGAAAAAGTTTAGACGAAGCCATTATGCATTTGCATAAAATGAATCAGTACGTCGGTATGAGTCCACTTCCAACATACTCTATTCACGATGTAGTTAAACATCCAAACATTGATCACTACAAGCATAAATTAGAAAATCACGTAGCAGAAGTATTTGGAATAGTTGAGGGACATTAAAAATCAATCTCTACAAAAAAACCGACTAAACAGTCGGTTTTTTTTATTCATTATGATGCAAAAATCGTATCTCTTAATTATTGGAGCTGAGGATTCAAAGCCGATTTATATGGCAACGGTTGTAAAGAGGAACTTCCCTATATTAACGGCAAAATTGTGCGCGTAGAATGTCATGAATGCAATCGCACAATGGTATTTCAAGTTGATGTTTATAAAGAGTTTTATAAAGAGGTTTATAAGCGTGTCTCTACGAAACCTAACCGAGTATCAAAAAAATATAAAAAAGATATAAATAAATTTTTAATTGGAGTTCCTATAAGGTTAGTGAGCAAGCCTTATCGTCTCATAAAAGATTTTAACGAATCCATGCGTACTATTCACCGATACAAAAAATGAACTGCTGCTCTTAAAATTTTTATATAAATGATTTCCTTGAAAATCATGTTTTGGATGTTTAAGGAAAGGGTATAGTAAATAGTTCTCCGATATGAAATGAATTATGAAGCAGTACTTACACGTATCTTTACTTTAAAGTCTAAGAAGGTGAAGGTATGGGATGGATGAACGACTAGAAAATAAACGTTGGGTTGCCTATTGCCCTGTGACGGATCGGCTCGTAAATCTAGAACTTTCTTCTATTAAAAAAGAAGGAAAGAAAGACATCATCACCAGTTGTACAGGCATTGAAGATATTTGTCATACTTGCTTTATAACAAATACCGGGGATGTATCAAAAACATAGCGCGATGTTTGTAAAAGAGATGTGAGTTAGCGCTGCCTGTTATTATGACTCATGCACAAACACCTGTAGTATTTATCTTTTTTTAAATGCTACAGGTGTTTTTTGTTTAACTGGAATCTTTTGAAAATAAGCTTGCTGAGCACTTACAGGATCTGCACATCAAGCAGCAATTTTAATTGTGAGAATGCTTTTTTAGATGTTATATAAATTTTATCAGGTATGGAGCTAGGAAAAGTAAAAACATAAAAAAGCTGCTTTATATAAAGCAGCTTTCTTACGTGACAGTTTCAAACTTCAGGGTGTGAGGTGGGATAGTTTTTGTTTACCCCCCTATATGTAAATAAAACAATCTAAATGATAATGAAGTAGAAGTTATTTATTCCATTTGTTTATAAATTGTTTAAATCCAACATGAAGCAGTTTAGCGTTGGAAAATAAGGGAAAAAGCATACTAACTTGCCTGTGTATATTTAGAAAAGGAGGGATAAAGATGTCGTTAGCTCATTTTGATGATATTTCAGAAATTTGCTATGCATGTGAAAAACAGCCTCTTGGGAAAAGACAAAAACGCATTGGCGTATGGACGGAAAAAGAAATGAGAAAGCCTGTTGAAGAGAGAGTAGAAAATCAGAAGGTGGTCGCACTTTCTCGTTAATGTAAAAAAGCCTTTAGCTCATCTAAAGGCTTTTTTACGTATTGGCGTTTGGACATGTGTGAAGGGTCATAGAAGCAATCGTTATAAATCTTCTAGTCTTTGAACTTTTTTGCCTTCTATTTTATGCTGTTCCATCGTTTCTTTTAACTCTTTGTTCGCCGTTGTCATCGTTGTTTCATTTGTTACGCCCATAAATGACCAGCCGTGAGATTCAAGCCAGTACTTGAATTCCCGCAAAAACTCTTCCTGCGTTCCTCCCGTATGATAAAAAGCTCCTTGAATTGTAATAGCCGGTTTTTCCGTATTATACGTCACATACATTTTATTTGCACACATCCAAATAGACCTCCTTTATTAATAAACAAACGTAAATTGACAAAGAAGCGCTGAATCATTCCTCAATAGTTACACTATTTCTCTATTTGACTGCTGTTTTCCTTTTTATCTCTGCGATTAATCATAATTAAATCAAGTTTTTTACAGAAAGAGGAATGTAAGTAAACAGATAAAAAGCTCGTTTCGCAATGAAATCGTCATATTTCTACATATTCTTTAAGGGGCATGTAAAAGTTGTAACATAATGAATGGCACTGTAAGAAACTTAATCCAATTAGAACAAATGTTACTGTTTTTTTTAATGAAAAGGCGAATCTATGTGCTAAGGTAATAACAGGTTCAAATTTTAGGAGGTAGTTTTTGTGAGTAAAAAACGTGTAAAAAAATGGGCAGTTGCTTCTGCAGCGTCTGTAGCATTTCTAGCAAGTCAAGGAACAGCATCAGCAGCAGCTTCGCACAAAGTCGTAAAAGGAGATACCTTGTGGGGGCTTGGCCAACAAAATGGGGTTACGGTAGATGAGCTGAAAGGTGCTAATAACCGCCAAAACGACATGATTTACGTTGGAGAAACATTAACGATTCCTGACCAGGGACAAGCACAACCTGCCGCTAGTCCGGCAACATCTGTACATACAGTAGCACAAGGCGAAACGTTATATCATATTGCAACACAAAACGGCATGACTGTGGATCAGTTAAAAGCTGTTAACGGTTTACAAAGTGATATCATTACCATCGGACAAACATTAAAACTTCAAGGAGAAGCACCGGCGCCGGCACAAACTGCTCCGTCTACATCGGTTTCTGCACAAGATCAAGATTTACTAGCTAGATTAGTAGAGGCAGAAGCAAAAGGTGAGCCGTACCAAGGAAAAGTAGCGGTAGCAATTGTGGTATTAAACCGTGTAGCTTCACCGGAATTCCCAAATAACATTCACGACGTTATTTATCAGCAGCTAGGAAACGGCGTCTATCAATTTTCACCAGTAGCAAACGGAGCAATTAATCAGCCTGCATCAGAAGAAT
The DNA here is from genome assembly GCF_056158845.1 of Priestia sp. ABM2_011. Classification (NCBI taxonomy): domain Bacteria; kingdom Bacillati; phylum Bacillota; class Bacilli; order Caryophanales; family Bacillaceae; genus Priestia; species Priestia sp. ABM2_011. Next base: position 2,149,244 of record NZ_JBSWUB010000001.1, read on the forward strand.
CAAAACGAGCGGTAAGTGAAGCATTATCAAACCCGCATGAAAACGATGCGCTGTTTTTCTATAATCCGAAAATCGCTGAAAGTCAATGGGTTGCAACGCAGCAAGTAACGGCAGTTATCGGAAACCATGTATTTGCAAAATAAGTAGATTTCTTTCAAATATAAACATATATTTCATATATATGTAATTGCGATACAAAGAGGCTGCGACAAAAGTATTTTGCTTAAAGTTAAATCCGAACCATTAATAATTATTAATGGTTCGGATTTTTTGTTGTTATGGTGAACGTAGATTTCATGTATGTAGTTATTTCTAGCTGGTGGTTAGAGGCGAAGACTCCTGCGAAAAAAGCGTAAGGGATGAGACCTCACGGAGCGCGAAGCCTTGCACGGAAATCAACAGCGGTGAAACAAGCAGTCCAGATCATTTATTCCTATTATTCGTCTTTAAATGAGGGCGAGTTAGGTATGTTTTAATCTCTTATGTATGAAGAGAGAAATAGCTCTTTTTAAGTTTAATTGAACCTTAAAATGCCTTAACAGATCCATCTGTTAAGGCATTTTTTTGCTTTAATTTTAAGAAAACCATTGATTATTTAGAGAATAATGGTATTATAGGGGTAGTCAATTGATAATGATAATCATTTACATATGATATAGAGGAGGAGATAACTAGACTTCTAGATGAAAGAAAGGAGCAAGGAAAGTTGAAGTTTTATCAGTTAATTCTTGTGTTTGCTGTACTAGCGGTTTCGTCTCTTTTTGTAGGAGTACAAGACCTGTCAGCGATGGATCTGTTTCATTTAACAAAAGAAGAAAGCCAAACGCTGTTTTTTAGTCGTTTTCCTAGGCTTTTGAGTATTATTATGGCGGGAATGAGCCTTAGTATTTGCGGGTTAATTATGCAGCAAATTACGCGAAATAAGTTTGTCTCTCCAACAACTGCAGGAACGATGGACTGGGCAAGACTTGGTGTGTTGATTTCTCTACTAGTATTTGCTTCAGCAAGTCCTCTATTAAAAATGAGCATTGCTTTCATTTTCTCACTTGCGGGCAATCTATTGTTTATGAGAATACTAGACAGAATTAAATTTAACGATACGATTTATATTCCACTAGTTGGTTTAATGCTCGGCAGTATCGTAAGTTCCCTAGCTACCTTCATCGCTTACAAATACGATTTGATTCAAAACCTTTCTTCATGGCTGCAAGGCGACTTTTCGCTAGTAGTCAAAGGGCGATATGAACTTTTATACCTGAGTATACCGCTCTTAATAATTGCTTATCTTTACGCAGATAAGTTCACGGTTGCTGGTATGGGAGAAAGCTTTTCAATCAATTTAGGCGTGAAATACAAACAAATCGTAAACATTGGATTAGTCATTGTTTCGCTTATTACGTCGATTACGATTTTGACCGTTGGCATGCTGCCTTTTTTAGGATTAATCATCCCCAATATCGTATCGATTTACCGTGGAGATCATTTGCGAAAAAGCCTGCCTCATACAGCGGTGCTTGGAGCTGTATTCGTACTTGCGTGCGATATTTTAGGCAGAGTCATTATTTTCCCTTATGAAGTTTCTATTGGGTTAATGGTCGGTGTAATAGGAAGTGCGATCTTTCTTTTTATGCTGATAAGGAGAGGTCGTTATGCATAACAAATATAAAATTATTATTCTGGCCGCGCTGGCTATTTTGTCGGCTGCGCTGTTTATCAGCTATGATTTAGGCTACTGGCAGTACACGCTGCCGCGAAGAATTGAAAAAGTCGCTGCGATTGTTTTAACCGGAGGAGCAATTGCGTTTTCATCCGTTATCTTTCAAACGATTACCAATAATCGAATTCTAACTCCTAGTATTCTAGGACTGGATTCACTGTATTTATTTCTGCAAACGTTTATTGTGTACATCTTTGGCTCGACGAATATTGTCATCATGAACAAAAATCTTAACTTTCTTCTTTGCGTTTCGCTGATGATTATCTTTTCGGTCTTGCTTTACATACTGATGTTCAAAAAAGCCGGTAAGAATATTTTCTTTATTTTACTGGTTGGAATTGTGTTCGGCACGTTATTTAAAAGCATGTCTTCATTTATGGAAATGCTGATTGATCCGAATGAATTTCAAATTGTACAAGATAAATCATTTGCAAGCTTTAACAATGTCAATACTGATTTGCTATACATAGCAGCGGTTATTTTTATCCTGCTTGGCATTTACGTATGGCGTTTTACCTCCATTTTTGATGTTCTGTCGTTAGGAAGAGAACATGCGGTAAATTTAGGTATTGATTATGACAGGCTTGTCAAAAAAATGCTGATTGTGATCGCCATTTTTGTCTCAGTGGCCACAGCTTTAGTTGGGCCGATTACCTTTCTTGGACTGCTTGTTGTGAACCTTGCGAGAGAACTGTTCAAAACTTACAAGCACACCTATCTAATGATGGGATCACTGCTGCTTAGTGTTATAGCCCTCGTCGGAGGAGAATTTATTGTTGAAAAAGTGTTCACCTTCAGCACCACGCTGAGCGTCATCATTGACTTTGCCGGCGGAATTTACTTTATTTATTTGCTGCTAAAGGAGAATAGATCATGGTAGAAGTAACAAATGTCAGTAAAAAATACGGAGAAAAAACCGTTTTAGAAAAAACATCTGTGGTGATTCCAAAAGGGAAAATCACATCATTTATCGGCCCAAACGGAGCGGGGAAAAGTACGCTGCTTTCCATTATGAGCCGTCTTATTAAAGCCGACTCAGGATCAATATCAATAGAAGGAAAAAATATAGAGAATATTGACAGCTCGGATTTAGCCAAAAAAATGAGCATTTTAAAACAGTCCAATCAGCTGAATATCAGACTTAGCGTACGTGAACTCGTAAATTTTGGCCGGTTTCCTTATTCAAAAGGCCGGTTAACAAAAAGCGATGAACAAGCGGTTGATCAGGCGCTGAGTTATATGAAGCTTGAAAGTATTCAAGATAAATACTTAGATGAACTGAGCGGAGGACAGTGTCAGCGAGCTTTTATCGCTATGGTCATCGCACAGGACACGGAGTATATCTTCTTAGATGAACCGCTCAATAACTTAGATATGAAGCATTCTGTTGAAATTATGAAGCTGTTGAAACGTCTCGTAGAAGACTTAGGCAAAACCATTGTGATTGTCATTCACGATATTAATTTTGCGTCTGTCTATTCGGATTACATCGTGGCGCTTAAAAACGGTGAAGTGATCCGTGAAGGCCCAACAGAAACCATCATTCAAACATCTGTATTAAAGGATATATACGATATGGATATTCCAATCGAAACGGTTGGCGGACAGCGTATTTGCGTTTATTTTTCATAAAATTTATTCATGAGGTGACAAAAGTGAAAAAAGTGTTAGTAATGTTTGTAGCAGTCTTAACGGCGATTGTTGTGGCCGCTTGCGGTAATCAAGGAGCAAAAGAAACAACAGGTGGAGAAAGTAAGCAAAAAGAAACGGTAACGGTAACCGATCAGTTCAATAAAGACGGAATTAAAATTGAGAAAAATCCTAAAAAAGTTGTAGTATTCAGCATGGGTGCACTTGATACGCTAGATAAACTAGGCGTTGAAGTAGCGGGCTTGCCAAAACAAGCGATTCCTGAGTATTTATCAAAGTATCAAGATGATAAGTATGCGAATGTAGGTGGCTTAAAAGAACCTGATTTCGAAAAGATTGCAGAACTAAAGCCAGACTTAATTATTATTCAAGGCCGCCAAGCAGATTCATTTGATGAATTTTCAAAAATTGCGCCGACGATCTATATCGATACGGACAACCAGCACTATATGAAGTCATTTAAAGAAAACACAAAAGTACTAGGACAAATTTTTGATAAAGAAGATCAAGCGAAAAAAGATCTAGCAGCAATTGATAAGCAAATTGCAGATTTGAAAAAACAAGCGGACAAACTAGATAAAAAAGCGCTTGTAATGATGGCAAATGACAGCAAAATGACAGCATTTGGTCCAGGGTCTAAATACGGATTAATTCATGATGTATTTGGTATCAAAGCAGCAGACGACAGCCTAGATCCATCGGCTAAGCACGGTCAAAGCATTGCATATGAATATTTAGTTAAGCAAAACCCGGACTACTTATTCGTGGTTGACCGCGGCGCAGCAATTGGTGAAAAATCATCTGCTAAACAAATTGTTGAAAATGAGTATGTAAAAGAAGTCAATGCAGTGAAAAACAATCACGTTGTGTATCTTGATCCAGGTCTTTGGTATTTATCTGGAGGAGGCCTTGAGTCAATGGCAGGCATGATTAAAGAAATCAAAGCAGGGATAGAGAAATAATAGAGAAAAAGGAGCTGGTTTTAACCAGCTCCTTTTTTTGTGCATGGACTGGGGCAAGCTTTTCCCTGTACCAAATTATGATATTAATAAATACCCTGAATGAAGAAAATTTGTCGAGATGGGCTATCATAACACGCAATTTGATTTTAGGTCAGATCCGCACAGAATGGAAGAAATATTCCAAGGGCAGACGCCAAGCAGAAATGGCGGAGACTTGAGCGTAACGCCTCCACCGGAAGCTTTTCCCGTTCCTCACTTATCTGAAATGCCAAATGAGCACGCTCCAGGTTCAGGAGACATGAATGCATAAAAGTATGCCAATTAGCTTTAATGAATTAGAGCTAAAGTAAATAAAAAAACATTGACTGAGAGCTAGTAGTCAATGTTTTTTTATATTTTCTCAGCTAAATGATGTCATTCCTCTAAAGGTAAGAACACCTCGTCGTTTGCATAAGCTCCGGATGAAATGTTTGTTCTACATCTATTTGTTAATTTAATTGTTTTTTACAAGAAGAAAAGGGAATACTTTCTTTAATCGCTTGTAATAGAAAGCTAATAAGGGGCATGCTGCTATGAGTAGTCAACAAGATGAATTTTTATTTAAAAGAGAGCTCTATCGCTTAGTACAAGAATATAAACGTTGTAAAGTTGAAGAAATTAGACGGGCCATTCAAAAGGATATTCTGCTTTTGAAAAAGGTTATAAATAACTAAAATAGATAGACACAGACAAAAAAGCTCATGTTAGTTAATAAATGAACTTTTTTGTCTGTTTTAAACTTGCTCAAACGAATTAATATGTCTATTAATGGTCTTAGGAAGATTATGGATCATATTAAACAAAGCTAACGCAGCTGTTTCCAGTTCTTCATAACGATAAATGATATCGTTCTCAATGTCGCAGATTTGAAAACTGTTTAATTGTTCTGAATAACTCAGTGTAAACCTATTAGCAAGAGTATGAGTAATGTCACTATCTTTATAATTTACTAAATTTGTTATCATATGCTTAATTTCAGTGAGGTTCATTCACCAAGTCACCCTTTCATGTTATTGAGGTTATCATATCATGTACAGGTAATTTGAATGCTGTTTTTTACAATTTGTAACACCAATTTTCAAAATGAAACATAAAGGTAATAAAAAGTTAAAACGAGCAGCTTAACGCAAGCTGAACATCTCCTAAGAGGGTGTAGGATTTTCTTTAGAGTAGGTCAACTCCAACTTTTTATCCGCGATTTCTTTTAGACCAATACGGATCATACTGAATACTAAAATCCATAAGACAACCGTCAAAATCGTATGTCCTGCTGGGACAACACCTAGTATAGGTGAGTCCCAAAGAGCGTGCATAAAAACGACAAGCAAAAATACACCGAGAAATTTCAGTTTTACCAGCATGTTCCACTGAAATTTCTTATCTTCTTGTACGATGCATATGGCAGCTCCTGTCAAGGCAGCCCAAGCCACATGCCCCCCAGGAGCGAAAATACTGCGCCAGAGTATTGTGGAATAAAGCATGTGAAAGCTGCCGGAAAGAAGTGCCCGTAGAGCATAGCCAGCGGTTTCAAAAGCAGCAAAACCAGCTCCTATTGCAGCTCCTAAAAGAAGGCCGTTAAGGATATATCTATATTTAAGATTGCGCACAAAATAAATAACAGCGATAACTTTAGCGAGTTCCTCACATATTCCAATTACAATCACGTTTGTGTTATTTCCAAGAATATCGTAAAACACAAGTGCTAATAAAAGTGAAAGGATTCCGCCAATAAAAACGACATAAACAATTTTGTAAATAGCAATATTCTGGGGAGCGTTCATTTCCCAAAAGAAAATGAGAGTAGTAAATGGAACTGCAAAAGCACCGACTACAATAAGACCTGGTATGAAGTTGATGTTTTCGAACAAACTTACGCCTAAATATAGGCCTAAGTATGCGACAAGCGCAATAAGAAAGACCCTTGCAAAAAGCCAAGGTTTTGGCCATGTATTTACAACTTCTTCTATTTTAGGAGTCGTAAGCCCTGTTCCTACAATAAAAAGCCGTTCAGCTTCCATTTCACTGTGCTGTCGGAAGACTCGAGAAAATATATTTCGAAACTTAGGTTCAACGGAACGTTCATTTCTCGGAATTTTATCAACACGATGGGCAAACAAGTAGAATATGCTGTAGTTTTCGTTGTGGTCCACGATTTCATGGCCGCAATTTAAGCAGAATTTTACCCCTTCCGAATTAGAATAAGCACAATGGGGGCATTTCATTTATCTTCCTCCTTTTTCTAGATATAAATCGTTTGACGCTTGTCTTCTGACATCTTCTACATATATTATGTGAGCTGATGAAAAAAGCATAAGAGGGTTTGGTAGGTAATTTGCTTAAATAATGGAATGGTATGTATATAAAAGAACAGAAGCTATTGTAAAAAGAGACCTTATTAAAACTAAAAAAGGGCTGTGTCATAAGTCGAACATTCGACTTACAGCACAGCCCTTTATATGATTGAAAATGTGGATTTAAGTCTGTTTTCTTTACAGTACTACGCAATAAAAAAGCTTCCTGAAATAAAAACGATCACACCAATAATCATCATTAACGTTTCGCGGTCTTTTTTTCCTGTTTTTTTATTAGCAGGAAGCAGCGATTTTGCAAGAGGCTTGGCAAAAATAATGACAAGCATGCAAACAGCAGCAAAGATGCCAAGCGCCAGCTGAAAATTACCTTCAATAAAGACGCATGCCATTAAAAGTACAAGACTTATTTTTAGAAAAATTTTTGATAGGTTCACTATCAACACTCCTTTAGAACACTTAATACGAAAGACTTAGTGATTTTTTTATGTGCCTGTTGTTTTCTACGGCTTGAAGGAGAAAATGAGCGACGTCAGAACGGCTGATATTGCGTCCGTTTTCTGGTATGCTAGCCTCTCCTATACGATAATACGTGGTTAATGGACCGCTTGTTAAACCCATTGGCCGAGCAACGGTCCAGTCGAGTCCGCTTACCTTCAAGAGCTTCACGGCTTCGTGATGATCGCGAAGTACATTTTTTAAAATACGCTGAGCAAGCCAGCCCGTCATCCCAGGAATTTCTCCGTCGATTCCCGCTGAAGCCGTGTAGGCGATACGCTGAATTCCGTTTTCGTTCATACATTGAACCAGCAGATTTGTCGTTTCTACTAAAAGGGTAGAATGCCCTAGATTTTCGGTTCCAAGACAAGAGATTACTGCATCACACCCCCGCATGGCCTGACAAACTTCATAATAATCAAGCACGTCCCCTTGTATGATGTGTACGTTCGCATGCGTTATCTTAAGCTTAGATGGATTTCGCACAAATGCTTTTACATAATGTCCGTTTTTAATCGCTTGCTTTATTAATTCCTGTCCGGTCCTGCCACTTGCGCCAATCAAAAAAATGTTCATACGATCAACCCTTTCGTTTCAATGTAGGTAGTAAAAACGAAATTTTCTTTTACCATAACACATTTTTCTCGATTTAGCTTGTCAAAACATAAAAGCTGCTTACGAGATTCATCAAAGTAAGAGGTATCCTCTGTTCTTTTTTAAAACTTATGTCATAGACTGTCTAGAAAACGAGGAAATGTACGAACGGTTTATAAAGGTGTTTAATGCTATAGAAGCGAAAGGGTATTATAGGAATAAGGGACGAACAGAAGGGGCGATGCACTATGAAAAAAACGGTAAGCCGAGCACGTGTTATCATAGTACTAATAGGTTTTCCGCTCATCTTTCTCATTATGGCGCTTGTGACGGGTGAGTGGCGATATATGACTTGGATAATCCCGCCTGCACTGATGTCATGTTGGACGGCACTCTTCGTATTAAGAAAGCAAGAAGAAAGATAACAGGAAATTTGAACTATTGCATCGAATTTATAGAAAAAGTATAAAATGATAGAAAGCTATAGTAAGAAAATTTAATGAAGGACGGTGTGAAGATGAACGGACAACAGTTATTGTATGGGTTGCTTACGTCTAAAGGCGATATCCTAAGAGCTGCTTATGTGTTATGTGACCACCGCATTTATACGGAAATGTCAGCACAGTATCAGCAAACGGAGCATACGGATTTTCAAGCATCATTGGTAGAAGAAATGAAATTGCTTGAAAAACAGCCTGAAGTAGACATGCATCTGCATATTTTGCTTGAAATGGCGAAGTTTTTTGAACTTCCCGTTTCTCATGCTACGACAAATGGCGAACTGTACGAGTTAAGTGATAACATTGGAAATTTGCTTGTATCTAAATACAATGAGCTGTTTTCAATTGCACGCTGTCATACGCTAGAAGACGTAATGCGCCATCAAATCCGACTGTTCTTTCATCTAATTGATTCGCAGTACATGATTGCTACAAATCGTCAGCAAGTTGTGTTTCAGCAGCAGTTGATGAATTGGATTGAACAGCTAAACCCCATGTATCAAGAAAGAATGATTGATGCATTAGGAGACTATCAGCAGAAATCGCTTGTGAAACTGCTGCAAAAAAAAGGGACAATCGAGCTATACAAACAGCTTCCTCCGCACGCATACCCTGCTATTTCAGGCCTTATGGCAACCGTAATGAGTATTTTTATTCCCGTTAATTACCCGCCAGCACTGCTATTTAGTATGAATGCGCCGCTGTTTTTAATGGCGAGCTTTGAAAGTCATGAAATTATTGCAAAACGCAAAGAAGCTGGAACTTTTTTACCGCTGTTATTAGTAGTTGTTCAGCTGATGTGGACGTACAAGCTTGAGCATCAGGATGAGCTGTTGAATTATCAGTCTCTGCTGATTAAATGGTCATCTGTACACACAGCGTATCAAGATTATGTAAAAAAGAAAGAGCAGTCACTGTTTGACCGTGAACGGTTGGACAGCTTTATTTATAAAACAGAGCAGTATGTTAAGCAGCTCCGCGCAACGGAGAAAAAGACGGTGAAACAAATTGAAACGCTCAAAACAGCTATTCGCCATCAGCTTGATGAAATGGAGCTCACATCATTAAACGGAGGGCTTGTGCTTCAAAAAATGATTGAAGAGCATGAATCATTAAAACAAGATGTAGAAGAACTGCAGCGTAAGCTTTCGATTAAAGGTGACTTCTTCTCTAAAGTAAGGCTGACGTTCCGTTCTGCAGAACGAGCTGTCAAAAGCAAAGTGAAAGAAGTAGAGCGTAAAAAAGTGCTTATGCAAATGACGGACTTTATTTTAGCAAATCGTTTGCCCGTATGCGTGGATATTCAAAATGAAATTTATGATTATCAAGACGAGTTGACGACGACTATTTTTCAAATTAATCAGCAGGTCGAGCTGCTTGAAGAAACAAAACAAAGCCGCCAGCTAGCCGATGCAAAAGTACGCCGCTATGATCAAGAAATAAAGCGATTTGAGCGGAACTATTATGGCTTAAAAGAAGGAACAGTTGAAGAAATGGCACAGTAAAACTGGGACAAACGTATTTTATCCGAACGAGTTTGATTCTTTATGGAGAATCAAACTCGTTTAGTTATGTCTCAACCTTATTCTCTGTCTGTAGGAGCGGACAGCTGATCTTTATACTCATCTACATAGAGCATGCCGTTTGTTGACACAACTGCATACAGCACTTGGTTCAACTGAAGCTGGCGATTTGAAAGCTCAAGGTTGATCCATTGTTCGGTATATTGAGATGTTAAATTTTTATGAATAATTTCTCCGTCCATGATGAGTTCTACCGGTAAATTCATTTCTTTAAACGGCTTAGACAAAACGTCCTGTTTGGCAATGTTTTGATAAGCCGCTTTTTTTAATACTGACAGTTTTCCGCTTACTTCTAAAACAGCAAATTCTACTTCAGCAATGTTGAACGTTCCTAGTTCTCGTAAATGCTGATTCAAGTCGTCAATAGAATATTTGACTTTTTTCATATTTGCTTCAAGAAGCTTTCCTTTTTCCATAATAACCGTCGGGCGGCCTGTAATCCATTTTCGTAAGCGCCTGCTTTTTAGAGCTGTTGATGCTAAAAGAAAATGAATGGCCACAAGAAAAGCAAAAGAAGCGAACATCGGCAGAAATTTTAATTTTAAATCAAATCCCATATTTGCGATGAACGATCCAATAATGATGGACATTGCAAATGTAAAATGATTATTATGCGTGTTAATTTGTTTTCCAATCAGGAAAGTTGTAATGCTTAAGATAATAAAAGAAACAAAGGTTCTAAGAAGGGACAAAAGAATGTCTTCCATCGCTTGTGATGTCACCTGCTTTCTCATAAATAGAAAGAGTATCTATCTCTATAGCGTTATCCATTTAAAGGATCGTTATACCAGAAGAAACATCAAGAAGAAGTGCGGATAATTCGTTCACATTCGGCTGCTTAAAAGGGGGTAGAAAGGCTGTAGGTAAGGGATAGAAGCGAACAAAAAGAATGTGCAAATTCCTTTGAAATTTTTTGGAGGATTTGTTACAATAAAGGTGCTTATTTTTGTTCGGTAAGGATAGTTCGAAGTGTTCGTCTTGACTTATTGTAAGAGCAGGAATAGAGTAATACACAATGTGTGGATTGTCACACAAGGAGGAAAAGAGATATGTTACAAGGTAAAGTAAAATGGTTCAACGCTGAAAAAGGTTTCGGTTTCATCGAAGTAGAAGGACAAGACGATGTATTCGTACACTTCTCTGCTATCCAAGGCGAAGGTTTCAAAACTTTAGAAGAAGGTCAAGAAGTTACATTTGAAATCGTTGAAGGCAACCGTGGACCACAAGCTGCTAACGTTCAAAAGTAATTTTTTTTATAAAGTTTAAGCCGATCAGCAGAACGTTTCTCTGGTCGTTCGTTAAACTAAACTGGGAGAAGGCCCCTTTTATAAAAGGGGTCTTTTCTTGTTCGCTTTTTACACCTTGTTGACGATTTCTTTGATTTTGCAGAAGTATTCAAATATGAAAAAAACTAGTCACACAGTATAAAAAAAGCGTATAATGAAATGATGAAAATAGGAATTGTAGAGCAGAAAGGATTTTAAAACGTATGAGCAACCAACTTCAAGAAACAATGGTCGATTCGCGTCGTACATTCGCCATTATTTCTCACCCGGATGCCGGGAAAACAACGTTAACAGAAAAAATGCTGTTACTGGGTGGAATGATTCGTTCAGCCGGAACGGTTAAAGGAAAAAAATCAGGCAAGTTTGCTACATCTGACTGGATGGAAATCGAAAAACAACGTGGAATTTCGGTTACATCAAGTGTTATGCAGTTTGAGTATAAAGATCACTTTATTAACATCTTGGATACACCAGGACACGAAGACTTCAGTGAGGATACGTATCGTACCTTAACGGCTGTAGACAGTGCGGTCATGGTTATTGACGGAACAAAAGGGATTGAAGCACAAACGCTTAAACTTTTTAAAGTTTGTCGTATGCGCGGTATTCCCATCCTAACATTTATCAATAAATTAGACCGTGAAGGAAAAGAGCCGCTTGAGCTGCTTGAAGAAATTGAAGATGTACTCGGTATTGAATCATACCCTGTAACGTGGCCAATTGGCATGGGGAAACGATTCCAAGGAACGTATGACCGTTTTTCAAAACAAATTGAAGTATACCAAGGAAACAAAGAGTCATATTTTGCAGACTTTGACGGTGAAAATATCGACGATGAAATTAAAAAGCACGTCGATGAAATGTATTTACCAGGCTTAGTGGATGATTTATCTCTATTAGACGAAGCAGGTAATGATTTTTCAATTGAAAAAGTAAAGCAAGGTCTATTAACACCTGTTTTCTTCGGAAGTGCGATTGCAAACTTTGGTGTACAGTCTTTCTTTAATTCATTTTTACAATTAACATCACCGCCGCAGCCTCGTGAATCAACGAATGGCACCGTTCAGCCTACGGATGAAAACTTCTCAGGTTTCATCTTTAAAATTCAAGCGAACATGAACCCAGCTCACCGCGACCGCATTGCGTTCGTACGCGTATGTTCAGGGAAATTCGAGCGTGGAATGAACGTGACGTTAGCAAGAACAAACCGTAAAATGAAGCTAGCGCAGTCTCATCAGTTCCTGGCGTCAAGCCGTGAAACAGTAGACACAGCGTATCCTGGAGATATCATTGGTTTATATGATTCAGGCACGTATCAAATCGGGGACACAATTGTAGGAGAAGGAAAAGTATTCGAATTTGATGCTCTTCCAAAGTTCCCGCCTGAACTGTTTGTAAAAGTTCGTGCGAAAAACGCAATGAAATCCAAGCACTTTGAAAAAGGGATTAATCAGCTTGTACAAGAAGGGGCGGTACAGCTTTACCGTACGCCGTTCTTTGGAGATTATATTTTAGGAGCAGTCGGTGAACTTCAGTTCCAAGTATTTGAACATCGTATGAAAGGTGAGTACAATGTCGATCTTGAATTCACACGCATGTCTCACAACATTGCAAAATGGGTAGACAAAGCAACAATTGAAGATCGCATGCTAGATTCTCGCGTGATGCTAGTAGAAGATCGTGATAAGCATGCTGTTCTTATGTTTGAAAACGATTTTGTATGGCGTTTGTTCCAGGACAAATATCCATCTGTTAAATTCCTAGATCCGTTTAATCTATAAAAGAGTATAAAAAAAGGAAAACGATACATACTACTTTCATAAGTAGACAGTCGATTTTCCTCCTTTGCTTAAGAGTCAGTATTTACTGGCTCTTTTTTTAATGAGCCACTGATTTTAAATTTAAAAGAATGACTCCTGCAATGATTAATACGATGCCAAATACCATCGTAAGACTGCCGCTTTCTTTCCAAATGACTACGCCAATTACAGCTGTCACAGCAGTTCCTACACCAGACCAAATGGCGTATGCAACGCTGAGTGGAATGTGCTGAAGTGATGTGGAAAGCGCATAGAAAGCAAGACCAAATCCTAATAAAACACCAAGACTAGGCCAAAATTTTGTAAATCCGTTTGATGCTTTTAACATAGATGTACCAAATAATTCTGAACTAATTGCAATTGCTAAAAATAAATAGGCTTTCATCGAAAACCCTCCTCTGTTAATTTCCGAAGTTGTTGTTGAATCTGTTTTTGCATGTCTGGATCCACGGGTGCGAGCCCAAACATTTGGCTGAACCATAATCCATCGGCTGCTAAGCGCACGATGGTAGCAAGGACAGGGTCAATGCCGTCTTGTTCAATATGCTGCTGCCACTTTTCATAGTGTGTTTGAAGGTGCTGCAGAAGTTCAGGATTCGTTGCAATACCTGCAAGCAACCCTGCGCTCATCGCTTGTTCACGCTGAAGGTCATGAAGCGTCTCAGCGAGATAAGCCCGGCTCCATTTGCCAGGAGCATCATCATGTTCAATTTGCACGTGTAGCCCGTCATCATATTGCTTTGTGACTGAGTACAGCATTTGCTGAATCAATTCATCTTTTGATGAGAAGTGGTACAACAAGCCGCCTTTACTAACACCGGCTTCTTTTGCTACTTTTTCGAGCGTTAAATTTCCAACGCCGTCACGCTGTACAACCTGAGTGGCCGCAAGCAATATATCATCATATGTAGACACATGAATTTCCTCCTTTTTGATTTTCCCTAGAATACTTTACCGTCTGGACGGTTTGTTTGGCAATACTTTTATTTCGAATTTCAAAAAAAATTTTTGTGCACACTAAAATATAAAGTATAAAAACAAAAATGAACGCGTAAACAAAGGGTTAATCCCTTTACTACTTTTACTATATGAAGAAAAAGGAAAATTAAAGCCTGGGTATATGAAAGATAAAAGAAAGGTGTGAAGAAACAGATGAGGGATGTGTATCAAAGTTTTCAAGAATTATCTCAGTGTGAACGAGCGGGAATTGATTACGAAATAGAGTGTGTCATTCGCCGGAGAGAAATTGTCGTGCTTGCGATTCACGGAGGAACGATGGAAATTGGGACAGGAGAAGTAGCGGAAAAAATAGCAGAAAAGCTGAACGCAACGGTGTACGTATTTAAAACGCTGAAAACAGAAAATCCGTTTGAATTACATGTTACGTCTGCAAACTACGATGAAGAAATGGCCCGTCATCTTGTGAAAAAATCAGAGGTCACCATTTCTCTTCACGGTGCCTATAGCGATGTCTGCACAACTTATATTGGAGGAAGAGACGAAAAGTTAGAAAAAGCGGTGCGTCAAGCACTTTCGAATTTTCCGATCAGTGAAACGCCCGTACATTTAAAAGGCGTTTCACCTCGAAATATCGCCAACGACAATCAGCGGCATAAAGGACTGCAGCTTGAAATCACCACTCCGCAGTATGAACAATTATTACAGGATGAGCAGCTGTTCAACGAGTATGTGAATGCGATAGTATCGGCTGTGAACTCAGTGATGTAAAGATAAATTGAACAGCTTCCTGTATATTGGCTGCAATAAAGGCTGGTTGTACATCAGCCCATTTTCCTCGTTTATGTAACGTGTCATGCCCGGCTCCTGTTAACACTAAAATGCAGTGAGCGCCTGCTGCACTGGCCGCTACTAGGTCTTTCCACCGGTCGCCAATCACGATGCAGTTAGCCAAATTTAAGCTGTGCTCCTCCGCTGCTTTTAACAGCATGCCGGGGTTTGGTTTGCGGCACGAACAGGCGTCTGAATCTTCATGAGGACAAAGGTAAACATCATCAAATCCAAAAGCTAAAAGTTCAGAGATAAACTGTGATTTATTTACCTTTCCTTTTGCAACATCGGGCTGATTCGTAAAGGAAAACAGCGGAATGTTTTGTTTTTTTATGTCTTTAATCGCTTGCTTTGCTTGGGGGAACAGCTGAAAATCACCTGGATATTGAATGTCATTACTGCCTCCAATCGTTCCGTCTCGGTCTAAAAATATTGCTTCAATCATGTTATTCACCTCGTTTTCTATCATAATATAAAACAGGATGAATTTGGTAAAAATTTTGTTTTTTGAAAAAAATCAAAGAAATATGACTGTCTTTTTACTTCTCATCATATGGATAAGTTAAATAGAAGTGGTGAGGAGGGGGAAGACAAGTGAACGAAGAATCGTTTTATTCACCATTTATAAGCGAAGAAGGAAAGAAAAAAACAATTGGAGAAATTGAGTTTTCAGATGTGCAGCGCATGATGGAAAAACATTTAGAAGAAGGCTATCAGCTTGAGTTCAAGCGCGAAGTAAGCTCAACGGTCAAACGGAAAATCCCAAATATCATCGCTTCGTTTGCCAATGAAAAAGGAGGGTGGCTTATTTTTGGCGTAGATGAAGACGACCATTCCATTAACCTGCTCGAGCGCAAGGAATATGAGCTGTTTATTAATAATATGCTGAAAGATGTCACCAATCCCATTCCTCGTATCGTTACGCGCTTTTTATCACCTGAAGATCACCCCGGGCAAGGTGTTTTTGTTATTTGGATTCCCGAAGGTCCGAACCCTCCGTACATGTCTTACGGGAAAATTTACAGAAGAATTGGAAGCGGCACATCTCCGGTTACGGAAATCGATGATCGCTATCATTTAGATCGTCTTTATCAAAAATCGGAGGATCAAACGCAGCGAATAGAGGAATTTTGCACAAAAGAACTGTCTATCTATAACAGAAAGTGGCCGATGCACGGGAAAAGCTATATTCATTACGGGATGTGTAATATGTACGTGCTGCCACTATATGATTTGCATTTAATCGAACAAATGGAAGAAGAACGGTTAAAGCAATATATTTTAAGCAAGTCTAGCGAACCAAAACACTATCGTTTGGACGATGAGAGTACGGTGATGCTGCATACACCGTTTGTCAAAGCTTCTTATTCAGCGGAATCCATCATTTTTCGAAGCACAGATGTAATTGATGCATATGATAAAACAATTGCGTGGGAGCAGTTTTATAACGGATCAGCTAAGTTTCACATTCCTATTCCGTATATGGAAGAACCAAAACAAATTCATGACGTGCTGAAATCCAGCATTTCAAGCTACATTGATGAGACGATTTTTGAGCAGTTTCAATATATAAACGGACCCTTTTTTCTTACATCTTTAATCAGCTGCATCGGCGGATACATCGATTGTATGATGGAATTAAAAACTGAGCTTGAAGACATGATTATTGTAATTGATTTAGAGAACGTTCGAAATGATGTGCTTTACTTTCCGCATCAGCAGTTTCAAACATTTCTAGAAGAAGAAGGGCTCGTCTTTTCAGATAAAAAGCAGTATCGGTTTAATCAATCATTTAAAACAACAAAACTAGGGGGAAACGTCGAGCTTCTTGCCTACGTTGATTATATCGTAACGGCGTTTGGCCTTTCAAAAAACCAGTCCATGGACTTTCTTAAACATTCGTTAAACCGAGTATAAAATATACAATTTTTTGACAATAGCTAAAAAAATGACAAAAATGAAAAAAAGTATGATAATATCTTTCGTAAGTAATGAGCAAGTAAAGAAGAGAAAGGGGACTCTTTTTTACAGCTGCCGTTGCTAGGTAGGGTTAAACATAAGGGGAGAAAAAGTAATGAAAAAAGCGACATCCATACTTCTAATTGTCCTAGCACTTGCTGGTCTAGGAGGAGTATGCGCTGCTTATTATCATTTGGAGCAGCAAAAGCAAACGGAAGAAATGACGTATGAACAGAACTACATAACCGTAAGAAATGCATGAAAAAACCAGCCAATCGGCTGGTTTTTTTTGGGTTTCAAGTCATAGTAAGTAAAATAAAGATTTTGCTTGTTCAGTTTTTTTAAATAACTCCAATGATGTATAGACGCAAAATAGAAAGCCAACGCTTGAAAAAATAAAAAACAAGCGGAGAAAAGGGCGTTTTTTTTGAATGCGAAAGTACGTAAAAACAACGAGTGAACATACAAGCAGTAC
This sequence comes from Priestia sp. ABM2_011, assembly GCF_056158845.1. Classification (NCBI taxonomy): domain Bacteria; kingdom Bacillati; phylum Bacillota; class Bacilli; order Caryophanales; family Bacillaceae; genus Priestia; species Priestia sp. ABM2_011. Next base: position 2,166,424 of record NZ_JBSWUB010000001.1, read on the forward strand.
GCTCATAGCAGCAAATCGAATCGCGAGCTCTGCTAAATCATCAACCGTGCTTTGAAACAGTTTTAGCGTTTCATCGTTCAAATCAGTCTCAGGAATGTTCGTTTTGTCTTGCTGATTTAACACCCCTACATCCCATTTTTCTCGACTATAATCATGAGAAACCGTGTAGTAAAACGGACCAAGCTTTTTTTCATCTGCACCGTCATCAGCAAGTGCTGAAGCTGGATGCATGAATGCTAGAACAAAAAATAAAAAGCTCCACTTTCTCATTACCAAAGCCTCTTTCTAACTCAGACTATCTCCCATTATAAACCAAAAATTTTTATGTTTCCATCATCCCTCTTTCCTATTTCCATTTCTATATATAAAGTGAAAGGGGGAATAAAAGATGGCAGAAAAAATTCAGCATTCAAGCCAGCTTCGCTTAGTATTAGAACAAGGAATAAAAGAGGATGGAAAACCCGATTTAAAGACAAAATCCTATATGAACATTCAGCCCGGAAGTTCTGCAGATGCGCTCATTACAGCAAGCGAAACCATCGCCAGCCTGCAGTCGCTGCCGCTTGTTGAAATCAACGAAGTTGTCACGTTTTCACTTTTAAAATAAGAAAAGAGGTAGAGTATGAAAACTTTAACGATGCAGTTTTTGAATGAGTCACAAAAAGCAGTAAGCCTATCGATTGAATCACCAAAAGATACGTTAGACGCAGCAGCCATCACAGCAGCAATGAACGCGCTGATCGCAAGCGATGTCTTTACTTCAAGCGGCGGAGCGCTCGTTGCCAGAAAAGGCGCCCAAATTGTCGAGCGAAATGTAACCGAATTTACGATTTAAAAATGAAAGTCCTTCCACTTCGGTGCGAAGGGCTTTTTTAAAAGGAGAGAGGAAGATGGCAGAGTGGTTTACGCTTGTTTCAGACGTTGGGTTTCCTATTGTGGTGACGCTTTATTTACTTCACCGAATCGAAGCCAAGCTCGATACAGTTGTGCTGTCCATTCAGCATTTAACCGATGAAGTAAAAAAGTGATTATGACAATTGTAAGGCGGTTGTCATGGAAAAGTTGACGGATTTGACACCTCACACTACAATTAGTAGTGTGAGGTGTCGAATATGAAAATTGAAAAATTCAAATTTAACGAAACCGGCCTTAATCGCTTTTTTGGCCCGCTTGAAGCAAAAATTATGACGGCTTTATGGAACGGAAGTGAAATGTCCATTAAAGACGTGCAGCACGTGCTTGAGAAAGAAAAAACAGTTAACTTCAACACCGTTATGACCGTTATGAATCGATTGGTGGAAAAAGGCGTGTTGCAAAAGCGTTTAAAAGGACGTACGTCGATGTATCAGCCGATTCTTTCTAAAGAGGAATTTATCGACGCTCAGTCGAAAGAGTTAACGCACGAATTGATCGATGAATTTGGCTCGCTTGCTGTTACTCATATGCTTGATGCGCTAGAAGAAGTGGATGATTCACTGCTAAGCATGCTCGAATCAAAAGTCAAACAGTTAAAAAAGGATGAATAATCAATGAATCAAGGAATACTAAAGCGTTCTAAGCTTATTTTTAACCTGTGCTTTTTTATTGCCGTGACGTTGCTTATGCAAATGGGGATGTATGTGCTGCATTTGCTGTTTGGATGGAATTTATCGTTTAACTTAATTTTACTTTGTAACAAAGTAGCCCACTTTTTCGGCTTGTTTTTTATTGAATACATGCTGAATGCCGTTATTTTTCACACGATGTTTGTACTGTTCATTAAAGCTGTAAAGCAAGTGATTCAAATGCGGAAAGTCCGTAAAATGATTACGAAGCTGCGAGATGAAACAACAACGGCTGACCTGCAAAAAGCGTACGGAAAGGATTTAACGGTCTTAACAACAGATCAGCCCATTGCCTTAACGATGGGGCTGTTTACACCGCATATCGTCCTGTCTACAGGGTTGCTGTCGGTGCTTGATGAAAATGAACTCGAAGCCGTTATTTATCACGAGCAGTCGCACGTTGCAAACAAAGACCCGCTCAAAACGTTTTTACTAAGTACGCTTGCTTCTGCATTATGGTATATTCCATTTATTAAATGGAGCCATAAACGCTTCAAAGTTATGCGTGAAGTGCTGGCTGATCAAGATGCCATTGTGAAAAATGGCACGCCTGCTCACATCGGCAGCGCGCTTTTAAAAATGGTGAAAACGGGACAGACAAGTCTCTCGTGTGCGCACGTATCGTTTGCTGATACGTCGGTTAATTATCGCATTCAATATATTTTAAATCCGGAAACGAAAATGCCGATGCAGCCTCCTGTTATTTTAACGCTGACGTCGCTATACGTGTTTTTTATTTTGTGTGCGCTGATTTTTACAGCTCTAACAGCTTTGTAAGTTTGTAAGAGAGAAAGAAAAGAAGGAGATGAGATTGTGTCAAAAGCAAAGAAAAAGAAAAAAGTAACGCCCAATCAGCAAACGTCCTCGAGCAAGTGGATTTTTTGGGTGATTGGAATTATTGCGGTCTGTATTTTAGGGTTAATCGTCCTTTCGAATATGTCAAAGGGCGGAGGAGATGAAAAGGCCGCTCTTACATATGATAATCAGCCGTATCTTGGAAAAGAGTCAGCTCCGGTAGAAGTGGTAGAGTTTGGAGACTACAAATGCCCGGCTTGTAAAAACTTCACGGAATCCTTTTTCCCGCTGATTCAAAAAGATTATGTAGATACAGGTAAAGTCAAATTCTACTTTATGAACTATGCATTTATCAACAACGACTCTTCTCGTGCAGCAGAGTTTGCCGAGACGGTATACAAAGAGCTTGGAAACGATACATTTTGGAAATTCCATGAACTTCTTTATAAAAAGCAAAACGCAGCGGACGAAAAGAAAGATGTCTTAACGGAATCTTACTTAGAAGATACGCTGAAAGAAGTATCTAGCGATGCCGATGCAAAAAAAGTAGCGAGTGCATTTAAAGATGAAAAAGGAAAAGATGCGTTTGATCAAGATATGAAGACAGCCAATGACTTAGGCATTACAGGTACACCAACCATTTATGTAGGCGGCAAAAAATTCGAAGGAAAAACAATCGATGACTTTGATCAAATGGTCAAAGATGCGGCTAAGGAGAACAAATAATGAACAAGTCTTTAGTTTTCGGGTGGATTACAGCGCTTATCGCGATGCTTGGAAGCTTAACGTTTAGTGAAGTTCTTCACTTTATCCCGTGTGAACTTTGCTGGTATCAGCGAATTTTAATGTATCCGCTCGCGATTGTGTTAGGTGTAGCCGTGTATCGGAATGATACGTTCATCTACAAATACGTCCTGCCGTTTTCGGTGATTGGTATGGCGCTTTCAGGCTATCATTATTGCCTGCAGAAGATACCGGCTCTTAAAGCATTTGAAACGTGTACAAGCGGTGTTCCTTGCTCAGGTCAATATATTAACTGGCTTGGATTTATCACCATTCCTTTTTTAGCGTTTATTGCGTTTACCATTATTACGATTATGATGCTTGTTCTTCGCAAGCAGATGAAAAAAGCTTAACCTCCGGGTTAAGCTTTTTTTATCTGAAAACAAAAAAAGTCCCGCTTACAAGAAGCGGGTGCAAATAGGGTACATCTATGAAAAATGATGAAATTGTTTTGACAAGAACAGTATATAAAAGAAAAGTGAAAAAACGGTGAAAAGAGAAAAGCTTTTTTAAAAAATATGCTTTTCTTATAAAAAAAGCCCCGCTCACAAAAAGCGGGGAATAAATAGGGGTCATTTATGAAAAATGATGAAATTGCTTTGACAAACTTAGTATACAAAAGAAAAGTGAAAAAACGGTGAAAAGATGGAAGCTTTTAGAAAAAATAAAAAAAGACCTGTTTTGGGGAAACAGGTCATTAGAAAGGGAGTAAAACTATGAAAAAATATGCTAATTGGCTTCGCAAGTACTATCTTATACCTTTATGGTGAAAAAATGATGAAAAAAGAAACTGGATATAAAAAAAGACCTGCTCTGGGGAAACAGGTCTTCAAAGGGAGTAAAACTATGAAAAAATATGCTAATTGGCTTCGCAAGTACTATCTTATACCTTTATGGTGAAAAAATGATGAAAAAAGAAACTGGATATAAAAAAAGACCTGTTTTGGGGAAACAGGTCATTAGAAAGGGAGTAAAACTATGAAAAAATATGCTAATTGGCTTCGCAAGTACTATCTTATACCTTTATGGTGAAAAAATGATGAAAAAAGAAACTGGATATAAAAAAAGACCTGCTCTGGGGAAGCAGGTCTTCAAAAGGAGTAAAACTATGAAAAAAATATGCTAATTGGCTTCGCAAGTACTATCCTATACCTTTATGGTGAAAAAATGGTGAAAAGAGAAGCGGGATATAAAAAAGACCTGCTTTGGGGAAACAGGTCATTAGAAAGGGAGTAAAACTATGAAAAAATATGCTAATTGGCTTCGCAAATACTATCCTATACCTTTATGGTGAAAAGATAGTGAAAACGAGATTAGGATATAGCTCCTATTTTTCCATATTATAGATTCATTTCTCTTTAATAGGGTATACGTTCATTAGAATCGATATAAACTTAAAGAACTGGCAGGGAGGGATATATATGGAAAAGAAGCACGAAGCAACTGCAAATCAGCGCGTGGTTCACCGCGCTCGAAATAGCTGGTCAGGCTTTTTGTTTGGCGTAGGGTTAGTTGCTTTTATTGATGAAGCAGTGTTTCATCAGCTGCTTCATTGGCATCATTTTTATGATAAGTCCACAACGGCCGCTGGTTTAGTGTCAGACGGTTTGTTTCATGCATTCAGCTGGTTCGCTACAATTGCATCACTTTTTATGGTGGCAGATCTAAGGCGCCGGGGCGGCTGGTGGGTGAAAAGGTGGATAGGAGGAGTATTGCTTGGAGCCGGGGCGTTTCAGCTTTATGACGGGACCGTGCAACATAAGCTTATGGGCCTTCACCAAATTCGGTACGGAGTGAAGATTGCACCTTACGACATTACGTGGAATGTACTTGCATGTTTGATGCTGCTTATTGGCATCATGTTAACATGGTTTACACGTAAACAAGGTGCACATCATGATTAAATATAAAGTAATATCTCAGCTTTTATTAGCCCTGCCTTTTGTCGCTGCCTTTTTTTTATACGTGTGGGCTGTAACGTCTTCAAATGCAACGTATAGAAAATGGTCATTATATAGGACGTCCAGCTGGACACTTGGTATTTTATGCGCCATATCTTCTGTAGCAGGACCGCTCGCAGCTCGTGCTCATATGGACTTTACCGCGCATATGACGGGGCATTTGCTTTTAGGTATGTTAGCTCCGCTTTTAATGGCGTTAGGAGCACCTTTTACACTGCTGCTTCGCACGCTTCCGGTTCATGCAGCCAGAAAGGTGTCAAAACTTTTAAAAGGACGGTTTGTTCGGTTCATCAGCAGTCCGGTGACAGCTTCTGTTCTTAACGTAGGAGGACTTTGGATTCTTTATACAACAAGTCTGTATGGCATGATGCATCACTCTTTTTTCGTGCATGTCGCTGTACATATTCACGTATTTTTAGCCGGCTATTTATTCACCGTATCGATGATTTCAATTGATCCTTCGCCGCATCAAAAAACTTTTACGTACCGAGCGTTCGTATTGGTTCTTGCTCTTGCCGCCCACGGTATTTTATCAAAATATGTGTACGCTCACCCGCCTATGCACGTCTCGGCAGAAGAGGCGCAGCAAGGGGCTATGCTGATGTATTACGGAGGCGATTTAATCGACTTATGTTTAATTGTACTTCTTTGTTATGAATGGTTTAAGCGGGTTCAAAAAGTCTCTTTTACATAAAAACGCGCAGAAAGCATCATGCTTTCTGCGCGTTTTTTTTAGTGAATGTTTCGTTTTTTAAAGCGTCCGCCGCGGACTTCGGTAATATCTGCAACGGCTAAAAAGGCAGTAGGGTCAAAATCTTCAACAATGGTTTTTAGCTTTGATTCTTCAAGGCGCGTAATGATGCAGAAAATCACTTTTTTATCATCGCCCGTATAAGCACCTTCACCGTGCAAATAGGTAACGCCTCTACCTAGACGCGCATTAATCGCATCGCCGATGTCATCAGAATGATCACTAATAATCCAAGCTGATTTTGATTCTTCCAATCCTTCTACAACTGTATCAATGGCTTTAGCCGCAATGATGTACGCAAGGATAGAATACATGGCGCGGTCCCAGGTGAACACAAATCCCGCTGCTCCTAAAATGAAGAAGTTGAAAAACATTACAATTTCTCCTACAGAAAACGGAATTTTTTTACTGATTAAAATAGCAAGTATCTCCGTACCGTCAAGCGCTCCGCCGTAGCGAATTACGAGTCCAATTCCAATTCCGAGAATAATCCCTCCAAAAACGGTAGCAAGGAGAACGTCTGCGGTAAACGCGGGGACATCATGAAACATAGAAGTTAAGATGGATACAACCAGTATGCCAAAAATAGTGGAAAGGGCAAATGTTTTTCCCATTTGCTTGTACCCGATAAATACAAACGGAAGATTTAGTACAAAAAGAAAGATTCCTAGATTTACGCCGGTAATATGCGAAAGCATGATGGAAATACCGGTAATTCCTCCGTCGACAACGTGGTTTGGAACAAGGAAGATTTCAAGTCCTGTGGCCATGAGCAGGGCACCGATCGCAATGGCGATAGCCCTACCAAATACCTGTCCCTTGGACAGCTTTCGGTGCTGAATTTTCGCTTTTTCGAGTTCTGTCATTTGCATGTCTCCTTTGATGTCTCCTATGTATTTCTCACTTTAGAAAAGTGAAACTATCTTTAATTATACCTTACTATGCACAATTAGTGGGGATAGACGGCTTAATTACTTATTTCACTCTATAAAAAAAAGCCTGCTTTAGAGTCATAAGCAGGCTTTTTAAAGAGTAAAACGATGAAAAAAGATAATTGGCTTCACGGCTTTAACTATATAGAGGCTTGATGAAAAAATGATGAAAATGCCGGCATGTGCGGCAAGAAAATCGGGGATACTAGTTAAAAAAGGCCAAAAGGAGATGACGAAATGAGCGTGTGGATGATGTATAATCACTTGATGCACTCGCAAATCTTTTTAAGCAGCGTATTAATTAGCGGTATTCTTCTTGTTAGCGGAGGATTTGTGTACGGCAGAATAATGAGTAAAAAGTGAACCTAATATTGCCGCGGATAGGTTGTTAATGGAAGATGCTCAATAGTAGCTTGGTTAATGTTATACTTGCTCCATAAGCTTAGCGTGGAGGTGTCAGCATGAGCAAGCATCATGATCTAACAACATCATACGGAGAATCGCTAGTGACGTGTGAACATCAGTTTGAAGCTAGCTATTACTATCATCAAGTGCGCGAACAGTGCATGAATCATATTCATGAAATAAGCAAAGCGGTAGCTGAATTCACCGTTGATTTTACAGATGAAAGTTTGAAAATATTAGAGCTTCTTTACTATGATCTAGAAGACAGCAATTGTTTTGACTATTTTTCGATGACAAAAGAAGAATTCGAAGAGTGTATGGGCGTATACTTTGGTGAAGTGGTTACGTCTACGATTGATGAAGCGCGCTGGGTTGTGAAAGAATATCCGCTTATGGAAAACAAGTATGTAACCGGAATTGAAAAAGGGAATCTTTCACTCATGTTTCCCCATGGCTTTTTTAACCATAAAGAGCGGCATCCAGAGTGCGTTTTTACTCTTTATCATTTATATAAACAGCTGCAAAAATAGGAAAAAGGTGAACGTAAGTTCACCTTTTTTAATGTCCAAGCTTTATGGGAATATAAATATCCATTTCATATGTATCACTATATAAATTGCCGTGTATAGCTGTATTTACAATTTCAAGAGCAGGACCTTCAATCATGCTGTAAGAAGAGTTCGGCAGCCATTCATTCCAGATGCTGTTATACGTCGACCCAAGCGATGTAATGGGACCTCTGTGTTTAAACTGCAGGTATGTAAACGAAGGAAACGTATGAACGCTCATACCGTTTGGAATACAAGCCGTATCAGCCACTTCTGTCCCTGCAATATAAAAATAATTTTCTTTTTTCGGAGCCATGCAAATGCCTGTAACCATATAAGGTTCTTTTGAAGAGCTAATCATTTCTTTTTCTTTAAGTATTTGCTTCAAAAGATTCTCTTTTTGATACTCTCCGTTTTTTGCTATGCCTATCACTGAAAATCCTTCTTTATATACAACTTTACCTTGCATAATCCACCTCGAATTTTTCAAGCTCTAGCTTTTATTCTATCAATCATAAATTACTTTACCGTGATTGTAACATAATCTTAAGTAGATATCGATGCAGAAAATGGAACATTACAGTAGCCAGCTTTTGTGAATTAAGAAATAGTTTTAGCAAGCTGGTTGACGGAGGTCTTTGAACTCTTAGTCATGTAAATCAAAAGGTAAGTATATACTTTATTACCATATATTTCATATAACTAAGAGGAGGGAAAGTAATGGGAGACGTAATTCAAAGCCAGCTGAATATATTTTCATCGCAGTCTCAAAGCGTGCAGTCGTTGACTTACGGTTCTGAAACGAGCATTTTAACAGTAAATGCTGAGACGAAAAAAAACAATCAGAAGATGAAAATAGATGGGTTTGCTACAATTGAAGCAAACATTCCTCTTGGATTAACTAGCTATCAATACGGGGTAACACTTAGAGTATATAGAAATTCTCAGCTTTTGTTTTCACAGAATTTACAGCAAGGAGCTGCAGCCGTTCTAACACTATCATTTACTCAGCAAAATGCTCTTTCTTTTACATGGGTAGATACAGTAGCATCAATTGGTACATACACGTACTCAGTCAGAATGGAATTTTTTGTCCGGTCTTCAACTGGGGTGACCGTTCAAACGACTACCCGTGCAATTGCGATTACTACATAAAAACAGCGCCAGAATTCTGGCGCTGTTTTTTTACTGATGCAACACTTTATTTATATAACGTTTACGAAGAGTAAATCCGGGAAACTCCTTAATATAAGTCAAAATGGTAGCTAAACCAGTAGTCGTCCTGCACATTCTTTGTGTTTGAAGCGACAATATGCTCATGACCTTGTTCATCCGTGGCAATCCAGTTATAGTTGATATCCATTTTAATCGGATACATATTGCCTTTTTTAAACAAAATAACGGGGGGAGTTACTTGAACAAACTCGTTTAGTTTTTTAACAACATTTTCTTTACAGCGAATTAGCTCCATGTCTTTTTCTCCTTCGGTGTTATTGCACAATCATATTTTTTGCGTTGTGCACAATATATAATTTAAAATAACAAAGGTAAGTTTAGCACATTTTACAAAAAACAGAGAAATAAAAAGGAGCGATATCGATGAATGAACAAATTTTATTAGCAGAACGCCCAAAGGGAATGCCAACAAAAGATACGTTTAAATACGAAAAAATTGAAATGCCTACAGCGAAAGAAGGCGAGGTACTTGTTCAAACACTTTACCTTTCTGTTGATCCGTATATGAGAGGACGCATGAACGATACAAAATCATATGTTCCTCCATTTGAGCTAAACGCACCGCTTGCAGGCGGCATTGTAGCACGCGTAACGGAATCAAAATCAGATCGCTTTAAAGAAGGCGATATCGTGACAGGTATGCTTCCTTGGAAACGCTATTCAGCCGCAGAAGCAAAAAACTTACAGAAAGTTGATCCAGAGCTAGCGCCAATTACAACGGCTATCGGCGTTCTTGGTATGCCTGGTCTCACAGCTTATTTTGGACTGCTTGAAATCGGTCAGCCAAAAGAAGGCGAAACAGTAGTCGTTTCCGGTGCAGCAGGTGCTGTTGGATCTGTTGTTGGTCAAATCGCTAAAATTAAAGGCGCACGTGTTGTCGGCATCGCAGGTTCTGAAGATAAAATTGCTTATTTAAAAGATGAGCTCGGATTTGATGAAGTGATTAATTATAAAAAAGGAAATGTGAAAGAAGCGTTAGAAGAAGCGTGTCCTAATGGTGTTGACGTTTACTTTGAAAACGTCGGCGGAGAGATTTCAGATGCAGTTGTTAGCTTATTAAATAAATTTGCGCGCATTCCACTTTGCGGCCAAATTTCACTGTATAACTTAGAAAAACAAGATGTTGGACCACGTGTTCAAACACCTTTATTAATTAACAGTGCGCTAATGAAAGGGTTTATCGTAGCCGACTATGCTGACAAATTCCCTGAAGGCATTAAGCAGTTAGGCGAATGGGTGCAGCAAGGGAAAATCAAGTACAGCGAAAACGTTGTAGAAGGTTTTGAAAATGTACCTGAAGCGTTCCTTGGGTTATTCGAAGGAGCAAACTTAGGAAAACAGCTTGTAAAAGTAGCAGAATAAGCGTAAAAAAACCGTGCGGGATCATTTCCGCACGGTTTTTTTACATGGTTGAAGCCGTTTGTTGCTTGGCTTCTTCTTCAATATGTTCACCAGTTCGTTCGATTGGCGAGCGTTTGTGATAGCGTCCAAGCAGTCCTGTCATGATAAAAATACCAATTAACGAATAAAGAACTTGAACTACGCCGAATACCACTGTTGCAGAGCCTACAATCAACACATCTGTCAAAAGCATTGTTTTACCTGGATTAATGCCAAATCTCTTATCAAGAAACACGCATAGCATGTTGATTCCGCCAAGAGAAGAGCCGTGACGAAACAAAAAGATTAGTCCAATGCCGACGATAATGCCGCCCATAACCGCGGCTACAAGCGGATGCGGAAGTGCAAATGAAAAGTTGGCAGCTAATAAATCGGACATCACTGACATCAAGCTAACGCTGATGAAGCTTTTTATCGTAAACTGCAGTCCAATTTGTGTAAGAGCCATAAAATAAAACGGTAGATTGATGATAAAGAACAATACCCCAAATGAAATACCGGTTAAATGCTGCAGCACAATGCCAAGTCCTGCCGTTCCGCCAATAACGAGGTTAGAAGCGGTTAAAAATTGAATTCCGATGGCAACGCATAAGCAGCCAAAGGTAATCCATCCCCATTGTTTTACGTGATTCATATCTCCATCCCCTTTTGTATATTTATACAATACTTTCGATAGAAAACACCGTCTTTTAATTCACAAAATCTATTTTACTATATATCTTTTCAAAAAAAAGCACTTTTGTGAGAGAATCTAACACAAGATAAAAAGTTAGATAATTCAGATTTATTGAGTTCTTCTGGAGCAAATGAGTGATAAGCCGATATGTTTCTAAAAAAAGATTAAAAAGAAAGAATGAGAAAAACGGATTTTGGAAAATGTATAAACAAATATTTGGATAATGGTCAAAAAAAGGGAAGGAATATCAGTTAAAACGAACTATTTTAATTATTAATTAAAATATTATTCGTATTTGTGTTGATTTTTTGTTTGATTGAGGTAATATATAACATTATTAGCATGAAAATATGTAGAGATGGAAGTGGATGCAAAATGAATAAGAAATTATCAGCGTTGACAGGTGTGGCTGTACTTGCTTTTTCGCTTACAGCATGTGCCCCTCAGCAGGAAAAAGAGGTTTCTGCTGAGAAAAAAGAACCCGTTCAAAATCTAGCTGATCAGCAAATTATGGCGGACGCTTGGTACCAGACATCCGGCGAAATGAAAGCTTTGTATTACCAAGGCTATAATACAGGGAAGCTTCGTTTAGATGAGGCGCTTGCAAAAAGTACCGATAAAAAGCCTGCCATTATTTTGGATTTAGATGAGACCGTGCTTGATAATAGCCCATTTCAAGCTTCAGCCATCAAAACGGGTAAAGGATTCCCTTATAAGTGGGATGAATGGGTGCAAGCAGCAAAAGCGAAAGCAGTGCCAGGTGCTGTCGATTTCTTGACGTATGCAGATCAAAAAGGTGTAGATATTTACTACATTTCAGGCCGTACAACTTCTCAGCTTGAGGCAACAATTAAAAACCTAAAGAATTTACATATTCCTCAAGCAACCAAAGACCATGTGCTGTTGACGGGTCCAAAAGACGAAGGAAAAGAAACGCGCCGTCAAAAAGTAGCGACGAATCATAATGTAGTCCTGCTGTTTGGTGATAACTTATCTGATTTTAGCGGCTTTGATAAAAAGTCGATGAACGATCGAAATAAGCTTGTAGAAGAACAAAAAGAAGCATTTGGTCAAAAGCTAATTGTGTTTCCAAATCCAATGTATGGAGATTGGGAAGGAGCTATTTATAACTACGACTACTCAATTTCGGACAAACAAAAAGATAAGCTTCGCCGCGAACAGCTTCAATATTTTAATTAAAAAATAGGTTGAAACATAACGAAATCGCTCCAATCAAAAGGCGAACAAATTGGATACATGAGCTGAACCGCTTGTTACACCGCTGTTGATTTCCGTACAAGACTTCGCTTTCCGCGGGCGGCCGATGAGCCTCCTCGTCGCTTCTCTCCTGCGGGGTCTCATCTATTCCGCTTTTCCCGCAGGAGTCTTCGTCTTGCCCTCCAATCAACAGCTGGTATCACCTGCATTGAATGAAACCTGTGTTCAGCATCACAATAAAAAATCCGAACGAGGTTGATTCTTCATTAAGAATCAACCTCGTTCGGATTTCTCTTCAACTCACATATTGTTGTCCCAGCTTCTTTTAATCTTTTTACTATACCCTATTTAAACGATAGCTTGTCCAAATGATTCTACTTTTTAAGAAAGAAGCCACGGAGCATAAGGAGCTTGCTTCCACTCGTGTTTTAACATGCCATAAATTACAAGATCGTGGTAGTGATCATATAGATATTCACCTTCTCTGCAAATGCCTTCTTCCGTAAAACCTAGACGCGTAGGGATGGCTTTGCTTTTTTCATTATTAACGCCGCAGCGTATTTCGACTCGATGAAGGTTTAACGTATTAAATGCATAATTCAGGCATCCGTGTACGGCTCTTGTCATAATGCCTTTTCCTTGGAAATCATGTCCAATCCAATAGCCGAGACTTGTACTTTTATTTCCCCAATTAATTCCGTGGAAACCAATCATTCCGGCGATTTCTCCGTAGTACCGAATGATCGCCTGGAACCCTTGGTTATTATAGTATTGAGCTCTCCATTCAGGGATGAGTTCATCATAGTCAGCAATACTTTGCATGCTATCTACCCATGGGAGCCATTCTTTTAGGTAAGGTCTTGACTCGTTAATAAGAGAAAGCAAGGGGAAAGCGTCAGTTGATTCAATTAAATGCAAACTAACTTCGTCATCAATTTTGTATTCAAACATACGAAAGCCTCCTGTGATGATGGGCCTGCTGAGATAAGCGTAGCGTGTAGGCAGTTCTAACATCTAGTTTTTCTTTATTCTACCACAAGTAATAGAAGGGAGAACGAGGAAGTTTAGGCTAAACGTAAATAACGCATAAAGTCGATAGGATTTTAATGATTAAAAAAATTAATAATTGAAAGCACTTTTATCAATATTTTTACAGAAAAGAACCATATACAGTGATACAATGGAAGAAGAGATAAGGCGTTGTATGTATACATACTTTCTAACAAACATGATATTGGATTGATAAAAGCAGGTGGTAAAAACATGGATGTACAACTATTAATAACGGTATTTGCACTCGGGTTTTTCGGGTCATTTTTAGCAGGTATGCTTGGAATTGGAGGGTCAGTTGTTTTGTACCCGCTGTTGCTATTTGTTCCGCCTCTTGTAGGAGTGGGAATGTTCAGCGCACACGAAGTAGCTGGTATAGGAGCCGTACAGTCGCTGTTTGCGTCTGTTTCAGGAGCTCTTGCTTACAAAAAGGGCGGCTATTTGAATAAACCGTTAATTTTATATATGGGTATCAGCGTCTTAGTTGGCAGTCTCATTGGTTCGACGCTATCAAACTCGTTTTCAGAAGGAATGATTAATTTCATTTACGGCGTGATGGCAACAATTGCTGCAGGATTAATGTTTATGCCCAAAAAAAATAATCCAGCGGCCGATTCATTCGAAGTGACGTTTTCAAAACCATTGGCAGCAGCCCTGGCGTTTTTAGTTGGAATTTGCGGGGGGATTGTCGGAGCAGGAGGCGCATTTTTACTCGTGCCTATTATGATTACTGTGTTAAAAATTCCCGTGCGCGTAACGATTGCAAGCTCATTAGCCGTGACGTTTATTTCGTCTATGGGAACAACATTCGGTAAAGTGATGACGCATCAAGTTCTTTTGCTTCCGGCGCTTATGATTATTGGAGCAAGCTTACTAGCAGCTCCGATTGGCGCTTTTGTCGGGCAAAAGACGAAGGTAGCGTCGCTGCAAGTGATCTTAGCAGTCGTTATTACGGCGACTTCGTTGAAAATATGGTTTGATTTACTAATGAAATCTATTCATTAAAAAAAGCTGCCTCTTTAAGGGCAGCTTTTTTATTTTGTTGTTGATGCAACAAGGTGAGCGACTAAAATATAGCGTTCAGGTGCTGAACCAACGTAGTTAAATGGATAACAGGTGCTGACGGTTAAAGTGGCTCTAGGTTTTGGCACAATAACGGTCCGGTCATCCGCATCCACAATTCGTACTTTGTTTACTTTGTATGTGAAGGTGCCTGCTGCTGTACTTACCACAAGCGAATCGCCTTCACCCACGTCGCCAAGCTTACGAAAAACCGTATCGCGATGTCCTGATAGAACAGAATTGTCGTTTTGACCAGGCAGCACGCTTCCCGCAAAATGACCGACGCCTTTTTCTAATTCATCTTCGTTCGTACCGTGATAAATTGGCAGCTTCGCGTTTAATTTAGGAATATATAGTTCTCCCATTAAATCACCGATTTTTGGCTGTTTCGGATAAGACACATTTGACACTTTTGGCTTTTTTTCTGAGCTAGCAGTACGAGAGTGTACCGCTTTTTTGGGTTCAACAGAAGAAGCTTCAGCAGAAGAGTCTGCTGTTGATGAGTCCTTGCTTTTAGAGACTGAAGCTGCGGCTGGTTCTTCTGTATCCATTGTTTTAAATGCCAAATAGCCTCTTGCAAATTTATAGGCGTTTGTTGTTGTAAACCAAAGACCAAAGCAGATAACAGCGGCTAAAAGGGAAAGAACAATCAACCGCTTTTTACGATTGATTGTTCTTCTTGTTTTTCTTGGTTCCATTTTATGCGCGTCTCACTTTGCGGAAAAGAACAAAGCCAGCTGCTACAAGCACTAATCCAATTAATGTATTTGTTACATAATTAGAAGCCGTTTCCGGAAGTTTTCCGCCTTTAACGGTTTTTTGTACAGCGCTGTTCGTTTGTTGCTTCTCCGGTTCTTGTTTCTTTTCCACTGCTGGTTTTTGCGCTTGAGCTGGTTTTGCTACAGCTTCAGCAGATTTTTCTACTTCTTTTCCTGTGTCTGTGATGATATCAGAATTAAACATATCGCCTGTGATCACCATGTCTGCTAAAAATTTACCGTCTGTTGTATAAAGAGAAATTTTTAGACTTGCATTTTTTAATTCTTCTAAGTTGATTAAATCAGTAAGAGAAAGCGATCTTTCATTTCCACCTTGTACAAGTGAAAATTTAGCGTCTAAATGGAAGATTGTTAGCATTTCTTTATAAATAGACATTAATTCAGCGATTTGATCAGCAGATAATTCTGTTGCTGTATCAAAATCTTCGAATGCCGCTAAGCGCTCGCCTAATTGATCTAAGCGGTTAAGCGTTGCTTCATTTGAAAGCTCATCTTCTAACGATGTAAAATGTGCTTCAATTCGATTTAACTCTTCTGAAGTTAAGCCTAATTCAGACTGCATAAATGATAGTAAGCCGCTTAAATCTTCTTCACTTAATTCATCATCGTAAGAAGTGTCTTCTTCGTCATATGACTCATCATCTTCATACCAGTCATCGCCTTCTAGATAGAAGCCGACATCATCGTATAAATCATCTAGGTACACATAATCGTCTAAGCTTTGGCCGTTCTCTTTTAATAACGCATTTAAGCTTGTTTTGTCTAAGTCAAAATCTGCATACACATCTTGCACGTTATGTAAGTCAGCTGCAATCGGTTCACCTAACAAATCTTCTAAATCTGCGATTGTATCGTAGTTTTCAAGACTATCGTCATACAGTGAAAGTGAATATTCAACGTCGTCTTTGGTTACTTCAAAACCTCGCGTTTGGCTTACCGATTTTAAATATTTGTTGAAGTCTGCGTCAAATGTTGACGCGGCTGCGAATGAAGACGTTGGAAATACGCCAACAAACAGCAGAAATGATAATAAAATTGTCCCCAGTTTTTTCATCAATTTTCTCCTTTTTTTTACGTTTTCTACAAGATTATATAGTAAGAGTTATAAATTTACAATATATACTTATATTATATATACCTTGAATATAGTGGTAATTTAAGGTATTTATAGAACTATATATTTTGAGAATACCATATGGAAGGGAGCGGAAAGACCTAGGTAGAAAAAAGGGGAAAATAAAGAAAAAGGTTTATAATTTTTTTGACAAAGCAGAAATATAAAGAAACATCAAAAAAGAACAGCACTTAGAAGCTGTTCTTTTTGAAATGATATGTAAGCATTAGCATAGATAGTTGAAATTCGATACCGTTCCGCTTTAGAAAAAGGTGGCTACGAGTTATGATTTTAGTAAGGATAGTGAAGAAAAGTGAGAGCGCGGTTTTGTCAGCTCTATTTTGATTCCTTTTAGTCTTAAACGTTCTACAAACTGTTTGCGTTTTTTTCGCTTTTCATGCGGGGATTGATTCATATTCGCCTCATCCTCCATATTTAGTCAAGTAGCTAACATATCATTATCATAATCAAAAGATGACGGTTACACAATAAACATTCTCAAATATTCACAAAGATTTAAAATTTGTTACATTGATAGTGTACATGTACCCCATTCTCTTTTTTTATAACATCTCAATGTGCTGTTTTTAAATTGAAGTTTTATGAATTCCGTCGCAGAATAAAAAAACATGATCAAAATGAGCACGCAGACTTTTATATTTTGATTCATGGTGCTTAAAAGCTATACTAGTAGTGCGTATAGAAAAGACGAAAACGAGATTGGATATCTCATCTATTCGTATACAAAAAAGAAAGAGGGATCTTGATGAAAACAGAACAGCAGTATTTTGAAGAAGGAAAATCAATTCAAACATATATGAACGACATGAGTACATTAAAAGAGGAAAGTTTAGCTGTTTATGAACAATTTCAGCTTCCTAAAGATGGACTGGCTGACAAATTAAAAGCTCACAATCTTCACTTCTTAGCGATTACTGAAGATTGGTGCGGAGATGCGATGATGATTAACCCAATCATTCGTAAAGTAGCTGAAGCTGCCGGTATCGATGTGCGTGTTGCACTGCGCGATGCGGACACCGAATTAATTGATCGTCACTTAACAAACGGCGGCCGTGCTATTCCGATTATTTTAATTTTTAATAATGAAGGAAATTTACTAGGTAAATGGGGTCCTCGTGCTCCTGAAGTTCAGCAAATCGTGGATGAGCTTCGCGCCGAACTTCCTTCAAAAGAAGATCCTTCGTTTGAAGAAAAGCAAAAAGAAGTCTTTTCTGCGTTACGAACAAGATATAAAGAAGAACCGGCTCTCTGGTCGTATGTTTATAACAGCTTCAAAGAAACAGTGTTAGCTGTTGTAAAATAATTTAAAAAAGCAGGGTAAAATGAGCGCTTCATTTTACCCTGCTTTTTTTCTGGTTATTGCAGCAAAATCGTTTGTATATCACTTTAATGAAAAGGCTGTTTTTATAAATGTTAGTGTTCAGAACGCGTACTTTTAATTGGTAAAACGCAAAAAATTCTAAAAATAAAAATATTTTTTATTCAAAACGCGTACTTTTTTAACTTGATGATGATATAATAGCAAATAATAAATGAAGAAGGGGGACGCGTGAATGAATGTAAAAGCTTTTGGTTAGTACTTTTAAGCAGCATTTTTAGAGATCAAAATGAATTTTATTTTTTAAATTTAATGAAAGCGCTTAATAACTCACTTCTCAGAATATATAGAAGAAAGGTGTTAGATACATGAATAACTTACATAGAAAAATGGGAACGTTTTCTCTCATGATGGTCGGCCTTGGATCTATTATTGGATCAGGATGGCTGTTTGGGGCATGGAGAGCTGCTCAAATTGCAGGCCCTGCAGCAATTGCTTCTTGGATTATTGGAATGGTTGTTATTTTATTTATAGCTCTTTCTTACAGTGAACTAGGATCGATGTTTCCAGAAGCAGGAGGTATGGTTAAGTATACGCAGTACTCACACGGCTCATTTCTTGGCTTTATTGCGGCTTGGGCAAACTGGATTGCCATTGTATCCGTTATTCCTGTTGAAGCGGTTGCCTCTGTTCAGTACATGAGTTCATGGCCGTGGGAGTGGGCGAAATGGACAGGCAGTTTAGTAGAAAACGGGATTCTTACTGGAAAAGGCTTGGCTATTGCTACAGGGCTATTAATCATTTATTTTCTTTTAAATTATTGGACGGTAGGCTTATTTTCGAAAGCTAACTCACTTATTACCGTTTTTAAAATTGTGATTCCAGGGCTTACAATTGGTGCTCTTTTATTTGCAGGATTTCACGGCGGAAACTTTTCCTCTGCAGGAGGCGTTGCTCCAAATGGATGGGCAAGCGTGTTGACAGCTGTTGCTACGTCTGGGATTGTGTTTGCTTTTAACGGTTTTCAAAGCCCTATTAACATGGCGGGAGAAGCGAAAAATCCGGGACGCTCTATTCCAATTGCCGTGGTAGGATCCATTTTGATTGCAACCGTGATCTATGTATTGCTTCAAATTGCGTTTATTGGAGCGGTAAATCCTTCAGAAATCGTAAAAGGATGGAGTCATCTGAACTTTAATTCGCCGTTTGCCGATTTAGCGATTGCACTAAATATTAACTGGCTTGTTATTGTTTTATATGCCGATGCGTTTGTATCGCCATCAGGAACAGGTATTACGTATACAGCTACCACGTCACGCATGATTTATGGTATGGAAAAAAATAAATACTTGCCGAATATACTAGGACGAGTTCATCCGCTTTACGGCGTTCCTCGTCAAGCCATGTTTTTTAATCTATTTGTCTCATTCATCTTTTTATTTTTATTTAGAGGCTGGGGAATTTTAGCCGAAATTATTTCTGTAGCTACGTTAATTTCATATCTTACTGGTCCTATCACAGCTATGACGTTAAGAAAAACGGGGACCGATCTTTATAGACCTTTACGTATAAAAGGGTTAAATGTAATAGCGCCTCTTGGCTTTATTTTTGCTTCACTTACTCTTTACTGGGCGAGATGGCCGTTAACTGGACAGGTATTATTTATTATTTTAATTGGTTTGCCAATTTATTTTTATTATCAAGCAAAATCAAAATGGAAAGGCTTTGGTCAAAACTTCCGAGCTGGCGTTTGGATGATTGTCTACTTATTATGTATGATGACAATCTCCTGGATAGGAAGTGAAAAATTCGGGGGACTCAATATTATTAAATACGGCTGGGATATGGGACTTATTGCAATTGTTGCACTTTTCTTTTATGCTTGGGCACTTAAAAGCGGGTACAAAACAGAGTATTTAAAAGAAGCAATTCATGTTAATAATGAAATGAAAGAAGCGGAAGCACAGTCTGCCTCGGCTAAAGAACAAATCATGGAAAAACAAATTAAATAAGTAGTAAAAATAAGGCTGGGACAAAAGTATTTCAGTTAAAGTCAAATACGAACTATTAATTATTTTTTAATTGGTAGTTCGTGTTTTTTGTTGTTATGTTGAAGATAGATTTCATGTTTTCAATTGCTTCTAGCAGTTGATTGGAGGACAAGGCGAAGACTCCTGCGGGAAAAGCGGAACAGATGAGACCCCGCAGGAGCGTAAGCGACGAGGAGGCTCAGCGGCCGCCCGCGGAAAGCGAAGCCTTGCACGGAAATCAACAGCGGTGTAACAAGCAGCTCAGCTCATGTATACAATTTATTCGTCTTTAGATTAGATTGATTTAGTTATGTCCCAGCCTTTTTTATGGATAAATTTTCTTTTTTTGAATACTAGATAGTAAAAAATGCTATAATGGTTGGCAAAATCATGCAGGGGGAGAACGACTTATGGATATCGTATCAATCACTTCTTTTTTAGGTGTCGCCGCTTTGCTTACGGTTATGCCTGGTCCTGATAACTTATTTGTTTTAGCACAAAGCATATCAAACGGTAAACACGCAGGGATTTCGACTTCATTAGGTCTTTGCACGGGCTTGCTTGGTCATATAGCAGCGGCAACGTTGGGTCTGTCGGCTATTATTTATCAATCAGCTTTAGCATTTGCTATTGTCAAATACGCTGGGGCAGCTTATTTATTATATCTGGCTTATAAGACGTTTACAGCCAAAGATTCCGCTCTCGCTGTTGAAAATAAAGAAGCCATTGAGTACAAGGTGCTATATAAAAAAGGAGTGATTATGAACCTGCTAAATCCAAAAGTTTCGCTTTTTTTTCTTGCTCTTTTACCTCAGTTTGTTAATCATTCAACCGGACACACCACGCAGCAAATGCTTGTTTATGGAGCTGTGTTTTTAGTTCAAGCGCTGATTATCTTTACGTTAATTAGTCTATTTGCAGGGAAAGTAGGGGAGTTTTTGCGAAAATCTCCGGCGCTGTCTAAGCGGCTTAATCTCGTGCAAGGCTCTATCTTTACACTTATTGGCTTAAAAATTGCTTTTAGTGAGAAATAGCAGAAGATAAGATGGCGAACCTGCTTTTTATCTCTATTAAGAGGCGTGGACATAGGTTAGTTAAAGGGAAATCCGAACGATAAATCCAATTCGTTCGGATTTTTTATGTTTATGGTAAAATCCAGTTTTTTAAGTTATTGTTCTCTAACCTTTAAGAGGACGAACCCTTCTTGTCCACTTACATATATATATAAAATGAGAGATAAAACATCGGACAAAGCCGGTGTTAACCCCAAGTTCTTTCATATTATGGCTGAAAGGAAAGGTTCACATGAAAAAAGTATGGCTAGATGCAGGGCACGGCGGTACAGATTCAGGCGCTTTAGGAAATAATTTGCGTGAAAAAGATATTACGCTGCAGCTTGTACTACACGCGCGGGCGTATTTAGAGCATAACTATTTAGTAGATGTTCAAGTAACTCGTTCAACCGATGTGTTCGTTTCATTATCAGATCGAGCGAACCGAGCTAATGCATGGGGAGCAGATATATTTGTTTCGATGCACATTAATGCCGGCGGAGGTACTGGATTTGAAACGTATCGCTATCCATCACAAGAGGGAAGTCAATCTTCTCTTTTACAAAAAGAGCTTCATGCAGAGATTTTACCAACCATGCGCAAATTTGGAACGATTGCAGATCGCGGTTTAAAAACAGCTAATTATGCTGTCCTGCGTGAAACAAATATGCCTGCTGTTTTAACTGAAAACTTGTTTATCGATACAACAGCCGACGCTGAAAAATTAAAAAACGCGACGTTTCTTCGTGAAGTGGGAGAAGCACACGCGCGTGGAATTGCTGCGTATTTAAACTTACCTTCTACTAGCGTTACATTCTATATCATTCAATCTGGAGATACGTTTTATAGCATTGCAAAGAAGTATAATATCACCGTTCAGCAGCTGCAGGATGCAAATCCCGGCGTAGATCCTACCAAACTGCAAATTGGGCAGCAGATTGTTTTTCCTGTCACTACGTATACTGTACAAGCAGGAGATACGTTCTATAGCATTGCAAAGAAGTATAATATGACTGTTCAGCAGCTGCAGGATGCAAATCCCAGCGTAGATCCTACCAAACTGCAAATTGGGCAGCAAATCATCATTCCCGCTGTTTAATATCTGTAAATAAAAAAGATGACACGCTTCCGTGTCATCTTTTTTATTATTGAACTAATCTTACAAGCATATGGGCAAGGTGATGCTGTTGCTCTTCGTTTCCAACCTTCCACAGTTCGTGAAGCAGGTTTTCCTCTCGGTTGCGCGGCTCTTCATGCTTAGCGAGATAATCAGCTACTTTCTGAGCTGTTTTAGCAAGCTGTTCCTCATTCATCCCTAACTTTTCACCTTTTGAGACCTTGTCCCCTAGATAACTTTTAAATCCTTCGAAGCTAGAGAGAATATCCTCTTTTTTCTCCTCGCTCATAGAATTAATGGCTCCTTCAACTTTTGCTGAATGATTTGTTTCTACAGAATTACTCATAGTTTTTTTCTCCTCTCATGGTTATATTTGGGTGTTAGAAAGCATATTCCCCGAGCATTCAGTAAATAAACGTCCAAATGTGTTATTTTTACATTATGGCGTTTTATAAGGACTTAAAAGGGGAGGTCAAACGAGATTTTACCAACAAATAATAAAATGACAAAAAGACTTTGGATGAAGAGACCAAAGTCTTTTACTAATTTTTATGCTGAAGCATCATACCTCGGGCGTAGGAGTAGGCTTGGCATAGCCTTCCTTATATTTATGATCAATTTCTTGACGAATGTCTTCGATGCTTTTGCCTTTGCTGTAGTCTACTACAGCTTGAGCCGCTATTTCTAAGCAGACACCGCATTTTGTTCCGTGATCATCCCACGTTACTGCGCCGTTTTCTTTGTTTTCAAAGATAAAACAGTCGTAGTTGTTTTGATGATTAGCTTCTTCTCCACATCCGCAGTAGCAAGGAATGTTTTCTAGTAAGGTTTGGTGCTTAGCAGCGGCTGCATAAATAAGTTGCATATCTTCGGGCTTGTCACTCAGAAAGGAAGGGAGAGTTTCACTATTTTTTGTTTCTTCTCGTTTATCCCCTAATGTGTGCGGCTGATGTTCTTCATGGTGTGTTGTTTCTGTCTGTTTGTTAGCTGAACTTTCTTTACTTTCGTTTCCACAGCCGGACACCATGCCTGCTGCAAGGACAACTGGTATGACCTTTGATTTCATCATCAAAATGTTCATCCTTTCTTCAATTAAAGATAGAAAATAATATGTACATCCATCACGTTAAAAAGACATCATTCGTCTTTGAAGTCATTCATCAACTTTCTGCAAAATAATTTTCCGATACATACCTTTCAACATGACGCTTGAATTTTCCTTCAAGATAAGCTGATCCGGGCTTGCTTCAAGCATATGTTCAAAAGAGAGGCCAATATCCGTTCCTAGTAATTTTACGAAGAGGCGGAATATTTTTTTAGGAAAAGCCGCGGATTTCTTTTTGGTTTCAAATTTATCAAAAATCAGGATCGTTCCCTTAGGCTTTACTACTCTGGTCATTTCTTTTAAAGCTTGCTTTGCATCAGGTACTACGCTAAGAATCAAGCTTGCTACAACAACATCAAACGAAAAAGAGTCGAATGTTAGCTGCTGAGCGTCCATTTGGTGGAAAGTTATAGACGGGTTTTTGTATTTATCTTTTGCTTTTTGAAGCATTTCACTGGAATAGTCGATGGCTGTTACATTTACTTGATGAGGAATAAAAGCTAAATCGGCACCCGTTCCAACACCTACAAATAAAATGCGCTGCTCAGACGAAAAGGGGACATCTTGAAAGACTTTTTTTCTGGCTCGATAAAACATCCCGTTATTAAAAAAGACATCATAAAAAGGGGCCCAGCACTTATAAATAAATTGGTTCCAGCGGTTATTCACGTAAACCCTCCTAAAAAATAAGCTTTCCAATGCATGCTGGAAAGCTTATAGATTCCATTTATTTTTTCATTTTGAGTAAGCGAAGGCTGTTTAAAATAACAAGTAGCGCTGCTCCTGTATCGCTTAAGACGGCAATCCACAGAGTAAGCCACCCTGGGAAGATAAAGGCTAAGGCAATGACTTTAACAATAATAGAAAACCAAATGTTTTGTTTGATAACAGCTAACGCTTTGCGACTTAGCTTCATTGTATGAGGAAGCTTTTCTAAATTGTCTGCCATCAGGACAATATCAGCTGTTTCCATGGCTGTATCAGTACCAGCACCGCCCATTGCAATGCCAAGATCAGCAGTAGCAAGGGCAGGGGCATCGTTAATTCCATCTCCAACCATAGCCGTTTGATACCCTTCATGTTGAAGCTGCTGTATGGCCTTTACTTTGTCTTCAGGCAGCAAATCAGCGAAATAGCGGTCTACCCGAGACTGAGAAGCAATCATTTTAGCTGTTCCTTCGTTATCACCGGTTAACATCACAATTTGCTGCATTCCGTTTTGCTTAAGGCTTTCTAAAGCAGATACGGTTGTATGTCTGATGGTATCAGCTACGCTAATAATGCCTAGAACACTTTTAGCTGTTCCGACAATAATAATCGTTTTACCTTCGTTTTGAAGCTTTTCAATCTGAGACCAGCAGTGTGTTAGAGGTGTTCCTAAATCTGAGAATAATTTTGCATTACCTGCATAATAAACCGTGTCTTGAATTGTTGCTTGCACGCCTTTTCCCGTAAGAATTTTAAAATTTGATCCTTGTAAAGAAACAACTTTTTTCTCCGCAGTATAATCCACGATAGCGCGGGCAATAGGGTGATTTGAATAATCTTCAAGCGTTTTGGTTATCGCTAAAAGCTGATTTTCTTCAGCAGCAAGGGAAACAACTTCTGAAACGGCTGGTTTGCCTTCTGTTAGCGTTCCTGTTTTATCAAAAGCAATCGCATTGATTGCACCGGCTTTTTCTAAAAACGTCCCGCCTTTAATGAGCACGCCATTTTTCGCCGCGTTTCCAATCGCAGATACAATGGCGACGGGAGTCGAAATGACTAGCGCGCATGGACAAGCGACAACTAATAATTCAAGCCCTTTGTAAAACCACTCGCTCCATGCACCATCAAACAGGGGAGGGATGACCATAATGAATAAAGCTAAAATAAAGACAATAGGTGTGTAAATGGTTGCAAATTTATCAACAAATGCTTGAGTCGGCGCTTTTTTCTCCTGTGCTTCTTCCACTAAATGAATGATTTTAGAAATGGTCGTATCTTCGACTAGCTTTGTTACTTTAATTTCTAACGATCCGCTTTCGTTAATCGTGCCGGCATAGACAGCATCGCCCATTACTTTATCAACGGGAATAGATTCACCTGTAATAGGAGCTTGGTTGATACTGGATTCCCCGTTTATAATTTCACCATCGAGCGGAATTCGGTCTCCTGGCTTTACGACAATCGTGCTGCCAATTGAAATATCTTCCGCAGCTTTTTTAATCAGCTGCCCGTTTTCCTTTACCCATGCTTCAGAAGGAGCTAAATCCATCAAACCTCGTATCGAGTTTCTTGTTTGTTCAATTGATCTTGTTTGCAGAGCTACACCTAAAGCAAACAGCCAAACGACCGTAGCGCCTTCAAGCCATTCACCAATAACAGCTGCTCCAAGTGCTGCAACGGTCATTAAAACATTCATGTCTAAAGAACGGCTTTTGATTCCGTAATAAGCACTTTTAGCCGGCTTATATCCACTAACAATCATAGCAATAGCGTACAGTACAGTTGTCATATAAGAAGCAATTCCTGTATGAGAACCGATAAAACCTAGTGCGATGAGAATACCTGAAAAAATAATCGGACCATTTTTGCCTTTATGGTGCCGAGATTCAGCGGGCTGCCTGCTGCTGGTCACTAAAGTAGCGGTATACCCAGCTTTAGATACTTCTTTAATAATGTCATCAGCTTCATTATCATGTTCAATTTGTGCTTTTCCCGTTGAAAAGTTAACGCGTACGTCTTTGACAGCAGGAACTGTTTTTAAATGATTCACAATCGTGTTTGCACAAGCTGCACAGTCCATTCCTTCAATCAAATACGTTTTCATTTTCTTATTTGATTGAATAGGCTCAATACTAAAGCCCAGTCTTTCCACTGAGTTTGGAATGAGTGACAGAGCTGATTCACTTGCCGCCGCCACTTGAAGCTTTCCTGTATTGTAGTTGATTGCTACGTGTTGAATATCGTTTAACGTTTTTAAACTTTTTTCAATCGTAGCAGCACAAGAAGGACAATCCATTCCATACACGCGGTATTCAGCCGTTTCTTCTATGTCACTGCCTGTTGCTATATCGTGATCACTGCAGCAAGAATGCTGGCTTTTATCGGTCGTTAACGCACTTGTATCTGAACAGCAGCTGTGACTGTGTGCGTGACTCTTTGTACTACAGGAAGAAGGTTCTTCAGTAGGTGCGGCTTCTGAAGAAGAGGAGCAGCAGGGGCTGTTCTCAATTTCTGATGAAGAAGGGCCGCTGCAGCAGCTTCCGGTATGGTGATGATGTTTTTTATCTTCGTGTTTCATTGTGTCCCACTCCCTATACGGTAAGAAAAACTTAAATGGTTACATCTTCTTTTTTAGCAAACATAATATCAATTACTTGTTTAATATGTGCATCCCTTAAAGAATAAAAAGCTAACTTTCCTTCTTTGCGATAATTGGCAATTCCTATATTTCGCAGCAGTCTTAAGTGATGAGAAGCAGTAGCAACCGTAGAGCCTACAATGTTGGCTACGTCACATACACATAATTCCTCACCTTTATAAAGGGCTAATACGATTTTCAGCCGCGTTTCATCTCCCAACGCTTTGAACATCGTAGAAATATCCTGAACAGCTTCAACATCGATAGAAGGCTTAATACGATTCACCTTTTCTTCGTTAAAACAATAAATATCACAGCGGTCTTTTGGCATGATTTCCTCCTTCATTCAAACATTCAAATGATTGTTTGTTTATAATATATGTCAATTTTAAAAAATGTTCAAACATTTATTGATTATACGGACTTTTTTTCTGAGCAAAACATAAATATAGAAAGAATAAATATGAAAAGTATGCCTATTAGTGTATGTACTGTGGACTAAATGGTGCGGACAAAAAGAGAATGACTTTACGTGTAGAACAAAACAAAAAGCCACCCCTATAGGTAGCCTTTCAATGACTTTTAAAAATGAGAGAAATAACCGAATACAGCGCAAATTATGTTCATTTGGTTATCGTTTTAATCGATTAAATAATAAATCTGCTGCATTATTTAACACCTTGTCCGATTCTTTTAATCGCTTGTCTGAGTTTTCTAAATAGGATTGAGCAGATAATACAACATCTAATGGATCCTTGACATTTTTCTTTTCGGTGCATACTAAATGACCTACATTATTTTTCCAATGAATCGTGCATTTAAAATTCACAAATGTATCATCGCTCGTTCTCAAACGCAAATGCCTGATGATGGGGTTAGATGAAGAGTGCTGTGACAGCATCCACATTGCTTGTTTCCGGTCGTCTTTATGAATAATGCTCCACAGACTGGAGACTGAAGAAAAATAAGAATGTGCTTGACTAGAAAAATGCAGGATTTTACCTTCTTGATTTAATTGAAAGTAAGGAACGGGGATCCATTTAAGTATGTTACTTTCCATCATGCACCTCTCCCAACTTAAGTAATCTCTTTTACCATATCACAATTACCTAATATTTGTATGATTTTTATCATTTTTCCCACTCTTTTCTCCATTTTAAGCTGTAAAAGCTACCGAATTATTCAGTTTACAACACTTGAAAAAAGAACGTGTGTTCGGTAAACTAAAAATTAAAGGAGCGAATTCTATGGAACGGCTACTTCAAGAAAGCTACTCTTCGAAACGACCTGTTGAAATTATTTATATGGATGATAAAGGATGTTTGACACAGCGATTTATCATTGTGTATAAAATTGATCCTCAGAGCGTAAAAGCTTGGTGCTTACTAAGGAACGAGAAACGAACGTTTAAAATAGAGAATATCCTTTCATGCGGATTCAGCAATAAAAGGAAAAGCAGTTTTAGGCAGAAAGCTCACTCAATTTAAGAGGGGCTTTTTCATATCATTTCCTCTTATGGCGTGTGAGTTATTTTCATACACTATATCCACCAGAAAGGGGAATGAACATGACATTAAACCAAGGAAAGAAAACTAAACATATTGCTAAATGGAGCAAGGACGGAGAAAATATGACAATGCAGGGTGAAAAAAAACAGCATGAAGCACAAAGTACCTCTTTGTCTCATAATAATTGTCGTGCAAACCTTGACGGAGATTAATCTAGAAAAGGAAAGCTTTCGTCTCCGAAGCTTTCCTTTTTTTTGTGTATATCGCATTTCTAAGTTAACTCGTATTTTCCTGAGCCAATCACAATATAGTCTTTCGCTTCACGTGTTCATACTATCCTATCTCGCATCCTTCGTTTTTAGAATCATTTTTCTGACGTTCTTGCAACACTGGGTCTACTATATTACTCATAAGCGAACCTCAGCCTTAACGGGAAAGAAAAGGGGAAATGAAGATAAAAATTCTGCGTTTCTTCATTATAATAAGAAAAAACGATCTGTTTACTAGTATTTAAATCTTTCGAAAAATCAAAATAAATAATGATTGATTTCGTCACTTTATTGTGGTTTCATAATAAAGTGTAAAAAGACCATTTTTCTTTCAGAGAGAAATGAGATAGAGTACTTCTGTGTTGATTCTTTCTTTTGAATATAGTATACATACAGGGGTATAGAAATTAATTGGGAGGAAAACATGGCGATATTATATATGAGCATAGGTATTTTACTTTTATTAATTTGTTACAGTTTTTATAAACGCTATGTGCCGGTGCAAGGAATAAAGAAAGTGACGACCGCCGACTGTGCTTCTACAACGATTTCGTATGTAGATGTTCGTCATTTTCATGAAATGAAACAAAACCCCTGTCAAAAAGCAATCCATATTCCGCTTCCTTATTTAGAGAGACAGCATGAGGAAATTCCATATAAAGAAGTGGTCGTAATTGTTCCTGACAGCATTTCCCGAAATTTAAGCATTCGGCAGCTAAAAAAACATGGATATCAGGTCAAAGGATACATGTGTGCGGAAAGATGTGTATAATAAAAAAACGGCAAATAAGCCTTAAACGACTTTGATATAGAAGGATATAATAGATAAGCTAAGCGATACTCATTTCAAAATGGGTATCTTTTTTTGCTTTAAGGATTAAGAAGGGGAGTGGAGATCGGTTTCTTTTGGTTCAACAGCTACTGAGTCTTTTAGCGTATTTTTATGACAAAAGGTTTGAAAAATCCCTTTTGTGGTAAAAAAAAACGTAGTTCTACTAGTGCATAGACAGGGGTTTAATAGGAAGTTATAATTTAGGCAATTACATAAAAGGGGAGTAAGCTAAGGAAGGTGAATAGATGTGCGAAAGATAAAGCGGTTGCTATTTCTGTTCATTTGTATAGCGGTTGTAATTGTTGCGTATGAGATGATTCGATATCCGATTGAAAACAATGCTGCAAGTGTGCAGCAGCATTTGCGAAATTGGGAGCATAAAGAAAGTATTGATGGTTCTGCAAGGATTACGCTGCAAGATTTTAAACGGGTTGATCACTCTAATACATACATAGCCTTATTCTCCATACCTGGTGATAAAGAAGGAATGGCCGTATTGAAGCAAGGATGGAACAAACGCCTGCGTATTGAAGTCAGTACCAAAATGAGCAATTTAGTGGATTATGATGATATCCATACAAATAAAGGTACATATGCGCTGTTTACAGGAACAAATAGAAGTAAACAAATTGAGCGCGTAAAGGCGGCTTTGGTGCACGATACATATACAATTGATGCCGCGGTTCCAAAAAGTGATTATTTTGTGCTGTATGAAAAAATACCGAGTCATATTAAACATCCGTTTCCAGCAACGACAACGCTGCTAGATAAAGCAGGGGATGATATCACGGTTAAAGAATTTATGGACCAAGAGCTGCGTGAATAACACGTGGCTTTTTTCTATAATAAAAAGCTTTTTAAAAAAATTCACGTTTTGTTCATATTTTCGAAAGAAAGAATTTTAAGCAAAAAAATCAAATATTTGCTACAAAACAAAGGGGAATTAACGGGCAAAATAAGTTTCATACAGGGCGTCACATTTTCTTTGAAAATTTGTCACAAAATATTCAATTATGTCGATGTGTATTGATATATCAATGTTGAAGCAAACATGCAAAGCTAATTTTGCAGTTATTCCTAAAGAAATAGTTAAGAAATGGGAGTTGAATCCTTTTATTTACATTTATTCATACCAAATTATGTGATAGAATATCGCAAGGTTGAAGCACTCTAACCCCATTGGTACAGTCACTATATTAGAATATTTTTAATATAAAAAAATAAAGCAAAAGGGACGAAAAAAATGTCATTTTGTATTACAATAGTAGTGGCCTACAAATAAGGGGGAAGAGAGTCTGTATAAAAATGTCGTTATCTAGCGAAAGATAGCGCATTTTGAATGTTCATCAATATAGGCTTCGCATCATGTGTTGTTAGAAAGGAGAGTTTTAAGTGAAACCAAAAAAAGGATTTTGGAAGCTAGTAGGTTTACTATCTGCGCTTTCACTAGTATTTTTGAGCGGTTGTTCAAAACTTGCTGTATTGAACCCGCAAGGTCCTGTTGCAAAAACGCAATCTGATTTAATCATTTGGTCTATGTGGATGATGTTGATCGTGGTTGTTGTCGTATTTGCTATTTTTATATTTGTTCTTGTCAAATATCGTGAAAAACCTGAAAACATGGACTATGAGCCACCTGAGCAAGAAGGTAACTTAAAGATGGAGGTTATTTGGACAGCATTCCCAATCATCATCTTAATTCTATTAGCAGTGCCAACTGTTAAAGCGATCTACTCTGCAGAAGAAGTACCGGCAGAATCAAAGGATAAAGATCCAATCGTGATTCACGTTACATCTGCAAACTGGAAATGGATTTTCAGTTATCCGGAACAAAATATCGAGACGGTTAACTACGTAAACATTCCAGCAGATACGCCAGTGAAATTTGAGTTAACGGCTCAAGGACCTATGAACTCATTCTGGGTACCAGAACTTGGCGGACAAAAATATTCGATGAACAATATGTCAATGCCATTATACTTAGAAGCTGATAAGCCTGGTTCTTATATGGGACGTAGTGCTAACTTCTCGGGTGAACATTTCACTCAAATGCAGTTCGAAGTTCAGGCTCAAACGGACAAAGACTTCAAAGAGTGGGTTAGTGACGTAAAAGGTACAGCTGGTAAATTGACTGAAAAGAAATATGATCAAATCCTAAGCCCAGGCGTTGTTGGTCGTCAAACTTACAACGGTACACATTTAAAATGGATTGACCATGCAAAAGATGTATACATTCCTGGCAAAGAGCTAGAACGTGGTACAGGACATGATCACAGCAAGATGAAAGAAGACGAAAAAACGAGTAATGAAGAAATGGAAAACATGGATCACTCAAATCATGAATAACATTCATTTATTACACTAAATAACGTAATGATTGGGGGAAGACATAATGAAGCTAGATGAATTTTTCGTCACTGGCGAACCTATGATTTACGCTGCTGACGCAGCAATCGCTATGACGGTCATCGGTATCGTTTTTGTCTTAACATATTTCAAGAAATGGAAATGGTTATGGACAGAATGGTTAACAACAGTTGACCATAAAAGACTCGGTGTCATGTACATCCTTTCAGCTGTATTAATGCTTTTCCGCGGCGGAATTGATGGAATCATGATGCGTATGCAGCTTGCATTCCCGGGTATGAACATTTTAGATGAACATCACTACAACGGAGTCTTCACGGCTCACGGTGTTATCATGATCTTATTCATGGCAATGCCATTTATTATCGGACTAATGAACGTAATCGTTCCATTACAAATTGGTGCGCGTGACGTAGCATATCCGTTCTTAAACGCAATCAGTTTCTGGACATTCTTTATGGGAGCAATGCTATTTAACCTTTCTTTCGTAATCGGAGGAGCTCCTGATGCAGGTTGGACAAGTTACTTCCCGCTTGCAGGTAAAGAATTCAGTGAGGGTATCGGAAATAACTTCTATGCCGTTTCACTACAGATTGCTGGTGCTGGTACATTAATGACTGGTATCAACTTCTTTGTAACAATTTTAAAAATGCGTGCCCCTGGCATGACAATGATGAAAATGCCAATGTTTACTTGGTCAATCTTCATCACATCAATTATTATCATTTTCGCGTTCCCTGTATTAACAGTAGCGCTTGCACTTATGACACTTGACCGTGTATTCGGAACAGCCTTCTTTACAATGGCTAACGGCGGTCTTCCAATGATGTGGGCTAACTTATTCTGGATTTGGGGTCACCCTGAAGTATATATCGTTATTTTACCGGTATTCGGTGTCTTCTCAGAAGTTATCAGTACACATTCTCGTAAGAACTTATTCGGTTATAAAGCAATGGTAGTATCAATGGTCGGTATCGCATTCTTAAGTTACCTTGTATGGGTGCATCACTTCTTTACAATGGGTAACTCACCGTCAGTTAACTCGTTCTTCTCAATCACAACGATGTTAATTGCAGTACCAACCGGAGTTAAAATCTTTAACTGGCTCTTTACAATGTATAAAGGCCGTATCAAATTTACGACTGCGATGCTTTGGTCATTAGCGTTTATTCCAAACTTCGTAATCGGTGGGGTAACAGGGGTTATGCTTGCGATGGCATCAGCCGATTATCAATATCATAACAGTTACTTCCTAATCGCTCACTTCCACTATGTATTAATCTCTGGTACAGTGTTTGGCTGTTTCGCAGGTTTATACTTCTGGTATCCGAAAATTTTCGGTCACACGTTGAACGAAAAATTAGGAAAAATTTCATTCTGGATTTTTGTTGTTGGATTTAACGTATGTTTCTTCCCACAATTCTTCCTAGGTTTAGACGGTATGACTCGTCGTATGCAAACTTATGCAGACAACCTTGGCTGGAACGGATTAAACTTAGTTTCAACAATCGGTGCATTCTTAATGGGTCTTGGCTTCTTCGTATTAGTAGTTAACTTATTATACAGTGCATGGAAAAACAAACGCGACACTGCAAACGATCCTTGGGATGGTCGTACACTTGAGTGGTGGACTAAATCACCAGTTCAAGCTTACAACTTTGCAGTAATTCCTCATGTGAAAGAAATGGATGCATTCTGGCACATGAAAAAACGTAATGAAACAGAAATTAAAGCAGAAGACTTAAAACCAATTCACTTACCAAGCAACTCTGGTGTGCCGTTTATCTCAGGTATTTTCTGGTTTATCGGTGGATTTGGCTTAGTATTTGAATGGATTCCAATGGCAATCGTTGGATTAGCAGGTATTTTTGCTTGTATGCTTGCTCGTTCATTTGATTATGATCCGGGCTTCTATGTAAAAGTAGATGAAATCAAGAAGGTTGAAGGAATTACAGGGGGTGACAAATAATGGCAGGACATTTAGATAAATCATTGCCGTTAGAATACCAAGAAGAACAAAGTCGCCTGAATATCCTTGGATTCTGGATTTTCTTAGGTGCCGAGATCGCGTTGTTCTCTACGCTGTTCGTAACGTACTTAACGTACCATACACGTACAGCGGGTGGCCCTACTGCAGAAGAACTGTTCGTTGTTAAAGATTTTATGATCGAAACGCTGTTACTACTATTCAGTAGTTTCACGATGGGAATTGCCATCTTTAAAATGCGTAATAATGATTTAAAAGGACTTTTAGTTTGGTTTGTTATTACACTTGTTCTTGGTGGAGGATTCCTTTTCTACGAAATTCGTGAGTTTTACATGTACGCAGTTCACGAAGGTGCAACAATGCAAACAAGTGCCTTCTTATCAGGGTTCTTTACACTACTTGGAACGCACGGTCTTCACGTAACAGTCGGTGTATTCTGGGCAATCAGTATTATTATTCAATTAGTAAGACGAGGATTAACACCAGTTACTGCTCGTAAAGTATTTATTATCGGTTTATACTGGCATTTCCTTGATGTTGTATGGATCTTCATCTTCACGCTTGTATACTTGAACGGATTGGTGGGATAAGACATGGAAAATAAACAAGGCCAAAAAGCAGGTTTTCCGCTTAGTCATGTATTTGGGCTTATCCTTTCACTAGCCTTAACATTCGCAGCGCTTGGTTTAGTAGTGCTAGCTGATCTATCAAGAAGCATTACGATGACTCTTATCATGATCCTAGCGTTATTACAAGCAGCAATGCAGCTAGTAATGTTCATGCACATGACTGAAAGTGAAAATGGTAAAGTACAGGTTGCAAATATTCTTTACAGTTTCTTTATTGCACTTTGTATCGTTGTTGGTACACTGTGGATTCTTGCAGCTCACTTTAACCATTAAAAATAAAACCACTTACTTCGGTAAGTGGTTTATTTTTTTTCATTCAGTTTATATTTCAACGTTTGATATTCTCCCGTAGCCACTTTTTTTACTACTTTTCCTTTATCATCTCTATAAACATTTACTTGTTCGTATACTTCAATTCGGTATCCGCCTCTTTTTTCTGTTTTAACATGAACTTCTTTGACCGACATATTTAATTGTTCCGCAGCGTCTTCATCAGCAGAAGTTTCAACAGCTCCTCCATCAAGTGAAAGGTGAGATAAGCTGTCAAACGACTGCTGGGAATTGTTATCAACATAGCTTGTCACGACTAAAATGCCGGCAAAAAACAATACTAAAAAAAGCGTCCGGACTTTTATCTTCATCTTAAAACACCCCCGTAAACTGACAAACAAGCACGACTGCACCTAATATCCAAACGTAAATCGCAAACGTTTTTAACGAATGATGCTTTAAATAATTGATCATCCATTTTACCGCTACATAACCGAATAAAGCAGATGAAAGGGTAGCGACGAATAAAAAGAAAACGGAGAGCTGCTCGACTTCACCTGTGACTACATCTTTTAACTGAAGTAACACTGCTCCGCAAATGGCCGGAGTCGACAATAAAAAGGAAAAATAAGCGGCTGTTTCACGGTCTAATTTTCGCATTAACGCAGCTACCATCGTTAAGCCAGACCTGGATACAGCAGGGAATATCGCAGCTGCTTGAAACGAGCCGATAAAAAAAGCATCTCCGTATGAAATATGATCCATTTTTTTATAGCCATTTTTTACGGAATCACCAAACCATAACAGCAGTCCCGTCGCAAGAAATTCCCAGCCGATCGTTAAGCCTGATTTAGAAATGCTGTCAAAATAGTCTTTAAACAAAAGACCAATCGCAACTGCAGGGATCGTTCCTATCACTAAAAGCCCTGTAAGCTTGCTAAACGGATGCCGAATAATATGCCATAGCTCACGCTTATAAAAGACAAACACAGCAAGCAGAGTGCCCATGTGCAGCATCGTATCTAAATACAATCCTGCATCGTCTAAGCCAAATAAGTGGCGCCCTAAATACAAATGCCCCGTGCTGCTTATCGGTAAAAACTCTGTAAGCCCCTGAATGATTCCCAAAATAAATGCTTCAAACCACGACATCTTATCACCTCATACAGCGTGTCCTTATTAGTAGTGTATAGAGGAAGTTCTGAGAACATGACAAAAACATGGAAGTATAGGCATTCATTTAGTGAAATAAATACGTAAAAATAGGTCATAGTATAAGAAGAGACGACCATTCTTATCTCCATCTCATCCACTATGGAAAGAGGTGCTTAAAATGATACGAAAATGGGTTGCTGTATGCGTCGTATTCGCTGCTTTTATTTTTCCACAAGCAGTAAGTGCTGAACAGCCAAAAGTAGAGGTGTTTCAAATTGAAACGGGCAGAGTCGTTCGTTCAACGCCCAAACCTCCAAATGTTCAAAAAGAAGCCGAAAAAAGTATTGCGTCCATTACTGGTTTATATAAAAAGGCAAGTCCGCTTCCTAAAAAAGGCTATCTTGTTAAAGTACCTCTTGATCCAGCCGTGAAAATTGAAAATAGTGCGGTCAACACGCTGGCAAGTGAAGTTATTTTTGTTCTTGAACCGAACCAAAAACCAATCATGATGGTATTTGACAATGAAAATAGAACCTATTTTTTTGAATTTACTCATGATTTAACTCTTCTCAGAAAAGCATTACAGCTATAAGTCATCGAAATGATGGCTTTTTTTTACATAGACAGTTGACAGTTTATTATGATAAATGTAATATATTTAGAAAAGTCAGAAATAATAAGGGGGAGAATTATGTGATAGCTCTACGACCGTTCTCCAAAAAAGACTTTAAACAGCTAATGGATTGGATTCCCTCCGAGTCATTTATGGTGCAATGGAGCGGCTCTAGCTTTTCTTTTCCGCTTACTCCTAGACAGTTAAAACACTACATTCGATATGCAAATGAAGATGGTGCCTCTACCTATGCTTTTTCTGTCATAGATGACAATGAACAGCTTATTGGGCATATTTCCCTGGCTCATATTGATTATTATCATAAAACAGGAAGAATTGGCCGAGTGCTGCTTGGTGAAAAGTATAGAGGAAAAGGGTTTTGCGCGCACATGTTTGAAAAAGTGTTAGCTTTCGGTTTTGAAGAACTGGGCCTTCACCGAATTTCGCTCGGCGTCTTTGATTTTAACGAGCGGGCGATTCAGTCTTATGAACGAATTGGCTTTACACGCGAAGGCCTTCTTCGAGATGTCCGGCTTGTAGATGGACAGTACTGGAGCTTAATTGAAATGAGTATGCTAGAAAGTGAATGGGCACAGCGTGATGTGCATCAAAAATCAAGCTAACATCTACTAGTGAAAAGCCAGCTTCCCAACAAGCGGGCTTTTTTGACGTGTGCTTAAATTTCCTCAAGAAGGTATAAATTTTCATTCATTAAGGCATATAGAGAGTAAGTGATGTGTAAAGGAGGCCGTATGAATGAAAAAATACAAAGTAGGCGTCTTAGCGGCATGTATGTTGCTTTTAGGAACCGCTGGGTTTGGAATTGTCTATCAGCATCAAACATCTGCTAAAGAGCAGCCTCATTCGTTTAATGTACTCGTTATGGGCGTAGATGAAAGGCCAGGCGATACGGGCCGCTCAGATGTATTAATGGTGGTCAATTTAGATAAAAGCCATAATAAAGCAAAGGTTATGCCGATCCCTAGAGATACGCGCGTGCACATTGATGGAAAAGGGACGGATGAGAAAATTAACCATGCTTATCGATACGGAGGCATTCCTTTAACCGTGCGCACGGTTGAGAATTTTTTAAATATTGACGTTGACTACTATGTGAAAGTAAATATGGAGGGGTTCAAAGATGTAGTCGATGAACTTGGCGGCGTGAACGTGAATAACCCGTTTCCTTTTGTCTTTGATTCATTTATCTTTCCTGAAGGAGAAAATGCGTTGAACGGTGAAAAAGCTCTTGCCTATGTACGGATGAGACATGAAGACCCAAAAGGTGATTTAGGAAGAAACAATCGCCAGCGTCAAGTGGTGGAAGCTCTATTAGATAAAGGAATGAACATGTCAACGGTGAAAAATATCCCAAGTCTTCTCACGCTCGCAAAAAAGCATATCCAAACGAATATTGATGTCAGCGATGCATTTACGATGTATAACGTCATTAAGAATGGACGGCCTGATTTCGAAACGGTAACGGTAAAAGGAGAAGGACAAATGGTAGATGGTACATGGTATTATGTTGTAAAACCATCTGAAAAAAAGCAGCTGAGCGCTATGTTTCAACAAACCCATTAATAAAAAAGAGGGCTGAATTTTTTCAGCCCTCTTTTTATTCACCAATTTCTTCTTGACGCTGCAAGCAGGAAATTTGTTTTTTCTCTGGATGGACACCAAATGTATAGCCCCACGTTTGCAATTTATCTAGAATGATTTCGTCTTTTTTAAAGCCAAAGATCATCACTACATCTTGGTTTTCATCTAAAAGCAAATACTTTTCATCTTTGCGCCACATCGTTAAGTTTGACGCATAGAAAAGATTCCAGCCGTTATTCATGCGATGGCCGGTTGCTTGGTTTTTATAGTTGACAATCATATTTCTTCCTCCATTAGTGAATCTTTCTAAAAGTAAAACTTCAAAGAATATTATAAACGTTCTCTTCCTAGAAATCTATTATTTATCCTATTGAGGGGACCTCGCCGTGATGTTTATAAAATACATGTGATAAAAGATTTAGTATATAAGGATATATCTGTATAAAACAACAGTCAATAAGTAAGAAAACGGAGAAAAAAAAGGGTCTAAAAGCGTATATAATTGAAAAAAATATAAGTTATCTAGCTTTAAAGACTTAAAAACACGCTTTTCAGACCATGGACATGCTTTTTCGAATTTCTACCTACAAGAAAGAAGGCAGAGGTGCGAAATGTGTAGATGAATCTAAATGAGTTTACGGTAAACATGGAGCCCCAAAACGTGGTACACGCTAGAAAAGGGGGAAATTCAACGATGTCCAAAAAAGCGCTATGGATTAAAAATGCTTCGCAAGTTGTAACGGCCAAAGAAAATAAAGGTCCTTTAGCTGGAAAAGAAATGAGAAACTTGACGGTGATTGAAAATGGCTCAGTCTGGATAGAAGGAGATCAAATTGTGACCGTAGGTACAACAAAAGAGCTAGAACAAAAATATGAAAGGGAAAGGAATGACGCAACCATTATTGATGCTTCTCATAAAATTGTGACTCCGGGTCTGATTGATCCTCATACACACGCTGTGTACGCTGGCTCTCGTGAAGAAGAATTTTATAGGCGATTTGAAAGACCAACTTCTTACTTGGATTTATTAGAAGAAGGTGGAGGTATTCACTCCACTGTCGTTCAAACACAGGAAGAATATGCGTACCGGATTTATCAGCAGAGCTATGAGCGTCTTACGTCTTTTCTAGCTCACGGAGTCACGACTGTAGAAGTCAAAAGCGGGTACGGCTTAGAACTAGAAACAGAACTGAAGCAGCTGCAAATCGCTAAAATGCTGAATGATACACACCCAGTTGATGTCATAAGCACCTTCTTAGGAGCACACGTCGTACCTTTAGCATATAAAAGAGATACGCAGAAATACGTCAATTTACTTATTCACGAAATGATTCCTCAAATTTCTTCTTATAAGCTCGCAGCATTTAATGATGCTGTATGTCTTCCAAATGCTTTTTCATTCCAACAATGTCAAGAAATACTCGAAGCCGGGAAAAGCCATGGCATGCTTCCTAAAATACATGCCGACCCCTTTGAATACTGCAGAGGAGCAGAGCTCGCAGCAGAGGTAGGAGCGATATCAGCAGATTATCTTTTGTATGCTTCTGATGAAGGGTTAAAGAAACTGGCTGAAAAACGGATCGTAGCCACACTTTTACCGGGGAATTCCTTATTTGTTGGAATGAAATGGCCAGATGCTAGAAAAATGATCGATTTAGGCGTTCCAGTTACTCTTTCTACAGACTGCAATCCAGGTTCATCTCCAACGACTTCACAGCAATTTGTGATGAATCTGGCATGTATGAATATGAACATGAGTCCTGAAGAAGTGCTTGTAGCCACAACTATTAACGCAGCTCATGCTATTAATCAAGGAGATAAGATTGGGAGTATTGAAGCCGGAAAACAAGCTGACTTAGCGATTTTTAATGTCTCTAGTTATCGAACCCTTCAATATCAGTATGGCTTGAATCATATTGATAGCGTAGTGAAAAAAGGAGAAGTAGTTGTAGAAAACGGTAAAGTTTTGTAAAACAAGTTTATAGAAAAAGAGAAAAGGGTAAAGAATAGAGAATTTGTCACACATGCAAAGGCAGGGAATTTAGATATGATTACAAAACAAAATGTTATTCCATTACTAAAAGAAGCTTGCCCATCTTTTGAGCCAAGCGAAGAAATCAACTTCAACGATAAAGAAGAGCTGCAGCATGAATTAAGCCGAGTAGCGGGTCATTTGATCTCTCTTGAATATAACGGCCAGCTCGAACGTGAACCGGATGTGTTTGAAGCGATTGAACAGCTGTATATAGAAGGTGAATCTGATGTGAAAGAAGCTGTTACAACGGGACTCTTTCAAGCAATGCATGAAATGATTATAGATCAGCAAATTAGTCCAGAAGAAATTGGAATGCTATTAAAACCTCACTCACTGAAGTGGTGGAAAACGATTGACCACTTTAGCGAAAATAGTGCGGAACAGTAAGGAAAAAGAACGTCATGGAAACATGATGTCCGTGACGTTCTTTTCTTTTACTGTTCTTTTTTCAGCTGGCGCTCTAAAATAAAAGGACCAAACGGAATAACCGACATAAGAAATGCAAATAAAGAGCGGCCGATTGACCATTTATGAGCGAATTTTACATGAACGACTGCAAGAGCATACAGCACAAAAAGTGCACCGTGTGCTGCGCCTACAACTGATACAGCTTCGGGTATGCCTGCTGCATATTTTAGCGGCATAGCAATGCCCAGCAGCAGTAAAAATGAAATTCCTTCTAAAATTCCTACTAAGCGCAGGCGACCGATTGGTGATGTAAGAACCATGTTTTCTCCTCCCGTAACGACGGAATAAATTTCTGTATCGATGACAAAAATGTACCATAGCAAGCTCTTCATATACAAGCATCATTTGTATCTGTCACAAAAAAGTCGAAAACGCTTTAATTTGCGCTATAGAAGTGTTGTGTTTAAAAAACTGACATACTCTTGTGATGCAATGTATAAAGAAGCACACTACGTGTTGACAAGTTATTTTAATTATTTTATATGTATAGTATCGAAAACGTATGAGAGGATTTTTATCATGACAAACCGAAAACAGCAGCGGGAGAAAATTTTAGATGCTGCTTTTGAAGTGTTCGAATCCAAAGGTTACTATGAAGCAAAAATGATTGATATTGCTAAACTAGCGGGTGTATCTAAAGGAACGCTTTACTTGTACTTTTCGTCTAAAGAGTCGCTTTATATCGCTGTTAATAATCGTTCGTTTGATGAGTTTTTGTATCATGCAAAGCGAAGAACAGATAAATGCCAAACGTTTCACGAAAAGCTCTATTCAGTTGCGAAACATCACCTGCTCTTTTTTTACGAAACTAAAAAATATCCGGACTCTTTTTGGCAAGCCCCTCACCAAATGCCAGAAATGATGGGTCGTCTTCATCAATTTTTTGAGGATTATCACGGGCTTGTTGCTAAATTGATTGAAGAGCAAAAAATAAAAAACGCTTTTTTACACTCAAAAGCGTTTTGCAGCATGTTAAATGGGTATAGGATGGATATCGTTTCCGATGATGATATAACAGAAGAAGATATCATGAACTATGCGGAGTTCATTGTGAACTTATACATTGAAGGTTGCTATTTTGAGACCCAAAAATGACTCGTCGGTACTGGTTGATAATGGAGGGATATGATGAATAACAGCAGCACAGTAATTAATTTTTCATATTTTCAAGAACAAACCGTTACCAAGGTAAACACAGACAACACCCTGCCGTTTTCTCTTGGATTTAGTAAAGGCGGACTTGTGGCAGAATGTCCATGGAGACTAAAAAACAAACGCAGCATCTTGCTTGGTCAAGCAGACTGGAAATCGCTACATTCCGCTGAGCAGCGTCAGCAAGTCGAAGCGCTGCTGCTTGGCCAGCGCATTCTCTCTATACAGTGGTATGAAGATATCGGTATACTTCGAATTGCGTTTTCTAACGGGTATGCGCTAGATATGTTTCATGACAGCTCGTTTTTTGAAGGCTGGGATTTATATGGTCAAGACGGCTTTTCCTTTATCTCGCTTCCAGGGGGAGCGTGCGACCATCAAATTTCAGTTTGTATAGACAGTTCATCAGCACATGAAAGGAGGTGAGTTTTTTTTACGAAAAACTGACCCATGGGTACTCTAAAATTGTTTAAAAAAATAAAACGGGTCTGCAGCTATTAAAGGATGAAGGCTTCTCAAATAACTTAGTTACGTAACGGAGGAAAAAGATGAATTTTTTGACGAGATTTAGTTTAAAAAATGCGGTAGCTGTGTTTATCGTTTCATTTTTACTTATTTTAGCGGGGCTATATTCATTTTCAAAACTAAAAATTGATTTACTGCCGAATATCGAATTTCCGCAGCTGTCTATTGAAGCAACGTATCCTGGGGCTTCTCCTGATGACGTAAATGAAAGTGTCACGTCGAAAATCGAAGACCAAGTAAAAGGAATTGAAGGCGTTAAAAGCGTACAAAGCGTATCATATGAAAACGTCGGTATTATTAATTTAGAATTCCCGTTTAATACGGATTTAGATAAAGTTGAACAACAAATTAACTCGTCGATAAAAGAATTAGATTTGCCAGAGTCATCAAATGTAGACGTAAACCGTTTTTCATTTGGTTCCTTCCCTATTTTCAACATTTCACTGTTTGCAAAAGATGATGCAAATCTTGAAAAAGTATTAAACGATGAAGTGATTCCTGAATTGAATAAAATTCAAGGTATTAACTCCGTCTCAGTTGGCGGTGTGAAAGAGGACCTTTTACAAATTACGGTCGATAAAGAAAAAGCAGCTCAAGCTGGTTTAACGCTTGATGGGATGAAAGAACAAATTAACCAAAAAGCCGTTTCCTTCCCAGCAGGAACATTAAACGGAAAAGAGCTTCAAATTCCAGTGCGAGTAGAAGAAAAAGTTGCCACGATCGATGCATTAAAGAAAATCCAGCTGAAATCCACGATGAACCCTGAAGCACAGCCTGTGAAGCTTGGCGATATTGCCAAAGTCGAAGCCGTAACAGAACAAGGCGAATATACACGCTATGACGGCAAAGATGCGCTGTCGATGGCCATCAC
Organism: Priestia sp. ABM2_011; assembly: GCF_056158845.1. NCBI lineage: Bacteria > Bacillati > Bacillota > Bacilli > Caryophanales > Bacillaceae > Priestia > Priestia sp. ABM2_011. Next base: position 2,209,011 of record NZ_JBSWUB010000001.1, read on the forward strand.
AAAAAAGCAAGACGCTAATACGGTTGAAGTGGCCAACGAAACGATGAAGATTTTGAAAAAATATGACGATCAGTTAGACTACGCAATTGGCTTTGACTCAGCTGATGGCATTGAAAAGTCTGTTGAAACATTAGTACGCGAAGGATTGCTCGGGGCATTATTTGCGTCACTCGCCGTGCTGATTTTCTTGCGTAACTTCCGTGCGACAATCATTGCGATTATATCGATTCCATTATCGCTGTTAGTATCAGCTATTTTCTTAAACCAGCTTGATATTTCGCTTAATATTATGACACTAGGTGGAATGGCTGTAGCCGTTGGGCGCGTAGTAGATGACAGTATTGTTGTGATTGAGAACATTTTCAGACGCGTTCGCCGTTCAGAAGAAGGCATGAGCAATGAGCTTGTCGAATCGTCCACAAAAGAGATTTTAAAAGCGATTACCTCGTCTACGATTACAACGGTTGTCGTATTCTTGCCAATCGGCTTTGTAGGAGGAATTACAGGAGAGTTCTTCTTGCCGTTTGCCTTAACAGTTGTTTTTTCACTGTTAGCATCTCTTCTTGTAGCGATTACAATCGTGCCGATTCTCGCAAAGTTTGCATTTAAAAAAGTACCGCCTGAAGAAAAAGAAGGAAAGCTGCAGCGCGGGTATGCAAAAGCGATTGCATGGTCGCTTAATCATAAAATCAAAATTTTGATTTTATCCTTTATTTTACTGTTTGGATCATTTGCGCTTGTTCCTTCACTTGGCTTTACGTTTATTCCAAATGAAGAACAAAAAATGCTTCAAGCCAACGTTCAATTACCGGCATCTACGTCCCTTGAAAAAACAAACGATGTATCCTTAAAAATTGAAAAGATGTTTGCGGACCAAAACGAAATTTCAGACGTGACAACGGAAGTTGGATCACGTGACTTTTCAACAGGTGTAAAACGTCCGAACCAAGTTGGCTATTTCTTGAATGTAAAAGAAGGCGTGAATGTCGATACGTTTATTGATAAAGTTCAAAAGAAAATGGAAAGCATCACGAAAGAAGAATCACCGAAAGCAACAGTTAATGTGCAAGAAGCATCAACAGGAGGGCCGCCTACAAATAATAACGTGACGGTTGATTTATATTCTTCTAATTTAGATGACTTGCAAAAGGCAGCTAAGCAAGTGGAAAACCACTTAAACAAAGACAAACGTCTTAAATATGTAACAAATAACTTCTCAGATAAGCAAAAGCAGCTTGTAGTAGAAGTAGATCCTGATAAAGCCGCAGAGTACGGGGTATCTGGATTTCAGCTGCTCGGTACAATCTCTGATCAAACCAAACCGGTATCGGTTGGAGACTTAAAATTGGATAATACAAAACGAGCGGTTCAGCTTTCGTACGATAAAGACCTTGCCTCAGTAAAAGAAATTAAAGACCTGCAAGTGTTTACAGAGAGAGGGCCTGTGTTAGTAAAAGATATCGCTGACGTTCGTACAATTGATACGTTCACTTCTATTCAAAAGCTCGACGGTAAAGTATTTGCGCGAGTAGAAGCAGACATCAAAGGCGATGATGTTCAAGCTGTGACCAAAGATGTTGTAGATGGAGTGAAAAAGCTAGACTTGCCGAAAGATGTGAGCTTGGATGGAGGAGGCGGAAGCGACGAGACAGTAGAAGTCTTCCAATCTCTAGGTCTAGCCATTTTAACAGCAATCGGCCTTGTGTATTTAACAATGCTCGTTACGTTTGGAAAAGCGCGTATTCCATTTATCATTTTATCGTCACTCATTTTTGTGCCAATCGGTTCGTTAGTTGGTCTTGTCATTGCAAAAGAACCGCTGTCTGTCAGCGTCATGATTGGATTCTTAATGCTGATTGGAATCGTTACAACAAACGCGATTGTGCTTGTAGATCGAATTACCCAAAATCGTGAACAAAAAGGCATGACAATCCGCGAAGCCCTTATTGAAGCTGGGAAAACGCGATTGCGTCCAATTTTAATGACGGCGTTTGCTACCATTGCTGCTTTAATCCCGCTGGCGCTTACTACGTCAAGCGGAACGCTGATTTCAAAAGGCTTAGCCATCACGGTAATTGGAGGACTTACGTCATCTACTCTTCTTACTTTAATTATTATTCCAGTTGTATACGAACTCTTCTTCGCAAGGCAAGTAAAAAGAGAAAAACAGCTGGAAAAAGAAACGACATAAGAACTATTTTCTAATAGAGGAAAATATGACCATAGACTATATGTTATAATAAAAGTACGTTTTAACCCCTTATATTATAGAAAAAGAAGCGGCGCTTTCGAGCGCCGCTTCTTTTTTATGTAAAATCATTATTTACAAAAAATGATTAAATGTCTTGTATGGAGGGAAAGAGTGTTAACAGGAAGCTTTACTATATCATCGTAGAGTTATCTAAAAACCATACAAAGTACAGGAGTGTCGTTTTCGTGAGTTCAACAAAGAAAGTTGTATTTATCAGTTCCATTATTTTAAATGTCCTTTTCATAGGTGTTTTTGCTTTTTATGCAACAAGCAGCAGCGCGATGAAAAATCCGCTGTCATCTAAGGGTTCGTCTAAGCAAAGCTATAGAGACAATCCTTATTACATTGAACGGACTACTTTGTTCAAGCAATTAAGTATTCCTAAAGAGTCCATCGTATTTCTCGGTGATAGCATTACCCAGCGCTCTGAGTGGAGCGAACTTTTTCATAATAAGCAGATTGTCAATCGAGGCGTAGCCGATGATACAACTGAAGGGGTATTGCATCGTTTAAAAAGCATTACAGATGCTAAACCAAAAAAGATTTTCTTAATGATTGGCATTAACGATTTAAATGAGCAAAAATCTGTAAAAAAAACCAAAGCCAATTACGCTGAAATTCTTGAGCGTATTCATAAAGAATCACCGGATACAAAAGTCTATATTCAAAGTGTACTGCCCGTCAACAATAAAAAATGCGGCGACGCAGTGGACAATAAAGATGTTATCGCATTAAACAACTATTTAGAGCGTCTCGCTAAGAAACATAATGATTCTTACATTGACCTGTATTCGAAAGTATCCAAAAACAATCAGTTAAAAAGTAGTTTCACGGTGGATGGTCTTCATTTAAAAGGCCAAGGCTATGCTGTTTGGAAACAAGAAGTTCAGTCATACGTTAATGAATAAAAAAGAGGTTGAGACGTAGCGTAACGAAACAGATGAAACTACATTCACCATAACAAAAAAACGAACCACTGATTAAACATGCTGATCAGTGGTTCGTTTTTCATTTGAGCTAAAATATTTTTGTTTCAGCTTTTTTTAGATAAGCTCTGGTAAATGTTTTTTAGCATCGTATTCGACAAGAGCATCATCGTTTTTAATACGCTGTAAATAATCAGGATTTGAAATTAGCGGGCGGCCAATAGCAGCTACGTCGATCCAGCCGGCTTGAAGCGCTTTTTCAGCTGATTCAGGCGTTAAATCACCCACGCCGATAATTGGTCCATCCCAGTACTTACGCGTGATTTCATAAAGGTTTTGGCCGTTTTGGACATCTTCGTAAAAATCAAGCATAGACGGGTGAATAATCTCAATGCCTGTTTCTTTAAAAGCTTCTGTATACGTTTGAATGGCTTTTTCGGTATCATCCCAGCGATAGTCTGGTTTATCAAGCTTATGAGGAGAGAAGCGAATCACAACGCGTTCTTTTCCGATAGCGTCAATAACAGCAGAAATCACTTCTTTCATAAACGTTAATCGCTGTGCAAGGTCGCCTCCGTATTCATCCGTGCGTTTGTTAGACCAGTCTGAATTAAATTGATCAATTAAATAGCCGTGAGCACCGTGAATTTCAACGCCGTCAAAGCCTGCTTCAATGGCATTTTTAGCTGCTTGAGCGTACTGTCCTACAACTTCTTTAATATCTTCTTTTGACATTTCTTCAGGCTCTTCGTACGGCTTGCGGAAACGAGGCACTTGACCTTGTGCTGCAATAGCAGAAGGTGCCTGAGGTTTATGTCCATTGATTAACTCAGGATGACTCAAGCGGCCAACGTGCCAAATTTGAGCAATAATCGTGCCGCCTTCTTCATGAACAGCTTCTGTTACAGGCTTCCATGAATCAATTTGTTCCTGTGTATAGATACCGGGAACGCCAGGATTTCCTTTTGCGCGTTCGCTGATAACAATTCCTTCACTAATAATTAAGCCAATACCATCCTTTGCGCGGCGGCGGTAGTAGTCTACAACGTCTTGACCGACTACGCCTGTCTCTGGATCAGCAAAGCATCGTGTCATCGGTGCCATTGCTGTACGAGTGTGTAAATCAAATGCTTCAATGTTTGTTGGTTGGAATAATTTTTCAAATTTACTCATTTTATATTCAGCTCCTTAAGAGGAAAGTATAGCTGCGAACGTTTTTGCAGCGGGTTCAGTTTATTGTAACAGGGGATTTGTTTTATCTTCAAACATTTCGACTTCCGAAAAATGATCACAAAAAAAGCCGGCTGTTTTGACAGCCAGCTTTTACAATATTAATGCTGTTTGTTAGGAAGTTTTTTCTCCGGATGGCCAGTAGCTTGACCCTGCTTATTTTTACGCTGCTTTTCTTGATTGTCGTTCAGCTTTTGAACAAATTGATTTGTGTTTTCCATTATCCATACCTCCTTTATGAGCTTTCCCTGTTACTATAACCCATTGCACTCAAAAACATGACGCCAATCCGCTAAAAGCAGCTCCGTATATACACCGGTATATAGAAATTAACAGGAAAATCGTGTATACTGTTGTAAAAATAACGTTAATGTTTCGTGAGTTTATAATTTCTTATTCATTCATGAACAAGAAAAGGTGTTACGCAATGAGTGATTTTTTTAGCGGGAAAGAAATGTCGTTTATTTTAATTTTGACATTCAGCGTGTACATATTTGTCTGGAATGTGCCCCTTCAGGCGACCAATGCCATGATGATTTACTTTATCCTGCTGTTTTTGTATACAGTCAGTAAGCTGCTTTTTTCTCCTCAGTTCCGACAATTTCCGCTTGTTAAGGTGCTATTGGCCATTTTATTTGTTCTTATGCTGGCTGAAATAATCGTTGCTTACAGCACTCATAGCATAAAGATTACAGATTTACATCATATTTTCGATTATTTCAGTCATATGGATTTGTATTCATAGTATGTACAGCAAAAAAATGATTTACGACGAAATCTTCTCTGAGTTCTGGCTGTGCTTTTTTATATTTTTTACACACTGCTTGCACAAGGAAAGAGAAAGAGTACGTTCTTTGACCAAAAGATCAGGGGAATGCCAAATTTCTTTGAATAGCTCTGTTAAGATGCTTTCGCAAGCATGTGGATCTTTTACTGCTGAATAGACAAGACGATACAAAAGCGTTTCATATCGATTGTAAAGCTGATGAAGTGCTTCTTTCTTTCGGTTTTTTATCTCTTGAATGAGTAAAAGATCATTGTTCATAAACGAGCCCCTTCGAAAATCAATTATAGTTCATTGTACCCTTGTTAAAATGAGCATAAACACCTAAAAAGGAGAGGCTTATGAGCTATGTAGTATCAAAAAAACAAGGCAAAATACTCAACGAGATATCAAAGAAGAGAACTTGGGGAAGTGAGAGACAACCTGCACGCTTTGCTCGTTACGTATCCAAATGAGCTGATAAACTTATTGGAGCTGGATGTGCATTGATTTTCCTTACAGTCGTCAGTTTACTAATCATCGGCATATATACAGTTTGTACATGGCTGTTTTTATAAAGAAAAGGTGCACATCAGTGCACCTTTTCTTTATGAATGTTGCTTCACTACGTAATTGACAATTTGTTCGGCTGCAGCGGCAGGGCCAGATGCCTGCTGGAAACTTGCGTTGATTTCTTTAATTCCTTTTTTATAGGAGTCGTCGCGGACAACTTCGTCAACGGCACTTCTTAAAAGAGAGGCATTTACCGTTTCTTTTGCTAAGCGATAACCAGCGTTTAGTTCCACGAGCCTTTGAGCAACGATCGGCTGATCTTTGCCATGAGGTAAAACGACTAACGGTACGTTAAAATGAATAGCTTCGTTTACGCTGTTCATGCCTCCGTGCGTGATAAAAACGTCCGCTTCTTTTAACACGTCAAGCTGAGGAACATAGGGCAAAATAATAAAATGCTCTGGCGCTTTTTTAATTCTTTTAAAATCGGCCCGGTCTCCTGCTGCAATCACAACTTTTCCATCAAAATCGCTAAATGCGTCGATGCAAAGGTTGAAAAAGCCTTCTACGTCATGAAGTACCGTTCCCATTGAAATATAAAGAACTTTTTCGTCTTTCAGCTTTTCTAACGGAAAATCATGAGAGCGGTGACGCTTTGGAAAGCTTGGCCCAATAAATAAACACGAGTCATCAAAATGTTCATGAAGCGGCTGGAAAAAGCGGCTTGTGTACACGACCGTTAATTCGCCTTCATTGTTCATAAATTGAAGCAGATTTTTAGGCTCTATGCCAAACTGATTTTTAAGCAGGCTGAGCCCGTACTGAGCTTGTTCATCCGGCTGAAATGGAACGTCTGAATCAGGATGAAGAGGCATCATTGCTAAGCGGTCTTTCGGCATTAAAAAAGAAGCAGATGATACAATGCCAGGGATCCGCAAATAATCACGCACTAATTCGCCTGCTCCAAACTTGTCGTAAAACACAAAATCAAATTCAATTTTTTTTGATAATATATGAACAAGCTTCAGCGTATCTAAAGACGTTTGGATGTGGATGTTTAAAAAAGCGTTGATTCCTTGAGGAGTTTCAGGCTTGATGGATACACCGCTTAATAAGTCTGGGTGAATGTGTACGATAGCCCCGGCGTTTTCAAGGCGCTCTTTAAAACGCTCGGCCGTAATGTAATGAACTGTATCACCTCGGTCTGAAAAAGCTTTTACCATTCCAAGCGTTGGGTTTACGTGACCTTCAGCGGGAAAGTTGATCATTAAAATGTTTGCCATTTTTTCACTTCACTTTCGGTAAGATTTCTTCAAGCGTAATCAAATATAAGGAAGTTGACAACTAATTTGGTTAGCGCATTTATTTTTTGAAGCCCTGCCTTTGTGTATAAAATGTGAAAAAATATAACTTTTTTCCTAAAAAATAACATAATTAAACTGAGTTTATGATAGAATTTTGAGAGCACTAGAGAGAAAGAATCATTTTTGGAGGTTGCTATTTTGAGTACGTTATCAACAAATTCAGAACCGGTTTTAAAGCCTAAAAAGAAAAAAGAGTTTACTTACTTCACATTGCTTCTATTTATCGTGTTGGGCTTTGGACTGCAAATCCTAGCCGGAATTGGAGTAGCTATTTACGATGAAGTTATGGGTTCAAATATGACAGGAATTTTATTAGAAGGCCCATATGCTCTGCTTGTAGACGCGGCATTTTTTCTAGGGGTTGCGGTGCTTTATAGACCTGTGCGCAGATTTTTAAAACCTATGTGGAACGTCTCGGTATTAAAAGAAGGGAAAACGTATGTATATATTGTGGTAGGCTTTTTAATTGTAGCCGCGGTGCAGTACGTGATGCTTTCATTTTTAAACGTAGAAAGCGCAGATCAGCAGCAAAAAGATTTAAATCAAGGCAGTTTTAATCAAACGCTGCTTTCAAGCTGGATATTTTTTATAAGTGTAGCAGTTATCACGCCTATTAAAGAAGAGCTGCTTTATAGAGGTGTTTTATGTGGTTTCTTAACCAAACGCCATCACGTGCTTGTGGGCATTTTCGTTTCCGCTCTTGTATTCGGTCTTTTACATATTGGCTTTCCGATTACAGCTACCGTCATGGGACTTGTTTTCGCCATTATTTATTATCGAACAAAATCTATTTTCCCATCTATGATTTTACATATGCTGTGGAATGGATTAGTGAGTATAACCGTGTTCTTTTAAAAGAGGGTAAAACAAAGTAGTTTCGTTGAGGGAAAATCCGAACAATTCATCGTTCGGATTTTTTTATTGGTAGGATGAATCTAAGTTCCATGCATGTAGCTTCCTTCTAGCTGTTGATTGGATGGATTTCGTTATGTCTCAATTTCTTTTTATTTCGATAAAGACGCCGAATGCTTTACGCGAATTTTCCCAACTATTAATAACCCAAGAGGGTAAAATAGTCCAAATAACAGACTGTACGGAATCCACGTATCTCTGTCCCACGTTTGTTCATAGGGAATGCTTGGATACACGATAAGTGAAAATGTAACGGCAATAATGCCTAGCGGAAGAGTTAAAATTCGGTAGTTTTTTAATTCAAGAATTTGAGCGAGTCCGGAAACGGTCGCATAATAGTAGAGAGACGTTTTGAAATAAAGAGATAAAAACCACATAATGGCCATGATTACTTCAATATTTTTCAGAAAATCGGCAACTTCGATACGCCTTGCAAGCTCATAGCTTGGATATAAAGCGATACGTGTATACGTATTTCCAAGTACAAGAATGCCAAGTAATAAAATAATAATCATAATGCCTCCACCGATTAAGCTTCCTGTAAAAAAAGCGCGGTTTCGCTGATCAGGTTCCCCTACGTGAGCAGGGAAAACGGTCAGCAATACAATAAAAGTGAGAGACGTAATACTTGTAAAGACCAGAATAGATCTAATAATAGGCTTAACGCCTACCTCTAACAAAGGCTGCAAATTCTCATAATGAATTTGAGGGAAGATCGAAAAAACTAAGATTAAAAACGGAATAACAAACCAAGGAAAGAGAATTTCAGCACAGCGGGCAATCGTTTCAATGCCAAGACGAACGCCGACAATCACAATTCCCATAAACAAAATATGAACAGCAAGCATAGGCGTTTGAATAATAATGCGAGTTGTTAGAAATGAGCCCACGTAAAACAAAACTTGACTGCAAAAAAGAAGAGTAGAAGCGACAAATAAAAGAGAGACAAACTTTCCTAGCCACTTGCCTAAAATGGCTTCGTTTAGTTCTACAAGGGTTTTATTCGGATAAAGGCTAGAAAGTTTGATATACATCCATACAAGAAAAACGCCTACACCTACGCCTAAAATGGCTGGAATCCATGCCTCTTGTTTAGAATCAGCCGTTAAGCTTCCAGGTACGACTAAAATAGTGTCGCCTAAACTATAAAAAATTACGAGTATTCGAAACTGTGCTGCGGATAATTTTATCTGACTATGCACGTTGTTCACTTCCTTTTACTTCAACAGACTGAACAAAAAATCACTAAAAGGTTTTAATAAAAAAGCAATGCCGTCTCCAGGGTTAGGGATTTCCACACCGCCATATTTTAAACTAACAATTAAAATACTTACTGTGAACAAACTCCAAAAAATTCGCTTTTCTCTTTGACTGTTCACTTTTTTTAAATAAGGTATTTCCACTAAACAAACAGCTGCACAAAGTAAAAAAATCCCTAAAAATATAAGCATGTATCAACCTCAATTAGTAACCCTTCAAAAATAATGAAGGGATGTTAAAGACGCCTGTGTTTCAAAAATAGTATCACCCAAAATGGCTTCATTTATGAAAAGTAAGACTAAAGGCAGTGCAAAACCGTGTTATAATGACCAAGTTGAGCGTTATAATAGAGAAAAAACAGCATGATTACAAACAAGTAGATACATAACAAGGTAAGGATGGGAGAGAGATAGATGGCAGACGAATTCAAAAAAATGCTAGATGACAAAGAAAAGGTACAGCTTATGATCGCCGCCGTTGTCATGCTCGGAGGCCTGGTCGTTTTGTTAAAAAGCGTTGCAACGGGTCAGGCAATGGGCCAAAAATGGCTAGAAAGTAAAGGGAATGTAGACACAGATCTGTATGTTGAAACGGTAAAAAGCTACATACACCTGTATCAAATTGTGGGTGGCGTCATGTTTGGAGGAGGCCTTCTCACGTTACTGCGTGCTAAGCTAAAGAAATAAAGCGGCAGCAAAATAAAAGATCATAGTCCAAAAGAAGTGTCATATCTTTTTAATAACTTAAAAAATAGTGAAAAGGAGTTATGTATGAATAATGAAGAAAATACACCGGCTTATCATCTGTTTATGATGATAGGAGCGCTTGCTATGCTGATTTTTGGTGTTGTCGGTTTCTTTATTCAGTATCCTGCTACGTTAAGTTTTGTGATGTGCATTGGCGGAAGCATCATATTTTTGCTGCATTTATTTGAATATATGAAACCTAAAAATGAACTATAGCATCTTCAAACGAGGAAATCTAGAAGCAAAGGAAGATGAGAAATGCAGAAACATCGTACGTACGAAACACTAGTTGATCTTTATCAAAAAAGCGCAAAAATTCATTATGAAATCGATTATCGAGATAAAAAATCTGTAAAAAAAGGAAACCGAGCTGCAGAAGATATGAAAAAAATTGCGCAGCTCATTCATTTATACTATCCAGGCATGCTCTTTGAATTTTCAACACTGCTGACGAATCCTACTTATCGAATTGACCTATGGGCTGCACATCATATTTTAGAAATTATGAGCTATTCACCAATGCTTGAGGACAACGCGCTTTCCGTCATTGAACGCTACGCCGACGAAAATGATTTTACGGCTTTAGGGAATCGCATGTGGTTAGGTCAGTGGAGAGAAAAACAGCGCTAAAACCCATATAGGCAAACAAGAATAACTAAAAGGAAGATAGATATATGAGTTTACGTATATTAAAGAATGGTATAGGCGTCACCATTCGAGAAGCAGAATCAAAAGACGCAGAGAAAATGATTGCTTTTTACAATCGAGTGGGAGGAGAAAGTGATTTTCTTTCATTTGGAGAAGGCGAGTTTCTTAGACCAGTTTCAGAGTATGAAGTGTTTTTAGCTTCTGTAAAACAAGAGCAAAACTCTCTTATAGTCGTGACTGAAAAAGAAGAGAAAATCATTAGTATTGCATCCATCACCTCGTCTCAAAACCCGCGTAATAAGCATGTGGGTACCCTTGGTATCGTGGTAGAGAATGCTTATAGCGGGCTAGGGTTAGGAAGACAGCTAATGATTGAGCTGATTGAATGGGCACGTATGAATAAACAAACAAAAAAAATCGAACTTGTGACGCGAGAAGATAATCAAAGAGCTATTTCTTTATACAAACAGCTAGGGTTTCAAACAGAAGGATTAAAAGAAAAAGACACCTATATAAATGGCGTCTACTATAATACAATGCTTATGGGTCTTCACTTATAAAAAGAGGCTGAGACAAAAGTATGTTAAGTGAATGAAAATCCGAACGATGAATCGTTCGGATTTTTTCATTGTGGTGATGAACGTAGGCTTCATATAATTGATGTAGTTATATCTCAATCTCTTTTGATTTATTGTTTTTTAGCATCAGCAAATGTACTCATCGCCTCGTTCATGAATTTCGCTAATCCTTTTCCGTAGCGATCGATGTTGGTTGTAAACCGCTCATCTTGTACATACATCTCTCCAAGACCTTTAAAGGCTTCTAACGAATACGTTCCAAAGTTCTCATTTAAAAATTGATACCATTGCTCAATGGCTTTTTGAGCTTCTGTAGAGGATGGTGACAGATCACGCAGAGAAGCTAAGTGAGTGTAGATACTTTCCCATTCGTTTGACATGCGCTGCTGTTCTTCATGTGAAAAGCTTTGTACTTTTTCATTCGCTTCATTTACGCGCTGATTTCCCCAGCGCTTCCGGGCTTCTTCTTCGTATGGGTTATGCGAAAAATCCAGCCCTTTAAACCGCTCTTTTTCGTTCATTTCAATCGCTCCTTTTTCATATTGAATCGTTTTATTAATGGTTGCAATCATTTGATCGAGCCGACTGCGTTTTTCAATCAGCATGTTTTTTTGCAGTATCAACGCTTCTGTGCGATTAAATGTTGGGTCTGTTATAATCTCGTGAATTTGTTTTAAAGGGAAGCCAAGTTCTTTAAAAAATAATATTTGCTGAAGCATATCAAGATTAGCCGGTGAATAAAGCCGGTAGCCGGATTCACTGACAGCATCAGGTTTTAATAGCCCGATTTCATCATAGTGATGCAGCGTGCGGACGCTGATTCCTACTAAGTCAGCCACTTCTTTTACTTTTCTGTTCATTCTTTCATCTCCCTTCTGAAATCTACTATAAAATATAACGCAGCGTAAGGGTCAATACTAAAAAAGAAATAATTGACTTTTAGTTTATATGCATTTATATTTAATTAGCATTAACTATTTATAACATGAAATAAATAAGCAAGCCTGGAGGAATAGATGTGACAAAAAGCAATCAGTATCTTGGGGAGATTCGTTCATCGCTTCAAGTGCTATTTGAAAAAATGCAGCCCGAAATGATGGAGAGCCTTAATGAGCATGAGATGACTCCTACGCAATTATTTGTTCTTTCTTATTTAAAGAAAGTAGGGAGCAGTAAGGTTTCTCAAATTGCAGAGCTAATGGATGTAAAACCGAGCGCCGTGACTCTTTTAGTGGATCGTCTTGAACAGCACAATTTTGTTGTAAGAGAACACAATAAAGAAGACAGAAGAGTTGTTGACATTACCTTAACGGAGTTTGGGCATCGCAAACTTGAAGACGTGCTAAATGGTCGAAAAGCCATTATGGACCGCTACCTTTTGCATCTAACAGAAGAAGAGCTTTCCATGATGGCTTCTATTACGAAAAAGCTTGCAACATCAGCTGCTTCTTATAAAGATAAGCAGCAGTAACAAAAAAGAGGAGAGACACACGATGGAAAATCAAAAAAATTCAAAGCGCACGCTTTTATTAATTGGGTTAATTATTGCGATGTTCTTTTCTGCACTTGATGGAACCATTGTCGGAACAGCTATGCCAAGAATCGTAGGAGATCTTGGTGGTTTAAGCATGATGACATGGCTGACAACAGCCTATTTATTAACGTCAACAACGGTTGTTCCGATTGCAGGAAAGCTCGCTGATTTAGTAGGACGCAGAGTAATTTATGTTACAGGACTTATTATTTTTATGGTGGCTTCTGCTTTATGCGGGATGGCAAATAATATGACAGAGCTTATTTTATTCCGTGCATTACAAGGAATTGGCGGCGGCGTTATGATGCCGATGGCAATGATTGTAATCGGCGATTTATTTACAGGAAAAGCACGAGCAAAGTTTCAAGGAGTATTCGGAGGAATTTACGGTCTTGCTTCTGTCATCGGTCCGCAAATTGGCGGATGGATTGTTGATTCATTGAACTGGAAATGGGTGTTTTACATTAACTTGCCGGTAGGGATACTCGCTACCGTTTTTATTGCGCTCGGACTTCAAGGAAAAAAACATACAGGACCTGTTAAATTCGATGTAGCTGGTATGTTCACAATGGTTATCGGAGTAGTAAGCTTGCTTCTTGCCCTGAGCTTTGGAGGAAAAGATTACGACTGGAACTCTTGGCAGATTATTAGTTTGTTTGCACTTGCTATTGCTGGGATTATAAGCTTTATTATTGTGGAAACGAAAGCTAAAGAACCAATTCTTCCGATGTATTTATTTAAGAACCGAACGTTTACGCTTTTAAACATCATTGGCTTTTTTATGAGCATTGGCATGTTCGGAGCTATTACATTTGTTCCGTTCTTTATGCAAGGAATCGTTGGAGTAAGCGCCTCAGAATCAGGTACCATTATGACACCGATGATGATTTCAATGATTGTAACAAGTATTATTGGAGGACAGCTTGTTTATAAAGTTGGAATCAAACCTCAAATCGTTACGGGTATGCTCATTATGGCAGGAGGGTTCTTCTTGTTAACAACATTAGACCTTCATACTAGCAAGCTTGTTGCCACTTCTTATATGGCCATAATCGGTTTAGGAATGGGGCTTGTGATGCCAATTTTAACGCTTGCTCTTCAAGAAAGCTTTTCAAAAGAAGAGCTCGGTGTTGTTACATCATCAAGTCAATTTTTCCGTTCAATTGGAGGAACGTTCGGTATTACCATTTTAGGAGCGATAATGAACGCCAAATCAGGTACGCTTCTTACTGACAAACTCGTTCCATATTTAAACTCATTGCCTGCTCAAGCAAGCGCTTTTGCCGACGGGTTCAAAAAAGCGATTGATACGAATCCTGAAAGTGTGCTGCAGATGCTGTTTAGTCCTGAGGCGCTAAAGAGTATTCCAGCTGCGCTTTCAGACAGCATTGTGCCTATTTTGAAGACCTCGCTAATGAGCGCATTGCACAGCGTCTTTTTCATGGGCTTAGCTTTTATTATTTTAGGAGCGGTATGCACATTGTTCTTAAGACAGATCAAGCTTTCAAATAAAAAAGCCGAAGAAAAACCAGAAGAAGGCATTGCTGAAGTAGAGCCATCACATTAAAAAAAGCGCACAAATTTGTGCGCTTTTTTTCTATATTAACTAGTTGTTTCATTAGGCTTGCGAAGAAAAGGGGATTGTTTAGACGTGTCATACGAAATTTGATCAAGCAAATACGATAAATATAAGTTCAGTTCAAACCGATCTTCCGTCACAAAATCTGTAAGCGCTTGCTTATTATCTTTCCACATAGTAATTCCTCCTTAATTTTACATACTAATGAATGGATTTAATATCAGAAAGCAAAAGGGAAACAACGGCTTCATTTTCGTCTTTTACGGATAGAATTTGCTGATGGAGATTTAAATTGTGCACGCGGCCTTTGCACGTTTGCAACGTTCCATCTTTATAGTAAGAAACAGTTATCGTCCCACTTTTCGTTAATTCTCGTAAAAACATTCAAGAAGCCTCCTTAAAAAAGATTACCTGATTAAAAGCCAGTCCTTTCATTTGAGATGAGCAAAAGGGAATGGTATGTACTGCAAGCTTCCCTTTATATTCTTCACCGTGTATGAATAGATAAAAGGTTGCTAGCTCACCTATAAAATGTCCTAAATTTCAGAATATACCGTCTTTTACGTATAGTGTTTTTTAAAAGGATTAATGTTACATTTATTATGTAACATTCTGATGAGAAAGAAAACCGTTTCTACAAAACTTCTCTAAAAATTACAAAATATTCATATTCGTGTGAAGGATGTAGAATGAGCAGATATGGAAGTAACTGCATTTATAAAAAACGTAACGACAGCTTCAATTATTAATGATCTTAATACTAGTTATCAATTATATGTATTTTACTAATTTATTCTTCTCCGATAAAATGCAGGTAGACGAATTTGATAAGAATTTTCTAATGATTTATATAATTAAATTTGATATAATCTATAGGAATAATAATGTATGAAGGGAAACATCATTGATTAATTAGACACAGGTATTACATGTTGTTGAAGATGATTCGTAAAAGCATACATATTTAAATTATATATTTTTGTGAGGTGGACAGTGTTGCAACTTAAGGTAGTAAACAGCCCTTTTAATCAAGAACAAGCAGATTTGCTTAATCGCCTTCTGCCGACATTAACAGAAGCACAAAAAATGTGGTTGAGTGGTTATTTAACAGCATCTCAATCTACGTCTGCCGAAGGAACGCCAGACGTTTCTACAGCAGCGCCTGCTCAAGCGGAGCAGACGATTTCAAAAGACGTAACGATTCTTTACGGATCACAGACAGGAAATGCTCAAGGTCTTGCTGAAAATACAGGCAAAACGCTTGAAGCAAAAGGTTTTAATGTAACTGTATCTTCTATGAATGATTTCAAACCAAATAATTTAAAGAAACTTGAAAATTTATTAATTGTTGTAAGTACACATGGAGAAGGAGAGCCGCCTGATAACGCGCTATCTTTCCACGAATTTCTTCACGGCCGTCGAGCGCCAAAGCTTGAGAATTTCCGTTTTTCTGTCTTGTCGCTTGGAGACAGCTCATACGAATTTTTCTGTCAAACAGGGAAAGAATTTGATGTGCGCTTAGCAGAACTTGGCGGTGAAAGACTGTATCCGCGCGTTGACTGTGATTTAGATTTTGAAGAGCCCGCAAATAAATGGCTTAAAGGTGTTATTGACGGATTAAGCGAAGCGAAAGGACACAGCGCTTCGGCAGCTGTTCCGTCGGAAGCTCCTGCAGGAACTTCGCCGTACTCAAGAACAAATCCTTTTAAAGCAGAAGTGCTTGAGAACTTAAACTTGAACGGCCGCGGATCAAATAAAGAAACGCGACACTTAGAACTATCTCTAGAAGGTTCAGGTTTGACGTATGAACCAGGAGACAGTTTAGGTATTTATCCTGAAAATGATCCTGAGCTTGTTGATCTTCTTCTTAACGAATTCAAGTGGGATGCGAGTGAAAGTGTAACGGTTAATAAAGAAGGAGAAACGCGTCCTCTTAGAGAAGCGCTACTCTCTAATTTTGAAATTACCGTGTTAACAAAGCCGCTTTTAAAGCAAGCAGCTGAGCTTACTGGAAATGATAAATTAAAAGCGCTTGTAGAAAATCGCGAGGAATTAAAAGCATACACACAAGGCCGTGATGTAATTGACTTAGTTCGTGACTTCGGCCCATGGAACGTATCAGCACAAGAGTTTGTAGCTATTTTACGCAAAATGCCAGCGCGCCTTTATTCAATTGCAAGCAGCTTGTCAGCAAATCCTGACGAAGTTCATCTAACAATTGGAGCGGTACGTTACGAAGCGCATGGACGCGAGCGTAAAGGTGTTTGTTCAGTCCTATGTTCAGAACGTTTGCAGCCAGGTGATACGATTCCTGTATACCTTCAAAGCAATAAAAACTTTAAGCTTCCTCAAAACCAAGAAACGCCGATTATTATGGTGGGACCTGGTACAGGTGTGGCTCCGTTCCGCTCATTTATGCAAGAGCGTGAAGAAACAGGAGCAAAAGGTAAGTCATGGATGTTCTTTGGAGATCAGCACTTTGTAACAGACTTCCTTTACCAAACAGAGTGGCAAAAGTGGTTAAAAGACGGCGTGCTAACGAAAATGGACGTGGCGTTTTCACGCGATACTGAAGAAAAAGTATACGTACAAAACCGTATGCTTGAACATAGTAAAGAATTATTCCAGTGGTTAGAAGAAGGCGCATCTTTTTATGTGTGCGGAGATAAAACAAATATGGCACGCGACGTGCACAACACGCTAGTTGAAATTGTTGAAACAGAAGGCAAGATGAGCCGCGAAGAGGCGGAAGCTTACCTTGCTGAAATGAAGAAACAAAAACGTTATCAGCGTGATGTATACTGAGGATTGAAAGGAGATTTTCAACATGGTAAACAAAATTTTAAAAGCGCCCGAAGGTCCTCCAAGTGACGTTGAGCGCATAAAAGATGAAAGTAATTATTTACGCGGTACATTAGGAGAAACAATGCTAGACCGCATCAGCTCAGGTATTTCTGAAGACGATAATCGTTTGATGAAGTTCCACGGAAGCTACTTACAAGATGATCGAGATCTTCGTAATGAACGTCAAAAACAAAAGCTAGAGCCAGCTTACCAATTCATGCTTCGCGTTCGTACGCCAGGCGGTGTTTCAACACCAGAACAGTGGCTAGTGATGGATGATTTAGCACAAAAATACGGAAATGGAACGTTAAAGCTGACAACTCGTCAGGCGTTCCAAATGCACGGAATTTTAAAGTGGAACATGAAGAAAACGATTCAAGAAATTCATGCTTCTTTATTAGACACAATTGCAGCTTGCGGAGATGTAAACCGTAACGTAATGTGCAATCCGAATCCATATCAGTCAGAAGTGCACGCTGAAGTATTCGAATGGTCAAAAAAATTAAGTGATTATTTATTGCCTCGTACAAGAGCGTACCACGAACTTTGGCTAGATGAAGAGAAAGTAATTAGCACACCGGAAGTGGAAGAAGAAGTGGAACCAATGTATGGTCCGCTCTATTTGCCAAGAAAGTTCAAAATTGGCGTAGCTGTGCCACCTTCTAACGATATTGACGTGTATTCACAAGACCTTGGTTTTATTGCCATTTTAGAAGACGAGAAGCTTGTTGGATTTAACGTAGCAATCGGCGGCGGTATGGGTATGACGCACGGGGATAAAACAACTTACCCTCAGCTTGCAAAAGTGATTGGCTTCTGCCGACCTGACCAAATTCTAGAAGTAGCGGAAAAAGTTATTACGATTCAACGTGATTACGGAAACCGCTCTGTGCGTAAAAACGCGCGTTTTAAATACACGGTTGATCGTCTTGGATTAGAAACGGTAAAAGAAGAGCTTGAAAACCGTCTGGGCTGGAGCTTAGACGAAGCAAAATCTTATCACTTTGATCATAACGGAGACCGCTACGGCTGGGAAAAAGGTGTGAAAGGAAAATGGCACTTTACTCTTTTTGTTCAAGGTGGACGTATTGCTGACTTTGAAGACTATAAGCTTATGACGGGTCTTCGTGAAATTGCAAAAGTTCATAGCGGTGATTTCCGTTTAACGGCCAATCAAAATTTAATTATCGCGAACGTATCCACTCAAAAGAAAAAGCAAATTAGTGACTTGATTGAACAGTATGGATTAACAGACGGCAAGCATTATTCGGCTCTTCGCCGCAGCTCATTAGCTTGCGTATCGCTTCCGACTTGCGGGCTTGCGATGGCAGAAGCTGAGCGTTATCTTCCAGTTCTTGTTGAGAAGATTGAAGCAATTGTAGATGAAAACGGCCTTCGCGATAAAGAAATCACGATTCGTATGACGGGCTGTCCTAACGGCTGTGCGCGTCCTGCTTTAGGTGAAATTGCTTTTATCGGTAAAGCACCGGGCAAATACAATATGTATCTTGGAGCAGCATTTGACGGCAGCCGCTTAAGCAAAATGTACCGTGAAAATATCAGTGAAGAAGAAATTTTAAATGAACTGCGCGTCTTACTTCCTCGCTATGCAAAAGAAAGAGAAGAAGGCGAGCACTTTGGTGACTTTGTCATCCGCGCTGGTGTAATCGAAGCTGTAACAGACGGCACGAATTTCCACGCATAATACGTATGAAGGGACTTTTCTAACTTACAGAAAAGTCCCTTTTTCTATTTTAGTATTCTCTAACAAATACAGCTACTCCAAATACCCCTAATCTTTCAGCAGTAATTTGTTCAAAGCCGTTGTCAAGTAAACAATGAGCTGCAGTGCGGTAGCGCTGACCTTGAGCTAACAAACGTCCGCAAGGATTTGCGCGGCCAATTACCGTTGCTTCTACGATGGTACGAGGAGCTTGTCTATCCAAAGGATTTCGCTCCCACAGAATTGTCACCACATCCGGAGGACGCGGAATAGATACATTACCTGTGTGTTCATGCATAGCCATCACCTCCTTACCCTATAGTAAATGCAAAAAATCACAGACTGCTTGTACACACGCTGATTTTTAGTAAAAAAGGCGTTTGGATATGCCTAACTTAACCAATTTCATAGCAATGAGGTGATGAATAGAAACGGCTGGTAGAAAAAAAGAATGCTATAATGTAAAAGAAAGGAATTTTTATCAAGGAGGGAGAAACATGCAGCAAAAACGAGTAGCGGTTATTACAGGGGGAGCAAGCGGGATTGGCAAAGAAACTGCCTTAAAGTTCGCGCAAAAAGG
Organism: Priestia sp. ABM2_011; assembly: GCF_056158845.1. Classification (NCBI taxonomy): domain Bacteria; kingdom Bacillati; phylum Bacillota; class Bacilli; order Caryophanales; family Bacillaceae; genus Priestia; species Priestia sp. ABM2_011. Next base: position 2,228,462 of record NZ_JBSWUB010000001.1, read on the forward strand.
AGACGCAGTGATCATTGCTGATTATGATGAAGGAAAAGGAAAAGAGACTCTTCAAAAAATTGAAGAAGCTGGAGGCCACGCTTTATTTGTGCAAACGGACGTCACCAAGTTTGAAGAAGTGGAAGCACTGATTGAGAAAACGGTGAACACATTTGGACGAATTGATGTGATGTTTAACAATGCAGGGATTGGACGTCCTACATCTATTTTAGATCAAGACTTAGAAGAATATCACCGTATTATTAATGTGAATCAGCACGGCGTTACATATGGGATTATGGCAGCAGGCAGGAAAATGAGAGAGTTAGGTATTAAAGGCGTCATTATCAATACGGCCTCTATTTTTAGCTTCTTAGCCTCACCCGGAACGTATGCTTATCATGCAACAAAAGGAGCTGTTGTGATGATGACAAAATCAGCTGCGCTAGATCTCGCTAAATACGGTATTCGCGTCGTCGCCGTTGCGCCAGGATTTGTTGATACGCCTATTATTCAAGGCTATAAAGACAACGGTATGATTGAAGGAATGAAAGCGAAAACAATGAGCAGAGAGCTCACTAATCCAAAACAAATTGCAGATATGGTTTATTTGCTGTCCTTAGAAGAAGCGGGAGCTGTAAACGGCAGTGTCATAATGGCTGATGATGGGTATGCGGCGTTTAAATAAAACGAAAAAGGATTCTTTTCTTAAAAAGAATCCTTTTTTTATTATGTAGGAGGCAGGGAGCTATAAACAAGCGTATCGTAAGCTTTTCCGTTTTGATACATATAGTTTTTTAACACTCCTTCTTGCTGAAACCCGAGCTTTTCAAGCACATGCTGAGATGCCTTGTTTTCAAGAAACACAACAGCTCCAATTCGCACTAGCTGAAGGGTATCAAATCCATAAGCCATAACAGCCGAAGCAGCTTCCGAAGCATAGCCGTGACTCCAGTGCTGAGGGTGTAGCTCATAGCCAATTTCCGCGCGCTTATGCTTTTGGTTCCACTGATTCAATCCAACTGTCCCGATTAGTTCCCCCGTATCGAGCCGTTCGATTCCCCAGCGCAAACCTTTTTGATTTCTGTAGTTTTCAGCAAAAATATCAATCAGCACCAAAGCTTCTTGGAAAGTTGTGAATTTTTCTTGCCCGTAATATTTGATAACTTCTTCCTGAGAGAAGCAGTCGAAAATAGTATCTGCATCCGCTTCTGTTATTTCACGCAGTGTAGTGCGAGGTGTACGAAGAATAGGAAACATACGTTTCTCCTTTCTATTTTATATAGAAAGATTTCGTCAGCTCAGAGAAAATACCTTTTATTTTTCTGTTATAAATTAAGTAGAAATATGAGCTAAACGACTAAGAAAAACATAGGAACAGCTTCTAAATAACGCAAACATTTGTTACGTACTAGCACTAAAAACAGTATACTAAAAAAACAAATAGGACTAGCTGCACGTTTAGCAGCTAGCTTTCCCATTTGCAAGAACCTATTTTTTCGTTAACTGATTGCGATCTTCAATTTGAGGAGGCTCTTCAAGCCATCCGTTTTGAATCATAATTTTCCCACCTTCTTTTGCAAAAAAGTAAATGTCTTTAGCCAGCTGCAGCATTTTGAGCGGCAAATCACTTCTTAAGCTAAAAGCACCCCCTAAAGCATTGCTTCCTAGGCCAAAGGTGCTTAGAAGACTGGTGTTGTACATCATTAATTTATCTGAAAAAGGAGAAACAGTTGAGCTTGTTGCTTTTCCGGCATGGGTAGCAGGAGGCTCTATATAGCTATGACGTAAAATATCTCCGAGTTCTGTTTCAATTTTTTTTGATAGCTTCATCCCGCTGACAAAATGCTGCTGCGCCTCTTTGTTGCCAGCTGCTTGAGCAAAGCCAATCATCAGCTGCATTCCGACAAGGTTTGTATCAACGGCATGTTGAATAAGCGACACTTCAATTGTATTAAGAGATCTTTTTTCGCTAAGCCAGCTTAGCCCTCCGATATAATTTTGTTCGTGGACAAACCGAACTTCTTTTGGCATCGAAACGTAAGGAGGCTTTGCAATGACGCCGGTTTCTAATAATATCTGAGTGGATTGATTGTATATGTTCTGCGATTCTGATGTTGCATTTACAAAAAAACTCCGTATATCTTCCCGGTAGGACATCGTTGAATGCAAAGCAAATAGGCCTGTTTCAATCTGAGACATTAAGCGTACGTACATGATTTCAAACATGGAGTCGAACAGTTTCGGCACTCCTAGGTTTACATCATGTTTAGTAAATCCTAAAGGAATAACCGCACCTTCGTTCTCTAAAATTTCTTTGATTTGCTCTGTAATATTTAATGAGCGGCTATAATACAGCTCAAAAAGCTCTTTATGATCTTCTTTACCTTCAAGACAATATTCTAAAAACCTCGAAATCATCGTTTTTTCTTGATAAGTCATCCATAAGTTAGCGAGCTCCGAGGACGTGAGCGGCGGAAGTTTTGATGTGCTCATTGTACACATTCCTCCTGAAAATAGTGATAAGTAAATATGTATAGCTTCCTTAGTATTTCTTTTATTTATAGGAATATTCTTCTTTTTAATTTATTGAAAGACCTCAGTAGCTGTTATTATAGTAAGATAGTTGAAGGAAATAAAACTTACCAACAAGTCAGTTGTATGATAACTGATATGAATAAAACTAAGTTTTTCTATTACTTTAAATAATTTGACAATTGGTGTTATTCTTACTATTATGGAAACATAAGTTTTACATATATTGCTAGAGTTCAGCAACACATTCTAGCAGCACTATAAGTAAGGAGCTTACGATGAAGCACATTGTCCAAGCAACAGATCATCCTAGAACGAAAGAGACGTTAAAAGAAGATTTACGCAGGTTAGGCATCACACAAGGGATGACTATCATGGTTCATTCTTCGCTATCTTCATTAGGGTGGGTAAACGGAGGTTCAGTAGCCGTTGTTCAAGCTTTAATGGAGACAGTGACAGAGGAAGGAACGATCGTTATGCCGTCACAGTCGGTCGATCTTTCGGATCCATCAGAATGGGGCAATCCCGCTGTGCCAAAAGAGTGGTGGGAAACTATTCGGGAAACGATGCCTGCATATGATTCAGCCCACACCCCAACAAGCGGGATGGGACAAATCGTGGAAACTTTTCGAACATATCCTGGCGTAAGAAGAAGCAGCCATCCAATGTATTCATTCGCCGCTTGGGGAAAGGACAGCGAAGACATCTTAAGAGATCATTCCCTTGAATTTAGTTTAGGCGAAAATTCTCCTCTTGAAAGGCTTTACAAAAAACATGCCTTTGTTTTATTATTAGGTGTCGGGTTTGGGAATAATACTTCTTTTCATCTAGCAGAATATCGGATTCCATATCGAAACGTGATTCAAAAAGGATCTCCAGTTATAGATTCAGGAAAGCGAGTATGGAAGACGTATAAAGAATTAGAGTTTCGAGAAGGGCTGTTTGAAGAGATAGGTGAAGCGTTTATTGAAGCAAAAGGAATAAAAGCTGAAAAAATTGGTTCAGCACGTGCATACTTCTTTTCAATGCCTAAAGCCGTCGATTTTGCTGAAACGTATTTGAAAGCGCTATAGTGAGCGGTTGTATGTTTTCTAAGTTGTCTGTATATCAGACAACTTGAAGTGAGACAAACAAGAGTTGCTGACACGTCTAGACTTTATATTAACAAAGCGCAGCAGTGGTTTAAGCAAGATAGTTTACTTTTTATGTTTCTTGTTTCATAATGGCACTTGTCTGTGAATTTATTCAGTCAGGTTGTCTTACAATTATGGAGATAAAAAGCAAGTGTTAAATAAATTCATTAAAAAATTTAAATGTATAGAAAAAAAGGAGAGAATACAATTATGTCACTACGTGATCAAGCACTACATATGCATCAAGAAAAACAAGGTAAGTTAGAAGTTAAATCAAAAGTTGAAGTTCAAAACGCTCAAGATTTAAGCTTAGCTTACTCTCCGGGAGTAGCAGAACCTTGTAAAGAAATTCATGAACATCCAGAAACGGTGTATGATTACACAATGAAAGGAAACATGGTCGGCGTTGTGACAAATGGTACGGCTGTCCTTGGCCTTGGAAACATCGGACCTGCAGCTTCACTTCCTGTTATGGAAGGAAAAGCAATTTTATTTAAAAGTTTTGCAGGCGTAGACGCATTCCCAATTGCACTTGATACAACAGATACAGATAAAATTGTTGAAACTGTGAAATTAATGGCTCACACATTCGGAGGCATTAACTTAGAAGATATTGCAGCTCCACAGTGCTTTGAAATTGAAGAGCGCTTGAAAAAAGAAGTAGATATTCCTGTATTCCATGATGATCAGCACGGTACAGCAATCGTAACGGTAGCAGGACTTGTAAATGCATTAAAAATTGTAAACAAATCAATGGAAGACTTAAAAATCGTCTTAAACGGAGCAGGAGCTGCCGGCATTGCCATTACAAAGCTTCTTTATTCTTACGGCGTACGTGACATGATCATGTGTGATACGAGAGGTGCTATTTATGAAGGCCGCCCTCAAGGTATGAACAAAGTGAAAGCTGAAGTTGCTTCTTACACAAACGTAAACAAAGAAAGCGGTACGCTAAGCGATGTAATTAAAGGCGCAGATGTATTTATCGGCGTATCTGCAGCAGATGCATTATCTCAAGAGATGGTTAAATCAATGAATGAAGATGCAATTATCTTTGCGATGGCAAATCCTAATCCCGAAATCAAGCCAGACGCTGCAAAAGAAGCAGGAGCGGCTGTTATTGGAACAGGTCGTTCAGACTTCCCTAACCAAGTAAATAACGTTCTTGCATTCCCTGGAATTTTCCGCGGTGCGTTAGACGTTCGCGCTACTCATATTAACGAAGAAATGAAAAAAGCTGCTGTTGAAGCAATTGCAGCCCTTATTACAGAAGAAGAGCTAAACGCAGATTACGTGATCCCTGGACCATTTGATCCTCGCGTAGCGCCAGCTGTAGCAGAGTCTGTAGCAAAAGCAGCAATGGATTCAGGCGTTGCCCGTATTACAATTGATCCAGCACGTGTAAAAACACATACAGAACAATTAACAAAAATCGAAAACTAATAACGGATAAAAAAGCCCTTTGAAACGCTGTTTCAAAGGGCTTTTAGGTTAAAGACCTGCTGTAACCCCAGTGAAATCTAAACGTAACACCATTTCATCTCCTATATGATGTACAATAAAGAGAAAAGAACCCAGGTTTTGTATCATAAAGGGAGGAACCAAGATGTACACCGTATTTTCAACATTTAATGTACCGGATGAAAAAGCTGAAGAAGTGATTGGAATTTATAAAAATCGTTCAAAATCAGTCGACGAGGCTCCAGGATTTGTAGACTTTCTACTTCTTCAAAACGATAAGCGAGCAGGGGAGCTCACCGTTCAGCTTACATTTGATACGAAAGAGAATTATTTAAGCTGGGTACGAAGCGAAGATTTCAAGCGTATTCATGATTTAGAGAAAAAGTACCCTGATCAAGAACTGGCAGCCGTCATCCCAAAAGTTTCTCAGTACAAAGTGGTGGCACGATGAGTTCACTTCCCGTTAATAAGATCGTCGAAAGAGTAACGGAGAAAATCTACGAGTTAGAACCTTCTTTGCTCGAAAAATTCGGAGAGCGCGGCAAAGAAAGATGCCATGAAGATAATCATTATCATATGAAGTATCTTGAGACAACATATAAGTTAGACAATCTGCAAATTTTTACGGACTATGCCTTATGGTTAAACAATTTACTCACAAGCCGAGGCATGAAAACACAGCATATTATTGATAATTTTAATTTTATACAAGAAGCGCTGTTTGAACTAGATAATTACGGTGATAAACAAGTACAGGCGTATGTCACTTATTTAGAAGAAGCAAATCATATATTGAAGCAACAGCAGCTTTAAAAAGAAGCTAGGACAAAAGTGTTTTAGTTGAAAGAAAATCCGAACGGGTTTGATTCTTGATAAAGAATTCAACCCGTTCGGATTTTTTCATTGGTAGGGTGAGCGTAGGTTTCCTGGATGTCGTTATGTTTCACTTTTTTGTTTTACATATGTATAAAGGTGGAAATAAAAAAGAAAAAGGAGAATACATATGCAAAAACAGCTAACAAAAGGAATCCTGTCCTTAGTCACTCTCTGTATGATTGGAAGTGCGGCAGCCTGTTCAGGTGAACCGGCTAACAAGACAAAATCAGACAATCATAAAGCAGAGGAAAAACCAATTGAAGATCGTCAAGAATTGACAAAGCTACAGCAGTATTCGAGCGACCCAGACATTAAAAAGGGGAAAGAAGAAGATTTTGACTTGATCGGTACGTTAAAAAAAGACGCTGAAAAAGAAATGACGCTGAATATTGATGATCAACTTGTTAAAGTACCAAAGAGCTCTGGGATGGAAGTGGAAGGCTCACAGCTAAAAGATATGCTTAATAAAGAAGTAGAAGCTGAGATTGACGCAGCTACACAAGAAGCAATTAGTATTGAATTAACTCCAAAAGCAAAAGCAGATAAAGATGGCGTGTACGAACAAGATGGAAACGAACGTAAAGTTGTGGGTATTTTTATAGAAGAAAGTAACAAACATATAACGGTAAAAGTTCCAAACGGCAAAAAAACGTATCAAAAAAGCACAGATTTTGAAAAAGAAGAAAAAGGCAGTTTAAAAGAAAAGACGGTATACCTTGAAATCAACTCAGCTAACGAAGTAGAAAGTATAGAAAAAGAAGACCGTGAATAAATAAAGCTACAGTTCTTCTTTCCCTCCTTGCTCTCTTGACTTTTCGAACTGTCTCACTTAACGTTACAGTAGAGAAAGAAAAAAGGTGGTTTATGGAAGATGAACAGTGAATTTACCATTGCCGTGCACAGCTTAGTGTTCCTAGCAAATTTACCAGATCACCGAGCAAGCAGTGAATCGATTGCTTATAATATCTGTACCAATCCTGCACGGGTTCGGAAAACAATGAGTACACTCAGAAAAAACAACTTGGTTCGGACAAAAGAAGGGCTAGGCGGCGGTTATACTTTAGGCTGCAGCCCTGCTGAAATAAGTCTTGGGCTGATTTACCGAGTTATATCGACAGGAACGTTGAAGCCTCACTGGTGCAGCGGCGACCCTGACGCTGACTGTATTGTGAAATCAAACATTCAAACAGTGATGGACGACATTTTTACAGAAAGTGAGCAAAGCGTAATCAGGCATCTAGATCAAATTACGATCGAAGACGTGCTGAAAAAAGTTAGAACTGCTCACTAAGAAGCACCTTGCTTATGCAAGGTGCTTTTGTTATGACTCTTTGGAAGCTGCTGTTTCATTCACTGCTGCTTTTAAGTCATCATTTACTTTTCTTCCATTCTCTAAATACTCTGTTTTGAAGCCGCTTTTTAAAGCCCATGTGTAGAAGAGAAGAGAAACAACAACAATAATCCCCATATCCCATCCATATTTAATAACATTAAGACCGCCAAACTTTTCGCTTCCAAGCCATGAAATAGTCATCATACAAAGTAAGTATACAACCATCCATACGCCGCCTTTGAAGTTCTGTCGAAAGCCTTTCCATTTAGCCTTTGCTTGATAATAAAAATAAATAGGAAGGCCGATTAAAATAATAAACAAAACTTGTCCAGTTAGCGGCCAGCGCGCCCAATATAGCGTTAAAGAAGCAAAAATAAAACCAAGCGGCGCAATGATGCTTAATCCCTTTAAACGAAGGGGACGATATAAATCGCTGCCAGTTCGTCTTAGCGTCATAACCGTAACAGGACCTGTAATGTAAGAGATAAGCGTAGCGACTGAAATAATTTCAGCAAGCACGCCCCAGCCCCGAAATAAAAACAAAAAGACAAGAGCAACAGCTAAGTTAAAAAACATGGCTTGACGCGGAACACCATAAATCGGATGAAGGCGTCCTAGGACACTTGGCAAATATTTATTTTGTTCCATACCATAAATCATTCGAGCAGTAGTAGCTGTATACGTAATACCTGTTCCAGATGGTGAAACAAACGCATCTGCATACAGGACAATGACAAGCCAGTTAATGTTAAGGGCAATGGCTAAATCTGCAAACGGAGAGTTAAAGTTTAAATGACTCCATCCCTTCGCAATATCAGAAGGATTTACAGCCCCGATAAATGCAATTTGTAGAAGCAAATAAATGACTGTAGCAACTAAAATTGAGCCTACTACCGCAATCGGAATAGAACGGCCCGGATTTTTTGCTTCTCCCGCCATATTAATAGGGCTTTGAAAACCGTTAAAAGCAAACACAATCCCAGACGTAGCAACTGCTGTAAGCACGCTAGCCCAGCCGTTTGGTGCGATGCTGCTTCCAGAAGTGAAGTTCTCGCCGTGAAAGCCTACAAATAAAAGTGCTCCGATTGTAAGTCCCGGTATAACAATTTTAAAAATAGTAATTAACGAGTTGGCTTTGGAAAATAGTCCAACTGTCCAATAATTCAGTAAAAAGTAAATAATCAATAGCACAGTAGCGATAGCTAATCCTTCGCCAGTTAACGTTCCTTTTTCTACGAGGTGGCTTGTCCACTGTGCCCACTTCCAAGGCCACGAACTCATATACTGTACAGAAGCTACTGCTTCGACTGGAATAACGGATACAATCGCAATCCAGTTTGCCCAAGCAGCAATAAAACCAATAAACGAACCGTGTGAGTACTGCGTATACTTGACCATCCCGCCGGCTTCGGGAAACATGGATCCTAATTCACTGTAAGAAAGTGCAATAAATAAAATAACGACCATTCCAATGACCCATGATAAAATAGCAGCCGGCCCTGCAATTTGAGCTGCTCGCCACGCTCCAAATAACCAGCCGGAACCAATAATTGATCCAAGTCCCGTCATGGTTAACGCGAATGTTCCCATTCTTCGATGTAAATTGTTCATCTGACTAACACCTTTCATGTAAAATAAGTCTTTCGTTTAAACGTTGTTGCTTTATTATTATTATTCTGAAATCTTTAGCTGTCAACTTTTGTCGTTACATGCAGTTCTTAATACCTATTGATTTCCAGTTATGCAGGACAGCTATCCTCAACCTTTCTGTCATAGCAATTAAAGCGCTTTACTTTCTTTTTCATCCTACAAGAAACCCTACAGAAATAGATAAAAACCGACAAAAAGTTATCAAGTTCGTATCTTATGCACTAGCAATATGAAAAAATTAGGGGATAAGTGGTAGTTATATTCCCTAAAATTGTGAAGAGAAAACACACTTCATAATAAAGCCCCTTTTGAATAGCGGAATAAATACCTTCAAAAGGGGTAAGAATTGGCTTTTTGAGCCTTTATCTTTCTTGATGTTTATACTCGAGTAATTTTACGACGTTTTCTACATCATTTTCAGCAGAAAGGTCGTTGATATTCACTTTGTAAATAAGCGTATCCGTTGCAAAGAATTCATCTTCTCCCTCAGGTTTTACTTTCAAGTTTAAGATTTTTACCCGCACAATATGAGTGAACTTACCGCCTTTACCTGGCTGTATTTCACCCATTTGTATTCCGATATCATCTTTTTTAATCGGGCGAACTTTTACTTTTTTATGCTGTTTACCGTACACCTTCTCATAATGAGAAGTAATATCTTGATGTACCCAAGGTTCAAGAGATTGATAAATAAAATCTTTTACAACAGGCTGACTTACGTGTGATTCTATATTTTCTTCTGGTATATTTTCTTCTGCGGAAATGGAAAGCGTAAAACAAAAAAAGACAAATGCTGCTAAAAACAAAAATTTTCCCACGAAAAAACCCACCTTACCTGTTCGTTTATGTAGCTGATTTTCTAAATCTGCATCTTTATCTTTTGAACAAAGGCATGAAGGTATGCACAGTTTTTTGTGAAATTCACCTGATTAAAAACCAATTTCGTTTAAATAAAATATGTTCTAAATAATTGATTGAAAATTCAAACGCGGTTTACGTACAAAAATAGCCAAGTGCGCCTTTACATAGGGACACTTGGCTATTTTCATGAATATTTTATGCTGCTGGTTTCTTATTGCCTTTAAAAATAAAATAAAGAGCTAATAACATAAATGCTACACCAATCCAGCGGGATAGATCAAAGGGTACTTCTTTGCTTCCAAACCAGCCAAAATGGTCGATAATCATACTTGCAAATAACTGACCGATAACAGTTGAAATATTAGCTGCTGTTACGCCAATTTTAGGAACGGCTAAAACGGTTAGAAACAAATAAGATGCTCCGAATAAAGCGCAAGTAAGCTGCCATTTAGGGACATCAAAAACAGAGAGAATGTTTCCTTGTCCAAAGAAGACCACGACAATCGTTAAAATCATGGCACCTGTTGCAAAGGTTAAAAAAGCTGTTTCAAACGTACCTGTTTTTTTACTTAAAGTACCGTTAATAGAAGACTGAGCGCTTAGCGTTAATCCTCCTATTAAGGTAAGTATCACCATCAATAAACTCATTGTAAAACCCTCCTAGAAAATAAGTACAAGCGCAATTCCCATACATACAATAGCCATTACGCGTTCTTTGTTAATTTTAATTTTGCTGCTGCCAAGCCAACCAAAATGCTCAATGATCATGCTTGTAATCATTTGGCCCACAATAACCGCAACCATTGAAACGCCAATTCCGATAAAGGGGATACTAATCACTAGAATCGTTAAATAAACCGTACCTAATAATCCACCGGTTAAATTCCACTTAGGCGCTTTTAAGACGTAAGGTAAATCTCCCTTTCCAGCAAATAAAGTGGTCAGACCTAAAATGAGCGTTCCCATGATAAAAATATAATAACTGCTTTCAAGTTTTCCAACTGTTTTTCCGAGTTCTCCGGCAATGGCGCCTTCCATACTTAAAGCAGCGCCGCCTAAAACCGCAACTAAATAAACCAACAACTTCACGTTTATCACTCCAATATTTCTTTATATTTGTATATCTAGAAAAATAGATATAATGAGTGAAAAAAACTCGTTAAAGTTTTTTTCGTAAGAATGAAGAAAGCTCTTGAAGCGTCTCTTCGTTTCGGCGATAGTATGTCCATTGACCGTGCCGAATTGACTCTAACAAACCTGCTTTTTGCATCATGGAAAGATAGCTGGATACTGTTGACTGAGACAGCTGAGCTTTTTCTTGAATATCTCCCACGCAAACACCGCCTCTGCTGCTGACCTCCTTAGGCAAATGTGCTTGTTTGTCTTTAAAATGCTTTTCAGGTTCTTTTAACCACTCTAATATATTTAATCGAGTTTCATTAGATAATGCTTTAAAGATATCAATAGGTTTCATACTTATTATTTTATTCGTCACAGCTCAGATGTCAAATGTTCAAGTTTGCATTTTATAGCTAAATAACTAGCAATGGGTTGAATTATAACAGCTGTGAACAAAAAGTCAACTTATAATAGGGTATAAAGAAGAACGTTTTATCCAGCTGCTTTTCTATTTATATAAGTAGAAAGTATCTTATTTTTGTGAGTAGAACAGATGACATATCCCTTATTTTTTAAGGGATAGTTTAGTAAAATAGAAAAAAGTGAATAACAAAAGAAGCTAGTCTATTTACTCAGGGGGAGGGCTGCATATGCAAGGGAAAACAAAACAAGTGCGCTTTCGTAATATGGTAGCGTATGGATTTGGGGATTTGTTTGGCGGAGGATCCTTTTTTATTATCGGCACATTATTTATGGTTTTTTTAACGGATGTAGCCGGGCTTTCTCCTGTAGAAGCAGGAACGATTGTAGCTCTTGGAAAAGTGTGGGATGCTTTGTTAGATCCAACCATTGGGTACATATCTGATCATCTTCAGACAAAAAAAGGACGAAGAAGAGTCTTTTTTCTTTTTGGAATCATTCCAGTTGCCATCACGTTCAGTATGCTGTGGATTCCTATTGAAGGCTCACATATGTTTAAATACTCCTATTTTATCTTAGCCTATCTTTTATTCAACACGGCGTTTGGTATGGTGATGGTTCCTTACAACACGCTAGCAGCAGAAATGACGACAGATTATAGTATTCGTTCGAAAATGACGGGAATACGCATGGTCTTTTCACAAGGGGCTTCATTTTTAGGTGCTTTTTTCCCGAAACGAATCATTGATGCGTTTCCAGGTGGACAAGGATATTTAATCATGGGCATTATCTTTGGTCTTCTTTTTGCTCTTCCATGGATTTTTGTCTACAAGGGAACATGGGATAGCGGAGAAGTAGTGGAACGAAAAAAGAAAAACGGATTTTGGTTAGAATTTAAGCAGCTGTTTATCAGTTTTGGAAGTGCATTTAAAAACAAGTCGTTTAACGTGTACCTTGCCATGTATTTAGCATCTTACATTGCAATGGATGTATTTAATGCTCTTTTCTTTTATTTTATTGCCTATTACATGCTGCGCGAAGCGATCTATGCAGATACCCTGAGCTTTGTGCAAATTACACAAGTGCTATTTATTCCTCTTGTTACGTACATAGCCATTAAGTTAGGAAATAAATTAACCTATAACTTCAGCATGGTCATTTGGGGAACGGGCATTATTTTATTCAGTTTCCTAACAACAGATAGCTCGTTAGTTCTTATTTACTTAGCGGCATTTTTTTTAGGAAGCGGTCATTCGGGAGCGATCATGATTCCATGGAATGTACTGCCATTTGTATCAGATGTAGATGAGATGATTACGACAAAAAGACGAGAAGGCGTGTATGCAGGGCTGATGTCATTTATTCGAAAATCGTCTCAGGCGCTTGCGATTTTTCTTGTTGGTATTGCCTTAAAGAATATTGGCTATGTACCAAATGCCGAGCAGTCAGCGTCTACGCTAGCCGGCTTACAAAAGCTGTTCATGATTGTACCTGCTATTTTAATTCTCATGGGAATTATAGCAACCATATGGTTTAAAATAAGTCCGAAAAATCACAAAATTTTATTAGCTGAAATTGAAAGAAGAAAAAAGGGGGGGCCGGCGACCGCCGTTACTCCTGAAGCGAAAGCGGTTTGTGAAAGTTTAACGGGCTATAAATACGAACAGCTTTGGAAAGACGTAACCATTTCAAAAGAAATTCGAGATAAAACGGTTGTTTAGCCTTTAGATTCACGAAAAAAAGTAAAATTTTTAGCGCGAGGATTCGCTAATTATATCCAATAAGAAACTTCCTCTGACGTATTGCCTTTTAACAACAATAGAAATTCTCCTGCCTATCGACTCATTTTTTAGGTGAATTTTAGAAAGGAAGAATTTCTTGCCATCAAAGATGTGCAATTTGGCACGTCTTGATAGGGTGGATTGTACAATTTATAATGAAACTATAAACTAACCACAGGCGCTTTCAAGGCGCAGGTATAAATTAGAAAAAAGGAAGGTACAGTTTATGCCAATTCGATATGTTTGTCCACAATGCCAAGGAGCCGGTAAGAAATTTGGATTGATAAAGTGCAAAGTGTGCAACGGCGAAGGAAACATCATCATGTCTTCTAATGAGCCAGATCCAACTAAAAATAAAAAATTAAAATCATCTTCTAAACAAGATAAAGCAATGTAGGCTATTGCTAATAAAGGTATGTATGAACCCCGCTTTTCTACAAAAAAGCGGGGTTTTCTGCTAGACAGACGAACGCTTTTCTTATGATACAATAAAATAATAGATAGGGAACCGAAAGAAGGGGGAAATAGATGGAATACACCGCAAAACAATTTACGCCGCAGTTAGAAAAGCATATACATAAGGTTGAAAGGTCTATGCAAGAACTTCTTAAATCCATATATGAACAATATAAAGAAGCTTTTGAAAAAAAGGGGATGGAGATCTCTGTAGATGTGATCCGTGAAGGGGAAAATCCTTTTCACCCTGGTTATCACGCCACTATTCAAGTGGGTATTTTAGAAAAAGATGAGTTTTTAGATGGTCTTTTTATTCCTATCTGGCACTGTGTACGCACATTTTTGGGCATTCGTTCTTCGAAGAAGCTCCCAGGTAGCAAGATAACCGGAGAGCTGATGGAAGAAACAGAAGAGGAAATAACAAAAGAAGTAGTAGCCTATTTAGACATGCAGCTAGAAGATTAGAAGCAACCTGCTTCTAATCTTCTTTAAATTGAAGAAGGTGCAGTTTCTTTTTCAATTTGTCTTTTAGCACGAATAAAGGCCGTCAGCTGCTGAATTTCTTCTTGAGATAGTTCCGCACCGTCGACCGTAATTCTATGAGTCTGAGGCGATGTTAATTCGATGGGTGCATCTGAAGGAGAATGAGGTTCCTTTTCCTTACCTAGCAAGTAGTCTGTTGATGTATCAAATAGTTCTGCGATTGTAACGAGTGCTTCAAGAGAAGGACGACGATAGCCAGATTCGTATCCTGCGTAGGTGCTTTTAGCAATTTCAAGCTGGTCAGCTGTATATTGAAGAGACCATTTTTTTTCTTTCCTGAGTTGAGCTAATCTGCTTAACATTCATGACGCTCCTTTGTAGGTGTAGTATGTAAAAAACCGAGGCATTCAGCTCGCGCGCAGATCTTTGGAATCAAACCGTGAGCTAATTTACATTTTTATTCATTATATCATTGCCGTAGAGAAAAGTGTACGCGAAACGAATAATTTTTCTCTTGATTTATTGAATTTGGGTTACTATAATTACAGGTGAAGTACGCGAAATGAATATAATTTATTTGATAGATTGTCAGGTTTTTTTACAGAAATTAAGCAAAGGGGATGTCGGTTTTGAAAAAACTATTATTGTTATCAACTGGCGGAACGGTCGCTTCACTTGAAGGTGAAAATGGACTTGTTCCTGGAATGGAGCCAGATCAATTACTAAGCTACATACCTGATTTAAATGAACATTGTCAAATTGACAGCAAATCTCTTATGAATCTTGATAGTACAAATATGCAGCCTGAATGTTGGATAGAGATGGCAAAAGCGATTGAAGAGCATTATAATGAATACGATGGTTTTGTTATTACCCATGGAACAGATACAATGGCCTACACATCGGCAGCTCTTTCTTACATGCTTCAGCATTCTAAAAAACCAATTGCAATTACAGGATCTCAAATTCCTATTTCATTTAGTAAAACGGACGCGAAGCGCAATATTGCAGATGCGATTCGCTTTGCATGTGAGGAAACAGGCGGAGTCTATGTAGTCTTTGACGGTCGTGTGATTCAAGGCACAAGAGCAATTAAGCTTCGTACAAAAAGTTATGATGCATTTGAAAGCATTAACTATCCATACGTGGCGTCTATCCATGATAATACGGTGGAATATACAAAATCGGTTGGCTCTAGTAAAGAAGAGTTGACGGTTAATACATCTCTTTGTACGGATGTGGCAGTTGTCAAACTGTTTCCCGGAATTAAGCCTGAATTTTTCGATGGATTAAAAGATGTATATCAAGGCGTTGTTGTTGAAAGCTATGGAAGTGGAGGAATTCCATTTCAAGTTCGCAATATTTTAGCCAAGCTTGTTGAATTGACAAATCACGGTGTATCCGTTGTCATTACTACTCAGTGCCTTGAAGAAGGAGAAGACATGGGCATTTATGAAGTAGGCCGAATGATTAATCATGACAGCGTCGTTCGCTCAAAAAACATGAACACAGAAGCCATTGTTCCTAAATTAATGTGGGTGCTCGGACAAACCAAAGACCCTCACCAAGTGAAAAAGATGATGGAAACGTCGATTGCAGAAGATATTAATTAAAAAAGAAAGCAGGTACAGCTATGAAACAAGAAACAGCAGGATATCGTACAGAAGCTGATTTTCTAGGAGAAAAACAAATTCCAGCAGACGTATACTACGGTGTACAAACCGCACGTGCCGTAGAAAATTTCCCGATTACGGGTTATAAAGTACATGAAGAAATGATTAAAGCGCTTGCTATCGTAAAAAAAGCGGCAGCGCTTGCAAATATGGATACAAAGCGCTTATATGAAGGTATTGGAAATGCGATTGTGCAAGCAGCTGATGAAATCTTAGCAGGTCAGTGGCATGAATACTTTATTGTGGATCCTATTCAAGGCGGAGCAGGAACGTCAATGAATATGAATGCTAATGAAGTGATTGCAAACCGTGCCCTTGAAATTATGGGAGACAATAAAGGCGAATACGGTAAATTAAGTCCTAACAGCCATGTGAATATGTCTCAATCAACAAATGATGTATTTCCAACGGCTATCCATATTTCAACGCTGAACTTATTAAATAAACTTCTTGTTACAATGAATGATATGCATGATGTATTTAAACGAAAAGCGCAAGAATTTGATCATGTAATTAAAATGGGCCGTACGCATCTTCAAGATGCTGTACCCGTTCGTCTTGGTCAAGAGTTTGAAGCATACAGCCGCGTGTTAGCTCGCGACATTAAGCGTATTAGCGCGACGCGTGACCACTTGCATGAAGTAAATATGGGAGCGACAGCTGTTGGAACAGGCTTAAATGCAGATCCTCGCTATATTGAAAATGTAGTCAAACACTTAGCCGATATCAGCGGTCTGCCGCTTGTACATGCAGAGCATTTAGTGGACGCTACTCAAAATACAGATGCTTATACAGAAGTATCTGCGGCGCTTAAAATCTGTATGACGAATATGTCTAAAATTGCCAATGACCTGCGTTTAATGGCATCTGGCCCCCGTGCAGGCCTAGGTGAAATTAGCCTTCCTGCTCGTCAGCCTGGTTCTTCAATCATGCCAGGAAAAGTAAATCCGGTTATGGCTGAATTAATAAATCAAATTGCGTTTCAAGTAATGGGAAATGACCAAACGATCTCTCTTGCTTCAGAAGCAGGTCAGATGGAGCTTAACGTCATGGAACCTGTGCTTGTATTTAATTTACTTCAATCAATCAGCATCATGAACAACGGTTTCAGAAGCTTTACAGATCACTGTCTAGCAGGAATTGAAGCAAACGAAACGCGGATGAAAGAATATGTAGAAAAAAGCGTAGGGATTATTACAGCTGTTAACCCTCACTTAGGCTATGAAGTCGTATCGCGTATTGCGCGTGAAGCGATTTTAACAGGAAAACCAATTCGTGAGCTTTGCCTTCAATACGATGTGTTAACAGAAGAGGAATTAGATCTCATTTTAAATCCATTTGAAATGACGAACCCTGGTATTGCAGGAAGTTCATTATTTGATCGTCAATAAAGAGAACGGCTTCCATAAGGAGGCCGTTTTTTTTTATAAAGACATTTGCTGAATGACGCGGCGCATTTTCTGAGCTGTTGCAGCCAAGACGTCATCATTTTCAGCATATTCGGGAATTTGCGTATAAAAATCTCCGAAACACTCCTCTTTATATCTCGGAACGATGTGCATGTGAAAATGAGTTAACTCGTTAAACATACCCCCGTTTTGAGAGAGAGTAACTCCGTCTGGAATAAAAATCGTCTTAACTGCTTTTGTCATTAGCTTCGCTGCATTCATCACGGCCAATATGTGTTCAGTATCGAATTCGTCGATTTCCACTATATGTGCTTTAGGAAGAATTAAGAGGTGTCCTTCGTTAAACGGCTTGTGGTCTAGCAGGCACGTCACAAACGAATCTTCAAATATCATATGCGATTTTTCTTGGTTATTTGCTAATCGACACCCTAAGCAATCTATACTTGGATTCCCCATCATATGTTCTCTCCTTTTTTAAGATAACTAAAGTGTAGCATGAGAGGTGTCAGGAGGAATAGATTGAAATATACACAGTTGTTTTTTCGCTTAGTAAAGAGAGCACTGGTATATGACCTGGGCTCTTTGGTTCGTTCTTTTTATTTATAGGCTTTGCTGCTTTATCTAAAATTTACCATGGTTTTAATTGTAAAATAAATATCTTTACAGTATAATGACAGTGTAACAGTTAACTGTAACTGAAAAGGGGGGATTGTTTGAAAACATATACAGGCAAGCAAATTACGGAATTATTAAACAATGAAGGTGCGGACTTGAACCTGCGTACGGTGCGGTATTACACGCAAATAGAAATTGTTCCTCCGCTGGAGCTAGTGGGAAATAAGCGCGTCTATACAGATCAGCATGTTCATTACTTTCGAGCCGCTTTAACATTATCAAAAGCAGGGGAGTCACTAGCTTCCATTCAAGAAACGCTGCGTTCAATGAGTGTGGAAGAAGTGAAAAGTATAGGTGCGCAGCTCCCTCTTTACCAAAGCAAACAAATTCAAAATCAAGAAATGCATCAAGTCAATGAAGATGTGTTTGTCGCTATGAATCGGAAGTTATCAGCAGACGTACGGCAAAAAGTAATTGAGTCTGTTACTCACATTTTAAAGGAGCATTCATCGCATGATTAAATTAGCGGTGGCAAAATCAGTAATGGAAAAAGAAGAAGGAATGAACCACCTATGTATTACATTTGAACGATCGCAAATAAAAGTTAAAAACATCACGATTGATATTCAGCTGCCCGAAGGTTTGTTCAAAACAAGAAACTTAAATGGGTACTGTGAAAACCCACAAGGACAAATCGAAGTAAAACATATTGACGATGAACCTTTATTAATAGAGCTCTACACGGAAGAGACCGTTTTATATCCACAGGCAGAGATTGCAGTTGCGGTGACTTACCGCGATGAACACTTGCATATACAGCAAGAAAGACATTCTCTAATGATTAAATTTACCGATGAAGATTTGATAGGGGATTCATTTTTAAATCAAGAAGTCAGTGCAAAAGTAAAAAAATTTGCTCGTATTAATTCAGTGGAAAGAGGCGGTCACATGAACTTAACTCCCTATGTAGTAGAACAAACAAGTAAAGGAGAGCGTGCCTATGACATTTATTCAAGGCTGTTGCTCGACCGAGTGATTATGCTCACAGGTGAAGTTACGGATGAGGTGGCTACTAGCATTATCGCTCAGCTTTTATTTTTAGATGCAGAAAACCCAGAAAAAGATATTAGCATTTATATTAATTCACCGGGAGGGTCCATTACAGCGGGCATGGCTATTTTTGATACGATGCAGCTTATACGTGCAGATGTAAGTACATTGTGTATAGGGCTAGCAGCATCTATGGGTTCAGTTTTACTAGCGGGCGGTCAAAAAGGGAAACGTTTTGCTCTTCCTAACAGCGAAGTGATGATTCATCAGCCGCTAGGAGGAGCAAAAGGACAAGCAGCTGAAATTGAAATTCGAGCGAAGCGTATTTTGCGCTTAAAAGACCACCTAAATGAACTTCTGTCTGAACGAACAGGACAATCGCTGTCAACGATTAATAAAGACACTGATCGAGATACATTCTTTACAGCGGATGAAGCAAAAGAATATGGCTTGATTGATCAAATTTTAGTTCATCAATAAGGAGGATACCATGTGGAAAAGTCAAATCGTTACTCAGTAGAATATGAATGGGGAAACGTGATTTATTACCAAGAAGTAGAAGCAATGACGATACACGAAGCAAAAGAATACGTTCAACATACAAAAGTAAACGCCGCTATTCGCGCTGTTCATGTCATAGAAGATGTCGAATCGTAACGAAAAACTGGATCCTTTCGGGGATTCAGTTTTTTTGAGCAAATGAAGCAGGGATTTATAGGAAGAAAAGAGAATGCAAAAAGAGATTTAAAAACGAGCAGCTGGTAGCATCATTCAGCAAGAACATCTCATTTCAATTACAAAAAGAAAGGTAGATGTAAATGAAAAAAGTATGGTCTGGATTAGTAGTTCTCATTGCTATTTGTTGGGTGATAACAGGATGTCAGCAAAGCAGTGCTTCAAGCGGTACTGTTGAACAAAAGCTCGTAATCGAAAAATACATAGCCGATAATCAATATGGCCATGCGGTTAAAATGAAAGACCAAAATCAAGTGCAGAAAGTGCAGCAGTGGTTAAAAGATGTATCCTGGAGAGAAGAAAAAGCTGAAATGATTCGAAAACCTAACTACATTCTTCACTTTGAACCGGTAGAAACCAAAAAGGATATAAAGGTACAATCTTATCGGATGTGGGTCAACTTAGACAACGAAACCGTTGAATTAGCTACAGATACACACTACGCACAGTTAAAGGGCAAACAAGCAAGGTCATTTATTGAACTAGTAGAACCGAAATAGAAAGCAGCTATAAAACAATGTCCAATGAAAGCTGAAATTTGTTCATATTGAAGCTATCTTCACCGATATGCTTGAGGATCTCGAAGGGACAGAGCTACTCATTACTAACGCGCTTGATATGAGGATGTAGAAATATTAAATGTCAGAGGTGACAAGCAGCAATTATTAAATGTAGCCATAAAGAATTACACTTACAGGTAGGTCCATTATTAAAACATTTTGCTATAAGAAGTAAGGGAAAAAGAGAAATCAAGACGCTGATTTCTCTTTTTTATTTAGGCGTGTCGATGATTATTATTTCCGCGCATTTTGCGTAAAACAAAACTCACAATTAAAACTAAAATAACAGCACCAATAATTGCAGGAACAATTGCGAATCCGCCGATCTCTGGACCGAAATCTCCAAAAATTAGAGAG
Organism: Priestia sp. ABM2_011; assembly: GCF_056158845.1. Taxonomy (NCBI): domain Bacteria; kingdom Bacillati; phylum Bacillota; class Bacilli; order Caryophanales; family Bacillaceae; genus Priestia; species Priestia sp. ABM2_011. The sequence goes on from NZ_JBSWUB010000001.1 coordinate 2,248,948, forward strand.
CCTAACCATGCTCCAATGAACCCAGCGATGATGTTTCCGATAATTCCACCTGGAACATCTCGTCCTGTTAACACACCAGCAAGCCAGCCGATAAGTCCTCCAACAATAAGCGTCCAAATAAATGACATATACCTAACCTCCTTTTTATAGGGAATTCCTTTTCAGTCTTTCCTAAAACACATTTTGTCATGCGACATGCTTGCTGCAAACCCTTTTGCATTTTTTCATCTATTTATCATATATGCTAAAATAGTCTAACTTCAAATTGAAATGTTATGTATGAGAATTCACTGTGAAAGTAACGATAAAACGAAAGAGAGAAGTTCAGCTTATGTACGTTTTAGACTAAATTTAGCTCATTCTATTCGCAAAAAAGGACATCCGGTTTATTTTTAAAAGCTTTTTCCCTTAGTTTTACTTTTTTCAACAGTATTTGTGATATCATTTTAAGTAAACAAATTCTTAACGGGAGAACAATATGGAGTCATTATTATTAGATAAAAAGCTTAAACACATTACGAATTTAATTCTAGAAAAAAAAGAAGAGTTCTCAAAACAAAAACAAGATGAAGACAAAGATATTCAACAACAGTTAGAACCGTGGCGCGTTCATTTAATTAAAATATACGCTGATTCTGTATCAACAAATGATACGAAAAACTTTGAAGTGCTTGAGGAATGGGGAAGAGAAGTAGCGAATTTACTCGTTACTCTTCAGCTTCCGTTAGATGTAGCATTAGAAGAAATCAGTTATTACCGAAATATTATCGGGGAAATTATTAAAGAAGAAGCAAAAGCTGAAACGTTTACGTTTGATGCCTTCTATCAAGTTATTTCTCGTTTCAACTTAGTAGTGGACAAGGCTGTGCACTGGGTTAGTAAATCGTATATGACCGACTTTGCAAACAAAATTCAATCGGCTCGCTATGCAATTGATGAACTTTCAATTCCTGTGGTACGCATTACGAAAGAAATTGGCGTGATTCCTCTTGTTGGCGATTTAGATACAAATCGTGCTCAAATTTTAATGGAAAATGCCCTTCAGCACGGCAGCGAGTACAAGCTAAATTGGCTGATTATTGATTTATACGCAGTTCCAATTATTGATACGATGGTAGCGGACCAAATTTTCAAAGTAATCGGTGCTTTAAAATTATTAGGAATTCAAGTAGTTTTAAGCGGTATCCGTGCTGAAATTGCTCAGACGATGGTGAACTTAGGGTTAGATTTGGCTGATATTACAACTTTCAGTAGCCTTCACCAAGCAGTGGAATATGTTAATCAAGCGGACTAATATAAAACAAAAGCCCATGAGTATGTAACCATATCATGGGCTTCTATTGATAGAAGAAAATTTGAAGTTTATTTAATAAAGCATCTAATGATTGACTAACTTGAAGTGTGTTAGGACTTGTCATTCCTTCACGGACAGCCGTTTGAATCATCAACGTTCGTGTCTGTTCGATCTCTTCTATTAGTATTTGGTGCATAGATTTGTCTTTTTGATGGGTTGAAAGCAGCATGTTAATTCCTCTTTTTTATAGTGATTATGGTTAAATTAACATTAATAGGTTTATTTTTCAATATTATGAAATTAAAAATAGTAAATTTCAAGAATTTTTCATATGAAAAAAGAACCTCTTTTTCAGCAGAGGTTCTTTTTCTAATATAATAATTTATTATGCATGTTTATGACTACCACGCATTTTTCTCATAATGAAACTTACGATTAATACTAAAATGATTGATCCGATAATGGCAGGAATAATAGCAAATCCACCTACAACTGGTCCGAAGCTTCCAAAGATAGCTGAACCTAACCAAGAACCTATAAAACCAGCAATAATGTTACCAATAATACCTCCTGGAACGTCTCTTCCCGTAATTAATCCGGCAAGCCACCCAATAATACCACCTACAATAAGTGCCCATAAAAATGACATAAATATCATCCTCCTTTTTAATGATGTATTGCTTATATAGGTTAGTACCCCACTTAAAAGAAAACTATTCATAGAATAACAAAAAAATTAAAAAAACTTGGAAAAGGACTTAAGAACTGGGATAGAGTCATAGAAAATAGACTAACTAGTATATAATAGAAAAAGGAACATAATTTAGAAGAGAAAGGAGACATGAAGTGAAAATAAAAAATCAAAGCGATATAGTAGAACAACACTTGATTCAGCACTGGATGTATTTTCAGCATACGAAGAAATCTGTGAAGGTGGATACACCAGAAATGAAATGGATTTCTGCATCTCCTTATAATCGCGGTATATATGCAGGAACCCGTCATATTGAGCCTGCGTTAGAGATATGTTCTTCGGAAGGGGAAGAACCTCTATGGATTGTTGGTCCATCTTCATATGATAACCTTGGGCCAGTTCTTCATAAAAATGGATTTGTTCCTTATGAAAAATGGATCGGAATGATTCAGCACATTCAAGAAAAAGAATACGTACACACAAGAGTAGAAGAGTTTCAATGTAAGCGAGTGCACACAGAAGCTGAATTGAAAGAATGGATTACGGTATACATAGATGGCTATCAAAAACCAAAAGAATATCAAGCTGACTTTCTTGAAAGGTTTAGGGAGCTTATGCAGCACACTGACCAATATCACTTATATTTGGGTCTTTATCATAACCGGCCAGCTGTAGCTGGGTCTCTCTTTTTTTATGACGGTACAGCGGGTTTGTACTGTATCACTACAGCTAGACATATGAGGAGAAAAGGCCTGGCTACCGCCTATTTGAAGGAAGTTCTTACTGAAGCAAAAAAACAGGCAGATACGTGTATTTTGCATGCTACAAGTGCAGGAAAGCCAGCCTATGAAAAACTTGGTTTTACAGCGGTTAACGAATTTGATGTATACAGATGGAGAAATAGAGATGGAAAATAATGTGCTGAAGCTTGTGAAACAAGAGACAAAATTCGACAAAATTTTAAAAAAGTGTAGCTTCCACTTCGTTTTTGGTGTATCCTAGGAAAAAGCAGCAGCATGAGCTAGTGTTGTACATAGAACACAGATAAAAGGAGTCATTATGAAACATTTTTTTAAAACGAGCACGTTTTGGATAGGTTTAGTTGTCGGAATCGCGCTCACATTTGGGGGATATTTTACTGTTACTAGTATTTATGATTATTATTTAGGACGAGAACAGCTGAAAGTATTGACTGCCTCTCAGAAAAACCTTCAAACTGCTTTTAAAGAGTATAATCAGCTTATGGCCGAAAAAAAAACTAAAAAGCAATTTATCAATGAACTCGATGATATTTCAAATACGATAAACTATGAATATAATGAATTAGCTTCCCTTGATCCTACGATGAAAACGATGTATAAGCATACGGGCGTCATCGATGATATGGAACTGATGATTGATAATATTGATAGCATTTATGAATTAACGATGAATGATCATAAAGACGCAACAAAACCGCTTCAAACCTACGTATCTGATTTAATGGAATATGTAGAAAAAGATATGAAAAAAGAAATAAGCATGCTAAGTAAATAGAAAAAAACAGCTGTCTAAACAAATAGGCAGCTGTTTTTTTGTTGATTATAAAAGGAATCTTTTGCTTGCAGGCGAAAGATTATACTATGCACCCACTCACTTACGTGCACCACGTTCACAAAAAAGGGAGGACATAGTATGAAAAAAGTGGTGATTATCCTATTTAGTTTATTTTCATTAGCCGCATGTCAGGTTCCTACAGCTGAAACGCTTGAAGATCCTTATCCACCCGCTATAAAAATAATAGCCGAAGGCAAAGAAGCCATCATCAAGCCTTTATTTTTTTGCTGGACCGAATGTGAAGCTGATTTTGGCGAACGAAAAAATTTTAGACAAATTGTTATGAAAGATAGTATTCCCGTCTCTCAAGATGGTCAAGTGTCCATTGAAATAGATGGTAAAAAACCTAATGCGCTTTATTACAAACAAATTCGCAATCAGTCTATCTATGAAAACATAATAGAAAAAAAGGACATAAAAAAAACAGCTGCTATTACAGTAGATTCTGCCTCTCGCAGTGATCGGTATATACTCGTGGCGGACTGGAAAGATAACAACGGTGAAAAGTTAATCGGGCGCGTCTACTATACTCCAGTAAAATTTGAAACGCCATAGATATGGCTCTCTATGCTGTAATAGAGAGCCATATGTTTAACTAATAGAATTAAGCGCCTGTGCAAGAGAAGAAGTAGTCTTGACCTGTTCAAATGAAAGCCCTAAGCGAATTGCAGTTTGAGAAATTTCCGGTCGAATTCCAGATAAAATTGTTTGCACCCCGATCAAACGAAGAGCTTTTACCAAATTAAAAATCTCTTGTGCCATCATCGTGTCAATCGTAGCTACACCGAGCAGGTCAATACATAAATGTTCAACGCCTTTTTCCGAGCATTGCTGAAGCGTGTTTTCTAAAATAAACTGACTTTTGACCGTTCCAATATCCCCCACAAGAGGCAGAAGGGCAACTTTGTTTTGAAGCATGATAACAGGAGAACTTAATTCATTAATTAACTCTTTCTGAGCGTTCAGCTGTTCTTGCGTATTCTTATGATATTCTTGAATAAAGATATAAATAGATAGATCAAAGGCTTTAACAATAATGTCATACCACATAAATATCTTATCCACGCTTACCTCTTCTGGGTGCAAAGAGATAAACTTCTTTAAGTAATTAACGACAATTTTTTGTGAATTAAAATATTCTCGAACGATAAAGTGAAGAGGCGTACTTAAATGCTTTGGATCACGTGCAAGTTCGACCGACCACTGCTGGAAATCGGAAAAAAAGTATTCCTCATCTTTTATAAATACGTCAAATAAATGCTGAAAATAATCTTGATTTTGCTGCCTCAGTTCTTTCACAATTACTGGATTTTTACTCGAATACACGGAGAACTCGTTTTCATCGTCGAGCTGATTGTACCAGTCTTCAGTTAATTGAAGAGAATGTTCTTTAAAAAAATGATATAGGTCCTGATTTCTATGCATGAAGACTCTCCTTACATATGTATAGTCTAATTGTTTTATAAATAAAGGCATAAAAGCATCCACTGACATAGAGTGCGGATGCTTATAAATAAATCCATTATGAAGCGCATTTATTTTCCTATACGCCTTGTTTTCCCCAACTGTAAACTCTCAAACCCAATTTATTAAAAAATAAACATTTTTTAACTAACATCTTCATGCATTTTAACTCTTTTTCATAAGGCATCACTTCTTGCGCTTATAGCTTTAGCTTCGGTAAGGCATCTTTAATGCTTTGATAGACTAAAATAAAGGACATATCATCTTCTATAGTGCTCATATGTATGGCCATGTTAGGGGAAATTCCGGTTAAAACGAGCTGAGTTCCCATTAGCTTCAGCCAATTGTAAATATTAAGAATATCACGGCCGAATGAATCGTTAAATCCAGCTAACCCTGAGACGTCTACGATTAAGTAACGATCTTTGCTGCTTGTGTTACGCGAGGTGAAGCTATTAAATAGCATTTCTATACGCCGCTCGTTTAAAGTTCCGATTAATGGAAGAACAGAGATTCCTTCTTCTATTGGCACGATAGGAGTGGATAGCCTTTCCACTTCTTCTAAAGCTTGCTGAAGCTGTTCCTGGGCTGTAATCTCTATTGTTACGTCTTTTTGAACACCAATAAAGTAGTATTTATCTTCTTCCTCTACATATGTCGGGTCAATCGTTAGCTGATTATGAAAGAAAGAGCCGTCTTTTCGATAATTCACAAGCGTAACAGAAATTGACTGATTGCGGCTGATAGCGCTGCGAATTTCATCAACGTGGTGCGGGCTTGTAAGAGGCCCTTGTAGAAAACGGCAATTTTCCCCTAATACTTCTTCTTCCTTATAGCCGGTCATAAGGGAAAACCCTTGGTTGAGGTAAATAATTGGATTATCAGGTAAAGAAGGATCCGTCACGATAATACCAGATTGCGAACTATGAAGGGCTTTATTTAAAATGGACCATTTTGAATCTTGAGCTTCAGGTGTAGTCAATGCATTCCCTCATTCCTTGGAATTTTTATAAAAATATTGTGACATAAACACGTTTAAAAAACAATTTTCGACGCGTTTGCTTCTAGAGAAAGAATGAAGATAAGGAAAAATATGTTATAATAGTTTTGGGGGGCAAAGGGAGTGTGAACAAATGTGATAACTATCAATTTATTTAACGTTAGTTTCTTTGTGATGGCGCTAGTAGGCTTTATTCTCATTTTTTGTTTGCGTATAAAGTTTAAGCGGCCACTGTCATTCTTTAAATGGTCTTTTTTGTTCGGAACGGTGCTGCTGTTGCTAAGTTTATACTTGTTTATGGCGACCAGCCAATATATTCATTTGATATGCAATACAATCGGCTCAGTTATGACAGCGCTCTATCTTATCAGTATTATGGTGGGAACAGAAGAGTCATAAATACATATGTTTGAAAGTCTATTGAAAGTGGAAGATAAGTAGAAATGCTTAAAAGAGAACGAGACGAACTTACATTCTTTGAGCCGAAATGATGACAACTGGAAAAACACCTCGGTAAAAAATGCCGAGGTGTTTTTCGCAAATAAAAGGGAAAGGAGAATATTTAAAGAAATACTAGTCATGTTTTACTGAGTGTAGTAAAATAAAAAGTTATTATTCTATTTTTATATTGTTGCTATTGGCAACATGTGTTAGTCTAAAAGTGGTATACATTTTAGGCGATCTTGAAAAAGAGAGACGAGAAGCTTTTATTCAAGTTTCTTAAAAGCTTTACGTTTACTGAGGTGAAACAATGAAATCTCAAGTACAAAAATTTGTAGGCTATTTATTAGCTGGTGATCAAGACAGCGCTTGGGAAGTTGTGCTGGAAGAAATCCAACAGGGAAAGAACAGCCTAGATATTTATGAAAATTTAATTACAACCGCAATGCGAGTAACTGGAGATATGTGGGAAGAAAATATCATTTCTGTAGCTGATGAGCATGTTGCAACTACGACGTGTGATTATGTGCTAACTCGCTATCGCTTTTATAAAAAAATTCAGGGACACGCTTCAGACACTGCTCCAAGGGCACTGCTTCTATGCTTGGAACAAGAACAGCACTTCATTGGTTTAAAGATGGTGGCTTTATTGTTTGAGGAACATGGTTGGAATACTCGCTTTTTAGGGGCCAATCTACCTCTGGAATACGCTGAGAAAATGGCTATAGAATGGAAGCCGCACATGGTAGGATTATCTGTCAGCATTCCTTATCATATTGAGAGGCTTGCTGAATATACCAAAACTTTGGACAAATTAGAATCAAGACCAACAGTAATGGTAGGAGGGCGTTTAGTTTCTCAAATTGATTTCCGTTCTTACTGTTCTGAGCATACACGCCTAATTCCGGATCTTTACCAACTAAATAACTGGTTAATCAGTTATCACAAAGGAGTGGAAGTTAATGTCGATGCTTGAATATGTTCCAATTCCTTACTTTCTAGTGGATACTGAATTTAATATTTTGGAATGGTCGCAACAATCAGGTCATTTATTTAAGCCTTCAGCTAATTTTTTAGATCTTGTAGACGTATTTAGTCAAGAAAAGGCGAGAAAGTTTTTAAGCTTGCGCCAAAAAGATTCTCGAGAATTGTCTGTAGACGAACCCCATGATGAGCAAACGCTTGTCCAAAGCCGAGGCCAGGCTATTCAGAAAGTAGAGCTTGTGATGCAAACCAATGATTCGCCGTATTCACTGTTTGAATGCTTAATTCAATGGGATAGTGATATAGGTCATTTAGTTTGTATTCGCCAAGATGAACGTATACAAGAGCTAACGAATCTTGTTCAAGACCATCGGAAACGATTAGCAGATACAGATTTTGAACTGCTTGAACAAAAAGAACGTCTCGAAAAATCATTACAAAAAATTAAGCAATTGTCCGCTTCTTTTATTAAATTATCCTCTAAAGTAGGGCTTATACCTCTTTTTGGAGACTTAGACACAGCTCTTGTAGCTGAAAATACGTCCATTTTGCAAAACTTTGCACATGAAGGAAATTACACCACGCTTCTATTTGACTTTGGGGGCCTAGATATATTAACAACCGAAGGAATTCAAGCTTTTGCAGGCTTTATGCAGTCCTTCTATCTTATGGGGATCACATGCTATATTATTGGCATGAAACCGCACCATACGGCTGCTTTGAAAAATAGAACCTTTGGTGATCAAATTATTTATATGAATAACCTAAGTGAAATTATTGCTGTGAATAAAAATGTGAGTTAAAAGGGTGGAGGAGAAGAAAGTTATTCTTCTCCTCTTTCTGTATACACTTCTTTTGTTACAATTAAACATTTATTAAATCACATACTTGAAGGGTTTAGTGAGTTTTGAAGAATTGAGTCCGTCATCTTGCATTTAATAATTGATTTATTTCCACATCACATGACAAAAAAATTGAAGAAAATAGCAAAGATGACTAAAAGCCTCTTCCTAATGAAAGAAGAGGCTTTTTTGTTAAGAGTTTGCTGACATCGTATGAGACGGCAAAATGATGTCTTGGTCTACTAGGAAGGATAAAAGTTCCCGTGTAGCATATGACATATAGCGATCTTTTTTCAAAACGATGCCGAGCTCCCACATTGGAGTAGGTGCGGCAATTGGAATACTTTTAATAAAAGGGTTATTGATCTTCGGAAACACGGACTTTGGTAAAATGGCAATACCTAATTCAGAAGCGACTAATTCAATAATTAAATCCCATTGAGAACTTTCGTACGCTATTTTTGGATGAAAACCAGCTTGAATGCACTCATGAATAATGCGATCATGAAGAGAGAAATCTTTGCTGAACAGGACAAACGGCTCTTCTCTCAGCTCGCTCAAAGCAACGATTGATTTGTCTGCCAGCGGATGCTCATGATGAATGTATAAATTAAACTCTTCTTCAATAAACGGATAGACGTGAAAAAGAGGGTTTTGAATAGGCAATACGATAATGCCAAGGTCTACTTGTTCGTTTTCTACAAGTTCGACAATTCGCTTTGCGCCAAGCTCCACAAGCTCTAATTTCACCTGAGGATGTTTTGATGTAAAGTTTTTTGCAATCATTGGGAAAACGACAGTCCCTACTAAAGGAGGAATTCCTACTTTAATATCTCCTGTAGGCAGATTTCGTAAATCATCTAACAGAGCATGCAGCTCGTGAAGAGTGGATACCAGCTTTTGGCTTTGCCCGTACACAATCTGTCCTGCATCGGTTAATGTCAGCTTTCGAGTAGAGCGATCAAAAAGGTCTACGCCGAGTTCTTCTTCTAGTTTTTTTACAATTTTACTTAATGCTGGCTGAGACAAGTGAATTGCAGCTGCTGCTTTCGTGAAACTTTTTTGATTAACTACTTCCATGAAATGTTGCAGTTCTCGAATATCCATAAATTCTCCTCACTAGTATTCTTAGTTTTCATACTATTTATTCTATTTATCTATTTTACTTATGATTCAAATAAATGTAAACTCTTACATAAGGAAGTGAATAGTGATTCATCTAAAAATAGCACATCAAATTCCTCTAAATACGTTAGAAACCCGCATATTTGTAAGCGTTAACAAAAAAGTACCCTCGAAGAAAATCCTAAAAAATATTTTTTTCTCCCGTAAAACAAAGCCGCGAGCGCAGAAATAACACGTGTTGAAATGTTCATTTTGTATACTGTTCTGACAATTAAGAAAGAGGAATAAAATGGTATAGTGCACCACTAAGGTGAGTCTATTCATTCTGCAAACGAGCCGTACATAAAAAAAAGGGCCGGTTTGTTAAAAATAATTGGGGGAGTGGTTGAGATGACATATGTTAAAGGACTAGAAGGAATCGTTGCAGCTGAAACAAAAGTAGGGCATGTTGATGGAGAGAAAGGTCAGCTGATTTATCGCGGATATTGGGCAAAAGATTTGGCCATCAATTATTCTTTTGAAGAAGTTTCTTATTTAATTTGGAACGGTACGCTGCCAAATCATGATGAGTTAAAAGCATTTAAACAAGAGATGGTGACTCATCGTACGCTTCCAGCTAATATTGTTGCGTTAATGGACTGTTTGCCAAAAGACACAGAAGTGATGAGCGCGCTTCGCACATGTATCTCGGCGTTAGGAGACCCTTCATACAGCTGGCCTCCGACAAAAGAGCAGGCGCTTGCGATTACAGCGGTAACACCTACCATTATTGCCTATTGGTATCGTAAAATGAATGATTTAGAAGTAGTAGAGCCTAACGAGCATTTGGATCATGTAGCAAACTATTTATACATGATTAACGGAGAAATTCCAGATCAAAGTTTGGTTACGGCGCTAAACGCCTATTTTGTTTTGACAATTGAGCATGGAATGAATGCCTCAACCTTCTCATCACGCGTTATTTCATCTACCGAATCTGACATGGTTTCAGCTATATGCGGAGCAATTGGCGCGATGAAAGGTCCGCTTCACGGAGGAGCTCCTTCTGGTGTTATTACCATGTTTGATGAAATTGGAAGTGAAGAGAATATTGAGCCTTGGGTTCGTAAAAAATTAGATAATAAAGAGAAAATCATGGGATTTGGTCATCGCGTTTATCGTACACATGACCCGAGAGCAGAAGCATTAAAAGAAGTATCGAAACAAATTTCAGGAGACAACGGGCTATTTGATTTAATTGTTAAAATTGAAGATAAAACCATTGAATTACTCAATGAATACAAGCCGGGGAGAGGCATTTATACCAATGTAGAATATTTCGCTGCAGCGGTTATGAAAGCGGTTGAGCTTCCGTCTGAACTATTCACTCCGACCTTCACAGCAAGCCGTGTAGTTGGCTGGACAGCTCATGTCGTAGAGCAGTCAGAAAATAATCGTATTTACCGACCGCAGTCTGCGTATATAGGTTATACGCCAGTTGAACAAAATCAATAAATAAACTCGGTTTCACCTAAAAAACGTCGGTAGATCCGACGTTTTTTTCATATGGTTAAATATATTCTTTTTGAGAATAAAATCGCTTTAATAAATAGAATAATCCGACTGCTAAGCATAAACTTGCTGCAGCTAAGCTAGAGGTAATCATGGCGTGTTCACCTTCGGTCGGGGTATGTGAAAGTTTATAGCTGCTGTAGCATAAGAGAGCTGTGATACATAAACAGCAGGAGCTAATCAATCCATACCGCTTTTTGAACCCAATAATAGATAGTAATACAATCAAATAAATCCCGCTCACCATCATCATAATTGGAAACTGAGGGTGGAATTTAATTGTATATAACAAATAATCGATGTGAGAATAGTGATGAACCGCCGAGGACTTTGTTAGCCCTCCGGTCAAACTAGCTGATAAAGGTCCTTCAAGCATCGAAGAGCCGTTGTACCAAGTAGCGACTGAGGAAAGTAAAAAAACAAAACAACTTGCAAATAGCTGCGTCATACATTTTATTGACACGTATAGAAAGCTCCTCTCAATAACCATCTTTTGTTAATACAAGTCCGAAAATTATTATAGCAGGTTTTGAAAGTAAAAAAAGCACTATTGGAATGGTTTCATAAAACGTTCATATTTCAAAAGGTTTGTTTTTTCAAAAGAAAGGGAAAAAAGGTGAAACGGAAGATATGAATAGAGGAGAGAGAAAGATGAAGGCAGCAGTGATTTTGAATCCAAACGCAGGAAACAAAAAATTAGTAAATGAAATTGACTTTATATGTGATCGGTTAAACACAGCATTTGAGGCGGTTACTTTATATAAAACAGAGCAGCCTGGAGATGGTGCCGAGCTGGTAAGAAAATTGGAAGGCGAAGCGGATGTCATTATTGGAGCAGGAGGAGACGGGACGATTTATGAGTTGATCAACGCTCTTGCTCCGCTGAAGCAACGCCCTGTATTTGCTATTTTACCCGGAGGAACGTGCAACGACTTTTCGCGTGCAATCGGAATGAATCAAAATCCTTTAAAAGCAGTGGAGCAAATTATTGAAAAGCAGACGGAAGCAGTGGATGTTGGAAAACATGGCGAAGATTATTTTTTAAACTTTTGGGGAATCGGTCTCGTAGCTGATGTATCTGAAAATATTTTAGAAGAAAATAAAGAGAAATTTGGTAAGCTCTCTTACTACATGAGCGTAGGTAGAACGTTAAATCAAGCAGAGCCTTTTCAATTAAAAATGACGAGCGAAAAAGCTTCCTATGAAGGAGAAGCAGTTATGGTGTTAATTGGGAACGGTCCTTTTTTAGGAGGAACTCGCGCTATGCTAGGAAACAGCTCATTTCAAGACGGATTATTAGATGTATTCGTTATTAAAGAAATGGGAATCGAGCCGGTTATGGCATGGTTACAAACAACTCCTGATGAGGAACAGCTTGACCCTGAAAGCAACCTTATGCATTTTCGGACAAAAGAAGTCCATATTGAAACCACTCCTGAAAAAACGGTAGATTGTGATGGAGAAAAAGAAACGACAACACCTTCAACGATTACGGTTCTCCACAATCACATAAATATGATAGTAGGAAACAAATAAAAAAAACGCTGAAACTTCAAGCGTTTTTTTTATGAAGACAGCCATCGCGGAGAAGTGAAGAGCATAATCATTATGCTGCTCATCGTAATAACAAGCATGGAGTAGCAAAAAGCTGTAAATCCGATAATATGTAAGCCCACTATCATAATCGTACTGTCTAAGATAAAAATGGTTATTCCTATATTGATTTTCCATTTTTTTGATACAATAATAGCGATTAAATCCAGACCGTCCGAACTGATGCCGTAGCGAAGCATCAGTCCTATTCCCATTCCTACGAGTGTGCCTCCAAGCAATGAGCTAAAGATCAAAGGAAGCTCCAGCGTGCCTTCGAGAATAGACAGCCATTCTGTCATAAAAAAAGAAACAAACAAACCTATACTTCCATAAAAAAAGTTTTGGCGATGACGAAAAAAAGCATATAAATAGACAGGTACGTTCAAAAAGAAAATGGACATTCCGATAGGAGTTCCAAACACATAATATACGATAAGCCCAAATCCTATAAGTCCACCGTCTAGTAAGTGATACGGAGCAATAAACCCGTTTAGCCCTAGTCCAATTAATAAGCTGCCACAGCAAATCGAAACCACTCTCGAAAAAATATTCCTCACCCTATACGTTAAATTTTAATGGGAGTACTCGTCCATCTATGTATATGACAAGCTTAGGTTATTTAGAAGTAAAGAAGAAGAAAAAAGAAAATTATGTAAAAAGTATTGATTCTATAACTCTGATATTCTATAGTTAATCTAACTTCGTTTTCACGACAATTTCTTGATTTTTTACCATACTGTTTAACTGTTTGTATTTTTTAATATATAAAAAAGTTGTGTTCTGTAAAAAGCATACGATTGTAATAAGTCGATAAAAGCAAGCCGTTATATAAAGGGGTTGATTACGTGTAGGATTCTCTTTCTTTTCAGTCATACTAAAAAGAAAGAGGGATTGTCGTGAAAAATCGTTCCGTACTTTTTTTATGGTTTGGTCAAAGCCAAGCTAATTTAGCAGATGTATTATATATTGTTGCGTTAATAAGCATTCTTTACGCTCAAAATAGTTCTCCTGTGCTGCTTTCATGCATTCCGTTTACCATTACGGCTGCTAAGTTTTTGAGCAGTTTTACGGTGCCTTTTCTTATAGATCGCTACAGAGCTAAGCGTATTCTTGTGGTGTCTCAGCTGTTAAAAACCAGTGTTTTGTCTATGTTTTTCTTGTGGCATATGTCGCTTATCAGCATGCTGTGCTGCGTGGCGCTTATTGCTTTTTTCGATGGGTGGGCAGCTCCGGTTCAAAGCTCTATGCTTCCTCATTTAGTAGATAAAGAGAAGCTGTTAAAATGGAACAGTATGTTTAATGTCACGGATCAAACGATTCAAATTGCAGCCTATCCGCTTGGAAGCTTTCTGATTATTAGCTGGGATGCTACCGGCCTTTTATGGCTGTCATTTTCGTTATTTAGTTTGTCACTCATATTCATGCAGGCCATTCGCATGAACGTTCATTCTTCTAAAACAAAGCAAAAACAAGGGTTAAAAGAGGGATGGAAGCTAATTTGGCATTATCCGCGCCTGCGGGTTTTATTAGTCATGGAGGTTTTAGAAGGGATGGCTGCCGGCGTTTGGGCATCAGCTATTGTCTACGTGTTTGTGAAAGAAATATTAAATAAAAATGAAGCTTGGTGGGGATATATTAACAGCAGTTTTTTTGTTGGAACGGTTCTTGGTGGTTTCGTTTTGCTGAAGATTTCAGTTGAGCAAGAGAGAAGTCTTTATCATATCGTAATACTAGGCAGTCTTTTTTCAGGTTTCTGTACATTATTGTTGGGAGTGATATCTGTGCCGTTTCTTTCCCTTTTACTTAGTTTTACTATTGGCATTGCCCTTCAAATAAGCGCTACGTGTTCTTACACGCTTACACAAACGGCCGTTCCTTTAGAAAAGCTTCCTAAGGTGCTTTCCGCTACGCTGAGCGTTTCATATGTGACGTTTGGGCTTTCGGTGCTGCTGCTTGGCGCTGTTGCTTCGCTAAATGTGACGGCGGCGTTTCTAACGGCAGGAGGACTGATTGTAATCAGCGGCTGCGTAGGTTTATTCTTACGAAATTATGCGCTTGCTAACTAAAAAAGGTTGCTGTTTGCAACCTTTTTTTAAAACAGCGTATTTTCTCTCCTCAACCATAAGCCGTATAAGGTTGTTTGCTTTAAATATCCCCTTGTGTAAAAGTAGGGAGCTTTTCACGAAAACGAAAGGAAAAAAAGTATAGCTATCGAATTATGTTAAGAGCGTTGAGCTAAAAGGAGTGATTAAATGGTTGTCATTCGACAGGCGGTTGAAACTGATCGAGAGCGACTGGCTACGTTAATGCAAGAATATATAGTGAAATTCTGCGAGCAGCCTGACCCTTCCCGGAAAGCTTTAACTTTACATATTAAGCGTCTATTGAATAATCCTTCCTACGGTATCCAGTTTGTTGCTGAATTGGAAGGGAAACTAGTAGGTTTTGCGACGGTGTACGTATCGTGGAGCACCCATTATTTTAAAGAAACAGGCGTCTTAAAAGATTTGTACGTATCTCCTTTAAACAGAGGAAATAAAATTGGTGAACGTTTGTTTAAGATTTGCCTTGCCTATTCTCAAAAGTATGAGTTTGCAGGAATGACCGCTGAGTGCAGCAGTGAAAATAAAGTTGCTCAAAACCTTTATCAAAAAATGAACGGTAAAGAAAATGAAGGGGTTCAATACCGTTTTTTTTAAGAGAAGTACAGCTTTTACTTTTAAGACTTCTACTAAATGGCAAAAATATGTTATAGTATGAAAAGTGAAATTGATGAAAATGTCGGTGGGCTATATGTTAGATGATGGTATGAATAGTAGGGGGAAGTTGGACTAGCTGTTTGAAAGGCGGCCATCCTATTTTTAGTATAGCCGCAAGGAAGGAGCAGGACCTTGAAAAAAAATCCAATCTTAAACGCGTGGAAAATAGTAACTGCGACGAGTGGTTTTTTACTTGCGCTGTTTATCTTTAAAGTCCGAAAAGGAAGATAACCATATAAAAAGAGCTCCTCGATTGAGGAGCTTTTTATTATTTAGTAATAGGAAACGTCAAGGGAGTCACTGTTGATAAAGAATCTCGGTAAGAATGATAGGTGAAATAATGACGTGTTGGACTATAAATAGTCATGTAAAGTAAATAATCATATTTCGTTTCCATATAGAAAAAAACGCCGTCTTCGTGGAGTGCATAGAAAGAGTATGAAATCCCTAGCAGCTTTTGCTTTTGTACGCTTGTGCTTGGATTTTCTTTAATCCATTCATAAAGTTCAAAAACACTCACTCCTGGTGAAGATTGCAGCGTATGTACTTTGTCATGTAACTTATCAGATACATCGGAAACCGACTGTTTTAATTGGTTAAATAAGTTGGACATTTGTTCTTTCATTGTGGTGATCTCCTTTATGGGTAGTCAGCTATTAGCATGCTCAGAGAAATCCACGCTTATGTATAGTTAGTGAATGGCTGATTTGAATTTGCCGCCCTGCGCTTCCTGGGTATCCATAATGGTTGTAAATGCATGTGGATCAATTTCAGAAATAATAGTTTTAAGCTTGGTAATTTCTAAACGCGTCACAACTACGTATATGACTTCTTTTTCTGTACC
The DNA here is from genome assembly GCF_056158845.1 of Priestia sp. ABM2_011. Taxonomy (NCBI): domain Bacteria; kingdom Bacillati; phylum Bacillota; class Bacilli; order Caryophanales; family Bacillaceae; genus Priestia; species Priestia sp. ABM2_011. The sequence goes on from NZ_JBSWUB010000001.1 coordinate 2,265,135, forward strand.
TTCAAATCCGCCTTTACCATACAGTTTCGTCACGCCGCGGCCTAGACGATGCGTAATAGCGTCTGATAGCTCTTCATAGTGATTTGAAACAATAAAAGCTGCTTTTGTTTCATCAAGCCCTTGAATAATCGCATCGATTGTTTTAGAAGCAATATAGTACGTAAGGATCGAGTACATGGCTTGTTCCCAACCTAGCACGAACCCTGCCCAAGCGAAAATAAAGATATTTAAAAACATCACAAATTCGCCTACAGAAAACGGGATTTTTTTTGTTAATAAAATACCTAAAATCTCAGTTCCGTCTAATGCTCCACCGTGACGAATGACCGTTCCTACACCTGCTCCTAACAGCAGCCCGCCAAATACAGTAGCAAGAAGCGGTTCAGATGTTACAGCTGGAACATGGTGCAATTGAGATTCTACAATGGATAAAGCAACAACTGCAAACATAGATGAAAAGCAGAAGCTACGACCAATTTGTTTGTATCCACTATATAAAAAAGGGAGATTAAAGATGATGATAAGAAGACTGAACGGCAATTTTGTTAAGTAAACTAAAATTAGAGAAATACCGATAATACCGCCGTCAATGACGGAATTTGGGACTAAAAATAATTCGATAGAAACGGCAGCCAAGGAAGCTCCAATTAACATCATAATGTAGCGATAAATGAGCCGACCTGCCTTTTCCTTTTTGTGCTGTTTCGTTGTCATAAAATCTTTCCTTTCAACATACTGCCTATACGCAACTCTTACTAGTATAACTAAGTCTTGGGAACTCTATCCAATTATCTACTTTAAAAAAGACTAGCCAGAATAAACAAAATCCTGTTAAATTAAACGGTAGACATTTGCTGAAATAAAGGAGCTGTACATATGATAAACGTTTATATTCCACCGCTTCAAACAAGCGCTGGCGAAAAAGCGGCACGCTATATTGATACATTAACCAAACCGATAGGAAGCCTTGGAAGGCTCGAAGAAATAGCAGTTGAATTAGCGGCCATGACTGGGGAAACCTTTCCGACAGTCACGCCGCCAGGAGTCCTCGTTTTTGCAGGCGATCATGGAATTGTAAAAGAAGGAGTTTCAGCTTATCCTCAAGACGTAACGGCACAAATGGCGCTGAATTTTTTGCAGGGAGGAGCAGCTATTAACGTGTTTAGCGGGCAAATAGATGCCCAGTTCAAACTGATTGACATCGGCATTGCTTCTGACCTTTCCCACAAGGACCTTGTACAACGCAAAGTGAAGCTGGGCACAGCAAGTTTTTATAAAGAAGACGCGATGACGCGCAGTGAGGCAGAATTGGCTGTTCAAGTCGGATATGAAGAAGCTGAAGAGCTTATTGCCCAAGGAATTAAATGTTTGATTGTGGGAGAAATGGGCATCGGAAACACTACGTCAAGCACGGCTATTTTAGCTGTATTGACAGGAGAAAAAGTCTCTAAGCTTGCAGGAATGGGCACAGGGATTTCTGACGAACAACTGCGCCACAAAGTGAAGGTAATTGAAGAAGCGCTGCAAAACAGGCACATCAACCCTCAGGATCCGATTGATATTATTAGTAAAATAGGGGGGCTTGAAATTGCAGGGATGACAGGTGCTATGCTGGCGGCAGCTGCTCACCGTATTCCTATTTTAGTAGATGGTTTTATTTGTACAGTTGCAGCTCTTCTGGCGACAGAAATCAATACACAAGCAAGAGACTATATGTTTGCTAGTCACGAATCTGTTGAACAAGGTCATGCGTGTGCAATGAAGCTTCTTGGCAAGAAACCGCTTCTCAACCTCAATCTTCGGTTAGGTGAAGGAAGTGGAGCTGCTGTTACATTTCCGCTGCTGCACTCGGCTTCGCTGATGATTGCTAATATGGCTACGTTTCAATCTGCGGGAGTGTCTGAGAAAGAATAAACCTAAAAAAGACATGGGAACAAAACCATGTCTTTTTTCTTTATTTTATAAAAAAATCTTATATTTTTAACATCATAAACCAATAAACGCTAAAGCTAGCACCTGTTAAAATAAATGATCCAATAATTAACAATACCAGTGCAACGCGTCGTTTAATCGCTTGAATTTCTCTATCTTTTGGCAAACGTCCCATTGGTCTTCCTCCATTATGTAAATATTTCACGTATTTTCCTATTTTACTCCGCTTTAAAAAGAGAGAACATATGTCAAAGTTACTAAAAAACAAATTATTTTACAAAAAAATTGTATCCACGTTACAGCAGGGCAAAGAATACGTATTTTTTCAGTTAGAAAAGGACTGCTCTAAAGGTTTACTTACATGGCAACAACCTTTATCATATAACTGACTATACTATGATGTTATCCAAAGTTGGAAGAAATCTCAATAAATGTGAGTGTTATAATTACATGATAAGAGTCAGAAAATTTTAAAAAAGAGTGTGAGCAAACAATGAACGGTATGTTGATTATTCGGAACGGTGCTCCTTTTGATGAAGGAGCTTCCGTGCCTATTCCAAAAGATAAAGCTTGTATTATCGGACGAAGCAGTGAAGAATGGGAGCCTTATCTGGCCTTTCAAAGTGCTTACATTTCACGCAAGCATTTTGAAGTAACGTACGAAAGCAACGCATTCTTCATTACAGACTTGTTTAGTAAACACGGGACAAAAGTAAACGGAGAAGAGTTACAGCCTGGAACCCCTCGTTTCTTGAAAGAGCAGGATGTCATTACCTTAGCAAATGAGGAGGCAGCTTTAGTATTTAGAAATGATGATATGGATGCAACCCTCGATTTAGGACCTTTGCTAAAACAAATAAATAAGCCATTTTACACATTAGATCCAATTTTGCAGAAAGTAAAAGTAAAAGAGGAAACGTATATTCTGTCAGATAAAGAATACGCGTGCTTAGCTTACCTTCTAGAATATAACAATCAATTTGTTTCAAAAGAAGCATTAAAAAAAAGCGTTTGGCCTGAACGAGTAGAGTCAAATGGAGAAATTCTGGTAGCAGCGGAAGAGCTGAATGCGCTGATTTACCGGGTTCGCAAAAAAATAGGAACATATTTAGAAATCGAAGTGATTCGAGGAAAAGGATATTGGCTGCACTTTAACGAAAATGGACGTGAATAGAATCACGTCCATTTTTTAATCTCGTTTTACAGCATGTACACGTATATGTTTAGCTTCTGCTAGCCAAGATCCGTTTTGAAATAGTTTGTCTTGCATTCGATTTTCTAAGCGCGTAATGAGGACATTTTTAGTTTCTGTCGTCACGTGAGCAAAAAGAGGGGCTGCATTTGTTTCGAGCCAATTACGCAAGCCGTTTTCCCCTTTTAACAAGAGGGGCCGGCTGTAGTGTATGGCCGTGGTGACTTGAAAATTCTGTGATTCCAAAAGAGAAGAATATTCAGCTACAGAAGGGAAGTACCATGGGAAATCTACATCGTTATAAGGGATATCAAACGTTTTAAATTGACGAATGATTTCTGTGAAAATTTCGTCCATGTTTCCTTTTCCCCAAAATTCTGCTACAAATCGGCCATTTGGTTTTAAAGCATTGTAAATGTTTTTAATGACAAGGTGAGGGGGACGGATATCGTGTAAAGTTGCATTGGAAAAAACTGCGTCAAATTGTTCGTAATAAGGAAGGTTAAGGGCGTTTAACTGTTCAAAGGATAGAGTCGGGTACTGATGACGAGCCTGTTCAATCATATTTTCAGAGCAATCGATACCCGTTGCACGGACATGAAGCTTATTGAGCTGCGAAATAAATTCGCCAGTGCCACAGCCAATATCTAAAATATGTTCGCCAGCTTGAGGAGAAAGAAGGTTCATAGCACTTCCTCCAAATGAAGAAACAAACGGAAGATGATACACTTGAGCAATTTTTTGTTGATTAACAGTTTGACTCATGAAGTGATTCCTCCTTTGTAAAAGATGATGACAATCGTTTTATAAGAAGAAACAAGCTTTGAATAGTAGATATGAAGTTATTGATAGAATTATACCATATATCTTACTTATTATGCCGAAAACTCCAAAGAAAAAGCGCACCAAACTTCTAGCTTGGGCGCTTACAAGTCGAACTATTTTATAACCATTAACCGAACTGAACAAATAGAGGAAGATCTGTATGACCCATCTCACGTACGTAGACGTATAAATTTCCTTTATGATGAATTTCATGGTCAATGGCCATTTGTAAAAGCTGTCTTCCAGGAAGCTTTCTTCCAAACGCTGCAGTTGCGTCAATGGTCTTGTTTAAGTCATCTTCGCTAAGTGAGCGTAATACGTCTACTGTTTTGTTCGTATATTCAGCTGCAAGGTCCGATAATGACTTACCGCCAAAATCAGCTTTTTGACCAAGTGGAGATAAATCACCGGATTTTACCACTGATGCAAATGCATAAAAGGATGTTAAAATATGCGTAGATAAGTCAAAAGCTGACATAGATGTCGGGGCAGGCTTGTATTCGTAGTGACCTGCTTCAATTTTGTTGATTAATTCATTAGTTACGTTTCGATGTGCTAAAAAGTGATGAGTCATTTGTTCAACTGTCATGATAAAAGGCTCCTTTATTATGTATTCGCTTCTGAGTATAGCATCTGAAAATCAGAAAGCGAAGAAAAAACTTTAATAAAAAGAAAAACAGCTGCTTACATGCAACTGTTTTTCTTTTTATTAGAAATTACGTTGTTTTAACTCTTCAAGTAATAACTCCATACCTTCGCGGCTTAAAGTTAATTTGCCATCTGCGATTGTTACGTTGTCAGAAGATACTTCACCAGTAATCGCACAAGCACCGTTCGGCTCATATTTCTTTAAAATAATTCGATCTGTTTCGACAAAAATTTCAACAGGATCTTTTACATCTATTTCAAGAACACGTCTTAACTCTTTAGGAATTACGATACGACCTAAATCATCTACTTTTCTTACAATACCAGTCGATTTCATTTTTTAATCACCTTTACTTTTATATTTTATTGAGTACACAAAATATTATTTTTGGAATTTCTAAGATGATTATATACTAGATAACCGCTAAATTTGTCGAAGTTATTAATATGTAAATGAACTGTAATATTATTGAAATATTATCTGTAAATACAAATCCTCCTACAAAATGGAATATGTAGGGCTCTTTGTATGATATAGGAGATGAAGGAATTAATTACATTTGACATACAATTTTATTTATGTTTATACAGCAGTTTAGGAGAGAGGATACATGTAAGCGTGGAAGCAAACAAGTTGAAAAAATGAAGAAAATATGATTAAATTTAAAAAGTAACTTGCTCAAAACGATTAAATCGTAATGATTACGTATTTCAAATAAAAATTGATAAAGCGAAAGGATGACAAAGAGTTTGGCTAAAAAATCAAAAGTTGTAAAAGAACAAAAGCGCCAAGAGATAGTAGCGAAATATGCGCAATTGCGCCAAGAGTTGAAGGAAAAAGGAGATTACGAAGCGTTAAAAAAATTGCCTAGAGATTCTTCACCAACGCGCTTAAATAATCGCTGCCGCGTTACCGGTCGCCCTCGAGGCTATCTTAGAAAATTTGAAATGTCACGCATTGCTTTTAGGGAATTGGCCTACAAAGGACAAATCCCAGGTGTTAAAAAAGCAAGCTGGTAGTATAAAAGCCCTCATTATGAGGGCTTTTATTATTTATTAGCTGCAAAGTATCGAGCAATTCCTTGATAAATACCTGTAGATATTTGCTGCTGATACGCATTAGAAGAAACAATTTGCTCATCGTGAGCATTTGATAAAAAGCCTAATTCAAGAAGTACAGCACGCTGGTTGTTTTCTCGAGTAACATAATAATCTCCAAAACGAACCCCCATATCCTTCATAGAAGGCGCATTTTCAGCCATGCTTTCTTGAATGTATTTTGCTAATTCTTTATCTTTAGCTTCACTGTAATAAAATGATGCGATGCCGTTTGCAGAAGATGAAGTAGAAGCGTTATAGTGAACGCTGATAAATGCATCTGCATGCTTTGCTTCACTAACGTTCACACGTCCGCTCAGTGAAATAAAAGTATCGTTTGAACGCGTCATAAATACATTTGCTCCGGCATTAGCTAAGCGGCTTGCCACAAGTTTTGCGGTTGTTAACGCTAGGTTTTTCTCAATCGATGACTTGCCTGAAGTGCCAGGGTCATATCCGCCGTGCCCAGCGTCTACCACAATAATTTTATCTTTTAAAGCAGCAGATGGGGAAGGCAAACTAGCTGAAGTTGTAGAACCAGCCGCAGCTGTTAACCCTTTTGACACCCATGCTGTTTGACTTGCAGAGTACTGAATTTGCACCCAGTCATTCGTTTCGCCTACTTTTTTGAATCGTTCGCCTGCTTTTGCTACACGGATAATGCCCGCGCTTAAGCTCGGCTGACTGCGTAAATTTGAAGCTTTTGTAATTTGAATCGACTGGGCTGTTTGTGAAGACTGTCCGGAATCAGCTTGTAAATACTGACTTGCTACCCAGCCCGTTTGACCTGATGCTGTTTTAATCTGTGACCAGGATCCGCTTTCTTTTACCACCGTTACTTTGGAACCCCGGGATAAGTTCGTCACGACCGATGCGCTTGTGCTCGCAGAAGAGCGAACGTTTAATGAGCTAGCGTTAACAACAGCTGACTTGGATGTTGTAGAACCCGAGTTACTAGTCGGTGTAGAAGAACCGGAGCCTGCTTGTAGGTACTGACTCGCTACCCAGCCCGTTTGACCTGATGCTGTTTTAATCTGTGACCAGGATCCGCTTTCTTTTACCACCGTTACTTTGGAACCCCGGGATAAGTTCGTCACGACCGATGCGCTTGTGCTCGCAGAAGAGCGAACGTTTAATGAGCTAGCGTTAACAACAGCTGACTTGGATGTTGTAGAACCCGAGTTACTAGTCGGTGTAGAAGAACCGGAGCCTGCTTGTAGGTACTGACTCGCTACCCAGCCCGTTTGACCTGATGCTGTTTTAATCTGTGACCAGGATCCGCTTTCTTTTACCACCGTTACTTTGGAACCCCGGGATAAGTTCGTCACGATAGACGCGCTTGTGCTCGCAGAAGAGCGAACATTTAATGAACTGGCGTTAACAACGGCTGACTTGGATGTCGAATTTGCCGTAGACGTACTGTTTGTTTGTGTTTTGTTTATGTATTGAGATGAAATCCAAGCTTCTTTACCGTTATACGTAATTTTAGCCCATCCCTTGCTTTCATCTACTATATTAACGGTGTTTCCCTTCGTTACTTTTCCAACGATAGCGCCGCTTGTACTAGGCGTTGCACGTACATTTAACGATGTAGCAGTTACTTTGGCCGATTCAGCTGCATCTGCGTCAATCGAATGCAAAAGCAATGAAGAGCTTAAAAGAACAGAAGAAACGGCTGTGTACATGACATGTTTTTTATTCATTTTTTCCTCCTTGCAAATTACAAATTTCAACATAAGTTAATTAGTATACAAAGCATATATCGGCAAATAGCCCAAAATTTTGAGTTAAATCTACTATTATCTCATAATGCCGATATTATCCATCATACTATATGTCGAATTTCAATTGTATAATGAATTTGAACTATCTGCCATCCTTAACGATAAAATTTTACATTAATGTAAAATATAATTATATCAAAGGTGAAATGTAGGGATATTAAGGGCATTTAAAGGTCTATAGTCCTTTGTTCACCGATGTTTTGAGGACATGTTTTATACTAGAAAAAATGTAAAATAGTATAAAGCAGCTGAATGTGAATATGATAGAGGAGAGATAGCACATAAAAGAGTATCTATCTTTTGGAGGAGGAAACATCCACAATTATGAAACATTCAGAATAAAAACAACAAAAACATATAAAATAATACAAAGCCTGTCTATATCGATGGAAAAGTTCATAGCATAAACAAAAAGTAAATAGTTAGAAAATTCTTTCTTTTTATTTTAAAACATGGTACAGTATAAAAAAGTGAAAGGGTGGAAACTGATATGCGAAAGATTGTTCAGTATGAAACAAAGTGGTCGCTTTTGTATCAAATGGAAAAAGAAGCGTTACTTAATACACTAAAAGATTTTTCAGTAGACATCGAACATATTGGAAGCACGTCCGTTCCAGGATTGGCAGGTTCACCAATCGTTGATATTTTAATCGGCGTCAAACGCGAAGAAGACATAAATGAAGTGCGCGCTATATTAAAAAATAAATCTCACGTATACGTAGCGGAAAAAGAGATGTTCGTCTTATTAAAAGAAGGCGTTCCAGCTGCACATTACCCTCCAATTATGACCGCTAAGAATGCTCGTAAGCTCATTCCACATGATGCTAGAAGAAGTCATGTGTACGTAACGGTCAGTGAATCACCTTACTGGAATGAACGAATTAATTTCAGGGAGCAGTTACGCTCGAGCGAACGTGCTAGAAAAAAATATGAAGGTATGAAATACGAGCTTTCAAAACGATTGTGGAACGATATTTCTACCTATGAGTACAAAAAAGAAGAATTCATTCAGCGCAGTCTATAAAAAACGTCATTTCAATTGAAATGACGTTTTTTTAATTAATTATCTTGTAAAACAATGGTCTCAAGCTTATCAGCAGTATTTACTGCGAGAACCGTATAGTTTTTACCGCTTTGAAGATTTGTTCCAGGAAGACTTAGTATTTCTTTTCCGTCTGCTGTGGAAACAGATAAATCATACGAACCCGGATTTACTACTTGATAACCTGAAATGCTTTTAAAAGACAGATCTTTAAATAAAGGAGCAGCCCCTTTAGGACCTACGTTTACCGCAGGAGCATCAGGAGATAAATGAGCAACACGTAAGCTTGCTTTTCCATCCATCCCTTGCTTATTATTCGTGAAAGCCTGCAGTTCAAGATGTTCGGCTTTATTTACAGCGGCTACTGTATACGATTTTCCACCGTCTACAACAAGGGTAGCTTCGATGATGGAATCTTTTGTTCCTTTTGTCTTCGCTTCGTATACTTCTACTTTATGAGAACCAGCTGACAAAGGCAGAGAGTTGGAGACATCTTTAAACTTTGCTCCTTCTACTAAAGCTTTGTCATCCACAAAAATGTCTACAGCTGGAGCATCCGGTGAAGCATGAACGATACGAACTTCTGCATTTTGAGCTGGTCGCTCATCTGCAGCAGGAGGTGTTTCAGCGGCAAATACTAACATGCGGCTAAGTGCCAAGAAGGCAATCACTGCTACCATTACGAATAGTCGTTTCATCAAGTATCACTCCTTTTTTAGTATACACAGCTTTATGTAAAGAGAAGGACTGTGCAGTTGTTAGCGTATACTAAATAAAATCAACTATTCGTTTGTTTGTTAACTTTTAACGTGTTTACTGAGATTTCTGACGGAAAAATCGAAGAATAGCCAAAATATTGTACAAGGTTGTTAAGAGCCACGTCAATAAAAAGCCTAGGCCAAGTCCGATATTGGCATCTATATACGTATGCGTGAAGTCATCATATACGACGTAGGCAAGAGGAGCAATTGACAGTAAAAGGAGAAGAAAAAACAAAAGTGTTTTCCATCTGCTTAAAGTGAAGGTTAGATAAAAGAAAAGGAAAGCGGAAAACAATAGAAGACCGTCTCGAATAGCCCAAGGTAAAACGCCGATATGTGGATTAGCGAGAAGAAAGGTTGGAACAATTGAAAGGAGGAAAAGGAGAGACAGCAAAGTCACGTGAAGGGTGTTCTTTTTTGTAAAAGCCGGTATCAATAAAAGCGCTGCCGTTGCACCTAAAAGAAAATTACAAATTAAAATAAACTCCATCCAAACACCTCATTTATCGAGTATTACTTTTAGTCTATTCAAGACGCTGTTAAAGTAGATAAAAAAAGCTGCGATGTTTATCGCAGCTTTTGATCATTCGAATTTAAATCCTTGTTTTTCAAGCATCGCTCGAACTTCTGGATAATAAATGGTTTTGTAAATAGCGGATACAGTTTGTGACCAGTTGCGGTCATCTGCACCGTTTGTTCTCTTTTTCATATACTCTGCCATTTCAGCATCATAGTCTTGAATCAATGACTTTAAGTCATGATTATAGCTTTCACGATGGTGCACAGCAGCTTGTGGTAATCGAGGCTTTTTCGCAGAATGATCTGCCGGATGTCCAATGACAAGACCGCTTACTGGGAATACGTATTCCGGTAAATCTAGGAGTTCAATGACTTCTAGTGGCTTTCTGCGAATTCCGCCGATTGGTACTGTACCTAAACCGAGTGACTCTGCTGCAACTGTTGCTGCTTCTAAAGAAATTCCAGCATCGGTTGCCCCCACTAAAATTGACTCAAGCCCATCGGTTACGCCAAGAGGCGCATCGTTAAGCTCAGCTGCAATCTTAGCACGATTAAAATCTGCACAAAAGATTAAAAATAGAGGAGCTTGGTCAATCCACGCTTGGTTGCCCGCAAGCTCTGAAAGCTTTTTCTTCTTTTCTTTATCTTGGACGCTAATAATAGTTACTTGCTGTCCGTTAATAGAAGAAGCGGCTGACTGAGCAGATTGAATAATTGTATCTAAATGCTCGTCGCTTACTGCTTCGTCTGTATATTGACGGATAGAACGATGATCTTGAATTGTACGAATTGCTTCATTCATGATGCGTCATCCTTTCAAAGAAGTTATTTTTAGCCTTGTAATGTTTTTACATCTAAAGGTGCTACAAGTACGCCAGTTTGAGCAAATGCTACAAAACTTTGGAAATGAGCTGATTTATTGTGTGCTTGAATTGCTTCTTCGCTTTTCCACTCTTCAATCATCATAAATGTGTTAGGTGTAAAAGCATCTTCAAATAGTTGATAGTTGCTGTTTCCTTCTTCTTGTAAAGAATGCTTAATTAGTTCTTGTACGTTTTCTAAAAATTCTTCTCTTTTTGCTGGGTTAACTTTCATTGAAGCTTGTAAATGAATCATGGATGATTCCTCCTTTAATAATGATGGTGCTTTATATTATTTGTTTTGTTTTTAATCTTTCATTCAATTTACGATTAAAATGAAGATAAGTTCGAATATCATCGAACAATGAAACTATAACACCGATTAAATAACAGTGCAAGGAATTTAGTTCGAAAGTTATCGAACATTGATACACAAAAGAAGCTGTGTTATATTTTAAGCATGAGAAAACCTTATCAACCACCGAAATCTGAAATTAAATTAACGCCTATTTTACATGCGTTGAGTGATCCTAACCGGCTGCGAATTGTACAGTGTTTAGCGACAAGAAAGGAGCAGACCTGTTCGTATTATCAAAAATTAAATGTATCAAAATCAACGCTATCACATCATATTAAAGTACTTCGCGAAGCTGGAATTATCAAACTACGTATAGAAGGTACGCAGCACTATTATTCCTTGCGTTTAGAAGAACTTGAGGAACTGTTCCCAGGTCTGCTTCCTTCCATTATCAATATAGATGAGCAATTATTTTAAAAGCTGAACGATATTTTGTTCAGCTTTTTTGTTCAAAATAAATGTGTCCATGCAGGCTGCATCCGGGATTAAAAGAAGAACGACAGTGAGGGCAAGTCGAGTTACAGGTTAAATATTCATTAATTGAGAGCTCATGTTTACATACTCCGCAAAGAATAGCTTTTTCATTAAACATAGATGTTGGCCATCTTTTAATGTCGTGATCCGCATGTGCGTTATGACATTGATAGCATGGATAATATGTATGACAGCAATAAAATTTTATTGCGATAATATCTTTATCCGTATGATAGTGCGTACAGCGCGTTTCGGAATCCACTGTGTCACCTTTTACTGCAGGTACAGATTTGTTCATTATCATCACTCCTTATGAAAAGTATAGCATGCTTTTATACGCCTTATCATACATATGTAAAAAGAAAAATGCTATAATAAAACCATCGTTTTACATGTCAGATTGCATGCTAAAAAGATTAGATAAAAATTGATGTCAAAACAGATCGATTAAGTGATGCAAAGAGAGGAAGAAAAAATGAGTAAGCAAGTTATCGTTTTTACCGGAGGCGGAACAGCGGGGCACGTAACGCCAAACATTGCCATCATGAAAGAATTAGACAGTGAAAAATGGGATATCCATTATGTCGGTTCTCACAATGGTATTGAGAAAGAATTAATTACAAAATTAAACGTTCCATATCATGCGATTTCAAGCGGGAAGCTGCGTCGATATGTAGATATGGAAAATGTAAAAGATGTATTTCGAGTAGCAAAAGGGGTTGGCGATGCACGTCGCGTGCTGAAAAAACTAAAGCCTTCTCTTGTTTTTTCAAAAGGCGGTTTCGTCACAGTTCCTGTGGTAATGGCTGCTAAATCTTTAAACATTCCCGTGTTCATTCATGAAAGTGATTTAACACCGGGACTGGCAAATAAAATTGCGCAGAAATTTGCCACTAAAATTTTTACTTCTTTTGATGAAGCCGCAAACTACTTTCCAAAAGAAAAAGTGCAGGTTGTTGGTTCACCTATTCGAAAAGAGCTATTTAGCGGAAGCGCAGCGAACGGGGAAAGCTGGCTACGCTTTTATGATAAGCGCCCCATTTTAACGATTATGGGCGGAAGTTTAGGAGCACGCCGTATTAATGAAATCGTTCGAGAGTCTTTGCCTGAACTGCAAAAGAAATTCCAAATTGTACACCTTTGCGGAAAAGGCAATATTGATACAAGCCTTGAAAAAGAGTCAGGATACCGTCAGTTAGAATACGTAAACGAACAACTTCCTGATGTTCTAGCGGCAACTGATTATGTGATTACACGCGGTGGATCCAATGCCATTTTTGAGTTTTTAGCTCTTCATAAACCGATGATGATTATTCCTTTATCAAAAGCACAGAGTCGCGGAGATCAAATTTTAAATGCACAATCTTTTAAGAAAAAAGGCTACTGTATGGTTGTAGAAGAAGAACAGTTAACAAAAGAATTGTTTTTACGTGAAGTAAGTGAGCTTCAGCAGCAGGCAAGTACAATGAAGCGTACAATGCGTGAAGCAACAAAAACGGATGCTATTTCAATTCTTGTAAATGAAATTGAGAAAATGAGCTAAAAAAAGCGTTCTTATCTCCTCGATAAGAACGCTTTTTTTCTTCTGAAATTATTATTTTAAAATAATGAATAAATATAGAAAAATAAAGCTTTTAAAATTTCAAAAAATGTTGTTGACAGTAAATTTTAACAGGAGTAAGATTACTCTCATGAAACGTTCCACTGTGAAACGCTGAGTCTTTTCTGAAAGAGAAGGAAAGAGCGGAGGACCCAATTATCAGGGGTGAATCTCTTAATTGAGTAGGGTTACTTTCTTGACCCGAACCCGTCAGCTAACTTCGTAAGCGTTAAGAGAGAGGATGGTGTAATCGTGGTCGTTTTCTATAACAGCGGATAGTACGCTCCTTTCAAAATATAGGTGAAAGGAGCGTCAGGATGCATTTATCTAAGCAAATGATTCAAATGATTGAATATCGGGCCATGTGCGACCAGCAATCTTTTGATCTAGCAAACCGCTATTTGTCTACGTTAGCTAATCAAAGTTTTAAACGCAGCAGTAAAAACTATTATTAAGTCTAAAAATTAAATAACAAATATACGCTTAATCAATTATGAGCGGGGGACCCAATATTTTGTACGTATGTACTAGGGGTGAATCTCTTAACTGAGTAGGGTTACTTCCATAACCCGAATCCGACAGCTAACTCCGTAAGCGTTTTGGGAGTAAAAAATTCGTGTGAATCACGGCTTATTTGTCGTGCATTAAACCGCGGAAGAGAACTCTCTTCTGCGGTTTTTTAGTGGGAAAAATCAGCATCACGTCTCACGGTTAGCTTTTTTGGACGTGATGCTTTATGAAAAGAAACCGTCACTAAACTTAGAAGCTATCATTTTTGTTAGGAAACAGTTAGGAGGGAGCAACTTGGATATGATCATGCTTGCAACGCTTGCCATATTAACAGCTGCTATGTACGGAATTATTTGCTGGTCGTCTCATGTAGTAGATGAAAGAGAGGAGAAGTGAAAGTGTCGTTCATTTTGTTAGGTATTTCAGTTCTCGTTTTAATTTATTTAGTATATGTACTGTTAAATCCAGAACAATTTTAATAAGCGGAGGAATAAAAAGTGGGGATTTTTCTACTATCAGTTGCGCTGCTGCTTGTTTTTGTAGCGCTTATTGCAAAGCCCGTAGGTATTTATATAGCGAATGTGTTTTCAAACGATAAAAACACTAGCTTGATAGGAAAGATAGAAACGGTGATGTTTAAAGCAGCAGGAATTAAAGGGCTTAATCAGACGTGGAAGCAATATGCATTTACTCTTGTTTTGGCGAATACGTTTATGATTTTTGTGGTGTACCTTATCTTCCGGTTTCAAGGGGTACTGCCGTTTAACCCAAGCCACATCAAAGGAATGGATCCGGCACTTGCTTTTAACACGGCCATTAGTTTTATGACAAATACGAACTTGCAGCACTACAGCGGCGAATCAGGTTTGTCCTATTTCTCGCAGATGGCCGCCATTGTATTTATGATGTTTGCTGCACCAGCAACGGCACTTGCAGTAGCAATCGCTTTTATTCGTGGGCTGGCAGGGAAAGAAATGGGAAACTTTTTTGTTGATTTTGTAAAGTCAATTACGCGTATTTTACTTCCTATCGCTTTTATAACAGGCATTTTATTTATGTTTTTAGGTGTCCCTCAAACGTTAAGCGGAACGGTGACTGCCCATACAATAGAAGGGGCAACACAGCAAATAGCAAGGGGACCAGTTGCTTCTTTTCTTTCAATTAAAGAGCTAGGAAACAACGGAGGGGGATTTTTTGGTGTCAATTCAGCTCATCCATTTGAAAATCCTAACGCGTTGAGCAATGTATTACAAATCGTCCTTATGCTTTTATTGCCAACAGCACTTCCTTTCACATACGGAAAAATGATCGGACAGCGTAAGCAAGGCCGCATCTTGTTTGTAGCGATGAGTATGCTGTTTATCGTTATTTTAAGCACAGCGTTCGTAACAGAGTGGGGCGGCAATCCAAGACTTGATTCTTTTCATTTGAACGAAGCGAACGGTTATATGGAAGGGAAAGAAGTCCGTTTTGGTGTCGGCATGTCGACGCTTTACGCCATCGTGACGACAGCAAGTGAAACAGGTGCAGTCAACACCATGCACGATACTCTTACGCCTCTTACCGGGTTGTTAACGCTTGGAAATATGATGTTAAATACCGTATTCGGCGGTGTCGGAGCAGGATTTATGAATGTCATGATGTACGTCATTATCGCCGTATTTTTATCAGGTTTAATGGTTGGAAGAACACCAGAATACGTAGGTAAAAAAATTGAAGGAAAAGAAATGAAGCTAATCGCCGTGACGCTTATTTTGCAGCCGCTGCTAATTTTAGGAGGAACAGCTGTAGCACTTACCACTCATTTAGGAATAGAAGGTATATCAAATCCAGGCTTTCACGGGTTAAGTCAGGCACTGTATGAATTTACGTCGTCAGCAGCAAACAATGGATCCGGCTTTGAAGGACTCGGTGATGCAACGCCGTTTTGGAACATTTCAACGGGAATCGTTATGTATATTGGACGTTACTTCGGACTAATTACGATGCTGGCGGTATCGAGCTCACTAGCATCCAAACAGCTTGTTCCCCAAACACCTGGGACATTTAAAACAGATACGTCTTTATTTAGCGGCATTTTAATTGGAACTACCGTTATTGTAGGAGCACTTACATTTTTCCCAGTGCTTGTGCTTGGGCCGGTTGCTGAGTATTTAACACTGTAATCAAGAAAGCGGAGGATCATAATGAATAAACGGAATTTTGCAAACAATATTGAATTGGATCGCAACAGTCATATTCAAGGTTCTGTAGATACACAAGCTTCATCGATTTTTATTCAATCAGTAAAGCAGGCTTTTATCAAGCTCAGCCCAAGAACGATGATAAAAAACCCTATCATGTTCGTAGTAGAAATCGGGTTTATAATTACGCTTTTTTTAGCCGTTGTTCCGGACCTTTTCGGAGAAAGTACAGTAAGCACAGGATTTAATGTTGCCGTATCTCTCGTGTTATTTTTTACCATTGTTTTTGCTAATTTTGCAGAAGCATTAGCAGAAGGTCGAGGAAAAGCACAGGCAAACTCATTAAAGCAATCTAAAGGCGATATTACAGCTAATCAGCTTCAAAACGGGCAAATGATACAAGTTTCGGCATCGCAACTAAAAAAAGGAGATATCGTCGTCGTTTCACAAGGCGAAATGATTCCTGGAGATGGAGAAATTATTAAAGGACTGGCGTCTGTTGATGAATCGGCTATTACGGGTGAATCGGCACCTGTTATGAAAGAAGCAGGCGGGGATTTTAACTCTGTAACTGGAGGTACAAGAGTTGTCAGCGATGAAATTACAATTAAAATTACGTGTGAGCAAGGTGAATCGTTTTTAGATAAAATGATTTCGCTTGTTGAAGGAGCAGAGCGTCAAAAAACGCCAAATGAAATTGCGCTAAACACGGTTTTGACAAGTTTGACGATTATTTTTTTACTAGTTGTTGTGACGCTTCCTGTCTTTACAAACTATTTACATTTTCAACTCGACACGGCTATTTTAATTTCACTGCTCGTCTGCCTTATTCCTACGACGATTGGAGGATTATTATCGGCCATTGGAATTGCTGGAATGGATCGAGTCACGCAGTTTAACGTGATTGCTATGTCAGGAAAAGCAGTAGAAGCAGCTGGTGACATCAATACAATTATTTTAGATAAAACCGGCACCATTACGTTTGGAAACCGAATGGCTCATCAGTTAACGACTGTAGAAGGCGTAGACGAACGTGAACTGTACAAATGGGCGTTTGTTTCTTCTCTTTACGACGAAACACCAGAAGGACGCTCGGTGGTTGATTTTATCCAAACTCGCATGGGAGTAGAAGACCTTAGAAAAACGCAGGGAACGTTTGTAGAATTCAAAGCTGAAACGCGAATGAGCGGCATTGACTTACAGAATGTATCTGTACGAAAAGGAGCAGTGGACGCCGTCACGGCATGGGTAGAGTCAAATGGCGGGAAGGTTCCCTCTGATTTACAGCAAAAAGCGAACGAAATTGCAGGAGCTGGTGGCACGCCGCTTGCCGTCGCCGCCGATGATAAAATTTATGGCTTGATTTATTTAAAAGACACGGTAAAACCAGGAATGAAAGAACGCTTTGATGAACTTCGTAAAATGGGCATTAAAACAGTCATGTGCACAGGAGATAATCCGCTAACCGCAGCAACTATTGCAAAAGAAGCTGGAGTAGATGAATTTATTGCGGAATGCAAGCCAGAAGACAAGATTCAAGTGATTAAATACGAACAGCAGCAAGGCAAGCTAGTTGCGATGACAGGTGACGGAACAAACGATGCCCCTGCACTTGCTCAAGCTGACGTTGGTTTAGCAATGAACAGCGGAACCTCAGCTGCTAAAGAAGCAGCAAATATGGTGGACTTGGATTCGGATCCCACTAAAATCATTGAAGTCGTTTCAATCGGAAAACAGCTATTAATGACAAGGGGTGCCTTAACTACATTCAGCATCGCAAACGATATTGCTAAGTATTTCGCGATTATTCCAGCGATGTTTACCTTGGCGATTCCGCAAATGGAGGCTCTTAACGTAATGAAGCTGAATTCACCTCTATCTGCTGTATTGTCAGCGCTTATTTTTAATGCGGTCATTATCCCGCTGTTAATTCCCTTAGCCATGAAGGGAATTGCCTATAAGCCGATGAGTTCTAACGCACTGCTGCGAAAAAATTTGTTCATTTACGGATTAGGTGGGGTATTAGTTCCATTCATTGGGATTAAAGCGATTGACTTATTACTTTCATTTGTGATGTAGAGGAGAAGAAACGATGATACAAACAGAACGAACGGGAAGCATTATTGTTCGCTTAACGATTATGATGATGATACTTTGTGGTCTTATTTATCCTGTTGTGATGACAGGTATTGCTCAAACAGCTGTTCCAAGTAAAGCAAACGGCAGCCTAATCTATTCAAACAATCATCAAGTTATCGGTTCTAAGCTGATTGGGCAGCAGTTTACAAGCAATGCATTTTTTCACGGCAGAGTTTCTAGTATTGATTATAACGGGGCAGGGTCTGGCTCGTTGAATTTAGCACCTTCAAATAAAGACCTTACGAATCGTATCGAGAAATCCGTAGCGGCGTGGAAAAAAGAAAACGAGGTACCAAAAGAAGGGATTCCGATTGATGCCGTCACGAATTCGGCTTCTGGACTCGATCCGGATATTACGCCACAAGCTGCATATGCACAAGTAGAGCGCGTGGCAAAAGCAGCCCATATTAAAACCCAGACGCTAAAAGAGTTAATCAAAGAACATACTCAGCAAGGGGCTTTTGGTGAAAAACGAGTAAATGTAGTAGAGCTAAATTTAGCTGTTCAACGAGAACGCTAATTACACGCACTCGCTTCATGCACTGAAGCGAGTGTGATAAAGGAGCACGAACAATGAAAGAAAAAGAAGCTCATCCATACTTTCGAAGAAAAACTCCGGAAGAACTATTGCGTGAACTTCATGATCAGAAGCGCGGAAAGCTTAAACTCTACATCGGTGCCGCACCGGGAGTAGGGAAGACTTATAAAATGCTTCAAGATGCGCATGACTTAGTCAAAGAAGGCGTAGATGTCGTAGTTGGATATGTAGAAACACACGGCAGGAATGAGACTAAGGCGATGATTGGAAATCTAGAAGTAATCCAAAGAGAAACCGTTTTTTATAAAGGAAAAGAATTACAAGAACTTGATTTACTGGCGATTGTAAGAAGGCGGCCAAAAGTTGTCCTTATCGATGAACTCGCTCATACAAATGTACCGACAAGCCGCCATAAAAAACGTTTTGAAGATGTTTCTTACCTGCTCAACCAAGGTATTTCAGTTATGTCAGCAATGAACATTCAGCATATGGAAAGCGTACATGACCTCGTATATGCTGTTACCCAAGTAAAAGTTCGTGAAACGGTGCCAGATTTATTTATTGAGCAAGCAGATGAAATTCAACTTGTCGACGTTACACCGGAACAGCTGCAAAAGCGTCTTCGTGAAGGCAAAATATACGAAGTCCATAAAATTGAACAAAGCCTGCAGTCTTTTTTTAAGCTCGCAAATCTCCATGCCCTTCGTGAATTAACGCTCAGAGAAATAGCGGATGAAGTGGACGGTAAGCTCATTCATTCCCATGAAATTGGTGTAACAGGTATTTGCGAACGCATTTTAGTGTGCATTCAATACAGTGAAACAGCTGAAAAATTGATTCGAAGAGGCTGGAGAATGGCGAACCGATTGAAAGCAGATTTGCTGCTGCTCCATGTTTTTAAAGGCGATCAGACTGAGAGGGAGAAAACACAAATCAAACAGTGGCAGGCATTCGCTGACCGTTTCCACGCATCGCTAATTGTTGAAGAAGCTAAAAAGCAAAAACCAGCTGCAGTGATTGTGAACGTAGCCAAGCAGTATCGCGTTACTCAAATCTTACTAGGGCAATCAGCGAGGACAAGATGGGAAGAGATTCGAAAAGGCTCTATTGTGAATACAATTATGCGACAGACTCATAACATCGATATTCATATTGTTTCAGATTCAGCAAAACAACAAAAATAAAATGCATATATAACAAAAGGAGAATATGAGTGAATATTGCGTTCTTTTTACTTCCTAAAAAAGAAGTGGTTACCCTATCGACACGGTCAACAATCCGTCAAGCATTGGAGAAAATGGAGTATCATCGCTACTCTTCTGTGCCGCTTATTAATCAAAAAGGAGAATATGTAGGGACTTTGACAGAAGGAGACTTGTTATGGAAGCTAAAAAGCTTAGAACATATAGAACTCCATGAGTTAGAACACCTACGAATTGAGGAGGTTCCAAGACATCGCGATTACGAAGCTATCACCATAAACGATGAAATGGAAAGTATTTTGTCACGCGCGTCTGAACAAAATTTTGTGCCAGTTGTAGATGATCAAAACATTTTTATTGGACTCGTGCGGCGAAGAGAGATTATAGAGTATTGTATCTCCCAACTTTTTATACATGGAGAAACGCCTTTAAATGTGAAGATTTAGTTAAGTTTGCGTAAAAAACATAATTTTTACATAAAAGGTAGTCTTTTTTTATATAATTAATGTTATAATAAGAGATGTAAAGACGAAACTTGCGTAATGTAAGCCTCTAACATTTGTTAGAGGTTCTTTTTTTACATAACATAAAACATTTGATTTCAGTTCTTTCTATGGTTAAGTTAGAATAAGTGTTAAAGTAAGAGGTTTCTTGCTTTTTTACATAAGAAAAGTGAGCTGTACAAAGGAGACAAAGCATATTGACTACGGAAAAAACAAAAAGCGATCAATTACGCAGCATATTCAAAACTATTATCTTCGCTATCGCTCTAGTATTTATGATTCGCGCATTTTTATTTTCTCCGTATATTGTAGAAGGCGCTTCAATGAACCCAACGCTGCATAACGGAGAGCGGTTGTTTGTGAATAAACTGTCGTATTCGCTCCATGATATTCGCCGCGGAGATATTGTGATTATTAAAGATGAGGCTAAGAATAAGCATTATGTAAAAAGAGTAATCGGTCTGCCAGGTGAAAAAATCGAAATGAAAAAAGATCAGCTTTATATTGATGATAAAAAAGTAAGTGAACCTTATTTAAAAACGAATCGTCAAATTGCCAACAACATGGATATGGAGCTTACGGGAGATTTTGAACCCGTACAAATACCTAAAAACGAAGTATTTGTAATGGGTGATAACCGTCTGTACAGTATGGATAGCCGCAACGGTCTAGGTCTTATTGATGAAAAACGAATTGTCGGAAAAAGCGAATTTGTATTTTATCCGGTCAAAAAAATAAGAAAAACAACGTAAAAAGAAATGCCGATAAAGGTATTTCTTTTTTTATGCCGATGTCTACTCCGCTTATAGATGGGCAAGCTAAGGAAAAAAGGTGTGAATCAATTGAAGACGGCCTATGAAAAGTTATTTAAACATTTTAAATTTGTTGATGCTCTTGAGATGAAAAACCGATTAGCAATGGGACCTATCCTCACATACGCTTCACGGGAAAACGGGGAAATATCCGATATCGATCTGACTTTTTACGAAAAACGAGTAGGGGGCGTCAGTACGGTAATTATCGGCCCCGCGTTTATCACAGAAAATGGCCAAGTAGCACATGGTCAAATCGGAATTC
Organism: Priestia sp. ABM2_011; assembly: GCF_056158845.1. Taxonomy (NCBI): domain Bacteria; kingdom Bacillati; phylum Bacillota; class Bacilli; order Caryophanales; family Bacillaceae; genus Priestia; species Priestia sp. ABM2_011. The sequence goes on from NZ_JBSWUB010000001.1 coordinate 2,286,380, forward strand.
ATCGTGATCAGGTCATACGAAAGCTTCATCAACTAACCCAAATGATTCATAGAAGAGGAGCTAAAGCGATTCTGCAACTATCGCACGGGGGAAGAAAGTGCGTAGAAATGGAAAGTAAGTGGCAAGCAATTAGCCCTAGTGAAAAGCCTCACAAACGTAAAGGAAAAAAGCCTGTTCAAATGACCGAGCGCGATATAACTTATATTGTTCAAGCGTTTGGCGAAGCTACCACAAGAGCTATGGAAGCAGGGTTTGATGGAGTGGAAATTGACGGAGGAAATGAATGTTTACTGCAGCAGTTTACGTCAAGGCAAGCCAATGAACGAAGTGATTCTTATGGAGGAAGCGCAGAAAACCGCTTCACTTTTGCACTTGAAGTTATTCGTGAAGTGACGCGCCGAGCAGCACATGCGGGCAAACCATTTATTGTGGGATATACATTAGCGCCCAAAGAAAAAGGCTATTTAGGAAATAAAGTGGAAGATACATTTGAGTGGATTGATCGTCTTGTTCATACAGAAATTGATTATTTACATATCAGTGCTTTGCATGAACCTACCTCAAAAAGGGAAGAAAATCATTCACTGCTTTCTTCGATCATTAAGCACGTCAATTACCGGGTCCCTCTTGTGGGTACAGGAGGACTTACGGCAACGGAAGTCGCAGAAGCTTTTGAGCAAGGTCTGGCTTTAATTACGATTGAACAAGCGTTAGTCGTACAGCCAGATTGGGTAGAAAAAGTGATAAATAGCGATGAGCCTACTTCTATGGATGTGACGTCATTAGATAAAGATGTGAGTTTACCACCTGAAGTGCTAGCTCACTGGCAAGACATGCATAAAAATGACCGCCCTTATTAAGTGAGCGGTCGTTTTTATGTTGTTGACTTAACAAGAAGAATTTTATTTTACTGATACTATAACCAAGCAGCATACATAGACTAAAAGAAAAACTAAAAACACAGTTGACTTCTAGGAATAGTTAGGATTACAATATAAACAACTTATTTATAAAACGGACAGCTGATCGGACATACCGAAGGCTTCTAGCAAACAACTGTTGGAGGCCTTTTTGTGCTCTCTAACAGAAGATTAAAGTGGAGGGACAACATGAAAAAGTTAATTACGTTTGCACTTATTGGCTTTTTAGCTCAGTTAATTGACGGATCACTTGGAATGGCGTACGGGGTGACATCAACTACCCTACTTTTAACGTTTGGAATTGCACCAGCTGTGGCTTCGGCATCTGTTCACTTGGCAGAAGTTGTAACAACAGCAGCGTCTGGTGTTTCACATATTAAATTTGGCAACGTAGATAAATCGATGGTTTTAAAACTGATTATTCCTGGTTCCATCGGGGCTTTTGTAGGAGCCTGCTTTCTAAGTAATTTACCTGGAGATGCAGTAAGACCTTACGTTTCAACATTCTTATTGCTCCTAGGAGTTTATGTGTTATTTCGCTTTTTATTTACGTTTAAAACAAACGAAGAAAAGAGCACCAAACCTTTATCGACGAAGCAGTCCATTCCGTTAGGATTAATTGCTGGATTTGCTGATGCTACAGGAGGAGGCGGCTGGGGGCCGATTGCAACGCCTGTATTGCTAGCTAAAAAAGGCACAACAGCACGGAAAGTCGTTGGAACCGTTGATACAAGTGAATTTGCTATTGCCGTCTCGGCTACACTTGGCTTTTTAATTTCTCTTGGCTGGGAGCAGGTAAACTGGTTCTGGGTAGGCGCTCTTATGATTGGCGGAATTATCGCGGCTCCGATTGCTGCATGGTTTGTTCGTATTATCCCGGCTCACTTGCTTGGTTCGCTTGTTGGTGGGTTTATCATTTTAACAAATGCTCGAACACTCTTAAATACATGGGTATCAAGCAGCTCAACGCAGATAGCTGTATACGCATTTATCCTTATTGTATGGGCAGCAGCAATCGTTTACTCATTTTTACAAGGGAAAAAATATAATCAAAATCGAAACGTAGAAGTTTCGTAATAAAAGGATGGAATAAAAATAGCTTAGTTAAAGAAAGATTTGAACGTGTTTGATTCTGTATAGAGAATCAAATGTGTTCAGATTTTTTTATGGTTAGAGTGAAGGCAGTTTCATGTATGTAGTGGCCTCTAGCTGTTGGCCGGAGGGCAAGGCGAGGACTTACGCGTAAAAAGCGGAACAGGTGAGACACGGCAAAAGTGGTCGCCCTCGGAAAACGAAGCCTTGCACGGAAGTCAACAATGGTGTAACAAGGGAGCATACTAGCGTATTTATCTCATGCTCGTCTTTAGATTGGGATGATTTTGTTATGTCTCAATCTCTTTTAGTATCTGAATACCGTAAAATAGACGAGCGTAGATATTTTTTTTGTGTCTTATGATACAATAGACGAGTTCATTCATGAGTGGGAATACTTTCTAACACATATAAAATTCATTGAATCGTCGAGGTGTGAAGAGTAAGTGGTCTATTTTATTTTAGTATTAGTAGCAGCTATCGAAGTAATTGTCTTGTTGATTAATCGACCTGTATTTGCAAACATTCCGTATGTGCAAGTATATATTGTTCCTTTGTTAATAGTAATTGTCATAACGATGTTACTTTCGCGAAATCCAAAGAGGTTTATGCGGTGGTTTAAACAAGGGCTTATTACGATTTCAGTCGTTGTACTTGTATTCATACCGGTTCTCTATGCCAAAAATCTCCCGCTGTATGGTTATAATGAAGCAAAAAAAATGCTTGCGCAAAGAGAACAGCTCTTGCTAAGTCAGTTCCAAAAAGGAAAATACGTATATCCAGCAAAAGACAGCCCTAAAAAATACAGGTATCTATTCAAAGTTAATCGTGGAAACGGCATGCTTGAATATGTATTCGACCCATACACAGGCGGTTATGAAGTTGTGACAGATGTGATAAAAAAATAAAGGTTTAGCTTATTTAAAGCTAAGCCTTTTAATATGAGAAAAATTGAAACTTTTTGAAAATCTGTGCGTATTTATTAAAGAACGTTCACGAAAAAGTCACAAAAGGAGTTGCACAATGGCAAAGTTAGAATACCGACTGCTAAAGCCTGACGATACGTTTGTATCTATTTATCACTATCAGTCTATTGAACTTGAACAAATTTTAGCAAGAAGAGAATGCGAATTTTTTGTTAAAGAAGGAGTAACGTATAAACAAACTTCATCTGCAGTTGAAGATGATATCCATATTGTTTATGTAAAAGAACATGAAAATGGACCGAAAGAGCAAGCAGAAGATGATCACAGAGAGATTACGTTAGAAGTCCGCGAATTAAATTCTCTTCGAGGACATCCAGTTTTATTCGTCTCTTCATTTTATACGCATTTGGACGTATTAAGCTATATCGGAACAGTTTATACATACTATAATGGATGGGAATGGGAAAGAGACTCTGCGGAAATTGATGAAGATCGCAGCGTATACAGTTTATATGTAACAAAAACAGGCGTAACGTATGAAAGGGGAAAGGCGTAATGTCCAAAACAAAAAAAATGATGGCGGGGGTTTTGACCACTGCTTTAATGACATCGCTCGTTGCCTGTGGTTCAACTGATCAGGCAAGACCGGCTAAACCGAAAGATAAATCGTGCGACAAGTGGAAATGGGATGAAGATACGAAAACGTACTACTGTTCAGATTCTTCTTCTTCGCACAGCGGTTCATATTATCACGGAGGGCGCTACTACGGGTCTAAAAAACAGCTGACCTCATCATCGTCCTATAAGTCATTTAAATCAAGCAGCTCGTATAAATCTGGAATTGGGAGCGGCTCTAAAGGCGGTTTTGGCGGGTAATGCATAAAGAAAAGCGAGAAATGTTTTATAAAGAAATTCAAGATTTTTGGTACGACTTATATGGAACAGAGTATGCTCTTTATGACGTACATATGGAGTCTTCTCACATCATTCATTCTATTAAAGAAGCAGCAAATCAAATCGGGGAACTATTTTTTAAAACGGCACCTTTACTTCGTTCATTAGATGATCAGACGCTTCTTTCTTTAGGATTTCCAAAAGCCAGTTTACCGTACCTGCGACTGAAAACGATGGAAACAGAAAGTGTTATTTCACGCCTTGATTTTGCTGTTACGGCTGATCAAATCAAGCTTTTAGAACTAAATGCGGATACGCCTACATTCATCAAAGAATTATTTCATGTAAATGAGTTAGTCTGTCGGCATTTTCAGGTTCAAAACCCTAATAAGCTTGAAGAAAAAAAGCTTGCTTTAGCATTAAAACACGCCATTTTTGAAGCTTATAACGAGCTCGATAGAACGAACTATCCAAACGTCGTTTTTTCTTCTCATGATACACATGAAGAAGATAAGCTAACCACTCTTTATTTAATGAAGCTAGCCCGTGTAGATGCTACATACGTTCCGTTATCGCAGCTTCGAATTGTCCCTGCCTCTACAGTTGAAGAAGGTGAACATATAGAAGCGGGCGTGTATGATCAACATGGACAAAAAATAGACGTACTCTATCGCCAAACTTATCCGTTTGAACATTTAATTGAAGATGAAGATCCGAGTACGCATGAAAAAGTCGGACACATGCTTTTAACATTGGCACAGCAAAAACAAGTAGCCATAATCAATCCGCCTTCTGCATTTTTACTGCAGTCTAAAGCCGTGCAAGCACTCATTTGGGCTTTGTATGAACAACATCATCCTTTCTTCACTAAAGAAGAGCATCACATTATTGAAACATACTTTTTACCAACGTATTTAGAAGAAGATCCATTTATTGAAAGAAAACAAGCATTTGTGAAGAAACCATCGTTTGGTCGTGAGGGAGATACCGTTGAAATTTATAATGAAGACGGAATCAAAATAGACGAAGATCAGCATAAGACATATCAAGAATACACGGCTGTATATCAACAGTTTATTCCTTTGCCAACTGCAAAAATGAAGACGCAAACGAAAACAGTAGAGGCTCATATCATGTACGGGTGCTTTTTATTAAATGGAAAAGCAAGTGCAGTAGGAATTCGAGCTGGAAATCAAATTACGGATAACGAATCGTATTATTTGCCGATTGGATTAAAATGAAAAGGGGAACTAAAAATGACACAATGGATTGATTGGGCTAGTATAGGGAGTTTTTTATCTCACGTAGCGGTAGGATTAGTGCTATTATTTATCGGAGTAATCGTATTTGAATTAACAACAAAATTTAATGATCGTGAACTTATAAAAAAAGGAAATGTCGCAGTCGCTTTGAAGTTATGGGGAAAAGGAATTGGGCTTGCTATTGTCATTTTCACTGTGTGGAGCAACAGCTTAAATTTGGTAGATGCAACTCTTTGGGGAGTAGTAGGTATCATTACTCAAGTAGTGACATATTGGATTATTGAATTTATTATGACGCCTAAAACGAGCCTAGCCAAAAAAGTAGAAGAAGGAAATGTAGCGGTTGGAGTAACTCTTTTTGCAGCATCGATAGCCGTTGGCCTTATTGTCGCTGGAAGCTTAACATATTAAAAGAAGGCGATTCCTGTTTTACGGGGAATCGCTTTTTTTATGTCCAGATTGCTCGTGTTCACTTAGTAATAATATACGTGTATTTTCACGGTCGGCACGAACAATTTTTTGCTGTGTGTAAAGCGGAATGACAAAGAGCAAAATAAATAAAAAAACATAGCTCATTTTTGTTATCCTCCCATGTAAATTGTAAACGCCTGCTAATAGTGTGTGACAAACAATACGTAAATATAGCATATTTGACTGGATAAACTGGGAAAAATTGAGGGGTGCAAAAAGAATATAATCTTACCTTCAACAAAAACTAAAAGCAGTATAGAGACACGTCTTTTATTAAGAAAGGAGTTGGGAAAAGTGAAAAGGTGGCTCATTTTGTTTTTATTGATCGTAATCGCATCTGGATGTGGACGTCCAGATGAAACGTCTCAACCGAGCATTTTCCTTATACCAGAAGGGTACAAAGGATGGGTTATGGTCGAATATGATAAAGATAACGGAAATCCTAGCAAGACAGAAGGAGACTACACTGTATTTAAAGTAAACGAGCAGGGAGTCGGGAAAACCAAAACGCTTTTAAGCGGCGGCGGCTGGGCAAGGAATAAATATTTCTATGTAAATAAAAATGGAGAGCGAAAGCAATTGAAGCAAGGGAAGATGATTCATGGCACGACTCAAGGTAACAAAAATCATACGGTAACCTACTTTTTCGTCGGCACCGCAAAAGAGTTCGACAAGGCCGGGGACTATCGAAGAAAACTTACCGAGGAAAGTTCTTCGTAAAAAAGAAACGCTGCCTCCTTGGCAACGTTTCTTTTCTATCTTCATTTGAATGTGCAAAAGACGGTGTCTTTTAAACGTTGAATTTCGTTTAGTGCTTCTTCCTGCTTATGAATTACCCAATCTGGCAATGAGTGTTCAACCGACAGCTCGTCGAAACAAGCCCCGCATGTTTTAACTTCAATATAAGATTCAATATATTGAAGGTGATCTAAGTTATAAGCCCAAAGTCGACGTTCAGGGCAGATTGTTTCCAAGTAAAGCGGAAGCTGAAAAAAAGGATCTACTGCTTCAGAAAGTTCTAACGGTCCTTGGCTCTCAGCGCTGATGACGTCTAGATAACCACAGTGAGGACACGTGCATGAATGCGTTGATCCGCTCAATTTTTTATCCAGTTTTACAACTCGCGCACATAGTTCGCAGTTTGGGCATTTTACTAAGATAAAGTCAAGGAACTTATCTAAAAATTGCTGCTGTATTACTTGTTGATTTGTCATTTTTTGTACCTCTAACTGTCAAACTTTTTTTAGTTACGAAAATAAATAATGAAACCTACATACTATTCATAACACATGATGGGGGTTAAAACAACAAAAACCCTTTTCGACAGCAGGGTTGTGTGATATAGTATGACAAATCAGAATAAATAAAGAAAAATGGTGAGAAAACATGAGTCAAAACGAACAATGGACATCAAAACTCGGCTTTATCTTGGCATCCGCCGGTTCAGCAATTGGAATCGGAGCCATTTGGAAACTTCCTTATGTAGCCGGAACAAGCGGAGGAGGGGCCTTTTTTTTACTGTTTATCTTGTTTACAGCAATTATTGGTTTGCCGCTTTTGCTTGCTGAATTTGTACTAGGTAGACATACACAAAAAGAAGCAATTCGTGCTTATGATGCAGTTGCTCCCGGTTCTCTTTGGAAAGGAATCGGGTATTTAGGCGTGATTACATGCTTCATTTTATTATCTTTCTATAGTGTAGTAGGAGGATGGATTTTACAATATATTTTTGCAAGCGTCAGGGGTCAGCTCAATGGAGTAAGTGACTACGGGAGTTTATTTAACTCCACCATTGCTAATCCGACAAGTGCTGTTATCTCTCAATTTGTTTTTCTTCTTTTAACAATTGTTGTAGTAGCAAGAGGTATTCAAAATGGTATTGAAAAAGCAAACAAAATTTTAATGCCTGCTCTCTTTATTTTATTTATTATTATTATTATTCGTTCTTTAACATTAGACGGAGCGATGGAAGGCGTATCTTTCTTTTTGTATCCAGATTTTTCAAAGCTTACCTCCCAAACCATTTTGTTTGCAATGGGACAAGCATTCTTTTCGCTTAGCGTAGGCGTTTCGGTTATGGTTACGTACAGTTCGTATCTGTCTAAACAGCAAAACTTGCCAAAATCGGCTATTTCAATTTCAGCGTTAAATATTTTGATTTCTTTACTAGCAGGTTTGGCAATTTTCCCTGCAGTCTTTTCAATGGGCGTAAAGCCGACGGAAGGACCAGGTCTTTTATTTATTGTATTGCCTTCTATTTTTGAACAGCTTCCGTTCGGAATTGTGTTTCAAACTTTCTTTTTGGCGCTGTTTTTATTTGCTACTTTAACATCTGCGTTTTCGATGTTAGAAATTATTGTTGCTTCATTAGCCAAAGGAGAGCAGCATAAGCGCATAAAGCTATCTTGGATTTCGGGCTTACTAATCTTTGTGGTAGGAATACCTTCAGCACTATCGTATGGTCTATTAAGTGACGTATCGATCTTTGGAAAAAGCATCTTTGACGCTTTTGATTTTCTTGTAAGTAATATCCTTATGCCTCTCGGTGCTCTTTTAATTGCCATCTTTGTTCCTTGGAAAATGAAAAAAGATGTGTTAATTGAAGAGTTTAAGCATGGTTCGACGAATGTGAAGCGCTGGTTCTCTTTATGGCTTCTTGCTATTCGATACATCGCACCTGTTTTAATTATCATTGTATTCATCAATATGCTAGGCTTTATCTAACGAAAAAACGCTGTTAAAACGCTTGGTTTTAACAGCGTTTTTTTTTGGAGGGAAAGGAGGAGTATGATGCTTGATTTCTTGTACGATATGTTTGTAGGAGCAGGGGTATTTATTTTATTATTTGTTCTTTTGCTAGTAGCGAGAACGCCGGGGAAACGCAAGAAATAGGCGGGTATAATTCCCAGTGTAAAAACCCCAAAAAAGACTAACACCACAGAATTAAACTATGATAATATATTATCCTATGAGCATAACCTATGCTCACATATGTTGTGATGAAGCGTTTTTTAGAAAGAGGGATCATCTTGAGTGGAGAAGTTCTTGTCAAGATTTTATCTCAAGCGTATGAACAAAAAAAGACATTACCAATCGTCTCATTCTCGTCTTTTTTTGAACAAAAAAAGGTGGGCTTTCGTTTAAATAACGATGTGTCCGCTGATATCATCTACCATACGCTTACATGTATTCAGAGAAAAACGTGTGTCCAAGATGTGTTAGTGGAAGTACTAAAAGTTGATAGTCCAAACAATGACGGGGCATTTTCTGATTGTGTATATATTTTAGCAAATGGTACAAACCAGCAAGTGAAAGAATGGGTTCAACCCTTACATCCTAAAAGAGTTACACAAGGATATCAGCACGGGACACCCATTGATGCGCCACAGTTAAAAAATGACTACCACGTGTTTGCCGTTACTTGGTCATAAGCGTTTAACCCAAAAAACATCCTGCTGTCGCTGCAGGATGTTTTTTGTTAGTAAGGATGGGCATCTTTTCCTTTTTCATTAGCTTCTTCTACCGCATCAGCAGCTTTGTTGCTTCCTAGCGGTGAACCGCCTTCTTTTGGCAATTTCCCATATGTAGGAGTCATTTCTGCTCCCATTTCAATTTCTAAAGAACCATCATCATGCATGAGAAGACCGATACCATTAGCTACTCGGTTGCCGTAGTCAAAATCACATTGAGTTAAAAGCTCAATCATCTTTGTTTGAACGGTATGGTGACAGCATTTTAAACCGTCTACTAAGTTTTGAATAAGCTCATCACGTTCCCAGTCTTCTAATAAACGATAGCGTTCACCAGCTTGCTTAAAGTCATTTGTACGGTCAATTTTTTCTTTTTTTACATTCCCTTCAACATAAGGCTGATGAGGTTTTGGATGATCATGCGCTTCTTGAAGACCTCCAAGAGAAGATGGCTCATAATTCACATGCGGGTTCTGACCAGGAGCTGCATCTACATGATAGGCCATTTGACCATCTCGTTGATTTGTTGCTACATGTTTTTTCGGCGCGTTAATAGGCAGTTGCAAGTAGTTTGTTCCCACACGGTGACGCTGCGTGTCGGAATAAGAAAACGTTCTTCCTTGCAGCATTTTATCATCAGAAAAATCTAGCCCATCCACAAGCACACCCGTACCAAATGCGACTTGCTCCGTTTCAGCAAATACGTTGCTTGGATTTTTATCTAGGACCATTTTACCTACTGGAAGAAATGGAAACTGGTCTTCCGGCCAAATTTTCGTGTCATCAAGCGGATCGAAATCTAGTTCGGAATGCTCTCCGTCTTCCATGACTTGCATACAAAGTTCCCACTCAGGGTAGTTGCCGCTCTCAATCGCTTCATACAAGTCTTGAGTAGCGTGACTGATATTTTTAGCCTGAATTTCCTCTGCTTGTTTTTGGGTCAAATTTTTAATTCCTTGTTTTGGTTCCCAATGGTATTTAACAAGAAAGGCATCGCCATCTTTGTTTACCCACTTATATGTATTAACACCGGAACCTTGCATTTGCCGATAGTTAGCAGGTATTCCCCAAGGTGAAAATAAAAAAGTAATCATATGCATAGCCTCAGGTGTATGAGAAATAAAATCAAAAATACGCTCGGTATCTTGACGGTTTGTCACAGGATCGGGCTTAAAAGCATGAATCAAATCAGGGAATTTAATAGCATCGCGGATAAAAAATATTTTAAGGTTATTTCCTACTAAGTCCCAGTTCCCGTCTTCTGTATAGAACTTTACAGCAAATCCCCTTGGGTCTCGCATCGTTTCTGGAGAGTCCTTTCCATGAGTTACGGTAGAAAATCTGACAAAAACGGGCGTCTGTTTGCCTGCTCCTGAAAAAACTTTTGCGCGGGTGTATTTTTCAACGGGCTCGTCCCCAAGTTTTCCGTACGTTTCAAAATATCCATGAGCTCCCGTTCCTCGGGCATGAACAACACGTTCCGGTATACGTTCACGATCAAAATGCGAAAGTTTTTCAATCAGCTGGTAATTTTCAAGAGTAGCAGGTCCTCTGTTGCCTACCGTTCGAGAATTTTGGTTATCACGAATGGGGTGACCTTGACGCGTCGTAAGCGTCTGCTCGTTCTCTCCGTTTGCATAGCGTTTGTCTTCCGAGTCACCTGATCCGCTAACATTTGTACCATGAATGCCTTTATGGCTCATAAAATAATCCTCCTTATTTAAAACATAACCAAGACTATTTTTTTCAGCACGCGCTTTTTTATTCATTAATATGGAAATAATATAAATTTTTAGAAGAAAAGCTGTTTTGCTGAAGGGGGGAACAAATCCACTAAACGAATAATTTTAAAAAAAGTTTCACATTTCAAAAAAAAATAAATTGTTTTTTTTGAAATATAAAGATAATGTTACGGGTGATTTTTTACCTATTATTAGTGTAGGAAAAGGAATAATATTGGAATATATTAGCTTTTTTGTCGAACTTATTAAGTGTTAAACGACAATAAACTACGACAATATACACCATACGGCTGCGCTACTGTCGTTTCCTGTAACATAAATGTAATATTAGTGATGTTATTTTGTAATAATGTGTTGTTACAATGTAAACGTCTTATAGATTAGTAGATTATGGCATTGGAGGAACCTTTTTTTATGAAAAAGTTGATATATTCGTTAGCGTTATGTGGATCTTTAACAGTAGTACCTACAATTAGTGAAGCTGCTTTAGGAGATGCTACGCTGCACCCAGGAACAAGTAATTCAGATGTGAAAGAATTACAGCAAAAATTAAAAAACAAAGGTTATTTTACATACGGTACAACAACAAACTATTACGGTTCAATCACGACTAGCGCAGTAAAATCGTTTCAGCGCGCAAATGGTTTATCAGCAGATGGTATTGCAGGTCAAGCTACATTTAATAAACTGCTAGGAAGCGGAAGCTCATCAAGTTCATCAGTTAGCTCAAGCTCATTGCTGCGCGTTGGTTCAACAGGACCAAACGTACAATCTTTACAGCAACAGCTAAAGAATAAAGGCTATTTTAAAGGAACTACAACTCAATACTTCGGTTCAATTACAAAGAATGCAGTAATGGCATTTCAACGTGCAAATGGACTGTCTGTGGATGGAATTGCGGGTCCAGCTACGTTAAGTAAATTAAAAAATGGGGGTTCTAGCGCTTCAACTGGCGGTTCTAGCTCTAGCAGCTCAACTATTTTACGTCAAGGTATGAAAGGTTCAGCAGTAAGCAGCCTTCAGCAAAAACTAAAAAATAAAGGTTACTTCTCAGCTGGTGTAACAGGATACTTTGGCTCAATTACAACAAGTGCAGTAAAATCATTTCAACGTGCAAATGGTTTATTAGTAGACGGAGAAGCGGGTCCGGATACGCTAAATAAATTAAACTCAAGCAGCTCAAGCAGCTCAAAACCTTCAACATCAACAGGAAGCAGCACAAGCTCAAGCTCAGCTTCAAAAGTTATTTCATACGGTAAACGTTTTATGGGAACACCTTATGTTTGGGGCGGAGCTGCGCCTGGAGGATTTGATTGCAGTGGTTACCTTAACTATGTATATCGCAATGCAGTAGGTGTAAGTCTTCCTCGTACAGTTGCTAGTATCTATCAAACTGGTACGCGTGTAAGTTCACCTCAGCCTGGAGATATCGTTTTCTTTGAAACGTACCAACCAGGAGCTAGCCATGCTGGAATTTATATCGGAAACGGTCAATTCATGCATGCAGGTTCTTCAACAGGCGTAACAATCACATCATTAAGCAACTCTTACTGGTCAAAACGTTACTTAGGAGCAAAGCGTTACCTATAAGAGTGTAACAAAAAGGAGTAGTTGCATAACTATTCCTTTTTTCTATGCACCGTAAACGTAAAAGTAGGAAATTTTTGTGTCGTTTGGTATGATAATTGGAGAATAAACAAAAGGAGTGTATAACATGGCTATTGTAGATGTAACCATTATTCCGGTAGGTACGGAAACGCCAAGCGTGAGTCAGTACGTAGCTGATATTCAAAAAGTGCTGGCCAAGCATGAAGATGAAATTACATATCAATTAACCCCTATGAATACATTGATTGAAGGGGAATTAAGCACGCTGCTAAAAATTGTTCAAGAGATGCATGAAGTACCTTTTGAAAATGGTATTCAGCGCGTGTGTACAAATTTACGAATTGATGATCGCCGTGATAAAGAAAATCATACGATGGCTGGGAAATTACAATCAGTACAGTCTAAATTAAAAGCGAAATAAATAATATGCACTACAATAAAAAACGCTTGAGTATCTACTCAGGCGTTTTTTATTGTAGTTATACTTAATTGGCATGCACAAGAGAAAAAATTTGAAAAGCTACGCGCAGCCGAAGGGTTTCCTCTGACGTGTGAATAGGTCTTTTTAGTAACTCTTCGCATTTTTCGATTCGATAGATTACCGTGTTCCGGTGAACGAATAACTGCTTAGCAGTCTCTGAGATTTGGCAATTGGAATTTAGATATGTTTCAAGCGTGTCAAGTAAGATGGAGCGATCTTTCTTATCGTACTGCAGCAAACCTTCTAATGTTTGAGAATAGTAATCCTGTAAATCGTTTGCTGGAAGCAACCTCAGCAGCTCTTTGAACTGTTTTGGCTGATAAAATTGAATAAGCTTTGACTGATCTTTAAAATGGATGGTTTCAAGAGCTTCAACAGCTTCTTTATATGAGTCAGCGATTGTAAGTAGGGATTGGCTTTGGTTTCCAATTCCAAATGACATTCGCTTATCATAGTGACGGTAAACAGCTTCCTGCAAGCGATGCAAGCATTCTATAATCATAGGTTGAGAATGAGGTGTAAACAAGAGAATGTAAAGATTGTCATAGAAAAACAAAACGGCCTCTGTAGGACCTGCTGATAACTCATATTGAAGGAGCTCATAGATCATATCATCATCGCTGTAAGGCGTGAATGTAGAATGAATTTTCCCAACGGCGCAAATATAGCTGTTTCCTGCTGATAAGCCCATCATCTGTGCTTGAAAGGAAGCATCCTCAGGCGTTTTATAATAATTGTTAACAAGCTGATTGAAAAAATCGTTTTTTCGTCGCCTTTCAGCTTCATACAAAGCCTGCTGTCTCATCATTTCGAAGGATAAAACGTTTGTCGCTTGTTCAATCGTTAGGAGCGCTGAATCGGATAAAGAAACTTGGTGTTCAATAAATAAATAACTGTACTTTCTCGTATGAGTAGCAATCGGAAAAAGCGTAACGGTTTTTTTTGTGTTCAAAAAGGAAAAGGTTGTATATTTTGACGTTCGTAAAAACAGCTGCTTAGCGCCCGCTACCGCTTCTTCCATTGGGAGCGAAAAAGGTTCGCGTTTGTTTGTGTAAAAGAGTTCATGGCCATGGGTATCAAAAAGGGCAACGTGAGCATTGCATAACGTTTGAATGGATTGCATAATTTTCTCAATGCCTTTTCCTTGTAAGATGTAGGAGGAAAATAGCTGATGTGTGACCATCGCTTGCTGAAGCTCGGCTGTTTTTTTATCTAAAATAAAGCTGAGAGATTCATTAATAACCGCGCCTAACGTTTCGTCCGTTTGGAAATCAATGATTGGAAAGTGAAGTTCATCAGCTAGCTGACAAATAGAAACAGGCACGTGTTCGAAAAAACGCTTCGTTTTTATGGCCAATCCTGCACATTTCTTTTTAGCCATTCCTTCTACAAGTTTTGCTAAGCTTTCTTCATGTTCTTTGAAGTGATAACCCGTTGTAATTAAAAATTCTCCTTCTTTTAAAAAAGATAAAATATCGGGTGCGTCCATCATATTGACGTTATGTACTTTGCGGGTGACCCCTTTTTGTCCGGCTACTACAGATGCTTTCTCATAAATCGGAATGCGTAAAAGAGTTTGTAGTTCCATTATTCATTACTCCTTTTGTTAAAAATTCTCACATTTCCCTGCGCGTATTTTTATCTACCTTCTATTTTATAAGAAAGTTTAGTTAAAATAAATAAAATTTTCAGAAAAAAATGTATAAATTGTTAATGAAGAAGTTTATTTAATTCTGTAAGATAAAATAAATAACATATAACGTTAGAAAAAGTAACGTATATAAGACTTTGTGTATTTAGTGATAATAGCCAAAAAAACACTAAATCATTGTAGGAAGTGTTAATGAAAACAATCAGTCATTTTCTTAAAATGAAGATAGCAGGAGGGATAGCAATGGTTGCAGATATGACGGGAAAATCTAAGCTTTGTCAGCAAATCGAAGAAAACATTAGCTGGTTGTCACAGTTTGGGTTAGATGAAAAAGAAGGTGTCACGAGGCTTTTATATACGGAACAGTGGAATGCAGCTCAAAAGGCATTGGAAGAAAAAATGAAGGGACTTCACCTCAAAACGTATTACGATGATGTAGGAAATTTATTTGGACGGTTGCAAGGAACGGGTCCAGAACAACAAGTTATTTTAACAGGATCCCATATCGACACCGTGATAAACGGAGGAAAATATGACGGGGCTTTTGGTGTTGTGGCAGGTATCATTGCTCTGCAGTACCTATATGCGCATTATGGCTCCCCTACAAAAACCTTAGAGGTCGTATCACTTTGTGAAGAAGAAGGTAGCAGATTTCCTCTTACGTATTGGGGATCAGGTAATATGAATGGATTACACAGCAAAAGTGATGCAAAACATGTTATAAATAAAGAAGGGGTTAAGCTGGATGACGCAATGAAACAACTCAATTTCGGAGAAGGCCTCCACAGCGAGCCATACCGCACGGACATCGCTTCTTTTATTGAACTGCATATCGAGCAAGGAAAGCAGCTTGAAATGTCTCATTGCGATATCGGAATTGTTTCTAGTATCGTCGGGCAGAAACGATTTACAGTATCTGTTAAAGGTGAAAGTAACCATGCGGGCACAACCCCGATGAACATCAGGAAAGATGCATTTTATGTGAGCTGCAAACTCGCTAAGGCATTTATTGAATTGAGCGAAAAATATCATAACGCTTTATACGTAACGGTTGGAAAAATTACACTTTCTCCAAATGCACCGAATGTAATACCAGGATATGTAGAATTCACGGTCGATATAAGACATCATGAGTATAAGGTTTTACAAGAAGCAGAACGAGAAATGAAGGAAATTATCAAGCGAACAGCAGGGGATTTAGAAGTGAATCTCAACTGCTGGATGGATGAAAAACCTGTTGCCATGAGCGAACAATTATCTGAACTTTCCAAAATTATTTCCTCGGAAAAGAATATCTCCTCCCGAGAATTAGTAAGCGGTGCAGGACACGACTCGCAGGTATTCGGGCGAAGAGTTCCCACATGTTTGTTATTCGTCCCGAGCCAAGATGGAATCAGCCATTCCCCAAAGGAATTCACCAAAGGAGAACAGTTAGAAAAAGGAGTAAAGGTCTTAATAGAACTATTATATAAACTTGCCTACTAGGAGGAATTTGACATGACTATAACAAAACAGCTTCATACACCACCGCGTACGATTATGACACCAGGCCCCGTAGAAGCAGATCCACGCGTATTAAGAGCATTAGGAACACCTATTTTAGGTCAGTTCGACCCCGCATTTACGCGCATTATGAACGAAACGATGGAAATGCTTCGTGAGCTATTTCAAACCAAAAACAAATGGGCTTTTCCCGTTGATGGAACGTCTAGAGCTGGGATTGAAGCAGTTCTTGCAAGTGTAGTTGAACCGGGCGATAAAGTATTCGTCCCGATTTTCGGCCGCTTCGGCTATTTATTAACGGAAATTGCCGAGCGCTACGGAGCTGAGGTACACAATATTGAATGCGAATGGGGAGAAGTGTTTGACCCTGAGACCGTAATACAGGAAATAAAAAAAGTAAACCCAAAAATCGTTGCAATGGTTCATGGCGAAACGTCTACAGGGAGAATGCAGCCTCTTAAAGAAATTGGTGCTGCATGTCGCGACCAAGATGTTTTATTTATCGTCGACGCAGTAGCTACTATCGGCGGTACGGATGTAAAAGTAGACGAGTGGAACATTGACGCATTGATTGCAGGTACACAAAAGTGTTTATCTGTTCCGTCGGGTATGGCACCTATTACGTACAATGATCGTATTGAAAAAATTATCATGGAACGTAAAAAAGTTGAAAAAGGAATTGCGACAAAAGCAGATGCTCAAACTGTTCGTCTGCGTCCAAATATTATCAGCAACTATTTTGATTTGAGTCAGCTTCAAGACTATTGGAGTGAGCGCAGGCTAAATCATCACACGGAAGCAACGTCCATGCTCTATGCTTTGAGAGAAGGACTGCGCGTTATTTTAGAAGAAGGGTTAGAAGAAAGATTTGCAAGGCATCGTCTCCACGAAAAAGCACTTGTAGCCGGAATTAAAGCAATGGGATTATCTTTATTTGGCGATGAGCACTCAAAAGTTCCAACCGTTACGTGCGTCTTAATTCCATTAGGAATTGACGGGGAAGCAGTTCGTTCTACGCTTCTTGAACAATTTGGAATTGAAATCGCAAGTTCTTTTGGGCCGATGCACGGAAAAATATGGCGTATCGGTACAATGGGATACAGCTGCCGTAAAGACAACGTTCTCTTTACATTAGCCGGTCTTGAAGCAGTGCTTATTCGAAACGGGGCAAGCGTAAATGCAGGTTCTGCTCTGCAAGCAGCTTTAGAAGTTTATGAGGAAGAAGTAGCGTTGTCTAGTCTGTAAAGATTCGTTATTCACCATATAAAGAAAAGAGGAGATTTTCTATGAGCGAATACTTTTTCACACACCCATATGCATCGCAGCGTACGTGCACGTTTGGAAAAAACGGAATGGTAGCAACTAGTCAGCCTCTTGCCGCTCAGGCGGGTCTTGAAATGTTGAAAAAAGGAGGCAATGCAGTAGATGCTGCTATTGCCTCCGCAGCTTGTTTAACGGTGGTAGAACCTACTTCAAATGGAATTGGCGGAGATGCATTTGCTCTTGTGTGGATAAATGAAGAACTATATGGACTCAACGCGAGCGGTCCTGCTCCTGCTTCTATCTCTATTGAGGCTCTGCGCGCCATGGGGATAAAAGAGATGCCGGCTCGCGGTTTTGTTCCTGTTACGGTCCCAGGTGCCCCGAGTGCGTGGGTGGAGCTGTCAAAACGCTTTGGCCGGCTACCGTTAAAAGAAGTGCTGCAGCCGGCTATTTCTTATGCGCAAGAAGGGTTCCCAATCTCCCCAATTTTAGGGTACAATTGGGAACGAGCGTTTGAACGATTTACACACGCGTTAAAAGGTGACGAATATAAACACTGGTTTGAGACATTTACTAACAATGGATCTGCTCCTAAGGTAGGGGAAATGTGGCGATCACCAGACCATGCTGCTACACTGCTTGAAATTGCCGAAACGAATGGAGAATCTTTTTACAGAGGGGATTTAGCTGATAAAATAGCAGCTTTTTCGAAAAAACACGGCGGATTTTTAGCAAAAGAGGATTTAGCAGCTTTTAAAGCAGAGTGGGTAAAGCCGATTTCAACTTCTTACCGAGGATACGATGTGTGGGAAATACCGCCCAACGGCCAAGGCCTTATTGCGCTTTTAGCTCTAAATACGCTAAAAGGTTTTTCTTTTGATGCCAAAGATTCTGTCGATACATACCACAAGCAAATTGAAGCTATGAAGCTAGCGTTTGCAGATGGACAAAAATTTATTACAGATGCTGATAAAATGACAGTAGCAGTTGAAGATTTGTTGAATGATTCTTATGCAAACAAGCGCAGAGGGCTGATTGGTGAAAAAGCGCTTATTCCCGAAGCCGGACAGCCGTCTCATAGCGGCACGATCTATTTGGCTACAGCTGATGGAGAAGGAAACATGGTATCATTCATTCAAAGTAATTACATGGATTTTGGCTCAGGACTTGTCGTACCTAATACGGGCATATGCCTGCAAAACCGCGGGCATAATTTTTCGTTAGACCCACAGCACCATAACCGATTAGAGCCTGGAAAACGAACCTATCATACCATTATTCCTGGATTTTTAACAAAGAATAAAAGTGCTGTAGGTTCATTCGGTGTAATGGGTAAATTTATGCAGCCGCAAGGACATGTGCAAGTCATCATGAATATGATTGATTTTCATCTAAATCCTCAGGCAGCTCTAGATGCACCAAGATGGCAGTGGATTGAACATAAAAAGGTTCTTGTGGAAAAAGAAATGCCTTCACATATTGTAGAAGCATTAGAACGCAAAGGGCATGATATTCATGTGGCTACGAGCAGACATACGTTTGGAAGAGGACAGATTATTTTAAGAGATGAACAAACCGGTGTATTATACGGCGGCACAGAAGCGCGAACAGACGGAGCCGTCGTTGCTTATTAGATCACAGAGAAAGGAGCGCGAGAAATGCGACAATTGGATATTTTTATAGCGTTTTTTCGCTCAGGTATGCTCGGCTACGGAGGAGGACCTTCAGCTATTCCACTTGTAAAAAAAGAAGTAGTCGATACGTACAAGTGGATGGATGACGATGAATTTGGCGATTTATTAGCAATTGCCAATACGCTGCCTGGGCCTATTGCGACAAAGCTGGCTGGATACATCGGCTATCGAGTCGGCGGTATCTTAGGTCTCGGTACAGCTTTATTTGCAGCCGTTATTCCAACCGTTTTTTTAATGGTATTACTGTTGACCACTTTAACGCAATTTAAAGATCAGCCCTGGGTTATGGGGATGACCAAAGCAGTCGTTCCTGTAGTGGGAGTGATGCTCGCGGTTATGACATGGGATTTTTTCAAAAAATCAACGTCTGGTTTAGGCTGGACGCCAGCTATTATCTTACTCATTATTAGTTTAGGACTAATGGAATTTGCCCATATTCATCCAGCAGTTATTATTATTGTACTTATGGCAGCAGCTTGGATTCCGCTAAAACGAAAAGGAAAAAAAGGCGAAAGTGATGAGCACAAGCAAAAGAGGGAATCGGTATGATTTATATTCAGCTATTTATGGCGTTTTTTGTTTCAAATATTTTAGGCTATGGAGGCGGACCTGCGTCGATTCCGCTCATTCAAAAAGAAGTTGTAGACCGCTACCATTGGCTTACCGTTAAAGAGTTTAGTGAAATGCTGGCAATTGGAAATGCGCTTCCAGGTCCAATTGCGACAAAAATGGCAGGATTTATCGGATATCAGCAGGCAGGGATTTTAGGCTCGGTGATTGCTCTTTTTGCAACGATTGCTCCGTCGGTTTTGCTTTTAGTCATTTTACTTCGAATATTATTTAAGTATAAAGATTCACCAAATGTTAAGAAAATGACCAACTACATTCGTCCCGTAATCGCTATTTTACTTGGCTTAATGGCGTATGAATTTTTTATGAATTCATACGGTGATTCAGGTATATGGCAAACTCTATTTTTAGTAGCAGCCAGCTTTCTTTTATTGGAAAAATTACGTGTGCATCCAGCGTTCGTTATTGTCGGAGCACTCGTATACGGAGCTGTTTTTCTTGCTTAAATGAAGCTCTCAAATGCTGAGAGTTTTTTTGTAAAAGAGACGAAAAGAGGGAGAACAATGGTTGAAAAAGCACTATTAGAAGACGTGCAGGACCTGGTTAACCTGCGAATGCTGCTCATGAAAGAACTGGGAGAACTAAATGGGAGTGAGAAGCTGTTTCGAAAAGCGACAGAAGAATATTTTACTGCGAATATAAATAGCCCAAATAATTATACGGCTATTTTAAAAGTCGATGGAAAAGTTGTATCAGCAGGAAGCCTCGTCTTTTTTATACGTCCGCCTTCACCGGGTAACCTTCAAGGAAAAGAAGCATATGTTATGAACATGTATACAGCTTTTGATCACCGAAAGCACGGCTATTCTTCCGCTATTTTAAAGCACTTGATGCAGTACGGCCAAAAAAGTGGTGTAAATCGAATATGGTTAAATGCTTCTGCCGCTGGAAAAAGCTTGTATCAAAAACATGGATTTATTGAATATGACTCTGAAATGGAATACGTGTTTGAAAAAAATTAAAGTGACAAAACTCTTGATAGAGATAGGTTTGAAGGGGCATTGGTTTTTAAAAAATAAAAAAAATTAATAAAAAGTGTTGACGAAGATAAAAAAACCATTCATAATACAAATCAACATCACACAACATTACACACAACTTGGAAGCGACAAACAGTTTCAAACGATCGGAACTGATTATCCAAGTACGCATACATAGTCAATACTGAGCTTTGATAGGAGCACGAGTAGAAAAAATTTCCCTGTATCAGAGAGCTGACGGTTGCTGCGAGTCAGAACAAAAATTTTTTCGAAGTACATTCCTTGAGCATCTTTTCCGAGCAGGAAAAGACGGCCTGGCCGTTATTTTAATGAAGAGGCAAGCAAAATGCTTGCAACTAGGGTGGTACCGCGAATTTTCGTCCCTACTGACTCTTAAGAACAATCTTAAGGGTGAGTAGGGACTTTTTGTATTTCGGTCCATTATAATTTTATATCCATTACAAGCGATGAAAAGAGCATAGTAGCAAAATCTTCCCTGTATTCAGAGAGCTGATGGTTGGTGCGAATCAGTACAAAAGAGATTGCGAATTACATTCTTGGAGCTTTCTTTTGGCAATAGTCAAAAGCGGCAATAGCCGTTATCTTAATGAAGAGGCAAGCAATGCTTGCAATTAGGGTGGTACCGCGATCAATTCGTCCCTACTGATACAATCAGTAGGGACTTTTTGTATATCCGCATAAGCGGCTGTGTAGGTGTAAAACGGATTTTTAAATACAAACTAAACGAAAAGATCCGTTCAAGGTTGTAAAATCAAAGGAGGATTTTTAAAATGACAAAATCACTAGAACAATTACGAGGACAAATCGACGAAATAAATTTAGAAATTTTAGAATTATTAAATAAACGCGGTGAAATCGCACAAGAAATTGGAAAAGTAAAAGGTACACAAGGTGTGAATCGCTTTGATCCAGTTCGTGAACGTAAATCATTAGATCAAATCTTAGCTAACCATAATGGTCCATTCGAAGCTTCAACAATTCAGCATATTTTCAAAGAAATTTTCAAAGCAAGCTTAGAACTTCAAGAAGACGATCACCGTAAAGCACTTCTTGTATCTCGTAAAAAGAAATCAGAAGATACAATCGTTGACATCAACGGCACAAAAGTAGGACCTGGAAACTTAGAATTCGTAATGGGACCATGTGCAGTAGAAAGCTACGAACAAGTAAAAGAAGTGGGCTTAGCGCTTAAAGAACAGGGCATTACATTAATGCGCGGCGGAGCGTTCAAACCACGTACATCACCTTACGATTTCCAAGGTCTTGGAGTGGAAGGATTAAAAATCTTACGTCAAGTAGGAGATGAGCTAGGTCTATCAATTATCAGTGAAATTGTTTCTCCTCAAGATATTGAAACGGCTCTAGACTACGTAGATGTGATTCAAATTGGTGCACGTAACATGCAAAACTTCGAGCTATTAAAAGCTGCAGGTTCTGTAGACAAACCAATTCTTTTAAAACGTGGATTGGCAGCAACAATTGAAGAATTCATTAACGCTGCTGAATACATTATGTCTCGCGGAAATGGAAACATTATTCTTTGTGAACGCGGTATCCGCACATATGAGCGTGCAACACGCAACACATTAGATATCTCAGCTGTTCCAATCTTGAAAAAAGAAACGCATTTACCAGTTGTAGTAGACGTAACGCATTCGACAGGACGCAAAGACTTACTATTACCATGTGCAAAAGCAGCGATTGCTATCGGCGCAGATGCTGTAATGGCAGAAGTTCATCCAGACCCAGCAGTAGCACTATCAGATTCAGCACAGCAAATGAACATTCCTGAATTCCACAAATTCATGGAAGAATTAAAAGGTGCAGCAGTAAAATTATCTTAATTTCATAGTGATACAGTGATAAGAAACTAGTAGCAAACATTTCCCTGTCTCAGAGAGCTGACGGTTGGTGGAAGTCAGTACAAAAATGTGAGCGAATTACACTCTTTGAGTACTCTTTTACAGAGCGGTCAGCGGATCGTTAACAATTCGAGGTGGCAAGTAATGTTTGCAACTAGGGTGGTATCGCGAGAAAAACTCGTCCCTATGACGTAGGGGCGAGTTTTTTATTTTTTATAACAGAAAGGAATCGATAATATGAGATATTTAACAGCAGGAGAATCGCACGGACCTCAATTAACAGCGATTATTGAAGGAGTACCAGCAGGACTTGAGTTAACAGCCGAACATATTAATGAAGACTTAGCAAGAAGACAAAAGGGACATGGGCGCGGACGCCGCATGCAGATTGAAAAAGACCAAGTTCAGATTAAAGGCGGTGTTCGCCACGGTGAGACGCTTGGTTCACCAATTGCTTTAGTCGTTGAAAACAAAGATTTTACGCACTGGAGAAATATTATGGGTGCTGATCCAGTTGATCATGATGAAGAAGTAAAGAGACAAATTACAAAACCTCGTCCAGGTCACGCGGATTTAAATGGAGCGATTAAATACGGCCACAGAGATATGCGAAACGTATTAGAACGTTCATCTGCTCGTGAAACGACGGTACGAGTAGCCACAGGCGCAGTTGCCAAACAAGTATTAAAAGCTGTAGGTGTAAATATTGCATGTCACGTACTTGAAATCGGCGGTGTGAAAGCTGAAAAAACGGCATATGAGTCGCTAACAGAACTTCAGGAAAAAACTGAAGCGTCACCTGTTCGCTGCTTAGATGAAGAAGCGGGACAGAAAATGATGAAAGCAATCGATGATGCAAAAGAAAATGGAGACAGCATTGGTGGCGTAGTGGAAGTAGTAGTAGAAGGAATGCCTACTGCAGTAGGCAGTTACGTGCACTATGATCGTAAGTTAGATTCAAAGCTAGCTGCTGCTATTATGAGCATTAACGCGTTTAAAGGCGTTGAAATCGGCGTAGGCTTTGAAGCAGCTCGCAGACCGGGAAGTGAAGTCCATGATGAAATTCTATGGGATGAACAAAACGGCTATACGCGTAAAACGAATAATGCAGGAGGTTTAGAAGGAGGCATGACAACAGGGATGCCGATTGTGGTGCGAGGCGTCATGAAACCTATTCCTACCTTATACAAGCCGCTGCAAAGTATAGATATTGATACAAAAGAGGCGTTTGCTGCAAGTATTGAACGATCAGACAGCTGTGCAGTACCGGCGGCAGCGGTTGTAGCAGAATCCGTGATTGCTTGGGAACTAGCATCTGCTATTATCGATCAATTTGGGGCAGATCGAATTCAGTTAATTCAAGAAAATGTAAAAAAACACGAAGAATACGCAAAGCAATTTTAAAGAATAGAGGAGAATGAAAGGTGAAAACACGTGTATTACTTATTGGCGTTGGCCTTATTGGAGGATCATTAGCGCTAGCTATGAAGAAGCATCGTCACGTAACAGTCGTTGGAGCTGATATCAACACAAATGAAGTACAAGTAGCCAACCAGCTAGGTATCATTGATTATGTAGCTGAAGATATAAAAACAGAAGCAGCCCAAGCAGATTATATCGTGCTTGCTACTCCAGTAGAGTATACGACAGCATGGATACACGACCTTTCTACTTGGAAGCTTAAAGAAACGGTTATCGTAACGGATGTCGGAAGTACAAAAGGTGAAATTATGAAAGCAGCCCAAGCGCTGAATAAAAAACGTATTTCATTTATTGGGGGGCATCCGATGGCTGGTTCTCATACGAGCGGTGCAGTCAATGCACGAGCGGATTTATTTTGTTCGGCGCGCTATATTTTAACGCCGTTTGAAAATGAGCAAAAAGAAAAAATAGATGCGCTTATGCATTTGCTAGAGCCTACAAGTGCACAATTTGTACCGCTTGATGCAGCTACTCATGACCAAATCACCGGAGTTGTCAGTCATTTACCACATGTGATTGCAACCAGTCTAGTAAGACAAGTCAAAGGCTATTCAGCAAATAATCATCTTGTTACAGAAATGGCGGCAGGCGGTTTTCGAGATATTACGAGAATTGCTTCAAGCAACCCTCATATGTGGAGAGACATATTAAAGCAAAACCGTTCTATGCTTTTAACATTGCTAGATGACTGGATGAAAGAAATGGAACAAGTAAAACTATTAGTAGAAAAAGGTGACGGACACGAGTTATTTGATTACTTTTCAGATGCTAAAGAATTTCGTGATTCGCTTCACGCATAAAAGGAGAGACAGATTGTGACAGTAAAAGCTTTACGAGGAACGATTCAAATTCCAGGAGATAAATCCATTTCTCACCGTTCCGTCATGTTTGGTTCAATTGCAGAAGGAACAACAACAATTAACGGATTTTTGCCGGGAGATGATTGCCTTAGCACCATTTCCTGCTTTCAAAAACTAGGTGTAGATATTCAAATGATTGATGAACAAAGCGTCGTGGTAAAAGGAAAAGGTATACAAGCGCTAAAAGAGCCATCTGATATTTTAGATGTCGGAAATTCGGGCACCACGATTCGCCTCATGATGGGGATTTTAGCAAATACACCCTTTCATTCAACGTTAATTGGAGACGAATCTATTGCCAAACGCCCTATGAAGCGTGTGACTGGTCCGCTTCGTGATATGAATATTCATTTAGACGGCCGAAAAGACGCTAATTTTACACCGCTTGTTATTCGAGGTGGGAAAGCAAAAGGTATACACTATACATCTCCTGTTGCAAGCGCACAAGTAAAATCAGCTATGTTACTTGCTGGACTGCAGGCGGAAGGAACAACTTCTGTAACGGAACCGGCGAAATCGCGTGATCATACAGAACGTATGCTAGAGGCGTTTGGAGTTAAAGTGAAAGAAGAAGGATTAACCGTTTCAATTGAAGGCGGTCAAACGTTAAGAGGAACGCATGTAGAAGTGCCTGGTGATATTTCGTCAGCTGCATTCTTTTTAGTAGCGGGGGCTATTATTGCAAACAGTCGCATTAAAATTCAAAAAGTGGGGATGAATCCGACTCGAACGGGTATTTTAGAGGTGCTTTCAAATATGGGGGCTTCGATCGAGACAGTCAAAGAAACAAAAGAAACGGCGGAACCCTATGCAGATTTAGTTGTAGAAGCTTCTCATTTAAAAGGCACAGAAGTAGGCGGCGATTTAATTCCACGTTTAATCGACGAAATTCCAATTATTGCACTAGCTGCCACACAAGCAGAAGGGATTACCGTTATTAAAGATGCTGCAGAGTTAAAAGTCAAAGAAACAAACCGTATTGATACGGTAGTAAATGAGTTAACAAAAATGGGTGCTAATATTGAGGCCACGGAAGATGGAATGATTATTCACGGAGGCACAAAACTTCACGGGGCAAATGTAAACAGCCACGGAGATCACCGCATTGGTATGATGCTCGCTGTTGCCTCTTGTATTGCAAAAGGGGAAACAATTATTGAAAATCGTGACGCGGTATCCGTGTCTTACCCGCAGTTTTTTGCTCACTTAGAGTCTTTACAGCAGTAAATTCCCTTATTATGTTAAAATAGCAGTTTGAAAGTTGTAAGGAATTTATAAAATTAAAACCAATGACTCTATATTTCGCCGGAGAAATCCGATATAATCATTACAACACCTCTAGTATTAAATAGAATTTGGTGAATGATTATGTTTTTGATGATTGTCTACATCGGGGCCATTTTATTTTTTATAAAAATGTTTATGGATCGAGATTTTATTTGGTTTTTGTTTCTATTACCATTTTTGATGTTTGTTATGTTTTTTGAAACAGACTACCTTGATCATGTCCCTGAATCTGGAAGGTTAATTATCTTTACTTTTTCTTTTCTAGTCATTTATGCAATGGTTTTGGTGTATAATCGATACTTTAGAAAAGAAGGATGTAAAGAGTAAACTCAAATGTGAATCCATTGATAATGATAAAAAAAGCATGCCCTACGGCGTGCTTTTTTTATCGCTTGAATTGACATCCACTGGTGTAAGCGGCTTTTTAGCAGGGCCTTCTACCACAGATCCGTCGTAAGAAAAACGAGAACCGTGACAAGGACAGTCCCACGTGCGGTCACCGGCGTTCCAATTTACTTCACATCCTAAGTGCGTGCATGTAGTATCGACGCAGTGAAGCTTCCCTTGAGGATCTTTATACGCCCCCGTACGTTTGCTGTTTACATATACGACCGACCCTTCATCATTTTGAAGCTGATCGAGTCCTTTTTCAGGCATTGAAAACTTACCGGTAATAAAGTGTTCAGCCACATCAAGATTTTGACGAAAGAAATGCTTAAGGCTAGGGTCCGCATAAAAACGAGACGGATTATACAACTCTGCATATGGGTTGTCTTTCCCGGTTATTGCATCTCGGATAATATGTGCTGCAATGGTGCTATGAGTCATGCCCCATTTTTTAAATCCGGTAGCAATAAAGATATTTGGCTTGCTTTCTTTAAGGGGCCCGATATATGGAATTTTATCAAGCGTAAATAAATCTTGTGCAGACCATTTATAACGAAAATGTTGGACAGTAAAATTTTCTTCGGCGAACCTCTGAAGGGACTCATAGTGAAACATAGTATTAATTCCTTGTCCAGCTTTGTGGCCTTCTCCGCCAATTAAGATGAGTTCTTCTCCGTCAACTTTTGTTGAACGCAGCGAATGAGTAGGCTGATCAGCACTTAAATACATGCCTCCAGGGTAAGCTTGTTCAACTTTTGCTGCTAACACATACGAACGTTTGGCATACATACGCGTATAGTAAAAGCCCGCTCCATCATAAAATGGAAAGTGTGAACACGCCACTACATATTTGCAAGAAATGCGATGTCCGTCTCTTGTGACAACGGTGGGCGATGTGCTTTCTTCTACATCCGTTGCTACGGTGTTTTCAAAAATCAATCCGCCGCTTTCTGTGAATTTTTTTACTAAATGAAGCAGATATTTTAACGGATGAAACTGAGCTTGATCTTTCATAATAGCTGCTGCTCTAATATCAAAACTAAAAGGAAGCTCTGTTGCAAATTCACATGGAATATGTAATCGCTGATAGGCTCGAAATTCTTTACGAACTCGATGGTCAAACTCCAGCGTTTCTCCGTATAAGTAAGCATCTTGTACTGAAAAATCACAGTCAATGTTTTCCGTTTGAATTAAGTTTTTCATAAACTGCAGAGCTTGTTCGTTTGCTTTATAATACAGCAGCGTTTTTTCTTCGCCAATGTGTGAAAGCAGTTCATCGTAGATAACGTCATGCTGAGCTGTAATCTTTGCTGTTGTGTGACCGGTTGTACCATTTAAAATATTATCAGCTTCAATTAACGCCACGTTCAGTCCTTCTTTTTGTAATAAATAAGCCGTTGTAATACCGCTAATACCGCCTCCTACTACTACAACATCAACTTTTCGATTTTCTGAAAGAGATGGGTATGTTGGAAACTTTAAATGATCGCGCCAGTAGGGCTCAGTATCCTTTGGGATATTTGCCAATTTATTCACCTCCATATGATAAGTCTTATTTTTACCATAGTTTTCTAAAAAAATGTATGCAAAATAAAGGAATCTACTCTAATAGCACCTCTTGGCTATACCTATTTAAAGAAAAGGAGGGGAAAAGAGTGATTACAATCAGCCTTTGTATGAATGTTGCGAACAAAGAAGAGGTTAAACGAAAATATTTGGTCTTCAAGATTCTTCTTTTTCAACGTGGCTTCCGCACCTGCACCTTGCCGTCTGCTACGAAAGAATTGGTGAATAAAAAGCAAAGTATGAAATAGTAAAGGTTACAGATTTAAACATGAAGAGCAATAAATTCATATAAATGATAGGGAGTATCATATAATAAAAGTATAGAGGCTGAATTCGGCAAAGGGCATTGAAACATCAAGGTCCAAATAAAAGGGCAAACGGCATGTTTGTCCTTTTTTCATGATTATAGTGACAATTTTCATATATAGTAATAAAGTATATATATAGCAAAAAAATCCCAAATTTCAAGAATATAAAAAACGGCTTAAAACCAAAACAAGTTGTACTCTCAGAGTATGTAGAACGTGCAAAAAAACGAAATAATATGTAGTATTGTAATACAGGACGTAATTGGGAAGAAAAATGAAAACGTTGACAAAAAGAGGAGGGGTACCATGTTGGGTTCACTACCTAATGTTATAAATACGTCAACGCTTGTGTCTTCAAGTGAACAACAAGAAGCGTCATCTGAATCATTTAAAACATATACTCATAAAGGAAAAAAATTCAAGGTCTATTTACCTAAATCTTATCATATTTTAAAATCTTACCCACTAATGGTTATGCTGCATGGATGTACACAAAATGCAGATGATTTTGCGATAGGCACGCAAATGAATGAGCTCGCCGATGAAAAGGAATTTATTGTCGTATACCCACAGCAGTCTTCTAACTCAAATATGAATAAATGCTGGAACTGGTTTGAACCGCTCCATCAAATTAGAGGGTTTGGCGAACCAGCTATTATCGCAGGAATTGTAAAAAAAGTCCAAAACATGCACTTTATTCAGAAAAATAAAGTGTTTATTGCCGGTCTGTCGGCAGGAGGAGCAATGAGCATCGTTATGGGGGTAACGTATCCAGAACTATTTGCTGGAATAGGTGTGTCAGCAGGTATCGAATATCAGGCGGCTCTTAACGTATTTAATGCGTATTCTGTCATGGCCAGTAAAGGTCCTTCCCCCGTTAAACAAGGGAGAATTGCTTATCAACAAATGGGAAAACGGGCAAAGCCACTGCCGCTCATTGTATTTCATGGTAACGCTGATTCTACGGTAAATGTAGCCAATGCAGATCAAGTGGTTCACCAGTGGATTACAACGAATAATCTTGCTTATAACGGAAGAATAGATGGATGGATTCAAGATAGCCCGGTTAAAACGAGAGAAGAAAAAATTCTCTTTGGACGTGATTATACCACATATCGCTACGAAAGCAGTAAGGGAGAATTGGCTATTGATAAATATATTATCAATGGAATGGGGCATGCATGGTCCGGAGGGAATTCAGCGGGCAGCTATACAGACCCTAAAGGCCCCAACGCTAGCCGAATCATGTGGGACTTTTTCATGAGTCAAAAAGTATAAACAGAGCATATAATGAGGTTCAGTTGCGTTCTTATCGCAGAGAAGAAGAGCTGAAAGTAGCTCTTCCGGCCCTTATTAGTATAAAAAAGCAGCTGTAGGAACCATCATTTTAACTAGACGTGTTTTTCTAAAAATTAGGATTTGATTATTTAGAAAACGGGTACTGTAATAAAGAAAATAAGAAGCCGAAATTACATAGCTTAGGATTGACAGCTTATAGTTGTAAATGTAAGATAACTGCGAGCTGCATTTTGTATGATTAAAACATTAAAATAAGCCGAAAACTGAAAAAATAAATAGAAATCGTAAGATGAGCGGGTAAGGAAAAGGAGATTAAAAAATGAATATTGCATTTTTCTTAGTACCAAAAAGTGATGTTGTAACACTAAATATTCAATCCACATTAAGACAGGCTCTTGAAAAAATGGAGTATCATCGCTATTCTACAGTTCCGCTGGTTGACGATGATGGTAAATATGTAGGCGTTCTTACTGAAGGAGATCTTCTTTGGAAGTTAAAAAGCCTAGGAGACTATCGCTTTCAAGATACGGAAAATATTAAATTAACAGAGATTGACCGCTATCAAGATTATAACCCAGTTGCTATATATGATGAAGTTCAAAACATCCTTTCAAAAGCAATTGACCAAAATTTTGTTCCTGTAACGGATGATCAAGGTGTATTTATTGGAATTGTGAGAAGAAGAGAAATTCTGGAGTTTTATGCAGAAAGCGCAAGTAAAGTGAAAAATCAAATATAAAAAAGGCCATCTTTAGATGGCTTTTTTTCTTGTCTTAGCTGCCCCGCATATACTCCTAAAAACAGGCTTAGGTCATGGCCCACAGCAATGCACTTCCTTGTACTAGTTTACATAATCTATTTATATATAGGTATAAAATTGCCTATATAAATCTTATTTATAGATAAGGATGGTTTATGTGAGTTACAACAACAAAAAGAACTGTTGCTGGTGTTCTAATCAGTATTATTACAAAACTTCTGGTTATGATCCAAGAAGTAGCCATGAAGGAAAATGCTGTCATAACGATTATAAGCATAACGATCATTGTCCTAAACATGATGATGATCATCGTTCAGGTCATAAAAAATGTCATCATGGCGGGGGTCACGGTGGCGATCACGGCGGTCACCACGGTGGGGGTCATGGCGGCAACCACGGCGGACATCATGGCGGTAACCACGATGGAGGGCATCACGATGGTAACCACAGTGGCTGTCATCACGGCGGACATCACGGCGGTTGTAAAAAACGTCATTGCTGCAAAAGACGTAACTGCTGCTGGGGCTGGGTTTTTTAATACAGGAGCTTTAAAGCAACAGAAAGAACTCAAGAAATTGAGTTCTTTTTTTGTAAGTTGAAACTTATAAACGGTATACTTCGTATATATAGTAAGAGCATTTTGGAGGAGGAAAAAAATGTTTAAAAAAATGTTTGCTAAAATGGGAGTTGGAGCTGCCAAAGTAGATTTACGATTAAATGAAACAGCCTATACGCTCGGTCATGTCATTGAAGGAGCTATTGTCATCCAAGGCGGAAACGTTCAGCAACATATTAATTTAATTGATGTTGAATTTTGGCTTGAAGTTCAAATGAAAAGCGGTCAAATGCATACACATCGTGTGGAAAGCCTGCGCGCAGCTTCTGCATTTACAATTAATGAAGGTGAGAAAAAGGAAATTCCATTTACATATCATTTACCTTTGGATCTTCCAATCTCTGCGAGCAACGTTAGCTATTTCTTTAAGACACACTTAGATATTGAAGGGGGAGTTGACTCAACAGACCGGGACCCTGTGCGCATTAAAGCTCCAAAAAGCTTATATCAGCTAGTAGAGGGCTTTGAAACACTTGGGTTTAGAGAAAAACATCATTCAGGAAAATTTAACGGATACAAACAAGAATTTGCATTTTTTCCTACAGACTTCTTAAAGGGATATGTAAATGAAGTTGAGTTTGAGGTAGCCATTGAACGAGAAGGTATCCGAATGCTATTGGAGCTAGATTTGCCTTCTTTCGGCCGGGAGAGGGAAATAAAAAACGAACTCTTTTTTACAAATGATGAACTAAGCCATCCATCCACTATCGCTCGTTTGCTGGAAGAAGCGATGGAAGAGATGATGGAAAATCCTCGAGACTATGAATACTATAAGCCTTCTCACTATGATCAGCATTCACATCATCCACGTATGAGCGGGTTAGGAGGAGCAATGGGAGGCTTTGCAGCCGGTATGTTAGGCGGGCTGCTCATTGAGAATTTGATCGATGATATGTTTGAAGACTCGGCGCTTGGTGAAATTGGAGAAGATATTGAAGAAGCCGGGGAGGATCTGTTGGATGGAGACTTTTTTGATGGAGGAGACGATTGGTAAAAGGGATTTTAAATAACTAAAAAGGATGATTAATGATGATCATCCTTTTTTTCTTTCTTCTTTCTTTTTTTTACTTCTATATACTTAATGTGAAAATCTTCTATAATCAAAACTTTAAAGTAAAATTGCTCATGCTGAATGATATCATTTTTGGTCACATCAAACTTTTCGGTTAACACCCATCCGGCAATGGTATCTACTTCTTCGTCGCTAATATCCGTACCAAGTAAATCATTTACTTGACTAATGAGCATTTTTCCGTCAAGAATGTAATGATCGTCTTTAATTTTTTGTACATAAGGAATTTCGTCCGTGTCAAACTCATCTCGAATTTCTCCCACAATTTCTTCAATAATGTCTTCTACTGTCACAAGCCCCGCCGTTCCACCATACTCATCAAAAAGAATAGCCATTTGAATGCGTTCTTTTTGCATCTTTACAAGCAAGTCATGAATAGGTACGGTTTCAATCACTTTAAAAATAGGCTTGACATATGATTCTAACGTATTAGTTCCGTCTTTTTCGTTAAATACAATATCATTATAAATTTCTTTAATATTAACGAGACCAATTATCTTATCTTTATCCCCATCTTCAACAATTGGATAGCGGGTATATTTTTCGACATTTGCAATTTGCAAAAAAACCTCTACCACGTCATCTTTAGAAGCACTTACAATTTCCGTTCGTGGGACCATTACTTCTTTAGCTAAACGGTCATCAAAATCAAAAATTTTGCTCATATATCGATATTCGGACTGATTAATTTCACCGCCTTCAAAGCTTTCAGATAACAAAATGCGAAGTTCTTCTTCACTATGAGCAGCTTCATTTTCCGAAATCATCGTTATACCAAACATCTTGGTCAACATACGAGCTGAGCCGTTTAATATTTTAATGAACGGATACATAAGTTTGTAAAACACGATAATCGGTTTTGCAAAGTTCAGCGTAATTTGTTCAGCCATTTGAATAGCAAACGTTTTAGGAGCTAATTCTCCTAAGACAACATGTAAAAAGGTAATAACAACAAATGCAATGACAAAAGATAAAATACCAGCAAGCGGCTCGTTCGTATGGAAGGTAGTAAAAAGAGGATGAAGCAACCGATCTAGCGTCGGTTCACCAAGCCAACCAAGCCCGAGAGCCGTGATGGTGATACCAAGCTGACAAGCCGATAGATATTCATCTAGATGCGTAATAACGTGTTTGGCAGATACGGCTTTTTTGTTTCCTTCTTCTAGAAGCTGGTTGATTTTTGAACTCCTTACTTTTACAATAGCGAATTCTGTCGCTACAAAAAAAGCAGTTAATGCAATCAAAACTGCGACTAATAGTAATTTTACGGCGATCATCAAAGTCACCACCTTGTACGTAAATGTATATCTTAAGTGTTAGCCAAAGTGGAGAAAACATGTATTAAATCGGGAAAAGAAAAACGCACATAAAAAAACTGCTTCTATCTTTAAAAAGAAAAAGAAGCAGTTTATTATGTTACATGTTCATTTAGGGGAATTAATCTTAACTTTACCATCATGGTCTATCACATATCGGTTCTACAGTTCAACTGACTTTTAGCAAACGTATTGCGAGCGTGTTATGACACCTCCTTTAACTGTAATCCGAGTATATATGATGCATCTCTCACTCCTCTCTATTAGTTAACTGTATTATAATACATAATTAATCAAAATACTACAAATATTCAGAAAATAATCCAAAATGCATAGTTTTTTGTCATTTTCTGAAATATATGCGCAAAAGAGATTGAGACACAACTATATCAATCGAATCTAAAGGGGAACAAATTGGATAAATGGTCGAGTATGGATCGCTTGTTCCACCGCTGTTGATTTCCGTGCATGACTTCACTTCCCGCAGAAGTCTTCGCCTTTCCCTCCAATCAACAGCTAGAATCAACTCTAAACATAACCTATATTCATCATACTAATGAAAAGATCCGAACGATGAATCGTTCGGATCTTCCTTTAATTAAAATACGTTTGCCCCAGCCTCTTTGTAATTAATGCAGCTTATGGTTATTAGGCATCTGAGGAGAGGCAGTAGCTTTTGCGAAACTTGTGATCATTTGCTGCATATCTTCTTTTGCAAGCTGCGGCACTTGATAATAATGATGTTTGTTTTGATAAAGAGAAATTTCATAAGCCATTTCAATCCAATTAG
Source organism: Priestia sp. ABM2_011 (assembly GCF_056158845.1). Taxonomy (NCBI): domain Bacteria; kingdom Bacillati; phylum Bacillota; class Bacilli; order Caryophanales; family Bacillaceae; genus Priestia; species Priestia sp. ABM2_011. The sequence continues at coordinate 2,320,593 of NZ_JBSWUB010000001.1, forward strand.
GAACACTGTCTCCGAATATTCGGCGAACAACAGGATTAGTTATTTCTAAAGCTGTCATAGTTAAAAGAGATGCTTGAGACTTGACTAGACCCAGCATATGACCTGAAATTCCTTTTTCATTAATTTCCTCAACGGACTGATTCGGCTTTTTAGGCTGCGAAGGCTTTAAGCCATAAACAAAGGTATGAGACTGCTTCATGTTATATACATGTGTAGAACCGGCCGGCTTTTGGCCAGTAGAAAAAGCTTCTACGATTAAATTATATTCATTTAAAATAAACTGATATTGCCGATCAATAATATCAAGCAGCTCTTGTTCTTTTACATATTGCCTAAACATCATAAACTGATCCATTACATTGATCGAGCCGGCAAGTGTTTCATGAACGTCAAATAGCTCATGCCCTCCATGGTTCAATTGAGGGGGGACAGCTCCAGTTTGCATGTTTGTAGGAAGTTCGTGATTATTCATACTAAGTCCTCCTTAAAATCGGTATCGACTATAGTCTTTAAACTTCTTCAAGTTTTATACTCAAACTTGATTTATTCATAAAATGTTGCTCTACATAACTTAATTTACCTCTAGTTAGTTAATTAAAGGGTAAAAGTGAAAGGGTTTTATAAAAAAAAAGCGAATATCAATAACAATTCACGATCTATAGATAGGGGAATCAAAAAACATGAATGAGCTGCTGTCATACTCAAGTGAATTAAAACATGAAGCAAATCAACTGGTGGTATCCAACCGTTTATTTAATTTGTTAAGAGAGTACGGTTGCCCGCTCTCAGGGGAGAGTTTTGAGTTAAATGTCATGACAAATCGCATCATTAATTTTTACGTAGGAAATGATGAAATGGATGAAGAATCTATTTTTCACATGGGGTATCAGCTTACAAAGCGTTTTCAACCTTATAAGATGATATTTGCTAATGAAAAAGGTAAGTATCAGTGGAGTGTGTATATGATTCAGAAGGGTGAAGAGTGGAAGCTTGATATTTCCGTGCTTCCAGAAAATATCGTGAAGGGCAAAGTTGAGAAACAAGTATTATTAAAATCACTTCTCACTGAAAAGAAGCGGGAATGTATTTTATTTTTCAAGCAGCAAAGCGGATATAATCGCTACTATACGAGTGATCATGTCTATAAGGCTGTGCTAGAAGATGACATTTACGATGATATGTCTTTTTTTATGTGGCTGCAAAAACAAAAAAAAGGAAATCAACAAACGTAAAAAAAGAGCCGCTTGGGCTCTTTTTATGCATGTACGGATGTTTTTACAGGTAAAGCAGCTTTTAGCATCCAAATATGTTTTTCAATGTTGCCAATTGTTCCAATGAATAAGTCAGCTGTTACGTGATCATGTGCTGCTTCAGCTTTTTCAACTGCATTTTTTAGGTTTTTAACAAGTAGCGTATAGTCATTAATTAAGGTTTCTACCATTTCTTCACTCGTTTGCTCATTCCCATCTTCAGAAAGAGTAGCTGCTTGTAAAAATTGCTTCATCGTAGCAATTGGGCTTCCTCCAATGGCTAGTAATCGTTCTGCATATTCATCTATATAGTCCGCCGTCTCATTATAGAATTCTTCAAATTTTTCATGAAGCGTAAAAAATTGAGGCCCTTTTACATACCAGTGAAAGCGATGTAGCTTTGTATATAATACGTTAAAATCGGCAATTTGTTGGTTCAATACGTTTTCTAAATTCATAGTTAATAGCCTCCTAATGAGTTGTTGTTATCTTATGTTTATATTATATCAAATATCAAATTAAAATAAATACTTATTTATAATTATTATTAAATAATAATTAGAATGCTTTTAAATTGCAGTTATTCTCTTTAAAAACTCTAAAGATATGATAGGATAGAGCAAGAGTATTGAAAGGAAGAAGGGGTAGTCATGCATATTACACCAGAAGCAAAACAATTAATTAACAATATACTTGAAGAGCAGGAGATAACAGGAATTCGCTTGTATTTCAAAGGAATTAGCTGTGAAATCCCTAACATTGGGTTAGCTTTTGAAGAGCCTTTTGAAAATGATGAAATGTATGAAGTCGACGGAGTACAAGTAGCAATGGAAGCTTCTATTGTGCCTTATACAAATGAATTAATGTTAGATGTCCATACAACGCCGTACGGCCCAGGTTTAGCATTAGTTGGAGCTAAAGAAGCTGAGTGAAAAATTTATGTAAGAGAAGCTAACAGGTTTGTTGTTTGTTTTGGTAAACCTTGGTTTACTTAATTCAAACGTTAGTGAAATGGAGGGGGACCTATGCTTCTTTCTCATCATGTAACGGTTGAACAAAGACAGCAAATCAAACGCTTTAAACAGCAAATACAAGACGCAAAAACGCTAGATGAGCGCCGTTTGTATCAAGCCCAGCTAAATAAATTTGTTGAGCGCCTATTTATTGAGAATCGCTTGCAGCGCAGCGGCGAACAATAAAAAACACCTAGAAAAGAAGCCTTCAAAGAAGGTTTCTTTTTTTTTAGTAGATTATTATACTTTTACACCTTGTAATTATTCATTTTCTTATATATCGCCCTTTATCTATTTGAAATTCGGTTTTCTGTATGAATATAGCACTAAAAACGTGTAAGTGACTGTTAAATGAAAGCGCTTTCTGTTATAGTAAAGGTATAGAATTGTACTTGTTCACCTACAATGTTCATAAGGAGTGGTTTGTATGATTGAAAGAGGAAACTTCTTAATTGGTTTAGCGTGGGGAACATCTTTGAGCATACCTTTATGGATTGCCTTCTTTGGCTGGATAAAATTAGTTTGGCGCTTGCTTTAAATAAATAAAAACAAAAAAGTAAAAAACTTCAGTGGATATGCGCTGAAGTTTTTTTAAATAGTATAAATAGGTATTAAGAACTATTGAATAAATTGTATTTTCAAACGATAAGTAAATAAGACTACTAAAATATTATTTTTGGATTTTTTAGGATTCTAATGTTTTAGGTCTTATTACATAATAGAAAGCGGGAGTACAAATTGAAAAGCTATCGTTTAGTAAGTTTCTCTACCTTATGTATCTGTCTATTCGTTTTATTCATTTCACCTTTTCAAGACACATCTAGTGCATCAACTGATAAATATCAAAATTTCAAGCAGCTCTCACAGCACGAGTCTTCAGCTAGCTATAAAGTGACGACTAAAGAAGCGAAAAGCCCTGTCCTTATCTTTGCTCCACACGGTGGAGGAATTGAAGGCGGGACAAGCGAAATTGCCAAAGAGCTTAGCAAACAAAATGCTCTTTACCTATTCGAATCGTTAAAATCGAAAGGCTCGCGAGATCTGCACCTCACAAGCACTCATTTTGATGAGCCCACAGCGCGTAAGATGGTAAGCATGTATGATAATGTTTTATCTCTTCACGGATATTCCGGGAATAAAAAACATATTTTTGTGGGGGGAACTGATCGGGAACGTGCAAAAAAATTAACGCAATTATTAAATCAAAATGGATTTCCCGCGGAACTGATTACAAAAGGGCACGATGAGATTGCAGGCATTAACTCTAAAAATATTGCAAATAAAAATCGTACCGGCAAAAGTATTCAATTAGAGATTAGCCAACCGCTGCGAAGTGCTATGTTTCATTCATTCACTTCACAAGGAAGAGATTCGTCTAAAACTCAAACTTTTTATAAGTTTACAAATGTGCTTTCTACATTTGTTTCCACTTCTTACTGAATCCAAAAAAGAATGCTTTCGCAAGCATTCTTTTTTTATAAACTAGTTTTGCTATTCGTGACTTATAATAGGTTTCCAGTTAAAATCTTTTACATCTTGAACAGAAGGCTTTCTCACGTGCTGTAAGCTTTCTTTATTACATGCTCCATAAACTGTAAAATTTTGCTGAGCTTCTATTAAAGAAATAGAGTTAGCTCCTAGTTCATTGGCATTCAGCTTTTGATACGGATCGTCTTCCCAAAAACATATCTCACAAATATCATAGTCACCATCACTGTCTAACGATTGATAACCGCAGCAAGGGCACGTATACTTTTTCATTGTTCCTATCCTTTCTGTATGGGATTTTAAGCTAGAAAAAAGTCAGCCATCTTATTTAACTATTTTACTATATTCAAGGATAGTCTGAAAGAATATTCAAAAAATTACAGCAGCACCTTACCTAGGATTTGTGAACATTTTATAACGAATTGGTGATAGTTCTTGTGAGATTGAGTGAAAAAGGAGTACACTTACTAGGAAAATAGATCGTGTTCGGAAACGTCTACATAAAAACATTTTTGGATATGATGAATGAAAAAAGAAAAAAGAGATAGGGAGTCATAAATATGAAAAAAATAATAGGTTTACTTTTAGCATGCTTTTTAGCTGTCCCGACAGTTAGTTTTGCTCATACACATGTGCAAACAACAGTACCGGAAAATGGTGCAACTGTTACAGCTCCTCTAAAAGAAATTAAATTAACCTTTGAAACACCGATTGAGAAAATTAGTACAATGACCGTTGCAAAAGATGGACAAAACATTTCACTTGCATCGCAAAAAGTAGAGGGTCATGATTTAATAGCTTCTGTTGATCAGCCTCTTGAAAACGGATCTTACGCAGTAAACTGGGAAATTGTAGGGGAAGATGGGCACGTAATAAAAGATTCGATTGCTTTTAAAGTAGATGTGAAAGATGAAGCAAAAGAAGAGAATACTCAAGCAGCCGGAAAAGATAGTGAAAAAAAGCAGGGCGCCACGCAATCCGAACAGCACCAAAAAAGTGCAGCAGCAAATGATGAAAAAACGGAGAACAATGATTCTTCATCGTTTTTTGTTATCGTGATTATTGCTATTGTAGTGGTGGTTGGAGCATTACTCTTAATCTTCAGAAAGAAAAAGGCTTAAAAAGATGAGTGTTTTGTTGCCTGTTTTTGAGTGGTTCACATACGTAGCTCTTTCCTTATTATTAGGATTTGCCGTACTGCAATATGTACCCCTTACAAAAAAGCCAACAATTTTATTATCAAAGCGATGGCTACTTGCAAGTGCAGCGGCTGTCGCTCTTTTTTCGGTTGGAAATTCGCTTGAGATTATTTTATCTTTTTCAAAAATAAGAGGGTTAGGTGAAACAGTTCGTCTTGTATTATTGGAAACACGAACGGGACACGCCTGGATCTTTGTTGTACTGATTGCTATTTTATGTATGGTTGCTGTTTCAATAGAGAGCCACCCCCATATGTATACATTACTGACTGTAGCCTTAGTGGGAGGAATCGCCTACGCAAGTCACGCAGCATCCGCTTCTGTGCTTAGCGGCATGTTGTCTCATTCCCTTCATATTTTAGCAGTTGGACTGTGGGGAGGAGTGGTTCTGATTGTTGCCGCTTTTTCAAAAGAAACCTCCAATTGGAAAAGTTTCTTAAGCTGGTTTACTCCTTTTGCGATCGCTTGTTTTGTGCTTCTTTCATTAAGTGGGTTCATTTCGATGGTTATTATCATGGGGCTGTCCAACTATGTAAATTCATGGGCTACAGATTACGGGCAATCTCTTTTGTTAAAGCATATTACGATTATTCCGCTGCTTGCATTTGCCGTCATCAATGGCTTTCTTATGAAAAAAGCGATAAAACATCCAGAATATAAGCCCGTGATGTGGATTCGAGCAGAAAGCATTGTTTTGCTGATCATTTTTTTATTTACAGCTATCATGGTAACGCAATCGCCGCCAACTAATATAAGTCATATGGCAATGGATTCATCGATTCTTCCGTTTATCTATGGGAAACAAGTGACGCTGCCTCTAACGTTTCACGTAACGATTGTAGGAATCCTATTCTTATTTGTTGCACTGCTGTTTTTTGTGTATTTACTTGTTTGTTTTTACAAAAAGACAGTATGGCTCAGCGTATTAAGTGCGGGTTTGTTTGTGTTTGCTTTTTATATTGCGATGATGACAAGTATTCAAGTCTAAAAACAGTGAGAAATATCTCACTGTTTTTTTATTAGCCATTAAAAGTAGTGTTATCTCTCGGGCCATTTCTCGGAGAAGGGGGCATCGGCATTTGGGAACTAGAACCGGAGCCGGATGTAGAGCCGCTTGGAGGCGATATATTTCCTGCGTTTCCAAAAATAACGATCCCGCCAGAAATTGTGCCAATAGAAATAGATTTAATATAAACAGACATCCTTATTCAACCTCTCATCTAGTAAAAAAATTCAGTGTACCATAGTATATGACCAGCTTGTCATTTTTGTATAGACGAGTTTAAAAAATAGGTAAAAGCTTAGAAGTTCAGGTTGAGAAAGGAAATGGTGTAAAATAAGATAGAACTTTGAAGGTAAAGTGTTGATATCACCTATTAAAAGAAGTAGAAAGGAACTAAGATGAATACGCAAAAAGGAATTCATTTTTCATTTAAAAAATTATGGTTGCTAACGAACCCTCCGACAGGAAAGCTACTCATTTCGTTCATACTGGCCTTAATTAATACCGGAGCGTCGCTTTCTATTCCTCTTGTCATTAAAGAAGTGATGGAGAAAATTGCAGTAGGCGTCTCACCGCAGCTTATAGCAGGACTCCTTGGTTTATTTGCTGCTCAAATGGCAACAAGCGCACTGTCTCTTTATCTCCTTGCTCAAGTAGGGCAAGGTGTTGTAAAAGAACTCAGACATAAAGTGTGGAACAAGCTCATAAAGCTTCCGGTTTCATTTTACGACCAAAATCGTTCCGGTGAAATGGTAAGCCGCATTACAAATGATACAACCATTGTGATGAACTTATTGTCAACAGAAATGATTGACTTTGTTAAAAATATTTTATCTATTATCGTTGCCATTGTTATTTTATTTACGCTTGATGTACCCATGACGCTCATTTTATTAGCGGTTATTCCCGTTATGTTTGTACTGGTTATGCCGCTAGCGAGAAAAATACATAAAATTTCACGTGAGCAGCAGGATAAAATGTCCAAGCTTACAGCTTTTTTAGCTCAAATGCTGAGTGAAATCCGCTTGATTAAAGTATCCGGTTCAGAGAAAAAAGAAGTTGATTCGGGCTTACAATCGTTTCAGTCACTCTACCTCTTCGGTGTTAAAAGAGCTAAAATTGAAGCCATCATTACACCGATTATTAGCACGGTAATGACTGCTGTTATGATTGCCATCGTCGGGTTTGGTGCGTACCGGGTGAGCGAGGGATTTATCACTGCAGGAGAGCTGGTGGCTTTTGTTCTTTACCTTTTTCAAATTATGGTTCCGGTTGGTTCACTTACCCGATTTGTTACGAGCTTTCAGCAAACTAAAGGAGCTTCAGAAAGAATCTTTGATATATTAGCTGAGAAAGAAGAGAACTATGAAAATGGAGAAGTGCTTGAACAGGTAGGGAGTTTAAGGTTCGATAAAGTTGCTTTTCAATATGAAGATAAACCCGTATTGCAGGAAGTTTCATTTTCTGCTAAAAAAGGAGAAGTTACCGCTTTTGTTGGACCTAGCGGAGCTGGAAAATCTACTGTTTTTTCTCTTATCGAACGCTTTTATGAGCCTTCATCGGGTCACATATTCTTGGATGGAACAGACAGTCAAAACGTCAACTTACGTTCGTGGCGTCACCTATTTAGCTATGTTCAGCAAGATTCTCCGATTTTAGCAGGAACAATTCGAGAAAATCTCATTTACGGATTAGAGCGGCATGTGACGGATGAAGAAATAGAAGAAGCAGCAAAGTTAGCGAATGCTCATCATTTCATTCAGTCCTTTGAAGCTCAATATGAAACAATGATTGGAGAAAGAGGTATTAATCTCTCAGGAGGACAGCGACAGCGTATTGCAATTGCCCGGGCGCTGTTACGCAATCCTCAGTTTTTATTACTGGACGAAGCGACAGCTAGCTTGGACTCCGAATCAGAAAAGCTTGTGCAAGAGTCATTGGAGACAGTAATGAAAGAACGCACATCACTCGTCATTGCCCATCGTCTATCTACGGTCATTAATGCGGACCAAATTGTTGTAATAGAAGAAGGGCAAGTTACAGGAAGCGGAACGCATAAAGAGCTGTTAGCCTCTCATTCTTTTTACCGGCGTTTGGTAGAGCAGCAGTTTCAAACATCCCTATAGAACAAACAAAAAAAGACTGCTTTCGAGCAGTCTTTTTTTAGTTTATTTATTTAGCTTTTTAACTAATTCATCACCCATTAACTCAGAAGAAAAAGGATCTCGGCTTGTGACAATTTGATCATTTGCCCAAACAGCATATGCTTTTTTATCCATCTCAGGGATGTAATTAGCCACTTCACGAAGTTCTTGTTCTAAACTGTATGGTAAAAAGGGAAGTACTTCTTCCGGTTCAATTTCATCAGGATAACCGGTTACGTCTAGTCCTTTAATTAACAGTTCATCATCGGATCCTTTCAAGAAAGCAAACACAGAAGGTCCGTGACACTCAGCTGCTAAAATACCTCCGTTGTCGTACACTTTGTTCATAAGTGCATGCAAGTCCACATTTTTTGCTAAGTCAAACATAGCGCCGTGGCCGCCTACTACTAAGATAACGTCATAGTTCTCAGCATCTACTTCTTCAAGTTTCATTGTCTGATCCGCTCTTCCTGACTCATATAATTTCTTATACGTTCCGTCTGGATCAAAGTCTTCTGAAATACTTCGAACGTCTAGTTCCGGCTTACCTCCAAAAGGTGAGGCTAAGTCAACGGTGTGTCCTGCGTTCTCAAGCTTTTGCAGCGGAGCAAATAATTCTTCTGCCCACCAACCTGTGTGATAATCTTTCTCTTCGTATCCGCTTGATAATACAGCTAACACTCTTGCCATGTTTATACCTCCTAAATGATGTAAAACGTATAGTGATACATATCATGTATTCATTGTGAACTGTACCCTATATAAAAAAACTTTAAACAATGGCAGGTTATGAAAAGGTAGCGTGAATCATAAACAAAACCAAAAAAGAGATAGCAAATTTAAGATGCCACTTTTTATCTGTACGCTTATAGCGCTTCACGCCCATCACGAGCAGACAAGCTAGAACAGCCATCGTGATAATTCCTGAAAAGTACGTAAAATTTGCTTGAAATCCTTTTATCAAAGCCATATAACCATGTAAAATAATCAAAGCAGTTGATATAAGGGCAACGGGAACGTGCCACTGACGAACGTACTTGGCTAAAAACTGAATAAGCGGTTTTAACTCAAACTTTCCTTTTTTAATTTGCGATATCGGTTTCCATTTTAATAATAAAAAGATAGGATAAATAGCTAAAGCTGCAAAGAAACCAATTCGTGCGATAGAACCAAGCTCTTTAAAATTCCCTTCGTATATTTTAGAATCAAGCGGAAGGGAATGTTTATAAATAGGGACGTAAATAAGCCCTGCTACAACTAGTAAAAAAGATATAGTAAAGATAAAGATCACTTTTTTACGCTCACTTTTATTTTTGATTAACGTCTGTAGCCATGATTTTTTAGCTGGAGATTTAGCGGAATTCATTTTCTTCCTCCTTGGAAAAAACTAGTTAGTATCAGTATGAACTTTTTTTCTTAAAAAATCTTTAAAAATCCTTCTTTTTTAAAAAAATTCATTTTTTTCTTTGCAATACGCGTTATAGTTAAACAAAGGGTTTAAAAAGGAGATGAATACATGAAAAAAAGAATAAGTATATCTATAATCAGTCTTTGTTTACTTTTAACAGCCTGTGGTCAGGAACCTGCTCAAAGCACAAATGCTGAGCAGCCAAAACCGTTGGACGTAAACCTTCAAGGCCCAGAGAAGTTACAGAAAAATGAAAACGGTATCTACAAAGCCGAAGTTACATATGGAGACGAAAAAGTAAAAAATGATGACGTTGAAATGATTGAATTTGAAATAGAGAAAAAAGATGGCGAAGGGAAAGGGAAGATGTTAAAGCCTAAACAAATAGAAAAAGGTGTATATGAGATACAAACATCTTTCTCTGAGCCTGGCACATATACCGTGCAGTCACATGTTTCTGCAAAAGGGACGCATAACATGCCTCTTATAACCGTTACGGTTAAATAAAAGAAGTCAAGGATGCTAATTCCTTGGCTTCTTTTCGTTTAGTATGTCCGTTAAATTCCCATTCTACAAGGGGAAAAGGTTATTTGGAATAGGATGATGTTTTCTATCATCAATTAAAGTAATGCACTGAGCCAGCTGTTCAATCCCTCGTTTGATCGTATTCTTATTTACTTGTGAGATGCTTAATCGGAGAAGCGTGTTTCGTTTATATTCTGGTAAAAAAAATCTAGAAGCATCATCAACATATATGTGCTGCTCGTTTAGCATGTGAACGATCTGTTTTGCTGTTACATGCTCAGGCAAACTAATAGATAAATAGAATCCTGAAGTTGGTTTAGAAAAATGTGTATGAGCCGGCAGCAATGAATCACAAGCTTCTACAAGAGTTTGCATTTTGGTATGGTATACCTCTTTTATCTTTTTAAGATGACTAGTAAACATGCCGCTTTTTAAATAAATTTCAAGAGCACCTTGAGAAAGCGCTGAACTATTAAAATCCGAACTGAATTTATATCGTAAAAAGTTGCTATTCATTAACGAAGGAAGCACGACAGCAGCAATGCGTAACCCGGGAAGAAAAATTTTCGAAAAGCTTTTAATGTAAATAACTCGTCCAGAAGGATTAAAAGAAAATAAAGGATCTGATTTTGCATCGGGATCAAGGTCGCCCAAAAAGTCATCCTCCACTATATATACATCGTATTTTTCGGCCAGCTCCACGATTTTTTTCTTCTCAAAATTTGTATAACAATGCCCAAGAGGATTGTGAAACCTTGGAATAATATAGAAAAATTTTATGTCATTATTTCGGAAAATGTACTCCAAACGATCAAGATCAATCCCTTCCATCGATAGCTCGATCCCAAAAGTAGTAGCTTGGTGCAGGATAAGAGATTCGATAAAACCGAAATAAGTGGGCTGTTCAATCAGGATATTATTTTTTCCATTTGGAAAGGGCATAGAAACTAATAAGTGAAGAGCTTGCTGAGACCCGGATACAACAACTAACCTTTCAGCTTGAGTGAACACCTGTAGATTCTGCAAGTGTTTCACTAACTGTACCCGTAATGAGTAAGAGCCTTGTTGATCAGAGTATGTAAAAAGCTCTTCTTTGTAGTGTTCAATTGCTTGGTTTATACAATGCTGAAATTCAAGATAAGGCATAACGTTTTTATCTGGACCAGCAGACAAGAAATCAATCACTTCGTTTTCATTCGTCCTATGTTGAAATTCTGCCACAACGTAGTAGCCGCTTTTAGGAACAGAATAAATTAAATGCTCTTTTTCTAATTCGCTGTACGCTTTAATAACGGTATTCTTGCTGCACGAAAAATGGTGGGAGAGTCGGCGAACAGAAGGGAGTTTACCACCTGCAATAAGCGATCCATTTGCTAGGCCAAGCTTAATTTCTTCCATGATTTTTAGATATTTCAAACTCATAGGTCCTACTCCTTTAATTTGTACCCGTACAGTTAGGTAAAAGAATGATTTATTTTACTAGTTGTCCTGCGCTATCCTTTTAATTATATCAGAACTTTTTTTAGAAAAATGGTACAGTTCTGAAAAAATAAAAAGACAGGGGTAGGGTAAGATGCAAAAAGAAACGAGAGAGAAAATCGGCTTATTGTTAGGGGTAGTAGGCGTTATCTGTTTTAGCTTAACCCTTCCTTCTACAAGTGTTGCAGTCGAGTATTTCGGAACGACAGTCGCCGGTTTAGGAAGAACAGCTATAGCTGCTATCTTAGTAGCTGTGATATTGATTGTACGAAAAGAAAAATTTCCTTCTCTTCGCCAATTTAAAAGTCTGCTGATCGTTGCTTTAGGCGCAGTTTTAGGGTTTCCTCTGCTCACTTCCTGGGCAATGAAATCATTGCCTGTTTCTCACGGAGCGGTTGAACTCGCTCTTTTACCATTAGCCACAGCCGGTTTTGCGATGTTTAGAGGAGGTGAACGTCCTTCTTTCAAATTCTGGATATCAAGCATGATTGGTTCTGCAGCTGTTATCGTGTATGCTCTTCACCTCGGATTTGGTCAACTGCAGTTTGCCGATGCCGCTCTACTAGCAGCGGTGCTGATACTTGGACTGAGCTACGCAGAAGGAGGGGTGTTAGCAAGAGAATTAGGCAGCTGGCAGGTAATTGCTTGGGCCATTATCATCGGTGCGCCATTTTTTATGATTCCAGTGGGACTAAGCATTACAGCTGAAATGCTTCATGCGCCTTTAAAAGCGTGGGTTAGTTTAATTTATCTATCAGTCGTGAGTCAATTTTTAGCATACGTTGCTTGGTACAGCGGGATGGCTATGGGGGGAATAGCCAGAGTTAGCCAGGTTCAATATTTGCAGCCGTTTTTAATGATTCTGTTTGCAGCTCTATTTCTAGGCGAATCAATTACACTTTTTACTCTTGCTATAGCAATAATTGTTGTCTTTTCGGTTGTACTAGGCAAAAACGCCTCGGTATCAAAAAAAGAAGTGCATCCCCAGAAAATGATGAATAAAGACGCTTAACTAATATGTAAATTTGTTACATTAAAACAGCATGCTCTATTTCCGTTAGCAATCGGCAGGTTCATTCAGTCTCCTGTTTTTCTATGTAAGTTTCAAGAGCCAAAAGATAAGAAATGAATGAATTTCCTATGTAAAAAAGGTATATAACGGTTTTTTTTCACATAGGTTGAACATTATACAAGAACTTGTACACCGAAAAAATACAATTAGACAAATAATTCGTATTGGGCTTGTCATATACATAGAGAGAAGAGGTAGTGATGAAAAAGGACGGGAGATAGAGGAGATAACGAGATGAACACTTTTTTAAAAGGAACGTTTATTCTAGCAGGTGCTGCCTTTGCAGGAGAGTTAATTGAATTTCTTGTAAATATGGTACTTGCTAGAGAATTAGGAAGGGAAGGCATGGGCATGTACATGACTGTTCTTCCTATCATTTTTCTTATTGCCACCGTAGCCAACTTAGAACTGCCTATTTCTATTTCTAAATTTCTTGCTGAACATCATCGCAAAGAACATCAGCATATGATGAAGCATGCCACCATTTTTGCGACTGCTGTGAGCTTGGGGATCTTTTTTATTACACTGGCCGTATTAGCAGCCTTTCCATTTTTCAGTCACTATCATCCTTACTTGAAATGGGTTGTACTATGTTTCATTCCGGTTGTTTCATTTTCAGCGGTGCTTCGTGGATATTTTACGGGTAAAAATAATATGACGACCATCGCTGTGTCTAATTTTATTCGCAAAGCCTTTCAGCTAACTATTTTATTTGTTGTTTTTCAAATGTTCGCTTTCACAGATGTTAAAATGTCTCTGTTTATTGCGATTTGTACACTGATTGGAACCGAAGCTGTTATTTTGCTTTATTTTTTTATCACGTATGTTACTCAGTTAAGTGTTTTATCAAGAGGGCACAGGCCTCTGCTTTCTCCAAGTGAGATTCGGAAAAAGCTGTTAGGCGTCTCACTTCCGACCACGGGACTGCGTTTATTTAATGCGGTATGTAATGCTATTCAGCCGTTTTTAATCAAACACGCGCTCGTTTTATCGGGCATGACGTTAACCGGGGCAACGCAGCATTTTGGTATGCTAACAGGGGTAGCGATGTCGATCGGCTTTTTTCCGGCTTTCTTTGCTCACTCTCTTTTAGTAGCACTCATACCTGCTGTATCTGAAGCTCATGCGAAAAATCAGGAAGAACAGCTTCAAAGACTTTTGACTCAAAGTATGCAAATGACATTTTTATATGGGATTCCGTCTATAGTGGCGATGTATTTCTTTGCTGAGCCGCTTACTAACTTGTTTTTTCATTCTACAGAAGCCGTGTACTATCTAAAGGCTTTATGGCCGTATTTTCTTTTTCACTTCTTTGCCGTCCCGCTTCAAGCTTATTTAATTGGACTCGGCTATGTAAAAGATGCTTTTTATCATACGATTTGGTCTCATATTGTCTCTTTTTCCCTGATGTTTTTCTTAGGATCACAAACAAATATTGGCATGCAGGGAATTATTATCGGGATGAACTGTGGCGTGGTTGTTTTGACCGTTCTGCATTATGTAACGATTTGCAAAGTCATTAACGTTTCCTTTTTTTCACTTAAGCATAAAACGCATTTATCTTAAAAAAAACCTCCAACAGTGAAGTTGGAGGTTTTTTGGTTACCAGTTATTCATAATTGAGCTAAACAGTGTAGCAGGGTCTTGTCCGCCGCCGCCTGATAAGTATTTCGTTGTTTGCGTAGAATTAGCATTATCAAAGCCAGCGTGGATAGAAACGACTGCATCATCGGTATACCCGACAAACCAAGCATCTTTGACGTCGTTGGTTGTACCGGTTTTACCTGCAGCATCTCGTGAAGAACGAGCGTTAACACCTGTTCCATAGCTTTTTTCAATTACGTCTTGCAGCATGGATGTCATTGTATCCGCATTTTCTTCACTCATTACTCGCTCTGTCTGAATGTCTGGCTTTTTCACTTCACCGTCGCGCATCTCAATTTTTCGAATTGCGTACGGCTTAGTCATGACGCCTTTGTTAGCGAAGGTTGTATATCCTTGTGCTAACTGAAGGGGAGAGAACGTTGTCGTCGTTCCTCCAAGAGCAAGCCCTAATTTTGACTTATCGTCATCTTCAAGAGGAAGTCCAGCTTTTTCCATGAATTTTGCGCTTGTATCAATACCAATTTGTTTTAAAAGCCAAACAGCTGGAACGTTAAGTGAACGAGTAAGTGCTTCACGCATTGTCACATGCTTTTGATATTCACCTTCTGCGTTTTTAGGGCTATATCCACCGCCAAAGTCTTGTCGTTCGTCACTTAAGAGTGAAGTTGGTGTATAATCTCCAGTTTCTAAGGCTGGACCATATACGGCTAAAGGCTTAATAGCTGAACCAAGCTGATAGCCGCTTGTAGCACGGTTTAAGCCGTTTCGCTCATAGCTGCGCCCTCCATACATCGCTGAAATCCCACCTGTTTTAGGGTTGACAGCTGAAATCCCAACCTCTACTTTACTGTTGATGGCATCATCTCGGAACGTATGATTTGCTACAGAGTTATTAATCGATTCCTGTAAATTAGGATCTAAATCTGTATAGATGGCATAACCACCCTTATAAAGGTCATCAGCAGATACGCCATATTGTTGAGCAGCTTCTTTAATTACATAATCAATAAATGCTTGATTTGAGTTCGGTTTTTTAACCGGAATACTAGGCTCGACTACACGTTCATTTAACGCTTGCTGATACTGAGTATCGCTAATAACGTTTTGGTCATGCATCAGTTTCAATACAACGTTTCGTCGGGCTGTTGCTTTTTCTGTACTATTGCTTGGTGAATACGTACTCGGCGCTTTTGGGAGTCCTGCTAAAAGCGCAGCTTCGCCTACGGTTAAATCTGATACAGGCTTATTAAAATAAATCTGAGAAGCTGCACCAATACCGTATACACCGCTTCCGAAATAAATTTGATTTAAATATAATTCCAAAATTTGATCTTTTGTAAATTGTCTTTCTAAGCCTAGTGATAGAAACATTTCATCTACTTTACGTTTAATGGTCTTATCACTAGATAAGTAAAGATTTCTTGCTAACTGCTGTGTAATGGTACTTGCGCCTTCAGCTTTACTCATTGTTACAATGTTCTTAAAAAGGGCGCGGCCAATACCTTGTAAATCAATCCCAAAATGCTTGTAAAAGCGACGGTCTTCCGTTGCAACAAACGCCATTTTTACATAATCGGGAATTTCATTGCTCGAAACATTTTGACGGGGAACGGTTTTATACAATTCGTCAATCTTACGGTCATTTTTGTCATAGACTACCGTACTTTGAACCGACTGCAGTTTCGAGTAAGATAAATCAGCCGTTTGCTGAAATTGCTTTAATACATAGGTAACTCCTAGCATTACAATTAAAACAACGACTAAAAAGGCTAAAATAAATTTCCTCATGTTGGTTCACTCCACTAAGTAATAATTCCATGTTCACACATAGCTACATTCTTCGTCTTTACAAGGTCGTTATGTAAAGAATGCTGAAGTTTGTTGACCCATTCAATCTTTTAACAAAGAGATGGGTGATAAAGTATTAACGTTTACAAGCTGACGCGCTAAGTTTAATAAAGGCTATTATTCAAGTGCAGGTAAGTTTTTAGGGTATAAGACGATTGACATAAATAGCTCTTTACGCAGTTATTTTTTGCTTACTCGCAGATGCTTCGTTTTTTTATTAAACTGAAACAAAGTGAAATACAATCATCTGAACTTAGTTTACCCATAAATTTGTGTTTGTCAAATAAAGTCGTATAAAGCACCATTCGGGGCTTTGTTCCCCTTTATGAAAAACCAAGGGGGTATTTTACGTTCTGTTTCTCATAGAAAAAAGTTGTTATAACACGCATAAGAAATACGATTTAGTACGCTCGGGTATAAATGCTGATATCTGTTGAAAGTAACGAAATAAAGAAAAAATTAACTAATTTATCAGACTAGGGCACTTTTTATACGAAGGAGGACGGGCGAGTTTTAATTATTATCCACCTTTTGACGGGAGCACTTAGATAAAAGTGGAATATTTCTTTACCCGCTGTAAGTCAAACGAATTAAATACCTAGCTGCATATGAGCAATGGCCATATGAAGTTATTCAGTATTATGTGATACTGCCAGCAAAACATACAGGTATTTCTTTGACAGTAGTTCCTTTACAAATGCTTCGAAAGTTCTTATAATAAAATTATCTTTAATTCGAGATATTTAAAAGGAGTGGATATACGTGAAACATATTTTTAAAAAAGGAACGGACGAGACGAAACCGACTTTATTGCTGTTGCATGGTACAGGAGGTACAGAACAAAATTTGCTCCCTGTTGCAGATATGATTGATTCCTCTTGCTCCGTATTATCTGTAAGAGGAAATGTACTAGAAAACGGAATGCCCCGTTTCTTTAGACGTTTACAAGAAGGAATATTTGATATAGAAGATTTAATTGAACGTACAAAAGAACTTCATCAATTTTTAGATGAAGCGGCTGAAACATATTCATTCGACCGACACAACATCGTAGCTGTAGGCTACTCAAATGGTGCCAATATTGCAGGAAGTTTGCTGTTTCATTATGAGAATTCTTTAAAAGGGGCGGCTCTTCTTCATCCGATGGTTCCAAGAAGAGGAAGTGAAGTGCCTAAGACCGACGCCTCTATCTTTATCGGCGCAGGTACAAACGATCCTATTTGCCCAGCATCAGAAACGGAAGAACTTTCTGCTCTTTTAGAAAAAGCCGGAGCGGACGTACAGGTCCATTGGGAATCATTTGGACATCAGTTAACACGAACAGAAATTGAAGCAGCTGAAAAATGGTATCGGTCAAAATTTTAATTTCAAAACTTTCCGCACTCGTGCGGGAAGTTTTTTTATTTTCAAAAAACAAGGACAGTTATCATACAAAAGATAGATATAAATGGTAAAAAGTACTTTTTTTTACTGAATGAAGGGAAATTTTATGATATCATTTTATTTCCGGTATATCCTTGCAGAACAGCTATTTTTAGGTAAAGTATCAAATTATTTTAAAATTCCTGGCTTCTATCACAAAAAAATGAAACCAAAGTCTGAGTAAACCGTTATAATAAATGCAGGATTTAAATTCAAAAGGATGGTTAAAAGCATATGACTCGTTTTTTTATTGTTTTACTTTTCGTTCTAATGGTTATATGTGTATATACCATTATTTCGCAAACCCTTTACCGTCGCTATCATTCATCAGTCATAATAAAAGGGGCAAAAAAGCATAAAATAGCTATAACATTTGACGATGGGCCTCATCCTGTTTATACGCCAAAAATTTTGGACTTGTTCAAACTGCATGAAATGAAAGCTACTTTTTTTATTGTGGGAGAACTAGGGGAAAAACACCCGTCTATTTTAAACAGGATGATTGATGAAGGACATGAAGTAGCTATACATCATCATCGTCACGTGAGTGCATGGACGCAAACACCTTGGCAATTAAAAAGACAAATTCATCAATGTGCACAGGTTATAGAGAAAGTAACAAATCAAAAGCCGCTTTTTTATCGTCCGCCGTGGGGACATTTAAATATGAGCAGTTTATTAATGGCCAAGCCATATCACCTCGTGATTTGGACAGGAATCTTTCAGGATTGGACACTAAAAACAACGAAAACGGCATTAGTTCAAAAACTAATGAGTAAAGTAGAAGATGGAGCCATTTTTGTTTTACACGATAATGGAGATACCCCGGGAGCAGATGAAAAAGCACCTGAAATGACGATTGCGGCGTTAGAAGAATTTTTACCTTACTTAAAACAGCAAGGGTATGAAAGTATAACCATGCAGCAATTGATGAATCAATCGTAAATAGAGGAGCGAGCAGTGGACTTAACAATTATTTCTCAGTATATACATTCCTATGGTTATATTGTTATTTTACTTGTACTTTTTTGTGGGATCGTTGGAATTCCAGCGCCTGAAGAATCATTTTTAATATTATTAGGCATGTTTATTGCCAAACATCAGCTGAACTTATACGAATCATCTCTTTTTGCTTTTTTAGGTGTTATAACTGGAATGCTTACTGCTTACGGGCTAGGAAGGTATGCGGGAACCCCATTTTTTGATAAATACGGAAAATACGTAGGGTTAACCAAAGAGAAAATTGAAGCGGCAAGCGGCAGCTACCATAAATATGGGATATGGACCATTTTATTTGGTTTATATATTCCAGGCTTACGTCAAATTAGCCCATATATGGCAGGAATAAGTCGCTATCCGTTTTTGCTTTATTTGCTGTTATCGTTGGTAGGCAGTCTAGTATGGGTCCTTTCTTTTCTCGTTCTAGGTTACTATGTAGGAGACCGGATTCATATTTCGTATATCATTATGGGAGCTGTAGCTTTTTTTGTTATTTATTTACTTATAAAAAGAAAAAGAAACCGAAAACGTCTTGAGAGGAGGGATGGTCAATGAGGAAGGTTCTGTTCTTGCCGCTTTTTCAGATGCCATCTGGTCATCACCAAGTAGCAGACGCCGTTATGGATGCCATCATGGAACGTTTTTCCCACGTTATTTGTCAAAAAATTGATTGTTTAAGCTATTGGAGCAAACCGCTTGAACAAATGATTTCATCGATATACATGAAATGGATTTCTGTTTTTCCAAAGCAGTTTGAAAAATTTTATTACGGGCATGTATACAAAAAAAACGACCATACGATGGATGATTTTGTCGTGAAAAAGTGGCCGATTATCGAATATCATATGAAGAAATTAATTGATGCAGAGCAGCCCGACGTCATTGTTTGCACACACAGCTTTCCTTCCTGTGTATTAAGCGGCTTAAAAGAAAAAGGAATCATTGATCTTCCTATTATAAACGTATACACCGACTTCTTAGTAAGCGACGTATGGGGTAAAAATGGAATCGAGCTTCACTGCGTGCCTGATCAGGATACGAAAGCATTTCTACAAAACGTTCACGGTGTAAAAGAGTCTTCTATTTATGTAACGGGCATTCCCGTTCATAAAGCGTTTTTAAAAAGACGGATTGACCATCTCATGCCACAGAAGCATATCCTGATTGCCGGCGGAAATTCGGGCCTTGGGAATGTACGCAAAATGCTTCAGCAGCTTCCGCAAAACTGTACGTATATGTATTATGTGCTGTGTGGAAAAAATAAAAAGTTGTATCAAGAACTAGTGAAACTAAACCACCCGAAAGTTAAAGCGGTCCCGTATGTAAAATCAAGAGAGAAAATGAATGATTTATATGAAGGAGCAGATGCCATTGTCACAAAAGCAGGAGGCGTTACAATTAGCGAAGCCCTTCATAAGAGACTACCTATTTTTATTCATTCATCTCTTCCCGGTCAAGAACAAATTAACATTGAATATCTAAAAGAAAAAGAGCTGCTGATACCGCTTAATGATGCTGAAGCCTTTGAACAGCAGCTTAAGAACATTTTAGAAAATGATGTGAAACGAAACCGGTTGATAAAACGAATGGACGAATATGTAGACAGCTTAGAAGTAAAAGTAGATCGCGTGCTTGCAGATCACTTTAAGCTGTATCGATATGAGACAAGTCAAAATCAATTTTAAGCAGAACATTGGTTATTTCTTTTTACATTCGATAAACTAACTGTAGATATAACATCTGTAGAAGGTTAAATGAAGTAAAAGGAGATTACAATATGAACTCAGTTATTGAAACGATTTTAAATCATCGTTCTATTCGCAAATATGAAGACAAACCATTGTCGGAAGAGCAAATTCAGACGATTGTAGAAAGCGCACAGGCAGCTTCCACATCAAGCTATATTCAAGCGTACTCCATTATTGGAGTAAAAGATAAAGAAACGAAGCGAAAGCTTGCCCAATTAGCAGGAAATCAGCCTTACGTAGAAACAAATGGACACTTCTTTGTATTTTGCGCTGACTTTCATCGTCATGATGTCATTGCAGAAATGGAGAAAAAAGATTTATCGACAGCGCTCGAAAGCACAGAGCAGTTCATGGTAGCTATTATTGACGTTGCCCTTGCTGCGCAAAATGCAACGCTTGCTGCTGAATCAATGGGACTTGGAGCTTGTTATATTGGCGGTTTGCGTAACGAATTAGAAGAAGTAAGCAAATTGTTAAAACTGCCTCATCATGTAATCCCGTTATTTGGTCTAACGGTTGGACATCCAGCGGGTATGACGGATAAAAAGCCGCGCTTACCATTTAAACATGTGTATCATGAAGAAACATATGAGCCAAACCATGAGCAGACGAAAAAAGAATTAACGACGTATAACGAAGAAATTTCTGCTTATTACAACGAACGAACAAATGGCAAACGCCAAGACACATGGACTGGTCAAATGGCTGAAATGCTTTCCAATCCTAAGCGTATGTACATGAAAGAATTTGTTGAAAAGCAAGGATTTAATAAGAAATAAAAAGGCTGGGACAAAAGTAGTTTAGCCGAATTGAAAAGCGAACCGCTCATCAGAATCTTTGATGAGCGGTTCGCTTTTTTTGTTATGGTGAACATAGGTTTCATTTATGTAGTTCCTTCTAGCAGTTGACTGGATTCATTTCCAACCTCTTTTTTGTTACGAAAAAAACTTAATATACCCGTTAAATGGTCAATAAAAAAGAAGAGGCATAGCCAGCAATGATAGAGAAATTTAACTATTTTGGTTAAAACAACAATAAAAAGCAGTAAAAAGTAGAAACGTTTCATCATATAGCCAAATTATCAGAAATATTACGTTTAAACGTTCCTTTTTGTTAAGTTTTGTAATAAAAGTAGCATGGCTCTGTAACGGCTGTGAAATGTGAGGATGATATCATTCAATCATTGAGTAAATAAGGAGGTATTCGTAATGAAAAAATTTATATTTACTCTAGGAACAACAGCAATCCTTTCAGCGGGATTTGTAGGTGCAGCTTCTGCTTCTACAAGCGGAACGTATCACGTAGAAAAAGGTGATACGTTATGGAAAGTCGCTCAAAAGCACAGCGTGAGCGTAGACGAGCTAAAAGATGCAAATAACTTAACATCTAATATTATTTATCCAAATCAAGAATTAAACGTAGCTACTATAAAAGAAATGACGCACAAAGTTCAGCAAGGAAATACATTATGGTCCATCAGCCAGCAATACGGCGTGACGGTAGATCAAATTAAAGAATGGAACGGACTGAAGTCAGATTTAATTTATCCTGGCGAACAACTAAAAATTCAGTCTCCAAACGGCCAAGCTCAGCAATCAAGCCCTTCAGTAGCCCAAGCTGCTCCAGAAACTCAGCAAGCTCAAGCGCCGGCTGAACAAACTCAAGAAGAACAGCAGCAAGCTCAAGCTGAACAAGCTCAAAAAGAGCAGCAGCAAGCTCAAGCTGAACAAGCTCAAAAAGAACAGCAGCAAGCTCAAGCTGAACAAGCTCAAAAAGAGCAGCAGCAAGCTCAGGCTGAACAAGCTCAAAAAGAGCAGCAGCAAGCTCAAGCTGAACAAGCTCAAAAAGAGCAGCAGCAAGCTCAAGCTGAACAAGCTCAAAAAGAACAGCAGCAAGCTCAAGCTGAACAAGCTCAAAAAGAGCAGCAGCAAGCTCAGGCTGAACAAGCTCAAAAAGAGCAGCAGCAAGCTCAAGCTGAACAAGCTCAAAAAGAGCAGCAGCAAGCTCAAGCTGAACAAGCTCAAAAACAACAACAACCTGCTGAATCGTCACAACAAGCCAGCGGCAAATCAATGACAGTTGAAGCAACTGCCTATACGGCTAATTGCGCTGGATGTAGCGGTACAACTGCTACAGGAGTGGATTTAAAAGCAAATCCAAACCAAAAAGTAATCGCTGTTGATCCTAGTGTTATTCCGTTAGGTTCGAAAGTTTATGTAGAAGGCTATGGTGAAGCTGTAGCTGCCGATACAGGTGGAGCAATTAAAGGCAATCGAATCGATGTATTCGTTCCTTCTGAAGGTGATGCTCAACAGTTCGGAAGAAAATCTGTTAAAATCACGGTTATGAACTAAGAAGTTCTTTATAAAATTGCTAGTCTAGTATAGAAATACATAGCTAGTAAAACAAAAGAGGTGCCATAAGGCACCTCTTTTTACTTTATAATACGCTTTGCGCCCGCATAGCTGTTTTTCCAGTACGCTGTTGAAAGTGATTGCGTTTTAACGCCTTTGCTGCTGACATAAATGAATTCTTGTTTGTCTAGGTAAATTCCTACGACTGAAACGGATTTGCCGTTTTTAAAGAAAACTAAATCTCCAGCCTGCAGACTGTTTTGCTTTACGTCCGTTCCGCTTTTATACTGATCTGCTACTGTACGGGGGATAGAAATAGTTGAACCCGCGTTTTTATATACATACTGTGTGTACCCTGATACATCAAAACCTTTTGGTGTCGTTCCTCCATATTTATATGGCTTTCCAATTAGCGTTTTGGCATACGATACGATTTGCTGCTGTTTTGCACTAACAGAAGTTTGGGGTGCTGGAGCCGGCGCAGGTGCGCTTGTACTTTTCACTTTCAGCACTTGTCCAACTTTTAGCGCATCTGTTTTTAAATTGTTTAATTTTTTTAATTCAGCTACCGTCATGCCGTACTTTTTAGCGACTGCTGTCAGCGTGTCTCCCTTTTTCACCGTGTAGGTGCCATTGTTATCAGCCGGTGTAGATGGAGCTGTTGGTGAAGGTTGAATATCTTCATCAAGCAAATAACTCATATTTGCGCTAAACGTTACTTTTCGCTTCGTTTTATAGCTCTTCGCTTTTTGCTGAAATTGCGTATTGTATGCGTTGATTTCTTTTTCAAAATTTGCAGAGATCTTATTAAATTCCGCGTCACTTACATCTCCATACGCATAGTCTTCAAGATCTACAATGTAATTGTAAAGAGCAATTAAGCTGTCATATAAATACCCTTGAAGCTGATCAGCTTCTGAATTAAGATGATTCATCGCGTAATTTTTATCAGTCTTTGTTAGAAACTGGTCAATTTGATCCGCAAGCTGATCATATGCCGCTAACGCTTTTTCGTCATCTTTTATTCCTTCAATTTCTTTTAGCTTTTTTTCTACGGTTTTATAAAATGGTGCGTAATAATCTGCTAGCGAATTAACGTCTTTTTGATAAACGCTCACAGAAGAAGCAGCATAAGCAGAGTGGCTAAAAACAGGCGTTGTCACCGATGCTCCTACTAAAACGGATGCTGCTATAAATGGTACAAGTAGTTTCTCTTTTTTCATTTGTAAAGTCCCCCAAATATCCAAATAATAGTATAGCAGATAGATTATACTATATTAGGTTATAAAAGAACTAGTACTTTTCCTTTAATTTCATATTTTTTAGCAGTTTGCGTACCTGATAGAAGATAATCTAAGGAGCAAAGGAAATATGTGATACAATGTACAAATATTCAGTTAAAAAGGAAGTGTACGATATGCAACAATTTATCAAAGAAATAGCGCGCGGAAAAAGAGGATCAACTGACTTAACGTATGAACAAGCAAAAGAAGCAGCTCGCTTAATCGCTTCTGGACAAGCTACGGATGCTCAGGTCGCTGCTTTTTTTATTGCGGAACGCATTAAAACCGAAAATGCAGATGAACTATTGGGATTCGTTCATGCTTTTCGCGAAAAAACAAAAGAGATACCGCTGTCTCAGCCGTTAAAAGATAAATCAATTGATTTTGCAAGCCCTTATGCAGGGAGAAATTCATTTTTTGCGACCATTCCTGTATCGATTTTATTAGCTGAAAGAGGTGTGCCAGCTTTTTTACACTGTACAGAAGCGCTTCCTCCAAAGTTTGGAACAACGATTGAAGATGTACTTCATTCATTACAGATCCCTCAAGCTCAAACGATTGAAGACATCGGTCATACGTTAGAAACATTAAAAATTGGCTTTGTAAATGCTGAAACAATCTCTTATCCTCTTAGTCGCATCAAACAAATTCGTCATGAAATTGGCGTAAGAACACTAATTAATACGGTTGAAAAACTATTAAATTTATCAAATGCTTCTTCTTTAATGATGGGCGCTTTTCACCGCACGGCCATTAACAAAATTGTGCCCATTTTTGCTTCGCTCCCGTTTAAACATGTATACGTGGTGCAAGGTATAGAAGGATCTGAAGATGTACCTGTACATAGAAGCAGCTTTGTTTTTACTATCTCAGAAGGAGAGATGGAGTCGTTTATTGTCAATCCAAAAGAATACGGACTGTTTGTGGAAGAAGAACACTTTGAAAAGAAAATAAGTGTTGAAAAACAAGCGGCATATGTGACGCGCATTTTGGAGGGTGAATCTTCTTCCGAACTGACTTATGTCTATAATCAAGTAGTATTAAACGCCGGCTTGCGCTATTATTTATTTGGCTATGAAACTTCTATTGAAGAAGGAGTAGACTATGCAAAACGTCAGCTAGCTGAAGGTCTAGGTTGGAAACACCTGCAGAAATGGAAAACACAAGTGATTTCAGAAGAGTAAAAGGTGAGCAAATATGCTCATCTTTTTTTATCGAAAGATATAAATCCTTTGTTTTTTATCAGAAAATTTAATATAATTAGTTGTGTATTTGTGTTAGAAAATATCACATTTGATGTTAACAAGAAAATAGATTAGCAGAAAGGAAGCTTTCATTGAAACTTACGTCGAGAGAACAAGAAAAATTAATGATTGTCGTAGCTGCAGACTTAGCAAGACGCCGTCAGACAAGAGGATTAAAACTTAACTATCCCGAGGCAGTAGCGATCATTACATATGAAATTATGGAAGGAGCTCGCGATGGCAAGACGGTAGCACAGCTAATGCGAGAAGGTACCAAGATTTTAAAACGAGAAGATGTAATGGAAGGTATTCCTGAAATGATTCATGATATTCAAGTAGAAGCTACCTTTCCAGACGGAACCAAGCTCGTCACTGTTCACGATCCAATTCGTTAAGAGGAGGGAAAAATATGATTCCAGGGGAATACGTCTTAAAAAAAGAACCCATCACATGTAATAACAGAAAGCAATCGATTAGCGTGACTGTAATCAATAGAGGCGACCGCCCCGTTCAAGTAGGTTCACATTTTCATTTTTTTGAAGTGAATGCCGCGCTCGAATTCCCCCGCGAAGCTGCGCTTGGCTATCATTTAAATATTCCAGCCGGTACAGCCGTTCGCTTTGAGCCAGGTGATGCAAAAGAAGTAGAGCTGGTTGCTTTTTCCGGAACAAGAGAAATTTACGGTCTGAACAATAAAACAAACAGATCGCTTTCTGATAGAAAGGAAGATGCATAAGATGAGTTTTCAAATGTCGCGACGTCAGTATGCAGATATGTTTGGACCAACCGTTGGAGATGCTGTTCGTTTAGCAGACACAGAGCTATTTATTGAAATTGAAAAAGATTTCACAACCTACGGAGATGAAGTAAAGTTTGGCGGAGGAAAAGTGATTCGTGACGGAATGGGGCAGCATCCTCTTGCAACGCGAAGTGAAGCAGCGGACTTAGTGTTGACAAATGCCATTATCGTTGATTATACAGGCATATATAAAGCAGATATTGGAATAAAAGATGGACTCATTCAAACTATTGGAAAAGCGGGTAATCCGCTGTTGATGGATGAAGTAGACATCATCATTGGTGCGAGTACGGAAGTAATTGCAGCTGAAGGGAAAATTGTAACCGCGGGCGGTATTGATGCGCATATTCATTTCATTTGTCCGCAGCAAATTGAAACCGCCCTTGCCTCTGGCGTGACAACGATGATTGGAGGAGGAACAGGACCTGCTACAGGAACAAAGGCTACCACTTGTACACCCGGAGCGTGGCATATCGAACGAATGCTTGAAGCCGCTGAAGCATTTCCGATGAATATTGGCTTTTTAGGAAAAGGAAATGCAAGTGCGAAAGAGCCTTTAATTGAACAAATTAAAGCAGGAGCAATTGGACTAAAGCTTCACGAAGACTGGGGAACCACGGCATCTGCCATCGACACAAGCCTGCAAGTAGCAGACGAGTACGATGTTCAAATTGCGATTCATACAGATACTTTAAATGAAGGCGGCTTTGTTGAAGATACGATTGCAGCAATTGGTGATCGAGTCAT
Source organism: Priestia sp. ABM2_011 (assembly GCF_056158845.1). Lineage (NCBI taxonomy): Bacteria > Bacillati > Bacillota > Bacilli > Caryophanales > Bacillaceae > Priestia > Priestia sp. ABM2_011. The sequence continues at coordinate 2,347,223 of NZ_JBSWUB010000001.1, forward strand.
TCATACCTACCATACTGAAGGAGCTGGAGGCGGGCATGCACCTGATATTATGGAAATGGCAAGCTTTCCAAACGTGCTTCCATCATCAACTAATCCAACAAGACCCTATACGGTCAACACGCTTGAAGAGCATTTAGATATGCTCATGGTATGTCATCATCTTGATCCTGCTGTACCAGAAGACATCGCTTTTGCTGATTCCCGCATTCGCAAAGAAACGATTGCAGCTGAAGATATTTTACACGATTTAGGTGTATTCAGTATGATTTCTTCAGATTCTCAAGCAATGGGACGTGTAGGAGAAGTGATTACACGAACGTGGCAAACAGCTGATAAGATGAAAAAGCAGCGAGGAAAAATTGATGGTGACAGCGAAGTCGGCGATAACGCACGTGTCAAACGCTATGTAGCTAAATATACGATTAATCCAGCTATCGCTCATGGAATTTCCGAATACGTAGGATCGGTAGAAACAGGGAAAATAGCTGACTTAGTCCTATGGGAGCCAGCGTTTTTTGGAATAAAGCCTGACTTGATTGTAAAAGGCGGTTTAATTGCTCACAGCTTAATGGGAGACCCTAACGCTTCAATTCCAACCCCACAGCCGGTCTTATATCGTCCGATGTTTGCTTCTTATGGAAAAGCAAGAGCTAAAACCTCCGTTACGTTTGTGTCAAAAGCAGCGTATGAGAACAAAGTGGGCGAAAAACTAGGGTTACAAAAGCTGCTTAAACCAGTAAAAGATATTCGTCAGTTAAAAAAAACAGATATGAAGTTAAATGGAGAAATGCCTAAGATTGAAGTTGATCCCCAAACGTACGAAGTAAAAATAGATGGACAAATGATTACATGTGAAGCGGCAGAAGTTGTGCCTATGGCGCAGCGATACTTTTTATTTTGAGGTGAAAAAATGGTAATCGAAAAAATTATCGGAAATATAGCAACATTAGAAAAACGAGCTCCACATATAGAAAAGGTATATATCGAAAGTGATCACTTAGTAAAACGCGTTCAGCGCGTTGTAACAGATCACGGTAAGGAACTCGGAATTCGTCTGAAAGAAAACCGCGAGTTAGTTGATGGCGATGTACTATTTATGGATGAAAGCAATATGATTGTTGTGCAAGTTCTGGCAGACGATATTTTGACCATTCAGCCGATTGATATTCAGCAGATGGGAGAAATTGCTCATCAGCTTGGGAACCGCCATTTGCCGGCGCAGTTTGAAGGTGGAGACATGCTTGTACAGTACGATTATTTAGTCGAAGAATTGCTTCAGCAGCTCAACATTCCCTATAAGCGCGAAAAAAGAAAAGTAAAACAAGCTTTTAAGCATATCGGACATAGTCATGACTAATTCATTGCTTTCGCTGATTCAACTATGTGATTCAAATTTCCCATCGGGTGCATTTTCGCATTCGTTTGGTTTTGAAACGTATATTCAGCGAAATCAAATTTACGACACAGAAACCTTTCAAGAAGCGCTTCGTACATACCTTGATGTTCAGCTGACGTATACGGACGGCTTAGCATGCAGGCTGGCTTATGAGTATGCTGTTCGTGACCAGTTTAACGAAATTATGAGAATTGATCATGAACTATACGCTCTTGCTTTGTCAAAAGAAACAAGAGAAGGGACAAGACGGGTGGGCCAGCGCATGTTAAAGCTTTGCTTAGAGTTATTTCAAGGCTCTTATTTAGAAAAGTATATGAGTGAAGTAAAAGCAAAGAAGGCGTACGGACATCCTGCTGTTGTATTTGCATTAGCCAGCCTGCAGTTAAACATTACAAAAGAAGAGGCAATTTTAAGTCATTTGTACGCTAGCATCTCTTCATTAATTCAAAATGCTGTTCGCGGCATACCAATCGGCCAAACCGATGGGCAAAAAACGCTCGTTCTTTTTCAGCCGCTGCTGCAGCAAGCGCTTCAGCATATTTTGCAAGCAGATCAAGAGGAATTTGGTGCCGTGACACCAGGGTTAGAAATTGCTCAAATGCAGCATGAACAACTGCATGTTCGATTGTTCATGTCATAAAAAAGGAGGGAAGGCCTTCGAATGATGAAGGCATAAAAAATGGATGCAATTAAAATTGGAATTGGTGGACCTGTTGGTGCAGGAAAAACAATGTTAGTAGAACGATTAACGCGTGCGCTAGAAGGGCAGCTCAGTATGGCAGTCATTACAAACGATATTTATACAAAAGAAGATGCACAGTTTCTAGTAAAAAACAGTATTTTGCCAGAAAATCGTATCGTAGGAGTAGAAACAGGAGGATGTCCTCATACAGCTATTCGAGAAGATGCATCCATGAACTTTGCTGCAATTGATGAGTTAGTGGAACGTCACCCCGATGTTGAACTTATTTTTGTAGAAAGCGGAGGAGATAATTTAGCCGCAACGTTTAGCCCAGAGCTCGTTGATTTTTCAATTTATATCATCGATGTAGCACAAGGAGAAAAAATCCCGCGTAAAGGCGGTCAAGGAATGATTAAATCTGATTTATTCATTATCAACAAAACAGATTTAGCCCCATATGTAGGAGCGAGTTTAGAAGTAATGGAAAAAGATACAATCCAAGCGAGAGGGCACAAGCCTTTTGTTTTCACCAATTTAAAAGAAGATAAAGGGCTCAATCAAGTGATAGAATGGATCAAAAAAGAGGCCTTTTTAATCGGCCTTGAATCATGAGCTACACGGGTTATTTAGAGCTTCGTGCAGAAAGAAACAGTGAGCGAACGGTTATTAAAGATACTTATCATTACGGGGCTTTCAAAGTTGCCAGACCTATTTACATGACTCCTGAATCACCTTTTGTTTATATGCTTCACGTAGGCGGGGGATACGTGAGTGGAGACAAATACAAAACGATGATAACGGTCGAGAAAAATGCTCAGCTGACTGCTACTACTCAATCTGCGACAAAGGTGTACAAAACACCGAACGCAGCTGTTTTACAAGAAACGTGCATAACCCTTGAAGAACAATCCATCATGGAATATATACCAGACCCGCTTATTTTGTATGAAAATGCTGCATTTGTCCAAGAAATAACGGTTCATATGGCAGAAAACGCTGCTTTGTTTATGTGTGACAGCATCACCCCGGGGTGGTCGCCGGATGGGCAGCTGTTTCAATATACCTCTATGCGTTCCAAGCTGAAACTGTATGTAAAAAAGCAGCTGAAGGTATACGATCACTTATACTTGAAGCCAGAAAACCATCTGCGCGGCATGATGAAAATGGAAGGGTATACTCATTTTGGATCGATTATTATTGTTCATCCAAACGCCGACGACGCATTTATAGCGAAAGTACATCAGCTGTGCGAAGAGGCAGGCTGTAAAGCAGGAGCTTCCGCACTTCCGATTTCCGGATGTGCTATTCGAATACTAGCTGCTAGTACACAAGAAGTGGAAGAGATAATCGTCAAAGTATACGGATTGTTCCGGCAGGAGTTATTAAAAGCTGAAGTATCACTTTTGCGTAAGTATTAAAGTGCCTGTACAAAAGTATAGTAGTTAAAGAAAAATCCGAACGAGCTGAACTCTTGATAGAGAATCAAATTCGTTCGGATTTTTTATTGGTAGGGTGAACGTAGGTTTCCTGTATGTAGTTCGTTCTAGCCGTTGATTAGAGGACAAAGCGAAGTCTTGCACAGAAATCAACAGCTGTGGAACAAGCAGTCCAGATCATTTATCCTACTTATTCGTCTTTAGATTGAATTATTTTCATTATGTTTTATGCTCTGTTAGAACCACAGACTAAATAATCCGTCGCTTACACCTAAATTATACATATAATAGAGGCCAAATATAATGCTGACAGCACCTGTTACCTGCATCAACCAGCGGTTTAACGTCACTTGCTTTTTAGTTGTAACGAATGGAATTCCAATAACCGTCGTAAATAACAGCATGCCAAGACAAGTGCCGATTCCAAAAATGATAATGTACAGCGCACCTTGCCATACGTGAGTAACGGTGCTCATCGTTACTACAACCATCGCTGCGCTTCCGGCCAGTCCATGAACAAAGCCAATGCCTAATGACTTTAAGTAAGACGTTTTTTCGTGATGCGTATGCACTTGTTTTTTGTAAGACAGAAACGATGTAAAACCGAGATAAACGAGCATAATGCCCACTAAAAATTCAAGTGACATGCTCATACGTTCAGAAATACTGCTTTTTAACACTATTAAAATCATGCCAAAAATAAACAGCGTAAGCGTATGACCAATCCCCCAGTATACTCCTGCAAGCGAAGAGCGCCACAGCTTTTTACTTTTTGAAGCAATGGTTGATACAGCGATAATGTGATCTGGTTCTAGAGCATGCTTGATTCCTAAAAAAAATCCTAGTATTAAAATTGAAAAAAAACTTGTTTCCATGTCAGCTTTCTCATCCTTTCGTACGTATAAAACTAGTATATCGCACGCTTTTGTTTTAATAAACAGAAAATTCTAAACGAAAATGTCTGGTTGAATAGCTAAAACATTTATCAATTTACAATAAGTTACAAATATTAAAGGAGATGTAGTATAAAAATTTTACATTTACAAAAACTATAAGTAAATTATTGTGAGGTTGATAACTATGGACAAAATTTCTACTGATATCATGCTGTGGAGTTCTTTTATACGCCAAAATGTTGGGATAGAACGTGACTAGACTAGAAGCTCTTTTATGGAGCATTGCGTTGCCAGGCTTTGGACAATTACTAAACAAAAAACATATAAAAGGAATTTTGTTTATTGTACTTGAATTTCTCATTAATATGGGCGCAAATTTTAATGAAGGCATTCGCTTAAGCTTTTTGGGGGAAACAAAGCAATCCCTCGAGGTAATGAACATGCAGTGGTTAATGTTTTATCCATGTTTATATTTTTTTGCAATTTGGGATGCTGTTAAAGAAGCAGAAAACGGCGCATCGAGATTTACATTTATTCCTTTTGTCTCCTGTGCTTATTTTGTTACAGTAGGCATTATGTATTCCTCAGTGACAACCATCAACGGTGTTTTTATAGGCCCAATTTGGCTCCCTATGCTGTCTGTTGTACCGGGACTGGTTATTGGACTCATTGCCAAAAAGCTATTAGAAGTGTATATACATAAGAAAAAATAAACGTCATTTCAATCTATACATCCGTAGATTTTAATGGACGTTTATTTTATTTTTGTTTATAAATAAGTAATAAAGTCTCTTATTTAGGGAACGTACTAACAGTGGCTATTTTCACATAATCTTAAGAGAGTGTGTTCTACTCATAGAAAAGAGCACATTGAAAATGGAGAGAATGTATACAAGCTTATATAATAGCAATTTGATAAAAAGAAGCTGGAGAGAAGGTGAATCGATGATCACAAATGGTATTTATCGTTTTTTTCTTATTTGGTACGTATGCGGAGTCGTTTTGCTTTCATTTGATTTGCTGCCTTCATGGTTAGAATGGGCAAATGCTGTTTTTTTACACTTGAGCAGTCTTCTTGCTCTTATTTATCTAGCTAAAGCCTATGGAGTAAGGCGGGCACTGGTCGTTGCCGTATTTGTGACAGGCGCATCTATTTATGTCGAAAGTCTAGGTGTTAAACATGGGTTTTTGTTTGGATCCTACGATTATGAAAAAGATTTTGGCGCCAAAATTTTAGGAGTTCCTCTGACCATTGGATCGGCTTGGTTTATGGTCGTAATCACAAGCAGAATATTAGCTCTCGGAATTATGAAGCGCATGGAGCTGCCGTTTATTGTCCATGGAATTGCCTATGCGGTCATTAGTTCGCTATTTGCTGTTATTATGGATTTGGCTATTGATCCCGTTGCCTATATTGTTAAACAATATTGGGTGTGGGAAGGGGACAGCTTTTATTATAATATTCCTTTATCCAATTTCTCCGGCTGGTTTTTACTGTCTTTCTTCATTCAGCTGGTCGTATATTTCTTTTTAGCTAAGGTTCCTAAAGAAGAAGAGCCGGTATGGGAAAGAAGAATGGTGTTTTTGTATAGTGCAGTCGTCATGATGTTTGTAATTGTAGCATTAGTAAATGGCCTGTGGCTTGTGGTATGGCTGACGATGATTCCTTTTCTTATTCTTTATATTGTGTATAAAAAGGAGACTCGCTTATGATTTATCCGAAGAAAAACTCACTATTTGAGCGCTTTTTTCAACTGTTTGTCACATATCAGCTCAAAAAACAGTTTTATCGTATTCATTTACATATAGAAGAGCTCCCAAAAGATAAAAAAATTTTATTAATTGCTAATCATTCCAGCTGGTGGGACGGTTTAGTGACATTTTATTTAAATAACGCAGTATTAAAAACAGATCTATACGCTATGATGTCTGAACAAGGAATGAAGGATTTTCCTTTTTTTCAACGAATCGGGGCTTTTTCAGTAAATGCAGCGTCTCCGAAGCATACGATGGAATCGTTAAGGTTTGCCAGTAGGCTGTTAGCAGATAAAAAAGCGGTGCTTGTTTTTCCTCAAGGAAAAGAAGAGCATCTTGAGAAAAGACCGTTAGCTTTTTCTGAAGGACCTGCTTTTCTTCTAAAAAAGCAATCTGACGTTGAAGTTATTCCCATTACATATTATTATACGTTTCGCCATGATCAGCGACCGGAGCTTTTTATCTGGGTAGGGCAAGCTGTTTTTTACGACTTAGCCAATGCAAGAGAAGATATAACCAAAACGCTAGCCGGTGCAGTCACTGCTCAGCTCGATCATCAAAAACAAAAAATCATTCAAGAAAACGATGAGGAATTTACGGTTTTATTAAAAGGACGAAAGACGCTTAGCGAGTGGTTAACGTGGTGGAAAGCGAAGGTGAAAGAATGATTTACTATATGCTTTTATTTATTTTGATGCTGCTTCTGACCATTGTAAATATTCAAGCAATGCCTAAATTAAATAGATACAAGTTGAATTCAAAAACACCTCAGCCTCTCATTTCTATTTTGATTCCAATGCGAAACGAAGAACGAAATGTAAAGCGAATCATTTCTTCTGTTAAAGGATTAACGTACAGCAATCTAGAATGTGTCATACTAGACGATCAGTCCACAGATGAAACACGAACAAAGCTTTTGAAAGAAATTCACGGAGATTCAAGGTTTACCATCATAGAAGGAAAAGAGCTGAAAGAAGGGTGGGTAGGAAAAGTTCATGCCTGTCACCAGCTGTCGCAAGCTGCAAATGGAGACTATTTATTGTTTGTAGATGCCGATGTACAGCTCAAAGAACGCACGCTAGAACATACTTTAGCCACCGCACAAGCGACAAAAGCCGCTCTTTTAACAGGGTTTCCACGTTTTCCCGTAAAAACGTGGTTAGAAGCATTGGTTGTTCCGCTTCAGCATGTTGTTGTTTTTAGCTATTTACCGGTTGTGGTAGCGAACCGTAACAAGGTGAGCAAAGCTTCAGCAGCTCACGGTGCTTTTATGTTTATAAAAAAAGAAGCTTATGAGATCGCAGGAGGACATGAAGCTGTTAAAACTTCACTAGTAGAAGATGTGCATCTAGCTCAGCTTTTTAAGAAAAAGAAACAGCGCGTTATTTTAGCCAATATTACGTCTCACGTTAGCTGTTATATGTATGAAACAACTGAAGAAGTATGGAATGGGTTTGCTAAAAATATCTTTGTTGGTCTAGGCCGATCCGCTAAAGCAGTTTGGATACTGAGCGTTTTTTTTGCCTGTTACTATGTGCTGCCGCTTCCTTTGTTTATAGCAGGAATTCTTACAGGCAACATGCTTTGGATTATGCCTTTTTGCATCATGCTTTTACAGCGGTTTTTAATTGACCAATCGGCTCAGCAAAAAGGGCTTTTGTTTCTTACTATGCCGGCGTCGGCAATTGTGCTGATGCTGCTCATGAACCATTCTATGAAGCGTGAACGAAAAAAGCAGGGATATGAATGGAAAGGAAGGCATTATCAATGAAAAAAGTACTAATTGTCGGGGCAGGATTAGGCGGATTAGCTGCAGGAGTTCTTCTTCAAACAAAAGGGTTCGATGTCACAATCGTTGAAAAAAACGAGCACGTAGGCGGAAAAATGATGCCTGTGCAGCTAGGAGAATATTCTTTTGATTTCGGGCCTAATACCATTACAATGCCAGAAGTTTTTCAGTGGTTATTTGAGCAAGCGGGCGAACGTGCAGAAGACTATATGCCTCTTGTCAAACTAACGCATCATACGAATAATTTCTTCACCGACGGTTCACAATTTTCCATGTCTATCGACGAACGAAAAATGATTGAGCAGTTTGAACGTCTCGACCCCTTTGCTGCTAAACAATACCCGGCCTATTTAAAAGAAGTAAAAAGAATATATGACATTGCAAAAAGTCAATTTTTCTACCGGACATTTTCGTCATGGAAAGATTACACAAACCCTTCTCTATTAAAAGCACTGCTGCAAGTAAGGCCGTTTGAAACAGTAGATACGTTTCATCAGCGCTTTTTTCGAAATGAAAACATTCGAAATGCATTTAATCGATACGCAACCTATATTGGATCTTCACCTTATACATCGCCCGCTACCTTTTCACTGATTGGACACTTAGAAATGAATGACGGGGTGTACTATGTAAAAGGAGGAAATACTAGAATTGCAAAAGGGCTGGGGCATGTGTTCCAAAAAGTCGGCGGAAAGCTGTATACAAACTGCAGCGTCACTGAAATAGTAGTAAAAAACAAGCGGGCTGTCGGAGTGGAAGTGAATGGAGAAGAAAAGATAGACGCGGATATCGTTATTGTAAACGGGGACTTGCTAAAAGCCTATCCGGCACTCGTAAAAGAGCAGGATAGACCTCATTTTAAAAACAAAAAAGCAGCTGAATTTGAGCCTTCCATATCAGCCTATGTAATTATGGCAGCAGTTAAGAAGCGCTTTTCTCAGCTGATTCATCATCAAGTGTACTTTTCTCAGGATTACAAGCAGGAATTCTATGAACTATTTCAGCAAAAAACGCTTCCAACCGACCCTACCATTTACGTTTGTAATTCTTCGTATACCGATAACACGATAGCTCCGGGTGATAATTTATTTATTTTAGTGAATGCCCCTGCTGTAAAAGAAGAGAATCAAGAAAAAATGAAAGCTTACAGAGAGGTTGTCTATCGCAAGCTTTCTCAGTTTGGTTTAGATATTGAGCCCTCGCTTGTACATGAACGAATTGTTACTCCATGTGAAATTGAACAAACCTTTGGTGCATTTAAAGGCGCTTTGTATGGAGTGAGTTCAAATCGGAAAATGGATAGTTTTCTTCGTCCAAGCAACGTCTCAAAAGATGTTAAAAACTTATATTTTGTAGGAGGAACGACTCACCCAGGCGGGGGATCTCCTATGGTCACAATTAGCGGTATTAATGTAGCTACGCTTATTTCATCTTCCTAATTGATAAATCAGGATTGTCAAAAAGTTTAGTTTTTTGGTACTATAAGAAAGGACAGAGGCTGTTAACCACCTGTTCTCGCGGATGGAAAAAAATGTTACATAATGAAGTTGAAAAGGTGATTACATAACTATATGATTGTATTTACGTGTCTTATTATTATCATAAGCATTATTCGTCCGTACTTGGAGAGCGTGACTGTTAAGCGAATTGCTTCAGAAGGCAAAAAAATTCGCTACTACAAAGAACAGTTCTTTTTTTATGTGCTAATTTTACTATTTTATATTGCGGTGATGGTATACCATGCGGTTCCACTTTCTATGTTAGGATTGCAGGGAGTATATCTAGATACGATTCACCGGACGGCTCCGTATCCAGCGTGGATTGAATATCTGCTGCTTTTAATCTTTGCAGGTTTTATTATTATTTCCATTATGATCCAATGGATGAAAGATCATGGAGAAACGGTTTTTGTGGAACAGGAGATGCCCACGTCAATTGAGGCAACCGTTCCTAAAACAGAAAGAGAGCAAAAGTGGTGGCTTGCATACAGCGGTATTTCCAGCTTCGTAGAAAGCACCGTCTATTTTCCTAGCTTTTATTTATATAGTCACTATGTATTAGCCATTCAAAATACATGGGTGTTGGCTATTTTAATTGGTATTGGTTATTTCCTATCACAGCTAGCTTTTCAGCGTGACCGTTTGAGTGTCCAGACGCTGTTAGTTGGTATCGGGCTAGGCGCTTTATTTATCATGACAAAGTCAGTTGTAATCATGGTCTTGTATTATGGTTTTAGTTTCTTAATCTATGATATTTATCAACAAGATCGCAATTTAGTAAAAAGCACAGAAGATCACTAAGAAACAACACGGCATAACGCCGTGTTGTTTCTTTTTTTTATAATTTATAAAAAAAGCTTGAAAAGCGCTTTCAATAGTCTTATAATTTAGATAAATCGATTTACTAAACCGGTTTAGTAAGTGGTTAGCTAGTATAATAAGAAAGGTAGGTCGATTTATGAATCATATCATTATTCCTTTAAATGCATTTGAAACGACAAACTCTCAGCACACCATGATTGGGAGAATATATGAACAGCAAGTACATGGAGTGGAAATTCGAAGAGAGTTAATGAAAAAAGTAGATCAAGAGATTGAGCTTATTGCCGAAGAATTAAAAAGATATCCGCTTTTTACAGTATATTCGGCTCCAATCGAACTGTGGAAAGAAAGTGGAGAGTTAAACAAACAAGAATTAAAATCTATTCTTGAAGAAGCCGTATCACTTGGCGCTCAGTGGGTAAAAGTTTCTCTTGGTTTTTATCAGCCACAATCACCTATAGGGGAATTGCAGGAGCTATTGCAGGCATTTCCAGCTTTACATCTATTTGTGGAAAACGATCAAACCAATTATGGAGGCAACATAGCATCTTTGCACGCATTTTTTGATAACGCTTACGAAATTCCTGTTTCCATGACGTTTGATATTGGTAACTGGCTTTATGTACAGGAACGACCCCAGGAAGCAATCAAAAAGCTAAGGTCCTTTGTAGGCTATATTCATATTAAACACGTAATAAAAAATAGCGGAAAGCTAGTAACAACCTCTATATCAAACGATTCAAATGAAATGTGGAAAGATATTTTGAAAGGGTTTTCTCATTCGATTTTTAAAGCTTTAGAGTTTCCAATCGATGAACCGGAACAAATCCCCCGCTTCATTTCATTGGTGCAAGCAGCAGAACAGGAGGAAGTGCAATGAATTCATTAGACGTTATTACCTTCGGAGAAGCAATGGCGATGTTCATGGCAGAACAACCAGGACCGCTGTATGAGATTAAGCATTATACAAAAGAGCTAGCCGGAGCAGAAACAAATGTAGCAATTGGTCTCGCTCGTCTCGGTCTGCGCGCAGGGTGGGTGAGCAAAGTAGGCAATGATCCTTTCGGTACGTTTATTATGAAACGGCTACAAGAGGAGTCGGTCAACACCGATTGTGTACTAGTAGATAGCGAACATTCAACAGGTTTTCAAATTAAATCAAAAGTGGAAGTGGGAGATCCGGAAGTTTGTTACTTCCGAAAAAATTCAGCAGCCAGTCACTTGCACCCAAGCGATTTTAATCGAAACTATTTTTTAGCGGCAAAACACATGCATATGACAGGAATACCGCTTGCTGTGTCAGCAAGCATGCGTGAATTTGCTCTACACGCGCTTACCTCGATGAAAGCAGCTGGCAGAACGGTTTCCTTTGACCCGAACCTGCGACCGACTCTTTGGACATCGAAGGAAGAAATGATTTTTACAATCAACGAAGCTGCTAAACAAGCAAACTACGTTCTTCCGGGTATTGAAGAAGGAAAAATCTTAACCGGCTACGAAAACCCAGAAGACATCGCTTCTTACTATTTAGATGCAGGCGTAGAACTTGTCGTTATTAAACTGGGTGAACAAGGAGCCTTCTTTAAGACAGCAAGAGAGCAAGGAATGGTTGAAGGAATTAAAGTGAAACAAATAGTGGATACAGTCGGTGCAGGAGACGGCTTTGCAGTAGGGCTGTTAAGCGGACTTCTTCAACATGATTCTCTTACTCAATCTGTCATGAGAGCAAATGCTATTGGGTCATTAGCTGTACAAAGTCCTGGAGATAACGACGGATATCCAACTGAACAGCAGTTGCAAAAATATATGGAATTCCAAAAACAAGGAGTGAAGTGATAATGAAACAGCAGCTAGCAAAAAAAAGATGGCTTCGGTTAATTCCTATCGTATTTATTACGTATAGCCTTGCATATTTAGACCGTGCAAACTACGGGTTTGGAGCAGCGGCAGGGCTGGCAGAAGATCTTCATATTACGCCAGGTATTTCGTCTTTATTAGGATCGCTCTTTTTCTTAGGTTATTTCTTTTTCCAAATTCCAGGCGCTCACTATGCTGAAAATAAAAGCGCCAAAAAGCTGATTTTTTGGTCTCTGATTTTATGGGGAGCACTTGCTACAGCTACGGGTATGGTAAGCCACGTCGGATTTTTGTTTGTTATTCGATTTGCTTTAGGAGTAGTGGAAAGTGCCGTCATGCCCGCTATGCTCGTTTTTTTAAGCCACTGGTTTACAAAAGCAGAACGTTCTAGAGCCAACACGTTCTTAATTTTAGGAAACCCGGCAACCGTTCTTTGGATGTCAATTGTTTCTGGATATTTACTAGAATCATTTGGCTGGAGATGGATGTTTATTTTAGAAGGTTTTCCGGCTGTTATTTGGGCGTTTTTATGGTGGAAACTAGTAAACGACGAGCCAAAAGATGCAGGCTGGCTGTCGAAAAAAGAAAAAGCAGATTTACACGATGCGCTGCAAAAAGAACAAGAAGGAATCAAACCTGTTAAAGGCTATAAAGAAGCTTTCAAAAATCGTACTGTCATTTTATTAAGCATTCAATATGCTTTATGGAGTATTGGTGTCTACGGATTTGTTATGTGGCTGCCGTCTATTATTAAAGCAGCGCCTAACATGAGTATAGTGAAGACAGGGTGGTTAGCGTCCGTTCCTTACGTATTAGCAGTCGTATTAATGTTAACGGTTTCATATCTATCAGATAAGTTTTTAAAACGAAGCGCATTTGTATGGCCGTTCTTATTAGTAGGAGCTCTTGCCTTTTACGGATCTTATTTAGTTGGCACAAGCAACTTCTGGCTTTCTTTTACTTTACTCGTTATCGCCGGAGGAACGATGTATGCTCCGTACGGACCGTTCTTTGCGATTATTCCTGAAATTTTACCGCGTAATGTTGCCGGAGGAGCGATGGCTTTAATCAATAGCATGGGGGCACTTGGTTCATTTGCCGGTTCTTATATTGTAGGATTTTTAAATGGATCAACAGGAGGGTTTGGCGCTTCCTATATCTTTATGGCTGGATCATTATTCCTTGCGGCAGTTTTAACCATTGTCGCAACGAAAAAGCCAAGAGAAGTTCAGAGTGTGAAGCCAGTTGAAACAACGGCTTAATGTAATGATAGAAAAGGAGAATTGAGATGCATATTGAGAAAATTACAAGTAGCGGTATTGTAGCGGTCATTCGAGGAGCAAGCGCTGAGCGAATTATTCCGCTTGCCTACGCGTTAAAAGAAGGCGGAGTAACAAATCTAGAAATCACAATGGAAAACCCTGCTGCCGTAGAGGTTATTAAAGAATTGAAAAATGAATTTGACGATTCAATGTTTATTGGAGCAGGAACTGTTCTAGACGAAGAAACAGCACGAATTGCCATTATGGCAGGAGCGTCATTTATTTTTTCCCCTACGGTGAACGAACGAACAATTAAAACGGCTAAAAGATACGGAGTCATTAGCGTTCCGGGCGCTTTTACACCTACTGAAATACTAACAGCGTATGAATGCGGCGCAGATATGATTAAAGTCTTCCCGGCAAGCGTAGTAGGCCCCGCTTATTTTAAAAATATAGCAGGACCGCTTCCTCATATTCCGTTAATGCCAACGGGCGGCGTTACGGCTGAGAATGCGGGAGCTTATATTAAAGCTGGAGCAGCTGCTATTGGAGCAGGAAGCACATTAGTAGATGGCAAGCAGCTTCCAACTCCTGAATACTTACTTCAAGTAACAAGGGAAGCGAAACGTTTTACTCATGAAATTCAAGAAGCTAGGCTTGCGTACGCTTAATAAATAAAGTCTTCTGCTAGCAAGAAGGCTTTTCCTTTTTCGTTTTTTTCGTTTACACTAGGAGTAGCATAATTTTAGGGATTGAATGAAAAGGACGGATCATGATGCAAAAAGTTACTATGCTGGACGTTGCAAAAGCAGCAAATGTCTCCAAAAGCACCGTATCACAATACATTAACAAGCGATACGAATATATGGGCGAAGAAACGCGAAAGAAAATTAAAGAAGCGATTGATACACTGGGCTATCAGCCCAACTATCTAGCACGAAGCTTAAAACAAAAGCGAACGTCGATGATTGGGATTATTGTCGCCAATATTATGCACAGATTTTCTACGGAAGTCATTCGTGCCATTGAAGACTATTGCCATTCGCAAGATATACATGCCATCATTTGCAACGCAGATGATGACCCTGATAAAGAAAAGAAATATATTAATATGTTAAAAGCAAAGCAAGTAGATGGCCTTATTTTATTTCCAACGGGTGCGAATACTTCTCTTTATGAGCAGATGATCAAAGAAGAATATCCGGTTGTTATTATGGACCGTAAAATTCATGATGTAAAAGGGAAAATTCCATCCGTAGTGGCAAACAATCAAGAAGCCACAAAACAGGCTATTTTGCATCTCCTCGAGCTTGGACATAAGCATATAGCGATCATTACAGAACCCTTAACTATTACACCCCGGATTGAACGTGTAGAAGGTTACAAAGAAGCGTTAACATCAGCCAATATGCCTGTAAATGAATCCATGATTATCAACTGCAAAAAAGCGGACATGCAAAAAGCGCTTGAGAACCTATTTTCAGCCGACAGTCCGCCGACAGCGCTGCTTGCTGGAAACGATTTAGTGTTCATTGAAGTGCAGAAATTTATTAAACAACACGGATTTAATATCCCAAATGATTTATCTTTAATTGTTTATGATAATATTCCTTACGCAGATGTAGCAACGCCTGCCGTTACGACGATTTCGCAGCCCGCTTTTGATATGGGAACAAAAGCAGCAGATTTACTTATTAAACAAATTTTGAAAGAAAAGATAGCTTATGAAGAGTACCAGTATGATTGTGAATTAATTATTCGAGAAACAACTTTATCCCATTAAGCTAAAAAGAGCGCCTATGGCGTGCTCTTTTTAGCTCATCAAAATATTGGTTTTTTTTACGCTGTTACTAAACCGATTTAGTAGAAAGTGAGGAGAAAAAATATGAAGATACAATTAGCATTAGATCGCGTCACAATTGAAGAAGCTATTATCCTTGCCAAGCTGGCAGAACCCTCTGTTGATTGGATTGAAGTAGGTACATCTCTTATAAAAGAGTATGGAGTTGAAAGTATTTATAAAATCAAACAGGCATTTCCGCACAAGACGATTGTAGCAGATATCAAAACGATTGATAACGCAGAGTATGAATTTACCATGTGCTATCAAGCAGGAGCAGATATAGCAACAGTCATGGGCGTATCACCTTTACCCACGATAGAGACTTGCGCAAATGTCAGCGAAAAATGGAATAAAAAAATGATGGTGGATTTATTAAACATGTCAAGCAGCTCTCAAAAACAAGTAGGTACTTATAGAAACGCTATTTTTTGCCATCATATCAGCAAAGACGAGCAAGAAAAAGAAGGGAAATCGCTGAGTCAAATAAATTTGCGGCAGTATTTTCATTCAGATGCCCAAATAGCAGTAGCAGGGGGAATTAATCCAACCTCAGCAGCATCATTACTTCAAATGAAAGCGGACGTCGCGATTATTGGATCAGCGATTACAAAAAGTGCGGATGTGGCAAAGGCATCTGCTGAATTTCAAGACTTATTTATGAGCAGGGGGAACGTATAATGACAAAAACACAAACGATTTTAGACGAAATTACGGCCGTAATGAATCACATAAAAGAACCGCAAATAGAAGAAGTAGCGTTTTCACTTTACCAAGCGAAACGAATTTTTGTTATAGGCGAAGGCCGCTCTGGGCTAATGGGCAAATCATTTGCGATGAGACTGATGCATTTAGGTGCGACAGTATATGTTGTAGGAGAGACCATTACTCCTTCGATTGCAGCAGGTGACGTGTTGGTGGCCGTATCGGGTTCAGGAAAAACACAGCAGGTGGTGAGTGTAGCGAAAAAAGCTAAAGAAGTAGGATGTTCAGTTATCGGCATTTCAGCTAGTACAGAATCACCATTAACTGCTCATACTGATGAGCTGCTGCACATTCCCGCTGCAACTAAATATCGAAGCGAAAATGAAGCAGCTTCCATTCAGCCGCTTGGTTCATTGTTTGATCAATGTGCTCACGTTGTATTTGATACCATTTGTTTAGAATACGGGAATTTGAATCACACCGATCATGAACAAGCGTTTAAGCAGCATAGCAATTTAGAGTAAGTGGAAAGAGGCTGAAACAAAAGTAGGTTATTTAAAAGAAAATCCGAACGATGAATCGAGATTCTTGATGAAGAATCACATTCGTTCGGATTTTTTCATTGGTATGGGTGAGCGTAGGTTTCATGTGTGTAGTTGCTTCTAGCTGTTGATTGAATCGATGTAGTTATGTCTCACTCTCTTTTGATACAGGCAAGTCTAAGTCTAAACGTTTACTTCGCTTTTGTTTATTGCGAATATATTCCTTCTCTTCAAAGTAAATGACAGCATTTTTATGTTGAAATTGCTATAATATACAAGCCGGTACATATACTAAGGCGACTGAAAATAAAGGAGTTTTGATTAATGACAAAAATAAAATTAATTTCACATAACGATTTAGACGGGGTAAGTCCAGCACTGTTGGGTCGGTTAGCGTTTGGCGACGACAACTTTGATTACAGCACGGTAAGCATTGGCCGCATCAATGACACAGTGACGCATTTTATTGAAGAAGAAAACGATGGAGACACAGCTTTATACATAACGGATATTAGCGTAAACGATGAAGTAGCGGAAAAATTAAATGAACTGGTAAAAAAAGGACAGAAAATCACTCTTATTGACCATCATATCTCTGCTCTTCCACTAGCTGAGAAATACGATTGGGTTCATGTTATTGCAGAAGACGAAAACGGTAAAAAGACAGCAGCTACATCTCTTTTCTACGACTACTTAGTGCGCAACAACATGCTTCAAAAAACGGAGTTGCTTGATGAATATGTAGAACTTGTGCGCTTATTTGATACGTGGGACTGGTTTCATGAAAATAATTTGAAAGCAAAGCGCCTCAATCACCTATATTATCTAATCCCGCATGAAGAATTTAAAGAGACCATTCTAGAAACGCTTCGTGAATCGTACCATACTGAAAATCAAGAATTTACGTTTACGGACAAACACGAAATTTTACTAGAAGCAGAAGAAAAAAAGATTGAAAAATATATTTACGACAAGCAAAAACAAATCATAAAAGAAAGTGTTGAAATTGCTAAAACAGCGTACAACGTAGGCATTGTATTTGCAGATACATATCAGTCTGAGCTAGGAAATGCACTGTGTCTAGAAAACGAAGATATCGACTTTTCCGTTATGGTGGACATGGGACGCCAAAAGATTGGCTTCCGTGCAGTAAAAGACGAAATCAACTTAGCCGAAATTGTTGGGCACCTTGGAGGAGGGGGTCATCCAAAAGCTTCTGGATGCAAGTTAACGGCTGAAACATTTGCTCTTTTCGTCACGGATCACTTGTTTAAAGACGAAGAAAAAAGTGAATAAAGCGTATAAGGAGGAGATGATATGTCATTTAAAGATTTAGTTGTTGTTGTTACGGGAGCTGCGAATGGAATAGGAAAAGATGTATCACGCGCATACGCAAAACAAGGAGCAAAAGTGGTATTGGCAGATGTGGACGAAACCGAAGGCGAGCGTCACGCAGAAGCTATTCAAAGACAAGGCGGAGAAGCCATTTTTGTAAAAACAGACGTCCGAAAAGAAAGCGACATTTTACATCTCGTTGAAAAAACGGTCAGTACGTATGGAACGATACATATTTTGATTAATAATGCAGGCGTTTCTCGCTGGAAATCACCGTATGAGCTAACCATTGATGAATGGGATGACATTATCAATACGAACCTGCGCAGCGTGTTTCTATGTTCTCGCGAAGCAGCTAAAGTGATGAGGAAAAACGAAAGCGGAGGCTCCATTGTAAACTTAGCTTCTACAAGAGCTTCAATGTCTGAACCAGATACAGAAGCCTATGCTGCTACAAAAGGAGGAATCGTTGCTTTAACTCATGCACTTGCCATTTCGCTTGGTGATGACAACATCACGGTAAATGCTATTTCTCCAGGATGGATTGAGACATCTGACTACGATGGCCTTCGTGAAATCGATCATACGCAGCATCCGTCTAATCGGGTAGGAACGCCAGCGGATATCTCAAGAGCGTGTATGTACTTAACAAACGTCGAAAATGATTTTGTAACAGGAGCTAACCTCGTAGTAGACGGGGGAATGACGCGAAAGATGATTTATGAACATTAAGTATCTATAAAAAAGGCTGAGATAAAAATATTTTAGACGAAGTGAAAAAATGAACCCTTGATCAAAATTTTTGATTAGCGGTTCGTTTTTTTATTACGGTGAACGTAGGTTTCACCTGTTTCGTTCCTTCTAGCAGTTGATTGAAGGGCACGACGAAGACTCCGGCGGAAAAAGCGGTTCAGCTCATATATCCCATTTGTTCATTTTAGATTGGATTCATTTCGTTATGTCTCAACCTCTTTTGATAATCAACAGAAGAAATAATAATTTTTCTGTTGACAGATAATAATAATCATTGTAAAGTAAGTTACATAAAGTAATTAAATTTCAATTAATATTTTTTTAGTTTAATATCTCGAATTAGAGATATAAGAATTCATTATATCTTGTTTATCTCCTTTTATCAGGGGGAAGGGTATAAACATGCAATTTAAGCTTAAAAAAACAAACAATTAGGAGTGTGGAAAATGGGTTTTTTAGATAAATTATTTGATAAATCAAGTGATCAACAACAGGTTGGAAAAGATTTTTATGAAGCAATTAAAAACCGACGTTCTATTTATGCAATTGATAAAAATGTAAAAATATCAGAAGAAAAAATTGAAGAAATTATTAATTTTTCGGTAAAACATACTCCTTCATCATTTAATTCTCAAAGCGCACGTGTAGTTGTTTTATTTGGTGAACAGCATGATAAAGTATGGGATATTACGAGAGAAACGCTTCGTAAAATTGTTCCAGCTGAAAATTTTTCAGATACGGATCAAAAAATGAACTTATTCGGAAGCGGCTATGGAACAGTTCTTTTCTTTGAAGATCAAGAAGTAATTGAAGGATTGCAAAAGCAGTTCGCATCTTATAGCGAAAACTTCCCGGTTTGGTCTAACCAATCATCAGGCATGCTGCAGCATGTGATCTGGACAGCACTTGAGCTAGAAGGCCTAGGAGCAACTTTACAACATTACAATCCATTGATTGACGATGAAGTAAAAGCAACTTGGAATATTCCAAGCTCATGGAAATTAATTGCTCAAATGCCATTTGGTAATCCTGTGTCACCTGCGGGAGAAAAAGAATTTCAACCGCTAACTGAACGTGTAAAAGTATTTAAATAAGCAAAAAAAGGCACGGACAAAATTATTTTATTTGAAGCAAGATCCGAACGATTCATCGTTCGGGTTTTTTTATTGGGATGGCAAGCGTAGGTTTTGCGTATGTAGCTGCTTCTAGCGGTTGATCTCGTTATGCCTCAGCCCTTTTGTTATGATAAATAGTTTGAATATTCTTTTATGTTTAATCTAAGAAAAATGCGGTTAAATAGGAGGAGTAGTCCTCAAATCTTCGGTGGAATTTATGCGCTATACATAAGCAATTCAATGATGTTTTGTAAAAAAATAAAGTTTTTAACTTGGTTTTTTAGAGAATATTTGTTAACATATCCACTTGTGAGGTCTTAGTAAGAGGAGGATGATGTAAAGAATCCCATATCGGACGCAAGGGCGTAGATATGTGGAGTGGGAATTTTAAAGGAGGATTTTATGTCTGATCAAGGAAATCAAGGAAAATTTAAAAAATCAATATCGTTACTTGACCTAACGTTAATTGGGATGGGAGCTATTTTTGGTTCCGCCTGGTTATTTGCGGTTAGTAACGTGGCGTCAAAGGCTGGTCCAGCCGGAAGTTTTTCGTGGCTGATTGGCGGAGTCATTATTTTACTTATCGGCTTAGTGTATGCTGAACTTGGAGCAGCGCTGCCGCGTACCGGTGGAATTATCCGTTATCCGGTTTATTCACATGGTCATTTAGTAGGTTACTTAATTTCATTCATTACCATTATTGCTTATACAAGTTTAATTGCCATTGAGGTAACAGCTGTACGTCAGTATGTTGCTGTATGGATTCCTGGTCTAACTAAACATGGTTCTGAATCGCCTACAACGATTGGATGGCTATTCCAGTTCGCGTTATTAACACTATTTTTCATTATTAACTACGTAAGTGTAAAAGCATTTGCTAAGTCAAATGTCATTATATCTGTGTTTAAATATGCGGTTCCTCTTACAATTATCGTCGTGTTAGCTTATCACTTCAAATCAGCTAACTTTACAACTGGCGATTTTGCTCCGTTTGGTTTTAATGGTATTCAAGCAGCCATTTCAACAGGTGGCGTTATGTTTGCTTACTTAGGACTTCACCCTATTGTTTCGGTAGCCAGTGAAGTTAAAAATCCGCAGCGTAATATTCCAATCGCGCTAATTATCTGTATTGTACTTTCAGCGATTATTTACACAGCACTGCAAGTATTGTTCATCGGTAACATCCCGGCTGATATGCTATCAGGAGGATGGGGAACAATTCAAGAGCAATTCTCTTTACCATTTAAAGATATTGCACTTATTTTAGGCCTTGGCTGGTTAGTAACGCTTGTTATTTTTGATGCTATTTTATCACCAGGCGGTAACGGAAACATCTTTATGAATACAACTTCTCGTCTAGTTTATGCTTGGTCTCGTAATGGAACACTATTTAAACGTTTCTCAAAAGTAGATAAGAAAACAGGAATTCCACGTGCGTCACTATGGCTATCATTTGGAATGTCCGTATTCTGGACACTGCCATTTCCTTCTTGGGAAGCGCTAGTAAACGTATGTTCAGTAGCACTTATTCTGTCTTATGCTATCGCACCAATTTCAGCTGCAGCATTCAGAGTAAATGCAAAAGATCTTAAAAAACCTTTCAAATTAAAAGGCATGAGCATTATTGCTCCTGTTTCATTTATCTTCTGTTCATACATCGTATACTGGTCAGGATGGACAACAATTTCTTGGCTGCTAGGATCACAGCTTCTAATGGTTGTTATCTACGTAGCGTTTAAGAAATACGTACCAACTGACGTTGTGAAATTTGCACAGCAGCTTAAATCTGCTTGGTGGCTAGTTGCTTATTATATTATTATGCTTGTTATCTCTTATCTAGGTTCATTTGGTGGAGGACAAGGTGTGTTAAGCAACCCACTTGACTTAATTTTAATTGCTCTTGTTTCACTCGGTATTTTCTACTGGGCGAAATACACAGGTTTACCAAAAGCAGTTATCGATACAGATGATTAATAAAAAACACGGCATGAATTCATGCCGTGTTTTTCGTTTGTATAGGCGTGTACTCTATTTATTTATCAAACAGCCATGTTTTTAATATAGCAGCATACTCACGAAAGTAGGCTTGAAGTTTAATTGAATTTGGTGTCTTTGCGCCTAAAGGATAAACATCAAAACCTTGGCGCTTTGCAATAATAGAAGCGCGAAACAGATGAAAATCACTGCTAACAAGCACGATTCGTTTATCTTGAATATCAACTTTCTTTTTGGTGAAAGTAAAATTCTCAAAAGTAGAAGTTGACTGACCCTCTTTTATAATTCGATTCTTTTTAATTCCTGCTTTTCGTAGAAAACGGTAGGCTGCCTCTGCTTCAGAAATTTCTTCATCAGATCCTTTTCCACCCGTTACGATAACTTTTGTTTGTTTATGAGTCTTTAAATAAGATAAAGCTGTTTTTGCTCGCTCTTTTAAACTAGGAGACATTTGATCACCATCTACTTTAGAACCTAAAACGAGGACATAATCTGCGTTTTGTGGAACAGACTTGTGAGCAGTTTGATACATACAAAAAGATATAATTACTATATAAAGAACAAGCGAACCAATAAAGGTATAAATCATTTTTTTCTTCAACTGTGAGCACCTTCCTAGCTATTTCATAAGATGTTTGGAAAATAATTGTTATTATAGCATACGAGACCCAAATAAGTATAAACACAGTAATATATAATAATAGAAGAAAATCGTTATTGTGAATGGCTATAAAATTCGTTACAATAAAGAATAAATGATTTTAAAAGTGCCTCTAAGGAGGATAATAGGGAAATCGGTGAGAATCCGGTGCAGCCCCCGCTACTGTAAATGTGGATGAACCTGCAAAGACCCACTAGTCAAACTAGGAAGGGTGCAGAAGTAAAATGAAGCATAAGCCAGGAGACCTGCTTTTAAAAACCCCTTATTTTTCGGTGGGAGAAATAAGTCAAGACAATGTGTTAATGAGCGCATGACCAAACCTTGACTTTTACAGTTAAGGTTTTTTTATGTGGTAGGGAGTGGATAAAGTGAAAAAAGGAAAACCTCTTATGATTCAAGGAACGCATTCAGACGCTGGAAAAAGCATGATTGCTACAGCATTTTGCCGTATTTTTAAAGAAGACGGCTATCAAACTGCACCGTTTAAATCGCAAAACATGGCGCTCAATTCATACATTACAATGGATGGAAAAGAAATTGGCAGAGCGCAGGGAATTCAAGCAGAAGCTGCTGGAGTAGAAGCAACAACTAATATGAACCCTATTTTAATTAAACCAACTCGTGATCATGAATCTCAAATTGTCGTTCATGGAAAGCCGCTTCGTAATATGTTTGCTTTTCAGTATCGGCAAGAATTTTTTAATGAAGGTTTGAACGTTATCACTGAGTCTTATAAAGAGCTTGCCAGTCATTATGATCGAATTGTGATTGAAGGTGCTGGAAGTCCTGCTGAAGTCAATTTGAACGATCGGGAACTGGTAAATATGCGCGTAGCAAAGATAGCCCAAGCGCCTGTTGTGTTAGTAGGAGATATTGATAAAGGAGGGGTTTTTGCGAGTCTGGTGGGTACTCTTCAATTGCTTCCAGATGAACATAAACCTAGAGTAATTGGAGTGTTAATCAATAAATTCCGAGGAGACTTAGAGCTTTTAAAACCGGGGTTGAAGTGGTTTGAAGAATACACGGGAGTTCCGGTACTAGGAGTGATTCCTTATATGCACGACGTGGAAATTGACGCTGAAGATTCGCTATCACTCAGAAATTACTCAACGCTTGTGAATCCGTTAAAAGAAATCGATATTGCGGTTATCTCGTATCCTCGCATCTCAAATTTTACGGACATTGATCCTCTAAGCTTAGAAGAAGACTGTCATGTGAGACTTGTAACCAAGCCATCACAACTAGGTACGCCTGATTTAATTGTTTTACCAGGAAGCAAAAATACGATTGAAGATGCGCAGTTTTTACAAGAAAGCGGCCTGGATCTAGCCATTAATCAAGTCTTGAACGCAACGAACGCTCACGTTATTGGCATCTGCGGGGGATATCAAATGTTAGGCGAGACAATTACGGACCCCGATGCAGTAGAGTCCCGGATTGAATCTATTAAAGGGCTGTGTTTGCTTCCAGTGGAAACCGTTATGACAACCAGCAAAAAAACAGAAAGAGTTTCTGGATATGTTCAGTTAGAGAGTGAGAAGGTTTCAATTGAAGGCTATGAAATTCATATGGGAAAGACGATTTCTAAAAGCATGACGGAAGCCTTTGCGGTGGTAGATGATCAAAAAGAAGGAACGGTTAAAGACAACATCATTGGCACGTATGTTCATGATGTGTTTCATAACGATGCTTTGCGCAGAGCTTTGCTTAATCAAATTCGTAAACATAAAAAATTGCCGCCTATTACGGATACATTCAACAGTCGCCTGCAAAAAGAGGAGTCTTTTTCAAAAGCAGCAGCATATGTGAGAGAAGCTGTAGATATGGAAAAGCTGTATCATTTAATAGACAACTATAAAAGCCCGGAGCAAGCACAAAAAGTGTAGCTTGTAGAGGTTTTCGCTTGTTTTTTCACCGAGAACTTTAGTACGCTATTCTACGTTGCCTAGTTCAACAGTCTAGCACTCGTAACAAATAAAAGATGATTGTTTCCAATACTATGTAGGATGGAAACATGGTTTATGGACAGGAAAATGAATGGTTAATGTAATGTAAAACATCACGCCTCGTTTCCTAGAGGAGCTGAAAGTATTGATTTTTAAACGTATTTTTTTAAACAAAGCATCTATTTTATACATAGTCAGTTTATTTATTGTATGTACTTCGGTGATTATGGGAGTATTTATTGGTACAGTTTCGTTAACCGTAGGAGATACAATCAAAATTATTATTGGCCACCTTACCGGACTATCCTTATATCATGGTCCGGAAAACATGGATTTAATCATTTGGCAAATTCGTTTTCCAAGAGTACTGGTGGCATTTTTAGTAGGAGCTTCGCTTTCAATAGCAGGGGCTGCCTTTCAAGGGCTATTAAGAAACTCTCTTGCGGATCCTTACACGATCGGAGTTTCCTCAGGTGCAACCCTTGGCTCTGTCATGGCAATTTATTTTCACTGGAGTATTTTTGGTTTGTCTATCTTCACGCTGCCTGTAGTCGGCATCGTATCTGGTTTTATTACTCTTCTTTTAGTTTTTGGTATTACGAAACTCGCAAGCGGCAATTTGGCCAATGAAACCATCATCTTAGCGGGGATTATTTTATCATCCTTTATGAGCGCGCTTATTTCATTAATTGTAGCTCTTTCTCCTGAAGAAGATGTAAGGCAGGTTTTATATTGGCTAATGGGAAGCGTATCAATGAGAGGATGGTCGCATATTCAAATTTTAGGGCCGTTCTTTTTAGTCGGTACGATTATGCTGCTGTTACATGTGAAAGAGCTGAACGGCTTAGCATTTGGCGATCAATCCGCTCAATTTATGGGGATAGACGTAAAGAAGAAAAAAAGAATGATTTTAATAGGTGCATCCGTATTAACCGGGGCTGCGGTATCAGTATCTGGGGCAATTGGATTTGTTGGCTTAGTTATTCCCCACGTAGTGCGTCTCGTAGCGGGAGCTAATCATAAGCATGTACTGCCGCTTTCTATTTTAATCGGAGGAAGTTATTTGGTTTTAGCCGATTTATTAGCAAGAACGATATTAGAACCTCGTGAACTGCCGATTGGAGTCGTAACCGCCTTAATTGGTTCGCCAATTTTTACGCTGCTGCTTGTAAAAGAACGTATGCGGAAAAGAGGAATATCATGATTGAACTATATAATGTGACGGGAGGATACGATAAACAGAAACCGACCGTTCGTGACATCACGTTCACCGTAGACAAAGGTTCTTTTGTTGCTTTACTAGGACCAAATGGAAGCGGAAAAACAACGCTTATTCGCTTAATTATGAATGTATTAACCACTCAATCAGGAGAAGTGAAGGTAGAAGGGAAGTCAGTGAAGGCTTATTCACCAAAACAACTGGCGCAAAAAGTTGCAGTCATGACGCAAGAAAATCAAATTGGATTAGAATTTACGGTTCAAGAAATTGTTTCACTGGGACGTTATCCTTATCAGGCAAAAGGTTTGTTTAGCACTGTATCAGCACAGGATGAAGAAGTGGTAGAAAGCGTGATGAAATTAACAAACGTCTGGCACTATCGAAATCATACCTTTCAATCGCTGAGCGGTGGAGAAAAACAGCGGGTTTTACTTGCTAAAGCACTGGCGCAAGAACCTGACTACTTACTTCTTGATGAACCAACGAATCACTTAGATGTAAAACATACGATGGAACTGCTTCAGCTGTTAAAAACGTTACAGCAGGAAATGAGCTTGACGGTTCTGGCCATTTTGCATGATCTCAACATTGCCTCGCTGTTTGCAGATAATGCCGTATTATTGAAAGATGGAAGAGTAGAAGAAACGGGGATGGATGCCATTTTTCAGGATGCAGCTACGTTAAAAAGAGTATATGGCGTTGATTTGCATGTATTTCACCATCCCGCTGTGAACAAGCGGCAAATTGCTTTTGTGCCGCCGTATCAATATCCAGAGACGGACTTCCATGAGTTGTATCAGTTGCAAAAGGAACCGGGCAAGCTATGTTTATCCTTTGCTCGTCCTTTGAGAACTGTTTCACTGGGTTCCAATGAAACAGGTCTAGACTGGTGTCAAGAAATTGTTCAACAGCAAAGCAGTTCTAACACGGCGTGGAAATCTGCGTCTTTATCTAGTCATGAAGTTCGCTTAAAAGACGATAAAGGTTACTCGTGGCTGACTGTACTGACACATGGACAAAAAGAGAATGAAATGAATATTGTTCTACTAACAAATACACCGCTTTCGGACGCGAACTTACTTCATGCTGCGATGAAGGTAATTGAATACCGGGCTTTCTTAGGAAAAACAGGCCGTATTGTTGTAGCATCATCTCATCATAAAGAAGAAAATCAAGAAGAAATTTCAGCGTTCTTAATGGAACGCCTACAGAAAGAATTACAACTATTTATGGAAACAAAAATGACCGACAATTGCTTTAAATAAGCAGTAGCGGTCATTTTTTATTCTTCGGAGTGATCAGGCTTTTCTGTTTCACCTCCTGAACTCATCGTTGTCTCAGTTGTATGTTCATCAATCTTTTTTTCTTTTAGCTTAACAGAAAATAAGTCTTTGACTTCTTCATCCACTTGATCGGAGTCAGCGCTGTAAGTTGTACCAATGTTTAAGTGGCCGGTCAAATCTTTAATGCCTAGCTGGCCAAAATTATTACTAAGGTCAATTTTGTCTAACAATACTTTTTCCACCATAATTTTTTCAACAACAATGGACTGCTTTGGCTGAGTTACTTCATCAATCTTTTTGTCAAGAGTTTTCACCATCTCATATAAAGCTGTATTGGACGATTCTTCCTTTAACGCAGAGAGCTGATTCTGAATGTCTTCGAAATTAGGAGCTGACTGCATAGCCGAAAGTAAATGAGCTGTTTGCTCGTGCAGTTGAGACAATGATTGAATAAGATGAGCTGATTCATGTAATTGCTGATGAAGCTCTTCTATTTTAGGAATCGCGTCGGTTAAACGCGTCACTTGATCAATAATTCCCTGCAGGTTCAGCGCTGAATCTGACGAATGAACAGGTTTTGTGAATTCAACTTCATCAGATGTCTTAGGCTCCGTTTGGCTCGGCAACTTCTTTGGCTGCTGAGGGGGTTTCTTTAGATTAGACTGTTTTTTAGTTTTCATCTTTTCGGGTAATTCTTTCCGCTTTTGATTAGAGCTTTGGTCTATGGGACTTACTTTTTTTTTGGTTGGAAGGGAAGACGGATTTATTTTGCGGACTGTTTCAATTTTAGGCGATTGTTTAAACCACTTAGAAAACATGAAATTCCCTGCCTTTCATGCTACGTATAGTTCTGCACAATAAATTACAAATCAAATTTCACGTGCAATAGACCATCTTTAAATGATGCGTGACACGGCGCTTCCCCTACAGCAGGTGGAAGGATGATTGATCGTTGAAACGTTCCTTCACGTCTTTCTTTGTGAAGAACATTTGCATCCTTCATCGTTAAAAGAGATGAACCGGATATGTGTAAAGTATTTTCATGCATGGTCAATTCGACGTCCGTTCGTTTAGCACCGGGTATTTCAATCACAACTAACAGTTGATTTGCCCATTCGTATACATCAATTAAAGGATAATCTCGATACTCATTTACAATTTGAGGAGAAGCATCTGCTTCCGTATCATTCTTTTCTTCAGGATCATCATCAAAAATCTTTTCCCAAAATTTTGTATGGTTTTCTTCTTGTAACGTTTCTGCCCACTTTTTAAACTTTCCATGATTCATATTTGTCACCTTCTTTAAAAAAATAAAACAAGGCCTTTTGCCGCTTTCTATTTTATATGTATGCATGAAAACAGAAAAAAACGTCCACTTTAATCTAAATCGTGGACGTCTATTTGAGACATAGGAATATTAACATGTTTAGGCATCCGGATTTCCAACACCCCGGAACGATATACGGCGCGTGTACCTTTTTTGCGAACCGAACAAGGAAGCTGAATTTCTTCTTTGAAGGATTCTTCTCCATCTATTCCTTCAATCGTACACACGTATGGAGTATGATAGACTTTAATGCTTGATACAATATCGCGGTTAGGAATTTTTAACTGAACAATGCATTCGTCTAATGTATTAATGACGTTTGAATCAAATCTTCTTAGCTGTTGTCCATGACCTTCATTTCCCACATCCTGCTGTTCTTTCATCATGTCTTGGGCTTGCTTAAAGAATTCATTTCCTTGCATAAAATCCGGAAAAGAATGGGACATCGTAGAAGAAATCATTTGCTGAATATATTTATTCATGTCTTTAGATGCCATTCCTTTTGGGATATTTTCCATCATTCCTTTAAACGGAGACTTTCCAAATGGAAACATATTTACACACCTCCTTGTAATGTGCCAAGTAAAACGACAAAATCGTTAAATCTAAATTTGATTTCCAATTGGAGCTGAAGGGTTTGCAATTTGATCTTGATCACTTACGTCAGGATCTAACACGCCCGTATTCATTTGAGAGCAAGTAGGAGAGAAGTTACCTAAAGAGAAATTTGCGCCGTTAAACTTTGAGTTCGCCGTGTGACTGTTTTGAATGGTGGAACCGAAATCGATATTTGCATTTTGCGTGACACCGTTTGTTACGATATTAAAAACGTTAATTTGAAGAGGCATAAAGAGACTCCTTACTGTTTTTATTCATTCTACTCCAACGGCCTATTGCGTTCAGAGAGAATGTATTCACCGTTTGTCGTCATGCTATTGACAAGCATTGCCCTATATCACTGCTGATAACCATTGACATGATCAACGTTTGCAATATCTGTTTGGTCATTTGTATCAGGATCGATATAAATGTTTCGCATTTTCGAGGAAGCAGGTGAGACATCGCCATAAGAAGAGTTCGTACCAGTGGATTTTGAATGAGCCGTGTGACTGTTATGGAGTGCTTCGCCAATGTTGACAGAACCGTTGCTTGAGATACTGTTGATCTTTAAATTATAAATGTTAATAACACTTGGCATAGGCTCTCACCCTTTTCTATGGTTGATTAATGTATCCTATGATGATAAGTGCCTAAACGTTCACAATTCCTCATAACTAAAATCGCCTTTTCCGATTGAAGGAAAAAGCGATTGAGAGAGGATTACTTAATGATATGATGGGCTTATGAAATGGGTGCAATACGACAATTCTTTTTTTCTAAAATGTAAGAGATGCTTTGTTGGACAGTGGAAAATGTTCGCCAATTAAACTGAGAATCTACAAGCGACAGAGCCATTTTTGAAGAAAGACCAACAATAAGGCAAGTGGTACCAATCAAACGCAAAGCATCGTGGAGCGTGTTAATATAATAACCGTGTTCTTCATCTAATGAATGAAGGGAAGATAAATCAATAAGCAAATAGCGCGCCTGTTCTTTTACAACTGCCTCCAATACCGTTTCAGTTAGCTTCTTTCCACGTTCTATATCCATCTTACCGGTAATGGGCACAGCTAAAACCTCGTCCCATATCTTTAATAAAGGAGTGGACAAATCCTCGATTAACCGTTCTTTTTCAAGCTCTGCTTCGGCTTGATCTGTAAAGTCTAATAGCATAAGCAAGTAGCCATAACGCTCGCCGTCTTTTGTATCAATGGGGTGAATCACAGCTTCTGCTACGTATTGACTGCCAATCGTTATACGCGTTCTGTAGGTTGTATGAAGAGAGGTGAGTAAATTTTCCGCTTCTTCAGAATTGGAATGAAAGAAGTCCATATGCTTTCCAATTAACTCTTC
The DNA here is from genome assembly GCF_056158845.1 of Priestia sp. ABM2_011. Lineage (NCBI taxonomy): Bacteria > Bacillati > Bacillota > Bacilli > Caryophanales > Bacillaceae > Priestia > Priestia sp. ABM2_011. The sequence goes on from NZ_JBSWUB010000001.1 coordinate 2,377,291, forward strand.
GATATGAGATAACTGGTAGATTGGGAGTACTGGCTGAAGTGTTTCAATTGCTCTTGCATTCATCCACTGCACACGATAGTCTTGATCTGCAATGATCATGGTTTCTTGAATATTTTCTAAAATCAAATGTCCATTAAGCTTTTGTGGAAGTCGTCCAATTCCATTCATTCTCCATCTCTCCTTATGCGTGTAGTAAGTTTATGTACATCTACTTTATATTTTACAGTGAAAAGAATGAAGAAGGCTATAAAAAATTTATTAACGTATGTAGGGATCATGGTATGTAAAAAAACGTAGGAGTAAGCACTCGCTTCAATCAAAAAACTCCCCTGGGTAAAGGGGAGTTCACTTTATTCATATGATTTAATAAAATCAACGTTATATTTTTCAACGCTTGATAAGTAGGAGTCTCTAAATGATGAATCAGGCGTATACCATGACTTTTCATAAAAATAGGCTTGAAGATCTTTCGATTTAAATACATACCCATGCCGCGCATAGATTTCATTTCGAGCTAGCCTTCGTTCACTCGAGCTCAAACTGCTAATATCACCATAACTTAATTTGTAAGAATCCGAACCCGGAAGAATATAAGAGCTTGAAGTAGCATAAGAGCGCGGCCCAGGCACGATTACTTCTCGTTCTTTTATGACGGTTTTTTCCTTTTCAACGGGCGGCGTTTGTATATTTAATATAATACTTTCTTCATTTTGAATGGTGTAAGGACTGCTTTTGAACGTGGTGCCGCCTTTTTGCACTTCTGCATGAACAGTGACGCTTCCATCCGTGGCAACAGGCCCTATTTGTGATGAGCTATTCACCTGAAGCCCCGTGCTTTTTCCGTTTACGAATAAAATAGCGTCATCTCTATTCGATGAGATTGTAACATAAGCCCCTTTAAATACAACAGATATATTTTTTTCTTTTTGACGGTAAAAATTTACAGTGGTTTGGTCTGTAAGCTTTCCGTAAGAGCTTTCATAAGAAGCTGTAAGCGGGTAATTTCCAATCATAAAAGGCCCTATTTTTTGCGTTTGATTTTTGGATATGGATTGTTTTGTATCATTGACTGTAACTGTTGCATCCTCTGGCGTGGTGAGGGAGATATAATATGATGACGGCACAACCACGTACTGTTTTTTGAAGAGTGGTGAATGTTTCTGTTCTTTTATTGTAAAGTAGATACTCGATTTATTTTTCAAATCATTTTCAACGTCTCGTAAAATAGAACCATCGGAAGTTGCATCCAACAGAGCTTGAATAGATGTGTCATTAATAACTATAGTAGACTGCGAAGAGTCTAATAACTCTCTTAACACAGCTGTATCTTTCGATTCCAATGCCTCAATAAAGCGGTCAGCCGTTTTTTCTTCTGAACCAGAGAAAAAGAAATAAAATACAAAAGTTAAAAGAAGTATAAGCACAATACCCCCGCCAATATACCAGCTCTTTTTATGCTTAGCTGCAGCTGGCGACACGGTGAAAGAAAAGCCGCAGTTATTGCAAAATAATTGATCTGTGCTTGCACTGGCACCGCATTTTGGACATTGATTCATTCACACCATTCCCTTCTTTTTGTTCCATTAAATGTATGGAACGTATAGGTAAAACAGACCATTAAATTGGAAAAAGAATAGATTTAACGAGAAAGATAAACACACCAAACATGCACAGAAAAGATGAGGTATGCTATGATAAGAACTATATATTAATCCGATAGGGACACTCTGTCATATAAAAAGGAGATGAAGCAAATGAGTGTTTCATTTGTAAATAAAAATCAAAAGTCTACGTACGAAAAACTGCTACCTCTAGTCGAAAAATTTAAGAAACGAGCTTTTAAAATAGATGAAGAAGGTACGTTTCCGTTTGAAAATATTCAAGAGTTAAAAGAAGCTGGCTATACACGTCTTTCTCTAGAAAGCAACTATGGAGGAGATGAATTACGCCTTTATGATTTTTTATTATTTCAAGAATTAATTGCTCAAGGGGACGCTTCTACGGCTCTTAGTATTGGATGGCATATGGGGATTACAATGGACTTGCGTGAAAAACAGCCTTGGAGTCAGCAAATGCTCGATTTTATTTTTAAAGAAATAGAAAAAGGTGCACTTATTAATACCGCCGCTACTGAACCGAAGACAGGAAGTCCTACTCGAGGAGGCAAACCGGAAACGCTAGCTGTAAAAACAAAAAAAGGCTGGCGAATCAATGGCCGAAAAACATTCACCACGATGTCTCCAGTGTTAAATTACTTCTTAGTAAAAGCAAGCATTGAAGGTGAAGAAGAGATCGGCTTATTTTTAATTCCTCGTGAAACAAGCGGACTTTCAATAGAAGAAACATGGGATATGATTGCAATGCGCGGGACAGGAAGTCACGATCTTGTGCTAGAAAATGTCGATATTGAGCAAGACTTTCTTGTTGAACGCCTAGGTGGCTTTAAAAAGAATGAGCCAAGCGGCTGGTTGCTTCATATACCAGCTTGCTACATGGGTACAGCCATCGCAGCAAGAGATTATGCTGTCGCATTTGCTACAGAATATTCGCCTAATAGTATTGAAGGAACGATTAGCGAGTTGCCAAATGTGCAGCGTTTAGTCGGAGAGATGGAACTTGAACTCATGCAGGCGCGTCACTTTATGTACAGCGTGGCAAATAAATGGGATGAAACAAGCGACCGAGCAGCATTAGCGGGAGAATTAGCAGCTGTCAAACACGTAGTGACCAATAGTGCCTGTACGGTTGTTGACAAAGCCATGCGCATAGTAGGAGCGCGTAGCTTGCAGCGCAGTAATCCGCTGCAGCGCTATTATAGAGACGTGCGTGCTGGGCTCCACAACCCTCCAATGGATGATATGACGGTTGTTAATTTAGCGAAGCAGGCGTTTGCTAGATAAAACTTAATAACATGTTAAATGATGAAAAACTGCTTATTATAGGCTATTCTATAGTAAGCAGTTTTTTCGTTACAAAAGGAGGAATTGAAGATGAAGTCCGTAAGAGAAATTCAGCTGACACCTCATAATATCGCGTGGGAAAAGGAATTTTCAAAAGAAGCTGCCACCTTAACAACTATAATGTCAGCTCAAGTTTTAGAGGTTCATCATATCGGAAGCACTGCTGTTCCCGGCTTAAGCGCAAAACCGATTATTGATTTACTTATTGAAGTAAAAGATATAAAAAAAGTAGATACATATAATCAGAAGATGGAACAGCTTGGTTACGAAGCGAGAGGTGAAAACGGCATAAAAGGAAGACGATACTTCCAAAAAGGCGGAAATGAAAGAACCCATCATGTTCATATTTATGAAAAAGGCCATCCAGAAATTAATCGGCATATATGGTTTCGAGATTATCTGCGTGCTAACCTTGATGCAGCGAAAGAATACGAAGCGTTGAAAACAGAACTAGCGCATCGCTATCGCTTTGAACCGGAAAAATATGTGGAAAATAAAACGAATTTTATTCATAAAATAGATGGGCTAGCTTTAAAATGGAGAAAGGGAAGCAGCAATAAGAATAGGAAAGATGATCTTAGATAAAAAGGAGGAACGAGCTTGACTCCAGTTCTAAATCGACAGACAAATACAGGTAAAAAGAAAAAAACAATATGGATCAGCCTGATATCCTTTGTTATTCTTTGTTTTGTACTTTGTACGGCCATTTCTCTTTATGTAGGCATAAGCCTGACAAAACTAGATAAAAATCCTGCTGTGAAAAATCCTAGTGATTACGGCATGCACTATAGCAATCAAGTATTTTTGAGCAAAGACGGAATAACCCATTTAAAAGGATGGATGATTGAACCAACGGAACAGCCAAAAGCGACCGTTATTATGTCACATGGATACGGAAATAACCGTGAAGCACAAGGAGCTGGCTTTCTGCCGCTGAGTAAAGAATTTGTAAAAGCGGGATATCGAGTAGTCATGTTTGACTTTAGAGATTCAGGAGACTCAGAAGGAAATCAAACGACGATTGGTGTAAAAGAACAGCTCGATTTATTAGGCGTTATTCAGAAAATGAAAGAAACAACAAAAGAGCCAATTGTGCTCTACGGCATTTCAATGGGAGCAGCCACTTCTTTATTAGCAGCCTCTCAAGATGACGACGTAAAAGCAGTGGTAGCCGATAGTCCTTTTAGTGATTTAACCTCTTATTTAAAAGAAAATCTATCTGTATGGTCTCATTTACCAAATTTTCCATTTACACCGCTAACCATTGCTATTCTTCCTGTTATTGCAGATGTAAATCCTGCTGAAGCTAGTCCTATTAAAGCAGTCGAGCATATTTACCCTCGACCAATTTTATTTATACACAGCACAGGAGATACAAAAATCCCTTACACTGAAAGTGAAAAAATGGCTAAAACACACCCGGATGCTTTTTCCTTCTGGAAAACTGATAAAGCAGAACACGTTCAAAATTATCATGTATACAAAAAAGAATATGTAAAGCGCGTATTATCTTTTATTGAGCAATCGCTGTAAAAAAAGTGGATGGGACAAAAATATTTTAGACGAAATGAAAAACGAACCATTAATCAAGACTTTTGATTAGTGGTTCGTTTTTTTATTAGGACAAACGTAGGTTTCATTTCGTTATGTCTCAACCTCTTTTAGCCGTTGGTTTTACCTTGTTCTATAAGCTCAGCATGTAAATTACGAAGAATGTAGGTTTTATAACTTTCTAGCTTTCTTCCATCGATTTTAGATATATTGGCCGCTTTTAACTGCTGAACAAACCAGCCCTTTGAATAGATATGAGCCATTGTTAATCACTCCTTCAAAAAAATCCACTCTAAATAATTAACTATATTCATAAAAAGAACTAAAAAGAAGTGAACGAAGCAAATGAATTGACGTTCATTTTTTACAGCGTTATACTGCTCTACAGCTACATAAAAGGAGGAAATGAACAATGAGCAAACAGTATATAAACGTAAATGGCGTTAATTTGCACTACATAAGCAAGGGACAAGGAGAGCTTATGCTATTTCTTCATGGGTTTCCTGACTTTTCGCATATTTGGCGACACCAGATAGATGAATTTTCTAGTGATTTTCACACAGTTGCTCTGGACTTAAGAGGATATAACTTATCTGAAAAGCCAAGCGGACTAAAATCATACGAGATTGATGTATTAGTAGAAGATATTCGCCAAGTGATTGAAGGCCTAGGATATAGCTCCTGCACGCTAGTTGTACACGACTGGGGAGCAGGAATCGGATGGACATTCGCTTATCGCTACCCGGAATATGTACAAAAATTAATTGCTTTTAACGGTCCGCACCCTTATACATTTATGCGTGAGCTTAGAACAAATAAAAATCAGCAAAAAGCAAGCGAGTATATGAAATGGTTTCAAAAACAAGAAGCACAGGACTATATGGAACGAGACAACTTCTCAGGTTTGCGTAAGCTTGTGATCGACCCAGGTGTAAAAAAAGGATACCTAACAGCTGATGATGTTCAAGCATACATGAACTCTTGGGAAAATGGCTCTGTGCTGTCCATGCTAAGTTATTACCGCAATTTAAAGATTTTCACGGAAGAAGACCTTCGAAGAAAATCTTTGTTTCCGTTAGAAGAAGAAGTGTTAAACATCCCGGTACAAATTATTTGGGGAAATCAAGATCCTACTTTTATGCCTGAAAACTTAGATGGTATTGAAGAATATGTGCCAAACATATCTGTTCACCGATTAGCTGAAGCATCTCATGCCCCTCAGCATGAAAAGCCTCAAGAAGTAAACAACGTGATGTGGAATTTTTTAAATAAGTAAAGAGAAAAAGAAAGGTTTCCTTTAGAAACCTTTCTTTTTCTTTTGAATTTAAAATAATTTTAAAAAAAGTGATCCAACAGAATAAGGTGATCGTTAGGTAAGTAGAAAAGGAAGTACTTCTTGAAAAAAGCGGTTAAAAACTTTTTCAAAAAAAGTGATCTAGCTGAACAAAGCGTTCGTTAGATAAGTAGAAAGGGAAGGAATTCTTGACGAAAATGACATCTTAAAAAAGTTTTAAAAAAGTGATCCAAGGTCATTCGCCAATCGTTTAGTAGATAGAAAGAGAATACTTCCTAAAAAGAGTCATTAAATACGGGAGAACATGAAGGTAAAATATAAAGAATATTCAAAATGTTCAATCTGTTTAATGATTTAAGATGTAGTAAGAATGAAAAAAGTAGCGTACATCAACTAAAAATGAGGAGAGTGGAAAATGATGAAATTAAGCAAAAAGTTAATGATCCCTGTACTAGGAGCTTCACTATTGATGCCCACAATTGCAAACGCAGAGGAAGCACAACCAACGGCAGTAACAAAAGCTGCAGATTTACGAGCGAACTTAGACTACTTATTATCTGAACACTTTACGCTTGCCGTTGCCGCTATGACAACAGCCTATGACGGTTCTAAAGACGCTGACGCTGCGTTTAAAGCATTGGACCAAAATGCCGTTGACATGGAGCCTGCTATTGCGTCTGTCTATGGTGATAAAGGAGCAGCTGAATTTGAAAGAATTTTCAGAGAACATAATAGTTACACAGATGATTTTGTAAAAGCAACAAAAGAAAATGACAAAGAAGCCATGGCTGAAGTAGATAAAGAAGTAAATCAATTCGTAAATGAATTTGCTAAGTTCTTAAGTACTGCTACGGAAGGCAAACTACCTGAAGATGCAGCAAAAGAAGCGCTTCGCGTACATGAAGACCAAGTAAAAGAAACATTTGAAGATTATGTAGCAGGTGACTACGAAGCGGCCGCTAAAACATACCGCGAAGGATATCAGCAAATGTTTGCCATTAGTAAAGCGTTATCAAATGCAATCGTAACGCAAATGCCCGATAAATTCGATAATACCAAAGTAGATACACCAGCAGCAGATTTACGTTCTTCATTAAACAGCTTAGCAGCAGAACATTTTGCTTTAGCAACAATGGGAATGGAAAAAGGGTTCAACGGTTCAAAAGATTACGACTATGTTAGCTGGTTAGAAAATGCTAACACAGCAGATTTTAAAGCTGCAATCGGTTCAGTATATGGCGATGAAGGGGCTGCACAATTCGAAAAAATTTGGCAAGGAGATCACATCAATGCCCAAGCTGAACTAGTAAGTGCACAAGTAAAAGGCGATGAAGCAGGAGAAAAAGCTGCTAAAGACAAGCTCCATAAATTCGCGCAAGAATTTGGTACATTCTTAGGAACAGCAACAGATGGAAACCTTCCAACTGCAGACGCACAGGCAGCTATAAAAGCACATGAAGATACGGTTATTAAAACATTTGAGCAATATGCATCCGGCGACTACGCTGGAAGTTATGATACGTACCGTGAAGGGTATAAATTAATGTTTGGTGTCGGCCAAGCTTTAGGTGAAGCGATTGTAAAACAAAATCCCGATAAGTTTGCTGAGACAGCTATGCCAACAGATATGCCGAAAACAGGTATGGGCGGGGCATCTGAATCAACGATGAACCCACTAACAGCGATTTATATTGCACTAGGTTCGTTAGCTGTATTAACAGCTGGAGTTATTTTACGCAAGAAACCAGTAAGCAAATAATATTTTTTCTCCTTTTCCTTATGAATTACAAGTCAAGAGTCCTAAAAAAAGAAGAGAGGTTGTTCTCTCTTCTTTTTTATAAACAGCTGTGAAACGAGGTGACGATGTGAAAAAAGCGATTGTTCTCGCCTACTGTATATTAAGTTTAGTCCTGCTTGTTAGCGGCGGACTATATTTTAAAGAACAAATGGTAGAAGCAAAAGAAATGAAGCAACAGAATGCAGCTAAGCAAAAAGAAAAAGAATCACAATCAAAGGATTTAAAAAGCCGGGTAACGCTTGAAGAGGAATTTGCTGTATTAAAACAGCATAAAACAGAAGCCAAACAGTTAAACAAAGAATTCAAAGGAATCATTCCTGCAAAAGTGTCCATTCCAGCTATTCATGTGGAGGCTTCAATTGAACAAGTAGGGTTATTAGACAGCGGTGAAATGGCAGCGCCATCTACAGAAAATGGAGTTGCTTGGTTTGAACCAGGAGCTAAACCTGGCGTAAAAGGAAATGCTGTACTAGCAGGACACGTAGACAGTAAAACCGGTCCTGCCGTCTTTTACAATCTAAAAAACTTAAAAAAAGACGATGAAATTACCGTAAGAGATGCACAGGGGACCACGCTTACCTTTGTTGTTAAACGTACAAAAAGCTATCCGCGAGATAAGGCACCTTTAAACGAAATTTTTGGGTACAGCAACAAACGTAATTTAAATCTAATTACGTGTACAGGCACGTTTGACCGTGCAGAAGGAACCCATCAAGAGAGGTTAGTTGTATATACAGAACTAAAAGCTGACCAAGCAAAAGAATTGGAGCGTGAAGCAACTGCACCACAACCTCCTACACATGTAAAGATGAGCGGTAATTTGCTTACGTGGTACGCGGTACGAGAAGGCAATATTATCGGTTACCGAATTTATAAAAAGAACCCAGGCGGAACATTTGTCCATATTGGCAGCGTTTCGGAATTTGAGCGAAAAAGCTTTGCCGACTCCGACGCATCTCAGTCTCGTTATTATGTAACAGCTGTTAACGAGTCAGGAAAAGAGTCTGCCCCATCTAGTATAGCGAAATAACAAAAAGCTCTCTTCAAACGGAGAGCTTTTTGTTATTTTTGATTGTCGATTCAAAAGATCTCTTCTGGCTTTCTATTTATCTAAATGCTATTAGTTTTAATAGATAAATAAAAATTCCTTAAAAATAATACTTGAATAATATAAATATTCAGATTATTATGTACTAATAGTCTTTTTGGTAATTAAAAGGAAAAAAAACAAAAAGAATCTAAAAGAAAAGGGAGAGAAAGTATGGCACAACCTAATTTGCAAACAGAGCAAAAACCACATCTAACAACCTTTCTAGACAAACTATTAGGAAGAGTAGAAGCATTCGGAAACAAACTACCTGATCCTTTTATTTTGTTTGTATGCTTAGCGCTTATTATCGTATTAGCGTCTGTTGCTATTAATAGTATGGGAGTAACAGTGGTCCATCCTGGTACTAATAAGACTCTTCCAATTAAAAGTTTGTTGTCGCATGAAGGCATTCAGTATATCTTAACATCGATGCTGACCAATTTCACTGAATTTAAGCCCCTAGGACTTGTACTTGCTATGATGCTTGGAGTCGGACTTGCAGAAAAAGTAGGTCTGCTTGAAGTGGCCATAAAGAAAACGATTTTAAATGCTCCAAAAGCTCTTATTACATACGCCATCATTTTTACAGGAATTATGGCCAACTTAGCGGCAGATGCTGCTTTTGTCATCGTTCCTCCGCTTGCAGCAATGATATTTTATACAGTAGGAAGGCACCCGCTTGCTGGATTAGCGGCAGGATTTGCTGGGGTGGGATCAGGCTTTACAGCGAATCTTATTATATCCGGAACCGATGGATTGTTATCGGGCATTTCTACTGAAGCTGCTAAAACAATTGACCCAAGCGCTGCTGTCAGTCCTGCAGCGAACTGGTACTTCATGGCGGCTTCTGTATTTGTTTTAACTATTATAGGAGCGATCGTCACTGAAAAGATTGTAGAACCTAGACTGGGTAATTATAAAGGAAAAAAACGCAATGATTTTGGTGAAATTAGTGAGGCAGAAGCAAGAGGCTTAAAAAACAGTATCGTTGCTGCATGTATTTATGTCGTTGTACTAGCTGTTTTCTTATTTTGGCCCAACTCTCCTCTACGAAATGAAGACGGCGGAATTGTTCCATCTCCTTTTTTAGATGGTATCATTCCGATTACGCTGCTGTTTTTTGTGGTAGTTGGCTCTGTTTATGGAATAACAGTAGGGAAAATCAAAAGTTCTAGAGATATACCTGCTTATATGACTGATTCGATGAAAGATATGGCAAGCTACATCGTCCTTATTTTTGCGGCTGCTCAATTTATTGCCTACTTTAATTGGACGAATCTTGGAACGTGGATCGCAGTAGAAGGAGCGGATATATTGAATGCATTACATCTAACAGGCTTTCCCGTTGTAATTGGTTTTGTATTTTTAACAGCTCTGCTGAATCTTCTTATTTTCAGCGGCTCTGCTCAATGGGCACTAGAAGCACCTATTTTTATTCCATTGTTCATGCTGTTAGGGTACAACCCTGGATTTATTCAAGCAGCTTACCGAATAGCAGATTCGTCTACCAATGTAATCACTCCTTTAAATCCTTACATGATTGTCATTTTAGCCTTTATGAAAGAATACGAGCCAAAAGCAGGGCTTGGAACCATCATTTCACTTATGCTTCCTTATACTTTAGCCTTCTTAGGAATTTGGATTATAATGTTGATTGTTTTTGCTGTATTCGGTATTCCTCTAGGACCAGGTGTATATATGTATTTGTAAAGAAAAATCCTCTTCTACTCCAAGAAGAGGATTTTTTATGTTAGAAATTCTAACACTTATAAATGATATTTCAGCTTATGTGTACATAGGAGAATAAATAACAAAAAGAAAAGAGGATAAAAAAACAAAAATTTTCTGAATAAATTTGCAAAAAGTAGTTGCTAAATACATATAAATCAAATATGATAGTAAACATAACAAAACATGTTATATAATCTAACATTAAATTTAGGGGTTATTTATTCGTACTTAAGGGGGAAATCATCATGCAAATGGGCGATTCAGTATTTATGTTTTTTTCAGCATTATTGGTTTGGATTATGACACCAGCTATTGCATTGTTTTACGGAGGCATGGTTCGAAGTAAAAACATGTTAAGTACCGCGATGTATAGCGTAGGTTCATTAGCTGTCATATCTGTTCTTTGGATAGTAGCTGGCTATTCGTTAGCATTTTCGACCGGTGGCAATGCTTTTATTGGAAACTTGGACTGGGTGGGATTAAAAGGCGTTGGATTCACTCCAAACGGGGACTACAGCGCAACGATCCCGCATAACATGTTTATGATGTTTCAACTAACATTTGCTGTGTTAACAGTAGCTATTATCTCGGGTGCTTTTGCAGAGCGCATGAAGTTTTCAGCATTTATCTTATTTGCTATCCTATGGTCATTATTTGTATATGCACCCGTTGCACACTGGGTTTGGGGAGTTGGCGGATGGCTTCGTGAACTAGGAGCTATTGACTTTGCTGGCGGAAACGTCGTTCACATTTCATCAGGTGTAGCAGGATTAATTCTAGCTCTTGTTGTTGGAAAACGAAAAAATGCCGATGCTGCAGCACCTCACAATTTACCGCTAACTCTTTTAGGCGGAATGCTGATTTGGTTCGGGTGGTTTGGATTTAACGTTGGAAGTTCCTTAACTATTAACAGCGTTGCAATGACGGCTTTCATTAACACGAATACAGCGGCAGCAACAGGAATTATCGGCTGGCTTGTAGTAGAGTGGATTATTAATAAAAAGCCTACGCTGCTTGGAGCCGTTTCGGGAGCGATTGCTGGACTTGTAGCTATTACACCAGCTTGTGGATTCGTTACACCGTTTGCTTCTATTGTAATTGGTTTTATCGGCGGAGCAGTTTGTTTCTGGGGTATCTTCTCACTTAAAAAGAAAATCGGTTACGACGATGCGTTAGATGCATTTGGTCTTCACGGTATTGGGGGAACATGGGGAGGTATCGCAACGGGTTTATTTGCCACAACTTCTGTAAATGATGCCGGCGCGAATGGTTTATTCTACGGAGACCCAAGTCTACTATGGAAACAGCTGGTGGCTATCGTAGCAACGTATCTGTTTGTCGGCATCGCTACCTTCATTATTGTTAAAGTGGTTGGGTTGGTAGTATCTCTACGCGCAACACAAGAAGAAGAAACGCTCGGGCTTGATATTACGCTGCACGGTGAAAGAGCGTATCACGAATCGAATATGTAAAAGGGGTGGGCACAGTGAGTGATGTTTTAACAAAAATTGAAATTATTACGCGCCCTTCAAAGTTTGAAGAGCTTAAGCAAGAACTAGCAAAAATTGGCGTGAGCGGTATTACGGTTACAGATGCGTTAGGATGCGGATTGCAAAAAGGCATTACGGAACTTTACAGGGGGGTCAAAAAACAAGACAATATGCACGCCCGAATTAAAGTGGAAATTGTGGTCTGCGAAGTTCCCGTATCCGACGTTGTTGATAAAGCAAGAAAAGTACTAAATACAGGTCAGCCTGGAGATGGGAAAATATTTATCTATGAATTAAAAAATGCGATTAAGATCCGAACAGGGGAAGAGGGATCACAGGCATTACGAAACAATAGTTAAACTCGGGGAGAAGCGGAAAACAAAGGGTCATAAAAAGGTGCATAATATGCACCTTTTTTTAGGTTGAATAGTTACAAGGCATGTTTCTTTATGGTGACATGCTTTTTTGTTATATATACAGCCAAAGAGTATATTGTAGAAAATAACTATATTTTTATTTTTCCAGCTTCTCTTTGTATATGAGATTGAATCTATTATGAAAGATTGCGAGAAAAAAGGGGTACATAAACAGTAATCTTTTTCATCGTTTCCAGAAATAACATTTTTTACAAAGATATTCGAGATTATTATGGAATTAAATAAAAGCGGAATGACCATTTTGCTCGTTGAACAAAACGCTTATCAAGCACTGCAAATCGCGCACCGAGGCTACGTGATTCAAACGGGAGGAATTATTTTGCAAGGAAAAGGACCGGAATTAATTCACAATGAAAAAATAAAAGAAGCTTATTTAGCTTAAAAAACAAACCGCATCGCGTTTTAACGCTGCGGTTTATTTTTGTTCACAGGGGATGATTTGGATAAAGCAGGTAAGCATTGCTATTATCTGGTTTAGTTTCTTAATTAAGTAGGGAACGTTTAAAATAAGATTATTGAATAAGTGAGTAATTAGATAACCTCCTAGATGAAAGGAATGCTTCAATTTAAAGCTTTTTCATAAAAAACAAAAAAAGTTGAAACTTTTTTCATCAAAAAACGTTTATAAAGTAATAGAAAAAAATGGGTACGGTTATTTACACTCAAAAAGGAAGTGAGAGCGTGGCGACGCTGAAAACTAATTATTTGACTGACTTATGCTTAATCTATAGAGAAAATCAATTTTATGTAATGCAAATACCTAGTTTCTACAAAAAAATGGCTAGCAAATACTTTCAGTTTCAGCCCCAAGAAAAAATAATTGCGTATTTACACAGCTCTTTTATAGCGGGCCTAGATAAAAGGGGAATTTGCTTTACAAATAAGGGGATTTACTGGAAAAGCAGAGGGATGAAAAAAGGAAAAATGTTATGGGAAGATTTCGCTAACATTCAATCCATTACCATTCGAAAAGAAGAAATGATTTGTTTTAATGACGTGGAGAAATTTCAAGTCAATCAAAACGATTACTCAGCTAGAAAGCTAGTATCTCTATTAAAAAAAATCAAGAAATTTATTCGCACTCATTCCCATGAATATATGTGTCAAGACTATATATATCCATGTGTATCCTCAAAAGAATTAACTTCTATTTGTTCATCTTTTCAAATTCATCAAACACCTGATCCAAAAGATGTGTTGTCGGTAGCAGGACAACTATGTGAAGAAGTTGAAAAAGAGATGCGAAACAGGCTCTATTTACCTGCAAAAGAAAAAATTGTAGCTCATTTAAATACATATCCTCTTCAAAAAACCGAGGGGATTACCGTTTGTTCTAAAGGAATTTATTTCTCAAAATCTTTTAAAACAGTTTATTACCCTTGGCACTTATTTCGCCACGTGAGTATTTCAGTGGAAACAGAGGAATTAAAAATTGCTAAAAAACATTCGTTATCTCTCAACTCAGCTGCCGTATCAAGCGGAGAAGTAATGCTGTTTCTCAAACAAATTAAACAGCATGTGCAGGCTTTGCATGAAAAAGAAATCGATATTAAACAAGATAATAAGTTTGCATGGAAAATGTTAATTTAAAAAACAGGTTACCGGTAATCTGTTTTTTTGTTTTGTAGTTCTTTAGAATCATTTATTTGGAATATTGAAAGACATCATACAAGTAAACAAGACTAGAATATTGGAAGTTAAGAAAATTTTTCCATGACTATAAGGTTAATTTTACCAAAATGTCTTTTTCGTTTGGATAATTATGCTAAAATAGAGCTCGAGTTTATTTTAAGGAGCTGACAACAAGATGGAACGTAATTATTCAATTGATTTTATTAAGTTTTTTGCTACAGTGTTTGTGGTTTGTATTCATGTTAATCCATCACATGACGATTTCTTTTTAGGGAACCAGGAAAATGTGCTAGATGTCATTGTTGACACATTTGCACGATTCGCGGTTCCTTTTTTCTTTATTGTATCAGGGTATTTGTTTATGAATAAAATTCAAAAACATCCAAAACCTTCTGCATACTTAAAAAAATACACGTGGAATATTTCAAAGCTTTATGCATGTTGGTTCATCTTTTATTTATTGTTTGGTGTAGTTCTGCGCTTATTTCAAAACCACGGAACATTAGCAGAGCGAAAAGATGCAGTAGCTGATTATTTAACATCATCCATCACATTCAAAGATATCTTTTATTATGGAAGTGACACAAGCGGATTTCAGCTTTGGTACTTGATTGCGTTAATTTGGGCTGTTGTTATCGTTTTCTTATTTCAAAGATGGAAAAAGATCGGTTTATTAATGATTATCAGCACCGTATTATATGTAACTGGGTTATTTGGACAGTCTTATTCTTTATTTTTTCCACTTTCTTTTCAAACGAGAGATGCCCTGTTCTTTGGTTTATTCTATACAGTATTAGGAGCTATGTTTGCCCTTTATGGTAAGCAAATTCTGTCAGTATTAAACGTAAGGCCCATGATTTATTTAGCCAGCTTTTTTGTGTTTTCAGCGTTAGATATCGCCGAGCGCTACTGGTTGGTCAATATCCAGCACAGCAAGCCCGGAGACTATTTTATTTCTACGATTTTTTTATCGGCATCATTGTTTTTATTCGTATTAAGCAGTCCAAGTCTTGGCAAAAACTCGTTTTTTTCAAAGGTTGGGAAAAATTCAGTTGGCATTTATGTCGTGCATATATGTATATTAAATGAGACCTATCGATTGCTTCGTTCCATAGATTCTTCTTTCTTTACAAATAGTATCGTCGCATATGTACTTATCGTCCCAGCAGTTTTTTGGTGCTCGTACTATTTATACAGAGGGATTCAATGGACAAAGGGAAAGTTACATGCAAAGCCGCACAAACATTCGTTTACAAAGCTACAGCATAAATAAGAAAAGCACCGGAGCAAGGGACTGACCCCAAAGCTTCCGGTGTTTTTTTGATAAAAAATGAGTAATTTAAAACCTAATTGGCTTGAGCTTCGTCTAATGTATTGAAAAAGAGGTGAGTGAAGTGAACGATTTGCTATTTGCATTAGTAGAGCAAGAAGAGTATGAAATTCTTTTAGAAGAGGCTATGAATGAATATGGTCAATCCATCTTGCAGCTTGTATATTCTTACGTGCGAAATTCTACTGTTAGTGAGGATTTGACACAAGAAATTTTTGTGAAGTTTTATAATTCTCTTTCTACGTATTCTAAGCAATCTAGTTTGAAAACTTGGTTATGGCGCATTGCTATTAATCACTGCAAAGATTATTTAAAAAGTTGGTACGTGCGAAAAATGCAATTTACAGAACATATACATATGATTTTTGAATCAAGCAAAGAAATGATCGAAGAAGAAATGGTAAAAAAAGAGGAGTCTGAAGAATTGGTTCAAACTGTAATGAGTCTTCCATTAAAGTATAGAGAACTCATTTATCTGCATTATTTCGAAGAATACACAATTAAAGAAATAGCTGAGCTTTTATCTATTAATTCTAATACGATTAAAACACGATTACGGCGTGGAAAAGAATTGTTAAAACAAATGATAGAGGAGGGCTAATATGGATGAAAGATTACGTCATCTAAAAGGCTCAATGAAGCAATCTGTATTCCAAAACCTGCAGTTTACTGACAAGCACAAGCAAGCTATTAAGCGAAAAATAAAACAAGAAAACATTTTACTGCCAGCGCTACAGCTTCTGTCAGTTGAAAAAAATGGAATAGAACTTGTTCAAAAACTACGGAGTAGAGGAATTCAAGAGTTTGATGAACAAGAAGGGTTTGTGTACATTCTGCTGCATCAGCTTGAGCAAAAATCATACGTAACAAGCCGCTGGAAAGAAGATCAGAAGAAATACTATCAGCTGAATAGTAAAGGTAAAAAGGTAATGAAAAGCTTAGAAAATGGAAGTCAACGATCAGCTTTTGTCCTTCAAGGGTTATTAGGAGGAGGACAATGAAAAAAGAAGAATTTTTACAGTCAATTACTCAAGAAATAAAACATAAAGAAGCAAAAGAAGCAGTGTATCAAGAGCTTGATGCCCATATTAAAAACTTAGAACGAGAATCTATTCAGCGCGGTGTTTCTCAAGAGGAAGCTGAAAAAAAAGCTGTTGAACAAATGGGCAGTTCAGCGGAACTAAGCAGACGCTTTCAAAAGCTATACCGCACAAAGATTGATTGGATCTTAGTTTCATTATTTGTTGCAGCGTTAGGCTTAGGAATGTTGACAATTAAGCTAGGTTCATCTATATCAATGGAAACCAAACTTATTACTGCATTAATTGGACTAGCCCTGACAGCAGTATGTGCTTTTCAAAACTACCGCAAGTGGAGAGAGTGGGGGTGGGTAGCATTTATAGCTCCTACACTCCTCCTTGTAGTATTTAATCTGCATATATTGCCAGAAAGGATTCAACCAAACGTTCAAGGTACAACCGTAGTAAACCTATCTTTTTTTAGCCTAGATTTAAATTTCATTTTAATATTTTATTTAATAGGTTGGGGATATATTTTACAACGTAGGTCATGTAACGTTCCCATTATAGCAGTACTATTTATTTTAACCATAGTCTTATACGGGCGTTTAACTAGTATTCCTAATGTGATGATGTACATCATCATGATCGCTTCTATGTTTATATTTAGTGCTCGTAAACATGCTAAAAAGATCACTTTGTTGTTTCTGCTCACACTGTTTATAATTATAGCCGTTATGCTGCTCCTTTCAGGAAGCTCTTATTACTTAAGTCGTCTATCAATTGTGCTGCATCTAGGGAAAGATCCAGCAGGGGCAGGCTACGTCCCTGTACATCTTTCTCGCCTGTTCCATCAAGCTGAGTGGCTTCCTCAAGCTAATCCATCAGAGGGATACCGAATAGGTGGAATCGACACAGAATTTGTATATGCAGGTTTGACCTATGCCTACGGCTGGGGAATTTCAATTTTTATTATGCTAGTGTTGAGTGCTTTATTAGTAAAAATGATACTGTTAATTAAACAGATTCGCGATCCGTTTGGAAAAATGCTTGTTTCCGGAAGCGTAAGCGTGTATGCATTTCAGTTGCTTTATAATTTAGGTATGTCGTTTAATCTCCTTCCAATTATGGGTGTATGGTTGCCATTTATAAGTTATGGTATGGGTCCCACAATTGCAAATGCGGTGTTCATTGGCATTGTGCTTAGTATATATAAAACAAAAGATATACCGATAAAAGAGCTGGCTAACTAAGCCAGCTCTTTTATGATGCAATAGCATACAAAAGCTGCTTTTGCATTTTAGGAGATAAAGGAATATTTTGATACAATTCGTAAATATGATGTTCGTTCCGGTGATAACAAATCCAATCCTTGTATGTTCCTTTTAAGAAGATGCGAAAAAACACGATTCGCTTATTCGTGCCGCCTGTTTTTAATTCAATTTTCAAATCATCTGTTTCTAATGTATACTGTACTGTAGAAGAGGAGAGAGCAAGTTTAGTTGTTTTTTTACTTGTTTTAATGAATTCGGCAAGTTCAATGATCTTCATTTTTTTACCTCACTCTATTGTAAATTAGGGGTATCTTATACGTATGATGTGTACAAAGAAAATAGAATCGTTTTTTTATAGTTTAGAAGAAGGATCTTCAGCCCCTTCGTTAAGGGATTTGCATAAAAGGTTGACGTTTTCTTTGAATACAAATAAAATGCATATTAAGAAGTATTTCCCTCATTGTAACTACAGAAAAAGAAGAATTAAGGGGGCTCAATATGTTGACTGACTTAGTCGTAAGTCAAAAAGTAGTCAAGGTAAATGAATTCACTGTTGTAGGAGTGCCTATTCGAACAGATGAACCTGTGGAAGAAACGGGCACAGGTCTTATTCCTGAGCACTGGCAGACTTTTTATAAACAACAGTTAGCTAATAAAATCGCCAATAAAGTAAATGGTAATACATTTGCTCTTTATACAGAATTTGAATATAATCAAAAAATGGATTTTACATTTGCTCTCGGCTACGAAGTTTTACCCGGCGGCGAACTGAAAGAGGATATGAGAGAGTTCATCATCCCAGAAGGTGAATATATGGTGTTTACAACAGCTGTTGGGCCAGCTAGACAGGTAGTCGTAGAGGCTTGGGCTTATATTCGCGAGTGGGCTAAAAAAAATCATCGTGCCTATAAAATAGATTTTGAACTATATGATGAACGCTGTATTGATCCTGAGTACAGTCAAGTTGATATTTATGTTTCGATTTAATAGCTAGTTTTGCTAAGTAGTTAAGATGCAGAGAAGCGTTTTTTGCTGCGTTCTTACTTTTGACGATAGGAATACAAAAGGGGTTTAGTGAGAGTGATCAGCAACGATTTATTACAAGCTTTAAAAGACGGATATAAACAGAGAATTAAATGGGTACTTATAAGTCAAATGGCACTGTTCATCACCGTAGCAGTCATACTTGTATCAAATTTTGTCACTAAATTTTCGTTTAACCAATTGAGCTTTATTTTTGTTTTGGTTAGTATAAGTTCGCTGTTATCAGGGGTAGAGCACGTATTGTTAAAACGTGAGAAGTGGCAATGGATTTTTGATTTTATTTTAGCTGCTTTTTTTATTGGTTTATCTATTTTTTTACACCGTTAAAGCGCCTGGTTCAGCGCTTTTTTATTTTGAACAGCTCAGCACACAAATTCCGGACCTTTCTAGTATAAACAAAACAAAAATAGGTATTTATGACGAAGATAGTCAGAAAATTTAGTAAAAAAGTCTTGTATCTTGTCTTTATTTCGATTATGATAAGTTTACACCCTTCGTATTCACTTCTTTGGATGTCAGTACCTCTATTTTTACACTACAGAAAAGAGGTGAAGCCATTTCTTCAGTTTTCCTGCTAGCCTGCATATTAACCCTTTTAGCTATTTTATTTAGTAGCAACTACCCTCAAAATTAAAGGAGATATCGCGCTTATGTCAAAAGCTCCTGTAAAAAACGATATTGAACTTCAACTATCTGAAACGCACTTTTTTCAACTGCTTGATTTAATTTATTTAGGTAACTGGATGGTCACAGCATGTTCTGGAGTGGAAGATGAGCATGCACAGGAATATACGGATGTAGAAAAACAAATGTTTTCACACGCAGAGCCTTTCCTTGAAAAAGGACCTTTTCACACGCTAAACAGTGAGGTTATGTTTACAGAAGAACATGAAGATTCTCTTCAAGATATTATTGGAGAATACGATAACGAAGTGTTTTGGGAAGCGCTAGCCTATCGCATGGCTAAACGAGATGTGATAGAGCAAATAGGACCCACTAAAGAAATAAAAAATGAAGTTTTTATGCAAATTTTTCATCGAGAAATGGATTATATACGAGAGTTTGAGACAAATGGAATTAAACGAATAACTATACCGCCTTTGCAGTAAAGGAGACAAATCGGCTTTCAACCTTGAAGGCCGATTTGCTGTTAAGCTGAAGCTTTTCTATTCCGCCTAAGAGGCGGGAGAGATCGGTATGTAAAGCTCCGCCATAACCATTCACACGGACCGTAATAGAAATAATAAAGCCACCACTTATTAAGAAAAAGCTGGAGTGTATAGATGATGAGACAAATAACCGTGCTTTCCGTTAAGGTAAGAGTTCCGTATAAACCAAAGACTCGAACCATCCACAGGCAAATTAAAGTTTGGCTAAGGTAAGTTGTTAATGCCATTGTTCCACTATACTTAAAAAGACCCAGCATTGAAGCATAAGGAGAAAATTGCAGGAATAACAGTAAGGTGGTAAGATAAAAAAAACATAGAAAAATGCCGCTCAAACTTGTAAAAAGGTGAATGGCCGCCTGCTGATAGAGTTCGTATCTTAAAATCTCTGTTTTTAGCATGGCCAGAATAATAGTTAAAGTGAAACCTGCTGCGCCTGTTATTGACTGAATTTTCTTGAAAAAAGAACGATTTTGTTCGATATTATGTACCAATCCTTTTTTAGCAGTATATAAGCCAAATAACAACATAGAAAATACGGGAAAGATAGAAAACGGTAGATTTAATAGCATAGGCACCACTTCAACATTCAAACGATAAAACAGCCAAGATAAATAGTCTGCTTGCCTGTAGGTGGATAAATATTGGGTTAAGACATGTTCATGTAAAGCTTTATACTCCCACTGAGCCTCCTGCAAGACGTGTGCTGGAATAAAAAACTGCATACAAGCCAAAAGATAAAAAAAGCATAGCAAGCCTATTGCCCACAGCAAAATCGTCTTAGCTTTTCGATTGTAAAAAAAGAATAATAAAAAACCGCCAATAGCATACACATGCAAAATGTCTCCATACCAGAAAAAGACAAGATGAAAAAGCCCAATTAATAGCAAAGCAGCCATTCTTCTTGACCATAAAGCAGCGGCAAAGTACTGCTTTTCTTCAGCTCTATGCAAAAAAATTCCGCATCCAAGTCCAAACAAAAAAGAAAAAATGGTAAAAAACTTCCCTTGCACAAACAGCTGCAAGAACAAATCAATATAAGCATCTATTCCTTCATACTTATAAGAAACATTGTACAGCTGAAAAATAAATATCGGAGAAGTAAAAGCCGGTATATTCACTAAAAAAATGCCCAGCAAAGCAATGCCCCGAATAATATCAAGAACAACAAGACGTTCGTTAAGGGGAAGTGGAGAAGGATTCATCGCTGTCGCTCCTTTTGGTTAGATATGTACATCTTAACACGGCAGTGGCGAAAAAATAGGTGGAAGTACAAAAAAATAAGCGGAAAGATTCATAGCTTTATGGATGAAAAAGTTGGATAATAATGGTATGGTCACCCATATCAAATATGAAAGGTGGAGAAAAAGATGAAAACAGCACTTGTGTTAGGTGGAACGCGTTTTTTCGGAAAAAATTTAGTTCAGACATTGCTTTCTAAAGGAGTACAGGTTACGTTAGCAACGCGAGGTAAAACACCGGATGATTTCGGCGACCGAGTTGAGCGAATTTTTCTTGATCGTGTAGAAAAAGATTCTGTAATCGAAACAACAAGAGGAAGAAAATGGGATGTTATCTTCGATCAAATATGCTATTCTTCACACGGCGCAGCTGTTGCTGTTGAAGCTTTTCGTCATAGTACGAGTCACTATGTACTTACCTCGACTCTTTCAGTATATGGTTCTTTAGAAAAAACGTGTTATGAAGAAGATTTTGATCCATACAAGTATCCTATTTCATATACACGCCGTGAAAATATTTCCTATCAAGAAGGAAAACGCCAAGCCGAGGCAGTATTCTTTCAAAAAGCACCGTTTTCGGTAACAGCTGTCCGTTTTCCAATTGTTATGGGAAAAGATGATTATACGGACCGCTTGCGTTTTCACATAGAAAAAATTATGCATGGAGAAGAAATTGGTGTACCGGCTATTGAAGCAGAAATGAACTTCATTTCACAGGAAGAAGCAGGTGAATTTTTAGTTTGGTGTGCAGAACAGAAGCTAAAAGGGCCGATTAACGCTTGTTCAAATGGTACCATTTCACTCAAAAATTTATTTTCATATATTGAACAAGCAGCGGATAAAACAGCAAGAACAACCTCTCGTTTAACGGATGAAAATAGTTCTCCGTACGGAGTAGATCATTCTTGGACGATGAGCAATGAAAAAGCTAGCTTTTGGGGATATTCATTTACGAACCTGCAGGACTGGCTGCCTTCATTAATCAAAACTGTCGTTGAAAGCGAAAAGAAAGTACCTTTAAGTTAGAGAACAACAAAGACTGCACGTTTAGCAGTCTTTTTGCTGTTACAAGCAGAACATTTTTATTTTATGAGCAAAAAAGGTACGCTAAGTATACATCATTATATAGAAGAAAGAAGGATACACTATGGCAAAACATCACTTTCATTTGCAAGCAAATTGGCCAGGAGGCCGAAATGAAGTGGGAACAATTGAAGCAGGGCAATTAAAAACAAGCATTTCTATTCCACCAGAAATGGACGGGCCAGGAGCCGGGACAAATCCAGATGAAATGCTGCTAGGAGCAGCAGCCACCTGCTACATTATCACGCTTGCAGCGATGCTAGAAAGAAGTGGAATCCATCAGGAGGCTTTAACGATGGAATCAGAAGCTATCGTGGACGTAACGAATGGTGTGTTTACGTACGAAAAAATCATTCATAAACCTCACGTGATCGTCACACCTAAATTTGCGGCCCAAGAAGAGAAAATCAATCGACTTATAAAAAAAGCAGAAACGTCCTGTATGATTTCAAGAGCCATTCAAGGAAATGTAGAGATCGAATTAGAACCTCAGCTCACAGTAAAAGCGTAATGAATCCATTACGCTTTTGTTATGTTTATTTCTAAAAAATAGCACATTTAAGATTGTAAAATACTCAAATTTGAATATAATAATTTAAGTAGCTATCATTTCTGTTCATCAAAAAGATGACGCGAAAGGAGGAACTGAAATGGTTTCATCAGAAAAACATATTCGTTTTATCGTAGCAGGATTGCTGCTCGGTATTTTTATGTCAGCCATGGATAATACCATCGTAGCGACGGCTATGGGGAAAATCATTTCTGATCTAGGCGGATTAGATAAGTTTGTTTGGGTTACGTCCGCTTATATGGTTGCCGTGATGGCAGGTATGCCGATATTTGGTAAACTATCTGATATGTACGGCCGTAAACGGTTTTTTATTTTTGGGTTAACCGTATTCTTACTTGGATCCGCATTGTGTGGTTTAGCACAAAGCATTGTGCAGCTAAGTATTTACCGAGTGATTCAAGGAATTGGAGGAGGAGCGCTTCTTCCGATTGCTTTTACCATCGTATTTGATATTTTCCCTCCTGAAAAACGCGGGAAAATGACGGGATTATTAGGTGCCGTTTTTGGCTCAGCAAGCGTATTTGGTCCACTTCTCGGTGCTTACATTACGGAATACATCAGCTGGCACTGGGTGTTTTACGTGAACGTGCCAATTGGACTTTTATCGTTATTTTTTATTATGCGCTTTTATAAAGAGTCAAAAAGTCATAAAAAGCAAAAAATTGACTGGGCTGGTGCAGCCACTCTTGTCATTTCAGTAGTAAGTTTAATGTTTGCTCTTGAACTTGGAGGAAAAGAGTATGAGTGGTCTTCTCCGCAAATTTTATCTCTTTTTGCTATCTTTGCTGTGGCGCTGTCACTCTTCTTTTTTGTGGAAAAGCGCGCGCAAGAGCCGATTATCTCATTTTGGATGTTCAAGCGCCGTTTATTTGCAACATCACAGATTCTCGCTTTCTTATACGGAGCAACGTTTATTATTTTAACGGTATTTATTCCTATTTTCGTTCAAGCTGTCTACGGAGGTTCTGCTACAAATGCAGGTTTAATTTTAACTCCGATGATGTTAGGCTCAGTAGCAGGAAGTGCGATCGGCGGGATTTTTCTCACAAAAACAAGCTTCCGAAACTTGATGATTATGTCCGTTTTTTCATTTGCAGTAGGAATGTTCTTGTTAGGAACAATGGAACCTGATACACCTCGTTGGATGCTCACGGTATTTATGATTTTGACTGGATTTGGCGTAGGGTTTAGCTTTTCTCTTTTACCAACGTCGTCAACTCATAAGCTAGATCCACAGTTTAGAGGTTCTGCCAACTCAACAAACTCATTTGCTCGTTCTTTAGGAATGACGCTGGGAGTTACGATTTTTGGAACGATTCAAAGCAATACATTTACAAATGAGCTGCAGCGCAATTTTCAAGGTATGGGAAATGGATCACAAGGAGCATTTTCTCAAATAGGAGATCCGAGTGCAGTTTTTCAATCAAGTGCCCGAAACAGCATTCCGCCTCAAATATTAGATAAGATTGTTGATGCTATGTCTACATCGATCACGTATGCATTTATGCTTGCTCTTATTCCAATTGCAGTAGCTATTATTACTGTCTTTTTAATGGGAAATGAACGAGTGGAAGTTCCCCCTAAAAAGCGGGTAGAAGCTAAGGAACCGGCAGCTCAAAAATAGAAAAGGCACGAATTTATTCGTGCTTTTTTTACTAAATAAGATGCATGTCAAGAGGTGAAAGGTGTTATGAGTGTTAAATTAGTCATACTGGGCTTATTAATGGAAGGAAATAAGCACCCTTATGAAATTCAGCAAACCATTAATGAAAGACAAATGAAGCACTATATTAAACTTGCAAGCGGTTCTTTATATTACGCTTTTGATACGCTCGAAAAAGATCAGTTGGTGAAAGTAGTCGATGTGATTCGAGAGACGAACAGACCTGAAAAGACCGTTTATTCTATCACGGATGCAGGAAGAGAAGAATTTGAACGCCTTTATTTTGAACAGCTGTTAAAAAAAGAGCATATGCATAGACCTGTTTATGCTGCTCTTTCATTTACTTCTTACGTGGATCAAAAAAAAGTGGCTTCTGCTTTAGAAAAAAAGATTGAGGAAACGGCAGCTTATTTAGAAAAAATGCAAAATTTGTACCAAGTTAAAAAGGTCGATCATTCCATTGCAAATCTGTCGATCATTATGCGCACGATTATGCATTTGAAAGTAGAACTAACTTGGTTCACTCATTTACTCGAAGCGGCGAAAAGCAGCAAGCTTACAGAAGTAGATGATGGTTATTTTAAAGACGTTGAAAAAATCGTAGATGAGTTTTAAAAAAAGAAGCAAAACACTGCTTCTTTTTTTAAATAGTCATAAAATATATTTTAAGCAATTTAATTTTGCCAAAAGCTAGGTCAATAACAATTAATTAACACCTGATTCGACCTTTAATCAGCTTTACTTATAAAACGCTTTCAAAAAGTAGTAAGACTATTAAAAAAGTAAAAAAAATTAAAGAAATATAGCGATTTCATTTTGATTGACGAGTAAAAGAGTGGTAAAATATAAGCAGATATCAGATACACACGCAGTGAGATTTATCACTCGTTGTAAAGATGTCAGACGATAAGGTAATCGACATTCAAAATGGAAAGATTGTTGAGTACGACAATTATTATAACTCGTTGGGGGTTTTATCATGGGTAACGAAACGTCGAATAGAGGGGAGCCTTGGCAAGGATTTTTGGGTCCGAACTACGGCTATGTATTAGAACAGTATGAGTTATATGAAGAGCAGTCAGATCTAGTAGATCCAGACTTAAAAGAATTATTTGATTATTGGGGTGCTCCTCCATTAAACGAAAGTGAGCAGGTTCAGCAAGCTGAATACGCACAGACTGCACCTTCAGCTAACACATCTAAAATTGCATCGGCTATTAAGCTAGCGGAAAACATCCGTGCTTATGGTCATCTATACGCGTCAATTAAGCCTCTTGAAAGCGAGAAGAAAGATCCTGTCTTGCTTCACTTGGAAGATTACAATTTAACGCAAGAAGATTTAAAATCAATTCCGGTTGATATTTTATGTACGAATGCGCCATCACACGTCAAAAATGGTTTAGACGCAATTAACTATTTAACAGATGTCTACACAAAAACCATTGCGTTTGAATTCCATCACGTACATAACATGGAAGAGAATAAGTGGCTGACTGATATGGTCGAGTCAGGTGCTATTTTCCAACCTCTTTCAAATGAGAAAAGAACTTCTGTATTAAAGCGTTTAACAGAAGTAGAAGGCTTTGAACAATTTTTACATCGTACATTTGTCGGACAAAAACGCTTTTCTATTGAAGGCGTAGATATGTTAATTCCACTTGTAGATGAACTGATTGCACGCTCAGTGGAAACAAGCCCAAAAACGGTTAATATCGGTATGGCTCACCGTGGACGTTTAAATGTATTAGCACACGTATTAGGCAAGCCGTATGAAATGATTTTTGCGGAATTCCAGCATGCGCCTAACAAGGAATTAGTTCCTTCAGAAGGTTCAATCGGTATCAACTACGGCTGGACGGGAGACGTAAAATATCACCTGGGTGCCGACAAACAAATTAAAGCAGAGAACACAGTTCGAGCTCGTTTGACATTGGCTAGTAACCCTAGTCACTTGGAGTTTGTTAATCCGGTTGTGGAAGGGTTTACAAGAGCGGCTCAAGATGAGCGTGATGTGAATGGATACCCGAAACAAGATGTAAAAAAATCGTTCGCGATTTTAATTCACGGAGATGCTGCGTTCCCTGGTGAAGGTATTGTACAAGAAACGCTGAACTTAAATCAATTGACTGGTT
The DNA here is from genome assembly GCF_056158845.1 of Priestia sp. ABM2_011. Classification (NCBI taxonomy): domain Bacteria; kingdom Bacillati; phylum Bacillota; class Bacilli; order Caryophanales; family Bacillaceae; genus Priestia; species Priestia sp. ABM2_011. The sequence goes on from NZ_JBSWUB010000001.1 coordinate 2,403,797, forward strand.
ATCAAACAGGTGGAACAATCCACATTATTGCTAACAACATGATTGGATTTACAACAGAAAGCGTCGATTCTCGTTCAACAAAATATGCAAGTGACTTAGCAAAAGGGTTTGAAATTCCAATCGTTCACGTAAACGCGGATGATCCGGAAGCCTGTTTAGCGGCTGCTTATTTTGCTTATGAGTATCGCAGACGTTTTAACAAAGATTTCTTGATTGATTTAATTGGATACCGTCGATTTGGCCACAATGAAATGGATGAACCGTCTGTAACGCAGCCGAAGATGTATGAAATTGTGACAAAACGTCCAACCGTTCGTGCTATGTATGCAAAGCAGCTCGAAGAACAAAACGTTATTCAAAGCGGTCAAGCAGATCAAATTAATGAAGAGTTACAAGCGAAGTTAAAAGCAGCTTATGAGAAAGTACCGCCAAAAGCTGAAAAACAACATAGAATTATGGAAATGCCACAAGCAGTCTTCAAAGGAATTTCAGATATTGATACATCTGTTACAAAAGAAGAGCTGTTTGAAGTGAATCAAGAGCTAGTGAAATACCCTGAAGGATTTAACGTATTTCCAAAACTTGATCGCATCTTATCTAAACGTGCCAAAGCGTTTGAAGAAAATGAAAGCGTGGATTGGTCATTGGGTGAGGCATTTGCATTTGCTACGATTTTAAGAGACGGCACGCCAATTCGTATTACAGGCCAAGATTCTGAACGTGGTACGTTTGCACATAGACATCTTGTTCTTCATGATCATAAGACAGGGGATGTTTACTCACCACTACACGCAATGAAGAACGTAAGCGCTTCCTTTGATATTCGTAACAGTCCATTATCTGAAGGTTCAGTGCTTGGATTTGAATACGGCTATAATGTATTTGCTCCTGAAACGCTTGTTCTTTGGGAAGCACAATTCGGTGATTTTGCCAATGCAGGTCAAGTTATTATTGACCAGTTTATTGCAGCAGGTCGTGCTAAGTGGGGACAAAAATCTGGAATGGTCTTATTGCTGCCACATGGCCATGAAGGTCAAGGGCCAGAACACTCAAGCGCTCGTCTAGAACGTTATTTACAGCTAGCTGGAGAAAACAACTGGACAATCGCAAACGTAACAAGCGCTGCGCAATATTTCCACTTACTTCGACGACAAGCTGCCATTTTACAGCGCGAAGAAGTAAGACCGCTAGTAGTTATGACACCAAAAAGTTTGCTTCGTAATGCTTTTAGTGTGTCAAACCTTGAAGAGTTTACAAAAGGCTCTTTCCGCTTAGTAGTAGAACAGCCTGGATTAGGCAAAAAAGAAGATGCAGTTGAACGAATCGTTCTGTGCAGCGGAAAAATCAGCAGTGAGTTAACGGAACGCTTAAACAAAGCAGAAGATGATAAAGATTGGCTACACGTTCTTCGTCTAGAACAAATTTATCCGTTCCCAAGACGCGTAATTGCTGAAATCTTTGCTCGCTATAAAAATTTAAAAGAGATTGTCTGGTTACAAGAAGAGCCTGAAAACATGGGCGCATGGAACTATGTAGAAGATCGACTGCGTGAAGTAGCACCAGAAGGAGCTACTGTTGACTACATCGGCCGCACAAGACGCTCAAGTCCAGCTGAAGGAGATCCAACAGTTCACAGACAAGAACAAGAACGTATTTTACAAGATGCATTAACTAAAAATGAAATTGCTAACGACGTTGTTACACGATAAGGAAGGGGAATGAATCATGGGAGAGATTAAAGTACCGGAATTAGCAGAATCAATTTCTGAAGGAACAGTTGCACAGTGGCTAAAACAAGTAGGAGATTTCGTTGAAAAAGGCGATTATATCGTTGAACTTGAAACAGATAAAGTTAACGTTGAAATTACAGCTGAAGACTCTGGTGTGCTAACAGAACTTCTTGCTGGCGAAGGCGACACAGTGCAAGTTGGTGAAACAATTGCACGTCTTGAAGCGAAAGAAGGAGCTTCAGCACCAGCAGCACCAAAAGCTGAAGAAAAACCAGCAGAAGAAGCACCAAAACAAGAAGCTGCTCCAGCTCAGCAAAAAACAGTTGAAGAAGTAGCGCCAGCAGCTGAAGCGCCTCAACAAGGAAATCAAAAACAATGGCTGATTGCTTCTCCTGCAGCTCGCAAAGCAGCAAGAGAACGTGGAATCAAGCTAGATCAAGTACCAACTACTGATCCTCTTGGCCGTGTGCGTAAACATGATATTGATTCATATGCAGATCAAAAATCAAATGAGCAAAAACAGCAGGCACAAGCAAGTAAGCCAGCTAACCCGGTATCTCCGTCTCCAGCGGCAAGTGAAAATAGCGACAAACCTGTTGAACGCGAACGTATGTCACGTCGTCGTCAAACAATTGCCAAACGTCTCGTTGAAGTTCAGCAAACAGCGGCTATGTTGACAACGTTTAACGAAGTAGACATGACGGCTGTTATGGCTCTTCGTAAACGACGCAAAGACAAATTCTTTGAACAGCACGACGTAAGACTTGGCTTTATGTCATTCTTCACAAAAGCAGTAGTAGCAGCACTTAAAAAATACCCATTATTAAATGCTGAAATTCAAGGCAACGAGTTATTAATTAAAAAATTCTACGATATTGGTATTGCTGTGTCAGCTCCAGACGGTCTTGTTGTTCCAGTTGTACGTGATGCTGACCGTAAAACATTCGCTGGTATCGAAGGATCTATCGTTGATTTAGCGAAAAAAGCGCGCGACAACAAATTAGCATTAAAAGATTTACAAGGTGGAACGTTCACAATTACAAACGGCGGTGTATTCGGTTCATTAATGTCTACACCAATTTTAAACGGGCCTCAAGTTGGTATTTTAGGAATGCACAAAGTTCAGCTTCGTCCGGTAGCAATTGATGAAGAGCGTATCGAAAATCGTCCGATGATGTACATTGCACTTTCTTACGATCACCGTATCGTTGACGGCAAAGAAGCCGTAAGCTTCCTAGCTACTGTTAAAGAACTATTAGAAGATCCAGAATCTTTATTACTAGAAGGTTAATAAAAAGAACCTGCTATTCTCCGAGAGAATAGCAGGTTCTTTTATGTTCGCTTAATGCCTGCAACATAAGCAGGACCCAAAAAAGTCATGCTAGCGAGTGTCAGAGCCATTTCTCTAGGTGACTGCTTCATATCTTGTTCTAGCCAGTGCTGAATGACGCCAAGATGGGCTGACGTTACATAAGACATTAAATGTTCAAGTGGAACAAGCGGAGGCGTTTTACTATCCATGAGCTCTAATTTTTCCAGTATATTGGTTTTCATAACTTCTTTAATTTTAAGATGAAAGCCAGGGTTGCCTTTTGGACCAAGCATAACCTGCATAAAACGCGCATTCTCTTGAATATATTCAAAAAGCGCAATAATAAACGGCAAAGGCTGTTCTTTCAAATTAGCAGATACAATCTCATTTGGATTTGCTTTTTTGATAAATTCTTTTATTTCTTGAATGACTTCATTTTCACTTTTTTCAAGCAAATCGTATTTGTCTTGGTAGTGTAAATAAAAAGTTCCTCGATTAATATCGGCTTTTTTCGTCAGATCTCTGACCGTTACGCCTTCAAATCCTTTCTCTTCCATTAATTCTGTTAAAGCATCTCGGATAAATTTCTTCGTTCGAATAATTCTACGATCTGTTTTTGAATTCCCCACAGTTTTTAAACACCTACTTTTTTCTTTAATAATGAACAGTTATGTGTTTTGTGTTAAGTAAGCGACATTCCCATGATTATTGCATATTGAGAATGCAGGTAAATTTATTATAATTTACATAGTGATCACTAATCAACAGCATGTACATTATCTCTCGGTCAACGTGTATATGCTTAAAGAAGGGAATATCTATATGAAATTAAGTAACCAAAAGCTTATATATCTTTCACCAATTATAGTGGTAGCAGTTATTTTCATTTTTACCCTAACGTTAATTCCTTCAGTAAGCCAAGCACCTAAGAATTTGCCAATCGCATTTGTAAATGCCGACGAAGGAATGACAGTTCCAGCAAAGGGTAAGGTAAATATAGGAGATCATATAAAACAAAATATGAAGAGTTCAAGCGCTGAACAGTCTTCGGTTAAATGGATTTTTGTATCAACTACTAAAGAAGTTGAAAAAGGGTTAAATAATCAAAAATACTACGGAGCGCTTATCATTCCAAAAGATTTCACCAAAAAACAGGTGACTCTTCAGACGGCTCAGCCTGAGGCACCTGCTATTAGATTGTTAGTGAATCAAGGAATGAATACAGCTGCTTCAACACTAGCCAGTCAGGTGCTAAACGGAGCAGTTGATCAGATGAATGAAAATATGCGCTTGCAGCTAGTGAAAAGATTTGAACAAAGCGGAACGCAACTAAGTGCAAACCAAGCATTAGCACTCGCTGTACCGATTCAAAAGACAGTGATAAACGTCAATAAAACAGGGACTCATAGTGTCAACGGAAATGCCCCCGTTTCATTATTTCAGCCGCTGTGGATGGCAAGCAGAGCAGGGGCAGCAGTTGTCTTCCTCAGCATCCACAAAATCACGTTTTCTTCTCGCAAAGAGAAAATTGTTAACCAAGTAGGGTTCGTAATCATTGGTGCTACACTTGCTTTAGCTGCAGGTTTCGGGCTAGCGTGGCTAGCTGAAGTAGTTGGAATAAGCGTTCCTTCATTTTTGGATACAGCACTATTCTTAGCTATTGCTTACTTCAGTTTTTTCACCTTGATATCAGCCGCACTTTCATGGTTAGGACTAAAGGGACTTCCGATTTTCGTTATTATTCTATTTTTTGGCGCACCGCTGCTTCCAATGGCCCCAGAAATTATGCCTGATTTTTATCGAGAGTGGATTTATCCATGGCTGCCAATGAGGTTTATGGTAGATGGCGTAAGAGAACTATTTTTCTTTGGAGAACATCTGACATGGAATCATTCTGTATCTGCTCTAGCTCTTATCTCTTTAATAAGTTTGTGTGCTCTGTTTGCTTCTGCTTTACCTGCATCTTCTGTAAAAAAAGAGAAGTCTCGCTCAATATAAAAGATACTGCAACTGAATGAGAAGGAGAGATAATGATGAAGCCACAAATCCTAATAGTTGGTGCCGGACCTACTGGCCTTGTGATGGCCTATAATTTAGCAAGACATAACATTTCTTTTCGAATTATTGATAGAAACGAAGGGCCTGGGCAAGCCTCCCGGGCAATGGCTATTTTACCGCGAACCCTTGAATTATATCAGCAGTTCGGTTTTGCAGATGAAGTCATAGACCGCGGGATTAAGATGGAAGATGTATACGTCCGAGTAAAGAATAAAATAAAAGCAAAAGTTCATCTAGGATCTTTAGGAGAAAGATTAAGTCCTTTTCCTTTTGTTCTTACATTTCCACAGGACGACCACGAGCGGTTTCTGCTTGAAAAATTAAAAAATCTTGGGATTGAAGTAGAATGGAAGACGGAGCTACTATCTCTAGCTGAACACGGAGAAGGGATAAAAACTTTATTAAAAGCCCAGCAAGAGGAAACCGCTTATTTTAAGTATATTTGTGGATGTGACGGAGCACACAGTACAGTTCGTAAACAAATGAATATAGAGTTTAAAGGAGAAAAATATAAACAGCATTTTTATGTGATGGATGTTCACGGCTCTGGTGAAGTGATGAAGGATCAAAAAATCAGTATTTCATTTAGCAATGAAGAATTTTTGATTTGTATGCCTGTTAGAAGTAAAGGAACGTATCGAATGATCGGCATTATCCCTTCAGCTCTTTTGGATCAAAACGATATAAAAGCTGAAAATATTCAAACTTTTCTTCAACAAACATTTGGTGCTGAGATTGAAAATATAAATTGGTTCTCAACATACAATATCCATCACAGAGTAGCAAGTCGTTTCCGACAAGGGCGTATTTTTCTAAGTGGAGATGCAGCCCATATTCATAGTCCTGCAGGCGGCCAAGGAATGAACACAGGAATTGGAGATGCAATCAACCTTTCATGGAAATTAGCAGCTGTCCTTCAACACAAAGCGGCACTTTCCATATTAGATACATACGAAGAAGAAAGGTTACCTTTTGCAGAGCTGCTTGTAAATACAACTGATCGCGCTTTTAAGCGAATGGTGGCAAGAGATAAAACGAGTCAATTTTTTAGAAAGCATATCTTTCCGCCTGTACTATCCTTTTTATTTCGCTTTCCTTATCCCCGTCACAAAGCATTTACAATTTTATCTCAAATCCGCATTAAATATCGAAATAGTAACCTAAGCAGCGGACAAGGGACAAACGTGCAAAGTGGTGATCGGTTACCTTATGTGGAAGGGAATTTTGAATCTTTACAGTCTTTAAACTGGCAAATACACGTCTATGGAACAGCAGCACAGAAGCTAAAAAAGAGCATGAGAGAAAAAGGCTTCTCTTTGCATGAGTTTTCTTGGAACCCCTATATGAAGAAAGCAGGGCTTCAAAAAGATGCACTGTATGTTATTAGACCGGACGGGTATATCGGTTTTATTAACAGCGAACAGCGTATAGAGCTTCTTTATCAATATTTGAATACTCATAAAATCCGTCCTTTTACAAATGAATAATAACGCTAATAAAAAGCTAAGACAACATGATTTTAGCTAAAAGAAAATTGGATTGATGAATCGAGACTCTTCAAGGAAAATCAACTTTATTCGGATTTTTTTATGGTCATGTAAACGTAGATTTCATCTATTTAGTTTACTCAAGCGGTTGATTGGAGGGCAAGGCGCAGACTCCTGCAGGAAAAGCAGAACAGGTGAGACCCCGCAGGAGCGCAAGCGACGAGAAGGCTCAGCGGCCGCCCGCGGAAAGCGAAGCCTTGCACGGAAATCAACCGCGGTGTCAAAAGCGCTCCATACTAAGCCTCTTTTATCTCATTTGTGCGTCTTTAGATTGAATTGATTTTGTTATGTCTCAATCTCTTTATTTTTGTTTACAATTTCGAAACAACTTGGAGATGTTTTTGCTAAAGCTGTTTGATAAGATAGACGAAGAGAAATATCAAATGAAAGTACGTGATACATTGAATAAAAGGGTTTTAGTAGTAGATGATGAAAAAAGTATTGCCACAGCGGTATCTTACGCTTTCAAGCGCGAAGGATATATTGTAGACACAGCATCTGACGGTGAAGAAGCACTTGAAAAAGTAAAAAGCTTTCGACCTGACGTAATGATATTAGATGTGATGATGCCAAAATTAACCGGCTATGAAGTATGCCGAAAACTTGAGAATCGAAGAGGAATGGGGATTATCTTGTTAACGGTTAAAAATGATATCGTCGATAAAGTTCTAGGTTTAGAGTTAGGCGCTGATGATTACATGACCAAGCCATTTGATGTAAGAGAACTTGTAGCTAGAGCTAAAGCACTTGTTCGGCGAATAGAAAAAAATGAAGCTCCTGAAGCTGTGGGAGAAATCACGGTGGGAAAAGTGAAAGTGAACTTAATTCAGCGCACGTTACATGTTGCCAATGAGTTAGTTAAGCTTACACCAAAGGAGTTTGATCTTATTGCTTTATTGCTTGCCAATTTAGAGAGAGTGTACACACGAGAAGATTTACTAGATCTTGTCTGGGGAATGGATTATGCAGGCGGTACACGTACGGTAGATATTCACATGCAGCGCCTTCGAAAAAAAGTAGGAGAAGCAGAGCCTTATTTGCTTCAAACGGTATACGGGGTTGGATATAAAGCGACTGCAGGGATCAATGAATGAAAATCAGCCTAAAAGCTAAGATGGGACTCGTTCTTGCTTTTTTAATTATTTTAACAGTAACCGTACTGAGCGTACTCGTATTAAAAGGAATTGAGACCAATCAGCGTGATCAGCTAGAAAGTGAACTTATTCAAAAAAGCAAAGCAGCGGAGCAAACGATTCATCAAAGTTATGTAACAGGTGACCCGTCTCTGAATACAGATTCCTTTCTTCAGCAAAAAGGACAGCGCCTTGCATCTTCAATTGCATCACAAAGCGGAATGCAAACAGTCCTATATAATCAAAAAGGACAGGAAGCAGGAAGCTCTATTCCCATCGGCCAAAAAGATGTGGATGTTTCTGATACGCTTAGCTATGCTTTGAAAGGAAAAATAGCCTATCAAATCTCGGGTTCTTCCCTTATTTACTTTGCACCTGTGTCAATCGAGAATCAATTTATTGGAGTCCTTCGTTTTGACCATTCCCTAAAAAATAATCAGCAGTTTATAGCTGACATTAGGCACTTATTTCGTATGGGGGGAACGATTGCAGCGGCAGCAGCTTTTTTAATTGGCTATGCTTATTTTTATCGCATTGCTTCTCTCATCGCTACGCTTCAAAAAACTTCACAGCAGATTCGAAAAGGCCATTATTTAACTCATGTGCCCTTCAAACGGCGCGATGAACTCGGAGAGCTCAGTCAAGGCTTGTTTTTTATGAGTACGTCGATTGAAAAAAACATCGATCAAATGAATAAAGAAAAAAGAAAGCTTGAGTTCGCCATTTCGAAACTGCAGTCTCTCGAACAGCAGCAAAAGCAGTTTATCGGTAACATCAGCCACGAATTTAAGACGCCTTTAACATCGATCAAAGCTTATGTTGACTTACTTGATATGTATCGAGATGATCCTCAGCTTATGGAAGACGGTGTGCAAAACATTCGTAAAGAAACGAATCGCCTCCATGAAATGGTGGATAAAATCTTAAAGCTTTCAGCACTTGAGAAATATGATTTCGAGCAGCGACCAGAGCAAGTTGAATTGAAACGGCTTCTAGAAGACATATGCGATCGTATGAAAGGAAAAGCTGCTAAATTTGATTTGACTCTTCATACAAATATAAAAGAAGCGGTTGTTTGGGCTGATCGCGAAAGCTTAATACACATTTTTATTAATTTAATTGACAATGCTATTAAATATAATGAACCCGGAGGAAAAGTGGAAGTAGCATCTTATACTTTAGAGAATTCTATCATTGTAGATGTAGCCAACACCGGAATAGGAATTCCACCCGAAGCAGAAGAGAAATTATTCCAACCATTTTTCACCGTAAATAAAGATCGGTCGCGTTTATCCGGAGGAACAGGTCTTGGCTTAGCATTAGCCAAAGATTTAACTGAAAAACAAAACGGTGTTATCAAGCTGCATCATTCTGACTCTACATGGACAACTTTTAAAGTGTCGTTTCCTTTAAAAAACGAGAACTGAGTTAGCTAAAAGGAGTGAACCGTTATTGAAACGGTATAGATTAATGATATATATCGCAAGCACTTTTCTTATTTTAGCATCATGCGGCCAAGGAGAAGGTCATAGAGAAACGGTTGAAAAACCAGACAAGAAAATTACTGTATTGGACCACGTAGATCAAGATGGAAAAATAGAAGTGAAAGACGTTCAAGATATTAACGGAGTAAGAGCGTTTCAATTTTTGAATGAAAACACAGTGATTGTTAGTCAAGAAAATAAACAATTTCGGTCGCACGATTTCGGTCCCAAAGAGGTATATGCGCAGAATTTAGCTACTTATAATCTAAAAAACAAGTCTACTTTTGTGTTGCATCCAAGCAATGAAATTCAACATGCGGCGAAGCTTTCTCCAAATGGCAAATATCTTTTTTATAAAGTTGCAAAAGGCGAAGATACATTTGGTTATATAATGAACGTTCAAACAAAAAAAACAGTTGAAATCAAGAATGTTCTTCTCTACCCATCAAGCGGAGAGTGGCTTAATAATTCAGAAGTAATGTTTATTACAATGGAAGGAAAGCTTTCTAAAGCAAATGTAAAAGGAAAAGCAGAACCTCTATTGCACAGAGACGATCGAATCTTAGATGCAGTTAAAGGGATAGGTGGCATTTATTATATTGGTGTAAACAACCAGCTTTTTTTTCTTCATAACGAACAGACGGACCCTGAAAAAATCCGAGATAATGTGGTTTCTATTATCCCGTCTCCAAATGGAAAGCAATTAGCGCTCGTTCAGCAAAAAGATGCCCAAACGAGAACGCTGTCTATCACAGATTTAAAAGGATCAGAGGCCTTTCAGCTTGCTCTGTCCACTCAAATTTTTGGTGTCAGCTGGTCTCCCGACGGTTCGAAATTAGCTTATAATTTTATTTCTGAAAAAGAGGGAGATAAAGGGATATTCATAGCAGATGGATTAACAGGAGATGTTACACACTTAAACGTAAATTTAGACTATGCCGCTGATCAGCTTGCCTGGAGTCAATCAGGAAATAAACTAGTTGCATCGAGCTTTACGCAAAATCAAGTTCATACGTATATTATCTTTTTGAAATAGACTGCTTAGGCAGTCTTTTTTTTACGCATACTAAACTTCTTTAAGAGTGTTTACAAGTTTGAAACAACTGAATAAAAGACAGAAACATTTATGTTTTATTCTTTCTTTACAGGCTTTTATAGCGTATCAAAAGCCATGTGAAAGGAGTAAGACATCATGAAATACTTTTTATTTATTTGTTCTTTAGCTTTTGCGCTGATGATAGCAGGGTGCGGCACAAGCAATTCTTCATCAAAGCCTGCCGGAGAATTCACAAAAAATGGACAGGCTCAAAAACTAGAAAGCTCATCAGCTTCTTCATCTTTAACGAAATCTAATGTAGACGAAACAGTGGTAATAGCCAATCCAGAATCGGTTACGACTTTAGTTAATAAGAAGCATCAGCTTCCTGAATCTTACCAGCCTTCCGATTTAGTCTATGCCGACGTTCCGTTTATCTTTAACGAAAAAATAGAAAAACGAATGCTTAGAAAGCCTGCGGCACAAGCGCTTGAAGAACTTTTTCGAGACGCGGAAAAAGAGGGGATCAGCTTACTTGGCGTATCTGGTTATCGATCTCACGAGCGGCAAAAAGAGCTTTTTGCATTTTACGCAAAACGAGACGGTGAAGAACAAGCACGCACTTATAGCGCCTACCCAGGAACGAGTGAACACGAAACGGGACTAGCAATCGATGTCACAGGAGGAAAGGGAATATGTGCTGCAGCAGACTGCTTTGCTGATACACTAGAAGCTCATTGGCTTTCAAAACATGCGTATCAATACGGATTCGTTATTCGATATCCTCAAGGTGAAGAAGAAGTTACCGGTTATAAATACGAACCATGGCACCTTAGATATGTAGGAAAAAAAGCAGCCGCATCCATTTTTAATCAATATATAACGTTAGAAACCTATGCAAGTAAGACAAAAGCTTAATCAAAAGTTCTATAGCTGGAAAACGAAGGAAAGAAAAATGAAAAGTCAGGTTTATCACTCTCACATATGATACAAACTGATACTATAACATGCTTGCTATAGAGGAAGGGTATCGATGTATAAAGATATTGCGATTGAACTGATATGTGGATTTTTAGCGCTATTTATTATGCTGAAGCTTTTAGGTAAGACACAGTTTGCTCAAATTACTCCGTTTGACTTTATTACAACGCTTGTCCTGGGAAATATTGTGGGGGATGCAGCTCTTGAAAAAGGAGTAGAATTAACTGAAATTCTTTATAGTGTTTTGATTTGGGGGCTTCTGATTTACGCAGTGACAAAGCTATCTCAAACCTTTACAGGATTTAGGGGAGTTCTTGAAGGCAAGCCTTCAATGATTATTTATAAAGGGAAAATTCATTATAAAGAGCTTAAGAAAAACAACTTGGATTTGAATCAGCTTCAGCATCTAATGAGACAGCAAGGGTATTTTTCACTGTATGAAGCAGAATATGTCATTTTAGAAACGAATGGAGAGGTGAGCGTCGCTCCTAAACATGAATTCGGCCCTCCGACGAAAAATGATTTAAACATCCCTTATTCTCAAACTAATTTACCTATTGCTTTAATCATGGATGGAAAAGTAGTGCCTGGCAATTTGAAAGAAGCAAACGTAGATGAAAAGTGGTTAAAAAAACAGCTGGCAATCAAGAAAATAAAGGAATACAGCGAAGTTTTTTATGCTGAATGGCAGCAAGAGCGAGGACTAGAAATAACAAAATTCTAAAAACCCTTTCCTTTTAAGGAAAGGGTTTTTAGCTTTCTTTTAATAGCTTAGCAAAATCCTCAATCGTTGTAGAATACGTGACGTACAGACGGGGAATAAGATAGTTTTCATTTTTTTGTCCACTTTCAGTAAAAAATTTTGGAATCGTTGAAAGACCAAATGTATAATTCTTTTTTGTTTCTTCGACTACGCGGCTATTGACCTTTCCGTAAGGGTAAGCAAGAGCAATAACGGGCTGGCTCGTGATGGCTTCAATTTTCAGCTTTGATTCAGCTAGCTCATAGGATAAATTTTTCGTCTTAGTTAAATCCGGATGAGTAGCGGTATGAGACTGAATAGAAAAAAATCCTGAATCAACAAATTTTTTTAGATCCGCTGGAGACAAACGGTTGGGACGGCCAATAAAATCTGAAATCACAAAAATTGTAGCCGCTGGATGAAACTGAGGGCTGGCTGCTCTTTGAAAAATAGGCAAGATAGTAAGATTATTTTTATATCCATCGTCAAATGTGATAAATATAGGCTTTTTTACACGCTTCAGCTCCTGCCATTTTTCAAATGTTAGCGGCGTATATCCTTGCTTTTTAAGATAAAGAAGCTGTTTCTCAAAATTTTCAGGTGTCACATACAGTTCTTTTTCCCCGTGGCCTGTGTAGGAATCAATAGAGTGGTAAATCAGTATAGGTACTTTCACTTGGCTAAAAGCGGGGGAAGGGAAAATAACAGTTAGCAATAAGATAACAAAAACCGAAATTTTTCTCATAACAATCCTTTCTAACGCGCAGTGATGACGAGACTATCTTAGTATGTCAAAAGAAAAGGAATGTATAAGCCAAGCTTTCTTTTTTACAAATATAAGCCTTCTTTTTTAAATATTTTATGCAGAACCAAGTGCTCAGCAGAGTTCACAACGGCAAACTGTTTTTTAGAAAGAGAATGAGGAGAAAAACGCATTAACTTAGTAAAGTCTGATGGCAGCGTAGTAGATGAAACATCAGTAGAGAGTATAGGGGCAGACAAAGATGTTTTCGAGCCGATGTGAAAACCCCAATCTCCAAAAGAGGGAATAATGGTGTGGTAGCTCAACGTATAAAACTGAGAAGCTTTCATCGTCTTATTAATGCTCCAAAAAACGATAGGTGTGTCTCTAGGAGAATTTGACTGACACACGACCAAGCCGCTGCGCGATAGTGAACGTTGGAGAAGTTCGTAAAATTCTTTTGTATAAAGAGCACTTATTTTTTTGTTAGTAGGATCTGGAAAGTCGACAATGATAATATCATAAAACGCTGAATTCAAAGAGAGGTAGTCAACAGCATCTTGAATATGAACGGTGACACGAGAATCTTCAAATGAGCGTTGATTTAACTTCTTTAATTCTTTTATATTCATCGCAGCATTTACAACGTCAGCATCTATTTCCACAAGGTCTATTTCTTTAACTTTCTTATATTTAAGGACTTCTCGTAAAGCTAAACCATCTCCACCGCCCAGAATAAGAATGCGGCGAGGACTTAAGGAAGCTGCAAAGATAGGGTGTACAAGAGCTTCATGGTACGCATGTTCATCCAATGAACTAAATTGCAGCTGTTCATCCAAATACATTCGAATATCAGATGCTTTAATCAGCTGAATATCTTGAATACTGTTTTTCTGATGAAACAAAATGTCATGCTGGCCTGATAAGATCTGCTGTAGACTAACGTGATCTGAGTCATCTCCACGATCGAGAAGACGAGTGCTTTCAGCATGCTGACGATTTTTTGTTGGCGTTTCGACGTGTTGAATTCCGCGAGAAATTGAATATACAACAGCTTTTTTTGAAGCTAATTGCTTCAGCAACGCATAACCAATTTCAATTATTTCTTTGTCTCCGCACGTATAAAAATCTAATGAAGCGTAGTTTTCCTCCGGCCAAGTATGAATAGACAAGTGAGAGGTAGCTAATACGAGAATGCCTGTAATGCCGTGGGGCGTAAACTGGTGAAAATAACAGTGCAAAACTTCCATCTCTGCATCTAGTGCAGCTTCAATAAGAATTTGCCTTAAAAGTGAGGGATCATTTAATATCACTTCATCGCATTCGAACGCATCCATTAGCAAGTGTTCGCCTTTAATATCCACTACTTCAGCCTCCTTTCTGAGCATTATTTTCACTATCTTATGAAATTTTTTAGAAAAAGGAAACGCAAGCACGTTAGTTTATAAATATTTTTGGGAAATAACTAGTTATCATCGCATAGAAAGGCGGTTGAGGCAAACATATTTTCGTTGAAGGAAGAGCCGAACAATGAATCCATACTCTTAGTAGAAATCGAAACCTTTCGAATTTTTTCATTGATAGGATGAACGTAGGCTTCATGTAGGCAGGATTTCTAGCGGTTGATTGGAGAGCAAGGCGAAGACTCCTGCAGGAAAAGCGGAACAGGGGAGACCCCACAGGAGCGTAAGCGACGAGGAGACTCATCGGCCGCCCGCGGAAATTGATAGCACTAGCTCACTTATCCAATTTATTCATCTTTACATTGGATTGATTTCGGTATGTCTCAATCTTTCTACTCTTTATCAGCATTAAACCAGCCTTTTCGCTTGAACCATAGAATTAAACCAAGCGTTATCAATCCCATGAAGCCAAGCACAAAGAAATAGCCATAGTGCCACTTTAGCTCAGGCATATTTTCAAAATTCATTCCGTATACGCCAACGATAAAGGTAAGGGGAATAAAGATAGATGAAATAACAGTCAGTGTCATCATAATTGAATTCATCCGGTTTGAATTAAGAGAAAGATAATTATCGCGCATATCAGACGTCATTTCCCGGTTTGATTCAATCATATCGGCTAATTTTAATAAGTGGTCATAGACATCTTTAAAATACCTTTTTTGTTCAGGATGAACATCTAAGCGTTCAGAATTTATAACACGGTACAATAAATCGCGCATAGGCAAAATGGTTCTTCTGATTTTTAGCAAATCACTTCGAAGTTTAAATACATCTTCCATTAAAACAGAGATGGATTTTTTTGCGTCTATGTTTTCTATATCATTCAGCTCATCTTCAATTTGATATACAGTGGGAAAATATTCATCTACCACTTTATCCATCACAGAATACGCAAGGTAGCTTATTCCTTTTTCTTGAATCGAAGGTGTATGAAGCAGCTTTTCCCATACTTTATCAATTGCAGCTGACGGGTGAAAATGAAAAGTAACCATATAATTATCGCCGATAAAAAGATCAACTTCTTCAGCTTCTAACGTTTGCCGATTTAACGAATGAAGGACAAAAAAACTGTATCCTTCATAATAATCGAGTTTTGGACGCTGCAGAAAATGAAAGCAATCT
The DNA here is from genome assembly GCF_056158845.1 of Priestia sp. ABM2_011. Classification (NCBI taxonomy): domain Bacteria; kingdom Bacillati; phylum Bacillota; class Bacilli; order Caryophanales; family Bacillaceae; genus Priestia; species Priestia sp. ABM2_011. The sequence continues at coordinate 2,419,150 of NZ_JBSWUB010000001.1, forward strand.
TCAATCGCTAACGGATGAAAGTGAAAGGATGATTGAAGCAGCAGCGCTTCTTCTTCAGAAGGGCAGTTAAAGTCAATCCAATAGTACTGAATAGAGGGGTCGTGAATCTGATCTAATTGTATATGTTTCACAAGTTTGTTATCGTTCATAAGAGCTAACGTTCGTATCATTTGAAAACTCCTTCGTGTTTTTATAGCCATTTTCAATGTAGCATAAAATCAATAAACTAAACGTATTTTTTTAAAAATTTTCTTTCTCCTCTTTTTATAAAACTAGTAAGGGGGAAAAAGTTGAATTATAATGATAGTAGTAGCTCGTATGGAAAGGGGAATTGTTTTGAATAAAAACGAAGCACTTCGAATGTTTTTCTTAAAACATGCAGATCAACTAACGGAAGAATGGTATGAAAGCCTTGAAGACAATGACCCAGAATCGGTTTATGCATCTACTCATCCGGAAGTCATTTCAGTATTAAAAGGTCAAAATAATGAATTTCATTTATACATAGCCGATGTATTTATAAAAAGTGAAAAAGAATTTTTTGATTCATTTGAAACGTGGATTTTAAAGATTGCGGAAGACGGAGAGCATGTAAGAACGCCTATTCATTATATTATTCGAGAATTTTTCCGAGTTAGAAAACAGTATTTAACATATTTAAATCAATTTGTAGAAGCGTATGACCAAGATATTACGCAAGAAGAACTAGACGAATGGAACGAATTGATTGTACGCGTGTTTGATATCACCGTTTATAAATTTGTTGAAGAGCACCATCAGCATTCAAGACGGTTGCTTGAAGCACACAAAGAGCTGATTAACGAACTGAGTTCCCCAGTTATTCCATTGAGCGATCATATTGCGATTCTTCCGCTTGTTGGGGATATCGACACAGCAAGAGCGCGACGAATTTTAGAGAATACGTTAACTCGCTGTGCTGAACAGCAAGTGAATCACCTTTATATTGATATTTCAGGAGTAGTTATTGTTGATACGATGGTTGCTCATCAGATTTTCCAGCTGATTGATGCCTTAAAATTAATAGGCGTAGAATCAACGATCTCTGGGGTACGTCCTGAAATCGCAATTACCGCTTCTCATTTAGGTTTATCGTTTGAAAATATATCAACAAAATCAACCCTTGCTAATGCAATGGCCTCACGTATGAGGAAATAAAGCGAACAAGAATTACTTTTAATTCTTGTTTTTTTTATTTCAATTCACACTTGACATATAGGTTAAAGAGGTATTATGATTTTACTAATTTAATAAATAAAAAGAGTTGTATTACATACGCTAATATAAAAATGCATCTCTGTAATTAGCGGACAAGAATTGAACAAACAATATGAAAACGCTTTATATAGAATACGAGAATATTTAGGAGGAAATGGAAATGAACATCTTATGGTTTTTCCCTACAGCAGGCGACGGACATTATCTAGGCACAACCGAAGGAAGCAGAACAAGTGACATTCACTACTTAAAGCAAATCGCACACGGGCTGGATTATCTAGGATATGACGGCGCTTTATTGCCTACTGGTTCAAATTGTGAAGATTCATGGGTGATTGCATCGGCACTTGCTTCCGTTACGAATCGACTGAAGTTTTTAATTGCACTTCGCCCAGGTGTCATGTCTCCCACACTTTCAGCACGGATGGCTTCGACATTCGATCAAATGTCAAACGGCCGACTTATGTTAAATATTGTGACGGGAGGAGATCCCGTGGAGCAAGCAACGTACGGTAACTATTTAAGTCATGATAAACGCTATGAGTTAACAGATGAATTTTTAACGATTTGGCGAGATGTAATGGCAGGAAAAAAAGTGAATTATAAAGGAGAACATGTTGATGTAACAGGCGCGTACATTCCATCGCCTCCTGTCCAAAAACCGTATCCTCCGCTGTACTTTGGCGGATCTTCTCCAGCAGGAAAAGAAGTAGGAGCAAAGCATGCAGATGTATATTTGTTATGGGGAGAGCCACCTGCAGTGATTAAAACAAAAATTGATGAGATGAAAGAAAAAGCTGCAAACGAAGGTAGGGACATTCGTTTTGGTATTCGCCTCCACGTTATTGTAAGAGAATCGGAAGACGAAGCGTGGGAATCTGCAGATAAATTAATTAAACATGTTAATGATGATACGATCAAAGCGTTTCAAGATAAGTTTGCCTCATTTGACTCCACTGCCCAAAAAACACAGTCAAGTTTGCACAGCGGCACAAAAGATCGAAGTGCACTGGAGATTGCTCCGAATCTATGGGCTGGAATTGGCTTAGCACGAGAAGGAGCTGGAACCGCTCTTGTTGGAAGTCCTGAAATTGTAGCGGATCGTTTAAAAGAATACAAAGAGCTAGGAATTGATACGTTTATTTTATCAGGCTACCCGCATCTAGAAGAAGCGTATACGTTTGCTGAGCTAGTATTTCCACATATTCAAAAAGAACGAAGCAAGAGATAATTCTTGCTTCGTTCTTTTTGAATCGTAAAAAAATAAATACCCCAGTTGACTTATAGGAATTATAGGTGTATTATAAAGATAGTTCATTTAGTCAGAAAATTTGTGATAAAGGGTGAAGAAAATGGAACGTTATGACGTAATTCAAGGCGCAGAATCTTTTTATTATAAAGGCAACGACATTGGTATACTTGTTTCTCACGGATTTATGGGGACTCCTCAAAGTATGGAATATATCGGAAAAGAATTAGCTGAAAAAGGTTTTACTGTGTACGGTTTGCGACTAACGGGACATGGTACTCACTACTATGATATTGAACAAACAACGTACGAGGAATGGAAGCAAGACTTTTTAAATGGGTATCAGCGTTTGAAGCAAGAATGCCGTCATGTATTTATCTTGGGTCAGTCCATGGGAGGCACTCTCACCTTTCATACAGCAAGCCAAGGATTAGATCTTGACGGAGTTATTGCAATCAATCCGGCTATGACGTCCATTCCTTCAATGGAGCCTTACCGCTCTCGTCATACGCCTCGTTATTTAAAAGAAGATCATCCTGATATTAAGGATCCAAACGTACATGAAATTACGTACGACAAAGTACCAGTGCGCTCTATGCGTGAGCTGCTTTCTTTAATGGACGAAACAAAAGAACGCTTACCTTATGTAACGTGCCCGGCTTTAGTACTAACATCAACCGTTGATAACGTAGTACCGCCTGAGAATTCAGCTTATATCTTAAACCATATTCAATCAGCAGAAAAAAGACAGCACATGCTTCGAAACTCTTACCATGTTGCGTCGATGGATTTTGATAAAGACACAATTGTTGCACAAACGGCACAGTTTGTACAAGCAACAGTTGCCAAAAAAAAAGTGCATGAGCGAATTTTTTAATTTTTAAATTCGCTCCGTTTCTTTTTTACTTCAAGTAAGATAAAATGAATCTTGAATGAAAACAAAGGAGTGTACATACATGATTCATTTAGAATGGAACGATCGTCCAACAATTAAACAAGTAAAATGCATACATACAGATGCAAAAAAATTCGTGGTTGAAAATGTTTTAACAGCAGGAAAAACATATGATGTAAAAAACGAAACAGAAGAATTTTATTTTGTTGTTGATAACACTGGCCAAGTCGGCGGCTTTTATAAAGAATACTTTGAAGGCTAAACAAAAAAATCATCGTCTCGGCGATGATTTTTTTATTGCAATAATTAAATGGAGCTTTTCTTAATGAAAACGAATGAACATACTTTTAAAGAGAAATTCCATATATCTCATCATTTCGAAAAAAAGCTTTATGATAAAAATAGGATGTAAGACCTAAATTCTTCCGTTTCTTGTTCTGATTAAAAGGGTAACTGACTATAAATACCCATGACAACAATTATTTTACAATGTAAAATGAAAGCGACGCTTAACAGAAAAAGGAAAAGAGGAGGTCATACGATGAAAAAGCGTAATACAGCAGCTTTTACATTTTTAGCATGGACAGCTTTTATTACAGCACTATTAGCTATGTTTATAGGAATTTATACCTTAGATGCATCATTACCGGTAAAAGGTTATTATGCTGTTGGAACATTATACTTAACGATGTCCGCTTTTGTGCTTCAAAAAACCATTCGTGATAACGAAGAAGATACGGCGCACGAACGCAAATACGACAAAGCAGAAGAAGAATTGTAGAGCTAAAAAAAGCATTTTTCTAGCTCTTTGAAAAACATCCCCATTTTTGGGAGATGTTTTTTTATATAAAAAAACAGGGAACTTGTCACTCCATGTCGTATTAATAAAGAAGGAGGCGATTGAATTGACACAACTAATGATTAATAACGTAAATTTTCACGTTGATATGTTTGAAGAAAAAATGATTACTGATGCGAATACAGGTGAAGAGTTGAAAAGGCTAAACTTTTCTTTTTCGGTTGTAGGCAAAGCAGCTTATGATAAATATGATGCATTTTTTGAGGATCCGTACTTTGAAGTAACAAATATGGAGACAAAAGAAACGCTAACACTAAAAAACATTTCGCATAGCACATTTTATCAGTCACCTGAAATTACAGATCATACAAATATTGTTTTCAGAGTGAAGCTGCAGCAAGAACCTGTTAAAGAAAAAGAACAAGTGAAAAATGAACGTCCAACAGAGAGCACGGTCAACGAAATGCTTTTATCTAGAATAAAGTTTAAGGCTCTTGTCGAAATACTTGAAGAAAAAGGACTTCTAACAGAGAATGAGTTGTATACTAAAATTGAAGAAGTAGCAGAACGAGATTTTGATATTCTTCGAGATGAATTAAGTCATTCTAAAAAAGAGGTAAAAGCGTAAAAATACCCCACTCTGCAGGGGGATTTTTTATTTATATCCATTAATTTATAACCCTTTTGATAAATCATTCATATATTACATCACGATGAAAATAAAAAGGGTGAGGATAATGCCGATTGTTATTAATCATGTAGTGATTCCAAATGTTACAGGAGGAGTCGTTACATTTGGCGACACGTACTATGTTTCTCCAAAAAGTAACAGTAAAACTGCGCAAGGTTCAGGGTCTTCAAATACAGGAATTTGTGTAAATACAAATTCGGGACTTTCTAATACAAATACGCTCGATCCGGATGGTTCTGACCAAAACGGCTTCGGAAACGGATAAGGAAAGAGATGTTTTACTCTTCTTTCTACACGCCTTTTCAGTATTCGTTTTATCCGTATTTTATGCCTTCTTTTGCACGTCCAATTGGATTTGTCGTGTCACCTGATGGAGCGATGGATAACTGGTGGGGCAAAAAACCATCTTGGTGGGGGAAAATCACGCCTTCAGCCGGCGTTTTCCCTCCTGTTACCCAGTATTATACGGGCAGTTTAGTTCCTTATAGTTTAAGGGGCTATTACTAATATAAAAAAGAAGTTCAGATTAAGCCAACTTGTTAGCGCCTATTTCCTAAAAATAGGCGTTTTTTTCCGTTTTACTTGATTCAAAGTTATTTTTGCTGAATAATAAGGAAAAGAGAATTTTTAGAAGTAAGCTGTAAGTAAGGAGATGTTCAATCATGACAGATAAATGGAGAGTTCATAAAATAAAAAGTGATTGTGAACCTTGGCTGTTTTTAGAAGGCTGGGAAAAAGATATTATTGAAACCATTGAATTTGAAAAAAAAGAAGAAGCGCTTCGCTACTACGCGATGATGATTTATGAATTTCATCAAAAATACGCAAGCGTGCGAAGTGATGAACTAGCGCTCTTTAGCTTTTGGAACGAAGGCGAAAAGGAATTTTGTGAAGCCTGTGATGATGATATTCAAATCTTCCACGGTGTTTTATTCGCTAAAAACGATGAAGTCTATTCATTAGAAGAAGATGAAGAAGGATTAAAAATGCTTCGTACTAAATAAAAACGTCCTGCGGGGCGTTTTTTTTATATAAAAAATGAACGATTTCAATCGCTCAAGCGTCATATAGGTGATGAAACAAAAAGGAGGGGTGACCGCTTTGGAACAAGATGATTTCATCCTTGTCCAAAAAGCATTACAAGGTGATGATGATGCCTTTTCATTATTATTTCAGCGCTATCATTCATTTTTATATAAATACCTTTTAAAGCTGACATTAGATGAGGACTTATGCAGTGAATTGTGTCAGGAAGCAATGATGAAGTGTTACGTGAATCTTTCTTCATACAAAAATGAAGCAAAGTTTTCGACTTGGATGATATCCATTGCTTCAAGACTGTACATGGATTATTTGCGTAAGCAAAAACGTGAAAAAAGCAGTCTTCAGCGAATAAAGCAGGCTTTATCGCATCAGCTTCAGTGGAAAGCTAAATACAAAGGAGTGGAGTGGAGCGAGATGTTTTCCGATTTTAATGAACTCGATTCGCGCTTTCGAATTCCTGTCTTGCTTCGACATTATTACGGATATACATACGATGAGATTGCCCATATGCTGAATATGCGAGCAGGAACGGTCAAATCAAGAGTAAATAAAGGAGTAAATATACTGAGAAAGGAGTGGAAAGAATGAGGGAAGAAAATGACAATCAGTCCTTACATTCTTTAAAAAAAGATTGGGAGCAGCTAGAGAGTTTAGCAAGTCATGAACGTATTTCTCTTCATGCAATTCAAGAACAGCTTCTCATTCAAAAACAAAAGCAGAAAAAAGCTTTCCGGAAAGAGTTATGCTTATTTACATTAACAGCACTTGTTATTTTAACGGTAGTGGCAACGGCTATTTTACAAATACCTGCCTTATTTATCGCCATTGAGGTAATTGGCATCATTGTTGCGCCTCTTTCTTTTATCGTTTTTCACTATAAACGAAAAAAGGAGATGTTTTTATAATGAATGAAAAATGGATTATTGTGCTGTTTATTTCACCATTTCTCCTTCTTCAAAGCTTTCTACTTTTTATCAATGCAAAAAAACGCGGCGCCCATCCATGGTTTTGGGGAATATGGGGACTGATTCAAATTCCAATGCCAACGCTTTTTTATTGGTTTTTTATTATTTGGCTTCCAGCACGAAAAAAAAGGGGGATGTAAATGAAGGACATTAACTGGTTGTTAATTGCTCCAATTCTATTCTTACAATTGCTTTTAATGATTCCAGCGTTAATAAGCTGCATAAAGTAAGAAGAGACAAACGGACCAAAATGGTTATGGGGACTCATCATTTTATGTGTAAGTACAGTCGGTCCCGTTTTATATTTTGTTTTAGGACGTAAAAAACAGTGAGGTGGAGCGAAGATGTTTATGCAAGTAGAAGGACTGACAAAAACGTACCGTAATATAACCGTTGTAGATAACCTTTCATTTAATCTCGATAAAGGAAAATGTGCAGCATTGTTAGGCCCTAATGGTGCAGGTAAGACGACTACTTTGCATATGATTGCAGGTCTTACTGCACCTAATAAAGGGAAAATTTCTTTTGAAGATAAACAGCATCAAGACGTACGATCATTTATTGGCTTTCTGCCGCAGCATCCTACGTTTTTTAATTGGATGACGCCTCAGCAGTATTTAACTTTTTTAGGCCTTTTATCTAACATTTCAAAAAATGTGCTTTCTCAACGAATAGATGAAGTACTTGAAACGGTAGGTTTAAAAGGAAAGGAAAAGCAGAAAATTGCAGGCTTTTCTGGAGGAATGAAACAACGTTTGGGCTTAGCACAAGCCTTGTTACATAAACCTGAACTGCTAATTTTAGATGAACCCGTTTCGGCTTTGGATCCTGAAGGCAGAAAAGATGTCCTAATGATTATCGAAACATTAAAAAAAGATACGACCATCCTTTTTTCAACTCACATTTTGCATGATGCGGAACAAATATGCGATAACATGATTATGATTAAAAACGGACGCATGAAATGGAATGGAACAAAGAGTTCGCTGCGCCAAGAGTTTGCGGATCCTGCTTTTACGATTGAAACAGAAGAAAGGCTCCCTGCATCATTTAGCAGTCTGCCAAGTGAACAGGTGCTGTTTCATTCTCCTTATAAAGCCACTGTAAGTGTAAAAGATACATCTCAGCAGCAGCTGCTGCTTCAACTGCTTGTTGATCAACAAGCAAATCTTGTTTTATTTGAACGAAAACAGCATTCTCTCGAAGATGTGTATCTAGAGGTGATGAATAAATGAATATATTTGGAGTCTTATTTAAAAAGGAGCTGCATGAATTATTTGCGAACGGCAAAGCAATTTGGCTGCCCATCTCTCTAATTTTGCTAGGCATCACACAGCCTTTAACGAATTATTATATGCCACAAATCATTAACATGGCAGGAAATTTGCCAAAAGGAGCCATTATTCAACTTCCTACGCCCACCGGTCAAGAAGTATTGCAAGGTGTCCTTTCACAATATAGCACAATAGGAATCTTATTGATTGTACTAGCAAGCATGAATATGATTTCAAATGAACGACAAAATCATGCGGCTGTACTTGTTATGATGAGACCGGTGAGCGTCATTCAATACATTATGAGTAAATGGGCTGCGCAAATCGTACTGGTTATTGGCTCAATGTTTATAAGCTATATAGCAGCGTGGTATTATACAAACCTTTTATTTTCACATGTGGATTGGACTCATATGATAGTTAGCTTTCTTTTATACAGCCTGTGGCTGATTTTTATCTTGTCCGTGCTAGTGGCAGCTGGAACCTTTCTTTTACAAAGCGGAGGAATTGCTGGAGTAAGCATTTTGATTATTGCGTCACTTTCATTTTTAAGTACTTTGTTTACGAATCAATTAAAGTGGAGTCCTGCGGCGCTGTCACAATACGCCGGTCGTATACTTGAACAATTGCACTGGTCACAAAGTGTCACCTATACCGTAGTTGTTACATTAGTGAGCTGTTTTCTTCTTTTAATTGCTGCTGTTTATAGATACAAAAAAGTAGAATATGTATAAAAAGACTTCTGAAACGAAGTCTTTTTTCTAGGGAATTAATTTGCAAATCCAAGCGATATAAAGAGCAGCAGGGACTAAGAGAACCTGGGCACATACTGTCCCGCATAATCGAGAGATGACGAGTGTACCAACCATTTTGTTCATAGATTGCTTAGTAGATTCACCTTTCATTACCTTTTCAGTTAAAATGGCTACTTGCGGATCTACAAACACAGCAAGGGTAATCATCGCTAGTCCGTTAATAAGACCAGAAGACATCAGAATCGATTTAGAAAGAGTAGGCTCGAGCGTAGAAGCATAAAGAGTGGAAAGAACACCTACTGTATAAATGGTCGTAGCCATTAAATTTAAAAGAAGCAATCGCTTGGGCACTCCGCCTATTCGCAGCTGAGACAGCATAATCCACCTAGGACGCTTCACGTGTTTTTTTGCTTTCTCAAGGGTATGTATGGAAGTAATGTTTTTCATCATTTTGGGTACAGATCCTGCTACTTCTAAGTGTGAAATCATGCGAGAGAAGATTGATACAAAGCTAGGAATTAAAAGAGCACCTGCGATTGTCCCAATAGAGGCCGCGAGCAAGATAGTTTGAAGCTGATGAAGTAGAAGGGACAAATCTTCTTTAGACTGGACCGCATCTCCTAATTTGCCGGTCAGCGGAGCTTGCACCATATTAGCTGTTCTTGAAACGATGACAATAATATTAAAAAGAGATAGGGCCACGACTAGTTTTCCAGTTTTCAAGCCCGCGAGTCTCACAGAGTAGGCTAGTGTTTCAATCATGTGAATAATTCCTACAAATACACAAATAATCAGTAATTTTTCCATCATAATAAGTAAGTTCCTTTCTTTGATACACGCACTTCCTTATTATGTATAATTTTGGTTCATTTGTAAATAAAAAGCCGCTTGCTACCAAGAGTAGCAAGCGGCTTTTTATTATCGATGCTGGTTAATATCACGAAGTATATCTTTGCTAGCCTGATAATCTTTTTCCCGTTCTTTTTCCACCTGTAGACGTTTGTCTAGTTTACGGCTATATTCAGCATACCCCACGCCGTGAGAAAGCTGCATGGCCTTTTCCATTTCTGACGTGTACGTTAGGTGAAGTGCGATAATGAATCAATCCTTTCAGCATTTTTCACTTGTGGCACATGTATTGCTGCTCAAGTGTTTCGATGTTTATAATTCTTGAAGTCTTTCTAGAAATCGTTTTCCCTGTCGCTTTGGATCTAAACATAAATGATTAAAATTTCATAACATTCCAGGTAAAAGCCTTTTTTTCTTGCGTAGTATCCCATATAATAGCAGGAACAACGTTTTTAAAGGAGTTATATATGAACAATACAAAACGAGTATGGTTTGATTTACTTTTTTATATCGCTATTCCTTACCTAATATGGAATCAGGGAAAAGATATTATTGGTGATTACTATGCCATTTTGCTTTCAACAGCACCAGCGTTTGTGTATACCATTTATACATTTATTAAAGATCGCCAGTTTAACGTAACAGGATTGTTTATTGTCATTACGCTGCTGGCACGTACCATTATTGATTTAATTTCAGGAAACGCAGCGACGATGTTAAACAATCAAGTATACTTTATGATTGGACTGGCTGTAGTTGTCCTTTTTACCATTGTGATAAAAAAGCCAATTGGTTTGTACTTTTTTGTAGATACGGCGTACTTAATGGGCTATAAGCGAGAAGATTCTCTTAAGCTCTTCCACCAGCCTGATTTATTCAAGATGATGAACTGGCTTACAGTACTGTTCGCAGGTCGCTATGTATTTTTAGCAATTGTAAAATACGTATTGATTCAAAAGTACGGAGTAGAAGGGTACGGGAACATGATTGTATTCCGTCAAGCCGTTACGTGGGCATTCTCCATTTTAATTGCCGTCTACACGTATTTTATCTATAAAAAAATTCAAGATAAAACAGGGATGGATAATCCAATGAATCCAAATGTAAATGAATAAAAGGAGAAGCGTGCGTTTAGCTAACGTACGCTTTTTTAATGCAGAAACAAGTTTGTTAAATTTTCTGACAAATATGTTGTAAAGAGATTCTTTCATGTATATACTAAAAATAAGAAGTAACTGGCATGCCACATGCCAAAAGAATCAAAGGAGATAAAATTATGAGTTTATCAAAATTAACACAGCCGTTATCACTAAAGCAGCAGGCGTATGAAGGAATTAAAAACGCTATTATCGATCATACCATTGCTCCTGGAGAAGTCTTGTATGAAAGAAAATTAAGTGAAGAATTAGGAATCAGCCGTACGCCAATTCGTGAAGCTATCCCGCTTCTAGAATTAGAAGGGTGGGTTACATCAATTCCGAGAAAAGGAACGCTAGTGAGCAGTATTACCGCAAAAGATGTAGAAGAAGTCATTCAAATTAGACGTGGTTTAGAGGTGTTGGTAGTAGAGCTACTTATTCCGATAATCTCAGAGGAACAAATTTCAATGATTGAACAGCTTTATCAGCAGCAGGTAAGACTCCAAAAAGAAAATAAACTATTTATTTCTACAGATAAAGACTTTCATATCTTTTTAGCAGAATTAAGTGGAAATAGAAGATTAGTTAATCTAGTGCAAACTGTCAGTGACCAAATGCGCTGGTTTGGAATTAGCGCTTCTTACTTACCTAATCGAATAGAAGAGACGTTAAAAGAACATTCAGCTATTATTGATTGTTTAAAAGAAAAAGACGTCGACAAAGCAAAGAAAGCTGTACTTAATCATATTGATCTTACTCGAGAAGCTGTACTCGCCAGTCTAAAAAATAAAGAAGGAGATGTCAGTAAATGAAAAAAGTAACCGTTTATGTGGAAAGTGTAGAAAAGGGAATAAAAGAGGAAGACATTCATATAAAAGCTGTTCTTGTTGTTGGCTATGGTGGTAGAGATCTTAAAAAAGTTCAGGAGCACATTGACGAGTTGGCGGAAATTGGTGTCGCACCGCCGTCAACTATACCAGCTGTTTATCCAATGCAACTATCTAATCTGTCTTTTGAACAAGCAATTAACGTTGCAAGAAAAGAAACGTCGGGGGAAGCAGAATATGTTTTATTTCATAATGGAGCAGAATGGCTAATTACCCTTGGAAGTGACCATACGGATCGATTTCTCGAAATTGAAGATATTCAACTTTCAAAAGAATCTTGTCCTAAGCCTCTTGCGACTAAGTTTTGGCGTTTAGAAGACGTTCAAAATCATTGGGATCAGCTATATTTACGATCTTGGATTACAGATGAACAAGGGAGACGAAAATACCAGGAACATGACCTAACTTCTCTGCTCAGTGTTAATGATCTTCTCAATAAATTAGAGGGATTTGGTTATAAAGATATCTCAAATACAGTCATTTTTTCAGGAACAGTTCCAACATTAGAAGGCTTTGTATATGGGAGTGAATTTGAATATGAGCTTGCTGATCCGGTGTTAAACCGAAAGATTGAAAGCAGTTATTCAATTGCTATACAAGAGGTGAGAGTATGAAGATTGCGCTCATTCAATTAGATGTTCAAATTGGTGAACCAGATTGGAACTATCAGCATGTTAAAACGCTTATGTCCAAGGCAATGAAAGAAAAGCCAGATATAAAATGTGGAATACAGGCTATGCTTTAGAGCGTGCACAAGAGTTAGGAGATAGAAACGGTGTACTCACAAAAGAACTGTTATCCTCATTTGCTAAAGAGCATAATGTAACGGTTGTTGGTGGAAGCATTTTAAATTGTCAATCCCACAGACAGGAAGTAACCAATACTATGCTAGTTTTCAATGGACAAGGAGAACAAGTACTGGAGTACGATAAAATCCACTTATTTCGTTTGATGGATGAAGATAAATTTTTAAAAGCAGGAAATCGGTTTGGGCTGTTTTCTTATCAAGATATAAAAATAGGTACTATGATATGTTACGACTTGCGCTTTCCGCAGCTGTCTCGAAAGTTAGTAAATGATGGCGCCCAAATGTTAATTAACGTTGCACAATGGCCAACAGCGCGAGTAGATCATTGGAGAAGCCTATTAATTGCAAGAGCAATTGAAAATCAATGTTTTGTTATAGCTGTGAATCGCTGCGGGGAAAGTGAAGGAACTCCTTTTCCAGGAAATTCAATGGTAATAGATCCATTAGGTGAAATTCTGTTGGAGGGGTCTCAAGAAGAAGATATATATATTATTGAAGTTGACTTAGAGAAGGTGAAAAATGTTCGAGAACATATTCCAGTTATCACTGATCAACGGTTAGATTTATATTAAAAATACAGAATTTTCAAAAATATTGAGGAGGAAAGTAAATGGGGCAACCAGTTTATGAAGCAAATTCATCTGACAAAACACAGTCGAGAAAGGTCGTAGGGCTGCGTTGGTGGTTAGCACTTTTATTCTTTTTAATTGGTTTAATTGCTTACATGGATCGCTCTAACATCGCCATTATTGCTAAGCCAATGATGGAAGATTTAAATATGAATAAAGTTCAGTTTGGCATGCTAGCCTCTTTATTTTCACTAGGGTACGCCTTGTCTCAAATACCAGCTGGATTGCTGGCCGAGAAGTTCGGCGCTCGTAAAATTGTTTTCTATGCTTTAGTTTGGTGGTCTATATTCACAGGCTTAACGGCTTTAGTAAAGTCACACGGCTTAATCGGACTTGTTCGGTTTTTGTTTGGAGTTGGAGAAGGTCCCATGTATCCAGGAAACGCAGTATTTAATACGTACTGGTTCCCAAAGCAAGAAAAAGGAAGAGCTGCAAGTGCACTGCTTGCTGGTTCTTATTTTGGACCTGTTATCGCTCCCATTGTAACCGTTGCAATTTATCAATCTCTCGGCTGGAAAGCTGTGTTTTATATTTTTGCTTTAATAGGGTTACTTGTTGCATTCGTTTGGTATGCAATAGGCAGAAATCGCCCAGAAGAACATTCGTGGATTAGCAAAGAAGAGCTTTCATACATTATAGAGAATCGAACTGTTCAAAAAAAATCTAAGCAAACGGCCCCATGGGGAAAGTTTTTGAAAAATGGACGCTTCTGGGCTTTAGGTCTACAGTACTTCGTTGTATTATATATTGTAACTTTTTTCCTTGTATGGCTTCCCACTTATTTACTAGAAGCGCGTCAATTTTCTCTCAGCAGCATGGGATTCGCAGCAAGTTTACCGTGGCTATGCATTTTTATCACGGTTATGACTGGCGGGGCACTTTCGGATTCATTGTTAAAGAAAGGGAAATCTAAAATGTTTGCACGCGGTGCTTTAGCTATTGGCGGATTGGTTGTTTTTTCTATCTCCATGTATCTGGCAGCCTATGCAACTACACCTTGGATGAATGTCTTATGGTTAACCCTTGCTTTAGGTTCGCTCGGATTTCCTGTCGTGACATCATGGGCAGCAGCAGTTGACTTAGGAAATGAGTATTCAGGGTCTGTTTCGGGGTGGATGAACTTATGGGGAAATATTGGAGCATTTTTATCACCTATTCTGTGCGGATGGCTTGCTGAAACTATTGGATGGGAAGGAGCTTTACTAGTTAGTATCCTCCCAATTATTGTAGCTATTATACTATGGTTTGGAGTACGCCCGGATCGTTCTTTAACATAAGATTTTTTATATTATCTGGCATACCACATGCCAATACAAGGTAAGATAGCCATAGAACATTCCTACGGCTATCTTTTTTACATAGAAACCTTTGTTACAAAACAGTGAACAATACACAAAACACTAACATCTCATTTAAAATTAATAGTAAAATAACGCTATTAAAAACGGGATGAAAGTAGGTCAAGAAATGAAACTATTATTAGCATGTCAAAAGCAGCCTTATCGGATCTTAGAAATGATTATGGTGTTTTTCACTTTAATTTTTGTCGTACTGTCGTTTTTTGATTACCGTCAGCTGTTTTTTCTCGTGTTTACCCTTGGAATTGTATTTGCTATTCGAGCGTTTGAAATGCAAGAAGGAGAGAAAAAGACGCAAGGAAACATCTGGCTGCTTGTCGGTGTTGTCATGATTTTGCTAGACATAGTTTTATTTGTTGTATATGCCATTAATCGATCTTAACTAAAAGAAAAAGGCTTCCGTGCAGAGGTTCACCTCTAGCTGCGGAAGCTTTTTTGATTAAGGAATCATCCACGATAATACATTGGATTGTAAAAATGTTAGTAGGCAGACAATCAGCAGTAAAAATAAGCTGTGCTTCACCGTAAAACGAAGCAAATCGGATTCTTTTCCTGCCAGCCCAACCGCAGCACAGGCGACGGCGATGGACTGCGGTGAAATCATTTTACCGGTTACTCCGCCCGAAGAGTTTGCTGCAAGCGCAAGAAGCGGATCCATTCCAATAGACGTAGCCGTGATTTTTTGCAAGTTGCCGAACAATAAGTTGGCTGATGTATCTGATCCTGTAATAAAAACACCAAGCCAGCCGAGTACAGGAGAGAAAAAGGGAAATAACGCGCCTGTTTTAGCTAAAAGCAGACCTAAGGTTGTACTCATTCCAGAAGCATTTGTCACGTAAGCAAATGCAACTACGGACATAATGGTAAGAAGCGGCAGCGCTAATTCTTTGCACGTCTCGTTAAACGTAATAAACCAGTCTTTCCAAGAGATGTTGACGATAAATTTTGTGACAACAGCAGACAACAGGATAGCTGTGCCCGCAGCGCCTAGTAATTCTAACTTATACACTGCAGCAATTAGTTCTCCATTTCCATTTAAAATTAAATTATTTAACCAAGGTACTTCTGGCATAAACGTTAAATAATGTCCGACGGAATTGATAGCGCTCAAAAAAGCGTTAGCTCCTTCATAGTGACCCGTCAAAGCGGTTTTAATTTGAGGGATTCCCCATATAGAAATAAAGATCGTTAAAATTAAAAAAGGTGACCACGCCTTTGCAATTTGAGCCCCCGTGAATGCGGGCTGACCTTGAGTTTCTCTTGGCTCAGCCGAAGCGGAAGCTACTTCATGTGCTGCTTTTTCAGATTGAAAGCGAAACGTTGTTTTCGGTTTCCAGAATTTTAAGAAAATAGCGAGCGCAAAAAGTGAAACGAGTGCCGATAAAATATCGGGAAGTTCAGGTCCTAAAAAGTTAGAGCTGACAAACTGTGTAAGAGCAAAAGAGACGCCGGATACTAAAATAGCAGGGAGTACTTCTACTGTTTTCTTAAATCCAGCCATTACAAAAACCAAATATAGCGGAATAAATACAGAAATAAAAGGAAGCTGGCGGCCTACCATTTTAGAGATTTCCATTGCCGCTACTCCAGTAGGACCCTCCATAGCCGTGATAGGAATACCGATTGCACCAAAAGCAACGGGTGCTGTGTTTGCTAATAAACATAAGCCAGCGGCATACAGCGGATTAAAACCTAGTCCTACAAGCAAAGCTGCTGAAATCGCAACAGGTGCACCAAAACCAGCGGCACCTTCAAGAAAAGCCCCAAACGAAAAAGCAACTAACAAAGCTTGAAGTCTGCGATCTTCTGTAATAGATACGACAGAGGTACGAATAATATCAAACTGACCGGTTTTGACGGTTAGTTTGTAAAGAAAAACGGACGTAATGATAATCCATCCAATCGGCAGTATACCGTATACGGCTCCTTGACTAGCTGACATAAAAGCCATGCTAGCCGGCATTTTATAGGCAAGCATCGCAACGGCAAGTGCGACCAGTAAGGTTGTAATCCCAGCCATATAACCTTTCATTCGTTTAATAGCCAGAGCCCAAAAGAAGTAAAGAATAGGAATCAAAGCGATTAATGAAGACCAAATGACGCTGTTTCCTACAGGAGTGAACTGCTGTGTCCATGTCATAACTAACACCTCATTTTCAAATTAGTGAACTACGAATTTAGTAAAACGAAACCATTAAAACTACGATGATAAGGTCATCTGATGACTTATGTAAAAATGAATTCGCTTACATTATATTCTAATACTTTCGTGATAGGCAAGTACTAAAAGAAACTTTTTTTCTAAAGAACGGACATTTTTTTGTTGATAAGAAGAAAATACTGGTTGAAAATCCCAAGAATAGGTGATTAAATGATTGTAAGCGCTTAAAATATATCTTTTCATCTATTCTACTAATTATTCTTCTTATTAATCTACTACTTTCAGTCGTATTATACATGGCACTTCTGTATGTTATTAGTGAAACGTTGTTTGCTATTACAAAACGAGAGGAGTCAATTTATTGAGTACGTTAGAACTTCCAGGTCATTTAAAATCCATTTTATCTCATCCTTCCACACTTGAAGAACAGCATATGAATCACTTCCTTGGAAATAACGGGTCCGTGCATGTTAAGCCAACTTCAGAACAAGAAATAGCAGCCGTTTTAAGGTATGCGGCGGAACACGGAAAAAAAGTCGTCATTGAAGGGAACGGTACCAAAAAAGGCTTTGGCGGGCTTATAGACACAGCAGATCTTTTGCTTTCGCTGACTGAATACAGCGGAATTGTTGAACATACAGTAGGCGATATGACGGTTACTGTAAAAGCTGGTACGCCGTTTGGAGAGCTGCAAACGTATTTAAAAACGTACAATCAGCAAGTTTCACTTGATCCAGCTCTAGGAGACTACGCTACAATCGGCGGAGTTATTGCAGCGAATGAAAGTGGCCCAAAGCGCTTGTCTTATGGATCAGCTCGAGATGCAGTAATCGGTATGAGAGTCGTATATTCAGATGGAACCATTGTTCGTTCAGGGGGAAAAGTCGTCAAGAACGTGGCTGGCTATGATATGAATAAGCTGTTTATTGGTTCAATGGGAACGCTCGGCGTTATATCCGAAATAACGTTAAAGCTGCGTCCGCTGCCCAAGTATCAAAGCGTTCTTTTTCTTTCTTTTTCAACAGGCAATATCGAAGAAATTCATGCGTTTGTTAGCAAAGTCTTAGACTCCATGATAGAGCCCGTTTCCTTGGAATTATTAAATCCTTCTCTAGCTGAAGATGTAATAGGGCAGCATCTGTTTACGCTTGTAATCAGCTTTGAAGATGTGGAAAGTTCCGTTCATTATCAAGAGAATTACATCAAAAGCATTCAGCCGTCTGATACGATTTTAAAAGTGCTTCATGAAAAAGAAGCCGAGGTATTTTGGGGATTTTTTAGTAACATTAGTCCAAATGGTGCATGCTGTTCTTCCGAAGAGGAAACGGAAGCCACTTTAAAAGTCGGTGTACCAAATATGAATGTACTTGACGTGATAAACAAAAGTACTGCTTTAAAAACATCCCTTCCCATGCTGGTAAAAGCACATGGAGGAGTTGGACACGGTCTTTGCTCAGTCTACATAAAGGGCTCAGAAGAAGCCATTCTTTCCGTTATCACTTCATTTACTGAAACGGCTAAAACGTACGGAGGATATGTGGTCGTTAAACATTTGCCTTTTATACTGCGTCAAAAAGTAAATGTGTGGGGGGAAAAACCTTCTCATTTTCCGTTACTAGCAGGAATTAAAGCAAAGGTGGACGCTAAAAATGTGCTTAACTATAAACGATTTATAGGAGGAATCTAAGTGAATTCAGCGAAAGCGGATATCAAAGATGCTCCATGTCAAAGCGTTAGCAATTATTTGTGGAAAGACGCGCCAGACGAAAAAAAATGGGCGGATTGTGTACACTGCGGAATGTGCTTGGAGTCTTGTCCTACTTACGAAATAACGGGGCAAGAACAGCATTCACCAAGAGGACGCGTGCACCTTATCAAATCGGTAGCAGAAGGAAAGATAAGCGTGAATGAACAGTTTACAGATCCTGTATTTGCTTGTTTGGACTGCCGTGCCTGTACAACTGCTTGTCCTGCAAATGTAGACGTTGGCGGACTCATTGAAGAAGCTCGCGGCCAAATTCGTCAGGCGATGCCTTTGACGGGATGGAAAGGAATGATCAGCAAGTTTTTTCTAAAGGAACTTTTTCCTCATTCCCATCGCTTAGAAGCTGCAGGAAGTCTATTAAAGTTGTATCAAAAAAGCGGGATGCAAAAAATGGTTCGCACAACAGGCATGTTAAATATGATGCCAACACATCTAGCAGAAATGGAACATGTAATGCCTAAAATTACCCGTTCTGTTCGAAAAAAATATAAAAAAGAACGCGTTCTGAAAGCAAAAGCCGAAAGAAAAGCCGAAGTTGCTTTTTTAACGGGCTGCATTATGGACGTCATGTTCAGTGATATTAACGAAGCGACTCTTAATGTATTAAGAAGAAACGGAAACGACGTTGTTATTCCTCATTCTCAGACGTGCTGTGGTGCTTTGCACGTTCATGCAGGAGACCGAGACATGGGAAGGCAGCTTGCCAAAAAAAATATAGAGGCGTTTCAGCATGCCGATACCATTATTGTAAACGCTGCGGGATGCGGCTGCATGTTAAAAGAGTATCCTGAACTATTTAGAGAAGAAGAGCAAGAGTGGCTTGAAAAAGCCGAAGTCTTTGCTAAAAAAGTCCAGGATATTTCAAAATACCTTCACGATACGGGATATCGCCCTCCGCAGGCGAAGCTGCATACGCGCATTACGTATCACGACGCTTGTCATTTAGCTCATGGTCAAGGAGTTAGAGAAGAACCAAGAGATATTTTGCTTTCTATTCCGGGAGTTGAAATGGTTCATATGGCTAACGCAGACAGATGCTGTGGAAGCGCAGGAATTTATAATTTAACAAACCCTGACATGGCGGGAGCCGTGCTTCAAAGTAAAATGGAAAATGTGCCCCCTGACGTAGAAATGATTTCAATGGGAAACCCAGGATGTATGCTGCAGATGGCAGTAGGAGTGAAAAAATATGGACGAAGTCAGCAAATTGTTCACACGGTACAGCTTTTGGAGTGGGCCTATCAAAAAGAAGAGGAGGAAGCGCATCGTGTTGAAGAAAAATAGAATAAAAGATCTTCACGTGAAAAATCTTTCTCAACTAGTAGATGCTCATTCTATTTTGTATCACAAAGAAGATTTACTTGCGTACGACTGCGATGGGTTTACTATTCACAGACACTTGCCTAAAGCGGTGTTATTTCCTAAAAATACGAAAGAAGTTTCTAGCATTGTTAAATACTGCAATGAACATGACTTGCCTTTTCTTGCAAGAGGAGCAGGCACAGGACTGAGCGGAGGAGCGATTCCGCTTAATAACGAAGTGATTATTAGTTTAGTAAAAATGAAGCGGCTGCTTAGCGTCGACTATGAAAACAGACGTGCCGTTGTAGAGCCCGGATTTATTAATCTTAAGTTAACTAATTCAATCTCTGAAAAAGGATATTATTATGCACCCGATCCTTCGAGTCAGTATTGCTGCACCATTGGTGGAAATGTAGCGGAAAACGCGGGAGGGGCACACTGTCTAAAATATGGCGTAACTACCAACCATATTTTAGGGCTAGAGGTGGTGCTTCCAAATGGAGATGTGATTGAACTTGGCAAGCAAGGTATTCCAGATGAACCGGGATATGATTTATTAGGACTTTTAACAGGATCAGAAGGGACGTTAGGAATCGTTACAAAAATTACGGTGCGCATTTTGAAAAACCCCGAAGCCAAACAAACGGTACTTGCCTATTTCGACCGCGTAGAAGACGGCAGTCAAGCGGTATCCGACATTATATCAGCCGGCATTGTGCCCGCTGCGCTTGAAATGATGGATAAAACCGCCATTGAAGGAGTGGAAGCTGCTGCGTTTCCAGTCGGACACCCTAGAGATATTGAAGCTCTTTTATTAATTGAAGTAGACGGCATTTCAGCCGGTATCGAAGAGCAAATCATACGTATTTTAGACGTATGCAAAAAACAAAACGTACGGGAAGTGAAAGTAGCTGAAAGTGAAGGAGAGCGCGCCAGGTGGTGGGCAAATCGCAAAACAGGATTTGGAGCGATGGGAGCTATATCCCCTGACTACCTCGTACAAGACGGCGTTATTCCAAGAAGTAAACTGCCTCAAGTGCTGAAGCGAATCAACAAAATTAGCGAAGAAGCAGGCCTTCGTATTGCCAATATTTTTCACGCTGGAGACGGGAACTTGCATCCGCTTGTATTATTTGATGCTAGAAAGCCAGGGGAAACTGAAAAAGCACTCGAAGCCGGAAGCGCATGTTTGCAAGTATGTGCAGAAGTAGGAGGAACGATTACCGGGGAACACGGTGTGGGCATTGAAAAAAAAGAAGAAATGCGATTTGTTTTTAATGAAGATGAAATTCAAGCACAAACGAATATACGAGAAGTATTTAATCCTAAAAATCTATTAAATGCAGGAAAGCTTTTTCCAAGTCCGAGCCGCTGCGCTGAAGTCAAAAAAGAAAAGAAAAAAGTGGGTTATTTTTAGAAAATTCTTGAAAATACATTCGCTCGATGATATGATTTTTTTAACAAAAATAAAACGCTGTTTTGTAATAAGAAACAGCACCGCATATGTTCGTCTTAACCATTTTGGCAAAAAGAATTGAAAGCGCGTCCAAATTTAAAAATGTAAAGAAGTAAGAGGAGGAAACAGACGGTGACAAACTACAAACAAGTTGGAAATCTGAAAGTAGCTCCAGTTCTCTATCAATTTATTAATGAGGAAGCTCTCCCGGGCAGCGGCCTAAGTACAGAAAATTTTTGGTCTGATTTTGAAGCGTTAGTAACTGAGTTAACCCCCGTAAATAAACGTTTGTTAGAAAAGCGTGATCAGCTTCAAGCTCAAATTAATGCATGGCATCAAGAAAATCCTGACGGTGACTTTAACGAATACAAATCGTTTTTAACGAGAATTGGCTATTTAGAAGACAAGGCAGAAGATTTTCTTATTGGTACAGAAGGAGTAGACAGCGAAATTGCCTATCAAGCGGGACCACAGCTTGTGGTACCAGTGAATAACGCTCGGTATGCTATTAACGCTGCTAATGCACGCTGGGGTAGTCTCTATGATGCACTTTACGGCACTGATGCAATCAGTGAAGAAAATGGAGCTTCGCGCACGAGTTCTTATAATCCAATTCGAGGAGAAAAAGTTATTGCGTTTGCAAAGAATTTTCTTGATGAAGTTATTCCGCTCGTTCAGTCTTCTCATGCAGAAGTGGTTCAGTACAGTCTTGAAAATGGAAAGCTTGTTGCTCAATTAAACGATGGCAGTTTAACAGAGTTACAGGAAGAAGATAAATTTGTAGGGTATCAAGGGGAAGAAGAAAGCCCTGATGCTCTTTTATTCAAAAACAACGGCCTGCATTTTGAAGTTCAAATTGATCGTACGGATTCGATTGGTAAAACAGACGATGCGGGTGTAAAAGATATTTTAATGGAAGCAGCTCTTACGACAATCATGGACTGTGAAGATTCAGTAGCGGCAGTAGACGCAGAAGACAAAGTAGACGTTTACCGCAACTGGCTGGGATTAATGAAAGGTGATTTGACGTCTACTTTTAAAAAAGGAAGTCAAAACATGACAAGGCGTTTAAATCCAGACCGTACCTATATTTCTCCCCACAAGGAAAAGATTTCACTGTCTGGCCGTTCGCTTATGTTTGTTCGAAACGTTGGGCATTTAATGACAAACAGCGCTGTTTTAGATCGAAATGGCAACGAAATCTATGAAGGTATTTTAGACAGCGTGATTACTAGTTTAATTGCCAAACACACCTTGCTTAAAAACGGTACGTATCAAAATTCTAAAAAGAGCTCTATCTATATCGTTAAACCGAAAATGCACGGCTCCAAAGAAGTGGCTTTTGCCAACACGTTATTTAATTCAATTGAAGATATGCTAGGGCTTGAGCGTCATACGATTAAAATTGGCGTAATGGACGAAGAGCGCCGCACAACGCTTAATTTAAAAGCGTGCATCAAAGAAGTAAAAGACCGAGTGGCGTTTATTAATACTGGATTTTTGGATCGAACAGGTGACGAAATTCACACTTCTATGGAAGCAGGAGCTGTTATTCGTAAAAATGATATGAAGGCGTCTAAATGGCTTCAAGGCTACGAGCAGTCTAATGTAAATGTAGGGTTAGCAAGCGGGTTCCAAGGCCGCGCTCAAATCGGAAAAGGAATGTGGGCAATGCCGGATATGATGGCCGAAATGCTGAAGCAAAAAGTGGGGCATTTAAAAGCAGGAGCGAATACGGCATGGGTGCCTTCACCAACCGCAGCAACGCTTCATGCTCTTCACTATCATCAAATTGATGTAAGAGATGTTCAAAACGAATTGCTTACTAAGTCCACTGATTTACAAGATGACATTTTGCAAATTCCTGTGGCCGAAAAACCAAATTGGAGCAAAGATGAAATCCAGCAGGAGCTAGACAACAACGCTCAAGGAATACTCGGCTATGTAGTAAGATGGGTAGACCAAGGAGTAGGGTGCTCAAAAGTACCGGATATTAATAATGTAGGGCTAATGGAAGACCGGGCAACGCTTCGTATTTCCAGTCAGCACGTAGCCAACTGGCTTCATCATGGGATTTGTACAAAAGAACAAGTAACGGAAACGCTAAAGCGAATGGCAAAAGTAGTGGATCAACAAAATGAAAATGATCCTCTGTATCAGCCAATGTCATCGAACTACAGCGCATCCATTGCTTTTCAGGCAGCCTGCGATTTAGTATTTCAAGGCTATGATCAGCCAAACGGCTATACGGAGCCCATTTTACACCGCCGTCGTATCGAAGCAAAGGCAAAAGCAGCTATAAAACAGTAAAAAAAACGGCCTGTCAGCATAGAAATGGCAGGCTGTACTTACATCTTAAGAACCTGACTACCTATGATCCTTATTAAAACAAAGCAGATGGGAAAAGGAGCTATGTCATGAAATTTGTAAGGTTCGCTGTACAAGATAGCCGTCATACAGGTGTACTAAAAGAAGATACGATCAGCGTTATTGAAGGAAATATATTTGAGAAATGGAACTATACAGGACAGACTTTTTTAGTAAATGAAGTAAAGCTTTTGGCTCCTTTAGAGCCGAATCAAATTATTGGAATAGGCGCAAATTATGCAGCTGCAAAATCGGAGCTTCCAAAGGAAATGCCTTCTATTCCTGTCTTCTTTTTTAAGCCCACATCTTCTGTGATTGGCCCAAACGAAGACATTGTTATTCCAACTGCTATTAAGCACGTTAAGTTTGAATCTGAGCTTGCAGTTATTATTGGAAAAGAAGCGAAGAACATCGCAAAAGAAGACGTACGGGACTATATATTTGGGTATACAATTGGAAACGATGTAACGGCTCCGGATTATTTTCATGAAGACGGGCACTGGACCATTGGAAAATCCTTTGATTCATTTACGCCTCTTGGCCCCGTAATCGAAACAGAGCTTGATTTTAAGTCCATTCATGTAAAAGCGTTTTTAAATGGCGTTGAAAAACAAAACAGCTCAACAGATTTAATGATTATTTCCGTTGGAGAAATGATTGCTTACCTTTCTACTGTTATGACCCTTAAGCCGGGAGATGTGGTTTTAACAGGAAGTCCGGTCGGCGCGGAACTGGTGAGCACAAACGATATTATTGAATGCACCATCCGAGAAATTGGGACCCTCCAAAATCCGTTTGTTGCAGAGAAAGAACGTGTAAACGTATAAAAGTGATAAAAAATGCCCGGCAGTAAAACGACACATAGAGGAGAGAGGAAAAATGGAGCGAGAAAATATGGTGAAGTCTGTAAGCCGGGCATTGGATATTGTCACAATTGTCAGCATGGAAAGAGAAGGGGTAGGAGTCACAGAAATTGCAAAGCAAATGGACATTAATAAAAGCTCCGTATACCGTATTCTAACTACTCTTGCTCAGTATGGCTATATTGAACAAGATCAAGAAACCGGGCGGTACAAGCTTGGGTATAAGTTTTTAGAAGTAAGTTCAAAGCTTTTAGATTCTATTGATCTACGAACGGAAGCAAAGCCGTTTTTGCAAGAACTTGAAAGTGAGACAAATGAAGTTATTCATCTTGTTGTCTACGATCAAGGTGAAGTAGTGTATATTGAAAAGCTAGAAGGAAATCAGACGCTGCGCATGCACTCAAAAGTGGGGAAAAGAGCGCCTATGCACTGTACGTCTGTCGGTAAAGCTATCCTAGCTTTTTTACCGCTTAACACGGTAACAAGCATTCTTGAAAGAAAAGGCTTACCAGCTCATACCGATCACACCATTACAGATGAAGAAAGCTTTCTCCGGGAACTTTCAGAAGTGAAGCAAAAGGGATATGCGCTGGATTTAGAAGAAAATGAATACGGAATTACCTGCATCGCAGCCCCTATTTTTGATCACCTTGGTCAAGTCGTTGCTGCAGTCAGCATTTCCGGTGCTACGATGCGTATGACCAATGAGCGATTAACGTACCTTCAAGAACGCATGGTTGATATAGGCAAGAGCATTTCGGAGCGGCTCGGCTACAAAACGGAATCTGTGAAAGACAAAAGTTTGTTCTGATTCTTAGAGAACAAACTTTTTCTATATAATAATCTGTAAAATAACGTAATTATATTATGTAAACTATAGGCTAGGATTTTTAATTGATGTTTTATTCATGATACAATAAAGTTGTTAGAATATATACGTAAAGGAGATAAATTATGGAACAGTTTGAGCGCAATATTGAAAAGTACGCCGAGCTAGCTGTAAAAGTCGGTGTAAACATTCAAAAAGGGCAAGTATTAAACATTAATGCTGATATTTCTTCCGCTGATTTTGTTCGTGAGATTGCGAAAAAAGCGTACGAAGCCGGAGCAAAGTCTGTTGATGTAGACTGGCATGACGATCATTTAGTTCGTTTGAAATATGAAAAAGCGGATGAATCTGTATTTAATGAATTTCCTGCTTGGAAAGCTCAGGCAAGAGAAGAGCTTGTGAAAAACGGAGGCGCTGTTTTATCTGTAATTTCAAGCGGTCCTGACTTACTAAAAGGAGTAGACGGCAAACGTATTGCTGCGTTCCAAAAAGTAAGCGGAAAAGCAATGAAAAAATTCCGTGAAGCGATCCAATCTGATAAAATTAGCTGGTCCATCGTAGCTGTTCCTTCCAAAGACTGGGCAGCTAAAGTATTTCCTGATGTTCCAGAAGAACGGCAGCAAGAAAAACTATGGGAAGCTATTTTTAAATCTGTGCGCGTAGACCAAGAAGATCCAGTGGCCGCATGGGAAGAGCATAATGCTTCATTACATACAAAAGTAGACATTTTAAATGAAAAGAGATTTTCTAAGCTTCACTATAAAGCGCCAGGAACAGATTTAACAATTGAACTTCCTGACAAACATATTTGGGTGGGCGCAGGCAGTGTTAATGAAGAGGGTAACTCGTTCATGGCCAATATGCCAACAGAAGAAGTATTTACACTCCCAAAAAAAGACGGCGTAAATGGTCAAGTAACAAGCACAAAACCGCTTAGCTACGCAGGAAACTTAATTGAAAACTTCACGCTAACATTTGAAAACGGAAAAATTGTGGATGTAAAAGCAGAAGAAGGCAAAGAAACGTTAAAGCACCTAATTGAAACAGATGAAGGTGCCAAATACTTAGGAGAAGTAGCCTTAGTACCGCATCAATCGCCAATTTCTCAGTCAAACATCATTTTCTATAACACGCTGTTTGACGAAAATGCATCCAACCATTTAGCCATCGGCAGCTCGTATTCCTTCTGTTTAGAAGGCGGAAAAACGATGTCTAAAGAAGAGCTATCACAAAACGGAGCAAACGACAGCATCACCCACGTTGACTTCATGATTGGCTCAGCTGAAATGGACATCGACGGCATCAAAGCTGACGGTACAAGCGAGCCTGTGTTTAGAAAAGGGAACTGGGCGTTTTAATAAACAGTTTAATCTATGAAGTCTCTACAATAATCAAGGTAATAAACTTATAGCCACTTCTCGATTTATAGAAGTGGCTATAAGTTTTTTTTAATGTAAAGAGGAGAGTAATACGTTAAATGAATGAATTAGTAAAAATTGTTTTAAATAGCGTAGACCAATTATTTGGCAAAAATTATGTGCAATTGATTACTTATTTATTAATAGCATTAATTGGAACATGGTTGTAAAAAGAGTTCAGAACTCAATTACTAAATAGTGAAAACTATAAAAGAGAAAAGTACAGTGAGGTATTAACAATTTTATTAGAATTGGAGTATGCACTAAATAGATTCTTAATAAATGAAGTAGAGTTTACTCAATTAGAAGAGAATTTAAAGGCTGCTTATCCGTATTTATCTTATGATCTAAGTAAGGAGGTTGGAAGCTTCAGTACTGGAATAGAAAAGAAAAAAGTCGAGGAATTCGTCGAAAGATTGAGTACAGAGAGAACTAACCTTAAATATAACCAACCTAATGCTTTCTCTTATTTAAATGAAAGAAGTATATCTCGGTCATTTGGTCACTTATTTAGAACAATGCTTTCACCTGTGCTTATACCTTTCTTGTTGACTTTATTAACTGTAGTGGTTTCATTTATGCTATTATATCTCACGTCTGCTATGTCAACTGTTGAATCTGTTGTCAAACAATATTATTTGATACAAGGTGTAATAGATTACATATGTTTCTTAATGATATTAGTTGGTATCGCTGATATTATTAATAACCAAAAGGTGTCTAGCATGAAACACTTAGTTATTTTTCTTATTATTTTTATAACTTTGTCTATTACTGCATTTTTACTTTTTTCAAAATTCATTATTATTCCTACAATTCTATTTGTATGCTACGGAATATTATTAAAAATGTACTTACCAAAAATTATTGTTGGGCTAAAAATAAATAATATATAAATAAAAAGAAGAATCACGGCAGGCGAACTTCACTCAGTTCCACCTTGCTGTGATTCTTCTTTTTTAACCGGAGCGTCACGCTTGAACATGTGATAGTAGGTAAACCCCAAGCATAGAGCGCCGGCGATTGAACAAAAATATTGCAAAAAACGGACGAAATCCATTGAAATGACCTCCCATTTTCAGTTTCGCTTCTAGTATGTACAGGGAAGTGAAATAATATGTGAAAAAGGGAGGTTTTCTCTTATAGTTCGTATGGTTCTTGAAGAGTAAGGTAAGGCTGCTGATCTTCAAGACCAAGACGCTTATTTAATTGTCTTTTCATTAAATCGTACTGGTAGATGAGGTGAAATTGATTTTTTTTCGGTGTTTCACAGCGAATGTAGGTTTCTTGCCCGTTCTTGTCTGTGAAATGGATGGTTAACTCACCGAAATAGCGTTGAACAGGAGCTCCGTGAAGGCCTTTTTCATTTTTGACAACCTTTGAAAATTCTGCTCGTTGAATACGGTTAAATGGAATAATAGCTACTTGATTGATAACAAGACGCTGATCGTACATGTCAATTTTAGATATGGAAATTTGATTAATTCCTTCTGCAAATTTAACATGCCCGTTTACAGAAACAAGCGGTTTGCGATCCTCAGGATCAACAGCGCCTTGAGGTCGCTTAATGACGTAGAAGCTAGCTACGCCAAGTGCTACGATACCAACCACAACAATAAGTGCAAACATCATTTTGCATTCCACCTCCTGAGTATAGATGTGTAATCTGAATTTAACAGCAAGCTGTTTCAGTTGCCATATTGCCTCAACAATGAGGATAGAGAAAAGCAGTTCGGCAGTTCATTATAAGTATATACATACGTTCGACAATATGGTGTGATATTCCTTCTTATTATGACTTTTTTACGACAAAATGGGCAAAACTCTTTCCGAAAATGAAGTGAATCAGTTACAATTTAAGGATAAGGTACCAAATTTCTTTTCTATCTCAAAAAAGTGCAGAAAAGCGTAAAAAATTCTAGGTACTTTCTCATATTTTTACTATTTTTATAGAATTTATTCCAATTTCTAATCCTTTATCGTGTATAATCTCTTGTGTGCAGCATGATATACATAAAGGTGTAAGGAGGCACAGTTCATTGTCTTTATCAGCAAAAAAGATATTATTATTAGTTTTAGTAGTTATATGTTTAGTGTTAGTTGTGATGCAATTCATAAATCGATCAGCAGAGCCGACTTCTGGACAGGCCCAAGAAACACTGAGTAAGCTTCCTGAACAAGAAACCGTTAAAGAAAAAGCGAAAGGCGACGAGGAAGCGCACAAATATCGAGTGTATTATATTACTATTGAAAAAATCGAAAATGGTACATACAGCGGAACAACAAAAGAAGGAACGGGCATTAAATTTTCCGATAAAAATTTAAATGAACCGATTCCAAGCAATTTGAAAAAAGGGGATATCGTCAAAGCATACTTTGATCTTGAATATAGCACGAAAGGTCTAGTCAAAGTAGAAAAGGTAGACGAGATACCCGATGATGACGAGAGCTCAAGTTAATTGAGCTCTTTTTTTGTGTTTTACGAATGTGGTAAAATATTGAATATATAGATACGATACAGGGGGAAGAAGATGATAGCAGCAATTATAGTAGTAGCGGTAATTCTTTTAGTTTTGATTATTAAAGGGGTTGCAAAGTCGAGAAGATTTCGCTTGTATAAAGAGGAGCTTCCAGATGAGCTCGGAATACATAAAGATAATGGCTTTGAAGATATTGTTCATTCACTAGAAGATTCTTTACCGGCAGCCTATGTTCAGCAAGTGAAACAGCGCATGAAAGGAAAAAATACAAAAGACGATGAAGTGGAATGGACGTTTTTTGAGATGAAGCGCTACTTTTTATTAAATGCAGTCATCAAAGACGTACCGATGTTTAGTGCAAAAGTGGATGAAGTATGGCATGAAATGATTATGTTTACAGTAGATTATGAGCGTTTTACAGAACACTTTTTCAACCGCTTTTTGCATCACCAGCCAAATGTAGAAACAGCTCCATCCCCACAGCCGGATAAGCGAGCGTTCTTCGATTGGATGTATGCTCATTTGTTTGACATAACGGGTAACAGCCGACTGCTTTGGGGGAAATTTTTTCAGCATCCGCTTGATAAAAGTACGCTTCAAGATTTTCAAAGGTTATCAGAAGATGAATTACTAGATCGCTATTTTTTAAGAAACGGCAAATGGGAAAAACAGCAGAGAGCCCTGATTCAAACGTTAAAAGAAGAAGTCACTGCTGCACGAAAAAGAAAAAAAACGGGCGGATCAACTTATTTTAAAAAAGCGGCTAAAAAAGGAAATGTATCAAACGAACTTCTTCTTCAAGGCTTTGTTTTTTATTCTCTCTACAAAGCCACCAACTTTTCAAGCCATATGAATGAACTGTTGCTATATAAAAAGACGATGTATGCGGGAGAGACAGCCTCTTACAGTGGGTATAGCTGTTCAAGCCCCTGGGAAGACAACCGCCACCATCACCACAACGATGGAGGCCATCACCATCATGACAGCGGCAGCAGCTGTTCGAGTTCAAACTGCAGCAGTTCAAGCTGTTCAAGCTCTAGCTGCGGGAGTGGGTGCAGCAGCAGCTAATAAAGTAAAAAAACTCGTATAAAACGAGTTTTTTTACTTTAAATGCAACGACGACAAAATGATTCACTGACAAGCGGTGAAAAATTTGGTATAATCGTTACGTTTTTAAAAAGGAGAGACAGCGAAAATGAATATTTTATGGGACTTTGATGGAACCATCTTTGATACCTATCCGACTATCGTGAAAGCATTCAAAGAATTACTAACAGATCAAACGATTTCAGAAGATGATATTTTAAAACAAATGAAAATATCTTCTGACGTAGCAATCAAGCATTTTAATATTGAAAAGTCTTTGTTTGATAAACACTTCCATGTGCTCGAACAAAAAATCAATCCTAAAGATAAGCCTGCTTTTTCTCACGTAGAAGACGTACTGAGCTTTGCGGATACAAATGTAATTGTTACGCACAAGTCTAGACAATCTACGCTTGATATCCTGGCATTTTTTAATATGGAGCACTACTTCACGGAGATTATTACAAAGGATGATGGCTACAAACGAAAGCCTGATAGCGGAGCTTATGCCTATCTTCACGATAAGTATCAGCTCGATTTAGTAATTGGGGATCGCGAACTCGACTTAAAACCTGCCCGTGAACTGGGAATTAAAACATGTGCATTTCAAAATAACGATATTGAAGCAGATTATCACCTTACATCATATGATCAATTCTTTACAACGGTCGTAAATAAAAACTCGTGAAGCTATTCTTCACGAGTTTTTATTTGTTCAGGTGTATGTATTTCGGGGATTTCACCGAGCGTGTAGTTCGCTACTTTTGTAATGTTACTATTAGCAAAAAAATAAAACTCTCCGTCGACTCCGCGAATTTTTGTCGTGCGTAATCCAATTTCTTCAACAGTTCCTTTCGTATCATTTATAGATACGTGATCTCCTACTGAGAATTGATCTTCAAATAGAATAAAAAACCCATTTAAAATATCTTTAATCAAATTCTGTGCACCTAAGCCTGTAATAAACCCTGCTACGCTAATACCAGCTAAAAGTGCTTTCATATTAATTCCGATTGCCTCTAAAGACGTAATAAGTGCAATAAAATACACAACGTACATGACAATGCTCAGACAAAGTTTTTTCAGCGTTATTTCTTTTCGTTCGTTGTACCTCAGCAGTTTAGTTTTAAATCTGAAATCAAAGATTTTATTAATGACACTGCGAGCAAACCGGATGACAATTTGAGCAATGATAAAAATGAGGATAATCTTTATGATTACTTCACTAATGTCAATCCACCTACCGGTATTAAATAAAGTTTGCTGTACCCACTGTATGTATTTCATGACTAAGTCCCTTTCTTGCTTTATAAATTTTTCTCTACTGAATAGTATAATTTATTTTAAAAAATATACTACTAGAATTTATTAAGAGGCGTTTGAACTATTGTTTTATTTTATTTTAATTTATTTGTATTTGGTATATGTAATGAAAACTCCTTAATTTAGAAAAAGTGAAAATCCTCAGGTATAGATATTTTTAAAACATTTCTTTATACAAATATTAAATAAAATCTTATAGCAGAGATTAGTATAGATCTTATTAGCAAACATTATATACAGATATTAAAGAAAGAAAAATCCTCTAAAAACCCAATGATATCAAGGGTTAGAAAGAAAATAGTATTTCAATAAATAACTGTGTGGAAAATAGCCCTTTTTTGTGAACAGCATCCTTTGGCTAAAGGATGTTTTTTATCGTAGTAGATATGGAAGCTATTTTATTTACTATGTTTTTTCTTCTATAATAGATGGATTTTAAAATCAATAGTATGAAGATTGCTGTTAAAAGTATGAATTATTTCCACTGTGGATAAAAGTAGTTATATTAAAGAGTAAATAACCTGGAAATTATCGTTAATAAAAAAATAAAAGGGATGTTTTTATTAATAAAGAGGATGATATAACAGTCATTGAATATGTTTTCTTTCTTTTGTGGATAAGTATGAAGGTGTTTTTTTAGTAATATTCCATAGTTATACACAAGAAATATCATTTATTTAAACTCATTACGTTTATATGGGTAGGATAATGGAATTGGAGAGCTGAAAAAATGGGTGTTTGTTTGTACTATTTGTATCAAAAAGAGAGGAGAAGGGATAGAAAATAAAAAAAAGGCATGCCAAAGAAGCCCCTTATGAAGCTGTAAGTTCGGCAGGGACTTGATCTTGAAGATTTTTTGAAAGCTCTTTTCGAATGAGCGTACGGATTTTCCCACCGTAATTTTCAACGACTTGAGCATCATGGCTGAAGAAGGCCTGTTCAATCAATGTATAAAGGGCAGACTTCACTCGTTCAATACCATATTCAAAAGAAAGCTGAACCAAATCAGCGATGTCTTCGTTTTGGAATGAAGACATAACAATTCCTGTAGAATCTGTGCTGTGTCCAGATAATTTTACAAAAGTCTCTTCAATAGTACGTCGAATCGCCGCATCGTATTGATCTCTCTTTTCTTGTTTTGACATCTTGCCATTTTTAGCTCCGTCTTTTAAAACAAAGAAAATAGTAGATCCTTGGACAACGGTTTTAAATGCGCTCGCCTGCGTTTCAGCTATTTTTTGCATCATACCCTTGTAGTGAGTATATTTCGGCGTAAAAATTTTATAGTCATTAAAGCTAATTTTTGAAGTGTTTTCTCCAGGATTAAACTGACGCTTAATCGTATCGTTGTCATAAACCAATTCTTTGCGCAGCTCTAAGCGAAGGGCATTTACGTTTTCAATTAGAATAAGTTCTTCAAAGCGAGTATATTCTAATTCCATAAACCCAAAGCCGTGTTCTTCAAAATATTGAGGGTAGGGAACAATACAAATATTGATTCCTTTGCCGCTGCGAGAATAGGAAATTAATTCTGTTTCTGCTAATACTACATTGTTGTTGCGAACTGTTCGAACTGTACAATTCAAAGCGGCTGCAATCTCTTTTTCAGAAACATCACAAATAATACCTCTTTCATCAACGTGAAGGAAGTGATAAAAAATTAATTGTGAAATTTGAGATTTAGATAAACGGTGATGTTCTGCCACTGTTTTGATTGTAGGGTTCCCATGAGCGTCTAGGTCCATGTGATCTTCAATATCTTTATATTTTTCTACGGTGCTAGACAATTGGCGAATAATTTGTTTTCCAATTTTTGCAAATTCTTTTTTTATCATGAGAATCCCTCCAATCTATTTCATATCAACAATAATTTATTAGGGTAAAATAACAAAGAATACCTTGTGAAAATTATATCAATAAGAAACAGAATCGCAAACGAACGAGTAGTACGCGAAAAACGGCAAAAGGCTCAAAGAATGCTGTCATAGCAAGGGATTCAGCGTATAGGTTTTTTAGTACGACAAAAACGGCAAAAGCAAGCAAGCGCCGGTAGAACAGTGTTTGTTACGATCAGTAAAAATCAAAAAAAACTTTATGCGTTTTAGTACGTAAAAAACGGCAAAAGGCTCAATATAGTACGCCGAAAATAGCAAAAGTGAAGAGTGGTACGCCAAAAACAGCAAAAGTGATCTCGATTCACCTAAAAAAAGGGAAAAAAATCACTTCTCTGATCGCTGTAAATAACACAATGAATTTCAATAGTACGTCAAAAATGGCAAAAGCTATTTTTAGTACGTGAAAAACGTCAAAAACGACCTGGTAGTACGCTAAAAACAGCAAAAGATATCGTTTGGTACGTCAAAAATGGCAAAAGCTTTATATATGCTGCGAAAAAAATAAAAAATAGGGTTTGAAAAGGACATAACAAAGGGAAAAGCAATGTTTAGTACGCAGAAAACGGCAAAAGTAGTGAAGGAGTACGTCAAAAATGGCAAAAGGTAGGATTGTTTTACGAAAAAAAGAGAATAATTAACAATTAATAAGTGATGACGAGTAAATAAAATGAATTTAGTACGTCAAAAACAGCAAAAGAAGCAAAGTAGTACGTCAAAAACAGCAAAAGACAGTAATTAGTACGCAGAAAACGGCAAAAGTAGCGGAGTAGTACGTCAAAAACGGCAAAAGCTTTTGTGTAGTACGTTAAAAATGACAAAACTTCCAAACTATGAAATGAAAATAGAGGGAGATTTTGTATCAAAAAGACGAAAATGGCAAAATGTCAAATAAAAAAGGAAGGGAATGATTTACCCTTCCAATGTTTCTCTATGTTCTCCTCCAAAATAGTCTTGAATTTCATAATTTTGAAGAGGAATAAAAGAGATTTCAAATCCTTGAAGTTTTTGCTGATAACTTTGGATCAGTACTTGATTGCTAACAAATTCTGCTAGAGATTCATTAATTAATTTTAGGTTTACATCAATTTTCTTTGAACGAAAACGAACTTTTGAAGCAAAATATTGATACGGGTAAAAATGAGTGTAAGACTTTTCTTGTAAATAACAGTCTAAACGCTCTTTTTGAAATGCATAAAGCAGTAAAGAAGACAGCGAGTTATCTTTAAACTTTTTAATAACATCACTGTATATTTGTACAAACTGCTGATTTAAAAAGCCTTGATGCGTATCATCGCTAAATACAATCGTTGCATATCGTCTGCCCGTTACTTCATCGGTTTCAATAACAGCCTTTTGAAAGAAGTTGATCGCAAATTTTGTATCTCTGGAATTTTTCTTCTTTGCTACACCTTCTACGTGATACCTGGCAATTTTCATAATGCGGGCTTCAACGGCTTCATAGTTTTTTACACCTTTTGAATTATAAATTTCTTTCACGATATCCGCTAAATCAAGAGTCACCGTTTTTTCTTTATAAAACATCTCGTCGCGCTGTGAAAGAGCAAACTGGATAATTTGGGAATCTTTTGGGTCTAAAACCATATTTCGTTTGGAAAGAACCGTTTGATTATCATTCACAGGGATAATGGTGCGAATGAAATATTCTTCATCAACTTTATAGTCATTATATAAAACGACTTCTTGGGAGTTTGTTTTAACTTCCATATTGGTTTTAAGAGAATGACTTTCGTTTGAGAAGATAGGCGCCTCTACCCACGAATTTAATCGTTTATCAATCCAGTTGCTTAAATTTCCATTGTATTTTTCTAAGATGATTTCCGCAATTAAAAAAGTAAAGTCCGTGTGAAATGCTTTCTCTATTTGATAATTCATTTTTGAATCTAAATAAGGAAAATCGGTAATGTTTGTTTTTTTGCTTTTAGCCCATGCCTCTACTTCTTTTAACTTTATCTTTAAAATATCTTCAGGTTTTTCCACGCCAAACAGCTTTTTTAAGTGTTCGGTATCTACTTTTTTATCCATCACTTTTTTGGCTAATTCAATGTCTTCAAAAATAGGATTAGGCTTTTCTGCTTTAATATCTTTTTTTAATGTTTGCAGCCAGTTTTTCTTATTTGATTGTCTTCTTTTGTAGGCTGGGTTTCGTATTTCCTTAGGATTTATTAATTTATTCTCTAAAACAAACGTATCTTGCAATATATTTAAAATGTAGTCTTCTATAAAATCTTTTTCATTCGAAAAAAACGAATGAGAATCATATAAAAAGTCTATACACTTTGCTTTGATATTGTCATCGATCGCATCGCTGATTTGTTTAATAAGGTAAGGAGAAAAATTGGATGGTTCGTTCATGTTGACCTCCTCTGCATGTATTTAATCTGTAACACTCTTATTATATCTTTTTTGAACGATACTCTAAAGGCTAAAAGGAAAATTCGTTTTTGTGAATGCTGTTTTATATCAAATTAGCCTAACCAGCTATTAGTATATAAAGGCTTATTGCAAATATAAAATTCTTTCTTTATAGCGCTTGTACAATTTTAGATGTAAGGAGAGTATTATAGTAGCTTTATAAAAGAGAAAAGCAAAGTACATTCATTGAGTTTGAAAATGGAAAAGTTTATACTTGCCAAGTACACTCTTTTTACAAATAGGGGGAATAAATATGTTGTTAAAACCTAAAGCAATTTTTTTAGATATGGACGGTACGATATTAAATCGCTCCAACAAAGTAAGTATTCAAACAAAAGAAACCATTGACGAATTACGAAAACAGGGAATTTTTGTTTTTATTGCTACGGGAAGAGCGTTTGATGAAATAGAAGAGTTAGTTCCTGAAGGCTTTCAAGTAGATGGATTTATCACATCAAATGGTATGGCAGGATACGTAGGAAAAGAATCAGTCTTTCAGCATTCGCTTTCACTTCAATTGGTGGAAACTATTATTGAAAAAGCAAGAGCGAACAAGGTATACTACGAGCTTTTCCCGTATGGCACACCTCGCGTGACGTTAAAACAAGATCAGCCGTATGTTGAAAATGAAATTAAAGAGCCAAAGCCAGACAGTGTGGAAATTAACGAATGGCTTTCTCGTAAACAAGCAATTAAAGAAGAAATTGACTGGAAAGATTCCGTAGAAGGAAGTGAATTTTCAAAGTTCTATTTCTTTGCAAGAACGCACGAGCATATCGATAAATGGAAAGAAGAGCTTGAAAAACTCAAGCAAGAAACAGACTTTACAACTTCTACTTCATCTAAACACAATGTCGAAGTGATGGTGGCAAACGTAAATAAAGCAACGGGAATTCAGCAAATGTTAAAACATTTTAATTTGCCCGAGCAAGACATTCTAGCAATTGGCGACAGCAACAATGATTTACCAATGTTTCAGTTTGCCAGCTATGCTGTAGCGATGAA
The DNA here is from genome assembly GCF_056158845.1 of Priestia sp. ABM2_011. Classification (NCBI taxonomy): domain Bacteria; kingdom Bacillati; phylum Bacillota; class Bacilli; order Caryophanales; family Bacillaceae; genus Priestia; species Priestia sp. ABM2_011. The sequence goes on from NZ_JBSWUB010000001.1 coordinate 2,456,111, forward strand.
AAACGCGCCGGATCATATTAAAGAAATTGTCGATGACGTAACGGAATTTAACTGTGACGAAAACGGCGTCTCCCATTACCTTTCTAAATTTTTATTACAAAAATCTACTAGAAGTAATCCCGTTTTATAAAAATGAATCTATTTTACGACATATAACCAACTATTCAAAACATCGTCTTTTAGGCGGTGTTTTTAGTATGCATAAGGTAAAAAGTAAACCGTTCATTATTTTTAGTTATAGCACTCTTAGCTAAAAAGAATAGATAAGAATAAATCTTCTATAATTTAAAAATCATGTTATAAACAACATAACTATCCTCGTGCCTATTCCTGCAAAACGCCTCTCAGCCCTGATGAGTGCACCATGCCAAAGCATAAAACATTTTAAAATCTAAACTTTTTCTTTCTTCAAACTTTTTATAAAATGCGCAGAAAAGGGATTGTATCTCCGTATATTTAATGCTAATATAACATTTAATGAAAATAGTATAACATATTTAGCTTTATTTCGTAATTAGTATGACACAAATTCTTAATTTAATTGTTTTGTTAAAGTGTTTATAATCACAGTGACCAGCATATTTATCTATTCATTACTATTAAATTGTGTATCTTGTAAGCTGCTAAATAAAAAATATTAGCGTTATTAAACTATTAAAATCAAAGAATAGGAAGATTTAATGTGAATAAAAGAAAAATTGTCTATATAGTTTCCGACTCAGTAGGTGAAACGGCTGAGCTGATGGTAAAAGCAGTTTTAACTCAATTTAGTGGAGAAGATATTGAAATTCAAAATACTTCTTACGTAGAAAATGAGGAAAATATTGATAATATCATTGCCGAAGCAAGGTGTAACGAGGCCATCATTGCGTATACTATCGTCATCCCACCTTTAAAACAGTATCTTGACCAAACGGCACAAGACGAAGGAATTGTAGCCATTGATTTGATGACCCCTCTTATGAGTGCCTTTAGCCAAACCTTTAATAAAGAACCTAATCTTCAACCGAGATTAACAAGAAAATTAGACGATAACTATTTTCGAAGAGTAGAAGCAGTTGAATTCGCTGTTAAATATGATGATGGACAAGACTTCAGAGGCATCAAGCGAGCTGATCTAGTGTTGATTGGTGTTTCGAGAACGTCTAAGACGCCACTTTCTATGTATTTAGCTCATAAAAGTCTTAAAGTAGCGAATATACCGTTAGTTCCAGAAGTGACGCCTCCTGACGAACTTTTTACTATTCCAAAAAATAAATGTATTGGTTTAGTTATTACACCGGATAAGCTCAATGAAATCCGAAAAGAACGATTAAAAAATTTAGGTTTAGCGTCTCAAGCCAATTATGCCAATGTAGATCGAATCCTTGAAGAGCTGGACTATGCTGAGAAAATTATGAAGCGCATTGGCTGTCCTATTGTTAATGTCTCAGGTAAAGCAGTTGAAGAAACCGCTGAAGTGATATTGAGCATGTTAAAAAAGGACAAGATGAAAGGGTATGTATAAAAACTCCCATTATGTAAGACAGACAACTTGTCAGACATACTTAATCTATAGAGAGTCAGGTAGAACAGGCGTGTTGCTAAAAGGTGCTTTTTTAAAATATAAAAGATAAGGAAGATTGTGATGAGCAATGTATATAAAAAAACAGACGTTATCTTAATTGGGGCCGGAGTGATGAGCGCAACGTTGGGATCTTTACTAAAAGAGTTAGCGCCGGAATGGGAAATCAAAGTATTTGAGAAACTCGCAGATGCAGGAGAAGAAAGCTCCAATGAATGGAATAATGCAGGGACGGGCCATGCTGCACTGTGCGAGTTGAACTATACATCTGAACAAGCTGACGGATCCATAGATATTACGAAAGCCGTGCGAATTAATGAACAGTTTCAGCTTTCAAGACAGTTTTGGTCGTACCTTGTAAGCAGTAATTTAATTCATCATCCGCAAGAGTTTATTATGCCAATCCCTCACATGAGTTTCGTACAAGGAGAAAAGAACGTATCCTTTTTGAAAAAACGTTTTGAAGCGCTATCAAATAATCCGTTGTTTCAAGGGATGGAGTATTCGGATCGTCCTGAAAAGTTAAAAGAATGGATGCCGCTTGTTATGAAAGGGCGTACATCGACTGAAGCAATTGCGGCAACCAAAATTGACTCAGGGACGGACGTGAACTTTGGAGCTTTAACTCGTATGTTGTTTACACATTTAAAAAGTAAAAGCGTAGAAATAAACTATAACCACAGCGTTGAAAATCTGACACGTAACGCAGACGGCTCGTGGGAAGTAAAAGTACATGATATTCATAGCGGCAAACAGGAATATCACACGGCGAACTTTGTTTTTATCGGAGGAGGAGGCGGAAGTCTGTCTTTACTCCAAAAAACGGGTATTCCTGAGTCCAAACATATTGGAGGGTTCCCGGTAAGCGGATTATTTATGGTATGCACTAATCCCGAAGTTGTGGCGCAGCATCACGGGAAAGTGTACGGAAAAGCAAAGGTTGGCGCTCCACCGATGTCGGTTCCACACCTTGATACACGCTATATCGACCGCAAAAAAACACTGCTGTTTGGACCTTTTGCCGGATTTTCACCAAAGTTCTTAAAAACGGGTTCAAATTTGGACTTAATCAATTCTGTAAAACCGAATAATATCTTAACGATGTTAGCAGCAGGCGTCAAAGAGATGGGCTTAACGAAATACTTGATTCAGCAGGTGCTGTTGTCCAATGAAAAGCGTATGGAAGAACTTCGCGAGTTTATTCCAAACGCAAAAAGCGAAGACTGGGATATCGTCGTAGCGGGTCAGCGTGTACAAGTAATCAAAGATACGGAAGCCGGAGGTAAAGGAACTCTTCAATTTGGTACAGAAGTTGTGAGTTCAGCGGATGGTTCCGTTGCTGCATTGCTCGGGGCTTCGCCAGGCGCTTCGACTGCCGTTCATGTTATGCTTGAAGTGCTAGAAAAGTGTTTCCCCCAGCATATGAAGAAATGGGAACCAAAAATAAAAGAAATGATTCCTTCTTACGGCTTGTCACTGGTAGAAAATCCAGCGCTTTTTAACGAAATTCATGTTTCTACAGCACAAACGCTGAATTTAAGTAAAAAAGAACTTGCGTACCGCTGATTTTAGGCGGCCTTTGGCACGTATGCTTTAGATTAAAAGAATTTTTTTAGGCTGCTTTATAAAGTGTTTAAAATATAAGTGAAATCTATAAGAAAAAATGAAGGAGCTCCGTTATATTGCGGGCTTCTTTTTATTTATTTCCTTTGCTAGCAGAATTTACTTCGTATACATGATATAATTCTTATTAGTAAGCGTTTACATGTAATGGAGTGAAGAATTGGAAAATAGCTATTTTGAGGAGCCGATAAAAGATGATTACAACTAATACATCTTTACTAACGAAAGAACAAACGATTTTTAGCCATTCAGGGAATAAAATTAAATTAGAAGACAGAGAGATTAATATTGTTGCTCGATTTGAAGAGCCTCTTGTTCTAGTTTTAGGAAATGTCCTAAGTACCGAAGAATGTGACGAACTTGTACAGCTATCCAAAGATAAAATGCAGCGATCAAAAATTGGAGCTGAACGTGAAGTAAACAGTATTCGAACGAGCAGCGGCATGTTTTTTGAAGAAAGTGAAAACGAGCTTGTACATCAAATTGAAAAGAGACTTTCTAAGATAATGGGACCGTCTATTGAATATGCTGAAGGCCTTCAAGTTTTAAAATACTTGCCTGATCAAGAATACAAAGCGCATCACGACTATTTCACTTCTGCAAGTAAAGCATCTAAAAATAACCGTATTAGTACATTGGTTATGTACTTAAATGATGTGGAAGAAGGAGGAGAAACTTATTTTCCTAAGCTGGGTCTTTCCGTATCTCCGACAAAGGGAATGGCCGTGTACTTTGAATATTTTTATAGTGATGCTGAACTTAATGACCGTACTCTCCACGGGGGAGCTCCTGTTATAAAAGGAGAAAAGTGGGTCGCTACCCAGTGGATGCGCAAACAAAAAATTCGATCGTAAAAACAAAGGTTTGAAGAGCCCTATTAGCTATTGTTAGTAAGGGCTCTTATTTATGTTACAAAAAAATAGTCATTATGGTAGTCAGTTATGATATTGAAATATTCACACTTATTCTATTTGTGCGGCTATTCCTTATTTTTATAAGCCGGTAGACGATAAATGTATTTGTAGTGTAAAATATCCTCATGATTAAAAATCTGGATACACAAAAACGAAAAATGTGTTTGTGAAATAAAAATAAAATAAATGCTATTTAAAATAATGACTTTAAAACAAGCTGCGCGAAAAACTCGTGAAAGGTATTTTCACGAGTTTTTGTTTTTAGGTGATTTACACTATTTATAAAATCATTTTACTTTTATATAGTAGATAGGGAATGTGTTAAAGGAGGACCCGGGTTTTGAAAGAAATAAAAGCAATTATTTACATCATGATCGCGATGTTTATGCTGCTTCTTACTGGATGCAGTGATGAGCAGGCAAGTCATTCAAGCACACCTTCTACGGATACAAAACAAGAAGTTCAAGTAGAAGGTTCATCAGATCAAGAAGAAGACCATAGTCCTTCTAAAGCAAGTCGTGAAGACGTAGTAGGTGAGGCAGCTACGGTAGAAAGAGTGGTGGATGGCGATACGCTTAAAGTAAAAATGCTGAACGGAAAGACGGATCGCGTACGACTACTTCTTGTCGATACCCCAGAAACAAAGCATCCCAAACTAGGCGTACAGCCCTTTGGTCCAGAAGCATCTGCTTACACGAAAAAAAGGCTAGAAGGGCAGGAAATCACTCTTGAATTTGATGTGCAAGAACGTGATCAATATGGACGGTTACTTGCGTATATATGGATAGACAATGAGCTATACAATGAAGAGCTGCTAGCAAAAGGGCTAGCCCGCGTAGCGGTATTTCCTCCTAACACAAAGTACGTAGACGAATTTAAGAAAATACAGGAGCAGGCTCGGAAAAGCGAAAAAGGCATCTGGAGTATTGAAAACTATGCCCAAGAAAAAGGATATAATACGGATGCTGTAAAAAATCAGTCCTCTTCTAATCAAAAAGATACTCAATCTGCCACAAGCTGCGAAGGTAAAATAAAAGGAAATCAAAACTCTAAAATTTATCACGTGCCAACAGGGGCACACTACAATCAAACAATGAACAACGTCATTTGGTTCTGTACTGAAAAAGATGCACAAGAAGCAGGATACAAAAAAGCAAAAAACTAACAAAGAAATTCAGTAGCTGCTGAGTTTCTTTTTTTGTGAGTTCCGTAAGTATGTGTATAGGATTGGCTAAATACCGTCCAACAAAGAACGACCAATTCGTATAAGAAGACGCAGGGGCCATATGAGCAGCTGAGGCACTTGTAAAAGAACCTCCGCTATAAGTTCTCTCCCGCTCATCGTATTATCTTTCTGCTGGCAGCGTTTTTTCATAGTCATCATCCATTCATTTGAAAATATACATTAATTATACAATGAAAGGAAGATTAGGAGTTAATTTTTTCTTTCTTTTCTTTTTCGTGTTAAAGTAGATAGGTAAGAAGTTTTGCTACAAATAACGCAAGCGAAGAGAATAAAGGGAGTTTGAAAATCGTGAAAATAAGGAAAGCAAGAAAAGAAGATGCTTCTGCTGTAACGGAATTACTTTATGACATGCTTGGGAGTATTGCACGCTCTCATACGGCGGCTACAACGAATGAAGAAGCGCTTTTAAGACTTAAAGCGTTTATTCTGTCTGAGAAGAATCGCTATAGCTATCATCATATTACAGTCGCAGAAGTCGATGAGAAGGTAGTTGGACTTATGCTTTGCTACGAAGGAAGTATGTTACAAACGCTTTATGAACCAGTTAAGCGTTTTGTGCGTGCGAAACTTAATAATCCAGCGTGGGAAATTGATATAGAAACTGAACATGGAGATTATTATATTGATTCTCTATGTGTAGACGAAGATTACCGCGGAAAAGGGATAGGAACGGCTCTTTTAAATGTAGCCAAGCAAGAAGCCAAAAAGCGTAAGATGTTTTTATCGTTAAACGTTGAATACAATAACATAGAAGCCAAAAAATTGTATCAGCGTATAGGCTTTCAAGAGCATAAAACCATTTTTATTGATAAAAAACCATTTTTTTATATGAAGACTGCCTGATCATCTTTACGGTAGTATTTTTTGTGATAAAATGGATATATAAGTAAAATAATAAGAACCAACAGCTCAGCACTTTTGCTGAGCTTTCCTGTAAATCGCGTAAACGTATCAAAATGGAAAGAATCCTACATCCAATGGACCATAAGCAAGCGGTCATGAAAGTATGTTTGCTGATGTGCCACATGAAAGGAGCGTGCATGAACATCAGAGATCTTCCGTTTAATATGAGTTATCGATTTAATGAACAGCTTCGAGAAGTTCCGGTTAACCCAAACCAAATGAAGCAGGGAATCATCTATTTAAAGAAACGAGCTCTTGAAGAAGAGGATGAGTGTGCCGCTGCTAAAACATATGGACATATTGGTGTATACGAGCGCATACTTGGAGAATTAACGAGCAGTGAAAGACACTTGCAGCTGGCCATTTATCTATATGACCGACATGCTGATACAATAGGTGAATTTTTGAATACAATCCGACTTGGACATACATATCACTGGCAAGAACAGTGGGATAAGGCGAATGAAACGTTTCAGCTACTCATCGAACAATTAAAAGCAGATGAAGACCTTCACATATATGAAGACTTTGTCTATCAGCATTATGGAAAATTTTTACTTGATCAGCGGGTTGTTTCCAGAGCACATCACTATTTTCAACGCGCGTTAGAAATTCGATTGAAAAAAGGCGATAAAGAATTAATTGAGTCGACTAATTCCTGCATCCGTCTTTGCTTAAATAAATTAAAACATTCCTAGTATACATAAAAGATAAATGACTCATAGCCTTGGTTACACATAATGCATAAACTTTCCGTTTGACAAACGTATGTGAACATATTATAGTCATACATGGCAATTTAAGAATACGTAATATAAAAACTAAACATAAGCGTCTCTTCTCTTTTGGAGAAGGGGCTTTTTTATGTGAATTTTTATGCCGAGGAGGGTTTAATCGATGAGTAAAATAGTAAAAGATGTCATCTTTTTATTAATAGGTTCGTTTGTATTTTCACTTGCAGTTAACATGTTCGTCATTCCAATAGGACTGGGTGAAGGCGGCGTTACGGGTATATCCATTATTTTATATTATACAACGCATCTTTCAACAGGCGTCACTAACTTTATTCTAAACGGTATCTTGCTTATCGTAGGGTATAAATTTTTAGAGAAAAAAACCATCGTCTATACAATGATTACGATTATCACTACATCTATTTTTCTTCACGTAACTGAAGGCTGGGGTCTTCATCTTCACGAAGAGCTCATTGGCATCGTTTTTGCCGGTGTACTGCTAGGCGTTGGAATTGGGATGATTTTGCGAGTTGGTGGAACAACAGCAGGGTCAGCCATTATTGCTCGAATTCTAAATAAGTTTTTAAACTGGAAAGTCAGTCATGCACTCTTAATTGTTGATTTACTAGTGGTATTGGCTTCTTATTTTATTATTGGAATCGAAAAGTTACTATTTACGATCGTCATGCTTTACATTACAACAAAAGTAATTGACTTCGTTATTGAAGGATTTGATGCCAAAAAGGCCGTTACCGTTATTTCAAGCAACAAAAACGAGGTAGCGGACCAAATCAATGAACAGCTTGATCGCGGGGTAACGATTCTAAACGGTCGAGGGAACTATACAAAAGAATCAAAAGAAATTTTGTACGTTGTCATTAATAAACAAGAGCTTCTTAAACTTAAAAAGTTAATTAAAAAAATTGATGATGAAGCATTTGTGATTGTACACGATGTACGAGACGTAATTGGAAAAGGCTTTTTAAGCGCATAAAGCTGTGGTTCTTGGCAATTTTTTCTGACGTTGGTGTTTTCCGAAAAAGTATGATATAAGTGTGTCTAAAGACAATTCAATATACGAAAGGAAGAACCCATATGCGTAATAAAAGGCATGTAAAACGTCTTCTTCAACGTCGAATCCGTTCTTTACGATACGTTGTCTTGATTTTATTTACGATACTGATCTTAAAGTACGTTAGTGAAATTATGTAACTTTTTTATATAAGTCTTATCGCTCATTTGGAGTGCTTTTTCTTTTAAATTAGTAAACCAATTTGTATAATAGGTTTTAAGAAGGAGGAGTTCCATGAGCATTCCCAAACCATTAGTTCAGCTTAATCAACTCTTTATCGTTATAACGGTTGTGCTCGCTTTACTTGCGGCAAAGTGGCTTTTACTTTTGCCTTTTCTCGTTGGAGTAGTCACACTTGTAACAAAGCGTAATCCTGTAATTATGGCAGGTAAAAAGCTTCTCAAAAAACCTATTTCTTCGTATCAGATGGAAGACCGTGATCAGCAGCTTTTTAATCAATGGATTGCAACGATATGCATTGGGATTGCTTTCATTTCATTTTTACTTAGTTATACGTTTGTTGGCTATGTATTTAGTATAATGGTGATTCTTGCTGCGGGTGTAGCGCTGATGGGATATTGTATAGGCTGCACGATTCGTTATCGATATATGATGTGGAAATATAAAAGAAAAAAACATGCTGTATAAACAAAGCCTCGAGAAGGCTTTGTTTTTTTATGCTCATTTGTATACGTTATCAATAAATTCAATCATCACAACGAGTGAAAGCAGGTGCTAGAGCACCTGTATCCTTTAAAAACCTTTGTTGACAAAGTAAGGTAAACAAATTAAACTTTTTATGATAATAATAATCGTTACGATTTAAAGGAGGGTTATATTTAGAGGCAGTACATAAAAGAAGGATAGTTTTTAATAAAGGAAGGGTTTATATGAGAAAAAAGATAAGTCTGCTATGCTCAATGCTTGTTACGATAGGTCTGCTGGCTGCATGTTCGGATAACTCCGCGAGTACCGAACAAAAGAGTGGAAAGAAATCACTTACTTTTGTATCAAATTTTCCAAGCGACACGCTCGATCCGCAGCTAAATTATACAACTGTAAGAGCGGGAATTGCTGAGACGCTAGTCAAAGTGAATGAGCAATTACAGATTGAACCATGGCTCGCAAAGAAATGGAAAACAGAAGATAATGGGACGACCTGGATATTTGAGATTAGAGGCGGGATTACGTTTCAAAATGGCAAGGATTCTGAATGCTGAAGCCGTGAAACATTCGTTAGAAAGAACGATAAAAGAAAGCGAAGCAATGAAAAGTGCACTTAAAATTAAAGAAATGAAAGCCAGTGGCCAAATCTTGATCATTACAACAACAGAGCCGCTTGCTACGCTGCCTTCTGAACTTGTTCATCCAAACACGGCAATTATTGATGTAGATACTTCAGATATAAAAAGTAAACCAGTGGGAACGGGACCATTTAAAGTAGCTTCGTTTAAACCGGATAGTGAAATGAAAGTAAAAAAATACAAAGAATACTGGGACGGGGAACCAAAATTGGATGAAGTTGTGTTAACATTTAATGATGATGAAAATGCACGCACGTCTGCTTTACAATCAGGTGAAGCTGATATTGTATATCGTCCGGCAATTGAAAGCTTAAATACTTTAAAACAAGATTCATCTATTGTAGTAGATATACAGCCGAGCCTCAGAAATCAAATGCTTTTCTATAATTCAAGGCAAGAAGCGTTTAAAGATAAAAATGTGAGAAAAGCGTTTGATGTATTATTAAATCCCACGGATGTTGTCAACACAGCGCTCGCAGGTCAAGGTTCACCAGCAGCAGGTCCATTTTTAGATAGTTTGGATTTTTCGAACGATCAAAAAACGAAAACCTACGGACCAAGTGAGGCTCAAAAACATTTAGAAAAAGCCGGTTATATACTCAAGGATGGAAAAGCAATAAAAAATGGAAAACAACTTTCTTTTAAGCTTGTTACATACCCTTATCGTCCAGAACTGCCTTTAATGTCACAAATGCTTCAGTCAGAAGCCAAAAAGATTGGTGTGAAAATAGACATTCAACAAGTGGAAAATATGGATGAGTATATGACAACAAAAGATGATTGGGGAATCGTTACATACAGCCTAGTAACCGCGCCGCGAGGAGATGCAGGATATTTCTTTAATGCTCTTTATACGGAGGGAGGGGCATTTAATGTTGGACATTTTCATGAACCAGCATTAGCTTCCATTATTGATGAGCTTAATAAAACCGTTGATCAAAAACAGCGCAATAAGTTAGCAAGACAAGCGGGAGAAATAGCAGAAAAGGAAACGCTGCATTCTTCGATTGTTCACCCGAACAATTTTGTAGCCTATAGAGACAATGTGAAAAATTGGGTTACAGCCAAAAGTGAATACTATGTGATAACAAAGGATTTAGATGTGAAATAGATATGAAATTAATTGGTAAAAGAATAATAGAATTACTCATTTTTTTAGTTATCCTATCGTTTCTCAGCTTTGTTTTAATGAAGCTGGCTCCAGGAGACCCAGTTAAGCAAATGCTTCGCGTAGATGACGTGGCAGTGTCTGAGGAACAAATAAATAGTTTGCGAACAGAGCTAGGGTTTAACGAACCCGTATATATTCAATATGTAAAGTGGCTGAAGCGTTTTTTTCAGTTTGATTTAGGATCTTCATATATGACAAAAGAGCCTGTCATCGACGAATTAGTTGAGAAGTTTCCGGCTACGCTGCGCTTGACGGTTGCATCTTTGGTTGTGATGCTTTTAATAGCTGTGCCACTCGGAACGCTGTCAGCACTATATCCAAATAAGTGGATTGATTATCTCAGCAGAAGTATTTCTTTAATTGGAGCGTCTATTCCAAGCTTTTGGCTCGGTCTTTTGTTTATACAGCTGTTCTCTGTACGTCTTCAATGGCTTCCTTCAATGGGTACAGGCACAGCAGCCCATCTTGTGCTGCCTTCTTTAACACTTGGTTTTGCCATGTCCGCTGTGTATATGCGAATGATTAGAGCTAGTCTGCTAGAAGGATTGAAACAAGATTTTGTACGATCTGCTCGAGCAAGAGGAATAAGTGAAAGCCGCATTTTTATTTTCCATGCGTTTCGGTATAGCTTAACACCCATTCTTACCATTTTAGGGACAAGCTTAGGGAGTTTACTTGGAGGAACGGTTATTATTGAAGTGCTTTTTGCTTATCCTGGAATCGGAAAACTAGTTATTGATGCGATTATGAATCGTGATTATCCTGTGATTCAAGGGTATATTTTGTGGATGGGCCTGTTTGTTGTTTTAATCAATTCACTTGTGGATTTGAGCTACAAATATGTAAATCCCCAGCTCTATGTAAAGGGAGGGGATAAAACGTGAAAAAGCCGCAGCTTCTTTTTGTAGTAATAAGCATGTGTGGTATTGTGCTTATTTTATTTTGTCTGTTTGGAAGTCAGCTAATACCAATGGACCCCACACAAGTCAATATGCAAGACCGGCTTCAAAAAGCCAACAGTGATCACTGGCTAGGGACTGATCACTTAGGCAGAGATCTTTTTTCACGAATCATAGCTGGAGCTCAGACTACGATTGGAACTAGTTGTCTTGTCTTAGCGCTCTCTCTTTTGATTGGAGTCCCGGTTGGTTTAGTTTCAGGGTATATTGGAGGAAAGATAGATCGCTTTTTAATGAGAATTGTAGATGCTTTTTTAGCTTTTCCTGATTATATTGCAGCCATTGTCTTAAGCGGACTGTTAGGGCCTGGATTATTTAACTTAATTGCTGCAATGGTTATTGTAAAGTGGGTTAGTTATGCAAGGGTAGTGCGGAGTATTGTGCTTCAAGAGAAGTCAAAAGAATATGTGCTGATTGCTAAATTAAACGGAGTGGGAACACTACCTTTAATCCTTCGCCATTTTCTTCCTCACGTCGGGGGACATATTCTTGTTCTTGCTACGCTGGATATAGGGAAAATTATTTTAATGATGGCTTCATTATCCTATATTGGACTAGGGACTCAGCCGCCTACTCCGGAATGGGGAACGATGCTAAATGAAGGCAGGGCTTACTTTTACAATGCTCCGCAGCTAATGTTGATACCAGGTGTGGCCATTATTTTATTTGTGCTGACGTTTACAGCTTTAGGTGAATATATTCGAGGGAAATATCAAGTTAATCGATAAAAGAGGTGATCGTCATCGTTTTAGAAGTAAAGCATTTAGCCATTTATAATAAAACAAAACAAATCATAAAAGACGTTTCTTTCACAATCGAACAAGGACAGTGGATGGCGCTCGTTGGAGAAAGCGGAAGCGGGAAAAGCATCACTGCTTCTTCGATAGGAGGACTGCTGCCTTCAGGTGTAACGCTTAAAGAAGGCTCTATCACCTTTAAACAGAAAGGAGAGGCTCCTATCCTTGGAAAAGATATTTCGTATATCTTTCAAGATTATCGAAGCGCTTTTACGCCTTTTTTAACAATTGGAAAGCAGTTTGATGAAACGGTTCGTACTCATAGTGAGCTGTCTAAAAAAGACAGGAAAGCCGCCATTTTTCAGGCTTTAAAAGCGGTGAATTTACCTAATGAACGCGTGTATAAAAGCTATGCTGCTCAGCTGAGCGGAGGACAGCTTCAGCGAGCAGCGATTGCTTTAGCGCTGGTGATGAAGCCTGCCTTGATTATCGCAGATGAACCAACTACGGCTTTAGATAGCGTGGCAGCAGCTGAAGTTCTTCAGCTGCTGTATAAGCTGAAAGAAGAAGCTGGCTGTGCCATTCTGTTTATTACTCATGATTTGCGTCATGTGCGGAAATATGCGGACCGGGGAGCCATTATGCTAGCAGGAGAAATCGTGGAAGAAAACAGTATCGAATCTCTGCTTCACACTCCGCGTCATTTTTACACAAAAAAACTGTTTAACGCCATTCCTTCTTTACGGAAAACGCCTGATCGATTGTTAGATACGCAGAAAAAAGTGTTGATATAGGAGTGAGATATGAAAGAAAAAAATATATTACGCGTCACGCAGCTTGTGAAACAGTATAAAGACGTTAAAGCGCTAAATAATGTTTCCCTGCATATCGATAAAGGGGAATGTGTAGGGATTGTCGGAGAAAGTGGAAGCGGAAAAAGTACGCTTGTAAAAAGCGTGCTAAGGTTAACAGAGACTCAGCAGGGAGAAGTATGGTTTGCAGAGAAACCTCTTCACCGGTTAAAAGGGAAAAAACTGCAGCAAGCTCGTCTAGGCATGCAAGTGGTATTTCAAAACCCCGCGGCTTCTTTTAATCCAAAAGTAAAAATCATCGATTCTTTGCTCGAGCCTTTGCGGCAGCAGCGAACCGTTCCTTCATTTTTATCTCATGTGAGCAGAAATGAAAAAGAAATCGCTTTTTATTTGTTAGAAAAAGTCGGAATTAACGCAGAATATGCGTTGAATTATCCCCATGAACTCAGCGGAGGACAGCTTCAGCGTGTAGCGATTGCGCGTGCCATTAGCGTAGGTCCGTCTCTGGTACTGTTAGACGAACCAACAGCGAGCCTTGATGTTACGGTACAAGCAAAGATTTTAAATTTATTAAAAGATTTGCAGGAGACTTTTCAGCTGTCTTATCTTTTTATTTCGCATGATTTAGCAGCAGTAAAATTTATGAGCAGTCGCATGATGGTTATGCAGCAAGGCGAGGTTATCGATCAATTTGACCGTGCACAGCTATTTGATAAAAACAGGCATCCCTATACAAAAAAGCTTGTGCGTTTATTTGAATAGAAAATAAAGCTCTTCGTTTAATATACTAAACGAGAGCTTTTTTATAAATGAGAATGAGACAAAGTCAGGGACGCGGCGGTGGAGTATGCATATGGATAAAGTGATAGCCTGCTTGGCAGAGCATGATAAAACTAATGGTGAGTACAACAAGAGGAATTAGCTTGTTTTTTCCTCGTTCTTCATATAGTCCGGCTGCGCTTAAAAGAAAGCCAATAGTAGCTAAAGGAGGAGAGGCGCGAAAGAATAAATCTGCAGCTGTAAACCCTTGGTTTGTATATTTATAATAAAAAAATAGACCTGTAATTAATAAAAATAGTCCAATCCAAAACAGCGTAAGTTTTCCAAAAAGGGTTTTAGGCACTGTGTTTTCACTCCTTTTGTCAGTCAAGTACCATAAAATACTAGCATAAAACGTTTTGGTTTGCATTAGAGAAAAAGAACTTGAATGATACAATATGTATAGAAGAACAGGTTTGAAGTAGGAGGAGATGAAGTATTCAAAGCGCTTCATGTAAAAAAATACATATCGTTGGATCCGTTGGAAGTGGAAAAACGACTCTAGCCCGTTTGTTATCCCATAGATTAGAAGTTCCTCACTACGAACTTGATAATATTATGTGGGAACGAACACATGAAGGAGATAAAAGAAGAAGTGAAGCGGATAGAAAAAAGTGTTTACATCATATTGCAGCTTCACAAGGATGGATCATAGAAGGTGTACACTATACGTGGGTGAATGAAAGCTTTAATGAAGCTGACCTTATTATTTTTCTCGATACCCATTACCTAAGAAGAATATGGTTTATTATCAAAAGGTATGTTCTGCAAAAAGCTAAAATCGAAAAAGCGAATTATGCACCCACGTTTTCTATTTTCATTAAAATGTTTCAGTGGAATTCAGCTTTCAAAAAGCAAAGTAAACCTGAAATTTTGCATATCCTTTGTACGTCATATAACGATAAACTTATAATAGTGAAAAAGAGAGAAGAGATAGAGCACTTTATATCGTAAGAAAACGCCGCTCAGTTGATGAGCGGCTTTTTTTGGTTTTTATTCTATCAACATAGACCCGCATTTTTTTTCACAAGCTTTTGCAAGGTTTTTGAGAAGCTGATTAAGAAACTCTTTGTCCATTTTAAGCCACTCTTCCTTTTGCAGTCCTTCTACGATATAGGAAGAAAAAACCCACACGTCGTTTTTGATGGCAGAGCGATTTGTTTCAGCGATTACAGTTAATGCCTTAATGACAGCAGACATCACGGAAACATCTTCTTTTCCATAATGGCGAATTTGATAGAACGCTTTGTACAAATAATCCGTAAAAGAAGGTTTTTCTAGCAGCACTCGAATACGTCCTTCTTCATCGCAATAATAAGGAGAGGAAGAATAGCTTTGTCCGAGTTTGATAAACACTTGCGTGAGCTGTTCAATGCAGTTAATAGCTGTTTCAGGGTCATTAATAGCTGGTGAAATAGCTCTTAATGCAATTTCACTTAGTTTTTGAATACCTAATTTTACGTCTTGGATCGATTCTTGGTCATTTGTAATAAACAAGCAATGAAGAAATTTTTCACGTTCTAACGATTGATTGTGAGTGATTACAGTTAATAACGGTGTGTCTGCTTCTACATACTCTCCGGGTGCTTTTTCGAGTTTAACAATGACATTTAATTTAGATGCTAGTGCTGTTAAATGGTTGAGTTCTATATATTGAATATATCCTTGTCTATTACTTTTAATTTGCAGTGTGTTTTCACTATCAAAATCAACCTGTATTTCATTCTTTGATTCGGGGTGCTTTTGTTGTTCTAGCCGTCTCTCTTCAATGGTAAGCATCGTTTTTTTTGCAATGTTTGAAATTAAATTTCCGACTTTAATCCAGTTGATGACGTGGTGAATCAAAAACACAAACATCCCTAAGCAAATGAATGCTACCACGATGGCTAATGAAGGAACAATAAAAGTATTGCTGACTTGGTTGCTGCGAACTTGAATGAGCAGTACAAGCACGTATACGTATCCACCGATAAAAGTGCCAAGCACGCGCTGAGTTTTGGCATCTGTATTAAAGTTCTGAATCGTTCTAGGAGAAAACTGACCTACAAACGTAGTCAGTACCACTAACACAGAAGAAAACGTAATTGTCGTCATCGTTAATAAGGAATTTGATACTGAACTTAAAATAGTATGAGCAAGCTCTTTATCCGTTAGAAACACGGAAGGAACTAACTTTAACCACTGTTTGTGAGCTGTCAAATATCGATCTAAAAATGTACTAATAGTGGCTAAAACAAAAGCAACAATTCCGTATATAGAAGGAGTAATCCAAAAATTAGCTTTTATTCGATTTTGCTGTAGCTTTATTGACATAGCGAACTCTCCCGTATCATGATTTAATAAGTTCGGACTTCTTTTAGTATGAAGAAAAAAGTTAACCATACTTATCCACCTATTATTACCCTCACCTGCATGTGAAAAACTTCTTTAAGAAAAGTTTTATCATTCATTTGTAAAGGGTAGAGATCAAAAAGGAGGGAAGAACCGTGGCATTTGATTATTCACTTGACTTTGAACATATCGATTTTAGAAAGCATCCTGAAAAGTATAGAGTAGGAAAAGGAGAACAAGGAGTTCTCCTTGTTGAGCCATACAAAAGTGAAATTCTTCCTCACTGGCGTTTTCGTACACCTGACATTGCTGAGGAATCCGCCGCCGCCATCTATCAGCTTTTTTTAACCTACAAAGAAAAAAGCGATTTTGTTGGAATGGACATGGCCCGGAAATTTCTCCAAATGGGATACACGCGATCGAGGCGCTACGCGAACTACAAAGGCGGAAAGAAATACAACAAAGACGGCGAGCGTAACGAACGGCAAATTGATGAACAAAAAGCAGAATCGGCATCTATTTTTATGGAAAAATGGAAAGAGGTACGAGAGAATAAAGAGTACTTGAAAATGAAAAAAGAGCATCAAAAAAAGTACGGATAATCAGCTGGGATCCGTACTTTTTTCCTTTGTTATTTCGATTCGTTTAATATGGTGATGTTCAATATCAATGACTTTAAATGAAAAACCTTCGTTTTTGATGCTATCACCTTTAGCAAGATCAAACTTTTCGGTCAGCATCCAGCCGCCAATGGTATCAACGTCTTCTTGTTCAATAGTTGTTCCGAGTAAATCATTTACTTCTTCAATCAACACCTTCGCATCTAGTACGTAGTGATTTTCATTAATTTTGTGTACGTCCGGTATTTCATCATCATCAAATTCATCACGAATTTCACCAACAATTTCTTCTAAAATGTCTTCTACCGTTACAAGCCCGGTTGTTCCTCCATACTCGTCTATTAAGATGGCCATGTGAATTCTGTCCCTTTGAATTTTAAGCAATAAGTCGTAAATGGCGATGGAATCAATGACTTGAATGATGGGTTTCATATACGTTTGCACGGGACGTGGTTTGATATCATCTTCTTTTATGTAATCCGCTAATATTTCTTTAATATTAACTAATCCCACCACTTGATCTTTGTTTCCATCTATAACTACTGGATAGCGAGTATATTGCTCTACTCTAGCCATTTTTAAGAATTCTTCTATCGTTTCATCTGCTGATACGCTAACAATTTCTGTACGAGGCACCATGATTTCTTTAGCCGTACGATTATCAAATTCAAAGATATTATTCATGAACTTAAATTCCGATTGATTAATTTCACCGCTCTGATAGCTTTCAGATAAAATAATTCTAAGTTCTTCTTCACTATGAGCTACTTCATTTTCAGAAGCTGGCTTCAGGCCGAATAATCCGACAACGCCTCTTGCTGAGTGGTTTAAAAGCCAAATAAACGGATAAAGTAACTTAGAAAAAAGAATAAGAGGACGGGAAAATAACAGCGTCACTTGTTCGGCTTTTTGAATCGCCACCGTTTTGGGCGCAAGTTCTCCAGCTACCACATTTAAAAATGTGACAATCGAAAAAGCAAGAACAAAAGATATGACATGCGAAAGTGATGTAGCAAAAGGCAGCATGTCAATAAGCGGCTCTAATAAATGACCTACAGTAGGTTCACCTATCCAGCCTAGACCCAATGCGGTAACCGTAATGCCCAGCTGTGTGGCTGAAAGATAACCATCTAAATTTGATACTACTTTTTTTGCTGCTAAAGCGTTCCGGTTTCCTTCTTCAATTAACTGATCGATTCTAGTCGACCGTACCCTAATGACGGCAAATTCCGTTGCAACAAAAAAGGCTGTTAATATGATTAATACGATGAATAAGATGACATTTACTGTTTCCAAATTTATCTCCTTACCCCGTTGAAACGGATAAGGGAACACCTCCTTTATAAAAGTTTGATGAGCTGATTTATATGGTAAATAAAGAATATCATGTATACTGTTCCCTTAATCTCCGTAGAAATAAACTTATCGAAAAGAAAGAACACTTTTTAATAACCCGCAACATTTTTTGGCAGAAAAAGCGTAAACTAAACATTATAAAATGAACGAAAAGAGACAACGTGATACCTTTAAAGAGATGTAAATAGAAGTAGGAGTCGATTGTTTTTATGGAATTTTTTCTGACGATATTAGTCTTATTGGCTTTGATTGGTCTATCTAATATCATTAATCATTTTGTGCCATTTATTCCTGTTCCGTTAGTTCAAATAGCTTTGGGAGCAGGGCTTGCTATATTGCCATTTGGCGGAGATGTCCATTTGGAACCTGAATTATTTTTTATTTTATTTATTGCCCCGCTATTATTTAATGATGGGAAAAACGTGTCAAGAGCTGCTCTTTGGAAGCTTCGTACACCTATTTTATTACTAGCGCTGGGACTGGTTTTTGTAACGGTGGCAGTAGGGGGATATCTAATCAATTGGCTTATCCCTTCCATTCCGTTACCGGCGGCATTTGCACTAGCCGCTATTTTGTCCCCAACAGATGTAGTAGCAGTTGGAGCTATGGCGAGCCGAGTAAAGCTGCCTAAGCGAATTATGCATTTGCTTGAAGGGGAAGGACTGATGAATGATGCCTCTGGTCTTGTAGCGTTTCAAGTAGCGGTAGCTGCTACCGTAACGGGCGTTTTTTCAATCGTAGATGCTACATTTCAGTTCCTTTGGGTAGCGCTGGGCGGTTTGTTTGTAGGAGCATTTATCGCTTTTCTGATTATCAGACTGCGTGTACTTGTTCGACGTTTAGGAATGGAAGATATTACGATTCATATGTTAATACAAATTCTAACTCCATTTGTTGTCTTCTACATTGCTGAACACTTTCATCTATCGGGAATCTTGGCAGTTGTAGCAGGCGGCATTGTGCATGCGATTGAGCGCGACCGAGAGGAATCACCTAACCAGCAGCTTAAAGTGGTATCAAAAAGTACTTGGACGGTGATTTTATATTTGTTAAATGGCTTGGTTTTTGTGCTGCTTGGTCTGCAAATACCAAAAGTGGCGAAAGCAATTATTCAAGATCCAAACTTTAATAATGGACAAGTGCTTCTTTATATTTTGATTATTACTGTCTTTTTGCTTGTACTACGATTTATTTGGGTGATGGTATCATGGTCAGTAGGCTGGTATTACAAAAACAACAAGCATCTAAAACCTGAGCCTCGGTCTATTGGTATTATTACGGTTTCAGGTGTACGAGGAGCTGTTACGTTAGCCGGAGCGTTTTCGATTCCTTATACGCTTGATAACGGCAGTGATTTCCCGGAACGCTCTCTGATTATTTTTCTAGCAGCAGGCGTTATATTGTTAACCTTAGTTGCGGCAAGCATTCTTTTACCTGTTATTGCGAAAACAGAAAAGGCGCCGAAGAAGCCTGAGCGCAATACAAAAGAGGTTAAAGCACGCATTAAAGTGCACAAAGCTGCTATTCAGCGGTTAAAAAGAGAAATGACCGAGGAAAATCGTGGAGCAGCGCTTTCGTTAATTTCAACGTATAATACAACGATTAATAACATCATTGTTAAAACGCATCCTTTAGAAGCCTCTGAAAACAAACAGTATGAAGAAGAAATTCGATTGCTGGCTCTTCAGGCCAAGGGGAAATTGGTGGAAAAGCTATTAAAAGAGGAAAAAATAGACCGTGAGACAGCGTATATTTGTTTGGAACATACGCACAAGCTTGAAATGGCTGTAACCAATCGTGTAAGGTACAAATTATTGGTGAGCTGGATGAGGTTTAAAAAAGTTTTGCTATTACTAGTCCGAATTTTTTCACCGAATAAGCAGGCTTTAAGAAAACAAAGCCTGCGCAGAAGAAGTAAAGTGAACAAAGTACGTATTCAAATGATTGAAGAAGCGATAAAGGTCATTAAAGAAAACATGAACGAAGAAAATCGAATGATTTCACTTGCTATCATTAGTGAATACCATAGATCCATGGCAAGACTTAGAAAAGAGAGTACGGAGTATAATTCAGGCAAACGTAAAAAAGCAACGAGAGATTTATGTTATAAAGCGTTTCATACCGAGCGGGAAACGGTGCAAGAACTTTATGAAAAAGGAGAAATCACGCGTGAAATCGCTCATAATATCCGAAAAGATATCGCTTTGCGTGAAGCATTAACAATTGAAGAAAATGGTTATTAAAAAGTCGCAGAGAGTAGTCTCTGCGACTTTTTCTAGTAAGCTTCATTCTATTGCTTTTCAAAAAGATAAAGCTTTCCGTTAACAGCAATATCAAACCGAGGCCCTTTAAAGCCGCGTTTTATAAGTTCTTTACGCATAAACTTCATAATGCCTCCGTGGCTGACAATCAGCAAATCATCTTCTGACTCGGAAATAGCGCGATCTAGCACTGCTGCTACTTTTCTCTTAGTCTCAGCCATATCTTTACGAGCTTGTTTGTTGATGAGTCCGGACATGCGAAACAGTAATGCCCAGAGAATAAAAGGAAGTTTGAATTTTACTGGAATAATAGGCATAGGTATTTCTCTAAGTTCCGGAAGGAGAGTGATCTCTTGTTTATAAATATGCTTTGCCGTTTTGTGTGCTCGCGGCATATCGCTTGAAAAACAGCGTTTCCATTCAATATTATTTAAATCAGTCTCCCCATACGTAATATCTGATTCATCATATTCCTGAAACCAAGCCACTAGTTCATCGGTGGATAAACGGTGGTTTTCTGGAAGCCCTTTGTTTACTTTGTAATGACGTACTAATGCTACTTTCATTGTGAAATCTCCTTAAAATTTAAGCGCCAAAAATACTTACTCGGCGCAGCTTGATTTTTTTATTTAACGTTATTTTCATCATGCTGCACCCCCTTTCAAATATTTGTAAAATAAGTATAAAATGGATTGAGAAAATTGTAAATACGGCATAGAAGAAGATTTTTAGATAGAATAATTGGGAAATGAAACCTTTTTATAAGATAAAACGTATTACTTATAGATAATTCAAACAAATTGAAATACATATAAAAGGGTGGATTACAATGATGGAGACAGAGAGAAAAGTAAATATCAGAGAAAAGTTTGGAACTTTATTTGCACAAGGGGATTTTCAGAAGCTTTATGATTGTGTAAGCGAAGAATTTAAACGTCAAGTTTCGCTTCAGCAATTTTTGGAGCAGAGCAAATTGTTTAATCAAGGAGAACAGTTCTACAGACTAGAAACAAATCTTTATTTAACCCCTCAAATTGAGCAGTTTATTTGGATAAATTCTACGCAGAGAAAAGCCATCAGCGTTATGTTTGATGAACATAATATTATACAAGCACTTGTGCTTGCTCCTATAGAATCATTTTCAGAGAGAGAGAGATGGAGTACAAACAAATATACGATGCCGATTCAAAGTGAATGGTTTGTCTATTGGGGTGGAAAGCATGAGGTGTTGAACTATCACCATCCAGTCGAAAGCCAAAGGTATGCATATGATTTAGTCGTGCGAAAAGGAAAGCAAAGCTATAAAAATGATGGAATGAAAAACGAAGATTACTATGCTTATGGAAAAAAGGTTGTAGCTCCGCTTGAAGGAGTCGTTATCGCAGCAGCTGATGGCCAAGAAGATAATGAAATTGGACACACGAATAAAAAAAATCCTTTAGGAAATCACGTTATCATTGAACATGAAGGGAAAGAATACAGTGTGCTTGCACATTTGAAGAAAGGGTCGGTTTCTGTGAAAAAAGGAGACGTGGTTCGTAAAGGAACGCTGCTCGGAAGGTGTGGAAATTCCGGGAATTCATCCGAACCTCACATTCATTTTCACGTCATGGATGCCGCTGACATCGAAACGTCAAAAAGTTTGCGAATTCAGTTTCATGCGGCTATTGAAGCGATTCGCGGAGATACAGTTATTCCATTTTTCTATTGATAAAAAGCCATAGCGTTTGCTGTGGCTTTTTATGCAGGGATTTCCTCAAATATAAAGTCAAGAAGCCGCTGAAACAAGTAAAGGATAATGGCTACGGTAGTCATGACAAGGAAAAGTCCAAAATGACTAATTTCATACAGATTATAAAGCCCAATTTTAGCGAGAAAAGGAACTATAACATAACCATGAATCAAATCCAAAATAATGTTAACCATTATGTACAAGATAAACCCGGGATACGTAAGGTAAAAGACAAAGATCGTAATCACAATATGAAGGCAATAAATCGTTGCTCCCATGCTAGTAAGAAAAAATACGTTTTCTTGAACCGTCCACCAGTGCATTTTTTCCGCTACTTGATAGGCGATTGTCATCATTAATGCAGCAAACAACCCTACAGTAAAAAATCGTTTAACCCGCTGTTTATCAAGCAGCAGCAGTAAAAACCATGGAATAACAAGAATTCCCCATAATATAATTTGATTCATCCATCTTCCCACCTTTTATTTATCAGTAGTTCTTAGTGTAAGAAAGAATTGTAAAAATATACATTTTTCAAAGAAAACGTTTACAGTCAGGTTTCTTATCTATATAATAAATCTTGAATACTTGTATACAAGTTGGTTAAGGAAGTGATGACACATTAAAAAGGTAACCTACCCGGAAAGATGGCTTCGCGGAGCCTCGCTGGGAGAACAAGTGGTAAGCAAATTAAGAATTCAAATTATGAGCGGCGAGCTGAAGAAAGGAACCATACTATCAGAAAATCAGCTCTCGGCAGAGTTTGGAATGAGTCGATCTCCTATAAGAGAAGCGCTGCGGATCCTTTCAAACGAAGGGCTCATTGATTTACAGCGAATGGGAGCAGTTGTTATTGGTTTAACAACTAGGGATTTAAACGAGCTGTACGATGTTCGTCTGCTTTTAGAACACTTTGTCTTAGAACGTTTATCTGAAGTCAACCATGATTCGCTTATTAAAAAGCTGGAGCAAAGCATTGATCAAATGAAGATGGCAGCTAAATACGATGACTATGTAGAGTTTGCTTATCAAGATTTGCGGTTTCATGAGCTCGTGATTATCGAAGCAGACCACAAGCGGATATTAAAATTGTGGGAAAGCATCCGTGAAATTATTTTAGCTGCTCTTTTAATTACGACTGAAAAAAGGTTTCGAGATGATAAAGCAGCTGTGCTCCCACTGATTAAGCAGCATCATGAAATGATTAAGGCATTAAAGTCTCAAAATACAGAACGCATTCAAGATGAAGTGAAACGTCACTTTGAAGACACGCGAAATACCATAACAGCTTCACTTTTGAATGAAGCATAAAAAAGGGATAAAATATTCGAAATATTTTTGAATATTTTTTCTCTTCAACTTGTCGACAAGTGTACAAAGGGGGATGGAGAAATGAAAGCAGGTGTCTACGTTTCAGAAACAAAAGCCGTTATGCAGCAAAAAGCGAAACCGGTTATAAAAGAAGGAGAAGCGCTTGTAAAGGTGTCTCATGCTGGAATTTGCGGAACGGATATGATGATTTATTTTGGAAAACATCCTAGAGCACAGGCGCCACTCACTATGGGACATGAATTCAGCGGAGTGATAGAGGAGATCCGAGGAGAAACGGAATTTTCTTTAGGTGACCGCGTAGCAGTTGAGCCTACGCTTAGCTGCGGAACGTGCGAAGCCTGTGTAAAAGGACAGTTTCACGTTTGTAAAAAGTTAAAACTAATCGGCATTGATCAAGATGGAGGCTTTGCGCAGTACGTGGCTGTTCCGGTGAACCGCCTTCACCTCTTGCCAGAGAAACTGTCTAGCGAGCATGCCGCTCTTGCAGAACCTGTAGCGGTTGCCGTACATACAGTAAGACGCTCGCGGTTGAAAGTAGGAGACCAAGCTGCCATTTTAGGGGCAGGACCTATTGGACTGCTAATCGGGATGATTGCGAAACGAGCAGGAGCAAAAAAAGTAATGATCTCAGATATTAGTTCTTATCGCTTAACTAAAGCGAAAGAACTTGGCTTTATACCAATTGATGCAGCGAAAAGAGACGTAGTAAAAGAAGTGCGTTTGCTTACGAATGAAGTCGGTGCAGACGTTGTATTTGAAGTAGCCGGAAATCAAATTACAGCAAAACAAATGGTTGAAACAAGCCGTATTCAAGGAGAGATTGTAGTGGTGAGCGTATACAAAAGCGCTCCAGAAGTAGATTTAGCAGCGATGCACTTTAAAGAAATTTCATTAACTACAACGAGATGTTATACAAGGGAAGATTTTCAGACGGCTATTGATTTACTGGCAAACGGTGAAATAGAAGCAGATTCTTTAATTTCTCATAAACTGCAGCTTGAAGATATTCAAGCGGGGTTTGAGTTTATGCAGCGGCCTGATGAATCACTTAAGGTTTTATTTGCACCAAACGGAGAGGAGAATGAACAATGACAGTAGATTTGTTTTCTTTAGATGGTAAAGTGGCAGCGATTACAGGAGCAACAAGAGGAATTGGAAGATCAATGGCGATTGCTTTGGCAGAAGCAGGTTCGGATATCGCTCTGCTGCAGAGATCAAAGGAATTTCTTGGAGTAAAAGAAGAAATTGAACGTCTGGGAAGAAAATGTTTTATTGTTAATTGTGATCTAGAAAACGCTTCTGAAGTAAGCGAAGCGATCTCATCGGTTGTTGCTTATTTTGGCAAGCTCGATATTTTAGTGAACAACGCGGGCATTCAAAGACGTTCACCCGCTGTAGACTTTGCAGAAGAAGATTGGGACGCTGTTATGAACGTTAATTTAAAAACCGTATGGCTGTTATGTCAGCAGGCGGGCCGCCAAATGCTTAAACAAGGAAGCGGAAAAATCATTAATATGGCATCTTTGCTTTCTTACCAAGGAGGTATTACCGTTCCAGCTTATGCCGCAGCAAAAGGCGGAGTTGCTCAGCTTACAAAGGCTTTATCTAATGAATGGGCAGCAAAAGGCGTAAATGTTAATGGAATTGTACCAGGGTACATTGCTACTGATATGAATGAAGCACTTATTAACGATGAAACGCGCAGCAGACAAATTATTGAACGTATTCCCGCAGGCAGATGGGGACAGGCAGATGATTTTAAAGGAGCAGTTGTCTTTTTAGCATCTGATGCGTCTGCTTATATTCACGGACACTTGCTTGCCGTAGACGGAGGATGGCTAGGAAGATAACGCATGAACCAATAAATTTTTTCATATCATGAACAAACTCGATTAAAAGGAGCATTCATGGTATGAAAGTGTGGATATTGAATGTTGGTATTGCTGTCACAGTGCTGACAACTGCTTGGGCGGTGTATACAAAGCCTGAAGAGAAAGAGGTTTCGCTAGTTTCTTACAATCAGTTCTCCATAGCTGTCCCAAAAGAAAGCACCGACTTTGAAAAAGAGTTAAAATCAGCTTTGACGCAGCATGGTTTTCAAGAAGTTAGGGTGCTGAATGACTATGCGGAAGCTCAAGTTCTGGTTCTTCTGCCGGCCGAACAACTTTCTTCCTATAAGAAGAAGGACATTCAGCAAGTCGTAAATCAACTTACCAAG
This sequence comes from Priestia sp. ABM2_011, assembly GCF_056158845.1. Classification (NCBI taxonomy): domain Bacteria; kingdom Bacillati; phylum Bacillota; class Bacilli; order Caryophanales; family Bacillaceae; genus Priestia; species Priestia sp. ABM2_011. The sequence goes on from NZ_JBSWUB010000001.1 coordinate 2,481,819, forward strand.
CAGTATAACGTTAATCCTGATGTAGTTCAGATTCAGTTATATGAAAAAAAGTAAAAGCCTTTTAGAAAGGGGAATCCCCTCTATAAAAGGCTTTTTTTACTCTTTTTTCTTCTCTTGTTCAGCGAGCTCTTCTTGTCTTTTAAAATGTGATTTTCCTAACGCATACACAAAACTAAAAAACAAAGGAAGTAAAATAGTCAACAGCACAAGGCGAGTAAGCATATCGCCCAAGTCATTTCTCGTTAAGTAAATATTAATAGCTGCGATGACAATATAAATAAAAATCCCGAGGTTTCGTAAAAATCTCTTTAGCATAGATGCATTCATTTTTTTCACCTTACTTTTATATACTCACATTTAAGGTAAAGGAAACGATTAATAAAAGCAACCTATTTACTACAAAGCAAGAAGGAATACAGAAATTTATGATGAATGTTTATATGTTATCTGAAAATTATGTGAATAAAATTGCTAACATGAAGCTTCTTTATACAGCAGTCTGCTTTTAGTACACCGAGTCAGTATAAACAGTTGCCTTCTCTTCAATTAGCTTTATTTTCTAAAAAGGTAAGGTGATGAGATGAAAAGAGTGCTGGTAATGGGCGTTTCTCCAGGAGTAGGAAAGTCCACATTTGCCAAGAAATTAGGGAAAAAGCTTGATCTAGAAGTACATCATTTAGACAGCCTGTATTGGCAGCCGGGCTGGACGGAAAGAGACAATGATAGTTTTAGAGAATTGCAGGAGCACATTGTAAAAAAAGACAGCTGGATTATCGACGGGAACTACAGCAATTCGTATGACCTGCGAGTGAAGCGTGCAGATACCATTATTTATTTAGAGCTTCCGCTAATCGTTTGTGTGTACCGAGTGATAAAGCGGAGGATTGTATATGCAAGAAAAACGCGTGAAGATATGGCAAAAGGATGTCCTGAAAAAGTAGATTGGTCATTTTTTACATTTATTCTTACGACGTACAGAGAGCGGCAAAAAAAGATGAGAAAACGGTTTGAAAAGCTTAGAAACGATGAGGATTGCAAGGTTTTTATGCTGATGAACAGAAAGGACATCGAGAACTATATACAAAACCTATAGGTGGAGTAGAGCTGAATTTTGAACAAAAACAGCCACGTAACAAGTTCGCTTGTTACATGGCTTTATTGAAAAAACAATCATTCTTGCGTAATCTTCAGCATTCCTTTTTTATCTAACGCAACTGCTAGAGAATGATTAACCTTCACCATTAATGGATGAACTTCAGAGTCTCGGTCCGAAAAAAACCACCGTCTTTTAGGCGCCCCTACAAGAAAAAACGCACTGTCGCTTCCTAAAAAGTTAAAGTTCTCGTTTAATGGCCTGTTGTTGCGCACGGTGATACCCGAGTTAATAAGCTGTGTCCCTACAGAGCGGACATGAGGCGTTGTCAAGTTGATTTCTCCTATGCTTAAAAGCGACTTAGAAGAAAAGGGATCGTTGGATGGCTGGCAGTCTGAATGTCTTGAAATGTATTCAACAATATTATGAGCAGGATCTTCAAAATAAAACGAATGAGCATCAAATGCTTCAAAATAAATCTCATCTTTCTTCTCTTCTGTATTGAGGAAGACTCTTTGAGTAGCCCATTGTTTCGCTTCCATAAAGCGGTTTGCTGGAACATTAAATGCAAAATGGTAAAAGGGCTTTGTATGTAGAGCACTTTCTTTAAAAATGAGCTCACTTTCACCAACTTTAATGGAAAAAGAACGCGGTGAAGCGGCAGTTAATGGGAAATTGAGGGAATTTACATAAAAAGCCTTCATTTCGTCCAGTAGATGAGTGTACAGGACAGCTTGATTAATCATCATAAACCATTCCTCCTCGTTTAAACGTTGTCTAAATCACATGGCATTAAACAGATGTTTCATTATCATCCCTTTGAACGCTGCTTTTCCAGTGAAGCTGAAAAGATCCTTTATGCTCAGAGCCTATAAAGTTAATACGATATCTTCTCGTTCTTTCGGGTGTTAGATAAAGAGAGTTATTAGTCATCTCAAAGAAACGTGTACGTCTTGGATCTTCTACATATAGAGAAAGGTCTCCACTTTTAGTGTTTTTAGATAGCCTGAAAACGTAGGTTACGCCTTTTTTGAGTTTAATGCTCCGAGAGTAGCGGCCTGTAAAGCTGTCATATTCTCCAAAGAAAACCTCACTTCGCTCTTTTTTTATTCTCCCGCCTACAATTTGATTTTCCTGGCCGTTAAAGTTAATAAGTAAAAAAGCAATAAGAACAATAAGAAAACTATATTTAAACATAAAAACCTCCATCTACTAAATTATAGATAGTTTTGGATTTCGTCAAATAGTGTTATAGTTTAAAAAAGGGAAAAATTAACAAAAAATATTATCCCTTTGTATGTTACGTCTAACGGAAAGGAGAAAAAATTGACTCAGCGTTTTTATTTTTTAGCAGCAAGTCAAGTAACCACAAATTTAGGTTTTGTTCTTTATACAATGGCCCTGACTTCCTATATAAATCAAAACACCGGTTCAACAGCTCTTGCATCAATGATTACGATGACGAGCTTACTTGCTCGCCTCCTTAGTGGTCTTAGCGTACCTTTACTAGCCGATACATATAAATCTATTCATATTATGCGGGCTGTACAGGTTATGCAAATAGGAATGCTCGCTGGATTGTATATGCTACTCACACAAGAATTTACAGTCACAGTACTAGCGATGTGTTTTGTCATTGTTGGGATCATTTCTTTTTTTAACGGTTTTTTTACTATTTTTAAAACGTCGGTTGTCCGTAGCTTAGTAAGTGATAGTCAAAGAATGCAGGCCAATAGTTTGCTTTCAACAATTGACCAAACCTTTCTATTTGCAGGGTGGTCCCTTGGTGGTTTCGTTTTGTCTTTAACAGGATTCACTTATTCTTTATGTATAACGGCAGGTCTTTTATTGTTCTCGTTTGTTTGCTTGCTGTTTATAAAAGAAGCTCATAGATACAAGCAGCCAGAAAAGCGAAGCGTGGCAAAGCTAATGGAAGGATGGCGCTTTTTATGGGTACATAAACGCATCAGAGCACTCGTTATAATGGACATAACTGAATCACTCGTTGGAACCATTTGGATTGGGGCTATTACTCTTTCTTTTGTGAAAGAAGTGCTTGGAAAAGGAGAAGTATGGTGGGGATATATAAACGGTGCGTATTATTTTGGAAGCATAGTCGGAGGAATTATTGTGTACCGAATGTCTTCTATGGTAAAAGGAAGGCTTTTGCTTCTTATGTTCGCGGGCTCAATTGGTTATGCTGTTTTAACCGGTTTTTACGGCTTAGTAACGAACCCGTATTTAGCTTTAGCACTTTTGGTAATGATGGGTCCTGCCTATCAGCTTCGAGACGCAGCGCAGGAAACCATTTATCAAAATGCCTGCAGCAGTTCGGTATTTCCTAAAGTAATAGCGGCAAAATCAACTCTTGTACAGGGTGCGTTTATTCTTTCTATCGCGTTTGTAGGGACAGTAGCGGACTTCTTTGGGGTGAGGTTTGTATATCTATTTTCAAGCTTCATATTGCTGTTAACGGCTCTAACAGGTATCGCCGTATTAGTGCATAATAAGCATTCTATCGAAACAAAATCATCTGCTGAACGGAGAGGGAATATATGAAAATCATCAGGCTAACGTATCTTATGGAGCAGGATATAAAAGAACTGCTAATGGAAAGTCAGCAGGAAGGTTTTGTCTTTCTTACAAAGCTAATAGCAGAATATAAAAATGCTCAAAACGTATTTAACAAAACAGGAGAAAGGCTGTGGGGAGTTTACGGTGAACAAAACGAATTAATAGCCGTAGCGGCCCTTAATCAAGACCCTTACAGTAAGTGTGCTAACGTTGGAAGAGTAAGAAGATTTTATGTTTCAGCTCAGTTTCGCAGAAAGGGTATAGGTAAACGACTTTTAAAAGAAATTATTCACTATGCAGAGAACTACTACGACAGCCTCGTTCTTTATACAGATACTGAGGAAGCGAAGTTATTTTATGAACGAACCGGTTTTAAACGCGTATATAATCAATATAAAATTACTCATGAATACAGTTTAAAAAGAGTCTAGCTGCTTTTTATACAGGTTTGGATATAAAACGAAAATATTGTCATTCGCTTAAATTAACAAATAAACGAAAGGAATGATTTGACGAATGAAAAAACGAACCGAGCGTGTTTATTTTCATGCTGCTATATTTATGCTGGTGGGAACGTTAGTAGGGTGTGCTGGAAACAAGGACGAAAAATCCATAGAAGAAACCACAAGTGAAATGAATATAAATTCCTCAGTAAAAGAAGCTACAGGCAAAACGGATGGAAGCCCCTCAACAAAAGAAGCTGCGAGTAAAACAGATGAAAGTTCCTCAAGCAGTGAGTCGAAGCAATCAGACAAAGCTGATAAAAATGACGCCTCTTCAGAAAAAGCTGTTGATGAAAATTCCGATAGCATTTCGTCTGGAAATAGTAATTCAAAGGTTAGTAAGAAGGAAGACAAAAAAACACTATCTAATTATTCGAGCAAACAAATTGAATATGCTCGAATTTGGTTACAGCTAGGACCAAATCAAGAGATAGATGAGCTAAATGTTCGCCACATTTCAGCCGGAGAATTAGTCAATATTTATGACGATACTAGTGCTAGCTATCCAAAAGACGTTGTTACATTAGAGGGTTCTCGTTCTGTTGATGGTTCAGTGACTTATAGTAGTAACGGAAATGGTACAATTAACGTGTACAACGTTCCTTCACATTGGTCCAGTTCTGCTCAGGTAGATAAGGGTTTTATGAAAAATTACACAGAGGATATTATTCAAAATACAAAGCTGGTTCACGTTGACCCAGGTGAGGATAAAAAAATCATAGAATTAATTAATATAATGAAGGTTCATTAATGAAACTAACAATCGTTTTATTCAATTAGATCAGTAAAATTTCATACGACTAACGCTCAGGTTTTTCCTGAGCGTTAGTCGTTGTCATCTATAGTGTGGATTTACTAGTAAAATAGCTTTTAGCAATTTCTCCGCATCCGTTACTCTTGTTAGTTTGCTTTTTTAAGTTTGAGAGCTGTTTTAGGAGCAGGGCTTTTTTTAACAATATACAAACCGCTAAAAATAATAAGTCCTCCAAGCAGCTGCATGGAATTGATGGTTTCTCCAATGGCTACAGCAGCAAAAACAACGGCAAATAAAGGAATAACATACATGTAAACCATTACTTTTGTAGATCCAATTTTTCCAATTCCTACATACCACATTACTAGTCCGTACACCGTCACGAACAAAACAGAGTATGCCAAAGAGCTCCAGCTGCCTACATCTGTTGGCCAGATAAGCGTTTGATAGGTGAAAAGACAGTAGACAGTAAGAGGAATAGCTCCGATCAAAGCAGACCAGGCAGTCACGCGCAAAGCAGAATATTTTACGACTAAAGGTTTTGCTAAAATTGGATACCAGCCCCACGCAACGGCCGCTACAATCCCCATGATATTTCCGAACCATGCAAGCTGCGACAGCGCATGACTAGAGTGACCAAACAGCAGTACAAACGCAGCACCGAAAAAAGCAAGCACAGAGCCTAGCTGTGTTTTTAACGAAAAAGCTTCATGCTTATATAAGATAGCTAAGATTCCTGTGAAAATAGGAGACATCGAAATAAGTAAAGAAGCATTTGTAGCTGTCGTATATTTAACAGATACCATAAACAGCGTTTGATAGAGTGTAACGCCTACTATGCTGACCGCTATTAAACGTCCCCAGTCTTTCTTTTCGATCCGAATGCCTCGCTCTACTATTCCTGTAATAAGTAAAAGAATAGGAGCAACCATTATAAAACGCAGCGCGCTAAATTGGATAGAAGACATATGAGCAACTCCAAATTTTCCGATTGTATAATTGGCTCCCCAAATTAACGCAACGGATAATAATATCCATTCCAGCCAGCCTTTTTTCATGTCATCACCTCGTGTAAGTATAAAAAGTAAATAAGTGCGGATATCCTTAGTTACAAAGTATACAGGAAGAAATTATGTAAAAGGCCAGCCAATTCAGGTATTTTTATCTCATCCACTTGTTTATAATACAAACAAAAACGCAGCTGCAATGGCTGCGTTCATGACTGTTATCCACATTGTTCTATCTCATCTAATCGCACAAGTTCGACTTTAAAAGCATGATCAATCGGTCGAATTTCACAGTACCCTGAATCATATACGTGAATCAGTACAAAGCGTTTTCCTTTATATAGCACTTCTTTGTAGGCTGTCACGAGATACACCCTTTCTTTTCATAAGTTTGTTTTTCATTCTATGAACAAAAAACGACGTAATTGCCTAATATAAAAAGAATTTTTAAGGTTGATAAAATTGCTTGGCAAAACAAGTTCGCTTATACTGTACTGTGATTCTATTTACGTATAGGTTCTGATTAAGAACAGCTTTAGCATATGGATAACGAAACAAAACAGTAGTACATAAGGAGCAGTACATGGATATTAACTATTTATATACATTTAAAGAAGTAGCGAAGTGGGGGAGCTATACACGAACGGGCGAGGAATTAGGGTATGCTCAGTCAAGCGTTACCACTCATATAAAAAAATTAGAAGATCATTACGGTCAAAAACTATTTGAACGAACAGGACAAAAAATGAAGCTGACTCAGCCTGGTGAAGAATTGCTTTATTATGTGAATCAAGTAACCGAGTTATTAAATGAAGCAAAAGAGCGCCTTACTACGAATGAAGATGCTAGAGGAACAGTTTCAATAGGAACCGTGGAGTCGCTGGCCGCTTATTTTATTACACCGTATATTCGTGAATTAAAAAAGCAGCACCCTTCTCTAAAGATTATGCTAGAAGCGGGTTTATGTCCAAATTTAACACAAGGGATTATTGACGGAAAGTATGACGTAGCCGTTTTGCTTGATCGCCTTCAAACCTCTTCAAGTTTAGAAGTGATTCCTATTCGAAAAGAAAACATGGTTATGATTGCTTCGCCTTCGCATTTTTTTAGTGAAAAAAACAACGTTGTAATGGAAGAGTTTGAAGGTGAAACCATCATTTTAACCGAGAGTGGCTGCCCTTATCGTACGCTTTTAGAAGAGATGATGCGCAGCAGGGGTATTCATATGCAATCGGTGATTTCATTTAGCAGTCTTGAAGCAATTAAACAGTGCGTAGCGGATAATTTAGGTATTGCTCTTGTGCCAGAAATAGCGGTAAAACAAGAGATTGAAAATGGAAAACTGATTAAAATCCCGTTTGACCATGAAGAATTTTATCTTTATTCACAGCTCATATTCAAAAAGAAAAAATGGCTGACGGCACCCATTCAACACTTGATTTCACTTGTACAAGAAGGTTATCAAAAATATTGATAATAGATATAGAGAATCTTCAATAATGATGAAGCTGCTTTCGTGATACACTTTTTACAAGAAAAGAAAACTAGAGGTGTAGAACATGAATATATTTTTGCAGCACAATCCTACCAAATTATACTTTGGAAAAAATCAAATTACGAAGCTATCGCAAGAGCTTGCTTCTTACACTAAACAAGTAAACGTTCTGTTAGTATACGGAGGAGGAAGCATCAAACAAAATGGCGTATACGACGAAGTGAAAGCTGAACTTCAGTCTATTAACGCAGTTGTTCACGAGCTGTCTGGTGTAGAACCGAACCCTCGTTTGACTACGGTAGCTAAAGGCGTTGACATATGTAAAAAAGAAAACATTGATTTTCTCTTAGCCGTTGGGGGAGGAAGTGTGATTGATTGTACAAAAGCTATCGCAGCTGGAGCCGTGTACGAAGGGAATACATGGAACTTAATTACACGCAAAGTAGAGATTACAGGTGCTCTTCCTTTTGGAACGGTCTTAACACTTGCGGCAACAGGATCTGAAATGAATTCAACTTCTGTTATTACAAATTGGGAAACAAAAGAAAAGCTAGGTTGGACGTCTTCTCATGTATTTCCCGTCTTTTCTATCTTAGATCCGGCGTACACGTTTTCAGTGCCGCGCGACCAAACAGTCTATGGAATTGTTGATAGTATGTCGCATGCGCTTGAACACTATTTTCACCGCACAGAAAATACGCCGATGATCGACGGTTTTATTGAATCATTGCTAAGAACAGCTGTACAAGAAGGTCCTAAGCTTCTTACAAATCTGACTTCTTATCAGTATCGTGAAACGATGATGTATATAAGCACGACGGCGTTTAACGGAAGCTTAGCAAACGGAACGGACGGGGGAGACTGGGCTACTCATCGTATTGAACATGCTTTGTCGGCCGTGTATGATATTCCCCACGGAGGCGGCCTTGCTATCTTGTTCCCTAATTGGCTGGAGCATGTGCTAAAAGAAGATCCTTCTCGTGTAAAACAACTGGCTGTAAACGTATTTGGCATCAACCCAGAAGGAAAAAGCGATGAAGAAACAGCAATGGAAGGTGCAAAAGCGCTTCGCACTTTCTGGAATGACTTAGGAGCCCCGAACAGCTTGCGTGACTATGATATTGATGACTCTGAATTTGATGCGATTGTTGAAAAGACCTTTGTAAAACCAGGTGTTGGTACTTATAAAGAGCTTGATTATGCAAGCGTTCGAGATATTCTAGAAAGATCCAAATAAAAAGACGAGCTGCCTGCTCGTCTTTTTTATATGTACTTAATAATCCATTAGAAAATAAAGAAAGAGAAAAAAGCACAGCAAGATGCAGCCTGCTCCTACCGTTATTTCGGAAAAACCTTGAATAAACGTATTTTTGGAAATGCCTCCTTCATTTTGTAGCTGAAATACGCGTTTTCTTTTGCGCTCATGAACGATTACCAACGAACCAAAAGCAACCGATAATAATGTAAAGAGCGGCACCACAATTAAAAACAGTTTAATAGAATACGCCCAGTACGATATATAGAGCGTATAATACATTGCTCCAGTACTTAAGGCAAAGAGTAGTAAAGAAAATAAAAACCACTTCGTAAAACGGTTTTTGCTCATGTATAGTTCACTTCCTTTTATCAAGTGCGTCTTATGATGTAGACAATAAAACACGTCTATCATTTTACCAAAACTTTTTGGTACATTCTATTTTAGCGGAAAAATAGGGTTTGCAAGTTTCTTAAAAGTGGTATAGTTCCTAAGAACTATCCGTGTATACATACAAAAAACTGATGATAAATGAGGGAGAAGATGAGCTATGGGGTGCGACGCGTGTCTGCCAATTAGGACAGGATATACGGTTTCTTTTCAGCAATCAAGGGATGTGAAGAAATTGGAAAAATACTTTAAAGATATTTCTCAAAACCAATGGAAGACTCTTGGAGAAGATATGATCTGGATGAGGGAAGATATCTTTTGGAGTTTTATGGATTATGTTCATCAGCATCTAGACCCTCGGCATGTGTGGGCTGTAGAAGCCAAGCAGCAGAGCCCGTTTGAAAACCTGCGGCGTATGGAGCCAATCACCGCTTTCCAAAAAATGAAAGATGCCTTGTGGATTGATGAGCTGATTGAAGACAAGCGAATTTGCTCGTATTATCAGCCGATTGTATCGGTTAATCATGAACGCGTGCATATCGTTGGCCACGAAATTTTATCAAGAGGATTAGAAGAAGACGGAAGTATTATACCTCCTTTTAAAATGTTTGAAGCTGCTCAAATAAGAAATAAAACCTTCGCTCTTGACCGAGCCTGCCGCTTAGAAGCTGTAAAAAATGCTAGTATTATTGATCATCAGCTGATTTTTATTAACTTTATTCCTACAGCAATATATAATCCTGAGCATTGCTTAGCATCTACATTTACATTAATTAAAGAATTGAATATAAAGCCCGAGCAAATTGTGTTTGAAGTGATTGAAACGGAGGATGTTCAAGATATTGAGCATTTGAAAAACATTTTGAATTATTATCGCTCCCACGGATTTAAATATGCGCTAGATGACGTAGGAGTTGGCTATAATACGCTGAATCGGCTTTTAGAAGTGGAGCCTGACGTCGTGAAATTGGCATTTGAATTCACAAACGGAGTCAGTAAGAATGAGAAACAGAAAAAAGTGGCCCAAGAGATGTTAGCTATCACCCATAAAATGGGGGCACAGGCTCTTGCAGAAGGGGTAGAAACAGAAGAAGATTTAAAATGCCTGATAGAGATGGGGTATGATTTGTTTCAAGGGTATTATTTTGCAAAGCCTAATCCTAAACCGTTAAAAGAGATTCATTCTATTTACGTTTAGCAGCCAAAAGCAGAAGAACAGAAACTTCTGCTTTTTGTATGAATGAAAGTAAGAATACTCAAAAAATAAACAATTCACTTTCATTTTGCTAAATAGTTTACAGAGAAAGGGAAGTGCTATAAGATGATAAATATTAATTCTTAGTATTTCTATCAGAAAAGGAGTGGATGATTTGGCACAAACGTTGCACTCATCATATAAATCAAAGCCAACTACTGTTGTAACAGAATTAAGCCCTATGCAAAAGCCGTTATTTGCAGGAGGGGTTATAGCAGCGGTTATTTTACTTCTAGCGATTGTGCTAACGACTGATTGGACGCAAGGTGTGTTATTTATTATCGGTCTAGCACTAGGAATGACGCTTCTGTACGCACGTTTTGGCTTTACATCAGCATTTCGCCGACTCGTATCTGTCGGCAACGTTCAAGGCTTGCAAGCGCATATGCTTATGCTAGCGATTGCGTCAACGCTGTTTGCTATTATTTTAAGTACAGGCTTTAGCTTTACAGGGGTAACGCCAAAAGGATATGTTTCACCTGTAGGAGTCAGCGTGATAGTTGGTTCGTTTATGTTTGGAATTGGCATGCAGCTAGGAAATGGATGTGCCTCAGGAACGCTGTATTCGTTAGGCGGTGGCTCTTCTTCCATGATTTTAACGCTTTTAGCCTTTATTGTAGGCTCTATGTTCGGGGCGTATCATTTGCCATTTTGGCAAAAACAACCTTCGCTTCCTCCTATTTCATTAGCTGAATCGACAGGCCTTGGTTATTTTGGTGCTTGGATTGTACAGCTTATCGCGTTTGCAGCGATTTACTGGATTACGATTCAAATTGCCAAAAAGAAAAATCCGCCTATGATGAAGCAGCTTCCTACGACAAAAGGGTGGAAAAAGATCATTCGCGGCTCTTGGCCTCTATTCACTGCAGCGATTGTGCTGGCTGTATTAAATGCATTAACGCTGGCTGTAAGAGGAAATCCTTGGGGTATTACTTCTGCTTTTGCTTTATGGGGCGGAAAAGCAATGATGGCAGCTGGAATAGATGTATCAAGCTGGGGATTTTTCCAAGGTGCAAATGGAGAAGCGCTAACGCAAAGTGTGCTAGCAGACTCTACCAGCGTATTGAATTTTGGGATCATACTAGGCGCTTTCATTTCAGCGACGGCGCAAGGAACGTTCAAACCAGGAAAGATTAAACCTGGCGTTGCAGGAGCAGCTGTTGTGGGAGGCCTTTTAATGGGATATGGTGCGCGTCTTGCCTTTGGCTGTAACATTGGCGCTTACTTTGGCGGCATTGCTTCATTTAGTCTTCATGGATGGGTATGGATGGTTATGGCAATGCTTGGCACAGGCTTAGCACTATTTATCCGCCCGTTATTTGGACTCAAAAATCCTAAATCTAATGATTCGATTTGTTAAGTTTAAATAAAACCTTCTTTGCATGAGCAAAGGAGGTTTTTATTTTAGGTGCCGTTTGGAATCGCTCTGCTATTTTGTGGATCACTTGAAGTTTAGTACAGCTCATCAGTTTTATCCGCAGCGTTTGCGCTACTTTTCTCTTAGCCAAATCCTCTTGTTCTAACCCAAAAAGAATATAAAAAATTCCTTTTTTTATAAAAATTTCACTTATTTTGCCGATAAAACAGGAGAATTGTATGTATTTGGCGAAATAAGCAGTAAACACCAAGTCCAGACACAGTTATTAAAACGTAAAAAGGGGTTTTAACGTTACATGAACAAGTATTTAAAAAAAGCTGTTATTTATGGAAGTTTGTGTTTTTTATTGGGAGCGTGCGGAGGAGCAGGAGAACAAACCTCTTCTGAGCCGCAGAAAAAAGAAGAAACAGTAAAGTCTAAAGAAGAAGCGAGTAAAAAAGAGAAAAAAGACGCAATCAATACAACTATTAAAGTTAGCGCAGCAGGAGATTTTACCTTAGGAAACGATGAAAGCTTTGGGTACGATTCTACTTTTAACGACGTAGCAGCAAGAAATGGCCTGCCGTATTTTACGCAAAATGTAAAATCGATCTTTGAGCAAGATGACTTAACAACGGTTAATTTAGAAACAACGCTGACAACTGCGACGGAAAAAGCAAGTAAAACATTTCGTTTTAAAGGTGATCCTTCGTTTGTAAATATTTTAAAACAAGGAAGTATTGAAACCGTTAACTTGGCTAATAATCATACGCATGATTATTTACAGCAAGGATATGATGATACACGAGAAAACTTAAAGAAAAGCGGAATAGGCTATTTTGGCTATGAAGATACATATATTACAACGGTAAAGGGAGTCAAAGTAGGATTGCTTGGATATCCGGGCTGGGATGACACAAAAGAAGTAAGAAGTCAGATTAAAGACGGAATTAAGTCTTTAAAAGAAAAAGGCGCTAAAATTATTATTGTGCATTTCCACTGGGGATCTGAACGACACTATGTTCCTGATACAGCGCAGCAGGCACTGGCGAAGTATACAATTGATAACGGAGCAGATTTGATTTTAGGTCATCACCCTCACGTTGTTCAAGGAATTGAAGAATACAAAAATAAATTTATTGTCTATAGCTTAGGAAACTTTATGTTTGGCGGAAACAAAAATCCAAGTGATAAGGATACATTTGTATTTCAGCAGACGTTTACGATTAAAGATGGAAAGCTAACGACTAATAAAGACATCAATGTGATTCCATTCCGCATTTCTTCCACAACGGCGCGAAACGACTACCGACCTACGCCTTTAACAGGAGCAGAAAAGGATCGAGTGAAAAATAAACTGATTGATGTTTCCAATCAAATCAAACAGGAAAAGTGGACGGTCTACGATGAAGATAGTAAATGAAGCTCTCAGCACTGAGAGCTTTTTTTTATAAAATAAAGCAGAAATAACTAAAAAAATGATATAATGTAAAAAAATAGATAAAAGGTGGAACTATGGTTAATATAGGTGATATTATTTTTCAAATTCTTATGCTGCTGATCCTGATAGGAATAGCAGGAGTAATAATTGCATTTATTATAGGCTTAAAAAGGTTGATTCAAAAGCAGGGGGCAAATGAAAAAAGGCTTCAGAGAATGGAGCAAAAATTAGATGATATGCTGAAAAATAAAGAGTCATGACTATACAGAAGCACTGTTAACACATCAGTGCTTCTGAACTTGACATTTTATAAAAAAGCAGTAAGATGTGTATACATCGTTTATATAGGGAGGAAGCTACATGGCAAAGTCAAAAGCAAAAAAAATGCGTGATAAAATGACGCGTGAAGGAAAACGAAATCCAGAATTAAACCGCAGCCTGTTTATATTTGCAGACATGGAAACGCGCAAAACCAAAACAAAGAAGGAAAAACTTCAGCATCAGCACACAAAACATAAAAAACGATTATCAGACGGAGCGTACAGTACCGGAGATGATCGTTTTTTTATTGCGTTTCATACATCTACAAAATGAAAAAAGAGCTTTTTGACTATCTATCTTCACTTTGCCTCAAACATTTTTACTGTAAACTTTCACAAAAAACCCTTATGATAGGAAAAGAAGGAGATGAACTAAGAATGCTTACGATTGAAAAAGTACCTAAAAGCCAAGCGGGCGTTTTGCAAAATTTGTATTCTCTTTATCTCCATGATTTATCTGCGTATACACCTTCTTTAGATATTCGCGAAGATGGAGCTTTTTATTTTGAAGAGCTGCCCTTGTTTTGGAAAGTAGAAGGCCTCTCGCCATACTTTATTAAAGTAGATGATAAGCTGACGGGCTTTTTTTTACTTCTTGAACAGCCCGCACTTCAGCAAGAAGCAGATTACTGCATCAATGATTTTTTTATCTTAAACAAATACCGAAAGCAGGGCATTGCTTCTGAAACGGTAAAAGACATTTTCTCTCATCGAAAAGGAACGTATATGATTATTGAGCTTGCAGGCAATAAGCGGGCTATTTCATTTTGGAAACATATTTATGAAAGCTTACATATTTCCTTTCAAGAAAAGAAAATTGAACTTGACGGAGAGCCAACTCTTATTCAAACGTTTAGTGTGTAAAACCTTTCTGGAAAACAGAAGGGTTTTTTATTTAAACTAAATATTAACAATTTTCAACAAATTATGTATAATTAAAGATGCTTGTCGACATTTATTCACAGGAGTATTCCTGTAAAGGAGGAGTAAAATGAAAGCGTTATCTAATTTTTTTACGGCGCTTGTGCAGCGTTTTTTACCTGATCCGTTTGTATTTGCTTTAATCCTGACGCTGATTTTATTTGTATCAGGTATTGTTTTTACTCCTCACGGGCCGATTGAAATGGTTCAGTTTTGGGGAAGCGGCTTTTGGAACCTTCTTGCATTTGCGATGCAAATGAGCTTAGTGCTTGTCACAGGGCATGCGCTTGCTAGCTCGCCGCTTGTAAAGAAGTGGCTTGTAAACATAGCACTGTTAGCCAAAACTCCGGCGCAAGGGGTTATTCTGGTCACGCTAGGCGCAGCCATGGCTTGTATGATTAACTGGGGGTTTGGCTTAATTGTAGGTGCGCTGTTTGCGAAAGAAGTAGCGAAACGCGTGCCGGGATCTGATTATCGGTTTTTAATTGCCTGTGCTTACATAGGGTTTTTAACATGGCACGGAGGCTTGTCAGGTTCGATTCCTCTTGTCGCTGCTACACCTGGAAACCCAATGGAAAAAACGGCTGGACTTATTCCACTCTCAGACACAATTTTTACAGGCTACAACTTATTTATTACCCTCGGATTATTAATTGTCCTTCCTATTATGACAAGACTGATGATGCCGACGGGAAAAGAAGTGGTAGAAATCGATCCAAGACTATTGGCAGAAGATGAAATGGCGCCGGCTACAGTTGTTGAGACAACTTCTTCTAAGCCAACATTTGCTGTACGCATGGAGAACAGCAGGTTTTTAAGTCTAACAATTGCACTTCTTGGGTATTCATATTTAATTTATTATTTTGCTACAAACGGTTTTAAAATGGATATCAACACAGTGAATTTATTGTTTTTTACGACGGGTATTTTACTTCACCGCACGCCTTTATCCTATATGAATGCCGTTTCCAATGCTGCGAAAGGAACCGCTGGGATTGTGATTCAGTTTCCATTCTACGCAGGTATTCAAGGCATGATGGAGCTATCAGGCTTAGGCGGGAAGCTAACGAACGCATTTATCTCGATTTCAAATGAAACGACATTTCCGTTTCTTGCGTTTTTAAGTTCTGGCGTTGTGAACTTTTTTGTTCCGTCAGGAGGAGGACACTGGGTTGTACAAGGACCTTTTATTATGCCGGCAGCTGAACAACTCGGCGTAGATCCGGGAGTCGCTGCGATGGCCATTGCTTACGGAGAAGCATGGATGAATATGGCGCAGCCGTTTTGGGCACTACCTGCACTAGCTATCGCAGGGCTCGGAGCACGCGATATAATGGGCTACTGCGTGACGACCTTAATTGTATCAGGCTTTATTTTTGCTATAGGACTAACGTTTTTTTAATACGAAAAGGTCAGCTGAAAAGCTGACCTTTTTCATTACTTTTTTCTTTCCCAAGCGTATCTATCTACTTTATAAACCAACTTCGCGCGCACTCCAGTCCCAAAATTCTTCTGCAAGCCGCTCATTTTTTGCTCTTGAAGAAGGAGGAGTCACGCGTTTTTTATAAAAATAAGCGCCGCTAATATGCGTCACTTCAGGACTGTCAGCTAAATAAATAGCTGTTTCGGCACCTTGAAGAGGTGTTAAAAAGAAAGGGCGAAGCACGGCGTGAATGCTTTTTCCAAAACCTGTTTGACGATTAACGCCGATAGCGGTAGAAACGGCTCCGGGGTGAAGGCAATTTACGGTTACAGAGGTGTCTTTTAACTTTTTACTTAAATGAACCGTAAATAAGTTATTTGCTAATTTAGACTGAGAGTATCCTCGCCATATTCCGAATCCTGTTGTTAAGTGAGGGTTGTTGAGGTCTATTTTCCCCGCTTTATGAGCACCGGATCCAACGTTTATAATGCGTCCCTGTTGAGATTTTTTCAGCGGATCTAAAAGTAAATTAGTTAATAAAAAGTGACCCAAATGATTGACACCAAGCATCATTTCAAATCCGTCTTGTGTTGTTTCCCGCTTAATTGTCACGACGCCCGCGTTGTTAATCAGCACATCAAGTACACTGTAGCGAGACGTAAAGTCTTCACTGAAAGCCCGGATACTGTCAAGAGAACCTAGGTCACAGGTCATAAGAGATATGGAATCCGATCCGCTTTGGCGTTTCGCTTCTTCTAAAGCGGCATTTCCTCTTTCTTCATTTCGGCATACCATAATGACTTCGAATCCTTTTTTGGCTAGTTCAATCGTTGTGGCCAGCCCCATTCCTGAATTGGCACCTGTAATTAGCGCTCGTTTTGCTGTCATGAGTATGTTCCTCCCAACTACATCTTTTTTCTAGTGTATAAGATAAGAAGATATGTCGTCCACTTCTAGCTTTTTCTTATATTTCTTTCATGCTTTAGAAAAGTATGTAAAATGTGCACAGGGGAGAAAATGTTGCACAAAGGTCAATATTTTACACCCTACTCGTCAATTAAAGCGGTTTCATAAATAGCGGATTTCGCTAAAATAAGACATAGGGAGGTGCTAGTAAGATGAATAGCCAAAGTAAATTACAGGAGACAGAATATGTTCCTTTAGAGCAAGAACTTAAAAGAGAACCATCAGTTAATACGAAAAAACGTAAAAATTTGAAAAATGCAGGTTTATTTGCTCTATTTGTAGGGCCCGCACTTTTAGCGTTTTGTGTGATTGTACTTATACCATTTTTTACAGGGATTTATTACTCATTTACAGACTGGAACGGAGTAAACGGCACGATTAACTGGGTGGGGCTTGATAACTTCAAGTACTTGTTCACCGAAGATAAGCAGTTTCAGCAGTCGTTTTGGATCACAACAAAATATACGGTCGTTGCGATTATCTTAACGAATGTGGTTGGGTTCGTGTTAGCAATCCTTGTTACTCAAATGTTAAAAACACGAAATATTTTACGTACGGTTTTCTTTATGCCGAATTTAATTGGCGGACTTTTACTAGGATTTGTATGGCAGTTCATTTTCGTAAAAGGATTTGCATCTATCGGACAAATCACGGGAATCTCGCTTTTTGAACTTCCTTGGTTGGGAGACGCAAAAACAGCATTTTGGGGCATCGTGATTGTAAGTGTATGGCAAGGAGCAGGTTATATCATGCTTATTTACACAGCAGCACTGCAAAACGTACCGCAAGAGCTTATTGAAGCAGCAAAAATTGACGGAGCAAGCAGATGGCAAATTCTTCGTCACATTACAATTCCAATGGTAGCGCCGGCAGTAACGGTTTGTTTATTCTTAACGATTTCATGGTCATTTAAAGTATTTGATGTCAACTTATCATTAACAAACGGTGGTCCATTCAAATCAACAGAAATGTTAGCGCTTAACATTTATACAGAAGCATTTGTGAATAACAGATACGGTCTAGGTGAAGCAAAAGCCTTAATTTTCTTCATCGTCGTAGCAGCGATTACGATTATTCAAGTAACATACACGAAGAAGAAGGAGGTTGAATCGTAATGGGAAACAAATATACGAGCAAAACCTTTATTGTTGAAATTTTAGCGGTCCTGCTTGGACTGGTGTTCTTGGTTCCCTTTTATTACGTGCTTTCAAACTCGCTGAAGTCATTTGCAGAAATTTTATCAAACACATCGGCACTGCCAACAACGATTCAGTTTCAAAACTTTGTTAATGCATTTAACCAAATGAACTACTTAAAAGTGCTTAGCAACTCGCTAATCATTACAGTCATCAGTAACGCAGTTCTAGTCATCTTCTGTTCAATGGCAGCTTACATGCTGGTTCGAACAAAGAAAAAAATCAGCAGCATTATCTTTATGGCATTCGTAGCGGCAATGGTTATTCCATTTCAATCCATCATGATTCCACTTGTAAAAGTAGCAGGAAACTTAAATCTGTTAAACAGCATTTGGGGTATTGTGATCATGTACTTAGGCTTCGGTTCAGGTATGACGATTTTCTTATACCACGGATTTATTAAAGGAATTCCAGTTGAGCTAGAAGAAGCGGCAATCATCGACGGATGCTCACGTCTAGGCGTATTCTGGAGAATTGTATTCCCGTTATTAAAGCCAATTACAGTGACTGTCGTCATCTTAAACAGCCTATGGATTTGGAATGACTTCTTACTTCCGTCTCTTGTTTTGCAAGATCCTGAGCTAAGAACGATTCCGCTTGCGACATTCTTCTTCTTTGGTCAGTATACAAAGCAGTGGGATTTAGCACTAGCAGCACTTGTAATCAGTATTATCCCGCTATTAATCTTCTTCTTTGCAATGCAAAAACACATTGTTAAAGGAATTACAAGCGGTTCAATTAAATAATAGAAGCGGCAACAGGGCTGGTTTTGAGGCTGAGGCATCAAAACCAGCAGCAAATAGGGAGGAACGGAAAATGGCATTTAAAATGAAAAAATGGCCTTTAGCAGTAGGTGTTTTATCGGCTACGCTGTTATTTTCAACCGCATGTTCAAACGAAAGCGCATCTGGTAATAAAAAAAGCGGCGGAGATCAAGTAGTAGTAGATGTATTTCAAGGAAAAGTAGAAATTGCAGATCAGCTAAAAGCTCTAACTGATCAATATACAAAAGAACATCCAAACGTGAAGTTCAATATCCAAACGGTTGGTGGAGGAGCTGACGGTGCAGCAGCTTTAAAAGCGCAGTTTGCGTCGGGCAATGCACCCGACCTTTTCACAAACGGAGGATATCAAGAGGCGAAAACGTGGAAAAATAAATTAGAAGATTTATCGGATCAGCCTTGGATTGATGACGCGTACGAAAACACACTTACTCCAATGACGATGGACGGTAAAGTATATGGACAGCCGATCAGTCTTGAAGGCTATGGATTTACATATAACAAAAAACTGTTCAAAAAAGCAGGCATTAAAGAACTTCCAAAAACATATTCGGAATTAGAAGCAGCGGCTAAAAAGCTAAAAGCTGCCGGTATTACGCCATTTTCTATCGGCTACGGCGAGTGGTGGGTGCTTGGAAACCACGGCTTAAACATTCCATTTGCCAGTCAAAAAGATCCGGATGCATTTATTAAAGGATTAAATGACGGCAGTACGAAAATTGAAGGAAACGAGCAGTTCAAACAGTATGTAAAGCTGCTTGATTTAACAGTGAAATATGGAAATAAAAATCCGTTAACGACGGACTATAACACGCAAGTAACGAAATTTGCGAACGGTGAAGCAGCGATGATTCAGCAAGGAAACTGGATTCAGCCAATGCTTGATAAAATTACGCCGAACATGGATGTAGGGATTCTACCTATGCCGCTAAGCGACGATGCAGCTGCATCTGACAAGCTTGCAATTGACGTTCCAAGTAACTGGGTTATTCACAAACAAGCACCAGCGGCAGATAAAAAAGCAGCAAAAGACTTCTTAAACTGGATGGTTACATCTAAAGAAGGTCAAAAAGCGCTAGTAGAAGACTTCAAGTACATTCCAGCCTTTAAGTCAATTGAAGCAAAAGACATCGGACCTTTAGGTGAAGAACTTCTTAAATATTCTAAGGAGCAAAAAACGCTTCCTTGGGAATGGACAAAATTCCCTGAAGGCGTAACGCAAAAATTTGGAGCAGATGTACAAGAATACATCGGCGGCCAAACATCTGAAGATGAGCTATTAAAATCATTAGATAAAAGATGGGCTGAGTTGAAGTAATGGAAAAGACAACCTTTAGGTTGTCTTTTTTTGCAATCAAAAGCCTAATACTTCTAGGTTTCTATCTTTATGGTAGAATTAATTGTGCATAAAAGGTTATATATTCCTATTTAGATAGGTTAGCTGAAACTTTATAATGGATAATATAGGGAAAAGTTAGATTAAATACAAAAAGTTTGATGGTTTTCTAATTAAAGTGATAAAAGAGGGAATTTAATGGGTAAAGTGTATGAAGCAAGTTCGCTGCTTGCTCATGCAAAAGAGCGTGTAAGTACATATAAAAAGCTTAATGAAGAACTAGGTGATCTGATGAAAATATGGCAAATGTATTGCACCGAAGAAGCTATTCAACTGACAGTAAAGAATAAACAAAAGAATGAAGATCTTTTCGATAGGGGACTTATGGGAGAGTCACTTCAGCACAGCTGGGAATCTATTGCGATGGAAACTTTTCAAGAAGGAGAGTATAAGGACTACATAACATATAAAGGGCGTTCGAATCCCCCTATTTTCTCAGAAAAGGCTACTCAGCATTTAGGCAGTTATTTAACAGACAGTGCTGAAATACTACGGTTAGTTCACAATGACGAGAACTATTATGCAATTAATATTACAAATATTTTAGAATGTATTGATTATGACAATTCAATACCTAATAAGTTTGGCGGTTTTGAACAAATAGCATTTATAGAAAACGAATTGAAAAAGAGTCATATTTTCCGTACAAAATCAACCAAGCATCGCTTCGGAGATTTTCCAATAATCTCTCAAGAAATTTATGTATCAGATGACGTACGCGATTATATTCTTCGAAGTGATTTAACCGGTTTTACTTTCTATGAAGTATGGTCATCACAGGAAGCAGAAGCTTCAGTTGAAGAGTTAAATCCATTTGTTCGCGAATCGCTCGATGAGGATGTGGAAGCTCACTTACAAGCATATTATGGGCCGATTATCCGCCGTGTTGAAGCAGAGTCAGCTGAGGTGACAGAGGCAGCTTTTTATGAAATGGCTCCTACAGAATCAGTGCCGTTTTATACGGTAGCAACACATGGTTATAGTACGCTTCGCCTGCCGGCACCCCCTGGATTAGACAGCGCGTACGTTGAACTGGTGATGCATGCAGATCAAGATCCGTTTGAAGATAAACGGTACAGCTGGATTCCACAAGTCATGCATCAAGTAGGAAGCTTTGCGGTAAACCATATGAATTGGATTGGTCAGTGGATGGTGTTTCCAAATCAAGAGCTGGATCGCTACGTGGATACCTATGAACGAACGTTAATAGGTGAAAAAGTGAAGCTGCCATTACAGGTTCAACCGTATTCACCAGAAAGCGGCTTTTGTGGTGTTATGGTCGTGCCTCCTTTGCCGCAGTGCCAAGAGGCATTTATGATGCCGTATCTTGAAAACGGAAAAGAAACCCACGGAGAGTGGCCAGTCTATTTCCATACGCTTCTCCCTTTGTATGAAGAAGAAATGGAGTACTATTTCCAGCATGGACAAGAAGCTTTGCTAGAAAAGATGATGGAAAATGGCATCGAACACTTATTTAATTTACATAGACCTAATACGTTTAAGGAAAAAAGAAAAGGCTTTTTCGGCAGATTCAATAAGTGATAAATAAAAAGTAGCCTATATATAGGCTACTTTTTATTTTGCTTCTTCTTACAAAAAGGGAGAAAGCGCGCTCTTTCCTGTGTGATTACTTAACTTCTTGGCCAAAGCATAACCGCTACGCCAATCAGACACACAAGTCCGCCAATCCAATCGTATGTATCGGGCATTTTTTTATCAACCCACCACGCCCAAAACAGGCTTAAAACAATAAAAATACCGCCGTAAGCTGCATATACACGTCCAAAGTCGGGGAACGACTGCCACGTAGCAATAACGCCGTACAGCACCAAAGCAATACCGCCCAGAAGTCCTAACCAGCTTGATGCTCCCTCGCGCAGCCACTGCCAAATCAGATAGCCTCCGCCAATTTCAGCAAGACCCGCTAAGATAAAAAGAAAAATCGCTTTAATCATAACCTATACTCCTTATATCATCATTTCGTCTCTTTATTCTATCTTACTTTTTTCGTTTGATGAACCATTCGTTTGCTTTAAATAAGTACACTGGAAAGCATTCCTTTATCAATTTGTCTTCAAACCTGCTAAACTATTAATAGTATGAGTTTATGTGACTGTTTGTACGAGTGCAAAGAGCTATGTAATGACTGCTGCTCAGAGTACTTTTACAGGTAGACGTTAGCAGGAAATTGACTAATTAAAAGAATAAGACGTTTAACAGTATAAAAAAGTAAAAAGAATGCAGATATAGGGGTTTGGTAAAATGAGTTTAGATCATAAAGTGATACGCATTGAACTGCCTACGCCATTTCCAATTGGACCAGTGAATGTGTTTTTATTAAAAGCAGACAAGTTAACGTTAATTGATGCAGGTATGAAAACCAAAGAAGCGTGGAGCGTTTTTGAAGAGGCGCTTCATAAAGAAGGATATAAAGTAACAGATATTGAACAAGTGATTCTAACTCACCAGCATCCGGATCACACTGGATTTTTAGAATGGCTGCCGAGTGATATACCGGTTTACGGTCATAAGCTTGTGGAGCCTTGGATTTTCCAAGATGAAGAGTTTGTTCAGCAGCATAATGAGTTATACCGTAATTTCCTTATAGAGTTTGGAGTCAGTGATGATGTAATGGAAGAATGGCTTCGTAAAGCAACGGCTGCGATTCAAGTTTATTCACCTAAAGGGCAGAAGCTGGCAGGCTATTTAAAAGAAGGCGATACACTTCCGTATGCGAATGAGTGGGAAGTAATTGAAGCGCCGGGACATTCTTTGAGTCAGCTGATGTTTTACAATCGAAAAGAAAAAGTCGCGTTTGGCGGAGATCATATTTTGCCAAAAGTACCGTCAAATCCATATTTAGAGCCAACCATTCAAAATCCTAAGCCAACGCCGCTACTGGACTACTTAGCGTCTCTTGAAAAAACGTTGAACTACGACATTGATTTGATTTACAGCGGACATGGTGAACCGCTTAGTGACATTCATTCTTTAATTATGGAACGTATTCAAAAGCAGCATAAATGGGCGCTGCGCGTGTTACAAGCGATGGGGGAAGGAAAGAAAACAACGCTTGAAGTCAGCGCAGCTTTTTTCCCGGATATGTATCAAAAAGCACCGGACTTTATTTTCTCAGAAGTGTACGGCCAGCTTACGTATCTAGAAAAAGAAGGCTACGTGGAATTAACCAAAAATGAAGAAGGCGTCTTGCTGTGGGAAGCTGCACGTGTGCTTGCTCCTCAGTCATAACATAAAAAAACCAGCTTCTTTAAAGAAGCTGGTTTTGTCTGCTTACAGTGAATGCAAGCGCTCAATGCGTTTTTCAAGCGGTGGATGAGTAGAAAATAAGCGTGAGAATTTTTCTTTACCGCTAATTTTAAAAGCGGCAATTGATTTTTGACGGTCATCTACTAATGAAGTAGTATGACGAAGCGATTCTAACGCATAAATCATTTTTTCCTTGCCGCCGAGTTTAGCTGCAAGCTCATCGGCTTTGAATTCACGTCTTCTTGAATGCCAGAAGATAATTGGACTGCTTAAGATACTAAAGAGAATCTCAAATACAATCGATGTAAGGAAATAAACAACCATCGCAAACTCTTCTCGCACGAAGTTTGACACCGCTTTGGCTACTAAACGAGAGAAGAAAATAACGAATGTGTTTAATACTCCTTGCAGCAGCGTAGTTGTGACCATATCACCGCTTTTAATATGCGCTATTTCGTGAGCGATAACGCCGCTGATCGCATCGCGGTCCATTCGTTCAAGCATTCCGCTTGAAACAGCAACAAGTGAGCGTCTTTTACTTGGCCCCGTTGCAAAAGCATTAACTTCCGCCGAGTGATAAATTCCGACCTGAGGCATTTTTCTTAATCCTGCAACAGATGCAAGTCGGTGCGTTTCTTCTAGAACAAATCGTTCGTATTCACCTTGAGGGGAACGTTCATCAATAACTTGAACACCCATCATCCACTTGGCCATTAAGCGTGACATCATAAGAGAAATAATCGCGCCGCTGAAGCCGGCAATGACGCTAAATGCCAGCAGGCCGCCGTAACCGCTGCTTCCCATATAGCTTTGAACACCTAATAAAGATGTAATCGTTGTGATTGTAATTAATACTAAAATATTAACGAAAATAAACAGTGAAATTCGTTTTAGCACAAGTCTTCCTCCTTTAACTAATACGTGCATGATAGGTATACGGTTAGTGGAGAGGAAAGGTTTCATTTATTTATTCAAATTTACTAAAAAGATTACTATGTTAAGTGGTTTAATGAAAAAAGTAAATAAATGGTTGAATACTTACCATAAATAGGTTATTATGAGTGATGTAAAGCTATCTTGTCTTGCAAGGTAGCTTTACTTTAAAAATGTATCTTGTATAACAAGATAGTGAAAAGGAAGAAATCGATATGTCTTTGAGAAGTCAATTGTTAAAAGGAATTTTAGAAGGGTGTATCTTATCAATCATTCAAAAAGAAACGGTTTATGGCTATGAGCTATCCCAGAAGCTTCAACAATATGGATTAAATGATGTGAGTGAAGGTTCGATTTACCCAATTTTACTACGTCTTCAAAAGGAGGGATTAATAAAGGGAGAAATGAAAGCATCCCCTTCGGGTCCTAAACGAAAGTA
This sequence comes from Priestia sp. ABM2_011, assembly GCF_056158845.1. NCBI lineage: Bacteria > Bacillati > Bacillota > Bacilli > Caryophanales > Bacillaceae > Priestia > Priestia sp. ABM2_011. The sequence continues at coordinate 2,506,586 of NZ_JBSWUB010000001.1, forward strand.
CTATCATCTTATGGCATCTGGTGAGAGAGCATTATGTGAAATCCAAGAGGAATGGATCAACATTCAAAACCCTGTAGATAAATTGTTGAATAGGAGTTTTTACAATGACCGCTAAGGAATTAATTAAATTAAATAATAAGAAGCGAAGAGAGCTGACCAAGGAAAATGAAGAGTACTATGATAATATGCTTGTTTACATTCGAACAAGTGTGTCAGTTTCTGAACAGCAGGCTGAAGAATTATTGATGGAGCTTTTAGATCACCTTATTGACGCACAAGCGGAAGGGAAGCGTGCTGAAGAGGTGTTTGGAGAAAACCTTAAGACGTACTGTGATGAAATGATTAAACAGTTACCTAAAGAACCCTTAAAAAGCACTGCTTTTTTTATAAGCTTTTTATTGTTACAGCTTGCAAGCTTGATGGCTATAGTAAGCGGGATAGGAAATATTGTTGTACATTATGTTAAGGATAGCAGCCAGACTGTTTATATCGGAACGGCAATCGTCACTTTTGTTATTGTTGCAGCTATTATTTCTCTTGATGTTTTTCTGCTTTTAAAATGGATACAAAAATCTGTTTACAAAATTACGAATAAGATTAAGGACTTTTTTCTACTCTTTGTCTTAATTTTTATTTCTCTGGCAGGGATGGTTTTTTTACCAAAGCTTATTCCACCTTTTGGCTATGTAATAGAAGTTGGAGGCTTCTTATATTTAGCTGCTGGTGCCTTAACACTCATCGTTTTAAGGTGGTTAAATAGTAAATATCAAATTACAAAATGAGATATAGAAAGCAGCAAAATGTATTGTTTAGTCTATAATCAAGAGCATGTTTAAATAAATTTCATAATTTACGTCTATCTTGGGACAAGACGTACTAAAATAATTAAAAAGGTGTTCAACTCATGAACACCTTTTTGGTAACACCATTTAAAGATTACTAACCTTAGTACGTTTAAAAATGTACCTTAGGTTCTGTACCTAATTTAATGCGTTTGAAGTTTTTAATATGCTTCCATGTAATAAAAACAAAAATAACGGCTGCGAATACCATTAATACTACATCACCTATATAGAGTGATGCCAAAAAGGCAACCAATGCGCCAATAGGTGAAGATAAGGATACGTATTTAGAAATTTTGAGAGAAATTAAAAAAGCAAGAATCCCTAGAATGAAAGCTAATGGTGAAAATGCAAGGAATACACCAGCGGCAGTCGCTACAGATTTTCCTCCTTTAAACTTTGCAAAAACCGGATAGCTATGTCCAAGAATAGCAATAAATCCAGGGACAAGCATATGCAAGTGACTATTCATCATAAGCGGTAAACAGACAGCTAGCGAGCCTTTTCCTATATCGCCGATCAATACTATAATACCTGCTTTCTTTCCTAAAGTGCGAAAGGTATTAGTAGCTCCTAAGTTACCGCTTCCGTGCTTGCGAACATCGGTTTTGTAAAACCCTTTTCCAATCACTAAAGCAAAAGGGATTGATCCAATTAAATAAGCTAATAAGATAATTATGGCGTTTGTTAGTACGTTCATTATTGGCACCTCAAATTGTGTTGTTAGTATTCATTAAAATATAAATGCGGTAAAAGCAGTCTTTTGTATGGCTAAAGGCCTCTAGTTTTTTCGGTGGAGTTTTTGTAAATTCGATTGGATTTCTAGTGGAACAACCCAATAATTTTTAGTATGTTAAGATACTTTTGAACTTTTAAGCCTTGATACGTATTAGTATAGATTGAGATGTCTATTATGAATACGTAAAAAGAAGAAAAGAGGAGAAACGAAAAGGGAAAAACAAAAAACTTGTAATACAATTTTAAAAATATAACATAAATATTTAAAGGTTAAAAGATATTTTGGGTATATTGTAGTGGAAAAAAGCGTTTTGATCATTTTTTTATGAAAAACAAGACAAAAAAATTAACAAATCCAAAAAAATATAATAAAATGTAAAACAGTGTTTCGAAATATTAACTTCTTAAAATTGAAAGGGGTTCTGCACTTGTTGTGGACAGATATCAAAGAACGAGAAGTAGTTATGTACAAAAACTGCCAGGCGAAAATTTTAGAAAAAAAAGGGCCGAATAAAATAGTCGTTCGAAATCTAGAATTCCCGGAAAAAGGCGATTGGATATCAGCCGAACTTGATTTTGAGGCTGTTGAAAAATTTGAGAAGAGTCGAGAACACTAATACAAAAAACATTTTATAATACTTCTATTTATCATATAAGAAAAAGCCGAGCTTACATTTTGAGTTCGGCTTCTTTGTTGATGTTTACTTCATTCTCTCGACGAAGAGCTCCTCGTTATTACATGTAAAACAAAGCCTTTTCCTCTCATTCATTTTCCACTACTACACTAGTCCCGTATAAAAACGTATCTTTATATGGGACTATCGATTTATTTTTAGTACACGTATTTTTACCACTTTTTTCATATACAACCGTTCAGAAACAAAACTTCTGTGCATACATTGAAGACAAAGGGGGAGGATACATTGGGAAAAACAAGTCGTATATTGAAATGGGTCAGCGGAGGATTAGAGGCTCTTTGGGGGATTCCAATTCTAGGCGGGACCTTGGTTATTGGCCTAGCCTACACGCCGCTTATTTTAATGCTCGCATTGCATATTGTAGGTTTAGTATTTGCGATTAAAACAAACAAAGTTCGGACAGGGCATATCATGGGAATTGTCTGTTCTGCTATTGCGTGGATTCCAATTGTCGGCATGATCATGCACATCTTAACGGCTATTTTCTTACTTATAGAAGCAGCCAAAGATAATGAACCATCTGAAGACGCAGCATAAAAGAAGAGCCGCCTGATTTTAGGTGGTTTTTTTATATTTCCAAATAAAGACTGGTAGGCTCTTTTGCTTTGAAAAATCCTTTTTATGTTAGAATATTAGAAGTATTTTCTAAAAAAGGGGGTAAACACAATAGATAAAGAAAATCAAAAGAAGAACAGATTTCTTGCCGTAGGAGTTATATTAGCCGCTCTTGTAAGTTTTATATTTCTACTATGGAGTATAGGCTGGGTAATTCCAAATGCAATGAGTGCCAGCGGCTATAAAGGTAAAGAAACGTTTATTGATTTAAATGTGTTTAACGGAAACCAAGCAGAATTTGAAAAATACTAGTTTACTAGAAAGGTAAGAGAGGGAGGAAAAAATAATGCCTACTTATAACAAGCTAGTGCGAGATAAAATTCCCACAATTATTGAAAAAAGTGGAAACACCTTCAAACCACGCGTGCTGCAGCGAGATGAGTATCAAAATGAGCTGAAGAAAAAGGCAAAAGAAGAGCTTCAAGAATACATAGAAGCCCAAACGCATCAAGATGCCATTGAAGAACTCGCAGATTTACTGGAAGTTATGCACGCGCTAGCAGCTGTGCACGGGGCCACGCCAGAACAGCTTGAGAAAGTGCGTGAGGAGAAGGCAGAGGAGCGCGGGAAGTTTGATGGTCGAATTTATTTAGTGGAAACAGAAGAAGCGTAGTTTGGTGGTGCAATAGTGGAAGGAGCGAGCGGTGGCAGGTGAGTTTCAATTTAAAAGTAGGAGAAATAAAAAAAACTTATTTAACAGAACAAGAAATTTGGAAGATCATTAATCAATTTTTCGCTAATGGTCACTTTACCACAACATATAAATATGGATTGATGAAAGCTTTAATTGAAAACCTATATAATGTTGACAATCGGTTAGTCCTCACGTTTGATCAAGTGTATTTTTCATTTGCTAAAATATATTGGAACTTGGTTATTCATCATGATTTAAATCAATTAAATACGTCCAACAGACAAGCTGGAATTCAAAAAGAGTTAAAGGAATTTCAGTTAATGCATGGTGTCCCCAATAAAGTAGTATTTGATCGTTTACCAAGTAATCTTCAATTGCAGTTAGTAGAAAGAACTAAAAAAGTGGGGGCAAGGTATGTAGTAGGGGCGTTCGTTATATGGAGATATGGAAGGTTCTGTTTATGAGTTTGATAAAAGAACAGAATACATAAAGTTTAATAGCAGTATATATTTTTTTTACAAAAATATAGACAAATTGTTACTCATTTAACCAATTATCATTTGGCGAAATTTTTAGAAAAGCATAATGACAAAAATAAGTTGGAAGATGTGTTGTTGAAAGTGGAAAATATATCAAAACGCGAATCGCTGCATGCATTCTATAACATCCTTTGGAAATATGAAACAAAAGAATGTTTTTATTGTGGGAAAGTTCTTTCTGATAAACGCATCGCTACTCATGTAGATTATTTTATTCCATGGAGTTATATCCAATCAGATAATATGTGGAATTTGGTGCTAAGCTGTCAAAGCTGCAACACAAAAAAGAGCAATAAACTTGCTAAGAGCTTATATCTTGAGAAGATGTTTGTTCGTAATGAGAATCTTAAATTAACAGCAGTTCACAATGATTTTAACTATTATTCGGAGCGTAAGTTAGAAGCTCTTTATGAGTATGCTGGAATGAATGGATACGTAGAAAACTGGTCTCCTTAAACCCGAGTATTTCTCTTTTCATCTCAGTTACAAAATCCCCTCTTGAAATTTTGTTCACCAAACAAGTAAACTAAAGACATAAGTTTGGTAAAATTGGGATAAGAAATTCATGAGGTAAGGGAGAACAAGTCGATGGAGATGGATCAAGAGAAATTTAATAAAGTGATTGAAGCGGCAAGGATGTATTATATTCTTGATTATAATCAAAGTGAAATTGCAAAAAAGCTTGGTGTATCAAGGCCTACGGTTTCTCGATTGCTGCAGACAGCAAAAGAAGAAGGCATTGTTCAAATTAAAATTGTGGATTCATCTATCAATAGTGAAAAATTGTCTTCTCAGCTTGAACAAAAATTCAATCTAAAAAAAGCAATCGTCACACCGGTGCCTCAATATGAAAATCACATTATTAAAAGTCATCTAGGCGTAGCAGCAGCTGACTATCTCTATGACATCGTAAAAAATGGAGATATTATTGGGGTGACGTGGGGAACAACTCTTTATCAAGTGGCCATCGATTTAAAACAAAAGTATGTGAATGACGTTCAGGTTGTGCAGTTAAAAGGCGGAGTAAGCCATTCGGAAACGAGCACATATGCTTCTGAAATTATGTACTTATTTGGAAAGGCATACAATACGCCTCCTATGCATCTTCCTCTGCCTGTGATTGTCGATCACGTGGTAGTTAAAAAAGCAATGGAAACGGATCGTCATATTAAGCGCATTTTAGATTTAGGCAAACAAGCCAACATTGCTGTGTTTACTACGGGCCCCATCAAAACGGATTCGCTGCTTTTTCAGCTTGGCTACTTTTCCGAACAAGATGTAGAGATGATTTCCTCCCGAGCGGTAGGAGACATTTGTTCACGCTTTTTTGATAAAGATGGACAAATTTGCAATGAAAGCCTGGATGAACGGACGCTTGGACTTGATTTGGAGGAGCTGAAGAAGAAAGAGTACGCCATTTTAGTAGCCGGAGGAGATCAGAAAATCGACAGCATTTACGGAGCGCTGCAAGGGAAATTTGCAAATGTACTCGTTACGGATCAGTTCACGGCGCGCTTTTTATTAGATAAACAAGAGTAAAGGAGATGAAGACGCTGTTTTTTCAAGAGCAAAAGCTTTATCTGGTTGAAATAGTAGAAGATATTGCATCTTATTCTGCGTCATCTCTGCAGGCACAGCGAAACAGGTATCCTTTTCAAACAGACGTCTCAAAAGACGGGGTAATTGCTAAAGGAACCACGGGCTATATCATTAAACGGTGGGGAAGAATGTACTTTTCTCCCGATGCTAATCAAAAAGGAATTGAACGATTTACGCCGCCTGATCAGCCATACGTATTAATTCCTTATAAAAAGGTAAAGAATAAGTACCGAATCATGTTGTCATTTGTGATAAAAGCTGAAAAATAAGGGAAGACTTCCGAGTGCGGAAGTCTTTTTTTATTCACTAAAACAGCGGCTATAAATATTTTTGAACAAATGTAAATATATCTGTTTACAATTGTTCAAAGCTATTATATAGTAAGGGTGTAAGTTGTTGAAAACGTTTTAGTGGATGCACAATATGCAGATACTTTTAGGGGGAAAACGTCATGAGAATGGTTGACTTAATTGAAAAAAAACGTAATGGACATGAATTAAATAAAGCAGAAATCGATTTTATTATCGAAGGTTATACAAAAGGGGATTTACCTGATTATCAGCTATCGGCATTTGCGATGGCGATTTACTTTCAAGGAATGACGCAGGAAGAACGCGTAAATTTAACGCAAGCAATGGTTGAATCAGGCGATCAAATTGACTTATCAAAAATTGAAGGTATTAAAGTAGACAAACACAGCACAGGCGGCGTAGGTGATACAACAACACTTGTATTAGGACCTTTAGTAGCTGCGGTTGATGTACCGGTTGCCAAAATGTCTGGCCGCGGCTTAGGACACACTGGCGGTACGATTGATAAACTAGAAGCAGTGCCTGGCTTCCACGTTGAAATTACAAACGAAGAATTCATTCGTTTAGTAAATACAAATAAAATTGCCGTTATCGGTCAAAGCGGAGACTTAACGCCAGCGGATAAAAAGCTTTATGCGCTTCGTGATGTAACAGCAACGGTTGATTCGATTCCGTTAATTGCAAGCTCAATTATGAGTAAGAAAATTGCGGCTGGAGCAGATGCCATTTGCTTGGACGTGAAAACGGGGAACGGCGCATTCATGAAGAAGCTTGAAGACGCTGAAGAATTAGCAAAAGCAATGGTTGAAATCGGAAAAGGCGTAGGGCGAAACACAAAAGCAATCATTTCAGATATGAGCCAGCCTCTAGGTTTTGCAGTTGGTAATGCGCTTGAAGTGAAAGAAGCAATCGACACGTTAAAAGGCGAAGGCCCTGAAGATTTAACGGAGCTTTGCTTAACATTAGGAAGTCATATGGTTGTACTTGCTGAAAAAGCAAGCAGCCTAGACGAAGCGCGTGCAATGCTTCAAGAAGTAATTAAAAACGGAAAAGCATTAGAATCATTTAAAACATTCTTAAGCGCACAAGGCGGAGACGCTTCTGTGGCAGATGATCCTTCTAAATTACCGGATGCAGCGCACAAAATTGAAGTGCCAGCAAAAGAAGATGGATACATTTCAGAAATCGTTGCAGAAAAAATTGGCGTAGCGGCAATGAAGCTAGGTGCAGGACGTGCAACAAAAGAATCTGAAATCGACTTAGCAGTTGGTATTATGCTTAATAAAAAAGTTGGAGATTCAGTGAAAAAAGGCGACTCTCTTGTTACAATCCACAGCAATAGCGAAGATGTACAGGAAGTAATGGATATCGTTTATGATTCTTACAGCACGGTCGCTGAAAAAGTAGAAGCTCCAACGTTAATTTATAAAGAAATTCATTAAGAAAGAGAGAGGAAGAACAAAATGAGTCAAAACATTACGGGTATTATTGATCATACATTATTAAAAGCAGATGCAACAGAAGAGCAAGTTACGGTTTTAGCACAAGAAGCAAAAGAATATTCATTCGCTTCAGTTTGCGTAAATCCAACGTGGGTAAAAAAAGCAGCTGAGTTATTAAAAGATGCTCCAGAAGTAAAAGTGTGTACGGTAATCGGTTTCCCTCTTGGAGCTACGACTTCAGCAGTAAAAGCATTTGAAACTACAAATGCAATCGAAAACGGTGCAGATGAAGTAGATATGGTAATCAACATCGGCGCGTTAAAAGATAAAAACTATGACTTAGTGCAAAGCGACATTCAAGCAGTAGTGGATGCTGCAAAAGGAAAAGCGCTAGTAAAAGTAATTATTGAAACAGCTCTTTTAACAGACGAAGAAAAAGCAAAAGTTTCTGAGCTAGCTGTAAAAGCTGGAGCTGATTTTGTTAAAACGTCAACAGGCTTCTCTACAGGAGGCGCAACGGTAGAAGACGTAGCGCTTATGAGAAAAACGGTTGGACCAGATGTAGGTGTAAAAGCTTCTGGCGGCGTTCGAGGCTTAGAGGATGCAAAAGCAATGATTGAAGCTGGTGCAACACGTATTGGTGCAAGCTCTGGCGTATCAATTGCAAAAGGTCAATTAAGCAACTCTGATTATTAATAAATGACAGCAGGTTAGTACTAACTAACCTGCTGTAAACTAAGCAAAGGATGATGACTGTGGAGCCAAAACAATTAATAGATGAAGCAATCGCAGCAAGCAAACAAGCACATGTACCGTATTCTCACTTCCATGTTGGTGCAGCTCTTTTAACAACCGATGGGAAGATTTATCGTGGATGCAATATTGAAAACGCTTCCTATGGATTGACGAACTGTGCTGAGCGAACGGCTATTTTTAAAGCTGTTTCAGAAGGGGACAAGCAGTTTTCAGCTATTGCAGTTGTAGGAGATACGGACGGCCCAATTTCTCCTTGCGGCGCATGCAGACAAGTATTAGCTGAGTTCTGTGATGATCACACACAAATTATCTTAGCAAACCTAAAAGGAGATTTTGTGATTACAAACATCAACGAAATCTTACCGGGCTATTTTTCATCAAAAGACTTACAAAAATAAGTAAGCAGTGGAGGATACTATGAAATATTTAATTGGCATCTTAGGGTTACTCGTTGTCTTTGGATTAGCGTATCTTGCAAGTAATAACCGTAAAGAAATCAAATATAAACCAATCGTTATTATGGTTGTGATTCAGCTTCTTTTATCAGCTTTACTTCTAAACACAAAGTTTGGCTTGATTATTATTAATGCGATTGCCAGCGTCTTTGGAAAGCTGCTTTCATATGCAAATGAAGGCGTAGAGTTCGTATTTGGCGGAATCGCGAATAAAGGATCAATGCCGTTTTTCTTAAACGTGCTGCTTCCAATCGTTTTTATCTCTGTCTTAATCGGGATTTTACAGCACTTTAAAATTCTTCCTTTCATTATGAAATGGATTGGGTTAGTTCTCAGCAAGATTAACGGAATGGGAAAATTAGAGTCTTATAACGCAGTAGCTTCTGCCATTGTAGGTCAATCAGAAGTATTTATTACCGTTAAAAAGCAATTAGACAAACTGCCGCCAAACCGTTTATATACGCTTTGTGCATCAGCTATGTCGACTGTTTCAATGTCCATTGTCGGTGCTTATATGACAATGATTGAACCAAAATACGTAGTAACAGCAATTGTGATTAACTTATTTGGCGGATTTATTATTTCTTCTATCATTAACCCTTACACAGTAACGGATCAAGAAGATATTTTAGAGGTACAAACAGGTCATAAGCAAACGTTCTTCGAAATGCTTGGCGAATATATTATGGATGGATTTAAAGTAGCGATTATCGTAGGTGCGATGCTGATTGGTTTCGTTGCGCTGATGGCTGCGATTGATAACGTGTTTGAAATGCTGTTTGGTCTGTCGTTCCAGCACCTGCTTGGCTATGTGTTTGCACCGTTTGCATTCATCATGGGTGTTCCTGCTTCAGAAGTTGTGGCAGCTGGTGGAATTATGGCAACAAAGCTTGTAACAAATGAATTTGTGGCAATGATGAGTCTTTCAGATATGGCTTCAACATTCAGTGCTAAAACACTTGGAATTGTATCCGTATTCTTAGTATCATTTGCTAACTTCTCATCAATTGGAATCGTGTCAGGAGCGGTTAAAGGCTTAAGTGAAAAGCAAGGAAATACAGTAGCGCGCTTTGGTCTTCGTTTACTTTATGGAGCTACGCTTGTAAGCGTACTGTCAGCGATTGTTGTCAGCTTCATTTTATAAGTGTAATAGAAACAGAAAGAAAAGCAGTTTCCTTTTCAAAAGGAATTGCTTTTTCTTTTTTACATGTAAACCATAGCTCCGCGCATCCTAAAGAAAAACATCGACACAGAGGAGGACAAGAAAAGCTGGGGGCTTTTCTTACTGAAAAATGGATCAAATTGGACTGTTGCTGTCAGGTGCAGCTTTATTTTTAAACGGACTCATGCTGCTTGGAAAAGCGGATGAAAAAAACGTAGGCGTATTTAACTTATTTGTTGGAGCTTTTCAAGTTATTGTTCCGTTTTATTTAATTATTACGTCAGACCAAAGCAACTGGATTTTATATGAAAGAACGGCAATCTTTTTATTTGGCCTTACGTATTTATATGTAGGCGTGACGGTGTTAAAAGGAATGCAGGGAACGGGGCTGGGCTATTATTCACTTTGGGTATCGATTATCGCTTTAGTGTACGTGACGGTTTCTCTTGTTCACTATCATGACGTCGTAAACGCCATTACATGGATTCTTTGGTCGTTTTTATGGTTTTTATTTTATGTGCTTAATACGAGCAAAAAAGATGTATCTGCATATGTAGGGAAAGTGGCGATTGTACAGTCGTGGGTTACCTTAACAATCCCAGCGCTGTTTTCGCTAACGGGCGTATGGGGAAATAAAGATATGTACAATATGTGGGGAATCGTGTTGGTAGCTTCCATCATTTATTTTGTATACGTAGGATATCGACTATTCTTTTCTCAGCCGAAAAAAATGATTTTGAAATAAAGTATTTACAAAAAATAGATAATAATGGTAAGATGTTAGAAATTAAATGCCGTGAAGAGAAAAGTAGACAGCGCGTATTCTTAGCAGAGAGCTCCGGAAGCTGAAAAGGAGCAAGAAAAACGCTGTTGAAGCAAGCCTCTGAGCAGCGCATTGGATCTAACGTGATAGTGCGACGGCTGCTTCCGTTACAAAGCTAGAGTATAAGCGAAAGCCGTACTCGACAAGGTTTATATGGCGACATATGAACAAACTAGGGTGGCACCGCGATTCATAATCTCGCCCCTAAGACAGATGTCTTGGGGGTGGGATTTTTTTATTGGCAAAAATCAATAATGAAGCGGAGGCCTTTCTTTTATGAAAAGTAAGCTGTTGTCTTGGAAATACCCGTGTTTATTGCTGTTTGGAATTGGCACTAGCAATATCGGCGACTGGATTTATTTGATCGCTTTAAATGTCATGATGCTTGATATGACGAATTCGCCGCTTGCGGTTTCAGGGCTATACATGATAAAGCCGCTTGCTGCGCTATGTACAAATATATGGTCTGGAAGCTTAATTGACCGCATGAACAAACGGAAGCTGATGCTGTTTTTAGATTGGATGCGCGCCGGAATTATTGTTTGCCTTCCGTTTTTCTCATCCATCCTTATCATTTATGCGCTGGTATTTATCATCAGTATGGCAAGTTCGATGTTTCGCCCGACATCGATGGTCTATATCACAAAGCTTATTCCAACTGAAAAGCGAAAAAGATTTAATTCACTGCGCAGTTTGATTGACTCAGGAGGCTTTCTTCTTGGTCCGGCCGCAGCAGGTGCGTTATTTATGATTGGAACGCCTGTGTTTGCTATCTATGCCAATGCTGCAGCGCTCGTGGTGTCTGGAATGGTTACTTTATTAATGCCGAACTTAGATACAAAAACAGAAACTAAAGAAAATAAACTCTCTGTAAACACCATTCGAGAAGATTGGAAAGCGGTGATTCGCTTCAGTAGAGCCAACAGATACATTATCACCATTTATGTATTGTTCAGTTTCTTAATGGTCATGGCCACGGCAATTGATTCTCTTGAAGTTTCATTTGCAACAAGAGTCATTCATTTATCCGAAAGCGAATACGGATTTTTAGTAAGCGTAGCAGGCGCTGGCATTATGATTGGCGCAGTTGTGAATACACTGTTGGCTCAGAAGCTGTCGGCGAACTTTCTCATAGGCGCCGGCAGTGTAGGAGTATCGCTTGGCTATTTGCTGTACGCGTGTTCGTCTTCTTTTCAAACCATGGGAACAGGATTTTTTAGCTTATCTTTTGCGTTAGCTTTTGCAAGTGCTGGTTTTCAAACCTTTTATCAAAACAGCATTCCCGTTGACATGATGGGGAGAGTAGGAAGTATCTATGGGCTACTTGAGTCACTGCTAATTATTATGATGACCTTTCTATGCGGAATGTCCGCGCACATCTTTTCGATTCAAGGAGCTGTAGTTGGTGGAAGCCTGATTATGCTTTTAAGTACGATTGTGTTGTTTTTGTACACGTTAAAGCCGGCGTTTTATAAAATAAGTTTAGTCAAAAAACAAGGAATCTAACGCATAGGTACTAATGTACAAATAAGCTAAGAAGCCGATAAAAAGAAATGAATACAGAATAAAGGGTGAGAAAGCACAGTGAAAATGAAAGATGCGTTAAAGAAAAAAGGAATGTTTGTTAAAAAATTATCGAATCAAGGTGAATTCTTCCGGAAGCGGTGGGAAAATGAATTTGCAGATGCTTTAAGCGCATCGCAAAAAAAGAAAATTTATATGGACCAATTTTTATGGCATGCGTTTAGCTATGAAAAGCTACCTTGTTTACAAGGAGAACAAGCGGTTCAAGCGTTTGAGCACCAAGTTAAGAACGACTGTTATTTGTTGTTTGAGCATGATGAACGAGTGCTGCAGCTATCTAAATGTAAGCATTTAACAACTGATGATTTAAGTGAAAATACAAATATGTATTTAGAAGATTTATACGTGGTGGATAAAGATTTCACATGGACTTATGTGATTACCCATGAAAGTTCATGTGGACCTTACTTTTACCGCACATAAGTAAAGATAGAGCCTGCCGATTAATACGGCAGGATTTTTGTTATAAAAAAACATTTTATAAATTAAAAGTAATTATAGTAATTAAATGGTTTTTTAACTGAATTTATTGGGTATTTATTACTAACTATTATCCATCTCTCTCCTATATCTATATTACCATTTGGGATTTTTTCAAAAAATAGGATATGAAATTAATTTTTTGTATGCTAAGGTAATTACTGCTAGTAAGCTTGTCTTACAAAATTCGGTTTAAAAAGGAGGTTTTTGTATGAAATGGTATTTACATGTGCTAAAAAATTATGCAACGTTTCAAGGAAGAGCAACACGTAAAGAGTATTGGATGTTTGTCTTATTTAATTTTATTATATGGTGTGTGCTTTCAGCTATTGAACTTATAACAGATATGCCTCCGTTTTTGCGTATAGTTTATCTTGTTGCAGTCTTCATTCCATCCCTTGCTGTGACGGCACGTCGACTGCATGACATAGGAAGAAGCGGGTGGTGGCAGCTCCTTACTATTATTCCGATTGCGGGAAGTATTTGTCTATTAATTCTTCTTTGTCTACGAAGTGAGTCGCAGTTAAACCGGTTTGATGTACCTAATAAAGTTGCGTAGGACTTAAACGGTTAGGTAGTTTAATTTAATAAACAAAGAGAGGGTTTAAAAATGTACTGGTATATAAAAGCGTTAAAAAATTATGCGACGTTTCGAGGAAGAGCAACGCGTACGGAGTATTGGATGTTTACATTATTTGCTTATATCTTTATGATCATTCCATATATCTTGGTTTTTATCGATTCACTTGCAGTATTTGGAGTTATTTTAGTATTACTTTACGGAGCAGCAATGATTCTACCTTCACTTGCCGTTACTGTTCGCCGACTGCATGATACAGGAAGAAGCGGCTGGTGGTATTTAATTAACTTTGTTCCAGTTATTGGAGGCATTTGGCTGCTCATCTTACTTTGTCAAAGAAGCGAAGTAACAGCCAATATTTACGATACAGACACGCAGGCTTCTTAACCAGACTAGTTTATTAGTTTAAAAGTTAGTAAACTAAACGTGCGAATTGTATCTAAATTAAAAAGAGGTTGGGACAAAAGTGATTTAGTTGAAGGGAAATCCGAACTAATTGAGATTCTTGACAGAGAATCCAATTAATTCGGATTTTTTCATAGTGTGATGGTGAACGTAAATTTTATTGTATGTAGATTCTTCTAGCAGTTGATTGGAAGGCAAGGCGAAGACTCCTGCGGGAAAAGCGGGAGAGATGAGATCCCGCAGGAGCACAAGCGACGAGGAGGCTCAGCGCCCGCCCGCGGAAAGCGAAGCCTTGCACGGAAATCAACGGCGGTGTCATAAGCGGTTCAGCTCATGTATTCTGATTTGTTCGTCTTTAGATTGGATTGATTTCATTATGTCTCAATCTCTTTTTTTTATTTTCCCACACGCTGCCGGGAATTTCTTTTCGAAGAACAGGTGCAATATCACTTGCGAAGCGCTCTAGCTGTTCGCGCTGTTCTGCTTCGCTTAGACCGTCTACGCTGATGCTCAGCACTTCGTTTCCATAAGCGTTGTGATAATCTATTATTTTTTCAATGATTTGCTCTGGGCTTCCTACTAAAGCAGGACCGTATTGAACGATATCTTCTAGTGACGTGAACGGCGATTGGTTATGTTTGGCTGCTTCTGTATTGCTAAATGCGTTATAGTACGGGCGATAGCGGCGAATCGCTTCTTCCGTTGTATCAGAAATATATAGGCTGCTGGCCCCCGAACCGACGATGGCTTTGCGTGGGTCATGGCCATAATAAGCAAAACGTTCCCGGTAGTGGTCAATCAGCGCTTTATATTTAGCCTGAGGGTGAAAGGAATTGGATGAAAATAGCGGCTCTCCATATTTAGCTGCAAGTTCTGTAGACAGCGGGCTTGACGCGCTTCCATGCCAAACGGGAATAGAAGGCTGAAACGGCCGAGGCTGAGTCGTAACGTTAGTTAAAGGCGGACGATAACGGCCGCTCCACGTGACATTTTCTTCTGTCCAAAGCTGTTTCAAAAGAGCATATCTTTCAGCAAGAGATTCCCATTGTTCTTCTTCCGTAATGCCAAAAAGCGGATAATGACGCGGATCATTGCCTTTTCCGATAATCAGTTCAAGGCGTCCACCCGACAGGTGATCAAGCGTTGCATAATCTTCAGCTACTCGTACAGGATCTAAAATGCTTAGAACGGTAACGGTAGTAAGAAGACGAATATGAGACGTTTTAGCAGCGATTGCACTTAGAACAACGGGAGGAGAAGAAGACAAAAAAGGAGCTCCGTGTCTTTCGCCGACTCCGTAAGCATCAAAACCTAATTTTTCTGCCAGCACTGCTTGATTTAACACATGCTGAAACTTTTCTTGAGCAGTTAATGTTTCTCCAGTAACCGGGTTCTGGATATTTTGAATAAGACTAAATAAAGCAAATTTCATACGTTTTACCTCCAAAAGATAAAATGCTGGACGACAATAAAAAAAGCAAACGTACACGTATTGTCGTGTCCATTTGCCTCCAGTTGACTGGTAGATATGTAGTTTTATTGTTTTATTAGTTGTATCTTAAGCGGTAGACACTGAGCTGTCAAGATAATCTTTTTTCTAAAACCTACTTGATTTATCGGTTAACTAGTATTATGATGTGAATAATCTTACACGAAGTAAGCCCACTGGTTAACCAGAGGCTCTTGATGAAGCAGATGCTTTATCAAGAGCCTCTTTTTATTACATAATAGAGGGATTCAGGGGAGGAACGTATGAAAAAATATTGGCTGTTTTTACTTTCAATTGTAGTAGCTGTGAGCGTGGCAGGATGCGGAACAAACGCATCTCCAAGTGCGGGAGAAAAGAAAGAAAAAGATGTTCAAACGATTGTTGTTGGAACAGGCACTCAGTTTCCTAACATTTGCTTTATTGATGATAAAGGCAAACTGACCGGTTATGATGTAGAAGTAGTAAGAGCGATCGACAAAGAGTTAAAGGATTATAAATTTGAATTTAAAACGATGGAATTTTCAAATCTGCTTCTTAGCTTAGAAAGTAATAAAATTGATATGATTGCTCATAACATGGCTCAGAACGCTGAGCGAAAGAAAAAGTTTTTATTTAATGATGAAACATATAATTATTCTCCGCTTTATGTAACGGTCCCTAAAACTCGAGATGATATTCATTCCTTAAAAGATTTAGAAGGTAAAAAAATGATTGTAGGAGCTACAAGCAATGCGGCTGTCTATCTAGACAAATACAATCAAAAACATGGTAATAAAATCGATGTAGTTTACGCTGGTCAAGGTGCTGATGATGCCACAACTCAATTAAAAACAGGCCGGGCAGATGCTACGCTTGCGACACCATTTTCCATCGACTTTAGTAATCAAGCGCTGAAATTTCAGCAAAAAACAGTTGGAGATATTGTGATTAATTCAAAAGTGTATTTTATGTTTAACAAAAAAGACGAAAAGTTAAAGTCGGAAGTCGACCAATCGATTAAAAAGCTGAAAAAAGACGGGACGTTAAAAAAACTCAGCACAAAATGGCTAGGAGAAGACTATACCGTGCAAAATTGACTATAGCAAAAAAGCAGCTGCCCATACAGCTGCTTTTTTGTATGATATAAATCCAATAGATAGAAGAAACGATCTGCAAAGAAAACAAAAATTAGTGTATAGTAGAGCTATAAGTACTATAAAAGCAGGACCGCAGTAGGAGGCCATTCATTGATTACGGATTTACAGCGCGGAGATTTCTTTCAAAAAGGACATCGTTATCGCAGAAAACAAATTCATAAGCTTTATAAAGGACAGGAACAAAGCGAAATATCAACGCCAAAAGCGCATCCATATATTTTTATTTTTACAAAAGAAAGCGGAAGTGAATACGGAACGGGACACGGATGGAACAAAGATAAAACCGCTTTTTTCTATACGGGGGAAGGCCAAAGAGGATCGATGCAGCTCATTAAAGGCAATAAAGCGCTTCGTGAACATTTTTTATCAGGAAAAGCCGTTTATTTGTTTCACTACGTGGAGCCGGGAGTGGTCGAGTTTGTTGATGAAGTGACGTATATCAATCATCAATTAGAAATTATGTGGGATTCAGACGGAAAGCTGCGTGAAGCCATTATTTTTGAACTTGAACGAAATTCCGTGATTGAGGAAAAAGCAGCACAGCTGGATGTTTCAGCTTATTCAACTGAACAGCTTCGTCATATGGCGTTAGGGAAAGAAAAAAAGACAAGTATTTATGAACAAACGGCAGCTCTTGGACAATATGTTCACAAACGCGCAGCGGGTATTTGTGAAGCCTGCGGAGAAAGCGCGCCGTTTATCGCAAAAGATGGAAGCTCCTTTTTGCAAATGTACTATCTTTCAAAGCTGTCAGAGGGCGGACTTGCTAAGCCAAAGGACGCTGCTGCACTGTGTCCCAACTGTCATAGCCGTCTACGCTACGGGAAAGATAGTGAGGTATATAAAAAAGAGCTTATCATTAAAATTAACAAAAAAGAAGCAGGGGAGAAAAATGAGTAATATCACTTCTCCTATTTTCTAAAAAACCGTCTCTAGACAGTACAACTGCCGAGGCGGTTTTTTGTATGTAGAATGACTTCAAAAAATAAAGACAGTAAAGCGTATAAAAATAATAGAAAAACAGATAATGAAAAACTGAAGCTTTCGTTTAGAAAATAGTAAAAGCTGGGGTGATGTGCTGTGGCAGACAAGTATGACTGCGTCATTATAGGTGGAGGAATTGCAGGACTTCAAGCCGCTATTCAGCTTGGAAGATATAAGCGCAGTGTATTGGTTATTGATTCAAACGATGGACGTTCCAATATCTGCAAGAATTATCAAAATATATTGGGATGGCCTGAGGGAATAAGCGGGCAAACTCTAAGAGAAACGGGAAGGCAGCAAGCAAAAAGCTACGGCATTCAATTTGCAGAAGATCGTGTCATACAGTGTCAAAAAGAAATAGAAGGGTTTAACGTCATCACAAAATCTGCTAATTACGAAGCAGCTACTTTATTGTTTGCGACCGGAGTCGTAGACCGGATTCCTTCTGAACTTCAGCAAGAGCTACATCACTGTATGGGAAAAACGGTATATGTATGTCCCGACTGCGATGGGTACGAAGTAAATAATAGAAGGGTATTAGTACTAGGCTCGGGAAAAGCAGGAGCCAATTTATCTCTTACGTTAACATATTGGACCAGCGACATTACATACATTAATCATGACAAAAAAGAGATTGGACCTTTAGTACATACCTTGATGAAAAAGGGAATTACCTATAAAAAAGAGGCAATAAAAAAAGTCATAGCCGAGGCAGGAATGTTAAAAGGAGTAATCCTTCAAAATAATGAAATCGTCTATGGAGAAAGAGGTTTTTTAGCATTCGGAAGAAATAAAGTTCGAACAGAATTAGCGCATGAGCTCGGAGTAGAACTTTTAGAAAATCAGCATATTATCGTAAATCCGCGTACAAAAGAAACAAATGTTTCAAACGTGTGGGCAGCAGGAGATATTGTGGCTCACTCTGAACAAGTTACAGTAGCGATGGGAGAAGGTTTACAAGCAGCTATCTGGATACACAAACGTCTGTTAGAACTATATGAAAAATAATTATTTTTATAAAAAAAGTAAGATTGCATGTTTTGTTTCCTTTCTGTTAGGGAACTGGAAATAAAAGAGAGATAAAACATGATTAAAAATGAGGAGAAGGAGTGGCAAAAAAGTGGTATATAGTCAAGCAGTAAGAAAACCTGAGTTTCAACAAGCAGAATCGGAAGGGTTAAATGAAGCCATTCACGAGTACATAACTCGTCGTACACGTCACAATGCACCGGTTGTGGATGCGCTTCGATATATTATGACCATTGAACATAAACACGAACGTATGCAGATAGCGGCAGAATTGTTCGGATCAGCTATTCAGCGTGTAAAAGATCAAGATATCGTTCAATATCTAAAAAAATGCGGAAGCTACAGAAGAATTTCTGATACGATGGAATAAAAACGTTTTCTTCGAAAAAGTCCTTTAATAGAAAGGGGCTTTTTTTGCTTCCTCCATTTAAAAGCGAGGGTAAATACATAGAATTCTTCCAGTTTGTGCATAGTAAATGAAGCAGATTTAATTGAGGCAGCGACAGATTTTTGTGTCTGATCATATGAACGAATGTTAAAGCAGAATACAGTCTTCATTTGTACAGATACCTACTCTTGAATAAGTAGAGCCCTATGTATCCCTAGCAGGAGGTTTAGTGTATGAGTCAAGAAATACCCTTAAGTTCAAGTGAAATTGCTACTCTTTGGATGACCTATCAGCAAAAGACAATGGTCCGAAGAATCTTAGAATATTTTATTGCACACGCAGAAGATGACCGAGCAAAAGAAATTATGCAAGATACGCATATGCAAGTGGTGAACTACATTGAAGATATCAAAAAAATTTTACAGAATGAAGGGGCAGCCATACCGGTAGGATACACAGAAAAAGACGTAAATGTCGGTGTTCCTAAGCTTTATGATAAGATGTTTGATATTATGTTTCTTCGCCTTTTAAAAGAAATTAGCATGGGGCTACATACGCTTCATTTAACCATGTCCTACAGAAAAGACATGATTTCACTATATAAAGAGCTTACCGCTTTCACGCAAAGTGGCTATGACAAATGTGTAGATTATCTTCAGGAAAAAAACGTGCTTCCAAGACCTCCAGCTGTTTCAGTACCTAAAACAGCGAAGTTTGCTGAAGGCACAGATTACATGGATGGAATCCATCTATTTTCGAGTAAACGGGTATTAAATACTGTAGAGGTAGCACATATTTATTACGCTATCGAAAGCAACATTCTTGGCATGCAAATGATTACAGGGTTCGCTCAAGTAGCAAATGAACCTGAAGTGAAGAAGTACTTTGTAAAAGGAAAAGAGCTGGCTAAAAAAGTTGTAAGTGATTATAGCAAGATTCTTTTGGAGAGCGATATTCAGACGCCTGCTACTTGGGGAGCGAAAGCGACAGAATCAAAAGTAGCACCTTTTTCAGATAAACTGATGATGTACTGCGTAAGTTTATTCTGCAGTTTCGGGCTGGGGAGCAACGCTTTAGGCACTGCGTTTAGTTTGCGTGGAGATCTTCCTCTTACACTTGTCAGTACGGCCAAAGACATTTTAACATACGGGCAAGACGGGGGGAAAATCATGGCCAAAAACGGATGGCTTGAGGAACCGCCCAGTATGGAAGACCGAAATGATTTGATTAAATAGAAAAAGCATAATACATCAAGAAAACTTCTTTTTTTAAAGAAGTTTTTTCTTTTGGATAAAAAATGTCGTTATTTGTTTATTTAACGGTTTGTTTTTTGAATAAAAAGGATATATAAACTATAAATTTACAATTATATGATAAAAAAGGAGGATTTTGCAGATGAGATGGTACATAAAGGTGTTAAAAAATTACGGGGTATTTTCTGGTCGAGCAAGCCGAACTGAATACTGGATGTTTGTGTTAGTTAACTTTGTTATTTCATTTATTCTTTCGTTCCTTCAGTTCGTTATTGATAAGCCTCTTTTTCTTCCGGTTATCTATTCGTTATTGGTTGCAGTCCCTTCGTTAGCGGTAGGAGCAAGAAGGCTCCACGATACGGGAAAAAGCGGATGGTGGCAGCTCATTACATTGGTTCCACTTATCGGCGGTATTTGGCTAATTGTGTTATTCTGCCAGCCTAGCGATCCAAAAGAAAATCGTTTTGGTACAACAGCCAAAGCAGCATAAATAGAACTCCCCCTTATATAAGGGGGAGTTTTTTAGTGCATAGGTTCCACTATAGCTCCATCATAAGCCGACTGGTAAATAGCTCGTATGTCTTTTTCATGAAGAGGCAAAGGACTGCGAGCGAGAATTCGTTTTTGCTGGACGCCATCTTCTGTCAGCTTTTGAAGGGCACTTTCTGGAATATCAAATCGGCGAAGAGTCTGAGGAATTCCGACGTCTTTGATAAGTGACTGCAGGTGTTTTACACACTGGTAAGAAGCTTCTTCTGTTGATAAAGAGGTAGCGTTTCCACCTAGTGCTTCAAAAATATCCCGCATTTTTGTCACGCAGCTGCTGCGGATATAGCCCATAACGTATGGAAGCAGTACGGCGTTTGATTCACCGTGAGAAATATGAAACTGTCCACCTAACGGATATGCAAGTGCATGAACCCCAGCAACACCGGCGTTAAAAAAAGCGAGACCTGCTAAATAGCTTCCGTAGCTCATCTGAGTTCGCGCTTCTTTATCTTTGCCATCTTCTACAGCTGCTCTTAAAGAAGAGCTGATCATGCGTATAGCCTTTAGGGCTAAGGCGTCTGTTGCTGGATTTGCATTTACTGATATATAAGCTTCAACGGCATGAGTTAATGCATCAACCCCTGTAGCCGCCGTTACTTTAGGAGGCACGCTCAGCGTAAGCTCGGGATCTACAATCGCGGCGTCCGCAAGCAAGTAGTCGTGGGTCACAACGTCTTTTGTGCTTTCAAGAGACAGCACAGAAATATTCGTTACTTCTGAGCCCGTGCCGGAAGTTGTGGGAATTAAAATTTTAGGAAGACCTTTTTTTGAAATTTGTTTTCTACCAGTTAAGTTCAAGTATTCTTCTACAGCTCCGTCATGAACGGCTAAAACGGCCGTAAGTTTTGCTAAATCTAATGCGCTTCCGCCGCCCACTCCAATGACTAAATCAAATTTTCGGCTTTTTGCGTAAGATACGAGTTTTTCACCAAGCGCTAAAGGCGGCTCTGGTGCCGTATCTGCGTATACATCTACTTCGTATCCATTTTGGATAAGAGGAGCACTCACTTTATCTACAAGTCCAATGTCTTTTAACACGGGATCTGTGACGATTAAAATATGAGCAGGGTCATATTTTTTTACTTCCGGAAGCAGTTGCTGAAGTGATCCCCATCCTGTGTAGCTGAGAGGGGTGAAAACTAGTTTTGACACAGTCATTCTTTTATCCTCCTATAGGCACTGTATTGTTGGCGGTTTCAAAGATGTGGTTTTGCTTCTACGTATATTATAATGAAGTATCGTAAATTTTTCATTGAATGCAAATTAGCCGTCACGAAAAAAATGAGCTTTACTTCATAGAGGCAAAGGATGGGGAAATGTTGAGATACGTAACAAAAGAATTAGCTCAGAAAATTGTGTGTAGAACAATGGAGATTATTGATTGCAACATTAACGTAATGAACGAAAAAGGAGTGATTATTGGGTCTGGTGACAAAAATCGAATGGATCAAATCCACGAAGGAGCGTTGATGGTATTAAAAAACGGCAGTTCCTACGAAATTACTCAGAAGCAGGCTGACACGCTGCGCGGAGCCAAACCGGGCGTGAATTTGCCTATTTTCTTTAACGGAGAAATTGTTGGAGTCGTGGGATTAACAGGACTGCCAGAACAGATTCGTAATTACGGAGAGCTTGTGCGTATGGCTGCTGAAATGATTTTTCAAGAAATGATTTTAATAGAGGAAATTCAGTGGGATGAACGATTAAAAGAAGAGGTGGTTCATCAGCTTCTTCAACAAGAAGAGCCGCTGGATTCCTTATTTTTTGAACGAGCGAATCGGTTTAATATTAACTTATACCTTCCAAGAATGGCACTAATTATTAAAGCTGAAAATCGCCATGAAGTTATGAAGGTTGTAAAGAAATACATCATAGCTAATAATGATCTATACGCTATGCTTCCAGACGGAGTAGTCATATTAAAATCTATAGAAGCGGGCAGCGCTAGCAGCTATGCTGAACAGCTGGAAAAGCAGCTTCGTGCGTCTGGTTGTCCTTATAAATTATCTGCAGGATCTGTTCAAGCTGACTTTAAAGGCCTTCATGTATCGTATCAGCAGGCAAAAGATACGCTTTCGGTTGGTTCAAAGCTTCATCCAGAAGCTGATTTCTACTGCTATTCGGATTATCAAATTCCCGTACTGTTACGTCAACGCGCCGGTTTTCAAGAAAATCATGATCTGTTGCAATACTATGAAAAGCTTAAGGAATATGATAAGAAAAAAGAGCTTATCGAAACGTTAACGATCTACATAGAAGAAAATGGCGAAGGAAGCACGGCAGCTAAAAAGCTTTTTATTCATCGAAATACGCTAAGCTACCGTTTAGATAAAATTCAAGATATTACGGGAAAAGATCCAAGGAAAGTAAAAGACCTTCTTGAACTATATGTAGCCATGCTGCTATCTAAAATTTCATAATTGTGCACGTGCATAAAAGATCTTGCGATAGCAAGGTCTCTTTTTGTTGAAATGACTAATGAAAGAATTAAAGGTAGCGCTTACAATTAGCACTGGGGATAGAAGAAATAAGAAAGGGGATGCTTTATGGACGTTCAAGTAAGCGCATTAGGCGCGATTTGTGCATTAGTAATTGCCATTATATTAATCTTAAAGAAAGTGGCTCCTGCATACGGAATGATAGCCGGAGCTTTAATAGGAGGACTGATAGGCGGAGTTAATATTGCTGATACCGTTACTTTAATGATTGAAGGAGCGCAAGGCATCATTCCTGCAGTGCTGCGGATTCTTGCAGCTGGGGTATTAGCCGGCGTATTAATAGAATCAGGTGCTGCAGCGGTTATAGCAGAAACCATTGTAAAAAAACTCGGGGAAACAAAAGCACTTTTAGCTCTAGCGCTAGCCACACTTATTCTTACGACAGTAGGCGTGTTTGTTGATGTTGCTGTGATCACAGTAGCCCCTATTGCTTTAGCTATTGCGAAACGTACGGGTATGTCAAAGCCTGCTATTTTACTAGCAATGATCGGAGGAGGAAAGGCAGGGAATTTAATGTCTCCTAATCCTAACGCCATTGCTGCTTCAGATGCATTTAATATTCCGCTTACATCCGTTATGGTCGCAGGGATTATTCCCGCTATATTCGGCGTAGCAGCTACTTATGTAGTAGCCAAACGATTAGTGAAAAAAGGAACAATGGTTCAAGCTGAAGAAATAGATACAGTGGATGCAAGCAGCTTGCCGCTGTTTTTAACAGCCATCATAGCGCCAATCGTTACCATCGTCCTGCTGGCGCTGCGTCCGCTTTTTGATATTAATGTTGATCCGATGGTTGCTCTTCCCGCAGGAGGGATTGTTGGTGCCATTGTGATGAAAAAAGGAAAACAGCTTAATACATACGCTATTTCAGGGTTAGGGAAAATGTCAGGTGTAGCCATTATGCTGCTTGGAACGGGGACATTAGCAGGAATCATTGCTAACTCTCAGCTAAAAGACGTGATCATTCAAGGCTTGTCTGCCATTGGGTTGCCTGCTTATGTTTTAGCACCGGTTTCAGGTATTTTTATGTCAGCCGCAACGGCTTCGACAACGGCAGGAACAGCAGTCGCAAGCCAAGTTTTTGGATCGACGATTTTAGAGCTAGGCGTTTCTGCTTTAGCCGGGGCTGCTATGGTTCATGCTGGAGCAACCGTACTTGATCACCTTCCGCACGGAAGCTTTTTCCACGCAACGGGCGGAAGTGTAAATATGAAAATAAAAGAACGTTTAAAATTAATCCCTTATGAATCGCTGATTGGACTCATTATGGCAATTGTATCCACGCTTATATTTGGTGTATTAAAGCTATACGGGTAAAAACAAAAAGGAGTGTTTCTATGAAAATTGTGATTGCACCGGATTCATTTAAAGAAAGCTTAACGGCTTTGCATGTTTGTGAAGCGGTTGAAAAAGGAATAAAAGCCCATTTTCCAGACGCGGAGATTAGTAAAGTACCTATGGCAGACGGAGGAGAAGGAACTGTTCAGTCGCTTGTAGACGCAACGGGTGGAGAGATTATACAAGCGCGAGTAACCGGACCTTTAGGTAAAGAGGTGGAAGCTTTTTACGGAATTCTTGGAGACGGCAACACGGCTGTTATTGAAATGGCAGCCGCTTCAGGTCTTCATCATGTCCCTGTCGATAAACGAAACCCGCTTATCACAACAACGCGAGGAACCGGCGAGCTCATTCTTAAAGCGTTAGATCACAAAGTAAAGCATATCATCATTGGCATCGGAGGAAGTGCTACAAATGATGGAGGAACTGGTATGGCAAAAGCTTTAGGGGCAAAGCTTCTTGATGCTAACGGAGCAGAAATTAAAGAAGGAGGAGGCAGTTTAGATCAGTTAGCCTCTATCGATCTGACAAACTTGGATTCTCGGCTTGCTGAAGTCAAAGTAGAAGTGGCGTGCGACGTAGACAATCCGTTAACGGGTGAAACCGGAGCATCCGCTGTGTTTGGTCCTCAAAAAGGTGCGACTCCTGATATGGTTAAACAGCTTGACCGTAATTTAGCTCATTACGCAGCGATTGTTGGAAAAGAAATGGGTATTCATATTCAAAGTATTCCTGGTGCCGGAGCGGCAGGAGGACTAGGAGGCGGCCTGCTGGCATTTTTATCTGCGGGGTTAAAGCCAGGTGTAGACATCGTCATTAAAGCAACTGAGCTAGAAAGCTATATTAAAAATGCCGATCTTGTCATTACCGGTGAAGGAAGAATAGATGGACAAACCATTTACGGAAAAACACCCATTGGCGTAGCCAAAACAGCAAAAAAGCATAGCGTTCCGGTGATAGCGATAGCAGGGAGCATTGGAACGGGAAGCGAAGCTGTATATGAACATGGTATTTCTGCGTTATTCAGCGTCGTGCCCGGAGCGGTCGATCTGTCAGAAGCGCTGGAAAAAGCGAGTGAAAACATTGAAAGAACGGCTAAAAACGTAGCGTCAGTTATACGCTTAGGCATCAAGTGAAGAAGTTACAGTTTTTATTGTTCTTTTTTTAATAAATAGTAAAAGGTCTCTTCCATAAGAAGAGGCCTTTTTTTCGTTTAGTGCTGAAGTAAGCTGCTATCATTCTTTTAAATTTTATATAGGAAATAGAACTAAACGTTTTCTGAAGCGTCATAGTAAGTAAGCAGTTCCAAAGATTCTCTAGCATTCTCGTCGGCTTACTAACTGCTACTTACGGAAAGGAGAGGTAAACGTGCAAAAAAAGTTTAGGTTCTTGAGAATTTTACGAAACATGATAGTAGCTATTTTAGGGATATGCATCATTTGGGTTGTAACGAATCAAGTAATGACGGCAGTAGAAAAGAAAAAGTACCCGCCTATTGGTCAATTAGTAGAGGTTGATGGCAGAGATATTCATGTATATACAAAAGGTAAAGGGGAAAATACGATTGTACTACTAACCGGCCTAGGAACGACTGCGCCTGCACTGGATTTTGAACCTTTAGTAAATGAACTGTCGAAGGATAATAAAGTTGTGGTAGTAGAACCATTTGGATACGGATGGAGTGACACTACGAATAAAAAACGTACGGTAGAAAATAGTGTAAGCGAAATGAGAGAAGCTTTGCAAAAATCGAATATAAAGGGTCCGTATATATTAATGCCGCATTCAGTTTCTGGCGTGTACAGCATGTATTACGCTAATAAATATCCAGATGAAGTAAAAGCAATTATTGGAATAGACCCTACGTTGCCAAAAGCGCTGGATTATTTTAAAGAAGAAACGCCGAATATACCAAGTTTGATGAGTGTTTTAGCGCCAAGTGGACTTGCGCGCTTAGCCCTGCTTACTAGTCCTAATCAGTATCTACCGCTAGCCGAAGAAGGAACGTATACAGCAAAAAATTTAAAAATGACAAAAGCAATCTCCAGCTGGAAAGGCTACAACAAAAACGTCATTGATGAAGCAAAAGAGCTGAACAACAATATAAATAAAACTCTCGATATGTCGTTTCCTTCAAAAATGCCCGTAATGATTTTTACTAGAAAAATAGATAAAGAAGCAAAAGAAGGAAAATCAAATATTACGTTTTACCAAAATCAATTAAGTCACGTATCGTCGCAAAAACTAGTTGTTTTACAAGGTCATCACTATTTACACTGGACGAAGTACAGAGAAATAAGCAAATATGTAAATGATTTTATAGATACATCTATTAATTCAAGTACAAGGAAATAAAGGATATAAGAAAAAGGAGTCCAAACAAGAGGTCTCCTTTTTTATAGGAAAGAATTAAATCTAGTTAGCTGTCTAGCTATAAATGTTATAATTAACCAATCGCTGGAATGATTTATATATAAAGGAGGAAAATCATGATTAAAGCCGTCATTTTTGATTTAGATGGGACACTATTAGACCGAGACAGTTCACTAAAGCTTTTTATTCAAGATCAGTACGAGAGATATAGTGAAGAACTAGCACTCATACCGAAGCAAGAGTACACATCTAGATTTATTGAGTTAGATCAAAAAGGCTACGTATGGAAAGATAAAGTATATGAGCAGCTTTTGAACGAATATGATCTTTCGAATCTGACGTGGGAGGAGATGCTAGATGATTACCTTCACTATTTTCCAGCTCACTGCGTTCCGTTTTTACATATGGAGGATGTACTAAAAGAGCTAAAGAAAAAAGGGTTGTTACTAGGCATGATCACAAATGGTTTTACGGACTTTCAGTGGATGAATATTAAGGCGCTTGGAATTGATCACTATTTTGATACCATACTTGTTTCCGAACAAGAAGGCATTAAAAAACCGCATAAAGATATCTTTTTGCGAGCATTAAAAGCGCTTGATGTGTCGGCTGAAGAAAGTGTATACATCGGGGATCATCCAGAAAATGATGTGCTTGGCGCAAGAGGCGCGGGCATGCATGCTGTATGGAAAAAAGGCGCTTTCTTTGACGGAAGTTTTACAGATTCATATATAATAGAGGATTTAAAAGAACTATTGAACGTTATGAATGAGTTTCAAGAGACCTGTTGAGAAAAGGGGAGCAATGATGAAAAGTCAAGTTCGTTTACTAACCGATAAAGAATTAGAAGAAGCAGCAATCATCTATACAAATGTTTTTAGTGGGTCACCGTGGAATGAGCCTTGGAGTATAAACACTGCTTATGCTCGTTTATACGATATCAGTAAAACTCCAGGTTACATAGGGATAGGTTACTCTCACAGTGAAAATAATAAACTCATAGGATTTATAGTAGGAAATGAAGAACAGTGGGCGAACTATAAGACGTTTTATGTAAATGAAATTTGTGTGTTAAGCAGCACTCAGCAAACTGGCATAGGAACGAGTCTTTTATCTTTCCTTAACGAGTTACTTATACAAAAAGAAGTGAAAGAAGTCTATGTGTCTACTGAAAGAGGCCAAGGCAAACCAGAACGTTTTTTTAAAAAGAACGGTTTTGTTACTCATGAATCTCGTATACTGATGACAGTAAATGTAGATTGAATATAAGTGAATGGGTGTAGGGTATCCGTTTTGTTGTTCCAGGAGGAACGGTTTATAAAGCAGGAGGAAATAATTTATGATTTTTTCGCTACTAGTTTTAGCAGCTATTCTAATAGTGAGTATTCCGTTGATGATTATTATTGTTAAAACAGTTTGGCATCGAAAGCTTCCCCGTAATTACTATACGCCGTTTGATTATCTTGCTGCACAAACAGAAGAAGAGTTTCACGAAGAACAAAATGAACGAGAACTAGAAGAAAAAGAAGGAGATGTTGTAAACAGAAAGAGCTAAAGGTTGTTTTCAACTCTTTCTGTTTACAGCCCACCCCTCAACAATTTCCATAAATTCACTTAGGTGTTCTTCAAATATCCGTTTTCGATGTCCGTTTGCTCCGGATGGATGAGGAAAGCCAAATAAATACGTATGCCGAGAAAACGAAGGTTCACGCGAAAGTTTTCTTAAAACATTTTCAACTGCTTTTCCTAGCGGAATGATTAAACATGGATTCTTTATTTCGTTCAATTCCTGTGGAAACACTTCAAAAGCATAGTGTGAAAGAAGCGCTGATCGTTCAATTGGCGGCTGATGACCCGTATAGTTTTTTCCTTTGCAAAACACAGGATACTTTAATACGGACGTGGTATGCAGCATATCTCGCTGTGAAGCAAATAACTCAGCGGCACTGTCCATACCGATCGCTTTTTGAACGCCGCACCTGTCTAACATGTCTATTAAATTGACTCTCATCGTTCCGCTAAAGCTAGCGGCTTTTTTTGTTTCGTACAGTACTTGTTCAAGCGGATGATGATGGGACAGGCTGGAAACGCATTGTTTAAAAGCAGTTTTCATTTGAAACCAGCCCGGTGTGATGCCGGCAATAATAATATGAGCTTCTGGATTTATGTAATCGTTATGGGGCGAGTAGTACATGCTTAGTTCCTTTTCTTGACCGATTAAAACGTCTTTTTGCAACAGCTGTTCTTTCGTGAAATTCATATTATGTAATTGTTGAAGGACGGGCAGACATTGTTGAAAATAAGAATATTGGCTAATCATATGCTCTCTCTTTCCTTATCAGTATTTCTCCTTTTATTTTCCCCAACAAACCGTTTTATATCAAATATGAACAAATTCTTACGAAAATTAATATTTACTAAAAGTTTACTTAAGTTTTAGTGCAGTGTGATAAAAATAAAGTAGTAATAGCAGTGATTTTGTCATTTTAACGGCGGAACTAGCAAAAGAAATGAAGAATTTTGGAGAATATTTTAATAAATTTACTGAAATTTTAAAATTATTTATTGAAAGCGTTTTATTAATGTGCTATTCTTCCAATATAAGAGATAAATATTTAGTAAAAATAGAAGATTACAATAGAGAGGTAAAAAGATGGCAACTTTAAAAGATATAGCGGCGTACGCTAATGTTTCCAGTTCAACCGTATCCAGAGTACTAAATAATGATCATACGCTTTCTGTATCTGAGGTTACCCGTGAGCGCATTCTTCATGCAGCCAAGGAGCTGCAATATACGCCTGTTAAGATACGAAAAGGAACGGCAAACGGAAAAGACATAGAAGCTCCAAGGATAGGTATTATTTTTGCTCAATCGCTTGAAGAAGAGTTAGTAGACCCTTTTTTCTCTTCTATTCGCCATGGAATAGAGAGTGAATGCGCAGAAAAAGAAATTTTTACAGTAAAGTCATTTAGACTAAAAGGCATGAAGCAAGAAGAGCTGCTGCAGGATCTTGATGGAGTAATTGTAGTGGGAAGAGTTAGTCCAGAAACGGTTCAAGAAGTGAGCAATCATTTAGATACTATTGTTTTTATCAATCACAAAGCGGATGAGGATTTGTACGATTCGGTCATGATTGATTTTGAGAAAGCTACTAAACATGCATTAAATCATTTATTTGACCTCGGTTATAAAAGAATTGGCTATATCGGAGGGACAGAAAGAGAACACTATATAAATGGAAGTTCTATTATTGAAGATCAGCGTCAAACAGTTTTTGAAAGCGTTATGCATGAAAAAGGCCTGCTTGATTCCGAGAAAGTTTATATAGGGGAGTACTCAATGACTGAAGGCTACGAGCTGATGGCACAAGCGATTAAGCAAGGAAATCTTCCTCAGGCATTTTTTATCGCAAGTGATGCAATGGCGATAGGGGCGATGCGTGCCTTGCAGCAATCAACTATAAAGGTTCCTGAAGACGTAGCGATTGTAAGCTTTGATGATGTGGATGTCGCAGCATTTGCGAGCACGCCGCTCACCACAGTTAAAGTATATACCGAAGAAATGGGAAGGCAGGCTGTTAAACTGCTAGTAGATCGGTTAAGCGGCAGATCCGTTCCTTTAAAAGTCATGGTGCCGACTAAATTAATTTATCGTGAAAGCTGCGGAGCTTTACTCAAGAAGCAGTAACCTAAAAGCTATAACTCGAAAGGGGGTGATAGAAAAGAAGAATTCATACATAAAGAGTGATAAGGGGGAAGAAAAATAGAAAAAAACATAAAAAAGGCAGGTTAAAAAGCCCTAGAAACTACATACTTATTGGCAGATAAGTATGTAAATGAAAAAGCTTTTTCATCTCTAGGACTCTTTGAACCTTTGTAAAAGTATAGGATTAAATTATAAGTGACTTTATTTCGTTGTGCAATGAATTTGTCTATGTATAAATAACTGAATATTCAGTCATTTATGTCTTGATAGAGTATAAGGGGGAAAAAAGATAAATGAAAAAGCTTACGTATCTTTTCGTTCTATTACTAGTCTTTTCTGTTGTGGCAGCAGGCTGCGGAAATAAAGAAGCAGCAACAGGCGGAAATGGGAAAACAACGTTAACGCTTTTTTCTACGATGAGTAATAAAGGCGAGAGAAAAGCGCTTCAAAACGCGATTGCAGAATTTGAAAAACAAAATCCAGATATTAAAATTGATGCAAATTTTCCGGGTAACGGCTATGAAGATATGCTTCGTGTGAAAATGGGTGCAAATGATATGCCGGATTTATTTGATACGCACGGCTGGTCTCAGCTTCGCTACGGGGAGTATGTAGCAGATTTAAAAGATATGGATTGGGTTCAGCATTTGGATCCGGCGCTAAATCAAATTTTAAAAGATAAAAGCGGCAAAGTGTATGCGTATCCTTTAAATCAAGCAAAAGACGGAATTAGCTATAATGCGACGCTGTTAGAAAAATACGGAATAAAGCCTCCTAACACAATGGATGAATTTATAACAGCGTTAGAAACAGTAAAAAAGAAAAGCAAAGGAGAAGTAGCGCCTCTATGGATTCCAGGAGGGGAAAATGGAAATATTGCTCAAGTGTTTGATCAGCTGGCTACACCTCAGCTTATTACAGCAAAAAATAAGAACTATGCTAAGCAGTTGGAAAAAGGGACATTCAATTGGTCAAACTATACGCCTCTAGCGGAAACAATGACAGAAATGAAGAAAAAAGGGCTGCTGAATGAAGATGTATTAACCGCAAAAGTATCTCAAGCAACGGAATTAATGGCTCAAAATAAAATTGCTTTTACATTTGTGGGGGGATCTCTTGGACCGGATGCAACAGAATTAAATCCTGAAGTAAAAGTAGGAACTGTACCGGTGCCTGCTATTCATAAAGGGGGCACGCAAAGCTGGATTGGCGGAGAGCGCTTTACCCTTGCTGCGTGGAAGGATTCTAAGCACCTTAAAGAAGCTAAGAAATTTATTGAATTTGTGTCACAGCCGGAAGTTGCCAAAAAGATTGCCGAAGGAACGTCTTCAGCATCGGCTCTGACAAACAATAAAACCCAAAACTACTACTCTGAATACTACGATAAGTATAGCGATATTAAAGTTGAGCCATACTTCGACCGAAAGTATTTACCGAGCGGTATGTGGGCAGTGATGTCTTCTACAGGTCAAGAATTGCTAGCGGGAAGTTTAACGCCAAAGCAATTATCAAAAGAGATGGAAAAAGAGTACAAGCGTCTCAGTAAACAATAAAATAGTGTGCAAAAGTTCCTTGTTCGCTAAGAAGCAGGGAGATAGGCTTCTGCTTCTTTTCAACACAAGCTGAAATAGGAGTGAACACGATGAATGAAATAGTCAGGAAAGAGTCGGTTTCCGTAGTAAGAGATACGGAAAAACGAAAGAAAAAATTAAAAACAGAGTCTTCTTTATGGTGGATGTACCTTCCCGGCTTAGTAATTATCACCGTTTTTATTATCTATCCTTTTATTAACGGAATTAGACTTTCCTTTACTAATTGGAATGGATTTTCACAAACATACGATTGGATTGGGCTCCAGCAGTATAAACGTTTGCTTGCAGACCCAACGACTTGGCTTGTGATAAAAAATACGCTGCTCTACGGAATAGGCAGTACAATTTTCCAAAACATTATTGGCTTGTTGTATGCTTTGCTTCTCAATCAAAGCATTAAAATGAAAGCTGTAACAAGAACAATTGTCTACCTTCCAGTTATTATCAGCCCAATTATTATGGGGTATATCTGGTACTTCTTTTTTGCCTACCAAGGAGGCGCTTTAAATGACCTTCTTGTATTTTTAGGCTTTGAGAAGATTAATGCTTTGGGAACTCCGGAGCTTAACTCTTGGATTATTGTGTTCGTCAATACGTATCAATTCGTTGGAATTGCGATGATTATTTATTTAGCGGGGCTGCAAAGTATTTCAAAAGATTATTACGAAGCGGCGCAGCTTGACGGAGCATCGGCTCTTCAGCAGTTTAAAAACATCACGCTTCCACTGCTCATGCCTTCGATTACAATTAACGTCGTTTTAAATATTATCGGAGGTTTAAAACTGTTTGACGTCATTGTTGCGCTGACAGGAGGAGGGCCTGGAGATGCATCGCAGTCAATGTCTACTTTTATGTATGATTTATATTTTAGAAGACAGGACGCCGGCTATGCTGCAACTCAAGGTGTGTGCATGGCGCTCATTATCTTAGTCATTAGCTTATCAGCACTTGTGTACTTTAAGCGAAAGGAGACAGAAGCGTGATGGACTATACAAATAAACGGAAAAAACGGTTTTTTACCTTTCTAGCGCTTTGTATAACGCTCGTTCATATTGTCCCTTTTTATATTCTAGTTACGACTTCTTTAAAGGCAACCGGGGATTTTAGTTCAAAATGGGTATTTCCAAAAAGCATACACCTTGAAAATTTCACAGCGGCTTGGGAGCAAGCGAACTTAGGAAATTCTTTTGTTAATACATTTATCATTACGTTCGTTTCGGCGATTCTGCTTATTTTTTTAGGATCAATGGCTGCGTATCCTTTAGCGCGACGCCAAACGAAACTAAATAAGTACGTCTATTTTATCTTTATCGCCGTGATGGTAATACCGCCTTTAACAGCACTAGTTCCGCTGTACAAAATGGTTGTGAATATGGGGATGATGAACACGTATCAAATTGCTATTTTAAATAATGTCGCAGCATTTTTGCCGCTAACGATCTTTTTATATGCGAGCTTCATTCGCTCCACTATTTCTAAAGAGCTCGAGGAAGCAGCAAGAATCGACGGGGCCGGCACGTTAACGATTTTCTTTAAAATCGTATTTCCGCTGCTAAAGCCTGTCACTGCGTCTATTTTAATTATTGCAAGCGTCTATATTTGGAACGACTATCAGTTTGCAATTTTCTTCCTTCAAGATAAGGAAATGCATACATTAACCGTTACGTTAGCGAGCTTTTTTGCCGAAAATCAAAATAATCTTAGCTTAGTAGGAGCAGCTGCAATCATTGCGATGCTTCCAATGACCATTTTATTTTTAGTGCTACAAAAATACTTTATTGCAGGGCTTTCATCAGGATCTGTAAAAGGATAAAACCAATACGAGGAAGGAAGATGACGATGTCTAAAATCACATTTATCGGAGCGGGAAGTACAGTTTTTGCAAAAAATATTTTAGGAGACTGCATGTTTGTGCCTGCTTTAGCTGGCTTTGAGTTTGCACTTTACGATATAGATGCTGAGCGTTTAAGAGATTCGGAAAATATGCTAAACAATCTAAAAGAAAACTACAAAGTGAATATTACGGTTAAAGCCTATTTGAACCGCAGAGAAGCTTTAACAGGAGCAAAGTATGTGATTAACGCGATTCAAGTAGGCGGATACAAACCAAGCACCGTCATTGATTTTGAAATTCCTAAAAAATACGGCTTGCGTCAGACGATTGGAGATACAGTAGGAATTGGAGGAATCTTCAGATCACTGCGCACGATTCCAGTGCTGTTTGATTTTGCAAAAGATATTGAAGAAGTATGTCCGGATGCGCTGTTTTTAAATTACACCAATCCAATGGCAACACTAACGGGTGCAATGCTGCGCTATACAAATGTAAAGACGGTAGGCCTTTGTCACAGTGTTCAAGTATGTACAAAAGATTTATTTGATTCTCTCGGAATGGATCATGAAGGAATACAAGAGAAAATCGCAGGCATTAACCATATGGCATGGCTGCTAGAAGTAAAAAGAGATGGACAAGACTTATACCCAGAAATCAAGCGTCTGGCAAAAGAAAAACAAAGAACAAAGCATCATGATATGGTGCGTTTTGAGCTAATGGATAAGTTCGGTTATTATATTACCGAATCGTCTGAGCATAACGCAGAATATCATCCATACTTTATTAAACATAAATATCCAAATCTTGTTGATCAGTTTAACATCCCTCTTGATGAATATCCGCGCCGATGCGAAGAGCAAATCAGCAATTGGGAATCCATGAGAGAAGAAATGGTTAACAACAGTCAGTTAACTCATACACGTTCACATGAGTACGGCTCTAGAATCATTGAAGCAATGGAGACAAACGTGCCGTTTAAATTTGCGGGTAACGTATTAAATACCGGAGGCTTAATTAGTAACCTGCCGACAAAAGCGTGCGTAGAAGTTCCATGTGTTGTAGACCGAAGCGGTATTATGCCGACTTATGTAGGAGACTTACCAGAGCAGCTTGCGGCGTTAAATCGCACGAATATTAATACGCAATTATTAACTATTGAAGCAGCTGTCACTAGAAAAAGAGAGCACATCTATCAAGCAGCGATGCTAGATCCTCATACAAATGCGGAATTATCCATGGATGACATCATTCGTATGTGCGATGATTTAATTGAAGCCCACGGTGAGTGGCTGCCTGATTTTACAGGGAAAGTGAATCAATACGTGTAAGAAAAGAATCCTCGGCTGAGATCAGCTGAGGATTTTTTGTACTTAGGAAAAGAAGGGAATATCATCCAAATGGATATTGACATTTAAAAATGTTCATCATACACTGTAAGAAGTAAGTCATTTTATACTAAGAAAGGAAAGGTACCGTAGACAATGGATAAGTAATCCTATTTTTTTAGACATTCTTTTAAAACTTTATTTTAAATGAACATTTGTCTAGATAGGATTAGTCTGTACATTTTTAGGTGCCATTTCTATATGTCTTATATGAAGTGATTTCTCCCTTTTTTTACTCTATAAAAGGGTGCATATTTGCGTATGCCTAATTATGACCTCTAATCCTCTCTAGAAATCCTAGGGAGGTTTTTTTATGTTATTGTTAGAAGCTATAAATATTGAAAAAAGCTATGGAGATCGCCTGCTGTTTCAAGCGGAGAAGCTTCAAGTACATCGCGGAGAGCGAATTGGAATTGTTGGGAAAAACGGAGAAGGCAAATCGACGTTGCTTCATATTTTAATGAAGAAAATGAGTCCAGATCAAGGGATTGTGCAAACATATGGCCGTTCCTCACTGATTCCGCAGCTTGATGTTCAACCTACATCTGCCGTTTCTCCTGAGATGAAAAGTCAGTGGAGTGTGCCAACTGAAGCGAACTTTCTTAGCGGAGGAGAAGAAACAAGAAAGAAAATTGCATCTGCTCTTTCATCCGGCGCGGAACTGCTTGCAGCCGATGAGCCAACGAGCCACTTAGATGTAAAAGGCGTAGAAAAATTTGAAGAAGAAATGAAGTCTTTTACAGGCAGTCTGCTGCTGATTTCACATGACCGAGAATTATTAAACCGCCTTTGTACGTCTATTTGGGAAGTAGAAGGCGGCAAAATTCACTGTTATGAAGGCAATTATCAAGAATATGTGACGCAAAAAAAACACGCGGTTGAAAGACAGCAGTTTGAATATGAACAGTATGTAAAAGAAAAGCAGCGTCTTGAACTGGCGTCTGAAGAAAAAAGCCAAAAATCAAAGTCGCTTAAAAAAGCGCCGAGCCGCATGGGCAATTCTGAAGCGAGACTTCATAAGCGAGCGGTCGGAAAACAAAAAGCGAAGCTAGACAGAAGCGCAAAAGCGATTGAAACAAGAATTGAAAAGCTGGAGAAAAAAGAAAAGCCAAAAGAAATGGAAGAAATTCATTTTGACCTATCGCAGTTTCACCAAGTGCACAGCAAGCAGGTACTAAGCTTTGACAAAATCTCAGCGTCAGCTGGTGGCCGTATCTTGTTTCAAAACCTAAAAGGCGGTGTGAAGCCAGGAGCGAAAGTAGCGATTGTCGGCAAAAACGGCGCCGGAAAATCTACGCTGCTGAATATGATTGAGCAGCGAACAGAAGGAATCACGGTTGCGAAGCCTGTAAAACTCGGCTTTTTCCATCAGCGCCTTGAAAATCTAGATCCCGCTAAAAGCATTTTAGAAAACATTAAAGAAGACAGTCCGTACACCGAGCAGTTTATTCGTACGGTGCTATCGCGCTTACTTTTCAAACGTGAAGACGTGTATAAAAAAGTAGAGATGCTAAGCGGAGGAGAACGAGTCAAAACGGCATTAGCAAAAGTCTTTTTAGGAAACTATAACGTTCTTCTTTTAGATGAACCGACCAACTATCTTGATCTTTATACAAAAGAAGCGCTTCAAGAAGTGTTAAAAGCTTATCCAGGGACGATTTTATTTGTGACGCACGACCGCTATTTTGTTAAAAAGCTTGCGACGCATGTTTTGACGTTAAAACAGTCCAAAGCGGAGCTTGCGGCGATTGAAGATACGGGTAAAAGCAAAAAAGCGTCACAGCAGCAAAATGAAGCCGAGAAACTTGCGCTTCAACTAGAATTAACAAAAGTGATTAGCGAGCTTTCTATCACCCCAGAAGGAAAAGACAAGCAGCGTCTTGAAAAAAGATACGAAGAGCTTTTAGAAGAAAGAAAACGATTAAATAGAAAGGAAGGGTAATATCACTTCACCTAACAATGAATACAATGATGTTACTGAACATCAAAAGCGTATTGAAGGAAAATTAACGGATATGAATGTAAAAGGAACGCCCAAAAGAATAAAATGGATTGGCTATGGAATCATTATGTTCTTTGTGATTCTTATTCTAACGATGATCATCGGCGTATTTATCAATTAAAACAAAAAGCAGCCGCTTCAATGTTGAAGCGGCTGCTTTTTTATTTGCCTACTTTTGTAACGATCGCATCTCCATTTTTTCCAACGCGTACAGTAGCAAAACGAGCTTCGCTTTCCACTTTGCTGCCGGTTCCTTCTGGAATAAAATAATGTTCAATTCCGTACTGAATTCCCCAGTCGTGATAGCTGCCCGTAATGACAACTTCTTTATCTTTAGAAATGTAGGGCTTATTCCACTCATCATCCGCTTGGTAGATTTTTGCGTATTCATACACGCCTTGTTTATTAGGGCGAAGAACGAGCTTCACTTTTTCTCCGTCTTTCACATGAGGCAAGGTAACGTGCGCAATGTCGTAATTCAGCTCAACGTAATCGCCTTGCAGCAGCGAGCGCGGATCGATCGGCTGTAAAGCGAGCTTAATTTCTTTTCCGTTTTGAAGAAGCACTTCGTTTTTAGTGAAAATGCCGCCCAGAATAATGAGCTGAACAAGAATGATAATCCATACAGCGGTTCGGCTGCGGTCAAGAAACGACGGCTGCGGCTGATCAGGCGTTGACAGGTCCCATTTCCTGCTTAGGAAAAGAAAGATCAGGCCTAAAATAACGAGCACAAGTGATTTATTAAATAAATCCCACACAAAGTCGTAATATTTCATCGCTAAAAAAACAAACCAGAAAATCATGCCAACAATAAAATCATACTTTGGCTCTTTTCGTACCGTCACAAATAAAAAGACGGTCGAAATTACAAAAAACACCGTGCAGTAAATAATATTTAAAAAAGAAGGTTCGCTTAATTCAGTCAGCGACAGTAAAAAGATAAAAGCAAGAAGCAGCGCTGCTTTTTTAAACGCGTGGTGTACGTTTATCGCGTACACAGCGGCATTTAATAGAAACAAAGCGAGCAGCACATAATCTATTTTGATAGTGTCATAGTAAGCAGTCGGAACCTTTATTAACAGAAGCCCTTGCACTAGCACAAAAAGCAACAGGCGAACGGGCGTATGCTTCGTGAATACTAAAAGCGCTACAAGTGCGATGACGTAGATAAAAAACAGAATGTCGTTCACAAAAAAAGAAGCGCCGCCGCTAATTAATACGCCCATCATTAAAAGCGTATATTTCACGGTTGGAATATCTGCTTTAATTAAATAACATGCCACAATCAGCAAAACGCCAATCACAAGCATTCCGTTTGTTGGGTACGTTCCTGTAATAAGTGTGACAAGTCCTCCTAAAGAGCTGCTGCCGATCACCGATGCAATAGCCGTAATCCCAATCACCGCTATTCGTTTGATTACGCGGAGTGAGGTTTTTTGTGCTGACGTGTTGGTAGTGAGCCATTTGACAAACCATACGCTTGCACCAATAAACAAAATCACGAATCCTAAGGTTAAAAAAAGTGACCATTCAGCGTAGTGTTTAAAAATAAAAGAGAAAAACTGTTCAATAACAAATAAAGCAAATGCCACGATGGAAATCCCTAAAAATGACTTTTGCGGCTCCACTTTTGAAAAATAAAAAAAGGAGCTTAGTAAAAACAGCAAATAAAAAATAATAAGACCAATCCGTAAGCTAGAGCTCCCTGTGAAATCCGGCAGGGAAACAGTTAAAAAAATGTAGTGAAACAAACAAAACGCCGCATACATGATCACAGGAGACGAGCGCCGTTTCTTTTTTATGATCCAAAAAATAATCAAGTTCACAAACGCCATTCCTGCGTAAAGTAAAAGCGTCTCGTGTTCGCCTCGCTGTGAAACTGCGCCAGTTGGTGAAATGAAAAAAGCCATGGTGAATTGAAATAAAACAAACGATAACACGTAAAACGGCTGATACTTTGTAAAAAAGCTCAACAAAATAACCGGCACAAGCCAAATTAAAAACAGCCAGTACGATTCAGCGTGCGTGTTGTAAATTTGAGAAAGAAGCGCGATGCTTAATCCAAATGAAAGAGCGCCGGCCAAAAGAGTCCAGTGACTTAAAAACGCCTGCTGAGGAAGCAGCTTTCGCACTACAAACGCACTTCCGTAAAACAGCAGCATCAGCCCCACGCTCAGCGCAATTTTAGTGTAGCGGTCAAAGCCTTGCCAGTTCGATGCAAAGAAATATAAAATGCCGGACAAAACAAGAGCCAACCCCAGTAAATAACCGAGTCTTACGAGCTTTTCTCTCATACTCAACCTCCTCTTTATATTATGTATATACTAGCGCATGTTTAAATATTTGGAAATAGAAAGAATGAATGCGTTTTAACAAAAAAATCGTGTAAAAAGGCCTTTTAGTGGCGCGGAAATAACAAGCGAAGTAGTCCAAAAATCTTGATAAATTGTCAATGGTAAGATAGTTTTGGTTATTTTATCCTGAAGAGTGGGTATTGAACTAAAAACCTACATTATTCCCAAAAAATATAAGAAAACGTGCCGATGTGCTCTCTTTCTTTATTTGATAAGCTATAAAAGGGAATTACTGTTAGAAGATCCAAGAGATAGATATAAAGGAAGTGTCATCATATGAATGAGATGTTTGTTGCTCATCTGTATACCCAAGTGAAGCAGGCACATGAAGATATCCAGCAGCTTACCGCTAGTAAAAACACGTTAACGGAAGTCAAAGGCGAGCTTGAACGTGCAAAGGAAAAGGTAAAAGAACCAGAGCTCACTTCCGCCACTTGGTCAGGCAGCCTTGCTGTTGGGTTTGAAGACATCCGGACGGCTATGTTAGACGAATACGATGATTTGCTGACCCGTCAGCTGACGGATGCCCTTACGACAATTGATGCAAAAATTAAGGCGCTTCAATCAGATATACAAGGGATGGAACGCGCCATTAAAATGCAAGAAGACGAAGCAAAAGATAAGGTGTGATGCAGTATGGCAGACGAAATTAAAGTAATAGATGGTGAAATTAATAGAACGCTTAGTGACCTAAGCGCTGCTGCGCAGCAGTTCCAGCCGCTTTTTCCGTTTCACGTCGGAAGCGGACAAGAACTAGAGGTGCTCGATGAATTAAACCAGCTGAACCAGCAGCTGCAAACCTTAATTGTGGACTACAAGCAAACGCTCCTCGATGACTTGAACGCCACCAAAAAATCCGTGCAGTCCCTAAAAGAAGCAGATGAAAAAGCTGCAAACGCCGCTAAATAATGTTCATATTTTATATAAAGCTATCAAAAACAACCTTTCAACCAGCATAGATTTGGCATTCAAATAAAAAGGTTTTACCTAGCGGATGATGCAAGCCTTATAAAGAGGAGCGTCCGCTTAGGTTTAGAAAAATGACGGGCGCTTGTTCGTTAACCGTTTGTTGTTTTTCTACATCGATACAGCTAGGAGGTTACAGATTATTGAAAACACTTGATGTCGATGCTTTTCACGAAAATATTCAAGCTATCTTAGACTCTATTAAAAGTCAAAAAGAACAAATTCAGGGCCTGGTTTCACAGGTTCAGGCATTTTCAAGCTTAGATGATGCGTTTAAAGGAAAAGGAGGAGAAGCGATTCGGTCTTTTTACGAAACGGGACATGCTTCTTTTTTAACGCTGTATCATTCATTACTCACTTCCTATGAAGCTCGACTAACTCAAATCACACATGCGCTGCGCTCATTTGAACCGAGCGAAGACGGCTACATCACGCAGCCGTTTCTGCAAGACACTATTCCCGCGCATTTAAATCAAACAAGAAATACAACAGTTTCGCTTGTCGATCAAGCGAATGCAGCAATTCAAAAAGTCAGTCATCTTGCTTCTGTTTCAGCGCTTAACGATCAAGGTTTTTTAACAGAAGTAGAACAAGCAAAAAACAAAGCGGACAAAACGATGAATGATTTAGTCCGTTTTGACGAACAGCAAACGCAAAGCCTTTCAGCCATTCAAGATCAGCTGACGTCTTTAAATTCGCTGCTTTCTAAAGTGAAAGCTGGGTTTCAAAATGGTTCCATTCAGCCGGGCAATGTAAGTGAGCTGAGCGCGTTGGCGAAAAAAGCGATGACCGATTCAGGAGGCGTCTCGGTTTTTGAAAAAGGCATTCCAACAACCTTGACAAGAAAAGAAAAACAAGAGAAAGTGATAAAGGAAGTAGGCCTTGAAAAACTGATTCAACTTCAGGCGATGACGCCTGCTGAACAGTTAAAAGAAATTCATAGGCTTGAAAAAACCTCGCCTTACATAAGAGAAGTGCTAACACAAATTCAGCAGGATACAGCACCTGCTAACATGAAAAAACTAGCGGAACTGTCACCTGCAGAGCAAGCAGTGGAACTTGAAAAAAGCCCATACCTGCAGGCACTCAACGATTCTTCAACTGTAGGCATGCTAGCGTCTCAACAGGTTCTTCAAAACGCTACGGGCGTTGAGGGAATGCTTATGCAGTCGGTGATGAGTCAGGGGCAGATTAGGAGTGTCGGGACTAAAAAAACAGCTGAATCCTTTGACTTTACAGAAATCTGTGAAAATCCTAAAGCTAAAAAAGAAGAAACTGGTATAAAAGCTTTAGTCAAGGACGTAGGAGAAAGTGCTGTCACCTTAGCAAAAGGTACAGTTACGGGTAATAAAGGAGTAGCACAAGACTTTTTGACCGTAATAGAACAGCGGTTAGATAAATGGGACAACTCCTGGTATGACTTTGGAAACCTTGTGACGGTAGGTGGGTTTGATGGAGCTATCGCTCTCAAAGAAGGATTGGATGAAAGAGGGGGAAAATCGTTTGATTCACCTTATGACTTTGTCAATCACGCAACGATGGGACTTCTAGATGTAGGGCAGCAGGCACTTAATCCTGACAAACCTCTTTCAAAAGAGCACTGGGAAAACAGCATGATTCTGTTTGCAAGTATAATTGGAGGAGCGAAACCAGTAGGTGCCGTAAAAGCTGTTCCAATGGTAACAAACGTTCCGCGTGTACCTGCATATAAAGCCACCAAAACATTGAGTGACATGCGGAATGTCGTCAGCCCAAAAGCAGCAAGCAATTGGTCGAAGAAGGTGTATGAACCTGTTCAAAAGCAGCTTCAACCTTTACTAGATGCTGAGATACCTACTTTACGTCCTCGACCTCAACTGTCAGGGATAGGAGAGGCGTTACCTCGACAGACCTTTGGTAAAGCGTTAAATGGGTTAACGACGTATAAGATGGGGAATGTTTCAAAAGGCCAGTCGAAAGCGTTGGATAAAGTGGAAGAGTCTGGTGGTAAGGCGAATGTTGAGAGGATCAATAATCAGGGGGCTGTTGCTAAGGGTACGGGTGAAACTCCTAAGATAACTGAAATAAAAGAGAAAGATCTTGGGAAGCACATTATTAAAGGGAAAAATGGAAGAAAAGAACTGGCACCAAACGTGCGTTATATTACCGAGGATGGTTATAAATATACAACAGATGAGCTTGGTAGAATAGTAGATGTTGAGGCAGGAGAATTAATACTTCAAAAAGGAAAACGAAACAAAGGAATGCAAGTGGCAGCAGGCCGTGAAGATAGGTTACCTGATGATGATGGTGGCCACTTGATAGGAACTCAATTCCATGGTTCTGGAGATATTGATAATTTGATTGCTCAAAATAGACAAATTAATCGCTCTGGTGGAGAGTGGTATAATATGGAGCAAGAGTGGGCTAATTCGTTAGGTGGAAAGCCTCCTAAAAAAGTAACAGTAAAGATTGAACCAGTTTATCAAGGAACGTCATTAAGACCAAATTATTTTGAAATAGTTTATGAAATAGAAGGAAAAGGAATATTTGAGAAAACGATTAGAAATCGCGCAGGAGGTTGATTAAAGTGGAAAAAGAAATGAACAAGTTGTATAGAGAAATAGCTGAAACGGTTATTGAAATGATTCCAGAAGAATGGGAGAAATTTTATTTTTATGCTCAGATATCGGAAACTGGAGGGGGAACGTACTTTTTTTATAATACACCTGAAAATAGACAATGCTTTAAGTATAGTGTGAAAATCCCATTTAACTATGCTATTGATAAAGAAGAATTTAAAAAAAATAAAAGAAAGCTGTTTGAGTTGAGTGATGAACTAAGAAATGTTTTTAAAGATAATCAGCAAGAACTTTGGTATTCCTTTACAATGACTCTTGAGAGTAGTGGGAAATTTAAGATGCATTATGATTATACAAATTGGTTCGATACAGAATATGGTTTTAGTGACCAAATGATTATTTGGAAAAATAAATACTTAGGAGAAGTACCAAATGATGGAGAATATAAAGCGTTAATCGATAAATATCATAGTGAATTTCCGAATAATCCTATTTAACTAAATGAAAGACAGAAAAAATAATAGGGCGTTTGAAAATAGATACTCCATGATGGTTGTACCATCATAGAGTGTTATGTGCAATGATAGAATAGAAAATAAAGTACGAGCTTAGGCGAGATGACATTTTACCGGGCGATAAATAAAACACATGGAATGTATATTAAACTAACAAGCTCGTACAAACTCGTAAGTTTTAATATAGTATTTGTCATGATGTACAAAAGGCGTCATACTGTTACTACAAAACTTACAAATTTACGCTACTTAAAAACATATGAACTTAAAGCACTTGATTGTCAATTAAAGGCAACAAGTGCTTTTTTGCGTTTTAGCGTAGAAATCTAAAAGAGCATTATAATTTTATAAGTGCATTAAGTGCTAAATTTTTATTGTTGGTTTATAGATTGTAATGGCTATGTAAAGTGTACGACGATAGTAGAGGGAAAAATAAAGGGTTGTGTTATTTTTTGAAGTCATCGTAAAGTACGTTTTAACGGATGGACGTTATGCACACGTTATCCGTAAAAAAAACAGGTAAACGTTACAGGGATTGTAATTGCTGTAACGGGAGATGACTCAATATGGAAGAGAAAGTAGTTGGTTATGTACGAGTTTCAACAGAAGGACAAGTACGTGACGGATACAGCTTAGCGTATCAAGTAGAAGAAATCGAACGTTACTGTATGGAAAACAACTTACAATTGCTTCATGTATATGAAGATAGAGGACTAAGTGGTGCAACTGTTGATGAAAATGGATTAACAATTGAACGTGAAGGCTTACAAGAACTATTGTCAGATATGGCATATCAACAAGTGAAGCACGTGATTGTACTCAATACATCTCGGTTATGGCGCTCTGATATGGCAAAAGTGTTAATACAAAGAGAGCTAAAGAAACACAAGGTAGATGTGAAAGCAATTGAACAACCAAACTACAGTATATACACGCATGACCCAAATGACTTTTTAGTAAATGGTATGTTAGAGCTATTAGATCAATATCAACGTCTTGAGATTGCATTAAAGCTAAGTCGAGGCAGAAAGAAAAAAGCAGAACAAGGTGAATATGCGGGGGGCGGTGTGATGTTTGGTTATAGAGTAAAAAAAGTACAAAAAGTGTTAGAGGTAGATGAGGAGAAAGCGATAGTTGTACGTAGACTATTTGAATTAAGACAATTTTTTAAACATTGGTCGCTAACTCAATTGGCAGAACGACTAAATAGGGAAGGGT
Organism: Priestia sp. ABM2_011; assembly: GCF_056158845.1. NCBI lineage: Bacteria > Bacillati > Bacillota > Bacilli > Caryophanales > Bacillaceae > Priestia > Priestia sp. ABM2_011. Next base: position 2,551,419 of record NZ_JBSWUB010000001.1, read on the forward strand.
ATTGTACTGAGAAAGGAAAGTTGTTTACGAAAGTGCAAGTGAAACGTATGTTAGACCGAGAGAACTTTTATCGAGGGGTATATACATACGGGCAAATACAAACAATTGGGAAACATCCAGCAATTATTTTATAAATTCACTTAAAAAATTAGCTCATTTTACTATATGTACTTATGAAATTATGAAAATGGATAGGCTTGCGTACCTATGCGCATCGGAAGATGAACGCTCGAACTAAGGTTGCCGACATTTTTATATATGACTAAATCATTGAATAGAGGGATGAGTTATGCATAATAGACAGAACTATTTGTATGTAGGAGTAGATTTACATAAAGAGCATCATACGGCTGTTATTATTAATTGCTGGCAAGAGAAACTAGGAGAAATACAATTTGATAATAAACCATCGGCATTTTCGAAGTTTTTATTAGAAGTAGAGACATATGTGAGTGATGGTTTATCAGTTGTATTTGGTTTAGAAGATGTTGGTGGTTATGGAAGAGCATTAGCGAAATATTTAGTAGATCATGAACAAGTAGTGAAAGAAGTAAATCCAGCTTTATCATTTTTAGAACGAAAAAGCCAAGTGATGATACAAAAAAATGATAGTTGGGATGCAGAATGTGTAGCACGCATATTGATAAACAAATTTAATCAATTACCAGATGCAAAGCCAAACGATTTATTATGGTCAATACAACAACTGGTTTCAAGACGGAATGCATTAGTAAAAGCACAAAGTGCATTAAAGAACCAATTACATATTCAATTAAACCACCATTATCCAAGTTATAAAAAGTTTTTCTCAGAGTTAGATGGAAAAACAGCATTAGCATTTTGGGAGCAATATCCGTCACCCTCTTGTTTAGAGGGGACGAATATAAAGCGATTAACAGCTTTTTTATTAGATGTTAGTAACAATACATGTTCAGTAAAGAAAGCAAGTGAAATATTAAGGCTTGTGAAAGAAGATGGACAAACAATTAAAGAGTATCAAGAAATGCGAAACTTTTTAGTAAGAAGTATTGTACGGGAGATTGAGTTTAAAAAGAAAGAAATGAAATACATCGAAAGAGAATTAAAACAGCTAGTAAATCTACTAGATTATCAATTAGAGACGATGCCGGGAATAGAACTTGTGACTGCATCAGCATTAATAGCTGAGATAGGAGATATAAGACGATTTTCAAATGCTAAAAAATTAGCACGATTTGCGGGGATTGCGCCTGTTTACTTTGGTTCTGGTGGGAAAGGTAAGACACATAAAAGCAAACAAGGAAACAGGGCGCTACACGCTTTATTTTATAATTTAGCTGTACAGCAAGTGCAAGTAGCAAAAGGAAGTAAGATGCCACGAAATCCAGTGTTTCACGCTTATTATCAAAAGAAACTAAAAGAAGGAAAAACAAAAGGACAAGCGTTGGTATGTATTATGAGAAGTTTTGTAAACATTGTATATGGGATGATGAAACATAAAACGGCATATGAATTGCCGGTAGTACAAGAGAAAGAAGTAATTTAATAAGGTTTTACATGGTTTGTTTTTTTATTGTGAGAGTTTAAGATTACAACATAGGGTACGGGAAAGAATACAAATAAGAATCTAAGGTATCAACCTGGGGCTGTAAATCAAAGTTTTAACTTAGAAAGAAGTCTCCAAACTCAAAAACAATTTATGTATAATAAAGGTTCAATAGGGGTAATACCAAAAGAGGTTAGAGACCAGCTAATAGGAAAACATTTTAACTCTTTTGATGACTTTAGAAAAGAGTTTTGGAAGTCAGTTGCAAACTCAAGTTTTGCAGAAGAGTTTAATAGCCGAAATGTTACAAGAATGTTAGAGGGAAATGCACCAATTGCTCCTAAGCTTGAACATTATGGTAAACACAAGTCATATATACTTCATCATAAACAGCCTATAGATAAAGGCGGAGAAGTATATAATCTTGATAATTTAATAATTACTTCACCAAAAATGCATCAAAACATCTTAGATCCAGCATATCATTTTGGGAAAAAAGGACATTGATTTAGGAAAGGATGAATGTTATGGAGAGTAAACTATCTAAAGAGGAATTAATTGAACTTGTAGAAAAAATATGTAATCCGAAGTTGTCTGATGAAGAAGTGAGTGAATATGTTGATATATTAGAAAGTAATGTACCTCATCCAGCTCCAAGTGACTTAATTTTTTGGCATGATGAAGAGTTATCACCAGAGGAAATAGTAACAACTGCATTAGCATATGAAGAGGATGAAAAAGATAGATAGGTGTATAATGGCAATTTACAAAAGTGATAAAGTTTGTAGTGTTTGATACACATATATATGAAAAACAAAGTATATGTGAAGTGCACAAAAAAAGAAAAGGTCATTTTGAAGTTCGTACTTCATGATGGTTGTACCATCATAGAGTATTACGCGCAATGATAGAATAGAAAACAAAGTACGAGCTTAGGCTAGATGACATTTTACCGGGCGATAAATATAAACACATGGAATGTATATTAAACTAACGAACTCATACAAACTCATACAAACTCGTAAGATTTAATATAGTATTTGTCGTGATCTACAAAAGGTAACACACTGTTACTATAAAACTTATAAATTTATGCTACTTAAAAACATATGAACTTAAAGCACTTGATTGTCTACGGTAGGCAACACGTGCTTTTATTATTAGATTACATACAATATAGGATATAGGTAAGATTGCTAATTTTTAAAGAAAATAGAAGAAAATGATAAGTATTACCTTGATTTATTAGTAGATTGGAAATTTAACGAATATATTATTTATTCCTTGATTGGCTAAATGCCTTTCAAGGTTTTTTTATAAAGTTGGATTTGGTAAAAAGGTATCCAAAGAAGAATAGATGTAGTGATCAAGAAGTAATGAGAGTAGCTAATTAGGAGTAAGCCTGGATTTAACTAACCTTGACAAGAAAAGAAAACCAAGTGAACGTAATAAATGAAGTAGGTCTTGAACAAATGATTTAGCGTACAAGCAGCAAGCAATTGGTCAAAAAAGGTGTATGAACCTGTTCAAAAGCAGCTTCAACCTTTACTAGATGCGGAGATACCGACTTTACGTCCCCAACCTCAACTGTCAGGGATAGGAGATGAGTTACCTCGACAGACCGTTGGGGAAGCGTTAAAGGGGTTAACGACGTATAAGATAGGGAATGTTTCGAAAGGTCAGTCCAAAGCGTTGGAGAAAGTGGAAAAGCCAGGTAGTAAGGCAAATGTTGAAGGGGTTCATGATCAGGATGCGGTGGTTAAGAGTAATGTAAGATATAAAGAAGGCTACTATATTGAGCATTTAACTGGGAAAGTAGAAAAGTGTACAAAACGTCACGGTGTAAGTGGCGGGCATAACTATGATGAATTTAAAAAATACTTTGATAACAGTGATCAATATAAATTAGATGAAGTTAAGAAGGATGAGCATCCAGATGTCAAAGGGGTATACGATATAGAGTATAGATTAAAAGTTGAGATAAAAGATTATAGAGGAAAAGGAACCGGAGAATTTAAATTTGTACCAAAGGAAGATAAACCTCCTCATAAGAAAACGGTTTATGACCCTGCTTTAATATCCAGTGACGAAATTGTTCGATTGGGGAATGAAGCAATGGAAGAAGGTATTGAATCCTCAAGAGTTAAACAATTAAAAGGCCAGACAAATAAACAAATGATTCGGGGAGTTTCAAGTAATAGATTGAAGTTTGAAGAATTTAAAAATACTGATACCGGGGAAATAGAAAATTTTTATCCAGTGTTGAAATTTGGACAAAACTAAGGAGACAATACAATGAGTACTGTTTTTGATGATAAAAATAAGTTGATTCGAATGTATGAGGAGCAAGGGCTCCATAAAGGTTCAGTTATTGATGTGCTTGGTGATTTTGTAATGGAGTATGACTTTGTTAGGATACTAGAAGGTTTTTTGGAGGAATATGTCGAAAGACGGGATTATATGGGTGTAGTATATTCAGATGAATTTGATAGAGATGATGAAGAATTTTTTGGGGAAAATAGAGTTCTATTCTACTATGGTGTAGATGAAGAAATAGAAAATATTGTAGATTATGAAGAGTTATGTAAATATCTTCAAACTGCATGCCGATTTTACATTGAAAAACATCCTGAGCGTACTGAAAATGTGAAAGAACTTCTTTTTAAGATAAAAGATAAATATAATATAAAAGGTTAAGTGATTACTCTCTTTAAAAAAGAGATTATTGAAGAGTTGTTGATGAAAACTAAAGGCAAATATGTTTAGTAAATAAGGGATAGAAAAATTATTAGACAAATTACAAAAAAATCGTGAAAAACTCAAAGAAGAATCTATGCCTGCTATTCAGACTTAAGCGAATTGAGCTATTGTTGAAGAACAGCTAGCAATAAATTAATTTATTATAAGTGGGTGAGAGCGTGGAAAACAATTCGAAAATAATTTAGGGAATACCAGGTGTATGGAATGATAGACAAGCATTTAAAGACAAATTTAACGAAAGTCAACGAGAGTTTGTATACCTAGGGGAACATATAGGTAAATTACAGACGCCTAAATATTTGTATCAAATAGAATTTGTTGACGAACATATTCCTTATGTAGCTGAAGCGTTTGAGCTTGGTGGAAATGGATCGTTTACAAAGGGCGATATTGAAACTCTTCAAAGTCACCGTAGTATGGTGTATATTCTTGCAGAAGGTGGATCACTTGAGCAAGTTATTGAAATTATGAGTGTCGCAAAGGCAGTTCTTCAATCGGGCGGTTTAGCAGTGAGCGTTGAGTCATCTGGAAAGGCCACTACCAAAAATAATTGGATAGAATACGTTAACAATGGTACAGAGAACAGAGCATTTGCTGCTTTCGTTTAAATGTCCAGAGAAGAAGATGTGTTTTACACCTGTGGTATGCATAATTTTGGCTATAAAGATTTACTAACATCTACATCTAATACCAATCCAGCTGAAACGGTAGAGTTGTTTCAAACCTTTTGCCTATATACGTTGATCGAAAATCCTGTATTTAATAGTGGAGAAACATTTAGTGTTGATCCTAAAGCTCCGGTTTTTCAATTAAGGGAAGAATCGTGTGTGCTGTTTGAAAGTGATGACCCTTTTTATAACCCTTATGGGGTTTGGCGTTTAAATAAAATAAGCTAGTCATTTAAAGGACAAGGTTGAAAAACTTTGTCCTTTAAGTGTTAATCGGAGATGTAGAGTGTACTACTAATGGTTCAGCGGTATTAACATATCAATTTGAGGTGGATGGTAAATAATTATTGGGAGGGATTTGTATTGGCACTCAACGATCAAGTGTATGACCAAATTGTGAAATTATGTAATGAGGGAAATGCTTTTGTTGAAAAAGGAAAAGATGATAAAGCAATAGAAAGCTATATAGCTGCTCTAGATTTAGTTCCGTTACCGAAGAACAATTGGGAAACAAGTACATGGATTTATACAGCATTAGAAGATACTTATTTTTCTCAGTATGAGTGACTGGTTTACAGTTAAAGATATCCTTGAATTCGAATTAATAGCTCATTAAGAAAAGTTATTAAGAGATGCTATTTTAATACTAATGTAATAAGAGCAAGAATAGGCGAGGTGACATTTTGTATTTTTACAAGAGATTGTCTTATAATACTTGCTATTCGTTTAAAGTACGTTGTGGAAATGACAATTAGTGGTGGAGTAGGAGAGATAAGGTGAAAATAAATGATGTGGTTTTTGGTGAGCTTGAATATAATTATGGATGGGTTAAGTACACTACCATTGAATTTTGTGGAAAAGAAGCTGGAATAGCATTAATGGTTAAAGGTGAAGAAGACGGTAAGTTTGATGAAGAACAATATAGTGCTTATAACTCATTAGTGCAAAATTGGGAACAATTACAGCAAGGTTTTTTACAAGCAATATTAGACTATTACAAACTAGAGCGTCAAGAACTAGGGTATGACATTGAAGTTAATGAAAATTATCCGCAAATCGAAACGACTAATCAATTACTTGAGATGATAACTTTAGTTGGAATTGTTGTTCCGTATGGAGATATTAATGAAGATCGAGATATTGCGATAACCTTCGATTGTACATGGGACACAGAAAATGGACTAGGGCTTCGTCTATTAAATGAAAAAGTAACTGAAGTGGGTTACCAGGATGTTGCAATTTGAAATAGGCTGTTAAAAAGTAAAAACTCATGATGGTTGTACCGTCAGGGAGTACTGAGCGTAATGATAGAATAGAAAAACGGAGTACGAGCTTAGGCGAGATGACATTTTACTGGGTGATGAATATAGACACATGGGCGATATACAAAAGGTGCCATCCTGTTTTTATAACGTTACGAAATTTATATCCTATATTGTATGTAATCTAATAATAAAAGCATGTGTTTCCTACCGTAGACAATCAAGTGCTTTAAGTACATATGTTTTCTAAATTTCTATGTTAGCTTTAAATTTATGGGTAAGGTTGCTGATTTTTGAAGAAAATAGAAGAAAATGATAAGTATTACCTTGATTTATTAGTAGATTGGAAATTTAACGAATATATTATTTATTCCTTGATTGGCTAAATGCCTTTCAAGGTTTTTTTATAAAGTTGCATGTGATGAGAAGGTATTCAAGGAAGAGTAGAGATAGTAATCAAGAATTAATGACAGTAGGTAATGAGGGGTAAGGCTATATTTGAAAAGTCTTGACACGAAAAGAAAAACAAGAGAACGTGATAAAGGAAGTAGGTCTTGAAAAACTGATTCAACTTCAGGCAATGACGCCTACTGAACAGTTAAAAGAAATTCATAGGCTTGAAAAAACCTCGCCTTACATAAGAGAAGTGCTAACGCAAGTTCAGCAGGATACGGCACCTGCTAACATGAAAAAACTAGCGGAACTGTCACCTGCAGAGCAAGCAGTGGAACTTGAAAAAAGCCCATACCTGCAGGCACTCAACGATTCTTCAACTGTAGGCATGCTAGCGTCTCAACAGGTTCTTCAAAACGCTACGGGCGTTGAGGGAACGCTTATGCAGTCTGTAATGAGTGTTGGGACTAAAAAAGAAACTACAAGTCCTAAAAAGCTGACTATTCAACAAAAAGAAAAGCAAGTTATTAAAACAGTTGGACTAAAACAGCTAAAAGAGCTGGAAATGATGCATCCACTGGATCAAAAAAAGAAGCTCGAACAGCTTGAAAAAAAAGCTCCCCATGTTAAAGAAGTTTTTAAACATATTCAAAAGGAAAACAGTCCAAAGGTTCAGCGATATTTTGCGGCGCTTTCTCATTCTAAAGCAAAATTAGAAAAAGAGTTGAAAAAGTATCCATATCTATATGAGAATTACAAAAAGCCTGAAATCGCAAGAAGTGTATATGAGGAGGAAGCCAAAAAGCAACAACAGGATGGTCTAGCAGCTGTTTCTTTTGTAGCGGATATGGTGCCTGTGGTTTCCAATGTAAAAGGTGGATGGGAAGCAAGTGTAGGATACGACCCTATTACTGGGAATGAACTATCTCGTTTTGACCGTTCTGTTTCTGGAGCAGGAATTGTCTTTGGCGGCTTTGCGAGAGTGCCAGGGAAAGTGGTGAAATACGGAAGCGAAGGAGCAGAATACGTACTTCGCGTAAACAAAGCAGAAAAGACCGTAACCAAGCATAAGGTTAAAGATGTTTCCAAGGGTACGGGTAATAATAGTAAGCCGGTCAGCGGAGCCAAATCAATTATCACACCTGAAATGGAGGAAAAAATCCTTTTGGGACAGAGAAAGAACCCTAATAAAAATGAAATTATTGGAGGGCATTCATCAAACATTAATAATAGCCATTCTAACTATGTTACGGAAGCTATTAAAATCAACCCTGATGGTACAAAAGATATTAAATATATAACTCAATTTCCGGATGGGAATCTTTCAAAAATAAAAAATAGTACAATATTTCCCGAAGGTTGGAGTGATATTAAAATCTTAGATAGTATAACTGATATTGGTAATTCTCCTCCAATAAGTATTAGAGGTAGAGATGGAGCAACTTTCCATAGGGGAATTGTTGAGGGTGTAGAAATTGATGTTATTAAAATAGGTGATATGGTAGTTAGCGGCTATCCAACAGGACAAATTAATGCTCCATTACCAGGTGGTTTTAGTAAATAGAGGAGGAAAGTGAATGTACGAAAAAGTAGATGCAGTATTATCTGAAAATAGCGCAGATAATTATTTTTATGACGATGAATTTATGTATGTGCAAGAATTGATGAGTGAGTTTACTAATATTGATTGGGAGAATTTAATTCGAGGATTAAAAGATAAAGATGATAAATATAAAATTAGATTGGCCTACTGTATAGATGAAGATAACGGAGTATATGGATTTAATTTATTATTAGATTTACTTAATGAGAGTGATGAAGTGGCTGAATATGCAATAGATTCTTTACGTTCTTTTTATGGAGAAGAGTATAAAAAAATAATTGCTTCTAATAAGCAAATAAAGGACAAAGTAGAGAAATTATTAAAAAATGCTAGTTTACCTATTGAAAGGATTTTAGGAGCATTTTTACAACAAAACAAATTATAAAAATTTGCAAATAATATTAAACATTAAAAAATGTACGAAATCACTTGATTCCCTAAAATTTGGACTGAGTTGATATAGTAAACTTATGGTGAAATGTCTCAAATCTTGTGAAAGCTAAAAAGTCAAAGTATAGTATTGAAAAATTAGATGATTATTTAGTGAAATTAATTGATAAGCATTATGAAAAAATAGACTTAGGTGACTAGTATATGAGTCAATAAATCTTAATACTATTCTTAAACCTTGATTGGCTAAATGCCTTTCAAGGTTTTTTGATACAGTTGCATGTGATGAGAAGATATTCAAAGAAGAGTAGAGATAGTAATTAAGAATTAATGACAGTAGCTGATGAGGGGTAAGCCTATATTTGAAAAGTCTTGACAAGAAAAGAAAAACAAGAGAACGAGATAAAAGAAGTAGGACTTAAAAAACTGATTCAACTTCAGGCAATGACGCCTGCTGAACAGTTAAAAGAAATTCACAAGCTTGAAAAAAACTCGCCTTACATAAGAGAAGTGCTAACGCAAATTCAGCAGGATACAGCACCTGCTAACATGAAAAAACTAGCGGAACTGTCACCTGCAGAGCAAGCAGTGGAACTGGAAAAAAGTCCATATCTGCAGGCGCTCAACGAGTCTTCAACTGTGGGCATGCTAACGTCTCAACAGGTTCTTCAAAACGCTACGGGCGTTGAGGGAATGCTTATGCAGTCGGTGATGCGTCAGGGACAGATTAGAGATGTGACACCTGAAAAAACTGCTGAATCCTTTGACTTTACAGAAATCTGCGAGAACCCTGCGGCTAAAAAAGAAGAAACTGGTATAAAAGCTGTAGTCAAGGACGTAGGAGAAGGTGCTATAACTTTAGCAAAAGGTACAGTTACGGGTACTAAAGGCGTAGCACAAGACGTTTGGGCCGGTATGGGAGAGAGAGCAGATAAAAGGTACAACTCCTTGTATGACTTTGGAAACTATATAACGATGGGCGGATTTGATGGAGCTGTTTGTTTCAAAGAGGGGTTGAATGAACGAGGGGAAAAATCGTTTGATTCACCGTATGACTTTGTCAATCACGCAACGATGGGACTCTTAGATGTAGGGCAGCAGGCACTTAATCCGGACAAACCTCTTTCAAAAGAGCACTGGGAAAACAGCATGTTTCTGTTTGCAAGCGTCATTGGAGGAGCGAAACCCGCAGGAGCCGTAAAATTCGTTCCAAAAGTAACAAACGTTCCGCGTGTACCTGCCCATAAAGCAACCAAAACATTAAGCGATATGCGAAATGTCGTCAGCCCAAAAGCAGCAAGCAATTGGTCGAAGAAGGTGTATGAACCTGTTCAGAAGCAGCTTCAACCTTTATTAGATGCTGAGATACCTACTTTACGTCCTCGACCTCAACTGGTAGGAATAGGAGAGGCGTTACCTGGAAAGACCGTTGGTGAAGCGTTAAATGGATTAACGACGTATAAGATGGGGAATGTTTCGAAAGGTCAATCCAAAGCATTGGAGAAAGTGGAAAAGCCTGATAGTAAAGCGAATGTTGAAGGGGTTTATGATCAGGAAGCTGTTGCTAAGGGTACGGTTAAAGGTAATAAACTAAAAATAGAAGATTTCCACTAAAGAGATATTGGAGACTAAACCAATGAACTCTCCAATACCTGAAAAGTGGTATAAAAAAGGTGGAAGTATCTCCATCGAAAATAATGGTACTTGGACTTATACTAACAAGTCTGGAACATCAGTAAGCTACCCGAATGGTTATCCAGATTTTACACCTTTTATGCATCCAAATGTTAAGCCTGTAAAAATAGAAGTTCATTCGCCTAAAAATAATCCGAAAGATTTTGAAAATGCAAACAAAGCAGCTAGACTTACAAAAGATACTGATCCACCAATAATAGATATTAGAAGGCCGCCAGACAGTTATACGTGGCATCATCATGAAGATGGAAAAACAATGATGCTAGTAGATGAAGATATCCACAGAGAGTTTAGGCACATTGGTGGTCAATCAAAGGTTAATGGAAAAAATAAGTAATGATATAGGAGTGAGAGTATGACAAAAATGCTTAGTGTAAATCCAAAAGTTTCTTTACAGGATATAAAACAATTTGAACAAGAGTATGAACTTACGCTACCCAAGCAATATGTTGATTTTCTACTAGAATACAATGGAGGATTTCCTCAAGAATCTAACTTTAAAATTTCTAATGATGAAGGAGAAAGTTTAGTCAATAAGTTTTATGGAATTGGCGATATGAAAAGTAATTTAAGTAAAGTTTTTGAGGTATTAGAAGGAGAAATACCAGAAGATTTTATTTCAATTGGTAATGATCCTGGAGGAAATGAGATTTTATTAGGAGTTAGTGGAGAGTATCAGGGAAAAGTATATTTTTGGATTCATGATATAGAACCCGAAGACGAAATGGACAATATGTTTATCCTTGCAGATAGTTTTACTGGGTTCTTTAATAACTTATATGAATCAGAATAATGGATACTTATAGAAAGCTACATTTAAAGGCTGAACTTTTCATAATAATATAAATACGAATGATAATTAGGCGAGATGACATTTTATATGGTAGGGGTAGTTATGACATGGATTGGCTAACAAACTAACGACAATGAAAAAGCTCGTGGCGATAACCAATGGGTAACGTGTAAGACTGTTTCTTATACTGCTTTGGCTTATAAATTTTGGGTTATTTTTTTACTAGAAATGGTCGTATAATACTCGCTATTCGTTTAAAAGCGTTACGGAAATTACAATCTCAGTGAATATGAATTTGGTAGCTGATGTCGGTATGGTACAACCAGTAAGTGGTTATATTGATGTTGATATTGCTAACTAATATCCCTTAGTTTGTTTGAGTTTTAGCTTTTTAGTTAGACTTCTTAGACTTTGATTGGCTATATGCCTTTCAAGGTTTTTTTTAAAATTGAATGTATTATGATGGAAATGTTGCTCAATCCAGAAAATGTTCAAAGGATTGTTATACAGGTTATGCCTGATGGAACAGTAGTAAAGAAAATCCTTGAAGAATAAAAGGTGGAGAGAGAGTATGCTACGGGATACAATTAAGACTAATATATATTTCGACGAGTTTATTCATTATGAGGAAAGACGAATAGAAAAATTTTTATTATTAATAGAAAAAGTCATTGAAGAAAGAGGGAAAGATGATAAAGGTTTAAAGAATGGATACATAGCATTGCAAGGTTATTATTTTAATAAATTAAGGGCTATGTACTCTGCGGGTTTCTCTGTTCAAAACATTCGTGAGTTTTTACCTGAAGTAATAGATATTATGGAGAAAGTATGGAATAAAGAAAGTGGGTATATACGTATGCTATGGATGACATCCATAGCAGTGATGCTAAATATTGAAGATAAAGAATTTAATAGACTGGTAACAATGGATCCAGGAAAGAAGGGTTAAATGATTATTTGATTAATTATTTTATTGCTTTTAGAAATGGTGAGGCCTCAGATTTTTATGAGCAGAGTGAATTTTATGTGAAAAATCCATATGTAAAATTAAAAGAAGTAATTGAAAATAATAAAATTTCACAAGGGAATTTCATAGAAAAACTGGAGGAATATATAAATAAATATTGGTATGAGGGACATTTAGATGAAGCGTGGTACGATGCGCATGAAAACAAACATGATATTTATAGTGGTTACTGGAGCTTTGAAAGTGGAGCAATCGCAAAAATCTTAAAATTAGATGACTTAGCTTTAAAAGATACTCCGTACTACCCTTATGATATGGTACATTTCCAAGAAAAATAAATGTAATACGCCACAGTGATAAATTTTTACATTGTGGATTTTTTGTCTATATAATCTTCTGTTAAAAATAGAAGCTATTCATTGGGCTAATCTAATAAGAGAGTATGAGATTGTAAACTAAAGAAACTGAGTGTTTTGGCTATAAAATTATACTTTGTTTTCTAGTTTGGAGAACGAAACCCACAAATGCCACAAAAACTGTTCCAAAAGTAACAAGCGTTCCGCATGTACCTGCCCATAAAGCGACCAAAACATTAAGCGATATGCGAAATGTCGTCAGCCCAAAAGCAGCAAGCAATTGGTCGAAGAAGGAGTATGAACCTGTTCAGAAGAAGCTTCAACCTTTATTAGATGCTGAGATACCGACTTTACGTCCTCAACCTCAACTGGTAGGGATAGGAGAGGCGTTACCTGGAAAGACCTTTGGTGAAGCGTTACATGGGTTAACGACGTATAAGATGGGGAATGTTTCGAAAGGTCAGTCCAAAGCATTGGAGAAAGTGAAAGAGCCTGGTGGTAAGAGCAAGAGGGATGTTGAGGAGATCAATGATCAAAGGGCAGTGGTTAAGGGTAGAGGAAATGGTGAAAAAGATGATTACTTTATAGGAACGTTAAAAGGAGAGAAAATTCATTTAAATGGTGTAAAGGTAGAAGAAATCATTTATACTAAAAGACTTCCTGAAGAAACAGCTAAGCTTAGGAAGAAATTTAATAGTTCTATTAGGGAAAATTTCCTTAAAGAATTTGCTAACGACTCTGTAAGAGTTAAATATCTTAGAGAAGCTGGTCTGGGTGAAGGTGATATTGCTAGAATGAAAGATGGACTTAATCCTAAAGGATGGCAAGTGCATCACAATTTACCTTTAGATGATGGTGGTACAAATGCTTTTACTAACTTAGTATTAATAAAGAATGATCCTTATCATAAAGCGGTTACTAATCAACAAAACTCTTTAACAAGAGGTTTGGCACCAAAACAAAGTAAAACTATAGATTGGCCAATGTTTGAGGATGATGTTTATCCCCTAAAACCTTTTAAAAGAAGGGAAGAGTAGATATGCCCGAGTGGAAAGATTTGTTGAGGGAAATAGAAAAGGTTGAAGAAAAATACGGAAGTTCACTTAGAAGTCCAGCATCAGATAGAGAGATTATGAAATTAAATCATAATATTCAAGAGAAATTAGGGAGTATGGCATTACCCGAGTCATATATTGAATTTTTGAAAAATGTAAATGGATTAGATTTTAATGGTTTGGTAATATATGGTGTTGATAAAGTTTTACTAGATAAGGAAGTAGATGAAGACATTTATGGTTTTATTGAAGCAAACGAGCTTTGGTACGAAAATGGTTGGCAAAAGCAATATATATTTTGGGGGGATTCTGATACAGCATGGTACTGTTATGATTTAACAGAGAGTTTATATGTGGAACTCGATAAACCTTCAGGAACTTTAATTCAGTCATTTGAAAATTTTGATTCCCTGTTAGGTGATGCATTTGAAACAGTTCTTTTGTGATGAAATCCTTAGTATGATTTTTTATAGTTCCGTATTATTGATTGAACTTACTGGACTGAAATCGCATCAGACTTTTACATGATGAATTTATAGAAACAAAAAATGATTTTTAAATTATTCCTTGATTGGCTATAGGCCTTTCAAGGTTTATTTGTTTTTTTATAAGTTTTTTTAAAATTTCTTTGTCATAAAAGTTAGCTGCATCACTTAAATCCCATATATAGTGAAATTAAAATTAAATAAGCATCTATTATAGATATATACGAATGATAAAAAGCCTGAAATTGCAAGAAGTGTATATGAGGAGGAAGCCAAAAAGCAACAACAGGATGGTCTAGCAGCTGTTTCTTTTGTAGCGGATATGGTGCCTCTGGTTTCCAATGTAAAAGGTGGATGGGAAGCAAGTGTAGGATACGATCCTATTACGGGGAATGAACTATCTAGTTTTGACCGTTCTGTTTCGGGAGCAGGAATTGTTCTTGGCGGCTTTGCGAGAGTGCCAGGGAAAGTGGTGAAATACGGAAGCGAAGGAGCAGAATACGTACTTCGTGTAAACAAAGCAGAAAAGACCGTAACCAAGCATAAGGTTAAAGATGTTTCCAAGGGCGAGTCGAAAGCTGTGGAGAAAGTGGAAAAGCCTGGTGGTAAGGCGAATGCTGAAGGAGTTCATGATCAGGCGGCTGTTGCTAAGGGTACGGGTAAATTTGTCCACAATGCTGATGATGTTGTATTCAAACAAAGTTCAATAGATAAAGCTTTCAGTAAACACAGGAATGATTTTGGAAGTTATCCTGATGGTAGCAAATCTAGTGTGGAATTATTCAAAAACGATGTTTCAGAGCTGATTAATACTGGAGTTCAAAAACAAGGTAAATATAGAAACGTTGAAGGAACGCATATTTACAACGAAACTACTAAACAATGGACTTTTATTAACTCAGATGGAACTATGAATACAGCTTTCAAATTAAGTGATTCACAATACAAATATTTAATTGAAAAAGGAGTTGTAAAATAGTGAGATTAGTTAATACCCTTCTCTCAGAACATGAATTAAAGAAAGAAGATATTGAAGTGATTTGCAATATCTTTAAGAAACAATATGATGAAAATATAGAAGTAAATAGCTATAAATATGATGATCGTAAATATTATGAAACTGATTTTGATATAATTGACGTAGAATTTCTAAAGGAAAATATATATATAGAAATTGATAAGTTGATTAAGATTCATGAAAAGATTATTCAATTAGTTAATCAAAATGTAGAAATAATTGTAGCTAATGATGATACAGATACGGAAATCCAAATATTTGAAAAAAATTGTAACGATATATCAGGATTTGGACTGTTTATTACTTCAAGAAAAATTCTAGAACTTGAACCCTATTATACTTCTGATATTTGCAACGCATATTTGGATTTTGAAAATGTTAGTTTTGGTGTAATGTTTGAATAGTGTTAATTAGGAAGAGACGGTTCTTCCACTTTAGGATGGATGAATGATTTGCTAAAATTTTTATAAAAGAAAAAATTATGAAATTCATGCTGGGAAATGAGATTTTACGAACATAGACAAGAAAAATATTTATGTTAACATTTTTTATTACTACCTTGATTGGCTAAACGCCTTTCAAGGTTTTTTTATAAAGTTGGATTTGGTAAAAAGGTATCCGAAGAAGAATAGATATAGTGATCAAGAAGTAATGAGAGTAGCTAACTAGGGGTAAGTCTGTATTTAACTAACCTTGACAAGAAAAGAAAAACAAGGGAACGTGATAAAGGAAGTAGGTCTTGAACAAAAGATTTAGCCCAAAAGCAGCAAGCAATTGGTCGGAAAAGGTGTATGAACCGTTTCAAAAGCAGATCAAACCTTTACTAGATGCTGAGATACCGACTTTACGTCCTCAACCTCAACTGGTAGGGATAGAAGAGGCGTTACCTCGATAGACCTTTGGTAAAGCGTTAAATGGGTTAATGACGTATAAGATAGGGAATGTTTCGAAAGGTCAGTCCAAAGCGTTGGAGAAAGTGGAAAAGCCTGGTGGTAAGGCGGGTGTTGAAGGGGTTCATGATCAGGCGGCTGTTTCTAAGGGTACGGGTGAAACTATAATTAAAACAGTCAATGAAGTTGATTATAGTGATATCCGTGCTTACCGTGATATTGATATAGAAAAAGTACCAATAGAATATAGGGCCGATCCTAGACTTGTTTCTGAAATGAACTATATATAAAGGAAAGAAAAAAAGTGGAGCAAATGCAGCGGGATGGGAAAGAAGTGCCTCTAAGCACTTTAATGAATTATTAGATAAGCATCCCGAATTTTTTAGTGAAGCAAATATTGAGAGGATTGAAAACGGATTAGTTCCTGTAGTAGATGACGACTTTATTAAGTATTTTCCTCAATATAAAGGTTGTAAGGGTGATAAACTGATACATCATCATATAGGTGGTGGAGGTCAAGCTGCTGCTGTGCCACAATCATTACATAAGGGGTTTGGAGGCATACACAATTTTGAAAAAGAATACAAGATTAGAGACAACGACCCCTTGACTGAGATTGGAGAAGTATTTACGTCTCAAAAGCAGCCGTAAACATTAAGATAACGTATTAAGTGAAAATTAATAATATTTAGTGGAGGTATAAAAAATGATTTCACCACAAGATTTTTTAGACAATTGGAATAAAGACATATATGGTTTGGTTAACTATGATGAAAAAATAATTAACTCACTTCCCTTATCCCAAGAAACTAAAGATCTCTTAATTGAAGCAGGTTTTCCTGAATCTTCTCCTCCATTTCTAACATTTGAATCTGCAGTTAGCGGTGGTGGGGAAAGATTAATTGAAAAAAACAATAAATTAGAAACGACGTATCATAAGTTTTTATATTTCGGATTTACTGGTAGTGGATATCCAATATGTATTGATGAATCTAACTCAGAGCTCGTATATATAGATTATGATAATGATAATAAGGTTGTTTTAATAAATACTACGATAGCAAAGTTTGCAGAAGCTTTACTTGTCTACGTAGAATTTATAAAGAAAGTAAAGGCTGTTAACGGAAGAAGAGCTTATCTCGAAAAAAATGCAACTAAAGATTTGTTAGACTGGATTTCTGGCCAACTTCAAAAAATCGACGCTGCCTCTTTAACTGAAGGGTGTTTTTGGGAAGAGGAATTAGGTAGTTTTATTGAATAAGATTGTATAGAGGTTTTATACATTTAAGAAAACATATAAGCTTAAAGCACTTTATTGTCAATTAAAGGCAACAGGTGCTTTTTGTTTTTTGTAAGAAATTTATGCTTTAGACTACACAAAAATGCTAATAAAAATCAATAGCTCATGATGGTTGTACCATCAAGGCATTATGTTTTAATACTTGGATAGCATGCAAAGTAAGATAATCGGGCGAGATGACATTTTACATGGCCGAGGGACTTTATACACGGCAATGACGATAAACTAACGGAATCGTAAAAGCTCGTAGCGATAAACAATGGGTAATGTAAAAGGATTTTCTTTTGCAGCTGCTTTGGATAAAAAATAGTGGGTTGTATTTTTACTAGAGACGGTCATATAATACTCGCTATTCGTTTGAAAAGCGTTACATAAATTTTAATTTTCGTAATGGGAGGGTGAAAAGTTGAACGTTGTTGGGTATATACGAGTCTCCACTCAAGGGCAAGCTAAAGAGGGATATAGCTTGAAATATCAAGAAGATGAAATTGAAGCATACTGTGAAGAACAAGGCTTGAACTTGATACATATTTTTAGAGATAAAGGAATTAGTAGCCCAAAACTGAATGAAGAAGCATTAGAAAATGTGGATAATTTTCCACCTGAGAAAATTCTTGAAATTACTGAAGGTATTCAAAGAAAAGCTAATCCAAATGGAGATTTGAAAAACTTAAAAGAATTACTTATTGTGAACGACGGAAAAATTACACGAGTATTTGGAGAGGAGAAATAAATGGATTACGAATTGTTTTTAAGCTCTAATTTAAGTTGTAAATCCCTGGCGGAAATTATTCGAAGTATAATAGTTGGGTCTGTGAACGAAGATATAACTGTTCACATTAGTGAAGAAGAAATAGTTATTGGGATTAAGTATTATTCATTAGCTCTAGAAATAGAGGATATATCTGACATAGCTTTTATTAGAAGGCATTACGATTTAGAAGTAAATGTATGCATTAGAGTTCAATTATTTGGTAACACTTTCTATCAAGGAATAGAAGTTTTGTTTAAAGTTATTGGGAATCTTATGAGACAAGTTGGCGGAAATCTATTGTTTTTAGAAAACGGTTCGGATCAATTACTTAGAAAAGAGAAGGGTCAGTTAATTGTCAATGGTGATTTAGATCAATACCAGGTAAAATATTTAACCAAGAGTTTGCTTAGTTTTCTTGAACATTCTTACATTAAAGAAAAATTGCCAAACTAGGCATTTGGTTATTATTAACGAATAAAACCATTATAATTATAGAAGAAGTTAACATCTACCTAATAGTTAGAGCGGTCTTATGTGCACGAGCATTACTAGATGATAATGACCCAAGAATTGAGCAGAAATGGGAAGAGTTAATTGTTTTACTAAGTGAAGATGAAAACTTGACTTTGAGTTTCTTAAAGGTTTGTACAAAAACAGAACTTTCATTTTTAAGTGAGATTTTTGAAGAAGTGGCATATAATTTGCAAAGTAAAAAGTATATTGAATTACTATATTGCCTAGATCAAAGATACCCAGACTTAAACTTAAAGAGAAGTATGCAAATTGCTGAGGAGTACTTGGATTAAATTTGAGATATCAAAGTTTTGAATCCAAAAGTTTATGCGAAAAAATACTTTATTTAGACTAATTACTTCTTTAGAAGAAACAAATAATGATATTTTGTATCAAGAGAGATTAATCCTGATTTCCAAGCAAACACCTTGATTGGCTAAATGCCTTTCAAGGTTTTTACTTTAATTTATATTAAATCAGCTGATTTTTGAGCGAGACAATAAGAAAATGATTTGATTGAGAATCGAGAGCTAATGAAGGTGGGCCATCACGGAGTACTATGTAAACAGTGGTCTAAGAATAAAAGAATGAATAGATAATATGGGGTGATAAAATGGAAGATAAAAATAAGAAACTAGTTAATTACTATTTTCAAGTTCTAGGAGATGACAGATTTTTAAAAGTGTTGGAAAAACTAGCTGGTGGAGAAGGGTATGGAATAGAGCATGTTTGGTGTGTATTTGCTGAAGACTATGAAGAATGGGAAGAGGATTACTTTGGAGATGAAGGGATAGCCTTTTATTTCGATTATCCTGCAGTAGAAGAGGATGAAGAAGTAATAATAGGCTATGAAACTTTATTTATATATTTAAAAGAAATAACTGGTGATTATATAGCGAGACATCCAGAAAATGGGTCAGAGATAGAAAAATATATGAATAAAATTAAAGAGAGATATCAGATAAAGAAATAAAAAAAAACTGTATTTATTTTGAAGAATTTTATGCCTTTCAAGGCTTTGCCTTTATAAAAAATACTAAACTTGATGAAGGACGGATGCTTAGGTAATTGAAGAGTATCAATTATATGTTTTAAATCGAGAGCTTATTAAGGCTGTACTATTATGTTATTTTAATACTGGAATAACGAGAAAAGAACGAGAATTTAGCGAGATGGCATTTTATATGCTAGGGGCATTTACAGTAAGTAATGGGTGTACCAAGCGATAAGAAAAATTTATTAAAAAATAAAATATAAATATATTTATTAAATAAATAACAGTCAAAGCCTTTCTGAGTAAATCCAGAAGGGCTTTTTCTTGGGAACTATAAAAATCAAAGGAAGAATTCTGTTATTTGCGGAATTAGATAGGTGTGAGAGTTGTAGCGAAATAATAGTAGAGCTTGCAAAAAAATATAAAAACATTGAATACAAGTGCTTTTTATTAAGAAATTTATTATAGTGGGAAGCGTTAAGGTGAAGCAAACAAAAATCAGACAACAGTTACTACAAAACTTACAAATTTATGCTACTTAAAAACATATGAACTTAAAGCTCTTGATTGTCAACTAAAGGCAACGAGTGCTTTTTTTGCGTTTTAGGATAGAAATAGGTAGACACATTTAGATTATCAATTAAAGACGATGCCAGGAATAGAACTTGTGACGGCATCGGCATTAATTGCAGAAATTGGGGGTGTAAGGCCATTTCCAAATGCCAATAAATTAGCAAGATTTGCGGGGATTGCACCTGTTTACGTTGGTTCTGGTGGGAAAGGTAAAACACACAAAAGCAAACAAGGAAAGAGGGCGCTACACGCTTTATTTTATAATTTAGCCGTACAGCAAGTGCAAGTAGCGAAAGGAAGTAAGTTACCTAGAAACCTAGTGTTTCATGTATATTATCAACAGAAACTAAAGAGGGAAAAACAAAAGGACAAGCGGTATGTATTATGAGAAGTTTTGTAAACATTGTATATGATATGATGAAATATAAAACAGCTTATGAATTGCTTGATACGTTTGCAGGGAAAGGTCAACTACTGCCAAACGGTAAAAAAGAAAGAGTAGACTTTGGTAAAACTATTAGGAAGTACTATAGTCGAAATACCGGTGAATACCTTGAGACTACTAATGGGTTGATGCATTATGGCAAAGATGGAGCTCATATAGTACCATCAAGGCCGTAAAAACAAAAGAAAAGAGGATGTATATGGGGTATGACTCTTTAATAGGAACATTAATAAAATATGAACATAGTGACATGATACTAGAATGGGAAAATGGATTAAGGATTGTTGGTGAACTAGATACAGTTTTTGAAACAGATAATGGGTTAGATGACGACGATGTAAATTATACCGAATATGATGCAGCTGTATTTCAAGTAAATGATATTTTAGCGCATCCTACTAGTGAGGAAAGTTGTTTATATAATTGGCTAATACAAAAGAAAGGTTCATTAGTTGAAATTTCACTTTATGATGATCCGCCAAGTGCAGTTTTTTTAACTGACGGAGAAAGTGTATGGAAAAGGGATATTAAAAAATAAAAACGTTACTCTAAACATATACCTTGATGGGCTACATTACCTTTTAAGGTTTATTTTGTTTTTTGTAAATTTTTAATTTCTTTGACATAGATTACTTAAACTCCATATGTAGTGAAATTAAAATTAAATAAGTATTTCTTATAAATTCATCATCTACAGAAAGGGAAGGAATGGAATGAAGATCGAATTATTAAAAGCAGTGGACCAAGAGTTGGAAATGTACCCTGAAGCTTTTGGCGGTGCTGTTACTAGTGAGGAAGTGACACAAGCTGAAGCTAAGCTAAAAGTGAAACTTCCAGAGGACTTTAAAAAATTTCTTTTGAGGTATGGTTCGGGGGCAATTGGTGAAGCGGTTGTTTTAGGGTTAAGAGAGGCAGAGTTTGTGTCTACACCGTCATTTGTAGATAAATCTATACAGTTCAGAAATATTCTTTGTCAAGGATACGAGCATTTTGTTGTGATTGGAGTAGACAGTGCGGGAAATCCAGTAGGCTTTCAATATCCTAATAAAGAAATCATCATAGTTGATTTTGACTTTGGCGGAAAAAAAGTTCTAGCCGGAAGCTTTGAAGACTATCTAGAAAAATCGATTCGTGAAGAATTAAATATCCATTTCTGATTGGAGTTATGGAATAATCCGTATTTATAAGGAGGAATTAGATGAGAAAAGATTTAGAGTGGGAATATGCTGATTGAGAAGTATCAGAAAATGAGGTTGAAGAAAGTGGAAGGCAATTAGGATTCCACTTACCTAAAGATTATATTGATTGTGTAAAAATAAATGGAGGTGCTAGCGTATTACCAGAAGAATTTAATGTAGGCAACGTAGAGCGTTGTTTTGGTAGTTTATTTAGCTTTGATAAGAAAAGCAGTAAGTACATTGTTCAAAAATATGAACTATATAAACCTATGCTTTCGAAAAAGGTTTTTTCTATTGCGAATGATCCCGCTGGAAATTTATTTTGTTTAGATTGTAAAAATAATATAGACAATCCGATTGTGGTATTTTGGGAACATGAAAATGCTGCTGAAAAAGAAGTGTTAATGCAAGAGAAAGGTTTAACTGAAGAACAAGTGGAAGAACGTGCAAGGAGCAATGTATTTTACATCGCAGATACGTTTACGGATTTTTTAAGTAAATTACATGATTGAAAAGCTTTTTGTAAGTGCACGTTGATTTGCTAAAGTCTCTAAGGGGTATTTTTGTGGAAATGCTTCATCAAAAAAATGCTCAAGCGTATAACAATATGTCACTCGTCAAAATTTGGAGGGTTTTCTTTTAAATATTTAAATATAGTTTATGTAAAAGTCAACATACATGTTAGGTTTTATAACATAAATTTCTGAATAATCATTTACTTATTCACTTATTTCATGGTATGTTATATGACATAGATATTGTAACTTGCAATATGGGCTGAAAATTAGCCATTGCAATATATACTTATTTTTCTAAAAATGAACCTGGATGAGCTGGTGCTCTATACATATATGAATACATCTACGTATAACTAGTCAAAAAGAATGAAGGCTTTTCTATTTATAGTGCTGATTGTTCTTTGGGCTGAGTATAGTTATAGTAGGTGAAATTTTCAAGGCAGTTATTTTGGTTTTTAAGCTGAATTTTTGGAATAGTTTGTTATTTTATTAATCAATGCTTTACCACTTAGAAGTAGGTATAAAAGTTTACTAATAAAAGAAAATGCAGACGGAATTTAATAAGTTTTTTGGAATTTGTGGGCGATTTTCTCACTTTTTTATCATTTTTGAATAGTTTATAATCATCAGACAATTATACTGTGATATAGTTATAAGTGAGACAGAAAAAGGTGTGTTCTTAGGTCGCACCTGAATTTTTTTACTACGTAAGCAGGAGCGCCTACATCTTTTTACAAATATAGGGGATGAGGAAGGTTATAATGAGCAACGTACAGAAAAAAACAGACGTTATCTTAATTGGTGCCGGAGTCATGAGCGCAACTTTGGGATCATTACTCAAAGAGTTAGCACCTGAATGGGACATTAAAGTATTTGAAAAACTCGCAGACGCAGGGGAAGAAAGCTCGAACGAATGGAATAATGCAGGGACGGGCCATTCTGCGCTGTGCGAACTAAACTATACATCAGAAAAAGCTGATGGATCTATAGATATAACGAAAGCGATCCGAATTAACGAGCAGTTTCAGCTGTCAAGACAGTTTTGGTCTTATCTTGTAAGCAGCAAGTTGATTCGCAATCCGCAAGATTTTATCATGCCAATTCCGCATATGAGTTTGGTACAAGGGGAAAAAAATGTATCGTTTCTGAAAAAGCGTTTTGAAGCGCTGTCAAACAATCCGTTGTTTCAAGGAATGGAGTATTCCGACAGTCCTGACAAACTAAAAGAATGGATTCCGTTAATCATGAAGGGGCGCACGTCAAATGAACCAATTGCCGCAACTAAAATTGATTCGGGAACAGACGTAAACTTCGGTGCTTTAACACGCATGTTGTTTGACCACCTGAAGAATAAAGGGGTTCACGTTCATTACAAACGAAGTGTAAAAGATATTAAACGTAAAAGTGACGGTATGTGGGAAGTAAAAGTCGCAGATGTAGACAGCGGCAAAGTTGAGTACCACACGGCAAAGTTCATCTTTATCGGAGGTGGAGGCGGAAGCTTGCCTTTACTTCAAAAAACAGGTATTCCTGAATCCAAGCATATTGGAGGATTCCCGGTAAGCGGATTATTTATGGTATGCAATAACCCTGAAGTCATTGCGCAGCACCACGGGAAAGTATACGGAAAAGCCAAAGTCGGAGCTCCGCCAATGTCAGTTCCGCACCTTGATACACGCTATATTGACAACAAAAAGACGCTGTTGTTTGGTCCATTTGCCGGCTTTTCACCAAAATTCTTAAAAACAGGTTCAAACCTGGATTTAATCAGTTCTGTAAAGCCGAATAATATTTTAACCATGCTAGCAGCAGGCGTCAAAGAAATGGCGTTAACAAAATATTTAATTCAGCAAGTGCTGTTATCAAATGAAAAACGTGTAGAAGAACTGCGTGAGTTTATCCCGAACGCGAAAAGCGAAGACTGGGATATTGTTGTAGCAGGCCAACGTGTGCAGGTAATCAAAGACACGGAAGCCGGAGGAAAAGGAACGCTTCAGTTTGGTACAGAAGTTGTAAGTGCCGCTGATGGTTCTGTTGCTGCACTTCTTGGCGCTTCGCCTGGTGCATCGACGGCGGTTCACGTTATGCTTGAAGTATTGGAAAAATGCTTCCCAGAAAACATGAACAAGTGGGAGCCAAAAATAAAAGAAATGATTCCTTCCTATGGCATGTCGTTAGTTGATCATCCAGACTTCTTTAACGAAATTCATGCGTCTACTTCACAGACGCTTGGTTTAATTAAAAAAGAGTCTGTTTATAGCTAAAGATTTTACGCCGCAACAAACAGCACATGCGTATGTGAAGAAATCTACAGGCGTGCACAAACACCACCTTTTCTTGAGGTGGTGTTTTAATGCTCTTTATTTATGTAGAGTTTGATTTAAGAGTGGTATTGATTGCTTCCAGGCTGAAGTTTCAAATACTTCCACGCCGCAATTGCATCATCGCGGCTTTTTCCATTGTTTTTCTGATCGTTAAAAAAATCGCGAATAAACCGGTTGTACTCAAACTGAGGCGCAATCTCTTTTTGATAAGAAGGCTGCTTTTTACGTTTTTCTTCTTCATGCCACGCTTTTACCACATCTCGATAGGTTTTCCCTACATTTTCTTTAAAGTAGCTTTGAATATACGTGGAAAAATGAAACGTAGGATGAATGGCTTTCTTAAAAAAAGTCCGTACTTCTTGACTGCAGCGGTGATTTTCCCCAATGACGGTATCTAATGTTAGCGGCGCTTGTGTTTTAGAGGACGAGCGTCTTTTAGGTCGCGTTGTTATTTGTTGAGTGTTACCGGTTGTTAAAAACACTTCAATTCTTTTTGAAAGTTCCATTTTAGATCCAGACGGGCTCATATTGTTTTCACGGCAAAATTGCTGCAGTTCGGTTTTGAGCCAGTAAAAGTCCGTAAATTCGTTGATAGGTAAGTCTCTTTTAAGCTCGGGTCTCATTGTTTTCGCCTCCATATATTTACAAAGTAATTATAGAACGTTTGTTCTTGTTGGTCAATTGTTTTTAGAGAAGTACGAAGGAATGTCTTTTATGTTTCTTCCTACATAGTGAGAAGAAATAGGCTGTTTATTCACCTCTCTTGCCCAAATAGAAAGCTGGCCGATGTGATGGATTTCATGAATGATGATGTGATGCAAGATGTCAGCTTCTGTGTAAGAAGTAGAATCCCAAGGGACTGTTACGTACCTTTTGTTAGAAAAATTCAAATGACTTAGAAAGTCGGCAATGTCAGGTCTATGTGCAGAAGAGAGCGCTTGAAGCTTTTCAAGAGTATCGTGTTCTTCAAAAGAAAGCACGATATCTTGTTTACCTTGGATAGCACGTATCCAGCTGTATTCCACATCAATAATATGAAACAGAGTTTGTAAAATGCTGCCCGTTCCTCCAGTCCGCTTCTTCAACAGTTCTTCTCTAGAAAGTTGATAACACCAGCTAAACCATTCATCTCTCACTTGCCAATTGTATTCAAAAAAATGAATCATCTACCACACCTCACATGTTTTTTTACCTCTTACTAAATTAGATTAAGGCTTGTAAATTCCTTTGTAAAAAGAAGAAAAAACGTCTAGGCAAGAGATCTCTTGCAAATTCCAAAATCAAACAATTACAATAATAGAAAGGAGTTGATCACATGACGCTACATAAAAAAGTCCTTTCTACAATTCTAGGAGGAGCTGTGGGAGACGCTTTAGGCGTTCCAGTTGAGTTTAAAAAACGCGATTCATTTCGGATTACGGCTATGACCGGCTACGGTACATACAACCAGCCTAAAGGAACGTGGTCAGATGATACATCTTTAACGATGTGCTTGATTGATAATTTACTAGACAAACAAGATGAATATGATTTGATGCAAAAGTTTGAGAGCTATTGGTCGGATGGCTACTGGACGCCGTACGGAGAAATGTTTGATATTGGCATCGCAACAAGCGAAGCGATTCGCCGCTATAAAAGCGGACTTCCTAAAGAAGAGTGGGGAGGAAGCGCTGAATACGACAACGGAAACGGAGCGCTTATGCGTATTGCCCCGCTTGCTTTTACACTATGTGATGAACCTAGCTTTACAAAAAGAAAAGAAGAAATAAAAAGAATTGCGCACGTCACGCACCGCCATGTGCGCTCTACGCTTGGCTGCATTATATACGTGGAGCTGCTTATTTGTCTTCTTGACGGCGACCAGCCTTTTAAAGCATATGAAAACGCGGTAAATCTCTGTCAAAAACAGCTAACAGGTACGGAGTATGAAGCAGAGTTCACTGCGTATGAACGAGTGTTAAACCTAAGCTTGCCGCACGCAGCGAGAAATGAAATCGGGTCAACCGGATACGTCGTCAGATCGCTAGAAGCATCTCTTTGGTCTTTTCTGCAAAGTGATGACTACAAAGAAGCTGTACTCACTGCTGTGAATTTAGGAGAAGACACGGACACAATAGGCTTTATTACAGGTACTATGGCAGGAGTATATTATGAGCTGGATGGTATTCCTGAAGAGTGGGTTTGTCAGCTTGCTAAAAAAGAAGAGTTAGAGAAAGCGTGTAAGAAGTTTGCGGATATATGTTAATGGATAATAAAAATTACTTTAAAGAGCAGAGGAGATAAAATGAAATTTTCTATGGATTTTGGCGATACCAATTTTATCGGAGTGGCCAATGCAAAAGAATATCAATCATTTGTCGATGAGGATTGGGAGCTAGATCAGCTTTTGAACCATTTTGGCAGTGAAATGAAAAAGAGAAATATCCTAGTATGTCAAATGACAGAAGAAGGAATTGAACACTCCTGGAACGTAGAAGTGAAGATTGGAACAGAGTCGGATATAGGTACATACTTTAGAAAAGCAACAGGTTATATAAATGTAACCAATCATCAGCTTTATCTCGTAGATTATGACTGCCTTACGATGGCCGCCCAGTTTGAAGATCAGTCTGTGCCTGATCAAAACTGTTCTAAGTATAGAATTGATATTAAAAACGGTATGTACAAGGTCGAGCTTATTCAATTTTATAATGTTGACCAAGATGAGTATACAGGAAATGACCAAACGGATCTTTTATTGAACTTTATTAAGATGGAGCATGTTGAAGAAACAGCCGATGAGGTATTTTGGTGTACGTATTAAGTAGTAAACGTACCGTAGGCTACTAACTTAGAGGCGTAGTGTGCAGTTCTAAGGCATTCTATCTTATTTATATACTCACTGAAACCCTCTGGCTTTGCGTCAGAGGGTTTTTATGGTCAAAATTATTTATAGTATACTTTACATACAAACTTCACGTTAAAGAAAGGTGATCACAGTGCCAAATGCATGGGATGCAGAACAAATCGTATCAGCACCGCTTGCCAAAACGCTAATCGAGACGCAGTTTCCAGAACTTGCGCCCGCTAAAATTTCGCTGCTTGGCTACGGCTTTGACAATACGGTTTATCAAGTAAACGACCGCTTTGTTTTCAGGTTTCCAAGACGAGAACTCGCAGTGAGACTATTAAAAACAGAAAATCAGCTTTTACCAAGCCTTGCTTCTCAATTGCCTCTATCGATTGCAGAGCCTATTTTTTTCGGTAAGCCGAATGCAGGCTATCCTTGGCCTTTTACGGGCTATCACTACGTTCAAGGAACTCCACCTGGAAGATTAACAGAAGAAGAGCGCATACAATCCGCTTCTGTACTAGCGAGGTTTCTTCGCACGTTACATCACTATCCTTACTCAAAAGCGCAAGAGCTCAGTGTTCCGTTTGATGAGTTAAATCGGCTTGATAT
The DNA here is from genome assembly GCF_056158845.1 of Priestia sp. ABM2_011. NCBI lineage: Bacteria > Bacillati > Bacillota > Bacilli > Caryophanales > Bacillaceae > Priestia > Priestia sp. ABM2_011. The sequence continues at coordinate 2,579,320 of NZ_JBSWUB010000001.1, forward strand.
GATGAAGCGAAAGCCTGCGCTAGAGAAGTATGTCAAGCAAATGAAAGAGCGTAATCTTTATTCAAAACAGGAGATTCTTGAAGACTATGTAAATGACATACAAGAAATTAAGTATCAAGAAAAACATGTACTAGTTCACGGAGATCTTCATATTAAAAACATGATTGTTGATCAAACCAATATGGTTTCGGGCATCATTGACTGGGGGGATGTTCATATTGGTCACCCAGCAGTTGACCTAGCGATTGCCTACAGCTTTTTACCTCCTCAAGGAAGAGCACGTTTTTTTAAAGAATACGGAGAAGTAGATGAAGAAACGCACAGGCTTGCAAAATGGAAAGCCGTATTTACAACCGTAGTGCTTGTGGCACATAGCTACGATCAAGGAGATAAACAAACGTTAGAATCGGCTCTAGAAAGCTTGAACCTGATTTTTCAAGAGTAATAAAACTGTAATAGAATTTCTGTTCAATTCCTGTATAGTTAAGAAAGGATAAAAATAAAAACAACAGGTGAAGCAAACGATGAATACAAGCCACTGGAATGAATCAGCAGCACATTTACTAGAAAGGTGGATACAGCTATATAAAGAAAAAACATTTCTTATTGAAGAAACGGAATCTTTAAACATACTAAAAGAAGAAGTAGACGGGATGGATAAAGAAAAATTCCTCTCCATAGTAGAACGTCAGCTGCAAAAAGTGTATGACGAACTGGAAAAAGAACGGACAGAGTACAACATGAACAACAGTGAATATACAATGGTGACATTTCTTTCAAACGATTATCCAGAGTACATAAAAAAGCGTCAAAGCAATATGAAACAGCTCCAACAGTTAACAAGCATACATAGAAGTGTTACAGAGCTTTTCGGAAAAGAACTTATTTCTGAAGCGGATATGGTAGCGTTTAGAAACGACTTTTTTCAACTAACAGAAAAACATGCTAACGCGTCATCGTTAAAAGAAATGAAGGAAAACTGGAATACGTATTTGTCAGCGTTCGTTGACTTTCAAAAAAAGCATGAACATGTAAAACAAGCGATAGCCACAGTACTCGAAGAAGACAAGAGTTTAAAGCAAGAATGGCATCAGCTAAGCAAAAATAAAGTAGTGACCAAACAAAAAGCGACCGCCTTTCGCACAAAGCAGCATGAGCTAAATGAAAGTATTCGAAAAGCCACGACTGCACAAAAACAGTTACTCGAACTTCACTGGCCTGATGTTCGCAGTCAGTTTGATGCGCTACAAGAAAAAATGAGTAAGAGTCTTTCTACTGTGCTGAAAGAAACGCAACGCAGTATGGAAGTGATTAGCCAAAACGATGCAAATGAACATGCCAAGTTAAAGCAATCACTTACCGACCTACATGCAGTCCACAAAGTCGACGCTCATCAAACGTGGTTAGCGGCTTTTATTAAAAAATCACGACCATTTTTTAACGAACTGAGTGAAGATATAAAGGCTACTCGATGTCGAGAACTGTGGAACCGAATTTACGGCATGTATAAAGGAATAGCAGTAAACGAGTTTATTGTTACCTACGAAGAATTTTTAGCACTTCAGCCGCTTAATAGTATAAAAAGCACGGAGATGCCAAAGCCGTTAGCTCGGTTAAAGGTAGATATAGAACCTGTTACACTGCCATCCTACGCAGACTTTCCCGTGCTCAAAAAGCAGCAATCATCACGGCGCACTTTTCCTATTTTAATAGGAGCCGCTATCGTCCTTGTCTTATTAATGACGATTGTATATATGAATCATGACAATCAAACGGCAGAAACAAGCGCAGATATAAAAAAAACGACCAGCACGACGTCGTTAAAAAATGAAGAACCTAAACCAGCTGAAGTAAGCAAAACGGATCTTGAAAACTTTTTTATCTCCTATAAAGCTGCTTACTTTTCAAGTTTAAACAGTGGAGACTTTAGTGGGATGGCACCCTATATCGACTCGAATCAGCCAGTGTATAAACAGCTGAAAAGCTACATCACATCACTCGCCGGCAAAAACGTATCGTTTGCTAACGATCAATTTTTAGTGACAAAAACAGAGTCACATGATGACGGAACCTACAGCATTTATACAAACGAAGTGTACACGTTCACTGATTCATATGACGCGAGCACGCAGTTCAAAAAAGAACGAATTTACCATGTGAAAACTGCTGGCAAAGACAAACTTCAAATTACTAAAATTGATACGTTAACAGATGAGCAGAAGCCGGTGGAAGAGTGAATGGTTTCTGAGAGATTATGAATAACCGCTAGTTCCTTTTGGGGAGCTAGCGGTTGTTGTAGTTGGAGTCGGTTTTTCCTTTTTTTGTAGAGTGGTAGGAACTATTTGTGAGTCTTTCATTGATTATGTTCATGCTTCTTCCAGTAGAATTATGGTAGTATCGAACATGTATAAAGTATAGGTCGTAACATAAGTAAAAGGAGGTGCTATGATGAAAAAACGCACAAAAATAGTTAGTGCAGTCATTGCTGGAGCTACTATTTTAATAGGAGGTATATGGATGATAAATGAAACCCGTTATCCAAACGTCCCCGCTTTTAATGATCACTTTACACGAGAATTTTTAGAAAAAGATAAAAAAGTAGATGATGGATTTTATGAGTTTAAATCGAAGACAGGGCAGTATACGATGTGGTTTCCAGAGGAGTATCAGTTAATTCATGAAAATAAAGAAGACTACTCTCTCAATGGAAATGCTTATGAGCGATGGGTGGCTTCTTCGGAAAACTCCTTTAATAATAAAAATGGAATTTCATACATAAACGTAGAACTGGCAGAGAAAGTAAAAGAAAATGAGGACATAAATGTAGAGAGTTTCTTTAAAAAGAACCTACATGTGAATCAACCAAAAAAGATAGAAACAGCGCATATCAGTATATATTACGATTCAGCATATACATATTTTAAAGGAACTGAAGAAAAAGTTGTAAAGGGCAATATTAAGTATGTTCCAAATACATACGTAGCATATATAGCAGATAAAAATACGGATAAAGTAATCGAGCTTTATTACAAATACACTGGAGATCATTTAACAGAGAAACAAGGGGAAAAACAAGACAAGTTGATTGTGAAAATGCTGAAAAGTGTAAAGTTTTAATAGGGGAAACGAGCAAGAATAAAAAAGCACGATTACAATAACGAACGAATTATCATGATCAGCTAAAATATAAGGGTTTATCTGAAAGAGGAATTTGTGTTTATAAAACAACAAATTCCGTATTCAATACTCTTCTCAAAAAGACTAACATTTCCAGTTTTTTTCAATGAAATGAAACGCAGGCCGTAAATTCGTTTTATTAGCAATTGAAATAAGAGCGGGCACCACCGAAGGATCCGTTTTAGAGAAATTAGGAATCCGCGGATTTAACCGGAAAAACTGATCGCCTAAAAGCTCAGAGCTGACCATTGATTCATAGTAGCTTGATCCACCGGAGATAATCTGAAGAAACGGCAGCAATGGTTCATTGGGAGACCGGTCTAAGAGCACTCCCCAATTTGGCGGCAGGTCCTCCATATCTTCTGGTCGTATGTTATCGGCACTCACCATTCCCCATCCCTTTGTATCTCTTCTTAATTGAGTTGGTTGCTCACCTGTTCCGATGGATAATACGGCAATTTGATCCAACGGCTGTTTGGCTTTCCCTACTGCAAACGCGATACTAGCTGTACTAGTGTTAGTTGCTACTGTATACCCATCCACATAGTTTTGATAAGCTCTTTGCGTTGCGGGAGCAGCGCTGCTTCTAAGTATTACGTCACTTGCTTTTTCATTAAGATAGGGAGAACCAGGAAAATTATGAAATAACACAGGATTCCAACGATTCAGCTCCGGTGAAAATAAGTGAAAGGACGGCACAACAATTCGTTTCTTTAAATCTCTAAGGCGAAGGTCTCGGGGGAAAAACGTTCGTATGGCTTTAATAAAACCAGAATAGGGTAGTTGTTGGTTAAAAACAGGTCCGCCCGGTCGGGAAATGCTGAATGCCGGTAAGATTTGATCTTTAAAAAAATCAAACGTCTCTTCTGGTGTTCTTCCGCTTGCTAATGCAAGAGCAGTAAATGAACCAATCGAATTTCCTGAAAAAACATTGGTTTCACTAATTAACTTGGGGTTTTGATGAGCTAATCTATTCAAAAGCTGTAAACTTAAAGCACCTAAAGTACCGCCTCCATCAAAGGTCATAATCCGATATTTTGTCAAAGGTGATTTCTCCTTTCGAATTCCATGAGAGGTATCATTCTGTATATGTTTATTTAATGTGCTGTAGAGGTATGAGTATCTCTTTTACTGATTATTTGGGAGTCAGATTATGCAGGTGATAATGGTAAGAGTTAGACAATAGATCCCTATGAAGTCTAAATAAATAGGAGGTTTTATAAATGGGCGAAGAGCTTTATTGAGGAAATCTTGAACTAAAGCTATTTGTTGAAGAAATAAATATGTTGAAGGTAGCCATAAGTTAAATCCAGGAGTAAATAAAGAGGCCTTAAAAGAGCTTGAACTGAAGTTTAATATTCAATTCCTTCAATATTATAAACATCATTTTTATCCACAAAATGGAAGTGTTCTTCCTTGGGGATATACGGAGAATGGTGACGAATTATATTGGCTAACTGAAGGGAGCCCCGCCGAATGGAAAGTGGTGGTGTATGAATCTAGATTGCCTGAAAATTATATTTACTCACTGTCCATGACCGATTTTTTATGTAAAATAATTACAAAAAAGTTAGTTTGTGATGCATTTCTAGATGATTTTCCGAGTGATGTGGCTACATTTATTTCGGTAAATGTTGATTAGTTAATTAATTAGTAGAAAATTAGACTTAGGAGGAATGTTAGATCAAGATGCTGCCAAATAAATTGAACCAAGTTCTTGAAGAAAAAATATATATACGTGAAGATAAAACTTCAGTAAAGGATGCTTTAGCACGGCTAGAAGTAAAGGGATCCCAAACCTTCACAGAATTTTACACACGGTATGCCGGACCATTCTGGGAAGAATACATACCTTTTGAATTACTTGATTTAGTAGATGAAGAAAATAACATTGAAGCATATACGCTTATTTGCCAAAGAGAATACGGTTTTCCTAAACAATATCTGATTTTAAGTGAAACATCAGCTAATGCCGTACTAGTGCTTGATGCTTTAACCGATAGCGTGTACATAGTAAATTTTGAAGGAGGAGACGAGCTGCTGTTAAAAGGGGAATTAGAGGCAACGTGGCCTACCTTTTCTGATTTTCTGAAATCCTATTTTAATTGTTAGGTATGGATTTTAGCGGTTATATTCCGTGTGAATGGGACGGAGAATATCGAGTTGGAAATATAGTTGTATGTAAGGTAGGGGAAGCTTTTGAAACATGTAATGAAACAATATTTTAAGAAACTAACGGGAAAATGGGAAGAGTTCAATGGAACGTTACCTTTGATTTCTTGGAATGAAGAAGCAGATAGACGTATTTATGTAGGTTCTCAAGATGAAGAAGCCTATATAGCTTGGAAACCTTTGAATTGTGTAATTAGTAGAGCGGTTAATGGTACTAAAAATAACTTCTTTGAAAGCGTATTTAAATTACATAGATCCGGGTATTTGTCTTATGGATGGTGTGGAGATTATCCAGATGGTGGAATTATTGCATATAGAGGGTGAATTCAATAGCATCATGGAAGAATTAGAGGATGTTAGTAATGCTTTTGCTTTGTCTGATGAGGATTAAATTAAGTGAAATGTAAAGGAGAGGAAATGATGAAGTACGACTTTGTGGCGGATCAAGAAGATAATCAATTTTATCCCGTACGTGAAACTGATGTTGAAGAGGCAGAAAGAACGTTAGGTCTAAAGTTTCCTTTTGAGTTAAGGAAGTTTCTGTTAGAGGTGGGGTACGGCTTCCTTCGGGGGTCTGAATATAATATAAACCGCATCATGGGCCCTTCTTCAATCAGAGACGCTAGATTAAAAGTAAACGATTTTGAATTTTACCCTGATATCGAACTTTACAAAGATTTAGAAGAGGGTAAATTACTATTTTTTGAAGTCAATGAAAGTGCGCTGCTGCTGATAGAAATAAGTGAAGAGCAGAACAATGCGATTTATTATGATGACATAAAGATTGCCGATTCTTTAGAAGAGTTTTTGAAGAAAGTGATGGAGGATGACGGGTATTATTTTGATTTAGAGTGATAGGGTGTTTATAGGTATTTGAAGCAGTTTTTATGCTGGGAAATTAAAGAATCTAACAAATGAAAACAACTGGACAATCCTGAGCTGATGCTTTTCATTGAGATAAATGTTACTAAAAAGGTGTATTTTTAGAACGGAGATATATTCTAACGCTATAAATTGTGTAATATTCAATAGCAATAAATATTTACTTGAGATCCAGAAAAATTATACTGTGAAACTTCGGGATGTAAATATAGAGAAGTTACTTTAAAGGAAGAATTCAAGCTGATGAATGATGTGGGAGGAATCATAAAACGCTTAGAAGTTATTTTTTATGAATAATATGCGAATCTAACTAGACTGAATGTTAATGAAAATTTATATAGTATTATATAATACTGGGAAAGAGAAAGTGATTAGGTTACCAGATAACTATAAATTATTGTATACTATAAACATAAAAGAACTGTAAGGCTTAACCTCTTACAGTTCTTTAAATATCTCTAAATCTTTTTTATCAATAAAGCTAGACAACGAAAACCTAACGGTTGATCTAACCTGATCAATCGAAAGTCCGATAGCAGCAAGTACGTGAGAAGGCTTGCTAGAACTACACGCTGAACCTGTAGACACAGCCATTACTGGAGCTAAATTTTTCACTAAAAGTTCGTTATTTGCTCCTTTAAATTGAACGCTCAAAACTCCTGGTATCTTATGATTAGTATCATGATTGAAAACAATTTGATCGTTAAATTTATCTTTTAAAATTAACGAAACATAAGATTCCATGTCTTCTAACTTCTTAATGTTTTTCTTTAAATTCTTTTCTGCAATTTCTGCTGCTTTTCCTAAGCCAACGATATTGTGAACAGCTAACGTACCGCTTCGGATTCCTTGTTCTTGCCCGCCTCCATGGAGAAGAGGGGTAATTTTTGTTAAAATATCATATTGATCTCTACGGATAAAAGTAGCACCGATACCTTTAGGTCCATGGAATTTATGACCTGAGCATGATAGAAAAGTAATTCCAGGATAAGCCGATAAATTCATTTCAATTTTACCAACTATTTGAGTTGCATCCGTGTGTAAGAAGATGTTTCTTTTACGACATAATTCGGAAATCGATTCCATGTCATTTAAAGAACCTAGTTCGTTATTTCCCCAAATTAGCGATACTAAAATTGTGTCATCTCGCAATTGCTGTTCAAAGTCTGCTAAGTCAATTCTCCCGTACTGATCTACATCAAGGTAAGTAACTTCAAAGCCTTTTTCTTCTAAGTACTTGCATGTTTCTAATATAGAGGGATGTTCTACTTTACTAGTGATGATATGTTTACCGTGGTTAGAATAATAATCTGCCACGCCTTTAATAACCATATTATTACTTTCAGTTGAGCCGCTAGTAAATATAATTTCAGAGTCGTGAGCGCCAATTAAAGAGGCAAGAGAGTGTCTTGCTTCTTTAACCGCATTTTTAGCATTCTCAGCGACAGAATAATACTTACTTGACGGATTACCGAATTCCTCCATTAAGTAGGGGAGCATAGCTTCTTTAACTTCAGGATGAATCTGTGTAGTTGCACTATTGTCTAAATAAAGCATCAGTATCACCTATCCTTCCATTTTTAATAAGTTTTGGAGAAGCTTTTCGTAGTTTCTAGCATGTTTGTATTCGTTATCCAGCAAAACAATGCCACGCTCTAAATGTGCATTAAAAAGATCGGGGAAGTATTCTTCATCCGTAACGTTTCTTTGAGCATGTTGTCTAATTAAGGCTTTGTAAATATAATCATTTTCTCCGGTCATGGCATTTCGGTTAATATCCACGCCAGATTTATTTTCTACTAAATTTGGCATCGATGGATCTCTTAAAGAAAGAGCAAGGGCGATTCGGGACAGAATATTCCATGTTAACCCTGTTGTAGCCTGAAGAGATACTAATCTATCTCCTGTTTCTTTTGAAGTTTTTAATCGGAAATTCATAGGTTCACCCCCGTTTGTCTAAAAGGGAAATATTGATTTAAAATCTGCGTTTCTTTTCTTTCTACGTTAAATTCAAGCATATATTCTTTAGTTACACTATCTTCTAAAATCTTGTAGTTATTTTCATCAATTTCAGTATCAGTTGAAAGAATAATAGCTTGTCTTCCACAGTTAGGAATGAATTCTTTTAATACTGCGGCTTTATGGGTTTTATCTAATCTTCCTAGTAAAGTATCAAAGATAAAAGGTACTTTTCTACCCGAGCATTTAAATATAGCCCAAATAATTGAAATAAGTAAAATTTCTTTTTCACCAGCCGATAGTGTGGACTTTTCAACATAATCCTTTTGAGAATCTAGTAAGGACACATCGTATGTCTTGTGATCAATAACAATAGAAGAGATATAGTTATGTTTTCGCAAGATTCTCTTCAGCATAGTAGTTGCTTCGATTTGAACTTGCTGTAACTTTTTCTTTAACTGAATTTCTCGGAAACGTCGACTTAATGTAATAATTTTTTGTGATTCAATAAATGAACTTTTTGTTTTTTCACTGTCTTTTAACGTACCTTGGATCTTATCGATGGTAGACGTTATGACTTCTAGTTCTGATTTCCAGTCTTCTAATTGCGATTCACGAGAGTTTAGCTCATCTTCTAATTTTAAAATAGCTTGTTGAGTAGTCTCCATGCGCTGAATCATATCACTAAATTCATTGGTTGTATCATTAATTTTTAATCTTTCTCTTAGCTTTTGGAGTTCAGTTAACTTTTCTTTATTGTCTTTAATAATGTCGAGACATTCTTGGTGAGCAGTACCTGAAATAGTTAGAAACATATTTTCAATTAAGCTACTTTCAGAAAAGGAAGCTCCATGAACTGAGGTGATCTCTTTTTCAGGCTTTACTAATTTTAAAAGGTGAGCTTTTAAAGTTTCACCTGCATTATCTTCAAAAGAACCATTAAGAGAATGAAGAACATCGCTAATTTTATCATCTGTTAATTTTGTATCTAACTGTTTAAATAATTGTAATGATTCCTCATTCTGAATTTGTTGTCTAGCATCTGTGAGAAGTCCTTTTGTCAGATAAAAAGGAAGGAGATTAGCAACAAAACCTTTAATCTTTTCTAAGTTTTGCTTCCTAATGTTTTCAAGGCTGTTCATTTGCTTAACAATCTGATCTCTCTCAGATTTTACAAGGCCACCATACTTCTCAAAAGCATCTTTAAGCTGCTGATATTCATCATTAAGAGCATCCTTTTTTAGGTTGAGCTCCTTTAAATCAGAAATGGCCGAAACAATTTTCTTTCTAAGTTCTTTTTCACGAAGATTTGAATCATAGAGAGTTTGCTCAGACTCTTCCATTTTTCTAACATCTACAGATTGATTAGAATAGCTTTCCAAATCGTTTTCAAGTATTTCGAATAAATCCAGGTTAAATACTACTTTAGATAAGTTTTGAAGGTATTCAGATAATAAATCTTCGTTCACAATTCTAGCTATTTCCTCACCATCAAATAAACATAAATCTAATAGCTGAGGAGGCATGATCTCTTTTAGTTTTGACTGAAAAATTTCTTTTTCATACTCTGATAAATACTTTCCGTTTGCTGATAAATCGAGTGTTTCTTTTAAATTATTATTGGAGAATTTCCAGTGTCGACGTAATACATAATCGGTCTTTTCGAAATTATCTATTAAAGAGAAATCCAATTTAATTCTAAAATTATTTTCATTATTTTTTTTCGCATTATGGTTAAGAATGCTTTGAACTCTTTTAAAGTATTCAGCATTTTCCGTTTTAAAGCCATAACCATAAGAACCAAACAAACCCAGCTTTATTGCATTCAAGAGGGTAGTTTTACCGGCACCGTTTTCTCCACCGATTAAAATAACATTCTTTCCATTCTCCGGTCGAAGGTTAAATGAATTGGTCTCTTTATAGGCGCCGATGTTAGTTAGTTGAATTTCATTTATAATCATGTTTAAACCTCATTTTCTCCTATTACAGATGTAAATAATCTTGTTTTAATGCTTTACCTATTTCATCCATTAAACCTCTTCTAACTTTATAGCCAGAAAAGTCTTTTTCAATAGAGATCAATTGTTTAATTACTTTAATATCAACTTTAAATTGATCACATAGTAGTTCTAGGTCGGATATTTGTTCCTTATCAAATAGTGGACGGTCATCAATTTCCCAGTCTAAAGAATAACCCATAATTTCTTCAAAGATTTTTGGAACTTGATCTTCCCAATCTCCATGTTTGAACCAAATTTTCCGAATTGCTTTTAACTCTTCAATACTTATAAGTTCATAATGAGGGTCATCAGGGTGCTTTAAGTTTTTTTGAACTTCTAAAAGTTTTCTAAGAATCTCTTGTCGTGCTTCTAATGTAAAAGGCCCTAAACCAAGTTGAGCATGCTTTGTCACCATTTCACCATCTAATGTTTCTTCTTGATACGTGACTAGTATTTTGTAATCTTGAGGTGCACTTAAATCAATGTTGTTAGTAAAAAGATAATTTTTTAATTCTTCTTTTGGTACAACAGTATATTGGTCTAATGGAATGTGTTGTTTAGGTCTACCGGATTTCTTTGGAATTAGTACATGTGGTACATCATCAATATCTACAATCTTTACATCTTTAAAGTAGGTATGACCATTCATTCTATACTTCATTCTTCTAGTTCGATCATCTCTGATAGCAGATAGCCAATTTCTAAAGTCAAGTAAGGGTTTCATCCAGTCATGACCACTTTGAATAAAGCCGCTCAAAGCTTTATCTTCGTTAACGACTGTACATACCCAGCAACCAAATCTACTGTTTCCACAAGAGCCAGCACTTTCTTTAATAGATTTATCAATTACAAGCGGGCATTCGCCACTATTGGAATCTTGATACAATCTGTGAAGTTCATGGTTGTCATCTCCCCATGGAGATGGATGGTTAAGTAAATAATTCCATACATCATCAAGGGTAAAGCTCCTAATAGGAGCGTACACATATGCGTTTGATAACGTAGAGTGTCTCATGAAAGTCTTTCCTTCGACGGTATGAGAACGAATTACATTACCACGTGTAGCACTTTCATCTTCACGTACACCTAATACCATGATTACTTCTCCAAAAGAAGATACTTTGTCCATAATAAACTGATTAGCAGGATCAATTTTTAATCGATCTGTACACCATCTGAATTTTTGATTTGGTGAAGGGTAGCCTTTACCAATAATATTGACCCAGAATGACTGTTCAAAAACTGGTTTTACTTTGTGTGTTTCAACTGGTAAATCTCTACTTAAAGCTTCATCTTGAATTCTTCTAAGAGTTTGATTAATCGAATTTATAATTAAAGGTGTTTCCACTAATGTATCGGAAGAAATTACATATACTTTTTTGTGCAATTCCTCTTTAGGCATTTCACTTAGAGCCTCAAATACTAACTGAACTACAACTGTGGAATCTTTACCACCACTATATCCTACTACCCAAGGGCGGTCATCTTCCTTATAAGCTTTTTTTATGCTTTCTTTTGCTTCGTCAATAAAAGGCACTTGTTTTGATAAAAGATTACTAATGATGCCATTACTCATAATTAAACTACTCCTTGAAAAAATTTATTTTCTAATGATTGTTCAGCATCACTTAGCGGTAAACTAATCAATTGCTTAATTTTATTAGAAGTTAATTGAATGGTAGAGGAAGTCTTTTGAATACGACCATTTTGATTAAATGCACGTCCCAACCAATCGTTTGTATTACTTCTATTCCAATCTATATTTGATAGCTTTTTAACGTAACTCTCCCAGTCTTTGGGGTGATGCTTTCGTAGATATTGTCCGACTAAACCAACTGCTTCAACAAATACGCCATGTCCCACAATAAAGTTTGCTCTTAATTCACGAGGAGTCAGTTGTTTTTCAAAAACCATGTTCCATTCTACAATAGAATCACACAAAACTAACCAAAATTGCTTCAAAAACTCTTCTTCCTCATGAGTTATTTCATCACCTTTAGATTTTCCAACTAGCTTTAGGTTTGTATTAAAAATGTGATTTAAAGCCAGTATCTTGGGTGAATTCTTGGACAGTGATACTCTTTCTTTATCTGTATATCTATTTAATAAAGGCGTAGTGGTTACAACATCTTTAGTAATAAGAGACAAACGATCTCGATAATCATAAAGAATACCGATAGAAGAAGTAGTATTTACAGCATGCCTATTTAAATCAGAAAAAATTTGTTGGGATTTTTTTAACCCTTCATCGTGGAAAAAAACTACAGATATAGTTTCGTTGCCAAGTTCGGGAGATATTTTTAATGCTTCTTCAATAGCTGCTCTTCGATGCTGCCCGTCATTAATCAAAAACCTTGCATCCAATGAAATTTGCAACTGTCCTAAGTCTTTGGATGAAGGGTCCTCATTATATGGCTGAAACTTAATTTCACCATCTATAGACGCTGTGATGGAGGAAAATACATAATCTTTTTGATTTTCCACTATGTAATTTGTCATTTCTGGAATTCTAGATTTGTTTAAAATCCTTTGATATTTGTATTCAGGTGGAATTTCTTCTTCATCAAAAAGAAAAATCTTTGGAATAATTCGTAAAGGGCACATAGCTACAAAATATTCTTTTCCTGCTTGGACACCTCTAATAGAAGGGAAATTATAAGTGAATGTCGAGTCCATAATCAAACCTCCTTATTACGTACGTAAAATATAATTTGATTATAAATTAATTAATTCAAAGATACAATGAAAAAAACCGAATGGAGGTTCGATTTTCTGTATTTCTAATTTTCTAATTAGATTGTTTTTTGTGTAAATAAACATATTGGTCCAGCATAAAGAAAATAGATATAATATATGTTAAAATTAAAATGAAATGGAAAATGATTATAGTAACCGGAGATGATTGACAAATGAGTTCCCAAGAGGTCTTTTTTTTAAGCTTCTTAGAAGATATAAATCCTGTAGCAGCTCAAAATGCCAAGAAGATGCAAGAATTAATATATGAAGATCCAAGTAGTTCAGTTGTAAAAGCTAGATTATTCGCTGAAGCAATTCTTAGTGAAGTATTTAAGCAGGAGAAAATACAAGAACCTTACGTCAATTCTTTGTATGAAAAGATCTTGTACTTAACGAAAGAAGGGTATATTGAAAGAGATATTCAGAGATCATTCGATACAATTCGCTTGTCAGGCAATAAAGCTGCTCATGATGGCCAATTTAATGACATTACAGAAGCTTTTAAACTACATAGAGAAATGTACAAAATTGGAGTTTGGTTTTATGAGGTGTATTCATTAGAACAATTAAAAGTGCCTTTATACGAGAATCCTAAACCTCCTCAACAAGAAAACATTGAAGATATTGTAAAGAAACAAATTATGAGCCTTTTTGGTCCTGAAGGATTAAAGATGGCGCAAAAAGAAGAATTATCAGGAGTAGAAGAACCCCTCTTAGTAAATGACCCTGTGTCTTCTCAAGAAGAAGATAACTCTACCTCTTCAATTTTAAATAAAGATTTAGAGCCAGGACAGAGCTACTTAGTAAGAGAGCTAAAGAGATTAAAAGATTCGTCGCAAGAAGCAATCGAGAATGCAAATAATTTTAGCATCTTTAAGGACTATATGCACGTAGATCGCAATATTCAATTGGATTTAGAAAATATATTAGAACGTAATGAAAGTAGAGAAACAGGCAATTTAATTTTGTTATGTGGTAGTGTAGGGGACGGAAAGTCTCACTTACTAGCATATCTTAAAGAAAAGAAGCCAGATTTAATAAAAGATTATACAATTTTTAATGATGCTACTGAAAGCTTTTCGCCTAATAAAGATGCAATGGAGACTTTGGAAGAAGCATTGAATAGCTTTTCAGATCAAAAAATTGAACACTCGACGCAAAAAGTAATACTAGCAATTAATATGGGAGTGTTACACAACTTTATTAATACAAAACACAAAGAATATTCCTATGAGACATTAAGGGAGTTTGTGGATAATAGTGAGTTGTTTTCTCAAAATGTAACTACTTACTTCAGCAATGAGAATTTCGATTTACTAAGCTTTGGTGATTACCATTCGTATGAATTAACTGAAAAAGGGCCCAATTCGACTTTTTATTCTTCTTTAATAAGAAAAATTTGCGATTCTTCAGATGAAAATCCGTTTTATTTAGCACTAGAAGAAGATAAAAAAAATGGGCTTCATAACATGGTTCACAAAAACTATGAGTTTTTACAAAATAAATTTGTTCAAGAACAAATTGTACAATTAGTTATTCAGACAATCGTTAGAAAAAAACTAGTTATCTCAGCTCGAGCTTTCCTGAATTTTATCGCTGATATCTTAATTCCAGATAACATTCAAAACATAGAACTGATGTCTGAATTTGACGTTTTAGAATTCTCTTTACCGAACCTTCTATTTAATCGAAAAGAGCGTTCTATAATTCTTCAATCTCTAAGTCAATTAGACCCTATTCACCGTCGCTCTGTGTTTATTGATCAGTTAGTAGTAGAGCTTAATACCTTAAATGATTGGGATACTCTAATTGAAAATTATGTTTATGCTGAAACATCGAAAGGCTGGTTTAAACCTTTTATATCTAAAGATAATTTAACGGACTATTCTTTTAATTTGTTTTTTGAAACGTTTATTAGAGTTACGTTTTTAACAAATGAAAAATTTGCCGCTAATATTGCTGATCAAAGCTATTCGAAATTCCTTAGAAGCCTTTATTATTTTAACGTGGGAGATATGAGAAAAATAAAAGGGTTTTATGGGGAGATTGAAACAGCTATTTTTAAATGGAAAGGTAGTCCAATGAAAGGCTATATATATTTAGATAAACCTTCTGAAAAGTACCGTCTAGCACAAAAGCTAGAATTGAATCCTTCTATTAGTCATTTAAAGCCGAATAAAGGAGAGGTAATCGAATCTTTTAAGTCCTTTATTACACTTGCTTATAACGATAATGATGAAAAAAATAATATCTTCTTAGATATTGATTTTCCATTGTATCAGTTGTTAACGAAAGTCCAAGATGGATACTGTCCAAACAAAAAGAATGAAGAAGATGCAATAAAGTTTGTTGAATTTATTGAAAAGCTTATGGCGTTTGGAATGAAGAAAAAGGAAATGCTTGTTCATTTCCCTCAGGATAATAAATTTTATACAATCAAGCGTGATACTTTTGGTTCATTTGTATTTGAAAGGGAGTAAGTAAAATGGTTCAAACCTTGGAAAGAGAGTATTTAAATCATCTCTTCGAAACCAAAAAAAAGCATGATACTGGTAACGTGCTAGATGTGTTACCTTTTTTGTCTAAAAGAACAAAAGAAATTAGAGGACAATTTAATAAAGTTCTTGGAGAATATATACGAAATATTTGTGAGATAAAGCTAAGCAATAAGGCCTTTAAAGATAAGGAATTTGTGACGTCTGCAGAAAGTAATGAGTTAAGTGAACATATTGCAAGTAATGTAGATTATAACAATGAAGATGATTCCCATGATTTTGTGCGATTTTTAGATCAATATCTATTTAATCAGGAAGATATTAAACCTATTCATCCGTTTTTATTTAATTATATAGAAATCGAAAAGAAATTGAAAAATGAATTTGGAAAATATGGTCAGTTTATGAGCGAAACTTTTGTTAAAGATAATCCTGAAATTAAGGCTATTTTCAATAATAAAGAGTCAGAAGATATATTAACGGAGTTAATTCTTGATAAGTTGAATGGAGTAGAAGAATCTTCAAAGAATCCCCAAAATCAGGCGAAAAATAAAACAGTTAAACAATATCAGCCTCTTTTAGGTGAGTTTACACGTATTTACCAAGAGGATATCTTGTATCTAAGTAAATATAAGGATTATTTTTTAACTTCATTTCCTTTATTAACACATTATTATGTGTTTATGTATGCGTGTCAATTAATTGTGAAATTCGAGCAATTTACCACTGCTGATATGGAAATGGTGCAACCTCTTTATTTCGCGTTAGAATGGGAATCTATGAGTAGAAGAAGAAAAGCTACTGGTGAGTTAGAGGGTTTTAAATATGTAAAAGAAAAATCTATTAATCTATTTCCTCATATTCATACTATTTCTCAACTTAGTCATAATTCACTGAATAATGTGGAAGAGCATGATGACATACTTGAGTTCATTCCATATCGTAAACTTTACGATCTAATAGAGAGTAAAGGTGAGGAGTATGAAGCTGCTTTTTTAAGCGAAGTTAATCAATGGATCAAGGACTATCTAGAATTAAGAAAGCTTCCGTCTCATGAGAATAAAGCTGCTCAAAGCCTTCCAGAAGCTTTTCAATTACTGTTTAATTGCGTAAAAGAAGGTATAAGCACAGATGTTGCTAAGAAGTTCGGTGAAAACATAGGTGATTTAGGTGCTAACCAATTTTTAAAGACCCGAGGAAGTTATGGACAGGTATTTAATATTAAGCATGATTTTCTACTTTTGTTAACAGCTGTTTCGGTAAAAGATAAAAGAATTCCTTTAAATGATTTGTTTAAAGAACTAGAAAAAAGAGGAGTAGCATTTGACCGTTACTCTAAAAAAGAGATTATAAGCTTATTTGATGACCTTAACATTTTGGATAAAAAAAGTGATAGTGGAGATGCACAATATGTCAAACCAATTTTATAATTATATTTCTACGCTCTTAGTAGAATATTTTAAAAAAGCAGGAATTAAAAAAGGAGATCGGTTTTACTTACAACTAGATAGTGGAACGGATGTTTTTCACTTAGTTGAAGCGCTGAAAATACTAGAAGGAACTAAACCTTTTAGATATAAACATGAGTTGGGAGAGGAATATGAAACATTTTCTATTCCTTTCCATGAAATTAACTTAGTAGTAGCATATACTTCAAAAGACGTTAAGCCTGATTTTCTTGTTACATTAAGGAACTTAGTTGGAGAGCAAAAAGGAGTTTGGGAAAACTCCGCTTTAATTAGCATTGTTTCTGAGCAATTAGATTCCATTCAAGGTGGAAGTAGTGATTTACAAAAAGAAGGAATGCCTTTACATCCAGCTTCGTTATTTAATAATTTGAGAAATGAGATTGAAAATAGAAGTTTGGAAAAAGTTGATCAAATTATTTTATTAGACAATCTAAATAACTTAGTGAAAGAACAATCTTTTCAACAAATCACTTTTTTCGAGTTTGAGGATATTTTTGCTACTTTACAAAAAGGTTCTATCGATGACACGGATTACCATAAATTTGGACTTTTTAAAGATGCTGACCTAGATAAATTTAATGGCAAAGAACAAAGAGATCGTCTAAGAGAGAATAGAGATCTTTTTGATTATGTAAGAAAAGTGCATGATTTCGGTCTTAATAAAGAAGAATTAGAAAAACAATTTTCACCAGAAGGTGCCAACGAGCTAATTAAAGAAGAGTGGCGAGAATTACCGTTCTCTAGAGTCTATAAATTTAACGAAGATTATAGAAAACTTAATAAAAAGAAAAAAGTAGATTTAATAGGCTTAAAGGTTAACCATACGATTAAACCTTGGGATAAGCCGTATAAAGAATCCACTTCAGGTAAAAGAAAAAGACATATTATAATTTTTAATCCTGAAGGTAAAGAGGAAATTGAATTACAAGCTTCTTTTAGTTTAGAGGGTAACGTAAAAAGTTTAAGCTCTGAATTCCTTAAAGTGCCTAATGCTTTTTCTAAGAACCTCACAGTTGAAGTTAAGCAAACTAATATTTTTGCTAAAATAAAGCTTGAAAAGGATGCCACAACCTTCACGAGATTTTCTTACAAACATGACAACAAAGCAGCGTTAGGTGCAGAGTTTTTTATTGCTGTTTTACCAGTTGAGCCTATCTATTTAGATAGTTATAAGTCCAAATATTTAATTGATCCAAATGGTGGTCATATAGAGCTACAATTCGAAGAAGATGAATTGAGCTTTGGAGATAAAATAGATATACAGAAAGTAGAAGTAACAGAGGACAATCAAACAATTATTACCTCTCAAGATCAAAAATTGGTTGTTACTCCATTACCAGAGGCTTTTAATGATGAGGATGAATTAAGCCTTAATATAAAATTTGAAGAATCGCTTATTCCCCTCCTCTTAAAAAATGAATTGCCTGAGTCTATGCCGATTACTGGTCAACGAATTTGGAAGCTTATCAGGGAAACTGGTAAAGATATTCAATGGTTCAAAAAAAATAACCGTTTGGTTTTAGAGAACAGAGAATTTTACTTTCACTCTGAATATCGAGACTACTTCAAATGGGAAGATGAATGGGTTAAAAATGGGTTAAAGTATGCAACTCATGAATCGGACCGGCTGCTTAATAATAGAGAATTAAAACTGAGTGATGACTTAAGAGAAGCTTATAGTAGATTTTTAACATATTTTAAGATTCGAAAGTCAATTCCTAGTTTATGTACGGTTACTGATGATTACGAGAAGCGTGCAATCGATTATATAAAGGAATATCAGAAGGAAATCAACAAATTTGAAAATGGATCTCCCGCAGGACGTAAAGGAAGAGATTTATTTAAGTTAGGTACTATTCAATCAAATGGAATGTTATATTTTACGCCATTTCATCCAATAATGGTTGCATTTAAGCTGAAAATGTTTGAGTTATTGGATTCAGAAGAGCTAGATAACAGTATTTTAAATAGATTAAATCCAAATGGACTTATTCCATTTTTATATGATGAATCGGAAACATTGTTTAAGCCGGATTATCAACAAGCAGCTATGGAATGGTTGATGTTCAAACCGGTTAATAAAGTATCTGTTTCAGCTGCTAATCAGTATTTAGCTAAGGTTGTGAACGAAAAAATCACACAATTTAAAGAGCATTTCTCTTATTTGTTTATTAAGAAATCTCAAGCACCTCTTCAAATTAATGTAATTAATATTGTCAATGATAAAGAGGTTATTCGTGGAATATTACAGTGGATGATTAAAGAAATTGATAAAGAAGGTACTGAAAGCTTAAAACCGGTAGAAGTTACTCTTTATAAAGAAGAGCATATAGAGAGTTATTTTGATTTATATGCTAGAACTGAAACCATTGAGCAATTTGAATATCTTTTTGACATTAAACTTAAATCAAAAAATGTAGACTCGGATGATATCTTAAGAACAATAAGAGAAAAACTGTTCTTTTATAAGCAGGAACTTCAGGAAGAATTAAGA
This sequence comes from Priestia sp. ABM2_011, assembly GCF_056158845.1. Lineage (NCBI taxonomy): Bacteria > Bacillati > Bacillota > Bacilli > Caryophanales > Bacillaceae > Priestia > Priestia sp. ABM2_011. The sequence goes on from NZ_JBSWUB010000001.1 coordinate 2,598,704, forward strand.
TATGCTCATATCTCCTTTTATAAAATGCATGCTCAAGAGAACCATGCAGTACAGCCACTTAATGGCATGACGTCAGGGATTGCTATTGAAGGCCTTTACTCAAGCGTCCCGTCAATGAAGGATGAGGAGACCTATAGAAGTGGATTTGGCACAAAAGCATACAGTATCGATCCTCAAAATTACTTAACAAGCACAGCTTACTATTTAAATGAATTAGCGGCGAACTTGCGAAATGGCGGTAATGATAGTTATAGAAAAGGAGAAGCTATTTTTTCAAGAACAACTACAGCGGATGAGGAAACATTGAAAAAGATTTTTAAATCATCTTATTGGGTAACATTTGTAGATCCATTAATTGATTTGGAATTTTTTCATGATTATGAGGACGAGCTAGTTGTGATTCATTATAACGATCAATACTCTTCTTCAAGTCGATATGATGCTATAACTGTGACTGATAAAACAAACCAATATTATGCTGTAATTAAAGAGTTTCTTAAGCAAAAAGGTGTAGAAGGCACAGAGGAAAATGTCCTTGCTACAATTAAAGCTTTTAATACATTTAACGGTGAGTGGCTATTAAGGATCATAGGAAGTAAAGGTCATTATGATCGAGAAAAATTAAGTATTATTTCTGCTATCAAATATTCTGTATCTTATTTTGATCATCCAGATATTCTTTGGGTTCCTATTTCTCTCGAAGAGGTGTTAAGGGTTGCTGGAGCTGTTAGTTTGAATAAATCTGATGGGGTATTTACAGCTAAAAACCTTGGAGTTAAAGGAAGTCATAGCGATGATTTACTATTAATAGGTTTAGAAAATAGAGAAGGGGATATTTCACTTCATTTTTATCCTATTGAAGTCAAGATTGGAATAAATAAAGGAGAAGTATTAGAAAAAGCACGACACCAAGTTCAAAAAACAAACCAATTGTTTATTGAAACTTTAACTAAGCGAGCCGAAGATACATTTACGAGTAAGTTTTATCGTAACTTCTTTGCTCAGCTATTCATTTCTAATGCTCAAAAGCTGACACAAAGTGGTTTTTGGAAAGAGAAAGAATATAGTCTATCAGATGAAGTTATTGAAAAATTATTAAAAGATGATTACTTAGTGTCTAATAGTCTGAAAAATTATATAGGGAACAGCGCCATACTCTCATTCCAAAAAGATGCTTTTCATAGAAGCGCTCAATTAGAAGACGATGTCTTACTATTAAATCTCACGGAAAAAGATGGGTATGAGGGTCTAGTCTTTCCAATTAAAGAAATGCAGCATTGGATTCAGTTCGAATCAAGCGATTTTATTAAAGAAGATATGCTATCGTCTCGTTATAAACTAGAAGGGGAGCATAAATCTTCAATGGATAAAAGTGCTCAATCGGATGTCTTTCCAACGATAGAAAAAAGTAGCCCCCTTCAAGAACATGGGGACTATGCGGCTGTTAGTGAAAATTTAGGATCTTATGAAACCGAGAAAGCAGACACGGTAATTACTGAGAATCTTGATGAACATGAAAATTCTCTGTATAAAAAGGGCGCTCAGTCTAGGTATGAAGGGAAGTTATCTACGAATCCGACGGAAGAAATAACTAATTATCTTTCCTTAGAACAGGCAAGAATTAAGATTGGTAAAGCGGAAAATTCTAATCGAGAAATCTATTGGGAATATGGTAATAAAGGCCTTGCCAATAGACATTTATTAATTTCTGGTAAGTCAGGTCAAGGTAAAACTTATTTTATGCAATGTTTATTGTTAGAGAAAGCTAAGCTGGGAATTTCTAGTATTGTTATTGACTATACCGAAGGCTTTTTACCTAATCAATTAGAACCTGAGTTTGTGGACTATCTGGGACACAAATTAAAACAAAAAATTGTTTACAGTGAAAAACTTCCAATAAATCCATTTCAAAAGAATACTCGGGATATCGGAGGAATTCAGTTACCAGAATCCAACACTGATGTAGCAGAGCGAATTAAAAGTGTTTTTGCGGCTGTTTATAGTTCGTTAGGTATTCAACAACAAAATGCAATATACGAAGCGATTCTAAAAGGTTTAGAGCTTTATGATGAGCAAATGAGCTTAGTAAAGCTAAAAGAACTTCTTGAAGAGGATGGATCAAATTATGCTAAAACAGCACTATCACAGATTAGACCTTTGATTGATCGTAATCCATTCAGTAACGACAATGTGATTAACTGGAAAGATATTATTCATAGTGAGGGTGAGGTTTATGTAATTCAACTTACCGGGTTCCCTCGAGATGTTCAATTAATCATCACTGAATTTATCCTTTGGGATTTATGGAATTATTCTGTGAGGTACGGTAATAAGAATACGCCTATGCCCGTGATTATGGATGAAGCGCAGAATCTTGATCATACCGAAAAATCACCTTCTGCTAGAGTGCTGACAGAAGGAAGAAAATTTGGTTGGTCAGCATGGTATGCGACTCAATTCTTAAAATCACAGTTAGATGCTGATGAATTAGCAAGATTACAAAATTCATCTCAAAAAATTTATTTCTCACCTCCAGAGCAAGAATTATCGCACATTGCAGCTAGCTTATCTAAAGATAATCATGAGAAAAAGCATTGGGAACACAAATTAGCTTCATTAAGAAAAGGGCAATGTATTGTTCATGGTCCTATTCTAAAAGAAAACGGAGAACTATCTCATCCTACAGTGACAGTAGTAGATATTAGTCCATTATCAGAAAGAACGTAAAAAAAAACCACCTTTGAGGTGGTTTTTTTATATGATGCGTAATCTAAAATCTTCCATTGAAGTTTTATTTTCTAAATCGTCTTCTAACTTTCTTAATCCTTTTTCAATAAAGGCTAGCATATGTTTGTGTAAATCATCATCTGTTAGAGGTGTACTCACTTCATTAATAATTAGATGCTTAAATAATAGAAATTCCTTATCTTTAATAATATTATCCGGTATGGTCCACTTATTCTTTCCGGGAGAGTATTGCTCCGAAACTGGTCCTTCTGAAATTGAGATTCCTTTAGCTAGAGCTATTTTTACAGCCATAGGTCTTTCGCATTCTAAGGAATCTACAACTCTGTCTAATATTTGTTTTCCTTCCTCAGATAATAGCATTCTTCGATTAGACACTATATCACCCTTTTACAAAATTGAAATAACCGTCTCTGATAACAGTATATTTCTTATTTTCATCATAATCTAACATATATTGTTTATAAGAATTATTTTCCATTAACGTCACATATTCTTGTGTGATTTCTGTATCAGTAGAAAGAATAATAACTTGTTCACTTAGTTCTTTATAGTAATGATTAATTAAATGATTTCTATGATAACTATCAAGTCGTCCCAGCGGTGTATCAATAACCACAGGTAAAGATAAATCCGATGCTTTTGTCAAGGCCCATATTAGGGCAGAAGCAATCATCTGCATTTCACCCGCTGATCTGTCTTGAATACTAATTTCCTGCATACGATCATTATAAAGGCGAATAGTATACGTATTAATGTCAAATTCTATTTTTCCAAATTCATCTTGTTTTCTAAATAATCGATGTAACATAGTTGAGAATTCTTCTTTAATATATGTTGCTTTCATAGTTATAAGTTCTGAAACATATTGTTCCATTCCTTTAATTATACGCTCTACATGGATGTAGCGTCTTTGCACTTCTTCTAAGTTTTCATCTTGGTTGGATAGTCTACTAAGACTATTTAATAGCTTAGTTTTTTCTTCCAAAGCATTATTTAATCTACGGTTTAAAGCTTTAAATTTAGTGTTGATTTCTCCTGATTTTTCGACTAAAAGATCAATTCTTTCATTTTCTTCTTCGATATTTACTGCTTCTGGTGCATTACGGATATCCGATTCTAATTTATCTAATTCTTGCTGTAACTTTTCGATTTTATTAATTAACTCTACTACTGGATTTTTATCTTTAATAGCAAGATTCATTAAATAACTATAATCATTATTCGATATATCATGTATTTCTTGAAAGTCAGAAGGTACAGTTTGTTGTATATCATTTTCCTTAATCCAGATTTCTTGACCAATGTTTTTTATTTGTTCTAGTTGGTCTTCCGTTAAAGCTGGAGTAATACTTTTGTTAAGTAATTGATCAATGAAACGTCGGTAAGGAGATAAAGAAGCATTTTGTAGCACCTTTTTATGGTGAATTTCATTTTCTGCTTTAAGCTGCTTTTTTAACTTAAGGATTTTATCACGTAAAAGAATATTTACTATGTTCTCTTGAAGAAAATCATCAAGTTGTTTGACACACAGGTCAAGTTGGGTGGCTACGCGAGCTTGGTTTTTTACGATGACTTCGCGAGATTTTGAGTTTTGTGAAATTTTCGCATTGCGTTTCTCGTGAGCCTCACTGATCAGTTTTTTATATCGTTGAATATCGGTTAGAAATTTTTGTTTCTTATTTTCTAGTATTGTGATTGTGCCTTCCAATTCTTCGGCTTCTCTTTGGACATTATTAAGTTTCGTTCGACTGACGGATTTAGCTAATTTATTTTCAAGAGATGCTTTAAGAGAGCGGAGGTCAATTAATAGATGTTTGTAAGCCTCCATGCCCGTTATTTTTTGAATAGCTTCTTTCATTTCATCACTATTTTGTCTTAGAATAATATCCTTAATTTCCTCTCCATCAAAAATAAAGAAAGGTGCAGCATGATAAGGAATAATTCTATCTATGAATTTATTAAATACCTCGATGTTATCAATACGCGCACGCTTTGGAATGCTTGAACCTTGTTTTTTAACCTCAAGCTCTCTTTCTTCATGCCCCATTCTTTTAGATTGATCAAAATACCATTTAACTTTCAAATTCCATTCTTCACCGGAATCTGTTTCTAAAATTAAAGAAATAGAGCATTCACGTCCACCTTCATTAAAGAAGGAATTATTGATAGTATTAGAAAACAATCTTTTATATTCTACCTGAGAAATTCCTCGTTGGCCGAATAAAATATAAAGAATAGCCTTAAGTATAGTAGTTTTACCGGCTCCATTTAGTCCGCCTAGTAGAATAATATTTTGACTTTTTTCCTTCCGGACTTTTTCCGGTATGTAGAGGTCAATCTCCTGCAGACCATAGTAGGTTTTATAATTGTCGAAAATCAACTTTTTAAGTAACATTAAACCTCACCTTATTAATTATTTTTAGTATGAAAATCGATTAAATCTTGATATTCTTTAGTTCTCACACTTTGACTAACATTTTCATAGGATAATTTTTCTGCTGAACGAATTAATTGGCTAGCTAACTTTAAAGGAATATCATTTTGTTTACAAACCCTTGCTAGTAGCTCAAGCTCTCTTCTTTTAACTTCTTTCATGGAAACCACCTTTGTTTAATATAAAATAACAATTAAAACAGTTATCATTAAAATCTTATCATAATAATTTAGCTTATAATACTACTAAAAAGTAAATATTAGTGACTATTTTATTATATTTGGTATCTAAGGATATTAAATCAAGAGGAGAAAATGGTTATATTGTATGAACCTCCCAATGAGTAAATATGGCATATACTGATCTATGCAATGAAACATTATTCAGAAAATAGAGTCACCTTTTATTGATATTCCCTTCCAAAACGCATACAATAGCCACTAATAAAAGCACACAAATTCGTTGAAGAGAATCAGTACGCTGCAAGTTTGTTCCACAGAGAACCGGTGATAGCTGAAAGCCGGTGTTCAAGCTGCAGGGGAATATCCTCTCTGAGAAGTCAAACTGAACCTATAAGTAAGTTTGAACGGTGGTCTACTGTTAAAAAGAACGCGTATGATTGTACGTTGCTGAGTGCTATTGATGAACGGATTAATAGAAGGCAGGGTGGTACCGCGGTTGAAACCCGTCCCTATGACTAGGGATGGGTTTCTTTGTGTACTTTTAACTTTAAAAGGAGTGGTATCACATGAAAGAAGTGAATGTAAGGGAGTCTTCGCAAGAGCGCGAACAGCGTATCCAGCAGCAGTGGTAAAAAGGAAATGTGTTTCAGCAGTCGGTTCAAAATCGAGAAGGGCCTCCGACAGCAAACGGTCTTCCTCACGTAGGGCATGCGCTTGGCCGGACGATTAAAGACGTGCTGGCTCGTTATAAGACAATGACAGGGTATCAAGTGATCCGAAAAGCAGCTCGGGATATCAGGGAAGCACGACATTGAGAAATACGGCGTAGAAGTTTTTATCAACAAGTGTATTGTAAAAATGCTACAAAGTGTAAATTTTTATGAGGAAAAATGAGTACCATTGAGAAAACATTACTACATGATAATTTGCGAATTAAAATAACCGGGCTGGAGTATAAGGGTTATCTGAAAGAGAAGAAATAAAAGATCTTATTGATCCTGGTAGAAATGATAAATAAATTGAAATTAGTTAAAAACGCTAAATTCTTATAAAAGAGGAATTTGTGTTTATAAAACAACAAATTCCCTATTTCAATACTCTTCTCAAAAAACATTAGCAATTCCAGTTTTTTTCAATGAAATGAAACGCAGACCGTAAATTCGTTTTATTAGCAATTGAAATGAGAGCGGGCACCACCGAAGGATCTGTTTTAGAGAAATTAGGAATCCGCGGATTCAACCGAAAAAACTGATCGCCTAAAAGCTCAGAGCTGACCATTGATTCATAGTAGCTTGATCCACCAGAGATAATCTGAAGAAACGGCAGCAAGGGTTCATTAGGAGAACGGTCTAAAAGTACTCCCCAATTTGGCGGAAGGTCCTCCATATCTTCAGGACGTATGTTATCGGCACTCACCATTCCCCATCCCTTGGTATCTCTTCTTAATTGAGTTGGCTGCTCACCTGTTCCGATGGATAATACGGCAATTTGATCCAACGGCTGCTTTGCTTTTCCCACTGCAAACGCGATACTAGCTGTACTGGTATTAGTTGCTACTGTATACCCATCCACGTAGTTTTGATAAGCTCTTTGCGTTGCGGGAGCAGCGCTGCTTCTAAGTATTACGTCACTCGCTTTTTCATTAAGATAAGGAGAACCAGGAAAGTTGTGAAATAACACAGGATTCCAACGATTCAGCTCCGGTGAAAATAAGTGAAAGGATGGCACAACAATTCGTTTTTTTAAGTCTCCAAGGCGAAGGTCCCGGGGGAAAAACGTTCGTATGGCTTTAATAAAACCAGAATAGGGTAATTGTTGATTAAAAACAGGTCCGCCTGGTCGGGAAACGCTGAATGCCGGTAAGATTTGATCTTTAAAAAAATCAAACGTCTCTTCTGGCGATCTTCCGCTTGCTAATGCAAGAGCAGTAAATGAACCGATCGAATTTCCCGAAAAAACATTGGTTTCACTAATTAACTTGGGATTTTGATAAGCTAATCTATTCAAAAGCTGTAAACTTAAAGCACCTAAAGTACCGCCTCCATCAAAGGTCATAATCCGATATTTTGTCAAAGGTAATTTCTCCTTTCGAATCCCATCAGAGGTATCATTCTGTATATGTTTATTTTATTTGTTGTAGAGGTATGATTATCTCTTTTGCGGGTTCTTCAGGATTCAAGTTATGCAGATAAGCATACGAGGAACCCCTCCAGTAAGTTTTCTATTCTCTATTTCTCCCCTTTAAACTGTGTGTCTTTTCTGAAGAAAATTCATAGGATATAGCATCTTATCTGTATTAAGAAAGGGGTTATATCGTGGAGGAAACAAAGCTTACTGGACGAATCGTTACACCTGATGATGCGGAATATGATCAGGCTAGAACAAATAATAATTTAGGTGTGCCTAAATTTCCAAGAATAATTGTATTTTGTCAGAATACAAACGATGTAGTAAATGCATTGAAGTGGGTAAAGGAAAATCATGTCCCATTTCGAATAAGAAGCGGTAGGCATAGCTATGAAAATTTTTCACTAGTAAACGGTGGATTAGTAATTGATGTCAGTGAAATGGATAGAATCAAGATCGACAGTAAAAGCATGACAGCGAAAATAGAAGCAGGAGCTAATCTAGGGAAAGTATATAATGAATTATGGAAAAAAGGAACGACTATCCCTGCAGGTACGGAAAGCAGTGTTGGTCTTGTAGGCCTTGTGCTTGGCGGAGGAATTGGGATGTTATCAAGGTTGTTTGGGCTTACCTGTGATAATTTGCTTGAAGTTGAAATGGCCATAGTAAATGAACAGAGAGAAGTTGAACTCATTAAGGCAAATAAAAATCACAACAGTGATCTCTTTTGGGCTTGTTGTGGAGGCGGGGGCGGAAACTTTGGTATTGTTACGTCTCTTACATTCAAGGTGCAGCCTATCTCAAAGGTGTCAATCTTCTCAATTACATGGGAATGGGAAGATTTCGAAGCTGCTTTTGATGCATGGCAGCACTGGGCCACAAATACCGATAAGCGCTTAACTTCGGAGATTGAGTTAAAATCCAAGGAAGCAAATCAGATTATCGCTCAAGGTGAGTTTGTTGGTTCATCATTCAAGTTGAAGGAACTTCTGCAGCCTTTAATAGATGTTGGGTGTCCTAAAAAAGTAGTAATAAAGGAAGTTTCATATATAGAAGCTGTACAATTTTTTGACGATCCGAGCGGAAACCAACCCGCCCCTCGAAAAAGGTCAGGTTCTTTTCTTAATAAACCTTTTCCAAAAGACGCTATTTTAACAATGAAGCATTTTTTAGAAAATGCTCCGAATGAAAAATCTAGTATTTGGCACCAGTCTCTTGGGGGAGCAGTGGAGGAAGTTGGCTCTAATGAAACGGCCTTCTATTATAGAGATGCTGTTATCGCACAGGAATATCTTGCCACATGGAGCCATCCTTCAGAAGAGCGAGCAAATATTCGATGGATTGAAGAATTAAGAAATGCTTTATCGAGATATACAACTGGAGATTATGTGAACTGGCCGGACCGGTTCATCAGAGATTGGCCAACAGCTTATTATGGAGAGAATTTTAAAAAGCTTCGAGAAGTGAAACGAGCATATGATCCGTGCAATCTATTTCATTTCCCTCAGAGCATTCCGCCGTTTATTAACTGGTTTTAAAGAGCGTCTTTCAAGTCGGAGAGCCAAATAATACCCACCTTAAATGAGGTGGTTTTTTGTGTATATTTCCTTTTCCTGAGAGCGTGAAAAAGACAGCAAACAGTGGTAAGCAGTTATTTTATCAATAGATGGCTACGTTATACGGAGAAACATACATAAATATCATAAACATTGACATTCCCTTCCAAACCGCATACAATAGCTACTAATAAAAGCACACAAATTCGTTGAAGAGAATCAGTACGCTGCAAGTTTGTTCTACAGAGAGCTGGTGATAGCTGAAAGCCAGTGTTCAAGCCGCAGGGGAATATCCTCTCTGAGAAGTCAAACTGAACCTATAAGTAAGTTTGAACGGTAGTCTACCGTTAAAAAGAACGCGTATGATTGTACGTTGCTGAGTGCTATTGATGAACGGATCAATAGAAGCCAGGGTGGTACCGCGGTTAAAACCCGTCCCTAGTCATAGGGACGGGTTTCTTTGTGTGCTTTTAACTTTAAAAGGAGTGGTATCACATGAAAGAAGTGAATGTAAGGGAGTCTTCGCAAGAGCGCGAACAGCGTATCCAGCAGCAGTGGCAAAAAGGAAATGTGTTTCAGCAGTCGGTTCAAAATCGAGAAGGGCATCCTTCGTTTGTATTTTATGAAGGGCCTCCAACAGCCAACGGTTTGCCTCACGTGGGGCACGCGCTAGGCCGGACGATTAAAGACGTGGTGGCTCGTTATAAAACGATGACAGGGCATCAAGTGATCCGGAAAGCAGGCTGGGATACGCACGGACTGCCGGTAGAGCTCGGTGTCGAAAAGCAGCTCGGGATATCGGGGAAGCATGATATTGAAAAATACGGCGTAGAAGCTTTTATCAACAAGTGTAAGGAAAGTGTGTTTGTGTATGAAAAACAGTGGCGCACGTTCACGGAGCAGCTTGGCTATTGGGTTGATATGGAAGACCCTTACATCACCTTAGAGAATTCATACATTGAAAGCGTATGGAACGTACTTGGCACAATTCATGACAAAGGACTTCTTTATAAAGGCCACCGCGTATCACCTTACTGCCCGAGCTGTCAAACTTCGCTGAGTTCGCATGAAGTGGCGCAAGGGTATAAAGATGTAAAAGATTTAACGGTAACGGTGAAATTTAAAGTGAAAAACCGCGATAATGAGTATTTTTTAGGCTGGACGACAACGCCTTGGACGCTTCCGTCAAACGTGGCGCTTGCGGTGCATGAAGAGATGAACTACGTTCGCGCTCAGCAAGGCGACAGCGTGTATATAGTGGCAGAAGCACTCGCAGACAAAGTGTTAAAAGGAGAATATAGCGTTTTATCTCATCATAAAGGAAATGAGTTAAAAGGGATGTCGTATGAGCCGCCGTTTGATTTTGTGAAAGTGGAAAAAGGGCATGAAGTCGTGACGGCTGATTACGTAACGGATCAAAGCGGAACAGGAGTTGTTCATTTAGCACCTGCATATGGTGAAGATGATTACAGAGTTGTAAAAGAAAACGGCTTTTCATTTGTGAACGTAGTGGATGAAAAAGGACAGTACACGTCTGAAGTGTCGCCTTTTCAAGGACGTTTCGTGAAAGACTGCGACGTTGATATCGTACGTTATTTAGCAAACGAAGGCGTGCTGTATCATAAAGAAAAGCATGAGCATAGCTATCCGTTTTGCTGGCGATGCGACTCGCCGCTTCTTTATTACGCAAATGAAAGCTGGTTTATCCAAACGACGGCGTTGAAGGAACAGTTTTTGAAAAACAATGAAAGCGTGACGTGGCACCCGGATCATATCAAGCACGGTCGCTTTGGCAACTTTTTAGAAAATATGGTGGACTGGAACATCAGCAGAAAACGCTACTGGGGAACGCCGCTGAACGTATGGGAATGCGGAGCATGCCAGCATCAAGTAGCTCCGAAAAGTATCAAAGAGCTTCAAAATCATGCGTCTCATTCCGTTGATGACAGCATTGAACTTCATAAGCCTTATGTAGATGACGTGCAGCTGACGTGTCCGGTCTGCAGCGGAGAAATGAAGCGAACGCCGGAAGTGATTGACGTTTGGTTTGACAGCGGCTCGATGCCGTTTGCGCAGTATCACTATCCGTTTGAAAACAGCGAGCTGTTTCAAAAGCAGTTTCCAGCAGACATTATCGCAGAAGGAATTGATCAAACGCGCGGCTGGTTTTACAGCTTGATGGCAGTTTCAACGCTGTTTACTGGAAAAGCGCCTTATAAGCGCGTTTTGTCTCTTGGCCACGTGTTAGATGAAAACGGTCAAAAGATGTCTAAAAGTAAAGGAAATGCGCTAGACCCTGTTGATCTTATTCATACATTTGGTGCGGATGCGCTTAGATGGGCGCTTTTAGCAGACAGTGCACCGTGGAATCCGAAGAAATTTTCAGAGCGCGTCGTGCAAGAAGCGAAGTCAAAAGTGATTGATACACTTGTGAACGTGTACGGCTTTTACATTCTGTACGCCAAGCTTGACGGCTATAACCCTGAGCAAACGTATGAATTGAAAAAAACAAAATTGGATGAGTGGATTCTTTCGCGTTTGCACAGCACGGTCAAGCGCGTCACAGCACATCTTGAAGATTACGGGTTTACAAGTGCCGCTCGTGAAATCGCGGCATTTATTGAAGAGCTAAGCAACTGGTATGTACGACGTTCTCGCGATCGCTTTTGGTCAGAAGGGATGGACGGAGAAAAAGCAGCGGCTTACGATACGCTTCATGAAGTGTTAGTCACGCTTAGTCAGCTGTTAGCACCGTTTACGCCGTTTGTTGCGGATGATGTTCATGAAAATCTGACAGGGAAAAGCGTTCATTTAGCAGACTATCCTGCATGCGATCAAACGAAAGTGAATGAAAAGCTGGAAAAAGAAATGGCAGCGGTGCTTCAAGTGGTGGAACTAGGCCGAAGCATCCGAAATACGCATTCGTTAAAAGTAAAGCAGCCTCTGCAAAGTCTTTCACTTGTGGTAACGGAAGAAGATGTAGAGTGGGAAGCATACCATGATGTCATCAAAGATGAGCTTAATGTAAAGAACTTTAACGTGGAGCAAGACGACGACAAACTTGTTTCATACGTATTAAAACTTGATTTTAAACAGGCTGGGCCAAAGTTCGGGAAACAAGTTAATGAGGTCAACCAAGCGCTGAAAAACCTTTCAGAAGAGAAAGGGAAAGAGTTTGTTGAACAAGGCAAGCTGAGTGTTACGCTTGCTTCAGGAGAAAACCTAACGCTTGAAACGGCAGACGTACTCGTTGAAAAAGTGCCAAAAGAAGGTTTTGCAGTTGCATCCAACGGCACGTACACTGCGGTGTTGGATACGGCGTTAACCGAAGAACTCGTGCAGGAAGGAGTCGCTCGTGAAGTAATTCGAGCGGTTCAAGATTATCGTAAAAAGCTGGATTTACCCGTGAACTTACGTATTGATTTGGAACTTAGCGGAGACGAAGAAGTGAAGGAAGCCGTTGCGAAGTTTGAAACGCTGCTTCAAGAAAATCTTCTGCTGCACAGTCTCAGTGTGAAAGAAGCCATCAAAAACGGAGAGACGGTAAAAGTCGGAACAAAGCAAGTTACGCTTCGCGTTTTAAATCAGAGCTGATAAAAAGCACTTACCTCATAGCAGGTAAGTGCTTTTTTACCTTTAATCAAACTGTCCGAGAACATTTTTAAGACTCGGCCAAACGATTTCAAAAGGAGCCGCTAGTACATACTCTTTTCCGTTTTCATCTTTAAAGTGTTGAACAAAACGATATTTTCCTACTTTGTAGTTAGGAGTTGCGATATCTAATTTGAGTGATTTCCCTGGCTTCAGCGTGACAGTTTTATCAGGAAACTCCAATCCGTTTAGCACAACTTCGTACCACTTTCCGTCTTTTAAGTGATCCGCCGTATTTTCATAAGGAATCGTTAAGGTATGCGTCGAATTGTTTTGAATAACAAAAAAGCCAAACTGCGTTTTATCGTACTTTTCGCTTACAGCAGATAGCGTAATAGTTCTCCCGTCAATGCTTATGGAAGATGGGATGTTTTTTTCTTGTTTGGCTCCTAAATCCATTTTTTGACCGTTATAATCGATATAGCCAAAGATACAAAACAAGATAATAAAAATACCTAGTATTAGTAAAAGTGTTCGTACTATTTTCAAAAGCTTTGCACCACCTTTTTTACTCTTCCATTATACGGAAAACTTCTTGTTTGAAATAGTATGAATTTACATTTTCTATATCACTTTTTTGAAAGGAAGAATTGAAATGAGACAAATTATAGCCATGGGCGGCGGAGGTTTTTCGATGGAGCCGGATAACTTGCTTCTGGATCAATACATACTTTCACAAGCTCATATAGATGTGCCGAAAATCTGTTTTATCCCTACAGCCAGCGGAGATGCCGATAATTATATAGAAAGGTTTTATGAAGCGTTTGAGAAGTTGGTATGTACACCGTCTCATTTATCGCTGTTTTCACCAAACTTTATAGATTTAAAAGCATATGTGCTGCAGCACGATATTTTGTATGTAGGCGGCGGTAATACAAGGAATATGCTTTCTTTATGGAAAGAATGGGAACTGGATACGATTTTAAAAGAGGCTTATGAAAAAGGAGTGATCTTAGCGGGAATAAGCGCAGGTTCGATTTGCTGGTTTGAAGAAGGCGTCACCGATTCAATGAACAATAAACTGTCTAAAATCGACTGTTTAGGATTTTTAACGGGAAGCAACTGTCCTCACTACGACGGAGAAAGCAATCGAAGACCTTCGTATCATGAGTTAATGGCAAGCGGGGAAATGAAAGAAGGCTACGCTGTAGATGACGGAGTCGCGCTGCATTTTAAAGATGAGAAGCTATCCACGTCAGTTAGCTCAAGGGCAACAGCAAAAGCGTACGCTGTTGATCGAAAAGAGGAAGAAGTAATTGAACGTGAACTCCCGGTGACCAATTTGGGTAATCACAAGCAATAAATGGCCGCTTTTCATGTTTCTCTGTATAAAATGGAGCTTATTCGTACATACATAAGCAGAGATTCTATATAGGAGGGTGCTTCAGTGAGTTATAAACAATACTGGGGAAACATACATGAACAAAGCGATAAGCTCCAGGAGTTATTATCGTCGTATTGGCATCAGTACTCAGATTTCGGAAACTGGCAGTTTTGGGTGGTGGTTGCTTCGCTCGTTCTTCCTCTTGTGTTGTTGTATTTTACCGTAGATCGGACGAGGATCTTTGAGGTGTTTTTCTTCGGTTACACAGTGCACATGCTCTGGGCATATATTGATATTGCACTTGGGAGAAGCGGTCATTTAACGCACACGTTTTTTTTAACGCCGCTGCTTCCAAACGCAACGAATATTACCGCTTCTATTTTGCCGGTAGGCTTTCTGCTGCTTTATCAATATTGTACGAATCACCAAAAGAATTTTTATCTGTATACGATTCTGCTGAGCGCTGTTTTTTCATTTGGACTGGCGCCCCTTGAACACCATTTTAAATTTATTGATTCAGGAAAAGTAATGAGCTTGTTCTATATTTTTCTGATTGATATAGGGATAACGTTAGTAGCGTATTGGTTTACAAGGCTGCTTGTAAAAGCAAAAGCCGCAGCCTATCGTAAAGCGGAAAAAGAACGTTGAAAAAATGTTTGAATGTTATTAGTTAGGGGTATACATGTATTTAAGATAAATTGAGGTGAAAAAATTGTATTATTACCGCATTTCAGAAGGACAAAATGAAACGTACTCTGAGACAATTGTTATTCATGAAGAACAATTTGATCAAGGTACATTTGAAAAAATGGTGAAAGAAGCGATGGTCGATAAGCCTGGCAAAATCGATCAAGTGGATATTGTGAAATATTTAATTGGACATTATCATTTCCAAGTTGCATATATTGAAGCCGCTTTTCACAGTACATATACAGATTAATAACGTTATGTATTCGTTAAAAAACCCCGTTGCACTGGCAGCGGGGTTTTTTTGTCTCTACCAATATCGATAGTGATAGGGATTTTGAGGAGAGTAATAAGGATTTTGAGGCGGAGGATACGTATAAGTAGGCTGCTGGTGGTGTACAGGGCCTACTTGTTTTTTCTTTTTATAGTGTTCTTTTTCTCCGCATTCGTCCGTTGGTCCAATCACGATGGTTTGATTTTTTAGCGGAGCCAGCGTTTTCTTTAGCTGCTCCGGATCTAAGCAGTACGTGTGAGCAAGCACTTCAATAGGCGTTTTATTTAAAATATCAGATCCAAAAATGTATTCCGGGTAAGGGGCGTCAAAAATGGCAAGTAAATGCGTATTGTCTTCAGACGCAATTTCCCAGTGCCACCAGCCTTGAGGGATATTGGCTACTTGACCGGGAGTAATCGGAATATTTGTGACTTCGTTGTTAAACGGATTGATTAATGAAACGACGGCTGAGCCTGAAATGCAGTAGACAAGCTCAGCGGCATTTTGGTGATAGTGCGGTTCGACTACACGGCTTTTGCTTAAGTAAATATCAAGTAATGATACATTTCCTAATGTGTTGAGCACATCCCGGCCCAATCGGTTAATGTAATTTTGATCGTTTCGCGTATTAAGTCTGTTTTTGTTCACATCAGAAAAGTATTGTACGTTTGGATTATTGTAATCCATATAGGGCGTTGACAAGGGTCTCCAGCTCCTATCCTTGAATTTTTTATGATGCTGTATCGTATGTAGAGAGTTTTATTTCGTGACAGAAGCCTAGGAGGATATGTAGGTAAGGCCTATTTTTGATAACGTGTACAAACATTTGTCCACTGATTTTCATACACTGTAACAGGTTCTTTTTTTACAGAGCCATGATCAATGTCAGACGCATAAGACGGATCATTTTAAGGAAAGTGAGTTGCAGAGCTGTTGCTTGATCAATATGAAAAGATAAATAGTACGTATGAAAAGCTGGATGAACTTCAGCTGCCGTTTGATAAGCCCATTTTAGTAGGAGTCGAGTGGAACGGAGTGCTGTTTGAGTTTTTGGTGAGATTAAAAAAAGAGTCTTCTCATTTGCTTGTGTTTGGTTCAGGAGGAGGAGCAAGTCAAGAAATGCCGGCAGGTCCTCCATATTTTCAGCGCCATTCGTGGATGAATGAATTCCAAGATTCAATTATTTATTATAACGATCCTACGCTTTATTTAGGAAAGGTGTCGCTTGCGTGGGGGCAAGGGACAAGCGACCGTTTTTATTTAAAAGACATTGCGGTTTTAATTGAAAAGTTCATGAAAAAAGTACAGGTGAGTTCGTCTAATGTGCTATTTTACGGATCTTCGGGCGGCGGCTTTATGTCAATGTTTTTAGCGGGGTACGTAAAAGGAGCAAAAGCGCTTGTCAATAATCCGCAGACTTGCTTGACCAAGTGGCTGAAAACGCCGGTTCGGCAAGTGTTTAATTTATCTTATCCGAACTTGACAGAAGATGAAGTGATCGCCTCATACGGTGAGCGAATTAACGTAGTGAAGTTTTTTCGCCATATTAACTATGTGCCAAAGGTGTATTACTTGCAAAACGGGGCGTTTGAATACGATATGAACAATCACTTGCTGCCGTTTTTAACGGATTTGCAGGACATGCCAGACGACTGTGAAATCAATAATATAAAAGTGGAGCTCTATTATGACCCAAAGCTGAAGCACGCAGCTGTTAGTAAGCAAGAAACGATTGATTATGTGAATATGGCGAAGAAGATATAAGAAAAAAGGCAAGAGTTTATCCTTTAAGGAGCTCTTGCTTTTTTATGTCGAATTTTCTACCTCAATAGATACAAGTAGGAAGTTATGTTGCTTTTTCTTTTGAATATGATAGTGAAGATGAGGTGTAAGGAGGGGAAGTATGGCCGATCAAGATGAGAGAAAAAGATACTTGATGGAAGTTCAGACCTGGCTTGAACAAGTATGTGATCCTGTATTTGAAGAAGCTTTTACAGAAGTAGATATAACGTCATATATCACGCGCACGCAAGAAGACGTTCTTGAATATTTAAGTGAAGAAGATGTGAACGAATATACGTTAGAAGAAATCAATAATGCGGTACGGCACATTGATAAAATCTTAAAAGAGCGGCTTGGAGACGACGGCAGGGAGAGGGAATCGATAGCGCCGGGGCAGCATGAGCTGCCGCCGCTTGGTTATAGTTACTCAGCTCTTGAGCCGTATATTAACCGAGAAATTATGCGCCTTCATCACAGCAAGCATCACCAAAGCTATGTCGATGGATTAAATAAAGCAGAGCTCATGCTGCAACAAGCCCGTAACACAAATAATTTTGACCTCATAAAACATTGGGAACGGGAAGCTTCTTTTCATGGCTCCGGTCATTATCTGCATACAATCTTTTGGGAAATCATGAGTCCAGAAGGAGGAGGAAGGCCGAGGCGCCAGCTGCTGCAGCAGCTTCAAAAAGACTTTGGCAGTTATGAGAAATTTGTGATGCACTTTTCTCAAGCCGCAAAAAAAGTAGAAGGTGTGGGCTGGGCTATCTTAGTATGGTCGCCGCGTTCGCGAAAGCTTGAAGTCTTGCAAGCGGAGCGTCATCAGCTTCTCACGCAGTGGGATACCATTCCGCTGCTCGTATTAGACGTATGGGAACACGCTTATTATTTGCAGTACAAAAATGAACGTGATCCGTACGTTGATAATTGGTGGAAAATCGTTTACTGGCCGAATGTAGAAAAAAGATTTGAGGCAGCCAGAATGCTTCAGTGGCAGCCGTATTAACAAGTATTGCAGGTATTCTAATTTCAAATAAAAAGGCTATGATAAAAGCATTTTAGTTGAAGGGAAATCCGAACGATGAATTGAGATTCTTGATGGAGAATCCAACGCGTTCGGATTTTTTATTGTTATCGCGGTGATATATGTATACGCTTCTAGCAGTTGATTGGAGGGCAAGACTCCCGCGGAAAGCGAAGTCTTGCACGGAAATCAACTGCGGTGTAAAAAGTGATTTATATTAAGATCCTTTAACGCATTTATTAATTTTAAATAAACTATGTTCTAAATAACCAATGAAAAATAAAGTCTAAGCCTCTAGAACCAGTGAAATGTTACAAATGAAATAATCCAATATAAATGTGTGTAAAAGCACCGTTATATGCCTAAATATGTATGTTTTTGAAATGTTAAGGTGATTAATTTACTAGTTTAAAAGGAAGAATATTTATTTTTACTGTAACTAAACTATCAAACTATTGACATGCTACTGAAATATAACTGTAATATTCATGTGTTATTTTTTATGTATTGGTATATAAAGGGGAAATCAATTACATGAAAAAGACAATGATTACGTTCAGTTTAGTTCTAATGTCACTGTTCGGTGTGGCAAGTGGTGCATTAGCTGCAACAAATACATATACAGTAAAAAGCGGAGATTCGCTATACAAAATTGCAAAGACATACAAAGTATCGGTTAGTCAGCTGAAACAGTGGAATAACTTAAAGTCAGACAGCATTCATCCGAAACAAGTATTAAAAGTATCACAAGTAAAATCAAGCACGCCTGCTAAAGCAGCGCCTGCGAAGTCTTCAAACGTTGTGAAAGAATTTAAAGTAACAGCAACAGCGTACACAGCGAACTGCAAAGGCTGCAGCGGAAAAACGGCGATTGGAATCGATTTGAAAAAGAATCCAAATCAAAAAGTGATTTCTGTCGATCCAAAAGTGATTAAGCTTGGTTCAAAAGTATACGTAGAAGGTTATGGCACGGCAATCGCAGCTGATACAGGCGGTGCGATTAAAGGAAATAAAATTGATGTTCTTCTTCCTTCTCAAAAAGAAGCGTTAAAATGGGGAAGAAAAACAGTGAAAGTTCAAATCTTAAAATAAGTATTCCTTAAAGAAATGAGAGCCTTCGTTGAAAGGCTCTCATTTTTTTCTTCATTAAAGGGCATCCTACTTTATATATACTGATGGAAAAGTTTTACGAAAATGATCATATTTGTTGACAAATATTTCGGAAACGGATATATTTATCCGGTATATAATTAAGTTCATTAAATATTCGTGACATAAATTAATAGAATGAACACATAAACTATATTCTTAACCTGTTTGTCATCTGAAGATTTACATACAGATAATTTTAAAAGGGAAAGGTCTTGTTAAAATGAATACACAAACACAACAGTCCGATCAAGCCCGAACTCGGTCTATTTTTGGCGTAATGATAATGGGAGCGCTCGTCGCTTTTTTAAATCAAACGCTGATTAACATTGCGCTTCCGCAAATGATGGATCATTTCCATGTAACGGCGGCTACGGGGAACTGGTTAACAACTATCTTTATGTTAGTAAACGGAATTGTTATTCCAATTACAGCATTTTTAATGAATCGATTTACGACAAGGCAGCTGTATATTACAGCAATGGGTCTGTTTACAGTAGGAACACTCCTTTGCGGTATCGCACCGACATTTTCTGTTATTTTAGTGGGACGCGTCGTGCAAGCAGCAGGAGCAGGAATTTTATTTCCGTTAATTACAAACGTTATTTTTACGTTATTCCCGCCTGACCGACGCGGTTTTGCGATGGGGATTTTTGGAGTAGCGATGAACTTCGCACCGGCAGTAGGTCCGACGCTTTCTGGTTTAATCGTTGAGCACTACTCATGGCGCGTTTTATTTTTTATGATGTTTCCAATTGCACTTATTAACGTAATTGCGGCAATTATTTTAGTGAAAAACGTTACGGAAACAAGCCGACCTAAGCTAGACGTGCTTGGCGTTATTTTATCAACAATTGGATTTGGCGGCTTACTGTATGCGTTCGCTACGGGCGGTACAAAGGGGTGGACCAGCACCGAAGTGTTAGCCATGTTTATTGTAGGCGGTATTTCGATTCTGTTCTTTATTTTCCGTCAGTTAAAAATTGATCAGCCGCTTCTTGAATTCCGTATTTTCCGTTACCGCATGTTCACGCTGACAACAATTATTAACGTAATTGTGACGATGGCAATGTTTTCAGGTATGATTTTAATGCCGATTTATATGCAAAACGTACGCGGCTTTTCACCGTTTCTTTCAGGCTTGCTGTTACTGCCAGGGGGAATTGTAATGGGGATTATGTCTCCTATTACAGGAAGACTGTTTGATAAGTTCGGCGCAAGATGGCTTGCTGTTATTGGTTTAGCGATTACCGTTGTGACAACATATGAATTAACAAAACTTGAAACAACCACAACATTTATGTATGTGATGATTGTCTATACTGTTCGTATGTTTGGGATGTCACTGCTCATGATGCCGATCTTTACAGCAGGATTAAATGAGCTTGCGCTTAGTCTAAATAAATACGGCACGGCAATGGTTAATACGCTTCGAATGGTTGCTGGAGCTGTAGGAATGGCGTTCTTTGTATCCATTATGATGAATCAAGGTGAAAAACACGTGAAAAACATCGTAACGAATCAGCAAATTTTGCCGACAGATAAAGGCAGTATGGCTGAAGCTGTGAATCAAGGTACAGCAATGGGTATTAACGATGCGTTTATGATCGCAACGATTTTAAGTGTAATCGCGTTTGTTTTAGCCTTCTTTATTCGTAAAACATCACCAAAAGAAGATACCATTACAAATCGTGTGAAAAAAGCAAGCTAATAAAAAATCCGTGCCTTAATATGGTACGGATTTTTTTTATGAGTTAAATTTGTCTTTTTTATAGTCAATATAAAGCGATCCGTCCGACTGAACCTCAGCGTAAAAGACGTCATCAATTGATTTGACTCCCGCTTTTTCGAGCTGCTTATGCAGCCAATTATTATCTACATGCAGGTCCTTCAACGCATCTTCATTCGCTTTTCCATCGTAAATAACGCCGGTTGAAGTGGGAAATAAAAGCGTTTTTGACCATGAGTTCGGCTTTTTATCTTGTTTTTGCATAACGGAAAGGTTTCCGTTGATTTCTAATATGGCGTATTCTACATCTTTTATGGAAAATACGTTTTGCTGCCTCAGCATGCCTAAAAGAGATTCAATATCTAGCCGCACTTGTTTTAATGCCTTTTCCATCACTTTCCCTTGCTTAATTACAATTTTAGGCTCACCGGTAATAAGATGCCGCGCTTTTTTCGATTTCATTCCAATATAGCCCATAGCGATCGTTAAAAATGTCCAACCTAGCAGTGAATAAACCCCTTTATCAATCTCCACTCGCTCATCGGTGGAGAGGGAAGAAGCGATATTACCAATCGTAATTGCCGTAATAAATGTAAATACATTTAACTGGCTAATTTCTGTTTTCCCCATGAGCCGCGTTAAAAGAAGCAGCACAAAAAATGAACAGGCGATTCGAAACGTCGATTCAGCATAGCCCATACATTTCACCCTTCCTTCATTTCATTGTTTTATGTTGTGAAAAAATAGAAATTTTATGCAGTTAAAAGGATAAATTCCATGCTTGTCTCCCAATCGCTTTTGCTTTTGCGCTACAATAAAGAAGCAACGTGTTTAACTAGACAAAAGAAGGTGAAACCATGAAACCATTTAAAGCCTCAGCCCTACTAGATGTTATCAGTGAATTGTTCTCCGATGAAGCGTCGATTGCCGTTTCAGATCTAGAAACGTACGTGTATTACCGAGCAAGCAAACGAATTAATTTGAAAATCAGCCCTGGAGATCAAATAAAAAAAGGAACGATTACATATAAAGCATTAGAACGAAAGCAAAAAGTATCGGAATTTATTCACCGAGACGTGTTCGGCACACCTTACTACGGCATGGCCGTGCCTTTTTTAGATGAAGGAGATGTTCAAGGATGCGTAACGGCGATTTTTCCTGCGTTAACGAGCGGAAAGTCAGTTGTGACGTTAAAGGTGAACGAAGGATGGATACCGGTTCCTTTCTCAAAAATCATCTACGTAGAAGCGCGTGACCGAAAAACCTATGTGTACGCACAGAAGTATACGGGTACGCATAAATACACGTTAAATGAATTTGATTATGTGCTTCCAAAAGAAGAGTTTGTGCGCTGTCATCGTTCCTTTATCGTCAATGTGACACAAATTCAAGAAATTTACCCTGATACACATTCGACTTTTTTATTAGTGATGAACAATGGAGAAAAAATTCCGGTCAGTCAGTCGTACGCCAGTTATTTTCGAAAGCTGCTTGGGTTTTAACCGTCATTTAGCTTCATTATCATCAAATATGCTGTTTTGTCGCTATTTTTGTCCATTTCATTCCAAAAACTCTTGTGGACGCTTTCTTTACAGTAAAATGGTAAAAAGAGCAAAAACAAGGAGTGAAGAGAATGGAAAACGCACGTAATCGAATTAAGCATGAAGCATTACAGAATCGCGTTGTCTCTGCTGAAGAAGCAGCGTCTTGGATTCAAGATGGAATGACGCTTGGTCTAAGCGGTTTTACACGCGCGGGCGATGTCAAAGCTGTGCCGTTTGCGCTAGCGAAACGAGCGGAAACTGAGGCAATAAAAGTCAGCGTGTATACCGGTGCTTCACTTGGGTCAGATGTGGATAAGCTATTTGCAGAAAAAGGCATGTTAAACAAACGCCTGCCGTTTCAAGCGGATCCGACGATGCGTAAAAAAATTAATGAAGGTGAATTTCAGTTTATTGACCAGCATTTATCGCATACTTCTGAATGGGTGCGTTCAGGCGTGTTAGATTCAATAGATTTCGCTATTTTGGAAGCGGTTTCTATCACAGATGACGGAATGATGATTCCAACAACGTCAATCGGCAATTCAATGGTGTTTGCCGAGCATGCAAAATCAATTATTATTGAAATAAACACAGCGCAGCCAGAGCTGTTAGAAGGTATTCACGATCTGTATGATCCGGGCGCTCAAGGAAAGCGAGATGCAATTCCTTTGAAAAAATCCGATGATCGTATTGGTTCGTTAGGCATACCAATTGATTTAGATAAAGTAAAGGGTATTGTATTTACAAATCAGCTAGATTCACCGTCTACAATTGTAGCACCTGACGAAGAAACGGTTGTGATGGCTCAAAATTTGATTTCATTTTTACGTCAAGAAATTAAAGAAGGGCGATTAACTGAATCGCTTGCCCCTTTACAATCTGGAATTGGATCCGTGGCAAATGCCGTTTTCCACGGTTTGTTAGATTCGGAGTTTCATGATTTAGAAGTGTATTCAGAAGTATTGCAAGACGCCGTGTTTGATTTATTTGATGCAGGAAAAGTTACGTTTGCTTCTTGCTGCTCAATTACGCTTTCAGCGGATAAAATGAAACAAGTTTTCTCTAATTTTGAAGCCTATCGAGATAAACTTATTCTTCGTCCGCAGGAAATTTCCAACCATCCCGAGATCATTCGTCGTTTAGGGCTGATTTCTATTAACACTGCACTAGAGCTAGACATTTACGGAAACGTCAATTCCACGCATGTGATGGGAACAAAAATGATGAACGGAATCGGAGGCTCAGGGGATTTTGCCCGAAATGCGCGCCTTGGTATTTTTGTAACAAAATCCATTGCTAAAAACGGTGATATTTCAAGCATAGTGCCGTTTGTTTCGCACGTTGATCATTCGGAACACGATGTGGATGTCATTGTAACAGAGCAAGGATATGCAGACTTACGCGGACTTGCTCCAAGAGAACGAGCAAAGCGCATTATTGAAAATTGTGCACATCCAATGTACCGCGACCAGCTTATGGCGTATTACGAAGAAGCGCTCACGCGAGGCGGCCAAACACCGCACGTTCTTGAAAAAGCCTTTTCTTTTCATACGTCTTATCAAAAAAATGGAACGATGAGAGAAACCGTAGCACAAACAAATTAAAAAAACGCTTTGTCTCATGAGGAGACAAAGCGTTTTTTCCCTGAGTCAGAAACTTGTGTTTGGTATCTCTTTGAATTACGATGAAAGGGAATACATAAAGAAAACGAGGTAACTTATCTATGAAAGCATTAGTATTTGAAAGATTTGGAGGACCTGACGTTCTTCACTATCAAGATATACCGAATCCCTCTATTGGTCCAACAGACGTACTAGTAAGAACAAAAGCAATTGGACTTAATTTTGCGGATGTGTACCGAAGAAAAGGGAACTACCACTTAACGGGTACACCTCCGTATATTTTAGGATATGAAGGAGCAGGTGTGGTAGAAGAAGTAGGAGCAGAAGTAAGTCACGTTAACGTAGGAGACCGCATTGCTTTTGCTGACGTTCCTTTTGCAAATGCAGAGCTTGTTGCCGTGCCACAGGATAAAATAATTGCTGTACCTGACGATATTTCGTTTGATGCAGCTGCTTCTGTGCTTTTGCAAGGGTTAACGGCCCACTATTTAACACAAGACAGCTACAGCATTCAGCCGGGCGATTATGTGCTTGTTCACGCAGCTGCTGGAGGCGTAGGGCAGCTTTTAGTTCAAATTGCCAAGCTATTAGGCGGACAGGTTATTGGCTTAACGTCATCTTCTGAAAAAGCAAAAGCAGCGGCTCAAGCAGGGGCTGACTATGTCTTTTTATACGAAGATAACTGGGTGGAACAAGTGAAAGAAGTAACGAAGCGAGGCGCAGATGTTGCCTACGAATCTGTAGGAGTTACGCTAGAAAAAAGCTTTGAAGCCGTAAAAACAGGCGGAACCGTGGTATTTTACGGAATGGCAGGAGGCGATCCGGCTCCGGTCGACCCACGTATGCTGATGGATACCTCTAAAACGCTTACAGGCGGAGATCTGTGGAACGTGCTTGTATCTTATGAAGAACGCAAAGTACGCTCACAGCAGCTGTTTGAGTGGATCAGTAAAGGTCAGCTTGTGCTAACCGATCCTGTGGTATTTGACTTAAAAGACGGAGCGAAAGCACATGAGCTTCTTGAAAGCCGAAAAAGTACAGGTAAAATTTTGTTAAGACCGTAAAAGAAAAGCCCTTTCGTCAAGGGCTTTTTTCCGTTAGTAAAGGAGAAATCAAGAAGCTGTCTAATATATATAGTAGAGAAGTAGAGTAAAAGAGGTGAAGGTCGATGAAACATGCATTAATTACAGCAGGTCATAAAGGTATCGGCAAAAAAGTAACAGAACAGTTTCTAAAAAAGCAGTATTCCGTTACCGTCCATTTTCGCAGTGATAAAAATAAAGTGCGAGAACTGCAAGAAGAATGGCATCAATATAGTGATAACGTACAGTTTATAGAAGGAGACATAACAAATAAAGAAGATATTGAACATGTCGTTGCGCAGGCTATGGAGCGGTTTGGACGTATTGATGTTTTAATTAATAATGCAGGTCCGTATGTATTTGAAAGAAAGAAATTAATAGAGTACACAGACAGTGAATGGTATGAAATGGTGGAAGGGAATTTAAGCTCTGTTTTTCACTTTGTCAAAGCTGTTGTTCCTATTATGAAAAACCAGCAGTTTGGACGGATTATTACATACGGCTTTCAAGATGTAGAGCATACCCCTGGATGGATGTACCGCGCGGCTTTTAGTGCCGCTAAGTCAGGGCTAGCTTCTCTGACCAAATCGCTTGCTCTAGAAGTAGCGGAATACGGGATTACGGCCAATATGGTCTGCCCCGGAGATATTGTAGGAGACATGAAAGAAAGTGATATTATAAAAGCAAGATTACTAGAAGACAAAGCAACGCCTGTCGGTCGATCAGGGACAGGAGAAGACATTGCGCGTATTATTGAGTTTCTTTGTGATGAAAACTCAGATATGATTACAGGCAGTATTATATCCGCTTCGGGTGGAGTAGACGTTGTTCATAAAAGCAAAAAACAAGCCCCTGGCAGATAATGCAGGGGCTTGTACGTTACAGCAGCGATTCTCCGCCGTCAATAAACATTTCACTTCCGGTAATATGTTTGGACGCGTCAGAAGCTAAAAAGGAAATTAAATCTGCTACTTCTTCGGGCTTAGCCGAGCGTTTAGCAAGCGGTTGATTGCCATTTGGATATTCAATTGGAATCGCGACTTCTTTTAATTTGTCTTCT
Organism: Priestia sp. ABM2_011; assembly: GCF_056158845.1. NCBI lineage: Bacteria > Bacillati > Bacillota > Bacilli > Caryophanales > Bacillaceae > Priestia > Priestia sp. ABM2_011. Next base: position 2,624,679 of record NZ_JBSWUB010000001.1, read on the forward strand.
TGACGGAATGTATTGCTTTCAATATTTGTATCAACTGCTCCTGGACAAATGACGTTAACCCGTATTCCGTATGTAGAAAGTTCAAGAGCTGCCATTTTGCCGAAGGCCATTTGGCCAGCCTTTGAGGAACTGTATGCGCTCATGCCGATGTTTGAAAATGTACGGTTGCCATTAATGGAGCTAGTAATAATAACGCTTCCTCCCTGAGCTTTCAAATAAGGAATAGAATGCTTCACGGTTAAAAAAGTACTCGTTAAATTTGTATCAATTGTTTTTGTCCAATCTTCTGGTGATAGTTCTTCAATAGAAGAAAACGTACCGTTGATGCCTGCGTTAATAGAAACAATATGTAATTGACTCCATAAGCTGCTAATCGTTTCGATACTCTCTTTTATACTTTCAGAGTCAGATACGTCTGTTTTAATGGCTATACACTCTCCGCCGCTCGCCATGATGGTCTCTTTTACTTCTTGTAATTTTTCTTCCTCTAAGTCTAAAAGAGCAACGCGCGCTCCTTGTTCAGCTAAGGTAATGGCTGAAGCGCGTCCAATTCCAGATGCCGCTCCCGTCACAAGCGCAACTTTTCCAGTTAATGCAATCATTTGTAACCCCTCCATATAAAAATGTTGTTTCCTTTCTTTAACCTATAAGAAGGAAATAAAAACCTCTTTTAAACTATTTGTGTTTAAATTTGCTAAAAGATGCCAAAAGGAAAAGAGAAAACAGCGGCGAATTATTAATATGACGCCAGAACACGAAAAAGGCTAAGGTCAAATGAGCTTGCTTGAGTAGCTAAAGATATACTCTGTCTTTTCAGAAGAATGTTTATATAAAATTTTACATCAGAGGGACTTGCAAATCGTTCCTTGAAAGCTTACACTAGTAAAGCACAGAAAAAGGACGGTGTTTTATGAAGAAGAAAGATAATGTGATTCCATTCCCGCAAAGAAGGGAAGCAGCTGCTTATATTCCCGCTTCTATTAGCTTAGATAAGGATATTGTGGAGTTTTTAGAAATTATGAATTTTGAAGATCGAAATGATTTTTTAAATGAAATGATTGATTCATTTTTTAAATATGTAAAAGGTGAAGAAGACGAAGTAAGATAAAAAGTAACGTAAAGACATCCAAAGAGATGTTTTTTATTTTGTGACCAACTGCTTAAAATGCATGCTTAAGCCTCGTATAGTTATTTATGGTATAGTATACATTAGATACTATCTAGCAGGTGCAAATGCGAGGAGTGATAAGATGAGTGGATTTAAAAAAGACATTCGTGCCGGATCTGCAGAACCACACTCACTAGAACAATTAAAGCATGAAATGGAGCAAAGCCTGTGGAATTTAAGAAAAGATTTGCGAAATGAAAATCGTTCGGAAACGGAAATGGAAATGATTAAAATTTCGCTGCTGTCACTATTTGAGGAGCAGGCCAATAATTTGAGCAAAACGGAGCTCTCTGATTACCTTGCGGACTATCACAAAAGAGTCGAGCAATTATTCGACAGGTATAGCTATAAATAAGACAAGCATCCTTGTGGGGATGCTTGTTTTTATTTGAGCAAAATTCGCTTGTATTCGCTGCGTTTCAGAGGTTTGGATACATATCCATCAGCTTCTAGCTGATAAATAATGGTGGCAGCTGCATATACGCTAAAGGCATGATCAAGACCAAAGTAGTCTTGCAAGGCGGCGACGCTCACTTCCTCTTGAAAGATTTTACTGCGGTTCGATAAGACAATAGGGTAGACGTTTTTAACGATTTGCTTTGAAATTTCGAGTGTTAACATATTGAACCCCTCCTGTGTGAGTGTACATAACTAAAGGTATTCAGCGCGGTGTACATTCATGAAAAAGGGAGCGATTACATTTTTAAAAGATAAAGAAAAGAGGAGTAAATGCCCATAAAATCAGATATTTTATCACTTTGTGGAACTTGTTTGAGAAGCTCAGTATTTTAGTGTATGACAAACATTTTCAAAAGTTCTATGGAATTATTAGGAGCAATTTAACTAAATCCACATATCTTAAAGTATAGCAAATGGAGGTGAAACACATGGGATACTACGGAGGTTACGGATACGGTTGTGGTTATGGCGGCGGTGGCTGCGGCGGCGGTTTCGCTTTAATCATTGTACTTTTCATCTTATTAATCATCATCGGCGCTTCTTGCTTCGGCGGCGGCTGGTGCTAATTATTAAAAAATGAGGACGACGCAACATCCACACTTTATTTCTTCAACTATTTCTTCCACAAAAGGTCTCTTCGGAATGAAGAGACTCTTTTAGTTTACTATTTATAATAACGTGTACAAACTGCATGTTAAAAAGATTTTATGCGTAGCTCTACATAAAAAAAAGACTCTGTAATCAGAGTCTTTTTCTACTTATGCTTTTTGAACGTTAGCAGCTTGAGGTCCGCGTTGACCTTCTTCAACGTCGAATGTTACAGCTTGACCTTCGTCTAAAGATTTGAATCCTTCGCTTTGGATTGCTGAGAAATGTACGAATACATCGTCGCCGTTTTCGCGCTCGATAAATCCGAAACCTTTTTCTGCGTTAAACCATTTTACTGTACCTTTTTCCATGAATGTTGCCTCCTCGTGTGCTATGCACACATTGTATTACTATCCTTGCTCATGATCAAAATCTTTAAGACGAAAGTATTCACCTATCGATTGTTGCCGAACAAAAATAATTCTTCTTATAGAATAGCAAAAGATAATGATAATTGCAAGGAGTGAAGAAAATTTAACGAAGATGTTGCCTTCATTTAACGAAAGAAAACGAAAATTATACGACTGAAAATAAGTAAGAAAGAGCGTATCAGGTCACACTATCTCTATATATAAGAAGAAAGGGGTAGTCATATGTTTAAACAAAAAGCTGGAGAAAAACTGATTGAACTGCTAATTGAATGGGGCGTTGATCATATTTACGGCATGCCGGGAGACTCCATTAACTCAATTATTGAACCGCTTCGCAAAGCCCAAGATAAAATTAAGTTTATTCAAGTGAGGCATGAAGAAGCAGGAGCTCTCGCAGCGGCTGCATATGCAAAGCTAACGGGGAAAATTGGAGTATGCACGGCTATTGCCGGACCGGGAGCAATTCATTTACTAAATGGTTTATATGATGCCAAATTAGACAAAGCGCCCGTTTTAGCACTTACAGGGCAAGTAGAGTCAGATCTCATCGGCAGCGATGCGTTTCAAGAAATTAATTTAGAGAGAATGTTCGATGACGTGGCTGTATATAACCAGCGAGTCATGTCCGCTGAGCAGCTTCCGACTGTTGTCAATCAAGCGATTCGAACAGCTTATGCTAAAAAAGGTGTGGCTGTGTTAACCATTCCCGATGATATTCCTCGTTTTGAAGTTGGATCAGAAGCACGAGAAACATCAAGCATCATTGTCAAGCAAGACATTTTCCCCCATAGAGAAGATCTTGAAAAAGCAAAAGATTTGATTGGTAAAGCGGAAAGTCCGGTTATCCTAGCCGGTCGAGGCACACATGAAATGAGAGAAGAGCTGCTTGCATTTGCAGAAAAAATCGCAGCACCTATTGTCCTTACGCTTCCTGGAAAAGGCGCAATACCGGATGAGCATCCATATTGCCTTGGAGGACTTGGATTAATCGGGACAAAGCCAGCGTATGAAGCGATGCAAGAAGCGGATACGCTCATCATGATTGGGACGTCCTATCCGTTTACAGGCTTTTTGCCAGACCATGCAAAAACGATTCATATTGATATTGATCCTGCACAAATTGGCAAACGATATCCTGTAGATGCAGGGCTTGCAGGAGAAGCGAAAGCAACGGTTCAGTGGTTTTTAGAAAACGTTGGCCGCTCAGAGCATCGTCAGTTTTTAGAGCAAAGTCAAGAACGTATGAAAAAGTGGTGGAATCAACTTGATAACCAAGAAGCCAAAGAAAGTGTACCTATCAAGCCTCAGCGAGTGATTCGAGCGCTTCAGCACGTAGCGGATGATAACGCGGTCTTGTCTGTAGATGTAGGAAACGTCACAGTATGGATGGCGCGTCATTTTCGGATGACAAATCAGCAGTTTGTGATTTCAAGCTGGTTAGCCACTCTCGGATGCGGGCTGCCGGGCGGAATTGCTGGAAAAGTTGCTTATCCCGAGAAGCAGGTGTTTGCGGTGTGTGGAGACGGCGGCTTTGCGATGACAATGGCTGACTTTATTACAGCTGTTAAATACAATCTTCCGCTAGTCGTAGTGCTATTTAATAATCATAAAATCGGCATGATTAAATTTGAACAAGAAGTAATGGGAAATGCTGAATTTGGGACAGATTTAACAAACCCGAATTTTGCTAGGTATGCAGATATCTGCGGAGGTGTTGGCTACCGAGTAGAAAAGGAAGACGAGCTGTTGCCGGCTTTTGAAAGTGCAGTTAGACAGAATAAACCGTGTATTATCGATGTAATCGTTGATGCAAACGAAGCGCCTATGCCAGCAAAAATAACGCTTGGGCAAGCAACAGGGTATGCCAAGCACATGGTGAAAGAATTGTTTCAAGAAGGCAAGCTAGATTTACCGCCTTTATAAAAAAATAGGCTGTGACGAAAGTAATTTAGTTGAAGAAAGATCCGAACGATGAATCGAGATTCTTGATGGAGAATCAACTTCGTTTGGGTTTTTTTATTGGCATGGTGAATGTAGTTTTCATGTATTTCGTTGCTTCTAGCAGTTGATTGGAGAGCAAGGCGAAGACTCCTGCGGGAAAAGCGGAATAGGTGAGACCCCGCAGGAGCGTATGCGACGAGGAGGCTCACCGGCCGCCCGCGGAAAGCGAAGTCTTGCACGGAAATCAAATGTGGTGTACCAAGCAACCCATATGAGCTCATGTATCCCATTTGTTCGTCTTCAGATTGGACTGGTGTGGTTATGTCTCAATCTCTTTTTCATGGTGAAATTCATTCAATATGATTAACTATAAAATTATTATGTAAACTAAAATACCTAAAAATAAAAAATAGCTACTATTATAATTTTTGATAAAGTGGATGAGCAAAAAAACACCGAATTGGATGGTCTTTTTTTATAAAACTGCTTTAAGATAAGAGAGATAAAGGATAAACTACTAATTAAGAAAGTTTAAATGTAAGGACTGACGCCGCATGAACTGGAGACCAGATCGCGCTAGCAAAAAAGCGATTTATAAACAAATTGCAGAATATATTGAAAGCTGTATTTCATCGGGAGCTTTTCCACCGGATTCTATGCTGCCATCAGAACGAACGCTTGCCGCTGAGCTCAACGTGAACAGAAGCACGGTAGTAGCTGCTTATGAAGAGCTGCAGGCACTTGGAATCGTAGAACGTAAAAAAGGAAGCGGCACGCGAGTGAGTTCGAGCATCTGGGGAATTTCCCGAAAACGTATTCCAAACTGGGGGAGATATGTAGAAGACGGTTCATTTCTGCCTAATTTACCGCTCGTACAGCGAATCAGAAGCGAGGCTTTGCGAACAGATTTTGTGAACTTAGCCAGCGGAGAGTTAGCTCCTAGCTTATTTCCAAGCGAAGATTTTCAGCAAATATTAGCGGGCATGCCTTTTAATGAACATTTAGGCTATGATCATCCCCACGGCAATGAACGTTTGCGCGATGCTATTGCTGCTCATGTTTATGAGTACCGGAAAATCTCCACTGACTCCAATTCTATTCTAATTACATCAGGTGCACAGCAAGCACTTCATTTGATTGTGCAGTGTTTGTTAAAGCCAGGGGATGCAGTAGCGATTGAAGATCCATCCTATAGCTATTCACTGCCGCTCTTTCAATCAGCAGGTCTACGAACGTTTTTACTGCCTGTAGATAAAAATGGAGCCAACCCGGACGACTTAGTAGAATTACATAAAAAGCATCGCATTCGAATGATTTTTTTAAATCCGTACTATCAAAACCCGACCGGTATTGTGTTATCAGAAGCGCGTCGAAAGCGGTTTTTAGAGCTTTCTTCAGAATACGGCATTCCGCTTATTGAAGATGATCCTTATTCACTCACGGCATTTGACGGAAATGTACATCAAACGCTGAAATCGATGGACGAGAACGGAAATGTCCTCTATATCAGCTCGCTTTCTAAAATTGTTGCATCAGGCCTTCGAATTGGATGGATAGTGGGGCCGGAGCAAGTAATTCAGCGCCTGGCAGACGCTAAGCAGCAAATTGATTTTGGTCACAGCATCTTTCCGCAGTGGATTGCTTATCAATTCTTAGATTCTCCTACGTTTTCTTCTCATATTGAAAAGCTTAGACAAGAGCTCAAAAAGCAAGAGTATGCCCTGTCGTCGAGTCTGAACGAATTGCTTGGATCAAAAGTATCTTTCGATTCGCCTCAAGGCGGGATTCACTTATGGTGCAAAGTGAATCAGCCGGTCGATGACTATCGTCTATTGGAAGAATCGCTTAAAAAAGGAGTGGCCTTTGTCCCAGGAAGCGTGCTGAGTTCTCAAAGCGGAGCTATTCGCTTTACGTTTGGCAGAGGGGAAGAAGAGGTTATTCGAGAAGGAATTAAACGATTTGCGAGCGCCCTAGAGAGTCTGGAATAGCTATAAACATAGGTAAACGTGCTGGATGAAAGTTTTATTTTATTATTTCGTATAGATTGTTATGATCTTGTGCTATACTAAGAGTACCATTAACTTTACTTCTGTATTTGTACCGACTGGCCCTGTTGAAAAACAGGGCTTTTTTATGTTTGTACACAAAAAAACAGATCCTTTAAAGGATCTGTTTCTGATATGTTGTGTTTCTTATGCTTTTTGAACGTTAGCAGCTTGAGGTCCGCGTTGACCTTGTTCTACGTCAAATGTTACAGCTTGACCTTCGTCTAAAGATTTGAAGCCTTCGCTTTGGATTGCTGAGAAGTGTACGAATACATCGTCTCCACCTTCGCGCTCGATGAATCCAAAACCTTTTTCTGCGTTAAACCATTTTACTTTACCTTGTTCCATAATTGTTGCCTCCTCGTGCGGACTCGCACATTGTGGTACTATTCTTGCTCAAATCTAAAGACGAAAAGTGACAATACTCATACATCCCCACCGAACAAAAATAATTCTCTTATATCTTAGCAGAAATTTCCTATGCTTGCAAGCGCTTTATTTAAAAACTATCCGTATTTTTTTGACAAGTTTTTCATAAGACACGTCTAAAAAATGTCACATTTTGAACATTTTAGAAAGGCTATTCTTTGTATTCGCTTTTACTGTAGTTATATAATAATGAAAATATGGTTTTTCTAAAGGTAGAAAACAAGTATAAATGTACATACTGAGCGCTGAAATGGAGTGGTAAAGATGAAAGTGGGTTTAATTGGTTTAGGAAATATGGGATTACCGATGGCGGAAAATATGATAAAAGCGGGTCATGAACTTGTGATTTATAACCGAACTGCTTCAAAGGCGGAAAGTCTTGTGAAAAAAGGAGCAAAGGTTGTAGAGACACCTGCCCAAGCAGCACAAGAAGCGAATCTTGTCTTTACGATTCTTTCCAATGACGAGGCTTTAGAAGAAGTAACGATGTCACAAGACGGTATACTTGCAGGCCTCCAAGAAGGCGGTATTCACGTTTCTGTGAGTACTATTAGCGTAGATTTGTCCGAAAAATTAACAAGCGCACATGCTGCATCAGGACAGCATTTTGTTGCAGCGACCGTTTTAGGGCGCCCCGACGCAGCAGCTGCTGCGGCTCTCAAAGTAATAGTTGCAGGTAATAAAGAAGCAAGAGAGCACGTTTGGCCGCTGTTTGAAGCGATTGGTCAAACTATTTTTACTGTAGGAGACGAGCCTTACTTATCAAATGTAGCTAAGCTTGGCAATAATTTTTTACTAGTATCGATGTTAGAAGCTGTTTCTGAAGCAGTAGTCATGGTAGAGCAGTACGGGATGCAAGCGGAGCAGTTTCTTGAAGTGGTTAACAGCTTATTTGCATCTCCTGTGTATAAAAATTACGGCAATTTAATTGCTAAAAGAGACTTTGATCCAGCCGGATTTAAGCTGGAGCTTGGATTAAAAGATGTAAACTTGGCTATTGATGCAGCCAAAAAAGTGTCCGCGCCGCTTCCGTTAGGAGAGCTTGTGAAAGGTCACTATGAACAAGGGGTCGAAAATGGCTGGGGTCATTTAGACTGGTCGGCGTTACTAAAAACAGTTGAAGCTCTAAAAAAAGATAACTAAAAAGACGAAAAGGAGTGCAGCCAGTGAAAGCGAAAGGAAAGTGGGTATGGATCGTATCCTTTATTTCAATTATTTCGTGTCTGCTGTTTGCAGCAGGGCTTGGAATGTCTATTTATGATTATGTTAGCGCCTCAAAAGCTACTGTAAAAGAAATGCCAAAGCTGAAGCAAGAAACAAGCAGCAGTAACAAAAGCACCAAAAATTATACGATTGTTGCTTTAGGAGATTCACTGACAAGAGGAACAGGAGACGCAGCGGGGAAAGGATACGTTGGGTATTTAAAAGATAATCTTGAAGAAAAAACGAAGAAAAAAATCCTCTTAAGTAACTTTGGAATAAAAGGTCAAACGTCTTCGCAGCTGGCAAGTCAAGTAAAGCAGCAGCAAATTCAGCGGCAGATTAAGTCTGCAGATACCGTGTTGATTACGATTGGTGGAAATGACTTATTTCAAGGTGGACAAACGCTGCAAAACTTAAATAAAAACAATATTCAAAAGCTAGAAAATGACTATTTAAAAAACGTAGACAGCATCTTAAAAAGCATCCGTTCGGCAAATAAAGACGCAACGATTTTTTTAATTGGTTTATATAATCCGTTTAGTAACCTGCAGGATGCAGAAACGACAACGGCTATTGTACGGGAATGGAATTATAAAAGCAGTGAATTAAGCGCTAATTATAAGCAAACTGTTTTTGTTCCGACCTTTGATTTGTTTCAGTTAAAGGTAGATGACTACTTATATACTGATAAGTTTCATCCGAATGCAAAAGGCTACAAGCTGATCGCAGAACGTGTAGCATCGCTTATTACGTGGTAAGGGAGGGAATGATATGAGTGAAGTAACACTTTCCGTAAAAGGACTGAGAAAAGTAATAGGAAAACGTGAAATCATCAAAAATATTGATTTTGAATTAAAAAGAGGCGAAGTGTTCGGTTTTTTAGGACCCAATGGAGCCGGTAAAACGACAACGATTCGAATGCTTGTCGGCTTGATTCGCCCGACGGCTGGTTCCATTTCTATCTGTGGATACAGCGTATCAAAGCAGTTTACAAAAGCGATGGAGCATATCGGCTGTATTGTTGAAAATCCTGAGCTGTATCCATACTTAAGCGGCTGGGAAAATCTGCAGCATTTTTCACGTATGATTCCTTCTATGACGGAAGAACGCATTCATGAAGTTGTGGCATTAGTTGGCTTGCAAGAGCGCATCCACGACTTAGTTCGCACGTATTCGTTAGGCATGAGGCAGCGTTTAGGAATTGCGCAAGCGCTTCTCGGAAAACCAAAAGTGCTCATTTTAGATGAGCCAACGAACGGACTCGACCCATCTGGGATTCGGGATATGCGTAAATTTATTCGCTTTTTAGCTGAAAGTGAAGGTCTAAGCGTCTTAGTATCGAGTCATTTGCTGAGCGAGATTCAGCTGATGTGTGACCGAGTAGCGATTATTGCAAAAGGAGAAGTTATTCACACAGAATCGGTGAAGACCCTGTTAACTCAGCAGGAGCGCTTACTGTGGAAGCTAGATCCGCAGCCAGCGGGAATAGACGTCTTAAAACAAGTGACGGACTTTGTGCAAGTGCAGGGAGAATATGTCACGACGTTTTATGAGGAAGCTGAAGTGGGAGAGTGGAACAAACAGCTCATTCAAGCAGGAGTAACGGTAAAAGAAATGAACCGAAAGCTTCCGACTCTTGAAGATTTATTTATCGAAATGACAGGAGGCGAATCGATTGATTAGTTTGGTTCAAAATGAAATGATCAAGCTCGTTCGAAAAAAGCGCCTGTTAATCGTTACCCTTATTATGGGCGTTTTGATTTCCATGTTCACCTATGCTCAGCTTCGCGAAACGCAGCGCCTTCAAGAAAAGCTAGGAACGACCGATTGGCGCAGTACGCTGCAGCAAGAAATTATCGATACGCAAAACCGGCTGAGCGGAAGCCAAATTTCAGATGATTGGCGCAAGCAGCTTGAAATTCGCGTGGCGCAGCAGCAGTATTACTTAGATAACGATATTAATCCTTCGGAACCAGGAGCCCCAACGTTTGTGCGAGGGTTCATTGAAAACGCCATTCAGCTTTTGCTGCCGCTAATGATTATGATTATTGCAGCGGATTTAGTGTCTTCAGAATACAGCTTGGGATCCATCAAGGTACTGTTGACGAGGCCTGTGAAACGGTGGAAAATCCTGCTTAGTAAATACATCACGCTCGTCATGTCCGTCTCGTTTTTAATTTTAATGTTTGGCGTTTTGTCGTATCTCATTTCTGGCGTTGTATTTGGATTTAAAGGCTGGACAGCGCCTATTCTTACGGGATTTAGCGTGCAGGGCAATGATTTGAATACAGCGGACGTTCATTTAATTTCGCAGTGGAGATATATTTTAATGGAATTTGGCCTTGCTTGGTTTGTATCACTGGTGGTTGGGACGCTTGCTTTTATGCTGTCCGTTTTAATTAAAAGTACGGCTGCTGGCATGGGGGTGATGCTTGCTTGTTTGATTGCAGGTACGATTTTAAGCAGTATGGTTTCTTCGTGGAATTCAGCTAAATACTTGTTTATGGTCAATTTAAATTTAACTTCTTACCTGCAAGGCACAGCTCCTCCGACTGAAGGAATGACACTAGGATTTTCCTTAGGTGTTTTAACCATCTGGGGACTTGCCGGGCTGCTCGTGTCGTTTCTGGTATTTACCAAAAAAGATGTGTATTAATTCCATATAAGTTGACGATAATCAGGAACATACGTTATGATTGTGTTAACAAAAAATGCTGTTTTGCTCAAAGGGGAGTAGCTCTTGCAGTAAAGTCGTCATTTCGAGATTATTATCTCCGGCTTTATTGACAATGCAAATTGTTAGCGAGACCTTTGCCAATGTTGCCATTGGTAAAGGTCTGGATACAAACACCTTTACCACATATGGTAAAGGTGTTTTTTGTTATTTCAAAAGAAGAGAGGAGCTTAAAAATGTCAAAACTATCGAGACTGTTAAAAAGCCCCGCTGTAAAAAAAGGAATAAAAAAAGCTGTACCGATTATTATGAAAGAGTTAAAGAAACGAAAATCGAAAAGAAGATAGCAGAAAAGAAAATAAGAAAGGTTGAGTGCTAAGTGAAAAAGTGGATGCTGGTCATGTCAACTGCTGTTCTCTTTATGGTCGGCGGCTGTTCTTTTCTTGAAGATACAAGCAGTACGTTGAACTACGCAAACAATGCGAAAGATTACGTGAGTGAAGCTCAAAAGTTTGCTGAAGAAATACCGCCTCTAGCGGAAAAAGCTGTTAATGACGATGAGGCAATAAAAAAGCTCGAGCAAAAGCTGCAGGAAATGAAAGGGAAAGCCGAAGAATTTAATCAAACCAAAGCTCCTGACATCGCTTCTGATGTGCACGATCAGCTTGTTCAGCAAAACGAAAAAATCATTAGTGGAATTGAAGCGTATGAAGCCAATATAAAGGATGGCAGCTTCAATCCAGAAGCGCTAAAAAACAGTGAATTGTTTCAATCAATTCAAGATGTATCAAGTATTATGAAACAAATTAAAGAATTAGGTCAGTAAAAAAACAAACCTGGGACAAAAGTGTGCTAATTGAAGAAAATCCGAACGATGAATCACGATTCTTGATGGAGAATCAACTTCGTTCGGATTTTTTTATTTGTAGGGTGAACGTATGTTTCATGTGTATAGATGCTTTAGATTGGATTGATATAGTAGGTATGCCTTATAATTCAACCTCGTTTCCATGTTATAAATGTAAAATTATATAAAAATATCTATTTATTAGAAGACAAAACCTTCTCTTTCTTTTTTATATCTACGAAATTTTGTTAGAAGCTGTGACAAACTTAATGTCTGCTTTTCATATCCTATGTATAGTACATATATACACACCGCTTGAAATAAATTTTTTTTGAATGAAAAGAGAACGTGGGAACGTTGATGTATTAGGTAATAAGACTCATTTAGAAAGGAGGGTTCATCCAATTAATAAAAACCATAGTCCTTTGTTTTAAAGAGAGAAACTAAAAAAAATTTTTCGGTTTACAAAAAGTTAATAAAACGCATACAAATGGTTTACTAAAAAATCAAAAAATTTACATCCTTTATAAATCTTTTCTGCTATACTATTTTTGAACAGTTGCTAGATTTATAGCGATGATAACTTACTTGAAAGGTGAATGGTAGATGAAAAAGAATAAACGCAGCAAAACGAAGAAAATACTAACTACATCACTGGCACTTTCTTTATTATCAATGCAGCTTCTAACTACACAGGCAGGAGCAGAAGAACGTCACCCTGGACAAAGCTCACAGCAAAGCAAGCATCAAGGCCACAATAAAAAAGATGCGCTTGTGAATATACGCCTGATGGAAACAACTGATGTTCATACGAATCTATTAAACTATGATTATTTCAAAGACGCCCCTTATGAAAAAGTAGGTTTAGCTAAAACCGCTACCTTAATCAAAAATGCTCGAAAAGAAGTAAAAAACAGCTTATTAGTAGATAACGGAGACCTCATTCAAGGAACGCCTCTAGGCACGTATAAAGCCAAGATTAACCCGCTGAAAAAAGGTGAAGTTCATCCTGTATTTAAAGCCATGAATCAGCTGGATTACGATATTGCAACACTTGGAAATCATGAGTTCAACTACGGATTAGACTTTCTAAAAGAAGCGTACAACGATGCGAACTTCCCTTACATAAATGCCAATGTCTATGTTGACGATCATGACAGCAACCCGAAAAATGACAAAAATAAATTTACGCCGTATAAAATTATGAATAAAAAAGTCGTTGATGAAAACGGTAAAAAACGAACGATTAAAGTCGGTTTCATTGGCTTTGTGCCTCCTCAAATTAACGATTGGGACAAAGCAAACCTTGATGGAAAAGTCATTACAAAAGGCATTGTGGAAACAGCCAATAAGTACATTCCAGAAATGAAGAAAAAAGGCGCGGACGTAGTTGTCGCGATGGCTCACTCCGGGTTTAGCAGCAACAAGCAAAACACGGAAGATGTCATTTACTCATTAAGTGAAGTAAAAGGCATTGATGCTATTACGTTTTCGCATACGCATAAAGTCTTCCCTGCTAAAACGGAAGCTTCGCTAGACGGTTTGTTCCTTGGAGCAGATAAAAAGCCTCTTCCTGGCGTTGATAATGCAAAAGGAACAATCAACGGCGTTCCCGCTGTCCAAGCAGGTTACGGCGGAGGGTCACTTGGTTTAATTGACTTAACGTTAAAAGAAGAAAAAGGAAAATGGAAAGTAGTAAGCTCTCAATCGTCTACGCGTGAAACGTATAAAGATGTAAAAGACGTGTCAGGGAAAACGGTTACGCAAAGTACGGTAGAACCGGATAAAGGTGTTGTTAAAGCGGTTCAAAAAGATCACGATGCAACGGTTAAATATGTGAACACACCAATTGGTAAAACGACGGATGATATTCACAGCTATTTTTCTCTTGTAAAAGATGATCCATCTATTCAAGTGGTAACAAATGCACAAAAAGATTACGTAGAAAAGTACGTTTCTCAAAACAAGCCGGAATATAAAGACCTTCCGATTTTATCAGTGGGAGCGCCTTTTAAAGCAGGAAGAAACGGCGTTGATGAATATACGGAAATTAAAAAAGGTGACTTAACGATCCGAAGCGCTGGCGACCTGTATCTATATGACAACACGTTAAAAGCGGTTAAAGTAAAAGGTTCTGTTGTAAAAGACTGGATTGATATGTCTGCCGGTAAATTTAATCAAATTACACCGAACAAAACAGAAGAGCAGGAATTATTAAACCCAAGCTTCCCTGTTTATAATTTTGACGTCATTGATGGCGTTCAATACCAAATCGACGTAACAAAACCAGCAAAATACGATGTAAATGGAAACGTGATTCACGGAGATTCAAGCCGCGTTGTTAACTTAACGTATAACGGCAAGCCTGTTGATCCGAATCAAGAGTTTATTGTTGTAACAAATAACTACCGAGCTGGCGGAGGCGGAAACTTCCCTGGTCTAAAAGGAAGCGAGCTTGTGGTGGATTCAGCGGATGAAAACCGTCAAATTCTAATGGACTACATCACCGAACAAAAAGAAATTACGCCGACAGCTGATGATAACTGGTCCATTGCACCAATTAACGGAACGGCTAACGTGACGTTCACAAGCTCACCGCGCGGAGAAAGCTATTTAACTGAAGGAAGTAACATTACGTATACAAATAAAACGGACGACAAAGGATTCGGCATTTACAAAATTAATTTAAACGGCGAATCAAAAGATAATACAAAGATTCAGCTGTTAGGCATGAACGACCTGCACGGTCAGCTCGATACAGATACAAAAATCAATTCAAATGGCCAATCGCTGTTAGCTGGAAATATGAAATATACAGCAGCAGCTATTCGTAAACAAGAAGCTGAAAATCCGAATACGCTTTTAGTTCATGCAGGAGACATGATTGGCGGAAGTCCGCTAGTTTCAGCGCTGTTTCAAGACGAGCCAACGGTTGAAGTGATGGAATCGCTTGGATTTGATGTAGGGACGCTTGGAAACCATGAGTTTGATGAAGGTATTGCTGAGCTTCACCGTATGATTGAAGGCGGAGACCATCCAAAAGGAACAAAAGGATACGACGGCATGAATTTCCCGGTAGTAGCGTCAAATGCTTATGATACGTCAACTAATAAATTAATTACAGAACCTTATGCGATAAAAGAAGTAGGCGGCAAGAAAATCGGCTTCATCGGCGTTGTAACACAAGAAACGCCAAGCATGATTGTTCGTAAAGGAAATGAAAACTTAAAAATTACGGACGAAGCAGAAGCAATTGATAAATACACGGCAGAGTTGAAAAAGCAAGGTATTAAAGCCATTGTGGTACTTGCTCATAATCCATCTAATCAAAATGGAACGTCTACCGAGTTTGATGCAGCAGATATCGCTAAAAAAGTTGACGATGAAGTTGACGTGATCTTTTCAGCTCACAATCACGTATACAACAACAAAGTAGTAGATAACAAACTAATCGTTCAAGCTTATTCATACGGCTCAGCGTTTTCTGACGTAGACGTTGAAATTGATAACACGGGTGACATCGTGAAAAAAGATGCAAAAATTGTGACCGTATACCAAAAAGACTATACGCCAGATCCTGAAGTTTCAAGCATTATGAAAAAGTACGAAGATTTAGCAGCGCCTATTAAAGCACAAGTGGTTGGGAATTCATCTACAGATTTGGCAAAAGGCTATCCTTCTAGCGGAGCAACAGGGGATATCGCGCTTGGAAACTTAATTGCTGACGGTATGAAAGCAGAAATGAACGCTGACTTTGCTTTAATGAATGGCGGAGGCGTTCGTTCACAGCTTGATGCTGGTGATGTGACATACGGTGATTTGTTTGCGATTCAGCCGTTTGGCAACGTCTTAAATAAAGTAAAGCTAAGCGGAGCGGATTTAGAAACGGTGTTAAATAATCAAATTACATCATCTGGACTAGATTTCCATATTGCAGGCTTTAACTATACGTGGAATGGAAGCACAAATAAAGTAGTCGATATTACGCTACCAGATGGAAGTAAAATCGACAAAGAAAAAGAATATACGGTAGTAGTGAATAACTACATGTACGGAAATGAAAAATATGGTATTGGTGCACTTTCGTCAGATATGGAAGTGGGACCAGAAGATTTACAAGCAACGGTAAACTATATTAAAACACTTCAGAGCCCGTTTGAATACAAAGCTGAAGGCCGTATTCAAAACGTGGCAGCTGCTAAAACAGCTGAACAGCAAGAACCGACTTTAAAAATAGCTCAATAAGCCAAAAAAGGCTGTCTCATAACTCGGATTTCCGGTTTAGAGACAGCCTTTTTTTAATAGTTTAACTTAAATTTTAAACTCTCAGTCAATGAATTTACGTTATAAAACATAGCTTAATTTTTGAAACAATCACCAAATTGTGGTATTCTCTCCATAAGAAGACTTACGTAAACGTTAAAAATAGTATCAAAGATTTCACTATTTTTTCATTTATCTACGCTATTATGTAAAGTTATATAGAACCTGTAAAAGAATGTGTTCGCTATAGTAAAGGAGTAAATAAACGTGGCTATTAATCTACAAAAAGGGCAGAAAATTGATTTAACAAAGGGAAGAGAAGGGTTATCTTCTATTACGGTTGGATTAGGATGGGATCCTGTAAAAAAACGCAGCTTTTTTGGTTTTGGAGGAAGCGGCCCAGAGATTGACTGCGATGCATCTGTTCTTATGCTCAATTCGAACGATAAACTTGTAAGTAACTCAGCCGTTGTGTATTTTGGAAATCGTCATAGTAACTGTGGAAGCGTCAAGCATTCAGGCGATAATCTTACCGGAGCAGGTGAAGGGGACGATGAACAAATTTTTGTTAATTTAAAAAATGTTCCTGGAAACGTACATAAACTTGTGTTTGTAGTCAACATCTATCAGTGTGTTGAGCGAAACCAAGATTTCGGTATGATTAAAAATGCTTTTATCCGTGTTGTGGACAGTGCTAAAAACGAAGAGCTTGTACACTTTAATCTATCTGAAGATCATTCAGGAGCAACAGCTTTATTTGCAGGTGAAATTTATCGAGACGGAAAAGAGTGGAAGTTTTCAGCAACTGGAGATGCAACGAGAGATACTGGATTGGCTGAAATTGCAAACAAATATACAAAATAAACAACTAGAAAAGAGGGAAACGAAATGGCTATTAATCTTTCAAAAGGACAAAAAGTAGATTTAACAAAAACGAATCCAGGATTAACAAACGTAGTAGTAGGTCTTGGGTGGGATGTAAATAAGTATGACGGTGGAAACGATTTTGATTTAGATTCATCTGTCTTTTTATTAAACGGAGCGGGAAAATGCGCTTCAGAATCTGATTTTATTTTTTACAACAATACGACGGGTGCAAACGGAGCGGTTGAACATACTGGAGATAACCGTACAGGCGTAGGTGAAGGAGACGATGAGCAGGTTCAAGTAGATTTGAAAAATGTGCCTCAATCTATTGAACGTATTGCGTTCACCATTACGATCCATGAAGGGGAAGCACGCGGTCAAAACTTTGGCCAAGTAAGCAACGCCTACGTTCGTATTTTAAATGCAACAAATGACGAAGAGTTAATTCGTTATGATTTAGGTGAAGACTTCTCGATTGAAACAGCGGTCGTGGTAGGCGAGCTGTATCGACACGATGGAGAATGGAAGTTCAATGCCATTGGCAGCGGCTATCAAGGCGGCTTGGCGGCACTTGTAAACGACTTTGGTTTAAACGCCTAATCATTAAAGTAAGAAAATGTACGGAGGATGTTTTTATGTCAATTTCTTTATCAAAGGGTCAGCGCATTGACCTAACCAAAACGAACCCAGGCTTAACAAAAGTAATAGTAGGTCTTGGGTGGGATACAAATAAATATGCTGGGTCTCAGGACTTCGATTTAGATGCATGTGCATTTTTAGCCAATAAATCAAGCCAAGTTGTAAATGACGAAGAGTTTGTTTTTTACAACAATTTAAAAAGTCCAAACGGAGCTGTGGAGCATACCGGTGACAACCGTACAGGTGCAGGAGATGGAGACGATGAGCAAATCGCCGTTGATTTTTCTCTTCTTCCTGACCACGTTGAAAAAATCGGAATTAGCGTCACGATTCACGACGCAGATGCTCGCGGACAAAACTTTGGACAAGTATCCAACGCGTTTGTTCGTCTCATTGACGCCCAAACAAATGAAGAAGTGCTTCGTTATGATTTAGGCGAAGATTTTTCAATCGAAACAGCTGTTGTGGTGTGTGAGCTATACAAGCACGGAAACGACTGGAAATTTAATGCCATTGGCAGCGGTTTTTCTGGCGGATTGGCCGATCTTTGCCGCAACTACGGACTATCCGTATAAAAAAGGCATGCGATAAATGAAAAAGAAAGGGTGCTTTAACGAGTACCCTTTCTTTTTAGCATGTATATGTCTGAAAAGAAAGGAGCTGTAAGGTGTGAGTAAATTAATTGATCCTCATATGATTAATCTTAACGAGGAGGATGGAACTTCTCTTTTTTCTAAAGATGTTTCTCTGCGAGGTGACTTTATACAAAATGAGCAGCAAACTACCTATAAACAAGTGGCAGGCAGATATGTAGGCACTCATCTTGATGCGGACGAGTACGCAGATTTTCTTTATGAACTTGCGCATTCATCGCCATCGATCCTTGTCCTGCACGATAAGCTTGATAAGTCCATTTCTAATGATAGATTAAAAGAAGTACAAACGATCCTTAAAATTAATCAAGAAGAACGCGGCCTTTCTGTCAATCGGCTATTTGCTTTTTTAGAAGGGAAAAAGCTGATCGTGAAGTCGGAAAATCCCGCTATACATAGAAGAGTACGTGAAAAATTTATTGAAACGTTAACGTGTTTTAAAGAACAGCACGCAGAGGGCTTTATGGACGGGCATTTTCAACGCGTATTAATCGATTTAATAAAGTGGCAGTGGAATCATGTAAAACCTTGGATGGTCGATAAAGCATTTCCTGAGCACGCGCCTCGCATCATGTGGTATGGGGATGCAAATAAAAGCGAGCAGTATTTTCTCCATTATTTAATTTTACTAGGTTTTGACGTCCTTACCTTTCATCCAGAAGGAAAGGATCATTTAAAAGAAGTAGATAAGAATCAGCACTTAACAACGGTTTATACGTTTCCTTCTACTAGCTCTCTTGTACCTTTTCCAACGGATAAACCGGTTCGAAAAGGTACGGTAGCATTTCGAGCTTCTCAAGAAATTGAGCAAGTGCTTCATTCAGAGGAGTCTATGCTGTATAAACCTTGGCAATTTCGTTCGTATTTTCCAACTTCAGTTACTCTTAAAACGACGTATGATGAAATCTTTTTATTAATGAGAGAACGGGCGTTTATTCGTCCTAATTTTCAAGTGTCCAAGCCATATGTACACGTGCCGGTCTTGTTTTCAAAAGTACTTGGTATCTCTAAAAACCGAAAAGAGTACTGGAGTAAAGTTCATGAGCTCATGCAAACGGAAGATGAGTTAGCTCTGACGATTGATTCTGTTCCTTTTGCTAAAAAAATAGAAGGAAATAATCACTTTCACTATCAAGGAGCTCTCGGAAGTGATGGCACGCTCAGTCCTGATAGAATGATTGAAAGCAACTGGTGGCGCTATAAAGAGCTGCCTATCGGGCTTCAGAAAGGGCTCGCTGCAGCTATTTCTAGGTATTGTGCACATTTAAAGCTCCTTCGCTTGGATCATGAAGATGCGTATCAGCATCAAATGTATTTGTTTAATCAGTCTTTGAAGCTTCCAAACAACGTGCTTCGCATGCTTCAAAAGTTTGATTATACGCAGCATGTACCCCGTCTCATTATTTATCATGGAAATGAACGAGAAGCGTTTACGCGTGAAGATGCAGCTTTACTGCTTCTATTAAATGAATTCGGCGTTGATATTGTTCTCTTTAATCCGACGGGTCAACTGGATATAGAAGCGTTCGTCGAAGAAAAGTATTTCGATATGCACTGGCTAGAAGATATTAGCTTTAATGAAGAATTCAAAGAGCCGTCGCTCATTCAAAAATGGTTAAAACGAATCTTTTAAAGAAAGAAGGGTTTTTAAATGGCAACAAACGAATTACAGCCTTTAGATGTAAACGAAGCCGAAGAAGTTTTAGAAACAAAGCCTAACGAAGTAAAAGCAAAACTGCGAGAAGAGCCGGAAGTACGTCGCTTAGCAGAACAAATTGATTATAAAAATCAGCTGGCTTTACTTGAGTATGGGAAAGAAACAGCCAATGAAATTTCCTCTTTTTCCGGAAAAGTGCTTAGTACAATTAAATCGTCTAGCATGGAAGAGTCAAGTCAATTATTAAAGCAGCTTGGAAAGATTATGGACAAATTTGATGCAAAGGATTTTGTTGAAGATAAAGGGTTTTTCTCTAAGCTTTTTAAACGCGGTCAAAAAATAGTGGACAAGCTCTTTCAAAAATATGAGACGATGGGCTCTGAAATTGATAAAGTATATGTTGAAATCACAAAATATGAAACCGAAATGAAGCATTCAACCACAACGCTTGAACAGCTTTACGAGCAAAACTATCAGTATTATATGGAGCTTGAAAAATACATTGTAGCGGGCGAAGTGAAAGTAGAAGAGTTAAAACAAGAGCTAAAGGTGCTTGAAGAAAGAGCGTCGAGTGGAAATCAGCTGGCGGCAATGGAGCTTCAAACCTTAAAAAATGCAGTTGAGCTGATGGAGCAGCGATTATATGATTTAGAAATGGCAAAACAAGTATCTTATCAATCCGCTCCTCAAATCCGTATGCTGCAGCGAGGAAATACAAAGCTGATCGGGAAAATCAATTCGGCGTTTATTACAACGATTCCTATTTTTAAAAATGGACTCATTAACGCAATCGCAGCAAAGCGTCAAAATTTAGTAGCGGAGTCTATGAACGAATTAGACAAACGCACAAATGAACTGCTCATTCGAAATGCAGAAAATATTTCACAGCAAAGTGTTAAAATCGCCAAAATGTCCGGTGCCCCTAGCGTAAAAGTAGAAACGATGGAACAAACGTGGAATATTATTATGAAAGGAATGCAGGAAACAAAAGCAATTGAAGAAGAAAATAAACGCCTTCGTGAAGAAGGACTTGTTCGCTTGGAGCAATTTCAAGAAAACTTTAAGGCGCTTGAACATAAGATGTAACGAAAAAGCGGGAATCTTTACGATTCCCGCTTTTTTTGCATATACGTTTGCTAGAAGTCTGATCTACAAGCGATTAGTGAAAAGCGTGAAAGGGTATCAGATATAAAAGAAGTATTATCCAAAATAAGATAGTTATTTCCAAAAGGCGTTCGTGTACGTTTATAATTTAAGTTAAAAATGCAAAAAACTTAATTATTTTAAGTTTTTTGCTGGTTTTTAACTTTTCTTTGCGCTACAATTAGCTCATATCAAAGTAAAAAAGGAGGGTATTCGGGTGTATCAAGAACAGCGCATGAGTGCGATTATTGAATACCTTCACACACACCGCACGATTACATTAGACGAAATTTGCGATATGTTCACCGTTTCAAAAGATACGGCGAGGCGTGATTTAGTCAAGCTTGAAGAAAACGGCGAGGTTATGAGAGTTAAAGGCGGAGCAACGCTATCGTCAAGTCATATCATTGATTACAGTGAACGGACGCCTACCAAAGCGAAAGAACAAATTGCTAAAGAAGCAGCTGCGTTAATGTCGGAGGGGTATGACGTACTTTTAGATACGTCCTCGACCATCGCACTGATGGCGAAGTACATGGATGTAAAGCATGTAACCGTTATTACGAATTCCATCGATAATGTGGATTTGCTCGATCAATATACCCCGTGTGATACGTTTTTGCTGCCGGGCAAGTTTAACGGGAAAAACCGTAACGTCACCGGGCCAAGAACGATTTCTACGTTGCAGGAATACAAAGTAGATCAGCTGTTTTTAGGTACGTGCGGCGTTGGTGCAGATGGTATCACGTCTCCAAGTGAAGAAGAAGCGTTTTTAAAAAGACAGATGATTCAATGTGCAAGACAAGTGATTATGCTTGCGGATCATACGAAGTTTGAACGTGAATTTTTACATCGAGTATGTGATATGAGCGACATTGATATCTTAATTACAAATAAAGACCCAGAAGCGGATGTAAAAGAAAAAATAGAACAAAATCAAGTGCGGCTTATCGTCACAGATTTTGATAAAGGAGAGGAAAAACGATGAAAAAAATAAAAGTAGGATTAGTAGGATACGGATTTTCAGCAACGGTCTTTCACACGCCGCTTTTAAGCGTGTTAGACGAATTTCATATTTCAAAGGTAATGAGTTCAAATCCTGAAAAAGTAAAGAGCGACTTAGAAGATGTTGAAGTAGTGAGCACTCTGTCTGAACTTCTAGAAGATGACAGCATTGATTTAGTGATTATTACAACGCCTAGCGGCATGCACTATGAAATGGTGAAAGACGCACTACGCGCAGGTAAGCACGTAATTGTTGAAAAGCCGATGGTGGTATCAGAAAAAGAAGCAAATGAATTAATTCAATTAGCAAAAGAACAAGGTGTTCAACTAAGCGTCTATCATAACCGTAGATGGGACAATGATTATTTGACAGTGAAACAGCTGATTGAAGAAGGGAAATTAGGCGACGTAAAAATGTATGAAGCTCATTTTGATCGCTATCGTCCAGCTGTTCGAGACCGCTGGAGAGAAAATGAAGGACCTGGGTCAGGAGCGCTTTACGATTTAGGATCTCATTTAATTGACCAAGCTTTACATCTTTTTGGAATGCCTGACTTTGTTCAAGCTGATGTGTTTGGGCAGCGAGATCATGCACGCACGGATGATTACTTCCACTTAGTGCTTGGATACGGTTCTCTTCGTGTTATTTTACATTCAAGCGCCATTGTGCCAAGCAACGGGCCTCGCTTTCAAGTTCATGGAACAAAAGCAAGCTATATCAAATACGGAATTGACGGCCAAGAAGATATGCTAAGAGCCGGCAAGAAGCCTGTGGATGATACGTGGGGAGCCGACAGCCCTGAACACTACGGTAAGCTGACAACGGGCGAAGGCGAAACAACAGAAATTGAAACGCTGCACGGTTCTTACGTGACGTACTACAAAAAAATTGCCGACAGCCTGCTTAGAGGAGAAAAACTTCCGGTTTCAGCAGAAGAAGCTCGTGACGTAGTTAAAGTCATTGAAGCGGCATTTGAAAGCAGCAAAGAAAAACGAGCGGTTTATTTTAACTAAGGAGCGAGAAACAGTGAGTAATCATTCGGCAGAGACGCTGCTTGAAAAAGTAGTTCAACAGGAAAAAGAACTGATCTTTCATCAATTTACAAATGACCAGGCTTTACAGATCGGCACGGCCATTATTAATGAAGCGAAAAGCAAGGGTAAGGCAGTAACTGTAAGTATTAAACGAAATGGTCAAACACTTTTTCATCATGCGATGGAAGGGGCTATTCCCGATCATGAAGAATGGATTAAACGAAAATCAAACACCGTTCTTCGTCACCATCACAGCTCGTACTATATGAAGCTGTACTGCGAGTTAAAAGATCGTTCTTACGCGCAGTTTTACGCAGCGAATCCTCAGGAATTCGAAGCAGTAGGAGGGTCATTTCCAATTTCGGTTAAAAACGTCGGCGTAATTGGAACCATTACCGTATCAGGCATGTCGCAAGAAGAAGATCATACACTTGTGGCAGATACGATTCGCAGCTTTAGTTCGTAAAGAAAGAACTTAGGGTAGGAATAGTTTAAGGAAATCCGAACGATAAATCGTTCGGATCTTTTTATTGGTTTGGTAAACGAAGGTTTCGCCTACTTAACTATGTCTCAACCTCTATTTTTGCGGAGCCATTATCTGCTGAAGTGCTTAATGGCAGAATCATTTAAAGAAAAATCTTCTTTGGTAAGCGCCGTTTGATTCTGTGTTTCGCATTCTTTAGTAGGATGCTCTTCTTTTTTAGAAACAGTAGAAACTTGTTCGTTATTTTCATACGTGTAGTTTGTTGACATTATGTTTCACCTCTTGTATCTAGTGTTTGAGGTACAGAAAATAAAATAAGAAGAAATATCAGGAATACCTTAAAGAGAAGGGTACTCTTTAAATTATTTGAACTCGTGCAAAAAATTGTCTACACTAAACACTGATACATAAATCAAGTGAGGAGAACGTGGACAGTTTATGAAGTTGATTTCCTGGAACGTAAATGGCATTCGCGCGTGTGTGCGAAAAGGTTTTTTAGATTATTTTCAAGAAGTGGATGCAGATGTATTTTGTATTCAAGAGACGAAGCTGCAGGAAGGCCAAATTGATTTGCAGCTAGAAGGGTATTATCAGTATTGGAATTACGCCGTGAAAAAAGGCTATTCTGGAACGGCTGTTTTTACAAAGCAGAAGCCTTTATCGGTTTCATACGGTGTGGATAAAGAATCGGAAGACGAAGGACGTATCATTACGCTTGAATTTGAACAATGCTATGTAGTAAATGTGTATACGCCAAATTCTAAAAGAGATTTAGCAAGGCTTGAAGAAAGGCTTCAATGGGAAGACGATTTGCTCGTGTACTTAAACAAATTGAATAGCCGTAAAGCGGTGATTTTGTGCGGAGACTTAAACGTAGCACACGCAGAAATTGACTTGCGTAATCCGAAGCCAAACCGAGGGAATTCTGGTTTTACAATAGAAGAGCGAGGAAAAATGACGACGCTTCTTGCTAGCGGATTTCTTGATACATTTCGCTATTTGTATCCGAATCAAGAAGGAGCATACACGTGGTGGTCGTATATGAACAAAGTGAGAGAACGAAATATCGGATGGCGCATTGATTATTTTATCGTCTCGGAGAGAATCAAAGATGTTATTCAAGAAGCTACTATTCATCCGCATGTAATGGGAAGCGACCACTGTCCTGTGATGTTGGAATTAAATGTACCTCATCTATGATATCTTTCTATATAATAGAAGAAAAACGGAAAAAAGGTTGGTTCACGCGAACGGTTGCGGTATAGTAAACATATTAAAAAGTACAGAATGTTTCATGAGATAAAGGGGGAGACAGAGGTGAAGCGAGACTCGCTGCAAACCATTGAACACGAAATTGCGCTGCTTGTTCGTCTAACAACGACGCACAGTCCTAAGCTTGGAAGCTTGGACCGTTCTGAGTATTTACTGTTAAGCGAGCTAGATCAGCGCAGTCCGCTCGGGATTAATGCATTAGCTGAAAATTTAAAGCTGAGCTTATCTACAGCTAGCCGGCAAGTATCTGCGCTTGAGACTAAACAGTTTGTTCGTCGCTTTCCGAGTCCAGAAAATGGGCGGATTAGTTTAATTGAAATGACGGATGCAGGGAAAGATATTTTGCAGCATGTACAAAGCAAGCGTAAACAAGCCTATGCTGAAGTGTTAGAAAATTGGTCGGAAGAAGAGGTTTTGGCACTGGAAAAAAGTTTATCACGCTTGAATCTTGATTTTAAAAGATGGCGCAGTAATGGATGTTAAAGCGAATACATATAGATGAACAAAAAGGCTATTGAAAAATAGTCTTTTTAAGTTGAAACAAAGAAGTTGATTTCTTCATTAAAAGATGTATAATATGTAGTGCTGCTATAACTTGCATGATACAACTTGTACAATAAAATATGTAAGGAATTGTTAGTCATATGAAAAGAATTTAATAAAAGGAGGAATAAATATGAGTCAGAATAATCCAGCAGTAGCCTCCGACAAACAAGGTTTAAGCGTACCTAAATACTTAATTATGGCGATTTTAACGCTATTTTCAATTGGCCCTCAGTATTTTTTGAATTTATCTTACACGGTCAATCAAGTATTGATTCAAAATCGATTTGATGCGAGTACACAAAGCTTACTATTGCCATCTATTATTTCTAACTTGGCATTTGGACTTGGGGTACCAATTGGTCCGATGCTTGCGAAAAAATATGGCGTACGTAAAGCATACTTAACGTTCGTTTTAGTCTTTTTAGCAGGTTCGATTATCAACGTTTTTTCTGAAAATGTGGCGTTTTTATCCCTTGGTCGTCTGATTCAAGGCTTAAGCTCAGGAATGCTGTTTTTAACCATTATTCCAGCTGCGCTGATTTCGTTTCCGAATAAAATCCGAAACTTCTTTTTAGTATTAGCGATCGGCGGACTGTTCGGTTCAACGGCGATTGGAGCCTTTTTAGGCGCTGTATCTCTTAGCATGGATAATTGGCGCTGGGTGTTTGTTTTAGGAATACTTGCTTCTCTTGTCTCTCTGTTTATCGGATATAAGGTATTACCTGCTCATGATCCAACTCAGCAAGAAGACCGTCCAGTGGATAAGAAAAGTATCTTTATTCTTAGCCTTATTATGATTTTATTAGTTTATCCACTGTATGAACTAAGATACGAAGGATTTGCTTCTATCCAAGTGTGGCCGTTCTTACTAGCTGCAGCAGGGTTAGTTGTCATTTTTGTCTTAGTTGATTTAGCGGCTGAAAATCCGTTAGTACCATTAAAATCGCTGCTAGCCGTAAAACCAGTTGCGGGTACAATTATGGCCATTGGCGGTCATATGGCATACATCTTAGCAATTGCAGGTATTAATGGCGTCATGCAAAATGTGCAAAATGCATCGTACACCACGCTTTCTTATTTTTATTTATACTTTTTTGTTGGGGTACTGATTTCAGCATTTGCAACGACATTCTTATATGACAAATTTGGTCCAGGTTATCTTGGAGCGATTGGATCACTTCTTATTGTCATTGTAGGATTTAGCTGGGTGAATGTATCAGCTGATACATCACTAGTAAGTTTATATGTTCACATTATGCTCTTTGGTATGGGTGTTAGTATGGCACTGGTATCCGGTGCATTAGGAGCGGCACTAGCCGGAGATTTACATCAAGCTTCGATGCGTTCCATTTCACTGCACTCCATTCGAAATTTATTAGGAGCGATTGTAGCACCTGTGATTGGGTGGTTTGTTGTTCGACAAAACGCGATTTATTATGAAGATTTCCGAGGTCAAATTAGCTCAGTAGATCCTCAGGTGAAGATGCAGCTATCTGAAATGATCAAACGCTATATGGGTATGGGAATGAGTCAAGCAGACGCAA
The DNA here is from genome assembly GCF_056158845.1 of Priestia sp. ABM2_011. NCBI lineage: Bacteria > Bacillati > Bacillota > Bacilli > Caryophanales > Bacillaceae > Priestia > Priestia sp. ABM2_011. The sequence continues at coordinate 2,651,572 of NZ_JBSWUB010000001.1, forward strand.
AAACATCGGCCGTGACGGCTGTTGTAGCAGGCGCTAAAAAAGCGTCGATTTTACATGCGTATCACAACTTATTTTTCATGCTTGGTATTTTAGGCGTAATTATGCTCATTGCTTCACTAAGTAAAGCGTGGAGCGGTGAAAATAGAATTCTTGTTCAAAAAGAAGAGGTTCAAGAAGAAGCTGAGCCGCAAGAAGAAAGAAAAATGCTGCCGGCACCTCAAACAGAAGAAACCTCTGTATAATATACTAACTATAGAAAGAAGGAATTCCGATGAGTAAAAGTCGTTTATTGGTTACTAACATTGTTGGAATCATTGTGATTTTATTACTAGTAGGCTTTGGTGGATATTATTTCTACGAAAAAGCAAATTACGTTAAAACAGATGAAGCGCAGGTAGAAGCACCGCTTTCACAAGTCATCGCTTCAGCTAACGGTCAGTTAAGCGAATGGAATGTAAAAGAAGGAGATAGCGTTTCTCAAGGTGATTCTGTTGGAAGCTTAAAAGAAGGCGAAAAATCAACAGACGTAACGTCTATGATTGACGGAACAATTATTAAAAACAACGCATCTCAAAATCAATTAGTAAAAGCTGGCGATGTGTTAGCACAAACAGCTGATTTATCTAAAATCTATATCAATGCAAACATTAAAGAAACAGACCTAGGTGATTTAGAAGAAGGAGACAGCGTCGACATTACAGTGGACGGAGATTCAGGTAAAGTCTTTAAAGGCCATGTTGAAGCAATCGGTCGCGCAACAAACTCAGTGTCTTCTATGCTTCCTGCTCAAAATACAGGAAACTACACAAAAGTAACGCAAAAAGTACCGGTGAAAATTTCAATTGATGACGCATCAGATAAAGTTCTTCCAGGTATGAACGCAGAAGTGAAAATTTCAATTTAATAACGGAAAAAAAGCTGCTTCCTCTAAGGAAGCGGCTTTTTTTATGCCTAAACAAATAAAATAAAAAATGTGCTAAAAAGGGGATGTATACAAAGGAAATGTGTGGTAAGATACTTCTTGTTTGAAATTGGATATCGGTAAAGAAGGTGATGGGATGACCGCGGTCGAAACAAAAAAAGGGCCAAAAGAAAAGCTGAATTTGTTTTTCTTAACGTGGCCGATCTTTTTAGAAGTGTTTCTTTTTATGTTAATGGGGATTGCTGATACCTTTATGCTAAGTGCGCTGTCGGATGATGCCGTATCAGGAGTCGGAGCAGCCAATCAATACCTTCACATTGCGATTTTGGTGTTAGAGGTCATTGGTAACGGAGCGGCAATTGTTGTCTCTCAGTATTTAGGATCAAAACGGTATATGGAAGCGTCAAAGATTTCTGCTTTGGCCGTTACGTTAAATTTAGGAGTCGGGCTAGTCATTAGCGCGGGTTTTCTTTTGTTTTCAAGACATATGATGGAAGCGATGAACTTACAAGGTGACTTGCTGATGTATGCACAAAGCTATTTATCCATCGTTGGAGGAGCTATTTTTCTTCAAGCGATTATTAACTCTCTTGCAGCAATTATTCGCGTACATGGCTTTACGAAGCAGGCAATGTTTGTTTCACTTGGAATGAACATTTTTCATATTGCAGGAAACTATGCTTTAATCTTCGGGAAGTTCGGCTTTCCGGAAATGGGCGTGCAAGGAGCAGCGATTTCATCTGCGTTCAGCCGATTTGTTGCCCTTATTGTGTTCTTTTGGCTGCTGTATCAAGTGATGGAATATAGAGTGAAATTTCAATACTACATTACTCTTTCAAAAGAATATATCGGTAAAATTTTAAAAATCGGTATTCCCTCGGCTTTTGAACAAGTGATGTATCAAGGCTGTCAAATTGTCTTTTTATACTATGCAACCTACCTAGGAGCAGAATCACTTGCTGCGAGACAGTACGCAATGAATATTTCAATGTTCATTTACTTATTTGCCATTGCAATTGGAATGGGTACAGCGATTATTGTCGGCCGTTTAGTAGGCGGAAACGAAAAAGATGAAGCGTACCATCGCGTATGGAAAAGCGTCAAATGGGCCAGTGCCGTAACGATGATGATGGTTGTTCTTGTGATGACATTCAGAACACAGCTGATCAGCGTGTTTACAGACAATCCGCATATCATTGAGCTTGGGGCGACGGTGCTGCTTCTGAGCATTGTGCTTGAAACGGGAAGAACGATGAACATTGTGCTGATTAACTCGCTGCGGGCAGCGGGAGATGCCAAATATCCGGTGTTAATTGGTGCGATGTCGATGGTCATGATGAGCTTGCCGCTCGGTTATTTCTTCGTTTTCCATTTAGACATGGGGCTCGCTGGCATTTGGCTTGCCATCGCAGCCGATGAATGGACGCGCGCAGTTATTATGTTTTTTCGCTGGAAAAGCCGAGCATGGGAAAACTACGGACTTATACAGCACGAACAAACAGCTGAAGAACCAACGCCGGTTCAAGTATAAAACAAAACCTCTGCAGAATGTGCAGAGGTTTTTTGCTGTGTAAAAAAACGAAGTAAAGTTGGTCTTTTTACGCAAAAAGCTTTAATTTGTGGGAAAAAACGGGTATGGGTACAAAGAAATGGTTTTATTCTACTTATTCTTTGTTTTAGATAACGGTATATGGTTGGATGACGTATTTAGACATGAGTCTTTTTTCTCTGATTTTCCATTTTTATCTCAATTCATGAAACTAGAAGCATAAAAAAGAGAGTTTTTTCCTATTTAGCTATAATGAGACAAATTTTATACTTATAATTATTGGATTAAACTCGAAATGTGCGGAACAGGAGGAACGATATGGGGTTAGGAAGCGTATTAGACGGACTGCTGGGTGAAGTATCTGGAAGAGTCTCAGATGTAGAAGGGAAAATTTCTAAGCTAAGAACGGCTAAAAGTAAAATTGAGCATGAACAAGCTGTTTCATTAAAAGAAATTGAACACATCAAAAAGCCTGAGCTGGGAGACAAATGGACGGGTACGTTATCGGATGATTTTGACGAAAAACGTACGGCAGCCTACGACAACATAAAAGGCATTTTAGACGGTGATTACGATGGATACATTCGTGAAATTGAAACAAAGATATGGGCGCTAGAAGCTGAAAAAGGAGCTTTGAGTGGCTTGAACGCCGTTATTGGAGAAGCGGATTCTTTATTAGCTAAAGGTGAAGAAGCCTATGACGCAGTAGAAAACAAGATTAGTGAAATTAGAAGGGGGCTGTTTTCATGACAATTAAGCTTGATCACGCTGACGTTATCAAAAAGCTTGAAGCAGTCAGCACAGCGATTGGAAATTTATCCATTAGCAAAATGCCTGACCTTGGAAAAAACAGCCTTGATACTACAGAGAAATGGGAAGCGCGCGAAGAAGAAATTCAAACGCTTATTTCTACTTATATAAAAGCACTAAACAAAAACGTAAAAGATACAAAATCTAATGTAGACTTACTAAAAGAACAAGACGAATCTATTATCCATTCGTAGCAGCAAAGGGGGATGACTGTGGGAAAGGTATACGATGCAAAAGCGCTGTTTGATGTAGCAAAAGACAGGGAAAAAGCCTACGATGAGTTACTAAGCCAGCTGGGTGAACTGAAAAAAGCGCTGCAGGGCGTAGCGGACTTAGATGGCAGCTTAGAAGGAAAAGGCGCTGACAATATAAAATCTTTTTATAAGCAGCACGCCGATACGGCCGGACAGTGGGAAAACTTAATTAAAATGCAGCAAAGCTATTTTTCAACGCTTCACGTTAAAGCTGAAAAAGCAAAGCTATCAGGAAGCACGATTGTAACTGAATCATTTTTAGAAACAGAGCTAAAAAACGCCAATAGCAATGCTAAAGAAATGGTTGCGCAGCAGCACGACGATCTGCAGAGTATTTTAAACGGCATCGATGATATCGTCTCTATTTCAGCGTTTTCAACGAGTGAGTTTAACGATAAAATAGAAGAAGCAGAGAAAAAACGCACCGATACAATTGAAGCAGTGAACCAGCTTGACGCTGAATGGTCAAAAGAATACAGCGAAATGGATGACTTCTATGCGGTAGTGGATACGCTAGTAAGCGGCTTAGAGCTTGCTACGAGTCAAGGAGGAAGTGTCTATCAGCTTGCCTTTGACGAAAAAGCCTATCACGACAGCGAACTGTATAAAGTTCAAACAAAGCTAAACGACTATGCAACTTCATATGTTGACTACAACAAGCAGCAAGAAGAAGTATACGAGCTGGAAAAAAAGCAAGAAGAAGAAGCAAACAAGCCGTGGTACGAAAAAACGTGGGACGCGGTTTCTACCTTTACAGGAGAGGTCAGCGGATATTATGATTATAAACGAGCAGCAGAAGGCGTGGACCCTGTTACGGGTGAAAAACTTTCTACCTCACAGCGCGTCGCAGCAGGAGCCATGGCAGCAGCCGGCTTCATTCCGGTTGTCGGCTGGGTAGGAAGAGCCGCAAAAGGTGGAAAAGCCATCTACAAAACGGCTAAAGGCCTAAGCGCAGCGGATCACGCCCTAGACGCCTACAAATCCGCCAAATCCTTCAAAGTCCTGGAGCAAACCGAAAAAGGCCTCTACGGTCTTGTGGCTGCAAACGGACTAGGAGAATACATGACCGGACGCGACATGTTCGGGAATAAAATCAGTGAAGAGCAGCGTAAAGCAAGTCTTCTGCAAGCATTAGGAATTGCTGGAGCTGGAGCGCTTTCTACGAAGGTAGCGGGGAAAATGGGACAAAGCCTTGCGACCAAAGGAACCGAAAAGCTCAACAACATGCGCAACACGCTTCGCACAAGCGCTGTTGCCAACGTCACAAAGCAAGCCTACCAAAGCGTCAAAAATGCACCGGCCTCTTGGACACAGTCGCTACATAAAACGTATAACAACATCCTAGACAGCAGTATGCCAAGACTGGGGCCGGAGCTAGCACCTGCAGGTCCAGCACTTGCCCAGCAGACGGTGAGAGAGACCTTGCAGAATGTGAAGCAGCAGACGATGCAGATGATTGGTAAGGTAACCTACGATCCTGTTCATAATCGCTATCGCAGAGCTGATGGAAGGTTTATGTCCAAGCGTGATGTGGAGAAGCTGGGTGATTCGGTTAAGGTAGAGACGGTCAAAAAGGTTGATGAGCCTGTAAAAGTAGAGCATGTGAGTGAACGTTCAATTCAAAAGGATACTGAGGGTACTGGTAATGGTAATATCCACTTTGGTAAGACAGATTTGGACGCTTTAAGAAAAAAGTGGAATGTTCCAGAAACTGATACAATAGCGGTAGGTAAAACTGATGTAAAGGAACTTGAAGGGTTGATTTTTGAAGGAGGGTCACCGAAAGTTAGGAAAGAAGCTGGGCTTCCAGACCTTGATGTATCAAATCCAAACAGACCAATAAAATCTTCGGGGAAAATACCATCTGCTACAAGACATGCTGAAGAGGGAGTAGCGAATCAATTTGTTGAGGCAGTCGAGAAAGCAGGTATACAACCTCAGGATGTAGTTGGGATTTTTAAGCTACATCAATCTAACCCCTCTGGGGTATGTCCAACTTGTCTTAGTGGGTTAGGAAATCCTAAAAAAGATCCAGGTATAATAAAACAATTAAGTTTAAAATATCCTAACTTAATTGTTGAGGTAACCTCACAGGCGGTAGAAGGTACTAAAGTCACTGGAAGGTTAAATTTTAGAGTGAAAAATGGTGTATATATTGATTAGGAGTGGGTTAAATGAATCGATTTAATAATTTGAGTGAGGATGCCAAAGTAGTTTATCTATTGTCGCTATCGGACTTGATTATTGACAAGATTTCTAAATCTGAAGGATTTGAAGTAGCTGTTGAGTCATTAGAAAAAGCTTGGGAATGGTTAAAATTTAAGAATATTGACGCATCTAACCTTTATTTATATTTAGAAAACATGGATGAAACAGATATCATGACTTATATGCAACTCGATAATGATGAAGATAATGAAAAAGTATGGATATGTATAGGAAATGCTTTGGCATATACAATTTGGGAGGCGTATCAATATGAACAAGGTAAATATCTCCCACAGACTATTGAAAGTGTTGATTACGAGACTGTCGAAAGTTTCATAACAAACTTTGAGAAGGTTTATGAGAATAATAGCTTGTCAGATGGATTATTACACTTTCTGGAAGAAAATTATCCGAAAGATACTGATAAAAAGGTGGATTTAACTTCAGTAAAGATTTTTATTAATGAATCTATTGAGAAATAAATAACTAAACAACCCCAAAAAATTCATAATTATTTAGTAATCTAAGCACACTTGTTATACTTTTAAAGACTGATTTTACCTTAAATGATAAGAGAGAATCAGCCTTTTAGGTAACAAGTGTTTTTGTTTTTTTGAGATAGTCATACTTTGTGTACTTAAATGATGATTTATTGAAGTTCATAACCCATTAAGGTAGTACCATCAAGGAGTATCGATTTAACTTCATAATGGTGGTACTCCTATAATGGTAAATACTCTTAGAACCCCATAAATTGAATGATGCTTGGGAAGAGGGGGATGAGAGCTACGATACATCCGCACCACGAATTTTTATGGTATTAGATATTTTAAATGAGGATATTGGGAAAATTAAAGTATTGTATCAAGAGCATCAAAGAGATATGCTTACTAAGATGAAATTAATCTATGATGTAAGGATCAGCAATTTTAAAGCTGAATACAAGTATGACTTATATACGCATGATGATATTAAAACAACAAGTCATATTGCTGTTGAATGGTTTGAAAACGTGAAAGATAATAAGTTTTAATTTCGTATTGATATGTGAGCTTAGTAGAATTCAGCTTGGTTTGAATCAATAGATCATCATATTTGATATTCTTTTGAAGTTTTTTGGTATATAACGACTATAAAAGTGCAAGTATCTCTGTGAAAATACGGATGGTGCTTGCATTTTTTATATGAGTATGAAATTGTGAAACAAATTAATTCAATCTATGGAAACCGAAAAAGGAATCTACGATATTGTTACCATAAATGGCTTGAAAGAATACATAACCAGACGCGACATGTTGAGGAACAACATTAGTGCAGGTAAAATAGATAACAATCGTTCTAATGGAATTTGTTTTATTATGGAGAAAGATAAAGGTTGGGCAAATGCTTTGAAGAAAGCTTTTCTAAAAAAGTATTGGTAAAAATATTTTTCTGTTAAAAATGGCATTCAATACGCCCTATTAAATTTAGAATATAGTATCAAATTGAAGGTGAAGAATTAGAAAGAGTAACAATTAAAAATCAGGCGGGAGGATAAATTTTATGCAAATGGAAAGCCAGTTACAGGAATTGTATCAAGAAATAGCAGAAACGGTTAATAATATGATTCCAGAAGAATGGGGGGAATTTTATTTTTATGCACAGATTGATGAATCAGAGGGGCGAGTTTACTTTTTTTATAAATCAATTAGAGATAATAGCTACACGTATAGTCTAGATATACCAAAACAATTTAACATATCGGAACTAGAATTTAATAATGAAGAAGATAAGCTTTTTGATCTTAGTGAACAGCTCAGGGAAATCTTTAAAGAAAATAACCAGGAACTATGGTATTCTTTTACGCTAATGTTAGAGCAAACAGGGAAGTTCTCTGTATCATTTGATTATACAGATTGGTTGAATACAGATTACGGATTTGTAGCACAGAAAAAGATTTGGAAGTACAAATATTTAGATGAAGTACCAACAGATGAAAAAACTAAGAATTTAATAGATCAATATTTAAAAGAGTATCCCAGTAATCCCATTTAAATAATTATTAAAGTTATAAGTAAACACACTGTATTTTATGAAAATCAGTGTGTTTTTATATTATAGAAAAACTAAGACTTTTAATTTAAGCCTTTCTCACTGATGTAAAACTCTTCAAATCTCAACTCACTATAGCAACCGCCTTGATAAGGAATAAGGAAGAGCTGCAAACGGGCTAGGAGAATACATGACCGAACGCGACATGTTCGGGAATAAATCAGTGAAGAGCAGCGTAAAGCAAGTCTTCTGCAAGCATTAGGAATTGCTGGAGCTGGAGCGCTTTCTACGAAGGTAGCGGGGAAAATGGGACAAAGCCTTGCGACCAAAGGAACCGAAAAGCTCAACAACATGCGCAACACGCTTCGCACAAGCGCCGTTGCCAACGTCACAAAGCAAGCCTACCAAAGCGTCAAAAATGCACCGGCCTCTTGGACACAGTCGCTACATAAAACGTATAACAACATCCTAGACAGTAGTATGCCAAGACTGGGTCCAGAACTTGTGCCGGCAGGTCCAGCACTTGCCCAGCAGACGGTGAGGGAGACCTTGCAGAATGTGAAGAAACAGACGCTGCAGATGATTGAAAAGCCTGTAAAAGTAGAGCGTGTGAGTGAACGTCAAATTCAAACGGGTACTAAGGGTACAGGTGAAGGTAGTAGGATTATTTCTGGTACTCCGGGTATTGTAACAGGAGGGAATTCTACTAAATTAGGAAAAAATATGATGACAGAAATGGGACTTAAACGTTCAACTAAATGGAGTGGATATCAAGCACAGCATATTATTCCTTCTGAAATGGCAGATAATCCTGTAATTAAAAAGATAGGTATGAATTTCGATGACTCATCAAACGGTATTTTCCTAAGAGTACCAGATGATAATATAAGTACAATGGCTAGACACAGAGGATATCATTCTGTCTACAATGAAGTAGTTGCAAGAGCATTAAATAAAATGGATATTAGCCAAAGTATTAATAGTTTACAAAATCAGGTATATGATTTACAAAAAAATTTAAGAAAACTACAGGGAAATGGTTTACCATTGTATCCAAGCCAAGGTGCAACAGTAGAACTTTGGGAAAGAAAGCTAAAACAATTGGAAATACAAAATAAGTAAATATTAATAAGGTGGTAAGGTGTAATGGAAAATAAAGATATTAGTTTGCTTGAAGAATTACTTTATAATACAAATAAAGAGGATACAATTAACCGAATAAAGAATATAGATAATCCAATAATCCTTCATTGTTTTGCAGCAAATTATAATTGGAATAGTGGATTTGATATACCAAATGCAATTCTTGAAAATGAAAATTGTGACTTAGGAACGGGATTACTAATGTTTCATTATGCGGATGGATATCGACTATTAGGAAGTCCGGAGGAAGTTTCGGATTCTCCATTGCAAGAATGGAAGGTTTTTATATTAAAACTTCAGAATAAAATTATGAATTTAGAGTTTAAAACACAAAATATATCATTTAACCCTGAATTGACAAAAATTCAAATATTCAAGTTGAAAAAAAGTAACCCAAATATTTCAGATATTCTCATTAGTGAGTCACCAGGAAATACAATTGATATTCCTAAAATATAAATAAACATTAAAAACTCATTACAGTGAATAAATGAGTTTGGTTATAGTAATTTTATAAAGCTTACTATATTATATTTTGTGTACGGATATCATAAAGTTTGTGGTGCTAAATTTAAATACCCACAAGTATGTATGAATAAAAAATAAGTAGGAAGTAGATAGAAAAAACAAAAGGGTATTTGAAAATATATACTTCATGATGGTTGTACCATCATGGAGTACTGTGTGCAATGATAGGATAGAAAAATGAAGTACGAGCTTAGGCGAGATGACATTTTACTAGGTGATAAATATAAAACCATAGAATGCATATCAACCTAACGAACTCGTACAAACTCGTAAGTTTTAACGTAGTTGTTGTCACGACATATAAAATGGGTTATACCGTCACTACAAAACTTACAAATTTATGCTACTTAAAAAAAGATGAACTTAAAGCACTTGATTGTCACTTATGGCAACGAGTGCTTTTTTACGTTTTAACCCAAAAATATGCTGGTACGCGTATAATTTTATAAGTGTGCTAAGTGTTAAATTTATAGATTATAATTGGTTTTGTACAATGTGTGACACTACTAGAGAAAAAAACGATATAAAAAATTAAGTGGTGTATTCTTTTTTGAAGTCACTAAATAATTATTCAGGTCACAAGTAAACACACTTTTTTGTGAAAAATCAGTGTGTTTACTTGTAATGAAGCAGCGGATCACTTCTTAGACTCCTACAAATCCGCCAAATCCTTCAAAGTCCTGGAGCAAACGGAAAAAGGCCTCTACGGTCTTGTGGCTGCAAACGGCTTAGTAGAATACATGACCGGACGCGACATGTTCGGGAATAAAATCAGTGAAGAGCAGCGTAAAGCAGCGTAAAGCAAGTCTTCTGCAAGCATTAGGAATTGCTGGAGCTGGAGCGCTTTCTACGAAGGTAGCGGGGAAAATGGGACAAAGCCTTGCGACCAAAGGAACCGAAAAGCTCAACAACATGCGCAACACGCTTCGCACAAGCGCCGTTGCCAACGTCACAAAGCAAGCCTACCAAAGCGTCAAAAACGCACCGGCCTCCTGGACACAGTCGCTACATAAAACGTATAACAACACCTTAGACAGCAGTATGCCAAGACTCATGCCAGATCTTGTGCCGGCAGGTCCAGCACTTGCCCAGCAGACGGTGAGGGAGACCTTGCAGAATGTGAAGCAGCAGACGATGCAGATGGCGCAAGCTCTCTATAACCCAACTGCCAAGCGATACCAAGATCCAGAAACCGGACGATTTGTGGCTAACCCGAATGTGGAGAGAGTGGAGAAACCGGTTGTTAAAGAAGTTGAGAAGGTTCAAGAAGTTACTAAGGGTACGAGTGAAGTTTCGAAGAAGAGTGCAACTAGAACCTTTAACAGCACTTATGAAGAAAGACTTGCACAAACACCAGTAAATAATGGAAAATGGACTGGAGAACGTGGTGAATCTACATTTATTCATGAGAATGAGAAAGTCAATGAAATCCTAAGTCAAGTTGATAAGAAAGGCATTGATTACTCAGATGCTGTCCCTGATTTTTCTCCTGTCTCGAAAGGAAGAGTTGAGATAGAAGGTATGTCTATTGATAGAGATATTAATTTTAAAAAAGCTGATGAACGGTTAGCTGAAAAATGTGGGGTAACCCCTAAGGAAGTAAGGAAATGGCGTAAGCAAAATAAATATACTTGGCACGAGGATAATGATTTGAAGACTATGGACCTAGTGCCTTCTGTAATAAATAGTAAGTTTGGTCATTTAGGTGGAGTTTCCGAGGCAGGTAAAGCCGAAAAAAAACTATAATAGAGGGTGGAATCAATGGAGACAATTAAACATGAAACGTTTGGAGAATTAGCCTACAACTATGGTTGGAAGAGGAATAATAACATTACTTTGTTTGGACATGAAAAGACTGTAATATTAAATATTGAAGCAGAAGATGGTGCAGAATTTGAAGATGCACAGGTCAATGCTTATCATAAATTTTTTAATGACAAAGAACGTCTTTTGAACTTGGCTGAGGATGCTATATTGAACTATTATTTAGAAGTTTACGAAGATTACAGACAGCGACTCGGTGAGAAATTCGCTGATAAGATGGCTCCTGTCATATCCACAAAGGACGAGATAGCTACTATTGTTGAACCTAAGCAACTGATATTTCCTATGGTCTTTGATGAAGATGTAAGACAAGTTGGTTTGTTACTTGAATGCACGTGGGAACCTGAGCATGGTCTTGCGGTAAAATTTGAGGATGAAGAAATAGTCGAGGTTGGTTTTCAAGATATTGTTTTATAATTTGGGGACTACCCAGTGCCGAATGGACCCAACGGTTTTTATGAGATAAAACTAATAAATAAGGTAGTGGTTAAAGAGTTCATTAATTATTTAAAGGATAGTAATACTTCGCTAAAAAAAGATGATATTATGAACTTTTTAAAAGGGTTACAGTAGAATTTAAAGCACTTGATTGTCTACTTTAGGCAACAAGTGCTTTTTGTGAGAAATTTATGCTTTGGACTACATAAAAAATGCTAATGAAAATCAATAGCTTATGATGGTTGTACCATCAAGGCATTATGTTTTAATACTTGGTTTGTGAAAATAATATAATAATTAGGCGATAAACAATGGATAAAGTAAAAGGATGTTCGAACTCTGCTTTGGCTTAATAAATTATGAGTTGTATTTTTATTAGATACGGCCGTATAATACTCGCTATTCGTTAAAAAAGCGTTACATAAATTTTAATTTCGTAATGGGGGCTGAAAAATTAAACGTTGTTGGGTATACAGAATTCTCAACTTAAGGACAGGTAAGTTGAAATATCAAAAAGACGAAATCAAAGTATACTGTAAGGAACAAGGCTTGAACTTGATACATATTGTTAGAGATTGAAGTGATAGAAGAGATGGCTAAAGATATGACGCCTGAACAACTCAAAAACACGTATTTAAATGTAAAGCTTATACACTAGGGAGGAGTAGGAATTGAATATATACAATGATTTTCGGCAAATTGGAACAGTAGAAGAAGAAACAATCAATAAATATAAAGAGTATCTTCCAAAAGAATTGATTGAAGCGTGGAAAACATATGGATATGGAACTCTTCTGAATGGTTATTTAAAAGTAATTAACCCTGATGATTTTAGGGAGTTGATAACTGACACATATTTAAGAAATGAAGGGACCATTCCAATTTTTGCTACATCCATGGGTGATATTATATTATTTGAGATGGATGAAAATAATGAGTCTTATGTAGTGATGGTTAACTATCGTAAGGCTAAAACGAAAGTGCTAGCTTCAAAATATTCTTTATTTATTAGATTTTTAGAGGAAGAACCATTTAGACAGAGATCATTAGAATGGTCACCTTATACTGAAGCAGTAGACCACTATGAGTTGCCAGCTTATGATGAGTGTTTTGGTTATACTCCATTATTAGGGCTTGGTGGAGCAGAAAAAGTAGAGAATCTAAAAAAAGTCAAATTGAAGGAACATATTCTTATTATTACTGAATTCATGGGACCAGTTCAGTAATGTTCAAAGCTATATTACAAAATGAACTATAAGCACTTGACTGCCTTTTAGGCAACAAGTGTTTTTTTGTGAACAATTTTTTGTTTTTAAATTATCCGATGTGAATGTGAAAAACATCAGAAAGTTAAAGAGAAATGAGGTTGAATTTTGAAAAAAACATTTCAAAAAAACAGGTGTTGATGTTAAAAACATTTATACTGAGAGTAATATGCAAACAAAGAAATTTATAGTTAAAAACATTATTGATGGCAAGCATGGCCTTACAGCATTTTATTAGTGTTAAAGAAGTAAAAGTAGTATGAAAGAATTTGAAGATTTATTCAGGAATTGCAGGCTGATATGACATCTAGTATGGAAGGAGGATATAAATGAAACCTAATTATTTTTCAATTTCAATGTACCCCACAGTAGCTTTTAACGAAGAGGAGCTATTAGGTCGTCTTTTGGATGTGTTTGAGTCAAATGAAAAATTTGCTCCTACTCATTGGGGGAACGCTGAAACGGTACGGGTGGAATATAATCGTGAGGAAATTCTAGAAGAAGTAATTTCGGGACGTAAAGTATCTGAAGTTCACCTGTATCGTGATAAATCTGTGCACTATAGAGGACGCTTTGAAGTTAACTTGAACTATGGTTCATTTCTGAAATTTGAATTTCAAAAATCTATTCCTCAAAAATTTTGGTCAGATTTTTTTGTGCTATCTGATCAAATCGCAGAAGTTACAAAACCTTGTTTTGGAGTAGCTCAAATTTGTTGGCCAGTACCTAATCCTTGGAATACTGAACGTGAACGTTTACAAAAGTGGATGAATATCTCATCTCTACCTATACCGGTTAGATTTCTTCCTAACGGTCCTTTGGGGGTAGGAGCTAGAACATATTTTAGTGGTCAGGTTTTGGAAATGTTTGGTAAATAATTCTTACTAAATACTCCCGCTGTCGTATCAGAATTAGAATGGGGCGGGGTTTGTATGGATCTTTTACAAAATCCATTAGAAGCTGATAGTGATACATGGCTAGATCGTTGGTTACATGTAATGAAATACTTAGAACCAGCTCAAGTAATAGCTGTGCCAAGTTTTCATGAAAGTCGAATGGTTGTCACGTATTCGCCCAATGTTGCTTGGAAGAAGTATCTAGAAAATTAAAGGAAAGGAATTTGTAATCATGGATGAGAAAAGTAATGATCGAATAAGGGTTATGGAAATAGTAAATAGATCTCAATATAATGATGAGGTTATAGATCAGGTAGATATGAGTGATTTAGACCTTAGTTTTTCAGACCTGTCAGAAGTAATGGCAAGGCGTATTATGGCAAAACGTGTTGTGTTGAGAGCCTCTTCACTAATGAGAGCAGCTTTTCATGACTGCGATTTTGAGTTAGCTGATTTCAGAAGTTGTAATTTAGAGGAAATTAACATGGCAGATTGTAGGTTTGGCGAAGCGGATTTTTCTAAAGCAAATATGAAATATGCAAAGATAAATATAAGTAGTTGCTTTGAAACTCGTTTTGATGAGGCTGATTTTTCACATGGAGAATTAGTTGGAACAATTTTAAATCATGCTACATTTCGCCATGCAAATTTGTCAGGAATTGATGCGGAACAGGCCGACTGTACGGGAACGGATTTCAGCGGTGCCAATCTGACAAATAGTAAATTTGAAAAAGCGCATTTGGAAAATGTAAATTTATCAGCGGTAGATGCTAGAAATGCTAATTTCACAGAAGCGGATTTTACCGGTGCTAAACTCGACAATGTAGTTTGGACAGGAGCAAATGTAGAAGGAGCTAAGTTTGACGAAAATGTGAAAGAACAAGTGTTGAAAATGATATAGAAGTTGATTTTAAATTGTATGTAAAATTGGCACCTACGTTTTAATGTATGATTTGTCACAGCATGTAAAGGGTGTCACACTCTCACTATAAAACTTGAAACTAAAAGAAAGAATCTCTAGGGATGATATGGGTTGCAAAGTTATGGACTGAGATAATTTATAGAGGGAGGTTAATATTTATTTATGAATATAGAGATTGAAAATAATAGTATGCCTGCAAATTTGCAAGAGATTCAATCATTTGAAGAAGAGTGGAATATTGAATTGCCCGATGACTATAAAGAGTTTTTACTTAAAACCAATGGCGGCAACCCTACTATACGAAGGTTTCAAACCTTAGACAAAAAAATCACGTCATCTTTAACATCCATACTTCCATTCACTAAAGAAGTGCATAAAAATGTACAGAATGTATTTTTGGCTTTTCATAGTAACCATGTAATACCTGATAATTTTCTAATTATTGGCGAAGATCCAATTGATAACAAAATTTGCTTGTCATTATCAGGAGAAAATTCTGGAGCGGTTTATTATTGGAGCTTAGACGTGGAAGACATCTACGAAGAAGAATATGAACCTTCTAACACGCACTTTAGCCTTATTTCTTATAGCTTTGAAGCTTTTATAAAAAGCCTCAAAGACAAATAACCCTAGAGGGCTGCTAAACTTATTTGTTTGTTAATTTTATTGGGAAACTTATAAAGCCTAAGTTCGTAAATAGGTATAAATTCTTTTATTCCTGAATTAATGAGATTAATTTGTGAATAAAAAATTTGCAAGAGTAAGTGGGAGAACCGATTGCATTTTCTAGGCAATCGGTGCTTTTATTAAACGCATTTGCGCATTTCAGTATTTATTTTCTATTTTATAAAAGTTACGGCTTATAAAATAGAATAGCGCCAAAATAGCTTATCGCAATCGCTAGTCATTGCAAGTATCTAAACAAATAAGGTGGGTCACTCTATGATGACTAAAGGAACGAAAAGATTTTTTAGGTAAGGTTAACTGGAATTCTTGAGAGTTAATCTAAGGAGTGAAAACAGCAAAATGAAAGAATATGAAGATAAGTTCAGTGAATTACAAGCTGATATGATATCTATATGTATGGAGTACGTTGAAGATAGAGCTGATAAAGTATATGTTTATGCTTCACGTGAAGGAGGAATTGTTTCAGGCAGTTTCTTTTATTGTATCAATAATAAGTATGTAGAATGTCATAAAGTGAATGATGCATTGGAGAATGGAGACGAAAGATATGATGTGTCTCAAAAAAGAATCCTTATGGTGTTGCGAATAATATGTGAAGATATCGAAAAGATTGAAGAATTATGCAAAGAATATGAAAGAGATATGCCAACGGAGATGAAGTTAATCTATGATGTTAAAAGTGGCAATTTTAAAGCTGAATACAAGTATGACTTAGTATATACTAATGATGATAGTAAAACAGCCGATTATGTTGCTGATGAGTGGTTTGAAGAAGTGAAAAATAATAAGCTTTAATTTCGTATTGATATGTGAGCTTAGTAGAATTCACTTTGGTTTGAATCAATAGATCATCATATTTGATATTCTTTTGAAGTTTTTTGGTATATAACGACTATAAAAGTGCAAGTATCTCTGTAAAAATACGGATGGTGCTTGCATTTTTTATATGAGTATGAAATTGTGAAACAAATTAACTCAATCTATGGAAACCGAAAAAGGAATCTACGATATTGTTACCATAAATGGCTTGAAAGAATACATAACCAGACGCGACATGTTGAGGAACAACATTAGTGCAGGTAAAATAGATAACAATCGTTCTAATGGAATTTGGTTTATTATGGAGAAAGATAAAGGTTGGGCAAATGCTTTGAAGGAAGCTTTTCTAAAAAAATATCGGTAAAAATATTTTCCTGTTAAAAATGGCATTCAATACGCCCTATCAAATTTAGAATAGAGTATCAAATTGAAGGTGAAGAACTAGGGATAGTAACACTTAAAAACCAGAAAGGAGGATAAAACTTATGCAATTGGAAAGCCAGTTACAGGAATTGTATCAAGAAATAGCAGAAACGGTTAATAATATGATTCCCGAAGAATGGGAAAGATTTTATTTTTATGCACAGGTATCAGAAGATGGAGGAGGAACGTATTTCTTTTATAATCAGCCTTCGAATAAAAAAACGTATCATTATAGCTTAGATATTACAGAAAGATTTGTTGTTTCTGAATTAGAATTCTAAGAAAAAGAAGATAAACTTTTGGACCTTAGTAGTAAAGTGAGAGAAGTGTTTGAAGAACATAATCAGGATTTGTGGTATTCCTTTACAATGAGCCTTGATCGAGAAGGAGAATTCTCAGTATCTTTTGATTATACAAATTGGTTTCAAACAGATTATGGTTTTTTAGCGCAGCTCAAACTTTGGAAGTGCAAATATTTAAATGAAGTACCAATAGATGAAAAAACTAAAGATTTAATAGAGCACTATTTAAAAGAATATCCACATAATCCTATTTAAATCATTAGAAGAATTCTGGAAGGGGTTTCATAAGGCTAAAGAAATCTCTCTGATACTATAAACTGGTGAAGAAGCCGTATGAACAAAAATATCTTAGGAGGTTTCTATGGATAATAAGGAAAAAGCAGTTAAAACCTATGATTTCATTAAGAACGGTGATACAGAACAAGCAAAAGAGATTCTGATTGCAGATAAAAGGTTGCTTGAATTTATAACTCCTTTTGAAACATGGCTACACGTGGCTGCTAGAGCTGGTAGCCTTGATATGATAAAGTTCCTAGTTGAATACGGGATGGATATTAACACAAATGAAGGTGTACCAAAGTCAGCGCCAATTGCACATGCAGCGAGTGTAGGTGAATTTAGCATAGTTCAGTACTTATACGATAGAGGTGCAATATTAGATGTAAGCGATTCGAGTAGAAATCCTTTATTTTCAGCGATTTATGGTGGTCATCTTGATATTGTAAAATACCTTGTTCAGAGTGGTATTGATATTACTGTAACATATACAGGGGATACGATGAAAAATATGGATGCCTGTGAATTTGCGATTGAACGAGGACAAATAGAAATTGCTGAATATTTAAAGCAGAAGGTGGACAGTAAATGGAATTAAAGCTTAATAATATTTATCAAAAGGTGGCCGATAATTTAAAGGAAATGATACAAGAAGACTGGCGAGAAATCTATTTGTATGCAGAAGTAGGAGAAGGTTCTCAAACAACGTATTTCTTTTATTATCCAAAAGGAAGCGATGAACCTATATATAGTCATGATATACCTGAACTATTTGAGGTGTCAGAACAGAGCTACTTAGTGTTATTAGATAAACAGTTAGAGTGCTTTCGTGAGTTGTTAGATGTATTTATAGAAAACAAACAGGAGATATGGACAAGTTTAACTTTGCATTTAGGTCATGATGGGAAATTTGAGATAGACTACGGGTATGAAGATATTCTTACTGTTGACCCGTATGAACAACAGGTGATTTGGGAGTATAAGTACTTAGGGATTATTTCAGAAGATGAATATGATAAAAAGATCATAAAAAAATTTCTTTCCTAATCATAGAAGAGCAAAAGATATATAGACGGAGGAGTTAAGTTCATCATAGTGAGAGAAGTGGAAATGGAGTTTAAGAATGACTAATGCTAATTTCAATAGTTTAACAGAACATGATAAAGTGATATTTTTTCTGGCACTTTCAGAAAAAGTAGTACCGGTACTTTCTCGTACGGAAGATCAAATTTCAGCCCGGAAAGTTATATGTAAATGCTGGGAATGGTTAAAAGACAAAGAAAATAGTGGAGATACTCTTTATGAATTATTAGATCACGAGGAAAATGGTATCACAATAATTCAAGAGACGTCAGATAATAAAACAGATGTTATAGCCTGGGACTGTATTATTGATGCAGTTGCCTATACTAGTAGAAAAGCATTTGAAAGAGAAGGCGTCGAATATTATCCCGAACCCATTGCTTTAGTTAATGATACATTAGTAGAGCATTTTATAAATGGTTTTGAAAGATGTATAGAGAATGCGGATAGTTACATAGAAAGATTAACTTCTTTATTAAATGATGATAAGAATAGGAAAACAGTGAATGATCTGCGAACAAAAGTCTTAAAAGAACTACAAGTACGACAGTGAAGTTCACTGACCACAACTATTTAAAAGTAAAAACGGTAGAAACAGCTAAATTAAGGGGGATATGCTTTGGAGAAAAACAGTGTCAATAAAGCAATAAGAAATGCAATTAAACGTGGTGACATTAACTCAGTCAAAGAATTAATAGGTAGTAATAAAGCAATTCTACACACCATGACTCCATTTGGTAGCTGGTTGCATATAGCAGCAAAAAAAGGACAGATGGAAATAGTAGAGTATCTAGTGCATAAAGGAATCGATGTAAATATAAAAGGGGATATATTTGATGCTTCTCCCTTAAGAGTGGCAGCAGGTGAGGGGCATGTAGAAATAGTACAGTACTTAATCCAATCTGGAGCAGAATTAGATGTAAGCTCAGCAAAAAGAAATCCATTATTCGCAGCAATTTACGGTGGTCATAAAGAAGTAGTTGAACATCTAGTTGATCAAGGTATAGATATTTCCGTTCAATATACCGGAGAGAATATCGAGGATATGGATGCGTACCGATATGCTAAGGAATTTGGACAAATAGAAATGGCTAAATATTTAAAACGAAAGCTGAATGGAAAAGTACAAAAGAGAGTGATTAAAGACTAATTAAATCGTATACAACAGTTTACAAAGCTAATAAAAGCAAGGAGGTCCATCTCATGCTAGAACCCATATATGCTGAAAACGTAATTGTCGGAGTAGTACATAAAAAGCAGTTTCAATGGTATGTGACCGATCGAGAGCTATGGTATTTGGATTATGTAAAGTTTGCACAAGCTTTTGAAAATGAAGGTGATTCAGCGGTTAATGAATACATCGAACCTGAACGAAAAGGGATCGAAGTTCTCAGCAATGAAAATGCTGAGCTTTTTTTAAAACGTATAGAGTCGTATCAAGCAGATACAACTACTCTTTTAAAGCTGTTTGAAGATAAAATAGAAAGCGTAGATGAAGAAGACGTATTAGATTTTAGCCCTTCGTTTTTGGTGGATTTTGATCAAAAGACGTTTTACTCACTGTTTCCTGAGCCGGCTTCATTTGAAGAATATGTTCCAAGCGATTGGAAAGGAACGTATAAAGACTTTACAGGTTTGATTCCAAAAATAGAAAAGTATTGGGTAAATAAGGACGGAGAAAATTTATTTGAGCTGTGAAAGCAAACAGGGCATGGAGGGATAATGTTGTTTCGTGTTCAAACATTCATTAAGCGTCCAGGTATTTTAATTACCGATTTATCATCTCTATATGAAAAGGAATCGCACTATTTTATCGATATATCGAACGAAGAAGAACTCATTCGTTACGGTAATCAGCTTGATTTTACTTGCCTTGAAGGAGCTATTAAGCTTGAATACTACGGTGAGTCGCTTCTTGATGTATCTGCATGGGATGTTATAGATGGGATGTGGCTTTATTTGTTGAATGCAATGGAGAGTTTAAAAGAGACCGGGTATGGAGAGATGAATTTTCCAGATCAACCGTTAGTATTAACCTTAAAATCGGCTTCTGAACAGTTTGTACTGTATACCTTGCATACATCTCCTCCCGTAAAAGCAGTGCTTCCAAAACAAGACTTTTTTATGGTGGTGTTAGGAGGAGCGGAGCAGTTTTTTGAAACGATTGAGAGATGTTTTAAAGGGAACTTTCAGTATTTCAGTGAAATTAAACGTATTGAAGCGTTAAAAAGGCAGTAAGGAAGACGAGGTTACTAGTAAAAGACTACAGGGACTATGGCCACATTGTGACGGCAAGTGTAATCACTCGACGTGCGCTTCCTTTTTCGAGCTGTTGTCCGATAGTACTTGATGTTTGCACCCAATTCACTTCATCGGGATAATTTGTAATCACTCCGTCACTTTTTGTTTTCCACAAAAATGAAGCGGGAAGCCGCTTGGTTCCAGACCACGGCGATATTTTCATTCCGGCAGAATGGACTTGGTGGATAAGAGCAGGCGTTAGGATGTCATAGGACGGGTTAAAGTAAGTGGCAAAAGCGGCGAATTGCTGAATTGAGTTTGGGTTTGTATCTCGCTGTGAAGAAGTTAGTATGCCTATAGGAACGTTTGGGAGAAGCTCATGCATTTTTTTCATGGATGAAACGTTAAAAGACTGAATGATAACGTGATCGAGCTGTCGCTTGTTGATTTCAAAAGCTACTTTTTTTTCAATTCCAGGATAAAGTTCCGGCGCTTTTAACTCTATTAATATACCGATTTTTCCTTGAAATTCATCTAATACTTGCGAAAGAGTTGGAATTTTTTCATTCGTAAAAGAATCCCCTTTCCAGCTTCCTGCGTCCAAGCGCTGAAGCTCCACGTACGTTAACTCTCGAATGTGTCCGCTTCCGTTTGTCGTTCGGTCTACGGTACGGTCATGCATAATAACGAGTACACCGTCTTTGCTTTGCTGCACGTCAAGTTCAATGTAATCCGCATTCATTTCTAACGCTTGGTGAAAAGCAGCCATTGTATTTTCAGGTGCGTAGGCAGAGGCTCCTCGGTGCGCGATATTTGTGAGTTTTTCTTCCGTGCGTGCAAAAGCAGAAGAGGCGATTGAACAGCATAACAAGGCGACGGCGCTTAAACCAGCTAAATATTTTTTCATCACATTTCTCTCCTATGCGTTGGTATAGAAATAGCGTAACGAAAAAATGTGATGCTGATATAGAGGAAGTGTGTAGAAAACGTTGACATTTCGTAAAGAAAAATAGGGATTTTTTCATGATGATGTTTACAAAAAATGCGTAAACGAATAGCGATTTTAATCAAACGTTAAGGAAACAGCGCTATAATAGAAGGTGTGAAAAAAAGAATAGGAATTTCTTAGAAAATAGTTGTATAATAGGTGAGTCAGTCAATGAAAGGAATGGAACATGGATATTCAGTACATACATGCGTTTACGATGCAAACGAAAGAGGAGTGCCGGACGCTTCAGCAAAAGCTAAAAGCACAAATTGATTTAACATCACGCGTCAAAATGACGCATATACATAACTGTGCTGGTGTTGATGTTGCGTACTGGGAAGAAAACGGCATATCTCACGGAGCGTGCAGCATTGTAGTGGTTGATTATCAGACGAAAAACGTTGTGGAAAAAGTGCACAGTGTAGGAGAAGTAACGGTTCCTTATCTTCCTGGGTTTCTAGCTTTTCGAGAGCTTCCTTTAATTCTTGAAGCGGCTAAAAAACTTCAGGTAGAGCCCGACGTGTTTTTATTTGATGGCAACGGATATTTGCACTATGAGCACATGGGAGTAGCCACACATGCTTCGTTTTTTCTCAATAAACCTACCGTTGGAATTGGGAAAAGCTATTTAAAGATCAAGGGACATGATTACGTTATGCCTGAAGATACAGAGGGCGCTTATGAAGATATTGTGATTGATGGCGAAGTTTATGGTAGAGTAGTAAGGACAGCCAAAGGGGTAAAGCCTATTTTTCTGTCGTGCGGAAACTATATTGATTTGGACATGTCGTATCAGCTTATGATGCATTTTATTTCAAAAGAAAGTAAGCTTCCGATTCCAGTCCGCCTAGCAGATCTGCATACGCATGAGCTGCGGAAAAGGTACCGGTAGTCAACAGGGAAGTAAGCTGTTCATAATGAGTTCATAGTTTCCTTTTATACTGATGGTTGGAATATAGTAGTAGTGTAAAATTATTAAAGAATGAGTAAGGTGATTAAAGGTGAGTTCATTTATTACGAGTATTTTGGATTTTTTAACGAGCCTTGGCTATTTAGGTATTGCGCTCGGCTTAATGATTGAAATCATTCCAAGTGAAATTGTACTAGCCTACGGGGGGTATATGATTTCTCAAGGCATGATTAGTTTTCCAGGAGCAGTCATTGCCGGAATTATTGGCGGAACGATTGCACAGTGGTTTTTATATTGGATTGGAGCCTACGGAGGACGTCCGTTTCTTCAAAAATACGGCAAGTACTTATTTATTCATGATAAGCATATCGACCTTGCGGAAAACTGGTTTAATAAATACGGCGCGGGCGTGGTTTTCTCCGCTCGTTTTGTCCCGGTTGTTCGACACGCGATTTCGATCCCTGCAGGTATTGCTAAAATGCCGTTTTGGAAGTTTACGTCTTTAACCGTGTTAGCGATGATTCCTTGGTCGATTTTATTTATTTACTTAGGCGGAAAGCTAGGCGAGAACTGGGCGAACATTGAAGACGTAGCAAGCAAATATACGCTTCCGTTTGTAGTTGCGGCATTTGTGATTATTGTTCTTTATTTCGTATTCAAACGCACGCGTACAAAGCGCGTATAAGATCGTTTTTGGACTACAAGCATGGCGAAAAGCCATGCTTTTTTTGCATGCGCAACCAGAAGCTCTTTTATTTGCTCATGACTTCTTCAAGTGCTATTATTTTTCATACGCACTAAAAAAGGAGACGATTTAACGTGGTACAAGAAATTGTATTAAATGATACGCCTATTCAAATTTACAGCTATGAACAAGAAATTGTAAAAGGCAAAACAAAAGTTTCAGTTGATTTTAAGGTAACAAGTGAGGAATATCATGATATTACTACACTTTTATATAAAGGTACTTTTCATGTAAATGTCCCGGAAGAAGATCTCGATTTCCAAGGAACGATTCATCAGTACTCTACGTCTTTTACAAATTTATATGAAAAAGGCCAGGTAGGGGATTTTTCATTAAGTTTAATTGAAGTGAACGAATAAGGAGCAGATGCGTGATGAAAGTAAGTATACTTGACCAATCGCCCGTTTCATCCCATCAGACTCCAGCGGAAGCGTTAGAAGCATCCATGCAGCTGGCCAAGGCTGGTGACAAGCTTGGCTATGAGCGCTACTGGATTGCAGAGCACCATGATTTGTCTGGACTTGCCTGTTCGGCTCCTGAAGTGATGCTTGGCTATATCGGCGCACAAACTAATAGAATTCGAATTGGATCGGGAGCGGTGCTGCTGCCTCACTACAAGCCGTATAAAGTAGCGGAAACGTATAACATGCTCGCAACGCTGTTTCCAGGGCGCATTGATCTGGGAATTGGGCGCGCACCGGGTGGATCGGCTGAAGCAACAAATGCGCTGTCGGATAATTTTTTACAGCAAGTATTTAAAATGCCTGAACTTGTTGAAGAGCTTCTGCAGTTTTTAGACGATAAATTTCCAGCTGAACATGAGTACGCCAAGCTTTCAGCTTCGCCGCTTCCGCCTGTCTCTCCAGAACCGTGGCTGCTTGGCACAAGTAAAAAAAGTGCCGAGCTCGCTGCTAGAAACGGAATGGCCTATACGTTTGGACAGTTTATGAGTGAACAAGACGGTTCAGCTATTATTGATCAGTACAAGCAGGCTTTTCAGCCAAGACAGAGCGGGAATCAGCCCTATGCGATTGTCACTGTATCGGTCATTTGCGCTGAAACAACCGAGCAAGCGCATCGCATCGCAACGAGCTCACTCGTATGGAAAATTCAACAGGATAAAATGGAAGCAAAAGGTGTGCCTTCTATTAAAGAAGCGGCCAGCTATCCGCTGACAGAAGAAGAAGAGAAAAAAATGAAGAAGATGAAAGAAGCTATGATTATCGGAAACCCGGAAGAAGTACACGTCCGTCTTCAAGAAGTTCAAGCACGCTACGGAGCGGATGAACTCATGCTTGTCACCATTACGCATGATCCGGCTGACCGATTAAAATCATATGAGCTTGTCGCAGAGAAATGCAAAAAATAAGAGCCAAATGTCGGCTCTTATTTTTTATGCCCGTAATAGTACTCAAATAAGTGCTGAAATGCTTCTATAGCACGTAAAAAAGAAGCGGCGTCTTGGCGGTCTTCTATTAACCAGCACGTGGCTAATACAGAATGAGCGTATCCCCACAGTAAAATGCGTTTTTTATTTACGTTCAGTTCTTTTACAAATATATTGATTCGATGGTCAATTGTCTCTGCTACGTTTGTCTTAGGCAGATGATTTAAAAGAAAAGGGATAATTTCGTACTCTTTTTCTCGAATCAACCCTTTTGGATCAATTATTTTCCACGCTTCACCAGACTGTAAGATGTTATCATGATGCAAGTCTCCGTGAAGCAAAAAAAGCTGCTGAGAAGTCCGGTTTAATTCAGAGAAAACGGCTAGCGCGTGTTGAAGCGTTTCGGAAGAAAGAAAATCAATGCCGCTTGGATACATTTGTGTATACTCTCGAAGCTGCTTCTCTCTTTTAACGGCTGTTTCTTCGATAGTGGAGTCTGATTGAGGCATGCGCCACAGAGATTTCATGAGCCCAGCAGCGATTAACGCAGCTTCGTCTTTAGTTGAAAAAGAAGAAAGTAAGCGTCCGGGATATAACTTTTCAAGCAGTAAAATGCCTTTTTCAGCATCGCTGTCCACTATTTTTACCGTGTTCTCACCAGCTAGTGCTGTCAGTGCTTCTTGCTCATGAAGCAGCTCTGAAGGCTCTACAAAAAGTTTTACAACTAGTTCGCTTCCATCTGCTTTGCGCGCAGGAGCAACAAAGTGGTAAGAAAGAGGGAAGTGACTGTGAATGGTGATATGCCATCGCTGTTCGCAGTAGCGAATCAGCTGAGGAAAGTCAGTTAGCCACTTTTGGCCTTTATGAGAGTGAAGGTGAGTAATTGTATCACAAAATGTTTGAGGCAGCGTATGCATGCGTTTATCTCCTTTGTCGTTTCCAATTTTTTCTGATAAACTCATCATATACAGCCTACATAGAATCTGTAAAGAAGGAGGAGATCCTATATATGAAGACAAAGAAGGTGAAATCCCCTTGGGCTCTCGTTGGGTTTCCGGTTTATATCATTGGATTTTCACTTTTACTTGCTGAAGGCGCACCGGAATGGGTAGAAACAGTGAGTAAAATCATGATCGCTCTTGGAATCATTTTGCTTATTATTGCAGGAATTGATCTTAAAAAACGAAAAAAATCAGCACAGGCCTAAAAAACTGCCGTTTGGCAGTTTTTTTATTTGGAGAAAGGGTAACAGGATAACTAGATAAAAATGTTGAATTATTATTCTTTTTGATGTATAAATATAATATAGAAAGCAACGGTATTGAGAGGAGAATGAACGTGTCTTACGTAATAAAAAAAGAGGTTCCGTTATTTGAGCAGTTTGCTGCTTTGCATGAAGCGAGCGGATTACATAAAAGTAAAAAAGGCAATTATACAAAAGAACAGCTGTTTGAAGCGGCAGCCAACAGCTGGTTTAGAGTCGGTATTTATGATAATGAACAATTGATTGCATTCGGTCGTATGATTTCAGACGGAATTTACCAAGCGCTTATTTGCGACGTGATGGTTGATCCCTCGTACCAAAACAAAGGACTTGGAAAGCAAATTATTCAAGAGCTGTTGACGAAATGCCAAGAAAGCGGAATTGAATCGATTCAGCTGTTTGCAGCAAAAGGAAAGCATCATTTTTATAAAAAATTAGGATTTCAAGAAAGAGAAGAAGACGCGCCAGGCATGTCGCTTGTTATGTAAAAAGCTCAGTGATCAATCATACTCACTGAGCTTTTTGTATTATGCCGTTTTTAAAACCGTACTTTTTTGGACTAAATTCCAAGCAACTTTTACTAAATAAACAACAAGCAAAACGTTCAGCATCGACGTAGCAAACATAGAAAACGGATAGGACGTACTGTTTTGCATATTGCTGTCACCGTATAAAACAAAAAAAGTGTTCATAAAAATACTGATGCTAAATCCAAGGGATAAGTAAAGCAAGTTTTTGTCTTTCAAATAAATATAAGCGAGCAAAGCAAGCGCTGCTGCTGGAAATAAGTAGCGTTCATGCATGCTTGAAGAAAACGTAAACACCCCTGAAATTTGAATAAGCGCTGCAAGAGCGGCGTATTTAAAGCTCCGTCCTTTTATATAAATAAGCCAAGAAAAAATAGTTGTCGCGACGATAAAAATAAGTCCCCACGTATGATAGCTGAAAAGTAGCAGCGTTGCAGAGCTGTCTTTATAGTTTGCGCCTATTAAACTAAAGAAGTTATAGGCGTTAACAGAGGCATACGGGTACTCTCCAATGGTGGATGAGAATAAATCAATAATCCACGTAGGACTTTTTCCGACTGAAAAAGGCAATAAAATCACTGTAGCAGTGAAAGCAGCAGTGAAAGCAATACCGAAGAAATGCTTCAGTTGCTTCAGGCGAATGAGTTCGAAAAATAAAATAGGCAGGATAATAATCGCCTGCGGCTTCATTAAGACCGCTGCTGTAAAAATAACGGCCGACGCGTAAATTCTTTTTTCCGTAATCATTACAATCGCTAGGACAATAAGCAAAGTGAAAAATGAATCGACTTGTCCCCAAAACGTTGAATTAACTAAAATGGCCGGATTAAATAAATACCCAATTGCTAACAGGTATGCAAAAGAAGGTGCCAAGTATTTACGAGCTAAACGATAGAGTAAATAAGATGTGACAACATCTGCTAAAATAGGCGGAATTTTAATCAACAGCGAAAAATACTGCTGAAAATCCGGTAAACTGCCAACTTTCCCAACGATAAACAAGATATAAATATAAAACGGCGGATAATCGCTTCCGCTTTTAGCGTAGAAATTTGAAAAATGATTAGCCGCAACCGATGCCCAGTTTTTGAAAAGCGACGCATCCATATGAGAGCCTACCCACGGAATCAGCGCAATCCGAATAAATAAACCAGTGCCAAGTAATGACCATAAAATAACGCGAGAATGCCCTATCGAATGATGCCATTTCTTTTTCTTTACTAATCCGTAAACGAAAGCTGCTGCTATAAAAAAGCCCACCGTATAAAGAGCTAGCGGCGTTTCATAGTCTTTATTAGCTCCTTGACTTCCGGCACCGTTATCCATAGATAGATTATGAAAAGGCGTTACGTGTTCTCCGGAATTGCTGGGTGAAGCAGGACCGTTTCCTGAAGGAAGACGATGATCTCTTGAGTTATTATCAAGAGCAGATATACCATTCGTAATCTTTTTTAACTGATGACTTTCTTGAATTGAAAATAAATGTTCTTCTCCTTTATAGTGTGATAGTGAAACGATACTGAAAACAAATGCTAAAAGAAAAGCTGCCGTTACGATAAAAGCCGTTCTTTTTTGTAGTATGTTCATATAAAATCCTCCGATGACAATGTATCGAATAAGTAGTAGTGTGTCTCCATACTATAAGGGGAGTTGGTGAAAATAAAGTGAAACTTCTTTAATAAAGAGCGGAAGAGAGAGCATAAAAAAACAAGGCCTTAGAAGACCTTGTTTTTTATATTGCTTATAGTACAGCATCAAACTTATTTACTTTCCACTGTGAACCAGATTTATAAAATGTAACGGTGCGTTTTACACTTCCTCCGTCAACTGTTGGAACCGTAAATTGATAAGAGCGAACATCGGCGCGCTGATAAGTTAGTTTTGCTTTTGCTTTGTTCCACTCTAGCATGCTGAATCCGTCACCGACAGGACGAGCAAGCTTTCCGTTATATGTGATGTAGCGATAATTTGTTAATCCTTTTTGAATAGCACTGTTTGTAAACGTTTCAGATAAGTAGCTTACTAGTTTGCTTTTTGTATTAAAATCTTGACAAAGATATGAGTACTGAGTGCCTTTATAATTAAATGTTTTTTGAGTACATAAATTACCTTTAGATCCATGAAGTGCATTCCAGAAATGGTTGCTTGCGTTTGCTGCAATTTTTACCGCATTAGTCGTTGATAGATTTTGTGATGCTGCTTGAGCTGTAACTCCTGTGCTTAGTGAAAAGAAAAGAGCAAGTGATGCTAAGATTATTCCGAATTTTTTCATTTCCATTTCCCTCCTACTCATTCATTGAAATATATGTAACATTCATGCTGTCAATATTACAATTGTTACATTTATATTACAATACTTCTTTAAAGAAATAAAGAGTATTTCTTATATATGTTTGAATTATTCCCGTATTTTCTTAAATAAAACGTAGAATTAAAAGAAAACATATAAACAGTATGTCAATTATGTGTCACATATTTCGTCGCTTTACAAGTTCGTATATAATAGGAATAAATCGATCAATATGCTGATTTAGATAAATAGGTCAGGCACAAAAGGAGAACGTAAACTAATGGGTGTTTCAGAAGTGACATCAGGAATTATTATTACCACTGCCGTAATTGCTATTGTGATTATTACAGTTGGTGTTTTGGCTACAATGATTGCGATTGCGAAGAAAGCAAATAAAAAGTAAGTGTGTAGAGGAGAGTTAGTATAATAACTAATTCTCTTTTTTTTGAAAAAAACCTATCGCTATTTTTATAATAAAAATGCATAAATAACGCGTGCATTATTCATAGAAAAAAGCAGGAAATTTACGTTTTGAAGCTAATAGATACATAAGGCAAGCTGCGCACTTTCATTACAAAAACAATGGAAGGGGTTCTAACAGACTTCAAGTGATATCGCCTATTTTATGTCATAATGAATGATATTCATTAACACAGCATCTTAGACGCACTTTATAACCAAATAATGAGGAGAGTGGTTGAGTTGCAACGACAAAAAGTAGCAGTGAATGGAGAAAGGTTAAAAAATACGCTTGAACGATTTGCCGATTATGGACGAACACCTAATAACGGTGTAACCCGCCTAGCGCTGTCAGAAGAAGATCGCCTAGCACGAGATTATTTTTGCTCATGCTGCCGGGATCTTGGAATGGATATTAAAATCGATGACCTTGGATGTATTTACGCCACGCTTGAAGGGCTAGAAGATAAGCCGCCTGTTGTGATTGGCTCACACATGGACAGCGTAAAAAAAGGCGGAAGGTTTGATGGAATCCTCGGTGTAGTTGCAGGGTTAGAGTTAGTAAGGACGCTGGTTGAACATAATATTAAGCCGAAGGTGCCGATTATGATTGTTAACTTTACGAATGAAGAAGGAGCGCGTTTTGAGCCTTCTATGATGGCTTCAGGTATTTTATCGGGCAAGTTTCAAAAAGACGTTATGATGAAGAAGACAGATGTTGACGGCGTGACGTTTAAGCAAGCCCTTCAATCATGCGGATATGAAGGCGATAGAAGTAACCGTCTTACTGAAGCATCGGCATTTGTAGAATTACATATTGAGCAAGGGCCTATTTTAGAAAGAGAAGCCAAATCAATTGGTGTAGTCGAGTGCGTGCTCGGAATGGTATGCTATGAAATTGAAGTTACGGGGGAGTCAGATCACGCCGGTACGACGCCGATGGATATGCGGAAAGATGCGCTATTTGCAACTAATAACCTGATTGCTGAAGCTCGTCATGAGCTCGGCAGATTGGATTCAAATTTAGTCTATACAATGGGGCGTATGAACGTACTGCCTAATATTCATACCGTTATTCCAAATAAAGTGATTTTTTCGCTTGAAGCGAGACATACGGATGAAGATGTCATTGCATCCGTGGAAAAAATTATTCAATCACTGCCTGATCAAGCGGAGCTGTTAGAAGGGTGCGAAGTGCGGGTGACCAAGCTTTGGGGACGCGATACCGTGTGGTTTGATAAAACGGTTTGTGATGAAGTGGAAGAGTCGGTTCGTTCGCTAGGGTATTCCTACAAGCGAATGGTCAGCGGAGCTGGACATGACGCACAGTTTTTAGCTAGCTATATTCCGACGGCTATGATTTTTATTCCGAGCGTAAACGGAAAAAGTCATTGTGAAGAAGAGTTCACTCCTTGGGAAGAATGCGAAAAAGGTGTAAACGTACTTTTAGAGACGGTGATTAAGTTAGCTCAGAAGTAACAGGACGAAAGAGTAAACCTGCGGAGGTTTGCTCTTTTTTAGTGCTTAGAAAGACTGCGAACTATCGCATTGAACTTTTGGTTTATTATGGCTACAATAAATGAGAAGCATCCAGATGGATGTGAAAAAAGGATGTGAAAAAAAGTGAGATCTTCTCACTTGCAGAAATGAAAATTACTATTATTATTGCAGATGATAATTCGTTTATTCGAGAAGGAATGAAAATTATATTAAATACATACGAGGAATTCGACGTTGTCGCTACTTTAAAAGATGGTCAAGAAGCCGTTCAATATTGCAAGAATCACTCCGTCGATATTGCATTGTTAGATGTAAGAATGCCTGTTATGGACGGTGTAGAGGCTACAAAGCTTATTTCAGAGTCAACGAAAGCAAAGCCGCTTATTTTAACTACGTTTGATGACGATGAATATATTATTGATGCTGTAAAAAACGGAGCTAAAGGCTACTTGTTAAAAAATACAGAGCCAGAGCGCATTCGAGACGCAATCAAAAGTGTGTTCAACGGACATACGGTGCTGCAAGATGTTGTGCTTGATAAAATTAAATCAAGTTTAAACGCTGCAACTGAGCGCGAGTCCAAAGCGGATATGACACAGTTTACCGAGCGTGAAACGAGCATTATGACGCTGATTGCCAAGGGGCTTTCAAATAAAGAAATTTCTAAAACGCTTTTTATTTCAGAAGGTACCGTAGCAAACTATATTAGTTCGATTTTAAGTAAAACGGGACTTGAGCACCGTACTCAAATTGCTATTTACTATTTAACCGGTAAAGGAAAGTAGGACTATGGAAGTCGGATTAATGATGACCAAGCTCATCCTCATGCTGTTTTTGGCTATTACGTACATTCAGTTTAATTATGTACACTCGATTTCAGCTATTGTGTTAGCACTGCTTCTTTACAGCTGTGTTAATATCGCCGCGTCTATTGTGAAAAAGAGCGCGTTCAAGCGCATGCTTATTGCTTTTTCAATTGTCCTTATTCTATATTGTGCGTATGAACTTCATCCTTTGTTTTTTCTTCTTTTGCCGCTAAACCTTTGTGAGCTTATTGGAGAATTAGTCATAAAAAAATGGATGCTGCTCCTTGTTGTTTTGCTTCCAGTGATGCTTGTTCCCTCTGATAGTAGCGCTCTGTATGTGTTAGTTGCTGCGTTTACTTTCTTTATTTATACAGGAGCAGCTATCTATCAAAAGCGGACAAACAATTATGAACAAAAGCTTGATGAAATGAGAGTAAGTATGCAAAAGCTGCAAAAGCACGTGAATGAAAATAAAGAGTATGTGAGACAGTCTCAATATGCTTCAAAATTAGAAGAGCGAAATCGACTATCGCAGGAAATTCATGATAAGATTGGTCATTCAATGACAGGAGCACTTATTCAAATGGAGGCAGCAAAGCACGTAATGAAGCAAGACGAGGAAAAAGCGCTGTCTCTTCTTCAAAATGCGATTACGATTTCGAAAGAAGGCATTGAAGAAATTAGGTTAACATTAAAAAGTATAAAGCCTCCCGCTGAGCAAATAGGAATCAGCCGTCTTAAATTATTTATTGGTGAATTTGAGGCTAAGCATAGTATCGCAATGCCTCTTGTATACAAAGGGAATTTAGATCTTATCACGCCTCTTCAGTGGAAAATTATTCATGAAAATATAACAGAAGCTATTACAAACGCTTTAAAATATGCAGAAGCAACGATGATTTCTATTGAGCTTCACGTACTAAATAAAATGGTTAAAGTAGAAGTGAAAGACAATGGAAAAGGCGCTCACTTGTTTCAAAAAGGACTTGGCATAGCAGGAATGGAAGAGCGCGCTGCTTCCATTAACGGAACGGTGATTGTTGACGGAGCAAACGGATTTTCTGTTACCACACTGCTGCCGATAGGTGAGAAACTTCATACGTAAATAATGAGATTTCTCATGTGAAAAAGGTGAACTTATGCACTGACGTAAGTTTGCCTTTTTTTCATAAAATAAGGATATACCAACACACTAGAGGTGAAATGATGAACGTATTATCCATTCAAAAATTAACAAAGAAATTTGGAGATTTTATTGCGGTAGATAATTTATCTTTACAAGTAGAAGAAGGAGATATATTTGGGTTTTTAGGAACAAACGGAGCAGGAAAAAGCACAACGATTCATATGGTAGCTAGTCTTCTTCAAAGCAACAGCGGCGATATTGAAGTACTTGGGAAAAATATGAAGAAACACCGAAATTTCGCAAAGATGAACATCGGAATTGTTCCGCAGGACTTAGCGATTTATGAAGATTTGACAGCCTATGAAAATGTGAAGTTTTTTGCAGGACTCTACGGATTAAGAGGATCACTTCTTAGCGAACGAGTCGAAGAAGCTTTAGCGTTTGTAGGGCTTTTAGATAAACAAAAGGCGTATCCGAAAAGCTTTTCAGGAGGAATGAAAAGAAGGTTAAATATCGCATGCGCAATTGCTCATCGCCCTAAGCTGATCATTATGGATGAACCGACGGTTGGCATTGATCCTCAGTCGCGAAATTATATTTTAACATCTGTAAAAAAGCTAAATGAAATGGGAAGCACAATCATTTATACGAGTCACTATATGGAAGAAGTAGAAGAGGTATGTACAAAAATTGCAATTATTGATCACGGCAAAATTATTGCTGAAGGAACAAAAGAGCAGCTGAAAGCGATTATCACCGATACAAAAGATATTTGGATTGAAGTAAAAGAAGCAGACGATATAGATTGCAGCGGTCTAAAGGAAATTCCAGGCGTAACAGCCGTTACGTATGAAGATGGAATCATTAAAATTAATTCAAGCGCCGAAGTGAATAACTTAAACAAGGTCATTCATTATTTAATGACGCATCATATCGAAATTAAAGCAGTTAAAGAACAAGCACCAAATTTAGAGACGGTCTTTCTGACGCTCACAGGACGCAGTCTAAGAGATTTATAAAAGAAAGGAGGAATAACGAATGAATATTATTGCAATTGCTTTGAAAGAAATGAAAAGTGATCTGCGAGATAAGCGTGCATTTATCTTTATGATTCTTTTTCCGCTAGCTCTTGTCCTTATTTTAGGAACAGCTTTGTCCCAAGCCTTTAATAACGACATGACGATAGACGATAGCTATGTTCTCTATAAAATCGATACGAGTAATGAACAATCTGCCGCATTTAAGCAGTTTGCTGCACATGCAGAAAAATCGGGCATTCACTTTAAAGCGTTGAAAAAAGATCAAGATGGAAAAAAAGAAGTAAAAGAGCAGCATTATACAGCTTATGTAGAAGTGAAAGACGGAGGCATTAATCTCTACGGAAATGAAGAAAACAGCATTGAATTTAACGTGGTGCAAGGTATGTTAAGTACATTTGTTGATAAGTATAACGTGGCTATGGAAGTGGCCAAAGTAAATCCTCAGCAAGTCGAGAACCTGCTGCGTGCGTCTAAGCATGACTATATTCAAGAAACATCCCTTCATTCTCAAAAACAGCCAAATTCAATAGACTACTACGCTATTTCAATGACAACCATGATTGTTTTGTACGGATCTATCTCAGCGAGTTATTTAATTAGAGGAGAGCGTATGCGAAATACGGCCAATCGATTAGTAGCCGCACCGATTAAAACCGCTGAAATTTTTGTCGGGAAAATTTTAGGCACTGTTTTGGTTCACGCTATTTGTGTATTAGTGGTCATTATGTCAACTAAATATTTTTTTGATGCGAATTGGGGAGATCATTTACTCTTAGTACTCGTAATGTTAGTATCTCAGATTCTTTTTGCCATTAGCTTTGGATTAGGAGTTAGCTACCTTACGAAGACGGAAGCGGCGTCAAGAGCAATTATTATGGTTGTGATTCAAGTGTCGTGTATTGTGGGAGGAACCTATTTTCAAAATGGATCTGGAGAAGGCTTCGTCAATGTATCACCTTTAACCTGGATGAATAATGGACTTATTAAATTGATTTATACAAATGATATCGGCGCTTCTCTTTCAGTTATCGGGTTGAATGTAGGCTTCTCTATTTTATTCTTGGGCACAGCCATTGTGCTTTTGAGAAAAAGAGAGGGGTTATAACATGAAAAATATCATGTGGCTTGTCACAAATATGCTGAGAAATATGCTGCTTAGAAACAAAAGGACGCTTGTACTTGTTATTGGTTTGCCTATTGCAGGTATTTTGATGTCCATTCTTATTTATGGAAATACAGCAGGGACTTCGGTGAATATCGGAGTTGTCAATCACGACTCAACGGATATTTCAAAAGACACCGTTCAGTTTTTAAAAGGGCTGCATAAAACAAATGTTAAAATGCTCACTGACAAAGAAGTGGATCATGAGATTACGTCAAAGAAAGTTGATGCTATTATTACTTTTGAAAAAGGGTTTTCTGAAAGCGTCAAAGCGAACAAACCAGATCATATTACGATTACTTCGATAAAAGGAGCAGAAGTAACGGGCTTTATTAAGTCTTATTTGTATCAATATATTGATAATGTTTCTGCGCTTAATCAAGCAGCAGGCGGCAATGACGCTGCGTTTAAACAAATGTATGAGAGTTATCAAAAAGCGCCATTCCACGTCTCCACGCATGCACTTGAAGACAAAGGAACCGATCAAAACATTGTCAAGCAGACAATTGGGTATTTAATTATGTTTATGCTTTTTTCTGCCGTAAATCTATCGGCTCTTATCACAAAAGAAAAAGAGCAGCGCACGTATTTTAGACTACTAGCTTCGCCAGTCAGTGCAAGGCAATACGTGATATCTAATGTTATGACAAATATGATTTTATTAACTGTGCAAGTAATGATTACACTTGTTTGTATTACGACTCTTTTTCACGTAGATATGAACATTCCTGTGTGGCAGCTATTTTTTATTTTAGTTTTGTTTGGGCTAGTAGCCATCGGCTTGTCGCTTGTAATTATCGCTTTTACAGAAAGTTCAAAAGCAGCGAATGGTCTTCAGACGCTTATCATCACGCCAACTTGTTTACTGTCAGGGTGCTTTTTCCCTCCTGAATTTATGCCGGATGTGATGCAGAAAATAGCTGATTTTCTTCCTCAAACGTGGGTATTAAGCACGTTAAAAAGTGTTCAACAAGGAGCCGCTTTAAGCAGTCTATGGTTAAATATCAGCATTTTACTAGCTTTTGCACTCGTTTTTTTCCTGCTATCGATTTATAAATTAAATCGAAATAATACTGTTCAAAAGTTTATTTAAATGGTAAAGTCAGAGAATACCTCTGGCTTTTTTTGTAATTTTTAAAAAGTTTCAAAAAAAGATTGAAAAATATAAGATGAAATTTTAGAATGAAAGAGGAAAGGGGTATACAAAAAGAGAATAAATAGGGGAGAAAAACGAAGTTCATGTTGGTTTTTTGCACAAATAAATGAAATCGCTTACATAAGTCAGCATGAAAAGACGGAAGGAGAGATTGTCAGCGAGATAACAAAGGGGGAAAAACAGTGGGAATTTATGAACTACTTGTACCACGCACGGTTTTATATGGAGAAGGATCATTTTCTAAAATTGGAGAGCAGGCTGCACTGCTTGGGACAAAGGCATTGCTTATAAGTGATGACGTTATGGCGAAAGCAGGCAATGTAGAAACTTGTCGTCGTTACTTAGCAGAGGCTGGCATGGACTGTGCCGTGTATACAGGCGTAAATTCAGAGCCGACAGATATCCATCTAGATGAAGCGCTTGCCATATGTAAAACGGAGCAGTGCGATGTGGTTATTGCCTTAGGGGGAGGCAGCTGTATCGATACTGGAAAAGCGGTTGCCATTATGATGACAAATGAAGGGCATCTACGAACGTATTTTCAAAATCAACAAGATTTTCAAGGTAGTCCTCTTCCTTTGGTTGCCGTGCCTACGACTGCCGGAACGGGCTCAGAAGTGACGAAAGCGACGGTTATTACAGACACGGCGTACGATGTAAAAATGATGCTCGCAAGGCCTCAATTATTGCCTGATACAGCCATTGTTGATCCGTTATTAACTCTATCATGTCCAAAACACGTAACGGCAGCTACAGGAATTGATGCACTCAGTCATGCGGTCGAAGCGTATTTGTCTAAAAAAGCACATCCTTTTACGGATTCACTTGCGCTTCAAGCAATTGAGTTAATTATGAAAAATATTCGTCTTGTGTACAGAAATAGAGAAAATGTTCAAGCAAGAAACGAAATGGCCTATGCTTCTATGCTTGCGGGGATGGCGTTTTCAAATTCATCCGTTGCTCTAGTGCACGGTATGTCACGACCTATTGGCGCGTTATTCCATGTGCCGCACGGTATTTCTAACGCGATGCTCCTGCCTGCGGTTTTGGACTATACAAAAGAGGCTTCAATCGATCGTTTAGGTGAAATAGGACAAGCTCTTTTTCCGAACGTATCATATACAAAAAAAGAAGGAGCAGATGTGTTAATTGAAGCCATCAAGCAGCTTTGTATCGACTTAGAGATTCCTAATCTTCAATCGTGGGGCATTGATCGTCAGCTATTTTATGCGGCGGTTGAAAAAATGGCAGCGGATGCGATTCAAAGCGGAAGTCCTGCTAACCATCCGGTTGTACCGACGGCAGAAGAAATTATCCAGCTGTATTACACGTGCTATGAATATGAGTTTGAGTCTGCACTTTATAAAAAATAAGACAAATTGAATAAGGGATGAAAGGGGAAACGTTATGGATTTGCTGATTATTTTGCTGTCTCTGGGGCTTTTGATGCTGGTTGCTTACCGCGGATTTTCAGTTATTTTGTTTGCTCCACTTTGTGCGCTGCTAGCCGTTATTTTAACGGAACCAAGCTATGCACTCCCATTTTTCTCAAACGTTTTTATGGAGAAAATGGTTGGATTTATTAAAAACTACTTCCCTGTCTTTCTATTAGGAGCAGTCTTCGGGAAGATGGTTGAAATGTCTGGAGTCGCTGAATCGATTGCGAAAACAATTGTTAAAGTCGTGGGGGCTAAACGTGCGATCTTGGCGATTGTTTTAATGGGAGCAATCTTAACCTACAGCGGCGTAAGTTTATTCGTTGTTGCGTTTGCAGTTTATCCGTTTGCGGCTAACTTATTCCGCGAAGCGAATATTCCAAAACGATTAGTACCGGGAACGATTGCATTAGGAGCTATTTCGTTTACCATGGATGCACTTCCGGGTACACCGCAAATTCAAAATGTTATTCCAACGACTTTTTTTAAAACAGACATCTATGCTGCTCCGACACTGGGGATTATCGGATCAGTTATTGTTTTTAGCTTAGGTCTTTGGTATTTAGAAAGCCGAAGTAAAAAAGCAAGAAAAGCTGGAGAAGGCTACTACGGATTTAATAATGAACTAGCAGCTGCTGCAGAGCTAGAAAAAGAGTCTGTACCTTCTACAGAACCTAAATATGAACCTAGCGTAGCAAGACAGATTTTAGCGTTTGTTCCGCTCGTGCTTGTAGGGGTTGCAAACAAATTTTTTACTGTTTCTATTCCAAAGTGGTACCCAGACGGTTTTGATTTTGCCAAAATTGGCCTTGAAGCGTTCGGAAAAGTAGATTTAACCGCAGTTGTTGGTATTTGGTCAGTGGAGTTAGCACTTGTTATTGGAATTATTACGACGATTGCGTATGACTGGAAGAGAGTGACCACCGGTTTCCAAGCGGGTCTTAACGCAAGTATTGGCGGAGCGCTTCTCGCTGCGATGAACACGGGAGCTGAGTATGGCTTTGGAGGGGTTATTTCATCTCTTCCTGGCTTTGCAACCGTTCGCGATGGTATTTCACATACCTTTACAAATCCGCTTGTCAATGGAGCCGTTACGACAAACATTTTAGCCGGTATTACAGGATCCGCTTCTGGAGGTATGGGAATTGCGCTTAGTGCGATGGGAGATAAGTATGTAGAAGCTATTAATCAATACAATATTCCTCCTGAAGTTATGCACAGAGTTGTAGCGATGGCATCAGGCGGTATGGATACGCTTCCTCATAACGGAGCCGTTATTACCCTGCTTGCTATTACCGGATTAACCCACAAGCAGTCTTACCGAGATATTTTTGCCATCACTGTTATAAAAACGCTTGCATGTTTCTTAATCATTGGAATCTACAGCTTAACTGGACTCGTATAACAAATAAAGAGGTTGAGACAAAAGTAGTTTCGTTGAAGAAAGATCCGAACGATGAATCGTTCGGACTTTTTTATTGTTGCCGTGATTTAGTTGTATATCAAGATTTTGGCTCTAAAACAGATTCTTTGACTTTCTAAACTGTAAGTATTATGATTACACTACTTTCTAGAATACTATATGCCGTTACATTAATTCTTAGCATGTTTATGAAGAAAGGAGAATGACTGTGAAGCTATTTGAAGGAAATTTAAAAGTAGGCGACTGGGTCAAAGGAAAGTCTCGCGACGGTGAACTTATATACGGATATATAAAAACGATTAATCCATCTAAAAAAGCCGCACTAATCAATGTAGTGAAAAGTGATGATGAAAAAATGGTCGGCACAACCATTGGCATGATGGATGAAAAAATAGAGAAGCTGCCCCTTCAAAAAACGGCGCACGAAGAGCAGATTCTTTCATTGATTGATCTTGCGCTGCTAACAAAAGACGAAGCTTGGTTTATTGAATTAACAGCTGAATTAAAAAGAGTACAAGATAAAAAGCAAGGCTGACATTCCTAGTAAAGGAATGAAGGCCCTGCTTTTTTTATTATTCCTAGGGGAAAAGCAGGAATGGAAAGCAGCTTGCGAGAAGAAGTAAATGACGACATTAAAAGAAAAGGTGATAAAAGATGAGTAAACGTGTCTTGATTTTAACAGGAGATGCCGTGGAGGCTTTAGAAGTTTTTTATCCGTATTATCGCTGTTTAGAAGAAGATATTCAGTGTACCATTGCCTCTCCCGTGAAAAAGAAGCTCCAAACGGTTGTTCATGATTTTCTTCCAGAAATGGAAACATTCACAGAAAAAACGGGATATAAAATTGATTCTCATGCTTCTGTAGATGAAGTGGATCCCGCTGATTTTGACGGACTTATTATTCCTGGAGGACGAGCGCCTGAATATATTCGAATGAACACAAAAGTTCAGGAAATTGCTGCTCATTTTTTAAAAGAAAACAAACCTTTAGGCGTTATTTGTCATGGTCAGCTCGTGTTAACGACGGTTAGAGAGTATCTCCAAGACAGAGAAGTGACAGCGTATCCTGCTTGCCGTCCGGAAGTAGAAGCGGCGGGTGCTGTATTTGTTGAACAGACGCTCCACGTAGACAGAAACTTAGTAACCGGACAAGCTTGGCCGGATTTACCTAAATTTATGAAAGAGTTTTTTAACGTGCTAAAAAAAGCTGAAAAAGTGAACGTATAATAAAAAAAGCGGGCTGAGAGAAAACCATTCTTTCAGCTCTTTTAATTGATGATAGGTGAGGTGTAAACAACGTGCAGCTAGTGTCTGAACTGTCGAAGAAAATTATAAAAGAAGTACAGCTGGTGATGAAAGAACATGTAATTGTAACGGATACACGCGGAATTATTATTGCGTCTACAGAAGAAAAGCGGGTTGGTTTTTTTCATGAAGGCGCGTGGAACGTGATGCAAAAAAAGCAAAAACTATATATTTCCAAAAAAGAAGCAGCAGATTTAAAAGGAGTTAAGCCAGGAATTAATTTGCCTATCAGTTATCAAGGAGACATTATTGGCGTTATTGGCATTACAGGTACCCCAGAAACTGTTGAGCCTTTTGCAGATATTATTCGAAGATTAACAGAGTTAATTATTCGCGAAGCATACTACATAGAAACAAAGGAATGGGAAAATAAAGGAGTAGAAGCTTTTTTTCGTGAATGGATTTATAGCCAGCAGGTAGATGCAGAATTTATTGAACGAGGTCATATTTTAGGAGTACAAGTAGACAGTCCTTATTGCTGCACGCTGTTTCAAATTGACTCATCTCTTTCGAAAAAGAAGCAGCAGCAGGTACAAGAAACAATTCGCTACTGGTTTGAAAGTCATAAAGGTGAAGGAGATTATATCGCAAATTGGGGATACGATCGCTTGCTTTTACTGAAAGAAGCGGTAGGTGAAAAGGCAAGACAAGGATTTAAAGAAGAATTAAAAAAATGTCAGCAGTACATTCAAGCAAATAATCAAGTTATGATCACTATTGGCGTAGGGAAGTCAGCGGAGCAATTTGATTTGCATGCTTCATATGAAGAAGCAAAAAAAGCGCTTAAAGTAGCTTCAAAACGTCAAACCGTTGTTTTTTATGAGGAACTGCTGATGGACATGATTTTAGAAGACGTTTCTGAACCTGTAAAAAAGGAATTCTTAAGTCGAGTGCTTTCTTCCATTCAAAGAGAAAAAGAGCTTCTCGAAACGCTAAAATGCTATTTAGCCAACGATCAATCGTTAAAAAAAACGGCGTTTGATTTACATATTCATATCAATACGCTTCATTACCGCTTGAAGCAAATGAAAGAACTCACAGACATTGATCCTAAAAGTGTAAAGGGTCTCACGCTTTTTTACCTTGCGCTGTCTCTACTAGAATAAAGTGCGCTATTCATTAGATAAACATACAAAAAATGAGTTTTTAAAGCGCTTTTTTTTAGTTTTTTATCCATAGTCCCTCGTGGCTTCTGCAACTATAATAAGATTAAGAGATACATACAAGGAGGAACGTTATGCTTAATGAACGAACAAAAGCAAAGCTCATTGAAGTTGTAGGGTCAGCCAATTTTCAAGATAGCAGTGAAGCAAGACTCGTGTATTCCTATGACGCAACACCTAACTTTCAGTCGCTTCCTGATGCGGTTATTATGCCTGAAAATAAAGAACAAGTGAAAAGAATTTTAACGATATGCAATGAAGATCACGTTCCTATTGTGCCAAGAGGTTCTGGCACAAATTTAAGCGCAGGAACGTGTCCCACGCAAGGCGGAATTGTTCTTACCTTTAACCGAATGAATAAAATTTTGGAAATTGATGAAGAAAATTTAACCGCTACCGTGCAGCCGGGTGTTATTACGTTAGACTTAATTAATGCCGTAGAGGCAAAAGGTTTATTTTATCCTCCTGATCCAAGCTCTATGAAAATATCAACCATTGGAGGAAACATCAATGAATGCTCAGGAGGATTACGAGGCTTAAAATACGGAGTAACAAAAGATTACGTTCTTGGTCTTGAAGTAATTCTTGCAAACGGCGATTGTATTAAGACAGGAGGCAAGCTGGCTAAAGATGTAGCTGGCTACGATTTAACGAACTTGTTTGTCGGGTCTGAGGGAACGCTTGGCGTCGTGACAGAAGCCATTTTAAAGCTCATTCCAATACCTGAAACAAAACAAACTCTGCTTGCGCTGTTTGAAGACATGGACGCAGCTGCTAAGACGGTTTCAGCAATTATCGCCAATAAGATTATTCCGGCTACGCTTGAATTTTTAGATCAGCCGACGTGTGAAGTAGTAGAAGATTTTGCCCAAGTTGGGCTTCCAACTGATGTAAACGCTATCTTATTGATTGAACAAGATGGCCCGCCAGAAGTGGTGAAGCGCGATATTGAAATGATTTCACGCATCTGCAGTGAAGGAAAGGCTGTATCGGTGAAAGTAGCGGCTTCGCAAGCAGAAGCAGAAGCGTTAAGTACAGCAAGAAGATCAGCTCTTTCTGCTTTAGCACGAATGAAGCCAACGACGATTTTAGAAGACGCAACCGTCCCGCGGTCTAAAATTAGTGAAATGGTCAAAGCGATTAATGAAATTGCTGTAAAATACAACGTTAAAATCTGTACGTTTGGTCATGCGGGAGACGGAAATCTGCATCCGACTTGCTTAACAGATGCGCGTGACGAAGAGGAGATTCACCGAGTCGAACAAGCTTTTGAAGCAATTTTTCATAAAGCCATTGAGCTTG
This sequence comes from Priestia sp. ABM2_011, assembly GCF_056158845.1. Lineage (NCBI taxonomy): Bacteria > Bacillati > Bacillota > Bacilli > Caryophanales > Bacillaceae > Priestia > Priestia sp. ABM2_011. The sequence continues at coordinate 2,694,182 of NZ_JBSWUB010000001.1, forward strand.
GAGGAACGATTACAGGTGAACATGGAGTCGGAGAAATGAAAGCACCGTATTTAGCATTGAAGATGGGCGGAGAAGGAGTAGCTGCGATGAAAGCAATTAAGTATGCTTTGGACCCGCAAGGAATTATGAATCCAGGGAAAATTTTTGCTAAAGACACGAGAAAAAGAGTGGTGGTTCGTTCATGACGGCAACAAAAGACATTCAGCAAGCGTTTAAAGAACGGTTAGATTATGACGAGTTAATGAATTGTATGAGATGCGGTTTTTGTTTGCCAAGCTGTCCGACGTATGGCCAAACCAATCAATATGAAGCAGCGTCACCGCGCGGAAGAATTGCTTTGATGAAAGGAGTTGTAGATGGGCTTATTGAACCGGATGAATCCGTTGAAAAACAATTGAACCTTTGCCTTGGCTGCCGAGCGTGTGAGCCTGTTTGTCCTTCGGGTGTGAAGTACGGACACTTATTAGAAGAAGCGCGTGATATTATTCAGCAGAAAAAACGACATAAATGGCCGGTAAAAGCGCTCAGGCATATGGTGTTTGAACAGCTTTTTCCGCATAAAGAACGGTTAAAAAATGTACATTCTCTGCTTGCTTTCTATCAAAGAAGCGGCTTGCAAAAAGCTGTTCAAAAAACAAATATATTAAACGTCCTGCCCGGTAATTTAGCACAAATGGAAAAAACGCTTCCGCCTGTGCCAACAAAAAAAGAAATGAAGAAACGTCCTTTTTTATTTGAAGCAGAAGGAACAAGAGAGCGTACAGTTGCTTTTTTTACAGGGTGTTTAATGGATACGATGTTTATGGAAACAAACAACGCGACGATTGCACTTTTACAAAAAGCGGGGTGTAAGGTCGTTATACCAGAAGTGCAGACGTGCTGTGGCGCCCTGCATGCGCACGGCGGAGAAAAAGATCAGGCAAAAAAGTTAGCAAAACAAAATATTATGGCGTTTGAATCCATTCAAGCGGATGATATTGTCCTTAATGCAGGCGGCTGCGGTGCGCTGTTAGTGGAATACGATCATCTATTAAAAGATGAGCCGGAATGGAAAGAAAGAGCAGCGGTCTTTTCTGCAAAAGTCAAAGATTTCTCAGAGATTTTATTGCAGCAGCAGTTTGTAGAAAGACAAAAGTTATCGCTTCCAAGTCAAATTATTACGTATCAAGATTCGTGTCATTTAAGAAACGTGATGAAAACGTCCAGCGCACCGAGAAAACTGATCCAAGCGATTAACGGCACGGTGTTTAATGAAATGGAAAATGCGGATCATTGCTGCGGCTCAGCCGGTATTTATAACTTAACAGAACAAGAGATGTCTATGCAAATTTTAGATTATAAAATGGAAAAAGTGAAAGAAGCCCATGCACATACGATTGTAACAGCAAACCCTGGCTGTCTCATTCAAATGAAGCTAGGCGTAGTCAGAGAAGGAGTAGAAGAAAGTGTAAGGGCCGTTCATCTTGCAGATTTACTTCTTGAAGCAGTAGAAAGCAAATAAAAAGGCCGGACGTGTCCGGCCTTTTTATTATTTGAACAGCTGAGAAACAATTTCGTACGAACGAAGGCGAGCTTTGTGATCGTAAATTTGAGCGTTAATCATCAGTTCATCTGCTTCTGTTTCTTCAATAAACTGTTCAAGCTTGACTTTAATCGTCTCAGGACTTCCGACAATAGAAGAGCCCAGCTGCTGTTGAAGAGAAGCTTTTTCAAAGTCAGTCCATAGTTCATCCATATTATCCACAGGAGCTTTTAGTTTACCCGGTGTGTTTCGAATTAAATTTAGAAACTGCTGTTGCATAGAAGTAGCCAAGCGTTCAGCTTCTCTATCTGTATCAGCAGCGATTACGTTTACACCTAACATTGCATATGGTTTCTCTAACACGTCGGACGGCTTAAAATAACGACGGTACATGTTAAGAGCTGTCATTGTATTATTAGGCGAAAAGTGACTTGCAAATGAAAATGGCAAGCCTAGCTGTGCAGAAAGCTGTGCGCTAAAACCGCTTGAGCCAAGGAGCCAAATCGGAATATTTAAACCTTGACCGGGAACAGCTTTAACACGCATCTGACTTTCGGAAGCAGGTTTAAAGTATTCTTGCAGTTCGGCCAGCTGTTCTGGGAAGTCACTGCCGTCGCTTCTGCGGTCGCGTCGCAGCGCCTGCGCTGTCAGCTGATCTGTCCCTGGCGCTCTTCCTAAGCCTAAATCAATACGTCCTGGAAATAGTGATTCAAGCGTACCAAAATGCTCAGCAATAACAAGCGGAGAATGGTTAGGAAGCATAATGCCTCCAGAGCCTACGCGAATGCGTAACGTGCCAGCAGCCACATGACCAATTACAACAGATGTAGCGGAGCTTGCGATACCTGTCATATTATGATGTTCAGCTAGCCAATAGCGGTTATACCCCCATTTTTCAGCGTGCTGAGCTAAATCTAATGTATTTCTAAGTGAGTCAGATACAGTTCCTCCTTCAACTACAGGAGAAAGATCTAACACGGAAATCGGAATATCTTTTAATGCTTTACTCATCAATTTCATCTTCTTTCTTTAAAGACTTCATAGGCCTTGTTATTTCAATGGAATACAAGTATTTTAACAATAATCTTTCGAGTTCCAAAATATTTTGCTTCGGTTGTTTTTTAAAATTCCTTACTCTTTTATTACACAAGCTCCTAAAACGCAAAAAGCTTGTACGGTATAAGGCAGAAGCCGCCTCTTTCTATAAAAAGCTGTCATATTTTATAGGAGAAGGGAGGATGAACATGGTTACTTTAAATGAACTAAAAAGCAAGCAGTACGATATGATATACAGTTTAGGCTATAACTGTTTTCCAGGGATATACATGAAAAAATATTCTTTGCGAAAACAAGCCGGCGTGATTGATTGGTGTATTAGTATTTCTCTTTCTCATGTTAACCAGCTGTTGAAAAATCGTTGTAAAGACTTATTTGTATATGAACACTTAACCTATATCAGTTCTTTCGGAGATGGTTCCACGCTTAGACTGCGTGATAAGGTGTATCAAATTGATTCTGCTCATGATTTTCCGTCGTCTATTAATACAGAAACTAACTGGCTTTCATATAATGAAGTCAAAGAAAAATATGAACGGAGAACAGAGCGATTTTTAACGTCAATGGAGACCAGTTCTTGTATATTGTTTATTCGTATGGGCGGAACGTATGAAGAAGCGAAAGAATTAGAGCATGTTTTAAAGAGAATGGTCAAAAACGATTTCTATGTACTGCTGCTGACAAACAGTGAAAAAGAGCTTTTATCCGAAGCTAACTGGGACTTGCCTTATACATGTGTTTTACATGCACCTATTTTTTCAATGGACGTGCTGCGCGATGATAAAGTATGGGAAGAGCTCTTAAGCGGGCTTGTTATAAAATAAAAGAAACACTTTTTGTGTAATACGGGAATGAAAAAGCTCGTTTTTTTCATAGACTTTGTTATATCTGTGTATCAAAGGAGATGAAAAGATGGAGTCCAATGTGCGGAAGGCGATAAAAGAAATTGTATGGCTGCTGCTAGAACAAGATCAGCGTTGGAATGAGTATCTAGTACAGCTGGAGGATTTGAAAATACAAGTGGATTTGAATAGTTCCGCATATGAAGTCCTGAGAAAGATGACGGGTAATTACGAAGTGCTGCTTGAACATATGGATCTCATTCAGCAGTTTGAAAATCATTCTAAAAGTGAAACGGCGCTGAATGACTTAGTTACTATCGTTATGAAGCATTACTCATTAAAAAATTCATAAGCCTGCTTTGTGCAGGTTTATGGAGTTTAAGCTCTCAATGGAATTCAGTAGAGATTATCGTTTATAATAAGTACATATGGTGATGAGAGGGTGATCGATATGGAAGAGAAACAAGAAATTGTACCCGTTCGTACAGAGGAAACAGCCAAATATTATTCGGAAGAAAAATTTTGGGACAAGCTTAAAAAGTTTGGTAAAAAAGCGGGAGCAAACGTTGTTTATGCCGTACTGCTTTTATACTACACGCTGCAAAAACCTGATATTCCTCCAAAAGCAAAAGCAGTCATTATAGGAGCGTTAGGTTATTTTATTCTTCCTTTAGATTTAATTCCGGACTTTGCAGCAGGAGTTGGATTTACAGATGATTTAGGAGCTCTGGGGCTCGCATTGATTCAAGTTGCCATGTACATTGATGAAGGTGTTAAACTGAAAGCAAAAGAAAAAATTAAAACGTGGTTTTCAGAAGAACACAATTTTTCCATTATTGATGCTAAAATAAAGTAACATTATGATCTACATGTAATTATTAAATAAAGTAAGCAAAAGAAGGTGATAGATGAATCATCTTCTTTTTAATCGATAATATATAGGTCTTTTTAGCTATATTAATCCGTTTTATGTAAAAAAACCAGGATTAAAATATTTTTTTCACTAAAAGTTTAAGCAATGTAATTGAATAATTCCCCTACAAATGTTAAGTTAAAACATGTTCATAAATTCGTCACAGAAAGCAATATACAAATAAGTAAGATTGTTTGTAAAAACTTTGTGAAATTATGGAACTTTTTAACTGAGAGTTTCAAACTCTTAGAGATTCTTCCTCATCAATCAGAAGTAGCTTTCTTTCGTCACAAGATTAAGCATCTTTCATTTGAAGGTGTTTTTTTTCAGCCTAAGTAAGCCAACAACATGATTGTATGACAAGTTTTTGCTAAGGTTGTAGAGTTACTGTATTGTATGACAAGTTTTGTGTGATTTGATTTAACTAAATGAACAGCTTCGAAGTAAATAAATGATTGTAGAAAAACAAAGTCCATGCGTTTTCATGAACCATTATACGTTACTTCATATTTGTAGAGATGTTTAGCAAAAAGGGAGATGAATGGCCTGACGTAAACAATATCCATAGACAAGCCTTAGAAGATAATTATCTTTCTAAGAAAGCAAATTTATATGATTGATTCTAATCTAAACAATGGAGTGTTCAAAAATGGAAATTAGTCAAATCTTTATTATTTTAACCCCAATCTTTTTCGTTATTTTGCTAGGTTATTTAGCAGGGTATTTTAAAAAGTTTGATGCAACAACATCTAAAGGGTTAAATACGCTTGTAACAAAATTTGCGTTACCTGCACATTTATTCGTTGGTATTACAACAACATCAAAACAAACGCTTATTGAAAAATGGCCGTTTTTATTAGCATTAGTTCTTGGTATTATTGGATTTTATGTTCTTTTCTTACTCGTTGCAAAATATGTATTCAAATACTCACTAACAGGCGCGTCTATGTTCTCTTTAAACTCTACGCAGCCAACGTTTGCGTTTATGGGTATTCCCGTTTTAGGTAGCTTGTTTGGCGCGGATGTAGTAGCAATTCCAATCGCTATTACGGGTATCGTAGTAAATGCGATGCTTGATCCTTTAGCAACTATTATTGGTACGGTTGGACAGCGCGAAAGAAGTGAAGGGGATTCTGAAGAAAGCTTATTTAAAGTAACGATTAAATCAATCTTACACGGTCTTTCTGAACCGTTAGCTTGTGTTCCGTTAATCGCAGTAGTATTAGTATTATGTGGGTTCCAATCTCCAGATTTACTATCAAGCAGTTTAGATCAAATTGGTTCAATTACATCTGGTGCGGCACTATTCGCAGTTGGGGTAACAATTGGTATCCGTAAAATTCAATTTAGCCCAGCGGCATTTGGTATTGCGATTTTAAAAGTGGCTATTCAGCCGCTTGTAATGTTAGGAATTGCAACAGCAATGGGTCTATCATCAGCTGACATCGTAAAATTAGTGTTATTAGTAGCGTTCCCAGGTTCAGCTGTAGCAGCGATGATTTCAGTGCGCTTTGATAGCCTAGCTGGTGAAACAGCTTCAGCATTCGTACTTAGTGCCATTATGTCACTTGTTACATTACCGCTATTAATTTCTTGGTTAATGTAGTCACATATATCAATATAAAATAAAAAAGGCTTTGCTATTTTAGCAAAGTCTTTTTTGTGCATCTATACTTAAAAAAGCTTTAAAAATTCTTGAGCGATTTTGGGGAGATAACTATCGGTACGCCACGTAACTAAAGGCTCAATTACAAATGGATTATCTTCTATGCTTAAAATTTTAATATGTTCTAGTGAAAAAGAAGATAGCATCGAATAAGGAACAATAGCAGCACCAAGGCCACGACATACTAAATTAAGAAGCATCGCTGAGTCATGGCATTCGCATAAAATGTTAGGTGTTATATCCATCTTTTTAAATTCCTTTATAATGCGATTGTATATGCTTATTTCCCGATTTGAACGAAGAAGAATAAGAGGGAGAGAAGCGATTTCAGCGACTGAAATCTTTTCTGTTGCATAACTACTTTCTTTGGGAACTGCTACAACAAAGACATCTGGTGCAAGTGTTTTTGTTTTTACCTGTTGATAAGGTAAGTCTGTAGTGGTGACTGCTACATCAATCTTTCCATCCGTCAACAACTCGTTTAAATGAGCTGGTTCGTTTTCATAGATATTAAAAGTACTGTTTGGATACTGTTTTTGAATAAGAGCTAGCTTATCGAGAACCGTTGATGCACAGTAGATTGTACATCCGACTTCAAGCTTTTCATTTGTTACGTTTTTACATTCCTGTACTTCCAATACTGATTTTTCGACCCTTTGCACAATTTCTTTCGCTCGTTTTAAAAAAAGCTCTCCTTCTGCCGTTAACAATAAGCGCTTGTTATTGTTTCGTTCAAAAAGCAAAAGGCCCAGCTCATTTTCGAGCTGCTTTAGCTGTCTGCTTAAAGGAGGCTGAGCCATGTGCAGACGCTTGGCTGCTTTAGTTACATTTAATTCTTCAGCTATGACAATAAAATAATGCAGCTGTCTTAATTCCACTATATTCAACTCCATACTTTAAAGGTATTATTATATACTTTATCAATATTTTAATTGTATGGAAAATAAGTGTAAAGTTAAATGTGTAACCAAAGCAGAGAGGAGGAAAAGAAATGAAAATAGCTGTAGGAATAACAGGAGCCACAGGAGCTATTCTAGGTATTCGAATTTTAGAGCTTTTGAAGAAGGCTTCTGTTGAAACGCATTTAGTCATGTCGTCTTGGGCTCATGCCACAATTAAGCTGGAAACACCGTATAGCGTTAGGCAAGTAGAAGCGCTAGCAGATTATTGTTATTCATATCAAGACCAAGCAGCAAAAATTTCGAGCGGTTCATTTCGTATAGACGGAATGATTGTAAGTCCTTGCAGCATGAAAACATTAGCATCTATTCGAATGGGACTAGCAGATAACTTAATAGCAAGAACGGCAGATGTGATGTTAAAAGAAAGAAAGCCACTGGTGCTACTTCCTCGAGAAACGCCTTTGAATACGATTCATTTAGAAAACATGCTGGATCTCTCAAAAATGGGAGCTATCCTCGTGCCTCCTATGCCAGCTTTTTATAACAAACCTGAGACAATTGATGATATTGTCACGCATATTGCTGTTCGAACGTTAGATCAATTAGGAATTGAGCTTCCTGAGGCAAAAAGATGGAATGGAATTAAACATTTATCATAAGGAGGAAAATAAACATGGCTTATAAAGACTTTAGAGATTTCCTTGATACGCTACATAAAGAAGGGCAGCTGCTGACGATTACAGATGAAGTGCAGCCAGATCCGGATTTAGGTTCAGCAGGTCAAGCCATCAGTAATTTAGGAGATCAAACGCCGGGATTATTATTTACAAATATTTATGGATATAACAACGCAAAGGTAGCCCTAAACGTAATGGGTTCCTGGTCAAATCACGCGTTAATGATGGGACTGCCTAAATCAACTCCTGTAAAAGAACAGTTCTTTGAGTTTGCTCGGAGATATGAAAAATTTCCTGTTAAAGTGAAAAGAGAAGAAACAGCGCCATTTCATGAGTGTGAAATTAAAGATGATATTAACTTATTCGACCTTTTGCCATTGTTTCGCTTGAATCAAGGAGACGGAGGCTACTATCTAGATAAAGCGTGCGTTATTTCTCGTGATCAGCATGATAAGGCGCATTTCGGCAAACAAAACGTAGGTATATATCGTATGCAGGTCAAAGGGAAAGACCGTCTAGGCATTCAGCCCGTGCCACAGCATGATATTGCCATTCACTTAAAACAAGCCGAAGAAAAAGGTGAAAACCTCCCTGTATCAATTGCTTTAGGATGTGAACCCGCGATTGTCACAGCAGCTGCTACGCCGCTTCATTACGATCAATCAGAGTATGAAATGGCAGGAGCTATTCAAGGTGAGCCGTACAGAATTGTGAAGTCTCAGCTTTCTGATTTAGATGTACCTTGGGGAGCAGAAGTGATTTTAGAGGGAGAAATCTTAGCTGGTGAACGTGAGTATGAGGGTCCTTTTGGTGAATTTACAGGTCATTACTCCGGTGGCAGAAGCATGCCTGTTATCAAAATCAATCGCGTATACCATCGCAAAGATCCTATTTTTGAAAGTCTATATATCGGTATGCCTTGGACAGAAACAGATTATTTAATTGGAATCAATACAAGCGTTCCTTTATATCAGCAGCTAAAAGAAGCATATCCTGAAGAGATTGAAGCGGTGAACGCGATGTATACTCATGGTCTCGTTGCTATCATTTCAACGAAAAGCCGATACGGAGGATTTGCTAAGGCGGTTGGTATGAGGGCATTGACTACGCCGCATGGATTAGGATATTGCAAGCTAGTTATTTTAGTAGACGAAGATGTGGATCCGTTTAATTTACCGCAAGTCATGTGGGCGCTATCGACAAAAATGCACCCAAAACATGATGTTATAACAGTGCCTAATCTCTCAGTTCTGCCACTTGATCCAGGATCTGATCCGGCTGGTATTACAGATAAAATGATTTTGGATGCTACAACACCGGTTGCACCAGAAACAAGAGGCCACTACTCGCAGCCTTTAGATACACCACTTGAAACTGAAAAATGGGAAAAAATCTTAACGAATATGATGCAAAAGTAAACAAGGAGGAATCGACATGCATACTTGTCCAAGATGTGAAGCCAAACAAGCGAACTTAGTATCTAAATCACCAGTTGAAGGAGCCTGGGAGATTTACTTATGCAACGTGTGTTTGTTTACCTGGCGTTCTTCTGAACCTGAGACGATCACCAATCCTGAAAAATACCCTCGACCATTTAAAATCAATCCAAAAGACGTACCGCTGGCAACGCATGTGCCTCCTGTGCCACCCCGATCTTAATCAGCAAAGGCGGTAAGTAAAATGAATAAAGCAGAGCTGCCAAAAGCCGTGCGCGTATTTTTAAATGGAAAAGACTTAGAAAGAAAACAGCGTGATGCGATGCTGCTATCTACAGTGACATCCGAGGGTTTTCCTCATGTAGCAATGATTAGCGCAGGAGAGCTGGTAGCTATTAGCTCTTCACGCGTCAAGCTGTTAGTATGGAAAGGTACAACGTCTGCAAAAAACATGATACAGAATCATAAGGCAACCGTTACATTAGTTGTTGAAGGGAAAGCTTATTACATTAAATTTTGGCTGAAAAAAGAAGCTCCTGTGTTATCAGGCTATGAGTTATTTACGGGAGAAGTAGCCGCTGTTAAAGAAGATTACGCAAAATATGCCGTTCTAACATCAGGAATTCAATTTCAGCTTCATGATTCCAAACAGGTACTAAGCCGCTGGAAGCAATCAATTGCAGCTGTTCTTTCTACTGAAAAAACCGATTCTTAAAAATAAGAATCGGTTTTTTAGCTGTAGTGAAATTTTTTCAAATAGCACGCTAACTGGACTTTTAATAGGTGCTCACTATTTGTAAATGATATGTTCATTTTGTCTTCGATTTTCTTTAAGCGCTGATAAAGTGTATTAACGTGAATATGAAGCTGCTTAGCTGTAAGTGAAGCAGAGCGATTATTATCGAAGTAGGCTTCTAACGTTTGTTCTAAAGGTTCATCATTCAAATAATTGTTTTTAAGAGGGAGGAATACTTCATCAATAAAGGTTTTTACCTCTTCTTTCGATTGATTAATAAATAATCGGTTAATTCCTATTTCCTCATACAATATGCATCCATCTTGCTGCTGAGACAAAAGGTAAGAAATCGCTTTTTCAGCTTCGCTATAACTTTTTCCTATTTGGGTAAAGTGAGAATAGCGACTTCCAATTCCTATCTTTACATGACATTCATTATAGTAACGCCATTTTGAGAGTAAATCCTCTAATTGTTTGATAATAGCATGATGGTCTTCATAAGAATCAAGCGTGAATACAATGGTTACTTTCGTGTCGAATCCGTATACGACCGGCGCTTTTGAACTGAAAACCGATTTGATGTCAGATACAAGGCGATGAAGATGTAAGTTTAAGAGCTGCAGGTCCGTCTGTGAACGAATGGTAATAAGAGCGACTAGAATATGCTTTTTTGTATCAATGTTTAGCTCGTTTGCTTTTTGATACAGTAAAGTGGTGTCATAACATGCTAAGTATTCACTAAATAGTTCATGCGTTCGCTTGTAAAATAAATCGACTAATGTTTGTTTTTTCAGCATTTCTAGTGCAATAACAGAGCTACTTTGTTCGAGTGCCACTTGATCTAAAGGGGAAAGGTCTCCTTGATTTGCCTGCAGAATAACTAACCCTAAGAGCGTGTCAATGCCGTGTATAGGTTGAATGTAGACGCTGTGCTTCTGGTTGTTTGACTCAATAGTATAAAAGCAAGGTTTTGTATGTAAAAGAAAGCGCGTGTGAAATTCAGCTGTTTTTGTGTCTACATCAAGGAATTTTAAAAAGCCATAGCTCTTATTATCAACAAAATCTACAATGGTGACGGGAGATGTAACCATTCGGCGTAATTCGGTAAGTATCGGTTCAATTCCTTTACTTTGAAGTGAAACGTTCATGAATGTGCGATGAATTTGATCGCGGCGTATTAAAAGTTCATTTTGTTTTTTTACATCTTCAAAAAGCGCTGAGTTTAAGAGAGCAATCGAAACTTGATCGGAAAAGCTTTCTAACAATTCTTTATCCTCTTCATTTAAAAGAGGAGTTGTGCCGTTTTGATAAATAATGAGTACGCATACCGTTTGTTCTTCCATGCAAATTGGGACAGAAATAATAGATTGAATGTTTGTAAATGTATAGGACTGATTAAGATAGTGAATATTATCGTCAGTCATAGTAGAAGAATCGCGTACTATATCCTCTAAGTTCGTATACATATAGCTTTTATTATGCTGAAATGTCTTTCCGATAATTCCTTCGCCAACTTTCATTTTCATGTTTTGAATTTCATTGTTTGGCCCCCCGGACCAGGCGCGAGGCAAAAGAAATTCAGTGGAAGAATCAAACATCCACAGCACGCCCATATCCGCAACAGAAATAACTGAAAGAGCATTTTCTAGAATTCTTGTTAATAGATAGTCAGAGTCTTGTAAAAGCGAGATTTCCTTAATGCTTTTCATAAGTACGTTCAAAATGTGCTCATGCCGCTCTAGCTTTTTTTGCAGCACATAAGGAGAAAAGTTAGCGGATAGCTTCTTTATTTGTTGTGGTGTCCAGTCATGCTTAGCAAATATGCGAACAACAAACGCATACCGGTTTGGAAAGGATAAGTAAATTTCTTCGAACTCTTCATATGCGATATGCTTTTGAAAGGAATCACTGCCGTTATGTAGGCTAGTGGAAGGCGTGTAAGTCAGGGATGAGCATGAAGAACTGGAAAAAATCATGTTAAAATTTGCAGAATCAATACTTGTCCAAATTTGATAAGAACTGTTTTTAATAATAGATGTAAGATAACCTTTCATATTAGCTAATAAATCACTCATATTAACAACCCCTTATAGACTACTTAATGTAAAAAAATACATAGTTATAGTTCTTATTATATAGAAATGCACATTGAAAAAATAGTCAGAATTTTTTAATATTTATGTAACGAATCGATTTGTTACAAAACATTACATTAAATGGAATAAAAAGGAGTTGAGTGCATTTATGCTAGCAAGGTCGAACTGGAAATACATCATTTTATTTTTATTATTTTTAGGCTGGTCGCTTGGAAACTTAGATCGTTTTATTATTAATTACGCTATTTTAGATATCTCGAAAGATCTACACCTTAATGCTTCTTCTACAGGTATCATCTTAAGCAGTTTTTTTGCAGGATACGCACTGATGCAAATACCTGGTGGGTGGCTGGCAGACCGCTTTGGGTTTAAAAAAGTCATTACAATTGCCGTGCTTTTATGGTCTTTGTTTACAGTTTTTACCGGAATGGCCTGGTCTTTTGCTTCTATTATTATCATTCGCTTTTTATTTGGATTAGGGGAAGGGAGCTATTTTCCATCTGCGTCAAAAGGAATCGCAGGGTGGTTTCCTCAGCAAGAACGCAGTAGAGCCATGTCCTTTTTGTTATCGTCAGGTACGATCATGGGCGTGGTGACACCGATTCTAGCGACGCAGCTGATGCAAACGATAAGCTGGAGAAGTATCTTTTATATCATAGGAGCCATCGGGCTTGTTATTACAGTTCTGTTTGTTTTTTTACTAAAAGAAAAGCAGCAGGGGGAAAAAAGAGAGGCTTCTGCTATTCCTGCTAAGCAGATGACATTAAAAGAAATTATCAAAACCCCGATGATTTGGAATTTATTTATTGCCTATTTCAGTATTTACGCTATTAACTGGGGGCTCATGTCGTGGATGCCTACATATTTAGCCGAAGTAAGACATTTGAATTTAACAGACATCGGTTTTCTTTCCGCTATCCCAGCATTTGTAGGCATTATAGGAATGTTTGTTAGCGGCTTTATTTTAGATAAGCTTCCAGATGGAAAAGACAAGATGATAGCGGCGGTTTTTGGTTTACTGATGGGCGTTTTTCTTTGCTTAATGGCTATTTCACCTAGCGTAGGCATGTTTATCGTTTTTCAAAGCGCAGTAACTTTACTGTTTTCATTTAATGTGATTTTAATCGCTTCAGCTCCTTTAAAAATGTTGCCTGAATCAGTGGTCGGTTCAGCAAATGGTTTTATTAATACAGGGGCTCAAGCAGCCGGCGTATTAACACCAATGCTTATTGGTTTTTTAGTACAATCGTTTGGCGGGTCGTATAATGCAGCGTTTGCTTTATTAATTATCTGCGCTCTTGTCTGTGCTATTTCGTTGTTTTCGATTCGACCTGCAAAAGTGGTAGTGAACGCACAAAATGCTGTTAAATAATAAGGGAAAAAGGAGAGTGTCTCATGGGTATTGTCAAAAAAGTCGAACAACTTATTGAACAAAAGCGACACGAGCTAACTCAAATCAGTGATCAAATATGGGAATATGCAGAAACGAGGTTTGAAGAGTATAAGTCGGCACAGCTAATTTGCGACATGTTAGAAAAAGAAGAGTTTACGCTTCGTACACATATTGCTAACCTTGAAACAGGTTTTATTGGAAGTTACGGGCACGGTTATCCGATTATCGCTATTCTTGGTGAATATGATGCGCTTACCGGGCTGAGTCAAAAAGATAAGTGTGCAGTAGCAGATCCAGTCAAAAAAATGGAAATGGCCATGGGTGTGGACATAACCTACTTGGCGTAGGCTCACTAGCAGCTGCGCTTGCAGTCAAAGAATACTTAAAAGAAAAAAATGTTCCGGGAACCGTTCAATACTATGGATGTCCAGCTGAAGAAAGTGGCTACGGAAAGACGTATATGGTACGAGAAGGATTTTTCCAAGATGTAGACATCGCGTTTTCGTGGCATCCGGCTACCGTTAATGGTGTCATGCATACGTCATCGAATGCGGTTATGCAAGCAACTTTTAAATTTAAAGGAAGAAGCAGTCATGCAGCTGCTAGTCCTCACCTTGGCAGAAGCGCTTTAGACGCTGTAGAGTTGATGAATATTGGTGTGAATTATATGCGTGAACATATGATAGATGAAGCGCGCGTACACTATGCCATTACAAACAGCGGAGGCATTTCTCCTAATGTTGTTCAAGCAGAAGCGGAAGTCATGTACTTAATTCGTGCTCCGAAGCCATCTCAAGTAAAAGAACTTTATGAACGGGTTGTGAAAATTGCAAAGGGAGCGGCTTTAATGACTGAAACACAAGTGGAACAGGAAATTCAAGGAGCCTGCGCTAATCTAATTCCAAATCAAACAATGGAGCAGCTGATGCATAAGCAAATGATGCAGATAAATTTGGCTGAAGTGAAACAAGAAGACATGGCTTTCGCCAAAGCTATTTACGAGTCTACATCCGCTGAAGACAAAGAAGCAGCAAAAAAACAAGTCGGTTCACTGCTAGACAGAGCTTTAGCAAATCATCCAGTCTTCAACCAAATTGCTCCTATGTCTAAAAATGTTTCCTTCATGACGGGATCAACCGATGTCGCAGACGTTAGCTGGAATGTTCCAACTGCACAGTGCGTGACCGCAACGTGGGCTTATGCTACGCCGTTTCATACATGGCAAGCTGTTGCTCAAGGGAAAACAGAGTATGCTCACGATGCGATGTTGTTAGCTGGAAAAGCCATTGCGGCTACGGCGATTGAAATGATAGAAAATCAAGAGCTGATTAGTCAAGCGAAACAAGAGCTAGAGGATAGGCTAGAAGGGGAAAGCTATGAATGTCTTGTGCCTTCCCATATACAGCCGCCTAATTACTCAGAAAGTGAGCACGAAGACTATAGCATGGTGTAAAAAACGTATTTTCGTGTAAGGAAAATCCGAACGATGAATCGTTCGGATTTTTTTATTGTTAGGTTGAACGTAGATTTCATTTATACCGTTTGGTCGTCTTTAGATTGGATTGATGTAGTTATGGCTCAATCTCTTTTTTGTTTTCATTAAAAATAAATGGTTAAAAATATATCTCTTTGCTGAACCTAACCCTATCTAATTGTTCAAGAAAAGAGGTAAAAACATGAGAGCGTATAAAGTAGAAAGAGATGGGTCAATTTCAACTTCACTAAAAGGAAAATCAGTTTTATCCACTTCTTATTTAAATAAAGGTTCTGCTTTTACTGAAGAAGAAAGAAAAGAGCTTCATCTGCAGGGACTTCTTCCTCCAACGGTCTTAACGTTAGAAGAGCAGGCAAAAAGAGCATATGAGCAGTTCAAAAAAGCACCGAATGATCTTCAAAAAAATAATTCGTTAAATGATCTGCATAACCGGAACGTTGTGTTGTTTTATCGTTTATTAACCGATCATTTAAGTGAAATGCTTCCCATTATTTACACGCCTACTGTAGGTCAATCTATTCAAGAATACAGCCATGAATACCATCGTCCTGACGGCTTATATTTATCCGTAAATGAAGCGGACAGATTAAGTGAGGCGATTGAAAACTTAGGGCTCGACAGCGAAGATATTGATTTGCTTGTAGTCACGGATTCAGAAAGTATTTTAGGAATTGGGGACTGGGGAGTAGGAGGGATCAATATCGCAGTTGGAAAGTTAGCGGTCTACACAGCTGCAGCAGGAATTGACCCAAGCCGCGTACTGCCTGTTGTTCTTGACATGGGGACCAATAATAAAAAGCTTCTTGAAGATCCTTTGTATTTAGGAAATCGTCATGAACGAGTAAAAGGAGAAGACTATAATCGTTTTATCGCTCAATTTGTAAAAGAAATAACGGCCAAGTTTCCTAAAGCGCTTCTTCATTGGGAGGATCTTGGGAATATTAATGCGCGTCACATTATGAAAGAATACGGAGATAAAATTTTAACATTTAATGATGATATTCAAGGAACGGGAGTAATTACTCTTGCAGCCGTTTTAACAGCCGTCCGTATTACAGGTACGCCTTTAAAAGATCAGCGGGTTGTTGTATTTGGACCGGGATCTGCTGGAATTGGGAATGCTGATCGTATTCATAGTGCGATGATGCTTGAAGGGTTATCTGAAGAAGAAGCATATGATCGTTTTTGGGCATATGATTACAGAGGTCTGTTAACGGAAGATATGGAAGATTTAGCTCCTTTTCAACAGCCATATGTTCGCCAAAATGAAGAGATTAAAGAATGGGAAAAGGGCGATGAAAATAAAATTTCACTGTTGGAGCTTGTGAAACAAGTGAAACCTACCATTTTAATTGGAACGTCAGGCGTCACGGATGCTTTTACCGAAGAAATCATTAAAGAAATGGCCAAACATGTAGAGCGCCCCGTTATCATGCCGCTTTCCAACCCAACTAAACTTGCTGAAGCTGTTCCGGAAAATATTATAAAATGGACGGAAGGAAAAGCGCTTATTGCAACGGGAAGTCCATTTGAACCCGTTGAATATAACGGGAACACTTATGAAATCGGACAGGCTAATAATGCGTTTGTGTTTCCGGGTCTTGGTTTAGGTGCCATTGTGGTTCGCGCTCAAAAGTTTACTGAATCTATGTTTGCAGAAGCAGCCAATGCAGTAGCGCGTATAGCAGAAACAGATACAAAAGGAGATACGCTTCTTCCCAACATTAAAGATCTTCAAAAAGTATCAAAAGCGGTTGCTGTAGCAGTTGCCGATGCTGCTGTAAAAGATAACGTAGCGACTGTTACCGAAAAAAATGTAACTGAACTTGTAGAAGCAGCGGTATGGCAGCCTGTTTATAAACCGGTTAAGGCAAAAAATGAATGAGGTGAATGATAAATGAGCATAGGTCAAATTTTTCTCATTCTCGCGCCCATCTTTTTTGTCATTTTGCTTGGTTATTTAGCAGGGCGCTTTAAAAAATTTGATAAGCAAACTTCTAAGGGGCTCAACACATTAGTAACGAAGTTTGCGCTTCCTGCACACTTATTTGTAGGTGTAACAACAACGCCAAGAAAAACACTCATAGACGAATGGCCGTTTTTAGTAGCGCTGATTTTAGGAATTGTAGGGTTTTATCTCATTATATTGCTCATCGTGAAGTATGCAGGGAAGCATACGTTAACTTCTTCTTCCATGTTTGCTCTAAACTCAGCTCAGCCAACGTTTGCTTTTATGGGCATTCCAGTACTCGGAGGATTGTTCGGTGCAGGCGCCGTAGCGATTCCAATTGCTATAACAGGAATCGTGGTGAATGCGATTTTAGATCCGTTGGCAACGATTTTGGGAACCGTTGGCCAAAGGGGACGAAAAGAAGGGGAAGGGAAAACAAGTTTATTCAAAGTAACGGTTCATTCTATTTTGCATGGTCTATCTGAGCCTTTGGCATGCGTCCCGTTAATTGGAGTGATTTTAACGCTTTGCGGCTTTCAGTCACCTAAACTGTTACAGGATATGCTTGATCAAATTGGAAGTATCACATCCGGAGCAGCTTTGTTTGCGGTAGGAGTAACGATTGGAATTGGAAAAATTAACTTCAGTAAAGGCGCGCTCGGGATCGCTGTCTTAAAAGTAGCAGTTCAACCGATCGTTATGCTTGGAATTGCAGTATGGATAGGGTTGTCTTCAGATGAAGTGACAAAAGCTATTTTACTGGTAGCTTTTCCTGGATCTGCTGTAGCTGCGATGATTGCTTTGCGGTTTGAAAGCATGGAAAACGAAACGGCCTCTGCTTTTGTTATTAGTGCTATTTTATCGCTGGTTACGCTGCCGCTTCTTATTTCTTGGCTTATGTAAATAAAAAAAAACGAAAGAGGAATTTCCCTCTTTCGTTTTAAGACGGATTAATAAGCTAATGCGAATAATCCTTTGATATGAGATAAGTAACGAACGTTACTTGCTTCTTTCATAAGTGATGCTGGTAAACCTTTTAATTGCGTTTTGTTTCCGCCGATTGTACCAATTGCATCTTTGCGTCCAAGACTTCCTAGTGTACCAGAGAAGACAGGAACGAATGATTCCATTGCTCCGCCGCGAATAGCTACTGCTAAGTTCACGCCTACAACTTCACCCATTTGCCAAGCTAATTGAGCAGTAGGTGGGTAAGGGCGACCTTCTGGACCCATTACAACCGCTGAGTCACCAGCAAGGAATACATCTTTATGAGATGTAGATTGTAAGAATTCATTTACAAGTGCACGACCGCGGTTTACTTCGATACCTGAGTTAGCAACTACAGAGTTACCTTGAACTCCGCCAGTCCATACCATTGTTTTTGTTTCAATTTTGCTGCCGTCTTTAAGTTCAACAGTTGTAGCATCCATTTTTGTTACAGGTGTACCAGTAACAAATGTAACGCCACGTTTTGTTAAGCTTGATTGAGCACGCTCTACTAATTCAGCAGGGAAGCCTGGAAGAACTGTAGGAGCTGCTTCTACACAGTATAGAGAAATTTCTTTTGGATCCACACCGTGTTTTAGGCATAGGCTTGGCATTAAGTCAGCGTATTCACCAACAAGTTCGATACCTGTTAATCCGCCACCGCCAACTACGATTGTACCGTCAGCTTTATTTTTTGTTTTGCTGTATTCAGCGATACAAGCTTCTACGTGTGCACGTAAACGGTTTGCATCATTTACTGATTTAAGAACGAAGCTGTGCTCTTCTAAACCAGGGATACCGAAGTAAGCAGTTTCACTACCTAAAGCTGTAACAAGGTAGTCGTAGCTTAACTTTGTACCATCTTCAAGAGATACTTCACGTTGATCTGGTGAAATTTCTTTTACCGTTGCAATTTTTAAATCAACGTTGTAGTTTTTAAGTAATTTATCAAGTGGTAAAGCTACCGCTTGTTCAGAAACGCCGCCTACAGCTAGACGGTGTAATTCTGTAATGATTTGGTGAGTAGCAAAACGGTTCACTACTGTAATTTTTGCTTCATCCGCACTTAGGTGTTGGCGAGCTGTCATTGCAGTTAATAAACCACCGTAACCGCCGCCTAAAATTAAAATATGTTTTGACATAGTCGATCCTCCGTCCACACTTTTTAATGAAAATTATTTTTGTTTTTCGTTTGTAATGTCTAAATACGCTTGTGCAAAGCGGAATAGTTTTTGAGCTTGTGGATCTTTAAGCATGCGTAATAAACCGAATAAACCGATTGAATTAGAAGCATTTGCTTCTGCACGATCGTTTGCTTCGATTGCAGTAGCTGCAAGACCTTTTACTGTTCCTTCTACTGGCTCGATAAATTCTTTTACTCCACCAAGTAGATCTTCTTTTAATACGTCGTCAGTTAATAATGATTGCGCAACGTCGTAAGTTTTTGTAAGCACCGTTACCATTTCAGATAATTTTGGTAAATTATCTACAAGAACAGTAAGAGCTTCTTGTACTTCAGGCTTTAACAATTGATCTAACACATCCGCTTGACCTTTGTTAACCGCCGCTTCTGTTTGTACAGCAGCATTTTCCTCTGCAGCTGATTTTTGAATAGTTGATTGAGACATGAAAAGTCCTCCTTTGCTGGATACTGTTGCATATGTAGTTCCTAGTTATCTGCTAGACTTTCAAACTACATTGTGAAGTTGTGAAATCTTGCACATAATTCTATTTTAATTTTAATACGAGATAAAATCAACTCATTTCGTTGAAAAAATAAGTGAAGAACCTCGTAACCCTTTGTTTAATAAAAGTTTATAAAAAATAAAGCGAATAATTGCCTAGGTAAATAAAATTAAAATAGGGAACTAACATAATTCCTCTTCCTACGATAAAACAAATAACGTCATATTTCAACACATACGAACTTAATATTCTATAAGTAGTAAAAAGATAGGGCGCATTTACTATTTAAAGAGTTTTCAAAAAATTACATTGACTTACTATAGTGTTCTACATATAATCTAAATATAACATCTTATGTAAGGAGATATAACATGGTTATAGTGGATGAACTTTATCATAATGTGGTCATTACATTGCCTCAATTAAAATTAATTGAATTTATAATGAAGTTAAAAGAAGCTAAAGCACAAGAAATAGAAGATATAAAAGCGAAAATTAGTAAATACGAAGAGAAGAAACGTGCTGAAGAAGCTTGGTACCAATCACTATCACCGTTTCGTAAATTTTTTACCGGGCGTCCTTTAAGTCAGCATCAAGCGGTCGAGTATATGGTATACGTAAAGGAACGCTTTAAAAAAATTGATCACCTTAAAGCACAAATGCGAGAACTTCATGAAGTTCTTGAATTAATAAAAGCGGAAAATGAAGAAACAAGTGAAATTACGCTTTCGCCTGCTATTGTACAAGAAATAAAACGACTAAAAAGCAGTGGAGGCGTTGGGATATGAGTGTTAATGAACTAAGTTTAGGTATAAATACGACGTGGGTTGTATTAACAGCGGCGATGATTTTGCTAATGGAAGGCGGCTTTGCCTTGCTAGAGGCAGGTTTTGTCCGATATAAAAATAGCGTCAATATTATTATGAAAGTATTCGCTGATATTACAATAGGAACGCTTTGTTTCTATTTAATTGGGTTTGGATTAATGTACGGAGATGATTTAGGCGGAATCGTCGGTAAAAGCGGTTTTGCGCTCTCAGGTAATTTATCGCACCTTGACATTCCAATTGGGCTTGAAACATTTTGGCTGTTTCAATGTGCGTTTGTTATTGCGGTCATTTCTATCGTTTCTGGAGCGGTGGCAGAACGAATTAATTTCCGCGCATACCTTTTATATGCGATTTTAATGACTACATTTATTTATCCTATAGCCGGCCACTGGATTTGGGGAGGCGGATGGATTAGTAAGCTAGGAATGCTTGATTTTGCCGGTTCGGCAGTTATCCATGCTCTTGGCGGTTTTTCAGCTTTAGCAGCTGCAATAATGATTGGACCGAGAAAAGGGAAGTTCACGAAAAATGGAATTAGTTCTGTTTCTCTTCCAAGCAATTTGCCGCTTGCATCAGTTGGTGCTTTTTTATTATGGTTTGGATGGTTCGGGTTTAATGCAGGAAGTACGCTAAGTGCCACTGACGTTAGAATTGGTCACATTGCTATTGTCACAATGTTATCAGCAGCAGCAGGCGGAGCAGCTACTTTATTTTATACTTTATTTCGCTACAACCGTTCAGATGCACCTTCTGTAATAAATGGATCGCTTGCCGGACTGGTTGGCATTACGGCCGGGTGCGCTTTTGTTAACACACCATCTGCTATTTTTATTGGAGCTGTATCTGGCTTATTAATGATGGCAGCTACAAACTGGCTCGAAGCACGTCAAATCGACGATCCTGTAGGAGCTTTTCCTGTACACGCTGCTTCGGGAATATGGGGCACGTTGGCTGTGGGCTTGTTTTCTACAGACGGCGGTGTGTTTACAGGAGGGGGCTGGACGTTATTAGGTGTTCAACTTCTCGGATTAATTGCTCTATGCGCTTGGGGATTTGTTACGACGTGGATAGGGTTAAAGGTTATTTCCTTGGTGGTTCCGCTTCGATCTACGGAAGAAGAAGAAGAAGTGGGCTTAGACATCAGTTACCACGGTATCATGGCAGCTCATCAAGCTCCTGAATTTATTGAATATGAAAACTACTATGCGGAAGTAAAAGAAAAAGCCGCAGATTCGTAATAAAAGGCCGCGCCTTATAACAAAAGGGCGGCCTTTTTATGTGGAAAAAAATAGATGTAAAATACTTGGTTTAAATGATTGAAAAGTCAGAATATTTGTGTTATATTATAAAAAAGCCAAGGAGTTGATTTCTTATGAAAAAGAATTTACTTAATTCACCGCAAAAATCCAACGGAAAGGTGCTTGATGCATTATTCGCTGAGATGATTTTAGACAAGGCGATTGCAGAATTTCGTAAAGCACAGCTAAAAGAAGAAATCGACCGCACGCTATTGATGAAAAATAAAGAAGAGTTTTTAAAACTCTCATCAGAACTTAAACAAATTTCTTAATTACTTACTATACTTCACACACCATCTATTTTAGATGGTGTGTTTTATTTTTGAGACCTACTAAAAGGGATTAATTAGTAATAATTATGGACTTCCATGTACGCTTAATGGGTTTACAGGATTTCGAAACGGGGAAACCGTTCCAGAGTTCAAATTTGATAACTATTATCCACCAGCAAACGGAGCGGAACTATATCAAGTGGTAAATGAGGAAGAAGTACTTTTAGCTACCTACGTGGCAGAAGAAAAACGATTTGTACCAGCGGTTGCTAAACCAATGTAAAGGAATGTTTTTTATGATTCGAAAAGGTTTGTATGCAGCATATAATGAACGAGACTACGAATGTTATGAAACGGAAAACGGGTGTGTAAAGCTGATTAGCTATGATAAAGGCGATGTAGCAAATGGATTCATTCCATACAATGACACGACTTTTACAAAAGAAGTTCCTCGTGATGCTGTTGAAGAAGTGTTTTTTGTAGCTCCGTATGCTACTTATCAAAATGAAACGTTTGGTGTGTCAGCTGCTTCTGATGGTCAAGTGCTTTTGACCACATCTGAAAAAGAAAAAGCTGATAAATATCATTTTCAACGAACGGATAAATATCTATATGAAAAACGTGTGTTAAAGGAAGAAGTGAAGTTAACGGAGAAAAAAACTCCTTATTCATAAGACGCCAAAATAAAAAGAGGATGCACTCGCATCCTCTTTTTATTTAATCAATTTTCTTGAAGTGTTTCTGTTCGTATTATCATTTGTACGAAGGAAGGTAATGCCAAGACCGATTAATCCTCCTACAATAGCAGGAACTACCCAGCCGAGACCCACTCCATACATAGGTAGAATCGATGTAAACAGATCGTTTACTGCGGCAATTTTGAATCCAGCAGCATTTAAGCCATCAAATAAACTAACGATAAACGTGAACAGAAGGCTTACTTGGTAAACTTCAGAACGTCCTTTAAATAAAGGATGTAAGAATGTTAAAGCAATTAACACAATAGCTAACGGATAAATAGCTGTTAAGACTGGAACCGAAATAGCGATTAATTCCGTTAGGCCAAAATTTGCTACAACGGCACTGAAAGCTGATAAAATGACAGCAATCAACTTATAAGAGACCTTTGGAAACAGCTTATGGAAAAAAGATGAACAAGATGTTACAAGACCTACACTTGTTGTTAAACAAGCAACGGTAATCATCAGACCTAAAAGAATTCCTCCGTAAGAGCCAAAGTAGTAATTTGATACTTCAGCCAAAACCGTACCTCCGTTATCAAGACGTCCAAGCTCTGATACGCTTGAAGCACCCATATAGGACAATGCGCTATAAATAAGAGCTAAAATAACGGCAGCGATAGCCGTAGCTTTTGCACAAATTGTAATAATTTGTCGGTTGGTTTTTGCCCCTTTTTCTTTAATTGCATTAATAATAATAATTCCAAAAACAAATGATGCTAATGTATCCATTGTTAAGTAGCCTTCTTGGAAGCCTTTGAAAAATGAGTGTGTTGTATAAGCTTCGCTTGGTGCTTCGAACTTTCCAATTGGGTTCACAACGGCTACAACTACCAATATTCCAATAAACGTTAATTTAATAGGTGTTAAAACTTTTCCTACTAAATCGACAATTTTCGCAGGATTTAGCGAAAAAAAGCACGTAATCGTAAAGAAAATTACCGTGAAAATGATAAGGGGAAGGTGACCTGAATTTTCTGATAAAAAAGGCTTAACGCCAATTTCAAACGAAACACTTCCCGTTCTTGGCATTGCAAAAAGCGGTCCGATTGCCAAGTATAAAATCGTAGTAAAGATAATACCGAAAGCTGGGTGTACGCGACTAGCTAAAGACTGCAGATCCTCTTTTCCGGAAAAACCAAATGCGAGAACGCCTAGCAGAGGCAGACCTACACCCGTTACTAAAAATCCAGCATTTGCTGACCAAATATTGCTTCCAGCAGACTGACCTAACATTGCAGGGAAAATTAAATTACCTGCGCCGAAGAATAGGGCAAAAAGCATAAAGCCAATAACCACTATAAATGAAAAAGGAACTTTGTTTGACACATTAAAACCTCCAAAATTATAAATGCTTTTTATTATCGTGTTGAATAATTAAAATTTTCAGAATTTTATATTCGAATAATAAAAATAAACATGTATCGTATTATACTAACCTAAAATGCATATTTCAATATAAAATTTTATTTTTTTTATTTATTCGCTGAAATAGCAAAAATAGAAAAATACTTAGCAAAAAAATCTCAGTGTACAACAATTATTTGATATGATAAAACAGAACCGTGGCTTTTAAAAATTTGCATGTGCGGCCTTACATCCTTATTAGTAAAGAACTGTTTACATAAGGTGCTGTAAGGATGTATATTTATACACGGTTCGTTGAACCGCATATGCTCGATGGGTGAAAGTCAACTGTGCGAAAGGAGCAAGAAAGTGAAAAGGTTAGGTCTAGCAACTCAGATTCTAATTGGACTGATCTTAGGCGTAGCTGTAGGTGCTATCTTTTACGGAAGCGATACGGCCATTTCTATTTTACAGCCAATTGGAGACATATTTATTCATTTAATTAAGATGATTGTCGTACCGATCGTGATTTCAGCATTAATCGTAGCGGTCGCAGGAGTAGGCGATATCAAAAAATTAGGTAAGCTTGGCGGAAAAACAATTCTTTATTTTGAAATTGTTACAACCATTGCGATTGTAGTGGGGATTATTGCCGCGAACTTATTCCACCCTGGTGCAGGGGTTGATATGGGACATATTGAAAAAAGCGATATTTCTCAATATGAGGCAACGGCAAAAACGTCTGAAAGTACAGGGATTGCTCAGGAGCTTCTTCATATTGTTCCGACAAACGTCTTTCAGTCGGTAGCAGAAGGCGATCTTTTACCAATCATTTTATTTTCCGTACTGTTTGGTGTAGGCGTAGCTTCGATTGGACAGAGAGGAAAACCTGTTTTAGCCTTTTTTGAAGGCGTCTTGGATGCAATGTTTTGGGTAACTAATTTGGTGATGAAATTTGCTCCAGTAGGTGTATTTGCACTTATTGGTGTTAATATTATAAAGTTTGGTGTCGGATCACTTATTCCATTAGGGAAATTAGTGTTCGCCGTTTACTTCACCATGATTTTCTTTGTGCTTGTGGTTCTTGGAATTATTGCTAAAATGGCTGGAACAAGCATGTTTACGCTCATAAAAGTGTTAAAAGACGAGCTGCTTCTTGCTTTTACAACAGCAAGTTCAGAAGCCGTTTTACCATCTCTTATCAAAAAGATGGAAGACTTCGGTTGTTCTAAATCGGTTACATCGTTTGTTATTCCAACAGGCTACACGTTTAATTTAGATGGTTCAACCATTTATCAGGCGCTGGCATCGCTGTTTATTGCTCAAATGTACGGCATTGACCTTTCCATTATGGATCAAATTCAGCTCCTTCTTGTGCTAATGTTAACCTCAAAAGGGATGGCTGGTGTACCAGGGGCATCGTTTGTAGTTGTACTTGCTACGCTTGAATCTATGGGCTTCCCTCTTGAAGGCATGGCATTTATTGCAGGAATTGACCGCATTCTTGATATGATGCGTACCACAGTTAACGTAGTAGGAAATGCTTTAGCTGCAATTGTAATGTCCAAGTCTGAAGGCGAGTTTGATAAGCAAAAATCATTAAATTACACAAATGAATTAAAGAAATCAAACATAGCTTAAAACAAAAAAGCCGGGCAGCTGCCTGGCTTTTTTGTTTGGAGCTGCCTGTTATCTTTTTTGAAACATATGGTAAAATAAAAGAAATGAGAGACAAAGGAAGTGTCATAATGACGGAAACTGTTCAGTTAATTAAAAAGCTTGTTTCGATTCCCAGTCCTTCTGGAAATACAGAAAAGGTGATTTCATTTGTCGAAGACTATGTAAAAGAGCTAAATATTCAAACGTATCGCAATCGAAAAGGAGGCTTAGTCGCTACCATTCCCGGTAAAGATACGGATCATCACCGCATGCTGACGGCTCATGTCGATACATTAGGTGCTATGGTAAAAGAAATCAAACCGAGTGGACGTCTGAAAATCGACTTGATTGGAGGGTTCCGCTACAATTCCATTGAAGGAGAATATTGTGAAATCGAAACGTCAGCAGGAGAAGTATTTACAGGGACCATCCTTATGCATCAAACATCTGTTCATGTGTATAAAGATGCAGGTAAAGCTGAGCGAAATCAAGATAATATAGAAATTCGATTGGATGAAAAAGTACATAGCGCAGAAGATGTTCGCAGTCTTGGAATTGAAGTCGGCGACTTTGTTTCGTTTGATCCTCGTGTAGAAATAACAAAAAGCGGTTTTATTAAATCTCGTCATCTCGATGATAAAGCAAGCGTAGCTTTATTGCTTCAGCTCATGAAAACAATTCAAGAAGAGCAGATCGAACTGCCATACACTACGCACTTTCTTATTTCAAATAATGAAGAAATTGGATACGGAGGAAATTCTAATATTACGCCTCAAACGGTAGAATACTTAGCGGTTGATATGGGTGCCATGGGAGATGGACAATCTACTGATGAATACACCGTGTCTATTTGTGTAAAAGATTCAAGCGGCCCATATCATTACGGTTTGAGAAAGCATTTGGTGGAGCTAGCTAAGCAGCATGATATTCAGTACAAATTAGATATTTATCCGTTTTACGGATCAGATGCTTCTGCTGCTATTCGTGCCGGGCATGACATCGTACACGGCTTAATTGGTCCAGGAATTGATTCTTCTCATGCGTTTGAGAGAACGCATCAAGATTCATTAAACCATACGTACAAGCTTCTTTACCACTATGTGCAATCGAACATGGTTCTGCTTTAAGAAAGGAATATTTAATTAGTGTATTTTTATGCAAAACAAAGAGCAGGACGGGACTGTGATGTCTGTACTTTCCTTTCCTAAAAAAGAAGCCGGCTGTCCGGCTTCTTTTTTTAATAAATACTATATATTTTTTTACTGGTGAAGCAACAGTTGGTAAAAAAAGCACCTTTTTTAAAGAGGTATAATACGGCTTAAACCTTTTGTACATTTTGTTCATTTACAGAAGTTAAAATGTTTTTAAATTTTTAAAAGTTTCTTGTGACAAGTTTTGTAGAATGGGTTTTCAAAAGGATATGGTTTCGTCATAATGTGGATATAGCGATCACTACAATAATCGGAGGCGAATCTTTTCATGTGGGTACTGACGGTATATGCTGGAAAAGAAATGAAAATGTTTGAATTTGAAACTGAAACGCAGGCGAGAGAAGCTTTTGCAAAAACAAATGGCTGTAAAGTTCTTTCAGAAGTCGTGTATTATAATGATCCTCATTTAACATTAGTAGCTATATAATGAAAAAACAAGAGCTGACTTTATGCTCTTGTTTTTTCATAGCTTCTTGTATCTTACGAAAAGAATAGAGTTGAAATAAAAAAAAATGTACGCTATGATATGGTAGTTACTTCTATTATTCTGATAGTTTAAAAGGTTCATATATATCAAACAGCAACAGTAAAGATGCCAAGAAGGCTTAATAGGGAAACTGGTGAAAGACCAGTACTGCCCCCGCAACTGTAAGTGTGGACGAACGAGTATAACCACTGTGGAAAAATCACGGGAAGGTTCTCAAGTAGAATGATACACAAGTCAGGAGACCTGTCTTTATTGTGAAGTTTCTATTTCTCCGGGGAGCGGGAAGGGAAACGTTGGCTTAAAGTGGCATTCGTGTACACTTTTATTCTGACGTTTTACCCGCTCGCATATTAGCGAAGCGGGTTTTTCTCGTAGCACAAAACTACATATCGTGCAAAAAAGGTGCGCAATGTTCACATTGCGTTAAATGGGAAGTCTGGTGTGAAGCCAGCGCGGTACCCGCCACTGTGAAGAGGAGCTGATTGCATATGCCACTGTATTCGGGAAGGCGCAATCAAGTGATGAATCGAAGTCAGGAAACCAGCCTTTTTCTAATGCGAAGCTTACCCTACGGGATATAGGTGGAAGTGCAAAAACTTAGTTTGAATTTTTCTGCGCCTCTATCATTGATAGAGGCGTTTTTTTAGTAAAGGAGCGAATAAGTGTGACGACGTGGAACTTAAATGGAACAAAACATCACGTATTGATTTGTAATGGAAGCAGCTGTATGAGAAAAGGTGGAGAAGAAGCCACGCAAGCTATTCGAAATAAAGTGACTGAACTGAATCTAGATGAAGCGGTTCACACAACCCGTACGCGCTGTAACGGAAGGTGCAAAGATGCTCCTGTAGCTATCGTGTACCCTTCAGGAGATTGGTACAAGCAGGTCACTGAAAACGTAGCTCATCGAATTGTTGAAGAACATTTAGCAGGAGGCTGCAGTATAAAGGAATCACTTATTTATGAATATGATCAAAACGGTTTTGTTTCTCCGGAAAAGAGTGACTCCATAGAAGGAATTGACAAAGTAAAAAGTAACGCATAAAGGAGGAGCTAGCATGAAAGGTAAACTGTTAGTTATTGGATTCGGCCCAGGAAGCTTTGAACATATTACACAGCGAGCAAGAGAAGCCATTCAAGAAAGTGATATGATCATTGGTTATAAAACCTATGTGGAATTAATTCAAGGACTATTAACGAATCAGCAAATTATTAGTACAGGAATGACCGAAGAAGTAAGCCGTGCACAAGAAGCCGTAAAGCAAGCTGAAGCGGGAAAAACCGTGGCGGTCATTTCAAGCGGAGATGCAGGAGTATACGGAATGGCCGGCCTTGTGTATGAAGTGTTGATTGAAAAAGGATGGAAAAAAGAAACGGGCGTAGAGCTGGAAGTGATTCCTGGCATTTCGGCTATTAATTCATGCGCATCCCTCCTTGGGGCGCCCGTGATGCATGATGCCTGTACGATTAGTTTAAGTGACCACCTTACGCCTTGGGAGTTAATCGAAAAACGAATCGAAGCAGCTGCACAAGCAGATTTTGTAGTAGCTTTTTATAATCCGAAAAGCGGAAGACGCACAAGACAAATTGTGGAAGCGCAAAGGATTTTATTAAAATACCGTTCCCCCGATACGCCTGTTGGTCTTGTGAAAAGCGCTTATCGTGACCGTGAAGAAGTGGTAATGACCAATTTAAAAGACATGTTAAATCATGAAATAGGCATGCTGACTACCGTTGTTGTCGGAAATTCATCTACGTTCTTTTACGATGACTTAATGATTACACCGCGCGGGTATCAGCGTAAATATACCCTCAACCAAACAGAGCAGCCGCTAAGACCGCATCAGCGACTTCGAAAAGAAGCAGAACCATGGGCTCTTGATCAAGAGGAGACTGTAAAGCAAACGGCTTCAGCTATTGAAGATGTTCAGAACACAAAAGAAGAAAAAGCAGCTTCACGAGCTCTGGCAGAAGAAGCGCTTCAAGCAATTTTAGGTGAAACTACTTCACCGGTCGTACACCAGCCAATTGAGTCTATTTTTGAAGTGGCAGTTAGTCCAGGGCTTGCAAATAAGAAGTTTACGCCCGTTCAAATGACAACACTAGCAGAAGTTGTTGGTGAAAAAGGTACGATGGAGTATACGCCTGACCATCAAATCAAACTGCAAATTCCAACGGCTCAGCCAGATGTGATTATTAAAAAGCTCCAATCAGCTTCCTTTTTACTATCTCCAGTCGGAGACGTGTTTACAATTAAAGCGTGTGATTTTTGTGATGGAGAAAAAAGTGACGCCATCCCGCATACGGAACAATTACAAAAGCGTCTCGGTGGAATGGACATGCCAAAAGAGCTGAAGCTTGGTATTAATGGATGCGGTATGGCCTGTTACGGTGCTGTTCAAGAAGATATCGGCATTGTCTACAGAAAAGGTGCGTTTGACTTATTTTTAGGGGCTAAAACGGTTGGACGAAACGCCCATTCAGGTCAAATTGTGGCGGAAGGCATAGCGCCCGATGACATTGTTGAAATAGTGGAGAACATTGTCCATGAATATAAAGAAAAAGGTCATCCAAATGAGCGGTTTCATAAATTCTTTAAGCGTGTGAAGAATGTTTATGGATTCGACTATCAAGATATAACACCAAAAATAAAAGTAGAACCAGCTCCGTGTGGAGATTAAAAATGGGAGGGCATTATATGAAATCAGTTTTATTTGTCGGTCATGGAAGTAGAGATCCTGAAGGGAACGATCAAATTCGCGAGTTTATCTCGACTATGAAGCATGATTGGGACCCATCTATTTTAGTAGAAACGTGTTTTCTAGAGTTTGAACGTCCGAATGTAAGTCAAGGCATTGATACATGTGTGGCAAAAGGAGCGACAGATGTAGTTGTAGTTCCAATTATGCTCTTGCCAGCTGGCCACTCAAAAATACATATTCCGGCGGCTATAGATGAAGCTAAGGAAAAATATCCACACGTAAACTTCGTGTACGGACGTCCCATTGGCGTTCATGAAGAAGCCCTTGAAATTTTAAAAACGAGATTACAAGAATCAGGAGAAAATTTAGAAACTCCAGCTGAAGACACGGCTGTTATTGTCTTAGGGCGAGGAGGAAGCGATCCTGATGCAAACAGTGATTTATATAAAATTACGCGCCTTCTTTGGGAAAAAACAAACTACAAAATCGTCGAAACTTCTTTTATGGGCGTGACCGCTCCATTGATTGATGAAGGAGTGGAACGATGTTTAAAACTGGGCGCTAAAAAAGTGGTTATTCTCCCGTATTTCTTATTTACAGGAGTACTAATTAAGCGTTTGGAAGAAATGGTGAAGCAGTATAAAATGCAGCATGAAAACATTGAGTTTAAGCTAGCCGGCTATTTCGGTTTTCATCCAAAACTGCAGACAATTTTAAAAGAACGTGCTGAAGAAGGATTAGAAGGCGAAGTGAAAATGAACTGCGATACATGTCAATATCGCCTCGGCATTATGGAGCATATTGATCACCATCATCATCACGATCATGATCACGGGCACCATCACCACGATCACCATCACCACGATCACCATCATGACCATCACCACCATGAAGATAAGGTCGGCGAGTTAAAATGATTTTATTGTTAGCGGGAACTAGCGATGCACGTGCATTAGCTGTTCAAGTGAAAAAAGAAGGTTACGACGTTACGGCGACGGTTGTAACCGACAATGCAGCAATCGAATTACAGCGAGCAGAAGTGAAAGTGAAAATTGGACGTCTCACACAAGAAGATATGATGACTTTTATAAACGAACATGGTGTAAAAGCTATTGTGGATGCAAGTCACCCCTTTGCCGAAGAAGCATCTAAAAACGCCATCGGTGCGGCTGCTGAAACATCGATTCCTTACATACGCTATGAGCGGGCTTCGCAGGCTTTTACCTACGACAATATGACGATGGTTTCTACGTATGAAGAAGCAGCTGAAGTAGCAGCTGAGAAAAAAGGAGTTATTATGCTGACAACAGGCAGCAAGACGCTGCAGGTTTTTACAGAAAAGCTCCTTCCTCTTTCAGATGTACGGCTTGTTGCTCGTATGCTTCCAAGGCTGGATAATATGGAAAAGTGTCAGCAGTTAGGATTGCCGCAAAAAAATATTATTGCTATTCAAGGTCCGTTTACAAAAGAGTTTGATCAAGCACTGTATAAGCAATACGGAGTGACGGTCATGGTCACAAAAGAAAGCGGAAAAGTTGGATCTGTGGATGAAAAAGTGGAAGCAGCTAAAGAGTTAGGCTTAGATATCATTATGATTGGGCGACCGAAAATTGAGTATGGGACCGTGTATTCCACGTTTGAAGAAGTGGTTCATGCTTTAGTAAACCAAACTAGGAGTTGATTGAGATGGATTTTCGTACAGAATTTAAACCGTTAACTGTTCAGCCTCAGCAAATTGAAGGAAAAAGTTTTGAAATGATTACAGAAGAGCTTGGACCTCATCCGTTTACAGATGAACAGTACCCAATTGTTCAGCGGGTAATTCACGCGTCTGCAGACTTTGAGCTTGGACGCAGCATGCTGTTTCATCCAGATGCGATTCAAGCAGGAATTAAAGCCATTCGCAGCGGCAAGCAAGTGGTTGCAGATGTACAAATGGTGCAAGTAGGAACAAACAAGCAGCGAATTGAAAAACACGGCGGTGAAATCAAAGTTTATATTTCAGATCCGGACGTAATGGAAGAAGCAAAGCGCTTAAATACAACGCGTGCAATTATTTCTATGCGAAAAGCAATTAAAGAAGCAGACGGCGGGATTTTTGCAATTGGGAACGCACCGACAGCGTTACTTGAGTTAATTCGTTTGATTAAAGAAGGAGAAGCGAAGCCTGGACTTGTTATTGGTCTGCCGGTAGGGTTTGTTTCAGCGGCTGAATCGAAAGAAGAACTTGCCAAACTTGACGTGCCGTTTATTACAAACATCGGGCGAAAAGGCGGCAGTACGGTAACGGTTGCTGCATTAAATGCAATTTCAATTCTTGCAGATCAGGTGTAACGCATGAAGGAAGTACCAAAAGAACCTAAGAAACTCAGAGAAGGCTATACGACGGGCGCTTGTGCAACGGCAGCTACGAGAGCAGCTCTGCTTACGCTAATTTCAGGAGAAGTGCAAGAGGAGTCAACGATTTACTTACCTGTTGGTCGCTTTGCTACGTTTCATCTTGAAGAATGCGAGTATCGCACAAGCAGCGCTGTAGCCAGCATCATTAAAGATGCTGGAGATGATCCCGATGCCACGCACGGAGCGCTGATTATTTCTGAAGTTTCGTGGTGTAATGGTGCAGACATTATCATTGATGGAGGAGTGGGAGTAGGGCGTGTGACAAAGCCCGGTCTCCCAGTTCCTGTCGGTGAAGCAGCCATTAACCCTGTGCCAAGAAAGATGCTGAAAGAAACGGCTGAACAGCTTCTAGCCCAATACAACATACAAAAAGGCGTTAAGATTGTCATCTCGGTTCCTGAAGGAGAAGAAATGGCGAAAAAGACATTAAATGCGCGTCTAGGTATTTTAGGAGGCATTTCGATACTGGGGACGCGGGGAATTGTTGTTCCGTTCTCAACAGCTGCTTATAAAGCAAGTATCGTGCAGGCCATTAGCGTTGCTAAAGCGAGTAATTGTGAGCACGTTGTCATTACGACAGGGGGACGAAGCGAAAAATATGGAATGAAACAGTTCCCAGAACTTCCGGAAGAAGCATTTATCGAAATGGGAGATTTTGTTGGATTTACGTTAAAACAATGTAAAAAGCAAGGAATGAAAAAAGTGTCGCTCGTAGGCATGATGGGAAAGTTTTCAAAAGTCGCGCAAGGCGTTATGATGGTTCATTCAAAAAGTGCACCTATTGATTTTAATTTTTTAGCAAAAGCAGCTTCTGAGTCAGGCGCTTCTGCTGAACTGGTAGAGGAAATAAAAGGCGCAAACACAGCTTCTCAAGTGGGAGATTTAATGACGCAAAGCGGTCATCATCAGTTTTTCGAAAAACTGTGCGAGTACTGCTGTTTATCAGCATTAAAGGAAGTAGGGGACGGAATCGATGTCGATACGTCTCTTTACACATTAAAAGGAGATTTTTTAGGACAGGCGGTGCAACATGGCAATTAAAATTATTGGAATTGGTGACGACGGGAAGTTAAGTCTACTTCCTATGTATGAACAGTGGGTGTATGAAAGTGATGTGCTAATTGGAGGAAAGCGTCACCTTGACTTTTTTCAAGATTTCGAAGGAGAAAAAGTAGCCATTGAAGGAGGTCTTTCTTCCCTTGTTGAACGTTTAAAAAACGAAGAAGGAAATGCGGTTGTGTTAGCCTCAGGCGATCCGTTATTTTACGGAATTGGAAGCTATCTTTCTGCGAAGCTAGACGTTGAAATATATCCTTATTTAAGTTCTATTCAGCTTGCATTCTCACGTCTAAAAGAGCGATGGCAAGACGCTTATTTTACAAGCGTGCACGGCAGAAGTATAAAAGGGCTGGCTCAGCGCATTGACGGTTATAAAAAAGTGGCGATTTTAACCGATGAGCAAAATTCTCCTAGTGCTCTGGCAAACTACTTGTTATCATTCGGCATGACAGAATACAAGATGTTTGTGGCAGAGAATCTAGGTGGAGAGGCGGAGCGCTGTCAGCTGCTTTCGCTGGAAGAGGCGGCGAATCAACTCTTTTCTCCGCTTAATGTCGTGATATTAAAACAGGTAGAAAAAAGTCCAGTCTGGCCTCTCGGAATAGAGGACGATGAATTTATTCAACGCAAGCCGGACAAGGGACTTATTACTAAAAAAGAAGTTCGTACACTTAGTATTAGTGCCCTGCAGCTAAAGAGAGACAGCGTCGTATGGGATATCGGAACATGTACAGGTTCAGTCGCGATTGAAGCAGCTAAAATTGCGCGTGAAGGACAAATTTTTGCTGTGGAAAAAAACGAAGCAGACTTGGAAAACTGCAGGGGAAATCTAGCGAAATTTCGAGTAGATGCCCATACTGTGCACGGAAAAGCACCGGAAGGGTTAGGTGAGTTTGCTGATCCTGATGCGGTGTTTATTGGAGGGACAGCAGGAGGCATGGAAACCATTTTAGACGTGTGCTGCAGCCGATTAAATTCAGGAGGGCGCATCGTATTAAATGCCGTAACGATTGAAAATTTGGCAGAAGCGATGAAAGCTTTTAAAGAGCGAGGATTTGAGACTGCTGTTACCCTTGCACAAGTTTCAAGAAGCAAGCCCATTTTACACTTAACACGATTTGACGCTTTAAACCCCATTTATATTATTACAGCCAAAAGAGGAGAATGAACATGATTGGAACATTGTACGGACTTGGAGTTGGACCAGGAGATCCAGAATTGATTACAGTAAAAGCATTTCGTAAATTAAAAGAATCACCCGTTATTGCGTACCCAAAAAAGCAAAAAGGAAGCAAAAGCTATGCCCAAAAAATTATTGATGTCTATTTCAGTGCAAATGAAAAAGATATGCTGGGCCTTGTGTTTCCAATGACAAAAGATCCTGCTATTTTAGAGAAAAAATGGACCGAAACAGTGGAACGAGTATGGGAAAAGCTCCAGGAGGGAAAAGATGTAGCATTTGTGACAGAGGGAGATCCTATGCTTTATAGCACGTTTATTCACATGATGCGCCTGATGCAAGAACGTCACCCTCAAGCTCCTATTCAAGTAATTCCTGGTATTTCATCTATTAACGGGGCTGCGTCTCGCTTAGGCATTCCATTAGCAGACGGTGATGAACATGTGGCCATTGTTCCTGCTCGTGAAGATTATGAAACAATGAAAAAAGTATTGGTGGAAAACGACTGCGTTATTTTTATTAAAGTGGCTAAAGTCATCGATTTTATGGTCGGTCTTTTAAAAGAGCTTGATCTGCTTGAAAAAGCATCGGTGGTAACAAAAGTAACGTCAGATGAAGAAATTATTTGGAAAGCTTCAGAACTAGAAGGAGCCGATTTACAATACTTAACGCTAATGGTGGTGCGAAAATGAAGTTATACATAATCGGAGCTGGACCCGGAGATCCAGATTTAATTACCGTAAAAGGCTTAAAATTACTTCAGCAGGCAGATGTTGTTTTATACGCTGACTCACTAGTAAGTGAAGAGCTAGTTGCTAAGTCTAAACCAGGAGCTGAAGTGTTAAAAACAGCTGGTATGCATTTAGAAGAAATGGTCAGTACGATGCTTGATCGCATGCGTGAAGGAAAAATGGTTGTAAGAGTTCATACCGGAGATCCGGCTATGTACGGAGCCATTATGGAACAAATGGTGCTTTTAAAAAGAGAAGGCGTTGATATTGAAATTGTTCCGGGAGTCAGCTCCGTATTTGCTGCAGCAGCAGCGGCTGAAGCAGAATTAACCATTCCAGATTTGACTCAAACGGTTATTTTAACTCGTGCTGAAGGAAGAACGCCTGTACCTGAGTTTGAAAAATTAACTGATTTAGCAAAACATAAATGTACCATTGCTTTATTTTTAAGTGCGACGCTCACAAAAAAAGTAATAAAAGAATTTATAAGCGCCGGTTGGAGTGAGGACACGCCGGTTGTAGTAGTCTATAAAGCAACGTGGCCAGATGAAAAAATTGTTCGCACGACGGTAAAAGACCTGGATGATGCTATGCGAACAAACGGCATTCGTAAGCAGGCGATGATTTTGGCAGGCTGGGCCCTTGACCCCCACATTCATGACAAAGATTATCGATCAAAACTTTATGATAAAACATTTACCCATGGCTTTCGAAGAGGAGTGAAGTCGGAATGATTCAACTCCAAGAAGGAAAAAAAGCTCTCATTACACAGCGCGGGGATTATGCTGTCGTGGCCATCACGAAGCATGGCGTAGAAATTGCAAGAAATCTAGGCCGCACTTTTCAGCAGTCCGATGTGTATTACATGAGCAAGTTTGAAAAAGGAGACGAAAGAGAACAGAACATTCAGCTGTTTTCAGGAAGCGTGCGGATGCTCTTGCCTTCTCTTTTTGAATCGTATAAAGGACTTATTATTATTATTTCACTGGGAGCAGTTGTACGTATGATTGCCCCTATTTTAAAAGATAAGAAAACGGATCCTGCGGTTGTTGTGATTGATGATAAAGGCGAAAATGTGATCAGCGTGCTTTCAGGTCATATCGGAGGAGCAAATGAGCTTACGCGTGAAGTTGCGGCAGCTCTTGAGGCCCATCCTGTTATTACAACAGCATCTGATGTTCAAAAAACGATTCCCGTTGATTTATTTGGAAAGCGTTTTGGCTGGGTATGGGAATCCGCAGAAAAGCTAACGCCTGTCAGCGCTTCTGTGGTAAATGAAGAAGAAATAGCGGTGGTTCAAGAATCAGGTGAAAAGGGCTGGTGGCACTATGATCATCCTGTTCCAGCTAACATTAAAACGTACTCATCGATTCAGACAGCTCTCGAAGCATCGCCACATGCAGCCTTGGTCGTAACGCATCGCAATTTAAAAAAAGAAGAAGAAGCGATCTTAGAAAACGGTGTTCTTTACCGTCCAAAAGTACTGGCGATTGGGATGGGGTGCAACAGAGGAACAAGCGCAGCGGAAATTGAAACCGTTATTGAAAAAACGCTTGCTGAACTTCAGTTTTCAATGAAAAGTGTAAAAGCATTATGTACAATAGAGTTAAAGAAAGATGAAGAAGGGCTGCTAGAAGTGGCGTCTAAGTACGGCTGGGAGTTTGTCTATTATTCGCCCCAAGAGCTAAACAGCATAAGTATAGAACAGCCTTCCGATACAGTCTTTAAATATACAGGTGCATATGGCGTCAGTGAACCTGCTGCTATGTTATACAGCGGTGCTGATACGCTTGAACTTGTGAAGAAAAAGTCAGGGAATGTCACCATTTCAGTGGCGCTTATTCCATATGACTAAAGGAGAGAACAACATGTCAAACAGAAGACTCGTCATTGCCGGTACCGGAAGTGGCGTAGGGAAAACAACACTTACAATTGGGCTGATGGCGGCATTAAAACAAGCTGGTTATAGAGTTCAAGGGTTTAAATGCGGACCCGATTATATTGATCCAACGTATCATACGGCTGTTACAGAACGAGCGTCTCGTAATATAGACAGCTGGATGCTTGAACACGATATGGTTAGGGAAATTGTAGCTCGAGCTAGTGAAGACGCTGATATTTCCATCATGGAAGGAGTTATGGGATTTTTTGATGGGAAAAATCCGTTAACGAACGAAGGGACAACAGCAGAAATCAGCTTAATCACCAATAGTCCTGTCCTTTTAGTTGTCAATTGTGCTAGTATGGCTAGAAGTGCAGCGGCAATTGTAAAAGGGTTTCAGCAATTTTTACCGGAAGCGAACATTGTCGGTGTAATTGCTAACCGAGTTGGAAGTGAAGGGCATTATAAACTTGTTAAGGCAGCGATTGAGCAGGAATGTCATATCCCTGTAGTAGGCTACTTGAAAAGAAACGATGATCTTACGATTCCTGAACGTCACCTCGGGCTGATCCCGTCGATTGAACGAGGAGAATTAACACCGTTTTTTGAACAGTTAGGGCAGCTTGTTCATGATACAATTGATATTGAAAAAGTATATGAACTGGCTTTAGCTCCTAAAATAGAAATTAATGATCCTATCTTTACAAAGCCGTCCGTACCTCAAGTGAAAATTGCTGTGGCAAGAGATGCCGCTTTTAACTTTTATTATGAAGAAAATTTCGAATTGTTAAAAGCTTACGGAGCAGAGCTTGTAGAATTTTCGCCTTTAAAAGGAGAGACGGTTCCGCAAGATGCTGATGGCCTTTACATAGGAGGCGGATTTCCAGAAGAATTTGCTGAAACGCTGGCTCAGCAAATTGACGTTAAAAATTCTGTTCGAGCAGCCATCGAAAAAGGGATTCCTACACTTGCTGAGTGCGGAGGCTTTATGTTTTTAACAGATGCTATTGTCACAACAGATGATACATGCCATGAAATGGTGGGGCTTATTCCCGGACAAGTAAGAATGCAGACAAAATTGGCTGCTTTAGGGTACCGAGAAGTGACGGGAAAGCCAGGGAATTTTTTATTTAAAGGCGATATACAAGCTAAAGGCCATGAATTTCATTATTCAACCTTTCATTCAGAGAAAGAGTTTTCGCCTGCCTATGATACAAAAGGGATGCGAGGAATGAAAGAAGAAGGCTATATGAACAATAATTTAATTGCCGGCTATACGCACTTTCATTTCGGCTCTTCTACGAAGATGGTAGAAAACTGGGTGGAACAGTGTAAAGCGGTAAAAAAAGAAAGAAGAGATGCCGTGTGACAGTTGGAAAAGTATATTTAGTAGGAGCCGGACCAGGAGATCCGAAGCTAATAACCGTATATGGAATGGAGTGTATTCAAGAGGCGGATGTCATTTTATATGATCGCTTAGCTAATGAACAGTTATTAAACTATGCTAAAAAAGACGCGGAGCTTATTTTTTGCGGGAAATTACCGGGCAAGCACGGAGTCATCCAAGATCGTATTCACGAACTGCTTGTTGAAAAAGCACTTCAAGGAAAAGTAGTGACGCGCTTAAAAGGAGGCGATCCTTTTGTGTTTGGCCGCGGAGCAGAGGAAGCTGAAGTACTTGCTACTCAAGGAATTCCTTACGAAGTCGTGCCTGGTATCACGTCAGGAATTGCAGCTCCAGCTTATGCAGGAATTCCTGTTACCCACAGAGATCATGCCACTTCTTTTGCGATTGTAACGGGGCATGGAAGAGAAGAAAAAGGAAAAGATTATTTAAACTGGTCAGCGCTTGCTCAAGGAATAGATACAATTGCGTTTTATATGGGCGTTGGAAATTTACCTCATATATGCAAGCAGTTGATGGACCATGGACGAGATAAACATACGCCAGTAGCGCTTGTTCAATGGGGAACGACGAAGTATCAGCGCACCGTAACGGGAACGCTTGCCACAATCGAAGAAATAGCAAAAAAAGCAGAAATTGCTCATCCTGCCATCGTGCTTGTAGGTGAAGTAGTGACAATTAGAGAAAAAATAAAATGGTTTGAAGAAAGAGCGGAAAATATTCTGCTTTAACGTTAAAAGGAGGAGACAATATGACGATTATTTCACAGCTAAAAGAACGAAGAGCGGTACGAGATCATGAACCGCGTGAAGTCGAACAAGAGAAAATCGAACAGCTGCTTGAAGCAGCGACGTGGGCTCCAAATGACAGAATGAGAGAGCCCTGGAGCTTTTATGTGATTCAAGGAGAAGCAAAAAAGAAGTATGAAGAACTGGCTGAAGCGTATCTAAAGGAGCGCTTTCCGACAAAGCCTCATTTAGTAGAAAGTTCGTTAAAAGCAGTGAAAAATACACCTGTACATATTGTTGTAACAGCTGATACAGTTGAAGGAGACGAAGAAGCCACGGAAGATAACAAATATGCGGTTTCGTGCGCGATTCATTCCATGTGGCTAGCAGCTAAAGAATTAGGGCTTGGATTCGTTTGGAGAACAAGAGGAGTTGGTCTTGTTCGAGACGAGAGATTGTATGAGTTTATTGGCAACCCTTCAGGTAAAGTCGTAGTAGGAAACGTTTTTTTAGGTTATCCAAATGAAGAGTCTCTTACAAAAATGAAAGAGCCTGCTAGAACATCGTTTACAGAAAAAACAACATGGCTGTAAACTGAAATTCGAAGAAAAAGAGGTTTTTAGATTGAAAGACAAACGGGGTCTTACGTTAATTTATACCGGAGACGGTAAAGGAAAAACAACCGCTGCTTTAGGTCTCGCTCTGCGCGCTACGGGACGCGGACAAAAAGTATTAATGATTCAATTTATTAAATCTCCTCAGCGTACATATGGCGAAAAGCTGATGTTTGACAGAATAGGAATTGAAATGATTCAAACAGGAGTCGGCTTTACGTGGACAAAAACACCGCCTGAACATCGTGAAGCTTTGCAAAAAGCCTGGGCGCTAACGAAGGAAAAAGTCTTCTCAAACGAATATGATGTGGTTATTTTAGACGAGTTAAATAACGCACTGGCTATCGAGAAATTTCCTATTGATGATGTGCTACCGCTACACGAAGTAATTGACCTTATTCAAAAGCGCCCGGAGCATATGCATTTGGTCATTACCGGGCGTTCTGCAAAAAAAGAAGTGATGGAAGCAGCAGATCTTGTGACGGAAATGAAGCCTCATAAACATTATTACGACGAAGGAATTCCTGCTGTAAAAGGAATTGAATTTTAAAAAGCCCTCAGTGAAGAGGGCTTTTTTTATTGAGCAGGGGCATCTACTTTTTCAGCTTGCCAGTAAAATTGGCTAATGACATCAGACAGTGCTTTTGTTGTGTTAGTTAGTTCATCAAAGTTATTGTCAACTCCGCCCACTTCAATTAAAATCGCATTTTTGGAAACATCTTGGTTATATACACCGTTACCGCTGGATTTGTTTTTGCCAATAACTCCGCGGCTTAATCCGGGATATTTCTTTTCAAGTCCTTCATGAAGCGCTTTTGCCATTTTTAAGTTTTGTTCAAAGTTTTGATTCGCTTTCCCTAAAACAAACACAACTTTTGCATACGATTTATTGTTAATCTTAATG
This sequence comes from Priestia sp. ABM2_011, assembly GCF_056158845.1. NCBI lineage: Bacteria > Bacillati > Bacillota > Bacilli > Caryophanales > Bacillaceae > Priestia > Priestia sp. ABM2_011. The sequence goes on from NZ_JBSWUB010000001.1 coordinate 2,734,989, forward strand.
GTTGTATTATCTTTTCGAAGCGAATCTCGGTGCAAATCGATAAAGTAAGTTAAATCTCTATTTTCAGTCATCGCCGTTTCAATGACTGTGCGAGACATGGCGTACGATTGATTGGTGTTCCAACCTTTTTCTTTTAATTTCTGTCCAATATTGGTTTGATCAACTTCTGCCCCAATTCCCTGAGCCTCTAAATCTTTTCCTAGCATATTTGCAACAATATTAATATTTGTTTTGCTATCCACTGCTTTATTAGCATCTGGATCACCTTCAAGTCCTAACAGAGGCAAGTAAGATTCCCAGCTGTGCGTATGATAAATATAAAATACCTTTTTTCCGCCAGTTGTATTATTATTTGGAGCGTTCGTACCATTGTTTTCTTTAGGCTGCTGAACTTTTGTAGTAGAATTTCTTTCTTTTAGCGTTTCATCTAGCGGCGGTGCAGATTCTCTAGGGAAGTTTGTGAAATTTGTGCCTTCACCGGCGATAATGATATTGGAGTCGTAAATACTGAATCCAGGAAGTTCGGAACCAAACAAGCTTCTCGCGTCTTCTGCTCGAATACTTGTTGATAACTCGAGCAGTGTAGAAGAAAGACCGGGAGGTGAGTAGTTTTTATCAAAAGCCGTTGAAAAATGATGGTTTTCTTGGCTCATTAAATAATAAAGACTTTCTGCTTTATGCTTTGATAACGTTTGATAGACAATAGAAGAATTGAACTGTTCTTTAAATGCTGAGTAACTTACTAGAACAATGATAGATGATGTCATTAAAACAACGGATAAAATAACAAGAACCATCTTATATGTTAACACTACAAAATTGGCGCGATTACTAGATTTCAATGGCGAAATCTCCTCTCTATGTCAGCGTCAGGCTAATAGGTATGAAGGACTTTGCTAATCTAGTAATAATTATATGAATGGAGATTTCTAATTATGATAAGCATTTAATAGAGAAAGTAGTCTTCAAAATCAAAAAAGAAGAATCACGTGAGATACAATCTCATATTCTCCGTGATTCTTCTTCAAATAGACGTCGGATGGCTTCTCCTTTTGGAGTGAGGCTGAATCCTTTTTTCTCTTTTTTAAGCAGCTGATAGTTTTGTAATTCTTGTAAATACGTAACAATGCGCTTGCGCTTTACAGAATTTAATAATCCAAATGCGGGTATTTTATCGAGCTCTTTTTGACGAATGCTGTTAGTAGAAACGCCTTCTAAAATTTGTACGTAACTCTGCTGAGTTTCCGTGTTTTTTAAGGTATCTATAAGCGTTAATAACTGTAACATTTGGTTTGAATCGAAAGTTATTTGACCGATTTTTAGCGGAGTCAAAAGCAGGTTCTGACGCTGCTTATGAAGTTCATTTTCTATCTTAGCGCTTATTTCTGTCAGCTTCGTTTCTATTTCGTTTGGACCCATATAACATATAAATTTGTTTGTTTCCTGCAGCAGGGTGACATCTGAAAAATCCCACTGTGAAAACCATTGGATGGAACCAACTTTGAGATTGGCATTCGGTGTTTTTACTTGTAATACGTTTTGAATGAAGGAAAGAAAAGGATCATTTTCCCGTAAAACTTGTTCTTCATTAAGTTGATAAGTGGTTAGGCTGCACAATTTGTCTTGGATTTCTTTGATGTGCACTTCATGATGCTTTAAAAGACTTTTCCACTTAAAAAAGACAAGCAGTTTTTGAATCACTTCTTCATTTTCATCTATAATCTCTTCGAACTGCCGCTGAGTTGTAGCTAATCGTTTGGCTGCTAGCACTACATTATACTCATCACCGAGTGAAATAGCATCATTTGTGACATCATATGTTACAGCGAGACCTCTGTTTTCTGAAGTTAAGCGAATGATCTCGTTTTCTCCGTGAACAGTTAATACCGTATCTTCCGTATCTGCAAATCCTCTCTCAAAGGCGGTGGAAGAAAGAGAGCGAAAAGGTCTCATAATGATTTCAATCCGATTGCGCCAAAAAGCAATTTGCTCAGGGTTTTTCATAATAAAAAGCAAAGGTGATTTTTTTGATTGTTCAATTGCTTCAATCACATCTGCATTTCGGTGATAAAGAGAAATGAGGGGGTGTTTGAAAAAACACTTATTAATATGTTGAATCCATTCTTCTTTTGAAGAATCATGTATTCTAGCGCAAAACATGTAATCTTTCATAATGCTTCCGAGATAATTTTCCAACTCATTTTTAGTCAAAATCGTAAAATCTTGAGAATAAAACTCATCATGATGAATAGGAATGCCGCGATTCTTATTATATTCTTTCCATAGAAATGAAGTTGGTTTCCAAAAGTAAGGATAAACGTCTTCATTTTTATCAATTGCGACGGGAAAACCGCCCCTATGATTTCCATATAAGAATGTTTGAAAAAGGATGATATCTTCTTGAGGTAACTCATTCATTGCTTGCTCAAAGTAGTCATTTAAACGTCCAAGCAACCCTTTAGTATGTTTACTTCCTACGGACCGAATCGATTTATTCTTACGTCCGAGCGGAAGGAATGTTAAGTGGTTGTAAGCTGTAAAATCAACTGGCAAATTCTCTGGTAAAGTCATTTATCTAACTCCTTTCATTTATTGAGTATTTTACCCATTAAAGAAAAGAAGAAAAAGTTTTAATGTGTCTTGAACGCAAGAATGATTTTTTAAAATTTTCTGTTAATTAACCTTCAGAAATAAAGAAAAGGGATTCAAAGTAATTTTGAATGGGTATAGTAATAAAAATTTTGACATATATTATCGAATATATATGAATGTTGTCAAAAAAACCAACAAAAGTGATGATTCATCCAAAGGAGGAAGCTTATGGAGAATAAAGGTCCGTTTAAAAAGACGATATCTTTATTAGATTTAACATTGATTGGATTAGGGGCTATTTTTGGCTCCGCTTGGCTGTTTGCCGTTAGTAATGTCGCTACGCAAGCAGGTCCTGCAGGAAGTTTTTCTTGGGTTATTGGTGGAGTTATTATTTTATTAATAGGCCTTGTATACGCCGAGCTAGGGGCTGCCTTGCCTCGTACAGGAGGAATTATTCGATATCCTGTTTATTCACACGGTCATCTTGTAGGCTATATGATTTCGTTTATTACGATCGTAGCTTACACTAGTTTAATCGCTATCGAAGTAACAGCAGTGAGACAGTATGTGGCTTACTGGTTTCCAGGTTTAACAAAATCCGGATTTGACTCACCAACGATATCTGGATGGATTCTACAATTTGTGTTGCTTTGCTTATTCTTTTTACTCAATTACTGGAGTGTAAAAGCATTTGCGAAATCGAATATTATCATTTCTATTTTCAAATATTTTGTACCGCTTACGGTAATTGTAACGTTGGCATTTTATTTTAAGTCAGGAAACTTTACGATGGGAGAGTTTGCTCCCGGGGGATTTGATGGTATCCAGGCCGCCATTGCTACAGGCGGGGTTATGTTTGCTTACTTAGGCCTTCATCCGATTGTATCGGTAGCTGGAGAGGTGAAAAATCCTCAGCGCAATATTCCAATTGCTCTTGTGATTTGTATCATTCTAGCAGCTCTCATTTATACTGCTCTACAAGTATTGTTTATCGGAGCTATTCCATCTGACATGATTAAAGGCGGTTGGTCCGGCATTCAAGATAAATTCTCACTGCCGTTTAAAGATATCGCTGTTGTTCTTGGCCTTGGCTGGCTAGCAACACTTGTTATTTTAGACGCTATTTTATCACCGGGTGGTAACGGTAATATTTTTATGAATACAACATCTAGACTTATCTATGCTTGGTCTCGTAACGGTACGTTATTTAAAACGTTTGCTCATGTGGATAAAAAAACAGGGATTCCACGATCATCTTTATGGCTTTCATTAGGACTTTCGATTTTTTGGACACTGCCATTTCCTTCGTGGAATGCACTCGTAAACGTATGCTCTGTTGCGCTTATTCTATCTTACGCGATTGCACCAATTTCATCAGCGGCCTTTATGGTGAACGCAAAAGATTTGGAAAAGCCTTTTAAATTAAGAGGAATGAGTATAATTGGTCCATTATCCTTTATTTTTGCTTCCTTTATTGTGTACTGGTCAGGATGGAAGACTATTTCGTGGCTGCTAACTTCTCAACTGGTCATGTTTGTTATATATTTGATTTTTGCTAAATATGTGCCTAAAAATGAAGTAAGTCTTCGTCAGCAGATTAAATCAACATGGTGGCTAGTTGCTTATTATATCATCATGCTCTTTATTTCTTATATCGGTTCGTTCGGCGGAGGGAAAGGTTTAATCGATACGCCTGTAGACTTAATTATCATAGCGGTCGTATCTCTTGGGATTTATTATTGGGCTAAATATACGGGCCTTCCAAAAGCGCTTATTGATTACGATCACCATCCTGAACAGGAAGAAAAAGCGCCTGTATAACCTGTAAAGCAGCGACATTCGCTGCTTTTTTCTATGTTATGCAAACATGAATTTCTAAAGTTTATCGTATAATTGAGTAGGAAAGAAGGAATTAGCACATTATTGTTTAATTAATGTAATGTAACCGTTTTAAATCCAACGCTTGGAGGAAGAGTATGATTGAAAAAATAATAAATTCACTTCGAAAGCGGCTGTGGGAAAACAATAATGTTATAGAAGTGTGTAAAAATGAAGGAGAAGTATACAGAACCACTTGTACTTTTTTTGATGGAGTAAGCAAGAACCAACTGCAAGTTTTTGAAGAAGAAATGCATGTATCACTTCCTGAAGACTACAAGCAGTTTTTGCAGCTAACAAATGGGTGTAATTTGTTCATTGATGCTGACAAAAAAATAACAGGGAATCTTTATAGCTTAGAAGACGTAAGAGAAACAGCTTATAAAAGTCAGAGTCTTTATATGACAATTGGGTCTGTCGGAGAAGAAGAGATTATCATTGACTCTAAAAAATCAGCGCACTCTGCATATATAATAGTAAAAAAGCGGAACGCATCGTTTCAAGATGCACATGTATTACATATGAATTTTCAGAAATGGCTGGATTGTTTTATAGTGAGTCAAGGGAATTGTTTTTGGCACTGGAATAGGCTTTGTAATAAAGCTCATTCAACGGATAAAAAGACAACGGCTCAATAATATTATCTTCTAATAAATAAACGAGCACACTAGTGTGCTCGTTTATTTATTAGAAGGAAGACGTTCCCAACCGTATGCTTCGTCTTCAACTTTAGTTTCTCCAAATTGACTTGTACGATTCAAGCTTTTTTTGCCGCCTAATTTTTTATAAAACTGAACGGCTTTCTTATTTTTCTTCATGGCCCAAATAATCATAGACGTATAGTGCTGATCAGTAAATTCTTTTACTGAATGAGAAAACAGAAGACGACCAACTCCTTGGTTTTGCACTTCCTTGCAAACGTATAGCGCGTATATTTCAGCAGCGGATAAATGAGGTTTACCTGCTGAAAAGCCGACAATCTCTTCTCGTTCATCGATAGCGAGCAAAATAAAATGAGAAGGCTCGGTAAGAAAAAGGGACCACTTTTCTGCACTTTGTTTATAAGACAAGTTGTTTAAATAAGCATCAGGTACTAACCCTTTGTATGTAATGCGCCAGCTGTCTACGTACAGACGGGCAACAGAAGGGATGTGAGAGGAAGTAGCTTTAATAATTTTCATTAAAAATTCTCCTTTTTAAAAATATTAAGGCATATAGTATACCTTTCAGCCTAAGAATATTATGAAAAATAGATCATAATTTTCCAGTAATTCATAAAATGGTAAAAAAGGTGGTGTTCATTCTCACTCTATCACGGTAAAGTGAGAATATACATTTGTTTTGTTGTTTTAATTTTTACTATATGTATAATGTCTAACGATCTATTTGTTATTCACCTTTACTAGTCTATCAAATAGTTTTGTTAAAGCCAAAGGGGCATAGGGTAAGTCATGTCAATTCAGCTGCGTTTTGTTTTAACGTATATCAGTATTGTGTTTGTTTTTATTATTTTGCTTTTTTTATCGGGCTTTCTTATTTTTTTCTCCATTACTGGAGACGCCGATTTTGTAAGAAAATTGTACAGCCACTCCTATGAGTATAAATTGTTAACGCCAGAAGAAGAAAATGCATTCTTAGATTTAAAGTTATTGAGTGAAAAAAAACCAGAACAGCTGCTGCGGCCGGAGACAGTTAAAAAATATGAATTTGAAAATATTGATATTGTGATTCAAAAAAACACAGAGGTTGTATATGCTTCAGAATCCATTAAAGGAGAAAACCTTCGTAAATACTTGCCAAAGCATCAAAAAAGTAAAGGAAATCATTCGTATCAGCAGGACATGCTGCGCATAGGCAAGCAGTATTTTACATATATCAACCTTGATTTTCCTTTCTCAAATCAAGAAAAAGGAAGCATTTACGTTTTGCGAAAAATCAGCCCTTATGTAGGCATTATTAATCGGATTTTCCCTTTTTTAATCTTTCTACTATTAATTTTAGTGATTGTGATTATTGGATTTTTAAACTATCTTGTTTCAAGAAGCATTATTAAACCCATTCGTGAATTAAAAGAAGCGGCCGAAAAAATAAAACAAGGTGATCTTCACTTTGAGATCTCTGCTAATTCAAAGGATGAAATAGGCGAATTAACGCAAGCTTTTGAAGAAATGAGGCAAAAACTAAAATCTTCTGTTGAACTGCAAATTCAATATGAAGATAATCGAAAGCAGCTGCTTTCAAGTATTTCACACGATTTACGAACTCCCATTACTTCCATTGTAGGATATGTAGAAGGAATTCAAGATGGCGTAGCTAATACGCCAGATAAGCTTTCTAAATATTTGTTAACGATTTCAACGAAAGCAAAAGACATGAATGCGTTAATCGATGAGCTGTTTTTATTTTCTAAATTGGATTTGCATGAAATTCCATTTGTGTTTAAAAAACTTAATATTTCTGCTTTTATGAAAAGCTATGTGCAAGAGCTTCAGTTTGAAATGAGCGAACATGATATTGATGTTTTATTTTCGGATAATTCTCTAACCACACTGTATGCAAAAGCAGATGCTGAACAGCTGCGAAGAGTTTTAATAAATTTAACAACCAACAGCATTAAATTTATGGATAAAGAAAAAAGAAGAATCGATATCGTTCTTTCTGCTACCGAAAGTGAACTCATTATTGAAGTAAAAGACAACGGCTCTGGGATTTCACCGGAAGCATTAGCGCATATTTTTGACCGGTTTTATCGAGCAGAACAGTCCCGCAATAGCAATACTGGAGGAAGTGGACTTGGACTGGCCATTGCAAAACAAATTGTTGAACGCCACGGGGGAGACATCTGGGCACTAAGTAAGCTTGGCGAAGGAACAAGTATTTTCTTTTCTTTGCAAAAAATGAATGAAAATGGTGATACACATGAAGAAGATATTGTTAATTGAAGATGAAGTAAGTATTGCTGAATTGCAAAGAGATTATTTAGAAATTAACGATTTTGAAATAGACGTTCAATATAGCGGGGATAAGGGATTAGAAAAAGCGTTAAATGAACATTTTGATTTGATTATTTTGGATATTATGCTCCCTAAAGTGAGCGGATTTGAAGTGTGCAAGCAAATTCGAGCTGCAAAAGATATTCCAATCATTTTAGTTTCAGCTAAAAAAGAAGAAATTGATAAAATTAGAGGGCTCGGGCTAGGTGCAGATGACTATATTACCAAGCCATTCAGCCCTGGGGAGCTGGTCGCAAGAGTCAAAGCGCATTTAGCGAGATATGAAAGACTCTCTGATAAGCAGGAAAAGCGTATGATTAGCATTCATGGTTTAGCGATTGACACGCTCGCTAGAAGAGTATTTGTGAATGACAAAGAAGTGTTTTTTACAGCGAAGGAATTCGATTTGCTGAAATTTATCGTTTCTCATCCAAATCAAGTATTAAGTAAAGAACATCTATTTGAAAAAATTTGGGGATTTGATTCTTCAGGAGACATTTCAACCGTAACAGTTCACATTCGAAAACTAAGAGAAAAGCTAGAAGAAAACCCAGCAGATCCTCAGTACCTAGAAACGGTTTGGGGAGCAGGGTACCGGTTTAATATTTAAAAAAAGAGATCCGAACGATTAATCGTTCGGATCTCTTTTTTATTACGTAGTAACGATTCTATGACGAGCTTTAATCTTACTCACGGGAGGTTCGGAAGAAAATATATTTTTTTCACCGATTTTATCATATAGACCGGTTGACTTTAACATTTCTTTCGGCTGGTGCTGTAAGCCAGAAATAACGACTTGGCTATGCGAATCTTTCAACCGTTCGACCACCTTTGATAGTAAAGCTTCTCCAGATGTATCAATAAAGGATACTTGGCTCATTCGAAGCAATAAAACTTTCGGTTTCGCTTCAGCGATGTTATCAAAGGAATCTTCTAATACTTCAGCTGATCCAAAGAAAAGAGATCCTTGCATGGTATATTCCATCAGCTCAGATTTGTGAGCGTTTTCAGATGTTTCCGCTAAAACCTTTGAAATCTTCAGTGATCCGCTCATTCGTTTCACGAACATAACAATAGCTAAAAGTAGACCTACGCCTACACCTGTTGTTAAATCGATTGAAACTGTTAATAAAAACGTAGCTACAAGTACAAATGAATCAGCTGACTTGGTTTTTAAAATATGTGCAAATTCTTTACGTTCACTCATATTCCAAGCCACAAACATTAAAATAGGTGCCATACTTGCCAGCGGAATGTTTGATGCATAAGGAGCCAGCATCACAAGGACCAATAAAACAACTAAGCCGTGTATAACTCCTGATAACGGAGAAGCTGCGCCGTTTTTGATATTAGTAGCTGTTCTGGCAATGGCACCAGTTGCAGGAATTCCGCCAAATAGCGAGGTAGCGATATTAGCAATTCCTTGACCCACAAGCTCTTTATTGCTATTATGCTTGGTTTTGGCCATATTATCAGCAACAACAGCTGATAGTAAAGATTCAATACCTCCAAGCATCGCAATTACGCAGGCAGCAGGAAATAGCATCACGATGTTATCCCATGTTAAATCTGGGAAGCTAAAAGATGGTAGTTTACTCGGAATGGCACCGTAAGTAGAGCCAATCGTTGCAACTTTTCCTGGGAACAGTGTAATGGCTACAAGTGTGGAGACAAGAAGACCTAGAAGGGCACCGGGAATTTTAGGTAAAAACTTTGGCGTTATAATCACGACAGCTAAACAAATAGCGGCTATGATGACGCTGTAAATGTTAATCGTTGCAATTTTTCGTAGGATTTCAATCATATTTAAATGAAATTCCTCATGTTTTGCAATTCCCTTTAGGCCTAAAAAGTTAGCGATATGACCTGAGAAAATAATAATCGCAATTCCTGCTGTAAATCCAATCGTCACAGGGCGCGGAATAAACTTTATAAGTTTCCCTAGTTTAAATATTCCGAGAAGCGTAATCATAATTCCAGCCATAAAGCCGGCAATAACGAGGTTCTCATAACCATATTGCATGACAACTCCAAGCAGCACCGGAACAAATGCACCTGTTGGGCCTGCAATTTGAAATTTCGATCCGCCTAATATTGAAACCATAATCCCTGCGATAATGGTTGTATAAATTCCGTATTCAGGTCTTACACCAGAAGCGATGGCAAAGGCCATTGCTAAAGGAATAGCAACGACCCCAACAACCAAACCGGCGATAATGTCTTTTTGTAAATGCCCTGCTGAATAGCCTTGAAATCGGTTATCTTTTAGCATTTGATAAAACCCTCCTTCATGAGCTTACGGTTTCAGCTCGGTCTTGGGAATAGCCGTTTACAACGACGTCAAGTTTTCCTGTTGAAGGATGAATAACCATTCCAGAAACAAGCACGTCTTTTGGTAATAAAGGGTGATTTCGAATCATATCCACACTGTTTTCGACACTATCCTCTACACATTCAAACCCAGTCAGCCATGATTCTAAATCAATACCAGCATATTTTAGATTACGAATCTGTTCCGTGCTAATCCCTCTTTGTTCAGCAGAGGCTAAAATAGCTTCAGCTTTCATGCCCGTCATTCCACATTCATGATGACCGATGACACATACTTCATCAGCTTGCAAAGCGTAGACGGCAACTAAGATACTTCTCATGACGCTACCAAAGGGATGGGAGATAACAGCTCCGGCATTTTTCACTATTTTTGCATCTCCATTTTTTAGCCCCATAGCTTTAGGAAGTAATTCTAACAAACGTGTATCCATACAAGTTAAAATGACTATTTTTTTGTTAGGAAATTTGGATGTTTGAAAAGCCTCAAATTGATTATTGGTTACAAATTTTTCATTAAACTTTAAAACTTCAGATAGACAAGTCATTGTTTTCCTCCTGCGTTATTTATTTTTAACTTATTTTTTAGTCTAAAGATAAAGTTTAAAAACGAACTAAATAAAATATTAAAATTTTCTTAAAATATTCAGAAAAAACTTATAAATAAACAGAAATTATATGCGTGAAATTATGTAAGCGTATTCTTTGTTTGTTTTCGCGAAAAATAGGAATTATATGTTAAAATGGTACAAAGTTGGAATTTTATAAAAGAATGGTAGAGAGGAGGAAGGCAAAAGTGAAGGTTCTTATAGTAATAGGCATTATTTTCTGTTGTTTAGTAGGGTGCAGTTCTAATGCCCAAGTCACCAACGACAAAGAAATGGGAGAGAATATTCAGCAATCATTTGAAAAAAAAGGTGTAAGCTCAGTGGATGTATCGAAGTTAAGTGATTTTAAATGGGAAAAAGGATATTTATTCACAAACAAAAGCAAGAAAGCCGACGTAGAAAAACTTGTAAACGCACCGGTTAGTGAAGAAGTGATGAAAAAAATATCTGCTGCTGATCAAATGCTTGTGTTTGTACACGAAGGAGAGGTTGTCCGCTATGTAGAACTACCCCAAGATTTCATAGCGCATGATAAAAACCAACTTGAATTTTCATCTTCTCATTCGGAACTAAAATTTAATAAAAACAGGGAGGGCAAGCCTATAAAAGCAGGAGATAAAACGTTAAGTTCAGAAGATGCTTTAACTGTAGAATCAATTATGAAACAAATTCAATGGAAAAAAGCTGATTACAGCGTCGCTCTTGACCCAGATGTACAGCTTACTTATGAGGGCGCTGTATACAATGTACGATTCACCTCCGATAGTGCGGAACTTACTTCTAAAAAAAGAGGAGTGTACGGTAAAGTAACAGGAGAAACAGCACAGCAGCTATATGACATATTGATGTAACCTATTGATTTTTCAATAGGTTTTTTTGTGCACATATTTTTAAGATTTACATAAAATACCTTAATATTGTTGACATTAACGTTAACGTTAATCTATAATGAGTATATAAATGATTAACGTTAACGTTAACGTTAATGTTAATGAGAGGTGAGGTGAAACATATGTATTTAATCGATGACGTGACGAAAATGACCGGTTTGACCAAGCGAGCTCTTCGGTATTATGAAGAGATTGGACTCATTTTACCCCCGCAGCGCACAAAAGGAAATGCACGAATTTATTCCGAAGAAGAGGTAAAAGAACTAAGAAAAGTAGCAGAAGCAAAAGAAGTTCTCGGTTTTTCTCTACAGGAGCTGCAGCAGTTTATGTCGCTTAAAAGAATGATTGAAGAAAGAAGTGAGCGGCAAGGATTGTCAGTGAAAGAGATCACGCAAATAGAAGATTTGCTAGAAAATCAAATCAAGATGATTGATTTTAAAGTCGTAAAAATGCAGGCATTTAAAACAGAATTAAAAGAAATGCGAGAATCTGCTATGGCAATACATGAAAAAACAAAAACAAAAGGAGAGATGAAAGAGTGGAAGGACAGCATTCAAATAACCGATTAGGTCAAATTATTACGGTAGTAGCTACTTTTTTAGCATTTATGGGAATTGGAGTAGTAGATCCGATTTTACCGGAAATTGCTAAGCAAATTGGAGCTTCTCATTGGCAAGTAGAAATGTTATTTACTTCCTATTTGTTGATGATGGCTATTATGATGATTCCAGCAGGCATTCTAGCGTCACGTGTAGGAGACAAGCGCTTAATGGTAACAGGACTTATCATTGTGACGATTTTTGCAGCCCTATGCGGGTTTTCTAACAACATTCCTCAGCTTTCCATTTTCCGAGCAGGTTGGGGACTTGGTAATTCGTTTTTCTTTGCAACAGCTATGACGCTGCTTATTGCATTATCAGGTGAAGTGAAAAAAGCAGTAGGATTATATGAAGCTGCAATTGGTTTGGGGATGGCCGGAGGACCGCTTGTAGGAGGCGTGTTAGGAAATGCTTCTTGGAGATTGCCGTTTTTCGGTACAAGTGCTTTAATTTTTATCGCCTTTATTTTAGTATTAACGATTGTTAAACAGCCTACAAGCACTAAATCTCGTAAAGCAGCAGGTTTTAAAGACATGGTTAAACTTTATAAATTAAAACCATTTACTCAAGGCGCTGTATCAGGCATGCTTTATTACTACGGATTTTTTACAGTGTTAGCTTATACGCCGCTTATTCTATCGATCGGAGCTCTTCAAATTGGCTTTGTTTTCTTTGGATGGGGATTATGTTTAGCTTATGGCTCAGCGGTTTTAGCACATCAGTTAGAAAAAAGATATCAGCCAAAACAAGTGTTACATGTTAGCTTAATTGTTTTTTCACTTATTTTAATTTGTTTATTTGCCTTTGATGCAACATGGTTGCGCATTGTTTTAATTATGGCAGCAGGTCTTGTATCAGGACTTAATAATGCATTATTTACGAGTCATGTAATGGAAGTATCTCCTTATGAACGAGGAATTACATCTGGAGGATATAATTTCTTAAGATGGTTAGGCGCAGCGTTTGCTCCTTTATTATCAGGAGTTATCGGCAATGCCGTAGCGCCTCAAGCTCCTTTTCTTGTAGCAGCGATTCTTGGATTGCTCGCTTTTGTTATTATGGTTATAAAAGTAAAAACAACTTCTCAAACGAATGAAGCTGTTTCTAAATAAACGTTGAAATAAAAGGCTTTTTCCTGTAAAAAGCCTTTTATTTTGTTTTATGTTATAATAGTAAAAACGTTTTTAATCATAAAAATGAAACTCTTTACCAACTTGTACGTATACTTTATATGTACATAAATTCTTTTTAGGAGCGTGATGCCCATGGCCACCTGTCAAAATTGTAATCATAAATGGAACTGGAGGACAACCTTTAAACAACTGTTAACATTTAGAAACGTTTTAGAATGCCCACACTGTGACAAACAACAGTATATCTCTGCAAAATCCCAAAAGCGATTATCAATCTACTCATTTGCACCCCTTATTATTTGGCTTATTCTCTCACTATTTGACTTTTCCTTTCCATCCATTGTTGTCGCGGAGCTTATTTTCTTCATAGCAGCGGTTGTTATGATGCCACTTTCTTATGAAGTAAGCAGCGAAGAAGAACCCTTGTGGTAATAAAAAAACCTTCCGTTAACACGGAAGGTTTTTTATGCGGCTTTACCGTCTAGCTGCTGTCTGTGATGGCGCTGATAATACACCCACCCAGCATTCAACAGTAGAAGAACACTCGTTGTTAAAAATACGTAAGGAATTCCTTTAGCTCCGGCAATTTGTCCGCCAATAACTGGACCGGCTAAATTCCCGAAGTATTGTGCTGTTTGATTATAGCCAAACATTTTACCTGTAATCGAGTCCGGCACAATTTTCTTCAAATAAGAATTAATAGAAGGTAACAATCCTCCCATTGCAAAACCGAGTAAGAAACGTAGTAAAAATAGCTGCCAAGTACTATGCACAAAGGCCTGTAAGCCGCAAATAACCGCTACGATGAGCAGGCATATTTGAAGCACATTTTGAGGACCCACGCGATCGCTGACTTTGCCAAGTCTGGATGCAGCTAAAATATTTGATATTCCTGTTGCCGCCACGACAAAACCTGAAATAAGGGCAAGGTGATCGGTATGAGTAGACAGTTGTTTTACATACAGTGTAACGATTGGCTGAATAGCCATAACCGCAAGCTGCAGTAAAAAAGTTGTAACAAATACACCAATCACGGCCTTTGAATTCTTAAGAGAAAGTAACCCAATGTTAGATTCTTTCGTGGTTTTCGCCGTCTCTTTTTTATCTTCTTGAATTAAATTTACAATTAAAAAAGACAAAAACATAAATGCACCTGTCACGAAAAAGACGTGACGCAATCCAATTGTATCTCCTAAGTAGCCGCCTACTAGCGGTCCTAATAAAGATCCTGATACAGCCCCTGTAGACAACGTCCCTAATGCTTTACCGCTGTGCTCTTTAGGTGTTTGAGTCGCTACTAACGTAATGGCTGCAGAGATGAAGCCGGAAACGGCCCCCATTAAAAAGCGCAGTCCGACAAGCTGATAGACATTTTGTACAAAACCAATAGAAGTCATAACAATTGCCATACCCAAGCTTGCGCGAAGGAGCATCAGCTTTCGACCGTATTTGTCGGCCAAACTTCCCCATAAAGGAGAAACAATAGCGGCCATTAAAAAGGTAGCTCCAAATGCAATACCAGCCCATCTGCTGATGGAGCTTGTATCGTGAACTCCCAGCTTTTCAATATAAAGCGGTAAAAACGGAATAACTAAACTCATCCCGGCTGTGGTGCAAAAAGAACCGAACCAGCAAATGTACAAGTTTCGTTTCCATAATTCCATTCTATTTCCTTCTTTCGTCGTGCCGCATAGCGTAAAAACAACAAAAGAGCGAAACCATACGGCCTGCTCTTTTAGCATACATGCAGCATCTTTTTATCAGCTTAAATTATACCACATATCAGAAATATTTAAAAATAAAATGATTCACTTAGTGAACTATTAACATGAAATGAAAACAGAAAGATGTGCTGCGGTTACACTCCGCCTAGAACATAAAGTGACCCTTAGTTCACTCATTATCTTATGCTGTAACAGTAGGGGATATGTAAAGAACTTATGCTTCACTGAAAAAAGCGTCAGATAATCTGTCTAAAATATACGTTATATCCACAAATTTTGTCTATTTATCAAATAATGTGTAAAACAACCTGACAAAAAGAGTGAATTTTCTGTTTTTTAACTCTATATTAAAACTATGTTCTCATTATTCATAATGCGGAAACGACCTTAGCTTACGTAATGAAAGGCAAACAAAATAAAATAGTATCCATGATCCTTAAGGCAGCTCTTTTAGCCACTACTTTGTACGGGTCTATCCGAACAGCTGAAACTGCATGGGCATTAGCAGACATCGGAGTTGGAATAATGGTTTGGTTCAATTTAATTGCAATTTTGATTTTAGCTAAGCCTGCTTTAATAACCTTAAAAGATTATCGCGAGCAGAGAAAACAAGGGATAGATCCTGTCTTTTTTCCTGGGAAATTAGGAATTCAAAACGCTGATTATTGGGACGAGGAATATCAGCATAATCAAGATAAAGAAAATGTTTCATAAACTAAAAAAAGCCAACTGGGGTTGGCTTTTTTTAGTTTGTGAAGCAGCTTTTTCGACCGCTTGAAAATGGTAATGATTCGTTTTTTTCGGGTATAATGTGGCATGAAGCGTCCTCAATTTATTTTCGTTTGAGCATTTATTTATAATAGAAGACATATAAAAGGACGGTGGTATGTGCATGACTAAAAAAGAAAATGAATCTATTTATATTCAGCAGCATTTAGCAAATGAACGAACGTATTTAGCGTGGATTCGAACGTCTATTGCTACACTCGGCATTGGTTTTGTTGCAGGTGGTTTGCATTTTAATTCGGGGAAAAATTTAAGTGAAGCAGCCGATACTCTTATTATTGCTGTTATCATCTTTTCTTTAGCTGCAAGTGCAGGGTTGCTTCTTTTCTCAACTTATCATTATTTTTCAACCCGCAAAAAAATTAACAGCCAAACGTATCAATCATCTCACGCTTTGGTTATTTTTGTTTTAATGATTATGCTGATGCTGATCGGCGCTCTTATGTTTTATTTTTTTAACATAGCGTAAAAAAGTTTAAGATATAAGAAAAAAGGGAAACCAGTCCCAAAGAATTTACGGTTTTATAAAAGAAAAAGAAGATCTATTAATATGGTGGTAATGGCAGAGGCAATGATAATAATATCTTCTTTTACAAACCGGCTGTGTGATTTTACAGGTTAAATTCTTTGTTATCCGCGGATAATGGAAAAGGAAAGCTGTATAAGCCAAAACTTATCCAATACATGTTGAACATAAAAATTGAATATGAATTTCACTACACGGTGAATCGAAAGTAAAGGAGAACGCTGTATGATTCAAACATCCAAGACCGTTGCCGCTCGTTTTTTTACGGAGCGTTTCTTTGATCAGGCTGCTCAAACAGCCTACTATTTTTTGTTATCTTTTGTACCGTTTATTATTTTTCTTTTTTCACTGCTGAGTTTCTTTCCAATTGACACAAACAATTTGCTCGTCTTTATTGAACCATTTACCCCTAAAAGCGCCTACGACGTAATTGAAAGATCAATTGAAACAGTTAACAATAGCGGGAAAAAAGTTTTGTCTTTTAGTTTATTAGCAACTTTTTGGCTCGCATCTATGGCTATACAATCTTTGGTTCGCTCGTTAAATGACGCGTATCATATTCAAAGAAAACAAACGTTTTTGCGCGGTTTAATCAATGATTTAATTTTGACCTTTGGTTTTATGGTTGTGGTAGCTATTTCATTGTTTGTGCCAATTATTGAAGAAGTCATTCGACATTTGGTGTTAACAAAAGTCCATGTTCCTGACATATGGTTTCAAAGCTGGACGACAATTAGATGGGGAATTGGGACATTATTTTTATTAGGCTTTTTTATTCTTTTTTACAAACTGATGCCAAGCGCAAGAGTAACGTGGAAAGATGTACTTCCAGGAGCTGTTTTCTCCACACTAGGATGGCAAGTTGTATCTACCGGATTTGGATACTATGTCCAGTTTGGAAGCTACTCGCAAATCTATGGTCAGCTTGGAAGTATTATTATTTTAATGGTCTGGTTTTATTTAACGGCCGCTATTTTATTAATTGGCGGTTTAATAAACGGTAATAAGTTCATCAAAGCTCACAAGACAACGTATAGAGACGTGGAAAACGACTAGGGAAACCTAGTCGTTTTTTTATATTCAGTTTTACAGTTAAAAGGTTTATTAAAAAAATATCGCGGGTAACTATTGAATATCTCGTTGCCTTTCCTATACACATAACTAAAAAACAGTAGGAGTTCACGTTGAGATGAGGTGGAAAATTGAATAATTTTAATCGGTTTTTAATCGCAGTTATTGGAATTGCAGGACTGATTTGTTCCGGTATGTTAGCACTGATGGTTTATAAGGTTCCTCACCTTTCGAACTGGGTAGAAAAGTGGCAGCATCAGGAGTGGTTTTACTACACAATATTGTCAATAAGCGCATTTTTAGCTGTTATTTTTATTATTTTTCTTTTAACAGGCATATTTAGCAGGCCACCTAAAAAGAATTTAGCAATTGTAACAGGCGAAGGCAAAATAACCATTTCTAAAGCCACGATTGAATCTACAGCTTTGCGAGCAATTAGAGGCTTTCAGGGAATACGCTCTCCTGAAGTCCAAGCATCTATTCATTCTCGTAAAGAAAGAGTTAGTCTATATATTAACTGTTCGCTGTTTGGACGAGATGGACTACCAACACTAGGAAAAGAGATGCAGCTTGAAACGAAACGTGCCGTAGAGGCTTTACTTGAGCTTCCCGTTCACTCCGTCCGCATCGATTTAACAGATACACAAACGCGAAAGAAAGAGCGTGTTGTGTGATGAAGGAGGGACATAATGGGTACTCCAGATAAATTGATTCCATACCGTGGCCGAGTACTTGGTATTTTGGCAGGTTTAGTGTTGGCAATTTTACTATTAACAATTGGTTTTGGCCCCACGCTGCTAATTGTAGCTTTTATGGGAATTGGTTATGTAATCGGGAAGTGGCGAGATGGTCATTTAGACTTAAATAATTGGGTAGGATTTTTTACTAAAGGAAGATAGAAAATCACTTTAAGGGAGATGTTCGTTATGGCAGTTAATGAAACAAATACAGCAGTAAAATCCCAGGAAAATACAAATCAAAATACATTAACATTTGAAGATCAAGTCATTAAAAAAATTGCTGGAATTGCAGCTAACGAAATTAAAGGGATTTTATCAATGAGCGGCGGATTTATGAGCGGGTTAACAGATCGCTTCCGCAGCACGGAAGATATCACAAAAGGGATTAACGCTGAAGTAGGAGAAAAGCAAGTGGCCCTTGATTTAAAAGTAATTGTCGAATACGGAAAAAATGTTCCATCCATTTTCTCTGAAACTGTTAATAACGTAAAAAAATCAGTTCACGATATGACGGGATTAGAGGTAGTAGAAGTAAATATGCATGTAGAGGACGTAATGACTCGATCTGAATTTGAAGCGAAAACGGATCGAGACAAAGAGCAGGAGTCAAAGCGTGATCTTGAATAAAATATAAAAGGTAAACACTTCCATTCGTCATATATTCTTTGTATGATGAATGAGAAGTGTTTTTTTATGGGAGGGAGAATTCTGTGATATTGGTTAGTTCTTGCTTAGCAGGTCAAGCTTGCAGATATAATGGAAGTAGTGCCTTAGTTAAGGAAATGGAAGCGCTTGTTAAAAATAAAGAAGCGGTGATGATATGTCCGGAACTGTTAGGTGGATTTCACACGCCTAGAGAACCGGCAGAAATTATAAAAGGAACGGGAATAGACGTAATAAACGGAAATGCGCGAGTTATTGAACGATCGGGAAAAGACGTGACAGATATATACATAGACGGGGCCTATAAGGCACTGAACATCGCAAAAGAAATAAAAGCTACTGTTATTGTACTAAAAGAAAACAGTCCTTCATGCGGAAGTGAACATATATATAACGGAGCATTTTCAGGTGTTAAAATAGCCGGTGAAGGGGTAACGACTGCGTTGTTAAGAAAGCATGGTTTTATCGTTATATCCGAATCTCAATTTGCAGCTAAAATGTATTAAGAGCAATCACAATGACAAGAGGATGGGACAGAACGAAATGAATCCAACTCAAAGACAAACAATTTGGATGCATGATCTGGACTGCTTGCTCGACCGCTGTTGATTTCCGTGCAAGGCTTCGCTTTCCGCGGGCGGCCGATGAGCCTCCTCGTCGCTTCGCTCCTGCGGGGTCTCATCTGTTTCGCTGTTCCCGCAGGAGTCTTCACCTTGTCCTCCAACCAACAGCTATAAGTACCTGCGTTCACCATGATTATAAAAAAACACGAACTATTTATCCATTTTTGATAGATAGTTCGTGTTTCACTTTTATGAAATTATTTTTATCCAATCTCTTTTTGTAAAAGCTTATTTACTGTGAAGCGTATCTGCTGTGCTTTCTGTTCGTGTTACCGCATAAAGAGAGAAGCAAAGACCAAGCAATACAAAAATAGACCCGACCCAGCCGTTATAAATAACAGAGTATTGATTAACGACAATTCCTCCGACATAGGAGCCGATCGCAATTCCTACGTGTGAAATCGCTGCATTGGTGCTGATTAAAATGTCCGACGTGTCGCGTGCACTATGAATAATTAAATTGCTTTGAGCCGGTGAGACCGCCCAGCTGAGCGCACTCCAAATAATCATAAGAAGCAAGAACACAACGAATGGCAAATGAACGCCAAACGGCATAGCAATCATGCTAACAAAAAAGAGAGCAATCATGGTGATAACAGACGAAGAAGGGTTCCATCTATCAGAAACAGCTCCTCCAAGTCCTCCTCCTGCCACTGCAGCAAGACCGAAAATACCATAAATAATGGTTACCATCGTTGTATTTAATCCTAGCGTTTCTTGTAAAAATGGCGTGAAGTACGCATAAAGCGTTAAATGGCCCGCCAGTACAAACAATGTTGCTAGGTGAATAGCAAGCATTTTTTTATTGCGTAAAGCTTTTATCTGAGTCTTTAACGGTACAATTGGAGCGGGAGCTAGACGCTCCATTGTAAACCAAACGGTAATCATAATAATAGCAGTTAAGATTGCAATCATAACAAATACTTGACGCCAGCCAAGCGCATTTCCAATCAAAATACCAAGAGGAATACCCAAAACAAGTGAGCCGCTGATTCCCATAAACACAACGCCAATTGCTCTGCCTTGATATTCAGGCTTTACCATTCTAGAGGCCATTGTGGTAGATAGGACAATAATAAAAGAGCCGCTCGCAGCAGCGAGGATACGCCCGATTAATAGCATATAATAGCCCGAACTGTAGGCTGAAAATACATTGCTCAATAAGAAAATAAATAATGTCCACATATAAACTTTTTTACGCTCTATCTTAGCCGTCACATTTAGTAAAATCGGCGCAGACAAGGCATAAACAAACGAATAAATAGAGATTAAATAACCTGCTTTTGCTAGTGATACATGAAATGCATCGGCAATTAAGTCTAAGATGCCTCCTAGAATTAATTCGACTGTTCCAACAACAAAAGAAGCAATCGCAAGTATGTAAACTTTTTTATTCATCAAAAAACCCCCTCTTTAAAAAGTTACAACTAGAATAGTAACCTTTTTTAGAGTGGATTTCAATAGGTAATATTAAAAAGGTTACTAATTCATTAGTAACCTTTTTAATATCGCAGTCGAGTAAGCAGCTCCATGATTCCAGAATCCTGAAGAAGCTGCTCTTGATATTTCTTTGTAATATGGGTAAGTGCAACGTCATGGTAAAAGAAATCAGCAAAAACTTTTACAAGCGGCTGCGACATGGTTTTTATTGCTTTCCATGTCTCATGTTCAATGCCCGCAAATAAAAGGTAAGCATCGTCAACAATAATCAACTGCGACGGCTCAAGGTTTTTATGATCATCTATTGGATTTAATGTATGTAAATGTTTGAGGGCAGTCTGCAAGTTTCCTATGGTTAAGACCTCGACGTTTACGCCTTGTTTCTCTTTTTCTTCTAGCAATGAGCGGTAATGTTCCAACTCATCATTCCAAGCCGATAAAATAATAGAAGATTCCGCTTCGTGAATCAATTGTTCAATGTGAGCAGAAATAGAGGATTTATCTTTTAAACTCCAAACATGATCATCTGTAAACGTTCTTTTAATTTTATATGTTTTTAATTCATTAATGTCATTTTCAAAATCAGCAGTAAGTTTTTGAATGACGGTTTGAAGGGCTACCGCTGAATAAAGTTTCTTTTTCCCGGACAATGTATTTACTACAATGCCTTTATCAATTAAACGATTAAGTACTTCATAAATCTTTGCTTTTGGAACATGCGAATACGTGACAATCGAACTAGCATCCAGCGGACCTTCATTCGCAAGCAGCGCTTCATATACTTGACTTTCATACTGAGAAAAACCAAATTTTTGCAGCATAATTCTCTATTCATCATCCTTTCTTTTTTTTTAGTATATCACGGTTTGTAAAAGTATTACTAATTGTAAATATATCTTATTAAACTATGTTCTAAATAATCAACAAAGATAAAAAATAAGCTATTAAAGGGTCTTTACTACAATAAAACTATTTTTAATCACGTGCTTTTCATACTAAAACACTCATCATCGGGTAAAGAAAAGAAAGAGGTGAAAAAAATGAAGAAAAATGAAAAACTACTGTTGAAAAAAATGAACATGAAACAGCAAAGAGAAGTTGCTGCTCAGCTTGAAGACGTACTGGATTCCTTACTGTCTCTTGAAGAAAAATTATGCTCAGCACCTGATAATAAGGAGTGGCTTTCTTTACAAGCTCAGCTTGAAAAAAGAGAACATGAGCTGAGATTTAAGCATAAAATGCTGTGTGAGGAATGGACAGCGCTATAAAAGACAGGCATTTTGTCTGTCTTTTATGGCATCTAAATTTTCATGATCCGGATAGGACTCACCATCAAAATGGCTAAAATAATCATAAGATAAGGATTCACATAATAAAACATGCCGAGCAGTGCGATAATTAGAGCTGGAAAAGGAATAGGCAGTCCTATAAAGTAACCTACAGTTGGATTTGCGCTAAATTTAGCTAACCTTAATGCACCCATGCTTGGATAAATCATAAAAGCGAGTACGGTTAGCCAAGAGTGGGGAGAAAGAGTATGAAATAGCATTGCAGGCGCTACGCCAAAGCTTATAATATCAGCCAAAGAATCTAGCTCTACACCAAACTCACTGTTAACTTTTAGCTTTCTGGCAATTTTTCCGTCAAATAAATCGAAAAAAGCGGCTAAAAAAATAAAAAGAGCAGCTAAGCGTTCGTAGCTGTTCATATTAAAGGCTATGGAAAATACGCCGCTTAGCAAATTTCCAATCGTAAAGAGATTCGGAACCCATTTTAACAGTCGAAGCATCAATGTCATACAACCGCCTTTCACAGTGTGTACGATTAGTGTAACTGTTAAATCGTATTATTATGTGAGATGCAAGATAAAAAGAAGGTAGTATTGAAAACTGGCTGTCGTTTCTGTAATATATATCGTATAATACGATAATAACTAAAAATACGATATAAAGGAGCATGATCATGAAAGTAGAGGAGTTAAACGGCTATTGGACGTCTATTTATTATCATTTGCACTATACGCATCAAGAGAAAATTACGCACCAAACCATACGTCTTTTGCAGCATATCGACAAATCATCTTCGGTTGGAATAAGAGAAATCGCAGATTATTTAACTATTTCACATAATACGGCATCTGAACATGTAAAGAGAAGCATCGAGAAAGGATATGTGTATAAAAATAGAGATATACAGGATGAAAGAAAAGTAATTCTGCATTTAACAGAAGCAGGAAAAGACATCTTAAAACGGAATTCAAGCTTGGATGAAGAAAAAGTATCAGCTATTTTACGCGAAATGACAGCATCTGAAAAACAGCTGATTCAACAGGCTTTTCAGTTATTGAGCGAGCGTGCAGAACATGTATAGTATCATCAAAATTTTAATGTCGGCTCTTATTATTGCAGGGGTAACAGAAATGGCCAAAAGATTTCCGGCATACGGTGGAATCGTGGCTGCTCTTCCAATTGTGAGCTTACTAAGTATTATATGGTTGTCAGTGCAAGGAGAAAAAAAGGAAGTGGTCAGTCAGTTTACACTTGGCGTTCTTTATGGACTCCCAGGCACTATTTTATTACTTGCTGTCGTCTATATTTGTGTAAAAAACTCCCTTCATTTGTTTGTGAGTTTATCCATAGGAGTTATGTGTTGGGCCTTGTTTTTAGTGCTTCAAAAGATGGTGATTAACCTAATTACTACATAAACTATTGGAATTTAATCCAATTTTCTGTAAAATAAAGGTCTGAGTAAAAGATAGGAGCTGAGTAGAGTTGAGTTTAGCAGAGAAAAAGTTAGGAATTGACCGAGTTGTTTTTATCGGCAGAACGTTTGAAGAGTATAGAGCTATGTTTAATTTGAATGACAAGCGTTTAAAAGGAAAAAAAGTGTTAGATTGTGCTAGCGGAGCCTGTTCTTTTACTGCTTATGCCTTGCAGCAAGGTGCGGCGGCTACTAGCTGTGATATTGCCTATAAATTTACGGCAGAAGAGCTTGAAAAGAAGGGAAGCCTGGATTTAATTCATACGATGAATCAAATGCAGCACGTACAGGAGCAATATGTGTGGAAATATTTTTCATCTATTGATAATTTAACTGAACATCGAAAAAGAGCATTAAAAGATTGTATTGCTCATATGAAAAAGAGCCCCGAAGCCTATCAGTACGGAGCGCTTCCTAATTTGCCGTTTCAAAAGAACGAATTTGATTTAACGCTTTGTGCAAACTTTTTATTTATGTACAGCGACCGGTTAGATTATCCGTTTCATTTAGAGGCTTTAAAAGAACTGATACGCGTTACAAAAGAGGAAGTGCGCTTGTTTCCTTTAACGGACCTGAGCGGCAAGATTTCTACCTATTTGCCGCAGCTTTTAGAAGAGATTGCGCCTCTAGTAAAAGGAACAGAAATAGCAGATGTCCCGTATGAATTTCAAAAAGGTGCCAATCAAATGCTGAAAATATATGTATAACAAATGTAATGAAGAGGCTGAGGAAAAAGTATTTTAGCCCAAGTGAAAAACGAACCCTTGATCAAACATGTTAATCAAGGGTTCGTTTTTTTCTTTTGTTAGGGTGAACGTATGTTTCATCTGTGTCATTCCTTTTAGCAGTTGATTGGAGGGCAAGGCGAAGACTCCTGCGGGAAAAGCGGAACAGGTGAGACCCCGCAGGAGCGGAAGCGACGAGGAGGCTCAGCGGCCGCCCGCGGAAAGCGAAGCCTTGCATGGAAATCAACTGCGGCGTCACAAGCGGTTCAGCTCATGCATCCCATTTGTTCGTCTTTAGATTGGATTCATTTCGTCATGTCTTAACCTCTTTTAACATTCAAACGTTTTTTAGCAGTTTGAGTATGCTTCGTTATGGTTTCAGATCCAAGCGCTTTAGCTAAGCCGAACGAAGGCATATTCACATATACTGATTCATAATTTCCTGCAGGAATGACGTACGTTTCATGATAAATGCCAACTGCATTCGTTTTTGAAGCCTGTTTATAAAAAGAATTCCAAGCTTTTAAGTGCTGAGGACCTTTGGCATAGGAGGTCAATTGATCAACTGACTCCCAATATTGAATCAGCGTA
Organism: Priestia sp. ABM2_011; assembly: GCF_056158845.1. Taxonomy (NCBI): domain Bacteria; kingdom Bacillati; phylum Bacillota; class Bacilli; order Caryophanales; family Bacillaceae; genus Priestia; species Priestia sp. ABM2_011. Next base: position 2,759,659 of record NZ_JBSWUB010000001.1, read on the forward strand.
ATGGTTCTTAAATTAAAAGATCCTTGCAAAGATAAAAAGCCAAGATTTTTGTTTGCATACAATTCGCGAATCATAGGAGGCATTGCTTTAAATACAGGGAGCCATTTGTGTACGGCTGTCCATTTATTAATACGCATTCCTATAACAAAGACGACCAGATCCTGACCGGGCTTAGCCATTACACGATTGGAATGAATCATAAATTCTGCGCCTCCTCATCATATAATTTATTAATCGTATCTTTGCACCATTCCATCGAAGCACGAGTTGTTCGTTTACCGTAGTCTAGGGTAATAAGCCAATACGTTCTGTCAGGAGAAGGGCTTTTAGAAATGCTGTCTTCGATTCCGCAATACATGTGATAGCGTTCAGTTAGTTTCTGCTGAGCGTTTTTTAACTGCGAAATTGTGAGCTGCTTTTCTTGGTGACTACTAAAAAATAGTTTTAACAAAAGTTCATTTCGTTCTGAGGGGAGCTGCTTAATAGGTTCACGCAGCCAATCTTGCAGAACTTCTTTTCCTTTAGTTGTTATTGCGTACACTTTTTTATCCGGTTTATCAGTTTGAGTAACGGAATTTACCGTTGCTAGTTCTTCATTCACAAGCTTTTGTAAAGTGGGATAAATTTGACCATAGCTAATTTTCCAAAAATGATTTAAACTTCGATCCATTAACCGCTTAATTTCATAACCAGTTCTGCATTCAGTGGTAAGCAGTCCTAAAATCGCATATGTTGTTTGATTTTCCTTCATTTACTTTCCTCACCTATATCTTTTTGATATATATTACTATAAACAGGATATTATTCAATAAAAAAACGCGAGAGTTATGCACTCTCGCGTCTAAAAAAAGGTTTGTATTGCTGAACCATCATTTGCGAAGCAGCAATAAATAAAAAGATAAAGCCTCCACACATTAGCAACATGACAGCACCTATTCTCCATAAAAGCTTTGGCATCAGCATATCTCCTTTTTTGAAGTTATTACCTATAGTGTAAAGAATAGCTTGCAAAAATTCTAGTCATAACTAAATATAATTTTATAACTTTTTTAGACTGACTCTTCCTTTGGATCATCTTCATCAAAAATAGGAACTTCTGTATACGCTTCTTCTTTTTCGAAAGCGGAAGAAGAATTCTCTTTATCCTCTTGTGCAGGCTTCGGTTTACCAGAAGAAATATCTGATTTAGCGTTTTTTAACTCTTCCATATCTTTTTGGATTTGGTCCGTGAAATCCTTTGGTATAGCTCCGCTTCCGTATGTAGCTCCGATGTTTAAAGCACCTCCGAGCTCCTTAATGCCCACTTGGCCAATATTGTTGTTTTGTTCGTATTTATCAAGAAAAAATTTATCAATATGAATAGGAGGGGGAGCATTTTCTAAAAGTGCCGCTTTTTGATGAATCAATTTTACTTCTTCTTGAAGGGAAGACGTTCGTTTTAGCATGTCCACCTGTACTTCAGTTAAAAGCGACATACTTCGCTCTAATGCTGAAACTCTGTTATCTAGTTCGTTCATTTTTTCGAGATAAGGAGCCATTTGTTTCTCTACATATTGTTCTACTAAGCTAGCTATATCCGGATAAGGCACAGCTTCTTTCTTTTTATCGCGAGGGTTTTGCGTGGAGATGATTTGTTCCAATTGTGCTACTTTTTCTTTTAAAAAATGAAGCTGCCTAGCAGTATCCTGCATGTCTTTTGTATATGATTGTTCAGTGTTTTTGTGAGCACTTCTTTGTGAAGATGAAGAATCGTTGGAAAGCGCTGGCTGAGACTCCAGCTTTTTTTTGAGCATTATGAGAGAACCCATTTGCGGTTCGAGTTTTAAAAAACGGTTCATGTGAACTTCAAGCGTGTTAATACGCTTGATTTGATGTTTGAAGTCCGCTAGCTCAGTTTGAAGATGTTGGTTAGTCTGTTTGGGGTTAAAAAATCCTTTCATAGACATTTCGCTTCTCCTCATCTTGGGCTTATTTCCTCTGTAATCACAGTTAGATAAATACATATTGATTCAGTTTGGGAGTTAATATTAAATTTTTTGCATTTATAAATGCTTATGTGCAGCATTACGTTTCATTCGTAAAACTACTAAACCTTATTCAATATGAATACGCTCTTCTTGAAAAAACTGCCTGTGATAAGAAAGAATAAGCAGTCCATTTTCAAATTTTGCACGCAGATGATGCGCATCTGTAGGCTCAGGCAATTCGATAATTCGGTTGAAATCTCCAGAAGGTCGTTCTTGTACAACAGGCTGCCCTGTAATGAGAGGGTGGGGCGAGCCTTTTAATAGAAGCCGGCTGCCTGAAACAGAAACGTGCAAGTTTTCTTTTAGATAACCAGGCAGGTCAGCGATAACAATGATCTCGTGAGGAGTAACATAAATGTCGATAGGTGGAAAATTACTTCTAGGAGGTTGAGGAGCCTGATGCGAATCCTGAGCAGTCATATCCATATTTTCTTTCATAAATTCGTTAAAAGCAGTTTGATCAAAAACACCGTTCCAAAAGTCGTTTGTTTGATATTTTTTAGCGAATTCCATCCACTGCATAAGTTTATCAAAGTCCATATGGTTTCCTCCTTACCACACATCATAAAAAGATGGAATTTGAATATAGTTTGAAAAGGGGGTGGTTTAAATGTCAGGTGCATCTATAAATATTAATATTTTAATGCTAAAGATAAATTCCTTTGAAAATGCGTCTGCGGTAAATATCGGACAGAATTTACTAGCAGACTGGAATAATTCAGATAAAAAAACACAGGGGTTTGGGCAAAATTTCGGTGATGATAGCGGGTTTATAGGAACGAGAAGCTGTGTTGATGATCGTGATCAAATTGATAGCCCATCGTCTTTTCAAAAAGTACCCATTTCATAGAAAGAGCCTAATAAATATAGCCAGTTCAGACGCAGGTTATATTTATTAGGCATCAGGTTGAATACTAGTAGACGAATAGATGAAGGTATGCTGCTAGTCATGCTCGTTAGAGGCGGTGTAGAAGCTTAAATTACGCTGTTTTTAACTGAGTTTGAATCGTTTACATCTGAATCTATAATCCATGAGAACGGAGTTACGTTTGGAGAAAAATCTCCGTTTGATTCTCCTAGTCCTTGATTACGTTTATAAGATACGAACACGTCAAGCTGCTGATTAGGTCCTATGCTTAAAACGGATGAATTATCCAGAACGTTCACTTTGAAGGCTTGTAAGTTAATGACCATAGGTGAAAAAATCATATGGTTTCCTCCTTATTTATCATTTTTTGTTGCAAATGCATCCACATAATCATTATCTACAGTTTTGTAAGCAGATCCTGCTGAAAAACATTGATCAGCGAGCTGCTGTCCGAAGGCCTGATTTTTCTTTGCTGTTACATACCTTGTAACTTTTAACGTATTTCCAATAGAAATACTGCTTGCTTGATCAGCACTGCGAACGTTCAATTTTCCTAGGTTGATTTTTGTTGAGTCAAATAGCATACTATTCTCCTTTCAAACGACAGTTCTTCTAAGTCTTTAAAAGCTTATTGTAACTTCGGTGAAAATATGAATAATACATGGATTCATTCCGAGAGTAGAAGTAGTCTACTGTAGCGTATTTTAGTTCTCCACAAAACGTGAAAAGATTTTAAAAAATCAGTAGTAAAAGGAGGAAATAATAAAAATGCATGACATTTTACATGCTGTAGAAAGATTAACAGTAAAAAGCGTGTTGGCAACGATTATTCATGTAGAAGGATCCTCTTATTTAAAGGAAGGAACGTCCATGCTGTTTCAAGAAAACGGGGAGAATATTGGGATGTTAAGCGCTGGTTGTGTAGAAGCAGATCTTGCTGAGCGCGTAAAAGAGTTGTTCCACACAGAACATGTATTAACCGTTACGTATAATTTAAAAGAAGAAGGTGATGCAGGGTGGGGACAAGGAGCAGGCTGCAATGGAATCCTCTATATTCTCCTAGAGCCCGTAACTGCGAGGATGAAGCAAAACCTTTTGCGGGTAAAACGTCAGTTAGATAACCGAAATCCTGTTTTACATATTAAAAAATTAGAAAAAGACTTTATTCAAACAACTTCTTTTTATGTAGAAAAGACGGGCGAAACATTTGGTGCAAATAGCGACCAATCATCTTTTGCAACAGATGATTGGAATGGGAAAAAGAGCGGTATTCAACTTTCAAATTGCTCTCTGCTCACATATGCTCATCTATATAAACCGAAGCCTCGTCTAATTATATGGGGGGCAGGTACCGATGCAAAATATTTAGTATCACTTGCTGCCAATACGGGTTTTCTTGTTACCTTATGCGACTGGAGACCAGCTTTATGTAATAAGGAACACTTTCCGCTAGCAGAGGAAATACAGATTGGATTCCCGGAGGAAGTAGAGAAACACTTGTCCGTTCAGAGCGATGATTTTGTTGTAATCATGACGCATAATTTTTATCGCGATCAAGAAATTCTCTCGCTATTAAAATCAAGTCCTGTGAAGTATATAGGAGTTTTAGGGTCTAAAAAGCGAACGCTTCGATTATTGAATACCGATATTCCTTCCCATATTCATTCGCCCGTGGGACTTTCTATAGGAGCGGTAGGACCGCAGGAAATTGCGGTTAGTATTGTAGCTGAATTAATTGAGATCCTCCGAATGTATGATGAAAAAAAGGGGTGAAAATGTCCGGGTTAAATATTGTTGCTGTTTATCTTGCCGCGGGAGCTAGTAAAAGGATGGGCAGCAATAAGCTGCTGCTGCCTTTAGGGAATGGATGTTTAGGGAGTAAAGCTTTACGAACAGCGGTTTGTTCAAAAGTAAATCATACGATAGTAGTCACAAAGAAAGGAGATTCTCTTGAGTGGATTGACCCTATTCTTTTTTCAAAAGCATATCAGCAGAAGTGGAGTCATACTTCTTGTATTAGCGCCTTAAAAGGTCAGTCTGCGTCTTTAAAATGCGGATTAAAAAAAGCAAAAGAATTAAGCGCTGATGCTATTATTGTGCTGCTGGCAGATCAGCCTCTTATAAGTATCGTTCTGATAGATACATTTGTTTCTCTGTTTGAAAAACATTTTTCCGTTCCGTTTATTTCATCTTTTTATCAAGGAATTGCCAGAGCGCCGGTTTTATTTTCAAAACAAATGTTTTCAAGCTTGGATAAGCTCCAAGGAGATCAAGGAGCAAGAAAAATTATAAGGCAAAACGGACCTGGAAATGGAATGTTTTATGAATGTACCGACGCTTCCTTTTTTATGGATGTTGATACAAAACAAGCGTATGAAAGCATTAAAAAGATATATAAAGAGAAATGTAGACGGGTTTGATTGATGGAGGTGAAAAGAGTGGATGTTATTGGGAAAAGCGTGATTCGAAAAGATGCGTTAGAAAAAGTGACGGGAACAGCTCGGTACACGAATGATTACAGTTTTAAAGGTTCCCTTCACGCCAAAATAGTAGTCAGTCCTTACGCTCATGCAAGAATTCAAGCAATAGACATTCAAGCAGCGATCGCTACTCCCGGTGTTCATGCAGTTGTGACGGGTGAGCATTTGCCGTTAACCGGAGAGGGAGTTCGTGACCGGCGACCGCTTGCGTTTGAAAAAGTGCGGTATCACGGAGAAGCCGTAGTCCTTATAGTAGCAGAGACTCCTGCACTCGCTGAGCGTGCGGCGAGTGCTGTCCATATTCAATATGAGCCGTTACCTGTCGTTCATTCTCCTAGCGCCGCTATTGAGCCGGATTCTCCTTTAGTGCATGAACATATGCACACCTACAAGCATGATGAAACGGTGTATCCAGAGCCCGGCACCAACGTAGCAAACAGAGTCAAAATACGAAAAGGCAATATGGAAGAAGGTTGGCAAAAAAGTGAGTTAATAGTTGAAGAAACGTTTTCTCTATCTCCTTCAGATCACGCGGCAATGGAAACAAGAAGTGCCGCTGCTGAAATTCTTCCGAATGGATTAGTTAAAATTATCACTTCTTCTCAAGCTCCTTTTATGGTGAAAAAATTAATCAGTGAGTACTTTGAAATTGAAGCGGGAAAAGTGATCGTTGAAACACCGCTAGTAGGAGGAGGCTACGGAGGAAAAGCAGCTGTCCAGCTGGAGTTGCTTGCATATATAGCTTCAAAAGCTGTTGGTGGAAGACTGGTTAAAATATTAAATACAAGAGAAGAAGATATGCTCACTTCGCCTGCTCACATAGGTCTAGATGCCAAAATCAAGTTAGGTTGTTCTAAAGAGGGACTCTTGCAGGCTGCTGACATTCTTTATTTGTTTGACAGCGGTGCTTATGCAGATAAAGGAACGGACCTGAGTAAAGCTGCAGCAGCTGACTGTACAGGACCTTATCGTCTTGAACATATTTTTTGTGATTCATTATGTGTATATACAAATCACCCTTACGCTTCTCCTTTTCGAGGATTCAGCCACTCAGAACTATTATTTGCGTTCGAGCGCACGATGGACATCCTTGCTAAAAAAGCAGGTATAGATCCTTTGGAGTTTAGAGAAAAAAATGCTATTTTGCCGGGCGATACTACGCCTACGCAAGTACGTTTAACGTCTAGCAGCGTGGGTAACTTACCAGAATGTATTCGTCGCTTGAAGCAGCTGATCAAATGGGAGGAAGGACAGAGAACGGTGCATGAAAACGGCCTTATTACTGCTAAGGGGATTAGCTGCGTCTGGAAAACCTCTACCATTGAAACAAACGCAGGTTCCGGTGTTATTCTAACATTCAATCCGGATGGAAGCGTGAATTTAATGTCTGGCGTTATTGAATTAGGCACGGGAACGAAAACCGTGCTCGCGCAAATACTGGCTGAAAAATTGCAGATGCGCGTGGAACGCATTCATGTGCGAATGGAAGTAGATACTCAAACGACTCCTGAACATTGGAAAACGGTGGCTAGCAGAGGCACTTTTATGGCAGGAAGAGCGGTTTTAGAAGCCGCTGAAGATGTGATTAATCAATTAAAAAAGATAGCTTCTTGTATATTTCGAGCTTCTGAGGAAGATATCGAAATAAAAAATGAAAAAGTTTTTTTACGGGATGAGCCTGAAACATCCTTGGCCTTTAAAGAAATTGTATATGGCTATAAATATCCGAACGGAAATGCAATTGGAGGGCAAATTATAGGGAGAGGCAACTATATTTTAAGAGGGATGACCTACTTGGATAAAGAAACGGGAGCTGGGCGTCCGGGGCCTGAATGGACGGTAGCAGCTGAAGGAGTTGAAGTGGAATATAATCCTAGAACGTATAGGTATCGTATTGTAAAAGCTGTCTCTGTTATTGATATAGGAACCGTGCTAAACGAGAAAATGGCACGCGGGCAAGTCATGGGTGCGATGAGTATGGGGCTATCGTTTGCAGGCAGAGAAACATTTTGGTTTGATTCAAATGGCCGTATTTTAAATCCTCAGCTTCGGAAATATCGTCCTCTTCGCTACGGAGAGCATCCGGAGTACGTAGTAGATTTTATTCATACGCCTCAATTAGATGCGGCGTACGGAGCTAGAGGAGTCGGAGAACACGGGCTGCTTGGTATGCCGGCTTCTTTAGGAAACAGCTTAACGGTGGCGGCAGAAACAGAATTAAACCAACTTCCGCTTATTCCAGAATTGATTTGGAGAATGAAAGAAGGGAATGCTGATGATTTCATTTGACTTTGAATATCACAAACCTGGAACTGTTTCAGAAGCAGTTGCCTTGTTTCAAGAGTTAGAGAATCAAGGCAAACAGCCGCGGTATTATGCTGGCGGTACCGAAATTCTGACATTAGGCAGATTGGGTTTGTTTGTTACCCATGCTGTTATTGATATGAAAAATATACCTGAATTTCAACAAACCGAAGCTAATGAAGATTGGATGATTTTTGGTGCAGGAGTAACGTTAACTGAACTGGAAGATAAAAATTTGTTTCCTTTATTAAGTAAGTCTGCTAGCGAAGTGGCTGATCACACGGCTCGAAATAAAATAACGCTAGGAGGAAATATTTGTGGGCATATTTTTTATCGAGAAGCGGTATTGCCGCTGCTTTTAACAGATAGTCAACTTGCAGTGGCAGGTCCGGCTGGAACCAATATCTATTCGATTCACGCCCTTTTTAACCGGCGTTTGCAGCTGGAAAACGGAGAACTTCTTGTTCAGGTGTTTGTTGAAAAGAAGTACGCTGCCCTGCCATATATGAGTATAAAAGAACGCCAGCAGTGGGATACAGGATATCCATTAGTGACAATAGCAGCGTTAAAAATAGAAGGAGCCATTCGAGTAGCTTTCAGCGGAGTCTGTTCGTTTCCTTTTCGCTCAGCAGAAATAGAAGAAATGCTAAATCATAAAGAAACGCCATTAGAAGCTCGAATTCAAAATGCTCTTGATTATATACCGGCTCCAATTTTAAATGATGGGGAAGGGTCGAATCGCTATCGCAAATTTGTGATTAAAAATTTATTGTTTGATATTTTCACAGAGCTGGGGGGAACGTAACATGCTAAAAGATGAACGGTATAGAATAACAATTAAGCTAAAGGTTAATGGTGAAGAAAAAATGGTTGATATCCGAACAGCAGATACGTTGCTTTACGTATTAAGAGAAAAGCTGGGCCTTACCGGAGCAAAACCAGGCTGCTTAAACGGGGACTGCGGAGCTTGTACAGTAGGGATAAATCAGCGGCCAATGAAATCTTGCCTCATGTTAGCGGCAGAAACAGAAGAGAAAGAAATAATGACTATAGAAGGGCTGAAGAGTTCACCTATGCAAAAAGCTTTTATTGAACACTTTGCTTTTCAGTGCGGTTATTGCACATCGGGTTTTATCATGAATGCTCATTTGCTTTCCAAACACCATCCTTCAGGCAGTGACGATATTATAAAGGAGTGGCTTGCTTCCAATATATGCAGATGTACAGGGTATAAAGAAATTGAAGACGCAGTAAAATCTGTTTTACACTTTTCGGAGCGGGAGTGAGACGGGAAAAAGAAAAAATAGAATAACATTTACACGTGTTTAGAATAGTATGTGCTAAGGGTGTGGAGAATGTGGAATGGAAAAGCGGCTTTGACAAAGAAAGGGAACTGATCTTTGCCATTCAACGAAATCTGGATGTAGTAACAGCTATATTATTATTAACTGGCCAAATAACAATTATAGGCGTATTTGTGACACCCGGAGCTTTTCGTATTTCAGTAGGGGGACCTATTACAGGAACTAGCCGAATAGAAGGAAAAGACGGAGATGCGGGAATTAATATCATTATTGATATGATTGATGTGATTCTTGCGGCGTTGCTGCTTAATAACCAGATCAATGTGTCGGGCGCCTTTATTTCTTCTGGAAGGTTTACCATTAATGTAAGTGGACCTATTTTTTGCGTTCCTAAAACAGAACCTGCATTAAGTGAACTAAATCAATCCTCTCAGTTTTTTCATCGTACCGTATCAAAATATTTTTATGTAAATCCTGACTTAGTTGAAAAATTTACAAAGGACTGATTAAGATGTCATTAACGGATATACCTACAGTAAGACCTTCAGAGACGAGTATTTTTCTTATCGCGCTGCCGCTGATTATTTTTATTTTTTTCTTTACTCAGCCAAAAGCATCAGACATCAAATAATCATGTAGCATAATGGCGATTGTATCACTGTGTACAGAAGCTGCCTATTTTTCTGTTCGTATCATTACCTCTTCATTCATTAAGCCCCTAACGCTTTTCTTTTCGGTCATGTTTCATTAAAATGAACATAAACATATATGTAGAGAAAAGAATAATGTAGTGTTTTCTAACGTTATAAAATAGCTTACGATACGAAGAAAGCGTCTATAATAAAAGAAACGAAACTTTTGCGTGGTCAACTGACGATGCTTTTTATTTTTACAAACTGCAGTGAAGGCAGAAAGGAGAGAATTCGATGAGTTTGCGCGATCGGCTGCTTTATGTAGCGGAACATTATAAACAAATGGGTGGAGACGTACTTGTAAAACATGAAATAGAAAATATGCTTACACGCCGGCTTCCGATTTCTCTTTATCGATTGGAGCATATAAATCGAGAAGAAATGCGTATATCGGGCCACCACGCTGAAACATTTCCTTACGTGACCCTTGCTAATAAGAATATAGAGAGTGATGTGATAGTAGCATATTTATTCAGTGAAGACGGTCAGCGCATTTACTTAGTCATGATGAAAGGAGATGCAGGGGAAGGAACTGATCTGAAAGACATTCGTTTTTTTACTCCTGAACATGCCCGCGTATTGAAAGATAATCATATTGTCATTGGTACAAGCATGGAAGCGAAAAGCTTTGAGGATAGAGTAGCTCTTTACCTTCCTTACAATATAGCAGACTTACCTAACAATGATCAGCTTCAAGATGATTTGCATTTACTGCTGAGTATGCATGAACAGTATATAAAAACATACGGAATGAGCAAAGAGGTGATTGGCGATAAAGACGCCATCGTCCACATTCATGAGTATATTAAGAAATCTGGATTTACATACGAACGACAAGATATAGCCAACGCCTACTTTGCTTTAAAAACCAAGCCTTTTATTGTTTTATCAGGAATGAGCGGGACGGGAAAAACAAAGCTTGCGCAGCTCTTAGCAGATAGTATCGGTGCCACGATTGAAAATGGCAGACAAGTGCTTATTCCAGTTCGGCCCGATTGGCACGATAGTTCAGATTTATTAGGGTATATTGATTTAAGAGGAGATTTTCGCAGAGGATCGTTTCTGTCGATTATGCAGCAAGCCATTCAGCATCCAGCTTACACATATGTTGCCATATTGGATGAAATGAACTTAGCTCGAGTTGAACATTATTTTAGCGATATTTTAAGCGTCATGGAAAGCAGAAGCTGGTCAAAAGGGAAAATCAAAACAGCTCCGTTATTTCCTGGACATAAGATGTTCCGAGATATTTATTTGCCATCTAACCTTCTCATTATCGGTACCATTAATATGGATGAAACAACTCATGGGTTTAGTCAAAAGTTGTTAGATCGTACCAACACCATTGAGCTGAATAAGATTCAGCTAGATTCTTTTGATTTTTTAGATGAGAGAGATCCACCTCGGCACAGTATTGAAAATGTACAAATTCAAAGTCAATACGTTCACTTAAAAGATGCGTATGTTGAACATGCTGAGCTCATTCACGAAGTAACAAATGAACTGCTAACCGTCAACGAGATGCTTACAGAAGTCGATTTGCAAATAGGTTACCGCGTACGCGACGAAATATGCTTTTATCTAATTTACGCAGTGAAAAGCGGAGTGTTTACATTTGATCAGGCGTTTGATTTTCAGATATTGCAAAAAGTTTTGCCTCGTATTTCAGGAAGCGATGCTTACACATTTGACCTATTAAAAAATCTTTATTATTACTGTACAAATACGCTGCTCGATGATGAATTTGAGACAGCTGTTGTCAACGCAGACGGGATGAGATTTCCTAAAAGTGCACGCAAAATAATGGAGATGATGAGACGTTTTGAAGTATACGGATACACGTCATTTTGGATTAATACCGTACGTTGAAATTGAAACCGATACGTGTACGGTGGTTATAAAAGGAAAGAATAAGAAAAGAATAAAATCTGCAGAAGAAGTGATGTTTTTTTCTTGTACGGGAAAAGGAATCACACATGTAAAAGTACTAAATCAAACAAAAGGCATGATGACTTCCAAACCGCCGCTTGAGCCTTTATTTTTTGAAAATGAAACCTATCAAATTACAGTTGTTTCAAAAAATGAAACAAGTCTGTTTGTTAATCACGACTCAAAAGCAGTTGAACAAAGTTTTCAAACCGTAGGATTTCCCTACATTTTAACAGGAAATATAAGCTTTCAAAATGAGGTAGGGTATTCTACGTTTCATGTCTACAGTGAAATAGAAAAAGAGCTGTCTTTTACTCTTGAAATTTTCCCGTCAAAGATGAGCTACAAGACAGATTATGTACGCATGGTTGATGAAGTGAACGGATACATTCATGATTTGGCATACGATATGCTCCGTAAAACGTATATTGAAGCAAAATCGGTTTGGTCTAAACAAGCAACATGGACGGAATTTTATCATGTGCTCTCTCACTATATGAAACCCTTTCTTCATTCTGTTCGTCAGATTGAGAATCAGCCGTTTCAATCGGTAAAAGTTGAACATGAGCTCATGAGAGGAGATCAAATAAAAAAACAAGATAACCAGGCTATATCATTTGTCCGAACACACCCTACCTATCTTGCATCTTCAAGCAGAGGAATTAAAATTAATCGGCATATAAAAGTAGTACCCACAAAAGCAATTGGCACAAGACATGTAGCTACCTATGATAATTTGGAAAATCAAAGTGTTAAATGGATGATGACGCAGCTGTATCACAAGCTAACTACACTAATTGACAAATTGATAGAAGATAGATATGTAAAAAAAGAAGCGGTGTCGGCTCTAGAAACCAATCATACCGAATTAAAAAGGCTGCTAAACAATGTGTTCTGGCAAAGAGTGAAGACCATACAAGTTTCAACTCTTCCTTCTACAATCCGTACGGCACCCCGCTACCGGGAAGCAAGCAGATACTTTATGTTCTTAACGCGAGGGTTGGCTCTTAACGGAGAGTTTTACCACCTTTCATTAAAAGATATCGCAACTATCTATGAATACTGGACGTATGTTAGTCTTTTAAAGAAGTTGCAAATTTACGGCAAACGAATAGAACAAAACATCATGACAACGACAGAACAAGGGTTAAATGTCAGGGTGCAGGCCTCTTACCATCGTTTTCAGGTGGGAAAAGCAGAAGTAACGCTATGGTATCAAAAAGAATACCACCATACTCATACTGTTATCCAAAAGCCGGACTTGCTGCTTGAAGTAAAGCAAGGGGAGAAAAAAAGTGTATATCTTTTTGACGCTAAGTATCGTATCAAACCAAATCACGATACGCCCTCTCCTAGAGAAGAAGATATTAATACCATGCACCGTTACCGAGACGCTATTGTAGAGGAAAATGGAATAAAACCGGTACAAACAGCGGTTGTGCTGTTTCCAGGGAAAGCAGAAGGCTATAAGCAGCATCATTTTTATAAAAGTATTGAACGCGTTGGAGTGGGTGCGCTGCCTTTTTTGCCGGGAGAGGAAGGGCTAGTAGAAGAATTTATTAAAACTATTTGTACGGAAGAACCAAATCTTTTCAGCGCTGATTAGGTAAATAGGTAGAACGTGAACAAGCCTTTTTTTTATGCGTTGACATAGTGTTAAGTTTTTTATGTTTTGATGACATTTCGAGATTTTAGTTGTATTTTCCTGTTGAATTTTCTAGAATAGTAGAGAATAAAACCGTATCGAAAAGAAGTCGTATCATGTGCAGAGAACGTATCAGGAGGACAACGAAGTGAAAAAGATTCTACTATTCACGTTAGTAGCGCTATTGGCAACTTTTTTTATTGACAGGGTATACAGCGAACGCAACCAAGCGCAACTTCAGCAAACCGTAATTAATGAAATTAAAAAAACAAATCAAAGTAAAGAAGAAGCTTCCATCCTTGATTTTAATGAATTATGTGATTTTAGATGGGATAAAGTATATGTTTTTGGACCGGAAACGACCCGCAGTGAGGTAAATGAAAAGCTGGGCTTCAATTGGTCTGAAGCAAAAGCAAAAGGTATTGGAAAAGATAAAAAAGATAACTTTATTGTTTTTGTGGAAAATGATCAAGTAACGCAATATTTAAAAATACCGGCGTCATATGGAGCTATTGTTCCTAAGACTTCTGTTGCAAATGAAAGCTAACGAACTTCTTCGTTAGCTTTTTTTATGCTTTCTTTTTTAAGGATGACGTTTTTTTCTCTGCTGTTGATTTTGTCGGCTGTAAAGTAGAAGGATCTATGCTCACCTTTAACATTTCCATTAAATGTCGAATATCTCGTTCTTCGCTTCCGCTTACTTTTGTAACTTCGCCTTGATTTATTTTTTGTTGAATGACGCTTTGTAAGGCATCTCGGTAGTTATTTTTGTAAATAGATGGATTAAAAGAAGTAGATAGCTTATCAATTAATTCCACCGTCACTTGTGTATCACTTTCATTAACAGAAGAAGTAGTAGATAAGTTAGGCACATCTGTGACTGAACGAAGTTCTTCTTCAAAATGCATCGTGTGAAGAACGAGAGAGCCGCCCACGGAACGAATAATGGCGATTTGCTGTTTGGAATATAAAAATACATTGGCAATACCGACTTTATTCGTTATTTCAAGTGCATTTAATAACGTATAATAAGCTTTTAGGCTCGTTTCTTCAGGAGAAATATAGTAGGGCTTATCAAAAAACAGGGGATCAATGTCATCTAACGAAACAAAGTGCAACAATTCAACAGCTTTGTTTGCTGCAAAGGGCTCTTTGACACGATCAATTTCCTGTTGTGAAAGTACAACAAACTGACCGGTCGCGGTTTCGTATCCTTTAACCAGTTCATCGGATTCTACTTCTCGTCCACACGTTTGGCAATGTTTTTCTTGATGAATGGGTGTATGGCAAACGGAGTGCAGTGTGCGCAGCTTTACATCTTTTTCTTCAATTGCTCCGTGCAGTTTAATAGGGATGTCAATTAATCCAAAGCTGATTTTACCTTTCCAAGCAGTATGAAGCATAAATGTTCTCCTTTTACTCTTTTTTAGTAGTGTGCCGTAAAACAAATGAGATATCCAATTGTTTTGAAAAGGAAAACTTTCTAAAAAAACTATGTGCTAAATAAACAATTAAATAGTTCCAATAAAGCTACAGAGACAACATCTGCAGCTTTATTGGAACTCAATAGGAACTATTTGCTGATTAGATTCATTTGTCTCATGTTTGGAAATCGTAATTTCAAGGATTTCGTTACTAAATGTAGCGGTAATCTTTTTATTCATCAATGGAAACGGAAAGTCAATTGTACGTTCAACGCTTTCTTCCATTTGTTCTCTTGCAAGCGTTCCTTGCTTTTCATCATGAAATTCTCTAAGGCAGTATTTTTTGGCTGTGAGCTGTAAGTGGTCAGCTTGTATCTGAACGATAATATCCTTAGGGTGATACCCTAATAATTCAGCTTCGACAATAAATGATTGTTCTGTTTCAAATAAATCTATACGAACGGAATCATAATCTAAATAACTCATAAAGGGATTTGAAAGCATGACTTCTAACAACTCTTGAAAGCCTTTTACAAACATTTGGTCTGCTGGCAGACGCTTGTTTTTCATTTCTACGTTCCTCCATTATTTAAACTGTTTCACTTTACTATCATATGCGCGTTTATGTACTTAGTGAACTCCTGTGCAAAGAATAAGCTTGAAGTACTAGCTGCCTTTTCTATGCATAAAAAAGCAAGCTCTGTAGAGAGCTTGCCGCTGTTTTACATATCATGTCCGCTATTGTGTTTTTGGCGAGAATGCTTACGGTTCTTTACTTTATGAGATCCGCTTAGCGGTTCGGGCTGTCCAGAATTGCTTTTTGGCGCATTTCTTCTGATGTCTTTGCTGCTGTTTTTGTTCATAGTTAAACCCTCCCTTTCATTTATTAGGGTGGGATAGTGACAGGGGATTTATCCGATGAAAAATTCCCCTTTCTAAAAATAGGTTTAGCAAAAACAGGAAATGGGAACAGAAAAAAAGCGCCATATATAATGACGCCTTCTCGTTAGATTTCATGGAGTTAAACGATTTTGCTTTTCTAACTAGTGATTAGTATATCCAATAAGAGAGTGTTTTATTGATTTTTTTTGCGTTTTTTATTATTTTGTTTCTGTTGTTCGGTTAATGGTTCATTTGAAAATTCTTCATTATAACCCGCTCCTTTTCCTTGAGCGCTAGCCGCGTTAGCTCCAGGAATGACGTGGTTTGACTTGCGTTTAGCCATGTTGAATCACCTCCGTTTCTAGCATGCGTAAAAATCAATGAAATATGAATTATTAGAAAAATAAAAGGCAGATGGAAAAAGGTTATAAGTGAAACTTATGTTAATTAATAACATTCTTTTTATTTACTTATGTATAATATTATATTAAGATAGATGGTGAAGGGAATAGAGGATGGGGTAAGTAAATCCTTTATACATAGAATTTTAAGGGGGTAAAAGCAATGACTAAAAAAGACGTTTTTAACGCTCGTTCGTCATTCGATCTTAATGGCAGCACATATAATTATTACCGCTTACAAGCTTTAGAGGAAGCAGGTTTAGGTAACGTATCTAAGCTGCCGTATTCAATTAAAGTATTATTAGAATCTGTTCTTCGTCAGGTAGATGGCCGTGTTATTACAAAAGAACACGTCGAAAACCTTGCAAAATGGGGAACAAAAGATATCAAAGATATCGATGTTCCTTTCAAACCATCTCGTGTTATTCTTCAAGATTTCACTGGAGTTCCAGCGGTTGTAGACTTAGCGTCACTTCGTAAAGCAATGGCTGATTTAGGAGGAGATCCTGACAAAATCAATCCAGAAATTCCAGTAGACCTCGTTGTCGACCACTCCGTACAAGTTGATAAAGCAGGTACAGCTGACTCATTACGAATTAATATGGACCTTGAATTTCAACGTAATACAGAGCGCTATAATTTCTTAAGCTGGGCTCAAAAATCATTTAATAACTATCGTGCAGTTCCGCCAGCTACTGGTATCGTGCATCAAGTAAATTTAGAATATTTAGCAAACGTTGTTCATGCTGTTGAAGAAGATGGCGAATTCGTAGCTTTCCCTGATTCTCTAGTAGGTACTGACTCTCATACAACGATGATTAATGGTATCGGTGTTTTAGGATGGGGTGTTGGCGGTATTGAAGCGGAAGCAGGCATGCTTGGTCAACCTTCTTATTTCCCAGTTCCTGAAGTAATCGGTGTTAAACTTGTTGGTGAATTACCAAACGGTACTACAGCTACAGACTTAGCGTTAAAAGTTACGCAAGTGCTTCGTCAAAAAGGAGTAGTCGGAAAATTCGTTGAATTCTTCGGTCCTGGCGTAGCAGAACTTCCATTAGCTGACCGTGCAACAATTGCTAATATGGCTCCTGAATACGGTGCAACATGCGGGTTCTTCCCAGTTGACGCAGAGGCATTAGCATACATGCGTTTAACAGGAAGAGATGAAAAAGACATTCAGGTTGTCGAACAATATACAAAAGCAAACGGTTTATTCTTTACACCAGAAAATGAAGATCCAATTTTCACTGATGTTGTTGAGATTAATCTTGCTGAGATTGAAGCAAATCTTTCAGGTCCAAAGCGTCCGCAAGATTTAATTCCACTTTCTCAAATGCAAACAGAATTCAAGAAAGCTTTAACAGCTCCTGTTAGCAATCAAAGCTTCGGACTTGATGCTAAAGACGTGGATAAAGAAGTTACGTTTAAGCTTGCAGACGGTTCAGAAACAACAATGAAAACAGGTGCCATCGCTATTGCGGCTATCACAAGCTGTACGAACACATCAAATCCTTACGTATTGGTAGCAGCTGGTTTAGTTGCGAAAAAAGCGGTAGAAAAAGGATTGGATGTTCCAGCTTACGTGAAAACTTCTTTAGCACCAGGTTCAAAAGTAGTAACGGCTTACCTTCAAAATTCAGGATTGCTTCCATACTTAGATAAAATCGGCTTTAACATCGTAGGCTATGGCTGTACGACTTGTATCGGTAACTCTGGTCCATTAGAAGCTGAAATTGAAGAAGCGATTGCAGACAACGACTTGCTTGTAACGTCTGTTCTTTCAGGAAACCGTAACTTTGAAGGACGTATTCATCAATTAGTAAAAGGTAACTATCTTGCTTCTCCGCCGCTTGTTGTAGCATATGCACTGGCTGGAACAGTAGATGTAGATTTACAAAAAGATCCAATCGGTATTGATACAGACGGAAACGAAGTATTCTTTAGTGACATTTGGCCTTCACAAGATGAAATTAAAGAAGTTGTTAGCCGTACGGTAACGCCTGAATTATTCCGTAACGAGTATGAGCGCGTATTCGATGATAACGAGCGCTGGAATGAAATTAAAACAAGCGAAGATGCTCTTTATACGTGGGAGAATGATTCAACGTACATTCAAAACCCACCTTTCTTTGAAGGGTTATCAGAAGAGCCAGGTGAAGTAGAAGCGTTAAATGATCTTCGCGTAGTAGCGAAATTTGGTGACTCAGTGACAACGGATCACATTTCACCAGCAGGTTCAATTGCAAAAACATCACCTGCAGGTCTTTACCTTCAAGAAAACGGTGTAGAACCAAAAGACTTTAACTCATACGGTTCTCGTCGTGGTAACCATGAAGTGATGATGCGCGGTACATTTGCAAACATCCGCATTAAAAACCAAGTAGCTCCTGGTACAGAAGGCGGCTGGACAACGTACTGGCCAACAAATGACGTAATGAGCATTTATGATGCTTGTATGAAATACAAAGAGCAAGGTACAGGTCTTGTTGTACTTGCAGGTAAAGATTACGGCATGGGAAGTTCTCGTGACTGGGCAGCAAAAGGCACAAATCTTTTAGGTATTAAAACAGTAATCGCTGAAAGCTTTGAGCGTATTCACCGTTCAAACCTAGTATTAATGGGTGTTTTACCTCTTCAATTTAAAGATGGTGAAAGCGCGGATACATTAGGTTTAACTGGAAAAGAAACAATTGCAGTAGCAGTTGATGAAACAGTAAAGCCACGTGATCTTGTAAAAGTAACAGCAACGGATGAAGCTGGAAACAAAAAAGAATTTGAAGTACTGGTTCGTTTCGATAGTGAAGTTGAAATTGATTACTATCGCCACGGTGGTATCCTTCAAATGGTGCTTCGTGATAAATTACAGTCTAAAACACATGCGTAAGGTATAAAGAAAAAGAGCGGTTCTCGTGAGCCGCTCTTTTTTTATGCAAACGCACCGTTTTCGACAAAAAGTGAGAGGGAAATATGCTATATTATAAAAGAAAATGCCCTGTAAAAGGATTATTTTAGTAGATATTGCACATATCTATTAGTACATAGATTATCACTTTTTAGAAGAAATAAAGGAGCCGATCATATGGTTAAAAAAATAATTGCGGTCTTGCTTCTAGTAGGCTTTCTTAGCTACGCACTTTGGGAAGGGCTTTCTCCAAATGAAGCATCCGATAATTCTAACTTAAGCGAATACAAGGATTTAAATATTAAAAAAGGCGATAGTGCTCGTCAGGCTTCGGGTCAAGCTTATGGGTTAGAACCAAAAGATACAGCGCCTCCGTTTACACTTTCAGACACGAACGGAAAAACTGTTCAATTATCGGACTTTAAAGGAAAAAAAGTTATTTTAAACTTTTGGGCCACATGGTGTCCGCCGTGTCAAAAAGAAATGCCCGATATGCAAGCGTTTTATAAGAAATATGGAAACGACGTACAGCTGCTTGCGGTTAATTTAACTTCATCAGAAGGCAGTAAACAGGCAGTATCTAAGTTTCTGAAAGAAAAACAGTTTACGTTTCATGTATTATTGGACGACCAAGATACTGTGGGAAGTAAAAAATACCGGGTGTCCACCATTCCGACATCTTACTTTATAGATGAAGAAGGGAAAATTGTTCAGCGAGTGAATGGTCCAATGACGCTTAAACAAATGGAAAACTTTGCTCAACAAGCAGCGAATTAACTTCGCTGCTTGTTTTATTAAAAATGAAACTTATTTACTTTACCATCGTATATATAGATAAGTCAGTAAATATGTCAAACTTTCTTACAACTTTTCAAAAAGTATGTTTACTTATCTGACAAATTGGTTACAATATAGATAGTTATATGATATCAGTTTCTTTTGATTTTTCAGATTTTTCATAAAAATTACATAAAGTAGGTGTTGGAATCATGAGAAAATTACGCAAACGTTCATTTGAAGAGTTAGTGCAAGAAAATAAAACGCAGCTGTTAAAAGATCAGTCAGAAATTGAACGCATTGAATTGGAAATTGAAAAGCGGTTAGAAGATCGTATGCTTGAAAGAGCTGAATAACTTTAAAGTAAGTTGGTTAGAGTAACGGTGAGGAGGGGATAAGCATGGGAAATCCTAAAAAACAAAGCAAAAGTTTTGTTCCGAATCACATCGGCACTCAACCGAGAGAAGCTGGTGGAAATAACGGAAAACAAATGCAAGATACATCCGGCAAGCATCCTCAAGTTATTCAAACCAAAGGTGAATGAATAAAAAGTCGCTGAATTCAGCGACTTTTTATTATTTGAATTCTACTGTGAATAAATAAACGTAAGGGTTGCTCGAAATAAGCTCTTTAACAACTTCTCCGTCATCGGTTGAAAGCGGAGCAACTCGTATGCCACTGCCATCGTCACCAAATAAAGCAGCAACTGGATATGGTTTATTCATTTTCACTTTTTGTTTTTTCTCTAATCCAGTAAAGGAATAGCCGTTCATTTTCTTTGGCTTTTCCGCTTCTATCCCTAGGTTTGTATCGTTGCTTCCCACATTAAACATTACTTTGTGAGTATCATCATCGATTTTATATGTAATAGCAAACATGTCAAATTCTTTTGAAACAGTCAACCCTCCTGAAAATAAAGGTTGTTTGGCTTTTCCCTTTTCATAATAAGTAGCTTTTACATAAGCTTCTTTTGCGCCGTTAGGAGCTTTAACATCATATGCAATGATATTGCTTTTGTAGTCTAAATTTGTCACGGCTAACATTTTTTCTTCATGTTTTGAGTAATGATGAGGCTTGATAGAGGCACTTGCTGTCAATTTTGATGCCAATGAGGTTTGCGACATAAAAAATATAACAAGCACTGCAATAAAGATGGCGCTTAGTAATGCTATCAATCGTTTGGTCATAGCGATTCCCCCTTTGTATGTATATATTACCATATTATGTATGTTTTATATATACATTTTAACTTAATTATAATTATATTATGTAAACTAAAATCATTTTTTTCCACTTATAGAGATGAACAAATCCGGCATACTACAATTGTAACAAAGTTATTTTGAGGAGGAAGATACAATGGCATGGAATAAACCGAATCCAGACGATCGCAGTGATAACGTTGAAAAATTACAAACAATGGTGCAAAATACAATGAAAAACATTGAAGAAGCAGAAGAAGCTGCTGCATGCAGCACTGAAGAAGAACGTCAGCGCATTCAGCAAAAAAATCACAATCGCGAAGTAAGCATTGAAGCAATGCGCAGCGAAATAAAAGATGAATCAGAAGCTCGTCAAAATGGTTACGAAGGTACGATTTAATAAGTAAAACAGCGACAATAAGCAGCTAAAAATAAACGGTTTTAGCTGCTTTCTTTCTATATTTTTTTAGTAAGGTGAATAATAATATAAACTAGCGAAGAGGTTTATGTAGGTGAAAAAGCACGTGAAAAAGAAAATAGTAAGGATTTTGGTCAGTTTACTTGTCGTTTTGATTATTGTGGGCTCTTATCACACGCATAAGCCCTTGCCTAAAGGAGTTTCATACGAAAGTAAGCCTCACAAAGTAGAAGATGTATTTCTTTTATCGGACCTAACGTATCAAGACCAACAGACGTCGGTTTCCGAACAACATATTTTTCAAGCAGTTACGAATGCGATTGATGACGCAAAAGCTTTTATTATTATGGATATGTTTCTATTTAATGGCTACTATAACCAAGGTGAAACGTTTCCTCACCTTAGTGATACACTTGCAAGTAAGCTGATTGAAAAGAAACGAAAACATCCTACTATCGAAATCGTCTTTATTACAGATGAAATCAATACAACCTACGGCTCACATGATTCAAAGTGGTTAGATTCACTGCGGCTAAACGGAATCAAAGTGGTGCAAACCAATTTATCTAAGCTCAGAGACTCCATTCCACTATATTCTTCAGTGTGGAGAACTTTTGTTCAGTGGTTTGGTGAAAAAGGAACTGGATGGATCACGAATCCTTTCGGAAATAATGCGCCTAACGTGACGGCCCGTGCTTATTTTAAGTTGTTAAATGTAAAAGCTAATCACAGAAAAGTAGTAGCAACCGATCAAAGCGTTATTATCTCCTCTGCCAATCCTCATGATGCAAGCTTTTATAATTCCAACATGGCCTTTGAAGTAAAAGGGAATATCATTGGAGATGTTGTAAAAAGCGAACAAGCCGTGTCTGATTTTTCTTACGGAGGAGATTTACCTCGGTATAAGAAGAAAGAAAAAGAAAAGGGAGACCTCTATGTTCAGCTGTTAACAGAAGGCAAAATTTATAAGCACGTATTACATGATTTACGTCATGCTAAAAAAGGCGACGATGTGTGGCTTGGCATGTTTTATCTTGGAGATCGAGACGTAATAAAGGCGCTTTTGAAAGCTTCCGAACAAGGGGCAAACGTACGATTAATTTTAGACCCTAATGAAAATGCGTTCGGAAGAAAAAAGTTCGGACTGCCTAACCGTCCAGTCGCAGCAGAACTTGTGAAAAAATCTAAAGGCGATATTAAAGTTCGCTGGTATCATACGGGAAAAGAGCAGTATCATCCCAAAACTTTATTTATTCGAAACAAAAGAAAGGCAATGATTATTGCAGGAGCAGCAAATTTCACAAAACGAAATTTGGATGATTTGAACTTAGAAACGGATATTAAAGTATCAGGACCTCCTAACAAAAAGGTTATGACGGAACTAAACGCTTATTTTGACCGCCTATGGACAAATAAAGACTACACATACACACTTCCTTATAAAAGGTATGAAAATAAGATGACGAGGCTGGAAACACTGATATATCGTATTCAAGATGCGCTTAGTCTTACAACATATTGAGTAATAACCAAACTAGTAGGAGTATATTCTCCTTATATGGTAAGATAAAACAGGAACAGTGCAAGAGGAGGTAGAATCATGCTAGTATCGAAGAAAGAAATCGAAGTGCGCTATGCAGAAACCGATCAGATGGGCGTTGTGTATCATGCTAACTATTTAGTATGGATGGAAATAGGCCGAACACAGTTTATCAGTGATTTAGGTTTTAGCTATGCACAAATGGAAAGAGACGGTGTGCTGTCGCCAGTTATTGATATACAGGCATCATATAAAAAGCCGCTTCATTATGGCGAGACAGCTGTGGTACATACTTGGGTTGAGAACTATGACGGTCTACGCGTTGTGTACGGATACGAAATTTTTAATTCAGATGAAGAACTTGCGTTAACAGGAACATCGTCACACGTATGTGTAAAAAAAGAAAACTTTAAGCCTATTTCGATTCGCCGTAATTATCCGGAATGGCATAAAGCCTATGAAGACGCCAAAAAGCAGGGTTAAGCGTAAGAATAAAAAGCATCGATAAATCGATGCTTTTTATTCTTACGCTTCGTAATGAAAGTCAGGTTCTTTTGTTTCTTCATTATAATTTACGGTCAAATCATGACCATCAAAGTACCAAAGGTCTTCATCTTCTACGAAAAATGTTAAACCGTCAACTTTTGTTTCAACGCCAACGTTTTTAGGAGAATCTGTGTTTACACCTAAAGAAAAACCTTTTTGAACGTTGCTGCATCCGCCGTAGCGAACAAAAAAGCGAATTGTTTCGTTTCCTTCTAGCATCATTTCGTCTTTGTACCACGTAGCTGCTGCTTCTGTTACTGTTAATTTCATTAATTATGCTCCTTCCAATACTGCGGATACATTTATTATAGTAGAAAGATAGATAAATTACCAATATATACGAATCCAGCTAGGAAGGAATAAGATAAAATAAAATAAAACGATTTAATATAGAGGCGAATGCTTCATTTCTATATTAAATCGTTTCATTCTTTCATTTAAAATCATATTGTTTTCCAATGGTTTCCCAGCAGTGAACGCAGTAGCGGCTTCCTTCTAGCTGTGAATCCATTTTCTTATTACGTTTGCAAATGGGGCATTTTTTCTTCACATTATTCACCTCCTTATTTTAGTATCAGTATAACTAATAAACAAGAAATGTATTCGCTTACAAAGTGGTTATAAAAAAAGAAATAAGAGGAAGAGCCTCTTATTTCTTTTTACCTGATAAAAATGTGACTTTCGGTTCTGTTTTGTTAAGAATTCGCGTAATGTTTGCGCGGTGTCTGTAAATGACAAAGGCTACAATTACACCAATAATCATAATAAGCATGTAGTCTTGTTTAAATAGCGTGTAGATAAAGGTTAATACCCCAGTAACCATTGATGACAGTGATACATACTTCGTTATGTATAAGCAGATAAAAAAACATAATAGCACGAAAACAAATAAAAGAGGTTCATAACATAAAATCACTCCGGCGGATGTGGCAACAGCTTTCCCGCCTTTAAATTTCGCGAAAATAGGAAAAATATGACCAATGACAGCAAATAAACCAATGAAGAGAATGTTTTGATTTGTATCAAATAAAAGCGGTAAAGAAGCTGCTAGGGTGCCTTTTAGAATGTCTCCAAGTGTAACGATAATTCCGGCTTTTACACCCAATGTACGAAATGAGTTGGTGCCGCCTAAATTGCCACTTCCATGCTCTCGTATATCGATGCCGTATCCTAGTTTTCCAACAACTAGTCCAAAAGGAATAGAGCCCAAGATATAGGCAAGAATAGGTAATAAATAATTCATGTTTGAAAGCTCCTTTATTTCTATATCGTTTCTATTTTACCATGAGATACTTAAAAAAACATAGTTAGTTTTGGGTGAGAGCCAATTATTTTTAAAAAAGAAGACGTTTACAAAAATAGAGAAAACGGGTACTATATGCAGGAAATCAACTGTAAATCGCGAATGTTGTTCAGTACATATTATATAGCTAAGAGAGGTAATAGACATGTCCATTAAAATTCCTTCCCGTCAAGAGCTTGGTAAAATATTAAAAAAAAGCAAGCGCATTGCTGTAGTAGGTTTATCAGATAATCCTCATCGAACGTCTTATATGGTTTCAGAAGCCATGCAGCAGCAAGGTTACGAGATAATTCCGGTGAACCCAACAATCAACTCAGCGCTCGGCGTAAAAGCCGTATCTTCATTAAAAGAAATTGAAGGGCATATTGATATCGTTAATGTATTTCGTCGCTCTGAGCATTTGCTTGAAGTTGCAGAAGAGTTTTTAGAAGTAGATGCAGACGTATTTTGGGCACAATCTGGTTTAATTAATGAAGAAGCATATGACCTGCTCGCTAAAAAAGGGTATACTGTAGTTATGGATCGTTGTATAAAAGTCGAGCATGCTTTAACAAAGTAAGATCTATAAGCAGAACAACCAACCCATGCACACTGCTTGCATGGGTTTCACCATGCGTTGAAATAGTAAGAGAGTTTCCGCTACAATAGACGTTAGACAGCTAGCTTTATAAGGCTTATAATCCATGAATACACAAGATATTGCTTTTATAATACGGAAATTTGTGCTAAAATCTTGTAAGTACGCAAAAATAGAAACATACGTTCTGTTGATGCGAACACTATAAAATTAAAAGATAGGATACATGATCATTTATTCTTAGACACGAAGCGCAAACGTTTGTGTTTCATACATAATGTAGTAATGTTCGTTGTGATGAAAGGGGTAGTATGAATGGCTCGGAAACAACAATTTAATTATAATGAAGATGCAATTCAAGTACTAGAAGGATTAGATGCCGTTCGTAAACGTCCTGGTATGTATATTGGA
Organism: Priestia sp. ABM2_011; assembly: GCF_056158845.1. Lineage (NCBI taxonomy): Bacteria > Bacillati > Bacillota > Bacilli > Caryophanales > Bacillaceae > Priestia > Priestia sp. ABM2_011. The sequence continues at coordinate 2,785,291 of NZ_JBSWUB010000001.1, forward strand.
AGTACGGATACACGAGGTCTGCATCATTTAGTATATGAAATCGTCGACAACTCTGTCGATGAAGCTCTAGCAGGCTACGGAGAAGAAATTATTGTAACCATTCACAAAGATAATTCAATTTCTGTACAAGATAAAGGTCGAGGTATGCCAACTGGCATGCATAAACTAGGAAAACCAACGCCTGAAGTTATTTTAACCATCTTGCATGCAGGAGGTAAATTCGGACAGGGTGGATATAAAACAAGCGGAGGCTTACACGGAGTAGGTGCATCTGTTGTAAATGCGCTGTCTGAATGGTTGACTGTAACTATTCATAGAGATGGATTTATTTATGAACAGCGTTTTGAAAATGGAGGAAAGCCGGTTACGACGCTAGAAAAAATAGGGAAAACAAAAAAAACGGGAACAACGATTCATTTCAAACCGGATGCCACGATTTTTTCAACAACCGTGTACAATTATGATACGCTTTGTGAACGGCTCCGCGAATCGGCTTTTCTGTTAAAAGGATTCAAAATAGAGTTAATCGATAAAAGGCATGATCGTCAAGATATCTTTCATTATGAAACAGGTATTCAAGCCTTCGTTTCATATTTAAATGAAGAAAAAGATTCACTTCATCCAGTCGTCTTTTTTGAAGGGATTCATCATAATATTGAAGTTGAATTTGCGTTTCAATTTAACGATGGTTATTCTGAAACCATTTTATCATTTGTTAATAATGTTCGTACCAAAGACGGGGGAACGCATGAGTCCGGTGCAAAAAGCGCTATGACGCGTGCGTTTAATGAATACGCCCGTAAAGTAAGCCTGCTAAAAGAAAAAGACAAAAACTTAGAAGGAACGGATATACGAGAAGGATTAGGAGCCATCGTTTCCGTTAGAATACCTGAAGAGTTGCTTCAGTTTGAAGGACAAACCAAAGGAAAGTTAGGTACAAGTGAAGCTCGTTCGTCGGTAGATGCAGTTATTTCTGAAAAACTTGCCTATTTCCTAGAAGAAAATCCAGACGTAAGCTCTCTTCTTGTAAAAAAAGCAATCAAAGCTGCTCAAGCGCGTGAAGCGGCACGTAAGGCGAGAGAAGACGCAAGAAACGGGAAAAAACGAAAGCGTCAAGAAACCGTTCTAAGCGGGAAGTTGACGCCTGCGCAATCAAGAAATCCTCAGCGAAACGAACTGTACCTAGTCGAAGGGGATTCCGCCGGAGGTTCAGCAAAACAAGGAAGGGATCGCCGCTTTCAAGCTGTGCTGCCGCTGCGAGGGAAAGTTATCAATACCGAAAAAGCCAAGCTTCAAGATATTTTTAAAAACGAAGAAATTAGTACGATCATTCACGCGATAGGCGGAGGAGTAGGCGCAGATTTTACAATCGATGATATTAACTACGATAAAATAGTCATCATGACCGATGCGGATACGGATGGGGCTCATATTCAAGTGCTTCTTCTAACGTTTTTCTACCGCTATATGAAACCGCTTGTGGAAGCAGGAAAAGTATTTATTGCTCTTCCACCGCTCTACAAAGTAAGTAAAGGGTCAGGTAAAAAAGAAGTGGTTGAATATTCATGGAGTGACGAAGAGTTGCAAGGTGCTATCGATAAGGTAGGAAGAGGGTATATGATTCAACGCTATAAAGGTCTCGGTGAAATGAACGCAGATCAGCTTTGGGAAACAACAATGAACCCAGAGACGCGTACGCTGATTCGTGTTCGTATTGATGATGCTGCTCGCGCTGATCGTCGTGTGACCACTTTGATGGGCGATAAAGTAGAACCACGCAGAAAATGGATTGAAAGCAACGTAGCGTTTGGATTAGAAGAAGATCCAAATATTTTAGATAATGAAAATGTATTAACGGTCGCAGAGGAGGACGTACAATGACACAAACAGAACGCTTTTTAGATTTACCTCTTGAGGATGTACTAGGCGACCGTTTTGGTCGATACAGTAAATATATTATTCAAGAGCGTGCACTGCCGGATGCAAGAGACGGGTTAAAACCCGTTCAGCGTCGTATTTTATATGCAATGCACGTAGATGGAAATACAGCAGAAAAAGGGTTTCGTAAGTCAGCCAAAACTGTAGGAAACGTAATTGGTAACTATCACCCTCATGGTGATTCATCTGTATATGATGCCATGGTTCGAATGAGTCAAGAATGGAAAGTTAGAAATGTATTAATCGAAATGCACGGAAACAACGGAAGTATTGATGGAGATCCCCCAGCAGCAATGCGTTATACAGAAGCTCGCCTTTCATCGATTGCTGCAGAACTTCTACGAGATATTGACAAACAAACGGTTGAGTTTGTGTCTAACTTCGATGATACAAGCAGCGAACCAACTGTGTTACCAGCTATGTTTCCTAACTTGCTAGTGAATGGATCCACGGGTATTTCAGCTGGTTATGCTACAGAACTTCCTCCTCATCATTTAGGTGAAGTAATTGACGCAACGATCATGCGAATTGATAAACCAACGTGTACAATTGAAGAATTAATGACGGCTATCCAAGGTCCTGATTTTCCTACAGGGGGAATCATTCAAGGTGTAGACGGGATTAAGAAAGCCTACGAGACAGGTAAAGGGAAAATTATTATTCGCGGAAAAACGGAAGTGGAGTCCATTCGCGGCGGAAAACAGCAAATTGTCATTACGGAAATTCCGTTTGAAGTAAACAAAGCCAACCTTGTGAAGAAAATGGATGAGCTTCGTTTAGATAAAAAAGTGGAAGGTATTGCTGAAGTTCGCGATGAAACGGATCGTACGGGTCTGCGCATCGTAGTAGAATTAAAAAAAGACGCAAATGCTCAAGGAGTACTTCACTTCCTTTATAAAAATACGGATCTGCAAGTACCGTATAATTTTAACATGGTTGCCATTGCTAAAAAGCGACCAAAGCTTATGAGTTTGGCTAACATTCTTGATGCTTATATTGATCATCAAAAAGAAGTAGTAACAAATCGTTCTAAATACGAACTGCAAAAAGCACGTGAACGTGAACATATTGTAGCGGGATTGATTAAGGCACTGTCGATTTTAGATGAAGTTATTGCGACGATTAGAGCTTCTAAAGATAAGCGCGACGCTAAAAATAATTTAATTGGCAAATATGAATTTACAGAACCTCAAGCAGAAGCGATTGTGTCGCTTCAATTATACCGTTTGACAAACACGGACATTACAGCTCTACAAGCAGAAGCTGAAGAGCTAGGTGCTAAAATTAACGAGTTAGAAGAAATCTTACATAGCGAGAAAAAACTTTTTAATGTAATCAAAAAAGAATTACGCCGTGTAAAAAAGCAATACAGTACAGAACGCCGCTCAAAAATTGAAGCGGAAATCGAAGAGATTAAAATTAATCTAGAAGTGATGGTTCCATCTGAAGAAGTGATGGTAACAGTCACAAAAGACGGATATGTAAAACGAACAAGTCTTCGTTCTTACGCCGCGTCTAACGGGCAAGACTTCGGTATGAAAGATACGGATCGAATTTTAGCGAAGTATGAAATTAATACAACCGAAACGCTGCTCATCTTCACAAACAAAGGGAATTATTTATATATGCCAGTGCACGAACTTCCTGATATCAGGTGGAAAGACATGGGTCAGCATATCATGAACATTGTTCCAATTGATAAAGAAGAGCAGATTGTACGAGCGATACCGGTAAAAGAATTTAAAGAAAATCAGTATCTGCTTTTCTTTACGAAAAATGGTATGGTCAAAAAATCAGAATTACTTCAATATAAAGCACAGCGCTACTCCAAAGCTCTTGTCGCTCTTAATTTAAAAGGCGATGATGAAGTAGTCGATGTATATCAAACGGATGGTAAAAAACAAGTGTTTATTGCCACTCGCTCTGGCTACGGACTGCGTTTCCGGGAAGAAGAAATTAATATTGTAGGAACTCGCGCTTCTGGTTTAAAAGGAATTAACTTAAAAGACGATGATTATGTTGTAAGCGGCGTTATCTTCGATGAAGATGAAGCTCTATCAACTGAATTATTTATCGCCACGCAGCGAGGAGCTGTGAAAAAGACAAAAATTGCTGAGTTTGAAGAATCAGCACGAGCAAAACGAGGGCTAGTGATGGTCCGAGAACTAAAATCTAATCCGCATCAAATTGCAAAAGTAAAAGTAATCTCTAAAGAACATTACATGATAGTGGAATCATCTAAAGGTCAAATCGAGCAGGTTGATCCATCTACAATGCGAGCTAGTGACCGATATAGCAACGGTTCATTCGTATTGGACCAAAGCGAAGCTGGCAATTTAGTTGATATGTGGCTGGAAGAAAAATAACAAAAAAAAGTAGTAAAGTTTTTAAAGCTTTACTACTTTTTTTACCCAATATTTTTAAAATGAACTATGTTCTAAATAAACAATATAAAATGATTTTCCTACTCCTCATTCCAAATGAACATCATGCATCTCCTACACAAGCCTATAAGAAACTTTTGAATGTTCAAATTGTCCAAAACATATATATATAAGAACATCTAGGAGGTGTTATATATGAACTATTTTATTCACGTAACTCCTAAGACTAAACTTTTTGTTCGGGATATTGGAAAAGGGGAACCCGTTCTTTTCCTTCACGGGTGGCCTGTTAATGCTAAAATGTACGAATACCAATTTACAACGCTGCCGGCCTGCGGTATTCGGTGTATTGCTCCTGATCTTCGAGGATTTGGAAAATCAGATGCGCCTTTCACCGGCTATTCTTACAATCAATTAGCGGATGATATTCGTATGTTAGTAGAAAAATTAGGACTTAAAAATTATACGCTAGTAGGCTTTTCTATGGGGGGAGCCATTGCCATTCGATATATGAGTAGACACTTAGGATATGGCGTGAAGAAGTTAATTTTATTAGGGGCAGCGGCTCCAAGCTTTATTCAAAAAACTGATTTTCCATACGGACTTCCTTCTGAAGAAGTAAATACAATTATTCAAAATACGTATAGAGATCGTCCTAACATGCTTGAAGACTTTGGGAAAAAATTTTTTAATCAGCCTGCCAGCGCAGCTTTTAGAGGATGGTTTCAAGATTTAGGTTTAGAGGCATCTGGCCATGGAACGATTAAAACTGCGGTGTCTTTACGAGACGAAGACTTACGGGAAGATTTGAGTCAAATTTTCGCTGAGACATATATATTACACGGAAAAAAAGATCAAATTTGTCCATTTGATCTTGCAAAAGTAATGAATCGCCACATTTCATTTTCTACACTGATCCCATTTGAAAATAGTGGACACGGTCTTTTTTATGATGAACGTGAGAAAGTAAACGACACCCTTATTGAACTCATCAATAAAAGCTCAGCCGATAAGTAAGGATACACATTTAAAACCGAATTGGCAGCCAAATAAAAAAAGTAAAAAACCAGCACCTAACGTAATGAGGCGAAAAAGCTTAGGCGTGATAAATTTTCTTGTAAAATGAATGCTGCCCGCAATATTTAAATTCCAAAGAATGATGCCAAAAATAATAAAGAAGCTATGAAAAAAGACGGATAGCCACGTTTGACTTTGAAGACTTTCGCTTAAGCTTGATCCAAATACACCGAACCAAAACACAATATTTAAAGGGTTCATAAGAGCAATAAAAAAACCTGTAAAAAACGACTTATCTTTTTTAGCAGAGGGGTTATTTACATCTACTGAAAAGGAACGAGAGACAGCTTGTTTCATACTTTGAAAGCCAACAAATGTGAGCATGACAAAACCCGTTGCATACAGGACAACCGTAACAGCCTGCATCTGAACAAAAGGGGTTAACCCTATTAAAATGAGAAGCATAAATAAGATATCGGCTGTCATTCCTCCTAAACCAACTAGCCAAGAAGCCCAAAATCCTTTTGTCAGACCTCTTTTAATCATCTCTATATTAATTGGGCCTACCGGTGCTGCGAGACTAATACCTAGAATTATTTGTTTTATAGCAATCAAAAACCACTCCACAAACACAGCCTCCTTTCTAACTTGTCCAATAGTAGCTTATATATATATAGATTAGAATTTTATAATTTAGAAGCGAGATTTAGTTAAAAATACTCATAAACTTTCTTTTTTTTAATACACATGTAACGTTGAGTTCCATAAGGAGGGTTTTAATGGTATCAAAAATGCTTTTTCGAGCTAATGAGATTTTAGAGTCAACGCACGTCCCGTTCTGGGGGAAAGATGCTTTTCAATATTTCCAAAGCGATATATTATCAGAAGAAAATCCATTTCCCTGTATATTAGGGGTAGAAGGCTTTAAAAAAGATTTACTGCGTTTTTCATTTGTGACGACTCCTTATAACTATCAAGATATTAAACATGCAGCGGCGGCACTTAGAGAATACATAGATACATTTAAGACCATAGGTCGCTATACATCCTTTGTGTTATTCTTTAAGCCTGAACATAAAGAACGGTCAATGGAAGAGTACGAAACGATGTTTTGGGATACGCTGACGTTTCTTCATCAAATTGATCAAAAGAAATGGCCGCAAGATATTCCGAAAGACCCAAAAGATGCATTATGGGAATTTTGTTTTCACGGAGAACCTATTTTTGTCGTCTGTAATACGCCTGCTCATTCTCTACGTAAAAGCCGTAAGAGCAGAGGATTTATGATTACATTTCAGCCGCGGTGGGTGTTTGAAGGTATGACAGGAGATTCAAAAATAGGGAAGCATGTACAAAAAGTCGTCCGCGATTGGTTAAAAACATATGATGACGTATCAGCTCACCCTGAGTTAGGCTGGTATGGACAGCAGGAAAACAGAGAGTGGAAACAATATTTTTTACACGATGATAATAACCATACTACCGGACAGTGTCCATTTAAATTAAAAAGGAGTGAGCAGCATGGACGTAAAAAAAGCCTCTATTAAAAAAGGAGTTGGCGGAAAGTTTGAAGAAGTAATTAAAGAGCTGCTTCCGGCGTATACTGGATACGTTGAAGTACAGCACGATATTGCTTTTCAAACACATCCGTCTCATACGCATCCAACTGATGAAATTCTTCATATCCTTGAAGGATCTATTTACTTTACAGTTGAACGTGATACGGTTCTATGTCAGGCCGGAGATCGGATACATTTACCGAAACAAACGGTTCATTCTTCAAAAGCCGGTCCTGATGGATGCACATACGTTATTTCCATTTTAAAATAAAGACGAAAGAAGATGATGCTTATGCTACGTTCCCGGCCAGTGTTGCTACTTATCGATGTACAAGAAGGGTTTTATTCACCCCAGTGGGGAGAAAGAAACAATTTAGATGCAGAAAAGAATATGCTGACGCTACTGCAAGCATGGAGGCGCCAAGACTATCCTGTCATTCACGTGCAGCATGCATCAGAAAATCCAGATTCTCCTTTACACCCAAGCTCGAAGGGGTTTCAGTTTAAAGAAGGATTTGGTCCACAAGAAGATGAATACTTAATTCGCAAGCACGTGAACAGCTGCTTCATTGGAACAGAGCTAGATAGCTATTTAAAAGCAAATGGCTATGATACGCTCATTTTAATAGGACTAACTACTAATCACTGCGTCTCTACGACTGCCCGCATGGCTGGGAATTTAGGGTACAGGACGTACGTTGTAAACGATGCAACGGCTTGCTTTGATTGTATGTCCTACGATGGAAAAACCAGACTTCCTGCAGAAGATGTACATACATTCGCACTGTCTTCTTTGCACGGAGAGTTTGCAACGGTCATTTCTACAAAAGAGACTCTTCAAGTCCTTCAAACCTTTCAATATGCCCAAAACCAATAACCGATGTGCATGCGCACATCGTTTTTTTATGTAGATTATGTTTATTAAAAGAAGTAAAATAAAGATAATTCTATACTATAAGGAGTTTGTACATATGATCATTCGTTATGCTAAAGAAGAAGATTTACCTATGCTTGTTGAAATTTATAATCAGTCCGTTCAAACAAGTGCTGCTACTTTTGACTTAACGCCTGTAACAGTAGAACAAAGAAGGGGCTGGTTTAATAATCATATTAGCAATGAACTCTTTCCGCTTATTGTCGCGGAAAAAGATGGAGTAGTAGCGGGCTATGCTTCGCTTTCTTCTTATCGAGATAAAGAAGCGTACATTCAAACGGTAGAGCTATCGATTTATATTGATAAAAATCAGCAGGGGTATGGCATTGGAAAACAGCTTATGAAGCGGATTTTGGAATTGGCTAAAGAACTCAACCATCACGTTGTCATTTCAGGGATTACAAAAGGGAATGATATCAGTATCAAAATGCATGAGCAATTTAATTTTACATTTTGCGGAGAATTTAAAGAAGTAGGCTGGAAATTCGATCAGTGGCAAGATGTGCTTTTTTATCAGCTTATTTTATAAGATGTATGACACCTTTACACATTGTAACGTTTTAGTTTCATGTGTAAAGGTTATTAAAATAATAAGTCATTTTATTATTTTAATACGAAAGGTGTTAGCTATCATGAATACACATTTTCAATATCAGCATATAAGAGCTATTCCAAAAAGATGGTCCAAAAAAGAACTGCATATCCAGCTGAATAGAATCAAACACAATTCTGAACTATCTACTATAACAGCAGATCCGCTTTTTCACCTGTTACAATGTACTCGTTCGGGCCTTCAAACTAAGCAAGAAATCATAGACTACATCCAAACCATTCCTAATCACCAACTTCCATCTTTTGCAACTCGTTTAAGCAGGTTAATTCAGCGTATTTATTATATCGAAGCTGCTGATTACTATAACCGTCCCCTCAAAGGTTATATGCTTGTTATGAAAAACCAACCCGCTTATATATCTCTTCATTTTGCCGATCAGCTCATATAAAAAAAGCTCTCTATTCTTTTGAATAGAGAGCTTTTTTTATTCGTATTTTTTCACTGTTACTTGACATTCTTTTAACGGGATAAGCTTCGACTTTTTCGTCCATTTGTATCCTAACCAAACAATTAAGAATAAAGGAAGTCCGATATAAGAAACAAGTACACCGTACCAGTCAATCGAGTCACCCATAAACGCCGAATAGTTTTGGCCTAAAATAACAACGGCACATAAAATAAAGGCAAAGATAGGGCCAAATGGGAAAAGTTTTGCATGATATGGAAGTTCACTCAAATCATGACCTTGAGCAACAAATGCTCTTCTAAAACGATAGTGGCTGATCGCAATTCCTAACCAAGCAATAAAACCAGACATACCAGAAGCATTAAGTAACCACGTATATACCGCACCGTCTCCAAAAAATGAAGCACCAAATGCAAGTGTACCGACAAGTGCCGTTGCGATTAAGGCATTAACTGGAACGCCTCGTTTATTCACTTTTGCTAAGAACCTTGGTGCTTTTCCATCTTTCGCTAAGTTCCACAGCATACGCGTAGAAGCATACATACCTGAGTTACCAGCAGATAAAACAGCTGTTAAAATAACGGCATTAATCGCTGATGCTGCAAACGCCAGACCTGCTCGTTCGAATATTAAAGTAAACGGACTTACTCTCACGTCATCACTTGCTAATGAATTCGCTGTGTATGGAATAAGCATTCCAATAACAAAAATAGCTAAAATATAAAATAACAAGATGCGCCAGAAGACTTGTTTAACTGCGCGAGGAACCGTTTTTTCCGGATCTTCACTTTCTCCAGCTGCGACTCCAAGCAACTCTGTTCCTTGGAATGAAAAACCAGCTGCCATAAATATACCTAGTACAGTGAAGAATCCACCGTGAATCGGTCCATCACCAAGCGTGAAGTTTTTGAAACCTGGTGCTTCATTGTTAAAGATACCAAAAATCATCATAATACCAATAACTAAAAAGATAATAACCGTTACTACTTTAATTAACGAAAACCAAAATTCAGATTCACCAAATCCTTTTACAGAAAGGTAGTTAAGCCCAAACATAATTAATAAAAACAGGGCACTCCATAAAATAGAAGAAGAGTTCGGGAACCAAAATTTCATAATAAGGGCTCCAGCGGATAATTCAGCTGCAATCGTAATAGCCCAGTTATACCAGTAGTTCCAGCCGAGAGCGAAACCAAAGGATGGATCTACAAAACGAGACGCATACGTACTAAATGAACCAGCTTCAGGCATATAAGCTGCGAGCTCTGCTAGGCTGGTCATCAAAAAGTAAACCATTACGCCAATAATAGCGTAAGCTAAAAGCGCTCCCCCAGGTCCTGCTGTGTGAATTGCTCCACCACTTGCTAGGAATAAGCCGGTTCCGATGGCTCCTCCTAATGAAATCATCGTTAAGTGGCGAGATTTCAACCCACGTTTTAATTCTTGCTGCTCTTGCATAGATAAATACTCCTTTCGAATGTACGGAAAGAGACGGGATAACATAAAAAAAGCCCGCAGTATATGTGCGCGCTTTTAAATCTGAAAACCGCGTCAACCTTCCGTGAAGATAGCTCTTCACATCACTCGCATGATGTGACAGTTCTGTTCCTGTTCGGAGACAGCCCCAGCTTAAATCAACCGAGAAGTGATTTAAACTTCGGCAATTTTTCCTTTCAAGCAACATCCTCAATGTTCTCTGCATTTCCGTTACTTTACTATTAAAAACTGCGACCTCTACCTCATCGATTAGGATGAGGGTTTTTTATATTCAATTGACATAAAAGAAGTATAACAAATACTAAAACGATTGTCATTATAAAAAATAGATTCAGAAAATAGAAACATCTTTGAAATCTCTCGAATCTATTTTGTTACGTATGGTATAATAAACATTGTCTTTATACTACATAAATATCCAAACGTACCACAGGGGGAGCCGCCGTGCTGAGAGTGAACGAAATGTTCAGACCCTTAGAACCTGTTAGTTAACGCTAGCGTAGGAATGTGGGAATAGTAGCATATAGTTGCTTACTCCTGTGTAAACCGTTTGATATGAATGATTCAAAAACAGGAGTGAGAAACGTGAATAAAGCATTACCTTTACAGGCTAAAATTGAAATAGCTATTTTTGCAGCATTGGCACTTCTACTTGACCTTTTGCCTTCCATTAAGATTGCAACGGCTGTAAGTATTTCGTTCTCCATGGTGCCCATTTTTATTATGTGCTTTCGCTGGGGAGTAAAAGGCGGGGCTCTATCTGGTCTATTATGGGGGCTTTTGCAGTTAGCGACAGGAACGGCTTATATTTTAACAGCGCTACAAACATTTATTGAATATATTGTGGCTTTTGCTTTTATAGGTTTTGGAGGTATTTTTTCACAATCTATTAAAACAAATTTAGCTACCAATAACAGATCAAAAGCTTTTGTTTTGATTGTTTTATCCCTTATTATCGGAAGCTTCGCACGTTATTTCTGGCACTTTATTGCTGGTATTATTTTCTGGGGATCGTACGCACCAAAAGGTATGTCCGCTCTGTGGTATTCTTTTTCAATGAACGGTGTTTCAATGGTAGGGTCACTAATAGCCTGCTTAGTCATTCTTTCATTGTTAATTCCATCGGCATCAAGAATGATTGTAACTAAATCACATTCATCATAAGAAAAAAGACTAAATCTACCAAGATTTAGTCTTTTTTTTCATTTGTCACCTTTGTTTACACAAAAGTGTGTCAGGTTTGATAACATAGTTAGTGAAATATTCAAAAAACTGTTTTATGATAGTCAACATATTCAAACGAGATAAGGGATTGATAGCATGCTACAGAAATGGATCACGAGCATAGGTTTAGATATTGGAACAAGCACAACAAAACTGATTGTAAGCAAGCTGTTAATAGCAAATCAACAAAATCAGTTTACGCTGCCAGGCTGTCAAATTATTGATCGTCGCGTAACGTATGCAAGTTCTATCTATACCACACCTATGGTAAACGAGGTTGAAATCGATGTTCAACGATTAACGGTACTACTAGAACAAGAGTACAAGAATGCAGAAATCTCCTTAGATCAAGTGGAGGCGGGCGCTGTGATCATCACAGGAGAAACTGCTAGAAAGCAAAATGCAGAGAGTATCGTTCACTATCTAGCCGAACATGCTGGAGATTTCGTTGTTGCAACAGCCGGTGCTGATTTGGAAGGAATATTGGCGGCAAAAGGATCAGGAGCAATCCAACATTCCGCTGAAACAAATGCAGTAATTGCCAATATTGATGTAGGAGGAGGCACTGCTAACATCGCCTTATGTCAAAATGGAAAAGTGATAGAAACATTTACCCTGCATGTAGGCGGGAGATTAATTCGGCTGAATTCAGACGGTTTTGTAACCTACATTTCACCTTATTTAACTGAATTTTTAAAAAATAATTCTTTAATACTGCGAGAAGGTGAAAAAGCAACATTTGAAAAACTCTCGTCTATCTGTCAATTACTAGCTGAAGAAACCGTGAATTATGTAAAAGCGCTGAAGCAAAATTCCACGCTGCTCGTTTCTCCTCATACAAGATCTTCTATCCAACCAGAAACAATCATGATTTCAGGAGGAGTAGGGGCAATGATGGAGAAGCAGAAGCCAAAAACAGTGAGGAAAGTCGCTGTACATGGAGACATTGGTCCTCTGCTAGCGTATCAGTTTCAATCCATACACGTATCTCAAGCCGCTGAAACAACGCGCGCTACTGTCATTGGGGCCGGCATGCAAAATACAGAAGTTAGCGGATCAACCGTATACATTAAATCAAAGCGGCTGCCGCTAAAAAATATTCCGATTATAGAGATACCCGTACAGCAAGAGGAGGAGTGGAATCCGCAGCTGTTTCAAGAAAGAGCTCGAACGGCATGCATGCAGGCTTCAACTGTTTTCAGCGCAGAAGATCCTCCCGTTGCTATTGCTTTATCTCATTTCCCTTACTGCAGCTATATAATGCTGCAAGAATTAGCAAAAGTAATAAGCGCTGAATTTGGTGCTTGTTTTAAAGGAGCTAAGTGCCTCGTTGTTTTATGCGAGCAGGATATTGCTAAAGCTTTAGGACAAGCACTAGCCAAACAGGAGAAAGAATTAGAAATTATTTGTTTAGATCAAATTGACTTTACCCACGGAGATTATATCGATCTAGGGTTACCCGTAGCTGGAGAGGCAATCTCTGTTTCGATTAAAACACTCGCTTTTTCATCATAATCAACTGAACATACAAGGAGGAAAAGATGTTTAAAACTACCCGGTTGTTAGGAGAAACATTTTCATTTTATAGCTTGAAAGAAATTATGGCCAAAGCAAACGAAGAACGTTCTGGAGATCAGCTCGCACGAGTTAGCGCTGAGTCAATGAAAGAACGAATGGCAGCCAAACAAGTGCTAGCTGATATCACACTTGCTGATATTCGAAATTACCCGCTGCTAAGCGCAGATGAAGACAACGTCTCGGCATTAATCGAAAGTCAGGTTGATTCATCGGTTTACGACATTATTAAAAATTGGACAGTAGGGGAGTTAAGAGAATACATCTTATCTGATGAGCATACCGGAGAAGACCTTCTTGCGCTTAGCAAAGGATTAAACAGCGAAATGATTGCGGCAGCTACTAAAATTATGTCCAATTTAGATTTAATTCAAGGAGCTGCCAAGATAGAAGTGCAAACTACTTGTCAAACGACTATCGGTCAAAAAGGCGTATTGGCTTCAAGAGCCCAGCCTAATCATCCTTCAGATAACTTAAAAGGAATGAGAGCATCTCTCTACGAAGCGTTAAGCTATGGAATTGGAGATGCGGTTATCGGAATTAACCCTGTTATTGATACAACGGATAATATCTACGCGCTTTTAAATGAAACAAAAAATATAATCAACGAATGGTCGATTCCTACTCAAAACTGTGTATTATCACATGTGACGAGCCAAATGAGAGCAATCGAAAAAGGAGCAGCTGCTGACTTGATTTTCCAAAGTTTAGCAGGCACAGAAGCCGGTAATGATTCATTTGGGATTTCACTGTCTATGCTCGATGAAGCGACAGCGTTAATTCATGAAAAAGGGACAGCAAAAGGTCCGAACCGCTGGTATTTTGAAACAGGACAAGGTTCTGAACTGTCAGCAGAAGCCCACTATAATATTGATCAAGTAACGCTCGAAGCTAGATGCTATGGCTTAGCTCGCCACTACAAGCCTTTCTTAGTTAACACGGTTGTTGGATTTATTGGACCTGAATATTTATATAACAGCAAACAAGTCCTGCGAGCTGGGTTAGAAGATCACTTTATGGGCAAAATGCACGGCTTGCCTATGGGAGTAGACGTATGTTACACCAATCACATGGATGCTGATCAAAACGATATGGATAATTTAAGTATGCTTCTAGGAACAGCTGGGGTGAACTTTGTAATAGGAGTGCCCATGGCTGATGACTGCATGCTAAACTATCAGTCTCTTAGTTATCATGATATCGCAACCGTGCGCAATGTACTCGGCCGTACCCCAACTCCGTTATTTCAAAAATGGCTTGAAGATCAGCGTATTATGGAAAACGGACGCTTCACATCAAGAGCTGGAGACCCAACTATTTTTATGAATTTGATTTAAGGAAGGTGCTTACTATGATACCAAAGTCAAATCGCGATCCGCTTGAAACACTGAAACGATTTACCCCTGCCCGCATAGGTGTTGGCCGTACGGGAACAAGGCCGCTAACAAAAGACGTTTTATCTTTTCGCACAGATCATGCCGCAGCCGTAGACTCTGTATACGGCTCAGTTTCAGAAGATATTCTATCTGAGTTTAACCTTTTTTCTGTGAATACACGCGCGGAGTCAAAAGAACATTATTTAAAACGGCCGGATCAAGGGAGGTTATTAGCAGATGGCGCTAAGAAAGAGATTTTAAAAAACTGCGTGCCACAGCCTGATGTACAAGTAGTGGTATCAGATGGACTGAGCGCTAAGGCAATTGAAGAAAACATGAGCGACGTGCATCCTGCTTTAATTGATTCACTGGAGTCATATGGACTTCGTATCGGGACTTCGTTTTTTGTAAAAGGAGGACGAGTTGCATGTATGGATGAAATTGGTGAAATCATAAAGCCAAAAGCACTTGTGCTATTGATTGGAGAGCGACCTGGGCTGGTCAGTGCTGAATCCATGAGTGCTTACATGTGCTATGAACCTAGCAAAGGCAAAAAAGAGTCTGATCGTATGGTTATTTCTAATATTCATAAAAGAGGAACGCCTCCTATTGAGGCAGCCGCACATATCGGTACCATGATTGACAAAATGATTAAGCAGCAAACAAGCGGTGTACATCTTATTGTCTAAACATCAAAAGGAGGAGAACGTATGGCGTTACAAAAACAATTAAAACCTATTCATTTATGGGCTATTTCAGTTGGTATGGTTATTTCAGGACAATACTTTGGGTGGAACTACGGGTTTGAACAAGGCGGGATTATCGGGCTTGCAATTGCAACCTTAATTGTAACGGTGTTTTACACAACGTTTATGTTCAGCTATGCAGAGCTTTCAACATCTATCCCGCAAGCTGGTGGACCTTCAGCTTATGCAAGAAGAGCACTTGGACCTTTTGGCGGATATATCGCCGGAATTGCATGCTTGCTTGAATTTATTTTTGCTCCTCCTGCTATTGCGGTATCAACAGGAGCATACCTGCACTTTCTTGTCCCAGCCGTTAACCCTGTATATGCAACGGTAGGTGCCTTTATTTTCTTTGTTTTACTAAATTTAATCGGGGTAAAAGAAGTAGCGGTGATTGAGCTTACAGCTACCATTGTTGCACTAATTGGTTTATCTATTTTTTATGTAGCTGGTTTGCCTCATGTACAAACATCAAATATTTTCAACGCTCATTCATTTATTAACGGGCCAACAGGGGTACTAGCGGCTATTCCATTCGCTGTTTGGTTCTATCTTGCAATAGAAGGCGGAGCAATGGCAGCGGAAGAAGTGGAAAACCCTAAGAAAAACATTCCTAAAGGATTTATTGGAGCGATTATTACTCTTGCAACCGCAACGTTGTTTACGCTATTTGTAACAGCAGGACTTGGCGGAGGAAGCGGGAAGCTAGCCGATTATCCACTTCCGCAGGCACTGTCTTCTGTATATGGAAACGGCATTTCAACCGTTGTTGCTATTATCGGGCTATTCGGATTGATTGCTAGTTTAAATGGAATCATCATGGGATTTTCAAGACAAACCTATGCGCTTGCACGAGATGGTTACTTCCCTAAATTTCTTGCTAAAACGAATAAAAAAGGAGTTCCTGTCGGCGGTTTGTTGATTCCGGGAGCAATCGGTGTGATTTGTGCTGGATCTGCCACGTTTGCCAATGCCCTTATTATCTTATCTGTATTCGGAGCAATGATGATGTACTGCATCAGTTTAGTTTCTCTTTTTATTTTACGCAAAAAAGAACCTAACTTGTCTCGTCCTTTTAAAGTAAATTACCCGGTAGTGCCAAGCGTTGCTTTAGTATTAGGGATTCTGTGCTTATACAGCATTATAAAATACAGTGTGCTTACAACAAGTTTAATGCTGTTTGGTGTTTCTCTACCTTTAATGTATGTGATTCTTGGCATTTTCCTTCTTTCAATTATTTACTATGTTTTTTATGGTTCAAGACAGCTTAAAAAAGAGGCATCCAATTCATATCAAGAAGCATCTATTAAATAAGAAGAAAAACGGCTGCTGTAAAGGCAAGCCGTTTTTCTTGTGAAATTAAAGGGTTGAGCGTTTTTTTGTAGAATGATATACTAGGTCTGTTTGTTGGAAGAATATACATACATTTATATTAGATAAAGAAGGGGCAATTATGATGAACAAACGTAATACAATCATTATCACGGTTGTTTCATCTATTCTGTTATCAGCCTGTCAGCAAGAAGAGACAATAAAAGACGGAAATACAATGATAGTAGAAAAAGATGCAAAAAAAGTACTAAATGAACCAAAAACACAGGTAGAAAGCATTCAATCAATTGATTTGAATAAAGAAGCAATGAGCGGAAAATTTATCACAGCCTGGATGACTGATTACTTTTCAGCGTTTGGAAAAGCAGTTGATGACAACTCTTTTAATGATCTAAAAGCTTTTTTGAAAGCGGACAGTTCTTTTTATAAAGAGCAGAACCTTCTTGTTGAAAATTTCACACGACAAGGCATCGAGCAGAAGAAGCAAACGTTTCATATTGTCAATTGGTATGAAGAACCTAACCATGTGTTCAAAATACAAACCCACGAGGAAAGCTTATTAAAACAGCCCGGCAAAGATCCTTACAGCAAAGTTTGCGACCGCCTTTATACAGCTGTTTACCAAAACGATACGTTAAAGCTATCGAGTGTAGAACCATTCGACTTTTCATCTAAACCAAATACACACACTGAAACTCCCACTACACAAACAACAGATTTACACGACTACGATGGAAAATGGACCACTGGCAATGATAACGGATCTCCTATCATTCAATTTCTTGCTACATCCAACTCGGAAGCGACGATTAAAATAAATTCGTACCAGCCACCTAGCAAAATCCGCGTGTCAACCGTTGAACAAAAAAATATTCGCTTTGAAAATAACCAAGCCGCCATTGAATATGAAAATGATGGGCAAGGAAATAAAGGAACCATTGTCATTACGCTTAAAGAAAACTCCATTTCGTTACTTGCTAAAACAGTTCAACATAAAAAGGCAAAATGGGGAATTCCAAGCGGTGATTACGTACTCGATACGTTCGAAAATTAAAGATCCTTTTAAGAATAGACTAAATTCGGCATTGAGGAGGACACCTTATGCATAAAAAATGGACGATTGCATTCGTTCTACTGCTGCTAATGGTTTTGACGGCCTGTGAAGAAAAAGAAACAGTTAAGTTATCCAAACCAACCGAACCTTCCTCAGATGAAGTGATTCCAAAAAATCAAGCTAAGTCATCTATCAAGCCTGATCTTGTATCAGAAAAAAAAGCAGAAAAAACTGCAGTTGAGACGATGAATAAAATTTCAAGCACCTATAAAGAATTAGGTGAAGAGTATGAATGGGATAATGAATCTAACCCTGCTGATTATGAAACGTTAAAAAAAGCGCTAACGCCATATGCAACATCATCTTTAATTGCAACAAAGTTAAAAAGTATCTCCACTAACTATTACTGTAAAGAATGTAATATGAGCTTTTTCCCTG
Organism: Priestia sp. ABM2_011; assembly: GCF_056158845.1. Classification (NCBI taxonomy): domain Bacteria; kingdom Bacillati; phylum Bacillota; class Bacilli; order Caryophanales; family Bacillaceae; genus Priestia; species Priestia sp. ABM2_011. The sequence continues at coordinate 2,803,384 of NZ_JBSWUB010000001.1, forward strand.
ATGTTAATCATCTTATTCGATTTGAACTTATTAACAATCACGCCGGGCAATTTTCGGTGTCAGCCATTGAACCAATTAGTAAAGAAGGAAGCGGCGGACTGACCATTTACATGAATTTTAAATACGTTAATAAGCAATGGAAGTTAAATGAATGGGATGAAGTTACCTATCATCAAAAATACCTCAACATTACGGCTGATGAATATATGGAATACGTGAAGTCAATTAATCCTTCTAGTGATATTTCATACCAAGGCGAAACAACCCGCACAAATGAAAAAGGGGAAAAGGAAGAAATCATGGTTTTCAAAGAGAACCATACAAAGTATGCCATCAGCAAAAACAGCTCTCAGCGAATCGACGACTTTAAAGAAGATGAAAAAGAAAAAGAAGAGAAGGAAGAAAAAGAGTTTAATTTAAAAAATATCCCAAAAGTTGATCAAGAAACAGCAGATATTTTTATTGAACATTATTTGCGAGATTTAACAAAGTCCATTAACACAAATAAATTCGAACACGTACAGCCTTATATCCAGCGTGACAGTGTTTTGTGGAATGATCAAAAGCAGCTTGTGAAAATGCTGTATGAAAGAGACATTCGAGAAGAACTCGTTGATTATTCGGTATTAGACGTTGAACCTGTGAGTGAAAAAGAAGATGATGATGAAACGGTCTATACAATCCAAACAAAAGAAGTTATTTCCATTACAACGAACGGTCAAAGTCAAGAAAAAGAGTATTACCGAACGTATACCGTTTCTTACAGCAACAAACAGTTGTATCTGACAAAAATTGAATCACTTTAAAAAACATCACGCTTTGCGTGATGTTTTTATGTATACACAATTTGTGTAATTCCTATCATGATAGATTTTAACGTTCCACCATAAAAAGCAAATCTTTAGAAAGAGCATTTTAAAAAATACTTTACTACACTAACGCAAGATAACTCTTTCTTATCAAGCGTTCATATGATAAAGTAGAGTAATAAGCAGAAAATAGAATTTATTTTACATATAATGGATGTTTTTATTAAAATCTTAAAAAAACGGCTTTCTAAATTGAGTTTTGAGAGGTTTTTGAAAAATTTTAATGGTATTTGTTGCGAATGAATAAAAACTCGTTATATTTAATTCTGGTTCGTTTAAAAAGTATATCTTCGTTTTTTATAATTAGGAGGGGTAAAATGGAAGAATTTGAATTGTCGCCTGCGAAAAATTCGTTTCGCCAGCTAAAAGAGCAGTGGGAAGAGGCAGAGCTGTTAGATGAAGATAACAACTTGAATTTAAAGCACGTTTCAGATGAAGAATTTATTCAGCTCTTTTTTTCAATGCGTATTATTAAAAAATCACTTTCTCCTCATACGATCAGATCTTACAATCAAGACATGAAAACGATTCTGTCTTTTTTCTACGAACGAGAGATTACATTAAAATCGATTGGATTTATGGAAGTCAAATTATTTAATGAAGAAATGATAAATCAATATGCCAATCGCACTGCTGCAAGAAAACTAGAATTTTTTAGAAGAATGCTAGAGTTTGGACACGCTACTCATTTTTATCCTTCGCTGTATACGACGTGGATTGAAAAACCATCTATCTCAAAAGGACATTACAGTGATAAGGAAAAACAAAATCGTACCGAATACCGAGAGCTAACCGATCGCGAAGCACAGGTGATTGTAAATGCGTTAGAATCCGTCGTGCGCATTCGCCAGCATGAAAAGGAATTCAAAGCGCGCAATCGCTTAATGGGAATGCTTTTGTATATGAGTGGAATGCGTTCAAGTGAACTGCTAAGTTTAAATTGGGGAAGCTTCCGCGAAGACCGCCGCGGAAATTTGGTTGTAGATGTGATTGGTAAAGGAAAAAAAGAACGCACTATTCCCGTGTTTGATGATGTGAAAGACACGCTTTTCACTTATCGGCAAGCGTTAAATGAAAGCGCCGAACTAAGTCCTTTTGACACTGAACCGCTTTTTTACTCCATTAAAGAGTATTATTGTACCGGCGAAAAAAAGCGATTATCCTATACAACGTTGTATCGAACGATTAAATCAGCTGTTTATAAAGTAAAAGGAAACGCGTCTATTTCTCCTCATTGGTTTCGTCATACCTTTATTACAAATAGTTTAGCTAATGACGTTCCGCTTGCGGTTGTGAAACAAGTAGTAGGGCATTCTTCTATTGCTACAACGAACGTTTATCTTGAAAAACTTCAAGAGGATACGGTATACGACGCGTTTCGAAAGTCGGGCTATCGCTAATCACTTATAATATTTTTATGTAAACTAAAAAATATATATTTTCATTTTTACTGCTTATGCGTATGAAATAAGTTGTATAAATGAATAAGTTACTTTTCCTACAATATAATGGTAGAAAGTCGATAAAGGAGGGAGCTACCTATGACGGCTAAACATCCGCTTCACTACCATTTCGGAGAAGTAACGGAGCTTTTTCATTACATATACGAAGTTTGTGAAACAGCAGGTATTTATATTGACTGGAGCGGAACAGCCCAAACCGTTCAGCTATATCGAAGTAAAGAATCTTTTTTATCCGGAGAACGCTACATCGGAGCGATTCAATATGAAGGGAGCAATCAGTTTCAAAAAAGATGGCCTTCTACCGTCAGTTTGAGATTTCGACGTGCAAACTTGTCGTTTATTTTAAAATATTGTTTAGAACAAATTGAAGACTACCGCAAAGACACAAATAAAGAACCCTTCATTAATCCAAATGCAGAATCCATCGCGTTTAAATTCACCTCTTTAACAGATGAAACCAAACAAGTGATTTCAAAAATTAAAGAAGTATTATGTATTGCCAACTACGTATAAAACCCCGCAGAATGTTACCTGTGGGGTTTTGGGTATTTAACGCAGGTTTTCTGCGTCTTGAAGCAATTGTTCGGCGCGGAGTTCAAGTTTTTGTAAAGTGTCGGTATAAATCTTTACCTGCTGCTCGTTTAGCTGGGACGTTAATTCGGAAAATACCTGTTCTACAGCAGGCGTCACTTCTGTTTTTAAACGCAGGCCGTCTTCTGTTATTTGAATAAAAAACGAGCGGCGATCTTCTGGATTTCTAACACGCTGAATCCAATTTTGTTTTTCTAGTAAATCTAAAATTTTAGTCAGCGTCGCTTGATCTTTATCTGCTCGCTCAGCTAATTGCTTCTGTGTACTATATTCAGCTTCTGATACGCGCTTTAAAACGGTCCACTGTTCTGGCGTAATCCCAAAAGGACGTAAGTGTGCGGCAACGACTCTGCTTAAGCGCTTACTTGTACGAACGGTGGGAATGCCGAATATTTCTTCTAACGATTCCATATAAAACCTCCTGCATATATACCTGCTGTGATTATATCAGCTGTTTTTATTTCTGTAAATTTGTTTGTAGAGGTGATCCTTTATAAAAATAAATTTACACAATAAATCTCAAATACACTAGACTTATTGTGTGTATCCTTGTAATCTAGTGTAAGAATAGTTAAACTTTTTCAAAAACAGTAGGGGGTACACACATCCATGATTAAAGCGGTTTTTTTCGACCTAGATGACACGCTACTTTGGGATCAAAAAAGCGTAAAAGAAGCATTCGTTGCAACATGTACATATGCAAGTGAAAAATATAATCTAAAACCTGAAGAACTAGAAGAAGCGGTGCGTAAGGAAGCAAGAGAATTATATGCTTCGTATGAAACCTATGAATTTACGCAAATGATTGGCATTAATCCATTTGAAGGGTTATGGGGAAATTTTTTAGACGATCATGATGAATTCCGCAAAATGAAAGATATTGTTCCTACTTATCGCAAAGAAGCTTGGACTCGAGGCCTTCGTGCTCTAGGAATTCACGACGATGCTTTTGGAGCGGAATTAGCTGAACGTTTTCCATTAGAGCGCCGCAAAACACCTTTTGTATACGAAGAAACGTTTGAAGTGCTTGATCAATTAAAAGGAAAGTACAAGCTGCTGCTGTTAACAAACGGTTCACCTGACTTACAAAATACCAAATTAGATATTACATCAGAACTAGTTCCATATTTTGATGAGATTGTGATTTCAGGGGCATTTGGCCGGGGTAAGCCTGATCCATCTATTTTCGACCATGCTTTATCACTTATGGATTTAAAGAAAGATGAAGCGATCATGGTTGGAGATAATTTAATGACAGATATACTGGGTTCTTCTCGCGTTGGAATGAAATCTGTATGGATTAATCGTCACGATAAAGAGCGAAATGAAGTCATTCCTACTTATGAAATTACCCATTTAAGTGAACTGCATTCAATTTTAGATGAACTAAATTCGTAATACGAACAAACAAAAAGAGGCGTAAATCGTCTCTTTTTTTGTTGTAAAAACAAGTACAAAAGTCTCTGAAAGTCCTATATCCGTTCCAAATCTCACTGACTTCAGTCACTTTTTCTTCTTCCTGCATAGTAAACCAATCTTATCCTTGATTCCCAGATAAATACCATGTAGCATAGTATATAGACTAGTCATTGGAGGAATAACATGAAGAAAATAGTTACCAGAAGCCTTGTAGCGGCTGTTTTGTTCACAAGTCTCGCCGCTTGTGAAGACAAACAAGGCGATACGCACGTCACTTACAAAAACCCTCAACCTAAACATGCCCCTGGAGCAGACACCATTTCAGCAACAGATGAAACGATGGCGCCTGTAAGTCGCGTAGCGACAGAAGATGAAACCGATGATCGATTAGCGTTTGGAGAACGATCAAAACACGGTCAATATTATGTTTCCACAACGGATGCACAATTTTTTCCTGTTAAAGGAGCTAAACAAGTAAACACTCAGTACGTTGTCGTATCCGTTCAGTTTCAGCGAACACCTAATGAACATTCGACTGTAGTATTAAACGACACAACGTTTACATTACAAGACACAACAACTTATCAAATCTACGAACCGTCTGATGGAGGGAATTTATCGACAGAAACCCCGCACACCTTGTGGACAGCTTTTTCATCACCGTCATTATCTGACGACGAACCACTTAACCTCGATGTTGCATTTAAAATTCCAAAAAAGGCCAACCATACGTATAACCTGTTGATTACACAACAATCAGAACGAGCAGATGTATTCAAGTTTGAAGAAGCTAAACAAGAGTATTAATTACATATAGAAAAAACGCCTGTCTTTTGTTTTATAGAAAAAGAGAGTAGACATTAAACGTGTTAATGTAGTCAATTTTAAAAAGAACGTGTATCATTGTAAGTGCTGGTAACAAAAGTTGGACATAAAATGTGGATAAAAAGTTACGAGAAAGGAAAAGGTGCGTACATCACGTTAAAGACATATGAATCATAAACATACAAAAACAAATACTGAATTCAGTAATAAAAAAATAAACATGCATTTAAATAGAAAACTATCAGCGGCTATCATAGCTGCCTTTCTTTTCGCTTTGCTTTTTTGTTTTATACCAGGGATAAAAGAGTCAATTCCCAATTTTACTATAAAGAAAAACAGTTCGCATTTCAGCGAATTATTTCCTTTATACCTTTTGTTCTTTACGCCCTTTTTTTTAATAATGGGGACGTTAGGCACAGTTATTGTTGATTTATTAGTCAGCGCTTTTGTTAAAGAACGCAGTAAAAAAATTGATTTTATCATGTCATTCATATTTCATGGTATTTTTGGATTTTTAATGTTTGAATTTGGAATGATGGGCGTCATTCTTATTTTTATTGTTGACCGTATTCTTTCAATCCGTAAAGAAAGCTACACTTATTTATATCCACTGGTTTGCTTAGTGGTGTCGGCTATTATTGGAACTCTTGTCCATTTCATTTCTACTATCGGCTAATAAAAATGCTAAAAAAGAGACCTCAAAGGGTTAGGTACCGCCTAACAATTGAGGTCTCTTTTTTTAAAAACACCATTTGGCTAAGTTATTTACTTTACTGCGCTAACGTTTGATAAATCAAAAAGATATTTAAACAAATGACTAATGCAGCTATCACCCAAGCTACAGTAGTTGTTGCTTTATGATTAACCAACCCGCCCATGATTTTTTTATTACTTGTAAACATGATAAGAGGTACAAGCGCAAATGCAATTCCGAACGATAAAATAACTTGACTGACAACTAGTGCACTTGTTGGATTTACGCCAAGTCCGATAATCAAAAGCGGCGGAATAATTGTAATGAAACGACGAAGATATAAAGGAATTCTGCGTTTAATAAATCCTTGCATAATGACATCTCCAGACATTGTTCCGACCGAAGAACTTGAAAGTCCTGAAGATAATAATCCAACACCGAACGCAATAGCTGCAAAAGGACCAATTAAATGTTCAAATTGTGTAAAAGCCACGTCCAAATCTTGCACGTTTAATCCGTTTTTAAAGAATAGAGCGGCTGCGACAATCAGCATGCTTGCATTAATTGCACCAGCGATAATCATGGCAATCACAATATCGATAAATTCAAAGCGGAAAATCGCTTTTTTTTCCGATTCTGTAGTTCCTACCACGCGGCGCTGCGTAAGAGCTGAGTGCAAATAAATCGCGTGCGGCATAACTGTAGCACCTAAAATCCCAGAAGCTAACAGCACGCTGTCTGTCCCGTGAAACTGAGGGACAAATAAGCCGTGGACAACACTTGCGCCGTCTGGATGCGCAAGAAACATTTGAGTCCCAAAAGCTAATACCACAATAAAAACCATTGCCGCAATCGCTGCTTCTAGCAGTCGAACACCTCGTCTTTGTAACTCTAAAATAGCAAAAGAACCTACCGCTGCGATGAGTGCAGCTGGGAACAAAGGAATATGAAATAATAAATAAATTCCAAGAGCAGCCCCAATAAATTCTGCTAAATCCGTCGCCATAATGACTAATTCCCCTTGAATACAAAGCCCAAAAGAAACGAAGGACGGGAAGTGTTCCTGTGCTATCTCGGGTAAATTCAAGCCTGTTGCAATACCTAATTTAGCTGATAACGATTGAATTAAGACAGCCATTAAGTTAGAAATTAATACAACCCAAAGCAACATGTATCCGTATTGAGAGCCTGCTGCGATGTTAGTAGCAAAATTACCCGGGTCAATATAAGCAACCGCTGCGATAAAGGCAGGCCCTAAGAAAGGTAATAATCGCTTAATTCCTTTTGTTTTACCCGACAATACGTCTTGAGCACTTAGCTGCATAGCTGATAATGCTTTACTGCCGTTTTGATCTTTCATGTCTAGTGCTCCTTTCTTTGATGAACAATAAATAGCCCAAGCTAATTTTTTTATATGAAGTATAAAATGTTTCCTTAATGCAAATTATATGCTAGCAAAGGTTCTTTTGACAATAAAAAAGTTTAGCAAAAAATATAAATCATCTTCAGCTGTTTTTTATCCCGTTTGGCACAATTCTTTAAATGCACACCCGTGACAGGAGGAAGGTGTATCTGCTTGAGGGAAATGCTCAAGCGGAAGAGGCTGATTTACCTCTGAGTCTTCCAAAAAAGTTTTCATATAATCAATGCTTGTATCAACTTGCCGAAGAACAGCTTCAATTTCGTGAAGAGTTAGCTGATACGTACGCGCACTGCCTGAAAGCAAGTATTCGTTTCGGACTTTTATCTGATCAACGGAAATATTATATTCAGCTAGCACGTAGAGAGCGTAAATTGCCAGTTGAAACAAATCATCTTTTGTTTGTTTACTTGTTTTCCAATCAACAATCGTAAATTCGTCTGTGACTGGATTTTTAAAAAGGGAATGAAAAGGCGCATATACTTTATGATCATACACATTTATAGAACGAAACGACTGAGGAGAATCTACTTCTAAAGAAGGTGAAGACACCACGTCGCAAAACGATTTACTTTGTAAAAAGTTATGTACACAAGTGTGTACCCGCTTTTGCATGTCTTTAAGATCTTTTTTAGAAATATAACCGTTTTCGTAGAATTCTAAAAGCATCTTATACTGAGCAGGCTTATGATACCAAAGCTCTCCATAGTCAGTAGAATCACGCAGTGCGTTATTTAGTAGCTGCTGTACTTTCTTCACTAAATTTTGTTCACCCGGGACAATCTGTGTAGATGTATAGTCAGAAATGGCTTCTGTAATCACCTGACGGACGGCTTGTCCTGCGTACATAGATAAAGTAGAAACCTTTTTTAAACGATAAGCGCTTTGAGACTGTGCAGAAGCGCTGTCAAGCCATCCGTTGTGTGAGACATAATAATGATATGCATACTTTCGTTTGCACTGTGTGATCATTTTATGCCTAGAGTACGACCATGAAAATTCAGGGAAATCAGTGATTTGAAACAAGCTATTCACATCCTTTTTCAAAAACTGCGCATAGGTTGGTCTATTAGTGTATTCGTATATGAGTTAAAATAGACTAAAAGTGTAGAGAGTGAATAGCTACGCATGCATATTATTTTGTGGATTCTTGCGAAATATGTATAAATAGAAAAAACTATTTAAAAATTGGTTGCTTTTTTCTATGGAAGATGTTATATTAATAAAGCGATGAGCTAATTTGTGTAAGTCGAAGGACATGCTTTCGAGCTAAACGTGTGAATGTGGTCACACGGTCCCCGCCACAAACGCATCAAAGACGTCCTGCGTGGACGTCTTTTTCATTTTATAAAAAAGAGAGCATATTGCTCTCTTTTTTTGTGATAACTTTTTGATCCCTTCTATAATTTCTGCCCCTTTTATTTACTGCAGCCAAACTTACTGTATTTGCACATTTGCCGCATATTGCATGGTTCCTCTTGTAGAGTTAATCACAATATCTACAACGTAAAAACCTTGATTTTCAGGAATCTTAAATTCATTATTTTTGACAAACAGCTTGGTTTTTTCACCATTATCTCTCCATATATGCACGCTCACGCCGCGAATATAAGCGCCGTCTAGGTTGGAAAAATGGAGCTTAACCAATTGTTGCTGCTTTAAAGGGATACTTTTTTGCTGCGATATGTATGTATATAAATCATATACATTTATTTCTTTTTTTGTTGTTGAACGGCCGTTTGACCAGTTAATAGAACCTTTGTGAAGGTGATAGGTATGTTCGTTGACCGCAAGCGCAGCTTCAGGTTTATTTTGGTCGTATTCTTCCTCTAGAAAGAAAGCACTGTTCTTAAGTAAAAGTAAGAAGAACACCGTAACAGCTCCTAGACCGCTTAAGACATATACACCACATTTTGCGGGTTGTACTTTCATAATAATTTCCTTTCACAGACCAATAATTAAGGAGGATAGGTACATAAAATTTCCACTTTTTCTATTCTAAACGATTACAAGTGAAATTACATTTATTGCTTTCTTTCTTCACAAAAAACAGGATAATAGTCATGTGTTTTCTATAAAAGATCCCCTTAGATCAAAATCAACCCCGCAGAAAAGGAAAATAAATGGAAATTAAAAGAGGGAATCTAAAAAATTTACAGAAGTTGATAAGTGATTTAAAATTATACAGAGGAAAAAAGCATTTCAAAAAAAGGGAGATTAGTAGGTTTTTTGTTCTACTTCCACTTCTTAAAAAGTCGTATTTTTCGTAAGAAACTGTAAAGTTATATTTTATAAAGGTGAACCAATACATATACAAACAAAAGGGACACAAAAAAGGGGGATCAGCATGGAAATTAGAGAACTAGAATTACATGATGCTGCAAACTTTGTAGATTTGCTTAAACAGATTGAAGAAGAAAGTAAGTTTATGCTGTTCGAAAGCGGAGAGCGAAAGCTGAGTACGGATCAGCAGGAGAAAAACATCGAAATCTTTAAGCAGCAGCCAAACTCTACGATTATTGTAGCAGAAGAAAACGAGATGCTTGTGGGATATATAGCTGCAACAGGGGGCGAAGCTAACCGAAACGCTCACATCGCTTCTTTGACATTAGGTATTCGAAAGACGTTTCAAAATCAAGGAATTGGGACGGCTTTAATCGGTGCACTTGAAGAATGGGCGAGAGAACACCATATTCATCGTCTTGAGCTCACAGTCGCTATACAGCATGAAAAGGCTCTTTCTTTATATGATAAAGTAGGATTTGAAATCGAAGGAACAAAGAAACATTCACTGCGAATTGGCGGTTTGTTTATTGATGAGTACTATATGTCTAAATTGCTCAACTAAAAAAAGAAACGACGTTTAAAGACGCCGTTTCTTTTTTTAACTTCCTCTATAAATTTGGTACCCCCAAGGTGACACAAGCAAAGGGATATGATAGTGTTCTTGTTCAGAAGACAATCCGACTCGAACAGAAACTTGATTTAAAAAGGGCGGATTTGTTGTTTGGACCTCTTGTTTTTTATAATATTCCCCAATGTGAAACAAAAGTTCATAATCTCCTGACTCAAACGCTTCAGAAGAGAAGAGCGGAGTTATTAACCTCCCGTCTTCATTTGTAGTACCGTGTGAAATTTTTATTCGTTTACTTTCCGACTGAATATGATAAAAATCAACTTTGACAAAAGCAGCCGGACATCCGTGGGTAAGATCTAAAATATGCGTTGTAATTTTAGTCATGCTCGTTTCTTTGTCTCCTTATCTTCAGTAATTTTATCAGTTAAACGAAAGAAAGCAATTTTATATACTTCTTCTAACGCTGTAGCAAACTCCGTTTGTTTGGTATTCTGTAAGCGACTTTGCATTGCCTCGTAAATATCTTCTTTTTGTTTACCTCGTACTGCCAAAATAAAAGGGAAAGGAAACTTTTCCATATACATTCCATTAAGAGAAGAAAACTGTTCATACTCATTTTGTGTTAAGTTTTGTAAGCCTGCTTTTGTTTGTTCTTCAGTAGAAGCAGATGTCATAACGATATTTTCACCTAGATTTGGATGAGCTTGCAGCAGCTTTAGCTGTTTTTCTACAGATGCTTGCGCTACAATTTCTTTCATCATGCCATGAAGTTGTTCAACGGAAGAGAAAGGGCCTTTAAAATAAGCCTCTTCTGCAACCCAAGGTGAATGTTCAAATATATCACCAACTAGTGAAACAAAATGCTTCTTGCTAAGCTGATTAACATACTGCACGGATACGTTATTCATACTACACCTCTTTATTTTATTTCCGAATAATCTGTCTTCTCTAAAGAGACAGAAGGTACTTTTCGTTCAATTGATGCGTTAAAAAAGAGATTTAATAAAATGGCAGCCAAGCTTCCCGTAATAACTCCATCACTTACAATTACGCGCAAAGCACTTGGGAGCTGAGCGAATAAATCAGGTACCACCGTTACACCAAGGCCAAGTGAAAGAGAGCACGCAATAATCAGCAAATTTTCTTGTTTGGCCAAATCGACAGCACTTAGCATTTTGATGCCTGATGAAATAACTAAACCGAACAACACGACCATTGCTCCTCCTAAAACAGGGGTGGGAATAATGGTTGTAAAAGCAGCTATTTTCGGAACAAGCCCCAGTAATACGAGAATGAAGCCGGCTACTACCACTACATTTTTTGTTTTTACTTTCGATAATTGAACCAGTCCTACATTCTGAGCGAATGTATTGTAAGGAAAAGCATTAAATAGTCCTCCAAGGACAATGGCGATTCCTTCTGCACGGTAGCCTTTTGCAAAATCTTTTTCCGTTAATTCCCGATTACACAGCTTTCCTAACGCTAAAAATACGCCTGTAGACTCAATGATAATGACCAAGCATACGAGAATCATTGTTAAAATAGGGCCGATTTCAAAAGTAGGCATCCCGAAATAAAAAGGAGTGGGAATGTGCAGCCAAGAAGCTTCATTAAAATTAGTAAAATCAACTTTTCCCATTAATACAGCGGCTATTGTTCCAACTACAATTCCAATCAACACAGAAAGAGAACGAAGAAAACCGCTGAAAAATCGATTTAAAATTAAAATAAGCGCTAGAACACCAAAAGAAAGAAGAAGATTAGAAAGAGAACCAAAATCTTTGCTTCCCACTCCTCCTGCCATATTTCGGACAGCGGATGGTACAAGCGATAAACCAATCATCGTCACAACCGTTCCGGTGACAACGGGAGGGAAAAATCTAATAATTTTGCCTAGAAAATTTGCTGCCAGTACGATGAAAATACCACCGGCAATAATCGCTCCGTAAACGGCACTAACTCCATATTGAGTTCCAATTGCAATCATAGGAGTCACCGCTACAAATGAGCTTCCAAGTACAACAGGAAGGCCAATCCCAAACCACCTGTTCGTCCAAGCCTGCAGCAGCGTAGCTAGTCCGCAGGTCAGTAAATCAATGGCTACGAGATAGGCTAAGTCATGTGTATTTAAATTTAATGCGCGTCCTACCATCAGCGGAACGAGAATGGCACCTGCATACATAGCGAGTACGTGCTGTAATCCTAATGAAGCTAGTCGAAACGGCCGATTTTGGTTATTCACCTAAAAACCTCCTTTAATTATATCACATGTAATGTTAATAAATATTACATTTAGAATGATACATTAATAGTAAAATGTTTTTTAAGGGATGTCATTAGTCAAGTTGACCAAAAACAGAGGTTTCAATATCTACTTTTTTACAATATATAGAGAAGTAGGTAAGCTATCGTGTAAAAAGATGTTACATTTAGTTTTCAGTACCAGATATTAATATCAAGTGATATAATTTTGTATATATTTTCAAATAATAGAGGGAAGAGGAAATGTTTATGTATAATCTTGCGGCTCACGCATGTAAATTTTTATTAAAAAGAAGAGGCAAGCTTTACATAAGGAATAAAGAGTCTTTACCAACAGACACAGGCTTTGTGATCGCTTGTTCGCATAAGGGATGGGTAGACGTTGTAGCGCTTGGTGCGGCTATTTTGCCTCACCAAATTCATTTTATGGCAAAAAAGGAGCTTTTTAATCATATACTCACTAGTAATGTATTAAAAAAACTTAACGCATTCCCAGTAGATCGTAACAACCCGGGACCCAGCAGCATTAAAACACCTATTAAATTAGCAAAAGAAGGACATATCGTCGGGATTTTCCCTAGCGGCACGCGAACAGAGGAAGACGTTCCCTTAAAAAGAGGAGCAGTCACTATAGCGAGCATGGCAAAGGTTCCTATTGTACCCGCAGTTTACAAAGGACCCGCAAATGTAAAAGAGATATTTTCAAAGGAGCCCGTTGTCATTTCCTTTGGGAAGCCCATCTACCTTGCTGAAGGAAAGCTGACAAAAGATCGGCTCGCCGACGTGTCAAATCACTTAACAGCTTCAATTCGTACGTTAGAGGAAACAGAAACATAACTTCATAGCGGAGGTGCATCATGAAGGATTGGGTACAGAGAAAGCTAAACGATGTGATTAGTGATGATGTGCAGGCAAAAATGAAAGAAAAGATGGCTGAAAGCGGTGTAACCGTTCCTATATCCGCTTCTATGCTCATGCGGATTTTTCAAAAGCAAATGACAAAGCAAGATCAAATTCAGCAATTTTCTATTTCATTTCAAGACTCCTATATTCACGTGAATGGAATTATTAAAAAATTTCTGGTGAGAATTCCATTTTCTATTGTGCTAGAACCTCTTGAAGCCAAAGAACGTACGCTTGTATTCAAAATCCATGAAATGAAACCTCTTAATCAAAATTGGATCAACTATCGAATTTTTCATAAGCCGCCTGTTACTACGTATGAAGAAAAACAAATTCATATCAACCTCAATGAAATTGATAAAGTGAAAGTCATTCCAGTAGGGAAAATCAAACATTTTTCAATACAGGATGAAAAGCTTCGAGTGAAAATTGGTTTATAAATGGTTGTAAATAAAATGTAGAAATAATTTTTTTAGAAAGAAAACCTTTTCAATTCAGCACTTAATTCGATTAGGTGCTATTTCTTTATAATTTTTATAAAATTTTTAGAATTTTTCGTCTCTAACTATTGTGACACGCTTCCCTAAAGTTGTACAATGTAACTTATATAGAGGTTTAAGCGAAAAACCCGTAAATATAAAGAGCAAGGAGAAACAACTATGACAACTTATTCAATCGATGTAACACTAAGTCAAACAAAAAAAGAAAAGCCGCAATCTGATCAATTGCAATTCGGGAAAATCTTCACGGACCATATGTTCATTATGGATTATACAGAAGGCCAAGGATGGCACGATGCTCGTATTGTACCTTATCAACCTATCACATTAGATCCGGCATCCATGATCTTTCATTACGGGCAGTCTGTTTTTGAAGGACTAAAAGCATATGTAACAAAAAAAGAGCAAGTATTACTATTTAGACCAGATGAGAACTTCAAACGTTTAAATAAATCAAACGATCGTCTTTGTATTCCTCATGTTGATGAAGACTTAGCGCTAGAAGCGTTAAAGCAGCTGATTAAAATTGACCGAGAATGGATTCCTACTGCTGAAGGTACATCACTATACATTCGCCCGTTTGTCATCGCAACAGAGCCTTACTTAGGAGTAGCGCCATCTGGCCGCTATCAATTTATCATTATTCTTTCTCCAGTTGGTTCATATTACAAAGAAGGGATTGCTCCTGTAAAAATTGCGGTTGAAAGCGAATTTGTTCGTGCTGTAGCCGGAGGGACAGGGACAGCTAAAACAGGCGGAAACTATGCTTCAAGCTTAAAAGCTCAGCAGCTTTCTGACTCAAAAGGCTATTCACAAGTACTGTGGTTAGACGGCGTTGAACGCAAGTACATTGAAGAAGTAGGAAGCATGAATATTTTCTTCAAAATCGATGGAGAAGTAGTAACGCCATCTGTGAACGGAAGCATTTTGGAAGGAATTACGCGTAAATCCATCATTGAACTGCTAAAACACTGGAATATGCCTGTAACTGAGCGCCGTATTTCTATGGAAGAAATTAAGCAAGCTTATTCAGAAGGCAAACTAGAAGAGGCATTTGGAACAGGTACAGCTGCAGTTATTTCTCCAATTGGCGAACTATTTTGGAATAACGAGAAAATGGTCATCAACGGTGGAAACACGGGAGAAGTATCACAAAAACTGTATGACACTCTAACAGGTATTCAAAATGGTACAGTGGAAGATCCATTCGGCTGGGCAGTGGAAGTGGAATAAATTTCGATAATCAAACATCTTTTTACGTAAAAGAAGCGGGAGCTGTCCCGCTTCTTTTTTTTGTTTGTTGCCGAATAGTCCAAAAGAAACAAATTATATTTTGAATATTTAGAACTATTTATATACTTTTATTGTAAAATAAAATATAATTATCCTTATAAAAGCAAGACTTTGTCTTTATTAGAATTGGCCGCGTTACTTATTCGTTATAAGGGGGAGAACAAAATGCTTTTTTTATCACATGATGAAAAAATTAAACAGCTGGCTTCACATTTAGCTGAACGACTCGAAAGAGAATTAAACCAAGAAACTTCAGATGAACAAATGCACGTGCTCATCGGCTACTTATTTGCTTCTCATTTAATCGAGCACCGTCCTACGGGTTATTACGTAAGGTCTCAATACCCTAAGCAGCTAAAAGATTTATATGAAACTTTACACGTCCACCAATAAATTATCTCTTCCTCTTTTGTCCTATATCGTGTAGAATTTTAGAAAATATATGATTTTCTAGTTGATGGCAGAGCTAGGACATAGCGTGGTGTGGCATTTACCTTTAAATGATTAAGTAATGGCTTTAGAGGTGAATAATGTTAGCGCAGATCAAAGAAATGAGTTTAGATAAAAATCGTCGTAATCCACATTACCGCGTATTGTTGCAGTGTCCAGACGGGAGTGAACTATTCATTCACTTTAATTATACATACCGATCAAAAACATATTGGTCAAGAGATGTATATCACAACAATGTTCATAAAAAATCTCAGCTTGCTTGGTATACCCAAAGCGTAGAGGAAATGACTGCTCAGCAGTTTCTTGAAGAGCTAGGAGCTATAGTAAATGAACATTTCAACTTTACACTGCGACGATAACCAAGAAAAGCACCCTTTAACAAGGGTGCTTTTCTTGGTTATTTTACATAAATAAGGACAGAATAATATATATTCTCTTTTTGAAAGTGAAAGGTGGAAAGCTCATGGCGCAAATCGTAATGTGGGTGCTTTTTATCGGTCCTTGGCTATTGCTTTTTGCAGTTGATAAAGAGCGAGTAAAGCGGTATATGGCTGTATCGCTATTCGGAGTGGTATTGTTAACGGTGGTTTTTCAAATTGCAGATCGCTTTAACTGGTGGGAAGTCAATGAAACTCTTTTTTTCTTTGTTAATATGACGCCTTTTCCTTTTGGCATATTTATAATAGGAACGCTTTTTATTTTTTATTTTACCTATCCTGGCTTTTGGATGTTTATGATTATCAATGCAGCGTTCGATTTATTTCAGGCATTTATCATGAGTCCTATCTTTGAAAAACTAGACATTTATACACTGAAGGGAATGAATCATTTTTTATTATTTGTACTAATGATGGTTATTGCTGTTCTACTTTTTCTTTATCAAAAGTGGCAAGATACTGCGTTTAAGTTATCTATCAAGTGATAGAGAGACAGGTTGTGTTTTATCGTTAACTTTTATATAATGAACGTATAAAACCCTCTATTTATATCGGAAATAGAGGTGTTTTTACTGTGAAAAAGATACAAAATGGCAAAATATCTGCGGATGAACATCATTTTTCGCAAAAAAATTAAAATAATGTAAAAGTTTATGTTAAAATGGCAATGTTGCGTGAACGAATTAACTAACTTTACGCAAGAATGCTATTTACATACGTAAGAAGGAGAGAGATTTAAGATGGCAAAGACGTTAATTTTTGGACATAAAAATCCTGACACAGATACAATCTGTTCTGCAATTGCATACGCTGATTTAAAGAATAAATTAGGTGTAGACGCTGAACCAATTCGATTAGGCGATATTAACGGTGAAACGCAATTCGCTCTTGAAAAGTTCAACGCTGAACTACCACGTTTCGTTGATGAAGTATCTAAAGAAACAAATGAAGTTATTTTAGTGGACCACAACGAACGCCAGCAAAGTGCAAACGATATTGATCAAGTTCGTGTGCTTGAAGTAATTGATCATCACCGTATTGCTAACTTCGAAACAGCAGATCCTTTATACTATCGTGCAGAGCCAGTTGGATGTACGGCAACGATCTTAAACAAGATGTATAAAGAAAACGGCGTAGAAATCGAACCTAACATCGCAGGTCTTATGCTATCAGCTATCATTTCTGATTCTTTATTATTCAAATCACCAACTTGCACAGACCAAGACGTTGCAGCTGCTAAAGAATTAGCGGAAATTGCAGGCGTAGATGCAGAAGAGTACGGATTAGCAATGCTAAAAGCTGGAGCTGACTTAGGTGATAAAACAGCTTCACAATTAATTTCATTAGATGCTAAAGAATTCAGCATGGGCACAAGCAAAGTTGAAATTGCACAAGTGAATGCAATTGACGTAAACGACGTTTTAGTGCGCAAAGTTGAATTGGAAGAAGCGATTACTAAAACAATCGAAGAAAAAGGATTACAATTATTCCTTTTAGTTGTTACAGATATTTTAAACAGCAACTCTACTGCATTAGCATTAGGTTCTGCTGCTTCAAAAGTAGAAGAAGCATACAACGTAACGCTTGAAAACAATACAGCTGTCTTAGAAGGCGTTGTATCACGTAAAAAACAAGTAGTACCTGTATTAACATCTGTATTTGCTTAATAAAAAAACGGTTCGTGTCTACACACGAACCGTTTTTTTGTCTATTTGCACGTTAAGCCAATTTAGTATATCTTCTATCACTTCATCTTTATTTAATTCATTCAGCAACTCATGACGGCACTCTTTAAAAAAACGGTAACTTACATCCTGTAATCCTGCCTTTTTAAAGTCGTTATATACTTTGACTACGCCTTTTGTATAGCTGCCTACTGGATCATGTTCTCCAGATACCAAATAAATAGGCAGGCTTGATGGAACTAGCTTTATATTAGCTAAGTTAGAGATTTGTTTGATTCCTGTTAGTAAGTCATAGAAAAACCCCGCTGTGAAAACCCCACCGCAATAAGGGTCATTTACATATAAATCTACAGCTTCATTATCTTGACTTAACCAATCAAAAGGTGTCCGAGCAGGATGAAATGATTTATTGTATTGTCCAAAAGAGAGTTTATCAAGCAAAGGGCTAGGAGATCGTAACCCTTTTCTCTTTATCTCTATTTGCGCAGCTAATATACCGCCCTGCAGTGAAAGGGAAGGAATGCTGCCAGTACCTGAGAGTATCACACCATGAATGTGCTCTGTATCCAATTGAATATATCTTCTCGTTAGAAAAGACCCCATGCTGTGACCGAAAAGAAAGATCGGTAGGTCGGAGTGTTCCGTCGAAATGTGCTTAGTCAGAGCAATCATGTCGTAGACTACTGTATCAAAACCATTTTCTTCAGCAAAAAAACGCTTGTCTTCATCTTTTAAAGCTGTTTGACCGTGACCTCGGTGATCATTCCCATATACGATATATCCATGTTGCGTTAATACATTAGCAAAGTACTCGTAGCGTCCAATATGTTCGGCCATCCCATGGGCTATTTGGACAACGCCTTTTGCAGAATGGTTTTCAACATTCCATTTTTGTGCAAATATTTCTTTTTCTTGATGACCTCTGTAATAAAAGGATTGTTTCATGCTCAGCATCCACCTTCTGTTTTCCTGTAAAATAAGGGATATATGTATATATTATACTAATTTATGCAGGTGATTTTACTATTTTAAAATAAAAAATGATTATTTTGTCATAAACCTTTACAAACCTTTGTGTGATTTGTTAAATTAGTATTTATATTAAAAATTATTAAACAATTTAAAAAGATTTAGTTTTTAATAGGTTAGATGAATACGGAGGGAATTATTGTGGCAGAATTAAGAAGTAACATGATCAAAAAAGGATTCGACAGAGCACCACACCGCAGCCTACTGCGTGCAGCTGGTGTAAAAGAAGAGGATTTCGGCAAACCGTTTATTGCGGTTGTCAATTCATATATTGATATTGTACCAGGTCATGTTCACTTACAGGAGTTTGGTAAAATCGTAAAAGATGCGATTCGCGAAGCTGGTGGCGTACCTTTTGAAATGAACACTATCGGTGTAGATGACGGTATTGCGATGGGACATATCGGTATGCGTTATTCATTACCAAGTCGTGAAATCATTGCTGACTCAGTTGAAACGGTAGTATCTGCTCACTGGTTTGATGGAATGGTATGTATTCCAAACTGTGATAAAATCACGCCTGGGATGTTAATGGCTTCATTACGTCTGAATATTCCGACAGTTTTTGTTAGCGGCGGACCAATGAAGGCTGGCGTAACGAGCGACGGCCGTAAGATTTCTCTTTCTTCAGTATTTGAAGGCGTAGGAGCTCATCAAGCTGGTAAACTTGATGATAAAGGATTACTTGAATTAGAACAATTTGGCTGTCCGACATGCGGATCTTGTTCAGGAATGTTTACAGCGAACTCAATGAACTGCTTAGCTGAAGCGTTAGGACTTGCTTTACCTGGAAATGGTACAATCTTAGCAGTTGCTCCTGAACGTAGAGAATTTGTTAAAAAATCAGCTAAACAGCTTATGGAATTAATTAAATTAGATTTAAAACCACGTGATATCGTAACAGAAAAAGCAATCGACAACGCATTTGCTTTAGACATGGCGTTAGGTGGTTCTACAAATACAGTTCTTCATACGCTAGCTCTTGCAAATGAAGCTGAAATTGATTATCCGTTAGAACGCATTAATGAAGTAGCGGAACGCGTGCCTCACTTGGCAAAACTCGCTCCGGCTTCGGATGTATTTATTGAAGACTTACATGAAGCAGGAGGCGTATCTGCTGCTTTAAACGAGCTATCTAAAAAAGAAGGAGCTCTTCATTTAGATACGATGACGGTTACTGGAAAAACGCTAGGCGAAAACATTGCAGGATGCGATGTAAAAGATTATAACGTTATTCATCCAATCGATAAGCCGTTCACAGAAAAAGGCGGACTTGCTGTATTGTTTGGTAACTTAGCTCCAGACGGCGCGATCATTAAAACAGGCGGTGTTCAAGACGGCATTACTCGCCACGAAGGACCAGCAATTGTATTTGAGTCTCAAGACGAGGCGCTGCATGGTATTGCTAACGGAAAAGTAAAAGAAGGACATGTCGTAGTCATTCGTTATGAAGGACCAAAAGGCGGACCGGGAATGCCTGAAATGTTAGCTCCAACTTCTCAAATTATGGGAATGGGACTAGGTGCAAAAGTAGCACTATTAACAGACGGACGCTTCTCTGGCGCTTCACGTGGATTATCAATCGGCCACGCATCTCCAGAAGCTGCTGAAGGCGGACCGCTAGCATTTGTCGAAGATGGCGACCACATCGTGATTGACATTGAAGATCGTTCAATGAATGTTCAAGTTTCTCCAGATGTTTGGGCAGAACGAAAAGCAAACTGGAAAGGCTTTGAGCCAAAAGTGAAAAAAGGCTATCTTGCAAGATATTCTAAACTTGTAACTTCTGCAAGCACAGGCGGAATTATGAAAATCTAATAGCACAAAAAAGGCTCTCTACGGAGAGCCTTTTTCTTTACTAAAGCAACTGTGCAAAGAAGCCTTTTTAACACGTAAACTCTTTTTTCATAATAACGTGTGGAATACCGTCTTCCATAAAGACATCAGAAGCAGTCTTATACCCTAATTTATGATAAAAAGGTTCAGCTTGAACTTGACCGTGAAGCTTAGATTGAGTTAAGCCTTCTTTTTTCGCTGCTTCTTCTAAGCTGGTCACCACTTCTTTTCCGAGCCCGTATTTTCTAAATTCCTTTAATACGCATATTCGCTCTATTTTGGCGTAATCGTCTACTATGCGGAATCTGCCAGAAGCAGCTGGTTCGTTGTTATAATAAATTAACATATGTTTTGCCGTTTCCTCATGTTCATCAAATTCGTCTTCTAACGGCACTCCTTGTTCTTCAACAAACACTGTTTTACGTATATGGAATACTTCTTCAAGCTGCTCTTTTGTTGTAACATGCTTAATTTTCATTAAAATCCTTCCTTTTCTACGAATTTAGGCTTCTTTTTTGTATAATAAAAATACGTGATATAAAAAGAGTATAAAGGAAAAATAAAATGTTGTAAATGCAACAAAAAGCAACCAATGAACATTTTACACAAATTTGTGGTCATTACTCACTGTTTAAACGACCTCAGCAATAGTAAGATCAACTGAAACATGTTAAAAAAGCAAAGAAAATGGATTATGAAGCGCTGTGAATCTACATAAATTGTAAAAAGAGAATTATTCACAATAGTAGTGGGATGAAAAAGGGGAATGTATCATGCAAATAACCTTAGTGTATAAAGATGAGCAATCGAATAAATTTTGGAAAGTTGAAAGAAGAGACAGCAAGTTAATCATTCACTTTGGAAAAGTTGATACAGCCGGTCGCATGCAAGTGAAAGAGTTTGCTTCCGCAGAGGCTTGTGAAGCAGAAGCTGAAAAGCTGATTCGTGCAAAATTGAAGAAAGGATATAAGCCTTTAACTTGTTCGATGCAAGTAATGAAAGACAGCACGATGTCAGAGTCTCTCTTTTGGGAACTGATAAAAAAGGCGAAGACAAAATTAGATGTCGATGAGCAAATGGAATGGCTCCGCTCCACGCTAGCGAAGCGTTCTGAAAAGGACATTTTTCGCTTTGATCAGCTACTAAATCAGCATTTTGATCAATCCTATACTTCTTCATTGTGGGCAGCAGCTTATATTGTAATGGGCGGTTGTTCAGATGATTGTTTTGATTATTTTAGAGCGTGGCTTTTATATCAGGGAAAAGACATATATTATAAAGCGGTTGAATCTCCTGAGACGATGATTTCCGTACTTAAACCATTAGAAGCAGAAGGCTATGCTCCTCAATTAGAAGAATTACTTTCTGTAGCGTGTGAAGCTTACGAAGAAAAGACAGGTTTAGATAACGACTATTATTATGATAAATATGACCAGTTTGATCCAGTGTGGTACGATGAGCAAGAATTGGATCTTGATTGGGATGAAGATGATGAAGATGGTTTACAGATGCGATTCCCTGTGCTTTGGAGCCGCTATTGGAACAATCATCTCGAATATTAAAAAGAGGAGATGAAAACCTTTAAACAGATTTTCATCTCCTCTTTTTTTATTTTGATAGAGTACGTGACAGGGCGGCCGAAGACAGTTTTGTTTTTTTGTTTAGCATACTGTTCATAATCATTCCAATTACGATTATCGTCATACCAGCTAACGCAATCCCTGTTGGCATACGTCCATTTAATAAAAACACTTCGCCAAGCACGGTAAAAATCATGCTGCCTGATTGAGTTGCTTCAACCGCTCCAAGCAAACCTAAATTTTCTTTTGCCAAGTCTGTTGCGTAAAAGAACGTCATCGTAGCAATTACACCTGAACTCATTGCCAAGATGAAGGCTTGAGAAAATTGGGGAGAACTTGGGATACCTGTAGTAAAGAAGCCGTATATGGCGTAAATAATACTTAACGGAATACTTGCTAATGCCATTCCTAAAACGCGTTGAAACGTATCGAGCTTCCCGCTGCATATTTCCATCATTTTACGATTTCCAAGCGGGTATAAAAAAGCAGCGACAACCACAGGTAGAAACCCTAAGATAAACTGCATAGGCGTAATATTTTCTGCTTCTTTCACCTGCATAAGAATAACGCCTACTAAAATAAACGCTGAAACACTAAGCGTTTTTAGCGGGATTTTCCCTCTCACTTTTTTATATCCTTCCGCAGTTTGAACCTTTATAAAAAACAAGGGCGAAAGAAGAGCTCCTGCTAGAATGGTCACTTGCCACGTTCCCGCCACCAGCCACGATGGTCCGAAAAGCGAGGAAAAACTTAAGAGAGAATAAAAACCTACTCCTGCAAGTGTTCCCCAGCCAAGCCAAGCCCAAGGGTGTTTTTTCATTTCCTGCCATAGAGGCATAAATTTCTTTTGCAGCAGCACTAAAATGAGTAAAATAGGAATAGCGAATAAAAAGCGGAGGGATGCAGTCCATGCCCAACTCGTTCCAGATACATTCATTGCTCGGTTAACAATAAACGTAGCCGAAAAGAACATGGAAGATAATAGTCCCCATATTATTGCTTTCATTGTTTACCCTCCTTATTAAATATATTATAATATGTTAATCACTTAAAAAAGTTTATCATAATATACAAAAGAAAGGAAGGAAGAAATGCACACAGAAGAGATGATTAGAAAAGTAGGCAGTGAATTACGAAAAATCAGGGTGCAAAATCATTTGACTCTGGATGAACTAGCTGAAAAGACAGGAGTCAGTAAACTTACATTAGGAAAAATTGAAAGAGGAGAGACCAATCCCACTTTAGGGGTGATGTGGAAAATAACCACAGGTTTAAATATTCCTTTAACCAAATTAGTATCAGTGGAGCCTTCAGTATCCCTATCTAAGTGCGGAGAAGGATTTTCTCTCAAAGGGCCAGATGAAGCTTGGAAAATTGAATTTATGTTTCAAAACCAAATGGATTCGACGATTGAAATGTACCGAGCCTTTCTTGCGCCTCTCGCTACATACCGTCCTGAACCGCATCACAAAGGATTAATTGAAGTAGCAACGGTAATGGAAGGAAGAATCGAAATGAAAATAGAAGAAGAGCTATACGAGCTAAAACAATTTGACTCTATAAAATTTGAAGGAAGTCATGTACACTCATACAAAAATCTTGAAGAACGTCCCGCTGTTCTGCATTTACTGCTAAAATATGAGGAGTAAAACGGCAGAGCCGCAGTAAAACGAACCATAAAAAATGATTCGTTTTACTGCGGCTCTAATAGCTGTTTATTCATCAGCTTGTTTTGATAGCTAATATATTTTTTTACTTTAATGATACTTAATGAATATTCTTCAATTAATCGGTGGATAGATTGAACCATACACTCTGGGTAATGATGTTTTTTCTGTAAATACACTTTATACTTTCGAATTTGTCTTTCGAAATATAAAATAACTTGTTCAGGCGTTTTTACCAGTAACGATTGCATGTATTCATTTACTTGCGTTTCAAGAAACGAATAGCGATTTGTGATAAAAAATGTCTTCATCTTATTTTCCTCCCTATATGTTATTGGTACAAAAAAGAAACCCTTGTGCTAGGATTTCTTTTTTGCTTTTTATTTGAATCAGCTGTGCGCAACTTTTAGGCACTGATACTTGAAATCGAAGACTGTCTATATTTTTTTATTTTGCATTTTATATATGTAGGCGTTTCGCCGAAAAGATTTGCTGTATGTGCAATAGCTCCGTAATACGTTTTAGCATCCATCATTTCTTTATTCACAATATAGTCATACAGGGATGATTCAATATCATCAACAAAAGCTAAAATGTGACGCTTTTCGAATAGGAGTTGATAAAGTTCGTTAATTAAGTATGGGCTTTGATCAAATTTGTCTTGAAGCTGCTCTACTCGGTACTTTGTCATAGGCACTTCACACAAGATAATGTATCGTAACTCTTCTAAAAATAATTTATTCATCTTTCTCACATCCCTATTCTGTTAATAATTATATAATAGCACTATGCCTTCATATTTGGAAGCGTTTTCAATGTATTAATTTTAATATTTTTTTCTTCTCATTTCCCTTCATTTTTTCTGTTCTTACTTGAATTATCTGTAGTATAGTTCGTTTTACGTAAAGACTCTAGCTAATTGTTAAACTACCTGACATACTTTTTGAAAATTTTATTATTGATGTTAAAAGGTCTTACATATCTAAGCGGAAATGCTTTAAAAATAACGTTCTGTGAGTCGGAACCAGCTTTAATTGTGATAAAATAAAAAATGGAAAATACATCATATAGGAGAGAGAGAGGCTATGGAAAAAGACCATATTTCAGAGCTGAAGATTTTAAAAGACATTTCCGAGATTTTAAATGAAGGCACTAATTTACATACCATGCTTCATGATGCGCTTTTAAAACTGCTGCCAATCACAGATTTACAAACAGGATGGATCTTTTTTATTGATGAAAATGGAAAGCATGAGATGATTGCCGCTCAGCATTTGCCGCCAGCTTTATTAAATAAAACCGCTCAGCCTATGTGTAATGGAAGCTGCTGGTGTGTTGACCGGTATATGGATGGCCGGCTTCAAAAAGCGTCTAATATTATGGAGTGTAAGAGACTTGAAGATTCCGTCATTCATGAGTGGGGAGATACACATGACATTACTCATCATGCAACGGTTCCTTTACAAGCAGGGGATGAACGCTTTGGATTATTAAATGTAGCTGCCCCTCATAAAATTCATTTTGAACAGCGAGAGCTTGATTTATTAGGATCCGTCGCTCTTCAAATTGGCACGGCTATCAAGCGGATTAAGCTGACTCAATCTCAGCAGGAAGTAAAACTTATTGAAGAAAGAAACAGGCTGGCAAAAGACCTTCACGATTCTGTTAATCAGCTGTTGTTTTCAATTAATGTCACAGCCAAAGCCGGAAGCAGCTTAGCAAAAGATGTGCAGTTAAAAGAGACTTTTTCCTTAATCCAAGAAACCGCTCAGCATGCTCAAGTGGAAATGAAAGCTTTAATTTGGCAGCTTCGTCCTCAAGGATTAGAAAACGGCATTGTCAGTGCGTTAAAAAGCTATGGTCAAATGCTAGGGCTTAACGTAAAAGAACAAATTAAAGGAGTGTCCGTTTTGCCTGCTGTGATCGAAGAGACACTGTGGAGAGTCGGACAAGAAGCTTTTAATAATTGCCGAAAGCATGCGGGTACGGCAGAGGTACATCTAAACGTAAATATAAGCAAAGACCAAGTAATTATGAAAGTCCGGGATAGCGGCAATGGGTTTATGTATAGCCCTTCAGCAGAATTGCCGACGCTTGGGCTAAAAACTATGCACGAGCGAATAAAAAGATTAAATGGAAAACTATCTGTTACAAGCAGCATAGGAAACGGAACGATTGTGGAAGTATCTATTCCTCTTTCATAACGGAAAGGAGCGCACATGAAAATAAAGATTTTAATTGCAGATGATCACCACGTTGTCCGAAAAGGACTTGTCTTTTTCTTACAAACGCAGCCTGATTTAGAAGTTGTAGGAGAAGCTTCTAACGGGGAAGAAGCTATAAAGTTAGCGACATCTCTAGAGCCTCATATTGTGTTAATGGATTTATCGATGCCGGTTCTCGATGGAATCGAAGCAACAAAAGAACTAAAAAAACAAGCACCGCATATACAAGTCATGATTCTAACAAGCTTTTCAGATCAAGATCACGTGATACCGGCATTAGAAGCAGGAGCTTCAGGCTATCAGCTAAAAGAAAGCGATCCAGATGAACTTGTAGCGGCTATTCGAAAGCTAATGAACGGAGAAAATCAGCTTCATCCCAAAGTCACTACGCACTTGCTAACACGGTTAACCAAAAGCAGCGAAAAGAAAGTCAATTTTATTGATCACTTAACAAAACGAGAAAAAGACGTATTAAAAGAAATTGCAAAAGGCAAAAGCAACAAAGAAATTGGTGCTGCCTTACATATTACAGAAAAAACAGTAAAAACACATGTGTCTAATATTTTATCGAAGCTTGGGGTTCAAGACCGCACGCAAGCTGCTCTATATGCTGTTCAGCATGGAATTTCCTAACCTACGACTTTAGTTGTAGGTTTTTCTCTGTTCACCTCAGTCTATATTGGTAGCTTTCTTTCTATCAATAGCATGACGAAAAAAAGTTCAATCATCCCTATACTATACATATAACCAAACGACAGAGGGGTAGATAAATATGAATATACTTATTATTAACGGAAGTCCTAGAGAAACAGGCCGAACAACACAAGTGACGAGAGAACTTCACAAAAGCTATCAAAGTTCTTTTCTAGATTTAAGTCAATTATCACTTCCTATATTCACCGGTGAACCTCATCAGTATGAAATAGAAGAAGTGAAAGTGCTGACTGAAGCAATAGAAAAAGCGGATGGTATCTTACTTGCGACGCCTGAGTACCACGGCGCTATGAGCGGAGCATTAAAAAACGCGTTTGACTTTTTAAACAGTGCGTATTTTGCACATAAGCCCGTAGCACTTGTAGCCGTATCAGGAGGAGGAAAAGGAGGTATCAATGCTTTAAACAACCTTAGAACCGTTACACGCGCTTTGTATGCGAATGTTCTATCTAAGCAGTTGGTATTAGACCCTGCAGACATCGTGGAAAAAGGAACTTTACGAAAAAACGCCGCTGACGGAATTCATGAATTAGTTAATGAGCTGACTCTGTATGCACAAGTGTCTAAGCAAATTTTAGAAGCTAAGCAAAATGTTTGATGAAGGCGCTTTATAAGGACCGTCGCTTTCAAGCCGTAGTAGCTGCGAATGTTTTATCCTCTATTGGTTCCGGTATTACGATGCTTGCTATTCCTTTACTATTAGTTGCATCTCCAAACGGAAATAGACTATTTGGCACGATTATGCTGATTATGACGGTGATTAGCTTTGTTGCTACTCCGTATATCGGCGTTCTTATTGATCGAATGTCACGAAAAAAATTATTGCTAACAGTAGAACTTATCGGTTTTACCACGGTTATACTATTTGTGATCCTTGGTTTTATGACAGACTATTCAACCATTCACTACGTTATTTTGTACGGAACCGGAAACCTTTACTACACGTTTTTTTATCCAACGATTTTTGCATTAAATCAAGAAGTTTTTTCAAAAGATGCGTTTCAATCATTAAACAGTATTATGGAAATACAAGGCCAGCTATCGAGTATGCTTGCAGGGGCTGCAGCGAGTCTAGTCATTACCCGGTGGTCGCTTCAATGGATTTTAACAGTAGATGCAGCTACGTACATAGCTGCATTCCTTTTTCTATTGAGTATTCCATATAAACAAAGCAGTGAACGAAGCGATAAAAAACACACTGCGATGAAAGAGGGATTAGCATTCATAAAAGAAAATCGCTCGGTATCTCTTTTTTTACTGCTTTCTTTTATGCCTTTCATTGCTGTGATGATGACGAACTATTTGTTTCCTATTTATCTGACTCAAGAATTAAACGCAAGTCCAGCAGCATACGGGATTGAAAGTGCTGTATATGGTTTCGGAGCATTAACCGCAGGGATATTGATCGTATCTATTATAAAAAGAACAGGCACTGAGCTAGCTATTATGCTGAATATAAGCCTTTTTGCACTTGGAATATCGATCATCTTCTTTATGAAGCTTCTGCCCGTTTACTTTTCTATTGTGTTTCTTCTTGCTTTTGCAAATGCAGGTACAAGAGTAGCTCGAAATACGTTTATGATGCAAAAAATACCGAATATTATCGTAGGAAGAGTCGACAGCTGTTTTCGCTTTATCACGTTAGGGATTCGTATTTTATTGATTTTCTTCTTTACGTACGTTACGGCTAATGATCGTATAGGACTGGCTTTTTTAGGACTTAGCCTGCTTTTATTATCATCCGCTGTGGCAGGCTGGACGCTCTACAAAAGAAAACACCGAAAACAGTCTGCACTGCTTAAGAGTGTTTTATAATGTCTGTTGCATGTTATAATAGAAGAATTGACAAATAATGTTCAACGTTTATGACGTTGGACATTATTTGTTCTGAATAGAAATTAAACAGCAACAGCATTGACTGTTATGCGATTGGAAGATTGTGAAGCGATGATAAATAAAACATTAAACAAAGAACAATTAAAAGATTCGTACTCAAGCAGAACGTACTATAGAGGACACACGTATTACAAGCAGGGGCGTGTGCTTGATTTGGAATACAATGAACAGACCACTACGTGGACAGCATCCGTTCGAGGTGCGGAAATGTATACAGTAATGGTTGAACAAAAAGGAAATTCTTTTTATTCATTCTGCGATTGTCCTGCTTATCACGAGTTTTCAGAATGCAAACACGAAGTAGCTGTTTTATTAACCATTTGCGATGAGCGAGCAAAGCCGCAGCCAATTAAAACGAAGCCTTTTCGCCAAAGCAAAGAATACGAAAATGTAAATCACTTTATCGACTTATTTTCGAGCTATCAGCAAACAATAAGCGACCATAGAAAATATGCAGATAAAGATCCGTTGAAAGTAGAATTTATTTGCAAGTCTTACTCAGAAGAATTTTTACGTTCAGAAGGAATGTACGTAGCGCTTGAAATGAAAGTAGGCGTCGACCGGACATATGTAGTAAAAAACATTCAAGAATTTTTGACAGACGTTAAAGAATTCCAAACTCACGAATTTACTAAGCGCTTCGAATATGACCCTGAGGAACATTTTTTTATAGAAGAAGATAAGAAAATCATTGAGCTGCTGATGGATATTATGACAAATGAATCATTTTATAAAAATTCTTATTCCATGTATCGTTCGTCTGCAAATAACAGAGAACTAATCATTCCCTCCATCATAGCCAAAAAGTTATTTCAATTGCTTAAAGATCGGAACTTTACATTTATTCATGACGGGCACTCATATGAAAATATTATCTTTGCTGAAAGCTCAGCTCCTTTTTCATTTCAAATAAATAAGCATTCGGCAGCTGGATTTGAGCTAGACTTTACGGAACTTCATCAAGCTTCATTTTTTGATCGATATGGATGGTTATTTTTAAACGGGACGTTTTATGAGCTATCTCAAGATCAGCGAATGCTTCTTGAAGGACTTCGAAAAACGGCGCCTTTAAAGCCAGTCGTACCTATAGCAGAAGAGCAGATGGGCAATTTTTTATCTCACGTCGTTCCAGGACTAAAAAAAGTGGGGAAAGTAGATATCGCAAAGGAAGTATCTCATCAGATTATTGCACCTGAACTAAAAGCAAAAGTATTTATTGATCGCGAGGATGAACAACTTTTTGTGACGCTTCGGTACAATTACGGAGAGATTTCAATTAATCCATTTTCACCCCAGTCTGAAAAACACGATAAAATCTTGATACGAGATTTAGAAAAAGAAGACCGCGTTATGGACTTAATTGAAACGGCTCCTTTAAATATTTATAAAAACCAGCTGTACTTAAATCAAGACGAATACTCTCTATATGAATTTTTGTTTCATATTGTTCCAAAGCTTGATGAAATAGCGGATGTGTATATTACGGATGAGATGAAAGATTATGCTTATACGGATTTTTCTGCGCCAGTAACAACGGTTGACATTCAAAATAGCAATGGGCTATTAGAAATTAATTTTGATTTAGGAGACATTGATCATCAGACCGTTCAAGATGTTTTAAAATCTGTTTTAGAAAAGAAAAGCTATCATCGTCTAGATAACGGTGCGTTTATTCCTCTTGAAAACGAAGGCTTTGAACATATCCAAAATCTGTTTCGTGAGCTGAACGTAACCGAGAAAGACTTAAAGGATAACTCATTGCAGGTACCTTTATATAGAGGAATGCAAGTGGAAGAGATTATGAGTGCGGGTGATAAATCAGCTGCTAAATTTGGCTCAGCATTTAAAAGGTTACTTACACAGCTTAAATCCCCCGAGGAAATGGATTGGGAAGTACCGGAATCCTTGCAGGCATCACTGCGTGATTATCAGTACAATGGGTTTAAGTGGTTTAAATCGCTGGCTCACTACTCTTTAGGAGGCGTACTGGCTGATGATATGGGGCTTGGAAAAACGCTTCAAAGCATTGCCTATATCTTATCTGAAAAAGAGCTTGATGAAGACAGCAGTGCTTTTTTAATTGTTGTGCCGGCTTCCTTGATTTATAACTGGCGCAACGAATTGGAGAAATTCGCACCGAATTTAACGGTTCAAACCATTACAGGAACGCCGAGCGAGCGTGAGGAGAAGCTAAAACGCACAGCTGACGTATGGATTACATCTTACCCAACGCTGCGTCAAGATATCGATTTGTATCAGCATCTTCATTTTCATGCTTTAATTCTAGATGAGGCTCAGAGTATTAAAAATCATACAACGAAGACAGCAGTAGCTGTTAGGACTATTTCAGCTAAAAAACGTTTTGCGCTTAGCGGTACGCCTATTGAAAACTCACTTGATGAGCTTTGGTCAATTTTCCAGACCATTCTTCCTGGCTTATTTCCAGGG
The DNA here is from genome assembly GCF_056158845.1 of Priestia sp. ABM2_011. NCBI lineage: Bacteria > Bacillati > Bacillota > Bacilli > Caryophanales > Bacillaceae > Priestia > Priestia sp. ABM2_011. Next base: position 2,834,450 of record NZ_JBSWUB010000001.1, read on the forward strand.
CTTCGCCAGTTTAAAAACATGTCATCGGAGCAGGTCAGCCGAATTGTAAGACCATTTTTACTGCGACGAGTAAAAAAGGATGTGTTAAAAGAACTGCCTGATAAAATTGAAACCACTCATTTATCTGAGCTGACTAAAGAACAAAAAGAGTTGTATGTAGGCTATTTAGAGCAGTTAAAATCATCTTTAGCCGGTGAAGATTTTAATAAAAACCGAATGAAGATCTTGGCGGGATTAACAAGACTTCGCCAGATTTGCTGTCATCCGTCCCTATTCGTTGAAAATTACGAAGGGGATTCAAGCAAATTAGAGCAGCTGCTGGAGATTACAAGAAATGCGGTTGCCAATGGAAAACGCTTGTTAATCTTTTCTCAGTTTACAAGCATGCTTCATATTATTCGAGAAGAGCTTCAAAAAGAAAATCTCTCGTACTTTTATTTAGACGGTCAAACGCCATCAAAAGAACGAGTGGAAATGGCGGATCGGTTTAATAATGGAGAACAAGACATTTTCTTAATTTCATTAAAAGCCGGAGGCACGGGTTTAAATTTAACGGGAGCCGATACGGTTATTTTATATGACTTATGGTGGAACCCCGCGATTGAAGAACAAGCGGCAGGCCGTGCACACCGCATTGGACAAAAAAATGTGGTGCAGGTCATCAAGCTTATTTCTCAAGGAACCATCGAAGAAAAAATTTACGCCTTGCAGCAAAAGAAAAAAGAACTCATTGAACAGGTTATTCAGCCGGGAGAAACAATGCTTTCTAGTTTGACAGAAGAAGAGCTCCGAGAACTGCTTAGTATGTAGCAAAGGATGTGTGAGGAATGAAAAAATGGGCGTTTGTATCAGATTTTGATGGAACGATTTCAAAAAAAGATTTTTACTGGATTGTGATTGAAAAGTATTTTCCAGAAGGTGAAGAACTTTTCCGCCGGTGGAAAGCAGGAGAAATGAAAGATATTGATTTTTTATCTACTGTTTTTCAATCCATTCACCAAGAAGAACCGAAAATTTTAGAAGAAGTAGCGAATATTCCAATTGATAAATACGTGCCCGCTTTTATTAAAGCTGTTCAGGAAAACGGCGGAGATTTTTATATTTTAAGCGCTGGAACAACGTACTATATTAAACCGATTTTAGATAAATACGGTGTTGAAAAAGTGGAAGTTTATTCGAATGAAGGATATTTCCATCAAAACAATGTTCATCTGCGTCTAGATCCTGCTCACAGATGGCATTCAGAACGCTACGGCATCGATAAATCTGCTGTTATTCAAGAACTAAAAGAGGCATATGAAACAATTTATTTTGCTGGCGACAGCGAGCCGGATTCGCATCCAGCAAAATATGCAGATGTTACCTTTGCGAAAGATTCTTTGCAAGATTTACTGCGCGAACAAAACGTTTCATTTGTTCCGGTTGAGACATTTAAAGATATTGAGCAATATTTGATGCAACATAATGTAATAAAAAAGGCATAAAAACAGCGGTATTATTTGATTACTTCAAATAATACCGCTGTTCCTATTCCGCCTCCGCTTCCTAAAGCAGCTATTACATATCGCACGTCACGGCGCTTACTTTCATAAAAAAGACGCGTAGCTAAAATAGCTCCTGATGCTCCGTATGGGTGTCCTAGCGTCAATGCTCCTCCGCAAATATTTACTTTCTCTTCTGATATCCCCAGTTTTTGCATGCAAGCGACAACTTTAACAGCAAATGCTTCATTGATTTCAAATAAATCAATATCATCTACCGTAAGCGAATTTCGCTTCAAGATATTTTTAATCGCAGAAACGGGCGCAATAGCAGGGTAAAGAGGTGACACTCCTGAAATATCAGCGTCAATAAAACGCAAAACGGGCTGAAAGCCTAAAGCGCGTGCTTTTTGTTCTTCCATCACAAGCGTAATGCAGGCTCCGTCGTTAATTCCACAGCTGTTGGCTGCGGTGACGGTGCCTTCATTTTTTAAAAAGACGGGGCTGGCTTTTTGCAGCAGCTTTGTTAGGTTTCGTTTTTTCATAAATGCTTCATCTTGCATCACATTTCGAAGAGGAAGCGTTTCTTCTTCAAACAATCTCTTTTCAAAAGACTCCCAGCTTCTTTTATGACTTAAAAGAGCATATCTATCCTGCTGGTCTTTAGATATGTTGTATCGCTGGGCCACGTTTTCTGCTGCAATTCCCATGTCGGGATCACCAATTTTGTCAGGAGAAAAACGTGCTCTTTTTTCAAAAGGAGAAGTGCTTGTACTTTCAACGCCTCCAGCTAAGTAGCACGTTCCTGCACCTGCTTTTATCAAATAGCTGGCCATTCGAATCGCCTCTAAGCCAGCTCCGCACTGACGATCAATGGTCATTCCCGGGATAGAAAAAGGGAGGTCCGCTTCTAAAGCGGATAACCTGGCTACATTTCCTCCTGGACCTACAACATTTCCTAAAATAACGTCATCAATTTCATGTTCAATTCCAGCGCTAAGCTGTTTTAATAAAGGAGCCGCTAGCTCTTGAACGTGAAAATCTTTCAGTAGACCGTTTTCTTTTCCAATGACCGTACGCTTCGCTTTTACAACGGCTGCTTGATACATAGTCATCACATCCTTACATAGAAGCAGTGTTAGAACGGCCAGGTACCGCTACTGCTTTTCGAACTTTTGTAATTAAATAAGCCGCGACCACTGCTTTTATACAGTCACCTGGAAGGTAAACAAAGCTTAGCTGAAGAGACTTCAGAAACGGAATGTGAAGCTGCGTTGCCTGCACAGGAATGCCACAGGCATAGACTAACACAATCCCAAATAACACATTGACAGCAAAAGCTTTTGCAATCGTTACATTTTTTAATCGTGACAGCGTCCAGCCAATAAAGAAAGCTGCAAACACATAGCCAATGATATATCCAGCGCTCGGACTCAAAAATACCCCAATTCCTCCGCGTCCTCCAGCAAGTAAAGGAACGCCAGCTGCTAGCAAACATAAAAAGAGAAATTGACTTAAAGCTCCTAACCTAGCTCCAAGAATTCCTCCTGACAGCATAACACCCATAGGCTGAAGAGTAATTGGAACGGGTGTAAAAGATAAAAAAATAGGAGGGACGAGTCCTAGAGCTCCCATTATAGCTGTGAATAATGCAACGTACGTCATATCTTTTGTTTTCATCGTAAACCTCCGCTATGTATGATAAAACATGACTATCGTATCTTATTAAACTTAAATTAGTCAACTTAATTTTTATATAAGTTTACATTTTTCTTTTCTCAAACCCGCATTTACGATACACTAAAAGTAAAAGTAAAAGGGAGCTTACGGAGTAATGAAACGAATTGAAGAACTAGTTTTTAATCAGTGTCAACAAACGCCTGACAGACTGGCACTATCGGATTCTGTTAATAAACTAAGCTACGGTCAAATGTGGGATCATGTATGCAAAGCTGAAAATCAGCTGCAGGAAAAAGGAATGGAAAAAGGAGAGCTCGTTGCGTTGAGCATGCCAAACAATGCAGCAGCTGTTGTGTCATTTTTAGCGATTTTAAAAGCTGGTGGAATTGTGATGCTTTTGCATAATGAGCTAACAGAGGCTGAAGTGGATACCTATTTTTCTATTCAGTCCCCGAATTGGCTATGGAAAACATCTTCTTTAACTAACATAACAAAAGAAAAACCAATCCTGCCTATACGGCAAGCAAATGAACTGTCCGATCTATTTTTATTTGGATTTACCTCTGGATCAACAGGGAGACCGAAAGGATTTGTAAAATCGCATCATTCTTGGTCTTCATCATTTCAAGAATGGTCGGACGTATTTTCTTTACAGAAACATGAAAAAGTACTTATCCCCTTACATATTTCGTATTCCGCGCAGCTTTATCCGGTTTTGCATGCGCTTTGCAGCGGCATGCATGCTATCATGCTAGAAGCGTTTACACCTTCTGCTGTTTTTAACAAGGAAGCTAGCTGTATGTCTATTACACCCGCGTTAATTTCTCCTTTGCTTCGGTACATACAAAGCAGACCGAAAGAAAAACGACTTTTGCCACAGACTGTGATTTCAGTAGGCAATAAATTATCGCCTTCCGTTCGAAAGAAATTTTCACAAGCATTTCCTGATGCCTCTTTGTATGAATATTACGGATCTTCTGAAATGGGATTTGTTACGGTACTTTCACCAGATACCGCTGAAACGCTGCCTCATACAGTAGGCTATCCTGTTGACAGTGTAGACGTTTTAATCCTGAACGAACGTGGAAAAGAAGTAGAAAAAGGAGACAAAGGAATACTGTTTGTGAAAACAACTCAAGCATTCGAAGGGTTTGTTAAAGATAGCGAAGAAACGAACCGCTCATTTTTTAATGGATATGTTACGTCGCATGATATTGCAGTTCAGCTTCAAGACGGGAGCATTACCATCGTAGGAAGAGATAAAAATGTGATTAAAAGCAGCGGAAGCTTAGTATATGCTGAAGAAATTGAAGAGCTGCTATTACAAATACCGGGCGTTAGCGAAGCAGCTGTCTTTAGCATAGTAGATGCTGAACGTTCAGAAGTTGTAGGTGCAGCAATTGTTTTAGAGAACATTTCTCTTTCTGAAGTAAGACAAGCGCTGACACAACGAGTATCTGCTTATAAAATCCCGCGCGTATGGAGAGTTTTAACGTCCTTTCCGCGAATGAAAAATGGTAAAATTGACAAAGCAACGATATACAGCTACTTTACAGAGAAAGAAGGGAAGACATATGATTTCATTTGAACCCGTCACAGCTGACACGATGTATATTCTGTCAGAGATTATCAATTCAAACGAAGCATACAATGCGTTGGAAAACGGCAAGAAAGAGCGGAGTGAAGAAGAGCTTTTTAAAGAATATATGAATGAAAAAACGGACAGTTATTTTATAAAAGCCGACGATACATACGTAGGGGTTATTGATTACATGAAACAAAATCCTAACGATGATCATCCGTGGATTGGAGCTTTTATTATTCATAGCGCCTATCACAATTTCAGTTTCGGAACGCAGGCGTATCTAGCGTTTGAAGAGAAGCTAAAGGAAGAGGGGCTTTCCGTTCTACGTCTTGGGGTTCTGTCTCAAAATCCTAGAGCTAAGCTGTTTTGGGAGCGCCTTGGTTTTACACAGTATTCCACTAAGCCGCTGCATCATAATCAAGTTAACTGCTTGGAAAAAGAACTGTAAGAAAATCCGTGGATTATATCCGCGGATTTTTTACTGTACTGGAATGCAAATGGAAGAGGTCCGTATTTTCACGTGGTAGATGGGTTAAATCCTTATAAAAAAGGTAGATATGATTAAAGAAGCACCCATTACCCAGAAAATCGTTCAGGACACAAAAAGCGAGGGAAGAACAATAGATAACTATTTAAGAAAAGAATAAAAGTTGAATTAGAAGAATTTCAAAACAAAATAAAGGGTTATCTCAATCAAAAAGTTGTAATTTACAATGGTAGAAAACATGAACAACTGCCTAATTTAATAATTAAATTAAAAGATTTTTATGAAAACTTAGAAAGTGTATTATATTATACAGAAGCTAATAATTCTGAAGCTTATTTCTGGTTCATACTTATAAATGTTGATGAGAAATTTGGCATTTTCATCAGTGAAGATGAGTATGGAATGGACTCAATTTTCTATTGGGGAATTGAATAAAGAAGATTAAATTACAATGTTTAATAAAAACTGCACCTTCGATTATTTTAAATCTAGGTGCAGTTTTTTTGCACTTATTGGTTTCCACATGATTAAGGGTGTTTTGTTCTAACGCACTATCAAGATTCGATTTGAATCCATCATTTTTTTCTAACAAGAACGTTCGCAAAGTTTTATGTGTTTTAGAGAACGTTCGTATAATATCTCAAAACTTAAACTAACGGTGAAAATGATAGATTTTCTATATAAATCAAAAGTTCGCAAAAGTATACTTTTGCGGACTTTTTTATCATGGCTATCCTTATTAAATTTAATTAGAGGATACTTATCTATAAAGCGATATAATTACTTTAGTTGGATAAATTAATTAGAAAGCGAGGGAAGCACATGGGACTTGATATTGAGATGTACGATAAAGAAGATCGGTATCTTGATTTTAAAGAAATTGAGGAGTCATTACATGATGCTCTGTTTCACACAAATAATAACTGGAGAAGTTATTTGTATTTAAGAAAAATTAGAGATTACTATTTGACTAATGTAGAATTTGATCGAGACGAAATTGATAAATTTATAAAGGATTTAGGGAACATAAAAATATTTATCCCTGGAGATTATCATCCGGCATTGAGCGAATTAATAAAAATATTGAGTAATCATGAAATCCAAAAAATATCTATAGTAGGAGACTAAAAGAAAATTGGAGGTAATCTATGAAAAATTGGGAACTGAAAGATACCGATCAGTTGGAAAAAGAATCTGATTGGAACGCAGCAAGGAATAAGTTATATCATAATTGGAAAGAAAATCCTCAGGACTTAAAGGTTTTTCTCAAACTTAGCTTTTTGTGTTGGTATTTAGTTGTAGAATGGGGCGTAGAAAACACGAGTAAAGTACAAGAAAGTGATTATGATGACTATGAAGAATTGCTGCAGGAACTTTATCATTATGGAATCATCCATTTTAAAGAAGATGCATTTTTTAATGCTGTTTTTGGTTTTATGATTGAGTTGTTTCCAGAATACTTTGGAGAAGATTATGATAAAACGAAAGAGTTCGGTGACTCACTGATTAATAAATCCTTCAATTTGAACAAAGAAGATCCATTTATAGAGCTTATTTACCTTTCCGGACGAACTCCATCCAGAAATCCGGCTTATAGTAACGCAGTAGAAAAGCATTTTACCACTGTTAAGAATATGCTTAAAGGGACGGGTGTTTTTCAAGAATATTTTAGCTACATGCTGCTACCTAATGGAAATCAGCTTTAGCATCTAATTGAGGAGAAATTATGAAACCAAAAGACTTACTTAATTTTTATATTAAAACTGATCTCCTTCCTCTCTTAGAGCCTTTAGGCTTCAAATATGCCAAAAGCACACTTAAATTCTCTAGAAAGACAGGGCCTTTCAGTTTAAGTTTATCTTTTTGTATTAGTCAGTATAGCTCCCAAGATGAATGCATTTTTTGGACTATGTGGGATGTATCGTCAAATGAATATGGGAAATGGTATGAGCAAACTTGGGGTACTCAGTTAGCTAATAATGTAGTTGTTGCCAGCGCAGATTGGAATATTCCTAATTGGTTAGAAGGTAATGAAGAACATTTTACACTTTACAATAAAAAGTCAGATAAAAAAGAGTTTAGTAAATTTGTTCAAAATGTAATAAATATAGGTATTCCTCATTATGAACAGATTATAGATTGGAATACAGCAGCTGAGATGGCTTTGAATGAGGAAGATGTATTTTATGAAAGAGTATGTGATTTTTATCTAATGGCTAATGAGAAAAAGAAAGCGAAAGATGTTCTTACATATGGTCTCGAACGTGCCACCGATGAAAATTATGAAGATTTAAAGCAAAGAATGGACAAGTATTTTAAAGAGAATTGAGATTAAAGAAAAGGAACGCTCATCATAGAGTGTTCCTTTTCTTGTATCAATAACGCACATTATGTGAACTAAAGTTGTAGAGCTTATAAAATATAAGGATCACTCTTCATATTCAACCTCTGTCCCTTTAGTATTCTCCGGAAAGGAGCTAATAATTGAATTAGTTGAAGAAAATAGATTGTCATTAGATAGCGAAATAACAGATGCACCATCGTAAAAAATCCAAAACATTGTGCAATCTTTTCGTAATGTAATAATAGGCATTTGAACTTTTCTTCTTCCAAATAAGGTTTTCATATCTCTTTTTTCAAAGCTAAATAAATCTTCTGAAAGAGACCAAGCAGCAAAGCAATTCATACTTCCTTGGCTATATAAAAAAGGCATAACGACTTCAAATTGTTTATAATCTTCAATTTTAGCCTTAATAAAAGTCTCCCTGTCTACTTTTAGTTTTACATATTCAATATTAGCAGATGAAAATATATCACCTATTTCTTCTGCATCATAGCTTATATATGTAAAAAGTGTATATATAGGAAACTTGTTTAACTCTTTCATCCAGTTATTAAAAAAGGTTTCTATATCTACATCATGACCTTCATACTCTACAATGTAAGATGTATTCCCATCTATTCCAAAGGGAAACAAACCACCGCCTGAGGGAATATCACTTATGTAGCTTTTGGAAAGGAACCCTACTTCAATATCCATTATATATTCTCCTTCAATGCCTAAAGTGTATTTTAAGTACAATTATAGTCGATATGTAAATAAGTTCCTATAAGCAGTTTTCTTTTAGCTAAAGTTGCTTAGCAATATAGGAGTTTTCTTTTATCTGAAGAAATAAGAATTTATGTAATTGCGGCTACAGGGAGGCAAATAAATGAACAGAACACAAGAACAGCTAATTGTTCAGGCTTTTTTTAAAAAACGAATACAGGAAAGAGTCCTACATGAATTGGCTTCTCCAAAGAAGCGTCTAGATGCTCTAAGCCGACTTTGTCATAACTATAGTACTACTCTAAGAAAGAAATACTTAATCGAAGTTCCAAAAGCTAACTTTCATAAAGAAGATTTAGAAACCTTATTGAGGAAATATGGACCTATTAAGCAGTGTTATGTGATTTCCTGGGATGAAGATATAGATGGCAAAGATATGCCATTATCATCTGCTCTGGAGCATATAGTAGGTCTTGGTATGCCTTCGATCGTTTCCTGTATTCCAGGAAAGCTTGCATACTTTGAGTCCGAACAAGGGTATGGTGCACCGCCTAGATATGTCTTAAAAAGAAATGCTTAGGTAATTTATCTTTCTGGTACTAAGGGGGAAGTGCAATGTTAGGACTCGAACGTGGTTTAGTAAAGCTTGAACCTTATAATGATAAATGGAGTAAGTTATTTGACGAAGAGAGGGAAATGTTATCTTCTCGACTAAAGAAAATTATTATCGCCATTGAACATGTAGGAAGTACGTCTATTGAGGGCCTCTCTGCTAAACCAATTATTGATATTGCAATTGGTGTTAGCTCTTTGGATGTAATTATAAAATTAAAAGAAAAAATAAAGGCACTTGGGTATGTTGAAGTACCAGTGAGTATGGATGGTAAACGTGTTTTTGCAAGGTACAAAGAAAAGAAAATCACTCATTTTTTACATGTAATGATCTATAATCAGAATTTATGGATAGATCAAATTTCTTTTAGAGATTATTTACGATCAGATCCTAATGCAAAGATAGCGTATATAAAAATAAAGGAAGAACTTGCAAACAAATACCCGAATGATGTTGTTTCATATACGAATAAGAAAAAGAAGTTTGTTGATGACATACTAAAAAGAGCGAAGGAATTGCAATGAAGAAAATTAATTCTATTAGAATTGATCCAACAATAAAAAGGCTGTTATCTTATCTTAAGAAGTAATTTATAAAAAAGACCGTTCATAATTTTATAAATTATGAACGGTCTTTGACTTGCTGATTAATCAATCTTGACTAAACGTAAATCGTTCTTGATAGTTTCTATCGCTGCCTTTTTCTTTCCATGTGATCACTACTTCTAGCTCTTTGGCCTTTTCAGAAAGTGGAAAATTCGCAAATTGGAAAGGATATTCGGCATTTTTACTTAGGGTTTCTCTTTCTGTATTCACAATTCCGTATTTGGTAGTCGTGTTTTCTTCATCTCTAAAAAGTTCAACTTTCACATCAGTTGCATCATTTTTAGTATTTTGAATGGTTAATCCATAAGTTTGATAAACACCTTTTTTAGGTTTCATATCTTCTGGATGACTGTCTTTTACTTTATCGATTTCGACCGTCCATTGGCCTGATTTTTGAGTGGTAGGGAGTTGATCAAACGTTAGTGCATTTGCTTTTATTGTAGTACTGAAAGCGAAAACCATAAGAGCAAATGAAAACAACAATAAAGACTTTCTCATAGCTATTCCTCCAATTAAGTTTAGTTCAACTTATTTTCCCCTTGATTCAAGGAAATATGAGGATAAATTTAACACGTTGTTTTGGTTATCTTTTAAAATCTTCGGACTCCCTAATACGATGAAAAAGATACAAGGTTTTATACAAAAATACGGCGTTCAGTTTTTCCTAAAACTTTGTTAAATCAACGATGTATAAAATCATGTATAAACGAGAAAAAGAAAAAGCAAAAAAGCCCTTGTGCGCCAAGGACTCGTTTTTATGATGTCTTCCTGAAAGAGTGTTTATGTAAACTAGCTTTGTATACGATATACACAGTTAAAATCCTTTATTTACAGCAATATAAAATGTTAAAGTGACTATATATTGGAATTAAGTGGAGGATAAACATGTATAGTAAAAATTGTTCTAAATGTGATTCAACTTTAACTAAAGCACGTATTCAATCATCCCCTGGAACAGTGGGAATAAACAAAGCGCCTAGCAGATTATTGAATAACAACAGTAATTATAGTGAGTTAGTACCTTATGTTTGCTCAAGTTGCGGTTATGTAGATTTTTATGTAGAGGATCCTGAAAAGTTCTCATAATAGAGCTTTTCAGGATTTTTTATTTCCGATAAAAAACATTATGTTAACTTAAATAGCTTATTATAATAGCTTATTATATATGTGAGCTACAAAGATATTTTATTAAAAAGGAGATCCTTAAAGTGTTAAATATTAAGAACTTTCATTTGTTAAATAATCTTTCTCCAGAATTTTCGTTTTTAGATATGAAATACATTATAGAAGTAAGGTATTTTATAGAGTATAGTAACAGTTTTCTGTTTGATGAAGAGAATCAAACCAATTTACATATAATTTTTCTTTTACAACCTAAAGGTGCTCATGATTTTTATGAAATTAGTATGAATTTTTATGGAGTGGAGAATTTTGAACTATTTGCAAATGGTGGAGCTATACAACTATCTATACTACAAATATTAGATCTTCGTGATAGGAGTTGGGAAAATATTAGATTTCAAGTGCGTGATGTAGAAAATCGAGATATCGATTTTTATTGTAACAGTATTGAAGTTTTAGATGTTAAGGAATCACCAATTATTGATAACTAATGTTTTAATATTTATTTAGGTGTCATTTCTACCGATAAATGGTTTTATGGTAACTAGATTTGTATATGGTGTACATAGAAATCTACGTTTTCAGATGTACGTGTATCTTTTTTCTTAATAAACTAACGCTGCAGGATAACCCAATGAATTTGTTGTATAGATATGTAGTGAGAGTTATGACTAAATCAAACGTGAGTTCTTTTTTCATCTAACTGTGATTTAGTAAAGTCTAACTAAAATTTTAAAAGAGGTGTTTTTAATGGTTTTAGGAATTTATCCTTATTTAGTTATGAACGGTAATGGACAAGAAGCTGTTAAATTTTACGAAAAAGCATTGGATGCAAAAGTTATTGGAGTTCAAACGTTCGGAGAAATGCCTGGAAATCCAGAATTCCCTACTCCTATAGAAGCAATAGACCGTGTAATGAATGCGCACTTAAAAGTTGGTGATAATGATTTGATGCTTTCTGATACATTCCCGGGTCAACCATACCAAATTGGATCACAAATAACGGTAGCTATCACTATAGACAGTGTAGAAAAATCAAAAGAAGTATTTGAAAAACTGAAAGAAGGTGGTCAAGTAGGAATGCCACTTCAAGAAACTTTTTGGAGCCCATCATATGGCCAAGTAACAGATAAATTCGGTGTTACTTGGCAAATTTCCACACAACCTGCTGATAATGAGTAATCAATGAAAAGCTGTTATTCTTATTATCTCAAGAATTCTTCTCCTGCAAGCTTTTCTTGGTTGGGTTCCTGAATGTGTTTTATATTAACTAAGGATGTGCATCACATACATTTAAAGAAGAAAAACCCACCTAATTTGAGAGGTGGATTTTTCTTTTAGTTAAATATTAAGGGTGTAATTGCTTGTTACTTACATATCATTTAATATTTTTGTAGGCATTTATTATAACCTATCAAATCATTTTGAGAAAGTAAAAAATGAAAACGATTACTTTTATATTTCCTACCGATAAAATCCATTATGAGAACTTAACATGTATAAAATAGAAGGACACAGACAGTAAGATAATACAGAATAGAACACATGTATAAAGTCAGGAAGTGTTTGTTGTTTCCATTAACATTAGTGAATATTCTTTTAAAAGTTATAGAAAAAAACGCCCCTTATTTGGGGCGTACTCTATTATCATTATAAAACATAACCTAAAAACAGTCTACAATTTCATTTTTTTTTAGGTTATAGTTTGATTACTGAATTCAGTAAGACCCATGGGTACATTTAAATTTGAAAGGAAAATTTCTATGATACACAAACATGTTCCTGTTTTAATAGTAGGTGGTGGTCTTAGTGGACTTACCTCTGCTCTCTTTTTGGCACGTCATAACGTTGATTATTTACTGATTGAAAAACACACTGGTACAGCTATCCATCCAAAAGCTGGAGGGATTACATTTCGTACGATGGAAATATTTCGACAACTTGGATTGGAGGCAGCTATCCGGACTGCTAGCAAACCATTAGATAATATTCGTGGAAGGATTGCTGTAGAGACAATCAAAAGCATAGACCCTGAGAAATTAGAAACTGCGGAGAATTCCCAAAAATCTCTTGAAAAAGAGAGAATAGAAAATTTTGAAAAGGTGAGCCCTTCAAAGCCAGCATCTTGTTATCAAATTGAACTAGAACCTATCCTTCTTCAAGCTGCTAAAGAGGGAAAAGGGCATATACGCTATAATACTGAACTTATAGAGTATCAACAAGACGATTTAGGAGTTACAGCAACTATAATAAATAGAGAGACAGGAACGAAAGAAAAAATTCGAAGTGATTATTTAATTGCGGCAGACGGTGCTAAAAGCACAATTCGTCAACATACAAAAATTCCAACTACAGGAAGAGGAGTGATCGGCGGACATTATATCAACATCTATTTTCAGGCTGATCTAAGTCGCTTTCTGAAACCTAGCCAGTTTGGCTGGATTCAAATCCTAAATCCAGAAGTATTTGGTGCGCTCATCACTGTTAACAATCGTGATGAATGGATTTATCATGTGGCCTATAATCCCTCAACTGGAGAAAGTCCAGAAGATTTTTCTGAAGAGCGATGCTGTGAGATTTTAAAAAAAGCTATAGGAGTTTCAAATCTTGATATTGTCATCTTCAGTATTTTACCTTGGGCAGCTGCAGAACAGACAGCCACTCGTTTTCAAGATGGTCGAGTCTTTCTAATTGGAGACGCAGCTCATCTTATGCCACCTACCGGAGGATTTGGTTCGAATACAGGTATTCAAGATGCTCATAATTTAGCTTGGAAACTTGCTGCAGTGATACACAAACAAGCTCATCCACGATTACTCCAAACTTATCATAATGAAAGACACTATGCTGCAGAAGTAACAACGAAATATGCCAGTGATTTGTTATTTAATGTTATAAAGAAAGGTGTAAGCACCCTCAATAGTATGGACCATACTGCAGTTACTGTAGGGTATAAATATAACTCAACAGCAATTATCAAGGAAAACTCCGATACACTGCATAGAATGGATCAATTAGAACTAAACGGAAGGCCAGGTACTCGTGCTCCACATATGTGGTTGAAGTACCAAGGTAAGCGTATATCTACCTTAGATCTAATAGGTGAAAATTTCGTCTTATTTACGGGAAAAGATAATAGCCTTTGGCGCACTGCTACCCGGAATGTATCTTCTCACTTAGGTGTTCCTATTAATGTTTATGGGATCGGTTTACAAGGAGATTGTGTTGAGTGTGAGGATGAGGATAGCTGGGAAGCAGTGTACGATGTTACCTCTCAAGGAGCTGTATTAATAAGACCAGATGGTTTTGTAGCATGGCGTACAAAAGAGGGCGAATCAAATCCTCATCTAACTCTTAAGCAGGTCATGACTAGCGTACTATGGTAAATAAACTAATACGCATGCTCCTGACTTAAGATTAGTTAAAAATTAAAGAATATAACACCTCAAAAGGCATACGTGTTAAAACGTATGCCCTGTGAGTGAGCTTTCATAAAAATTACAAAATATCAATATCAGATATTGCAGACAGATAATACATTGTATCTCTTATCTTTTGATCAACTGTTATATTAACTAGATATTAAATTTAAAAGTATTTACCTTTATTATTTACTCTTATCGACGGCAAATTAGCAATTTTTCTATAAAGTATTACACTTCTAAATTAAAGAATATGAAAGTTTATTCAACTACAGCTAGTGCAAAGTACACGTTTTTATGCGCCTTTAAGCTCACATTTAATCCTGTCATATATCGTTTCTCAATATCCGTCGGGCTTAAATTCTCAAGCAAATTCAATCCGAGTTCTGCCATTTCTTGCTTCATACTAGCTGGATCAAAACCTGTTTTCATTGACTCTCCTATCTTATTCATCATTTTTTCTTTCTTTTTCAAATCAGTGGAAGTAGTTTCCTCATCAAATTCATCTACACTGAAGTAATCAAATACAATCATGCTCCCAGAGGGAGTTACTTTAGGTATATTAGCTAGTGTTTTATATACTTCTTTTTTGGATAAATACATTGTAACTCCTTGCCAGCTAAAAAAACTTTTGGATAAGGCAGAATAGTTTAGTGATGAATTGAGTTTATTTACTATATCCTCCCGAGTGAAGTCAATAGAAATGTAATGTAGGTTTTCTGGATGACCCCAACCCACCTTATCGACACGTTGACGTTTAAAGCTTTGCGTCGCAGGATGATCTAGTTCAAATACATTAAGACTCTTTAACAAATCAGGATATCTAAATGCAAAAGTATCTAAGCCAGCACCCAAGATTACATACTGTTCTACACCAGTTTCAATCGCCTTCATAAAACAATCTTCTGTGTATCGAGAACGGGTGATAGAGGCTGTAGAATTCATTAAGGCTTCTTTTGGCATAATCTTCTCTATTAATTTTTTTTGTTCTTCAGGAACTAGTTCATATGCCAAAAAGTCATTGAAAATTTTGTGGTTTGCATATTTTGAGTGAATACCTCGAATATAAGCTGTCATCATCGCGGTAAAACTGATTTGGTTTTCTTTCATCTATGAATCTCCTTTTGCAATTACATTTGATTTTAACATTCAAATACTGTTTTACCTTTAAAGGGTTATTCCAGAAAATGGACCGTTTGTGGCATAACCTTATATCACTTTTACTATAGGAAACCCCTTCAGATGTAGGATTTAATACAATCTGGTCACCAAGTGCTTCAATTTTTAATTCTATAACTTCTACTTCACTAGCTACCTTTAAATTCTTCCCCAATTTCTTTTATATGAATACCAATCCTAATCTGTATTTTATTGAAAAAAGATTTAAATACTAGACTGAAAAAAAGTACAAAAATATGGTATTATAGAGGTAGGAAATGAATGATTTTTAATAAAAATAATAAGTTTTAAATAGATATTTTGAAGAGAAATATGAAAAAACCCGTATTTTAAAATACAGGTTTTTTTTCTTCTTATAAAACCTATTATGTTAACTCGCTTTCCATATAATATGCCTAACTTTGATTATTGGATTGTTTCTACCGATAGCTTATAACACATATGCTTGTTCTGATAAAAATCCTTAGTTATCCAATTTTTATGGAAATTACATATTATAAAAAAGAGCAAAGCGTCATTTGATTTTAGACTTTGTTCTTCTTGTTTATCATTAGAAGGTAGACAGTTCAGACAGATTAAAAAGTCAAAAAGAGCATCTAATTAACTTTTAGCAAGTCTAAAAAGCTTTGATAGCAAGTCTCTTTGTAATATTGATGGGAATTTATATCTTCGTTCATTAGCCATTGAATGAGCAATCCATCTATAATAGCGCGCATGGTTTTTGAAGTGTTTTCTATATTAATATTCTGTTCAAACACTCCTGTTTTCTGACCAGAAGCAATAATGTCAGATGTAATGCCCCAACAGTTTTGATAAAAATGATGATTAATTTTTCTATATGTTTCATTTTGACCTGCCTGAGACAAGAAATCTAAATAAACTCTATAAAATTTTGCATTTTTCTCAGGGGCGACAAACACTGAGTTTACATAAGCTTTTAATTTACCCAAGGGAGTAGACTCTGAATTCACTGATGCAAGCTCATAGTTATAGATTTTATTTGTAAGCCACTCAAGGAGTTGAGATAAGGTATCTTCCTTATTCTCAAAATAATAATGGACGACTCCTTTACTAACTTCTGCATGATCAGCAATACTCTGTAAGGTAACCGAATTATAACCTTGTACTGACATAGCTTGGAAAGCTGCTCTTAATATTTGATTCTTTCTCTCTTCTGCTTTTTTCTTCATAATAAACCTCCAGCAAACTAAACGTACAAATTAGTATACAACATTTTATAAAATTTGAACAAAAAATTATTCTGACCGGCCAAAAAAAGTTTGACCGGTCAGAATAATAATGTATACTAGAAGTAGTTTCACAAAGGAGGAATGACAAAATGAAAGATCAATTCAAAGCGCTAGTAGTAGACAAAGTTAATGATGAATTTTCAATGAATGTAAAAAATATTTCTCTAGAATTTTTGCCTAAGAGTGATGTCTTAATCAAGGTACATTATTCAGGGATTAACTATAAAGATGGGCTAGCAGGTACTCCTGATGGTAAAATCGTAAGAAATTATCCATTTATACCAGGAGTAGATTTAGTAGGTGTAGTCGTTTCTTCTAATGACCCTCGCTTTCATGAAGGAGATGAAGTCATTGCAACAAGTTACGATATAGGTGTTTCCCACTTTGGTGGATACAGCGAATATGCCAGTATTCCAGGTGATTGGATTGTACCTTTACCTGAAAATTGGACTCTTAAAGAAGCCATTGTAGTAGGAACAGCAGGCTTTACGGCAGCCCTATCTATACAACGTCTAGAGGAGAATGGGGTGTCACCAGACAAAGGAAAAGTTCTTGTGACAGGTGCAACCGGTGGCGTTGGCAGTTTTGCGGTCTCATTTTTAAACTCTCTGGGTTATAAAGTAGAAGCTAGCACAGGGAAAGAATCGGAGTATGAGTATTTACGAAAACTCGGAGCTCATACCATTATTTCAAGGGATATGACGTATGGAGGAAAGGTTAAAGCTTTAGGGGCACAAAAATGGGCTGCAGCCGTTGACCCTGTTGGTGGAGATCCTCTGTCCTCTGTTTTAAGTCAGATTCAATATGGTGGTTCAGTTGCTGTTAGTGGGTTAACAGCTGGGACAAAACTGGCCTCTACTGTTTTTCCATTTATTTTAAGGGGCGTCAACTTACTTGGCATTGACTCTGTATACTGCCCAATGGAAACACGTTTGAAAATATGGAAACGTATAGCAACAGATTTCAAACCATCAAATTTTGAAGATTTTATCTCACAAGAAATTAATTTAAATCAGCTTCCTACTGTTCTTCCTAACATATTAAAAGGGCATGTAAGAGGAAGAACGATTGTAAAATTAGTCTGATAAGAAATTTATATTGAGATTTCTTAATGTCAAAAATCACGCACTATAAAAGATTTTTAAAATATTTGAGAAATACATCCAAAAAAATACATTATGTTAATAAGTATACAATCAAAGAAATGGGGTGCTATCAGTTCTTAAAGGATAAGAACTAATAGCACCCCTTTCTTACTTGCTAAAAAGGTTGTTTTCTCTGAATGACTGAAGGTTTAGATTAAGTTAATACCCTCCTTTTTTAAGACCAGCAAATAACGTTTGCTTTCAGATTCTTTATAAAAGTTATCTTTTCATAAGTATTTCTTAAGAATTGTTAAGGTTTTTCCTCGTATCTTATTAAGGTTTTGGCATTAAACTACTGATTATAACCTATCATCTGAAGAAACGAGGAGAAATAAATGAATGCCATGCATTTCATTCAAGAATATATGAGACACCCGCGTGCAGTTGGAGCGATTATGCCGAGCTCTAAATCATTAGCTAAGAAAATGATGAAGTCTATACCATTTAAGGAAATAACGTGTATCATTGAATATGGTCCAGGAACAGGCGTATTTACAGAAGAAATTGTTCAAAATAAACGGAAAGACACCATTTTCTTAGCGATAGAAGCCAATGAAACATTCTATAACATATTAAAGAAGAAATATGGACATATCGAGAATGTGCACATTATTCATGGCTCTGCTGAGAATATAAGTGACTATTTAAAACAATATGACATTGAAAAAGTAGACTATATCGTATCTGGATTGCCTTTTACAAGCTTACCAGGAACTATTTCTACACAGATCTTACATGAGACAGGATCTTTGCTGGGACCAGAAGGCAAATTCATTACATTCCAGTATTCGAAAGTAAAACGCTCTTTCTTTAAATCCTTTTTTACTACGATTCAGTATGAAAAAGTGTATAGAAATGTTCCACCAGCTTATGTATTCGTATGTAATAACTAATCCTACTCCTGTTCTCTAGTTTATATTGAATTTAAGAATAGAAAGAGTGAAGAAACATGTCAGAAAGAACCATCCTTATTGTCGACGATGAAGACGAAATCAGAAATCTTATGTCCATTTATTTAAAAAATGAAGGATATCAAGTAGTAGATGTACCGGATGCTGCAACAGCTATGGATATGTTAAAAAAACAAAAAATTGACCTGATTATTCTAGATGTGATGATGCCAGGGATGAATGGGATAGATACTTGCTTAAAAATCAGAGAAGAATATACCATGCCCATTATTTTTTTATCAGCTAAATCAGAAGATATGGATAAAATTCACGGTCTGGCCAGTGGAGCAGAAGACTATGTTACAAAGCCCTTTAACCCATTAGAACTGATGGCGCGTGTAAAATCTCAACTTCGTCGATACTATATGGCGCCTGAAAGAGAGGTTTCTTCCCACTTCTTAGAAAAGGGAGACTTAAAAGTGGACGGAAGGACAAATGAAGTGTTTGTAAGAGATCAAGAGGTTCGTTTAACTCCTAAAGAATTTCAAATTCTCTCTTTGTTACTTCAGCATCAAGGACAAGTATTTAGTATTCAACAGATTTATGAAACTGTATGGAAAGAACCTTTTTATAAGTCGGATAATACGATTATGGTCCATATGACAAAAATTAGAGACAAAATAGAAGAGAACCCTAAAAAGCCAATCTATATTCAGACTGTATGGGGCGTAGGCTATAAAGCATGAAAACGAGAAATAATGCAGACAAAATTGGACGACCATCAGTTAATTTGAACACAAAATTATTCCTTATTTTTATTATCTCCTTGATTGTATCTATCCTTAGCTTTTTTCTTTTTATCTTCATAAATCCCCAATTTGGGGATATCCGTAACCAACAAATAGAGCAACAAAAAGAGGAAGAGACGATTAGAAAGCTCCTTGTTCAGCTCACTCATTCAATCGAAGAGAAGCACATGAGCTTAGATGATATAGATAACATTGCTTCAACGCTAAATCCTATAACGGATGCTCATCCTAATTTAGGGTTCTTAGTAGCAAATGCCAAAGGAGACGTTCTTTTTCATTCAAATAACAAAAAAATAAAAAGTACCAATATAAAGTATTTACTCAAACAAAAGCTTGCAGCTGAATCTACGGGTAATCAATCATTTAATGCACATTATTCTTCTTTTATATCGCTCCTTTCCCTTCAAGATGATATCGGATACCTCGTTATTGAAGGACCTTCTTTTGATCCTATTTTCAGTCCGAATAGATATATTTATCAAGTCTATATGGGACTTGGAGGTAGTGTGCTCATCTTTTTTGTCTTGTTTTTATTATGGACAAGGCCTATTACACGGTACATTAAGCAGATTGAAGAGGGAATCAACAGGATTGTGAACAAGGACTGGACGTATTCCATTCCGGTGAAAGGAAAAAATGAACTGTCATTCTTAGCTAAAAACATCAATTGGATGACCGAACAAATGAGGCAACGTTTTGAAAAAGAACGTAAAGTGGAACAAGCCAAAAATGAATTAATTACAAATCTCTCGCATGATTTACGAACTCCATTGACCTCTATTATTGGATATCTAACACTCTTGAAAGATAAACAGTATAAAAATAGTGAAGAGCTGGAGCAATATATTCAAACCACCTACGGTATTTCATTCAAATTGAAAAATTTATTGGATGAACTATTCGAATATACGAAGTTGTCCCTACCTGACGTAGACATGCAATTTCAAGAAGTCGATTTAAGTGGGGTGTTATATCAGCTTGTAGGAGAGTATACCCCTATGTTTGAAAATCGTGGGCTCTCTGTAAAAGTAGATATTCCCAATGATGCTGTCTTTATCTCCATAGATATTGAGAAAATGATTCGCGTTTTCGATAATTTACTTTCGAATGCTGAAAAATACAGTCATGAAAGTGGAGATATTGAGATAGTCCTCTATACTAACGAAAAACAAGTCATTGCACGTATTTCTAATACAACTGATCAAATTGCTTCTGAGGAATTAAACCATCTGTTTGATAAGTTTTATCGAATGGATAAAGCACGCTCTAGCAAAGTCGTAGGGTCGGGAATTGGCCTTTCCATTGCCAAACGAATTGTTGAACTTCATCAAGGCGAAATATGGGCAGAAAGCGAGCAAAACAAGACAACGATGTATGTTGCATTGCCTTTGCACCAAGATATAAAGGAGAAAGAGACCATTTATGAAGATTTATGAACTAATTAGACTATCAGTAGAAATTATGTTTACGCCTATTTCTGATGATGTTCTAATGCTAACTCAAGTCGGTATCTGGGCTTCTAAGGGCATCAACCCTTATGTAGTGTGGATATCGTCTTGGATTACACTCTTTATAGCTTTTCTATGGTTCTTTCTAGTAGGAAGATTCTTTAGACAGGTGCCTCTAATTGAAAAATGGATGGCGAAGAAATGGTTACAAAAAGCCGAAAAGCTACTTGATCGTTTTGGGGCTGGGGCGATTATGTTAGCTTTTTTTGTACCTGGAGTTCGACACCCTATTCATTATATAGCCGGAATTTTAAAGTTTCCGATAAAAAAATGCTTGCTAGCTAACTTTTTAGCATCTTCCTTATATTCGGGCGGTTGGACTTTTATGGTTTATAAGTTTAACCAAAAAATTGGGATCAAATTAGTGTTAATTTGGTTACATCAACACTTGTCTATCGTACTACCATTAGTCGCTATTCCCCTTTTATGCTTCATTTTCTACAAGGTGAAAAGAAATAAAAATGAGTCGTGATATTATTTCTACTTCATACTGCTCATGAAAAAACTTGTTTTATAAAAGACCTAAGTGATACGGGACTTATCTAATTAAAGGAGCAAAGTGATGTGAAATTGATACAACAACTTTTCTCTTCAATTTGTTTATTTTTGTTGATATTAGGCGTGGTATTAGCGATTTGGGAATTTATAAATTTATTATTACATGTTAAAAGTAACTTACAATAACCATTAATTAGGCTTAAGTAGCTATATGGTTGTAAAAGGCTGCATACCACAAATAATAAATCTTAATCAGAACCCTAATTTTACAAGGGTTCTTTTTTTATTCCTAAAAGTCACATTATGGTAACTCCACTTGTAGAAGATATACAGTTAAAATAAAGATCTTATGATTGTATTGCTTCAGTCAAATTTAACTTTTTGATCAATTCTTCAGTTGTTAAAACTTTGGCAAACTCATTATCTAAAGTTGCTAATGACACAGTATGTATTTGTTCAGCTGGATAATATGCATTATCTTCTCCTTTTATTGCAAATGTAGCTGTGGCATCTGATACGAGCTACGTTTCAAATCCTAAATTATCACTCATTGGAGTAGTAGTTGATACATAATGTGGAGTTGTTAATCCTACTATTAAGACTTTTTCTATTTTGTTTTCTTTCAAATGATTCTCAATCCTTTTAATTATTTTCTGAATATTTTAATTTTTTATAAATATATGTCTTTGAAATGGTATAATATAGAGAACGTCAGTTCTGGAGGCTTAGTATGCAAATTAAAAAAGTTTATATTTATGTATTTAACACAATGTCAGATTGGGAGTATGGATATTTAATTGCTGAACTAAATTCAGGAAGATATTTTAGACAAGGTTTAGCCCCTTTAAAAGTAATGACGGTAGGAGTTAATAAAGAAATTATTAAAACAATGGGGGGGCTGAGTATACAGCCGGATATTTCTCTTGATGAGTGCACTCTTTTGGATAAAGATCTTTTAATTCTACCGGGAGGAAATACATGGAGTGAGGAGATTCATCAACCTATATTGAAAAAAGTTGGGGAAGTTTTAGAGCTTGGTACTATTGTAGCTGCAATTTGTGGTGCTACTGATGCCCTTGCAAATAGTGGATACTTAGATTCTAGAAAGCATACGCTTAATAACTTAGAATATACAAAAATGGTCTGTCCCAACTATAAAGGGGAGAAGTTGTATGAGGGTGGACCTGTAGTATCCGATAATAACATGATTACTGCTTCAGGAATAGCACCTCTAGAATTCGCGAGGGACGTATTAAAAAAATTAGATGTATTCGCATCAAATACATTAGATTCATGGTATAGCTTAAATAAAACTCAGAAGTCTGAATACTTTTTTCAGTTAATGAGCTCAATATAGATCCCTAATTATATACAAGGTCGATTACAATAATCTTCTTTTTTATTTTTGTAGATACCTATATTCTGTTTTATATTAACTAAATTGATTGTTTGTTTAAGAAAGTAATTGCCTAAAAAGCAATTACTTTTCTTTTTTTATAGAAAAATATGAAATAATTGTATACTTTTTCACTGTTCAGACGTTATAAGACAGGAAGGAGGAAAAACATTTGAAAAATCGGTTATCAAACGATCAACTAAAAATTGTAATGAATCAACTTTATTTGTACTTAATCAAACAAGGTGCAAACCAAGAAACAGCTAAAGATATTGTTCAAGAAGCTGTTTGTAAACTACTTCTTCATCTTGATTCGATTGATACCGATAAATATAAATCATGGCTTTTTAAAGTAGCTATAAACTTATATTACGATCACTGTCGAAAGAACAAAAAATCTCAGTACGTGGTAGTAGAAGATTACCTTATTACCAATGAACGATTAATTGAAGAGATAATGATTGTACAAGAAAATCAGCTTCTAGTAAGAAGTATACTTCAAAAGTTGTCTCCCACCTTTAAGCAACTGCTTCTTTTAAAATACGAGCTAGAGTGGTCATATAAACAAATTGCGGAATATGTAGATATGAAACCTGAGGCTGTGAAAACATATTTAGCTCGTGCTAGAAAAACATTTAAAGAGATGTATAGGAGAGAATGTAATGAAGAAAACGAATGATGAGTTAGATTCTATTTTTGATGAAAAGTCTTTACATAGAACACTTAGAAAAGCAAAGTATAGAGCAATTTCACGAACAATTTTTATCTCCGCACTCGTAGTCAGCTTTATTATTGGTATATTTGTAAAAGGGAATAATTACTTTATTAATACACAAGGAGAAAAAATTAGCTGATCGGTTAATCACAGGAAAATTATGTGAGGATGTCTCCAAATACATTTACTAGTACAGATACAATTTCAATTGGAGTTTTAAAGGGGACTATTAAGAGTGAAGTATTTAAAGTTATTGAAAACAAAGTGATACCTTGGGATACAGAAGAAATAACGTATGATTTACATCGGAAACTTGAATGCATCATTCTCAACATGAGTAGTACAATTGTCAATGAAACGACAGTTTATCATATTCCTAATGGGCAACGTGAGATGTTATTTTACGTACCCAAATACAAATATAAGTTGTATGCGAATGACTTTGACATGATTAAAAAATATCCAAATGATAAATACATGGAGATGGCCATATCTCTCAATAAAAATTACACATTGAAAGAAGTACAAAAGATGCTGCCTACATCTACTCACCAAACGTGGTATTGGGTAGATAACTATGGAAAGTCTACTGGTTACAGAAACAATCCAGAAAATGGGCGATGGCTATTAGGTATTTCTAAACCATCACCACAACTAGGAGCAAAACTAACGACTACTAAAATTAAAACAGAAGCAGACTTTTTAAATGAGCTCCAAAAAACAGATCCAGGAGAAGTGAAAAATTTAAAAAACAGACAGAAAAATGGATTGATTATAGGCGTAGTTGTTACAGGAACAAAAGAAGAACTGCTTTCTTTGCAAAACAAACCCTATGTTAAAGCAGCTAGTTTGGGAGCAGTGGTAGATAAATATTGAATTTTAGGGACTTGAAATGAAGGAAACCCGTTGTATATTAACTGATAGATAAATAAAGAGAATCCTTTTTTTATTCCTTCTAGGTAAAAAAACCTCTAAGTGACTACCTGGTAATTACTTAGAGGTTTTTTGAATTATTTTACTAAAACCGTTGTATTCGCCGGAATCAAAAGCTGATTTTTGACCTTTTTAGCACCTTTTTCACTAGCAAAAATTAATTTACCTTTCGCTGCTACAGATACTTTTACAGGTTGATTTGAAATATTATGATACACACTAATGGAGTTGCCTTTATACGTACGGCTATAAGCAACAACTTCTTTACTGTCTACTGAAATAGATTGAAGCGTTCCTTTTACTAACTCTTCATGCTGCTGACGCACGCGAATCATTTCACGGTAATGATTTAACAAAGAGTCCTTTTGTTTGGTTTGTGCTTCTACAGACACGCCGTTGCCTCCTGTATTGTATACAGGTGTTTCCCAGCTAGTTTGTCCAAGTCCGTTTCCTTCGTACCAGCGGAACGGTTCACGGATTAACTCATCAGGCTTTTCACCAGTCATGCCGATTTCTTCACCGTAATAAATATACGGGTTGCCAGGAAGCGTAAGTAAGATAGAAGCAGCTGATTTTGCTTTATTGACATCGCCGCTCAGCTCACTCATGACGCGATTTTGGTCATGGTTGGTTAAGAAAATGCCGTCAATTTTATTTGGATTGTATGATTTGAACAGCTCATCCGTTGCCGCTGCTGCAGTAGCGATTCCTTGATCATTTCCTGCTTTTACAGAGCTGACAATTTTTCCTGCTAAATCAAAGTTAAATAGGGAATCAAGCGACTGATAATAAGGAGCTACTACTTCCGGCTGATCCCATACTTCACCCGTTAGATATACGTTAGGGTTTTCTTTTTTCATTGCATCTCTAAACTCATTCCACCACAGGAGATTTTTCTTAGCGCCTTCAGGTGTTTGACCTTTAAAGATATGAAGCGCAGCATCTAAGCGGAAGCCGTCAACGCCTTGCTTTAGCCAAAACTTTCCGACATTAATCATTTCTTTTCTTACTTCAGGGTTATCGTAATTTAAGTCAGGCATTCCTTCCCAGAACGTTCCATAAAAATACTCTCCGTTTGGAGCTTTATGCCATACTTGCTGCCCCCAAGATCCTTTTTCATTCAAGTCGGTATCTTTATCAGCCCAAATATAGTAATCTCTGTACTTGCTGTTTTTATCTTTTAACGCAGCTTGAAACCAAGGGTGTTCGCTGCTCGTATGATTCACAACGAGGTCCATAATAACTTTTACATCTCGTTTATCTGCTTCTTTCATCAGTTTGCGAAAATCTTGCAGATTTCCGTACTGAGGATCAATGTTATAATAGTCCGTTACATCATATTTATGATAGCTAGGAGAAGGGTTGACCGGCATCATCCAAATCCCGTTTACTTGAAGATCATTCTTTGTATGAGAATTGCCATCATTTAAATAGTCCAGCTTTTGTGTAAGACCTTTTAAATCACCATGTCCATCTTTATTTGCATCGTAAAAAGAGTTTACATACACCTCATAAAATACACCGTTTTTATCTGCAGCTGGAGATTTACCTTTATGTACGGTTTCGGCGTGAACGCCTGTTGATAAGCTAGCAGCCAGCGGCAGTGTTAGAGCTAAAGCTGTCCATTTTTTCCCTTTCATCGTTTCATCCCCTTTTTTTGCAATCGTTTGCATAAATTGACTACAATTGAAATATAGCACCTCTTTGAAAACGATTACAACGAAAATTTTATTTTGATTATTTTGAACTAGTAATTATTCTGACAACCTAGTTATTTACTGTGTCCAATGGCATTAAGAAGCTGCATTATATTAAGGCTATAGATAGAAAACATCAATAAAATAAGGGAGTATTATCCAAATGAAAATAATGACTATGTCAAATATTCTGACAATGTTGTTGTTCAATTCATCATCTCGTGCTAAAATCCAAATATAACTGAAAAACGGTACTACAGTTCCGAAAAACGGAACTTGAAGTATTGATGCAGATAATTCAGCTTGGATTTTATTTACTATCTGCAAATGATTACGCTTACAATGAAGTTTTTAAGGGGGAAGAACGCATTGAGTAGAGTGGATTTAAACTGTGATTTAGGGGAAAGCTTTGGTGCTTATCGCATTGGCAATGATGAAGCCATTTTAGAACACGTGACGTCTGTAAACGTAGCCTGTGGATTTCATGCAGGGGATCCAAGCGTCATGAGAAAAACGGTAAAATTGGCCGCTGAAAAAAAAGTGCAAATTGGTGCTCATCCTGGTCTACAGGACCTTATCGGTTTCGGACGCAGAAACATCAATATTTCACCTCAGGAAGCCTACGATATCGTAGTCTATCAAATTGGTGCATTAAACGGTTTTTTGCAAGCAGAAGGGTTATCAATGCAGCATGTAAAACCTCACGGTGCACTATATAACATGGCTGCTAAAAATAAAGCGTTGTCTGAAGCAATAGCAAAAGCTGTTTACAACGTAAATCCTGAGCTGATTTTGTTTGGATTATCTGGAAGTGAGCTGATTCAAGCAGGTAACAGAATTGGTTTGAAAACGGCCAACGAAGTATTTGCAGACCGTACCTATCAGTTAGACGGTTCTCTTACGCCTCGTACAGAACCAAATGCTTTAATTGAAAATGACGACGAAGCTGTTTCTCAAGTTATTACAATGGTGAAAGAAGGGAAAGTCAAATCTCAGCAAGGCAAGGATGTAGAATTGCAGGCAGACACGATTTGTATTCACGGAGACGGGGCTCACGCACTTGAATTTGCTCGTCATGTCAACCGTTCTTTACAAGCATCAGAAGTGGTAGTTAAGGCTATTTCACAATAAAAACTACATACAATCAGGAGGAAGATGATATTGGAGCCAATAAAAAAATCAACACCTCAGCAAAAGCTTTCGGCTGCACCTAAAGTAAACTGGACGTTAATGCTTGGAGCCGCTTTTTTAATGGCCACATCGGCTATTGGACCAGGCTTTTTAACTCAAACTACCGTATTTACACAAAATTTAGCCGCAAGCTTTGGATTCGTTATTTTAATTTCAATTATTCTTGATATCTTTGCTCAAACCAACGTATGGAGGATTATTGCCGTTTCTGAAAAACGCGGACAAGAAATCGCCAATATGGTATTTCCCGGATTAGGATACGTGCTCGCTATTTTAATTGTAATTGGAGGACTTGCATTTAATATTGGAAATATTGCCGGTGCCGGTCTTGGATTAAATGCGATTACAGGTATTTCTCCAACAGCCGGAGCTGCAATTAGTGCAGTTATTGCCGTGCTAATCTTCGTTGTAAAAGAAGCTGGAAAAGCAATGGATCGCTTCACGCAAATTGCAGGTTTTGTCATGATTGGGCTAATGCTATATGTAGCAGCTACTACTTCACCTCCCGTTGGAGAAGCTGTAGTGAAATCTTTTAAACCCGATCAAATCGACATCATTGCGATCGTTACGCTTGTTGGAGGTACTGTTGGTGGTTATATTACCTTTGCAGGCGGACATCGTCTTTTAGATGCCGGGGTAAAAGGCATCGATTCTTTACCTCAAGTAACTAAAAGTTCTGTAACAGGAATTCTTATCACTTCCGTTATGCGAATCGCTTTGTTTTTAGCTGTACTTGGCGTTGTATCTAAAGGGTTACAAATTGATCCGGCCAATCCTCCAGCATCCGTGTTTCAGCTCGCAGCAGGGAACGTTGGCTATAAAATCTTTGGGATTGTCATGTGGTCTGCCGCTATTACGTCTGTAGTGGGAGCTGCGTATACATCTGTTTCATTTATTCAAACGTTTAGTGAAAAACTTAATAAGAACTCAAACTGGATTATTATTGGGTTCATTATTATTTCAACTTTATCGTTTGTCTTAATTGGAAAACCTGTAAAAGTTCTTCTTTTAGTTGGAGCAATCAATGGATTAATTTTGCCAATCGCTCTAGGAACATTACTGATCGCTGCGTACAAAAAAAGCATTGTTGGTGAGTATAAACATCCTTTATGGCTTACCATTTCTGGTGTACTTGTCGTTATTGTAATGGCTTTAATGGGCGGCTATACGTTAATGGATCAACTTCCTCAATTATTTAAATAAAACAAAGTGCCCGAACGTAAGTTGCGTGCGGGCACTGATGGGAGATAGAAATATGATAACCCTTTCACAGCTAACTCCAGCTGAACTTCGTCAGCAAATCCGTAACAATCAGCTTATTCACCCAACGGCAGGCATGGCAAACGGCTATGCTCAAGCTAATTTAGCTATTTTACCAAAGCAACAAGCCTTTGACTTTCTATTGTTCTGTCAGCGTAACCCTAAATCTTGTCCGCTTTTAGATGTAACAGACGCTGGATCTCCGGTGCCAAAGTTTGCAGCTCCGTCTGGAGATATTCGTACAGACCTTCCCAAGTATCGAATCTATGAAAATGGGGAACTAGTAAAAGAAGTAACTGATATCACAGACTATTGGACAGAAGATATGGTAGCTTTTCTTATCGGATGTAGCTTTACATTTGAACACGCGCTTTTAAACAACGACATACCTGTTCGTCACATTGAAGAAAATTGTAATGTTCCTATGTATAAAACAAATATTTCATGCGCTGAAGCAGGAATATTTCACGGCTCAACGGTGGTTAGTATGCGTCCAATTCCTCAGCAAGATGTAGTACGGGCAGCCCAAGTAACTTCACGTTTTCCAGCTGTGCACGGAGGACCTATTCACATTGGAAACCCCGCTGCAATAGGGATCCAAGACCTGCACTCTCCGGATTTTGGTGATGCTGTTTCCATTAAGGTAGGTGAGGTGCCCGTGTTTTGGGCTTGTGGTGTAACTCCTCAAGCAGTAGCGATGGAAACAAAACCTTCTATTATGATTACACATGCTCCGGGGCATATGTTTATCACAGATATTCGAGATGAAAAACTAGGTGTTTTATAAAAGAAAGAGGTGTAGATATGAATCAAACCGTAACAAAAGCGTCAGCTGTTATTTCTCCGCTTGGGGACTCAGCGCTTGTTATAACGTTTGGAGATAGCATTCAGTATGACATTCATAAACAAATTAAAACGTGTAAAGATTCGATAGAATTAAATCCTTTCCCTGGGTTTATTGAATGCGTGCCGGCATTTACGAACCTTACGATCTTTTATAACCCTCTTGAAGTGGTAGCAGCCGTGAAAAAGAAGGAGAAAAAAGAATTTGTGTCTCCTTTTGAAGCAGTGTCTTCTATCCTTCAAAGTAAATTAGAGAACGAACAGACAGAAAAAGAGTTAGACCATCGTACGGTTTCCATTCCAGTTTGCTACGGAGGCGAGTATGGACCTGACCTTGAATATGTGGCTCGTCACCATAACTTAACAACTGAAGAGGTAATTAGTATTCATTCTGAAGGTGAATACTTAGCGTACATGATTGGATTTGCTCCTGGATTTCCGTTTCTTGGAGGATTATCTGAAAAAATTGCTACGCCTCGTCGGTCGTCTCCTCGCACGTCTATTCCTGCCGGTTCGGTTGGTATTGCAGGAATGCAAACAGGAGTGTACCCTATTTCCACTCCCGGAGGATGGCAGTTAATTGGTCAAACACCTATTAAGCTGTTTTTGCCGGAGCAAAATCCGCCAAGTTTGCTTCAAGCAGGAGATATTGTGAAATTCAAACCCATCTCTAAAGAAGAGTATCAAGAAATGCAGGCAAAGGAGGGTGAAAAATGAGTATAAGAGTTAGTAAAGCCGGATTATTAACGAGCATTCAAGATTTAGGAAGAAGAGGATTTCAGCAGCACGGTGTGATTGTAAGCGGAGCAATGGATTCTTATTCCCTCCGAATTGCTAATTTACTAGTTGGTAACGATGAAAAAGAAGCGGGACTTGAAGTTACGCTAATGGGGCCTACCCTTGAAATAGAAAGCGATTGTTTAGTAGCGATCACGGGGGGAGATTTAACTCCTTCGGTCAACGGAAAGCCAGTACCTATGTGGAAACCTTTATTTATTCCAAAAGGAAGCACTTTAGCATTTGGTCCTTGCAAAACCGGGTGTCGTTCCTATCTATCTGTAGCTGGAGGATTTTCTATTGATGAAGTGTTAAATAGTAAAAGCACGTATTTGAGAGGCAAAATTGGTGGCTATAAAGGAAGAGCATTACAAACAGAGGACGTTTTACCTCTATCTGTTCCTGCTGGTTCAAAGCCTGCTTTTCTTTCAAATGAACTGATAAACGGAGTATATACTTCTCCATGGTCCGTAAATTATAAAGAATTTGTTCATTTTACAAAGAAACCAAGTGTCCGTGTTATGAATGGCAGTCAATTTGATTTATTTACAGCTGAAAGCAAAAGTCATTTTATGAAAGAGCCCTTTAAAGTATCAAATCAATCAGATCGAATGGGCTATCGAATGGATGGACCTTCTCTTCAGCTTCAAGAAAAAAAAGAGTTATTGTCTGAAGCCGTTTCACAAGGTTCTGTTCAAGTCCCGCCAGATGGAAATCCCATTATCCTGTTAGCAGACCGTCAAACAACGGGTGGATATCCTAAAATCGCTCAAGTCATCACAGCAGATTTACCGCTTTTAGCTCAAGTAAAACCTGGAGAATCCATTTACTTTTCTCACATTTCGCTTCATGAAGCAGAAAAAATTTATTTAGTAAAAGAACAGATGCTTCAAGAATTGAAGATTGCTATTAACCTTGCGTCAACTAAATAACACAAAACGGGAGTGACAAGAAATGATAAACGTACGTGAATTGCAAGAAGTTGTTTCATTAATGAATGAATCTGGTATTCAAAAGCTCCATATTGAACACGAAGGAACAAAAGTTGTCATTGATAAAGCGGGAATTCCTTTAGAAGGCCTAGCTGTTACAGAAGTGAAAACTGAAGAAGTACAAGCAAAAGACGCTGCCACTGAGCAATCGCCTCAAGATTCTATGTCTGTAAACTTACCAGAAAATAATGAAAAGCAAATTTTATCACCAATGGTCGGAACCTTTTACGCTAAGCCAGAAGCAGATGCCGATCCTTTTGTTCAAGTAGGACAAACAATTGAACGCAAAGATGTTGTATGTGTAATTGAAGCGATGAAGCTGTTTAACGAAGTAGATGCAGGAATGGAAGGAGAAGTGCTTGAAATTCTTGTGAAAGACGGAGATGTTGTTGAGTTTGGACAGCCTCTATTTATCGTAAAATCATATTAAAGTATACATACTGTCAGGAGGAGCCACTATGTTCAAAAAAGTGTTAATCGCAAACCGCGGGGAGATTGCAGTTCGTATCATTCGAGCTTGTAAAGAGATGGGAATTGCAACCGTGGCCGTGTATTCAGAAGCAGACAAAGATGCACTTCACGTGAAGCTAGCAGATGAGTCATTTTGTATTGGTAAAACGTCTTCTAAAGAAAGCTACTTAAATATTCGTAATCTGCTTACCGTAGCGCAAGTAACCAAGGCAGACGCTGTTCATCCCGGCTACGGATTTTTAGCTGAAAATGCTGATTTTGCTGAGATGTGTGAATCCTATGACGTTACCTTTATTGGTCCAAAAGCAGAAGCCATTCGCAAAATGGGAGCAAAAGCTGTAGCAAGAGAAACAATGAAACAAGCCGGCGTGCCTATTGTACCTGGCACGGAGGGACTGATTAAAGATAGCAGCTCAGCTATTCCAGTAGCAAGAGAAATAGGCTATCCCATCATCGTAAAAGCTACAGCGGGCGGCGGTGGAAAAGGAATGAGGCTTGCTCATAGCGAAGAGGAGCTAGAAAAAGCGATTCGTCAAGCTCAGCATGAAGCGGAAACAGCCTTTGGAAACGGCGGCGTATATCTTGAAAAGTATTTAGAAGAACCAAAACACATCGAAATTCAAATTATTGCTGATGAAGAAGGTAATGTAGTTCATTTAGGTGAACGAGATTGTTCGATTCAGCGACGTCATCAAAAGTTGGTAGAAGAAGCTCCATCTCCTGCGGTAGATGAAAACCTTCGTGCTAAAATGGGCAAAGCGGCGGTCTCGGCAGCTAAAGCAGTTGATTATACAGGTGTGGGAACGGTGGAGTTTCTGTTAGATAAACACGGACATTTTTACTTTATGGAAATGAACACACGGATTCAAGTTGAACACCCTGTTACAGAACTTGTAACAAACATTGACTTAATTAAAGAACAAATTTCCGTAGCAGCGGGCTACCCGCTATCATTTTCTCAGCGGGATATTCAGTTAAAAGGATGGGCAATTGAATGTCGAATCAATGCAGAAAATCCGGCTAAAAACTTTATGCCTTCTCCTGGAAAAGTCGAGATGTATTTACCTCCCGGCGGCTACGGCGTTCGTGTAGACAGCGCGGTTTACCCAGGCTATGAAATTTCTCCATTTTATGATTCAATGGTGGCCAAATTAATCGTAACAGGGAAAGACCGAAATGAAGCGATTCAACGAATGAAACGTGCGCTCGAAGAATTTATCATTATAGGTATTCACACAACCATTCCTTTTCATTTAGAATTACTGAATCATCCTTCTTTTAAGGAAGGGGATTTTACAACCAAATTTCTAGAAAGTAACCCTATTTCCATTAAAGAACTAGAAACGGTGTAAGAAAGGAAAGTGCTCTTATAAGGGAGTGCTTTCCTTTTTTTCTTCATGTATAATAAAAAGAACATATGATTAGCTAGTAAGCTATACGTCTATCAAATACATGTATTCGCACAAATAAGGGAGAAGGTTTTATGCAAGCTAATAATAAAACAGTCGTTAAATCCATGCAGATTCTCACGCTTTTTATCAAGCACCCTAAGCTTACCTTCACAGAAATGATGGAATATTCAGGCGTTCCAAAAACTTCTTTGCACCGGATGGTTGGTTCGCTTGAAGAGATGGGATTTTTAACAAAAGATGAGCAAGGATACTATTCGCTAGGACTTTTATTCTTGCAATTTGGTCAGCTAGTGGCTAATCGCTTAGATATTAGACATATCGCAAAGCCTGTAATGGAAACGCTCCGAGACGAAGTAGAAGAAGCGGTTAATTTAATTGTACGAGATGGGAATGAAGCCATGTATATTGAAAAAGTAGATACGCTTCACCCAGTGCGTCTTTATACATCAATTGGAAGGCGTTCGCCTCTTTATGCAGGAGCTTGTTCACGCATTATTTTGGCGCATTTACCCGAAAAAGAACAAGAGGCATATATTAGTCAAACGGAGCTAGCTCCAATAGGTATTGGAACCATTACAGATCAAAAGAAACTAAGAAATGTATTAAAAGCAGCAAAAGAAAAAGGGTATACCATTAGCACCTCTGAATTAGAAAACTATACAACATCCGTGAGCGCGCCGATTGTAAATCATCAAAATGAAGTGGTTGCAGGCATTAGCGTAGCGGGAATTGAAGCGAGATTTCAAGGAGACAGACTGCCGTTCATTATTCAAAAAGTAACAGAAGCGGCGAGCTTAATTTCTGAAAAACTCGGTTATCAAGGATCATTAAAGTAGCATACATAGAAAAATGGAGGTAGACCATTGAAACGATTAGAAGGAAAAACAGTCGCACTCGTAGGTCAGCGGAAGGTAGAAGAAATCAGCAAAATTGTTGAAAACCTTGGCGGGACCCCGCTTGTACGGCCTGCTCAAGGAACCATCTTTTTAGATGACACACACTTAGAGGCAGATATTAAAGAACTTGTAAAAGGAAATTATGATTGGTTTATTTTTACGACAGGAGTCGGTACAGAAATTCTTTATAAAACAGCAGATAAGCTAGGGCTGGCCGACGAATTCCTTTCTTCTTTACAAGCAGCCAATATTGCTGCACGCGGGTATAAAACCGTAAATATGTTAAAAAAGCTAGGCGTTACTCCAACCGTTCGAGATGATGATGGAAGTACCGCAGGACTCGTCAGAGCGCTTCATTCGTTTTCTTTTGAAGAAAAGCATGTAGCGCTTCAGCTTCACGGAGATCCTGCACCAAAATTGATTGATTTTCTATCGAATCAAAAAGCCCAATTTAAAGAGATTTTACCGTATCAGCATATTCCTCCAAAAGCGGAAGTCATGGAACAGCTTATAAACGAATTAACAAGCGGGAAAGTCGATGCTGTTAATTTCACAAGCGCTCCCCAAGCCCGCTTTTTATTTTCGTTTGCAAAAGAACACGGACAAGCCGATCACATTCGAGAACTCTTTAACAGCTCTGTAGTAGCTGTATCCGTAGGAAAAGTAACCGCTGCTGCTTTAAAAGAAGAAGGAGTAGGACGTATTGTTATTCCCGATCAAGAGCGAATGGGAAGCGCAATTGTAGCTTTAGAACATTATTATCAGCAGCGTAATTAAAAAAACCTTCTCGCTATGAGGCGAGAAGGTTTTTTATATGGCTTCATCCAAGCGTTGTCGAATATTGTTTGAAAATTGCCTATTTCCCTCTTTTTGAACTTCTTCAAACATCGAATAGAAATAAATTCATTGTTATTCCAGAAAATCATTTTCAAATATTGTAAAAATGGTAGATAAAGGGTAAAAATAGACGAATATGTTAAAAAGTTGTTACGTTTCTTTTAGAAATATCTTAAATCTAAACAGCTTAAACAATGATAATTATCTACTTCATAACGCTAAAAACATTGCTGCTTGAAGCTTAATAGATGTTTCACTTGCATGGGGAAATAAAGGTATATTTTTGCAGGCAAGAAGTGAATGTATACACAAGCTTTAAATGTTACATGACTGAAATACAATTGTAATATTGTTATTCTTTTTTTGAACGCTTATCGTGGTATAATTTTCGTAGATTTTCATTAGCATATTTAGCTATTTATCGACAAATACAGTGAACTTTACATAAATTGTCAGACTTTTATACATATTGATACATAATTAGAAATTACTAGTTTAACAGAGCGAGAAAGCGGAGGAATTCATATTGAAAAAGAAAATGCTTTTACTTAATACAACGGTTTTATTAGGTTTAGGAGGAGTTTTATCAACCCCAGCATATGCCTCTACCATTCAGGATATGGAATCACAAAAATCTCAAATTCAAAATCAGCGCCAAGATGTGCAATCTAACATCAAAGCAGCTTCTGATGAATTAACACGCCTTCAAGCAGAACAAGATCAAATGAAAGCACAGCTTGAGCGATTAACATTGGCAGAAGAAGAAAATAGTAAAAAAGCCGAAAAAACAGAAGCGGATATTAAAGAAACGTCTAAACAAGTAGAGCAGCTTGAAAAAGAAATTAAGCTGCTTCAAGAAAAACTTGAAAAGCGAAATGATATTTTAAAGGATCGTGCACGTTCCATGCAAGAAAGCGGCGGTAACGTAGAGTATTTACAAGTTTTACTTGGTTCTTCAAGTTTTGGTGATTTTGTAGACCGCGCGCTAGCTGTTTCGACGATTGTAGATGCAGACCGCGGTATTTTAACAGAAACTAAAAATATGCAAGACGAACTAAAAACAAAACAAGCAGATGTTAAATCTAAGTTAGCTAGCTTAGAAGATATGAAGGCAGAACTGGATGAAATGACTGTCCAGCTAGCAGCTCAAAAGAAACAAAAAGATGCGTTAGCAAAAGAACTAAAAGATAAAGAAGCAAAAAATGAAGAACTAAAAGCTTCTCTACAATCAAAAGACAGCTCTCTTGCGAATGAACAGTCTACGCTTGAACAAAATATTAAAGATCAAAAAGCGGCGGAAGAAGCAGCAAGAAAAGCAGCTGAACAAGCGGCTAAAGAGGCAGCTAAGAAAGCAGCCGAACAAGCTCAAAAAGCAGCGGCGGCACCAGCTGAAAAAGCCGATTCATCTTCTGCTAAGGCAGAAGCACCAAAAGCAAGCAGCAATGATGTGGCACCTACAAGCGCTCCGGCTCCAAAAGCTAGCAATGTTGTAACGGTAGGAAACCGCTGGATTGGAAACTCTGCTTACGTATTTGGCGGAGGACGCAGCCAGTCTGATATTAACCACGGTTTATTTGACTGCTCGTCATTTGTACACTGGGCATATTCTCAAGTTGGTGTTAACCTTGGGCCTCTTGGATCTGTAAGTACAGAAACGTTAAAGCATGCTGGAACGCAAGTGTCTTCTAGTCAAATGCAGCCTGGAGATCTTGTTTTCTTCGATACATATAAAAAAGACGGACACGTTGGTATTTATGTAGGCGGAGGCAAGTTCATCGGTGCTCAAAGCTCAACAGGTGTTGCAATTGCAAACATGAGCAGCGGCTACTGGAAACAAAAATTCAACGGACGCGTAGTTCGTATTTAATAGGGTATAGTAAAGAGAAAACATCCAAATTGGATGTTTTCTTTTTACATTGTAAGGAGCGTATGCCTATGAACTCTATTTTTGATCATATACAGCCCAACTTAGATATTTTATTTGTCGGTTTTAATCCAAGCATCCGTTCCGGTGAAACGGGTCATCATTTTGCTAATCCAACCAATCGTTTCTGGACAATTCTTCACAAAGCAGGTTTGACAAATCGTAAATATCATCCAGAAGAAGATCACTCGCTGTTACAGCTAGGATACGGTTTAACAAATATTGTAGAGCGGCCTACAAAGGCAGCTGATGAGATTACAAAAGAAGAATATGCAGAAGGCAGAGAAATCTTAAAGAAAAAAATCGCTACATACACGCCTAAAATCGTTTGTTTTGTTGGAAAAGGCGTTTATCAGCAGTACAGCGGACGCAAGCAAGTAAAGTGGGGCAAACAAGAGGAATCGATGGTATCAGGAATAATGGATTTTGTTGCCCCGTCTTCAAGCGGACTCGTTCGGATGAAAGTAGATGAAGTAGTGGCTATTTACGCAGAGCTTCCGAAGCTGCTGCGTACATTAAAATAGAGAAAGCCCTAGGGCTTTCTCTATTTTGTAAATGTAATATCAATTTGAATAATTTCTGATCGGCTTCCGATTCGAAGCGGAGGACCCCAAAAGCCAAATCCTGAAGAGACAATGGTATGCAGTTGATTAGTTTGCTTGTAGCCCCAATCAATTTCAAATAACCGCTTTGTGATCAAATGATTAGGTGCCATTTGTCCTCTGTGAGTATGACCGCATAGAAGTAAATCTACGCCCGCTTGTTCCGCTTCTTTTAAAGAAAGGGGCTGATGATCCATCGCGATGACCGGAAGAGAACGATTCGTTTCACTGGCTAAATCGAAAAAGC
The DNA here is from genome assembly GCF_056158845.1 of Priestia sp. ABM2_011. NCBI lineage: Bacteria > Bacillati > Bacillota > Bacilli > Caryophanales > Bacillaceae > Priestia > Priestia sp. ABM2_011. The sequence continues at coordinate 2,871,966 of NZ_JBSWUB010000001.1, forward strand.
TGTCTCGGTTTTTATCCGTCTTATCTTTTCTTCCGATTAAGTACAAGCTATCACCTATGTTTAAGACTTCATCCATTAAAATAGGAATGTTCATTTCTTTCATTCTTTCCACAAACTGAGGAATCTTCCCGCCGTAATACTCATGGTTTCCCAAAATTCCATATGTGCCTAAAGGCGCTTTGAGCTGCTTCATCATATAATCCATTTCTTTTTTAAAGAATACGTGGGGATCATCGTCAATAATATCTCCAGGAAGTAAAATAAGATCTGGCTGTATCTTTTGTACATGAGTGATTAGCCGCTGCAAATGTTTTTTGCCGGACAATGTGCCAAAGTGCATATCGGATGCTACGGCAATGCGGAGGTTTTTTCGATTCGTCTTTTTAGCAACTGATATCGTATATTTCCTTACCACAGGGCTGTAAGCATTATACGTACCGTAGGCGAAAATGAATAAAAAAGCGGCAATTATAAAAAGTCCGATTGAATCGATAGCTGTAGAAAGCGAAGCGCCTAGAAAAGTGAGAATATATACGGCTAGATTACTTATAGGAAGCAAAAGGACTGAATATTGAATAAATCCTAACCAATACGATCCTACAACCTTAAACATGCTCACTTGTTGAAACGCGCGACTGATGATAAAGGAATAAGCAAAAAACACAACGATCACCGTAAGAATCCATTTGTTTTCCACTTCAAACATTGTGTGAAGCCACACCCAAGCGTTCCATCCGATGTACAGAACGAATAAATTATATAAAATAACAACTAAAATAGACCTTACTAACACACTTACTTTCATACGCTAACCTCTTTTCTTTCATCCGTAATTCCACTATAGCTCATTTTTATTGCTTCAACAAAATTTTATCTCTTCTTTCATCAATAAAATTTTTGCCTGTCGCACAAACGAAAAAACACACCTATAAAACAAGGTGTGTTTTTTGTATTAATGATGGTGATGCGCGTGGTGAAGGCTGCTAATCACAAATTCAGGCTCTGGAACGTGGAAATATTGAATCCATACGCCTTCTAAAAATTTCTCGCGTTTATCTAAAACGATATCGATATCTTTATCTGTTTTTACGATTTCATCATGTTCAGTCGGCGTATCGAATTTCCAATCATAATGCGCATGATCACCGTGGTCGATAGTTACATATACACGGATCATTTTTCCTTGACCTTCTGGGCTAGCCAAGGCATTTCTTAATACTTTTGCTGCGTTTCGATTAATTTTTACTTCCATTTCGAAAACTCCATTCTGTAACTTAGTATGTAAAGTATTTTCGCAAACTTAAACGAAAAAGAGAAATTTTTTGCCTGATGCTCCGTATAGAGTTGCTTCATTCCAACGTAATACGCTACACTACACCATATTGAATGAAAAAGGAGCGTATCATAAATGAAGATCGTTATTTTAGGTGACACTCATATTCCCAAAAGAGCGAAACATTTTCCAAAAAGACTCCTAGCTGAACTGAAAACAGCTGATGCGATTATTCATACCGGAGATTTTCAAACGATAGATGTCTACCATGAACTGCGCGTTTTTGCTCCTGTACACGGTGTGATTGGAAATGTAGACAGTGAAGAGCTTCAGCAAGTACTTCCAACTTCATTACTCCTTCCGTTTGATGATGTTATGATTGGCGTAGTCCACGGTCATGGAAAAGAAAAGACGACTGAAAAACGTGCACTTTTGGCATTTGAACATCAACAAGTCGATGCAGTAATTTTTGGTCATTCTCATATTCCTGTTCATAAACAAATTGGTGATATTACATTGTTTAATCCAGGTTCTGCTACTGACAAGCGGCGTCAAAAGCAATTTTCGTTTGGACTGCTGTACATAAAAAAAGACACGCTGCACTTTGAACATGTTTTTTATGATTCTAAAGACTAAAACAAGAGGGGACTCTTGTTTTAGCACTTTTACGTTTACGTTGTGTGGTCTAAATGAGCGATATATTCGTGAAGCTTATTTTCTTCATAGTCGTTTAAGTCATGCATCGGAATAACCTGCTGAGTTTGAGGATCCGTTCCTCTTACTTCCGCAATTTTTACTCCTTCTTTATAGATATTAAAAATATCTTTTTCTTCTCCGCGCTGAACCTTTTCTGTTTCAAACATTGAAAAAGACTTGCTGTTTTTACTTTCTTCCATTAAAATCACCTACTTTTTTTATCGTACTCTTATCTTTTCACTCCCATTGTTAATTATGTATACACTCGATGACTAAAGGAATATGAAGTCTTGCCGATAGAAAGGAAGTGCACGATTACTTTTAACTACGGAGAGAGAGGCTACATAGCATGGAGAGAGTAAGAAAAAAAAGGTCCCTTAATAACTTCAAGATAAAGCTAGGGCTAGCATTTGCAGCGATCTTATTAGTGCCATCTGTTACGATAGGTGTATCAGCTTACATAACAGCGAAACATGAAATTGAAAACCAAATTATTAACACAGCACAGCAAAATGTACAGTCCATTAATTCAGTGATTGACGATACCATTGGACCCAAAATTCATGATGTAGAGTTTTTTGCATCAGTGGTAAACAACGAGCGCTACAATGAAAAAGATATGGCTACTTTAAGCAAAGATTTTAACTTATATGCTTCGCTTCATCCAGAAGCCGTCAGCATTTTTACAGGAAATCAGCAGGGGAAGTTTATTCAAGCGCCTAAAAAAGTGACACAAGCAGGCTATGATCCCAGAGAACGAGATTGGTACAAGCTAGCCATGCAGAACAAAGGGAAAACAGTTGTCACTGAACCTTATCCCTCAGCCTCTACAGGTCAAACCGTTATTACTGTAGCAAAAACAACGGCGGATGGCACAGGGGTTATTGCTTTAAATTTAGATATAAGCCGCATCAATAAAGCTGTCAGCAAAGTGAAAATCGGAGAAAAAGGATATCCATTTCTTTTAGATGGAGAAAGAAAATATATTGTTCACCCTACGGAAAAAGCAGGTACAAAAGCAACAGATTCTCTTTTTGACAAGCTTTATGCAAAGAGCTCCGGATTCTTTGAATATACCTTTAACGGTGATGAAAAAAAGATGGTCTTTACGACAAATAAAACAACAAGCTGGAAAGTTGCAGGCACTATGTATTCATCAGAAGTGAGTGAAGCAGCACAGCCTATCTTTTACAAAACACTATTTATTATTGTAGCTTGTCTGATAATAGGTAGTCTTACCATTTTTGTGGTGTTGCAATCAATTATTAAACCGCTCAAACAGCTTAAGAATCAGGCTCTAAGCGTTAGTGAAGGAGATCTGACAACAGCGATTACCGTCAATTCAAAGGATGAAATCGGCGAGTTAGGGTATGCTTTTAGTCAGATGCAAAACAACCTTCGTACATTAATTCAAAATGTTGAAATGAGTGCAGAACAAGTGGCTGCTTCTTCAGAAGAGCTAACGGCCAGTTCACAGCAAACGAGCGCTGCGACTGAACAAGTATCGGTTGCGATACAAGAAGTGGCTTCTAGTGCAGAAAAACAAACGTCTGTTATTGACCAAAATGCAGCTTCTTTAGATGAGATTGTACAAGGAGTTTATACCATTGCCAAGCGTACAGAAACTGTTTCTCAGCTATCAAATCACACAACGTCTGAAGCGGTAGAAGGTGGAAAAGCCGTGAGAGAAACGGTCGAACAAATGGAATCCATTTCTCAGTCCGTCGAGCTATCTAATACAACGATTCGTACTTTGTTTCAACGTTCAAAAGAAGTTGGAACCATTTTAGAAGTAATCAGCGGCATTGCTGCTCAAACAAATTTACTAGCCTTAAATGCTGCAATCGAAGCGGCACGAGCTGGAGAACATGGAAAAGGGTTTTCCGTTGTAGCAGCAGAAGTAAGAAAGCTGGCAGAACAATCACAAGTGTCCGCGTCTCAAATTTCTGAGCTTATTCAAGCTATTCAACAAGACACTCAGGAATCTGTACATACAATGGAGCAAGTTACAAACAAAGTTGAAGAAGGACGAACAATATCACAAACGGCTATTCAAAAATTCGAACAAATTCTAAGCAGCATGAATGAAACGACTCCGCAAGTAGAAGAAGTGGCTGCGACTGCTCAGCAAATTTCAGCAGCGGTAGAAGAAGTGGCTCGTACAGCAGGTGAAATGGCAATCCTTGCTAAAGGAAATGCAGCTACATCTGAAGAAGTGGCTGCATCAACTGAAGAGCAGCTGGCTTCAATGGAGGAAATTGCTGTTTCCGCACAATCTCTGTCTCAAATGGCAGAACAATTGACAGCACTCATTAGCAAATTTAATTTGTAAACTTTCGTCAAATCGTCATAGACCTCTTTTATATTGGAAAAAGTAGAACATACACACACGAAAGAGGTGAAAGTATCTGATGGAGCAAACAAAAATGACCTTTGAGCCAGCTTCAATTAACGATGATATGCATGCGAAGCTTAAACAACTAGAAGAGCAGTTTCAACAAACGTTGGGAAAAAGAGTAGCTTTAGTTGCATACGAAGCTGAAAAATAAAAAAACAAAAAAAGAAAAGACCTAGTGTCTTTTCTTTTTTTGTTTCAATAAGGTTAACATACATTAAATTACAAGATTTTTTCATATACTTTCTCAAAATAAGTTATAATATAGTGTAAAAATACACTATATTAGTGTTATTTCACTTTTTGTATGGTATAATTTCACAGAAATAAAGAAAGGAGCTTACAGTTTGTGATGAAGAAAAACCTGTTGTTAGGATCTTTTTTATCTTTTTATCTAGTAGGTTCGTATACCTCATATCATATCTATAAACAGCAGCAAACCCGTCCTGTAACGGAGGATGTTGCGCAGCTTCTTCCTACAAAAGTCAAAGAAATAAAGCATGGAACCACTGAAAAACAGCTGAAAAATTGGGTGAAAACCGCTTCACAGCATCATGAAAAAATAGCGATTTCAGGCATGCAGCACAGCCAAGGAGGGCAGACATACTATCCTAATGCTATTTTACTTGATATGAAGCAGTACAATAAAATTATAGATTACAAGCCCCGTCAAAAAGAAATTACGGTTCAAAGCGGGACAACGTGGAATGATATTCAGCAATATATACATAAAGACGGTCTTGCTCTTAAAGTTATGCAATCACAAAATATTTTTACCGTTGGAGGTTCTATTAGCGTGAACGTACACGGCAGAGATATTCGATACGGTTCTTTAATGGATACGGTCAAATCTATGCGTCTCCTGCAGGCGGACGGATCTATTATCGAAATTAGCCGGACGAAACACCCCGAGCTGTTTTCTTTAGTAAACGGAGGCTACGGGTTATTTGGGGTCATTTTAGATGTGACGCTTCGTTTAACGGATGATGAATGGTACGAAGATGAAATTATTCGCTTAGATTATAGGCAGTATACAGCGTATTTTAAAAACTACGTACAGCATAATCCTGACGTTCGTATGCATATGGCGCGTATTTCTGTTTCTCCTAATCAATTGCTAACAGATATGTACGTCACAAACTACCGTTTATCTTCTCAAAATACTTCTACTGCAAACGAACCGCTCAAAACAGAAAAAATAGTGGCGCTTCCTAAATTTATGCTAGGACTGTCTCGATACAGCGACTGGGGAAAAGATATGCTGTGGGAAACACAAAAGGCTTATTTCTTAAAACAAAATGGACGGCTTGAAACAAGAAATAATGTTATGCGTTCTGAAAGTGATTTTATGGAATACGAAAGTGCTAGCCGGACGGAAATTTTACAAGAATACTTTGTTCCAGTTAATGAATTTGCTTCTTACATCGAGGATTTACGTCAAGTGTTATCAACTGAGGAATTAAATTTATTGAACATTACCGTTCGCTATGTAGAGAAGGATAATAAAGCCGTCATGTCTTATGCAAAAGACGATATGTTTGCTCTTGTTTTACTTATTAACCAGAAAAGAGACAATCAAGGCATCTCTGATACACAAAGAGTTGTCCGAAAAATGGTGGATGTGACGCTGCAGCATCAGGGAAGCTATTACTTGCCTTACTACGGCTACCCAAGCAAGAAGCAGTTAGAAGAGGCTTACCCTCATACAACCGCCTTTTTTAATTTGAAAAGAAAATATGACCGGAACGAAACGTTCGTTAATTTATTTTATAAGGAGTATGGAAAATGACGTACAAACAACTCTTACATTCACAAAGCCTGATGATTACCGCAAGCAGTATTGTGTTTCCTTTTTACCTTTTACTGCTTCGAAATCTTGGCGATAGCTATTCACAATTTGGCTTAGCTTACGGAATTTTTGCTTTAACCGCAGCTTTGAGTCATCCGTTGATCGGTTCATGGAGTGACAGAGTAGGAGAAAAGCGCTTGCTTCTTTTATATACGTTTGGGATGGCCGTTGTTATGATTGTGATTCCTGTTTTAACAACGATCACACAGGTGTATATCATTCAAATTATAATGGGTCTGCTTGGAGCTCTTCAAAAAACAGCAGAAAAAATAGCGTTATCTAGGCAGACAGATCGTGCTCACACAGGAAAACAAGTAGGACACTATCATTTATGGACCTCTATATGGGCAGCCTTGGCCGTTATTGCAACAGGGTATATCATTGATTTTCTGACAATCGGAAGCCTTTTTTACATCACTTCGTTTATGTACGTAGCGGCAGGGGTATTAATATGGCAAAAACCAAAAACAATCGAGCTTGAACACCACCATTCGCTGTAAAAGCATATATGGACAGGTCACCTGAATTTTTTAGTTCGTACAGTAAGATACTATAAAAAATTTATGTTCTCCCGATATAAGTACTGAAAGGAGAAACGTTTATGCAAGGTATAAGTATATCAGGGCAAGATGCATGGTCTTCTATTATAGTATCGTTCGCTATTTTCATCATTATATGGGGTCTGATTCCAGGCTTAACTATAAAGTATGTATGTAAAAGTCAAACACTAGGTATAGCAAGTTTTTTTATCGGTATTGTCTATGGAGTTAAAGCAGGTCATTTTCTTATTTAAATACGGTTTAGGTTAAATAAGGAAGCTTGGACCGCTATTAGCTAAGTCGGAGTCCCTTTTGTTTCCTGTTATTTTTTTAGAGCAATTCTCCATAATAACAGTTAAAGAGGTGAATCCGATGACAGATAACAATGTCGGGGTTGGAGTTAGCGGAAGCGAAGAGACTAGAAAAAAATCTACTGTTTCTAGTAAAACTCCTATATCTAATGATGTACAACAAAATCAAAAACAAGATAACTACGAAAAGCTTAGCCATCAACTAAATTCATTATCTGATGATGAATTTAGAGCAGATCGTGATGAAGATTAAGGGCTACCTATCAAAAAAGAATATTTAAATTAAATAAAGTATTATGAAAGTAAACTAAGTGGATTCCATGACTTTAACGTGATAGCATTAAGTACTGGTACAAACATACCACTTGACTATTTTGACATGCTATCTTGTCAAAGTTCTTGGTTATTTCTTTGATAACTGAGAATTCATTTGTAACCTTTAAGTAGAGATATAAAGGTAATCCTTCACTTTAATAAGTGAAGGATTTTTTTTCATTCCGTAAAAGTTTTGCAATTGTTTGGATTAATAAGAATAAAACAGATACATTGTATACAATGTAAACGTCGTCATGTATAATGTAACTTATTCTTAGTTGAAAACTTGAATGAGCAGGACAGACATACTCGAGATAAGCGGAGGCATACACCGGTGTCTAAAAAAATACATGATTTTAATGATATTATCCGAAAGCTGCGCAAAAAACTTTTTGGAAAAGGTCCAGAACGAATTCATACTGTATTCGTTCAAAACATGGCTATTTCAACTTTGTACGGCAACTTAACGCCAGCTGAACAATTTATCGCGAGAACAACCGAAGGTAAAGAGACGGTACATATGGCAAGAACGAAGCTTATTCAAAACCTTTATGCTTCATCTCCTCCAGAGGGGCTTGAAGACTTGTTAGGAGCTAAGCTGGAGTACTTATTTTCTGATATCAAAGTGGAAGAAGATATTGCTGTTTCTGTGTTTGTGTTTGAAACTAATATTCAGTAGAACAACGCAAAATACATAATTTAATTAAATGAAAGAGAAGTAGGATTGCTTGTTTTTTATTTGATTTTATTATAAATAATGATGACTGATATACTGTAAAGAAAGTGCAGGATTATTAGGCAGCATTCAAAAACCTTGTGTAAAAGGTGTTTTTGAGTGCTGCCTTTTTTAATTAAGGAGGAGTTTTATGGCATTTCACAAGCCGGATAAAATGTTAAACATCGCTTTAGAATCGGGGGTTTCAAAGACGAAGTTATCCCTTTCTTCTATTCTTATGCTTGGGTTTCTAGGAGGCGCGTTTATTGCGCTTGGTTTTTTACTAGATGTGCGCGTCATTGGTAATTTACCAGCTGAATGGGGAAGTTTATCAAATCTTTTAGGAGGAGCCGTCTTTCCTGTAGGTCTTATGCTGGTAGTACTTGGGGGAGCAGAGCTCATTACGGGGAATATGATGTCTGTCTCCATTGCCCTGTATGCAAGAAAAATTTCGCTTCGTCACTTGTTTCATAACTGGTTTTGGGTCACGCTTGCTAACTTTTTAGGTGCCGTATTTATTGCGTATTTCTTTGGACATATTGTCGGGTTAACAGAAACGGGGCCTTTTTTAGATAAAACGGTAGCAATTGCTCAAGCTAAAATTGACGACTCATTTTTTAAAACGCTTATTTCTGCCGTGGGCTGCAACTGGCTTGTATGTTTAGCTATTTGGCTTTCATACGGCGCTGACGACGTTACGGGGAAAATTCTTGGTATTTGGTTTCCGATTATGGCATTTGTTGCGATTGGCTTTCAGCACGTTGTAGCCAATATGTTTATTATTCCCGCTGCTATTTTTGCAGGTCATTTTACATGGATTGATTTTATGACAAATATTATCCCTACCTTTATTGGAAATATGATAGGTGGAGCTGTATTTGTAGGCCTTATTTATTTTTCTTCTTATCAACAGAAACAAAAAGAACGATTAAAAAAAGCTTCTTAATCAGGATTTATCAGTTGTCATTAAAAAAGCAGTCTCTTAGTAAAGAGGCTGCTTTTTTGATAGTGAAAGGTGAAAAAATGTACTTTTAACAATTTATGTATGATAACATATAAATCGATTAGAATATGGTACCATGAGCGTTTGAATCCACACTATTATTTTCATAATAATATTATGGTTAACTAGATGTTGATTAATACATTCGCAATTGAATATCTAGTACTACTTACTGTTTTATATGATTCATATGCAAATCATATTTAATAACTTACTAACGCTAACGGAGAGTGAAAAAATGAAGTTCATGCTTGCTGTTTTATTGATTATACTTGGTAGTATTTTAGTTGGTTTGACCAGTAACAGTCTAGGCGCAACAGGTAATAACATCATGCATTTATCTGGAATTGGGTGCCTTATAGCAGCTATTTTTATAGCAAAAGGCAAAAAAGATATCAAACACCGTAAAAAAAAGGAATGCGATGTTTAATCACGCATTCTTTTTTGATGTAAGCAGCTCTAGGCCTTTGTCATCCACTTTTTCTTACGATTATTATAAAATAGAAAGTAACAGCTATACATACAGCAGTAAGGTGGTATTTAACAATGAAACAATCTAACAAAACAATCGGTATTGCAGCGCATGTGGATGCAGGGAAGACTACGTTTTCCGAGCAGCTTCTTTACCACACAAAAAGTATTAAACAGCGAGGAAGAGTTGACCACAAAGATTCGTTTCTTGATACTCATACGATTGAGAAAGAACGGGGCATTACGGTATTTGCTGACCAAGGAACTTTTTCATATAACGGTTCTACTTATTATTTAATTGATACACCTGGCCACGTCGATTTTTCACCTGAAATGGAACGTTCTATTCAAGTGATGGACTATGCGATTGTTATCTTAAGCGCAGTCGAGGGAGTGGAAGGGCATACAGAAACGGTTTGGCAGCTGCTTCAAAAACATCGTGTGCCCGTATTCTTTTTCATCAATAAAATCGATCGTGTAGGAGCAGATCCTGAACGTGTTATAAATGATATTAAACATAACTTAACCCCTGATGTTTTTGACATAACTTCAGAGCTTATAGACGGCTCGTTAAGTGAGGAACTTATTGAATTTACAGCTGAAAAAGATGAAGAGCTTTTAGATGCATTTATGGAAGGCAAGAATGATCAAGCTTATTGGAAAGCGGCTATGCAAAAGCTTTTTCAAGCCAATCAGATTTTCCCGTGTGCTTGTGGCTCAGCTTTGCAAGACATCGGTATTGAAAGTTTTTTAGAAAAGCTCGATTTGCTAACAGAAACTCACTACTCGCAGGAAGAAGCATTTTCAGGGCGTGTATATAAAATTCGGCACGATGAAAACGGCATGCGCATCACGTTTATCAAAGCTCTAAGCGGGACACTGCAAGTGCGTGATGAAGTGGCTTATGAAAAAAACGGAGAGCTATACGAAGAAAAAATCACTCAAATTCGTGCTTATAACGGAAGCACATTCAAAAACGTAAATGAAGGTTCAGCCGGCGAACTTTTTGCAGTTACAGGATTGACTTCCGCATCCGTTGGAGACGGTCTTGGAACGTTAAAAGAAAGCCGCTCCTATGAACTTTTGCCTACGTTAAAATCAAAAGTTGTTTTTGAGCCTTCTGTTCATCCAAAAGAAGGAATTAAACTTTTTCAACTATTAGATGCCGAAGATCCTTCTTTACATGTGACGTGGGAAGAAAGGACTCAAGAGCTTCATATTCATGTGATGGGAGCCATTCAGCTTGAAGTTCTCGAAAAACTGATAAAAGAACGCTTTAATATAAACGTACAGTTTGAAGAACCAGAAATTTTGTACAAAGAATCTATTGAAAATACAGTGATGGGCTACGGGCATTTTGAACCGTTGAAACACTATGCAGAAGTTCACTTGAGAATAGAAGCAGCGGAACGAAACAGCGGAATTACCTTTGAAAATGCTTGTCACGCCGATGATTTATCCGTTGGGTATCAAAATCTGGTCCGTCAGCATATATTTGAAAAGCCGCATCACGGTTTGCTAACGGGGTCGCCTACTACTGATCTAAAAGTGACGTTGTGTACCGGACGAGCTCACAACAAGCATACAAGCGGAGGAGATTTTAGAGAAGCAACGTACCGAGCATTACGACAAGGGTTAGAAAAAGCCAAAAATATTGTGCTAGAACCGTATTATGACTTTAAAATTAAAGTGGATATTGATCAAATGGGGAGGGTATTAGCTGATGTTCAAAGCGCACACGGCCGCTTTGATTCTCCTGTAACAACCGAAAACAAAGCGATTATTACAGGGAAAGTTCCTGTTGCTACTTTTATGAACTACGGTTCGACGCTAGCATCTTTTACGCACGGAAAAGGAGCGATGTCTCTATTATTCGGAGGGTATGAACGTTGTCATAATGAAGAAGAAGTTATTGAACGAATCCGCTACAATAAAGAGGCAGATCCGGAATACAGCTCATCCTCTGTCTTTTGCGCCAAAGGACAGGGATATACGGTTCCTTGGAAAGAAGCAGAAGAAAAAATGCACTGTTTATAAAAAAACACTGTAGCAATTGCTACAGTGTTTTTTCTCCATACCTTACCTTTACAATAAAAACCACATTATAGTATAGTTTACTTATATTTCTAAAAAATGAGGTGATAGAAACGTGGATGCTACTGTTAAAACAACTAAAAGCGGGATAATAGGTGGGGTTCTTGGAGGAATTTCACTTTTATATGTTATCATTAATACTTTATTGATCCTTAACTTTTTTACAGGACTTGTTGAGGCTGAAAAGCTTCAAGGTCTTCCTATTATCGCACCTATCTTTTTAGTTCCGCTCATGATTGTCCCTGCAATTATTGGTTTTTTTATAAAAAAAGACAAGCTCTGTCTATGGGCGATTATTTTAAATATCATCTTGTTTCTTGTACCAATTGGCTACCATGTCATCGGTACATTAGTATTTGGCCCTTAATTTAAAAAAACGAACAAACTTTATATTGAAGTTTGTTCGTTTTTTTATATCATATAACCTTCTATAACCACTATTGAGCCGGAGCAGTAGCTGTACTGCTGTTTTCGTCTTTTACCATCATCCTTACACCTTGTACAACCGCAATTCCTTCCCACTTATCAAGATCAGGTTCGAGAAATTCTAAAGCAAACGTGTGTGGACGTAATGACAGAAACGAAGAAAGTGTGCGGACTTGAATGACAGGAACGCCGGAACGCAAAACGTCAAATTTACGATCTGTTATATTCCCCGTAATTTCATATGTATCGCCGTCGTTTCTAATATAAAGATACTTCTTTTTAAAAAAAGTGAATTTCCGTTGAATCATTCCAACTTCATTTCCGTGGTGATCTGAAATAATCATCTTTGGCATAAGGGCAAACATTTTAGATTTACCTGTAAACACGATCTCTTCGTTTTTTAAAATCTCAAATTTATTAGCAATAGATAACTTATATGCGACATTTCCAACAATGTCTTGTGATTCATTATAGATAGGAGATTCACCTAATTCGAAAAACTTGTCTTGCAAAATAATTCCTTGTTTCTCCATCTAAAAACCTCCTTTAGAATATATTACCATATCTTACACCTTTTGAGTTTGGCAAGACTATTTTCATGGGTATTATTAAATAAAGTTCGTCCTTACGTGCTACGAATAATGAAAAGAATGAAAATAGGTTTCAAAGCTCATAATGTGTAAAGGAGACCTGCTTGTTACAACACCAGGTGGAACGTAAAGCAATTTGTTAGATATACATAAGGAGATGATACTTTATGCCTCAATGGCATCCGCATCGTGAACAAAAAAATTTACCTGATGAATTTCCTGTTAATCCGCTTTTTTCTCGACAAGGAGAAGTGACGATTCCAAGGCTGCGTATTGGTGATCAAGGTATGCTTCCCGAAACAGCTTATCAAATCATTCATGATGAAATTGCTTTAGACGGGAATGCCCGCTTAAATTTAGCTACGTTTGTTACTACGTGGATGGAGCCTGATGCAAAGCGTTTGTATGGAGAGTCTTTTGATAAAAATATGATTGATAAAGACGAGTATCCGCAGACAGCGGCTATTGAAGAGAGATGTGTACGTATTTTAGCGGATTTGTGGAATTCACCTAATCCTGATACAACGATGGGTGTTTCTACTACAGGTTCATCTGAAGCTTGTATGCTTGGTGGACTGGCGTTAAAAAGACGGTGGCAGAAACTGCGTAAAAGTAAAGGGCTATCAACAGACCGGCCGAACATTGTATTTAGTTCATCCGTTCAAGTGGTGTGGGAGAAGTTCGCAAACTATTGGGACGTAGAGCCTCGTTATGTGAACATTAATGCAGATCATCCTTATTTAGATCCAGAAGGCGTCATTAATGCGGTTGACGAAAATACAATTGGTGTCGTACCGATTCTTGGAGTGACGTATACAGGAGTTTACGAACCAATTGCTGCTATTGCAAAAGCATTGGATGAGTTGCAGGAAAAGACAGGATTAGATATTCCTATCCACGTAGACGCTGCTTCTGGAGGTTTTATCGCTCCGTTTCTTCAACCAGACCTTATCTGGGATTTCCGCTTGCCGCGAGTAAAGTCCATTAACGTATCGGGACACAAGTACGGTTTAGTCTATCCTGGTTTAGGGTGGGTGATTTGGAGAGAAAAAGAAGACTTGCCTGAAGATCTTATTTTCCGCGTTTCTTATTTAGGGGGCAACATGCCAACTTTTGCGCTTAACTTCTCTAGACCAGGAGCACAAGTCCTTTTACAGTACTACAATTTCTTACGTTTAGGTAAAGAGGGCTATTATGCCGTGCAAAAAACCTCCCAAGAAAACGCGCTGTTTCTCAGCCAAGAAATTGGAGAAATGGACGCATTCGAAATTATCGCCGATGGTTCAGATATCCCGGTTCTTGCTTGGAAACTAAAAGAAGGATACACGCCAAACTGGACTCTTTATGACCTGTCTAGACAACTGCGCACGTATGGATGGCAAGTGCCTGCTTATCCACTCCCAGCAGACATGGAAGAAATCACAATCATGCGCATTGTTGTTAGAAATGGATTTTCAAGAGACCTTGCTCATTTATTTATGGTTAATTTCAAACAAGCCGTTGAATTTCTTAACTCATTGGATAGACCTGTTCTTAAAGACACGAAATACGACAATGGATTTCATCATTAACAGCGATTACAAAAACAAAAAGCCGTGTTATGAAAAGTACATGGCTTTGTGTTTTTTATGCATAAAAAGATAATCTTTTCAAAAAAATACCATAAATCAAACAAGAAAATATTCTTATATTTTCTTAATTTTGGTATAATAACCCCTAAGGTTTTATAGTTCTTTAGAATTATATAAAACCTAAAAAAAGATAAAAAAAGGGGATAATAGTCTATGAAAATGTTGAAAGTTGCTTTTGGCATTCCGTTGTTAGCCGTATTGCTAGCAGGGTGTAGTGATGAGTCCAGTGAAACGGTATCGCAAAAAGAAGAGTCTGCAGAGAAATCAACAGCGGTTCATACGAAAGAAAACGGCAACAAAACGGCTGTAAAAGAATCATCGCCAAATACATTACAAACAAAAGCATCAACCATTAAAAAAGCCGTTAATTCTAAAGAAGCTGATCGCGATTACTTATTAAACGTAATGAATGGTTATCAGTATATCCAAGTAGGTGACAATCAGTATATTTACTACGGGATTAATCAAGAGCAAAATGTTTTTTGTATGATGGAAGTTAATTTTGACGCCAGTGGTGATTATGTAGAAAACATCAATTTTGTTGATAATGCTTCAGAAGAACAAATTGCTTTGCTTCAAAACCAAATACAAGAACAACAAAAGCAATTATCAGACCTTGAGCAGCAGCAAATGGAAAAAGAATTAGATGATTACTACGCGCAGCTAGAAGAAGACCGACAAAAAGAAGAAGAGGCACAGGCCAAGGCTGATGCAGAAGCTGAAGCTCAGGCAGAAGCAGATCGCAAAGCGGAAGAAGAACGTTTAGCAGAAGAAGAGAAGAAACAGCAGGAGGAAGAGGAAGCTCAGGCAAAAGCGGATGAGGAAGAAGCTCAGGCTGATTCGGAAGAAGCTCAGGCTGATTCGGAAGATGAGGCGCAAACAGAATCAGAACCAGAGCAAGAAGAAGATACAGAAACCCTTGAGGAAGAGGAACCAGCCGAACAAACAGTTTCCCAAGAGCAAGCTATCCAGCTAGTTCGTGACCAACAAGGCATATCTGAAGATTCACCTCTTCTTGTAGAATACGATCACCTTGACGACTCAGGAAACTATATTATCCATGTTTATGAAAATGTTGTGGATAATGAAGATACAGGAGAGGAACATACAGCTACACAAGGTTGGTATCAAGTAAGTCCTAGTGATGGGTCAATTACTGATGTTACGGTAGATGGTTACTAATAAAAAGAAAAAAGGTTTATTAAAAGAAGCGTTCCTAACTAAAAGGGAGTTGCTTCTTTTTTAAGGTATAATTTCATAGAATATATTTCTAAATTATGCACAAAAGGAGAAATCAGATGAAAAAACGTTATATATTCGCACTGCTTGCTCTCTTTCTACTCACGACCGCTTGCCAAAATCCCTCTCCACCTGTGGATAAAACGAGCAGACTAAGTAAAAAAGAGGCTCACGAGTTAGGAAATCACCTTGAACTTGTGAAAGTGGATGTATCGATTGTTACGGATAAACGTTTAGTTGGTTCAACCATTATCACAGAAGGAAAAGACAAAGGAAAAGAGCTCGTGCCTACTAGTTTATATTACGAAATCGACTTAAAAAACACAGGTAAAAAACGCGTTGGGAAAGAACATCCGGACAAAGGAATTGAAATGGAAATTCAGCCTCATATACCATTAAAAAATGCACTAGAAGAGAGCGTTGGCTTCAATGTATTTAATCCTGATGATAATCAAGATAGGTCTGGACTGGGATATGGTTTTTCGTCTCCTAGCATTCTCAAATATAATGAACAAGGAAATTTTACTTTGAATTATGATTTAGGGTTTAAAGGTTCAACTAATAAAGAGCAAGCTTCTCCTTTGAAAGCATCTGACCAACAGTTAAAAAAGCTAGAACTACAACTTTTAGATGGAGTTTTAGTTGTCAAGCAAGAAAAACAGGTGTTAGCCAAATTTGATATGAAAACTAAAAAGAGAATTGAAAAATAATAAACAACGGTAACATGGTAAAAGCCTACTTGACTAAGTAGGCTTTTTTAGAACCACATTTTTTTACATACGTTTTTACGATGAATGTCATATATTTGGCTGATGCCGTGTTTATCAAATTTATCAAGTAGCTTATCAGTTCCACGCTTCATTTTATAGTTCATTTCACTTTCGTAAAGAGGAAGTACATTATAGAACTCAACATCTTTTCCTTCACGGATATGAACGCTCCAGGCTTCTTCTTCAGTTAGTGGAGGGAGCAAAAGAGAAGCACAAAGCTTTGTATTAGAGCTAAATGGTTTAATTGGGTTGTCATTTTGAATCGTGTGACCAAACCCTACCCATGTATCTAATTCATGGGGGAAGCGAGCTAAAAATTTTAAATTTTCAATTGGCCAATATATTTCTTCTTGCTTAAATCCTTCTTCTGAAAGGTCCCATTCTGGTGGTAAAAAACAAAGGAGTTCAGTATAACGACCACCTTCGACTTCTGGCGGAGTATTCATTGCCTTATCACTCATTCCTTGAGTAATAAGCGTATGGTAAGGACGTTCTTCACTAGGTGCAATATGATAGACATCTACATGTACAAGATGAGACATAATTTCATGATAGACCATATAAATAGGTCCAAAATAACGTTCAATATGAGCTTCCATAATCTCTCTTGCTTCTTCATCTATGTCAACATTTGGATCAAAATCCTTACCTGAACCTTTATGAGTGTATAAAACATCCCCTGATTCTGTGTATTCATATTTATCTTCATTGTTTGACATGCTTTTAATTCCTTTCTATCTAGTAATTAGATAAATCAGCTATTTTAAAAGGTAAATAACCTATTTTGGTGATAACCTATGATAGACTTATATTACCATAATCACCTAAATAAAGTTAGTTAGGATTATTCAGTTAAAGCAGGAGGCAGTGGCAGCAGAAAGTAATTAAAGTTATCAGGGATATTTTATTGCTTAAAAACATAACAAGGAAACGAGGAGATTAGCAATGGAACTTGATCTAACTGTAAATTCGAAGAGACGCTACGCAAATTTTGTTAAAAGAGTTTCAGAAAGTACTGTGGTCTGGGGATTAAAAAGTGAAGATGGCTGGTGCGTATGTGAATCGAATAAATATGAACAGACAGTCGTTATGCTTTTTTGGTCGGATGAAGCATATGCAAAGCAATGTGCAGTAGAAGGATGGTCACATTATAAATCAGCATCTATACCGTTGGAGGAATTTATGGATAATTGGCTATACGGAATGAATGACGACGATTTGTTAGTTGGTGTTAACTGGAATGCCAAGTTAATTGGGTTAGAAGTCGAGCCGTATGATTTATTGACAGAATTAGAAGACTTGTTAGAGAAACAGTAGATTTACTTTTCTTTTTTATAATATAAGGAGTGACCAAGTTTGAACATTGAAGCGGCGACTATTTTTAGTATTGAACCTGATGACACTTATTTAACTATTATTGATGCAGATTATAGAGATGAATATGGACTAGTCTTTGTTCAAAAACGTCATAATAAATTCGAACTGTCTGTAAACGGTACTACACTTTATCCACGTTTAAAAATAAACTATCCTTTTGTCAGATGGATTGATTATAAGCATTTTTTGATAATGAATGCCAGAACCAAGGGAGAAGAGCACAATCTTTTTATTATGAATATTGATGGAGAAGTCATTCGGTCATTTTATTGTGGAGATGCTGTACAAGACATAGCTGTTAGTAAAGATGGAATATGGTGCAGCTATTTTGACGAAGGCGTTTTTGGTGAAGAGATATCAACAGAAGGGTTAGTATTATTTGATAATACAGGTTCACCAACTTTTCAATATCATTCTCATTTACCAGATGCTCCGTCCATTGCAGATTGCTATGCAATTTGCAGAGGTAAAAATATGACACTTTGGCTATATCCATATACAGATTTTGAGTTAATTCAAGTAAATCCCGAGAAAAATTCCTTCATTGTACATCAAACTCCTGAAACGTTACATGGATCACAAGCAATAAGTATTAGAGGAGAATATAGCTATTTTTACAGTCCATACAATAAGGGAGGAGCATTATACAGTTGGAAAGCAGGAGAGAGTAGTTTTAAAAAAATAGGTAAGTTAAGCGGAACCCTTAGAGGGCTAGATACAAGGCAAAAAGCTCATTTTATAGGGATTGAGGAAAAGAACATAAAAGTTTACACCATCATGAACCCAAAAGAGTATTAAAACATAAGTTTAGATTATCTAAAAATTTTATTTATAAAACGAAGGAGTTTCCATGGAACAAAATTATTTTTCTAACCACTGAACCCTATTTTGGTTTCACATTGACTATGAATGGAAGAAAAAAATGTTAGTGTAGATGGGTTTATACAGTATCCCGCTGGCTGGGGAACAGAACTAAAGTTTGAATTTGAAACAGATTTAACTTACATAGATGCGTTTATTCAAGGGTTAGAATCCATTTTAATTCAGTATCCAATTAAAGAAATTTAAATTATATAAATCAAAGAGGTAATGTATTGTATGAAAAATTGGTTCAAAAAACATGCTAACAATAAAAAAATTGAGGATAATACACCTTGGCAATTAGATAACGTTTACAAAAGAAACAAAGAATCTCCTTATACATTTTACAAGCCAAGCAAAGCGGTGACGGATAAATTAAAAGCGGGAGACCTGGT
Source organism: Priestia sp. ABM2_011 (assembly GCF_056158845.1). NCBI lineage: Bacteria > Bacillati > Bacillota > Bacilli > Caryophanales > Bacillaceae > Priestia > Priestia sp. ABM2_011. The sequence continues at coordinate 2,890,916 of NZ_JBSWUB010000001.1, forward strand.
GAAGTTAGTTTTCTTTAGTGATTCAGATACAGATGGTTACAAAGGAGAAAGAATGTGGGTGGAAATTACGGATAGAAACAAAGAGAACTTTGTTGGAAAGCTTGATAATGAACCTTATCATTTAAAGAGCTTAAAACTTGGTCAAATCCTGCATTTTGGCACTGAACATATTTGTGATACTGAATATGAAGACGATGACGCTGAAAAGATGGACTATTACTTTAATGCTCTCGTAACAGTTAGCAATGATGTTTTAGAAAGAAACGAGTTTAATTTCCTGTTAAAGGATAAACCAAATGAACCGAATGATTCAGGATGGGTTATCTTTAGCGGATACGAAGAAGATGAGTTCAACAGTAATCCAGATAATTTTCAAATTGTAGCTCTAGGAGTTGTTTTAAATGTTGATGACTCAATTTTAGCTTTTATAAATGAAACACCGCTATGTGCTTACGAAAGAAATGAGTTTGGGCAATTTGATAAAATTCATGACTACGATTGGGAAACATACCTTAGTGAGTGAAGCCTTGAAACTAGCAACTTGAAAAGTTTGTATGACAAGCGGATGGAGGGGAAGAAGTTATTCTTTTTCCTTTTTTTGCGCTTCTACATTAAATCAACTACTATCACACTGATTCATAGCTACTGTAAACTTGTGATGCAAAATTGTAAAGTTCTAGGATAAACCATAAGGAAATTCCTTAATTACATATAAAATGATACGTACTGGCGTATTCAGGCAATTGCGATTAAGTGAGCGGCCATTTTAACCACTTCTAAGATATAATCCATAGCTTGTACATAATTTAATTCATTTGACTTAAAGTTCGTCATTTAGGCGATTTTTAAGAGTTCTGTTTACAGCCAGCAAATTAAACTTATAAAAGCAAAAACTAGCTGACTTGAAAGAGAACTTACACACTTTAAGGAAAAAGTAAAAGACGATAGGTATTCTAAGGATCTAAGAGTAAGGGAGACCTCAATGATTTTATTTCTTTTTCTAGTTTACATAATATATATTCTAGGAACCAATTGATAAAACACAAATCTTGTCTCATTATAAAAGTATACTTATGATAGTGAGACAAGATTTAAAAATGAGATAGGGTTCGTATTTATATGATCTAACTCACTAAACTAATTAGCATCAAGATTTGTTCTAATTGAACAATTGCAGATATGATTTTATAGAAATACATATGAATTTCACCAGTTTATTTTTAGGATTGATCAGTTCGATTGATTTTTAGATTATAATTAGAGAGTTTGAAAAATGAATGAGTTTACTTATAGAAATTAAGTTTTACACTCATTCATTTTTTCTCATCGTATTCTCAATGAACATTTTGCAAAAAGTTGAAATCTGTTTGCGTTTAATATCTTAAGGATTTATTTGCTACTGAACGTATATTTTTCATTTAGTACATATGTTTGCATTAAATGGATTTTTATTCATTTATAAAAGTCAAAACCTCGTATTTTCTGCAATAAAATACATCATTTAGTATTTTTATTCTATAAAATTCTGTGTTGAAATTACAGCAAACCCCTTTCCTATCAGCTTTTTAGTGATTTTAGTTGTAGTTTCCTTTTTCATCGGGTATAATATTAAACAAATAGATGACGGTATAAATTGGATGTCATTATCCAGTTTTAAAGGAGCGATACTCATGAACATTACAATTTATTATGGAAATCATGAAGATAAAACAATTCATACAATGGATTGTCACGTAGATATCGATTTAGATGATGAAGATATGGTAGCTTTAACAGAAGCTCGTTAATGAATATATAAAAGGCTGTGGATGCTTTTCATCTGCAGCCTTTTATTTTTTTTGCTCCCCCTCTTCTTTTCCATCTTTTAATGACCGCTACGTTTTAAGATCATTAGCTACTTTTATTATAAAATTTCAAATTCTCCGTTAACTCCTCTTTACTTTTCGACACATTTTTTGTATCATTAGATAAGAACATATGTTCGTTTTATTTTTTATCGTATTGATGATCACAAGGAGTGTTTTTGAATGACGGTACGAAAAAGAAAAAGAAAGAAGCTCCCTCCTACCCTATCCAACACAGGCTTTATTGGAGCAACGTTTGCTGATACAGATGAATTAGCACGCAACGAATATCACTTTCCTCGTAAACAAATGAAAATTACCCATCATGTCTTAGATGCTTTGCTTCAAGGGGCAACGCACTTATTTCAACAGCATAAAGTTGAAGCCGCTATCTCATGCGTGTATCTGCCTAAGTACAAAAAGATCGGTTTGGTTCTTTCTAAACAACCTTTTGGCCGCGATGAAGGCATTGGGTATTTTATTAATTACTTAAAGGAAATCGGACATATTGAATGGGATGAAAAAACGAAAGACTACGAAATACATAATACGAGTTTTATCGGCGTGGTATTTGCAGATCTAGAAAAAATTGCTAAGTTCACCTTCGACTTTGAGTTAGAATTACTGTCGAAGTTTGTCAAGGACTTAATTATTCCCGCTAAAGAGCTATTCTTGCAGCATAATGTAAAAGCGTATCTCTCAGGCGTTGAAAATGAAGATCAGCATAAAGTAGGGTTTGTTTTATCGATTAAGCCTTATGATGAACGTAAGGAAGCAGACTTATATTTTGTGGAATACTTAAAAGAACGTGGTTTATACGAAGAGGACGAGTCTGAAGAAGAGCTAGTACCTATTCATACAAAATGGAGCTTATTTAAATAACATATGTTATACCCGCTGTCGTAATAAGACAAGCGGGTCTTTTTTTGCTTTTTTACTAAAACCCAAAACAAATTAGTAGCAAGTACTAATAGTTAGTAATATAATAATAGTAATGATAAAAAATCATTGATATCTATAATATAAGGAGTCGTTTTTATGATTCAACTAAAAGATTTAGTTCCAAGTGAACATTACAACTTAACAGAGGAAATTGAAAAACATGCATCCGATCAACTTGCGCTAAAGTGGCAGGACGCTGACGGTGTGCGTGAGGAAATTACATATAACCAGCTGTTAGCAAAAGCAAATAAGGTGGCAAACGGGCTAACGGAGCTAGGATTAACAAAAGGCGATCACGTGTTGGTTATCGCACCTCGCCTTATTGAATCGTATGCTATTTACTTAGCATGCTTAAAAGCAGGTATTATTGTAATTCCTTCTTCAGAACTATTACGCGCAAAAGATATCCAATATCGTTTACATCACGCTGAAGCAAAAGCGATTATTTCTTACCATCCTTTCTGCAATGAGATCGATAAGATTGAAAACTTCCCTACTTCTCTACAACATAAAATTACATTTGGTGCTGATGTTACGTCGTGGACGCGCTTAGAGTCACTTACAGCGGATGCATCAGAACAGTTCCAAGCAGCTAACACAACTAAGGATGATACGGCATTCCTTCCTTATACATCTGGTACAACAGGACAGCCAAAAGGCGTTGTTCATACTCATGGATGGGCTTATGCTCACCTTCGTATCGCTGCTGCTGAATGGTTAGATATTAAAAAAGGCGATACGGTCTGGGCAACAGCAGGTCCTGGTTGGCAAAAATGGATTTGGACTCCGTTTTTATCTGTACTTGGACAAGGTGCAACAGGCATTATTTATAACGGACGTTTTGAACCTAAAAAGTTTTTAGAAATTTTACAGGATGAACAAGTAAACGTACTGTGCTGCACGCCAACAGAGTATCGCTTTATGGCTAAAATTGATGAGCTTGAACGTTTTGACCTGTCTCACCTTCATAGCGCTGTATCTGCCGGAGAACCGCTAAATGAAGAAGTAATTAATGTGTTTAAAAAATATTTTAATATCCAAGTACGTGATGGATACGGCCAAACGGAAAATACCCTTTTGATTGGTACCTTAAAAGGTGTAAAAACGAAGATTGGTTCAATGGGTAAACCGATGCTTGAAGGGTTTGTAGAAATCATTAATGAAGACGGCGAGCCTTGTAAGCCTGGAGAAGTTGGAGACATTGCCGTTCGTAGAGACCTCCCTTCTCTTTTCAAGCACTACTATAAAGACATGGAGCGCACTGAGAAAACGTATAAAGGAAACTACTATTTAACAGGCGACCGCGCTTCTAAAGATGAAGATAACTATTACTGGTTCCAAGGACGCGGAGATGATATCATTATCAGTTCCGGCTATACAATTGGGCCATTTGAAGTTGAAGATGCATTAATTAAGCATCCAGCGGTGAAAGAATGTGCCGTTATAGCTAGCCCAGATGCTGATCGCGGCCATGTTGTAAAAGCGTATGTGGTTCTTGTCGATCATGCAAAAATAACAGATGCAGGGTTTATTAAAGAGCTGCAAAATCACGTAAAAACTCTTACTGCACCTTACAAGTATCCTCGCGTAATTGAATTTATTGATGAATTACCAAAAACTAATTCAGGTAAAATTCGACGTGTGGAACTTCGTGAACGCGAGCAACAAAAAGCATAATAAATGAAAAAAAGACGTATCTGTTAGGATACGTCTTTTTTTATTAGATAGCACGCTGTGAAGTACGAACATCTACCGTTAAAACACCTGTATTTACGTTTGCATATGCTTTAATGATGACAGGATAATCTTTGTTGTTTGTGAACTTAAAATCAGGTCCTCCCCACGATACGGTCGCATCTCTTCCCGCAGGTACATAACCTACATGTTTTGAATGGTGAGACCTAGCTGTCACTTGAAGACCAGCGCCGTCAATCGCGTTAAATAACGTAGAAGATGTTTGACAAATACCTCCGCCAATTCCCATCACCAGCTGTTTATTGATAATTTCAGGAGCAGGCTGATAGCCTCTTTCTGCTGTGCGCTCCCCAACTGTTTGATTATAAGAAAATGAATCTCCTGGTCCTAACACAACGTTATTAATTGCTTCTGCTGATAGCTGAACATTTCTATTTCTGCTTGTATCACTTGGACGAAAACGTGTAGAATACGAAGCTAATGATACATCGGCGATCCCTTGAGCAGATGCTGCCGTGACATTTGGAGCGGTTTCGTATATCGGAACCTTTACCTCCAATTGTTTCGTATTTAAGTTCTGCAGATTTTTAACAAGTTCTGCTTCTTTTAAGATGATTTGCTTGGATCCGCCAGTCAACGATCCATTTTCATCTATTTTTATGTTTTGCATAGGTGTATCGATCCCTTTTGCCAGCTCAGACGCTAACTGTTTAATTTCTTGATCATATACACCTTTATCCTTGTAATGAACCGGCTTGAATTCTTTCATTACTTCTCCTGTACGGGAATCTTTTAACTGATACGTCAGTTCTTCGACTTTAAGGACTGGCTTTTTCTTTTTCTCAGCCTTTTTTTCTGGTTTTTTAGCCGCTTGTTTTTGTTCTATCGCAGCTGTTTGCTTTGCGGAATGATTTGTATACATGCCGTACGCAATAAACGCACTAACAATTGTCGCGCCAAGCAAGAGCGCCCCTAAGACTTTCTTCATGTAATTGAATCCCCCCATATCTCGGCTTTACCTCAATATGTTTTTTCTATAAAAATATGTATACATTCATTTTATACAAACATCTTATAAAAGACGATCTGCCAAAGTGAATACTCACCATTTTTTATATTTTTTTCTTTATTCAACACATGAGGTAAAGCGGAATGATGTTCATAGACCCCATTTTTTCTTATGAACTCAATAGAAAACAAATGTTGTATGCGTTTCCTGTTATTACTATTCTTATATATAATAGCACGAAAACAAGGATTTTTTAACGAATTATGGTAATTATTTTAAAATTTTTCTGACAATTTTCGCGGTGTTGTTCATTTTTCTATGGGCATTATACATGGTATAATGGTAAAAATGGAATTTGTTTTATGAGGAGGATTTACGCTTGACTGAACGTTATAGCAAAGAAGAGATTAGTCATCAGCTAGAAAGTATAGATCATGTAAAAGAAGCTCTTTTAAAATATAAAAACACCGTAATCGGTGAGAAATATGATTTGCTTCCCTACCATTTAACTTCAACAAAAGAGGCAATCTTAAAGACGATTCACGATAAAAAAAGCTGTATTGTTAGCGATATCACAAAAGTACTTGGGCTCTCACCCGGTGCTATCACCATTGTATTAAATCAATTAGAAGATGATGAGCTTGTGAATCGTATATATAAAAAGCAAAACCGCCGAAGCGTGTGGGTAGAGTTGACAGAAAAAGGCGAAAAAGTTGTCGAAATATTGCAAGCTACTCGTGTCGATTTTTGGTCAGATTTACTTTCACACTTATCAGAAGAAGAAAGAGATCAATACTTTCACATTATGAAAAAAATATCTCAAAAATTACAGCAATAAATATAAAAAAAGCGGCTATAAAGGCCGCTTTTTTTATTATGCGTGTGCTAAGGCTTGTTTTTTCACTTCGTTTTTCAACACTTTTCCTACGCTGTTTTTAGGAAGTGATGAAACAAATACAACAGTTGGCACTTTATATGGTGCTAATCGTTCTTTACAGAAATTCACTACGTCTTCTTCAGTTAGAGCTGACGCTGCTTGTTTAACAACAAATGCATATGGAACTTCGCCGTACACATCATCAGGCATGCCGACAACTGTCGCTTCTAACACACCGTCTGCTGCTAGGACAACTTCTTCTACTTGATCTGGGTAGATGTTGTCTCCTCCATATACAATTACATCTTTATAGCGTCCTTCAATATAAAGAAATCCGTCTTCATCTAATCGACCTGCATCGCCCATCGCTAACCAGCCATCTTGTAAGACAGCGTTTGTTGCTTCTTCGTTTTGCCAGTAGCCTTTAAATAGATAAGGGCTTCGTACAAGCACTTCACCTTTTTCTCCAGTTGGAACTTCTTGACGTGTTTCTGGGTCTACAATTTTAACTTCCACATGTGGAGCCGGTTTCCCAGCTGAGCTTACTTTCTTCCATCCCATTTGAGGATGCCATGAACTGATAATCCAAGCTTCTGTGCTTCCGTATCCTTGAGCTAAAATCATACCGTTACGGTCATATTGTTCGATTAAAGACTCTGATACTTTTGTTCCGCCTGACACAGCAAGTTTTAGAGGGAAATCATAGTGATCTCCTTTTTCAAGCTCTTCTACGATGTATTTTAATGCTGGTGGTAGTGCAAACAGCATTTTAATGTTTTCTTTTTCGATTACCTCAATTACTTTAGCTGGATCTGTTTCTTCAGAACATACCATTGTGTTTCCTGTGTTAATGCACATAAATAAAATGCTCATCGAACTCATGTGGAAGAATGGATGAACAAATAAATAGCGCATGCTTTTATCAATATTTGCACGTTCTTCCTGTCCGCCAGAGTTTAAAAAGGCACTTACCGATCCGTGTGCAATCATACATCCTTTTGATTTACCTGTTGTACCTGATGTAAACATCATTAATGCTAAATCTTCAGGAAGTACTTCAGGAAGTGCTTCTGGTGTGTTTGTGTTATACGCTGAGAATTGAGTTGTAAATTCTTTTGCATCCTCAATTTTTAACGTAAAGCTAAGTCCAGCCGTTTGTTCCGCTTTTTCTAATACAGACGTAAATTCATTGTGGTGGATAATCGCTTTTAACTGTCCGCTTGTAATAATGCTATCAAGCTCATAAGGCGTCATGCTCTTACTTAATGGAACAACGACTGCTCCCACTTGTAAAATCCCCATTGTAACAACTGGGTAAGCAATGCTTGTATGAGCTAAAATACCAATACGATCTCCTTTTTGAATTCCTTTCTCTAAGAAGTAATGAGACAATTGATTTACTTTTTCATGAAATTCATTAAATGTATAACGTTCATTATGTTCAACTAGTGCTTCATGTTGAGGAGAAATCTCTGCACGTTCTGCGACTAAGTATTGTAATGTGTTCATTTTATCCTCTCCTTTGTCCGCTCGGACTAAATATTTCGTTCGTGAATATTTTAATGACTAAAACATAATAACAAAAAATTTTTCCGAAGTAAAAGTTTAAAATTATCAAAATGTGTTTATATAGGTTGTATCGGGAAATGTTAAAAGAGATACTGTTTTTAAGAAGTGTTGTATTACCAAGGGTTTGAGAAAAATTTACAAAATTTAAACAGTTCAGACACTGGGTTTAATGAACTATTTTTTTCCTTTTTTTGTTTGTAAATTAGTTTTTATTTCTTGTTTTTCATTTTTTTAATATATTTTCTTACTTTCCCCTTATTCACCGGATTTTGAGCTCATTCATTGAATGAAAACGGTGAATATGAAACAATAATATATAAGTATTTGGATTTGAAAGGAGCAAATTTAGACATGAAAGTTCTTGTAATTGGTGCGAATGGTCAAGTAGGCAAACATATTGTAAACATTTTGAATGAAAGTGATGTGCACACTGTACGTGCGATGGTTCGTAAAGAAGAACAAGCAAAAGAGCTTGAAGCAAGAGGTGTAGAAACGGCTTTTGCAAGCTTAGAAGGCACTGTGCATGAAATTAAGGAAGTGATGAAAGGCTGTGACGCCGTTATCTTTAGCGCAGGATCAGGCGGCAGCACAGGTCATGATAAGACACTTTTAATTGATTTAGATGGAGCAGTAAAAGCGATGGAAGCTGCAGAAGATTTAGGAATTAAACGATTTGTGATGGTAAGCGCCCTTCAAGCACATCACCGTGAAAACTGGAATACTTCACTAATTCCTTACTATGTAGCCAAACATTATGCAGATAAAATCTTAGAAGCAAGCGGATTAACATATACAATTGTTCGTCCAGGCGGATTGTTAAACGAACCAGGAACAGGACGTGTAGATGCCGGTGAGAACAAAGAGCGCGGATCCATTCCTCGTGAAGATGTCGCGCGTGTGGTAGTAGAAACGTTAAGTGAAGATCATACATTCGGACGTTCTTTTGATTTAGTTTCAGGTGATACACCTATCACAGAAGCTATTCAATCTATTTAATATAAAAAAGCAGCGAATACGTATTCGCTGCTTTTTATTTATCATTTAATACATGTATTAAATGATAAATTACTTTTGCTGTCAGTCCCCATATGACTCGATCTTCATAGTAATAAAAATGTTCTTCCATCTCTCTTGTTTGCCAATTATAATTTTCACCACCAATAATCGCGTCATAAGGAAAATTATGTTCGGGTTCTACTCTGAAATTAATATTGTGTATATCAGGTTCGGTACGCTGAAAAAAAGAAAGAGGCACGGTAAATACTTCTGCTACTTCCGAAGGATTCGGTCGAAGTTCAAGCGACCTATCAATGAAACCTACATAAGGATAAATGATTGTTCCGAATTGAGAAACAATATAATCTAAAGCTTGTACGTGCTGAATAGATTGGGGTGTAATCCCTAACTCTTCAGAGGTTTCACGGATAGCCGTTTCTTTTTCATCTGCATCCGTCTTTTCAACACGCCCTCCTGGAAAACAAATTTCTCCGGGCTGTCTACGTAAATCGAGCGCTCTTACTTCAAATAAAACTTGTAGTTCCCCTTGTTTTTCAATAAGCGGAACAAGAATGCCGAAGCGGGAGAACTGCTCCATCCCAAGGATTGTCGGCATCCGGTTTTCTAACTTAGCTATAATGCGGGATGCATCCATACGTCCACTTCCTTTCACAAAATAAATTATCAAAAGAATAGCGAGTTATAAGCTGCGATGTCAACTAACCTGCAAAAGAAAGCTGTTATCTTTATTATATGAAGAGATGTATTGAATTGACACTACAATTGATAAAAATATATAACATAAATATAAATAAAAACAGATAGCACCGGCTACCTGTCTTTTTGTCTTGTTTTTAACAAACCATAAATAAGTAAAAAGAATGCCACCACACTGATAAGCAATCCTCCTACTTGCTTATCAGTGAGTCCAAAACGAAGCTGAAGCCAAAAGATAACCAAGCAAATCAAAATGACGCTGGTAGCTAAATAAAAGTAAATGCTGTAGAAAAACGGATTCGTTCTTTTCCGTTTGTAGACAAGTAGTGAGATGCCTATATACGTACCCAATAGTGTGAGTAATACAACAACTTCCGTTAATGTTCTCACTGCATTCTCCCCTCTCCCTTTTTTCTTCTATACCCCGTTTCTTCTTTTATCAAAAGGTAAAAAGGTATTCATAAAAAACCGCTTTTACGACATAAGGCGGTTTTCTCGCTACGCTTTATCCTGAATTATTTCCTTTTTTACATCGGTCGTTTTCATCTTACTAACATCAGCTGCTTTTTTACAAAGGCGTTTGTATTATACATCAAGAGCAAAGGTAATGACCGCTTCACAAGCTAATTCGCTGCCTACAAATGCTTTTCCTTTTCCTTTTACAATCTTTCCGCGCTGCTTAAGAATCTCAAATTCTAAGCGTAGTGTATCTCCTGGCCTTACTTGACGCTTAAAGCGACATTCATCTATTCCTGCTAAAAAAGCAAGTCTTCCTTTTTGGTGGTCATCCGTAGCCATGGCAAATCCGCCGAGCTGAGCAAGAGCCTCCACAATAAGTACACCAGGCATTACCATGTAGTCCGGGAAGTGACCTTGAAAAAAAGGTTCATTTGCTGTTACTTGTTTAATTCCTACAGCAAGCTTTCCTTCTTCTTGCTCTAAGATACGATCAACAAGTAAAAAAGGATAGCGGTGTTGAAGGGTATGTTTTATTTGTTCAATATCTTTCATATGTATCGCTCCTTTTTCTTATAATAAAGGGTCCTTACCGTCAAATGCAGGAAACGTATCTGGATGAAGAAGCGGCGCGAGTTTTTTTAACCCTAACAGCAATCGAGGTGAAGGACGACAATACAGCCATTCTTCTAGTACATATACACGATGTTCTTTTATGGCCGGCATGTCAGACCAGTTCGGTCTCTTGTGTAAAATCGTTGGATTTACTTTGTTTGTCTGTACGCCTACCCAAGCCAAACACACGTGATGTGGATTTCGTTTGAGCACTTCTTCCCAATCACTCTGTACATTTGCTTCTTTGTGATCAGCAAATATATTTTCTCCTCCCGCTAACACGCTAATTTCGGTCAGCCAGTTTGCTTTTCCAGGAGTAAAAACGGGTTTTGGCCACCATTCCCAGTATACAGTGGTTTTTTCGATTTGACTTGCCATTCCTTTATATGTAGAAAGAAACTGATCATACCGCTCTAACAGTTCAGCTGCTTTTGTTTCAATATTTAATCGCTGGCCTAAATCCTGTAGATTTTGACGGATATCTTCTAGCGAATTAGGATTATATACGACGTAAGGTATCTTTCGTTTTTTAAGTTCTTCAATATTTCGCTCCATTCCAGGAACGCTTAGTGAAGCTAGGACTAAATCTGGCTTGGCTTCTTCCACCGCATCCATATTAATAGATAAATCGGGACCTAAACGCGGCAGACTCTGAATAGACTGCGGCCAATCGGAATAATCATCAATTGCTACGAGCAAATGCTCAAATTTTAAATACGCTATTAGTTCTGTATTGCTTGGACAAAGCGAAACAATTCGCATATTTCCCCTCCTGCATCCATTTCTTTTTTTCTATTATACAATAGATTTCCATATAAAAAGCAGAGACTTTCACTGAAGTCTCTGCTTTTGGTGCTCTTTCTTATCCACCCATCGCACGATAAAAGAAATAAAAGAAACCCAAACAGCCAAGTGAACTAATGCTTGTAGTTAAAATACCGATTGAAAGCAGCACCTGTCCGTCTCTTTTTTGTTTGTATCGCAGCATATAATAAAAAGCTAAACAGGTGCCAATAAGTAAATAAATAGCCCATATGTAAGGTAGATTCTTTAGCTGAAAGATGTATCCTTGATTAAATAATAAACAGTAAATAAAAAAAAGATTTACGATAAAAAAGCTAGGAAGTACACTTTTATTCATCTATTAAACCCTCTTCTATTCTTTATTTTCTGCTATAGTTATCTTGTTTTGATTTCTCAGTTCATCCCGTATTTCACGTAAATATTGATTTCTCTCTTTCATTCTCTTTAACACTATAACAATAACAGCTATCATACCAGCAATGATTCCTATATAAAGAACTCCAAACACTAAGATAGGTACTACACCCCAAAGCTCCATCTCATCCCTCCTACTTTTTGGTTATTACCTTATTTTACCGTATTTTGTAAAGATGTCACGTCTTTTATCCATGAAAAAGGGAGTTTGAATATACATTCAAACCCCCTAAAGAGATAATAAAAAATAATATTTATTATAGCGCTTTGCTTTTGACACTTGCTCCCGTTCCGAAGAACTTATCAAAAATTTGATAAAGAGCAGACAGGCCAACTAACCAATAAATCGTTGTTACTAACCAATCCCAAGAGCCAAATAGCTCTTCTACTACATTCACGCCTAATGCTACAGCTAACCAATTTAAACCGCCTAAAATCACAAGAAGAGTCGTTAAACCTGAAAGAAATTTCACGTTGTCACCTCCTTGCGAACTGCATTAGGAAAAGCAGCTCATGTTACATCTTATGCGCTGTATAGATCAGTATATGCATAGGCGCTATGTAAAATAGTTATAAAGAATATGTGATTTATTCTTTTTTATTTCCTTATTGTGCAGCTGCTGCTTTCCCAATTTGCTTAATCGTTTCTACATGCATCGCTTCGTGATAGAAACTGAATAAAAACGTTTCGCCAACTGTTGTAAAGTTGATACCCGCTTTATTTGTAAAAGGTGTGATTAACTGCTTATCAAACTGCCCCGGCATGAACTCTTTAATACGATGTGCTTGATCTTTCAACACATTCGCAATTTCTTCAAGAGAAGGAGCAGCCTCCGTCCAATCGGCAGGTTTTGTTCCGGCACCAAAAAAGCTTTCATAACTCTCTGGCGTTTGCATCGGTTCACCAGCTAAGCCAAACACAAGCTTTTCTTGAATAAAGGCAATGTGTCCAAGATTCCAGTGAATATTGTTATTGAACCCTTTTGGTGTGATGTCCGCTGCCTCTTCTGTTGTTTTTTCAAGGATACTAATCGTAATTCCTCTTACAACGTCCATATGTTTTAAAATCATGTTTTCCATCGTCTAATCTCTCCTTACGTTGTCGTATTAGATAAACTATTCAATGTCTATTGTGCACAAATTACCCCTTAAATGCCACTCATAACATTTAAACCTTAAAATAAAAGAAAATTCAAAAGAAAATCCCCCTATATAAAAACTAGGGGGATTTTTTAAGCAGAAGACTTTAAATTTGAGACAGGTCCTTTGTTTGGCTTCGGTTTTAGCTGACCAAGCTTATTTTTCAGATAATCTTTTAATGCGCCGCGTTTTCTCTTGCGTCTTTTATCACGATTTTTAATAGTAATCTCCTCCTTTCCTTTTAGTTTTAAGACCTGCGTATTAAATGGATTCTTCTTTTATACATAAAATCCTTTTGAATTCTCAAATTTACCTTCATGTAATTCTTTCCTTTTTACAAAAAAAGACCAAAGTATCAAAACTTTGATCATTCAAGCTACATACGTAATCGATCCAATAGTGGAAATAATAGCGCTGTTTCTGTCATACCAAACAACAGGTTCGTATCTAACCGCCAAATAACTGAGGTGAGCGGTGTGAAGCCTGACAATTTCATCTGACAGGTAAGCTGATTGCTTTGCGTTGTCTTTTCTCTTTAAATTTAACACTTCAATAATTCTTTCCCGCGTCGTAATTCCAATTCCATGACCAAAATATAGAGTTTCATCTAATACAATGGTGTTTTCACCTTTCCACTGGGGAGTATCAGGGTTATAATCAGGGTTTTTAAAATACGCACAGTCTCCGGGCAAGTAGTCAGATCCTTTATAACCATGGAGCTCAAGATCGTCATCGTATTGCCAATCGTGTAAGTAAAGATCAGCAAAAAGCCTGTTAAAGTTTGCTTTTCCAATATTATTTAATACAGCTTTGTAAAAGATGATGATAACAGCCGTCGCGCATTCAAATGCATATTCGTGTCCGTTGTAGAAAATATCATCAATGGCCTGATGAGGAGAAACGGTAGGCAATAGCTGAAACCCTCCGTTATCGGTTCGTTTCCAATACTTTTCGTTGCACCTAGAACGGGCGAATGTAGCAAACCTAGCGCCGCTTTTGCGCAGCAACACAGACGATTCAATAATTTGTAATTTAACAGATACATCAAAATCAAGCTGGTCAAATGTAGCATACTCATACACTTCCCTATAGGCATCCATTTGTTTTAAAATGTCTGCTTTTTCTTTTGTTAACGAACTATTATTTAAATCGCTTATTTTCACAATTTGTTGATTAACTTTAATCATAGACGTTCTCTCCTTTACAGAAAATGATATCAATCACCTTCTCTAACAGGATATTGATAAAAATTTTTTTTGTGTATCTTCATTTATTTAAAATCGTGAAGATTAGGGAAAACGATGAAAAAAGTAAGTTAACCGCTAATTTTTTCATTTGTTCCTTTTTGTCCTTTTGTCACCTTTTTAAATATAAAGCGAGCAACTAACACGTACAGTGGTAACACAATAATGACGGCAATAACATTTAAAATCCAAGGTATTGTCCCCATAAAAACGTTTGAAGATGCTTTATCATACCAGCTCACAATCAGTAGTAAAAAGACCACACTGGATATAAAAGTACTTATATATCCCTTCTTATAGTTTGTACTTCTCACAGCAACAACAAAGCCAATTACCAATGAAATGCCTGCTGACATTAAGACAAAAATCAAAAATAAATTTGCTACCTTTTGAACGTCCATTACTTCCCTCTTTCTTATAAGATTTTCACTCCAGAATTTTCGTTGCGTCACTTATAAAAAAAGTAAATTTATATAGATTTGTTCACGCTCGGTCTTATTGTTGTAGCATCCTTAGGGACAGTAAGCCAATATGTATTAGAAAATATAAAAGTTAAGTCTGGCAATAGAATCAATCCTAAAATGTATAAATGTAGTCTATTCGTCTTTAAAGATTAATTAAGAAGTGTTATGGGCAATAGAAAAAAGGATGTTCAGGACTCTCTTGACAGTTTGAGAAACAGTTAACTTTACATAGGTTCAATGGCAAAGAATATTATAGCGCCGATACTTTAAGACAGACTATTAATGCTACTAAATAAGCACATAAGCAAAAAAGGACTTGATGTCTAATCAAGTCCTTTTTTATTATAACTGTATTAAAAAACTTGATCATTTCACGTAAAAGTTGCTGCTATAAAGGTTTCCAGCGAAAGTTCCATCATAATTGGTTAGCGGTTTGGTTATATGATATACAGCAAGCTTATAACGGTATGTGCCATTAGTATCAATTTTAAAACTCGTTCCAAATTTCTCTCCAGGGACTGCATACCATTGGGATGCAGATTGCACGTTTACCCATTTACCATTCTCTAAATGCTGCAATTGACCGACAAGTCGTACTTCAAATGAATTATGATTAATAAACTTCATAATAATTGATTCTTCTTTTGTCCAATTTGTCTTAGTTGAGTTAACCGATACACCGTATGATGAAGCGGCATCAGCTTCTTGAATATGCCCATTTGGAACCAATGGGAGACTTGCTACAGATCCTAATCCTAAACCACCTAATGTAATTACTCCGGCTAATGCTACTCGCGTTACTCTTTTCATATCATTTCTCCGTTTCATTATAAGATTATAGGCTTTATATCCTCTATAACACCTATTAATTTATCATTATAGCACAAAAAATAGCATATTATGGGTTATTTTGTAATGTAACTCATTAAATTAAGGGTTTTAAATAACACTATTGAAGCTTCTAAACACTAGATGCAAAAGATATTTTACCTCACATACGCCTAAAATGAGGGGATTAAGCTGGGATACTAGCCTTATTGGTCTTATAACAATAATGAAACCCTAACTTGTGGTCTGTAGAATTGCTGCTTGCAAAGAGCAATCTTCATACTGAATATTGTTATCTGTTTTTTTCTCCCACAAGTAATTTTTTTACTTAAAAAAACAGACAAAACAAGCTGGCATTTTAAATGCGCAGCTTGTTTTGTTTTTTAGAGTGTAAGATATTTATAAAAAAATTGGGGATAAGAACAGTCATCCTTACTACTATTGTGTTCTTGATTGTAAATTTATTTCTAACCATTATAAAAAGCTAAATAAATATATCTTTAATCTTAAAAATGTATTCATCCGGTAATTTGTCAGCTCTCCTTGAAATCTCTGCTCTGTGGCTCTTTCTCCCTTTAATAACAACTGAATCTTTTTTTATATTTATGCTTCCGAAGCTATACGGGCACCAAAATAAATTAATATCATCTATTTTTGTAGTTTTAACAGCGTTAGAATTACGGTCCGTAACACGCAGTTTAAATGGAGCATTTGTAAGATGAGATTTGGGCACTGTATAAATGACCTCGGCTAAATACTTATCATTTTGTTTCGAGAAGTATGTGAGCTCAATGTCGGTGCCTTCTTCTTTTATTTTTCCAATAACAGATTCTATTTTATTCTCTTCTAAGTGATCAAACTTTGTAATGCTTCTTAATGCTGAAACTATACTATTAAACATCATATTTGATTTAGTTTCGTTGTCACTCGCCATATATTTTTTAGTATCTATTATCGAAAATGCATCTTTTATCCGGTGATTTGGAGCAAATTCTTGTTTTGCTTCCACTAGTGTGTCCGCTAAATGTATAAAGATGTGACTATAACCCGGCAGCATCACTTCTGCTTTCCTTAGCAGGTTGCTGAAAACTTCGGTGTAGATAAAAGAGTGGTTTGGTTCTGTTTCTTCGATAGGAGCAGAAATACTAATTGTTATTAATGGCTTTGTTAGAGGTTTTGGATTAGACAAAGATCTTTTCATTGAAAGGTCAGCTAGTTTTGCCCAGTTACTTTGAACTGTTTGCTTTTGCTTCTTGAAGTATGCCTTTAGTTCTTCGAGTGTACGTGGTGCATTTTTTATCGACTGTTGAAACTTTAATAGAAGTTTGTCTTCACTAAAGTCGAGTTCTGACTTTAGTTCTATAGTTTTAACCAACATAATAGCCTCTTCAACTCTATGTAGACCTGTTAAGAAATCCTCTACATTAAGAGTTTTGTTATTGATAAAATTTCCGGGCAGCTCAATTTCGGCTATATCTTCATAGAGAACACGTAATTTGTACTTCTTCTTAGAGCTAGGATTATTTATAAAACGGATCAAAATGCACTCAAATGTGCTTCCGTGAAACTCTCCTATTAAATGTTCATTTAAAAAAGTATCTAATAATTGCAAAGAAAAGTTAGTTTCTTCTTTCGTTTTAAAATCCTTATACTCAATCAAAAATCTCATTGGAATCACCTTGGAATATATAGTATATTTTTACTATACATTATATTTGAAAAAGCAGTCAACGCAAAGCATACAGCCAGTAAAGGGCAGGTTTATACAGAATCAAGCAAACACATTATACAGCTAGGCGTGAAGGTTATCTAGAAGAACTTTAAGAAGGTGAAAAAGTTAGGAGAAGGACGATAAGTTCATTTCTAGAGAGAGGTTATTCACCTGCACACATTGAGATAGAATTGGACTATGATTCCGTTCCATATATTAAGGAGTTATACTATAATGTTGAAGAAAAAAAGCAGCCTCCCCTTTTCACCCCATAAAACATAGCCCCTACCTAAGTCTAGGCAGGGGCTATGTTTAGATTATGGATTTTATTATAAAATAATCATTTGATGTTCATTTTAAGTTTCCTTCTGCCACTTCTTAAAAACAATAAAAGGCAGCAGCTCAACTGATGAGCTGCTGCCTTTTATTTATAGAAACACAGAAATAACCTTTTAACGATACCAAATTGTTTTATCTTGATACGGAATACGTTTTGATGAAGCTTCTTTATTAGGATGACCGACGTAAATTAAGCCTAAGAGCTTGTCGTCTTCTTCTAGAGATAAAAAGTCATTCAGTTCTGTCTGATAGACAATTTCACCTGTTCTCCAAATTGTAGCCAAACCTTGTTCTTCCGCTACTAATAGCATATTTTGTATGCTTGCCGCTACGGCAGAGATTTCTTCAATTTCAGGCACTTTTCCTGAAGGACTTACTGCTACAGCAATAATGACAGGAGCGCGAAGCGGTCCTTTTTTTGCTTTTGTTGTTTTTTTCAACGCTTCTTCTTCACTTAAGTGAGCAGTTTTTTGCTTCATAATACGTTCCATTTCGTCTCCTAAACGAACGCGTGAATCCCCTGTAAACACTCGGAATTTCCAAGGCTCTGTCTTTTTATGGTTAGGAGCCCAAGTGCCTGCTTCTAACATAAGGTTGATAGCATCTTCTGATACGTCTTTGTCTTGCATAGCCCCAATCGTTCTTCTGGCTTTAATAATATCTAATACGCTCATGCTTTCTGTCTCCTTTTCTACATTCAATTTATTAGTATAGGTATGTATATATCTTATATATAGAATAATTGAAAATCATTCTCACTGTCAATTGTTTTGCCATCATTCGGGTTGCGATAAATAAATATGCCAATTTTTTAAGCGTGTTTGTTTTTTTAGCAGTTTTTCTTTTAATTATTTGGCAGTTCCGGCAAATAAAAAACGATTTGGAATATGTAATCCAAATCGTTTTTTTTTATCTTATACCCAGCCGCGGAAGCGAGAAGCTTCAGCTGATTTTTTGATTCCTGCCATGTAAGCAGCGAGTCTCATGTCTACGTCATTTTCTTGAGCGATTTGATAGATCGTTTCAAATGAATCCACCATTACCTTGCGTAATTTGTAAGCTACTTCCTCTTCAGACCAGTAGTAGCCTTGATTATTTTGCACCCATTCGAAGTATGAAACCGTTACGCCTCCAGCACTTGCTAAAATATCTGGCACTAAAAGCACGCCTTTTTCATCTAAAATGCGCGTGGCTTCAAGCGTAGTCGGTCCGTTCGCCGCTTCGACTACAATAGAGGCTTTAATGTGATGAGCGTTACGAACCGTAATTTGATTCGAAATGGCTGCGGGTACTAAAATATCACATTCTTTTTCTAATAGTTCTTCGTTTGTTATCACATTTGTAAATAAATTCGTTACGGTACCAAAACTGTCGCGTCGATCAAGCAAGTAATCAATATCAAGACCAAGCGGATCATAAAGAGCTCCGTACGCGTCTGAAATGCCAATTACTTTTGCTCCTGCGTCATGCATGAACTTAGCAAGAAAACTGCCGGCATTTCCGAAGCCTTGAATAATAATCCGTGCTTCTTGCAAGTTAAGGTTTTTCTTTTTAACAGCTTCTTCTATACAAATGGTTACTCCTTTAGCCGTTGCAGTTTCGCGTCCTTGAGATCCTCCGAGTACGATAGGTTTTCCGGTAATAAAACCAGGAGAATCGAACTCACGCAGTCGGCTATATTCGTCCATCATCCACGCCATGATTTGAGAATTTGTATAGACATCCGGTGCAGGAATATCTTTAGTAGGCCCAACTATTTGACTGATGGCTCTTACATAGCCGCGGCTGAGTCGCTCTAGTTCACCAAACGACATGTTTCTTGGGTCACATACAATTCCGCCTTTACCTCCGCCGTACGGAAGGTCGACAATCCCGCATTTTAAACTCATCCAAATGGATAATGCCTTCACTTCTTCTTCATTTACTTCAGGATGAAAGCGTACGCCTCCTTTAGTAGGCCCGACAGCATCATTATGCTGAGAGCGGTAGCCTGTAAATACTTTTACCGATCCGTTATCCATTTTAACTGGAATACGAACCGTCATCATGCGCAGCGGTTCTTTCAACAAATGATACATTTCTTCACCATACCCTAGTTTTTGAAGCGCTTCTTGAATAACGGTTTGAGTAGATAAAAATAAATTAAGTGATTCCTGTTCTTGCTGCTGTTCTTTTTTTAATTCACTAGCTGTTTTTGTAATGGACATTCTGTTCACCCCATATTAATCATTGAAATTTCTCAATGATTTAATATGCAATTCCTGTGCCAATTTCAGCGGTTTTACAACGCTTTTATTTTATAAATAATCTGCATTAGCACGCCTTATATTCCCTGCATAGGCTGATATTAGTATATACTTAAAGAAATAAGACAAACTATTTATACTGAAAAGGAGGAAAGTGCTATGTTACATGAAAGAAAAGAACAAGAGCGAAACAATCACTATATAGAATGCTGTTCCATCTGTGGAGAAAGGCTAACATCTTTTCAAGAAAAAGAAATCTTCACATGCGACAGCTGTTTTGAACAAAAAGTCAACGATGTGCTTTCTGAGTTGTAATCAGGTACTCTATTTTTTAGAAACAGGTGTCACAATATTAAAGTTTGGATCAATAGAATCCTGACAAGACAAAAAGAAATCCCATTTTGATTTATCTCCTTGAACAAATATGACCGAGCTATAAGAGTGATCATTTGTAGTTGTTAGCCGGTATAAGGTATCTTGCCACATCGTTACCGTCACCTCAGCTTTCTTTCGCGTATCTCCAAGATACCTAAAGATTCCATGCTTAAGTTCTGTGAGAGCTACTTCATTACGATCGGGTATCACAAACAATATACGATAGTTACATGCGCCCGCCTTTAATCCATCTACGCGAATGCTAAATAGTTCTAAAATATTTTTCAAAGGAAGTGTATCCCATACTTCTTTTGTAATAATGTTGACTGGCAGCGGTATATTACCTAAACGAAGTTCTTTGGCTCCTGTTAAATATTCATTTCGCCAAGGACCAGATTCAGCTATATACCCTAATTGTTCAAGCGCGTCTGCGCATAAAAGTTTTGCCTTCACATGGTGAGGATCAGCGTAAATAACTTGTTTGGTCACTTCAGCTACCCATTGATAGTCGCCTTGTTGAAAACAGCGCTGTGCTTTTTGGACAATGTTGTCCGCTCCGCCCATATACTCTACATATTTCTTAGCTGACTCTTCAGGAAACAGTTTATTTAAATCTACAGGATTGCTGTTATACCAGCCCATATAGCGCTGATAAACCGCTTTTGCGTTATGGTTAACCGTTCCATAAAAGCCGTTTGTATACCACTCGTGAGATAGGGTTTCCGGTAGCTTCATCATTCGGCCGACGTGGTCGATGGTATAACCTTGATTCACCAGCCTTAATGTTTGGTCATGAATATATTGATAAACATCTCGTTGATTTTCGATATAGGTAATACACGACTCGTTTCCGAACCTTGGCCAATTATGTACCCCAAATACAGTTGTTAGTTCTTGGCCAAATAAATCGATTGCTTGCTGCAAGTACCTTGCCCACGCTGCTGCGTCTCTTACTTTTGCTCCTCTAAGGGTATAGAGGTTGTGCTGAGTGGCCGTACAGTTTTCTGCAATACAAAGAGCCTTTTCACTAGGAATATAGATGTTCATTTCAGCAGGCGCCTCCGTCCCTGGCGTAAGCTGAAACTGAAATGAGGCGCCGTCAATTTTCTTACTTACATAAGAATGATGTTCGGAAGGATGAATTTCTTCTATTCCTTTAATAAGCGTGATTGTTCCAAATGAAATTTCTTTTCCGATGCCGTTGTCAATTAGGCCTTTTTCATCGCGTCGCAGTCGAATACCGTACATGTATTGACTTCTTCGTGTCATTGCTGTTGCCGCCGTGACGTTTTCATCAATAACCGCATCCATAAATCCAGCAGGAGCATAAACTTTACTAGTTTTATTTTGTGTTGAGTCAGGTAATATCCCTAGAACTCCGCCGTAATGATCTATATGCGAATGAGAGAAGATAACAGCTCTAACAGGACGCTTACCGCACTGCTGGTTTACTAGTTCAAGCGCTTTTTCTGCCGTTTCTTTGGATGTTAAGCAATCAATAACAATCCACCCCGTTTTCCCTTTAACAAATGTAATATTAGCCATATCAAAGCCTCTTACCTGAAAGATGTTTTCAGTTACTTGATATAAACCGGCTTGTAAATTTAATTTTCCTTGTTCCCACAGTTTAGGGTGGACAGTAGCAGGTGTAGATTGTTCAAATAAAAAAGCGTACTTTCTTAAATCCCATACAGGATACAGCTGATTTTTTTTGAAAATCAGCGGAAAAGGTACGCGTACAAGGGCTTGGTCATCGGCAAGATTTTGTTCTGATTTCACTTGTTCCCAGTCTATTTTTTTATAAGTCTCAGCATTAGTGACTGCAGTCTTTTGAGTAGCATCTTTTCGGTCAATCGTTAACTCCCGTTCATAATCAAACAGCATAACCCCCTCCTTTTTATTATTTTATGCGTAAAAATAAGACGAAGTACAAAAGAGAGAGAAAATAGAGTCAACAAAAAAGAAGATGCGCTTAGCACGCATCTTCTTTTTTATACTGAATGTTATGTTTGAATAGAATAGTCGAGTATTCTGTCTGAATTAGACAGCCTAGCACTTAGTATAACGATTGTTTACCAATGTTCCTTTTGTAATTAAAGCAAATCTTCCTTCTAAGGTGCTCAATACGTTTCTTGAAGTCGCTGTAAAACAATGCATGTGTACAGTCTCTCCTTTCCTGTATTGGCCTTACATAGAATATATACCCGGGGAAAAATAATTAAAACTTGATTTGGGTATTTTTTCAAAAATAATAATAAATCCATTCCGGTGTTTTTTTAAGAGAACGTTCCCATTTAGGGATTTCATCTATTACTGTTTTGGTTAATCTGCGGCTGTTTGTTTTATCTTCATTAATTTCTCGTTCTATGTGTGCAATCATCTCGCGATCATAAATAAGACAGCTCGCTTCATCATTTAAATAAAAACTTCGGGGATCCCAGTTGGCTGTGCTAATATTGGCAATCGTATGATTGATGACCATTACTTTTCCGTGAAAAAACCCCTTTTTATATAAGAAAATTCGAATACCTTTGTTTAATAGTTGCTCTGTTTTAGGGTAACTAGGCGGTTTAGTGAACCACGCATCAGTATTGTCCGGAAGTATAATATCGATTAAAACGCCTTTTTCTTTTGCTGAAATAAGTGCATTCATTAAATGTTCACTTGGAATAAAATAAGGGGTAGCAATGGTAAGCTTTACTTTGGCACGGTTGATTAGATCAATCATCTTTTGCTCAAGTTCTTCTCCAGTTGAAAACAATAGCTGATAGTTTGCTCCGTGAGAGCGAGCGATAGGAACTCGCTGAGCAGATATATGTTGTCCCGTGTCTTCTTCCCAATCTTTCAAAAATTGCTTTTCAATTTCAAAAATACCTTCTCCTTTAATTCGCAAGTGGTAATCACGCCAATAGCCCAATTTTTTATGCTTCCCTAAGTATTCTTCTCCTATATTAAAACCTCCGAGATAGGCTTCTTGGCCATCTACTACGACAAACTTTCGATGATTTCGATGATTAATGCTATAAAAAAAGTGCTGCCTGCTTGCTTTTCGACTAAAGGTAAACTCAACTCCATTTTTCTTAAGATCATCTATGAGTGTTCGGGAGAGATCGTTTCCTCCAAAACGATCTACAGAAAGTTTAATCTTTACCCCTTCAGCTGCTTTCTCTTTCAATAGCTCAAATAGCTTCATGCTGATGTTGTCCGCTCGAATAATAAAAAATTGAATGTACACGTACTTTTTTGCTTTTTTAATATCCTCAAATAAAGTAGGATATAAACTACTTCCTTGTGTATACAGCGCTATCTTGCCTTGGTAAACAGGCGTTTCGATAAGCGGATGTACACGAACATAAGCGTTATAGCCTTTTTT
Source organism: Priestia sp. ABM2_011 (assembly GCF_056158845.1). Taxonomy (NCBI): domain Bacteria; kingdom Bacillati; phylum Bacillota; class Bacilli; order Caryophanales; family Bacillaceae; genus Priestia; species Priestia sp. ABM2_011. Next base: position 2,914,574 of record NZ_JBSWUB010000001.1, read on the forward strand.
TACGTCCCATTGAAAAAACAAACACAAACAAAGCCCGCATACTAAAATAAACAGCATTTTTTTAACCATACTGTACTCCTGATTTGTCTAATATGTATATATAGGCTTTGGAGATTTGTTTTATTTTATATGAGGAAATGTATGGAAATATAAAACGTGTAACACGAAAAGCTTAATCATGTTTTGATTAAGCCTTTGTGTACTTCGCTAGCATTTAGTAAATATAGTCCTTATACAAGTCAGACTGAATAACCTTTTTATAAGCGAGACCGTGTTTCTTAGTAAGAGCTTTTACCTCATCTACACAGCTTTGAGCGCTTCTTGGCGATACGTAAATATCGTTGATAAGCTGATGTAAATTACATGTAAGGAGGTTGCCATGCTCGTGAGAAAACTCATACGATCTTTTTTCGAGGATATCCATTCGTTTTTGCCATTGATTTGCGGAAATACCTTGAATTTCGAATAGCTTTTGCAGCTTCCAAGCGTGTATACGACTTGCTACAATAACAAGCCTCAATTCATTTTCATGCTGATAGGATTTGCGCTTGTAAAATAACGTGTCATATACAGAGTGACTGATCATTTCTTTTTGGAAGTCTATGTACTGCACTTTTCCAGAGAAGATTTTATAGCGTAAATCTTTAATACTGCACAATAAGTTTTCATAGGTGGTTTTAATAGCTACGCCATCATTCCCCTTTAAATATAGGTCCCACATTCCAGCAGCTTCGTAATTATTGATATGCCAGGATGAAACAGCAGAAAATTCATGGATTTTTCTTATATAGGTTCTAGAGGTACGGTTATGACGTTCGCCTTTTTTTCTTAACTCTTCTATGTTCCACATCGAAGAGCATCCTTCAAGGGGGTCTGAAAATGCATCAGGTTTTGCGAAAAAAAGCGCATTGGTTTCTAGTAAATCTTGAAAATCAGACAGCGGCATAAATCGCCATACCGTCGGATTATTGTGCACCTTATAGCGTTCATCATAATCGTCATAGCTAGATTCGAATCTTTTGGCATATTCGTACGCTTTCTCTCTATAAGCTAAATCCATTGGTTTTCCTCCTCTGAATGCATATTCATACTTGAATTATAGCACTTAATTGTTGTAATTTTCAAAATTATCCACCTGCATTAAGTTCTATTATCAGAAAAGAAGACACACCTCAACATCTACAGCGTGTCTTCTTATTTAATGAAATGAATGTTTTGCTTAACACTTTCACTTTCTGGCTGATTTAATTCCAATAAATAAATTTCATCCGCTCGAAAATCTGTATTCTTCATTTCTTTTTTTAAGGTACGAATAAAGGCAGCTGAACTTTTTCCATAGGCTTCAAAATAATGAAACGTGTGTACAACAAATAAAATGGATGCGCCACTGTAATCTTTTTTGCTCTTTTTTTGAATGTTCTCTAGCACTTTTTCTATATACTCTTCCACAGAACCTTCCGTCTGGATACGGGGTAGAGCAAAATTTCCTGAATTGACCCTCTGTGCATCTTCAAATTCCAGTTTCCCATCTTTGTAAGAAGTAATTTCAATTCGTTTTTCAGTACCATCCGGCTGAATAATTAATCCGTCGTATCCTTGACTTCCAATAATAAGCTTCAATTTTGAATTCCTCGGACAATAAGAAGATTGGCTGAAGCAATAAAGCGGATAAAACTCTTCAAAAAACTTTTTGAAACGCCCTTTTTTAAGTCTGGCTAATTTTATATACTCTTTGTTTTGATGAATCATTTGCTGCGTATGTTCAAAATACTGTTTCATTTCTTCTTGCGTTCTGTACAGATCAAGATCTTTAAATAATTCATCCATCTTTTTCACCTTCAATCCCACCAACTAAAAAAGTCTTCTTACTTAGTAGATACATATTCATAAATGTGTGTGACAATTTTCTTTTTTTAAAGATATAGCTTTTTTAAAACAAAACGTGCACACTTTTCATTTTTTTGCATATCCTGTTATTCGTGCGTTCAATCATGAGCGTACGTTTCAGCCTTTAGTTGTAAAAGATAAACCGTAAAGTTACAGCTGATGGCCGATGATATGCGTCTGCTGATTTCATAAACTATAACAAACAGGAAACTTAACAATAATTGAGGTGTTGGAAATGTTTGATAATGATTACGTAGTTAAAACTATTCACGATTTACATGTAAAACGTACAGAAAGTCAATTAAAAGTTTTATTAACTTATTTTTCCCATAAAAAATAACGCGTATTTATAGATGGTAATATATAGTCAGTTGTTACTTGATGTTTTTTATAAGAAGAATAGTTTGATACAAATAAAAAGGAATAGTGGGTAATCCACTATTCCTTTTTTTACTATACTTGCAATTCTCGAATCAGTTCAGCAAGAATTTCAATGCTTCTATCGATATCTGGTAAAGAGGCATAGGCGTAAGAAAGCCGAAGATAACTGCCGGTTTCTTGTGCATAAATACTTCCAGAGTTAAGCAATATCCCTCTTTTTAAAGCACGAGAGTATAAAGATTTCATTGAAATAGAAGGTTGAATATGCACCCATATAAAAAAGCCTCCTTCAGGATTCGTCCATGTTGCTATATCTCCTGCGTATGTTTCCAAAGCATTCAGCATCACTTTTCTTCTTGTTCGCAATTCCGTTCGTACAGTTTCCATATGCTGTTGATATAAGCCATTTTTAAACCATTCTGCTGCTACTCTTTGAGATAATGAGCTAGATCCATAATCTGTTTGCATTTTAATATCCGCCAAACGCTCAATGACTGGTTCTGGGCCGACTATCCATCCGATCCGTAATCCCGGGCTTAGTGTTTTAGAAAGACTGCTAACATATAACACGTGTCCATTTTTATCTAAAGCTTTTAATGGCAGCGGAGGCTGTTTATCTAGCCATAATTCGCGGTATAAATCATCTTCAATAATAGGAAGCTGATGTTCCTCACATTCTTTCAACAAATCGTAACGCCTATTTTGTGACATTAATGTTCCCGTTGGGTTATGGAAACATGGATTTGTATATAAAATAGCTTGCCCTTCTTGAGGGTCGGCGCGTTTTATAGCTGTTACTTTTATTCCTTCCTCATCCATAGCAAGGCCTTTGAGTTTCATTCCGGCTGATTGAAATACATGTAAGGAATATAGATAAGAAGGTTTTTCGAGCAAAACCGAAGAGTTTCTTTGCAGCAGTCCAATTGAAATAAGCTGAAGAGCTTGAAGAGCGCCGGAAACAATTAAAATAGAATCTGGAGAAGATTCAATCCCTATTGTTTTCATATATGCACTTAATTCTTTTCGTAAAGGAAAATACCCCTTTGGTTCTTCGTATCCTAGAACCTCCATATTTTCTGCTACTTTTTCTACGGCGTATTTCATTTTGTTTTTAGGAAATATGTCAGGTGAAAGCTCTCCTTTGCTTAATTGAATAAGGTTTGAGTTAAATTCGGATTCATTAATATCTTGTACCATTGCTTGACTCGGATGATGCATGCCTGATTTCACATGAACATCCCAATCGGGCGGAGTTGTAGCCAAAAGTGTCCACGTATTATTTATAACGATGGTTCCCTTTCCCATCTTACCTTCAATTAAACCGTCCGCTGTTAATTCCTCTAATGCGGTGATGACCGTACTTCGGTTAACATCAAACATAGCAGCAAGCTTTCGCTGACTAGGAATTTTACTTCCAATCGGCCATTCTCCACGCGCAATTTTCTCTTTCATAAAATCAATGATTTGCTTGTATTTTGGATAACTCGAACTGTTCTCTTGATTCATACATTTACTCCTGTTTTTAAAGTGGTTGGGTTAATTGCTTTCAAACTGGTTGAAGACATTTTATCAAATGTTTATTAACATGGGAACCACAATAGATACTGGTTGGATTCAAAATAAAAAATGGAGATGAATAGGTATGAAATTAACGTTTAGTCTGGTGTTCTTACATATACTGATGATTAGCTTATGGGCTTCAGCATTTCCAGTTATTCAAATAGGGCTGGAATCGTTTTCTCCTCAGCATCTCGCTTTTGTTCGGTTAAGTATTGCTTCTGTAGTGCTGTTAGTTATTGCAATAGCCACACGCATGTCCTTGCCTGATATAAAAGATATTCCACTTCTTTTAGCGCTCGGTTTTTTAGGCTTTACCGTCTATCACACGGCCTTAAACATTGGAGAAAAAACGGTAAGTGCGGGTATTGCGAGTTTACTGATCTCGACTACTCCTATTTTTTCTTCGCTTTTAGCTATTTTTCTTTTTCAGGAGGAGTTCGGAAAAAGAAAATGGATTGGATCTGCAGTAAGCTTTGCTGGTATTGTACTTTTAACCTTCAGCAAAGAAAATTTTGTACACTCAGTTAATGGAATCTTACTGGTTCTGCTAGCTGCCCTTGCAGAAAGCGTCTATATAGTATGTCAAAAAAATTTATTAAAAAAATATGGTTTCCTTTCTTTTGTGACGTACAGTATTTGGGGAGCTGCAATTTCTATGCTTGTTTTTTTACCTGGGTTAGAAACGGAACTTGCGTATATCTCTGTCAGATCAGCAATAAGCGTGATATATTTAGGATTATTTCCAACCGTTATTCCCTATATGGTACTCGCTTATCTGACATCGCGTATAGGTTCTGCTGAGGCTGCCATCTCTCTTTACTTAACTCCTGCGCTGTCCTTTTTCTTAGCGTGGCTGCTTTTAAAAGATATCCCGAGTGCAGCTTCCATTGTTGGAAGCATCATTACGTTATGCGGCGTGTTGCTTACACATAGTAAAAGAGAGAAAGTTCACAATGCAAAGGTAATGCGTAGGGCTTAGGGAATTCTCTTAAATGCTATGTTTTTTATTTATATATTTTATTTAGAACATACTTTAATTTCTTCTTTTTGCAGTTTAATTAATAATTAATATAAAAAAGCGCCTTTCTTTAATGTTTGAAATTTAAAGAAAGGCGCTTTTTTATGTAGTTTCTAATTCTGCTTTTATTTTCCCAGCCACTGCGTGAGTCAGCTGCTGAAGATCGTAAATCTCTTCTCCTGAAAGTACTACGTGTCCGTTTAAAACGTGGTTATGTTTATATGCTCGATACGTCACTTCAATACTTTTTATCGCACGCTCTACTTCATCATTCACCATAATGCTTTCATAGTGATAGGATAGTGTTTCAATTCGAATCTGCGTATTTTTCATATTCATTCACCCTCCATGAGCCGTTGACTAAAAATATGACTGTTAGAGGTCGACTATACATAAAAACTTTTTTGTTGCCACCTAATTTGTTATTTAGAACATATTTTAATTACTTAATTGATGTCTGCTCTTCTTTTTTTATAAAATCTCAAAATAAACCCCTACTCTTCAGAGCGGGGGTTTATTGCTTGTAGTACCAGCCTTTTTTATCTAAAAATTGTTTAACTTTTACAAAATCCAGTCCAGCTGCTGTGAGTTCAGCTGACGGATTACCTATTGCATGTACGTTTAATTCACTGTCAATTCCTTCATTTTTTAAGAAAGCACGAAACTCTGTTTCCATGTCTTTACTTAATCCGCCTGTTTTAATTGTAACTGGGATAGGTTCTACGTCTTTCATTTGCACGAATCCGCCTGGAACAGCCCATGCTGCACTCGTATAGCCATATACGCTAAATACCGTGCCTTTTTTTATAGTTCTGAAATTCTCTGTTACATTCGCATATTTGTAGACTCCAATATCCTTCTTCGCTTTTACTTGAAAAGAATATTTATCTCCGAGTGAAGTAACCTTTGGTAATGATTCTTCTATAGGAGTACTTACACCCTTAAGCAATTCCATCATTTTAGCTAATGTTTTCTCATCAGCTTTTCCAGTTGACGTTAATCCATACTTTTCTTGAAAAGCTTTAACAGCTGCAACGGTTTCATTTCCGTATTGGCCATCGGTTCCTTGCTGGGAAAGCTCAAATCCTAATTTAATTAAGTTTTGCTGCAGTTCTTTTACAGCTAGTCCGCTATCACCTTGCTGCAATTGTGCTGATGGCTGATTATTTTCCACCACCGCCACCCCTGTGTTAATACTATTAAAGAAATCCAGATCCATTTCATTGATATCAACATTGCCTTTAATCCCGTTTACTTTTCCTTGATCTGTATATTGAAACATAGACCATCTATCCCAAATGGCCGTATCACCTGGATTAGTAAATCCCTTGGAACGGTTACTTCCACTGTAACGAGCTATCCATAGCGGATATCTTGCCACGGCGCTTGTAAAATTGGATTTAATAAAACTATACCCGGTGTAAAGAATAGGCGTAATGCTTGTTTTCCTTTCAATATATTCCATCCATCTAACTGCAAAGGCTGTGACCTGCGCTTTTGTTTTCCCTTTATTTTCTTCCAAATCTAAGCAATGAGGCAAATCAACCTTCATGCTGCCTAATTTATTTAAAAAGAAATTAACTTCTGCAATAGGATCATTATCAGCATGAGCAAAGTGATAAAAGCCTACACGTAGACCTGCATTTTTTGCTCCTATATAATTATCATATGATTTTTTATCTAAGAAGGTTGTACCTTCTGTTAATTTAATATACGCGCCTTTTACCCCATCCGACGCCACTTTTGCCCAATTAATTGTTCCGTTGTGATGAGAAACATCAATGACCTTAATATTTTGATTATTACGGTTTTGCATTGCTATCACTCCTTCATACAAACTATGAATAAAAAAGGAAATGGCAACTGATACAGGCCTATTAAATAGATATTAGGCTTTATAAAAAACCGTACAATAAGAAGGGCTTTTGGTAGCCTTACCTTATTATAAGAAATGAATTTGTGCAATTTCATAACGTTAGAAGAGCTATATTCGTTTATACTAATAATATGAAGATATACTGTATAAAAAATGGAGGAATATGATGTCTTTAATAAAAGAAGCACGTAGGTATGCAGAACACGCTCATACCGGCCAAATGCGCAAGCTTTCCGATACACCTTATATTGTTCATCCTATTAACGTAGGTAATATTTTAGAAAAAGCAGGTTTTAGTGAAGAAGTAATTGCAGCAGCTTATCTGCATGATGCTGTAGAAGATACAAGTGTAACACTCGAAGAAATTGTACGAAGATTTGGTTTAGAGGTAGCAGGGATTGTTGAAGCTCATACAGAAAACAAATCAAAAAGCTGGGAAGAACGTAAACAGCATACAATTCAAATTGTGAAAACTGGTTCTCTTGAAGTGAAATCTTTAATTGTAGCAGATAAATTAGACAATTTACGGTCTTTAAAAGAAAGCTACGATCAGCAAGGAGATGTGATTTGGAATAGTTTTAAAAGAGGATTCGAAAAACAGAAATGGTACTACGAGTCCATCAGCAAATACGCTGAAAAAGGATTGGAACCAAGCCAAATTCCAAGTTTTTTTAATACGTACAAACAAGAAGTAAATGATTTTTTTAGAAGTTAATATTCATATGAAGAAATTAGAAAACACTGAAAATAACTATTGCGAACGTGCGTCATACGTATTAAAATATAGTAGAGTCAACAGGCAATAAAGACTCTACATAAGCGGGACTGTAGTTCAGTGGGAGAATACTTGTCTGGCAGACAAGGGGTCGTGGGTTCGAATCCCATCAGTTCCATAAAACCAGTCGCATCAAGAGTTTAAAACACTTTAAAACTCTGCCGGATGGAATGGGTGTAATACTATTTCATCTGACCTCTTCATGATTTTCATGAAGAGGTTTTTTATTTTCTTTTTACGATTGATCCTCATGATTTTTATAATTATTCTTTTCACTGCTCCTGCTTACAATTTCTCTAAGTTCGCCCTCGTCGCCTTTTGCATTGATGATTTCAAAAAGCTGATTCAGCCCTTCACTTGTTTCATCGTTTGGTTCTTTGCTCATTCTATCCCCTCCTTTTGCTTTTAGGGTGCCCATCTTTTTCGCATTGTTTCATGTAAAAAGCAATTTATCAATATTAATCGGCCATAAAAGTATACCTTTACGATCCTTGTACGATTACTGGTTGTACAGATATACTCAATCAATCCTTGAAATTTTGCAGCGTTTTATAGGGTTTCTAATACTCATCTATAATGAAATAATCATCACAAACTTCGTTAAAATCGTTCTCTTCTTGGATATTTCCTTCTTTATCTTTAGATATCTCGGTTTCTTGTGTAAATAGTCTAAAAAGCTTGTTTAACATTGTTTCACCTCGTATCTTTCATTAATACATTCAGTATGATTCATTTATATGAAGCCAGTATGAATTGAAACTTAAGATAATGTGAATGTAGACATGAACGTGAGATGTTAAGCATGCTTATATCCTGGACAAAAAAGTTACTTCATTCTACTTATGTATTATCGCTTTGCTTCTTGAGTCCTCAACTTCTTTAAATGCCGTTCAAATCGCTTGCGTAATCGGAATTATACGTTTGCTTGTTTTTCTTTAGTTATATCTACAATCAAACGAAAAAACGCAAGCTATAAAAAAGAACTTTGGATGCTACTGTAAAGTTCTTTTCATAAACACTTACCGTTTGTTAAGAACTGTATTAAATATGAAATAGCTCATACACTTCTCATACAATCGCTAAGACCTATTCAGTTAACAGTCCTTCTTACGTTTTTTCTCGAACCATCCATATGCAATTTCAGCTTCAATTTCTTTATTTCCTGGAGAAACTAAGAAAATAACGTATGAACCGTTGTTTGGAAAGATAAATTTGCCGTCTTCATCACTTACTAATGTACTTTTCGGCGGAACAACACGGTTAAATACGTTTACCCCTTTAGCAGGAACGCCTTTTACCATTTCTGCAAATTTAATTTTCCCTTTTGGCTTTGAACGTATTGTAGTATTTGCTGGACTCACATTATCTGAAGTTGTTCCTTTTCCAGGGGGATAGAATTAAACCAAATTTCAGCAGTAAAAGGTTCGTTTGAATAGTTAGTGATAGTAAAAGCATTCACAAATAAATCTACTCCGGAGCCGGAAGGGTTCACTAATCCGCCCGAAGCGTTTCTATTTCCACCAAAACGAATAGGCTCAGTTTGTCCAACAAAATAGTCTCCTTTTAACGATTGATATAAAGGATTAGGTATATTAACGGATTTAATATACGGTTTGCTCGACTCGTAATTTGACATACAATCGTCTCCTTTCTGGACTATATTTTAGGAGTTTTTTCTGTAAATGCTTGGACACATGCATATATAAATATATTTAATCTTTATATAAACGCAAAAAGATAGACCCGGTACTGAGCCTATCTTTTTCTATCGTTTTTACAAAAAATTTCCCCTTGGCCCTTTCCTTACTAATGCCCTCGTCGACTGCTGGTGTATAAACGGATTGTTTTTTGACTTTATATTCCGATGCTTTTTTTATCCGTCTACTATCCCTTCTTAAAGTAGTAATCACCTATTCTTTTGTAGTCATAAAATGAAGAATCTTTACCTTTTTTTCACAATACTCAATAATTTCATAACAGGTTGTGAGGATATCATGTCTAGACAGTTCTATTTCATCCAATACAAACTTTGAAAGCTGCTTTTGCAGAACCTCCAGCTTTTTGCTGTCTTCTTCATCGATCCACAGTCCTTCCGTAATACATACATCTGCTAGTTTGTTAATAGATTGAGCCGTCCAGTTTAAGCCGGCTGAAGAAACGGTTATTGTCAGTAAATCATTTTTTATAGCTAGAATAACTTGACACACATGGGTATAGGCATCAACTTTCTTTTGGATAAATGCTTTGCGAAGCTCTTGCTTGTATTGCTCTTTCGACATCGCTATAGCTACGACAGACGTAATGAATGTTCCTGCCAGCGCGATGAGCGACCCTATCAAAATTCCTATCATTTCTTCTGACAAAACGTTCACCTCTTTAAAGATATTTCTATATGCTATGGGACTGAAGGAAATGATATGAGGATAAATACCATGTAAAAACAGCCCTAACTTAGAAAAGTTAGGGCTGAAACACTAAAATAGGATGATAACCAAATTAGATAATACGACTTGTAATAATTCCTTCAATTTGACCAATTTTTTCTTCTAGCTCAGGCACAATCTCGTCACTTACTTGATTGTCAATATCGATCATTGTATACGCATATTCACCGCGGCTTCTGTTCACCATATCTGCGATGTTTAAATTGTAGTTTGAGAATACTTGCGTAAGTTGTCCTACCATATTCGGTACGTTGTGATGGAAAGCAGCTACGCGTTTTTTCCCAGTGTAAGGAAGAGATGCATTCGGGAAGTTCACTGAATTTTTAACGTTTCCTGTTTCTAAGAAATTTTTCACTTGACGTGCTGCCATTACCGCACAGTTTTCTTCTGATTCTTGAGTTGATGCCCCTAAATGAGGAATTGGCACAACATTTTTCATGTTCAAGACATTTTGATTTGGGAAATCTGTAATATATCGACCAACTTTTCCACTTTCAAGAGCAGCTTTCATATCTTCTTCGTTTACAAGCTCACCGCGTGAGAAGTTCAAAATATGAACATCTGGTTTCATGATGCTAAACGTCTCTTTATTGAAAACACCTTTTGTATCGTCCGTTAATGGAACGTGAACCGTAATATAGTCAGATGCTGCAAATAGTTCTTCTAGAGACATTGCACGCTGTACGTTGCGAGACAAATTCCAAGCTGTATTAACAGAAATGAATGGATCAAAACCAATTACGTCCATATCTAAATCAAGCGCGTCGTTTGCTACAAGAGCACCAATTGCACCTAAACCAATAACGCCTAATGTTTTACCTTTGATTTCTTTTCCAACAAACTGTTTTTTACCTGCTTCAACTAACTTAGGAATTTGATCACCTTGGCCGTCTAATCCTTTTGTCCATTCAACTCCAGCAAATAAGTTACGAGAAGAAGCCATAATTGTAGTTAAAACCATTTCTTTTACTGCGTTTGCATTAGCTCCTGGCGTATTAAATACAACGATACCTTGCTCCGTGCAAGCGTCCACCGGTATATTGTTAACCCCTGCTCCAGCTCGTGCAATAGCTTTTAAATTTTGGTCAAATGCCATGCTGTGCATGTTAAAGCTACGCACGACAATCGCATCTGGATTTTCGCTGTCGTTGTCAATTTGATAACCTTCTTGATTAAAAACATTTAGACCTTTTTGTGCAATGTTGTTTAATGTTTTGATTGTTTGTACTTTTTCTAATGTTAATGTGCTCATTTTGTACTCTCCTCTGATTATCATCGTAGTTTTACATGTTTTTACCTTTGGATAAAGGAACTTCATTTTTAATTTTTTTAAAAGTCTGGTTTTTTAGCCTACATGTCTGATAACTTCTATATCCTCTCCCCCTAAACAGAAAGAGGTAAGAGATATGTATTAATCCCTTACCTCTGCCCAGGCGAACGGCTACGTCACTATATGCTTCCTCACGGTTATCCGCGTTTCGCCAGTCACATATAGTCTTTGAAATTAAGTATATTCTAGCAAACTCTTTCAGAACGTTCAACCTTTTTTTAAAAGTTTGCTTTTTTCAGTCTAATTTTTAATCTCTTTGGTGAATCTCCTAATATATTGACAAATACCCTAATACATGTTAAATAAAAAGAGTGATTAGCACTCTATCTATTCAAGTGCTAATTATTTTGTAAGCCCTATTTGGAAAGGAGAACTTCTTATGTCAAAAAAAGAATTTAAAGCCGAATCAAAGCGATTATTAGAGATGATGATTAATTCCATCTATTCTCAAAAAGAAGTATTTTTGAGAGAACTTCTATCAAATTCAAGCGATGCAATCGATAAAATTTATTACAAAGCTTTAACAGACGACTCCTTGCGTTTTAACAAAGAAAGCTATTACATAAAAGTAACACCCGATAAAACTAACCGTACCTTAACCATTACGGATACTGGAATTGGCATGACGCAAGAAGAGCTTGAAAGTAGCTTGGGCACAATTGCGCGAAGCGGTTCCCTTGCGTTTAAAAATGAAAATGAAACAAAGGACGGACACACGATTATTGGCCAATTCGGCGTTGGGTTTTACGCAGCGTTTATGGTGGCAGATGTCGTAACGGTGATTAGTAAAGCGTTAGGCAGCGATGAAGCCTATAAATGGGAATCTACTGGTGCTGATGGTTATACAATCGAACCTTGCGACAAAGAAACGGTTGGGACTCAAATCATTTTAAAAATTAAAGAAAATACAGAAGATGAAACGTATGATGAGTATCTAGAAGAGTATCGTTTAAAAGAAATCATTAAAAAGTATTCAGACTTTATCCGCTACCCGATTAAAATGGACATAACGGAAAAACGGCCTAAAGAAGGTTCTGATAACGAGCTAGAAGATTATACAGAAGAACAAGTTATCAACAGTATGGTACCGATTTGGAAGAAAAATAAAAATGAATTGACTTCAGAAGACTATGAGCAGTTTTATTCAGAAAAGCGCTACGGATTTGATAAACCGCTCACTCACCTTCATATTAATGTGGATGGAACGATTCGCTACAATGCTGTTTTATTTATTCCAGAAAATAGTCCGTTTGATTACTACTCAAAAGAATTTGAAAAAGGGCTTGAACTGTATTCAAACGGAGTCTTAATTATGAATAAATGTGCAGATCTTCTTCCAGACTACTTTAGCTTTGTAAAAGGTATGGTAGATTCTGAAGATTTATCTCTTAATATTTCACGTGAAATTTTGCAGCAAGACCGCCAGCTTCAGCTGATTGCCAAAAACATCGGCAAGAAAATCAAAAACGAATTAAAAAGCTTGCTTAAAAACGAACGTGAAAAGTACGAGAAGTTTTATGAATCATTTGGCCGCCAGCTAAAATACGGCGTTTACAGTGACTTTGGCAGCAACAAAGATGTATTAAAAGACCTGCTTTTATTCTATTCTTCTACAGAGAAAAAGCTCGTAACACTAAACGAGTATGTATCGCGCATGCCTGAGGATCAAAAGTATATCTATTATGCATCAGGCGAATCGTACGACCGAATTGAAAAGCTTCCTCAAGCAGAATTGGTTGCAGATAAAGGATACGAAATTCTGTATTTTACAGAAGATATCGATGAATTTGCGATTAAAATGTTAATGACGTACGAAGAAAAAGAATTTAAATCTGTTTCAAGCAGTGACTTAGGGATTGAAGCAGAAGAAGAACAGCTCAATGAGTCTGAGGAAAAAGAAAATAAAGAGCTATTTGACTATATGAAAAAAGCTTTGGCGGGAAAAGTAGGAGATGTGCGCGCGTCTAAACGTTTAAAAACACACCCCGTTTGCTTATCAGCTGATGGTGAAGTAACGATTGAAATGGAGAAAATTTTAAGTGCTATGCCTGACAATCAGCATGTAAAAGCAGAAAAAGTGTTAGAAATTAACGTAAATCATGATGTATTCGCTTCTTTAAAAGATGCATTTGAAAATGACAAAGAGAAACTAGACCTTTATACAAATTTATTATATAACCAAGCTCTTCTAATTGAAGGCTTATCTATTAGTGATCCCGTTGAATTCACAAATGATATTTGTAAAATCATGATATAAAAATCAGGCGCAGAATGATTCTGCGCCTGATTATATGCATGGCATAATAAAAGTAGTTATATAGTAAGAAGCGATAAAAATGGGTACGGGCAGTTCTTCTGTTACTCTTATTGAGTGTTTTCCTTGTTTAAAATGAAAAAGGTCTGATTTAAACTCCGCGACTTTTTCTCTTTTTTGATTAAAAATACATGCTTCCTCTACGGCTTCATGACTACTTAACATGTAGACGTTATTTCCCCATCTAATTTCTTGTGCTCCTTCGTTTTTGATTATTCCTTTACCTAATAGATCCCCCACTGTTTTTCCACTTTCTTTTATCACCCACCGGTGTTTCTTCACGTGATCAATAAACACCGTTCTTCCTTCCCATTGAACTTGTACATGTACCTTTAAGCCGCAGGAAAAGTTAGGAAACCAAGAAATAGAATCTAAAACTGGAAGTCCATCACGAGTTACAAAATCAATACTTTTAGTCCACATATTTTTATGCACTCTCTTAAGCTGTCCGACGTTTTCTCCATTTTCATTTGTAACTGCTACGGTCTTCCCCGCTGATTTAAAATAGGGAAGATAAAAGATATATTCTTGCATATAATCCTCCAAAGCTTCTGTACCTCATATTAACAGCGTGTACATAGTTATGTTTCTATCTTTCATATATTTCGTTTGTTTCTTTGGATTTCTTCCTTTGTTTAAATTGGCTTTGATTTTCTTTTAAATGCTTTAGTAAAGCAACAATCAAGAAACTAACAATCACAAGAAGAAGCCAAGAGCTAATTTTACTTATATGAACCATTGTCCATTGCTGCTGTTGATCTGGATACTGCCATGCTCCGAAAAATGTTGCGATATTTTCAGCGATCCAAATGAAAAAGCCAATCAGTACAAAAGACAATACTAAAGGCATGCGATATGTACGTTTGTTAACCGTAAAATATACAAAAGTTCGATAAAAAATAAGTAAAGTAAAAAGTTTTAAAAACCAGCGGAAGTCGTAAATGAAATGATGCGTGAAAAAGTTAAGGTAAATAGTCATACTTAGTATACTGACAATCCACGTAGAAGGCCAATTCGCAAGCTTTAATTCAAGCCTTCTCCACACTTGGCACATGTAGCTGGCTACACTAGCATACATAAATCCGCTGTACAGCGGAACTCCCCAGACTTTAGTGAAAGCTTTTTCCGGATAGCTCCATGAGCCCATATGAACTTTGTAGAGTTCTAACGCTAGTCCAATTAAATGAAATACTGCAATGACTTTTACTTCATCAAGCGTTTCTCGTTTAAACGCCACCATTAAAACTTGAGTTCCTAGACAGACTAATAAAATAAGGTCATATCTAGAAATAAACGGTACTTCAATTATTTTTGTCATGGCCAATGTAAGAAAAATAATAACAGGAAAAACACAAGATTTTGCTTGTTCTAAACCAAAATAGATTAATTGCTTCATTGTAACATCCTATCTTTATAGTATTCCTTAGTATTTTCACAGAAATGATTCCCTGAAAATTATTGCAGATTTTTCAAATTTATTCAATAAGCATCTCCGCTGTTTTTGCAACTAAATTATCATACCCAGCGGAGATCAGTTTTCTCCATTAACTTTTCAAAAAATCGGTGACTCTCTGTACATAGCGCTCTTTATCGTAAGATAAGTACAGATAACTGGTTAACTGTACAGGCTCTCCAAAGAAAAAACGTTCATACAGCGTTTCTCTTGTGCCAAACGGACTCATCGTTAAATCCCATGCAAGTCGAAAAAGCTTAATTCGATCTTCTGCTCCTCTCGATTTAGCTTGCAAATAACGCGTAATATCTTCCTTAACCAATGAGCGGCACGTATTTTCTGTTGGTATTGCCATTAGTCCGCTTGCACCTAAAAGCTGGATAATCTCTGTAAAGGTAGGATATGTTTTTGAAAATATATTTGCGGCAATACGAAGTGTAGTTTCATTCGGACGCATGTATCCCCATGTATCAATCTCCGCTTCTTCTTCTGCTTTCATCACGAGAGCTTTCATCGTTTCTAACGCAATAATAAGCTCCGTGGCTTTTTCTCGCACATGCGGATAGTCCGTAATGTTAATGGTTTCAATCAGAGATTGTACAATTCCTAATACAAACTCTGTTTTGACAATTCTCCTTGAAGTTACTTGATGCAGAGCAAAAGCTGAGAAGGAACTAGAAGCAAGGAATGTATTTGATACGTCTACATTTTCATAAAAAAACACGCGGTTCCACGGTACTAATACATGGTCAAAGACAACAATTGTATCCATTTCTTCAAATCTAGAACTTAATGGATAATCAAACGTCGAATCTTTTCCTGCAAATGATTCTCTACAAATAAATTTAATTCCTTTTGTATTACTTGGAATTGAAAAAGCAAATCCTTTTTCTTTTCCTTGAATGCCCGCTGAAGACAGTACGAGCAGTTCATCTGTCATTCCGCCCTGTGTAGCAAGCAGTTTCGCGCCTTGGATAACGATTCCCTCATTGTTTTTATCAACTATTCTTGCTGCTATCGGTTCATCGTTTTGCTCGTAATAAAATTGGATTCGATTGACTTGAGGATCGATGAATGTATGAGTGAGCGATAAGTCGTGCTCTCTCACATATTCATAATAAGAAATGATGTTTTCAGGAAAGCAATTTTCTGCTCCTCTCAGGAGTTCTGCAGAGGATGCAAAAGCCATCAATACGGTATTCATATAATCTGGACTTCTCCCCATCATACCGTGAGTTAAGCGAGCCCACTGCTGAGTCATCTCTCGCCTCTTTTTTAACTCCTCTTTTGTTTTAGGCTGTAAATAAGATGTACCGACAAATTCCTTAGAAGCCGGAGATTGGTATGTCATGATATCTTTGATTTTTTTATCATGCTGAAGATCATAAAGCTTAGCTTGACTGTTAATGGCTCCTTTAAAAGCCGGATGTTCTGATATATCGCCTGTTACGAGCTTGCCATCAACCCATACATTTGCTTTTAATTGGTTAATTCTCTCTACGTATTGCTTCCCATTAATTGCTGACATACTCCCACTCCCAGACTTTCGATAAATATTTTCACCTATTGCATTTTTATCATATTACGATGTCTTTTCCATGTTTCCTTCATACATCACAGCTTTGAGCATAAAAAAAGAAGGTTACAGTAACCTTCTTTTTTTATGATTTATTTATATTGAATATCATTTCTTAGGGATTCAACTTTACTTAATGCTTGGTCAATATCAGGCTCTTCAACATTAAAGTGAGCAAGTGCATCATGAAGATGCTTAGCAATTGCATTAAAATGTTCGGGCTGAATATTCATATTTGCATGCGCTTTGGCCATCGACTTTCCTGAATATTGATTCGGTCCACCTAAGGCAAAGCTTATAAACTTGGCTTGATGTCGACGTTGTTTATCCATATCCGTGTGCTCGAAAAAGTGACTAACTGTTTCGTCTTTTAAAACAAGTTCAGAATAAAAATAGTCTACTACTTTTTCAATCGCTTCTTGTCCGCCCACTTTTTCATACAATGTTTGTTCCAAAACAATTCCTCCTTTTGTACCTTTAACCATTGTTACCCAATACAAGTATTCATATTCTTTGAAAGGCTTCTTTATGGGAATTCGTTATCGTCATGTTTTATTCCTCTTCCTCATAATGAATAAAATGTAAAGGGAATGAACGCAGTGCAAAGGAGTTGTAGAAACTGCATTTAATATCTATCGTTACTGGTCTGAATCATTACATTTTGATAAGTGCTGGTCTAATATACGTAAGTATAAGCCGGTAAGCCTTTTACTCCTACTCGGCATGAAAAAAGAGAGCCGGCAGCTTCTTCGTATTTTTCTTCTTCCTTAGCTGTGGTGATAAATAAAGTTTGTAAATCGTCTCCTCCAAATGTACAGCAGGTTACATTGGAAACAGGAAGATGAATAGATTCTATAATTTCTCCTTTCTCTGGATCTACACAAATAACTTTCGAACCTCCCCAAAGCGCTACCCACAGTCGGTCGTGCTCATCAATTGTCATTCCATCAGGAAACCCGTCTATATCTGAAAGGTCAATCAACACTTTTTCATCTTCGAGCCTTGTTGTTTCTTTAGAAAATGAATAAGACATAATTTTATTTTTCGGGGAATCAACCAGAAAGAATTTGTCTCCTCTTCGATTCCAAGCTAGCCCGTTTGACACGCTTAATCCTTCTTTAGCACTCTTAATTACACCTTTTTCATCTACTACGTACAGCTGGGCTTTTCCTTCTTCATCTTCTTCACTCATCGTGCCAATCCAAAAGCGATTATATGGATCACATTTCCCGTCATTAAAACGCATGTTTTTTTCAAGAGTATCTAAACGGATATACTCTTCATGATTCTTTTTGTTTTTATCCACTAAAAGCAGCTGATTACGAGTGGAGACGACCAATTTTGAATGATTGGTTGTAGAAACGCTTGTAACAACTGAAGGAAGATCCATATCTTCTAATGTTGTCGTTTTTGGATCGTACGTAAGAAGTTTTTTATCTAAAATGTCTACTAGCACTAATCTTTGATTTTCTTCATCCCATAGGGGTCCTTCCAGTAAACGTCCATCGTACTTTTTTTCAATTTTCGCTTCCATTTTCAAGCTCCTTTGTTGTTTTTATGTACAACCGTTTTTTAATCGCTTTCTAAAAAATATTCCTTTAAGTATGCAAAACAAAAAAACAGGAATATGTTTCCTTTTTATAAATACCCGTTGCATAACCTTCTCTAAACACTAGGTTATTCTCTAAACACTAGGTTACAAGAGAATCTTTTCATAAAAAAACAGCACGCTGTATATAGCGTGCTGTTTTTTTATTATAAAGTTACGTGTTCGTTTTCTAACTCTTTAACACGTGCTGCAAATTCTTCTTCTGTTAAACCATGTTCTTTTACATAGCGGTTACGGGGACTTACTCGGCATTCATGTGAACAAGCGCGTAAATATTTGTGTTCGTTTTCTTCAGAAGCTAAGATTTTCTTATTGCATTCTGGGTTTGAGCAGTTAACATAACGTTCGCAAGGCTCGCCGGTAAAGTGATCCTTCCCGACAATCACATGCTCTTTTTGGTTAACTGGTACGCTGATGCGCTCATCAAATACATAGCACTGACCATCCCATAGTTCACCTTGTACTTCTGGATCTTTTCCGTATGTTACAATACCTCCGTGAAGCTGGCTTACATCTTCAAAACCTTCTTCAAGAAGCCATCCAGAGAATTTTTCACAGCGAATACCGCCTGTGCAGTACGTTAAGATTTTTTTATCTTCAAACTGATCTTTGTGGTCGCGAATCCATTCAGGAAGCTCACGGAAGTTTTGAATATCCGGACGAACAGCTCCTCGGAAGTGGCCTAAATCGTATTCATAATCGTTTCGTGCATCGATTACGACCGTATTTTCATCTTGCATCGCTTGATAAAATTCTTTTGGGCTTAAGTAATTACCCGTTACGCGAAGAGGATTCACATCTTCTTCTAATCGAAGAGTTACTAATTCTTTGCGGTGACGCACGTGCATTTTTTTGAACGCATGTTCATCTGCTTCGTCTATTTTAAATACAATACCTTCAAAACGAGGATCATTTTTCATCGTTTCCATGTATTTATCTGTTTGTTCAACTGTTCCTGATACTGTTCCATTGATCCCTTCAGCCGCAATTAAAATGCGTCCTTTTAGTTCAAGCTCTTTACAAAATGCCAAGTGCTGAGCTGTGAACTCTTCAGGATTTTCAATTGGAGTGTACAAATAATATAGTAGTACTTGATATGGTTTTCTTTCAGTCATGTTGCTTCTTCCACCTATCTGTTTATATTTGCAAGATATAATGCATGTAGGTCGGTTATTGTGAACCGAATTGATGGTAACAATTCATTACTTAAAGGTACATTACGACAAAAACAACATCCTTTTTATGAGGATGCTTCTATCTAAAAAGTATTACAGTGAATGATTGTTTCAAAAACATACAGTATTTAAGCCTGTAATAGTATAACATATCAAGGCGAACACTTCTAGGATTTGTTTTTTTATGAACATTTTCTTGCGGAGATACGTTCTACCTGAGCTTTTCTGCGCATACATGATGAGATATGAACCTTTGAGATTGGAGACGGAAATGATGCCTTTTTATACATTAAAAGACGGTGCAACTTTATACTATGAAAAACAAGGGGAAGGAACACCTATTATTTTCATTCACGGAGTTTGGATGAGCAGTCGTTTTTTTCACAACCAGCTTTCTTTTTTTTCGAAACAGTATCAAACTATTCTTTTGGATTTAAGAGGACATGGAAATTCAAGTCATACTCCATATGGTCACACAATTTCCACTTATGCTCGCGATGTGCATGAGTTTATAAATAATAATCGATTAAAAGACGTCATATTAGTAGGCTGGTCGATGGGTGCTTTTGTTGTGTGGGAATATTTGAAACAATTTGGTGAAGAAAATGTAAAAGGGAATATTATTGTAGATGAAATGGCTTCAGACTTTAAATGGTCAGACTTTCCAATCGGTGCATTTGATTTACCTGCCCTTATTTCGCTTATGCAAGGTATTCAGCTTGATCGAACAAGTACATTAGAAAGTTTTATTCCGCTTATGTTTAAGGATGAATTAACTGAAAAAGATAAACATTGGATTATGAAAGAAGTAACGAAAATGCCCGAGTCGATAGCTAGTGCTATTTTGTTTGATCAATCCATTGTGGATTATCGAGAATTCCTCCCGTTTATTACAATTCCTACTTTACTGTGCTTTGGAAAAGAAGAAAAACTCATTCCTGTAGCGGCTGGAAGGCATATTCAAAAGCTGGTTTCAGGTTCTGTACTTGAAGTTTTTGAGAACAGCTGTCACTGCCCTTTTCTCGAAGAAAGCGATCGGTTTAACAAAGTTGTGAGTGATTTTATCGAGCGCATCTAATTTACAACAAAAAAAGAATTGCCTTGTTTCTAACGGATTCGGTTGATAGAAAGAAGCATAAGTTAGAACTACAAATCAGCAATATAAATGGTAAGTAAAAGCGCTCGAAAAAAATCCGAGCGCTTTTACACTTAATGTTCTCCGCCCTCATTGAACTTAACTCTTTTACAGTTTGAGGCGATAACTTATAAGAATATCTTTTGGTTCAAAACCAACTTTCATATATACTCGATTTGCTTGACTATTTGCTCTATCAACGGTTAGTTTAATTTCATTAATTTGTGGAAATGAAAACATCTCTGTTAAAACTTCCTTTAACAACCTCGTTCCTAGACCTTGACTCTGAGCATTCTTTGAAACACCAATATACTCCAATGAAGCCTCTCGCATTTCAGTATCGACTTCAAAGTACGCATAGCCTTGCAACTCATTAGACATATTTTTAAGTATCTTTAACATATTTCTATCGTTAAGTCTCTCAATAATTGTTTTTCCATCATAATAAGTATTTTGAAACATTGCGTTATGCAGCATTTCAAATGCTTGAAAATCACTATGTTTAAATGGCTCGCTTTTCATTTCAATAACTTTATCAAAATTTTGTTCTTTAATTTCTAAGATCAAGTGTTCACCAGTCTTTTTTGCTTTTATTTCATTCATAAATACTTGTTGCAGCTCATTTTCTTCATTGATAAAAAAATGAAATTCTTGGATCAAAGGATTTTCATTAACTAACTGTTTCCATAATTGAGATTGCAAATCAATAGAAGATGTTTTATTAAAAGGTCCCCACACTTCTGCTACCATTTCTTCGATATCAAATCCAATAGCCGCTAAAATTTCTCCTGTCCTATTTCTAGCGATTAAAAATTTAATATCACCCTCGTCACTAATAAAATCTTCTTTTAATGTCTGGTAGATTTCTTCTTCTTTTTCACCACAATAACCAATATGTGATGTTTTCTGACTATTTTTTTCTAATAGAAATCGAGATAATTCACCGAGGTTATTTGGTTTTTCTATAATAGCATCCATAACACTATCCCCTTCTTTAGCTCCAATTTAGTGTCGTGTTCGTTCCTACTTCAAGCTATCCCTGCTTATTAACCCCTTTTACCTTCCTAGTTTGAAATTATTATTCTATAAGATATTAATTAATCTCAACACAAATAAGGTAATGAAATCTCGCGTCCGTCATAGGCAAAGCTTACGTTTTTATCTAAAAGCATCTCAGCGTGCTTTGGGATATCAATATTGTGTGATAAATGAGTGAACACCATGTTTTTTGCTTGTAGCTTCACTTTAATCTCCATTGCCTCTGTCACATCATATACGGATCTTTTTTCTTTTTGAAGATATTCTTTCCAAAAAGATGTACCGAATATCAGTAAATCTAAGTGGTAAAAAGGCTCCCACTGTTCTTTTGTCACATTAAAAGAATCGGATACATACGCCCAGCGTACGCCTTGTTTTTGATGAACCACAATGCCGTAGGAATGACCGTTAAATCCGTGATTCACTTTATGAAACGTAATGGCCGTTTCTCCGCTTTCCCACTTTAACGTGCCATTAAAAGTAAGCCCTTTTCTTTTTGCGAGATAAGGAAATCTTTTGATTAACTCGCTGATGACTTCAGGGGCTGCTACGACTTCTGTACTTACATTATTCCAGTAGCATAAGTCGGCTAAATCCCCTAAACCAGCAACATGATCATTGTGAGGATGAGTAATAAACACGGTAGAAGGGATTTTTTTGTTATTGTATAAATGAAATTGATGTTTAAAATCAGGTGATACATCAATCAAACACACGTTACCGTCCAGTGTGAACTGTGCACTAGGTCTTGTGCGCTGATTTAATGGATCTTTTTGCGTGCATACTTTACAGTCACATAATAATCGAGGCACTCCTTGAGCATCGCTCGTCCCATAAAATAAAAGCTTGTTCATTGCTCTGTTTCCCCCTTTTTTTCTTCTAAAGGTCTATCTTTTTATTTTAAGAAATGCCCTATGGTGTTCTGCATCTTTCTTTTATTTGTCCTTCTAGAATAAAACCAGCTTTTATGTAAAACAGCCAGTCTTTTTAACGACTGGCTTTGCTATATTCCTTATAAAAAACGTTTTTATGCTTTTTCTATTGATTTCTTTCTTCGTCTCTTTCAACAATATGCTGAAGAATAGATAATTTGTTTGTCCAAAATTGTTCGTAGTAAGAAAGCCAATCTTTTATTTCTTTCAAAGGCTCTGGCTGAAGATGATACACTTTTTCTCTGCCTTTTTTTTGTCCATGGACTAGGTCTGCTTCTGAAAGTATATGAAGATGCTTGACAACAGCGGTACGGCTTATTGAAAAATGGGACGTTATTTCTGAAATAGGCAATTCTTTTTCAGAAAGCAGCTCAAGTACTTTTCTTCGAGTAGGATCAGCAATGGCTTGAAAGATATCATGCTTGGCAGCTGATGAAGTCATTTAGTTTTCAACAACCTTTCGAAGTTTTTCATTCACGAGACTAGTCCACCCGTAGCTCATTCTATCTCGTACCACTGAACTCTTTTCGTTTGCTTTTTCAAGAAGTGTTTCAGCTTCTTTCCAGCCGCTATGAATAAGCGTAAATTCAGTTTGATTACCCATTTCTTTTAAGGTAAACGAAACGACCCATCCATCCGTATCCCAAGAGAAAGAAAGATAGTTTGGTGCATCTATTTCTAATACTTTGCACGGAGATGGTCCAAAAGGCGATTGCAAATGAAATTCATATCCTACCAGAGGCTGAAAATCATTAGGCATGAACCATTGTTGGAGCCCTTCTGCGGTTGCTACTTTATCCCAAACTTTTTGAATCGGCGCGTTAAATATTATCGTCTGTTTTACATCTTCTACTACACTTTTATCATTCATCGTTGTCTTCATTCTCCTTTTCCAAATATAACACCAAAAGGTGTTATATAAAAATAATATAACACCTTTTGGTTTCGTGTCAATTCTTCTTTTAAAAAATGAAATCCTTCAATACATTTCCGTTCTTCGATAAAGAGATTTGTTATGATGTTGAATGAGTGCATTTTGTTATATTTAAAATATATCTTTTAAACGATGCTTCGTCCGCTTTGTGCCAATGCATAATGAATGCCGTGCTGCAGTGTTTGAAAACAATCATATTTTGATAAATCAATATGAGTCTCTGATATAACTAAGCCTAAGTCAGCAGAAATTCCTACTAAAATGGTTTTTGTACCAATCAGGGACGCTGCTGCACCTAATTTTTCGATAAGACTTGCCGTATATTCAGTAAGTTCTTTATCCAATCCGGTTAAATCCAGCACAAGATAATTAGCCTGATGTTTTGGGAGGTTATTTAATGTATTGACAATCAAATCTTCCGTTCGATCCTCGTCGTATTTGCCAATCAAAGGAACGACGACTATGCCTTCCAAAACGGGAATAATAGGAGAAGACAGCTTTTTAATAAGATCTTTTAACTCTGCTGTTTTTTCCGCTACAATGTTTTGCAAATGTTCTATTTTCTGCGCTTCTTTTCTTCTCGCTAATTGATGAATATTTTGAGTGATATCAATGTTGGAAGGGAAGTATTCTACTGTGGTGCATTCATGCCCTTCTATTTGATGTTGAATCACCTTGTACCAAATATTTGTTCCGAATAGTCCTGTAAAAATCCCTGCATAATGGGCCGGAAGAAAATTTCCTCCCATTGTTTTCTTTTGCGCCACGTTAATTTTATGTTCCCAACTGTCTTTTAATTCAGCAGATAGAGTTTTACTTTCAGGATTTAAATATTTGATAGTTGTTTTTCCCCATCCAGCCGAAGCGTATGTATTTGTAATTAACTCAGCCGCTTCAAAAACCGTTACGCCCTTCATGTTTTGAAAGTACTCTCCTACTACTAATCCTTGTCGAAAACCAGTAGTTTCCAGTACTACCGAAGCTGCCTCTTCTCCAGATATTTCTTCGATTGTGTCAAACAATGTTTTCATCGCCGAAGAAATCCAAAAAAGAATCGCATCTTCTCCTTCAAAGCTAAATTTTCCTTTTTCTAAATCCCAAGCAAAACTAAGACCACCTATATCAATATTCTTTTTTTCACCCATGCCGGAATCTCCTTTTTATATAATCTCTCTACTATAGTGGTTTTTACGTAAAAGTGAGTATGAATTACCTTGGATGCTGCTTTTTTTAATCTTATCATTATTAGCTCTAAAGGAACAATTCTTTTCAATCTACTGAGCTTGTAATAGTGGTGAAATAAAAAAAGCTTCTATTTTATGAAGAAGCTTTTCGGCTGAATTATTTAGTTTTCCTCATTCCCCTGACAGCTCGGACATTCATAAACGTGCACAAAATAAAGCCCAACATGGTGAAAACGTTTTCCTAAGCAGTCTGGACATGTGCCTGCTTCACGCATTTGTTCGCGTCGTTTTTCTCGCTGATTAGCTAAAAGATTTACAAATTTCATTAAAAAGACCTCCGCATGTTTTTGACTATAGGTTTTCCTAGTAGGAAGCCTTTTATTCGACCCGGTATATTTATCACAGCGCCTGCTTGAGTTTACTTTTAATCATGCTCAAGTTTTCTAATAGCACAAAAAAAAGGATAGATAAAGCAGTCTCATGACGCTCATCTATCCTTCATTTTTACTCTATCTAATGCTTAACGTTATATCTGATTGTTGATAAAATCCAGCATATATAAGTTATTCTTCTACTTTGTATTTTTCTTTTTTTCGAAGAAACGGCCACCAGTTTCCTTCTCCAAGCGTCACGACAATCGCTGGCATAAGAAGCGGAAGAATAACAAGACCATAAAGTAAAAGACCGATGATAACAACTGTTGCTACATGAACAAGCGTTAATACACCTGATGGCATCATAGCCCCAAACGTTCCGGCTAGGATAATAGCGGCAGTAATAATAACCGACCCCATCTTACTCATAGACGTAACCATGCCTTCTGCTACGCCGCTTTTCACTTCTTCGTTAAAACGGTCTAACAAGAAAATAGAATAGTCAATTCCAAGAGCAACTAAAATAACAAAACTAAAGAATGGCACGGCCCAGCTGATTCCGTCATTCCCCATTATATCCACGAATAGAAGCTCTGAGATTCCCATTGCTGTATAATACGTAAGCAACAGTGAAGCAATCATGTATACAGGCATGATCATTGAACGGAATAAAATGGTCAAAACAATAAACAATCCAATCATCATAATAACCATTGTGCGTGAAAGATCCGTTGTAGATAAATCTTTTAAATCCGCATTTGAGCTCGATACCCCTCCGTACACAATTTCTGTATGCTCAAACGGCGTATCAACGACTTCGCTTGCCACCGCTTTTTCAATATTTTTTACGGTTGAAATGGCTTCTTCAGAATATGGATTTTGATCGAGCACTACGCTGAGCTTAACTCCTTTTCCATCTGCAAAAGAATAGTTGTCGATGGATTGTTTAAACCCTTTATCTTTCATCACTTCTGCTGGAAGATAAATACCCGTATCTCTAACTGTTGAGCTGTCACTCATGTTATCAAGCATACCTGTTGCTTTTGTTAAGCCATCTGAGATTTTCGTTAGCCCATCATTTGCACTATCAACACCTTCTGCTAATTGATTGATACTGTCTGATAGGGTTCCGACTTGGCCTTGCTGAGCTGAAAGATTCTCATTTGCTTGTTGAAGACCGGTTTGAATGGTAGTAAGCTGTTTGCTGATTGCTGCAAGCTGAGGAACCGCTTGCTGCACATTTCCTGTTGTAGAGAGCTGAGTGCTGACAAGCTGCAGCTGTTGATTAACTTGAGCTAATCCGTCTGCGGCAGGTGCAAGTGACCCGCCAGATTCTTTAGAAGCAGAACCCGTTTGGTCGGCTATTTGATTTAGCCCTTTTTCAATATCACTTAATCCTTTTTGTACATCTCCGATTCCTTTAACAGCATCTTTGATTCCGTCTGATACAGAGCCCAGCTGTGAATTAACATATAAATCATCAATCTTTTCTCCCGTAGGCTGTGTGATCGTCATAACAGAATCCACGTGATCCACTTTTTCAATTGCTTTGCTTATATTTCCTAAATACGGAATAACATCCGCCTTTGTTAACTCTTTATCTCCTTTAATAATAACATTGACAGGAAATGCTTTTCCTTCTCCCAGTGCGTCACTGATAGCATTTAGTCCTTTTATAGATTTATAATCACTGCTTATTTCAGCAGTAGAATCAAACGATACTTTTGAGTCATACGTTACAATAAAAGGCACGGTAATAATCGCTGTAATGACTAAAAATACGAACGGTCGCGCTACTGCCTTTCTTCCTAAAAACCCCCACAGCTTATTATCGCTATGAGAAGCCACTTTTTTAGACGGCCAAAATAATTTTTCTCCAAGCGTAACCATAAAAAGTGGCAGCAAGGTAAATAAAATCACTAGCAGCACACCAACTCCCACTGCTACGCCAACGGCCGATTGGAAAATAGCAAACTTGGCAAATCCGATGGCTGCAAAACCAATAAATACGGCAATTCCGCTGATGAATAACGTTCTTCCTGCTGTACGGTAAGCCGTGATCGTGGCTTCTACTTTATCATGTCCGTTAGCCAATTCTTCACGGAAACGGTTAAGTAAAAGAATGCAGTAATCCGTACCTATTCCAAACAAAATAGCTACTAAGAACGTTTGCGTGAACGTTGAGATTGGAAAATCGACATTTTTAACTAAAATACCTAGTAACGATTGACTGATTAAGTATGTGATTCCCACAATTAAAATAGGAATAAACGGCGTCACGACTGAACGGAAAACGAGTAGAAGCAAACCTAAAATCAAGAAGATAGTAATAAACTCGGTTTTCTTTAACCCTTCTTCTGAACTGTGTGCAAAATCCTGATTAATAAGAGATGCACCTGTTACATATGCCGTAACGTCTTTTGGCACGCTGTCATAAATCTGATTCGCTATTTTTTCAACTTTTTCATCCGATCCACTGACAGTAACCGGAACTAAAACGGTTTTTTTGTCTTTAGACATTAATTGGTTACGAACATCTTGATCATCTGTTAAAGGCGTTGTAACATCTTTTACACCTTTAATTTTCTCTGTCTTATCAATGATTTTCTGTATCTGTTTCTCACTATCTTTATCTAATGCGTTATCTAGCTTGATCACCATGCTGATGGTGTTACTGTCTTCCCCGGCATTTTTGAGAATTTGGCTGGCCCTAGATGAAACGGCATCATCAGGAAGCTGAGACTGCCCTTTTTCACTTGCGAGCTTTGTTAAATTGGGTGCCGTTAGCATCAATATGACCGTTAAAGCTAAAATAAAGGCCGCAATCACCCATTTAAATTTCACAATAAATTTCATTTTTTGCTTTCCCCTTTTATAGTTAACTTTTCTTTTGCCATTGTAAGAATTTCAATAAATGTATCTATTTTTTCTTCTTCTACATCATCAAACAAATTCTCAATGATACTAAAACACGCGGCATTTCCGTCATGTATTACCTTTTCTCCTTCAGCCGTAATCTTAATAAGCTTAGAACGTTTATCGCTCTCTAGTTCATTAGTGTCCCACTCCACAAGCCCTTTTTCGAGCAGTTTTTTAATTCGATTCGAAATGGCACTTTTATGAACACCTTGCAAGACAGCGAGACTGCCAGGTGAAGATGGACCTTTAATCATTAAACTATTTAACAAATCAAACTGCTGCCTTGAGACATGTTCGAAGAGGTTATGGCTCAGCTCTCTGTGAATGACTTCTGTTCCTACAAACAGCACTTCTTCAAAAAGTTCTACAGCTTGATATAACTTGCTTTTCGTCACTTCTTTCCCTCCTTTGCTCATTTAGTTTATAGGTATAAACTATTCAACTTTAAAAATAGTTTATAGGACTAAACTTTATTCTGTCAATAAATTTATGTCTGACTGTCTTCATATATGATAAAGATAAACGGAATCCCAAAAGATACCGCTTACATCAGCTTTTTTGGTTGTCAAAGCTCAATCACTTAAGTATTATTAGTAATTGACTTCTTTTCAAGGAGATATAAATTTTATACACAGAAAGGGTGATCACACATGAATACAATGCATGCTAATGAGCAGGTCAGTAAGAAAGATTCCTTTCCAATTGCTCTTATCTCGTTGACTCTTGGAGCTTTTGCTATTGGAATGACGGAATTCGTTATTATGGGGATACTGCCTAACGTTGCAGAAGACCTTCATGTTAGCATTTCGACTGCTGGTCAGCTAATTACGGGCTATGCTTTAGGAGTAGCGATTGGCGCGCCAATTTTAACCATTTTTACTCATCGACTTCCTCAAAAGCTTCTGCTTTGTTTACTCATGCTTTTATTTATTCTCGGAAATGCGATTGCTATTATTGCACCTAACTATGGAATTTTGATGGGAGCTCGTTTAGTTACGGCGTTATGTCACGGTACTTTCTTTGGAGTAGGCGCTGTTATTGCTTCACGGCTCGTACAACCGCATAAGCGAGCAAGTGCTGTTGCAACGATGATGGCAGGTTTAACCATTGCAAATATTATCGGCGTTCCTGTAGGAACATTTATTGGCCAACACTTAGGTTGGAGAGCTTCGTTTGGGGCTATTACCATTATGGGAATCATTGCATTTATCGGTATTATTCTGTTTATCCCAAAGCTTGGTCAAGAAAAATTAACGGGTCTAAAACAGCAGTTTGCTGCTTTTAGCCAACCAAAACTTCTTGTGATGCTTCTTTTAAGTGCAATAGGGTGCGGTAGTTTATTTACTGTATTTACGTACATTACACCGCTTCTTGAAGACGTTACGGGAGTAAGTGAACACAGCGTTACGTGGATACTTGTATTGTACGGATGCGGCGTTACGCTTGGAAATGTTGTTGGAGGAAAGCTTGCAGATTGGAAGTTAATGCCTTCGGTTGTAGGTATATTTGCTTTTCTTTGTATTGTGCTGACTATTTTTACGTTTACTGTCAAAAGCCCAACAGCCGCGATTATCACGCTGTTTTTCTGGGGAGCAGCAGCATTTGCTGTAATGCCTGGTATTCAAGTGAAAATTATGAACTTAGCACAGGAAGCACCTGCTTTAGCTTCTACTTCGAATCACTCATTTGCTAACTTAGGAAATGCTTTTGGCGCCTTTTTCGGAGGCGTAATTATTAACCATATGGGACTTACTTCACTTCCTTGGGTTGGCGCCATTTTTGTAGGAACGGCTTTTGTTATTAGCACTTGTCTGTTTATTGTGGAAACACGCAAAAAACATAGTGAACAATCGTCCTAACTGTCTAACAACTGAACAAAAAGCAAAAAAAGAGCCTTTCTTGGATGAAAGGCTCTTTTTCTGCTTCTAACTCGCTTTTTTCATTTCTTTACTTGTTAATCGACTGTGTTTACGAGAATAACCTATATACACAAATATACCAAGCACAATCCATATGCTAAAATATAGCCATGTTGTTTTAGGAAGATTAATCATTAAAAATAAACAAGATAATACAGATAAAATTGGTAAAACCGGGACAAACGGCATTGTAAATCCACGTTTTAAAGTTGGGTGCGTTTTGCGTAAGATGATAATGCTGACGCCCACCATACCGAAAGTTAAAAGGGCTCCGATATTTGCTAAATTCGCAAGTTCTTTTAAATCGATAAATCCTGAAATTAACGCTCCGATAATTCCTACTAGCCAAGTGGAGAGAGTCGGAACTCCCGTTTTCTCATTTGTTTTAGCAAATGCTTTTGGTAGCAAGCCGTCGCGGCTCATTGAGAATAAAATTCGTGTTGCTGCATAAATGTAGGCGAAAATAACAGCCATAATCCCAATGACAGCTCCTGCAGCAATAACTCCTGCCACTGCATTTTGTCCTACTGAATGAAGAACATAGGCCATTGCTTCTGGAACATTCAGTTCCTTGTAAGAAACAACCCCTGTCATAACAAGGCATACCGCTACATAAATAATCGTGCAGATCACGAGTGAACTAATAATTCCAATTGGCAAATTGCGCTGCGGGTTCTTTACTTCTTCTGCTGATGTAGATAAAGCATCAAAACCTAAGAAAGCAAAAAATACGGCCGCTCCCCCTGTCACAACCCCTTCAATTCCATAAGGCATAAAAGGAGTCCAATTAGACGGCTTCACATAAAAAGCCCCTACAATAATAAAGAGAAGGATAATAAATAATTTAACAAGCACCATAAAATTATTCACTTTTTTACTTTCTTTAGTTCCCCTTGAAAGCAGCCATGTAATAAGAAGGGTAATACAAATAGCAGGAAGGTTCACCAGGCCTCCATTTGCAGGGATCGTAATCAATTCTTTTGGGAGTGAAAAACCAAAGCCTTCTAAAAAATTATTAAAATAAGAAGACCATCCATTTGCTACTGCTGACATCGTTAATAAATAGACGGAAAGCAATGTCCATCCCATTAAGTGTGCTACCACTTCGCCGATGGTTGCATATGTATAGGTGTAAACGCTCCCAGATACAGGTATAGTTGAAGCAAATTCCGCATAGCACAGCGCTGCAAAACCGCATACAATAGAAGCCAGTATAAAAGAAAAAATAACGGCTGGCCCCGCATCGTTAGCAGCTACTAAGCCTGTTAAAACTAAAACCCCCGTTCCTATTACGGCTCCAATACCAAGAAGAGTCAAATCGAATGCCCCTAATGTTTTGACTAGAGATTTGTTTTGACTTTGTTCTAATAATTGCTCGATTGACTTCTTTTTAAATAGTTTTCCCATTGCACTCTCTCCTCTCTGTTGCCACTCATCCATTAAAAAACTTAAAAATGACGTCTTTTCCTATTTGACTACGCGTTTTTACTTCAGATACAGAAGTAATTATATAGAAATAATTACTAACTTGTCTATTAGTATACTAATATCATTATATATATTTCAAGAGTTTTTGTAAGCGATTTCTTAATCTCTATCTATTTTGGCTTTATCAACTAAATAAAGAAATCATCATTGTGATTATGTATAATAAGTTTGAATAAAATTAATATTCTAAAAAATAAATTGGTTCATTTTCAGATAGTTTTTTCGCCACCTATCTTCAAATATAAATTCCTGACATAGGGATTATTTACAGAACGATGAATGTTTTACCTTAACGGGTGTTATAATGATGAAAACTGAAGTGTATGAAGGGCGGAGAGAGATGCTTAACTTACTTATTGGCTGTATTTTACTAGCATTAGGAGTGTACTTTATGTTTAAATTTCTTTTTTATTCTCCTTCTAAAAAGAAGCGAGGTCAGCAACCTATGAACAAATTGTCAAATGAAGATTCAGCTTCCCCCCGTACAAACGATTCGAATGGAACAAGATAATTTTTTTTATAAAATACCGGCGTTTGTCTAAGGCAAAAGTTATACTGCTGATATATATTATCTTATACCCTTCTAGTTCAATATTCCCTTCATTTTGGTGTAAGACAAGATGAAGGGAATCACTATCCGACTTAAAAAATCGGATTTTTCTATTTAGAAAGGTAAATGGCTTCAATAAACTCTGTTTGAATCCATTTCTTTATTCAAGTGTACAGCTGCCTCTTCAACACTTACTGTTCCAATGTTTTTCTTCCCATGCTTTCGCATAGCAAGCGATTTATTTTCTACTTCTTTATCTCCTATTACGGCCATATAAGGAACTTTGAGCATTTCGGCTTCTCTAATTTTCAGACCTATTTTTTCAATACGATCATCCACTTCAACACGATACCCTTGTGACTCCAGCTCGTGTTTCACCTTGTATGCATATTCCACATGCGGCGGTGCAATAGGCAAAAGCTTAAATTGAACAGGAGCCAGCCAAAGAGGAAATTGACCTTCATAATGTTCAATCAAGATGGCCATAAATCGTTCAACGGAACCGTATATAGCGCGGTGAATCATTACGGGACGGTGCGGTTTATTGTCCTCTCCAATATACATACAGTCAAACTTCTCTGGCATTAGAAAATCAAGCTGAACTGTTCCGCACTGCCAGCTGCGGCCTAGGGAATCTAAAATATGAAAATCGATTTTCGGCCCGTAAAAAGCTCCGTCTCCTTCATTTACCTGATAGTCTAAGCCTTTTTCATTTAGCACCGATTGAAGCGACTTTTCTGCTTGATTCCATGTTTCAATATCTCCCATAAATTTTTCAGGACGTGTGGATAGCTCCACTTTGTAATCAAAGCCAAAATGTGAATAAAAGTCATGGATAAACGCTAGAATGCGGCTAATCTCAGCTTCGATTTGACTGAGTTCTACGAATAAATGAGCGTCGTCCTGTGTGAATGACCGAACTCTTAGTAATCCGTTTAAAGAGCCAGAAAGCTCGTGGCGATGAACTAACCCGAGCTCCGCGTATCGAACTGGAAGTTCTCGGTAGCTTCTTCGCTTGCTGTTAAACAATAAAATGGCTCCCGGACAATTCATCGGTTTAATCGCATAGTTTTGTTTGTCAACATTTGAAAAATACATATTTTCATGATAGTGCTCCCAATGCCCTGATTGTTCCCATAGCTCCTGTTTCATCATGATGGGTGTTTTTATCTCTTGATAGCCTGCTTTGTAATGCTTTTGTTTCCAGTAGTTTTCTAACTCATTTCGAACAATCATTCCGT
Source organism: Priestia sp. ABM2_011 (assembly GCF_056158845.1). NCBI lineage: Bacteria > Bacillati > Bacillota > Bacilli > Caryophanales > Bacillaceae > Priestia > Priestia sp. ABM2_011. The sequence goes on from NZ_JBSWUB010000001.1 coordinate 2,947,686, forward strand.
TAGGTAAGAAAAACGGCATACCAGGAGCTTCTTCCATCGACATAAACAGCTCCAGTTCTTGACCTAATTTTTGATGATTTCGTTTTTCTGCTTCCATTTGTTTTGACATGTTCATTCCTCCAATATGTTTTTATTCAACAAAAAAACCGCACTCATCCCTAATAAAGGGACGAATGCGGCCGTGGTACCACCCTAATTCCGTAAAATACCTATACGTATTTTACGCTTAAAAAGATAACGGTTTTACCGGTTGCAGTTTCAGTGTATACACATTCCCCGCCGCAGCTCCAAGGTGGTAAATTCATTTCGTTTTCTAAGGGTTCTCAGCCAGTGACCCTACTCTCTGTAAAGAAAATCCAAAAATGATTCATGTCCTTTTCAATGCTTGTATATTCATTTTTTCTACATAAAAAACCGCACTCATCCCTAGTGAAGGGACGAATGCGGTCGTGGTACCACCCTAATTCCGTAAAATACCTGTACGCATTTTACGCTCAAAAAAAGATAACGGTTTTACCGATTGCAGTTTCAGTTATGCACATTCCCTGCAATAGCTCTAAGGTGGTAAATTAGATGATTTCTTAAGGGCTCCCAGCCGCTGACCCTATTCTCTGCGAAGAAAACAGCACCTAATTCATGTCCTTTTCGTTGCCAAATAATGTTTGTTAGTTGTTAAAAGTGATTATAGTGTATAAATTTTACAGAAGTCAAGAAGTAATTTTTATTTCTTAATGTTATAGAATTAATTTATGCTTAAATTCCCGAAAAGTTACTTAAGAATATATGGGCTTAAAAAGTTTTTTATTATAATATTAACACCTACATTTTATTTTTGTTTTTACCTTTATTGTGTAAGAATAAAGGCAAAAAAGAAAGATGTTACAAGCATTTATTTGCTTTATCTAAGTATTATTAACGAATTAAAATCCAGTACTGCTCAAATCAGAATAAGTAACATAGCACAAGTATCATCAGTTTTTTATTTATATACTAAAATATTAAATATACCTTTTTCTACTTACACCAATATTTGGCTTGAACTCGTCGAAACTATTTTTTATCTATCTTTAGACGGAAGCTCCTGGTACATGCTTCCACTTTGCGGAAAAATCCGTTTTTTCCTGAGTTGTTCTTTAAGAATAACATCAAGCTGCCGCTGAATTTTCCTTGTTTCATTTGTTGAAAAATACGGGTAAGCCAAATTTACTGTTTCTAACGGATCCTTGGTCAAATTGTACATTTCAATTTGATCCGGAACCGATGTTTCTTTAAGGTTAGTAAGATCTACCGGGTAACTTTCATATTGCTCTCGGTGGATGACTTCATCTTTTTCGTTAGGTGCTGACCGAAATTGCGGATTATCATGGTATCGAGCGTATTTCCAGATTTCCTTTCCTGCGGCTGATTGAAACTCGACAATGATCGCTTGAATGTGATTAGGCTGAACGACTGACGGATAGCTTTCTCCTAAAAAATTTGTTTGGTGAAGTCCTTTTGTCGGGTCATCATCCGTCATAAAGAAAATCGGTGCTTTTTCTTTATGGAGCGATGTTTCTCCTCGCAACGTTCCTGAGAGGTCTCGCCCAACAAATGGATGTACTTCCGTATGACTTTTTTGCAATTGCTTTTGAACAGCGGAAGCATCGATATTAGCCAAGCTAAGCATTGTCGGGATCAAGTCAACATGACTAGTCAGCACGTCTGTACGTTGATAACTAGGAAACAAATGCTTGTTATGAATGAGAAGCGGCACGTGAATCGACTCTTCATACATGTTGTACCATTTTTGATGTAGTCCTCCGTGAGCCCCAAGCAAATCACCGTGATCCGACGTGAAAATAATAATGGTATTGTCATAGAACGAAGATTGTTCTATAGTCCGAAGGACTTTCAAAATTTGTTTATCAACATTTTTTTGAAGCTGATAATATAAGCGCCGGTAGAAACTAGAATTTGGCGTCGGCTGCAGCGCTTTTGGGTAGATGTATTTATAGCTGCTTTGAGCGCTAGGCTTCGTTTGTAAAGATTCTCTAATAGTAGGTGGCGGCTCGATGTTCGGAATTGTCTCATCAATAGAAAACTGAAACATAGCAAGGTGTTTGGTGATTGCTCCGAACAGCGCAATGTCATGCGGGTTCACAAACGAAGCTACCATGAGCCAAGGCTGCGCAGTCTTTTGATATTCTAATTGTTGAATAAGCTCTATGATTTCCTCTGCATATATTTCGTCTCGTCCACTCACTCCAATGGCCGCAGATGAACCAGAATTGTGCGGGTTTCTCCCTTCCGGCTCTGGACCAATCCACCCTGAAAAACTAAACTTTTCAAGCTTATTAGCCCGTTGATAGAGGCGCTCTTTTTCTGGATCCGGTATTCCTGTTTGCATCTGGTAGCTAGAAAAAACGTTATGTGTTCCTGGAATTAAGATGTTCTCATCAGAAATATGCCATTTTCCTTTATAAAAGGTTTGATACCCAGCCTGCTTAAAATAATCTCCCATCGTTGGGACGGTATTAGGCTGCAGCCAAAACATATCAGGATCTTGTGACTTCTTTGCGATACCTTGCGTTTGGGTCACTCCGTGCAAGGAAGGGTACTGCCCTGTAAACAATGTAGCTCGACTCGGTGAACAGGCTGTAGAACCGACGTAGTGACGAGTAAACCCCATTCCATGCTGTTTTAAAAATTCATGTGCTTTTAAATGTTTTTTTCGCCACTTTTTTACTTCTTTACTTTCATATACGGGTGGAAATCGTTCTTCGTCCACCATAATCAACAAAAAATTAGGCTGCTCCTTCATGTTTACTCCTCCGCGTGTTTATCAAATGTTCTGTATTGATAAACTATGTAAAAAGTACTTTTTTTAGAAGAACGGAGTACGGTTCATGTCTTTTTATACCCAAACAAAAAAAGACTTAGAGGATTTCTCTAAGTCTTTCATAACGCGTTTCAATACGATATTCCTTATTTTTTGTATGCTTTTAGCTGCTGATTTCGTTTATAGGTACCCATTATACTAGGTATACCTACAATTATGCTTATCATAAAACTCCACATCATGTAGCGCCAATCCCCTGTAAAAAGCGCTACTCCCATAAAAAAAATGAGCTGACCAACAAGAGCTAACCATGAAGCTATCCAAGCAAACATCATATTCTCTTTCAAGTTATCACCTCATATTTTTAATTACAAATGACCTCTTTTGTTTTACCATAAAATTCTAATTTTGAAGGTTGTTCTACTGTTTATGTTATGTACATAACTAAAAAAGCTAATGACAGCACGTAGCTAGCCATTAGCTTTTTTATTATTTTGCAAATACATGATGCCCTATTTTAATTGTTTCTTGTTTTTGGCGCAGCCATTGATCTCCCGTTTTATCAGGATTAAAGAAGAATAATGAACCTTTTCCTTGACCTTGGAAGTTAATTGCTTCTTCTACAGCTTTTTTTGAACCTTTGTCTGCAGGTTTATTGATTTGACCGTTGCTGACCGGGCTGTACTGACCTTTTTGATAAATAACGCCTTTTACAGTGTCCGGGAATTTGCTGCTGTCGACTCTATTTAATACAACTGTTGCCACGGCTACTTTGCCTGCGTACGGCTCTCCTTTGGCTTCAGCTGATACAAGACGAGCTAATAGTTCTTTATCATTTTTATTTACTTGAATGTGCTGTTCATGAGCGGGTGCTGCAGCAAATGCTGAGTAACCTGCACCAAAACTCGGGATAAGCATTGCGATAGCAATTACTAGTTTTTTCATCATAAAAATAAAAGCCTCCTTGCTATTTCTTGACGTGGTTCATATGCTAGCAGAAATATAAGAGTCTTTCATTGCAAAAAATTATCCAGTTCCAAAAGAAATTGTATATTATCGTATTTTTTTAACTATTTTTCAGCATATAAAAATATAACTTTACTCATTAAATATGAGTTGCATTTCATTCTTTAGTGGTTTATGATATAAAAATATAAATAGTAATGATTACGATTTTCAAGAAGGACTTTAAGAAAGGATTGATTATTTGGCTAAAAAATCAAAAATAGCAAAAGAAAAGCACCGACAAGCACTTGTCGAAAAATATGCTGAGTTAAGAAAACAGTTAAAGGAACAAGGAAATTATAATGAACTACGAAAGCTTCCTAGAGACTCTTCTTCTACTCGCTTGCATAATCGCTGTGAAGTAACGGGAAGACCTCGTGGATATTTACGTAAATTTAAGCTTTCGCGAATTGCATTTAGAGAACTTGCTCACAAGGGACAGCTTCCTGGGGTGAAAAAATCAAGCTGGTAAAATTCTAATGAGGTAAAGGGCCCTCTTTGCTAAAAAAGGAATCATTATACGTCATAAATCGTAATCATTACTTTTAATAGGAGGGATCAACATGGCTACATGGAACTTAGGTACAACGAAACATCACGTTCTCATTTGCAATGGAAGCAGCTGCAATCGAGTTGGAGCCGAAGAAGTTACACAAGCGATTCGAACTGAGATAGCTAATCAAGAGATGGACGAATACATACATACGACTCGCACTCGATGTAATGGAAGATGTCATGATAAATGCGTCGTCATTTCCTACCCAGACGGTATTTGGTATAAAGATATGAAGCCTGATGATGCACGAGAGCTTATTAACTCTTTAAAGACAGATCAACCTTTTGTCCAAAAAACAAGTCATACTTTTTGCGGAGAAGGTTTCCAGCGAACAGAAGGTACTGTTAAAGGTATCTCAAAACAAAAAGAAACCGTCATCAAAGTATCTAAAAAACTTTAATTTACAACGGTGAAATCCTGGTCTTTATAAAGTTAACCAATTAAAAGAGAAACATTATTAAAAATGTCTGTTTGTTTTCTTTAATGCGCCTATTGCTTAATCTAAACAAAAAAGCCGACCCTAGCAACCAGGTCGGCTTTTTTCACCTCTAAACCTTTAAGAAATTAGATTTTTTCTGTTTCACATATAAAATCTGAACTGTATACTTTCTTGACTACTGACGAAAGAATATCAATTCCTTTCTTTAACTCCTCATCTGTAGCAGTAAGACTTATGCGAATGCACTCCTGGTTGTGAGGACAAGACCGGTTGCCGTGAAAGAATGATCCGCCTGGTACTACAATCAAGTTTTCTGCTTTTAATTTATTGTATAGATCGTTATCACTGAAAGTCAAACCTTCTAACCAAAGCCAACCAAACAACGAACCTTCCGCTTTATGTAAATACCAAGGAATATCATCCGGCATATGTGTAGTTAAAAGATTTTTTAAATAGTCATGTTTTTGTTTATAATGAGTTCTTATATAGTTAGCTGAAATTCCAGGTAACTTTCCGTTCTTTAAGGTGTTAACCACCATCCGCTGACCTAACCTAGAAGAGTGAATCAAAATATTTGATTGAAATGCTTCCATTACTTTTATGAAGTCACTTTTTCCTATAGCAATTCCTATTCTCTCTCCAGGCAATCCGGCTTTAGAAAGACTCATGCAGTGAATGATGTTGTCATGTATAATTGGATTCATTTCAACAAAGTTCATAGCCGGAAAAGGAGGTGCGTACGCTGAATCAATTAGCAATGGAATGTTATAGTCCTTGCATACTTGGGATATAAAGTGTACGGCTTCTTTTGAAAGAATGTTGCCGCTTGGATTATTAGGTCTTGATAATACGACAGCTCCGATATCTGGGTCCTGTGCTATTTTATCTTTGAATGCCTGTTTGTTAAATTCATAACGAAACGTATGATGATCAAGCTTTGAGACGATAGGAGGAATTCCTTCTATTATAGCTTCCTCTAGTGCCACTCCGCTGTACCCAGCGTAATCCGGCAGCATAGGTATTAATGCTTTTTTAACTCTTCCTTCTTTACTTGTACCGCAAAATGAATTTATAGCTAAAAAAAACAGATTTTGACTTCCTGAAGTGATCAAGACTTGTTCTCTGTCCAGCTCAATACGATAATTCCTAAAGAAGTATTCTCTTATGCAATCAATTAATTCATACGTACCGTAACTAGACCCATATTGGCTAATCAAATTCTTTAGTTGTTTGTCGTTCACAATATCTTTTAAAGCTTCTTCCCACATTTCATAAACTTGAGGGAGTATGGCAGGATTTCCAGCGCTTAAATTCACATATTGATTGAGATCAGAATTGAGCACTTCTTGAATGTCATGCATAATAGCACGAACGCCTACTTTATTAGTCATTTTGTTTCCTATTTTACTTAAATGCAAAGCATTCATTAGTGCATCTTCTCCTTAGAGATTATGGGCATCGAATAGTAAGTATGGAACTTCAATCTTTTTATTTTGCTGATTAATAAAATAATTGTCCGGAATAGTAAATTTATCACCGTTCTCACTAGGCAATAAGTATTTTCGAACATAGCGTTCGGCTTCTTCTTTATAGCCAAGGTCACTTTGAATTGTTTCAAGTTGTTCAATTTCTTTTACTAAAAGGTCTAGTTCCTTCAAACACATGTCTAAATCTAAATAAGCATGGTCTTCTTTTCGGGATATTGAATGCCCATTTGCAACTAACCAGCTAAAAAGAAAAAATCCTGTGCCAGAATCAAAGTTTCGAGGTGCATTATGCTGACTAGGATACCTTAACAGACGTTCAAAGAGAACAAATTCTGTTATCTCTTCCCAAAAAGGGTATTTTCTTTTATGAAGAGTCAGCACCGTCTGACAGTCTACTTTAACTTCTTCCAGTATGCCTGCAAAAAAATTCATTTTTGCCTGTATATGTTGATCGAAAGGTTTATTTCCACAGTGATGATAATAGTCATGTAGATATCCCCAGATTACCCTTGCCTGATAGGTGTCTTCTCTATTCATAGTATGAGATTTAAAGTTAAAATCAGGAAAGATAGAATACGCTCTTTTTAATGTATCATCATTGTATATGCTGTGAAATTTATTAAAGAAAAATATCGCGAAGTTTTGAGTTGTTACCTTTTCTTTTGTTTGTACATTCTCAGGGAAAAATACAATACACTTCCCTTCCATAAATCCTTGAGTACCAGCCAACAGCTTTAACGATTCACATCCATTTTTAGGATGAGGAAGGTCTGCTTCAATGGAGTTCATGATTTCAGGTTCATCACGAACGGCGATAAAGGCTTCTAAATAAAACCCTCTTTTGGTAGGGCCATTAGGCGTTACAATCGGTCCTAAAAAGAACGTCGCCTCTCCGTTTGCAGGCGGGCTATAAGCAATTAACGTTTGATCAAAATAAGGAGATTGATCGAGTCCTCTTTCGATCCAATCACATACGTCATTTTTTAATGCATTCCACACTTTAGGTAAATTTAGAGAGTTATATATTGTTTCAGTTTCAGCAACTACTTTTAATAAGAGTTCTCTAGCTTTTTCGTAATTTCTTTTGACCTCTCCATTTGGGCCCTGATATTTTCTTATCTCATATAGAGCAGGTACTATTTTATCGTTTAATAACTCCACTAAACTTTGAGTATGATTTTTTGTTAACATGATTAAAACCCTCCTTTTTTTAGGGCAGCTACTTAGCAGAAATATTTTTAGATGATGTAAGATTAGAGTTATTTGTGTTTTTCTCTACTTGCTTTTTCAAGTTAATAAATATAACCCCTGCTATTACAAATGCTGTACCTATATAGACCTGTTTGTTTAATGTTTCACCTAAAAAGACAAATCCTACATATAAGGCGATAACCGGTGAAATAAATAGATGCGCCGTTGCTTTTGATATATGCCATTTTTTTAATAAATAAATATTAATAGAAAACCCCAAGACCGATCCTATAATAGCCAAGTATAATAATGAGATAAGACTAACCCCAGAGAAAGTGCGGTTTCCATTTTCTATAAATAAACTAACAATCAGTAAACAAGCGCCTCCACTTAGCATCGAAAAGGAATTAAAGGTCATAATAGGCAAGGATTTTATGCGAGATTGAACTTGAACAGTTATAAAAGCAGAACCTAGCATAGCCATTAAAATGACAATCATGGCTACTATTTGAATCACATTTCCCTGTATAAACAGCTGATTTCCAAATACAACGCTCATACCAATTAAGCACATGACTACACCTATCTTTTGTCCTTTTGTAGCTGGTGTTCCTTTAAATAAGCGATTAAATAAAAGAGCAAACACTGAAATGCTGGCAGCTAAAACGGAAACAAGCCCGCTTGGCAAATAGACGGATGCCCAATAAACAGAACCAAACGGTAGAGCAAAGTACAAAATTCCGTTTAATGCTGAAATAATTACTACTTCTTTTGAAATGGCCATTTTTTTTGTGAGTAAGAGGTAGAGGGCAATTATTAAACTAGCAATTAAAAACCTCATACCTGCTGACCATAGAGGCAAGCTATCCTTTAAGCCAGTCTTTTGAAAAGCCCATGTCGTTCCCCCGATGACGGCTAACAGACAAAACAAAAGATGTACATGAATACGGGTTAATTTAGAAATCACTGTTTCACCTTATTTCTTTTTTAAAGTTGAGCCTATTTTCTTCCGTGAAGCGTAAAACACATCGGCACTTCTCCAAAATCTTTTACAACTGTTAAACCCTGCTCGTTAGCAGCTTTACTTGTTGTAATACATGCGTCTACCTTTCCTTCTAAGCAATCAATCGCGGCTTGAGCATTACTATTTACTAACTGAACATTGGAACTGATGGAATGAGCTAAATCAACAGGGGCAGGATGTGAAGCAATTAACAGGTTGTTGTTTGTTATCACCTCTTCTTTTGAGGCAAGCACCATGTTATACGTTGGCATAATAAAGCTATCTACTAGCTCTAAACTAGTTAAATTTTTGAACACAATATCATGTAAGTAAGGATATACCGCACAGCCTAGTAGAGCAGAACTCTCTGTTTCTTTCACATGAACTAAAGCTTCTTCCAACGTTTGATGCAAAAAGACCTGACCTTGTATGCTTTGGCGTTCAAACCACAGATAGCCTGCTTTTTCACAATTGGTTCCTTCAGGCCCTAAGGTATGGATAATGCTAATCTTTTGAAGCTGCTTATTTTTCTTACTAGACGACTCTGCAACTATCATAGCCTTTGATACCCCCTATGCGTTTACTTTATTTTGATAAACGATTTTTACTTTGTTATCCAAATAGCTGTAATACTGCTCACAGTCGGAATAAGAGTCATGAGTGGTTAAAATAAATCCAGGGTAACCTGAAAAGTGCGGATATGGTAAAATGTCTGTCCCTTCAGTTATAAATTGAATAACCCTTTTTACTTCAGTGTCTCTACGCACGTCTTCCAAGCCTTGAATTTCTTTAAAAATCCCATGGCCTTGCACAGGGATAATGTAGTTGCCCACCACTTTCTTTCGTTTTCTTTCATTTTTTAATACAGGAGGTTTTAATCCTAATACATAGTGAAAAACTAGCTCGATATAGTTAATACCTGTACTTTCTTTTACGATATAATGAGAAATCCCAGACCCTCCAATGCGCGCTCCTATTTCAATCACATAAGGTTTTCCTGCTGGGTCCAAACGTAATTCAATATGAGCGGGGCCATTCTCAATCCCTAAAGCGGTTGCTGCTTTAGCTGCTTCTTGCGAAATAGATTCCCAAACGTTTTCTTCTAGGTGAGCTGGCGCTATATAAACACCTTCTTCAAAAAAAGGCCCTTTGGAATTTCCTTTGTATCCTATAGAGAGTACACAAACCTCTCCTTCTACAGAAAACGTCTCAATAGCAAACTCTGGTCCGTCTACAAATTGTTCAATTACCATGCCCGTTTTATTTTTTGTGAATTTACTTAGGTCTTCTTCATTTACGCGTCTCACTTTTTCTATGCTGTCAATCAGTTCTTTTTTATTATTCGCTCGTGATACACCTTGACTGGAAAATCCGTTAGAAGGTTTTACTACGACAGGATAAGGCAGTGAAAGATTCTTTAATTCCTCCGTATTTTCAACCTCTTTAAAATACGGAGTGTTAAGATCATTATCTTTTAAAACCTCTCTCATTTTCTGTTTGTTGCGACAGTTACTAATCACAAACGGTGATAAGCCCGGTAAGTTTAATTTTTCTGTCAGCTGAGCTACAAACTCTAACGCAGGCTCATATAATGTCATAATGCCGTCAAAAGGATTTTTGTGATGCTCTGCTTTAATAATCTCAAGAGCTTTGTCTGAGGTGTGAAATAAATCAATGGGTATGAAATTTTGTACGTTTTTAAGATGCTTAGGTTCTACTTCTTCTTGGTTATAAAAAAACGTCACTTTAATTCCGAGAGCTTCTGCTTCTTCAAAAATAAACGGTAAATATGTATTTTGTAACACAACTGCTAGATGCTTGTTTTGTAACGGCATTTACTTCCCCCCTACTTTTAAACAGCTCTTCACTGTTCGATGACTAAATTCTAATGATCGCTTCATATATTTGTCAATTTAATTTTATATAACATTAGGAATATATAGAATATTTGATATATTAGTAAAAAGTAAAGAAAAGAATGGTTTGTAGGGTTAATACTAAAGCGAAATTAAAAGCAGGAATTTTGCTATTTGATTATAAAGATATTGTGAGAAAAAATTTAACAAGAATTTTTCTGAAAAAAAGAAAGGTCGACATAGATTCAACCTTTCTTTTTTTATTTTTTTATTAAAATAGATATTAACCATTTATAAAGTTACATCTTTTTCAGCCATCTCATTTAGTATTCTTTTTAATGCCACGTCGAGGTTTAATGCGGGATCCTTTATATTCACTTCTTTCATATTGCTCTCCTTTTTCATAGATATATCCATTTTTCACTTTCTTGTTTGAATTTATGTGAACCCTTTTTGTTTACTATAACGAAAGAGAAAATAAAAAGAAAAAGAAGTGAACTTATAAGTTCACTTCTTTTTTTGACGTAACATTTATTTCATAGGCTGCAAATGATTATTAGCTTTTTGTTTTGCATCACGCTGAACGAAAAAAATGATGCAAAGCGCCAGAAGATATAAACATGCAAAAGCTGTTATGTACCAAAGCGCTGAGGTAATGCCGCTTGCGTCCATAGTAAAGCCAATAAGCGCAGGGAAAACAGCACCTCCAAGCCCTGAAAAACCAGTAATTAAACTAGTGACAATACGAGCAGATCCGGTAAACGTATGATTAGCATATACCATCGTTATCGAATAGATACCTGACATTGCAAGCCCTAAAAACCCTAATAAAATATAGCCTGCTACTGCTTCTTTTAACAAGATAAACAGCCCTAAACTCACAATTGTCCCTCCAATGCTGCCAAAAAGATAACGTTCGTATGTAACAATTCGAATAATCCATCCAGTAGCCACTCGTCCTATGAGCATAGCCACCCAAAAAACGCTTATGCTTAAAGTAGCCTGTGAGGGAATTACATCTAGATACACGATAAAAATAGACGAAAGAAAATTATTCATACTGCTTTCCACTCCGGCATACATAAAAATCATCACACTAAAAAGAGCGAGTATTTTCCACCTTTGATTTTTAGCAAGCACAGGCGCAGGTTCTGAGCTGGCATCTGAAGCATCGCTTTCTGAAGTTGAAACAGTCTCTTTTTCAAAAGGAATCATTTTACAGACCACAACCATTAGTAAAGCTAGTACACTTGTTATAAAAAATGAAAACCTCCAGCTGTTCTGTGAAATCAATAAGCTAGCTACTAACGGCATCAACAGCGCACCTAGACCGAATGATACTTCTAAATAACTCATAACAATAGCTCTTCTACCGATAAATACTTCCATCATTAAAGTAGCTACAACTACTTCCAATGCGGCTACACCAATACCGTTTAAAAAATTGAATGCAATAATCCACTCAAATGGAGGCAATAAAAGCATACCTATTTGTGATAGCGCTATCATTAGTGCGGAAATTGTAAGTAAATTCATTTCTCTGAAGCGTCCTAATAAAAAAGAAGATAGCGGAACTCCTATCAAAAATCCTAAAGAACCTAATAATACAAGCTGCCCGCCAACTGTATAGGAAACATGATAATGTATTAACAATTGCGGTAAGACGGATCCTACGGCTGTAATGACTAATCCGCCCAACAAATAAAGCGCATATGAAGCTAGCGCAAACTTTTTCATCTTCCCACTCCCTTAAATTCTCTAAAACTTTCTTTCTGTACTTAATTATAAAGCTTTTCCTTTAGTTGTTAACTGAAATTTGAGAAAAAAAACCATTCTTCCTACTCTACTTAATTTCCAGTCATTTATAAGATAAAACAAAAAGAAGAAGACAGGTGTCTCCTTCTTTTTTATTTTTCACTTTACAGTGATGCTTTTAAAATAGCTAAAATATCATCTTTATTTAGTTTCTTAAAGTTACCGAAACCTCCGTGCTCCATTTCACGAGCAGCAATTCCAGCAATTTCGTCTAGTCGCTCTTCTCCGATATCGTAATCTGCTAAGCGAGAAGGTGCACCAAGGCTTGACCAAAAAGCGCTTAGCTTATCGATTCCTTCTAACGCAATTTCTTTGTCACTTTTACCTGCAGTTTCAATATCAAACATGCTTGTCATGACGCGTTTCATACGAGTTACATCTTGATCTACAACGTGTCGCATCCAATTTGGGAATAGGATTGCTAAACCGCCCGCATGAGGAATGTCATATACTGCTGATACCGCGTGTTCAATTGTATGTGAAGCCCAATCTCCAAAGTATCCCATTTGAAGTGTTCCATTTAATGCGATTGTTCCGGAATATAAAATCGTTTCGCGATGTTCGTAGCTTTGCAGATCTTCTAGCAATTTCGGTGCTGTTTCAATTACTGTTTGTAATACGGAATAGCACATACGATCTTGTAAAGGCGTGTTTTTCACGTTATGGAAATATTGTTCGAACACATGACTCATCATGTCTACCATGCCGTAGATAGTTTGATCTCTAGGAACAGACATCGTGTTCACAGGATCTAGTATAGAAAATACAGGGTGCGTAACGGTGCTTCCCCAAACGTATTTTTCATTTGTTTCCCAATTCGTAATAACAGAATCAGGATTCATTTCAGAACCTGTTGCTGCCAACGTTAATACCGTTCCAAACGGCAGTGCTTTTGTAGCCGTTACTTTTTTGTTAATAATATCCCAAACGTCGCCTTCATACTCAGCTCCGGCAGCGATTGCTTTTGTGCAGTCAATAACGCTTCCTCCGCCGACTGCTAACATGAAGTCAATGTTTTCATTTCGGCAAATTTCAATTCCTTTTCGTACCGTAGATAGTCGAGGATTTGGCTCTACGCCCGCTAACTCATGTATATTTACGTTTAACTCTTTTAACAGCGTAAGAACTTGATCGTATAAACCGTTTTTCTTAATGCTTCCTCCGCCATATACAAGCAAAATATTTTTTCCGTATTTCGGGAGTTCTTCTGATAATGCTTGAAGCTGATCTTTTCCGAAGATTAATTTTGTGGGATTATGATAAATGAAACTTTCCATACTATCGTATACCTCCTAGTTGAATATAAAGTAAGTTGTCGCATTACGCGAACAAGAATGTAAGTATAAATGTAAAACAAAAATTTTTCAAGAGTTAGGTTCTCAAATCGCGTACTTTGTTTTGTTGAGTGATTAAAATAAAGAAAATGGCTTCCTAGACATAAAAAAGAGAGCAAGTAAATGCTCTCTTTAAAGCTCTTTATAAACCATTTTTCTATACGTAACAAAGCCTTCTTTTTCGTAAAAGCTCTCGGCAATTGTATTGTCACTCCAACAGTCTAACTCAATTGTAGTGATCTCTTTTTCACGAGCAATACTATAAATTTCTTTCATCAAACTCGAACCAAACCCTTTGTTTTTATAATGTTCGGCGATATTTATTTGATGAACATAAATTGACTCGTAAGCTTTTTTAAACACTGTCTCTGAATACTGCTTTATTTCTAGCCAAGCGAATTCCACATGCTCTCCATCGTCTTCTCCTAAAAGAAAGATAAATCTATCGTTTTTCATCGCTTTCTTAAAAAATTCATGTATCTTCTGAAAATCATATGCTTGAAAGTGCTCGGGGTATAATTCTACATGCAGTTGATGAACAGACTGATTAAGCTTGGCGATTTTATCAGCATCGAAAGTACGGCTAATCTTCAATTTTCTCTCTCCCACATATCTCGTATTTGGTAATGGTAGTTATGAATGTATTTCATTTAATATAGCCGGTGCGTTTGAAGTAAATAACAGATAGTTTTTATTGGTCGTTTTAATAAAAATTCGGTCAGTTGTTCCGTACGGAGGGCCAATTCGAATGGCATTCGCTTCTTTACCTCCGTACGTGTCATCTTCCGTTACTTCAAGAATGTCTTCTAACGGAATCGTAAAGTGTGCAATCTGCCATTTTATAATGAGGCTATCATTTATTTTTTGAACGCTAATAGCTGGTGTAAACATTTTATCCATCCCCTTTGGTTTCTATTAATCTTAACTTTGTCTCTCTGCAACGTGTTCTTTTATCCTTAAAATCGCTTCTTTCGGACAGCCTTGAAAATAGCCTCCGTGATAACAAATAACATGCTCAATCTCATAATTTAGAAACTTTTCGAGTGATTGAACCGCTTGGTCCATATTTAAGGTCGTTTGTTTAACAGGTCCCATTAGTTTTCCATTTACCAATACTAGAGCATCTCCAGCAACCAGCGTTTTTGATTTTCTTAAATAAAAACTAACATGCCCAGGCGTATGTCCGGGAGTAAAAATAACTTCAATACCTCCGCAGTATGGAAGCAGTTGATCTTCTTTTAATACTGTATCTACCTCAACTTTGGGAGGGTTTTTATATAAATATTTTATTTCATCAGGTATAGCTGCTAGTTCTTCGTTACTCATTCGGCTCGCATTCGTTTTAATAAGCGGAAGTTTTCCTTCAATGTACGGCTTATCAAATTCATGAGCATATACGATGATATTTTTATCTGAATTATTTCGTATATCAGTCGCACATCCTATATGATCTAAATCTTGATGTGTTAGAAGAATTACTTTTAGCTGTTCAATAGACATATTTAATTCGTTTAACGCCTCTTTAAGTTGATTGGTTTGGCCAGGCATACCTGTATCAATTAAAATCGCTTCTTCGTTATTCCACACTAATGTAGGATTTAATGTTATGTCTTGATTAAACGCTCTGGCAGTCAACTGTAGCATTTCAACACCTTCTGAAATTCTCATCACAAACCCCTTTTCCTATTAAAGTTACGAAGGTTTTAACCTCCCATAATTGTGCAGATTCCAGTGCTATTCTTGAATTTTATCAATAAACAAAATAAAAACCAGACTGGAAAAAAATCACTTTTTGTGTTATGCTATCTATAGAATGAAGCCTGATACGAATGATTTTTATAAGTAAAAAGGTGAGCCTTGTTGTCTAAGGCTCACCTTTTTTTATTTCTTATCCTCTTTTTGAATACACTCATGCAAAGACACAACCTTGGTTTTCTTTGCTATTTTATATCCCCACCACGTCGCTAAAAAGAGAGGCAGACCGATGTATGAGACCGTCAAGCCGTACCAATCAATTTTGTCGGAAAGTACCGCTTGATAGTTTTGTCCTAAAATAACAATGAGGCACATTCCAAATGCAAGAACAGGTCCTAGAGGGAACCATTTTGCTTTATAGGCTAGATCATTTAGATCTTGTCCTGAAGCAACATATGCTTTTCGGAAACGATAGTGGCTGACGGCAATACCAATCCACGCAATAAATCCGCTCATACCTGAAGCGTTTAAAAGCCACATATACATTTGATCACCAAAAACGGATGTTAAAAAGGCAAGACCGCCAATAATAGTGGTTAAAACAAGCGCATTTACTGGAATTCCTCGACGATTAATTTTCCGAAGCGCTTTAGGCGCTTGCCCTTCATTGGCCATTGACCATAACATTCGCGTAGAAGCATATAAACCAGATGTTCCGGCTGATAAAACGGATGTAAGAATAACAGCATTCATCACCGAAGCAGCTGCAGCAATTCCTGCTTTTTCAAAAACAAGCGTAAATGGACTAACCGCAATGTTATCCACATCTCCTCCTAGAAGAGATGGACTGGTGTAAGGAATGATAAGCCCGATTACAGCAATGGCTGCAATATAAAATAGAAGGATGCGCCAAAAGACTTGGCGAATGGCTTTTGGTATATTTTTTTGAGGGTTTTCACTTTCCCCTGCCGCAATACCGACTAGCTCTGTACCTTGAAAAGAAAATCCCGCGATAAAGAAAATGCTTAGTACGGACAGAAATCCGCCGTTGACCGGCGCTTCTTCTAATGTAAAGTTTTTAAAGCCGATATATTCACCGCCGAAGATGCCAAAGATCGTCAGAAGGCCCACTCCGATAAATACAATGATGGTTACTACTTTTACGAGAGCAAACCAATATTCAGATTCTCCATAGCTTTTTACAGATAGGAAATTAAGTAAAAAAATTAAGCCTAAAAACAAAGCGCTCCAGATAATACTTGGCACATCAGGGAACCAAAACTTCATGATAATAGCAGAAGCAGCTATTTCTACAGCGAGCGTAACAGCCCAGTTAAACCAGTAGTTCCAGCCGAGCGCAAACCCGAGAGCTGGGTCTACATAGTGACTGGCGTATGTTGAAAAAGAACCTGATACCGGCATAAACGTGGCCATTTCTCCAAGGCTAGTCATGAGAAAATAAACCATAATTCCAATAGCCCCGTAAGCAATCAGCGCTCCTCCCGGTCCAGCAGTTTGGATGGAAGATCCCGTGGCTAGAAATAAGCCAGTTCCTATTGAACCTCCAATGGCAATCATGGTCATATGACGAGCTTTTAAATGGCGTTTTACATGCTTATCGTCCTGTTTTTTTTCTTCTTCATTACGATTTATATCGACTGCTTCCATACTTATCCCACCTTCATAAAAGAACTATGCGAACATGTTTAACGTAAAGCGTATAAGAATATCCATCTCCTATAAAAAGTAGGAGATGGATCCTTTATTGCTCACTTTGAAAAATCAAAGTAGTTTCGTTTTAATAGACGAGGCAGGCTCATAAGCTGTTCGTACGTTACACTTTTTTCTAAGGCAGAGGTGTTGATTAAAAACAGTTGATCTTCAATGTGTCCAACTGTTTCGTCTGTTTGATACGTAATTCCACATTCTGAACATGTAATGGAAGGCGTCTCTTTAATTTCTATAGCTTTTGTACCGTCAGGAAGCTCCCAATAAACCGTTGCATCCGTCTCCTTGGCTTCATATGATTCGCACCATTGGCACTTCAATATTATTCCTCCTTCGCTCCCGCTGTTTCGTATTTTTTCATTTGCGTTTCAAATTTTTTCTCTTTTAATTGATCGCGCTTTTCACGCTTGTCTTTTAAAGAGCTATGCTCTGGATTTTGATCATACGTTTTCCGGCGGTCAAGACGGTTTAGACCTTCTGGCGTTAAGTTGAACTTTGTATCATCGATAATCGAAAGAACACCATTGCTTTCAAATTTTTCAAACACTTCAG
Organism: Priestia sp. ABM2_011; assembly: GCF_056158845.1. Lineage (NCBI taxonomy): Bacteria > Bacillati > Bacillota > Bacilli > Caryophanales > Bacillaceae > Priestia > Priestia sp. ABM2_011. Next base: position 2,965,165 of record NZ_JBSWUB010000001.1, read on the forward strand.
GATATACTTTTTTATAAAATTCTTCTGCGCTTCCACTTTGGTAATTTTGCGGCTCTGGATAAGACGTAATAACACCTTCAAAGTTTCGAAGCACCACTTTATTGGAGCTTTGAGAAATAATATAGTTTGGCTGCAGCGGAATTTTACCGCCTCCTCCAGGAGCATCCACGATAAACGTAGGAACTGCATAGCCGGACGTATGGCCGCGAAGTCCTTCCATAATTTCTAGCCCTTTGCTGATTGGCGCACGGAAATGGCCGATTCCTTCTGATAAATCACATTGATAAATGTAGTAAGGACGCACGCGGATCTTTACTAAATCATGCATAAGCTGCTTCATGATTGGCACGCTGTCGTTAATTCCAGCTAAAATAACCGCTTGGTTTCCAACTGGAACTCCTACGTTCGCAAGCATTTCACATGCACGCTTTGATTCTTCTGTAATTTCAATTGATGTGTTAAAGTGCGTATTTAGCCAAACCGGATGATATTTCTTTAAGATGTTGCACAGATTTTCTGTAATGCGCTGAGGGAACACCACCGGCGCTCTTGTACCGATACGAATAATTTCTACGTGCGGAATATCGCGCAAATTTTTCAAAATATATTCTAAAATATTGTCATTGATTAATAGGCCGTCTCCTCCGGAAATTAATACATCACGAATTTGAGGGTTGGCTGCAATGTAATTAATCGCTGTATCCAGCTGTTTTTTTGGAACGCCCATTCCGATTTGTCCTGAAAAACGTCTTCTTGTACAATAGCGGCAGTACATGGAGCACTGATTTGTAACTAAAAACAGGACGCGGTCGGGATAACGGTGCGTTAAGCCAGGAACCGGTGAATCTTCATCTTCATGAAGCGGATCTTCTAAATCATACCTTGTTTTATGCAGTTCTTCTGAAATAGGAACGGACTGCATTCTGATTGGACATTTCGGATCGTTCACATCCATTAACCATGCGTAGTAAGGAGTGATATTTAACGGAATCGTTTTGGTTGCAATTTTAACACCTTCTTCTTCTTGAGGTGTTAAATTTATGACTTTCTTTAAATCTTCCAATGTTTTAATCGTGTTTGTCAGCTGCCATACCCAGTCGTTCCACTGCTCGTCCGTTACATCTTTCCAAAGCTCGATTTCTTTCCAATGTCTGCTTGCTTTATATAATGTATTTTTCATTTTATATTCCCTCCAAGGTTCATTTTTTGAATAGATGTTCTACTAAGAAATTGACCGCACCATATAATAGCGATCTTCTCCTTCGCCAAACTCTCCTGCTCGCGTTTCTTTAATCGTAAAGTCCATTTTTTTATACAGCTTAACAGCGCCTTCATTTTTTACATTCACAGTCAAACAAACACTTTCAAAATTATCTTTTTGTAGAATCGAAAATATCTCTTCTAAGAACAGCTGTCCAATTCCGCTTCCTTGTTTATCAGAGCGGACGTAGAACCCAAAGATATAAGCTTTTGTGACATCTTTGTAATCTCTAAGCAGCTCGCAAATGGCAATTGGCCTTGCGTCATTTTCCTGGAAATATTGAATGAGCTTTCCGTAGCGCGCTAAAGGTACAAGCGTCTGTTCATCAACGGCTCCCATGCCCGGAAACGCATCTTTTTCAAGTTCAATCATCATTTTTTGCTGCGCGGGACTTAACGACTCTGGGACTTCGATATAATACTGCTCTTTTAATGCATCCATTTTTCTTTCCTCCTTTTTTCACTTTCATATTTTGCATCTTGCAGCGGCCATATTGGACTTGGAAGGTGCTGATAATTAAAGGTCGTTAAGCGATTTGACGCTAAGCCTGGAGCATCCACATAGACGATAGACCCTACAAGCGGTTCAAAAGCGGCTCTGAAATGATTTTTAGCTTTTAAACCAATTATTTTTTTCCTTGCTGGCTCGATACCGATATGGCGAAAAAGTTCAGGATCGTTTGCTGATACCGGCCTTCCAATCAACAAAATATCCAATTCTCCTACTCGAATATGAGCTGCGCCTTTTACATTTACTTTTAAATGCTGATTAAACGGTCCCGAATTGTAAAACTCACCTTCTGATAAGCCAATGACCTTTGCTTCAACTTCAACGGGCTTTCCAAACTCAGGAGAAACTTTTCCTCCTAAGGAAAGAGAGACGTAGCTTCCAACTCCTGCTTGCACGCATTGTTTAATAGATTCAGGGTCATAAAGACCTCCAAACAGTGTCCCCGGCATATTTAGCTTCAGCATGTATTCTAAAAGCTCTGTTGTATCACCGCTTCCACAGCTTAAAGGATTGTCCGCTATATCAGCGAGCACAATTGGCTGTTCGTTTGATCGTTTTAACGCTGTTTGCAGACCTTCTTCAACGGTAGGCAAATCCATGATAAAATCTTCTTTTATACTCCAAAACTGAGAAGCTAGTCTATTTGCTGTTTTTTCTGCTGTTTCAGGATTCAAAGCTGTTACGAGCACGCTTGCTCCCGCAATTGGAATATCAGAATACGGAAAGCCTCCAAAAATGGAAACATTGTATACGTCTTCTTCTTGCTCGGCTTGCTTAGCAAGATCAATCATTTTTTTCATCGGCCCTTCTGCTGTTCGCATATTAATCGACGGCAAAAGCATGGGCAGTTTTTTTAAAGACGCATAATAGATAGCGCTTTCTTTTACTTGTGTTAAAAGCGCTCGCGCAGCGTTAACTCCTTGTTCATACATATCAACGTGAGGATATGTTTTAAAACCAAAGTGAAGCGACGTGTACGTAAGCATATCTTCACTGACATTTGCATGCATATCGAGCGTAGTGGCAATAGGAACGTTATTTCCTATACAGCTTCTTATTTGACCTAACAAATGAGCTTCCGGATCGAAAAGATGCTCTGCTACCATTGCGCCGTGCAAGGCGATTAATAAGCCATCTAGCGGGCCGGCGTGAGTAAGCATATGCAGCATTTGCTTTTCAATTGTGTAATAAGCTGCCGAAGATACAACCCCAGACGGAATTGCAGCTGCACAAACAAGGGGAACGATTTCTACTTGCTTCTCTTGCTTTAATACATCCAAAAATCCCCCTACTTCTGTTTTGGTTCCTGAGTATGCTTTATATATTTCCGTTCCAACAAAATATCCTTCTTGTACAAACTGTTCTATTTCTGTTTTTAATGGACTAAAGCTGTGAGATTCATGATAAAAAAAGGCAATGCCAATGCGATATGAAGACATGTGCTCCTCCTTTTCGCTAAGGTGCGAGATTAATAGTTGGTGTAGACAGACTTCCATTCTGTCATCACATCAAATGCATGATGAGAAACTTCCCTGTGGCCGTTGCCAGACATTTTCATTCCACCGAATGCTACCCCCATTTCAGCATTAGATGTTCCGTTATTGATATAGACTAATCCGCTAACAGCGTCTTTGGCAGCTCGGCTGGCATAGTGCAAGCTGCTTGTATAAATAGAAGTGGAAAGTCCGTACACCGTTCCATTATTGACGCTCATTGCTTCTTCGTAGCCATCTACTTCAATAAAAGCAAGCACGGGACCAAAAATCTCTTCTTGAGCAATTGTGTGATTTGAATAGACGTTATCGATGATTGTAGGCATGTAATAACAAGTTCCTAACTCTGATAAAGCACGACCTCCGAGCGCAATATTCCCACCTTCTTCTACCGCTTTTTGTACGTAATCTTCTACTAAACGGCACTGCTGTTCATTAACAAGCGGTCCTATTGCAACCCCTTCATCAAGACCATTTCCAATCTTCATTTCTTCTGTAAGAGCTATTACTTTTTTCAACAGCTCTTCTTTTACTGAACGCTCCACGATGACTCTGCTAGCTGCGGTACAGCGCTGACCCGTTGTCGTGAATGCTGATTTAACGATTCCCTCTGCTGCTTTATCCAGATTGGCATCTTTTAATACGATAACCGCGTTTTTTCCTCCTAGCTCTAAAGAAATACGCTTTAAGGTTTTGCTGCTCATTTCTGCTAATTGCTGACCAACTTCCGTAGAACCTGTAAATGAGATGATTTTCACTTCAGAGTGCGTAGCAAGCTTTTGTCCAACGATTCTGCCCGATCCTGTAAGCAAGTTAATCGTTCCTTTTGGAAGCCCCGCAGCGTGCAATACTTCCATAAAAATCTTCGCTGAGAGCGCCACTTCTGAAGCCGGCTTCCAAACAACCGTGTTGCCAGCAATTAAAGCAGCAAACATTTTATAAGAAGCGAGAGAAACAGGAAAGTTCCAAGGTGTAATACATGCCACAACTCCAAGCGGTTCGCGCACCATTTTTATATCTCGGTCAGGAAAGCCAGCGGGCACTATTTCGCCAAACAAACGTCTTCCTTCTCCCGCCATATACTGAGCTGTTGCAATGACGACACCAACTTCCCCTATGGATTCTGTCAGTGGTTTTCCCATTTCTTTTGTCATCACTTGAGCTAGCTCTTCTTTTCTGTCTTCAAAAAGCAAAGCTGCTTTTGTTAAAAATGCTGCACGTTCAGGAATAGATGTATTTTTCCAGTGGCTGTAGGCTTTCCTAGCCGCGTTTACGGCAGCATCGACTTGACTAGCCGTAGCGGCTGCGCACATTCCGACGAGCTCTTGTGTTGCAGGGTTTATACTTTTAAAATAGGTTTGCTCCTCTTCACTTACCCACTCGCCGTTAATATATAAATCTCCTTGCAGCAGTTCGGTTTTAGTTTGACTCATATCGTTACCCTCCTTTTCATTTAAAAAGCTAGTTAATTGAAACTGCTTCTGTGATGACTTCTTCTAATAAAGACAGCCCTTGATTCAGCACGTCTTTATCAATATTCAGCGGCAGCATTAAGCGAATGGTTTGCCCTTTGACTCCACAGTTCATGATAAGCAGTCTTCTTTCCAGCGCTTTTGATTTAATGGCAGGAACATAAGCAGCTGCTGTTTCAACATGAAATTCAATGCCAATCATCATGCCAATTCCTCTAACCTCTTTAATAGCCGGTAAATGTCCGATAGAATGCTGAAGACGTTTCACAATATCGGCACCTACTTTTTCACTGCGCTCTACAAGCTTTTCTTCTTCAATGATTGAAATGTTAGCTAAAGCAGCTGCGCACGATACTGGATTTCCACCAAAAGTAGAACCATGTCCGGCTGTTGGCCATTTCTCATGCAGTTCTCGGCTTGCTACAATCGCTCCTAGTGGCATACCACCGGAAAGAGCTTTTGCTAAAACTAAAATATCTGGTGTGACTCCAGCATGTTCCGCGGCAAACATTTTTCCAGTGCGCCCGAATCCCGTTTGCACTTCATCAAAGATAAGCAGAATGCCATAATCATTCGCTATGTCTCTCAGTGCGCGTAAAAAGCTAGAAGGAGCAGGGTAATAGCCTCCTTCGCCCATGACTGGCTCAATAACAATCGCCGCTACGCGTGAAGGATCCACTCGCAGTTCAAACAGCTTTTGCAGTTGATTTAAGCAATATGCTTCCGCTTCTTCCTCGTCAATATTAGGAAGCTGACTTGGATACGGATAAGGCGCGTGATACACTTCTCCCAAAATCGGCTCGTAGTAGCTTCGGTACTTGGAGCTTGAAGCCGTAATAGCTGTAGCTCCGAGTGTACGGCCATGAAAAGAACCTTCAAAAGCGATAATCCCTGGTCTGCCAGTGGCCGCTTTTGCTAACTTAAGCGCTCCATCAATAGCTTCTGCGCCTGAGTTTGAAAAGAAAACCGTATCTAAGTTTCCTGGCGTAATTTGCGCAAGTTTTTCTGCCAAATTCACAGCTGTTTCGTAGTATCCGTAATTTAAACCGAGGTGAAGCAGCTGATCTGCTTGTTTTTTAATTGCTTCTACCATCTTTTCATGTGTATGACCTACTGCATTGACAGCTACTCCTGATACAAAATCAATATATTCCGTGCCATCAGCTGTCCAAAATTTCGCACCGTGCGCTTTTTCAATAACAAGCTCTGTTACTCTTGTCATCACGGGTGATAAATGTTTTTTGCCTTTGATTTGAAGCTCTTCTGTTTTATTTTGCACTTTCATATGACTCATCCTTTCTTATGTGCTGATGAAAAATAGAAAACGCATGATCTAGCAATCTCACTATTTCATCAACTTCTGATTTCGTTATATTTAAAGGAGGACTAATAATGATATGTTCTCCTTTATGTCCATCTATAGATCCGGACCCTGGATAAAATACGCCTCCAAGCTCCATACAAATTTCATTGAGCTTTTCGCTGGCTGCTTCACCTGGCTCGAAAAATATCTGTTGATTGGCGTCTTTCATTAGTTCTAATCCAATTAAAAGTCCGCGGCCACGAATATCTGAAATATACGGATGCTTGCGCTGCAGCGCTACTAAACATTCCATTAAATACGCACCTTGAGTTTCTACATTTTGAAGGATATTTACTTCTTCATACATGTCCAAAGCAGCAAGTCCTGCCGCTATCGAAACAGGATGTCCACTGTACGTATAGCCGTGAAGGAATTTTCCGCCGCTATTTTCTAACAGTCCTTGAATCAGACGGTCATGGACAACCATTCCTCCTAAAGGAGCGTACCCTGCTGAAACTCCTTTACCAAACGTTAGAATATCCGGTTCGATTCCGAATTGTTCCACTGCAAAATCAGTTCCCGTTCTCCCAAAGCCTGTCATCACTTCATCAACAATCAAAAGAATGTCATAACGGCTGCAGAGCTCACGTACTTTTTTGAAATAGTCAAGCGGAGGTACAACAGCTCCTTGCTGACTTCCTACGATGGTCTCTGCGATAAAAGCTGAAATATTTTCTGGACCAAGCTCTAAAATGGTGCGTTCAATATCGGTGATGCAGCTCCAATTTTGATTTGCCACGCAGTCTTCTTGATTGCGATTATACGGACAGCGATGACAATACGGCGAATAGACGTGCGCAAAATGTAAAAGATTAGGTGTATAAGGATATCGTCTTTTTACGTCTCCTCCAGCTGATAGTGCCCCTATCGTGTTTCCATGGTAAGACTGCCACCTTCCGATTACGATGTGTTTTTGCATCTTTCCGGCATCCCTGTGATATTGCCTTGCTAATTTTAATGCACTTTCATTTGCTTCTGATCCTCCTGATGTAAAATAGACTTTGTTTAAATGAAGCGGCGCCATTTCTCCAATTTTGCCTGCAAGTTTATGCAAAACATCCGTTTCAAAACGTAATGTATGAACAAACGCCGCTTTTTTTGCCTGCTCCGCCATCGCCTCGGCTATTTGCGCAATGCCGTGCCCTAAGTTTGCCGCCACGGCGCCGGAGCAGCCGTCTAAATACTTTTTTCCTTGTTCATCTATTAAGTAGCTTCCTTCACCATGCGTAATCATTGGATACTTTTTTGTTAAATCTCTATGAAAAACATAATCTCTTTTTATTTCGTCCATCTTTCCACCACCATCGCCATTCCTAATCCTCCTGCAACGCAAATAGTAGCCAGGCCGTATCGTCTTTTTTGCTTGTGGAGTTCATGACACAGAGTTGTGATGATTCTTGCCCCGGAGCAGCCTAAAGGGTGTCCAAGAGCAATCGCTCCTCCGTTTACATTCACTTTTTCTGATGTGATGTCCCATTCTCTTAAGCAAGCAATACTTTGAGCGGCAAATGCTTCGTTTAATTCAATCAAGTCCATATCACCTAAGCTTAAACCAGCTTTATTTAAAGCAATTTGCGAAGCAGAAACGGGGCCAATTCCCATTTCCTTTGGAGAGACGCCGGCTGCGGCAAACGACACAATCTTTGCCATAGGCGTTAATCCAAGCTGCTCAGCTTTTTCTTCCGACATCAACAGCATCATTGAAGCGCCATCGTTTCTGCCGGATGAATTTCCAGCTGTCACCGTTCCATTTCTTTGAAAAACGGGCTTAAGCGTACCAAGCTTTTCTTTGCTAGTAAGACGAGGAAATTCATCTGTTGCAAAATGCCTCATTCCTTCTTTTACAGGAACCGGTATAATTTCTTCTTCGAACAAATCAAGTTCTATAGCCCGCCTAGCTTTTTCCTGACTATAAAAAGCAAACTCGTCCTGCTCCGTACGGCTAATGCTATACTTTTCAGCAAGCCACTCCGCCGTCTGTCCCATTGTAAACGTTCCGTATAGCGTTTCAGGCTGTGATTTTGGCTGACTTTCTGTATTAGAGTCATAGAGTGTTAAATCACCAACGTGAAAACCAAAACGAGTGCCTACCGTATAGTGCGGTGCTTGAGACATGCTTTCCGCTCCTCCGGCTAATACCACTTCGGCTTGACCTGATAAAATGGACATAGCTCCATTCATTACAGCCTGCATGCCTGAACCGCACTGGCGGTGCACGGTATAAGCTGGAATACGTTCAGAGAATTGAGCTCTCAGCCCGGCTACTCTCGCTATATTAGGAGCATGAGCGCTTTGTTTCGTCTGTCCGACAATGATTTCATCAACAATCTCTGAAGTATATCCCGCTGAAGACAAATTGTTTTTCATCACAAGAGAGACTAGTTCTTCTGGAAGCGTATCTGCAAGCGAACCGCCAAACTTTCCAATAGGGGTTCGAAATGCATTTACAATCACTGCCATTATGCCGTCACCTCATTGTTTTTATTAAATAATTTAGAAACATGAAAAGAAGCCTCTGTTTTTTGTTTTACTTCCTCTAAAGAAACACCCGGAGCTGTTTCAAGAAGTTCAAGACCAAGATGGGTTACCGAAAAGACAGCTAATTCCGTAATAATCATATCGACTCGTCGCTCTGAAGTAAGCGGATAGGTTAAATTCCTAACTAGCTTTGACTCTCCTTGACTATTCGTATGAAGAGTCGTCACAATCACTTTTTTCGATCCTTCTAATAAATCCATTGCTCCTCCTACGCCAAGAACACTTTTCCCAGGGACAGCCCAGTTCGCAATTCGCCCTGCTTCATCTACTTGAAGCACTCCAAGAATGGATACATTCACATGACCTCCGCGTATCATCGCAAAAGAATCAGCGCTGTTAAAAAATGAGGCACCTTCCAAGACCGTGACGGGAAGCTTCCCAGCATTCACAAGCTCTGGATCTATATAGGTTTCTTCAGGAGTAGGGCCAACGCCGAGAATTCCGTTTTCTGAATGTAAAAACACGTGAACATCGGGTGAAATATAATTAGCAACCAAAGTAGGAATCCCTATCCCTAAGTTCACTACATCTCCTTGACAAAGCTCTTTTGCAGCGCGCCCAGCAATATATTGTTTGACGTTCATCTTATTTTTCTCCTTTCACTACGATATAAGTAACGTATAAATGAGGAGTGATAATTTCTTCAGGAGAAATTTGTCCAACTTCAACCACTTCTTCTACTTCAGCAATCACGATATCAGCGGCCGTTGCCATCATTGGATTAAAGTTTCTTGCTGATTTGCTGTAAATAAGATTTCCGAGTCGGTCTGCTTTTTTAGCTTTTATAAGCGCTACATCTGCGTGCAGCGATTCTTGCAAAACATATTTCTTTCCTTTTAATACTCGTTCTTCTTTTCCTTCAGCGAGCTGAGTCCCTACGCTCACAGGCGTGTAAAATCCTCCAATGCCCGCACCTCCTGCTCTAATAGCCTCGGACATTGTTCCTTGCGGGATAAGCTCCACTTGAAGTTCTTGTTGTTGATAGGCATGCACAACTTCAGGATTGGAAGTGAAATACGAACCTATAGCTTTTTTTACTTGTTTTCTTTGAACCAATATACCCAATCCTTTTCCAGGTTCACCGAGGTTATTACTAATAATCTCTAAATCTTTAAGGTTTGATTTGGCAATCGCCTCAATTAGACTAAGCGGGCTTCCTACAAGACCAAATCCACCTACCATAATGCGTGCGCCATCAGTTATTTTTCCTACTGCTTCTTCGCGCGTGATGATTTTGTTCATTTTGTTTCCTCCTTTTCTTTTTATATTTCACAGCGCTTTACACGAAAAAAACCAAGCAGGACACAATGACTCCCCAAAGAAACAGGAACGTCCCCCATTCTTTGTAAAGCGTGTGTGTCTGCTTGGTTTTAATAAGACCATGAAAAGAGGTTGTCTTCTCACTTTATTCTAACCAAACGCTATGTAATTTTTTGATTCACATTATCCCAGTAACGTTGGATTGCAGCCTGAAGCGCTACGATAATCGCCTGTTGAGATGGAGCAAAATAATAATTTTGAATACGTTCAATAAGAGGTTCAATTCCATCTGCAAGGCAGTAACCAATAAGCAGCTTCCGGAAAAAATTTTGCGTCAGCTCCGTAATAAACGTAAACTCAGCATTTACAATTTTATGCTCTGTCAGATCCACTTCTAGTACAATTCCCGCATGCTTATACATTTCATACATGGAAGTTCCCTGTGGAGCTTTTGCATATCCTGTCACAATGACTGTATTCAGTATTTGCATGCCCCTTAATCTCCTTTTAAAAACTATTTAATTACTCCGCACATTTACACTAATAATTCTGAAAGGTCAAATGAGACTAACTCATATGCTTTTAGTTATGTAAGTGCTTTCATTTTTAAAAAGATATGTTCTTACACAACTAACATTTCGCCTTTTCTAGACAAAATCCTTCTTTTCTTTTAAAAAAACTTTCTATTTTTTTATTTATTCGGCTTTATTGAAATTTATTCGAATCTCCATCAAACTTTTCATCTGCTATACGGATGGACTCTGTTGGACAGCCTTCAAACGCATCTATTAAATCGTCTTCTAACTCTTGGGGCACTTCAACAGTGCCTTGATTATCATCAAGGATAACGAACGCAATTCCTTCATCATCATAATCATAAATATCAGGTGCCGCAGCTCCGCATGCGCCGCACGCAATACACGTTTCTTTATCGACTATTGTATATTTCCCCATGATCATTCTCCTAACTAAGTTTAAAAGTTATTACTTATTACCAGCCGCGTTCTTGCATACGATTTTCTGGTAATAATGATGAAATTTCAATTCCTTTCATTGCACTTCCTAGCCCTTTTGACAAGCTTGCAATGAGTTCATAATCTTGATAATGCGTTGTTGCCTCAACGATTGCTCGAGCAAATTTTTCAGGGTTGTCGGATTTAAAGATTCCTGATCCAACGAACACGCCGTCTGCTCCAAGCTGCATCATTAACGCTGCGTCCGCGGGTGTTGCTACGCCGCCTGCTGCAAAGTTTACAACCGGTAAGCGGCCTTCACGTTTAATTTGCAGTAATAGCTCATAGGGGGCACCTAATAGTTTGGCTTCTGTCATTAACTCGTCTTCATCCATGCCTACCACTTTACGTACTTGAGCGTTGACTTGGCGCATATGACGCACTGCTTCCACGATATTTCCTGTTCCTGGTTCGCCTTTTGTACGAAGCATCGAAGCACCTTCACCAATTCGTCTTGCTGCTTCCCCTAAATCACGGCATCCGCATACAAATGGAACCGTAAATGTACTTTTGTTAAGGTGATATTCCTCATCAGCTGGAGTAAGTACTTCACTTTCATCAATGTAGTCTACACCCATCGCTTCTAGCACGCGTGCTTCAACAATATGGCCGATTCGGGCTTTTGCCATAACTGGAATGGATACAGCGTTCATCACTTCTTCAACAATTGTTGGGTCTGCCATACGAGACACGCCGCCTGCTGCACGAATATCAGCTGGAACACGCTCTAACGCCATAACAGCAACAGCGCCTGCTACCTCTGCAATCTTTGCCTGTTCTGCATTGATCACGTCCATGATAACGCCGCCTTTTTGCATTTCTGCCATTCCCCGCTTCACGCGGTCCGTTCCATTTCTCACCATATTCAATTCCTCCTTTATATGTTCAAACACTTATTATGCAACTTCCATGCCAGTGTTAAAATATAGAAGAAATTAGTAAAAAGTACTGATTTTTATGCCGAATTATTAAGCGGTTTTTAAAAATTTGGCAGGCGAAAGCCAATTTTTTAAACTAAAACAGCTTCCATCCCTATTAGAGACGGAAGCTGTTTTATTAAGGAACTAACACTAATTTTCCGGTCGTTTTTCTTCCTTGAAGCAGACGATGTACATCTGCTGCTTCTTCAAGTGAAAATGTACCGCCCAGCATTAATTTTAACTGACCGGAATTCACGTAGTTTAATAGCTCATGCAGGCTTTGCTGATAAAGTGCTGGTTTTGCCATCATTTGAGGTAAGAAAAAGCCGAGAACCGACTGATTTTTTTCCATCAGGCGAGCAGGGTTAAACTTTACAGATTTTCCGCTAGCCATTCCGTAAAAAACGAGGCGTCCAAATGGTGCAAGACATTGAAGAGATTCATAGAATATATGCCCTCCTACCATTTCTAAAATAATATCGGCTCCTTTTCCTTCTGTTACTTCTAAAATCCGTTTTTCCCAGCCTGTTTCTGTATAGTTAATCACTTCGTCGGCTCCAAGATTTTTTGCAAGCTCAAGCTTTTCTTTAGAGCTCGCTGTAGCAATAACTTTTCCAGCTCCAAAAATTTTCGCAAGCTGAACAGCTAAGGTTCCGACGCCGCCTGCTGCTGCATGAACGATGACGATTTCTCCTTTTTCAAGGCGACCCATTGTTTTTAAAATATGATAAGCCGTTAGTCCTTGAAGAGGCAAAGCAACGGCCTGTGTTAAATCCACATTCTCCGGCAACGGAATAAGGCCTCTTGAATCTGCCAGCGTGTACTCAGCGTATCCTGTTGCTCGATTAGATCCCAGCAGTGTCACGACTTTTGTACCTACTTTTATCCCTTGTACATCCTCGCCTACTTCAACCACTTCGCCTGCTACTTCAGAGCCTGGAATAAAAGGCAGCGGCGTTTCGACTACATATGCTCCTTCGCGCCGCGCAGCGTCGGCATAATTAACGCCAATTGCCGCAACTTTAATGAGCACATCTTTCTTTTTAGGTACAGGGCGTGCAATATCGATAACTTGCAGAACATCAGGCCCTCCATACTGCGTGAATTGAATAGCTTTCATCTTTTATATCCCCCTCTTATTTCCCTTGAAATAGTGGCTTTCTTTTTTCTTTAAATGCAGATATTCCTTCTTGATGATCCCTCGTTTCTACCATAAGAACTTGCGTTAGCCTTTCTTGTTCAAGCACTTGTTCTAGCGTTAAATGGAATGAATCGTTGACGATTTTTTTCATTTTTCCGTACGCTTTCGTTGGCCCTTGTGATAAACGGCTTGCAAAAGACGTAACCTCATCTTTCAACTGATCTAACGGCACTACACGGTTCAAAAAACCGGCTTTGTAAGCCGTATCGGCATCCAGAGGCTCTGCTAAAAATAGCAGTTCTTTAGCTTTGTGGGGGCCAACGACTTTTGTGAGAAAGTAAAGACCTCCTCCATCTGAAATCAATCCCACTTGAGAAAAGCTTAATACAAATCGGCTTTCTTGTGATGCGATGATAAAGTCAGAGGCAAGAGCTAAATTAAAAGCAGCTCCTGCTGCAAACCCATGAACTGCTGAAATAATTGGCTTCTCTAGATTTTGCATCGCTAAAATACATTCATTTAAACGGCCGATATGTTCATAAACATCAGCTCCCGATGCTTGGCCCATCGTTTTCACATCGCCTCCGGCAGAAAACGAGCGCCCCGCTCCATTTAATATAACCACTTTAATAGACTCATCGCTTTGTGCCTGTTTTATTTCAGCTGTTAACTTTTCAATCATTTCCTCACTGAATGCATTTAAACGATCCGGTCGATTTAACGTTAAAGATAAAATAGTCCCCTGCTTTTCTACTACTAAATCACTCATAATTTCGACTTCCTCCTCTTTGCTTTGTATTAAACGATAAGCCACCCGCCGTCTACTAATAAATCACTTCCCGTCATATACGATGCCTCTTTAGACGCTACAAAAGCAATAACATTTGCAATTTCATCTGGTTTACCTACACGTTTTAAAGCCGTATTTTTTTCGATTGCCTTAGTGAAGCGCTCATTTTCAAGTCCAGGCTGTGTTAAAGGTGTTTCTACGAATCCAGGAGACACAGAGTTTACTCTGATTCCGTGAGGTGCTAATTCAAATGCCATTGCTTTTGTAAAGTTGATTAAAGCAGCTTTAGCAGCGCTATAGTGGGGAATTTGCGCACCTGCTTTATGTCCTGAAAGAGAAGCGATGTTAACAATAGATCGATTTTCTGCTATTTCTTCAGTTAAAATAGGAATCAAATGTTTTGTTACAAGAAATACGCTTGTTAAATTGACGTCCTGCACCTGTTTCCACTGTTCAAGCGTTGTTTCTTTGATTGTGGAATTAACAGATCCGCCTGCGTTATTAATTAATAAATGAATTTGTCCGTACTTTTCTTTTATAAACTCAGCAAGCTCTTTGACGTCTTCTTCTTGCGTTACATCAGCTGGGAAAATATCTGTACATTTTCGTTCACACCGTGTGTCAATAGCGGATGCAGCCTGTATTAGTTTTTCTTTCGTTCGCCCGACAAGAATGACGCGAGCGCCTTCTTTCGCCATTCTTTGAGCGGTCGCTTCTCCAATGCCGCTTCCAGCTCCTGTAATAACAGCTATTTGCCCTTCAAAACGCAGCATAATATCCCTCCTTATACAACATATCGTCCGCTGTCGATAAATTCACGGGCGATGTCTCGATTGCGCATGAACTCTCCTTCACTTTGCAAATCATTCATCCATTTTCCAAGAATTGTGCGGTACTGTCGGTGTTTTTCACCCGTTAACATCCCGTTTATTAATTGTCGAGCCTGCTTTTCAATTTCAAAGAGCGTTTCACTAACAACTGTTGCTGTGAGCTTGCTTTTTAACGTTTCTTTTTCTTCTCCATTTCTGGTTACAGCTTTTTCCACGCGCAGCACAGATGACTCCATAGCTAATAGCCCAATAGCAATTTCTGCTAGTTTCATCAGCGTTTCTTGTTCTTGCGCTAGATTTTTCTGAAACGTTTGGAATGCTGTTCCTAGCAATGCAAGAAATAAATGCCTTGTTGTAATAACAGCCTGCTTTTCTCGTGCTAGAAGTTCATTTGAAGATATTTCCCACTGACCGCTCATCAATTCACTAACGGCATGTTCTACTCGTTTGTTCAGCTCTATTTCTCCTTTGCCTGCTTTTTTTAGAAGCTGAGTTGGAAGCAAAAGGCGGTTGATTTCATTTGTACCTTCAAAAATACGATTGATGCGTGAGTCACGGTATACTTGTTCAATTTTATATTCTTGAATAAATCCTGCTCCGCCATGAAGCTGCAGCGATTCATCGGCAATTAAATCAAGAGTTTCCGATCCATACACTTTACACACTGAACATTCCATTGCAAATTCAGCCAGCTGTTTAGCTACTAACTTATGATTTTCACTTTCATATAGTCCACCAAGCGCCTCTTCTAGTAAACCAGCTGTACGGTACTGGATAGATTCAGATGCAAAAATACGAGCCGCCATTTTTGCTATTTTTTCTTTTGAAGCGTTAAATTCCGCAATAGCTGTTTTAAACTGCTTGCGTTCTTTTGTATAACCTAAAGCAAGTTCAAACGCATATTTCGCTGCGCCCATACATGCAGAACCTAAGTTAAAACGTCCAAGGTTTAAAACGTTCAGCGCAATTAAGTGACCTCTTCCTACTTGTCCAAGTACGTTTTCTACGGGTACTAAACAATCTTCATAAATAACCGGGCGAGTAGACGACCCTTTAATCCCCATTTTCTTTTCTTCTGGCCCGAGAGACAGTCCTTCAAAATCTTTTTCTACAATAAAAGCGGTAAAATGTTCTCCGTCTACTTTTGCATATGTGATGAACGTATCTGAAAAGGCAGCATTGGTAATGTACTGCTTCGTTCCATTTAATACATAATGCGTTTTTTCAGGATTTAATACGGCTTTTGTTTGGGCTGCAAGAGCATCAGAACCAGCTTCTGGCTCTGTCAAACAGTAGGCGCCAATATATTCACCGCTTGCCAATTTGGGCAAGTATTTTTCTTTTTGCTTTTTGGTACCAAAATACGTAATAGGAAGTGTCGCAATGCATGTATGATTAGAATGAGCGACTCCATATCCGCTTGTCCGGCCGATGATTTCACCGACGAGTCCTTTGCTTACTTTATCAAGACCTAGTCCTCCATATGCTTCTGGAATACTGTGAGCAAGAAGTCCGAGTTCGCCTGCTTTTTGCATCAATTCTACTACTTTATCAAAATCTTGCTGCTCAATGTCACTGTGGTAAGGGTCGACTTCTTTTTCAATAAACTGCTTTGCTGTCTGAGCGATCATACGATGCTCATCCGTTAAGTCTTCAGATGTATAGACGTGCTGCGCAGATGTTTTTTTAAGTAAAAATGATCCGCCTTTTGCTTCGGTTTTCATTTCAGACATATCATTTCCTCCCCGTTTACTAGCTTTTTCTTCACTACCTTAGGAACTACAGAATAGACGTTTTTCCGGCTTACAAAGCCAATTTCGTCTAGAAAGCCATACTGAGTGAGCATTTCTCCTACGGCTGAGTGTTTCAATATTTCAAGAGATGAATGCTCATAAGCCTTATACAAAAGCAGTGCGGCTTTTGCAGCATCCGTTAAATAAAATGTTTTTAGTTGCAGAAGACAGCTTATAAAGTACCCCGCTCCATATAAATCTTCTAGACAGAAGCGATCGGATGAACCTGAACAAACCAATAAAACAGTTTCATCTTGACTTGGTTGACAAACAGCACTGGCAACCGCTTCTCCGTTTAACAGTGAAGCTGCATAGACATGTTTTGCTTTTTCAGCGTTATGAATGGCCACCGTTCCATTAGTGGTGGACAAAATAACCGTTTTATCTTGAACATGCTGCTTTATCGTGCTGGGGCTTGGATCAAAAAAGCCTTCAATCGTTTTCCCTCTATATTCGCCTACAAGCGCAATTTCATCAGGCTTATACGTTTTTGCTTTATTGCGCGCTTCTTCTTCGTTTTTTACGGGAATAACCTCTATTGCTCCTTGTTGTAAAGCAGCCGCAATTGTTGAAGTAGCCAATAAGATGTCAAATATAACGACCGTTTTTCCTTCTAGCTTTTTGGCAAGAAGCTCTTCTTTTTTGAGTATTACGTGAACTTTTCTTTTCATATATGCCTGCGTTCTGTATGCAGAGCATGAATAATCAGCGTTTTTACATACTCTCCAAATTGTGAAAACCGTTTGTCATTTGTTTGGCCTTTTTTATAACGGTAATAAATTTGCTGACAAATGACAGCAAGTTTGAAGTACGCAAACTTCAGGTAAAAGTCAATGTGTGACACATCTCGTCCGCTTTTTTTAGCATACGCTTCCACAAAATCTCGACGGGAATAAAAGCTTTTTTGCACAGTAACAGGTGGGTTCCCCAATCCTCTTTTTAAAAGTTCAGGGTCGCTGTCTTCCATCCAATAGCTCATCGCCACTCCCAAATCAGAAAGCGGGTCTCCAACGGTTGTCATTTCCCAGTCAAATAATCCTACAATTTTATTTCCATCCGGTGAAAATAACGTATTGTTAAGCTTATAATCATAGTGAATAATGGTTGGATGCTGTGAAGTGGGGATGTGTGTGGTCAACCATTTCTTTAGTGCTTCTACTTCCGGTATGTCACTTGTTTTTGATTTTTCATAACGATGAATCCAGCCGTGTACTTGACGTTCTAAAAAACCTTCAGGCTTGCTGATTTCTTCAAGGAGCGTGCCTTTATAAGGAACATCATGAAGCTGAACAAGGACATCCACCATTTGTTCTGAAATACGACGGCAAAGTTGGCTCGTTTCTTTCACTTCTTTTGGAAACGCTGTGTCGATGAGAACACCGTGCTTTCGCTCCATTAAAAAAAAGGATTTTCCGACCACCGTCTCATCTTCACAAAACACATACGGCCTAGGAGCGAGAGGGAACGACTTCGATAAAACAGATAAAATCTTGTATTCTCTTTCCATGTCATGCGCTTTTGGCGCAACTGGCCCAAATGGCGGGCGTCTCAACACCGCCTCCCACTCTCCGACTGAAAGAGCGTAGGTTAAATTGGACGCACCTGATCCAAATTGCTTGATTACAAGAGGCTCTTTAGGTAAATCAAGAATCGAAACACGGAGAAACTGATGCAGTTTTTCCGTGTTTAATTCCTCTCCTTTTCGTACGGGAATGATTTGTGACATTCTTTTACCACCTGCTTTTTTATAGTTAAACAGCTACTTTATAATTCATCAAAAACTGCTTAATATCCGCTGGAATAGAAACGCTTTTTTGTGCATCAAAATCAAAGTACACGATGACAGCTTCTCCTTTGGCAATCAGCGATCCCGTCTTGCTGTCGGTAATTTCATGACCAATTGTAAAGCTTTTATTGCCGACATTAGATACAAAGGTTTTAATCATTAACACTTGATTAAAATATCCTTGCGCAACAAAATCACATTTAGTAGACGCTAAAATATACTCCCACTTTTCTGTATGCATGGATGCTCCCATTTCTTCAAAAAAAGCAATGCGTGCCTCTTCTAAATAAATGAAATAGCTCGTATTGTTAATGTGACCGAGTGCGTCTGTTTCGCAAAAACGCACTTTGACCTGTGTTTCATACATGGTTTTCTCCTCCTTTACTTATGTGAAAAAACAGCGGGACGCTTTTCAATAAATGCTGATACTCCTTCTTTAATATCTTCTGTTTGAAAGACTTCTTCAAACAGCTCTGCCTCAAGTTCAAGACCTTCAGATAGTGTACGATTCATTCCTTCGTTTACCGCTGCCTTAATTCGAGAAAGTGACGGAAGAGAGTGACGGTTAAATTTCTTAGCCAGCTCTTTTGCTTTTTCGAGCCCTTTTCCTTTAGGCGTTACATGATTGGCAAAGCCTGCATGAAGTGCTTCTTCCGCCGAAACAGGACTGCCGGCAAACATCCATTCTTTAGCTTTAGATGCGCCGATTACGCGCGGAAGACGCTGAGTTCCGCCGCCTCCGGGAAACAATCCGAGCTTCACTTCCGGAAGACCGATTTGAGCATGTTCTTCGGCAATGCGTATATCAGCGGTTAGTGAAAGTTCGCACCCTCCCCCAAACGTTAAACCGTTTAACACGACAATTGTTGGTTTTTCAATGTTTTCAAGTTTTTGCAAAACACGATGGGTTTTCATAAACTCTTCTTTAATACCGCTTTGTCCCATTAGCTGTGGAAATTCTTTAATATCAGCTCCAGCCATAAACGCCCGGTCGCCCGCTCCCGTTAAAATGATTGTAATGACATCAGGATCTTTACTAAGCTCTTCATACGTTTCTTCAAGCTGCTGCACAACAGCCTGGCTCATTACATTTAAAGGCGAATTATCAATGGTTACAATAGCTGTTTTCTCTTCTTTTTCAATACGTACAAATTTTTTCATCATTGCTTCACTCCCTGTGTGTGGTATGTGTAAAAACCTTTTCCTGTTTTGCGTCCAAGCTCGCCTTTTTGAACTTTTTCTTCTATGCACGCAGCTGGCTTGTCCTCAGGGTCCCCTGTTTCGCTATAGCGCTGCTGCATCACAAAATATCCGACGTCAATTCCTGAGAGATCCATCAATTCAAAAGGACCGATCGGGTGATTGAGCGCTTTTTTGCAAATCGTATCAATGTCTTCAAAATCTGCGTATCCATTTTCGTAAAGGAAAACGGCTTCTTTTTGCAGCGCTCCTAAAATTCGATTGGCAATAAAACCTGAGATTTCTTTTTTCAGAAGGACTGCTGTGCGATTAATTTGCTTGCAAACTTCCATTGTCGTTTGAGCTGTTTGTTCACTTGTCTTTTCACTCATCACAACTTCTACGCAGTCCATTACAAGAGGAGGAAAAAAGAAATGCATGTTAACGATTTGCTCTGGACGGTTTGTTGCACTTGCAATAAGCGAGTTAACAATTGTTGAACTATTCGATGCTAAAATGGCGTGACTTGGTGCGTACTCATCTATTTCTTTAAAGACGCTTTGTTTTACATCTAACTTTTCTACAACAGCTTCAATCACAAAATCAGCACTTGAAACCGCTTCCTTTAATGTGCTTGTAAAAGACAACCTTTGAAATGCGGCTTCTTTAGCATCAGAGGAAATTTTGCCTTTGTGAACCCACTTGTCTATAATTGCTTCCAGCTTATTTTTTGCCTCTATGAGTGATTGTTCATTCATATCTTGAATAATTGTTTCATATCCTCCAAGTGCACAAAGCATACCAATTTGATGTCCCATTTGTCCTGCGCCAATGACAGCAATACGCTGTATATCTTTACTATTCATGTTATAGCCTCCTTTTAATATAAAAGGAGAGAAAGAGCTTATACTTTCCCACCTTTTACGAGCACTGTCCAGCCTAGCAGCTACTGTGACTGAATACCTTTCATTAACATCTTATAAAAAATAGCCGCAACTTCTCGATCTGACTTTTCACCATCCGGCTGAAACCAAAAATAGCTCCAATTTGTCATTCCTAATATGCCTAGCGTCACGATATCTGAAGGCAAATCTGAACGGAACTGCCCTGCTTCCATTCCTTTTTCAATAATTTCCTGTACGTTTTCTTTAAAACGATCGCGCTTTGGAATGATTTGCTGTAAGTGTTCTTCACTCAAATGACGCATCTCTCGAAAAAACACTTTAGCTCGAAGACCTTCTTTCTCAATATCATGAACAAGTTTAAAAATAATGCTGTGCAGCTTTTCAGGATAAGATATTGTCTTATCTGCAAGAATCGTCTCTTGGTTTTCTATTAATCTTTCAATATATTGAAGGTGAATATCCATTAAAAGCTCTTGCTTGCTTTTAAAATAATAATAAAACGTTCCTTTTGTGACGTTTAATTCATTTACAATATCTTGAATAGACGTTTCTTTGAAACCTTTTTGAGCAAAAAGCTGAATGCTTCGTTCCATCATCAAATCTTTCATCGTCAAACCCTCTCTGTCTTTTCTCATTTTCACAAATTATACCATGGCTTAGAGGGAGCTTTTGAAAAAGTTTGTTTATGTTCAGCTTCTTTACATCGTTTCTTTCACCACTTCTTCTCGCAGTGCTCTTCGTAAAATTTTCTCTACATTGGTCTTAGGAAGCTCAGCGCGAAACTCAAAGATTCGCGGAATTTTGTAAGCTGCAAGATGATGTCGACAATAAGAAGTAAGCTCTTCTTCAGAAAGAGATTTTCCTTCTTTCACTACCAAAATCGCTTTAATTGTTTCTCCTCTGTAAGGATGCGGAACGCCAATGACAACGGCTTCTTTAATGTGGCTGTGCTCATATAAAACTTCTTCAATATCTCGAGGATACACATTAAAACCACTCGCAATAATCATATCTTTTTTGCGATCAACAATGGATAAATACCCATCTTCGTCTATCTGTCCAATATCTCCTGTGTACAGCCAGCCGTTTCTAAGCGCGTGAGCTGTTTCTTCAGGCTGATTCCAATAGCCCTTCATAACTTGAGGGCCTTTAATCACTATTTCTCCAAGCTCTCCTCTTGGCAGTTCTTTTGTTCCTGTAGCCACGTCTACAATTTTATAAGCAGTTTGCGGAACGCCAAGTCCGACTGTGCCTGGCTTTCGTTCACAAAACGGCAGGTTGCAATGGGTAACGGGGGACGCTTCTGATAAGCCGTACCCTTCTAACACTTTAGCACCCGTTTTTCGTTCGAACTCTTTCATCAGCTCAACAGGCATTGGCGCACTGCCGCTGTTGCAGATGCGAATACTTTCGATATTGTATTCTTCTGCCCGCGGATGATTGGTAATCGCGACATACATAGTTGGCACTCCAGGAAAAATACTAGGCTGCTCTTTTTTGATTGTATTTAGTACTTCTTCTAAATCAAAACGCGGCAATAGCAATATTTCATTTCCGCAAAGAATTGATAAATGCATACAGGAAGTCATGCCAAATACGTGAAACAATGGAATAACGGTTAAGCATTTTTCTTTTCCTAATTCAATATCATGCTTAAATATTTCGTATGATTGAACTGCGTTTGTGTAAATGTTTGTATGTGTAAGCATCGCACCTTTAGATGGTCCGGTCGTTCCTCCCGTATACTGAAGAACAGCAATATCGTGTGCTGGATGGATGACCGGCTGATTAAATTCATGCTTAATGGTTAGAAAATCTAAGAAGGAAAGGTCTGGTGATGTAGGAACAAAAGGTTTTTGCAAGCTGACGGTTATCGCTTCTTCTATCTCAACACGATTCCTTATCTCTTGAAGTCTCGTATAAAAATCATCGAGTAGAATTATTTTTTTTGCGCCGGAATCGTGTAAAATATGCTTTAGTTCTTGTTCGACAAGCATGGGGTTGACCTGAGTGACAATGCCGCCCGCTGCTATAATGCCAAAATAGCTTATTATATATTGCGGACAATTTGGCAGCATAATTGCTACACGATCTCCTTTTTTAATCCCTTTTTTCTGCAGTGCTCCTGCAAATACGCGAACTGAGTGGTACAGCTCCTGGTACGTTAACGTATGCTGATACATGCGCGTGGCTGTGTGAGCAGGATAACGTTCGGCTGTTTCTTTCAGCATATCAAATAGTGAAATATCTTCGATGTGAATGTCATGAGTGTAGGCTTCTGGATAAGGTGTAAACCATTTTTTAACGTCTTCCATTGAGTAACTCCTTTCTTATTCACATAGCATGAACTCCACCGTCTACTGTCAGAATATCGCCCGTAATATAATTAGACGCTGCAGAAGCAAGAAAAACAGCCGCTCCTTTTAAATCAGCTTCGGAGCCAAAGCGTTTTAAAGGGGTTTGACTTAGAAAATAATCTTTTCCTTGTTCCATAATCGCACCTGACATTTTAGTAGGAAAAAATCCCGGCGCAATTGCATTAACTTGAATATTATGCTGTCCCCATTTGACAGCTAAATCTTTCGTGAACGTAATGACCGCTCCTTTACTCGTGTTGTACCCGATTGTATCCATATACTGAGGGTCCGTTCCTCCAAGACCCGCAATTGAAGCAATGTTAATAATCTTACCAGCTTTTTGTTTAATCATTTCTTTTCCAGCTTCTTGTGACATTAAAAACGTGCCCGTCACATTAATATTCATCACTTTTTGCCATGCTTCAAGAGGCATTTCTTCAGCCGAAGCTCCCCACGTAGCTCCGCTGTTGTTAATTAAAATATCGATGCGTCCAAATGTTTCAATCGTTTGATGCACGACATTTTTAATATCTTCAGGCTGACTGATGTCACATGCTAAAGCGAGGGTTTTTACGCCCACGGTGGCCAATCGATCAGCCACTTGCTGACATGCTTCTTTTTTTCTTGAGCATAGAACAATATTTGCCCCTGCCTCTGCAAGCCCTTCTGCCATTTGCTCTCCTAATCCTCTGCCTCCTCCGGTAATAATAGCTGTTTTTCCAGTTAAATCAAACAGATCCTTTATGTGCATAGGTTGCCTCCTGTTCTTGATAGGATTTTAGCTCAAGTCTTGCAAGCTGTGCTTTGTGCACTTCGTCTGGACCATCGGCAAGGCGCAAAGTGCGGGCATTTGCCCAAAGTGCCGCAAGCGGCGTGTCTTCTGAAACACCTGCTGCTCCAAATGCTTGAATGGCACGATCAATGACTTTTAAAGCCATAGCAGGAGCTATTACTTTAATCATGGCAATTTCTTTCCGCGCTTTTTTATTTCCAACTGTGTCCATCATATAAGCAGCTTTTAATGTTAATAAGCGAGCTTGCTCAATTTCAATACGCGATTCTGCCACCCATTCTTGAATAACCCCTTGCTGAGAAAGCAACTTATTAAATGTAGAACGACTTTGAATACGCTTACATAATTCTTCGAGCGCTCTTTCAGCTGCTCCTATTAGACGCATGCAGTGATGAATACGTCCAGGCCCTAATCTACCTTGAGCAATAGCAAACCCTTTTCCTTCGCCTAAAAGCATATTGGATGCTGGCACACGCACATTGTCATAATGAATTTCAGCATGTCCATGAGGAGCGTGATCGTATCCAAAGACTGGCAGCATTCGTTCAATTTTAACTCCCGGAGTATTTAATGGAACTAGAATCATAGACTGCTGTTCATATTTAGATGCGTTAAAATCGCTTTTTCCCATGACAATAGCAATTTTGCAGCGAGGATCTCCCGCACCTGAAGACCACCATTTTCTTCCATTGATTACATATTCATCGCCTTCTCTTACAATACTGCACTGAATGTTTGTGGCATCAGAAGAACCTATATCCGGTTCTGTCATAGAAAAGCAGGAGCGAATGTCTCCATTTAACAGAGGCTTTAGCCATTTTTCTTTCTGTTCAGGCGTTCCGTATCGAACCAGCACTTCCATATTGCCAGTGTCAGGAGCTCCGCAGTTAAAAGCTTCTGGTCCAATAATAGAACGGCCCATAATTTCGCAAAGAGGAGCGTATTCTACATTTGTTAGACCTGCTCCGTATTCGCTTTCTGGCAAAAATAAGTTCCATAGCCCAGCTCGCTTTGCTTTTTCTTTTAACTCTTCCATGATTGGAGGAACAGCTGACCATCTAGATGGCTGTTCATTCAGCTGTTGTTCGTATAGCTGTTCATTTGGATAAATATGCTCTTCCATAAAAGAGCTCAATTCTTTTTGCAGCTTCACTACTTTGTCAGAGTAAGAAAAATACACGGTAGTCCCTCGCTTTCATTTACTTACTAACCGGTTGGTATGTTACATATTCATCATAAATGAAGGGAAATAATTCAGCAAGATATTTTTAGAAAAATTCTAAATATTATATTATTTATAAATAAAAAAAAGAGAGGTTGTAACCTCTCTTTTTACGCGGATGTCATTTCCTCAAATACGGCTGATACTTTTTCAAACTCATCATCATCTTCAATTGAAGACCATTCACCATCATCTTCAATTTTTAAAAAGAAAACATCAATTTCTTCTTCTGTTTCAATTAAAACTTCTTCCACAAACGCAACGGCAATATAATCGTGGCCTTCAATCGTCATTTTTCCAAGCACTTCAATATCTTGCTCTTGATCATTTTCATCTAAAATTGTAAAAATCTCTCCCGTTTCAATACGTTCCATCGTATTCCCTCCTATTTTAACCTCATTATTCGTTCACTAACATGTATTCCCCTTTAGAAAAGGTTTCATGCTTATAAAAGTAGAATCTACTTTTTAAAAGGCAAAAGAATGTCTACGGTAGTTCCTTTTCCAAGTTCACTTACAAAGTTAATTTCTCCTCTATGTTCTCGAATGATCTTATAGCACACCATCAGTCCAAGCCCCGTTCCTTTCTCTTTCGTACTATAAAAAGGTTTTCCTAAATGCTGCATTCGTTCCTGCGTGATGCCTGGCCCCTCGTCGCTAAACCGGACAACAAGGTTCTCCTGATTAAATCTTTTTAGTTGAATCGTTACAGTTCCTCCACTTGGCATGGATTCGACGGCATTTTTAAATATATTGCTAAAGACCTGTTTTAACTGGTTTTCTTCGCATAATACGAGAGGAAGATGAAGATCAATCTCTTTTTTTACGTGAATTTTCTCTGTAATCCCCTGCACCTCAGCTAGCTTTAACGTGTTCTCTAAGATATCTTGGACGTGTTTGTCTTTGTAGGTTTTCGCCTGAGGCTTTGCAAGACTCAAGAACTCGTCGGCAATCAATTCGATTCTATCTAACTCATGATTTATCATTTCTACATAGTAAGGCTGACCGCTCGTTTCTTCTAATAACTGCATAAATCCTTTTACCGCTGTTAGAGGGTTTCTGATTTCGTGAGCGATACCCGCTGCTAACTGTCCGACTAAGGAAAGCTGAGCGGATTCACGCAGCAATTTTTCAGTTTTTTTACGTTCTGTAATATCACGAAACAAAACTTGAATGGCCTGCTTTCCCATATACGGAATAGGAAAGGCAATGGTTTCGGCATCAATCGTATGACCGTCTTTATGAATAAACTTTTCTTCCTGCAAATCCACAGATTTATTTTCTGTTTTCATTCGATAAATTCGCTGTTTTACAACATCATAGTAATCAGGGTGAACAAACTGATAAACACAAGCTCCTAATACATCTTGAGGATTCTTGTATCCTAGTGCTTTAGCTCCTGCAGGGTTGATATAATCAATTTTACCTTCACTATGAACGATAATTGCTTCCGGGGATAACTCAATCAAACTTCGGTAGCGCTGTTCGCTTTCTTTTAAAGCCGTCTCATCCTGCTTGCGCGATGTTATATCTCGATAGACAAACGCAATGCATAACGGCCAATCATTCATATTTTCAACGCGAAATAGTGTGACGCTTACATTAATTAAATGCCCGTCTTTATGCTGTCTGACCGTCTCGAATTCCGTTTTCGATTCCCCTGATTGAATAGTCTTATGAAGTTCGCACACGGGCTCCTTTAAAAACGAAGGTATAATCGGAAGAGGCTTTTGATGAATTTCTTCAAACGTCCAGCCAAATGTATTCTCAAACGCAGGGTTCACTTGAAGCGTTTTACCCTCTAAGTCAACGATAGCAACAGCATCTGCGTTATGATAAATAAAAGGCTGAATCTGTTCTTTTTTCTCCTGATAACTAGTTATATTCACGCAATGTCCCATAATTTCAGGTTTTTCTGTGTAAGATAAAGGGGTTAAGTTTACTACATAGCGTTTATCATTTATTTGAAGCTCGTACATAAGCTTTTTCTTTTTATTTAGCGCTTCGAAAAAATGCTCATACGAGACCCATTCTTCTAGAGGTATTTTTTGCTCAGAAACGCTTTCTCCTTGATACATACTGTAAACAAGGTGGTCACCTTTTTGTTTGTAAGCAAATATGATTCCTAGAGCCTCAGCTGAATGATTTTCTGCATGTAATCGGACTATTTTTTTATTTTCGTTCATCGTTCATATTTACCTACCCCTCACTAGCATCTTTCCTAATCGTTCTCATTCTCTTAATTTTACATGAGGCGTTTAAAATTTACTAGATAAAGAAGCAGATATTTTCCATTCATTCACATAAAAAAAGCGCCTGTATAGGCGCTTTTTTATGTGAATAGGAATTACTTTGAATGATGCATTTTATGACAGTGCCGCTTCGGAACAAACCCATTTTTCTCCATATGCTGATAGCGATTTTCCATATGTGAAGAAATGTTTTGACTCTCCGTTTTGCTTAGCACGCCGTACTCCACATATTTTGAAAGTATTTCTTTCTTTTTTTCGAACATTTCTTTGTACAGAACGGATAATTCCTGCTTTTGCTGAGACGTCAGCTGCACGTCTTTTGTTTCTGGCTGAGGATTGTTTTCCGCTAATACAGGCGTCCCGCTCATAAATAAAAAAGCTGCTGCTGCACTTATCATAACCTTTCGCAAACAATCTACTTCCTTTCATCATATAGTAGTTATAGTTTGCGAACTTCTATTTGTTTTCATTCATTCTATTTGCTTAGGACTCAATAGCTCCTCTTACATCATAATCGCTAAGATCAATTTCCATTTCCATTTCAAGTGCTAATTTAGCAAGCTCTGAACCAAGATAAGGACCCGACGTTAAGCCTGAAGCTCCGAGACCATTCGCTACTAGTATTCCTTCGTAAGCTGGAAGAGCCCCGATGACTGGCAAGAAGCCTGGAGTAAATGGTCGAAACCCTACCCTTGTTTCTAAGACTGTGCTTTCTGTTAAGCCAGGAGCAATTAATAAGGCCTTTGAAAAAATTTCATGAAGCCCCCCAGCCGTTACTCTCAAGTCATAACCCGTGTCGTTTTCATGTGTTGCTCCTATGACAATTTGACCTTGTTCAAACGAAAGAATATATTGGTCGCTTGGAGGCATTACAACGGGCCAGTCTTTTGTATCTAAATCAGGAAGATGCAAGTGGACAATTTGCGCTTTTTGAAAGCTTGCTAAAAATTTCACTCCAAGAGGCTCTAGTAATTGATTTGCCCACGCTCCTGCTGTCACGATTGTTGTACTTGCTAGAAGGGTTTGTCCATTTACGGCAACGCCCGTTACTCGATTATTTTCATAAAGTAGTTCTGCGTTTCCTTCTATTATTTTTGCACCGTTTTTCTTCGCTGCATTCACAAGTGCGTTTCGAAGAGCTTTTCCGTTAACGCGAGCGGCTCCACTAATATGAACTGAACTGTATTCTTCCGAAAGAGCCGGAAACAAAGCCTGTGTTTCTTTAGCGGATAAACGTGTAATCTCGCCTATTTCGGGGGCTTCTTCCCGACGCTTATATGCTCGTTCTTCCATTTTTTTAAGCTTTTGTTCATCAGTGTGTAAACTAATTGCTCCTACTCGCTTATATCCCGTATCCGTTTCTCCATCTTCTTCTAATTGCTGAATTAATGTTTGATAGTACTTGGCGCCGCCTTTTGCTAAGCGGTACCATGCTTTATTTCGACGCTGCGAAAGCCACGGACAAACAATTCCTGCTGCTGCATCAGTAGCTTGACCAGCATCCTTGCGATCTATCAATGTCACATCTGCTCCTGCTTTTGCTAAATGATATGCCGTAGAAGCTCCAAGTACCCCAGCTCCAACTACGATGTATGTTTTCATACCGAAACACCCTTTTCTTTCTTCTAGTATTCTCATGCTATATGTATGCAATTTTAGCATAGCAAAAAAAGAAGTCACATACTAGGCGAAGCTATTTTAAGCTTATTTTTAAGCCTTGCTGACTTTGACATATAGCTCCTTTAGTCTCGTAAGCAAAAGCGGTAGAAGTTCTTTTACCAAGATTATAACAGGGTGAAGAAAGCCATAAATAGTGGTAGTACGTCTTTAACGCTGTGGCTTACGGCTTTTCTATTATAGGTGCTGAATAAAAAAATGAAAGAATAAAACCACTATAATATGTAAATAAAAAGAAATAACCATTATTTTAAGGAGAGCGTATGCAATCTTCATTTGTATTATTTTTTATCATTCTTGGTTTACTATTTGGCAAGTGGCGAAGGTATCAAGAATACTACCCTACTTTGCTGTTTTGGGTCACGGGGAATTTGCTTTATGAAGTGCTGCTGTTTCATCACCGCGTATGGGTATTTCACCCT
This sequence comes from Priestia sp. ABM2_011, assembly GCF_056158845.1. Taxonomy (NCBI): domain Bacteria; kingdom Bacillati; phylum Bacillota; class Bacilli; order Caryophanales; family Bacillaceae; genus Priestia; species Priestia sp. ABM2_011. Next base: position 2,994,141 of record NZ_JBSWUB010000001.1, read on the forward strand.
GTTGGTATTGATCATCTTTTTCTACCCGATCACCTAATGGTTTCTCTTGGAATAACCTTAATTATTTATCCGTTTGTTATACCGGTTTTTTTAGGAAGGCTGCCGCTGCATGTAAGCGGCCGGCTGTGGTGGATTCTTTTATGGGCGCTTTTATTTACTGTGATTGAGTTCATTGCTTATGTTAATCACAGTATCACTCATCATTATGGATGGTCGCTGCTATGTTCTTTTCTCTTCAATATTGTCACGTTCTCACTTTTAATCATTCATCAGAAGACAGCGCTGGCTGCTTGGATTCTATCTGGAAGCTTCATAGCTTTTTTATTTATCTTCTTTGATATTCCTATGCCTTAACTTTTCATTGACTAGACAGAGGAAAAGGAAATATAATAGGAGTTACATTTAAATATAATTTTCCTCTCTGAGAATAGAGGTGCATGAAATCAAGAGTCACTTATTGGAGACTAATGGAGTCTGTGAAGATAAGTAAAAGGGATTTCGTGCCGAAGTATATAAACATCCATTGTGTTCATATACTGGTTCAGTATTGAATAAATGCTGAGCTGTCACAAACCACTTGGTTTGTGGAGAGCTATTGAAGAGATGTTGATGCCTAGAATGTAATAATACTTTATTATTATGAAACCAAGACGCGTGAACATCACTTCACGGGTCTTTTTTGTGTTTTTCTACTGACCATCAAAGTTATAGTTGAATGATTTAAATGGAGGGATACGGATTATGTACTTACATGGAACGAGTAAAATTAACAGCAGCAATCATTTAGAAATTGGGCAGTGTGATACGGTCGAACTGAAAAAACAATACGGCACTCCCCTATACATCTACGATCAAGAATTAATTGAGACGAAATGCAAGGCCTTCCATTCAGCCTTTCAAAGAAGCGGATTTTCATATCAAATCGCCTATGCAGGGAAAGCGTTTCTTTGTATGGAAATGGCTAGCCTTTTAACGAAGCTTGATATGTCATTAGATGTGGTCTCAGGAGGCGAATTATTTACAGCTCTTGAAGCGGGATATCCAGCTGAACGCATTCATTTTCACGGAAATAACAAAACGATTGAAGAAATTGAAATGGCTCTTGATGCGAATATTGGCTGTTTTGTTGTGGATAACTTTACCGAACTTGAAGTTTTACATGCCTTAGCAGCTGAGCGCAAACAGAAAGCATCTATTCTTCTGCGTGTTACTCCAGGGATTGAAGCCCACACACATGAGTATATTATGACCGGACAGGAAGACTCCAAGTTTGGATTTGGTCTTTCCAATGACCAGGCTATGAAAGCGGTAAGTTCTGCATTAGAAAAGCCTTACTACGATCTTTTAGGCATTCATTGTCATATTGGTTCGCAAATTTTTGAAGTAGATGGTTTTTCTCGCGCCATTGATATTTTAACTGATTTCTTATTCAGTATTCGTGATAAAATGGAATTTGAAGTAAAAGTTTTAAACGTAGGTGGTGGTTTTGGTATTCGTTATACCGAAAGCGACTCTCCACTTCCAGTTGAGTATTATGTAGATGCACTGACAGAAAAGCTAAGCCGCACGTTAACTGAACAGAATTATACCCTTCCGGAAGTCTGGATTGAGCCTGGAAGAAGCATCGTAGGAGAAGCAGGTACAACGCTTTATACAATCGGCTCAACGAAGGAGATTCCAGGTGTACGCAAATACGTAGGAATTGATGGCGGTATGACCGATAATATCCGTCCTGCTCTTTACGATGCAAAACATGAAGCTGTCTTGGCTAATAGAGTGACGGATAAAAAAGATGAAACAGTATCAATTGCGGGGAAATGCTGTGAATCAGGAGATATGCTTATTTGGGATATCGATTTACCGCGCGTTAATCAAGGAGATTTACTAGCAGTATCCTCTACAGGTGCCTACAACTATTCAATGGCTAGCAATTACAACCGTATTCCGCGCCCTGCTGTTGTATTTGTGAAAAATGGAGAAGCTCGTCTTGCTGTAGAGCGAGAAACATACGAAGATTTGGTGCGTAAAGATGTAAAGCCAGTCGTTACTACGTATGCAATGAGCAAATGATAGCTGTTCTTGCGTAGTAAAGAAGCTATTGTTGTTTGGAGGAAATCTATATGGTTTTAAGTGTATTTAAAACGTACAGATCATCGCTTATTCTGCTTCTCGCTATTTTAATTGGCGGGATAGCAGGATATGCTATCGGGCCCGATGTGGCAGTCGTAAAGCCCTTTGGTGATTTGTTTCTTAATTTAATGTTCATGATTATCGTTCCCCTTGTCTTTTTTAGTGTGGCTTCGGCGATCGCAAACATGAACGAAATGAAACGTCTTGGTAAAATTATGCTAGGTATCGCCGTTGTGTTTGTCGCCACTGCTGCTGTTTCAGCCGTTCTAGGCTTTTTAGGCGCATCACTTTACAATCCGCTGCACAACGTAGATACTTCTGCCATTAAAGAATTAATGGGTGACAGTGAAAATACAGCTGAAAAAATGACGCTTTTAAATCAGCTTGTTAGTACATTTACTGTACCTGATTTTGTTCAGTTATTTTCGAAAGAGCATATTTTACAATTAATTGTCTTTGCCGTTATCTTCGGTATTGCTACCACGATGGCTGGTGAAAAAGGACAGCCTATGGCGAAATTTCTGACTTCGGGTCAAGAAGTATCGATGAAAGTCGTTAAAATTGTCATGTACTATGCTCCAATTGGTTTAGGGTGCTATTTTGCTACTGTAGTAGGAGAACTTGGACCAAAGATCTTGCAAGGGTATGCTAGAGCATTTATTCTTTATTTATTAATTGCAATCGTTTACTATTTTGGCTTCTTTACGCTATACGCATGGATTGCTGGCGGTAAAGCAGGAATTAAGCTGTTTTGGAAAAATGCAGCTGCTCCTTCTATCACTGCTATTGCTACCTGTTCTTCCGCGGCATCTATTCCAGTCAATTTAGACGCAACAAAGAAAATGGGTGTGCCGCTGGATATTGCTGAAACAGTGATTCCATTAGGAGCAAACACCCATAAAGATGGTTCTGTTATCGGTGGTATTCTAAAAATTGTTTTCTTATTCAGTTTGTTCGGCAAAGATATGACGTCTGCTACGAGTATTTTGAGCATATTAGGCGTAGCCTTTTTAGTTGGAGCCGTAATGGGAGCAATTCCTGGAGGCGGTATGATTGGCGAAATGTTAATCATTACAATTTACGGATTTTCGCCAGAAGTTCTGCCCATCATTGCGGTCATTTCCACAATTATTGACGCCCCTGCTACGCTCTTAAACAGTACGGGAAATACAGTAACAGCGATGCTTGTTACAAGGTTTACAGAAGGAAAAGACTGGATTAACAAAATTATCACCACCGATAAAGTCGCCTAGTAAAAAAGCAAAGGGAACAGTCTTAGTGACTCTCCCTTTGCTTTTTTCGTGTGCAGTAATATCGATAGCCGTGTATAAAGTTTGTAAATACGCACATTCTATAGGTATGTTTCATAACCGGACTGGAGGTGTCGTCTAATGAGTAACGCTGCAGGAGGTTCAAAGAAGAATCAACCGAATGATGCGAATCACGTAAGTGCAGAAACAAAAGCTCATCAAAAACGTCTCACTGAGCAAAACAAACAAGAGCATCAAGCTGAAGAGCGAAAATAAAATGACGTCAAAGAACGTTTGGCACAGGCCCTGCGTTCTTTGACGTCATTTTATTTTGAGAGAGCTTAATGACGACGCTCTTTATAGGTCTATCGTACAACCTCCTTTCAAACTTTTACATATTCTATTAATAGGTTTGTAAAAGGAGGAATGATATGGTGTTTTCTTGGATAGAGATTACAGCTGCAGCCTTTGGGCTTTCAGTTATTTTGATAAGTTTTGCATTTTTGCCCGAACGTACAGGCAAAAATCTTTATATTCCTCATCAGCTAGTAGCAAAATCTATGTTTCTCTATAAAAAGATTATTGGTTTTATAAATCAATTTCGACAGAAACTTTAGTTCATTTCCTTTCCTCGTTTTTATTCATTGGATAGCTCCCTTTTTTAATCAGCGCATTTACAGTAAATAATTTAATGGTTAAAATAAAGAGTAAAAAAAAAGGATAAGCAGTTTGCAGAAATGGAGTTTCACATGGAAATCAGAGACTTAGAATACTTTATAGAGGTAGCGAATCATAAAAATTTTACAAAGGCAGCGCTGCAAGTTCATTTGTCACAAACGGCTTTAAGTAAAGCCGTCAAAAAAGTAGAAAATGAACTAGGATTTGAGCTTCTTGACCGTTCAACAAGAGAATTAAAGCTAACCGATGCAGGAGAAGTCGTGTATCATCAGGCAACTAAAGCGCTGTCGGTGTTAAAAGACATGCCTCACTTGTTGGGCGATTTAATGAACTTGCAAACAGGGCAAATCAAGATGGGAATCCCTCCGCTCATCGGGACCTTGTTTTTCCCGAAGATTGCAAAAGCATTTAATGAACAATACCCTAAAGTATCTCTAGAGCTTATTGAATTTGGAGCAAAAAAAATTGAAGCCCTTGTGGAAGAGGCTGGTGTAGATATGGGGATTGTTATGCTTCCTCTCACAAGCGGTCATGATGAGCATTTTCACGTATACCCGTTCGTTAAGGAGAGATTCCTTTTATACGCCCATAAAAACCATCCTTTAGCGAAACGTTCTTCCGTCTGGATGAAAGAATTGGAGCATGAAAAATTCATTATGTTCAGTGAAGAATTTACGCTGCACGACCGGTTAATTCAAGATGCTTTAAAATCAGGATTTGTGCCTTCTATCGCATATAAAAGTTCTCAATGGGATTTAATTATTGAATTAACAGCAGCAGAACTAGGTATTGCTATTTTACCCGAATCGCTTTATGCCAAAGTGAAAGATTCCAATATTATTACGGTACCTATTGCAGATCCTGAAATGATGTGGGAACTTGGAATTATTCTGTTAAAAGAACGCTACAGTTCATTCGCTGTAAGAGAGTTGATTAATTTTCTGACAGCAAAACAAATAACAAATAAGTTGGACGCAAATTAAATAGAGGCTGGGAGATAACGAAATCAATCCACAGCTAGAAGCACCTACGCCTACACACATGAAATTTACGTTCACTATCACCATGAAAAAATCCGACCGAGGAATCGAGATTCTCCATCAAGAATTTGAATTCATCGGTCGGATTTCCCTTCAACAAAACTACTTTTGTCTCAGCCTCTTTATATGTAACACGAGTTCTATCATTCAACAATCCCTACAATGAATCCATCATAGCCTTTGCTTCCAACGGTTTGTATAGCCGTGGCGCTGATTCGTTTTTCTTGAGCCAGAGCATCCATAAATTGTCGAATTCCCTTTACATTTTCATCTTCACTTTCTGAGTTCACCACATGCCCTTGACGAACAACATTATCACAAATAATCGTACTTCCTCGTTTTGATAATTCTAGAGCCCACTTTAAGTAATTTGGGTTATTCGGCTTGTCAGCATCAATAAAGATAAGATCAAACGGCTCTGTTCCCTTATCCTTTAATACAGCTAATGTATCAAGCCCGGGGCCGACAATGACTTCTACTAAGTGGCTTACTCCCGCTCTTTTTAAATTAGCTCGTGCTACTTCTGCATGCTGAGCGCTTAATTCGAGCGTAATCAGCTGTCCATCTTTCGGAAGAGCTCTGGCTAGCCAAATCGTGCTGTACCCTCCAAGAGTACCAATTTCCAAAATGCGTTTAGCCCCTTTTAATGAAGCTAACAAATGCAGAAACTTTCCTTGACTAGGCGATACGTCGATGGCAGGTAATCCAGCCTCTTGATTTGCCTTCAATACCTCATCAAGAATAGGGTCAGGTTGTATGAGCTTATGATTCATATAAAGATCCACTTCATTCCAAATTTCATATATAGACATTTCCATACTCCTCCACATAAGTGATAAAAGCTTTATTATTCAAAGATACGAATATGTTTTTCTCATATTCAGCTTGTTGCCGTAATCGTTCGTATTATGAATGTGTTCTAGCTCTCTAATAAACTATCCTGCTCGCTCTTAAAAAGAATTGTTATATGTCCATAAAAAAAGACCTTCAGAGAGGTCTTTTTTTATCTTTAAATAATCGTAGCTCAATCCGTAAAAAATATCCGGTACCTTTCTACCGGCTATTTTCTAGAAGACATCTTATTATCCGTTATGACTGAACTTAAATACTATCGGTGTACGTTCTGTTTCTATTTTCCAAATCATGTGATGATATCCTTTGCTCCAGTAATCTTTTACTAAGTAATCGGGAATTCCAAATATGTTTTTCCATACTTTCTGAGCATTCTTGTATCCGCTATCCAAACAAATTTTTTTAATTTCTCTGCTTTGAAGCGTAAGCAGCATAATATGTATAAGCAGTGTTCCTACCCCTTTTCTTTGGTACTTTGGATGAACAAAAACTGTGCCGATTTCAATCCATCCTTGCAGCTCCCCTTTTGTACATGCCATAATTAATTCACTAACAGGGCCATATTCAATGCAGCCAATAATCTTATTGGTGCACGTATCTATTCCGAGCCAAAAGAATCGACATTTCCCATCGCTATCAAGGTCACTTTTTAAATATTGTTCTTTACTTTCAATTTCTATTTGTATATCGTTCACCATGTCAGATAGACCCTCTCTATGAAAGGTATCTGTGATCACTTCATTAAAAAGCTCGTGGAGTTCTGCGCTGTCCTCTATTTTTGGTCTTCTTATTTCAATATGATTCAATGTTCATCCCTCCTGATTATTTCACTGCCAAATATGAAGTTTTACTTTTATTATTTATCAATATATGTTGATAATCCTTTTCTTTTTCTACAGTTTTCCCAACAAAAAAAGCACGAGAAGCTTTAAGTTCTCGTACTTTTTTATAATATGGATTCTGCTTTTCTATTGGGAACTGTTAATACTGATTCACAAAGCTCTGGATTTTACATACGAATTCAGAAAGATTCTCCTTTATCTCTTTATCTTCTGTTTTCGTTACTTGCTCTTGTATGGCATCAATCATTAAACGTGCTCTTTTAGGATCTATAGAGGCCGGCTGGCTGCTATTATTTGATAAACTCTTCAAAATTTGATTAGTCATTTTGTTTTTATCATGAATATAAAATAATATTTGAGGAACTTGATTAATTAACAAATTTACATACCTGCGAAACTCCTCTATCTCATATAATTCTCTTGAAGTACCTTTAAAGCCATCAACGGAAAGCATAAGACTCTGGTAGCCTTTATCACTGCGTTGATTAAGTGCTTTAATGACTTTTAAAAATCGATCGAACTTTAGATAACGTATTTCGTCTTTCTTTAATTCTAAAAATTCAATTTCTCCTTTTTCTAAAAAAGGATCTTTGATAAGACTATTATCATTCATATACATTCTCTCCCTACTAATTTATTAGTTGCAGAGCTTGTTTTGAATTCATTTGTCTATCGTTTTAGTAATTGTTTACCTCTTTTAGGACCGTTTTAAAACCTTTATTTGTAAAACGCTTACATAAATGTTCTCAATTGCCTGACGCGTTGATGGAACCCTATTTATTATCTGATAAATGACGAATGAAAAAGAGCTCCTTTACAGAAGCTCTCTTTTTAAGATTATAGGAATGCTGATAACTTTATATCTTATTTGCCTCTTTTAATACTGCTAATAAGTATTCCCATGTCTTAATAGTAGACGGAATGCTCAGGTGTTCATCAGGTGTATGAACGTCGTACATATCGGGTCCGAGCGAAATGGCATCTAATCCAGGGATTTTTTCTAAGAAAATACCGCATTCAATTCCAGCATGGATGGCGATGATCTCCGCCTCTTCACCATACTTTTCTTTGTAAACCTTTTTACATAATTCGCGAATTTTTGAATCTCCATTGTACGCCCATTCAGGATAATTACCTTTTGTTTCAACTCTTCCCCCGACTACCTGAGCAAGTATGCGCACTTGACTTACTATTTTTTCTTTTAAGCTTTTTACTGAGCTGCGAATTTCATTTTGAAAAACAACCTCAGATTCTGTCGTCGTGATCACACCTAAGTTGGTAGAAGATTCTACTAATCCTTCAATATTCATACTCATGCTTTGAACGCCGTTTGGTGTTAGCATAATAGCTTGTACAATTCGTTCTGTCGTTTCTCTTGTAAAACATTTCTCAACGGAAGAAAATTTGTTTATTTTTACATATACGCTCGGATCAGCCGCTTGTAATTCATTTTTTACTATTTCGTTCCACTCACGAATCTTATTTTCTAGCTTTCCTACCTCAGAAGGCTCAACTGATAGAATTGCTTCTGATTCACGGGGAATTGCATTTGATTTTAATCCTCCGCTAATGCTGCTTAAAGAATAGGGAAGTTCTTGTTGTAAATCATATAAAACTCTCCCTAGCAGTTTATTCGCATTTCCTCTTTCTTTGTCAATTTCCATTCCGGAATGTCCGCCGCGCAGTCCTCCGATGCTTAAGCTATATGTTTCTGAGTTATTGGAAGACGACTCCCAGTTTATAGGAATACGAAGCACGCCTTTTACCCCGCCTACGCTGCTGACAAGGAGCTTTCCGTCCTCTTCTGTATCAAGGTTAATAAAGATTTTCCCTTCAAAATAAGCTGGATTTACAGCAATGGCTCCGCCCATAGTCGTTTCTTCTTCAGTGGTAATGACTACTTCAAGAGAGGGGTGCGCTATATTTTGAGCATCTAGTAAAGCCAGTGCATATGCAACGGCAATCCCGTTATCAGCTCCTAGCGTAGTACCATTTGCATAAAGCATATCTTCAACAATTCGCAGTTGAAGCGGATCTTTTTCAAAGTCATGGACAGTTCCTTTATTTAACTCGCATACCATGTCCATATGTCCTTGCAAAATGATAGCTGAAGCATGTTCATATCCTTTAGTTGCCGGCTTTTTAATGATTACATTTAAAGCTTCGTCTTGGATAACCTCAAGGCTTCTTTCTTTTGCAAAAGAAACTAAATAGTTACTAATTTCTTTTTCATTTCCAGATTCTCTAGGAATAGCTGAGATTTCGTTAAAGAAATAGAAAACCGGATGTTTAATTAATTCATTTACTGTTTGCACCATATGTATCATCCTTTCTAATCTGTACGCTTTTTTATCCTACTATTTATCTTGACAGTAGAAATAGCATATGAGGCTTTTTTTATGTATCGCCTAGTTATATTTTAACGTTGATTAACTCAATAGAATAGATATAACCTAAAAAAGCATAAATGAGCCCGTTGGACTCATTTATGCTTTTAATGATTTGTTCTATTTTTATTGAGCTGTATATCCGCCGTCCATTACTACCGCTTGACCAGTTACACCTTTTGCTTTATCACTCGCTAAGAAGATAGCGTAGTCAGCAATTTCGCTCACGTCTAGTAATCTTTTTTGAGGGACTAAAGGATAAATAACTTCTTCAAGAACGCTTTCTAATGGTACGTTTCTTGTTTTAGCTAAACCATCTAACTGACCTCTCACTAGTGGTGTATCCACATAACCAGGACAAAGTGCATTAACCGTAATACCGTGTGCTGCACCTTCAAGAGCAGCTACTTTTGTTAGCCCAATTACACCGTGTTTGGCACTGTTATAAGCCGCTTTGCCTGCAAAACCGATTAAACCATTGATAGAAGAAACGTTAATAATACGTCCGAACCCTTGTTTTTTCATGATTGGAAACGCGTGCTTAATCGCCATAAATGGAGCTGTCAGCATAATTTTAATCATTAACTCATACTTTTCAGTTGGAAACTCTTCGATTGGAGAAACATGCTGCAAACCAGCGTTGTTAATGAACGTATGAACCGCTCCAAAATGTGCGTTTGCTGTTTCAATTAAATGTTTGATTTCTTCTTCTTTTGTTACATCCGCTTTGACACCAAGTGCTTCGAATCCAGCTTCACGAAGATTTTGTGCTGCAGCTTCTACGGCAGTTTGATCAATATCAGATAACACAATTTTCCCGCCGTTTTCAGCGAATCGTTTACCTATTTCAAATCCAATTCCTCTTGCTGCTCCTGTGATTACAATTACTTGATTTTCAACCATGTGTATTCTCCTCCTGTTTTTAAATAATGCCGGCTGCCGCTAATGCGACTCCTGCAAATAAAGCGATTGTCGGGATGATAAATGCAACAACAAATACGTCTTTATACGTTTCTTTATGCCGAAGACCAGTTACAGCTAATAGCGTTAACAACGCGCCGTTATGCGGTAAAATAGATGCACCTGACGCAACGCTTGCAATACGGTGAAGCGCATCGGCGCTTAAATTCGTCGTTTGAGACAAGTAATACCACGTATCTCCTAATGCTTGAAGCGCAATACCCATACCACCGGATGCTGAACCCGTGATCATCGCTAGCACTTGAACGCTTAACGCTTCTGAAACGAGCGGATTACTCGAAATGTTTAGTAGTACGTGCGTGACATCTTTAAACTCTGGAACTGCTGTAATAACCGAGCCAAAGCCTACTGCTGCACTCGTGTTAATAACAGCCATTACGGATCCTTTTGCTCCTTCATTTATAGAAGAAATAAACGTCTTATAGTGTTTGAAATTAATAAGTAAAATAGAAAAAATACCAATTAATAATGATACGATAGGCTCCCATTTTAAAACGTTTAATGTCACGACAACGATAATCAGCGGTAAAATAGCTAACATTACATTCATCGAGTCCTGCTCTTCACTTGCGGCAACCGATGATTCATTAGGCTCAGTAAACCCTTGATTTTTAGCTTTTAATTTTTTATCGCGATAAGCTAACCATAAATAGCCTCCCACTGCCATAATAAGACCTGAGACAATTCCAATAATCGAACCGGACATTGCATTGGTTTTAAATGTAGCAGTCGGAATCAGATTTTGAATTTGAGGCGTACCTGGAATCGCTGTCATTGTAAATGTAAATGCTCCGAGTGCAATGGTTGCTGGCAGTAAATTTCGCGATACGTTAGCTTCTCGAAATAATGCGATTGCTAAAGGATAAATCGCAAAGACAACAACGAATAAACTGACTCCGCCGTATGTCAAAATGGCTGAAGCAATCAGCACCCCTAAAATGGCTCTTTTACTTCCAAACAATTTAGCAATGCGCTGCGCTAGCGACTTAGCTGCGCCTGTATCTTCCATTAGCTTTCCAAAGACGGCTCCTAATAAAAAGATGGGGAACCATTTTGCAGCGAAATCTACAAACCCTCCCATATACACATCTGTATAAGTAGGCAGTACTTTTAAACCGCTAAAATAAGCAACAAACGTAGCGACAACAGGTGCCACCCAGATAATAGACCATCCTAGATAAGCAAAAAACATCAACAATAACAATCCTACAATAATAACCACACGGTAACCTCCTTTCCTTTTAATACATATACATAATGGATTATTTCACAACACAACAAGTTTACACCCGTTAGTTTTATAAGTAAAATGAATAAAAGGAATCAAAACTATGAATAAAAGTCGTAGTTTATTTAAAAATTCACACTCAATTATTTTTTTCCTATAATTTCACTTTGAGTAGAAGCTATAAAATATACTTCCTTCTTTTTTCCTTGTACAAGCTAAGTTTTTTTCTGTTATATCCCGCGCTCTTCCTTTATTTTCTTTTCTCTTATAAGTTTTTCCGAACATATAGATGGGTATTTGAATGTTATGACACAGAAAAAGAGGCGATCTTATGCTACACTTCATAACAGACTTACTGAAACAATTTGGAATTTGGGGACTTTTAAGCGGACTGGCCATTGAGGCTTCATCCCTGCCGTTTCCTGGTTCTCTTCTCACCCTTACCTACGGATACTTATTAAACATGCACATAGTAAAATTATTATTAATCGCTCTTGCAGGAAGCGCCGTTTATACAGCTTTTAGCTTTATACCGTATGGGATAGGCTATAAATTAGAAGATAAGGTAAAGAAAAAATTATCAAAAAAGAAAAAAGCATTTGAGAAATCACAAAAATGGTTTAAAAAATGCGGATTATGGAGCATTGCGATTGCTCGTCCTTTAGGGCTCGGAAACTACATTTCCTACCTTTCAGGGCTATCTAAAGTGAAACCTATGCCGTTTGCTCTGCTCACATTTCTTGGTATCTTTCCTTTGAATATTGCCATGCTTTGGCTAGGACAAATCGGAAACTTTAAGTCCATTCAGTCTTTTATCTCAGATGCACAAACGTATATTCTAATTGCAGCGGTAGTGGCTGTATGCGGATTTTTAATTTATAAGTTCTATTTTAAAAAGAGTAGTTGCAGCGAACAGTCTAGTTCAACTTAAGATTAAGAGTATAAAAAAAGACCCTTCGGGGTCTTTTTTTATTAAATGGAAATAACACCTAAGATTAATGCTGCTATTGTCATCACTGCCGTAGTGCCTAGAGCCCACTTAATTAAAAATCGTTGCAAATCACTGAAGTTTAGCACCCAACTTCAAATGTTTACAAACAGACTTCTAAAGGGAAAAATAAATCGAATAAACGCTTGACTTAAAGTGTACTTTAACAATTATAATCAATTTGAAAACATCGAAAATGGAGGAATCAACATGAAATATACAGTAATTACTGGCGCAAGTTCAGGAATTGGATATGAAACAGCTTTAGCTTTCGCAGCGCGCGGAAAAAACCTTATATTAGCTGCACGTAGAGAGGACAAGCTGGATGAATTAAAAGGAAAGATTGAAGAACTGAACCAAGATGTAAATGTTATTATCCAGTCGGTTGATTTATCCGTGGCAGAAAATGCTCATACGTTTTATGAGTCACTCAAAGAGTATGAATTAGAAACTTGGATTAACAATGCTGGATTCGGAAACTTTGCTTCTGTCGGTGAACAAAAATTAACTAAAATTGAAACAATGCTTCACTTAAATATCGAAGCTTTAACCATTCTTTCTTCTCTATTTGTAAGAGATTATGAAAACGTTGAAGGTACACAGCTTATTAATGTCTCTTCTGGAGGCGGCTACACGATTGTTGCTGATGCAGTCACTTATTGCGCAACAAAATTCTACGTAAGTGCATTTACAGAAGGTCTTTCTCAAGAATTAAAGGGAAAAGGAGCAAAAATGCAGGCTAAAGTTCTTGCTCCAGCTGCTACTGAAACAGAATTTGCACAGCGTTCGATGGATATGAGTGATTTTGAATACGAAGGACGAGTACCTAAGTTCCATACGTCAAAAGAAATGGCTGCTTTTATGCTGGATCTTTATGATAGCAATAAAACGGTAGGACTTGTAGATGGAGTGACTTACGAATTTCACTTAAAAGATCCTATCTATCCATATGCAGACAGAGCAACCAGTTCAAATTCTTAAACGAAAAACACCCTTCCGAGGGTGTTTTTTTATGGCCGTTTAAATGAGTAACTATCTTGTTTATGTAATGAAGATGCTTAAAGATAATCTTTTCATATTTATCTTTCCACTCTTTACTTCCTGATTTTTGTTTCACTTTTTTGCACATACTAACCGAACGGAGGTGACAAAAATGGGTACAAAAAAATCTGCTAACCGAGGTCAAGTAGCCCCTGGTGTTAACCCTCAAGGACACGGAAAAGATGTTGAATTTTCAACAGAACCGAAAAGTGAACTTGAAAACAAAGCGAAGAAATCGAATACAAAAATTTAATTAAAAAGGAGAAGATTACGCTTCTCCTTTCTACCCCTCTTAACTACTTTTTCGAAGACGAAACTCCACAGATTGTTTACTCCTTTCTGCTTCTTATAAAACTGCATCAATAGTATAAAAAAGTATACTATACAACAAAAATGTGCGTACTTGTTAGAATGATTTATATGATTTATGATAAATCTGCAAACGGATTTTATGACAAATTGTATGTTAACTGACTGTTAGTTGTAAGCTATACAGGGTATAGATTACTCTGAACAGTTCATCATTAAATATTTTTACAGAAAGGTTGTTTACACATGAACAATACAGATAAGAAACAAGAAATTTTAGACGCATTTAACTTTCGTCATGCTACAAAAGAGTTTGATCCAACGAAGAAAATTTCCGATGAAGATTTCCAATTCATTTTAGAAACAGGGCGCTTATCTCCAAGCTCAGTAGGTTACGAGCCTTGGAAGTTTTTAGTCGTTGAAAATAAAGATTTAAAAGAAAAATTAAAAGCTGTTTCTTGGGGAGCACAAGGTCAAATTCCTACAGCAAGTCATTTTGTTATCATTCTTTCTCGCACAGACGCAAGATATGACTCTGAATATGTATTGGATCTTCAAAAAAACGTAAAAGAAATGCCGGATGATGTATTAGAGACATTAATGCCTCGTTATAAAGATTTCCAAGAAAATGATTTTCACTTGTTCGAAAGCAAGCGAGCGCTATTTGATTGGGCTAGTAAACAATCTTATATTGCACTAGCTAATATGATGACATCAGCTGCTCAAATTGGCATTGATTCTTGCCCAATTGAAGGGTTTAACTATGACCAAGTACATGAAATTCTAAAAGAAGAAGGATTACTAGAAGACGGCAAGTTTGATGTTTCCGTTATGGTTGCATTCGGCTACCGAATTCATGAACCTAAGCGCGGCAAGACAAGAAGAAGTATGGATCAAGTTGTACAGTGGATAAAATAATAACAAAAAAGAAGGGATGACAGCAATGTTATCCCTTCTTTTTTATATCTTTATATGCTGCTATAAAATCAGCAGGATCGGTGTGTATGGTATAAGCGAACATCCCTTGATTTGTATGTAAGTATAAAAAGCCGCTTTCTTTTGAGACGCATTTGTAAGAGATATCAAACACGCTGTTAACGTGGAAGCAATTTTTCTCTGTTTGAATACTATCAGCGTATAAGCATATGTCTTTTGAATGCTGAATCGTCACCTTTTGTGTTCGTTTCACTTTTCTTTCAATGTATGTATAAGGAATCATCGAAATAATGCTCATAGCGCAGCTCACCTTCCCCATGGATATTTGTCTTTGAAAAATCCAACATCTTATTAACAAAACTCTATCACTTACCAAAAAACAATTCCAGAAAGAGTATTTCTGGAATTGTTTTCAAGATTGTTGCTCTTTATTTTCTTCATCTTTGCAAAAGTCGATATTACTGTTTGTCATAGAGGCAATAGCAGGAGAACCATTTCCAAACGAAAAACAAGCTCCTACCGATTTTGTATTTGCTGTGTGGCTATTTTGTACAACACAGCCTACGCTTACATTCGAATTGTCTTTTAACCCGTTAGTCACGATATTCTCAATGTTAATAATACAGCCCATTTTAACACCTCTTTCGTTTCTATTAACGTATGTCATCTCTGTGTATATGTATAGGATGTTCGCCTATTAATGATAAGTTGTTTTCTGCAAAATACAAAAAAAGAATCTTCGTGTACTCTTTAAGCAGAGAAGACACTAAAATGATGTCTTCTCCTTAAGTCAATTTAACTTTTTACGGCTTTTTCCCAGTCTGATGCAAACTTTTCAATTCCTTGTTCTGTTAACGGGTGTTTTACTAATTGTTCAATTACAGCATACGGAATGGTCGCAATATGAGCCCCAGCAAGAGCTACTCGTGTGACGTGATCTGGGTGTCTGACTGACGCTGCTATAATTTGTGAGTCAATGTGTTGAATTCGAAATAGCTCGGCAATTCGAGATACCAGATACACACCGTCTTCTGAAATATCATCTAAGCGTCCTAAAAATGGCGATACGTATGTGGCACTGGCACGGGCTGCTAGAAGCGCTTGATTCACTGTAAAAATTAACGTTACGTTTGTTTTCACGCCTTTTTTAGCTAGATAACGGGTTGCTTCCAATCCAGCAATGGTCATAGGAAGTTTAATTGTTATATTTTTGTCTCCTCCGTTAATTTTTATAAGCTTTTCTGCTTGCGCAATCATGTCTTCTGCTGTTACTGTGTCGGGTGTGACTTCTGCTGAAACGGATTCTACTTCCGGGACGGTTTTTAAAATTTCTTCGATGCGATCTTCAAACTTTACGCCTTCTTTAGCTACTAGCGAAGGGTTTGTGGTAACACCTGATAATACCCCGATTTTATATGCTTTTTTAATATCTTCCAGGTTAGCTGTATCAATAAAAAATTTCATCATGTATTCCTCCACTCGTTATGTTAAAACCAGCTTTTCAGGGGCATTTTTGCATAACTTTATGTTCAAATGGAATTGCCCTCTTCATATTGTCTTCATAAAATAAAATTTATTTCCTTTCAAATGCTGTATGTTTTTCTCCAAGTTTTCCCTTCTTTAAA
Organism: Priestia sp. ABM2_011; assembly: GCF_056158845.1. NCBI lineage: Bacteria > Bacillati > Bacillota > Bacilli > Caryophanales > Bacillaceae > Priestia > Priestia sp. ABM2_011. Next base: position 3,010,428 of record NZ_JBSWUB010000001.1, read on the forward strand.
CTCACCTGAATAACTTCTATTTGTATGTATCATACTAATGATGTTGAAAAACCTCTCATTTACTCAACTAAAAAACCTCCAGCATTTATGCTGAAGGTTAAGATACATTCTACTCTTAATTTTTTAGTCCTCTATAGCGAGCTGTTTTTAATTCTTGAACGTAGGGTTCAAAGTCCGGCATCTCTACAGCTCTCGCCAATTCGATTGCTTTTTCAATATCGTATGGAATACGCACAAATTGAATAGAAAATGCTGAAGGACTTTCGCCTTGATCCTTTCCTTCTAAGATAAGATAGGAAGCTTGTGGTAAATCAAGCGGGTTTCCTACACTTCCTACATTACACAGCGTTTTCCCTTTAATATGTTGAATAAATGCATTATGTACATCTCCGTAACAGATGACATCCGGTTCTCTTGATCCTTTTATATTTTCCGTATATTCCGTATTAGCAAATAGACTAAGGCGCTTTTCAAGTGAATCCCAGGGTTGAATTCGGTCATAAAGACTTCTAGGTGAAGCGTGAAACATTCTAATTAATTTCCCGCTCATCATAAACTCAACAGAAAAAGGAAGTTCCTTTAAGTATGCTTCTTGGTTTGAACTTAACTTCTCTTGATGCCATTTTAACGCTTCAAATTCCGCAGGCTTTGTAATGAAGTCATCCCAGTTCCCCATTACTGTTACTTCGCACTTTTCTTTTATGATATCAATTGCTTTACTTGAATCCGGTCCTTTTCCTACTAAATCACCTAGACAAATGATGCGATGGATATCTCGTTGTTGTATGTCAGCTAAAACTGCTTCTAATGCAGGGAGATTTCCGTGGATATCTGAAATAACAGCAATTTTGTCCATTGATTCCTCCACTCCTTTTTCATATGTATGTATTCAAGCCTTTTCTTTATTATAACATTTTATGATAAGACCGTTTACTAAAACGGGTCCTCTTCATTTAACAAGCAACGGTATAATTCGAATGGATATAAAAGGGAGGAATAAGAAGCGGATTTTTATGGATTGGGAAGAAATCTATCTTCCTTATTTATTAACATAAAATAAAGGAGTACTGTAATATATTTATACGAGTACTCCTTTATTGGTAGTTAGGTAGTATAGAGAGTCGCCAGATACCTCATTTATCTTGCGACTTTTGGTTTATAGCTTATTGAACACCAACTGCGTCAAATGACTTGCCTACTGAAATTACTTCTTGAGAGCCTGAACCGTATAGATCAGCAGCAGCTTGTACTAAACCTGCACGTGCTTGGCTGAACGTTGTAGACTGAGTGAAGTATAGCGTATTGGCACGGTAATAAATTTTTCCTAGCTTATCTCCGCCGATGCCTGTTACAGTAACTCCGTAATGAGTTCCTCCGTTAGCTAGCAAGTAGGCAGCTTTGTTGATAATACCGCTATTTGTATGAACCCCGCCGTTGTCACTAGAACCTGTATAGCGCTTTGAATAATGATCCGGATCTCCGTATTTCGCTGGGTTGCTCATTGAACGAAGTGCATCGCCGCTTGTTCCAGGCGTATAAATATCCTCTCCAATTTCCCAATCTGGATTTCGGTTGTCATAGTATTCTACCAACGTTCCGAAAATATCGGAAATCGCTTCGTTTAATGCACCTGATTCATATTGATAGATTAAATTAGAACTTCTTTCTGTCACCGCATGCGTCAATTCATGTCCGATAACATCTAATCCTCCTGATAGCGGAACAAAAGTAGTTCCATCTCCATCTCCATATACCATTTGAGAGCCATTCCAAAACGCATTGTTGTAGCCGCTGCTATAATGAACAGTCGATTTTAGCGGAGCTCCTGCATTGTCATAGGAGTTGCGGTTAAATTTGTTTTTATAATAATCATATGTCACGCCTGCATAATAGTGAGCATCTACTGCAGCTGCATCGCGAGTTGCATTGTACGTATTATCGGTATCGGCCCATAGCGTACCCGGAAGAGATGTACGATTTTTTGCATCGTACGTATAGATTGTAGCGCCTCTTGTATTATCTTGTAAGTAGTAAGTAGAACTAGATAACGTTGTCTTTAAGGATTTAGTATCTCCAAGAACTCCTTTACCTGAGCCAATAGCATTTGTGCCTGTTACAGGTTTCGCTGCCGGCTTTGCCACTTGCTTCACGTCGGCTTTTGGACCAGCTACGGAATCAATTGTATTGTACTTATCCAGTACTTTACCGCTAGTAGCATCAACAAAGTAATAATAGTTGCCTGGTTCAGGATTTAAGAAATTTAAATTTACTACATAAGCATATGTAGTGTCTGAACCATTTTGATAAATATACAGTTCAGATGAAGGAGATTTTTCATACGTCGGCTTAAAGCCTAAGTCTTTTTCAGCTACTTGAATCGCCTTTTTGCTGTCAAGTTGCTTTTGGCCTTTTAGCTTTTCCTTTTTATCTAAATCAGGAGCTACTGTACCTGATACAACTTTTAAGGTTCCATCTTTCGCTACGTGTGCTAATTGAGTAGATCCCCAAACGGGAATATTATTATATACTTGCTGCAAGCGTACCACGGTTGCTTGTTCAATAGGATCTTTCACCACTTCTGTCACTTTAAATGAGTTTTGAGCATTTTCGTTTCCTAATTTATATTTGTCTTTATTTGTATTCATATAGTGAAATACGACGTCTTGAGCCTTCTGTGATGACGGGCCTGAGAGCTTTCCGGAAATAAACTCAGTAGACTTAATTTCTTTGTTATACTTTTCAGTTGAAAGTACATTGTTTGGCGCAGCACTGCTCGTATGTGCAAAAGCAAATGATGAAGAAAGAATACCAACTGATAATAATACCTTTAAAGCCTGTTTTTTCTTTTTCATAGTTTTTTTCTCCCTATCCCTAGTAAATTTAATTACCTCAATTTTTCTGTTAATTGCGATAATTAGCAACATTATAGCAACTAAAAATTACTACGTCTATATATTATTTCAATATTCCTATTATTATGAAAATTAAAAATAAGTCCTCTACAATAAGTCTTTTTTACCTATTTAAACTATATGAAAATCATTTATGTTGATTTTCATACAAGTAAAATAATTCTTCTAGCCAGCTGATAAAAACTAGTAGGCTAGGTAGCGTTATTCGTTCTTACTGTCAGTTCTATGAAGCATTTTACAAAAATTACTTATAAGGAAAATTATAAATTTCAGACCATTTTTTCGGCTTAAATATACTCTTCCTCTTCATTTTTTTATTTTTTTAATCTATTAATTAAATTTTTTATATGTTTTTTATGTACGTGCACAACATTATTTTATTATAGTACTGTACTTCTTATGAACGTAAAAAAGCACGAATCTACTAAAATCTTTGTAAATCCGTGCTTTTTCTGTTTATTTCAAGCATACACAACCAACGATAACTAATAAAACAAATAGTACAACGATTAATGCAAAACCGCCACCGTAACTACCGTAGCCGCCGTAGCCATAACCACCGCCGTAACCCCAGTTGTAAAATCCCATTTCACTTCACCTCCGTAGCCTGTTTACTCTATAGCATATGTACAGGCTAGAAAAAATGCTCGCCCATTTATCGCCCTTTTATAACGATAAAAAAGAAATTGAGACATAACGAAATCACTCCAATCAATAGCTAGAAGCAACTAAATAGATGAAACCTACGTTCACCCTACCAATGAAAAAATCCGAACGATTCATCGTTCGGATTTTCCTTCAACTAAACTGCTTTTGTCACAGCCTCTTTTAAGATAACAAATATTAACTTATTTACTTTTAGAAGCTTGTTCTTTAAAGCGAAGTATGTAATACGGAACAATACAAATAACCGCCAAAACGAGAGCCGTTAAACTGACTATGCGGGGATTATTAAGCCCGAAAGAATAGTCTCCAAAAGATGCTCCAATTGCAATAATAGCAAAAATAATATACAGAATACGAAATATGTTAATCCACTTTTTCTGTTTAATCGTAACCACTCCTTTGCTTATTTTACTCCAACATAGAATATTATAACTTTACTAAACAACTTGTTGCAAAATTTCTTCTGCCTTTAACTGATTACCTTTTATTTTAACGGTAAACAAATTTCCACATTCGTCCCTTTGTTTACTTCACTTTCAATACTAAGAGTTCCTTTATGCTGCTGGATAATATTAAAGCAAATCATTAACCCTAACCCAATACCGTCTTCTTTAATACTGTAAAATGGTTCACCTAAATGTTTAATGCGATCTTTTGAAATTCCTACACCTTCATCAATAATTTGAATATGAAGGTGATTGTTGTCTTTTTGTCTCAGCTCAACTTTAATTTCGCCTCCGGAAGGCATTGCTTCAATCGCATTTTTAAGAATATTTATAAACACCTGTTTCATTTGATTGCTTTCACAATATACAAGAGGCAATTCTCCATATGAGTGAAGTTCAATAAAAATGTTTTTCATGGTTGCTTGAGGCTGCAGCAATAAAATCACTTGTTGAATTAACAGCTGCAAATCAATCGACTGAAATGTTACAGCCTGTGGTTTTGCCACAGACATGAATTCATCTGTAATCATTTCAATACGCTCAATTTCAGAGGATATAATGTTCATATAGGTTAACTCTTCTTTACTCGCTTTTTCAGTTAATAGCTGCATAAACCCTTTGATGGCCGTTAAAGGATTTCTAATTTCATGAGCAATAGCTGTAGCAAGCTGACCGACCGCTGCTAATTTCTCAGATTTCTGCAACAGCTCTTCTGTTTCTAGGTATTCTGTCCTGTCTCTTGAAACAATAAGAAGCACTTTTTTGTTTTCTATATTGAACAATTTCCCACTATATTCTAGTTTTTTTACTTCTCCAGACTTAAATGTAAACTGTGATTGCAGCGTGAAAGAAAGATTTCCTTGGCGAATTTCTTCAACCGTTTTTCGAACAATGTCAGAATCTCTAGGTATAATATCTTGGCATGGCATGGATAAAAGCTCTTCTCTCGTATATCCAAAGCGCTTACATCCAGCTTCATTTACTTCGATAAAACGAGAAGGAAAATGATTAGAACCTATTTCAAGTAAATAAATTGCATCGTTTGCATATTCAAATAACGTTCGATATTTCAACTCACTTTCCTTAAGCTTACGATGCAGCAAGTCAAGCTCTTTTCTCGCTTTTTTAGCCTCAGATATATCCACACATACTCCAGACAAACCTATTAACTCATCTTTCCCATTAAAAATTGGCGAAATAGTGATGCGAAGATCTACTAAACTTCCGTCTTTACGAGCTCTTACAACTTCTACTCGATTGATTGCCTCTTTTTCAGCAACCGTCTTTTTTATATTCTCATGTACGTCCTCACTAAAAGCCCCTGCTATTTCGTAATATGTTTTCCCAACTACTTCGTGGGCTTTCCAGCCATATACTTTTTCGTAGGCTTCATTAACTCGCAAGATCCGCCCTTCTAAATCAGTTATGATCACCGCATCCATGTGATGATTAATAAAAGACTCCAGCTGTTCTTTCGTATATTCTAGTTCTTTTTTCATTATTCTGACAAAAAAAGAATCTTCTTCATCCTTACATGAATCTGATCCAGCATAAGCAGCTTCTTCTGCTACAGCGTAAAATTTACGATAAAATTCTATCGTCGCTACAGCTACTCCCAGTCCGAGAATTCCGAACACTAAATATTCTATTTCGCTATAAAACGGCGACTGAATAGGTGTATTCCAGAAGTAATTCGTCAGTAAGACATGAACGATAAAATGAATAAAAAAACAAAGAAGAGATTGTTTTAATAAAGAAAACTGCTTTCTATATCGAATAAGAGGAAGGGAAAATAAAAAGGTAAAGATTAAAATTAAGATAGTCAGTAACCAATGACTTTCTAAATAGATACTGCACACAGCCATAGTGATACCTGCAACTGCACCGGCTCTATAACCAAAGTATAGAACGGTCAAAATAAGAGGAAGAAAACGTAAATCATATGTAATCTGTTGATACGTAACGCTATATATCATAAGAATAGCAGAAACAATACTTGCATAAATACCACTCATCCATTTGTATTTATGGGCTAGACGCTGCAGCAAAAATATTCGTATCGCAATCATAATGCTGACAAAAAACGAAAAAATACATAAGTTAACAAATAATCCGCTACTAATCACTCCTTCTATTCCTCCTTTACTTGTAAATATGCGTGAAATAATTCCCTTATATAGAGAGTGTAACATGAATAAGCGCTGCTATTTATAAAATTGATAAAAAAAACTAGTCTCGCCCGAGGCAAGACTAGTTTTTTTATTATCTATGCTGATCTTGATACATAGGTCCTTCTGAAATCATATTGCTTTCAGAAACGTACGTAGGATCTGAATGCGCATCTTTATTTAGGCTAGCATTTACCTGCTGTTTTTTGGATAAACTTGAAAGTTTTACTTTGGCACTTCGAACAAGTCCTTTTACTTTTCGGCGTTTCGCAGCATCGCTTAATAGATAAGACGTAATGCCGACTCCTACCGTTGATAGCGTAATACCTGATATCAATGCTTTTTGTTTTCGTTTTCTCATAATAGCTCCTTCCTTGTACCATTTTGAATCTTACAATAACTTTTCCCTCTCAGGTACTCTCTCAAACCCGATTATTCAGATTATTCACTTCTTTAACAAGGCGCTGCAGCGTGTCCGCTCCTGTTATTCCATCTGAAAAAAGGCCATACTGATTCTGGAATTTTTTCACTGCAGCGATTAATTCATCTCCATAGGAACCGTCTGCTCCAAACTTCGGAAGAGAAAAACCTAGCGTAAGTAAGTTTTGCTGAATTTGTTTGACTCCTAACCCTCTATCACCTTTGGAATAGACAAATGGTCCTTTTGTATTATTCGTCATAGAGAGATTTGTTGTGACTTCTTTAAAAAATGAGCAGTCCATTTCATTTATATCCACATTTGTAGAAATTCCTTTTACTCTGCCAGAATCCGTATACTGAAACATTGCCCATCGCTGCCATTGACTTAGCTCACCAGGGTGCTGCATACCGCCTTGTCTATTGTTTGCACTATATCTTGCTACCCACAAAGGATACTTACTTATTTCAGTTGTAAAAAAAGTTTTAGCAAAATGATAGTTAGTATATACGATAGGCTTAATACCTGTTGTTTTGTGAACATGCTCGAGCCAGCTTACGGCAAAACGAGAAACAAATTCTTTAGATTTTTTCTTGTCTTCTTCTAGATCCAAACACGGCGGAAGGTCTAGTTTCATTTGTCCAAGCTGAGCAATAAAAAAAGCAGCTTCTTTCTCCGGGCTATTTGTACAGTGAGCATAATGATAAAATCCTACTCTCAAGCCCGCATTTTTAGCACCTATATAATTTTCATAAGATCTAGGGTCTACAAAAGTTCCGCCTTCTGTTAACTTTATATACACCCCTTTCACTGAGGTGTTTTTTATTTCTTTCCAATTAATGATTCCTTGATGATGAGAAACATCGAGAATAATAGGATTATTTGAATGTCGACTTTGCATAGTTTTCACCTCTTTTGCTAGCTTCCTTATGTATACGACGAATATTTTAAAACCCCTGTTTTTCCGGATCTTGATATTCTTTTATAACGATGTGTAAAACGTTGCTCATTTGAATAGCTAAATAAGCTTCGTGTTTTTTGTCATAATAACGATACCATCCTTGCGTATGAATAATAGATTCCTCAAGCTCTTTTACATTTTCTGATTCAACCAATGTACTGATTGATTTTTCATTTCCAAAATAAAACTTCACTTCGTACGTCACTTGAATCCCTCCTTTATAAAGATGTAAATACCCTAATCGTATGTACTTGAATCTAGTACAAGGTAGTGTAAAAATTCTTTTAATCCGCTTTTTCTTTTTATATGTTTATTTAGAACAATGTTTATTTTATTATAAAACAAGAAGCCAAGCAGCTCAGAATGCTTGGCTTCTTGTTTTATTTTGATGGATGAATCATATTAGCTGGATTTACCCATTGCTCAAATTGTTCTTCTGTCAGAAGGCCTGTTTTTACCGCTGCTTCTTTTAATGTCGTTCCTTCTTGATGAGCCAGCTTGGCGATTTTAGCCGCATTTTCATACCCTATGTGCGGATTTAACGCTGTTACAAGCATAAGAGAATTTTCTAGATTATGCTGGATTTTCTCTTTGTTGGGTTCAATTCCTACTGCGCATTTATCGTTAAAAGCCTGCATGGAATCTGTCAGCAGTCTGACTGATTGTAAAAAATTATAAATAATAACCGGCTTAAATACATTTAATTCAAAGTTTCCTTGACTAGCCGCAATGCCAATCGTCACGTCATTCCCTAACACTTGTGCAGAAACCATTGTTAGAGCTTCACTTTGAGTTGGATTTACTTTTCCAGGCATAATAGAACTTCCTGGTTCGTTAGCAGGAATCGTGATTTCACCTAATCCGCTCCGAGGACCGCTTGCCAGCCAGCGTACGTCATTGGCGATTTTCATTAAGTCAGCTGCTAAGGCTTTGAGTGCACCATGGGCATAAACCACTTGATCGTGACTTGTTAATGCATGAAATTTATTAGGTGCTGAGATAAATGTTTTTCCAAGCGTGCTGCTGATTTCTTTCGCTACTTCATCGCCGAAGTCAGGATGTGCATTTATCCCCGTCCCAACAGCTGTACCGCCAATAGCTAGCTCCTTCATATACTCTACGCTTTGTTTAATCATTTCTTCATTTTTTTCGAGCATATGATGCCATCCGCTAATTTCTTGTCCTAGTGTTAGCGGTGTAGCATCTTGCAAATGGGTTCTTCCTATTTTAATAATATCTTTAAACTGCTCTTGCTTCGCAGCAAACGTTTCTTTTAATGTTTTTAAAGCAGGCAATAATTGATCTTCGACTTCTAGTACAGCTGCAATATGAAGAGCTGTAGGGAAAGTATCGTTAGAGCTTTGTGACATATTGACATCATCATTTGGATGGAGCGTTTCGTCGCCGTTTATTAGCTGGTTTCCCCGGTGTGAAATCACTTCATTTACATTCATGTTTGATTGCGTTCCGCTTCCTGTCTGCCATACTACTAAAGGAAAATGTTCATTCCATTTCCCTTCAATAATTTCGTTAGCAGCTTGCACGATGGCTTCCGATTTCCCTGCTGATAGTTTGCCTAGTTTATGATTGCTAATAGCCGCACTTTTCTTCAGAACCGCAAAAGCGCGTATTACTTCAATCGGCATTTTTTCAATCCCTATTGGAAAGTTTTCTTTACTTCTTTGCGTTTGCGCTCCCCATAGTTTATCTTCTGCCACTTTGATTTCTCCAATTGAATCTCTTTCGATACGATAGCTCATAGTTAGAACTCCTTTTCAATATTTTCTTTACCTATTAGTATTGATTATATGGATGAATTTCATGACATAATAACAATTATTCATTGTTGAAAATTCCCTTTTTTCTATTTTTTAAACGGGCTTAACTTATTTGATTATTTAGCTCATAGTTTATTTTGATTTTATAATACAAAAAAAGATCCGAAGAATACGCTCTTCAGATCTTTTTAATACGTCCAATTTTACTTATGAATCCATACAGCACCAGCTGAATTGTCTTTTGCTTCACCAATTACGTCTAATTTTAATCCGTTTTGAGGAAGCAAGCGGCCTGCATCTTTAATTCTTTCATCTAAATACGATTTTTTATCATTAAAGCTTGTAACACCATTTGATTCTTTAGATGAAATCGTTCCCCACGTTTTATGAGAATATGACCAAGCAGGTGATTTATCAAATGAGAACGCCGCGTCTGCAATTTGATATCGGCTTGAATTTGCTGTAGTGCTAATACCATTCACATTAAAGTAAAGAACTTTATGAGCATGTGAATCAATTACACCAAGGAATCCTTCACCCGGATGTTGTCCTACCCAGTTATCAAGATAGCTTTCATCTGCGTACCAAAGCAGCATGCCTGTATTATATTTTGCACCGCGCGCGAATTGAAGTGCTTTATCACTGCCTGCATAGTTTCTCCACTCAAGGTAATAATAGTTATCTTTATAGCTGATGCCGTTTGTCTTTTCAAATCCATCTAACGTTACTTTTGGAGCTCCTTCAGCATCGTCCGTGAATACCGTTTTTCCATCTACTACTAAACTAGCATTATCAAGAGCGAATCCTTGAAGAGCAAGTCCGCCGTCCGTGACGTATTCAAATTGAAGCTTGATTTTTTTACCTTTAAACTGCGTTAAGTCATAACTTTTATCTTCCCATTTTCCGTTAGATGTTTCAGCAGAACCATCTGCATTATTCGCTTTATCACCAATTGTATCTAACAGAACTTTTGAACCGTCAGGAAGAATCGCATTTACATATAAGTAATCGTATTCTGCCTCTACTTCATAGAACGCTTTGTAATTGAATTTAGCTGTGTTGGCTGTTGTTAAATCAAACTCTGGCGTTGTCATCGTCGTATGCAGATCGTCTCCGCGTTTACTGTAATAATAGTTGCTTCCAAACTCAGGCTTAATCCCTTGAACAGCTTTTTTAGGTAAATTAATCTTTACAATACCTGGTCGTTTAGATTTTGTGACACTTTGATCAACCACGCTCACAGAGCCCGATTTTGTAATGTTTTTGCTGTCAATTTGTTGAATATTTGCCCAGTTTCCACCCATATTTGCTTGGAAAAACTCTTTATTTTGCGGGGAGAAACTTGTCGGTTCTGTTCCAGCTACTTCACCAGCCCAGCTCCCTCCGCTCATAATTGACCAAACGCCTACCGGCTCACCTTGACCCGTATACTGTGTATCATACTCATCCGGCAAACCTAAATCATGGCCAAATTCATGAGCAAAAACCCCAACTGCTCCGTCTTCTGGTTCGATTGTATAATCATAAGCAGCCATGTTTGTTCCAGGAACTTTATATACTTGTCCCAAAGTAGAGCGGTGAGACCAGATAGCATCGTTTCCTAGTTTACCTCCACCTGCTTCTTGCCCAGTTCCAGCATGAATGACCATTAAGTGATCCACTATGCCGTCAGGCTCATTGCGGTTGCCATCTCCATCGATATCATATTGATCGAACTGATCATAATCTGAAAGGTTAATGCCGCTTTTTGCTGCTGCAGCAAGCGCTTCTTTTACAAGGTTACGAGGCCCTTTAGATCCAGGCGCATTATCGTTTCCTCCCGCTGGATTGTCTGCTCCGTATTCTTTTGCGTTTCCAGGTACGGTTAACCAGTCAGAAACCGTTCCATCTACTGTGTAACTACCTCCAGACTGTTCTTCATAATATTGTTTAAACGTTTTAATTTTCTTTCCGTTGAATAGCGTAAAGTCTTTCTTTCCAAACATTAATTGCTGATAGTGATTTCGGTTAAAGTCTTTTGCATACATGTAACCAGGTTCTTGAACGACATTATTGTGCTTAAAGTCTGCGTATTCGACTAAAAGTACAAGAACTTTATCTTTTCTCACTTGTCCGTTATATTTTGCCTGAGCTGCAGGTTTAACGTTTACCCCGTTCCCCGAATTGTTTCCTTGAGACTTAATGTTAGCAAATTCGCCTCGTTGAAACTTTTCTTTTTGTTTTGTTTGCATTTCTTTCGCTTTCAAATCAATTTTGCTAGCTTTATGTCCTTTCATGCTCTCTTTATGTGCATCTTTTTTGTTTATGTAAGAAGTAACGGCTTTCTTCACTTCTTGCGGTGTTGCACTTTGAGAAATAACTCCTTGGTTTTTCAGTGCGTTAGCCAATCTTTCTTCCGGTACTGTATTCATATCAATTGGTGAACTCGGAAGTTCCTCCGATTGTGCGGTTTTAGCTGAAGCAGTACTTCCATTCATAAGTACTGGTCCCACTCCGCTTAATGTAACAGTTGTGGCAAGAAAAGATGTCCCCAAAATCTTTTTCCAGCTTTTCAAGTAAACCCCTCCATTTTAGAATTTTCAAACTATTAGCAAGATTTATTTTATATTCTAAAACTAGGAAGGTCAACTACATTTTACTATATTATTAAAATTTTTTGATTCTAGTAGATAATGTAAAATAGTTTTATAGTATGTAACTAGTTTTCTTTGCCTGACAATTAAAATGTCTGATAAACCCTTCTTGCGTATGCAAATTCCATGCCAAATCGATAACCACAACTAAAACTGTATGAAGCGTATTTTTTTAGGGAATTAGAACCACCTTTTCCGTATTACTATTATATAAAAACAAAAAATTCCCCATTATGGATACAGAAAGATAAAAAAATCACTTCTCGATAGACGAGAAGTGATAACCTTTGTATGCAAGTAAATTTAAGAATGTTCTTTTTGACGATGCAGCAAGATATGATAGAGCGACGTGCTCCAAATAGACATATTGCGCGCTGCGATTTCATAAGGTTTTTCATCAATTTTAAACAAGAAATCCCCTTCATAACTCACGGATTTCCCTTGCTTTTCCAGCTCTTGTTTAACAGCTTCAATCCATTCTACTGCATTCGTATAATGTTTGTTCAAACGAACTTTAATAGTTTGATTCCTGTAATGAATAAAAGATGTAATTCCCCAAAAAATTAAGACAAGAAAAAGTACCATATACAGCAATTGCATGATAACGATCCCCTTCTTCCTTCATTTCATTATTTTCAATGAAGACTTAATTTAGATGAGTAAATATTACTATTCTCCTTTGCTATCGTAATCTCCTTTAAAAAAGTAAATTCCTTTTCCACGTGGGCGTATAAAATAAACCCGTGTACATGCTTGCTCATCTTTTTTACTAACGTTTTCTGTTAAAAAATGATAAGCTAATAGAATGATAAATAGAAAGGGAGGGCGACGAGTTGTCAACTGAACAAGTGAAATTAGCAGCCGTTTTAGATGTTGAAACAACGGGATTAAGTGCTCAAACATGCGATATTATCGAACTGGCAATTGCTGTTGTTTCTTATGATTCTTCTACCGGAGAAATAATCGACATTGTAGAAGAATATGAAGAATTTAATATGCCTTCAACTCCCATTTTCCCGTACATTACAAACTTAACGGGAATTACAAATGAGATGGTCAAAAATAAAACATTAGACGATAAAAAAGTGGAATCATTGTTAACTAGCGTTTCGGCTATCATCGCTCATAATGCTTCTTTCGATCGCAGTTTTCTTTTAAAACGGTATCCATCTTTATTTAACCAAAAATGGCACTGCTCTATGCGTGCTGTCAAATGGAAAGAGTACGGCTTTCCTAACAAAAAACTAACAACACTTCTTGACCATCATAAGATTGAGAGAGAGAACGCTCACAGAGCTATGGATGACGTGAAAGGAACTATTGACTTGCTAAGACAGCAAAATCCTAGCGGAGAGCCCTATTTTTCTGAAGTATTAAAAAAAGCAATGAGCAAACCTAAAAAAACAGCGGCTTCCACTCGTTTTTAACTTAATAAAAAAAGCGCAGCTTCTGCGCTTTTTTTGTTTTTATTTGCCTATTTCTTAAGTGTTGAGTTATATGTTTGAGGAATATGGTTGTAAACAGCGAGGTTGTAAACGCACCGGAAGAAAAAGAAAAGTGCCTGCTTTCAAACCAAAAAATCGCGGAGGAACAAACTGAACAGCTGGTGTTTACAGACATATACGAAATCAGCTGAATTGCTAATAATCTAGAAGATTCAAATTATACTTCTCTTACCTTTTGGCTTTGAAGGTCGTGATGCGTTTGTTCTAGTTCACTTAAATTCAATTCGTACAAATGTCTCCCGTCTTCTGCTTTAAAGTAACCCGATTCAATAATTTGATTCATTAAAAGATCTTTCTTTTGCTCAAATGCTTTTTCAGATGTCATGTTATCATCTCCTTTTTTAGGTGAATATCTTTCATAGAAAAGACGTACACCGCTTGTGGCATACGTCTTGTTGCTTTTCACACTCGTTACCTATGTTTAAAAACAACGCAATCGTTACATTTTATCGAGAAGGCTGCTTACGTCTTGCAGCCATATTGAACATTTTGGTGATGCACTACTTTTATACCCTTCATGATGTTCTTAAAACGCAATTGGAAAAAGATTTTCATAAAATCTGTTTGCCATCTACTGCCCCGCTTTCAAAATGCGGCTGTGAGGCGATTTTTTTTGTTGCTAAACTAACCACCATTAATACAACTAAATTAATAAATAAAGAAATGACGCCGACATTTGTATCTTTAATGATTTGTGGCAACGCAGGAAACAACGTGCCAAGCGTTGTTTCAGTAATCGTTATATACATCACAGACGCAATGCCGGCAACAATACCTGCACACGCCCCGTATTTAGTCACGATATTGTTTTTCATTAAACTAAAAATAAAAGCAGGAAACAGCTGCGTCACAATGCTGTAGCCCATTAGTAAAAGCATTACAATTGTATTCCCTCCATGAATTGTAAAATAGACTGAAACAAGCGCAATGACTGGTACGAAGCATTTAGCCAGTATCGAAATTTGTTTGCCCGTCGCTGAGGGAACAAGCACGCCGTAAACGTTTTTAGATAGTGACGTAGAAGCTGCCATCAAGAGCATCGATCCAGGCACAAGCGCTGTTAATAAACCAGCTGCGCCGATAAAGCCGACAATCCACGGGTCAAATGTTTGAATGGAAAGACGAAGCAGTGACAAGTCCGCTTCTGCGCCTTGTAGTCCAGGTACCTGCATAAGAGCAGTAAACCCTACAAAAAAGACAAAAAGCAGCATTAACGTATAAATAGGACTTATAATAGAATTCTTTCTAAATACATTCTCGTTTTCAGCTGAATACGTTGCATTAAACGTATGCGGCCACATGTAAAATCCTAATACGGTCAGCATGACTGTAGAAATAAACCACGAAATACTGAGACCTGTCTTGGGAAGAGTAAGAAACGTTGGATTTGCTTGATGCACAGCCTCAAACATTGGCTGTAAGCCTCCGTAGTAATGAAACGGCATATATATTCCTAAAAATAAGACAACAATAAAAATCATAATATCTTTCACAATAGCCGTCCAAGCAGAACCATGTATGCCTGATATCATTAAGTAAACCGTTAATGATATGGCTCCAATCCAAATGGCTGCAGTTGAAGAGATAGAGCCATAAGAAGCTTCAGATACAATAATACCTAGGCCTTTGAATTGTAAAATAATATAAGGAACAATTGCCAGCACCCCTGCACATGAAACAACGATACCAAGAAACGGACTTTTGTATTTTGAAACAAAAAAATCCGGCTGAGACATAAGCTTATGCTGCTTCGCATATCGCCATATTTGCGGACCAATCCAATACCCTAACACGTACGCTAAAGAAATATAGGCTAAAATATAAAACGCCGGCCCTCCTTTCCCATATGCCCAAGCGCTTCCACCTAGAAACGTAAAAGTAGTATAGATTTCACCCGCCATCAAAAAGAAGACAAAAATAGTTCCAAAACCTCTGCCCCCTACGCTCCACTGTTCTAAATCCATTTTTTTGCCCCGCGTAGCTCGAATTCCAAGATAAATAACTAAAAGTAAAAAACCGAAAATAATAATCAGTGCGGTATTCATTGTTTATCTCCTCCTTTAACAGCAGGATCGAGCTTGTACACAATACCCATAATAAAAGATGTAAGGATTACCCACATAACAATCCAAAAAAGAAAAAAAGGCATCCCTAAAATAAACGGCGTCACTTTGTTAACAAAAGGCAATGAACCTAATATTCCTACAAACGGAAGCAGGCAAAGAAGATAAATTTTTTTCATAGAACTCCTCCTTAATCACACGGCTTATCAGTACTTATCTAAGGCTTTAACTATCTCATTATGTACTTCTCTTATTCTTCTCTTTACACCTCCATTCTTGAGCTAAACGAGACGTTTGTCATAGAAAACCGCCGTTTGTTTGCTCCTTAGTATCTTCCATTTGTCCCCATATGAAAAGGAGTTTGTAAGACATGCTTACAAAATTTTGAATGCAGCAGAATATTATTTCATATTTTCATATACAGAATATAGACAAACAAAAAAACGGAACTGAAAGTAAAGGTCTCAAACAGTTCCGTTTCGATCTAGCATTTCTATACTTTATTCCTCTTCTTTTTTCTTTACACCAAGCGAAGAGAGCGCTTGTTTTAAATGTCCGAACGTTTCAATTTTATTAAAACTGATTCCTACATTAACAGCCGTCTGAGCCATGTCAGGACTCACTCCTGACATAATCGCATGGATGCCTAGCAGCTGCAAAATGTTAATCAAATCAAAAAATTTGTGAGCGACATACGTATCTACATAATTTACACCCGATAAGTCAATGACTAAATGCCTTATATGTTTTTCTGCACACCTTTTTGGAACAACCTCGATAATGGAATCACCTTTGATTTCATCAATAAGCCCTACCAAAGGCAAGACCGCGATGTGGTCTACAATTGGAATAACAGGAAAACTCGTTTCGTCGATTAGCTCTTGCTGAAGACTTATTTTTTGCCTTGTGATTTTATAATACTGTTCGGAAAATTCATTAATGAGTTTATCAAATGTTGTATGATAAACTTCACTCCAAGACAGTATATCTTCTTTTGTAATAGATGAATGTATCAGGCTATATGTTTTGACATATGTCCAAATAATTTTTCTTGTTTTGCTTAGCGCTTCTACCACTTCGTAAATCGGCGTATCAAATTTAATTCTGCTGTTTACTACTTCCGTCGTCCATTTCATCATACGTTGTTTAAAAATCTCTTGATCGTCAAGAAAGCCGCTCGCAATTGTTTCGATCGTATAACGATGCTGCTCGCGCAGCTTTTTCTCAACTGATGCGTCTGCGTCCTTTGAGTAAATCGATCCTTTAATATTACTTCTTTGGTGCAGCCATTCTTCACTGATAGAGGCTGAATTCTCTAAAATATATTCAAAAAGACGTTGATTTTGTTCACTCACTACTGTTTAACCTCCGTTCACTTTCTCCTTCTGTACAATCACTTACAAAACGCACCTTATGAGAAATTCATGCTTCATGTTTTTTCCTCGTCCATCTCTATCATACACGATAACCGCTCTGCATACTTATAGAGAATTAGATATAAACAAGCAGGTATTTGATTATCTACATAGATAAACTGCCGTGTATGATGAAACTATCATTTATTTTGACATGAAAGGATGTTAATTGTATTGAAAAAATCAATTATTTTGTTGGGGCTTCTCGCTACAAGTATTGGATTATCAGCTTGCTCAAACAATACAACAACTTCTTCTGCTACAAACTCTTCTGCACATTCAGGTCATGAACATCATAAAGCTGCAGTTGCTGATATTCGCGAAGAGACTCCAGGAGCAGATGTTTTACCACAGTTTTTGAAGAACCAGCCTAAAGACATGAAGCTAGTTTATCTATCCGTTGCTAAAAATCGTGAACTACTTGAAAAAATCCCTTGCTACTGTGGATGTGGCATGGAAGCGAATCACAAAAATAGCTATGACTGCTTTATTTTTAAAAACAAAAGAAATGGAGCAGTTGTCTGGGATGATCATGGAACAAAATGCGGATTGTGTATAGAAATTGCAGCTAAAGCTATGCTCGACTATAACCGAGGCAAATCAATAAAAGATATTCGCAAAGACATCGATGAAAAATATAAGGAAGGCTATGCACAACCCACTCCTACTCCTTCCTTGTAGAACATTGGCATTGTTCAAGTAAACATTCGCGACAGATATATGTAAAAGTAGAAAACATCAAAAAACACTCAAATAGCTATTTGAGCGTTTTTTGTGTACTATTCTTTCACAAACTCTTTTGTACTTCTTACTGTATCAATCGGACGCACGAGCTTCTCAATTTCTGCACGTTTTGGCTCTAAAAATGGAGGAAGTGATAATTTTTCTCCGAGCGTTTCGTAAGGTTCATCTCCCATAAATCCTGGTCCATCTGTCGCAAATTCAAATAAAATTTGCGGAGCCACTCTTGCATACAACGATTCAAAGAAGTGACGATTCACATAACCAGACGTATGGAAACCGAAGCTTGGCATTCGGTTAATCCATTCTTCAAGAGCCTGTCGATTTTCTACGCGAAAAGCAACGTGATGAACCGTTCCAAAACCTTGCTGAGCCTGCGGAAGTTTTTCGTTGTGTTCGACTACTACTTGCGCACCGTTTCCCCCTTCTCCTACTTCAAATAGATGGAGATTTCCTTCTTGAGCAATCTCTTTAAATAAAAGGACTTTTTCCATCATTTCTTTAAAGTAATTAAACTCGGCGATACGAATAAAGATAGGACCGAGTCCCGTAATAGCGTATTGAAGAGGTACAGGACCTTTTTGCCAAGGAGTGCCTGATTCAACTCCTTGATTTCCTTCATCGGAAATTAACTGATACTGCTGATCATCAAAATCAACAAACGAAAGCGTCTTTTTCCCAAATAGCTCTTGAATCCCCGTATGCTTCACTTCTAAGCGATCAAAGCGCTTTACCCAATAGTCTAAAGCCTCATCATTCGGAACGCGGAAAGATGTTTTTGAAATTTCATTTGTTCCGTGAAAACCTTTTGGAATGCGTGGAAAATCAAAAAAAGTCATGTCCGTTCCGGCGCTTCCTTTATCATCTGCGAAAAACAAATGATACGTTTGAATATCATCTTGATTGACCGTTTTTTTAACTAAACGCATACCTAACACATATGTGAAAAATTCATAATTCTTTTCTGCGCTACTTGTAATAGCCGTTACGTGGTGTATTCCTTTTAAGTAGTTCATTCTACATTCCTCCGGATAAATCGTCTAGTTTACCATTCGTCATTTATCTTTAATTTAAATATCTTTAATTAAAGATAATATACCATGATTAATTTTCCTTTGTCAATAAAGTATGGATGATCGTGGGAGAAAATTAAATTGATAACTACAGGCAGCTAACTTTTTTAATCTTTTTACATAAAAGGAATAGTAAGAAAAAATTCATCACATATACTATATAAATTTATATAAAAGGCAGGGATATGATGAAAGCACAGCGCATGGTAGATGACCAAAAAGGAACATACAACAAGGAAGTTCAAAAGCACTTTAAGCTAAAAGCAAGTGGAAAAACTTATATACAATCCTCGATGCAATCACCTCCATCACCCCTAATTTATAAGAAAAATCTTAAATGTAAACATCAAAATAAAGCTCTACGCACGTATGATAAAAGAGACGGTCTACTAAACGGCACACAAGAAAAACACATAAAATCAGAAAAAACTAGACTGCCTAAATATGAAAAATTTCTATTAAGCAAGCAACTTTCACAATCCGCAGCTCTTTACTCTCCTGCTGGGTTAGAAGAGCTGATACAAATGGCTAGTAGAGAGGAGTGAACGATTTGTGTTTGATGAAAAAGTAATCATTGATACAAACATTTGGGCTTCACATGCTCTTAACTATCCGGAAGTTGTCGAGTATATTAATGAACTTATTTCAAATAATACGGAATTTTTAATGCCTACCATTGTGGAAATGGAACTGCTCTCGCATTGGGAAGTAGAAACAAATCCTCAAGTCAAAGCAGTAAAAAACCATTATATTTACGATATGACAGATAAGATTGTAGACATTACAAGTGAAATTGCACAACTAGCAGCTCAAATTCGCAGAAAAGCTAAAATAGAATCAAATAAAAAAATTAAAGGCCCAGATGCGATGATTGCTGCATCTGCTTTTATACATAACGCAAAGCTGATTTCCAACAATAATAAAGACTTTGCTTGGATCACCTTTAATTTCAGCTACCAAGGTCAACAATTATCTTATGTAAATCCTATTAAAGACACGATTGCTTACGCTTCCTTTATTAAAAGCTTCGAACTGCCTACTTTGCCTCATACAGCAGATACCTTACAAAAAAATAAAAAAGACAACTAAGTTCTTTTTATTATTAAAATACTCCTTATCTCCCGTCGAATTTTCAAAGGGAAAATTTGATGGGTACATACTCCAATTCTTTCTATAATGAATACAGTAAAAAGCATAAAAACTTAGGCGGTGAAAAAAGTGAACTATCCATATTACCCGGAACAACCTTTAGAAGAGTATCAATATGGCTATGATTATTATTCAAATCCCCAGGAAACTGACGAAAGATTCCCTTATGGTTATTATCCATATCCTCGCCCACGTCCATTTTATCCTTACCCTTATCCTCGTCCTATTTATTACCACCCCCCTTACTTTTACCCTCGTCCTCGTCCGTTTTACCCACATCCAGTGTATTGGAGATAAAAAAAGAAGAGCTATCAGCTCTTCTTTTTTGTTTCTTGATATTTAAACATCTCTTCTTTAATAATGATCACAAACGCTTCATTTTGCTCAATTTCAAAAACAGTAATAGCTTTTTCGAGGTAGGCTATTCCTTCTTTAAGCTCACCAAGCTGACAGAGTGCTTCTCCAATTTGATAGTGCAGTTCTCCTAATAAATAAAGCGTCTCATGCTGAATACACAGCTCTAGTCCTGCTTGTGCATATTTAACCGACTTTTCATAACGTTCCATTTGCAAAAGCGCATGTGATAATCCATATAAAATTCGAATTTTGACAAGAGGATCTTTTAACTTAGGAAGCAAAGCAATATGCTGCAATCCTTCCATAAACGTACTGAACGCTTTTTTTAAATGACCTTCTTCTTCATAAATAATGGCAATACTATTTAAAATAGCAATCTCTTTTTCTGAATAAAACTGTTCGCTCGTACGCGTGAACGCAATGGCTTTTTCCAATTTACGAAGCGCTTGTTCAAATTTATTTCCAATATAATAATCACATATGGCTTCGTGCCATAGAAAAAATTGTGCGTGAAAAGGATCTTGAAACATAGGGTTATCTTTTTCTTTGTTCACCATATGTAACACGGTTTCATAATCGCGTTTTCGTATATAATGCCTAATGGTCGATTTAATTTCTTTTGAATAATCGTTGGGCGTTAGCTCTCCTGCTTCAAAGAAATAATTCATCGGAACCCCTAAGCGTTTCGATAAATGATAGAGAACTTCACTGCTTGCATGAATTTCACCTTGTTCAAATCGATGTAGCTCTTCTTCTGTACAAATTCCTTCTGATAACTCGACAGTTGTCATTTCCGCAATCTTTCGCAGATCTTGAATCAGCTGACCTACTTGTTTTTTATCATTCAAAAAATCACCTTACTTAATGTCAATAAATGTTTTTATCCTACTTTTCTACTATACTCTAAACAAAATGACTTTAAAAGAGATAATGGGCTATTTTTTGAAACTCTTGTCAATCTTTTCTCCCTATCAACACAGAAAAACAGCACATCAATGTGCTGTTTTTCTCAAGTTTATATGCTTTATGACACTATATATCCTTAAATAGAATCAAATACTTGACGCAGTTGAGCTGCGCTTTTATTGATCGCCTGCTGAGCGAGTGGGACAAATTCATGAAACCCTAAAAATCCGTGAATCATCGTTTCATAATTTTCGTAGGTGACGGGAACACCGTGATTTTTTAATGCGTCCGCGTAGCCTTTTCCGCTATCTCTTAGAGGGTCGTACTGTGCTGTAATAATGGTAGCGCTTGGTAGACTCGATAAATCTTCTAGTAATACCGGAGCATTATAGGGATGCTGTTCTTCTTCTTTATTATTTAAGTACTGAAGGCGAAACCAATCCATAAGATCTTTTGAAAGCAGGTATCCTTCGGCGTTTTCTTTCATAGAGGCAGGATGCTGATTTTTAAATCCTACAGACGGGTAAATAAGCAGCTGATGAACAATGGATGGACCTTGTCTTTGTTTTGCTAAAATGCTTACAACCGCAGCAAGGTTGCCACCGGCACTATCTCCTCCAACGGCAATTTTGTTTGAATCGATATTTAATTGAGACGCGTGAGCTGAAATCCACTCCAAGGCGTCATAGGCATCGTTCACTGCAGCGGGAAATTTACTCTCAGGAGCAAGGCGGTAATCAACAGACACTACAATACAGTTTGTTTCATTTGCATACGACCTGCATATGGAGTCATGAGTATCCAGGCTTCCTAATACCCAGCCTCCTCCGTGATAATAAACAAGAGCGGGAAATGGCCCTGTTCCTTCAGGCTCATACACTCGTATAGTGAGGGTACGTTCATTTAATTGGATTTCTTCATTATATACTTTTTTAACTGCTTCTTTGGAAGGAGTTAAAGACATCTTTTCCATTTCCCTCAGCTGCAGGGGTGTAACGTCCTCTAAAGAAGGACGGGGCATTTCGTTATATTGATTTAGAAATATTTGAATATGCGGATTTAACGGCATTCTTCTTCTCTCTCCTTTCAAGGTAACTCTATATGTAATGATGAATGAAATTTCAGAAAAAATCCAATATATTGTCTTCTCGGCAGGCTTTTGTTTGTTTTAATTAAAAATGGGTATAACAATTAAATAAAGAGGATGATATTCGTATATATTTTATTCTCACCTATATAAATATAAATACGTACAAAGGAGGCACAATGATGATTATTGTTTATATAAGCTTAGCTGTTGTTTTGGCATCACTTGCGTATCTTATTTACGCAGGCGTATCATTTAATAAAAAAATCAAGCCAACTGTGAACTCTGTAAATGCCACTTCTCAACATCTTCAAAACGAAACTGATCATATTAAAGAAAAAACAAACCATTTAAAAGTAACACAAGCAGCGATTAAAACGGATATACAGTACAAAAAAGATTCGGTCAAATATACAGCCAACTCATTTAAACAGCTTGTGAATAGCTTTAAACGTTAAAAAAGGAAACCTTTATAAAGGTTTCCTTTTTTATTACATCGCCTGAGACGTATCTTTAGGAGGTGCAGCCGTTTTGTTTCGGTGATAAATAGCATTAATCTCTCCTCCAATGACGAGAATTAACCCCGTTAAAAATAGCCAAAGCATCAGAACAATTACGCCTCCTAAGCTTCCATAAGTAGCAGAATAATTGCCAAAGTTGCTTACGTAAAATGAGAACCCTAAAGATGTCAGCTGCCATAGTAGCGTAGCAGCGAGTGCTCCGGGCCATACGTGAGCAAAAGGAAATGTTTTATTTGGCGCTAATCTGTATAATACGGATAAAACAAGTACCATAATGCCGACACCAACAATCCAGCGCAGAATATTTAAAACCACTGTTGTACCTGAAGGAAGAGAAAACCATTCGCTTATCCAATTTAACAAAACCCCTCCGAACACTGGTAAAAGAAGCGATACAACAATTGTTACAATTAATCCAATTGTTAAAAGAATGGACAAGCCTCTTACTTTAATAAACGAGCGCTGTTCTTTCACATCGTAGGCTTGGTTCATTGCACGAATAAAGGCGTTCATACCGTTTGAAGCGGACCAAATGGTTCCTAAAATCCCTACAGTCAGTAACCCGCCGTTTGGTTGGCTTACAAATTGAGCTACGTTATCCTTAAAGATTGCAGCCGTTTCTCCCGGCATAACGCTTTGAAGAAGATCGATTGCCTCTGCCGGTTTAATAGATAGATACGGAACAATCGATATCAGTAAAATAAGCATAGGGAATAATGATAGCATATAATAATAGGCTTGCTCAGCCGCTAGTCCCGTTGCTTGGTCTTCTTGAATTTCTTTACCAAGACTTTTTCCGAATGATAATAGCTTTTTCATGATAAACCTCTACTTTCTCTTTTTTTGTTCTTTTCCCATTTTATGCACTTTTCAACCTTGAAAGTGGAGAATTTCGAGCAAAATCTCAAATCAAGCGACCATGAGAAAGTAGAATGATGTTTCCTACACAAAAAAAGTTCCGGCTCAAAAGAGCCAGAACTTTTCATCAAAGTATTTATGTAGAGCAGACTAGCGAATGTGTCCTTGTGCACCGCTTAATTGCTGCTGCGCCATTGCAACAAGATGCTTCGTCATTTCTCCACCAACAGAACCATTTGCGCGAGCCGTCTGCTCAGCGCCAAGCTGAACGTTAAGTCTTCCCGCGATTTCCGTTTTTAACTGATCAAGAAGCTGTTCAGCACCTTGAACTAAAATAGGATTACGATTTGCCATGTTTATCACTCCTTTCCTTCAACAGCTTATATAGGTTAATGTTCCTTTCACTTGAAATTTTATACAACATCGTTCAAAAAAAAAGATCCCTGGCTATCGCCGAGATCTTTTTTTCTTTTTAAGCTTTTCTACACTCGTTCAAGAGGCATTGTGCAGCAGCGGAAAGAACCGCCGGACTTAATAATTTCAGATATATCAACTTCAATCACTTTATAGCCTCGTTTCCTTAACTCTTCATTCACTTCTGTATTTATTGGCAGACTGATCACCCGTTGATTACCGATGGATAATACATTGGTTCCCATCGTAAACTGCTCTTCTTTTGTTACTTCAATTAAGTCATATTTCATGCGAAGTAAATTTAATTCTTTCTCATGTAAAGCGGGTGAAAATACAAGCGCTTCTGTAGGTGATAAAATATTTAACACACAATCAAGATGAAGATAAGACCGATCAATAGGAATCGGAACAACCTCATACGCTGGAAGCAGCTCTTGGATATACTCCACGCCTTCTTTACTTGTACGGTCGCTGAGTGCAATAAAAATAGCTTGTCCATCAATCAGCACATCTCCACCTTCAATGGAGTGGTCCGGTACCTGATGGAAAGGAATACCTTGCTGCTGCAGCCAATCGGCTAGCACTTGTTCTTCTCCGCTTCGAATTTCGCTGCCCATTTTCGTGACAATAACGGTATCTCCGAGCGTATAGCCAATATCCCGTGTAAATACTTGTTCTGGAAATGGCTCTTGTGCAGATAGTCCGATGACTTCAATCCCTTCTTTTTGAAGACATTCGACAAATTGACGGTGCTGCTTTGAAGCTAAGCTCTCATCAATGTTTTCGTCCGCATAATGCTTTTGTGTTTCATTAATAATTTCTTCAATTTTCATATATGTAGGTGGACAAACGACCACACGTTTTAATGTATCATACTCATTTTTACATCCATAACGATTCGTCATTTTAGCTGGCTGTTTCATTTGCATCTTTTTAAATCCCCCTTCGTGCATTTATGTACAGTGTTCCCTAAATCGCCTGAAACATAAACACGATTTTGCTAAGGAAACACCCCTGCGCATCTATCTGAAAAGCTTTTTCAGGCAAGAAAAACAAAAAAACACAATACTTCTTCTAATTACAATAACTGTTAGTATAAAATAGTCTAGTAACTGTACAAAAAATTGGAGGTTAATATGAATAAAATAGCGAACGCATTATATGCGGGCAGAAAAATTTTATTACTACTGTGGGTCATCCTAATTGTCGGATTTGGCTTTTATGCGGCTAAGCTTCCTTCTGTGCTTGGAGGAAACGGATTTGAAATGAAAGGAATGTATAAAGATACCGAGCAGCTTTTAGTTAATAAATTTGATGTTAGCGAAGCTCAGATCATCGTTTTGTTTGAAAAAAAAGACGGAGTTTCTGACTCGAAATTCCAGCAAACGATCGCTCAGTATATGCAAAAAGCAAAGGACAAATCAGACGCGTCGAAAGTTGACATACCAACGGCTTCTAACAAGATGATAAAAGGAAGCACAGCGTATGGAATTATCCACTTTAATCACGATGATGGAACGATGGATAAACGAGTGGAAAAGATCAGAACTCTTTCATCTGAAGAAAAAGAAGTTAGTGTAAAATTAACCGGTGGTCCTATTATTGAAAAAGATATGAATACAGCAAGCCAAGCAGATTTAGCAAAAGCAGAAGCCATTGGTATTCCTGTTGCTTTAGTTGTGCTTCTTCTAGCTTTTGGCGGCGTGGTAGCCGCTGCAATTCCTCTTATGATAGGAATTGTAACCGTCGTTACCACCATGGGCGTTGTCTATTTCTTTCATCCGTACACAGAGCTGTCCATCTTCATTTTAAACGTGATTCCAATGATTGGATTAGCTCTTAGTATTGACTTTGCCCTTTTATTTATTAATCGCTTTAAAGAAGAAATTCAAACGAAATCGGTAGAACAAGCAATCAAAATCACCATTCAAACAGCGGGACGCTCGGTCATCTTCTCCGGATTATGCGTATTTATTGGATTAGCGGGAATGCTGTTTATTCAAGTTGATATTTTTCAAAACGTCGCTCTTGGAGGAATGGCTGTTGTTTTTATTGCTGTGTTTTCAGCTCTTACGCTGCTTCCTTCCATACTGGCTATACTAGGTACACGCATCAATCGTTTACGCATCTTAAAAATCAGTGAACAAGGCGGTCAATCTAGGTGGCGTTCATTCGCTACATTTGTCATGAAAAAGCCTGTAGCTATGACGATTGTTTCTCTTATTATTCTGTTAGTAGCACTTATTCCCGTTCGAGACATGCATCTAGAAATACCGTCTTCAGAAGCACTGCCAACAAAATACGAGTCTCGTCAAGCTTTTGACACGTATAACGATACGTTTATAAATAAAAACACGGCAGACGTTTATTTTGTGTTAGAAGCTAAGCAAGATATGCTGAAGGAAAAGCCTTTAACAAATGCCTTTACTTTTATAAAACAATTAAAAGAAGATTCGTTAGTTAAGCAAGTTGATTCTATTTCTACCGCTTTAAACGTAAAATCCAGTGATCAGCTTCAAGCTATGCTGAACAACCCGCAGATAAGCGCGCAGACAAAGCCAGCTGTAGATTCGTTTATTAACGAACATTATATGCTCATAAAAGCTACGCTAGATACAGACCAAAATTCAGATCAAGCAAAAGATTTTGTTCGAAAATGGAAAGAGAAACGTTCACCTTTCACCGTTCATATTGGCGGCTATCCAAAATTCGAACAAGAAATATTTGATGAAATTTATAAAAAGGCGCCTTATGGCCTGGCTCTTGTTTTATTTTCAACGTATGTCATTTTAATGATTGCTTTTCGTTCCGTCCTGATTCCTTTAAAAGCTATCATTATGAATATTTTAAGCTTAACAGCTACGTTTGGTTTACTTGTATGGCTGTTTCAAAATGGACATTTAGGTCTTACCCAATCCAATATCGCTTTAGTGCTGCCGGTCTTTGTTTTCGGCCTTGTATTTGGGCTTAGCATGGACTACGAAGTCTTTTTGATTTCACGCATTCACGAAGTGTATCATCAAACGAAGGATAACAATGTAGCAACGGTAGAAGGCCTAGCTTCCACTAGTAAAATCATTACGAGCGCTGCTTTAATCATGATTGTCATTACAGGAGCCTTTGCTTTTACAGACGTAACGCCTGTTAAACAAATGGGTGTAGGAATTGCCTTAGCTATATTTATCGATGCAACGGTTGTCAGAATGCTTCTTGTCCCTTCTCTTATGAAATTGCTTGGAGATGCCAACTGGTGGTTTTTCACTAAAAAAAGCGATAAGTCCAGTTCCAACGAACAGGTAAAATCATGATAAAAAAACCCGCTCAAGTGAGCGGGTTTTGCATTGAAGATTTCTTTATCGACTTAATTTAGCAAAAGCGATAATGCCTTCTTCATCGTCTAATTCCAGTTCTAGTCCTGCTGCGTATGGGTCTACGTTCATTTCCGTATCCAGCCAATAGCGCAGCGCTTCGATAATGTTCAAAGTAATATGAACCTGTTTACGATCATGCACGTATGACTCTGCTGAAAAACCGTAGTCATCATCATACATTAGCTCAATCTCTACTTCTTGAGGCTGAACTTGTTTTTTTTCTGCGATATACAAACACATCGCATTGATAATATCTTGTTCAGAAATTTTTATTGTCTCCAAGATTTCACTTCCTCATTTTTACGCTTGTTGCTACGTACGCTTTGGAATAACTTTACTACAAGAAGAATTAAAGCTACAATCACAAGCATATTTACCATAAAGCCTAAAATTGGGCCTAATGGTCCTAAGCTAGATAATAAGCTTCCAAATAATAAGCCCGCAATTCCTCCCATTAAAAGACCTTTCATTAAGCCGCCGCGCTTTGAACCAGCTGCTGTACTTTTAGATGATGAGTTTTTAGACGTATTGTTTTGCTTAACCGAATTACTGTTATTGTTTTTAAATAAGCTTGATTGGTTATTGCTTCCGCTGTCAAAAGAGCGCTTTCCTGATTTATACCCTTTTGCACTTGCTACGTTTGAACCGTCATGAATAAGTGATCCACCGACTGGTGAAAACACAACCGCTAATGCGATAAATGCGGCCAATAATTTTTTTACCATTGCTTTCCCTCCACTAAATGACTAACGTCACATATGTTTTTTCATATATGATTTCCATATATGTTCCTACGTTTCATCATACCAAAAGGTTTCACTTTTTTATATAAAAATGCATAAAGCTCCATTAAATGTTCACAGGATTAAACATTTAGACGCGTTTCATATGGATATAAGACCCTTTTATGTACACATCAGTGAAATTTATAAAACTAACAAAGACTCTTCATCTTCGTTAACGCTTATTTTACACTTCGCCCAGCATATTACTTTCACAGAGTTCTGTAGCAAGTCCCCTCTTTTAAAAATACCTTTATACGCTCCCTTCGCTCCTATTGGTAATAAAGGAGATATGAGTTTAAATGACGAATGTCATACAGGAAACAGCGTCTCAAAAATATAGTAAATGGCATAAAAAATTGAATACGAAAAGTTTTAATATTGCACGTTTGTAGTCGATTCGTAGTCAAATGTTATCTACTCCCCCTTTCATAAATAAGAGCTTTCTCTTATATGAATATGTATAGATAAACTAAAGTTACAAAGGAGAGATATGATGTTGAATGAACAGCTCCCATTATCAACAGCAAATTTATCAGATGCAATGGAAGGTGCCAACCACTTAGACTTTTCTATTAAGCCCTTGCAGCGTCATTACAAACTATTCGGGCCGGCTCTTACCGTAGATACGCCCGCTGGCAATAATTACTCAGTGCTTGAAGCGATTCGACTAGCGGAGCCGGGAGGTGTGCTCGTTATTGATGGTAAAAGCTACTGTAACCGTGCCTTAGCAGGAGATTTCGTAGTAGCCATGGCGAAGCTTGTTGGAATAAGCGGTATTGTACTAGATGGGGTTATACGAGATCAAGAAGACATCGAAAAGCTCGATTTCCCCGTATTTTGTAAGGGCTCTACGATCGCAGCAAGCAGCAAAAAAGAAAAAGGAAAGGTAAACGAGATCATTTCCTGCGGGGGCGTAAAAATCCGTCCTGGGGACTTTATTGCAGGTGATGACGGTGGAGTGATTGTCATTCCCAAGGAGCAAGCCGAAGAAGTATTAGCAAAAGCACGGGAAAAATGGCAAAAAGATAAAGACCGAGAGAACGAAGTATTAATTAGCAAAGAAACGGTATATACCTATTTAGATAAAGCCCTAAAATAAAAGACCTCCGCTTGGAGGTCTTTTATTTGTCATATTGTAAAAATTCTAATCGATTTCCAAACGGGTCATGGACAAAAAAACGCTCTCTCCCTGCAATAGGCTCTTCTTCAGAAAGAACGCAGCCCGAATGTGCCAATTTACGTCTAAGCGTCTTGATATCTTCCACGACAAAAGCTGGATGCGCTTTTTTAGCAGGTATGTAGTCATCTTGAATACTGATATGCACTTCTTGAGTCCCACATTGAAACCATATGCCGCCTCTGTGCCTTAAATTTTCCGGCTTAAGAACAGTTTTCATTCCTAAAAGATTCTCATAAAAATTTCTTGCTTCTTGCTCGCATCCTTCTGGACCAAGAAGCTGAACATGATCAATTCCCAGAAACATCCACAAACCCCTTTCAAAAAACGTCTTCCTAAAAGTTATTAATCAATTACTCTAGGATTATGAATAACCTGCAGCTCTTTTACAGCTTGCTTCATTTCGCTTTTGCAAATTGGACAAGTTGGCTGATCTCCGCTTTTAAAGTTATCTCGAACCCAACAATTACACGTATCTGATGTACATTCCCAAACTTTTGTTTCTTCAATAACAGCCGGCTCTAAATTTTTACGATTATACATACACATCGTCTCCTTTAAACAGTACTTTTTAAGTGGATAATAAATGAAGATTAACTTAGCGTGTAAATGCGGTAAATGGTGCAAGATAAAGTGATACTATACATCCGTAAATCAATCTTTGAGGAATAATACGGCGTCTTGAAAGACTAAAATAAAAATGAAGTTATAACAAAGCAGATAGCAGTTGCTTTTCTTAAAACAACGGGATAGTCTGAAAAGAACAAAAATGAAGATCACAAAAATTATATATTTTACTATTATAACAGAGTTTATAATTTTTTACAAATCAGCTTCCATTTACTTGTTTTGCTTTTCATAAAAAAAAAGCGAGCACATGATTAGGCTCGCTTTTGATTTCTTATCGAGTTTGTCCGTTTCCACTCATAATATATTTAATTGTCGTAAGTGCAGGAAGTCCCATTGGACCACGTGCATGAAGCTTTTGAGTTGAAATCCCAATTTCAGCTCCAAATCCTAAAGCTCCTCCGTCAGTAAAGCGCGTAGATGCATTATGATACAGTGCGGCTGCATCAACTAATGACATAAAGCGTGAAACGGCTTGTTCATCTTCTGAAATGATGGCTTCGGAGTGTTTTGTTCCATATGTTTCAATATGGTCAATCGCTTCATCCACACTCTCTACTACTTTCATCGCAATTGCTAAACGTAAATACTCTTCGGCCCAGTCTTTTTCAGCCGCTGGTTTTGCTCCAGGAATTTCGCCTACTGTCGCTTTGTCACCATATACTTCAATACTATGATCGTTGAATGCTTGAATCAATTCATCTTTATGAGAATCGAGCCAGTTTTTGTGTACAAGAACCGTTTCTGCTGCGTTACACACCGCTGGTCGATCTGTTTTTGCATTAATTAAAATCGGAATGGCCTTCTTAACGTCAGCTTTTTCATCGATGTAAATATGACAGTTTCCGACTCCCGTTTCTAACACGGGAACGGTTGCGTTATTGACGACCGCTTGAATCAATGAAGCCCCTCCGCGCGGAATCAGCACGTCAATATGCTCTTTCATTGTAAATAATTCTTGCGTAGCCGCACGATCTGTACTTGAAATAAACTGTACCGCTTCTTTAGGAATTGGCGTTTCATCAAGAGCTTTATGAATAATGTCCACGATAGCTTGGTTAGATGAAATAGCTGAAGAGCCGCCTTTTAACACAATAGCATTTCCAGATTTCAACGCTAGCCCTGTTGCATCTACCGTTACGTTTGGACGTGCTTCATAAATCATTCCGATCACGCCAAGAGGCACCCGTACTTGCTTTACATCTAGACCGTTATCCAATGTCCAGCTTGATAAAATATCGCCTGTTGGATCATCTAGCTCAGCAACTTCACGAAGGCCGTTTGCAAATTCTTTTACACGTTCCGCTGAAAGAGCAAGGCGGTCCATAAGCGCTTCGTCAAAACCTTTTTCTTTCCCGTTTTTTAAGTCTACTTCATTTGCTTTTAAAATATACTCCGTGTTGCTTTCAAGTGTAGAAGCAATCGTTAACAGCGCATCGTTCTTTTGCTTTGTTGTTAGTAAACTTAATTGCTTAGCTGCTTTTTTTGCTGAAATAGCTTGTTCTTCTACTGAATACGTTTCATTTGTTTGTAACACCAAATCACTCCTGGATTCGTTTTAGTTTTGTTTGATTTTAAAGTGTGAGGCATAAGAGGTAAATGCAATCATGCAAAGAAAAGGAAGGGCTCCTTTTCTTTACAGCATGTTTGCTTACAAACCGACCGGTACTGGAATTTCTAAGTGACACACTAGACCTTCGCTGTCAACAATCGGTTGATCAATTGGCTCGTTCAGTGCAAGTTCATCAGATGAATAATTTGTCACGCCAAGAGCCAACTCATTGTCATCTTTATCTAGAATACGTACAACTGCTCGTTCACTAAAGTGTCCTTTAATATATTTAACATGCTCGCGAAGTAAAGGCTCTTTATCTTCAATAATTGCACGTTTCGCGGCATCTTCGACTACTATTTCCCCTTCAGGACCAGAGTTAAACGCAATCCACTGCTTTTTCTGATTAAGGTTCGCAGAATCATCTTCAGATTCAAAATACGTTCCTGTTGCATCTCCGTCAACCGCTTGTGTTAAAATGTTTGGCACGCCAGCTCTTCCTAAAAATGCTGGAATTCCTGACGCCATAGCGATTTTGAACGCGTCAATTTTCGAGCGCATACCGCCTGTTCCAACTGAACTTCCTGAATCTCCTGCAGATTCTTCGATGTCTTGCGTGATTTCCCCTACATGAGGAACTAATTTTGCATTTGGATCCTGACGAGGGTCTGCGCTGTATAAGCCATCGATATCCGATAAAATAATAAGCAGGTCGGAATCCACTAGTCCAGCAACTTTAGCTGAAAGTGTATCATTGTCGCCAAATTTTAATCGATTGATGGTTACCGTGTCGTTTTCATTGACAATTGGTACGATACCACGTTCTAACAGCACATTAATTGTATTTCGTGCATTGTTGTAACGATTTTCGTCTGAAAAATCGTCTCTCGTAATTAAGATTTGAGAAGCAACGTATCCATGTGATAGAAACAGTTCTGAATAAGCCTCCATTAACAGTCCTTGACCAATTGAGGCAGCTGCTTGTTTTTCAGGTAAAGAGCTAGGTCGCTCTAAGCAGCCAAGCTTGCGGTATCCTGCAGCTACAGCTCCTGATGAAACCAATAGCACTTCATGACCGCTATCTTTTAAGTCTACGACTTGATCCACAAGGCGCTCGAGCTTCCGTCTGCTGATTTCACCGTGTGAACTTGTTAATGAACTACTTCCAATTTTAATTACAACCCGCTTCTTATTGTCGGGACTCATCAAATCACTCCTAGTGTGTTCTGTATGTTTTCTTGTTTATGATTATTTTTTTGTGGTGAGGAATTCACGAAGAAGATAAGTGACGAATTAATTAGTACTTGCCACTTTTTGTAGTTGAGCACTCATTTCTTTTGAACGCTTTGATGCTCCTTTGACTGCTTGCATCATTGCTTCTCCGCCGCCGTGTTTAGCTAAGGCGTCTAAACCAGCTGCTGTTGTACCGTTTGGAGACGTCACATTTTCACGAAGCTCCGTCGGCGTTTCATCTCTTTCCATCATCATTCTTGCTGCACCGTAAATGGTTTGGGCGCCAATTTCACGTGCTAGCTCAGGATCGAGACCTTCTTCTTTAGCTGCTTTTTCGATATGCTCCATAAGGAAATAAAAATAAGCGGGTCCACTTCCGGCAATTCCTGTGAAAATGTCCATTTGAGGCTCATCAATCACGTACACTTTTCCGATTGCAGAAAGCAGCTCTTTTGCTGTTAGCACAGCATCCATTGCAGCATATTGACCTGGAGATATAGCCGTTGCTGATTGCTGAATCATACTTGATGTATTCGGCATCACTCGAATGACCTGCTGTTCATCATGCAATAACTCTTCCATGTAAGAAGATGAAATCCCTGCAAGAACAGATAGGACAAGCTGGTCTTTGTTGATTTGAGGCTTTAATTCGTTTAATGCCTCTTCAGCGCCTTTTGGCTTCATCGCTAGAATAAAAACGTCAATGTCATCTGTTTTCAGCTCGCTGCGCTTTACTGCTTTGATACCATATCTATTTTCAAGTTCGTGCAGTCGCGCATCATTGCTGCGATTTGTTACGATAATATTTTCAGCAGGTAATTTCTTTGCATTGACCATACCAGAAATCATCGCTTCTGCCATTGATCCAGCACCTAAAAAAGCAACTTTTTGTTTTTGATCCATCAAATCTCCCCTGTCATTTGTTCGTATTTTTGTTCTCGTTTCTTTCAACGGTTCCTATAGTAACATGCTGAAAAAGAGTGTCAAGTTGAATTTAACCGTTTTTTTCCTCCTTGAGCGTATAACCTTATGCGTATGTAAGCGTAAACAAAACTTTTTTAAATATTTTTTTCTGCAAAAAAAAACGATTTTTTTTATAAAAATACGTTTATATAAGGAAAATCGGGGCATACTATATAGTTTGGACTTTAAAATT
Source organism: Priestia sp. ABM2_011 (assembly GCF_056158845.1). Classification (NCBI taxonomy): domain Bacteria; kingdom Bacillati; phylum Bacillota; class Bacilli; order Caryophanales; family Bacillaceae; genus Priestia; species Priestia sp. ABM2_011. Next base: position 3,044,400 of record NZ_JBSWUB010000001.1, read on the forward strand.
TTTTTGCGAAAAATAGAGGAATTTTGAAAACGTTATTTGAACAATATAATAGGTTTGCTAAAATGAACCTATGTACCAGCATCTTGGTTTTTTTTGAAAAATTTACTTTTGATGTAAACCACGCTGTGCTGTCGACATTAAAATAAACAAAACGACATACAATCTAGGAAGTGTCGAAACATTATTGGAGGTTCTATTATGAAGAACAATTCGTTTTCTACAGTTCCATCGTCTTCAGAAGGAATAGAGAAACAGGATTTACACGTTGTGGGAATTGGCGCTTCTGCCGGAGGGTTAGAAGCTATTGAGCAGTTTTTCGCTAATATGCCTTCACCAAATGGAATGGCGTTTATTATTGTACAGCACCTTTCCTCTAAATATAAAAGTTTTATGCCAGAACTTTTAGCAAAAAAAACAGGAATGAATATCAAACTGACACAAGACGGGATGACTTTACAAGAAGACACAATTTATTTAAATCCTCCCCATCATTATGTGACCGTTGTGGATCATACTCTTCGCCTTCGTCCTTATGAAGAAAATGATCAGGTAAAGTATCCGATTGACGCCTTTTTTCATTCTCTGGCCGCTGCAAAAAAACACCGGTGCACAGCCATTATTTTATCGGGAAAAGGAAATGATGGAACAGGAGGAGCAAAAACGATAAGAGAGTATGGCGGAACTGTACTTGTACAAGATGAAAGCACAGCAAAGTACAGAGATATGCCCCTAAGCGCTATTGATGCACACCTTGCTGATTATATTCTTTCTCCTGCTGATATGCCTGACCTTGTGCAAACGCATGTCAGCCAAACTGAATTTACATATAATGAAGAAACGCTGCAATACATTTATTCATTAATAAAGAAGAAAACAGGCATCGACTTCTCTATGTACAAAAAAAACACGGTGCTGCGACGACTTGAAAAAAGAATGGCTTTACTCGATCCGCCCTCTCAAACGATGGAAGAGTACCGGGACTATTTATGTAAGGAAGCCGAAGAAATCGTCGAACTGCAGCGAGACCTGCTGATTGGAGTGACGCAATTTCTTAGAGATAAAGAAGCATTCTCTATTATTGAAGAACAAGTCATCCCTCAATTAGTTGAAAGAAAGATTCATAGCCAAGAAGATGAAATCCGCATCTGGGTAGCAGGTTGTTCTACTGGTCAAGAAGCATATACATTAGCTATTTTGCTTCATGACTATTTATCAACAATCAACCGTTATTTCGATGTCCGAATCTTTGCTACGGACATCGATCGTCATGCAATCAAAAGAGCGAGTCAAGGCATTTATGAAGAAGCGGAAGTTCATTCCTTCTCAGCAGCTCAGATTAATGAATATTTTGAGCAAACAAAACACGGTGGTTATCAAGTTAAAAAAACAATCCGTAAAATGATTGTTTTTGCCCCGCATAATATAGGAAAAGACTCGCCTTTTGTAAACGTTGATTTAATCAGCTGTCGAAATATGATGATTTACTTCCAAGCTGAACTGCAGCAGCGCATTCTGTCTCTTTTTCATTTTTCTTTGACAGAAGAAGGCGTACTTTTTTTAGGCCCTAGTGAAACAACGGGAAATTTGTCTGATTTGTTCCGCCCTATCAACAGTAAGTGGAAAATATTTAAACGTTCGGGGCAGCCCAGCCGACAAATTACAGGAGCTTTTAATCTTTCAAAATCCAGCTTGCATGAAGGTGATTTTTCTAGCGTACCGCTGCCAAGTCAACTTTATAAGCCTCTTCCTTCGCTTAAATTGGATGAGATGTATCAGTCAATGATTGATCATTTTATGAGCCCTTGTCTTGTATTAAATGAATACAACGAAGTGATATTTTGTTCAAAAGAAGCGACTCAGCTTATTAACGTTCCTGTGGGGAAGATTAATTATACCATTTTCAAAATGGTTCCCGTTCATGTCTCTTTAGCCATTGGAGCAGCTATTAAACGCGTAAAAGAGCAAGGTATGAGCGTATGCTGTCAGCACATTGAATTTGTCATAAACAACGTGCAGCGCCGTTTTAATATTACTATATCTGCCCTTCCAACAAATCACTCTCTTTACTTACTTATGTTTGATGAACAGACAGATAGTGCCATTATTGATAAGGAAGAGCCCATGTTTCTTAATCAAACAAGCTCTATTAGTGAGCTTGTAGTAGATTTAGAGCAAGAGCTTCATTACACACAGCAGCATTTGCAAACGACGATTGAAGAGCTAGAAACAGCAAATGAGGAGCTAAAGTCCACGAACGAAGAACTGATTGCTTCCAACGAAGAGCTGCAGTCCACAAATGAGGAATTGCAGTCTGTTAATGAAGAGTTAATTAGTGTTAACAACCAGTACGAGCGAAAGATTGAAGAATTAACGGACTTAAACAACGATATTGATAATTTATTAATCAGTACAACTATTGCTACCATCTTTTTAGACGAGCAACTGAATATTAAATTATTTACGCCGGAAACGAAAACAGTAATCAACGTTCTTCATCAAGATATCGGAAGACCTTTCTTTCATATTTCGCATAACTTTAGATATGACCATCTAATCGAGGACGCAATGCACGTTTTAAGAACAAATAACACCCTTCAAAAAGAAATTCAAAGCTACGATAACCAATGGTATAGCATGAAAATGATGCCTTATCGTACGAACGAGAATTTAATTAACGGTGTAGTTATTACGTTTATTAATATTACAGAAATTAAACGTTCAAATGAAGAATTGGCTATTACATCATTTGCAGTAGCTCACAGTCCTACGGGCATTTTTATTACCGATCATCAAGGTAAAATTAAGTACATTAATCAAAAATTCATGGAGCAAAAGCATGCGCCGCAAGAAGTATTTGGGCTACACCTCTATGACTTATATACAAAAAAGCTAGGCGTTAAAAGATTCCCTAAGATTTGGAATGAAGTATATAGAGGAGAAAAATGGAACGGAGAAATTTCCTACGTTCAAGAAGACGGAGAAACCGTTTGGGAACAGTTAGCCTTAATGCCTGTTAAAAATGATCAAGATGAAATCATCCATTACATTGGTTTAAGTGAAGACATTTCACAGCGCAAACAGTCGGAAATGATGCTCAAAAATTCAGAGATGCTGTCAGCACTTGGACAGCTGGCTGCCGGCATTGCCCATGAAATACGAAACCCTCTTACATCATTAAAGGGCTTTTTACAGCTTATGATGCAAGAAGAAACGTATAAAAAAGAATATATGGATGTCATGATGTCCGAGTTTAACCGCTTAGAGCTGATTATTAGCGAACTGCTCATTCTAGCAAAACCCGAAGTCGTAAAATATGAAAATAAGCAGATAAATTTAATTCTTCAAGACGTATGTACACTGCTGCATACACAGGCCATTCTTAAAAACATTACTATTTCAACGGATTTTGAAGAAAAATTACCTGTTGTTCATTGTATTGAAAAAGATATGAAACAAGTATTTATCAACATGGTGAAAAATTCTATTGAAGCGATGGATGACCCCGGGTCTATTCTAGTGGTATCTAAATTTGATCCAGATACAAATCAAGTAGTCGTCCAAGTGATAGATGAAGGAAAAGGCATGCCGAAAGATCGATTAACACGAATTGGCGAGCCTTTCTATACAACAAAAGAAAAAGGAACAGGATTAGGATTGATGGTGAGTCATAAAATCATTAGTAATCATAAAGGAAGCATTTCGTATGATAGTGAAGAAGGCAAAGGAACAACGGTAGAAATCCGATTGCCGCTTTCTTAATGTACTTTGTTCTTCTGTCTTAAGCAGTCAAGCTCCTGATTAATTAAATCTTGAATGTCAAACAAATGTGTAGAGACCAATTCAATATACTCTCCTTTTCCTGCTTCAATTACGTCGGAGCGGATAATACTTAGGAGGTCTTGAATGGTTAGCACATTTGTTTTCATTTCTCGAAAATGACGCTGAAGATCAACTAGCTGCATTTTTTTCGCCGTTTCTACATCTGTTTCTCTGACCGAAAAACCTTGGTTCACTTGTGGTGAGTCTTGCATAAGTATAGAGCGAAACTGTTGAAGGGTTGATTGAACACTCATCATATGCTCATGAATAGGATAGCAGAAAACAGCATGCAGCGAATGGTACGCTTCAGGCTTAAAATGAAAATCAAAAAGAGCAACCGGGTTGGAAAACGTGCGCATATTTACTTCGATTTGCACTTCTTCCTTTCCCTGGAGTGCTCTTTTTACTTTTTCTTGGCTGTCTTCATCAACTAGATCTAAAAAGTTCTGAACAGGCGGGAAATTTTTCGTGACGCTTGGTGTAAATTCAATTATTTCGTTGTCTTTATTGAGTAAAAACATTGGAACCGGAATGTGTTGAATCGGCAAACTGATCATATTTCTTCCCCCATTACTAACATTTTATCTTGCGTCGAACTTTCTTTATTGTTGATTAGAAGCCAGTCTTTAAAAGCTTGAATATGATTAATGAATATAGTTTTTGAAGATCCTGAAGCCGATAAATCATGCGTGCTGAGAAGCCTGCTGCCCACTAATACAAGAGGACTTTGCGACATGCTTTCAATCTCAGCAATGTATTTTTGTAAATCAGGCAGCAAATGCACTTGTGAGACGGACAAACATACTACATCAGGATCCCATCTTTCAATGCTTTTTAGAGCGAACGGCAGCGGCAAGTTTGCTCCTAAGTTTTTAACTTCCCATCCGTGTTCGCTCATAAGTCCTGCAATCATTTTAATGCCTAAGTAATGCTCTTCTCCTTCAATACAAAAAAGAAGTGCTCGATTACGCTGAAGCAATTGATGCTGTGATAGCTGAAAGCGAGTTAACACATAGTCACAGGTTGCAGTAGCCAAATGCTCGTCCGCGACTGAAATTTTATTTTCTTGCCACCTTTTCCCTATCTCATACATCGCTTCTGTCAGAAACGTATATACGTCAGTTGAAGAATGGCCTTCTTCTATATATATAGCAATGAGCAGCCAGCTTTTTTGAACGTCTCCTTCTAGCAAACAATCAGCTAAAGCCGCTACACTACGAGAGTAAACGATAAGATCACGCCCTTTTCCTAAAGTTACAATAGATCTCTAGGCAAAACTTCTTTTTTGCACGATGGACAACATGCGTAGACGCCTTTATTTTCATCATACTCTACGTTCATCGGCTGCTTGCATGCTCTACATACAGCATGTACGTAGTTTAAATATTTTTCCACTAATAAACGTGTTGCCCCACTTGTTTTCCCGCAATAATAGCAAATAAACCTTACTTTTCCTTTTTTTGTTATCTCTACTTCTCGCATATGCTGACAGGATTCACAGCGATCCCAGCTACGAAGGTAATTACTCAAAGAATATTGTGGTTTATTTGTTTCTATATACATTTTTGTTTCTTGATTTCTTGTTTTATCTTCTGTAAAATCAATTGACCGAATAAGCTGTTTAGCGCCTAGCTTTGACTCAATTCTAGCTGCCATAAACGCTTCATTTTTTCCGCCGTAAGGCATATTGATCCATATAGTGGATTCATCGATGATAAGCAGTGACATCGGAACAGCAGATGAAATGACATGAGCACCGTCAATTCGAACTTCTTTTGGTTCACGAGTAAGAACGGTCACTTCACCTTTAAATGAATGTAACATCTCCCGTATTTCTTGAGGAACAAGCGAAGCATAAGGAATACACAATAAAATCTGCTGCCGAGCTTGATATAAATCTTTTTTTAACTGACTGCTGTTCGATGGATGGTACCAAATCAATTTCCGATGCTGAATGACTTCTTTTAAAAATTGCTGAGGTTGGTATACTTTTTGATTTTCGTTAAAGTGGTTGACCAACTTCCAGAACGCTCGCTCCTTTGGTACACGCTGCTGGACAAACGACTCGTCTGAAAGCATCATAAATTTTCCTTTTGAACGCGTCACCGCTACATTTACCAATCGGTCGCTATTTTCATTTGTTAAAAGTAAACCTGGTTTTGACTGCGGCTTTGTATCGACCGTATCAAAAATCATGATATCTCGTTCCGCGCCTTGAAATTTGTGTACGGTTGCTGCGATTATATCGCTGGCTGGTTCAATATCTTGAAGAAATGCATTAATCAATTTAGCTTGAGACTTATAAGGAGTCACATAGCCAATAGTAGCCGAAGAAGCTTTGCGTGCCCGCAGTATCAAACTTACCGCCAAAACAGCTGTTATCACATTATAGCGTGAACCGGAAGCGACATCTCGCATAGCGGAAGAATGCAACTGACCAATGTTAAGCATAAGCGCTGCTTCATGAGCAAACGGCCGGCTGCTTGCTACTACTTCTCGACTTGTTGTGACAGATGGATGATCCCCCACTCGATTGCTGTAAATATAGCGATTTGTAAAAGCTGAGATATCTTTATGCATTCTTCTTTGCTTTTTCAACATAAAAAGATGCGGATGGATCTCACCGCTTTCTACTTGCTCTACAAGACCCGTCTGCTCAAATAAATCTCGCTGCAGCCACTTCTTCACTTCAGCATGAGAAGATTGAGATACCGGGGGAAGCTGTTTAAAATCGCCGCATACGACAATTCGTTTTCCTAACGTAGCTGCAAAAGCAATTTGCGGTGCATATGCCATGCTAATTTCGTCTACCACAACCATATCAAATTCACTTTGATAAAGTAATCGGTCAATAGCCGCTTTTGATAAAGTAGTGCCTACAATATACGCTTGATCAAAAACATTTTTCTCCGCTTCAATCCACTTGTTACGAAGGGCGTTTAGCTTTTTATTAACTTGCTGAAGCTGGTGAGCTCTATTGGGATACCTGCTTAAGTAAACTCGTTCTTCTTGCAAATCACGCATCTCCTGAGCTAAATCCGGATCATCTTCTCCAATGACTTCTTCTACTTTTATATTTTCTAAGCCGCTGCTTTTTGTTGCTCCGTATCGAATGAGTTTTCCTTTTTTCCAAGCTTCTTTCTTTTTTAACTGACGTGCAGTTTCTTGCAGCAAACCGTCCACCGCTGCATTACTGTGAGATAATAAAAGGACACGCTTTGATTTCCGGTAATAGCTTGCCGCGATTTTGGACAGCGTATATGTTTTCCCTGTTCCAGGAGGCCCCCAAATATAAGTAGTACGGTTATAACGCGCTCGCAGCAACACTTCATGAAGAGCGTTCTTAGACGTATACTCTTTATGGCGAACAGGACTATCGCCTCTCATAAGACGTTTGATTCTTACTATTTTTTGCTTGTAGTCTTTTGCTTCCGTCAGTCTATCAATGAGCGCCTGCAATAATTCCCATGGTTCGTTATATATATCGAGTTCGTCTACTTCTTGTCCAATAAACGCATCTATTTTAAGGTACAAATCAAATCCTTCCGTTCCGATAACTTCTCCTTTACTTTCTTTATGCTGGTGGACAAGGCGTACCTGAGCTCCATCAAAAAGGTATAAATCGGCTGTGCGTTCAAACCGGTAAAGATACGCATCTCCCTGCTGCCCTAAGTACTCTCCTTTTCCTACCGTATACTTTTCTCCGCCGTGTTTCTTCATATAATTAATCTCAATTGAAAGTGCGCGCACCCATGCTTTTAAATATGAAGAGATAGAGCGTTTTTCCATAAATGTCTAACTCCCTTTTTATCCGTTCATTTCTAACTTGTCTATTCTATCATGTCATTTGAATATAGCATAGCTTCTTTCTTCTTCATTTTTATAAAAGCAGAATACCTTTTTTACTAGTCTATCTCTCCAGACAAATTAAGACTTTTTTCATCATAATCGTAAAAAAACTGCGTTTTTTCTATATTTTTAGACGTATTGTTACAAACTTGTAATATAAAACCTACCATTTTGTCATGAGTTTGTTACATATTGCTGATAGAATAAGAGACAACTATTGGAAATAAAGGAGAATTATTAGATGAAAAAACACATTTTTACATTAGGGGCCACAGCTTTAGTATCAATTGGAATTGCAGACGCAGCATCGGCTGACACAGACACGCATAAAGTAAAAGCTGGAGAAACGTTATTCAGCATCTCACAGCAGCATAATGTAACAGTTGAAGACTTAAAAAAGTGGAATGGTCTTTCTTCCACACTAATTTATGCAAACCAAACATTACAAATTGGATCTACATCTACTGACTCTTCATCTAGTTCAACTCCAACTACAACATCTTCAAATCATACATATACAGTAAAATCAGGTGACACGCTTTATCGTATCGCTAAAAACAACGGTACTTCTGTACAGCAGCTAAAAGAGTGGAATAACTTATCTAGTCATTTAATTTATGTGAATCAAGTATTAAAAATAAATGGAACAGGAACAGTTTCATCATCACCTTCAGCACCTGTACAAGAAAAAACAAACGAAACGCAGGCATCCCCGGCTCCTAGCAACAGTAAAAGTTATAAAGTTCAGCCTGGAGATACAATGTGGAGCGTAGCACAGCGACACGGCATTTCAATTTCTCAATTAAAACAGTGGAATAACTTATCGTCTAATACGATTTACATTAATCAAGTGCTACAAGTAGGCGGACAAGCTGCAGCTCAGGCGAAACCATCAACGCCATCACCTGCTACTCCTTCAACACCGTCAACTTCAGCACCGTCGACTTCAACGCCGGCACCTGCTCCAGCGCAAGAAAGTAAGTCGGTTTCGAAAGAGATTACGGTTGAAGCAACAGCTTATACTGCTTACTGTGCGGGCTGCAGCGGAATCACTGCTACAGGCATCGACCTAAGGTCAAATCCTAATCGAAAAGTAATTGCAGTTGATCCTCGCGTGATTCCATTAGGTTCTCGCGTATACGTAGAAGGTTACGGAGAAGCAATTGCTGGAGATACTGGCGGTGCCATTAAAGGTACTCGCGTTGATTTATTTATGGCATCTCAAAGCTCAGCTTTAAATTGGGGACGCAAAACGGTAAAACTTCAAATTTTAGATTAATCATTAAAAGCAGAAGCGTGTTAGTCGCTTCTGCTTTTTAATTTCTTTTCAAACATAATCATATCGATAGCTTGCAGGCCATTCTCGTAAATCGGTGGAACGTACTGCAAAAAGAAATTCTTTTTGACACCGCTTTGATAAAAGCTTGCCTTTTTATAAAATGCTATGTTTTCAAGACTGGAGTCCGCTGTTCCTACAATCATTTTAGAATATTGGTTACGTTCATACAGTACTTCTAACTTTTTAATGACTTTGCTGCCGATTCCTTTTCCTCTGTATGCTTCTTTTAAACCGATATTCTTTACTTCTACTGCCGACTCCTCTTCATCGGTGAGGCACTGCACAACTCCTATCTCCTTCTTTTCATACACAATGGTAAATAAGGAACCTTCATTTATATACGACTTCACTACTTTTTCGTCTTCATCCCCTATTAATAGCAGGTTTAAATAGGAAGCGTGCCGGTCTTTATCAATTTCAATAAGGTCGATACTCATTTTCATCCTCCAAAAAATAAGTCAATAATATTGCTGCCTCTTGAAGATGATTTATTATATAGCTCTGAATACCCGCAGCTCGTGCAATATACCACAGTAAATTGATTGTGCTGAACGTCTAAGTATCTAGACAGCCCCGTTCCCGTTGTAGCAATTTCTTTTGTTTTTGCTTCTGTATGTCCGCATTTTACACAACCGTTTTTCCCCATTGCCATACTCCTTTACAAATAAAATAACTTCTTATTTATATAAACGGATATAAAAGGAAAAAGTTTCATTAAATTGATAAATAAAGGAAAGTAAGAAACCGCATCTCCAACAGAAGATGCGGTTTCTTACTTTTAATATCAACGGGATGACTGTACACTCGATTTCTATAACAGCAATTCTCTTTTCATAATTTCAACGTTTTTCTGATGACATTGTGCCGTGAAATCAGATGGGAATGCCAATTTGTCGTTTAGCTTATCAAGCGCTTCTTTACTGTCTTCTTTCACTGCAGCTTGCAGTTCATCTAAATAAGAGCTGGCCATCTCCACTCGTCTTTGAATTTCAGCTCGGTGATGTGTCGTTTTTCCGTGTCCGGGAACTAGCGTTAGATTTTGGTGCTTAGCTAAAATGTGTCGCGCAGTAGCAAGAGTGTCGCGGTAATCGTTTACACTTTCATATATGTACGGATATTCAAAGTCCGATAAATAATCCCCTGCGATCCATATTGAATTATCGACAATCATAAATAGTCCATCGTTTGTATGACCTTTTGCAAAATAACAGGTAATAGATGTTTCACCTAAGGTAATGTGCTGTTCATTTTCGGTTACCACAATATCCAGCTCCGGGAATATAATATCATGAGATCTTTTTATATAATAGTCATGATCAAACTGCTTAATCATTTGAACTTTTTCTTCTTTATCCGGATGATTTTTTAAAAATTTGCTGCCGATAAAGGTGGCATTTAATTCTAAGAAAGCGCCATACCCAATGACATGATCAAAATCTCCGTGAGTAAAAAATACATACAGCTTGCGATGATTTAAGATCTCTTGAACATGCTGTTTAATTTCATTAATTTCCTGAGGAAGCCATGTTGGATCAACAACAATCACACAGTCTTTTGTTTCAATCACTGCAGATGTTGTTTGAAATAGCGCGCTTTCAAAAACCGTCATTTGCTCCGTTTTGTATTGAATCATAGAGAACAGCTCCTTATTTTTTCTATCACCCTTATTATAGCGGAAATAGAAAGATAAGGGCGCGTATGACGATTTATAAAACGAAACTATGCAAGATGTGATAAAATGCGGAACCAGCCAAACAATGAAATCCAAATAGGAATACTAAATAAGGTTCCCCAAAATAAACCTTTCAAAAAGTTCCCTTGATTCATTCTGATATTCCTCACCTTCATCATATGTTGGTTCTTAGTCTAGCTCAGCTTAATGAAATTTTAGTGAAAAATAAAAAAGAAGCAGCTGCTTCTTTTTTATTTATTATAAAATTGGTGGTCGTACTTAATTTTCGGCAGCTCGCGTACTTCCTGCGACATTCCTGTTCCGCACATCGGACAGTTATAATCAACCGTAACAAAATCTTCTCTCATCCACCCATTACATGATTCAGATTGACACGCATATACAGTCGTATCCATCATTTGATCTACTTCTTCTTCTACGGCTTTTTTTGCAAAATACATGTGCACAGCTCCCTTTTTTTCTTAGTATATGTAAAATTCCCATTTTTTATTTACAGCTTGATCACTTTTTCATCCAGCGTTATTGGACACCCCTATTTAATTGTGTATAATTAAATAAAAAGCAATAGACTGGAGGCAACATGAATGGAACAACTTTATAAGCAGCTGCAGCTAGAAAATCAGCTTTGTTTCTCAATTTACGCCACGTCTCGAGAAATTACAAAGGTGTACAAGCCGCTGCTCGATAAATTAGGAGTAACCTATCCGCAGTATTTAGCCCTTCTTGTTTTATGGGAACATGAAACACTCAGCGTGAAAAAAATGGGCGAACTTCTGTATTTGGATTCAGGCACCCTTACTCCTATGCTAAAAAGAATGCAGGATCAAGAATTAGTGATTCGTGAGCGTTCTCATGAAGATGAACGCGTTGTTTTTATTAGTTTAACCGAAAAAGGAAAAAAATTACGTGATAAAGCTTGTCATATTCCAGAAGAAGTTTTTAGCATGACAAATAAGTCACAGGGAGAATTAGAAAAGCTGAAAGAAACGCTGCAGGAGTTACTGCAATCACTGCATACGTACAATCAAAAATAGACCATATAAAATTGCACATAAAAAAAACGCCTGGATTTCAGAAAAATCCAAGCGTTTTTTTATTTACTCAACCGTTGTATTTAACGTTACGTTAACATTTCCGCGCGTTGCTTTAGAATACGGGCAGAATTGATGTGCATCTTCTACTAGCTTCTCAGCTACTTCTTGTGAAACGCCTTTAATATGAGCGTTTAACACCACGCCAATTTTGAATCCATCATCAGTGTGGTCTTTTAGTAGACTTACTTCTGCAGTAATAGACGAATCAATGTCTTTTTTTTGTTTCTTAGCGATTAAATTTAAAGCGCCGTCAAAACAAGCAGAATATCCTGCTGCAAACAGCTGCTCGGGATTTGTTCCTTCTTTTTTGTTATTTGGAGAAGGATTTACAAGGGTTAAATCAATAATACCATCATCTGATTTAACTCGACCATCTCGGCCTCCAACCGCTGTTGCTTTAGATGTAAATAGTGCGTCTGACATAAGATCACCTCATAGATTATTTTATGTAATTTCATTGCGGACAATTAAAAAAGTCGCAATCAAATTCATTTTGTAATCACTTTGATTACCGTGATAGTAATGTACTTCCCCTTCTATAATGAGTGTAAACCTATTATTTTATACAAAAAAAGAGAGTTACCTCTCTTCTTTTCCTCTTTGTTTTTTTAAACCGCTTTGAATAATGTTATCTCCATATTTTTCACGCAAACTTTCGACCGCTTTGTATAAAGGCTCTTTTTTGGCTTGTTCTCCGTATGTAAACAAATCCAACTGTTCTTCTTCTTGAAGCTGGTGACTCACTTGAAGAGCAGCTACGCCCAATAAACGAATCGGTTCTCCGTTCCAATGCTTTTGAAATAATACCGCACTGTAATGAAAAAGATCGTTTGGCTCGCTAATTGCTTTAGAAATAGTTTGGCTTCGAGTAATGGTTTTAAAATCACTATATCGTATCGTTAACTGAATCGTTTTGCTTACAACTTTTTTCGCTTTCATACGAGAACTCACTGAGTGCGATAGTTTATTTAAAATAGGCAGAACTTCATGTTCATCTACTGCATTTTGAGATAGCGTCGTAGAGTTTCCAATTGATTTAAACTGTGATTGGCGATCAGGGTTCACCTGTAGATCATCTTGGCCCCACGCTCGGTCTCTCATAACTTCTCCTTTTACTCCGAGAGTTTGTTTAAGAAGACCGGGAGCGGCATTTGCTAGATCACCGATCGTCACCACCTTAATCGCATTTAGCTTTTCAGCTGTCTTCTTACCGATTCCGTGCATTTCCTCTACGGCTTTTGGCCAAAGAACTGTTTGGACATCTCTTTTTCGAAGAACGGTAATTCCTAAAGGTTTTTGCATATCACTTGCCGTTTTGGCTAAAAATTTATTCGGTGCGATTCCAATTGACACAGGAATTTGCAGCGTCTGTATTAAATGCTGCTGAATGGACTTTGCTATGTCAAGAGGAGAGCCTAATTCAGCACAGTTTGTAATATCCAAATAGCCTTCATCAATTGAAGCGGGCTCTAAAAGAGGTGAAATGGTTACTAAATAATCAAACATGTTTTTGGACACTTGGCGATATAATGGAAAATTAGGCTTTATAACAACCAGCTCGGGGCATTTTCTTTTCGCTTCCCAAAGAGGCATAGGCGCATACACTCCGCGTTTACGAGCAATATAGTTACAGGTTACAACAATTCCTCTTCGTTCTTTTGGATTGCCAGCAATAGCAAGAGGCTTATCTTTGAGCGTATGATCATGTGCGGTTTCAACAGATGCATAAAAAGCATTAGCATCAATATGAAGAATAACTTTGCCGTTTTTAGGGTACATCATTTTCATACTATCACCTCTTTCTGTATAATTAATCCCCGAAAGAAGAACGTACATTCTTATTTATTATAACTCTTTTTTCCTAAGTTGTGCGTACCTATACTTTATTTTTATTTTGAGCGAACACTGTGTGTCACTCTCTCGTATTCTAATGAAGAAAGGAGGAAGAAAACGTGATTGATCAGCTTATCGGAGCCATTAACCAATTAGGCTACGGATATTTCTTTTTTATCATTTTAGTCGGAGCCAACCTTACTCCTATTCCTGACCCAGTATATATTATGCTTGCAGGCAGCCAGGCTACGTCTCCATCCGTTCAGTATATTCCAGCTTTTATACTTACCTACAGCGGCATGATGCTTAGCTTATACCTCAAGTTTTTGATAGCCAGTCTTTTTTCAGCTCAGGCGCTTGCGCTATTAAAACGCCCGCGATGGGAAAAGAATGTCATGAAAGTTGAGCGAACAATTCAAGAATATGGATCTCACGCCATCATCGCAAGCTACTTTTTACCAGGAATGCGACATGTGATGCCTTTTTTTCTCGGGGCAAGCGGAATGAATCATCGTCATTACATTAAAGTCTCATTTTCTTTTGGTTTCATTTGGACGCTGGCTTTATTTATTTTCGGTTCCTTTTTTAATACGACATCTTCTTATACTGATGTGATTGAGATCACTTTAGCTTTTTGTGCGATCAGTTTGATTATCTATGCCGTCCAAAGAAGAAAAATACGAAAAAAACAGCAGTAGTTTGTGTAAAAAAGTTCTTTTTCACAAACTGCTGCTGTTTCATTTATATTAAATGACTTCATTATATCCCTTCACAAAGTATTTGCGCGCGCGGTAAAGAGCTGATTTTAACGTAGTCATCTGCATATTTAATAACTCGGCAATTTCTTCATATTTAAATCCTAATCCATATTTTAACAGAAGCAAATTGCGATACTTAGGATTCAATTGATTTAAAATCGCCTGACATTCAGCCGCTTCTTCATTTCTGAGGACCTGCTGAATAGGCGTATACATAACGGGTTCTTCTTTGTAAGAAGACGTATAGCGGTCTTTCACTATTTTACGCCTTCCTAAGTCACAGCGTTTATTTAATGCGACGCGAAACATCCAAGCTTTTATTTTTTCAGGATCGACCATTTCTTGTTTTTCTAAATATTTTAATGCTACTTCTTGCGTAATATCTTCGGCGTCTTGTCTATTCACACCATTTTTTAATAAATAAGCCAGCACCTGATTTAAATAATCTTGTAATTCCTCGCCGCACATAATAAGTTCTCCCTTGTTATTTTAGTTTTTCTTTTAGTTCTGCTGGCAATTCATTTTCATTCAACATATAAATCTGAGGAGTATCTACTTGGTCTTTGTAATAAAAAGCAACAAGATAATCTCCCGTGTCTCGTAAGTTCGCATGTTGAAGAAGTGTTTCTACCTGCTGATTGTTTTTTACTTTAATTGCTTTCTCATCCTTCATTAGAGATGTAAACTCTTCTTGAAGACGATAATCGTTTTTAAGATGAGAAGAATTTTTAAACACTTCGGTTTTTTCTACGTCCTTTGGCATGAGACGAGCACGTTCATATAAACCCTCTTTTTTCAGCCATGCTTCTACTTCGCTATAAGACTTATCCCAAGATACAGTTTGTACGTACTGTCCTTTTCCATCCATAAACTCAATTGAAGCCCAGCTTTCTTTTGTGCTGTACATTTCATCAAACGTTTCGTTCATCATCGACTGTTTGACTACGTGTATAAGTTCTTGTACTTTATCTGGATTTGTAATGTTGATTGAATTTGACTTTCCTTGAACAGAAAAACTCACGCTTTTAATTTTATCCGTGTTTTTTGTTCGTAAAAGCGGATGGAAATTTTCTTTGTATTCTTTTGTTTCTGCAATTTCTTTGTAAAAAGCTTTATAGTCTGAAAATGGAATAAAGTATTCTCGGACCATTTGTTTTCCATTTTTTAATTTATAAGCAAATACAGCCATTTTACCGTTTCTGCTTTCTATTTCACTTTGTTTATCAGGATCCAGCTTCTTATCTTTAGATGCTGTAATTTGTTTTTGCAGCTGACGAACACTCTGAATCGTTTCTTTACTTGTATAGTAATATGGAGCTTCATAATAGCCATTCATTCCATTTGCATAGTTTTCAGGTTTATCAGTCAATGGATATATATCTTCATCGAAATATACACTTTCAATCTCTGAAGCTGCCGGTACTTTAGTAGAGTAGCCAAATACATCTAAATGAATGATAAAGCCAACGATAGCTGCGGCTATAACAAAGCCTAGATACCCTTTCCATTTCGTAAAGATCCGCCACGTTTTATTTAAGATAATTTGAGCAACTATATAACCTATTAATGAACCAATAATATAGCCTACGACCATCCATGAAAATTCACCTTTCATGCTAATAAAGTAAAATCCGCCTAACATGAGTGAACAAGCGGTTACTCCGTATACGAATACCGGTTTTAACCAGCTAACTGAAATGGTTTGCGTAGCAGCTTCTACTTTTCTTTTTTTGTAGGTGATTAAAGCAATGATGTAAAATAAGACAATGAGTCCAATATAAACAAATGCACTAGTAGAAAAGCTTTTATGAGCTACCATTTGCGCTACGTGTGAAAACGGAACAAGGCTGTCAACATTTTTGTTCACGTAATAGTCATACGCATAGCCGTACCAGTAAAACTTTACATTGGATATAGCTAAATAAGAGATTCCGCCGGGTAGAAGAAATAGAACATATAAAAAGATTCCTTGGAGGACAGACATTCCGGTGAACATTCCCGCTAAAACAGTTCCAGTCAGCACAAATAAATTAATTAAAATACTGTAACCGACCCAGCTTAGAACATCTCCTGTTGTATAAACATCCTCAACGGTTAAAACTCCTTTAACGGCAAAAGTAACGACTCCCGTAATTAAAATAGGAACAACTAAAACCAACGCGCCCAGAAGCATATTTTGATGAAACAGTGTAGAACGCTTAATTGGTAAACTATGAATATAGTCAGCCGCAATCTTCGTTTGGATATATCTAAATAGGAAAATACCAAGTAACACTGGTACAACAAACATAAACACAAATTCCAGCCCATCCAATACGTTAAATAGCGTATCTGGTTTTTCTATATAAGGCTCTACCTTTCCTGTGAAAGTAAAAATCAGTTGTAAAGGTAAAGCGAACAGCAGTACTAGCAAGTATACAAGCCCAATCCATCCCACGTTTCTCATAGATTGAATCCACATGCCGCGGTTAAACGATGATGTTTTCGATTGCATAACCCACATCCCCCATTTCATAAATAAAGATTTCTTCCAGCGTAAGTGGCAAGATGTCAAAAATTAAAGGCTTATACGATCGGACTTTGTTTACTAAGTGATTTTCTTTTCCTCGAACAATACAAAGCAAGACGCTTCCTCGTTTTTCTTGATATAAAATGTCTAGCGTGTCATAAAGCGCTAGCGGCACATCTCCTTCGAATGCAACTTGAATTTTGTGCACATCAGACTTTAAATCATCCAGCTCTTTTTCAATTAATAATTGACCGTGATGCAAGATGCCTACATGATCACACAGATCTTCCACTTCTCGCAGGTTATGTGACGAAATTAAAATCGTCATTTCCCGTTCTGCCACGTCTTGAACAAGAAGGTTTTTGATTTTTTGACGCATTACCGCATCTAAACCGTCGAGCGGCTCATCTAAGATAAGTACATCAGGCATAGCAGACAGCGCTAACCAAAATCCTACTTGACGCTGCATTCCCTTGGACATTCTATGTACCTTTTTATGTAATTGAATTGGGAAAGCTTCTTTTAATTTTTGGAACCGTTCTTCGTTCCAAGTCGGATAGACGCTTCTATAAAAAGACGCTAATTGCTTAATCGTTGTTTGAGGGAAAAAATAAAGAGAATCTGGCATAAAAATAATACGTTCTTTTAAACCAACGTTTTCGAATACTTCCTCGCCGTCTATGGCAATCTTTCCGTGGTCCTGGTTGTAAATACCTGCAATGATTTTTAATAGCGTTGTTTTCCCTGCCCCGTTGGAGCCAAGCAGTCCGTAAATAGATCCTTTTTTTATAGAAAGCGTGACGTCTCTTAGAGCTTCCATTTCTTCAAACTCTTTTTTTATCGCCTTCAGTTCAATCACTATCGCTTCCTCCTTTTACTGCTTTTTCAGCCTGTGAAATAAGTGATAGAATTTCATCTTTCTCCATTCCTAAATACATAGCTTCTGCCAACAGCTTTACTAATTCTTCTTTCATCTTTTTCACCTTCTCGTTATTTAGTGTATCAACTTGAGGCGTTACAAAACTTCCTTTTCCTGGAACTGAATAAATATAGTTTTGATGTTCTAGTTCACGATACGCTTTTTGAATTGTATTTGGATTAATCGTTAATTCTTTTGCTAACAGCCGAACAGATGGAAGCTTTTGATCGGCCTTAAAGACTTCATGAATAATAAGCTCTTTCAATTTATCTACTAATTGCTCGTATATCGGCTTACGACTACGAATATCTAAATCGAACATAGTCTGCCTCCCTTCATCTACCCAAAATCATGATGTGTGTACTAGGTGTATTAACTGTATTACTTATCGCATTACAGTTAATATTATAGTATGTTTTCTGGAAAAAACAAGTACTTTTTTTACTTTTGTTACAAATAGATGACAAAAAAGTGTTTAATAGCTTTATAGATGAAACAAAAATAACTGTAAACAAATTGCGCAGGCTGCCTTCGTTGCAAGCCAACATACTCCTTTAAGTCAGCACCTTGTTTTACTTTTCTTAACCAAGTGCCTCTAGTTATTACCATAATAATGTTTTATAATGTTTATAATTAATTTTTTTAATATAAAAGGAGCCATACTCTATGTACTATGATGCGTTAAAAACGTTTGTTTCTGTTGTAGAAGAGCAAAGCTTTACAAAAGCTGCGGAAAAATTAATGATTTCACAGCCAAGCGTAAGCGTACACATCAAAAATCTCGAAAAAGAATTTCAAACTTCCCTGTTCCTGCGTTCACCTAAAATGTTAAAAATCACACCCAGCGGCGAAATTTTATACGATCGTGCTAAACAAATGATTCAAATATATGAGCATACGAAACGAGATATTTACGAACACCATCACCGTGTCAAAGGAATGCTAACGATTGGCGCCAGCTTTACAATTGGCGAATATATTCTTCCTTCCTTTTTAGCAAAGCTTCGTGAACAATATCCTGATATTGATGTAGAAGTGACGATCGGTAATACAAAAGAAATTGCTCAGCTTGTTCGTCATTTCAAAGTGGATGTAGGGCTTATTGAAGGTCACACGGAAGAGTCCGATTTACATATTCAGTCCTTTATGGACGATGAGCTTGCCATCGTTGCGTCAGTGGATCATCCTTTAGCTCAGCTTAAAAAAGTAGAAATTGATGATTTACAAAATCAGCGGTGGGTAGCGCGTGAAAAAGCCTCTGGAACAAGAGAATATTTAGATCACGTTCTAATGTCCAACGGTTTAAAAATGAAAAGCATGCTAACGATCAGCAGCAATCAAGGAATTAAAGAAGCGATTGTTCACGATTTAGGAATGTCTGTACTCTCGCTTTGTGCTATTAAAGAAGATGTAGAACAAAAGCACCTGTCGATTCTCAATGTTAACACCGCTCCTTTTAAGCGCCGTTTTTCTTATATCTATCCTGCTAACAGCGCTCATAAAAAAGTGGCGGAGCTTTTTATTCAGCTTTTAAACTAGGGAATGAAATTAAGACATAACTAAATTACTTCAATCTAAAGACTAAAGTAGCTAGTATAAATTACTTGCGACACCGCAGTTGATTTCCGTGCAAGACTTCGCTTTCTGCGGGGTCTCACCTGTTCCGCTTTCCCGCAGGAGTCTCCGTCTTGCCCTCCAATCAGCTGCTAGAAGGAACGAAACAGATGAAACTATGTTCACCATAACAAAAAAAACGAACCACTAATCAAACATGTTGATCAATGGTTCGTTTTTCACTTGGGCTAAAATCCTTTTGTACCGGCCTCTTTTTTTAAATCAATAGCTATATGTCTTTACATTTTCTTAGTGAACGTGCGTCTGCTGAGCCGGCATTTTTGATAAACGAACAGCTAAGAAAAAGGCTGTTGTAAGAAACACACCAATTAGAGCAATCACACCTTTCCAGCCGTACGCGCTCCAGCATAAGCCAGCCGCAGTCCCTCCAATGCTCGATCCTGCATAGTAAAAAAATAAATATAAAGACGAAGCCTGCGCTTTGTCATGCGTTGCTCTTCTTCCTACCCAGCTGCTGGCGATGGAGTGACTTCCGAAAAAGCCAAACGTCAGCAGCAAAAGCCCGGTAATTTTTATCCATAAAACGGGATGCAGCGTAACGATTGAACCTATAAGCGTAACAGCAATCGTACATAACAGCACCTTTTTCCGACCGTATCAATCCGCCAGCGTCCCCATCCAGACTGAGCTGAATACTCCTACAAAGAAAATGATAAAAATAAAACTTACAAGAGTATGATTCCAAGAATACGGAGGAGCAGATAAAGCGTATCCAATATAATTGTATAAAGCTACATTACTTCCAAGCAGTGCAAAACCAATAGCAAAAAGACAAAGCATCCCTTTATCTTGAAGATGACTGCGAAGAGAGCCGGTAAGCTGACGAAGTTCAAATGACCGAGAAGTAAAGTTCTGTGAATCAGGCAAGTTCATAAAAAAAACAAATGTGGCCAATAAGCTGATTGCGCTTACAACATCAAGAGCTACAGACCAGTTAAAATACTCCGTGAGCACTCCTGTCATAAGTCTTCCCGCTATGCCTCCAAAGGCGTTTCCGCTTATATAAATCCCCATCGCTTTTCCTAAACTTCCGGGTTCAATTTCTTCTCCTAAGTAAGCCATGGCCACAGAAGGCAACCCTGCTAACACGATTCCTTGAATAACGCGAAAAACTAACAGCGTTTCAAAGGTAGAGCTAAATGCTGTCATGATACATAGCAATGACGCAAAAATTAACGATAGGCCCATCAGTTTCTTTCGTCCCCACACTTCCGACAAAGAACCTAAAAAAAGCATACTAACCGCAAGCGTGATGGTCGTTAACGAAAGAGATAAACTCGCAAACGCCGGAGATATCCCAAATTCTCTAGAAAATTCAGGTAAAATGGCCTGTGTACAATATAAAATTGAAAATGTGTTGAAGCCTGCTGCAAAAAGCGCAACATTTGTTTTGCGAAAAGCCGATGTTCCAATTACGGTATAACTCACAGTTGGTCACTTCCTTTTTTCTCTAAAAAAAGCATATCACGGTTTTTTTATTCTGTATAATTCATTATGTAAATCGTTTTCATGCATTTCGGTAATGAGTAAAGTGAAAATAGGAATGGACAACAGCCTGAGTATTTTCAAACGACTGTATGCAAGACTGCTATGCTTTCTTGTTTTACACACAAAAAAAGTCGAGCCAATTTTTCATGGCTCAACTTTTTAATTCAATACATAAGATGCTAATACTTTTTGCACGTCGTAAATGCTTTTATCTTTACGAAATTCTTTTGAGATTGGCGCGCTAGAACCAGATACCCAAATATTTAATTCGGCATCTAAATCGAACGTTCCAGCCGTTTCTACGCTAAAATGTGTAATCGTTTTATAAGGAATGGAATGATAATCTGTTTTCTTTCCCGTCACTCCTTGTTTATCAACGATAATTAAACGTTTCGTCGTAAACACCATTAAATCGCGAATGACTTTATACGCTTGTTCCACTCGCTCGTTGGCAATTAAAATGTTTTGTAAATCTTTTTCAGTTCCTCTTATATCTGCTTCTGATGCATTTCCTAATAGTCCATCTAATATACCCATGCTTATCACTCCTTTCTATCTACACTACCGCATTTTGTTCTGTCTGGAAACCCAAAACGTTTTTTTAATGAATTAATTTACTTTCACGCGCTTTTTTTGTTAATTTTGCACTCGTTTTACTAAGAGGCTTGTGAAGAAAAATGCCAACGAGCAGCACGCCAAGCCAAATGCAAAGTAGAACCGTAACGTCTTTTCTTATAATATCCGCTAACATGCCTCCTACAACTTCTCTCATCATGCTTATTGCGTAGGTAAATGGCAAAAACGGATTGAGTGCTTGGAAAAAAGCAGGCACGACTTGAATCGGAAATGTACCGCCTGCAGCGGAAAGCTGAAGTACAAGCAAAACAATCGCCATCGCTTTTCCTGCATTGCCAAATATCGCTACAAGCGTATAGACAATCGTCATAAACACGAAGCTGCACAGCAAGCCTAAAAAGATAAAAGGCACTTTGTCTACGACGTACGTTTTGATTAAAAATAAATCGCCTAGCGTCACAATAAAAGCTTGCACAAGAGCAATAGACAAAAACGTTAAAAGTCTTCCAAGATAGACTTCATAGCTTTTGAACCGCTCTTCATCCGCTACTTCTACGCTTAAAATTGAAACTAACAGCAAAGCTCCGACCCACAAGCAAAGCGTTGTATAAAACGGCGACATAGCCGAGCCGTAGTTCGGAATGGGATAAAGTCTTTCTTCTTTTAAAAGAACCGGCTTAGCAAAAAAATCACTTTCTTTTTGTACATCGTTTTTTAACAAATTAATAATATCTTCAATGTTTTCTTTTCGCTGAAATTCGCGTATTTTATCCGCTATATTGTGCACGTTTTGTTCAATTCGCGGAAAGTCTTTTGTTATTTTCGCAAGCTCCTGCTGTCCGAGCAAAATGCCACTCGCTGTTTTAGACAGCACGTTCGAAACATCCGGCATGCTTTTATTGGCTTCATCAAGCAGTGCGTTTGCGCTTGCTGTTTTATCTTTCGCTTCTTTGATAGCTTGTTCAATAGCCGGCACAATCGTAGAAGAATACGAATTCGTTAACGTATTTAATTTAGAAACAGCTTGGTCGGTGCGAGAACTGAATTTCTCAAGCACACTTGGATCTGGTGCATCTCCATTTTTTGTTTGCTGCTGCAAGTCGTTTACATCCGACAGCTGCTGCTGTAAAAGCGTATGTACACTTTTTATTTGATTAATAACCGGTGAAAGAACGTTCCCTTGAGACACCGCATTTAAATCCGTAAGAAGCGTAAGAATTTCTCCTGTGTCAGCAACTTGTTTTGTTAACTGCACTTTTAGCTGTTCCGCTGCTGCGCTGACTTCAGCCGGCGCTATATCTTTTTCCATCAGCTGATTCTTCAATTCTTGAACTCCGAGAGCTCGTTGTTGAACACGGTGCAGCGTTTCGCTGATCGTTGGCTCAGCGTTTTTTAACACTTCATCGCTTTTAGTTAAAAAAGTGTTTAGCTGCTGAGTCATCTGTGCGCTGTCAGCTGTTAATCTCTCTACTTCAGGAAGAGCGGCCTGAGCTTTCGATACAATAGCTCCAGCTTTTTGAGTGGTGTCATTCGCTTCATTAATTACTTTTTTAATTTCAGGAAGACGATTTTCAAGCTCAAAAATCCGTTGTTCAACTTGTTGAATGGTCGGTAAATCCCGCTGCAGGGTAATACCTAGTTCGTTAAAAACAGAAAAAATGGCTCCATTCGCTGTTTTGACGAATTTTTCACTAATCTGTTGTGTTAAGCTGCTGGCTCCTTTGCTTGTAATTTTAGGCGCTACGGCGTTTATTTTTTCGTTTACTTTGTAAATAATGACCGGCTTTTCCAAACGATCTTGAAGAACGGTACCAAGCTTTTGTGAAAAATCTTTTGGAATAACAATACTTGCATAATAGTCTCCGTGCTTTACTCCGTGATCAGCTTTTTCTTTGGAGACAAACGTCCATCCAAGCGTTTTATTTTTCTTTAACGTTGCAATAATATCTTTTCCCACGTTTACGTGCTGCCCTCTTATCGTAGAACCTTCGTCTTCGCTCGTTACTGCAATGGCAATACCTTCAGTCCGCCCGTATGGATCCCAAGATGCTTTTATATTAAACCATGCGTAAAAAGACGGCAGAATCATAAGCGTCAGCACAATGATAATCATCGCCCAATTGGTAAAAATCCTTTTTAAGTCACGCGTATAAATATAAACAGTATTTTTCATATGTCCCACCCAGTTTTATTATTACAAGTTAGCTTATCCATGTTCGAAGAAACATATTTCTGATACTATAGAAAAAGTTAGATATGGTTTTAGTAGAAAGGATGATGAACATGACAGAAAGACTTTATTATAGCAATCCCTACATAAAAACGTGGGAAACAGAAGTGACAGAGACGCGCGCTCTTTCAACTGGCTACGCATTAACGTTAAAACAAACCGCTTTTTATCCAGAAGGCGGCGGACAGCCTTCTGACTACGGTACTATTGCCGGAATCGACGTAAAAGATGTGTACGAAGAAAATGGAGAAGTCTATCATCTCGTTGATACACTGCCTGCACAAACAAACGTCACGTGTGAAATTGATTGGCACCGCCGCTTTGAACATATGCAGCAGCATAGCGGACAGCACTTACTTTCGGCTCTATTAATCGATACATACGATATTCACACCGTTAGCTTTCATTTAGGAAGCGACGCTGTCTCTATTGATTTAAATGTGCCTCAGTTATCTCATGAGCAGCTATTACACATTGAAAAAAATGTAAACGACGCTATTTACAGCAACCGCCCCATTAAAACGTACGAAGTGAAAAAGGAAGACTTACATACTCTTGCGCTTCGCAAAGTGCCCGAGCTAGAAGACGAAGTGGTACGCATCGTAGAAATTGAAGGCATTGATGTTTCTGCCTGCTGCGGTACTCATGTGAACCAAATTGGAGAGCTTGGCCTTATTAAACTTACGAAAACAGAAAAGCAGCGCGGCAATACACGCCTATTTTTTAAATGCGGTATGCGTGCATTAGCTGATTATCAGCAGTCTCAAGAAATCGTAGCAGAACTTAGCAACAAATTCAGCACAAGCCGTGAATTAGTTGTAGAACGAATTAAAAAATTGGAGACTGAACAAAAAGAGCTGCAAAAACAACTAGAAGAATTAAAAAATGAAAATGCAGCTTTTTTAGCAAATGAATTAGAAGCAAAAAAAGAAGGATCATTTCTGTACCATCACTTTGAAAACCGTACATTAAAAGATGTGCAAGCTTTGACAAAGCAGCTGCTTCAAACGCCTGATACGACGCTTCTTTTTGCTTTTTCAAGTGATCAAAAAGTCTTGCTGGCTCACAGCGGCAGTGAGGTAAAATGCGGAGAGCTTTATAAAGAGCTGCTTCCGCTTTACGATGGAAAAGGCGGCGGCGGACCAAAACAAGCTCAAGCCAGCTTTTCATCTTCTGAAAATATGAACGCATTTATTAACGCAGTAAAAGAAAAAATAACTGGAGCATAACAAAAAGCCTGTCTTTAAAAAGACAGGCTTTTTCAACACAATCAGCTTACTAAATAGCCAATTAATAAACCAATTGATAAAGTAAATCCAAAAAACGTATTGGTTTGAGCAGTTGCTTTCATCGCAATAAGCTCTCCGCGTACAAATGCTTGTACGGCTTGAATGGGCTTAGGTGCACTAAGGAACACTAAGAAAATCCAAGGGCTAATATCGAAAAATACAACTAATGCAACGGTCCAAATATACGCAATGCCGAACAAAGCAGCTAAAAATCTGATCGCATTTTTAGAACCTAATAAAATAGCTAGCGTACGTCGTCCCCCTTTTGTATCTTCTTCTATATCACGAATGTTGTTAGACAAATTAATCGCGCCTACTAAAATCGCAATAGGGAGTGATACAAAGATGCTTTCAGACGTTACGGTATTCGTTTGAATAAAAAATGAAATCAACACGAACATCGCGCCCATGCACAGACCTGAAAATAACTCTCCAAACGGCGTATACGCAATCGGAAGCGGTCCGCCTGTATACAAATAACCAATCGCCATACCGACTAATCCAACTAAAGCAAGCCACCAGCTGCTGTTTGCACATATATATACGCCTAAAATAAGAGCAATTCCATAAGAAATCAGTGCTAAATTTAATACCGTTTTCGGCTTCATTCCGTGTCTGACGATGGCTCCTCCAATTCCTACGGAGTCTTCTGTGTCTAACCCGCGTTTAAAATCATAGTACTCGTTAAATAAGTTCGTCGCAATTTGAATCCACAAACATGAAAAAAGCATCGCTAGGAACATCCAAACGTTCACATGGCCATAAAACATAGCTAGAACTGTTCCAATCAAAACGGGTACAAACGATGCCGTTAACGTATGAGGACGGGTTAATTGCCACAAAATTTTCCCTTTACTGTACTGCTCGACTGCAGCTTTGTTTTCTTTGTTATGACTTGTCATCATCCTCTTCCCTTCTATTACGAACCGTATCTCTATTTAAAAGTGCTGCTTTTAACATAATGAATGATAGCAAACTTACTCTAAGACAATACACGTCCGCCCAACAAAAAAATCACGGAATCCTTTAAAATATAAGTTCCATCTTATATCATAATAATTTATTGCTCTTTTTACAAGATGACCGCTTATACATTTCCGGCTTTTTTCTACAAAAATCTGCTTTGACACGGAAATTCATAGGAAAAAGATTAAAAGCCTGTATGAAAAATGAGATTGAGACATAACTACATCAATGCCATCTAAAGAAGCACAAATGGGATACACGAGCTGAACAGCTTGTGACCCCGCAGCTGATTTCCGTGCAAGACGTCGCTTTCCGCGGGCGGCCGCTGAGCCTCCTCGTCGCTTACGATCCTGCGGGGTCTCACCTGTTCCGCTTCTCCCGCAGGAGTCTTTGCCTTGCCCTCCAATCAACTGCTAGAAGGAACGAAACACATGAAAGCTACCTTCACAATAAAAAAAGCCGAACGAATTGGATTCTCAACCGAGAATCGAACTCGTTCGGATCTTCCTTTAACTAACATACGTTCATACAAGCCTCTTTTTTTATCACTACATCTTAGTAATTAAAATCGTCGTCCCCGTGTCTTCTGCGAAATCTTTTATGAAAACACGAATCGCATATCGCATGATCATGATTCCAAGGAAGGTCTTTAGAACACGCACTGCACGTTCTTTTAAATTTTTTCATATCTTTTCTTAATACGTCATGTATTTTGTTTGTAAGCTCTTCTCGGACACGCTCCCAGTAAATAGCTTCGGGTCTTCTATCCATTCGATATAGAAATAAAAGATGCAGGCCAATCGCTTTATAAGACAGCTCTAATTTTTCGAGTGAACCTTCTATTATCCTTGGTTCAGGTAATTCTGCTCTGTTAACAATTGCATTCATGCTAGCCACCCACTGCTTTTTCAAAGAGCTTTCTTTTGCTGAAAACGGCAGCTGCAAGTAACCATATAAATCAACAATGGGCATTTTCGCTTCAATCAGCGTGTCTTTCACTTCCTCATAAAGCTCACGTTCTTGTGCCAGGTTTGATTTTTGTGTACCTTTTGGATTTTTAAATTTAGCCCACATGTCAAAAAACGTTCCGAGGTCATGATGATATTCTTTAAATCTTCTTAGCATATCTGAAGTAGGCGCAATTGAAAATTTGCTGATTTGCTCGTCTGTTGAAAATAACAGTTCTCTCATTTGCTTTGCTTCTTTAGCGAATGCAACTTCTCCCACATTATAGAGACCCTTTCTTCCAGCACGACCTGCAATTTGCTTTAACTCTTGAGAAGTCAACAACCTCCGTTTTTGCCCATCAAATTTCATGTTTTCTAAAAGGACAATTCGTCTAATTGGAAGGTTTAACCCCATTCCGATCGCATCTGTAGACACAATGACATTTGTTTCTCTATTAATGAACTGCTCAATTTGTTTTCTTCTTGTTTCAGGCGGCATACTTCCATAAATCACGCTAACTTTATGACCATCTTTTTCTAGCTTAGCCGCTGTCTGGAGTACTTTTTTACGTGAGAAAACAATTAAAGCATCTGCGGGTTTCACTTGTTCAATTTTGAAATTTCGAAGATCTACTTTTAAAGGTATATCTCTTTCGTACTCATGAATTTCTGAGATCACACCGTCTAACATCTCTTCTAACATACTTCGAATGCTTAAACTCCCGATCACATGAACTTGTTTGGCATTAGCTCGGGTGATGGCTTTATACCATGAAAACCCCCGATCTCGGTCTTGAATCATCTGTGCTTCATCAATTACCGTTACATCGCCATGTTCTAATTCGCTAAACATTTCTACGGTGCCGGCCATATGCTGAGCGTCTTCAACAATCTTTTCTTCTTCACCTGTTTTTAACGAACAAGCAACTCCGTCTTTGTTCAGCTTTTCAAAGACTTCTAAAGCTAACAGGCGAAGCGGCGCTAAGTAACTACCCGAAGCAGCTTTCTTTAATGACTTTAATGCTGTATACGTTTTTCCTGTGTTTGTATCACCGAGATGAAGAATGTATTCCGTTTCTTTTCTTGGATCCATTTCGTATTCGGCACCAAAAATATAATTTAACTGTCGCTGTTCTTCTTCAATCAGCTTTTTCTTTTCTTCACGTTCACGTTCTTGTTGTAATCGTCTTTCTTCCAGCTGCTGTGTGTATCTCTCTTGATGTTCTTCGATTGTTAAATTGTGATCTGAAACTTCTAGTACATCGGAAAGCTTTTCTTCTACAAGCATTCTTTTATATTCATAGACCAAATCCGATAAATCACTTCTGAGTGCTTTTATAATATCCATTCGTGTTACCGAATCATTTGTATAAGATTTATACTCTTCTTTAAATGAAGCAGGAAGGTCATCCATAATCATAGTTGGAATGATTTCATAAATTTTATCGGTGATAAATACCTCGTATACATCTTCATACGTTTCAAACAAGATAATCGTTGAATATCTGTCTAATTCTGAGCTTACGTTCCCGGTGAGCTCTTGAAAAAAGTCATGAACCGTTTCATAATCATGACGTGTTAAATCACCGTTTTCTATTAATTCATCTTCAAGCTCAGTATGCGGCGCATAGTTTTCAATATACTTTGAGTTTGTTTCAATGTCTTTTGATAGCTGATGTGAAAGCTGTTCTCTTATATGTAGGTAATACAGCTCTTTGTTTACTTCCAAAATAGGAGCTGTTTCTAAATTTAACTGTAATTGATATCTGGCTTTTCGATCATTAATACTTTGCTGTCTTTCTTTCTCTTTTCTTTCTTCTTCTTTTTTGGCAAATTCAACTCTTGCTTCTCCGTATAGAGATAGCCACTCTGCTTTATTGCCCTTTCCGTACTGCTTTTCTAACCAAGAAAAAGCATCAAATTCTATACCTTTTCTCGTTTCTTTAGCAAATAACTTATCGATAGCTTGAGGTTTATATCCTTTTATCTCAAAGCCTCTTTCTGTTAAATACGATCTTCTGTTTTTCTTAGATACAGAAGAAACAACTATTTTTCTCCACGCAGTCCCCCAGGCTTTTTTAATAAAAGAGTGCCTGTCTGTTAAATACGTCTCTAAATCCGGACATTCGTCTTGTTCACCTAATACGCTTTTTATATCCTGTAGCAATGTATGCTTAGTTTTTTCAATGGCCCTGCTTTGAATAGCCTCTAATTCGAGCATAAAATTCTCCTTTTGAAAGTTTTCCTACATTTATTATAGGAAAGACCCCTTATAGAATCAAATACATTGTTATTACTTTATTTGAGGCTGGATTAAGAACTTCTCTTCCCCATGCTTTTGCTTATTTCTCACCTATTTTCAAGACAAAAAGCTCCTTTAAACAGGAGCTTTCAATATATTTTAGATAATTCAGTCTTTTTTAAATATCTATCAAGCATTTTTGTCGATTCCCTTTGAGTAAGTGATGGAGAGCTGTGAAAGCTTGGTGAACGATACGTGTAAAACACCTGTAAATAAAAAAGCTAAGATTGTTGCTCCTGTGGCTAGCGGGTGAACGTACGTAAAATAATAGGCAAATATAGCCCCCACTACGTATGATAGATACACATGAAGGTTAAATCCTTTTGTATACCAATATATTTTATTTTCCTTATCTAGAATAGCTGAAATGTCATAGTGTTTTCGGCGAATGATATAGTAATCAACAAGAACAATCGCAATAATAGGAATAAATAAGACGCCGATCATAAGCAAAAAGCTTTGAAAATTTGTCATTAACCACTCTTTTAATAAAGAACCTAGGACTGTGACAACTCCCATGGTTAGTGCCGGTATCCAGAACCTCTGCTTTGGAAAAATAGACAAATAAGACATTGTTGCGCTATACAGTACCATTACGTTGGTTGACAACACCGATAAAAAAATGACGATGGCTGCTACTAATCCCAACAGCGGGCTATATGCGCCAATTAAATTTACCGGGTCATACGTTTGCGTCATATTTCCGAGAATGGAAAAGCCGGAAACCGTTGCGCCTAATCCCATCGCAATCAAAGTCGCAACGTTATAGCCTAAATACGTTCCCGCAATTCCCGTTTTTTCAGATTTACAGTTTCGGTTATAATCGCAAACAATAGGAATCCACGTAAAAGCTGTAGCTACTACAATATCAAAAGCTAACATTCCTGTAATACCAGGGTTTTCACTTGCTTTCATTTGAATTAATTTTGCTGCATCAAATTCGATAAACAAATAGCTAAACACAACGGTTGCTAAAATGACCATAAGCGTAGCTACTAATTTTTCCGTTGCTTCAATGCCTTTGTGTCCGTATATAGAAATAGCTACTACTAGTACTTGAGTAAGAATTGTAAATAGATTGATGTTGCTGTAACCGGTCAAAAAGGTGACGGCATGATTTAAACTTAGCCCTGCCATGTAGGCTTGAATCCATGCCCATCCTATTAATGTAATAAGATTAACAGCAGCAGGAAGCATAGCTCCTCTTTGCCCAAAAGCAGGTCTCATCAAAACCATGGTTGGAAGACCGGTTCGAGTTCCGATATTCCCCATCAGCACGAGCGGCATAGCACCAACTAAAGAGCCAAGCACAATCACAAATAATGCCTTTAAAAAGGTCATATCGGGTACAAACAGCATTCCGGTAAAAACGGTCGTTACTACCACATTGGCTCCTATCCACATGGAAAATGTAGAGAAGAAGCCCATACTTCTTTTATTCATTGCAATCGGCTGCACATCATCATGGGCGAGACCACTTTTTGTTGTCATCCCTTTTCCACCTTTCACTTTTATTGATACCAATTGGCTCGAGCTAGCTTGGAATTTGTATTCACATGTTTTATTTCAGTAAAAGCAGCTAATCCTGATGGGCCTAACTCCCGGCCAATGCCGCTTTCTTTAAAACCGCCCCACGCCGTTTCAATATGAGGCGTATGGTAGCCGTTGATCCAAATCGTTCCCGCTTGAAGCTGTTCAGCAACTCGCTCTGCTTTCATTAAATCATTCGTTAAAACCCCTGCAGCTAAACCAAATCTCGTGCCGTTGGCAAGTGCTATGGCTTCTTCTTCACTTGAAAAAGATTGAACGGTAATGACGGGACCAAATATTTCTTCTTGGACGACTTTCATATGCTGCTCCACGTCAACGAGCACCGCTGGCGTTATATAGTTTCCACCTTCGCAGTCAATTAACGTTCCTCCTGTTAATAAATTCGCACCTTCTTCTTGACCTAGCTTAATAAAACTCTGTATTTTATTCAGATGCTCCTTGCTAATAACCGGACCCATCTCCGTTTCTTCTCTTAACGGATTACCAATTTTTATAGCAGCAACAGCCTCCGTAAGAGCAGAAAGAAACGGCTTATAAATAGACTCATGTACGAGTATACGCGATGAAGCTACACACACTTGTCCTTGGTTAAAAAATGAGCCAAACATTGTCCAGTCTACTGCAACATCAATTTCGCTATCTTCAAAAATAAGAAGCGGAGATTTCCCTCCCAGTTCAAGCGAAACTCTTTTAATCTCTTTTGTGCACTGCTGATAAATACGTTTGCCTGTTTCTGATCCTCCTGTAAAAGAGACTTTGGCTACGTCTTTGTGTTCAACAAGGGCACTTCCCACTTCACCGTCTCCTGTAAGTAAATTAAACACGCCTTCTGGTATACCAGCTTTTTTACATAGTGAAGCTAACTTTAAAAAAGAAAGCGGCGTTAATTCTGACGGCTTAAACACCACCGTATTTCCAGCTGCTAATGCAGGAGCCAGCTTCCACATGCCAAGCAGCAAAGGGAAATTCCAAGGAACGATTAGCGCACATACGCCAATAGGTTCTTGAATGATTTTACTGTTTGTGTCGTCGAACATGTTCTTTGTCCACGGCTGATTTTCTTCTATTAAATTTGCGTAATATCTTAAACAATTAATTGTATCTTCAATATCTAACTGCGCTTCTTTTATCGGTTTGCCAGTATTTAATGTTTCTGTTTCAGCGAATATACTCGCTTCTTTTTCTAATAAGTCTGCTAGTTTCGTAAGCACCGCTACACGCAGTGATTTATTTTTCTTCCATTCACTTTGTTCAAAAGCCTGCTTTGCTTTACCTACCGCTTCCTCTACTTGTTGAAGCGACGAGTCAAACACTTCCGCTATAATCTTATTGGTCGCTGGGTTGATTATTTCTCTTTTACATGGTTTTGCTTGTTTCTTATCTATTTTTACATTTACTTGCCCTTTCATAGTCAAACACCCCTCATAGAGAACTCTTATATAAAAATGGGAAGATAATAGTACCTTCCCACTTTTACCGTCTTGCTTATATTCAGTCGCGTGCTTTTACTAACAGCGTTTCTTCTTCTTCTTTTGCTTTTTTTCTTAACGCAATAAGGGTGATAAATTCATAGACAATATTAGCGGCCGCCGCTGCTGTAATTTGGCCATGATCATAAGCTGGCAGTACTTCTACTAAATCAAAACCGACAAAATCAATATTTGTTAAGCCTCGAACGAATTGAAGCGCATCGTCAATACTTGCACCTGAGACTTCAGGCGTTCCTGTTCCCGGCGCGTAAACTGGATCTAAAAAATCAATGTCAAACGATAAAAATACGGGTCCTTCCCCTACACGCTCATGAATAATGTCTAGCATTCTTTCAACGCCCATTTTTTTATATTCATTTGTCGTATACAAAGCTAAACCTAGATTTTTTGCGTCTTCTAAATCTTCAATGCCGTACAGACCGCCTCGCATACCAATTTGAATCGAACGCGATACGTCGATTAACCCTTCTTCAATTGCTCGTCTGAATACCGTACCGTGATTGTATTTTTGTTCAAAATAACTATCCCACGTATCCGAATGAGCATCAAACTGTATAAGCGCTACCGGTCCGTGTTTTTTTGCAATCGCACGAAGTTCACCAAGGGTCATCGAATGATCACCGCCTAGTGAAATAGGAATAATTCCTTCATTCACAACCGGCGTTAACCCTTCTTCAATTTTTTTATACGTTTCTAAAATATATCCGGGAACAACTGACAAATCACCGTAGTCCACGCCTGAAATGTAGTCAAAAATATTAATCTTTTGTTCTGGGTTATACGGACGAAGCAAAATGGAGAAATCTCGAATAGCTTCCGGCCCAAAACGTGCTCCTGTTCGAAAAGATTGACCTGAATCAAATGGAATACCTGTGACAATAAAATCCATCTCTGAATTTACTTGTTCTACATACGGAAGTCTCATAAATGTACGTGGTCCGCAAAAACGCGGAGATTCAAATGAATTTTTCGGCTGATATTTTGGCATGATTTATTCCTCCTAGTGGGTTTCATTCATCAGCGCCGCATCATTTTTAAATACTGACGCTTTTTATTTAGATACTTTTTATTAATGCAAAATGCATGCCAATTTTTATTATCTTATTCCGCGCAATTATGGACGATTTTTAATTCATAATAGAATCAAAACAAAAAAACTGATTCAGTATTGAATCAGCTAATTCATTTTGAATTAAAATCTCATTATTTTATATTGTACTTTCGTAAACGTCTTACGACCGTAGGCTGGCTGATTCCTAATATATTTGCCATTTCATACGTTGTTTGACACTGACGATAAGCGCGAATCAGCCAGTTTTTCTCCACTTCTGCAAGTGCTTGCTGAAGCGTCATTCCCTGAGAGGTTAACGTGTCAAGAGACTCCCATTCTTCTTTTTCACTGCTGCTATTTTCTGAATAAAACGGGAGGTCTTGAGACGAGATGCTGTTTTCATCCGTTGTTAACACAAGGCGTTCAATTGTATTTTCAAGTTCGCGCACATTTCCAGGCCACTGATGTTCAAGAAGCAGATTTAATGCTTCTGCGTGAAAAAATTTCTTCATGCTATATTTTTCATTTTGCTTATGTAACACGTGATAAAGCAGTGCCGCAATGTCTTCTTTTCGCTCTCGAAGCGGAGGAATGGTAATCGGAATAACGTGTAAACGATAAAATAAATCTTCGCGAAACGTTCCTTTTTTGACCATTTCTTCAAGCCGCTGATTTGTGGCTACAATCAGCCTAAAGTTTGCGTGTTTGGCTCGTTCACTTCCAATTTTGGTGACTGTTTTTTCTTGCAGCACTTTTAACAGCTTTACTTGCATATCAAGGGGAAGCTCTCCTATTTCATCTAAAAAAAGCGTACCGTTATGAGCTAATTCAAACTTTCCTATTTTCCCTTTTGTACTGGCACCTGTAAAAGAGCCTGCTTCGTATCCAAACATTTCAGATTCGAACAAACTAGCTGGAATGGCTCCGCAGTTAATTTCAATAAACGGCTCTTCTTTTCGTTCACTTCCACAGTGTAAAGCACGAGCAAAAGCCGTTTTACCAACACCCGATTCACCTAGCAGCACAACCGTTGCATCGCTGTCTGCCACGCGATTAATAATCGACCATACCTTTTTCATCGATTCACTTCGTATGACCATATCATTCGACTGCTGTTCCCGGAGTTCTTCCATTTCGAGCTGATATGTTTTCATTTTCACTTCGAGCTGCTGATAATCTTCTTTTAAGCGCTGAAGCTCTGTTAAATCATGCGAAAAGCTGATGACTCTTTTCATACACTGATGTTCATCATACACGGGAATACCGGTTGCCATTACAACTTTACCCGTTTCTGTTTGTTGCATCAGCTGTACTTCTTTCTTTTTCTTTAACACTTCAATCGTAACGGAAGGTGAAAAGATCCCGCGTTTTTGCAGTTCGTAGACGGTTTGACCGACCAACTCTGACACATCGTATCCATATATATCACGGCAGTTTTGACTTGCTCGTAAAACAAGTCCTTTTTCATCAGTGATCACGATATTGTCGTGAGAAGCATGCAAAATCGCTTCAAGCTCTCGTTCAATCATTCCCCTTCACTCCTCCTTTTTATGTAATCTGATTTTTCTAACATTTATATCTATTATTTTATCAGTAAACTCGCTTATTCAACACAAAAAGCTCCTTTAATAGGAGCTTTTTGTTTACGATAGCTGCTTCATTTTTTGTTTAAACAGTGCTACTTTTATCATAAAATAAGTGATGTTTTCAGGTAATTCTTCTTTGATTGGCTTTAACTTTTCATCGCCTACTGACGAAGCAGCTTGTAAAATTTGCTGTTCGTCTTCATCCGAAAGAAAAGGCGTCCAGTCGATTTCTTTTTCTTCTTCCGCGCATTTAAACAAATGGTTTTCAATGGTAATGCGGCTCAACTCACGTTCTTCAGCAATTTCGTCTAAAGATTTTCCTTGCTGAAATAGCTCATACGTCATTAAGTGAGAGCCTTCTTTTGATGAAGCTCTTGCTTTTTTTGGAGCAGGCGCTGAAACTTCTCGCTTTCGGTCTGGATGTTCTTCACAAAACTGTTTGATTTCAGTCGTGAATCGTTCTCCGTATCGCTCTTGTTTTTGTTCTCCAACTCCTTTTACAGTGGCGAACTGTTCAAGAGTTACCGGAAGTTTTGTACACATATCATGAAGAGTGTCGTCTGAGAAAATAACAAAAGGAGGCACGCCCGCTTCATCTGCTAGCTGCTTTCGAACGGAGCGCAAATGAGCAAACAGTTCGTCATCTTGGACAATTTGCTTCACTTCCATTTGTTCTTTCCTCATCACTTTTTCCGTACCAAGAAGCACCCCTTTTCCTTTGGACGCTACGGATAAAGTAGGAAATGACCCTTGTCCTACTAAAATAAACTGCTCTGAAATCAAATACTCGATAAAATCGCTCACTTCTTTAGCCGACCGGTCGCTCATGACGCCGTACGTTTTCAGTTTATCAAAACCAAAATCAACTACTTTTTTATTTCGAGAACCCGTTAACACTTGAGCAATCATCATTTTACCGAAACGTTCGCCCATACGAATCATACAAGATAACACTTTTTGCGTATCGACCGTTACGTCTATTTCCACGCGATCATCCGTACAGTTGCTACAGCGGCCGCACTCATGTGCTTCACTTTCTCCAAAATAATGAAGAATATACGCTTGCAAACAGCCTTCTGTATGACAGTAGTTCACCATATTTTGCAGCTTTTCAAGATCTTGAATCTGCTTTTTAGGATTCGACGTTGACTGTTCAATCAAAAAGCGCTGCACGCGAATATCTTGAGGTGAATAAAGTACGATACACTCACTTGGAAGTCCGTCACGACCAGCACGTCCTGCCTCTTGATAATAGCTTTCCATATTTTTTGGAAGCTGATAGTGAAGAACAAAGCGAATATTCGATTTATCGATTCCCATTCCGAAGGCAGACGTGGCTATCATTACCTGAACATCATCTTGAAGAAAGCGGTTCTGCTCTTCATCACGGCTGCTTGCGTTCATACCAGCATGGTATTTTGATACGTTAACTCCTGATTTTTGCAATCTAGCGTGAAGCTCTTCAACATCTTTACGCGTAGCGGCATAAATGATGCCTGCTTCTTGGTCATTTTTACGGATATACTGATCGATATAACTGATTCGATCCTGACCTTTCACAACAGCGAACGATAAATTTTCACGTTCAAACCCAGTCATCACCGTGTACTCTTCGTTAATATGAAGAGCTCTGCAAATATCTTCACGCACTTGAGGCGTCGCAGTAGCCGTCAACCCCATCACAATCGGCGCATTAGACAGCTTGCTGATGAGTTCATTGATACGCAAATAACTTGGTCTGAAATCATGCCCCCACTGTGAAATACAGTGCGCTTCATCTACCGCTACAAGCGGGATAGGAAGCATTTGAAGCTGTTCTAAAAACTGCGGAGACTCCAGTCGTTCCGGCGCTACATAAAGTAACTTATATTCACCAAGCGCTACTTCTTCTAAGCGCTGCTGTACCTCCGTGTGAGTCAGCGAGCTGTTAATATACGTGGCCGGAATACCAGCTGCATTCAGCGTGTCCACTTGGTCTTTCATCAAGGAAATCAACGGAGAAATCACCAGTGTTGTACCTTCTAATAATAATGAAGGAATTTGATAACAAAGTGATTTCCCTCCTCCTGTTGGCATAATACAAGCGGTATTGTGCCCTTCTAAAACATAACGAATCGACTCTTCCTGTCCTTTTCGAAACGAATCATAACCAAAATAGGACTGTAAATGTGTTAAAGCTTGTTCAAACTGCAAAATAGCGTCCTCCTTTAAAATAAGTAGAAATAGTAGTTGAGGGATTCATTAGAAGGAATTGAGACGTAGGATTTTATTTTATCAAATCTTAGAGGAAGTTGCACAGAATTCGTTGATTTAAGGATATAGCAAAAATGATAAGCGAAAAGCCATCAACTTATAACTCTCTTTCCTATCACAAACAATCTTTTTATGTATGTCAGGACTCCTTTCCTAAAAATCTTTCCCCATTCCATTCTTTTTTCCTGTATACTTAAGAATAGGAAAGAGGTGCTTATCACGAGACATCCTGTAGAAACGATTTATTATTTAGAAAATCCACAGCGTAATATCTCAACATATGCTTCCACAACTCAGTTAACGGTTGAGTCTGTTGTGAAAGATGTGTTTGGTGTTGCTTGCGTAGCAGATATTCAAATTATGCTTCAATATAATAAAGAATTCCGCAAAAGTATTAGTCAATTACACAATGCGATGGACGATGATCTTACGTTAGAAATGGTTTTTCGAGTTGCTTCAAAAGAAGATTTGCTTCGATTTAAAAAACGTTTACTTGAAAGTAGTTTAGATGACGCAGAAACGTCAATAGACTGTCCATTCAGCGCAACCATTCAATTACAAGATGGTCGATATACATGGAACGAGTCTACTTCTGTTTATGAAAAACAAAAAGAACGTCTTTCATCTTAAATTTCTCTATTTTTATGTATGCAAAAAGCCTGGATCTTAGCTGTTTAAGATCTAGGCTTTTTGCAGTTTGTACTGTACCTTAAAAGGTCAAAAAAAAGATGCAGGAAAAAGGCTGGCTAAAGCCTTCTTCTGCTTATTGTCCGCCAGATTCTCCTCAAAGATAACCGCGCTGTTTCCTCTTCTCCTATGTTAGACTTTTTAACTCAATTTTATGAAATAGGTTTTATCTCTTCCAATAACGTGTATACACAAAGCAAGAGGATAAGTTACTTAAACTTCTCTTCATTACTAAACATATTCTAGAAAGTTGTCTATCATACAAGGAGGTTTTTTGAAATGGTAAATGTAAAAGTAGTTGAAAATGGCGTACAGGCAAAAGATACAATCGAACAATTTTTGCGTGAAGGATTTACAAAAGACGAAGTTTATTTACTTGCACACCATCAAGATCGCTCCGAGGATTTAACAGCTGCAACAAATACAAACAATATCGGCCTTTCTGAACAAGGTGTTTTTGATGCGATTGCGAATGTATTTCGTTCTCGAGGAGACGAGCTTCGTGCCAAAATGCGTTCATTAGGCCTATCACAGCCGGAAGCTGAACGCTATGAAGAAGAATTAGATCACGGCAAAGTAATCGTGGTTGCATCAAAAGTTGCTTAATCTAAAAGCCCTACAGCAGGGCTTTTTTATTTTTGTCTTCTGCCCTTTTTCCCCTTTCATTAAAGAAGTCATCCCTACATATTATTATGAAGATAAGAGTTACTGTGAGGAGTGATATATTTGATTATAGGAATTGAGTACACAAAGCGTGTGAAAAATGGATTAGTCGTTAAAAATATTCCTTACAAGATACACGATAAACCTTGTGATGAAGGCTGCTGTAAAAATGATAAAACGATAGGCGTCAGAGACAAATTAAGGGTTAATTGGCTGTTAAACGTTTTTATGCCCAGTAAAAATATAACGGTATTTGATTATAAATATTGGTCAGAAGAGCTAACTTCTTTATGGAGAGAGTATCGGAGAAAAACTGTATAATACTCAAGATAAAAAGTCTCCTTGATGAGCAAGGAGATTTTTTTCTATTGACTTTATCTTCTAGCACCAACCTATTTATTAAGCATTTCAACAATTTTTATACCTTTAGATGTTTGTACCATCACTATTATAAATTGCTGAATGGGATGCTTTTTCTTCCACTCATCATAATCAATTTTATATGTAACATTTCTTAGCTGTGTTTATCCTTTTCTGCTGAAGGTAATAATGAAGATGCATAAACTATATAAAGGGTGAAAAGTTATGATTAACGTCATTGAGACACTACTTGATTATATAAAGAACTCTTCTACAGATGATCCGCCCCCTCGCCCACATATCGGTGAGACTATGGGATGCTGGCTGTATTTTACTGCTTTAGCGGAAGAAATACCTGCCTTAGAAACTTGTCTTAATACAACAACCAACAGTGAACTGCTTAAGCTTGCTCAAGACTCAAAAAACCTGGCTGAATCTCAGATTGATACACTAAAAAAATTAATGATTAAAGAAGGAATTCCCCTTCCTGAAATACCGGCTACCAAACCGAAATCCGACCCTAACAGTATTCCATTAGGAGCAAAAGCCACGGATTCTGAAATCGCTAACTTAATATCTATAAAAATTGCCTCTAATATCGTCATGTGCAGCACGAATATGGGACAATCTATTAGAACCGATATTGGATTAATGTGGCTTAAATTCCACACTGAAAAGGTCATATTAGGATCAAAAATAAAAATTCTAATGCAGCAAAAAGGATGGCTCAAAATTCCGCCTTATTATTATCCACCTGGAGCCCCTCATAACTCTAATTGAAGTGTTCTTAGGTAAAACAGCATAGATAATCTTACATCCAACACATTTAACGAGGTGCTTGAACATGGATTTCCCTACAATTCATACAAATTTTTGGGACGCAGTCATTGGTGTTCCTGTCGTATTAATCGTGACGCAGCTGATCAAATGGCTTTTTCATCCTAAAAAGCAATTTGTTCCGACTATCGCTTTAGCTGTCGGCGTGCTTTTTTCAGTATTGATCAGTCACCCTCATCATATTATTGCCGGATTGTTTATGGGATATTTTTATGGATACGCCGCAATTGGAAGCTATGCAGGTCTTAAAACAACGTGGAGAACGATTAGAAAAGATACGTCTCCTTATTCATCAGACTAAAAACCAGCGAAGTATTCGCTGGTTTTTTATTCTTCATTGCTTATTTCTTCTGCTCCTAGCTCTTTGGCTAAGTGAACAACCGATTGATTGATTTTCCATACGTAATAAATGTTATGCAGCAGCTGCAGATGCTGTAAGTTTCTTGATTGAACGGACGTATCAAAATAATCTAAAGATTGTTCAATCTTTTGTCTTACATCTTCAAGCGTGTATACATACGTTCCTCTTTCTCCTCGTAATGCTTTTTCAAGCTGAGTGAAGTTGCTTGCCACTTTCTCTTCCACTTCCTTTACTACGTCATGAAATTCTGCTTCCTTATAAAAAGCTTCGTTTCTAGTAGAAGATGCCACCAAATGCTTAGCGTAATAATTAATAGCGGTAAAAACAGTTAAAAATTGCTGAAGACGTGAACGGCCAACGAAACCTTTGATAATAGGATCTGAATCGACATGAAGCTGTTTTAGCTTTTTTTCTAATTCCATTCCTTTATCAGCTAAATTGGCAAATGCGTACTGATTCGTAAAACGATGTAAATAAGTATGAACAAATTCTTTTAAAGCCGCTACGTATTCTACTGAAGTGTCGGTTATTTTATCTCTTGTTCTTTTAGGAAACACAAGAGCAGATACGGCTAAGCCAATTCCAACTCCTACGACCGTATCTAACACGCGGGCCAGCAATAAACTCTCTGAAATTCCGCCAAGAAGCATGTCATACATAAAGGCCAGCATCATCGTAATCCAAAAACTCATAAACGAATACGTAATGGGAAAGAAATAAAAAGCCATAAACACACAGATAAAAAGCAGCGTTACTTCAAGTATTCCAGGGGAAACGTAGCTTGCAACAACAAAGCCGACAGCTGCTCCTAAAAGCGTGCCTACGCTTCGCTGCACGGCTTTTACAAACGTACTTCCTATCGTTTCTGTACCGAGAAGCACTAAATAGCCTGCTAAGAGCGCCCAATATTGATGCGATGGAGATAAAAACGAGCCAAATATTAATGTCGCAACAGCAGTGATGACCGCTTGAATAGACTTTTTCGTAGACGGTTTTAATCCTTTTTCTTCATCATTATCCTCTTCGTCTTCTTGTTCTTCCGCTTCTTTTTGAGGCTGTTTTTCTTGTTTCACAATTGCTTGCTGCAGCTCATACGCTTCATCAATGACATGATTTGATATCGTTTCGATACGGCGTATTAAGTAAAGCCAGTCTTTATACCTTTCGTCTTGAGGTTCGAGTTCGCTTAATTTTTGGCGCAGCTCTTGCAAATGCTGAGCTGCATCCGTTAAAGAATGAGTAGGATTTTCATTTAATACCTCTGCTTCGCGAATCGATTCCACTAGCTTTAACAGCACCTGCTGAATATCAAAATGATTAAATGCCTTTAATTCACTGAGTTTTCGGATCGCCGGAGAATATGTCTGCAGCAGCATCACTGTATCAAATACATAAAGGCGCATTTGCTCAGCTGTTACGCCAGGCCATATGTCGTGAGGATCTGTATTTCCAAGCTCTTCTGATGCTACACGGGCATACTCCGCTAGTTTTTTAATATTGCGGTTATACTGTTTGATTTGAGCTGGTTCAATTTGTTTCTTTTGAATTAACTCAATAATTAAATCAAGCACCAAATTTACTTGAATATGAAAGGATTTCATTGAAGACCTTAGCACGTTGGAAGGCCGGTCTTTAAAAATAACAAAATTATAGATAAATGCACAGCAGGCTCCTACTATAACGCCAGCTAACAGCCACGGCAGCTGAGAAAATGTAACGTGTAAAATAGAAGCAAAATAAAACGACATAAATGCTACCATCGACAGAGAGAAGTAGCGAATACCAAATTTCTGTAAATAAAAAGACAAAAACACCAATAGAACGAGAAAAACATTTTCTGCTTGTCCATATCGTGATAAAAACGAGCCAATTCCAAGAGAAACGGCGCTAGAAAGTGCTACTAAGACGGTTGTCACTTTTTTTGCTTTTGTTGTTTCATCATTTACAACCAATATACCCATCAGGCCGATTACGCCGGATAAAATAGCAGCGGTAATTTGAGAGCTTCCCGCTGCTTTTAATACAATCAGCATAATAACGACCGCTGTAATGACACTGATTGTAGCTTTAGAAGCTGTTTTGAGCCTTTTTCGTCCAGGATCTGCAGCGACTAAGCGACTAAACCAATATGAAAAAATAAACACCCTCTCCTTTCGTGCTGTAAAGTTCTTTGTAGAAAGAGTAATATTATTACTTATACCCTTTTTAATTCTTTTCTATCGTATGTAAGTATGTTTTTCACTATAACATTGCAAACGGCTAAAGAGCTAAACAAATGATTAAAAACACATCTGTTTTCTGTCAGATGTGTTTTTAAAAAATAATGGTTCATTACAGTGTAAGAGAAGAAATTTCCCACCCGTTTGTTAACGGATTTCTTTTTAAAGTAAAAACCATCGTTGTCTTGTGAGCCCCTTTATTTTCGTAATAAATAAGGCAATCTACGGAGATTTTCTCTTTTGTTTTATACTTTTTTGCATGAAATAAGTCCGTTTTATAATAAATGGTGGAGATACTATGCAGCTTTGCCCATAGCTTATGCTCTTGCTTTACGCGCAAAACCGGCTGCATTAAGGCATCGTCATCTTGCTTTAATCCGGTTAAAAACATATTGACGACTTCTGCCGGCTCAGCTTTTAATGCATATTCATCAAGCTTTCCTCCTGCTTTTAATACCATTAACTGATGACCTGGATCTACATTTTGGGACTTGTGAGTCGTACTTCCTGCAAAATGAATGCAAAAATGACCGGGGAACCCATTGTCAAGCGCACCGGCTCCATGAGGCATTCCATTCATGGAAGCTGCAAGCATTTTGCCTTTAAATGGAATAAGAACAGCTCTTCGATTCCAGCTCCATTTTCCATTATATAAGTGCTTCATTACTTTCGTATCTTGACGTGTAAGCGGCTGAACATCTGCGTGGTGTGAGCCTGCTCTTCGCTGCACATAAAAGTAAAAACCGGTTTCTACATCGATTACTTTAAATTTTTTTCCCTTTGGCAGTAAGGTTTCTACACGTTTCCACTTTAATACTTTTCCTGTGTCGCTTACCGGAAAGTACGTAAGGTTTTCTTCTGCTTTCATCTTTTGGGGATGCACAAAAAAACTAATAAGCATAAAGACTAAAATCATTAATTTTATCATTGTCTACCCTCATTACCTTGTAGTTTCTCTATGTAATATGCGAAAGTACACATACAATTATAAATAGAAATTTTTACACGCTCGTCTCATGGAAAATAATACAAAAAAGAGCTTGTGAATCCTATACATTAAACGGTTCATTTTATTCATACTAACAGGTGAAAGCGAGGTATATGATATGAA
Source organism: Priestia sp. ABM2_011 (assembly GCF_056158845.1). Taxonomy (NCBI): domain Bacteria; kingdom Bacillati; phylum Bacillota; class Bacilli; order Caryophanales; family Bacillaceae; genus Priestia; species Priestia sp. ABM2_011. The sequence goes on from NZ_JBSWUB010000001.1 coordinate 3,087,815, forward strand.
TTTCACTTGGATGGTTGGACTTTTAATGCTTATTCAACCTCTTTCTACACAAGACCACCTATCTATTACTCATGACGGTAAACCAATTGAACGGATTGAACGGGACAAAGTGGCAGTACCTCTTCTTCCTGTACCCATGGTGGATCATGATCGATACAATCTTCTTCTAAAAGAATTGGATAAAAAAACATATAGAGAGCCCATAAATGCCCGCATTGATAAAAGCGGACAAATTGTTCCTGAGCAAGCGGGTGTCAAACTATATCATAAAGATTTTGCGGAGAAATTTTATACTTATTTTTTTAACGGCGGTACGTCAATCTTAGAAATCCCGACGCTTCCTGTTCCGCCTCGCGTGGATAAGGAGCTGCTTGCAACGATTCGTATTAAGCAAATCGGTCATTATCATACGGTATTTAACCCCCATAATAAAAATCGTTCTCACAATATTTCTCTTGCAGCTGAATCACTAGACAGCAGCGTCATATTTCCTGGGGAAGTTTTCTCTTTTAATCAAACCGTTGGAAAAAGAACGGCAGCAAAAGGGTATATGCGTGCCCCAATCATTGTAAAAGGAGAGTATTCTGAAGGAGTTGGAGGAGGAATTTGCCAAGTTTCTTCTACTTTATTTAACGCCGTCGATAACGCTGGCGTCACGATTACGCAGCGCTACTCACACAGCCGCAGTGTTTCCTACGTACCTCCTGGGCGAGACGCTACCGTCAGCTGGTATGGACCTGACTTTCATTTTAAAAATACGTATAGTGATCCTTTGTTGATTCGAGCACAGGTGCAAGGCGGAGTCGTAAGCGTAGCCGTTTATTCTACCGATGCGATTGAATATAAGCCTCGCCGCGTGCCTTGGTCTTCTAATGAACCCTTGCCAAAAGAGAAAAAACCTAAATCACATGTTCATAGTGACATTGCTGATTAAAACATAAAAAAGCAAGGAGTAAGTTCTCCTTGCTTTTATTTATACAGCTTTTGTTTCATCCGCTTCTTTAATCGCAGCATTTTTATCTACCTTTGTAGTTCGATCGTATTTGGCTGGATTTTGAGCAATTTTGACTAACGCAATAAGAACACCTATACCTAAAAACAGTGCAGGAACTCCTCCTAGATTGGCTAACATTTTAATTCCGTCTAGCTTTGCAAAACTAATCATCACCCATCCTACCAAACTTACGGTCACACCCCATACTACTTTAATCATAATGCCCGGAGACGGACTTTGAGGAGAAATCCCCGATGAACTGATTCCGCCCATCGCTTCCATGTTAGAATCCGCGGCTGTAACGAAGGAAATGAACACGATAAACAAGTAGAACGGAATAACAAATTTCGCAAATGGTAAAGCAGCAAATACTGCATACAAAACGGCTTCAGGCCCGTTTTGTGCCATAATATCTGCGAGTTCCCCTCCTGTCATTTGCATATGAATCGATGTTCCGCCAAATATCGTCATCCATACGCCTCCAAAAAAGGCTGGTAAAATAAAGTTAACAAGAATCATCGTTTTCACTTTATATCCATATGCAATTCTTCCTAAAAATAATGCGGTGATAGCGGCCCATGAAAACCAGCTTGCCCAATAAAAAGTAGTCCATGACTGCGGCCACGTATCACCTGCTGCCGCTCCTGTAAATAAACTTTTTTCAAAAAAATGAGTAAAATAATTACCCGCCGATTCCGTTCCTAAATTTAAAATATAAGAGCTTGGTCCTACAATAAAGATAAAGATGGCAATTCCATAGAATGCTTTCATATTAATATCTGATAAAATTCTAATTCCTTTCATTAAGCCGCTTGATGCGGATAAAATAAAGGTAATGGTAACGGCAGCCGTTATAATCGCCCACAGTAAAGGGTTGCTGGCAATACCGCTCAAATGATTAACGCCTCCTGCTAAATTTAAAACACTCGTTCCAAGAGAAGAGGCCATTCCAAGAGCAAGAGTGTACAAACATACTGCATCAATTACTTTTCCTGTTTTCCCGTTAATTTTATCCCCTAAAATCGGAGCTAGCGTAGACCCTAGACTGAACGGTTTTTTCATATTGTAATAAGCAAATGCAAATACAATTGCAGGTACGCAATAAATTGCATATGGCGAAATGGTCCAGTGAAGATACATAGAAGACATAGAGAAAATGGCTGCTTCTGGAGAATTCGGTTTAATTCCTAACGATTCAGGAGGTGCAGATACATGGTAAATCGGTTCCACAATCCCCCAAAACGTAACGCCTGCAGCTATTGTTGTACATAAGGTAATCGCAAACCAGTTGCCAAATTTAAGAATGGGTTTTGCATCAGGTCCTCCTATTTTAACATTGCCAAGCGGTGAAAAATAAACACCAATGCATGCAATTACCATCAGCAGCCCGCTAATGCTAAACAGCCAGCCTAGATTGGAAATAACCCAATTATTTGCATTAGTTGTAACTGTAGTAAATGTTTCACGGTTTGTAAAACTTAGTAATGCAGCTCCAATTAACAATAAAAATGGAGGCCAAAATACAGCATGTCTGATCTTTTTCATTACGCTTCCTCCTGCCTAATTAATGAGATGGTACATACCGCTTCTTGGAAACGGTATGTGCTTCTATCAAACTTTCGACGCTCCTACGCTCATAATTGCATGTGCAAACTGCTGCAAATCATCTTCACTGGCAAAACGTGCATTATTTACTCTCATCGGTTCATTTTCAACTGAAAGCATCACGTCCACAAAGTCAGAGATGTTCACAGCCGGTTCATGCCCCTCTCCAATCGCAAGGTTTAATCCACTTACAGCCACTAGACGCTTAAATTCTTCTGCCCCTGCATAAGCAAGCTCTTCCTTCGTTGAAAATGTTTCTTTTACTCCCAAAGCTCTTGCTACGTCTGCATACAGTTCCACTGCACCTTCAGTATTCCAGTCGTACACAGCGTGCAAGGCAATTGAAACCGCACGGCCGTGATGGATTTTCCCGACTGTTCCCAAGGCGTGTCCTATGCAGTGTGCAAGCCCCGTTCCTCCTTGTTCGATTGCCATTCCTGCAAGCGTTGCCGCTATCGCGAGGTTTCCTCTTGCCTCTAAGTTTTCAGGTTGTTGCAGAGCTGTTTCTAAATTTTGACTCACTAATGAAATCGCTTGAAGGCTCAGCGCTTGAATAAAAGGGTTCGTACGCTTGCCTGTGCATGCTTCAATTGCATGTACAAGCGCATCTAACGTAGTGGCAGCTGTCAAGAAATCCGGCAGTTTTGTAGTAAATCGCGGTTCTAGTATCGCTAGTTCCGGTGCCATATCTTGATCCCACGCCCACACCTTGACTTGATTATGTGTAGAGAAGACAACCGTGCTCGTGACTTCTGCTCCTGTACCGGAAGTAGTGGGAAGCATAATCGTTTTCACTTTCTTTTTCGCAAAAGGGTTCGCCATGAGAGCATAATGCATCGTTTCATACTGATCACCTGCAACTAGCGCAGCCATTTTAGCCACGTCCATAGCTGAACCGCCTCCAAGACCAATGACGCACTTTATCTGTTGTTCACGAATAAGCTGTGCAGCAGCATCTATTGAAGCGGCCGTAGGATCACTTTTCACATCATGAAAAACGAACGTTTCTACACCATTATTTTGAAGCGCTCTCAATACAATGTCTGCTAAACCAACTTTTATTACCCCTGGATCCGTCACTAACACGGCTCTTTTTTCCCCGCTCACTGCTTCAACATCTTTTCCAATTTGCAAAGCTCGGTCTACTCCATACGCTATGCTTGTTTTTGTTGTAAATTCAAATACTGAATTCATTGTTTTTCCCCTTTCTTAGCTCATTTACATTATGAAACGATGTCAAATTCATCTCCGTTTTCTAACGAATCTTGAGATGCAATTGATGGAAATTCGATTACTGACCGGCCTACGTTTACACAATTACAATCGTGAAATGATTGAAAAGCTTCGTTAATATCGTCAAGCTGCATGCGCCCAAGAATCAGTTCGTCTAACATAAATTTTCCGTCTAAATAAAGCTGAGCAATTTTAGGGAAATCACGAAACGGCTGCGTGTCTCCGTAAAAGCTTCCTTTCAATATTTTGCCGACACGATGAAACCCTCCGCCTGGTAAACTGATAGACATGGATGGGTTAAAGGCTCCTACTACAACTACCGTGCCTCCTTTTCTCGTTCCATTCCAAGCAGATTCAGTAGCTTTTGTATGACCCGAGCAGTCAATCGCGAAATGGACGCCGTGGCCTCCTGTTAAAGCTTTTAAAGCTTCACTTGCTTCTTCTGAAGCTACATTTATCGTATGAGTAGCTCCGAATGTTTTAGCAAGTTCCAAATTAGCTGGTTTTACATCGCATGCAATAATTTTGCTCGCTCCTGCAATCCGAGCCCCTTGAATGGCGTTAATGCCTACTCCTCCGATGCCAAAGACGGCTACGGTAGAACCCGGCGTAACTTTGGCTGCGTTTACAGCTGCTCCGTACCCCGTCGCTACACCGCATCCAATTAAAGAGGCTTGAGCCATCGGCATCTCATCAGGAAGCTTAATACAAGACATTTCCGGCACCACCGCATATTCAGCAAAAGTGGAAAGCAGCGAGTTGTGAAAAACCAGCTCTCCATCTTTGCTTAATCGAGAGGTACCGTCTAACAGCGTTCCGTTAAACATCGGACCAAAAGCTGAATCACACAGATGTACGGCCCCCGTCACACAAAACTCACACGTGCCGCAGTAAGGAACCCAGCTAAGCGCTACTTTATCTCCTACTTTTACCGTTTTTACATTCAAACCGACTGCCGTTACAATACCTGCACCTTCGTGTCCTAAAATAGTAGGCGTTGGTGTAGAAGGATCTTCCAAAGCATTTAAATCACTATGACACACGCCCGTTGCTTCTATTTTCACAAGTACTTCATTGGCTTTTGGTGCTGCTAAATCCACCGCTAAAATTTCAAGAGGCGCATTAACGCCCGTCATGACCGCTGCTTTCATCTTCATCATACTTTCCTCCAGCTTTTTAATTTAATAAGCCATCCATATTGCTTTTACTTTTGTGTAAGATTGAAGAGAATGAATCGCATATTCTTTCCCCCATCCGCTTTGTTTCCATCCTCCAAACGGGCTAGCAAAATCATAGCAGCCGTATTTATTGATAAAAACCATGCCTGCTTCTAGCTTTTTTGCTACACGATTGGCTCTTGATACATCTTTTGTCCAGAGTCCAGCTGCTAAACCATAAATCGTATCATTCGCAATTTGCACCGCTTCATCTTCTGTATCAAATGGAATCACACACAGGACAGGGCCAAAAATTTCTTCTTGTGCAATAGTCATCTTATTATCAACATCTGCAAAAATAGTAGGACGGATAAAATACCCGTGCTTATTATCTCCGCTCATATCGCGCTCGCCGCCCGCTGCTAGCGTAGCTCCTTCACGTATGCCACTCTCGATATAGTGCAAGATTGACTGCATATGAGATTCAGAGACTTGAGCTCCTTGATTTGAATCAGGATCAAAAGGGTTGCCGCACTTGTAGCTATTTGCATAATCTGCTAGCTTATCAACTACTTGCTTATAAATGTCACGCTGTACTAACAAGCGCGTAGGCGCTGAGCATTTTTCTCCTTTATGTGTAAACAAGCCGTAAAAAGAACGTTCAATCGCTTCATTCAAATCCGGTGCATCGCTAAAGATAATATTAGGTGATTTCCCTCCAAGCTCAAGCGTGACAGGCTTTAAATTAGAGTCAGCAGAATCGTGAACCAATTGTTTGCCTACTCCTGTGCTTCCAGTAAAAGATACTTTATCAACTCCCATATGACGGCTGATATGAGAACCAATCGATCCTTTTCCTAGAATTAAATTTAAAACACCTGGCGGTAAGATGTTTGCTTCATCGATGATTTCTACCAAGCGAATCGCAGAAAAAGATGTGGTGCTAGACGGCTTTAAAATAACGGTGTTCCCCATTGCTAGAGTCGGCGCTAGTTTCCATGCGGCCATATCGATTGGAAAGTTAAATGGTACAATTTGACCGCATACACCGATCGGATCGCGGGTTGTATAACTCACAAAATCTCCTTCCACCGGATTATTTTCACCGTAATATTTATCCGTCCAGCCAGCGTAATACTCAAATAAATCGGACGCTTCTTGCACATCATCATGGTATGATTCTGTATAAAGCTTGCCGTTATCAAGAGACTCTAATGTGGCGAGCTCTGCCTGATGTTTTTTAATTAAGCTGCTTATTTCTCTTAAAATTCGCGCGCGTTCTTTTCTTGTAACGCTTGGCCAAGGACCGTGGTCAAACGCGTGTCTAGCTGAGGCTACTGCTTCATCGATATCTTGTTTTGCTGCACTTTGAATTTGACCATTAATTTCTCCGTTTGCAGGGTTAATAGAATCTATTAATTCGCCGCTTGAACTCTCTTGCCACTTGCCGTTGATGTATAGTTTTTTAGGCTCTTTCAGCCACTCTTTTGCCCATACCAATGCAGGTTGTTCCATTCCTTTAAATAAGGTTTTTTCATTTAGTTTTGTCATATTCACGTTCCCTCCATTTTTTGAGTCCTTCATGTCCTGTCTTTTTTAAACGATCTGCAACGCGGCTGTAGCCATGCTTTTCTTTCATTTCTACAATCAATGGAATAAACGATTGAGAAAGCTGCTGACAGCGCTCTGAATTAGCTGATAAATCTTGCACACAAAAAGTCGCAAAATTCCTTACAGCTTTTGTTAAAAACTGAATGCTGTCTAAAATATTAATTCCAGCAGCTCCTTCAAATACATTTAAATTCAATTCTCCATGTTCAAGGGCAGCTTGAACGGTTCTGTCACACCCTAACACTTGAAAACAGCATTGAATCAACGTTTCTGGTACAACCGGGTTGACTTTGCCCGGAAAAAATGAGGAACCTGCTTGAACAGACGGCAATTGAATTTCTCCAAAGCCAGCTTCTGGTCCGGAAGACAGCAGTCTTAAATCTTTAGCAAATTTTATAAAAGATGTAGCCAGCTGTTTTAATTCGTTCGAAACATTAGCTAAATCATCAATATTTTGTGCTGCATCAAATAAATTAGCGCGGTGGTAAAGCCCCATACCAGATAGACGAGACAGCTGCTGAACGACTTTACTTCGGTATATTTCTGATGCTCCCGTCCCAGAGCCAATAACCGTACCTCCAAGATTAACAGCGTGCAGTTCTTCTGCAGCTCTTTTTAAATAGTGCGTACGCCGTGAAAAAACCGCTTCATATCCGCTGAATATATTACTAAGCGAAATACTCATCGCATCTTGCAAGCAAGTCCTTGCGATTGTCATCACAGGCTGGAACTCTTCAATCTTTTTTTGAAGAATAGAATGGAGATGCTCCATTTCTTTTTCTAAAAAATGATAGCTTTTAATAATCGCAATTCGAATAGCGGTATGACACACATCAGAAGTTGATTGAGATGCATTTACATGTTCAATCGGATGAACGGGAAGATGATGTGGCCACTGCTGGTTTATCCAGCCTGCTATTACTTCGTTCACATTCATATTCGTCCCAATACCGCCTCCGCCGTGCAGCACATCAATCAAAAAATGATGTTGATAAGCAGTGCTTTGCAATTGGTCACATGCATTTGATATGGATTCTCCAATGTCTTTTGGAATTACGCTAGCTTCTACATTTGTTAAGGCAGCTGCTTTTTTTACGGTTAACAGTGCATACACGTAGTCCGGATATTCATGCAATCTTTTATTAGAAAATGATAAATTTTCAATTGTCCGGGCCGTCTGAATGCCATACAAAACCTCTGCTGGGAGCTCAACTTTTCCTACACTATCTTCTTCCACACGCGTTTTCTCCACCTGTGTTCACCTGCTTTTTAAAATTAAAATTTCATATAAACTGTTTTTACCTGTAAAAACTCTTCAAATCCATGCTTGCCATCGTCTCCGCCGATTCCCGACTGCTTCCAGCCGGAGTGATAGCCTTGATACGCCTCGCCCTGCTGGCGGTTCACGTATACTTCACCGCATTCTAGCTGCGTAGTCAGCTCCATTACGTAGCGATAGCTGGATGTATATACATTAGCGGTTAAGCCGTATTCAGAATCGTTCGCTAGATCAATTGCTTCCTCAAGAGATTCAAACGAGATAATTGGAAGAACGGGTCCAAACACTTCTTTTTGCACGATGTTCATTTGTTGCGTGCACTGATCTAATAGCGTTGGCGGATAAAAGCTGTCACCTAATTCCTCTAGCAAATAGCCTCCGCATAATATAGCGGCTCCTTCTTCTGCGGCCTCAAGTACCATTTGATGAACGCGATTTGCTTCAGATTTGTTAATCAGACAGCTCATTTCTGCATCTGGATTAGCCAAACCATCTTTCACTTCTACATTTTGAAACGCTTTCAATAGTTTAGTAGTAAACGCTTCTTTTACACTTTTATGAACGTATACACGCTCAGTATTATTGCAGACTTGACCGGAGTTAGCTAACCTGCCTCCCTTAATTGCTTCAACCGCTAAATCAATATCGGCATCTTCCATTACAATAGCAGGAGCTTTTCCGCCTAATTCAAGCGATGTCCGGATCATATGACGAGAGCATTTTTCCATAATGCCTTTGCCTACTTTAGTACTTCCGGTAAATGTCACCATGTTCACATCAGGAGATGAAGTTAACGTTTCTCCTACAATGTCATCCATACCTGTTACGATATTAATAACACCTTTTGGAAAGCCGGATTGATGAATGCACTCCGCTAATGCTAAAGCAGATAAAGAAGATTTTACGCTTGGCTTGACTACAACCGTATTACCTGCGACAAGCGCCGGCACGATTTTTCTCATCAAAACATAAATTGGAAAATTCCAAGGTACAATCACCGCGACTACGCCAAGAGGCTCTTTATAAGAAATAATCTTTTCTTTTACGTTATCGCTGTCTACTACGTGACCTTCAATGCGTCTTGCCCACTGAGTTTGGTATTCGCCAAGCTCCGCTCCGTAAAACACCTCTGATTTCGCTGTATTTAAAGGTTTTCCCATTTCCTGTGTAATAGCTGTTCCAATGCGTTCAATATGTTCTTCTGTTTTCATGTTTGTTAAAAATTTTTTAATTTGTTCAGACCGGTCATATGAAGGACGAAGCTTCCACTCTTTAAAAGCTTGTTTAGCGCAATAAACAGCGTGCTCTGTTTCTTCTATACTGCAGGAAGAGACTTGGGCTACGACTTCACCCGTTCCTGGGTACGTAACATTCATTTGATTGCTGCTTTGAACAAATTCTCCGTTTATATAAGCACTATATTTCTTCATTTTGTGTTCACCCTTTATATCAGTTAAATAGAAACTGTATTTTTTTCACCCACGTAGAAATGATTAATTTCGTACTGCTTTAAAGCTTCTTCATCCAAATCGATACCTAAACCCGGCTGTTCTGGAGCTACTAAGTAACCATCTTTGTCGATCATAAGTGGTTTTTGCTGAATATAATCTCTCCGTTCGTTAGACCATGCAGGAGGATCATAAGGAAATTCTAAATACGGACAGTGGCTGACCGCCGCTGCTAGATGTAAATTTGCCAGTAAACCAATGCCGTTTGTCCATGTATGCGGGCTGAACCAAGCGCCGCTTCCTTGAACAAGATCCGCAACTTTTTTCGTTTGCGTAATTCCTCCTGACAATGCTACATCCGGCTGATAAACGTCTAATGCATTTACTTTGTTCAACTCTCTAAAGTCATGCATATGACGGTTCATCTCTCCCCCTGCGATTCGAATACCTACTGAGTCCCGAAGTTTTGCCATCAGTTCAAACTGATGAGAAGGCAGTGGTTCTTCAAGCCAAAAAACTTTCAGCTCTTCAAGTTCTTTCGCTACTTGATAGGCCATTTTTAAATCCCACGTCCGTTCAACGTCCCAAGGCATTTTCCATCCTTGATTTGCGTCAACCATAATTTCTAGCTTGTCGCCAACTGCTTTTCTGACCGCTTCCACTACTTGAATATCGTCTTTTACATCTTTGTGATGAAAACGAATTTTCATTGCTTTGAACCCTTGCTCTACAAATCGAACCGCACGTTCCGCACGTTCTTCAGGAGTCACGATTTCTCCCGTTGAAGCATAAGCGAGAAGCTTGTTAGATCGGGCTCCAAGCAGTTTATAGACGGGCTGTTTTGTTGCTTTTCCCATCAAATCCCATAGAGCTAAATCAAGCGGCCAGCATCTTCCATAGTGAAAATCTATATTTTGTATCACTTGTGCATGTCGTTCAATGGCAAAAGGATCTTGACCGATAAACAAATGTTCATGTCCCTCAAGCCCCATCATTAAATCTCCTGATCCCACTCCCGTTATTCCTTCATCCGTATGTACATAGACAACGGTAGAAGCAAACTTCTTGCGGGGCTCGGGGTCCCAAGCTGCTTTAAAAGGCGGATTTAAAGGCAGTAAATAATGTTTGATCTCTATTCCCGTAATTTTCATTGAATACTAATCTCCTTACATTTCAGCATTTTTACTTTCACTTATATCTATTGCAAGATGCGTGCCAAGTTTAAATGATTGATGTAATCAATACTTAATAGAAAACAAAAAATAAATTGTAGAAAATTCACACAATTAACTGTAGAAATTTTCTACACTCTACAATAAAAAAGAGGTTGAGACATAACGAAATAAATCCAATTGAAAGACGAACAAATGAGATACATGAGCTGGACTGCTTATGACACCGCAATTGATTTCCGTGCAAGACTTCGCTTTCCGCGGGCGGCCGCTGAGCCTCCTCGTCGCTTTCGCTCCTGCGGGGTCTCACCTGTTCCGCTTTTCCCGCAGGAGTCTTCGCCTTGCCCTCCAAATCAACTGCTAGAAGCAACGAAACAAATAAAACTATATGCACCATCACAAAAAAAACGAACCACTCATCAAACAGGTTGATGAATGGTTCGTTTTTTACTTGGGCTCAACTACTTTTGTCCCAGCCTCTTTTTTTATTATATCTATCAACGAGTAATCAAGTGATTTTCCAGTAAAAATTTATAGGCAACATCTGATACGTCTTTGTGTAAAATATCAACTTGGTAATTCAGCTCTACCATCTTTTTATTCGTTAGTTTACTTGATAGTTCATTTAAAGTGGAAACAACAGACGGATAACGGCTTGCTAATGATTGTTTTACTACAGGAGCCGCATAATAAGGCGGAAAAAGAGATTGATTTCCTTTAGTAACACAAGGTCGTATGCTTGAATTCGACTATCAGATATCATTCCAATCCCTACGTCTACTCTGCCTTCTTTCACCGCCAAAGGAATAATTTCTGAATCGATTCCAATGATTTCAGTTGAAACGGACTTTAACTCATAGTTATTAGCTAATTGCACCAAGCCGTCTTTTCTTTTTAGAAATTCATTGTTTGTAGCTATCTTTACTTCTTTATTTTGCTTTTTTATGTAGGAAATCAAGTCAGAAACAGAGTTTAAATGATGCTCCTTTGCAAAAGAACGGTTAACTAAAACCCCCCAGCTGCTGTTAAAATGGCTAGTGTTCAGCCACGTTAAGTGGTTTTTCGCATCCGTTTCTTTCACCAGCTGATACAACTTTTTTTCATTATAAACCGGCTCTTGGTTTTGATGCACAATCCTTGCCGTACTCGTATATTCCCAGTACATATCAATATAGCCCGCCAAGCTTGCTTTTCGAATAGAATCGCTGTCTAAAAAGCGCCTTTCGTGTACAGTAGCTCCTTGTTCTTTTAATAGAAGCGCGGTCATTTTCATTAGTAGATATTGCTCTGTCATAGATTTCGACCCAACTGTAATACTAACAGAATCGAGAGACTTCTTTTCTTCCCTAAGAGGGGTAGTACTGTGCTGCTGACATGCTCCCAGTACTGTAAAACACAGTACTAGTAAGCTGAATATTTTACGATAGGTCATTTCTTTCATATCCTTTTTCTAAAATTTAAGACCCATTTTTTTCATTTTATAAATTAACGTATGGCGAGCAATTCCTAGTTTTTGAGCTGCTTTCGTTTGATTGCCTTTCATTTCTTCAAGAGCGTTTTTAATCATTTCTTCCTCTACTTCACCTAATGCATGTGATAAGTTTGTTTGTTTTGCTTTCACCTGCTGATTCCTATATGAATGAGACTCTTGCTTATTAAAAAGATATGTTAAATCAGAGAGCTCAATTGTCCCATACCGTTTTAAAATATGAACTCTTTCAATCGCATTTAACAGCTCACGAATATTTCCCGGCCACTCATAAGAAATTAGCTGTTGAAGTGCCGCGTTTGAAACAGTAAGCGTCTTATTGTATTTTGTATTTAACTTTATAATGTGGTGATGAATGAGCGGCTCAATATCTTCTTTTCGGTGCCTTAGAGGAGGAATGGTGATCTCCATTAAATTTAATCGATAGTATAAATCTTCCCGAAATTTCTTTTGTTCTACTAACTGTTGAAGCGGTTTATTTGTAGCTGAAATAATTCGGACGTCCAAGGATTCATACTCGTTGCTTCCGAGCTGCATTACTTTTTTTTCTTCGATTACATGCAATAGCTTTGCCTGCATGCTTAACGAAATTTCTCCAATTTCATCTAAAAAGATTGTACCGCCGTCCGCAGCAGAAAACTTTCCTTTTTGAGAAGAAGCAGCCCCTGTAAACGCTCCTTTTCTATAGCCAAACAGTTCACTTTCAAGAAGGGCTTCTGGTATGGCTGCGCAGTTGATAGCCACAAAAGGATTGTTTTTTCTATGACTCTGCTCATGTATCCATTTAGCCATCGCGGTTTTACCTACTCCGCTTTCACCTAGAATTAAAATGCTAGCGTCTGTATCTTTTACGTACTCTACCATTTCCACTAACTTGTTCATTTCTGAGCTTTTTGAAATAAAGTCTTTGTCTTTACCTTTTTCCATCACGGCATCCGGTTGCTTGTCCGTACATAGCGAAGCAATAATATTCTTTAGTTCTTCAAGTTCAACAGGCTTATTCAAATAATCAGCAGCCCCTATTTTCATAGATTGCACAGCGCTCTCAACATTTCCGTATGCAGTAAGCATGATTACTTTTGATTGCGTTACCTCTTTTAACTTCTTTAACACATCGATCCCCGTCATATCCGGAAGCATATAATCTAGTATCACCACATCGATATCCAGCGTTTTAGCCATTTCGATTCCTTTTCCTCCAGTATATGCCGCGTGCGTATGAAAACCAGATTTCTGAAGCTTTTTGGCTACCAGCTTACAAAGGTTCTGTTCATCATCAATCATTAACACACTGCACTTATTCTCCATGTTTTTTAGCCTCCTTTTGTATTTTTCTGTTTGGGAAAACGACATGTAATGGTTGTCCCTTTGCCTTCTATACTTTCAATAAATAATTCTCCTCCATGTTCTTTTACAATATCTCTTGCAATCGTTAACCCTAGTCCTGAACCTGTTTCTTTCGTTGAGTAAAAGGGATTAAACAGCCACTCTAAGTCCTGCTTGTTAATGCCTGAACCCGTATCTTCTATACGAACAACCACATATTCTTCGTTCATATTCATCGTTTGAATCGAAGCGATAATATACCCGCCCTCATCCATTGCTTCCATTGCGTTTAAGACAATATTTAAAAACACTTGAATCAATTGATCATAGACCCCTGCAATCAAACATTTTTCCTCAAAGTCTTTTACAATGCTAATGTTTGCTTCATTACACTTTAAACGCAGTAAATGAAACACTTCTTCTAACACTTGTACAAGTGACACTTCCTTCTTTTTCTTTTGACTCATGTTTGCAAAATTAAGAAAATTATTTGTAATCTCTTTGAGACGGTTTACAACGATGAATACATCCGCAGCAAGCTCTTTTACTTCTTCTGAGCAGGCGCTTTCTTCCGCTTCATCTAGCAAAAGTTCAGCTGATCCTGATAAAATGGCTAGAGGATTCTTTATTTCGTGGGCAATTCCTGCCGTAATTTGCCCAATAGACGCCAGCTTATCACTTTGCTGCAGTCTTAGCTGTAACTGCTTTATTTCGGTAATATCTTGCATGACCGCGATAATCCCCATCACTTCACTTGTGTCGGTATAAAAAGTAGAGGTCGTAACTTTAACAATTCTTTTTCTGCCGTCTGAATCGAGAATATAGCTTTCTACCTCTTCCATGTCTTTTCCCGATGCCAATGTGTGAAGCAAAATAAAATCTACGCTTTCCGATTTTATTGGTAAATCTTCTAAGTTAACACCAATCATGTCCTGACGCTGAAAAGCAACCATTCTTTCAAACTGCTGATTCACGTATGTAATTTTACTCCTCGGGTCAATTGTAATAATTCCATAAGGAATTCCTTCTAATACATCGTGAAGGTATCTCTCACTTTGCTCAAGCATTTTTTGTTTTTCATAATTGCTATTTCCCATTTCAATAATTGTACGTGTCAATATACTCAGCTCATCATCCCTTGCCGGCGCTTCTTTATTTAATGGCACGAACGTTTGAGAATTCCGGTACGTTTTTGCATAGCTTGTAAGCTTTACGATTGGCTGTAAAATATTTTTGATGCCTAACCATATAAAAAATAAAGCAAGCAGCAATATACTAATAAAACTAACGCGCAGTAAAAGAGATAATTTATGTAAAGGAGAAAAGGCTACGTTAGTCGGTACACCATAAACCAAGTTCCAGCCTTCTTGGTTCGTTTGATAAGCTGCTAAACTCTCTTGTCCATTATGATTTATTTGAGTATAGCCAGAAACGTTTGGTATTTTGTCTACTGAAAACTTCTTGTTAAGCTGCTTATCGCTTGTAGATGCGATGACATTTCCTTTGCGATCTGCTAAAAAACCGAAGTGTCCTCGTGACAGGCTGACGCTTTTTAACACCTCTGATAAATAATCCCGGCTTAGTTCTGCAACAATAATTCCTTTAAATTCTTTATCCTTAGTAAGAACGGGTACAGAAATGGTTACTACTTTTTGATGACGATAATTTTGAATAAGATCCGATAAAGCGTACGTATGTGTCCAATACACCTGGGTAAAATTAGGGTGATGATAAATTAAATTGTTTTGACTTGAAGCAAAAGGCGTTTCAAACTTTACGCGTTTTTGTTCATTGATATAGTAAATGGAATGAATAACTGAACTTTGTGAATTTGCTTGTTTAGCTCGGTTATACATTCTATTTATGTTAAGATCTGACTCTAGCCCCTCTCCTGCAATAAGCTGCAGCTGCGAAGCCACATGCTCAATTTCTGAATTCAGCCTTTTAGCTATAATATCTTTACTTGCAATGTTTTGAACCTTTACATCTTCTTTAATAATTTTGCTTGCATAACCCGTAATGATGTAATAAATGATGATGCCCGGTACAATTAAAATAACCGTAAACAAAAGAAGATATTTAGTTGTAATACTTTTCGAAATAGGAAAGTTCACCTTATGCCCTCTCTTTTTTGTTTGCTTCTTCATAAATGTAAGCGTTATTATCTTTATTAAAAGTATAGCAGATATCGATCGTAATAGGGTTTTTAATTGTTCAACCGTTCATCATAGCTGCTAGTGAGCATGTAATTCCCTTAAAAGCTAACGGACGTTTTAAACACAAAAAAGCCTAAAGAAATTTCTTTAGGCTATTCAGTGATATAATTAGCAGCCGTAGCCGCCACCATAACCACCGCTATAACAACTACATCCGATGATTACTAATAGAATAAATAATACAACTAATAAAGCGAAACCAGAACCAAATCCACATCCAGCATTAGACATACAAGCACTCCCTTTCAACGTAATTTTCTGTTGCTAAAACAAAGAAGGTTCAAACATGGGGTGTTTCTCATGGATAGGTTATTGTATGTCTGCCTAGACGTTTTGGTTTGCTGTCCTGCTCATTTTTTTAAAAATTGGGCTTGTTTTCGTCTTTACAACTCGGAAAATGTAATTCCGTAAAAGTAAAGCTCATTTCCACTCTTCCTTTAAAATCGCGTAATAATATTCATCCCACCATCCTTTTTCAGTTGGAATACATTTTTTGAAATACCCTTCTCTTCTCATCCCGATCTTCTCCATAACACGATAAGAAGACGTATTCTCAGGTTGACAAGTAGCAATAACCCGATGCAGTTTCATTGTATTAAAGCCGTAGTCCACGATTGCTTTTGCCGCTTCTGACGCATATCCTTTCTGATGATAGAGGGAATTAAATACCCAGCCAATTTCATAAGTATGGTCCCCAAAATAGTTAAAAAAGACGATATGACCAATTAGGATTTTTTCGTTCTTTAACACAACTGGAAAATTTTTAACGTTTTCTTTCATATTTTCATTTACAAATTTCTTCGCATCATCCTTACTAAAAACACCTTCTGGTATGTACTTCATGACATTAGCATCAGATGTATATGTGTAGACATCTTGCCAATCTTCATATTTAAATTTGCGTATTAGTAATCTGTTAGTCTCAATGTTCATATGGTTCTCCCCTATCTCAAAGCTATCTTTCTATACGCTTGTTTCGATAGCGAAGAGATAAACACCTCTTTGCACCAAGTTACTAGTGCTTTTGTTGACGCTTCTTTAAAACAAGGTAAAGCGACTCTGCAAAAAAGAAAAACAAAAGAGAAAAAAGGACAAATAATTCGGCCACTTCCATTACACGAAACGGGCTTAACGCATTGTATAGTGCCTGCAGTACGTTCGCTCCTTGAAAAAGATCAATTCCTACAGAAAGAGCAATCACAGATCCAAATAGCAGCAGGCTAACTCCAATAATTTTCATTCCTTTCACTCCTTACCTAATGGTTACTTACCTCATAGGGTCGTCATTTTCATTTACCGTCATGCAAAAGATATTTTGTTAAAAATTACATAATTATACAGTTTTTGGTCAAATTAATAAAAACTATAGTAAGGGTGCTTTCATTTATGCCTTCGTTTTTTAAAAATCGCAAACAAAAAAATAAACTTGAATCACATGATGAAGAGTATCAAACTGCTAATCATGGAAAAGCAACTACGCTTAAGAAGTTTCATTACCAAATAACCTTAACTATGATTAAACAGAAAACAGGAAAAAGTTCAGATGTCATTATTCGTGAGATAAAATTAGGCGGCAATAGCTGATATTAACTACGGCGATTGTTTACATAGAAGGAATTGTAAACAATCAGGCAATTCAAGAATACTATACTTCAATCTATGATGAAAGATAATCATAAAGAATGAACTTAATCAGATCACAATGCGATTGGAGCCTACTTTCTGAAGATATCATGACAGTTGGCAACATAACGTTTGCAATCACTAATTCAGAATGATCTATTTTGCTTCTTTAATGGCGGGCGATAGCCATCTTATCTTAGTCGATGGCAGTAAATCACGCATTCAGTGCTGAGCACAGCAAGGTGGAGAGAAGCGTTCTATTACGGAATCCACTACCGAAATGGTAGTGCGGGGACCAAAAGGTGCCTTTACTGAGTCTATTGGCACCAATACTTAGCCATGGTGCGCCGAATTATTAAAACACCCGACTTATGGCTAGAGTCGATGAAGAGTTGGCCGAGTAACTAAAGACGGATGTCACATCTTATGTATATTCATGGCATCGCAAACGATAAAGTTGTGAAAGAAATTCGAAAGCGATTACAAAAACATTGATATTGATAGTATTTTGGAATCAGGTTATGTTGAGCAGCTGATTGAAGATCAAACGGTCACTCCTTTTCCCACTATTTACAACACAGAAAGACCCGACGTGGTGGCAGGGTAACCTTGTTGGAAGGAAGAATCGCTATTTTCGTGGACGGAACTCCATTTGTCCTCATTGCACCAGCGTGTATTTATACAATTTTTCCAATCGGCTGAAGATTATTATGCGCGGTTTGACATTGCCACTTCCATTCGGCTTTTACGTATTTTTATGTTTATGATTTCACTTATCGCGCCTGCTACGTATGTAGCGGTTACAACATTTCATCAAGAGATGGTACCTACAACGCTCATTGTAGCACTTGCAGCACAACGAGAATCCGTCCCACTTCCCTGCGTTCATAGAAGCTTTACTCATGGAAGTTAACTTTTGAGATTTTACGGGAGGCAGGGATACGTTTACCTAAAGCTATCGGTTCAGCAGTTTCTATTGTCGGAGCCCTTGTAATTGGTCAAGCAGCTGTTCAGGCAAGCATTGTTTCACCTGCAATGGTTATTATCGTATCCATTACAGCCATTGCAAGTTTTGCTACACCGTCTTTCGATATGGCCATCTCGGCGCGCTTAATTCGTTTTTTATTTATGACTAGGCGCGGCTACATTCGGTTTCTATGGCATTATTCTTATGTCTCTTAATGATGAGTTGTCCATTTGTGCAGTCTTACGATCATTTGGAGTTCCTTACATGTCCCCGTTTGCACCCTTTATACCCTGGTAAGACAACGGTGACACTGTTGCTACGGTTACCATGGTGGACGTTGAGACAGAAGACCTAAACTGATTAGTGACTACCAACACAGTCCGTCAGAAGCTGCAACATCAACAAGCCTGACGTCCTCCTGCATCTCAAGTGGCATGGTAAATCAGTGAATTTCGAAGAGGGTGATCAATGATGAAGCGTAAAGGCTTATTTTTACTTGTAACGATCATGACAATGACTTGTAATACTTACAAGCTGCTGGAGTAAAAAAGAATTAACAGACCTTGCATATTGTATCGGCAATGGGCATTGATAAAACGAAAAGACGGACGGTATGAGCTTAACGCTTTCAAATTATTAACCCGGGAAACGTAGCTGGCGGTATACAAGGGGGCGGCGGTAGCCCAAAGTCCGCCTGTTACGATCTATTCTGCTTCTGGCGATAATTTAGTTGAAGCAAGCAGACGCGCTTCAGCTAGAATTTCCCGAAGACTTGTATTATGCCCATACCAACTTAGTCGTAGATCGGAGAAAAACTAGCGCAGTGAAGAAGGAATTAACATTCATTAATTGATGGTCTATTGATCGCGATCCTGAATTTCGAATTACGACTTCCCTAGTCATCGCCAACCAGTCAAGTGCTGCTGATCTTGGTAAAGAGCACTAACGCCTGTCGATAAAATTCCAGCAAATAAGATTACTAAAAACGCTTAGAATTTACGCAAAGAAAATGGGGAGAGAATGTAAAGACATCACTCTCAAGAGGTGATGAAGAGTCTCTCGAATCTCCCTGGAAGAGGAAGCAGTTGTATCAGGATTTCGTCTAGTTGGTAATCCTCAGCAAGCACAAAAGCTAGATAATCTTCAGGAAAGTGCACCAGAAGCAACACTTCGCGCTTCCGGGATTGCAGTATTAAAAGAGGGAAAACTAGTCGATTGGTTATATGGAAAACCAGCAATAGGGACAGTATGGATTCTTGATAAAATTCAAGGCACTGATATTAATATTGATTGGAAAGGAAAAAAAGAAGCTATTGCTTATCAAACTGTAAGACAAAAAACAAGCATCTCTGCCCAAGTCAAGAATGGCCAACCTCATATTTCCGTTCATACACGTGTTGAAGGAGATATTGGTGATATGGAGGTACCTGTTGATATTAAAAATCCAAAGGTTATTAGAAAAATGGAACAATCCATCGGAAAAAAAATCGAAAAAGATCTAAAGATGGCTATTGAACGTGCCAAAAAAAACAGAACAGATATCTTAGGATTTGGAGAGGTAATTCATCGTACTAGGCCAAATCAATTTAAGAAATTTAAACAAGAATGGAATGATGTGTACTTTCCAAAGTTAGAAGTGGATATTACAGTAGAAGCTTACATTCGCCGAACGGGTCTGCGCAATAAATCGTTTCTCTCTAGCGTAAAAGAAAAACAACAATGAGGTAAGGAGGTTCTGGCTATATGGAAAAAGCAAAAATCAGCGCCACTCAATTATTCATTCTCATGGTATTATTCGAACTGGGGAGCGCTTTATTAGTTCCTCTTGCAATGAGAGCGAAGCAAGATGCATGGCTAGCTATTTTAATTGGAATGCTGTTCAGCTTTTTTTTCTTCTTAGTCTATCATAGAGCTGTATTCTCTATTACCCGGATCTTTTGTTTACCGAGTACGTACAGAAAGATTTTAGGGAAAGCCCTTAGGATTCGCTTCTTGGCATTTGTCTATATCCTTTACTTCATGTACGATGCCTCAAGGGTTCTACGTGATTTTGGTGAGATGCTTGTTGGCCTTTGCTTATCCCGATACGCCTTTATTTATTGCTAATGCTTTATTAATCCTCGTCATTATTTATACTGTTACGAAAAGGAATTGAGGTTATTGCGACGGTCAGGAGAGCTTGCTGTTTATTTTTATGTATTTTCTGGCTGTTGCAGGCTTCATTTTAATTATATCGCTCAGGATTAATTGATTTTAAGAACTTACAGCCGGTATTAAAAGAAGGACGTGCTCATTTCCTGTTGCAAAAATTGCTGTTAACTCGAAACGCTGTATTTTCCATTTTCACAGAAACTCATTGTAATTACCATGCTTCTTGCCGTATTTAAACAACCCCAAAAAAGCTAAGCGTCACCATGTTTTGTGCTACTGCATTAAGTGGGGTTAATCTCATTATCACGATGCTCATTAATGTTTGTGTACTGGGAGTTAATTTGACTGACACGCTCACAGTTTCCACTTCTTAGTACTGTCCAAACGATCCAAGTAGCTGATTTTTTAGAGCGTCTAGATGTATTTTTTATGTTCGCTATGGTGATTGGGATTTATTTCAAAGTTAGCATCTTGTTTTATGCTTCTATAATAGGTAGCAGCTACTTTATTTAAAATTAAATCTCCTTCGACGTCTAGCGTATCCTTTTAGGCTAATCATTGTGTTATTTTTGTCGATTACAATCGCTAGTAATTTTCAAGAACACCTTTATGAAGGACTGCACGTAGCGAGATTTCTTTTGCATATGCCGCTATTTTCTATCGTACCCCTACTGCTTCTGATTATCGCCTTTTTGAAGAATAGGAAGAAGCAGCACAGATAGTGTATCTCTACTAAATAAAAAAATGGCGTTAAAATTATTGAGGTGATGTGCGTGTATATATGGTTTTATGATCATTTTGTTAATACCATCTTATTTCCGCTTACTTGTATCATCCTAGTGTGCCTGTCATTAGGACTGTATGCATACTTTAAATTAAAAAAAATGAAAAATTGATACTAGACGGCTATTTTTCTCATTCAAAATAAGAAAGATACAACAAGATAGAAAGCAACTGTTATTCCCGCTGCAATTAAAGCTGGCTTTAATTTATATTTGGCATATTCAATAACAGATAAATCTAATATTTTGGCGATGGTATTCGTATCATCGCTTAAAGGTGAAGAAAACGCTCCAAAGGAACCGCTCGCAAACACCGCACCGATAATTAACGGCAAAGAAAGATCTGCAGAACTTGCAAGCGATACGCCAAGCGGCATTAAAATCCCCCACGTTCCCCAAGCAGATCCGATAAAGTAAGAAATAGCGGCTCCAAAGATAAACATGAACGGAGTGACAAACATTTGAGGAATCCACTTAGAATGTGCCGTCACGAAATTTGAAAAACCTAAGTCTTCTGTAACAGCGGATAATCCCCATACTACCGATAACAACAAAATAACGGACATCAAGTCATTGCCTCCTGTGATAAAACCATTAAGCAAATTCTGTAATGTAAAGCGCTGAAACAAGAAAAAAATGAGGGTAATTAACGTAGTCATAATTAAAGCTACTACCATCGCTTCTAACACGTCTGCTTTAATAAATGCTTCAAAAAAGCTGTGACTCTTACGATGTCCACTCCACCATGTTAAAAGTAAGGTAAGTGAAATCACAACAAGTAAAGGTACTAACAAATTCCAAGGCTTAGAAGGCAAATCCTTCGAGACGCAAGGATGACAATCATGCCAATCTTTTTCGTCTTCTTCCTCGAGCTTCATAGGAGCCGTAGACGTTGAATGATGAAAAAAGCTGAAATAAATCCCTACTAAAATAATCACAATCGAAAAGAAATTATGAGGAATGCTTTGAATAAACAAAGAATAAGCGTCTTGTTTTATGCCTTGATGATCAATTGCCATTTGAATGATTGAGACCATATATCCTACAAATGCCGTTGCCACGGGAATTAAGACGATAACAGGAGTAGCAGTTGTTTCAATAACAAACCCTAGCTCTGCTGTCGTCATTTTCACTTTTTTCAGCAGCGCTCTCATAATGGGCGCGATCGTCACAAAACGAAAGGTGGGAGCACTGAATGTTCCAATGGTTGAAACATAGGTTAAAATAAGAGCTTTTTTTCTTGTATCAATTCTTTCTGCAGCTGTTTCCACAAAACCTTTAACTCCTCCAGCCATCTTAATCATTCCGATAAGCCCTGAAAACGCGTATAAAAAGACAACGATTTCTATATTACTTTTATTTCTAAGAGCTTGTACAACGTAGTGAAGTAACTTTTCAACACCTCCGACAATCGAATGATCAATCAAATAAGCGCCTACTAATAAGCCTAAAAACAAACCTGGCAGCACTTGTTTGGTGAAAATAGCTATTGGAATAACAATTAAAAACGGTATAATTGAAAACCAACTAGATTCCATAGGACTCTCCCCTATCTTAAAAACCATATTAGACGTCTTCACGTATCGTTCATTAGCTTTTAATGTAACCCCAATAATATGTGTATATTCACGAAAACGATACGTATAAGCAGCACTGATTGAATAAACTATTTCTAATTAAAAACAGCATAGTAAAAATCTTTATTTCTACAACAAAAAAAGCAGTTTGCACATGCAAACTGCTTTTGAAAAGAAGCGGAAGACGAGGTTCGAACTCGCGACCCCCACCTTGGCAAGGTGGTGTTCTACCACTGAACTACTTCCGCGCAATATATAAAAGTAAAGATGCGGGTGAAGGGACTTGAACCCCCACGTCATAAGACACTAGATCCTAAGTCTAGCGCGTCTGCCAATTCCGCCACACCCGCGTGTGAATCGAAAAATAACTCCAAAATGGCAGGGGCAGTAGGAATCGAACCCACACTGACGGTTTTGGAGACCGTAGTTCTACCTTTAAACTATGCCCCTAGAAATGACTTCTTCAAAAGAACCTCGTTTATTGACGACGCTATATTATAATAAAACATATATGGAATTTCGTCAATAGGTCTTTTTATGAATCATGACTAGTACTGGCGACTTCAAAAAAAACTGTGAGGCATATCACAGCTTTTCACACTTTCCACCGCCAGTTGCAGCACCTTTTATCCTCTACCATTTATTTTTATAAGCTTTCTGCAAAAGCACTTTTTTAGGCAAAGTTCAGAACTATACAAAATGTCTCCAAAATCGCGTGAAGACTGAAAGAATATGGAGGAGTGCAGATTTTACAGGAGGCACGTTTTTTTGAGAATCCGTATTAAAACTCACAGGTTCCGCCTCATTTCCCACAAGCGTACTGTGAGAAATTTTAGTTTCAATAGCCCCTGTTAGCTCGGCTGCAAATTCTTCACTATCTATCATAACCATAGATTCAGTATTTAAAAATACAGAACGTGAATCTAAGTTAAAAGAACCAACTGCGCTCAAACGCTGGTCGTAAACAACGGATTTCCCGTGAATGGAATAAGGCTGTTGATATTCATAAAGCTTTGAAGCCGCTTTTATGACGCGGTTTTTCACTCCTAAGTATGCAGAAAAAGCCATAGCATTCGGAGTGGACGTAATAGAATTCGTTAAAATAATTCTTTGCACTTTAGATTTTACTGACTTATCTATATACTGTTCCATCTCTTTTGTTGGTACAATATAAGGACTTTGAACGACAATGGATTTTTCAGCTTGCTCAGAAAGCTTAATAAACGTTTTCCATATAAAAGGGCTTTTATTCATTCTTTGAATAGGATTTGCAATAAAAGAAACCTTTCTTGTAGGCATCGTTGATTCTCTCCATACAATATAAGGATGGACAAAGGGTTCGTTTGCTTTTTTGGCCTCTTCGTATTGATCTATTAACAATTTCTTTCCTGAAAGGCCACGAATTTGTTTAGTTTTCTTGAGCTTTGGAAAAGCTTTGCGCGTATACGGGTGGTTCCATAATTTCTCTACATACTTCTCCATTGAGAGAATGACACTATTACTTTCTTGCTTTGTATTATAAATCAGCACATCACGGTCATAGACAAAATTTTTATCCGGTTGACTGGCCAAGTATTTATCTCCGATATTTCGTCCTCCACTAATACCTAATTGGCCATCGACTACTATTATTTTATCGTGAAGACGGTTATGCCATGTCCAAGGTTTAAGAATAGTAAAGGGCTCATAGTACTTTAATTCAATATTATTGTGGAAAGCTAGAGCATAAAGAACATTTTTTCTCTTGCCTTTTAGCCCATGAGAGATCCCGTCTAACAGCACTCGAATACGTATACCTCGGTCCGCAGCTTCGAATAAAGCACCCATAAGTAAATCCGACGAACGACCTTTGCCGATGGAAAAGTACGCAATATCGATTGTATGCCTCGCTTCTTGAATCATCTGCATCCGAACAAGCCCTGAAAAATAACCGTTTTCCAAAAGCATAACACGGTCTGTGGATTCTTTCTTTCCGTAAAAATTCTCAGTATTCATTACTTTTAAGTCTTTTCCCTTGTGCAAAGGGACATAAAACAGTACCACTGCAGTTACGAATACATATATGAAGTACAATACGACAATCATTATTAGTATATTTATTAGCATGTTTCCTGTCACAATCCCTTTCCATTCTTATCGTTCTGTTTTTATTAGGATTCTTACTTTTTTAACTTCTATACCTTTTAAAATAAGAATGGAACGATGGATTATTTGTTACACTACTGTTGATTTCCGTGCAAGCCTTCGCTTCCGCTCCTGCAGGGTCTCACCTATTCTGTTTTCCCTATAGGAGCCTTCGCCTTGCCCTCCAAACAACTGCTAAAAGCCATTATATACACGAAACCTACATTCACTCTGCCAATAAAAAAAAGCAGAAGTTCATTATCTTCTGCTTTTGCAATTTATACTCTATTGTGAACCTGCTGTAAGTCTAAGTAAAACAGCTACTCTTTTATTGATTAAGGTCGTTTTCCATATCTTTTATGTCTTGCTGAAACTCAGTTAAACGCTGACGCTGTGTTTCAGAAGCATTTTCAAGCGCATTCTCAATTTGCTGAGAGGCTTCGTTCACTTCACCTATCGCTTGCTTCGCTTCATGTCCATACGATGCATCATTTTTAGCTTCATTTGCCTGTTCATATGCATCTACTGCTTCTTTATGCCCCTGCTGTGCTGCTTGAAATGATTGTTGTTTATCTTTGTTATATGGGAATTTTTTCATCATAGTGCTCCTTTCCGTTTGTTCACTCTATAGTGTGGCATTTTTCCACTTATTCATACGACGTTTCAATAGGTTGAAGCTGCGTAAATATTCCGCATAACAACTTCCTTTATTATTTAAGAGCGTCCAATGATATCTTTTATCCCTTGAAATACTTTCTATATTTTACATAAATGTATAATCACTTTCTTTAGCGGACATCATACGAATAGCTTATTTGAACGTCAAAATATATTGGGGTTGACTGCATGCACTTGTTTCTTTCCTTTTTGATCATTTGTGCAGGGATTATATGGATGGAAATAAAAAGATTACCTCAACACTCTCATAAAAAAGAACGGAAAATTTTTATTGTATTCATGACAATCAGTATCATGATCGCTCTTGCAAAAATCTTTCGGCTGCCTCTACCGAACCCTTCTGATTGGGTAGAAGCAATGTTTCAGCCTTTAAGTCACTTATTATTCCGTTGGATCACTTAATTCGTGTATATGGCAAAAGGATGTGCTCATTTTGCTTAATGAAATCAATATTTCGGCTGCGCAATTTCGCAAGCTAGTAACTTTATATAGCATCGGAAGCACAATTATTGTTGTGCCTGCTGCTATTACGGCTGATGCTCATCAAGACGCCTGGATTGCAGCACTTTTCGGTGTAGCATCAGGAATTGGCTTAGTTTTGCTTTTTACCTCACTAGGAAAAATGTTTCCAACGCTTACGCTGATGGAAATGAACGAAAAAATTTTAGGTAAACTGTTTGGAAAGATTGTTTCTGCTGTTTTTGTATTATCCAATTTGTTTATCAGCAGTCAAGTTCTTTACTATGTAGGGAATTTTCTCACTACACAAATTCTTCCCTACACGCCGCTTACAGCCATCCACATTGCGTTTATGAGTGTGGTTATCGTAGGAGTACGCCTAGGAATAGAAGTTATTGCACGAAGTGCCGAGATTTTATTCCCTTGGTTTGTCGGATTGTTCGGACTTCTGATTTTGTCTATGATTCCGCAAATTAAAATAGAGCATATTCAGCCTGTGTTCGAAATACATCCAAAAGCTTTTATTCGGGCTGTTTTAACGTTTTTAAGCATGAGTTCTTTGACTTATACGATTCTGCTTATGATTTTCCCTTCCCATACACCAGACACAAAAAAGTCCACTCAATCTTTTTATATAGGGAATATAGCCGGTGGACTAGTGATGGTTACGTTAATCTTACTCGGAATTTTAGTGCTTGGTCCTTATTACTCCCAAATCACCATGTTTCCAAGCTATGAATTAGGAAGAAGAATTGATGTAGGAAACTTTCTTCAAGGAATTGAAGTAGTCATTGCTATTTTGTGGTTTATTACTCTCTTTTTTAAGCTTTGCATTTACTTTTACGCTACTCTTTTGGGGTTTGCCAATGTATTTCATATAAAGGACTACAAGCTATTTTCTTTTCCAGTCGCACTCATCATGATTACACTTTCCCTTATTGTGTATCCAAGCGTTTCTTATCAAAAAGATTGGGATACAAAAACGTGGATTCCCTACAGCTTACTTGTAGGCATCTTATATCCGCTTTTCCTTTTAATTGCAGGATTTATTCAAAACAAAAAGCAGCATTCTTCTAACAGCGACTAAAAAATCAAAAACCTTTAATAGAGAATGCACCTTCAGTATAAGTAGTTATTTTTCTGGAAAATATAACATTAATTATTCATGTATAGGAGCTAGTCTATGCTAGGGGTATTCGGGTTACTTATTGTTTGCACGCTCGTCATTTGGTTTGAAGTACCTAACTTACGGCAAAAAAAAGCGAAGAAAGAATTATGGCTATTCTACACAGTTCTTGTAATTGGAACGTCCGTAAGCATCTGTAAAGCACTGGGTTTGTATGTTCCAAATCCTTCTGATTTATCAGCTGCTATCTTTAGACCAATCAGCATATTTTTACTTCATTTATTATCTTAATACGTAAGACGAGGAAGTGAATACCGTGAAACCTGTAGTTAAAATTTCAACGATTCAATTTCGCATGCTCGTCATGCTTTATACAATTGGAAGCACAATTGTTATTGCTCCAGCGGCTATGACTGTTGATTCTAAGCAAACCGCTTGGATTCCGGCTATCCTTGGAGTAGCATGCGGATTTGTATTAGTGAAAGTATATATAGCTCTCGGACTTTTATTTAAAGATAAAAATCTGGTAGAAATCAATGATGTAGTATTTGGAAAATATCTAGGAAAAGGTGTATCTTGTTTATTTGTCCTATCTACTGTCATAACGTGCAGCCGCATTGTATACTACGTCGGAAGTTTTTTAAATACCCATATTATGATGGAAACGCCGCTGCTTGCTATTCACATTATTTTTATGCTTGTGGTTGTTTTCGGGGCAAGACTCGGGCTAGAAACAATTGCACGCTGCTGTGAAATCTTTTTCCCGTGGTTTGTTGGCCTTCTCGGGATTTTTATTTTTTCACTAACTCCTCAAATGAAACTTGAAAATCTTATGCCTTTAATGGACATTCACTTAAAGCCGCTGACTCATTCGGTTCTTATCTTTCTTAGCATTACTTATTTTACTTTTGCTCCTTTGATGATGATTTTCCCCCTTCATTTAAGAAAACCTGAAAAAGGAGCTAAAGCTTTAATGAGCGGCAGCCTGCTAGGTGGATTTATTATGGTAATTGTTATTTTTTCTTGTATAATCGTTATTGGTTCTTATCATTCTTCAACTACCATGTTTCCCGTATATGAAATGGCTAAGCGAATTGAGGTGGGAAATTTTTTGCAAGGAATCGAGGTAATTATTGCCATTATATGGTTTCTTACTCTTTTCTTTAAAGTTTCTCTTTATTTTCATGCTTCCATCGCTGGACTTTGTCATATTTTTAACATCAATGAAACTCGATTTCTAACGTTACCGATGGGATTAATTGTTACGACTTTTTCCATTATTGTGTACCCAACCATTACCTATCAAAAAACATGGTTAGCCGAAACGTGGATTCCCTATAGTTTTTTGATGGGAGCTTTATATCCTTTTATTCTTCTTATCATAGGATGGATTCGTTTTAAACCAGCTAAAATAAAAATAAAAAAGATAATAAAATCCACATAAAAAAAGGTTGAGACATAACGAAATAAATCCAATCGAAAGACGAACAAATGAGATACATGAGCTCTGGACTGCTTATGACACGGCAATTGATTTCCGTGCAAGGCTTCGCTTTCCGCAGGCGGCCGCTGAGCCTCCTCGTCGCTTTCGCTCCTGCGGGGTCTCACCTGTTCCGCTTTTCCCGCAGGAGTCTTCGCCTTGCCCTCCAATCAATTGCTAGAAGGAACGAAACAAATAAAACGATGTACACCATCACAAAAAAAGCGAACCACTCATCGAACAGGTTGATGAATGGTTCGTTTTTTACTTGGACTCAACTACTTTTGTCCCAGCCTCTTTTTTTATGCTTGAAGCGCTTGAAGCCCTGCTTGGTTTAAGAAATGCCAAGGCTTATTAAAGTGGGGTTGAAAGAAAAAGTCCATAAAGCCAAGCTCATCGATCGTCATTTCCTGCTGTACGCATACGGACAATGTATTAATTGCTTGAGTAGCATCAATTTTAGAAATAACCTGTGCACCTACAATTCGTCTCGTTTCTTCTTCATATACTACTTTTAACGTAATATTTTCGTACGTTGGCATGAATTCTGGTCGGTTATTTTCTGATATTGTGATACTTTTCACATTCATATCAAAAAGAGAAGCCGCTGTTTCAGTTATGCCGGTAGATGCAACATTGTAATCATAAATATGCAAGCCTGATGTTCCTTGTGTTCCCATATACTTGATCGTCGGTTTAACAAGGTTTTGAGCAACTAATGTTCCCATTCTAACCGCATTTGTAGCAAGCGGAATATAGGCATGTTTCTTAATCGGATTGTAGTAAATCGCACAGCTATCTCCGGCCGCAAATATATCTTTTTTGCTTGTTTGCATATATTCATCAACCACAATTGCGCCGTTTGGAAGCATGTCTACCTGCCCTTTTACTAAGTCTGTGTTTGGACGAAAGCCAACACACAAAATAACAAGATCCGCTTCATATTCACCTGCAGTTGTCACTACTTTTTCAACAGATCCATCGCTGCCTGCAAATTTAGTAACCGCTTGGTTTAATGCTAATGTAACTCCCCGCTTTTTAAATTCCGTTTCCATCAAGCTTGTAAACTCTGGATCAAGATATTTATTTAAAATACGATCAGCACTATCAATGAACGTGACTTCTTTTCCATACACTTCAAAGGCTTCTACTAATTCTGCACCAATATAACCCGCACCAATTACGGCGATTTTTTTTGCTTGTTTTGCTTTTTCGATAATGTGATTAGCATGCTGATAGTTTTTACAAAGCACAACATTATTTAAATCGATGCCTTCAAGGTTTGGAATAATCGGCCATGATCCAGTTGTCATCACTAATTTATCAAATGTATCTTCAAATTCTTCGTTTGTTTCTAAGTTTCGCACCGCTATTTTTTTGTCTTCTGTATCAATATTCGTCACTTCGTGTTTCATTTTCATATTTACACCCATCTCTTGCAATTCAGACGGTGAAGAGTAAAATAAACCATTTGCATCTTTTACGACCCCGCCTACATAGAGCGCAATTCCACAAGACAAAAATGAAACATTATCATTTCGCTCATAAACTGTAATTTTAGCTTCTGGATAAAGTTCTGCCATATTTTTTACTGCTGCTGTTCCTGCATGTGTACACCCTACTACTGCAATTTTCATAGATGATATCCCCCTTAGGATTATAGAAAATATAATTTGTGAAGTTTTTCACATATATTGTGAAATGTTTCACATATCTTTTACAATTCTTATTATACAAACATGTTTGTTCTTTTTCAAGATATATGTGAAAAAAATCACATACTTTTTTAAAAAAATATGTTACAGGGTTCTTTAAATAGCATTGAAGCTTGATATGATGCACTTTTTTTGTTGATGCGCTGCTGATGAACAATTTCATCAGCTTGTTTTTTCACGTAGAAACTCACTATCCAATGCACTCTCTAACAAAAAAAATAAACCGGATAAAATAATCATCGCTAAAATAGATACACGGATTCCGCTTACAAGCAAGTCTGCTATATAAACCGATAGAAAAGTAAAAAATATGTCCACAAAAGCCGCAGATGCTACAAATAATACTCTGTTCATCCTAGCATTCTTCATTAAAAAAATAAGCGCCTTTGAAAAAAGCTCTGTGAAAGAGCCAAACACAAAAATAAAAAATAGAAATAAACATATGGCCCAGTAAGAGTCATACTCCACTCCCATCACTCTAAGGAAGCCTATAAAACCAAAAAAGTAGCTTCCCATTAAGATAGCTAAAATGATTAGTACCATCGTTCCTACTATAAAGAACGCGATTAACCGATTCATTCCCCTGCTTTTTCTTTTCATTGTTCCACGCCACCTTGCTTACTCATCACTTAATCCATATTATACCAAAAAAGTGCGATACCATGGTATCGCACTTCTACGTTAATTATCTTTTTTATCTTGAAGAGCTTGTTTTAAAGCATCTCCCAAGCTCGAACCAAATGCTCCGTCATCGTTGTATTTGTTAAGAAGCTTTCGTTCTTCTCGCTTTGAAATCTTTTTCTTTTTGTCCTCAGCTTTTTCCACTACTTGACATGAACGGCACTGGAAGTACGTCCCAGCTTTTCCTGAATGAATTTCCATTCGTTTATGACACTGCGGACAGCGTCGGTTCGATAATTTAGGGTCTTTTGCGCGTCTATAGCTGCACTCAAGGCTTGAACAAACGAGCACTCTTCCTTGCTTTGTTTTCTTTTCTTTTAAGAACGAACCGCATTCTGGGCATTTAGAGCCCGTTAAATTATGGGGTTTGTACGTTTGATTACTTGTTTTCACTTGCTTGACAAGCTTTTCTGTTTGTTCGCGAATATTCGTTAAAAACTCTTTTGCATTTCCTTTTCCTTTAGCAATTGCTTCTAAGTCACGTTCCCATTTAGCCGTAAGCTCAGGAGACTTTAACTCGTCTGCTACTAAGTCAATCAGCTGCTTTCCTTTTTTTGTTGCGTGCAGACGGTTATTTTGGCGATCAATGGATTCGTTTTGCAGAAGTTTTTCAATAATATCTGCGCGTGTTGCCGGCGTACCTAAGTTGTGTTTTTCCATTTGTCCAAGAAGATCGGCTTCTGTATAGCGCTGCGGCGGCTCTGTAAATGCACTTTTCATCGTTACATTTTGAATGAGCAGCTTGCTGCCTTCTTTCATATCAGGCAGCTTCACCGTTGCTTCTGAGTCTCCACCAGAAACTTTTTTGAAGCCTGCATTCACAACTTGCTTTCCGCTCGCTACCAACAGTTCCCCGTTTACTTCAAGCTCTGCTTTAACCACTTCATACTCATATGCAGGATAAAACAATGAAATAAATCGCTTTGCAATTAAGTCATACAGCTTTCGTTCATCAGCTGATAAGTCCTGTAAAAACACAGGCTGATCCGTTACGATAATCGCATGGTGATCACTTACTTTTTCATTATTAACCACTCGCTTTGGCAGCTGTGCATTTTTTAAAATTGGGCGAACTTCTTCTTTATATACAGCAGAGATGCTTTCCAAGCGCTCCTTCATAGTGGAAACCATATCTGTTGTTAAATAACGAGAATCTGTACGTGGATACGTGACTAACTTATGCTGTTCATATAACTTTTGAAGTACATTTAATGTCTTCTTAGCAGAGAAGTTAAAGCGTTTATTAGCATCTCGCTGCAGTTCATTTAAGTCATAAGGAAGCGGCTGCGCTTCTTTATGCATTTTGCGCTTGATTGTTTTCACAACTGCTTCACCTGATAATTTTGAGTGCAGCTCTTTTGCACGTTTTTCATCAAAAATGCGCTTTTCATTGCCTTTTTGCCAAGCTGCTTCAAACGACGAAAACTGAGCTGTAAGCGTCCAATATTCACTAGGTTTGAATGTGTTAATTACTTGTTCACGCTCAATAATCATCGCAAGCGTCGGTGTTTGTACCCGTCCTGCTGATAATGGTTCTTCGTATTTAGTCGTTAACGCTCTCGTTACGTTTAAACCGATAAGCCAATCGGCTTCTGAACGGCAAACCGCTGAATCATACAAACGATTAAACTCTTTTCCCGGTTTTAGCTGTTTAAACCCGTCACGAATCGCTTTGTCCGTTTGAGACGAAATCCAAAGACGTTTAAACGGCTTGTTCCAGCGTACCTTTTCCATAATCCAGCGTGCTACAAGCTCTCCTTCACGCCCTGCATCAGTCGCAATAATTAACTCGCCAATATCCTTTCTTTTTGCTAGATCGGATACTGTACGAAACTGAGAGCTCACTTTACGAATTACTTTTAGTTTCATTTTCTCAGGCATAATTGGCAGATCTTCTAATCGCCATGTTTTATATTGGTTATCATAATCCTCTGGTGTTTGTAATTCAACTAAATGGCCGAGTGCCCATGTTACGACATACTTTGGCCCTTCAATATACCCTTTTTTTGTTTGTGTGCTGCCAAGCACGCGCGCAAGATCACGTGCTACACTTGGCTTTTCTGCTAATACAAGTGATTTCATTTTATGTATACCTCCAATTCACTTGTTCCATTATACATGATTGTATACTTTTTGTACGACTTCAAGATTAAGTTTACATAATCATATTATAATAAATAAAGATGAAGAATTTCTCTTCATCTTCTAGCTACTTCTTTTTATAAAATAGTCGCGAGATAATTAAACCGATAGCTCCTAAAACGATAAATAACAAGGCTCGTATAGCCATTGGGATAAAAGGTAAATCATATAAAACGAGTTTAAAAAGTGTTAAGAACAAAATGCCCACGCCGACATATGTTGCTGTTTTAAAATTTCGAAGTGATCCTATTACGAATGCAGCAATGGACAAGCATAACCAAACAGCCGTCATAATAAGCGTTTGTGTATTAGCGGAAAGATCAGTGGTTCCAGCGACCGTCACTTCCGTTACAAAAATTAAAGAAAGAATAGAAAAAACAATACTTCCTCCAATTTTGAACGTATCGTGCTCATCTTTTTCTGTTTTTTGAATACTGATCCATACAAATACTAGAATAGAAGCTAACACAACAACCCAATTTAATGTCGGAAGAGACAGCACTTGTTCGATTGGCGTAACTAAGATATACGTGGCACTCAGTATATAAATCGTATAAGAAAACAGTTGATGAAGTAGATTTTTATACGTCATGGCGATATAGTAAACAGCAAGTCCTTGAATCACATATAAAATGACTCCTTCTCTTAAATCGACGAGCTGATGAATAAAAAACGCTACTGCAACAATTAAATAGGTAATAAAAAATTCAAATTTCTCTTTAGAAATTCTTACTGTGTAAACACCTAATGCGTAAATAATAACTAGCGCAAGCAGCACCATGGTGGTCGTGCCATCGTCAAAAACGGCAAGCAGCCAGCCGTACGTAACTGCTAAACTCGATAGAAGGGTAAACGCATATACTTGGAGTACGGATTGTGATAGAAAAAAGCTAGAAATTAAGCATAAATGCTGAATCAGAATCGCCATACCTAATAACGCTTTTACACCATTATCACCAACAAACGAGTAATAAATGAGTAGCGTAAGATTTAATAGTACCGCGGAAAGAACATATAAAATTGAATATTTTTGTTTGATTGCCACATATAAAAAGGCAATATACAGAAGCGTTTCATAGCCAATGAAAACCAGAGCATTAGGCGAATTACTTTCAATAAGAAAAGGAACTAGTACGCCTCCAACCGCGCTAATAATCCCTAATGCCTGTGAACGATAAAAGACTGTTGCTGCAATTCCTAAGATGATCCAACTCGCATTTAGCATAAAAGCAAGCGTTGGTCCTGCTAAATGATATAGGCTATGCATCGCAAACGTCGTTAACATGAGAATAGGAATAGCTCCTCCTACAAGTACTTGCCCGAGCACCAGCCTACCCTTTTTGATTTGAAAATGACCTGTCACAGCAAAACCTATCGAAACAACGAAACCGAGAACAACTTTTGCTTTTTCATTCATTAATCCATAGTCAGAGGCTGCTTTAAATCCCCATAGCACGCCAATAATAAATACGAAAATAAAAATTCTCGGCAGCCATGTTTGAAAAAGGACTTTTTCCCAATCAACAGGCTCTTCTATTGCCTGTGAGCTTTTAGCTGCTGTTTGAGCAGGACGTTTAGTCGTCTCCTGGCGCAGCTTGGGAGGAGCGTGAACTGCTGGTCTTGGAGAATTTGTTTTATATACAAGCGACTTTAGCTTGGCTACGTCTTCTTCTAAACTGCTTATTTTTCGTTCAAGCTCTTCTATTCTTTCGTTTTCCATATTTCCTCACCCTTCCTCTTTAAAGTATTTGTGATTTTTATATGTATACCTTACAGCACTTAACTATTATACCATTAAAAGGAATATCACTTAAAAACATTCTATTTTTAGCAAAAAAAAATACAGCGCCCTTTTCAAAAGAAAAGTTCGTTGTATAGGATGTGCTGCATTTTTTATGTCACTTTCTCGCTGTATGTACTGTGAAATCCCGCTTCGATATGGGCTACTTGAAAGCTATGATGACCAATTAAATATTTAACAATATCCACACGGTCAATTTTACCTGGCTTATTGTTCATTGCTTCTCGCACCATAGATTGAAATGTTTCTTTGCAAAACTTCTTTTCATGAAGCAGAATCGTTTCACAATACTCTTCATGGTCTCCCTCTGAAATACGATAATAATGCATTTCTTTCACCCCTTTTTAGTGTTATACCTATTACATACCCCAAATATTGCTATTTTAACAAATTAATTTTATTATTCTTTATTTTTCCATTTATATATAATTTACAGCGCAACGTTTCGAAACTCATCGTTATAAATGCTAATTTGAAGACGCTGAGAAAAACGTTCTTCTTCAATGTAGGTCTCAGGCATTAATCCAACAGGATATACCTTAGGGTTTTCGCCACTTCCTAATATGTATACATACATCTTTCCTTCGTTTGTATATCGAACCTTCGTCGAAATACCTCCTTGCCCTTGAAGAGGCGCATAAACCGCTCTTACATTATCTCTAATTTCTTGTACAAATCCATGTAGTTCAACATCCGAATCGTAATAGTGGTTTGCTTCATACAAGCCGTAAATACGAGACTTATCGATATCACATAATATGTTCCAAAATTCAGATAAATCTTCTTGGAACAACACTTGAATAAAATTTCGTGCAGCTTCTTGCTGTTCTTTTGTTAATTCTTTTGTTAGCGCAAACTCTTCATTTTTTAACATCTCAGTCACCTCCCTTATGTATGTAATACGACAAGAGATACAAATAACCTCTTTTTTCAGCTTATTAGCAACCAATTTATTTTTCACATTAAAAATTGAAAAGCTATCTCGACTAAGATGTCAAAATAACTTTTCAATTACTGTAGAATAATTACGTAAAATACTCGATTTTCGCATTTGGAAAATACTGATCAATGTAATATTCCAACGTCTCTCTCAATTCTTGTTCTTCATCTTTTGCGTATACATACTTTCCAATCCCGTAACGCCCCCATTTGTAGCGGCGCTCTTCTTCATTCATCTCAAGCTTTGTTTTCGGATAGTTTTTCTCAATCACTCGTTTGGCCGGCTTGGTAAAGCGATGCTGAATCATTTCAAATGTAATATCATCTCTTGACTCTTCAGGTATAGAAGCATCAAGCTTTTCAAACAGCTGACGGTATCCCTCTTGCCAACCTTCATGGATGTAAATAGGCGCCACAATAAAGCCAAGTGGATATCCGGCTTTTGCAACTTTATTAGCAGCTTCAATCCTGTAATCAAGAGGAGATGTACCAGGTTCAAAGTTTTTTATAACATAATCTGCGTTTATGCTAAAGCGAAAGCGCGTGCGACCATTATGTTTAGCATCCAATAAATGATCCACGTGATGAAATTTAGTCACAAAACGCAGTTGACCTAGTTCACTTTCTCCAAAATATTCAATCGCGCGCTTTAATGAATGTGTTAAATGATCAATTCCTACGATATCAGATGTACAAGCCGCTTCAAATCGCGTTATTTGAGGGGCTCTTTCCTGCATATATTGCTCTGCTTGACCTAATATTTCTTCAACATTCACGTACGTGCGAATATACGGTTTGCTTCCCATTGTTGTCTGCAAATAACAATAGTGACAGTGCCCCATACACCCTGTTGCAAAAGGTATTGCATATTCAGCTGACGGTTTAGATGTATCAAATTTCAAGGTTTTACGCACACCAACTACTAAAGTAGACTTGGCATTGCGGTATTTTTGCAAATCATTCTTTCCCGGTATATTACGCACTTGATTATGAGAAGTTGTTTGACGAATTTCAATTCCCATCTTCTCAAATTTTTCTTTTAATTGAACACCAAGCGGGTACTCCATTGCCCCTGGCTCAATGTATACTAATTGAGGTACAAAAGGTTTTATCATCATGTACACTTCCTTTTTTCTAATACTAATAGCGTTTGAAAAATAAAAAGACTCTATCCATGGTAATTATTTTCCACATCAAAAAAGACTCTCTATTTAAGAGAGCCTTTCGTCAATCATATTGTTCATAATCAAATATCTTGTTATACATGTTCTCTGCTTCTTCATACGTTGAATACACAGCATCATCTTCAGCTAACAAATGATAAGACTCATGCAGAAACAACGCTTTTTCACCTTTATTTTCAGGATGTTCAACAATTTCAGCTTGATTAATATTGGCAACGTTTGCCGTATGAGGATTTCGGTAAATAACAAATACTTGATCTCCTACTTGATATTCTTTTTTCTCCACGATCATCATCCTTTTCTTCTTTCTTTACTCGTATGATGTCCGCTTTTACTCATTTTATCCGATAAAAACACGTGGTGAGATCATCAAGAATTTATACGCTTTTACGCTCAATAAACCGAAAAGGAAGCTCAATTTTTTGAGGATCCTTGCTCCTAACTAGTTTAAAAAGCGTTTCGCCCATTTCTTTGAGAGGAAGTTCGATCGTTGTGATTTGTAAATAAGAAGAAAGCGGATGATTATCAAAACCAATAATAGCTAAATCGCCTGGAACTGATATACCCGCTTGTTCGCACTGAGCTTTTATACCAATAGCGACTTGATCGTTTGTTACTAAAAGCGCCTGAGGCCGATTTTTCATCTGCACCAATTTTTTCACCACTTTTTCACCATCTGTCACGTTCAAACAGCCTTGAAACACCCATTCCGGATGATAAGGCTCATTTATTCTTTCTACATATTCTTTGTATGCTTGCTGCCTCTGTTGACTATTTGTACCCGTCATTCTTCCAATACAGTAGCCAATATCCGTATATCCTTTTTCTT
This sequence comes from Priestia sp. ABM2_011, assembly GCF_056158845.1. Taxonomy (NCBI): domain Bacteria; kingdom Bacillati; phylum Bacillota; class Bacilli; order Caryophanales; family Bacillaceae; genus Priestia; species Priestia sp. ABM2_011. Next base: position 3,125,603 of record NZ_JBSWUB010000001.1, read on the forward strand.
TTAAATACATGAGCGCTTTCTTAAAAGCTGCATAATGATCAACGTATACGGAGCGAATAGAACGATTTTGTACGTTTTCGCACACGGCTATCGGCCCGTACTGCTGATAATATTCAATCGTGCTCCAGCTGCCTGCTCTAGAACAAATAATCACTCCATCAACCTGCTTTGTTTTTAGCATATGAAGCGCTTCTTCTTCTTTTTTTACATCATAGTTCGTCTGACAAATAACAAGCTGATACTGCTTTTCTAACGCTTGAGAGGCCACTCCTTCTAAAAGCAGACTGAAATAAGGATGATTAATAAAAGGCAAGACGACAGCAATCATATTTGTTTTCCCTTTTGATAAGTGAACGGCATTAATGTTTTGTTCGTAATTAAGTTCTTGAATTACTTCTTCTACCAGACGGCGCTTTTCTTCTTTTACATACGGATGATGATTTAAAACCCGTGACACGGTCGAAACAGATACACCAGCTTTTTTTGCGATATCTCGGATATTTGTCATGTTTTCACCTTTTTCTCTTGCGCTGAAACGCGTTTCATACTTTATTCTCATTATAAAGTGAAACAGCAATAAGCTAAACCCGTTACAATCATGTTTTTATTCACTTATATAAGGAGGTCATATCATGGGTATTTTATTATTCATTTTATTATGCGGAATTGAAATCGGAGGAGCGGCTTATGCACTTAAACAAAATGAGACACTTTGGAAGGAGCTAGATGAAAAAAAGCCGACTGATTTTTTCAAACAGTAAAAAACCCTTAAAAAGAATGTTCTTTTTAAGGGTTTGATATTACGCAGCTTCTTTAGATGATTTTGATTTTTTATTTAAACGAGGAAAGCCAATTACAATCGCAATGATACCGCAAACCGCTGTTAACATTGGATAGAATGTAAATGGAATAATCTCAATTGGTGAAACTTTAGCAAATCCTGCTGCTAGAAGCATTTGTGCACCGTAAGGGATAAGCCCTTGAACGCTGCATGAAAACAAGTCGAGCAGACTGGCTGATTTACGATTATCAATTGAATACTTATCAGAGATTTCTTTCGCTAACGGACCTGCTGTAATAATTGAAATCGTGTTATTAGCCGTGGCTAAATTGGTTAAACTTACTAATCCAGCGATGCTGAATTCTCCGCCTTTTTTTGTTTGAATACGTCGTGTTAATAGGTTCAATAAGAACTGAATACCGCCGTTATAGCGAATGAGTTCAACCATTCCGCCAATTAACAGAGATAAAATAATTAATTCCGACATTCCGCCAATACCTTCTGTCACAGTTTTAGCAAGAGAAGAAAGCGTGTAGCTTCCGTCAGCTAATCCAATCACGCCGGCTAATACAATTCCTCCGGTTAAAATGCTTAATACGTTTGCACCAAATATGGCAGCAACGAGTACGCCGACATAAGGCAAGATTTTAAACCAGCTAAAATCTTTAATTTCTACTGATGACGTATTGCCTAGCGTCATTACAAGTAATAAAATCACTGTAACAATCGCTGCAGGAAGGACAATAAAAAAGTTTACTTTTAATTTATCTGACATATTTGTTTTTTGAGTACGAACTGCCGCAATGGTCGTATCAGAGATTACGGATAAATTATCTCCAAACATTGCACCACCAACAACAGCAGCAATTGCCAATGTAATGGATACATGCGCCTGCTCACTGATTCCTACAGCGATAGGCCCTAACGCAGCGATCGTTCCCATTGACGTTCCCATCGAAATTGAAATGAATGCGCCAATAACAAAGATTCCGACTACCACTAAGCTTTGCGGAAGCGCAGACAGAGCTAAGTTTACCGTTGAATCAACAGCTCCCATGCCTTTAGCGACTTCTGAAAAAGCACCTGCTAAAATAAAAATAAGTACCATAATAATGATATCAGGATGCCCTGCTCCTTTAGCAAAGCGTTCCACTTTTACATTAAGTGAATCTTTGCGGTTCATAGCCAGCGCCACAATGGCTGCAATGATAATAGCTACTAATACAGGCAGCTTATAAAAATCTCCCGTTATAATTCCTGATCCGACAAACAGGACTAAAAAGACGCCCAGCGGTAACAGCGCCCAGCCGTTTCCTTTTTGTTGTTCCATTCTTAACACCTCTTGTTTACGTAATAAAAAAAGACCTCTTCTTATTGATAAGAAGAGGTCTCTTATTTGTATCATAAGATTACCCTTCTCATCTTCCAAACGAAACATCGTCTGCTGGATTTGGCACCGCACTGCGTACAGCCAGTTGCCGAGACATCGTAGGGCCAGTCCCTCCGTCTCTCTTGATAAGAAGTTTGTAGTTGTTTTAAAAATAGTCTTTCACTACTGTAATCTCTTTTTATTTAATTGTCAAATGCTATTTTAGAAAAATATATAGTGTGAAAATTCTCACATCAATTAGCTACGTCACGTTTTAAAAACGCCACCCATGCTACCCCCATAAAGAAGACAAAGTGTGCAACTAAGATGAAGATTGAAAATGGAATTGTCATTCCGTCAAACATCGTCTTCATTCCGTCCATATACTGCACAAAGTTTGTGTTGGCGAACAGTAAAAATTTCCCCCACCATAGACCAAACTGTGATACTATCCCAGTTACTGCTTTCGCCCCAATACTTACGACAATAGCTAGACTTGAAGCAAGCGCGCTGTTTCTAAATAAAGACGACAGCATGAATGCGAACGTCATCATCATAAACGTTTCCATATACGCGCTGTCATACGTAAGCGTAATGTTTTTAAGCAGCTGCGCATCTCCTTCTAGACTGGCAAATCCAAAGAACAATGCTCCCCATACAAACGAAAAAAGCAAATAGCTCAGCAAGTAATACAAGCTAATTAAAACGAGCGTTATGTACTTGGACGTTAAAATCGTTGAACGTCTAGCAGGGCGAATTAAAAGAAGCTTAATGGTACCCGCTTCAAACTCTTTTGCAACCATTGATCCTCCAACAGCAAGCGCGAAAAATTGAACGAGGATCAGCATGCCTGCACTAAATGACAGGAAATTCAATATGTTGTCTTCCGTTCCTGCGCTGTTTGCTACTTTCTTCATTAAAAGAGCCATACAAAGAGTTAAGATGCCGATTGTAATAAATGTGACTTTTGTACTTCTTTTGTAAAACCATTTCATATGTTCATTTTGAATTAACTTAAGCATGGTGCTCTCCCTCCGTAACGGACATAAACGAATCTTCAAGCGTCTCATACACAGGAGTGATTCGGTAGACTAAAATATCGCTGTCCACTAATTTTCTATTTACAGCTGGAATTTGTTCTTTTACAATCGCCACGTCGATAATATGTGATCTCATCGTTACTTCAAATTCTTGTGATAAAAGATCCGCTGCTTTTTGCGCGTCAGACACCTCAAATTCTACGTACATTCCTTGGTCTTGACGATTTGGAGATAGATCTTGAATGGCTTTTAACTCACCGTCTTGAATAATGCCAACGCGGTCACATAATGCTTCTACCTCTTTTAATAAGTGGCTCGCGATTAAGATTGAAATTCCTTCTTCCCTGCAAAGCGTTTGTAAATATGTACGAAATTCTCTCATTCCCGCTGGGTCTAGACCATTTGTTGGTTCGTCTAGTAAAAGCAATGCAGGCTTATGTAAAATGGCTTGAGCTACTCCTAAACGCTGTCTCATCCCAAGAGAATACGTCTTCACTTTTGCATGAATGCTGTTTTCAAGCTTTACTAAAGCAATCACTTCATCCAAGCGTTCTGATGTGACCCCTTCATGCATATTCGCAAAGTGTTTTAAATTTTGATAGCCCGTCAGATAATCATAAAACTCAGGGTTTTCAATAATCGCTCCAATTGATTTCATAGCTGAAGTAAACTGTTCTTTTAAAGGAAACCCATTGACGGTAATTGTTCCCTTTGTTTCTTTAATGAGTCCTACTACGGTACGAATTAGCGTTGTTTTTCCAGAGCCGTTCGGACCAAGCAATCCGAAAATCTCACCGCGCTCAACCGATAAGGATACATCATGCAAAATGGTTTTCTTCCCAATTACTTTACTAACATGATCTACTTGTAGCACTGTTTCTGTCATCAGGTACATCCTTTCTTTAATTAGCAATACGCTTTCTATTGTTTCTCTTTTTTAACTATTTGTCTACTATAACCTTATTTTTGGAAAAGTAGCCCATTCAAATCATTCGTATTATCCGCTTACATTTGATAAAATAAAACAAACTTTAGTTAGAGGAGGACTTCTACATAATGAACTTAACCGTATACCTTGCCGGGCAAATTCATGATAACTGGCGAGACGAAATTAAAAACCAAGCGGAACAATTAAACCTTCCCCTTACCTTTGTCGGTCCCATGACAGACCATGACCGCTCCGACAACATTGGAGAAGAAATTTTAGGAAAACAGCCTAACGCTGTCTTAAAAGATGAAGCTGCTTCTCAAATTAATAATTTACGCACGCAGGTGCTCCTTAAAAAATCTGATGTGGTCATTGCTTTATTTGGTGAAAAATACAAGCAGTGGAACAGCTCAATGGATGCAGCGACAGCCATCGCATTAGATAAACCGCTAATTTTGGTTCGCCCTGAAAAACTGCACCACCCGCTTAAAGAACTGTCAAACAAAGCCCAAGTTGTAGTCGAAACGCCAGAACAGGCTCTTCAAGCACTAGCTTATATTTTTGAATAACAACAAATAAGAGCTGTCGAAAACCGGCAGCTCTTATTTGTTGTTTGTTGAAGGCTCTGTACGAAGCATACGATGAGTATTTCGTGGGAAGTTCCGAGATTATTATTTTTTTAGGTTTTTTTCATTTTTGACATAACGATAAGCAAAGTTACAGTCGGGTGCTTACTTTTTTGACCCGGATGCTCCATAATCTTTAATCGTTAACTTCACATCATAGTTAATTGGCACTTCACTAAATGTTTGATCCCAATTTCCTTTGACCCTCATCCATGTTCTAGGCTGCTTAATTCTCAATTGATTTCCGAAACCTGCAACATCAACTTTATATTTTGTTTGCATTTTTTCTAGTACGTTTCTTACCAGGTACTTTACTTTTTTTTCTGAAGTTTTTTGCGCATTCTGTAAAAATTGATTATTAAAAGAGCTCCCTGAGGTCATCCAACTTTCAGATAGCCTTCCCACTGATTCAATGTGTACATCAAAAGAGATATTATCTCCTTTAACATGGGGTTGAATGTGACTTTTCATAGACTCTATTTCATATACAATCAGCTGACCGGTCTTTTTATCAAAGCTTTTTACTAGCCCGCCTTTCCCTTTCCCTGTAATCCAAGCCAAACCATCTAGTTCTTCTTCATTCAAAAAACCAATCATTTTGCTTGTTTCCCCTTTAATTATACCAGCACCCGCAAATTTGATTTCTCCATTTGCTGATAATACATTTTGCAATAGAAAACTAGATCCAGTTTGAATCTTGCTTGCTAATTTAATAAGCGGCATGGGCGGTAAAACCCGCGTTGTTCGATACGTATTGTCTATCATTCCATACAGGTGAAAAGCTGGGATCTCTCCTGCTGTTTTTGATTCTAACGTGTCGCTAGCTCTTCCTTTACTAATAAACACAAGGCAACTAGGTCTAAAATCATTGTCCCGAAGAGTTTGGTCCACTAATTGCTCTAAACTATACGCTCGTGCAAGGGCCTCACTGATAACCATTACTTTCATATGAGGACTAGTTAAAGGAGTGTCACTTCTTAAAGATAATTCACGAAGCATTTGAAAAGGAGAATCTCCTGTTTCCGAAATATTTACGTAAGATTTCTGCTGCGGTCCTCCTTGTTTAGTGGTTGAACTTGCGACTTGAGGAGTGATAAGTTGATAAGTTGACGTAATCAGGTTCTTTTTAGTATACCCTTCTCCTTGTTCATCAAATTCTTTTTCAGCTATGGACTCCTTACCTTTATCATAGGCCACACCCACTCCAAAACTTTGCTCTTCAATTTCATGACTGCTCCAGCAGCCTGCCAGAGGAAAGAGCAAAAAAACAGAAAACAAAACCAATAGGTACTGGAAATGGTTAAAGGTTTGTTTCATATTTTACTCCCTTTACTTTTGAAATAATGAGAAGAAGCAGCGGCAAAATGCCAAATAAAACTAAGGCGATATTGCCAATCATATCTCCCAATTTAAATACATCATTAATATTTTTAGGAATCATGGAAATAAGATATATGACCGGAAGCAAACCATACATAAATGGATGAATGTTTTTTTTGAAAAGCTGAGACAGTCCTAATGAAGCGGCGTAATGGTTAATAGTAAAAGAAGCAAACATCTGCATGATCCATACAACTAGAAGCAAGGAATCAAATCGTTCAAAAATCAAGCCTGTCAGCTCAAAACTCCTTATTAAATCAAGCGTTGGCCATGTTCTTATTACTACTCCATCAATCGATAACGCTCCAATCACCATTACAACAGTAATCACATAAATAAATATAGGAATAGTAATTCCAACTAGCACAGCTTTTCCTGCTTTGTGCGGTTCTTTCATAAAAGCTAAAATGATTAACATGACTTCAGGACCGGTGAATGCAAGAGCAGTTGTTTTTACCCCTTTTAGTACAGGAAGGACTCCTGATCCAAGTACGGGGCGCAGATTATCTATTTCAAATATTTTCATACTCATAAAAGCTACCAGTAAAAAAAGAATAACGGTAATAGGGAATATAATTTCAAACAGTCGAGCGATCGGATTAATGCCCCCTCTAATTAAATAGAGGCTTATCCACATAAATGGCATAATAATAGCCCACGTCGGCGTTCCTTCCAGCAAGAGATATCCGGTTACTTCTGCCAATGAACGGGCGTGAAAACCACCAAGCAGTAAAAAATAACCTATCATAAGTAAGCTAATTAACTTACTCAACCATTTCCCTGTAATTTCTTTACTGTATTGATAAAACGTCTTTCCAGGGAATTTCCGGCTTAACTTCACCATGATTATCGCTGCTATCATGGTGACTATTCCTCCTAGAATAACAGTTAACCACACATCTGGTGTTTTCACTTGTTCCGCAGCTGTTCGAGGCAACGTCAGAATACCAGTTCCAAGTATAAAATTGATGACAATAATAGCTGTTTGTGGCGTCGTAATACGATCTTTTGAATTTATCATTACCTCTGATTCACTTCCTTTTATCATAAGCTGCTATCCTTTTCGTAGAGAATCTTTGGTGTGCATCATCTTTGGACGTCTTTTCATCATCATAAGAGGCATACGGACCATCAAGTCTTTCCATTCACTTAAACGATAGGGTACCGCTGGACTCATGTAAGATACGCCAAAACTTTTTAGTTTCACCAAATGACTGGTCATAAAAAGGAAAAATAAAACGACGCCGTATAATCCAAGTATGGCAGCACATAGCATAGCTATGAAGCGAAGAATACGCAATGAAATCCCGACGCTATATTGCGGAATAGCAAACGATGAAATGGCAGTTAACGCCACAATAATCACTAAAATAGGGCTAACAATCCCTGCCTGCACAGCAGCTTCTCCAATAATTAATCCACCGACAATTCCCATTGCTGGACCAATTGGTTTTGGTAACCTGAGTCCAGCTTCTCTCAAGATTTCGATAGCTATTTCCATGAATAAGGCTTCTATAAGGGCTGGAAACGGCACTCCAGACTTTGTTCCTATAATGGAAATAGCCAATTTAGTCGGAATCATCCCTGGGTGGAACGAAATAAAAGCAATATACAAAGCCGGTGTAAAAAGGGAAAGAACTACTGCAATATAACGAAGAAAACGAATAAATGTACCGGGAATCCACCTTTCATAATAATCTTCCGGCGACTGTAGCATCATGCTAAACGTAACGGGGGCAATCAAAGCAAAAGGCGTCCCGTCTAATAAGATGGCTACTCTCCCTTCCATCAAAGCAGCAATTACACGATCAGGACGCTCCGTATTCTGCACCTGAGGAAATAGGCTAAGGTAATTATCTTCAATGAGTTGTTCCACATATCCTGACTCCGGTACATTATCAAGATCAATTTTTTTAATTCGTTTTTCTACTTCTTCAACTAGTTCTGGATCAACAATTTCCTTTATGTAAGCAACAACTAAGTCTTTTTTGGAACGCTTTCCTACTTGAAATTTCACCAGCGACAAATTTTCAATGTCTCCGCTTCCTCTTAATAAAGAAGTATTATCACTTAAAGATTCAGTGAAGCCTACTCTCGGTCCTCTCACTAATGCTTCTGATACGGGCTCTTCAATCGTCCTTGTTTTCACTTTGCTTGTACCAAGAATTAAAGCAGGTGATATTCCGTCAATTAAAAGAGCCGTAGATCCTGTTAAGACTTTTGATGTTACTTCTTTAATGAAATGAACCTCTTCTACATCACTGATTGATAATACTTGGCTTTTAATAAACTGTTTTGAAAGGCTTTCCTTTACGTAAAGCTGATCCTGTTGGTATTCTTTTGAAAAATCAGCCATCAATGATGACAAAATATGTTTTTCAATAAGATCTTTATCTGATAGCCCCTCTACAAAAATAATAGCTGCCTGAATGCCTGTACGTCCTATAATAAACTCCCGAAAATGAACGTCGGAGTTATGACCAATTTCATTTTTAACTGCTTTTAGAGTTAAAGCTAAATGATCCGTAACATGATTAGATGAATTTTGAGATGTAAATTCCTGTTTGTTTTCCTTTTCATTCGCATGGTTTCCTATTTTTTTTATTGTTGATCTCCATTTTTTCACTTTCATCACTCTTCCTCTGAATTACGAATCCCGCTTAATAATTTGTAGATTATATACGGGATGAAAAAAACCAGAACTGCTTGTATAAAAACTGGCCCTTCTGGAAGATAGGAAACAACTAATTTCCACATAATCATCACCCTATTTATGTCCATATCAAAGCAATTTTAGAAATAAGCATCCGTAAAATATCAGTGTTTACTTCATAGAAATTCTTTTATTTACCAGGTAGTATTATTCTTCTTTTTGTTTCTTATACAAAGGAATACAACATCCATCTTAAAAATGAAAAAGAGCTGCTTACTGAAGGCTTAGATATACTAGTTTGCTGCTCAAAGTTTTGGTGAATGCTAGAATAATCAAGCGTTACCGCTCAAAAAATCCCTTAAATGGTTGACGAGTGCTTAAAGTGTCGGTTACACTTTATGTTTGAAATATTGTATTCATATCGCTCTTATCTCAAAAGAATGGTATAATTTTATAGATATTGAATTTGGAGGACTGCTCATACATGATTACAGTTAGTAATGTAAGTTTACGATTTGGCGACCGAAAGTTATTTGAAGATGTGAATATTAAATTCACGCCTGGTAACTGCTATGGATTAATCGGCGCAAACGGTGCTGGAAAATCAACGTTTTTAAAAATTTTATCTGGTGAAATTGAATCTCAGACTGGTGATGTACATATGGGCCCTGGCGAACGCCTTGCTGTCTTAAAACAGAACCACTTCGAATATGAAGATCAAGAAGTTATGAAAACCGTTATTATGGGGCACGCTCGCCTTTATGAAGTAATGCAAGAAAAAGATGCTATTTATATGAAAGCAGACTTCACAGATGAAGACGGAATGAAAGCTGCTGAGCTTGAAGGTGAATTTGCTGAATTAAACGGTTGGGAAGCAGAATCAGAAGCGGCTATTCTTTTAAAAGGATTAGGTATTTCTGAAGATCTTCACGCAAAAAAAATGGCTGAACTAACGGGTAGTGAAAAAGTAAAAGTGCTTCTTGCACAAGCTTTATTCGGAAAACCTGATGTACTACTTCTAGATGAGCCTACGAATAACTTGGATATCCAAGCAATTCAATGGTTAGAAGAGTTCTTAATTAACTTTGAAAACACAGTCATTGTTGTATCACATGACCGTCACTTCTTAAACAAAGTATGTACGCACATTGCTGACCTTGACTTCAGTAAAATCCAAGTCTACGTTGGTAACTATGATTTCTGGTATGAATCAAGTCAATTAGCACAAAAAATGGCGTCAGATGCAAACAAGAAAAAAGAAGAAAAAATTAAAGAGCTTCAAGCCTTTATCGCTCGCTTTAGCGCAAATGCATCGAAATCAAAACAAGCAACGTCTCGTAAAAAATTGCTTGATAAAATTTCATTAGATGACATCCGTCCTTCTTCTCGTCGTTACCCATACGTGAACTTCACGCCGGAACGTGAGATTGGAAATGACGTACTTCGCGTTGAAGGTTTAACAAAAACAATTGACGGCGTAAAAGTACTTGATAACGTAAGCTTTATTATGAATAAAGATGACAAGATTGCTCTTGTAGGCCGAAACGAACTTGCAAATTCAACATTAATGAAGATTTTAATGGGTGAAATGGAAGCAGACAGCGGTACGTACAAATGGGGTGTCACAACGTCTCAAGCCTTTTTCCCAAAAGACAACTCCGAGTACTTTGAAAACGGAGATTTAAACTTAGTAGACTGGCTGCGTCAGTATTCACCTAATGATCAAAGCGAAAGCTTCTTACGCGGTTTCTTAGGCAGAATGCTATTCTCTGGTGAAGAAGTGTTGAAAAAAGCCAACGTTCTTTCCGGAGGAGAAAAAGTTCGCTGTATGCTTTCTAAAATGATGCTAAGCGGTTCAAACGTTCTTTTACTAGACGATCCTACGAATCACCTTGACTTAGAATCAATCACAGCACTAAACAACGGACTTATCAGCTACAAAGGTTCAATGATTTTCACATCTCATGACCATCAGTTCGTTGAAACGATTGCGAATCGTGTGATTGAAATTACGCCAAATGGAGTAATTGACAAGCAAATGACGTACGATGAGTATTTAGAAGACAGCAACCTGCAAAAACAAGTAGCTAGCATGTACGCTTAATAAAAAATCCCCCCGTTCTTTAAAGAACGGGGGGATTTTTTATATATGCACCTCTTGATTTAGCGATGACTTCGGAGAATACGTTAAAAACGCTAAGCTAGCAAATACTAGTGCTGCTCCGCATATGTTTACCAAAGTTAGAGATTCTCCTAAGAAAAAGACGCCAAGTAAAAAAGCGGTAACGGGCTCTGCTAACGATAACGTTACGGCGGTAGACGCTTGCACTGACTTAAGCGCTGTAGAAAATAATACATAAGCAATCGCCGTCGTAAGTATTCCTAAATGAAGAGCAATCCCCATTCCATTTAAAGAGACTAGCCAGCTCATATCGTACATAAACCAGCATGGTATCAGTAAAACGGCGGCGGCTGTGAACACAAGCGAAGCTCCTACTTGCGGATCAACATGCTGAACAATTTTTTTATTGACAGTCGTATAGCAAGCAAAAGACGCCCCTGCTCCTATCGCCATACCCAAACCTATCACGTCGATTTGAGTATCTTTTTTTAACAGCAAGCAGCTGCACCCTATAATACCAGTAACCGTAGCAAGCAACCATTTTTTTGTAGGTTTCTTGCGGTACACTATGTAATCTAATACTCCTGACAAAACAGGCGCACTGCCAATTGCCACCATTGTGCCTACTGCAACACCCGTTGTGATAACGGCTGAAAAAAACAGCGGCTGATAAGCGGCCATGCTTGCTGCAGCAACCGCCAGAGGCAAAATAGGAAGACGTCTTACGTCCACATTCTTTCTTTGTGTAAGACAAGCTGCAAGAAGCGACAGTCCCCCTACCGCTAAACGTACGGCTCCAATCGCCACGGAATGCGCTTCAGCAGATGCTAAAGCTTGGGCGGTTCCTGTTGTTCCCCACAAAACTGCGGCACATAAAATAAGTATTTTTGATAATGAAGTATTCATCGTTTCATCCCCTTTCTTTTATCATAGCTAAAAGAAAGAAAAAAGTTTTTCCACTTTTACGATCTTATTTGTCTGTTTTTAAGATACTTCGATATCGCGTCGGTGAGACTCCCTCTTGTTTTGCAAACCATTTCGTAAATGAAGACAAGCTGTGATAGCCCACTTCATGCGCAATATACGTTACCGAGTAGCTGCTCTCTTTTAGCAGTTCTTTTGCTTTATTTAAACGTATATGCGCTACATAGCTTTGAGGCGAATAACCCGTTTTTTGTTTAAACCAAGTGGAAAAATAGGCAGGATGATAATTTTCCAGCTTAGCAAGACTTTCTATATTTAACTCTTGATTGAAGTTAGCATGAAGGTAATCAATGGATTTAAACGTTTGTTTCTTTGGCAAATAATGCTGAACGTAACGGACTAAATCTTCAAGCGCCCCCCTGTCAGTGCTTTTTTGAAGCCCCTCAAGTAACAGGTAGCGAAGTGCTTTCCACGTTGAATCCCATTGAATAAAAGCTGCTTCTTGAGAAAGATGCGCACTTTCTGTAAATTTCAAAGGAATATCAACAACCAAACATTCATTTGTATTTTTAGCTTGATACGTATGCAGTTGACGAGGCGGAATGTAAAAGCATCCTTCTTGCAGCGTTAAGTGCTGCTCGCTTGCTTGAATATCAAGAGCACCTGCTAGCGGAAACAAAAGCTGACTGTAGTTATGATCATGAGTATGAGGTGAATAGCTGTAGGCTCTTTTTTCGCAAATAATTTCACGTAGCGTATCCATTTTGTTCTCCTTTCCTTATTTCCTGTCTCACAGAAGCTGTTCTATGCCGTCCAAAACGGTTCCCAGCACCCTTAACGATTCTGCTGGAGCATACAAAACATCCAATGAATGATCGGCATTTTCGATGACTGCAATATTCATTGGATTTGTTTTTAATCGATAAACTTCTTCAGTATAATAGTGATCACCACTTCCTATTACAAGAAGACCTTTGTGAGAGCTTTTTAGTAAACTTTCAAACAGTTCTGTTCTTGTTAAAAGCGGCGTCAGTAAAAGCATCACTGCGTCTTTGTAAACTTCATCTTTCATAACTCGCTGAATTAGAGGAATGGTCCCAAGCGATTTCCCTGCAAATATGATATCTTTATAGCTATTTTGAGGCAAAACGTCCTGCAGCACTAAACAAATGTCTTTCATCATAACGTCTGCAATCTCATCTGTAGACTTTGTCATCAGCTCTTTTGAATATGTATAGTGAATCTGAACCACGTCAATTCCGTGTTTTATCATCAGCATCGTTACATAATACAACAGGGGCTTTTCGTACGTATAGCCTAGCCCTGAAAACATAAAGCAAATGCGAGGCCCTCCTGTTTTAATATATGTATAGGTAATCTTATTAGTTTGGCTGCTTACACTTTTTTGCTCTACTTGCATGTCACTCCTCCTTTTTAAATATTCTAACATTTAATTACGTAAAAAAACCCCATCTTTTTCTTAGAAAAATGAGGGTTGAGGAAATAGCTCTGCAAGCAGTTGATAAGACTTCTTTTTTGCTTCATAATCATGGATATTTGTAATAATTAAAAATTCGTCGTTATCGTATTTTTGCTGCAGCTGCGTTAATCCTTGTTTTACTTCAGCTGGATTTCCTACGATCATACGAGGACGATTGGTGCTTATTTTTTTAAGCTCTTCTTCTGAATAAGAACGATTGCGCACTTCTTCTATCGATGAAACCGTTGTGTCTCCGCCTTTGGCTACTTTCAACAGCCAATCATCTAGCGTTTTGGCGTGCTCCTCGGCTTCTTCTGTTGTTTCTGCACATACAACAAATACACATACGTTGGTTTTAGGCTTTGATTGATACGAAGAAGGGATAAATTCTTGTTTATAATGACGAATGGCTTCTTGTCCACCAACTGAATAAATAAAGTGTCCAAACGTAAAAGAAATGCCCAGCTCAGCAGCTGATCTTGCTCCTCTTTTATTGATACCAAGATGCCACAGTTCCGGCTTTGTTTCACTTAACGGATAAGCTGTCACACCGTAATACGGATGATCAGACGGCAAATTATGCTCAAGATGCCCTTTTAACGCCTGAATTTGACGCGGAAATTCATTGAGGCTTTTACGTACTCCATCTGTAAGCGCTAGCCGCGTCAGCGCATCTCCTCCCGGTGAGCGTCCAAGACCTAAATCGATTCGGTTCGGAAACAGATTTTCAAGCAGCTGAGCATCTTCTGCTACTTTATACGGACTGTATTGAGGAAGAAGGACTCCTCCAGATCCAATTCGGATTCGGCTCGTTTGAGAAGCTAAGTGCGTCATTAAAAGAGTTGGAGATGAGCCTGCAAGACCGTTCGTATTATGATGTTCCGCTACCCAAAAGCGGTGGTAGCCCAACTTTTCCGTTAATTTTGCCAGTTCCACCGTACGTTTTAACGCTTCCTTTGGTGTTGATCCGCTTGAAACTGGAGACTGATCCAATACGCTTAGCTTAATCATAGCTGATTCTTCCTTTCGATTTTCAATTTCTATTGTATCTATTGTAGGAGAAAAATATGAATTCGTCTTGAAATTTGCTTCACGCTCATAAAAAAAGCAAATGCTAAGGCGCGTTTGCTTTTTCTTTTTCTTATTTTGCTTCGTGTATTTCTTTCACACGCTTATCGCTCGGCAACAGCCATGTTAACAGCCCTAGGATTGGTAAATAGCTGCAAAACAGCATAATAAACTGAAGGCTGAAGACATCGGCTAATTTACCGAATACAACAGCTCCTAAAGCTCCCATCCCAAAAGCAAGCCCTACAATTAAGCCGGAAACCAAGCCAATTTTCCCCGGCATCAGCTCTTGAGCATAGACGACCGTGACGCTGAAACTTGACTGGAGAATAAAGCCGATTAGTATTAAAAGAGGCGCTGCGACTCCGAGAGAAACGTGAGGGAGTAATAAAGTAAACGGTACTGACCCTAACATAGAAAACAATAAAATATTTCGTTTTCCGAAACGATCGGCAAGCGGACCTCCAAAGAATGTTCCAAACACCCCTGCAATCATAAATAAAAAAACGTAAAGCTGAGCGCTTTTGATAGGCAAATTAAATTTTTCAATAATATAAAACTGAAAGAAATTAAGGATGCCTGCTCCGTACCATGAACGTGCAAAAACGAGAAAAATTAAAAGTCCAATCGCAAAAATAATTTGCTTGTTCATCGTAAATGAAGCATCTGACTGCTTTTTCTTCAAGCGTTGACGAGTAGCTAACTCTGATTTATACCATTTAGACACGCTGTATAAAACCACTACGCCAATACCTGCAATTAACGTAAACCAAATTGTTCCAAACTGACCAAGTCCGATAAAGATAAATGCCGTAAACAGCGGAGCCATCGACTGTCCAGTATTCCCGCCAACTTGATAAATAGACTGTGCCAGCCCCCGCTTTCCTCCTGCTGCCATATACGCTACGCGAGAACCTTCCGGGTGAAAAATAGCGGATCCGAATCCTACAAATAAAACAGATATAATCACAAAATAAAAATTTGGCGCTAAAGCGAGTCCAACCATACCAATCATGCTTAAACACATTGCAATTGGCAATAAAAACGGCGAGGGACGCTTATCGGCAAATACGCCGAATACCGGCTGCATAATCGATGACGTCATGTTTAAAGCAAAGGCAATCCAGCCGATTTGCGTGTAGTTTAAATTCATCGATTTTTCAAGGACTGGAAAAAGTGCCGGTATAACAGACTGCATACAATCATTTAGAAAATGTCCTAAACTAATAGCAAATAAAATACGGTAAATCGTCGCCGGCTGCGCTTGCTGCGTTCGTGCTGCTGCTTGCATTCATAACCCTTCTTTCTTATTTAATCTACATTAAAACTGTTAAAGTCTTACAATGTCTTTTTCTATTATACAGTGAAAAGTAAAATTATAGTTGTTTTCTTTTTTATAAAAAAGGGAAAATTGCCTGTGAGGTGAGAACAGTGAAAAAACATGTGCATATGATTGTAGACGGACGCGTTCAAGGGGTTGGGTTCCGTCACTACACGCAGCTAAAAGCAATGGAATGCTCCATTAACGGATGGGTACGAAATCGAGACGATCAAAAAGTAGAAATTGATGCTGAAGGTGAAGAAAGTAATATCCAAAAATTTATTGAAGAAATTAAAAAAGGTCCCTCGCCGTTCGCTTCTGTCAGCAATGTGGAAGTAAAGGTAGTAAACACCCCTTCCCACACCCATTCTTTTCGCGTAAAGTACAGTTAAAATACTCGCTAAATTAAGATAATTTTTGATAAAATGGAAAAGTAAGCGATTTTATATCATCTACATATAAGGGGGAAAAAACGATGGTTGAAAACAAAATTGTGTTAATTACAGGTGCAGCTCAAGGTATTGGTTATCAAATTGGTGAGCGCTTTGCTGAAGACGGAGCGACTGTTGTCTTAACTGACTTGAATGAAGACGGAGTTAAGAAAGCAGCAGACAAATTGAAGACAAAAGGCTACGAAGCATTAGGCATTAAAGCAGATGTGACAAATGAAAGTGACATTGAACAAATGATTGCTCAAACGGTTGAAACATATGGCCGCCTTGATGTATTAATTAACAATGCTGGCATGCAATTTGTTTCCCCGCTCGAAGAATTTCCTACTGAAAAATTTGAACTTTTAACGAAAATTATGCTTGTTGCACCTTTTGTTGCGACTAAGCATGCGTTTCCTATTATGAAAAAGCAAAAATTCGGCCGCATTTTGAACATGTCTTCCATTAACGGATTGATTGGTTTCTCAGGAAAAGCGGCATACAACAGTGCTAAGCACGGCGTGATTGGCTTAACGAAAGTGGCTGCTCTTGAAGGTGCGGAGCACGGCATTACGGTAAATGCGATTTGCCCTGGTTATGTTGATACACCGCTTGTTCAAAATCAATTAAAAGATTTAGCACGTACGCGAAATGTAGCGCTTGAAAAAGTACTAGAAGAAGTTATTTATCCTCTTGTTCCTCAAAAACGCTTGCTGGCAGTTGATGAAATTGCAGACTACGCAATGTTTTTAGCAAGTGATTTAGCAAAAGGCGTCACCGGCCAAGCTGCTGTGATCGATGGAGGATATACGGCTCAATAAAAAAAGAGTGTCAGTTAGACTGGCACTCTTTTTTTATTTATTGAATTTCAAATTCTCCTAAAGAACCGGTCGTCTGACCTGCTTTTACTGCTTCTGCGTATAAATAATACGTTCCCGCTGGAAGAGCTTCACCATTAATTTTTCCGTCCCACGTTGCGCTAGAGAATCCTTTTCCTACATTCGTATACGAACTTAACAATTCCCCTTTTTCTAGCGTTGCATCGTAAATGTAATAGCTAAGCTTCTCTGCTCCTCCTGGTAAATAACTGCCGTATTCAAATGAGCCATTTCCTAGTACATCTACATACGCAGAAGTAACGCGAGGATAATCCGGCTCTTTTACAAATAAGATCGTTGGAACATCGTACGTTTCTTTATTGTTACTTACCGTAATGGTCCCTTCGTAATAGCCAGGAGATAATTTCCCCGCATCTACTTTTACATTGAGATTTACTTTTTGCGTTTTTCCTGCATTAACAACTAAATCGTTTGTTGATTTAACGTCAATTGCTTGATGGCTTTTCTTAAATTTCACTTTGACCGAGTATTTTTGACTGTGATTTGATAGATTTTTAATCTTAAAGCTTTGTTTTTCTACTTGTTTCCCTTTATCTTTATAAAAGACGCCGTACGAGTGACTTCCTGGGGTGATAAGCGTTTTTGCTTTAATTGCATCTACTACGCGCATGCTTCCTGCACCTTGCGTATTATGAGGGTAAATGAGCCCGTTGCGGTCACGAAGCAGTTCCGTTGTGTTCATTAAAGATGCTTTTACGTCTTCTACTTTATAATTGGGATGCGCCTGTAAAATTAACGCTGCTGCTCCTGCTACGTGCGGTGCGGCCATACTTGTGCCTTGTTTTGATCCATATCCATGAGGATTGCTCGGATCATCTGTTGGCACTGTACTGATAATATCGACTCCCGGTGCCGAAATGTCCGGCTTAATCATCCACGTATCCACAACGGGTCCGCGAGACGAAAAGTCAGCCATTGTTTCATCGACTGTCTGATCAAATGTTGCGTTAAAAGAGCCGGTGACGGATCCTTTTGCTAAAGAAGCTATCAAAGCTTGTCCATCGGCTTTCGATAGGCGAATACTCGGCAGAGATGTACCTGGAATATCAGGAATTGTTCCTTCTACGTTATTGTAAATGACTGTTGCAACAGCGCCGGCTTTTTTCGCATTGTCAACTTTATCTACAAATGCAATGTCACCGCGGGAAATAACCGCTACTTTTCCTTTTACATCCTTTCCTTCAAAGTCTTCTGGTTTTCCAAGTCCGACAGGGACAAATTCATAATTTTTACCGCTTGCATCCAGTAACGCCTTGTCGTTTGGAAAGCCCATTACTTCAGCTGAAGCATAGCTTGCGTTATCTACGGTTAATGTCGTTTTATACAAATTGTAAGGAAGCTGAGTCGCACCAACTGAAATAGCTTCACGAGACGTTCCCGGAGAGCCTACTGTCCAGTTAGCTGGTCCACTGTTTCCATTTGATGTAACGGCTACTACTCCTTCTTCCATTGCCCAATCTAATGCAATACTCGTTGCCAAGTCCGGATTATTAATCGTATCTCCAAGCGACAGGTTCATTACATCCGCCCCGTCTTCTACCGCACGTTCAATACCGGCAATTACGTCTTCTGTTGAACCTGTTCCTCCTGGGCCTAGTACACGATACGCAAGTAAATGAGCATCAGGAGCTATCCCTTTAATTTTCCCGTCCGCTGCAATTGTTCCCGCTACGTGCGTACCGTGCGTTGTCGCTTCGCCTTTTGGATCTCCAGCCGGCGTTTCTTGAGGGTCTTTGTCATCATCAACAAAATCCCATCCTTTATATTTCTCAAACGCCGACTTTAAATCCGGGTGGTCGTAATCAACGCCTGTATCGATAACAGCTACGGTCATATTTTTACCTGTATATCCTGATTTCCACGCTTGATCTGCTCCCACGTAGTAAATGCTTTTATCCATTTCAGAACCGTATTCTTCGGCGCTCACTTCTTTCGATTTCACTTCTGTTGTATGATATTCAACGCTTGGATAAATAGCTTTTACTCCAGGTAAACTTGCTACTTTTTCAAGGTCATTAGCCGGAAGTTCCGCTGAAAACCCAGAAAACACTTGGTCGTATTCTCGCTTTACTTTTGAAGTTTTAGAAGCTTTTGAAAGTTCTTTTTTCACTTCGTCACGCGCTTTTTTAATCTTTCCTTTACTTTGCGCTACTCCTTTTTTCTTGGCTTCCGCTACAGACTCTTCATTTAACTCCACAATAACTTTTACTTTTTTAGCCGATTTTAAGTTATAGTCTCCTTGAATTTTAACTAGTGACGGTTCCAGCGCCGGCTTTGAATTTCCATTAGCCGATGCTCCCATTGCAAAAGAAGATAAAGCAACCGAAAATGCTACTGTACTCAATACAGCCCGAATTGATACTTTTTTCATCGTTTTTCCCTCTCCATTTCTCTCTATAATTCGTACGACTATGTATGTCTTCATCCCCAAAACATACGCATCTTTTACTTAGCTAATGAGCTAAAAACTAGAATAGTATGGAAGTTCTATATATTACTATAAAATCCTTGAGTCTATGGAATCATTTTATATATTTCTCCAAATTGAGCACTACTGCTCAAAAAAGGAAGAATTTTGTCTGTTCTTTGCTTTTTCACCACTTTTTTATTCCTCAAATTATGAAAGAATTAGATGAATATACAAGAATACTGACGAATTTCTGTTAATTTAGCTATTTCGATGAGGGACTCATTCCTACTTTCTCTTCGTTTACTTATAAGGTTTTTTTATTATTTTAAGAAAATTGTTCTTATAAGCGTTTTTTATTTTATTAATTATTATTTAGAACATAGTTTAATTAAATATTAAATATCACATTTAACTAAATGAAATTTTTAAAAATTACGAATAATAAAAGTAGTTCGTGCAGATACTAACGTCAACGCTCGCAAAAAGGGAGGTATGATTATGATAGATTTAAATTTCATCCTACTCATCCTTGATCTTCTTTCATCTCTTGTCACGATTGGCATCTACTTTACAACTAAGTAAGTGCTTAACCTTCTCTTTACTCTTCTAGCGTATGTACTTAAGCTATCACAAAAAAGAAGCAAGCCAATTTTTACTGGCTTGCTTCAACTATATAATAAAGTAGTTAGAGTGGAAGGGATTTATCCGCGTCTTCCGCCTCTGCCACCTCGTTTTGATTCAGTGCTGCGTTTTAGTGTAGATAAATTATCTTCACTATCTTTTAAGAAACGCGCCATTTTTTGTTCGAAGTTTTCCTTTGGTTGGAAGTTGCTTTTAGAACGATTATCATTATTTCTTGCCTGACGTGGCGGGCGTTGTGAATAAGAAGATGAGGGTCTTTCCGGTTTATCTATCGCTTTTTTAATCGATAATCCAATTTTTCCGTCTTTCTCATTAACGACTTTCACTTCAATTTCTTGACCAACTTTAAGATGGTCATTAATGTCTTTTACATAGCTGTCAGCTACCTCACTAATATGTACAAGCCCAGTTTGACCTCCAGGTAATTCTACAAATGCTCCAAAATTAGTAATACCTGTTACTTTACCTTGTACCTTGCTACCTACTTCAACTGCCATAAAAAATGTTCCTCCTCAATAATATTAAAAGCACTTCATTATACCAAAGTGCGTAAGAATAACAAAGTGTGTATGAGAAAACAATTCATTAAATTACACTTTTTCCGCCTCTTTTTTGTTTTTTGAAAGAAATCAGTCAAAATAATGCCCATATTAGATATCCCTAATATGGGCATTTCTCTCATTTCCACCATTCATCAAACATGCTAGCCGGTAACTGACGCTTATGTTCAGTAATACGATAGCGCTGTTCAATTTTTTCAGCAGCTTCTTGTGATACTTCTTTTCCTTCCAAATAGTCGTCTAGTTCATCATAAGAAATTCCTAGTTCCGTTTCATCAGATTGACCAGGACTATTATCTAATAAGTCAGCTGTTGGTACTTTTTCGTACAATCGTTTATCTGCACCTAATTCTTTTAGCAATGCTTTTCCTTGACGTTTTGTTAATCCCGTTAGAGGCAGCACGTCTGCTCCGCCATCTCCGTATTTTGTAAAAAAGCCTGTTACTGCTTCTGCTGCATGATCGGTTCCGATAACTAAAAGGCCGTTTTCTCCTCCGATTGCATACTGTACGATCATACGCGTACGTGCTTTGACATTTCCTTTATGAAAATCAGACAGCGCTATATCTGTCGCACCTGTAAACGAACTTTCAAATGCTTCCACCGTGTTTTTAATATTAAATGTATATGTTTCATTAGGTTTAATAAATTCTAGTGACGCCTTCGCATCTGCTTCGTCATGCTGCGTGCCATGAGGCAAGCGAACGGCTACAAATTTTGCTTCATATTCTTCTTTTCGCAATTCGTCTACTGCAATCTGCGCTAATCGTCCAGCTAAACTAGAGTCCTGCCCTCCGCTTATACCTAATACAAAGCCTTTTGCATTTGCTGACTTTAGGTAGTTTTTCAAAAAATCAACGCGGGCACGAATTTCTTGTGCTGGATCAATTTCAGATTTCACATGTAGCTCTTTTCTTATTTTTTCTTGCATGTCTGACATGATACATGCTCTCCTTCCATTATATGTAGATTTCTTACTGATACAAACCATGTTCTTTACTATAAAAATAACAGAGATCAGGCATTAAATATCGTGGTTCTCCGCCCCTGGCAAATTCTTGACGAATATAAGTAGAGCTGATTTCCATTGCAAGCCCCTTATCAAGAAGCTGAAACCGGCCGTCGTCATAATTTCGAAGCAAAGGAGAATGACTAATAGCTTTCAACATGTCTATTCCCTCTCTTGCCATGATGATAAACTGGTTTTCACTAATAAGTTCATCTGCTTTCTTCCACTTGCCCTCACCAATATCTTGCAGTAAGTCGGCTCCCATAATAAAAAATAAGTCAGCGTGTGGGAGCAATTTTTTAAAGTGCTCCATAGTGTAGTATGTGTAATGATAGCCGGGCAATACGTCTAGCTCATACGTATCGAGCAAAAATTTCGGGTTGTCTTTAATCGCTAAGCTAACCATATTTACACGGTGTTCATCGGACGTTTGGAGCTTTTTATCTGTCCGTTTGTGCGATGAAGGCAAGAAGATAATAGCATCTAACTTCTTTCGATGCGCAACCGTTGATGCCGTCCAAAGATGAACGTTGGTAACCGGATCAAAAGATGAACCATAAATCCCAATTTTCGCTCCTTTTTCTAAAAGCGTATCTATTTTCTTATCAGGGTTTAGCTGTTGAAAATAAGCAAGCGTATCTGACATGTCTCCAACTCCCTACTATTTTTTATTTAGGGCTTCCGCTACTTTTTGTTTTACGTACGCAATTTGACGCGTTTTATTTTCCCAACACTTTTCGCTTAAATCTACTGGATATTCTTCTGGATTGCGCGTGCGCTTATATTCATCCCAAAGCAGCTCTAAATTATCTTTTACGTACTGCTGAATTTCCTGAAGTTCTTCTGTTTCATACACAAGCTTTCCGTTTACAAAGATATCATGATGAAGTTCTTTTGCCTCAAAATTTGTGACGAATTTACTGATAAACGTATGAACAGGATGGAACATTTTTAAACGTTCTTCGCTTTGAGGGTCTTCGTCTTCCATCGTAATATAATCCCCTTCAGATTTCCCATTCAAATTATTAATAATACGATATACGCGCTTTAACCCTGGTGTACTGACTTTTTCAGGATTCGCACTAATTTTAATCGTATCCATCATCTCGCCATTTTCTCCTTCAATAGAGACGAGTTTATACACTGCTCCAAGCGCCGGCTGATCATATGCAGTAATGAGCTTCGTACCAATTCCCCACATGTCTATCTGTGCACCTTGCGACTTTAAATGCATAATCGTATCTTCATCTAAATCGTTGGAAGCAACAATTTTTGTCTCTGTAAACCCTGCTTCATCCAACATTTGACGAGCTTTTTTAGACAAATAAGTTAAATCGCCGCTGTCTAAACGAATCGCCGTAAAATTAATTTTGTCTCCTAATTCTTTTGCTACTTTAATCGCATTGGGAACTCCTGATTTTAACGTATCGTACGTATCAACTAGAAACACACAGTTTTTATGGCGACGAGCGTATTTATGAAATGCAATATATTCGTCTTTATAAGCTTGCACCATTGCATGGGCATGCGTTCCTGCAACTGGAATTCCAAATTTCTTTCCTGCACGCACGTTAGAAGTAGCACCAAATCCGCCAATATAGGCTGCTCTTGTTCCCCAAATAGCAGCATCCATTTCTTGAGCGCGTCGCGTTCCAAACTCCATTGCCACTTGGTCTCCTACTACATGTTTGATTCGGGCTGCTTTTGTTGCAATCAGCGTTTGGTAATTCACAATATTTAAAATCGCTGTTTCTACAAGCTGAGCTTCAATTAACGGTGCTTCTACACGTAAAATTGGTTCATTATGAAACACAAGCTCACCTTCACGCATACATCGAATTGTCCCAGTAAATGTAAGGTCTTTTAAGTAAGCTAAATAATCTTCTTTAAAACCTAATTCTTCGTGCAAGTACGTTAAATCAGATTCGCTAAATTTAAATGCTTTAATATATTCAATAATTCTTTCTAATCCAGCAAAAACAGCATACCCATTCCCAAAAGGAAGTTTGCGGAAAAAAACTTCAAAAACAGCCTTCTTTTGATGAATGTTATCTTCCCAATACGTTTCTCCCATATTAATTTGATATAAATCGGTGTGTAGCATTACGCTGTCATCTGTAAACATATTCATTGATTTCCTCCACTTTTATGTCCTTAAATAATTTCTGCTCTGAGGCAAGATTTAAAGTGTTCGAGCGCCCACTCATGGCCTTTTTGATTAAAGCTCGCTACGGCTTTTTCATAAATATAAATAGCAAATCCTTTATTATAAGCATCTACTGCTGTATGAAGTACACAGATATCCGTACATACACCTGCTAAGTAGACATCGGTAATCTGTCTTTCTCGCAGTTTAATCTCCAAATTTGTTCCAGCAAATGCGCTGTATCTCGTTTTATTTATCCATTCTACATTTGCCTTTGATTGATACACATTATATAAATCATTTAACTTTCCGTATAGCTTCCTTCCTGCAGAACCTTCAATATTATGAGGCGGAAACAGCGCTGATTCTGGATGCAAGGAATCATTTTCTTTATGAAAATCAATGGCAAAGACGACATACTCGCCTTGCTCAATAAATTGACGCGTGATATCGCTTATGGATGTTTCAATGTGTCGCCCTGGTTCTCCGCATGTCAAAGCCCCGTTTTCAGCTACAAAATCATTGGTATAATCAATGTTAATCAGTGCTTTTTTCATTATGTTTCCCCCTCATAAATAAAAATTAACAGTTAACATATTGTTAATTATTTGAATTGAAAGTTTTTTCTTTTAATAGCGTGCTGTATAGATTGGCTTCATCACATTCATCTCAACAAACCGGTAGAGCTTTGTTGGCTTTTTAGACGTTCTCGTCGTTGTTTTTCCGTCTACTTCTTCAATGAATGGCAGCATTCTTATTTTTCGTGCAAACGCCTGATCACTTTTAATTGCCGCATCATCCGTTACGGTAAGCAGCACAGCCTGCAGTTCAGAGTATGTAAACTGAGAAGGCAGAAACTTCTGAGCAATAGTCGTTTGCAATAAATCTTTCTTAATTTCCTTGATTGCATCTCGAATGATGATTTCATGATCAAAAGCTAAAGGCAATGAAAAGATTTCATCTATTTTAAATAATTCAACTCGAGCAGCATCATCATTCGCTTTTCGTTTTATTAGACTATCTTCTGGGACAATTGCATAATGTGCGTTTGTGATGACCCATCCCCTATCGTCTCTTCCGGGCTCATCATAGACACCATAGTGTTTTAAATGGATATCGTTCACGCCCGTTTCTTCTTCGAGCTCTCTTTTAGCCGCTTCAAAAGCTGATTCATCAGGATGGACAAATCCGCCGGGAAGCGCCCACTTTCCTGCTTCGCTGTTCTTTTCTCCCTCCGCGTTTAGCATTGCTCGCTGGATAAGCATTAATTTTAAATTCATTTTAGGTGGTTTGTAGGGTTCTTTTTCTTCCGTCACAATCGTAAATACAGCAATATCTGACGTATAGCCATAGGGTTTAGGGTATTCTTTTTTCATTTGATTCGTCATTGCTTTTTTGTTCGACATTCAGCATTTCTCCTGATCACTCTTTTTACAATTAACAATATGATTAATGTTAATTATATTTGTTTTATGGAAAATGTCAATACTTTTCCCACTAATTATAAAGAGAAGGTAATTTATGTTGTAAATAACGTTATGTTTCGTATTTTTTAGAGTTTATATGCATAAAAAGCCGAGTGAAGAAGTTCTCATTCCCCCTCTTCCCTCAGCTTTTTTCCCTTTTAATTAACGTGCTGCTAAACCAATCATCATTTTACCGTCTTTAAAATATTCAATGACATAGTCAACAGACGGACAGTAAATAAACGCTTCTTCTGTAAGATCAGCTGTTTGTTGGAAAAACGTTAGAGCCTGAGCTAAATCGACGCTTACGGCTTTAGTTGCTCGTTTCCAAAATAAAACAACCTGATGTTCTTTTATATTCATCTCTTGAAGCCATTTTTTGATTTCTTCAATATGCCGGGCGGACTTTTTAATTAATACTTTTCTCCAATTAATTTGCATGATTGTTAAAAAAGGAAAGGTGTTTGAAAGTTTTTCGAAGTAAATGCTTGTCTGCTTTTTCGTTAGCAAATCTGCACTGTTACCCAATGTTTGAATATAATGTTCTACTTTTGTCATAATCATCCTCCAGTCGAAATTGGAGTTTGCTAGAATTTTCAGAGACGTTCTCTACTCTTCTTGCTAAAAATCCTGCAGCTTTCCAACCGTGCTTTTTCTCAACAATGTTTAAATTTCACCTTTTTATACAAATTATTCAAAATAATTTGTGTATTTTAGTTTACCATAAAACTTAATCTTTGACTTTGTTTATGTAAAACCTTATTTGTGTTTCGACCAAAGAACGAATTCCATAGAAGAAAAGCTATAAAAAAGTTGACATTAACATTTATAAAAGTTAATATACTTACTAAAAGTAACTTAATTGCATATAACAAACAAGGTGAAGAAAATGAACTATCAAACAGATGTGTGTATAATAGGAGCCGGACCAGGCGGTGCTCTACTAGCCTATCTACTGGCTAAACAAAATATATCAACTATACTGATAGAGAGATCTGATAAGCTTGGAAAAGAATTTCGAGGCGAACATTTAAATGAAGATGGAGAAATGATTCTTAAAAAACATCATATATTTGAAGAAATTGAAAGCTTAGGCCTCCTTCGAATGTCTAGGGTCGAATACTGGAAAGATGGACATGTATTCAAAACGATAGAATCTGAACTTGGGCATGCAGGAATTCATGTTCCACAGCAGCATCTTCTTCAGTCTATAGATAGCCGAGCAAGCAGCCATCCCTCCTACAAACTTATGCTGGGCACAAAAGTAACGGAGCTAACGCAAAATGAAAAAGGACAATATACTGGAATAAAAGCTCAGCAAAAAGGCCGGGGTGAAATAATAGTTGAAAGTAAAATCATTATTGGAGCAGATGGTCGATATTCAACTGTTCGCAAACTTGCGCACATAAAAAACAATATTCATAATCATGGATACGATTTGCTTTGGGCGAAAATTCCTGCACCTGCCAACTGGGAGCCTTCTATTAAATTTGCGCTTGTGAAGCAGCAGCAGGTAGCGCTTTTTTCTCAAGCAAAAGGCTTTGTTCAAATCGGATGGAATATTGAAAAAGACAGCTATCCTGCTCTTCGAAAACAATCGTTTAAACCGTTTATTCAGCGTTTAATAGAGGCTTTCCCTAGCTTAAACCTTTCAATTGAAAGGTTTATTAAGTCGTGGTCAGACTTTACGCTTCTTTCTGTGCAAAGCAGCATAAGCGAAGTGTGGTCAAAACATCACCTGCTCTTGTTAGGTGATGCTGCTCATACGATGACTCCTACTGGCGCTTTTGGATTAAACGAGTCATTAAAAGATGCTGACTTACTGTCTGACTTACTGCATCAAGTTTTTTATCAAAACAAAGAGATTTCAGAAACATTGAGACAGTTTGAACAGAAAAGAAAGCCAAGATTAATAACTCTTGAACGTATTCAGTTTCAGCGAGAAAAAGAATTCCCGTCTCATTTTATTTCTTCTTAAGTCAACAAAAAAGAGATTCCATAGATAAATGGAATCTCTTTTTTGCAATCATGATTTTTTAGCAGTTGTGCTATGTAAGTTCTCTTTTATGTATATTCCGCGAAGTTAATCTTGCTTTGCCCGCTGCCATTTTTGAAATTCAAGAAATTGTTTAAACTGCTCTTTGCTTATTCCTGACTCCGCTGCTTCTTTTGCTAACTCAAGCCACTCATTATCAATATCCAACGACTCAGCTTTATCCATAGGCTCATGAATCAATCTATCAATACTCACGTTCAATGAGGTAGAAATTTTGTTTAGAAATTGAATAGATGGGTTGAGCTGAATTCCTCTTTCTACTGAAGATATGTACGATTTAGCAACACCCGCTCGGTTTGCAAGTTCTGTTAGCGATATTCCCTGTTTCATTCTAAGATCTCCGAATACGTTGACCAATTGTCATTATAATCACCCTTACTAATGCTTACTTATCGATAATAATACCATAATTTCACTTTATCGTGCATTATAAATAAACGTTCTTACTGTAAAGGGATGATTATACATCTAGTGGACATAGCTTGAGACCCGCTATAAAGGTTAGCTATCCGTAACGAATTCTTTATTTCCTTACTGATGTATCGGCTAAGAATTTGAACTAATACTTTGTAAAAATTGTCTAACTTCCTCGATGCTTATACCTGTTTCTTTTGCTTCCATTATGAGCATAACCCATTCTAAGTCTAACGCATTTTCGTCTTTAAAATTCATAATTCGCTTCCTTTCTTCTTTTTCGGGAATTGAGAACGTTTTCTTTTTGCTGTTTTTGGACATTCTCCCTTATTTTTCACTATGGTTTTACAGTATAATGGATATTACTAGAACATTAGACATTTTACATTTGCTAAAAAGCACCAATTTTTTTGAAATTTTTGTCTATTCCTATCATAATGATTTTACCGTTACACAAACGCTACAGTTAGACACTAGGAGGATTGCTTTTATGCCTTTTCTGCATACGGCGACAGAAAAAATTTACTATGAAGTTCATTCGCCCGTGTTCACTGACAAGACAGAAACCGTTGTTATGGTTCATTCTTGTGTCACTGATCATACGCTTTTTGATTATATTACTGCGGAATTAACCCAACATTACCGTGTTATTCATTACGATTTGAGAGAGACAGGAAAGAGCGCCTCTGCTACAGGAGAATTATCGTTTGAGGCTCATATTGAAGATCTTTTTCTCTTATTACATACGTTACATATAAAGAAGTGTTACTTAGTTGGAGTGGGATTTGGAGGACAAATCGCTGTTAAATTTACCGCCCGCTATGAATTTCTTATTGAAGGACTGATACTACTGTCTCTTCCTTTTTATTCAGATAGCACCATTCAAAAGATTAAGAGATGTTACAACGAAGAAAGCAAAAATCAAATACCGGTAGATAAAATCCTTGAATTAGGCAAACTGGAAAGCCTGGAATGTACAAACATACAAGAGGTAATTGAAAGACTTAAACAAATGGATCCTAATGTATATTTCCGCTTCGTTAAACTTTCTATTAGAGCCAGTCTACTTCAAGATCTGAGCAGCATTTCACTTCCTGTACTCACTTTATCTGGCCAACATGATTTGCTGTTTTCATCTCAGTATCTGATTTCAAAAACGATGTTTTTAAAAAACTACAGTCATATGACCATACCTAACGCACATTCTCTATTTCTAGTAAAAGAAAAAACAGCTTTATTCAGAGAAATTGTCATAGATTTTATTAAAAGTAATACAGGCCAGCTGCCTTCTTTAAAGAATGATTCTATGAAAATACTTAAAAACTGGGAAAGTGATACGGCTATAGACATACAAAAAGATTTTCATGCCCATACACCCTCCCTTAAAGTAGATTTCTTATACTCTTTTTCCGTCTATGTAAATGGTCAGCTTATTACAGAAGGCTGGAATAAGCGCTTTGCTCAAGAAATTTTACTATATCTTATTTTTCATCATTCTATCAGCAGAGAACAGCTATGCGAAGCACTGTGGCCTGACATACCTTTAAGCAATGCTAAAAAGAATTTACGCGTCTACTTGTCTCATTTAAAAAAGTTATTGAACGCAGAAAATTCAGAGCCGGTTTTACTTGTTAACAGGCAGCTCATTTCTTTAAATGCCGATGTGTCAAGCGATGGATTAGATTTACTAACTGACCTTCAGTGGATAACCGAACAGTCTGACCCGTCGCTGAAATTCAAGGAAGCTGAACAGCGCCTACATCAATTAGTTCCTCATTATTTAACAACGATTTATGACGACTGGTTCCTTGATATCCGAGTGAAAATAGAGATTATTCTTCTTGATCTATTAATCTGGATGAAAGAATGGCTTTGTGAGAATGGAAAAGTTTCGAAAGCCGTATTTTTACTCGTTAAATTTATTGATTTAGTAGAAGAAAAAGAATTCATTTATGATGAAATTATCGATTGCTATATCAAGCTCGATAACAATGAAAAATCAGAGTACTGGCTGAATCAAAAAATGCAGTATTTAGTTGAATAAAAAGGATGTGAATACATGAATTCGTACTGTGAGATGGTGTTTAATCAAATACACGTCAACGTCCAGTCTCTCACCGCGATCATTGATGAGGTTACAGAAGAAGAGCTTGCTTATCGTCCCCTCCCTCACAAGCGGTCTATTCAAGAGCTGCTGCAGCATTTATGTCTCATTTGTAGTGCAGACTATTCTATTTCCTCAGGCTACTCTGCAGATAAAATGAACGACTTTTATCTGCAGCATCCAGCTTATACAAAGCTTGAACTCAAAACAGCTTTAATAGATGGCTTCAATCAGCTAAAAGCGGCCTACTCTTCTTTTGACGAACGAAAGCTTTTTTCATTGCAAACGTCCTATTGGGGATGCACGTATACATGTTTTGAGTGGCTGCTTGAAATTCAGTCTCATTTATACCATCACCGTGCAGAACTGTATACGCTTCTAACCTGTTACCGCAGAAAGGGATTGGATATAGTGCTTTTTGAGTGATATAGTTTTTCACTCTCTATATTTTCGTAGATTTTTAGAGGCTTAAAGGAAGCTTTTTTTATTTATTTACCATTTTCCATACATTATGAAATATAATAGGAGAAATAGTAATAGCTTTTGTATATAGAAAGCATTAAAAGAAAATGAGGTTGGGTTATGAGAGAAACAATTGTTGCAGCTTTAAAGAAAATTGAAGAAGATTACGACGTAAAGGTATTATACGCTTGTGAATCTGGAAGTAGAGCGTGGGACTTTCCATCTAAAGATAGCGATTATGATGTTAGATTTATTTATATTCATAAGAAAAATAAATATTTAAGCATTGACCCAATCGGTGTAGGTAAAAAGCGAGATGTAATAGAGCTACCTATTAATGACCTATTAGATGTTAGCGGCTGGGACTTAACCAAGACATTAAAACTTTTTAGAAAATCAAACCCACCTTTACTAGAATGGATGCAATCAAACATTGTATATTACAAGGCGTATTCAACATTTGATAAAATGAAAAAACTACATTCTAACATCTTTACTCCTACTTCTTGTATATACCACTATTTAAATATGGCTAGAAATAACTTTAGAGAGTATTTACAAGGTGACGAAGTAAAAATCAAAAAATATTTTTACGTTTTAAGACCCGTGTTAGCTGCTAAGTGGGTTGAACAATATAATGAATTTCCTCCACTAGAATTCCCTATTCTCTTAGAGAAACTGTTACCAGAAGGAGAATTAAAAGAAGAGGTTAGTAAGCTGTTAAAGCGTAAAATTAGTGGTGATGAGTTAGATTTAGAACCACGCATCAATGTTATTAATGAATTTTTAAACTTAGAAATTGGCCGTTTAGACAAATACGTCAGAACTTTATCTGTAGAATTAGATGACCCTACATATGAATTAGATCAATTGTTTAGAGATACTTTAGACGAAGTTTGGAACTAAGTATAAAACAAAAAGGCTTATCCCTAATGCAAGTAGCAGCGGATAAGCCTTTTATTTATAATTTCTATTAAAGCGGTATATTATTATTCGTATTTTTTGTTTCATTCAAATAGCTCTCCACATATATTTGTTCTGCATCTGTAGCATTTTTAATTCCATCCTCCGGACTAAATTCAATGTTTCTCCTTATTGCTACACGATCTGCAATGTAACCCATTGCTAACAAAAACACTATACATCCGCCTGCCCATAGCCACATTGTCATTTCAATATCCCCTCTTTCTTCTTTAGTTCACCTAGCGTCGCGTAATACAGCATATATCCTCCGCAGGATAAAAGCCCTCCAACAAGTAAAATGGCAAGTTTTTTAATAACTATCCCCTCCACATTCTTTTAAACAAAACAGAACTAACAGATGATTCGACTTTATGTTAAACGTTTTTCCGCAAAAAGGAATTTAAATTAACATTCCCTATACTTACTATACGTTATAGCACTAATAAAAGTTTCAGAAAATTACATCAATAATTCCCAAGTTGATTTTCAACAAATCTTATTATAATTTTTTATGTTTCATCCTAAATAATTTCAAAACCGCTGCCAATCTATCTATAAAGCATTCGAGGCTTTACGCCGCTTCAATCAGATTTACTATTATTGCCAGGTGTATTAATTATGATGCCGATTGTGACTGAATGCATCAACCAATTACCTCAACATTTAATTTCTCACGGTACAGCTTTAAATAATACAATTCGTCAAGTTGCAGGTTCAATTGGTACTGCTATACTTGTTACAATTATGACGCAACAAACTACGGAACACCTCGCTAAAGCAATAACAACTTCGACTATAGCTATGGCAGTAACGATGTATTCTTATTTGCGACGCTATTGACTCTAATTGCGTTATTACTCTCTCTCTTCTTACGTACACCAAAGATCAATAGAGAGAAATAATAAAAAGCCGTTTCTTTGGTTAAGAAACGGCTTTTTATTTTAATAAACAATTGTATTTAAAGCATATATTTTACATTTGGATATCATATTTAGATTCAAATGCAGACACTTTTTCTTTAGCATCTAAAAATTGTGTTTCAGCAGCTTTTGTGTTTTCTTCTAAAGTTGATTTATCCTTACCACTTTCTTTTTGTAGAACTTCTAGCATTTCAACTTGTTTATTTAATGACGAAGTTACGCTAGTGACTGCGGAATTCAATTGATTATATTCTTCAGTACTAAAGCTAGCTTTATATTTCTCCAACTCTTCCTTAATAAGCTTTATTCTTTTCATAGGCATTCCTTGTATAGACTTAATAGCCTCAGTTGCGTCTGCATCAATTTTTTCATAATCGTAGCTATCTGCATTAAAATCTTTGTCTAACTCAATAGTGTTCACCGCATTAAAGTGCTGAGTAATATCCGCTTTAGTTAACACAATATGCATATGAGTACCAATTGCAGCCTCGTACACATCTACTGCCGAACCATAACGCTTCTGAGCTTTTATTGCTTGATCATTACTTAAATGGTCTATCTCAGTTTTTAAGTCTTTTACATGTTTGTCTAGTTCACCATCATCGCCCTGAAGAATATTCTTGCTTTCAATTGACTTTGCTAGTATGTTAAAGTCTGCTTCAAAAACAAGATAATCATCAGATTCCATATATCCTTTTTCTTTTGTATATTCTTCATACTCACTCTCTAATTTAGAGAGTTTTTGTTCGAGTTTTTTCTGCTCTTTCCCCATTTGTTTCTGCTCTTGCTTAGCAATCCTTGTTTTTGTTCTTCTTTCGTTGATCCACAAGCTACTAAACTAATAGATAGCAAAGATGCTACAAGTCCTAGGCCGATTTTTCTTAAATTCTTCATTTTTTCTCCTTTTTTTGGTATGTAGTTTTTTCACCAAACAATGATAGCATATATTATGTACTCCAAAAGAACGATTTTAGAAAAATTATCAAGTTTTCTATAGATAAACCATTAAAAGCAACAGTATTTTATCTGTTAGTAGCAGCTTTAAAAAATCTCTTATCCTCAGTTTTACGAACAATTGCTTAATTATTAGACCTTTTATCTGACGCGCAACGAAACTAATTAGAAAAAAAGTAAAAACCGTTTCACTGTTTAGAAAACGGTTATTTACTTTAACATATAATTCTATACTTAGAGTTAATTTGATATTTCACCCCCTATTTCTGATTTAAAATAATAAATTTGTAATCTTTTTAGCGGGTTTACTTGTTTTTTAAAATATAAATTAACCATTTTTTTCATAAAAATAGTACTATTTTCAAAAGGAATCTTTTATTTCTCCTGAGAATAGTACTACACTATATTAAATAACCTTTATTTTTGTTTTAATTGTATAATATGTATCTGCTATGAGTCCTACTGCAAGTCCACTAATCATCCCGTACGGTAATACACCTGGTACATTTTGATAAAAAGTGCCGATTAACATTGCAGCTAGGATGCCGAAAAGTACGCCTATCACAATATGCGAACCAAACTTCACCTGTTTTG
This sequence comes from Priestia sp. ABM2_011, assembly GCF_056158845.1. Taxonomy (NCBI): domain Bacteria; kingdom Bacillati; phylum Bacillota; class Bacilli; order Caryophanales; family Bacillaceae; genus Priestia; species Priestia sp. ABM2_011. The sequence goes on from NZ_JBSWUB010000001.1 coordinate 3,159,325, forward strand.
CGGTATACATTCTTCCTCCTCCTCACTTTTTTTCCATTATATCACAACAGTATCGTTTATTTAATGATAACTGAGCGAGGAATGCGAATGTAATAAAACTGTAACCTTATATAACTATTTTAGTATTACTCTTTTGGCGAATAAAATGTCATATGAGGCTTTTCTTCTTGGTAATAGGCTAAACGGTCTTGGAGCGTACCAGTATGAAATTCAAATTTATGACCGTCAGGATCCGTAAAATAAATAGATTTTTTGTCTCTCTCGTCACGATTTCTTCCAGGTAAGATATTTACATTATGCTGTTTTAACAGCTCTTTTGCTTGGTCAAAACTTTCAATGGAAATAGAAAATGCTAAATGAGTATACGAATACTGAATTTCTGATCTAGGAATATCTTTTTCTTCGTTTAACGCGAGCCACGTTCCATTTAGACTAAAGTAAGCGGTGGACTTTCCTTCTACTAAAAGTTCCGCCCCTAACACTTTTTGATAAAATGTGATGGACCGTTCTAAATTTGACACAGAAAAGCATATATGATTAATTCCTTGAATCATCTTTACCCCTCGCTTTCTAGAAAAAAGTACTTCTTTCTATTATATAACTTTTCTTTTAGCGTCTATTTTACTGAAAAAACATACTTTTTGCCATGTAAAGAGCTACTCCCCAAATCATACATGCAGAAAACTTATTGACCCAAATCATTATTTTCCCATTCGAATCCATTTTCCCTACCGCTTTTCCGGCAAAAGCTAAGGATAAAAACCATATCCATGAAACGCATATCGTAACGAGCGTAAAAATCCATTTTTCTTTTCCACTGTATAGCAGAGAATTTGTTCCGATTACGCCCATAATATCCATCAGCGCGTGAGGATTTAGCAGAGATACAGAAGCAGCAAATAAAATTTGTGCTTTCACCGTCATCCCTTCCTTTACTGACGTTTTTGAAGGTTCGCTCTTCCACGTCACAAAGCCCATATACGCTAAAAAAAGAAAACCTATTCCAAAAATAAGCGCTTGAAAAAATGAAAAAGCAGCGGCTACTGCTGAAACTCCCAGCACTGCTACTAGAATTAAAATCGTATCACAGACAGAAGCCGTTACGACTACGGGAAGCGCCTGTTTGATCGTTCGTTGATTTGCTCCTTGGTTAAAAACAAACACATTTTGTACTCCTAAAGGTAAAATCAAACCGAATGCTAACAATAAAGCATGCATAACCACTGTAAACATATTACTCTCTCCTTTCTCTTTTATCCTACAATTGACGTACCCTGTTGTCTCCATCCAAGTTTTGATTTATAATACCAACCAAATTACAAAAAGGTGGTATCACATGAATTGGATTCCAGATCCGGCTGATAAAAAGCCAATGCACAAACAAATTCAAGAGTATATGAAAGAGAAAATTACAAATGGAGAGTGGCCTATTGGAACGAAAATTCCTTCGCAGCGCCATTTAGCTGCTAGCTTTTCTGTAAATAGAAGCACGGTGGTGACGGCAACCGAAAACTTAATTGCTGAAGGACTTCTCAGTGGAAACAAAGGTGGTGGCACCAAGGTCATCAATAATACGTGGAGCTTACTCGCATCAGGTTCTCAGATGAACTGGAATTCGTATGTAGAAGCAGGAATCTACCAACCAAATTCTCCGATTATCCGCCGTATTAATGAAGCTGAATTTCAACCGGGCATTATTCGTTTAGGTACTGGAGAGTTAGCACCTGACCTGCTTCCTTCCCATCAGCTTTCGGAGCTATTTGGCGGAATGAAACATAGAAGCGTACACTTGGGCTACGAGCCTCCAAAAGGCAACTATGAACTGCGACAAGAGTTAGCCAAGAATTTAAAAGAACGGGGAATTGAAACGTCTCCGTCGTCCATTTTAATTGTATCTGGTTCACTTCAAGCGCTTCAATTAATTTCAATAGGCCTTCTGCCTCCAGGTGCCAATATTTTAGCTGAAAAGCCTTCTTATCTGTATTCTCTACCATTGTTTCAGTCCGCAAAAATGAAACTAATGGGCATTTCGTTAGACAAAGAAGGAATTCATTTATCTTCATTAAAAGACCAGCACGAAAAAGAAAAAGGCACAGTTTTATATACGATACCAAACTTTCATAACCCCACCAATGTGACGATGAGCGAACAAAGGCGTCAAGAGCTGCTTCACCAGTGTGAAAGAATGCATTTACCTATTATTGAAGATGATGCGTACGGAGAGCTTTGGTTTCATTCACCGCCTCCGCTTTCATTAAAAGCTCGAGATAAAAATGGAATGGTTCTTTATTTAGGAACGTTCTCTAAAACATTCAGTCCAGGATTTCGAATTGGATGGATCGTTGGGCCTGAACATGTAATTGAGCGATTGGCCGACCTTAAAATGCAAGTTGATTACGGAGCCAGTTCCTTATCTCAATGGGCAGCTGCTGAAGCTCTAAAAACCGGAATTTATGACAAGCACGTTGCCAGCGTACGCTATAAATTAAAAGAAAAATCTCAGCAAACGCAGGCTATTTTAGAGAAGCATTTAAAAAGGCTTGCTACGTGGAATACTCCGAGCGGAGGTTTTTATTTTTGGCTGACGCTGCATAAGCCTGTTTCGATGCGGAAATTATTTAAGCACTGTCTCCACGAAGGAGTTCTGTTAAATCCAGGCGCATTGTATGATCATGAAACGTCACAGCATATCAGAATATCCTTTTCTTATGCAACTCTTGCAGAATTTGAATACGGCATCAAAACAGTCGCAAAAAGCCTTAAGAATCTTTACAAGTGATTCTTAAGGCTTTCTTGTGTTAACGGCAGCTTTATCAAAAAAGTGAGCTTATTATGCTGACGCTCTGCTCGTATCTTCCCTTGATGCAGCTGAATGATTTGTTTTGCAATAGCCAGTCCTAAACCTGAACCATTTGCGTCCGTTCTTGATTCATCACCTCGATAAAATCGATCAAATAACTTTTCCACCTCAATTTTTTCACTGATGTTAATGCTGTTCCTAAAGGAAATTACCAACGAATCCTCATCAATTTCCTGATTCACCTCTAATATGGAAGGCTTTTTGCTGTACTTCTTGGCATTTTCGAGCAAGTTTTGAAAGACTCTTACCATTTTTTCTACATCAATAAATGCATGCCATTCACAAGCAAAGTTAGTCTGAACGTCAATGCCTTCTCTTTTTAACATCGGCTCGTACTCTCCTATTACCTGCTGAAGCAAACGTTTCATATCCACTTCATTTCGCTGAAGCTGAAAATCCGGACTCGTTAATTTTGTATAGTCAAACAACTCGTCTATTAAATCCGTTAAATAATTTGCTTTTGAATCAACAATATATAAATAGCTATCTAATGTTTCATCGTCCATATTTTCTCTTTTTTTGATTAAATCGAGGTATCCCACAATGGACGTTAAGGGCGTACGCAAATCGTGAGACACGCTGGATATTAGCTCATTTTTTGCTTGTTCGATTTCTCGTTCCCGATCAAACTTTGTACGAAGCTGTGCAGACATTTTGTTAATATTTTGACTCAATTCAGCCAGTTCATCTTTTCCTCGCACATGGATGGTTGCGCCTAAATCTCCATTTGATATTTTTTGAACCTGCTCGGAAATTTCTTTCAGGTAACGAATATGGGAACGAATAAGTACTAAAAAAACAAAAATAAAGACCACAACCGCCATAGAAATAAGCCCAAACGCCAATAGATTATATGCAGAAACATTCATTTTCTCTTCTTGTATATACCTGCTTAAAACAAGCCTAGCAATTAAAATAAAAGTTAAATTGGTGACCAAAAAGCTTATAATCACAGCGAAAAGAAGCTTTACACTTAATTTTCTCATATCCTGTATCCTACGCCCCATATGGTTTTAATATAAATAGGCTTTTTCGGATCATCCTCAATTTTTTCACGAATCTTTGTGATATGAACCATTACGGTACTGTCCGATTTAAACGCGTCTGCTTGCCACACGGCTTCATATATTTTCCCCATGCTCATTACCGTTCCTTTGTTGCGTGCCAGCAGCTCTAAAATATCAAACTCTTTTGGTGTTAAACGAATCTCTTGACCGCGCACAAAGACAAGGCGAGTACTGCGGTTAATTTCCAAATCGCCAATTTGAATAACGTCACGCTCAGCGCGTTCATTGTATTTTTTATAGCGTCTAATTTGTGATTTCACTCGTGCGATGAGTTCGAGTGGGTTAAATGGTTTTGTTAAGTAATCATCTGCTCCTGCTGTTAGACCAGAAATTTTGTCCATATCTTCTGACTTAGCCGAAAGCATAATAATGGGCATATTTTTTTCTTCACGTATTTTAAAAGCAGCGTCGATTCCATTCATCTGCGGCATCATAATATCTAATATAATTAAATCTACTTCTTGTTCCTCTAAAAGCGCTAAGCCAGATACAGCATTAGAAACTTTCAGCGCTTCAAATCCTTCATTTTCTAAGTAAATAGCAATTAAATTACGAATTTGCTCATCATCATCTATAATTAAAATTCTGTCTTTCATTTACAAACTCCTTATATCCCATTCTTTTCGCATGTAAAAATGTATGCGGGAGGAACGTTTCTCCACTCTTTTTCGACTTTAATATGCGGAAAAAACGTGCGAATTAACTCTTTTTTTAAATTTGTATACTGAAACGTAATAAATTTCCCTTCATTAGCTAACACACTTCGCGTGTTTTGTAAAATACCGTCTGACACTTCAGACGCTAAAGAAGCAAAAGGAAGACCTGATAGTACGTAATCCACTTTTGAAATATCATACTGGATCAAGTACTTTTGAACATTTTCAGCCGAGCCGTGTATCACATACACATTTTTTTCATCTCTTACTTGTTCTTTTACTTTTTCGTAAAAATGCCGATTGTATTCGATAAGAAGCAAAGTTGTACAAGCGCTTCGTCTTCTTATCAATTCACGGGTAAAAATTCCGGTTCCTGGCCCGTACTCTACTATACAGGCTGCATGTTCAAAATCAATCCCTTTCACCATTTTTTTCGCTAAGTGCGTAGAACTTGGCAAAAGCGCTCCTACCGTTCGCGGCTGGTGAAAATATTGATACATAAAAGCTAAATTCATTTTCTATTCCTTCTTTCTACTCTTTCTTTCTAGAATAGAAAAAAAATCTAAAGAAACGTTAAGTAAATTTCTTAAGAATTCTTAAGAAAACAAAAAGGAGGATGGGACATAACGGAATTAACCCAATCTAAAGACGAGCAAATTGGATTAATAAACTCATATGGATTGCTCTTGACACCTCTGTTGATTTCCGTGCAAGACTTCGCTTTCCGCGGCCGGCCGATGAGCCTCCTCGTCGCTTACGCGCCTGTGGGGTCTCATCTGTTCCGCTTTTCCCGCAGGAGTCTTCTACCTTGCCCTCCAATCAACAGCTAGAAGCGGTGAAACCAACGTTTATAATAACAGTAAAAAATCCGAATGGTCAGTCAATAATACCGATTGATTATTCGAATTTATCCTTAACTAAAATATTTTTGTCCAGCCTCGATTACTCGTTTAAAAGATAATTTATCGTAAATAACATCCGCTATTTAAATCAAAGGTAGCTCCTGTATAATGTTTTGCTTGAGGACTCAGTAAAAAAAGAACGGTATCTGCCACGTCTTGAGTCGTAACAAAGCTTGGAATCAGCTGATGATCGATGTATTCATTTTTGCGCCACTCTGGAATATTTTTCATCATATCGGTATTTACCATTGTAGGTGCTACGGCATTCACACGGATATAAGGAGAAAAATTCATTGCACAGCTTTTGGTTAATCCTAATATCGCTGCTTTAGACATTCCATATATAGCATCGGAGCTTCCTTCCATTCCTGATACGGACGATATATTAATAATTGCTCCTTCTGTTTCCTTTTCCATTAATAATTCGCCAAAGTATTTGGAGAAATAAATATATCCTTTAATATTAATGTCCATCACAAAATCTATTTCCTTTTCTTCATAATCCAATAAATTTTTCCCTAAATACACGCCTGCATTATTAACTAATCCATATAAATTTTTATCTTTTATTTGATAGAAAAGATTTCTTACGCCCTTCCCTTCTTTAACATCTATTACATACGTTTCAATATGGCCTTTCGTATCTTCAGCTAGCTGTTTCAAAGCTCCTTCATTACTATCACAAGCAATAACTGAATAGCACTTCAACACACACTCTTTTACAATTTCTTTGCCAATTCCAGCACCTGCACCCGTGACGATTACCCATTTTTCTTTCATCTCTACACCTCTTATCTACTTTCTGTTACACATACTTGTTATGTAAATATTCAAACATTCATTATACCATTATTTTCTATATAGACGTCCCTTTCTTACGCTCTTTTTTAGCTTACCTGACAAAGCGCGTATAGTTTTTTATGGGAGTGATAACGATAAGACAGTACATTATTTTAAACAAGAAAGAGATGATAAAACGTGGCAAAAGTACTTTATATTACAGCTCATCCTCACGATGAGTCTCAATCATTCAGTATGGCAACTGGAAAAGCATTTATCGATGCTTACAAAGAGCACAATTCAAGTGACGAAGTTGTACATATTGACCTTTATAAAGAAAATATCCCTCATATTGATGCAGATGTATTTAGCGGCTGGGGCAAACTTCAGTCTGGCTCGGAACTCTCTTCTCATGAACAGGAAAAGGTCAATCGCCTTGCAGAATTGAGCGAACAGTTTGTAGGAGCGGACAAATATGTTTTTGTAACGCCTATGTGGAACTTTTCGTTTCCACCGGTTATGAAAGCTTATTTAGACTCTGTAGCCGTAGCGGGTAAGTCATTTAAATACACGGCCGAAGGTCCGGTTGGACTATTAACAGATAAAAAAGCGCTTCATATTCAAGCACGCGGAGGCATTTATTCTGAAGGTCCTGCAGCTGATATGGAAATGGGGCATCGCTATATTGGAATTATGATGAATTTCTTCGGAGTACCTTCGTTAGACGGCATTTTTGTGGAAGGGCATAATGCAATGCCAGATAAAGCCCAAGAAATTAAAGAAAAAGGAATAGCTGAAGCAAAAAAACTTGCCCAAACTTTTTAATATAAAGAGGCTGTAACAAAAATATTTTGATTGAAGGAGATTCCGAACGAGGACTTGAGACTCTTAATGGAGCATCAACTTTGTTCGGATTTTTCTGTTGGTAAAGTGAACGTAGCTTTCATGCATGGTGGCTGCTTCCAGCAGTTAATTGGAGGGCAAGGCGAAGACTCCTGCGGGAAAAGCGGAACAGATGAGAACCCACAGGCGCGTAAGCGACGAGGAGGCTCATCGTCCGCCCGCGGAAAGCGAAGCCTTGCACGGAAATTAACTGCGATGTAACAAGCCATTCATACTAGATCATTTATCCCGTTTGTTCGTCTTTCGATGGAAGTGATTTCGTTATGTCTAAGTCTCTTTTCTACGCAAAAAAGCTTTCTCTTTCCCTTTCGATCCACCTGTCCATTTCTCGATCACTTTTTTCTACAAGTCTGTTAACGAGGATATCATGCCAAATATAGTTTTCAAGTAAATTAATGTTAACTCCGTTATTGGTATAGTAAGCCATTTCTTTATGACCATAAATCATTTCACTGCTGTCAACAGATATAATAAACCAGTTTTGATTCCCAATATTTTCGGTATAGCTTGTATGGCGGTGCCGGTCAAATTCCTCCATCGCTTCATCTTGTTCAAACACAATTCCTTTTAGTGTGACACTCTCCCTTAGCTGTAATAAAAGAGGCTTCAACTCATTATAAATATCAGGCCAAAGCGAGATGACAATTTTATTTTTTGCTTTTAACAATAGCGACTCACAAAAAGCAAGAATGGCTGTTTCTCCTCTCATCGTCATAACCCGGCTTTCTTCTATAGACTCTGCAGCTTCAAGACGTTTAAGCGTTTCGCTAACGTCTTCATACGTTTCGTTCCATTTTTTCTGCAGCGAATGCAAAAAAGCATCGACGGGCAGCGACGTGTACTGGGTGCCATCATTACTCTCTTCTTTTAACACCATGCCTTTTTCCTCTAGTGTTTGTAAAATATCGTATACACGCGCTCTTGGCACACCTGAATGTTTACTAATGCTATAAGCAGTGGAAGATCCTTTTTTGACAAGCGTCACGTATACTTTTGATTCATACTGATTAAATCCAAGCGACTGCAGCTGCTGAATAATATTTTCCATAAAGGAAACCTCCCTGTTTTTTAAGTTATTTGAAATTTTCATCATTTACATATTTACAACTGCTTTTTATATAGTTACTATTTAAGTAGTCACTATATATATATTATGACATGAGGAAGGTGCTTTATGGAAGAATTAAGTTTACAGATTGTTCTTTTGCTTTTACTCTTTGGTTTTTTAGCTGCATTCATTGACTCCGTAGTGGGCGGAGGCGGTTTAATTTCTACACCCGCTCTTTTATTTTTAGGCCTGCCGCCCGCTGCTGCCTTAGCTACAAATAAATTAGCTGGAACGATGGGCGTATTAACGAGTACCATTCGATTTGTCAAATCCGGAAAAGTCGATTTTCGCGTTGTGGGTAAATGGTTTCCTTTTGTATTTATTGGCTCTTTGGGAGGTTCAATCACCGTTCATTTTCTATCCTCTGCTTTTTTGAAACCTGTTATTTTGATTCTCCTTGTTTTAGTTGCTATTTATACAATCTTCAAAAAAAACTGGGGCACCACGTCCACGTATAAGCCGCTGTCTATTAAGAAACTTATTTTCTTTACTGCACTTATTTTTATTATTGGCTTTTACGATGGATTTTTAGGAGCAGGCACAGGTTCATTTATTTTATTTGCTTTTTTATTTATGGGATTTGATTTCCTGCAGTCAGCAGGCAGCGCAAAATTTTTAAATTTCGGCAGTAATTTAGGTGCTTTGCTTGTATTTCTGTATTTTAATTCTGTTGTATTTTCTTACGGATTAATTATGGGGTTTGCGATGATCGTGGGTTCTTTCGTTGGATCAAACGTCGCTTTATCAAAAGGCGTGACGTACGTCCGAACGCTTTTTATTCTTGTCACTTTAAGCCTTATTAGCAAAAACATATTCGACTATGTAAATCAGTACAAATAGATCAATGGTTTCTTTAGAACTATAACAATAAACCTATATATCTATTAGATTAATAAAACCACCTCTTACTATTTTCTTATTTTTGGGTAAATGTGTAAAAAGACACTAAAATTGTTGTATACTGATCGATGTTGTTTTACATAATTAGAAATATTATACAGAGGTGAACGTTTTGTTTAAGAAATTTAGGTTTTTATGGTTTATTTTGCTGATCTTTGCACTTATTTTTGTCAAAAATACGTTCTTTTCTTCTTCAGAGAACGCCGCTGAGACGCTAGCAACGTCAGATGTTCCACAAGCCGCAGCTACTTTCAAAGAGGGAAACAATCAGCAGGACGGAGTCATTATTCAAAAATATCGCAAACAGCTAGATGCAGCACAGAAAAAAAATGACGAAAAAGCTACTAAAGAAATACAAGAAAAAATTTATGAAGACGGAAGACAGACGGCACTAAACTTTTTACCGCGCAATAAATTTCAAAGAGCTTTTTCTCAGCCTTCGAAAAAATCGGCCGATGACATTTATAACTTTCTAATTGCCCAAGTAGGGTTTGGAGGATATGATTCTCTTTATCAAGAAGCAATAGCCGCAAAAAAAGAAGCAGCTTCTTCTACTGATGAATTAAATATGAGTGGCATTCAAGCTAAAACCGCTGCACTTACATACGGCACACTCGCACAAAGAGAGCAGCTGCTTGTTACAAGTCTTGCCTATGACTTAAGCAGCGTAGGCGTCATTTCTTCCGATACAGCTAAAGGTATTGATAAAAAAGCTACTCATATGCTAGAAGTTAGAAAAGAAGGAATAAATGCCGCGATGCAAGAATAAGCGAAACAGCTCTTTTCTTCTTCCTAATAAAAACGTGTCCGCCTGTTTGGCGAACACGTTTTTTTGTTTAATAAATAATAGCCTGTACGCTCATTATTGTAACGGTTAAAATAAGAATCACGTTTCCTATAATTAACCACGGCTTTGCGCTTCCTCTTCTACCTTTAATAGCCGTGATTAGTCCAGCAATGGGCAATAAAGCCATAATGATGACCCAAATTTTACGAAGAATGCTGGAATCCAAATAAAAACCAAACTGCATCATCGCAAATAACACGACTGTAATAAGGAAGAAAAGTGTAGGCACAGCTAAATGAATGCCTCTTGGTCTCATTGAGTAGTACACAACATCACTTTCTTTCTATGTAAAATCTTACGTAAAATAACGTTATCATTTACACAGAGTTTTGACAACTTTTTGAAGGATTTTGTCAACAAATTTTAATAATCCAGAAGAAATCACTTCTCATTCAGCTGCCCGAAGACTGCCGGAAGTGCAGAAATAACGTCACTTGCTAACATATCTATCATTGTATGCCCCTGATTGAGCAGCACATCCGCTGCTTTTCCATGAACATATACCGCATTGCTGATTGCTTCTTGAAGAGAATCATGCTGCATAATAAAAGCGAGGATGATTCCGGTTAACGTGTCACCCGTTCCACCTTTTGCAAGTCCTGCGTTTCCAGTGGTATTTACGTATTGTTTTCCATCCGGCGTTGTAACGATCGTGTTTGGGCCTTTTAATACAAGATACACACCATTTTCCACTGCGTATTGGCTAGATATCGAAAATCGATTTGCTTCTACTTCTGCGATTGTTGTATCCACGAGTCTAGCCATTTCTCCGGGATGAGGTGTTAAAATCGTTGCGTGTTCTCTTTCTTTTACTTCTTTCATCAAATCCGGCAGATGAAAAAGAGCATCTGCGTCGATTACAACAGAAACGGGCTGTTGAAGTACTTGTTCGACAACTTTCTTTGTTTCTTCCGTTCTCCCAAGCCCTGGTCCAACTGCAATTGCATCGTACTTTGCTTCTTCTAAAGGAATCTCGCCTGCAAAAAAGCCATCTTTGCTTGGGCATGGCTTATACATCACTTCTAACATGTGAGCAGCTGCAATCGCATGAATATCATTCGGAAGCGCAAGCGTTAAGAGCCCTGCTCCGCTTGTGAGTGCTGCTTTTGACGTTAGCATCGGCGCTCCGGGTGTTTGAAGTGAACCTCCTATTACGATTCCTTTTCCATGTGTACCTTTATTGGACGAAGCATTCCGAATGGGAAAAGATTGTTTAATATGCTGAGTTGACCATACCTCTTTAAGGGATGAGCTTTTTCCAATTGCTAGCGGTGGGATACCGATATCTACTACAATCAATTCACCATAGCTTTCTTTGCTCGGGTATGTAAATGCCGTGATCTTTGGCTGCTGAAGCGTAATCGTAGCATCTGCACGTACCGTAAGCTCTTGCTTCTGTTCCATTACTCCACTTGGGACATCGATGCTGTATATGTAAGCCTTAGAGTCGTTTATTTTTTTTATAATGTTATCATAAGGAGATTTGATGCTGCCTTTTACGCCTATACCTAATAAACAATCAATAAGGACCGTATACTTTTTTACAGAGAAGTTGTCTCCCGCCGATTGCCACGCGAATTCAGCATTTTCATAGATGATCATGGCTTTTTTAGCTGCGCCTTTTATTTTCTCCCGTGCAGGAACTACCCAGACGTCAACTTCATAGCCTTTTGACTTCAAAGCACGGGCAATAACAAAGCCGTCTCCTCCGTTGTTTCCCGTTCCTATAAGCAGCCCTATTTTTTCATATTTTTCGATTCGCTCACTCAGCGCGTTTGCAGCAGCCTGTCCGGCATTTTCCATAAGGGACTCTTCACTCATCCCAATTGTATTCGTCATATAATCATCTACTTGATACATCTCTTGATTCGTTACAATTCTCATTATGCTGCTCCTTACTGAAACGGAAATGGTTCGTCTGTATTTACCGTTCCTTTTATTTTCGTTATAGTTAATTGTTCTCCTTTCACCCAATCCTCAAACGAGAAAATAAGAGGTTTTGCTTTTCGTCCAATTCCCACAATGACTTGCAGCGTCTCCGGTACATATGCCACTGTATGAAGCGTTCCAGCAGAATTCCGGTAATCTTCTTTAAAAATACCGTATTCATCTTCATTAAATAAAGAAAAAGCTTCAAGAGGCGATAGCTTTTTTTCAATATGATCTCGAATATGATCGAGCCTTTCCTTTGACTCTACCAAATGATGACGATTTTCTTCGACCAGCTGATTAAAATGGTTCGTACACCCCATCATCGTTCCTCTTTGTACATGAACGCCTCGTCCAGATGCTTCGACTACTGCTCCCTGTCCGCTGCGGTCGTAAATGGAATAATTAAACGCATGACGGTGCGGTGCCCTTTCTAAAATAGCAACAGCCTCTTCTGTCGTTTCACATGTTTCTAAAATAAACCGAGCAAGCGTACAGCAAATAAATCCGTTCGTTTGACGGCGGCGATTAACAAAATGATAGCCAATTGCTAATCCTTTTTCGTTCATTCCATCCATTCGCCCAATCATTCTTGTTCCAAACCCGACGCTTGCATATCCTTCATTTGGCTGAAAAAGCAAAAATCGACCTTCGTACGTTTTCGGATGATAATCGTAATTCCGCACATACACACCGTGCTGCATAAGAGCAGAACATCCCGTTTTCTTCCACTCTTGCTGATACCCGCTGTACTCATGTATGACGTCTTCAAGAGGCCAATCTAAGCCTTCTGCTAAGCCCAATAGCTCGTCCCACAGTCCGGGAGCAAATAAGTCGTAATAATGACGAGCTTCTTTTGCTATCGTTTGATAGCTTCGTAATGAACGTTTTCTTCTTTTTTGATGATTTTCAAACAGCTTTGTTCCTTTATGTGATTCCCCTTGCATTTTACCAAGCTCTCGGTAAGAGCCTCGCCCTTGAATAACTTCTACCTGTATTTCTTTCACTTCTATCACTCCAATTTTCCAGTACCTTTATTGTGCAGCAAGCGCTCTATTCTTTGCAACTTTCTCCTCTCATAGAACGCTCTTCCTTTGAATACAGTTATAAAGAAACAGGTCGAAAGATTGAAAAGCATTATCATAAGAGGTGATCATATTGCTAAAGGAAGTTCAGCTAGAGATTCAGCGAAGAATCGCCTATCTGCGCCCAACACAAAAAAATGACGGGTCATTTCGCTACTGTTTTGAAACAGGCGTTATGCCTGATGCGTTTTTAATTATGCTTCTTCGCACCTTTGATTTAGATAAAGAAGTGTTGATTAAACAATTAACCGAACGGATCGTTTCCCTTCAAAATGAAGATGGTCTTTGGACGTTGTTTGATGATGAAGAACACAACTTATCCGCTACTATTCAAGCTTATACAGCTCTTTTATATTCAGGCTATTACCAAAAAAATGACCGGATTTTGCGAAAAGCAGAAAGATATATTATAGATTCAGGAGGCATTTCTCGCGCTCATTTTCTCACAAGATGGATGCTTTGTGTTAACGGCTTATACGAGTGGCCAAAGCTATTTTACCTCCCGCTTTCTCTTTTGCTCGTGCCTACCTATGTACCGCTTAACTTTTATGAACTAAGCACCTATGCCAGAATTCACTTCGTCCCGATGATGGTAGCTGGAAACAAAAAATTTTCACTTACTTCTAGGCATACACCTTCTCTTTCTCATTTAGATGTAAGAGAGCAGAAACAGGAAGCGGATGAAGTTGCTCAAGAATCACGCGCTTCTATTTTTTTAGTCGACCATTTAAAACAGCTGGCTTCTTTACCTTCTTACATCCACAAGCTTGGTTATCAAGCAGCCGAGCGTTACATGCTAGAAAGACTTGAAAAAGATGGAACACTCTACAGCTACGCAACCTCTACTTTTTTTATGATTTACGGTCTTTTGGCTCTTGGCTATAAAAAAGATTCGTTTGTGGTTCAAAAAGCAATTGACGGTATTTGTTCACTACTTAGTACATGCAGCGGTCGCACGCACGTAGAAAACTCCACGTCAACCGTTTGGGATACCGCCCTGCTATCTTACGCTCTACAAGAAGCAGGTGTACCGCAGCAAGATCCCATGATTAAAGGCACAACTCGTTACTTAAAGAAAAGACAGCATACAAAGCTTGGAGACTGGCAGTTTCATAACCCCAATACAGCGCCTGGAGGCTGGGGATTTTCCGATATTAATACGAATAACCCTGACTTAGACGATACGTCTGCTGCTATTAGAGCTCTTTCTAGAAGAGCGCAAACCGATACAGATTATTTGGAGTCTTGGCAAAGGGGCATTAACTGGCTGTTGTCCATGCAAAACAAAGACGGGGGTTTTGCTGCATTTGAAAAAAATACCGATTCTATTTTATTTACTTATCTGCCGCTTGAAAACGCAAAAGACGCAGCAACGGATCCGGCTACTGCCGATTTAACCGGTCGAGTGCTTGAGTGCCTCGGAAACTTTGCCGGTATGAATAAATCCCACCCTTCGATTAAAGCTGCAGTAAAATGGCTGTTTGATCATCAATTGGATAACGGAAGCTGGTACGGCCGGTGGGGTGTTTGCTACATTTACGGAACGTGGGCCGCTATTACTGGACTCCGTGCTGTAGGAATTTCCGCTTCTGATCCGCGTATCATCAAAGCCATCAATTGGCTCAAAAGCATTCAACAAGAAGACGGCGGATTCGGAGAATCATGCTATAGCGCTTCTTTAAAAAAATATGTGCCACTATCGTTTAGCACTCCTTCTCAAACGGCTTGGGCTCTCGATGCTTTAATGACAATATGTCCATTAAAAGATCGAGCAGTTGAAAAAGGAATTAAATTTTTACTGAATCCAAATCTTACAGAACAGCAAATTCATTATCCCACGGGAATTGGTCTTCCTGGACAATTTTATATTCAGTACCACAGCTACAATGATATTTTTCCTCTTCTTGCACTTGCCCACTACGCAAAAAAACATTCTTCATAAAGGGGTTGAGACATGACGAAATGAATCCAATCTAAAGACGAACATATAGGATACATGAGCTCCTATGGATCGCTTGTGACACGGCAGTTGATTTCCGTGCAAGGCTTCGCTTTCCGCGGGAGTCTTCGCCTTGCCCTCCAATCAACTGCTAGAAAGACTTACACACATGAAACCTATGTTTACCCTAACAAAAAAAACGAACCACGAATCAAACATCTTGATCAATGGTTCGTTTTTCACTTTGTCTAAAATCCTTTTATTCCAGCCTCTTTTTGTACATAAAAGCAGGTTTTTTTAGGAGACAAGTGGAATACCTTTTTAATGTTGGGAAAGAAAGGATGCATCAAATGAATAATGTTTCACCACTTTTAAAAGGAAAAAACGTGATACTAAGAAAACCAAAAGACAGCGATGTACATGACTATCTAGCGTGCAAGCAAACAAAAGAGCTTATTCGTATGTACGGAGGCGATACCCGAAACTTAAAACCTCTTACATTACAAGATGCCAAGCGGCACGTCGAGTACATAAAGTCTCAAAAGCTGAATTGGTGTGTTGAATATCAGCAGCAGTTTGTTGGAGAAGCCCGGCTGACCGTTAACGAGTACGACCGGCGCGCACGGTATGCTATTGGTTTATTCGATTCTTCCGTTTGGAATCAAGGGCTTGGCACTGAAGTTACAAAATTGGTGCTGGCATACGCATTTGAACACCTTCACTTGCACAGAGTCGATTTACGAGTGCTCGAATACAACCATAGAGCCATTGCTTGTTATGAAAAATGCGGTTTTGTAAAAGAAGGAATAGAGCGTGAAGGTGCTTTTATTGAAGAAGCATTTCAGACAGATATTATCATGAGTATACTCGAACAAGAGTATTATCAGCTTTAGAGGAGAGAATCAGCTGTCATCATCGTACTTCTTTAAAAGTTCGTATAGCCCAAGCCTTTTGTGAATAAAGTAACATAACGATATAACCAAAGGAGCCAACGATGACAGCTTATGATTCCTCTTCTTTTGTATTTGTAACCATTGATAAACATGACATTGCTGCTTTTTTACTCATTGATATTATTTGCAGCACCACTATTTATGTAGCATGTAAACATTATCTCCACAATGAGCTTGTTTCCATTGCAAGCAGCGCTCTTTTTCCCATGGTATGTAAGAAGGTTTCTCGACGCTAGCTCAGCTTTTTACCGGTTCTTTTAATGACAGCCAAGTGCGTTCCTTCTGCTGCTGAATCTCTACGGAGTGATTAAAAAATTTAGAAAGATGCGGCTCAGTGAGCTGGTCTTTCGTTTTTCCAGAAGAAAACACTTCTCCTTGGCGCATACAAAGCGTATGGGTAAAGCAAGGCAAAATTTCTTCTACATGGTGAGTAACATAAATAAGCGTAGGAGCATTTGGCTGCTCTGCCATTTTTGCAATCAGCTGAAGAAGCTGTTCTCGGGCCATTATATCTAGACCTGTACATGGCTCATCAAGTATTAAAAGCTTTGGTGAAGCCATAAGAGCTCGAGCAATTAGCACTCGCTGGCGCTCTCCTTGAGAAAGTGTTCCGTAGGCCTGATTTTGTAAATCTTCGCAATTTAGCAGCTTCATTAATTCTATGGCTTGGTTCATATCTTTTTGCTCCACTTGTTCATATAACCCAATAGATGCAAATTTTCCGCTTAAAATCATTTCTACAACCGTATCGTCATCTCGAAACCGCTGTTGAAGCGAAGAGCTTACCCATCCAATTTCTTTTCTGAGCTCAGACAGATTTGTTTCTCCAAATTTCCTTGAAAGAACTTCTACTTCCCCTTTTGTAGGCCAGATATATCCGTTGATGATATTTAAAAGCGTCGTTTTTCCGGAACCATTTAACCCAAGCAAACACCAATGTTCCCCTTTTTCCACTGACCACGACACGCTTTTTAAAATTTCTTTTTCTGCTCGTTTTACCGAAACGTTGTTAATGTTGATCATGCTAACACTCCTTTACTCTCATTTTTCATTATATATACTATAAAAGAATAATGATTTATCCCATTTGTTAACTTGCTTTTCTTTTTTCATGCCAATTCTTTCAGCCACTTTAATCGATGGATAATTGGCCGGATCAATTAATGATATAATCTTCTGAAATTTCAGCGTATGAAGGCCATAATCTAAACAAGCTTTTGCTGCTTCACTCGCATAGCCTTTTCCCCAGCGGCTGCGTAAAAATAAATAGCCAAGCTCCGGGTCTACCTTGCCGTCTACTTTTTGAAGAACCATGCCGCACTGCCCTAGAAACTCTCGATTCTGTTTATCCTCAGCGATCCACATGCTAATGCCATATGTTTGATAATGCTGCTTCATCCATTGAATCCAGCGATATGTGTCTTGTTCATTTTTAGTAGAAGAATAATACTTCATTGCTTCAGCATCTTCAAATATTTTCATTAAATTGCCTGCATCGCTTTCAGCCATAGCTCGCAGCGTCATTCGCTCTGTCTCAATAATCGTATAAATCCTCTCCTTTCTTCCATTCCAACATCTACTATCTTTATTATCCGCTACTATTTTCTTTTCGTAAAGTTTTCCTTTTTTTATTTAAATGAAACAGAAAAAAGGCACCAAAAAAGGCTGCTACACACAGCCCTTTAATCTGGATCACACGTTTTCCCGTACCGTAATACGTTATATATAGCACGTCCATCACTTGCAGATGTTTCTGTATATTGAATTGGCAGCAGTGAAAAAATAACATAATAGACTGAAAAATAAACAAATTGATAGCAAAATATATCTTCAGGCAGAATATTAGCCATAATTAATCCATTTATTATAAAAATAGTAAGTAAATTAAACAGTACACCGCCCGCATACACCACTGCATGGGAAAAGCGACTGTCGTTCTTAAGATTTTCATATTTACAAAACGAGTCTAGAAAATAGACTGACTTAATTTTAAACTTCCCCATTTTAAGAATCGTTTTCCCCCGCCCAATAGTAAAATCGACCTTCCCTCCGAAAATAATTGCCATGACGGAATGCCCCAGCTGATGAACAAATGATACAAGTGGCAATACAAGACAGAATGACCACACAAACTTTGGAAGATCATTTAACCCAAACACGTTTATCCCTCCTTTTTGTTTCTTCTCTCTACTTTTCCTCCCCGTTTTTACTTAAAACTACATTTAAATTCTTTTTTTAAAACTCATACGAAATAACTAGCATCCACATCATTTCTTATAACCTAGATAAAACCCAATGTATGTAACTTATGAAAAATACATTTTCCGAAAAACAGTTGGAGTCACGTTTTCTTGTTCTTTGAAGCGCTTGATAAAATAGCTTGGATGTTCATACCCTACTTGTCTTGCTATATCTTGTACAGAGATTTGGTTGTTTTTAAGCAGCAGTTTCTTTGCTTTTTGAATTCGGACGCGCGTTACGTATTCAAACGGCCGGATACCAAGAGATTGTTGAAAAAGCAAACACGTATACTGCTCCGTTACGTTGAGCTGCTTCGCCAGTACTTCTAGCGTTAACGGCTGATGATAATATTCCTCAATATAGCGAAGGACTGGGTTTAGCTGAGTAATTTGCTGCAAGCGACTTTTGCTTTCTATATATACGCTGTCTTGGCGAAGTTTCAAAATGACGCTATATAGTAGTTCAGAGCACTTCATGGTGCTAGAGGTATGATTTTCTTCTAACAAATTCATTATCTCTTGCAGCATCCTATAAAGGCTTTCAGCATGTGTAAGGACGATTTTTCCGGAATTAATAAATTGAAGAGAAAGCATGATATCATCAATTACACTTCCATTAAAAGAAACCCAGCATACTTGCCATTCGCTCGTAATGGGGTAGTATTCGTGCGGAACATGCGGCGTCAGAAACATCCCTTCATTTTCTTTTATAATATAAACCTCGTCATTTACACGAAGCTCGCCTCTTCCTTTTATACATTGAATCCATTGATAATCAGGAAACTCTCCCTGACGTTTAATATGCGTTTGATGTCTCCAACTTCCAGCGCTTGTAACATAGAATGGGAGTTTCATATCTTCATCTGAAAGAGCCGGAAAGTACATACGGTCCACATTACTTCCTCCTTTTTATGTGAATATAGTTATATTATCATGAAAATAATTAGATTGATAAGGTTTTTAGAAAACGTTATCATTTTCATATAAACTAATAACCTAGTAATCTAGAAATGAGGGATCGACATGTTAAAAACCGGCAAGAAATTTAATTATACAGCACCTGCAAACGGATACCCTGAATGGAATAACAACCCTGAAATTTTTCAATTGAACCGTTCGAAAGCACACGCTTTACTAATGCCTTATCAAACGGTCGAAGAGGCCTTAAAAAATGATAGAAAATCTTCTGTTTACTACCAAAGCTTAAATGGAAGCTGGTACTTTCATTTTGCTGAAAATGCGGATGGCCGCGTCAAAAACTTTTTCGCTCCTGAATTTTCATATAAGAAATGGGACTCTATTTCAGTTCCTTCACACTGGCAGCTGCAAGGATATGACTATCCTCAATATACAAACGTGACATACCCTTGGGTTGAAAACGAAAACCTCGAACCTCCTTTTGCACCGACTAAATATAACCCTGTCGGTCAGTACGTCCGTACTTTTACACCTAAATCAGAATGGGAAAATCAGCCGGTGTACGTCAGCTTCCAAGGCGTCGAATCTGCTTTTTACGTCTGGGTTAACGGTGAGTTTGTTGGATACAGCGAAGACAGCTTTACTCCAGCTGAATTTGATATAACTTCTTATCTTCAAGATGGTGAAAATACGATAGCAGTAGAAGTATATCGCTGGAGTGACGCAAGCTGGCTTGAAGACCAAGATTTTTGGCGAATGAGCGGCATCTTCCGAGATGTGTATCTGTACTCTACTCCACCGGTTCACATCTATGACTTTAGCGTTCGTTCGTCGCTTGATAACAACTACGAAGATGGTGAACTTAGCGTTTCAGCTGATATTTTAAATTACTTTGAGCACGATACTCAAGCTCTAACATTTGAAGCCATGCTGTATGACGCGAATGGCCAAGAAGTACTACAAGCTCCGCTGCAAACAAATGTAAGTGTAAGCGATCAATATACAGCGTCCTTACGTACACACATTAAAAGCCCTGCAAAATGGAGCGCAGAAAGTCCTAATTTGTATACGCTTGTACTCAGCTTAAAGAATGCTGCTGGTTCTATTATCGAAACGGAAAGCTGTAAAGTCGGCTTCCGTACGTTTGAACTAAAGAATGGCCTTATGACAATCAACGGCAAGCGTATTGTACTTCGAGGAGTAAATCGCCACGAATTTGATTCAGTAAAAGGCCGTGCAGGCATCACACGCGAAGACATGATTCACGATATTTTGCTGATGAAACAGCATAATATTAACGCGGTGCGTACATCCCATTACCCTAACGATTCAGTATGGTATGAGCTGTGTGATGAATACGGACTGTACGTAATTGATGAAACCAATTTAGAAACGCACGGAACGTGGACTTATTTACAAGAAGGCGAGCAAAAAGCCGTTCCAGGAAGCAAGCCAGAATGGAAAGAAAACGTACTAGATCGCTGTCGTTCGATGTACGAACGTGACAAAAACCACCCTTCTATTATTATTTGGTCGCTTGGTAATGAATCATTTGGCGGAGAAAACTTTCAGCATATGTATACTTTTTTAAAAGAGAAAGATTCCACGAGACTTGTTCATTATGAAGGAATCTTCCATCACCGCGACTATGATGCTTCTGATATAGAAAGCACGATGTACATTAAGCCAGCAGATGTAGAGCGCTATGCTTTAATGAATCCGAAAAAACCTTATATTCTGTGTGAATACAGTCATGCGATGGGTAATTCTTGCGGAAATCTATACAAATACTGGGAGCTGTTCGATCAATATCCAATCTTGCAAGGCGGTTTTATATGGGACTGGAAAGATCAAGCTCTTCAAACAACAGCAGAAGACGGTACTTCTTACTTAGCTTACGGCGGAGATTTTGGTGATACGCCTAACGACGGCAACTTCTGCGGAAACGGCTTAATCTTTGCTGATGGGACAGCTAGCCCGAAAATTGCAGAAGTAAAAAAATGCTATCAGCCTGTAAAGTGGACAGCAGTCGACGCTTCTAAAGGAAAGTTTGCCGTTCAAAACAAACACCTGTTTACAAACTTGAACGCCTATGATTTTGTTTGGACTGTTGAAAAAAACGGTGAACTACTTGAAAAGCATGCGTCCCTTTTAAATGTAGATCCTGATGGTACAGACGAACTGACGCTTTCTTATCCTTTTTACGAGCAAGAAAACGAAACTGATGAATTTGTTTTAACTCTTTCTATCAGATTATCCAAAGATACAGCCTGGGCTTCAGCTGGATATGAAGTGGCGTACGAACAGTTTGTACTGCCTGCCAAAACCGCTGTACCTTCAGTAAAAGCTGTTTATCCTGCTTTATCAGTTGACCAAAACGAACAAACGCTGACGGTTACAGGAACTAACTTCACGGCTATTTTTGACAAGCAAAAAGGGCAGTTTATCTCTTACAACTATGAGCATACCGAGCTGCTTGCATCGGGTTTCCATCCGAACTTTTGGCGCGCAATCACCGATAATGACCTCGGCAATAAATTGCATGAAAGATGTCAAACGTGGCGTCAAGCAAGTTTAGAGCAGCACGTGAAAAAAGTAAGTGTTCAACCGCAAATTGACTTTGTTATCATTTCGGTTGAGCTAGCTTTAGACATCTCTCTTGCTTCTTGCTATGTAACGTATACGCTATATAACGATGGTGAAATGAAGATTGAACAATCTTTAGCACCTTCTGAGTCAATGCCTGAAATTCCTGAAATTGGGATGCTGTTTACGATGGATGCGGCTTTTGATTCTTTAACATGGTACGGCAGAGGCCCTCATGAAAATTATTGGGATCGTAAAACTGGCGCTAAGCTTGGCCTTCATAAAGGCAGTGTAAAAGAGCAAGTTACACCGTATTTACGCCCTCAAGAATGCGGAAACAAAACGGACGTTAGATGGGCAACTATTACAAACGATCAAGGACGCGGCTTTTTACTAAAAGGTTTGCCAACAGTCGAGCTGAATGCTTTACCTTACTCACCTTTTGAACTGGAGGCTTACGATCATTTTTACAAATTGCCGTTAAGCGATTCCGTAACCGTGCGGGTTAACTACAAGCAAATGGGCGTTGGCGGAGACGACAGCTGGGGAGCTAAAACACATCCTGATTACACACTATACGCCAACCGCTCGTATACAAACACGTTTACGCTAAAACCTCTATAAAAATAAAAAGGACTTTCAAATGAAAGTCCTTTTTACTTATGATGTCACCTCTGGCTTTCGCTGAGAAAGCAAAAATACCGTAGCGATAATAAGAATTGTACCTAGCCACTCCGTCCACCCAAAAGTCACATGAAGCCATAGAACAGAGAGCGCCGCTGCTGACAAAGGCTCTGCTGACGCAAGAACAATGGCTTCAGAAGCGCCAATGTGCTTCAAACTTTCCAAGTAGCAATAAAAGGCAATGAGCGTTCCAAAGATAATCACAAATAGCACCGCACACAGCGACAATAGCGACCACTCACCGGCTATATGCCACGGCGGATGAATAAATGAAAAACTTACGCCGCCTATTACCATTCCCCAGCCTACTACTTCAACTGAGCTCCATTTTGCAAGAAGACGTTTAGGCTGAAGCGTATAAAAAGCAGACGTCACAGCTGCTCCAATCCCCCAAAACAACCCCCATCCTGTAATAGACAGCTCGTTAAAATTTCCGCTTGTTGCAAGAAAAAATGTCCCCGTTATGACGAGCGCAACAAAAATCATTTCTACTTTCACCGGCCACTTTCTTGCTTGCACGGCTAAATAGCCAATAATAAATATTGGCGACGTATATTGAAGCACTGTAGCTGTAGCAGCGTTTCCTGCTTCAATAGCTGCAAAATATGTATACTGCACGCCGAGCATACCGATTACACCAAACAAAAGCAGCGAAGTCCTCTCTTCTTTTGTTTTCCAAATTGCAAAAATATTGCGCTGCTTAGAGGCTATTGCCAAAAGCAGCAATCCAGATACTAACATACGAACGACGACCAGCCACTCTGCGTTAAAACTCTTATGCTGAAATAAATATTGAGCTACCGTGCCAGACACTCCCCACATCGTGGCACCAATGATTACAAGCAGCAGCCCCCACGCTCTTTTAGATGAAGTTTGAACTCCTTCCACTTACCATTCCTTCTCTCTTTTTCATATATATTTAACTTACCTCCCTCCGCATTAACGGTCAATAGCAAAAAAAGTCGAAGCAATATGCTTCGACTTTTTTTAAATGCTTTTATGAAGTAATTTCTTGAGTAAAGGAAATAGCACATCGGGAAGTTCTTCGATGTTTGGTACTAGAATACTATATTTGCCGTACATATTTTGAATGGTTTTCTTTTGTCCTTCATCAATTTCCCCGTTGGATAAAAAGACGTTGATGACTTCAATTCCGTGCTTGCGTGCTTCTAATACCGCTTCGTGCGTATCTACAATACCATTTTGTTCATATCCCATAGCGGCTGGTTCACCGTCTGAAAACACAAGTAAAAACTTTTGCTGTTCAGAACGCTGAAGCAAGCGGCGTGTCATGTGGCGAATGGCAAATCCATCACGGTTGTCTTCTTCAGGCTCAAGCTGCATAATTTCAGGACCGCTTTTACGCTTTAATGATGCTTGAAAGTCCATCACCGTCTGCAGGTAGTTAGGCTGGCTTGTTTCAGTAGCATCATTTGTATCTTCCCAAAATCCAACAATTTGATGAGGCACCATAACAGACTTTAACGCTTCATGAAATAGCGTAATCCCGAGCTTCGTTTCATCCATTTTGTCGTACATCGATGCCGAACAGTCAACTAGAAGAGAAAACACAGCATCAATTTGGGCAGAATCTTCATCTTTTTTATAAAACAAACGAGGATTATCATCCGTCCATAGTTTTAGAAGTTTTTTATTTAATCGGCCAAAGTGCAGCTCGCTTCTAGGTAGCGTTTTTTTATGTTCAAGCGTTTTTTCAATCATTTGCTTTAATTTTTTTTGATACGATGCAATGATTTTTTTATTCTCATCATACTGAACAACGTGATCGTCGCTTGGAAGTTTAGAATCTACAAAAACAGCATAGGCATGCTTATTTTCTTTCCCATACTCATAATCCGCTTCCCCGTCTTTTTCCGGATGCGTTTGCTCCATGGCTTCTATTTGAGAATAATCGTTCCGTGATGTTTTTTGAGAAGATCCTTGCACCATTCCCATTGCTTGATCTCCATCGTCGCCTTCACGAACACCATCGCCTAGCATGTCTGTTTTTGAACCTTGATCCATATCAAACTGTAGAAAACTTTGCGTCGCTTCGCTTGTCTCTCGATGCCACATTTCCATTTTCTCTTCGTGAATGTCTTCATCTCCGTCTTTTTCATGCTCTAAAATATCATCGTTCACTAATGAATCTTTGCGTTTTAAATCTTCAAATGTTAACCCTTCTTCTAACTGATCATACTGAAGTTCAGCCAAGAAGAAATAAGTATTAAGCATATCTTTTTCGATAATATCATCAAAAACATCTACGAGTTCAAGGCAGATGCGCGATACATCTTTTGTTGTTTTCGCTTCATATACATTTGTTAGCTGTCTGCGAATAAAAGGCATCGCTAAGTTAATCGATTCACTCATTGAAGGAATTTCTTCAAACGGATTTTCAGCCGTTAATAGCAAGTAAATGCCGTTAAAAAGTGCATCCGTGTACACGCTTTTTGTTAAATTTGCGCTCATTTGTGTAGCAAAATATTTTCTATAGAGCTGCCTTCTGACGGCGAAGGCTTTTTTCGTTCCAGGACGTTCGCGTTTGCATACTTCTTCTAAACGAATATCTTCAAACAGCATAAACAGCTGCTTAGCTAAGCTAGGTACCGACGTTTTATTTATTTTCTTTAAATATGCATTAATTTCTTTGAAGTTTGAATGCTTATAGCTTCCAATACTTCTTAAAAATACATCACTTTTTAAGCCATACACTTTGTCTTCTTCTGGACGGTTATCCCAAAAGTGACTGAGATAAATAATGCAGTGTACAGGATCATAATAAGATGAAACGCGATACTCTACTTCAATTTCATCATTTTTTGTTAATGTTTTCGTTAAATCTGCCAGCTCCATATAGAGAAAGGAATCTACATTTTTGTCGTTAAATTTAATAAATCGCATAGCGCCACTCCTTACTCAAATAATGTTTCAGCAATATTTTGAATGGCGGCTTTTTCCCTTTCATCTTCTAGCTTTTCAATAATACCGCGTTTAATCGCGCGAAGAGGCGGCATATAAAGAGCTAAATCACACGTATCAATAAGCGCACGAATAGACGCAGCTTCTTCTGATACATGGCCGCTTTGAACTTGAGTAATTAAATCTGCAGAGAGCGTGACAAATTTATCAATTAATTTTTCGTCTTTTAACTGAGACTGAGACATTAGAACTTGCTTTAAGCTGCTCCCTTGAATATATGGCACTTCAATGACAACAAAACGATTTTTTAACGCTTCGTTTAATGGAACAGTCCCAACATACCCTTCGTTAATAGCCGCTACTACGCCGAATGTTTGCTGACCGCGCACTACATCTCCAGTGAATGGGTTTGTAATCATTTTCCGGTAGTCAAGTACCCCGTTTAAAATAGGAAGCGTTTCAGGTTTCGCCATGTTAATTTCATCAATATATAATAAATGGCCTTTTTTCATTGCCTGAATAACAGGTCCTTCTACAAACTCGATACCTGTTTTCCCTTCTTGTTCAGAAATTGTTTTAAAGCCAAGCAGCGCTTCTGCATCTAAATCAACCGAGCAGTTAACGCTATGCATCGGCTGAGAAAATAAATGCGACAGCGTTTCAGCAAGCTTTGTTTTACCTGAACCTGTTGGCCCTTTTAAAAGTACGTTTTTCCCTAGTGATAAGGCAATAATGGCATCTTCTAAAATATCTGCTTCTTCTGCTGTATAGCCGCCTTTTCCGATTAATAGCTGATCAGCATGAGACAGATTTTCATATTTACGATTCGCTAAAAGCGAAAGAACCTCTTTTGGTAATGATAATTGTGATAATTGAATTGACATAACAAAAAATCCTTTCTTTCTACATACTTTCTATAGTTTACTAAAAAACATTCTTCTTCTCAAAGAATTGCTTTACCTATGCGTTTCTCTAAAGTTTCCGGTAGAAAAATCGCCGTCTTTAAACATATATTCAGTAAAAAAAAGTAGGTTATTCACCTACTTTTTTACGATTTTATAGTTTTTATGATTAACGACTGTTTTCATGGATTCGCCCGTTTCAGCATCTTTTCCAAAATCTACGATAACCGAATTGTCTCGCACTACCATAACAATTCCTTTAAATCCTTTATAGTCGCCTTTTTTAGGCTGAATCGTATCGCCAACTTTAGCTGCCTTGACTTTAGGTGCTTGTTCTTCTGTACCTTGTGTATTTTCTACGTCCATCATGACCCCACCTTTTCCAATTTACCGTGTTTTTTATAAGTGAAAACACAATTTAATTTACTTTTTGTTGAAAATACTTAGTTTATTTTCCCACAAACATCGATGGTTAAACACCATGTGTTTGTCCATTTTCATTCTGCAAACAAACGCTGTATTTTTTATTATGTATGTAGCTGTTTTTTGTAAGAGCACATCCTTGTTCTATCATAACATTTTCTGTTTCCTTCGAACACCAATTACCCTTTAGTTTTTTAAAAAAATGACAAATTACACGGAATTATGTCGAATTTCATATGATTTTCTTTTTAGTATGATAAGCTATATATCGTATTTTAAGCATCTTTTATCTATTACATACGATTTTTGATAAAAAAACCGAAACTTTTATCCACAAATTGCGTTGATTAAATGAAAGGGGGAGAAAATGGCACAACAGCATAACTTTGAACACATTTATAAACAGCACATGCATGATTTGCTGCGCTATCTTCTCTCTCTTACTCGCAGAAAAGAATCAGCGGAAGATTTAATGCAGGAGACCTTTTACCGGGCACTTTTACACTTAGAAACGTATAAAGGCGAGGAAGTAAAGCCTTGGCTGTTCAAAATTGCTTATCACGCCTTTATTGACTGGTATCGAAAAGAAAAAAAACGCCCTACTGTCGAAATAGAAGAATGGCACTTTACTCCTCAGCCAAGTGCTGAAGAACAAGTGATGATTCAAAGTGAAATCGACGGCTGGCTTTCTGATGTATCTGCTTTGCCTCCGGCTAAGCAGAATATTGTACTGTTACGAGATTATCATGGCTTCACATATGAAGAGATTGCAGAAATGACTGGCTTTACTCTGTCAAAAGTGAAAATGGACTTGTATCGTGGTCGTCAACAATTGAAAAAAAGAAAGGAAGAGGACGGATGAGCTGTCAAGATATGAAGCATCAATGGGAAAAATATAAAAACGGCACTTTGACAGACAAAGAAGCAGAAACACTTGAACAACATACGGAAAATTGTGAAGCATGCTCAGCTCATTTAGAGCACTTGCTAACTGAAGATGAACCGTTATCGCCAATTCCATCAACTACTTCACTAAATGACGATACGATGTTGGATAATAAAAAAGTGAAAAAGTCCATTTATATGGCCAAATGGAAGCAGCGCCTTTCAAATGTGACAACTGTCATTAGCTCTGTCGTTCTGCTATGGATGATTGGCAGCTTTTTATCCATTGTATATTATCATCAATCAAAAACCGAATACATAAACAGCGTCAATCAAGCAGCTATCGAATCTGCTTTTCCGAACGTTCATACACGTGAAACCACTTCTGATACACAGTCCTTTTTCCGAATGCAGTCGCAAATGGAAGCTTATAAGCTAATTGGACGTGAAGAGCAGGCCGTTGGGACGTTTACATTTCATCAGCTGTTTGATAAAACGAGCGGTGTAGAAAAAGAATTTTCTGGTGGTAAATACGACCTTAACCTTTCCTTTGTCTATCCTGATCCAAAAAAACTAAAGCTGCATGCAAAAGAGTATAAGGAATGGACGAATGAAACATGGAATGCATTAGAAAACCTACCAAAAGGAACGGTAAGCGAAGTGGCTATTTCTTTTGATAATACGTATTCGCTAAAAGAAGTTCAGCAAAAAATGAATGCCATCGACAGCCGTGATTTTTCTACCTCTTGGTACGCGCTTAATACAGGGAACGAACAAAAAACAAGCACAAAAGATGAGCCATTAATTGACTTAACATCAACATTTGGCTTTCCAGAGTTTTTAGACTTGCCTTACGAGCACAAAGGAAATCAAACGCACTCTACTAGCAAGTCGAACGTTTTAGATATGATGAAACTATTAGCCGATAATGAAGAAACAGTCCAAAAAGTTCGTCAGCTAGACCATTCCGATTTGTTGCTAAAGCAGCGATATTCTTATGTAAAGAAACATGGAGTCGGTGTGTACGGCGTTGTGATTACAGGACCTACCAAAAAGCTGCTGAAATTAAAAAACGATCCGTCTATCACCTACGCGTCACTTGGAGATGTAGAGCTATGGAATTGGTTCAACCGCCCTTCATCCGGCACGTTAATGAATCAGTAACAAGCACTTGAAAACAAGTGCTTGTTTTTATTTCTTCGTTAATTCTTCAAACCTTTCTACAGCTTCGCTTTTATCAAATGAACTAAACCATCGATAGTCTTGGTCATCTAAAATACGATAGTGCTGACTAATCATATTTTGCTGCAGACGAAAAGAACCTTCTTTTTGAATCTCTTTCCACCATACTCTTCCTCCGAGCGTTTTATCTTTTGGAGAAGATACGCCGTTATGAGCAATGATTTCTACTACTTCTAAGGGGACGTCTCCTAAAACCGATTGAAGGATTTCACTGTCACGAAACAAACCGCATACTGCAACAGTGGTCGTCCACCCTGCTTCCGTGCGCCCTTTTTCAATTTGAACCAATGTTTTTTTTGAAATACCAATAACTTCAGCCATTCTGTCTTGTGAATAGTTTCTTTCTAAACGAATTAATCGTATTTTATCCGATACGGATTTAATCACTTCTTGTTTATCCATTTTTACAGCCCTTTCTTTCTATACACGCACATGTCTTTAGTGTAATATTACACCTAATTAAAGAAGAGTTTCAAGCGTTTCCCTTCATCACAAAACGGGGAAATATACTGAAATGGTTTTTGTATACTAAAACAATTAAAAGGAGTTGAGAATATGTACATCATTGTATGGACTATGCTTGTACTATACACCTTTCTGCTAGCTCCGGGAGCAAGCGCCGCTGATGATATGCTGTTTAAAAACCTTGTCACAGGAAATTTTCAACAGGTAAATCCGCTCGTAGTTATGGCATTCTCTTTTTTAGGACTTTTCCCAGTATTGTTCATGGTAATGATTTGTAAAAAAGATACGTACAAACTGCCTGGATGGCCATTTTCTCTCCTATCATTTGCGCTTGGAGCTTTTTCTCTTTTGTTCTATTATCATTGGAAAGGACAAAAAGTTCGAACACGTTCGCGTATTCCTTCACGTTTCATTGCCATCATTTCTTCTCGTCTATGGATTGGACTATGCTTAGCACTCACGATTGCTGGTTACGTATACGGACTATCCATAGGTTCAATAAGAGCTTATGAAGATGCTTTTATGCAGTCACAGCTTGTTAGCGTGATGACCGCTGATTTTTTTGTTTTAACGTGGCTTTCTTATTCCGTTATGACAAAAGAAAAGATAGCATCCCGGCCTTACCTTCTCTTATGTTTCATTCCAGTTGCGGGCCCTTTTTTTATTTTGTTACGGCATAACCGCCAAGATGTTAGAGAAGAAAAACTTTAAATAAAAGTCTTGCGTTCCATTCATTATTCCGTTATAATCATTTCTTGTACGATGAAAGTTGATTAATTAGAAAACATTTATATATCGGCATTTTATTTACATTTGTTATACATACCTGCGCTGTGCGTATACTCATGTTGTCTTAAACCTTTGAGTGTTAAAAGGGAGCTCAAAATTTAGCTGCAGATAGCACGCCCTTCTTGGGACGCTAAACCCGGCTATGAGGGCACCCACCTAGTAGATCTGGGTATTTAAGACACTTAGGGTTACGGCAGTGCGGGCTTATTTTTTAGTTAGCTGTAGCTAGCTTTTTTTATTTTTTTATTTATTAGTTTACATAATTATTTTATTGTTAACTTATATTTTTTTTAGACATGTATGTTTTATTTATCTTCGATTGAGGAACATAAAAAGTAATAAAGGAGATGGATAAAATGAATGAACAAAAAATTGCTAAAAAAGTAAATGAAGTATTAGAAGGAAATCGTGTAGGAACATTAGCCACAGTTGTAAACAACAAACCCCACTCTCGCTATATGACATTTTTCAGCGATGAAGATGGTATCGCTCTTTACACACCAACAAATATCAATACACATAAGGCAGAAGAAATCGAAGCCAATCCGAACGTGCACGTACTATTGGGCTACAGCGGCGAAGGATATGGCGATCAATACTTAGAATTATCCGGGACAGCTGTTCTTCGTACCGGTGATCAATTAAAAGGACGTATATGGAACGATCACATGAAAGAATGGTTTGACGGTCCAAATGACCCTGAGTATGTTGTTCTGGAAATTACACCAAACGAAATTCGCTTTATGA
Organism: Priestia sp. ABM2_011; assembly: GCF_056158845.1. Classification (NCBI taxonomy): domain Bacteria; kingdom Bacillati; phylum Bacillota; class Bacilli; order Caryophanales; family Bacillaceae; genus Priestia; species Priestia sp. ABM2_011. The sequence goes on from NZ_JBSWUB010000001.1 coordinate 3,190,057, forward strand.
ATGAAGGCGAAGAAACTCCTCAAACCGTTCAGCTATAATAAAAAAGCGCACACTGTGCGCTTTTTTTATTTTCCTACCGCTTCTTTCAATTGAGCTGCTTTTTCTTTTGGAGACGCTGCTAAGCTAATCGCGGTAATAATAGAAACACCATCTGCACCTGCTTCTACTACTTGTTTGGCATTTTCAGGCGTGATGCCACCGATTCCTACAATTGGAAAGTCAATATTCTGGTTTCGCACTTCTTCAATTAATTTTGTACCTTGCACTGCTTTTGCGTCTTTTTTTGTAGAAGTAGGAAAAACAGGTCCCATTCCTACATAATCCGCCCCGTCTTTTATGGCTTGCTGCAGCTCTTGTACATTATGAACAGAGACGCCCACAATTCCTTTTCCTATTTTTTCTCGAACAATATGAGCTTTTTCATCTTCTTGTCCAATATGAACGCCATCTGCTTGTAAACGGATCGCTAAGTCAAGATCATCATTCACAACAAAAGGAACGTTGTGCTGCTGACAAATTTGCTGAAGTTCTTTCGCCAGCTGATATTTCGCTTCTCCTTTTAGTGCACCTTCGCCTTTTTCACGAAATTGAAACACGGTAACGCCGCCTTCAATTGCTTCTTTTAATACTTCTTTCGGATTTTTTGTACAGTTATTGCTGCCCATTATAAAATAAACTTTCAGCAGCTTTTTAATTTCTTCGTTTGTCATTTTCCCGCTCCTTTTAACGTTGATGTACTCTTGCATATGATTCAATATCCTGTCCAGATAAAAGATGAAGCTGATTTAACAGCTCAATTTGAAAGCTCCCCGGCCCTTCTTCACCTTTTTTCGCTGCGGCGATTTCACCTGCCACTCCGTAAAAACTTAAAGCAGCAACGCTTGCCTCGACATATTCTTTTTCTACAGCCGCGAAAGCTCCTATAATTGATGTCAGCAGACATCCAGTACCCGTCACCTTCGTAAATAACGGGTGACCGTTGTCTACTGTATACGTTGTGTTTCCATCGGTGATCACATCTTGTTTCCCCGTAATAACAATCACTGTATCTAATTTGTTCGCTGCTTTCTCAGCAAGTTCAATGACGTCTCCTTGCCCTTCTAATGAATCAACGCCTTTAATGAGCCATGACTCGCCTACTACATTCGCAACTTCAGCAGCGTTACCGCGAATAACGGCAATATTTAATTCTTCTACAAGCTGACATGCCACTTCTGTACGAAACGGTGTTGCTCCGGCTCCTACAGGATCGAAAATAACCGGCACGCCGTTTTCATTTGCTGATTTTCCTGCTATTCTCATCGCTTCTACTTCTTGAGCCGTCAGTGTACCCATATTTAAGACAAGCGCTCCGGCGATTCGAGCCATATCAGCCACTTCTTCCTTCGCATAAGCCATAACAGGTGACGCTCCTAGGGCAAGCAGTCCATTTGCTGTAAAATTGGTTACCACAACATTCGTAATATTATGAACAAGCGGACTTGTATCTCTTACTTTTTCTAATTGAGCTGAAATTTTACTAATATCCATGTTCTCTCACTCTTTTCATTTAGTTTTAACACTGCAAAAAAAAGACAAAAAAGCACCTTGCATGCGCAAAGTGCTTTGGTATGTACTCACATTCCCTGCGCTGGCATTATCCAACAGGTTCAAATGGTCAACAGGCGCCCCTGTACTCTCAGCCTGCCCCGCGCAAGCTCCCATACTATTCTTGTTACGTTTAAAGTTTACTATTAACCTTTTTTATTTGCAACCATTTCACTGTTTTGCCCATAAAATAAAGCTTCGCTATAGGCTGAGTGGTGTTGTAAATCTTACAGCTTTACTAAAAGCATCATTAAAAGACCTCCAGTAAACTACTGGAGGTCTTCTATCCCCTAAAAATTCTATCATTTTTCTTGAATCGCTTGATTTCTCACAGCTGTTTTTCGGTCCTTTCCTGCTCTTAAAGATAAAAGAAAACAAAGCAGCAGTACAAGTGCAGCTGATACGTACGGGTAATTAATGTTTATATCAAAAAGAAAGCCTGCTACAACAGGTCCAATAATATTACCAAGACTTGTATAAGCAGAATTTAGTCCGGCTACATACCCTTGGTCGTCTTGTGCCATCATCGACATTTGCGTGCTGATTGCCGGACGTAAAATATCTGTTGCTAAAAAGACGATAAATGTCACAACAATAATAAGCCAGTACGTGTGCACAAATAGTGTAAGTAAAATAAAAAGTCCCGTCATCATCAAGCAAAACGAAATCACTCTTTTTTCACCGAATTTATTTAAAATCCAGCCAAAAATCGTAACCTGCACAACAGCCCCTGCAATAGAGCCAAACGTAATAACAAACGCAATATCTTTTGGCGTAAAGCTAAATTTATGATCAACAAATAGTGAAAAGATCGTTTCATAATTGGATAATCCAAACGATGTCACAAAAACGATAATTAAACTTAAAAAATAAGGTTCTTTGTAGGAATTCATAAGCTGCAGTAGCAGCCGATCTTCTTTTGGATTCTCATTGTTTGAAACAGCATGACCTTGTACAGGACGAGACTCCGGCAAAACAAAAAGCGTAATCACTGCAGCCAAGCCTCCTGCTACTGCGGCCATGTAAAATGGCACGCGCATGCCGTATTCAGCTAAAAAGCCTCCAATACCGGGCCCGATAATAAATCCTGTTGTAATCGCTGCCGTCACATAGCCCATTCCTTTAGCGCGTTCTTTAGCAGACGTCACGTCCGCTGTATAGGCCATAACAGCAGGCATAATAAGCGCGGCCCCGACCCCACCTAGCATTCTGGATACAAATAATAAAAGAGGTGTACTCACTGAACCAAAGAACCATTCAGACAGGGCAAAAACAATCATTCCCGCTACAATAATTTTCTTTCTCCCTAACGAATCTGATAATCGCCCCGCTAAAGGCGAAAACAGAAATTGAGTTAGTGAAAACACCGCTACTAAAAGCCCCATCACGCTGCCGTTGATATGAAGCTCCGTCATATAGGTTGGCATAATTGGAATAACGAGACCGATTCCCGTAAAGATAATAAAAATATTTAGCATGAGCAGCAAAATCGCCGCTCGATTTCTTAACAATAATGACATATAAACCTCCTGATTACAAAAATACTGAACGTTCGGTCTATAAAAATACAAAATAATGAGGGATTACTCATTGCCGCAATAAGCATCCCCGCTTATTTAAGAAGACCTTGCTATAATTCCGTTTAAAAATACATCGATTGCTGAATGGTAAAGCTGCAGGGCATTTTCCGTACTCGTTTTTCGAGACATGCGGCTCATTCCAACAAACAACCCTTCTAAAATTACTGCAAGCTGCTCTGCATTTTTATGAGAAAACTCGCCTTCATCGATGCCCTGTTGCAAAAGTTCCCGGTTAAACTCCACGTGTCGTTTCACCATCTCATCAATTCGCTCTTCGATGTCGCTGCCCTTCTCCTCGTTGTTAAAAAACTCATCCGCAGCTTTCGTAAGAGGATGATTCAAATCATCTAAAATGATTTGCTCCGCTATTCCAAAAAGCTTATCTCTTGTTGTTTTGTAAAGAGACTCTCTTTCTTTCCAGTTTCGTTCCCACTCAAGATCCCATTCGTCTATTAAATAAAGAAAAAGCCCTTCTTTACTTTTAAAGTGATAATAAATATTCCCTTTACTGCTTCCCGTAGCTTCTACAATTTCCTCAATAGATGTAGCTTTATAGCCTTTTTGAGAAAACAATGCTTTAGCGGCATCTGCCACTTTTCTTTTGGTTTGTTCACTTTGAAGCTTTTTTTTATTCAAGCTATTTCCACCGCCCCGTACATTTATTATTTATACTGAACATTCGTTTTGTATTATCTGACACCTATACTACATAGGAAAAACCTTTTTGTCTAGTGAGAAAACCTAGTTTATACCTTTTTATATGAATCATGACCAAAACAAAGCCTCCTAAAAAGGCTTTGCCTAAAAAGCTTACTTGCTAACAGGATAAATGACAGCTGCTTGCGCGCACAGTTTGCATACAAATAAACAAATCATCTGCGCCTTCTTTCCTGTCTTTTACTCATTCAATTTCTTTGTCATAAACACACTGTATGGATCTTCTTTGTAGGTAGAAAACGGTTCGCACTCGTAAAATCCAAAACTGGCGTATAGCTTTCTAGCCGGTTCAAAAGCAGGTGCGGATCCTGTTTCTAAGCTTAAGCGTCGGTACCCTCGTTTTTGCGCTTCATTTATTATGTACTGCAGCAGCTCTCTAGCAATTCCTTTCCGCAAATGAGCGGTAGCTGTTCGCATCGATTTAATTTCTCCGTGATGCTCATCTAACTCTTTTACAGCTCCGCACCCTGCTAGCTGACTTCCTTCCCACACGCTCCAAAACGTAATATGACGTTGTTTTAAACTTTCAATATCTAGAGCATGAATACTTTCAGGGGGGGAATGTAAGTTCATTCCTTGAAGGTGAGAACTTACTAGCTCAATAACTTCATTGTTCGTTAAGTGGTCTCTTTTTATTTTAATCATCTTCTCTTCCTTCCTGCTACTAAAGGGTGGTCAACTACAAACCAACTTATGAATACATTCACTGTCGACCTTTAAAAATCCTTTTATACACTCCCTTCTTTTTCTCCAGTTATTAAAACAGACTTTGCCAAGCAGATGTTTCATACATTGTTAAACGGAGGTGAAATTCGTTGAAGAAAGTTTTATTTTGTCTTGTCCCTCTTTTGTTTTTATTATCCGCCTGCTTTAGTGATCCTGTTCAAGATGATTTAATCGATTATAACAATCAAGATTTAAAGAAAGCGGCTCAGCTTGAAAAAGAGGCGATTGACGCATACGATTCCGTTACAGGCGCTAACTACACAAGTGACGCTGTTATGTACGATACGATGACGAGTGAAGTCATTCCTACCTATCGTAAATTTGTTGACGAACTGGAAAACATCGATGTAGAAACCGACGATCTTCGAAAGGTTCATGAAGGCTATATAAAGGCTGCCAATACCCAGTATAATGCTTTTATTAAAATTGTCAGTGCTTTGGAAAAGCAGGACCGCAACCTTATTGCTGAGGCAAACGCTATGCTTGATGAAGCACGAAAAGGTATACGCGATTACAATGCAGCTATTAAAAAGCTGGCTAAAGAACATGATGTAAAAATTGAAGAACCAAAAACACAGCGCGAAAACAGCCTATAGTTTTGATGCAAAAAGAAGGTCTCTAAAAACAGTAAGAGACCTTCTTTCGTATGATGTTTCAATTTCTCCACGTTCGTTCAATAAATGAAGAAGAATATCAGGAAATATTGCTTAACGATGCATAATAAGAGGCAATAATTTCTTCATCTGAATGCGGAATTTCATTTCCTTTTACAAGCTGAGCGCCGTTAATACAGCCGCTTGTAAGTAAAATAATATCATTCGCCTTTCCTAAAGAAAGCGACTTTAATACTCCTTCTGTTCGAGTAGGGGCGCGGTGAATATTGCTTGCGCTCGGATTCGAAAAACCTGTCATCACTTGATCTACAATTACGTTAGGATCATGATAACCTGGGTGATCAACCGTTACGATAATTTCATCTGCTTTTCCTTCAATGGTACGCGCCATTTTAGGCATTTTATTAAAATCTCGAATGCCGATCCCTGCAATCATGACAATCAGCTGGTTATACTCCATCTTTTTTACTTCTTCTACCAAACGCGTAAGGGCAACAGGCGTATGGGCATAGTCTAAAATCACTTTTTGGTTATTAGGACCTTCTATCACCTGAAATCGCCCTTCTGGACTTTCCAATTGAGGAAGTACGCTAATAATATCTTCAATGTGGTATTCAAAGTGAAGAGCTGTACCAATGGCCGCTAGCACGTTAGCAATGTTGTAATCACCATATACAGGCACTGCTACTTTGTATGACTGTCCTTTATAAAGTAAATCAAAGAAAGAGCCTCCTTCTTTGACGGTGATGTTTGTTGCTTGCAGAGTTGCCTCCTTGTTATTTAATAAACTATACGTGACTTTAGGTCCTTCAAATACCCTGCTTAAGTCTTTGCCCATGTCCTGATCATCTATATTAATAACGGCATGTTTGGCCTGTTGAAATAATTTCATCTTGCATTTTTTATAGTGCTCAAACGTTTTATGATACTCTAAATGTTCTTCCGATAAGTTTGTATGAATGGCTACATCAAAATAAATATTTTCTACTCGTTGCTGATCAATCGCAATCGAAGATACTTCCATCACTGCCGCTTCATCACCTCTTGTATACAAATCATAAAAAATTTTATGCAAGTCTACCGACTCAGGTGTTGTAGGCGTACTTTTTTTATAAACTAACTTCTGCTTTGATGACCAAATGCCGGTCGTTCCAATCGATCCTGTTGGCAATTTTAAAAGAGTTAAAAGCGACCTTACGTAAGCTGCTACGGTTGTTTTGCCATTTGTACCTGTAACGCCAATTGTCTCAATTTTTTCATCCGTATAATCAAAATACATTTTAGAAAAAGACGCCATTACTTTGCGAACGTCGTCAACAGCTAAAAACGTACAGTGAGAATACTGAGTGCTCAAAAGACGAAGCTCCTCGATGCTTGTCCCAAAGACTGCTACGGCTCCTCTAGCTATAGCTTCTTTAATATATTGATGTCCATCTTCATTTTCACCTTTTATACTAAAAAATACGGATCCGTCGTGAACTTGTTTTGAATGATATGTGAGATGGGTGATTGTTTGAGATGCAGGCCCAAAAATATGTTTAATTGATAAATTCGTTAATGTATCAAAGTAGATGTTCATAGCTATTCCTCACAGTGTATAAATTTTATTTTTAATATGTTCTAAAATCCCTTAAATACTCTTTGAAGGATATTTTTTCTTTATTTCCATTTATAAAGAACTTTCTACAATTCAATCTTTTTATTTTGCTTTCATGTGTAGAACGAAAATAAAGAAAAGACGGATCACTATTTTTTAAAACTAAAAGCATGTAAAATATGGATGAACTGTGCATATCATACCAGCAGCAAAAGCGAAGTATTGTAGTAAAATATTCCCCCTACACGTGCAAAACGAAACCCTTCTTTAAAATAATTTCATAGAGTAAGTTGAATCATGATAAATACTTGAACGTGGGTAAGAAAGATTACTGTATGAATCAATCCCTCCCTTTGCAAAATAACAAAGAAAACATCATAATAAAAGATGCGCAATAACAGCGTGAATGACTTTGCTTTGAAAGGATGGACTACAGCAAATGACGCGTTCTCTTTTAGCGATTGAACCACTTCCTCTTTCGTTTTATCAACAGCCTACGCTTGAACTAGCTCAGTCGCTGTTAGGATGTCTTCTTGTTCACGAAACGGCAGAAGGAGCTGCATCTGGTTTTATTGTGGAAACAGAGGCTTATAAAGGGCCTTTCGACCGAGCAGCTCATAGCTTTAATAACCGGCGCACAAAAAGAACAGAGGTAATGTTCGGTCCTCCTGGTCATGCCTATACGCATACAATGCATACACATTGTTTACTCAATGTTGTAAGCAGCGACATCGATTGTCCAGAAGGCGTCCTCATTCGAGCTATTGAGCCATTTAGCGGAAAAGATTTGATGAAAACTAGACGTCGAGGTATGGAAAATGAAATAAATTGGACAAACGGTCCTGGGAAACTAACAAAAGCACTAGGGGTTTCAATGGATTTGTACGGTCATGATTTAACCACCCCTCCTCTTTATATTGCTCGTGGCTTCACTCCTTCAGCGATTTCCGCCGGACCTCGCGTTGGCATTGATAATTCTGGTGAAGCGAAGGATTACCCTTGGCGCTTTTGGGTTACCAATCACCCGTTTGTATCGAAATTCAGGTGAACAAAAGGCAAATAATTTATCAACGAAAATAAAAGAAGCACCTCTTTTTAAGAGATGCTTCTTTTTGCTTACGCCCACCACATTTGTGACGGAGTTTCTTCAATTAATACACTTTGTAAGTTTGTAACCGCGCGTTTAAATCCTTCTTCAATCGACATGATTGGATCTTCATGCTCAATGCTGACTACATAATCGTATCCGTATGTGCGAAGGGCACTCATCATATCAGACCACTCTTTTACATCATGTCCGCATCCTACGGATCTAAACGTCCATGCACGCGTTTGGACTTCTCCGTATGGCTGCATATCCGTCAGTCCATACATGTTAATATTATCCTGGTCCAAGTACGTATCCTTTGCATGGAAATGATGAATCGCATTTTCTTTTGCTAAAATTTTAATAGCTCCTACCGGATCAATTCCTTGCCACCATAAATGACTTGGATCAAGGTTAGCGCCAATCGCTGGACTTGTTTTTTCGCGAAGCTTTAGGAGCGTATACGGAGTATGAACTAAAAATCCACCGTGAAGTTCTAAACCAATTTTTACGTTATGCTCCTCCGCTAGTTCTCCAATTTCTTTCCAATAAGGAACAAGCTTATTTTCCCACTGCCAATTCAATACGTCTCCATACTCGTTAGGCCAAGGAGTAACAGGCCAGTTTGGGTACTTCGCTTCTTCGTGATCTCCTGCTGTTCCAGAAAAGCAGTTAACCACTGGAACATCTACTAATGATGCTAGTTGGATGGTCTTGCGAAGCGTTTCGTCAGATTCTTTTGCAAAACTTGCCTCAGGTGAAATAGGATTGCCGTGGCAGCTAAATGCGCTGATTGTAAGTCCGCGGTCTTTTATCTGCTTCATATATGCTTCTCTTTTTCCCTCATCTTCAAGCAGCTCATCTAGCGGACAATGGCTGTTTCCCGGATAGCCTCCCGTTCCGATTTCAACAGCATGAAGACCTGCTGATTTTACTTTATCTAACATCTCTTCAAAAGAAAGATCCGCAAATAAGACCGTGAATACTCCAAGTTTCATTTTAATTTCCCCCTGTGCGATATATTTCATCAATAATAGCTGAGACTTGAAGCGCTTCTTGTGGCTTTACTACTAATTCAGCATTTCCTTTACACGCTTCAACGAAATTTTTAGCCTGACTTAAGCTGTAATCATCTTCTCCATCTATCCAAGGTGACGTACTGTTCATGAGCATACCGTTTTTGGACGTGTATAGTTCAAACGGAAACACGCTTAAACCGCCCTCTACCCCTGATATGCTTACGTGCTCTTCATCATCTTCGATATTAGCAGCCCAAGAAGTTTCTAAAAGAAGCGACGCTCCATTTTCAAATTTAATATAGGCCGTTACATGATCATCCACACCGAATGTTTCATGATCAAATGCTCCCCATTGATTTAATTGGTTAGGCGTTTTACTCAGGTCATTATATGTACTTCCCAGTACTTCAGTATGCTTTGGGTTTCCCATTAGCCAAAGCGTTAAATCAAGCAAATGGCAACCGTAATCAATTAAGCTGCCTCCTCCTTGAAGATCTTTGTTCGTAAATACGCCCCAACCGGGAACCTTACGGCGACGCATTGCTCTGACACGTGCAACTAATGGACGCCCTACCTCTGTCATCATTTTTTTCGCAGCCTGCGCTTCTTTCATGAATCGGTAGTGATACGCAATCGCTAACTGCTTACCTGATTCTCTAGCAGCAGCAAGCATTTCTTCACCTTGCTCTTTAGACATCGCCATCGGCTTTTCACATAGAACGTGAACGCCTGCTTTTAGCGCTTCTACTGCAAACTCGGCGTGAAATTTATTAGGTGTACAAATACATACAGCATCCACTTCTTTAAACATATCTTTGTAATCAACAAATACGTGAGGGATATTATGTTCATTGGCTACCTCTGTGGCTCTTTCACTATTAATATCGCTAAGCCCCCAAATCACACATTCATCACCCAGTTGTTTGAATGCCGGGATATGCCTGCTTACAGCAATCCCTCCTGCTCCGATTATGCCAATTCTCACGTTTTTCACCTCTTACACGCGCGTAATTTGTTTCGTTTGACTTGATTTTAAAGCTGCTAAAATAACAGCAAGTGATTTTAATCCTTCTTCACCAGGAACCGGAGATTCTTTATCTTCTGCAACTGCATCTACAAATTGTTCAATGACGTGAGAATTACTTTGTCCGCCTTCATCGTTCGACTGGATTTTTCCTAATTCATAGTTCACCACTTCACCCGTTGCATATTGTGCAACTAATGAATACGTCGGATCGTCCTCTAAACGAAGAATCCCTTTCTCGCCGTAAACAATCGTGGAGTTATCTTCTTTTCCATTGTAAGCCCAGCTTGCCGCAAGCGTCCCGATAATCCCGCTTTCCGTTTTTAATACGCACACAGCATTGTCGTCTACATTTGCAAAGTCTTTTGCATTGCTTTCAACGAATGCACCGACTTCTACAATTTCTTCATTTAATATGTAGCGGAGCATATCGGTTTTATGAACGCCTAAATCCCCCATAGCACCAATAAACGCTTCGTCTTTTTTGAAGAACCAGCTTTCTTTTCCGTCCACGCTCCAGCCTTCAGGACCACCGTGGCCAAAAGCCGTACGGAAACTATAAATTTTACCGATTTCCCCTTTTTCAATAAGTTCACGAGCTTTTTGATGAGAAGCTACAAAGCGCTGATTATGTCCGATCATTAGTTTTTTACCGTTTGTTTTTGCTGCTTCAATCATCGCTTTTGCTTCTTCTTCTGATGTTGCCATCGGCTTTTCACACAGAACATGAACTCCGCTGTTTAACGCTGCAACCGAAATAGGCGCATGAAGATAATTGGGCGTACATACGCTCACTGCTTCCACTGTACCGCTTGCTAAAAGTTCTTCATAGTTTGCGTACGCTTTTACACCGTACTGCTGTGCTACGCTGTTTGCACGTTCTGTGTTTATATCGCAAACGGCTACTAATTCTACTTGTTCATTCATCTTATATTCTGGTAAGTGACGGTGTTGCGCAATGCTTCCGCACCCAATAACGCCAATTTTTACTTTTGCCATCTTTCCTATCCCCTTTGCTTAAGCATTATTCATTAGTTTTTAACTGCGATTGATTCAAGCGGTTGCGCATTGCCGTAAACAGGACGTTTTCTCTCTGCCGGTTTCGCCCATTTAATAGCATTCATAATGACACGCTGAATGTCTTTGTTATGGTATGTTGGATATGTTTCATGTCCAGGTCTGAAATAAAATACTTTTCCGTTTCCGCGTTTGTACGTGCAGCCGCTTCTGAAAATTTCTCCGCCTTCAAACCAGCTCGTGAAAATCAGTTCATCAGGTGCTGGAATATCAAAGTGCTCTCCGTACATTTCTTCACGCTCAAGCTCGATAAATTCACCAATACCTTCCACAATCGGATGGCTCGGTTCTACTACCCACAAGCGCTCTTTTTCATCTGCTTCACGCCATTTTAAGTCGCAGCTTGTGCCCATTAACGTTTTAAAGATCTTGGAAAAGTGACCTGAGTGTAAGACAATAAGCCCCATACCGTCTAGCACGCGCTGCTTTACTTTCTCAACGATGTCATCTTTTACTTCGTCATGCGCTAAGTGACCCCACCATACTAAAACATCCGTTTGATTTAATACTTCTTCAGTCAACCCGTGTTCTACTTCGTCTAATGTTGCTGTGTGCGTACGAAATCCTCCTTCTTCTAAGAAAGAAGCGATGGCACCGTGAATGCCTTCAGAGTAAATTTCTCTTACAACCGGATTTTTCTGTTCATGACGATTTTCGTTCCATACTGTAACATTAATCATTTTCATATCCCCTTTTTTTGTGAATGCTAACTTATATCCCCTTTTTTTATCAATGCTAAACTTTGGTTAACCGGTTAACTTACTGTGGTTCACTCGCGCTTAGCAGTCGAATCTCGAATAACAAGTTCAACCGATAATTTTACATGCTGCAGCGTGCTGAAACGGTGTTCGATTGCTTGAATAACAGACGTCGCGGCGACGACTCCTTTGTTAAATACATCTTGACGAATGGTTGTTAGACTTGGAGATGCATAGCTGCTAAACGTGATGTCGTCAAACCCTACGATTGAATAGTCCTGCGGAATTCTTTTCCCCTTTTCTTGCAGTGCTTTCATAATTCCAAGCGCCAGCGTATCAGAGGATGCAAAAACCGCCCGAATATCCTTATGATCTTGCAGCAGCTTGTTTCCTAAATTGTAACCGTTATCAAATGAGCTTTCGTTCACTTCAAAAACAAACGTCTTTGATGGTGTAATGCCCGCTTCTTTTAATGCTTTCTCGTAGCCTATATACCTCTTTTTATCCACTGGACTATTGACGAGGTGATGAGCAACAAAGGCAATTTCTTTATGCCCCAAACTCACTAAATGTGTTGTAGCGAGATATCCTCCATACTCATCGTCTACCGAAATATGATGATAATCACGTTCGCACTTTTCATATGTATCTACTAACACAATCGGATTCGATAACGCTTTCATTTTTTCATATAATCGATGCGGGAAGGCTCCTAAAAACAGAAGACCATCAATATTTCTCGTTCGAATCCATTTTAAGCAATCAGCTGGGCTACTCACTCCAGATATGACTAGATCGTAACCATGCTTACGGATTACATATTCAATTCCACTAATCATTTCACTGTAATAATGGTTATCTTTAAATATAGTAGAAAGTGAATCATCTGTAAGCGGGAACATCACGCCAATCATATTTGACTTTTGTTTCGAAAGACTAACGGCGGTTAAATTTGGTTCGTAGTTTAATTCTTTTACCGCTGTTAAAATTCGCTCTTTTGTTTCATCGGATACTTTGTTAATTCCGTTTAAGACGTAAGATACTGAAGCTGCAGACACCCCTGCATGCTTTGCTACATCACGAATCGTTATCTTTTCTCCCATAAAATCTCTCCAGTTAAACGGTTAACTATTTACTCGTTCATTATAATTCACTCCTTTATTATCAGTCAACGTATTTTTCAAATTATCTGTTAACTATTATAATATCTTCCTAGATTGGTATGTTTTAAGCAGTGACAAGATGTATTGACACCTGTTAATCTTTGAAACGTACATATAAAGTTCGGTGCACAGCACGCACCGATCCGTGATAAAAGGGGCGTTCAAAAGGATTTCAGGAGGTACTTACTTTATGTTTAAGAAACTAGCAATTATTGGAGCACTAGCCGTTCCTATGTTCGGCATGAGTCACGGGGCAAATGCCGCTGAAACAACCCATCGCGTAAAAGCCGGAGAGACTCTTTACAAGATTGGCGCTGAATACGGCGTTACGGTTAAACAGTTAAAAGAAGCGAATCACAAATCTACCGACTCTATTAATGCAAATGAAACATTAACAATCCCTAACTCTATTAGCGAAAGCGATAAAGAATTGTTAGCTCGCCTTGTACAAGCTGAAGCAAAAGGTGAACCTTACGCTGGCAAAGTGGCTGTAGCAACAGTCGTTTTAAACCGCGTGGATAGCGATTCTTTCCCAAACTCTATTCATGATGTCATTTATCAAGGTACACAGTTTACACCTGTACAAAACGGTGAAATTAATAAAGCAGCGGATGCTGAAGCAAAAAAAGCTGTAAATGAAGCACTAGCGTTTAGAGGTCAAGGAAAAGGCTCGTTATTCTTCTTTAACCCAGATAAAACAAGCGATCAATGGCTTCGTCAAAAACAGGTTACGATTACAATCGGAAATCACGTTTTTGCAAAATAAACAAAAAAAAGCACTCAGATGAGTGCTTTTTTTAATATGCAACAAGTAAGCTTAACAGAACAGCTATAATAATAATAGGTAATACGTATTTAACTAGAAAGAACCATGCGTTGAATAATTTAGCGCCTTTTGTACTTCCTGAAATAAACTCTTCATACACGGCTTCTTTTTTCATTTTAAATGTCACAAAAATCGCAATGGCTAAACTTCCAAGAGGCAGCATTAAATTGCTCACAAAAAAGTCAGCTACGTCAAATATACTTCTGCCAAAAAGTGAGACATGTTTTAGTACACCAAACGAAAGCGCTGATGGGATACCTACTACAAACACAAGAATCCCTGCTAAAGAAGCATAGCGAGTTCGTTTTGTCTGATCGTCTTTGGTTAAAGCAGCTACGATAATTTCCAGCAGTGAAAAAGCAGACGTAAGCGTAGCAAATAGAAATAAAATTAAAAACAGTGCTAAAAAGACGGTGCCAAACGGCATTTTCTCAAATACTGTTGGCAAGACCACAAACAAAAGTCCAGGTCCTTCGGTTGGCTTTAATCCGAATGAAAAAACAGCTGGAAAAATAGCCAAGCCTGCAAGCAGCGAAACAAACAAGTTCAAAATAGCAATGGTGCCCGCTGAACGCGTCAAGCTTACTTTTTTCCCTAAATAAGAGCTATATGTCACCATGCAGGATAATCCTACGCAAAGCGAGAAAAACGACTGACCGAGCGCATAGAGAACAGATGACCCTGTAATGGCTGAAAAATCCGGTTTTAAAAAGAACTTTACTCCGTCCATAGCTCCGTCTAATGTTAAAGAGCGAACCACAATGATAATAAAACAGATAAATAACAACGGCATCATGTATTTATTAGCACGCTCTATGCCTTTTTGTACGCCTTTTGAAATAACAAACACTGTAATTAATAAAAACAGCGCCTGTGCACCTAATACCACATAAGGTTGGCTAATGACGGCATTGAACAACGGACCGTACTCTTTTCCGCTTAGCATACCGGTTACGCTCATAATCGTATATAAAATCACCCAGCCGCCAACGACGCTGTAAAAGGAAAGCAAAACGACACAGCTGAGTACTCCCAGCCTGCCAATCCATACCCAAGCGGACTTTGGAGCAATTGCTTTATAAGCACTAATCGCTTCTTTTCCCGTATGTCTTCCAATGATAAATTCTGCCAACAGAAGCGGCAATCCAATAAAAATTGTAAATAAAATAAACAACGCAAAAAATGCTCCACCGCCACTGGTTCCGGTTACGTATGGAAATTTCCATATCGCTCCTAGACCAATTGCTGCCCCAGCAGATGCTAAAATAAAACCGAGGCGTGAAGACCACTGATTTCCTTTACTCATATAATGTTACTCTCTCCTCTTCTAAACTCAAAACTCATCTGATTAGTACTGTACCATAAATGCAGAAGAAAATCATTCCCGTTTTACTTTTTTCTATAAAACGATATCTATATAGAATAGAAAAAATGAAGAAGCAGCTGCCTCTTCATTTTGAGTTTGATGTTTCTATTCAAAAATTATTCTCTGTACGATGATTCGTCTCCACGGTAGGCTTCTTGATTTGATATTTCTTCAATATGCATATGCCCTTCTCTCTCTAAACGAAGAACTGTACGCTCTGCATCTTCATAACTCTCGCACGTCACTTGTTTATATTCCATATCGTCTTTATCTGTGTAAGCCACTAAATATGTTTCCATTTTAACTCCTCCTATATAAACTATATGTAACGTATGTTGCCTTTTTCGTTTATTTCTAAACATATAGGCTCCAAACATAAAGCCTAGCATACTATAATAGCGGAACTTCAATTTAAAAAGTTGAATTTTTCATTATGCACCGATGCAACATGGAGGTTACGCTTATGACATTTATTTTATCATTCGTACCAATTGTTGTTCCTTTTGGTATTTTAATTAGCTTAATTGCTTTTACAGCTGCTTTTTTACAATCAAAAGAGCATCATAAAAAGCTCTAGCTTACAAAAGCTAGAGCTTCTTTTTAAAAACGTCTATAGCGTTTAATCAGTCCCACAATAATAGCAATTGCTAATAAAACAATCGAGATGATAACAGTAATGACAATTGGCTGATTTCCACTTTGTTTCACCGCAATGGCAATATAAGCCCAAATAAAAACAAGCGGATAAACAGCGTCTCGGTTTTTTAATGTAAACATAATGCCCAGCGCAGCCCCTACCAGCAGCATAATAATCGTCCATGCTAACTCATTTAGGCCAAGTAAGTGCTGTATTCCATTTGCTTGAAATACGACAAATACATTAACAATAGTCGCAACAGAAATCCATCCAAGATAAAGCGAAATCGGCAGACGCATAAACCATGTCGTCATCCGAGAATGCTGAATAATGGAATATACAATCATTAATGTGCCTAAAATAAAGAGCATAACTAAAAGGGATAACTTATAGTAATCGTTTTGGAAAATAAAGATCCACGCACTATTTAACAAACAGTTTAGAAAAAACCAAATGCCGATACGTGCATATATTTCCTTTTGATCTTCTCTTGCAAAAAATTGGCGTATAACCCAAATGGTTAATAACAAATAAATAACGCCCCAGATAGCAAAGGCATAACCGGCTGGTGTAAACAACGTAGGAACTTGCGCAGAAGCCTCTGCCGTTGTTTTGCCTCCTATTGGAATCGCATTTGCTAAATAATTCACAAGAAGTGTAATAGCCAAGCCTACTGTATTTAATACAGCATACAAACGAAATTTTGCCATTTTGTTCTCTCCTTTCTTCTATTTATATGGGAATGTTTCGGAGACGAAAACGGCTCTTCCCTTCATTAATACCTCTTCTTCCCTAAAAATATGCATTTTTAAACAAAAATGATTAAAAATAGCTTCAAGAAGCTACCTCTTTAAGAGATAAAAACCGTTAGGGAACAATTTTCCGTAACGCTTTCTATTTTTCAGAATATATGGTAAGTTAAACATAGACTAATAGGAAGTCCACTAGGGGTGCCGACCGGCTGAGACAAGTTTTCTTGATCCCTTTGAACCTGATCTGGCTCATACCAGCGTAGGAAAGTGGCAATGTTCAGTTTTGTACTGTCCTTTGCCACTCCGTTTATAAACGGAGTGTTTTTTATTTCCTTTATGTGCTTGTTTGTGACTTCCTCATAATTAAAGGAGGATTTTGATGTCATTTTCATCTCAATTAAGACAAGAAGCAAACTATATTTACGAAGCCATTTTTAACCACCCTTTTATTAAAGGAATTGCTGAAGGAGACGTGCCAAAAGAAGCGCTTATTCACTACGTTTCTCAAGACTACGAATACTTAACAGCATTTGTCCGCATTTACGGCGCTGCTTTAACAAAATGCCGTACGCGTACCGAAATGGAAGCCTTTAATGCCGGCATTTCTACGGTATTACATAGTGAAGTACACCCTCATAATAATTTTTGTGAAGTAGCAGGCGTACGCTATGAAGACCTCCACACTGAGGCTCTTTCACCAACGGCCAGCCACTACATTAACCATATGACAAGCGTTGCGCATACAGGCAGCTTAGCGGAAATCATTGCCGTGCTTCTTCCATGTCCGTGGACGTACGTTGAAATTGGCCAGCGCATTACAGAACAAGTAAATCCATCTCCTTCTCATCCTTTTTATGAATGGATTCAGTTTTATAATAATGAAGAAATGAATGGCACAACACAATGGTTTTGTAACAAACTTGATGAACTCACCGAGCAAGCGACTGAAGAAGAACGTAATCGTATGAAAGATCACTTTATCAAAAGCTGTGAGCTGGAGTATTTATTTTGGGAAATGGCGTATACACAAGAAAAATGGCCGCTTTCTCAGCTTTCACTTTCAAAATAACGAAAAAGCCTCCTATCAGGAGGCTTTTTATTTCAATAATTTTTTAATCATTTTCAAGTTTTGTTTCTCTGAAGGATAGCGGAATGACAAATCAAACTTGGTTGTTTGAGACAGCATGCTTTTAAAATGAGAAAATGTCTGAAAGCTGTCTTTTCCATGATATTGGCCCGTACCGCTTTCTCCAACTCCGCCAAAGGGTAAATATGGCGTAGCGATATGCATAAGCGTATCATTTATACAGCCTCCTCCAAATGAAAGACGCTCCGTTATGACGTTTTGTACATTTGCACTTTCCGTAAACAAGTAAAGAGCTAACGGCTTAGCTTTTTCTTGAACTTTATGAATAACTTCGTCTAACGTTTCGTATTCAATCATAGGAAGAATAGGCCCAAAAATTTCTTCTTGCATAACGTCTGATGTCCAGCTTACTTCACTTAACACCGTAGGTTCTATTGTGAGCGTACTTTTATTATACCCGCCTCCAACTATAGCGTTTCCGTCTTTTAAAAACTCAACTAGCCGAATAAAATGGCGCTCACTGACAATACGGCCGTAGCGCTCACTTTCAAGCGGATTACTACCGTAAAATTGATAAATCGCTTCGCGAAGTTTCTCCACTAGCTGCGCTTTTACCTTTTTATGCACGAGCAAATAATCGGGAGCAACGCACGTTTGGCCTGCATTCATTCCTTTGCCAAACATAATTCGCTTCGCTGCAAAATCTAGGTTTGCATCTTCATGTACAATGCACGGACTTTTTCCTCCTAGCTCCAGCGTGACGGGAATAAGCTGCTTCCCTGCTTCTTGCATAATAATTTTCCCTACATTTACACTTCCCGTAAAGAAAATATAATCGAGGGGCTGTTTTAAAAGCAGGCTCGTCGTGTCTACAGCGCCTTCAATCACGGTCACAAATGCTGGATCAAAAGCCTCAGCTAGTAATTCTTGTATAACCCGAGATACGCTAGGCGTTAATTCAGAAGGCTTTATAATCGCCGTGTTTCCAGCGGCAATCGCTCCTACTAAAGGAGACAGCGCTAATTGAAACGGATAGTTCCACGGAGCAATAATTAACGCGACTCCATACGGTTCAGGAACAATTTTCCCTTTAGAGCCCACGTGTGTTAAAGCGGTTTTTACTTTTTTAGGCTTCATCCATTTTGCTAAATGCTTAAGCGTAAACCGAATTTCCTCTAGTAAAATCCCAATTTCCGACGTGTACGCCTCTACTTCGGATTTATTCAAGTCTTGCTTTAAAGCATCCATAATTCTCTGCTCGTTTTGTTTGACTGCGTCTCTGAGCTTATTCAGCGCTTGAATGCGGCTGCTGATGCTCTTTGTCTTTTGTGCATAGAAATACTGCTTTTGTGTAGAGACAATATGTTCAATGACCGTTTCATCTGTGATATAGAATTGCTCGTGGTTCATCTCTTTCATCTCCCTATAAACATTCAGCTTCAACTGTAGCAAGCAAGCTTTTTAATAGCTCAACTGCCTCGTTTAAAGCTAATGAATAATATCTCTGCGTTCCTTTTTGCTCAATTTGCACAAGCTTTTGATCACGTAAAATTTTTAAATGATGAGAAATTGCCGGTCGTGATAAAGTAGACTCGTTTGCAATTTCATTAACGGTTAAAGGCTCTTTTTCCGCGAGCAGCAAAATAATATCTTGTCTTGCTGAATCACTTAGAGCCTGAAAAATAGGAATGCTGGCACGAAATAACTCCACTGCTTTTTCACTCATAAATATTCTCCTTTATTTAATTTCTTGTGTTCTGCGGACAACGGATGAAAGCCACTTTCTTGGTACAAAGCGCGGGATGAAGGTGGCGAGACGAAACTGTACTCCTGGTACGATAACCGTCTGACCTTTCATAAATTTTTTATAGCCCGCTTTAGCAACTGCTTCTACATCCATTGCACCGCTTTGAAAAAGCTTGGAATTGCTCAGCTGGGCCCGATCGCTAAAACCCGTTTTAGTTGGACCCGGGCATAGAGCACTTACCGTTACATTGGTACCTCTTAATTCATTTTCAAGGGCCTCTGTGAAAGATAATACGTACGCTTTCGTTGCGTAATACACTGTCATAAGCGGACCCGGCATAAATGCAGCAACGGACGCAATGTTTAAAATTTTCCCGTGATTTCTTTTGACCATATCGGGTAAAAATAATTTTGTTAAATGAGTTAATGCTCGGATATTTAAGTCAATCATGTTTAACTCTTCATCTAAAGCTGTTTCAATAAATTTACCGTATAGTCCAAAACCTGCATTGTTCACTAAATAATCAACGTGCATTTCTTTATTTTTAAGTTCTTCATACAGTGACTGTATCTCTTCTTCTCTTGATAAATCCTTTACAACCGTTATCACGTCAATATTATAAGTAGATTTTAAATTCTCTCTAATCGCTGTTAGTTTATCAGCACTTCTGGCAACTAAAATTAAAGAATGGCCATCCTTTGCGAATTGATAAGCTAACTCTTTACCTATTCCTCCGGACGCACCGGTGATGAGCGCATAATGCTGTGACATAGTGTTCACTCCTTATGTTTATATGTTCAAGAACTTAAACATTTAAACTTATCTTATAGGATTCATTTTTTCCCGTCAACTGTTTTCTATACTCTCCTTTTCTTTTATGTTTTCCATTTTTGCCATTTGCGCATTTCTGTACATTTTTTTACAAAATATGCGTTTTCTTTACATAGAAGGCTAATGTCGTCTAGTTTTGACAACCTTTGTCACCTAGCAGGAAAACAAGTGAAGATATGGTGAATACAACATACAACAAATAATCCATTACATAGTTGGATGAAAATAGATAAGGGAGGAAATAAAAAATGATGGAGACGTATACAATTAAAAAAGTAAGTGATCAATTAGAGGTAGAAAAGAAAACGTTAAAACAATGGGAAAAATTATTGGGCAGCTATTTAACAATTGAACGAGTAGATGGGGCCCGTGTCTATACAGAGGAACAAATTGAATTATTTAATGATATTAAACAGCTGTTTGATGAACAATGTACGTTAGATGAAGTCAAAGAATATGTTCAGCTGCTGATAAAGGAACAAGAAGAGCAGGAGCATTTAGTGATGGAATCAGAGGCAGCGGTTTCAAAAGAAGAAGAACCAGCAAAGTTGAAAACTGCTAAAAAAGAAAACGTCATCGATTTTCAAGAACACTCCAATAAACAGATGAAGCAAGAAAAGAAAAAAGCTGCTGAAAAGCAGGAAAGCATTTCAGAGAATAAGCAAGAGAAGACCCCTCCTATACCTGAAGCACGATTAGCTACTGAAGAAGAAAAGCAGGCTATTTCTGCTTCTATTGAAGAACCAAAACCAAACGACCTTGTCGTGAATGAAAAAGAGCTGCTTCAAGGGGAACTAGTAGAAGCTGTTCGCCGCTATGAAGATGTGTTTGAAGTACTTGATACGTTTAAAGCTGATTTGTTAAAAGAAATGCGAGAAGGAATGCGAAATGAAGTTCGGGAAGAAATTGTCGGAGAAGTAAAAAAAGAGCTTGAAAAAAGTGCTACTCAAACTGTAGAAATGGTGGAGTCGGTCGGGGCATATATCTCTGAGTCTTCAGAACGCAGCGCAAGAGATGTAGAAAATATGTCTAAAAAAATTATCCGTTCTAACGAAAAATCGTTTGATGAAGTCACTTCTTTGATTGAAGATTATTCAACAATTGCGGAAGAAAAAACAGAGGATATGCGTCTGTTCATGAAAGATGTCATGGAGAATGCGGATGAATCCTCTAAAGAAATGCAGTATTTATTAGACCGATTCTCAAGCAATTCTACCGTTGCGATGAATCAAGTGAAATTTATGGTTGAAAAACTAAACAATTCTTCAACTAATACGACAGAAGAGCTTCGTGATTTAATTGATTCGATGAATGAAGAACGAGTCTATTATTTGAAAGAAATGGAGAAAGAGCGTAAGCTTCATCGTCAAAGCGTAGCTGAACGCGAAGAAATGTTTAGTGATTTTGTCCAAACCTTCAGACAAACCGCCGCTGCTGATATGAAGCGAAAACGGAAGTGGTGGAAGCTGTTTCTCTCCTGAAAACACCGGCCCTATGATAATAGGGCCGGTGTTTTTTGATGGTATAAGCACTAGTAGTTTGTCTGTACGAAACGTTAAGGTAACCTATGCTGATGAGACGTTATACTTTGAAAAGCATGATAGCCGCTTACCGATACGCCTATAGTCCCCGCTCCCGGAAACACTGTATCTCCGCATAACCACAGCCCTTGTAAGCCAGATCGATGCGAAATGCTGTTGAACAAGGCATGATCTAACGTTTGCGGAAAGCCTCCCACTCCGCCGTTTGGGCGAGAAGTGAACCTTTCCCATGCTTTAGGAGCTCCTGAAATTTGATGCTCTGCTTCTTCAATGTTAGGAATGATAGTTTTAATTCCTGCTATCATTTTTTTCTCAAGAACTTGTTTTTGAACATCATAGGTTTCCTTGTTACTCCACTTGCTAAGCTCAATGTGAGTAGATGCTGTAATTGTACGCTTGCCTTGAGGCGCACGAAAACGATCGTCAGGATGAGACACGGAAATAAATAAATGATTTCCTTCCGTCATCTCGCCTTGTTCGGATTGAAGCACTTGCTGAAACAACTCTACCTTCTGCGGAAGATCTCTTTCATCAATCGCAACATACATCGAAAACGTTCCCCACTGCGGAAGCTTGCTTTTTTCTTTGGCCCTCTTATGGATATGTTGGTAATCTTCATCATGCAGTAAAGACTTTAAGCTTTGAATTGGCGCGTTGCATACAACGTCTGAAGCGCGGTAGCGGTTACCTCTATGATCATGCACGATCCACTCGTCGTTATCACGCTCTATCTTTACTACTTTCCTTCCTAGAGTCGTTTTTCCTCCGTTGGCTTTAATAGATTTTTGCAGGGCTTCTGCGACTTTGTATAAGCCACCGTTCACATAGAAAGCTCCTTCGTGATAAATATCCAACGCTAGACATCCGATAAGCATTGAACAGTTCTCACTCGTTGTCTGCATGCTGTCTATTAATTGACCATCAATAAAATGAATAAAGTCCGTTTCGTCTAGCAACCTGTGTTTTTTTAGTAAATGACTAAACGATCGATGAAAATAAGGTAATAACTTCACAGACCCAAGATTTAACGAACTTACCAGCCTACTCCACTCACCGATTGTGAGAGGAGGAAGAACCGGCAGCGGCCGCATGAGCTTGCGAATTTCTTTTGCAACTCTAAAAACACTTTCATAGAAGCTCCTAATATTCTTCGCTTTATGAGGAAATTGTTTTTGAATATACGAAATATGCTGATACCGGTCTTGATAATAAATTAGTGTACGATGTGGAAGATGAACTTTCATGATTTTCTCAAGAGAAATCTTTTCAATTTCTAGGCCCAGGCATGTGCTGATTCGCTCATGTATCCCTCCGCGCTCAAATCCCATTCCAAGCGTCGCTCCGACAGGAAATGTATAGAGATGGCGCTGGAATTTCCCGGCACAGCCTCCCCACTCTCGAGAAGCTTCTAAAACCGTCACTTCATAGCCATGTTTAGCTAAAAGCGCTCCCGCTGTTAACCCACCTATTCCTCCACCTATTACAACAACTTGCTTATGCATGTTTTCACCTTCTTTAACTCTTTCTTCTATTGTGCAAAAAAAAGAAGCTCACCGCAATTTAGAAGCGGCTCGTTACAGCAATAAAAAAGCTGTGAATGATCTCACAGCTTTTTGGCTTATTTCGTAATCACTCCACAAACAATTCGATCTCCTGAGTTTCCTGAAGGATCTGTTGTGTAATCGTCTACTTTATCATGTATCACTAATGCCGACCCATCCATATCTATAAGAGAATTCGGCTTTCCTTCTTGCAACGTCACAAGAGAAGCAAAAATTTCGGTATCTACTTTTCCATTTGGCGCAACTTCTAAGTTGGGCAAGTCACCCGCATGCGGGCCTTTTGTATTTTTAAAGCCGTGTTCACGTTTAAAAGGATTAAAATGGGCCCCTGCTGTTTTGAAATCCGGCACCTCACATTTTCCTATTTCATGAATATGAAATCCATGTCTCCCGGGTGAAAGACCTTGAGCAGTTAATTTAATTTGCACGCCGTTCTTTGCTTCTGTCAGCGTAGCCTCTCCTACTTTTTTGCCTGAGGTATTCGTTAAATCTACTTTAACAGGTCCTACCGATACCTCGCTCGTTTCTTTCGCTTCCTCGGTTTTCAGGTGGTTTTCATGAGCGTTATTTTGCTCTTTTACCATGCTGCATGCTCCTAACAACAACAGAACAAAGACTACGCATCCGTTCATTATCAACTTTTGCATCCGTGATTCCTCCTTTTGCTTATTTATCACCATCCTTTCACTATTTTCCTTTTTTTAGACATCAAAACTAAGATTGAGACATACGTTCACCTTACCAAAGAAAAAATCCGAACGAGTTGGATTCTTAATAAAGAACCTCAATTCATCGTTCGGATTTTCCTTCAACTAAAATACTTTGTTTTAACGTCTTACTTTTGTTTAAAGTTGTATTCTTTTTCCGTTCCGTTTGAAAAACGAACTTCTAATTCAAACGACTGAAAATCTTTTTTCAGGCCAAACGCATCGATTACTTCCTTTTTTACATCTTCATCGGGGGTGCGCTGATCAAAATTTAACTTTTTAAATGTTGAAGATAATTTATTAAACGCTTTGTCTCCGTTCAAGTGCTCATCGTTAATATTATCATCCACTTTGGCTTCTATCTCATCGTTTTCATTTTCATAGTCGGCTTCATAATCATTATTAAGCCCCTTGTAGTCTACTTCTAAATCAAATTTTGAAAAGTTAAAAGATGTGTTTTCACTTTGATTATCATAGCTCATCGGCGTTCCGCCATTTGTCACGCCTTGTTTATTTTGAGCTTCTCTCGCGGGTGCTGCATCATCATTGTGACATGCTGAAAGTACGCTCATACCTATAAGGGAAAAGAATATGAAAAAGGGTCTTTTCTTCACTGTATTTCCTCCTTTGACTTCACTCTTCCTTCCCTTTATGTCCACAAATTCAATTTATATACGCCTTCACTAGAAAACCCCGCTCTCTAAAAAGAAAGCGGGGTTTTTCGTCTTGTTTATTTTACATTAGAATAAGAAATACTGTACATGCTGTTAAAATACGTATTATAAAGAGCTTGAACAGCACGGTCTAAAGCGTCTGCTTTCACACCAAACATCATGCTTACCTCAGAAGAACCTTGGTTAATCATTTCAAGATTCACTTCAGCACGAGCAAAAGCTTCTGTAGCTTTCGCAGCAATTCCTACTGTGCTATTCATTCCCTCTCCTACTACCATAACCATAGCAAGATCACGTTCAATAAAGATTTCATCTACTTCAAGTTCTTTTTCAATTCGAGCAAATACGCGTTTTTCCACATCTGGCGTAAGCTGATGCTCGCGCATGATGACAGAGATATTATCAATTCCTGAAGGAGTATGTTCGTATGAAATACCTTCATCTTCTAAAATTTCAAGCAATCTTCTGCCAAAACCAATTTCACGGTTTAATAAGTATTTGCTCACATGAATATTGCAAAAACCTTTGTCACCAGCGATTCCAACTACTGGCGTATCGCCGTGAGGGCGCTCAGCTACAATGAATGTACCTTTTGCTTCAGGATTATTTGTATTCTTAACACATACAGGAATGCCTAGTTTATAAACCGGCTCTAGCGCTTCATCATGGAAGACAGAAAAACCTGCATAGGATAGTTCACGCATTTCTCTGTATGTGACTTCTTTCATTTCATGAGGCTTTTCCACAAGTCTTGGATCTACGCTGTAAATAGCATCTACGTCAGTAAAGTTTTCATACAAGTCAGCTTTTACTCCTGCTGCTACAATTGAACCTGTAATATCTGACCCACCGCGCGAGAACGTAACCATGTTCCCTTCTTCAGAGTAGCCAAAAAATCCTGGAATCACCAAAATGCCCGAACGCTCTCTTAGCTGCGGCAGTTTTTCATAAGACAGTGGAAGCACTCTTGCTCTTCCTGGTTCATCAGAAACAAAAATACCTGCTTCTTTTGGATTTACATAATGAGCTTCAAACCCTAAATGGTTTAAATAAGCAGCCATTACCTTTGCGTTATTATCTTCTCCACTTGCTTTGAGACAATCTAATAAGCGAAACGGATCGTTTTTATGTAAATCAATAAGTGATTGTAAATTCGCAATAATATCAGTAATAATCGTTTCTGGCATAGACAAGTCAACCACGATTTCACGATAGCGATCGATTACTTGCCCAAACTCATCGACGTAATCTTCTCCAAGCTGTATTTTGGCAGAAAGTGCGATTAACAAATCTGTCATTTTTGTATCTTCTCCGTATCGCTTGCCCGGAGCTGATACAACTACCAGCTTTCTCTCTTTATCAGACGTTACAATATGCGCAACCTGTTTAAATTTCTCTGCGCTTGCAACTGAACTCCCGCCAAACTTCGCAACCTTCATGTTTGAGACACTTCCTTACTTTGTTTTTAATATTCGATTATTGTACCATATTTTATCAAGTAGAAAAGCTTATCTATCTAACTTTTCTAAAAATTAAAGGAATACTACCGTAATTGTACTCTCATAAAGAACAAATGTCTACCAGAAAAACACAAAAAGACTGATTTTACATGATGTAAAATCAGTCTTTATTTGTTATTCTGCTTTTGGTTTTTTTAATACACCTACAAGGACCGCTGTCACAATGGCACCAATTAAAATTGCTAGTGCATATAAAAGAGGATTTCCTTGTACAATTCCGATAACGAATACACCGCCGTGTGGTGCTGGTAAACCGATATGGAACATCATTGTTAAAGCACCTGCTACTGCAGCACCGATAACCGATGCGGGAATAACACGGCCTGGGTCAGCTGCTGCGAATGGAATCGCACCTTCTGTGATAAATGAAAGACCCATTACATAACACGTTTTACCTGTTTCACGCTCTTGGCGAGTAAATTTGTTTTTGAACAAAGTTGTCGCAATAGCCATACCTAGTGGCGGAACCATACCGCCTGCCATAATCGCTGCGTGTGGAGCATAGTTTCCAGCATCAATCATTGCGATACCAAATGTAAAGGCTGCCTTATTAATAGGACCACCCATATCAATAGCCATCATACCGCCTAAGATAATACCTAATAATACTAAGTTACCCGTGCCAAATCCACTTAACCAGTGCGTTAACCCTTTGTTAATTGCACTAACTGGCTCATTTACAACATAAAGCATAATCAATCCTGAGATAAAAATCCCAAATAGCGGATAAAGAAGAACTGGCTTAATTCCATCAAGAGCTTGCGGCAGGACGCTGAACAATTTCTTTAATCCCACTACTACATAACCCGCTAAGAAACCAGCGATTAAACCACCTAAGAAACCGCCTCCGCCAGAAGCTGCTAAAAGACCTGCAACCATACCAGGAGCTAAACCAGGACGATCAGCAATACTCATTGCAATGAACCCTGCTAGTACCGGTACTAGTAAAAAGAATGCATTATCTCCGCCAATTGTTTTTAGCGCCGCTGCAAACGCATTGTACGTTGGATCTTTCGGTTCTGCTGAGTGAATACCAAACATAAATGAAATGGCGATTAAGATCCCGCCCCCTACAACAAACGGAAGCATTGCTGATACACCGCTCATTAGGTGTTTGTAAAACCCTGTACGCTCTGATCCTTTACTTTCTCCGCCTTCTTTGCTGCCACCGCCGCCGCTGTATACAGGAGCGTCTCCTTTTAACGCGCGGTTAATTAATTCTTCGGGCTTACGAATTCCTTCAGCTACTGGAACTTGAATAACTTTTTTACCTGCAAAACGTTCCATTTCTACTTGCTTGTCCGCTGCAACAATAATAGCGGTAGCGTTTTCAATTTCTTCCTTCGTTAACGCGTTTTTAACACCGCTGGAACCATTTGTTTCAACTTTGAGCGTCACGTTCATGTCTTTCGCTTTTGCTTTTAGGCTATCCGCTGCCATATACGTGTGGGCAATTCCCGTTGGACAAGCCGTTACAGCAAGCACTAATTGATCTGAAGCTGTATCCACTTCTTCTTCCCGCGCTTCATTTTCAGTTTCTTTATCATCAATTGCTTTAATGACTTCATCAATTGATGATGCTGTTAGCAACGTTTTTCGGAACGATTCGTCCATTAATAACGTAGACAAACGAGATAATGTTTCTAAGTGAGCATTATTCGCGCCTTCACTCGCTGCAATCATGAAGAATAAATGTGCAGGCTGTCCGTCTAATGATTCATAATCAATACCTTCTGTTGAGCGTCCAAATGCAATGGCCGGTGTTTTTACCGAGCTTGTTTTTGCATGCGGAATGGCAATGCCTTCCCCAATTCCCGTTGTACTTTGAGATTCACGATTTAAAATTGCTTCTTTATAGCCAGCTCGGTCGCTTAAGCGACCAGCTTCGTCTAATTTTCCAACTAACTCATCAATAACATCAGCTTTTGACG
Organism: Priestia sp. ABM2_011; assembly: GCF_056158845.1. Taxonomy (NCBI): domain Bacteria; kingdom Bacillati; phylum Bacillota; class Bacilli; order Caryophanales; family Bacillaceae; genus Priestia; species Priestia sp. ABM2_011. Next base: position 3,218,127 of record NZ_JBSWUB010000001.1, read on the forward strand.
TGCTTTTTAAATCAAGAATGATTGTATCTTTTTTTAATAGTTCTGTAATTCTCATTCTCGGTTCCCCCTACTCTACCTTTGTGATTGACACTTGTTCACGAAGCGTCTTTACATCTTCTGCTGTACATAATTCAAGTGAGAATGCTGTGGCACTTCCTGAAGCAACTCCTGTTTGAAAGGCTTCTAATAAATCCCCTTGCTTTACATAAGAAGCAATAAATCCAGCTACAAGTGAATCGCCAGCTCCAACAGAATTTTTCACTGTTCCTTTAGGGACTGTGGCACTGTAGACACCGCTTTCGTTAATAAGAAGTGCTCCATCGCCTGCCATGGATACAACGACGTTTTGCGCTCCTTGTTCCACAAGCTTTTTACCGTATACTAGCGCATCTTCTGCACTGTTTACTTCTACATCAAACAATTCTGCAAGTTCATGATGATTTGGTTTGATAAAAAACGGCTTGTGAGACACGACGTCTAGCAAGGTTTTTCCACTTGCATCTACTACTACTTTTACTCCGTTCGCTGCTGCTAGTTCCGTTAACGTTTCATACACAGAACTTGGAAGCGTTTTCGGTATACTTCCTGCTAATACGAAGATATCGCCTTCAGTCATTTGCTTTACTTGAGTCAATAAAGACTGAAGCGCTTCGTCTGTAATAGCAGGTCCTTGACCGTTAATTTCTGTTTCTTTTTCCGTTTTTAACTTTACGTTAATGCGGGTATCTCCATCAACTCTTGTAAAAGCTGTTTCAATATTCTCCGCTTTTAAGTAGTCTTCGATATAGGTTCCTGTAAAGCCGGCTACAAAACCGAGAGCTTTATTATCAACATCTAATCGCTTTAAAACGCGAGAGACGTTAATGCCTTTCCCTCCTGGAAACTTGGCTTCATTCGTTGTGCGGTTAAGTCCGCCTTCTTCGAATGCTGAAACATGTACTACGTAATCAACGGATGGGTTCAACGTACATGTATAAATCATGATTTCACAACCTTTATGTCTGTTTTGTTTGCATACTGTATAAGTACATCACTAGGTACGTCATTTGTTATAATTTTTGCTTCATGTAAATCGGCTATTTTCGCAAAACTTGTTTCAAAAAACTTAGTAGAATCTGATAAAATATAAGATTCTCTAGAAAGCTTCATTGCCGTTTGCTTGATCAATGCTTCTTCTGGATCAGGAGTTGTATATCCATATTGATGATGAATCCCATTCGCTCCCATAAAGCACTTATCAAAACGATACTGCTCAAGACTTAAAAGAGCTCCATTGCCAATTAAAGCGCCCGTTTTATGTTTAACAGATCCTCCAATTAAATAGAGGGTGATACCTTGTTCTAACATCGGGTTTAAATGCATTAAACCATTTGTCACGACAACTACATCTTTTTGCTTCAAAAAAGGAATCATTTCATACGTTGTAGTTCCTGCATCTAAAAAAATACAGTCACCTTCATTTATAATGGAAGCCGCATACTCTGCAATGTTTCGTTTATCTTGAATATTTTTAGCAGATTTTTCGATAACGCTCAGTTCGATTCGTTTACTGCGAATAAGCGAAGCGCCACCGTGAACACGTTTGAGCATTTGCTCTTCTTCTAGTTGACTTAAGTCTCTTCTAATTGTGGATTCCGAAGCGCCTGTAACTTCGATAAACTCTTGCACTTTTACAAGTTCTTTCTCTTTTAAAAGTTTTAAGATTAGTTGATGTCTCTCCGGCGTTAACATGTTCTAGCTCCTTTTTCAAAAAAGCGTTTTCATTTATTTCATGTACTTACTTTATCACGGTTTACACTCAAAATCAATCATAAAAAATCAAAAACATTCATTTTTTTAATTACAAAATAAAGTTTTTTGAACGAACAATTAGATTTTCATTTGTTTTGATAATAGTTTATACAAAAGGAAATAAGCTGGTAATTCAAGAATTTGTCTACTTTTCTCATTATATGTAAAGGTTTTCTTGCAACTAATTAACTTTGACTGTTTTTGACTATTTCTTGACCGATTTAATTTCTCTTGACTGAATTATGTTTAGCTTATCCTGTTTTAATGAGAGCCTATACATCAAAAAAGTTGTCCACCTTTTTGGACAACTCAAAGTGACCCATCATTTAAATAAAAACAGAAGCATATATAATATAGAAGCAAGGGCAGAAGAAATAGCCAAACTTGAGATAAAACGAACGAGTCTTTTCTTAATGAACTGCGTTAATTCAATTTCTCTTACTTGAGTTTTTTCATTTTGCATACAATATCCCTTCTTTAATCAAAATTTCCTAGTAGCTAAAAGTGACTACTCGCAGAATATGCTTTTATGTATTGTATGCAAGCGTTAAAAAAAAGATACAAATTCAACAAAAAAGCTACTCTTAGCTAGAGTAGCTTTCATCTTTCCATACATCTGCTTCAATTACTGCATCCGCTCGAATCGAATATGTATAACAAGGCCCTGTCACCATCAGCGTATTCGACTGCAGAGAAACTTTATCGATTGTCACTCGTTCATATCTTTGAATATGTCCTGCTTCATAGACGTGAAGGGTTACTGGATGATGCTCCGAGTAACTGTTCATAATGACATTTTCAATATGCTCAATCTTTTCTTTTTTCAACCCTAAAGACTGCTTATGCGCCTCGGGACTGTACATTTTCTTCATTTTCTCTAAATGCTCAGGCATTACTAACTTCGCATACTGTTTTAATTCATCTTGATACACGTTCATTCTCCCCCTTGACTCTTGCTTCTATTTTACCGAACGAACATTCTCATTGCAAAACTTTTTAATCAAAATAAAAGCAAACAATTCATTTTTTCATACTCCATAAAAACTGTCAAAAGATTTTATGTTGATAGCAGAAATTGATTTTTTAAAAAATAATAATATCCCATCTTTAATTCAGCCTCTAGAGTTGGTATAATACATTGTCATGACTGTGTTTTCGGAGTTTTTGATGATTGGAGGTAACGTTCATGATCAATAAAATAAAAGAAATTATCCTCATTATTCTAGGAAGCCTCATTTTCGCACTGGCCATTAATTATTTTGCTATTCCAAATGAATTAGCAGAAGGCGGCGTAACCGGTGTAACAATGATTACCTATTATGTACTAGGCTGGTCTCCTGGTATCACAAACTTTATATTAAACGGTTTGCTGGTACTGATCGGATACAAATTGCTTCACAAACGTGTGATTGCTTACACAATTATATGTATTATTTTCACATCTCTATTCCTACATATAACTGAAGGACTGGGAAATCCTCTTGACGATACGCTACTGGGGGCTATTTTTGCTGGTATTTTAGCCGGTGTAGGACTCGGGCTTGTGTTTAGAGGTGGCGGAACTTCCGGAGGCTCGGCAGTTATCGCCCGCTTAGCTAATCAATATCTAGACTGGAATATTAGCAAAACGATGCTAGCAATTGATTTATTAGTTGTAGCAAGCGCCTATTTTGTCATCGGTGGAGAAAAGACGATGTACACGGTTATTTCTCTTTATATCGGAACAAAGGTGCTGGATTATATTATTGAAGGACTCAACCCCCGCAAAGCAATCACCATTATTTCACACCGTTCAGCTGAAGTAGCCGAACAAGTTAACAAAAAGATGCAGCGAGGCGTCACTGTCTTTTCTGCTCATGGAAGCTATACAAAAGAAGCAAAAGACGTATTGTACGTAGTTGTGAACAAACAAGAACTATTAGAGTTAAAGCGCATTATTCATAAAGTCGATGAACAGGCTTTTGTGGTTGTCCACGATGTGCGAGACGTCTTTGGAGTAGGTTTTACTATTCCAAAAGCCAGCTAAAAACCCGCTGTAAAAAAGCGGGTTTTTTCTATTATATATGTTTGCGCTGAAAATACAGTAAACCTGCTACTCCAAAAAGCAGAAAGCTGCTTATAACAACCACTAAGAAATTCTGTGTAGTCAGCATCAACCCCCATGATGCTTTTCCAGTTACACCTAACATTCCATACATTGGCTGAGTCCATGGGTACCAGGGGCCAAATCGTTCAGAATTAGCAACGAATAAATTCGGTAGTGTTAAAATGACGTTGACTGTCAAAGATGCTCCAAAGCTAGAACATGCCATTGACACAGCTAGCATAAACGCAAGAACGGGCAACACCGCAACCCATCCGCCTAGCATATTTCCAGCTATCATCTTTAATGGCACAGCGCTCGGATAGTCTTTTAACATGCTAACTCCTAATAAAACAACAAATACAAGCACTTGAAGAATTCCCATGAAAGCTGCTGCTGTAATCAATTTTGCTCCGTATACCGATGTCCTTGTCACAGGAAGAGATAATAATTGCTTCCATCCTCCCGCTTCGTGTTCATACCGACAGATGAAGGATGTTACTAACCCGCCAATTAACGGATAAAACAGCAATTCGTGAACATTGGCAATCAAGGCATCTGCCATTGCCCATTTCATTCTCCCGCTTGGCATTGCCTGATCACCTACAAAAAGGATAATAGCGATTAGAATAGGACTCACAAAAAGGTACGTCCAGGCTTTTGTTTTAAACAATTTAAACGATTCTATCCTACATAATTGCAAAAACATTTAGGCCACATCCTTTTTGATAAAGTGCAAGGCGCCTGCAGCATATAGGAAAATACCGATAATTACACCTGCTATTATGTACATATTCCGATAGTCAGAAAACGCTAGCATTGGCCATTGCCAGAAAAACCAGCTCGGCAATTCTCTCATACCACTCATCGTCACACTCATCACAATACCTAGTGCAAGAGAGCGGCCTTGATTTTTAAAAAGCATAGATAACCATATTTGAATAGCTACAAATGGAATGGCAGAAAAAAACGGATAAAAGGTATACACGAAAAGATTTTTCCAAGAAGACGGAAAACCAAATCCTAACCACCAGCCTAACCCAATTATACCGATTAATAGAACAGCAGAAGCGATAAGTAGCATAAACATAACTACTACAAATTTTGCTGTATAAACACTCAGTCTGCTCACAGGTAAGCTCAGCAGCTGCTTCCATGAGCTTCTATGATATTCAATATGCGCTACATTTGAAGCAAGAATCGTTCCTCCCAGTAAAAAAGCTATTGGAAGCGTGATGTTTAGTTCATGAAAAAGACCTTCCCACACATTCGGATTTTGCTGAATTAAATATTCATATCGAACGCTATAATCAACTAGAGTTAAGCCAATTACACCCGCTGGACCTAAAAATAGTAAAAACCAGAGCCATTTTCTTTTTAACTTTATACACTCAGCCTGCAGTATTTTTGTGAACATATCTATTCTCCTCGCTTGTCAGCTTTAAAAAGATATCTTCTAATGATTTCGATTTTTCTTCAACTCGGTAGATTGAGACATTTTCTTGCACAAGCTGATAAACAAGATGTGCCACTTGCTCATGATCAATATAATCTAAAAGAAGACTATGTTTATCGATAGTAGGTACAAACCCGTTTGCTAATAGTATTGTTTTAGCCTTTTCTATCTCTCCTGTTGTAAATGCCACTTGATGCTTAGCTTTTTTGCGAAGCGATTCAATCGAGCCATTAAATAGCATCTTTCCTTTTGTAATAATACCTACTTGAGTCGCTAAATGGTCGATTTCATAGAGTAAATGACTTGAAATCAATACGGTAACTCCGTTTTCCCCTGGCATTTCTTTAATTAATGAACGAATTTCTTGAATTCCTGCAGGATCCAGTCCGTTGGTTGGTTCGTCTAAGATTAATAAACGAGGATTTCCAAGGAGTGCAGAAGCAATACCAAGCCGCTGTTTCATTCCAAGAGAAAAGCCTTTGACTGGGCGATTTGCTTCTTTTGTTAATTTTACAATATTTAGTACTTCATCCACTCTGTTTTTAGATACACCTAGTATTTTACGAAGTACCTCTAAATTTTCTCTTGCAGTTAAATGCGCATAATAGGAAGGGCTCTCTACAAGTGAACCTATCTTTTTTAAGGCTTGAATATGCTGCCTGTGATTTTTTATTCTTTCTCCAAACAGCTCAATTTCCCCGCTCGTTGGCTTCATTAGCCCGAGCAACATTCGGATCGTTGTCGTCTTCCCTGCTCCATTAGGCCCTAAAAACCCGTAGATTTCTCCTTCTTTAATGGATAAATTCACTTCATTTACAGCTTCTGCTCCTTTAAATACTTTTATCAGCTGAGTCGTTTTAACAATTTCCACTTTTATCACCTCTCCTTTACTATAAACAGCCAAAGTTAAGAGGACGGAAAAGAAAGGTTAAAATTCGTTTAAAAAAGCGAGTGAATTAATCACTCGCTTTGTACACAATTTGAATATCCGTTCCATGTTTTGTAGAATGAATTGACCACGTTAACTCCATTTCTTTAATCATCGCATCCACAATCGCTAGACCTACACCGTTTTGCTTCGTATGGCTATTCTTTTTAAAGCCTGACCCTTTATCAGAAATGGTGAGAGAAGATAAATCATGCTCTTGAACAAGACGAAAGCTAATAAAGTTACCTTCTTTGGCATGACGAATGACATTTTGACATAAATTATCTATTATTCTTTCTAACCACTGAACATCTCCGCGCCAATATATGGACTGAGAAGGCAGTTGAATATCCACTTCCATATTCTCTTCTTCAAATAATGGATACCATTGCGCAATGCTTTTTCTAAGAAATCGAGCCATATCAACTTCCTCTTCCCGATATGGATATTTTCCATTTAACAGCAGCGTATAGGAAAATAAATTATCTATTAAATCACTAACAAATTCTACTTTTGTATCAATTACCTCAAGAGATTGTTGAATGTTCAAGGCCATTTCTTCGTTTTTTAGCTGATAAATATGCGTTCGAACAGTCGTGAGCGGTGTTCGTAAGTCATGCGATAGACTCATAATTAAGTCTTGCCGCAGCTGTTCTTCTTGCTTCTCTCGATACCGGCTTTCATGAAGCTGTTTAACCATTTGATTAAAGGATTGTTCTAGCTGACCAATTTCATCCGTGGACTCAGATACAACAGGTAAAGGAATTCCTCGCTCGCCTTTGTTGTTCATAGCAGCTTGTAACACTCGCAGCCTTTTTCGAATTCGAAGAAAAAAGAACAGAGAAAGTACAATAAAAGAAAGCACAATAATAAAAACAAATCCTAAATAAATATTATAGTAGGCTGGGTCTAGCCTTTGAATAGGAGGCTCAACGGCTTTTTCTGGCACTTCAATGACCATAAAACCTTGCTTTTTATCTGTCCCAATAAAGGTAATAACCGTATACGGATTGTTTCCGTATCGTTTTTTTATAAATTCAGCCGTATAAGACGATGACCATTGCTTCGGAAGGGCTGCATGATAAGGAAGCGGAAGCTGTGTTTGTCCATCTTCGTTTACCCAGAACATTGAAGCTTCAGGGTATTTTTCTTTTAATAATTTTAGCTTTTGATTAATTGTTTTCTCATTTGCTCCTTCTAGCTTTCGGGCTTCTTCATTCCACATTTGTTCGTAGTAGCTTTTTCCTTTATACTCTTCATTTAATAATCCTTGAATATGCATAAAAGGGACGGTGATCAGCCATGAGCCTGCAAAAAATGATACCGGTATAATTAGTACAGCTGAAAGCATAATTAAGATATACTTCGTGATAAGAGACTGTGTAACGTTCATTGCTTTACCCTGTACCCAATCCCTCGTATTGTTTCAATAATTTCAGGCTTAGCTGCATTTTTCTCCAATTTTTCTCGTAAATAGCGAATATGTACCATTAATGTTTTATCTCCTTCTATATAACGCTCTTTCCATACTCCTTCATAAATTTGTTCTTTTGTTAAAATTTGATTTAAATGCTGAAGGAAATAAGTAAAAATATGAAATTGCTTACCTGTTAAACTAATTTCTTCACTTGTCTCTCTGTTCATCACGCGATAGTCTATCATCGAAATATGCAAATGTTTTACAATAAGCTCTTCTTTCTTTCTTGAAAATCTCCTTAACAATACTTCGAGCCTTGCAAGCAGCTCTTCTGGATGAAACGGCTTTGTGACATAGTCATCGGCAAACTCTAGCCCCATGATCTTATCTTCTAGGGCTGTACGAGCTGAAAGCATTAAAATCGGGACATCAGGTGCTAGTTTTTTAAGCTTTTTTCCCACTGTAAATCCATCTAACCCAGGCAGCATTACATCTAGAATGACAATATCCGTTTGTTTAATAAACTGACTGGCGATATCTCCTGATTGTAACCAAGTAACTTCATAGTTTTGCTTTTTAAGCTCATTTTGAATCATTAATCCAATTTCTTCATTGTCTTCAATGTATAAAACGTGATTCATGCGCACACCCCCTTTACTTCTTTTTCCATTTTATCGAATTCTTGTTAACGATAAAAGCCTAAAAAGCTAAAAGGCGATGCCTTTTAGCTTTTTTCTTTACACGTCCATTTAATTAACAAACCGCAATGCGTTAATCCTCCTCCAAACCCATAGAGAATAAGAAGGTCATTATCCCGTACTTTTCCTGTCATTATTCCTTCGTTCAAGGCAAGTGGAATAGAAGCTGAAGATGTATTTCCGCAGTATTGTACACTCGTTAACGTTTTATCCATTGAAACACCTGTTTTAGCACAAATAGCTTCAATCATCCGAAGGTTTGCACTGTGCGGAATAAACCAATTTACATCAGAAAGAGAAATGGAAGTACCCTTTAACAATGCTCCTACTCCTTTTGGAATCGTTCGGACAGCAAAGCGGTATACTTCACGCCCATTTTGAACTAAATTTCCGCTCGCGTTAATTTCTTTTCCTGAAAGAGTATCAGATAAATTAGAACGATATAAATTCACCCCTCCGCTTCCGTCCGTTCCGTAGTGACATCCTAAGAAACTTGGATTATGCTCATCGTATTCTACAAGCATAGCTCCCGCTCCGTCACCGAACAGCACGCAGGTGGCCCGGTCCGTATAATCTGTAATTTTCGACATGACTTCAGCACCAATAACTAAAATCTTTTTATGCAATCCGGACGTCACTAAGCCGTTCGCCACGTGAAGTCCATATGTAAAACCGGCGCATGCGGCACTTAAATCAAATGCAGCAGCTTGATCAATATGAAAGTAATCTTGAACCTGACATGCTACGCTAGGAAAAAAGTGATCCGGTGTTGTTGTCGAAACAATAATTGCATCTACATCTTCTATTTCTACAGCATATCGGTTGAGCAAATTTTCAACTGCTCGAATGGCAAGCGTAGACGTGTATTCGCCTTCACCAGCAATTCGCCGTTCTTTCATTCCCGTGCGCTGTACAATCCATTCGTCACTTGTATCAACCATTTCTTTTAAATGGTCGTTCGTTAATTTTTGCTTTGGTGTATATATCCCCATTCCTGTGATTCTAGCTTTTGATTGCATCATTTCTCCACCTCAAATCAGTTGATACTTAATTATAACACCTACTTTTAATATCTGGTACTAATTTATTAATAGATAAAAAGCGCAAAGGTATACCCTTCACGCTTTTTATCAAATAGAATAATCTTCTGGAATAAATACTTTTAGCTGCTTAGGCTTTACATACACCTGCTCTCCTACTTGAAGGCTGAGTGTTTTATAATGCTCTTTGCTTAATTCAGCTTCTAAAAATTCTTCTGCATCTTCTCTTTTTAATTCAATTTGCACGATAGGTCCTATCACATGAATATGGCTAACGGTTGCAGAAACGGCATCTGCGCTTGTTTTTACTTTTTCAAGGTGAATATCATGAGGTCGCACATATCCAACAGCTGCTTCTTCATTTCTTCCGCTAAATTCTGGAACATCCATTTCAAAGCTTCCTTGTTTTAGCCTGCCTTTATGAATGCGACCCTTAAATAAATTGACGTTTCCTAAAAAATCGTACACAAATGGACTGTTAGGATGATCATATACTTCCTCAGGACTTCCAATCTGCTCAATTTTCCCGTTGTTCATTACAACAATACGATCAGCTACATCTAAAGCTTCTTCTTGATCATGCGTAACGAATATACTCGTAATATGAAAGTCATTATGCAATTTACGCAGCCATCTGCGTAAATCTTTACGAACTTTCGCATCCAAAGCGCCAAAAGGTTCATCTAATAGCAGTACTTTCGGTTCCACTGCTAACGCTCGAGCAAGCGCTACTCGCTGGCGCTGTCCTCCCGATAATTGAGAAGGATAGCGATTTGCAAGCGGCTCTAGTTTCACAAGCTGCAGCAGCTGAGTTACTTTCTTGTTAATGTCCATTTTAGAAGGTCTTGTTTTTTTAGGTCGTACTTTTAAACCATACGCAATGTTATCAAACACAGTCATATGCCTGAACAAAGCATAGTGTTGAAAAACAAACCCTACATTCCGCTCTTTTGGATTTACGTGCGTAATTTCCTTTCCATCAAATAAAATAGCTCCTTGGTCAAGATGTTCAAGACCGGCAATGATGCGAAGCAAAGATGTTTTTCCAGAACCGGACGGACCGAGTAAAGCTACTAATTCACCCGTTTGAATATCAATGTTAATAGAATCCAGCGCTTTAAAATCACCAAAGTTCTTTGATACGTGCTTAATATGGATACTCATCTCATAAGCTCCTTCCTTTTTAAATATGTTTGGCTTTCCACTCAATAATGTTTTTTATAATTAATGTAAATATAGCTAAAACTGACATTAAAGATGCTACCGCAAACGCTGCTGCAAATTGATATTCATTGTAGAGAATTTCAATATGAAGAGGCATCGTATTTGTCATTCCTCGAATGTGCCCCGACACAACGGAAACAGCTCCAAACTCTCCAATCGCCCTCGCATTACATAAAATGATTCCATATAATAAGCCCCATTTAATATTAGGTAATGTCACTAGAAAAAAAGTTTTGAAACCGCTGGCTCCTAACGTTAACGATGCCTCTTCTTCGGCTGACCCTTGAGCTTGCATGAGTGGAATCAATTCTTTGGCAACAAACGGAAGCGTTACAAAAAGGGTAGCTAATATAATACCGGGAATAGCAAAGACAATTTTGATGTCGTGATTAAACAGCCATTCTCCGAACAACCCTTGTGCACCAAATAATAAAATAAAAATCAATCCAGCAATAACAGGCGAAACGGCAAATGGTAAATCAATAAGCGTAATTAAAATATTCTTTCCTTTAAAATCAAACTTCGTAATTAACCATGCAGCTACCACGCCAAAAACGGCATTTAACGGAACGGTAATCAGCACAACGATTAACGTTAGTTTAATAGCAGCCAGGGCATCTGGGTTTGTAATCGCAGCGAGATATGTTTCCCACCCTTTTTGAAAGGCTGTTATAAAAATCGTGATAAGCGGAAGCACTAAGAATAGAGCTAAAAAAGCCAGTGCAATAAATGTAAGCAGCCACCGGACGACTTTGGGCTCTTTCAAACTAGAATGAGTGATTTCAACAGTCGTTTTTGCGTGCTGCATTGGAACATGTCCTGCCAATGTCATCCCTCCTTAACTATGTATAAATTTACGATTTGTCCACCATTGAATAATATTAATAAGTAATAACAGAAAAAATGATACAACGAGCATGACTGATGCAATAGCAGTAGCTCCCGCATAATCGTACTGCTCGAGTTTTGTCATAATAATAAGCGGCGTAATTTCAGTTTTCATCGGCATATTTCCAGCAATAAAAACAACGGACCCATATTCTCCAAGCGCTCTTGCGAATGAAAGAGAAAAACCTGTTAAAACAGCCGGCACCAGCTCCGGAAAAATAACTTTTCTGAACGTTTGCATTCGGCTGGCTCCTAAACTAGCAGATGCTTCTTCGATTTCTGCATTAAAGTTTTGCAATACCGGCTGCACCATTCGGACGACAAACGGCAGACCAATAAACGTAAGAGCGATAATAATTCCGATAGGCGTAAATGCGATTTTAAACGTAAATAATTGACCAATCCATCCTTTCGGAACGTAAAGAGTGGTCAAGGCAATGCCGGCAACAGCCGTTGGCAAGGCAAACGGCAAATCTACAAGTCCGTCAATAAACCTCTTTCCAGGAAAATGATACCTCACTAATACCCACGCAATAATGGTTCCAAAAATAACATTAATGATGCCGGCTGCAAATGCTGCTCCAAAACTTAATTTATACGACGCTACTACTCTAGGTTCTGTAACAGTTTTAATAAAGTCGCTCCATCCCATAGATGCCGTATTTAAAAAAATCATAGCTAACGGAAAAAGCACAAGGATACTTGCATAAAACATCGTAAAACCTAAAGAAAGCCCAAATCCAGGTAAGATGCTTTTCTTTTTTTTCTGTCGTTGTAACACGCTCACGTCTTACACCTCTCTCTGCTTTCAAGATACATGTACACGGAAGATACGAATCACCATTCGTATCTTCCTCGTTCTACTTTTTTAATGAATCATATTACTTTGGCTGATAAATCTGATCGAATGTTCCCCCATCATTAAAATGCGTTTCTTGAGCTTTTTTCCAGCCGCCAAAATCTTTAATAGTGACTAGGTTAAGCGAAGGGAATTGATCTTTGTGTTTCTCTAATACTTTTTTATTTCGAGGACGATAGTAGTTTTCCGCTGCGATTTCCTGACCTTTTTCTGTATATAGGTATTTTAAGTATGCTTTTGCTACCTTTGTCGTGCCTTTCTTTTCAGCTACTTTATCTACTACAGCAACAGGTGGCTCTGCTAAAATACTTAATGACGGTGTTACAATTTCAAATTTATCTTTTCCTAGCTCATTTAACGATAAGTAAGCTTCGTTTTCCCATGCAATTAACACGTCTCCAATGCCTCGCTCTACAAAGGTAGTGGTAGCTCCGCGTGCGCCTGAGTCTAACACTTCGACATTTCCATAAAGCTTACTCATGAAGTCTTCAATCTTTTTGTTATCGCCGTTATATTTATCCTTCGCATATGCCCATGCAGCTAAATAATTCCAGCGCGCGCCTCCAGAAGTTTTTGGATTTGGCGTAATAACAGATGTACCTTTTTTCGTTAAATCATCCCAATCTTTAATTCCTTTTGGATTTCCTTTACGAACTAAAAAAACAATCGTTGATGTGTATGGTGTAGAATTATGAGCCAATTCTTTTTCCCAGTCTTTGTTTAATAATTGACGAGTTTGAGCGATTTCATCAATATCGTAAGCAAGCGCCAGCGTTACTACATCCGCTTCTAAACCGTCAATAACTGCTCGGCCTTGCTTACCAGAGCCACCGTGTGATTGCTGAATAGTGACGTCTTGCCCTGTTTTATCTTTCCAATAAGACGCAAAGCTCTTATTGAACTCCTGATAAAGCTCACGTGTAGGATCATATGAAACGTTTAAAAGTTCTACTGGTTTTTTTGAATCGTTTTTACTCGCAGAACTATCTTTCCCTGCTGTTTCAGTAGATTTTCCATTGCCGCAACCTGCTAGCACCACGAGCAGTGCTGTCAGCACCATTAAAAACTGAACTGCTTTTTTCTTCATGTTTTACTCCCCTTTTTATAAAAAAATACAAAAAGGCCGCTATCTCTTAAAAAAGAGAAGCAGCCTTCAGTTAGTCTGATCAGCGTATATGCTCTTAAATTATTCTTATTAAATTTATTCGTAAGAATAAAAAGAAGATACTTTCTGAAAAGACAATTTATTCTTGTTTTTATAATAAACACACTTTACCCATTAGTCAACTAGGTTTTGAATCTTTTTTACACTTATTTTAGTTCTTTTTACGTATTTTCCTTACTTACTGCGTGCCTGATACTCTTTTTCTAAGTCAGAGAGTGTGAGTTCAAAAAGATGATGATTTTCTTTTTTATAAATCCCTTTTTTCAGTAACTCTTCAATGAGGTATTGTTTTCTTTGGCGCACCGCTGCTCGTAATAAATTTTCCATCTTTTCTCCTCCTATTATATTAATTTAAGAATAAAAAAAAGACTCCTAACACAGGTCAGAAGCCTTCGGTAATCCGATCAGCACAGGAATGAAACTGTCAGATCTTCATAATTTTAAAACGTATAAAGCTGCTGCTTTAGCAGCTTTACACTTTTCATCGTCATACTCATACAACCTATAACTCAATTTTAATTCGAAAAATTCTAAATCTTCAACCGAAAAGAAAGTCAATTCTTCTTCGAATGCGCACGTTTTCTATATTTAATACAGTACTTGCTTGCCCCGCCGTCAAGCGTTCGCTATCTAGACAGGCCCTTCAGTTTCTCTAAATACGTATTGAAATAGGCTTATTTGTGGCTTGCTACTTTGCTTTTAGCTAAAAAGCGGTTTTTTTCCGTGCTGTCCACTTGAGTAATTTGTCCGTCGTGAAGAGTAATTAGTACAGACCCATAGTTGATTTCAGTTAGTAATTTAACAATATAATCTAATTTTTCTTGTGTAATTGAAGCCATTTTATCATTCTCCTATCCATAGATAAATTTATATTTTAGTTGCAGTTGAATAAACAAAGCGAACAACATCTATAAGTACTTGTATAATGTGCAGAAGATAAATACATCGTAATCCTCCCCATATGTTCAGTTGAAGATTGAGATTTTAATGACCACAACCAATGTACAGAAAAGGCCCACACCAGTAGCGAACAAGTATGAGCCTTCGGTTGACCGATCAGCTTCTTTAGCATCCCAATTTTTTCAAAAGATTTATACTATCTATATTATTTACACTTTACCTATATGTCAAGTAGGGATTAAAAAAATAAATAGATATTATTAATTTTTTTTATATCTTTGACCTAATAAAAAAGACTCATCTGCATGAACTTACACAGACGAGTCTTTTTTATTCCTATTTTTTTGGATAGGCAAAGTTACCGTAAAGATGCTTCCTTGTTCTTTTTTGCTTTCAACACGTATTGCGCCCTCATGCAGTCGCACAATTTTTTTTGTAATAGCTAGACCGAGGCCGCTTCCTTTTAACGTTCTGGATTTATCTACTTTATAAAAGCTTTCAAAAATATATTTTTGATCTTCTTCGATAATACCAATTCCATTATCCTTTATTTTCACGTCTATTTCTTCGTTTTTTTGATGAATGGATATTTTCACAAATCCATTTTCAGGCGTATATTTAACAGCATTTGTTACTAAATTTAGCCAAACTTGCTCTAACAAATCTTTATCTGCTTCTATTTGAACATTGGATAAATCAAGGTCAATTTCTATATTCTTTTTTATCCACTGAGGTTCTAAAGCCATGACCACATGCCTGATTTGTTCATCTAACCGGTATTGCTGCAGCATTAGCGTTTGATGTTCAGAGTCAAGAGAAGCAAGCTTTAACAAATTGGAACTAAGCTGAGATAGTCTTGTACTTTCTTTTTCGATAATCGTTAAATATTGTATCTTTTTATCTTCACTGACGATATCATCTTTAAGTGCCGCTGAAAAACCGCGAATAGAGGTCAGCGGTGATTGAATTTCATGGGAAACGCTAGCAATAAACTCTTGCCTCATCGTTTCTATTTTGTTTAATTCTTTAGTCATTTGATTAAAGTTTTTAGTTAACAGACCAATTTCATCATTCGCTGCGTGCTCGACTTGCACATTGTATTCGCCTTGTCCGACAACTTTCATCGCTGTACTGAGACGCTTAATCGGTTTAATAATAATCGTTGAAACATATGCAAACAATACAATACCTACTAATAAAATCGTAATAAGCTGGATATTTTGAACATCTTGAATAACTGAAAATTGCCGCTGTGGATGAGACTGAATAAATAGAGCATACGACCGTCCATTTTCTTTAAAAGGGAGACCCACTACGTTTGGCTGTGGACGATCACCTTTTTCCTCGTTTAAATTAGAATAACGCTTCCCACCTAATACTTGATCTACTTCTTTCGGTGTAATTGGAATAGGCGGCCCCGGCTGTCCTAATACTTTCTCTTTATGCTGATCATCAATAATAATAAACGAAAAATGAATGAATGATGAATTAGATAAAAACCTTGCAGCTTTATCGGAGTCTTCTGCTCCGTACAAATCGATAAAATCTTCTCCCATCTTCACCATATCCTGACCTAATCGCATTTCGAGCTTCTGCTTGCTAAGAAATGTCGTGACAACAACGGTAATCACAACGCTCAATAAAATTGTAATGATGAACGATAGAACCAGCTTTACATAAATTGATTTCACGTTAACACCCTTCTGCTCTATAGCCTAGTCCGCGAATTGTTTTGATTTCCATACCGACGTTTTTCATATGATTAAGCCTCTCTCGCAGACGTTTTATGTGAACGTCTACCGTGCGCTCATCACCTTCATAATCATATCCCCAAATTAATTGAATAAGCTGATCACGAGTAAAAATCTTTCCTGGAGAACTAACTAATGTGAACAGTAATTCAAACTCTTTTAACGGCAGCTGTTCGCTTGTTTCTCCTGCACTCATCTCTAATTTGGTACGGTCCAATTTTATATTCCCCATATAAATTACATTGTTAGCTTCTACTCGGTACCTGCGTAAAAGGGCCTTTACACGAGCAACCATTTCCTGAGGATCAAAAGGCTTCACGACATAGTCGTCTGTTCCGATATCAAATCCTTTTAGTTTATCATGCGATTCGCCTCTAGCTGTTACCATCAAAACCGGTATATCAAAATACTCCTTAATTTCCTTTGTTAGTTCCCATCCGTCTTTAAATGGCATCATGATATCAACGACCGCTAGATCAATTCGAAACTCTTCCATTTTCGCCCACGCTTCTTCACCATCTGCTGCTTTTATAATTTTAAATCCTTGATTTTCTAAATATAATGATATCAGCTCTCGAATGTGTTGATCATCATCTGCAACTAATATTTGAATCATACATGTCTCTCCCTATTCCTAAGTTTGTCCAGCTTTTACGCACAGTAAGCTCTCTGTTTATACCAAACAGAGAGCCACATAAGATCATACAATGATTTTATACTTCAAATATGAACTGAATATGAACAAACTGATTAACTCTTATTAGCTGAAGTTGTTTGCTCGTTCTTTTTCTACAATTCCTTCCAAATACGATAAAAACGTTTGACGTAAATCTTTACGCTTTAACCCCACTTCTACCATTGCTTTCATATAGCCTACCTTATCTCCAATGTCAAAGCGCTGCCCTTCAAGTTCAAGAGCAAACAATCGCTCTTTTTCACATACGACGCGCAGTGCATCTGTTAATTGTAATTCATTTCCTACCCCTCTTTCAATCGTTTTTAGATAAGAAAAAATAGAAGGGTTTAAAATGTAGCGGCCCATAACGGCAATCGTTGACGGAGCTTGTTCTATTGATGGTTTTTCAATCAAGTCATTCACTTCATGAATGCTGCCAGATTTATTTCTCGGCTGAATAATGCCGTATTTTGATACTTCTTCCACATCCACTTTTTGAACTCCAATAACTGATTGATTAGTCGTTTCATACGCTTGAATCATCTGTTTGAGCGCAGGTTCTTCAGAAGTCATAATATCGTCTCCAAGAAGAACGGCAAACGGCTCATCTCCAATAAATTGCTCAGCACAAAGAATAGCATGACCAAGTCCTAACGGCTCTTTTTGACGAATATAGTGAATACTGGCCATTGATGAAATCGTTTGTACTTCTTTTAACATTTCGAACTTGTGCTTTTCTTCAAGCATTTGCTCTAGTTCAATTGATTTATCAAAATGGTCTTCAATTGATTTTTTATTTCGACCTGTAATAAAAATAATACTTTCAATACCTGATTTCACAGCTTCTTCTACAATGTATTGTACAGCAGGCTTATCGACAATTGGCAGCATTTCTTTGGGCTGCGCTTTTGTCGCTGGCAAAAATCGAGTTCCTAAACCGCCTACTGGAATAACTGCTTTTTTTATCGTCATATATGAATCCCTCTTTCTTTTTTAGTAGTAAATACAAATAATTTGGTGCCAATAAAATTGATACCGACACTTACGATTGTAATTAAAAGTTTACTGATTAGCAGTGGTATACCCCATTTATTATATAGAACAGTCAACAGAAAAGATGTTAGGGATAAAGTGATTAAATTCACGATCACGAATGAAATCACTTCACGCTTACTGCTTTTTTCTTTTTTCTCAAACGTCCATTTACGATTCATGACATAACTGTTTAAAATGCCCGCACTGTATGAAATCCACTGCGCTAGTATGTAGTTCACACCGATTGTTGTTAAAAGTGCGTATACTGCAAAATCAATCAGTGTATTTACCACTCCTACTAACGCAAATTTAATCAAGGGTATCCATTTGTTAGTCACGAAGTGATACTTCCTTGCGTGTTTCAAGCTGATACTTTTCACGGACGATATAGAGTGGACGATTTTTTGTTTCATCGTAGATGCGGCCAATATATTCTCCAATCATACCAAGAATGATTAAAATGATGCCGCTAAAGAATAGCTGAATGACAATTAATGACGACCACCCTGTGATGGTGCTGTCTGTAAATAACTTCAAATACAGCACCACTAAAAGATAAATAAAACCAACACCTGATAGCGTTACACCAGCATAGCTAGCTAGCTTCAGCGGTTTATAGGAGAAAGACGTAATGCCATCCATTGAAAGCTTCAGCATCTTTTTCAAAGGATATTTTGACTCCCCGGCCAAACGCTCGTCTCGCTCATATTCTACTGCTATTTGCTTAAAGCCAACCCAGCTTACTAATCCGCGAACAAAGCGATTTTTTTCTTGAATGCTATTCATTTGATTGCACACTTTACGATCTAGCAAACGAAAATCCCCTGTATCGAGCGGAATATCAATATCGGTCATCGCACGTAAGAAACGATAAAACATAGCCGCTGTTTGCTTTTTAAAATATGTTTCTCCTTTTCGCTTTGTACGCTTAGCGTATACAACGTCAAATCCTTGCTTCCATTTTTCAATCATCTCTAAAATTAATTCGGGCGGGTCTTGCAAATCAGCATCAATCACAACGACCGCCTCTCCTCGTGCATAATCCATACCAGCTGTAATAGCAATTTGATGACCAAAGTTACGGGCAAAATCTAATAAAACAACCGCTGGGTCTTGCTCACTGTACTCTTTAATAATTTCTGCCGTTCGGTCTCTACTGCCGTCGTTCACGAAAAGAAGCTCGTAAGCTTCTTTCGTTGAACGCATCACTTCTGTTAGACGGCGATAGGTTTCATGAATCACTTCTTCTTCGTTGTAGACAGGAACAACAATAGAATATTTAATAATTGAACTCATGTTCATGTCCTCCTTATTTAAGCGTTATTTCGTATAATGTTCCGTTTCCAGATGGTCCTTGCTGAGAACTTGATGAAGTAGACTGCCATTTGGAAGAAGGGATCTCCTTACTATTTTCTTTAATCCACGTGATAACGTCAGATTGGCCTCCCTTACCCATTCCAGACAGGTAGAAATATTTCACTTCACCTTTTTTAATCATAGATTTTAATTTACTCACCGTTAGAATTGGATCTGAACCGCTAAATCCTCCCATTGCCATGACTGGCTTGCCCGTTTTGATAATGTAAGGCGCAGCTGAAGTTGAATCCGTTGTGGCAAATAAATATTTTTCGCCTGTATTATTTTTTGTTAAATAGTTTAGTAGCTTTGTGTTTACTTCTGCGTTCATCCCTCCACTTTTTCGTTTTGAAGATGATAATTTGCTTGAAGAGCTACTTGGCATTTGCATTTGACCATTATTTTTGGACGAGCCTCCTGGCATTTGACCGCTGTTTGACGATCCGCTTGGCGGCTGCATTTGACCATTATTGGACGAACCGCCCGGCATTTGCATTTGACCGCCGTTCGATGAACCGCTTGGCGGCTGCATTTGATTGTTTGAAGATGAATTGCTGCCAGAGCTTCCTGGAGGCTGCATGCCGTTAAAGCCAGACTGTTTGCTATTTGTAGCTGTGCTTGGAGGTCCTCCCATACCGCTTGAAGAATCAGGACCTGCTGCTGGAAGCATGCTATTTCCACCATAAATAATTGGTGTCATCGCCCAGTACGCCGGCATTGCAAGCAAGACAACCATTGCTGCTACTCCTAAATAATTCGTTACAGAATTTTTACGCTCTTTACGAATAGCTAAAACAAGAGCTAAAATGACGCCCAGTGCCCCTACACCTGCAATTGGCGCTACGCCGATTGAGCTGACATAAGGAGACATGATATATACTTGAAGCGCTGCTGTTGTTAAAATACCACTCGGCAGCAGCCATGATTTCCAGCCATTATGCTGTTTGTACATACTCCATAAAGCTACTGCTCCCGCTCCTGCAAATGCTGCGATTGGAGGTGCCAGCATAATTAAATAATACTGATGGAAAAATCCTGCGATACTAAAGAAAACAGCTACCGGCAGCAGCCAAGCTAACCAAAATAAACTTTCTTTTTGTTTTGCCGTGTAAGGTCCTTTAAATTTCACTCCAGCAAATAGACCCACGATTGAAAAGATTACAAATGGCAATAACCAGCTGATTTGATCTGATAACCCTTTTTGGAACAGTCGGAATGGACCAGGGTTCCCCGTGTTGAACATTCCGTTTTGATTTCCTCCATCTGGATCCTGCATCTTTTGAGAAGAGCTGCTCTTGCTTTGATTTGAGCTTTGTGAAGACTCAGCATTTGAATTACTCGTTTGTTTTGTTTCACTGCTTGCTGTTTGCTGCTGAGCTTGAGCAGGCTGTTTATGACTGCTTCCCGTCACGCTTGTATTTCCAGTTAAACGATTGATACCGTTATATCCAAAAGCAAGCTCTAGAACTGAATTTGTTTGACTGCTTCCCATATAAGGACGCTTATCAGCCGAAGTTGAATCTACTACAACTGCCCATGAGACAGAAACAGCAAGCATCAGTGCAGTTGCTGTTGTTAAAAAAGCAATTTTCTTTTTCCACGTAATTTTGGTTGCCACTACATAGAAAACATAGAATGCTGGTAAAACCATGTATGCTTGAAGCATTTTCATGTTAAATGCAACACCAATCATCGCAAAAGCCGCTAACACCCAGCCAAATTTAGCTGTACGCACAGCACGAAACAACATCCACGTTGCTACTAATAATGTAAACACAAGCATACTATCAATATTATTTGTTCGGCTTACCGCGGGCACAATCGGCGTCAGAGCCATCGCAAGAGCAGCAAACCTCCCAGCCCATACGCCAAACGTACGTTTCACGAGTACGTATAGTAAAAGAACTGAACCGATGCCTGCTAATGCTTGCGGTAAAATGACGCTCCACCCGTGAAATCCAAATATTTTGGCGCTAATTGTCTGAATCCAAAACACAACCGGCGGCTTATCAATGGTTACATAGCCTCCTGGATCAAAAGATGCGTAAAAGAAATTATGAAAACTTTGAAGCATACTTTTGACAGCTGCCGTGTAATAAGCGTTGGCGTATTCATCTGTCCAAATTTTAAATAAGTTCAAAAACGCTGCAATTAAAACAATTGGAACTAAAAATAAGTCTATTCTTTTTTTGTTTGAAGTCCGTTCTTCTTTCACTTCACTGTTCATGTGTTTCATTTCACTCCTTCGTAATTTCTGACTTTAGTCTAACAAGCTTATGTGAACTGATTATGAACAGTGAAAATAATGTTTTTATTTTTTAAAAAGCTATTTGACCTCTTACGCTCAGCAATGAAATATTTTACAATTAAAGAATCAAGTACATGAAATGAAAAGGGTCTTTCTTGGATGCTGCAGCTTCTATGAAACATTCTTATCAACACTTCATCCACTTCTTGCTGAGAAAGGAGACAACTTTATGATTCAAGTAAAAGATATATACGGAAATTTACCCACACTAGAAACAGAAAGACTCCGCTTGCGGAAAGTTACCAAAAAAGATGTGCGTGACATGTTTGAATATGCCTCAAATGAAAAGGTAAGCAGATATGTAAATTGGGAAAAGCACCGAAAGCTTCAAGATACAAAAGAGTTTGTTTCCTTCGTTTTAAAGCAGTACAGCAACCAATCCATTTCTCCTTGGGCTATGGAAATCAAAGCCCTGAAAAAATGTATTGGCACCATTGACTTTGTCACTTGGAACCCTACTCATCGCATTGCGGAAATTGGCTATGCGATTTCTGAAGCATATTGGAATAAGGGATTTGTTACGGAAGCAGCTGAAAAAGTAATTGCGTTTGGATTTGAAGAAATGGATTTAGTGCGCATTCAGGCGAGGTGCTTTGTTGAAAATGCCGCTTCTGAGAAAGTGATGAAAAAAATCGGTATGTCTTATGAAGGAACAATTCGAAAAGCCATGTTTATTAAAGGAGCTCATCAAGACTTAAAGTTATATTCAATCTTGCGAGAAGAATACACGCGTAACGCGTAGAAAATGTATAGAATACTTTCCATAACACAGGCTAACTTGAACACTAACTCTTCCTTTTGAGGTGAACAATGTTGGAGCAAGCAATTCAGCATTTAGACTTATCTGCACACGGTTTGTGGTTTCCGATTACCGTTAGTTTATGCTTATTTATTCTTGCCCTTGTTTTATTTAAACGGCTGGTTTTTTATCTATTCAATAGCGGTATACTTCCTCGTTTATGCTTTTGTGCTGCCATGGCATATCGCATTTATTAAGTAAAAAAGCGGATGTTGATTAACATCCGCTTTTTTACTATGCACTTACTTTCTACATGCTGAAATCCATATTTATGGCCGGTCATTTTATGCGCCGCGATGACACATGCGTGCGGCTATGCTCTTCAGGACGTGTAAACCCAATTTTTAAAAGCGCCGCTTCTAAATTTGCTTCTGTTTTAATTTGATTAAAATCAATTCCTAGTTTCACTACCGTTTGGGCAATTTCCGGTCGTATCCCCGTTATAATAGCTTCCACTCCCACCAATTTAAGCGATCGATGAATTTTAAAAAGATTGTCTGCTACCATTGTATCAATAATCACGACACCTGAAATATCTAAAATAAGATAAGATAATTGAAGGCTTGTCCCTTTTTTCAAGCAGGTTTCCATAATAACTTGTGAGCGGTGGGTATCAATTTCTCCAATAATCGGCATAATAGCAATCCCTTTTGTGACAGGTACGAGTGGAACTGAAAGTTCTTCTAGTGACGTATAAGCTAAATTCATCATATATCGATTATGCTCGTCATAAATTTGACCAAAAACACATGTTACCGTATCTAAAAGTGGATCAATTCGTTCACTGACATGCAGCATGGTAATTGCCGCAAACTGATGCTCCTCTAGTTCTCTTGTAAATACATCCCAAATAACGCTGCGATAGATTGGAAGGATACCTAGTGCTTTTTCTAAAGGAATATTTTTTTCCACTGCATATTTACCCGTATCAAGTGCCCATTCTTTAACAAGTTTAAGTACAGCCTCCTGTTCTTCAAATAGAGATCTCCCAAAGTATTCCATAATTGACACTCGCCACTTCAGAATTTTCTTTTCTTTCAATTCCTCTAGACTTAGTGTATGTGTAGCATCTAAACGTTCGGCTAATTTTTCTGACAAGCTATATTTATGTTCAAGAATCTTTTTTCCTATATACACGAGCTCCTCTTTCATAAAATACGTTCAGCTCCTCTTTTCTGCTATTTTTACTGCGTATACAACCTTGACTAAGCCTACTTATCCATCCGAAAATTGACTAGCCTTCCTAAAAATAACAAAAAAGCGGTTATTTTATGAATTTTCTTTCTTTTTATTATAGTACCAGAGTAAGAGCCGCACAACTTAAAATTTGCTTCGGAAAAAATTTATGCTTTTATATAAAAAGCGAGATGGGGGCATAACGAAATCAACAGTTAGAAGCCAGTACATACATTAAATCTACGTTTACGATGAGCATAAAAAAACACGAACTATCCATCACCTTTCAATAGATCGTTCGTGTTCAACTTTAACTAACATACTTTTGTCTCAGCCTCGTTTTTTATATTCACTTTCTTTTATCTCGCCTTACACTTGGAATAGCCAGACAACAATTGGCCCAAAAACGGATCCTAATACAGCGCTTAACGTCATTGATACTGAACTCATCGATACCGTTAGCTCACCGTATTCAAATGCTTTAGAAGTTCCTAGCGCATGAGAAGCACTGCCTAATGCAATTCCTTTTCCTAAAGAACTCTTGATCCGAATCCATTTTAAAAGTAGCGGTCCAAGGATTACTCCAGAAAAACCTGCGATCATAACAAATACCACGGTCATCGATGGAACGCCCCCTAGCCCTGTGGCGATCTGAATCGCTACAGGAGTAGTAATAGACTTAGGAATAATGGATAAAATCAGGCTTCGATCAACGCCAAATACTTCAGCAAACACAAGTCCGCTGATCATGCCTGCGAATAACCCTACAAATACCCCTCCAATAATAGGAACGCTGTATTTTACTAGCATCTCACGCTGTTTATAGAGTGGATACGCTAATGCAACAACCGCTGGTCCTAGAAGTGAATTAATCCATTTGCCTCCAATCATATACTCATCATAGGAAACATGAAAAGCAAGCAAAAGAAGAATAACGAATATGGTTGTAGTTAAAACAGGAATAAGAATCGGATAGGAGAACCGCACGTATACTTTTGCCATGACTAGATACAAAGCAACTGTAGCTACGATTATAAAGACCGCGATAAAGAATTCTTGCACTGTTGTTTCTCCTTTCGTTTGTTCGCTTTCTTTTCCAAAAGTTGGCTGGCAGTCCCTGCAGCGGCCATCGTAACAATCGTACTAAGCACAATAATTAAAAATAAAACCGCTCCGCTGCTTGAAAGAAGCGAAGGATAATTCATCACACCTGCCATAGCTGGTATGAATAATAGCGGTAAAAAAGATAACAAGAAACTTGCTCCGTCTTCAATTATTTTGATGGGAACAACTTTGCACGTTAAGCAAATGAGCATTAAAATTAAGCCTATAATACTGCCTGGAATAGGTAGATGAAGCATATGGTGAACAGCTTCGCCAATCATAGAAAAAGCATAAAGAATCGCAATTTGTAAAATGATTCGTATCACTTTCATTATAGGTCACTGTCCTATAAATAAAGAACAGCTGCCCTCCTCTCTTTATTTTGTCATGTTGTCTAACATTTAACTATATAAACACCTTTACTTTACCTACTTTTACTTGTACTATACAACTATATATACATTTGTATTATACAAGTATATATTTCTTTGTCAATGAATGATTTTGTAAGGGGCGATTATAATGCAAGAAAAGAATTCAATTGAATTGATTGAATATGAACTTACTACCTTTATTAGACGAGCGGTCTATCTTGATAATTCCGAAAATAAAATAGGAAACCTAGAAAGATCAGCTTATTTATTGCTGCGGCAATTAGATGAATTTGGACCAGCTCGTGTAAAAGAACTGGCAGAAGCATTTAAACTCGACATTTCAACTCTTTCTAGACAGGCTGCTGCTTTAGAAAATAAAAAGCTTATTTCTCGCTCCTCTGATCCTTCGGATGGACGAGTCAGCCTATTTGACATCACAACACACGGGAAACAAATGCTGCAAACTGATAAGCAAATGCGCCTTGAACGCTATCATAGTATGTTAAAAAAATGGTCAAGTGAAGAAAAGGAGCTATTTGGCAAACTATTAATGCGGATGAATGACGCATTTATCGATTAAATAGAAATTCATGAAAATTAGGCTACTGCTGCAAGGTGTTTGTCCCTTTCTCTTTTCTCTTTTTTGCATTTAATGTAAAGAGACTATTGAAAAGGATGTATGATTATGTCTGTTCCGAATAAACGGAAAGCCACGCCCTGCCTCTTCCCCGGCTATAAATGGTGTGGCCCCGGATGCAGTGGTCCGGGATGTCCTGTAAATGATGTAGACTGCTGCTGTAAATACCATGATTTATGCTATGAAGATTACGGATCATGCCGCTCATGTGATGAGCAATTTCTTGAGTGTCTTTGCTCCAAAGCAAATCCTTACAGTTTAAAAGGAAGACAGGCATACGCTATGTATACCTATATGCGGCTGAAGTTAGCTTTAAAACAATATGACTAAGCAGAAAAGAGGTGAATTAAAAAATTCATCTCTTTTTTATGCCATTTTATCCGTATGAATCCAAAAGCGTTGAACAATAGCCCCGTCCTCTTCTATATAATCCTCGTCTTGTATACCACCGTTTGCCAGAATAGTTCGACGAGAAGCAGTGTTCCAATCATCACACACAACTAATGCCCGTTGAACTCCCAGCTTTTTAATCTCTTGAAGAGATAACCTCAGTAGCAGCTTGGCATATCCTTTTTGTCTTTCACTTGGCCGAATACCATACCCTATATGTCCTCCGCTGTTTCGAAGTATTTCACTTAGCTCATGGCGGATATTAACTACGCCTATTACTCTTTCGTGATGCATTAGCCAGTAGGTGGAATCGGGTACAAATCCTTTTTTTAATCCGATCCCTTTTTCTGCATCTAATAACTCTTGAACCATTTTTTCAAAGTAAGCAGGATCTTTAGCAATGACCCACGGAATCATTTTTTCTCCGCTTGCTTTCCATTCATGATAAAAGCTCATATAAGCCTTTTTATAAGCTGCATCTGGTTTAATTAAAACAGCGGCTTCCACGTACCTTCCTCCTTTTTGTTTATTATGTTTATACTACCTAATTCTCCCAATAAATAAAAGAGGATAATTTACGTGATGTGATCGTTGTATGAGCTTATTTATAAAGTATGTAACAAAAAGTACTCAATGAATGTTCATTGAGTACTTTTTTTCTACTGCCGGTTGTTTAAATAAACTCCTTAAAAAACCTCGTTACTTTTGCAAGGGTATACAGTAAGGTACGCTTCATAACAGGCTCTTCTTTCTTTTGGATTTCAGGAGGTTTAACCCAGCGCTTGTGATTGGCAATAAGAATACTTTTATCCATTTTGTTTTCCATCGCCTTTGTCAGCTCTTTTGCAAATTCTTGACTATCGATAATGACCATTGATTCATTATTCAAAAACGTAGAACGGGAATCTAAATTGAAAGAGCCTACGGCGCTAAGTCTTTGATCATAAATCACAGATTTGGCATGGATGGAATAAGGTCCTTGGTATTCGTAAAGCTTTACACCTGTCTTCATAATCATATCACGCATACTGATATACCCGGAAAAAGCCAACACATTGGGCGTAGATGTAACTGAATTTGTGAGTAGCGTCCATTGAACGTCTGGCTTCTTTTTCATTGCTGTATACTTTCTCATCGCATTGGTGGGCACCACATAAGGACTTTGAATAAGAACAGAGCCGTTAGCTGCTTCTGCCAGGTTAATAAACGTTTTCCACATAAAAGGTCGTTTATTAAAGCGTTCAATTGGATTATGAATAAAAGAAACACGCTTTGTAGGAACGGTGGAATCATTCCAATTAATCTTAGGCGTCGCAAACGTTTCTCCTACTTGCTTAGCTTTATCATATTGCTGCAGCAGCAAAGCTTCCATCCTCTTTCCCTGATCGACCTGGTACTGTGTGAGATGATGAAAAGCTTTTTTAGTGTAAGGATGAGCCCATAATTCATTTATATAATTTTGCATTTGAGTGATGACGCTATCTTGTTTATGTTTGCTGTTTGTAATAAAGACATCACGATCATAGACGAAGTCTGGAGGAGGCTTTTTAGCCAAATATTTGTCCCCTATATTCCGTCCTCCTATTATGCCTAGCTGTCCGTCTACAACCATTATTTTGTCATGCATACGATTTTGCCACGCCCAAGGTTTAAACAATTGAAATGGTTCGTAATACTTCACTTCAATATTAGGATGTGAAGCTAATGCATAGAGCACGCCCCTTCGGTTTCCCCGTAAGCCGTTAGCTATCCCATCCAAAAGAACCCGAGTATGGACGCCTCGATCAGCTGCTTTAAAAAGAGCGGCCATAATTAAATCAGTTGACTCTCCTTTTCCTATTGAGTAATAAGCAATATCAATCGATTTCTCAGCTTCTTGAATCATTTGAATACGAACTCTTCCTGCCTCATAACCATCTTCAAGAAGTCTCACTCGATCCGTAGACTCACTGTGACCAAAAAAGCTAGCCGGTTTAATTGAGGTCGTTTCCTCACCTGTTTTTAAAGGTACATAAAAGAGAACCACCGCCGTTATAACCACATACAGAATATATAAAGATAAAATAATAAGTAATCCTTTGAATGCTATTTTTATCATCACAACTCCAGCTTTTTGTCTTTTTCTGTTATCGTTCACAAATAATGATCATTACATGCAAGAAACTGCTTCCTTGATTGCTTTGCGCTTTGTTCTTTTGACACATTTATTTTTTCTGATTCACTATTTGTATAGTATGCTAGTACATATCATAGAAAAAAGGATGATGGTGATGGAGGAATATTCTTTTCGTTTTCATATTACAGATTCTTACCCTTTGCAAAATGAAAACGATAAAATAGAAGCTGTTGTACGCACCAAAATCAAGCATGCGGAGCGAGGATGCTTGTATGAGGGGTATCTTCGTGTTCATATCACTAAAATCGGGGTATTTCCCGTGGCAAAAGATATTGCTGAAGCGATTAGCGTTCGTTCGCTTCGTCAGCAGTTAGCGGCCGAATTAAAAAGATACGTACGGCCGCACCGCAACTTTTTATAACTTTATCCAAACATTTGTCCAAGTGGACTTTCATCTGCAATAATATCTTGAATAGCATAGACAGAAATTGGAAAGTAAGGAATTCCATATGCGTAAGGAGCCAGGTCATACAGCTGATAAAATAGCACAAGTGATTTATCCGCGATATAAAAATCTTGATCTGGTTTAATTCCTTTATATTCTCCAAGAACCATAATATCGCGCTCTTTTATTTGCTCTCCTACTATTTTAGAAAGAACACTCACGTAATTACTGTCTTTTTTAAATAAATCTTTTAGTTGATACGTTTTTCCATTCAGCACGTTAAATGTTAACGGAACTACCACGGTCAATCCGTGCGCTCCCCCGGAATAAGCAAAATTGACAAGCGTTAAGCTGAGCACATTTCGCTCGTTTGTTTTCAACTCATAATAACCCGTTTCTTCTGTATCCGGATTTTCTCCATATCCCTGCTGACGAATTAATTCATTCGTACGCTGCAATATTTGACTGTTAATGCTGTGCTGAACAGCTGGATTAGTCAAATGAACAGCTGGATAGTAAACGTTTAACTTTTTCTTCACTATTTGTTGAGAATATACCGTTGCAGGTAACGTAACCATCGCTTCCTCCTCTTTCTATACAGAATGTTACATTCTATTCTTTTAGCTTTCATTCCATTACTGAAGCAAAAAAATCCCGTGCATATACGCACGGGATTTTTAACTTTCTATTATTTTACGTTGTTAATTGTTTTAGCAGCGTCTACCGTATTTTTTAATAGCATTGTGATGGTCATCGGACCAACGCCGCCTGGTACTGGTGTGATATAACCTGCAACTTCTAAAGCCGCTTCGTAATCAACATCACCAACGAGTTTACCATTTTCCATTGTGTTACCTACATCAATTACAATGGCACCCGGCTTAATATCATCTGCTTTGATAAGTCTAGGTTGTCCTACAGCTGACACAAGAATATCAGCTTGTTTTGTTAAAGCAGATAAATCTTTTGTGCGAGAGTGAGCAATTGTTACCGTTGCACTTTCTTGAAGTAACAGCATGGATACTGGTTTACCAACAATATTGCTTCGTCCAATTACTACCGCATGTTTACCTGAAATTTCTTCACCTGAACGTTTAATTAACTCAACGATACCGTGTGGTGTACATGGTAAATAGCACTCATCGCCAATGACCATATTCCCTACGCTTACTGGGTGGAAGCCATCTACATCTTTTTTAGGAGATACAGCATTTAATACTGCTTTTTCATCAATATGTTTTGGTAATGGAAGTTGAATAAGAATACCATGAACAGATGGATTTCCATTCAAGTGATGGATTTCGTTTAAAAGCTCTTCTTCCGTAATCGTTACGTCACGTTTGATAATTTCAGACGCAACACCGATTTCTTCACAAGCCTTTGCTTTTGCTTTTACATATGATTGGGAAGCAGGATTTTCTCCTACTAAAATTACGGTTAAACCAGGAACGATACCTTTTGTTTTTAATTGAGCTACCTCTTCTTTTAATGCGGCGCGCAGTTCTTGCGCTACTTCTTTTCCTTTAATTACTTTCGCTGTCATGATGTTTTTTGCTCCTTTCAACTGTAGCCATTTAATAAATGTACGAATTATAGTTATTAATCTAACACAAAAGTTCGGTTTTGTTCAATGTTTTTATTATTTTTATTTTAAATAGATAAAAATAAATAACAAATAACGTATATTCCATTCTTATCGCACTATAATATTTTGTATTCATAGAAGCTGTTTTTATTCAAATGTTGCTTTTCTAAATTAAAAACCGCGCCTTCGGCACGGTTTTCGACGATTTATTTTTTTGTTGATATGCTTTTCTTTGTAGTCAACGGCAGCACGTCTTCCTCTGTTTTTAGATCCTTTACATGCATTTCCTTGAGAGGCACACTTATTTTCTTATTTTTCGGAGGTTCTTCAAAATTCTCCACCCAATCACATAGCAGTTCAAATCCTTGATACACATAAGGAAGGAGAGGCTGAAGCTTTCGATCTGGATCAATTTGATGATTCCATACTAAGCTATCAATATGGTTTCCATTTTCAATTACGTAGTGACGATGAAGGTGCTGCTTACCAGAATCTTTTACCAGTTGTTCATAAGGATAAGCATGAATATCCGGAAAAATAAGAGCATCTAACGACCCTGTAATGCTTATCAACGGAACGGAAATATCACCTGTATTTTCAATTTCACGAACTTTTTGCTTAACATCTTGTGGTCTTTCTTGATAATCATACTTTTTAAAAATAGAATCTAACGAACGATCTCTAACTCCGTTTTCAAAAAGCGTCAAGTATTTTTGCCACGGAATGCTTCCAGGTGCTTGACTGTCAAACTCATCTCTATATATATTAAGTGTTAAAAACCAATAATACTGGTCATGATATGGCCATAAAAACTCAGATCCTTTTGGCAACCCTGCTTGATACAACCGGTGCAAAGCTTCTTTTTGCGATTCACCTACCGTATACAGTGCTTCTTCGGCATGATTTACAACAGGTGTTAGGGAAGTGATCAAGTTATCGTGATCAGCTCGCCACATAACCCCTTCCCATTCAACCCCTCCATTAAAAAGCTGAGGCTCTCCATTTTTCCCATCGTTTTCTAAAGCATAGCGAACAACATAACCCCCATTAGAAATACCTAAAGCATACGTTTTTATATCAAAATATTCTGTCACTTCTTTCTGGAGTTTGTGACGATAATTTTCAAACAAAAATCTCTGAGCAATTTTTGTCACTTCTCGGTATTGAATATGCCATTTTCTAATGGAGTCTTCTTCTTTGACTAGAGCGTTTTTTGCTTTAGCAAATGGATCATCTCTCACTTCTTCTCCCTGTGTCCCTTTATCAGAAGCAGCAAACGCAAACCCTTTTGCCAACACATAGTCGCTGAACAGTAAATCCGTTGATTTCTCATCTCTGGTAGCTGGAACTCCCGACATAACTAACTTTCCATTCCAGTCATCAGGAATTCGAATGAGAAATTTACCACCATCAACTTCACCTTCTACTTGAACGCCCGTTATTTCTTCAGGCTGATACATGTAATACCATCCATTTTTTTCTTCTTTTGTTCCCCAATAGATAGGAGCCAGCCCAATGTTCCCATAGGCAGTCGCTGCTTGAAATTGAAGAGGGTTTTTAGTCGTTAACCAGTTTCCATACTTACCGTCAAACGTTGTGATATTCAAGTGATAACCTCCATTCACATTTGCTTTTGAAGACAATCTTCGGGGACTGTACACGCATAATTTTAGTTAAATATTACCATTCATTTCTCAAAAAGTACATCAAAACGCCTTTGTTGCAGAAAGAAAGTAGACATTTATCACATCTGAGCCCATAGCGCCGTATAATATTGAAATTTATTCAAAAAAAGGAGTGTCAATGACTATGAGTTCGTTTAATTCTTCAAAACTCTCTACGACTCTCATTCCCCCTGCTACTTCCTCCTATCCGGTTTCTGGAAGAAAATATACTCTTACTCATTCTGATACAACCGGTCAGCTTTTTTTAAGCATCGGATGCTCATATAACAACAAGGCGATAGATAAAAATATGCGTGATGAAGTACTAGCTGCTCTTCACGTAACAGATCGACAAGCAGTTATTCAAGGCGAAGTTTTTGTTAGCGGAGGTGAGTTCAGCCGCGAGCAAGCACAGCTTCGTTATCACATTTTCCGCCGGGAGCTTCCGCTTGCTTTAGAAGCAATATTTTACGGAGACCAAGCGTTTTTTCAACATTATCCAGACTTGCTAAATACACCGATTTACATTTATTTTGTATCGACTTATCAAGAATTTAGAGGGTGGTCCTATTATCAAACCCCTAAATTTTATTTAAAACAAACATGCAGCAGCTAGCACGCTAGTGCATAAACTAATGGAAAATGAACGAGGAAGGTGTGAATGTCTCATGTACAGTCAATGGGTTTACCCCTATATGCCGCGCTACTACCATCCAGTGGTTCCTACTACGAATGAAAATTATTTAGAACCTTATAGATACAATGAAGACTTATTTTCTTATATCCTGCATGAAGAAGAAGAAGTTAGATCTACACGCGATGTAGACAGAGTGATGAAAATTTTAAAACGCCAGTATCAGTCCATCTACAGAGATGCTCAACGAGGTGGGATGGATAGCAAACTAACAGAATACTTATTTCGTTCCATTGTAAGATTTGTTGATGATAACTATAACAATTACAGCGGATCTATTAACGAACGCGTCGAAAAAGCCGCGCGACAGCTGAAAAAACGTGATCCCTGGACATTTGAACTTTTTAACTTATACAGCGTTTCCCCTGTTTCACAAGTTCGAATTACTAACACGATTTTAACCGTTTCATTTGAAAATTTACGTAGAGGAAATGAAGTGCCAAATCCTAGATAAACAAAAAACCGCCACAATTGTGACGGTTTTTTGTTATGGTAATACAGTTGCTCCCATTAGATGGCTATCAACTTGTTTAGCTACTTCACGACCTTCATGAATAGCCCATACGATTAAACTTTGCCCACGACGAGCATCACCAGCAGCAAAAACACCTTCAACATTTGTTTTGTAATTTCCATACGCTGCATCTACGCGACGATTTTTCGTTTCAACACCAAACGCTGATAGAACCGGATGCTCTGGACCTTCAAACCCAATCGCAATAAAGACAAGCTGAGCTGGCCATACTTTTTCTGTTCCTGGAATTTCGGTAAAGATGTACTGTCCATTTTCACCTTTTACTTTTTCCATTTGAACCGT
Organism: Priestia sp. ABM2_011; assembly: GCF_056158845.1. Taxonomy (NCBI): domain Bacteria; kingdom Bacillati; phylum Bacillota; class Bacilli; order Caryophanales; family Bacillaceae; genus Priestia; species Priestia sp. ABM2_011. Next base: position 3,251,503 of record NZ_JBSWUB010000001.1, read on the forward strand.
ATGAAGTTCTTTTAGATTACCTTGCTCATCTGCCACGATTTTTTTCGTTTGAATTGAATATTCACGTGGATCGTCCCCAAATTTCGCCTGTGCTTCTTCATAAGCATATTCAAGATTAAATACATGTGGATATTCAGGCCACATATTATCTGCCGTACGCTCAGCAGGAAGCTGAGGATGTTTACCAAACTGAACAACGCTGCGGCATTTTTGACGAAGAGCAGTAGCTACACAGTCAGCTCCCGTGTCTCCGCCTCCAATAACAATAACGTCTTTTCCTTCAGCATCAATAAATTGACCATCTTTGAAGTTAGAATCTAAAAGGCTTTTTGTTGAAGTTGTTAAGTAGTCCATTGCAAAGTGAACTCCTTTTGCTTCACGGCCTTCTAATACTAGATCTCTTTGCTTCTGAGCTCCTGTACACAAAATGACAGCATCATATTGTTCTTTTAACTCTTCAGCAGTAATGTCTTTTCCAACTTCCGTATTCGTTACAAAATCAATACCTTCTTGTGTCAATAAGCGAACACGTCTTTCCACTACTTCTTTATCTAGCTTCATATTCGGAATTCCATATGTTAATAAACCACCGGCACGATCTGCTCTTTCATATACCGTTACTGAATGACCCGCTTGATTCAGCTGATCTGCGCTCGCTAAGCCTGCTGGCCCAGAGCCAATAACAGCAATTTTTTTGCCTGTTCTTTTCTCCGGAATACGCGGAGTAATCCACCCATTCTCAAAGCCTTTATCAATAATAGCGCGTTCGATATTCTTGATCGAAACCGCTGGATCTGAAATAGCAAGCGTACAGGAACCTTCACACGGAGCAGGACAAACGCGTCCTGTAAACTCCGGGAAGTTGTTCGTTTTCATTAAACGCTCTAAAGCTTCTTTCCAGCGTCCTTTATAAACTAAATCATTCCACTCTGGAATTAAGTTATAGATTGGACATCCAGAAGTAAAAGCATTAATATCCATTCCCATGTGGCAAAAAGGTGTGCCACAATCCATACATCGTGCTCCTTGACGGCTTAGCGCTTCATCAGATAAAGGAGCAGCATACTCTTTCCAATCACCTAAACGTTTTAACGGGTCACGTTCCTTCCCTTTTTCACGTTTGATTTCCATAAATCCTGTTGGTTTTCCCATCGTACTCTCCCCTTTCTTACTGAGCTACCGCTTCTTGTTGTTTTGCCGATGCTTTCTTTTCTTGTTTTGCATTTTCCTCAAACGCACTCATAGCTGCTTCTTCTTCCGTTAACCCAGCTGCTTTTTGCTCTTCAATGCGATTCATCATGCGTTTATAATCATTCGGAATCACTTTTACAAATTTCGAAAGCGATTCTTCCCAATTTTCTAATACAAATGCTGCTTTATGACTGTCAGTATATTTTAGGTGATTTGCAATCATCTCTTTTACTTCTTCTGCTTCTTCGCCTTTTAAGCTCTCAAACCCAATCATGTCTTTATTACAAAGGTTTTTGAATGCTTCTTGATCATCAGCAAATACGTAAGCAATACCGCCAGACATTCCCGCACCGAAGTTTTTACCTACATCACCTAATACGACAACGCGTCCGCCAGTCATATATTCACAGCCATGATCGCCAATTCCTTCAACCACTACGTTCACACCGCTGTTACGAACCGCAAAACGTTCTCCTGCTAGCCCGCTAACATAAGCTTCACCGCTTGTTGCACCGTAAAATGCCACGTTCCCGACGATAACATTTTCACCTGACACAGCTGTTGTTTCCTTAGGTGGAGCAACGATGATTTTACCTCCTGATAACCCTTTTCCGATATAATCATTTGCATCTCCAGTTAGATACATAGACATTCCTTTTGGAACAAATGCACCAAAACTTTGTCCTGCAGAGCCAGTGAATCGAAGAGTAATCGTATCTTCTGGCAGACCTTTCTCACCGTAACGTTTTGTAACTTCACTTCCTACAATTGTTCCAGCTACACGGTTAATATTAGAAATTGGCAGTTCTAACTCGACTTGATACTTATGCTCGATTGCTTGCTGTACCGCTGGCAAGATTTTTTGCATATCAAGAGATTCGTCAATTTTATGGTTTTGAGGTGTTTTAAAAGTACGTACACCTTCAGCTTGATATAAAAGAGTTGTTAAGTCTAAGTGCTGCGCCTTCCAGTGATTTTTTGCACGTTCGCTAACGCTTAATACGTCTGTACGTCCAACCATTTCATCTACTGTTTTAAATCCAAGTTCAGCCATAATTTCGCGTACTTCTTGTGCAACAAATTTCATATAGTTAACGATGTGATCCGCTTCTCCTAGGAACTTTTTACGAAGCTCTGGGTTTTGCGTCGCCACTCCAACTGGACATGTATCTAAGTGACACGCACGCATCATGATACAGCCTAAAACAATTAAAGGCGCCGTAGCAAAACCAAACTCTTCTGCTCCTAAAAGTGCTGCCATGACTACATCTTTACCCGTCATTAATTTCCCGTCTGTTTCAAGCACTACCTTTTCGCGAAGACCGTTTAACATAAGCGTTTGATGAGCTTCCGCTAAGCCCAGTTCCCACGGTAGTCCCGTATGTTTAATACTTGTTTTTGGAGATGCTCCCGTACCTCCGTCGTAGCCGCTAATAACGATAACGTCCGCTACTCCTTTTGCTACTCCGGCAGCAATCGTTCCTACTCCTGCTTTTGAAACGAGTTTGACGCTGATTCGTGCATCACGGTTTATATTTTTTAAGTCATGAATAAGCTGTGCTAAATCTTCAATCGAGTAAATATCGTGGTGTGGAGGAGGTGAAATTAAGCCTACTCCTGGCGTTGATCCACGCACATCTGCTACCCATGGATATACTTTGTTTCCTGGAAGCTGACCGCCTTCTCCGGGTTTTGCACCTTGTGCCATTTTAATTTGAAGCTCATCCGCATTCACAAGGTAATGACTTTTCACTCCAAAACGGCCAGAAGCAATCTGTTTAATCGCACTGCGGCGATTATCTCCATTTTCATCCACAGTGTAGCGGCTAGGGTGCTCGCCACCTTCTCCACTGTTACTGCGTGCGCCTAAACGGTTCATCGCAATCGCTAATGTTTCATGAGCTTCTTGACTTAAAGATCCAAACGACATAGCACCTGATTTAAAACGTTTTACAATCGAATCAACTGATTCCACTTCATCAATGGAGATAGATGAACGCGTTCCATTAAACGAGAATAGGTTGCGCAAGAAACCGATGCGTTCTTCATTAGCCGATTCAGAGAATTTTTTAAATAAGCTGTAATCTCCCTTACGGCAAGCCCACTGCAGCGTGTGAATTGTTTTTGGATTAAACGCATGATGCTCGCCCGTGTGTCTCCACTGGAAGTCGCTTCCTGACTCTAACGTTTGCTCAATTGTTTCAACATAAGCATTGTCGTGACGCGTTTTCGCTTCTTTTGCAATAACATCTAAACCGATACCGCCAAGTTGCGAGGCAGTACCTGTAAAATATTGCTCGATAACCTCTGCACTGATTCCAACTGCTTCAAAAATTTGTGCGCCCCGATAACTTTGCACCGTTGAAATGCCCATTTTAGACATTACTTTTACAACACCTTCAGTAACGGCTTTTACATATTTCTCAACAGCATAGTCATACGATACGTTCAACGTACCTGCGTTAATTTCATTTTGATATGTTGCAAAAGTAAGATATGGATTAATTGCGTCTGCTCCGTAACCAATCAGTGCTGCAAAATGGTGCACTTCGCGCGCTTCTCCTGTTTCCACTACAATGCTCGCCTTTGTACGGTTTCCTTTTCGCACTAGGTGCTGGTGCAGCCCACTGACCGCTAATAAAGCTGGAATGGCTACAGAGTGAGCTCCCGCTTCACGGTCTGTCAGAACAAGAATGCTAGCGCCTGCGTTAATTGCCGCTTCAGCTTCAGCAAATACGCGATCAAGATCTTCTTTTAAATCATTTGTGAACACCGCAGAAATAACAGCACTTTTGAAATCTGGATGAATGGCAGACTTCAGCTGATGAGTTTGATTGTTTGTTAAAACCGGCGTCTCAAGCTGAATTCGATGAATGTTTTCTTTGGTTGGATGCAGTAAATTCCCTTCTGCACCAAGCAACGTCATTGTTGATGTAACCAACTGTTCACGAATAGCGTCAATCGGTGGGTTCGTTACTTGAGCAAACAGCTGCTTAAAGTAATTGAACAGCGATTGAGGACGATCAGACAACACGGCTAATGGAGTATCATTACCCATTGAACCAAGCGGATCTTTTCCTTCTGTAATAACTGGAACTAAATATTTATGAATATCTTCATACGTGTAGCCAAATGACTTCTGGCGAATGACCAAATCATCGAAGTATTCAGATTTTTCTTCCTGCACTTCTGGCAACGTTACCAGCTGTTCATCTAACCATTCTTGATAAGGCTCAGCCTGTGCCATTTCAGATTTAATTTCTTCATCTGAAATAATTCGGCCTTCTTCTAAATCGATTAGAAGCATTTTACCTGGGCTTAAACGATCTTTATATAACACATTTTCATCTTCAACATCAATGACGCCTACTTCTGATGAAAGTATGATGTAATCATCTTTTGTAACATAATAGCGAGCTGGACGTAAACCGTTACGGTCTAAAATAGCACCGATTTGCTTTCCATCCGTAAACGAAATAGCAGTCGGACCATCCCATGGCTCCATTAATGCGCTATGATACTCATAGAAAGCACGTTTTTCTTTTGACATGTGCGGATTCTCAGACCAAGGCTCTGGAATAAGCATCATCGCTGCATGGGCTGGCTTGCGGCCGGCCAATACAAAGAACTCTAGCGCATTATCTAACATGGATGAGTCGCTTCCTTCAGCATCTAAAATTGGAAGAACCTTCGGCAAATCCTTACCAAATGCGTCCGAAACAAACTGCTGTTCACGCGCTCTCATCCAGTTTTGATTACCGCGAAGCGTATTGATTTCACCGTTGTGAATTAAATAACGGTTTGGATGTGCTCTTTCCCAGCTTGGGAACGTGTTTGTGCTAAAGCGAGAATGCACTAAAGCAAACGCTGAAGTAAAGTCTTCATCTTGTAGGTCAAGATAAAAAGCATCCACTTGTTCAGGTGTTAACAACCCTTTGTACACAATTGTTCTGCTTGAAAGACTTGTAAAATAAAAACGGTTTTGACGTGCCTGCGCCCAATTTTCCGCTTGCTTACGAATAACATATAGCTTGCGCTCAAACGCTAAGTCATCTTGAATACTGTCATTTGCCCCAATAAATACTTGTCGTACGTATGGACAGCTTTCTTTTGCAACTTTTCCGATTTTTCCGACATTTACAGGCACAGTTCTCCAACCTAATAACGTTTGTCCCTCTTCTTCAATTAATTTATTAATATAAGCTTCAATTTCTCGACGCTCGTCTTCATTATTTGAGAAAAAGATCATTCCAACTCCATAACGACCGTTTTCTGGCAAGTTCAGTTCAACGCATGTCTTTTTAAAGAACGCGTGTGGAATTTGTACCATTAATCCAGCTCCATCTCCTGTTAGCGGATCACTTCCCTGTCCGCCTCGATGGTCAAGCTGGCAAAGCATGTTTAGTCCTTTTTTAACGATATCATGTGACGCTACGCCTTTCAATTGAGCGTATAGTCCGATTCCACATGCATCGTGCTCAAATTCAGGACGGTAGAGACCTTGAGCTTTTGGCATTTGATTGTATGTCATCTTCTTCTCCCCCGTTCGTTTTCTTTATCTTTTTAAGATCACCTGTTTACATTGTAAGTTTTCAAATCAATATAAACAATATATAATTTAGATAAAACCAATCTAATTTTGATATATATAGATGGAGGATGCTTATGGAACTGCGTCAATTACGCTATTTTATGGAAGTTGCAAAAAGAGAACACGTATCTGAGGCGGCAGAATATCTGCATGTAGCTCAATCAGCAATCAGCCGTCAAATTGCGAACCTGGAATCTGAGCTAGGTGTTAGTTTATTCAAACGTGAAGGAAGAAATGTCAAGTTAACAGCAATAGGAAAAGTCTTTCTTGAGCATACGGAGACGGCTATGAAAGCTATTGACTATGCGAAAGAACAAATTGATGAATACTTGGATCCCGAAAGAGGAACGATTAAAATCGGATTTCCAACAAGTCTTGCTAGTCACCTTCTTCCTACTATTATATCAGCCTTTAAAGAAGAACACCCAAATGTTGCTTTTCATCTTAGACAAGGTTCGTACAAATTTTTAATTGAATCGGTTAAAAAAAGAGATATCAATATCGCTTTTTTAGGCCCTGTACCTGTAGAAGATCAGAGTATTGAAGGGCATATTCTATTCACTGAAAATCTTTTAGCCCTTGTTCCTTCTCATCACCCGCTCGCTGAACGGGATAACATTCGGCTGCGGGATTTAAGAAATGAAGATTTTGTGCTATTTCCAAAAGGATTCATTTTACATAAAATGGCCTTTGACGCTTGCAAACAAGCAGGATTCATGCCCAATATTTCATCTGAAGGAGAAGATTTAGATGCGATTAAAGGTCTTGTATCTGCAGGAATTGGCGTGACGCTTCTTCCTGAAAGTACAGTGTCTGAAACGACTCCTCGTTTTACGACTAAACTTCCTATTCATACGCCGCAGCTTCAGCGGACAGTCGGAATGATTATTCCTAGAAATCGTGATTTAGCACCTTCTGATAAAATTTTTTATAAGTTTGTCAAAACCTTTTTTGAACGTTTGGAACAGTATAAATAAGAGAGGCCCCCTGCCTCTCCTATTCTTTGCTTTACACACTATTCCTCAGCTGATCAATTGTATAAATAGATCTTTTTCCCCTAAAGCTAACAGGCATTGACGCTTACCAGACTCTTTCTTATACTGAAGTAACTGACTAAAAAGAAACAAGGTGACTGCTATGGATTTTAAAATTAATTTTTTATCATTTTACGTAATACAAGTAGAAGGAAAAGAAGAACAGGCCTCTAAACAATATAAGCATTTTCAAACGCTTGATACGGAAGAATATGAAGAAAGTTCCATTAAAGATTTTTTAGACGGTGAATTTAAAAAAATTGTAAAGCGCAAAGTAGAGCGACACCCCAAAGCAGAACAAGTGCCTACAAAGCTCGGGTATTTTATAGTTGAACCGGGACACGCTCTCGACTCAAACCCTAATTATAATTTATTTCACCGCACTCGTTTTGCCACAACCAAAGAAGAATTTGAAGAAAACAGCGAACAGTTTATCAATGCGTACCTTGATACTGCAGCCGTTCGAGGAGGAGCATTTTTAGTGGTATCTGCTGTTCCAAGAAAATATTTTGATCATGCTTTTGTGTTTATTTTAAAATGTGACTTCGAACCAAAAGTGGCTTCAATTTCAGATGAATCAACCCTTATTCGTCACGTAGAAATGGCGATTACTACTAAAAACATGAAATCCATTCAATACCCATACATGCCTGAAGAAGGCATGGTGGAAGAAAGCGAACTCGTTATCCACCAAGCGTCTCACGCCCGTTATTTTGAAGACTTTTTGAAATTCATTGATTACAACGAGCCCATGCCTGAGATTATGAAAACACAAGTGATGGATATGGTGCGTGAACACGTCAGCGAAACGCTTGAAGCAGAAAGCGTAGAGCTTGAACAGTTTGAATCAGACATGGAACTGTGGGCAACAAGCGAAAAGCGTGAGCTTCAAGAACGTTTGGATACCCATCAAGTCATGGAAGCCGCTGCTCATATCGTCGAGCATACGCCTGATGCCGAGCTAAAAATGAAGCTTGGCGAAACCGAGATTAAAGGACTGTTAGCTGATTTTGGGGAGAATATTCACTTAGCGAAAGTGAACGGACGCTACGTGGCGTTAATTGAAGCGGAATCGATTCTGTTTGAAAAAGGCGCGTCTCCGATTGAGTTTCATAAGCCTGGTGATTTGCACGGGATTATTGAGAAGATTAACAGTAAGAAATGGGAAGAATAAATAAAAGGAAGAGAGCTGTGTATCTGCTCTCTTCCTTTTATTTAACTGAACTAGTAGCTCTATTTATCCACCTTAATTCTCTACTAATTGACTCACCGCAACATTTTGTTCATTTTCCGGCTGACCTAGCGGATAAATTCTTGCCGTATCATTTTCTTCGCTTACATGTTGAATATAAACGGCCGTATCGTTATACGTAACGTTAGCCATAACGGGTGAATCAGCAATTTGTTTTGCTCGCTGCTTGTCCACGTTTCTTCCCCCCTCTATGCTGATATACATATAAGGTTTGCTTAAAGAATGGATGATATTCGCCGTTTATAATCGTTCTAGCGCTTTTTAGCGGTGCGGTAGCCAAGGTAAAAGATGAAAGAAGTATAGATAATAAATGCAGCTCCAGCTAGCAAGATCATTTTGTGATGATGCCAAAGGTCTACGTATGTTTTGATGAAGACCCCTTTTGTAAGTAAAATATATTGATACACAATAAAACCAACCGCCAAAGCAAGAAACAGCACGCGAAACAAACGAATGAAATCAATGTTAGATAAAATGGAAGCAGCTTTTACCCAGGGCGATGTAGGAGGCGGAGCTTTTTTGGTGCTGCGGCTCTTCGGCTTTTGTTTCTTTGCAGGCGGAGCTTTTGATTCTTCTATTTTAGGTGCTGGTTTTTGTTTCCCTTGAGCCATCGGTCACTTTCCCTCTTTCTTAAATAAAGTGTCTAAAAAAGAAGCTTTTCTATTTTGCATATTCAAGAAAGGGTTTGCTATCTCCTTTTTCCTCTTAAAAATACTTTCCTTTTTTAAAATACAGAATGTCTTTAGGTATGTGCCTATAGCATTTTTCTTATCTTCGCATACGTTATATCGTGTTTGATTTGAAGTTACTATTTAAAAGGAGCGGTGCCCTAATGAACCCTTATTATTTCAACCCTGGATATATTCCTCAGCAAGTTGATTACTCAGTTCAACAATACTATCCCCCTTACGTACCACAGCATGAAGAATACGATGAAAGACAGCAGCTTCAAAATCTTGGAGGATTTGAACGAAGAATTCGTGCTCTTGAGAGACAAAATGAGGAGCAAGTCAGAGAAATTACTCGTTTAAATCGAATTGTGGAGCGACATACTGACCGTATAAACAGATTAAATCAGCGCTTACGCAATGTAGAAAGAAGACTTAACATTCCATTTACAGCAAGCCAGGACGGATTTTAAACTTACCTTAAGCATTCCCGTTTCTTTTGAGCGAGAATGCTTTTTACATATCTTCCGTCGTTTTTGATAGCACGAAGGATATTTGATTAAACTTTACATAAAATAAAATTCGACTATAAAAAAGAAAAGGAGAAAATCACATGAAATCCCCTGTTGTTATTTGTCCTAACTGTCATTCTCAAAAAGAGCTCGCTACCGTTTTAACTGCTCAGTCCAATCAAAACGTTATCTATATATGTTCAGCTTGCGGCTATAAGCTGACAAACATTAAAACAAGCAAAGGATAACCAGTATCTCTCCCCTCACTTAGTACCTATACTTAATACGTTCTTCTGTCCACATACAAAAATTAACGTTTACGTAAATGTTATTAATTTTGTATACTGATAGTATTATGGGAAAGGGAGTTGAAGAAGTTGAAGTTTAAAATGAAGGAACGCGGGCAGCTGCATTTGAGTCCGGAAGGAAAACAATTGATTTTAGACTTATACGAATCAAATATGATGGAATCTGTAAATGAAGCTTTGGATGCTGAAACAAGAAGCTTTCACAGCGGAAAAGCCGACGGGATACAGGCTATTCTACTTCTTTTAGGGGTACAGCTAGAAGAAAACTCTTCACAATCATAAATAAATTCCCTATAAAACACATAAAAGCAGACGCACTCTTCTGGTGAATGCGCCTGCTTTTTATGATTCTTCCTGCTCGAATTTTACAATTGCAGCCTTAGCACGATCTCTCAGTGACAGAAGGTCAGACTCTACTTTTAAGATGTTTTTCTTTTTCTGTTCAATCAGCTTGAGCTGCTCTTCTACCGTATGTAACACTTGCTCTAACTTTTCTTTTTGTTGACTTGTTCCTTTCACTTGCCTATAATCCATCTTTTGTATTTCAAGAGTATCACTTAAAGCAAGAAATTCCTGTAATTCTTGAAGTGAAAAACCCATGACTTCTTTGGCATTCGTAATTTTCTTTAAGAATTCTACGTGTTCTTCCGTGTACAGACGAAATCCACCTTCACTTCTTGGAGGTGCTGGCATCAGTCCAATTTGTTCATAATAACGAATCGTACGTTTTGTTAAACCGCTTTGCTTCGCTACATCATCTATTTTTAGTTCACTCATTTTTAAATCCCCTTTAATCAATTAACAATGTCAACTTTTCGTACTTTTTACTATTATACACTAACGCTAGATATCTCAAAACAAATCTGAACAGCTGTGCACTTATTTAAAAATAAATAAGCAATTTCTTCACCCTTTTTTAGAGTAAAAAAATTGCTTATACAGTATATGCTGGGTTCTTTTCTCTAAAACCTTATCATAAATGCCGTTTCTGTTAATTTACGATTTAGCATACAAATTAATAAATTTGTTTTTGAGACTTCTTATTTCTATCGACTAAATGTTTATTAACTTGTATGTAGCCTTCTCTTTCTGTACTAGCCCCGCCTGCGCTGAGTACACCGATAGCCACGCATGCTATCCAACCTAGTTTCATTATAACAGAAAGCGCTTACATAATAAAGTGTTATGCTTTAATTTCTAAAAAGTTATAAATAAAATCAGCAGGTCTTTTTCTAGCCCCTGCTGATTTGTTAAATAGAACGAGCGACGATACACCTTTATGAAATAGTAAATAAGTCGTCTTAATAAGCTACTTTATAAATCAAAAACCGTTCATATGGATTTTTACGATTCAACTCTGGCAGCATTACCTCTTCTTTTAAAATGAAAGAAGGGTGTTTTTCGAGATGATGAAGATAATCCTCTGAACTATAATACAAAATTAAATCAATCTCGCGCTTATTCTCTTCCCACGAAAGCAAAATATTGTTCACTACTTGGATAAAAATTTGAACTGAAAAAGGATTAAAAAAATAAAAGCAGTTGTCTAGTGGGTGAATCTTATATTCCTGGGCTAAACAACACTGAAAATAAATATGACTTTTTCGGCCCTTGGCTTTTTTTAAATAGCGCCTCTGATTATCTATGGCCTGCTCATAGAAGTGCTCATTCATTTCTATCCCTACAGCGGTGGCATTACATAGGTAGTTCACATAAAAATTCAGCCTTCCTTTCCCACACCCGAAGTCGACAATTCTATCGCTGCTTGTTAGCTCATACTGACTGAAAAGTGCTTCTAATGCACTATAAGGCGTGGGTTCATAACGATGGTAATGAAATGAATCATTAAATCCCTTTTGTTCTCCCGTTGTTTTTATATTTAATAAAGCGTCATAATATTGTTCATTCATGGCCAATCTCCTGTTTATAGTTGTCGAAAAAGAGAAAGAAGGACAGATGTCCTTCTTTCTCTTTTTACTCACTCTACTTTTACGCGCATTTCTGATATTTTAAGACCAATCTCTTCGATTAACTGCACAGCTTCCGCTCGTTTTTGATCATCTAATGTGCTGATTTCTGGTATGTCTATGCTTTTTAAATATCGATAAGAGGCTTTAAGTCGTTCTAGGGTATCTTCTTGGTCAAACTTTTTCATGATTATCTCCTCCAGTTTATGTAGTTACTATATGTATACCACAAACATGTCCGTAATAAATCTAACCTGTTTAATAAATACTAAACGTATCTGATTTATCTAAGAGGAAATGCACTTCTAATAGCTGATATATACTCAAAAAATTCCTGGGTTTTCGAATTTTTACGTTCATTTCTCGTGTTAGTTGAAAAAAAAGCTTCTCTTTGCGCTTTACTTATCTCAATTTGCACACCCATCCGCCTAGCTGTTTTATTGGTTATATTTCTAGGGCTGGTACCGGAAACAGGATCTTGATCTGATAAAATTTCTGTACTAAAGCCTTTAGAAACAAGCGCTTCATGTACTTTGGACCTTAACGCTTTGTCAGCACCGCCGATTTTAGTATGCTTTTCACTTTTGTCGTTGTATCCATGAAAAGATACTGCATAGTCTTCTTTTGATATAATCGTTAACGCATGAGGTTCATCAAAATGAGTGGATGTGATATGAAGATCGGCATTTCCTGATTTCTTTAACCCTTCAAATATATAGTACGAGTATTCGTTGCCCGCTAGGCCAACAGCAAGTTCGGATGTTCCAGTTTCGATACCTCCGCCGTGTATCGCGAGCATAATAATGTTAGAAGGTCTGATTTCAAATTGAATTTTGTAGTCTTGGTTGTATACTTCATAAGAGGCAAGTTCAGAGAAGCTAGCATATTTATCTGGCATCATATATCCTCCTTGTGAATAAGACATAGTAAATAAACTTATTAGTTCTTTCTTTAATGTACCACATCTTTTCTTTCATCACATACTATGTGATTGCAATTACCAATAAATATGGTACGATTAAGTTCGAGTTTCTTGCTCGTCAAAAGTTCACCAGATAGTCAAAATTTTCGTTTTTAAGCATTCCATTTTTATCTTATAATAAAGGATGTACTTATTTTCAGTCGGAAATTCGACATTTTTCTTTGTTTTTTAAAAAAGTTCAAGGAATGTTAACAAATTTTACGAGCAACCTTGATGTAATTACGATATTTTTTTGTTAAAATAGTTTAGTTGATTAATAAAGATTAGGTTTATTCATGTAAGAATAAGCTCAAAAAGGAGAATTGCTGTGAAAAATACCGAAGTTATCACAAAGGAATCACTTCCTATCAATCAGTATTTTTCCCGGGAAGTAATCAGTGCTATTATAAAAACTGGGATTATTAAATCGAACTCACTAGGAATGGTTGCTGGGCTTTGTCTCGCAATTGCTGTTAATGACTTAAGCTTTGTGACACAAATTCCTATCATTATTTTGGCTTTAATTGGGACATCCTTTGTCGTAGGAGGAGCTGGGGCAGTTAATAACTTCTATGACCGTGATATCGATGCAATCATGAAACGTACAAAAGACAGACCGACGGTAACAGGAGCGGTCAACCCTAAATTTGCTCTATGGTTAGGACTGGCTTTATTTGTTATTGGTGTAGGTATTTTATTTTTAGTTTCTAACATGGCCGCCATTATGGGTATTTTAGGATTTTTCTTTTATGTAGTGCCTTATACTATGCTTACAAAACGTACAACCATTTATAATACCGAAGTCGGAAGTATTTCTGGAGCTATGCCTCCAATCATTGGCTGGGCCGCTATTTCACCAGACTTATTTCATCCGGTAGCAATTGGATTGTTTGTATTTATGTTTTTATGGCAGCCTCCTCACTTCTACGCTATTGCGATTAGAAGACTTGAGGAATATAAAGCCGCAGGTGTACCAATGCTTCCTGTAGTAAAAGGTATCCGTCGTTCCAAAGTCCAAACGCTTGTATACCTAGTTATTTTACTAGCGGCATCGTTCTTATTTTTATCGTTTAGTAAAATTATCGCATTTACAATGTTCGGTTTAACACTCGTGTGGATGCTTCTTGGAATTGTTGGATTTAAAAAATTAGAAGATACAAAATGGGCTACTTTAATGTTTGTGTTCTCATTGAACCATCTTACGATTATTTTTGCCCTTATGATTATACTGTCATTTTTTAAATAATAAATGCTCAAAAGCAGGTAGCTATCAGCTACCTGCTTTTATATTAGATACATCTTTTGCTTTAAGCGAAATCATTCCTCCGTATCTCGCCGAAACTGCTCCACCTAACGCGTTGGCAAACATTGTGTACTGCTTACATGACTCCTCACTTTCAGGCAAACCTTTTTCATGAATACACCAGAGAATTCCTGCCATAAATGCATCACCCGCTCCTGTTGTATCTATCGCCTGTACTTTCTTTGCACTCACATGAAGCATTTGATTTGCAGTAACGGCTACTGCGCCCTTTTCTCCTTGAGTGACCCATACGAACGGAATATGATACGCTCTCAGTTTTTCTAGGCTTTCTGCCAAATCTGTTGAATTCATCAAAAATAGGAGCTCATCTTGAGAGATTTTCAAAATATCTGTTTCGTACAAAAACGATGTTACAATATTTCTACATGCTGCTTCACTTTCCCATCTTTTCATTCGAATATTCGGATCAAAAGCTACCAGCATAAGATATTTTTTTGCGAGCCTCACAGCTTCTCTTGTAGTTTCCTGGGAAATCGGATGAAACAAAGTGCCTGATCCAAAATAAAAAATCGCTGCCTTCTCAAATAGAGCTTCCTGCAGCTCATATTTATACACTTGCTCATGAGGGGTAGAATCTATGTAGGAATGAAAGTAACGATCTCCTTCTTTACTTTTATGTACATACACTTCACAAACTTTTTTCGTCACCGAAGTTACACAGCCGCTTTGGTTTACTCCTTCAATTAAAAGCTTCTTTCTTACAAAATCACTTGTTTCATCACTCCCTAACTTGCAGATATAAGATGCTTTTGCTCCTAACTTCTGAACTCCAACTGCTACATTAACGGTTGTGCCTCCTAAAAAAGGGTCAAAGTCAGTGTTAGATTCATTTTTAGCGATAAAATCAATAAATGCCTCACCGTATGAAATAATTCCTTTTTTCACGTTAATCCCCACCTTCTTCCTTCTGTCTCGCAACGCATTTGACGCATACACACGCTTTCCCTCTGCTTTCCAAAGGAATTTGTTTAAACAAATCAGGAGTAAAAACTTTCTGCATGCACCAACACTTTTCTATTTCTCTGCCTTGTACAGAAGCACAGTTATTTTTCTCTTCGCAGATAGGACATCTGCTATCATCGCCTGAAAATGCCATAAATTCCTCTCCTTTTTTCTATGCAGTTGTATAAGTTATCTTTATTAGTATACAAGAGGCAGTTAAAATGCGCTTTCTGCTTTTTGATATTTTCGTTTTCAACTTCTTCTATTCTTGATACTATACATATAAAGGAAATAACATATTGAGAAAGGAGCCTTTATGACGATACATTTATTTCACCAAAAACCCCTTGCTACATGGATGCGTGAATATCCTTTATTAACACCTTTAATCAATAAACAGGAAATACTTTGGATAAATCCTTATTTAAAACCTGCTCAAGAAGCACTTTCGTCTCTTTCTTTACATACCAAAGATATAAAAGATGCAAAAGAGCGACTTTCTCGCTTTTCTTCTTTTCTTCAAATCGCTTTTCCGGAGCTAAAAGCATCAAAAGGAATCATTGAATCACCTCTTCAAGAAATTGCATACATGAAAGACTATTTAAATCAACAAATGAATAACGAGCTGCAAGGAAAATTATTGATGAAATGCGATCACGATCTTCCTATATCAGGTTCTATTAAAGCAAGAGGCGGCATTTATGAAGTATTAAAATTTGCTGAAAGTCTTGCTATCAAAGAAGGGCTGCTTACCGAAGAAGACAGCTATGCTCTTCTAGCTGAAGAACGATGTAAAAAGTTATTTTCTTCTTATTCTATTGCAGTAGGATCTACCGGTAATTTAGGTTTAAGCATTGGTATTATAAGCGCCGCTCTCGGCTTTAACGTCACCGTCCATATGTCAGCCGATGCGAAGAAATGGAAAAAAGATTTGCTTCGTTCGAAAGGCGTAACCGTTATTGAATATCAGTCTGACTACGGAAAAGCCGTGGAAGAAGGACGAAAGCAAGCCGAAGCAGACCCCGCCTGTCATTTTATTGACGATGAGCAGTCTAGAGATTTATTTCTTGGTTATTCCGTCGCTGCCTTACGCTTGGAAAAGCAGCTAGCCGAGCTGCAAATTCAAGTAGACGCTGAACATCCTTTATTTGTCTATTTACCTTGCGGAGTAGGCGGAGGTCCTGGCGGTATTACGTTTGGATTAAAAGCAATATACGGTGATCATGTTCACTGCTTTTTTGCTGAACCTACTCACTCTCCTTGCATGCTGCTCGGATTAATGACCGAGCTGCATGATGGCATTTCCGTTACCGATATTGGACTTGATAACATAACAGCTGCCGATGGACTAGCTGTAGGAAGGCCATCTAGCTTTGTAGGCGAAACGATAAAATCGCTTATTAGCGGAATTTATACTGTAGAAGATGATCAGCTTTTCCGATTTATTTATGAGCTAGCCAATCGTGAAAATATGTATATAGAACCTTCAGCAGCGGCTGGTTTACAAGGGCCTCTTCACCTGATGGAAAGCGGGTCTTCCTATATACAAGCGCAAGCACTAGAAAACGATATGTCAAAAGCTACTCACCTTGTATGGTCAACTGGAGGCAGTATGGTGCCCGCTGACGTGATGAATAGCTATTACGAGCAAGGAAAAAAGTTAATGAATAGATAACGTCAAAAGGCATGAAGAACAATGATGTTCTTCATGCCTTTTTAGAAGAAGTAGCTTGCAGAAAGATAGGATGCCAAATTTCAAATGGAAAATATCCCGATTTATAGCTGCCGCTTGTACCCATAGTTGAAATTTTTATTTTCCTGTATCTTTTCTTCCATAAAAAGGTGCCTGCAAACACCTCAATTTGCTCCACTTTCTTCCTTCTAATAATCGTTGTTTTTCGTGTTAAAAACTGTGAGCGAATAGCGACAAATACCTCGTTCATCATTAAGCCGCCTTGGCGATAGCCCAACCAGTGAATAAGTACATATGCAAGGCACAGCACAGCAATAACCCACACGAACATTGATTTCCAAAAGCTGATGCCAATCCCTGCCGCTACAAATAACAAGAGCGGTAATAGTAATGGGTACCATGCATATTGAATAGCTGTATTTCTTGGACACTTTATATATTCGTAGTGCGGGACATATACGTTCATTAACGATGAAATCTCTTTTTGCTGGATAAACGGGTGTAAATAGACCTTTTCTTTTAAATCAGAGGTTACGACATTTAACGAAACGGAAGACCATCCAAATAAGCGTCGAACCAACCCTTCCTCTATCGTAACAGCCTGTATTTTATGAAAAGGAATCGTAAGGGATTTCTTATTTAATAGTCCGTATTTAATATGTAGATAATGATCGTAGCGTTCCACTGTAAAACCGCCAAATCGTATCACATATAAAACGATAGACAACAAATAAGCAAGCACCACAATTGCAGCGACTAATACAAATAAACCAAGCATCGATTGATGAATCACTTCTTCGTAAGCTGTCTTCACCCAGCGGTTGATATACGTATCAATATACTGATAGAGAAAACCAAGAGCAGCAAATATATAGCCAAAATTCCCGGAAAACGCAGCAGCTAACGCCAGCTGTTTCACCGACACTTTCATCATACGTTCAGGACTTTTTTCTGTTATTTCCGGCTGACTCCCTGACAGCTTTAACGTATCTTTAAGATGGTGCGCTTCTTTTAGTGAAATACCAGATAAATCAATTTCAGCATCCGTACCGCTGCTGGCCGTGTCAATACGAAGCCGGGCTAAGCGAAGAATTCTAAAGACAAACGGCTGATCTAACTGAATCGATTGAATGCGATTTCGTTGAATAAATCGTTTTTCTTTTTTAAAAATCCCTTTATACAGACGCACTTCCGTTTCCGTTACTTCATAACGAAATTCCCTCCAGGTAAAAAAAGCAAATAAAGCGACTACGCCTCCCGCTAATAGCGTTGCCCACCAATATGTAAACAACAGGTGCCGATTGACGATAAATACAAACACAAAAGGCAGGATATTATTTTTTATATGTTCAATAAATGCTATTGCAATATATAGCGGATGCAGCCGCTTACTCATCTTCATCATCTACCTCTGCTAGTCTAGCAATATACTCTCGCAGTGCTTCAGCATCTCTTTGTACGAGTGCAGGAATTTCGACGCTTCCAGCTGCTGTGATGATTTTAACAGATGCCAAGTCAAATTTTCGAAAAATCGGCCCTGTCAACGTTTCAACGTGCTGTACTTTCACAAGGGGAATTTTCGTATGATACCAGATGAAGAGCCCTCTTTGCACATCAATTTGAGTATCTGTTACTTCATATGAATATACATTCATATATACATTTGGAGCTATAATTGTATATATGATAAAGCTCACGACTAATAGTCCAGCTGATATCCATCCAATAATTGACCACCAATCAAAAAAATGAACGAGTAGAAAATAACCCGCTGTTGCCAGAAGCCACAGGCTATGCGTAAAAATGGATTGCCAGCGCATCGCTTTTTTAGCCTCGAGGGGCAATTTGCCCTTTAAATGTTCAAACTCCATAAAAACTCCTTTCTCTACCTTTTTTACTATTTCTATTACTATATTACGTTAAAAAAGGAAAAAAGTTTCATCGTTTACTATTTTCTTATTATTTTTTGATAAAAAACAAACAAGGCTGCCTATTTCGAGGCAGCCTTGTTTGTTATCGATAAACGCCGTCTTTCTCTCCGTGTGCAACAGCCGCTCTTTCAACTGCTTCAGATACTGCTTCGTGTACAGCTAGATTAAGAGGGTGAGGAACTAAATCGCCTGGACGCGTTGAATTTGCAATGGCTTCAGCTGCAGCTACAAGCATCGTATGCGTAATATCACGCACTCCCGCATTTAATACTCCTCTGAAAATACCTGGGAATCCAAGCACATTATTCACTGACCTTCCGTCAGTAGCATAAATAGCTCCTGCTTCAAGAGCATCTTCAGGTTCAATTTCTGGTTTTGGATTAGAAAGTGCTAAAATGATTTGCCCTTTTCGAATCCATTCTTTCTGTATTAAGCCAGGTACACCTGTTGTCGCAATAACAATATCACAGTTCTCCATAAGCTCTTCTAATGAATCCGCTACTTTTCCACCGTAGCTGACCAAGCGCTCATTCGCTTCAGGAGACTTATCAGCTCCTATCACCTGTTTGACACCGTAAGCCATGAACATTCTGCAAGTAGCGATACCAGCAGCTCCTAAACCAATCTGCCCTACTTTTGCTTCTTTCAAATTCACACCTGTGCTGCGACAAGCTGAGATAGCTGCTGCTAGCGTCACAACTGCTGTTCCGTGTTGATCATCATGCATAACTGGAATATCTAGCTCTTCTTTTAAACGTTCTTCAATTTCAAAGCAGTGAGGCGACCCTATATCTTCTAGTAAAATACCGCCAAATCCTGGTGAAATATTTTTAACCGTTTGAATGATTTCTTCCGGCTCATTTACATTCAACAAAATAGGGATAGCGTTTACACTGGCAAGCTGATCAAATAACGCAGCTTTTCCTTCCATAACAGGCATTCCTGCAACTGGACCAATATTCCCTAGTCCTAGTATAGCGGTACCATCCGTTACAATCGCAACCGTGTTTCCAATGCTCGTATAAATTTTAGCTTTGTCGGGCTGTTCTTGAATAGCACGGCAAACGTTTGCTACACCTGGTGTATATACTCTTCTTAAGTCAGCGATCGACTCAATTTTCATTTTGCTTTTCATTTGAATTTTACCGCCTTCATGCGCATGAAGAACTTCATCTGATACTGTATGTAAAGTAATGCCTTCTAAACTGCGAACCGCTTCAAGCAATTCCTCAAGCTGGTCTTCACTTTCTACTTGAACCGTAATACTTCTCATTGTGTAGTTATGTCCTACTTTAACGGTTTCAACCTCGCCAATGTCTCCTCCAACATTTCCAATGGCTGTTGCTACTCTTCCTAAGTTTCCTGGTACAGTCGGTGTTTGTACCATTAATGTGCGTATTAAATTATTCATCATATCCCCATATCCCCCTTGTCCTAATCCTGCAAGTACGTATACTTACTAATGAAGCGTTTAAAACGGTCCAATCTCCCATAAGTTCATATTATCTACTTATCTTACAAGTAGATCTATGCGTACTCTCTTTTTCATCAAAAGAAAAGAAATAGATAACGCTTTCAAACAGATGTTTCGCTTTGATTATAAGCAAAGTTTTTAGAATAATCAAGCGATGACATTGTGAAAATTCATAAATTATTAAGAAGGATTTTGTTGTTCATAAACAGAAAAGACTTATATAGAGAAGAAACAAAGGAGTGAAGAAATTGAAATCAATTTGTGTGTTTGCAGGATCAAGCGCAGGAATAAAAACAGAATATAAAGAGGCCGCCGTCTCGCTAGGACGTTACATGGCCCAAGAAAACTACCGGCTGATTTACGGAGGCTCACGAATGGGCCTGATGGGAGAAGTCGCAAATGAAATGCTTGAACATGGGGGCGAAGTCATTGGTATTATGCCCCGCGGTTTGTTTAGCGGTGAAATTGTTCATACCGCGCTGACAGAACTCATCGAAGTAGAGAGCATGCACGAGCGAAAAGCAACTATGCACGAGTTAGCAGATGCTTATATTGCCCTTCCTGGAGGTTTCGGGACATTTGAAGAGCTGTTTGAAGCTCTTTGCTGGGCTCAAATTGGCATACATAAAAAACCAGTGGGGTTATTAAATGTAAACGGCTACTACAACCCCCTTATGCAAATGGTTCAGCATGCAGTAGATGAAGGATTTTCTACGGATTCTGCTATTCGTCTCATCAATATTTCTGATACTCCCGAACAGCTTATCTCTTCAATGGACACCTATACGTCTCCTTCAGAGGACCAAAAATGGAAGACTGAACGCTAAAAAGCAAGCGCATCATTTGCGCTCGCTTTTCAGGCGTTGTCAAAAGTAATTTCATATTTTTTTACCCCAAAAACAAAAGGGCTATCTATTGGCTTTAAAGACTGATTCTGAACTTTGGAAAATTCCCCTTTTTCTAGTAATTTAGCAAAGGCAATTTTCCCTTCCATTCTTGCTAACGGTGCTCCTAAGCAAAAATGGATGCCAAAACCAAAGCTTACGTGAGGATTCGTTTTACGACGCACGACAAAAGTGTTAGACCATTCAAACTTAGCTGAATCTCTATTTGCACTTGCTGCCCAGCTAATTACCTGCTGCCCTTTTTTAATTTTACACTCTCCAAGTTCTACATCTTCAGCGGCTATGCGTCCAATCGCTTGAATAGGAGGATAATAGCGGAGCGTTTCTTCCACGAGATTCGGAACTAGGGATATGTCTTGACGAACTTCATTCTGTATGTCTACGTCTTCTGTCATATACCGGACTCCGTTCGTAATTAAGTTTGTTGTTGTTTCATTGCCTGCTACTAGCAATAGAATACAAAACCCTAGTACTTCCTCTTCTGTTAAATGTTCGCCGTCAATTTCTGCTTCTAAAAGCAGCGAAATCAGATCTTCTTGTTTCTTTCTCTGACGCTCAGCGATAATTTCTTTAAAATACCCTTGTAAAAAAAGCACCCCTTCATTACGCTTTTGCATCATTTTCGCAAAAGCTTCGTCTGAATTATTTTCAGCACCGCTCACTAAGTCATCGGAGTACTTTTTAAACAGTGCTCGATCTTGTATAGGTACTCCTAGCAGCTCAGCTATTACAATAATCGGCAGTGGTCCAGCAAAATCTTCTACTATATCAAACTTTTTTTTGCTGCTTACTTCATCTAATAAATAATCTGCAATCTCTTCAATATGACCCTCCAAGTGCTGAATAGCTCTTGGTGTAAAAGCTTTATTCACTAAGTTTCGTAATTTTGTGTGTTTTGGAGGATCCATCATTAAGATACTTTCTTGGCGTTCTTCCATTGCTCGTTTGGATGAAAAAAGCGACGGGTTTTTTAAAATATACTTTACTGTTTCATAATCAAATACATCCCAGCAGTTTCGGCTTTCATCGTAACGAATAGGTGCTTCTTGACGCAGACTGTTATAAATATCAAATGGGTAAAGCTGCTGTTCAACGGATTTAATTTCTTGCATAGGAATTAAGTTAGCATAACGATTTTCTCTTTTCACTGCTTTTGGATTCATCTCGTCTTCCTTCTTTCGTTTAAAAGTGACCTCATTAAGTTTTTTGACCTTCTACAGATGAAAGAATTTTTTTCCATCTTTATATCTTTTGATCAGACTATCACAAGGTTTTTTCACTTTCAACGGACATAATCAGAAAATTTTGTCAATTATACAGAAGACTTATTTTATTTAAGGTCTAAATCAGTGATTCTTTTCCATTTTTTTAGTTCTTTTATCTTGTTTCATAATAATCACATAGATGGTTACACTACAAATAAGTACGCAAGAAAGTAGGGATCTCATGTGATAGATGCCCTTATGTGGGGTGGTGTCTCAGGCTCAGCTGTATTAATTGGAGCTATTATAGCTATTTTTGTACCTTTAAAAAAACAGTTGACTGCTTATATTATGGCTTTTGGCACGGGCGTTTTGTTAGGAGCTGCTGCTTACGAGCTCATTCAAGATTCGGTAAAAGAAGCGGGAATTATTGCTTCTTCTTTAGGCTTCTTAACAGGCGCAGCACTTTTTACTCTTCTTGATATGTCTTTAGCTAAAAAAGGTGCTCACAAAAGAAAACGTTCAAACCACCTTGTCCCAGCTAGCTCAGGACTAGCCATTTTTATTGGTACCATTATGGATGCTATACCTGAATCACTAATGATTGGCGCAAGTTTGATTGAACAGCACCACGTTAGCTGGCTGCTTGTTGTTTCTATTTTTATCAGCAATATACCGGAAGGAATCTCCGGGACAAGCGGACTACTAAAAAGCCAATATAAGCGAAAGAAAATTTTTTCATTATGGCTTTCGGTCTTCTTTATATCAGCTCTTTGCTCTTGGATTGGATATCTATTTCTTCAAGACGCTACCCCAAACATGATGGGCTTTATTGCCTCATTTGCCGGTGGTGGAATTGTGGCCATGGTTGCTTCTACGATGTTGCCGGAAGCTTTTGAAGAAGGTGGTCCTGTTATTGGTTTTATTGCTTCATTAGGGTTATTAACTTCTATTATTTTGGATTATCTGTCTTTTTAATGAATAAATTTATATTTTGTATGAAACAAAAAGTGTAGGTCTTTCGTCTTTACAAGTAGATATAAACAAAAGGAGTTACCATTATGAAAAAAATAGATGCTTCTCTTACACTTTGTATAGTGCTCACTTGCCTATCAGGGTGTGCCTATGCACCTCATAATAATCTGTCTGCTGAAAGAGTCTCTGCTTCTTCTATTCATCATACTTCTTCTTTAAAACGTGATACTTCAATAGAAGAAATAACAAATAAACTTCCAGGACACGTTTATTTAAAAGGTATAACTTTTCAAAATGCGCAAAAACCTTACTACTTAGCAATTAACTACGCTGCAACAGATAATCAGCATGCGTTTGAAAAAAGCTGGACGTCTGTTAAAACTAAACGTACACTTTTACATAACGCAACCATTTTACTTTCTGCCGTACAAAATGTTGACAGCGTTCACTTTACTATTAACACGACTGTTCCTCAGACAATCACGATTACTCGAAAAGAGTTAACCGACTTCTACGGAACAAATATGCGCAATTATAAGGACGGGACTCAAGCATGGAAAGCAAAATACGAAGGGCAGCAAGAAAAAATCGAGGAATTTTATGATGCACATCCAATTACGGAAATGCAGTAAAAGCGGCCCATTGCCGCTTTTTAAAGTTGTTTTTTAATAAACACCTGCTCAAGTTTGATTCCTTCATCTGTATATAAATCTTGAAAACCAAATGATTTTAACATTTTCACGAGTAAGCTATTTCCTTTTTCAGGTACATTATGTGTATTGTAAGCAATTGGTCCATACATATTAAAAATGGTTGCTAATAAAAAGGCCAGAACGTCCTCTGAATTTGAGATATGTTCCTTAACGCTTCCTTGATAAAAAGTAACGGAATTCACGATGCCTATGGAAGAAAAATTCTTTTGAAATAATAGATAGCCAACTTCTTCGTTTCTTTCATTCAACGCAATAAACGATTCTCCATCACAAATACAGTCAAATTGATTTTTCCACGGAACGTCGTATGTATAAAAGGGTAGGTTCTGAATATCTTTTGCAAGCCTTCGCTTTAACGAATACGCAAGCTGATTCTTCTTTTTAAGTAAAGAAGCGGGAAAACTACCTCTATGCTTTAGAAAGAAAAGCGTATCTACAATTTCATATCCATATTTCTCATAAAGGTGAATGGCTTTTTTATTGACTGTAAATGCTTCCAGACTGGCTTCCACTACTCCTTGCTGCTGATATTTCTCAAGTGTAGCTTTTAGTAAGGCTTCACCAATTCCCATTTTTCGGTAAAGGAATGCTACACTTGTACCTCCATTCCAAGCATGTTTCTTTCCTTTGACTCTTTTTATTCCATTTAACATAATTCCAGCTGGTGTGTCATTATAAAAAGCTACAAAAGAATGCTCGACAGATAAACGATCCACACCAAACCTACAAATGAATTGATCTAGTGACATCTCAACCGGAATGTAATAATCTTCAAAACCCTTATTAAATGCTTCTAGCGCATCAGAAAAAGAACACTGACTTAAAGGCTTAATTATAATCACAGGACATTCCTTCCTTTTTTAAAAAGATAATAAGCTAAAAAACCATTATAAGGAAAAATCATCAATAACATTCTGAATTTTTGTGGTTTTAAAAAAGAAAGGAAGAAACAAACCCTTTATACACCCTGTCTCTTCCTTTCTTTTAACACTCTATTCTATTGTTTTTTAATCTCTACATCCGAAGCTTTCACAAACGCATAGCGGTGATTAAAATAAATTTGATAATATTCATCTTTTCCCACAATCATTTTGTGATCGTTTGGATTTGTTGTAAAAGTGGGTGCATAGTAATAGTCACTCCTTACTTTTTCTACCCCTACGTACACCTGATCCGGAGAGATTGTATACTGAAGTGGGACCATGTCTTTAACCGGGATATCAGAAGGATAGGCTGAAGCTTCCGGGAAAGCTCCTCCGTACACTTGAATGCCTTCTTTTCCTGCTTTTGGCGTTAATAATATGCCCGTACCTTTACTCGTATTTTTATTATGCGGATTGTAAAACCAGGCTTTTTGTCCTCCGTACCAAATCGCTGTCCATTCTCCTTTTGTCTCAGCCACTGCGTACGTTTGGCCCGTTACAGCTTTGCTTCCCCAGTCTAACGTTTGTTTCGTTCCTGGCCCTGAAGCTGCAGGCTCATTCAGTAGCGGTGAATCATTGCTCGGAGCTTGATGCAAATACACAAAGTTGGCCGGCTGCTTTGGTGCATCTGATACCTCTGGCTGATTGTTTTCAAAGACGGGATTAATTGTAACGGCTAGTTTGCTTGTATGCTGGCGCTCGACTGGGCTTCCTACTAAATCCATATAGTGCCCCCAATCCCAAAACGGCCCGGGATCCGAATGCATACCTGATTGAGCCTTAGGAGACAAACCCGGTACCTCGTCATGACCGATAATATGAGCTCGGTCTAATGGAATATGATATTCTTTGGCAAGGTGGCGTACGAGTCTTGCTGAAGAACGGTACATTTCTTCTGTAAACCACGTGGATCCTTCAAGGGCGAACCCTTCATGTTCGATTCCAATACTGTGCGTATTAAAATACCAGTTTCCTGCATGCCATGCTACATCTTTGTTATGGATCATCTGTGCAATGTGGCCATCACTTGAACGTATGACATAGTTTGCAGCTGCTCTATTAGGGTTAGCAAACAAATCAATGGTTCCGTCATAACTTACTTCTGTATCGTGAATAACAATATAGCGAACATCTGATTTTTGACGATTTGCAATATCATAGTTTCCGTAATCTGAAGGACTTTCGCTGAATTTCCCGTAAAAAGCAGGAATATATTCACATTTTAAAGATGCCGGACAATCCGCTTTATTCGTATTGGAATTTTCAGCACGAGGAATCGACATACCTATATGTTGAGGAGAAATTTTAAGATGCTGTCCATCTGATGTTGTACGCTCTGCCCCTTTTTCCAGCGTTTCATATACATCATCGGCAAATACTTGAGCGTTTTCTTTATCTTGAGAAGAACTGTAAGCGGCGACTGCGTCGTACCATTTCTGATCAGTAGACGGTACGTTTCCATTTTTGTCCTTTGCAATAAAAGCTAGTACAGCAGCGCCACCACGAATATTTTGCACAGGGTCATTTTTTAATCTTTCTTTATCTGATTTAAGCAGCTTAGCAGCTAAGGAGAGCGTTTGCTGTTTGTCATATGCTGGCTTTGAAGGCGCAGCTCCATTTCCTTTTCCATCTTCTAAAAAAGGGATGTCTGTTAAATGCATCAGGCCGTATCCCCCGGCTGCGCTGGGTTTTCCATTATGACTTTCCCAGCGCGACTTGTTGTAGGAAATTGCTTTTAAAAGCGAAGCTGGCACACCAAATTCTTTAGATGCTTGTGCAAATGCTAGCTCCAAAGAGTCCGACTGATTCTCTGCAGCCTGAGCGACTAGAGGCGCTTGTAGCATATGAATAGGCGTATAACCTGTACATATCACCCCAGCCGCAAGCATGGCTGCCCCTATCTTGTTTAGTTTAAATCGTTTTTTTAGTTTCAAACGTATTCCTCCCCCGTAAAGTATGTAAATGAGGTAAATAAAGACATAATATGACTTTACCTCGTTCTCAACCATTTCGTCTTCTTTCTTTCTATTCCCTTGAGACAATAGTCTAGAAGATTCGACAGAGTTACTAGGAGGAAAGATGTGGTAGGAGGAAAAAATGATAAAAACCATCCCTCTTCTTTAAAGCTGCGCTTTCAAAAATGGTGAGTACAAAGGCGGTATATTCATCCCTTTGGCTGCCTTTTTAATAAAGCAGCAATATTGTAGATAATGACATTACTTCTATAATTCAACTATTACTAAACCAAATTTCTTAATTTACCAGTTTTTTAACAGACTGTACGTTCGACATTTTAGTAACTTTTCACCATAGTTAACCATGGAAAAGGTTGCTATTATTAAAGACAAGAGAATGTTTACATATGATTGAACGCAGCAAGAACTGCTCTTGAAAGGAGATACCTTATGAGAGGACACAGCATTCCAGCAATTAAGTTGAATGAAGAAGAAAAAGAAAAATTAGAGGAACTTATTGAACACTATAATTTAAAACGAACGTCTCTCATTCGAAAATTTATTATGGATGGAAAAGTTAAGCCGCCTTTAATCGGCAAAGAAGCAGGTGTGGAACTATTAGTTAACCTGCGAAAAATTGAGTCTGAGCTAAGCCGGCTAAGCAATAATATGCATCAAATCGCAAAGTATTTACATAAACCAAAAGATAAGCAAAATCATTCACAGAACCTTGAACAAATCCTGTTAGAAATGATGAAAAAACAAAAACATGTGCAAGAAGATGTAGAAACTATTTCAGAGCAGCTTAGCGATCATTTATACGTTAAATAGAGAAAAAACGCTCTTTTCATTTTAGAAAAGAGCGTTTTTTATAAAGAAGTAGGGATTTAAATACTTTTTTTCATGCCGCACTTTGCGCATGTACGGATAAAAATAAAGTCTTTTACTAAGCTTTTAAATTTC
Organism: Priestia sp. ABM2_011; assembly: GCF_056158845.1. NCBI lineage: Bacteria > Bacillati > Bacillota > Bacilli > Caryophanales > Bacillaceae > Priestia > Priestia sp. ABM2_011. Next base: position 3,278,987 of record NZ_JBSWUB010000001.1, read on the forward strand.
ACATGTCCACAGTTATCGCATCTGCCTGCAACTTTATCCGGAAACTCCTCATATACATATACTTTTGTTAAATCAATCGCTTCTTGTTGCTCTTCCATTTCCATCACACCTTTATACATCTTTACGATTCAGCTCTTTATATTCTATCAAAAATAAGTAAAATTACTAGGGTGAAAGCTTCAAAAAAACAAGCAGGTTTCTTCACGATGTTTTTATCCGTTCAGCTTTGTACCACCATTTTTCTCTATCTAAAAATGCTTTTACATTCAATATTTTTTTATCGTGAAGTGTAAAGATGGCTACCGCAGCTCCTTCTTCAGAAAAGGTTACCGCTGTTTCTAACTTTTCTTTCGTCACAAACACTTTTAATGTTTCCATATTCTCTTTTGTTAATTCCGCAGTTGTGATAGTTTCTCCTTCAATGATTGTATCTTTTTTTTCAATAAAATGTTCTCCATCAATTATCCAGGCTGCATGCGTTTCACTATAAACTTGAAAGAGGGTATTCTTTTTTAAATAACCTGTTCTCTCTGACATATTGATATACTTATACGTCTCCTTATCCTCGGTTGTTTTTATCCATAAAGGTTTATATAAAAAAGTAGGCTTTAGAAACCCTTCCTCGTCAGGATCTCCCACAGAATTTGTAGATTTAGGCTCTAAGTTTAAAAACTGCGCAATCCCTTTTGCATATGCCACCCCCATATCTTTTAGAAATTGAGGATTTTTTAAGAGCTTTGCATCGTGTTCTGTATCAATAAACCCAATTTCAGTTAATACAGACGGCATATATGAACGCCTTAACACACTATAATTAGCTAATTTCCTGCCTCGGTTAGAGTGATTGTATTTAGCGAGAACAAATTTCACATGATCGTGAATATCGTTTCGTAACACAATGGTTTGGTTATTTATATTTTTGCTATAAATAAAATCTTCATATCCCGTTTCGCCACCTGAATTTATATGAATAGATAAGTATATATCAGCCCCCCACACATTGGCTTTGTTGACCCGTTCATTTAATGACAAAAACACATCGGTTGTACGCGTTGTGCAAAGAGAAAATCCTTGATAGTGAGTAGAAAGAAAAGAGATGATGTACTGTTGAACAGCTAACACTACGTCTTTTTCATATAACCCGCTGGCTACAGCTCCTAGATCTGCCCCTCCGTGACCTGCATCTAAATAAATTTTTTTCATATAACCTGTCTCCTCCTTATTCCTAGCATATGCATAAATAAGCGAAGACGTTTGTTATACAAAACTACTTTTATGTATAAAGCTTTTTGCTATGGCTCATTTAGAAGTCTTTACAACTGATTTACCATAGCTGGTAACATCAAAATATGTATTTGATCCATCGTCTTCATTGATCACAACATCTAAGTCATGAAAATAACGATGAAGTTCTTTTAACAGTGCTTGATCTTTCGTCTGCTCTAGCTGTCCAGCGAGCTTTTCCATATGCTGAAAGTCTTTCTTTAAAACAGAATCTTTTACTTCAATGGTGCCAATGGTATTTTTAATGGCTGCCGCTTCTTCTTGTACGGCAGGCCAGTCTGGGTGCTCAATGGCACTCCACCCCGTCAAATCATTTAGTACGTCATGATGTTCAGCTATAAAATCTTTTGCCTGCTGATCGTTGCTTTCCAGCTTATCAACTTTTTGTTGATTCACTTTAATGGCACTTGCCTTTATACTTTGCTGTGATAAAAAAGGAATTTTTCCGTTTTGGTACAATATCCATCCTGTCGCTCCTCCCCCGACTAAAAGAACGGATAAAGATATCCACATAATCATACGCTTCTTCTTACTTTTATGTCTTTTTTCCATTTGACTCCTTTCCGGGTATTCAAAACCCTTTAGGCCTTATGAACTGAAACGAATAACCTACAAAAATAATTTTACCATATTTTTAATATTAAAAATATTAAAAAAAGAGACTCCTTCGAGTCTCTTTTAATCCACTTCAGTTAACTTTCACCTGTGTGTAACGATTTTTAGGAACATTCAATTGCAAGTTACTTCTTAACGTACTCCCTTCGTATTCTGTACGATACAGGCCTCTTTCTTGCAGTATCGGTACGACGTGTTCAACAAAGTCATCTAAGCCATGCGGAACGCTTGAATGAATAATAAAGCCGTCAGCTCCTTTTTCTTCAAACCACTGCTGCATCAAATTAGCGATATGCTCTGGCGTCCCAATAAATTGTGTTTTAGGTGTAGCAATTCGCAGCGCCACTTCTCGCAGTGTCCACTTATGTTTTTTAGCGTTTTCTTTGATTTTATCAGTTGTACTGCGGAAACTATTACTTCCGATATCCCCTAAATCAGGAAACGCCTCATCTAATGGAAACTGTGAAAAATCAAAATGATCGAAAAAACGTCCTAAATAGTTGAGCGCATGTTCAATTGTTACCAATTGAGCAAGTTCTTCATATTTTCTTTCGGCTTCTTCGGTTGTACTGCCAATGATAGGACCTATTCCCGGGAAAATTAAAAGTTCGTTTTCATTGCGTCCTTGCGCTACGGCTCTTGATTTTACATCTTGGTAAAAAGCTTTCGCTTCTTCTAAATTATCTTGTCCCGTAAACACTGCGTCAGCCGTTTTCGCTGCTAAATCTTTTCCGCTTTCAGAGGAGCCTGCTTGAAACACTACGGGCTGCCCCTGAGCTGAGCGGCCAATGTTTAACGGACCTTCTACAGAAAAAAATTCCCCTTTGTGGTGCAAGCGATGCAGCTTTTTCTCTTCAAAAAATTGTCCGGTTTCTTTATTTCGAATAAATGCATCATCTTCCCAAGAATCCCATAATCCCTTCGTTACCTCTAGAAACTCTTCAGCTATTCTATAACGTTTATCATGAGTGGGGTGCTCTTTTCCATAGTTAAGCGCAGATCCTTCCAATGGAGATGTTACAACATTCCATCCCGCTCGGCCGCTGCTAATATGATCAAGTGAAGCAAATTGTCTAGCCACCGTAAACGGCTCGCTATACGAAGTCGATAGAGTACCAACTAAACCAATATGAGAAGTGACAGAAGCAAGTGCTGATAGAATAGTGAGAGGTTCAAAACGATTCAAAAAATGCGGAAGCGATTTTTCATTAATATATAACCCATCGGCAATGAACACTAAATCAAATTTTCCTTCTTCCGCTTTTTGAGCCTGCTGCTTGTAAAAACCGAAATTAACGCTGGCATCTGACAAAATTTCAGGGTGTCTCCATGCCCCCATGTTTCCTCCCACTCCATGAATAATAGCCCCTAGCTTTAATTGTCTTTTTATTGTCATATTACCATTCTCCTTTTTCATATCCATTCATAAATTCTCGTAGTTGATTGGTCAAACCGCCTGCTCCAAAGCGAAGAACTCCTTCTTTTTCTGTCTTTCTTTCATTTCCTTCCTGTGCAAATTGCAAAAAAGCAATAACGTGAACTCTTCTAGGGTGAATATTTTCAATTCCTTCGTCATAAAACCATTGATCAATTGTATTGTAAATCCCTTTATTGACTCTGAATTGGCTGTGGCACCAATTAAAAAACTGTAGATCAGGCAGATTTAAATATCTCGCTTGCCCTAGCTTGGAAGCTGTATGTTCACTAGATACATAGCCCATATGTTGAAATCTTTGCTTAACTTGCAGTGTATCGGCTTTAATTTGATGTTTTAAAAACTCAATGGAAGGGAACTTTTTCTCACCTCGCACCCGAAAGATCACGTCGCATTGAACTGTCTCTCCATAAATAACGTCGTTAAAATCCAAAATATGAACCTCAAATGTTTTAGATAGTTCCGATCCAAATGTCGGCTTAACGCCTACATTCATAACTCCTATATGTTCAAGTCCCCGCAGATGAACGAGGACACCATACACGCCATTTTTTAATTCCTCATGCTGAGTATCTATATTAGCTGTCGGAAAACCCAAATGTCTTCCTTGCTGCCTTCCAGGTACAACCTGGCCTTTTATAATAAGTTTTTTGCTTGTTTTAGCTTTTAATGCTCCTCGATTCACTACGTTCACCCTTCTTCCCTTAAGTCTAGTAAAAAATAAAAGGTTCTTTGCACAATGCGTGACATTGTGCAAAGAACCTCTAGTGATCTAGTCGGTTTGTTTAATTTGATGATTTTATCATATACTTATTATTCCTATGAGTCAAGTGGGTTTTAAATTAAAATATTAGATTGTTTTTTCATAAACATAAGAGTAAGGCGAATGCGTTGGGTTAATACGCTTGAAAAATTGCTTTGTTCGATCTTCTTTTGGATTTAAAAATATTTCTTCAGGATGACCTTGTTCGACAATCTTTCCTCCGTCCATAAACACCACGTGATTAGAGACTTCACGGGCAAAACTCATTTCGTGCGTAACAATAATCATCGTAATTCCTTCTTCAGCAATTTTACGAATAACAGACAGTACTTCACCCACCAGTTCAGGGTCCAAAGCAGACGTTGGCTCATCAAATAAAATGACTTCAGGATTTAAAGCAAGCGCTCTAGCGATACCCACTCGCTGCTGTTGACCTCCTGATAACTGACTTGGATACGCATTTGCTTTTTCAGCAAGCCCAACTTTTTCAAGGACGTCTAAACTTCGTTGTTTTGCTTCTTCCTTTGGCAGCTTTTGAACAATAACTAGCCCCTCCATAATATTTTCAATAACGGTTTTGTGTTTAAACAAATTGTATTGCTGAAAAACCATCGTTGTTTTTTGGCGAAGAGTTAAAATATCTTTGCGGTTTGGCTTTTGGCACTGCACCGTAAATTGATCGATCGAAACTTCTCCTTCATCTGCTTTTTCTAAGAAATTAATGCAGCGTAAAAACGTAGTCTTTCCAGAGCCACTCGGCCCTAAAATGGTCACAACGTCCCCTTTTTTAACAACTAAATCAATACCGTCCAATACTGTATGTTGACCAAATGTTTTTTTAATATTTGTTAATGTAATCATACAACCCCTCCTCGATTATAAACCGTTAATTTTCGTTCAAGCAGCGCTGTTATTCCTTCTATTAACATCGTCAGCATCCAATAAATAAGGGCAGCAGCAATATAGGCTTCTAAAAACTTAAGATTATTTGAAGCTACGATATTAGCTGCACCGTTTAACTCTTTTTGTGAGACGATGAATGCGATAGAAGACGTATGCAAAAAGCCAATGAAGATATTGCATAAATTTGGTAAAGATAAAGCAAACGCCTGAGGGAAAACAATTCGTTTCATCGATTGAAAACGATTCATTCCAATGGAATACGCAGCCTCAATTTGTCCTTTTTCTACCGCTAACAAACCAGAGCGAATGATCTCTGACATATAAGCTCCCGCTGTAAAAGACAAAGCGATTAATACAAATACGACAATAGGAATGCTGTTTGCATTGAAGCCCCACCCATAGTAGCTTGATAGTTTATTAATCAATAGCGGGAACCCTAGATAAATAACCATAATATGAAGAATGGCAGGCGTTCCTCGAAAAAATGATACGTATACGTTGGCAATAGGCGTTATTATTTTTACTGAATTAATTCTCACAGCCGCAACAGCAATACCAATAAGCAATCCGCCTAGTAATGGACAGATGGTAATAAGGAGTGTTAAAGGTAATGCCTTCAAAATTTCTACAAATGCTGTCCATATAAACGGTACGTCAATAATCATGTTTACACCTCTTTTAGTAAGCTCGTTTTATACATGAACAGGCTGATCGTGTTTTTGCAGCTTCTGTTCGGATTTCATAAAAAATTTCTCTAATATAATGGCTACAAAATAATAAATAATGGCAAGTGCAATATATACTTCAACTGCATGAGCCGTTGCTGCGATAATGGTATCTCCTCTTCCCATCATATCCATGACACCAATGGTAAAGGCTAAAGACGTATCTTTTAAGGAACCAATCACAAGGTTTCCAAAGTTAGGAAATGCTACAACGAGAGCTTGCGGCAGCACAATTCGAGTGAACGTTTGTTTTCCGGTCATTCCTACACTATACGCTGCTTCAGTTTGCCCTTTATCTACACTATTAATGGCACCGCGCATCATTTCAGAAAAAGACGCCGCCGTGCTCAGTGAATATGTGATAATCACAAATACGAGCGGAGCCATTCTAGAAACGTCAATATGAATCAATTGTAAGAGGGCAGGTACCCCGTAAAAAACTAAAAATAATTGAATTAAAATAGGCGTCCCCCTCATAAAAGAAATATAAACTGCTGCTAATTGACTTAACACCGGTACTTTATAAATACGAGGCAGGGCAATAAACAATCCCAAGGTACTGCCAATCAAAAGTGAAGCAACCAAAATCCAAATTGTAATATGCAAATAAGATAATAATTGAGGAATAGAGGTGAAAATCAGCTCTATATCAAATGCTTTTCCCATCTTTTTCTCTCCTTTGTTTCCCTCTACAGGTAGCGAAAGGACCCAAGTTCAAGGCTTGGGTCACAGTAAGTGATTTAGTTATTTCCAGCTGCTTTTGTATAATCTTCTCCTAGCCATTTTTTGCTTAATTTTGTCAATGTTCCGTCTTCTTTTATTTCTTTTAGCGCTTTATCAACATCTTTTTGTAAACCTGTTTCATTTTTTCGAAGCATAAAATATACTTTTGAATTTGAAATAGCAGGTCCCACAACTTTTTGCTCTGCGTCCGCTTGCTTATTGACAAAGTCAACTGCAAACGGCGTACTAATTGTAGCGTCCGCACGTCCTGTTTTTAGCTGCGTTTTTGTATCATCAGATCCTTGACCTGAATAAACGATATCAATTTTATTTCCATGTTCTTTGTTGTACTGATCGATTAAGTTAGCAGAGTTACTCGTTGCTCCTACAATTACCTTTTTACCGCTCAAATCTTTAATTGATTTAATTGACGTATTTTTTTCATTTACAACTACATGTAGCGGAAAGATATTATAAGGTTCTTTATTAAACAGGAACTTTTGTTTTCTTTCTTCATTCACTTCCATCTGATGGGCGACTAAATCAATTTTGTTGGATTCCAAGCTCAAAAGTAAATTAGAAAAATCCATCGTTTTGAATTCAAACTTATAGTTTGGAAGACGTTTGTCTATTTCTTTAACAAGCTCTACGTCATACCCCGTTAGATTTCCTTTATTGTCAAGAAAGCAAATGTTGGGAAATTGCGTACCCGTTCCTACAATAATTTTTTGCACTTTGTCTTTGCTTGCGTTAGCTGCTGTTTCTTTATTGGGTGTTCCGCAAGCGGCTAATAATAAAAGAAGTGATAAAAAGATAGCTGTCAGCTGTAGTTTTTTCATGTGTTTGGTCCCTCACTATGTCTCAAAATAATTTATTGTTTTAACGAGTTAATAAAATGGATGTTGCAGCTATTTAACGATTGGTGAATAGTCTTCAATCAACTTTTCTATTTGTTCATAATCTTTTTCAATAACTCCTTTAAACTGCCCCTTATCTCCAATTTCAACGACCGGTACATGACGAATACCGTATTTAATTTCAAGTAGATCTCGCAAATAATCTTTTCCTTCTACATCGATACTTTCATATTGATGGCCTTTTTCATGAAAATATGCTTTTAGTTCTTCGCAATGATGACAACCTTTTCGATTCCATAATAAAATTTTTACTGACATGGTTTCTCCTCTTTTCTTTTAAATGATTAATTAGCTTGTTGTAACTCCTTGTGTTTTTCTAACTCATATCTTTCGGGATGTAAGATCTTCCTTAAGAATACGCCTTTTCCTTCTTCTCCTTGATCGACTTCAAAAAAGCGTTCATACCCTTTTCTTTCATACATAGGAATCAGCCATGGGTGTCGATCAGAAGTAGCTAATGTAACAGCAGGAGCCCCCAGTTGATCTCGAATAACCGTTTCTTCAACCCACGTTAAGAGTTTAGAACCTACTCCTTTCTTTTTAAGCAAAGGATCTACCGCAAACCACCATAAGAAAGGCCAGTTCGTTATTTCTTTATACGTTCTTGCTGTAATCGTAGCTACGATTTTTTCATCACTTTCCAGCACGTAGCAGCGGCTGTTTTGAATGTTTTCTTTTACAAGTTGAATCGTTGCCGTCGCAGCAGGAAATTTAATTCCTAGCTTTCGAATCGGCTCATATGCTCGAAGCGTTAAATCCAACAGTTCTTCAGCATCTTCTACGGTAGCTAATCGAAATAATTCACTCATTTTCTTCACCTCATTTTATAAATGTTTGAAGGGATAGATTACCTTTGTAAATCAGCTCATCCACCGCTTCCTTTAAACGACTTTTGGCATTCGCATTGTTAATACCTGTAAAAGAGACGTATTCATGCAGTAGAAAAAGACTGCTGAGCCAGTAAGGTCTACCTAAAAAAGACGCTAAAAGTTTTAAATCATACTTAGCTTTTAGTAAAGAATTCACATTTTCACCAATAAGAATTGGCAGAAGTATTTTTTTATAAAATAAATCTTCTGGCAATATTTTTGTTAGCCGTTCAAAAGATTCTACGTATGTTTCATTTACTCCCGATAACAGAACGACAATGCTTTTAGCTTGGTTCATTTTTGAAATAAATGCCTTTACTTCTTTCTGCGCTTCCTGCTTCAAAGCGTGTACATCATGATACGAGATAGCTTCGGCGTGCACTCCTTTTGAGGTTAAGCAAGCTTCTAGCTCATCTTTCACTGAGGCTATTTGTTGATAATTATGAGAGCTTCCGTTATATAAAATACATACATCGCTCACCTTTTCCCCCTCCTTTTTACAGCAAAAAGGCTCCTAGAGTTTCCTCAGGAGCCTTTGGTAGACCAATCAGCTTTAACTGTTTCTTTGATAAAACCGGAGAATGAAGTGAAGTGTCTTTGAAACATACTCACTCAATTCTTATTTATCCAAGTTGTTTTATCGGCTTTTCTATTTGATGATTCAACTATATAGCCTCAAAATGGCAAAGTCAACTTATTTTTCAAAAAATATTTTTCTTTAAAAAAACTCTTTTCATCTGGAAAGTCCTTTGCTAAAATTAATCCCAATTATTCTTACCTTTTTTATCAACTTTAAGGAGTGTTTTCAGTGAAATTAAGTATTTTAGATCAAAGCCCGCGTTATGAAGGTGAGCGTGCTGAAGATGCATTTCAGCATACCATTCAATTAGCTCAGCTAGCAGAAGAACTTGGCTACCACCGTTTTTGGGTAGCGGAGCATCATGACTCTGAACATGTTGTAGGATCATCACCCGAAGTGTTAATTTCTCACCTGCTCGCCAAAACACATCATATCCGTATCGGCTCAGGCGGTGTTATGCTTCAACACTACAGCCCTTATAAAGTAGCAGAAAATTTTAACGTTTTAGCCTCATTATCTCCAAATCGCATCGATCTTGGAATCGGCAGAGCACCAGGAGGACTACCTCATTCTACTCAAGCCTTGCAACAAAACTCTCAGCCCACTAAGTCCTTAACAGACAAACTGATAGAACTTAAACAATACCTAAACGATACGCTGCCGGAAGATCACCCTCTTTACGGTTTAAAAGCCTATCCAAGGCCCCAAAAAGCAGCAGATATGTTTTTACTGGGAGCAAGTGCTTCAAGCGCAGAGCTAGCGGCATCTCTAAATCTTCCTTATGTATTTGCTCAATTCATTAATGGTGATCAAAAAGTGCTAGAAGAAGCGATTTCCGTCTATAATCAGCACGTTTCATCCCATGCACGCTCGCTTTTCGTTGCCCTTTCCGTCATCGTAGCGGATACCGTAGAAGAAGCAAAAGCATTAGCATCCAGCACAAAAATATTTAAAGTATACTTACAAAATGGGAAATCCGCTACAATAGGCTCCAAAGAAAAAGCGGAAGAATTTGGTCAGCAGTCTAAAGAAAGCTATCGAATTGAAGAAAAAGAAGCAAACGTCATATACGGTACAAAAGAAACCGTTCGTCAAAAGCTCCAAGCTTTGAAACAGGCATTTTCTATTGATGAATTTATTATTCTTACTGCTCTTCAAGATTTTGAACAAAAAAAGCGGTCTTATACGCTCTTAAAAGAAGCTTTCAGTGAAGGAGATGCTCAGAAAACGAATCAAACTCTAGCAGCTTACTAATCAAGAGGCTGAAATAAAAGAATTTTAGTCGAAGTAAAATACGAAGTAATAATCAAAATGATTGATTATTACTTCGTATTTTTTCGTTGTCATGGTAAACGTAGCTTTCATGTGTTTAATTGCTTTTAGCTATTGATTGGGCTGTTTTAGCTATGTCTCAAGTTCTTTGTTTCATCTACTTACGAGGCGTTCAAACAAAGTATACGCATGCTTCTTTTTTTCAAAAAATCATTAAATTGAATCAAACGTTTTTTTATAGTACCATATGAAGATATGAGTCTAGTAGAAGAAGGGAATTTAAAATTATGCCTTACAAAATGATTGTTTTAGATTTGGATGATACACTATTATGCGATGATCACACTATTTCTCCGCCCACAAAAGAAGCATTAATGAAGGCGCAAGAATCGGGAGTAAAAGTTGTACTTGCTTCTGGCCGACCAACTTACGGAATGGTTCACATCGCCAAAGAACTGGAGTTAGAAAAGTACGGAAGCTTTATTTTATCGTTTAACGGGGCGAAAATTATTAATTGCTTAACAAATGAAGAGCTATTTAGCAGCACATTATCTCCGAGAACCGTTGCACGTCTCGACGATATTAGCCGCGAAGAAGGAGTTTTAATTCATACGTACGTTGGAGATGAAATTATAACAGAAGTAGAAAATAAATTTACGGATATTGAAAGTGACATTACAGGTCTGCCGATCCGTGTTGTTTCATCTTTTACTGATGCCGTTACAGAACCTGTTGTAAAAGTACTCATGCTTGCAGAACCGGAAATGCTGGTTCACGTTGAAAAGAAACTTCAAAAGCAGCTTCAAGGAGAGCTAAGCGTAATGCGCTCTAAACCATACTTCCTTGAATTCACAGAAGAAGGTGTCACAAAAGGGACAAGCTTACATTTATTAATTCAGCAGCTTGGCATTACACGCGATGAAGTGATTGCTATTGGCGACAGTTATAATGACCTTGCCATGATTGAATTTGCTGGACTTGGCGTAGCAATGGGAAATGCTCCTGAAGATATTAAAGAAAAAGCCAACCACGTAACAGATACAAACATGAACGACGGTGTGGCAAAAGTTGTGGAAGAATTCATCTTAAAACCTGTTAGTGTTTCATAAGACAAAAAAAGCAGCTCGTACGAACCGAGCTGCTTTTTTGTTTTGATTTTATACTCCTAAAAGTTTCATAAGAAGCGTAGCTAAAATAACAGTGGAAGCGCCTCCAAGTCTTGTTGCTACTTGAGCAAATGGCATAAGTGACATACGGTTGGAAGCTGATAAAATCGCTACGTCTCCCGTACCTCCTAAACCGCTGTGACAGCCGGTTACAATTGCTGCATCCACCGGATGCATTTTCATCATTTTACCTACAAAATAACCGGTTGCTACCATAGCCATAACAACTGCTGCACATACGACTACATAACCTGGTGTCACAATTTTCACTACATCTTCAAGAGGAATATACAAAATTCCTAGGCCTACCATTAACGGCCATGTCAAGCTCGTAGAAATGAATTTGTACATATGGTAAGCACCTTGCTCCATCTTAGCAGGCATTACTTGTAAACATTTGACTAGCGTTGCCGCTACAATCATTAAAACTGGACCTGGAATTCCTAAAAACTTATGTGCTAAGCCTCCAAAAATAAAGAAACTACATGCAATTAAAAGACCTGCACCCATTAACGAAAAATCTACTGGTTTCTTGATATTTGTATCTTCTGAGATGCCATCTCCGCCTTTTGTCTTCACAAGAACTCCATTACCTGTTAATTCTGGCTTTTTCTCTCCTAGACGTTTCATTAAGCCAGCACATACGATAGCAACGATGTTTCCAATAACAGCAGCTGGAATCATTTGCGACACAAAAGATTCTGCTGAACTACCTAAAATTTGAGAATAAGCAAGTGAAAGCGGTAAAATACCTTCACCAATTCCTCCTCCAATGATTGGTACAACAATATAGAAAAATGTATGTTTTGCTCCGTAACCAAATAACATCCCAACGGCTACGCCTGCAGCTACAGCGGCTAGCGTACCTAACACAAGCGGTACGAACATACGTGTAAAGCCTTGAATTAAAACTTTACGGTTCATGCCCAGAATACTTCCGGCTACTAAACAAGAAATATAAAGGTATAAAAAGTTTGATGTTTTCATCAAAGTTGTTACCGCTTCCATAGACGCGGGATTTAAAACATTATAAAAAACTAATACGGAAGGTACAAGCAGTGATAAAATAGCTGGTCCGCCAATATCTTTTAAAATCGGAATTTTTAATCCTAAATCACCAAGCAGCATTCCCATTACCATAATAATCGCAAATCCGCCAATCATATCTGGAGGAAGTTCGTTGTAAACGGCCGCGCCATATACAATTAATGCAAGTAAAACGTATAGCGGTAGAGGAATAACTCCTACTTTAATATTGTTGATTCGGTTCCAAAAACCCTTATTTTCAGGCTGTGAATCTTGAGTAAACGTTTCCAATTTACGTGCTGTATTCATCTCATAACCCCCTGTGGTTCTAATATAGAGAATCATACACAAGTTTAAAAAAACTATATACGTTATGTAACTTAAGAATTCTTTTTGTAACTAAAAAAAGCACAGCTTCTTTTTTCAGAAGCTGTGCTTTTTCTATCTAAAAATTAAGCATTTACCGTTTCTAAAGCTTTAATTTCTTTGTATGTTGGTTCCCACATTGCTGCTTTTACTGCCGCTTTTACATCTGTTGGAACTTCTTTTGCAACGCCATCTTTAATTGCTGCGTTAGCAACCGCTAAAGCAACGTTATATGATACTTCACGTAATTCTTCTACGCGTGGTAGTAATGAAGCTCCTAGTTTGCTGCTGTCTACCATTTGAGCTACAGCGTGTGCACATGCTGCGAACATGCTGTCTGTAATAACTTCTGCTTTTACCACGATTGATCCAAGACCAAGACCAGGGAAAACAAAAGCATTATTAGATTGACCAATTTCATATTCCACACCATCGTAGTTAACTGGTTCAAACGGACTTCCAGTCGCTACAAGTGCTTTTCCTTCTGTCCAATTTAATAGGTTTTCAGGAGTAGCTTCCGCAAGCGGAGTTGGATTTGACATTGGTAAAATAGCTGGGCGTTCTACATGCTTCGCCATTTCTTTTACGATTTCTTCTGAGAATGCGCCTGCTACACCAGACGTACCAATTAAGATTGTTGGCTTAACTTGTCTGACAACTTCTAAAAGAGAAATTTTGTCTTCTTCACGGTTCCAGTCCTTCACTTCTTCTGCTTTTCGTGCATAAGGCGTTTGGAAACCTAATAAGTCGTCCATGTCATCTGTTAAAAGGCCTCGGAAATCGACTGCCCAGAAGTTTTTGTATGCTTCATCTTCTGTGATCCCGTCTAATACCATTGCATCACGTACTTGATCTGCAATACCGATACCTGCTGTACCTGGTCCAAAGATTAAAACACGGTGGTCACGAAGTGGCATTTTAGACACTTGAACTGCTGAGAAAATAGCGGCAAGCGTTACGGCACCTGTGCCTTGAATATCATCATTAAACGTTAGAATTTCTTTTCCGTACTTGTTAATAATATTACGAGCATTTACATTACCGAAATCTTCCCAGTGTAACAGTGCATTAGGGAATATTTCAAGAGATTTTGAAATAAATTGATCTACGAAATGATCATAGCGCTCACCGCGGATACGTTCATGGCGGTTTCCGATATATAAAGGATCATTTAATAATTTTTCATTGTTTGTTCCTACATCAAGAACAACTGGAAGTACTCTGCTTGGATCGATTCCTGCTGCAGCTGTGTACACGGCTAATTTACCGATAGCAATATTAATACCACCAACGCCCCAGTCACCAATTCCTAAAATACTTTCTGAATCTGTAATAACCATTAAATCAATGTCTTCACTATTTGCATCGATATTTTTAAGAGCTTCTTCAATGCCTTCTACATTATCGATTGACAAGTATACGCCACCCGGACGGCGATATTCGTGGCTGTATTCTTGGATTGCTTGTCCAACTGTTGGTGTATAAACAACCGGAAGCATTTCTTTTAAGTGATCTTGCAATAAACGATAAAATAATACAGCATTACGGTTCTGTAAATCGTTTAAATACACATTCTTACCAAGGTTATCTGCCTGAGCTAAAAATTGCTCATATGCACGTTTTGCCTGCTCATCTAAACTTAAAGTCATTGGAGGAAGTAAACCTTCTAATCCCAACGTTTTACGCTCTTCTTTTGTAAAAGCTACTCCTTTGTTTAACATTGGAGCTCCTAAAATTTCTTTCCCACGTAAAGTCGTTTCAATTGTTTCATTATCTGTAAAAAATACGTTGCGCATACGACTATCTTCCTTTCTGTAGACTTGTATGACAAGCATACAAGTTGGTTAGATTTAAGTAATTGATACCTTATATGGATATTACTCATATTATTCAAATGTCCGTTAACTTTTTATGAATAGCTTGCTAATTCATTTGACAATAGTATATTTTATGCCTATCTATTTCTGCTGTCAACTATTTTAGTAGAGCAATTTTTTAGTTATAAAGAGGTAGAAATTTCTGAATTTAATATTTTTTATCAATTTTCTTTTTATATAGGTACTAAGAACCCTCTTTATTCTATTCATCTCTTTTGGAAAGTCAAAATAATCCTTTAATATGGAAAAAATGTTTAATTATAAAAAATTTATTTTGAAATAATTTTAGTTTGCCTATAAAAGAATATTTTTTATTTTTTTGTCTATGCTGATTAGTGAATTACTATGAATATTTTTTCCTTTCTATCTATACATATAAACTACATAGTTCTTTTTTATAATAATGGAGGTTATTATATGTTAAAACCAGATACAGCTATTATTTTTGGATTTCTTATCGAAGAAGCGGCCAGTCGATTAGACGATCAAGAGATTAAAGAAATTGCGGCTAAAGAGCTAGAGAATGGAGAATTGGTGTTTGAAGAAGCCAGTTATTTTTATAAACGCTTTTTTATCCCTGCTTCCTCTGAATTAAGACAAGCTCTTCGCCGAGAGGTCTTATCGCTTCATTTAACATTAAATCAAATTAAAAATGCTTATGGCAACGGATCCATGTCTAAGATTGCTCATATGCATCAAATTATTGCAGAAACTGAAAAATCAACAAACGAACTTAACAGACTTTTAAATCTTGCGTTCTATGAGGGTGAGGACGATCAGACATACGCCTCCTTCATGAATATTTTTTCAAATAAATCATAAAAAAAAACCGCCCTTAAGGACGGTTTTTTTTATTGAACACCTTTCATTAAACGCTGAATTTTTGGCGAAATCATTAGTACAATTACACCTAAAATGACCGACACTCCGCCCAATGCAGCAAAATAAACAACTTGCGAAATGTTTTCATAGTATTGAACAAGCTGAGCATTGATTGCCTGCGCCGCTGCGCTTGTTAAGAACCATAAACTCATTGTCTGAGCAGAAAACGCTGCAGGTGCTAGTTTTGTTGTAGTTGATAGCCCTACTGGTGATAAACAAAGCTCTCCAACTACAACTAAGAAGAAGCTTAATACTAGCCATAGCGGGCTCGCTAACGTTTCGTTTCCATGAATACTAGCCGGGATAACCATGACAAGGAAAGAAAGCCCTGCAAATAAAAGTCCTAATGAAAACTTCTTTGGTGTAGAAGGCTGTCTGTTTCCTAATTTCACCCAAATTGCTGCAAAAACTGGGGCAAATATAATAATAAATAACGGATTTAACGATTGGAACCAGCCAACTGGAATTTTAAAGCCGCCATACGTTAGCTGTGTATGATCTTTTGCATACGTTGCTAAAATTGTTGACCCCTGCTCTTGAATTGCCCAGAACATTACTCCAGAAATAAAAAGAGGGATATAAGCTAATACGCGTGAACGCTCATCAGCTGTTGTCTTGGGACTCTTATACATAACCACAAAGTAAATAATTGGAATAACAATCGCTAAAATACTTACAAATAAAATAACGCCTTCAACTGTTAAAATACCTGCTAAAGAAGTCAGTACAATAAAGATAGCAAGTACAACTACAGCAAGTGCAATAGTACCAAAAACTTTTTTGCGCTCTTCTGGTTTTAAAGGGTTTGGAACTTGTCTACCTGCACGCCCTAGGTTTTTACCTCGTGTAGCCATAAATACGATTAGGCCTAAAAGCATTCCTACTGCCGCGATTCCAAAACCTAAGTGGTAGTTATACTTTTCACCTACTGTTGAAACAACTAGCGGCGCGATAAATGCTCCAGCATTTACACCCATATAGAAGATACTAAATCCAGCATCTCGACGGTTATCAGTCGGGCTATACATATCGCCCACAACGCTTGAAACGTTTGGTTTTAATAAACCTGTTCCAATGATAATCAAGAACATTGAAATAAACAGCGCCGTTACACCTGCTGGCAATGCAAGCACTAGATGTCCGAGCATAATAAATATACCGCCGTAAAACACCGTATTAGACGTACCTAAAATGCGGTCTGCAATCCAACCGCCAATAATTCCAGACATATAAACAAGAGAACCATAAATAGAAAAGATCGCTAAAGCGGTTCCTTGTTCCATTCCTAATCCACCGTTTGCAATTGTATCGTACATGTACAATACAAGTAGCGCACGCATTCCATAGTATGAAAAACGCTCCCAGAATTCTGTAAAGAACAAGGTAAATAAACCTTTAGGATGTCCGAAGAATCCTTTTTGAGGAACTGTTTCATACACTTTTTCTCTCTCTACTGACATATTCCTTAACCTCTCTTTCAACCGTAAACCACCATAGACAAAACTGTCAAAAAATTATGATGATATAAAAAAATAGAAACAAGAAAATTTTATTCTTATAAAATGATTCTGTCAATATCAGAATTTTACAATGAGTGCATAATATACGGTTTTTCATTATAAAATTGCACCTATAAAAAGCTTTAAATCAAGATTTCCTTTCTTAAAATATCTTTTTGAAAATTTTTTTATACAAAACCCTTGATTACAAAGCATCTGATTATCTACTTTTCATACAACCAGATAATATTTTTCTTTTTGGGAAATTTTTCTTTATATTTAAAAAGAAGCTTTATTCTTTTTAAATTATGCTTCCCTCAATCAAAAATATACTTTTTTAAAATAATAAAACCTTCTTTAAAAATGTCTCTTTTGTTATAGTAGATACTCTTTTTTCACCTATGTAATACTTTTAATATAAGTCATCCTCATTTTTTTATGTAAAAAAAGAGATAAAAGGTTTATTTTTCATCTCTTTTTTCACTGTGCCTACAATTTTACGTATTCACCATTTACCATTTGTCCTTTGTGAAGAGGAAACACACCTTCTTCTTTAGTGTATACAATCGTTCCTCTATTAATGGTAGTTAAAATAACGCTATTAAATACCGTTCCTTCATATATACTGTGCTTATGTTTGAAAACCATTCCTTCTTTTGTCACTTTTTCAGTTTGATTAAGATCAACGATAACCAAATCCGCATCGGCTCCTAGCAAAATGCTTCCTTTTTTGGGATATAAGCCGAATCGTTTAGCTGGATTGGTTGATACAAGCTTTGAAATGTGAGAAAGAGAAATCCCTCTAGTGATCGCTCCTTCACTAATCATTGCTTGCAAAGAGTACTGACCGCCTGATATTCCACCCCAAACTTTAAATAAATCATTCTGATGAGCTGTTTTTAACTCAATCGGGCAAGGAGAATGATCCGAAGAAATCATATCTACTTCTTCTGATTGAATACATGCCCATAATTTTTCTTTTTGACTCCTGCTGCGAAGAGGAGGTGCACACTTAGCCGTTACGCCAATTTCTTCAAAGTCTTCCTCTGTAAAAAGTAAATAATGCGGACAAGTTTCCAGCGTAACGTTCATTCCATTCTTCTTTGCTTCCGTAATAAGCTGCACTGCTTCATAGCTGCTAATGTGTACAAAGTGAAGCGGACATCCCGTTTCTTCACCGTACTCAAGCGCTTGCTTTACTGCGTTTACTTCTGCTACAACCGGTCGCGTTTCTAAATAATCTTTAATAGCCGTTTGCTTTTGCTTCTGTTTAGCCTGTTCAAGCTTTTGTATTAAGTCATTTCTTTCAGCATGCAGGGCAAGCACTTTATTTAGTTTTGCAATCTCTTTCATTCCTTCGTATAATGTGAGGTCATCTGAGAAATCAAATTCAGAACCTGCTTCTGACATAAATGCTTTAAAACCTATTACACCCGAATGAGCCATTTTGGCTAATTCTTCTTTATTACCAGGAACCAACCCTCCCCATAGACCGTAATCTACTACTGACTTTTGATCAGCCAGCTTTTTCTTTTCCCACAGCGCTGCTTCTGTTACGGTAGGAGGAACGCCGTTTAAAGGCATATCAAAATATGTAGTGCAGCCTCCTGCGGCCATAGATGCTGAACCGTAGTCAAACCCTTCCCAATGGTCTCGGCTCGGTTCATCAAAATGCACATGAATATCAATCATTCCAGGCAGAACATATTTGCCTTTAGCATCTACGTATTTTTTTGCTGGTATGCTAACACCTTGCGCTATTTCTGCAATCTTTCCTTTTTTAACACCTATGTCCGCTTTTACTATTTCGTCTTCTAATACGACCGAACCATCCCGAATAATTAAATCGTACATATTATCAAACTCCCCTTTACTTACTTCATCTTTTTGTTAAACGAAGTAGTCTGCTATTGTTCTATCATGCACTGTTTCCTTTAAAAAGTCTTTATCATTGTAAAGAACCCTGACACACAGACTGATTATTACGCCAGTTAATATAACTGAATTATCCGATTTTTTTATTCGCCATTTTGTCTAAACTTTTCTTTTTCATTTGGTCACTTTCACTAACTGAAAAGAGATGGAGACATAACTAAATCAACGGACGAACAAATTGGATAAATGAAACCTACCTCCACTCTAACCATAAAAAAATCCGAACGAGTTTGATTCTCCATCAAGAATCAAACTCGTTCGGATCTTCCTTCAACTAATTTTGTCACAGTCTCTTTTAACTCTTTTTTACTTTTTGTGACATTGGCAACCTTACTGTAAATGTACTTCCTTTTTCTTGTTCACTTTCTACATCAATTTTGCCTTTATGTGTTTCTACGATCCATTTAGCGATTGCTAGGCCTAGCCCGTGACCTCCCATTTGACGGGATCGGGATTTATCAGCACGATAAAAGCGGTCGAAGATTCGATCCTTTTCGTCGGGATGAATTCCAACCCCTGTATCACGTACTTTTAATGTACATTCACTCCCGTGCTGAACCACTTGAATGTTTACACTTCCATGAGGAGTCGTATATTTAATCGCATTGTCTAACAAAATGTAAATCAGCTGAGTGAGACGCTCTTGATCTCCAGTTACGACTAATTTTTCAGGCGTATCCAGCTGCAAATCAATATGTTTAGAAATCGCTAGAGTTTCAACCGATTCCATTACCTTTTGTACCGCATCTGTAATATCAAATGGCATCATTGCTTTTTCTACTTTATTAGAGTCTGAGCGTGCAAGCGTAAGTAAATCACTGACGAGACTCGTCATCCGCTTCACTTCAGCTTTCATATTATTAATTAATTTTTTAGAGAAGGGATCTTCTGTTACTTCCTCCTGCATTTCTAAAGCGTTGATAGAAGAAAGCATAACGCTAAGCGGTGTCCTTAGCTCATGGGATGCATCCGCCACAAATTCTTTTTGCTTTTGGAAAGCTGTTTCAATTGGGACCATGGCACGTTTTGACATTAAGCGGCTGATATAAATGGCTACTCCTACAAACAGTACCGTAAGGCTCAGCATAATAATGAGGAGCCACTTTAACAGCTGATAAAGAAACGAAACGTCTTTTCCAATATAAAGCATCCCTAAAAATTGGCCTTTATAAAAAATAGGTTCCCCCGCCATCATTAAATCAATATCTATTTTGCCTTCCCCGTTTTGCCCTTTTACTCCTTCGATGTGCTCAAAACTAGGACGCGGGGCTTTTATTCGTTCTTTTCGCACTTCGTTTTCAATAGGGATCCATCCATCAATTAAATCTAACAAGTTAGAGCGAAGACGCTCACTCGCTTCGTTGCCCATAATAAGGTCCCCTTCAGGACTGATGACATAATAAAAAAACTGGTCTTCACCGGCTACGACAATGTTTTTATACTGTTCTTTCGACTGTTGATTCGAACTGTTTACCGCTTGTTTAATTAAGATGCTTTGGACAATTCGAGACTCTTGTTTTAACATGCTATTTAAGTTTTGCTGCTGACTATTGGATACAACCACATACACCAATGCATAAACAATAAATACGAATAAAAGCAGAAACAGCATTAGCAATGCGCTGTATCGGAATGTTAAACGATTTTGCGTCTGGCTGAATAAATCTTGCTTTACTTTTTGTTTTACTTTCTGTTTAGCCCTCGTAAGAAGTTTAGCTTTCAATTTTGTAGCCTACTCCGCGAATGCTTTGAATAAGATCTTGTTTGTTAAATTTCTCTAGTTTTTTTCGCAAAAGTTTAACCGTCGCATCAATCGTTTTAATCGAAACATCTGATTCATATCCCCATACCCTGTCTAAAATAATATCCCGGGAAAGAACTTGTCCTTTGTTTTTTACTAAAAAATCTAGCAGTTGAAATTCACGAGGACTTAATTGAATAAACTCCTCGTCAAACTGCACGGTTTGACTTGCTCTTTTTAATATCATGCTGGCAATCTCTACTTCTTCTTCTAAAATTGGTGCATAATTACGACGAGCCAAAGCGCGAAGCCTTGCAAGCAGCTCGTCAATTTCAAATGGCTTAATAACGTAATCATCCGCTCCCGCATCTAAGCCTTGTATACGATCTTGAACCGCATCTTTTGCTGTTAACATAAGAATGGCCCCGGCGTATCCTTCTTTTCTTAGACGTTTACATACATCGATTCCGTCTCCATTGGGCATCATCCAGTCAAGAATTAACACATCATAATGTGCTTCAGATGCATAGTCATATGCATCATTCCCTTCCGTCACCCATTCGACGTTATAGCCTCCTTTTTTCTTCAGCATATAACTAACTAATTCACCTAGCTGCAAATCATCTTCTGCTAGCAGTACGTTCATTCTGCGTAACTCCTTCCTTCGTTTGATACATTTCCCTGCATCCTTTTGTTTACTTTATTATACAAAAAGAAGCAGCAGAAACAAGCTGCCTCTACTGATCTCTTTTCATTTTAATTTTCCCTACCTGTATTAAGAACGAGAGCAAACTGCTGTTCAGCCGTTCGCGTCTTTTGTACTTTTATGAATGCCTAACGATTTGATTTGAATATGAAGGATTTGATCCATTAACAGTTTCTGTGACCTTTACAACACGCCGGCATATTTCAGCTCGTACACCTCTGTGCTTCAATTGTTCGACGATTTTTTCTAATTTGCTATAAGACGCTGTTTGTTTCATATCCATCCCCTCATTTCGTTAAGGTATTATTTATGAATCAAGTTTGTTTGTGATATCATACTTTTTCTTTAGCTTTTGTAACCATGTTGGATACTCTGTTTGGTATTTTTGATCAAGCAGCGTTTGCTTGATTTTTGCTTTGCTGTTTTCATATGTTGCTTTTTGCGCTTCTTTTTTGCCTGTTACTTTAATAATATGGTAACCGTATTCTGTTTTAACAGGATCACTTACTTCATTTACCTTCATTGAAAATGCTTTGTTGGCAAAAGCTTCGACCATATCGCCTTTTTTGAAGTATCCAAGGTTTCCGCCATCTGATTTAGAAGCTGTATCCGTTGAATATTCTTTTGCTAGCTTTGCAAAATCTTCTCCTTTATCAAGCTTTGCCTTTACTTCTTTTGCTGTTTTTTCGTCTGCTACTAAGATATGACTAGCTTTTACCTGTGCTTCTGTAGCTAGTGAATCTTTATTTTGATTAAAGTACGATTTTATTTCACTATCTTTAATATTAATAGTCGACTCGACCATTTTTTTTGCTTCAATATTCGTCTTTAAATCTTTTTTCAGCTCTGACAATTTTACACCGCTAGATGCTAATGCTTGATTTAGTGCATCTTCTCCACCGTACTGACTTTTAAGGTTTTCTAATTCAGCATTAATTTCTTTATCGGTTACTTTAATATTTTGTTTAGCTGCTTCTTTTGAAATGACTTTTTGTTCGATTAGTGAATCAAGGACGCTTGATCCTCCTTGAGCAAGAAGAGCATCATACAGCTGATCTTTTGTGATTTTTTCATCACCAACGGTAGCAACTACCTTTGATTTATTCATTGCTACGGCACCAATAGCTACTGCAGCAATAATGACAACGGCTGCGATAATCATAATTATTTTGTTTTTAGACATCATTAAACTCCTTTTCCATTTCTCATTACTTACCTAAACTTAAACTTTTGCGCGTTGGTAACGGTTTAAGCTCAATTAAAGGCCTTGCAATCGTAGATACGTATTTACTCGACAACAGCCACGCCACTCCACAAGCTCCAATCAAAAGAATGCTGTATCCTTGTACACTTTCTATCCAGTCTCCAAAAGAAGATAAGCGAATATATTTAATCAGAAATCCATGTAGCAAATACACATAAAAGGTTTGAGCACCTCGAGATGTAAAAGACATCGTCTGTGTAGGGGTCAAAGCTAAAAAGGAAACCGTCATTGCTAAGCTGATGCTATAAAATAGTGTACGAATGATCATTCCCTCTACTTGATTTACACCTAAGGAGGCATAAGATTTTGAACCAAATAGCCACTCCTTCTCAAAATCCGGTGCTACGTACTGGATCCACAGAGCAATAATGAGCAATGTGCCTCCAGCTATTTTCTTACAAGAAACAGACGTCAACTTTTTAAAATGTTCTTTTTTCATATAAAACCCTGCTAAGAAGAAGGGGAAGAATACAAATGTTCTAGAAAGACTTAACGTTGTTTCTAGCGGTTCACATAAGCCAATCATAATTCCTAAAACTGCCGCGACAGCTAAAGGATATTTGATCTTTGTAAAAATGAACAGCATCGCATTCCAACAAAATAAACTTAGTAAAAACCACAGTGACCAAGCTGGCTGAAATACTGAAACTTCAAATGACGATTCATCATACAGTTTATAATCATATACCGCATAGATAAGTTGAAAGATAATATAAGGAAGTAATACTTTCTTCGCCATCTTCCACATATATCCTTTCTTTCGGTATCCTTTTGCAAAATATCCGCTTATTAAAATAAACGCTGGCATATGAAAAGTATAAATAAATATGTAGAGTGTTCGTAACCACTGTTCATCATTAATGAAGGGAGTTAACAAATGGCCAAACACTACCAGTACAATTAAGATAAATTTCACGTTATCAAAATACGCATCCCGCTTAGCCATTTGACTTCCTCCTTTCTTTTACGTTCTATGGATTTGTACGACGTGCTGCTGCGAATATCTTTTCTTTACATCCCTTACTATACATAGTGAAAATGAAAAAACAGTGAAAACTTTTCTTTTTTCTATTTTTAAATAAGGCGCCGCTAAATAAGTTTGACAAATGGCGCCTCTTTCTCTACTATATAGATACGCACCCTATCCAATTCAATTTCGCTTGTTGCGGGACACTTAACCAGTACGGATGGATAGGGTGTTTTTGTATGCAAAAAAAAGCAGAAGACCTAGGTCTTCTGCTTTTTATTTTGCTATAGGCTGACTGTCACCTTTTCCGTTTTCTTTTTTACTTTTTAAATAATAAAACAGATAACAAAAAAGGACAAATGGGATACCGCAGTATAATGCGATACGCTGACTCTTATCAAAAGCAAGTCCTACACAAGCAGCAAAGCATAAAACGAATGCTAAGATAGGAACGAGAGGATATAAAGGAGCTTTGTAAACAAGCTTTGATACATCATTTCCTTCTTTAATATAGCGTCTTCTGAACATAAAATGAGAAGCTGCAATAGCCATCCATACAGCTACCACCGCAAATCCAGAAATAGAAACTAATACTAAGTAAACAGTAGTTGGTGCAACCACGCTTGACAGCAAGGACAGACAAGCCACTCCCATGCTGATAAGCAACGAATTAAATGGAACTCCTTTAGACGTTACTTTCCCTAACCAGCTGCTAACCATTTTTTGATCGGATAATGACCAGAGCATTCTCGAGCATGCATATAAGCCTGCATTAGCGTTTGATAGTAAAGCTGTTAAAATAACCAAGTTCATAATATCTGCTGCATAAGGAATACCTATTTGATCAAACACCGTCACAAAAGGACTTTCTAACACTCCTGCTTGTTTCCATGAGATCAACCCAGATAGTACAAACATGGCGCCGATAAAGAAGAAGAATGTACGCCAAATGATATTTTTAATGGCTCGAGGTATGTTCTTTTCTGGATTTCGGTTTCTCCCGCCGTAATACCAATTAATTCTGTTCCTGAAAAAGCAAAACTTACGGAAACCATCGTAATTAATACAGGCATAAGTCCATTTGGAAATAAACCGCCCTCTCCTGTAAAATGAGAAAGCATCGGCGCTTTTTCATGACCGCTAAGGGGAATGAATCCAAACATCGCTGCTGCGCCTAAAATAATAAATACAATAATCGTTAATACTTTAATACTTGAAAACCAAAATTCTGTTTCGCCGAAAAAACGTACAGATGTTGCATTTAAACCAAATAATAAAAGAGCAAACAGCGCGCTCCATATCCAAACCGAAACGTCAGGAAACCATCTTTGCATAAGCAGCCCAGACGCTGTAAACTCCGAACCGACAGATACTACCCAAGTCAGCCAGTAGAGCCAGCCCACCGCAAAACCAGTTCCCGGCCCTATAAACTTTGTAGCGTATACTTGAAATGATCCTGACACAGGCATTGCTACGCTTAGCTCCCCTAGACATATCATGACTAAATACATAATTAATCCACCGATTAAATAAGCAAGGAGCGTTCCCCCAGGACCTGCTGCATTAATTGTATAGCCAGAATTAAGAAACAACCCCGTACCGATAACACCGCCAAGGGAAATCATAAATAAATGACGGCTTTTCATTTTTCTTTGTAACTGATTCATAGATGTTGTATTCTCACCCATTATGTACCTCCTTTTTTATAGTAAACCCATCCAAAAACTTGGTTTTTTTACATATTCTCTATAGTCTCTTCTCTTCAGGAATAGGCTCTATTTCTTCGATATGTACGAATTTTGTATATTGTATACAATATACACTTCTTAAATCTTTTTACGATTATATCATTTTTCAGATTTTTTACAACAATGAATAGTAAAAAATATTTCAATAATTCTATTTTTTATATTCTAACTAAGATTAAATGAAGTGATATGATATGATTATTTTTACACCCGTACGTTCTTTCATGCTATTTTTATACTCTTTCGTCACCATGACATGAAGAGAAGGAACGGCTGATGCGATATTTATTTTAGGGGGAAACAATGAACAAGGGGCCTATGATTTATCATTCATTAAAGGATCATGTATATAACTACATAGCAAGTCAAATTCAAGACGGTACACTGCTGCCTAACGACAAAATAAATGAAGCCAGTATTTGTTCTCAGCTGAATGTCAGCCGAACGCCTGTAAGAGAAGCGCTTATTAAATTAGCTTCAGACAACCTATTAGAATACAGACCGCGCAGAGGGTTTACTGTAAAGGAAATTGATACACACAAAAAACTAGAAGTATTTGAAATCGTCGGTGCTTTAGATGGTCTGGCAGCTGCCTTGTCGATTGATCACTTAACTGAAGAAGATTTTACGAAGATGGATGAGCTTATTAAAAAAATCGATGTTTCGATTGAATCAGAAAATTATCAGGATTATCAAAAATATCAAACGTATTTTCATCGAGTATATTTGAACCGATGCGATAATGTGACCTTAAAAGAACAGCTTATGTCTTTACAAGACGGATTCATCAGACAAACGTACTTTAGCGATGACACCAAAGAGCTATACGCCATTTTACGCGTAATGAATGAACATCACCGCCATATTCTAAAACTTCTGCAGCAGAAAAAAAAGGCCGATGTTCAGCTTTACCTTCAAAATGTTCACTGGAAAATCGAATACCCAGAAATGATTTGATCAAAAAGAACTCGAGACATGACTAAATCAATTCGATCAACAGCTAGAAGAAACGAAATACATGAAACCTACGTTTATCATACCAATGAAAAAATCCGAACGAAGTTGATTCTTCATTAAGAATCTCAATTCATCGTTCGGATTTTTCTTCAACTAAAACTCTTTTGTCCCAGCCTCTTTTATTTTGCTATAGCAGAACGCTGTTTTTCTTCTTTTACGTACCAAATGAATTTCCCTGTATATCCGTAAACAATCGCCAAAATAATAGAGACAAAACTGAGCCACATAAACGGCAGATAAGCGAATGTAGAGATCCCAAGCGTTGTAGCTAGAAATACACCGTTATCCGTCCACGGAACCATTCCAGAAGTTAAGGTTCCCCCTACTTCTGAGTTACGGGCAAGCACTAGACGCTGTATTCTTAACTTATCGTAACTTTTCTCCATAATTTTCGGTGTTAAAATTAATGAAACATACATCGCACAACCAAATATATTTCCTAATAATCCAACGAAAATAGTAGAAGCCGTAACGTTTCCTGAATTGACAAGAATTTTTTCAAATTTAGATAGCAGGACTTCTAAGACGCCGAGCTCATCTAATAACCCGCCAAATCCTAGTCCAAAAATAATGACAATAATAGAACCGACCATGCTTAAAATTCCGCCACGATTTAATAGCTCACTTAAAAATGTGTTGTCGGTATTAATTTTAAATCCTTCATAAGCCGTATTAAATGCGCTCGCCACATCCATATGTTGAAAGACAACTGCCCATATAATTCCTAATAATGAACCAACCGCAATTGCTGGAAGAGAAGGTTTCTTTAATGCTAAAAGGACAATGACAGCCAAAGCCGGAATCAGCATCCACCCGCTGATGTGAAATGTATCCAACAGCGAAGATTTTAATTCTTCTACCCGTCCAGCATCAAAATCTTTTCCCCCATACATAAACCCTGTTACCGTAAATAATACTGCCGTAATGAGATAAGCAGGAATATCCAATACTAACATTGCTTTTACGTGATCGATAACGTTCACTCGGGCCATTGACGCAGATAAAATGGTACTATCAGAAAGAGGAGAAAGCTTGTCTCCAAAATAAGCTCCTGAAATCACGGCTCCAGCTACTAAAGGAAGCGGCATACCTAAGCCTTGTCCGATTCCCATCATCGCGATTCCGGCTGTACCAACCGTTCCCCAAGATGTTCCTGTTGAAATCGAGGTAATAGAGCAAATGATAAGTGTAGCAAGTAAAAAGAATGTTGGATTAATAAACTCTAATCCAAAATAAATAAGAGAAGGAACAACTCCTCCGGCAATCCATGTTCCAATTAACGTACCGACGGCTAATAAAATTAAAATAGCTTCTAAGCCGTTTGATATTCCTCTTGTAATGGCCCCTTGCAGCTGATTATACGTATACCCAAGTCGTACTCCTAGCGCCATAACAATAAACCATGAAATAAATAAAGCGAGCTGAATAGGTAAATCAAAAACAGTTGCAAACGAAATAACAACAGCTAAAAATAAAGCAAGCACAATCATTATTTCCCACATAGATGGTAAACGGGTTGTGTTCAAACTAGCTCCTCCTAAACTGGTATGTAGATTCTGGAATGTGGTATCGTTTAAGAGCAAAACGTCCTTATTTTTTAATTGTTCCTCTTACTGCTCCAACGTATGTATTTCTATGAGTACTTAAACAATAAACTGCATCTTTTTAAGAACATAAAATAAGGATACTCGCGTAAACAATAAGCCATCTTTCTTTTATCCAGTGGTCATAATACCATAAGAGTGTGCTTTCTTACAAGACTCGTTATAAAGCGCTTTCTGTTTGTTTATACATTTTAATATATAAATATATTTTCATTTATTTTATTCAACGAAAAGAGGAAAGTAACATGAAAGAATATGCAACGTTTGCAGGAGGATGCTTTTGGTGCATGGTCGCTCCTTTTGATCAGCTTACAGGAATCATTAGTATCCGCTCGGGCTACGCTAGAGATGAACAAATCGCTTCTGAAGCTAAACAGGAAAGCGAGTACGTAGAGGCCGTGCAAATTGTATGGGATCCTTCTCAAATTACGTTTGAAGAGCTGCTTAACCTGTATTGGCAGCAAATTGACCCTACGGATTCCGCCGGACAGTTTTCAGACCGCGGACCATCGTATCGAGCCATTATTTTTTATCATAACGAAAAGCAAAAAGAAGTGGCTCTCGATTCTAAAAGAAAGCTCGCCCAAAGCGGACGTTTTAAGAACCCTATCGTCACACCTATTTTACCTTTTTCTTCTTTTTACGAAGCAGAAGAACAGCAGCAGGATTATTATCGAAAAAATGCATTTCACTATAAATTATACAAAGAAGGCTCGGGGCGAACTGATTTTCTGACGCAGCATTGGCCCAAGGACCGCTCTTACCTTAAAAAGTTCCTAACGCCTATGCAATATTTTGTTACGCAGGAAAACGGAACCGAACCCCCTTTTACAAATTTATATTGGAATAACAAAAAAAAAGGAATTTACGTTGACCTTCTAACTGGAGAAGCACTGTTCAAAACGTCAGATCAGCTTCCTTCTCATACAGGCTGGCCCATTTTTAAGCGTCCTATCTTATACGGAAACATAAAAAAAGTGCCGGCTCAGCATTCAACAGCGCTAAAAAGCAAAGAAGGAGATAACTATCTTGGTTTACTTTTAACAGAAGAAAACAGCGAATACTATCAAGTAAATTCTGCGGCTCTTCGCTTTATTCCAAAAGAGAAGCTTAAAGAAGAAGGCTATGAAGATTTTTTAATTTTATTTTGATGCCTATACTTTCTTAAACGGGTAAAAATAAGCAGTTACTTTCTTTGCGTAGTGTACAGTTAAATTATGATAGTCCGCCGGACGCAAAAAAGGCTGAGTGATAGAATCATCTCTTATTTCACACTCTCCTTTTTGCAGCTCCCAAGGATCATGATAAAGGTCTCCTCTGTAGACATTTCCTTGGTGAGTGGTAAATAAGCAATAGCGCTCTGTAAGCCAATGAGCTAATTCTCCTTTTCTACTGCGATAGGACGGAGAAGTACCTCTATATGTAAGCTTTACTCGCTCTTTTTTTGAGTCTCTGTGCGTTCGAACTGACTGAAAAGAAATATAGTTCTGAGTTTTGTTGAATGTCATAGCAGCGTGGTAATAAGGCAAGTGAAAAAACTGACGAGCAATCCATACTCCTAGTGGATTGCTTGCGTCTAAACTAAAAAAATAAACGCCTTTTTCCCCTTTATATGTAACATAGGTACGCACATTTAGCTCATATAGCCGTGAAAAGATGGGCACGGCGGGCGTTCCTTTGAATCGAATGTCTGTCATCGTAAAAGGCACAAGCGCAATCCACGCTTGACCATTATAGGTGTCAGGCTCTAACTGACTCGGCAATAAAGAAGCCAAAAATGCCGGATCTACAGGCCAATGAATAAACAGTAAATCTTTCCACGTTTGTTTCATTATCCAATTATTTTTCACTTCTTGGTCCCTCCTTTTTCTAGATGTTCTTTTCCATTAATTCAGCGGCTGCCGATTTGCCTGACAAATATGCGCTCTCTAACCGTGAGTGATTCGTCTCGTCTTCCCTTCTTAAAAAAGCATCTCCTGCCACCAGTAGCGACGGCATAATTTTAGCAAAGGGCTGATGAAGAACTTGTTCAACCTCTGCATAGCGCCATTTCTTTATCTGGATGCTTTTAATATGATTTGCACCTATCCATTCTTTTATTTCATTTTTTATCATCGGCAGCAACTCACGTTCATGTTCATCAAAATGTTTTTCTGACCAGTCTTTATTCATATATATGCTAAGAACGGGCGTCTTTGATATTCCTTTTTGCTCATGATTAACAATTCTTTGGATTGTGCTAGATGGATTTGTGATTTGACCATGATCACTATACAGCATCTCTGTGTAAAGCTCCACGATAGCAACCAAGCAGGGACTAAATTTAAGTGTTTTAAGAATAGATTGGTCCGCTTGCAGCTTACTATTATTAAATACCTCAATAACCTGAGGAGACGGAGGTGTAAGAATGATATCAGTCGCTTCAAAAATCTCATTTTCTTCTGTATACAGCTGGTACCTTCCGTTTTGAAAGTCAATGGTTTGAACTTTTCGATTCAAGTATACGCGTAGATCTTTTGCTAAATATTTAGCTAATGCATTCATGCCATTTATACTTTGATAACGAGGGTGATGCTCACCAAACCACTTCTTAACCTTTCTATCAGCTATCCATTTATTTACGGCTTGCTGAAATTCATCGGATCTCACTGTAAAAAATTGAGCTCCGTGATCTGCTTTTCCATCCCCTACTCTTCGTGTAGCCATTCGTCCCCCTACACTTTTGCCCTTATCAAGAAGAAAGACCTCTATTCCTGCTTTTTGTAATTCAGCCGCAGCTGTAAGGCCGGTCATTCCTGCACCTACTATTCCTACTCGTTTCATTTTTTCCTCCTTATTTAACTCATTTACTTACAGTATAAAAAAAGCGGAATAATTGAGCTAATTTAAACTGTCTTTTTCATTTACCTTCGCTCCTGCTTGTCTCAAAAAAATAGTCTACGATTCTTTTCATCTTAATATACTTGTTGTAT
The DNA here is from genome assembly GCF_056158845.1 of Priestia sp. ABM2_011. Taxonomy (NCBI): domain Bacteria; kingdom Bacillati; phylum Bacillota; class Bacilli; order Caryophanales; family Bacillaceae; genus Priestia; species Priestia sp. ABM2_011. The sequence continues at coordinate 3,309,843 of NZ_JBSWUB010000001.1, forward strand.
ACAAATATATCTTTACCTGCTAGCACGTCTATAGATAGGAGGACCGTCACATGATGCTCTATGATATTAAGCACAAAGTATATTACGAAGTATTTAATACAGCTCGCCCTAAAATGAAGGACGCTCACCAAGGACGAAGCTGGGGATATGTTTATAAAAATCTCAATGGACAACCTACAAAGTTCTGGATTGACTTTACACACGGTCGTTTTATGTACTTTCAAGTTGAAGACAAGTGGTATCGCGTGCAATATTTGCAGTCCAATGATAAGAAAAAAACAGCGGATGTCTTTAAAGGCGCTCTCATTGATTTGATTTTAGATGGAATGGATCTCAAACTAGTACGAGGAAACTTTGAGAAGAGAAGACTCTTAGCTTTATAACACATAGAAAAACAGCCGTAAAAGCAGTCCTGCTTTTACGGCTGTTTAATTGTACGAGGAGTAATCAATATTTCAACCCTTCTATTTTTCGCTTGCCCCTCTGCTGTATTGTTAGATGTCACGGGTTTGAACTCTCCAAACCCTTTTGCACTGAACATGCTTGGATTAAGCTTATCGTTTTTTAAGATAGCTTTCATAAAGTTAACGGCTCTCATCACGCTTAACTCCCAGTTGGATTCAAAACCAGCGTTCCGAATAGGTACGTTATCGGTGTGACCGCTAATAATAATATTACGAGGAGGATCAATCACCAAAAGCTCTGAAATATCATTTGCGATTTTTGTATCTTCACTCCGAACTTGTGCTCTTCCCGAATCAAACAATACATTGTCTCGAATGGAAATTAAGAGACCTTCATCTGTTAGCGAAGTCTGCAATTGATTTGTTAAGTTTTTCTTTTGAATATACGCATTAATTTTAGATTGAATTTGCTGAAGCTCTTCTTGATCAGCTTCTCGAATGGTTTGCTCCTTTTGTTCGCTCGTTAACGATTGTGAAGAAGCAGGAGACTGATTGGGAGCTGTCTCTACTTCATTTGTTTTTTCCGTACTTTTAGCTGCAGGAGTATTTGAAGGCTGAACCGCTTCTTCAGATTCCTGCAGAGATTGAAATTCCATCACGCCCGTTCCTCCAACGAACGCTTCATTAAATGCGCGGGAAAGGTTTTTAAATTTTTGCGCATCCACTGAGCTCATTGCAAACAATACAATGAATAAAGCAAGTAAAAGTGTAAGCAAATCTGAGTAAGGAAGCAGCCAGCTTTCGTCAACATGGTCCTCTTCATGCTTTCGTTTTCTGCGTCTACTCATTTATGCCCACTTCGCTTTCTTGAAGAAGCTTTTTACGTTCCGCTGTTGGCAAATAGGAAGCCAGCTTTTGCTCAATTACTTTCGGTGTTTCTCCTTCTAGAAGTGAAAGCACTCCTTCGATCATCATATACTTTACCTTTACTTCATGTTTCGATTTACGCTTCAGTTTATTTGCAAACGGATGCCATAGTACATACCCAGTAAAAATACCAAGAAGCGTAGCAACAAACGCCGCGCTGATCGCATGTCCTAGCGTATCCGTATCTTCCATGTTCCCAAGCGCAGCAATTAACCCTATAACAGCTCCAAGTACACCCAGAGTTGGAGCATATGTACCTGCTAAAGCGAAAATACTTGCACCCGTTTGATGTCTCTCTTCCATAGCATCAATTTCTTCAGACAACACGTCTCGTATATAATCCGCACTTTGACCATCAATAGCTAAATTCAAACCATTTTTTAAGAAAGGGTCATCTACATCAATAATTTGGGCTTCAAGTGATAGTAACCCTTCTTTTCGAACAACTTGTCCCCATTCTGAAAACATGGATACTAAATCAACGGGCTGCAGCATTTTTTGTTCTTTAAACAGGACACCAAACAGTTTTGGGACTCTTTTGATTTCATTTGAAGGAAATGCAATCACTACTGCTCCGACGGTTCCGACAATAATAATTAAAATAGCAGCCGGATTTCCTAACACAGATGGATTAACCCCTTTGAAAAACATGCCTACAATAAGAGAGGCTATTCCTAAAATCAGTCCAATAAAAGATGTTTTATCCATATGTAATTCTCCTATCCTTAACTTCCTGTTCTTTCTTTTTGTGTATTTTATCCTCATCTTTTATTTCGACTATTTCATAGAATTTTTAAGCTTTTTATGAATCATATTTACAATTACATCTTTTCTCTATTATAAAAACACTTTTTTCAACTTTTCATACAGAATATCTGAAGGTCCAGCTATAATCGCTACAATTTGATTTTCCACATAAATAGCAGCCGTCATCTTATTATCAATATCAGCTAAAATTGCAAACCCGACGTTAATATTCAACTTTACTCACCTCTGTAACGTTGTTGTTTATTCAACATATAAAAAGAACAGTCTTACCATTTATTTTTCCGTGTTTTATTGACATTTGTAAATTTTATATTAAGATTATGTAAATGAGTTGACAAAATGGAGGTGATATTATGCTACTAGAAAAATACTGTAAAGACACTGATTTAATGATTATCCAGTTTACAATCGAACTAACAAAAGATATTCACGCTAAAATCTCCGCACGTACTTTATTTTATGAAGAACAGGTGATACGTTATGCTGAAAAAAGAATACGTTCTTTCTTACATTCTCTTTCCCTTAAACATACGCTGAAATTTGTCTATCAATCTGAAATACTACAAACCATTCTATTCAAATTAAAACCAACTTTTGAACAGCAGCACGTACTGCGCTGTATTTCATCTTAAAAAGGAGTTCCCTTTAGCGGAAACTCCTTTTTGATTTGATTCTACGATATAGACGATATGCTTTTCTGATAACGTTTAAAAGCGGATACGGCAAGCGGATATGGTATTTATCAATAAACGGATAAAAGGTGTAATAAGCTTTTACAAGGTCTGTCCATTTTTTATCAATACCCTCCTTATAAAAGTCAGAAATATCCACCACATATCCTCTTCCATCTTTCATCATGACATTTTTGCCATGCACATCATACGGGTTTAACCCCTGGCTTCTTGCATAGTCCAAAGCTTTGTTCACATCTTTTATGACTTGTTCTGGAATCTTTATTCCCCGCTGTACAGCATCATACAAAGTAACACCTGTAAGTCTTTTTAAAATCAAGTACGTCTTTCCCTCATGAAAAAGTTGAGAATAAGCTGGGTGAACGCCCAGCTTTCTATACACTTGCGCTTCTTTTTTTACACCATAAACGTCTCTTCCGTATACTTTTACGACAAATTCAGGATAATTCTCGTGCGTAAACACACCGGCATAGTTTCCTTTACCAATAAGTACCCACTCTTTTGTTTTGTTCGTAACTTCAACTGGATCATAGTCACTTTCACTTTGAATCTTAACTTGCGTTAGTAATGATGTTTCAACTAGCGACACTAACTGTTTAATTGTTTTATCCATAGTCCCCTCTAAAAATCCTTCAGTAATCTCTATCAAATATTATCCTATGATAAATCTCAATGCAGGATGTGTCAATAAATTGACAGCCTGATATAAAGAGGGAAAGGATTCCCGTTCATTCAAGACTGCGTGTGAACTTTGTGAACATTCACATCCAGTTCTTCTTTCATATTCAGCATAACGCCCGCCATCGGAGCAATAGGCTCGGGCTTAGTCAGTTGAAATAAAAAGCGCTTTGTCATTTCTGACAGAAAAATAGTTACTATTTCAGTGATATAGTCCATGCCTCTTTCCGCTTGATGCTCAATCCCAAGCGGCATATACATATAGCTTGGGACATCAATGGATCCTCCTTTTTCAAAACGGTCAGGTAAAAATTCACTTGGCTCTAAAAAATAATCTTCATGGCGATGCATCATATAAGGGCTAATTAACATAATCTCCCCTTTTTTAATGCTGTAACCATCTATTTGTATATCTTCACGTGCTTGACGCCCAAATAGCCAAAGAGGCGGATACAGCCTCATGCTTTCAGCAATTATTTTGCGCATATAGGTCAAATTTTTGGTTGAAAGTGATTCACCGCTAGCATAGGCTTGAATTTCTTTATGCAGCTGAAGGTGCTCCCTAATATTTTGAGACAGTAAATGAATAGACCAGCTGCATACGTGCGTAATCATTTCATACATCGAAAGGAATATAGAATTTAGCTGTTCGTATATTTCTCTTTCATCGATGTCTTCCCCGTGAGAATTTAATACACACTGCAGTAAGTCATTTCCTTCGGTTTTGTTTTGAACACGCATTTGAACGCGTTCAAAAAGGAGTTGTTCTAGCTGCTCATCTGAGTCAGGCTGGTGCAAGGGTAGACGAATATAAATTTTGCCTAACTTTTCTTTTTTTCTCATAAGCGCTTGAACATAGTGAATTTTGTCTTTATCCTCAATCGAAATGCCAAATACAAGTTGAAGGAGTACAGCTACGACTATCTGTCTTATGTCTTTTACTATCGTTCGAAGCTGCCCTTCTTCCCACGTTTCCGTATGCTTTTCAATTATTTTTGCGATTGCTTCCTTATTATAAGTTAGATGTTGTTTAAGTTGTGAGGGTTGAATGGGGCTCATGTATAATGCTTCATCTGTCCATAACATTTCTTCACCCAGCAGCGTTTTAAACATATGCGTTAGTTTAATTTTTTGAAACGCCTTGCTGTTTGTAATGACTACATCTTTAATAAGTTGAGGGTCTCTCGTTACATAAAAGCGTTTGTGCGCAACTCTAAATGTTGCAATTTCTCCATACTGAGTCAAGTTTTCCAAAAAACCCAATGGGTTCTCTCTAAACTTTTGCAGGTGACCGGTAAGCTTATACGACGAGGGGCCCTGTATAACCGGCAATGTTATCACTCCTTTTCTAAAAATGCGGGACTTAAACAAATAAAAGAGTAGTCCACTAAAGACTACTCTTTTTCACACAAAGATATGCTATTGATTTTCACAAAAAATCTTACTTATTATTCCATATTGATCCATACGCTTTTCACTTCAGTGTAATTATCAAGCGCATAGCTTCCCATTTCACGACCAATTCCCGACTGCTTATAACCTCCAAACGGGCTTGCTGCATCAAATACGTTGTAACAGTTCACCCAAACTGTACCCGCTTTAATACCATGAGCAATATAGTGTGCTTTCTTTAAATCCTGTGTCCAGACGCCTGCTGCTAGACCATATGCTGTATCATTTGCTTTGGCAATCAAATCATCAAGATCGTCAAACGGCATAGCAGCTACAACCGGACCAAAGATTTCTTCACGAGCAATCGTCATCGAATGATCGACATCTGCAAAGATAGTCGGTTCTACGAAATAGCCTTGATCAAACGGTATGTTTCCTCCTGCGAGTACTTCCGCTCCTTCTTCAATTCCTTTATCAATATAGGTTTTCACTCGTTTTTGCTGCTGCGCAGATACAAGCGGACCCATTGTTGTCTCATCAGCTAATCCATTTCCTTGTTTAATAGATTTCGTTTGAGAAACTAAATCAGCTACGACATTATCATATAAGCTTTTTTGGACATACAGACGACTTCCAGCACAACATACTTGTCCCTGGTTAAACATAATACCTGAAAGCGCACCAGGAACAGCTTTTGTTAAGTCTGCATCCGGGAGGATAATGTTTGGTGATTTTCCTCCAAGCTCTAACGTCACACGCTTTAAAGAGTCGCTAGCTTGTTTCATAATTGCTTTTCCGACAGCAGTAGATCCTGTAAAAGCAATTTTATCGACAAGATCATGATGAACGAGCGGTTCACCTGCTGTTTTCCCGTAGCCTGGCACAATGTTTAGCACGCCTTTTGGGAATCCTGCTTCATCGGCTAGTCGAGCTAAGTAAAGTGCAGAAAGAGGCGTTTGCTCGGCTGGCTTGAGCACAATTGTACATCCAGTTGCCAAAGCGGCTCCGAGCTTCCAAGCGGCCATTAAAAGCGGGAAGTTCCACGGAATAATTTGGCCAACAACTCCTACTGGTTCATATCTCGTATAGTTAAAATACGCTCCTTGCACAGGAATAGTTTGTCCAACCATTTTAGTTGACCACCCTGCAAAGTAGCGGAAATGTTCGATGGCTAATGGAATGTCTGCATTTGATGTTTCACGAATTGGTTTTCCGTTATCAAGCGTTTCAAGCTGCGCAAGTTCCAATTGATGTGTTTCCATTAAATCAGCTAATTTATAAATAAGTCGACTTCTTTCAGCTGCTGACATCTTTGTCCAAGGTCCATGATCAAAGGCTTCTCTAGCCGCTCTGACGGCGCGATCAATATCCTCTGGATTTGCTTCAGCTACATCTGCCAACTTTTCACCCGTTGCTGGATTTACTGTTTCAAACGTTTTTCCTGAAACAGAGTCTACCCATTCGCCATTAATGTATAGCTGTTTAACTCCTTTTAAAAACTCCACTACTTTCGGACTCATTTCAACTTTTTTCGCTCCAAGATTTTGCATCAAATACATACCTCCCCACGAATTTTGAAAACGCTAACAATGAATATTTTACCATGTTATCTAGTAAAATCAACAATTTTGCATACAATATTCTGAATTTTTCTACATGCATTCTAGCTATCTAAAACTTATCTTACTAGTACAAATGTCGAAAGAGGCGAAACGTTTATTGTATTTCCTTTCACCGTACGGAGCGTTTTTGTTCCGGCCCGCTCGCCGTCAACAAGTAATCTCCACGTTCTGTTAGAAGGCAAATGAACCGTTTGAGCTTGTTTATTTGCATTATGAATCACCATTATTTCGTTTGCTTTATCTTTATTAGCTTTAGCATTTAACGTATAACCTACTACGTTTGCTGGTGCATCAACAAAGCGTAAATTTTGATGAATAGCCTGTGCACTCGTCATTCTAAATGACGAATATTGCTTTCGAAGCGCAATAAGTCCCTTCATGTAATTTACTTCTTGGCTGAAAGCTGCTCGGCGCTTCCAATCTAGCTGATTGACAGAATCGGGTGACTGATAGCTGTTATGGTCTCCGCCTTTTGTTCTCATAAACTCTTGACCTGCATGTATAAAGTTCATTCCTTGAGATGTTAAAATAATAGAAGAAGCAAGCTTGTGCATTTGCTTTTTCGTTTGCTCGGTGTCAGCAGGGTTCGTCAGCTGAAGCTTATCCCATAACGTATGGTTATCGTGCGCTTCTACATACGTAACAACTTGATCTGGATCTTCATACGTGGCAGTTGAACGATCATAATCAATTCCAGCTGCTATACTTTGCTGTATGAGCTTTTCTTGTCCTTGCTTTCCATTCACAAATCCGTTGTCATGATCAAAAAATACGCTGCCTTTAAGACCATCCCGCATACCGTCATTAAAGTGAGCGATGCGCTTCATATCCTGAGCGTTTTTCTGGTTAGCTTTGAGCTTAGCGTCAAGCTCGGTTCCTAGATCCCAGCCCTCTCCTAAGGCGATAATGGAAGGATCAAGTTCATCTAATTTCTTTCTCACTTCATTCATTGTCTTTGTATCGTGAATCCCCATTAAATCAAACCGAAACCCGTCAATGTGGTACTCTTTTGCCCAATACGCAACAGAATCTACGATAAACTTCCGAACCATTTTCCGTTCAGACGCCGTGTCGTTTCCAACACCTGTTCCGTTGGATAGAGTTCCATCTTCTTTATAACGGAAGTAGTAGCCTGGAACTAGTTTATCAAAACTATGCTCACTCACTGCATACACGTGATTATAAACAACGTCCATTACCATGCGAAGCTGCTTGTCATGAAGCGTTTGAATCATTTGTTTGAGCTCAATAATTCTAGTCTTAGGATTATATGGGTTTGTTGAATAGGAGCCTTCTGGGACGTTATAATTTTTCGGATCATATCCCCAGTTAAACTGCGGCTCGTTTAATTTCGTTTCATCCACCGTACGATAATCGTAAATAGGCAGGAACTGGACGTGCGTTATACCTAAATCTTTAATATGACTGAGTCCTGTTTTTACTCCATTTGGTCCTTTCGTATTCCACTCTGCTACGCCTAAATATTTTCCTTTGTTTTTGATACCGCTCTCTTTTTGAGACGATAAATCTCGTACGTGCAGTTCATAGATAATGGCATCTTCTGGATTTTTAAATTTCGGCTTATTTGTACTCCACTTTTTCGGATTTGTTTTAGCCAAATCTACGACGACTCCGCGATCTCCATTGACCGTTGTTGCTCGTACATATGGATCAACCGCTTCATTCCAGACGTTCCCAATTTTTACTTTGTACGTATAAATTAGTTCATCTTGATTTCCTTTTAACTCCGCTTTCCACGTTCCTTTTTCACTTTTAGTCATAGAAATTTCTTTTAAAGCTTTCGAGTTCCATGACGAATAAGTCACTAGCTTGGCTTCGCTTGCAGTTGGAGCCCATACGCGAAAATTTGTTTGTTTCTTAGAATATGTGTTTCCTAAATCGTTTCCGCTATATGCATACTTTTCGTCAAATTCTTTCGTACGCACGACATTTCCATTGACTACATCAGCTGATCCGTATCCTTTTTGCTTAACTTTATACGTTTTTGTAACGTCCAGAGGCTGTTTTGTTATGATTTTAACTTTAGTAGTAACAGAGTCTCCTCCCTCTTTATAAGGTGTCACTTTCTCAATTTGAGCTCCGTCAATTTCAATGTCTCCTACACTCTTAGAAGAATCGAACGGTACGTTTGTTTCTAATGTAATTTGATTAAATGCATCCATAGTCGCTTTCGTGATTTTCCGAGTGATATCTACTACAGCTCTATCATAATAAATTCGATTTTGCCCTTGAACAATCCATACTTCTACATTCCCATCTTTCCCAACCTTGGTAATAAAGCGGTTTCCTCCGTCTTTATTTTCCCAATCGCTATCACTAGTAGAATGGCGTACAATAAAACCAATTTTGTCAAATAAATTACCACTTCCACTGTTAATTGTGTAAGTTGCTTTCTTCCCAAAATTCGTGTCTTCCGTAAATTCGATTTGCTTGCCTTCTTTTTCATCACCTGGCCATGTCCAAATGTTCCACCCGCTGTAATCTCCATCGTACCGATGATAGTTTAAGGTAACGTTTACTTTATCAAATTCCGGTAAATCTCGATATTCACCGTCAGGAGGAGACGTATATGTATGTTCATCTCCACTTTTTACCCATACTTCTCCTTCACCGTTCTCCACTGAAACGAAGCGGTCTCCTCCATCTTTTTCCCACGACTCGGTTCGTACAATAAAACCTACTTTGTCATAAGTACCGGGTAGTTCAACTTCCGCTACTTTTCCAAATTGATCTTCCCCTGTAAATGCGTAAGGCTTCCCTTCTCCTCCTTCAGGAAAAACCCATAATCCCCATTCTTTTGTATCGTTTGAAGCAGGCTGATAGTGAATCGTGAGTTTTGTGGTATCCGCTGCAGATGCAAACGATTGCATAAACGGGCTAAAAAAAGAGCTTACTAGTAAGAGTAAAGCCGTCAGTACCATTGCATATTTAGTCCAACTACGTTTCAATTAAAACCCTCCCGTAAAATAAAGTACGTACACATTTTTCACTATAACCTTTTTTGAAAGCGTTATCATAAGTATTTTTTCCTATTTTATGCGGATAAAGAAAAAAAATCCATAGTTAACAATGTTAACTATGGATGCCGTATCTCTTTTACACTTCTGCTGTTTCAGGTGAGATGGTTTGATCGTTGTATACGTTTGTATCTAACTCTTTTGTTAGTTTACTAGTTACGACTCCGGCTGTCATGCTTCCACTTACATTAAGTGCCGTACGTCCCATATCAATCAGTGGTTCTACTGAAATTAATAAGCCTGCTAGCGCTACGGGCAAATTCATAGAAGATAATACAAGTAAAGCCGCAAATGTCGCTCCTCCGCCAACCCCTGCTACGCCAAACGAACTAATTGCTACAATGGCAATCAACGTGAAAATAAATGAAGGCGTTAAAGGATCAATACCTACCGTTGGTGCAATCATAACGGCTAACATAGCTGGATATATTCCAGCGCATCCGTTTTGACCGATTGTAAGACCAAATGAACCTGCAAAATTCGCAATTCCTTCTGGAACCCCTAACTGTCTTGTTTGTGTGTTAACATTCAAAGGCAATGCTCCAGCACTCGTACGAGAAGTAAAGGCAAACGCCAATACAGGAAATACTTTCTTAACATATGTGATCGGATTTACACCGATGATTGTTAGAATAACTAAGTGAACGATAAACATAGCTGCCAATGCGACATATGATGCTACAACAAATTTTCCAAGTTTAACAATTGCATCAACATCACTCGTTGCTACTGTTTTGGTCATAATTGCAAGTACCCCATAAGGAGTTAAACGAAGAATTAGCGTCACTACACGCATCACAATTGCATACAGCGTATCAATAATTTTTGAAAATAACGCTGCTTCCTCTGGCTTTTTACGCTTCACGCCTAAATATGCAATTCCCACAAATGCTGCAAAGATGACAACGCCAATCGTGGAAGTTGAACGTGCGCCTGTTAAGTCAAGGAACGGGTTAGCTGGTAATAATTCTACTACTTGCTGCGGGATTGTTTTTGCTTCTAGACTAGATAAATTGTTTTCTAAGTCCTCTCCGCGCTGAAGTTCCGCTTCCCCTTTTGTAATTTGGACAGATTCTAAATTAAAGCTCGTCGTTGTAAAAATACCAATAGCAGCTGCTATCGCTGTTGTAACAAGCAAAATGCCAATAATTAAACTACTAATCTTTCCAATGTTGCTCGTCAATTTTAAGCGAGTGAATGCCGCTACAATCGACACAAATACAAGCGGCATGACAATCATTTGAAGAAACTTCACATATCCGCTTCCTACAATGCTAAACCAATCGGCGGTCGTTATCGTTACTTCATGAGTCGGACCATACACCCACTGAAGAGCAAAGCCAAAAATAATCCCTAGTCCAAGCGCCGTAAACACACGCTTTGAAAATGATACATGTTTTTTCTGCATCATAAACAGCCCCGCAAGCAGTGCCAGCATAATAAGGATGTTTAGAATGACTAATAAGTTATTCATAGATGTTCCCCCTGTGATTTTTCCATAATTTATGTCTCTATTACTTATAATACAACAATACCAATAAGTCAACTAGGTTTTGTATTTTTTCCTAAAGACAGTTTTTTTGAATAATTTTGACAAAACAAAAAAGCTAAGGATTTTCCTTAGCTTTCTATTTTACGCTTGTATGTACTTCAGTGGTCTTTTGCTCCGTTACCAGAGATGGCCTTTCTTTCATCAGACCGGATGTACTACAATTCATATATAGGATTACATTTCATATAATTCATTCAGCCATTTTACAAACAAATGTCTAGGTAATTCTAGTTCGTGAAGCTCGACATATTGAATATCAGATAGCGTCGTTCCTCTAGCCATATAAAAGTACCACTGCCAGCCAATATCTTTAGCAATGGCATAAGATTTAGCTAAATCTTGCCTATTATCTGTCTGCTGCATATCATTCATCCACTGCGTTTCATCCGCTTCATACTCATAATAATGGAGAGTATATTTATCACACCAATACGCAAGGTCTTGATGGGAAAACGGATTTTCTCCGTCACATACTTGAAGCAATAGCATTCTTAAATTTTCCGGTGTATACGGTAATATAATTTTTTGATCTGCACGTCTCATTTTGCTACCTTCCTGACATGTTCGTTTCTTTTATTACATCATGTACGGCTGCGTTTAGCAATAAGAAATGGATGACGTTTTCATTACTTTTCGTTTACAACATTTCATTTGCTTGCAAAAACCGCCGTATCTTTTACATACAGAGGCAGTCGGATTTTAACAATCGTCCCTTTGTTCTGTTCACTCTCAATCTGCAGGGTACCGTGATGATCATGAATAATTTTGGAGCTGATTGTTAATCCAAGCCCCATTCCTTTTTCTTTTAAAGTAAAAAACGGTTCTCCTATATGTTCTAGACGGTCTTTAGAAATTCCTACTCCTTCATCTCTAACTTCTATAAAAATATGGTCATCCTGCGCTGTTTTGATTGTAATGTAAATATTCCCAGGCTTATCCATTGCTTCAATTGCGTTTTTAAAAACATTAAGTAATACTTGAATAAGGTGATTTTTATTTCCATACACACTAGCTTTACTTGTTTGTTCATCGTATAAGAAGTCAATGTTTTTCAATAAAGCTTCATGGGAAGTTAAACTCATTACATACTTAACCGCTTCTGTAAGAGAAAACACGCGAAAATGTTCACTTTCAGGTTTTGACAACAGGAGCATTTCACTGACAATACCATTAATTCGTTCCAGCTCATCAAGCATGATATTAGCATACCCTACCGCGGATCGGTCTGTTTCTTTCATGAGCTGAACAAACCCTTTAATACTCGTAAGCGGATTTCTAATTTCATGGGCAATTCCAGCAGCTAATTCGCCTACTACAGAAAGCTTTTCCTTTTTTATCAGAAGCGCTTCTGCAAGCTTTTGCTGAGTGATATCTCGTCCAATCGTGATAAGAGCTTTTCTTGAGCCATCATCAAAAAACACAGGTACTTTAATAACATCAAATGTTTTGACCTCGCCGTTTGGTATTTCAAATGCTTCTTCCATGCGTACCTTTTCCTTTTTTCTCCAAGCTTCTTCATCCGATGAAATACAGTGTAAGAAAGCGGCTTGAAAGAACGGCACAAGCTCTCCAAGTTCTGCATCGGTTTTACCCCTGTAATCAATACCCTTTAAATGATAAAGTTCTCTTCCAAAATCGTTCACCGCCAACCATTTGCCAGCTCCATCTTTAAAACAAATAAAATCTGGCATTGAGTTTATTAATGTAGCAAGCTGATACTGTTCATCAGACACCTGTGTATGAACCGAACGCTTATGAAGTAAATAAAACGTGCCAGCCGTTATGCCCACTAGTAAACTATCTTTTATCAAACTGCTAAGAGCATATGCTCCTTTAAAAAATGCCATTGTTTGAAAGACGATGTACACCCCTACAACCAGAAGACCAGCAACCGCCGCTGCTTTTCGTACACCCTCCCTATTTTTTATCAATATTTCCCACCAGCCTTTGTTTTTTACGTGAACACTCTCTATGTCTCATCAATTAAGTTCTGAACATTCTTCTTACTTTTAAACTAGTTTACCTTATTTTTTTATTCTTATCTAATACCTTTTTTTATTACTTTTGACACAGTTTCTTTTATCCCCTTTATTTGTTTCCGCATTTTCATTTTATTTGAATTATTTTTTCTATCAAAATAGGAATTTAGATATGGAATACTCTGGAACATTTAGGTAATAATGCTCTTTTTTGTATTTTCTTAATATTGTAAATTCGAATAGTACCAACTACATCGATAAATTTAGGGGGATTTTAATGAAAAAAACCGTGATTTCTTTGGCTGTAGCAACAAGTTTGACTTTATCTTTTACAAGTGTACAAGCTTCTACTTCTGCAAATGTTTCTCACAATCAAAGTTCTGAACAAAAAGTATTAAAAAAAGTAAATTCCGAGAAAATTTATCAAGACATTGCGTATCTCTCAAAAAAACCTCGTGTGGCAGGAACTGAATCTGAACGCGAAGCTGCTACATTTGTTCAAAAGCGTTTGTCTAAACTAGGCTATGAGAGCGCAGTAGAGCCTTTTACATTTACCGGTTACACACCAGCAGCTAGTTTTTCACTAAGCGTAAACGGTACCAGCTACTCTCCAACAACTTTTACTTATACCACCAATGGAAATGTCACAGCTGAAATTGTAGATGGAGGGCTGGGTACAAAAGATAATTTAGCAAACAAAGATGTGACAGGTAAAATTGTATTAGTTCAGCGAGGCACTATTACTTTTGGTGAAAAAGTATTAAATGCTGCTGAAAAAGGGGCTGCAGCCGTCATTATTTTTAATAATACAGACGGTGAGCTAAACGGAACACTTGGCGGCGCTAATGATAACTACATTCCGTCTCTTGCTGTAACCAAAGAAGAAGGTGAAAAGATTCTTACTTCTATTCAAAAAGGCGAAAAACCTTCAGGTACAGTAAAAATTGAAGGAGCTGTCGTAAGTGAGCGAACATCTTATAATGTAACCGCTACTAAGCCTTCTACTTTTAAGAAAAAAGGAACAAATGATATTATTGTAGTAGGCGCTCATCATGATTCTGTAGCCGGAGCGCCTGGGGCAAATGACGATGCTTCTGGAACAGCAATGGTGCTTGAATTAGCTCGCGTATTTAAAAGTCTTCCTACTGATACAGAACTGCGATTTGTTACATTCGGAGCTGAAGAAGTAGGCCTACTAGGATCCGAGCATTATGTTAGTGAGTTATCTGAAGATGAGAAAAATCGTATTGTTGGAATGTTTAATTTAGACATGGTAGGAAGTCGAGATGCGGGAGATTTAGTGATGAATACAGCTGATGGAACACCAAACCTTGTCACAGAATTAGCTCAAGCTTCAAGTACAAGATTAAATGGATCACCTACGCCATTCCAAGCTGGCGGCCGAAGTGATCATGTTCCTTTTGCAGAGGCAGGAATACCGGCTGCTCTATTTATTCACAGTCCGTCTGAACCTTGGTATCATTCCCCTGAAGATACCCTTGATAAAATAAGCAAAGAAAAACTTCAAGATGTGGCTGAGATTGTTGGAACAGCTATTTACGATCGTTCCCGTCCCGATCAACAAGGTTCTTCCGATAAAAAGAGAGCAACATTTAAAGCACCTCATCTTTATCACGAGCAAGATGTCAAATAATAATCTATCCCCGTTATTCATACATGACCAAAAAAGAGATGTTTATGCATCTCTTTTTTTGATAAGCAGATTTCTCAAGGTTTTAAATCCATTATGCTACAATTATCATAGAGGAACCTCGCTTAATGCTTACATAAAAATTTTGAACAAAAGAGGTGTATTTTTTGGATTTTACGGTAGACCATTCAATTCTTTTATTATCTATTCTCCTTGTCATAGGGGTACTTACTGCAAAGTTCTCTACTCGCCTTGGGGTCCCTTCGCTCGTACTTTTTATCATCGTAGGAATGGTTGTTAGCCACTACATCTACTTTGACAATGCTCTTTTAACACAAGGATTCGGAATATTAGCGCTTATCATTATTCTTTTTGATGGAGGCGTGCAGACCAAATGGAAAGATGTCAAACGCGTTGTTCGCCCTTCCGTTTCATTAGCTACTTTCGGAGTCCTCATTACGACAGTTTTAACCGGCGTACTTGCCAAATATATTTTAGGCGTTACTTGGCTTGAAGGCTTTTTATTTGGGGCAATCGTTGGCTCTACAGATGCTGCAGCCGTGTTCTCTGTACTCGGGACACAGAACATCCGCCAAAAACTAAACTCCACGCTAGAAGCAGAATCTGGTTCCAATGATCCGATGGCCATCTTCTTAACCGTTTCTATTATTGAATTAATTCAACATCCAGACTCTCCAATCCTCTCATTAATCCTTAATTTCTTTTGGCAAATGGGAATCGGACTATTACTTGGTTTAGTACTTGGAAAAGCATCCGTTTGGATTATTAATCGAATTAATTTGGATTCTTCAGGACTTTATCCTGTTCTTACATTGTCATTGGCCGCCTTGACCTATGGAATTTCCACATTTGTAGAAGCAAGCGGTCTACTTGCTGTATATGTAATGGCAGTGGTAGTAGGAAATGCAGATCTAACTTATCGTCACACAATTGTCCGCTTTAACGAAGGTTTTGCATGGATGATGCAAATTTTAATGTTTATTTTACTCGGCCTTCTTGTCTTTCCTAATCAACTGCTAGATATTATTTGGCAGGGTATACTGTTATCTCTTTTACTTATGTTTGTCGCTCGTCCACTCGGCGTATTTCTTTCGATGATGTTTGCTAAATACTCATCCAAAGAAAAACTGTTTATTTCTTGGGCCGGTTTAAAAGGAGCTGTTCCAATTGTATTGGCTACTTATCCTATGATGGCAGGTTTGGAGAACAGCACGCTCATTTTTAACGTCGTTTTCTTTGTTGTCTTAACTTCCGCTCTTCTTCAAGGAGCAACAATCGCTCCTTTAGCCAAATTTCTAAACCTTTCTCAAGGTGAAAAAGAGACGGTTCCTCACAGTCTCGAGCTTGTTTCGATGGGCAAAACCAAAAATGAAATGATTGAGTTGAAGCTCGTGGAACATGCAGATATATCAGGAAAATCGCTTGAAGAACTTCACCTCCCTGAAGATATTTTAGTGACTGCTGTTATTCGAGATGATAAATTACTTACACCTAGAGGAAATACACAAATTTTTGCAGGTGATACATTATATATTCTTATTTCAAAGAAAAAACGAGATAAAGTAAAAGCATTTTTCCAAAAAAATACGTCTGATGGGGACGAAAGAGAAGGAAAAACCAGTTAAAAGATTGGCTAAAGCTTTTACTGGAAAAACAGCACCCGCTTATTGAACGGAGTGCTGTTTTTGCTGTTGCATCAAATAAAGAGATTTATAATTGGGATGATGTTTTAAAAGTTCTGAGACCGTGACAAATTTATACCCCTCTTCCTTTAACTTCGGTAAAATTTGTTTTAATGCTTCAATCGTTTGGGTTCGATCTCCTCCCGTATCATGAAACAATACAATATCTCCTGACCTGGCATGGTTAAGCACTTGACTTACAATTTTATCGACGCCTGGATTTCTCCAATCAAATGTATCTTGATGCCAAGACCAAAGAATAATCGTATACTGCTGATTTTTAGCAGCTTTTACTACCCGATCGTCATAATAGCCAGTAGGCGGACGAAACAGGTAAGGTTTTATTCCTGTAATAGCTTGTATACGTTCATCCGCTTTTTCAATTTCTTGTTCAATTCTCTCTACTTCCTGGCCCCTTACTTTCAAATGGCTATATGTATGATTAGCAAGTTCATGACCTTCACGAACTTCTCTTTGAGCAAGCTTGGGAAATGACGTTATTCGATCGCCGACTACAAAAAAAGTTGCTTTGGCACCGTACTTTTGCAATAAATTTAAAATAGTCGGCGTATATTTAGGATCTGGTCCATCATCAAATGTAAGCGCAATTAACTTCTCATCTTTCATGGGAACTTCCCACACGATATCTCCTTTTCTTTCATAATAAAATCGGCTCTTCTTTGCAGCATCCACCTGAATACCGTAGAAATTAATGGAAACAATAATAATAATTGACAAGCACCATTTCACTCAATGACCTCCTTTTTTGTCTAGGTGTGATTCATGCGTATTGTCAATAAACGCTTTAATACCAACTGCAAATAATCGTTCATTACCCAAACACACGCGCTGTTGACGGCGATTAGCTGCAGAAGTTGATTTACGGTTTTTCATAGTCTTCTCTCCATTACTAATTGATTGTGTTTTTAGCTTTACCAAAAAGTCAAAAATAAACCTACGGGTTCTAACATGGCGAAAACATTTTTATATAGTAATTACACGCTGTCTAGCGTTTTGAATAGGAGATATATACATGCGAAAATTTTATTTAGCGCTTCTGTTAATGATAAGCGGAACCATGGTTATACTGCCTTCTGTTAAAGCAATCAGTGAAAGCAACGAGAAACATCAGCAGCTCACCGTAAGCGAACAAGGATATTCTCTTTCATTGCCCGGTGAATATACGCTTCAAAAAGAAGAAGATGGAAAAGATATTCTTTTTTCAACCAAGACTCCCTATACGTGGATGCGAATTGAAGTCCTTTCCGGGAAAGAAAGTAAAAGCACACCATATCTAGATCGTTCAAAAGAATTGTTTGATGACCAGTTTGGAAAATCGTTAAAAATTTCTTCTACATCCCCATTTATTCAACCTGTTGTGTTTGCATCTATGTCTGGGAGTAAAAAAGAAACGGCAAAACTATATGTATTAAGAGAAACAAAGGGGCACCCTGCTTTAAAAATCACGATGGTTACGGCTAAAAATTCCGATGATGAAAAAAAGTTAATTTCAATTGTTAACTCAGTAAAAACGCATGAATGAAAATAGATAAGGAAGCCAGCTATGAAAAAAAAGATATTTCTTGTTTGTTTTATATGTTTGATGAGTGGCTGTTCAACTGCTTTTCGCGAAGAGCTTATCAACACACAAAAAGAAATTCCAAGAGAACGCTTGCCACAGCAAAACTTCACCTATCCTTACAAAGGAATCAGCAGAACAGATGTAGGTTATCTTAAAAGAAGCAGTAATCAAAACTATACGCTTTACGTACTAGAAGGATACGAGTTTACAGAAGAAGAGCCCCGAAAAGATGTCATTTACAATAAAAAAAATGATGCTTTGTGGATGCGGATTGAAGTGTTTCCCTCAAATAAAAGTGTAGAGGAGCTGAAGAAAGAAACAAAAGAAATTTTAAGAGCTGGCTTTTCGGAAGTGGCTTCCCTTGACACGCACCTCATTCAATCTAGCTTAGAGATAGAAGCTGCGTACAAAGCGTCCGATGATAAAAGTAATGTATACGGCTTTCTTGTTCGAAAACAAAATCAACACCCTACTTTCCGATTAACGATCTTTGCTCCTAAATCCGAAAGGGATTTAACTCCGTTTTTGGAAATGGCGAAAACACTTCAAAATGCATAAAACAGAAAAAAAGTCGGTTTACAAAGTGTGTAAACCGACTTTTTCTTTATTTCATATCTAACAGTTTAGTTTTTAAATCTTTTTCCATTTGATACAGCTCTGATTCTGCCTCGGTACGCTTCGTACGCCCTTCTTCTTGTATCTTTAATACTTCTTCTAACGTAGTAATCAAGTCGGACTGCGTTTTTTTCAATGTTTCGATATCGACAATCCCCGCCTCGTTTTCACGAGCTACTTCAATTGTATTCTGCTTGAGCAGCTCTGAATTTTTAGTAAGCAAGTCGTTTGTTGTCTTAGATACTTGTTTTTGGGCTTCCATTGCTTTCTTTTGGCGCAATAAAGTGGTTGCGATGACTACTTGATTTTTCCAAAGTGGAATAGCTGTTAAAATAGAGCTTTGAATTTTTTCCACAAGGGTCTGATTGACTTCTTGAATTAATCGAATCTGCGGTGCACTTTGAATGGCAATTTGACGGCTCAGCTTTAAATCGTGCACTCGTTTTTCTAGCCTATTGATAAATTGATTTAAATCATTGACCTCCTGAGCCATTAAGTAGTCATTTTTTTGAGAGGCTGTTTGCTGCAGCTGGGGCAGCGTTTCATTCTGCAGCCCCACTAACTTGTATTCTGCCGCTGCAATGTAAACGTTAAGCGCCTCATAAAACTGTTTATTTTTATCATATAAGCTATCTAACATTGTAATGTCTCGATACAGCATTTGTTTTGAGCGCTCTAACTTATCTGCAATTTTATCAATTTCAACATTAATGCTTTGATATTTTGTTAATAAATTTTGAATAGGCCTAGAGACTCCTGAAAACAATCGACCGATGACTCCTTTTTTCTTTGAAGAAAAGTCATCGGGATTTACTTGGCGAATCTTACTCATCAAATCTCCTATAACGTCTCCTACTGGTCCCGTATCTTTCGTTTGAACATGCTGTAGTACAGATTGAGAAAACTGAGATAGTTCTGACTGAGCTGCTACCCCGTACTGTAAGATAGCCTGCTGATTTTTATAATCAATTTGATTTGCGATTTTCTGCGCTTTTTCCTGATATTCCGGTGTCAAATCATCGTATGTGTTTCTTTTTGCAGCGCGAGTATCCGGTTGTAACTGCGGGGTAGGCGAAGCAAAAGGATCATCAAGCAGCGCATCTAACGATTTATTTTGATCATATTCTTTCATCATAAAATCCCATCCTTTGCATTTACATTACTTTGTGCGATTAGTAGCTGTCGGTATATACGGCTGCTCTTCTTCAAATGCTTGCTTTAGCACTTTAAGCTCTACATCTAATGTCAGCTTATCTTGTGAAAGAGCATTTGTTAATAAATGCTCATACTTCCCTGATAACCCGCGCAGCATGTCTTCCGCTTCATGAAGACTTTCTTTTACTTCTATGCTTTTCGTTGGTTTTGATAATAAAAACATATACCTTTCAATGACGGTAACCGTTGATTGTAAGTAGTTCGTAAAAAAGGGCTGAACATCTTTATATCGTGCGGGCTCTTTTTCTACCATTTCAATGATGCTTTTGCCTACTTTGTATAGTTTAGAAAGTTCTGTCCACATATGAACAGACCGAATTTTAAAACGATAGCTTCCAATGGTTCTTAATTGCTTTCTTGCCTCTTTTACTTGATGACGCACGTATGCAATTTCTTCTCTATATGGATTTTGATAATGACGTCGAGCACTGCTCATAATAAAAAACAGGCTCATCACGACCATTACTCCTATACTAATGCCAACGGATTGAATCATCGTGGTACTGAATCCAAAATAGCTGACCGGAACGGCTACTGCTCCTGTTACCCAAATGGCAAGAATCTTTTTTATGATTCGAACGACTTTCATCGCTTTCACTCCTATCTTAAATGTGACCGAACTTTTAAACGTATACATATTATACCATTGTCTTCCCATCTCTTAAAACGATTACTGTTATAATTTATATACGGATAAATCCCTTAAAAGTTTCACAAAACAAAAAAACAGGCAGCTTTTATAGCTGCCTGTTTTTTATTGATCTTCGCGCTTGTTGTAATCATACTTCGAACGTTCAATTGGTTTGAACCCTTCTGGTGTATGAAAGCGGAGTAAGTCTCCGTAAACAAGTTTATCTGATAGTTCTAGCTTTTTCTTAACTAGTTCATCATACTTATCATACTGTTTCGCTTCCTTATCTGAAAGCTGCTTGCCCGTTGCGTTGTCATACACTTTCTGATCAACTTTTGTTACCTTCGGTGTAACAAAATCACCGTTACGGAAAGGTACAACTTGCTGATGTTCTTTTGATAATAAGTCTGTACCAAAGTCAATATAGTCTTTTGTATCAAGACCTAATAAATGCATCACTGTTGGACGAACATCTACATCTCCACCATACGTATGATTTACGCCGCCTTTAAGGCCTGGTGAAGTAATAAATAATGGTACGCGCTGCAGTTGAGCTTGTTCAAAATCATTGATGTTTTTACCCATTACTTTGCCCATTGCACGCTTATGGTTTTCAGAAATACCATAGTGGTCACCGTACATCACAACCATCGTATTGTCTGCTAAACCAGAGGCCTGTAAGTCCTCAAAGAATTGCTTGATTGATTCATCTAAATAACGAGCCGTTTGGAAGTATTGGTCAACTGACTTATCTCCCGTATTATGAGGTCCAATCGTTTGGTCTTCCTTATCTAATGGATAAGGGAAGTGGTTTGATAACGTAATGAACTTCGCGCTAAATGGCTGCTTTAAGCCTTTTAGGTACGGCATTGATTCTTTAAAGAATGGTTTATCTTTTAAACCATAGTTCAGCGTATCTTCGTCTGACATATTGTAATAAGCTGAATCAAAGAATTTTTCTACACCCATTGATTTATACATCTCATCACGGTTCCAGAACGATTTTCCATTTCCGTGGAACACAGATGTTGTATAGCCTTGCTGATCTAGAATACCAGATAGCGACTGATAGGTGTTATTTGCTTTTGTTGTAAATACAGAACCCTGAGGTAAGCCGAATAATGAGTTCTCCATCATGAATTCAGCATCTGACGTTTTACCTTGCCCTGTTTGATGGAAGAAGTTATCGAAATACATTGTGTTCTGATCTTTTAATAGTGAATTTAAGAATGGCGTTACTTCTTCACCATTTAACTTATAACCAATCATAAATGACTGAAGTGATTCTAATGAAATATAGATAACGTTTTTGCCTTTTGCTTGACCGAAATATTCTTTGTTCGGCTCAGCATACGTTGCTTTTGCATAGTTCTCTACCTCAGCCACATCACTGCTATCTGCTAGCGCGCGCTGTGCTGAAGATTTCGAGCTCTGGATGATGTCATAGATCGTATAGTTATACGTTCCTAAATATTTTACTAAATAGTTGCGGTCAAATGTTCTCGTTAATAGTTGAGGACGATCCATTTCCGCTAGTGCAATGTTGGCACTTAAGAATAAAATCCCTGATAAAAATACACCTGTCACAGTACGTCGACTAATTGTTGCTGGTAAGTCAACTTTTTTCCATAGTACTAAAACTAAAAGAATAAAGAAATCTGTGAAGTATAAAATATCAGTTGGGCTGATTAAAGCCATGGCACTGCCGCCTAATTGACCAAAGTTGTTTGACTGAGTCAATACAGGAACAGTAATAAAATCATTAAAGAAGCGATAGTACACTACATTTGCGTACAGGATGAATGAAAGTAAAAAATTCATTCCAAGCAGTGCTCGTACTTTTCCGCGCCCTTTAAATAGTAATGCAATGGCAAAAAAGAAAATTGCCGAACCAATTGGGTTTATGAAAAGTAAGAACTTTTGCATAAAATTATCTAGCCCTAAGTTAAATTCGATACGATAAACGGTATACGTTTTAATCCAAAACAACAAAACTGCAATTAGAAATAACGGCAGCTGTTTCGAAAAAATATTTTTACCGTTTGTCATGAGCTGTTTCATATTCCCACCTCTGTCTCTATTGAAATTTAAGCTCACTTTTATTTTTATAGTAAATGTAAAAAGAAATCTCCCTTACAAAAAATGTAAGAGAGCTAATCTGTTCTTTCACATTTTAACTCTTTAAAAAAAATTGTCAACACCGCTACGTATAATTTTCACCAAACGTGAGAAAATAACTACTTTCTTATTCCCAGCTCTATCGGCTTTCAAACACAAATATATCCTGCGCTTTTTTCTTCTCACTATTTAATACGGACAGCTTCTCTTTAGGTTTCACTATTTTATATTTATTTTTTATTTTGTCCACTATACATATAAATTTAACACTTGCCTTAGTTTTCCTTCTGCTTTACAAGAGAATGCATAAAAGCACTTGTGAATATTTGTTATATCAATGCCTCTTATTTTCTTTTCTTTCTACAGTAAACCACATATTCTGAGTTATTTCTTTCTTTAAATATGAAAAAAATGTGTCAGTTTGCATCGAAAATTTTTATTTTTTTACCTTTTTGTTTATAATATAAATTATAAATATTATTTGAAATTTCAGATCTCTTTAATATTTGATCTAGAAAGTGCATTTTTTATATAAAATTGGAATGAGTACGGGCTACGTATACTTGTATACCTAGAAGTTTAAACGTCTTACATTTTTATAAAGGAGAAAAAATGAAAGAATGTATTGTTTTCATTACAAATATTATTAATGTATTGCACGATGGATTAATTTATATTTTTTATTTACTAGGATTTTCTCTTTCAGATAAAGAACTTCACTTCTGGATTATTGGCATTATTGGACTGCTCACGTTTTTAAGCGTTTATATGATCTTTAAATTATTGTCAAAATGGAAATTTAGTATTACAGCTATTTCTTTTATCTACACTCTTACGGTTATGCTTGTCTTAGTTTTTGCTATTGAAATTCAGCAAGGAATTACCACTCGAGGCAACATGGAATTTGATGATGCAATAGCAGGCTTATGGGGATTTTTAGTGTTTTTTAGTATTTATATCGCCTTTGCTTCTTTTTTTCTTTTATCCAAGAAATTATTGTCTTCAAATAAGGAGAAAAAGATAAAAACCGAGGCCCCTACTCGGAGCCAAAGGCATGTTAATTAATTTCGTTTGAGTTTTAAAACGACTTGATGAATCCGTATTCGATTATATCGTTGAACCAAAATAAACGGTACGTTTGCAATAATCGCATAAATAACCATCCAAACACCTATAGAAGGAGAGTTCCATATAAAAAAAAGAATAGAAGGAAGTATGCTGATCCAGTGAGTTAACTCTGCTCGATTTGTTTCCATTAAAAAAAGCTGTGCATATTCCTTCGTTCTACTCTCCCATTTCTTTTTATAAAACCCTCGTTTAAATAGCTTTCCTGCATCAGGAAGCCAGGTTTTCCATCGGTGCACCCCGAATTTTTTATATATTCCAACTGTTTCCCAGCTGTGAACCTTAAACAGCGAAAGGTCTTTTTTTAAATAAAAGGCAGAAATTTTTGTGCACCTGTAGGCGATGAACATGTGAATCACAAACCATGCCATGATATTAATTAAGAGCTGAGCGCCTGTCATTTTATCACTTTCTTCTTTTTTTCTTCTTCTATAGATATGCTGCGTTCTTTCCATTTAACTTGCTTTCTCACCGCTGTTTGGATGAAAGACCATACGAATAGGCCCAGAAAAAACAGCACGTGAATAGGAAATAAGCACAAAGAAAAAAAAGTAAACGAACCTATTTTTCTTAAGCTATTAAATAAGAGACTGACATAGCAAACATAACTGCTAATTGCCAAGCCTGCATGTTGATTCCATAGAGTAGGTAAAAAAAGAACATAATTAATCATGCTAGTAAGCCATAAACTTACTAGAAATAAATAAATGGCTTCCGTTTTCCCCGCACCTGAAGCAAAGCTTTTACTCCACCCTCTTATCAGGCTTTTCATACCATCTGGATACATGCGCATGGAAAGAGCTCCTTGTCCACTCATACATGTAATAAATTCACCTTGTTTGCTCATTTTCTCAACCAGTGCCATATTTTCAACCACTTCTTTTTTTATCCCTTCGTGGCCTCCGCTTTGAAAGTAGGAGGCTGCGCTGCAAAGCAAGCACTGCCCGAAACCGACGGAAGGACTTTTCCAATTTTTAAAGGGGTGAAAAGCGCCAATCGATGCAAACGTAACATAGTGAAATAAAGCAGAAAACATTTCATAAGGCCTCTTAACAAGATGATAAGGATGAACCGACAGCACCCCCCCTTGCTGTTGATAGTAGAAAAATACTTTTTCAATTCCGTCTTTCTCTACTGTAAGATCAGCATCTAAAAACAAAAGCAACGAGCCTTTTGCTTCTCTTGCTCCATTCCAGCATGCCCATGACTTTCCTAACCATCCAGCTGGAAGTGTCCCCGGGTGCACTACTTTCACGCCAAATGCTTTGGCTACCCGCTCAGTATGATCTGTTGAGTTGTCATCTACAACAATCACTTCAAAGTCAGCGTTCTGTAACTGGAGTGACTGCAATAAAAAGGTAAGGTTTTTTTCTTCATTTCTAGCTGGAATAATAATGGACAAACATGACATATCGTTTCTTACTATTTCTACACGTTTAAATGTAGGGATAGTGATGACAAGCGTACCTGTCAAGACAAGAGCAACCAGTAAAAAAGACATCTCTTTCTCCTTTCCTTCACGTATGAAAATTAGCGAACTGGACAAAATAAAAAGTTGTAGACCTATTTTTATTTTGCGTGAAGTCATTTTATACACATTGTTGACAACTCGCTTTTGTTTTATAAGGAGGAAAAAGATGAAAAAGAAAGTAATTGTTGTAGGCGCAGGTTTAGGTGGTCTGTCAGCTGCTATTCGTCTGTCAGCTGATGGATATGATGTAACAGTCGTTGAAAAAAGCGAGCGAATTGGCGGTAAGTTAAATATTCGCAGCGGCAAAGGGTTTTCTTTCGATACGGGACCTTCTATTTTAACAATGCCGTGGGTGCTAGAGCAGCTGTTTGACAGTGCAGGCCGCAATATCCACGACTACTTGACAATAGAACGAATTGAGCCTCAGTGGAGAACTTTTTTCCAAGATGGAACACAAATTGATTTGACCAGTGACCTTCCTCGCATGCTTCAGCAGCTTCAAGAACTTGCTCCAGAAGACATTGAAGGTTTTTTTGACTATTTATCTTATGCAAATAAAATGTACGAATCGAACTTAAAAAGTTTTTATAAAAAAAGTTTATCTGGACTGCACGATTTACGAACGATGCACACGGTAAAAGAACTGCTTCAAATGGATCCAATGAGATCTATGGATGCTACTACACGCAAATATTTTTCAAACAAACATTTGCGTCAATTGTTTAATTTTTTAATTATGTACATCGGCTCTTCTCCTTATCATGCACCGGCTGTATTAACACAGCTTGCTCACGTTCAGCTAGGATTAGGTATTTATTACGTAAAAGGCGGAATGTACAAAATTGCTGAAGCGATGGATAAGCTCCTTCAAGAACTTGGCGTCACTGTGCATCTAAATACGCCGGTAAAAGAAATCACAACAAGCGGAGCAAAGGCAACTGGAATTACACTAGAAAACGGTGAAAGCCTATCAGCAGATGTTGTGGTATCTAATCTAGAAGCCATTCCAACTTACCGCTATTTATTAAAAAATCATGCGCAAGCAGCTAAGCAAACTCAGCAGCTTGCAAAATTTGAACCTACTGTTTCTGGCCTTGTTCTTTTATTAGGGGTTAACAAACAGTACAAACAGCTTCAACATCATAATTTCTTCTTCTCAAAGGATCAGAAAGAAGAGTTTGATACAATCTTTAACAAAGGTCAAGTAGCCATGGATCCGACAATTTACATTGGCGTATCGTCTAAATCAGACCCTACGCAAGCTCCTGAAGGAAAAGAAAACCTGTTCGTTCTTACTCATGTACCTCCTTTAAAAGAAGGCGACGACTGGGCTGCATTAAAAGACCGCTACCGTGATGTCGTACTAAAAAAGCTTGAGGCAATGGGATTAGAAGACTTACGTTCCAGCATTGAGTTTGAATATACGTTTACTCCTAACGATATCCAAGAGCTTTACGGCGCTAACGGTGGGTCCATTTATGGCGTAGCAACTGACCGTAAGAAAAATGGAGGGTTTAAAATTCCGGCAAGAAGTCAGCTTCTTTCTAACCTTTATTTTGTAGGAGGCTCTACACACCCTGGAGGCGGCGTGCCGATGGTGACATTATCAGGTCAGCTTACAGCGGACGCGATTAATGAAGATTTTCAAATTCCTCGTATGCAAAAAGATATTGGATAATGAAAAAGTGCAGGAAATTCCTGCACTTTTTTTAAAAGTTCATTTTTGACTGTCCACCGTCTACGTTTAATGTCGCACCTACTATCCATGAAGCTTGAGAAGATGCTAAAAAAACAACGGCGTTTGCCACTTCTTCTGGCTCTCCAAAGCGCCCTGCGGGTATTTCATTTTCAACAAACTGCTTAATCTTTTCCGGATTTTCATCCATTCTTTTTTTCCAATTACCCGTTTCATGCAAGATGCTTCCAGGCGCTACTCCATTTACACGAATTCCTTTAGAAATCATTTCATCTGCAAACGACTTTGTAAAGCTGATAAGCGCTGCTTTTGCGTTATTGTACGTGACTTTCCCTCCACTTTCTCTCCCAAAAATAGACGTAACATTAACGATTGCCGCATCTTTTGTCATACGAGCTGCTGCTAGCTTGCTCAAGTGGACAGCTGAAAAGTAGTTTAGCTCCATTGCTTCCTGAAAAAGAGATAAATCTGTTTCCATTGCCGTGCTTCCATTACTTCCTCCAGCGTTATTAATTAAAATATCAATACTCCCAAAGTCGTTAATGAATTTCTTAATTAACGCAACTCTATCCGCTTCGTTTGTTAGATCTGCTGTATATGTACGTACGTTTTCTAATTCTGACTGTGCATGCTGTAATGCTTCCTCTCCTCTTGCAGCAATTCCAACGTTTGCTCCTTCTTGAATAAACAAAGCAGCTATAGCTTTCCCAATCCCTTTTGATCCACCGGTAATGAGTACATTTTTACTTTGCAACTGTAAATCCACACGTATCCCTCCACGTTAAATGATAACTACTATACTTTCTATCATATCCCACCGCGTCTCAAAATTAAAATCATATACTACTTTACCTTTTACTTCCTTTCAAAGTGTGTTCTTTATGGATACATTCTTTGAATTTATTGTCAGAACTCTTAGCAAAAACAAGCCTTTGCGTGATATAATGCTTTTTGGTGTAAATGTTTTCAAATTGGGGGTTTTTTAATGCAACAAACGTTTTCAACGTCTCAAAAAGTTAAGCAGTTCGTTTTTATTTTATTTCCGATATTGGTCACCCAGTTTGGAATGTTTTCAATGACTTTCTTTGATACGATGATGTCAGGAAGAGTTAGTGCAGATGACTTGGCAGGGGTAGCAATTGGTTCGAGCTTATGGGTGCCTGTTTTTACAGGGCTAAGCGGAATTTTAATGTCTATTACGCCAATTGTTGCACAGCTGGTGGGAGCTAATCAAAAGAAAAAAGTTCCGTTCTCTGTCATTCAAGGGCTTTATGTCTCCATTTTAATGGCCGCTGTTATCATTTTAATCGGCTTTTTTGTTGTTAGTCCTATCTTAAAAGGAATGAATTTAGAAGCAAACGTGATGCGCATTGCCAAACAGTATTTAATCGCTTTATCTTTTGGTATTATTCCGCTTTTTATTTATACGGTTTTACGAAACTTTATTGATGCTTTAGGGCAAACTCGTACGTCTATGCTGGTCACCATTTTAGGGCTTCCGATTAATGTGGCTTTAAACTATGTATTAATCTTCGGTAAGCTGGGCTTCCCTCACTTGGGTGGCGTAGGCTCTGGTTATGCAACGGCCATCACATATTGGTGCATACTTGTCATATCGATTTTAATTATTCATAAAAAAGAGCCTTTTTCTAGCTTCGGTTTATTTAAAAAATTTCACCGTATCTCATTTTCTGCCTGGAAAGAAATATTAAAAATTGGTTTACCTATCGGTTTTTCCGTATTTTTCGAAACAAGTATTTTTTCAGCTGTCACGCTGTTTATGAGCTCATATAATACCATTACAATCGCTTCTCACCAAGCAGCTATTAATTTTGCCTCATTTCTCTATATGATTCCACTGAGTATTTCGATGGCTTTAACAATCGTTGTAGGATTTGAAGCGGGTGCTAAACGGAATCAGGATGCACGAAGCTATAGCAGAATTGGTATAACAATTGCTGTTGGCATGGCTTTTGTTTGCGCAGGTCTTTTATTTACTCTTCGAGAATCTGTAGCATCTTTATATACAAAAGATGCAGAGGTACTGGCATTAACTTCTCACTTTTTGATTTATGCAATTTTCTTTCAGCTTTCTGATGCTCTTCAAGCTCCTATTCAAGGTGCGCTGCGAGGATATAAGGATGTAAATGTAACCTTTTTAATGTCCTTGGTATCTTATTGGGTAATTGGTCTACCTTTAGGCATTGTGTTAGCAAAATACACCGATTTGCAGGCGTTTGGCTATTGGGTTGGACTAATTGCTGGGCTCGCTGCAGGAGCAACAGGACTTGCGTATCGTTTGATAAAAATACAAAAAAAGCAGCTGCTAGAGGAGGATAAATCTTCTCGAACGGCTTAAACCAAAAAAGAACGTTCTCAAAAGAACGTTCTTTTTTGGTTTAAAGATGGATGGATATTCTTCCTTATACTAAGACCTAAAACTTCTTATTTATTTAAGGTACGCTCTAACTCTTGTAAAAGCTGTTCCGCACCTTTTTTACTTAACACAACGTTTCCATTACCAAAGGTTAAGTTTTCACGCGTAATTTCCCCAGTTACTAAGCAAGCACCATACGGGCTATACTTTTGTAAAATAATAATATCTTCATCAACATATATTTCTACTGGATCACCTGTGTTGATATTTAAAATACGGCGCAATTCAATAGGAATTACTACGCGACCCAATTCATCTACTTTTCTTACAATTCCTGTAGACTTCATAAAATCCATTCCTTTCATAGTAAACAAATAATATCTTCTCGATACAAATCTAGTCAAATTCGTCAGAGTTGCTAAAACCAAAATGCTTGAATGATGGTCTGATAACGGTTTATAAGTTCTTAAAATATGGCAAATAACGTATTAAATAGATTTATATACACTTTGTATCATATCAATTCGTACACTATTTATGAATAGTGCATAATCTTTAAAATCGAATTCATCCATATATGTTAAAAGTGTGTATTTTATCCATAATATAACTATATATCCATCTTTTACACTACTTTGTACCCATTTTATAACTTTTATTCCGACATAAGACGACAAAATCAGCTATAGAAAAAACGTGTCTTTTCTAACTAAAGACACGTTCATTTGGACCCGAAGTTGTCACGAATAGCTTTTTGAATCATAGCTTCACACCGCTCCAGCTCTACTTTTAATTGTTTTTTATATAATTTAGCTTTCTCTTCTCCCTCATTTGTAAATGTATAATAAACCACTTCTTGAAGCTTCATTCCTTCTTTTTTACGCTTCACCTGTTTGAGGACACCGTCTTCAATCAAGTCATGAAGAGCTTTGTATACCTCAGAATGATTAGGTTTGAACCCAAAAGGTCGAAATTCATCTCTCAACACATCTAATAACCGAAGGCCATACAGACGCTCTTGCTCCGTCATTGTAATCATATATAATTTTAAGAAAGCACGTTGTTTTAATAGAAAACCACTGGATGTACGCTTTTCTCTCATCTCAACTTCCCCCTTCACATACTTGCTTTCATTTAGAATAATAGAAAGCTCTATACGTAATTATACTTTTTTTATTCTACATAATCCTTCTTTTTCACTCAAAATCTCTTTTTTTCCTCACATTTTTTCACTTATTTACGCATTTTTCTCATTCTTTGTAAGCAGGCATTGAATTTTCTTTTTTTCATATATATAGAAGGAATTTACGTGAATATAAGGAGGGGTTCCTTTGAGTAAAAAATATGAAGAGATTGATTGGGGTTCAATTCAGCATAAGGTAGAAGATATGCTTGGAAATCACTTTTGGAGCGATTTAAATCACATCTTGCCAAAGCGATTTCCAAACGTCGATTTATATGAAACCGATAAAGAAGGCATTATCGTCGTTGAAGTTCCTGGACTACATTCCACTAACGACATTCAAATTAAGTTGGACGCAAATATATTAACAGTTGAAGGGAACGTTCCTTATGCTTATGAAGCATCTAAACAAAAGCTAAAGCTGAACGAACGCCATACAGGCGTATTTTCTCGCACGGTCAAACTTCCTTTTCACTACACGGACGAACCAGTTCGCGCTAAGTACAAAAATGGTTTATTGGAAATTCGACTGAATAAGATAGAAAATGATCAAACCATTGCTATACAGTTTGAAGATGATTAACTGCACGTAACAAAAACCCTTCTGCTAGCAGAAGGGTTTTTGTTAGAGCGCTGAACTTAACACAACGTTTCCTTTTGGCGTCTTATTATTCGCGTTCGGTTCTAAAGTAATGGCCATAACATCCCACTTTTCACTCTGTTCTTTTTGGCTCATCGTATAGACCACTGTCCCATTTCCATTTTTATCTGTTACAAAAGCACCTGCCGGGTGAGGCTTATCACCTTTTATGAGCCATACCTGATAGACTTCATTCCCTTTTACATTTTTCAAGTTATTCGCTTGAATGACCACATTTAAATTTCCACCTTTTTTCGTCAGAGATGCTGTTGCTTCACCAGAAACATTCGGCTCTGCCTGCAGCTTCATCGTTTTCTCAGATGTAAGAGGTTCATTTTGAGGAGCAACCGAAACATTTGGTTCTTGTTTGCCTTTGTCTCCATCTTTCAACAGAAAGTAGCTGTTTCCTACAAGGGATAAAATAAGTGCCGCAGCTAATCCAATAATGACGGATTTTTTATTTGATTTCTTAGACGCAGCATATTGTTTTTCATTTTTTAAAGCTATTGATTCTCTCTTTGTCTCACCTTGATCTTCTTCGAATACATTTGCAAGTATTCGCTGTTTCATTTCTGGAGGAGGAGATTGCTCTGGTGTCAAATACGTTAGATCTCCAAGAACTTCCTCCAGTTCTTTTAGTTCATCCTGACAGCTTTGACAGTTTTTTAAGTGCATTTCAAACTCTTTTTTCTCATGGGAAGTCAACTGATCATTATAGTAATCAATTAGTTTATCGCACATACTCATGAATCAGCTCTCCCTTCTGCATCGGTACCTAAATATGTTTTTAATTTCCGCAACGCTAATCGCACCCTACCCTTTACTGTTCCTAATGGGATTTGCTGCTCTTCTGCTACTTTTTGCTGCGTTAATCCCTTAAAATAAACGGATTGAATAATCTTTTTTTGGTCTTCAGACAATTTTGATACAGCGTGCCGTACTCTCTGCTGTTCTTCTTTCCACTGAAGGTGCTCGTCAATCTGAGGATGATCATCTTCAATAAAATCAAAAATTTCTTCTGAGAAAATAGGATCGGTTTTTCTTTTTCTCACCATATCAATCGCGGTGTTTCTTGTAATCGTAAACAGCCATGATGAAAACTTCCCTTTTTCATCGCTGTAAACTCCCTTTCCTCTCCACAGCTTAATAAATACTTCTTGAACAGCTTCTTCAGCAATATCAGAGCTATTTGTTAACCGGTATACAAACGAATAAAGAATTCGCTCATACTTGTCATACAGCAGTTCAAGGGCTTTTTTGTCTTGTTCTTTTATTCTATTGTATAAGACAACGTCGTTTTGCTCTTTCATACCCTTCTCCTTTAACTCTTATGAGTCCTTATTATATAATCGAATTACCTTTGCATTTGGATCACTTTCACATCTTTTAAACGTACCTTTATTTTTCAAAAATGACAAGTAATTATACTTTTTTTATGGAATAGGAGCGAAATTGTCCAATGAAACATTTGATTCTTTTTGATGGCATATGTAATTTATGTAACAGCAGTGTTCAATTTATTATTAAACATGATGAACAAGCTTTGTTTTCTTTCGCCTCTCTTCAATCAGATTTCGGAAAGCAGCAGCTCGCCTCTCACGGCTTACTTCCTGAGCAATTAGATAGCATTGTATATATCCATGGAAAACAAAGATATATACAATCAACGGCTGCTTTAAAAATCGCCAAGCGCTTAGATGGACCCGTTAAATTTTTATATGCACTTATTATCATTCCTGCGCCTATTCGAGATATCGTATACAACTGGATCGCTCGCAACCGATATAAGTGGTTTGGCAAACAGCAGCACTGCATGCTCCCAACTTCTGATACAAAAAAGCGATTTGTCGATGACTAAAAAAGCTCGGCACATAGAGAAAAAACGATTCCAAAGAGGCATATTTTTATGTTAAGAAAGTCTATTCATAAAAAAATCCGAACTGATTCAACATTCTAATGAAAGAATGCTGAACTATAGTTCGGATTTTTTATCTAACATATGGTTGTATGAGCTTTTTTAGCTTCCACCCATTGCTTTTTTATTCGTTGCTTCAATTGCCTGCTTCATTGTTAAGAAAAAGTCTTGTTCTTTCATCACTTTTAATCCTTCGGCAGTAGCGCCGCCTGGAGTTGTTACTTGCTCTCTTAAAGACGCAGGATCTTTGGTTTCATGCAGCATTTGTACAGAGCCATACATCATTTGAATAACTAAATCTTTGGCTGTTTTTTCGTCCACACCGTAAGCAGTCGTTGCATCAATTAACGATTCTGCAAAATAATATAAAAACGCAGGTGCACTGCCAGTTACAGCCGTTAGCTCATGTACTTCTTTTTCTGAACACTCATGCGCTTCACCAATTCCTTTTAAAATCATTTGAAGCACTTCTTTATGCTCTTTTGTTGCAGAAGTTCCAAGTGTATACAGGGACATCGATTGCCCAATCATAGCAGCTGTATTTGGCATAATCCAAGCGACAGGCGTTTCCTGAGGAAGGTGGTTTTCTAAATAACTCGGACCAATTCCTGCAGCTAACGTTACAACAAATTGCTGATTTAAATGAGTCGAAAGTTCCTTGAGAACGGAAGGATGCGCCTCGGGAGGCATCGCTAAAATAATAACGTCCGAATTGTCAACTTCCTGGCGCCAATTTTGCGTCGTTTGTACGCCGTACGTTTTTTCAACTCGCTGTAACCGACCGATATCTCCGTTGTTTGACATCACCACTGCCTCAATACTATCAGCGCTGCTCGTAACCAAGCCAGCCGCTACGGCTTCAGCCATTCGTCCCGCTCCAATAAATAAAATTCGCTGTTTTTTCATCTGTTACTCCCAGTTATATGTCCAGAATTCTTCTCTTGTTAATAGACGTTCCATTTGCGGATAGTCAGATAAGCGATCGAAGTCAATTGCGTTCATCATTCCTTCTGTTTGAGAACGATGGGCTTTTAACGCTTCAATTTTTTTATCTTTCATCGCTGTTACATCAAAAATAACATCTGGTTCTCCAATATGTTCAATACGATCTTTTGAAAACGCATGACACCAAACAACCGGACGCTTTTCTTTTGGCATACGTTTTACCGCTTGGATCGTAGCTGCTCCCGTGGCATTGTGATCAGGATGTACTGCAAAGCCAGGGTAATGCGTTAAAATGTGAGTCGGCTTTACATCGTTAATAATTTCTTCAATTTTATCTGCAAAAACATCAATATCAAGAAATTCTAGCGTTTTATCACGAAGCCCTAGCATACGCAAGTCTTGAATGTCTAAAACGTTTGCTAAATCTAAAAGTTCTTTTTTTCGGATTTGAGGTAGAGTTTCACGGTTAGCAAACAGCGGTCTACCCATGTTTCGTCCCATTTCACCTAGCGTAACACAAGCATATGTAACGGGCGTTCCTTTTTGTCTAGCTTGCGTGATCATTCCTGCTGCTCCATATGCTTCATCGTCAGGATGCGGAAATACAATTAATAATCTTTCTTCCATGTTCTATTCTCCTCTCTTTTCTGTTATGAAAACGGATGTTCACTTAATTGAAGGGCAACTGCTAAACGACCTTCAAAGTCATGCCCTGCTAAAAGAAGTCTGCCTTCTTCATCAATTTCCCAATCTGTTAATCCCTCTGCATAAATCCATCCTAAATCAATTTGAAGACCTACACGATAAGGACCTTCTCCAGTTATCTTTCCGTTTGAAATAGTGACTTTACCATTGCGAATAAAAGCCCCAACTGTCATTACTTTTTCATTTACGTGTGAAGCATATGCACCGTTTGTCGTTTCAAGGTGTACATATACGTCTTTATTTAAAAATGTTTGTATTTTTTTTTGAACTGTTTCTTTATGAATTGGTTGCACGCTTGTTACTCCTTTCTCATGTTCATAAATTGTATTGTACTAAAAATCAGGAGCGAATCCTAATGTTTAGTTCTAGACTTTGAATTTCTTTATTCCATCGTTCATAATCATACATAAATGTTAATTCTTCCCAATTCAACATACTGATTTCTTGAATGTCTATAATAATCTCAGCGAGTTCACGGCTAAGCATACCTAGTTCTTTTCCTTCTGCTAGCTTTTTTTGTAACGATTAAAAGCTGGATCTAATTGTTCAATTTGTGCATAAATTTCATGGATAGAGCCATATTGTTGAATAAGAGGCAGTGCGGCTTTTTCTCCTACACCTGGAACGCCCGGAATATTATCAGATTTGTCACCAAGCAATGCTTTTACGTCCACCCATTGACGAGGATGAATATTATATTCTTCTTGAAAGTGCTTAAAGCCATAAACAAGATCGCCAACCTGCTTTTTAGCAATAATTTGCGAAATATGTTGATCTAGGAGCTGAAGCAAGTCTCGGTCGTTGCTATAGATGTACCCTGGACTTTGCTTTTCCTTACTCCACTTGCTTGCAAGTGCTCCAATTAAATCATCTGCTTCATAAGAAGACAATGACATTTGATAAATGCCTACTGTATCAAAAAATTGCTTTAACGTTTCGTACTGCTGAATCAGCGGATCAGGCAGCTCTGCTCTTGTTTGCTTATATAAAGCGTATGTATCTTTACGTTTTGTATCCTCGCGTTTAACATCCCAAGCGACGAAAATATGGCTTGGCTCATATTGGTGAATCAATGCATGCATTTTTTGAATCGTTACTCTCAGGGCATTCGTAAATTGGCCCTTACTGTTTCTTGTCAACGCTGCTTCATCTCTTCCATAAGAAGTAGCAAAATAACAGCGGCTTAATAAATTAAATCCATCAATTACTAATAGTGTTTCGTTCACATAGTCACGTCCTTTGAAAACTTTGCTCCTTTAGCTTTTAGAGCAAACATACTATAGCACTTGTTCTTTGCACGCGTCAATGAAGTGCACAAAGCTCAAAACCCGCCCATTTTTTTCTCTCAATGTAAATGTAGTATAAAGATGTTAAATTGTTGTTATGATTTATTCGTTTGACTTTTAGAACTTTTGACTATCCTATAAAATGAGGATGAAAGATCAATCCTACAAATGAAGGTGAAAAAAGTGAATAAAAACACGATGATTAAAACATTAAAAGTTATATCTGTTGTGTCGCTTCTCGCTTTGTTATTTATCATTGCTTATGATCGTTCCATGTCTACATCCATGATTATTTTGTTCAGTTCGCTCATTTTCTTTGTATTTGTACTTAGCGACTTTTTTTTCGATCGCAAGCCGTGGGGATTAAAAGGCCTTCAATTATATATATCACTGATGTTATTCATCATTGCCATTTTTGAAATGCATCAAGTTGTCAGTTCACTTTGCGTTATTTCCATTATGGCTCTACCAAAAGTTATTGACGAATTAGCTTAAGCGCGAATGATAAATGATAAAATCCATGATCACAATGATCATGGATTTTATTACGTTTTGAGTAATTTTTCAGAGATGCGAAGAGCTTCTTCTATGCCAAATTTACGCACTAAACTGATGGCTTCCTTTATTTCTCTCTTTTTCAAATCATGAGTCGGATTTAAATTTAACAACACTTGAATAACAACTAAATCCCGCATCGTAAACATCATATTCTTTTTCATATCTCGCTGAAATGTATACTGTTCTTTTAAGAGCCGGTCACTTATTGCTAACACTTTCGACTCCGGAAGATGTAGCTGCGCTCCTGCTTCTTGACAAGACCACAATTTTTTCACTCGATCTTCAGCATTCATATTTGCGACTCGTGCATATGTAATATCGCTGTTTTCTTGGCGAATCTCTATCTCTTTTAACGTTGGCTTTAGCACCGTTTTTCGCTTAGAGACTTTTTTCTTGTCAACTCCTGTATCCCTGAGGACTCTGCCGTGAACGGTGTAAATGTCGTATTCATTTTCTCTTTTTACATCTTGTTTATTGTATTTTGGAAAATAACCATTTACAAGCATCGTTCTCAACATATCTAATTCTTTTTTTAATCCATGAACTTCAATATATCCAACCGCATGAATTTCTTTGTGGAATTTTTTTGTATTGCTAACACCTTTTCCTGCAACGTGAGCTCTTACTCTTTCTGATAGAGAGCCCGTCGTGGTTCCGATATACAAAAGCCTGCCGGGTTCATCAAAGAAAAAATAAATGCCAGGAGCGGAAGGCAATTGTCCCATTTCTGCTGTACTTAGCAGCTTTTGCAATACTTGCATGACTGCTAAATCAATTTTTGCTGTCATTATTTTTGATAACCTTTTAACATTTCTTCATATACTTTTAGATGCGTATGTACAGTTTGAAGAAGCGGTACGTGTATAGACGATTTTTCAGCTAACTTCAGCAAATATCCTTGAAGGTGGTCTCCTTCAATTTGAGAGCTTTTTTCCATGTCGCGCTGCATCGATGACTTCATGTCATACGTCATTTTGTCCATCGTATTCATATGCTGTTCAATGATTCCTTCGGCTAATGGTGCATCGTAGGCCATCATAATATTTTCCACTTCTTTAAAAAGTTCTTGCACAAATTGACGCCCGCCTTTTGCTGCTAAAACTGGTCCAACAGGTGCGCGCATAAGAGTAGTCATGCCTGACATAACCGTAATAAACAAATACTTATGCCACATATCCTGTTCAATATATGAACTTTTCACAAACGAAGCTTTTGTACCACTGAACGCTTGCTCAATCAGTTGTAATCGTTCTGTGTCCTTCTGCTTAAATTCACCAAATACAAGTCTGTGAGCAGGACTCGTCTGGACGACCTCTCCATCTTGGTTTAAAGTAGTTTCAATAAAGCACAGCCCTCCAATGACTTTCTCTTCCCCAAAAGCTTCCTGCAATGGAGCGACGTGAGCCATACCGTTTAACAAAGGTATTACAACGGTCTGATTCCCTACAAAAGGACGGACATCTTCAATTGCTTGTGTAAGATGATAAGCCTTCGTTGTGAACAAAATAACATCATAAGGTCCTTTTACCTCAGATTTTGTAATAGCTTGTACAGGTGAAGTGAAGTCACCGTGTGCACTTTTAATCACAAGTCCGTTTTGTTCCAGCTCTTTTTTTCTGCGTTCTCTGACAAGGAAAGTAACATCTTCTCCTTTTTCCACAAGCCTGCCTCCAAAATAACCGCCAACGCCGCCTGCGCCTAAAACTAATATTCGCATAACTTTTGCTCCCCTTTTCTTTTTCTTTTATTGTAGCACAGCTAGTTTGAAATTTTATAATATTCTTATTTCATTGTATTTTGAGTTTTCTACAAAAGATAGCCATAGCGCTTTTAAAGTTGTTATAATGAATACAAAAAAGCATAAAAATTTACGTTTAGACATTTATCCCCTCTTGGATATACGATTTACCAACCCGTAATCGGAAAAATTCCGATTTAAATAATGTTATTTACATAGGAGAGACTGAAATGAAAACAGAAATCTACATTTTATCTGGATTTTTAGGCAGCGGAAAAACAACGTTGCTTAAACAGCTGCTTCAGCAAGAAAAAGATCGTAATCGCAATATTGCTGTTGTGATGAATGAGCTTGGCCAAATTTCGATTGACTCAAATGAAGTAGAAGAAGACACGCCGTTAAAAGAATTGCTAAATGGCTGCGTGTGCTGTACGATTCAAGGTCAATTTGAAACGCAGCTTCATTCACTTTTACAGGAGAACACATTGGATGCTATCTATATAGAAACAACGGGAGTTGCCCATCCCATTGAAGTATTAGATGCTTGTATGTCTCCTCTTTTTGCGCATCAAGTTACGATTAAAAGTATTATCACCACACTGGATGCGACAAGATGGAAAGAACGTGGTTCCTTAAGCATTCAACTTCAAAAACTTCTTCAAGAACAAGTAAAACATGGGGATGTAATTTTATTAAATAAAACGGACATGCTGTCTGAGTCAGAAAAGTCTTCCCTGCTTTTTGAGATTCAATCCATTAACGCTAGTGCAAGGACATTATTAACGACATTTTCCCGCGTAAAGCTTGATGTAATTCAAAAAGCTCAGCTGTCTCAAAAACAGCCGCACCATAAGGCTCATGTTGAAGATCATCTTCATTTGAAAACATTTGTATATGAGTTTACAAAAAAAGTGGATCTTGAATTATTTGAAAATTGGCTGCGCCAAATGCCAGATACCATTTATCGCATTAAAGGCTACATGCGCTTCACTCATTCGAATGATACGTATTCGTTTCAATATTCATACGGCATGCCTCTATATATGAAAGAAATGATGAAGCTGCCCACCACTCTTGTCTTTATAGGTGAAAACCTCGATCATGCTAAGATGAAACAAGAATTATTTAATCTTGAACAGCAATCTCATTAAAAATCCCGCTCTAGGCGGGATTTTTTCATTACTTATAAACAGGCATTTTGTACTCTGCGCAAAATTTCATATGCACGATTTCCGGCTAACTCTGTCAATTCTTCAAATTTTTCATCTCTTTTCAAATCGAGTTCAATAATTTCTTTTGCCAGCTCAATAATCTCTTCTTTTTTCAATTGTTGCACAGCCATGTAAAACGCCCTTCCCTTTTAGAATTTATGTATATTCTCACATTTATTTTCTATTCATCATTTTGAAAGCAAGTGATTAACCACAAGGCTTTATCCTGTATGGTTAACCACTTGGGATCGAGTTAATCATTAGTTTATAGGACTCTTTTCCCTATTTCATTATTTATGTCACTTTTTCTCACATAGTAATTCAAAAATATAACATATATATGTTAGAATGTATTACATGTTATAATTTTTTGTATTTTTTTCCTTTATAATAACATACTACTACGTACTCAGGGGTGAGGGAGATTGTCTACGAATGAAGCGTCATATCGAGATAAAAAAGTCATGTCTATTGGGATTGTAAAAGAATTAACCGGTTTATCAGAAAGACAAATTCGCTACTATGAGAAAAGAAGCCTGCTCTTTCCGGACCGAACCAATACGGGTATCCGGAAATATTCGTTTTCAGACGTCGAACGATTAATGGATATTGCCGATCGTATAGAAGAAGGAGTTCAAACGAGTGAAATACGCACAGAACTGGCTAAAAAAGATGAAGCGAGAAAAATGAAAGAAGTAAAAAACCAAATGCTTCAAGGTCAGTTGAACGCTCATTTCAAGCGGAAGCTATAAAGTATACATACGGTGACTTTTCCGTCTCCGTTTTTATTTCTTTACAGCAGACAAAAAAGCGCATATCTAAAGATATCCGCTTTTTTGTCCGTTAAGCTGAACGCCCTTTAAAGAATTTCGGCTGATGAGAGCTCATGAACTTAGTTTTAGATAAAATGAACATAACCGACCCGCCCCAAATGAACAAAAAGGCAATCATTTCCACGCTAGAAAACGGTTCGTGATACACGAATACCCCTAATAAAAGCGTCATGGTAGGAGCAATGTACTGTAAAAAACCGACCATCGATAGCGGAATAAGCGGGGCCCCTTTAGCGAAATACAATAGTGGCATAGCTGTAGCAACACCGCCTCCAATTAAAAGAGCACTCAGATCAAGCGACTGAAGGGAAAAACTTGAAGATCCTTTCACTAAAAGAAAAATAAAATAAATAACTGCAATAGGTGCAACCATCATCGTTTCAATCGTTAATCCTACTTTTGCTTCTAACTGAATAGTCTTTTTTACAAGACCGTACAAACCAAAGCTAAACGCTAAGCTTAATGATACCCATGGGATATGTCCGTATGTAACTGTCATAACGATAACACCTATAGCAGCCAATCCAACAGAAGCACCTTGCCAAAAATTAAGCTTCTCTTTTAAAACGACTATGCCAAGCAAAATACTAACGAGCGGATTGATGTAGTAACCTAAACTTGTTTCAATAATATGATTATGGTTAACCGCCCAAATGTAAACGAACCAGTTGATGCTGATCAGCACTGAAGCCACAAATAAAATGACCGCTTGTTTCGT
Source organism: Priestia sp. ABM2_011 (assembly GCF_056158845.1). Taxonomy (NCBI): domain Bacteria; kingdom Bacillati; phylum Bacillota; class Bacilli; order Caryophanales; family Bacillaceae; genus Priestia; species Priestia sp. ABM2_011. Next base: position 3,350,811 of record NZ_JBSWUB010000001.1, read on the forward strand.
ATTACGAAATAATAAACCAAGCGTCTTCTTTAAAGAACTCATTTGCTTTGTTACAAGCAAAAGTAAAAGCATAAAAACAAATGACCATATAACGCGGTGAGCGAGTATTTCATTCGCATTCACCTCGCCAAGAAGCTTCCAGTAAAGCGGAAAAAGCCCCCACATAACGTAAGCGCTGGCTGTATAAACAATACCTGCTCGTTTAGAATCTTGATTCATTTCTCAACCTCTTTTCTTTATCTCTCTGTCTCTTATCATTATAGATGCATTTACCTCTTTTTTATAGCTTTATTTTGCCTATCGAAATAGCTCAAAAAAAAAAAAACGATCGCTTTTAGCTCGACCGTTTTTTATACGTTATTTTTTAGGTTGTTTAAATACTTTGGCACTGCGAATATACTCTACGTCTTGTACATTTTCTCGCGCGTTAGCGATTCGAGCCGCAGCAAAGAAATAATCGGATAAACGATTTAAATATTGAAGCACCGCCACATTAATTTTATGCTCACGCTGCACACCAACAACAAGCCGTTCTGCGCGGCGTGTAATCGTCCGGCAAATATGAAGCGTTGTCGCTGCAGGTGTGCCTCCAGGTAAAATAAAACGCTCAATGGCCGGCGCTTCTGACATATAGACATCAATGCACTTTTCAAGTACTGCTATCATGTCGTTCGTTACTTTGTACGGATGATCATCTTTTGCAAATGCTAAATCACTTCCACAGTCAAAAAGCTCATGCTGAATCGTAATTAGCTCTTCTTTTACATCTTTTAATGTTGCTTCATCCAGCTGATAAATCGCTTGACCTACAAAGCCATTTAGCTCATCAATCGTCCCGTATGCTTCCACTCGAATATCATCTTTATTTACTCTTCCTCCAATTAAGCTTGTCTGCCCTTTGTCCCCTGTTTTTGTGTAAATGTTCATTGTATTTCCTCCTTCAATCGATTAGCAATTCCGTACCAAATGTGATCTACTTTCTGGGCATGTGCCGCTAAATGCTGATACGCATACCCGCATTCATCTCTCCACTGCCGCTCTATTGGATCTAAAGGAACAATGCCTTTGCCGACTTCAGTTCCAATCACTATTAACTGTTCCCATACACCGCTGTCTCTCCACTTCTGTATGACCTTTTTAACAACAAGATGCGGAGCCTCCAGCTCGCTATGTATTAATTCCTTAACATAGTGCTCAAATCCTTCTAGCACAATGTAACTTTCTTCAAACTCAATGGCCGGTAAAACGGGGTCTTCATACAAACAATGCCATTTTATCAACTCACTGGCATACTGCTGCTTCACCCATTTTCTTTTGCCGGTAAATGCACCGCCGAATACGAAATGCATGCTCTTCTCTCCTTTGCCTGTTTGTATGTGCACGTTACTGAAAAACCTTCTCCATAAGGAAAAGAAACATCCCAAAGCGACGCTGTCTGTTTAAAATGGGACGCAAGTAAACGCAGTGGTCCGCCGTGTGAAACAATAGCAATGTGACGCAATTGCTGACTAGCCGCCAAATCGACCGCTTCTTCCCAGGCTTCCCAAACTCGGTTTGAAAATCCTGAGAAGCTTTCACCATTCGGAGGCGTATGTTCTGCCCAGTGATCGATCCAATTTCTATATGCCCGTATGTTTTTTAAATCTTCATACGTCTTCTCTTCCCAATCTCCAAAATGCAGCTCACGCCAACTTTCCCTTTTAATCACCTGAGATTTAGGAAAAACAATTGAACTTGTTTCTAGCGCTCTTTTTAAGTCACTGGAAATAACGAGCTCCGGCTCTAGAGAAAGCTCTTTTAATTCATTTTTCCCTTCTATACTTAAAGGCGGATCACTCCACCCTATATATTTTTTTTGTTGATTTTCAAGCGTCATGCCATGGCGAATACATGTGATAACCAAAGAATTATCCATAAAAACGTTTCTCCTCCTTCAATGGTTGCACCTATAACATCTCCTGTTACGCCACCAAACTGCGAACGATAAAACCGTATCCAGAGCCATAAAAAACCGACAAAGAAAAAGATAATGAATTTATTGTCTATAAAAACAATGAAAATAGCAACTAAGAATAGGCTCATGACGATAAATGCATAAATAGACCATTTGGTGACTCCTTTTTGAAAATAAGCAGCAAGCCCCGTATCTTTAGCGGGCTTATCTCTCATGACTAAGAAAGCGGCTCCGATTCTTGGAAGTGTAAAGACGGTTATACATGCCCAAACCGATAAAGAAGAAAGAGACGTTAATTCATAGATTGCACTAAAGCGCAGCAGAAGAAGAACAATAAGAGAAAGAATAGCAAAAGACCCAACGTGCGGATCGCTTAAAATCTGCAGTTTCTTTTCCTTTGACTGATGGGAAAAATACGCATCACTTACATCCATCCACCCGTCTACATGAAGACCACCCGTTAAAACAAGCGGCAAAAGCAAAACTAAAATACTGCTAACAATAGCAGTGATAGGTGAATAGTGAAGTAGCTGTAAAAAGCTATAAAACATTAAACCTAGTAATATGCCAATCCAAGGCAGGACAAAAAGTGAGCGTGCCGTTCTTTTTTCAGTCCATTGAACGGTTTTAGCCAGTGGTAAGATCGTAAAAAACTGAAGAGAGATTCGTAGTATGGCTATCCATTCTTTCATTTGCTTACACATTCCTTTCCTTTTTTAAAACGGGAAAGTCCCGCTTCTACACAAATAGCCACATCTGCTTTTTCTACAATATACTGATGTAATTTCCCTAACATATGCATATAGCTATATGTCGGCTCCTCTAACACGCCCGCTTCAAACAGTTCATTAGATACTAGCACGACCGTCTGAGACTGCGCAAACAGCTTATCGAGCGCTTCTATCATCTGACGAAAAACCTCTTGTTTGCCTTCTTTTGTTTGCCACCTTTTTTCGGTTAAAAAAAGCTCATTGGCAAGCCAGTTTGTGACACAGTCCAAGAGTATAGTATCATCACTTCGAAGGTTTGGAAGAATTTGTTGTAAATCTACAGACTGCTCGATCGTTGCCCAAGGCGTGTTCGCCGCTTGACGTTCTGTTTGATGAAGCTGGATACGTTTTTGCATTTCACTATCTGTTTGCCGGCTTGTGGCAATATAAACAGCGCGCTTTGTACAAAAAGTTTGAACCATGTTCTCCGCTGCACGTGATTTGCCGCTTCGAACCCCTCCGCTAATAAAGATGATCATATTTCATCGAGTCCTTGTTTGATTACGTTAAGTAAATAGTCATTTTCTTCTTTCGTTTTCACAGCCAAACGGATATAGCGTCCATTTAAAAATGGGAAGTTTTCAGTATGCCGAGCTACCACACCGCGGCTTGCTAAATAGATAAGCCAGTCGCGCGTTTTAATAGAAGACGGAACGCTGCAAAGATAATAGTTTGTTTGAGACGGAGAAACCAAAAGCCCCCATTCTTCTAGTTGACTCAAGATCCGTTTTCGTTCTTGTTTAATATAATGTACGGTTTTTTTCACAAAATCTTTTTCATCTACACATATCATCCCTACTTGCTGCGACAATCCGTTTACACTCCAAGGAGGCTGTTTTTTAGACATCTTGCTAATGATTTTTTCATTTGCCAAAATATAGCCAAGGCGAAGCCCCGCAATATTAAACATCTTTGTCATCGAACGCACAACAATGAGATGTTCATAGTTTAGAATAAGAGAATCAAATGAAGGCTGATGTTCGACAAAATCAATAAATGCTTCATCAATTATTAAGTATGTACCATGATGAGCAGCAGCTTTTACTACTTTCATCCATTCCTCGTGACTATACATAACGCCCGTTGGATTATTTGGGTGACAAATCCATAGTACTTTTATATCCGGAAGAATACTCATAATCAACTCTATATCCCAGCTCCAGCCATTTTCTTCAGCTAAAGGAACGTATGTCACTTCACATCCATACGCTTTACTTGCCTGTTCGTATTCGACAAACGTCGGCTGTACAATCCCCGCTTTCTCTCCTGAAAATAAAGAAGCAATAAGGAAAAACGCTTCAGCGGCCCCATTTGTGGGCAGCACTTGGGCAGCGGAAACATGATGATGAGCTGCAAGTTTATTTTTTAGTTCTGTTACTTCAGGATCAGGGTAACTAAACGCAGCTTCCTTGAATTCGTTCCACTTTTCGTGAAGAACAAGGGGAGCCCCTAAAGGATTTGTGTTTACGCTAAAGTCTTTTAGATGCGACAAATTCTCGGCCCCTATTGCTTTTAAAAAGACATTGGGGTTAGCTCCATGTGTAGGTAATAGCACTAATAACTCCTCCTAACAAAAGATAGAATAACCACGTAGCATAGACCGTCCTTTTCATAATGAAAACAGCTTGTTCAATATGACCGGCTTGCAGGGGAATGAGTGGTTCGCCCATTTTTGCACGATTAGATTCTATGCCTTTATATGTATTAAGCCCGCCGAGTTGAATACCTAAAAGAGCAGCCACTGCACTTTCCCCGTATCCGCTATTTGGACTTGGATGCTTCTTAGCATCGCGCTTAATCAAACTCGTTACATGCCAAAGAGAATATTGGCTTTTTGCTACATTGACAGCGGTCATCACCACTGCAGTTAACCGACTTGGAATATAGTTTAATACGTCATCAGTTTTTGCACTAAAATAGCCGAACAGAAAGTAGCGGTCATTTTTGTACCCAACCATCGAATCACATGTGTTAATAGCTCGGTAAAAAAAGGCTAGGGCTCCTCCTCCTATAAATGCATAAAAAAGCGGAGCTGTAATACCATCACTTGTATTTTCAGCCACGGTCTCTACCGTCGCTCTGGCAATTTCTCCTTCTGACAAACGATCTGTATCTCGTCCCACAATCATGCTTACTTCATATCTAGCTTTCTCCATATCTCCTAGCTGAAGCGGCTTTTGCACCTTATAAGCAGCTTCGCTTAAGGAACGAGTGGATATGGTAGTTGCAATTATTACGCCCTCTACTAAAACACCTAGTATAAAATGAACTCCGTACAAAGCATGGAGAAATAAGAAAGGAACAACTCCTGCGAGCACCACCATACTTATCACAAGAAGCAACCCTTTGAATCGTTTTCCTGCACCTTTATTTAATCTGGAATCCATCCAATAAATCCACTTGCCAAACCAGCGAACGGGATGCGGCCAATTTTCTGGGTCGCCTATGATTCGGTCAATGAGTAAAGCAATCGTCATGGCCGTCAGGTGTGCAATTATCGCTTGCATAATACTCATTTCTTCACCTCTTTCCCTTAAGTGCCTGCTCTAAGCTTATTTTTACCAGCTTGGCTACCGCTTGACCTAAAGCGGTCATAGAGCCTGCATATTCATATAATGGTCCTTGCTGAGACGCTGCAACTGAGATGCTGTCCGTAGATGTTCCCGTAGCAATCGTCTTTGTAGCTGGATCTATGACACCCAGCTGTGACAGCGTTTTTGTTTTGGCTTCTGTAGCGGCAATAAAAAGCTGTAAAAACGCAGCATCCGTAAGCGTGCCTTCCACGAAAAAAAACATATTAATTGTACCGGGAGAGGAATAGAACGGGACAGCTTCGTCAGCTGTAATATCCACTGCGTTTCCTACGCCAGCCGTTATCACGGAAGCTACTCTTACTCCGTAGCCTTCATAACAGTAAATTGCTCTTTCTTTTAACCAAACGGCTGTCATCAACCCTACGATTTGCTCATGGCGCACATTTTCTTTCATCAAATATTGCTCATACTCTAAAGAAGGAGTATCTGAATAATAGTCTTTATGAACAAATCGATTGTAAAAGGTGTCCGTTTCCGTGATGCCTGTTCCTAAAACGCCTGAGCTGTATGTTTTATAAGAAGTCTCGGTTTTCATGATTAAAAGCTCAGGCCGTTCTTCAATTTTAAGATGTGAAAAGGGACCAATCCCCTTTTCAATTCGAACTGGAATATGGTCCCTCTTTTTATTTATTGTACACCTCAGGGTATACTGCTTTTGCTAAGTCCTCTAAGCCATCTACAATACGAGGTCCTAAGCGGTTGATTTTGTTTTGATCAACCTTTTCAATATTCCCCTCTTTTACAGCAGTCATGCTGCTCCAAGCGGGACGCTTCATAATCTCATTTTTGTCTGCATCATACGTTGCGATAATAACGTCAGGGTTTAACTTAACAACTTGCTCTTCAGAAAACTTAACCCAACCCTTTTCACTAGCCGCTACGTTATCAGCACCGATCATAGTAAGCATTTCGTTCATGAACGTACCTTTTCCTGTTGTATAAATCTCAGGAGCTCCCGATACCTCTATCCATACTTTTTTACGATCTTCTTTTGAAATCGTTTTTGCTTTTTTCTTAATTGAAGCTACTTTTTCTTTCATGTCTTTAATTGTTTGATTAGCTTCTTTTGTTTTACCCGTTAATTTACCAATTTGCGTAATAGAATCATAAACCGTATCAAACGTTGTTGAATCTTTTACAACAAATACCGGAATACCCGCACTTTCAATTTGTTTAAATACTTCATCTGAAACGCCCATACTTGAAGCGTGTGCCAGCACTAAATCAGGATTTAAAGCAATAACTTTTTCTGCATTAACGTTCATATCTCCCACCTGCGCTTTTTTCTTTACGCTTTTAGGATAATCATCGTTGCTTGTGACACCGACTAATTCTTTTTCAAGGCCAAGGGCATATACAATCTCCGTATTACTTGGCATTAATGAAACAATTTTCTTAGGCTGTTTTTTCAACGTAATTTCTTTATCACGCGCGTCTTTTACCTTCACTGGAAACGCAGCTTGTGACGTTTGTTCTGTATCTTGCTTCGTTTTTTTATCACTGTTGCTTTGGCTGCCTGCACCGCATGCAGCAAGTACGATGACTAACAGCGCAATAATGGAATACGAAAGCCATTTTTTCATCTAAATACTCCCCCTATATATTGTTCATTGTGAATACGAAACCTCCACGTTAAAGAAAAAGCAAATGATCATGCAAAAAGCAGCGCTATCCCGTTTTTTCCGCTTTGACTATGTATACTGCTCGGCAGCAGCTTCAAAATAAAAAAGCTTTACTTTCAATTGAAAGCAAAGCAGGTAACGTCAAGATAAGCAGGAAAAGAATCCGTTCACTATACTTGATATGTATGTTCATTACCCTGCTTCACCCTTCCTCGAAGGTTTCACAGCTAACAATAAGGCAGGTCTCCTGACTTACGCACAAAGCGCTTACAGTGGCGGGACCGCGCTGGTTTTTCACCAGACTTCCCTTTTCACTCAATCTTTAAATTGAGACCTTATTGCTTTACGATTATTCACTTGTCCTAGTATACCCCACTCATCGAAAAATGGAAATAGCCATTCTCACAAAAAAAGCTGCGAGAATGCTCTCGCAGCTTAGGGAATTAAAGAGTTGCTAAAAATTCACGGACCGCTTCAGGCGTTTTAGCATTTGCACTGTGCAGGTGCGCAATTTTTTCACCGTTTTTATATACAAGAAGAGAAGGAATACCCATTACATTGTTTTCAGCAGAAAGTTCTTCAAACTCATCCTTGTCAATTTTAAACCATGCTTTATCTGTATTTTCGTCAACGATTTCATCAATAAACATATCCAAACGTTTGCAATCAGGACACCACGTTGTCGTAAAAATCCCAACGCTTAGTGTTTCATTCTTAATTTGTTCGCGAAATTGTTTTTCTTCCGTAAATTGTTTCATTGTGTTACCTCCAGCGTCTATTCGTTCCTTCCTACAATTCTATAGTAAGAAGTCTGACTTCATTATAAACGATTTTTTTATCGTTGTGCTAATGTTTCAGCTTATTTAGACCATAACGGTTTTAGACGTAAAAAAATGCTAGCTTAAAAAAGCTAACATTTCGAAATTGTAGAATGTTGTGTCTATTATCAGCTGAACCACTTAGGCGGCATGTTTCGGTTCCAATAAATTTTCCCTAAATCATAATGCTTTTGAAAATTATCTGCGGCCGCATGATAGTGAAAATTAAACCAGTATCCATCTTTTGGAGGATTTTCACGCCGTACATGAAACCGTATTAAGTCCTGACCGGTTTCCCGGTCATATACATGGAAAATCTTTTCACCGTAGCCAGCAGCAGGGTGCTCGCTTATCTCGAGATTCTGAATTGACTGTTCACGTTCAGTGCCAATGTCGGTCAGCACTTCTTCAATTTTAGGTAACACTGCTTGACGAAATTCATCTTCAATGACAGGACCAATTTTTGTTCCGAATTTTTCCACTGACTGTTTTTCAGCTGATTCCATTGCATACGTAACAAATGATGAAACGTCTTCATATTTTGGTTCTTCATATGGCAAATGAATATCTTCTATAACAGCTGTAACAGGAGTTGTTTCTCTTACATACCCTGCTTTATGTTGCTTGTCCGCTTTTGCATCATCAACGTATAAATATTCTGGTGGAGTGACAAGCCCAAATGTAAATACTGTAATAAATACAATTAGCATTCTTTTTATCCATCTAGGCATTCGTATCTTTCCTTTCTCATCTTTTCCCATATGGTCTTTTCATATTGTAAAATTCATTATCATAACTCACTAGGTATTGTAACATACTTATTAATTTTTTACCTATATTTGCTTATTCATTTATGCTGTCTACGGGCATTTGACGACTTTTCAGTTAGCACCTTCCTTCTTCTGTTTGAGGTTGTCACACCGAGCGGAAACCTATACAAGATATTCCTTTTTTGCTGGATGCTTAAACACAAAAGTATTTTTATGTTCAAAAATATATCATACTTTTATGAACTTTAGATGAAATTCATAAAAAAAACTTCCAAAACTTTTTAATTCCTAAAAGGTTTTGGAAGTCTTTTCAATGAGCGTAATTAATTTTACTTTTTTGGTTATTTTTGTATATCAATTGTCCCGTAATGAAATTTTGATGTTTTTCGTTTTTGCACAGTAAATCCATGCTCTTTAAAACGACTGCTTTTCCAATGATCTTTTAGCACGACCTTTTGTTTGGCTACTCTTTTTGCTTCTTGTATAGCCATTGGCGTCAGCGTGGTATACAGTGCTATTGCTTTAATACCGTTAATTCCATTCGATTCCTCAATTTGTTCTTGAAACATAGGGTCAAAGTAGACAACATCAAAAGAATTATCTTCACAACACGCCAAAAACGATTCAAAATTTTGATGAACCACGTTTATACGCTTCATTGCATCATTCAACTCTTGTACGTCACTTTCCCAATTTAAAAGTCCTTGTTTGACTAAATAAGCTACATAGCGGTTGCCTTCTAGTCCGACAACTTTCCCGCTTTTCCCTACCGCTGCGCTCGCCATCATACTATCCGATGCAAGACCAAGTGTACAGTCAAGCACGCTCATTCCTTTTTCTAAACCAGCAGCTTCAATAAACGGATCACGTTCTCCGCGCAGCCATCTCTTCACTCTAAACATAGCGGAGTTTGGATGAAAAAAAATAGGTTCCTCTTCGTTTTGAACGTGCAACTCTACTCTATTTTTACCGACAACCAGCACGTCTGCAGCTTCAATATTTTGAAGATCTGCAACAGATTTCTTCTCTCTTGTTACAAAAGGTATACTTAAATCAGCGGCTACTTGTTTGGCTTTTACAATCATCTGTTCATTTGTTCGACCAGCAGTCGTAACAATCACTTTCATAACTCCCCCTACACTGTTTGGCTATTTACATAAAGAAAAAGGATGCCGATAGACATCCTTTTTCTTATAAAGTATATGCGATTTTTCTTTAAAAATCTATATACTAGATGTGACAAAAGCAGGACATTTTATGAACAGTGCTGCTTAAAGCCATTTAAAATGTTTTCAAAAATAACTTCTAACGGCTGACCTTCAATTTCATGTCGAGGAATAAAATGAACAACTTCTTTTCCTTTTAAAAGTGCCATAGACGGTGATGAAGGCTCAATGTCCCCAAAATATTCACGCATTTTAGCTGTTGCTTCCTTATCTTGACCGGCAAAAACAGTTACCACTTGATCTGGTTTTTGCTCAGACTGTAAGTACGCTTGCGTTGCTGCAGGACGTGCTAAACCAGCAGCGCATCCACAAACTGAATTAACGACAACAAAAGTTGTTCCTTCTATGTTTTCCATAAAATCAACTACGGATTCCTCTGTTGTTAATTCTTCATAACCAGCTTGAGTTAATTCTTGACGCATTGGTTTAACTAACTGACGCATATATTCTTCATATGCCATTGACATATTAACATTCCTCCTAACAATCATTCACGCTAAAAGCATACTATAAAAACCAGGAAAAATCTAGCTACTCACTCTTCAAATCCTTATCGCTGTCCCGTTCTCCTTTTTCATTTGACAAAAAAAGATTAAAACCGGGTCATATCATCTAATTTTTTTCCATAAAAATGTCGATTTTTACTATTAATATTCCATTTTTTGTACTATAGTAGTAAATAGTAGTTTAGTAGAAAGGATTTTCAAATTGAACCAGCGATTTAAACCGAACAAACGATTTAAGCCAAACAAACGATTCTATGCATTTTTGTCTTTAGTGTTAGTGATCGTCGCTTCTTTATTTTTTATTACAGAAGCCAAAGGAAGTGAATCCGCTGCATCTCAGCAAGTCTTAGCATCTACTGCATTGCCGCTGAAAGAAGCTGCATCTTCAGCACAACCTGAGAAGCTGCTTAATACACTTCACCATAATATGTATGTAGGAAATACCGTGAACGATCAAAATCAAGCTCTTACACAGCCTGTTTACCTTACGTTTGACGATGGTCCAACGCCTGATACCCTTCACATTTTAGATGCTTTGCGTCAATATAACGTAAAAGCAACTTTCTTTATGTTAAAGTATCAAATTGACGCTCACCCTGAAATTGCTAAAAAAGTAGCACAGGAAGGACATGCCATCGGCTGTCACGGCGTCTCTCATGATATTCATGTCATGTATAGTGAAGACGGCGCCGCGTTAAAAGAAATGCAGGAGTGTCAAGCGACAGTTAAGAAAGTAACCGGTGTTGACAGTAAGTTAATCCGCGTTCCTTACGGCAGCGTTCCTTATTTAAAAGAGCCGCACCGTACAGAGTTGCTAAGCCACTTTAAATTATGGGACTGGAATGTAGACAGTGAAGACTGGGCACTTCGTTCTGCACCTAGAATTATTCAGGGCCTTGAACCTCATATTCAAGGGGTTAACTCCAACGGAAGAACACCCGTCATTTTATTTCATGACAAATCCTTTACGGCACAGTCTCTACCGACTATTTTGACTTACTTAAAACAGTCCGGTTATCAGCCTATTAAAATTGATAACACGATGCAGCCTATGCAGTTTCCAACTCCCGCTGCAAAACAGTCATAAAAAAAGATCATTCAAGTGAATGATCTTTTTTTATGCTTTTCTGCTTTCCGTCATTTGTTTCCAAACAGAACCTTTTGCTTCTTCTCCGCCTTCGATACGTTCAATCGCTAGCTTGATTTGTAAATCTACCTCAAATTCTTTGTCATTCTCTGCTGCTTTTAATGCAGGAAGAGCCGTCTCATCCCCTACCTCGTATAAATACATCGCTGCACGCCAGCGCACAAGCTTGTTTTTATCACCAAGGGCTTCACACATTGCCGGAATACCTTCTTCAAAACCTAAATCCGACATGCAGTCTCCAGCAGTACGGCGCACAGTGACTGATTTATCTTTTAATGCTTTGTATAAATAAGGCAGTACCGCTTTTGATTCAATCATTCCTAAGTAGACCGTAGCTAAGCGGCGAATAGATACTTTTTCATCATCAAGCGCTTTATTTAAAACGTCTAAATCAGCTTCTGTTGGATCCATTTGTTCTAAATGGGCATAGCGCACTGACCAATCGTTGTCTTCTAGCATCTCTTCTGTAACTTTATAGGTTTTACGCGGCTGTACCGTTTTTCCGCCTTCTTTTTCTTCTTGTGCATTGGCTACAAGGCGAGTTAATCTTTCTTGCGGATATGCTGCTGCTAATTCTTCCACTACTTCGTCTCCGATAGCCGCTAACTCTCCGTAACGAACGCCTTGTTCTTTCCATTTCCGTTCTAACACTACATTATCTGAAAAGCTTTGAAGCTCTGCTACCGCTTTTGCGAATCGTTCAGGCAGACCAAATCGCTTTTCTTCATTTCCATCCGTTAGCTTAACTTGCATTGGTACGTTTTTGAACATTTGAACGGACACATTGACCTCACCAAAATGCTCATTCATTTTGTGCTGTTCGCTGTTACTCTGCAAATCTTCACCAAACGCTGCACGAACTTGCGGCAAAATTTGCTTCCAGTCATATTTAGCATTTCGCTCTACTGCTAAGAAGTCCGCTACGTGATAGACTCCTTTTACCCCTTCTACTTTCAAGATGTCTTGAACAACTTCAGGCGCTGCTTCAGCATTTTTTTCCGTATAGTTATTGCTTTTTCCGCCTGATAGCACTTCGTCTAAATTAATTTTCATTGTATTCGGACTTGGCGTTGGCTCAATTGATTTAATGTTCATATCGTATCGTACTCCTCTCATTAAAATTGTAGCATGTGGCTTATACTCAGTCTAACGACTTGTTTACGCGTTTTCAATTTCTTCAATCAGCTCTGAAAGCTCTGCCCAGCGATCAAGCAGTGCATTTAATTCTTCATTTGCTTTTTCTTGTTCTAACGATAGGTTATGCGCTTTTGTATAATCGCTGCCCACCTGTTCAATTTCACTTGTTAAGCGTTCAATTTCTTCTTCTTTTGCTGCAATATGATCTTCGATTTCTTCCCATTCTTTTTGTTCTTTATACGTTAAGCGACGCTTTTTCGTTTTCTCCGGCTGTTTTGGCTTTTCTTCTTTCACTTTAGCCTGCTGAGCCATTGCCTGCTTCTTTTTCACCGCTTCTTCTAATTGATCTGTATAAGCGCCAAAATAAGTCGAAATGTTTCCTTCTCCTTCAAAGACAAGTAAGTAATCTGCTACTTTATCTAAGAAATAGCGATCATGTGATACCGTGATAACAACACCTGGAAATTCTTCGAGGTAGTCTTCAAGCACCGTTAGCGTTTGAGTATCCAAATCATTAGTCGGCTCATCTAGCAGTAAAACATTTGGCGATGTCATCAACAATTTCAATAAATATAAACGACGGCGCTCTCCTCCGGACAACTTTTGAATCGGTGTTCCGTGCGTATGTGAAGGAAATAGAAATCTCTCAAGCATTTGCGATGCAGAGATCATTTTCCCATCCGTCGTATGAACAACTTCTGCCGATTCTTTAATATAATCAAGCATGCGTTGATTCAAGTCCATATCATCGCTTTCTTGAGTATAGTAAGCAATTTTAACCGTTTGTCCTCTGTCAATTTCACCGCTGTCCGGCTCAATGCGTCCTGCAATCATATTCAACAGGGTAGACTTTCCGCTTCCGTTCTTACCGACAATTCCAATTCGGTCTTGTTTTTTCACGATGTGCGTAAAGTCTGAAAGAATGATTTTATTTTCATACGTCTTAGACACATCTTTTAATTCAAACACTTTTTTCCCAAGGCGGCTGCCTGCTAAACTTAAATCTAGTGATTCTTTTTCAGAAGAATCGAGTTTTCCTTCTAATTCATCAAATCGCTGAATACGCGCTTTTTGTTTAGTCGTACGCGCTTTTGCTCCTCGGCGAATCCAAGCCAATTCATTGCGATATAAGTTACTTAATTTTGCTTGAGTTGCTTTTTCCTGATCTTCTCGAATCGCTTTTCCTTCTAGAAAAGCAGCATAGTTTCCTTTATAGCTATATAAATTTCCACCGTCTAACTCAAAAATTCGGTTTGTAACAGCATCCAAGAAATAGCGATCATGAGTAACAAGCAATACGGCTCCTTGATATTTGGATAAATATTCTTCGAGCCATTTAACCGTCTCATAATCCAAGTGGTTAGTCGGCTCATCCAAAATTAATAAATCAGGTGTTTGAATTAGGCTTTGGGCAATTGACACGCGCTTTTTCTGTCCACCTGAAAGCTCACCAATTTTTGCACTCATATTTGAAATTCCCAGCTTCGTTAAGATCGACTGTGCGTTAGAATTGGCTTCCCACGCGTTCATCGCATCCATTTTCTGCTGTAAATCATACAGTGTCTGCTGGTTCTTCTCGTTTGCAGAATCTTGCTCTAACGCATACAGAGCCAGCTCATAGTTTTTTAATAAATTAAGAAGGGGCGTATCTCCGCTGAAAACTTGCTCTAAAACCGTTAAGTCTTCATCAAAATCCGGATGCTGAGGTAAATATGTCACGCTGTAGTCTTTAGCATGAATAATATCCCCTTCATCTCCCAGCTCTAGACCTGCGATAATTTTAAGAAGCGTCGATTTTCCTGTTCCGTTTACACCAATTAAGCCGATTCGCTCATTTTCCGTAATTGTAAACGTTAGCTGATGAAACAGCTCTTTTTCTCCATATGTTTTTGTTAAGTTTTCAACAGTCAGCATTTTCATAATGATAATTCCACTCTTTCTTAAATTGAACTAAAAATTCTTTCATATATGTATGTCGCTCTTGCGCTAGAGACCGTGCTGTTTGAGTATTCATTAACGCAGTCAGCTTTAACAACTTTTCATAAAAATGAGCAATAGCCGTTGATTTTCCGTGTCTGTATTCTTCCTCTGTCATCTCACTTCGTACAGCAATGTTTTCGTCATACAGATCCGTGCCTTTAGAACCTGCATACATAAACGTACGTGCGATACCAATCGCACCAATTGCATCTAAGCGATCTGCATCTTGAACAACTTGACCTTCAAGCGTGGCCATAGCCGGACGGTTGCCGCCTTTATATGACATCGTTTGTAAAATATGAACGATATGCTTGCAGTTCTCTTCTTCTACGCGCTGACTCTTCAGCCACTCCCGCACTTCTTCATACGCTTTTTCAACATCTTCCACTAGCTTATCATCTACCACATCGTGTAAAAGCGCGGCTAGTTCAATAACTTCCCGGTTGCCGCCTTCTTTTTTATATAAAAGCACTGCATTTCGACGCACGCGATCGATATGCTGCCAGTCATGTCCCGTCGTGTCATGCGCAAGCTTTGCTTGAACCCACTTTTCCGTCTTTTCTATTTTGTTCATTTGCTCACCTCAATTATATCCACCATTATTTTAGCACAAAGTAAGGCGCTCGTCTCACTGACAGCTGAGCACCCTTTGAAAACCCTGGCTGAAAAATAAAAAACAGATGGAGATCCACCTGCTTTTACAGCAATTCTTTTATATCTTTTTGAATATCTTTTGGTGCAGTTTGAGGTGCGTATCGCTTCACGACTTCACCTTGACGATTCACTAAAAACTTTGTGAAATTCCACTTTATCGCTTTAGAACCTAGCAGGCCAGGTGCTTGTTCCGTTAAGTATGCAAATAACGGATGTGCATGCTCACCTTTTACATCTACTTTTGCAAACATTGGAAACGAAACGCCGTAGTTTAACTCGCAAAATTGTTCAATATCATTTGAACTTCCTGGCTCTTGACCACCAAATTGATTGCAAGGAAAACCTAGAACCGTTAGACCGTTTTCTTTTTCTTCTTCATACAGCGCCTGTAAATCTTTATATTGAGGGGTGAAGCCGCATTTGCTAGCTGTATTCACAATCAACAGTACGTCACCTTGATAGTTAGATAGTGATACGTCTTCGTCTTTAATTGTTTTTGCAGAGTATTCATACACGCTCATTAAAACGCCTCCTTTTCTCTATTGTAATTCACTTTATTTCTAGAGTACAACTGAAACGCTCTTATGATTTGTCGTAAACAACCTTTAGCTGGTCAGTCGTTTGCAGCATATAATCAATCATTTCGATTAAATCTCCCACTTGATCTTCGTAAATAAATCGGTTAAAGGTCACCTCAATATTGTTTTCATATTCGTTTGCTCCAACTTCATGAGTAATACGCTGCTTAACCACTCTTGTTGTTCCCCAGATCCTTTCACACATTTCCTGTATGTTTTGAAACTCAGCTTCTTCAAACGGTTTTTGTTTTTTCAGCTGAAAATGAATATAAACTGTACAACCTGGTTTTTCTACACGGGAAGGCGTTAATTCCGCATGAATATTATCTAAGTCGGTTGATAAAGTTAGCGACGCGGTACAGCAAAAATGCTGTTGAAAAGAAATGCGGTACGTTCGAGTAAACTGAGCTAAGTCTACAAAATCTTCGCGATTCTTAACAGATACTTGCCCAGATAAGTCAAGATCATAGATCTCTCCTTCTACAACTACTTTTAAATTATCAAATACAATTGGATCAAACATTTCAACTACTTCCTTTTTTATAAAATACGAACAGTCAACTCTTCTTCTTTCTTGCCAAATTAATTCATAACATACCTGTTATTTTGTTTTATATCATAAGAAAAGCGATGCCAAGGCATCGCTTTTCTCTTAAAAAATACCTAGTGCATGTCCATTCTCGTCAATATCCATATTGAGCGCAGCAGGTTTTTTTGGAAGTCCAGGCATTGTCATAATTGAACCTGTTAGCGCCACGAGAAAACCAGCGCCGAGCGAAGGACGGAATTCCCTCACTGTAATCTTAAAATCAGTTGGTCGCCCCAGCTTCGTCTGATCATCACTTAACGAATACTGCGTTTTGGCCATACAGATCGGCAGGTGATCCCATCCGTTTGCTTCAAATTGCTGTATTTGCTTTAACGCTTTTGGAGCAAAATCTACGCCTTGTGCTCCGTATACGGTTTTAGCAATAGCTTCTACTTTTTCTGGAATCGAAGCTGACACATCATAAAGAGGAGAAAACTGACTTTCTGTCTCGTTCATGACCTCAAGAATTTTTTCAGCAAGCATGACGCCGCCTTCTCCACCTTTTTCCCATACTTCTGTTAAAGCAACTGGAACATTCTTTGAAGCGCACCAATTCATAAGCGCTTCTACTTCACCTTTTGAATCTGTTACAAAACGGTTCACGGCTACCACATAAGGAACGCCGAATGCCTGAATCGTTTCAATATGTTTTTCAAGATTTTCAATTCCCGCTTCTAAAGCCTCAATGTTTTCTTCATTTAAACGCTCTTTAGGAACGCCCCCATGCATTTTCAGAGCACGAATTGTGGCAACGATTACCACCGTTTCTGGTTTAATATCTGCCATACGAGCTTTAATATTCAGGAATTTTTCTGCGCCTAAATCTGCCCCAAATCCCGCTTCTGTTACTACATAGTCGCCTAGTTTTGCAGCCATTTTTGTTGCAATGACGCTATTGCAGCCGTGGGCAATATTAGCAAAAGGACCTCCGTGAATGAGGGCTGGAGTATGTTCCAACGTCTGTACAAGGTTTGGTTTAATCGCATCTTTTAAAAGAAGAGTAAGCGCTCCTTGTGCACCTAAGTCCGCAACCGTTACAGGCTCATTATCCATGTTGTAAGCTACAACAATGGACGCTAAGCGACGCTTTAAGTCTTGTAAATCTGACGCTAAGCAGAAAATAGCCATAATTTCTGATGCAACCGTAATATCAAATCCATCTTCTCGAGGAACACCTTGCATCGGACCACCTAATCCAACGACAACCTGACGCAGCGCGCGGTCGTTTAAATCCACCACTCGTTTCCACGTAATTTTACGTGTATCAATACGCAGTTCATTACCTTGATGTATATGGTTATCTAAAATGGCTGCCAGCGCGTTGTTAGCTGTTGTGATGGCATGCAGGTCTCCAGTAAAGTGTAAATTAATATCCTCCATTGGTAGCACTTGAGCATAGCCACCTCCAGCGGCACCTCCTTTAATTCCCATTACCGGACCAAGAGAAGGTTCACGCATGGCGACAATCGCTTTTTTACCTAATCTATGTAATGCCTGAGCTAAGCCAACCGTCACTGTCGACTTCCCTTCTCCTGCTGGAGTTGGATTAATAGCTGTAACTAAAATCACTTTTCCATCTTGTTTTGTGTGTAAACGTTCCATAACGGACAAAGAAAGCTTGGCTTTATAATGTCCGTACGGCTCTAGCTCGGCCTCTAAAATATCGAGCTGCTCGGCAATCTCTTTAATCGGTTTAATCGTTGCCTCTTGTGCAATTTGCAAATCACTTTTTATTTGCTTCTTAGTTGTCATATAAAAACCCCTTTTCTGCTGAGAATTCTTTTTAAACACTTCATCAAAAAAGGATAAAATCCGTTTTCTGGGGGAGATATGAAGTTTAATAAATACAGGAACGACTGCTCTATAAATTTTACTGAGTTTCAGTCATGCTAAAAAAGCATAGCAATGCTCCAATTTAACCTTATTGTACCATTTCATTTTAGCCATTACGCATATTAATGCTCTTTTTTTTCAAAATTCAATTGCTTAATATTCTGTATATTCCTATAATAGTATATTGTACATAAATGTTGAACCTCATCTTCACGTGAGAAAGAACATTTATACGCGTCATTACTTCGAAATCGAATAGGAGGAATTTTATTGCCTATTAATATTCCACGTGATCTTCCGGCAAAAGAAATTTTAGAAAAAGAGAGAATTTTCATCATGGACGACGTGCGCGCGGTTAACCAAGAAATTCGCCCGCTTAATATTGTTATCCTAAACTTAATGCCGGAAAAAGAAAAAGCTGAAACGCAATTATTACGTTTACTCGGGAACTCACCGCTGCAAGTGCATATTACACTTCTTTACACGGCAAGCCATAAAGCAAAAACAACGAGTAAAAATCACCTAGATCAGTTTTATAAAACGTTTGAACAAATTAAAGAACGAAAATATGACGGAATGATTATTACAGGAGCACCTGTAGAACATATACCATTTGAAGAAGTAAACTACTGGAAAGAACTTCAAGAAATTATGAATTGGTGTAAAACAAATGTGACTTCTACCCTTCATATCTGTTGGGGAGCTCAAGCCGGACTTTATCATCACTTTGGCATTGACAAGCGACCTCTTTCTGATAAATGCACGGGTGTATTTACACATGTTGTATCGAGTGAAGAACCCATTAAGCTGCTGCGAGGATTTGATGATGTCTTTTATTCTCCTCATTCCCGTCACACTGATGTAGACATGAATGAAGTAAAAAATCATCCTGACCTTGAGCTTCTTTCCTACTCTGAAGAAGCTGGTGTTTATATGGCGATGTCTAAAGACGAAAAGTTTGTTTTCGTGACAGGCCACCCAGAGTACGATGTTCAAACACTGCAAGAAGAATTTCTTCGAGATACAGAAAAAGGACTAGAACCAAAGCTTCCGGAACACTATTTCCCAAACAATGATCCTGACAAAAACCCTTTAAAAACATGGCGTTCTCATGCCAACCTGCTGTTTATGAATTGGTTAAACTATTATGTTTACCAAGAGACTCCATATCTGTGGGAATGAAAGAACCGATCTATCCCAGTGTTCAATTAAATTACGCATGCTCTTTTTCATGTTGAAACTGCAGCGGCCTAGAAATAAAATAGAAAACCTGTCGCTCGTTTAGAGCGCAGGTTTTCTATTTTATTTATTTCCTAATTAAAGCTTTTTTTTCAGAAATCCAGCTTCGACAACAATGATTTGAGAATCCAAAGTTTTTACTCTCTTCCTCATCCTTCTTCATCCTCGTCTAGCTTTGTTTCATCCATTTCCTTCTTTTGTTCTTCTATCATTGTGTCCAGCCATTCAGGCGGCTTTTCACCTTGGTTTTCATTGTATACTTCTGAAGCATCTTTTTCCTCTAAAGAGGATAAGATGTCATGTATATCATTTTGATTGCCCAAAATATTGCCAAATCCCTGACTCACTTTTTTATGACTTCTAAAATTTGTCGGAAAGTTATTACCAAAGTTTACAGCTGAAGCATCTTCGATTGTACCAATATGAATGTCCCCTATGCTAAAGATTGATTCTAGAGCCTGATTAGACTCCCTCATTTTTTCTGTATGGATTAGTTTGTAAGGGACACTTCTTTCATTAATTTTAACTGATATTTCAGAAGGACCCTTTTCTTTATTTTTTGCTTTATTATTCTGACTACCCGATTTCCGATTAACATCAGAGTCATTTGTTGTTTTTTTACCTTTCTTTCTCGGCGCTTGATATTGATTCGTTTGCGCAGGAAAAGTATTACCAATATTCAAAGTTCCACTAAGTTCCTTTACATCAATATGTTCTAAATAATAAGACAGTTCGTCCAAGTTCAGTGTTTCAACGTTCTTTATATCTAAATGAAAAGATTGGACCTTTTCTTTTGAAAGTTCATTTACGTGTTTTTCTAAGCTTGCGAGCCTTTTTTCAATGTTTTTGAGTATATTCAACACCTTTTCATCCATAGAGTTTGACCCCTCATTTGTTTTAACACTTTTAGCCCATTTACAACATATAGTAAGTAGTGTATTAGATAACTTTAATTAATGTCTCATATGTATCGGGAGGAATTATGAAAATAGATCTCCGTTCTCCGCAAATCATTTTTGATGACCTCACCGTAAATACGGTTAAAAACAACGCAGGAGTATTTATAGGAAAAAATATGCAAAAAAATTGGGAAACTACAATCAGCAGCAGCAATTCAGGTTTTGGCACAATTTCGGGAGATGATAATCAACTATCCTACAATACACATCTTGTTCTTGGTGAAGATGATGTAAATGACTCTTTTAAGCAGGCCGCAAAAGAAGCTTAACTCTAGGATTTTACTCATCATTTTTTTTAGGGGTTTTCGCCACGGTGGTATTATTTAAAATTTTAT
This sequence comes from Priestia sp. ABM2_011, assembly GCF_056158845.1. NCBI lineage: Bacteria > Bacillati > Bacillota > Bacilli > Caryophanales > Bacillaceae > Priestia > Priestia sp. ABM2_011. The sequence continues at coordinate 3,371,522 of NZ_JBSWUB010000001.1, forward strand.
TAGAATGACCAACTATTTTTCCAAAACCGTCAGAAATTTGACTTTTATGACTCCATTTATATTGAATATTAACGCCATAAAATAGGCCTGAACTGTTTTGAATTTTATTTACTTTGATGGAATGATAATGAATATTGGCCATAAAAACACCTCACAGACAGCAATTTATTTCAGTTAATACCATATAAAACTCAAATACATGATCTTATGTTTAAATTCTTATCTGCTTCGTCTCTTTAATCATTTAAGCTTTTACGCCTTTTCTATGATATTTACTCCATTTACTATAAAAGTATTCCTCTCATTACTCTTGAGTGTTATTCCTCTAAAATAAGCTAGCAAAAAAACCATCTGTATAAAAGATGGTTTAAGCCTGTTACTCATATATCCTCCCCACTCTGCCAAAATAACCGATTGATAGAATGCCTAATTACTTTTACTTCTTTAACTTTGTGTAACAGGAGCATTGTTGAAATCTATGTGTTCAGAAAAATTGGAATCAACGACGTCATTATCGTTAATAACATTTACCATTTGAGAGGCAAAGTTATTATAGCCAATTATTTCACCAAACCCCGTATTACTTTTCCAATTCACTTCCCAATCTGATTGAGTATTTTCTCCTGTGAAAATACCAGAGTTATTAGAAATATACGTAACATTAAGATTAGTAAATTTTATAATCAACTTTTCTCAACTTCTTTCATCTTCTTTTTCCTAGAACTGAGAAACTGGCTGAGGATTAATATTTTCAGGCTGAGTAATTGGCGTATCACAAACATCCTGATCATTAATGATATTCGTGCTGCCCAATATAGCTGAATTTATAGCAAAACCGTTTCCTAAGTTAAATTTACCTTGGGAATTCCAATCTGGCTGGCTATTTTGACCTGAAGCAATTACTGAATTGGACACCATACTTACCACGTTTATTTGGTTGAAAATGACGGAAACAGGCATTAGTCCATTCCTCCGCTTTCTAAAATTTTAATGTAGTATATGCGTCCGTTTAAAGTATGGTTCAATTGATTTTCTGCAATTAACATGTTCGTTAAATCTATCGCCACTAAATTCATATATGTTCTTCTCGTAAACCCTTTGTACTCCCCTACCTAGTAAGTTTAAAACGGGAGTTTTTTAATCGCCCTGAATAAGGTGAAGCATTCAGGCATCACTTCTTCTTTGTAAGCGGCCATGTCTTGTAGTTTGTATTTAGAACATAGTTTTATCAAATAAAGAAAAGAGATTGAGACATCACGAGATCAATCCAATCCCAGAAGAAACGAACGGGATAAAAAATCGAGTATGAATCGCCTATGATACTGCTGTTGATTTCCGTGCAATACCTCACTTTTTATGGGATGATGATGAGCTTCCTCGCCGTTTGCGCTCCTTCGGCGAGTTCTTATCTATTTAGCTTTTCTACACCTTGTCCTTCAACCAACCGCTAGAATCAGCTACATACATAAGGTCTACGTTCAGCCTATCCATGAAAAAATCCGAACGATTCACCGCTCGGATTCTTCTTCAACTAATATACGTTTGTCTCAGCCTCTTTAAAGTTCTTTAATATATTCAATGACCGAATCTGGAAATTCGTTTCGAATTCCGCAATTCCCACAATAAAATCCGCTATATTCGTCTGTCGCAACGTACTGTCTTAAAAGAAACAATGTTAACCTGTTTGGGAGACCGCATTCTGTGCAAAACGCCAGGTATTTGCTGCGCTGTCTGTTTGCTGACATACGTTTCATCCTTTCGATTAACTATAGAAAGCGTTTTCTTATTTATATGGAGCTTTCTTATTAGTTTATGACAGCAATTACGGTCTACCTCCAATTATTGTCGCGACGAGAAGGGCGGAATAACCGCAGAATTAAATTAATTACAAGCACAATAGCCAAAATGTTAATTAATAATCCAAAAATCCCGCCCAGTGCACCCATATGACCAAGCAAACCGCCAAATAACATCCCTGCCAGACCGCCGTACAGCAGTCCACGAGCGAATCCTCCTCGTTTTGAACGGGTAACGCCTCGATTTACCGTTCCATTTCTGCGATTTGAAAAATTAGATCTCGGCTCATTTTGTCTAACGCTTGGCTGTCTATTAAACGACCGCTTCCCCGAACGATACGACCTTGCACTTACGTTATAGTCGTCGTGATAGGAAATATATTCAGCTAAGGGAGATAAACTTAGCGAAAAAATCAATGCTACGGCAATCATTATTTTTTTCATCTGCTTTTTCCTTTCTTCACCTAATAGTAACTGTTTATTATAGTGCGCTGTTTCATGCATATCATACGTTTTGACACAAAAGGGCATTTCAGCTTCATACAAAATTTTTAATCGGGTATCATAACGTTATACTTTGCCCTAGAAAGGAGCGTGCATGTACATGATACGAAGAATTAGTATACTGCTGTTCACACTGTGCTTCTTATTTAATGGAGCCCTTCCTGCACTATGTAAAGCGGAACAAGTAAAAAATGTAGCTGTGCGTGACCGTTTGCTTTATCAAGGTAATAACCATCTAAAGCAAACCGCCCTAACATTTGATGATGGACCATATCCGCGCTTTACTCCACATGTATTGGATCAATTGAAAAAGCATGGTATTAAAGCAACCTTTTTTCTTATTGGGGCAAAAGCTCATGAACATCCTGAGCTGGTGAAGAGAATGGTAGCTGAAGGTCATGCTGTTGGAATTCATACCTATTGGCACCCCAATTTACTAAAAGAATCGACTGAAAAGTTTCACTGGGAAATTGCCAAAACTCAGGCTATTATTAAAAACATTACCGGTTTTGAAACACAGCTGTTTCGTCCTCCATATGGAAATTTAACGCAAGAAATGATCAGCGAGCTGCCAAATGAAAATGTCTATGCGATTAACTGGTCTTCTGATTCATTAGACTGGAAGCAAATCCCAGAAGCAGAAATCACCAAGAATGTATTTAAGAACATGCACGCCGGAACAATTGTTTTGATGCACGACGGAGGCCATTGGACCATGGACCTTTCCAACACCGCAAAGTCGCTGGATACCATCATTCCTAGACTTAAACAAGAAGGATATCATTTTGTGACCGTCCCAGAACTTTTGCACATCCCTTATCCAAAAAATTAAGCTCCAACGAGTTTCTGATATAGAAACTCGTTGGAGCTTTACGATTTCCCTTAATAGAAAGTAAATATGCCCCTCCTACAAAAAGTGCGTGTCAAAAGATCTAATTAAAATCCATCTTAAAACTCAAAGATATGCCTTATTTCTTCAAAACGTTATCATACTAAAGATACAAAATGAGGCATTCTTTTTTTGTTCCATCGCTCTACAATAGAGGGAATTTAAGGATAACCTCTAAAATAGGTTTTAAGTTGCATGATTAGGAGTAAATATTACTATAACTACTCTCATATTTTTAGACAAGCTGCATATGTATAAAATGAGAGAGTCGAACGCATTCCACATATCCCTAAATTTCTTCTTCTCACAAAAAAATTGACGAACTTTTTTTGTCAACAGGTGCGTATAGATATGATAGAATTCCTATATAATGACCTGGATTCATTTCTAAACAAGGAGTTTTGACTATGATTAATGAACAAGAGACGTTGTTATTTATTAAAGAACTTGGCCGCTTGTTGAAAGACTATCAAAACTGTTCAAACGCCTCTGTAAAAAGTGAAATATATAAAGATATCGTGTTGTTGAGCAATGTTATCCAGTTAGATCACGTGAACGTTTCTTACGCTTAGAAAATCCTTTTTATTTCTTTATAAATTTCAGTTTTTCTACTATAACTACAGAAAAGGAAGAAAAGAGACGATTTCCATCCATCTCTTTTCTTCCTTTTCTCGTTATCGTTTTTTATGGTTATTCAGAACATAGTTTTATTAAAATTGCTATAGAGTTTTTCTAGTGTCTTCGGTCCAACTATTCCATCTACCTGCAGATAAAGTGCTTGTTGAAAAGCTTTTACCGCTTTGAGAGTGGCAGACCCGAATATACCGTCTGCGCCTCCAGAAAGAGAATAACCTAAGTGAATAAGCATACGCTGGATTAACTGTACGTGATTTCCTCGATCTCCGTATTCAATTAGCACTCTTGAAGCCTTTTTCGTCTGTTTCTCAGGTTTTTTTCCACTTCGAAGCTCCGACAAAGATAAACCGAATGTATATTGAAAATGAGGGTAATCTTTTAAGCTTGTCCAATCTCCTCCCCATTCCAACCCGATCCTTTTTCCTACCTCTCCCGCTTTGTTCCATCTTCGATCAATGGTCCAGTCAACTTTTCCGTCGTTATCAAGCAGCGCAATATCAAAAGCTAGTCCATAATTATGATAAGAATAGCCGCCTTTGGCATTAGTCACGATACTTCCTGGTGTTGTTCGGCCTTGTGAATATAGTTTGTGCTGCTGCTCTATCGATCTAAATCCTTCAGTGATCACAATAAATATACTTTCTTTATATGCTTGCCTAATGAGTTCGTACGCTTTTTCTTGCACTATTTCATGTACATTCTGCAGCTTATTTTCTGCTTTTTTTAACAGCTTGTCTAATGATAAATCGCTCATACTCCCCACTCCTTAACTAGATGGCTTCTCCTTATATATACGTATAAGACGAACTCTAAGGGAGGCATCCAGTATCAGTTTATGCGGAAAGTAGTTAAGTGGTGCAACAGTGACGCCTGCTGTGTAGAGCTGCTGTTATTTCAGTACCCAGTGGCTGATAGCCTTCGCTACTCCGTTATTGACATTTGTATCTGTCACCCAGTCCGCTGCTTCTTTTACAGCTTCCTGAGCATTTCCCATGGCGATTCCACAACCTGCCGCTTCAATCATAGCCATATCATTTAAGCTGTCTCCCATTGCAATGACTTCATCCATTGAAATGCCCAAACGTTCACATACAGTCATGATCCCTTTTGCTTTGTTAATACCAAGTGCATTAATTTCTAGATTCGTTAAACTAGAATTGCTGATTTCAAAATCTGAAATGCCTGCTATTTGTTTCAGCACTTCTTCTCGTAAAGCATCATCTGGAATATCGTAGCCAAACTTCAGCCATTCCTGTGAAGCAATATCTTCTGGAAATTCATCTCTCCATACTTTATCCGTCGTCACAGCCCAGAAGTTAAGCTTATGCTCTTGCGTTAGATTCCACATTTTCTCAATGTGTGAAGCATCAATTAACTTTCGTTCTACAAGCTGTCCAGATTCATCCCAAATTTCACTTCCGTTTACTGTAATAAGGTAAGAAGACAGCTGAAGAGACTGCGCGTATTCACGGCATGTTAAAAGAGATCGCCCCGTGCTTAATACCACATGAACACCTTGTTCTTGAGCTTTAGCAATGGCCGCACGATTTTCTTCAGAAATTTCTTGCTGATCGTTCAGCAGGGTTCCATCCATATCTAGTGCAATCAGTTTAAATTCTTTCTTTTCATTTGTTTGCATCTTTCTCTCTCCTTCTCATCAATAGTAAGTATGACCTTACGGTGAGCATTTGGCTTATACTATGTAACTCTTACTATAACTGTAGCACAGGAGCATTTCACTCTGCATCAGATAAGCGCTAAAATGGTCAATTATTCTATGGGGAATAATTGAAGGAAAGCAGCATACCTTTGCCGTAATTTATATTTAAAGCTTTTCATTTTTATTTATTTCAACTAGAATTTTGGTAAAAGGATGTGAATGTTATGAACACTATTATTTCACCGGCTGACTTACATACTGCATTACAGCAACCCCAACACTCCATTGTGTTGCTTGACTGCCGATTTACCCTTGGAAAGCCTGAGGCAGGAGCAGATGCTTATCAAAATGAGCACCTCCCGGATGCTCATTATTTGGATTTAGAAAAAGATTTGTCCTCTGTGGCTACTTCTCACGGAGGCAGACACCCGCTGCCCGATGTTCAAAAGCTCGCTCAGAAGCTCGGCAGCTTAGGAATTAATGCTGATTCCAGAGTCGTCGTTTATGATGAACAAAACGGAATGATGGCTTCAAGAGCATGGTGGCTACTGCGATATATAGGAATTGAATACGTACAAATTTTAAATGGAGGTTTTAATAACTGGAAACAATCGGGATATGAAACAACTAAGAGCGTTCCAGCATCTTCTCCTCAAACTTTTGTACCTTTCGTTCAACAAGATTGGGGAGTTGCAGGAGTTGAATACGTAAAAGAAAACCTTCATAATCCTAATGTTGTTCTTGTCGACTCTCGTGAAAAAAAGAGATATCTCGGCTTAGAAGAACCCATTGATTTTGTAGCAGGACATATTCCAGGCGCCATTCATTCTTTTTGGCAAGATGTGTTAACTTCAGAAGGTTTATGGAAAACAGATAAAGAGTGGAAAGAGATGTTTTCAGCTATTGATTCTCACGCTGAAATCATTGTATACTGCGGATCGGGTGTATCTGCTTGCCCTAACGTTTTAGCTTTAAAATCAGCCGGTTTTCCAAATGTAAAATTATATGCCGGCAGCTGGAGCGATTGGATTAGCTATCGTGACAATCCAATCGAGAAAAACAGATAGATAAAGAAGGCTCAGTCTCACCAAAAGTATAGAGACTGAACCTTCTTTTTTTGTATTCTTCTTATTAGCCTCATGTTATTTACTAAGCCTTAACATAAAATCATGAAGCCGCTCTAAGGTAAGCAAGTTTTGATTACACGCTTCGCTATCTTGACAAATATAATTTCCTCGTTGGGTAAATGTTCCTTGAACAGTTCCTTTGATTTCAGCAGTGAACATACCGACTTCTTCGTAGCTGTGACAAAGTGTGCATATTCCCTTCTGGTTGATAGGTTTAAACGTTCCTTGAATACCTTTTAGCTTCTGAGTATAGAGATCCTGCGCTACGATAAACTTTTTGTTTGAGCCTTTATCGACCCAGCTAACATATGAAATGCTCCCTAAATCAATGTTATCAACTGAAGGAATCTTTAACTTTTTCACTTTCGGAAACAATTTTTTCACGCCAGCTTCTGTAAACGATTTAAATGGAATCACGTAAGGCTTTATCGTTTCTAAAAACACTTCTGCTTGTTCTTTATTTCTAACTTCAGCAACCGGTAGCAATAACTCTTCCTGTTCCTCGGTAAGAACTTCAAACGCGTTTAATACTTTTTCTTTTGCAAGAGCTTTTAAAGCCTGCAGCACATCGGAATTGTTCACTGTTCCATACCCATTGATAAGAATTTGCGTTTGGCTTTTGATAAAGTTATATTGATCATTTCTTATAAACGCTTCCACGTTCTTCACTCCTTCTTCAGGTAATCAGCTACTTTTTACTTTACCGTATGGATTCCTTTTACGAAATGTAAAAAATAAATCAGAAATAAACTATACCTAAAAAAGCGCGGGCATTCAGTCGCCCGCGCTTGATTTTTACCGTTGCTTTTTATATACAATTTTTTTGATGGTTTCGGTTGATAAGAAATATTCACGGGCTAGCTCCTCGATTGAAGCTCCTTTTTTGAACAACGTCTTAATCTGTTCGTTTCGCTCGTCAATCAACTTTCTTCCACCAGAGCAAGTTCCCCATTTTCTTTTTGCCTTCTGCGGCTTTGGAATATAAATGGTTTCTCCTTGAATGTATTTTTGAATTTCACTAATCAACTCTTCAGGTAAAATATTTGTTGCTTTTACATACGTCATTTCTGCCAGCTCCTTATGTGATTTTGCTTATACAATAAGGGGCAAAGCCGTATATATTAGAAATGAGATATGCTCGGTTAGGCGATGTCTATTACTAAACCGTCCACCCCATGCAAAGTATCGCCTCTCTAATATCAGGCTTTGCATGAGACGCTGCAGTATCCGGTAAATATCTTTTATTCACCATTTATTACACCTCCGCTTTACATCGAATGGAAACCAAGCTTGTAGAAAATTACAATTATTGGCTCAGATTTTATTATAAGCTATCTGCAATCTTGCAGACAATACCTTCTTACTTATAAAGATGACACCGTAAATAAAACGAACTTGCAGGGAGCTCGTTGTTCTCCCTGCAAGTTCGTTTTATTTTTGTTATGAACGCTTCTGCTTTTTGTTAGCTGAACTGCTTTGAACACCTTGTTCAGAAGTGGTCGTCCCTTGTCCTTCTACATTTGGTGAACCTAGCTCTGATTTTGAGCGGTCTTTTTTAATTTTACTCATGTCACTCACCTCCAGTTTGTAGTGTACCCTTTGTACAGCTACATATAAGGAGACGCGTGCTGTTTTTATTGTTTCTTGAGCATAAATAGCCATAGAAACGTTAAGGCTTGCTTTAATTCATTTGGGAGCTGTCCAATCAGCTTATCAGTAACATTTCGCTTATATACACCTTCGCCATCGATTACTTCCCAACCATTTTCTTTTGCAAGCTGTTCAAACTCCCACGGCATCATCGTATTGCAAATAACGTCTTCCCCATATAGCCTTTGATAACTGTTGGTACGAGGCTGAGCAGTTGGCCCAAGAATACCTACGCATGCATATCCTCCTGGTTTTACAACTCGGTACAATTCCTTCAAAGCTAATCGAGGATGCTCAGTCCATTCTAACGCATTGATTACCATAACCCCTTCTACTGATTCAGAAGACAGCGGGAGCTTCATAATATCAGCTTGAGCGAACGACAAATTTTCACTTTTATGCAGCTGCGATGCTTTTTGAATCATTTCTTCCGATAAATCAAGACCGATTGTTTTGTATCCAGAAGCAGCTAGAAGAGATGTCCCAAACCCATCACCGCAGCCCACGTCTGCCACTATACCCCCTGATTTAAGATGTTTTTGAACAAATGGAATCACTGTTTTCCGACTTCCGTTTTTCCACATTTCTTCACTTCGGCTATTCCAAAATGATACTTTTTGGTTCCACTCGTCTTGAGCTTGATCATGCCAATTAAATGTTGTCATTTTTTATCCCCTTTGCACTCTTTTCTTTACCTTATCACTTTTTATAATGAATAAAAACGACTATTTCAGCAACCATATAGATGTAAAGGAAGGTGTTTATTTGTATGAAAGAACGTTTCGTTGCAGTACGTAAAAATGCAGACGGTGACCTCTTAGAATTCCAAACGGCTTCAGGAGACGTTTTAACCTATGAAGAAGCGTTAAAGAAAGTAGAAGCTGGGGACGTTGAGCATGTGAGTACCTTTGTAGGGAAAGACGGCGGTACGTATATTCGCAGCATTCCTGACCATGACAAAACAAATAATCTCGATGCATTGCCATCGTTTTAAAGGAGAATGGATATGACAAAAAAGAATAACAAAGGAAGCGCTAATCAAAGTAATCCAAAAACGCAGCACCACCTTGTTGAAATGGGTGAAGAAATTTCAAGCGGGGATAATTCAAAGGGAAACAAACGCAACAAAGATCAGTCTAGTAAAACACAATAAAAAAAGCCGTGCTTTTTAGCACGGCTTTTTTTATTAATGTTGGCTTGGAAGACCTAATGTTGAAAAATCTCCTGTTGCTACGCTTGTTCCAACTGAAGCAACACCTGCTACTAATGTAAACGCTAATGCCATACCGACTAATACTTTTTTCATAATTATTTCCTCCTCTTTCTTTGATTTGACTCTAGTGTATCACAGGATAAAAGTAGATGAATTCCTTTCTATCAGCATTTATCACCTTAAAACCATGGATTTCCTCCATTTTGATAGAAATTTCTCAAAAATTATAATGATAGGAATATTTTAAACAAATAGAGCTTCAAGTTCTTTTTCTACTAGCTTGACGAATCGCTCGTTTCGCTGCAAGGTGAAAATGGTCATAGACTTTTCCATATATTCTTTACCTTGTTCAATTTTACCTAATTTGATTAAGCTCTCTCCTGCTTGGTAATGAAGTTCTCCAAATAAATACATTGATTCATTACTAATGCACAAATCGATTCCTCGGTTGCTATATATCAATGATTCATCATAGTTACTCATATCTCCAAGCGTTTTGGCAAGTGCATTTAAAATTCTAATTTTTATATTTTCGTCTTTTGTTTGGGGCAGCTCATTTAAGCTTTTGAGTGCTGTTTGATATGTATCTAGAGCCTGTTCATACTCTTTCTCTTCATAAAGAATAATCCCAATGCTATTTAAAATTTCAATTTCTCTTTCTTTATAAAACGTTGCTGATTGCTTAGTAAGCTCGATCGCTTGGTACATTTTAGACAGCGCATCTTCTTTGTTGTGATGAATGTAATACACGCAAATACCTTCGTGCCACATTAAAAACTGCTTGTTCAGCGGATTTTGAAACAGGGGACTTTCTTTTTCTTTTACAATGATATTATGAATAGCATCATAATCTCTCTGACGAATATATTGACGAATTAACGATTGAACCGCATCTACGTAATCAAGTCGAGGTGATTCTACACTATCAAAAAAGTAGTTAACATCTACGCCAAGGCGCTTAGAAATTTTATAGAGGGTAATGCTTGATGGATATTCTTCACCATTTTCAATTTTGCTGATTTGCGCTTGTGTACAAATGTCTCTTGATAATTCTTGTTGTGTCAACCCTGCCATTTTGCGAAGGTCTCTCATAACACTCCCAATTCTATACTCTCTCATCTCTTTTCTCACCCTTACTTTCACATAATATATTCTCTCTATAAACATATAGTGCTTTTATTTAGATAGTCAACTGTAAACACGTTAAAAATTTATACACTGTTTCGAAATTGACCATTCCCTATAATAGCAAATTAATCTATAAGAGTAAAATAGTGTATTATTTTTCTTCTCTAAAAAATCCGAACGATAAATCGTTCGGATTTTCCTTCAACTAACATATTTTTGTTCCAGCCTCATTTACATTTTCATTTATAAACAGGATATCCAACAAATTTAAAGTCTTTACCAATTGAAGTAACAGAAAGACGCTCCACGTCCACTGCATCCCACATCTTTTCTACGCCTTTTCCTTCTAGAAAAGTAGGAGCTTCTTTTCCTCCTGAAAGCTTTGGAGCCATATACAGCACCAATTTATCAATTAAACGATTTTCTAGAAATGCGGCATTCACTTCGCCGCCTCCTTCAATTAAAAGAGACGACACAAATTTCTCACCTAGTATAGAAAGCATATCTTCAAGATTTACTTTGTCCTCACCGCTTGTGACAAATACTTCGACGCCTTGTTTCTCAAGCTGTTCTTTTTTTTCTTTTGAATAGCCCTGACTTGTAAATACCCATGTTGGGGCTAAAGAATCCGTTGCTAGCTTGGAATCAAGGGGCATACGCAACTTCGAATCCATCACAATACGAATCGGGCTTCGGCCGCCTTCGATGCGAGTTGTCAGCTCGGGGTTGTCCTTAATGACCGTGTTCACCCCTACTAAGATACCCGCCGTTTCATGACGAAGCTGATGTACATCCAAACGAGCTGCCTCAGACGTAATCCACTTGCTGTGAGAAAAAGCAGTAGCTATTTTACCGTCTAACGTAATCGCTGACTTTAACGAAACAAACGGCTTCTTCGTTACAATATACTTATTGAAGACTTCGTTCATTTGACGTGACTCTTCTTCACATACACCTGTTATGACCTCAATGCCTGCTTTTTCTAAAATTTCAACTCCATTACCTGCTACTAAAGGGTTGGGGTCTAAAGTTGCTATGACCACTTTTTTTACACCGGCTTCAACCAGCGCTTCAGCACAAGGACCTGTACGTCCGTGGTGTGAACAAGGCTCTAGCGTTACATAAGCAGTCGCTCCTTGTGCTTGTTCGCCAGCCATTCGCAGCGCATGAATTTCAGCGTGAGGCTCTCCCGCTTTTAAATGCGTACCGATTCCAACGATTCGATTATCGTTTACAATGACAGATCCTACAAGCGGATTTGGATCTGTTTGTCCTTTTGTTGCTTTTGCGTTTTGTAAAGCTATATTCATATAAAATTCGTGATTAATCAAAGAAGAACCTCCTCTTTTAAGTGTCCTGAACGTTTAACTTTGGTGTCTAGATACTTTTCATTAAACTGAGATACATCTCCCCAAAGTGGAACGCGCCCTGATAAAAGTGCACCGTTTTTCTCAAGTGCGATTAGCTTTTTCGGATTATTCGTAATCAGCGTAACAGGTTTTTGACGCAGCACTTTTAACACACTGATGGCCTCGCTATAGCTGCGAGTATCATCTTCAAATCCTAACCCTTCATTCGCCTCTACCGTATCAAATCCGTTTTCTTGAAGAACGTATGCCATTGCTTTGCTGAATAGGCCAATGCCGCGTCCTTCATGATTTGCTAAATAAAATAGCGCTCCGCTTCCATTTTCGACAATCATTTTCATCGATTGTTTTAATTGAAAACCACAGTCGCAGCGTTTGCTTCCGAATATGTCTCCCGTATGGCAGATACTGTGCATACGAATGAGTGCCTCATGCGATTCTTGAAAATCTCCGTACACAAGAACACTCGATTGCTGCATGTCAGCTAAATTAGCTCCTTGCATTTTTTCAATAAGCTCTTCCGTACTTAAAGATCCTTCTTTTACATTATCAGAACGCAACCATGAATACCAACTAAATACTTGTGTCTCTCCATCTAGATTCACCGGAAGCGTGATAGGTCCTACTATATAAATAAAATGATCATCATTTTTTACTACATTAATTTTATCTTTTAAAATTGAAACAACTTTTTCGTTAATCACAGTCATTTCCTCCTCTTATGTGTCTTTCACTTATCTACTCTTTTCACATTGTGCTCAATCTCTCACATGAACAAATATTTTTTCTAGCACTTCACTACATTTATCTTTTTTAATTGATGTATTAGCTTACTAAAAGTAAGTAACTTTACTTGCTTAAAGTATTATATGACGATACATTTATCTTGTAAAGCTTTTATGTTCTCTTTGTTACTTTTAGTAATTAACTTCTTTAATTATATAAATTATATAATTAAAATATAAAAACGTAAAGTAATTTATGTTCTTTAAGTAATTAAATTACACAACACTAGATAAAATGCTGACTTTGTTTTATAATATAGGAAGAGAATGGAGGTAATAACATGGACGGTTTAGCACTCTGCCCGCGTTTTGAAAAGGCTGTTACTATACTAACGAAACGTTGGACGAGTTTGATCATTTTTCAGCTACTTTCCGGCTCACAGCGGTTTTCTCAAATGCAAGAAGCACTTCCAGTAAGCGGAAGGCTCTTATCCGAGCGCTTAAAAGAATTAGAGCATGAAGGAATCGTCATTCGTACGGTTATTCCGGAAACTCCTGTTCGAATCGAGTATTCGCTATCCGACAAAGGATTAGCACTGGCGCCGGTAATTCAGGAAATTCAGACATGGTCCAGTGAGTGGATTACAAAAGAAGAAGTGGAATAAAAGAAATCTCTAAAGAAATCAGGAAGGCTTCAATATCGATGTGCTCACAGCCGTTTTCTTTAGAGCTCCATAAATAAAAAAGGCATGCTCCCCTTGAGCACGCCTTTTTTTATTTATATTATTTTCCTAATGATTCATTTTGAGAAATAATACGCTGTTTCTGGCTTTTTCGGCCGTGCAATACAAGGTATACTGCTATAGCTAAAAGAGCAACAATGGAACAGAATACATACATTCCTTTATATCCGGCTGCTGTAGATAAAATACCTAATAAAAAGGACCCTAACCCCATTCCAGAGTCAAAAAACACAAAAAACGTAGCCGTGGCGACACCTCGGCGATGAGGAGAAGCTTTTTTTACAGCAATGGATTGAAAACTTGATGTAATCGTTCCAAATCCTAATCCAATCAATGCTCCAGCTAATAAAAACACCCAGCTTGTTGTCGCTTGGCTAAGCAAAAAGATACCGATAGCTAGAGATAAAATGGACGGATATACCACGCTGTTTTCTCCGTATTGATCAAACCATTTTCCAGTAAAAGGTCTAGAAGCTAATAAGCACACCGCGTATACAACAAAGAAAAAGCTTGAAGCTTGCGTAAAGCCCATTTCTTTTGCATACATAGACACAAACGAAATAACACTTGCATATGAAAAAGCTACCACAAGGCCAGCAACAGAAATAGGCAGCGAACGGTATTCAAAAAACGCCGCAAGACCTTTAGCTGGCTGTATTTTATTTGTTGCAGAAGAAGCTGGCTCCACCTCAGGTACACGAAGTACTAAACTGCATAATGCTGCTAAAACAGAAGATACAATCGCAACGGTAAAGACCGCTGTATGACCCAAAGTATTTGTTAACGTTAAGCCTACAAACGGACCCACTACCATCGCTAAATTCATGAACGTCGCATAGTATCCCATCCCTTCTCCTTTTCTCTGTTCAGGGATTACATTTGCAACAATTGCTCCTGTAGCAGTTGTGCTCATTCCAAAACCAATACCATGAAGCACACGCAGCAGCAGCAGCGCTGATAATGAGTGGATATTCATATATAAAATAGAACCAATTAAAAAGATGAACACACCTATTAATAGGACTTTCTTTTGTCCTAATGTTGTCATCCACTTACCGGCTAGCGGTCTGAACACAATGCCGGAGACTAAAAAAATTGTCACAATTAACCCTAAGCTTTGCTTACTTGCATGAAGTTCATCCGTTGCAAACAGCGGCAATGTGACAGTTAACATATAAAAAATGACAAAAACAAAAAAGCTAGTCAGTGAGACCGCTAAAAAATCTTTTGTCCATAATTTCGATTTCTGCATGATTTTCCTCCTTTTATCTTTTCATTCGTACCTATTTATTAAAACAAACTAAAGCATAGTCCATAAATAATATGTATACGAATTATCTCAACTCAAACTATTATAGGGTTCATATATGTAAGTGTCAACATGTATTTATCGATTTCATTTTTCTATAGAAACAAATCGATAAATGAAACCTACATTCACCATCACAATGAAAAAATCCGAACGATTAATCGTTCGGATTTCCCTTCAACTACATTACTTTTATCCCAGCCTCTTTTAGAAGCGTCACTTTTTTAAATGAGAAATAATTTGATCCGTTACTTCACTAGTAGTTGCGCTGCCTCCAACATCTGGTGTAATGATACCCGATTCCGTCACTTGCTCAATAACCTCTAACAAATGACTGCCTAATTCTTGTTCACCGAAATGATCCAACATCATTTTAGCCGTCCAAATCTGTCCGATTGGATTTGCAATTCCTTTTCCGACAATATCAGGAGCAGACCCGTGCACCGGTTCAAACATCGAAGGATATTTTCCGTTCACATTAATATTTGCAGCAGGAGCAACGCCAATACTCCCCATAATAGCAGCTCCAATATCTGTTAAAATATCTCCAAATAAATTGCTTGCCACAATGACATCAAAACGACTTGGATTTGTTACGAAGAAAGCCGCCAGCGCATCGATGTGCTGGGAATCTGTTTCAATATGAGGATAACTCTTTGCAACATCTTGAAACACTTCGTCCCAAAACGGCATGGAATGAACAATTCCGTTTGACTTCGTGGCGCTTGTAACTTTGGCTTTTCTTTTAGAAGCTAATTCAAAGGCATAGCGCATCGCTCGTTCTGTTCCTTTTCGAGAAAAAACCGCATTTTGAATCGAAATTTGATCTTCTCCTTGATATATCCGGCCTCCTACTTCACTGTATTCCCCTTCACTATTTTCACGAACAACAATTAAATCAAAGTCTTTTGGGTTCGTTAGTGGAGATGCGATGCCTTTTAGCCTCTTGGCCGGACGAATATTAATTACCTGCTGAAATTCTCGACGAATCTTAATAAGCAGACCCCATAGCGACACGTGGTCTGGCACAAGATTTAAATTTCCTACGGCTCCTAAAAAAATTCCGTCAAAGTCTTGAAGCTGCTGTAGCCCATCTTCCGGCATCATTTGTCCGTACTTCAAATAATAATCACAGCTCCAAGGAAATTCTGTAAATTCAAATTTTAATTCCCCGTGAAGCTCTGCAATCGTATGAAGAACTCTAACTGCCTCTGGAACAACTTCTTTCCCTACTCCATCTCCTGGTATATTCGCTATTTTTAACGTTTTCATCAAAAGTCCCCCTGCGTCTTTTTATATAGATCTATACACAATACCTCATGGATTATACTCTTTTGATTATACGCAGGGAAAATAATCACCTCAAGAAAATTCAGAATATACAAACCGTGAAAAAGACATCCCTCAAAGAGATGTCTTTTTCAAATCGGCAAAAACACTCCAGGTGCTTCCCCATGTTCATCGTCATCGAGCCACCATTTAAAGCCTTCCTGTGCAACTAATTTTTGTGCTTCTTCAGGGCCTTGTGAACCAGATGGATATTCATAAAGCGGCAGCATATCAGCTTCAAATGCATCTAATACTGGCTGTACCCACTGCCAAGATAGCTCTACTTCTTTCCAATGGGCAAAAAATGTGGAGTCGCCGATTAATGCGTCGTAAATAATTCGTTCATATGCCTCCGGCACACTTTCTTCTTCTCTTGAAAACGTAATACGAACCGGCTCAATCACACCATTTTTTAATGGATTTTTGCTATTAAGCTGCAAAGCGACGTTTTCGCTTGGGCTAATTTCAATAATAAATAAGTTTGGCGCTACTTTATCATAAGGAGTTTCATACAGACCTTTTAACGAATCTTTAAATTCAATGACGATACGAGTTGATTTTTCTTTCATTCGTTTACCCGTTCGAATATAAAAAGGAACACCTTTCCAAAATGGATTATCAATCCATAAGCGAGCGGCTACAAACGTGTCATTTTTAGAGTTTGCTTCTACGCCGGGCTCTTCTTTGTATCCTTTAACAGATTTGTGATCAATTTCTCCGCTTCCGTATTGTCCTCGTACAACATCGCGAGCTACTTCTTGTGCTGGAATTTTCCTCAGTGACTCCATTACTTTTTGCTTTTCTTCTAAAATGTTTTCTGAGCAAATTCGTTTTGGAAGATGCATGGCTGTCATCATGAGAACCTGCAGCATATGATTTTGAATCATGTCGCGTATGGCTCCCGTATGATCATAATACCCTGCACGATTTTCAACACCGACTGTTTCACTTGCTGTAATTTGGACATTCGCAATGTGTTTGTTATTCCACAATGATTGCAGTACAGGGTTCGTAAATTCAAGCGCTTCTAAATTTTGTACCATCGGTTTACCTAAATAATGATCAATTCGATAAATTTCTTCTTCTTTAAACGTACTGCTTAGCTTTTCATTAAGCTTTCTTGCTGAAGCAAGATCATGTCCAAACGGCTTCTCAATCATAAGACGCTTCCAGCCTCCGGTTTGATCCAAGCCGCTTTTTTTATATGCAGCGCAATTACATCGAAGTATTCTGGTGCTACAGACAAATAAAACAAACGATTTCCTTTACTTCTATGAGTTGTTTCTTGCTCATTCACAAGATTTAGCAGCTGTTTGTAATCTTCTGTTTTGCTTGCGTCTACTGCTTGGTAATGAAACAGCGACAAAAAATCTTCCTCGTTACTTTCCATTTTCCGTCTCGAAAAATCGTTTATAGATTGCTTTACACGCTCTTTAAAATCCTCATGAGATAGCTGCTCGTACCCTGATCCAATAATAGAAATAGCATCAGGGAGCTTTTTGTCTGTAAATAAATTATAAAGAGCAGGAAAGATTTTTCTTTTTGCTAAATCACCCGTTGCGCCAAATAAAACAAAAGTTAAGGACTCCACGTTTTTTCCTCCCGTCAGGTTGTATGTATGATGGATTTTCTCTTCTCCTAGCTTACCTCTGTTTATTTGGGAATATCCTTTTTTCATCAAAAAGGACGCTCACAAGTGCGAGCGTCCTTTGTTATTCACATTAAAATATTTGTCATTCCCCACAGCAGCAAAAAGCTCAGCAAAATCGTCATATTTGAAACGGTCCCGACAAATTTCTGATCGTATTTGAATTCTACTGCGTAAGGTAAAACGGATCCCGCTACGGGTAGAATGAAACAAACTAAAATTGTATACCGGAACATATCTTCAAATGGAAGCAAGAAAAACAGCGCAATTCCTACGCCAAGTCCGATCACATAGCGAATGCTTAAAAACATGATAATTTTTTTTAAGTAGCTTTTTTGGAACGAAAAATTTAAATATACGCCTAAAAGCAAAAGAGAAAGCGGCATATTCGCTTTAGAGATAATACCTGAGACGTCTAAAATATATGATGGTAAATGAAGGCCTATAATCGCAAGAAGACAAATGATTACATAGGTCAGAAGCGGCATCGATTTTAATACTTTGTATAAAATCTTTTTAAATTCAATATCAATATCGTCCCCTGAATAGTAGCTGCCAATTACATAGCATAAAACAAAAATAACAAAAGCATTTCCGACATCAAACATACCAAAGTATTTAAGCCCTTCTTTTCCCCAAATGCCTTCCACTAATGGATAGGCAAACATTCCAATATTAAACCCTGGAATCATCATCGTCAGCATGCCTTTCACCTTTCGCTCATCTTTTCGAAAAACAAAAATTCCGACTGCAGCTAACAGCAAGCCATAGACAATCCCAATAACTAATAGTAAAATAAGCGATCCATCAATTTTAATACTGCTGAATGTAACAATAATCAAGCAAGGCATTGTAATATTAAAAATAATTCTTGCTAAAGCTTCCCCGTCTTTTTGCTGAAGGAGGTTTGTTCGTTTTAGTATGTATCCTAATAGAATAATTGTAATGGAATACAAAAACTGACTGTTAAAGCTACTCATAGACCTACTCCCTTACCTTCTTTTATACTTATTTAATCGATTGTTTTACCCTGTCTTTTTTAATCCTTGTTTCATTATAATATAAGCAGCCTAAAAAGAAACTAGAGAATTGGATGCAGTTTACCTATTTGTCAGACAAAAACAGCTTAGAAACAAACGCAAAAACTTTTTTCTAAATTGATTTTAAAACAGGACATTTTTCTTTTTTATGGAATTTACTTAAAAGGTATGAGTATTTTCATGAGGAGGAAGAAACGTGAAACGAAAAATGATAGCGCTTACTTTTTCTGCTGCTCTTTGTTTTTCCGCTTCAGGATCTCTTGCTGAAGCTGCTAACAAAACAGATGTCATTCCAAATGCTGATCAATCAGCAGAAACCTATTTTGACGGAGCGAACGGGAATTGGCTGACGACTAAAAACCCCGCTCAATATCAGCTGGCTACGCTCTATGGAAACATCGGGCTTACTCCTTATAACTGGGGAAAAGCTGAAGATGAATCAGGCTGGTATCGAATCAATCAGCCCGCTGCGGTTAAAGGAACGCAAGTAAATGGAATTTTTGAAGACGCTCAGTTCGTCATCCGGGTTCCTGATAACTGGAATGGAAAACTTGTGGTAGCCGGCATTCCTGCTACGCGCAACGAAACGTCCACCGATTTATTATTCAGCGATTACGTTCTTAAAAAAGGCTATGCGTTTGCCGCGATTGATAAAGGAACGCAAGGAGAAAGTGACCCTACCGATCCTTTTGCTAAAGTAAAAAATGCGCTTGCTAACGATGACGACAGCGTAGCAGAATGGAATATGCGCTATCGTCAAATGACAAAAGCAGCTCAGCAATACTTGACTACTCATTACTCAGACAAACTAATCAATCCGGCTAATCGAAAAAACCCTGCAAGCGATTTGATTCGAAACGATCATAAAGTACCCACGTATGCAATTGGCATTTCAAACGGCGGATACGTTGTCAGATACGCACTTGAACACGACGATCCAAAACAAACCAAAGAGCCTCGTTTATTTGATGGAGGCGTCGATTGGGAAGGCGTATTGTGGAGTGCAAAAGCGCCAAATTTAATCAGCTCACTAACACCAGTTGTAAACAACGCGGAAGAAGCGCTGTACGGAACGGGAAAAGAGCAGAAAAAAGCTATTAAACAAATGTATAAAGCCGGCCTTCCCAAAGGATCAGAAAAACTGTGGAATTACCATGATCAAGTGTACTGGGCGGTTACTTTAAACATTTACCGTGACCATTTTGATCCGACAGCTCCAGGAAGAACAAACTGGCACAACTATTTAAACTTTACTTCATCAGGCCTGCGCGACCGTTCATGGGATTATATCTTTGAAAATTATCGCTATCAAACCCGTCCAAAAAGCGTAAAAGAAAATGTAGCAAAAGTAGAAAATACGGGCGATATCGATGTGCCTCTTATCAGTATGACTGGCTCTCTCGATTCACTTATCTTCCCGTCTATTCACGCCGAAGGCTATGAAAAACTCGTTAAAAAAGCTGGCAAGGCAAATCTTCATCGCCTTTATACTGTGAAAAACGGAAATCACGTTGATAGCTTAGTGTGGAATAAACAAACGGATCCAAATCAAGAGCTTCAGCCCCTGCTCCCATATGCTCATCAATCTTTTGATTTGTTAGTAGACTGGGTAGAAAATAAAAAAGCAGCGCCTGCAAGTAAAGATATTAAAGCACCAAAAGACAGCCTTAAAGTCATCGACATAAAATCTGGACGAGAAGTAGATCCCCGCTGAGGCTGAGACATAACGAAATGAATTCAGCCTAAAGGCGAACAAATGAGATACATGAGCTGGACTGCTTGTGACACCGAAGTTGATTTCCGTGCAAGGCTTCGCTTTCCGCGGGCGGCCGCTGAGCCTCCTCGTCCGCTTTTTCCGCAGGAGTCTTCACCTTGCCCTCCAATCAACTGCTAGAGGGAACGAAACAGATAAAACGATATGTACCATCACAGAAAAACGAACCACTAATCAACATGTCGATTAGTGGTTCGTTTTTCACTTGGGCTAAAATACGTTTGTCCTAGCCTCAGTCTTCATAATAATCAAGATACAGATGACCCGCTGAGTCTGCTTGCCCTAGAAATACTTTGTCGACTGCAGCACCTTTCTCTTTGAGCTGTTCTTTAACCCACGCTACGCTATACCCCAGCTCATGAACCGCTTCTTTCATTATATTTCCATCCATGATAATCGTTTGAGGTAATCTTGTATGTTCTTCTTTCAGTACTAAATCTTCACGCGTAACGTTCTGCTTTTCTTTTTTTAACAGCACGCTTAATTCGCCGTTTGTTTCGAGCATGGCAAAAGCTACGTCTTCCACATAAAAGATGTCTTTTTTCCGAAGCTGTTCCATGAGCTCATCTACGGTATATTTTTCTTTTTTTACATTTTCCTCAAGGATTTTTCCTTCTTTAATGAGGATCGTCGTCGTCCCTTCCACCGCTTTTCGAAAGCTAATACTTTTTAACGATACGTTTGAGACAAAAATAAGAAACGATGCCCACACTAAAATCGCGACTACCCCATGACTTGCCTGTAAATCTACGTCCATTGAAATGGTTCCCGCAATATCTCCAATCGTAATGCCAACGATATATTCAAAAAAAGAAAGTTTGGATAACTGTTTTTTTCCTAACAGCTTTGTAATAAAAAACAAGCCAAGTAAAATCAGCACTGAACGAAGTACTACTTCCATCCAATGATTCAACGCATGCACCTTCTTTACTAAAATTGATGTATCTTTTATTTTGTGCATATTTGTATGTATCAAAGCAGATTTTCATCTTCCATTATTTACATACCTTTCACGGCAGGTTAGAGTAGAAAGAAGTAGGAAACAAATTGGGGGACTTATGATGAACGATGAAGTGTTAACCATATTTAACAACCAACAGCAGCGCATAGGAACAGCGTCTCGCAAAGAAGTTCATGAAAAAGGCTATTGGCACGAAGCGTTTCACTGCTGGTTTGTCAGCCGCGAAAATGATATAGACTATATTTATTTCCAAATTCGCAGCGAGCAAAAGCAAGATTACCCCGGTGCACTCGATATCACAGCTGCCGGACATTTGCTTCATACAGAAACCGCTGAGGACGGTGTAAGAGAAATTCACGAAGAGCTCGGCGTCAACATTTCATTTGATGAATTGCTTCCTTTAGATGTCTTTAAATACGAAGTATCTCAGCCGCACTATGTTGATAAAGAATTTGCACATGTATTTTTATACTACAGCTCTCACCCTCTTAGTGCGTTTACGTTGCAGCAAGAAGAAGTATCAGGCCTTGTAAAAGCTCCGTTTTCTCACTTTTGCGAACTGTGGCTTGGAAATCAAACAGAACTGATCATTGAAGGGATAACAAATGAAAAAGAGCCAATTCACCGTACAGCACATAAAAGTGAATTTGCTCCCCATCCCAAAGCTTACTATAAAACAATTATTGCATGTATTAGTCAGCAGCTGAATTCAGCAGAAAAAGCTTAGAATCCTAAGCTTTTTTTGCTGAAAAAATCATATATGTTGCACTGCCAAGCGCAACAAGCTTGCCGCTGCTGTCTTCAATTTTCACTTCTCCAACAGCAAGCGTTTTGCCGCGGTGAGACAATGTAGACTTTGCAACTAAATATTCGCCTATACCCGGCCTTGTGTAATTTACTTTTAACTCAACTGTACTGGCACTTTCCTCCTCAGAAAGAGAAGAACGCACAGCCGAACCAACAGCCGCGTCGATAAGCGTGGCAATAACGCCTCCATGAACCGTTCCTCTTCCTTGCAGAAGCTGTGGTTGAATCGTAATTTTCAACTCTGCATATCCTTTTTCAAGCAGCGTTTCTTCAATGCCAATATAATCCCAAAACGGAATCATCCCTTTACTCGTTCGTTTCATTAATCTCATCCTTTACATAAATAAGCTATGTAGGAAATTCTAGAAAGGCTGGAAAACTCCTGTTTTTACATACAAAAAGCGCCTGCTCTTTATCTTTAGCAAGCGCTTTTTATTTCTCTACTTTTCAAATAAAAACTGCACTTTGTTTTCTTTCCATTCTAACTTCGCATTAAAGGTCTTATCACCTTTTTTAAAGCCTTCAATCAAGTCTGTCTGCCCTTCGCTTAACAGTTTTTTTAAATTAGCTTGAGTAACTGTTTTACCTAAAATCTTTTTCGATACGGTAAATGTACATTTTGTTTTTGCATAGTTTGAGCATCCGTAAAATGAACCTTTATCGACTACTTTTCCGTCGCAAAGCTTACATGGACCAAACGATTTAGAAGAAAAACTTTTACCTTTTCCCTTGCCTTTTCGCTGAATGGATTCAGTGTCGTATCCGCTGAAATTCCACTTGCTTTCTGCTTCGACAGCGTCTTCGATAATTTTAGCTGAAAGTTTCTTTGTTTGTTCCATAAAAGTAGCGGCCGATGCTGCTCCTTGCCCAATTTCAGCTAGACGCTGCTCCCACTTAGCCGTCATTTCTGGTGAAGCTAAAATTTTATCTCCAATCGCGTCAATCAATACCTTTCCTTTATCAGTCGCAAACACTTGGTTTTTTTTCACATCAATATATTTACGATCTTTAAGCATTGTAATGATTCCAGCACGCGTTGCTTCCGTCCCTAACCCTTCTGATTTTGCTAAAATTTTCTCCAGCTCATCGTTATCTAAATGCTTACCCGCTGTCTTCATCAGTGTAATCAACTGACCTTCGGTGTAGCGTTTTGGAGGCTGTGTTTTGCCTTCTTTTACGTCTACTTTAATAACTTTTCCTTCTTCGCCTTCTTGAACATTAGGAAGAATAACGTCGTCATCTTTCTCATTTTGAAAAATTACTTTGCGCCAGCCTTCTTGAATTTGCTGCTTTCCTTTTGAAATAAAAGCTGCTCGCTTTTCCACAAGTGTCGTAATCGTTGTGTAGTCGAAAATCGCTTTTTCGTAGTGTGCCGCAATTAGCCGTCTTACGACTAAGTCGTAAATTTTCTGTTCATCTCCTGACAGTTTACTAGGGTCCTTCACTTGTTCCGTCGGAATAATCGCATAGTGATCGCTTACTTTTTTTGCATTTACATAGCGTTTATTTCCTAGAATTGAAGAGTAAGGAAGCGGAAATAAATGTTCGTATTCAGAAAAAGCACTCAGCTTTTCTAAAATCTCAGGAAACGTTTCTGCTTCACCTTCTGTTACGTAGTTTGAGTCTGATCTCGGATAAGAAACAATTCCCTTCTGGTACAGCCCTTGCAGCACATCAAGCGTCTTTTTAGGAGAAAACTTAAACGCTTTATTCGCGGTTGCTTGAAGTGACGATAGGTTAAATAACAAAGGCGGCTGGAACTCTTTTCGCTCCGTTACGAGTTCATGAACTTCCGCGTCTTTGCCTTCGCAAAACTGAGCAATTTTATACGCCATTTCTTTTTCTTTAAGACGCGACTCTCCGTCTTGATGCCATTTGCCTTCATACTTCTTTCCTTCAATATCAAACTTAGCAAGCACTTCCCAAAAAGGCTCTGATTTAAAATTATCAATTTCTTTTTCACGCTTTACAATCAAAGCAAGCGTTGGTGTCTGCACGCGTCCTGCTGAAAAAACATCTGACATGCCATGCTTTTTTAACAAGATGCTATACACGCGTGAAGCATTCATCCCAACGACCCAATCCGCACATGCTCTTGTATATGCTTCATAATAAAGGTTGCGCGTGTCGCTTTCGTCTTTTAACTGTTGAAATCCATCATAAATGGCTTTTGGTGTTAAAGAAGAAATCCACAACCGTTTCATCGGCTTATGCACACCTGAGAGCTGGATGATATTACGGACGATTAATTCTCCTTCCCGCCCCGCATCTCCCGCATGTATAATTTCTGTGACCGTCGGCTTTTTAAGCAGCTTTTTTACCACTTGAAACTGCTTCGCTTTTGAGCGCGTCACTTCATATTGAAAACGGTCTGGAATCATCGGCAGCGTGTCAATTGACCACTTTTTCCACTCCGGCTTATAATCTTCCGGACTTACAAGCTGACATAAATGCCCCACTGCCCACGTTACATATGCTCCGTCTGTAAACACTTCATTCGGTGGAATCTCTAAATAACCGTCGTGACGCTTCGGCTTAAACTGTGAAGCGAGCGTCGATCCTTGATCCGGCTTTTCTGCAATAATTAACTTCATGTATTTAATCACCTTACATTTCAAATTTCCATGTGAAACTTAGTCAGTTTTATTATTTTATCATAGAAAGAGCTGTTGGAGTATGACTGAGGAGAAAAGTAGCTTAGATGAGAAATACGTATCTCATTTTAAAAACGTGTCGCTCTCCGTTATACCTTTTCAAAAAAAAAAGCTGTAGATCATTTTCTACAGCTTCGATACACATCTGAATTTTTCTGGCAACAGCCATTATCATATCGACTAAAACAAATCTCCTTTAGCACGCGTTATGAAATAATCACCAACCAAATATACAAACCAACAAGCGTAATAAACAAGGTCGGAATCGTTAAAATAATACCCGTTTTAAGATACGTTCCCCAGGAAATTTTCACGCCTTTTGTTGACAGAACATGAAGCCATAAAAGCGTTGCTAGAGAACCAATCGGGGTAATTTTCGGACCTAAATCCGATCCAATGACGTTTGCATAAACGAGCGCTTCCTTGATTGTGCCAGCTGCGTGTGTTGCATCGATTGCTAGTGCATCAATCATAACGGTTGGCATATTGTTCATAATTGATGAAAGAATAGCCGCAGTGAATCCCATACCGATCGTTGCTGCAAACAGTCCATGGCTGGCTGTTGCTTGGATCACGTCAGCCAGAATTTCTGTTAAACCAGCATTACGCAAGCCGTATACAACGACATACATGCCGATAGAGAAAAAGACAATCGCCCATGGAGCTCCCTTTAGCACTTTTTTTGTATGAACCGCTCGGCTTTTTTTGGCCATCATCAAAAACAGAATAGCAATAATACCTGCGATGATTGAAACAGGGACGCTAAAGAATTCTCCAATTAAATAGCCTAGCACTAACAAAACTAAGACAATTCCAGATAGCCGGAACATCTTTTCATCTTTGATGGCATCCACTGGCTTCTGCAAATCTGCTACATTGTATTTCTTAGGAATTCTTTTGTGGAAATACAGATACAAGACCATAATACTTGCAAACAGAGAAACCAAATCTGGAACAATCATGCGTGATGCAAATTCAGAAAAGCTAATGCCAAAGAAGTCGGCTGATACGATATTCACTAAGTTACTAACAACAAGCGGCAGCGAAGTTGTATCCGCAATAAATCCACTTGCGATAATAAACGGAAAAACCATTTTATCGTCGAACTTTAATGCCCGAACCATGGCTAAAACAATGGGTGTTAAAATCAAAGCTGCTCCGTCATTAGCAAATAGCGCTGCTACAACGGCTCCAAGAAGAGACACGTAAACAAACATACGCACGCCGTTCCCTCCTGCAGCTCTAGCCATGTGAAGCGCTGCCCATTCAAAGAAACCAATTTCATCTAAAATTAAAGAAATAATAATAATAGCAATAAACGTAAGAGTCGCATTCCACACAATGCTGGTTACCTCAAGAACGTCTTGAAAATCAACAACGCCTGCCAGTAAAGCAAGGATAGCTCCCCCACAAGCCGACCAGCCGATTGATAAATTCTTCGGCTGCCAAATGACAAAAATTAGTGTTACTAAAAAAATCAATGATGCTAGTACAACCGATGCCACTGTTTAAACCTCCAATTATTCACAACAACTAATACGCAGTCCTTGTTTTTCTAGCTCTTTTAAACGTTCGT
This sequence comes from Priestia sp. ABM2_011, assembly GCF_056158845.1. NCBI lineage: Bacteria > Bacillati > Bacillota > Bacilli > Caryophanales > Bacillaceae > Priestia > Priestia sp. ABM2_011. The sequence continues at coordinate 3,398,058 of NZ_JBSWUB010000001.1, forward strand.
CCTGACTTGGTACAGATTCAAGTATACCTAGAACAAACTCATAGTACCGGCTTTCTTTATTAAGAGAATAAAAAACCCATTGCCCTTTTCTTCTTTCCTTCACAAGCTCAGCATCTCTTAATTTTCGCAAATGCTGACTAATTGAAGGTTGGCTAGCTTGATAGATATCCACGAACTCACACACACAACATTCATTGTTCTCTATTAATTTCACCATCGAAAGCCTTGTTTTATCTCCCAATAATTTTAAGATTTGAGCTGCCTTTTCAATACTATCTATAGATTTTGTACTCATTAATGAACACCTCCTACTCCCTTTCAGCTGATGTATAAATGGGCTTATGTATTAATGCTTCATTACTATAATTGATTTTTAACTGATTTACAATTTTTTAGTGAACTAAGAGTGATTTAGTAGTTGTTTAAGGATTGGATTTAAGAAATTATTTTTCCCTACTAATTTAAGTCAAATCTAGCATACGATACTATACGTATGTTTTCTCGTAAAAATGCTCCTAATGTCCTTGGACAAACATACATACTTATTTTGTCTATCTGAATAAAATATAGAGAAAAATAAGAAAGGATGATTACGATTAAAAAACATTATTCCTATTATAATCCGCAAGATGGTAAATATTATGTAGACAAGCCTTACTCTCTTAGAGACGATAAAGTATCTCCCTCTGCTGCCCCTAAAATCCCTTTAAAAAATACAGCCGACAGAGCTTATAAAATTCCTGTATTCCTCAGCCACCCTTCTATGCTTAATGCTACTCAAACAAGATTTCTTAATCGTTTAATTGATGAAATTGAACGTGCTCTTCTTTTCCCTCGTACACTGCCTGATACGGAGCAATATCCTAATAAAACGATTACAAGCGTTCGCCGAATGATCCTCTCTAGCTATGGATTGATTGCGGTGAATATGCAGCAAGTCTTCGCCAATTATACCATGACGAATATTCCCGGCGGTACACCTCCGCCACCATCATGGGAAGGTGCTCCATTTTTACAAATAGAGCCAAGCATGGGTTACCAACGAGGCCTGCCTTTACTTCTTATCAAAGAAGCAGGTGTCAATAGTATAGGCGTATGGAATCCATCAGTAGTTCCGTTCTTTATCATTGAATGGGATTCTTCAAGGCCGCTTGATGAGTTTTTTAACCGTGTTGAATGGAGAGAAATATTTCAAAACTGGGTAGCTCAAGTACGAAATGGCTATTTTATTCAAACACAGCCTTCCTATCGATATGGCCCGAATGATCTATAGAAATCACTTCAAACGAAGAGCACTTTCGAAAGCTATTTCTATAAAACAAGTTGGAATGCGAGGTGAATATAATTGACTTTAATTAATAGCGGGACATGCGTAGGAGTTCTATATCGAGCTAATGCCGGTGCCTCTTGCAGAAACGGGTACTGTGTTCATAATGGAAGATTAGTAGGGGGCGTCATAAGCTCAAATGCCGGTACCTTAACGGTTACAAGAAGCATCGATAACACAAAGTTACAGACTTATAACGGTATTCTACTTAGCCACCGAGCCGTAAACCGAACGACAGGGCAAGTCACGCAGCAATATTTGTATTTTAGAAAAAATCAATTGGAAAAAGTAGAAGTTACGCCTTATACACAATATAGTGACCCTAGTTGCCAAAGAGAAAATCATTACAACATTCCCAATGTTATCTACCCCGGTGAATGTGTAGGAATCAGATATCGGTCAGGAGATGAATGGCATATAGGAAACGGGCGATATCTATATTGGACAGGCCAAGTGAATCACTGTATATTTGATGAACGTCCGCAAAGTACAAATAGACAATTTTTACGTCAGATTTGGTACGTACACTGGATACTTGACCCAAAAAACGAACGAAATATTATACCTCAAAAGACCTCTCGAGGACGTGGATCTCCAAGAGGTGAACGTAGAATTTATGCTTTTAAGAATCTGCTTCCAGCTAACGGTGAGACGGTCCTTGTAAAAGCTGCTTCTCCTGTAAATTCTGCTTCTTGGCCTTTTCGTATTATCTATCAGTAAGAAAAACAGATTGTAATCCTTAATGCTATTACAACTCCCATCCTCCACCTATTTTCCTCTCAAAATCCTACAAATAGGCCGAGGTTAATTTGAACTGCCCCTCCAATGGTTAACCATTGGAGGGGCAGTTTTTTATGACTTTCTGTTTTTATTTGTCCATACGCTTCTCTACTTTATTTCCTTGTACTGCTTCCCTTTTTCTCTTTTTTGTAAGAAAATAGAGGCACTAATCCAAGAGGTAATCGGAATAATAATGGCTACACCAATGCCCCCGCTTAAAATAGAAATGACTTCTGCACAAAAGGTTTTTGAATTGATAATGTCTCCAAACGAATACGACAATCTCTTAAACCAGATAATTAACGTCAAATATCCGCCTACAAAGGCAAAATACAGTGTATTGGTTGTGGTGCCCAAAATATCTCTTCCGATTTTCAAACCAGAATTGAAGAGATTCTTTTTAGTTACGGACGGATCATGAACAAATAATTCATTCATAGAAGACGAAATAGATAGCGAAATATCAATGATCGCTCCTATGGCACCCATAATAATTGTACAAATGGCTATTTTAGCAAAGTCAATTCCAACATAAAGTGAAAAAGCGTTAATTTCTTCTTCCTGTTCTTCTCCAAATCCTTGAATCATTGCATGATGTTCAATAATAAAAATAAAGAGTACTAAAACAGCTAAGGTAATAATTGTTGAAACAAACGCAGCAAGCGTTTTATGATTGAATTTATTAATATAAAATAAATTAATGCAGCTAATGATTGTACAAGCGATCAACGTAACAACAATCGTATTTTTTATAGACAGCATAAAGAGAATGGTGAGAAAAATAACGCCAAAATTCAAGAACAGCGCAAGGAAAGACCGGATTCCTTTTTTTCCGCCCACAATACTCATCAGAATAAATAAAATAAGAGCAAGCAATAGTAAAACGTTCACTTTCTGTTCCCCTTTCTAAAAATAAAAAGAATCGAAAGATAGAGTGTAATGGGAATCGTTAAAACAATACCAATGCTGCCAGTAAGAGCACGGATTAACTCCAAGGAGAAATTCATCGAAAACGTATATCCTAAAGGAGAGCCATTCTTTAAATAAAGAAGAACCATTGGGATTGTTCCGCTTATATATGAAAAAAATAAAATATTCGTCATAGCTCCCATGATGTCTCCGCCAATTTCTTTGCCTGATTTCAGTAAATCTTTGCGCGCGATCTCTTTATTTTTTTCATATAGTTCATAGACAGAAGAAGTAATCGTAATCGCTACATCCATAACAGCCCCTAAAGATCCTATTAATACCTCACTCATAAATATTTTTTGAGGAGGAATCGTTACAAACTCCATTCCTTCATAATGAAGGCCATTAGAATCTGTTAATTGCATGACACCATACGCGATTAAAAGCGAAACAAATGTACCTATTAAAGTTGAAATAATCGCTACATGCGTTTTTTCTTTATTACCGCTTACTAATAACAAAGAAATAACCGTAAAAAGAACGACCGCAACAATACATACAGCTAGCAAGCTCACATTCCCTAGTGCTAAATATACATTGAGGGCCCCGATTAAAAGAACAATATTAATAAATAAGCTAATGATTGAATAAAAACCTTGTTTTCTTCCAATAGCCAGCAAAATTAATATAAATAAACCAGCGACAGCGGTAACCTGCTTGTCCCGCTTCACTCCTTCAATCGTTCCATTTAGAGCATGCTGTGAATTCTTTTCTAAGGAGACAAAAAGATCTGTTCCGACAGTATACTTTTGATCATAAGCACCTGAATACGAGTACGTATTCTCTAAATGGATAAGCCTTCCTTTATATTTTCCGTTCATTATTTTAGCAACAATTTCCTGAGAGTATACGGTATCTTTGTTATGATTTAAATCAGCAGATTTGTTTTTTTCTACAACATTCGTCTTCACTACCTCAGCTATTGGTTTTTTATAAAGAGAATAATTGTGGTTTGTTACAACGAGCGCTATACACAAACAGCAAATCCCTAATATGTAGAGAAAAATTTGTTTCCTTGATGACTTATTGGACTTTATTTTCGAAAAAAGGTTCCTTATGTGCTGAGCATACAAAGTAGACATAAATACTTTCCTTTCTGGTTATCGGTTGAACGCAGAGCTTTTGAACATGAAGAGACTGCAAAGAGATCCAAATTCCCTTTGCAGTCTTTTCATTCGTTTATTATGAGCGTTATAGAGCAAGACATACTCCAAGTACACAAGACGCTTAAACCTACTGTTTTTTCCCTTCCGTACTGTATCAGAGAAAAATGAAATTATAGTGAAAACATAGAACGATTTATCTACTTCACTAGTTTTTTATGACTATCTTATATAATCATAGGAATATAAAAACAAATAGAAAACTGGCTGCGCTATAATAAGTTGACTTTATAGCTACTAATTAGTTATAAAGCTCATGAAAAGCGACAAATAGTTGCTAAAAACAAGGAGGTTATTTCATGTTAACGAAAAAAACACTTGTCATGCTTTCTACTCTTACGCTTGCAACAACATGCGTAGCATTCAGCACTCCAACTACTGAAGCAGCTGCTAAAGATGCCTACTCACAAAAAATTGAAGCTAAAGCAGAAACGAGGCCTACGCTTCGTAAAGGTTCCCACTCTAGCTACGTAAGAGACTTACAGCAAAGTTTAAAGGATGTGAAGTATAACACATCAGTTGATGGAATTTTCGGTACGCGAACGCAAAATGTAGTAAAAGAATTTCAAACCGATCACCGCTTGTCTCCAGATGGTATTGTTGGTCCCTTAACATGGGCAGCTTTAGATGAGAACAAGGTAGAAAGAAAGCAATTTCCTGTCAGCACGGCTATTGCATTCGGTAAAAAAGAACTCGATGACAACATTGTCTTCAGTACAGACGACCGCTTACGGAAAGATAACAACGATAAAGCTTACTATAGATTCGTAGCAAAAAATAAAGACTGGATGGATCAAGGGGGATCAGGTACCATAGGCTGGTATCATATTTACAAAAGTGGAGATGTGATTGAAGAATCCAATTAAATCTATTTGCAGATAACGGTTCGAAAAAAGCCTTTATAATCACTCTTTTGAGTGATTTACTGCCCGCCTTACAGAATGCTAAAATTTAAAGGAATCATTCCGTAGGTATTTTACTTGAACAAGAACAGCTGCTACTCCCCGTAGCTGTTCTTGTTATTTTTTTAAGTAAACATACAAAAAGCAGCATGTAAACATTCCACACGCTGCTTTTTGCAATTACATGGCTACTCTGCGGGTCGAGGTCCTGCTTCTCGTCCTGAGCTTTCTACCGTTAGTATTGGCCGAACGGTGACATCTTCATTTACACGAATTTGGCATGATAAGCGCAAATGATCTTCAATTGAACTTTCTGAGTATGCATTTTTCTCCGCGTGTGTTAAGTCACAATATTCACCTTCGAGCACTTCTACCCTGCAAGTTGTGCATTTGGCTTTTCCGCCGCACCGATGAAGAATGTTTATACCGTTGTCTTCGAGTGCCAAGACAAGCTTTTTTCCTTTTGCCACTTCAAAACTTCCGTATCCTAAAACGGTTACTCTTGGCATATATCTCCCTCTTTCCCTCTACTGTATCCAAGCGATTTGAATTACACTCTATGCAGTTTTTTTGTTGCATGCCTAAGTTGCAATCCATTATTTCTACTGATTGCGACGTCTGTTTGTACGTTACAGACCCCTTTTACATGCCTAGATCCAATTAAGAAGACCATCGTTTTGTAATACGGCCACTAAAACGACAAGCCCCAGTATAATAACAGGTATCAGTGCTTTTAAAATTTGGTACTTAGATAATTCTATGCGCTGAGGTTCCTTTAACAAATGACTTTGATTTAACTCAGTATTGCTTTCACTTTCTTTATGATTCATGTTCCTCTGCCTTTCTATTTTTTTATAGTGCGGTTCGTATCTACTTCTGCTGAAATCACAAAAATAGACACAGAATTTCTTCATAAAAATCATCTTAACCTTTTTAAGAACATGCTATACTAACAATTCTGTTTTAAAATAAGTCTCTATCATATGTTTTAAACAAACAAATTTACCTTATTTCCCTTCTTAATAGCGTTTCTCACATCGCTAAACGCACAAGCAAGGTCGTTATTTATAATCAAAAGTAAAACCCCATAACGAGTCATGGGGTTTTACTTCGTACGTTGATTTTTTGGAATTTTAATTTGTTTAATATCTCCTAGCACATAAATATAAAAAATTAAGCCTAGCAACAATACAATTCCCGCTACAATAAAGCTTAGATTAAAAGAACCAGTTTTATCCAAAAGATATCCCGTTAAAGCTGTCGCTATAATTCCACCAAACAAATTATTAGCTAAATTAACAATAGAACTGAGAAGAGAAATAGAGCCTGCAGGCGCAATTTCAGCGGAAATAGACCAGCCGATTGGTGCCGTTGCAGATATACCTGCCAGTCCAATCGAAATACAAATCATCGCTACGACGACATTATCGGTGAAAATAGAGCCTAAAAACACAAACCCTAAGCATAACCCTACTATAATGATCGTACGATATACGTTTTGACTGTTATACCCTTTTTTTATAAGGTAATCAACAAGCCAGCCGCCAACTAAAATGCCAGCAAATGTAGCAATTAGCCAAGGTACTGCCGTAAGCAGGCCCGATGACATGATATCCATACCGTATTTTTCTTTTAAAAAAGTTGGCAGCCACGTTAACAGTAAATTAAACGTATATCCATAGCCTGTAAACCCAATCATTAGCCCCCAAACTTTCCGATTCGTAAATAATACTTTTAAGGTATGTAAAAATTTTGATGTTTGCTCATCGTTTGCATTTAAATTATTTTCTTGAATATACTTCAACTCATCATCTGATATGCGTCTATGCTTTTCTGGCTTTTCGTAATAAAACCAAAACAGCAGCGTAAACAGCACGTTTATAATTCCAATGGATAAAAATGCTGTGCGCCAATCAAATTTGGTGATGAGAAATGCTACAAGAGGCGCGCCAAGTACATTTGAAAATTTGGCCGCTGAATCAAACAAAGAATTTGGTAAGCTTCTTTCGTTTGGAGGAAACCATAGCGACGTAGCTTTTGATGCTGCCGGAAATGCGGAAGCACTCATTATTCCTATTAAAAACCGGACAATATAGAGAAGAAGTTTTCCTTGCAAAAAAGCCATCGACATCGTTAATAAACTCCAAATAACCATACCGACTCTTGTCACCCATGCTACTCCGAACCGATCAAGCAAGCTTCCAGCAGGTATTTGCATGATCGTATAAGAATACGTATAAATAGAAAAGACAATTCCAAGCTCTGTTCCCGTTAAGTGAAATGCATCTTGTATTGCAGGAGCGGCCACTGACACCGCTACACGATCAAAATAGTTTAAAATAATCATACTGCTTAACAAAGATGAAATGAACCATCGTGTGCGTCCTGTTCGCTTTACTGTATGTTCACTCATAGCTAGCTCCTTTCATCAGTAGTTTGTTCGTTTTATTACCGTAGCATTCTACTTAATACCACAGCTAGAAGACACTACATAAAATCTAAGCTCACCATACCCATAAAAAATCCGAACAATGAATCGAGATTCTCAATCAAGAATCTTGATTCATCGTTCGGATCTTCTTTCACCAAAAATACTTTTGTCCAGCCTTTTTTCTCGCTAACAGTCTATTTTGCTGAAAGCTCATCTTCCGTTACCCACTTATGATTTTTCACTTTCTCTCCGCCTGTAGTCGGCGTGTAGTCTACCATATATACCGTTGTTTTTTCGGCTGAATCAATCGTTGCTTTTGCCCCTTTCATACCTTTCATATGGTCTGCTTCAAGCGTTACTTCGCTACCTGTCTTTATCTGCTTGTTACCCGCATCTTTTATTTCTTCTTGAATAACCCACTTATGATTTTTTACTTTTTCCCCGCCAGTCTTTGGCGTATACGAAACGGTATAGGCCGTAGTATCGTAAGCACCAACAATCGTTGCTTCAGCCCCGTTCATGCCTTTCATATGATCAGCTTTCATAACGGCTTTATCTCCAACTTTATATGTTGGATTTTCAGCTTGCTTTAATCCTTTTGAAACCTCTCCTGAACTAGAGTGATTCATCTCTGAGTGATCGTGCATGGATTCATTTTTGTCAGCTGAAGGTTTTTCATGACTAGAATCGTTTCCGCATCCGCTTAGTCCAATAATGACAGATGCACCAAGAATAAATAGCTGTTTTTTCATGACAGTCCCTCTTTTCCACCTAATAAATTTTAAAATGAAAATCCTTTAATCCTTAGAAACAACTTATCTTTGCATACTCTTCTTCTTTTCTTTATTGTAGCCAGACTTTGTGCAGATTTTGTGAAGATGAAGGTAATTAGGTACGAAAATTTCCTGTGCCTAAAAAAGGCCTTCGTATGAAACACTTACCACTAGGAAAAAGTATAAAAATAAAAGGAGGAAAGAAACATGCTAAAAATACGCTTTGCTCTATCCTCACTCTTACTTGTAGTTAGCTTGGTGATGGGAGCCCCCTTTGCTTCCGCACAGTCCACGCTCTCACCTAGCGTACAAAAGATAGAAGTAACGTCCATTAAAATGAAAATACTCAAAACGTTTATCGATGAACAAGATATGAATACATTCACCAATAGTATAAAAAAGGCTGAGCGCATGAAACTTCTCTTAGATGAAGAATCTGCTGGGAGCATCGATTGCAAAATGACCATTACCTATGGAGATGATTCCAGCCGTCATTATTTCATTTGGATTATGGATGATGGACGTGATGTGTTAATTGCTCAGCAAAAGCATCCAGAAGACCTTCATCTTAAAGGGTATGAATTGAATCAAAAAAATTCCTTGCACCTGACAAAGCTGCTAAAGAATATTCTTTAGCAGCTTTGCTTTTGGATCACTTTCACCGAGAGTGGCTCGATGACTCCAATATTTTTTAGTTTATATTTCCCACACAGCATATACTGCTATGACAGCAAGCACGTACAAAATAGCTGAGATGATCCACTTTTTCATACCTTATAGCCTCACTCTCTGCAATCGCAGTGCATTTAATACAACCGATACGGAACTAAAAGCCATCGCGGCACCAGCAACCCAAGGAGCTAACAGCCCAACTGCTGCAATTGGAATACCGAGCGTGTTATAACCCATCGCCCAGAATAGATTTTGCTTAATATTAGAAATCGTTTTTCTACTCATTTCAATCGCATCTGCAATGCTCATCAAGTCTCCTCGCATCAGCGTAATATCAGCGGCTTCCATCGCTACATCCGTTCCTGTTCCAATCGCCATTCCAATATCAGCTAACGCAAGTGCAGGAGCATCGTTAATACCATCTCCTACCATTGCGACTTTTTTACCTTGCTGCTGAAGCTTTTTCACTTCTTCTGCTTTGCCTTCTGGCAACACTTCTGCTATAACGTGCTCAATACCCGCTTGCATCGCAATAGCCTGAGCTGTTTGACGATTATCTCCGGTAATCATCATCACTTCTAAGCCCATCTCTTTTAACCTAGAAACTGCTTCTTTAGAAGTCTCTTTAATAGTGTCTGCAACAGCAAGCATGCCGGCATATTTTCCGTCAAGAGCAAAGAGCATGGCCGTTTTTCCTTCTCGTTCTAAATTTGTCATTTCTTCTAAAGCTGCATCAATATTCACTTTATGTTGGTTCATAAGCTTTCTTGTTCCTACTAACAGCTCTCGTTCTTGTACAGTTGCCCTTACTCCATGCCCTGGAATCGCTTCAAAAGATAACGGATCTTGAATTTCTATACCTTTATTTTTTATACCTGCTACGAGTGCTTGAGCTAGAGGATGCTCCGATAAACGCTCAGCTGATGCAACTAACTGTAATAGCTCATTTTCTTCGTAGCCCTGTGCAATACGTACATCGGTTAGCTCAGGCGTTCCATTTGTAACAGTTCCCGTTTTATCTAAAAGAATTGTATCGATTTTATGCGTCGCTTCTAAATGCTCGCCGCCTTTAAACAAAATACCAAATTCTGCTGCGCGGCCCGACCCCGCCATAATGGAAGTTGGAGTAGCTAAACCTAATGCGCATGGACATGCGATCACTAATACGGCAATAAGCTTTTCTAAAGCCGGTGCAAATTCGCCAGGCACAATCCAGATATACCAGACAAAGAACGTAAGAAGAGCAATTCCAACCACAATTGGCACGAATATACCTGAAATATAATCAGCTAATCTCTGAATAGGGGCTTTAGACCCCTGCGCTTCTTCTACTACTTTAATAATTTGCGCAAGCGCCGTCTCTTTTCCAACGTTTGTAGCTTTTATTTTTAGAAAACCATTTTTATTGAGTGTGGCTCCAATTACTTTATCTCCAATGCTTTTATCTACCGGTACGCTTTCCCCTGTCAGCATGGACTCATCTAAAGCCGATTGTCCTTCAATAACCTCTCCGTCTACAGGTACTTTTTCACCGGGTTTAATAAAAATAACTTCGTCTTTTTGCACTTCTTCCACTGGAATTTCAATTTCCGCTCCGTCTCTTACTACAACGGCCGTTTTAGCTTGTAAACCCATCATCTTTTTAATTGCTTCTGAAGAACGGCCTTTGGCATTGGCTTCAAATAATTTCCCTAAAAGAATCAGCGTAATTAATATAGCACTCGTTTCATAGTAAAGCTGAGTAGTATGAGCAGATGAGCCAAGCGATTTAAGAGAAGAGTATAAACTATAGAAATAAGCTGCGCTTGTACCTAGTGCTACTAAAACATCCATGTTGGCACTTTTGTTACGAAGAGCTTTAAATGCGCCTATATAAAATTGCTTCCCTACGACGAATTGAACAGGCGTAGCTAAAGCGAGCTGAACCCATGGATTCATCAGCATATGAGGCAAAGGAATAAACGACGTAAACGTAAAATGACTAACCATTGCCCATAATAACGGTACGCTTAAAATAAATGAAAACCAAAACTTTCCTTTTTGTTTACTCAGTTCTTTTTCTCTGTAGCTTTGCTCTTCTTCTTTTTCTTCTGACTTTAGCTTGGCTCCGTATCCAAGCTTTTCAACTCGCTGCGTTATGTCTTGCGGATCTATTTGAGAAGGGCTGTATTCAACAGAAGCCGTTTCTAAAGCAAGGTTAACACTTGCCTTTGTCACGCCTTCTAATTTGTTTAACCCTTTTTCAATACGAGTCGAACAAGCGGCGCACGTCATGCCCGTAATAGCAAATTCGGCTTTTTCACTTACAACTCCGTACCCAAGCTTTTCGATTTTTTCTTCAAAGGCCTGTGGACTTGTTTTAGACGGATCAAATATGATAGTAGATCTTTCCAAAGCCAAATTCACGTTTGCTTCTTTTACACCTTCTATTTTTTTTAACCCTTTTTCAATCCGGTTAGAACACGCTGCGCATGTCATACCCGTAATTTGCAAGGTGGCTTCTTTTTGTTTGTCACTCACCGCATTTCGCCTCCTGTTATATACCTATAAGGGGTATATATTTCTCCTAAATCAAGCGTGCGAAGGTATTCGCACGCGATGCTGTTTATGCTACGTCATAACCTTGGTCATCAATAGCTTCTTTAATATCTTCGACCGTTACTTGACTTGGATCAAATGCAACCGTTACTTTTGCATCTTCTAAGCTTACTTCTACGCTTTTAACGCCATTAAGTTCGCCTACGCCGCCTTCAACAGCTTTGACACAATGACCGCAAGACATTCCTTGTACTGATAATGTTACGTTTTCCATTTCTAGCATCTCCTTTATTTCATTAATCGTTTAATGGTTGTTAATAATTCATCCACTACTTCTTCATCACCAGCTTGCACACGTTCTACAATGCAATGCTTCAAGTGACCTTCAAGCAAAATTTTACTTACACTATTCAAAGCAGACTGCGCAGCTGCGATTTGAGTAATCACGTCGTCACAATACGTATCTTTTTCAATTAATCCTTTAATTCCTCGAATTTGTCCTTCAATTCGATTTAATCGGCTTGTTAGGTTTTTTTTCACTTCTGGAGAATGGTGACTTTTTCTTTCACTATTTATCGTACAACATTTTTCTTCACTATTCATGTGATTCGCTTCGACCATCTAACATCCTCCCTTCATAACTTCATGATACTATACCCCCCTACCCTATGTAAAGCGAAAAGCTGGCTTCTGCTTACTTTATCTTTTCACCAATTTTAGTAGCTATGCTCATATCATTTTCAACTAACATCAACCCACTTATAGCCTATTCCCCATACGGTTTGCAAGTATTCGTCTACGGGAAAGCCCGCTTTTCTAAGCTTATCCCGAACATTTCGCACATGAGAGTCAATAGTACGGTCTCCAATCTCCGCCTCATATCCCCACACTAACACAAGCAAGTCGTCTCGGCTGAACACACGATTTAAATGCTGAAGAAGTAACCCCACCAATTCAAACTCTTTAGGCGTTACTTGAATCTGCTGATCTTTATATTGTAATACGTGATTTTCCTTGCTCCATACTAACCCTTTGTAGGTGATTTCATGTTTTTCCTTTAACGAACGTCTAAGAACCGCACCGATGCGTGCAACCAATTCTTCTTCGCTAAACGGTTTGGTAATATAGTCGTCTGCCCCTATATTTAATCCTTTTACTACATCTAATGTTTGGCTGCGGGCTGTGAGCATAATGACAGGTAGATCAGACATTTTTCTTACTTCTTGGCAAATCTCCCACCCATCTTCGCTTGGCATCATAATATCTAATAACATCAAATCTGCTTTGTTACCTTCATAAAGATAGCGCAGCGCTTCTGTGCCTTTTTCAAATTTTATACATGTAAATCCGTTTGGCAGCAGATAAAGTTCTAGTAAATCCAGCATCCTTGCTTCATCATCTACTAATAAAATAGTTGCCATCCTATCCATCCTTTCTTAATACAATCTCTACAGTCGTACCTTTTCCCGTCTCGCTTGTGATTGTTATTTCTCCTCCATGAGCTTCTACAATCTCCTTTACAATTGATAAGCCTAATCCGTATCCTCCGCTTTTTCTCGAGCGGGATTTTTCCACTCGATACAGCTTGTCAAATACGTAAGGTAGATCTTTTTCTGGAATGCCTATTCCTTGATCTTTAAGAGTTATTGTCAATGATTCAGCTGATTTTTTTACACTTAAATCAATTTTAGTCCCTTCTTTTGAATAGTTCATTGCGTTATCAAGTAAATTGATAATCACTTGCTGAAATCTTTCAGGATCTAGTGAAACGTAAAGACCTTTAGGGCAGCTTATCTCCAGCTCCATCTCTTTTTCTTTTAAAGCTAAATGAAAATGCGCGCATACGGTGTGCAAATACATAGCTAGCTCTACTTTTTGTTTTTGAATAAAAAATGTATGCTGATCCAGCTGCGCCAGCTGAAACAAATCTTTGACTAACTGTGAAATTCTTCCTGCTTCTTCTTCCACAATAGCAAGATACTTATCACGTTCTTGCGGTGTATTAGAAGGCCTTCTTGCTACGTCTGCATAGCCCTTTAAATACATCAAAGGCGTTTGAAGTTCATGTGAAATGCTGCTTAAAAATTCATTTCGCTCTTTTCGTAACCGCTGCAGCTCATTCGCTAACGACTGAATGGACATTCCTAATTGTCCGAGTTCATCTCTTGAATGAGCGCCAAGTTTCACAGACAAATCTCCTTGACTCAGCTTCTCAGTTGCTTTTTTCATTTTGATTAAAGGAGCGGTTATAAATTTAGACAGAGCAAAAATAGTCACAATGGAAAATAAAACGGACACAGCTCCCGCTACGTAAAAATGATGCTGTAGTCTCGCAATCATTTCGTGAATATCCTTTGTGTTTTTGAACATATAAACCGTTCCGAACTGTTGATGGCCTTCTTTAATAGGTGATGCCGTGGCGATATAAGGTTTGCTTTTCCAGTCGCCTTGCATAATTTCACCTTTATATGTAAGAGACTTTCCTTTCCATTTCTCTACTGCTTTTCTTGCACCTTGAATTAAAGGCCTAGACGAACTGATAATTTTTCCTGTTTTATCCGTTATGATAACATCAGTTTCTGCTTCTGATTCCATCAGTGCAACATGGTTAAGCGTAGCAGAATCATGATGCTTCTCTAATACTTCCCGGTGACTGTTTCCTCTTAAACGCAAGCTTTGCAGCTCCTCTGAAATTCGTGTATTGGCAAGACCGCTATATAAATAGAAAAAGAGAGCGGCTTCAATTAGTAAAATGAACATTAAAAACAAGAGTCCAAGCTTAATAGAAATACGATTCATTTATTCACATCCCTTGCTTTCATTATAAAAGTAATAAATGAAGAAACTGTGCAGAATAAAACATACCTAATTAAATAACGATTATTCTTTGACATTTTACCACGGGTATCTGACAGCTTAGCGTATGAAGTAAGTTTATCATACAGCAAATTTCGAACTTACGAAGCGTGCAGCAATACATAATCCAAAAGCAAAAAGAGATTGAGACATAACAAAATCACTCTAATCTAAAGACGAACGAATTGGATAAGGGAGCTAGTATAAATTACTGGTCACACCGCAGTTGATTTCCGTGCAAGACTTCGCTTTCCGCGGGCGGCCGCTGAGCCTCCTCGTTGCTTACGCTCCTGCGGGGTCTCACCTGTTCCGCTTTCCCCGCAGGAGTCTTCGTCTTACCCTCCAATCAACTGCTAGAAGCAACTATATACATGAAACCTACGTTCACCATACCAATAAAAAAATCCAAACGAGTTGGATTCTTCATCAAGAATCTCGATTCATCGTTCGGATTTTTCTTTAACTAAACTACTTTTACCCCAGCCTCTTTTTATTTAACAATAATAACAGGACATTCTGCGGATTGAGCAACTTCGTGACTTACACTTCCTAGAAAGGTCTCTTTAACAAAGCCCTTTCCTCGGCTTCCTATTACAATGACGTCTTGTTGATTGTCACGTGCGTATTCAATAATTTTCTTTGAAGCAGTGCCTTCTACACCGTATGCCTCATATGGAATACCTGATTGAGTTAAATGATTGTGAGCTTCAGATAAAATATCGCGGTTTTCTTCTTCTATCAGTGCGTCCAAGTCAACGCTAAAAACAGGCTGCTGCAAGTGAATTCTTTCCTTAATATGTACAATTGTCAGCTTATTAGCATTTACGCTTTCAGCTAGTTTACTTGCATGTTGAAGAGCACGAATAGAAGGTGCGGAACCATCAAAGGCGACTAAGATTTTGTTATACATATCAAGAACCCTCTCTCTTTTTGTTCTTTCATGATGTATTACCATCTAGATGCTGTAGATGATAAAGCAAAAAATAATAAAGTAAGAGACTTCTTGATTTTTGCTTTATCATCCATACTATACTTTTACCGCTTTCAGAAAAAACAAAACATTTATCCGTTTTTTTCCATATGAAAAGCCTTTGCTCACTAGAAGCAAAGGCTGATTGTTTATGTTAGTAGGTTATTTAACAAACTTCTTTTAACTCTTCAGTTAAACGTAAAAAAGTTTCTTTATCTCTTTTTTCTAAAGACTGATCGATTTGCAGTAAAAGCTGTGCTTTTTTAAAGTCACGAAGAGATTTGTTTAGCACTAGTTGAGCTGCTGTCGCGTCTGATACTTTTACTTCTTCTCGTGTCATTTTGCGGGACGTATAGTTTTCCATTACAAGTCAACTCCTCATCCTTTTCGCTATTATATAAGAAATCATATAATTATTCAAATATTTTTTCTTATTTTTCATTTTAAATTTGACCCCCAAAAACCGAGATTAAGACATAGCGAAATCAATTCAATCTAAAGACAAACAAATTGGATACATGAGCTGAACCGCTTGTGACACCGCTGTTGATTTCCGTGCAAGCGCTAGAAACACCTACCCCCATAAACGAAACCTACGTTCATCACAATAACAAAAAAATCCGAACGAGTTGGATCCTTTATCAAGAATCTCGATTCATCGTTCGGATTTTCTTTCCACTAAAATAATTTTGTCTCAGCCTCTTGTTATCACAACCACTCTGGGCGTGAAGAACCTCGAGGAACGAGAACCGTCTTATATTCCCCTGGAGTTTCCGACATTTCGATTTGTTCTGTAAGCCCTTGGTACAATCCTAAAGGTGTTTGGGCTGTAAAGAGATCCGGTGCAATGTACTCATGCTTCTCTGACGAACCAGCTGTTTGATGGGCGTATGTTTTGTCATAGATGCCCATTGATAAGATCCATAAAGATACGCGATCTAATGATACACGCACGCGGTAGCTGCCTCCTTCTTTTGCTCTTCTTTCTAGTGCCATTAAAGCACCAACTTCAAGCAGCCAAGAAACTGCATAATCATTGACAACTACAATAGGAGGCAGCTGAGGATTTTCTGGCGATCCTTCTAACGCCATGACTCCCGTTACGCTTCCCGCTGTCTGGTCAAATCCATTTCTTTTTGCCCACTCTCCTTGCGTCCCGTGCAGGTTAACGGTGCAGTGGATGATGCCTGGTTTTAGTTCTGCACACTCTTCAGCTGTTAGACCGTATCTCTCTAGAAATCCGTAGCGACGGTTCGCAAAAAAGATATCGGCTTCTTTTAGAAGTTCAACCATTTTTTCTTTTCCTTCTTTTTCACCGATATCCAGCGTTGAAGAGCGCATACCGACATTAGACGTAGCGTAAATCGTATCATGCTCCCAATCCGTTGGCTTCCAAATATTTAAGACGTCCGCACCGTGTAAAGCGAGAGCTCTACCGAATCCTGCTCCTGCAATAACGTGACCAAGACCTAATGCTCGAATACCATCTAGCGGCGTTTTAGGATTCTTGGAAAAAGGAATCGGCTCACTTTCTCCAATCTTTTCAATTTCAACTAAAGGAAGCTGAGCTATTTCTTCATACACGGCTTCTTTCATAAACTTTTCAATTGTCCGCACAACAGGCATGATAACTCCTCGCTCCGCTGCAGCTTTTTCCAATTCTTCTGCATTCCATCCGCGAATCGCTTTTGCCACTGCATCAGGGTCTTCTATACAATTTAATAGCTTGAGCGTTTCATGCTTAGAGCGTGGATACGGATTCAGCGGCATTACCCATTTGCCGTCTTTTGTTTGATAAAAGCGAAAGCCTAATGGATTATAAGGATCATTTGCTTTACTCGGGGCATACCCATTAAGCTTTTCCCATTTTTTATCGTAAAAAGGTGATAATCTTCGGATCGCTTTTCGTAAATCCATATGAATATCTTGACCTTTTCCTCCGCGTATTCTCCAAATTTTTGAGACAGCTACTGACTTAGCAACCAGTGCAATAGCTGCTGCTGAGGCAAGTCGCAGCGTACTAGGAACAATCGGATCTTCTCCGTAAAATGTAATGTTTCCTCCGCTGTCTTTTGCTGATAAGCCGACTCCTTGAAGCACATTTTCCAGCTCTTGATAGATATCAAAATCACTATTATCCGTTAAACGATTTTCATTTGCTTTCACAATAGATTTTGTTAGCTGACCTTTCGTAATGTTGCTCATGTGTAGTCCCTTCTTTCCTCATATAATTACCTCATTATGTCCCTGCTTGCTGAAGTTATGCCCTCATCAAGTTAAATCAAAACACTTTAAATATAACCTTTACGTTAACGTTAATATTATCTTAAAACGAATGTATCATATATCACTTGGGCGAACAAATAATTTGTTTCATAAACAAACAAAAGCGCTTTATGTTTTTGTACATAAAACGCTTTTTTCCTATTTCATATTTTCTTTTTCGAACTACTTTTCGATTGGTTTTTTTAATGCATGTAAATTTTCTTCTGCAGAAAGCATGACCTGGTTCATAATATCTTCCGCATCTTTAATGGCTTGGTTATAAAAGTGAGGACCTATATGTTCTTTAATAAACTCCAATACATTTTCCGCTGCAAATTCACTGATTTCTTCATCTCGTTCGTTATAAAAAAACGTTTGAATTTCATTCAGCATTTTATCTTTGTCTTCTTTTGAAAAATTAATAAACATAAACAAAACTCCTCTTTACATTGATATCTGTCTACCTGACATCATAGCAAGAGGAGCTGAGAAAATGCAGTCTTTTTTTCTTGTGATTTTTGTGTACAATGCTTGTGTTGATTTGAATTAGCTAGACACTTTCATAGCCGGTTTTTCTTTTATGCGGCCTGAGCGCTTTTTCATATCTTGTAAAATTTCTAAATATCTCTTTTCCGTCAACTCATATTTTACGAGTGGGACAAGTGATAACAAGCAGAGAATACCCGGAATAATCGTAAAGATTAAAGCAATCCAAATGAGCGTGCTGTGTGACTGAATTTGATTTGGCACGTACCCTACTGCTGAAAGGATGTACCCACCTACTGCTCCACCCACTGCTGAAGCGACCTTTGTTTTGAAAATATTCGTAGAAAACACCATTCCTTCTGCTCGGTTCCCCGTTTTCCATTCGCCGTATTCTACACAGTCAGCGAGCATAGACGTTTGAGCAATGTTACTAACCCCACCGCCAAAAGAAGCTAAAAAGCTTAAAATCATCACTGGCATAACGTGGAAACCCGTTGCAAACATTGTAAGAGTGGCTACAGCATTTAGGGCAATTCCCCCTATTGCTGCACGTTTCTTTCCAAATTTATTTGAAATGAAAGGAGACGCGATCGCTCCTACAATTTGTGCGGTAAAAAATAAGGTTAAATAAAGAGACGCGATGTTCTCTGCATTTAAATTGTATTTAAAATAGTAAATAGAAAACGTAGTTCGAATCGTTAAAATTGTTTCAACTAAAAGCATCGAGAAAATCAGGTAGCGCAACGGTCTATTTTGAATAAATAAGTTCCAAACTGCTTTTGGCGTCTGCTTTTCCTGTCTTTTTACGGTATAGTTTTCTTTTACTCCTGAAAATGTGATGATCATTGTAATCATTAAGATACACGCATAAATAAGACTAAGCATAAACCAGTTTCCAAAATAATGAGCTAGTGGAAGAGTTAATAAACTAGCAAATAAAGACCCTACTGCTGCAATTGTTCTAGGAAAAGCTACAACTTTATTTCGTTCTTTTACATCTTGTGTAATCGTTGCTGAAAGCGACCAATAAGGAATATCCATGATAGCAAAGCTTGTTCCCCACGCGATATAAGTGATATAAGCATAAATTAATTTTCCTGTGTGAGAAAGATCAGGACTAATAAAACACGCGACTGTAGCAACAGCTGCAAAAAATCCGCCTATTAAAAGATAGGGCCTAAACTTACCAAATCTCGTTTCTGTATTATCAACAATCATTCCGATAATAATGTCTGCAATTCCATCCCATATCCTTGCAATAAGAAATAAGGTTCCTACGGCTGCAGCATTTAATCCTACGCTGTCCGTATAAAAAATCATTAAATATGTACTTGTTAATGCATAAATAATATTGTTTCCAAAGCTCCCCATTCCGTATGATAATACGGTCTTTAGAGAAACTTTTGACTGTACCCCCATGCTCATATAACCTAACTCCCTTCTCCTATAAAACGCTTTCATATCATATTATGAGTGACTAGAATCTCATTGCTTTATGAGATTCTAGTCTCCTGTTGCTACTACATGTTTTCTACAACTCGACTTTCGTAAGGCTGCAGAACAATATCTTTAAATACTTTTACTTCTGGCGTATGGTTCATAAGGAAGTAATAACTTGTCTCTCCAAGCTTGCGAGGATATACTTCAACTCCATCTTCACTTTCCGTATGCTCAATCTGCTGCTGTTTTACAATATCAAGCGCAATTTTTTCAAACGTTTGCCCTTCAATTCCACAGCCTACATAATAAACCGTCCCGCGACCAAACTGATTTTTTGTTACAGCGGCTTGATTATAAAATGGATCATCATACTCATACAGCACTTCAGCTGTTACAGGTGTGATAATGTCTCTCCACACGGACGCACT
The DNA here is from genome assembly GCF_056158845.1 of Priestia sp. ABM2_011. Classification (NCBI taxonomy): domain Bacteria; kingdom Bacillati; phylum Bacillota; class Bacilli; order Caryophanales; family Bacillaceae; genus Priestia; species Priestia sp. ABM2_011. The sequence continues at coordinate 3,418,058 of NZ_JBSWUB010000001.1, forward strand.
TGCTTGTTCTCCTTCATACGATCCTTTTCCTTTAATAGCTGCTTTTTGAGTAGAAGACAGTGCTTCCACTTCATGAATTTCAATCCCTGTTATTTCTTTTACATATCCGGGCAGCGTCTGTTTAAAGTGAATATTATTTTGTTTGTCTTTAATGCCGGTTCTAAACGTAAAAACGATAACGCCTCCGCTTTCAGTAAATTCAGTAAATCTTTTACCTAGTTCTTCATCAATGATTTGCAAAGCTGGAACAACCAGTACTTTATAGCTTGAAAAATCTCTTGTAGCAGGAATAACATCAATAGGTGTATTCAACTTATAAAACGGTGTATACCCTCTAAGAAGCTCTTGCGTAAAGTCAAACCCTTCACTTTGCTGCTGAAAGCGCCATGACCATATATTTTCATAGTCATATAAAACAGCAACATCCGACTTAATGTCAGATTCAAGTACATGTTCGTACTTAACGATTTCACTAAATAACGACTGAACTTCTTTGTAGCGTCTTCCATAATGATTATCGTGACCTACAATTCCGTAGCAGTATTGCTCAGCTCCTCTTGTCATTCCGCGCCAACGGAAATACAGCAGGTCCGTGCATCCATGAGCAAACGCTTGATAAGACCACATTTTTGCCTGATTAGGCCTCGGTAGATAACCGATGACATCATGACCTTGAGCACCCATTAATTCCTCTACAATCCAGAAATTTTTATGTAGCAGACCTCTATTAAAATCATGTCCCAGTGCAATATGAGCAGGGGTAATCGGCTCTGTTTGACCGCCCCATACCGGATAATTGTCATAGGATACAAAGTCCATGACTTCTAGATTCTCTTCATGGTCAAACCATTTATCAAAAAAGCCTCCTGAGACGTTCGTTGTCAACAGCTGGTGATCACCTTTATATCTCTTCACAATTGCTGTTTGTTCATGAGCATATCTGTTTAACGAAAAAGAGCGAAAGCGCGCCCAATCAAGCTTTAACGAAGGACTGTGTGTCGTAATTGTTTTTACAGGCATAGGCACTTCGGTAAAGTCGTTATACGTTTGTCCCCAGAAAATAGTGCCATACTTTTCATTTAACTCATTAATATCTTTATATTTTCTTTCCAAAAACTGCTGAAACTCTTTATGACATTGTTCGCAGTAACACATATCACTGCCTTCATGGCCAAATTCATTGTCAACTTGCCATGCTACGATTGCTTCTTCTGAGCAGTAGTGCTTTACTAGTTGTTCTGTAATCTGAGCGCTATACTGCCGGTAAAGAGGAGAATTAAAACAATATTGACGTCTTCCTCCAAATGCTCTGACCGCCCCATTTTCATCTATTGATAAAATAGAAGGATGCTGCTTCGCAAGCCAAGCCGGAAAAGTGGCAGTAGGGGTACCAAACATAATGTCAATATTCTGTTTTTTAAGCTTATTGATAACGCTATCAAAAAAAGAAAAGTCATATTGCCCTTCTTTAGGCTCCATAAGATGCCAAGCGAACTCCCCTATTCTCACCATATTTGATCCTAACTCTTTAATACCTTGGATATCTTCTTCTATCATATTCTCTGGCCAATGTTCAGGGTAATAATCGACGCCGATGTACATTTTTCTCTACTCCTATCTATTTCTTTATTTCATTAAATGAACGTTTTGCTGTTACTTGTTAAGGTATTCTTGGAAACGGTGATCAAAAGCAAAAAAATCACATTTCCTATCTTCATAAATAATTCTCTATTCAACTTTTAAGATACATACTTTCTAATCTTTTAAAACGCTTACAAGTTTATTTTATGAACTTTATTCAAAATATTCAATGGTAAAAATTTAGAGAAAAACATCCTTTTTTTGCTCTTTATTAAAATAAAGAATAAAACGCTTACAAAGACAAATGTTTTTATAATTCTTTTATATATCTTCCCTCACACTTCCCACATCCACATTTAGGTAATAAATTGCTTAGAAAACAATCTTCAAAAGTCATTTCTTTCATACATGTTATCTATCAATTAGTAAGAGTCATTTGACTTATCTATAAAATAGTAAAAATTCCAGAGCAGGTTTTTACCATTATTAACACATTGATCCTACGTTCACCATCACAACAAAAAAAAGACCGCACAATGAATCGATAATCTCGATTCATTGTGCGGATACTTCTTGGGCTAAAATACGTTTGTTCTACCTCTTACTTGCAGCTGATTATGAACACGCCCTTTTACGGATTTGTATTCATGCAGCTTCCATTTATACAAAACTCTTCAAACACAGGGCTCTTTACATTCTCCATTAACAATGGGGTTGCAACATGCTGGAAATTAGAATGATGAATTGTTAGGTTTGTAACGGGAGAACGTTCATAGGCTCGAATCCATAAGCCGTATTTCCCTCCATTACTTTGCAAATTTTCTATGTTGATATTACGAACGACGGGCGTAAAATTCCCTGTGTCTCCTTCTTCATAGTACATGTCTATTTGAATCACTTCACTGCCAACGCTTTTGACCGTATTGCTGCTAAAGTCGATATCTTCAATCGTTCCGCCGCGAACTGAATTTGTTTTAATGCGCAGCGCCCGGTCTAGATTGGGACTGTCCATAACATTGTGCTGAGCAAATACGTTCCGGACGCTTCCTGATATTTCGCTGCCGATCACAACGCCCCCGTGGCCATCTTTCATTTCGTTTCCTTCAATAATAATATTTTCACTTGGTACGTTGATTCTTCTTCCATCTGCATTACGCCCCGACTTAATCGCAATACAATCATCTCCATTGTCAAAATAAGAATCTTTAATAAGCACATTTTTACTCGATTCAGGGTCTACTCCATCATTATTAGGACCATGACCTATAATTTTTACATCATCAATTAAAATGTTCTCGCTTAAGACAGGGTTGATTTGCCACATGGGCGAATTTAAAATGGTTACACCTTTTATCATAATATTTTTGCTGTGATAAGGCTGAATAAAACTAGGTCTCAAATAGTGCCCTTTGCCAAATACGCGCTCTTTAACAGGAACTTTCTCTTCTGCCATTTTAAACAGCAAATCGCGATCTTGCTGTTGATTGGGCTCGCCTTCTTTCCATCCAAACTCCTTTTTTCCTTTCCAGGGCCACCAATGTTCGTTATCACCCTGTCCATCTAACGTACCTTCTCCTGTAATCGCAATATTTTTTTCGTTATAAGCATAGATAAGCGGTGAATAATTATATAGCTCCACGCCTTCCCATCTTGTTAAGACAGCAGGTAAGTATTTGTCAGGATTTTGACTAAACTTAATGGTAGCTTTTTTCATTACATGAAGATTTACATTGCTTTTTAAATAAATCGCACCGGTAACATAAGTTCCTGGTGGAACAACAACGCGCCCTCCTCCTGCTTTGTTAGCCGCTTCGATTGCTTTTTTAAAAGCAGCCGTTGAATCAGACTTTCCATCTCCTGCTGCTCCGTACCGCTTAATATTAAACGTACGGTTCGGAAATGAAGGAGGCTGAATTTGTTCTTTAACTGCTGTTATTTTTTCACTTGCTGAAAGAGCTTCTCCTTGGGCAGAAAACGGTAAAATAAGCATCAGAGTCATCACAAACAAAGAAAGCACATATTTTTTCACTAGCTTTTCCCCTTTCGTTTAACAATCTAGTAACCGACTTATTTATAAAGTAACGCCTGTTTTAAAAATGGCCATTTCTTTAAAATCATTTTTTTCGTTATTTACAAGCTCTCCGCTAGAAACCCCGATCATGTACTCAATAAAGCTTTCTAACGTAGCTTCTTCTGTGTCACCTTCAACCAGTACCCCTCCATTAAAATCAATCCAGTGCGGCTTCTTGTTATAAAGAGCGGTGTTTGTAGAAATTTTTATAGTGGGCACAAACGTTCCAAACGGCGTTCCTCGTCCCGTTGTAAACAGTACAATATGACACCCTGAAGCCGCTAAAGCAGTTGAGGCAACTAAATCATTTCCAGGAGCACTTAGTAAATTTAAACCGTTAGTTTGTAAGCGATCTCCGTAATTTAACACGTCTACGACTGGGGCCGTGCCTGCTTTTTGAGTACAGCCAAGTGATTTATCTTCTAACGTTGTAATGCCGCCTGCTTTATTGCCGGGAGAAGGATTTTCATACACCGGCTGTTCATGATTGAGAAAATACGTTTTAAAGTCATTAACCAGATGAACAATTTTATCAAATGTTTGTTCATCAACAGCTCTTTCCATTAGCAGGGTTTCTGCACCAAACATTTCAGGTACTTCTGTTAAAACTGTTGTGCCTCCTTGGGCAATGAGCCAGTCAGAGAATTTACCGAGCAGCGGATTTGCTGTAATACCAGATAATCCATCTGACCCACCGCATTTAAGACCTACTTTCAGCCTGGAAATATCAACGTCTTCTCTTTTATCATCTTTAGCAGCAGCATAAATTTCTTTTAACAAAGTGACTCCTGCCTCAATTTCATCCTCGACGTCTTGAGATTGTAAAAACTTCACTCTGCTTTCATCAATTGTACCTAGCGCTTGTTTAAATTCTGTTAAGCTATTATTCTCACATCCAAGCCCTAATACTAATACGCCTCCAGCATTTGGATGCTGTACCATTCTCGTAAGCATGGTTCTTGTATTAAGGTGATCATCACCGAGCTGAGAACATCCGTAATTGTGTTTTAAAACGGTTACATGTTCAAAAGGCGAGATATCACCTATTTCTTTTTGAAACTGTTTAATCATTTGTTCGGCTATACCATTTACGCACCCTACCGTTGGAATAATCCAAAGCTCATTTCTAATTCCAATGTCTCCGTTTTTGCGGCGATATCCTTTAAACGTTAGCGATTGTTTTTTTTCTTTAGGAGCTGCTAACTTTTGATGAAATTCATATTCGTTAACATTATTTAAATTTGTTTTTGTGTTATGCGTATGCACCCATTCACCAGGTAAAATAGAGTGCGTCGCATGCCCGATTGGAAAACCATATTTTATAATGTTGCCGCCCGCTGAAATTGGCGTAAGAGCTATTTTATGGCCCCTTTTTACTTCTTCTTTTAGAGAAATTTCTTTTCCATCAACCATAAGGTTCTCTTGTGCTAAAAAATCTCGTAAAGCTACTGCTACATTATCTTCCTCATGAATACGAATTACTTCTTTCATATGCTTCACCTCTTACTGTTTAGTTGCGGTTACATAGAGAATTTCTTTTATTGCCTGTTTCATTCCGAGAGTTTCAATGGCTAAGACTCCATTTGTTACGGCTTCTGTTAAGCTAGGAATCGTATTTAAATTCTCTCCCCAATGCTCTTTATATCCCAGCACTTCTTTTACAATGTAAGAAATGCTTTTTTCAGTACCGTCAAACGTATTCCAAAGAGATTCATACATTTCTAGAACTGCAGGGTCATCTGATAGTTCAATTTTTTCTCCTTCTCTTTTTCCTTTATAAAAAGAAATGAGGGCACTGAGAGAAAATGTAAGCAAAGCCGGCAGCGCTCCTTGCTTTTCAACGTACTCTTTAAGAGTTGGGATGTTTCGCGTTTTAAACTTTGTCATGCTGTTCAAAGAGATGCTCATTAATGCGTGGTGGATAAACGGATTTTGAAAGCGTTCTAATGTAGATTTAGCAACTGGCAAAGACTCTTCTTCCGAAACTGGTAAACTAGGAATAATTTCTTCATACAGACACTTTCGAATAAACGTTCCGATTACATCATCTTCGACTGCTTCTCTGACCGTATTTAGTTCCGCTAAATACGCAACAGGCATCATAGCAGTATGAATCCCATTTAAAATTCTGACTTTCTGCAGCGCATATGGTGCAATGTCGTTCACAAATTTCACATGTAAACCAGCTTCTTCCGCGGGAAACTCTTCTTTTACCCACTCAGGTCCCTCAATAACCCATAAGTAAAATGGCTCTGCGATCACAAAAAACTCATCTTCATAACTCAGTTCATTGAGCAGATTTTCATCGTTTGGATAACCTGGCACAATTCGGTCAACAAGCGTGCAGCAAAAAGCATTTGCTTCGTGTATCCATTCGGTAAACTTTTTCTCTAAATTCCATTTGTCGGCATAGCGCAATACCATTTTCTTTAACAAATCCCCGTTTCGCTCCACTAATTCACAAGGAAGGATAATAAGTCCCTTTGTTGGATCTCCTTGAAAAGCTTGAAACCGCTTATATAGAAATGCCGTAACTTTACCAGGAAAACTCGTTTGCGGTGCATGTTCCAAGCGGTCTTCTTCTAAAAATGCGATACCTGCTTCTGTTGTATTAGAAATAAGAAATCTTAGCTCTTCTTTCTCCGCTAATTGCATATACGCCTCATAATCTTCATACGGATTTAGACCGCGGCTAATAGATTCAATTACTTCATGTTCTTTGACTGCTTTACCGTCTTGAATTCCTTGAAGAGAAACCGTAAACAAACCGTCTTGCTCATTCAATTTACCTGCATTTCCCGTAATTCTCGGATTGACAGCTACTATACTGCCTTTAAATGCAGTGTGTTTGTTCATTTGATGAATTTGCCAATCAGCAAACCCTCTTAGAAATACGCCTTCTCCAAACTGCAGTAATTTTTCTGGGTATATACGTGTGTTAGCTTGCATCTGACGGTTTAACTTCATGTTAGCATCTCCTTCTTTGCACACATTAACATTGTTATTTTTATAGCTTTTTATATTGTTTTATTTCTTAAAAATGTTAACGTTAACATTTTTGGGCCGGTTATACTAAATAACCGGCTACATAGATGAGCGTGACTTTACAGACTGGCGAACCATTAATTCGGTATTAATTAAAACTTTATTTTGCAGCATCTTTTTGTCATCTTTGTCCATTAATGATAAAACTGCTTCTGCTCCGGTCATGCTGATTTTCTCGATTGGTCTTTTAACGGTTGTGAGTGAAGGAGTGGTGTATTTGGCTAATTCAATATCATCAAATCCAATAATTGAGATATCACTCGGTACGTTTAGCCCAGACTCGAATGCGGCGTTCATAGCACCGATTGCCATATCATCATTTGAACAAAAAACAGCAGTAGGCGGCTGCTTTAACCTTAACAGTGCTTTCATTCCTTCATATCCGCTTTGCATATCGTAATTTCCTTGAATCATATACTCTTGGCGAATGGAAACATTGTGATCAATTAACGAGTTAAGAAATCCTTCCTTACGCTGTTGAGTTGATTTAAAACCTTCTATTCCTTCTATGATTGCAATATGCCTGTGACCTAATTCAATCAAATATTCGCCGGCTTTGTAGGCTCCTTCTTTGTCATTTGACAAAATATTAATAATCGATGAATCGTCAACTTGACGGTTGAGCACAATCAACGGGATGCCTTTTTCTACTACGTTATATATAAAAGTGTTATCACGGTCGCTTTGACTCATTAAAATAATCGCATCAAAGCGTTTATTGTTGATGTACGTATAATCATCATAATCGTCAATGCCTCTTACAAATAAATTATACTGAACATCAATTACTTTACTTACCCCTCTAATACTATCTACTAAAAAACTTGGTGACGTACCGTTTGCCATGCTCGTAAAAAACAATCCAATTGTATGAGATTTTTGAAGCACTAAATTTTTCGCATGATAATCAGGAATATAGTTAAGCGTATTTGCAATCTCTAAAATTTTCTTTTTTGTTTTTTCTTTAATAAGCGGACTATTGTTTAATGCACGTGAAACCGTTGTATGTGATACGTTTGCTAGTTTTGCAATATCCTTAATTGTAACACCCATTTCATTTACCTTCCTTTAATGAATCAGTATCGATTTTTATTATAAGGATATCACAAGTTAGTAGGAATAATAAGCAAATGGTGAATGTTATGACAGTTTTGACTAAGACCTAGCATGAATATCTTGGACAATCTCCGCGTGTTTCTTATCCGTTAGCTTATACATAAAACCAATAATCACTGCAGCAATGGACAAAGCAATAGCAGGATATAGTAACAGCAAACTTTTAATTCCCACTAATGTACCTGCCTTTTGTGCCACGTTTGGGATATACCCAACTAACCCTAAACCAATACCTGATAAGAAGCCGGATAGCGACTGAGCAAGCTTTCGAGAAAAGTTGAACAATGAATACGTTGTGCCTTCTTTTCTTTCGCCTGTTTTCCATTCACCATAATCAATAATATCTGATACAAATGCCCATGTAATCCCGTTAGGAATGCTGATACCTATAAAAGCAATACTTGCTAAAATCGTAAAAATTACGACGTTAGAAGGCATAAAGAAATTTACTGTGTCCGCTGCAATACTGATTCCTAAGCCAATCATTGCAGCTTGCTTTTTTCCAAATCGGCTAACAAGCTTTGGCAGCATAATGACTCCTAGAAAGGATGAACCAATAATAATAAAGTTCATGTAAGCCATCAATTTAACATTTCCTAAATTATACTGTGCAAAGTAAATAAGCATAGCTGATTTAATATTGTAAGCTGAAATGGTAAATACCGTCATAAACACTAAAATTAAAAGAGGTTTGTTACTTACAAACGTTTTAAAAATAGACTTGACTGATAGTTTTTCTTTTGGACTCTCTTTTACGACAATGCGTTCTTTGCAATTGCGATAGCATACATAAAAAGCGATGATGCCAATGACCGACATAATTCCCATAACAACGGGATAACCGATTTTTTCATTTGGAAATAACAGAATGAGCGGTACAACAGCAATGCTGGTTACAAACAGTGCACCTAATGATCCTGTTTGACGAAAAGCAGCAAGAGACGTGCGATCAGAAGTATTTTGAGTCATGGATGCGCCTAGCGATCCGTATGGAATATTGACAAATGAATAGCCAATTCCCCAAATCATATAAGAAGCGTACGCATAAATTAATTTACCCGCCGGTGAAAGATTTGGCGAAATAAACGTGAGTACGGTTAAAATGGCTAACACCATACTTCCGAATAGTAAATACGGCCGGAATTTCCCTTTAGCTCCGATGTTTTTTCGGTAATCAATGGACGAACCAACAATGGGATCACAAACTGCTGCAAATAACTTACTTACTAGAAAAATCCCTCCCGCAGCCGTGGCAGGGATGCCTGCCACATCTGTAAAGAACTTCAACAAATAAAGCTGCCCTAAATCGAACATGAAACCGTTACCAAAATCACCCATACCATAAGATATTTTTTCTTTTACACTAAGATTTTTCTTTTCTACTTTTATTTCAACCTTTCTTTCTGTTGCCACAACACTCATGGTAATCCCCCTTCTCCCCTTGCAATTCTTTAAACTATTTTGCGCCTTTATTTTTGCAGCGTATAGGCTGGGAAGCTAAAGTAGTCTTTAGCATTTTCATAACATATTCCTTTCACAATTTGCTCAAGCAGCTGCTGGTCATTAGGTACTTCCCCTTCTTCTACCCACGTACCGATTAAGCTGCATACTAGTCTTCTGAAATATTCATGCCTTGTATATGAAAGAAAACTTCGGGAATCTGTTAACATACCGATAAACCGACTAAACAACCCAATATTTGATAACGCTTTCATTTGTTCTAACATACCTTCTCGTTGATCATTAAACCACCAAGCTGTGCCAAGCTGCAGCTTGCCAGGAATACCGTCTCCTTGAAAGCTGCCAATTATACTTGCTAATACATAATTATCTTTTGGATTTAACGAATATAAAATCGTCTTTGGCAAACTATTTTGTACGTCCATTTGATCAAGAAGCTGTACGAGAGGCTCTGCCACTTGTCCGTCATACATCGAGTCATACCCTGTATCTGGACCTAACTGACGAAACATTTTGGTGTTATTGTTTCTAAGAGCATGAAGGTGAAATTGCATTGCCCAACCTAGCTCGTTATACAGCTTCCCTAAAAAGATTAACGTATATGACTTGTATTTACTTTCTTCTTCAGTACTTACGCCTTCACCTTTTAAGGCTTTTAAGAAAATCTCCGAAACTTCTTCTTTCGAAGTCTTCGTATATACCATTTTATTTAGTGCGTGATCAGATAAACGCCCTCCCATGGAATGGAAAAAACGAGCTCGACTTTCAAGAGCTTTTAACAAATCATCATAGGTGTGAATGGAGCGGTTTGAACAATCTTGCAACTTTGCAATCCAGCTCTTAAACCCTTCTTGGTTGATTTCAAGCCCTTTATCCGGACGAAAACTTGGAAGTACTTGGGTCTCAAAACCTTGAACATCTCTTAGTTTCATATGATACTCTAATGAATCTGTTGGGTCATCCGTTGTACAGATAACTTTTAAGTTAGAACGTGTAATAAGATCTCTTGCACCAAACTTACCGCTGCGTAATTTCTCGTTTGCTTTTTCCCAAATAAACGGTGCCGTCTGTTCATTTAATATCTCATCAATATTAAAAAAACGCTTTAACTCTAGATGCGTCCAATGATATAGCGGATTCCCAATCGTCATCGGAACTGTTTTAGCCCACGCGAGAAATTTTTCATAGTCACTCGCTGATCCTGTTATCTTTTCTTCTTCAATTCCGTTGGCTCTCATCAGTCTCCATTTATAGTGATCTCCATCTAGCCAAACGTTAGTTAACGTTTTAAACTGTTTATTCTCATAAACTTCCTGCGGGTTTAAGTGGCAATGATAATCAATAATCGGCATATCTTTTGCGTAAGTATTATACAAGTGTGCTGCTGTTTCATTTGTTAATAAAAAATGGTCATCCATAAACTGTTTCATTTCTACCTACTCCTTTACTTTTTTGTTAACGTTAACAAAATTTTATATGAGGATAAATAATCTTATTTATAGATAACTATTTTAATAAGATATAATCTTCAACAACAAAAATGTTAACGTTAACATTTTATTTAATTCTATTACTTATTTCTAAATTTTACAACAATTTATCTTTATATTTTTTCGATTTTTTTCTTTTCTTGTTTTCATATACTAATTCTTTAATTTTAAAAACACGATTTCTGACATGATTCCATAAGAATTAAAGCAAGTTTTTTCACATAGGGCTTATACAAGAGTAATAAGGCGAACGGCTGTCTTTAATGCTATAATAAATTTCATATGCAAAATATCACTACTAGCATTTAAATCATACATAGCCGCTCCACCTTGTTTTCGTATCATTTAAAATAAAGGAATTTTAAAGAGAAAAGTGAATAGTATAAACATGCACTTTATTTACTATCTCTTTTTAAATTTTATATATTCATTGTTTTTAAAGGAGAGGATATCATGCCAGGAGCCACAAGCATGGTCGTAATCGGGATTACTGCCTTAATTGTATTTGGACCAAGTAAATTGCCGGACATAGGACGAGCATTTGGACATTCCCTGCGAGAATTTAAAAATGCAGCAGAAGGAATTATACAGGATGACGACAAAAAAACTCCAGAGGATACTACTGAAGACAAAGAGGAAAAAGCCTAATTTTTATTTAAATGAAAGTTATACAGACTAAAAAAGCCCACTTTTAACGTGCAGTGGGTTTCTTTTTTGATGTATGATAGTAAAAAATAGTAAAGAAAGAGGGTAACTTTTTGTTTAAATCGAAACTGCATTTTTGGACATTAGAACTATTAATGATTGCTTTACTGATTTACATTTGTAAACATATTTCGTTTGTTTTTCTACCAATCGGTGTGTTTATCTCCACTTTGTTTTTCCCTATTCTTGTAGCTGGTTTTCTTTTCTTTTTATTCGAACCAATTGTGTCATTTCTCACAAGAAAAAAAGTGCCAAAAACACTGGCCATTTTACTATTATACGTTGTTTTTATCGGCGTAATTGCTTCTATTGTGGGCGGTGTGGGACCTACCTTATCTAAACAATTAACTGATTTGGCTAAGAATATTCCGTCTTACATTGTAGAAACGAGAGAGTACATAAATGATTTATCTAACTCAAGATGGTTTAACTGGCTGGTTGAACAAAAATATGTGTCGCTCGATCATATTGAAGAGTCACTTTTAAACTACGCGTCTACTTTACCTACGAATCTCACAAACAGTATTTCATCTGTTTTAAGCGTCGTAACAAATATTACACTTACGGTTGTAACAGTTCCTTTCATTCTTTTTTATATGCTCAAAGACAGCCATAAACTTCGTAAAAATACGCTGCGTATGGTTCCTGCTTCTTATCGAAAAGAAACGTTACGTACAATGAAAGAAACAACAAATACGCTAGCTACTTATATTCAAGGCCAAATGCTCGTTTGTTTGTTTGTCGGTATTAGTACATTCATTGGTTACCTCATCATCGGGTTGCCTTATGCATTAATACTCGCACTAATAGGAGCCCTTACTAATATTATCCCGTACGTCGGCCCTTTTATTGGCGTAGCACCCGCTTTAATCGTAGGCTTATTATACTCTCCTACAAAAGCGATATTAGTAATTATTGTCGTCGTAATCGTTCAACAGCTAGATGGGAACATTATTTCTCCGCTGGTAATTGGAAAGAAATTAAACACTCATCCTTTAACGATTATTATTTTATTGCTTGTTGCGGGTAATATTGCAGGAATACTCGGAATGATCTTAGCGATTCCTGCTTATGCTGTAACAAAAACCATTGTGATAAATATTGTAAGAATGATTCAATTCAGAAATAAATCTATCAAGTTGTAAAATGCAAAGGCAATACAATAAAAGGACCTTCTCTTGAAGGTCCTTTTATTGTTCCATAGGTTCAGCACTGACACACCATCAGGTGATTTCCATCCGGATCTTTAAATGTAAACCAATGATTGTGTTGAATTCCTGTCGTTAGCTCTACTTTTTTCTGTTTCATATATTCATAAGCTTCTTTAATATCGTTTGTATTCAAATGAAAAGCTGGCGTTTTAAAAAGCGTATTTTTTGAATAAGTTTTGCTATCTAATACAATTCCTGTTCCATTCATAGGTATCACATATAAATGATCATATAAAATGTCTCCATCTGCTATCAAACCTAGTATGTCACAATACCAGTCTCGTGCTTTTTTTATGTCCTTTAGAGGAATAAAAACCGTGCCTACTTCATTTAATATAGGGTTCATTTATAACCTCCGGTATGAGTTTAATAGTTTTACAAAGTATTCTCTTTTAATCGCTGATAACCTTTTATTTTGAGATACTTTCTATCAGTCCATTAAACTCGGTAGCAGAATTAGCAGTGGTGCGGACACGGTCATTCTCCATACATAAGCTACACTGCAAATGTATATAATTCATGACAAAATGTAGATTACTAAAAAAGAAAATGAGAAAATCTCCCCCTTCGCCCGCTTTGCACGTGTATAATGAAAAATAGACTATAGATAGTAGCCGTCTTTTGTTTGTAGCATCGAACTTTAGTGCATTACAATAGATTTAAAGCCACTATCCAGCTAAGAATTAAAATGACTAACTTAAGGTTAAGGAGGTTAGATGTGTATGGATTATTCATCTTTACTCATACGCGAAGTCATTGATAGAGTATCTAAATTACGCCTCTTATCTGTTTATAACGAAAGTATAAAAAGTGATTTAGAAAGCACCATCCTCCCTCTTTATCAGCAGCACTTTGAAAATAAAGATGTAAACGAAGCGTTGAGGATTTTAAAAAAAGACTTTCTCAATCGTACGAAACGCAGATGGTTAGATGCTGCTATACGCGACTATGAGCAAAAAAAGCCTAAGAAAAATAAAGAACTGATTGGAGAATACAAAGCGCTAACAGCTTATTATAAAACGAATGGAAAAGAACTCTTTTGCAAACAGTTTGAAAATGTATCATCTCCGGAAGAAGTCATTGATAAACGAATTGGTATTCTGCGTGAATGGAGTCAAGAAGATAGCTTCTTCTTAACGGATTATCCTTATATTCATCAAAAAACCAAGACCCAGCGAGAAAAAGCAATCCATACGGATATATCTATTATTATTGGGCTGACTATACTGGACCCAAGCTTCCAAAATGGAAATCATAGTATTATTGAAAGCCCTTTTTCAACTGTAGAGAATCCTTTTTTCTCTAACTCAAGAGCAAAGCTTCTCGTCGAGCAACCCCTATTAGAGAAAGAAGGAAAAGAATATTTCTTAAGTACTTATAACTCTGAAGACGGGACAGATTACGAATTGTTAATAGAAAAAGAATACGCTGAAGAAAATGGAAATAAAATTAGTGATTTAGATCGGTTTGATTATAAAGTGTTTTTAGAGATCATGAGCCAACGTGATGAATTGTTCGCTACACAGAAAATCATTAACGTAAAAATTGGTGACCTTGTGAAAGCACTTTATAAAACAGACAGTAAGCGCAACTATCAGATGATAGAAGAAAGAATTACAAAAATGAAGCACTACAGCATGACAAAAGTGCAGCATAATAAAAAAATTGCTTATGGTATTTTTGACTTTGTGGATATTACTACGATGCCGAACGGAACGCGAATTGCTGAAATTCACGTCAATGAAGTGATATATAGAGACTATATTCAACGCCAAACGGTGCGTATCTATAAAAATAAAGTAGAAAAATTAAGTTTAGACGCCGCTTACCATTTGCTATTCGTTATGCAAAAAGAGCGTCTCATTTGCTATGAAACAAAATCTTCATACAATGTGACAAGAGATTATTTATATTTTTCGACAAGAGTCCGCTTTCGAAAAAGACGAAAAAAAGAAAACCTTGTCGAAATTGAAACAGCCTTAGATGAGCTAGTCGAACAAAAACTAGCTGTCCAATCTTATAAAAGAGTGGGCCAAGTGTTTCAGATTACCTTTATTCCTGTGGGAGAAAGTGAAGTAAAAGACTTATTAGCCGGTGATTACGAATATGCTCCCCTTTCTATCTATCAAAACGTAACAAGTTCTATAGGCTAAAAAAGAATGCTCTTATGATTTTTATAAGAGCATTCTTTTTATCTACCTGCCATTAGTTACTGCATTTTTTGCTCCACATTTCCGTGCAAAAGTTTTTTTTTGCTCCAATTCTCTATGTAAACATACTATTTCCCCTGCTGATATAGTTATTAAACTTCACCTTCCCTATCATTTTGTGAACTTTTTGTGTCTGAAAGAAGTTTTATAACTAATTTTTGCTCCAGGTTTCCGTGCAAAAGTGTCGTTTTTCTTTCTATACTGCATTTACTATAAGTTTGGCTCCAATCTTCCGTGCAAATATGCCACTTTTACATAATTTTTCTTGAGACAGCGACTTTCCCCCTTCGTTTTCTGCATTTTTTGCTCCAAATCTCCGTGCAAAAGTGTTTTTTGCTCCAGATTTCCGTGCAAACATGCCACTTTTTTAAAAAAGCACGATTTTTTCTGCAAATGTTCATTTATTCTTTGTAAAAATGTGAACTTTCTGTGTCTAAAAAAGGGCATTTTTTTGTTTTATGTCCCTATTTTCCGTGCAAATGTGTCACTTTGTTGCCCAAATCTTTATTTTTATCATTTTTGCTCCTATTCTCCGTGCAAATATGTCATTTTTACATCAAATTTTTTTTTGAATTTGTCACATTACGTGTATTTCATCCGTCATAATACGACATTTGTCGTAAGAATGCTGTTTTATCAACGTTTATGAAATGTAACGCTATTTTTGCTCCACATCTCCGTGCAAATATGTCACCTTGTAAATAGATGTCTCGTCCCTTGGTATCACTAGTCTTTTAAAAAAATGCACCATTTTTCCGTGCAAATATGTCATTTTACAGCCTATATGACTGTGTCTATACTGTAAAAGATGACGTATATAGTTTTGGAAAGGAGGTAACTACATGAGTATACAAAAGCTGGCACTAAAACGGCACACTCTGATAGCAAACAAGCTGCTGATTGTCATGAGCGGTTTAAATAGAGAGACGAAACGAGACAACAGCTATTACTATGAAAAACATTCATTTGGTCTAGCAAAAAACTTTGTAGACATAAAGTGGACGGGTTCTCTGATGAAGCAAATTTTAGCTTACGTAGCCAAATGTAACAGCCAAGGTCATATTTCAATTATTTCTGAGCAAGAACTGGCTAATACAATCCAATGTTCCGTTCGGACCGTTCAAAATAATAATAAGCTTTTAGAAGACTATGACATCATTCGCTGGGATCGTTTATGGGGAGACTATATTCAAGTTTCTTTAAACAACTATTTAGAGGATTTTTTAGATTTACATATAAAAGAAGCTGCTGATGCTCAAAACATATCATATACTCCGGAAATGCTTGATAAAGATCACAATACATATACTTCAAAAGGTGGTTACACTTCTGTTTCAATGGAAGTGATTTATCAATTGCTGGCTATCAAAAATATTAACATGCTGCGCCTGGCTTTACGTGCTTTGTATGTATACGAATCTGATGTAAACGTAAAGAAAGATTCAGAAGCCCTTTTATCTTACACCGAGGTAAAACACATTCTTCCGAAATACATTGGCTATAAAGCTGCTATTAAAGAAATGGCTAGTAAATTAAGTAAAATTTTCCGTATCGATGTACTAGAAAAAGATGATTGTGTCAAAACATTATTAGAAGAAAAGCAGCCAAGAAAATCGATTATTGAAAAAATCAAGGATGGTTTTATTTTAAGTTTCAATTTAACTGGTGCTCATGATAGTAAAAAACAAAAAGAAATCGAAAAAATCCGTGGAGAGCATGCATTTGCTCAGTTTAAGAATTTCTTTAAATCTTTTGGCCATTATTCTATTAAAAAAGAAGATATTCATTCCATTGTGCATGAGTTCGGTTTAGATATAATCGAAAAATCATTAACGTCCGTTCAGCGTTACCTACAACAAACTTACATAGAAGAAAGTATGGATGCATTTCGCCCTCTTGTGCATGAAATGGAGTCAAACTTCTTTACGTATATCCGCAAAATTGCCAACGGGTATTATCAGGCAAAAATTAACGCTCTATAATACTCTTTTTTGTTATGCCTTTTTTTCCTCATCTCTACTCTATTTCCCTCCTACTCTTCTTTTCTCTTTAACTTACTAAAACATATTTGTCTCTCAGCTATAATAAATCTCTTTAAATGATAATGATTTTCGTTTTCATGAAAAAAATCAACTAAATGAACAAAAAATACAATAAATAAACGTTATTTTCCGATCGACTGCGTAGAAAATATAGCTGTTATAAAAAAATCCTATATTTTTTCGTGAAAATTCTTGTAGTAATCTGCAGTTTTTTTGATTGCTTCATTCCCTATAACCTCAGTCAGCAGAAGGCTTTTGTCCATATAAGTTTTAGCAATGTTTATAATTTCTTTAATTTCTTTTTAATCTCTTATAAATGTATAGTAATTTCTATAAAATAATGAGCAGCAAATAAATAGCGTTTTTTATACACATAAATATTAAGCTACAATGAATACCAGTTTAGTAGACATAATATATAACAGAGCAAAAAAGCACTTCTATAGAATAGAAATGCCCTTTCTTACTTTATGCATATGTATACTTTCATAAAAAAACACACAAAACAAATTCTTTACATCTGCTTTGTGTGTTTTTTTATTTATTAGGATTATATTGTTTAAGAACTTTATCACGCACATATTTAAGATGATGATACATTTTCTTGAATGCATCATCGGGGTCATGATTAGCTAACGCATTATAAATAGCAGTATGATGTTCTACAGTAAGTTCTGGTTCTCTAAAGGTAATTTCCCTATCTGTTTTTTCGTGAGTGAAGAGTAAGGAATTAATCATACCTTCTACCACTGGATTATCAGCGCTAACAGCAATAATTCGATGGAACTCCTTATCCGCTGCACCGTAATTGTTATCTGCACTCTTTTTTATGTCTTCGATCGTTTCTTTTAACTGTCTTAATTGATCATCGTTTATTTTTTCCGCGGCCATGGTTACTAAGCCCAGTTCTAGTGCCATGCGCGCTTCCACTACCGCAGGTAAATTATCTATTGATAACGCTAACATAACGGAAAAAGGATGTGCTCCTATTTTGTTATTAAAATACGTACCTCCACGGGTTTTTCGTGTAATTACACCAAGTACTTCTAATGCACTCAAGGCTTCTCTCAATACAGGGCGGCTTACATTCAGTACGTCTAATAACTCCATTTCAGTTGGCAGCTTATCTCCTGGCTTTAATTGCCCGCTGACCAATAACTGAATAATACGATCGACTACTTGTTTTGCTAGCGTATTACGATTAACGGATTCAAATGACACTTTTTTCGTCGAACCACTCATCTTCATCCACCCTTTTCTGAATATTGTTTATTTGTAAGACTAATTATATCATATAGCATTTTTTTATGTATTACCAACCACTACTTCTTAACTATTTTTATTTCTTATCTACATAGGAGTATGTATTAAACTGCTCGTTATTATAAAAACAGAAGCTCGAACAAAGACGTAGAACTGTTCGAGCTAAAAGCACCCTATAAATAATTATTTTTGAAAAAATTTTTAACGTACCAGACAAGGACGTTTATTATCAAAGCTCCAATTTTTAATTAAATACTGCATAGCTTTTGAATCATCACGTGCTCCTAATTGCATTTTCTTATATAGCTGATGTGCTTGCTCGATTCGTTCTAAATCCACCTCTATGCCAAGTCCTGGTTTTTTAGGTACTGCTACTCTTCCTCCCTCAATTTTAAAAGGATCTTTTGTCAATCGCTGACCATCTTGCCAAATCCAGTGCGTATCAATAGCCGTTATTTTTCCAGGAGCGGCAGCAGCCACATGAGTAAACATGGCCAGTGAAATGTCAAAATGATTATTTGAATGTGATCCCCATGTAAGACCCCAATCATGACACATTTGAGCCACACGAACTGAGCCTTGCATCGTCCAAAAATGGGGATCTGCTAGAGGAATATCTACAGCGTTTAACTGGATAGCGTGCCCCATTTGACGCCAGTCTGTAGCAATCATATTCGTAGCAGTTGGCAGTCCAGTTGCTCTCCGAAATTCCGCCATTGTTTCTCTTGCTGAATATCCATTTTCGCTCCCGCAAGGGTCTTCTGCATAGGCCAATACATGATGTTTATTTTTACATAGTTGAATGGCTTCTTCCAAAGACCAAGCTCCGTTGGGGTCTAAGGTAATTCGAGCTTCAGGGAATTTTTCAGCTAATGCTGCTACCGCTTCTATTTCTTGCTCACCTTGAAGTACACCGCCTTTTAATTTAAAATCATTAAATCCATACTGCTGATGAGCTGCCTGTGCAAGTTTTACGATTGCTTCAGGAGTCAGAGCTTCTTCATGACGAAGTCGGAACCACTCCACTTTTTCATTTTCACCACTTAGATAGTCCAAGTCGGTTTTTTTGCGATCTCCAATATAAAATAAATAACCTAACATTTCCACATATTCTCTTTGTTGTCCTTCTCCTAATAATGCTGCAACTGGTACATCAAGAAATTTTCCTACTAAATCTAATAACGCTGCCTCCAACGCTGTAACAGCATGAATAGTCGTCCGTAAATCGAATGTTTGAAATCCTCGCCCTGCCATATCTCGATCTTCAAATTTTTTACGTACTGTATTTAAGATGTTATTATAATTTCCGATTGATTGATCTACTACAAATGTCTTCGCATCTTCAAGCGTTTGACGAATGTTTTCACCTCCAGGTACCTCTCCCACCCCTGTGCTTCCGGTACTGTCTGTTAAAATAACAATATTTCGAGTAAAAAAGGGACTATGGGCACCGCTGAGGTTAAGCAGCATACTATCATGCCCAGCCACTGGTATAACCTGCATATCTATAATTTGAGGCGTAGTCGACTTTTTTTCGTTTTGAATTTCACTATTTGTAAGGACATAATTGTTCATGATTTCCACTCCTAATTTAGGTTTTATTGTATCCGCTTACATATTAAACGTACTTTCATCCTTTGCGGGGATATTCTTTAGTTCTACTCGTTTAATCTCTCCCACTAAAAGAAGATAGCAGAGAATAGCTACAAGAGCGTTAGCGCCCACAAAAACCAATGCTCCATTAAAAGAGCCTGTTGCATTGACAATGTACCCAATAATAATAGGTGTTGTAATAGAAGCAATGTTTCCAAATGTGTTAAAAAGTCCGCCGCTTAAACCGGCTATTTCTTTAGGGGAAGTGTCAGCAACAACAGCCCATCCTAATGCTCCAAAGCCTTTTCCAAAAAAAGCAAGTGACATAATTACTACGACAATCCATTCAGCATCTACATAATTGCAAGCAACCATGCTACAAGAAAGCAACATGCCAATAACAATAGGTGTTTTACGTGCAAAAGTTAATGAACGACCTCTTTTTAAAAAGAAATCAGATACAATTCCCCCTAACACTCCTCCTAAAAATCCGCATACGGCAGGTAGGGAAGCAATAAATCCAGCTTCCAAAATTGACATTCCGCGTGCTTGAACTAAATAAACAGGAAACCATGTTAAAAAGAAATAAGTGAGAGTCGTAATACAATATTGCCCAATGTAAACACCTAACAACATTCTGCTTTTAAGAAGTTGTTTAATTTGATTCCATCCCGGGCCGGTATTTTTCTTTGTTTCTACTTTTTTATCATCCATATCAATGAGCCCGCCGCCCTGCTGGATATAATTTATCTCTTCTTTTGTAATGCGAGGATGTTTGCTTGGACTGTAGATCACTTTCATCCAAACAGTAGCTAAGATTACCCCTAAGACACCCATAATAATAAATACAAAATGCCAGCCGAACCTGTGAGTGAGCCATGCCATAATAGGCGAAAATAATACTAGTGCAAAATACTGAGCCGAATTAAAAATCGCAGAGGCTGTCCCACGTTCAGATTTTGGAAACCAGGCCGCTACAATACGGCTATTTCCTGGAAAAGAAGGGGCTTCAGCTAACCCAACCATAAAACGAAGCGTAAATAAGATAATTATAGCAGCACCACCACTAAAAAAGCCGATAAATCCTTGAAAAAAGGTAAAAATAGACCAAAAAAATACACTGCATGCAATGATTGTCTTTGATCCGAATTTGTCTAAGAACCAACCTCCAGGAAGCTGACCAATTACATAGGCCCATCCAAATGCTGAAAAAATATACCCCATTGAAACTGAATTTAAGCCTAATTCTTTTTGAACAGAGTCTCCTACAATGGACAGTGTCGCTCTATCTGCATAGTTAATCGTTGTCAAAACAAAAAGCATAAATACGACAAACCAGCGTACATGGCTTTTCTTGCTGCTTCCCGCTTCCAGTTTTGGTTTAGCTTGCATAATCACCTATTCCATCCCCCTCTTATTGTTTTGTTCTTTTTCTATGTTTATCTCTCTTAGAAAGGAGGAGTTTTCCTTCTTTCTAAGAGAATAAAAGGTTCATAATACAATAAAGGTATTTAACTTTTTATAAAAACAGTTTTAATAGCTGTGAAAAATTCTTTAGCAGCTTCCCCTTGTTCTCTAGAGTGAGAACTTGATTGTTTCATGCCTCCAAAAGGTGCCTGAAGTTCAACACCTGCGCTTTCCGAGTTAATTCGAATAAGCCCAGCATCCATTTCATTAATAAAAGAAAGCATATGAGAAATATTTGTAGTGAAAATAGAAGCACTTAGCCCATATTGAACATCGTTAGCTAGTCCTAATGCTTCCTCGATGGATTCTACTTTCATCAATGCTATTACCGGGCCAAAAATTTCTTCTTGTGATATCGTCATATGCGATTCTACGTTTTCAAAAATAGTAGGTTCTACGTAAAATCCATTTTCATATTCCCCGTCAGTCAACTGACGTCCTCCGTATAAAAGAGTTGCACCTTCACTTTTTCCTTTTTCAATATATGACAATACGGTCTGTAACTGATTTTCGCTTGCACATGGTCCCATCCACGTGTCTTCGTTTAACCCTTCTCCAACGGTAATCTCCTTCGTTTTTGCTAATAGTTTTTGTTTGAATTTTTCATATACCTCATGCTGAACAATTACCCGACTAGTCGCAGTACATTTTTGACCTGTGGAACGGAATGCACCGCTGATCGTACCTTCTACTGCTAAATCTAAATCTGCATCCGCCGCTACAATTACCGGGTTCTTCCCCCCCATTTCTAACTGATATTTAGCTCCTCGAACGAAAGCCTGTTGACCAATTTGTTTACCTACTCGATCAGATCCTGTAAATGTAATAGCATTAATTTCTGGATGTTCAGCAATAGCTTGACCAATGATTGATCCAGAGCCCGTAATCATGTTTATTACACCCGCTGGAATTTCTGCTTCTTCAAAACATTCGATAATCTTAGCACACGTAATAGCTGTTTCGGTAGCTGGCTTAATTATGATAGTGTTTCCGTAGACAAGTGCCGGAGCTATTTTCCATATAGGAATAGCAATAGGAAAGTTCCATGGAGTGATAACTCCAACAACGCCTAACGGCACTCGAGATGTAAACATCAATGCTTCAGCATCGGTAGAAGGAATTACATCTCCCATTTTTCTCATACCTTCTCCCGCATAGTATCGAAGAATAGCTATTCCGCGAGCTGTTTCTCCTTTTGTTTCAGCCAAGGTTTTTCCCATTTCACGTGTAGCACATTCTGCAATTTCATCTAGTCTATTTTCCATAATATCCGCAGCTTTGTGAAGGTACTGTCCGCGAGCTGCGCCTGACAAACGCTTCCATTTTTCTTGAGCTTGTTTAGCTGCTTTTACCGCTAGATTTAAATCTTCAAGAGTTGATTTTTGTACATATCCTACAGCCTCTTTCTTATTGGCTGGGTTTAGACTTTCCATTATCTCTTGAGACGATGATGGCACGCCTTTTCCATTAATAAAATTTAAATATTGTTTGTTTTGAACACTAATTTTCATATGAACTCTCCTTTTTATAAAGCGTTTACATTTTATTAATTAAGATAAAACTTGTTTAGAGGATTTAGGATATTGATCAAATGCTCGTGTTAAAATTCTTTCGAGCTGTGCGTAATGTTCTTTATCTACTGAAACGATAGGAGGCCTCACTGTATCTGTAACAGGTAAACCTATAATTTCCATCCCTGCTTTGATTAATGACACAGCATATCCTTTTTTTTGCTTGCGAATATCGTTAATTGGAAGAATTATATTTTGGTAGAGTTCACTGAGTAACTCTTGATCATGACTTAATAAAGCATTGTAAAACATTCTTGATATATGCGGAATATAGTTAGATATTGCTGACGAATAAGAATCAAATCCAATTGGAGCGTATGCTGGCATCGTTACTTCAGCCATTGGCATTCCGTTTAGCCAGCTTAGTCGTTTCCCTAAAGACTGGGTTAATTCTATATTTAATTCCATATTTCCATATCCGTCTTTTAATCCTACTAATTGGTTTAATTCTGTAAGTTTTTCTAAAGTTGGCAACTGTAAAATGGCATTGTCTCTTTGATAAACAATTGCGTTTAAATGTGTATGCTCAATGATTGCTTTTAGATAGTTGTAAAGGCCTTCTTGTTCACCTTCAATTAAGTATGGAGGTAAAATTAAATAGCCGTCTGCCTGTTTTTCCTCTGAAATACGAGCCCACTCTAAAGCTGTAGAAAGATTACCGCCCACACCTGTATAAACGGGAACTTTTCCGTTGACGACAGATATAGCTACTTCTAACATTGCTGTATATTCTTTTGTATTTAAGGATTGAAATTCCCCTGAACCGCAAGCGATGAAGATAGCCTCTAATCCTTCGTCTAATAAAAATTGAATATTTGTTTCTAAAGCTTTTTCATCTAATTTTCCTTGGTTATTAAGGGGAGCAACGGGGAAACCTAAAATTCCTGTAGGTGCTTTTCTATTAATATTCACATGCATATCCTCCTATAAATTTTCAGATAATTTTTACATTTTTATTGTAAGACAAATTAAATTGTTTGTCAATAAAATAAATAAACTTAAATTATTAAATAAAGGATTTTAAAATAGAAACAAAACACACCTCTTTGTTAGAGGTGTGTTTTGTTTCTATTTATACGCTTTTTTTATTTCAATTTCATAGTTTCTCAACTTACGGTAAAGTGTACTTCGATCAATTCCCAACAATTTAGCTGCTTGAGATATATTGGAATGGGTTTCCCTTAGAGTAAGCAAAATTTGCTCTTTTTCAGATCGAAGATGATTGTTAGTTTCCGCTTCTTCACCGATGTAATTTGTTTCAAAAACATTTTCATTTAGCTGCTCTTTCATATCCTGAGCCGAAACTATATTATTTTTACTGATCACTACTAATCTTTCAATAAAATGCATTAATTCTCTTACATTTCCTTTCCATTCATAGGTAGTTAATTGTGAATAAGCTTTTTCTGTAATTTCTATATTTTTCTTTTTATAGAGATTAGTGTAATAGACTAAAAAATGCTGAGCAAGATAACGAATATCATTTTTTCTTTTACGGAGCGGTGGAATATTTATAGTTAAGACCTTAAGCCTATATAGTAAATCCTCTCGAAATTCGCCTTTTTCTACGACTTTTAATAAATTTTTGTTCGTTGCTGCAATAACTCTTACATCTACAGGAATATATTTATTATCACCTAAGCGCATAACCTGTTTTTCTTGTAAAACTCTAAGTAAGCGCGATTGTCCATATGTATCCATCTCAGAGATTTCATCCAGAAAAATCGTTCCTCGATGCGCCATTTCAAACAAACCTTGCTTTCCTTTTCTGGTCGCCCCAGTAAAGGCCCCTTCTACATATCCAAATAACTCACTTTCCAGTAAATTAGGCGGAATGGCGGCACAATTAACAGCAACAAAAGGACCGTTTTTCCGCAAACTTTCTGCATGAATACTCTGAGCAAATAACTCTTTCCCAGTGCCAGACTCCCCATAAATTAGAACGGTTGCATCTACCGAAGACACTGTCTGTCCAATCCGTTTGGCTTCACAAATATGCTTAGAATGTCCTAAAATATCAGAAAATGTGTAGCGTGTCTCGAACTTTCTTGACAGTACTTCCCCTCTAATTTTAGCTTCCATTTCTTGAATACTTGTAATATCTTGAAAAGTTATCATTGCTCCAATAATGTCTTTCTCCACTTTAATTGGAGCAATATTAAATATTAAACTTTTATTTTTGATTTTTTTGATTATACCTAGATGCTCTTCTCCTTCAAAACAATTTTTAATAGGCAAAAAAGGCATAGCAGCATCAATATGCTTTCCTAGCACTTCTTGCCTTTTTAATTCTAGTAAATGCTCAGCAGCATGATTAAATACTTCTACTTTTTTATTTCTATTAATACTAATAATTCCTTGTATAGAATAATCAATAAGGGCTTTAACTGTTTGGGAACGCTCTTTTTCAATTTTTCTTCCTAAAGAAATCTTTTTAGCTTCTAAAAATGCTGTTCTAACAGCGGAGTTTCCAGATTCAATAGGAATTGCCTTAAAGCCTTTCCTAAGCGATAAAGTAGTTGTTTTCATTCCGCCAATAACAATATCTGTTTCTACTGAAGAAAGTTGCTCAATACAAGTTGGAATATCTTCAACTGAATTAAGAGGATAAATAGAAAGGTTGATACCCAAAATATCTGCTAAAATTTCCACATCATTTTTCATATTCTGAAACGCGAGCATGGCCACTTTAGGATTCTCTAAGCCTGTTGCCTTCTTGCTTTTATAAAAGACTTGAGCTAAATCTTGTCCTGTAATTGGAATTTCAACTAGAGGAATTCTGCTTACAGAATCAGTAATTAACCTTGCAGTCCCTCCTCTGCAAACGATAACATCACAACTGGATTCTAATTTATTGGCGAGTTTTACGGCGCGACTTAACCTTGCAAGATAGATTTCAACCTCTCCTTGTAATCCTAACTCTTGAATTACTCTTCTCCCTTGTAAAAACAGTTGTTTATCTGGAGCAATAAAAGCAATTTTTGACATATTCGTTCCCTCCTTATTAGTTAGAATATTCTAGTTATTATAACGCATTGACACAACAATTGTTGCTTTATGTACAACAATTGTTGTATATTTCATCACTTTTATTCGATATAAAGGCTTTTTTTACCCGTTAAAGCACTTGGCATGCTTATTGCAATAAATAAAGATGAACATGTTTAGAAAGAAATTAAAAGCGATTAAGGAGAGATGAATCATGTCTTTGCAGATCAATCAAACGGAAAAACCCCTTTATATCAAAGTAAATGAAAACGATAATGTTGCTACTATTGTAAACTCAAAAGGATTGCCGAAAGGAACTGTGTTTCCATCTGGGTTAGAGTTAAAAGAATATATCCCTCAAGGGCATAAAGTTTCATTAAGAAACTTTGAGAAAGATGACAAAATTATTCGCTATGGAGAAATTATCGGAACTGCTTCCTCACCAATTTCTCAGGGAACTTGGGTAAAAGAATCATATGTTACCCTGCCTGATCCTCCTATTTTAGAAAAGTTGCCTTTGGAAACTAAAGTTTTTGCCCCTTTACCTCCTTTAGAAGGTTACACATTTGAAGGCTATAAAAATATAAATGGAAGTGTTGGAACAAAAAATATACTTGGGATTTCGACAAGTGTTCAATGTGTAGCAGGAGTACTTGATTATGCGGTTAAAAAAATCAAAACAGAGCTTCTTCCTTCTTATCCAAATGTAGATGATGTAGTAGCTTTAACTCATAATTATGGCTGCGGAGTTGCCATTAATGCACCGGATGCCGTCATTCCGATTCGTACATTACAAAATCTTTCTACCCATCCAAATTTCGGGGGTGAAGTTTTAGTAGTTGGCTTAGGGTGTGAAAAGCTTCTTCCTGAACGTTTGATTCCCCAGGAGGATTCAGGAAATATAACACGTTTGCAGGACCAGACCGGCTTTAAGCAAATGGTTGCTACAATCATAGAGATGGCAGAGGAAAAATTAATTAAGCTAAATAATAGGACGCGCGTAACCTGCCCCCTATCTGATTTAACGGTAGGTTTACAATGTGGAGGAAGCGATGCCTTTTCCGGTGTTACCGCCAATCCAGCAGTTGGATATGCGGCAGATTTACTAGTAAGAGCAGGCGCTACTGTTTTATTTTCTGAAGTTACTGAAGTTCGAGATGCTATTCATTTGTTAACGCCACGAACAATTAATGAAGAAGTCGGTCAATCTCTAATTAATGAAATGAGCTGGTATGATCAATATTTAAAAAGAGGCGAAGCTGATAGAAGTGCAAATCCTTCACCTGGAAATAAAAAAGGCGGACTTGTAAACGTAGTAGAAAAAGCACTTGGCTCTATAGCTAAAGCAGGAACAACTCCAATCGTCGAAGTTTTATCGCCTGGAGAAAAGCCGACTAAAAAAGGCTTAATCTATGCAGCAACTCCGGCGAGTGATTTTGTATGCGGAACATTACAGTTAGCTTCTGGGATGAACATGCATATTTTCACAACAGGGAGAGGAACTCCATATGGCCTGGCAATGGCACCTGTTCTTAAAGTATCTACTAGAAGTTCATTAACTGAGCAATGGGATGATTTAATAGATTTAGATGCAGGAAGAATAGCACAAGGAGAGGCAACCATTGAGGAGGTGGGTTGGGAACTTTTTCACTTAATTATAGAAATAGCAAGCGGCCATAAGAAAACGTGGAGTGATTATTGGGGGCTGCATAATGATTTATGTCTTTTTAACCCTGCTCCTTTAACTTAACAACATAACGAGAACCTGTTTCTAAACTGGTTCTCGTTGTTTTATGACGCGTTGAGTAACTAGTTGGAGTTTAAATGATTTCTATCTACGGCTGCCGGTGGTGTTTCCATCCAGCCGTTTTCCATCATAATATCCGCTGCATCTTTTACAAACCTCGAGATATTTGTCATTGATTTTCCATATAACAGCGCCAAATCATGTCTTCCATTGACGGCTACCGAATTTCCAAAAGCCCTCATTTTCATTGAGAACATATCCATTTTGTGAAACAGCATTAATTTATCGGAAAATGGTGAAAAAGTCGAAGTAGTAATTAAATGATCAAGAAAAGATGGCGCTGGTAAATTATCTAGATGAAGCTTTTTAACATAGCGTTCTACCGCTTTATTTGTCGGAATCTTCGCCTTTTACAAATAATGCACGAATTTTTTCACTTTTAACAACTTGACTAAATGCCAAAATTAAGGCTTTGCTTGTCACATTATTCTCGATGTTATCATACAGATGAGCAATTTCTAATGCGTGCAAAGGTCGAACATCTCCTATAAACCCGCTTAAATAATGAGTAGTAGCGATGTTCACTTTTTCTGGTGCGGGAATAATTGGCGGCTTAATAATAAATCCTTTATCCATTAAGATTGCCTTTATTTGCTCCATCAATTCCATTGTTGCTTTCATACAATACGTTAAAAGCGTCTTTACATCTTCTCTATACATTAGCGGCAGTGCAATACTGTAAATGCTTAACCCCGCTTTAGCAACATATTTTAAATAATGCACGTAAAATTGATCTTCAAACAGCTTTGGAGCGCCTAGGTTAACGTCTTCTTTTGTAAATCCATAAGGAATCGGCACATTTTCTTTTTTGAAAATATCTTTTACGCTACTTTGAAATTCTTCCGTTAAACCTTTTGCATGCTGTAACAGTTTTTTTATATCTGGATCTTCAACGTGTTCAAGAAAATAGCTTAAAATATGCGAAGACATACTGTTGCCCATATAGGTTGCCCAAAGTTTACCCATTCCGGGGGCTGTTAATTTCTCTTTCACGCTTATTTTTTTTGAACCTATTTTAGTTGGTTTGATTGTTTCCATTTATAATCTCCTAATTCGATTTGTTTTTAGGTCGGTCTTTTCTATTTTATCTATTCCTACACTTTTGATTTAACATTATTAGGTGAGAAATTCAGGTTTTCAGTATTTTAATCTATAGTCGGACCTATTCGCTGTTTGTTTCCGTGCTTAACCTGTAAGTTGACCTTCACATTTATTGAGTCTTTTGTTAAAGGAATTGCCCCGTTGCTTTGAACAGCATTCCATTTACGCAGTTCTTTTTTGTAAAGAACATGAGAAAGCCTGTAAACATCGCTGTTTATATTCAAGCCTTGCGCGTACGTTTCAATAATTTGTTTCTTAATTTTCTGTTCAGCTTCTTTTTTTATAGTTGATAGTTTTTCGTGCTGCGGCATAACTAAAATCGTTGCTTTTGCCCTAACTTTTATATTAAATGTTAGATTACTACCTTTTATAACAGGTTCAACCTTTACTTTTTTCTTGTCTACCACAAGATCAATATCGGAATGATCAGGCAGCCTTACCCGTAAACCAGCTCGTACAAATTCATCGGTTATCCATCTAAGCCCTTTGATTTTATTCTCAGAAAAAACTCCTTTTAATTCAGATGATGTAATAGCCACTGCTCCGTTTACTTGAATAGCTGTTTCTGCTTTTTGATCCGTTGTTAAATGTTCTTTAGTCTGAACTAGAGGGATGTTTACTTCGTGACTTGGTTCATTAAGATGGATAATGAGCTCTCTTAAATCAACTGGTGGAATAAAGGAGTTTTGCTTAAAAATCACTTTAGGATCGCTCAAGCGAGAAAGAGCGTTCGATACTTCGAACATAGGCGTAGCTAACAGCGTTTTTTTCAAAGGGCTTTTCGTAGCATACATCCAAATGTTATATCTCGTTTCCCGATAACGATCTAAAAAATCCACCGCGGATTTGACAGCGCCATGCTTTAACGCATCGTCCGTTAGAACAAGGAAAGCTAAGTGCCCAAAAAAGATTCTGCGCTGAGAAATTTGATAATATCTAAAAATAGCTTCATCAATGGTTTTTCCTGTTGCGTAGCCAACTTCTACTTTGACTTGACCCGCGCCAGCACCGCTTGCCTCAGATTTTGCCAATAAACTTAAATTGATTGTCTGCAGGTAAAGAACGTAACGATTATCTTTAAAATCTACCCCCATTCCCTGTGCGTATACCATTTGTTCCGGTTCATTCGTATCCCAGCACCCCGAAAGAAACAATAAAAAAGAGCTCATAATAAGTATAAGTAAGTTCCTTATGGTCCTTTTCACTAACTTCCTCCTTCTTCGCGGGTGGAATCGCTGGGGTTAAGCATACTAGCTCTCGTTGCTTTTTTACTTTCGGGCAGGCGGAATAGAGATTTTAAAATATTTTTCGCATCTAATCGGGTTGCTAATTCGAAATATGGCACACCAAACGTTCGAATGTTTGTAATATAGATCATGACTAAAAAGATGGAAATAAAAAAGCCAAAAAAACCTAAAATGCTAACACAGATAATACTAAAAAAGCGGATCAGTGAAATTGTTCCTATAAGGGACTGATTTGCTAGCGTAAAGGTAGCAATCGTAGAGCCTGCAATGACAACCAGCATGGCAGGACTTGTTAAACCGGCTCTAATGGCTGCATCACCGATAATAAGCCCTCCGATTACACTGAGTGTCTGTCCGACAGAAGTCGGGAGTCTAAACCCTGCCTCTCGAAACAATTCAAATAGAAGAAGCATTAATATTGCTTCAAGAGAGGTAGGAAACGGGACACCTCTTCTTGCTTCAACAATCGTAGCTAATAGGCTGAGCGGAAGCTGATTTTGATGAAAAGCCGTCATTGCAACCCAAAAACCCGGCAAAAAAGCAGCGATAGAAAGCCCGAAGATTCGAAGAATACGCTCAAAAGAGCTGTATAAATATGTATTTTCTTTATCCTCAGATCCTTTTAATAAGTAAAAAAGGTTAATAGGTGTAACATACGCATATGAAGTTCCATCAATTAATATAATGAACCGGCCATTTAACAGAGATTGAACCGCAAAATCAGGTCTTCCTGTATAAGCGTGGCGAGGAAAAAAGCTATACGGATTTTTATTAATGAGCTCTTCTAGCTGTGTTCCGCTGAAAATACCGTCGATATCGATATTCCCTAACTTCTCCATAATTTCGTCAAGTATCTTCTTGTCAGCTACGTCTTCCATGTATAAAATGCTTACTTTTGTTTTTGTTCGTTTTCCAATCTCTAAAGATTTTGTTAACAAGGAAACCGATTTAAGACGCTTACGAATTAAAGCAATATTCACAGGTAAGTCTTCAATAAAATTGTCTCTAGGACCCAATATGGTTACTTCATTTTTCGTTTCTTCTGGACTTCTTTGAGGACGGTCAGAAATATCGATAGACACAACAGCGTTCGGTAATCCAAAATCAATGAATAATTTCCCAGAAAAAATTTCCGAAACTGCCTGTTCTTCATTTTGAACGATAGAAACTGAGGGAAGGTTTAATAATTTTATGATCTTGTCTCCTTCTACTTCTCCCTCTAACTTAGCGCAGCATTCCTCTAATCTTTTAGGGATCATTCCATATAGCATTTCCGTACTCACTAAACCGGTACAATAAATCATAAGCACTCGTTTGTTATAAAAATAAACGGTCTCGAAGTTAATATCGCCGCATTTTCCAAATAAATCTCTTAACGTACACTCATTGATGATCTGAGAACGAGAAGAACTTTCTTTTAAAAGACTTTCGGTCTCTTGTTTTTTAGAGCTGTAGTCTTTTTGCTTCTTAAAAAATTCCACTTTTATCCCTCCTTGTTTTATGGGAAATTAGAAAGACTATGACTACTAAGAAAAGAGAAAAAGCAACAAACAGCCAGAAAGTAGCCGGTATGATTGTAAAAAATAAAAGATTTGAAAAAGTAAAGTCTGTTATAGGAACCAGCGTGCATACAGTGATAACCACTAAAATGAGTAAAAGAAACCTTTTGTGGCCTTTTTGAAACGGAACTAATTCTTTCATAATGAAAAGAAAGGTCGAAATGCGGATGAAGGTACCCGACAGCCACTGATAAATAGATAAAAAGTCGATATGCTCTATAAACTTTCCAAGTGATGCAATTCCCCATTCTTCATAGGGGGGGAAACGTTGCTTAGAGGCTTCTACAGGACCAAATTCAGTAATTGCCCCAATAAGAGGCCCAATCGTAAGGCCTGTTAAGAGAATTCCTGCCACCGCTAAATGCTTATAGCGTATAGGCTGCGGTACTTTGTGCTGCAAGAAAAGCAGCAGCAGCAGCTCAACCATCCCTGATCCTTGAAATACAATACTTTTAATAACCGGAAAATAGCCATTTTCTAAAACAGGCTGCAATAAAGAATAATCTTTAAATTGAAAGTTTGTAAAAGAAACAAAAAAACCTAATAGTACAATAAAAAATAAAAGAAACACGTTTACAATACTAATCGTTCTCATGCTCGTAGCGGCAAGTAAGCAACAGGTAAAACCAAATAGCAAAACGAGTATAATTAAAGGTGTTCGCTGAAGAAAAATAATATTGATCCACGTAATCGTCTCTCGTAAGGTGGCAATTTCCATAATGGTCAAATAAGCGATTATAAGAAAAATAACAACGTTGGTAAATGACTTATTCATATGTTTTTTCATCCATTGAAAAAGATGTTCGCCGTTTGTTTTTTTATTTACATATACGAGTAAAGGAACCCATATGAGTGTTAAAAGACAAGTAAGAAGAACGGTGATCCAAGCATCGCGCCCTGCCGTTTTAATTAATGGAGATATAAGCATCACATGAGTTTTTAAGCCAATAAACGTCATCGAAAGAAGGATCAGCTGAAAAACAGAAATTGAGTCTGACTTATTCATGGTAACCACTCCTTCTCTCCGGTAAATTTACTACTGGTAGCTTATCCTAAATTTCTCATAATATAATGGAGAATCATTATTCACAAAATAAAAAAGAGCTGTTTTATACGTCAAATTTCTCACGTATAAAACAGCTCGGTCTGTTATTTACTTATTTTCACGAAGCCCCTATTCTCTGCACATTATTCACCGCGTTCAATTACTAGTTAGCTGGACTTCTTTCTTATCTTCATTTTCTTTTATTTCCGCTTCTTCTATATTCACAAAAGGTTGATCAGCAACGGTCACTAGGTCGCCGCCGCAAACGTGGCGAACAACGGTCACGAGCTCTGGAAAATCGGGAAATTTTCCGTATAACGTTTTTAAAGGAAGTGCGCCTTTGCACACCTTACTGTTATGTGGTTCATACCCTTTGAGCGTGTCAAGCAATAATTGTTCTCCCTTTTCAGTCAGTTTGATGTAGGTATTTCTTTTATCATTTTCCCTTTTGGATAAATGAAGGCATCCTTGATTTTCTAATTTTTTCGAAAAATTAAATGCTGTAGAGATATGCATAGCGCCTAAGTTAGCTAACTCTGACATAGAGATTTCTCCCGTGCTGCTAGCCAAACATAAAATATGATGCTCATTTACATTCAGACCATAAGGTTTCACCCATTGCTCCCAATCATCTTCTGCAGCTCGCCAGATGGCTTTACTTACCTGCATTAATTTAAATCCAAACAATGATGCATCTTTTATTGTGTATTCATTTTCTTGTTTCGACATACTATCATTCCTTATTTGTAGGCTATTGTAAGTTAGTTTATTTTTAAAGCGTGTAAAAACATTTTTATTTCATCTAATTTATCAGTATACCTACAAAATCAGACGAAAAAATACACGTGCAGTTTAATTTCTCAGCTTTATTCCACAATATCTCTGCAATTTTGAAGAAACGTCTACCAACTAAAAAGAGTTGCTTACCTTATTTTTATTTAAAAAAGTAATACATGTCTTTTTAATTACTAATAGGTGATGCAGACTCTAAGTGAGCAAATGCTTGTTCTAAGTCTGCAATTAAATCTTCCGTATCTTCAATTCCTACAGATATGCGAACCAGTCCTTCGGATATTCCAAGAGCTTTACGTTCTTCAAGCGTACATTC
The DNA here is from genome assembly GCF_056158845.1 of Priestia sp. ABM2_011. Taxonomy (NCBI): domain Bacteria; kingdom Bacillati; phylum Bacillota; class Bacilli; order Caryophanales; family Bacillaceae; genus Priestia; species Priestia sp. ABM2_011. The sequence goes on from NZ_JBSWUB010000001.1 coordinate 3,451,739, forward strand.
TACGTGACTAGTCGTTCTTGCCGGACCGTAAATCGTTTCAACTGCTCCTAAATTACCGGCTTTATTTGCATACGTTAACTTTGGCAGCAAAATTTTAATAGCTTCCATTTCTCCTTTTAACACAAAGCTTAATATTCCACCAAAGCCTTTCATTTGTTTTTTGGCAATATGATGATGAGGGTGTGTTTCCAATCCAGGATAATAGACGGCTTCAACCGCTTCTTTCTTTTGAAGAAATTTAGCAATTTCCAAAGCGCTTCGTTCTTGTTGACGTATACGTAATTTTAACGTCTTCATTCCTCTTAAAATAAGATACGCTGACATGGGGTCCATGGTCGCGCCATTGATTTCACGGTAGTGATACACATGCTGTATTAATTCTTTAGAGCCGCATACTACTCCTCCTAAAGCATCGGCGTGTCCGCTTAAAAATTTTGTGGCACTGTGAATGACAAGATCTACTCCTAATTGAAGAGGGTTTTGGTTAATTGGTGTCGCAAACGTATTATCAATAATGACCACTGCCCCTACCGATTTTCCTGCTTTCGCTATTCTTTCAATATCAATAATTTTCATCGTAGGATTTGTAGGAGATTCTAAATACAGCACTTTACATCCTTTATTTACTTCCGCTTCAATTTCTTCATGATTCCCCGTATTACATAAGGTTACATCCACTCCAATGTTAGGAAGAAACTCAGTGAAGATTTTGTTTGTTCCCCCATATGTATCTTTTACCGATACGACTCGGTCTCCGGGTTTTAAAAACGTGTATAATGTGCTGCTAATAGCCGCCATGCCGGAAGAAAATGCGACCGCTTCTTCTGCTTCTTCGAGTATCCTTACTTTTTCTTCAAAAGCTTTAACCGTAGGGTTACTCATGCGATTATACGTATAGCCTGGTTTGTTTCCTAACGCAACTTCTTGCCATTCGTCTACATCATCATAATTGTAAGCTACGCTGAAGACGACAGGAACTTGGGTGGCATTGTAAGCAAGCGATTCTTTTTCTCCTGCCCATACCGCTTTTGTTCCGTCTTGTACATTTTTAAACTGTTTGTCTGTCATTCACTCATCACCTCTGGTTTTGTTAATTAGATATTGATTAAATTATATATTGTATACAATATACTGTATATAGTACAGAATAATCTGATAATAAAATATACGTACATTCCTCATTAAATTTAAAAAAGATCGAGATATAACGAAAGCAATTCAATCTAACGACGAACAAATAGGATACATGAGCTGAACGCTCGTGACACGGCAAGTTGATTCCGTGCAAGACCGCGGGCACTAAGCGCGAAGGAGTCTTCGTCTTACACTCCAATCAACTACTAGAAGAACTTAAAACGAATCGAAACTACGCTTATCATAACAAAAAAAACGAACCACTAATCAAAAATCTTGATCAATGGTTCATTTTTTACTTCGTCTAAATTTAAAACAGCTAAAAACTCTCAGCTTATAAATTGAATTTTTTTAGTCTGTTATAAAATGTACTTCTTGGTATATCTAACAGTTTAGCGGCAAGTGACACATTACCCTGCGTTTTACGTAAAGCATCCATCATCAAGTCTTTTTGAACTTTTTCACGAAATGTGAGTGCGGATAGGGACGTAAAATCGTTTTTTTCTATTTCTTGTGAAGTATCAGAGTGAGAGATGGTCCTCTGACCACCAAGATGTAAAGAACTCAAATAACTCAATATTGTCTCTTTTTCTGTGTCCGCGTTTAGTGAAATTTTCAAGCGTTCAAGTACATTAAATAATTCTCGAACGTTTCCGGGCCACTGGTAATCTATCAATTTATCTACTAGTTCCTTGGGGAAATTCATATTCCAATCATTCGTTTGACAAAAGTACCGCATAAGATGCGGAATATCTTCTTTTCTTTCGCGTAAAGGCGGAACATGCACGGGGTACACGTGAAGCCGGTAGTATAAATCTTCTCGAAACTTCCCTTCATTGACAAGTTGGCGAAGATTCTCGATGAGTAGCGGTAATAATCCGGATGTCTACCGGAATTTCCTGATTGCTTCCCACAGGCGTGACCTTGCGCTCTTGCAATACTCTTAACAAAGAAACTTGCATAGAATGAGGAAGCTCACCTATTTCATCAAGAAAAATCGTACCATGATTAGCCTGTTCAAACTTCCCTTGATATCCTTGACGCCGTGCTCCTGTAAAGGCTCCTTCCGCATAGCCGAATAATTCACTTTCCATAAGTTCCTTCGGAATGGCACCACAATTAAGAGCAATAAAAGGCCCGTTTTTACGCGAACTGTTTTCATGAATCGTTCTCGCCACTACTTCTTTTCCAGTACCTGTTTCCCCTAAAATATAGACCGTTGTATCCGTAGGAGCCGCCTGCTTTATTTCTTCTAATGTTCGCTGAAAGGATCGGCTTATGCCTGCTTCTCCTTTAAAACAAAATGATTGAGCAGAGATCTGTTTAGTTGTTTGGTTATGAGTCGTTTCTTCTGACAAGTAAACAATCTTTCCAATAGAATGACCGTGTCTTTTTGAAATGACAGGCACTTCCATCACTATACGAAATCCCTGTTGTACAATCGTATTCAACTGTTGTCCTGACCATTTAGGTATACATTCCCGAACGGTTTTACTTGCTCCTACAATCACTTCTTTGTAATTGCAAAGCAGCAAGAGCTGCTTGCTATCGACAAAATTCATAGAAGCATGAACCAACTCAATTTCGTCTTTGTGCATTCGAATGCTTAACTCCCGTTCGATTGTATACGCAATGGACGTAACCATTCCAAGCATATAAGGATGCGCTCTGTTTACGGGACAGGAAATATTAATAATCCCAATTAAATTTCCGTCGTCATTTCGAACAGGCGCCGCCGAACAGCTCCATTGATGCGAAGCAATCGAATAATGTTCTGTACCTGTTATCATAATGGGTGCTTCCGTTTGCAGAGCCGTCCCGATTGCATTTGTTCCTACTTCTTTTTCTGTCCAACAGGCACCTTCCACAAAATTAATTTTTCTTGCTTCATTCAGTGTAAGTCTATTTCCTGTAATAGATAAAATATAGCCTTCTGGGTCAATTAATAGAGCAACCATTCCTAAATCTGCCGCTGATTGTCTGATTCTTTCTAAGTGCGGCAACGCCGTTTCAAGAAATAAAGAGTTCATTTGTTTTCGAGAATGAAAATCTTCGTTTCTTAAAATCGATCTGCCTTTATCTAGGTAAGGGTTAACATCTGCGCTTTTACAGCGGTTCCACGATTTTACAATGATGTCGTTTAACCTTGAAGATTCAAGTGCTCCTTCGTTTACAAAACGTTTCCATGTGTTTAAAGAAAGTGTGGATTCCATTTCTTACCTCTCCCCTATAAACTTAATTGAATATAGTAAATCAAGGCTTGTTACTATTATTATAAATCACAAAGAAAACGTTATCATTACCAAAGATAGATTCTTAAACTCACGTTATGTAAAAATTAATAGAAAAACTAGACGAGGATGCAGGAAAATCCCTCTCCCTCTTTCATGATTCCTTCATCCTCTAGTTTACCTTTTTGAATCATTCATTTTTACTTTTCATTCTTAAAGAGCTTAATAACTTGAGCACTTGTATAATCATGAGTGAACGGCCTGACCCGCTGAATGCAAAAGAGCTTCATGAATCGCTTCGGATAATGTAGGATGAGCAGCGATAAAGTCTTCCATTACATCCGTGGTCAACTCCCCGTGCAGCATGATAGTTCCTTGTCCAATTAATTCTGTAGCATGTGCACCTACAATGGAAAGCCCAATAATTTCATTAAACTGCGGTTCTACGATTACTTTCACTTTTCCAACAGAATCATTTGCAATCATCGCTTTGCCGTTTGCCGTAAACGAAAATTCTCCGATACGAACATCACCGTATTTTTCTCGGGCCTGTTTTTCTGTCAAACCGACACTTGCAATTTCAGGATGAGTATAGATGCAGCGTGGTACAACTCGGTAATTCGCGCTCTTATCTTTTCCGCATGCATGCAAAGCAGCAACTGTGCCTTCATGAAAGGCTACATGAGCAAGCTGAATTCCGCCGACTACATCTCCACAAGCATACATATTAGATATATTCGTTTGCATATGCTCATTAACATCAATTCCTTGTTTTGAAAAATGTATGCCAAGCTTTTCTAAACCTAAACCTAGCACTCTAGGCTTTCTCCCAATTGAAATTAATGCATAGTCAGCCTGCAGTTCATGCAGTTCTTCTTTATGTTTAAATAGAGCCGTTTTATCTTCTGGCTGCATTTCTGTTAGCGAAGCGGATGTATAAATCGTTACGCCTTTTTTCTCTAACTCTTCCTGTAACGTAAAGGCGATATCGGCGTCTTCACCAGAAAGCAGCTGATCTGCCGCTTCCACAATCGTTACTTTTGTTCCCATTTGACTGTAAATGCTTGCAAATTCACACCCAATTACCCCTCCTCCTACTATTAAAAGAGATGAAGGAATAGCAGGCAGCGACATCGCTTGTCCACTGTGAATGATCCACTTTCCATCAAAAGGTGCAAACGGCAGGCTAGCAGGTTCTGAACCTACAGCAATAATAAACTGTTCAGCCTCTATTTCTTCTACTTGATTTTCATTTCGCACGGCTAGGCGATGATTTGTCAAAAAAGAAGCTTCTCCTTTCATGACTTTAATACTGTTCTTTTTCATTAAATAGCCAATTCCCCTGACCAAGTTTTTAACAATGGCTGTTTTATGATGCTGAACGCCATCCCAGTTAATTTTCACTTGTTCTAAAGGAAGAGTGATGCCGAATTGCTCAGCTTGCTTTATTTTCTCATAGGCTTCCGCGCTTGCTAATAATGACTTTGTTGGCATGCAGCCCTCATTTAAACATGTTCCACCTAAATCTTTTTGTTCGATTAACGTAACTTGTTTTCCTTGCCGGGCGGCAGTGATTGCCGCCACATATCCTGCAGGACCACCGCCAATGACAACTAAAGGTTTCATGGAATGCACCACCTTTCTATAAGAGTAGTAAAATAGGTTGCTCTAAGTATTGTTTAATAGTTCCAAGGAAATTAGCTGCAGGTGCTCCGTCCAGTACGCGATGATCAAACGTCAGGCTTAAAGGCAGCACGTTTCTTCTTTGTAAATCGTCTCCTATATACATAGGTACATCTTCAGTAGCTCCCACACCAAGGATTCCTGTTTCAGGCGGGTTCAATACAGGTGTAAAATACTCTACTCCGTAGGCACCGAGATTAGTAATAGTGAATGTGGAACCTTGCATGCTATCAGTACTCAACTGACCTTGCCGAGCATCTGCTGCTCGTGTTTTTATCTCTGCAGCTAATTCAACTAACGGCATTTTTTCAGCATGTTGCACAACAGGAACAACTAGCCCATTTTCTAAAGCCACGGCCATTCCAAGATGAACATGATGATAGAGATGAATTTCGTTATCGATATACGCACTGTTCATTTGCTTGTGTTCTTGAAGTGAAAGAACAACAGCGCGAGCAATAAAATCAGTTAGAGAGATTTTCACCTTATGGCGTTGTTGAATCACTTCTTTAATTTCTCGTTGAAGAGACAGCAAATCCGTCACGTCAGCTTTCATATTAATCGTTAATTGAGCACTGTTTAGTAAGCTATTATGCATTCGGCCTGCAATGACTTTCCTCATCCCCGCTACTGGAAGCGTTTCTTTTTTTGTAGCTTTATCTATTTCAACTGGTGGATGACTTGTTTCTGAAGCTTTTTCTGTCAGCACTTTCTCTACATCCGCTTTTGTGATTCTTCCTTTTGGTCCCGTGCCTTTAATCATTTCAATGTCAAGGTTTTCAGATTCTGCTATTTTCCGTGCAATTGGTGAAATGCGCACAGTTTCTTTGCTCTTCTTTGATGAAGCTACGTTTGCTGGTGGCTCTTCTAAAGAGATAGTGGCGGCTACCTCGTTTTTAGGAGCCTGAAGCTCATTTGCTGAACTGCTTTGCTCAGTAAGCTGCTCGTTTGGATTTCCAACATAACAGATAATCGTTCCAGGAGGCACACCTACATCTTCTTGCACAAGGATATCAAGAATCACACCGTCCTGCGGCGCTTCAATTTCCATTTCTATTTTTTCAGAATTAATACTTGCAATCATATCTCCTTTTGAAACGGAGTCTCCCACTTTTTTATTCCATGTCGAAACGGTTCCTTCTTTCATTGCCATACCTAGTTTTGGCATTACAACCTCTGCAGCCATTTGCTTCCTCCTCCTTTCTCTTTACTTACACGCTTAGAAGCGATTTATCTCCTAGCAACTCCGATACAACTTCAATTACTTTTTGCGGTGTTGGCAGATAAATATCTTCTAATGGAGGTGAAAATGGTACAGGTGTATGTGGTGCTGTAATTCGTTTAATAGGTGCATCAAGCATATCAAATCCTTTATCAGCAACTAGCGCAGCAATATCTGTTGCGATGCTGCATCTTGGGTTAGCTTCGTCAATAACAATTAATCGATTCGTTTTTTCTACAGAAGAAAGAATCGTCTCTTCGTCAAAAGGTGATAGACTTCGCGGATCGACTACTTCTACGTCAATTCCTTTGTGAGATAATTGATCTGCGGCTGTAAGTGCAGTATTTACTTGTTTGCCAATCGCTACAATAGTTAAATCTGTTCCTTCGCGTTTCACGTCTGCTTTTCCTAATGGAATCGTATAATAGCCTTCAGGAACCTCACCTTTCATGTTGTACAATGTTTTGTCTTCAAAAAAGATAACCGGATCATTGTCTTCAATTGCTGCTAATAATAAACCTTTTGCATCGTAAGGGGTAGAAGGCACCACTACTTTAATGCCAGGAATGCTAGTGAACAAAGCATACAAGCTCTGAGAATGCTGAGCCGCAGCTCTGAATCCAGCTCCATGAGTCGTTCGAATCGTGACGGGCACTTCTGCTTTTCCTCCGAACATGTATCTAAATTTTGCGCCTTGATTCAGCACTTGATCTAAGCAGCAGCCAATAAAGTCATTAAACATTAATTCTGCAACCGGTCTTAACCCCGTAGCTGCCGCTCCCATTGCAGCTCCTATATAAGCTGCTTCTGAAATAGGCGTATCAAGAATTCGTTCACGTCCAAATTCTTGTACAAGTCCCTTTGTCACTCCAAGGACACCGCCCCAAGCCTCATCATCTTGCAGGTGGTCAATTTCCGCTCCGCCAGCTACATCTTCTCCCAGCAGAATCACATTCTCATCTTTTCGCATCGCTAGTTTCATTGCTTCATTGATAGCTTCAGACATACTTAATTTTCTAGTCATTTTCTTTTCCCCCTTTAATTAGTAAGATACATAAACATCTGTTAATAGTTCGGAAGCATCAGGATAATCGCTTGTTTCTGCTAGCTCAACTGCGCATTTTACTGCTTTTTCTACGTCACTTTCAATATCTCTAAGCTCTTTTTCTGTTACTACTTGTTCTGAAAGCAAATAGTTTTCAAAAAGAGCAATCGCATCTTTTTCCTGAAGGTGTTCTTTCTTTTCACTGCCTGATTTATACGTTTGTGCGTCGCCTTCGAAATGCCCGTAATTTCGATACGTTACACATTCAATTAACGTTGGGCCTTCCCCTCTGCGAGCTCGTTGAATCGCTTCAGCAGCTGCTTCATAAACTGCCATCACGTCTTTTCCATCCACTCGTACGCCTGGAATATTGTAAGATGCGGCACGGTCTGCAATCGTGCTGCAGCTTGAAGCATAAGAAAAGGGAGTTGCTTCTCCGTAGCCATTATTCTCAGCAACAAAAACAACCGGCAGTTTCCAAATGGCTGCTAAGTTAATTCCTTCATGAAACGTTCCTTCATTGCCCGCCCCGTCTCCAAAAAAGCAAACGCTTACATCTTTTGTCTTTTTATACTTAGCAGTTAAAGCAGAACCGCATGCAAGCGGAAATCCTCCTCCTACAATTCCATTTGCTCCTAAAATTCCTTTATCTAAATCCGCGATATGCATAGATCCACCTTTTCCTTTGCCTAACCCGGTTACCTTCCCAAATAGTTCAGCCATCATTCCATCTAAATCGCCGCCTTTAGCAATACAATGACCGTGTCCACGATGAGTGCTCGTAATACTGTCACTGTCATTAAGGTGAGCGCACATTCCAACCGCTATCGCTTCTTCACCTGCATACAGATGAACAAAACCAGGTAGTACACCTTTTGCAAAAATTTGATGTACTTCATCTTCAAACTTTCGAATTTCTACCATTTTCTGATACATCCAGCTGGCTTTTTCTTTCGTAAGCTTTTCTGTTTTATTTTGAGCAGTTTTCATTATGGTAAGCCTCCTCATTTGATTATCAAACTTCACTTAATTACTCTTGCAAGTACCGTGCCAACATGAAAACCGCTTTATCTTAGCAATCCATTGTTTTATTTGTTCTCACAAAGTTAGACAAAATTGGACACTGTTCCAACTTTGTCTAACTTTGTCCGATATTAGAGGAATCAATTATGTAAACTGAATTTAAGGTGCATAATAAGCGTGTGGGTTGAAAATCACATGAATAATTAGCAAGAAAGCTTTTATGTAAATATGATATAATGCTGAAGGAATCGTCTGCATTTTGAAGAACACCAAAGCTTTTAAAGGAGGTTGGTTAAAGGAAAGCGGATTTTATAGAAGTTTTACCGTAAAGTTGGATGTAAATTAAACGATGAAAGATGAGGTGAAAACCTGGAAAACATCCAAAGTTTGCGTCATCTACACTTCGCGACGTCTAGATGACATATCGCCAGGTTACAGTTATGCACAATGCAATTCAACACATTACAAGTTTTCATGTATACGCAGCCATTATTATATTTATCATTACATATTTTCTGATTATGACTGAAAAGATCAATCGCGCTTCAGCAGCTCTTTTAGGTGCTATATTAATGATTTTGTTAGGTATTGTCGATTTTAATAATGCTATTACCGAACACATTCAGTGGGAAACAATTGTCCTTCTTATGGGTATGATGATTTTAGTCGGCATCACAAATAAAACAGGCGTGTTTCAATACGCAGCCATCAAGTCTGCTAAAATTGCTAAAGGTGATCCGGTTCGAATTCTAGTTATTTTATCGATTTTAACAGGCGTCGGATCAGCTTTTTTAGACAATGTAACAACGGTGTTGTTAATTGTTCCCGTTACATTTTCGATTACTACTATCTTAAACATTAATCCTTTTCCGTTTCTTATATCAGAAGTGCTGTTTTCAAATATTGGAGGAACGGCAACTTTAATAGGCGACCCGCCTAATATCATGATTGGGGCAGCGAATCCTCACCTTGATTTTAATGCTTTTTTATTAAATTTAACTCCTGCAGTACTGATTATCGGTGTTGTTACACTGGGGATTCTTGTTCTTATCTATCGTAAAAAGTTAAAAGTAGAAGATAGTAAAAAGCAAGAGCTAATGAGTTTAAATGAAAAAGATTATATTCAAGATTCTGTTTTAATGAAAAAATCGTTAACTGTATTAGTATTAACGATTCTAGGTTTTACCCTGCATTCTGTTTTGCACATTGATGCGGCTATGGTAGCCATTACAGGTGCTGCTGTACTACTGGTAATTGGATTAAGAACTCATGATGAAGTAGAAAGCGCATTTGATTCTGTTGAATGGACAACCATTATTTTCTTTGCAGGTTTGTTTGTTCTTGTCGGAGGCTTAATCGATGTAGGCATTATTAAAAAGCTGGCTGCTGGCGCGTTGAACGTTACAGACGGCAATATCGCACTGTCAGCTTATCTCATTTTGTGGATTAGTGGCATTGCCTCAGCTGTTATTGATAACATTCCTTTTGTTGCTACAATGATTCCACTTATTCAAGATATGGCTCATGGAATGGGAATAAGCCCTGATTCTGCTCAAATCAATGTACTATGGTGGTCATTGGCTCTAGGAGCATGTTTGGGAGGAAACGGTACGTTAATTGGAGCATCTGCCAACGTCATTGTAGCTGGCATGGCTGTAAAAAAAGGACATAAATTTTCGTTTATGGATTTTTTGAAAATTGGAGCTCCAATTATGCTTGTATCTCTTTTGATTTCAACGTTATATATCTTTCTTCGCTACCTTTTATTCCTGTAAAGAAAGAGCAATTAAAATTTACATGAACAGTAAAAAGACTTCTCAGCTGAGAAGTCTTTTTTTCTCTAGATATATGCGTTCAAGCAGCCCAAACGAAGTTGATAATAAAAGCGGCGCTAATCATATACATAATCCAGTGAATTTCCTTCGCCCTGCCGGCTAACAATTTAACGAATGTATAAGATAAAAACCCTAGCGCTAAGCCTTCGCCGATACTAAACGTTAACGGCATCAAAATAATGGTACAAAAAGCAGGCACAGCATCTGTTATTTCGTCGAGAGGAATGTTTTTAATTTCTGTTAACATGAGAGCTCCAACCATAATTAAAATAGGCGCTGTAGCAAAAGCAGGAATAATGCTGATCAATGGAGTGAACAAAATACTGACTAAAAACAGCGTGGCAACAACCAGTGCTTTAAGACCCGTTTTGCCTCCTTCTGCAATTCCCGCAGCGTTTTCTACATACGCGTTCATTGCGGTAGATCCCATAGCAGCACTGGCTACAGTCGCAAGAGAATCTGCCATAAGCGCTTTATCTAACCCTTTAATTTCTCCTTTTTCATCCATTAGTCCAGCTTTTTTAGATAATCCAATCATCGATCCTAAATTATCAAATAGCTCCACAAGCGTAAATGAAAAAATAATAGAGAAAAGACCGTAATGGAGAGCAGATTTAATATCCATTTGTAAAAAAGTTTCTGACATGCTTGGCATTGAAAACGACACAACGCTGCTGATGCTTTTAGGTGCTTCTACTATGCCCAGCGCCATCCCTGCAATTGATACTAGTAAAATACTAATCAAAGCAGCTCCTTTAATTTTTCGAGCAGTTAATACAGTTACCGCGATGAAACCTAATAAAGCGAGTAATGGGCCCGGTTTTGTAAGCTGACCAAGGGCTACTAAATTTTCTTTGTTGCTTACAATAATTCCAGCTTGCTTAAAACCGATAAAAGCAATAAATAGACCGATTCCAACAGAAATAGCACTTTTTAAAATAGTGGGTATCCCTTCAATAATCTTCTTGCGTAAACCTGTTATTGTTAAAATAAAAAATACAACCCCTGAAATAAATACGGCTCCTAAACCTGTTTGCCACGTCAACCCTTCACCCAATACCACTGTATACGTAAAAAAAGCGTTTAGCCCCATTCCTGGCGCAACTGCAATAGGCATGTTCGCCCACAATGCAAACAAAAGAGTTGCAAACACAGTGGCAAAAATCGTAGCCGCAATTGCTGCTTCTTTTGGAATACCTGCATCTGCTAAAATCGTCGGATTAACAAAGATAATATAGCTCATCGTCACAAAAGTAGTAATTCCCGCAAGAATTTCTGTTTTTACATCTGTTTTGCGTTCGGTTAAATGAAACAGCTTATCTAACCATGAAGGGTTGGGTGCTGAGTTTTTTGTTAGTTCCATATGATGAACTTCCATTTTTTCATTCATCGCCACTTGCTTTTCACTCCTTTAATGATCGATTGGATTTTTTTAACTAGTTTTTACAGCCGCTTTATCAACAAGTGTATATTCAGTCATTTCCCCACTCCTTTTTTATGAAAATATGTATAAAAAGAGCCGTGAAAACAGAAGGAAACTCTTCTATCTTCACGGCTCTTTGCTTCTGTAAACAGAAGATAAGCATCCGTCTTTTACGTTTTTTGCAAAACAAACGATTTCATCGAACGTTTTGCCATTTATACAGAGAAGTTATTTAAAGCAAATAACCGTACAAGAATTCTCAGTAGCAGGATCATAATCTCTAAATAAAGAAGTGACCTGGATATCGAATAATAGCTCCACTTTTTGCTTTAGCATTTTTTTATATTTAGTCGACAAAGCCGCATCAAGAGACATCACTAATTCTTTATATTCTTCACTGAGGGCGTCTAGCGCTGGCATTCTTTTTGATTGAGCTAGTATAAGAATTTTATTATCAATAATATCTATTTTTTGAGTATTCACGCCTACATTAAAAATTTCTTGGCTAATTTGAGTATACAAAGTAGCTATCTTCTTTTTAGAGATCGGCTCCATATGCTTCACCTTTTTCATTGTTAAAAATGTAGTTTTATTATGTTGTTTTCACTTGATTAGCGTCTTTTGACCAGCTGCCGATAAATTCAGGCTCATTATAGTCAAAGAAATTGGTTAAATTCTCATGGCGGTTATCAATAAAAAGCTGATTGGCGACTTCTGATACGAGCTTCGGTATCGCATATTTCAGCCCTGAAAGAGCGGAAGCAGAAATTCCACAGCTAATTAAAGCAGAATAATTAAAAGCAAAAAGGCCATATACCATTTTTTGACCTTCCCCATTGCGATTTGAAAAAGCAAAGCCATTACTAAGGTAAGGGTGGGCATCCAATACTGGATTGGCAATTTCATGCGGTGCTTTGTAATGATCGCTCCAGCGGGCGATGTGTTTTTCAACAAGACGTAATTCTGGACGAAGAGCCGGATCTGTTAGAAGGCCTGTGCTAATAATTAAATAGTCAAATGTAAAGACTCCCTGAGGAGTTGTTACAACTGCTTTGTCCTGTTTTCCCTCAACATCGAGCCACGGTGCATGTACGTGCAAATGAAAACCTGGCCATGAGGAAGCGCGTCCAAATGTATCATTCGTAGGCGGCTGATTGTATTCGAAAAAATGAGCCATTACTTCATATTTTTCAGCATCTGACAGAGCATGAAAACGCTCAATCATTCCTGAAGCTTCCATTTGTCTGATTGGATTAATACGCGGAAGTTCTTTTCGTCGAACAAATACATGAGCTTCAGCAACTCCTTCGGAAAGCGCATAGTTGGCGTTATCAAACGCCGAAGCTCCTCCTCCTAAAACAGCTACTTTTTTGTTCTTCAACGTAGTAAAATCAATCGTTTGTGAAGTATGAGAATAAAGATGAGGCGGCAATTTTTCAGAAATCATAGGCGGGACATGCCACTCTCCTCCTCCTTGAATTCCTGTAGCTAGTATAACTTTACGTGCCATCAGTGTAGGACATGCAGCTCCATTTCCTTCAATATGCAAGCGATGAATACCTGTTTCCGTCGGCTCAATCAACGTTAATTTTATTTCATTTGCCACAGGAAGGTTAAGAATACTCCGGTACCAGCGTAAATAATTCATCCAGTCTCCTCTTGGAATTTTGTCAAGAGCTTCCCAGCCCTCTGAGCCAAATTGTGCTTCCCACCACGCTTGAAACGTAAGCGAAGGCATACCTAAATCGATAGATGTTAAGTTTTTGGGCGTTCTCAGCGTAATCATTCGTGCATACGTTTCCCACGGACCTTCTAAACCCGAACGGTTTTCATCAATAACAAGAATATTTGACACGCGTTGTCGCAGCAAGCCAAAAGCCGTTCCTAAACCGCTTTGACCTCCTCCAATAATGATTACATCGTATACGTGTCCACTTTTAGGGATAATTGGCTGTACTTCTGTTGGTTTCCTGAAAGAAAGGTAAGAAAGATCGGTTTCTACTCTTTTATTTAAAGCTTCTAAGCTCATCGTTATCTCTCCTTTCAATAAAGTTTCTCCGTGATAAAAAAGTTTATTTTATATCTAACATAAAATGATAGGTTTTATAACATCATTTGATTTATATTTATATTATCACTTTTGGAATATGATTGTATCTCCATTCTCTCTAAAGTTTTTTTTGCAAATTGTATAAAATCACTAATATAATTTTTTATATCTTATGTATGAAAGCATATTTACATTGTTTAAAAGGAAAAAACCATTACAAAGGTTAGTGAAGAAAGCTTTTCTGACATCAAATTTAAGGAAAACATGTGCGAGTTTGTGACAGTTATTTGTTAATTATGCTCTACTACTTGACTATCGTATTCATCAAATCTATAGTCATAATTAGTAACTCAACAAAGGGAGTCAACGTATGAGAAATTTATTTAAAATAACAGCTATATTTACAACGATTGTTATGTTTATTTTAATGATTGCCGGCAGTCTGGTCACAACCACAGGATCTGGATTAGGGTGCGGAAACGAGTGGCCATTGTGTAACGGGCAGTTAATACCTGAATACGCAGTAGCAACAATGATTGAATATACGCATCGTTTGATTACCGCATTTGCAGGTCTTCTTGTTTTAGCATTTTCTATTTGGGCTTGGATTCGTTATCGCAGAAACCGTGAAGTGAAAATTTTAGCGATCATGAGTATTGCATTTATCGTTATCGAGTCGTTGCTCGGGGCTTCTGCCGTTATCTGGCCTCAGTCAGCTGAGGCGCTAGCCCTGCATTTCGGTCTTTCGCTTATTGCGTTTACCGGTGTATTTTTACTTTCAATATTTGTTATTCAAAAGGACCGTTCGGATCATTTTATTAAAGGAGCCGTTACAGGCAAATTTAGATGGCTCGCATGGTTTACGCTTATATTTACCTACTGCGATATTTATTTAGGTGCATATGTGCGTCACAAAGGTGCAAGCTTAGCGTGTACAAGCTTTCCGGCTTGTTATGGCAACACTCTTATTCCAAAGCTATCAGGAACAACAGGTATTCACTTTGCCCACCGATTTGCTGCTCTTGTGCTGTTTGTTCTTATCATTTGGATTATGGTATCTGCTATCAAACAGTATAAAGAAACTCGCCGTGATATTTACTACGCGTCCATCATTGCAGTTGCTTTAACCTTTGCTCAAATATTTAGCGGTATCTTTGTTGTCATGTCTCGTTTAAATGTCTTTGCTACACTGTCTCACTCGGCGTTTATTACAGCTTTATTCGCTACGCTTAGCTACATTTGTGTACAAACTTTAAAAGGTAAAAGACGATAAAACCAAAAAACACGTGCAGTTATGAACTGCACGTGTTTTTTGGTTTAAGCTAGTTCTATTCCGCCTGTAATTCCGTAAACTTGAGCTGTTACGTAGCTTGCATCCGTTGAAGCTAAAAATACGTATACATTTGCTAACTCTACCGGCTGACCAGCACGCTGCAAAGGTGTATCTTGTCCAAAGCTTGGAATAGCGTCGCTTGGCTGCCCTCCAGAAATTTGAAGCGGCGTCCAGATAGGTCCTGGAGCAACGGAGTTAACGCGAATACCTTTTGGAGCTAATTGCTTGGCTAGTCCGCGAGTGAATCCGTTAATGGCAAACTTTGTAGCTGCATAATCTAATAAATTAGGACTTGGGCTATAGCCTTGTACAGAACTTGTGGTAATAATAGAAGCACCTGCCGGTAAATAAGGCAGCGCTGCTTTTACGGTCCAATATAAAGAGAATACATTTACTTCAAAAGTTTTGCGCAGCTGATCCGTTTCTAAATCAGCAAGATCTTCTACTGCCTGCTGTTTACCTGCTACGAGCGCTAAAACGTCTAATCCATCTAATTCTTTATAAGCTTTTTCTACTAGCTCCTTGCAAAAAGATTCTTCGCCTACATCACCAGGTATGAGTACTGCTTTTCTGCCTTCTGCCTCAATAAGCTTTTTTACTTCTTCTGCATCAGCTTGCTCTTGTGGCAAGTAATTAAGCGCAACGTCCGCTCCTTCTCTTGCGTAAGCGATAGCTGCTGCTCGGCCAATACCTGAATCCCCACCTGTTACAAGAGCTTTTCTGCCTTTTAATTTACCTGCACCTATGTAACTGTTCTCCCCGCAGTCTGGGATGACGTTCATTTCTTTTTGTACACCAGGCGGTTCTTGATACTGCTTTGGATAGTCTTCATGGAAATATTGAGTTAATGGATTATTTAACTTTGACATATTCGTCACTCCTTTATAAATCAACCTTAACCAACTAAGGAAAAGTTTTCTATATACTTGTTCTTCCCCTCTTCTTCTTTCATAAACATGTTTGATGTGCTCTACTATCCTCACCTTTCTTTCTGCCATTCCCCTTCAATCAACAGCTGGATACATGAAAACTACATTCACCATCACAATAAAAAAATCCGAACGAGTCACGTTCTCTCTTGAGAACCTTGACTCCTTGTTCGGATCTTCTTTTAACTAAAATACGTTCCCCCCCTCTTTAAATAAATGAAATAGTGAGAGCTTTGTATTTTGCTGTGCACAACAAGTTTTATTTCTCGTCTGTGCCTGCTACTCTGTTAGTTCTACTTGTAAAGGCTTTGATTCCTCTTCAGCTTCTTTAGGGGTGCGAACGATTAACACATCACATTTGGCATAGCGCAAAATATGCTGAGATACACTTCCAATTAAGATACGCTCTACCGCGTTTAACCCGGTTGCACCGCATACAATTAAATCAACGTGCTTATCGGGAGCAATTTTTTTAGATATTTTTGTTTTAGGAGAACCGTGTTCAATTAAGGTTTCGACTTTCGTTACTCCAGCCTTAATGGCTAGGTTACTATAGTTGGCTAAAAGTTCTTCAGCAAATTTCTCTGCATCTTGAAAGCGTGTATCGGTATAAAATGCATAAGGTGATGGACTTAACGCCTGTATATCGATAACGTGACAAATTATCAAATGAGCGTTATTTTTTTTCGCACTGTTAACTGCTTTTTTGAATGCCCACTCCGCTTCTACAGAACCGTCTACTGCTACGAGGATGTTACGATAAGCCATATTCATCATAATCTCTCCTTTAACATTCGTTTATAAAGAACTTTCTTTGCTACACTTTTATTGTACTTCTTGCGCAAGCGAAAGTATGTGATTTTTATCACAAGTTATAGAAATTAATAAAAAATAGAGCCGTGTGGGGGCACGGCTCCATTTTTATTGAACTTGAGAGTTAAAAGTCATTATCCAAACAGATCCTGCTACAATCGTAATAACAAAAACGATTCCAAGTATTAAAGCCATCACATTATAACGAGGCTTTTCTCCGTCTTTAATATGCATAAAGAAAAACAATTGAACAAAAAATTGAAGCACGGCCATTCCTAGAATGCTAGCTAGTAATATATTTTTAGCAAGTACGTGGTTTAATACCAGCAGCAGAGGAATAATGGTTAAAATAATCGAGAAAACAAATCCGATTGTATAAGCTTTTAACGACCCGTGGTTCTCCATCTACATCACCCCCATTAAATACACAACCGTATAAAGGAAGATCCAGACAGCATCAAGAAAATGCCAGTATAAGCTGATAATCGTCACTTTTCGTTTTGTTACAGAGGTAATTCCGTATCGTTTTAACTGGATTGTAATTGAAATCATCCAAATGATTCCGACCGAAACGTGCAGCCCGTGTGTACTAACCAGCGTGTAGAAAGCCGTAAAAAATGCGCTCGTAGAAATGGTTGCTCCTTCGTGAACCATTGTTTGAAATTCATGAATTTCAAGTCCAACAAAGCATACACCTAAAAGCAGAGTTACAATTAGCCAGCCAATTAAAGGCTTTATTTTTCCTTTGTGCATGCTTAACACGGCCAATCCGCTTGTAAAGCTGCTCGTTAATAAGATAAACGTTTCAGAAACAAATCCTGGGACTTCAAAAAATTCCTTTCCTGTAAGGCCTCCCGCAGTATGATTAACAAGAACGGCATATGTAGCAAATAATGCTCCAAATAAGATACAGTCCGTTACGAGGAAAAGCCAAAAACCCATAACTTTGATTTCATCATCATGTTCATGGTGATGTTCTTCGTGATGCGCTGTCGCATATGCCATGTTACCCGACCCTCCCTACTGAATCTTCTGTATGTCGAATTTCATCCACGGGAATATAATAGTCCGAGTTGTATTGAAAAGAACGGGCTAGTAAACAAGCTCCTACTCCTGTCAAACCGAATATCGCTACCCATACCCAGTGGAACGTTAAGCCAAAACCAGCAATGAACCAGAAAACCGACATGATAAATGGAATACCTGAATTCTTAGGCATATGAATTGGAGAAAAAGCCGCTGTTTCCTTCGCTTTTTTCTTTTTTCTTTCTTCTTTTATCGTCCACCACGCATCTTGCCCGGTTACTGTTGGAATCACTGCAAAATTGTAGTGCGGCGGCGGTGAAGGAATGGACCATTCTAATGTACGGCCATTCCAAGGATCTCCTGTTACATCTCGTTCTCCGTACTTAATGCCATGAAGAATCTGCCATGCTTGAAAGATAAACCCTATGCCCATAAAGAAGGCTCCCACTGTAGAGATAACGTTCAGCGGTCCCCATCCCATGTCAAAATCGTACGTATAAATACGGCGTGTCATTCCCATAAATCCTAATGCATATTGAGGCATGAAGCATACGTAAAAACCAATATTCCACGTCCAAAACGCCCATTTACCAAGACGGTCATTTAACTTAAAGCCAAACATTTTTGGCCACCAATAGTACAAACCTGCAAAAAAGCCGAATACAACGCCTCCGATTAATACTTGGTGAAAGTGTGCAACTAAAAAATAGCTATTATGATACTGATAGTCTGCGGGAGCTGCTGAAAGCATAACACCGGTTGCTCCTCCTACAACAAAGCATGGGATAAAAGCAATTGTCCATAGCATTGGCTGAGTCATTTGAATACGGCCGCGGAACATCGTAAATAACCAGTTGAACACTTTAACACCCGTTGGAATTCCGATAGCCATCGTCGTAATAGCAAAAAACACATTTACATTAGCACCTGCACCCATCGTAAAGAAATGATGCACCCATGTGAAATACGATAGAACGCTAATAATCATCATTGAAAAAACCATAGATTTATAGCCAAATATCTTCTTTTGAGAAAACGTTGCAACAATTTCAGAAAAAATGCCGAATGCCGGAAGCACAACAATATACACTTCAGGATGTCCCCACATCCAAATTAAGTTAATGTACATCATCGGATTTCCACCGCCGGTCATGGTAAACAAGTGTCCGTCAAAGAAGCGGTCGACAAACAATAAAGCAAGCGTTACGGTTAATACAGGAAACGCGAAAATGATAATAATACAGCTTGCTAGAACAGACCACGTGAATAGCGGCATATGCATAAGTTTCATGCCAGGCGCACGCATTTTTAAAATGGTCATAATAAAATTAATTCCAGAAGCCAAGCTGCCAATACCTGATATTTGAATGCCCCAAATATAAAAATCTTGACCTGGTCCAGGACTGAACTGCATGCCAGAAAGCGGCGGATAACTCAACCACCCTGCATCTGGCGATCCTCCGATTACAAACGACAAATTGAAAAGCATGGCGCCAAAGAAAAATAGCCAAAAGCTTACCGCGTTTAAAAAAGGATAGGCGACATCTCTTGCTCCAATTTGAAGAGGTACAACAATATTAAAGAAAGCAAACATAAGCGGCATTGCCATAAATAGAATCATAATGGTTCCGTGCGTAGTAAAAATTTCGTTGTAATGATTAGAATCTAGAAAATGCCACTGAGGGAATGCTAGTTGCATACGCATCAATAATGCATCTACTCCGCCTCGAAACAGCATTAACAATGAAGAAAGCATATACATGATTCCAATTTTTTTATGATCCACCGTTGTGAGCCACTCACGCCATAGCCACTTCCATTTTTTAAGATACGTAAGAACAAAAATAATACCGGCTAGTGTTAACAAAATGGCGACATCTGCTCCATAAATCATCGGTTCTCCAGTCACAAAAAAATGAGCTGAAAAATCTTTTAATTTGTCTAACAACTTAGTTTCCTCCTTCCTGGTGCTCATGCTGTGTATGTGCTTGTTCTTCAGAAGACACATTCATAGTCTTCATGTCTTCATTTTTCATATGGTGATGCTGACTATAATATTGACCACCGTTTTTAATGACAGTTTCTTGGAACAAACCTTTAGGAATGGTAGAGTACGATTTCTCTAAAGAAAGACCGTGTTTTGCAAGACTGTTATAATCAGCTTTTGTTAAAGCTGGTGCTGTTTCTTTTACTTGCCTTACCCACTGATTAAATTCTTTTGTCGATGTAGATTTAACTTTAAAGTTCATATGAGCGAACCCTTCACCCGTAAAATTAGCACCTGAACCAAAATATTTTCCCTTGTGATTAGCTTGTAGCCAAAGCCCCATGGCCATTCCCGGCATTGTATATAATTGTCCTCCCAACTCCGGTACCCAAAAGGAATTCATAGGTGCATCTGACGTTAGCACGAATTGAACGGGCACATTCTTTGGAATGTTGACATAGTTCACTGTCGCAATATCTTGATCCGGATATTGAAATAACCATTTCCAGTCAAGGGATGTTACTTCAATTGTTAGCGGCTTTACATCTTTTTGCGGCGGATTTACTAAGTCATACGTCGTCTTGGCCGTAGCGAAACCTAAAATACCAATAATAATAATAGGGATGCCCCACCAAATAAATTCAAGACGCTTACTATCGTCCCAGTCTGGCCGATACGGAGCCTTGTTTCCAGGCTTATCACGGTAGCGTAAAACGATATACACAAGCAGCCCTAAAACAGGAATAACAACGATTGTGCATAAAATTATGGAAAAAATAATTAAATGGTATTCTTTTTGAGCCACCGCCCCCTGTGGATTTAAAATCAAATAACGACTATCACAGCCTGCTAAAAAAATTGTAATGAATACGGAGAGAACGATTAACTTGCCAATATGCATTGATTTTTGCTTTATCACCTAAGCTCAGGCTCCCTTCCTTTAAATCTCTGTACATAATAATGGTATATAAACGTTCATATTAGAGATGCATCTCAACAGATCAAAAGGCTAAAAACCTCCTAACATATTGAAGTTTGTCATGACATATTGCTTACTCCTAAAAAATTATCATGTTGTATGTTTAAAAGGTGTGATATTTCTCACACTTGAAGCGATTTTTATCTAGTTTAAATGGCTTTACCATAATTTCGTCACATATTTGGTTAAATGTGGTGTGAAATGCCTTGCTCCTAGCGCGTAGATTCTGATAAAAGTAAAAAAGCTCTTCCAGTTCTTATTAACTGGAAGAGCTTTTTGGGAGTAATGAAGTATGGAGCTTTATTTCTTACTAGTTTGTTTGCTTTACTTGCTGAAACATCCAATCAATCATTTTCTGATTCCGATACGTTGGAACCCATGAAGCATGGTCATACTTTAATTCTTTAGGATATTCCGTATATAGCGGATGCCCCCCAGATTTTTTGTGAATTCATTGCATCGTTATTTATATTTACGATAAAACACTCCTCATAAAAAAACTATATTTCTATTTTTAAAGAGGCTTATCACTATAGCAATATCCTTTAAAAAAGCTATCCACTTTCTTCATAAAGGTTACATATTAAAAACACCTAAAGATAGTTTAGGTGTTTTTGAAAGTTTTATATTCATCTTTCCTCTAAGCAAAAGCTTAATGGTTATATGGCCTTCTTACTCTTTGAAGCCTCTTGTTTTTTTCTCCACATATTTTCCATTTGTTCAAGAGTTCTACCTTTTGTTTCAGGAACAAATTTCCAAACAAATAAAGCAGAAAGTACACTCATTAAACCGTAGAAACCATATGTTAATCCTCCGCTATATTCCATCATCACAGGATACGTAGAGGAAATAAAATAGTTAGCTGCCCATTGAGCAGCTACGGCAATAGCTACAGCACGACCTCTAATTTTATTAGGAAAAATCTCTGAAATGAGCACCCAACAAATTGGCCCCCATGACATCATAAAGGAAGCTGTATAAATAATGATAAATACAAGCGTCCCTATACCAATGATGTTTGAAAAAGCCATGCTTGCTACACCGAACATTCCAATGGCCATTCCGATAGACCCTGTTATTAATAAAGGTTTTCTTCCCAAACGATCAACTGTCAAAATTGCAATTACTGTAAAAATAACATTTACTAATCCCATAATAATAGTTTGCAGCATAGAAGAACCTTTAGCTGCTCCCATGCTTTCAAAAATACGCGGAGCATAATATAGAGCTACATTGATTCCTACAAACTGTTGAAATACAGAAAGCAGTATACCTACAACGATAACTAATTTTCCATATGCCAATAATTTTCCAGACGAAACATTGGTAGAAATTGTTTGTTTAATATCTTCTAAAATTGATTTCGCTTCTGAAGACCCATTAATTTTAGTTAGTATGGCTAAAGCTTTTTGATCTTGATTCTGTATAGCTAAGTAGCGAGGCGTTTCAGGAACTAAAAACAAGAGTGATGCAAAGAGTAAAGCTGGAATAGCTCCTGAAGCAAACATGTATCTCCAACCCACATCATTAATCCATTCTAAGGTTTCCCCATTTGCAATACCCCAATTCACGAAGTAAACGACTAACATTCCAAAAATAATCATAAATTGATTGAATGATACCAATCTGCCGCGAATATCTGCCGGTGCAATTTCTCCTATATAGATGGGACAAATGGCTGATGCTAAGCCAACACCAATCCCACCTATAATGCGGTAGAAGTTAAAAGCTAGTAATAAAGAGAGTGTCGGTTCCCCTTTTGTGAAAAATAAAAACTCAGGATAAGAAGCTCCTAACGCTGAGACTATAAAAAGAATAGCTGCTAGTATAAGTGATTGTTTGCGTCCTAGTTTCGTCGCAAAATAACCAGATACCAATCCTCCAATAATACATCCTATCAAAGCACTTGATACAGTAACACCGTGTGCTAAAGATCCTAACCCTAAGCTGTCAATAAGATACACCTTTAATGATTCTTCAGCTCCAGATATTACAGCTGTATCATATCCAAACAGTAACCCTCCGATAGCGGCAACTAAGGTAATAGAAAAAATATATAATGAGTTTCGATTTTGTTTCATGCGTTGTTAAAAGCAGTTAGTTAAGAGTAACAGTAGAAGTTCTATTTCTAACTGAGTTCGCACTTATTTGAATGCGTTTTCAAATTCTTGGAACACAAAAGAAATTTTCGTCGTCTATTGGACTAACTGCTCTTATCCTCCCCTCTAACGTACGTATTTTTCTATCGAATCAAATCTTACTACAGCATTTTCCATACTTCCTTTTGTGTCAGGTATATCGATATACAACCATAATCAAATAATACAAGCTACTTTCATATGAGGCTCCTTTTTAAAGTAAGGTTGTATATTTTGTAATCTATTACTTCCCTTTAAATTCATCTAGCTTTTTACTTAGGTCGTATGTTTGAAGATATACTTCTTTATATAATTCATAAAGCTGTTTATAGACTTGTACATGTTCTGCGTTAGGATAATATGTTTTTGAAGACGTAATAAATACGTTTGCACACTCTTCCAATGAGTTGTACCAGCCACAGCCATAAGCTGCTAGCATGGCTGCTCCTAACGCTGGGCCTTGTTCAGTAGATAACTTTACGATTTTTGCATTAAAAACGTCTGCTTGAATTTGAAGCCAGTGATCGTTTTTTGCTCCCCCGCCGATTGATACAATAGACGTAATTTCCTTTCCGTTTTCTCGAAAAATTTCAATTGATTCATTTAATGAAAACGTAATCCCTTCAATAACTGCCCGCGTAAAGTCTCTCTTTTTATGAGAGGCATCCATCCCTATAAAACTTCCGCGAATCGTAGCATCTGCATGCGGTGTACGTTCCCCGACTAAGTAAGGGGTAAATAAAAGGCCGTTTGAGCCGATTGGGACATTTTTTAGGTCGGCCAACAATTCTTCAAACGTATCGTTTTCTGCGAAATTTTCCTTAAACCAGCTTAAACTGTGACCAGCGGATAATGTAACGCCCATTGTATAAAAGGCATTTTCTTTTCCATGATTAAAATAGTGGACTTTTCCACCAAAGTCTCTATCGCTTCGTTCCTCATAAGAAAGAACAACCCCAGATGTCCCAATGCTACATAGTGTTTCCCCTGATGATAAAATGCCGGCGCCGATTGCTCCGCAAGCATTATCAGACCCGCCTGCAAATACTTTTGTTGAAGTAGCTAACCCCGTTTTTTGAGAGAATGATTCACTAATATTGCCTATGCATTCACTAGATTCGACTAGTGGCGGACAAAGGTTAATATTGACTCCTACTAATTGGCAAAGCTCACTATCCCATTTTTTCTTGCTGATGTTTAATAATAATGTACCGGCAGCATCTGAATATTCACTATGAATAAAGCCAGTCATCTTAAAACGCAAATAGTCTTTGGGTAGCATAAATACAGCTGTTTTTTTAAATATCGCCGGTTCATACTCTTTTACCCACAATAACTTAGGAAGAGTAAATCCTTCTAAAGCCTGGTTTTTTGTTATTTCTAAAAGACGTTTTTCTCCAATCACTTTATAGAGATGATGACATTGTTCTGTTGTTCTTGTGTCATTCCACAAAATGGCGTTACGTAATAGGTTATAGTTTTCATCCAGCAGCACAAGGCCATGCATCTGTCCAGAATAACTAATTCCTTCTATATCTTCGGGTTTTATATTAGCGTTAGCAATTAATTCATTTAAAGCACTAGCCGTCTGCTGAACCCATTCTTCAGGATTCTGTTCGCTATATCCTGTTTTTTCATGAAGGAGAGGATAATTTTTAGAAACCACAGCGCAAATCTCGCCTTTTGTATCAACTAAAACCGTTTTTACCGCACTTGTTCCTAGATCAATTCCAATTACATATTTCATCTTGATACCTCCGCGTTTATAAACGAGAGTAGAAATTGTTTCTACTCTCGTTTGTCCTTTAAACTTCTAAAATATATTGATTTAAAATGGCCTTTAACCGTTCTTGTCTTCCTGATTTATTCACAATATTCGGATTTTTAAACGCGTACTGCTCCAGTGTATGGAAGTTAGCTTTTCCTTCCACAATCTCAAGCCCAATTCCCTCTTTAAAGCTGCTGTAACGCTCGTTGATAACGTTTTCGAAAACACGATCTTCTACTAATTTATGTGCTACTTTCAATCCTTGAGCAAACGCATCCATTCCTGCTACATGAGCATAGAGTAAATCGTCTTGTTCAAAAGAACCTCTGCGTACTTTGGCATCAAAGTTTAATCCTCCGCTGCCCAACCCTCCATTTTGCAGGATTTCATACATTGCTAGCGTCGTAGAATATAAATCCGTCGGGAATTCATCTGTATCCCAGCCTAAAAGAGGGTCACCTTGGTTTGCATCCACTGATCCTAATAAGCCTTGTACTCTAGCTACTCGTAATTCGTGTTCAAATGTATGCCCAGCTAACGTTGCGTGGTTAGCTTCTAGATTAAGTTTGAAGTATTTATCTAATCCGTATTGTCTTAAAAATGAAATAGTTGTTGCTGCATCGGTATCATACTGATGTGTCGTAGGCTCTTTAGGTTTAGGTTCAATTAAAAACTGCCCCGTATATCCAATTTCGGTTGCATAATCTACAGCCATATGCATAAATCTGGCTAAGTTATCTAACTCTAACTGTAAATTTGTGTTAAGCAGTGTTTCATATCCCTCACGGCCGCCCCAGAATACATAATTTTCTGCGCCTAGTTCTTTTGCTGTTTCAAGCCCCTTTTTTACTTGAGCCGCCGCATAAGCAAATACATCTGCATTACAAGAAGTAGCTGCACCATGAACGAACCGGGGATTTGTAAACATATTCGCTGTGTTCCATAATAACTTTACGTTACTTGTTTGCATGTATTCTTTGATCATAGTGACGATAACATCAAGATTTTTATTTGTTTCTTGCAACGTACTGCCCTCAGGAGCAATGTCTCGATCATGAAATGCGAAGAATGGAACATTTAATGTTTCAAAAAGTTGAAAAGCTGCCTCAACTCTCGCTTTTGCTAAATCCATTCCATCATATCTATCCCAAGATCTTTGCATAGTAGCTGCGCCAAAAGGATCCGTACCATCTGCTGTAAACGTGTGCCAGTAAGCAACAGAAAAACGCAGCTGATCTTTCATCGTTTTACCGCCTACTACTTCTTCAGGGTTATAGTATTTAAAAGCTAAAGGATTTTTAGAATCTTTACCTTCATATAAAATTTTGTTTACGCTTTCAAAAAAATTAATTTTATTAGTACTAGTTTGGACCATTTGTCATTTCCCCCTTTGATTTAAGTGAACAAGTTTATCCATCAACTATCTTATTTGAGTTAGTTTGTTTATCCAATAAACTAACTTTATCTCATCATATACAAAATAAATGTTTATTTCAATGTTTTTTTTAGAAAATTTAGTTATAATATTAGATATGATACTTTTAAATATCTAATTCAACCTTCTAAAAACACCAACTTAGTTCGATAGATAAACAAAGGAGTGGTTATTATTCAAATTGCAGATCAAGCTTTAGTAAAAAAAATGAATCAAAAATTAATATTAGATGAAATTTTAAAGAACTCCCCTGTCTCCAGGGCAACTCTCTCTGAGATTACAGGATTAAACAAGTCAACTGTCTCCTCCCAAGTAAATACCCTGCTTGAAAAAGATTTTATTTTTGAAATTGGGGCAGGGCAATCTAGAGGCGGCAGAAGACCTGTAATGCTTGTTTTTAATAAGAATGCAGGCTACTCGATTGGTATTGATATAGGAGTCGACTATCTTAACGGAATTCTAACCGACTTAGAAGGAAATATTATTCTCGAGAAGACTTCTGACTTGTCTAGTTCTTCCGCTAGTGAAGTAAAAGAGATTTTATTTGCACTTATTCATGGTTTTGTAACCCATATGCCTGAGTCCCCTTATGGTCTAGTCGGAATAGGAATTTGTGTTCCAGGCCTTGTAGATTGTCATCAGCAAATTATTTTCATGCCTAACTTAAATTGGAATATCAAAGATTTGCAGTTTTTAATTGAGAGTGAGTTTAATGTTCCAGTTTTTGTTGAAAATGAAGCTAATGCAGGAGCATACGGTGAAAAAGTATTTGGTATGACAAAAAACTATGAAAACATCGTTTACATCAGTATTAATGTCGGAATTGGAACTGGACTTGTTATTAACAACGAATTGTATAAAGGTGTTCAGGGTTTTTCTGGGGAAATGGGTCATATGACGATAGATTTTAATGGCCCCAAATGTAGCTGTGGAAATCGAGGCTGTTGGGAATTATATGCTTCTGAAAAAGCGTTACTGGCTTCGCTCTCTAAAGAAGAAAAGAATATTTCTCGAAAAGAGATTGTGGAACGCGCAAATAAAAATGATGTAGAAATGTTAAATGCACTTCAAAACTTTGGCTTTTATATCGGAATTGGATTAACCAATATTCTTAATACATTTGATGTAGAAGCTGTTATCTTGAGAAATCATATAATTGAATCTCATCCCATTGTTTTAAATACGATTAAAAACGAAGTTTCTTCTAGAGTCCATTCTCATTTAGACAATAAATGTGAACTACTGCCTTCTTCGTTAGGAAAAAATGCACCTGCTTTAGGAGCGGTTTCTATCGTTATTGATTCTTTTTTAAGTGTTACCCCTATAAGTTAGTTAAGTGAACGCAAAGGTTAGCAAACTATATCACGTTTGATCTTAAGAATGAAGGAGCTACTTTCGATTAATTGATTTTCTATAAAAGGGAAAGAATTACCCTCTTCTATTAAGAGTGTTATGTCTGTCTCCACCCTCACCTTTTCATCCCATGCAGCCAGTCACCTATCATAACGGCAACTGGCTGTTTATATGTTTTATAGGCAATCTTCTCTTTCTTATATGACGCAGAGCCTTGACTGTTAGTTTAGCTCATGTGCTTTTTAAATTATGAAAAATGTCTTGTCAGAGTAGTTACGACTTCCTTATATTCCTCTAGCTCTTTGGTCTGGGCGAGAGTATTGATTTTCTCTAGCGATAAAAGAGAACTCTGAATAATGAATGTGCGAGGCTCCGTATCATTTTGCAGCAATTCATCCGATATAAACGTAACAAATTCTAGACTTCTCTTTCGTTCCTCTTCATTTGTTAGTTTATTTTCAATCACCCGTTTTAACTTCGCAGTTACACGCGTCAAATCTGTCGAAAAATGACTTTCTGTTTTCTTATTAAATACCGCAGAGTAAACGGAAGGGTTAAATAACTGTTCTTTTTGTTCTGCTACTTCGATTATGATTTCCTCTGTACGCTTCATGCAATAATGGACAATTTGTTCAATAGGTAATGGATAGTCCAGCGCTTTGTTCATTTTAAACATATTGTTAAGCATTCCTTCTAGCAGCACAGCTCCATCAAATAAATAAGGAGAAGTCTTAGATGGAAAAACCTGCTGAAAACGTTCATATATCCAGTTGAATGTTGCAGCTTTTAATTCCTCTATATAATGAAATGTTTTAACTTCATTTAAAACGAGTGTACTTTCAATCATTTCAGGAATTTTGTTTTGCTCTGCAAAGTTCATCATAAAGATCATCTGTTCTTGAAATCCCTTCTGATTATCCTCTCTATATTCAATGGCTACTTTTTCTCTTTGTAGAATAAGTGATTCTTGCAGAGACGAAAGTAATGAAATAAGCAGTTCGCTTTTAGATGAGAAATATTTATAAAATGTTCCTTTTGAAATCCCGCTTCTTTCTAATATATCTTGTACCGAAGTGTCTACGTATCCTTTTTCCATAAAAAGCTGGTGCGTATGCCCTAAAATATCGAGCTGTTTTTGATTCATTTCTGTTACTCCTCTGTTTACAATTTACTTTTTATTTAGTATAACTTATCTGCCTTTTCCTACGTTAATTTTATCCTTTTTCCTTGATAACCAAGTAAAAATAATTATATACTATTAGTACATTTTTATACTAAATGTATAAAAATGTACTAATAGTATAGGTTAATTCGACAAAGTAACTATTTATCTAGCAAGTGACAACTACTGAGCGCTATGTAGTTAGTAAATTCCAAATCTATACCTATTCTGAAGGAGGAATAAGATCATATGAACAAAGAAGTCATTCCCGTTACAGAAATTCCAAAATTTCAATCACGTGCAGAAGAGTTTTTCCCTATCCAATGGTATAAAGAAATGTTGAACAACTCCCCCGTTTATTTTCATGAAGAAACAAACACATGGAATGTATTCCAATACGAACATGTTAAACAAGTCTTGAGCAACTACGAATTTTTTTCAAGCGATGGACAAAGAACCACTATTTTTGTTGGAGATAATAGCAAGAAAAAAAGCACATCTCCAATCACCAACCTTACAAACTTAGATCCTCCTGACCACCGGAAAGCGCGATCTTTGCTTGCTGCCGCCTTTACTCCTCGAAGTTTAAAGAACTGGGAGCCGCGAATCAAACAAATTGCAGCAGGCCTTGTAGAAGCGATACAAAAAAATTCAACTATTAATATTGTTGAAGATTTATCTTCTCCTTTTCCTAGTTTAGTTATAGCAGATTTATTCGGCGTACCGGTAAAAGACCGATATCAGTTCAAAAAGTGGGTAGATATTCTTTTTCAGCCTTATGACCAAGAAAGATTAAAAGAGATTGAACAAGAAAAGCAACGTGCAGGAGCTGAATATTTTCAATATCTCTACCCGATTGTCGTTGAAAAGCGCTCCAACCTTTCTGATGATATTATTTCAGACTTAATTCAAGCCGAAGTTGATGGTGAAACATTCACAGATGAAGAAATTGTACACGCTACCATGCTGCTTCTAGGTGCAGGCGTTGAAACCACAAGTCACGCCATTGCAAATATGTTTTATTCTTTTTTATATGACGACGAGTCGTTATACAGCGAGCTGAGAAACAATAGAGAATTAGCTCCAAAAGCCGTAGAAGAAATGCTTCGATATCGGTTTCATATCTCCAGACGAGATCGCACGGTTAAACAAGATAACGAGCTATTAGGCGTTAAACTAAAAAAAGGAGATGTCGTTATTGCGTGGATGAGTGCGTGTAATATGGATGAAAATATGTTTAAAAACCCTTTTTCTGTAGACATTCATCGTCCAACTAATAAAAAGCACTTAACGTTCGGAAACGGACCTCATTTTTGTTTGGGCGCCCCTCTTGCACGACTTGAAATGACAATTATCTTAGAAGCATTTTTAGAGGCCTTTTCTCATATCGAACCATTTGAAGATTTTGAATTAGAACCGCATTTAACAGCTTCAGCTACGGGTCAATCTTTAACATACTTGCCCATGACGGTGTACAAATAAAGGTTATGTACGTAATAAAGCAGAGAAACGTGAAAGAGATTTACCTTCTCCGTCACGCTTCTCTTTTTGTTATTCCACTATTTATTGGACTTTTAGTATCTTTGCTAAGTATTTATGTAGTACACTTGAAGGTCTTCAATACCATTTACAATTGGCAGTAAGCGACACTTAAATGCCGATGAGCTCGTTAACGAACTATCACCTATTGTCTTCTCTGCCTTAAAACATCTTCTATAAAATGCTGATACAAATAATTAATAAAAGCAGTCGCAATCGAGATGAGAAAAAGTTGAAAGCGCGTCATGTTTACCATTTTATATACCTTTAGTTTTTCTGCCAGACTGGTCAAAGGGTAAGCAAATAGATAGTCAAATAGGACGTTAATTAACAAATATTTTTTGAAATTCCCATAGGTCAGCTTGAATACCCAAAAATTAGCTATAAAAAACGGTCCAAATATAAAAGAAACGTCGCTTGAAAGTTTAGGGAAAAGAGGTTTCCTTACTTTCCACCATGTAAAGCTTTTAGATAACTCACTGATAAAAGCAATAACTAATGAACTAAATGTCAAAACAGGTAGGTATCTTTTAAAGACAAATTTATCAACTTTTACTATAGACAGCCAAGGCAATAAAAGTACTGCCAACAGCGTTAACTTTCCTTTCATTATGTACCCAACTCCTGCCGTTACGAAAATGTAAGCTAAATCATATTCTCTTTAGTTTTGTGTAATAGGCTCTTTTTTATGTGTTTATTACACTGCGTTAGTTCTTTTATTCGCCTTTTATTACAAGATTTTTTGCTTTCAGGAAATTATTGATTCTCATATTCTGCATGTGCATGGAGAAAATACGGAGGTGAATGTTTAAAGGGAGGAATTAAAAATGACCACAGTACGTGAAGTTATGACTCAAGATGTGAAAGCTTGTGCACCGCACGACCCAGTAACAGCAGCTGCAAAATTAATGCGTGATATTAATTGTGGCTCTGTGCCGGTGTGTCAAGAAAATCGAGTAATGGGAATGATCACAGACCGTGATATCGTGTTAAATTGCGTGGCGGATGGAAAAGATTGCAACACTGTGCATTGCCATGATTGTATGACTAAAGATGTAGTTACGTGTTCTCCGGATACGGATATTCATGAATGTGCACGTATGATGGCAGATCATCAAATTCGCCGCATTATTGTAGTGGAGAATAATAATATGGTTGGAATCTGTGCAATCGGCGACCTTGCGACAGTGAACGTATATGTTGATGAAGCCGGTGCAGCATTAAGCGAGATTTCTAATCAAGTTCATTGAAATTTTTTAGCATATAAATCCTTAATGCTTGTACAAAATAACCCTGTCTGCAAGGAGGTGCTAATATGCCAAATTTAAACGATAACAAATTTAAAAAGATTCAGTCTGAGAGTCAAAAGCAAGGAAAGTCTCAAGAAGAATATGCGGCTGAGCTTGACGCTAATCGTGCAAAAAGCCAAAAGAAAAAGTAAGAATAAAAAAGGATTACAATCGGCAGAGGTTCGGTTGCAATCCTTTTTATCATCCCGTTTTGTTACAGGCTGCGATCAGTTATAAATGTATAGTGAGTAGATGCTTCATATTTCTCACCAGGCTTTAATACACAAGAAGGAAAATGCTTATGATGAATAGCGTCTGGTAAACCTTGTGTTTCCAAGCAAACACCGAGATATTTCTCTGAGTGAACGCCTCTAATTTCGAATTCTTCGTCTAGATGATTTCCCGTATAGAGAACAACTGAAGGCTGATCCGTTTTGACTTCTATTTTGCGACCGCTTGCTGGATCAAATAATGACATCTGGTTTTCAGTTTCTGCTTCTAAAAGAAATGGATGATCGTATCCTTTACCAACTAATACATTTTGCGGATGTGTAGATTCCACTCCTTCCTTGAGGCTATGTCCTTCTCTAAAATCAAATGGGGTATCTGTGACACTTATCGTTTCTCCAGTAGGTAAAAGATCATCATTCAGCTCTAAGAATTCGTTACTTTTCAGCTTTAAAACATGACCTAAGACCGTTTCCTTTAGATTTCCGCTTAAGTTGAAATACGTATGGTTTGTTAAATTGATAAGAGTGTCTTGATCTGTTGTTCCTTCGTAAGAGATATGAAACTCATTTTTATTAGTCAACGTATACGTAACTTTCACTTCAAGATTGCCAGGGTACCCTTCTTCTCCGTCTTTACTTACATATGTAAATTCAACACCTACGTGATCACTTGCCTCGATTGTTTTTGCATGCCATATTTTGTGGCTAAATCCTTCTGAACCGCCATGCAAATGGTTATTTCCTTCATTTTTCTCTAGACGATAGGTTTCATCATTAAGCTGAAACTCCGCTCCCCCTATACGTCCTGCTACGCGTCCGACCACAGCTCCGAAATAAGGAGAATACTTTTGGTATTCTTCTATTGAATCAAATCCCAAGACAACACTTTCAATCTTCCCTTCAGAATCCGGCATTTCAATATTTGATATCACACATCCATAGTCAAGGCAGGTGATTTTAAGCCCTTCATCATTTAATAAGGTATAAGCATGTACAGCTTGATTGTTTAGTTCGCCAAATTTCTCAAAATTCACTTTCATTTTTAATCAGTCCAATCCTCTTTTTATTCGTAAATTGCTTAACGGACCCTACATGTTATGCACATGGGATATGTTCTTATAGTTCCCTCTGCAATCCTTCCTGAATCTTCATTATTCTCATTTTATTGTAATCGTGTACATTTCCTAATTCAAGCTTGAATGATAAAGGCTGGCTACTGTTTGTCATTGCTATTTCTTTAGTATTCCTAAGTATTCTTCCCAAGGTCCTACATCTTCTCTGTATCGTTCTGCCATTACTCGAACAATTTGGGCAATATGCGTTAAATCGTGAGCAACCCAAGTCGAGAGCAACTCTCTGACTTTTACTTCCCCAAACTCCGGATGTTCTCCTCTCACTTCAAGATGCTTTTCAGGCTTAATTAACAGCTTTAGCTGTTGTAAATTCTGCATTCTTATCATGTTGAATTCAAGATGCTTTTCTTCAATAGAACTAGTAGATTCCTTGTTTAAATGAGCATAGCGGTCAAATGGAGGGAAAGCTCCCCCTTTTCCTTCTTGAAGGATAAATTTTAGCCTTGGTATCCAATTGTTTTTTTCTGCTTCTATTAAATGTTCTATTACTTCCGAGGTACTCCAAGTTCCTTCTCCTTCATTACATTGCAGCCACCCTGCAGATAGACCCGACAAAAGTTTTTCAAGCGTCTTAGGCGTACGCTCAAGTATTTCGGTCGCTTCTTTTAAATTAAAATTCATGCTCATTCCCCTTTCTCCACGCATTGATGCTGAGCTGTCAGTTATGTAAAAATTCTTGCGATTCTAGTCAATTTTATCACAATTGACTTCTATTAAAGGAAGGAGATAATCTTCTCCTTACTTTAATGCTTACTAAAACAAAAACAGAACACACGTTTGTTTTTTCTCTAGAAATATGATAAAATATATATAGGCTAAAACGCAGTGAGTATCAGTCTGAATGGGTACTGCTCATTCGTAAAATAGATTACTAGATGCTTTTTCATCTTGAGCTTTCCGTGTGAATTGGAGTGAGACAACAGTGAGTAAAAATCAAAAGCGATGGACACAAGAAGAAGATAGATTTCTCATCGAACATTACGGCGTTATGACGCTTCAAAAGATGGGTGAGCATTTACATAGAAGCAAGGAATCGATTAATAAACGGCTTACTCGATTAAATCTTCGAGCTTCAGATACAGCTTTACGTAAAAAGTGGACGCCGAAACAAGATGCTTTTTTACAGCAGAACATTGATATCATGAACAACCGTGAAATGGCACACTCCTTAGACAGAAGTCCTTCTTCTATTGCTACGCGCATAAAAGTCTTGGGTTTAACTCGAAAAACATCGATGCGAAGATGGACCGTACAAGAAGACGAATATTTGCTAAGGTATTACGGAATAAAACCCCTTTCGCGCATATCAGCGAAATTGCAGCGAAGTGTGCAGGCACTAGAATCGAGGTTAAGTCGTTTAGAGGTGTATGGAGCTAAATCGCACGTAGGACATATCACAGCGTGTGAGCTAGCAGCCTGCCTTGAAGTAGATGTTCACACAATTTACAAGTGGATTCATAAAGAGAATCTACCGTATAAAATGATCATCGCCAAGACAAGAACATTCATGGGAATTGACATTCAATCTTTTTGGAAGTGGGCTGAACAAAATAAATCGTGCCTTAACTTTTTTAAAATACCTAAAAATACGCTTATTCCAGAACCAGCGTGGGTGGATGAACAAAGAAAACTAGACTATGTCAAGCGTCCTAAATACGAGCATAACAAGTGGACAGCAGAAGAAGATGCTAGATTGTGGCGTATGTTTTATCAGGAAAAGCGCAATCAGCGAGAAATTGGACAGTTGCTCGGGCGTTCGAGAAATAGCGTGCAGCGCCGCTTAGAGCGTCTACGTAAAAAGAAACTAGCGAGTTAAACGAAAAAAAGCTTGGAATAAGCTATGCTTATCCCAAGCTTTTTTTATTGATATGACTTTTTGTTAAGCTTTAACTGCTTTTTCCCAATCTGCTGCAAATTTTTCCATTCCTTGGTCAGTTAACGGGTGTTTTGCTAATTGCTCAATAACAGCGTATGGAATTGTGGCAATATGAGCCCCTGCAAGTGCTACGCGCGTTACATGATCCGGGTGTCTTACAGATGCGGCGATAATTTGAGAGTCGATGTTTTGAACGCGGAATAACTCAGCAATTTTAGATACCAGCTGTACTCCGTCTTCTGAAATATCATCAAGACGTCCTAAAAATGGAGAAACATACGTCGCTCCAGCACGAGCTGCTAAAAGCGCTTGGTTTACTGTAAAGATTAGGGTTACATTTGTTTTTACGCCTTTTTTTGCAAGGTAGCGCGTCGCTTCCAAGCCAGCTAATGTCATAGGCAGCTTAATCGTAATGTTTTTATCTCCATCGTTAATTTTAATCAGTTCTTCAGCTTGAGCGATCATGTCTTCAGCAGAAAGTGCGTCAGGCGTTACCTCAGCGGAAACGGATTCAACCTCCGGTACCATTTGAAGAATTTCTTCGATGCGGTCTTCAAATCTTACGCCTTCTTTTGCTACTAAAGATGGATTGGTTGTTACACCTGCTAGAACACCAACTTTATATGCTTTCTTAATATCCTCAAGGTTTGCTGTATCAATAAAAAATTTCATCTCACTATTCCTCCTTATTGTTGTACATCAATCTGCATTTCAGCGTACGCGAACTATAGCCTAGCCAATTTGCTGCAGCGCATATAGATTTTCTATAGAAGCGTTTTCAATCTCTTTTGCAGTTAATACCTTTAATTTTTCTAAAAATTGTATGGCGTCCACGCGGTCTTCGATGTCTTCCTCTGTACGAATATTCTCCGTTTTAATCTGATGGATACATTCGTTGATGCCTTCTTTGTACGCATTTGTTTGGATAAACCATTCTGCTAACAGCGTTTTTGTTGCTTCTCTTTCTTCTTCACTTTTAACTGCAAACAAACTCTCTGTTTCCGTTTCACTCAGCATAAGGCTGCTAAAATCGTGATTCATACAAAGCCAAAAATAACCTTTTTGGCTATCGTAATACTTTCCTTCTCTTAAAAGAAAATACTTGATTCCAAATTTAATTTTGTGAGATTGGCTCTCTGAACTTGGCATATGAATTTCTTTTATTTCTACGCTTTCTGATACATCCAGATATGTTTCTAAACCGTACTTTGTATTCACTACTTTTGCATCCAATATGTCCATCCTCATTCTCCTTTTCTCAAATTCTATTTATTTTTATAAAAACAGAGGTCTGATTTTATGTAATAACGAATCCCATTTTTGTGGATGTTTTTCTTAACCAACCGACATGTTTTACTGTTTACGCTTTCATTATATATCAGATTATTCGAAAAATCATCAAAAACAATCAAATTCATTCAAAAAAAGTCATAAAAGGTCATAAAACATAAAAATTACGTAGTCATAAAAGATTTTCACAATACAATTGTAAAAATTAGGGGTAAAGTAGCTAAACTCAACGATGTACTAATAAGCGTTGCACTTGAAACAAATTCTGGCTCAGTATCAAATTGCAGCGCATACATGGTTGTGTTTGCTGCTGTTGGCATAGCGGCCGTAATAATCATAATCTGTTTAACCATGTCATCAACTGGAAGAAACAAAGTAAGTAAATAAGCAACGGCAGGAGAAATGATCAGTTTAATTATAAGCGATAAAGAAACTTTGCTTTTGGCTAAATTTTTAACTGATATTTTTGCCAGCTGCATTCCGAGTACAATCATAACCGTAGGAATTGCTGCATTCGCAACTAAATCTACCGCTTCGAGGACTGATTTCCCTAAATGAATATTGAAAAATTGAAAAAAAGCTCCCAAAAAGGCGCTATGTATAGCAGGCATGCGTTGAACAGCACGAATAGCTGAACGTATACCATTTCCTTCTGCACTTCCTTTTGCGGCGTAGTAGACTCCAATTGTACACATTGCCAGCTGTTGAATAACCATTAAAATGATTGCACAGTCAAGCCCTGAAACTCCAAAGATTAGTAAAACCACAGGAGTACCGTAATTCCCATTGTTCATAAAAGAAGAGGCTAATATCATTCCGCATGTCTCTCGAGTGGAATACTTCTGAATAAACGCCACAATATATACAACTATAATTAAAGTAAAACAAAGGGCAAATGTATAAAAAGCAAGATATAAATAATCCACCTGAAATTTTGTCGTATAAAACGTTCTAAAAACTAATATCGGAGACATTAAATAAAGCGCCATGGTGGATATCGTTTTTGTATCGAACCCTATTTTCTTTTGTCCAATAAAACCTAGTGTAAATATGCCGAAAATAGGTAATAGGATTGTTAAAAATTCCATTTTAATCACCTGTTTATATTCTATTCTTTAGAGAAACAATTGAAAAGCCTAGATAGTCAACTCTCTAGGCTTTTCATTCCCTAATTCATGTACGTTCCGCCATTCACATTAATAGATTCACCCGTTATAAAATCAGACATACTTGAAGCTAAAAACAAAACGCTTTCCCCAACATTTTGAGGAGTTCCTAACTTATTTAACGGAATTCGCTTTGTTACTTCTTTCCTGTATTCATCTGTCCATTGATTGCTCATGTCCGTTTCTACAGGACCTGGACATACAGCATTTACAAAAATATTATGATGCGCCATTTCTAAAGCTAAATGCATCGTAAGGTAATTAACTGCAGCTTTTGAAGCTCCGTAAGATGGCGCTGCATTTCTATGCGCTGTTTTGGCTGTTGTAGAACTTACATTGACAATTTTCCCATAGTTTCGCTCTATCATATAAGGTAAGACGGCTTTACAGAAATATAAAGTTCCATTCAAATTAACATCTAATACCTTTTTCCAATCATCCAAAGTCATTTCTAATGTTGAGCTGCGCATATTGATACCCGCATTATTTATTAAAATATCAATTTTTCCAAAACGCTCTACAGCAGCTCTTACAACCTCGGTTGCAACATTTGGATCTGCTACGTCCCCAGCTTTTACAATACATTCTCTACCTAAGTCCTCAACCTGTAAAGCTAATTCATTTAATAAAGTCTGATTCGTACCGTGTATAACTAATGAGGCACCATTTTTAGCTAAAGTTAAAGCGATAGCCTTTCCAATACCTCTACTAGCTCCTGTAATAATCGCAATCTTGTTTTCCAACAGCATACTTTATCCCTCCGAAGTATATGAAGCTATTAAGACTTTATGAATTCTTCTGACACACATACATATTTAATAGCTTGTCTAAAATACGTAAAAGCGATATGAATTTTTCCATCAGCGCTTTGTTTAATAGAAGGATATGAGTATTCTCTATTTAATTTTTCTTTTGAATTATTGGTCATTGCATAGCCATCCCCTATTTCAATATCCTTTTTATATGGCCATGTTCTCCCTCCATCTTCTGAAATCGCAACTGTCATAGGTGCTCTAGGCGCTCCCCAAAATGCTTGTCTGCCTTCATCATCTTTTTCAGGCGTATCTTGATTAGCAGACAGAATATCCGTACCCTCTTCATCTTCAATTTCATCATAAAGCGACAGCCTGCGCTCCGTACAATTATCGGCGTTCATATTGTTAAAGACGAGCGCTAAATCCCCGTTATTTAATTTTGTGAATTGAATAGAAGAATTGTTATTAGGTAACTGCGTTGGAATGGGCTCGCTCCACGTTTTCCCGTAATCAGTTGAACGGCTGCTATAAATATGATCAGCCCAGCGGCTGCGGAATAATGCTAAAAGCGTACCATCATCTAATTTTTCAATATTCATATGAACACACCCTAAGCTATTAGGCACTTCATACTCTTCCCAAGACTCACCTTGATCTTTTGAGATTTTCACCGCGCTTATATCTTTATTTCCTGTCCACTTTTGTCCCGGAGGCGTAATGCAATAGAAAACAGGTAAAAGCCAATCACCGTTATCTAATACAACAATAGGCTGTCGAATAAAAGTACCTGGCTGATCAAATAAAGTCTCAATAGGTCCCCACGAATAGCCTTCATCTTCCGAAATACGATATCTTACAATCGCTGTGTCTTGATTACCGGATTTTTGTGCCGTGTACAATAACCATAATTTATTGTCTGGAGCACGAAATAAAATGGGGTTTTGCTCAGAACGAGCGGGATCATCTGAAAGTTTTACAGCTTTACTCCATTCTTTTTGGCCTTTTTTAAGTCTTGATAGATAAATGTGAATGTCGGCTATTCCCTCTTGTGTGCCGCCAAACCAAGTGCATAACAGGTCACCGTTGTCTAACACAAGTAAATTAGAAGCATGATTTTGTATACAATCAGAGGGAATATATGCCTCTACATGTTCCAATCCGTCTGGACACATTTTTAATTTTCCATCTGCTACAATAGTCGTTGATTGATTACTCATTACATATCTCTCCTTTTAACGTATTAACGTAAACTAAGCTATTTTCTACTTTGCATCTATATATTCTACAGTATTGGATTCAGTATTTTCAGACTTTTTATCTTTTCCACCGATAAATCGGTCAATTACCATCACAATAAATGGTGTAATGACAGCGACATACATATTGTCAATACCAAAAGGGTTTCCTAGCAAATACCATACAGTTGTGAAAATACCGGACATTGCTAAGCCGATAGTTGCACCTCGGTTTGAACTGAAAAATGGAAGATAAAATCCCATTGCAGCTACCACAGCAATAGATGTTCTCAATGCACGAGTGAAAAAAGATAAAGTTAATAGTTCTGGGGCTAAAACCACACCAAGTAAAGGAATGATACCAACAACTACAGAAATAATTCGAGTCATCTTCATCTGTTGTTCTGGAGATGGTTTAGCTTTTGGAACATAAAAATCGTCAACAATTAATGTTGTTGTAGCTAAAGCCACGGTTGAAACCCCAACGAAAATGGATGCTACTAAGGAAGTTGCTACAATTGCTGTTAATACTGGATTCATATGTTCTAAGAATACTGGAAACGCGTAGATAGGATCGATATTTGGATACAAATATCGTGCACATACCCCAATCACTCCGATTGCCAATGCAAGCGGCAAGCATAATAGTGCTGCATATAAACTTGATTTTTTAGCTGCTTTTGCACTTTTTGACGACGTAATGGCTTGAATAATAAATTGTGTAGAGAAAATAGCTCCCATATTCCCGATAAGCCATGCAAAAATAGTCCCTCCACCAATCGTTCCATCCCATGTAAAGTAGCTTTTTGGCAGTTCGTGCACGATAGGCTTGAACCCACCGCAAAGGTACAATGCCACTCCTACTGTGATCAAGACACCCGCATATTTCACGAATGAGTGAAGAATGGTTACCCAAGCAACCCCTTTCATTCCCCCAAATGTAAAATAAAATGTACTGACAATGGCTGTAATAATAGCACATGTCATTAATGGTAAACCTAACAAAGAAGCAATGGCCGCAGAACCACTCAAGTAGTTTCCTAGATTCACAAGTAAAAGAGCCGCTATCATAATAATTGATACAACCGTTTTTGTAGATCTTCCAAATTTCTGCTCAATTATACCGGAAATAGTATATTTCCCAGTCCCATAAAATTTATTAACCAAAAAGAATGAAAAGAGGAAAAAAGCAATTGTTACCGTAATAAGTGACCAAGAAGCCGCGATACCACCAGTAAATGATGATTCAGCAGTCCCTACTGTTGATTTCGTGCCGATAAACTCTGACATTAATAAGATTCCAACTACAAGCGCAGGCAATGTTTTGGCTGCGTTATTAAATTCCGCGCTGGATTTACTTCTTAATCTCATTGTTAACCATGTTGTAAATAGAATATATACAACAATTACTGCTAAAACAAAAACCAGGCTTGAAGGATTTAATGCTTTCATTATAGATTTCCTCCTATAATAACAACAGAATTTTGATATATGTGGATAAAACTTTCAATATTTTAGGATTTATTTTTCTCAATGCTTCTACCATTTTTTCTGTTCTAAAAAGATTCATTGGTCAGTAGTCAAACGTTTTTATGCAGACATTTATTAAGCGCTTTCATTTGTGTTCTGTGAAGAAGTAATAAAACATTACCAAATATAACTCACTGTCTTCGGAGTTCTTTGATTACAATTCATATTATTACTACTATACTCATAGTAAAAGATGTTCAAATTCCTCCGAAGACATTTTATAAAAAATTGATAACAACGCCACTTTTAAAACTTATTTAAAACCTTTTTAGGTGATAGCTCAGCAGCTGATTGAAGAGCAGCTAACATACTTCTTTCATCAGCAATTCCTTTTCCTGCGATATCAAATGCTGTACCGTGATCGACAGAAGTGCGAATAACGCCGCCGTTTAAACCAACTGTGATGTTGACACCCTCTTCTAACCCTAGGACTTTAATAGGCACATGTCCCTGATCGTGATAACAAGCGATGACAATATCGAAATCTCCGCGAACTGCACGGAAAAATAGCGTATCCGCAGGGTATGGACCTGTAACATTTATCCCTTCAGAAGCTGCAATTTGAATACCTGGAATTAGTTTTTCTTCCTCTTCTCCTTCTCCAAATAAACCGTTCTCTCCAGCGTGAGGATTAATTCCGCAAACGGCAATTCGCGGGTTTTTATACCCTGCGCGACTTAATGTTTCATGAGCAAGTTTGATAACGGTGTATGTTCGTTCCGGTGTAATAGCATCTATTGCTTTTTTTAATCCTACATGAGTAGTAAGGTGGATGACTTTTAGCTTTGGTGAAGATAACATCATGGAATAATCCTTTGTATTCGTAAGCTCTGCCAAAATTTCAGTATGGCCAGGGTAAGTGTAGCCGCCTTTATGTAACGCTTCTTTATTTAAAGGTGCCGTACAAATGGCCTGTATCTCTTGCTGTTTTGCTAATTCAATCGCTTTTTTAATAAATTTAAACGCTGCGCTCCCAGCTAATGATGAGATTTCTCCAACTGGAAGATCTTCCGGCACTAAGTCCAAATGAAGACAATCAATTACGCCATGAGTAAATTCTCCTTGATTTACCTCGTTAACGCGATGGACAGTTAACGAGGTTCGTGTCATTTTGATCGCTCTTTCTACTATCTTAGCGTCTCCTACAACAATAGGACGGCAAGCTTCATAAACCGATGGATCTGCTAGTGCTTTTACAATAACTTCTGGACCTACTCCAGCTGCATCGCCCATTGTAATTCCGATAACAGGTTTCATCATATTCCTCCTTTAAAATTCACTTCCATTTTTATTGCACTGTTTAATTATTTGCTTAATCTTACAGAGGGTTCCCAAACATCTTTTTTCCCCTGCAGCTTCGATTTAGCTTTAAGCATAGCTACATCTGTACCAAAACTTCCTGCTTTCGTTACAGCAAAAATCTCTCTTTTATAATCTAACTTGCCAAGCGGTATACCAGGCTCCACTTCGTCAACCAAATGAAGTCTATGAACCTGTAATTGACTTAACACTTGTTGAGCCGTGTCTCCTCCTGTAAGAAAAAGATTAGTAATAGTACATTGATTAATTAGATCTACAGCTACTTCTCCCATAGCCATTGAAATATAGTCACTTATTTCAATAGCGCTATAGCCTTGTTTTTTACCAATCTCTTGTGTTTCTTTTACTTCTTCTGAAGAGAATAAAGCAATACTTTTTCCTGTTTTCAGAAATGTTAAGGCCCTCTCTATTACCTGATCTATTTCTTTTTGTCTGGAAACACCGTCTAAAATGATTTTTGATGGGTTCATTTCTACACTAATGGTGTCAGAGTATAGTAATAGTTGGTTCAGCTGATTTCTTCCAACTTTACTTACGCTTCCAATAACAAATAGCACGGGTTGATCATTTCTTAGAAAACTGACTTTCTTTGTGGATGGCTGTAGTCCATAAGCTTGAGGTAAATAGTTAATTAATCCGCTTGAACCGGACCATACAACAGAAAATTCCGTCTTTTTTATCGTTTCAACGAGACATTTAAGATCTGATTCATGAATTGAATCTACTGTGATGTATGAAATGTTTTGATTTTTGTATGCTTTAAGCTTTTTGAAGATAAATTCATATCCTGCATGAAGATCTTTGTACGAAAGATGGCCCACTTCCTTTTGCGCTTGGTTTTTAACCAGTCGGGCAATTAAAGAATCCTTTACGGGAGTTTTAGGATCGTTCGCTACTTCAGTTTCATCTAAACGTTTTTGATTCAGAAAATGTACGCCGTTAATTACTTGTCTTCCGGCGTTTGGAAAGGCTGGAGCGATAAAAACAAAATCAGGTTGAAATACGTCGTACACAGCATTAATTTCTTGTCCGATATTGCCTCTCATTGTGGAGTCAATTTTTTTGTAAATAACATCAAATGTTTCACCTTGAATTCTTTCACAAACGTTTTTAACTCTTTCGTAAGCCTCTTTCCCTGAAACAGCGCGGCTATCCGTATTAAATATAAAAGCTTCTTTTTTACTTAAATTACTATTGTCATCGGTTAAAACGACAGAAACATCTAACCCATAACGAACTAATTGTCCTCCGCAATCACTTGCGCCTGTTAAATCATCAGAAATAACGGATATTTTCATAGAATGTCATCACCTTTTTAAACAAGTAATTTACGGTAAATTCCTTCCATATCTTTCAAACTTACTTCTTTAGGATTATTATTTAATAATCGCGTTACTTTTGAAGCGGAAAGAGCTAGCTCTGGAACATCTTCTTCCTTTACTCCATATTCTTTTAGATTTTGTGGGATTTCTAAAACGTTTGTCCACTCTACAATACGATTTACTACTTTTTGAGCTACTTCCGTCTTTGAAAAACCCTCTATTTTAATTCCCATAGGCTCAGCTACGAGGAACAACCGATCTTCAATGGCATCCATGTTAAACTCCATCACATGGGGTAAAAGCATCGAATTAGCTACACCGTGAGGAATTTTAAATTTTCCGCCTAGCGGATATGCTAATGCATGAACCGCAGCAGTACCTGCACTTGTTAAAGCCATTCCGCCGTACATAGAACCTACAAGCATTTTTTCTCTCGCCTCGACCGAATTCCCATTTTGATAAGCTTCTATAATACTAGACGAGATGAGACGAATTGATTCTAATGCAACCATATCGCTTATTAAATTTGATTTATTTGAAATAAATGATTCTAATGAGTGAGTAAATGCATCCATCCCGGTTGCAGCTGTGATAGGTCTTGGCAAACTTAATGTTAGAACTGGATCGAGTACCACTAATTTAGGCAGTAAATACTTACTTACGATTCCAATCTTCAATTCTTCATCGGGCAGTGTAACAATCGCATTAGGCGTTACTTCCGAACCTGTTCCTGAAGTAGTTGGAATTAAGATAGTTGGTGTACCTGGGTTTTTAACTAAATCTGTACCTAATAGTTCACGGATAGATTGGTTATTTGTTTGTAAGACTGAAAGAATTTTTGTTGCATCAAGCACGCTTCCTCCACCAAATCCAATTAATACATCATACTGTTCTTTGCTAATAGCTTGAAAAACTTCCTCAATGTTTTCAATCGTTGGCTCTGGAAGAACATCAATATTTACATAGGCTGATACGCCTTTGTCAGATAACTGATGAATAAGCTTCTCGACAAAACCTAACCTTTTCATCGATGGTTGAGTAATAATTAAGGCTGACTTGACTTCTGTACCTAATAGAGAAAGGTGTTCTCCTACTTTTTCAATTGAGTTTGGTCCTGCGATAAGATGATTTGCTGTTTGAAATTGATAAAGCTTTTGCATCATTTTAACCTCTTTCCCTTATAGTTAGTTTATTTTAAAGTGCATTCTGTTTTTTATAGCCCGCAACCATTTCTTTTACCTTTTCAAGTCCCTCTCCTGATAGTTCAGAGACTGGCAGTTTAGGAGGGCCTACCGGAATTCCATATAGTTCGACAGCTTTTTTCAAAGCCGATGGAAGCGTCCCGTATTGAAATGTGTCTCGAAGAGGCTGTAATTTTTTTTGAGCTTCTTCCGCTTCGTTGTTAAATCCCTTTAACC
Source organism: Priestia sp. ABM2_011 (assembly GCF_056158845.1). NCBI lineage: Bacteria > Bacillati > Bacillota > Bacilli > Caryophanales > Bacillaceae > Priestia > Priestia sp. ABM2_011. The sequence continues at coordinate 3,496,411 of NZ_JBSWUB010000001.1, forward strand.
AGCTGGTGTAAATAGATACGACAATATCAGGGACCATATTTGCAGTTGCTGCAACTGCTCCTACTCCTCCTGCTTCTAAGGTCTTTAGTATTAAAGAATCCGTTCCCGCAAACACGGAAAAGTCTTTGTCTTTTGTTACATGAATATAGTTTTTGATATTTTCGAAGCTGCCGCTGCTATCTTTAATTCCTACTATATTAGGAACATCTGCTAGCTTGGCGACAGTGTCGGGTTCTAAGCTCATTCCCGTTTTTGAAGGGATATTGTATAAAAGAACTGGTAAAGATGTTTCTTCTGCTATTCGCTGAAAATGAACGATCACTTCTTCTTGAGTTGGTGTAACAAAATAAGGAGTAATAACAGAAAGAGCATTTGCTCCAAGGTTTTCCATCTGCTTTGATAATTCAATAACTTCTTCTGTACTGTTCCCTCCCGTACCAACAATTACGGGGATTCTTCCTTTGACCTCATCAATGATTACTTGAGCAATTTTTAATTTTTCTTCTTTTGTGAAGAGATGAAATTCACCATTTGTTCCTAAAGCAAAAATGCCGTGCACACCAGATTCAATAAGATGACTAGTTAATTGACGCAGTACCGGTTCATTTATTGTCTGCTCTTTTGTTAAAGGCGTTAATAACGCTGGAATAATTCCTTTTAACTCCATATTCCTTCCTCCCTACAGTATCTATTTGCATTTAGTTAATTGTTTATTTTCGCAACGTATATGTACAATTTGCTTTTTTAAAACGTTTACAATTTGAATTATATATATAAATGTTTAATTAATCAACAGTTAAAGAAAATAAAATTTAATATTTTCTAAATTGTTTAAAAATTAAACAACAAAAACCACTTTATCTTTACTAACTTATAGATAAAGTGGTTTTTAAATTTGACTCAATAGAATACATATAGGAAATTTTATTTTAGTTTCCGCCACAGAGTGGTTCGATTTATACCTAACCTTTCAGCTGTCTTTGTTTGATTCATACCCTCTTCTAACCATATTCTTTTTATGATTTTTCGTTCGATTTCTTCTAACGTTCCGTTTAAATCAATTTCCTGATTGTCACTTGTAACGCGAATGGTACTTATTACTTTCTTTAAATCATGAAGCTCTAAAAAAGCCCCTTCAGCTAATAGTACACTCTCTTTAATGATCTGTTTTAGCTGCTTTATATTACCAGTCCATTCAAAATTCTTTAAGTTTTCGTTTGCATCGCTACGTATCCCTACGATTTGCTTGCCGAATTTTATATTGTATTCCCCGATAAAGAAAAGAGCTAAGCTTTCGATATCTTCTTTTCTTTCTGTTAATGAAGGAAGGTCCAAGGTTAAACTAGCTAATAAATAATACAACTCTTGATCAAAACGCTGTGTTTCAGTTAAGTATTCGATACTTTTACGCGATAAAGTTATAAAACGGCACGTAGTTGAATTCTTTTTTAAGTAACTCACTAATTGTTTTTGAGTATCCAATTCTAAAAAATCTATATTGTTTAAAATAACGCTTCCATGCGGATTGTGGGCTAATAAATCATCATAGGAACTTTTGTCTAGAAGGCGCGCCCACTGTGCTTTTGAGAGAACTTCACAATCTATAATAAGCAGTGGATATTCACGTCTTTCACTATTAAGATGAATAAGTTTTGCTAGTCGTTCTTTTCCAGTTCCTTCTTCACCGCTAATCCATACAGGTTCTTCCGTATTAGCATAAATAGTTGCAGCTTTTAAAACACCTTGCATTCTCTCATTTTTTGTGACGATAGTAGTAAGGTTACTTGCAGAGCTTGCTTCGTTTTGTAAAGACACAATTGAGATTCCATCTATACCTTGATTTTCATTGGACTTATATTGATTAATGCGAAACATAATCAATTTTGAATGTGAGGTTTCCAGAGGATATCCTTTTACTGTCCAAAAGTCATCATCCCTACTAAAGACTGTTTCAAAAGAACCTGTGTTACATACAGTCTTTACAGCCTCTTCTACATTGAGGTTTTGTTTAAAGCTGTCAGTAAAATTCTTATTAAAATAAGGATTAGAAAAAATAGCCCGAGACGTTGAATTGTATACAACAATTCCTTCCATTTCATTTTGAATAATATCATAAGACATCAAGTAGTTTTTTTTGAAAGACGAAAGAAATCCATATATTTTCTTTGCATTTTGAAAAGATTTTAAAACACTTTCTTTTCCAGAAGTCAGCAATATACCATTGAGTCCAAGCTTTTCAGCTATTTTTACCGTAATGGCATCTCCAATAATATTTGTATATCCATCTTGCTGTAATTGAACTAAAATAGGCTCGATTTCTTTCTCGCTTTTGACTTTGTATGCAGACATATTGATATCTAGTATTTCACAAATTGTAGAAGCTCCTTCTGAAATAGGAGAGAACCCAACAATTGCTTTTTTTCCTGGGTAACCTTTAGCAAGCGTCAGCACGCGAAGCATATCGTAACCAGAAACTTCAATTTCAACAACCGGGATAGTCAACTCTCTTTGGATGAGTTCCGCCGTTCCTCCTCGACTGATGATGATATCTATGCCATTATGTATTGCATCTTTAGCAAGAGTCAGGCCTTCTTCTAAATCGCCTATCTCTACTTGCAACTCGAACTCTTCTTTTTCTCCTAGGGTAATCATTAGCTCTTTTAAACCGTTATAAGGAGCGATAGCCAGTACTTTCATTCAATCACCTTCTGTTGCATTTTTAAACACATCTATAATATACCAAAAAATTCTTTTGATGCAAAATGAATCAACTTACAAATATTTTTAAAAAAGCTTTATATCGATTAAATATAGGTAAGGCTTGAAAACACGGACAAAGGTTACCTGCTAAATGACCTCTTCTTTTATTAGTACAAACTTCTCTATATTGAAAATATACCCACTCATTTCACCAATTTTTCACTTTAACATGATATCCTGTAGTATAATTTTGTTTCACGTGCTAATTCCCATGAATTTTTGCTATTTAAGGTTATTCATTTTTATTAGTGGGAAAGTTACATAAATACAACACGTTATAGGGGGACTTTAACATGGATAAAAGAATTGAAACATTAAAAGAAAAACTGCCTGATAATCATAAAGAGGTTGCTGTTCTGACCTCTCATATTTTTGATGCGCTTGATAAATTAACAACTGAACATCGCAGATATGTTGATATTTCGGCAGCAGCCAAAATAAAGCCGAATCCGGATGAAGAGAAAGCTTTTTTTGATACCATCTATGAAGTAAAAACACTCATTATGTCAGAGCTCGAAAAAACCGTTGAAGATATAGAGCACAAAGGGGATAAAAACTGGCATAAGAACTATAAAGACGGAATCGAGTGATAGACAAATAAGACGTTTAAAAGCCTGTGCTTTTTGGAGCACAGGCTTTTTCCATGAGATTCTCTACATTCTACCGGGTCGATTGGATAGCTCATGGAATTCAATCATTGAAGGTTTAATACCGTTACTTTTTCACGAGTCATCGATTCAATACTTTTACGAATACCTTGAGCGCCCATACCGGATCCTTTTACGCCGATAAAAGGAAAATGATCGGGGCCGCGTTCTGTGCGGCCGTTGATTTGAACGGAACCGACTTCCATTTTATTTGCAATTGAGAAGGCTTTATTAATATCTTTTGTAAAAACGCTTGCTTGTAAGCCAAATTCTGATTCGTTTGCGATGTCAATGGCTTCTTGGTCAGAAGCGACGCGGATAATTGGTAACACAGGACCAAATGGTTCTTCCCATGCTACGCGCATAGTATCATTCACGTTATCTAAAAGAGTAGGATAGATAAGGTTGCCTTCACGCTTGTTCCCAGTCACAACTTCTGCACCTTTTCCGAGCGCGTCTGCAATTAAAATTTGAATAAAGTCCGCTGCCTTACTATCAATTAATGGAACGATTGTACATCCATCTTCAGGAGAACCAACTGATAGTTTATGTACTTCTTCTTTTAGGATGTCGACCAGCTCGTTTGCCACTTTTTCATGTACAAGTACACGTTTAATAGCTGTACAGCGCTGACCCGAATAAGAAAATGCTCCGCTTATAATATGTTTTGCTGCCTCCTGCAAATCTGCATCTTCACATACAATCCCCGGGTCTTTTCCTCCAAGTTCTAGTACAAGAGGAATCATGCCTGCCTTTTTAGCTAACTGAGTACCCGTATTTGTTCCTCCGGTAAACGAAATCATGTTAATGCCTTTATGTTCAACCAAGTAATCACCAATTACAGATCCGCGGCCCGTTACGACGTTTACAAGTCCTTGTGGAATACCTGCTTGATCAAGAGCTTCAATCATCTTAATACCGCTGATCGCTCCTTGCGTTGCGGGTTTGAAGATAACTGCATTTCCTGAAATAAGCGCAGGCGCAAGCTTAGCAGCTGACAAATTTACCGGATAATTAAATGGAGGAATCGCAAGTACCACGCCTAAAGGCACGCGTTCAACAATGGCAACTTTAGACTTAGAACCTCCAGGAAAACTATCTCCTTTCATGCTTTCTCCATTCATATGAAGGGCTTCTTCAACTGTATAGCGAATAAAATCAGCTGTGCGCACGACTTCATTCCGTGCATCTTTTAAGCTTTTTCCAACTTCTCTCATAATAATTTCGGCAATTTCACTCTGCATTTTTACCAGCTCATCTGCCCACTTATATAAATATTTGGCACGGTCTTGCAGAGAAGTTTCCGCCCACCCCTTCTGAGCTTTCTGTGCGGCATGTACCGCTTCATCGACTTCTTCTTTTGTGATAGCCTGCACTTTTCCAATCACATCATGACGGTATGGAGAAACAATATCGATCGTCTGCCCTGATTTGCTTTCTTTCCACTCACCATTCAGATAAAAAGAATAAGTTGATACATTTAAAACCGTTGTTGTCATAAAAAGTCCCCCTTAATAAAAGTGAAATTTATTATCGAAATTTTCAGTCTTTTTTACGAATGAAAACTATGTGAATATTTGAGCAAAAAGAATTCTACTTGTATTCATTTCTATAACTTTTATATTCCGTGTAACTCCCTAATCTTATACTGCTTACTTGTTGCCTTTAAAGCAGCAGCTTTTTTCTTTTTAACTTAAAACAAACCCTCGTATAATTTAATGAATATTTCGTATTTTTAATATATATAAATTTCTTTCATTCGTACAATATAAATAAGTTATCTTAATGATTAATAATTTTAATGATTCATGCCCCGAATACGAAGAAATCTTTATGGTTTCCTACTTTTTTAAGTGAAATGTCTGTTTTAAGCTCCCTTGATTGTATTTACTTTGGATGGATATTCAGGCGATGCATACACTCTTTTTATTCTATGTGTTGAGAAAATAAAATAAGGGTATAAAATAAATATAGGAAAATGAAGATGAAAGTAGAATATATATTCTAAAGGGAGGGATTTATTGTGATTGTTACTTTAGGTTTTGTGGCATCAATTATTGCGTTGTTTATGCTTTTTACTAACCGGACGTCCAATATCCCGGAAGAAATAATCCATGAAACAACAAATGCCAATAAAGAAGAGCAGTATATGTATTATATATAAAGCGTCTTAACAGACGCTTTTTTGTTGCGCTTTTTACAAAGTCTATAGCGGTTAGAAACGGCCCTCACCTATCATTTATCTTTATTTGTCAGTGCCTGATAGCCATAAATAGTTAAACAGAAACCAATAAATGAAAAAAAGATATGTTTTTGTTTAAAGTTGACTAACTTAAATAAGTCCAATCTTATGTTAACATGCCTAAATGTAATCTGATTATGCCTATATACAAAAAACAGGGTAAGCTCTGTTACTCCGTCAGTTATTTACAACCGGTGGAACAATTAGAGCGCAGCTTCGAGCAAAACGTTTAAGAGTTAATTCTTTTTAAATGAAAATATCTGAATTCAAAATACGACAGACTTCGACACTATCTATTTGTTACTATATTTTTTAGGTTCTATTTTTAGATTTGAACCGTTTTTACATAAAAAATTCAATAATTTAAACCTTTAAAATGACGTGGCAAGTGGAGGAAACTTAATGTGTTTCAAATGTAGGCTACTGCTGATAAAGATAGAATTTATACGAAAAATGATGATGATGATTGCCCTAGAAGAAGGGTTTACAAGTAGTAATACGATTAAAATCAGTCAGGATCTAGATGTATTGTTAAATCGGTTTGAAGCTACTTGTTAAGAAATGCTGGTTGATAACAGAAAAGGATCTTTCGATAAGATCCTTTTTTACTGTTGGTAGACGATTATTCGTTTCAAGAAAATGAAAGGCAAATGTTATTTAGTAACATATTGTGATCGCTCTTTCATGCTCTATTTAATCATTGTGGGCTTCAAAAAAATCCCACATCATTTTTGAAGCATTAGGACCTTTTGAATCAGTATCTGATCCATTGTCATTTCCACCTGACCATGCATGCCCCATATCCTCTACCATAATTTTTTTCATCCAGATTTTATTTTCTGCATCTACGTAGTCATAAGTTATGTAACTATAATGATTTTCGTTTTCCCTTGAAGTGTAAGAAGCAGCATTTTCATGTAGGTCGATACCGAAATACTTATATGTATAAATCCACTGCTGAATTAATGTAGACGCATTAATTGGATTAACTGTTGTATCTGATTGGCCATGAACCGTAATGATGGGAACAGGCCGTGCGTAAGGTCCCATTTTCTTATAAGCTTCATCACCGTCAAATTCAGGATTTAGAGATCCATATAGCATAACTTCTCCGGCTGTTATGAGGTCTACAGCATACGCATTACTGCCTGCTGAATGAATGCCTACCGCTTTAAATATATCAGGATAAGCAATAGCCATCACATTCGCCATAAAGCCTCCAGCTGACATGCCAGCAAGGTATATATTAGTAGAATCAATCGCATACTTAGTGGTTATGTGATCAATCATATCTTTTATTATGTCTGGCTCTCCATTACCGCGAAACTGGTTATACTCATAAAACCAATTCCAGCACCCGTTGGAATTAGCAAAGTAATTCATTTGGGGATAGAGAACAATAAAACCTTTTTCTTCCGCTAGCTTATTCATTTCCGTACCCGCAGCAAAATCATCTGCGTCTTGTTGACACCCATGAAGCATAACGATTAATGGTACTTTACTTAATCCAGTATATGTACTTGGAACATATACCTTGTAGGTAAAATAATCATCATAATTATACTCTTTCCAAATAGGTTGAAAGAACACGCTCTGTAATTCTATTAAAAGCGTAGAAGCAGTTAAAATTGGATTTGTAAAAAAGGAACATAAAGTATTCACGGAGTTTACCCTCTCTCTATTTCTGATGTATATACTCTCTATTTCGTTATATCACAAAATAATCCTTTTATTATGGCGCTGATCTTTTTTATATGCCTTTAATTATTTTCCTCTTTATGCTTTAATCGTACAAATTCATAATGCAAAACTATAGAAAAAAGAATTCTATAGCAAGAACCGTCACTTAGTGCGTTTAATACAAGTATACGCGCGGAATACTAGAAAAGGACGGGCTATAAAAGCCCGTCCTTTTTTATGTTATCAAACGATTATTTATTTAACCAAAATTAAAAACTGATATTATTTGGCGGTACATTGTCTCCTTTGTCATCTGTCTTGAGCTCGGACTCTATGTATGAATCTTTAGAGGATTCTCCCATACGCCAATAAACAAGAAAGCTGATGGCAATACACCCTGCTACATAGAAGAAGAAAATTGATTCATGGCCAATACTTTTTAGCCATAGTGCGATAAATTCTGCTGTCCCTCCAAATATGGCAACTGTAAGTCCGTACGGTAATCCTACACCAAGAGCTCGAATCTCTGTTGGAAAAAGCTCAGCTTTTACAATTGCGTTAATAGATGTATAACCAGTTACAATGATAAGTCCAACTGTCATTAATAAAAAGGCCATGACTGGGTTATGTGCTTGCTTCATAAAAAGAAACAGCGGTACAGTCAGCAATGTTCCCAAAATACCAAAGCTCATTAACAGAGGTCTGCGTCCAATTTTATCAGATAGCATACCTGCTATTGGCTGAATAACAACAAATACAAGTAGCGCACAGAAATTAATCCAGCTTACGACTCCTTTATCCAGACCTACACTGTTTACCATAAATTTTTGCAAATATGTTGTATACGTATAAAAAGCGACCGTTCCTCCTAAAGTTAAGCCAATAACGGTTAATACTGCTTTAGGATGCTTCATAAGTGCTTTAATAGTCCCTGCGTTTTCACGGCTTTCAGAGTCCATTTTAGAAAATTGTTCTGACTCATCCATTGTACGGCGCAGCCATAAAACGCTTAGCGCTCCGATAGCTCCAATGACAAAAGGAATACGCCAGCCCCATGAAATCATATCTGCTTCACTGAGAACGTTTTGCAGAATAATTTGAACACCTAATGCTACCAGCTGACCAGCAACAAGCGTTACATACTGAAAGCTTGAATAAAATCCTCTTCGCCCGCTGCTTGCCATTTCAGAAAGATAAGTTGCAGACGTTCCGTATTCTCCCCCTAAGGAGATTCCTTGAAGCAAACGTGCGAGTACTAGAATAATAGGAGATAATAATCCTATCGTACTGTAGCTGGGGGTACAAGCGATAATCAAAGAACCGCTCGCCATAATCGTAATAGATAAGGTAAGCGCAGCACGGCGACCATATCGGTCCGCGTAGCGTCCCATTAATAAACTACCGATTGGACGCATTAAGAAACCGACGGCAAAGATTGCCGCTGTGTTAAGCAGCTGACTTGTTGGATCGCCTTCTGGGAAAAATTGCGATGAAAAATAGACGGCAAAAGCAGAGTAAACGTACCAATCGTACCATTCAATTAAATTCCCAACAGATCCTTTAAAAATATTACTTGTAACACGCCTGTTGTTTGCAGCTTCACTGGTATGAGCCATGAGTGATCCCTCTTTTCTTTGAGTGTTTAATGTTGGTTCTCCTGTAACATGAAGTAGTAAGTAATTTACCAGCAAATCTTTTTTAACAGCTAGATTGTATTGCTTTCTATAAAACCTGTTCAACCAATTATTTATATAATGAGAGCGCTTAAAAAAGGTTGAATAATTCATTTTGATATTACCTATAGATACAAAATAAGCGGGTTTAAAAGCGGCTGCTGTCTATTACATATGTAGTGTTAATCCTCCCTTCTATTTATATATTGTACTATTGATTTATTAGAAAATATAATATTTTCTAATTATTTATACAAAAATTTTACAAAGTTTGGTTTTCTAATTTATATGTGAAACAGAAAAAAACCACGTTCTTTAAGTAAGAACATGGTTAAGAAAATACTCTTTTCAACTTGAGAGTGTAAGCTGCTTACATTTACATAATATGTAGAATAAACATAACTTGTACTAAGCTCTAACCTAAATTTAAGATAATTATCGAATTTTAATCTTATCCTCTAATATATATACAGCCATAGATGTTCTATAATTTTGTTACATTGGCAACCTTAATTTGGCTCATTTGATTTTAAATTCACACAAAAAGCGTTCCACTCCGAGATATTTTTCACCTAAACTTGTTATTTGGAAGCCAAAATTAGAATAAAAGTTTACTGCCTCTTTATCTGTCTCAGCAAAAATAGAATGTATATCATAGTTCTTACAAAGAAAGCTAATCATGCTGCTTCCTATTCCTTTCCCTCTCTCTTTTGGTAAAACAGCTATATGTTTTACAACAGCTTCCTTGGCGTTAAGAAATTCAACTCCTATACAGCTAACTGTTTCTCCATTTACTTCAATACTATATAATTTCCGACTTGGCAAACAAGTGTATTTTTTATATTCTCCATCAACCTTCTCTTCTAAAGTGGCATAAGATAACAGCTTTTTTATTGTCGGGTTCACCATAGTTGAAGTGATTTCTTTCATCCTAGCACCTCTTTTCGCTATTATCTTATGAATAATTAGTTTGTTTTTTAGGACCTTGCGGCTTGCTCTTACATGTCGAAGAATAAACTATACAAAGTAATGAATGAGAAGAAATACCCCGAGAACTGGAGCGGCAGCTAACATAAGGTTTATAGAGTTTGTAATTCTCCACTTCTTGTCCGTTTTTGATTCTGTGGAAAGGTTAGCTCTCATTCGATCACCGCTTACAGCTACTCCAGATATGATAAGAGCTAGCCCCACTAATATAATGAAAGCGGTGAAAAGTACTGTTTCTGAATTTACGTTAGCTATTGTACATGCTACTAAAAGAATAAAAGATAAAATGAACCCACCAATAATTGATTTAATCATTTCTGTCTTCCTCCTAGTTTTTTTATAAAACCCCCATGCATTATCTATATAATATCATTTTTTCTATATTTTTACTTTTATTTTTCGTTATTCCAACAGTAATTAAAGCAATTAAAAAAGCGAAACGCTTATGTCTAAGTGCGTTTCGCTCAAGGGAACTACATTTCAACTATCTTTTGTGATGTCTGCCGGACGTATACGAATTACTTTTGATAAGTCACTTAGTGGTAGCTGTATCTGATGACCTACACGCCCGCCTGAAAAGTAAATCGTTTCACAGTCTTCTGCCGTAGAGTCGATGAAGGTTGTGAACTGCTTTTTCATTCCGATAGGAGAACACCCGCCGTGAACATATCCTGTAAGAGGTAACAGCTCTTTTTGAGGAATCATTTCTAAGGACTTTTCACCAGCTGCTTTTGCCGCTTTCTTTAAATCAAGCTCCTTTTCAACCGGTACCATGAAGACATAATGTTCTTTTGATTTCCCTACGGTCACAAGTGTCTTGAAGACTTTAGCAAGATCCTCTCCGAGCGAAGTAGCTACCTGTACTCCACTCAGATTTTTAGTTTCATAAGAATAATAATTGTACTCAATTTTTTTCTGATCTAAAATTCGCATTACGTTCGTTTTGTCTGCTTTTTTACCCATAATTATCACCGATACCATCATAACACGTTTTGTTTTCATATCTCCATATATTAGGATAGGTAGGTTAGTAAGGGTTATTCATATCTTTTATATAAAAATGAATCTAATATGCTAAATAATGACTTTTCACTATCCTTGGAACCCGCGGTTTTCACAGGAAAAAAGCCACTAGAGGCACTAGTGACTTTTTTCATTTATGTCTATTCAATTGTTCTACTGTATCAATACGGTTGTCTTCCATATCGCTACAACTTTTCACATTAATTATATAGATGACATTTTACTTTATGCTTGCTGTCAATCACTGTGTCTTCAGGTGTTTCTTTCATGCAGCGGTCAAATGCGAACGGGCATCTTTTATGAAACGCACAGCCTGAAGGTGGATTAAGAGGAGAAGGAATTTCACCTTTAACCTCAATTTTTTCGCGTTTTTCATGTTCGTGAATTGCCGGGACAGATGATAAAAGAAGTTTTGTGTAAGGATGACGAGGATTTGAAAAAATCTCATCTGTTGGCCCTTCTTCTACTAATCTTCCTAAATACATCACGCCAACGCGGTCTGCAATATGTCTTACGACGCTTAAATCGTGGGAGATAAAGAGATATGAAAGCTTCATTTCTCTTTGCAAACTGCGCAGTAAGTTTAAGATTTGTGCTTGAATGGATACGTCCAGTGCTGAAACCGGCTCATCACAAATGATAAGCTTTGGGTTTAAAATTAATGAACGCGCAATGCCTATGCGCTGGCGCTGGCCGCCTGAAAATTCGTGCGGATAACGGTTGTAATCTTCTTCATTAAACCCAAGCTTTTTTAATAACTCAATGACAAGCTGCTTTCGTTCGCTTTTGGCACCTACATTATGAATTGTTAATGTTTCTTGAATGGAAGCACCAATTTTTTTTCTTGGATTAAGAGAAGTATGCGGATCTTGGAAAATCATTTGTAAATCTTTACGAATTGTCCGCAAGCGTGATGCTTTAGATTCGAAAATACTTTCTCCATTAAACTGTGCTTCTCCGCCCGTTGGTTCTACTAATTTTAAAAGCGTGCGCCCCGCTGTACTTTTCCCGCACCCAGATTCACCTACTAGTCCGTACGTTTCGCCTTCATAAATATCAAAGGATACATCTTGAACTGCTTTGATTTGGCCCTTCGCTTTCCCTAAGGCAGAACGAACCGGATAATATTTTTGCAGGTTGCGAACTTCAAGCAAGGGCTTGGCACTTTGCTGCTTTGCTTCACTAGACATACGCAACCTCTCCTTCTTGAATTTTTTCATAGTGCCAGCATCGAACGCGATGCGTATCATCGGCATGCTCTAAAACAGGTACTTCTTTATGGCATTTTTCCGTTGCAAACGGGCATCTTGGTGCAAAACGACAGCCGTCCGGCACGTTTGAAAGCGGCGGAACCGTTCCTGGAATGGACGAAAGCTCTTTTGTTCGGTCGCCATCTAAGTGAGGAACCGACTTAATTAAGCCCATTGTATAAGGATGAAGCGGCTTTGAAAACAGCGTTTTAACGTCCGTTTCTTCCATCACTTGTCCTAAATACATCACAGCTACTTTTGTACAAATATTAGCGACAACTCCTAAGTCATGGGTGATGAACAGCACGCCCATGTTGAGCTTGTCTTTTAAATCCATCATAAGGTCAAGGATTTGCGCTTGAATGGTTACGTCTAAAGCCGTTGTTGGCTCGTCGGCAATAAGAAGCTTCGGCTCACAGGCTAAAGCCATCGCAATCATAATGCGCTGCCTCATTCCTCCCGAGATTTCATGCGGATACTCTTTTGCTCGCTGCTCTGGAGACGGAATGCCAGTTAGTCTTAAAAGCTCTACGACTTTCTTTTGCGCTTCTTTTTTAGAGACTTTTTGATGCAGACGAATCACTTCAGCAATTTGTTTTCCAATTGGCATAACAGGATTTAATGACGACATGGGATCCTGGAAAATCATTGAGATCTCGTTTCCTCTTAGCTTTTGAATTTGCTTTGAAGACATGTCTAATAAGTTTTTTCCTTCAAACAAAATCTTACCATCGTAGCTTGTTAGGTCTTCATCTAATAACTGAAGAATAGATTCGGACGTTACGCTTTTTCCAGATCCGGATTCACCGACAATGCCCAATACTTCTCCTTTATTTAATTGAAGAGATACATTGTCAACAGCCGTTACTTCTCCGCTATACGTTGTAAAAGTTACTTGTAAGTCTTCTAATTTTAAAAGGGCGTTACTCAACGTTTTTTCCTCCTTTTCTTCAGCATTACGTTTTTCGGATTTAACCAATCGCGCAGACCGTCACCAAATAAATTAAGGCCAAGTACAATTAAAATGATAAATACACCCGGAAACACGGTCATCCACCACGCGTTGTAAATTGCAAGCTTTCCGTCATACAGCATATTTCCTAAGCTTGGTGTTGGCGCAGGAATTCCGGCTCCTAAAAAGCTTAGCGAAGCCTCTGTTAAAATCGTCACGGCAAACACGTATGTTACTTGAACGATTAAAGGCGATAAGACGTTTGGCGCCATATGAAAACAGATGATTCGAAGTGAGCTTGCTCCTTGAGCTTTTAGCGCTTCAATAAATGTTTTTTCTTTTACAACAAGCGCAGCTGAACGAACAATTCTCGCAATCGAAGGAATAAATACAAGGCTCAGTGCGATAATAACATTGCTTGTTTTAGGTCCTAAAGCAGACATGATGGCAATTGCTAGTAAAATAGACGGGAAAGCAAACAAGCCGTCACAAATTCTCATTAAAATATAATCAAGAATTTTATAATAAGAAGATAAAAGTCCAACGATTAAACCAAGTACAGTAGCAATAATCGTTACTGCGGCTCCAATCATTAACGATATTCTGACGCCGTACATTGTCCGACTAAATACATCTCGCCCAAAGTTATCCGTTCCAAACCAGTGCGTGCTTGACGGCGGTGCTAATCGATTTGCAGGGTCGATTTGTAAACTGCCAAAAGGAGAAATGAGCGGAGCAAAAACAGCAATCAAAATAGATAATAAAATAAGTATCGCTCCTCTTACTAGCAAACGATTTGAGAAGAAACGCGCTGCCGCTGGGTTTCTTTTTTCTTTGAAGTTACTGAAATGGTCTCTGTATTTTGTTGTGCATTCACATTCATCACCCTCCTTTAATCATGATAAGAATTGCGTACACGCGGATCGATCACGGCATACAGCAAATCAACAACTAAATTGATGACCACATAAGCAACCGTAATTAAAAGTACAGCTCCTTGAATAAGCGCGTAATCACGGCGTTCAATTGATGAAACAATCAGCTGACCTAATCCCGGGATGTTAAATAATGATTCTGTTACTGCCGCGCCGGTCACAAGTCCCGCAAATGATTCTCCGATAACTGTTAAAATCGGTAAAAAACTCACGCGCAGCGTATGCTTAAGCATAATTGTGCGTTCATTTAATCCTTTTGCTTTTGCCGTTTTAACAAAGTTCTCAGAAATGGTATCGAGTAAAGATGAACGCGTCATACGTGTAATTAATGCAGCTTGAATCGCTCCAAGCGTAATCGTTGGTAAAACTAAATACTTTAAGTATTCAAATAATCCGGCATTTAACGGAACGTATCCTGAAACAGGGAAAATTCGAAGCTGTACAGCAAAAAGCAAAATAAGGAATGAACCGAGAAGAAAGCTAGGAATAGAGATACCTAAAAGGCTGGCTCCCATAATGCTTTCATCACGAATCGTTCCTTTATGTTTAGCTGCATATATACCAAATAGTAAAGCAAACACCACGCCAAAAATTTGCGCAAGTATAGCTAGAGAAACCGTAGGACCTACGTTATCCCAAATTGCCCCGAGCACAGGTTTATTTAAAAAGTAGGAATAACCAAAATCTCCGTGAAAGATGTTAGATAGCCAGATAAAGTATTGATTGACAATAGGCTCATCCAATCCCATTTCTTTGCTTAGCGCTGCAATTTGTTCCGGACTTGCGCCTTGTCCTAAAATGATTGCTGCGGGACTCCCAGGCGTTAAGCGTGTAATTAAGAACACAACAATAGATACAATGAATAAAACAGGAATTAGTGCAAAAAGTCTCTTAAGTGTATAAGCTCCCATCGTAAACTCCTTTCTAAAACAGAGAGCGTAAGCCCTCTGTTTATTAGAATAATAAGATATTATTTTGTTAAACTCATATTGTAGAAAATTGGACCTAAATTATACTCATAGCCTTTTGAATTGTTAGAAACGGCATTGATGTTCACTTTATGACCAATAAGCGTGAACGGAAGCTCGTCCCATACGTATTGCTGGATGGCATCAATGTCACCGCGAGCTTCTTTAACAGAAGGAGCAGCTTTAATTTTGTTTAAGTAGTCCATTGATTTTTCAACTGATGTACCTTTTGTCGTCCAGAATCCTTGGAAGATGGTAGAACGAGCATTCCAGTCAACAGGATAGATGTCCCATTGGTTTGTATCACTCATTTTATCGCTGAATGTCGCCCAGTCGTATACTTCTAATTTTACATTCATACCAATGTCTTTTAATTCTTGTTGAACCACAACAGCTGTATTGTATTGATCTTGGTAATCACGAGACGCCATTAAGCGAATTTCTTCTCCGTTATAACCAGATTTCTTCAAATATTCTTTTGCTTTTTTCTTATCATGCTGGTTATATTCTTCTTTTCCAGCTGTACTGTAGTAGTTTGGATACTCTTTGTTCACAATGGATGAAGAAAGCTTGTAATAATCTGAGCTTCCGTAAGAACTGTCTAAGATATCTTTTGAGTTAAGAGCTGCGTTAACTGCTTTTCGCGCATGGATGTCTTTAAAGACGCCTTTATCTGCGTTGTAGAAAAGTCCCATAAATCCGCCTGGTGATGTTTCTACTTTTGCATTTTGACTGCCTTCAACTTGTTTGGCATTATCGCTTGACACAGATAGCGCAACGTCAAATTGTCCGGTTGTAATACCAGAAATCCTAGTTGACTCATCGCTTACGAAACTAATCTTAATTTCATCGACGTGGGGAGTTTTCTTAACTTCGCGGCCTTTCGAAGAATAATCTTTAAATTTTTCTAATAAAAGATATTGATTTTTCTTCCACTCTTTTACTTTATATGGACCTGTTCCTATGTAGTCTTTGATCCCTTCATCAGATGCATTGTCAACCACTTCTTTTGGTAAAATAGCTGCTGCGGGGATTGGATCAGCTAATAAAGATAGCGTGTTAACATTTGGTGATGGTAAATGAAGCTCTACCGTATAATCACCGGTTTTTGTCATTTCAGCACCAGAGAAGTTTGTTTTTCCAAGGGATGATAGCTTAATCCAGCGGTTAATAGAAGCGACAACGTCATCTGCAGTCATTTCTTTACCGTTATGGAATTTAACCCCATTTCTTAATTGGAACGTGTATGTTTTTTTATCATCGCTAATATCTACTTTAGACGCTAAGTCAGGCTTAGGATTTCCTTTGTCGTCTAAAATCATTAACCCTTCATAGATACTGCGCGTTGCATCTTTCACATCTGAGTCCCCAGTGATTTGAGCATCTAGCGTTGCTGGCTCACTTTGAGACGCGACGTTTAGCGTTCCGCCTTCTTTTCCTTCTTTTTCACTTGAAGTATTTTTACTTGCGTTACCACTGCACCCTGCTACCATGAGGACAATGGTTAAAAGAGAGATGAAAAGTAAATAAGTCCTTTTCACTAAAATCACTCCTATTTCCTTGTATAAAATTTTAATCCGACTATAATAAGAAGAATAGTAGGAATGTGAACAATTGTAGCACTACCTTCTACCTTTGGCAATTAGTATTTTTGACACACAGAGGCTATTATACCATTTTCTATTAAATAAATATGGTATATATGTATAATAGTTGAATAAAAGAACCATTTATTTCTTATAAAGCAAGCGATTGAAAACACTTTATCAACGCAGTAAAAAAGAAAAAACATCTTAAGAAATGGTAATTTAACAAAAAAGGAGAAAACAACAGTGGGATTTTTAATTGGTATATCAGGAAGCATTATTGTGGATCAAGGAGGACGCTTTCCAGGCTATAAGCGAGCGTATGTGAATAACGACTATATCGAATCAACAGCGCTAAGCGGCGGAGTTCCTTTTATCTTGCCAGTACTAGAAGATGAAGAAATGATTAAAGCGCAGGCAGAAAGTATAGACGGGTTGATTTTATCAGGTGGACAAGACGTCAATCCCCTTTTATACGGTGAAGAACCGACAACCAAAACAGGTTCACCTTTTTTAGCACGAGATCAGTCTGAACATCTATTGTTAAAGCATGTGATTGATCAAGGAAAGCCCGTATTAGCGATTTGCCGCGGTTTACAAATTTTAAACGTTGCTTACGGCGGCACGCTTTATCAAGACATGTCAGACATTAAAGAGTCATTTATCAAACATGATCAATACAACAATACAAGCGACCCTTCTCATTCCATCATGATTAAAGACGGAACACGCCTACATGACCTTTACGGTAATCAAGCTCTTATTAATTCATTTCACCATCAAGCGATTAAAGACGTAGCTCCAGGCTTTGAAGTTTCCGCATGGGCAAAAGACGGAGTCATTGAAGCCATTGAAAAACAAGGAAATCAATTTGTAGTCGGCGTCCAGTGGCATCCAGAAATGATGGCAAAAGAACATAATTCAATGCTGAACTTGTTTAAGCTGTTTATGGAGCATGTGCAGCAGACAGCTACGAAAAAAGTCAGCATTTGACGTTTCAATCTACTTTGTTACCAATATAAAAAAGGCAGGCCATTGTGGCCTGCCTTTTTGTATGAACTGAAGATGCGCAAAGAAATCTAGACAAATCTTCATCTATTAATTAGATAAAATAGTGCAAATATTTTTGGCTTTTACAGTATTTCAATATACCCTTCTGTTCCATGTACGCGAATTCGCTGACCGTCTTTTATTAGCCGAGTAGCATTCTCTACTCCGACAACCGCGGGCAATCCGTATTCGCGGGCAATGACTGCGCCGTGAGTCATCAGTCCCCCAACTTCCGTAACAAGCCCCTTTATCCCTACGAATAACGGGGTCCAGCTAGGGTCAGTAAAGGAAGTGACTAATATATCTCCATCTGATAGATTAGCTTTTTCCATGTTTAAAATGACGCGCGCTCGCCCTTCTATCACTCCGGAAGAAACCGGTAAACCTACAATTGCTTGGGACGGAAGGTTTTCTCGTTTATACGCACCTGTAATAATTTCACCTTGAGACGTAATCACACGCGGAGGTGTTAGCTTTTCATATAATTTGTACTCTTCTTTTCGTTTACTGATGATTTGGTAATCCAGTTTATGTGTGCGCACAACTTCTTGAAGTTCTTCAAATGTCAAATAGTATATATCTTCTAGTTCATCAATAACGCGGGCTTTTACTAGCAGAGCGGCTTCTTTCAGGAGAGCCTGCTTATAAACAAAATAACGGTTAATCATCCCGTATTTGGGATATTCACGATAACCGATAAAATTTCGGAGGAGATCAATTCTTTCTTTTGTTTCTTTTGCTTTTTGTTCGCCATCGGGCAATTGCTTTAATCTACTTAATAGCTCTTTCTCTTTTTTTAAGGCTTCCTGCAAACCTTTTTCAAATTTTTGTTTGCTGGCGTTAGCCTCAAAGTTTTTAATATTACCAAGAATCACAGGGATAAGTGCAGCTGGCTTTTCGCTCCACCGAGTTTTCGTAATATCGATTTCGCCGGGACATCGCATTCCGTATTTGCTGAGATAATCATAGATAGCGTCTTTGGTTTCCTGTCCGCCTTCTAACTTAACCAGGTTCTCCAAAAAGTTATCATCTTTTACATGTTTTAAATAATGAATAACTTCTGGATAAGGACGAATTACATCTGCGACATCCAATAGCGCCAGACCCATTTCTGAAGTAATATTGTTTGGTACAGATTGAGAAAGCGCGTCTGCTGCGTTTTTTTCACCTAACCATGTCTCCATTTTTTCATTAATCCATGATGAAGCATCCATAGCGGCCATAAACACAGCTGTACTTTGTGGATCAAATAAATTCTTCTTTAATGTCCCGATATCTTCTGAAATAAAATCGACTAATTCCGACCCTGACTTCGTTTGGATGGTTTGTTTTAGCTCTTTTATTGATGCTTGATTCTTCTTGATCAAGTCAAAAACGATCGTAAAGTCGTTTTCGATTTGTACCTTAGGCTTAGTAGGCGGCACGCTTTTATTGCTTTTACCGGAACTTTGATCATTAGATAAAAATTTTATGAAATCTCCTCGCTCTATTATGCTTGTAAGTGCGTCTTTCATGAGCGGATCATGCTGTCCCATGGCACCTAACATCATTTTTCTGCTGTCAGGTGAAGCCAGCATAGGGGTGACATCAACAAACAGCCTTCCACCGGCTGTACGCATCGGTGCATTAGTCGTTAACAGAAAAAAAGACAATCCCAGTGGTTTCATGGCATCGGTCATCATTTGTTGGTGTCCAACAGATACATACACGTGATTTTCTTGATCAGCTGCTTCTGGAATTGGATATAAAGTAGTGATTGGACGACTTTGGACAATATAAAATGTATCATCAGCCAAGCACCATTCAATATCTTGAGGACAATCAAAATAAGCTTCAAGCTGTCTTCCAACGCGTTCTAATTGTAAAATTTGAGAGTCAGTGAGCGCTTGATTTTTTTGCAGATCAGAAGGAACTTCCTTGGTTTCTGTTCCACCTTCTTTTAATCCGTAGATAGCTACCTTTTTAGCTGCTATTTTTTTATCGACGATTTCTCCTTCTTGTACTTTATAGCAATCGGCGGATACCAAACCAGATACCAGCGCTTCTCCAAGTCCAAATCCTGCATCAATGGATAGCAGCTTTCGATTAGAAGTGACTGGGTCAGCGGTAAACAAAATACCTGAAGCCTGCGGGAAAACCATTCGTTGAACAATAACCGATGCGTGCACTTGACTATGGTCAAATCCATTTTTTATACGGTAGGTTACCGCGCGATTTGTAAACAGGGAAGCCCAGCATTTGCTAATGTGCTCAAGGATGGCTTCTTTGCCTCTGAGATTTAAATAGGTGTCATGCTGACCAGCAAAAGAAGCATGTGGCAGATCTTCAGCTGTCGCACTTGAACGAACTGCATAAGCATGCTCTTCCCCAAACTGAGAGAGAGAATGAATAACTGCTTTTACAACGTCAGAAGGAATTTTTATTTCCATAATGGTTTGGCGAATTTTTTCGCTGATTTCACCAATTTGATCTCGATCATCAGCATTTAGCATCGTCAGCTGGTTCAGTAACGCTTGAAATGTTTCATTTTGTTCAAGAGCTTTTTGATACCCGGCCGCTGTCACGCAAAATCCTTCCGGTACTTGTATTCCTTGAATTTTTGATAACGCGCCTAAATTTAAAGCTTTTCCTCCAACAAGTGAAAGCTGTGTATCTTTTATTTCTTGAAAGCTAAGAACTAAAGAGTTCATTCAACATCTCTCCTAACCGGTAATGTTTTATTGATTTTACCAGCAGTAAATGAGAATAAACAGTCTATATCGGCATTTTTTTATGTGGTATAATTAAAGTAGGAAGAGAAATACACAACTTTTTGTTTGCGTTTACATATTTGGGAGTTGTATAACTAACTTATCTAATTGATTTGTATCCTTTTTAAAGCAGATAAGCACACGCCTCATAACGCTGCTATTCTTCCCTCCTCGTTTGACTGCAAGAGCATTTTTTTCAATGTTTTTAATCACTTTATCTTCTCATACAGAATGAATTTCTTTTTACCCCTTCTTTCAGCTAGTCATCTGAAGAGTCTGGCCCATCAAATGACTAACTCTCTTTTTTGCTATTTTGAAACCATAGCGTTACGAATGTATCTCTTCGCTCGCTTTCTAGCAACTGTATAAACAATCATCTGCAGTACAAGCGCCGCAAGGCTTATGAGTACGATTTGCTCAACCGAAGTAACAGGCGAAAAGTATTTTTCCCATTTTGGATCAGGAAGTCTTAACGCGTTATAAAAATATGAAGTACTAAAAGAAACGATATTTCCTAAAATAAGTGACAAATCTGCTCTAATCAGCCCGCTTAGATAAGATAGTACGACTGTAACCATGGCCATGATTATATAGTTTATTTTTGAATCATCTTCAAAATCTTTTCGTATAGATAGATAAACATATGGAATGCAGTAAATGGTAAAAATTATAAAAGGAAGTATTCTTCTCATATAGTAATCTCTCCAATATTTAGGATTCGACATAGTTCTCTATTATTATAAATGAACGAAGAGAATTTTTTCCAGTTTTTTGTGCACAGCGAGTGTAGAAATACCCATATGTATCATGATTGTTTGTAAAATCATTTCTTAAGGCAAAGTAAAAAGCACTCTTGTGAGTGCTTTTTTACAGCATATTTATTTAAGCAGCACATGTGTTTATTCAACTATTCTTTGTTTACTAAAGAATAGTGCGTCTTTATATACTACTGCTGCGCTCATAGAGTTTTTAATTGTAACTGAACTTTTTCATTTTCACGCCCGGCGTACTGTTTTTCCGTTTGGCTAAAATGATTAAATTGTAGTGTAATCCTTATATTTTCAACAATAAATTAGCCAATAAAGATGAACGTTCAGCTAGCTTATCAATTTGTATATGTTCATGCGCAGCATGAATTCCTTTACCACAAGCACCTAAACCATCCAGTGTAGGAGTACCTATCGCGGCGGTGAAATTTCCATCACTGCCCCCTCCAACAGCTTCCTCTGTTAACGCTATATCTAATTCGTTAGCAATAGATTGAGCGCATTCGAATAGTTCCTTTGTTTGTTCAGTTTTGACCATAGGAGGTCGATTCATCCCGCCAGTTACTTCAAGTTTGATTCCTTTTGAAAGTGGTTTTAAGTTTAAAATGATGTCCGTCACTCTTTTTGCCTCTTCTTCTGTCGAGACACGCAAATCAATATTTGCTTCTGCGTATTCGGGAACCACGTTTATTCCACTTCCTCCAGTAATTGTTCCCACATTAACAGTTGTCCCTTTTTGATAGTCAGTTAATCTTTGTAGTACTATTACTTGTTTAGCTAATTCTTCAATCGCATTTACACCGTCTTCATGATGATTACCGGCATGAGCTGCACGTCCCCATATTTTTAAGTTGAAAATCCCTGCCCCTTTACGAGAAGTCTTTAAGGCTCCTGAACCAGCCACAGCAGGCTCAGCAACGAGCACGGCTTCACTTTTTTTAGCTTCCTCTTCAATATATTTTTTAGAGGCAATCGAACCAATTTCTTCATCGGAGTTGCAAAGAAAAACAATTTTTTTATTAAGAGGAAGCTGCAATTCTTGAATTGCTTTTATTGCCCATAGAGATTGAATAATTCCCCCTTTCATATCCAAGATTCCAGGGCCAAACAACTTGTTTCCTTCTTTTTTAAGTTTAAGTCTACCTTTCTCCCAAACCGTATCAAAATGTCCTATAATTAAAATTTGTTGTTCTCCTTTTCCTATTGTAAACTTCATGTGATTTCCCACTTTATCTTCTTTTATTACTTCATAGTGTTCCACATCTAATCGGTATTGGAACAGGTCAGTTAAATATGCACCACATTCGTCTACTAACTTTTTATTACGTGAAGGCGATTCTTTTTTTACAAATTTAATTAAATCATCTAGCATAGCTTGTTCATGTTCTTCTAAATAACTATGAATAGTTTGCGGTGTTAACAACTTACCCAATATAATTCCTCCTCTGAGCTCTACAATATCTGTTTGGTGAGCCGTACGCGGCCTCAATTAATACCAATGCAAGAACCTTGCCAACTTTGTTTTCTTAGTAAATTTGTATATTTTTAATTTACTTTCTTTTTATAGGATGTTTTTTGTTTGGTTAATAACCTATAAACGATCCTATAAATTCTATTCTTTTAATGTAAAATACTTTAAAGGCTTAATTTAGGGGTTTAAGTATTTGGCATGCTTTTTGCATTTATTGTAAGTGTGTAAAGTAACAAAAATTTTCAGGGGTTTAAAATTCTGAATAATTAAAATCATTAGAGAGGAGCGAGCATTTTTCTGAACTGTGTACAAGTTAAATTGAAGGGGGATTTATATTTATGCAATCTACAGCTGAAAAAACAGTCCATAAACCTATTAAACGTAAGTTATTTAAACCTGACGCCTATGTCCTTTTATTTTATATTTTAATCTTCTGCACTATTGCTACGTACCTTGTTCCATCTGGAGTATTTGATCGAGTAAAAAAAGGTGACATTACCATGACCGTTCCTGGAAGCTATCACTTGGTTAAGTCCACTCCTGTTAATTTCCTTGAGATTTTTACAGCTATTCAAGCTGGAATGGTAGCTGGAGCGCCCCTAATTTTCCTTATTTTATTTACAGGTGGCGCACTAGCTGTTATTGATAAAACCGGAGCCATTGATACATTTATTCGTAATGTTATAAATTTATGTAAAGGAAGAGTTCTTCTTCTTATCATTCCTATTTGTTTAATGTTTTCTATACTAGGCACCACAGGGATCATTGTTAATTCTGTTATAGCTTTTATTCCAATAGGAGTAATGATTGCGCGTAAATTAAAATCAGATGCCATTTTTGGCGTATCTCTTATCTATCTTGGTACGTATGCAGGATGGAATGTTTCATTAATAAGTCCACAAACCTTAGGGTTATCCCAACGAATTGCGGAGCTTCCTTTGTTATCTGGGATGAGTTTTCGTATTGTGATTTATCTAACTTTTCTATTGTGTACCATATGTTATATCTATTGGTATGCACGTAAAATCAAGAAGGATATTAGCCAAAGTATTTTGGGTTTAGACCGTTTTCCTAATTCTTTAGGTATAAACGAGAACGAAATAAAAACAGAGAAATTAACATTGCAACACAAAATTGTTTTATTATTTTCAGGAGGTTCTCTATTAGCATTCATTATCTGCACACTTATCTTTAAATGGACTGAAAACGAGATGGCAGGCTTGTTTATTTTTATTGCTATAGGTGCAGGGATTATTTCTCGTATGAAAGTTAATGATATTGCTAAAACATTCATGGATGGATGTCAAAAACTTGTATATGGAGCTTTAATTGTAGGAATGGCACGCGCAGTCATTATTTTGCTTGAGCAAGGCCAACTTTTAGATACAATTGTTCATGGCCTTTCAACTCTTTTAGCGCCCCTTTCTCCAGTTACTGGAACGTTAGGTATGTTCATAGGTAGTGCCGCTATTCACTTTTTAATTTCATCTGGCTCTGGTGAATCAACGATGTTAATGCCAATACTAGTACCGCTTGCAGATTTGTTACACATTACCCGTCAAGTAGCCGTACAGTCCGTTTTGTTTGGTGAGGGAGTAGTAAACTGTATTAATCCAACATCAGGGGTTTTAATGGCTATATTGGCTACTAGTGGTATCTCATATGGTAAATGGCTGAGATTTATGATTCCTTTAACTGTTATCTGGGCTGTATTGGCTGCTATCTTTTTAACGATTGGTGTATTAATAAAATGGGGTCCTTTTTAATTCCATTTAAAATCTGATAGAATAAGAGCAAAATGCAACCGTGGGGTAAGGAGAAAATAATGAAAAAACCTACTATACTTCTGGTGACTATCAGTAAAAAAGTATGCAAAACATTTGAGGAAAATCTAAGGATGTTTTTTGGATCGAAAATTCGTATTGAGACATGTTATGAATCTCTACAATTAAATAAGGAGATGATCAATAAAGCAGATTTGGTTGTATTATCAAGCCCAGTGCTTGAAGATACTATTAAAGTCCTGAAACCGAGCATTCCTGTTATGCTTGCTAGACGATCTATCCGAATTGCGAAGCTAGAGCAACTTCTAGATTTGGCTCCTCAAACAAAAATTTTATTGGTTACTAATTATATACAGAATGTTAGAGATTCTATTGACCTTCTGCATGCGTTTGGTTTTGGTCATTTAACATTAATTCCTTATGTGCCAGGAGTTACAAATGCCAAAGAGACTCACAACATCGAGCTGGCAATTACACTTGGACAAGTTGAGTTAGTTCCTAGTCATATAAAAAAAATTATTGATTTAGAGAACCGACCTATCGATCTAACAACTATGCTCGATATTGCTCGTCTTTTAAATCTATCTTTAGAAAATGCTCATTTTTATACAGCAGAATTCTTTAGGGATTTTGTGAAAATGGGAAGGAATTTATCATTATCTATTCAGAATGAGAAAGAGTTAACGCAGAAATTAGAATCTGTTTTAAATGCAGTCCACGAAGGAATTGTAGGGCTAGATGAAAAAGGATTCATTACATTAATTAATGAAGATGCTCATCGAATTCTACAACTCCCTTCTATAAACTATATTGGAAAGCATTACAATGAGGTTATACCTAATTTTCAGATTAGTGAAAATTTAAATAAGCAGAAAGAACAACTAGATAGCATATTTCAAATAAATAACCGATCGATGCTAGTGTCTAAAGTCCCATTAACCTTTAATCAAAAATTTACAGGACTGGTCATTACGTTTCAAGATGTTACGAGAGTTCAAAGAATGGAACAAGAAATTAGACGGAAAAGTACAGAACTGGGTCTAATAACTAAATACTCATTTGATAATATTATTGGAAACAGCCATTTAATTGTATCCGCCAAACAGAAAGCAAATCGTTTAGCTCAAAGTGACTATACAGTTTTGATCACTGGAGAGAATGGGACAGGAAAAGAAGTCTTTGCCCAAGCCATACATAATGATTCTGAAAGGAAAGATGGACCGTTTGTAGCAGTAAATTTTGCAGGGTTAACCGAGACTTTAATCGAAAGTGAATTGTTTGGTTATGAGGGTGGAGCATTTACAGGCGCTAAAAAAGAAGGCAAAATGGGATTGTTTGAATTAGCTCATAATGGAACTATTTTTATGGACGAAATTGGAGACGCTTCTTTAAATATTCAAGCATCCCTTTTGCGAGTCCTTCAGGAACGACAGGTAATGCGTGTAGGCGGTCATAAAGTTATACCAATTAATGTACGAGTAATTGCTGCAACCAATAAAAACTTACAGGAAATGATTAAGGAAGGTACGTTTCGAGAAGATTTATATTTTCGGTTCAACGTCTTACCACTAAACATCCCGCCACTTCGAGAAAGAAAAGAAGATTTATTTATATTAATAGATTTCTTCTTTAAGCTAAATAAAAAAAGGTTAACATTTGATTCAATTGTTAAAGATTTTTTAATAAATTATAATTGGCCAGGCAATATACGTGAGCTCGAAAATTTCATTCGCTATTTAATAGTTATCGTCGAAGGTAATACAGTAACTAAAAATCACCTGCCAGATCAAATTTTGTCATCACAAAGGCCTTCTAATTTAGCAAATGATTCATTTTCGGAGATTGAAGAAGCTCTTCTCTTTTTAAAAAATGGAAGGTTCACAGAAGATTATAAATCTATACTAAAAATACTAAAGGTTTTTAAAAAACAGGGCTTAAATATAGGAAGAGGAGTTATGCAAGAAATGCTCCCTTATTTCCTTTCTGATTCACAATTGAGACGTCGGTTAGCTACGTTAAATAAGGTTAAGTGTATTAAAGTCGGAAAGAGAAAACAAGGAACAGAGATTACAGAATTAGGTATAGAAGTACTAAGTCAATTTGAAAATTTGATGACTGCTAATGAAAAAAAGGCTGTTACTCTTTTGGAGTAACGGCCTTTTCGGTAAGTATTTAATTAACCCATAATTAAGTAACATCTTCTACAAACTCTTCTAGAGAATCATATATTTCTAAAGCGTCCCATTCACCCATACCATGTTCAGCTGTAAAAACTGGATAATCTTCATTCGCTATATCAATAAAAAGCGGGTCACCGCCGATTTCTTCATCATACCCTATGACAAACCAGCTTTCTTGCCAATCTCCTTCTTGATTTCCTATAAGGGAATTTGCTTCTAGACCTTCTCTATAGCCTAATTGTCCATCTAAAAACTCGCTTTTAAGATAGATATAATAAGGAGTAGAAAGAATTTCTCCCACTTCATCTTCAAATTCTACTTTCACTGACGTACCTGGAAGTGCTTTAAGAATTTTATAGATTCTCTCTATATCCGGCTTTGTCATTTGCTTCTCCCCTTTAATGATCTGTATGATTTATCGTAGCCATCACCCATTCTTCTAAGCTATCTGCTATTACTTCACGCTGTTCCCAATCGTGCCAAAAGGTGATAATTTGGCCGACTTTTCCTCCTTCATCAGGATCCAAGTCTATACAAATATCGTCTCCTCCTCCATTCGTGGCAATCGAAATCCAACGCGGGTTCCACCACAATTCTTTTTTCACTGGTCCAACAGGTTCTACTTCTGGAAAATCTTCAAATTCTCCTCCATCTAAAAGCTCTTTTAAGGTTTGCCACGTATACAGAATCTCCTCTAGAGGTAATAGAGTATAATTTTCAATAACTCCTATATACTCATCGCTCTGTCCATTATGTATCATTAACCAGTCTTTAAGGTTTTGGGGGAAGGTTAGTCCCATCTTTTGTTCAACCGCTGCAATTTCTGATTCAGCAGCTGCTTCGTTAAGTGTTCCTACTGCTTCTGGCCGATTTATTCTCAACCACTGTTCAAATTCATGCCAAACCTGCTTCATTTTAAAAGCCCCCTTATATAACATTACTAAATGAATCTATGAAAATGATCCTGTACTTTTTAAGCTTATACTAATTATGTATGGAAATCTTATGTAAATAAACTGTTTTATTATTTTCTACTACATGAAACGAACATCGATGAGCTCGCTTAACCTCATTTTATTCGTTTAACTCAAATACGTCATCAATGAAAATAAATACAGTCTCCTAGAGAATCAACAAACTGAATGAATCCTGTCTCTGTTATACATTGGCCCTTCTTATAATAGGTAAGGTACACTTGTTTATTTGTATGTAAGCGCTTCAATCAAAGTGAAATTAATCTGTTCCATTTGCTCTTCTGTTAAAACAGGTTGAGCTACTTCTGCTTGCTTATTTATCATTTCCTTTAATCCTATGTATTGCTCTGGCATAGTGGCGAATGGACGCCATTTTTTCATTCCTCTAGATTCCATATCTTTTTCCTCCTTAAGCTTTATGGCCACCTATAAGGCCGTTTCGATAACGAGCTGTTGAATGAGGAAGGTGACTAGACGCACGTAGTACACTATTCTTTCCATAACGCAGCCGAATGTCATCAATCGTTTTGGCAAGAGCATAGGCTCTTTCACGCTGGTCAATGTCCTCAAATAAGCTCATTTGCTCCTCTTCTTGAATGCTTGTGTTCGATAAGGAAATGCCAATGGAGCGAATCGGCATGCCACTATCAAACGTATGTAAAATGGTTAAACAATACGGAAAGATATCCTGGCTTAAGTTCGAAGCTCTCCCCATTTTCTTTTGTCTGGAGAAGCCTCCACCTGTTTGTTTGCTGTAGCCAATGGATAAATGGATCGTTTGAGCCACCACTTGATGCATGCGTAAGCGAAAGCAAACGTCGTCCAATAGCTCTAACAGCAATAACTCCACTTCTTTTCGGTTTGTATAATCGCGAAATAGAATCTGACTCTTTCCAAAGGAACGAGAACTAGGAATGTACACATCAGAAATGCGACTGTAATCAATGCCATTCGCATGTTGGTGCAACTCTTCGCCTAGTATGCCAAATTCCTTTTGTAACATCTCTTTTGAAGAAAGAGCGAGTTCCTTTATGGAGTGAATGCCCAAACGATTTAAGCGCCTTTCCGTAGCAGACGAGATCCCCCAGAAATCCTTCATCGGATGAATGGACCACAACTTAAAGGGAATATCCTCATATCGCCAATAGGCAACTCCTGTTGGGCTGTTCTTGGCTTCATGATCTAAGCTCACCTTCGCCAGTAAGAGATTCGGACCGATACCTGCGGTAGCTGTCAGCCGTGTCTTGCGATAAATCTCGTTGATGATTTTATGGGCCAGTTCTTCTGGTGTTTGAGCGAATAAATGCAACGAAGCTGTCGCATCAATAAATAACTCATCAATGCTATACGCATGAAAGTCTTCAGGAGCCACATACTGTAACACCAAACTCGAAATATAGTTCGAAGCCTTGATATATCTCTCCATGGATGGATTCACCACATGGATATCTTTCCTTTTAGGAATGTCGAAAAGACGACTTCCTGTTTTGATCCCTTCTTTCTTTAATAAAGGTGTGGCAGCTAGCACAACCGATCCCGACCGTTTGATATCTCCTACCACCGCAAGCCTTGTTTTCAACGGATCTAATCCCCGTATGACAGAGGAAACCGAGGCAAAAAACGATTTCATGTCAATACAAATAATGACTCTGTTTGGTAGCTGTCCATCATCCATTAAAAGAACTCCTTAAATAAAAGAACGTTTGTTCTGTATATTATATACGAACAAACGTTCTTTATTCAATAAAAATTCTAAAGTTTTCCCGATTATTGCTATCACTTACAAAGAGTTTATTGGTACATTAAAAGGGTCAATGGTTGTATAACGTAAAAGTAAGGGTTTAAAAGGATTAAATACTAAAGGAGCTAGAAGTTGAAAAAAGAATATTTTGTGCAATATTCAGACCAAAGTATAATTGATAGTTTTGACTTTCCAGAAGATAAATTTGTATCTATTACTGTAGGGATTAGGGACATTAATCATGATCTGATCATCTCTTTAGTTCGAAAAATGTTTGGTTTGCCTGTTTTTTTTGTTTTAGACTCAATGCTCTCTGGACATGGAAAAGAAACATTGATTAAAAATAAAATTCCTTTTTATGAGCATTCATTAGATGGTGCTATTATTAAAGTTGATTCTGAAGAAAAATTGAGCCATGTTAGTGGATTAGCAGAAGAATTAGTTCATAATGGGCTGAGTATATTCATTTTCTACGGAGAAGGTATTGTAGAGCAGGATTTAATTCCTTTGAGACAATGGAATAAACCTATAGAATTTAAAAATGTCGATATAGATAAAGTCGATACATTTGTGGATGTGGAAGAGGTTGGATTTACGATATTCAGTAAGAGTGATCTATTTAACTCACCTGGAAAAGTCCAAAATTATATACCTCGTAGCTACTCACTTGATATTAATAGCAGCGATATTTAACATTTCTAAATTAAAAGGAGGAGGGTTCGTAGTCAATGAAGTATAACAAGTAATAAGAGTATACTAAAAATGTTAGCTATCATCCTTCTTTCTATAGATCTATTCTTTTATCTTTTAGCACTAAAGAGCCTATACGTTTTCTCTTCAAGGGTTTCGATCTATTTTCTGATATTTGTCCTTCACTTTATCTATTTATACATAGTCCTTATAACCATTAGCAAAACAAGGGAGTGTAAAGTCTTCTGGGGTGTAATTGGGCCATTCTTTATTGTACCTATAGCAATCGTTGGGTGGTTCACGTTCTTTTATACTAATAAAGTTGACTATTACTGATCTTAGTTCCCCTAAGTCTACCCAAAAACTTATTATTGGCTATTCTAATTGGAGTCTTGGAGAAACTAATCATTACTATGATTTTTATAAACAAACTGGAATTCCCTTTGGTGAAAAAACGAATAAATCAAGAACCTCTTCATGTTATGACACGAAATACGGGTATGAGCGATTTAAATGTTTTAGGAGCTCATGATGCACAATGGGGAAATGAACAAACAGTAACTTTCACATCTCCATATCTAAATAAGGAAAGTAACCTTGAATTTAAGAGTAAGTACTTTTTTCTACTTAAACAACAGAGTTGAGAAAAAGCCTGTATCTAAGAAGATACAGGCTTTTTCTTTTCTAGTTTAGTTACCATAAGTTTGATTATCGGAATCAAAAAACTTTTTTTGGATTTTAAGGTGAATATTTACTAAAAAAATATGTGAATATACAAAAATTAATATAAAATTAAGTCTGTCTAGGTAATGTTGGTAATGTTATAGACAGAGTTTATAAATTTAACATGGACACTGAGAAAAAGATTAATTGGAGGAAAATCAATACATGAATCAATGGAACCAGAATTGTTATTCAAAAAAGAAAGTAAGAGGCTTAGGAAGAAGGCTTAGTACTTTTTCAAAATATCTTAATGAACAAATTGATTCTCTACCTGTACAGAATAATAAAGATCCAAATTATAAAGGATATACCTCTCTTCATATTCCTTTTAGTATGTTTTTTACCCATTCAAAGAATGTTCCAATTAACGTAAAAAGATATTTTGTACAGAAGATTGTTAATAAAATACAATATCTTCTTGACATACGAACGGAAACGCAAAAGGAATATCGCATATTTTTTAGCTTTAATTCATCTGATTTGGACGATTCTGTTATCCTAATTTTATTTACTAAAAAAGGGATGGATAGCTTCTATGAAGGTTTTTTTAGTACAGAGATAGATGAAACACCGTTTATACGTTTACACCAAACCCAAAATCTTGAAAATAAGTGGAAGATAAACATACCTGAAGGATTAAGCGTTAAAGGCTATAAACCGATTGATGCTGAATATGAATATGAGAACTGCGACGAAATATGGTTTATCGGAAGGTTAAGTTAAATTATAAAAAGCATAGAAAATAAATACACTATAATACATAAAAGCAGGTGGAAAGGATTTTCATACCTATATTAGTTTTATTAATTGGTTTGTATCTATTAATCTCAGGAATTTTAATAGTTGTAAAAGATAAAAACACAAAAGGAAAGACTAAGAAAACTTTAGCTTTTTTAGCAGTAGCATCGGATATAGTAACGATTCGGTCTCTTCTTCAGGGTTCCGTATTATGCTTGGTGCTGTTTTATTAGTAGCTGGATTGGTTCTATTATAAAAAATATCTATTGGAAACTAATTATATTTTAAAAAGGTTCATACCTATAATAGGTATGAATTTTTTTATTATTTACATGGCACTCTCATTTTGGCACTATAAATTTCATTTTTACGTTTACTCTGTAAAGATCTCTCTTATTCTGCAAAAAAACGTTCGTAAAAGTTATTGAATTCAAGTGCACGTTCGCAATTTGTTTTTTGACTTAAACGAACAATAAAAATGATAGATTTATTACATAAAAGAAAAGTCCGTAAATGTATACTTTTACGGTCGGTACGTGCAATTTTCTTCAAAAATTATAGAGGTAAAGTCAAGAGTTTTATTTGTAACTTTTTAACGCTGTTTAAATAAAAAGTAAATTACTCCTTCTGCTCATTTGTAAAATTAGAACATTTCCCTCTACAATTATTGATAATCCTTTGCAAATTGTGGAATATAATGTATATACAATAGTTTACCTACAGGAAACTTTTTAACCTAAGGTAAATAAGCTTTTAATTATTTAAACTGAGCCCCTCATTATGAAGATAAAAAGAATGAGAGGTAGCCTGGAACTATCTCTCACTCTTTTTATCATTATTTTACTTGTAGCTCAGCAATCATATCTTCTAGACGCTCTTTCTGTGCTTGAAGCTCTTCCATAGAAGGTTGATAAGATGTATATTGCTTGTTGTTGGCTACCATAAACTTTGTTTAGGTTGGACCAAGGCGTTGTAATTGTCCCACCGTTTTGTTCATATAAACGGTAGCCTACTGCGCCTACCACTGTTCCTGATACAAATCCCATTAGAAAATCGCGATTAATCATTATAAAACTCCCCCATAATCCTAAGTTTTTTATATCAATTCATACAAAAGGTATGAATGAATATCTTACGTAATTGTAGATAGCTTTTGTGATTGCACTTTCTGCTTTTCATGTAACAATTCCAATACATTCACAATCCATGTAATCATCGCTACATAGAGCATATTTGAGGGCCCTAGAGATAACATCGTAACAATTCCAGTTAAAATATCTGGGTGCCTCATTTTATTGCTCGTACCGTGGGATAAGACCGTATAGCCTGTCGCAACTACTGCTCCATATACGAGTGCATCTGGTTTATAAAAAGATGCTTTTCGAATACCTGCCAGTAGAAGTAATCCCCCGGAAAACAATGTACGTAGCCAATCATTTCGTGTGGCAGGATCCATTTGAATCATAATATCATCTAATGGATCTAAACGCGTTTGCTGAAAAAAGATAGATACATAACGAAAAATGGTATTGCGAGAAAGTTGTGAGACATCATAGTAAATAAGCATGGTTTGAATGAGTGGGTTCTATTCTCACACTCGTTATACCTTTTAAAGCAGAAAACATATGCTCTATTTCCACATGATTTTTCTTATCTCTCAATGCTGGGATATGAAATCGAATACGACCTGGTATATCATGCAGAACGTAGAATTTGGGATTCATTGGTTTCCCTCCCTACCCATAAAATTCTTGCACTATTTATTACTACACCAATCGTGGCCGCATTATGAATAGCTGCTCCCACAATTGGAGAGAAGATACCTAAAGCACCAAATAAAATTGCAATACCATTAATAGCAAACGTGGCAATAAAGTTTTGTTTAATAATGTTCATGGTCTTTTTAGATAGTCCAACTAACTCAGAAAGCATTTCTGGGTTATCAGACGTAATAATAACGTCACTGGCTTCTGAAGCAATGTCTGTTCGTTTAGCCCCCATCGTTACACCTACATGGGCATGAGCTAGAGCTGGAGCATCATTGATGCCATCACCTACCATCATGACAGCCCCTGTTCTCCCATACCTTTTTACATAAAAGGCTTTATCTTCTGGCAAAGCCTCTGCATGATACCAGTTCAGTTTTAAGCGACGCGCCATTTCTCTCGCAACCGTTCTCTTGTCTCCTGTGAGCATAATAATGTCGTTAATACCTTGATGTCGAAGATTTTTCACTGCGCGATGCATACCAGAACGTATTTTGTCAAAAATGCTGACTACTCCTACAAGTGTTTGATCATAGGCTACATAAATTACATTTTCGTCGTTTTGCATGTGTTGAAGTAAAGTTAGTTGTTTTAATCTTTAATTCATTCATAAAACGTAAACTTCCAACAACAACTTTTTTACCATTTAGCCAAGTGGAAATTCCTTTTCCTACCGTTGTTTCTACCTGAGCATTATTGTCTCTAGTAGGAATTGAAATATTCCAATCTTTCGCTTGCTTCATAATTGCATCAGCAATAGGGTGGGTAGAATTTTTCTCAACTGCCGCAGCTAAACGAATGACATCTTCTTGATTAAAGCCTTCAGCAGCAATTACTTGCTGAACCACAGGCGTTCCTTCTGTAATAGTTCCGGTTTTATCAAGAATAACTGTATTTAGTTTAGACATCTTTTCAATATGATCACTGCCTTTAACAATAGCCCCTTCTTTTGCAGCACGTCCAATGGATGCGTATAAAGCTGTGGCCGTTGATAATTTAATTCCACAAATAAAATCAATAACTAACATACTCATCGCTCTGTTAAGGTTTCGAGTGAAGAAAAATGTAAGAAGTGCCAAACCAAAAGAAACAGGAACCATTTTTTCAGCTACTGTATCGGCTATATTTTGAATAGGAGCGCGTTTATCTTGTGCTTCCTCCAACAGTTTCACAATTTTAGAGAGGGATGTATCTTCTCCTACTTTTTCAACTGTTACAGTAACATGTCCACTTTGCAAAACACTTCCAGCGTACACATTATCTCCACCACTTACCTCTCGCGGCATATACTCCCCAGTAATTGAAGACTTCATCTGCTGTACCGTTCCCCTCTATTATGATTCCATCCACGGGGATCTTTTCTCCAGTAAAAACTGACAACCTTATCACCAACTTGAATATCCTCGACTAAAACCTTTTCTTCAAGGCCCTTTTCTTTTACTCTCCAGGCATATGAGACATCTAATTTTAGAACTGAGTGAATATAATGCTTGGTTTGTTCAGACGTATAGTCTGTTAATAGCTCACTAATAGTAGACATCAAAGTGATAATTAAAGCCGATCCTGGATTCTTCATATATAAAGAAGCAAATATAGAGGCAGCTGTTAATGTATTAGCATTCCCTTTTCGCTCTTTTAGG
This sequence comes from Priestia sp. ABM2_011, assembly GCF_056158845.1. Classification (NCBI taxonomy): domain Bacteria; kingdom Bacillati; phylum Bacillota; class Bacilli; order Caryophanales; family Bacillaceae; genus Priestia; species Priestia sp. ABM2_011. Next base: position 3,531,388 of record NZ_JBSWUB010000001.1, read on the forward strand.
ACATGAACAACACCGTCTTTAATGACCTCATAGGAAGTACTAATAGCAGTAAGGGTGCTAATCCAATAAGAAACTACCTTTACTATAGGAGAATATGAAGAACGTTGTAAGTACCAGTTAATTAAAAATGTAGTTCCACAAGCTATAACAGGGACAAATTTCTTCCACGAAGATGTTACTTGACTGATTGTATGTCTATATTTCCTAGATAAAAGACTTTAGATTGTTCAAAGAAAGGTTAATTTGATGGTAAACAAGTAGGCTTCCGGTTACTTGTTTATAGCTTGCAGAATACACTCCTGGAAAAGAGCGTAGCCAAGTTTCAATACGGCTTATTTCTAACTGTTTAGGTATATAAAATCGGGTCCTACCAGGAAGAGAATGAGCTACCTTTACCCCAAACATCATCACCTATTCTTTTCCCCCTTCTCCTTAATGATATTGTATGACCAATAAAGTAAACTTGCAGAAAAAGCAGGCGCACTTCCAAACGTCTGAATTCCTTTTCCTAATAAAAAGAGAACAAATAAACTATCAAAGTCAGCAAAACCGTTGGTTTGCTTTTTAATTCCTTTATCTACAAATCTAAGTGTGTTAGTCATACCATTCATTAATGTCGCATCTTTGTTTAAGATGGCATTAGATGCGATTTGTACAATATAGCTCATGAGTTCGTCTAGCTCTTCTTGGTTAATATGCGGGACAACAAATTGAAGCACTAAACTTCCGGTTAGTTCTGAAGCCTTCGATGTTAGAATAAGAGGGTGTTTCTTTACCTCTTCCGTTAAAGTCTTTGCAATAATACGATGCTTCCAACTGTCGCATTGTATGCGCAGGCGCCCTGGCATGGCATGTATTACTTTTATTTTTTGATCACGGAATTGAGACATAATTTTCGGGGCAATAAAGGAAGCACCTAAACCTATTACAGTGGGAAGCATGCTCATTCCTTCCTTTCCTTAAGATTTATATTCTTTTTGATATATTTGTTCAATAAGGTGAAACCACTCTTCAATTTCTTTGTTATTTGTCATGTGGGAAGCTTTATATGTAATAAGTAAACTCCCGGTATCTGGTGTAAATACTAGCGTCATAGACAAGGGGTTGAGATTTCAAATTTAAAATAATTAATTCAACTAGCCTACTATTATCTTTCCAAACAGTTGAACGAAGTCTAATTCTTCCTGGAATGAAATGTACAAGATTAATCTGTAACTTATTCAATTTCTTCTCTGCAAATTTCATTAATACCTTCTCTTTGATACTCATTAATATCCAAATACCACCAATCATTTTTCTTTATTTTACCAACTTATATATTTTATAACAATATGATTATTAAAATACTGTAAATTTTATTACGTACAAGTAAGTACTAAAATTTACAGTATTCTAGTACTGATTTTCAACAATAAGATAAGAAATTGCAAAACTAAACGTATCTGTATTTCTCAGTTCTATACCTTATGCTTTTTACATAATATACAACAAATCGTAAACATTACGTTTTGTTGAAGGGATAATTATTGTTTTTGAGGTTTTTATCTTTTAAATATTTTTTATATTAACTCTTTCTTATTAGCTGCATAATGTGTTTAAACTCTATCATATAGTTTTAGTAATTGGAGGTGAAATGATAGATTATGACAACTCTATCACAGTTAAGTAAAGACCTAATAGGTGTGCTGTTACTAGTGCTTTTTGGTTATTGTTTTTTCTTTGTCGATATAAATACGCACGATTTAGCTATCCCAGCATCTCTATTAAATGTAAACTCCATTTTTTTAAGCATTGTACTTGAGGCTATACCCTTCATTTTAATCGGAGTATTTGCATCTGCCCTGATTCAAGTATTTGTCTCAGAAGAATTCATTCAACGTCTAATTCCAAAAAATCCGTATATAGCTCTTTTACCAGCTGTTCTAGTAAGTGTTCTTTTACCTGTTTGTGAATGTGCCATTATTCCAGTTATAAGGCGGTTATTAAAAAAAGGAATGCCTCTTCATATCGGTATTGTCATTCTAGTGGGGGCCCCCATTTTAAATCCCGTTGTCTTTGCTGCTACTTTTTATGCCTTTCAATCAAATACATCCATCGTCTACAGCCGTATGGGACTAGCTGTTGTTGCTTGTCTATTAATTGGTCTATCCGTTTATTTCTTTTTTAAAAATTCGAATCAGCTACGACATGTACACGTTCATGAACATGAGGACGCAAAAGTAGGTAATAAGTTAAAGCAAACGTTGTATCATGCTAGTGATGAATTTTTCGATATGGGTAAATATTTATTATTCGGGGCGCTTGTGGCAAGTCTATTTCAAACCTTTTTAGATAGACAATTATTAACAAACCTTGCAAGTAATGAATTTATGTCTTCTGCCGTTATGATGGGATTTGCTTATGTACTGTCACTTTGTTCAGAAGCAGATGCTTTTGTTGCTTCATCTTTTTCTCATACATTTTCACCTACAGCTCTTCTTGCCTTTCTACTATATGGTCCTATGATGGATTTTAAAAACACCATTCTGCTATTAGTCTTTTTTTAAAAAACGTTTTGCATTTAGTCTGATTCTTATCATTACTGTGAGTGTGTATACGTTATTGTCATGACTTATGGGATAGTTAGTAGATAGGAGAAGTGGTATGAAGAAAATTGACCAGCAATTTGTCATCTATATAAGGGGGATATTGCTAATTGGTTTTTCCCTCCTTATGTTTAAACTCATATTAACAGGTAAAATTATTCAATTTATTGCGCCTAAAATGATGCCTTTTATATTGTTTTCTTCTGGTACCTTTTTTTTGTTAGGTATTATACAAATTTGGCGAAGTAGTATCAATAAGGATTTATCTTGTGAATGTGGTCATGATCATACGGAAAAAGGAAAAATTCGAACAGCGTTGATTTACTCTTTATTTCTATTGCCTATTATGACGGGCTTTTTATTTTCAAATCACACACTTGATAGTTCGGTTGCAGTAAGAAGAGGGTTAAGCTTTCTCAGTTGCGAATACGCCTGATACTCCACAACAAGCCGGAAGATGATGAAAAACATTGACAGCCACTAATTCAGAATTGGAAAAGGATACGAATGATTTCCTGTTTGGAAATTCAGAGGAAACACCAAAGAATGTTCCAACAAGACACCAAAATAGTATTGCTGCTAAAGTAGCACCTAAAGGTTTTCATGAATTACTTGAAAAGAAGCTACTCAAAAAACCGAAAATTTCTATAAATGATACGGATTATATTCCAGTCATGAATATTATTGAAAACAATACAGATCAGTTTGTTGGAAAAAAAATCGAAGTCAGTGGCTTTGTATACCATGAAAAAGGATTTAAAGATAATCAATTTGTTGTTGCTCGTTTTGGAATATCTTGTTGTGCAGCAGATGCATCTGTATATGGCTTATTATCTACCCTAGAAAATGCCTCAGCATTGAAAAAAGATACTTGGGTTCATATAAAAGGAATCATACAAAAAACTACGTACAACGGAGAAAATGTCCCCTATATTCAGGTTCAACGGATTGAGTCCATTCACAAGCCTGATAACCCGTACGTATATGAACTTTATCAAGGTGAACAACTGATAGGACCTGGAGAATAAAAAGACTATAAGGCACGTGTATGCTACCAAGGGCCAACTACACGTAATTTATTCGTTACGTTAGATGCTTGGGAAGTACAATGTTGTCTAAAAAGCTATACTTTTGCGAACATATAATTTTTTGTTTTTTAGAATGTGAGTATTGATATTAAAAAGAAGCCACTACGATTGTTTGGCTTCTTTTTACGTGTACAATGAATTTAGTTGCTATTTTCGTCAGACCATTTGTCTTCGCTATCAATCCATTCGTTCTTCTTTAAATCAAAAGATTCTATATCATCATGAAAATCTAGATAAACAGGCAGATTTATTCCATTATCGCCAGCTTTATTCCAACAAGTGATAAACCATTTTGAAATCAGTTCTTTCTCAGCAGCAGATATTTCTTCTTCATTTTGTTCATAAAAATCCCAAAACTCATCTGAATGCTCGTCGGCTAGCTCATAGTATTCAAACTCTTCAAGTAGCTCATAACTACCTGAAAAAATGGCACGATTGTTTCCTTCATAGAAAACTTCATTCGCTTCATTGTCCATAGAAAACATCCTAATAGACAAATCAAATGGCTGAATGAAGATTTCAAAGTTCAGTAAGTCAATGTCCTTATAATAATGAAAAGTATGTATTTTTTCGATATTGTTAATTAACTTATCTTCATTTTGTTTAAGTGTTTTCTTTAATGAACCAATATATGAATCAACCGTAAATAACTTATCACCTTTATTTTCTTCCTTTGTATGCTTCCAAGTATCAAAACGCTCATTAATCTTTGTATTAATCGCCTCATAATTATTCCACGTATCTTCTACCTCATAAAGGGATTTTATATGAGGAAATATAGCTTCATAATCATCTAAATAAGTACCTTTATCGAAATCAAAGTAATCTGTTGTAAAGGCCTTTCCTTCCGCATTCAGCATATCACTGGCAAAGACGCCATCCCATTCCATATATATTTCAGTTCCGGTCATGTTCTTTTGTTTAAACTCTATAATTTCTTGCGCAGCCTCTTCTTCAAATTCTTTGCTATATAAGTTTTCTTCAATAATCCAACCGAGATACATTCCAGTATGAACGAATGCCTGCTTTTCACTCAAGTTACTCGGGAAATCTCCTTCATAATGCCATTTAGCTTTATCATAGACGGTTGTCATGGCCTCTTCCTCTTTCTCTATATCTTCTATTAAGGTAGTTTCTTCTTGTTCACGACTACTTTTTTTATTTAATGAGTCTTCGCAGCCTTGCAGGAACAAAATAATAAACACAAAAAATGGAATGCACTTTAATTTATACAAAATTCCCTCCATGAATTACATTAAAAGTAAATGATATACCACATTATATACTGTAAAGGTTAAACAATATATATTTAACCAATGAAAATAGGATTATAGTAAAAAATGTAGTTTCTAAAAAGCTTGTTTAGCTTAATCATTCTTTGCGGCTATAACTACTTTTTAATTGTTTTGGATCTAGGGCGGGTACACGAAATAATTGCTTTAGAAAATCATCGAAAGTATCTGCTATTTTGATATACTCCCATTCTGTAGTATCGTGTGTTGAAGCTGAGAAGTTTTCTGCGATATACATAACAGTAGGGTCTTGTGATCTATTACGATAATCCAACACGACCCAATAGTGAAAATCCGTCCACAAAACCACAAATTCACCGGTGAGTTTGACTTCTTCTAATAGTTCTTTGGAAGATAAGATGCTTATATCTTCCTTTTCAAAGTGTATAGGATCAATATCGCTAATCCTTGCTCTTTGCCCGTAAGGAATACTTTCTGTATCTCCATCAGGTAACATAAAGTATGGGTAGTTTAATCCCCCACCATTTCTTATTTTCAGTAAATCCAATAATGAACTAGGTAACTTAACACCTAAAATAACTTCAGCTTGCTTTATGATTTCATCATTTATCGGATAATCTATACGCTTATATTCACTATCATCGCTCCAAAAACTATCTCCCTGATAAAATTCTTTTTTCAAAACTTCACCTTCTTCAATCTAATGTCTATAAACTTCATACTTTTACTTCTGATAAACTTTCAAGACTATCTGTAATCCCCTTAATTAATCCTTCTAGTTTATATACAAAATCATCAATTTGGTTTAATTCAGTAATAAGATAAAAATTCACGCGTGTTTTATCTGGAATATCTAGCTTATTATCAAGTACAAACTCGACTCCGATATGTCCTTGATTGTTAAAATGAAAGAATCTAACTTGTACATATTGAGCAGCACTTTCATTATCTTCCCCTTGAATCCATTGATACTCTTTTCGTTTTAAGTTTGAAAATAAAATTAGATTATCTTTCAACTCTTTGAGATCTTCAATAGTGGTGTAAAAATGAGTATTTACTTTACAATAGGGAGAAGTGACAACCATATTTAATTCAAGAAAGTTTTCATCTTCCCAAACTTTCTTTAATTTAACTCTATACTCAGACATTAAGTATCTCCTTTATTTTTAACTATTTTTCATTTAACTTATTACTTCACTATCAGCTCTGATCTCCTAAAATAACAAACTGACTACAACTTGCTTTGGCCCACTTAACAAACAAAGTGTCGAATACCAATATAAAAAATATTACATAATTATACTCTATAGGTAACTTAACTTCTATCTAAAAAGCAAAATAAAAAGCCACCCAGTATTTGCAGGACAGGTGGCTTTTTACTATAAAATGCATGTGCAGACATATAATAACACATTTTTTACCTTATAGACTATATTTTTCTGTACGAGCATATGAATAAAAGGTGCGCTTTTTATTCATTCGTTTGGGTTATGCCCTAGTATGAAACCCTTACGCGTCAAGGATGTATAAAAAGATGCATAATCGATAAAGAGGACCCTTTTGAGAACCTTTGCCTCCCAAGGGTTCTTTTTTGTGATGTGTTCCGGAAAGAGTGATTATGTTAACTACTTTTGTATACGGTATACATTATGACTAGGAAATTCAATACTGATTAAGTTACGTCAATGAATCTATAATAAATTCCTTTTATGTAAAATAAAAGATAAAATGATATAATTGAAAACGATTATAATGTAAGAGGAAAGGGTTGTTTAAAATTAAAGTTAAAAAACATCTACTGATTTGCACATGTATTCTAGGCCTATCTGCCACAGGAGTCCTGATTCAAAGTATTACTCAATCGGGAACTACAAAATCAAATTTAGCACTAAATGAAGTTGTTGAAACTCATATAACAGCTGAGCAACAAAAACAGGCTGAATTAACTAATTCTGACTTAAGTATTTTGAAGAGTAGTGAAAATGTTCAATTAGAAAGTGAAGTTGTTGAAGCTCATATAACAGCTGAACAACAAAAACAAGCCGAATTAAATATTGTTAAAGGGGCTATGTTTAAAGGTAGTGAGGATTTAAATTCAGAAAGCGATAGTTTAAAAATTCATGTAATGACCGAAGAGCACCAGAAGGTCGGACAAACTGAAAGTTAAAAGGATTTTAAGAGTGTAAGAAACCCTTTTCTTTTATGAAAGGTGGTTTTCTTTTATAACTTGAGACACGTAGTATGGTTGTAGAGGAGTTTTCAGTTGAAGAAAAAAGAGATTTTTTCATGGATTAAGTCAATTATCATTGCCTGTATTTTGATTTTTATGGTAAGAGAATACATATTTGCCCCTATAGTCGTTAACGGTGAATCAATGATGCCAACTTTAAAAAACGATGAACATATCATTCTTAATGAAATGGGTAAAAACAAAGTAAAAAATATAAACAGATTTGATATTATTGTTTTTCATGCTACAAAGAAAAAAGACTATATCAAAAGGGTAATTGGTTTACCTGGTGATCATATAGAGTATCGTAACGATATGCTATATATAAATGGTAAGAAGTACGATGAACCCTACTTAGATCAATATAAGAAAGACATAATGACAGGTCCATTAACAGAAGATTTTAAACTTGAAAAGTATACAGGAAGTAGTACAGTTCCACAAGGGCAATTATTTGTTATGGGAGACAATAGGAAGTATAGCGTAGATAGCAGATCCCAAAAAGTAGGAACAATTTCTGCAGATAAAATTGTAGGAAAAGCCAAATTAGCTTATTGGCCTATAAAAGAGGTTCAGTGGATTAAATAAAGGAGTTCCCTTTTAATAAGGGGACTTCTTTATTTGTTCCGGTAATCTGGATTATGGTGCGACAAGAAGTCGCTTTCTTACAGTGTAGCTGACGCTACTCATCTAGACGCGAAGATGATCTCCATCCGAAACGGCATGTTTGGTAACGAGCCTGTCGGTTGCATGAGGAAATGCGGAAACAGAGGACAAATGCATGGTCCAGAACACTGCTAGGAGAAGATAGGTATGGTAAACGAAAGTGAAGGTTTGTAAGCTTCGTCAAGTGTTAGCTCAAGATAATGCATAGTTTTGCTTGGGTCTTGGTAAGAGGAAAAGTAGAATCATAATGCTACTCTGATGCGTCCCGCATCTTACCCGGAGTAAAGAACCTACCTACCCCTATCGCATCTGTAGAATGTGGAACTTGGTAAGCCCTATGTCATCTGCGTAAGCAGTAGGATGACTGCAAAGTCAAACGATGTGGCAGAGGGTATGGGATATGAGAAAAAGCGAAAGCCGTTATCTCGAAAGAGAACAGGAAAGCAGGAATACTGTATAACTGGACGGATACTGTTGTCTTTATGGACAATGACAGGCTCGAAAGAGCGCCCACTTCTCATTGGTCTTCAACACGAAAATAAATTTGTGGCTATCTTCTAACGAAAAGGAGCGTGCTGTTATGAATACCTCTCTACGAGCGTCGGCGCACGTCTCGCATAAAGATTGGTACTCTATTGATTGGAGTATTATACAAAAATATGTAACGAAGTTACGACAAAGAATTTATCGTGCCGAACAACAAAATCAACGAAGAAGAGTAAGAAAACTTCAACGTTTACTCCTCCGGAGTAAAGCAAATCTACTACTCTCTATTCGCAGAGTGACGCAACAAAATACCGGTAAGCGAACACCTGGTGTAGACGGCTATACGGCCTCAAAACCAAGCGAACGTATAAAATTTTATCACCAGCTAGCTGAAATACAATGTCTTTCGAGCATCGCCCAAAGCCAGCCAAACGAACATTTATCCCTAAGAAAAACGGGAAGCTAAGACCTCTCGGTATTCCGACAATACGAGATCGAGTCTATCAAAACGTAGTAAAGAACGCACTCGAACCGCAATGGGAGGTTAGGTTTGAAGCCTACTTCCTACGGTTTTCGTCCTAAACGAAGCACACATGATGCGATAAGCAACCTTTTTAATAAGCTTAACACCAACAGCAAGAAAAAGTGGGTGTTTGAGGGAGACTTTCTAGGATGCTTTGACCATCTTAATCATAAGTGGATAATGAAACAGACGTCTATGTTCCCAGGAAACACTCTCATTAAAAGGTGGCTTGAAATGGGATACGTAGAACATGACATGCTTCATACGACAACAGAAGGAACCCCTCAAGGTGGTTTGGTGTCTCCCCTTCTAGCTAATATCGCCTTATGCGGTATGGAAGAAGAAATTGGTATTGTCTATAGAAAGACATACAAACCAAATGGAGGGTACGTAATCGACCCAAAATGTAAGATAGGACGCGTTCTCTACGCAGATGACTTCGTCATCGTAACAGAAACAAAGGAACAGGCTGAAAGCATGTATGGGAAACTCACTCCGTACTTACAAAAGCGAGGAATTAATCTTAGCGCAAGAGAAAACGAGAGTTACACACATTGAGGACGGGTTTGATTTCCTAGGCTTTTCGCTGCGTCAATACAAAACAGGACAAGGCAAGAAGTTATTTATCAAACCTAGTAAAGACAGTATTCAGAAAAGCTAAAAAGCAAGATAAAAGATACGTTCACAATGATGAGAGGACGACCAGTAAAAGAAATTATACGTGTCTTAAACCCTATTATTAGAGGTTACGGACAGTATTGGAAACATGTCGTATCCAAACAGACGTTTAGTTATATGGACAATTATATTTTCTCTAAATTAAGTCAAACACCTTAAACAATTACATCCAAGGAAAGTCGTGGAAATGGATTACAAAGCGTTATTTTAGGAAACCCCACCACGGTGGAAATAATAGATGGATTCTCACATGTCCACTTACTAACATTCAATTGTTGAAGATGTCCTGGATTAAAATAGAACGACATGTCATGGTAGCCTATAAAAATAGCCCAGATAATCCTAGTCTAAAAGAATATTGGGAAAAGCGAGACCGTAAGGTCTTTAATCAGTGAAAATACATTTAGATAGGATGAAACTCGCAAGAAAACAAGGATATCGTTGTGCAATGTGTAAGCAGACTCTACAAAATGGAGAGAAAGTTACAGTACGAAACCTAGAGGTTTCTACAGGTAAATTGACTAAATTAGTACATGTACCATGTATTAAATAAGTTGTTCGGATAAAAAGAAGGCTTGAGCCGTATGACGGGAAATCTGTCACGTACGGTTCTTAGGGGGGCGGGCGCTCGTGAGAGTGCCTGCCTACCCGACTTAATTAACATAATATTGGATAAATGTGTTAAATTTAATAATGTTAGGGGGGGATATACTTGATTTATTTAGTTTGCACAATCATTGTTTCAATAATTATTATCTTTCAGATTGTTAAAAATAGAGATTTCATATGGTTATGTATGTTTATTCCTATGCTCATAGACCTTCTCATAGGAAAGATTCACTTTTTAAATTTTATAACCAATGGTTATAGGACTGTTATTTTTTCAATTCTTTGTTTTGGAATATATTTCACTATGTTTTTATATGAAATTAATAAAATAAATCCTGAAGAACAACCTGACAATTAAAATATATTTTAATTGTCAGGTTGTTCTTTGTACCGATAAAAATGTTTTATGTTAACTAAAAATGTATATAACATACATTTTTAAAATATGAAAATGTGTTGTAAACTAATTATCTAGAAAAAATATCATATTTTGTTATTTTTTGTAGTTTTAAATCAAATTATTCCAAAGGGAAGAGAGTGAGAAAAAATGAGTTTAGATCCAAACAAAACATATCATCTTGTTGATGTACATTCTGGAAAAGGGTTATCTTACGAAGTTTATGCAAGTTACGATTATGTTCGAGAAGTTGAAGGAGCAGGAACAGCATTAAAATTTGAACCTGTGGACGATTTTGGATCATATAAAATTCGAATGACTGGTTCTCATTGGGATAACTATAATTATCTAACAAAATCAGGTAAGGAATGGATTTATCTTGATACAAAAGATAATGCAACTGTTTGGACCTTCCAACGTGATAATGAAGGAGATTTAACTCGTATCTGGCAACAAGGTCATGGACGTACAGCTAATTGGAGATATTACGAAAGTGGTTCGAAAAAATGGCTTGGAACGGATGAAGATACTGACGATATACATTCACCTACAAAAAGATTTAAAATTATTGCAGCAGGTTAATAGAGCTTATTTTTATATTTCTATGTTAATGACAAAGAGCAAACTCATAAAAATATGGGTTTGCTCTTTTTATTTTAATAAACTTCCTAGAGTATGGATTATGGTAATTAGATTTGTAAAGCTTATAAGATATAAGAATCAATCTTCATATTCCACCTCAGCCCCTTTAATATTTTGGGGAAAGGAGCTAATAATTGAATTAGTTGAAGAAAATAAATCGTCATTAGATAGGGAAACAACAGATGCACCATCGTAAAAAATCCAAAACACTGTGCAATCTTTTCGTAATGTAACAATAGGCATTTGAACCTTTTTTCTCCCAAATAAGGTTTTCATATCCCGTTTTCCAAAGCTAAATAAATCTTCCGAAAGAGACCAAGCAGCAAAGCAATTCATACTTCCTTGGCTATATAAAAAAGGCATAACGACTTTAAATTGTGTATAATCTTCAATTTTAGCTTTAATAAAAGTCTCTCTGTCTACTTTTAGTTTTACATATTCAATATTAGCAGATGAAAATACATCACCTATTTCTTCTGCATCGTAGCTTATATATGTAAAAAGTGCATATATCGGAAAACTGTTTAACTCTTTCATCCAGTTATTAATAAAGGTTTCTATGTCTACATCATGACCTTCATACTCTACAATGTAAGGTGCATCGCCATCTATTCCGAAGGGAAACAAACCACCCCATGAGGGAATATCACCTATGTAGCTTTTGGAAAGAAACCCTACTTCAATATCCATTATATATTTTCCTTCAATACTTAAAGTGTATTTTAAGTATAATTATAATCGATATGTAAATAAGTTCCTATAAGCTACATTATGTTGACTAGCTTTTCATTTAGTAGAGAATTATTACTTATTATTTCATTTAATGGTATAATGTGGTCTTATCATTTTTGAATAGATTGGTGTTGAAATAGTTTTAATGGGTTTAATCACTTTATATGTAGAAGATATGCTTAGGTATATCTTAGCTGCATTACCCTTTTATGTAGGGTTTCGTTTTATCTTTTTAAAGAAGAAAAGAAAGATAACATCTTTCAAAAAGGAACTTATTTTAGGTTTGTTTGCATTATATCTTGTTGGTTTGGCATCTCAAACCATTGTTCCAAATTGGAATGCGGGTATTGTTACAGATACTGGAGAGCCTTTTTTTGATATTTATTTTACAAATGAGCTTTCTCATGTAAATATCATACCTTTTCATACCCTTTACGAATACTTCTTTCAAACGAATACAAATGTTGACGAATGGAATAGCGTATCTCTTTTAAATCTAACTGCAAATGTTATGTTATTTTTACCTTTAGGTTTTTTTGTATCCCTTATTTGGAGAAAGTATCATTCCTTTAGAAGGGTAATGATCTTAGGGTTATTTGTTACATGCTTAATTGAATTCATTCAATATTTTATAGGACGTAGCTCGGATATTGATGATGTTCTACTTAACACGTTTGGCACAGTTATAGGTTATGTGGTTCTTTTGATAAGTCAATATTTAATACGCAAGCCAGTAAAGCAAAAAAAGGCGACTATATAGATAGTTGCCTTTTTTCGTGCCGATAAATAACGTTATGGTAACTAGAAATATAATGCACTTCAAGAAAAGGTATTTATTTCCTTTTAGCCTGTATATTATAATGAATATGCGTTGCTAAAAATAGGAGGAAATTAGATGGAGAAATTCTTTAAAAATGCTTTAAAGGTATCAATAGCCTCTTTAGTCATTTCGATAACTTTATATGTAGTTATAATTGGATTGTTTCTTTTATCAGTTGTTACAGCAAATATTTTTGGTACTGTGATTAGGATTATTGTGCCTATTTTAACTTTAGTTACAATACTCGGGTTTATTTATTCCTTCTTTATCAAAGGTAAACAGAAAATCCCTTTTTTAACATTACATTTTGTTTCCTTATGTGCTCTTTCGTTTGGTATCTATCTTGCAGTCAGTTTTCAAGGGTTTGCGCCTTGATAAATATTTACATAAAAAAAGAACCCTTTGCTCATATAGGCAAAGGGTTTTCAAATTTATCGGAATAGGGGGAATACACTCTTAGTCTGGCCAGATTTATAGATTCATATACATATACCTTTTAAAAAATGTTGTCTTTCACTATATTTAGAGTAAATAACCTTGTTTACGTTTTATTATTTGTTAAGTAAATATTAAATCACTTCATTTATTATTAAGGTTTTACTATTTACAGTTAGTGACGACAAATTGGTTATTTTACTTTTTACCATAACCAGCCTATTACTTACTTTCCTTTTAAGAAATTGGTTTATTTACAACAACGTAACAGAAAGTTCATAAAATATTTATTATTGCTATGTTTTTATAAGATAATTTTAACTATTAATACAAAATCAACGTATTATATACATAGATGTAAATGTATAAAGTATGTTATTAAAATTAAAGTTTTATCATTTACTCTAAATGACGACAAATATGGAGTTTTTCTACAAGGTGTGTAATAGATATAACTATTTTTAATAAAGTACGTTAACTATTACTCTTGTAAATGAAAGTAAATTATAACATTATATCAACAAGAGTAATAGTTAATACTGTTACAAAATATATAGTATTTTTTAATACATTACTTTTAATTAATACTTGATCTATTGTTTGTTTTTATAACAGATAAATTATGGACATGACCTTCTTCTTTTTAGGTTAGTTTTTATTTGGACTGATCTCCTCATGTTCTCCTAAAAATTAATAATTACTTTTCCTTTCGGTCGTCCACTTGCAACTAGTTCTAGCGCCTCATTTACGTTGTCTATGGGAAATAGTGTTGGATGAATTGGTGGAACAATGTTGTGTTCCTCAATGATTTTGGTGATTTTTTTTAGTTGTGCGCCGTCAGAACGAACAAACATAAAATGATATTCCACGTCGTGTCTCTTGGCTTTGTAGTCATACTTTGCACCAGCAACGGAAAACAGCTTTTGTTTCCAAAATGGAAAATTTCCTTTTTTTCCGAAACGCTTATTTGGGCCTGTACGGAGAGAGAGCAACCTTCCCCCAGGTTTGATGATACTCAATTCTTTGTCAAATTCTTTAGGACCCAGTGTATCGATCACATAATCCACATTCGACAACGAGTCAACGTAGTTTTCTGTTGCATAAACCAAATATTGATCTGCACCCATTTCCAACGTGCGTTCGCGCGCTTCTGAGTTGCCACTAACAATAACATTCAGACCTATTTCTTTTGCGATTGGGACAGCCATTTGACCAAAGCTACCCGATCCACCTGGAATAAAAACAGATTTACCAGGCTGTGCCTCAAGTTCTTCGTGTAGACCTTGATAAGCTGTTAGTCCAGCCAGTGGTGCTGCAGCAGCTTCCACATAAGATAAGTTTTTTGGCATTAGTGCAATGGCGGTAGCATCAATTGCGGCATATTCCGCAAAAGCACCAATTTTTTTTAATGGGAGACGTGTATAGATGTCATCTCCTACCTGAAATTCTTTCACGTTTTTTCCAACCTTTTCTATAACTCCTGTCAATTCATTACCAAGCGTTAAGGGGAATTCATAGTCCTGAATCAGTTTTACACTACCTGTCATAATCAACATTTCGAGTGGATTGACCGCCGCAGCTTTAACTTTTACCAAGACTTCGTTGTCATTGATTTCTGGGATTGGAATATCATTGACTTGGGCCTGAATATCTTTTGAATATTTGGTGATCTGAGCTGCTTTCATGAGTGTTTTCATTCTTTTCTTTAGCACCCTTCCATTGAGTTGCTTTTATTAGTTTTTTTATCTTATTTTTATTATTTTCACTGTCTACTTCATTTTTTCTCCTCAATATAATTCTTTTTATAAAAAACTTATATTATTCCAATCGTTTAGGTGGAGGAAACCTTATTGTAGGATCAACCCACCACCTAAACCTTAAACACTTACAAAATTACCTTTTTATCCATCTAATACTGTTGTTTTATTTTAGAACGTTCATTCTTAAATAGTTAAATTTTTTGAATTGATACTGTAAACTATGTTTATCACCCTAATGAGTTATGTTCGTTTTTCAGTTATATATAGATTTAAAACCTTTGTTGATACATTAAGCGCCTAGTATTGGATAGATTTGATCTCTTAAATTGAAATTGTAGCTTTCATCTACAATACCTACAACTTTATCATTGTCATAAAGTTCCATCATAAAACCAGCCATTTGCTTAGCTGTGTGATACATCGGCATAAAGTTTTTATAATCGAATTCTTCTACATCCTGTGAAGTTTTCTCAAATTCTGTTTCTGTCACTGCTGGTGCTAAAACTTTGGCCTTCATTTTTGCACCTTTAAGCTCTAGTTCTTTTGCAAGCCCTTCTG
The DNA here is from genome assembly GCF_056158845.1 of Priestia sp. ABM2_011. Classification (NCBI taxonomy): domain Bacteria; kingdom Bacillati; phylum Bacillota; class Bacilli; order Caryophanales; family Bacillaceae; genus Priestia; species Priestia sp. ABM2_011. The sequence continues at coordinate 3,546,850 of NZ_JBSWUB010000001.1, forward strand.
TAAATGCACTAACAAAATATTTAGATGCAGAATAGGTGATACCACCAATATAAGTTGCATATCCCAGTGCGGAGGATACGTTAATTAATTGAGTTCCCTCTACATGAGAATAATCTCGCACGAATAGCGTAGAAAGGATTGCCAATGACTCTATGTTAAGACGTAACATGGATTCTACTTTTTCTAAATTCTGATCTGTCACAGAAGAAGATTCACCAAGACCGGCATTATTAATCCACGTCTCAATTTGATACTGCTTTAAACTGTTATACAGTGCGTACGCCTGATCTGTTATCGATAGGTCACTTGTATGAATAATAACATCTAAATCAGGATTTATATTATGAATGACTGATTTGAGCCCTTCTAATCTCTCTAATCTTCTAGCTACAATAATTAAGTTTTTTCCACGAGCAGCAAATTCTAATGCTGTTTCATATCCTATACCTGAACTTGCTCCTGTAATAACTGTGTACTTCATATTCTTTCTCTCCTTAAAAATATATTTAGATTGGTGTTAATTCATTTATTTAAACAACAAGATATAATTCATCCTAGTACTGACAAATTCATATCAATAATGGTTTCTAATTCTTTTTTATCATTTGTTGTTTTTGCTAATACTCGTATTCCTACAAGGGAATTATGAATAAATTTAGAGAGCGCTTTAATATCATAGTGCTCAGGAATCTCTCCTTGTTCTTGACCATGTTTCAGTAAATCAAATAATAAGGTTTCGGTCTTTATAAACGTCTCTGTAATTTTTTCAGCTACTTCTTGATCAAGTAACGATAATTCAACTGCTGTGTTGACTGTTAAACACCCTTTTGGCTGTTTATCGGCTGGATAAATAACCATTTCAAATAATTTTCGTATAGCCTGCTTAACCGTTAAATCTGGTGTTATGTTACTTTTAAATCTTACATCCATTACTTCTACATAGTGACTCAGGGCTCGAATAAATAAAGTATGTTTGTCACCGAATGTATCATAAATACTTCTACGGTGAACGCCCATATAGTTCACCAAATCTTGCATGGATGTTTTTTCATACCCCTGTTGCCAGAAAAGCTCCATTGCTTTCCTTAATGCTTCTTTTTCATCAAATTCTTTATTTCTAGCCATGTACTCCCACCTTAGAACGTATTATCTCGCATGTCTGAGAAAGGATTTAGAAGTATTTTATGCACTTAGAGTGCAACAATTTTATACTATTCATTCCCCCTCAATAAACTCTTCAGGTAATTTAAGAATGATCTTTCTTATTTTGATAAGATACTGTTAGATCTAACTTGTACTTAGTATATCAATTTGAGAACGTTCAGTAAAGAATTTTTAATCGAAATTTAAGACCATTATTTTCCTAATTAATCAGAATTCTTTAGTAGAACAAGAAAAAGTAACGAAGTTTTGAAGCAAGCTCACCCTATAAAATCATCTATAAATGCTTCTTTAGAGGCAAACTCAAATCTAACTGTATATTTCTTTACGATTGTTTCAAGATATAAACAATAACAAAAACTCTCTATGCTAAAAAGAAGGTTAATCATTTAATGGTTAACCTTTTTTTTGTTTGTTCCGGAAATTGGTTTTATGTTAACTAAAAGGCGAAAAAGCCATCTTTGGGGAAGATGGCTTTTTCTACTGATAAATATTAGGTTGTAAGTGGAGTCCTAAAAGACTTCTCGAGTAGTTTGCTCAATTTAATACACTTTATTCTTACACAACATATCCATTGCTTTTTCTAGAAGTAAAATGTCTTCCCTCATCATTACTTTCATATCGTCGAGATCAAGTTGAATATATTCTTCTTTTAAACGTTCTAATTCCCTCACGAACAGAGATCCAGTATAGTACCCGTAATTTGTTTCCAATGCATATCTCCTTTGTGTGCTATTAATATATGTAGTTCCCTTTTATTCAGATTAACAATCAACAAAAGTAAAATTTTCCAAAAATAATCCTTTGCTATACAAGCAAAGGATTTTCAAATTTATTGGAATAGGGGGGAATACGTTAGTAGTTTGCCCAGATTTGTAGATTCATATACATATAACTTTAAAAATAAATGTTGTGAACAATTCTGTTTTTACAAAATAACTTTATCTACGTTTTATAGTTAGGTAAGTAAATATTAAAGTATTTTATGTATTTTTAAGGTTTCACTATTTATAGTTAGTGGCGACAAATAGTGCATTTTTCTACGTGAATGTCGAGAGTGTAGCATGAAGAAAAGCGTTTAGGTGGTATTTAGACTATAAAAAATAGCCTGGTTTGAATGGCATGTGGTATTTTTAGACGTTTATACCGAAAATAAGCCACCTAGGGATATCCCAAGTAGGTGGCTTATACGATAAACTTAATATGGAGCAAGCTGTTAAAAATTAATTTCTGTCAAAAAGAGAGCTGCCAGATATACCTGGATTCGTCATTTCATAGGGATTTAAAATTAACTCAAGCTCCTCCTCAGTCAATACGTCATATTGCAAACATAGTTCTCGTACCGACTTTCCATTTAAAATAGCCTCTCTAGCAATTCGTGCTGCTACTTCATATCCTATATGTGGATTTACGGCTGTAATAATCCCTACACTTTTTTCTACATACTCTTTTAAACGTCCCTCATTTGCTTCAATGTCTCTTAGACAATGGTCTGTGAAGACGTGGAATGCGTTATTCATAATACTGATTGACTGAAGCAAGTTAAACACAAGAACAGGCTCCATCACATTTAGTTCAAGTTGACCTGCTTCCGATGCCAAGCAAATTGTATGATCATTACCTATAACTTGAAAAGCTACTTGATTAATCATTTCAGGCATGACAGGATTGACCTTTCCAGGCATAATAGATGAACCAGGTTGACGAGCTGGTAATATAAGTTCAGCTAATCCTGCACGAGGACCAGATGCCATTAATCGGATATCATTCGCAATTTTAGACATATTAATCATGCACACTTTTAAGCTAGCGGAGACTTCTGTATAAGCGTCTGTATTTTGAGTCGCGTCTACAAGATGATTGGCCTTCTTAAGTGGTAAACCACTAATATTTGCTAGATATCTTACAACATTTTCGATATAACGTGGATCTGCATTTAAACCCGTTCCAACTGCAGTTGCTCCCATATTAACCTCATATAAATGTCCATAAGATTGCTTAATACGTTTCATATCGCGCTCAAGAACACGACTATATGATTCAAATTCTTGACCAAGACGGATTGGAACCGCATCCTGTAGGTGAGTACGTCCCATCTTTATAATAGAATCAAATTGTTCTGCCTTTTTCTGAAATACACTGTGCATATAATTCATTGTTTTTAGTAACTTATTTAACAGATTAAGCGTTGCAATATGGATAGCAGTTGGGAATACGTCGTTTGTTGATTGTGACATGTTTACATGACTATTAGGGCTTAAATCGGAATAAGAACCTTTCTCGTGACCAAGTAACTCTAAAGCTCTATTTGCAATAACCTCATTTGCATTCATATTCATTGAGGTCCCCGCACCACCCTGTATTGGATCAACAATAAATTGATTGTTTCTTTTCCCTTCGATAACCTCTTCTGCTGCTTCAATAATTGCGTTACCCAATCCATCATATAACCTTTTGGTTTCCATGTTAGCAAGAGCAGCAGCCTTTTTTACGATTCCTAATGCTTTAATAAGCTCTGGGTGAATCTGATATCCTGTTATTGGGAAGTTTTCAACTGCACGTAAAGTTTGAATCCCATAGTAAGCATAAGTAGGAACTTCTTTTGTTCCTAGGAAATCTTTTTCAATTCTTACATTTTGTTTTTCTGGTATTTCTATATTTTTCATAACATTGATCTCCTTCTTTACATAAAAAGAAATTTTTTTATGCTACGTCCGATTTTCTAATAGAATCTGTATAATGCTTTGCTTTTTCTTTATCGAATCCGCCTTCCCACTTAGACATCACAATAGCAGCTAATGCGTTACCTACTACGTTGACAGATGTACGAAGCATATCTAAAATACGATCAATACCAGCAATGAATGCCATACCTTCTAGAGGTAATCCCATTGATCCTAGTGTTGTTAATACAACAACAAATGAAGCTCCTGCAACTCCTGCCATTCCCTTAGAAGTCAACATTAATACAAGTAAAAGTGTAATTTGTTCTATGAAAGATAAATGAATCCCATACATTTGTGCAATGAAAAGGGCAGCAATGGCTTGGTAAATGGATGATCCATCAAGGTTAAAGGTATATCCTGTCGGAATAACAAATGATGTGACAGCTTTCGGACAACCAAAGTTCTCCATTTTAGTCATTAACCTTGGCAATACTGCTTCAGAGCTTGCGGTTGTAAACGCTAAAATTAACTCATCTTTTAAGATTTTTATAAGCACTAAAACATTAGTTCCAGCCATTTTTGCAATAATACCTAATACTACAAAAACAAAGAAAATCATGGTCAGATATATAACGAGTACTAACTTTCCTAAAGGGATTAATGAACCAATTCCAAACTTCGCCACATTCAAACCAATTAAAGCAAATACGCCAAATGGAGCAAATTTCATAACTAAGTTTGTCATCCAAAACATGGATTCTAGTACGCCTTCAAAAAAATTTAAAACTGGTTTGCCTTTTTCTCCAATTGCTGCAACTCCTAGACCAAATAAGACTGAGAAAAAGATAATCGCTAATAAATTTCCTTCAGTCAATGATTGGAATATATTAGTTGGGATGATATGAACAATTTGAGCTGCTACACCTGCACTTTCAGTTGTTTTAGATGTTTCTTCATATTTGGATATATCACCTTTCTCAAGGTTCCCCATATCTATACCAGTACCTGGATGGAACAAATTTGCGGCCAATAAGCCCACTGCTAATGCAATGGTAGTAACAATTTCAAAATAAAGAATGGTTTTTCCACCTAGTCTTCCTAACTTTTTAATATCACCTACACCAGCTATAGATACGATGAGTGCAGATACAACGATAGGAATAACAATCATTTTAATTAGGTGAAGAAAAATATCTCCTAAAGGTTGAAGAATGGCCATCACTGCATGATTTCCATAAAAAAGAGCACCTATAGCAATCCCGAACGCAAGTCCAATAAATATTTGTGTAGCTAATCCCAATTTCTTCATAGTTGTAACCCCTTTCAATTTACAGTTCATTAAAACACTTAAAGAGAGCCTATGCTTAGGCTAGCGTCTATAAAAAAAGACAATAATTAAAAATAAGTCCAATGTGTAAATAATCTTTAAAATAAATGGTAATCATATAATTTGAAATTAACTCCCCCCCTTCAGTAAAGCGTTTTCAAAATCTTTAATGTAAAATACACTTTTTCGGCTCACCTTATATACCTGAGCATATAGTATCATTTATAAAGAGATTTTCTATTATCCTTTTAACCTTTTGAAATCCTGTTTATTGTCTAACATTCATATAAACCTAGAAGTGACTGTTACTAGATTTATATGAATGTTAGACAACATATTCTAAACTATTATCCCTTCATTTCAGATAAAGAAATATCTTCTTCTTTTATTTAGAGATAAGGAAATCATAACATTAGATATCTCTATAACTTGTTAAAATAATTAAATCTCTTAAAATGTTTTTCTTCAAATTAAATGATATCGCTTTCAAAAATTTCAATCGTAGTAACTACATATATCTTCTCTGAAAGCTAAAGGAATTTAGGATTTATTTCAAGTGTAACTTAATTAACTAAACTACAGCATTAAGTTGGGGTATCTCCTTCAGCCTCTTCATACTGTAATCTCATTATAATAAACATGCGTTTCTTGTATATAGGTAATGAATGGAATCAAAAAAATGATAATAACGAAAAGTATATTTTTAATTTCATGTTCTCTTTTTGCGTACTTCAGTTACATTATATTTATATACGACAGATAAATCAAGAAAATTATTATTCATTTCGCGTACATTTTATTTAGACAGGTCTCATAGAAGTAAATAATATTTTAATAACGACAAACTGTTATGGAAAAACCAAAGTAATTTTAACATACACCTTTTATATAGACCTAATTGTGTTAGTCTATTAAAAGTCAAATAGAAAAGAATGATTAATTTGGAAGAAATAAAAGAGCAAGAAATCGATTTTGATAAAGTGTATGACTATGTGGAATTTCCTGAATAAGGTCAGTGGCAGGTGCGATCAACTGTAACTCAGCTTACTTCAAAAGCTCCGTGAAAAGGTGGCGTTTTCTTACATGAATGTAGAGAATGTGGCATGAGGAAGAGTATATAAAATGTAAATATATAATAACCAGGCCCTTCAGAATTTAAAGGGGCCTTTTGTTTATGTTTAATAAGGTTGAGTAATAGATACTTCAGTTTAAGTGAGGAAGCTAATCCCTAACCTATAAAAAGCGCAGATTCTAGGGCCGTTTACGCCTGACCTACTGCAGTAATGAAGCATATCTGCACTTTATTTTTAAATATTTTCCATAATAATAAGCGACCCTATATACTGTAAACAAAGTTACTAAGGTCGCTTATACTATATTTTGATTTATTATTTTTTTGTCTGTTTCTTTATAATAAAATATCTGTAATCTCATTAATCTTCTGACAGAATTTCGCTATCATTATTAATTTGATCGAATAAATAAGTAAGATAAGAATCTAGTTCAAATTGATTACCTTCAACAAAATCATATAGCATAGAATTATTTTCTTCTCTCATTTTTAATCACTCCAATTTAAGTTTTTTCAATTTTTATACATGATGACCATGATTCTTTTTTTGACCCATTTTTCTTAAAAGAAAGCTTACAATTAATACTAAAATGATTGATCCAATAATTGCTGGGATAATTGCAAAACCGCCAATGACTGGCCCCCAACTTCCCAAGATAAGGCCGCCCAACCAAGAACCAATAAAGCCAGCGATAATATTACCAATAATACCTCCAGGAACGTCGCGTCCCGTAATTAAACCGGCGAGCCACCCGATAATTCCACCTACAATTAGCATCCATAGAATCTCCATTACTACTTCCCTCCTTTTAAATTATTTAGTTAACTTTACCCCTCACTAAAACTCATTAATCTTGTTATTTTTTTTCCTGATCAGAGTTTTTCTTGTATATAACCATCTACGCCTTACTTACTGCAGTAAGAGCTCCTTGTTGTTTTTTGAGTAGACAGGTAAATTTACTGCAGTAGCTACATCATAGTATCTAAAGAATTACGACTTGATTACTAATCAGTATCTATTTCAGTACCGTTGCCGCGTTAATACGCATTGTGGACGTCCAGTTTTAATTAGCCATTTTTCTTTCCTTTGTTAATCCGGATTACACGTTATCTTTCCATATCTTAATGCATCATAGATAGCTCGCCCATCACTTAAACTCGTTTCTGAATATTCAAAGGGTAAGAGCGAGAAAACAATATAATAAATAGAGAAATAAACAAATTGGTAAGAAAAGAGATTCTTTGAGAGAACACCCAACATAATTAAACCATACACAAGAAGGATAGACGCTACATTAGCTACGGTACCTCCAGCATAAACACAAGCATGAGTAAAACGGTTATCATACTTTAATTTTTCGTAAATACAAAAGGAGTGCAAAAAATAAATAGATTTTATTTTAATTTTCTTCCACCTAAAAATCGTTCTCCCTTGTCCAATGGTAAAATCGACCTTTCCTCCTAGAATAATAGCCATAAGTGAGTGCCCCAGTTGGTGAATAACAGACACAAGTGGAATGACAATCAAAAAAGAAAATAATAGTTTCGGCATATCACTCCATCCAAACATACCTGTCTCCCTTTCCTCTTAAAATAATCTTACATTTGATATTCCACATTTTCGCCTATCAAAACCGGTATTTTTATGAGGGCTGTATAAGAGAATGATGCTTTTCTATTCTTTGTATTTATGATTTCCATTAGGTTAACTAAATAATTAAACCGGACTTTCTTTACAATAAAAAGAGCTACCTCGAAATAGAAAAACTAACCTGAAGAGACATAAGAATACGAGGAAAGAGCTTATAGTGGTAAATAAACTGAATGGATGAAAAGGAGCCATTGATTTCTTTAAAAATAAAAAACGCTTAGTATGATTGCTTAAGCGTTTTTTATCTTTATTCCAATTCAGTTAATGGCCAATATTGTTTAGAAGTAATTAAATCACCCTCAATAAGAACATAAGGATGTGTTTCCATCAGAATAGTTTTGAGATACTCTGGCATCCTCTCTCCTTTGTATGCACAAATTAATGGGAATGAGAGTTTATTCACCGCGCTATCCACTATTTTTTCAAAATCTTCGATTAGATGTAAAGGATCTTCCATTGTGCTCCATTCTACATGTGCCCATGATTCTGAAAGAAATTCTATTTTCTAAGTAGGGCTGAACGCTCTTATTAAAATAATTAAGAATGGCAGGAGGATGATAACTACCACTTGAATAATAGAAATCAAAGTTGTTTATACGATGTATCATTTTCATTTGATCTGTAGTCAATAGTATTTTCAAATGGTCATGAATAAAAGGATAAAAACGGTCATTTTCAATAAGAAGAATGCAATCTCCAGCAAAAATCCCCTCTTGGATATAACTTACAACTTGTCGTATATAATTTTCTTGCTGGTCGTAGGAATACAGTATATGAATACTCTTTTGTTCTGCAAACAACTGATTCATTTTACTTTTCAACACATAATCCCTTCTTTCTTCTCGCTCTCTCATTATACTAGGATTATGTAAACAAAATATAGTGGTAACTTATTGAATTTTCAAACAAATAAATAAAACCACATACAGAAGGTGCGCTTTTTATACACTTTTCTAAGCTCTGTCTCAAAGAGAAACCTTGTTAAATCAACGATGTATAAAAATATGCATAAAGTAAAAAACTCTTCTTCCTGCGACCCCTTTTCTATCAAGGGTTCTTTTTCGTGGTTTGTTGCGAAAAGAGTATGTAAACTAGCTTTGTATACCATATTCAAATTAAAATAAAGATTTCATTTTAATTTTTTCTATTTTATAAAATAATTGTATGGTTCGTTTAAGACAGAACAATTAAATCTATAAGGAGAGGAAAGAATGCAATTAATAAGAAACATCGTATTTCTTAGTTGTTTTGCATTATCACTTGCAGCTTGTCACAATGTGGATACAACTTCAAAGGATTTAGATACTATTCTTAGTGATATATCTGATAAATACGTCGTTTTAAGTGTTGGCACAGACTTGAAATCAATGGTTTGAGTGCTTATAAAGTTGACGTTCGTGAGAGAAATGTTAAAAAATTAGAAAAAGAGAATCGCTGGTTGGATATTAAGAATAAGGTTGTTGCAGATTTGCAGGAGAATAAAGAGTATAAAAATGTACCATATAAAAAGAATGACTTTACATTGAAACAACCTGTTACAGTATTTAAGAACAATGGGAGTTGATCGTCCTAAAGTCTGGGATTAAACAAGTTAAGCGCTTATGTATACCACATATACAAACCCAATTAACATAATCAGCATTTCAGATTCTAACTGTTTCGTTAGAATCTCAACTCTGAGACATATAGTGAAATTTTCACTATACACCGCTTGGAGATATTATAAAGTGTCTTGCTGTCGATAAAAAAGTTCCAATTAATTTGACATTATCCAGTCCCTAGAAACCTAACACGTTTTCTTTTTCAGGTTTCCATCCAATATGCCATATTCGTTTTGAGCAATTCTTTCACTTTCTGCATAGCTTATATATTACAATAAGCAACATCGATTCCCATTAAGTGCCCAAAATGGTGATGTACGATTGTGTTTGACAGATTTTTGTTCATCCACACTGTAAACTCCTCGATCATGTTAATTAACTCACGAATGTACTTGTTTTTGTGATGATCAAACTGTTTGTACGTTTCCTCCACTTTACTAAAATCAATCCATTTCTTTAGTTTAATCATAGGCGGGTCGCTGCTCAAAAAATATGCGAGTTCTTGCAGCTGATTACTGATACGTCAGCCATGTTTCTGTTTTAATTTCTGTCACTTCCGTAGGTTGATACTGTGGCACATACTTGCAAATCGTGGTGTAGAAATAAGCAAAAGCTTCATCAGCAATATAGACCGAGTCTTTATTCCAATACTTTGCATTGTACTCACCTGGCTTCACTTCTATATAATAAGCATTTTCCACCTTATCCACATTTGTTATCATTTCAAAAGGGGATTCCATAGCAGCACCTCTTTATTTAGATAACGTTAGTATGTCCGTTTTTATTAGTGATTCACCTAAAAATCACTCCAAAGTTAATATCATGTACTTTTATTTTTTTAACCATTTATAAAACATAGGTATGATTGCCCTTCCTTTGAATAGGTTAGTTGTAAAAAAACATATCGCCGAAAGGAAGTAGCAATTATGCATATAGAAATAAATACCTTATTTACTTTAGGTTCTGTAATGGGTTTATTAGTAGGTGGAGGACTTCTTAAATTAGTTAGTCACCTGTCACGAGGTAGAATTCAGTTTATGTATGCGATATGTGGAGGAATCTTATTAGGGTTGTTATTTTTTGATATCCTTCCTTCCACATGGCATCTGTATGATTTAAAAGGCGTTCTATTAGGCATCGTAGCAGGATATATCGTTATGCTATGCATTGACCTCTTTTTGCATAAAACAAATAGTGCAATTTCACCTTTTCAGTCACTTATTTTATTAACGGCTGCAATCTTTTTTCATAATATTATTACAGGAATTACCTTTGGGATAACAGATCTACATCAGTCAGCTTCCGTATTCGTAGCTACCCTCTTACACCAAATTCCAGAGGGTATGGCCCTAATGACCGTTCTCTCCATAGCAAAAATACCTAACGTCTTCTTTTTATTCATTATAGTCCTTCTATCACTATCTTTGGGAGGGAGTTTATTACTTGGAGAAAGTGTACAAGCTTCCTCGCTTAAAATACAAGCTTTATCGACCGGAGGAGCAATTGGTACCCTATCTTTTGTTATTTTTCATGAAATAATAGGAAAGGCTATTAGTCACTTCAGAAACCTACATGTATGGCTATTAATATCGCTAGGAGTACTAATTATTTATATTTATCACTATTCCCTTTCACTATTTCATAGTCATTAAACTTATATAGAAAATTTTAGAGATCTTAATTTATAAGGTCTCTTTTTCATTCTTATAAGATTAATCATATTACATAAGAAATTCAAAAGTCGTGATCCGAATTTTTTCTGATTTGTTAAAAAGAAGTATGAGATTGATTTGGAAACAGCTTTTGAGTGACATAAATGATTTTTAATAAAGTTGAAAATACTAAAATAAATGGTCAAATTAAATGTCGAAATAATGAAACTCCTTTTATTGTTTTCCAGAACTTAAAAGCACTCACTATCTCACCACAAAAGAATTAACATTCTATTTCTACTGTCTTAAAAGGAATGTTTAGTATATGGAATTTTCAACAATTTAAAGATCCGCCAATTGAGTTTTTTAAATAAACTACTTTTAATCAAATCCAAAACAAGAGAAATAACGTTTTTTAAACAATGATCAGTTTTTTGCAGAAAGGAGAGATTCTTATGGTAGACAACCATAATCACGACCACGGAGATGTATTTCACTCCCATGCTCCGATTGGGAAAATGAAATTAGCATTTTTTCTTACTTTAATTATCCTGGTAGTCGAATTAATTGGAGGATTCATTTCACGCAGCTTAGCCCTACTTTCTGATGCTGGACATGTACTTACAGATATTGCAGCCATAGGGCTATCCTGGTTTGCTATGCACGAAGCCCAAAAGCCAGCTTCGGAAAATTTCACTTACGGGTATCACCGTTCAGGGATACTAGCTGCTTTTATTAATGCCATGACGTTAATTGTTATCGCTGTTGTCATACTATACGAAGCGATTGATCGCTTTAAGGATCCCCAACCAGTGGGAAGTACGTGGATGTTTATTAGTGCATCTGTTGGTTTAGTCATGAACCTTTACTTAGGTCTTGGCTTAAGGAAGGAAGACAACATCAATGTGAAAAGCGCCGTACTTCATATGATTGGGGACGCAATGGCTTCGGCAGGAGTTATTATCGGAGGACTTATTATCCTATTCACTGGGTGGAATATCGTAGATCCAATCCTAAGCGTTCTTATTGCATTCTTAATTGCTTTGGGCGCATGGAAAATTGTAAAGCAGACAATAGGAATTTTAATGGAAGGTACACCGAAAGGAATCTCTTTAGAAAAAGTAATGGAAGCAATTCATGCAGTTAAAGGTGTACTAAATGTCCACGATTTACATGTTTGGAGTATAACTAGTGGGAAAAATGCATTATCCTGTCATGTGGTGTTAAATAATCAGATAAGTTTCCTGGAAAGTCAGGTCATATTAAGAGAAATTGAATCCAAACTTCAACATCAAGAAATTGAGCATGCAACTATCCAGTTAGAAAACGAAGAGCACCCTCATGATGAGTCAGCTATTTGCTCTACCACCAAACGTGAAGGTCATCACTAATACAACTTGGTGTTTTTATATGTGTAAACCCTGAAGAATATTGCTGTCGATAATAAACTAAATGTATAGGTCAACAGACAAAAAAATCATGACTCACTTTTACGAATTATTATTTCCCAGCTCTTTCTTACATTATGAATGAGTTTTTGTGTTTTTAAAAAGATATATTTTCACGAACAAAATATTCAAATCTATTGCAGAGTGTTAAAGAAATTATTATCGTTAATAAAATAAAAAGCCATCTAGTATTTGAAGTAAAGGTGGCTTTTTACTATAATATGCACGCACGTCCAGACATACATACTATATCTTTTCATACAATCACATGTAAAAAAGACTATAAGAATTTAAAGAAAGTATTAATAATAAAAATCACACTTAAAAGTGCAATAAAAACAATCAATTCAATTGTTTCCTCACTATCTTTTATTTTATACTTTAAATCTCTATCTTTAAGCTGTATGTTTTTCTTATATCCTAATTCCATATGATTAATTCCTTCCCTTTATGTATTCGTTTTAATTGGCATGTTTACTATTTGGCTTGTTTCCACATGTAAGTTAGCACCCTCTATACTGTGTTCTTATGCTAATGTATTCTCTACTTTAGCTGTTATATCATGAGCAGCGTCTACTCCCAAGATGGAATTTGCGAGAATGGAGATATCTACTACAGGACTCCATAATGTTTCCTCTCTTTTATCCTAACAAAGCAAGTTCAAGTGGGTCTATAGCAACCTTTTTGAAGGATTCTATAAAAATAAACCCCTATCAAGAAAGTTTCGTTAAGTAAAAAAAGTAACAATCTTAGATTTATCTGTTACATGTTTAATTGAATTTATTCAATATTTCATGGGACGTAGCTTAGATATAGACGATGTTCTACTTAATATGTTTGGAACAGTTATAAGTTATGTGGTTCTTTTAATAAATAAGCAAGCCAGTAAAATAAAAAAGGGCGACTATATAGATAGATGCCCTTTTTGTTCCAATAAGCTGGTTGATGGTAACTAAGTATATAATTTATAAAACAGAACAACCTCCTGTACAGGAGGTTGTTCTGTTGGGAATACGTTATTAGTCTGGCCAGATTTGTAGATTCATATACATATAACTTTAAAAATAAACATTGTGATGACTCTGTTTTTAAAAAGCAACCTTACTTAAGTTTTTTTAGTTAAGTAATTGATAAAGTATTTTATTTATTATTTATTTTTTACTATTTACACTTAGTGACGACAAAATAGTTCTTTTTCTACAAATTTTCCCAACTTGATATTACTAAATACCACTGAATTTAACGCTCATTCCGTTATCTAGATGAAATAAGAAGATACCTTTTCCTCAGAGTCCATTAGAAGAAATATTTTTTTCATTAAAACCCTCCAACTTATATTTATGGATTTATTTCTCTGAAAAGACAACAACAATAATTTAGTGGATAGCGTAACAACGATGGTTGGTTAAATTTTTGTGATTCTAGCTGTGAACGTCTTCAGCAACACGTTCACCAATATCCAGCACACGCGAGATGTTTTGCACAATTTCAGGAAGCCCGATCACGGCCTCTTGGAACATCCAAATATAAGATAGGACTGCAAATATGCTCTTCGTGAAATGATTTCTTAATTTATTATTTGAAAGGTTCTTTTTCAGGTAATCCCAATATGTCCGTATTTTTAGGTGTATGTCCTAATAGACGTAACATAACTACAATTTGTCCTTTATGATGTGATTCGTGAGTAATTGAATGGGTAAGCAATTGACGAGGTGTCTTTCTTACAAAACCACTGTTTGCTCTCCAAGCAAGTTCTTTTTCGATAGACTCATCAAATTTATCTGTGAATTGCTCCAATACTTTTTCTACATATCTATCAGCCTGTTGAAAATAATGCTGAATATCGTCTATTTTCATAGTATTAATTACTTCTTTTGTGAATAGTGGTGATGATGTTTCTGAAAGCACAAAAGAACCTAACCAAGCATGGTAGCAACCTGCCACATGAACTAGAGAATCTCTAATATTTTGAAAACCAAATGCAAACTCTTTCGTCAAGTCACCTTCACTCAATTCTCTACACTGCTCTAATAAAGTTTGTCGTGCTTGTTTTACCCATTCATATTCTAGCTTTTCCATAACAATCCCACCTCTCAGACATATAATGAAAAATTATTCTTTACTATACACTCTTTAGAATTATTATTACACCCATTTTTTCATTAATTAGTTAAGTAAATGATAAAGTACTTCGTGTATTAATGACAAATAGATCATTTTTCTACAAAAAATATAAAGTATACAACAAATATGGCCTAGTGACAGGATAGGAATGTTTTGTTTGAAAGGAATTTGTAACTTTTAAATAGAATGATTATGAAAATGGACAGATAATAAAATTTTACACATAAGGAGATAAAACTATGGAAAAAAACAACCTACTAAGAATGGACAATGTCAGCATCGTTGTAGAATCCCTTGATGACGCAATTTCTTTCTTTAAGGAGATTGGCTTGAGTCTCGAAGGGCGGGCCACCGTCGAAGGTCAATGGGGTGGCCGCGTAACGGGATTGGGTTCTCAGCGTGTAGAGATTGCGATGATGGTCACCCCGGATGGTCACAGTCGGATTGAACTTTCGCGATTTCTCAGCCCACCTACTATATCAGATCACCGGAATGCTCCTGTAAACGCTCTCGGCTATCTACGCGTCATGTTCACTGTTGAAGACATTGACGAAATGGTGTCCAGACTTACTAGATATGGCGCTCAGCTCGTTGGCGAAGTGGTTCAGTACGAGGACTCGTATCGTCTCTGCTACATTCGTGGAGTAGAAGGACTTTTAATCGGTTTGGCAGAGCAACTCAGTAACAAATAAGTAAGTGACGTTTTATAAAAGTCTTTACTGAAATGTACGTTTAACCTATCTGAATCTTCAATAGATCGAGATTATTTTCAGGTTTTTTCAAACCTTTATTTTACTTTTTCGCCCCCCTATATATACTTAATTATGGAATTTTTGTTTTAATATTCATAAAAAGGGTATTAGTTCTAAGAATCAACTAAAATAGGAGGAGATCAAATGAGAAGAGCGAAACAAGCTGTTGTAGCTTCTGCTGTAGGTTTAGCTATGTTAGCGACGCCATTAGCTCTACCGAATTTAGGAGATTCTGCTGGTTCCGCAGAAGCTGCAGAAGTTGGAGGAGACGTAGCGTATTGATCCAGTAGCCATAGGACAAGCGATTGCAGATGCGGCTAAAACGGCCGACAATCGAAGTGGTTTTGTTAAGGGAGCGATGGAAAAAGCTTTCTTTGAATCGGGTCAGCAGTATAATGTGATAGTAATGAATTTAAGTCAAGGTTATAATTCCGACCAGTTACAAGGTGTACAATATTTTGATACCGTAGATTATGATGGTATCACGTTCGGGGTCTGGATATTTGAAGAAGGAACGTTTATTAATGAAGGTGATGGAGGTTATGATAACTGGGCCTTTAGAGGTTGGTTTGAACGCACGGGGGACGATGAGAAAACGGTCAACTTCCATAGACCTTGATCTAATTAAACAGAACCCTATTTAATTAAATAGGGTTCTGTTTGTTTGCTATAAGAATTTTTCTGTTTAAAGAGATTGCAATAAAAAGTCTAGTATAGCGCTTTAGACAACAGTATCTCAATTAGAAATCTTGTTCCTTCCACAGTAGCCCAATTTTTTGTTTTCTCTGCAAAACCTTTTCTAGATAACGTTCCGTTATTTTACGATCACTGTGGCCAAGCTCCTTTTGAATTAAGACAATATCAGCTCCCTGCTGGCTACTATAAATCGCATAAAATGACCAAAATAATGAAGTGAAATCAGTGAAATGGATGGGCTTGAAGCTGCCGGGAAAGGCATTTTAAGCTTTTATTAGCTTTCGTTTTCACTATCGCTATCGTTATCAATATCATTATCGTTGTCAGTATTACCATATTTAAAATCAATAATGTTTTTTCTAATTTCTTCTCTGATTTCAGGGTTTTCTTTTAAGAAAACCTTAGCGTTTTCTCGTCCCTGCCCTAAACGTTCCCCATTATAAGAAAACCAAGATCCAGACTTTTGAACAATATCTACTTCAGAACCAATATCTAAGATTTCTCCTTCTCTTGAGATACCTTCTCCATACATAATATCTACTTCAGCAATGCGGAAAGGAGGTGCCATCTTATTTTTGACTACTTTAATTCTTGTTTTGTTACCAACTATGTCATTTCCCAGTTTAAGTTGTTCAGCGCGGCGAACCTCAAGGCGAACGGAAGAATAGAATTTTAGCGCTCTTCCGCCTGGCGTTGTTTCAGGATTTCCAAACATAACGCCTACCTTCTCCCGGATTTGGTTGATGAAGATAGCAATGGTTTTAGACTTATTAATTGCTCCAGATAGTTTACGAAGGGCTTGAGACATCAAACGAGCTTGTAGACCTACGTGAGAATCTCCCATTTCTCCCTCAATTTCTTTTTGAGGAACTAATGCTGCTACTGAGTCAACAACAATAATATCTACAGCACCACTTCTAACTAATGCTTCAGCAATTTCAAGTGCCTGCTCACCAGTATCTGGTTGAGATAACAGTAACTCATCAATATCTACACCTAGTTTTCTTGCGTAAACTGGATCAAGTGCGTGTTCAGCATCAATAAAGGCAGCTCGACCTCCATTTTTTTGTACTTCTGCAATCGCATGTAAGGAAACTGTTGTTTTACCTGAGCTTTCGGGTCCGTACACTTCCATGATTCTTCCTTTTGGATAACCATTAATCCCAAGAGCGATATCTAAAGCTAATGAACCTGAGCTAGATGCCTCAACTTTTGTATGTGTGCCTTCCCCCATCTTAATAATTGATCCTGTACCGAATTGTTTTTCAATTTGTTTTAGAGCCATATCTAGTGCTGCTTGTTTATCATTCATAATTTAAAACCTCCGATTGTTAGTACGTTTACAGTAAACGACAATGTATGTGGATAAATAATAAGGATTGGCTCAAATGTTTTTGCTCCGTGCGAGAAAATTTTGTGTTTAACTGTCTTGGTTTATTCTGTTGTTCCTTTATTTATCTCTAAACCCTTAATATCGAACAAATGTTCCTGTTGTGTAATCATACAATAAACGCATCTAGTTGTAAAGGAGAAAGTTTTGTACAAACCAGCCAAAGAAATATCTTTTTTGTAAAAAGTAGGTTTATACCTTTAATACTTACAGTTATTGAAACTTCAATCTATAAAATAACCCTTATTATACGAACAAAGAATAATTCATTCTCTTATATACATTATGTTATGTACTTGGACTATCGAATAAGAAAAGGGATAAATTATAATAGATTTATTAGAGAAAATTTCCACCTAATAAATTCAAATGAAATTCGTCGTTAAAAATATGATACATTAAATACGAGACAAGATATGAAAGGAGTTTTTTTAATGAGTAACCATGAAGCACAAAATGAATTGCCACCAAAAACATGTGCAATCGATCGACTTGTAACAATGCCGGATGATGTAAATAAAGTAATCAAAGGCAGCAAAACAGCAACTCGCCGAAATGGAAGATATGCTGATGTAGGAGAGATAATGGTTTTAGAAGATCAAAAATTTGTAGTGGAACGAGTTTATTCTCAATCACTAGGTGAATTAACCGATGAAAATGCTCGCCAGGAAGGCTATGCTACAGTAGAGGAATATAAACAATCTATTTTGTCTTATCATCCTGGGATGCCTTGGCTTCCGCAAATGAGGGTATGGGTGCATGAGTTCAGATTAGTCAACGATTGATAGGTAAAAGAAATGGATTTGTTGTACCGTATATTAGTATATATTCATGTTTCTAGTGTCATTTTATCGATTGGTCCTTTCTTTATTCTCTTGCCAATTGTTAAAAAATTACATAGTTCAAGAGAACAAGAAATGAATGCCTATTTGATCACATTTCAATCTGTTGTTAGGCTCGCAAAACATACGGGCCATGTTCTTGTTATCACAGGGATACTCCTCGTTATGTGTGGCCCATGGACGTGGACTACGCCGTGGATTATAATGACACTGATTTTCCTTTTTTGCTCCTTGTTCTTTCTGGCCCGTGCTTTTTCACCAACACTTCGAAAGTACAAGGAGGAAGGACAAAATAAAAAAGAACTGGCAACTAAACTAGAGCGATCTATTTGGATTTATATCATTCTATTAATGACTATGCTTTGGTTTATGGTCGGTAAGCCAACTTTTTGGTGACACCCATCCATTTGTCATCACTAAGAGTAAATAGTTAAACTGATTATTTTCATCAAATACTTTACGTTTTACTTAACATAACTCGTATTTTAGGTATGAAAAAAGATTTTTGCTTGTATATCAGATGCACATTTGGATTAAAAATAAAAAACCCCTATTAACCATATGTTAAAGGGGTTCTTACTTATTGTTTAAACTCCAAGTATGAAGTTCTTATAGAAGAATACACTAAATATCAATATGTTTCAAGTCAACCCGAGTAATTATCTACTTGTTGCTACTATTAATAGGTTGATCTATAGATTGTTGGGTCTCAAATAGAGAGGTCTTAATGCCGATTAAAGACGCTACAATCGTTAGGATGCCTGCTGAAATAAAAATTAAAGAGACGCTAATATATTCAGCTGCAATACCTGCTAACATTCCACTAATCGGTAAAGCCAAAAAAGCTAACATACGAGTTGAACTAATTACTCTTCCCAATAAGGCTGATGGCACAATCTCTTGCCTAAGGGTAAACCAATTAATTGCTAATAATGTTACCGAACCGACAATTACAATTCTACAGACTATTAACAAAATAACTGCAGTGTTTGAAAAAGTAAGGATAGTTTGCCCTAAACCTATTATTACACCACAATAGATAATTATATTTCCCCGTGGTAATTTATTTAGTTTATTTGCAGCATAAATTGCTACAAATGACCCTAAGGTTTGTAGGGAAAATATTAAACCAATATACTGTGCCGATAAATGTAAATTATCTTTTAGATGAAACATAAATAAAGCTTCCATAGCACCATAACCCACATTGATTAAGAATATGAGAATAGTCCCTATCAAAATCTTTTTAGTATTTATAACGTATTTAACTCCTTCAGCTATTGAATTCATTATAGAACTATTAACTGGATTCTGGCTTTTATATTTCTTAGTTATTAAGCCAATGAATATTCCAGAAAGAAAATACGTAAAAAAATTAAAATATAATAAGTTATGAGTTCCAACCAAAGCAATTAAAATGCCTGCTATTGAAGGGCCTGCAAAGGTTGTAATTGTCTCTGATAACTTGAATAAAGAGTTACCCTGTATTAAATTTTCACCTTCTAAAATTTCTGGTATGACTGATTCAAAACTTGGATGATAAAATGCACTCACAGCTGATATTAAAAAAGCTACCACATATACAATCCATATATCTAACACGTTTATTGAAGCTGCAAGAGGTATGATAATAATTAAAATGGCTGATAAAATATCACCTATTAATAAAATGTATTTCTTACTTATACGATCAGCTAAGGCTCCGCCTAACAAACTAAACAATACTTGAGGCGTAATTTCTAAAACAAATGTTAATGCCATTAAACTTGGTGATTTAGTCAAATCATATACTAATAAAGGCAGTGCGATTTGAAAAAAAGACGTGCCCAACTTACTTGTTGTGGCACTTAAAAATAAGCATAAAAAATCTCTGTTCTTTAGTACTTCATAAGATTTCAACATTTACCCCCCCATCATAATTATTTACCTGCTGTTACAGGTGCGGAATGGCAAACTGGACAATCCTCTTTCTTATTCCACTCTGAAATAGGGTAAGTTTGATATGTAAGGAAATTTAATTCCATCATTTTCCCTAATGATGTTGGAGTTTGAATACCTGTTACCAACCCTAAAAATTCATTTACAATAGCACCAGCCAACATAGCTACATTAGGACTAATCGCAGCATTATTTCGTTGAAAATTTATCTGATGCATACTGTCAAGTTGCTTATTAACTATAACATCACTTTCAATTATGGTTTGTTTATGACACTCTACACACCCAGTTTTTCCTGGTAACATAGAATAAAATCTGCCCCTTGTGTTTAGGACTCCACCTGAAACTAACGGCTTTCCTAACTTCACTACTGCTTCATTTACCCAGTCCTGTATATGAAGGGTTGGTTTATCGGCTACACAAATTACATAATCACTACCTTCAATATGTGCCATTACATCTTCAGCACATTCTATACGCTTATTAGTAACGTTTAAATTAACATTAGGATTAAAACGCGATATTCTTTCCTTTGCTAATTCCGTTTTTAACTTATTAATATCTTTTTCAGAATATAACAACTGTCTATTAAAATTGCTTAATTCCAAAGTATCAAAATCCAATGCATTAATGTTATGAAAACCTAATGCAGATAGATGATATAGTATTTGACTACCTAAACCTCCGATTCCGAGCAAAGCAACCTTTGTATTTATGATAGTTTCTTGCACATTGTACTTATTGTCCTCTAAAGACGTAAAAAGCGAAAAGTAATTAAGGTTTGCTTTGTATCTTTCGAGTTCATAATCTCCTATAGATTGAGGATTCAAAGAATTATCTTCTAAATATTTCTCTGTATCTAATGCCTTTATCCCTTCCAATACCTCATTTTCTTTTATGTTTGGATACTTTTCTTGGACTAAATGTATTATTTCTTCTATAGAATTTTTTCCGTTAATAAGAGAAATTAAATACTTAATACTTCCACTGGGATCTTCAATAACTCCTGCTACTCCATCTTCTTCACCAATATGGATTTCATCATTTATAACAAATACAGGGATTGTCTCTTTGAACTTAGGTTTCATTTTCTACATTTCACTCCATTTCTCTTAATTATTGAAATAGGGAACTATCATATGATAGTTCCCTATATTTACAGACTTGAAGTTTAAACAATAAGTAAGTAGTTCACATAATGATAACGTTTTAGCCTGGAATACCGTTTAATACCGCAGCTTTATTAGTTGTTTTCTTAACTTTTACCTTCATAACTAACACCTCCATTTCTTAAAAGATATATTTATAATATTGCATTAAAAAGGCATTTTCAACAATTAAATCCAATTTTTATAATATTCAAACAAAAACAGGTAAATTATACTTTTTTTCGTTTATTTTAAACCGACAAATATTCCATTTATAATATTTTTTCTTGCATGTAAAACCAGCATAGATGAGTAATCCAGGTTTCCGCAGTTTTCCATTGAGTAGATATTTTTCTAACTTGTGATTCTGTTAATAATTCGTTATACTCATAAATCTCTCCTACTACTTTACGTATAATTAAATCTCCTGCGGGTAGAATGTCTTGACGTCCTATACCTCTCATTAGTATTGACTCTGCCGTCCATTTTCCTATACCTCTATGTTTCATTAAATAGCTACAACCCCCTTCACGATCTAATAAATATAAGCAACTTAAGTCTAGCTCCTCATCTATAATGGCTTTAGTTATTTCATGAATATATTCAGCTTTCCTTTGACTTAGCTTTAAGTCACGAAGTTGGTTTATATTTAACTTCATCACCTTGTGGGGGCATAAATCGGTATAATATTCACAGTTATTAATTATTATTTTAGCTCCTGTTTTTTCTAACAAACTCTTTTTAATCCTATGAGCAACTTTTGCACTAATTTGTTGACCGATGATTGCCCATATGATGGATTCGTAGACACTTCCTAATAAAACAGGTCTAAACCCTTCGTACATTTTTATTAATTTTCCTATCTTAGATTCATTAGCTATAGACTTTTGAGCTTTGTTTATATCTTGTTCCAGACAAAATATTGTGATAATTTTCTCCTTTACTAGTTGAACCTGATTATTCTTAACTTCTTCACCAATAACTTTAACTTCCAAGTACTTACTATCGATTCCTTCGTCCCTAACTAGTACTAGGTACGTTCTTCCCCCTATTATAAAAGCTCTACAATATGTGTTTTCAATAACCTTCTCGATTACAAAAGAGGGCGAGTTTTTTATGTACCTTAAAATTAAATCAAAATTATATATGCTTGGTTTATTAATTCTAATTATTTTTTGTCTCATAACTTCCTCCTAATTTTTAATAAATCTATATTAACAGGCTTTCTTGAAAAATTAATGATTAATCTAAATAAACAGATAATATTTATAAAACCATCCATATTTTTCATTGTAAGACTTTGGATATGTTATATTTATAGTAAAATTAAAGGAGTGAGCGAAAATGGATGCGATGAGTTTTATTTTACTAAACTTTGAAGAAGTGAGACGTCGAAGTATAAAAGTATGGATGTCAATACCTCAAGATAGGTTAGACTGGCGCCCATATCCAGAAGCAATGTCATGTAGGGAGATGATACATCATGTTCTTGAAGGAGAATACCTCTATCATCAAATGTTAGAAAAACCCCTTAACCTTTCTCTAACAGAGAAGCATAATCCTTATAAAGCAGTAACATTTAGTTCTGTTGAAGAAGCATTAAAGTTTGCTCAACCATATAGGGAAAAATTTATAGAGTTTTTAGGACTCCTTAAAGAAAAGCAGCTAACAGAGATAAAAATAGACCGATCGGAGATGGGATATATTCGAGAGTTAGGGGACATGTTGTTACGAGTTGCTTATCATGAATCAGTACATACAGGACAACTTTTAGATTATTTAAGAACTGCAAAAGTTAAACGTCCTATAATATGGGATTAAGTTTCTGATTAATCTCCCGTTGTTTTATTTTTCTCTGCTCTAAAGAACGCTCATACAAAGCCATAAAGTTGTTTACTTAAAGGGGGAAGAACCATTGTGAATAATGAAAAGCAGTTACTTAAATTTCAGACGTTTCAACAACTTCACAAAAGACCCTATACTTTTGTATTGCCTAATGCTTGGGATGTTATCAGTGCTAAAATTTTTGAGAAAAATGGGTTTCCAGCTATTGCAACAACCAGTGCTGGCATAGCAATGTCTTTAGGATATAATGATGGTGAAAAAATCCCTTTTGAACAAATGTTAGGAGCTGTTAAGAGAATTATTAATTCCGTCAATATTCCTGTCAGTGTAGACCTAGAGTCTGGCTATGGAAGGTCTACTAATGAAGTGGTAGATAATACAAGACAAATTATTTTAGCAGGAGGAATTGGTATAAACCTAGAAGATGGGACGGGAGATTTAGATAGTCCTATTTTAGATGTTTCGTTGCAAGTAGAAAAAATATCTGAAATTAGATTACTATCCAAATCGCTAAAAGCCCCATTATTTATTAATGCGCGTACTGATTTGTATTGGTTAAATACAGGAGATCCGGATCTAAGACTTCAAGAAGCCATCAATAGGGGAAAAGCATATCAAAAGGCTGGAGCAGATTGTATTTTTATTCCTGGACTATATGACATGGAGTCCATTAAAAAAGTTCGACAAGAACTATCTTGTCCCATTAATCTTTTGTCTGGGCCAAACTTGCCTTCTATTAATACATTATCCCAAGTTGGTATTGAAAGAATAAGTACTGGATCGCCCCTTTTAGAGCAACTGCTACATTATTACAAAGAATTACTGAAGATATCCTTTATGATAATAATTTTCAACGATTAATGAATGATAATATGAGTTATGATGCGATAACAGAACTAATTGGGACTCCTGAATAGAATTGATCAAATTTAATTTAGCTTGCCTTTATAGAACTGGTAGGACTACTGAAATATACAGTAGTTCTTTTGCTGTTTGAACTATGTTTAAACAGCTACCATAAAACGTTTTATAGATCGTTGATATAACAACTATTTTCTTTCAGGTGATTGAAGATATGATGTATAAAAATCTCCCCTTTTATACATGTGCTCGTCATGGAAAAGATAGTCGTTATCGTATAAATATGTTATCATTTATCTAAAGTTATAGAGTTATCTCAAAAAGCAACCTCACTCGAATGCCATTAAAGACTGAGGTTGCTTTTTCTTTTTTAAATAAAATTAAAATAATTGTGTTAACTCAAAAGGTAAGTTAGTTGAATAAAATATTAATTTACTATCTAAGTAGTAACCGCGTTTTTATTCTACAAGGAGGCCTAGAATGATGAATCTAATCGATAAGAAAGTTACACACAAGCATTTTGGAACAGGTACTATAGTTAAATATAATGATTCTAGTATTGAAATAAATTTCGCATCAGAAAACAAAAAATTTGTTTTCCCCGATGTATTTGGAAAGCACCTAAAACTGCATGATAAAAGTGTTGCTCATTCCCTGGAAAAAATTTTAGAAGAAAAGGAAACGGAACGAAAAGAGGAAGAATGGAAGAAGGAAGAAGAAAAAAAATTACAGCGAAAAAATCAGGAACTTCGCTGGGGACATGAAAAACTTATGAAAAACCATAAACTTCATCCCGAATCACAAATGGTTTTTTGGTGCGACACAGAAGAACAGAATAGTTCTTTTTCAGAGTGGACGGTTTTTTCAGGCGTAATAAAAAGTGGTAATTACAAGGGGAAGCCAACCAAACCCACCCGCCTACATCAAAATAGCGCTGTCTTGTTAACAGCAATAGATTCCAGTATGCCTGAAAAAGACAGACGCATCTTAGGTGTCTATATGGTCAATGAAAATTTTATCGGTAAGCTTTGCGAAGATGGATATATTCCTGCTCATTCAACGTACAGACTCCAACTTACAGAACAAGAATCCAATCAGATGCTTTTCTGGAAATATTATATAAACGAAAAGAACTCCCAAAAAATGGTGTGGAATACAGGTAAATACCGTTATTTTGATAATTCATGGATGGCTCAAATTTTGCTTGATATAGTTTCATTGAAAAGTGACTCAAACGAACGAGAGCAGGCACAGCAATTTTTTGAACATTTTTGCAAAATGAATTTGATAACGGATCAAGATTTACCAAAGCCTAATGGCGCATTAATGCGTATTTAGACGTTAGCCCACAGGTAATTAATTAAGAATGAAAAAAGACAGACGCACTTTTCTGACCCATTGCTAATGACGAACAGTGCCAGGCTCTGTTTGCCAATAAAAGCGTAAATAAAGAATCTACTGCTACGTGTAAAGTAAAACAAGCAGGCTCTTAATAATTAAGAATCTGCTTGTTCTGCTCTACATAAGGACTATCAGTAAGTTATTTTATTTTTTTTCTAAACAGGTACATATCTAACAACATATCAACAAGCAATAAATTAAGCTAGTACGTTTATTTTAATATACAGTTGAGCTAGATAGAATATCTTTATGAAAACGTACTGTTTCAGAACTATAGGCAGTCATATTTAGTACACTTTTTACAGAATATGATATGAGGACTACCCCATCTTTCAGTGTACTCACCCAACAAGGATGAAAGGGTATTAAAAAATAAGATTGCTTATCAAGTTTTTCTAAAACAAATGGTGCTGGGGGAGCTTTTTATTTTTGCTACAATTCTTAGAAAGAAGTATTTGATATTATTAAAAACGCTAGTTACAGCAATTATAGGAGGTATTCATTTTTTAAACTTTTGTAAAATTATCCACTTGAGAGAAAGCAGACAAAGAAAATATAAATCATATTATACATAGCTTTTCCTTTTCTATTATCTTCCTTACCCTACTCCTAGTTACTGAAACTTTCCCTTAAAAAACAAAGAACAGCTAATATTTTTAAATAAGGAGTTTTTAAATGAGTAATTATGAAAAAACTAAGAATAACAAAAATATAATTTTAGGTATTATATATGCTCTAATTGTAATATCTGTATATGCATTTAACTTACATCTACAGATAGCTTTGTCTATACTTACTCTTGTCATAATATTTGAACTTGTAACCTCAATAAAAGAAGATGACAAAGCTAAAAATGTTATAAACATTATTACCATATGTTTATTTATACTTGGAATTGTTTTTCTCTAACTAGTACTTACTAATAGCTAACAATATAAAAAGAGCAAAGGCTTCTTATAAATGAAGAAGCCTTTGCTCTTTTTATATCTTTCCCACTCTTTTTCTAGACGGTTAGTATGCTTTTGAATATCGCTAACATGTTTTAATTTAAGATTAAGGTTGCCTGATATAGATAGTCAGCAACAGTATACTTTTACGGGCTTTTTTTTGAGATAAGAAAACTATCATTTTCCAGTTTAAGTAAGTTGAAGCTCGTCCTTAGTGAACCATAAAAAATCCCCACTAAATATAGTGTAACCCTCACTCTCAAAGAGTAATTTCTTTACACTATACTTAGAGGAGATAATACCAAATTTTACTGTTTTTCTTGCATTACTTGAGCTACTTCAGTAAAAATTACACCTAAGCCATGTGCACCTGCGTCCGGATAACCAAGGCTTCTTTCTCCAACCGTACCAGCACGCCCCATACGTGCAACAATCTGTTCAGTTGATTTTGCTCCTTCAACAGCAGCTTCTGCTGCTTTGACAAGCGCATGTTTCAAGCTTTCACCTTCAGCAGCACTTGACGTTAACGTATCTGCATAAGGTACTAAGGCATCAATTAAAGTTTTATCTCCCACAACAGCTCCACGTCCAAAAGAACGTTCTCCTGTTGCTTGAATTCCTTTTACAGACGCTTGGATCATTTCAGCAAATTCTGTTAAAGTCAGTTCGGTTTTAGATTCAGTGTTCTTTCCAGCCGCACGAAATGCTGATCCCCAAATAGGCCCTGATGCCCCGCCACAATGCTCCATGATAACGATGGAACAAGCCTCTAGAAAGTTGCCAATATCATTTGATTTATTTTCTAGAATTTCGTGCCATTCAGCTTTCAACTGTTTGAACCCTTTAGCAACACTCATACCAAAGTCTCCGTCACCAGCATGGGAATCTAATTCACAAAACGGTATTTCATTTCTAATAATACATTCACTCATTTGGTCCACCATAAAAATAATATTATTCAACGTTAGTCGATTTTCCGTTACTACGGAATATTCTTTGTTGGTTTGCACCTCATAAGACACTTTCGGGGCCTCCGCGGTACCGATGATTTCATCATAAGTGACAGCTGGTACTTCACCTTTAAGTTTTAGCGCAGGAGTATCGCACTCTTCAGATAGAAGACTCTTTAAGTTTTCATCTAATTTCATAATTGAAATAGAAGCACCGGCCATATCAATGGCTGTCATATAGTTTCCGACAAACGTTCTTGCAATCGTTACTTTTCTACGTGACAGTTCACGAATGACAGAATGATTTAATAAATACAGTTCTTGAAGAGGTGTGCTTCCAAATCCATTAATTAGGACAGCCACTTCTCCTTTTCCATCTTCTATCCCTATTTCTTTTAATAATGCCGTTACCATGCGCTCTGCAAGTTCGTCTGCTGAAATAATTTTTTCACGACGGATACCAGGTTCTCCATGAATGCCAACGCCAAATTCCATCTCATCTTCTGCAATCTCAAAAGTAGGAGTTCCTTTAGCAGGAACTGTACAAGAAGTTAGTCCAATACCAATGCTTTTAACATTTGCAATAGCGCTTTCTGCTGCCTCTTTCACTTTTGGTAGATCATATCCGCGTTCTGCTGCAGCACCTGCTATTTTATGGACAAGAACAGTACCAGCCACTCCACGTCTTCCAACTGTATATAAGCTGTCCTGTACAGCAATATCATCATCTACTTTTACATAATCCACTTGAATTCCATCTTCTTCTGCTAGATAAGCAGCATTCTTGAAATTCATCATGTCACCACTGTAGTTCTTAATCACGAGTAGAGTTCCCTTATCGCTAGCTGTTTCTTTAATGGCTTGATAAATCTGTATTTGAGAAGGTGAGGCAAATACATCTCCACAAACTGCTGCATCTAACATACCCTTCCCAACATACCCAGCATGAGCAGGTTCATGTCCACTGCCGCCCCCGCTAATTATGCTTACTTTATTTTTATTAATTTGCTCTTTTTTAATGACTTTATATTTTTCAATTAAATTCAGTTCCGGATGTGCTAGAACCATTCCTTTACACATCTCAATTACGACATTTTCTGGTTTATTAATAATTTTTTTCATCTTATATTAACCTCTTCTTATAATCATTTCCAATTTGATCTGCTGCAAGGATAGCTGCAGCTACTGACTCTGGAGTAACAGGGAATGGCATAGAATAAATAGATTCCTCTGGAATACAAGCTTTGTTAGCTACTTCCATTAACTCTTCTTGTGTAATTTGTTCTACTCCAATATCAGCAAGACAAACTGGGAGTCCTACTGCTAAACAGAAATCTAACACTTCTTCTATTTCCTCAGTTGGCGCATTTTCCAATACCAATTGTGCTAATGTACCAAAAGCTACTTTTTCACCGTGGAAGTAGTGGTGCGCACTTTCTAAAAGAGTAAGCCCATCATGAATGGCATGTGCTCCAGCTAATCCACCACTTTCGAATCCTAATCCTGATAATAAGATATTGGCTTCAATAATGTTTTCTAAGGCGGGAGTAACAACATTATGATCGCTTGCTGCTTTTGCTTTAACCCCGTCCTCTAATAGAGTGTTGTAGCAATGTTCTGCTAAAACTAGCGCTGCATTTGTACCTTTTGCTGGTGCACATACGTCCTCACGCACTCCACAAGGTAATCCAGCATTTACATTAGAGAAAGAACGTGCTGTTGCTCTTGCTTCGAAATAAGTGGATAACGCATCCCCCATACCAGATACTAAGAATCTAGTAGGTGCATTAGCAATGACTGTTGTATCAATTAATACAACACTTGGGCTTTGCTTAAAGTATGCGTAATCATCAAAAGCACCCTCTGGTGTGTAGATAACTGCGGAATGACTTGTAGGTGCATCCGTAGCAGCAATTGTTGGGACGATAATTAATCCCTCTCCCTCTGCTACACATTTTGCTGTATCAATTGCCTTACCACCACCTAAACCAATTGTACAATCACAGTTGTTTTCTTTTGCTATTTCCTGCAATCTAGAAATTTCTGGTCTTGAGCACTCGCCATTGAATCCGCCTTCAAAAAATGTAATACCATATTTTTCTGCTGTTGCATCTAATTTGCCTTGTACACGTTTAATATCTTCAGGATGTGCTATTAAAAGTGCAGAGGTACCAAATGTTTTCACAAAATAACCTAAATTTAAAATTTCATCTTCACCTTGAATGTATTTTGAAGGACTAATAAATGCTTTTCTCATAAATAAAACCTCCTAATTAACTTTGTAATCCCTTACAATCGGAATTTTACTATCTTTTGTGTAAGATTACATTAGTTTTAAATGACGAGTTTTTACAACTTTTTATCGTATTTTTTTGCTCTCTTCATTTAATATGGTATTATTATGACATTATTTCAGGTAAAAATACTACTAAGTTCACGTTGAAAAGAGGTTACCTTTATCGCTGAACACTCTTTTATTTTACGAACTCAGGAATAAAATAAAGGTATTCTCAAATAGGTAATCCAAACTATCATATGGGAAGTAGAAGCAAGGGAGATAAAACATCATTGAAAACTACTTACATGAATTTAGATAAAATACTAGATTTAAAGAAATGGCGAAACCTTCAAGATTCGCTTGCGCTTGTTACAAAATTAGCGATTGTCACGGTTAACTATAAAGGAGTGCCCATTTCTCAACACAGTGGTGTACGTCCATTTTGTGAGACTATGCGTAAAAATCCTAATACGGCAAAACTTTGTGAAAAGTGCGATGCGCGAGGGGGACTAGAGGCAGTTAGAACCAATGCTCCGTATATCTATTTATGCCACTGGAACATTGTGGATATTGCCATTCCCATTATAATTGATGATAAATATGTAGGCGCCATCATGGCGGGAGAAGTGAAAATTGAGGATGGTGACAAACATCCTCCCTTGGAACAAATGCTTACTGTTCCATCGAAGGGATTTGAACAGAAGTTAAATAATAATGAGGAAATACAGCGTCTATATGATTCTATTCCTACTCTATCCTATACAGAAATTAACGACGCTGCTCAAATGTTATATAGGCTTTGTAACTACATTGTAGAGGAAGCTATGAATAAAAACTTGATTTTAGAAGTATATGAAAAGATGGCTCCAGTAAAAGAGGACCTTTCTACTGAAGATATTTCTTACGGTTATTCTCTAGATAATATTCAAAATATAAAAAAGGAACTAGCCAACACAGTTACTAATGCTTACGTAAAAACGTCTATTAACGATCACTTAGTATGTAAAAACAAAGTATTACAGCCAGCCTTTGACTACATTTATAAACATAAAAGAGAAAAAATTTCTCAACAAAAGATGGCTGATTTATGTCACATTAGCACAGGTTATTTCAGCCGTGTATTTACCAAAGAAACGGGTATGAATTTTTCTGTTTTTATTTCGCTCAAAAAAATAGAGTGGTCCAAACAATTATTAGAAAAAACGGATTTGTCTATTGCACAGATTAGTGATGAATTAGGTTTTAATGACCCTGGATATTACATCAAGACATTTAAAAAATATGAAAATATAACTCCTAACGTCTATCGGAAATATTATCAAGAAAAGATGTAAAGTTTTCATTCCTGACGTAAGAAACATATAACTTTTCCATACTGATACTAGTATTCTGAAAAAGGGTGCTTTTCAGTATGGAAAAGCAATGAGACACAGTCATGTGCTGGCCTTTACGCTATAAATAATATATAAATCTCTATTCC
Organism: Priestia sp. ABM2_011; assembly: GCF_056158845.1. Classification (NCBI taxonomy): domain Bacteria; kingdom Bacillati; phylum Bacillota; class Bacilli; order Caryophanales; family Bacillaceae; genus Priestia; species Priestia sp. ABM2_011. The sequence goes on from NZ_JBSWUB010000001.1 coordinate 3,578,080, forward strand.
GCATGCTTATAAACATTGGGTCTCAGGCCTTCAAATATTGGGATGTTTTTTTGTTGTTCTGTAACTTTCTGTATATGAATTTCTGCTGTTATGATTTCTTCTTTGTCTCTCCCCTCTTTTATAATGTTTCCATTTGGATCGATGACCATTGAATGTCCAGCGTATGTGTTGCCGGCATGATTTTTATGATTCACATTCCCCACGCTGTTACATGCAATGACGTATACACCATTTTCTATAGCTCTTGCTCTCAATAGTGTTTTCCAATGGTCTATATTTTTAGTAGTCCATTGTGCAACGTAGAATACAATTTTTGCACCTTGAGACGCTGGATAGCGTGTGATTTCTGGAAAACGTAAATCGTAACATATAATTTGACTAGTTTTGATACCGTTAATTTTGAATACTTCCGGTACTTCATCTCCACCTGTTAAATAATAATGTTCATCTAACATCGGCACGAGATGTATCTTATCTTTTTGATAGAGTAGCTCCCCTGTTTTTGATACCGCAAAGGCTGTATTATAAATATTTCCATTCCTTTTATTCGAAACTGAACCTGCAATGATATTCACTCGATGTTTAGTTGCTAAACTTTGGATAAAAGGAAAAGCTCTCTGTAAGTCAATATCAGCTTTTTCTGCTACATTTTCTAAATCATAACCCGTATTCCACATTTCAGGTATTACAACAATTTCCGTATCTATATCCAGCTTTTCTGCAAATAAGGATACAATACGGTTTTCGTTTTGCTTAACTTCTCCTTCTATAATCTCCATTTGAAATAATTGTACTTTCATGTTTTTCCCTCTTATTCATAGATAAATTTATAGACAGAATATAAATCATTATTATATTTGACATCTTCACCATGTGAAGATGAAATTATAGACGGTTTAATTTCATCTATAATTCGTCCACTATTAATGTTTTCGTTCATATCAACTGTGAACTTTCGAATCGGTGGATGTAAGGATTCGGTATTAGAAAAGAATAAGTCTCCAGTTAGCAGCACATTGTCATCTTTATGATGGTATATGACATGTCCCGGGGTATGACCGGGTGTTAGATATACGTCTACGGGTAACGTTTTAATGATATTGTCACTTAAACTTTCAACTTGATGTTCTACGCCTGTTGTTTCTTTTTCTGCCTTATTTGGATACGGTTTTTCGCCATTGATAAAAGGCGTTTCAATTTCGTGTGCGTAAATAGGAATATTTAAATGATCTTTTAAATACTTGGCACCATTAATGTGATCCAAATGGCCATGTGTCAGCAAGATACTCTTGGGAATACCTAAAGATTTTGCTGCATTCAACTGCGCATATGCATAGTCTTCCATTCCGGTATCGATGAGATAAACATCCTCACCATCCACTATGTACCATGTATTGATCTTAACTCGGATACCAACGACGGTTTCATAAGTGAGTCTATAAACATGTTCAGAGATTTGAACAAATTCCAATTCATACACCTTCTTCTGATTTATTTGATATTATAAGTGTAATCAGAAAAAATAGGAGTAACAAGAAGGCACAAATTTGTTACTCCCCATTGAGGTGAGGAAATGTCAGAGTTTAAAAGCGATCAATACGGCCCTTGTACGTTAACTGTAAAGCAAGCCTGTCCAATTGAATTAGCGATGCACATTATGGGCGGTAAATGGAAAGGCATTATTTTGTCTTTGTTATCAAAGTCACCTATGTATTATAATGCAATGCGCCGTGAAATACCGGGTATTACTCAGCGCATCCTTACACTCCAGCTTCGCGATATGGAAAAAGACGGATTAATAGAAAGAGAAGAAACAAACGATAACCCTAAAAGAGTTTTATATTATTTAACAGAGCTTGGAGAAAGTTTTATCCCAATACTTAAATCTTTAGAGAAATGGGGCAATGCTTATATAAGCAAGCAGGAAGAAGGAATAAAAGAGTCTCAATAATTAAGGAGAGTTGGCATTTTTATTTTTGGTAACAGACTCTTTAGAATTTAGCCTATACATGGCTATAAACTCCCAAATTTAGTTTTCTATACATAAACATCTATAGCTATTTTAATGAAGATTAAGAAATAGTGATAACGATACAAATACTAAAGTTTCTACTATTTTTTTTAGAATGGCATGATTTTTTTCATTTTCCTTTCGAAAAGGCATATGTTAGTTAATAAAAGATACCTTTATTGTTGAAAGGAAAATTGATCCTATGATTGCGTCAAAGGTTAAATTTGCTGCCTCGTTCTATGCAATAATGTCTATTAGTTTTTGGGGAATTTCCTTTGTCTCTACCAAAGCTGTTTTAGATAAACTAGATCCATACACACTCCTTGTTCTTCGTTTTGGAATTGGGGCACTTTTTTTATTGGTATTATTAGTGCTAAAGAGATATCCATTAAACATTCCGCTCAAGTATATTCCTCATTTGATTGTGTTAGGTATCCTTGGAGTATTCATTCATCAAGTTATTCAGGCAACAGCACTGCTCACAATAAATGCTTCTGCAGCAGGGTGGATTATTTCGTTTTCTCCTGTATTTACGGTCATTCTCTCCGTATTTTTTTTTCATGAAAAGATGACGTTATTAAAAGCATCAGGGATTATTGTAGCTATTATTGGCGTTCTACTGGTGACCACTTCTAGCAATCAGCATTCACTTCAGCTTCCGGTTAATATCGGTTACCTGTTAATGATTTTAAGTACATTAAACTGGGCAATCTATTCTGTCCTATTAAAAAAGCTGGATATCCAACTTCCCTCTCTTGTTGTTACGTTTTATATGTGTTTAATAGGGTTTACTCTAACAACTCCTTTTCTCGTAAGAAATAAAGGATGGGAGATCATGCCTTTTTTAACGAGCGTGGAGTGGGCTCATTTATTATTTCTCGGTGTATTCGTTTCAGGTGTTGCCTATTGGTACTGGGCAAAGGCATTAGAGGTTTTAGAGGCGTCCCATGTATCTGTGTTCCTTTATTTAGAACCAGTAGCGACATTGATAACAGCTGTTTTACTGTTACGGGAAAAGATTATTCCCGTCAGTATATTAGGAGGAGTCATAATTATAGTGGGAGTAATTGTAGCTAATGGAAGACTACTAACTTTTTTAAGGTATTTGCAGTGGAGAAACAAAAAATTGTAGCTATGCAGAAAACCCAAAAATTTGTGCTGCTCATAAGGAGGTAATGCGTGTATGAGCTTAATTGAACAGGTAAAGCATATTTTAGATAACTTGGACTCCCCTACCAAATTGGAACTGAGAGAAGCACTTTTGGCTTTAGATATAAACTTTAATGATTTAAAACCACTATTGCAGTCAGCAAAAGACAAGCCATACTATAGAAAGCTTCTCTATCAAAATGACGAAGTGGAATTACTTGTTATGAATTGGTCAGCAATAGAGTGTGCTCCTCACGATCACGGTCATTCGCATGGATGGATTCAAGTAGTAAATGGTACAACTATAAATACGGTTTACGAAGTTAAAGAAAACCAAATGCCAGAAGAGCTGTTTTCTCAGCATCAGGGAAAAGGTAAGCTTTTTTTTGCTCCCAAGAAAGGTGTGCACAAGATGAAGAGTGCTGAAGGCGCGGGTCTAGTTACTCTTCATCTCTACTCTCCCCCAATCAAGGAGATGATGGTTTATGATTTCAAAACATGCGCTGCTTGCATTGTATCCGATGATTGTGGAGCGTGGTGGCCAGATCATCTTCGTCAAAAGGTAAGAGAGATTCAATTAAAGAAGAAAGAATGATATTTGTTGACCCTTGGAATATTTCTCATACAGAAACAAAATAACTGCTTAGTCGAGTTAAAGGACGTGCATCACGAGATTTTCTTGTTTACAGTTAGCTGTCTTAGTAAGAAAACTCCACTAAACATAATCGATTTTATGCTAAACAAAAAAGACAGAAAGAGTCTACTTCTTCCTGTCTTTTTAGTCAATTAAGCATCAGCAACATGAGTTGCTTGCAGGTGACTTTTCATTCACCTCAACGCTATCCTCAGTCTTATGAACCTCACTATCAGATTTCGTATAAAAAAACTCCCACTCGTTCCCGTCAGGATCTGTTACCCAAAACTTATCTTGTACAGCGTAGCAGCAGGTCGTATCTATTTCTTCCCGAGCAAAGAACCCCTCTTTTTCTAGTCGTGATTTATGAGAATGAATCTCCTCAGGAGTTTCTACTTGGAAGCCGAAATGATTCACTTGATTACCTTTTACATCGTCACGTACGTTCAAGGTGAAATTTAATCCGGGTTCATCTAACAAGAATTTAGCATAATCTATTTTCGTTTTCACAGGTTGAACGCCAAATACCTTTTGATAAAACTTAATGGACGCCTCTAGATTCGTTACATTAATTCCTACATGAACATATTTCATTTACACTTCCTCCTTCGCATGCTAAATAATATTATTTGGAATGTAGTAAATTAAGAGCATGGGCCGCTTTTACTTGTATCTTTTCTAAACAAGCAGCATAGTTCTTCTGATAAGAGGTGGTTCACCTCTTTATCATTTAAATCGTAATAACTCCATGTCCCTTTTGTTTCTTTTGTGATGAGGTTTGCTTCTAATAAAATCTTTAAGTGGTAGGAAAGTTTAGATTGAGACATCTCAAAGAATTTAGTTAGATCACATACGCATGTCTGTCCTCGCTGGCAGAGCTCATACATAATTTCTAATCTCTTTTGATCAGCAAGAGCTTTAAATTTTTGTTCGTACTGTTTAAATGGGTGCTTTCCTTCCTTGACTGTTTCCATTGTCATTCTCCTTCATCAATTTTTTTTGATTTAAAGTTCGAAGCTCTCGGCAGCTTTTTTAAAGTTACTGTATGTAGTTTCCCCTCTTAACGTAGGATCTTGATGAAAAAAACGCTGAAAGATTAGACTTTGTGCTTCCTTATAGTTCATCCCTTGAGTGTTCATAACTAAATGAAAATAGGCTCGAAAGTACGTAACCGATAAGTTTCCAGAGTTGTTGACTCTCACTGCTTTTCCCCTCACTTTTATAAATCAATTTTTTTTGATGTATTCATCATATCTGGAAAATTTAGATAAATCAAGACATTAATCAAATTTTTTTGTTTAATAGTAGTGTATATTTTTGTTGAATGTATAATAAAATACTTATATAATTATATTCGGAAATAAGGAGGTGAGTTGGATTGGATGTAAAAGTACAAATAGAAATGGAGAAAGCCGCACAGATACTGAAGCTGCTTGGCGATAAGACAAGATTATCTATGATGAAACTGCTCCAAAATAACGAGTGCTGTGTTTGTGAGCTAGTTGAAATTTATAAAGCAAGTCAACCGGCTATTAGCCAACACTTGCGTAAATTAAGAGATATCGAACTTGTAAGTGAAAGACGACAAGGGCATTGGATTTTCTATTCATTAAATAAAGAAAACGGCTATTATCAGTTTGTCCTTAATATACTTGAATCTTTACCAAGCGAAGATGGACGATTAAAAGAACTAGAAAAGCAAGGATTACGTATTAGTTGTTGCTAATAGTAGGAGGTTTGTAAAGTGGTATCAGTTATAGTAGCCTCCCTCATCTTCTTAGTGACATTGATTTTTGTCATTTGGCAGCCAAAGAACTTGTCTATTGGTTGGTCAGCGTGTGGAGGCGCAGTAATAGCTCTTTTAGCAGGTGTGGTTGATTTCCATGACGTGCTGGATGTAACTCAAATTGTATGGAACGCAACGTTAACGTTTATTGCAGTTATTATTATTTCTTTAATTTTAGATGAAATTGGATTTTTTGAGTGGGCAGCGTTACATATGGCACGAGCTGCAGGAGGTAATGGCGTTCGCATGTTTGTATATGTATCCCTCCTAGGAGCTGTAGTAGCCGCATTATTCGCTAATGATGGGGCAGCCTTAATTCTAACACCTATCGTACTTGCTATGGTGCGAGCACTTAAATTTGAAGATAAAATGGTCTTTCCTTTTATTATCGCCAGTGGATTCATTGCGGATACAACATCATTACCTCTTGTGGTAAGTAACTTGGTCAATATTGTATCAGCGGACTTCTTTGGGATTCGCTTTTCTGAATTTGCCTCACGCATGATTGTGCCAGATTTATTTTCACTTTTGGCAAGTATTGCTGTCTTGTATTTGTATTTTCGCAAAAGCATCCCTAAGAAATACAATCTAGATGATTTACAGAAACCGGTTGAGGCCATCAAAGATGAGAAAATGTTTCGTTTATCAGGAATTGTTTTATTCATTTTAGTTCTGGGTTACTTTATTGGTGAGTTTTTCGATATTCCCGTTTCTATTATTGCAGGAATTATCGCCATTTTATTCTTAGGAATAGCAAGAAAAAGCCCAGCTGTTCACACGAAAAAAGTGTTAGCAGGAGCTCCATGGGCAATTGTTTTCTTTTCGATTGGTATGTATGTTGTTGTGTATGGATTACGCAATGTGGGGCTAACTGAAGTACTAGCAAGCCTTATTCAAACAACCGCTGATCAAGGATTATTTGCAGCAACCATTGGTATGGGATTTATTGCAGCCATTCTCTCATCGATTATGAACAACATGCCAACCGTGATGATTGATGCTTTGGCCATTGATGCAACTTCTGCAACAGGTACGATTAAAGAAGCTCTGATTTATGCAAATGTCATTGGTTCGGATCTAGGACCAAAGATTACACCTATTGGCTCTCTAGCGACGCTCTTATGGCTTCATGTTCTCTCCACAAAAGGAGTTAAGATTTCTTGGGGAACTTACTTTAAAACAGGTATTATCTTAACCATCCCAACATTGTTTATTACGCTTGTTGGTTTATATATTTGGTTATTATTTATTTCATAACACATCATAAAGGAGATTTTACACATGTCTAAAAAAACACTTTATTTCTTATGTACAGGTAACTCTTGCCGTAGCCAAATGGCTGAAGGATGGGCAAAAAAATATCTAAATAACGATGAATGGGATGTACGCAGTGCAGGATTAGAAGCTCATGGATTAAATCCTAACGCTGTAAAAGCAATGAAAGAAGCTGGTGTTGATATTTCAAACCAAACATCTGATATTATTGATCCTGAAATTTTAAATAATGCGGATTTAGTGGTTACATTATGTGGCCATGCAGCTGATCATTGCCCCGTAACACCTCCTCATGTGAAGCGTGAACACTGGGGATTTGATGATCCTGCAAAAGCAGAAGGAACAGATGAAGAGAAATGGGCGTTCTTTCAGCGTGTCCGTGATGAAATTGGTGAGCGTATTCAGCGTTTTGCCGAAACAGGTAAATAATTAATCAAGAAGCAGTCTATTAGTGTAGACTGCTTTATTTTTTCTCCACTAATAAGGGGCTTTTCACTTTTATAGTTCATGAAAATAATAGGCTCTTGTTTAGTACCTGAACGGCTAATAATTAATTATTCGTAATAAATACCACCTCTGATGTAAACCGTAGTTCCGGGTTGAGCTGCTTCACTTGCCTTCCTTAATGTTCTAAAAGGTTTGCTTTTAGTACCTAAGTTTTTGTCGTCCCCTGTAGGAGAAACGTAGATCTCATGATGTATAGGTTCTACTGAAGGCTGATTAGCTGCCTCAACCCTTTGGTTTATACAACACAGTAAAATAAGAAAAATACCAACTACTTTTTTTATAAGATACTCCTTAAAGTTAATGAGTTTCACTTACAAGATGTTTAAATTATACTATGGCTCTTTTAATAAGTATGTAAAACATCGCACTATGTCTTGTTATTTTTTAAAACTACAGCAACTTTTACATTTAAAACGGAAAGTGCTAAAGTAATGCTAGAATATGGAGGTTTGAGAAATGAATAAGGAACTTAAGTTACGTCCTTTGGAAAGAGAAGATTTAAAATTTGTCCATGAACTCAATAATGATGCAAATATTATGTCTTATTGGTTTGAAGAGCCTTATGAAGCTTTTGTAGAGCTACAGGACTTATATGATAAACATATTCACGATCAAGGTGAGCGTCGGTTCATACTAGAAAAGGACGGGGATATGCTTGGATTAGTGGAATTGGTCGAAATTGATTATATTCATCGTAGAGCAGAGTTTCAAATTATCATTGACCCTACATATCAAGGTCATGGTTACGCCATGGTTGCCACAAATCTAGCAATGAATTATGCCTTTTCGGTATTGAATATGCATAAACTTTACTTAATTGTAGACAAGGAAAACGAAAAAGCAATTCATATCTATAAGAAGGTCGGTTTTTCTATTGAAGGTGAGTTAAAAGATGAATTTTTTGTCGATGGAAGCTATCATAACGCTATAAGAATGTGTATGTTTCAAAAAGAATATTTACAAACCAAAAGTAAAAACTAAGGTTGAATTAGTATAAGTTTCCTGCTCACTAAAAGAGAAGAAAGAATGAGATCAGGCTTCTGTTAATGCAAAGAGAAAAACTCCTGTTCAGACGCAACAGGAGTTTTTCTCTTTTTAAGCTGTAGATGATATACAAATTTCTATTCTGCATGCTTATAAACATCCGGTCTCAGGCTTTCAAATATTGAGAAGAGCCTTTACCATAACGGTAAAGGCTCTTCATACGATCTTCCCTAATGGGAATCTTGTATTATCTTCATCTCTATTTTTAATTAAGGTCTATGAAAATTGACTGTTTTTTCATCATCTCCTGTGCGTTCAAACCAGCCTCTGAAGGCCCAGTTATCATAACCTCCGTCACCTTCATTAATAAATGTTCCTTCTTCAAATATCCAGACTCCATACGTAATACCATCATAATCTACGGTATCGCCTAATTGGAAAAAGTTGAGGTAGCTTATTCAACATGATAATCAACTATTATTTAATAGATTTAGTCGCAATATAACAAGGCATATATTCAGTGATTTTCCCCTTGTGATGATGATCTTCATAAAGGTCTTGTAAGGTGAATCCAGCTTTTAGCTGTCCGCCAATTTGAGTTTCTAATGAATGGCTAAACTGTACACCGCCATTTTTTATAAGTTCTTCATCATTTTCTACGGTGTTTTTCGTTCCATCATAAGGTAATTTATTAACCACTTGTAACGCTTCCTCATCTTCTCCAAATAAATAAAGAGCAGGATTTGCAAAGCCAGATAGCAGAACGCCACCTTTTTTTAGAACTCTAAAACATTCTTGCCAAACGTGTTCAACATCTTGAACATAGCAGTTTGATACAGGGTTAAAAATCATATCGAACGTCTCATCTTCAAATGGAAATGTCTTACTCATATCCCCTTTAACTAAGTCAATAGAATAGCCTTCTCTAGTGGACACCATTTTTTCTAATTCTAATTGCTTATCAGAGTAGTCAAAAACCGTAACTTCCGCATGTTGGGCTGCAAAGACTGGGCACTGCTGTCCTCCTCCGCTAGCAAGTCCCAATATTTTTGCTTTTTTAAATGGAATAAACCAGTTATGCGGAACAGGCTTACAAGGTGTTAAGTAGATATCAAAATTACCTTGAGTTGCATCTGCAAAATCTTGATGATTAATAGCTAATGACCATTCTCCTCCAGCTGAAGCCCATTCATCCCACATTTCGGAGTTGATTTTTGTATAATTAGATTTTTGCGCCATAGTTAATCCCCCTTTACCTTTTTACGTTCCATGTTTAATTTTACCATGTCACTAGAAGAATAGTTTAGATGTACTAATTAATTTGTTCTTTTTCAGATAATTAATCTGTACTGGAGAAGTACTTAATAGATATTTTTAAAAATAAAAAACACCCTTTTGAAAAATCAAAAGGGTGTTTGTATCTTAAATATAAAAGCTTGTATATAAACAAGGTACGAGTTTTATTTTTAATGGCTTGTCTCGAAGCTTTCAGCCATCATAAGGTCATTTTTGTAGGCAGCCATTGCGAGTTCATATCGCACCTTTTGGCTCGCTTCTACAAAATCAGCTTCTTTCACAAGGCCTGATAATGAATATTGGTGACCTTTAAAACCTACGTTCAGTTCAGTAATTTGATTGAATTGAAAGCTCTCTATAGGAACTCCATTCACATCTTTCAACAAATATTGACCATATTTGTTGCTACATATTTGTGCTACTTGCTCCATTACTTTGAAGGCATCGTCCGGGTTTTGCCTATAGTTGAGAATAAGACTTTCATTTACCCGGCGTCTTCCTCGGGTTCCGTTCTGAAGTTCCGTGATATTGCTATATGAGACAGTATAGAGGTAGCCGTCATATTGACGAATCTTTAAGTAGCGCATCGTAATTTCTTCTATTTTTCCTTGACGGTTTCCGTTAAGAATAACATAATCTCCGTGGTGGATTTGGCGTTCAAACAAGTAAGTCAGTCCCATTATATAATCACGGATGATATGCTGGAGGATTATTGCCAGGGCACTGGCCAACACTACCGAACTAGTGAGAATCTTTCCGAAGTCAAAGAAATGGCTAAGCACATAAATAAAGAAAAAAGCCAGCCCCAATACTCTTGTGACCTGATTAGAAAAGTGCATGAGCGTCTCTTCTCGTTTTTCATCTAAAAAGCTCGTTTTATCAAAGAAAAGCTTAATGAATTTGCGAATAAAATAAACGATAAGTACAATCAGCAGCCCTACCGTTAAAACCTTTACGGGAAACTGCTGGAAAAATTCAGTGAAAACCAACTTACCCACTCCTTATTTCTAACACTATACCAAAAAAATGTACGGAAAGACAAAAATCTTCTGTTCCTTACAAACCTTAATGATAATAGCACGGTTTCCTCAAAAAAAGAAGCATATTCTATGCTTCTTGAAGGTCGGTCATATTCGGCGACAGTCTTTCAAATTGTCTTCCATCTTTATATATCTTTTGAATTTTGGAGGCTTTCTAATAAAGACATTCCTATATGTTCATCCTTATTTCTACTTAGTCTATAATTAGCTAAAACGACGGAAGCAACTTTCTTTTCTTTATCAATCCCTAAAAATGAGCTGAAGCATCCTGTTCCACCGCCGTGCAATATCACATTATTGTTTTTCTTTAAAAGCAACCATCCAAGACCCATATCAAACTTCTTTGTTCCATTGGCGTATTTTTTATGACAAAAAGACAGATATGGTTTATCTTCATCCATATTTATTTTTGCGTATTCAAGTAAATCATCAGCGGTTGAGGATACTGCGCCCGCAGGTGATATAAAATTCCCCTTGTCCCACTGCCAGTTGCCACAATCATTATTTTTGCGGTCATAGCCATGTAGATTATCGTTTGAAGCGCCTAAACAAGTATCCTTTAGTCCAAGCTCATTAAGAAGAAAGTCATTCATAGTATCCCAATACCCCTTGCCCGATATCATTCCCAACACGTATCCAATAAGGGATATACCGAAATTGGAATACTTCCATGAATAATCTACTTCTTTTAATTTACTTTTTTCGATCAGCATCTTCATTTTGTTAAAATCCATATGTAACGGATTATTTTTATTCAAATCACTTCCGCCAAAAATCAAATTAAAAATTATTTTAAAATATTCTCGTTTATTTAAAGGTAAGCTTCCTGAATATCCAGAAGAGTGAGTAGCGAGGCGGAGCAATGTAGGATAATACGTGTCTTCCTTAAGTTCTTTTATGTACTTTCGTATAGAATCGTTTAGTGTCAACTTGTTTTCAGATATGTATTTTGATAGCAGCGATATAGTAAAAATCTTAGTAATAGAACCAATTTCATAATGATATTTTTTGGATGAGTCAATTTCACCGCTTTCATTATAAATTTTGATAACATATTGGTTGTCCGTTAAATAGCCAACGGTTAATTTCAAATTCTTTTTTCCTCTACAGGTCTTGTTAATTAATCGTACTGTTTCATCACTGATTTCAAACATAATGAGTGCTCTCCCTTATCCTTTATTTCGAAAATCATTAAAAGGATCGATATGCTTCAAAGTAAAGTAGCCTATCAAATTTATTTTTATAAGTTCTTTTTTATATTATCAATTGCTTGAACTCTTCGACTTTCAAGCTCCCTTATCACTCTCAACTGTAATTCATTGTGATCTTCATCCATTTTGATGTTGCCTTCTTCTTCAAATCCATCATGTTCTTCCCCGTCAAAGCTATAAAGTTTCTTTAAAAGCTTCCACATTATTTCCAACTCTTCGGTTGAAAACTTTTTAAAAAGGTCTTCCAAAAAGAAAATTCCTTTTTCTGAAACAACAAGCAGCGCCTCTTTTCCCTCTTTTGTGATTTTCACGTTAACTGCACGTTTATCTTTACTGCTAGGAACCACGTCAACATACCCCTTCTTTTCCATAATGGTAATTAACTGCTTGACGCTTTGTTTTGTGGTTCCTAATTTTCTAGCAATATTATTTAACGTTGTTTCATCTTCAGGTAAATGAGCAATTGCCACCATCGCCATATGCTGTCTTGATGTTAAGAGCTCAAGAGACTGATCTCCTTTCACCTGGACTTTATTTGCCAGAGAAAATAAGGTAGCGTAAGTTTGCTGCATTAAAAAAAGATCTTTATAAATATCCATATTAACCCTCCATTTTAGACAATATATTGTCTAAAATAATAGTATATTTTGGTAATTAAGTCAATGTACTGTTTATTTTAATTTTGACTATTCTGTTACACTAAAGCAGGCAAAGAAATAGTGGCCTTTCGTAAGCAAAAGTTGTCCTTTCTATATCTAATTAGATATACTAAAAAGGCACTCTAATTTAATATCACTCTAAAAAAATGTAAGAAAACCGATACGAAGTAAAGGAGAAAAAACATGAACCAACACACACAACCTTTAAACCCTATCGCCTTCCACCTTGGTCCACTTGAGGTCCATTGGTATGGAATTATTATAGGGATAGGAGCTTTTTTAGGCTTTTTGTTAGCCTCGAAAGAAGGAAAGAAACGAGGTATCTCTTCAGAAACCATCTCTGATTTACTTCTGCTAGCACTACCCATTGCTATCGTTACTGCTCGAATTTACTACGTACTTTTTGAATGGAGTTACTATAAAGACCACCCAGGCGAAATTATAGCAATTTGGCATGGAGGCATAGCTATTCACGGTGGAATTATTGGATCTGTATTAACAGCTATATGGTTTTGCAGAAAAAAGAATCTTTCTTTTTGGAAAATGGCTGATGTTTTAGCTCCTAGCTTATTATTAGGCCAAGCTATTGGCCGGTGGGGAAACTTTATGAATCAAGAAGCACATGGCGGACCTGTTACACGTCAGTTTTTAGAAACTTTACATTTACCTGATTTTATTATTAATCAAATGTATATCAATGGAACTTATTATCATCCTACATTCCTTTATGAATCCCTTTGGAACATAATAGGTGTTCTTGTCTTGATCGTACTAAGAAAATCTTTGTTAAAAAGAGGCGAAGTCTTTCTTACTTACCTACTATGGTATTCGATAGGACGATTTTTTATAGAGGGATTGCGTACAGATAGCTTAATGCTAACTTCTCATATCAGAATAGCTCAGCTCGTTTCTTTCCTTTGCGTGCTAGGCAGTTTGATCCTGCTATGGTATAGACGTAAAAAAGGCTTAGCAACTAGTAAGACTGTATCTCTCTCATAAGCACATATATTTTTGTATGAATGATTTTTTAAAGAATTAAAGGATAAAAACATACAAAAGGAGCAAATTGATTTTCAGTAACTCTGAAGATCAACTTGCTCTTTTTTTGTTTCATTTATTAATATTTTTAATTTTAATAATGATTTATCTATATTTTACTAATGATAAAGTGTCTTTTATAGTTAAATCATACACTTCTTATGTGAAGCCGCGCTTGATAAGAACTCATATTGGAGATGAAATGTATGATAAATATAAATAAAGCCCAAAAGCGGACTCTATTCTCACGAACAAATGCCCAGACGTCATCTAATGTTTCTTTATGGGCCGGAGGAATTGCTTTTACTTTTCTTTTTGCTTTACTTGCTTATGGATTAGCGAAAGTCCCGGGATTCAATCATATTGGTCCACTAGCCTGTTCAATTATAATGGCAGTAATCTATCGTCAAATTTGGGGATACCCCGAAAAAATAAGGTTTGGAATTGAGTTCTCTTGTAAAAAGCTGTTACGTTATGCGATTGTTTTATATGGACTAAAGCTTAATATTGATGTTGTTATTCATCAAGGGCTAGGACTGCTACTTCGCGATGTGGGAACCGCTGTATTTGCGATTGTTTTAACAATTCTTCTAGCCAAATGGATGAAGGCTGATCGTGGTTTATCTCTTCTTTTAGGAATAGGAACAGGAATATGCGGTGCGGCAGCTATTGCAGCTGTTTCTCCGATTGTAAAAGCAAAAGAAGAAGATACAGCTATTGGAGCTGGTGTTATCGCTTTAGTGGGAACTCTATTTGCCATTGGATATACCATTTTAAGACCTTATATACATTTAACGAATATCCAATATGGAATTTGGTCAGGCGTTGGTCTCCATGAAATTGCCCATGTAGCTCTAGCTGCAGCACCGGCTGGACGCGACGCCCTAGCTATTGGCCTGTTGGCTAAGTTAGGCAGAGTGCTTTTACTTGTGCCATTAAGCTTTATCTTAATGTACTGGATGAAGCGAACAGGAAAAATGGAAAAGGATACGAAGATTGAATTTCCTTGGTTTTTAATAGGTTTTATCATCATGAGTATTTTTGGAAGTTATGTCGTAGGCAAGCACCTTATCATACCTAAAACGATCATGAATGATATTTCAACTCTAACCACGTTTCTTTTAACAATGGCTATGGTCGGCTTAGGGTTAAATGTAAGTATGAAGGCTCTTCGAACAAAAGCATTAAAGCCGTTGATTGCGATGTTTATTATCTCTATACTCTTATCATTTCTTACGTTTTGGACGATGTAAAGACCAGTAAATTAAAATGATTAAGTAACAGCTAATACTTCGTATACAACTGTTAATGTGAAAAAAGTCTTTTATTTCTCAGGTTTTAAATATCTTTCCAAATTTATGGATTAATTATAGAGAAATCTAAACCTATATTAGATACTAATGGCAGTTCCTCTCCTTAATAAACGGTTTCAATTAAAAAACACCCTTTATTGCAGTAAGTAGTGATGTAATAAAGGGTGTGTTTGTATATACTAGGGGTTGTAGTGCTGAACTTGGTGTTGTTTTAAGAGCATCAAGCGGATAAAAATCCGAAGCATCTCCTACCATGAAATACAGTAAAGCAGAGAAACATTTAGAAAATACATTGACGCCTCTGAATCAGTCATGGTATAAACACAATAGGAGAGTTTAGCACTTAAAAGCATAAAAGCGATAAAGTTTAAAACAGTATTTATATAAATAGAATACATAGGAGGAAACAACTACCATGGGACATAATAGCAAAATTATAGACTGTACCATTCGTGACGGAGGTTTAATTAATAATTGGGATTTTAGCGTTGAATTTGTGCAAGACTTATATAACGGCCTAAGCGCAGCCGGCGTTGAATACATGGAGATCGGTTATAAAAATTCACCTAAGCTTCTTCAAGCAACTGAGCCCAACCCATGGAGATTTCTTGACGATAACTTTCTCAAAGAAATTATTCCTGAGAAAAAGTTCACGAAGCTATCTGCCTTAGTAGATATTGGGCGTGTAGATCCAAATGACATCTTGCCGCGTGAACAAAGTATGTTAGATATGATTCGAGTGGCATGCTATATTCGCGAAGTAGATAAAGGCTTAGAGCTTATAAAAATGTTTCACGATTTAGGCTATGAAACTTCACTTAACATCATGGCACTATCTAGCGTACCGGAAAATCAGCTTATTGAAGCATTTGAAATGGTAAAGAAAAGCCCAGTAGATGTTGTATATATTGTTGACTCCTTTGGAAGCCTAGACCCTGCCGATATCGAGCATCAAGTGAAAAAGTTCCAAGCCATGATTCCTAGCAAACAGCTTGGGATCCATACCCATAACAACATGCAACTAGCTTTTGCTAATACATTAACTGCGATGCGCAATGGCGTTACATTCCTTGATTCATCTGTTTATGGTATGGGCCGTGCAGCTGGTAACTGTAACACAGAGCTGCTTGTTAGCTACATACCAAAACCAAGCTATGAGATGAAGCCGATTCTTGGCGTAATTGAAAAGCATATGCTTGAAATGCGTCAAAAGTGGGAATGGGGCTATATCATTCCTTACATGATTTCTGGTGTGCTGAATGAACATCCACGTGTTGCTATGGCTTACCGTGATAGCGAGGATCGTGACAAATTCGTAGATTTTTATGACAAAGTAACGTCTCCAGAAGTTACTACGTCTCCAGCATCAAAATAAGTTAAAATGCTAAAAGTACCTCTGTTAATCGGGGTGCTTTTTTGTATTACATAAAAAAACATGATTGTATAGCATATCCTTAAACTTTGATACCCTCGATCTCGACAATTAACTAAATGTAAACAGTCGTGCTCTTCTTAAACTATTATTTATGTATATAAACCGGCGTTCCAATAGGAACTGCAGAGGAAAGTTCTAGAATATCTTCATTATCCAGTCGGACACATCCATGTGACATATCTCTGCCAATAGAAGCTGGATCATTAGTTCCGTGTATTCCATATGTAGGCTTTGACAGTCCCATCCATAAGGGACCAAATACAGCTGGAGGGGTCGTATCTTTATTAATGATTTTAAATTTTCCAATTGGAGTTGGAGTGATCATTTTCCCTACAGCAATAGGATATGTCTTTACTAATTTAGCTCCATCATATAGTTTTAATTGATGCTGCTTTATTGAGACATCTATCCTTTTTGCCATAGAAGAACCCCCCACCCTCTTATAATTTACTATACATAAAATTTTCTAGATTAATCCATAATGACTGCTGCTATTTATACTGTTCTAATAGTAAAGAATTTCTTTAAAAGCCAAGGTCCTGGCGTAAACCCAAGCGTTAATTGCCAAGCACCTATTGCTTGCAAGCCGAATTGACGAACTAACACCATTTTTTCACTCATGCTTCTTACATCTTCAAACCATACTTCATGCATCTGCCCCGCTTGATCTTTATACCGAAAAAATGGAGATTTGTACTCCTTTGAATATTGAATGGGAGACTGATATCTCATCGCTGTTTTAATCGCATTTTGATTGGATATAGCGGGTGCTACCGTGCCGGGCTTGTAAGGAATTGACCAATTGTATCCATACAAAGGAACGCCAATGATGAGTTTTCTTCGCGGAACACTTTTTATCGCAAATTCTACTGTTCTTTTTACTTCAGTAATAGGTGCAACAGGCCCCGGATCGCTGCCTGCATGATGCCAGTCATATGCCATAATGAACATATAGTTAACAACGGCCCCTATTCCCCCGTAATCATATCCTTTTAACCAAGGGATATCTTCGCTCGTCTTGGCTGGAACCGCTATGGTCAGCACGTACCCTGCAGGTTTTAAACGTTCACCCAGCTGACGTAAAAATCCTGTAAAAAGATCTCTATCCTCGGCCTTTACACGTTCGAAATCAATATTCACCCCGCCGTATCCTTTTCTAGATACTAAATAAAAAATATTATTAACAAGATTGTTTCTGGCCTGAGGATTATTTAAAACTTGATGGGCAAGATCAGAACTAAATCCTTCAGAAGTTAGATTAGTAATCGTAACTAACGGTGTAACTCGGTTTTTCCAAGTCGTTTCAATCGCTACTAAATCGTTTAAATTATTTATAATATCTCCATTGCTGCCAAAATGATATTCAAAGATAGAAATGGAAGAGGAATACGTTGCAAAATCACTGATTAACTCGCGATCTGCTTCTGGGTTTCGAACGGCATAATATTCTAGTGTCCCTGCAATATAGTCTGATATGTTAGGAATGTTTATTTTCATTCCGACTTGCAAGTAGTTATACGAGACTGAAGGATTGGCCCTTTTCAATTGCTCCAAGGACACGTACGCTTTTTTAGCAATACCTTTCATCGTATCACCAGGTTGAACTGTGTATACATATAGGGCTATGAGCAAGGCTTGACCTGGAACAATATTTGCTTCTTCTAACCCATTCACGCTCCTAAGCTGTGCAACGGAATAACCATATCTTCTGCTTATTGAAGATAACGTATCACCAGGCTGAACTATATGAACAAACATGTTTTCTCCTCCTATGTACTCTTTATCTATTTACGTTTTATTCCGCACCAAGTTTAAAAAAGCCATTCAATAAATGTATATGAGTATTGTTTGTTTATATAACTGAGTTAAGTAAGGGATAACCTCTTTACACACTCTCACTCTATTGCGTCCCTAATACGGGTAGAAATGTTCCAGAGATGATCTCAAAATCTATGTATCATAAATGTATGTTTTTGGTGTACTTGAAACAGGCTGTTTTTTGTCAGATAGGATTATATTAAGAAATAAAAAGAGCAAGCTCTCTATCATGAGAGCTTGCTCCTTCCATTTAACGATTAAATGGAATTGCTCATAATTTCCCACACCTTTTTCTCATGTTTTTAAGCCTCTTGTGATTACTGCAGAGAAAAATTTTTGTCCTACGGCTAAGAGTTAATAGAGGAGAAGCACATGCTGAGGGCACCAACTCAAGCATGTGAAATATCTTAACCGTACCCTAGAGCAGGATCATCAGGGGATGATATTTTTAGAAGCTATCTCCTATTTAATAAAGGAGTTTTTTGTAAAGAGGAAGTCAGTTCTTTCTTAACCTTTTACCTTGTGTTTCTTTTATTTATTTTTTTTTTCCATTTTATAACCTCGATGTTAACGCCATGATCTTCTTGAGATGATATGGTGAATTCGTCCATTAATTTTTTTACCCCTGATAAACCAACGCCTAATCCCCCTGACGTTGTATAGCCACTTTCTAGCGCTTGTTGAATATTTTTAATGCCTGGTCCTTTATCTATAGCTATTATTTTGAGTCCTATTTCAAGTTGATTCTCTATTATTTCCATTATAATTTTCCCCGTAGTGGCATATTTATATATATTTCTGGACAATTCTGAAATAGCCGTAATAATTCGGGCCTGATCGAGTGCGCTGAAGCCTAAGCAATTAGAGAACATTCGTCCTTTCTGACGGGCTTCTACTATATCCACTTCCGTGTGTATCTCAACAGTTAAAGGTTCCTTTCCTTTATCCGATTGAAATAGCATAATTATCACCACTTTCTTTATTTTAATAGTAGTAAAAAAACAATAGGCCAAAAAGAAAGGTTAGATAACCTTTCTTTTTGGCCTACATCTAGTTCAGTGCCTAGCTTATTAGTGCCGTTATGAAGTTGCGTTTAAAATCAGAAGAATTGTACTTTTATCTTTATGAAAATCCCATGCGACCAGTATATCTGTTACCTTTGAATCTAAAATCACTTCTAATGATTGACTATGCTCATGGAGTAGCCTTTTTTCGAGATTTCTTTTAGCCAATGTAAGGTTTTCTTCAAACCCTAATTGGACTAATTCTTTCTCTATATTTACCATAATACCTTCCCTAATTATAAGGAGTGTTCGCTGATCTAATAAATAAGAAGAAACATCTTGAGGGAGTTTTTCTGCTTTTTGAGTCACTTCCTCAACTTCTTTATGCAGCAATTTCTGATTTTTATAGGAATGGTTGACTATGTTATGTTTATCAGAATGGATCATGATAAACATGCCAGACTGCAGCTCTAAATTCCAATCATAATAAAATTCTTCAATATCTAAATGTATATTTAATTGTATATATCCTTTTATCTCTTCAATTAAAGTCTCCATCAACAAATCACGTGTTTTTTGAACATAGATAACTTGTCCCTTGTCTAACAAAGCCTTTTCTAAAGGTAATAAAAAGGCTTTAAAATAAACGGTTATAAAAGGAGGAGAAATGACGGTGAATACACCTCCAGGACCTCTTCCAAAGTTTTCACGAAGTAATCTTCCCATATAACTACTTAATTCTTTTTCCAGTTTCGTTTTATCCATAGATGGTGCACCTAGTTTCTAGTTTCATAAGGTATACTATTCGTGATGTTTTATGAAAACTCCTTCTTCATCATAAGATCATTTTGGGTAATAAGAATTCACTTTTCACAAAATGTAAACGAGTCATACTAGTATATTTTTAATAGATTGGTTTCTGTTTACCTTTGTATTTTCTATGTTTAAAAATTCTTCTTTTATTTGAAATTCCAATTTTACTTCCATAGATAATGGTACTTAACAGTATTATATCCTTGCTAATTTCTTCTTTGTAAAATTCATTGTCATACTTTTGGTAATCCTGCAACAATCGACGAAGCTCTTTTATAAACAATACAATCTCATGATTATCAGCCATACCGACCAAATCCTTTCTGTTGGCACATCCTATTTTCAGATGCTATTTTAGGGGATTATTCCGTTACAAAAGGACTTACTCTTTTGAAACAACAAAAATAAGCCGAAAAAGAAAAGGTATGAGCTTTTCTTCCTCGGCTTATGTTTGGCACAATGTGTCCAATTCATTACTGCCTCATTAATTTTTTGGTTTTAAGATAAGGGTAATAATGCTATTGTCCTTTTCAAAATCCCAATCCACAAAAATATCAAGAATGTCTGCATTTAATATCTCATCATAGTCATCGTTTTGTCGTAAGATTCCTTTTTCCAAAGGGCGTTTAGAGATGCGTAAGGTGTCATCAAAACCCAACGAAATTAGCTGCTTTTCAATAGCCACCAGTATTCCTTCTCTTACGATGACCAATGTACGATCACTTAATTTATACGAAGAGATTTTCTCAGGCCCTTTTTGTGCAATTTCACTCATCTTTATAATCCGATCATGAATTGCTTGTTTTCCTGGGTAAGGGTCACCCTCAGTCAAATCGTCTTTCAAATCGTCCAGACAAACTCCCACAAAAATTCCGGAGTGATGATCTAAATTCCAATCATAATATAAGTGCTGGATGTCAAGGTCTGTAATCCCTTTAATTTGACCAGTGATTTGAGGTTCAAGAGTCTTTACCAAAAGCTCTCTTGTAGTCATAACCTGAAGTTCTTCATTCTGGTTTAACAGTACTTGTTCCATCGGTGATACAAAGCCACTAACATAAATAACAACATAAGGTTCATAAATCGTAACATGAACAGCCTCGGGGCCTTTTCCAAAGTTATCTCGTAACAATTTGCCCAAGTTATTCGCCAATTTTGTTTGCTGAGCCTTAATATCCATATTTCTTCATCCTTTATTAAGAAAGAAGCATCATATCCTCTTTCCATCATTTTATTGTACCATTACGAACGAATAATTTAAATATACAGAATAAATAAAAATAATTTGTTACTTCATGTTTAACCGAATTATAAACGTTCAAAACCTCTTCTTTCTATTGCTTGGTACGTATTTTGAATGTCACCGAAAAATACGAATCCGTTGGATTCGTACTGATGTTTTCAATGAAGTGAGTTATAGCATGTAGTCAAATTATTGTTGGGGAAATATAGCTTTATCTTTTAATTGATGCATCGGAGGGACATATTAAAAAATAAACAGAGGTGCAGCATGAAAGAGAAAAAAGAGCCACTTATTTTACGCAAGTGGCTCTTTGCTATGTTGATTGAATTCACTTGAACCTCTAATAAATAATGGCAAAACGCAATCTATAATCGATTTAGATTATTCTTTGACTAATTTAACAAGCATATGAGCAAGATGATGTTGTTCTTCCTCGTTTCCAACTTTCCATAACTCATGTAACAAGTATTGCTCTTCATTTTGTGGCTCCTCATGGGTTGCGAGATAGTCAGCTATTTTTTTAGCTGCTAGAGCTAATTGATCATCATTTAACCCTAGTTTCTCACCTTTTGTGACTTTATCTCCTAAGTAACTTTTAAATTCGTTAAAACTAGAAAGGATGTTGTCTTTCTTCTCTTGACTCATTTCATTTAGTTTATCCTCTACTTTATTCTCAACGGTTTCAGTATTATTGTTCATTTTTCATTCTCCTCTCCAATTAGGTATCAATATTCTTATATGGTAAATCCCCCATTTACAGGTATATAAACATTTCGCAGCCTATTCATATGTTAAGTAGAATAATAGTAAACCTTGAATAAAACTCGAGTATTTGTAATAAAGTTTAGTGAAACACCTTTTTGATAACAGGTTGTATTTCTTAGGATATTAACAACCTAGGTTAGTTCCACAAAACTTAACGGGTTATTTAGATGAGGAACGGAGTGAATACAAATGAGTTTAGCTACTTATATAGGTTCGAACGTAGAATTACCTGTAGAATTACCTATTAATAAGGAATTAGATGATTTAGTTACTATTGGGAATTGCTTTTCAGATGAAAGAAATCGATTGAACATAAAGAAACACCAATTTACTACCCTTTATGTTTATGAAGTTGCAAGTGACTGGGGAATTGAGATTACGGAATATATGAATAAGAGCAGGCGCAAAGAATCAAAAGAGAAACTAATTGCACTATGCAAATTGATGGACCGCTATCTTAAGTCAGGAGACTTTTTTGAATTGTATAGTTGTTGGGTAGGAGAAGAAGCTGAAGAACCAGAGAGGAAATTAACGTTAAACATCCATTACTTTGACATCGACGACATTGACATGCCAGAAAAAACATTAGTTAGAATTGAAAAATGAGTTCGTCCTATTATTATGGTGAAATTACCCTTATATAGTATACATAAAAACAGAAAAACTCCCCTAATGCCTTAAGGGAGTTTTTCTGTTTAGTTAAATATTAAGGGTGTAATTGCTTGTTACTTACATATCATTTAATATTTTTGTAGATATTTATTATAACCTACCAAATGATTTCGGGAAAGCAAAAAATAAAAGCGATTACTTTTAATTCAAAATAATAGATGAAATATAACTGTCTTTTTATGAGATGTATTTTGGTTCTGGAAAAATACAGTGCTTAAGCTTATATGCTCTAAATTTCTCCTTATCTATTAATAGATAAGGAGAAATTTTTATTCTTTATCGTTTCCTGGCACAGCATTAGAAACTATAGAAGTGTCTCCAGTATAATACTTATGGGGATAAGGATCAGAAGGCTTTGTTGCAAACTCTTTCTCAAGATCAGCTAATTCCTCTGATACCTGTTCTAAATCATTTGATTGATTATCACTCATATAAAACTCCTCCTTTTAATTAAACAATGTTCATCGCGCATTAAGGATACGTTTTTTCATAATGTGGATATACATGCTGTTTTTATTCTATACTTTCCTGTGCCTTTTCTTCATTTAGTATATATTTCAAATTAATATTTATTACTTTTTATAGGAATTTTCATTAGTCCATTATCTACCGCACCCATTCTTTTTTGTTTTATACTTTCGCTTCCTCTAGGGTTTCTTACCTATACACTAACAAATCTGCTTCTTCTGATTATCCAGCCAAGTGAACTTATTATTTTTCCTTTTACAACAGGAATACTGGGAATAGGCATAGGAGCTGCTTTTTACTTTTAAAAAAAGAGATTGTACATTATTATAAGTGGTGCCACCTCATTAACTGTTGGGATTATTACCTTATTGTACGGTTTCAAATTCCCAGTACTAGGTCCCGTGATCTCCAATAATGTTTCTCTTTGTACTACTGGTTTAATTTTTGTATTTACGTTTCTTTATAGTTGGATTTGGGTTGAACTGAGCCTAGCTTATTTTAAAAAATTAAAAACATTTATTTTCTAGTGAATCTACAGATTAATCTCTTAACAGAGATAACTCGTTAAAATAATGGAGAAATCGCAATTAGCCTTTTAGAAAAACGTCAATTAGGACAATCTCATCTGAATTTTTTAAGGCGCTTTTCATTATATTTTCAAATTCGGCTAAACTATTTGCCCGTTCTCCTTTAATTCCAAAGCTAGCTGCCAATTGAACAAAATCTGGGTTTGTAAAAGTTACTCCATAGCTCTTACCAAACTTTTTGTTCATCATTTCCTGCTCTATTTTTAATGTAGAGTCGTTTAAAACAATAATGATGAATGAAAGCCCTAAGCGCTTTGCCGTCTCTATTTCTGCAAAATTCATTAAAGCTCCTCCATCTCCAGTAATACAAATAACTGGATCATTAGGGCAGGCTAGTTTAGCTCCAATTGAGCCTGGTAAAGCAATACCCATGGAAGCTAAACCATTTGATATAATGAACTTGTTAGCGTTTTTGGGTTGATAAGTTCGGGCTATAGATACTTTATGAGCTCCTACATCTGAAATCACAATTGTTTCCTCTGAAGAGAGCTTGTCAATACTGTGCAAGATATTCTCAATTGTTAAAGGTAGTAAATTAGTATCTATCTCTTTCTTTTCAATATGATAGGATTGCTTAATTTGTTTCTGAAGATTGCCAGAGGGTATCCACGGTTTAGAAGGGATATCCAGCTGATTGAATACGCGTAAAGTTTGCTTTATATCTCCAACCAATTCGACTTCTACAGGATAATATTCATCTATTTCTGCCGGTAAAGTATCTATATGTAAAATGGGTGTTTTTTTCGCATTCCATTCTTTGGGTAACTTCTCGACAAAATCAAACCCAATTACAATAAGCAGATCAGCTTCCTTTAAGCCTGCGAGCACTTCATCTTTCTCATCAAATCCAAACGTAAAGAAATTTTGTGGATGATCTTTAGATAACACACCTTTAGCCATATAACTATGGGTAACCGGTGATTGAAGACGTTCAATAAATAGTTGAAGCTCATCCACGGCTTCCTGTCTAACAACGCCGTTACCGATAATAACAAAAGGTCTCTCATACTGCCTAATAAGAGTATTGGCAGCCTGAATTGACTCCATGATAGGTATACTTACGGGTATAGATGTAGGTGAAATAGGTTTGATGGGAACGATTTGAGTTGCTAAGTCTTCTGGCAATTCTACTACTATGGGTCCTGGCTTTTCCATTTGTGCAATTTTAAATGCTTTTCGAATAATCTCAGGAAGCGTTTGTGCATCTTTTATTTGAACACGCCACTTCGTTGCTGGTTCTACCATTTTAATAATGTCCATATATTGATGTGACTCTTTATGTTGTCTCCCCAAAGCAGCCTGTCCCGTTAATGCTACAACAGGAGAGTGGTCTAGCTTTGCACTAGATATTCCTGTCAATAAATTAGTAGCTCCTGGTCCTAATGTTGATAAACATACCCCTACTTTGTTTGTTAACCTTCCGTATACATCTGCCATGAAAGCAGCTCCTTGTTCATGCCGCACATTCACGAATTGAATCTGTTTAGAGTTGGATAAAGAATCAATAAAATCCAACGTCTCTTTACCAGGTATTCCGAAAATATATTCAACTCCCTCATTTTCTAAACATTGAACAAGTGTATCCGTCACTTTCATATTGTTCGACCTCTCTTTAGATAGTATTCTGACAAGCTTATGTGAAAGAAATAGCTCATTAATTCTTATCTCGTCTTTTCTCGTTTTAACTAACCGAAACCCTAAATGTATGGAATGAAATCATACTCACTAACTATTATTTATAGTGTTACCATTAGGTTCTTATGTTAAATACATTTTTTAGATAATGTATAAATAATTGGATGAGTCAACCTTTCATCCGTGTGAACTGATTGGGAGTGTGACAATACTCTATAAAGAATTATTATGAGAAAGTAACATTTTAAGGAATGTAAAAAATCCCATATACAAATAATAAGCCGAATACTCGTATAAATTGGAAGGAGCGGCTTTTATGAAAAGATTATTATGGGTAGGATTTATTGTGTTATTTTCGCTAAACATGCTGGTTGAACCAAGTAGTGCTCGTGCTGAAGCACCAGAACATCGTGTTAGTCAATCTCAGGTAACGTTTGAAAATGAATTCAGAAGACTTTGGATGGATCATGTATTGTGGACAAGTAATTATATTACAAGTGCAACAACAGCAGGATCAGAAGACCAAAAACAGGTGTTGGCAAGGTTATTAAAAAATCAGGAAGATATCGGGAATGCTGTGAAGCCGATATACGGAGAAAAAGCTGGGAACAAACTTACGGCTTTGCTTAAGGAACATATTGTGATTGCTGGCAAAATTGTAGATGCAGCTAAAACGGGAAAGAAAGCCTTGGTGAATCAATTAAACAAAGAATGGTATCGAAATGCTGATGATATAGCAGCGTTCCTTAGCCAGGCTAACCCTTATTTAAAAAATGAAGACTTAAAAAAATTACTGTATATGCATCTAAAATTGGTGACAAATGATTTATCTGCAAGCTTAGAAAAAGATTGGGAAGCAAGAATCGTTGCAATTGATGAAGGAATCTCACATATCATCTTAATGGCAGATACTATATCTGCGGGAGTTGTGAAACAGTTTCCAGAGAAATTTAATAAATAATCTTAATAATCTCCGGTAGAACGCTGGAGATTATTTGAAATTCCTTCATAAGAAACTGCACCTGTAAGAACTCTTTTGATTGATGCCTCTAGGAGACCTTATGTTCACTAAAAAGGTACATGTAGATATTCTGCATAAATCGTCATACCAAAAAAAGGTTTATTAAATTTAAACACTGGGTATTATCAAATCAAGACGATGTGTTAAGAGTACCGCCCGTGCATAGGGCGTGTCCTTCTCTATTCTATAAAAAATGGCGCCTCCAACGGCGTCATTTTTTATTTGTAAACAAGTTTAAGGATGCTTCATGCGAAGGTTGGGTTTATATGAAAAGGTACATAGATTCTTATCTAATAGAATCTATTTTTACACCACTATTCAAAAAGATTTTGAATGAACTTCCCTTTCTTTTGGGCAGACGGGTCCCCGTGTGCTCTCTCATCTAATTTAGTTCATATTTATGAATAAAATGCCCGTAAGGAGTATGTGGGCATTGGTTGATCTTTGACTTCTATCATTTCGATGTTTAGAAGATCACTTATAAATATTTTGAGGTTTTTGCATATGAACCTCATTATGATGTAGATCGTCATACCCCAATCACCTTTTTAGTGAAGTGAGTATTGATAAAGAAAGTTAGAAAGATCACATTAATTTAAGTTTAAGATGTCTCTATTGGGATAATATAATAAATAAGCTAGATTTAACGATAATCTGGTTTATTTTCTACATTCTAGGAGGCAACAAAAAATGGAACACGGTAAAGTGAAATGGTTTAATGCTGACAAAGGTTTTGGATTTATCGAGCGTGAAGGTGGAGAAGATGTATTTGTTCACTTCTCAGCTATTCAAGGTGAAGGCTTTAAATCCTTGGATGAAGGTCAAGAAGTGACTTTTGATATCGAACAGGGGCAACGCGGACCACAAGCGACAAACGTAAATAAAGCATAAAAACCATACTAAAAAGCAGACTCTATTTTCAGAGTCTGCTTTTATTTAAAAAGATTTTTATATCAAAACTTATTCATTAATAATTATAGTTCATGTTTTTTTAATTCTTCTTCAAAGAAAAAGGTACTTGGATATTTGTCGACTGTATAAGAGTATCTTTTCATGTTTTTTACATAATGATTTTTTAAGATTGTTACTGATTCATTCGATACTCTTATAGTTACTATTTCTCCATTACTAAATATTTTCTCACTCATAGCCCTTATCCTTTTTTGCACCTGTGTAAATTACATACAAAATAATAAGCGTATTAAGAAACCTGCTGTTTTTGTGTATATAAAATTTTTCATAAAATTGATATCTTGGGCATAATACAGGATAGACACTTGGTAGAGGGGCGATTATTTGAGGCTGAAGGATGGAAACTTTTATACAGATAGTAGAACCAATAAGGTATATAGATTAAATGAAGATGACAAGGGAAGCTGGTACCTGAGTACACGTGATGATGAAGATCGTCATCAAATGTCAAAAACCTCGGGGCGTAACATGATGAAATTGTTAAAGAGTTTTTATAACAAAGTGAACGACGGTTGAAGATTAACCGCTCTGGAAAACAGCATAAAAAAATACAAAGCTAGCTTAACACAGTTAGCTTTGTTTCTAGTTTATAGAGCCAGTTATCATAATGTTTTTTAGGGATTAAGCAACGATACGAACAAAAAAATTTTAGCCTGGCCGTTGCCAATCACCTATTATTTAATTTCGATTGCAGAAGCCTTGTTGTCCCAATCCGACGCCATAATACCATTTCTATATTGTTTTTTGAAAAATCATCTATAATTGATATTGTTTTAATCTCATATTGAGATATATAATAAAAATAAGAAAAAAAGAAAACGCTTTCTAAATTTAAATACATTGTTACTTTTCAAACTATAAGGAGGATTTAAAATGAGCCAAGTGGAAAGAAATTCTAAAGTACAGAAATTAGTTGAGTATAAAAAATTCAATGAAGAAGAAGTTTTAAAAATGACAGATCCGCAGGTTGAATATTATCACTGGCTCTATTTTGATGATTCCGCTTATGATTATATGTAACTCAACTATAAAATAAGAAAAAAGCACAAAAACGTTTGGTTCCAACGGGTTTGTGCTTTTTTCGTTTCTTTAATTATACGATTACTCGTTTTCA
Organism: Priestia sp. ABM2_011; assembly: GCF_056158845.1. NCBI lineage: Bacteria > Bacillati > Bacillota > Bacilli > Caryophanales > Bacillaceae > Priestia > Priestia sp. ABM2_011. Next base: position 3,606,530 of record NZ_JBSWUB010000001.1, read on the forward strand.
ATACCTTTTCCTGTGACAACAAAGTGAGGGCTGTCTTCCTTTCGGTTGAAAAGTCTCCAGAACTCACTATACTCATCGTCTTCTGACGTATCCGGAAATCCCTCCACTAAATAACCTTGAGATAAAAAGATCTTTAGCCCTCCTACTTCATCCGAGTCAACTCTTTCAACAATCGTGTGTTCGTTTATACCTTCTACAAAAAATTCAATTCGTTCATCGAATCGATTATTTCCTTGGACATCCCATTCAAAGTACTCATTTTCATCATCCAATCCTGTTCTTGGAGAATAGAAATCCCGTGAGGCTACTACAATTTTATTACCTTTGACAATACGCCATGAACATTGAATATGTAAAGCGTATTCAGCTACTTCTTCCGTTTTCCCCCTTCTGGTTACTAAAATCTTTTCTCCAAATCCTAGCCAAAACAAATTTGAGGCTCTCCCCGCGCATCTTACATTTAAGCCCACTAATTTGTCTAATTTTGATATAGTTGCTTTTCTCATGCTTTTCTCCTTTTATTTGCAGCTAAAGCTCACTTTTACTGCTCAAATTAATACCTGGCATATTCATACTAAACATAAGCTACATTAAAAAGCTCTTTATGAAAACACAGTCTGTTTGTTTCTGCTTTTTTCCTTCTCTTACTTCGCTGATTGTCTTTATAAATTCACGCTCAGTTACTCCTAGATAGGAGTCGGAACGACGAACATATACAATCCTAAGGTTTCTATAAGGCTCAGGTATTGAAAAGAGTTGTACTAACCCTTCCCTCTCATATCTCTCCGCTAATGACCGGGCTATAAGTGTCACACCAAGACCAGAAACTACTGTCCCCATAATCGTTTCGAGTGTAGCAAATTCCATAATTTTCAGGGATACGATCTGTTCTTCTTTTAACCATTGCTTTAGTCTTTCTCTATATTGGCAGCCTTCATTAAATAAAATGAATGGTAGGTGCAGTAACTCTCTGGCAGACTGAATCTGCTTCTTACCTTTTTCATTTGCACTGCATACAAGTACAATTTCTTCATCAAAAGCCGGAATTTGATCAAGCGTTGACACATTTACTGGTTCTGCTACAAATGCCCCGTCTAGCTGGAACTTAAGAACTTTCTCTATTAATTGTGTACTTACTCCTGATACTAGAGAAATATCCACATTTTTGTGCTTATTATGATAGGAAGAAATGATTTCAGGAAACCCTACTACCGTTTCAACTAATCCAATACATAATGATCCAACAAGGTTACGCTCATCTTGAAATGCTTTCTGTATTTCATCCATTAGCCTCATCATTTGTTCTCCGTACGTTAAAAGTTTTCGACCTTCTACATTTAATGTCATTCCGCGTCTGTGACGATGAAACAATGGGTGTCCAATTTTTCGTTCAAGAGATCGAATACGTGCTGTTACATTTGGTTGGACATAACCTAGCTTATCAGCAGCAAGGCTTACACTGCCGTATTCTGCCACAGCCATAAATATACGTATATCTTCTACTTCCATAAACATCCTCCTTTCCACTTACATTCATTTAGGTATTAACAATAGTGATATCTACAATCATTTATCATTATTTTACAAGATATCAAGCTCTAGATAAAATAATGACATCCAATTGTTACTGCAATTATTTAGTAGCCATTACGTAAAGTTCTTAAAATGAGGTGACTAAAAGGAGGAAATCTGATTGTTTTATTTACTATTGTTTCTTGCCATCATCTTGGAGGTAATCGCAGTATTTTTTCTTAATCTTACAAATGGATTCACAAACTTTGTTCCGACTGTTTTTGCCATACTATTTTATTGTTCTTCGATTGCTGCTTATATGCTCCTTAACGCTAAAGGTGAAGTAGGAGTAGCAAGTGCTTTATATGCAGGAGGCGCAACCGTACTTGTTGTTGTCACAGGTATTATTTTTTTAAATGAAACTATTTCCTTATCTAAAATCTTAGGAGTTTCTCTTATTGTAATTGGTGCAGTTTCTCTTAACATTAAAGGAAGTTCTAAAGAAAGAAGGGCAGCGTAATGGGATACGTATTTTTAACGATTGGCTTAGTTTTAGGCATTGCAGGGCAAATGTGTGTAAAACTATCTAAAGGCTTTAGACAAACTGTTCCCACGATAGGCGCATTCTTGCTGTTCATTGCCTGTATTTATTTTATTTCTCTAACGACACACTATTTTGAAATGGGCATCGTTTTTGCTATATGGGCAGGGCTAACGATTGCTAGTACAACGCTGTTAGGTATTTATATATTTAAAGAATCAAAAAACAAAAGAAAGATTATCTCCGTTACTCTTATTATTACAGGGGTTATTATACTGAAAGCTTTCTAATAAAATAAGATAAATAAGGCCCTTAAGTAACCTCGGTTCCGGCTACTTCACAACATCTGGTGTAATAATACTCTTCAATTCTATTAAGAGCATAATGTTGTAGCTGTTCCTGCAATTCATCTAATTGTTCGTATATATTGCTCATTGCCGACACCCCCTACTGTTATATATTTTCTTCATTCTCTGGAGACCAAACTGCCACATCTCCACCTGGACATGCAACTACTAACCAATCTTGTGAATCTGTACCGGCTTGCCAACTTTCATAGAGGTTATCTACTCCAAAGATTGTTAATAGCACACCGCTTGTAAACTGTAACGTTAAATGAGGTTCTTGTTCCCCTAAGAATATGTCTGTGATTTCCTCTTGTTTGGCAATAAGTGAAAAAAAGGAACGTATAGGTGAAACAGTCCACTTGTTTTCCGCAGTAATAACAAGTGGTTGACCATCAGCAGCTTGTATTTTGAGTCTAAAATAATCAGAACGTATTCCATCTCCAACGTGCTTAATTTTTCCACCTTTAAACAACCGGCACAATACTTCTTCTGCCTCCACTTTTTCTTCTTTTTTCATCGTATCACCTCATTTGGTGTTTATTGTTGTTATCATCAACTATATAATAGTTTTACTTCTTCCAGATAGTTTATTTGTGCTTTACCCTACGAAAGGTTGGTTTTATGGACATTCGATTAGTTTATTACGAAAAATATAAAGGTACCGTCACTTCTGAATTTCACTATATTCCCTCTGAACATATAAAGAGGATTTGCAGATGCCCAGATATATCGCATCCCTAAGAAACATTTAGCATATGATATAATTCCATTTGCATTTTTCGAAAGTGCCGGCTCTTTTACTGATGTTGGCGATGGAGCTGTATTGTGAGATGAAACGCTGCCATTTGAGCTAACATAAGTTGCACTTGCCGTTACCCATCGGTTTTGTCCAAGGTTGTACATGCCATTTTTCTTCGCGTACACATTATAATGCTTGCCTTTATGTAACGTACGAACTACTTTTGCATTAAAACTATTTCCTGCTCGAAGATATAACGAATGAGCTTTAACCTGAACCGTACCAATCAGAGTACTAGCATGCACTTTCGATTGAGACAAAATAATAATCAAAGACGCTGCAATTCCAATAGAAATTAACATCTTTATTCGTTTTTTCATCCTGAACACCATCCTTTTTATAACCAATTGAAACATTATGTGTTACCTGTTGAGTCTTACTTCATACTATAAGGGACGTCTCCCATAACATCAGACTGGTTGCAAAAAAAGACTGTTCATCGGTAAAGATGAATCAGCTTTTCTTACCTTCCCCCCAACTTCTGCACTCTCCTTTTTTCTTTTTTACCATTTTTTCTTTTTTCTCCAAATTGGAAGCATCCTAGAACATTTAAACTCCTTATCCCTGTAACTATCTTTCACATTTTTCCTTGATTCCCATATATATTCCATGTAACATAAACACTATCATCTATCTTGGAGGAGTATAATGAATAAAATAACAAAAACAAGCATCATGTGTGCCGTTTTAGTCTCTGGCCTTGCTGCTTGCGAAAGTGGAAAAAAAGAAAACGAAGTAACCGTAGAAGCACCTGCCCCAAAACATACCGCTAGCCTTGAGCACGCAACAAACGTTAGACCGGCAGAAGGCAGCCTATCTTATCATGAAAAATCTAAACACCATAAATACTATATTTCAACCAACAGCGCATCTTACGTGGATGATATCGATAGCATTAACGGAACTTCAACATTTATGAATGTATCTGTACGTTTAGAAAATACGTTTGAAGAAGGAAATTCTGTATCGCTAAAAGACCTTCACTTTACATTAGAAGACGTAACAGACAGTAAGACCTATGAACCAGCTACTAGAGAGGCTTATACAAAAGAGGGATATACGCTTCTTACAACAAATTATCCAAACATGAAACTAGAAGACAAACCACTTGATTTAAACATTGTTTTTAATATTCCAGATAAGCCTGACCATCTCTATCAATTAATGGTTGTTCAAGATGAGGCAGATGCTGATTATTTTTATTTAGATACAATTAAATCGGCATATAAATAATTAAAAAAGCCACTAACTCTATACTTGAGATAGCGGCTTTTTATATGAAACGCACATATATTTTATTTAATTTTAGGTAAACAACATGATAACATAACTACCTAAAATAACGGAAATAATTGCTCCGTATACGATAACACCCGTTGTATTTTCTTTATTATGTAGTTTCTTCAAAAACGTAGCAAATGCAATATACAGCAAACCCAGGAACAACGGGAAGGTAAGACTTAGAAAGATCATAGGACACCTCACTCACGTCAAAATATAACTTTATTTTATAATCTATACAATATAAGGTAAAAAAATTTGTGATTATTTAGCTGCTGATTTTATTTTAAATAGTTTATTTAGAACATAGATTAATTCAATTTAAATCTCTAAGATGTGTTTAATGTCTTCTGCCGTTAACTCATGGGTTTCCAAATATTGATGCGCTAATTGACAAATGAACCCTCGTTCCTTTAACGAAAACTGGGTGATTTTCTTTTCCGTTGAGCGAAATGGAGGAATTTATACTTGTCGATACTCTTTTTAAGGAGCGGTTTATATGCGCACAGAACAAATAAATATTAGTATTGAAAAACCACTTGCACTTGAATTGGATAAAATCCTTAGTCAAGATACTTTAGACTACGACACACTTAATGAGACACTTGACTATTACATAGTTGAATACGATTCTTTGCTTGAAAGTCGCACCATACTGTTTTCAGACCTATGTGTTATGAGTATTTCAGTATACGTAGAGGACGACAAGGCGCATATTGGCTATTGGCTTACCAGTCCATCTGGAGAAGAGATAGAAGGCACAACTGTCACAACCATTATTCGTTCCTTCTCTATTTCATATCAAGGAAATCTCTATATAGTTGAAATAACCGTTGAGGATTAAATGAATTGTAAAAAGCGTAGCGAACGATACGCTTTTTACAAAAGAGGAAAAGTTCTGTATTTAATCGAAGATTCGCTGCGTTTTTTACATATATTTTACATTAAACCATATTTCGTCATATAAAGGTGATTTACAAACAAAAAATTGTGATGGATACTATTTATTTTAGTTGCATTGTTATAGTAAATCGTTAATCACAGAAGTACATATCTTAAACTGATTTGTGTTAGACTGTTACAAGCTTAATACTTTGAAAAAGAAAGGTCTGAAAAAACATGACACAAACGAATACCGCATTTCGCGATGCACTTATCAAATCACTGCGAGGTGAAAGAGGTCATCTTCCAACAATTAATGCAATAACCGACATTAATATGGGACTTGCTTCACATAAACAAAAGGAATTACCTTACTCTATTTATCAATTAGTGAAGCATATGAGCTATTGGCAAGACTTTTTACTTGCTCTTGCTAAAGGAGAAAACCCTGAGAGACCGAAAAGTGTAAGTGAAAGCTGGCCTGAACATCCTGCTCCGGTTGATGAGGAAGAATGGGAAAAGACGATCCAGCATTTTTGTGATGGAATTGACGAAGCTTGTCACTTAGCTGAGACATTATCAATCGAAGAACCTCTGGATGCTTGGCCAAGTGAAACCCCAGGGGGATTACTGCGTAATATTGCTTCTCACAACAGCTATCATCTCGGTGAAATTGTCATTATGAGAAGATTAAACGGAGCCTGGCCACCGCCAACGGGAGGCTTTCCTGCTTAGATTGAGACATAATGCAGAAACAAAGCTCTAAAAGCGTCCATTAAACACTTTTAGAGCTTTATTTTAGTTGTGTACTCTTATCTTTATGAATAATGTGTCGGACGAAACAAGTCTTACTCTGTATTTCTGACAATTGAAAAGTGTGCAACGTTGTAATGACCATGTAAAGTTCCCTTATAATGCTTTATGATTTGTTTAGCACTTAAACCATTACTGTCCGTTGTTGAATGTCCATCACCCACTAATGTCACATCCACCCCATTGATTGTAGCTGTTCTGACTGCACTATCTATACAGTGTTGTGTCTAAATCAATGAGCAACTTAGCGGATTTTCTTGCCCCCTTGGTCTCTTGACCAGCTCCCCTTCACAGTTAGGACAAATATACATCGCACTTTCACTACATTTATCACAGAACGTACATTCATGTGTACAGATATAAGCAACAGAGCTATTATGGAGTTTCTTATTGCACTTTTCGCATGTATTTCTCATTTCTAAAGCCATTAAATCCCTCCTTTTGATATAATTAAATTGTATTGTATAAATTTCTATTTTCACATATCTATTTTATTGTATTACTAATTAATAGCTTTAATATTGACGGAAAATTCATTATTTTAATTTATAATTTAAAGCGGGGTATGTTTTATGGATGAAATTGATAAAAATATATTACTACATCTACAAGAGAATGCTCGTTTGTCCGTTACACAGTTGGGAAAGCTGGTTGGTTTATCCACCCCTGCTGTTAATGAAAGAGTAAAAAAACTTGAAGAGAAAAACATAATAGATGGATATAGAGCAATAATTAACCCTGAAAATTTCAACAAACCTGTAACTGCTTTTATTTTATACAGCAATACAAAATGCAAGCAATTCGTAGAATATTGTAAAGAACACCCTGAGGTTATCGAATGTCATCGTTTGGCGGGTCAATACAACTATCTAGTAAAAGTTTTAACTACTTCCGTTCAATCTCTGGAAACATTTATTGATGAATCTATGGCTTTTGGAGAGCCGTCTACATTGATTAAGCTTTCCTCACCAGTTGTCTATAAAGCAATAAAATAGAAAGGGAGAAATATCCAATATGAAAAAGCGGATTTTGAGTTGGAGCATTCTTGTTGGGGTTATTATTGTTTTAGCTATTGGTATACCAAGAATAACAGCTAATGAAGCATGCCCTTTAGGTTCATCAGAAGAAAAAAAGAAAGTAGAAGAACTCGAAGGAAATTTTCGAAAGTGGTCACTTGGACCACTTGATAAGTTTATGGTGCAAAGTTACCAAGCAAAGCCGAATGGACATCAGTGGAATAGTGTGAAACAAAAATCAATTAAAAATTACCGTGTCACATATTACACGTTTTTTGGATTTCGTTACATGGAAGCAGAAGTTAGTTGAATCTAACATGGAAAGATAAGATTTGCGCAGAATATTATGCCGCATGCCCGTTTTTTTCTTTATCATGATCCATTCGATGTTACATAGATATAAAAAATAAACGTACAAAAAAAGGTAATGCAACATGCACTACCTTTTTTGTATTGTAATTGTTCTCTAAAACATCTGAAATTATTTTAAAATTATCAATATTATAGATTAAAAGGATTTTATTACCTTTTATGGTATACTCAAACCTAAACTATTCTAAGGAGTGAACGAATTGGAAGTGAATAACCAAATTCAAATGAGAACAGTTATTGAGTAGATGTCTAATGCAAATACCAATTTTAGAAAAGGTGATGTGTGTAGATGAGTCAAAGATATGTTCAGCATCGTTTATTTCCTTACTTATTGGCCGTGTTTTCCGTATATTTACTTATCAGTAAAAATAGCTTTATACCATGGTCCATCCTTGCATTTATAGTAGTTAGCACAAACGTAATAGATAAAAGATATAAGTCTTCAGAAAACACTAAGAGATATATTTTTGCTAATAAGAGACTAGATTTTGTGTACAGACTTTTTTTATCTATCAGTGTTTTATTTATTATGATGAATCTACTTGTCTTAAAATTAGGTACAATATCTGTACTATATGTTCTTCTTCTACTATTTTTGACATCCATATTACTGTTCACTAGTCATATGGAATAATACGCTGTCTGTAGAATAACGAATGGTAGAGTTTTATCAATTAGAGAGGAGCATAAAATTGCAATCAACTTTTCAAAGAAGATTTAAAGACATACTATTCATTATTCTAACCTTATTACTTGTCATCTCCGTATTAGTAAATTGCGCTAGTTATTTTAATAGCAAGCAAATCGAAAGCATCAGTTCACAATGTTACGATAAAGGCGGAGAAGTCATACTTGAGATACATAACCCTTTTACCAATGATTATTCTTTTATGTGTAGGTAGGCTTTATCTATCTACTCCAGTGTTTTTTCATAAATGCAGGGACATTTTCATTTTGCATTTTAACGAACGGTCTTTGCAAAAATAAATAAGCGCAGCTGCTTACTTCAGCTACGCTTATTTATTTAAATCTTTATGTTGATATTAACCTATAAACCATTCAATTCTCTACCTATACCTTATCTAGATGAAAATCTCTTCATTATGGTCTGTACATGTCATAGCTCTAATGTTTAGTCTCAAATTAACTCCAACGTTTTTCGAGACGCAATATGATGGTAAACTGCACCAATCATACCTGATTGATTTCCAAAACTAGTAGATCTGATAACAGCACAGAATGCTGGATCAATTTCTAAGATTCTCTGTTTTAATTCGTTTATGAATGTTTTTCTTGAAGTAATCCCTCCCCCAATATAAAAAGTAGGAGGAGCAAACACATAATATAAGTTTAAGATGTTCATTGCCAATCCACTATATAAGTCACTAACCAGAAGCGATGCCACTTCTTCCCCTTGGTCGTAAGCTTCAAAGATTTGTTCACCTGAGACATTTTGAAAAGGTATGTTCATACACGTTGCATATTTTTCACGAATGACTGCCAGCGTAGCTGTTTTGTTAAATTTATGATTTTCTGCAATATCACTCGTAACGTGTTCACTGAACATATGTCCAAACTCACCAGATCGGTTACGTCTCCCTCTATAAAGAGCGTCGTTCAAATAAATTGCGCCTCCAATTCCTGTTCCAATAGTTAGACAAAGAAAGTCTGTCTCTTCTTTTGCACTTCCTCTCCATTTTTCTGCTAGAGCTACACAATTCGCATCGTTTTCTGCACTTATTGCCAAATCAGGAAATTGTTCTTTAAAATATGCAAAGATATTGAACCCATTAAAATCTTCAATAGCACCGCCCATTTCAATAAAACCTGTATTAGGATTAATAAAACCAGGTATGCTTAGAGCTAGCCCTACTACATCAGAATCCATTCGGCTTTCAATTTGAGTAAGAATAGTCTGCCCTTTCCTATTGGCTAGAGGTATTTTTACGGATTCAACAAGATCACCGGAAAGAGAAAATTTCCCCATTTTTAAATCGGTACCACCAATATCACAAGCTAATACAAATTTCATTGTATATCCTACTTTCTTCTTCAAAATATTGACTATAACTTCATTATAAGTGCATAAATAAAGAATTACCCCCCTATAAAAGTATACGGGGGGTAATCCTTTATTTAGTTGTTTCAAGCAATATTACTTTCTGATTGTTTTTTTGCTTCGAGCTCTTCATTGTAAGAAATACTATCTTGCATTCTGACAAAAGGAAGATAAATCATCACTGACATCACAATGGTTACTATTTGCAATAAAGCCCCTCTCCAGCCGCCAATCAAGAAGCCAGAAATAACCGGCGGTGTGGTCCAAGGAACCTGAAGTGCATTGAAAGGCTCTACCCATCCCCAAATGATAGAGAAGTAAACCATAAATGATGCGATTGCAGGAACAACAATAAAAGGAACAAACATTATTGGGTTAAATACAATTGGCATACCAAAAATGATTGGCTCGTTTATATTGAATAATCCAGGAGCTAAAGATAATCGACCGAGCTGCTTTAAGTGCGATGACCGTGCCACTATAAGAGCTGCAATAATAAAACCAATGGTAATACCTGATCCTCCTAGTTTCGTAAATACATCCAGGAATTGAATGGTTACAACTTTAGCATTTTCGCCTACAACAAGCTCTTTACCAGAATCCAATATTGCTTGGTTTTGTAGAGCATTGGCTGTTAGAAGCGGTCCCATTACTCCCATAATAATGGCAGCACCATGAATTCCACACCACCAAAGAAGTGACATTAAGACCATGATAAGAACTGCACCAGTAAGCGTGTCCGTCAAATTTTGCACGGGTACTTGCAGCAGTTTATAAACAATTTCAGTGAATGTCTTATTTGCAAAAGCTTGGCATAATCCAAAGACAATGGCAGCTACTGTAATGATGGCAAACCCAGGAATTAGTGCAGAGAACGAGTTCGCAACGCCTGGCGGAACACCTTCTGGCATTTTAATACGAATATCACGCTTAATAAACTGCGAATACACAAAGCCAACAAATAGACCAACTACAATCGAGGCTAGTACACCCTGCCCGCCGGTCCAAACTTTGGGAATAACACCTGTGACGGTTTCTCCGCTTTTTGCCAAGACAGAGGACTGAGTGATAATAAGGAAGGCAACTACACCTAGAATACCAGCTGGCGTACCTTCAATTTTTTCGTTCCGGACGTATGAATAAGCGATTCCAAACACACCAATAAGAGCCAGAATATCAAATGTAGAACCGACAACCTGGGTAAGTGGAAGGTTCCACTGTTCTCCAAAGAATTTTACCATAGCCTCTTCCCAGCCTGGAATCGGGGCAGCGAGAATTAATAGAAAGAGAGAGCCGATAATTGTCATCGGCATTGTTAAAATAAACCCATCCTTAATTGCAAGTGTTGGTTTTGCATTTGCAAATCGAAGGAAGAACGGGGTGAACTTTTCAAATACACTTTCTAAGCGACCCATAGGGGTACCTCCTTAAAGTTCTTCTGCGCGTGTAGCGATAATATCCTTGTACCAAAAGAATGACTGCTTTCGTTTTCTTGCAAGATTATTTTTGTGATCGACATAAATGAATCCGTATTGTTTTTTATAACCATTTAACCAGCTAAGCAAATCAATGACAGACCATGCAAAGTATCCTGAGACGTTAATTCCTTCCATGACAGCTTTTTTGACAGCGCTTAAATGATTTTCAATATAGTCGATTCGAGGTTGATCATGAATCTCTTCACCAACGATAGGATCTTCATCTCCTAAACCGTTTTCCGTGATATACATTTTGATGTCCCCGTAGCGTTCTTTAAGCATACGCATCCCTTCTAGAAAAGCATCAGGAGCGATTTCCCATCCCCATTTGGTATATACCTTTTCTTCTATCATGACTGTTTTGTATACACCGTCAAATGAAGGGTTTCCAGGTTTACCTGTTGAGTTCTCACGTCCACCAGACAATACGAGGGCTGAATCGTTTTTCATTACGCGCTGTGGGCAGTAATAGTTTAATCCGATGAAATCATTCATAGGTGCCGTTCTATGAAGCAAATCCAGTTCCTCTTCTGTCATTTGCGGGAGTAGCCCTTTAGCTTCGAGCTCTTTTATTACATATTGTGGGTAAGCTCCTTTCAAAATTGGATCATAATACCAATGTGTCGAATATGCATTCGCATGTCTTTCTGCAAATTTGTTCTCTTCGTCTTCATCAATGCTAAACGCCGGGTTAAAAACATGAGTAATGCCAATTTCCCCCTCATAGCTTGACTGTTTGAAAAGTTCAACCGCACGGGCATGAGCCACAAACACATTATGTGTCGCCTGAAAGTATGCTTTCGCATCCCCTTCAATTCCTGGTGGGTGAGCACCGGTTAAATAGCCTAACGAACAAAAGATAACCGTTTCGTTAAAGGTAATCCAATTCCGTACTCGATCGCCGAATGCTTTAAAACAAACATCAGCAAACGTGACAAATGCATCGGCTGTTTTAGGATTTAGCCAGCCGCCTTCTTCTTCAAGCGTTTGAGGAAGGTCCCAGTGATACAATGTGACGAACGGAACAATTCCGTGTTTTAAACATTCATCAATGACATTATTATAGAATTCCAATCCTTTTTGATTTACTTCACCTGTACCGTTGGGAAGAATACGTGTCCAGGCAATGGAAAACCGATACGATTCCAATCCCATCTCTGCCATAAGTGCGATGTCTTCTTTATATCGGTGATAATGATCAATGGCCACATCACCGTTTGTTCCTTCAAATGTTTTACCGGGAATCTTTGAGAAGACGTCCCAGTTCGAAACCCCTTTACCGTCCTTGTTCCATGCCCCTTCTACTTGATAAGAAGCTGAAGCTGCGCCGAACAAGAAATCTTTTGGCATTTTCAAATCATTCACCCCGTTTATTTATTCGCTAATTTAATCGCGTGTTCAAGTACTTTTGCACCATTCATCATGCCGTAATCCACCGTGTTAATAACATCAATAGCGACACCTTTTGGTTCACAAACAGCTTTTCCTTTGTTTAACAAATACTTCACCTGAGGACCTAATAAAGCAACATCGATATTATCAACATACTTTTCCATCTCTGACTCAGGGTAAGCTGCAATCTCAGCTTCTACACCACGCTCACCAGCAAACGCTTTCATCTTCTCCACTAACATACTTGTAGACATACCTGCTGCACAGAATAATCCAATCTTCACCATATCAATTCATCCCTTTCAATAAGTTAATTTCTTTTTGCATGGTCATCATATGATCCAATAGCTCTTTCACTAAGATTGTGTTCATCAAATGGTCTTGGGCATGAACCATCAATACACCAACCCGTGCCGATTTCCCTTGGGCCTCTAGTGTGACAAATTTTGTTTGAATAGCATGTGCTTCGTTTAAAATTGAATTCGCTTTTGCTACTTCTGCTTCTGCCTCTTTTACTTTGTTTTCTCTGAGCAGATGTAAAGCAGCGTGATAGCTCGCTTTAGCATCACCTGAAAATGCAATTAATCCAAAGATATCTTCAGAGCTAATCTCAATCGATTCTTCGACCATATATGTACACCCTTTCATAAGTACAAATCTAATTTGTTGGTACAAATTTTATAAATTTATAATAACTCACTCAGATTCATATGTAAACTATTTTTTTTATTTTCAGACAAAAAAAAAGAGCCCTGAGCTCTCTTTGCACCTTAACTACCTTTCATATTTGATACTTTTAGCAATTTTACATGTTTGAAGTGATGCACTGACTGCGAGTAATCAAAAATTGCACCGTTTATTAAATAAACAGTATTATCTACCACCAAAGCCGGATCATTCTCTTTTAATCCCAATAAATCAGCTTGCTCACACATAAGATAATCGGCACGAATAACACGATCTGCAAAACCAATTGCTAGTTGCTGGTCATTGCGTAAATATGTATAAATCGATTTTTTCACAATATTTTCATCAAGGTATTTAACAAGATTTTTGTTGAAATACGAAGTTTCAATTGAAAATGGATCACTATCAACATATCTTAGCCTTTTTACATAATAAATAGGTGTTCCAATCTTACATCCCATATTTTGGGCTAGTTCCTCATCCGCATTAATTAATTTAAAATCTAGCAGCTTGTTTTCTACAAGGCGGTCACTAAAATCATTGGTAACTCCTTGTAGCTTTTCAAGATTAACGTATCCATTGTTGTGATGATTACGAATAAATGCACCGCTGCCCTGAACTTGATATACATATCCTTTATTCACGAGAATTTCAATTGCTTTTCGTACTGTATTACGGCTCACCTGATACTTTGCTGCATATTCATCTTCAGTCAAAAGTTTATTTGTTTTTTGATAAACATGCTCAGTAATATCAGATTCAATTTGGCCAGCTACTTGCAGATATTTTGGCATCATTCTGTTTTACACCTCTCTATACAAACTAAAAAACTAGGGATTATTATAGCATAAAATACGGAAAGAAGTGCTTTTATGAATATACTTGAAATAAAAAAAGCTTTATACCCTTGTTCAATATGAAGATAGCGCTACTACTTATATTACTCCTAAAGTACTGGAGTTGACGTATTGTAAAACATCTAAGATTTTGCAAATCATTATACTTACGGATCAAAAATGAAGTTCGATGGCTTTATCTAATTGCTTTTTTAATACAAGTTAAAGTTAGCTTTAAGTCAAGGTTTCCAAGAATAATTCCAAAAAAAAAACGATTTTTCAAATCATAAAAATAAGTCTACACCTTAACCGTACGGACTTAAAGTTAAGTTAATTCATTGTTTTATTTTGGGGGGGTTCTTGATTTCCTGCTTTACTGATTATCGTAAAGGGAACAAAAATAATAAATAAAATAACTAAGTTCGTTTTCACAATCGTTTCAATTAAAAAGTGCGTTAACCCTGCTTGGGTTAACGCACTTGATCGTTAGGCCTGAACCAGCAAAACTCACTTTTGTATAGAATCTAAACATCCTTTCAAATGCTGAAATAGGGATCCATTTTGACGGGAAGAGTAAGGGTAATTAGTAAATTCAGGGTGCGCATTACGCTCGATTACTTTTAAGCCGATGATTTTTCTGATGACTTATTGCCCGGTGCAAACCAACCCAATAGCGCGATACCAACTAATACTCCATAGAAAATCAGGGTCCAAGCGGTGCTATGAGGGAAATGAGAATCTAAGACGCCGATATCTTTATGCGCAAAAGTAATAACCGCAAGTTTAACACCGACCCAGGCAACAATTGCATATGCTGTCGTTTCTAAGGCAGGTCGCTTTTCAAGGAGTTTTACAAACCAGGTTGCTGCAAACTTGATTAAGATAAGACCTGCAATCCCTCCAAGAACTACAACTGCAAACTGCCCTCCGTCCATACCACCGATTTCTCCAAACTGTGAATCCGGAAGCCCAAGAGCTATAGCGACCGCAGCTAAAATAGAATCAATGGCAAAAGCAAGGTCAGCTACCGCAATTTTCCCCACTGTCGGCCAGAACCCCTTTCCAGCAGACTCCTTCTCATCATCATCATGAATATTCTCATTATGTTTCCCAAACCGCGCCTGAATGACATGCTTCAAACCTAGATACAGAAGATAAACGGCTCCTATGGCCTGTATCCACCAGACGTTGGCGATAAATGAAATGGCAAAAAGAGCTCCAAACCGAAAAATAAATGCCATAAGAATTCCGTAATTAATCGCTCTTTTTTTCTGATCCTCGGGTAAATGTTTAGCTATAACTGCTAGTACAAGAGCATTATCGGCTGATAATAATCCTTCTAACCCGATTAGAATCAATAATGCCCATACGTATTCGAGCCAAATAGATTCCATCCATTTTTCTCCCTTCCAAAATGTAACTTGTTATTCTAAAGGTTTTGTTTACAATAGAATAACCATATATCCTAAAGGCAACCCTAAAAGATAGGATTTTCATTATTTTAACACTAACCTTCTGTAAAATACCGCTTTAAATACAAATAAAAACCAAATTATTAAATTTTTACATTTTTATCATATAACTTCGCCTTGTTAGGTTGTTAATGAAAACGTTGAACCACCATTTATTTATAGGTTTGTCGCTTAACATATAATCGCTATCATTTACCGATTTCCACCAAGTACTTGCGGCCAATTAAAAGAACGGGTAAAACATATTGATCAATATGTTTTACCCGTTCTTTATTTATTTTTTTACGCTAGAATAAAAAAGTCAATTAGGACTAATCCCTACCCAAAACAGGTCCACTAGAGCCTGAGCCGTTTTTTCAGGGCCTCCTAATTCTGTAATTAATTCTTTTTTGTTCCGAATCATTGTGACCGTTGAAAATGTATGCGCAAGCAATCTGGGACTTGCTACGACGATTTCTCCGTTGTCTGCGGCCTGTTTGAATACGTTCTCTAATGCCTCATGTATCGCTTTCTCTGCTTCACGAATTTCACGAATATGATCTTCTGTAAGCGACGAAGTCGCTTCTTGTAATAATGTTTCAAAATCAATATGCGGCCGCTTTAAATGATCCAATGTTACCTCATATAATCTGTGTTTTAACCCATTGGAATTTTGCAATAATTTCTCCGTCTGTTTTGTAATACGTTGGAACATGCTTGATACGGAAACTGTAAACAAAGTTGCCTTATTTTTAAAGTAGTAGTAAACGCTGGCCTTGGTCACATCGCTCGCTTCAGCCACTTGCTCCATTGAAACTTTTTCGTACCCGTATGCCATAAATAAATGAGCAGCTGTTTTCAAAATTTGCTCTCTCGTTATATTATTTTCAGTTGTTATTTTAGGTCTGCCAGGCTTTTTTTTCGGTGTCTGATTCGTATTCATAAGGGCCCTCCTTCTAGTTCAAGAAATTGGCACATTTAAACTAGTTGATTAATTAACCTTCTGGTATATATAATTATTGAAGGTTCTATATATATTGTAATAGAAACAAACAGATTTGGAAATGAGGGAGAATTAATGAAAGAATCACCTTTAGCAACATTCAGTCGATATATGACTGGGAAAGTGAGTCGATGGATTGTAATTGCCGTATGGATTTTGGCAACTGTAGTCCTCACGATTGCTTGGCCTGCTGTGAATAAGACGGAAGTAAACAATGCACCAAACTTAAGTGAGAATTCACCTTCCGTAGAAGCTGAAAATCTTATAAAGAAAGAATTCCCTAATTCATCAGGGGTTCCTGCCTTACTTACATGGCACAAAGAATCAGGTTTGAATAATGATGATCTAAAATCTATTCAGCAAATGGCGGCGGATTTAGAAAAGAAACCATTAGAAGCACAAACGTCTACTCCGCCTTTGCATAAATTACCGTTAGCAGCTCTGCAAAAGATGGTTTCGAAAGACGGAACAACTCTTGTACAGCCTATTTTCTTTGAAGAAAACGTTGAAACGGATGTACTAGAAAAAAACCTAGATACGATTAAAAAACAAGTAAAAGAGAATGTTTCATACGATTCTTTTGCGACGGATATCGATGAAAAAGATAAGCTAAGCACGCGCGTTACAGGACCTGTAGGAATTCAAGTAGATGCAACCAGCCTATTTGAAGGAGCAGACGTTTCCTTACTAATCGCGACAGTTTTATTAGTCTTAATTTTACTTCTTGTAATTTATCGTTCCCCAATTTTAGCGATTATTCCTTTGATCGGTGTAGGTTTTGCCTATGGGGTGCTGAGTCCAATTCTCGGTATTTTAGCAGATAAAGGATGGATTACGGTCGATTCACAGTCCATATCCATTATGACGGTCTTGTTATTTGGAGCCGGAACAGACTATTGTTTATTTTTAATTTCTCATTATCGCGATGAGCTTCGCAAAGTAAAAGATAAGAGACAAGCACTTATCAACGCCTTTAAAGGTGCTTCAGGTGCTATAGCGATGAGTGGCTTTACGGTTGTCATCTCTCTTTTAGCTTTAATCGTGGCAAAGTACGGGGCTTACCACCGTTTTGCAATCCCGTTTAGTTTATCTATTCTTATTATGGGATTAGCGAGCTTAACTCTTATTCCTGCCCTGCTTGCAGTTATGGGAAGAGGTTCTTTTTATCCTTTTGTTCCTCGCACTCCTGAAATGGAAGAAGAATTGGCGAAAAAGAAAGGAAAACCGGTGCGTGACCGAAAAGAGAAAAACCGTTTCGGGAATTGGATCGGTAATGTGGTTACGACTAAACCATGGACAATCATTGTAGCTTGTCTAGTCTTTTTTGGAGCTTTATCCATATACTCTAGTCAAATCAAGTACACGTATGATTTATTGTCTTCTTTCCCTGAAGATATGCCTTCTCGTGAAGGATTTACGATTATCTCTGACGCTTACTCTCCTGGTGAACTAGCACCAGCACAAGTAGTAATTGATACAGAAGGGAAATCGGTAGATCTAGAAAAAGAGTTAAAGAAAAACGATCTTATTAGTACCGTTTCTGCACCTCAAAGCGGTAAAAGTAATAAGGATTTAAAGGTATATGACGTCACGTTTAATGTAAATCCATATAGTATAACAGCTATGGAGGCTATTCCAGACTTGAAAGATGCAGCCGAAAAGGCACTGTCACAGTCCGGAGTTTCCTCAGTAAAATCCAAAGTATGGATTGGCGGTCAAACAGCGACGCAATATGACACGATGACTGTTAGTGATAAAGACAACAGTATTATTGTCCCGTTAATTATTATTTTTATATCGCTGCTGCTAGTGGCTTACTTGCGTTCTATTGTAGCTATGCTTTATTTAGTGGGAACCGTTATCCTCTCTTACAGTGCAGCTTTAGGCTTAGGCTGGCTCATCATCCACAATATCATGGGAGCAGATGCTATCCAAGGAGCGATTCCTTTATACGCATTTGTATTCTTAGTGGCGCTTGGTGAGGATTATAATATTTTTATGATCTCAAGCATCTGGCAGAAAAAGAAATACATGCCGTTAAAACAAGCGATTAAAGAAGGCGTAAGTGAAACAAGCGGTGTTATCACATCAGCTGGAATCATTTTAGCTGCTACTTTCGCGGTTCTAGCAACACTGCCTATTCAAGTTCTGGTTCAGTTCGGAATTATCACGGCTTTAGGTGTTCTGTTAGATACATTTATTGTGCGACCATTCCTTGTACCTGCGATCACTACGGTTTTAGGAAGATTTGCTTTCTGGCCAAGTAAAGCTGAAGTGGTATCAGAAAAAGAGAATTAAGTAGTAAAACAAAGGTGTTTTATAATTGATTTACTATATGGCTTCTATGAATGTAAAACCAAGAAAAAAGCAAAGAGAATATTAATATTCTCTTTGCTTTTTTAATTTACTTCCATCTGTGCTCTTCTTTATCTGTTAGCTTTACGATAAACGGAAATAAACCAATAAGAGATATAGCAACAATCCCACTTAAATAACCTAGCCCCATTAAAGGACCAGCACCTTTAAAGGAGATAAATTGTCTAGTATGGCATTTAGGACACTTCTTTCCTTTCTTAGAAAACCCAAGTAACCATACATTTTTAGCGTTCCATTTGTAATTGCAATGATTGCAACAAGCCATATATATTCTACCTTTCTTGTCTTATGCTTTTATTTGTTTTTATGTAATTTTTGAGCGGAATTATAATGTTAGTTCATATTAGTCTGATGATGATTAAAAGCCATATTTATAATTTCTCCAAGCAACAGTCCTACAGCTGCTACTGGTATAAACACTTTAAACATACTACTAATAGAAACATCTAAGCCTAAAATCAGTAAAAGAAAATAACCAAATAAGAATCCTGTACAGATAAATGAATATTTTTTTATCAATTTTCTCAAAAAAACACCTCTTTTGCTTGAATACTCCATTCACATCTTTATGTATAAAAGGATCATTCATTCTTAACAAAACGTTTATTTCTTTTTTTAACTTGAACGACTTTATAAATAAACAAACCTAAAGAAACCAATAAAATTAACCAAAAGATTTGAAAAGCTACGTCCGCCCAATTAACACTTGATATATCCATATTATCGCCTCCTATATCTTTTACGAACGAATTTCATAAAAGTTCCATATTTGTATTATTTATTGTGTTTTCTAAGTGATATTCTCACTTGCACTTTAGAACCTCCTATAATCAGTCTTAACTTTAAATGTATTAAAAAAGGGGAATACACTTTGTAAAAAGGTGTGATTTTATTAACTTTTTACGTATTACCACAACGGCTGTTGTTCTTTCTTTTTTTGGTGTGATATTCAGAATCGTTTACGGCCAAATAATTGGAGAAAAAGATTTTCAATTAGAAAGTCTCATTGGTCTCTTCGTTGGATTTTTTGTGAGTATTTTTTTCATTTATTGTTTTAATGATTATCGCGAAAAGAAAAAACATAATTAATTCACTAATTAGCAAACGAAGTGCTCGCTGTAAATTTTAATAATCTAGAATGACTTTCCGCACAACTTTCATAAAAGCAGGTATTTAGGATAAATTATTACTGAAGAAACATATGCTACTGGAGGTCGTAACTTGTTAATAGGTGAGATTGTTCAAAAGCTAAATAATGGTGCTTCTTATGAAGATATTGCTTCTTCCATTAAAATTAGTGAAGATATCTTGAAAGATGATTTAAAGAAATTCGGATTTCATTACGATGATAAAGAAAGAAATCTCGTATTTACAGGATACGAATCTGAATATGAAAATACACTTTGTGTTTGTTACTCTGATATCAGGAAACTTTCTACTTAACATTTTTGCGTTAAAATGATATTACTTCTATTAAATTATAAAAGCGCGGGCTGCATTCAGTCCGCGCTTTTAACCCTCTTCATTTTAGCTCTCTTTTTAATACTTTACCGAGCTGGTTTTTAGGGAGTTGATCAATAAAATAAACTTCCGGAACTTTGTAACTTGCTAGACGATCACTACAATAGTTTAGAATATCTTCTTTTGTTAAAGAAGAATGAGGATCCTTTACTACATAAGCTCTAGGTTTTTCTCCATAAACAGGATCTTCTACTCCTACTACAGCAGCTTCTATAACCGTACCTATTTGCTCAATGATTTCTTCGACCTGATCGGGATAGATATTATCGCCGCCATATACGATAACATCTTTATAGCGTCCCATAATATATAAAAAGCCGTCTTGATCTATCTTTCCAGCGTCCCCCATATAGAACCAGCCATCTCTAAGAACTTTGTCAGTCGCCTCTTGATTATGCCAATAGCCTTTAAAACAATAGGGGCTTTTTATAATAATCTCTCCAACTTCTCCCGTTTTCATTTCTTGTCCTGAATCAGGATCCATAATTTTTACTTCTACACCAGAAAGAGGCTTGCCTGCGGATTCAATTTTTTCATCTCCCATATTTGGTGTCCATACACTGACTGTCCATGCTTCTGTACTTCCATACCCTTGTATCATGCTGATGTCTAATTTTTCATATTCCTGAATAAGATAAGCAGGAACTTTTGCCCCTCCGGCAATAGCAACCTTTAGTGAAGATTTCTTTGACCCTGCATTTTTCACTACTTCGAGCATTTGCATATACGTAGAGGGAAACGCTAACATCATAGTGATCTTATGAGTTTCAATCGTTTCCCAAATGATTTCCGGTGTAGGATCTGACAACAGAAATAACCCCATTCCGTTGGAAACAGATTTCAAAATATTATTAATAGAACTCATATGATAAAAAGGATGCGAGGCAAGAAATCGACCATCTTCTTCATAATCGATTCGTTGACTCGATGGTTGTATATAAGAATACACATGACCATGTTCAATCATACAGCCTTTTGCGTTACCAGTAGTTCCAGAAGTAAAAAGAAGCATCGCAATGTCATCTTGGAAGACCTGTATATTTGGATTTGATGTGGAGTACGTAGAAAAAATTTCATTATATTCTTCAACTGTCTCCACACTATTTTTTCTTCCTACTTGTAAAGTAATAACGTCATTTAATAGTTCAGAATCAAAAGGAATAACCTCATGAAATTTTTGGTCGTAGAAAATAACTTTAGGTTGTGCACTGTCTAAAATATCGATAATTTCATACTTCGTCAGCTGCCAGCTAATAGGAACCGCTACGGCTCCAATTCTTAATGCAGCTAGCAGAATGGTAGGAAACGGATGATTATTTTGACATAGAATTGCAATTCGATCTCCTTTTTTAACATTATGGCTTAACAGGTAATGAGCCAGCTGATTGACACGTTCATTATATTCTTTAAATGTATGGAAAGATGTACTCCAAATTAAAGCCTCTTTTTCAGCAGATTGTTTAGCTCTTTGCTCTAATAGTTCTCCAAGTGTATACATGATAGCTCTCTCCTTTAATGATAATTACCAGTTTGAATCATATTTAAATGGTGCTTCCTTCTAATTATTTTTAATTCTATAAACTACATTACCCACACTTAACGTTAACGCAAACGTAAATTATAGACGTTTGAAAAATTCATATCTTTTTAGCATGTAAAAGATACATATTAGTCATTCAGAAAAGACTATTCCATATACTTTGAAGCTTATGCTGAGGAATTCATAGCGTTTGATCTTGTAGGATTCTTTTCTTTTTTTAACTTTAGTCTCCTTTTGTAGCAGCTATTACGTATGTTCTCTTTCTATGCATCGAGTTAATTGCTAGTTGCACTCTCCATGTGAATAACAAAAGTCTTAAGAGTTATATTAATAAAAACGCTAAGATAATATAGAGCTTCTCTTCTTGCTATAGGATCTATAAATGACCATGGAGGAAAATATGAATAAAGTCTTTTTTATTTTTATGATTATTGGTGTACCTCTTTCAATTATTGGCAGCATGTTTAATTGGAATTATATTTTCATGTTTTTTATTTATTGCGTGACATTAATTAGTTTGGCTAATTACATTAGACGTTCCACTGAAAGCCTTAGCGTTGTAGTAGGTCCAACAGCAGGCGGATTACTGAACGCTACGTTTGGCAACGCTGCGGAAATTATTATTTCATTTTTTGCATTAAGTAAAGGATTAAATACAATCGTTATTTCCTCCATTACGGGAGCAGTTCTTGTTAATCTTCTTTTTGCCAGTGGAATATCCATGATCGTTGGAGGTATTCGATTTAAAAAGCAAAAATTTAGTGTGTTTAAAACACGACATAATACTTCCCTCTTAATGTTTGCTATTATCGTAACTTTTGTATTGCCATTTATCTTTGCAAAACGCTTGGATGATAAAGATATGCAGGTTCTATCCACTTCTTTTGCTATTGTGATGCTGACCATTTACCTGCTTGCTCTTCTTTTTAAACTTGTCACACATAAAGGGATTTTCACCGGAAACTCAGAAGAAAATGGAGAGGAACCAGAATGGGGAAAAAAGAAAGCAATCGTTGTGCTTGGACTGGCCACAATTGTACTAGCTTATATTAGTGAAAAACTTGTTGGCACCATTGAGCCAGTAGGTGATGCCTTAGGCTGGAGTCACGTTTTTATTGGAATTATTGTTGTGGCCATAGTGGGAAGTGCTGCAGAGTACGTGTCAGCAATTGCCATGGCCTATAATAACAGAATGGACGTAGTGGTGGAGATCTCCATTGGTTCAACCGTCCAAACGGCCATGTTTGTTGCTCCTATACTTGTTCTGTTCTCATACTTGTATGATTTCTTGCCTCTTGTGTTTAATACAGCAGAAATGATTGCGATGATTCTTGCCGCTCTCATGACGGTGACCGTTGTGAACGATGGTGATTCCAACTGGTTCGAGGGTGTTTTACTTGTTGGTACCTACATTGCGATAGGCTTTAGTTTTTACCTTTTATAGAATTTTCTCAAGAAAAAGATGAAAATTTCAGCTTACATAAAGACAAAGCTTAATCATCTTTTTAAATCTTGACGAATAATATATACACAAAAATTTGCTTTTCTTTTGCATGGTTTTCAACTTTAAACACAATTAAAGTATTGCTGTATTGATAATATATAATCGTATATGAACAAGAAAAACGAGCTCTTATCTGCTAAGAGCTTGTTTTTTATATTTATTTTATCTACCTTACATATAACCGTTTCAAATAAACAAAAGACACCAGTAAACCTAAAATGTATGTACATATTTTGAAGCGAATGACATATTAATAGCTCAAGAGACAGTGTTTACTAATAAAAGTTAGAGGAGATGAGAGTGAGAATGGATAAGTTTAATTCACAATCATCCACTGATCATCCAAACCCGCAAGTATGGAATTTTGTTTCGGCTCCTAATTTACATCCCATGAAGGTTACCATTACTACTAATAAGCCTGGAACAGCTCCCGGCCTATTATTTGTTGCACCCTATACGGTATATGGAGCAGCGATGATTGGACAGACCGGCGCACTAATTATGGATCAGACGGGTAATCCAGTGTGGTTTAGACCGCTTGCTAGTAGGTATATCCAAAATACAGACTTTCGAGTACAAATGTACTGTGGGAACCCTGTTCTTACGATGTGGCAAGGGACAATTTCAGGAACTCAAACCGCAACCCCAAACCTTCCAGCTGGTGATCCTGAACCTGGTGCTTATTTTCAAATTATCAACCAGCATTATGAGGTCATTAAAAAGTTATTTGCTAAAAAAGGATTTACAGCTGATGTGCATGAGTTTACAATCACCAAACGGAATACGGCTTTGTTTACAGCCGTAAAACAAATACCCGCAGATTTATCTAAGTATGGAGGGCCATTACATGGGTATTTTAGTAATTACTCTATTCAAGAAGTAGACATTGAGACGGGAGAGCTTCTTTTCTTTTGGGATGTACTTAAACATATTAATCCATCTGATTCGATGGTACCTGCTTCATCCGCAACAAGCTCTAATAATATATGGGATTGTTACCACGTAAATTCAGTCGAAGAAGGTCCAAACAATACACTTTTAGTGAGCATGCGTAGTATGTGGGCTATTTATAATATTGACAAAGAAACGGGAAAGGTAATTTGGCAACTTGGTGGAAAGCAAAGTAATTTTAGGCTTGGACCGAACGCTAAATTTTCTTGGCAGCATGATGCGCGCTACAGGTCCGAAAACAGGATAAGCTTGTTTGACAATGCCTGCTGTGCTTCTCCTGATTCTCCACCTCAAGGGCAAGCGCGTGGTTTAATTCTTCACTTAGATTATAACCACAAGGTTGCAAATGTAAATCGAACATATTATCATGACCCCGCTTTATATGTTCCAAGTCAAGGAAATGCGCAAAAGCTTTCCAATGGAAATCAACTCATTGGGTGGGGACAAGAACCGTACCTTTCGGAATTTAGGAACGCTGGCAATACACGGAGAAACCCTTCATTTAATTTGTTATATGATATGCAGTATCCAAATCAGAATCTTTCGTATCGAGCCTTTAAAAATAAGTGGGTAGGTCTCCCACTTTATCCGCCTAGCATAACTGTAGACTTATTGCCCGACGGTGAAGCTACAGTTTACGCATCATGGAATGGTTCAACAGAAACAGTCGCTTGGCAGGTGCTGGCGGGACCAACACCTTTTAAATTGTCAGTAGTGGTATTTAGTACCCCTCGTACTGGATTTGAAACAGATATTCATGCTGAGGCAGGTGGTCCCTATTTTCAAGTCAAAGCATTAGATTCATGCGGGAACGTCATTGGTACATCACCAACTACTTACGTGAAAATAAGACGAAATAGACGAAAGTGAGCATTAATAATCCTCTATTAGATTTTTTAAAATGTTCGTATAGTGCCCCTACTCTGAAGACCTGGGGGAATACTTGATATAGATGAGTATGGGGTGCTTTTTCTCTCGAATTACTTACCTTTTAAAACAACATCTTCTGATTTGTCATTCCATTTAACAGTTAAAATCAAATGTTTAGATTTCATTATACCTTCACTAGCGTCAACCTTTACTTTCTCTTTAAAATTCCCTTCTTCATTTAACCTTGCGTCTCTCACTGCAATTCCATTTTGATTATTTGAAGTGTCTAAATTAATTCCAAAATCCCCTACGTTTTCTACCTTACCACCTAGATAATTTAAGTTAATTTGAGCTGTTTCTTTACTATTTTCAACGGGATATAACGTAATAGTAGCTGACCAGCTTTGAGTTTCACCTGAAAACTCTAAAGGATCCCCAGCTTTACTTTGACATCCAACTAATGAAACAAAAAAGAAAAGACTAAATAAAGCAATACAAAACTTTCTCATCCTCGTCCTCCATGTAAACAGCATAATGTCATTTTTACTAACTTATATTTTATTGAAATATATCCTTAGTCAACTTGCCGTTAGTTTAAACAATGAAAGGTCTCCCAGAAATAATTCTGAGAGACTAGTAAAAAAATTAACCTGTGAAAAAACTTACAACACCTATCAGCACAAAAAATATGAGAATTGCAGATAGAATGAGTACAACTGTAAAGATAGGTTTATACTTTGCTCTATTTTCTTGATTACTTATCTTATTATGTAAATCATCTAACTTTCTTTCAATTTCATCCAGACGTTTTTCAGTGTTAATATCCATCACCTCCTACCTTTTATACGAATTACTTCTCTAAAATCTTCCTAATTACTGTATTTTAAAGAATATATATGTAAAAATGCTTTAAATTGTGTGTATAGTTAGTTACCAAAATCCTCTTTTCCCATAGTAAACGTTCATTAAAAAACAAAAATCTTAATCTAAATCAAAAGTGAAATGGACTTACTTGTTTGATAATAAACGAAATAATAAACGAAACAGCAATTGTTGCCGCTAGCTGCTTTGGAGTTTTGTAAAAGACTACGCATAAAACAGCATACATAATGAATTCTTCAATATAGTTTACATGTATATAAAATATTCCAACCGCTAAAGAAAGACTTAACAATAACCCCATAGGCAAAGCTGGTAATATCCAAGCCAGACGTAAATTATTTTTAGCCACCCATACAATAGCTGCTAAAAACGGAGACGCTAGTGCGATACTTCCCCACAGTAAAAAATAACTAGTTGGAAAAAATCCAAATAAAAAAGCGGAATATATATAATAGCCTGTTAGCATCCCTATAAAGAACATGAATGTATTAAGAGCCGCACTAATTTTGGTTTTACTATACGCAGCTATAAGGGTAGCAATCAGTACCCAAATCCCTGTCCTTGAACACAAATATCCAAAATACGGTATAATATTCATCCGCCAACTTCCATCAACACCTGCAACAGTATCTAAATATTTGGCTACTATCCCCAAAGCTGTGCCGAAGACTAAATATATAATAGAAAATGCAAGTTTGTTTGTAGACTTAAATATTCCAATAGTAAACTCCCCCTAACCAAAGCAAACCTATTAAATTGTTTTAACTCTTTCGTCCAAAAGCTTTTGTATCAATATTTTTGTCATCTAGGAAACTCTCTATCTTTTTCTGCTCTCTTCCATTTACACTTTTATTTTTATTCATAAGTGACTCAATTTCTGTTTCAGAAAAATCTCCTTCACTCATATGCTCAACCATGTCATCGATTGCTTGATCCAGTTCATCCAAAATTTGATTGGAACCCATAATATAGCGGCTAATTCTCTCTGAATCTTTTTTATATCCTTCTGGTAAAGTATTGTGCGAAATATAGGTGGAAAAGTTATGATCATTTTCTCTGACCAGATCGTTTAGTTGTTCGAGTTTTTTCGCTTCAGCTTTAGTTAGCTGTTGATCAGAATCCATAATTTCTTCAAATTGGTCACTGATATTGGATAAATCTTCGCTAGTATCTAAGTATGTCTTTATACTTTCTTTCATTTCCTTTTCATCAATTACAGCATTATTTTTCGATGAACTAAATATGGAAGTTGGTAATACAATTTTTCCACTAGCTTCTTTTGTACTTTCCTGATAAGAACAAGCGCCTAATAAAAAAATAATTATTAAGCTAAAACAAAGTTTTTTCAATTCAAACGCTCCCTTTAACAATGTATTGGTTCCATTAATTTACATAGAAAATTTTAACATTAAAATCCTCTTAGGACTATACATCTAGAGGCGTATATTGGAAAAGTCCCCTCACCTAATTAAATATAGCAAAAAATGTTAAGAACAAAGATTTGTTTGCTGTTATAGTGAACGTAAGGTAGGTGAATGTAAATGAATTATGTAACTTGTATACAGAGAACGCTGGATTACATTGAGGAGAATTTGGAGACACAAATCACTTTAGAAAAGTTAGCAGAAATTGCCTGTTTTTCTCCTTTTCATTATCACCGTGTCTTCCAAGCCATGGTTGGAGAATCAGTGATGGATTATGTGAGGAAACGAAGACTTACGCGCGCAGCAGAACGCTTATTTTTCACAGATGAAAAAGTCATTGATATCGCACTTGATGTTGGTTTCCACTATCAAGAGTCTTTTAACAGAGCGTTCAAAAAATTTTATGATGTTTCACCGAAACAATACCGTAACGCAAGAAGAATATCTGGACCGCTGCGAGGAAAAGCCTACCTAAATACTGCAATTTTGTCAGGAGGAAATAAGATGGAACCAAAACTAGTCACTAAACCTGCTTTTTATGTCATTGGATATGAGCTAAAAACAAAGAACGAGGGTGGCCAGAATAATAAAGACATTCCTGAATTTTGGCAACAGTACATGCAAAATGGATTAGGCTCTAGAATACCCCATCCCATAAACAAAAACGTGGAGCTTGGTATTTGCACTGACTTTAATCCTGAAACGGGTGAGTTTGTTTATGTAATTGGTATGGAAGTTGAGAAAGACACTCCAGCACCTGAAGGAACAGTTTACAAAAGCTTCCCTGAACTAGAATATGCCGTATTTACTACACCAAAATCAAATGAAGAATCTTTTACTTCTTCCATTCAGTCCACGTGGAATTATGTTTTTACAGAATGGTTCCCTGAATCGGGTTATGAACACTACGGATCAATGGAATTTGAACTGTACGACAAAAGATGTTATGGCTCAGAAAATAAAGAGATTGACATCTACATTCCGGTAAAAAAACAGGCTGTTAAGGCGTAAAAGAGAAAAGCATTCCAAGTAGAAATTCACTTATAATGCTGAACATATTCCTATACAAAAGCCCAATCTCTAAGCACTTATATTTAAGAGAGGGCTTTTTATTCTTTTGCATTGGGAATTTTGGAATCAGCCAATTTGAATATTCCCTTCATTTTTAGTTATCATAATGTACGATATCGGCAATAAAAACATCAGATATACAGAGAAATACGATGTGCTTTTCTCTCCAATTACTTAATTCTTAAAACAATATCTTCTGATCTGTCACTGGATATAAGGTAATACTAGCTAACCCGCTTTGATCTTCTTCTAAAAACTCTAAAGAATCCTCGGCTTTATTTTGACATTCAACTAATACGACAAAAAAGAAAACAAAATTAGATACATTTACTATCACTTTATTTTATGTATTTTCCTCACGTGCATATTTTTTACATTTTATAGGAATGATAACGTTACTCGTTGTATAACAAATATTCACTCATATAAAAGGTGGTAAAACGTGCGACAAAGATATCTTCTGAAAAGCTCTAATAAAGAAAAGACAACAGATTGTTCAGCAACTCCCTTATATGATGATGTAAATAAAAATATAGAGAGACTATTGAACGAATTAGGAAATAGCTCCGATGTATTGGTTCGAATGGTTGAGTCTCCGTATCAAAACACGTTAAAAGCAGCCGTTATTCACCTTGACGGATTAGCAGATGAAAACATTATAAATGAGAATATCATGACTCCTCTTATTCAGTGGCTTAAGGAAAGTAATCAAGTAGTAACCGCCAAAGAGATAGAAGCACAAATACCCCAGATGTTAACTGTATCTCAATTGACTATAAAAGAGAATTGGCATGAATTTATGTCAGCCGTTTTAACTGGTGATACAGTCATACTACTGAATGGAAGTTCTAGAATTTTCATTGGCAATACAAAAAAACTTCAGTCCCGCGCAGTAACAGAACCAACCAGTCAAACGGTTGTTAGAGGACCTAAAGATAGTTTCACAGAGAATTTAAGGACGAATACTTCTTTAATACGAGCTAGAATTCAGGATTCTAATTTACGCTTAGACAGCATGAAAATTGGAAGCGTAACCCAAACAGATATAGGGATCATGTATATTCAAGGGAATGCAGATGAACGTATTGTAGAGGAAGTCAAAGAACGTTTAAAAGAGATTAAGGTAGATGGGGTCCTCGAGTCGAACTATATTGAGGAATTTATCCGGGATGATAGGACGACTATTTTTCCACTTCTATTAAATACGGAACGACCTGATGCCGTTGTAGGAAATTTATTAGAAGGTCGAATTGCTATTATTGTACAAGGAACACCTTTTGTATTAATCGCACCTGCTATTTTTTCTCAATTTTTTCAGTCTCCCGAAGATTATTATCAAAATTATTATATTGCTTCCTTTTTAAGGATACTAAGATTTGGTTCTTTTTTTCTGTCTATGTATGCGTCTGCTATCTATTTAGCATTGATTACGCATCATCAGGGACTTATTCCAAACACATTAATGGTCAGTTTAATGGCGCAAAGAGAAAGAGTTCCTTTTCCAGCAATTGTAGAAATGGTAGTGATGGAATTAGCTTTTGAGATGTTGCGAGAAGCAGGAATCCGAATGCCTAGAGCAATCGGACCAGCAGTCTCAATCGTAGGAGCGCTGATTTTAGGACAAGCAGCTGTAGAAGCAGGTTTTGTATCGGCGGCTGTTGTGATCATTGTTGCTATTTCTGCCATCAGCAATTTTACACTGCCATCTACTAGCATTGTCAATGCGGCCCGTGGTTTTCGGTTTATCTTGATTCTAATTTCAGCATTTATTGGCTTATATGGAATTTTGCTTATGACCTTATGTATATGGCTTCATATAAGTAGTCTAAGATCTTTCGGTATCCCCTACTTTTCACCTTTTGCTCCCTTTGATTTTAAAAAGCAAAAGGATACTTTAGTTCGATTCTCTTTACCATCTCTGTTGAAAAAACATCAAAATAAATAGACGTCATATAAAGATGAATGAGGATAGAAAATGAAAACTTATCTTTCGCTTTTATGGATCGCTGCCATTTGTTTATGCGTTTCAGGATGTTCGAATTACCGAGAATTAAACCAAATAGGAGTTATTATAGGATTGGGAATTGATAAGAATGAAAATTTGGAACAACCTTATAAAGTAACCTATCAGGTCATTAACCCAAGTGGTTTGTCACAAGGCAGTTCGTCGGGAGGACAAGGTCTTCCTGTCATTAACTATACAGTAACGGCCAAAACGTTAGTGGAAGCATTAAAAAAAGCCTCTGTCGTCATCCCAAGAGAACATATTACTTCTCATCTTTCGCTTATCGTTGTAGGTGAAAAGTTAGCAAGAAATGACCTTAGCTCATTATTTGATGCCTTGGATCGAGGCAAGCAAGCTCGTACAAGTATTCCAGTTTTTATTGCACGTGATGGAACTGCTGAGAAATTGCTTGGTGTGATTGAACCTTTCGAGGTTACTCCAGTCAAAAGTATCCTAAGTACAACCCAGAACAATCAAAAAATGTACGGAATAGTTAGTAATGTACAAGCATATGAAGTTATTTCTATGCTTTTGAGTGAGGGAAAAGACCTATCTCTTCCTGGAATCACCATTAACAAACCCTCTCAGAAGTCAGAAGAAGCAGGCAATTTAGAGAATACCAGCCCAAGCGCTATGCAGGTAAAAGGATTAGCTATGTTTAGAAAAGGGAAATTAGTTCAATGGCTGGATGGGGATGAAGCTCGATCTGTTCAACT
Organism: Priestia sp. ABM2_011; assembly: GCF_056158845.1. Taxonomy (NCBI): domain Bacteria; kingdom Bacillati; phylum Bacillota; class Bacilli; order Caryophanales; family Bacillaceae; genus Priestia; species Priestia sp. ABM2_011. Next base: position 3,637,859 of record NZ_JBSWUB010000001.1, read on the forward strand.
TGCTACGTCTAAAGTGAAGAGCACGGCCCTTGTTTTCCCTTGTAATATAAATGAGAATATCACAGTTACGACGACCGGAATAAAAAGTCAAATAAAGACAAAAATCCGCCATGGACAACCTTTTATTCATACAGATTTGAATGTGATGGGAGAAATTACGGAAACATCATGCCAGAAAGATTTAAGCAACCCTAAGGTCTTAAAAGAGTTGGAAAAAGAAGTCCAAAATGAACTGCAAAAGGAAATTACAAAGACTATTACCATCGCACAAAAAGAAAAGGCAGATATATTTGGCTTTGGTGATAGCTTATCTCGAACCAACCCTAGTTATTGGCGTCAGCATAAACAGAATTGGAAGAATCTATTTTCAAGTGCGAAGGTATCGATGAATGTGAACGTCAGTATCGTAAATACCGGAATGCGTACAAATCCTTATGAGGTAAATTAGATGAGGAGCTGAAAAAGCGTTGACTAAAATAAAAATCGATGGATTTCAATTATTTTGTATGATGTTTATCTTTATATTGGGCAGTACGTTACTTTTAGATATAGGAAAGGCTGCTAGGCAAGATGCATGGATAGTCCCCCTTTTGGCTACTTTTTTTGGGTGTGTACTGTATTTAGTCTATATCTCCTTATATAAGAGATACCCTAATATGCCTTTGACTGGCTATCTCATTAAAATCTGGGGTAAATACGTAGGCGGTGCTATTAGCTTTTGCTATATTATATATTTTGTTTATATTGCTTCTAGAGTACTACGTGATTTTGAAGAATTACTAATTAGTTCTTCTTACTATGTTACATCGATTATTACGCTGGGCATATGTATGACCTTTGTGTTAATTTATAGTATTCACTTAGGAATAGAAGCATTCGCACGAGTTACATGCTTATGTTTTGTTGTTATTTTACTGACTCTTTTTATATTAAATGTTTTGTATGTAGTAGGAGGCTATATCAAGGTGGAAAACCTTCAACCCGTATTAGCAAATGGATGGGGAAACATAGGGAAAGAGTTAGTCCCTCTTGGTATTACTGTGCCTTTCGGGGAATTGATTACCTTTACTATGATTCTTCCTTATTTGAATAAAAAAAGTCAGGCTGCAGCAATTGGACTATCCGCCATTATAACAGGAGGAATTGTCTTAACCATTAATTCGATTATTCTTTTGTGTGTACTCGGACCAGAGACTGTTTTAAGATCCTCTTTCCCGGCTCTTACAGCTGTGAGTTACATTAACATAGCTAGTTTTATTCAAAGGCTGGATACCTTTATTCTTATTCTCATGGTCATTTTAGGTTTTGTTAAAATAACCATCTATTTCTTTTGTGCAGTGATTGGCGCGGCTGATTTGTTTCGAATGAAATCTTCTGTTACAAACATTTATTTAATTGGCGGTGTTATTTTTTTCTCCTCACTGATGATTGCTCCTAGTTACCAAGCTCATATAAATGAAGGACTCAAAATTGTTCCTTATTTATTGCACCTCCCTTTTCATATAGCAATTCCCATCTTATTGCTGATTACAGCATATATAAAACAAAAAATAAAGCCTGCCCTTTCATGACAAGGGAGGCTATTGTTTTTTTAACACAGGAAAAATGCTAACAGTAACGAACAACAAAGCAAATAAAATAATCAAAAAATAATCTTCCCCACGTGCAATTATAAAATATTGTTTTATATTATAAAGCGATTGAAACATATAGTTTCCCTGAAAAGCGTCAATGAACGCAATAAGAACATAAGCACCCAACGTAATACATAAGGATGGAATTATTTTAGCCATTATATCAGCCTCACCTTTTTCTTTTAAATTGCGGTAAATACTATAAAAATATACAAGGCGTCCATGAGATTTAATACTATTTATTAAATAATTGATCTTCTGCAAAGCAATCTGTTATAAAAACCTTACGTAACAAGAATTGTGGACAATGATTTCCAAGGAGCTTTGTTCATTCTAATGCACGGTTCTATTTTTATAAACTCTTGAGAAATAGTACAAGCCAAGCAGAAGTAATCCTACATTTGTATAAACATAAAAGATAAATCCATACCAAACATTCTTTTGAGCCAATGAATCAAAAACGTAGTGCAATAAGTGGTATAGCGCTACATAGATTAAACAAAGACTCCAGAAAATATTTTCTTCTCTAGAATAAATCTCTCTTAGTAATAAAAGAATGATCCACCAAAACACAAGTATGGATAATGTACTGAGTAAGTTAATTGGATAAGTCTTATAGTAAAAAGAATACGCGCTGCTATAAAATAAAAGCATCGATAGTAACAACATGAATAGTGGCTTTCTAGAGTGTTTATTGGTGATAAAAAAGTACAAGCCAATTAAAATGGCCATAAAAAAATAAATGTAATTCAACAAATTCTCCATCTCAAACCTCAACATTTTTATAATTTAATACTATGATATTTACGTTTCTCATAAAATCTTTTATGTAGTGGGTCAAAAACACAGCATCTTATGCTTCCTTGCCTCTTTTATGTGTACAATACCCAAAGATAGCAATTCCAAAAGAAACTCCAAAAGCGGTTGAAAATGCTGTTAAAAGATCAGAATTAGAGGTAAACAGAATATTAATCATTAAGTTTCCTCCGAAGAAGATTAAAAAATATACAAAGAATTTCAAAATAACTTTTTTCAAGAACTACCCTACTTTCATAGATGTCGTTTAAATTGACTGCTGATTCAACACAGATTTTAAAAACCACGAAATTATAAATATATCCAATATAAGATTATATTACCATATATTTTTACTGGCCATAAAAAAGAACCTCTTTAAAATAGAGGTTCTTTTTTATAACAGATAAGATATTTAGTTACGGTAATGACAAGAATTAAAATGTCATTCGCAAGTTTTAATTTAATAAAGATAGTTCTCTTACTACCTATAGCTTCTCTACCAATTCATCAACACGGACACAAGTGAATCCTTTTGTTTTCACTGTTTTTAATACATCTCTTAACGCATTAATTGTGTTTCTCGGAGCTTCAGATTCCGCCCCGAGCGTATCTCCGCAGTCGTGCAGCAAAATGACGTCCCCGCCTTTTATATTTGCTAGGCGTTGTTTAATCTTTTCGCTTCCGCCAGAGGTTCGCCAATCTTCCGCCATGATTGACCATAGAATAATCTTATATTTACCTCTTCTAATAAAATCGAAAAGGTTGAGCATTCCCCAAGGCGGGCGATAATAAATAGGTGTGACTCCAGTGATAGATTTAATTACCTTGGCTGTATTCTTAAGTCCTTTTCGAACTTTCCAAGGCGACATAAACCAGTTGGAGTGATGTGCGTAGTTATGAATTCCGATTAAGTGGCCTTCATTATGCATGCGCTGAATTAGTTCAGGATACTTTTCTGCTTTGGTACCAACCACAAAAAAGGTTGCCTTCACTTCATTTTTCTTCAGTAAATCAAGAAGTATCGGGGTATAAACAGGATTCGGACCATCATCAAACGTAAAAGCAATTTTGGATAAATCCCTTCCTCTTTTAATTACGTTCACTCCTAGGCTACGTGATAGGAAATACGGAATAACGGTGTATAACAAAATAAAAAAAATAATAGCAGAAATCATAAAGCCCATACTATATACTCACCTCTATCTCTTCTTGCTTTTGTATCGTTCTACCACTTGTTGCGTTGAGTAATGAACCGCGTCTTGCTTCTCCGACAATGACACGGAGAGCGTCTATGGATGATGTTTTAGTTTGGTATTTTTTCATTCTTTGTTTCATCCAGCTTAAAGGTGCTGAATCGTGGACCAGATTTTCGACCCGCGCAATCAACTCTTCTTCTGTTTTTACAGAAAGTGCGAATCCTGAACGACATAAATACTCTGCATTGTCTTCTTCTTGTCCTGGTAACGAATGATAAAGCAGTATTGGTAAACCCATCGCCATTGCCTCAGAGGTTGTCACTCCCCCCGGCTTGCTGATCATTAAATCTGAAATAGCCATTAATTCTTCAATACTTTCACAGTATCCCAAAATTCTCACGTCATGCTTTGAGTCTTTTAATTCCCACTCTAATTGTGTTTTTAACTTCTTGTTTTTACCGCATACTATAAAAAGTTGAATCGGTGTAGAGATGGACTCTAAGGCCTTAAAGGTTGAAATCCCTTTTCCAAAAAATCCGTCGCCCCCTCCCATGATAAGCAAGGTGAACATATTTGGATTGATCATATATTTATCTAAGAGAAGATCCTTTGGAAGAACATCTATAAATCTTTTCCGTACAGGTATTCCAGTGTTTTTAATTTTATCTGCCTCTACCCCTAACGCAATTAATTGATCACGCAATCGCGCAGACCCTACCACATATTGATCTGTAGAGCGATGAATCCAATAAGAATGATCCGTATAATCTGTGATGATGGTTACCGCTGGAATATCAATTAACCCTTGCTCTTTTAATTTCGATATAATTCCTGCAGCAAATGGATAGGTACTAACCACTACTTTCGGTTTTATTTCCTGTATGATTTTAAGCACGGTTTGCATACCCGACAAAAAGATCGAATTTAACTTAACAGAAAAAGAACTTTTCACACGAGTTTTTTCATACAAAAAGCTATACACTTGTGGAAACTTCTTAATGCTTTTCTTATAAATATAATGGCTGATTGGATAAAGGTTGGGATGAACCCACTCCATAATATCAATGGTAATAGGCTCAGCATCAGCAACCATATTACTTACTGCCTCACTTATCGCATTTGCCACTTGTTTATGTCCTTCTCCAAACGTAGCGGAAAGAATTAAGTATTTATCCTGTTCACGGTTATTCATGACTTTTCCCTCCTTGTAGTTTGTATGTTTTTGCTGTGGGGTAAAACTTAGACTTTTCGGCACATCTTTTTGTTCTTTTGTTTAGGCGATTAAAGAATTGCTCTGCTGATAAAAAATTAATAATGGGTACTTCCCCTTTTTAATCGATTTGTAGGGTATATCTTTTCTTTTTTTTCGTTACATAGATTGTTTGGGAACTCCTTACACTATTTATTAGAAAAACAAACAGTCTTAAGTTGAGCTTTCAAATAGCACATTTTCAGTCTACGTTTTGTAATTAAAAATAGGCTAAAAATAACATTAAAAATTAATGAAAAATCCAGTTTTTTTAATAAATAGTGCTACATTAAAAAAAGCAAAGGTGAAATTAACCTTTTCCCTCCTCTTATTTTCAATCAAATCCAAGCATATTTGAGTTATTCGCCGTGCTTTAGGCAAATACATATTATGAAAGAAGGACAAACCATGGATTTTATCACATCTTATATAAATCAATACGGATATATCGTGCTGTTTCTGGCATTGATGCTGGAACTTCTTGCTCTTCCTCTTCCAGGGGAGCTGCTCATGGGCTACGCTGGGGTTCTTGCTTTTCAAGGACATTTAAGCTGGGTGGGAAGTATCCTGGTGGCTGGTATGGGGAGTATGGTTGGAATGACCATAGCTTACGGGGTAGGCTATAAGTTAGGGACTCCTTTTTTTGATAAATACGGAAAAGCCCTTCATATGGGGCCAGAGCGAATTGAAAGAATGTCAAAATGGTTTAGTGTACATGGAAACAAGCTGTTGATTATTGCTTATTTCCTCCCGGTTATTAGACATATTACAGGATATTTTTCAGGAATTACTCGGCTTCCCTTTCGTACGTATGCACTGTACGCCTATAGTGGCTCATTTCTTTGGGTCACCACATTTATTACTCTAGGAAAGTTATTAGGACCTCAGTGGGAACAGTTTCATCATGCTATCAAGAAGTATTTTGTCATTGGGATGATTGTAGCTGTATGTTTGTTCGTTGCTATTTACATTTATAAAAAGTTCAAAGTAACGATTAAAAAGATAGCAGTTAATTGCCTCAAGTGGATAGTAAACGTATTTCATACGCGGAAACGGGCAGGTCTTGTTTTTATATTTACAGCATTAGTTACATTAGGATTTATTCTGCTTATGATTGGAATGACGCAAGACTTTATCGAAAACGAGTTTGGGGATTTTAACAAATTAACGAGTTTATTAATAACAGCCCTTTTTAATAAAGATTGGAATGTACCAATGCGGGTATTTTTCATGCTAGGATCTAAGAAAGTTCTGGTAGCATTGATTTTCTTTACACTTGTATGGATTTTATGGAAAGGCAGAGATAAAAAAATTGAATTGTTATCTCTGGTAGTTGCTGCAGGCGGCGGAGAACTATACGAAGAAAGCCTGAGACGAATGTTCCACCATTTCTCCCCTATTAGAAAATCGTTGATAGAACAGCTTTCATACACCTTTCCAAGCGAGCAGTCTTTAATGGCTTTTGTTATTTATGGGTTTGCTGTATTTATGCTGGTTCGACACTCTAAAAGGTTATGGATTCCTACATTAGCACCAATAGCGGCCATTCTTATTTTATTGCTTATTGCGATTAGTCGTTTGTATCTGAGTATCCAATATCCCAGCGACATTGCAGCAGGATATGTATTTGGAGGAGTATGGCTAGGGTTAAACGTTTTACTTCTTGAAACCTTCCGTCTTATGAAAGGTATTAATCTATAAGTGATGCTGTAAAAAAATTTATTTGTGATGTTTCCCATGAGAAAAAACACCTCCAAGTGATTGCTCGGTACTCCATACCCAGTTATCAGCTTGAAAGTGTTTTTTTATTTATATAAAATCAGAGCCTGTCCAAATTATTAGAAATTACGTTTTCTTAATCTGCGAACGCTGATACTTTCTAAACTAGTCGTATTTCTATTACCTGAATTATCTTCCCATACTAAGAATCCGCCTTCTGCTCGAATAAACGTACCATTTCCATCAAGCTGTCTCCCAGCAGAAAAAACTTGAATTTTATCTCCTCTTCGAAAATTATCTACTATAGAGCGAGATTGAGATGTACGACGATCTCCACTACGACGTCTTGGCATAATTTCATCTCCTTATACATTTATAGTACACACTATAAAAAAAGCAAAAATTGGCATAAGCAAAGCGCGTAAAAGTATAAAAATATTTTATAAAATAAAAATTTGGCTATACCTGTCTTTAGTATTTCTGCAAGGTTTCTTACATTTATCCACAGTCCCATGAGACCTCTGAATCTCTTTCATCTTGTAACGTGACCTAGATTCAGTGAGTATAAAATACATAAGGGATGTTTAAGGTGTTTGATGTATATAGTCTGAGAAGTCTTCTTTTAGACATAAAAAAAGAATCCTCCATGAAAAAGAGGATTCAACAGGGTAAGTAAGAAAAAGAAATATACATGCATGTTCCTGGGGGGCTACGCTTGTATAATCAACTTATACCCGCTATTCACTGATTGAAACAGCTAAAAACATTTTATAAAAAAATTGATAGTTAACCTATTAAATTAGCCCTATAGATTCTTGAACTACTCCCCCACGGATGATAACCATCGCCTATATATGAAAAGTCATACTTTTCATAGTATCCAACGTAGTCGGTGCATAAATAAAGATTATCAAATCCGGCATTTTTCGTATCTTCTTTCAGCTTTAAAAGAAGTTGCTCACCTAAGGATTTACCTCGATAACTTTCTTCAATGTAAAGAGAACACACCCAGGGCCATAAATCCATTCGACTTATAAAATCGTTGGTGATAAGCCCTGCGCAGCCGATAATTCCTCCTTCGTCTTCTAACAGGTACCAGACTGGAAGACAACTATTTGTGTTTAAGCTATGTATAATACAGTCTTCGTAAAGCTTTAAATTCTCTTTACTCGCCCACTTACGCTGAGTATATTCAATAGCTTTGTCTTTGTACTCTACCTGTTCTCTAATATTAATAATTCGCATGACAAGGGCTCCTCTATTAAAATTAAATCCATTCTTTTGTATGTTCATAAATGAATTTGATATCGTTTTGATAATGCTCAAGATGCCCTTCGTCTATCATTTTTTGAAACGCAATATCACCTTCACTAGCTTTTCTTGTAATTGTTTTACATAACCCCTCTAATCGCAGCAATACCATTTCCAAATAACCTTCTTGTAATTCTTCGCCATAAGATTCAAAAAATAATTTCACTCTTCGCTTTCTATCTTGAGCATGCTGTGATGAATTATAATAAATTTTCTCACCTGTTTCAGAAAGATAAAATCTACTCAAAGGGACGCACGTATAAAGAGTATAAGCAATGTCCCAAAGTCTTGGCCCAGGTGCAGCAACATCAAAATCAATAATTCCTATTGGTCTCTCATCATTAAAAACAATGTTGTATATAGCAAAATCATTATGACATAGTATTTCAAATGGTTTAGGCGTGTTATCTATTGATTTCCAGCTGTCATCAAATGAAAAATCACTCACTGAATCATGATAAAGACGGAGCATTTTTCCTATTTCTATCAAAACATCATCGGACCACATATATTTCTTCAAGGGATAATTACCAGCTTCACCTTCAATAAATGACAAGACCTCTCTCCCTTTTTCGTCAATGCCTAAAAATTTTGGTGCATAAGTAAACCCCTTGTTTTCTAAATGCTTTAATAGCTTATGAAATTTATGACTATCTGATTTTAATTCTCGTCGTACGGTATTTCCCGAACGGTAAACGTTAGAAACATTCCCTCCTGTTAGTACTTCTTCTTCCTCAAAGCCTGACATATACATATTCCCCCTGAATATACCCGATTTGTCGTCAATAAGTGAAAGTGATAAAGCATTCACCATAATGAGATACCTTATTTTACTATTGATTTAGAAAAGCCCGTACTTTTCCCTTCATAGCCCATTAATGTTACTTTACATTATAAAAAAAGAATCTTCATTTGAAGATCCTTTCAGCTACTTGTTCCATATAAAAATCCGCTAAAAGATTGAAAGACCGCTACTATGTTAAATCACCAAAAGCCACCGTCTGAGTGGATAATTTGTCCGGTAATCCATTCCGCTTCTTCACTTGCTAAAAAGATAATTAATTTGGCGGCATCTCGAGGCTCACCGAGTCGACCCATTGGGAACTTAGGCAGTAAATCTTCCTTTAACTCACTCCTCATCCAGCCAGTGTTAGTTGGTCCAGGATCTACAGCATTAACAGTAATTTTAAGAGGTGCTAATTCAATAGCAACTGATTTAGTAAATGTAGAAACGGCACCTTTGGTGGCAACATAAGCCAAATTGCCAGGCTCAGGTGACTTATCTTGACCTGATACCATATTAATAATTCGACCGCCATGCTTGCCTTCGATTAGACGTGCAAACTCAACAGTTAAAAGACATGTTCCTCTAACATTCACGTTATAATGAGCGTCGAGAACATCAGCATCTATCGAACGAAAATCTACGTCTACAGAATGTGTTGCATTATTTACAAGGATTGATGGAGAACCCAGTTTGGTTTGAACTGTATCAAGCAGTTTTCTTGATGCATCGGGCTGTGATAAATCCAATTCCATCGATTCACATCGTACTCCCAGACTGCGTATCTCCTCAATCAGGTGCTTCGACCAATTAAAATCATCCTCATTACAATAATCCATTAAACGATCATAATTTGACCAATGAGTGAAAAAAATATCTGCGCCTTCTTTAGCTAACTCCCTGCATATTTCAGTACCAATACCTTTTGCCCGACTAGCACCAGTCACAATCGCAATTTTATTTATTAATCGCTTCATAAAGCATCTCCTCATTGGAACGCTGAATTTATATGCTTACCAACAGCACACGATTTCAGCAATCCTGTATATGTATATTAATCTATCAAGTTGTAATGAATGAAAAAGGTAATCAAAGTTTAAATGGTATTACAATATCTATATTCTGCACTCATAGACAGAGAATGAGATGCCTTCTCCGTAGCCATCTTTTACTTCATGAACAGTAAGATTGTTAAATCCATTAGAGCTAAGGATACGTTCAAATTCTTCTGAGCCATAAAGTCGAAGAGGGAAATCCATTATCTCCACCTTTTTTTTCTGATTTCCTTGAAGTAGCTCATATTTTATCTTAGTATTCAAAGAGCTCGCTTTTCTATCGTAGAAGCTTTTTTTGTAAACGACGATGATTTCTTTATTAAAAGATACTCTATTTGTTCCAGTCCAATCTACTAGTTCTTCAATTTCACTTTTTTTCTTTATAATCGTTAAAAGTATTTTCCCACACATCGGTTCTAATACTTTCATATTTTGGTCTTTTACAAAGGAAAGATAAAACTCCAGCTCTTTTCTCTCTGCAACGGATTTATCAACTTCGTATAACCTTGTGCAAAGCTCTCCATAGTAATCATTCATTCTCGTTTTCACCTCACATGATTAGTCTTCCATACGTGCATTCAACTTTCCTGCTCTATTCTAGTCAATATAGAACTTATTACAGATAGTAAACTCTCGGTCTCTAACAGTTTATGCTCGTCCTCTTCCCTTGGTTTTGGTTATATTTCACTTTTTGGTAAAGAGATAGGCAAAATAATCGATTCCCTAAATAAAATTCAAAAAGGAAATATTCTCATTTTAGAGAAGTGAATAAAGGGCTGCTTTTCATTTTTCTAACACTTAAAAGGAGGTACACAAATGAATGAACAAATACTAAAAATAGATAAAGTAGAGATTTGCACAGAAAGCTTTGGAAACCCCAAAAATTCTGCTGTACTTTTAATAATGGGAGCAATGTCCTCGTTAGATTGGTGGGATGAAGACTTCTGTCTTCGCCTCGCTGAAAGGGAGAGATTTGTTATTCGTTACGACCATCGTGATTTAGGCCGCTCTACCACTTATCCGCCGAGTACTTATAACTATACAATAACGGATATGGCTGATGATGCAATTGGCGTTTTAGATGCTTATTCTATAGAAAAAGCTCATATTGTTGGAATGTCGTTGGGCGGGATGATAGGTCAGATTCTTGCTCTTAGATATCCCGAACGCATAGATTCCCTTACTTTAATTGCATCAAGCATTTTTGGAACTGAGGCGGAAAAATTGCCTCCAATGGACCAGCGTATACTTGATTATCATACAAAAAGTACTTCCATAGACTGGTCAAATCAAGAGGCAACCGTTCACTACCTTGCAGGTGGATGGAAAACGTTAAGTGGAACAAAACCTTATGAAAAGGAAAGAATGTATAAGCTAGCAAAAAGAGAAGCTGCCCGCGCCAAACAGTTGCCGAGTAGATTTAATCATGCTTTACTTCAAGGAGGAGGCCAATATTATGACAGATTGAGTGAAATTAGCACACCTACGCTGATTATTCATGGAACAAAAGATCCGGCACTGCCTTATGAACATGGACTTGCGCTTGCAAAAGCTATTTCTCATGCTAAATTAATAGCTCTTGAAGGTACAGGACATGAAGTTCATAGTGAGGACTGGGACCAAATTATCGAAGCAATTGTAGGGATTAGCTCTTAAAAGTAAAAAAAGAGAAATGAAGACTTCAAAGCGCTTTTTCAAGAAAGCTTTGGGGTCTTTTCATATTTCAAAATTCCTTTCTTCTACTAGCAGTTGACAAAAACGTTTTCTATAGCAAAGGGTATTTTGTACAAAAGGACCTACATCTTTTCAAGACAGCTTATTTACGATACACTAATAATTCATGAAATATCCACATAAGGGTATTAAAGTAAGAAAATGGAGGCTTTTTATGAAATATTTTAAGGTATTTTTTTGTTTAATCTTATTACTCCTAGTAGGCATAACCGGCTGTTCTCAAAAAGAAGAAGTTACAAGCATTAATACTGTTGATGTAAAAAAGCTTAAAGAGCGTAGCGGAACTTATGTTGGAAATAATTCTAACGTGGTAGCTATCGTAAGGGACTTGCCTGGAGGAGAAACATTTAAAGAAATTGATTTACATAATAAAACGCTAAAAATAACGTATGGTACTAGAGGGGGCTCTCTTTCAGAAGATGAAACGTTAAAATATTGGTTTGACGGTAAGAATACATTGGAGAAAAACTTTCTTTACAATGCTATTTATTTAGCAATATTAGTGCCTAATGCTCAAGGTTACAGTTTTAAAGTAGACAATCAAAAATTCTCAGTATCTAGAGAAGAAATGGAACAGTTTATTTCGGACAACATTAAAATGTTACCGGATAGTCATAAATTATTTGATAAAGAAAAAGCACAGCAATTTATAGATGATAATAAAGAAAAGATAAATAAAACAGTTAAATCGGCAGCTATTCGAGAACAATTCTTTAAGAAAGTTCCTATCGTAAAAGAATAAGACCAAATAACGAGCCTTAAGTAAGGCTCGTTATTTGGTGTCTATTCACTTAAATAATCTTTTAAATTAAATAAAAGCTCCAGAAAGTCACGAATCAAGGAAATCTTTCACAGCAGTTAAGAACGCTGATAAATTCTCTGTATGCACCTCATGTCCAGCTCCTTCTATCGTCACTAACTTGCAATCTGGAATACGTTTAGAAACTTCCTGCAACTTATCTTGAGGGATATGGCTAGATCCTCCTCCTATGATGAGAGTAGGTGCAATTATCTCTGTAAGACTTCCCCACCATTTAGGCTTCGGGTTGTTCAACTGTTGAAGAATTGAAGGTACAACCTCCCAGTCAAATGGTAGAGAGCCAGGAGGTTTAGAAGGAATTTCGAACTTCTCTCCTGTAAAAGGTGGAGGTGTATCTTCAACAATTAACCGTTTTACCCTTGATGGAAATGTCTCGGAAAAAAGGTAGGAGACGGTGCCACCCATAGAGTGACCCATTAACGTAAAGCGCTCTAATTTCAGCGCATTTACAAACTGAAGCAAGTCATCACACATAAGTTCAAACGTATACGTGCCGGCTCTCTCGCTTCCACCGTGTCCTCTTTGATCTAAAGCTAAAAACCGATATTCCTTTCCTAATGCAGCCGCTACTTCGTCCCACGATTCTGCACTCATTCCTAAAGCGTGAAGTGCAACAATGACAGGTGCTGAAGCTTCGCCCGCCTCTCGATATTGAAATGTTAAACCATTTAGTTTAATTTGATTTACTCGCATTTTCAAATTAGATCAACTCCTAACTCAGATTTCACCAATTAAAATCTAGTTTATTAATGTTCATCTATATATTAGTGAAGGAATGAAGATTTCCTTCACCTCTTATCTTATTGGGAAAGATATCAGATTATTTTATGTATCCTGTGTAATTCTTTAGTCGGCATAATGTACCTAGAGTTTTTCACTTTCGGTACCTATATAATTTAAACCAAAAGTACTGCAAGCCAATTGAATAAACGATTGTAAAGGAAGAGACATAAATTTATCTTTATGCCAAAACATTTGTGTATAAAGGGTCGTATCCACTTTAGTACAAGCCAATTCTTTTAATATTCCTTTCTCAAGCTCTCCTTTTACCACTACTTCAGGCAATATCGCAATACCTAAATCCAACATCACACATTGCTTAATAGCTTCCACACTTGCAAATTCAAATTTAGTGGATGTACAAATACCCGCCTCACGAAACAAGTTTTCCAACACTACGCGATATGAACAACCTGATTCGGTATACAAGAGAGTCTCATTTTCAAGCTCTTCTAAGTAGATATCCGTTTTATCAGCTAAAGGATGCTGAGGAGAAGCAACAATTTTTAAGTCTTCTGCAACAAGACATTGTGTATGTAGATTTGCATCATGATGCTGAATAGGCTCCATTGTAAAGGCGATATCAAGAGTGCCGTCTAGTAGCTGCGCTCTTGTTTGTTCTTGAGAATAAATAGGTTTAAAAATCATTTTAACCTTAGGAAATTGATCCTTAAACTCTTTTAATATGGGAGGCAATCTATAGGTACACTGGCTTTCAGAAGATCCAATAATAAGCGTACCCGAAGGCTCCTCCACTCCACTTACAGCGTTTTTTGCTTCCTTAGTCAATTGAATCATTTTATCTGCGTATCTTTTAAATTCTCTACCTGCCTCTGTTAAAACCAAGCGTTTCCCAAGACGTTCAAATAAAGGCGTTTCAAGTTCATTTTCAAGAGCTTTTATTTGTGCGGTAACGCTTGATTGAGCAAAATTCAAAATTTTAGCCGTATATGTAAAATTTAAATTTTCTGCAGCTGTTTTAAATGTAATCAGTTGTTTTATTTCCATTTCCCTCACCTCTATGTAATCGGATATTCCGATTGATTCAATCGGAATATTCATCTGTAACGATCGTTAATTTCATTATAAAATATGGTAAATCAAACCACAACATACTAAATACAAAGTGATAAGGGGAAATCATAATGAATATAAAAAAAGAAAATACAAAGGAATCGATGAGTTTAACACAAAAAGATACGAGTAAAAAAGATTTCAAATACTACTGGAATGAAATTATTCGAGCGCTTATCGTGACTAAATAATTAGAGCCAATCAATTATATGTTGCTTAAAAAAGCTATATAAATTAAATTCACGTACAAGCGTTTCAATGTAAAAACAATAGCCCGCTAATTCTGAATACCTTCAGAGTTAGCAAGCTATTAATCTAATAAATTTATAGTCATGTTTATTCGTTTGAATCCAACCTAAACTCCGCAATGTCCTTGTCATCTTGGGAGACGATAAGCGTACCTTTTATCTAACACTTCATGGTGTGATTGAGCTTCGATATGGTATTTAGAATACCTAAACTTAATTATTAATGTTCTTGAGACAAAGCAAAATTAGAATAAATAAAAGTACTCGTGCTAATTATTATTATCCATAAATAAGCTGTTTCCTCCCATTTTTTTAGGTTTAACACGTTTTTTGTACATATGATAATGTATCAAAAACGAATAGACATATTGAAAACAAAAAAGCTACTGGTATGTGGGACAGTCTCGTCCCACATACTAGTAGCTTTTTTAATTAAAAATCGTTATATTCTTCTAAGTCATCATCGTCTAATGAGCCAGATATATTTTCTAAATCGGCAATCTTTCCTTCTTTCAGTTGGGGAACCTTTGAAGGCTCTTCTTCTTTAAAAGTATTGCTTCCTACAAAACCCGTTGTTTGGGCTAATATCTTTAATTCAGATAGTTCATTCTTGATATGTTCAAGCATTTCGTAGGTTCTTGTGTCTTCCCTTTCTTTTCTTTCAGTAGATGAATCATCTAAATCACGTAGAATTAAAGATGAAATATAATCCCCTAATTTACGCGACTTTAGCATATGTTGCAAGTATGATTATAGACTTCATCACTCAATCTGATTTGTTTTAATCGTAAAGGCATTTTGACGCTCTGACATCCTTATCACCTACGTTGTTAGGATTTAACGGCTTTCTTCTCTGCTGCTTGCTTCTTTTGAACGTAACCAATACTACGAATCTCTAAGCCAAATAAATTTAAGTGACGGCTATCTTGCAGGAACCTTATGATACTTCTCTGTACGTTCTTCGCCAATTTTTTCACGCATGCTATTCATAATCGCTACTTCTAGTGTAGGAGCGACACCTCCACTAGTATACATATTTACGCATTTTATTTGCTGGTGGTGGGGCAACATCATTTAATTTAGCCAATAAAATCTCTACATATTCTCTTAGAGAAGATTTGATTGTGAGCTGTTAAATCAATGGATTCGCCTGTGTTTTCATTTTTTAATTCAAACTTTTGTTTGCTGTAGTTATCTAAGAATAAATTGATCAAAAGCACGTAAATCGGTAAACAGCTCTGGGAATTTCTCTTTACGTAACTTATCAATATGCGCTAAATAGGGAATGCCCTCGATGCTTTGGAATGATTCACGACTATTCGCAGCCTTCAACCCTTCCGGTAAAATAACCACATCAATGGAACCACCACCGATGTCCACCATCACGGTTTCACATTCCACATACTCATTCGCATCTTCACGGTCTTGAAGCGTTAGGTCTTTCTTTAACGCAAAACGTGCGACTTTCTCCTTCTTTTAAGCAAGCACTTTCTTCCACTAGCTACTTTTAATTCGTATTTTCAAATCCAGGGGTATGCACCGTAAACGTATGGTCGCCTAAGAAAGCGATTTGCCATGGCTTTTTGCGCTGCACCAAATGTACTCTCTTTCTTAAGGAGCCAGATTGGTAGCATCGTAGAAAAATAGTCAATTTCGATGTTGTTGTCTTTTTTATCTTTTGCATGTAACGCATGGTAGTATGCAATGGCAGCTAAAAAAGTGATGTATGGAATATGACTTGTAATTTTATTATGTAATCGATTGATATGATTATTTGCTAGCTGTTGGCTTGCTGCAATGTCACCCACTAAGAAATAACGTTCTTTTTCTTCCTCTCCAATGGTTGTAGATAAGTAAGATACGCTTTTTAAATTCTTCTGGTGCTGTAACAGCATCTGTGAAGAATGAATCAGCAGCTTCTTTTTGGAGTTCTACTACGTTGGTTGGGAAATCAAATAGATATCCATCCATGATGTTCATATCAACGGAGTTTCCGCAATCTTTATTAAAACGTGAAATTTTCATTTCTATACACCTCATCTTTTAAGTTGAACTTATATTGAACTTATTATACAAGAGACAAGGGTAGATATTCAATCCTTTAGTTCAACTTATTTATCTATCAAAAACTTACACATATCAACAATTTTTTTATCTAGTTGAACTTATTTCCGGATTAGAAAAACAGTGTCAGGAAAGTTCTTTTTCGGGAATAAGAAAGTCGGAAGTAGAGATTCTGGTGAAAAAAGAGGTTGAGACAAAAGTATTTTAGATGAAGTAAAAAACGAGCTATTGATCAAGCGATTAGTAGTTTGTTTTTTTATTAAGCTAAACGCAGACTTCATTTGTTTAGGTCTTTCTAGCAGTTGATTGAAGGGGAAGACAAATACTCCTGGTGGAAAAGCGGAATGTATCAAGATAATATTTATATTCGTTAAGAGACTTAAAATCTTGTTTGACAATATTAGATAATACTCACCTTTTTTGAACTACCTTTTTCATTAATTGACTTTTATGATCTTTGTCTTTAACTATAATATAATTCTCTGTTCCTTTTACTGAATAGATTTCTGAACCAACTGTAAAATAGTTTGATTGATTATTACCCGCGGGCATTTTAGTTGCTTTGGTTTCCTTTTCTATTGTCCCTATTTGGTCTCCTATTTCTTGTGTTTGATCTAATTTATCTTCTGTTCCGTTATATTCCTTGTTTTCAACTACAACAATGATAGCAGAAGAACTCTCTGTATTCGTCCCTAAACTTTCTTGATTACATGCAGTTAGAACGATTAAATAAACTACTGACAGAAAACTAAGTGTTCTCTTCATAATAAGTGGCCTCCAGAGATCATTTATTTTCCTTACCCTTTAATTAAAATTGACATTAGAGGATATACCAAGTTCAGTGACTTATCACAATGTATTCGAAAATAAAAAATCTTAAAAGGTCTATTAAACAAATTTCTCATGATCCTCAACATAAAAATCTACATAACCGCAGCTGGAACAAACATAAGGTATTAACTCACTATAATTATGATTATTAGTTAATACGCTGCTTGGCGTTTTATTTACACCTAAACTTCCAGGTGATGATTGAATACGAGCTTTGGTTAAAGTTGAATTACATTTAGAGCACTTTTTGCTGTACATACATATCACTCCCTCTATTTCATAACATCATTTCTATTTTCTACAGTACACGCTTGTTAGCTTTAAAATTGAAAATTAGCCATATAACTTGAATAATCAAAGGGAAAATAAATGCAATCAATAAAACAATAAATGCCAACAATTTCAGCTCTAGTGTTTGGGTAACACCCGCTCCATCCACTTCTCTTGTCCAGACAACAGCTGTTCCTACGACGAAAAGTATGATCCAAATTATATTAGCTATCCACCAGGAAATCCATCGTCTTTTCACATCATCACTCCTTTCAATTTAAGCTGCATCTTTCTTTATTAATTCCCAGATAAGAGCAATGGTAGAAATAGCTCCACCTACCGCAAAGAGATAAGAAGAAAACGGTATTGTTTCATGTATGAATAAACCTCTTACTCCATAGAAACACAGGATAATAGTGCTGATTAAACCAATCATAAGCCGAATATTTTTATTAATTGTTTTCTCCCCCTTTAGGCTTCTCTTTGCACCTGATCCTTTATCATAAGTCCAAATAAAGCGAAGAAGTTCAACACAATCAGCAATCCATAATAAAAGCCAAGCCCTTCAAAAAATAAAGAAAGAATGGGAAATATTATAGTTTCAAAGCCAAACAACATAATAATAAGTCCAATTCCTTTAGCGAGCTGCTTTTCATCCTTAGGTGTAAATATCTTTCCATATCCAGCAATAAAATTAGTACTACCTTTTTTCCATACACGTTTCCCACTATAAATGATTAAACAGCTTACTAGACTTATAAATAATAATTTCAACACCAGACATTACACCTTCTTTACATACTTCAATTTAACATATATAGTGTATTTTACCATAATCAATAAACAAATATTATGTATTAAAGGTGGACTCACAAAATACAACACTGTAAAATATATACATACTAATTTTGGAGGTTTTTGTTTGTTAAACTTATGCTTAGAGCTGGGTGAGTAAGCTTCCTTAATGAATGTGTGCATAAAGGAAGCCCCATTTATGGAGTATAAAAAGCGGTAATTTAGCAAGTTGATAGGAGACTCTAAATGGATATCTTAATTAAACAAGAACTCACTGAAGAATATAATGAAACTGAAAAAGTTGTGAAAAGCGCTTTTTTAAATGAAGAATACAGCGATAAGAAAGAACATTTACTTGTGAAACGAATTAGGAAGTCAGATGAATTTATTCCTGAACTTTCACTAGTCGCATTAAATCCGAATGCAGCAGATATTATAGGCCATATTCTTCTATCTAAAATAACAATTATAGATGGTGATAACGCTACCGTTTCTTTAGCACTTGCTCCAGTTTCAGTTGCACCTCAGTATCAAAAACAAGGAGCTGGGAGCCAACTAATACACGCTGCGTTAAAACGCGCAAAAGAGCTTGGTTATCATTCAGTAATTGTTTTAGGGCACAAAGATTACTATCCTAAGTTTGGATTTAAACCAGCTAGCTCATGGAATATATATGCTCCATTTGACGTGCCTGAAGAATTTTTTATGGCCATAGAGTTAACAGAAGGATCTCTAAAAAATGTGCAAGGTGTTGTACATTACTCAAAATCTTTTTCAGAGTAAGCACTAAATGATTAATTAGGTTTTACGTAAAGGCTGCCTGGAAAATAATTTTATAGTATTTTCTATGGGCAGCCTCTTTTTTATTTACCTGATATTATTAAAGCGGTGGATTTTCCACACCTAAATGAACCCAATCTTCTTTTGGAGGCCCATAAACTCCAGCAGGTTTTAGGCCTGCTTGACGCATAAGAATGGTAATTTGACCTCGGTGATGAACAATATGCTTGATTAGTCCCATTAAGATTGTGGCATTTGATTGGGTTCTTCCGAACGCTTCTTGCGTGTGTTCTAAAGATTCGTCTGTCCATTGCTGTTCGATAATTTTAGCAGCATGAGAACTTACATTTTTAAAGGTTATAGCGATTTCCTGTGCTGAAGATGGAACGCTTGCTGTACTTTCAATTCTGTCTATGCTTAATCCGAATTCAGTTAGGTAATCTGGAATATTTGTTGTAAAATGCCAAGCAATTCTCCCTAACGTACGCCCTTCAGGATACACTTGTTGTTTCAACGAATCATCTGTCAAGCTATCTAAAACTTTTTGAGTCAGCATGGCTTCGTTGTTCCATTCTTTGATAAAATCTGAAATGGTATTATACATATAAAAGACCTCCCAATATAAATCTAATCTAAATCAATAACTAAATAATATCATAGAAGAAAAATAAGTTGGCTTATTTACTAAAGGAAGGAGACTTTATGTTATTTAAAGCTACCGCTCAAAAAACTGTTGTTTATCCTTTATTACTTTTAAATACTTTATTACTCATTCAAGCAGTTCAACATAAAGAACTTGCCTTTTTAAACCTTTTGGCTATCCTTTGCTTGTTTCTTTCCCTTTTTCTCCGATATGAATTTCAGATAGACAGAGATACTTTAACCTATAGAATATATATATTATGGTTTAAAGTATATGCAAAAACCGTTAAACCCAGGGACATTAAAAGAATTGTATTTAAACGGTTAAGTTGGAAATCAAAATTAGCAGTAGTAAAAGTAGAAAACGGGTGGAATATGAGAATAGCATTATTTAATCCACCAAATGTTTTTAAGGAATTAGAAACATTTGCACATGGATATGATGTAGATATTCAAAAAACAGCAGATTATTAAATTCTAGAGAAAACATCTTGAATGCCACCGCGTTTTGGATACATTAAACTCCATGTAAGTTAGGCCGTATAATCAGCGTTATTCATTTCTAATCAAGCTGCTTTTGGACCTCTCTAGCGCTACAAAGCATTAGTAAAGAGGTCCTTTCCTAAACACCTCCAAGTTAAACACTTTGTCCTCCTTCCTCACATCAACCCCAAGCCCTACATAAAAATAGGCTTCAAGGGCATTCTTTTTAACATTATTTGGATATATAATTCGTATATAACGCTTTTTAAGAGGTGATGATTCTGTATATATCAAAAAAGGTTGGCATTTTAAGCTGGTTTGCTACTTGCTTGTATTTTTTAGTTGAACCTTTCTTTATTTTGACTTCAACTGCTCCCTACAGTTTTTTACATCACGCAATGAGTGATCTTGGTGTAACTTCTTGTGGAAACTACACCTATTCAATTGCACCTCATGAAATTTGCTCTCCTCACCATTTCTGGATGAACGTATTGTTTATTATAAACGGATTGACACTTTCAATTGGTGTTTTGTACATTTCACAAAACCTAAAGAAAACGAGAAAAAGCCAACTAGCAACAGCTTTTATTCTTATATTAGCTTTAGGTAATATTGTTTCAGGCTTTATACCGGCTGATATTAATTTATTTTGGCATTCAATACTTGCTCAGCTTGGCATGGTTACTGTTTTAGCTGGTCTTTGGATGTATGCATCATCTTTAAGCAGCGGCAAGTATTGGACTTATGGCTGCTTAATTTCCCTACTAATCATTCTCCTACTCATTATGCTTGTATTTTTTGTTCCTATGCCTACCGGTCTGCTGCAAAGGTTATTCTATTTAGTAATCTTTATATGGGGCACCGTGCTTTCCTTTATGTTAAACAAATAATCCATTATCATTCCGTTTCATATGAGCTTACAAGACTATGTTAAACTAGCCGGAATTTCAAATAGCAAAAAGTCCACAGAGGCATTCCCTATGGACTTTTTGCTATTTTGTTAAATAAATTCTCTTAATAATTCTTTAGATTTCTTTCCGCTAAAACCAAAATAATTGCCAATAAGTTTGACGTATTCTGTGTAAGTAACTTTTCTATTTAAAGCAGTTTCCCACCATCTCTGTGGATTATAATAACGACTTCCACTAGAACAATAGGTTAATTGTATTTGGGTATCCTCAAATTCTTTATTAAAGTTTTTTTCTACCCTTTTCATATGATAGTTTGAAGAAACAACGATAGCGGATTGAAAGTGATAGTTCATCATTAGCTTTTTTGTAAATTTAGCATTTTCCGTAGTACTTGTAGCGTGATTTTCTAATATAATTGAATCCTCAGGTATTCCAGAGTCTTTGGCTTGATGATAAAAATTATTCTCTTGACCATTCGAAAGGATCAGATGAGACGCATAGCCTTTTTTATATAATTCAATTCCTTTCTCCAGTCGATCATTATCACCACTTAACACAATAATCACGTCAGATTTTACAGGCTTTTCGTTCACTACAAGCTCTTTCCCGGCAAACAGGAGAAAAATCATCCCTAATCCCAGCATGAATATACTGATCTTTACTCTTTTACCTTTAATTTTTTGCATATAGACCCTCATTTAAAAAGTTCACTTCATATCGTATCATAAAGCTCAATATTCATAAAAATAAAAAGGTAATCTTCAAAAAATTTTAATTCTTACCCCTTGTTCTAAGCCTTTTCGTTCTTGCTAACTAGTACTTTTTAGTTTATTAGAGAATAGACTTACTTCCTAAATAACGAGGTGCCCAGTAAGAATTGCTTAACGATGCAATAGTTACACCAGTTGAACTTCCAGCATGAATAAACTGCCCGTTTCCAATATAAATTCCAGCGTGTGAAGGACCTCCAGTAGTATCGAAGAATACGATATCTCCAATATTCGGAGTAGATGTACTTTTTCCTGACTGATATAAGGTGGCTACTGTTCGCGGTACAGTTACTCCACCTCCATTTTTAAATACATAATAAATGAAACCACTGCAATCGAAACCATTTGGAGAAGTTCCGCCCCAAACATATGGCACCCCTATGAATTTTTTAGAATAAGCCACAATATCACTAGCTGTCGCTTGCGTTGAACTATTAACAGTTGAAGAACCAGTGGCGCTAGTAGATGCGTTATTTAAGGCATTTAAAGTAGCTGGACCTACTATTCCATCCACAGCTAAGCCATGATCCCGTTGGAAATTCATAACGGCAGTTTGAGTAATTGTGCCAAAATAGCCTGTTGGTGTGGCGTTAAAGTAACCTTTTTCCTTTAACAGCTGCTGTACTTTTTCAACTTCATTACTAGTCATTCCATATTTCAGAAGTGTACTGCTTGTAACCGCACTTGTTGAATTAGCTATTAACGCTTGATATGTATTAGGTCCCACCATTCCATCAGCGGTTAAACTATGAGAACGCTGAAAGCTTAGAACTGAATCTTTTGTAATTGAACCAAAATAGCCAGTCGAAGTAGCTGAAAATATGCCCTTCTGTCTTAAAACATCCTGTAATTCTTTTACGTCTGGATCTGTCATACCTTCTTTTAATAGCTTGTCCCCTAAAGCTGCATGGCTTATTGTTGGTAAAACAATCAATGATGAGCATAAAGCTAATGAAGAAATTATCTTTTTCACTAAGTATATCCCCCGATGTTATATTTTTCTTGTTCTTGACTATAAAATTTTAGCAGGGAGAAATAGAAAAGAAACAACCTATTTGTGAATTTTTCGTGACAATTCTAAAAATCACTTGATTTATTAGGAGGTAATTATTTGTTTTGTCATATAAAGTATAAATATACTTATAATGGTTAAAGTTACTATTCTTTGACCTTACTGTTTTACGTATATACCGCTAAATCTTTCATACAATAAAGCACCTTTTTATAATTGTGAACATAAAAAAGAAAAATAGAGGCTGCATGGTAAAGGATAGGGGGAATAATGTGAGCAAAATAGTGGGTTTGAAGCGCCGGTTTAAATACTTACTTATTAAACTATTACGATTAAAAGATCATTCACATAAAGTTGCGCTAGGTTTTAGTCTAGGTTCTGTTGTGAACTTTGTTCCTACCTTTGGATTTGGCCTTATACTATCCGTAGGTTTAGCTAAATTATGTAAAGGAAACAGCATAGCAGGACTCATTGGTGGAATGTTTTTTATGTGGGCCTTTCCGTTGATGTTTTACTTGAATACAGTAGTTGGAGGATATATATTCCCAATCGATCTTGATCAAACTTTACTTCAGAATACAGATGAAGATTTAGATAATCGACTAGAACTAGGAGCAAAAGTAGGAAAGAATTTTTTAACAGGCATGATTCTTAACAGCTTCTTATTTGGAAGTATACTCTATATTGCTAGCTACTATATTATAAATCAGTACAGAGGCTTTCTCTTACACTACATCTCTAAAAAGTGGATAGTAAAAAAACCGTACTAAACAAATGGATTATTAGCTTGATTTCAACCTTTATTTCTAATTGTAAATCAATCTAATTTATATAAAAATATAACCATTAACGAACATTTCTTCAAAAGGCATAGAGGTAAATTAGCCCATAATTGATACCTATGGTTATCAATTATGGGCTAAGGTACAATCTTTGTTTCTGTTTTAAGATAAATATGGAGAAAATACATTGAAAGAGAGTTCTGTCTATTTTTTTCTTGAATATCAATTTGCTGCATGTGTTCTAATGTACTCCTTTCAATTGTATATATCATTTACCATTTTTTATCATAACGATCGATAGTAAACCTAATATATTTTTTTCTTTGTAAGAGTACATTCAGTTTAAAAACTTAAAAACAGTAAAACAGCTCCACGTAAAAATAAGTAGCCATACTATGATAATAATTGAACCCACAACCCAATTTTTAGGTTTTTCATTTTGAATGAGCTCTTCTGCTTTTATTGTGCAGTCCTCTATTACGTTTTTAGGTATCATCTTTAAAGCAAGCATAATTCCTAAAGGAACAATGATTATATCGTCAATATAGCCTAAAACCGGTATAAAATCAGGAATTAAATCGATTGGACTGAAGGCATATGCAACCACACAAGCAGTAAATACTTTGGTATACCAAGATACTCGGTTATCTTTATAAGCTAAGTATAAGATAAATAGCTGCTTTTTTAACTTTTTAGCCCACAACTTTAATTGGTTAAGCATGTTTCCTATTCTCCTTATGGACGGTTTAATATAATATGAAAATCAGTTTTATTTTTTGTTTAAATGCATGTTTCTTTTATGAGTAAATTCAAAACTATACGAATAACTGATTAATGCAGTCATCTTGATTTGCAGCTAGTTTAGGAACAGCTCCAACAGGAACCCAATAATAGAAAAAGATTAATCCTGCATCTTCCCCTTCAGAATTCACCTTATATTCCCACCGTTCTGCCGTTTCTTTTTGAACTTCTAAATGAAAAACATGTCGTTCATGATATTGATTTTTACCTTCATGATGATAAACATATGTTTTCAATTTTGTGACGGATAAAAACTCCATTAATCCAGATTCTTCTTTGACCTCCCTATATAAAGCTTCTTCAATTGTTTCTCCTTCTTCTACAGTACCGGCTGGAACTTGAACTCCTGCTTCTGGATAATCTCTATGTTCGCAAACTAGTAACTCTGTATAGGGCTCATTGAATCTAGTTATGTAAGCCATAACTTTTGTTATAGTGGGGGTTTCCTTCATATTCCCTTCCTCCTTTAATGGGGACTAATTGAAAATATCTCTTTTTTTTAACGAACTTCTTTAATTCAAAAAAAACATTTATCAGCGTGTAAATTTATGGTAATATTTATGTCATACAGCTCAAGGAGGTTAAAAATGGCTATAATGTACTTGATTGTTATAACTACAGTTGCTTGCTCACTTTTATTTTCATATAAATTGGGTAGAACCACATCCTCTTTAAAATATATAATACCTTTAATTGTAGGAATGATTAGTCTAAGTGTTGTTATCATAAGCTACTTTTATGGAGGATTAACTGGTATGGGAATTGGAGTAGTTAATTTTGCTATTTTTATAGGATCCATTATATCTATAATCATCATATCGTTAAGTGAGCTAATAAGAAGTAAAGAAAGCCCTATGAATAAATCTTAGAGCTTTCTTTGCTTTCTAAATAGATTTATTCATATTGTTTGTCCTTCTTAAAAATACCTATCAGAAGAGTAACGACTCCGATTAAAAAGAAAAGCGGTAATAATAACATCATTAATCCCACGGCAGCAAAACCATTTCCTTGATTAATACCAAACAGAATAGAAACAATCCATGAAAAGAATGGAGTTATTATTAATATAATAGTCGTTCCCCACACTATATATTTTCTTTTAGCTGACTTTCCTTGGCTTAGTCCACTCGCAAACATAAGACCTAATACTAAAACAGTTAATGCGATTCCTATTGCCATTTCATCCCCGGCTTTCTCATAAGGAAAAGGTTCTATCTTTCAACCTAGCCCCCGCTTTTTTAGCTCTAGTGCTACTATAAATATACTTGTAATGACAAGTAAGATTAACCCTTCTCCCATCGTGATTGAACTTTTTATCTGTATATCCCTTTAGCTAAATATTACCATTAAAAAAAGCAATTCACAGAAATTTAGTCAAAAAATAAGTAATGCTCCTATTTCAGAAGCATTACTTATCTTTATAGATTAATTAGTAAATCGTATATATAACCAACAGCTTTATAAAATTTATAAAAAAACGACTATGCTTTTGCACTAGAATTATTGCTGCTTATCATGTCTTGGCTGCCAGATTTAATGCTCCTAGCTACTAGTAAACCTACTACCCCTGATATCCCTAAAATAATAAAGATGTAGTTATAGCTTGTAACAAGAGCGATAAGCGTGGACGAAATAATACTCCCGAAATAGCGAAACGTCGAGTATATGCCAGAGGCTGTACCAGATTGCTCTTTACTTACGGAATCAAGCGAGGAAACCTGCATGCTTGTTAAACCTACTCCCGTAGAAAAACCTCCAATAATTAAAGCCGCTATAAGAAAAAGAATAGATCCAACGTTCTCTAAGGATAGAAAAAGAATATTGGAGAAAATGATCATAGCAAAAGAAAATCCAATCACTTTTTTAGAACTAAACTTATTGTTTAATAATCCTCCTATCCAGCCGCTTAAAGACATTGAAATCGAAAAAACCGATAAAACAATACCAGTTTGCGCTGTAGATAAGTGAAATTGTGCCTTCATTAACAGCGGCATAATTAATAAAATTACATACATAACAAAATTGCTAAGCATGATAGATAAATTAGCGCTTGTAAAGGTGGAATTTTTGAATAAAGAAAAATCGATAATCGGGTTTTCTGCCGTATTTTCTCTTTTGATAAACAAGATTGTAGATAGAATAAATATTATTCCCATTATTAAAGCCTTAGTAAATTCCATACCGTGTGTCAACAAGATCAATAAAGAAATGCTAATTGCTAAATAAATGGACCCTTGAATATCTAAAGTGCTTGTTTGCTTTTTAACATTAAATTTAGGAATCATAACTATTCCGCTGATCAAAGCTAAGAAAAGAAAAGGAACGTTCACCCAGAATATAGCTTCCAAGTTGAAGTTTTCAAGCAGTATAGATCCTAATAATGGTCCGATTGCAGCACCCAAACCCATCCCCATTCCAAATATACCCAAAACTTTAGGAAGACGTTCTTTTGGTACCACATATCTAATGATTGCTATAGTGTTTGGAGTAAGTAAAGCTCCTCCTACTGCCTGCAGTGATCGAAAGATAATAAGGGAAATGAGATTAGTTGAAAATATACAGCCTAAAGATGCTATTAGAAAGAACACCACGCCCCATAAATAGATATTTCTGTTTCCATATAGATCTCCTAGCTTTCCAGCGATAGGCTGAGTAACAGCCATTACAATTAAATAAATAGTCACTACCCACGAAATATTTGCAAGTGGTTCATTAAAATGAGCTGATATGGTTGATAGAGCAACAGCAATCATGGTTGAATTAATTGGTACAAGAAATGTCCCAATTAGTAATGAAATAATCAAGATAAGCTCTTTATGTTTACCCAAACATTATTGCCTCCTTTTAGTGGAGAGAAATTCCTTTTATAAACGTGTTTATACTGTTTTTTATCATATCTTGATAATCTGCATGTAAGGCTTTGTCTCCGAAATTTAGTTTATACATAAAATATCCCCAATACGTACTTAGGAAAATCTCTGCTTGTGTGCAGCAATCTAATGCTTTGATATATCCTTTCTTTTGCATTTCTTCAAAGTATTCTTTTAATATTTCTTTCGTATCATTAATTTTTTTTATAATTTCTTCGTGCGCTTGTGAGAAAATTAAAGGGTCTTTTAAAGCAATTGAAATCATGTCTCGGTTATTATCAAAGTCTTTTAGTAACAGGTAACCGAAATTCGTCAAATCTTTTTCAAGCTCCCATTCAATTGATTTATCAAAAATTTCAAGCGAAAAGCTTGTTGTTTTGACAATAGCTTGAATAATGCCTTCTTTATTGCCAAAGTGGCGAAAAACCGTCAATTCATTAACGCCAGCTTGTTCTGCAATTTCTCTAGTGGTAGTACCTTTATAGCCTTTTTCTTTAAGCAGCTCTATTGTAGCTTTTGTGATCTTCTTTTTTGTTTCATCTTTTTTCATATTGATCATCCTTTATGCTTCCTGAATGTAAGTATTTACTTTCCATTAGGCAGTATATAAAGGAAAAAGAGCTGTTGTCAAATGGAAGCGAAGAGAATTATTTATTCATTTAAAAGCGTCACAATTCCATTCGTACCATCGACCATAACCATATCGCCATCTTTTAGCTTATCCGTACTTATTTTCGTACCAACTACTGCAGGAATTTCATATTCACGTGCAATTATTGCTGAATGAGAAAGAATACCTCCAGCGTCGGTGATAACAGCCCCCGCAGTTTGAAATAAAGTAGTCCAAAGTGGAGTAGTGGTCTTACATACTAAAACGTCCCCTTTTTCTAACTTGTAAAATTCCTTTGTGTTTGAAATAACTTTTACTTTTCCGGTATAGATGCCTGAAGAAGATGCTAATCCTTTAATAGAATGTTCGCTGTTCGCGTCATCTTCCTCAATAGCTCCCATATATTTCTCAGCTTCTTTCAGCTGAGCTGCTTCAGGGACTCCGAAGTATCTAGGTAAATTAGACGTTTGCTCATGTTCTACATGTTCTTCTTTACGTTTCTCAATTAATTGGGTCATGTCTACTGGATTTTCTAAAAGAGACTCTAGTTCATCAAGATATAAGAAGAAAATATCTTCTTTCACTAGAAAAACATGATGATGTACTAGTAAATTACCTAGCTTAAGTAGGAATAAACGAGCTTTTGCATCCAACATTGCATCGATATAAAAATGATGATCATCTCTTATAACGGATGCATCTAATGCCCACTGATAATATTTTTCAAACTCTTCTTTATGTTTGCTATCCGCTATCTGTTCCAGAAATTCATTATAGTTCTGTTCACGTTTCTTGACCGTCTGTTTGAAATTCTCATCAAAGTTGTAATTGTCTTTAACATACCCTTGAATAATTGATAATGCGTGAAGAGGATTCTCTAGCCAAGTTTCTCCTACAAAATCGTGACTTACAACGTTTCGATATCCATACTGTTTTAGAAAAGTATTTAATTCATCCATAAAGCTTTTTCCTGCTTCACTTTCCTCTAACTTTTTCACTAAAGTTTCTGTACATTCTTCTTGAAAGATTTCAGCAAGTTCACTATCTCTTTTCACTGTTAAAGCAAGTCTAGAAAGCTGTTGATCCGTTTCCAACGATTTGTTCATTTTCCCCGTCAATAGCTCATAAACATCGTGTCCGGATTTTTTATTTGTAAGGTTTTTATAGTACTCTTCAACTATAGTATTTAAAGACATTTGAGGCATAACAATATCAAAGTGCAGATCATATGCCACTTTATAAAAATCAGCTAAACTTTGAAGAATCTCTTTTCCTCTCTGAAGGGTTAGACTTTCATAGGTAAAACTATTTAATTTGTTATAGTAAGGCAAGAATTGTTCCGTAATCATTTGATTCATTCGTTTTGTTAGGATTGGATAAATACCTTCCATCAATTCTTTATTTTCTTGGAATCTTTTATTAGAATCTCCTTTAAAAGGCTCCATTTTTGTATAGATATGACCTTTATAAAGTTTTAAATTAAGTCTATTAAACATAAACTTTAATTTTTTAAAACTAGCAGCTGTTCCTTCAGAAAATGCCGGAATAATAAATGAAGCGTACAAAGGACTAACAGCATGAGAAAAACTTGTGTCATTTAAAATCCAAAACTCTTCCATATCGTCGAAACTTAAAGATATATCTTTTTGGAAAGGAGTTAATTCTTTGGCCTCTGTTAATGTGGTAATAGCTCTTGCCTGTAATAGATATACTTGATTGTCTTGAACCCCAAACTCTATGTCTACGGGATGTTGGTAAAGAGCTTCTACTTCTTTTGTTATTTCGGCCAATTCAATGATTTTCTCGTCTGTTAAACAAAACCTTTGCTGCTCATCTTCCGTTGTTTCGATTTCTTCAACGCCTTCAGCAAGTGGAATTATCTTTACTTCCTTTAGCCCTTTTTCTTTCTCTATTTTAAAAGTTTGTTTATTAACTAGGTAAACATCAGGTGTTACTAAGCCCGATACAATGGCTTCTCCTAATCCATAGCTGGCATTAATCATCATTTCTTTTGTATTATGAGTGACAGGATTTTGACTGAATATCACTCCCGATACTTCGGACTGAATTAACCCTTGAACAACAACTGCCATTGAAACTTCATCAAAATTAGCATACATATTTTGAGTATATTGTTCGACTCTTTCAGTAAAAAATGAGGCCCAGCACGCTTTCACTTTACTCAAAAAATCCTCGGTACTTTTCACATTAAGATAGGTTTCATACTGGCCAGCAAAAGATGCACCTTCTAAATCTTCAGCACTAGATGATGAACGAACAGCTACCGACGTATAAGAGCACTTTAGGTTTCGAAATGCCTCTATGAGATCTGATTCAATTTCAATAGGAATTTCCCCGTGTAAAATTCTCTCGTGTATATTATCCGTTTGACGATCAATCCCGTTCCATTCGATATATCGCTTTAAAGCTTTCGTTTGAATAACAAACCCATCTGGAATCGGTAAATTTTTTCTTTTCATTTTTATAAGGTTTAAAGCTTTTGCTCCAACTCGTTCATTCGCCTCGTCCACCTTTTGAAAACTTAAGCTATACATTAAAAATATTCATCCTCCCACAAACTAATTTTAAAAATGTAAGTAATTACTTACTTTATATTTATTTTAATTCTTTTAAATTTTTATGGTCAATAAAAAATGGTAAAACATTTAAAAAATGCATATTTAGTTGTGCTTTATTTTAATTTCACTTAAATAATATTCCTCTTTTTTATTACATTTTTTAACTTTTATTAGTCTTTTTTATTATAAAGTCTAAATAGTTAACCAATTAAAAAGTTACTAAAAGAAATGCAAAAAACCCCATCTAAATTAAGATGGAGGTGTTCCTCTTTTACAGTTGGGTTAACCATTATCTCTGAGTGCTTACAAGCTTCCACTGGCTGAGTGTCAACTTAATTTTGTATCCTCTAATATATAAGTGAGCGCTATCAGATTTACGAATCATATGTGAAGTCATAATCCAAACTCTCCCTTCTTATAAAACTATTTTGGAAATCTTAACCTAAGCATAGCTCAGTATTGTAAACCATTTATTAATGACAAGAAAAGATTATGTAAACATTTTAAATTACAGGGGAACCGCTCATTACTTATGTTTCAACTTCAGTAGATTTAGGTCTATATATGTGTGAGTTCATTGACGGAGCAGAAACTGCAGTGAAGATTTAAAAAATCAAGTGGATTCCAATACTGTAAGGTAAACGAAAAGGATAGCCCTTTAAAGACCTATCCTTTTACATGCATATAAAAAATTTATTTTCTTAATAAAATTGAGACATTACCCATCTATAATGGTTATGTACGAGGATCAGTCTATTAAACTGATAAGCTACTATTTATGTTGGATACAATCCTTTTTAACTCCATTAAATCATCTATTACCACATCAGCCTGTGCAAGCTCAGCTTCTTGAGCAAAATCAAAATTGCACCCCACTGCCATTAAACCATTATCCCTTGCAGCATTGATATCCGATAGACGGTCTCCCACTACTGCTGCGTGCTTTACATCGTATTTCTTTATAATCGTTTTGACTAAATCTCCTTTATCGAGCGTTTGGATTTGTTGAATACTAAATGTTTCTGTTACCCACTTATCCAAATCGTAATGGTCTACAATCGCTTCTAAATATTCCTTCAAACCGTTACTTGCTATGTAAATGGAGCAATTATTTTCTTTTAGATAGCTAAAGACCTCTTTTACATTAGGATATAAAGCGCCTTTGCCTTTTTTTATATTCTCAACTAAGCTTTTCAAAAAATAGTCATTCGTATACTTTCTTATTTCACCTGAATGAGTAGGTAATAAAGCTTCCCATACTTTGGGTAACGGTACACCCATGATTTCACGATACTTATCAACAGGAGTACTAGTATTCCACTGGTTGAGTGTACGCAAATGGTTAAAGGTATCATCAAGTGATAATTCTAAAATTTTATCTGTTTGAAACAGCGTTCCATCCATATCAAAGATTAGTGATTGCAACATTAAGTATCTCCCTCTTTCAACAGTATTTAATACGTATCTATATACAATACCATAAAAAGGAAGATGCAATTTATTAAAAATAGTAATCACTATTCTCACCACAAAAAGAGCACCTACTTATTTATAGGCACTCTTCTTAACTTTACATACTTTGTTTGAAATAATAAATGAAAAAGTGGCCGCTATAATTGAACTTAAAAATGGATAATTAACAGAAAAAATACTGACCGTTGAGCTACTCAAGTGCTGTGAAGTCTCAGGTACATATGTAAGTGTAAGAAATAGACCAGAAACAATTTGAAAAGCAAATAGCAATAATATAAAACTACCAATAAACACTGTATAGTTTTTCAAAAAAGCGCCTCCAGTACTCTTAATTTATAAACCTGATATTATTTTAAAAATAGTGACGCAACGATAAAACCTATAATCATTACAGTAATAAGTACACCAAGACCCTTCCATCCTAAGCTGCCTGCTAAACCAGATAAGTTTCCAGCTTCATTTCTATTAAATGCATCGTTCATATTCCCAGCTGGATTTCTTTTTACCTCTTCGTGTTTTAATCTCTCTCTTCTTCTTTCAGGTGTTTCTTTATCTTCGCTCATTGTCACACCACCATTTTTAAAACATTATAACATATTATGGTTAAAATATAAATTAATGGTTTTTTTAGAAATAAAGAAAGAAACCTATAGTGACAGATCTCTTTTCCTCAACTAACTGTACACATTTCTTTTTTTAATAAGTATGAAACAACGCTTTTTAATGAAAAAGTATACAGCTCTAGTTAATATAATTACTATTACAAACACCTACATCAAAGAGATCCTCTTTATTTAAGGGGATCTCTTTAATAGCCTTATACTAGATACACATTCTTGAAGTTTTTTTGTGTAAGCTTATTTATTTAAAACCTCTTCTTTTATAATTGCTTTTTCATAGATCAATGGTTTGGTTCCTGCTTCTGGTAAAAGATAAATAAAAACAGTAAACATAAGTTGGAGGATTGAAACGACGGTTAAAAATAGAAAAAGACGTTCCTTATTCTTAAACCATATTACTAAACATAAAACTACAGATATTAACGACAAAAACAAAAAAAGAAAAAAGCTATATAAATAAGAAACACCGTAACGATACGAAATATTTAAAAAGAAGAATACTATGTAGAGAAGTATAAAAGTTGACGGTACTACTTTAATAAAGTTGCTCAATAGAAAAATCCTTTCCCTTTATTTGTTGTAGATTGGTCGCCCTAACACTCAATTTACATAAAAGAGCAAATATTGAAAGTTACAGCAAACATGATTATATTTATTTACTTCAATTTTTATCTCTCATTTTCTTTCTTTGAAAAATGAAACTAGCTATAAATAAAAAGCCCAATAATATCGTTAAATAGAAGGTTACAGAATCACCTGAACGATTAAATTCATCTACAATGATGCCTTCTTGAAACAATAAGGCTGCTGCAATTATTAAAAAGAAAAAAGAATTGACGATTACATAACTACTTGCTTTGACTTTATTTCTCAAGAAAATTATATACACCAAATTGCATACTGAAAAAACTGCGATCAGGTAATAAATAGGCCTTAATAATGTAAATGTTTCCCCAAGCATCAGTATATTCTCCTCTATTACTATTATTTGAAATTTACTAGTCAATATATTTCATTTTGCAAATAAATGATTATTACTCATCTTAATTATTTATTTTTTGAAACAAAATTCCTCCAACTTTGTCCTTATCATCTAAAGAAAACTCAATGTTGAGTTTATGAGTTTTATCAAAATACCCTATTATTGTTGCTCCGGTATCTTCTCTTTCGTAATAATTTTCTCCATATGCCCTAATGACATCTTTTTTGCTGTCACCAGTATGTATGCCCTTTTCCGTACCATACTTGCTGCTAATAAAGTCATACCTACTGACTTTATTATCTACAATTTTAAATTCAACATCATACTTTTCTGTACTTTCTCCGTAAATGTAGGTAGTATACGGAGGTTTCTCCGTAACCTCTATAAATTTTGGTTTCTTCTTCAAACCAATTGCTACGTCATATTTAGAACTTCCTATTGATACTGACTTAACGTTTTCTAATTCAAGGTTTGTGCTTTTGGTGCTTGAATAGTATTTTTCTTTAGGCGTAAAAGATGGATCACAGCTTGCTAATAATAGTAAAACGAATGGAAAAATAAACAAAAAATAATTCTTAATGCGCACTGTTAGACTCCTTTATATCGTTTGTTTTTACTCTGACTCTTGGCATTTTTAATCTATTAACTATTTTTCTTTTGCATATATAAGTCAATCGAATAGAAAACACTAACTGCAAAGTAATACATGGCAAGTATAGCTAACGTCTCATAGACAGATTCCGCAGCGCTATTTTTCACAAAAGAAAAAACAGTACGCACTACAAAGAAAACGATAGGATAGATGATAAATAGAGAATTAAATTTACGATTGACCACAACAATCAGTTCCTTTTTTTGGATATTTATGATTATTATAACATATATTTTTCTTTTTTATTTCTCTCCTACATATTCAATAAGTTTTTCGTTTACATAACACCGTTTATCAACAGGACTAAATCAAAAGAAAATCTTATTAGTAGGTCTTATTTTGATTATCTATTCTTTTTGACTTCTTATCTAAGATGAATTTTAGATGGCTACTAAAGATGAATAAACCGCAGATAACCATCAACCAGCGCGTAATCCCTTGATGTATAGGATCAAAAAGGTTTAATAGAGCTATTCCTAATCCTGATAACATAGCTAGATAACGAAAAATCAAGCCCCATCCCCCATTCCAGAAATGAAGAGGATTCCCCTTCATACTTAAGTTAAAGCTTCTTATCACACCATGGACGAAATGAAATTCCAATAGTGGATGAACCACCATCATGGATAATTAAACCGTATTCCTTATTTGTTTTATCAAATAAGATAAGATTATCTGGACAATCAAACGGATCACTGTGAATATCACACGTAAAGTTCGCATGATAATTCATATAATCGCAGCAATGCTTTTTCATTCGTTTTCTCCTTACTATATCGTCATTATTGCTTTTCTCGGTAAGCTGAACAGTGGTCATCTGAAATACGATAATTTTCCTTACCGGTTGGGGCTGCTACCTCAACTAATTTATGTCCCAACCAGTCCCACACAGCTACTGTATGCAAAGATACCCATTTCAGATCTCCTCTAGCAAGACGAAAAGAATCATACCAGTTTTCAGTCGTTACTAATAGATTTTTATAAGTAAGTTCCTTTTTCCTTAAGTGTTTGATTTCCAACATGAAATCTAACATATTTTCTTCCTTAGGCACTTGAATAATTCGCGCTATAAATGTTCCGTTAGGATTTTTTTTCGTTTTATAAACTTTTTCCCTTTCTATTTCTAACTCTGGCCTCCCCCTCATCTTCCTTCCCCCTGTGTGCTAACACATAATCTCTATGCTAAAAGGTTATAGCTGTTTCAGTATTTCTTCTATCTTCTCTTCAATATCAGCTTCTAAATAATTTTTTGACAAATCGTACAAAGTGCCTGACCCTTTAAAATACCCACCAAAGTAATACCACAACTGGATGTAATAAACGGATGCATCTTCTTCATCTGTAAACCCATCAAAGTTTATTGCCACTTGGGAACGATATTCTTTTTCTAAACACTGCTCCGAACTTAGATTTGGCAGTTGGTCGCCATCAATATCTCGACACACCCATATTTTTAAGTTCTGCTTACCATCATGTTCAAATTTATTTCTATATTTGTGCTGAAGACTTTTGCTGTATGCCTCTCCTACTTCTTCCAACTTCACTATCTCTCTTTTTAAAGTCTCATTTATTTCACTCTCAGGGACTAAAATGTATTTGTCATTTGTTTCCTGATCCTGTTTATCCATAAATAGCTTTTTCAATTTATCAAACAAGCTTTTCCCACCTATCTAAAAAAAGAATATAAGCATGTTAAATTCCACAAAAGAAAGCTCATTTCCTTCTCTGAACTGCGTTTAGTCGTCATAACTAATATGATATCAGCTACTTCCTTACGTGTGGAATCTTTTACGAGAGTGCTGATTTTCTGACATACTTGTAATTCGATATTTTTTACAGTGAATACATATGTTAAAGTGTAAAGTAGTGGAATGAAAGGAGTAACGACAACATGGCTCAACGAATCGTCAATATGTTTTTATCTGTTTTAGCTGCTTATGGAACGTTAATTCTAACGAAACACATGAGTATTGCAGATAATATTTTTGTGACACAGATTGTTCGTCTGATCATTTGTATTGTGGCTGTTATCATTGTGACAGGAATTACTACATACATTTTCAGAAATAAATCTTCTAATAAATAAAAGGGCAGCTATTTAGATAGCCGCCCTTTTTGTTTTCCTTAATTCTCATTTTATTTCACCCTAAAGAAATGGGGATGTCTCAAACACTCATGAGACATCCCCATTAAGGTTATACATACTTTTACGCGTTTAAAGCACGCACAAATTCTTTTGCTAGGCTGATTGTAGACTGCGGATTTTGTCCTGTTAAAAGCTTTCCGTCTACTTCAATATGATCGCTCCAATTATCTTTTGCAATAAACTCGGCGCCTAGCTCACGAAGCTTTGTTTCAAGAAGAAACGGCATGTATTTATCTAACGTTGTATCTTTCTCTTCTGAATCAGTAAACGCTGTAATACGTTTTCCTTTTACAATCGGCTCACCATTTTTAAGCTTTCCGCCTACAAGAGCTGCCGGTCCGTGGCATACCGCTGCAATTAGCTTGTCGTCTTCAGCAAATTCTGTTAGCAAACGATGTAAGTGCGTATCGTCTGGAAAGTCAAACATTGTTCCGTGCCCTCCAGGTACAAACATACCTGCAAATTCTTGTGAACTTACTTCAGCTAATGATTTTGTATTCTCTAAAAGTTTTCCTGCTTCTTTGTCTTCGTCCGTTACATCATCTGTTAAGCTGTTAGGATCCACAGGTGATTTTCCGCCTTTTGGACTTGCTACGACTACTTCGTATCCTTCTTTTTTAAATTCTAAATATGCTTCAGAGAATTCTGTAAGCCAAATTCCAGCAAGCTCTCCATTTTCCATCGTATGTCCATTTGTAACAACCATTAAAACTTTTGAATTTCCTGCCATGATTTACTCATTCCTTTTTCATTTATTATTTACATACATGTATCATTAATAATTCATTTATCTCTTTGAATATGTTCCCCGGTATTATTTGATGAAAACATGGTAACTTTTTCTTACTAATAAAAAGAACAGGTGAAAATAATAGTTGAATTATATAGAGAAGCAGGATTTTTTTTACACTTTAAAGATTAGACGGAGCCGATTTTTTATATGCAGTGTGACAAGTCTTCACTTTAAATATTTTTTTGACATATACATCTAATTCGATTATTATCTAATTAGATGTATAATCGAATTGGAGGAGAGAAGGTATTAAGCTATGCAATTAGATAAGTTGGTTAATTATCATAAAGCCGTTGGTGATCCTACCAGGATTAGAATTATTTCACTATTAAAAAAAGGGCCTCTTCACGGGCAAGCAATTGCTTATAAGCTGGGGTTGCAACCTTCAACTATTACTCATCATATTTCAAAGCTAAGAGATGTAGGAATTGTTTATCAAAGAAGACAAGGAAACATTATTTATTTTTATCTAGACCTTGAAAGACTTGAATATAACTCGAAGGCTATTTTAAGTATTGGAGAGGATTCGATGGAAAATCAAGACAACCATTTACAGGATAAAGACAAATTATCTATTGTTAAAAACTTTATAAATAGTGACGGTACTTTAAAAATTATTCCAAGTCAAAGAAAGAAAAAGAACGTAATATTAGCCTATTTAATACGTGATTTACAGCACGGAAAAACGTATCCAGAAAAAGAATTAAATGAACATATTAAAAAATATCATGAAGATTATGCAACGATTCGCAGAGAGTTAATTATGCAGCATTTTATGTATAGGCAAAATGGAGAATACGAGTTAAATCCGAAAGAGATGTGGCCCGTTATTTATTAAAGTGGACGTAAAAACGTTCATTTTTCAAGCCTTCTAATTCGATATATGTCTAATTAGTTTGTGTTGTTTCAAATAGAATTAAAGTAAAAATGTAATTTCCAAAATGAAAGAAGCCAACATTTTGGTAAGCATGTGACATTAATTTTATTCTCCTATGTGTTGGCACAGCAACCATATTAGTTTGCTTACTGCTTCCCCTAAAAGCATCTGCTTTGAAGAAAAGCATAAAGTCTCTGTATGCAATAAGGATTATCCTCTACCAGTTAAATTAGTGAATAATCCTTATTTTTTAAAACTATAAAAAAAGTGTTTTAACCATGATGAGATCTATTTGTTCTTCGTCTCCCATATAAAATGAGTGAGATCCAATTTGAACAAATCCCTGTTTCTTGTAAAAAGCAATCGCATTTTTATTTTTTTCCCATACCCCTAACCAAATTTTCTTTTTATTAAATGTCGTTGCTATCTCTACTGCTTTATTAAATAAATGTTTACCAAGTCCTTGTTTTTGAAAGCTGTTACCTATATAAATTCTTTCAATTTCAAGCGCTTCTTCCCCCATCTCTTCAGACTGAGCGTCATTCATATTAACCTTTAAATAACCTGCAATTTCATGATTAACATACATAAAAAAGAATTGCGAAGACGTATTGGATAGTTCTTTTTCTAGCTGTTCGACTGTAAATGCTTTTTCTAAATAAGCTGTCATATTTTCTTGTGAATTCTGATCTTTAAATGTCTCATAAAACGTTTTATAGCTAACGTCTTGAAGATCATATACATCTTCAAGAATACACTTTTTTATATGCATCATCACTGACATGCCCCTCTCCTTTATATCATCAATAATTTCTCTTGTTTCCTTTTTTGACAAACTCCCAGTCTGTTTCGATATTTTTTCTTACTCTTTGAACTAGTTTAAGAATGGTATCTGCTTCTTCCTGGGTAAAACCTTCTAATGCCACTTTATCCGAATAATCATTTTCTCTTTTTATAAACGGGTATACGTTCTTCCCTTTTTCAGTAGGAAAAAGGTTTTTATTTTTTTTATTATGGAGATCATCTTTCTTTTCAATAAAACCATTCATTTCAAGCTTTTTTATAGCCCGAGCCGCTGTTGTGCGATCTACTTTTATCATTTCAGCTAACTTTTCCTGAATGATTCCTGGATTTTCACATATTCGCACCAAATACAAATACTGCCCTTTTGTCAGGTCATATTCTTTAAATTCTATATTACTAATTGAATCCAATGCTCTTGCTATCATGCCAATTTCACGCAGAATTTCACTCATAAAATATCTCCTTTATACATATTTTTGTTGCAAATACAATAAAAATAATCTACATTTAATGTATCTCAAAATAGTTGCATTTGCAATAAAAAATAACAAAAAGGATGATGACAGTGAAGTATGTTGTTTATGCAGGAGGAATTTTACTATTAACTCTTGGAATTGCTTTGACGATACAATCTAACCTAGGAGCTTCACCTTTTGATGCACTGTTGGTTGGACTGTCACTAAACGTAGGTTTTAGCGTTGGAAGCTGGGAGATTATACTTGCCTGTATTTTAATTTGTGGTAATTCTCTTTTAAGCAAACAAAAGCCAGAAATACTGGGACTGTTAACGGCATTCATAACAGGTCTTGGTATCGATATATGGCTTTTTTTCTTAAAGAATTGGATTACGTTCGAAAGTTGGTACAGCAAAGTATGTTGTTTTGGAATCGGTTTAATCATTATAGGAGTAGGAA
Source organism: Priestia sp. ABM2_011 (assembly GCF_056158845.1). Classification (NCBI taxonomy): domain Bacteria; kingdom Bacillati; phylum Bacillota; class Bacilli; order Caryophanales; family Bacillaceae; genus Priestia; species Priestia sp. ABM2_011. Next base: position 3,677,722 of record NZ_JBSWUB010000001.1, read on the forward strand.
CCTCAGCCTATTTACATACAAATTTTGCACCTATTCCAATTGACCGCTTAACATTAATCATACAAAAACTAGCTAAAACCAATTTATTTCTTTCAAGAACATTTATTTACCTCACATTCTTACTAGCCGCAATATTTTTAAACGGACCAATTGGTGTTGGAACGTTATTAACCGTGTGTTTAGGCGGCGTGCTGCTTAACTTTTTTATGCCTATTACTAAAAGAGCATTAGACTGCATTTTAACAAACTCTCGTATATCACAAAATCATACTAAAGATCATAAACGCTCCATTACATAACTGAAATAGAACGTTTATGTAAAATCATCATTCACACACAAAAAGCGGATCTCCAGTTAGATATCGCCTTCTGTGTGTGATTACTCTATTTTTTTGCCTCAGCTTTAATAATAAAACGATGTTGTTCTACGTCGAAAAACCCTTGAGACTGTATAATTTGATGGATATTATACAATCCGCCGATATGTGTTTCTATATCAAAATTAGGAACTTGCCAAGGAATTGCATTTAGATAAAAAACTAGCGCCCCGATATCATAAAATCTCTGCACAGGAAACTCTTCCTTGCAAAAGATGATGTTAAAAGAACTTTGTTGGAGCTCTTCTATTGCTTTCTTTAAATTCCAATTACAAAACTCTTTATTTATCGGAACCCCTATACATTCATTGATTCGTGAACAGTCTAACCCTCCCACTTGCTGAGTGAAAAACGTGCCTCCCTTAGACAAAATCCTTCTCACTTCAGAAGCACAAAAAGCTTCGTGCTGGTTCAAAATTAAATCAAATGTACCATCTTTAAACGGTAGATTCTCGTTTTCAGTTCGTTCAACAACTGTGACACCAAATGGCTCTAACCGTTTTTTAGCGATTGGAACGTTAGGTTTGTATCCTTCGGTAGCATACATAACGCGAGGAAAAGGTTGTAACAAAGATAAAAACTCTCCTCCTCCTGTTCCCATATCTAAAGCAGCATTAGAGTTTTGAATAAGGCGAAAAGCTTCACTTCCATATGACCACGAAAGCATCTCACTATCCATACGACCAGTACGAGTAATAATAGAAAAATCCCATCCAGTAAAATCAACATTTGTATTGTTTACAGCCTTTAAAAAATGTTTGTCCGTTACCATGTTAAAATCCTCCTTTTAATAATCAGTCAGCATTAATCATCTATCCTAAACTAGTAAAAGGCGGGCCACGAACATACAGGCAGCGTTGTTATGTTTCATGTGCTAACGTATTCACACTAACCGCTCCTTTATTAAAATTACGTATGATTCATTTGTTTGTCCATTCATATGTAATATCGGGTAGTTTCTCTTCGTTTTCACATCCTCTTTTTATAATACTGAAGCCGTGTTTCTCGTAAAACCTTTGGGCGTTTTTATTTCGTTCAAATGTACGTAATATTAATTTTCCATTTGATTCTGTCTTGGCTCTTTCGAGTAAAAGCTGTCCAATTCCTCCTCTTTGATAATTTACATCAACGTACAGCTGGCTAATTTCGTCAGCCTTATAAGCAACCATTCCTACTATTTGTTCATCTATTAACGCTAATTCAACTTTATAGTGTGCTGACAATATATGATTTAAAAAATAAACATGACGGTCAAAACTGTGCATTTCCTTTTGTCCAATCGCTTTTTCTTTACTATCTCTCCACATTTTTACCGTTGCCTCAGCAAATTGAGGATGATAGTGAACAATATCAACATTAAGGTGGGCCATATATTCTCCTCCCTTATCTTTCATCGTGCTATACGTATTTTTAATAACGTAATAACGATGTCTAGATATTCCCTGCATGTAGTTGAAGCCTGTCAAAATCTTGTTTTAATAAAGAATATATATACAAATCGTCAAATTTCCCACACGTAAATTCATAGCTTCTTAATAAGCCTTCTTTTATAAAACCGTGTTTTTTTTATTAATTTTTGTGAAGCAGCATTAGCAGGCTCTATCAAAGCTTCGATTCTCCGTACGTTAAAATGTGTAAAACCATATTTTATGACCGCGCCCAATGCCTCATTAGCAATTCCATTTCCCCAGTAGTCTCTGGCTAATTCATAACCAATTTCCGTACGGTAATGGTCATGAACTCGATTAAGAAACCCGCAGCTGCCAATAACGTCGTCTTGTTCTTTAAGAGTAATGCCCCATCTTATTCCAGATCTTTTGTTTAAGATTGATTTATACCATGAAATCTCATTTAAAGCATCTTCAACCGCTGTAAAAGGCTCTAAACCGTAGTGCTTCATTACTTCTTTATCGGATAGGTATTTTAAAATATTGCTTGCGTCTTCTGCTACAATTTCCCTTAATACAAGTCTTTTTGTTTTAATTATGGGAAAATGATTTGACACCTGTACTTTCCCTCCTCTTGTCCATTCATTAACTGAACAGATCTTTTCTCACAGCTTTATCTAATTTAAATAACGGTTAGTAAAAAAGTTCTTTTATTATTAGTGAATTCCTTTTTTAGTCATAAATATTTGTCGAAAAACAAGCAAAAAAGCACGCGATTCTTCATTTCTAAATCAGAACCGTCATTTATTTTGTATTTGTTCGTTTTAAAAATTAAAGGAATAAAAGGTAGAAATGAAGAATTCTTCACCAACTAGTCTAAATGAAAAGAATAAGGAGAACGATATGAAACTGTATGGGGATTTTGAAAAAGAAGATTGGCTAAACGTATTAAAGCTATCAGAAAAAGAGCTGCCTAATGCATTCATTATTCATGGTGAGTGGGGATTTGAAGATAATATAAGCTTATGGAAAGAGATTTTATCTACTGATGTTCATATGCCTAAATGGAACACGGTAATAGGTAAGTTCAAAAACAGAAATATAGGATTTGCGAATGTGTATGGCAGTCCGATGGCGTCAAACATCGTACATCAATTTGCTGGCAGCGGAACCGACTTATTTATTCAAACAGGATATTTTGGAGGCTTATCTTCCACTGTACAATATGGAGATATCTTAATTGTATCTGCAGCACAAATGCAAGACGGCGTATCACACTGGTATTTACCAGAACAAACGCTTGTAGAAGCTGACAAAGAGTTAGTGGAAACCGCCTGTAGGTATTGTGAACAAAAAGGCTACAGCTATATAAAAGGACATGTGGTTAGTATGGGTGCCATGCTTATTGAGACGCATGATATGGTAAAAGAATGGTCGCTTGCAGATTTTCTCGGGGTGGATATGGAAACAGCTACCACTTTAGCTATTGCTCATAAATTCAACAAACGCGCCGTGGGCTTATTAAATTTATCAGACCACCTTCTTCACGGCGATACTCTTTATTCGTATACAAAGGACAGAGAGTTAATAGAAAGTGAAACTGATAAAGCCATTCGCGATGTGGCTCTTTATTTGAGTAGTAAATTCTAATAGCGTGCTGTCTTATAAAAAATTTTGTATTATTGATATGAGTAAAATCTATTTGGAGTAGAATGCTCAGTTATACTATTGTTTTTAGAAGTATAGCTTTATATGACTCTGAAGAAATGGGGTAGACTAAAAAAGATAACCACTTATAAAAGCGATTATCTTCTGGCTGCTTGAAAGTATAAAAATGAATCTTATAATAAATATACGAATTTTTCTGCACTGTAAATGCGACAGTCATTGTGAATTAAGAAGCATGCAGCACCTTCTGCTCCTTTTTTCCTTTTTCTTTAATTAGTAAGACACCTAACAACCCCATCATTGAAAACAAAATGGGAATCATAAAAGCATAATGATAGCCCACGTGCAGCGAGCGTTCAGGGAATAAATCAAGGACATTTCCGAAAATACTAGGCAATAATACGGCGCTTAAAAAGCCTCCCATATTAGCAAAACCTGATACAACTCCTACTTCTTTTACTGAAAAAGATTGGCGTACTACGGCAAATGTCAAAGCGCTTGCGCCGTTTCCAAATCCGATGATAAAAAGTAAAATAACGACTAGCATGAATGAAGGTTTCACTCCCGTTAATAATAATCCTGTCCAGCTAAGCACCACAATAAGATGGACGAGTGAATAGATTTTTTTAATGGAGTTTAACCTGCTTGATATCCAGCTAATTAAAGGTCCGCCAATCATAGCGCCAAACAAACCATACATAATAAGCTGACTTGCATCAGCGCGAGATAAATGAAACACATTCATGCCATAAGGAACTCCCCAAGAGCCAATAAAACCTACATATGTACCTACTACACCAAAATGACAAAGAAATGTTGCCCATGCTTGACGAGTCGTCATTACCCTTTTTAGGATCGCCCATACGCTTTCTTGAGTCTTAACAGAGGCTTTATTTGCTTTAGCATCATCTACAAATAATCGTTTAGGTTTTACGACTAAAACGACATAAAGCAAATAAGATACCGCGATTAAAACTAGACCTATACTAAGAAAAGGAACTCTCCAGCCTGAAAGTGAAATCCACATAGATAAAGGTACAGTAGCTGATAATGAACCTACACTTCCTACCAGCCCAATTAAACCTAACAGCTTTACAAACTCATTTCCCTTGAACCACTGACTTAAAATTAACACTAAATTGACAAAAATCATGGAGTCTCCGGTACCGACTAGCAAACGAGAGAAAATTAACACATATTCGTTGGGAGATGTGCTGTAGATAAGGCTTCCTATTCCGGTTAAAAGCGATCCGATGATAAGAAATCGATTTGGACCGTACCGGTCAGAAAGTAAACCAACAGGAATCTGAAGGCCTGCATAGGCTAAAAATTGTATACTCGTCATCAATCCTATAACGGATGCTGAAACGTGAAAATCTTTCATTAACTGCTCGGTAATAAGTCCAGGGGCTGTTCGTTGACTGACAATCAAATAATACGCTAATAAAGCGGTTCCAAAAACCACCCATCTATAACTACTTTCCTGCTTGTTCATTTTGATAGATCCTCTCATGTATAATTTTTTCTGCGTAGAAATGCTGGTGGAAAACGTTTAAGAGATGAAGATATTGATAGAATGAAGGTCTGTTTGATAAATAGGTCGCTATTGCGGACAGCTCTTCTTTTTATCCTTGTTTTTCCTTTCTATTATAATTTTAAGTTTTTAAAGGTTATTTTTCAATGAGGTATGGACTTTTAAAATATATCCTTTACTATTTCCCTTTCACTATTAGGCATCCAAGTTAGAGTTCTTCTTGTCATTTTTGGTTATAAAGCAATTTAATAAGAACCCATAAAGAACCTATATCACCCGTGTTTTTTTCAAAAGACCTCTTTTTTCACAGCTTTTCAGCTGTTTAATAAGTTGGTATAAAACTTGCATGTTCATCTATGAACACTTACTAAAGGAGGAGAACTTTATGAAAAAAGTTAAACGCAAGAAAAGTATTAAAAAGCAGGTCATTACTGGTGCTGTTCTCGCAGCATCTCTTTTACTGCCCATTTCAGCTTCTGCTGCATCTGCACCTTATACACTTTATCAAGTCGGAAGTACTGCAGACAAAGCGACTAGTACAAGCTTTGGACAAGTCTATATGGGTGGAAGCATCGATGTAGATGAAGCGTTCAAATGGATGATTCAAAAGGCAAACGGCGGAGATTTCTTAGTTATAAGAGCGACGGGTACTGATGCCTATAACTCTTATATCTACGACCTAGCAAAAAGCATAGGTAAGCCTCTTAACTCTGTTAGCACAATTGTCGTCGATGATTTAATAAGAGCAGGTTCAGACTCTTCTTTAATAGATAAGATTAACAAAGCAGAAGGCATCTTTTTTGCTGGAGGCAATCAAGCTGATTATGTAGATTTTTTAGAAGGGTCTCCCGCTCTTACAGCATTAAATAATCGTATTAATCAAGGCATTCCTTTTGGAGGAACAAGTGCTGGTACTATGATTCAAGGGGATCACATTTACGACTCTATCTCAGCAGGCTCTACAACTTTAGATTCTAAAACAGCGCTAAACAATCCTTATAGTTCTCTTATTTCCTTTACAGATTATTTGATTCAAACACCTCATAACAACAACATTCAAACAGACACCCATTTTGAACAACGAGATAGAATGGGACGCTTTTTAACCTTTCTTGCACGTAATATTAAAGATGGAGAAGAAACTGGAACAAGCGCAAAAGGGATTGCTGTTAATGAACAGTCAGCACTGTTGGTAGAAAAAGATGGTTCAGCTAAGGTCGTAACACAGCCGGGCTCTACAAATGCAGCTGTTTATCTAGCTAAAACGAATATGGCTCCTACCACTTGTGCAAGCGGCCAGCCGCTGACGTTTAATAATATTTCTATCTATAAATTATTTAATGGCAGCACTTTTAATCTTTCCACTTGGACAGGTTCTGGAGGATTAGCTTATACTTTAAACGTAAACAGCGGTGTTATTACTTCTTCTACAGGAAAAGTTTACGGCGGAAATCAGCCGTAAACGGTAAATGAATAAGAAAAGGGAAGCTTGATCAGTAAAGTTTCCCTTCCTTACGCACATCAAGGATTGATTAAATGCTGTTTTGTTTTTAAATGATATAGATAATGCAGTCCTTTTTCTGTTATTTTCGTTCCGGCTCTGCCTCTGCGCTTTATAATATACTCTTTTTCTTCTAGTACATCCAAACGATTTCTCACCTGCTGTTCTGTAAGCGTAAAGCCTTTTAAATGCTGGGTGATCCACTTTCTGCTTGCTGCTTTTCCTGTATCATTACACTGTTTTATCGTTTCTAACAGGGCACGATTTTCTTGAAGTTCGATTAAGTCAACCGATTCATTTTCAACTTCATACAAAGAATGATCTTCTTTTTGACTACTAAGCCTATACTCTACGTCTTTTGCTTTCACTTCGTTGTCATCACAGACGGTAAGTAAATACTCAATGACACCTTTTAATTCTCTTATATTTCCTAACCATTCATGTTCGATAAGCAGCTTCATCGCTTCTGGATGGATGTGCGTCCACGTTTTCGATTTAGAGATAAAATGATGAATGAGTAAAGGAATATCGGTTCTTCTATATCTTAAAGGAGGAATCGTTAAAGATAATACATGTAAACGATAGTACAGATCTTCTCGAAACAAACCTTCTTTCATTTTATGTAGTAAATTGTTGTGAGTGGCTGCTATGATTCTTACATTAATCGGAATGACTCTTGTACCTCCTACCCGCCTAATTTCTTTTTCTTGAAGCACCCTTAAAAGCTGAGTTTGTAAACGCGGGCTGATATCACCAATTTCATCTAGAAAGATTGTACCTTTATCAGAGCTCTCAAACAGCCCTTTTTTGCCGCCTTTCTGCGCTCCTGTAAAGCTGGCTTCTTCGTACCCAAACAGCTCACTTTCTAGTAATGTATCGGTCATGGCACTGCAATTTACGGCAAGAAACGGTCCATTTTTACGTGTAGAATGATTGTGGATAGCCTGAGCAAACAGCTCTTTTCCTGTACCGGTTTCTCCTTGAATCAAAATAGGATACTCAGTGGCAGCCATTTTCCGGGAAATTTCAATCGTTTTAAGCAAAGCTGGGTGTTCTCCTATAATATCTTGATAGTTATACTTAGCAGAAAATCCGTTTTTTCTAAGTTCTGACTGCGCTTTTCCTTCTATTTCAACAGCTTGATTAACACTTTTAAACGTTGCTACAGTAGTATTGCTTTTCTCAATCATCGACTTATAGATAACCATTTCGTACCCATTTATGTTAAAGTACTGACTTTTCTCGTCGGACGATATAATAAACTCCACAAGGCCTTTGTTAGAAATTACGCTTTGAATCTCATGATCTATAGCATCGGAAGAAGCTAGCTGGAACAGTGATTCTAACCTTTTATTGAATAACGTAATTTTTCTATTAAAATCCACGGCAAGAATACCATCTTCTACTACGTTTACAATACTCTTTACATGAAGGTGAAGTTCTTTCATTTTCCCTTCTGCTTCTATTAGTTTTTTTTGCAGCACAATGATGTTTCGCAAATAGCGATCCCAAATAATTGAATGATTAGACTGATTAAAACCGAATGATTTTATAAGTTCAAAAATGGTCGCCATGTCAAAAAGTCTAACGCCTATATCAATTACATGTTTTACGTATGGGGGACACAAGTGAACCTCACCTGGAGAAACAGCAATTTCAACACCTTCGTAATAGGTCTTTTGCTTTTTAAAAGGGATAAACTGAACATGATTAATGCCTACTTGATAAAGAGATTCTATTAATTTAAGAGTTTCTTTATCGTCATCATTTACAATTAATACTTTTGTATGGGCAGGGATTTTCAGTAATTCATTTATATGCTTATGATGAATTGTTCTATTTCCTACAATTTCATGTGCATGCTGAACGTCTAATCTGTTCTTCATTTCATGATATATACTCTCTGATGAATAAAGAACAACATCTCCATCAATTTTTCTTGGTAATTCTTCATCAATCGCAAAGCATTCAATAAAAATATAATCGCCTAGCAACTCTTTTAATTGATTGTGTAAAATGATTCTAGTTTGCTTGCTTCCTGTTATTAAAACTAATTTCTTTTTCATCGTATGGACACCTTTCTACAGGCCTTTAACTTGACTTGCCTTCAGAGATTAGTCTTGGAATACTATACCTATCATTTTATACTTTGCTGTGCATTTCATCTAGCGGACGTTTGTCCCTTTTGTAAATAAAAATAAGTAGAAAAAAGCGCCTCCACTTTAATGGGTGGAGGCACGATATGCTAAAGTGCTAGATGTATTGAATTACTTTTTTCTCATTTAATGTCTACGTTTATTGGTTTGATATCTAAGGCTACTTTCACAATAGAGTAATCGTCTTTTTGACCGTCGGTATAAGCCCAATAGCCATTGCTTTCAGGGCTTTTTCTGAAGGTAAGCTCAAAACCTTTGCCTTGGTTAAACGCATAGCTCTTTATTTCTTTGCTCTGAGCGTTATCGATAAGATCGTAAGCTAAAAATTTTCTTAATACACCGTGCGGAGAGAAAAGACCCGTGTTTGACCCAACCTTTTCACTGTAGTATTCATTTTTTCTAGTAGATGTTTTAGCTGGGTTTATGACGATTTCTTTTGTTGTCATATTTACTTTATCGCCTGGAGTAATACAAGAGATAAGAATATTTTTGTAATAACTCGGAAATTTGTCATTTGCCTGTACTTTGGCTAAATCAACTAACGTAATACCGCCTCTTCCAACAACTTCTATTTGTTTTCCTAAATTGTTGACCACCATAGCTGTATCTTCATCGATTCCGTACGCAAGCTGATTTTTATTTCCTTTTTCGTACGCTGTTGCAATAAGACGTCCCAGTCTTGCTTTGTTGTCAAAATGCTGATCTACCAGACCGTATTGAAAAAAACCAAGGCCTTTTTCCAAATAAGCAGGACCGCCTTCTTGCTGAGTCATATCATCGTATGTGTCTGTAAATCCGTACGAAAGAGCTCCGTAGCTATCTCCGCCAGCGAGCATAGTATTACTCATAATCGCCGCTCCGGCACTCGTACCGCCAAGTACTGCCCCGTTTTTATACGTATGCCATATGGCTTGTAAAACTTTTGAGTCCGAACCATTTTCATTCCGCAACGAGCCCGTAATCAAGGTTTGATCTCCTCCTACAAACCAAATGCCTGTTAGCCCTTTAACTTTTTGCGCTAGTTTATCACTGTTCATATTTGTTTTCCAAGTCAACTCATCTTCAGAAGTTCCTTTAAAGTCGTGGTTTGAAATAGGTAAAATCTCTATATTTTCTGCCTTCACTCCGTATTTAACTAAATCACTTTTAAACTGATTAGAGGAGTCGAACTTAGTACTCGCTGCAGGAACAATCCCTATTTTGGCCTGCTTTCCTCCTGCAAGAGTAATAAACTTGCTATACACGCTTGAATTACTGCTTCCAAGCGCTCCTCCTGCAATTAAGAGGTTACCTTTAATCTCGTCGTATACAGGACTTTCAGGTGAAGAAAAAGTAGGTTTTTTATACGTTAAACTAGTTTTTTTATCCGGTTGAAATTTGACGGTTTTAGGTGTAATGTCCATTCTTACATTTACAATGGAATAATCATCTTTTTGTCCATCAGTATACCGCCAGTAGCCGTTTGTGTCATTATCCTTTTGGAAAGCAATTTCGTATCCAGACCCTTTACTGTCATAAACATAGCTGTTAGCAGATTTCATTGATTTATTATCAACGAAAGAATATGATAAATAAGCCTTTAATCTTCCATACGGTGTAAAAACACCCGTAGCAGGCAGTGCGTTAAAGGAATAATATTCAAACCCCTTTGTTTCTACTTTATCTTTTGGAAATTCAAATGACTTTAAATGAAAGTTAATTTTATCTCCAGGAGATAAGTAACTGACTTTTATGTTCTCTAAGCCTGAACGCACTTTTTGCTTAGATATAAGCTTAGCTTTGCTCATATCTAATACAGCTACTCCGCTTCTTCCAACGACTTCAACCTTTTGATCTTTATTGTTAACGACCATAGCAGTATCTTCGTCTACACCGTATGCAAAGTTTTTTTCTTTGTCACGTTCAGCATTATACGCAGCTACTGCCAGTCGTCCAAGTCGTGCTCGTTCATCCATATGCTGATCAATTATGCCGTGTTGGAAAAATCCCAGCCCTTTTTGAACTGATAGAGGCTCGTATTCTTTCTTATTGTGTTGGTTTTCGTTTACATGTTTATTTTCCTTGTTTCCTATACTTTCTTTTAAAGCTCCTAGACTGTCTCCTCCTGTAATCATGACGTCACTCATAATTGCAGCTCCTGCACTTGTACCTCCGATAACTGCTCCCTTACGATATATATCCCAGATAGCTTTTAACGCTTCAGAATCGTTTCCATTATTTTCACGAAGGGAATCCACAATTTTTGTTTGGTCTCCTCCAACAAACCAAACTGCCGTTAGTCCTTTAATCGTACGGGATAACTTATTGTCGTTCAGTTGATTCTTCCAAGTCGATTCATCTTTTTGTGTGTCAGAAAAATCGTGATTGGAAACGGGAAGAATTTGAATAGAATCTGAGTTTACTCCGTATTTCACGAGGTCTTCCTTAAACTTTTCAGAAGACTGCAGCGTTGTGCTAGCAGCTGGAATAATCCCTACTTTGGCTTTTTCTTTTCCCCCAGCAAGCAAGAGAAATTTTTCATATATATCGTGATTGGATGTTCCTACACCTCCGCCGGCAATAACAAGGCTGCCTTTAATGCCTTCAGTATTTTCTTGTGCTTTTGCAAGCAGGGGTGTACTCAACGAAGAAAGTAATGTAAAGCTGATGAGACATGAAACCAGTTTCTTTTTCATTTGAAAGATCCTTTCCACGCAAATTTTAATACCCTTCTCTAATTAGCTCGTATCCTTTCCGCGATACTTTCGATAAATGATATCTAAAACCTGTTATTCAAACGTTCCTTTCACAACAGGGACACCGTCTTTTACCATTACTTTACCTTGAGCAAAAACCGTTTTAATTGTTAGCGTCTCTTTGTCTAAAAGGACTAAATCTGCATCTTTTCCGGGTTGAATATGCCCTTTATTGGACAGTTTTAATACTTTGGCAGGATTAGAAGTAATGACTTGAAGAGCTGTTTCTAACGGTACTGATTCCTCTAATACTGCATCGCGTACTTCTTGAAATAAAGAAGACACTTTTCCAACTTGAAGACCTTTATAATCTCCGTTATCATCAAAAAACGGCAGGCTCGCGTTTCCATCGGATGAAAACGTAATGCTGTCAATCGCCACTTTCTCTTCCAGCATGATGCGTAACCCTTTGCTGCACTTAACTTCGCCTTCTTCTAAAAAGTGAGGGATCGTGCTAGTCGTAAAATCTACATATCCGCCTCGCTTTGCAAATTGAATTCCTTCTTTAAACAGTTCTTCATTTCTATTAATATGTGTAGGGTGAAACTGACGAATTGGCAGGTCTGTTTTATCTGCGATTTGATTCAATAAAGATAATTTTCGTTCTCCGTCTCCTACGTGAATCTCTAATATTCCGGCTTTCCCTGATAAAATCCCTCCATTGCGGGCAGCGGAAGCCACCTTCACCAGTTCTTCAAATGTCGGTTCAGAAGAACGGTGGTCGGAAATGGCAATTTCACCTACTCCGATAATTTTATCAATTAAAATAAGATCTTCTTCAATGCTATTAGTTAACGTTTTTACCGGTATTTGATAGGAACCTGTGTGAATGAAGCAGCTGATCCCTTCTTCTTCTAACCCTCTTGCTTTGGCCAGAAGGTTTTCCATTCTTCTTGTTGTACCGTCTGTTCCAAGTACACCTACAATAGTTGTAACACCGGCAGTCGTTGCATCGGTTAACATTAGTTCAGGAGTGCGTGTTTTATATCCACCTTCTCCTCCTCCGCCAATAATATGAACATGTGAGTCAATGAAGCCTGGAGCTATAATGTGATTAGCGGCATCTACAACATCAATAGGAATGGACGTATTTACATGATCAATACAATCTTTTATAAGGATGATTTTGCTGTCTGCAAGCAATATATCTTTTTTTCCTAAGTGCTGTGGTGCATATACTTCTGCGTTTTTGATTAAGGTTAACAACTTCTATTCCTCCTAGTAAGCTCAACTTACAAATTACATTTTTCTATCTCTTAAAATGGCCCGTAATTGATAAAATAAGCAATCACAACGGCTATTAGACCAATCACATATTGAATAAGGACTAACGGCAACACCCATTTTGCCCACTTTGTCCATGAAATTCCCGCAATTGCTAAGCCAGCCATTAATGTTCCAGCCGTCGGGAAAATAATGTTTCCGATGCCGTCTGCAAAAGAAAAAGATAATACTGCCGTTTGTCGCGTAATATCAAGCAAATCTGCAAGAGGCGTCATGATTGGCATCGTCAGCATCGCATGACCCGTTCCAGATGCTAAAATAAGATGAATCAGCGCTTGGAAGTTGTAGATTCCGATGACGCTTAAATATCCCGGAATATGTTGAATCGCTCCAGATACTTGATGAAGCATAGGGTCTACAATATGACCTTCATTTAAAACAACAAGAACTGCGCGAGAAACTCCGATAACAAGCGCTCCTCCAACCAGTGCTGCTGCCCCGTTTGTAAACGACTTAACCGTATTTTCAACAGAGAGTCTTCCAATAATCCCAATCACAACTGTCAAAATCACAAACAGAGAGGCAATTTCAGTAATGTACCACTTATACTTAATAACGCCAAAAGCAAGAATTACATAGTTAACAAGAAATGCTGCCATAATCCATTTATGCTTTCTAGTTAACTTCGCATCAGAATTTAAAAGTTTATGTGCATTAGTTATGCTGTATTTTCCGTATGTTCCTATAGAAGGACTTCTTTTCACTTTCATCGCATATCGGTAGACAAACCATACTGAAACAGCATAAACAACTACGAATAAGATGAGACGAAAGCCCATTCCAGAAAACATAGGAAGCTCTGCTACTCCTTGTGCAACACCTACTGTAAATGGATTCATAACGGCCGTAGTAAAACCCGCCGATGCGCCAATTAAAACAATAGCAGTCCCTGTTAATGCATCGAATCCAAGAGCAAGTGCCAGCGGAATTAAAAGAGGAATATAAGCTAGCGTTTCTTCCGCCATCCCCATTAAAGAACCGCCTACCGCAAAAAATAGCATCATAACAGGAATTAATAATTTTTCTCTAGTAGCAAGCTTTTTAGCCATCGTTGTAATCAATACATCTACTGTCCCCGTAGCGCTTAGTACACCAAAGAAACCGCCGATAATTAATACAAAAAAGATAATGTCGGCTCCTTCTACCATTCCTGTATGTATCGCTTTGACCATATCAAAGAATCCAACAGGTGTAGAACCAATCCATTTAAACGACTGAGGATCTACCGTTGTTCGTCCGTCTACTTCTACACGTGCGTATTCTCCGGCTGGCAAGATATACGTTAAAATAGTAGCAATCACAAGAAAGCCTAACAATAAAGCAAAAACGTTTATTTTTCTCTCTTTTTTCCGTACCTTATTTAATGAACTCATTTCCTTTTGCGGTTCACTCATTCTTCTTCTCCCCTTCATTGTGAAATAGTAACTTTAAACAGACATCTCGTTCTTTAAAAGCAGCTTCCTTATCTGCAGCTACACATTGCTCCTTTCTCTTGTGTTCTTCACATATAGTACAAGCAATTTTCGTGCCAACGTATAACCGTTTAATTTTCTGAATTATGATATAATTAAAATGTGTTTTAGGTGTTAATTGGGTGTTTTTTAAAATTTAATAACGCCAATTAAGAAGCTAGTTGATAGAAAATCTGGAGCATGAAACCATTAGCTAGTTCTTTTTTTAAAAAGCAGCAAAACGAAAGATAAAAGAATTTAATCTATAGACATAAAAAAATACTACACTCAAATGGCTAGCTGAAAAACATGCGGATTACAAACTTACAAAAGTGGCTGCTACAGTAGAACACGCACTTTATCAAACGCTTCAAGATGAAGTGAAAACGAAAGATTTAGGCGGACATGCCTCTACATTGGAGTTTACAGAAGCTATTTTAGAGAAAATAAAATCCACGCAAAATTAACAGCAATTTATCCATTCTATAGAGGTGATCATAATGAAAAAAAGAAAGATTATTATGGACTGTGATCCAGGTCATGATGATGCTATTGCTATTATTTTAGCTGCCGCACGACCGGAATTAGATATTTTAGCGATCACAACTGTTTCGGGAAACGCAGAAATTGAAAAAACGACAGTGAACGCTTTGAAAGTGTGTGATTTAGTATTTTTACATAACGTGGTTGTCTCAAAAGGAGCAAGTGAACCATTGATTCGCACGCGTGAAAACGCTCCTAGCATACATGGTGATTCAGGGTTAGACGGCCCTGAGTTCCCTCCTCTGTCTCGCAGCTGGAGTGAAGAACACGGAGTAGATACTATTATACGAATGGTAAAAGAGTCAGAAGATCCCGTTACACTTTTACCTACAGGCCCTTTAACAAACATTGCCTTAGCTTTAATGAAAGCTCCAGAAATGAAAGAAGACATTGAAGAGATTATCCTTATGGGCGGTGGAACCTTCGGGAACTGGACACCAACGGCTGAGTTTAATATTTGGGCAGATCCAGAAGCGGCTAAAAAAGTGTTCGATAGCGGCATCCCACTCGTAGTAATGGGGTTAGATATTACGCATCAAGCCGTTGCAACAGATGACGTTATTAACCAAGTCATGAACATCGATAATAACGTAGCAAAAAAGGTCGGGGAATTATTAGCATTTTTTAAATCTGCCTATAAAGAAACCTTTGGATTTAATGGCCCTCCTGTTCACGATGTATTGACCGTTGCTTACTGTGTAGCTCCAGAACTATTTACGCTAAAAGAAGTTAATATTGTAGTAGAAACACGCGGAGAATACACGGCTGGAACAACTTCAGTTGATTTGCTTGGAGTCACAGGGAGGAAACCCAATGCTAAATTCGGTTTAACTCTTGATGTAGACGGATTTTGGAATTTAATGATTGAGGCTCTTAAAACATATTCAGCTTCGTAATGTTCATCTAGAAGATAAATTTTATAGAGGCAGCACCAGAACGTCGAGTTCACAACTTGCTGGTGCTGTCTTACGTTTATTCATACTATCTAGCTGTTTTTTTCGCTTTTTGATTGAGCATTAAAGTAATGATTGAAGCAACAATCACACCTGTAATCAAGCAGTTGGATATATCTTTATAAATTACTCCCATTACTGTCCCGCCTATAACACCTACACTAATGAGTAAAATCCGTTCTCTTTGGTTCATAATTTATCCCTCCATCTTTTTTAACAAAATATTTAATTTATGAAGAGCAAACTGCAGGTCTATTTGCTCTTCTTCATTTAATTTGGAGATATTTGTATTGAAATTACTATAAATCCCTCTCCATTTTTCTTCTTGAATATTTTTTCCTTTAGACGTTAATGAGACTAAAACTGCACGCTTATCTCGCGGATCAGGCATTTTGATTAAATATCCTTCATTTTCTAATTCACTGATAACATTCGTTAACTGTTGTTTGGCAATATTTAATCCATTACTAATTTCCTTAATATTCAAATCTCTTTTTTTCATATACATGAATTCAACTACGTGATTTTGTAAATGTGTTAATTTCACTTCATTCTTGTTTAAGTTCTTGAAGTTTTCAAATAAAACCGGTATTAAAGCGATATATTCCTTAGCCAGTTTTTCCTCCATAAGATACTCACCTTCTTTAGTAAATATATTATTACTAATTTTAAATAAAAACAATATAAATAGTTTATTTTAGTAAAAATATATTTACTAAAATCCATACACACTTCTAAAGTTATGTTATCTCGCTCTAAAAAAAAGTTTATTAATCCTATGTAAGCAGCTATTTAACGATAAAAAAAGCAAGGAAGTATACTCCCTTACTTTCTGTTTACAACTCCCGTTAAAAAATTCAAAAATACATGTACGCCTGCTTTTACAGTTATTTCTCTTACATCACGCAGCGGATCTAGACAAACGATATCCATTGCTTGAACAAGCGGATGACTCCCAGCCGTGTATACCGCTTCAAACAATTCCTCCGTTCTCATTCCCCCTGTGGTTCCTGCTGGAACTCCAGGTGCGTAAGCAATATCTAACACGTCCATATCAACGGTTAAATAGATCATGTCTACTTCTTTGCTCAGCTGTTTTAGTACTTCTTTCACCGTATGAGTTACTCCCGCTTTTCTTGCTTGCAGTAGCGTTACATAATGAACGCCTTTGCTATCCGCATATTCCTTTAACGATTTTGAGTTGTAAAACCCGTGAAGCCCAATATTCCATACATGAGTTGCATCAATTGTGTTGCTTTCAATTAAATTTCGTATGGGTGTTCCGTTAGAAGGGCCATTGTCTTCTAAGCTTCGTAAGTCAAAGTGCGTATCAAACTGTAAAATTCCTATTTTCTGTTCGGGATGTGACTCTTTCCATCCTTTTACTAACATAGCTGTAATGGAGTGGTCTCCTCCGAGCATAACAGGCAGCGCATGCGGATGACATTTCCGCATAGACATCATCGCTTCTTTTATATACTGATGAGACTTCTCTATATCTGTTACGTGCTGTTTGACGTCACCTAAATCCAACACTGACAAGGAAGTCAAATCCGTATCATACTCAATATGATACGGATTAAAGGATTTCCAGAGTTTCCTCATGGCCATTGGCGTCTCACTGGCTCCAGAAGCGCTAATGGAGGATCTTGAAAGAGGCACGCCCAAAACCGTAATATCTATCGATGTAAAGTCGACTTTGCACCCATCTTCAACTGTCTGAATCCAATCACTTACTTTTGGGTCAGAAGTACTTTGACGCTGCCAGCAAAAAGGGGGTCGATCAAGCTGTGGGTACGGATAGTTCATGTAAAACACCGCCTTCAACCACAACTTTCCCATCTTTTAATACCGTGTCTACAAGATTTACGGCATAGTTATACTGCAGCGTTTGGTAATTGGGCGCATCAAATAGCACTAAATCGGCTTTTTTACCTACTTCAATACTTCCGATTTGATCCCCTTTGCCAATGGCATGAGCCGCGTTGATCGTACAGGCTGTTAAAACTTCTGCTGGCGTCATTTTCATCGTTAAACAAGCTAAATTCATAATAAACGGCAGCGATTCCGTAGGAGAAGACCCTGGGTTTCGATCTGTAGACAAAGCAACCGGTACCCCTGCTTCGATCATTTTTCTAGCACGCGCCGGCTCTTCCATTAAAAAGAATGCAGTACCCGGCAATAGAACGGCTATAACTCCGCTTTCAGCCATTTGCTTAATTCCTTGATCCGATGCTTTTAATAAATGATCCGCAGACACAGCTCCCACTTTAGCCGCTAATTCTGCCCCGCCAAAAGACACAATTTCATCGGCGTGGATTTTAGGTTTTAGTCCGTATGCTTTTCCAGCTTGTAAAATACGCTCTGACTGTTCAACTGTAAACACGCCGTCTTCACAAAATACATCACAAAACTCCGCTAGCTCTTCTTTTGCAACAATTGGTATCATTTCTTCAATAACGTGTTGAACAAACGCATCTTCATTCCCTTTGTACTCAACCGGCACCGCATGAGCTCCCATAAAGGTTGAAACAACATCTACTGGATGCTGTTCATTCAGTTTCTTCGCTACTTTTAATTGTTTGATTTCATCTTTAAGATTTAAACCGTACCCGCTTTTGGCTTCGACAGTTGTAACTCCGTACTGCAGAAATTTATTTAAACGTTTTGTAGATTGCTTGATTAGCTCCTCTTCTGTTGCTTGTCGTGTACTAACGGTTGTTTGTAAAATTCCTCCTCCCGCTTTTAAAATATCAATATACTTTGCCCCGTTTAAGCGCATTTCTAATTCTTTTTCACGACTGCCTCCAAACACAAGGTGAGTGTGGGGATCAATTAACCCAGGCGTTACGATTTTTCCTTCGGCATCAATTATATTAATAGGTTCATGGATATGCTCAAGGTATTCCTGCGCTTTGACGTCAGGTCCAACAAATACAATTCTTCCATTTTTCACGAGTACGCTGCCATTTTCAATGATTCCTAGAGCTGACATTTCTTCCTCTCGTCTAGGCTGACTTCCGCCTTTAACCGTAATGACTTGTTCAGCGCATTTGATATACGTAATAGTCATACGTATCCCTCCTTTTTTATTCATGTAACGCAGGAATTTGTATCCCTTTTTCTTTTGCAGTTTGAATGGCCTTATCATAGCCGGCGTCTACATGACGAACAACACCCATGCCAGGGTCTGTTGTTAAAACACGTTCTAGACGTTTGGCGGCATCTTCCGTCCCGTCTGCTACTACAACCATTCCAGCGTGCAGAGAATACCCCATACCTACTCCTCCTCCGTGGTGAACGGATACCCAGCTTGCGCCTGCTGCCGTATTGACTAATGCATTTAAAATAGGCCAGTCTGCTACTGCATCACTGCCATCTTTCATTGCTTCAGTTTCACGATTTGGCGAAGCCACAGAACCGGCATCTAGATGATCTCTGCCAATAACGATAGGCGCTGACAGCTCTCCGTTTGCTACCATGTCATTAATAATTTTTCCAAAGCGCGCTCTTTCTCCGTAGCCTAGCCAGCAAATACGAGCCGGCAATCCTTGAAACTCAATTTTTTCTCTCGCCATTTTAATCCAGTTGCAAAGATGCGTATTATCCGAAAACTCGCGTAAAATGACTTCATCTGTTTTATAAATATCTTCTGGGTTTCCTGACAAAGCGACCCACCTGAACGGTCCTTTTCCTTCACAGAACTGCGGACGGATATACGCTGGGACAAATCCCGGGAAATCAAATGCATTCGTGACACCTTCATCGAGCGCCACTTGGCGAATATTATTGCCATAGTCAAAAGCAACCGCGCCTTTTTTTTGCATCTCTAACATGGCTTGAACGTGAATAGCCATACTTGCTTTTGATTGTTTTATATATTCATTTGGATTTGTATTCCGCAATTTTTCTCCTTCTGCTAAGCTGACTCCAATCGGCAAATATCCGTTAAGCGGATCATGTGCCGATGTTTGATCTGTCACAATATCTGGGATAAATCCTCGCTTTATCATTTCAGGCAGAATCTCGGCTGCATTTCCAACTAATCCAATGGACAGCGCTTTGCCCAATCTTTTTGCATCTTCAGCTAACGTGATTGCATCAGCTACACTTTCGACTACCGTATCGCAATACTTTGTTTCGATACGTTTTTCAATACGCGTGCGATCAACATCAATTCCAATGACAACGCCGCCTGCCATCGTAACGGCTAACGGTTGTGCACCTCCCATTCCTCCTAATCCAGCTGTTAACGTAATCGTTCCTTTCAAAGTTCCGTTAAAATGCTGGTTGGCACACTCAGCAAATGTTTCATACGTTCCTTGAACAATGCCTTGGCTTCCGATATAAATCCAGCTTCCTGCAGTCATTTGCCCGTACATCATTAACCCTTTTTTATCGAGCTCATGGAACGTCTCCCAATTCGCAAAAGCAGGAACAAGATTTGAATTTGCTAATAAAACACGCGGCGCATCACTGTGCGTTTTAAAAACCGCAACCGGCTTGCCGGACTGTATGAGAAGCGTTTCATCTTCTTCTAATTCTTTTAACGTATCTACAATACGATCGAACGCCTCCCAGTTACGGGCTGCTTTTCCGATCCCTCCGTATACGACTAACTTTTCCGGATGCTCTGCTACTTCGGAATCTAAATTGTTTAGAAGCATGCGAAGAGCGGCTTCTTGTACCCAGCCTTTTGTCGTTAGTTCTGTTCCACGAGGTGCTTTTATTCCACTTTGTTTTGTCTCCATTTCGTTTTCCTCCTCTATAAAAATGAAAAACTGTTAAACTAACTTTTTATTACAGTGCTAGTTCATAATTCGTATCTTGCACAAAAGTTTTGAAATCAGCTGCTAACGCCTCAATATCACGTGAGAAAATTCGATCTTTCATAATGGTTGGTACGGTTTTTCTAATTCTTGAATAAATTTTTCTTGTTTCTGAAGCAAGTTTATCCACTCCTTGAATATCGGCTGCTTGAGCCGCACAAATTGCTTCGATTGATAGAACTCTTCTTGTATTTTGGATAATTTGATAAGCATGACGTGCAGCAGTCGTTCCCATGCTGACATGGTCTTCTTGATTCGCTGAAGATGGGATAGAATCAACACTTGATGGATGCGCTAATACTTTATTTTCGGAAACTAATGAAGCCGCAGCGTATTGAGTAATCATGAGCCCGGACTCTAGACCTGGATCTGCACTTAAAAATGCGGGCAGCCCGCTAAGCTGAGGGTTTACTATTCGTTCAATGCGCCGTTCAGAAATATTCCCAAGCTCCGCCATTGCAATTCCTAGAAAATCCATAGCAAACGCAATGGGCTGCCCGTGAAAATTCCCTCCAGAAATTACTTTGCCGCTGTCAGCAAAGATGAGCGGGTTATCAGTTGCTGAATTAATCTCAATTAACAGCTTTTCTTTTACATAATTTAAAACTTGATAAATAGCACCATGAACTTGAGGAATGCAGCGCAGTGAATAAGCATCTTGCACTCTTATTTGACCTTGAGAAGTAGTTAATTGACTGCCTTCTAAGTACGAAAGAATTCGGGCAGCTACCTGCTGTTGTTCCGGGTAAGGTCTTACTGCATGTGACTCAGGCATGAATGCTTCTACAATACCTTGCAGACCTTCTAATGTCAGTGCTGCAATTCCGTCAGCAAGATCAGCGAGCTTTTGAGCTTCAAGGTACGAAACTACTCCTACAGCCGTCATTGCCTGAGTGCCGTTGATCAAAGCTAGCCCTTCTTTTGCCTGTAATTGTATAGGTTCAAGCCCTGCTAGCTTTAAAGCATCTTCTCCTTGCATTCGCTGACCATTATATACAGCTTCTCCTTCTCCAACTAGCAGCAGCGCTAGATGTGATAACGGGGCTAAGTCACCGCTAGCTCCAAGCGAACCTTGACTCGGGATAACCGGTACTACGTTTTGGTTTAAGCAATCGATAAGAAGCTGCAAGGTTTCCAGTCGTATTCCGGAATACCCTTTAGCTAATGCGTTCGCTCGTAAAAGCAGCATGACTCTGCTTACTTCTAACGAAAATGGCTCTCCTAGTCCGCAGGCATGACTGCGAATCAGGTTAATCTGCAGATCAGCTAAGTCTGTTTTTGAAATAACCGTATCACTAAACTTTCCAAATCCCGTATTCACTCCGTAAATTACGTTGTTGTTCGTAATGCTCTCTTCAACTAACGTTCTGCTTTTTTGTATATGTTCAACTGCGTGATCGCTAATTTTCACGGAGTATCCTTGGTAAATAACTTTGTAAATTTGGTCGAACGTCAGTGAATTTCCATCAATTTGAATAAACATCATACCCGCTCCCTTGTTAAACTGTAGACTGCCTTTTCTTTTTGAACACAAAAAGGGGCTATATCAAAGAGGAAACAAGCTCCTTTTGATATAGCCCCCTATAAACTAACCTACTTACACTATGGGCTTTTATTAATAATCAGTATTTCACTTATACATACAATCGCTGAATGACTAAATCACTATACACTTTAAGCTGTACAACTTAAAGCAACTAGGGTACCTACACTAAGTATTACGCTGAATTAATCATTTGTCAATTATTATTTAAGAAAATTTTAAATAATCTGAAATAAAATCGTTATTTCTTATAGCAGCGATGATTCACGGCTGCACAATTTTATTTTTTAAACGTTATCGGACGTTCATGTCGCTTGGGTGCGGACCTTTGCGGCGGTTGCTGTTTAATCCATTAATCTCTGCCATATCATCAGCAGTAAGTTCAAAATCAAACACGTTAAAGTTTTCTTCTATTCTAGACGGTGTAACTGACTTAGGAATGACAATTGTGTTGTTCTGTAAGTGCCAGCGCAATACAACTTGAGCCGGAGTTTTGCTATGTACTTCAGCAATTTTTTGAATAACCTCGTCTTGTAACACTTCTCCTCCTTGATCAAGAGGGCTCCATGCTTCCACGAAAATATTATGTTTGGCGCAAAACTCTTTTAATTCATTTTGAGCAAGATACGGATGGCACTCAATTTGGTTTAAAACAGGCGTTACGTCACATTCATTTAACAAGCGCTCCAAATGCTCAATTTCAAAGTTGCAGACGCCAATTGCTTTTACTTTGCCATCGTGATAAAGCTTTTCTAATGCTTTATACGTCTCCACATACTCATCATATTGAGGAGTAGGCCAGTGAATCAAATATAAATCCACATAATCAAGTCCTAATCGTTCTAGGCTTTCATCAAACGCACGTAGTGCATTTTCATAGCCTTGGTCGCTGTTCCAAACTTTTGTTGTAATAAACAGCTCTTCCCGAGGAACAGAAGATTCTTTAATCGCTTGACCTACTCCTTCTTCATTTTTATAAATCATAGCTGTGTCGATAGAGGTATATCCAACTTCAATTGCTTTTGACACTGCAGCTGCTGCTTTGTTATCTTCTACTTGCCATACGCCAAATCCAAGCTGAGGCATTTTTAAGCCGTTGTTTAATGTGACAATATTCATTTTACATGTCTCCTTTTTTGTTAAAAAGTTCAAAGTTTTAATGATGGTGCCAGCCGATCAGCATAGCAACCTGGCCCATTATAATGCCGACTGGGATTCCTACAATCATGGCTCCAAATCGAAATTTAAAAGACCATGCCCGCGGTACAAGGGAAAACAAATAAATCATACTCATCGTTGCCATACATGTACTGCTAAAGAAACTGACGATAGTGTGTAAATTTGGCATTCCTTCTCCTCATTTCACTAGAACATTTGCGCCTTTTCAATTTCATCATTTATCTTTTGTTCTAATGCCTATGTTTTCGCAGCCGACATAGTTACATTCGTCAAAGGGTTCCGTAATCCTGCTTCAATCAGCTAAAAATACTTTACCTACGTAACTTTTTTAATTAAAACGAATATGTGCTTTTAACTGAGAAGTTGTGTATAATTTCCGTATATACAAAATAATAAGAATTTTTTATTTCAAAGAGAAACTGTACATCCTCTGTAAGGCAATCATACATATTTGCAAGAGTTAACGAAAGGAATGGATATAAAAATGGCGATTGAAAGAGTAAAAGCATATTTTAAACAATATGGCATGGAGAATCGAATTATTGAAATGGATGAGTCCAGTGCTACTGTAGAACTGGCAGCGCAAGCTTTAAAATGTGAGCCGCAACGGATTGCAAAAAGTCTTTCTTTTAACGCAGAAGGAACCGTTCTATTAATTGTGGCAGCAGGAGATGCGAAAATTGATAATCGAAAATATAAAGAAGAGTTCGGAACCAAAGCAAAAATGCTTGGAGCAAGTGAAGTAGAAACGCTGATTGGTCATGCCGTAGGCGGAGTATGCCCATTTGCCGTTAATGAAGGTGTTCACGTGTATCTAGATGAATCTCTGAAGCGTTTTGTTACCGTTTTCCCTGCCTGTGGAAGTGGAAATAGTGCAATTGAATTAACAATACCCGAACTAGAAGAATTTTCGAAATGCTTAAAATGGGTTGATGTGTGCAAAGGATGGAATGAATAACTTAGGTAAATTAAGGTACAGATATACATAAAATAAATCAATCAGTACGCCAATAAGCTGAAACAGTTTTTTGTTTCAGCTCATTGGCGTACCTAAACGAATTTATGAAACAGCTTAACCCAACCTAGGTAAGAAACCCCTAAGAGAAATACAAAAAGAAATAGTAAAGGAATGTTCCTAGGGATAAAAAGCCAGCCGTCTAACGTATTCCACAGAAATTCACTTTTATTTGCTTTTCTCATCATTTTCACCTCAAGCAGATTTACTATTTTGTATTCAAAAATTCTTTTACATAGTTATATACAGTATCTTCAACTTATGACCTTTTTTCAAGAAAAACGTGCACGAAAAATGGACTGAATCTGAATCTTCTTAATGTATACCTGTTATGTACTCATTCATCGTCTTAGTTTCATCTGTAAAAAAGAAGAAGCCTACATGTTTAGATGCAGGCTTCTTCTCGTTGATTCAGTCTTTCCTTTGTTTGCCTAGTCAGGCCCTTTCGTTACGTATATCGGTTCATAACCAAAGTGCCTTGCGTGAGATACGGATATCTACTTTCAATTTGCGGTAATACATTTGCTGAAGTCGCTGTTAAGCCTTTCAAAACTAATCAGTCCCTTCAAACGCTAAGTATTTAACCTTTCACAACAACCATTTGCATGATAGCTGCTGTACTATATGTGTACCCCGTATTTATATAGTAAAACCTAAAAAAACAATTTTTTATTACATGTAATTTTCTAGACTTTATAGCAAAGAAAAGTTAGATAGTATAGGTGAAAGAAGCACGACAGCCATTAGCGCTCTACTGTTCAGATTCACGCATTCAAAGAAAAAATCTGAACTTGAAATTCAAAAAATTATTTAATGTATGGTTTCATCAATTTTTTGAAATGCATCTTCAAGTGAAGTATATCCATTTGTTTCTCCTTCGTTACCTTGAAGAGTCCATTCTTGCTTTTCGACTGCTAATTTTCCGTCTTTATCTTTTAGATAAGGTCTGTTAACCATAAACACATGATCATTCTTTTTTACTGTGTAGCCAAGATAATAGTGATTACCTTCTCCTTCCTCTTCATATACGGAGACGCCTTGAAGGTTATATTTGTTTAAAATGTCATCCATATGATGAGTCAGTTCACTTACAATCGCTTCTCTTCCTACATATTCCACATTTCATACCCCTTTTCATTTCGATTTATACTTAGCATTCCCTTGAGCATATTCAATTACACTATCTTTCAAACGTTGTATGAACAAAGCAAGTCAATATAATAGTCATTCATTACATAGTAATAAAAAAGCTACCTCACTATAATGCAACGAAAAAACATTGCTAAGTGAAGTAGCTTTTTTGTTACCGAAATCTACAGAGAAACTTGATTATAGTTCAGTTAAAATAATCGGTTCACCGTTTGTTACAACAATCGTATGTTCACATTGTGCTACAAGACTATTATCAGGTGTAACAAACGTCCAGCCGTCGTCTCCGCGTTCAATGATATGATCAGCCTTCATAGAGATAAACGGCTCTACAGCAATAACAAGACCTTTTTTCAAGAGGGCTTTATCCATTGGATCATAATAGTTTAAAATGTGGTTAGGAGCGTCATGCAAGCTGCGGCCAACACCATGACCCGTTAAGTTTTCAATAACAGCATATCCGTTTTGGTGTGCAAAGTTAGAAACAGCACGACCAATTTGATTTTGTTTTGAACCAGCTTTTACTTTTTTCATAGCTGCCCAAAATGCATCTACTGCAGCTTGACACAGCTTTTCTTTTTCTTCGTCTTGCCCAATAACAAATGAAATACCCGTATCCGAATAATAGCCATCAAGTACTGCGGATACATCCACATTTACTAAATCGCCATCTTTTAATACGCGGTCTCCCGGAATACCGTGAGCCACTTCTTCGTTGACACTAATGCACGTTACACCTGGGAAATTATATTCTTTTTCAGGTGCAGAAATAGCACCGTGTTCATCTAATATTTTTTTACCGATCATATCAAGCTCTTTTGTTGTCATACCTGCTTTTGCTTGTTTTTTCATTTCTTCGCGCGCAAGTGCAACGATACGTCCAATTTTGCGTAAACTTTCTAAATCCTGTTCGTTACCAATAATCATAAAAAAACACTTTCCTTCCTCGAAATATATATCCTATCCGATTTTATCATATTTTTATGAGGATTTTTCAAAAGACCTTTTAAGAACTAAAATGTACGATTAATTAGACTAGTAAGATATTTATCATATGTAAAAATCCTCTTCATTAACCTATGAAATTCAAAAAAGCATGCTACTTCACCGCAGCATACTTTTTTATGTTATATAAAAGCTGCCTTAGTAAGCGGCAGCTTTCACAATCCCTTAATCCACTGTTTCAAATTTCACTTCATTAAACAAACTAGTAGAATTCCACACATTCAGCCCAGCATAACCTTCTGAAAAGGTAGGGTCCATCGTATCGATCACCGGCTTATCATCGAGATAAACTTGAATGTGTTCTCCTTCAGCCGTCACTTTTAGATGGTAATCCGTATTTGGTTTTAAATCCAGCTTTCCCCCATCATCGTAAATAATGAGATCCTTGCCTATTCCGTCTCTAAACGCAATGAGCTTTATTTGATTATTCAGCACATCTACATTCGCAGCATAAGCATTGTTTGCCTGTTCATCCGAACGGAATACTAGCGCTCCTGCTCCTGTAGAATTTGAAACAGAATCGTCTAACACCTTTATCTTTGCTTCATATGTGCAATTTTTTGCTTCTTTTGATGATAAGGTAAAGGAATCTTCTTTGCTTCGTCCTTGTTTTCCGTTAATCGTATCGGCCCATAGTCCGCTAATATTCTTCCATCCAGATAAGTTTGTATCAACAGGACTTTTATTCCAAATAGATTTTAACGGATACATCTTAAGAGAATTTAATTTTACAGCGCCTCCTTTGCTATAAAGCTTTATTTTATTACTTGAAAGCGTTGGAAAGAGCTGGTCTGTTATTACTGCAGTGCCGTCATTGCCAAATACTTCTACAGACGAATGGTCTACAAACATATGGAGCTTAACCTTTCCCTCTTTTGGAAGCATGGGAGCAGAGTGTTTGCCTTTCACATTTTTACCAAAATTAAAACTTCCAGAGTGTGTTCGATCAACAGATAATTGCTGCTTGTTTATGTTATAGCTGACTTTTGTATTTTCGCTGCCTTCTTTTTGAATTTGAAAACCAAATTCTTGTGCATCTGTATTTGAAACATCGAATTCTGCAATGATTTCATATTTGTTTTCCTGTATGCCTGAAAGAAGATTTTTGTTTTCAGTAACCATCAGATTCTTCAACACCTTTTTTTCTTGCTTATTGCGAATTGAATCAATTGAAACAGGTATTTGTTTTAAACGAAGCCCTTTTGCTGTGTTGGTGAGTTCTATTTTTCTTGGGATTGACATAGAGCTTCTCCAAGTAGTAGTTGGGGTATTGTTGGCATATTGCCAGTTGCTCATCCAGCCTAGCCAATACTTTTCTCCGTTATCTCCTTCAACTCCGCTCCAATCTACAGCGGCATAAAAGTCGGCACCATAATCTGTCCAAAGCACTTCCTCTGGCGGGTTTTCATTTTTAAATGTTTTTCCGTCAAAATCACCAACAAAGTACTGCATACCTGAACCTCCAGCTGCCGCTCCATCATTGATGCTGACTTGCAGCACCCATTTTTTCTTTGTGCTGTCTCCATCAACCGGCAGTTGAAGTAAAGTAGGACACTCCCAAATGCCTCCGTTGCTTCCGTGAGTTGAATTCACCCATTCTCCTGACACTGTGTTCCAATCTGAAAGCTCTCCGCCTTCTCTTTGTTTAGCTTCCTCTGGTTCTTTTGCTACACTGTCTACTTTCTCCGGCATTTTTTCTGTATTAAATACATTTACATCATCTAGATTAATATGCCCCCATCCGCCTACAGCTTGATCAACGGCTTTAATGTACAGTACTTCTCCTATATACTTAGAAGCATCCCATACGTAGCGCTGGTACTTTTCATCTGCAAACTTTGTATTCGCTTGACGAATCAATTCTTTATCGTCGGATGCCCGGACTAAGGCTACATAGCGGTTTGTGGGGTCGTTTCCGCCTCCCATTAACAAATTAATTTCACCTGAACCGCTCAATTTAAAATAAGACGAATGTAATTCTCCAGTGGCATTATCGCCATCTTGCTTATCAGAAAAACCCCATAAATGATACTTTCCTTTTTGTTCAAAAAGACCGCTCCAATTTGCGGTTGCATCCGTTACATGATCGTTTGTGAATGCATTTCCCTTTATCGTTTTCCAGCCGGTGAGATCTCCTATTTCAAAACTTTTATTTTTAATTTCTTTTTCATCTGTATCAATAAACTTTGTCATGTTAACGTCTTGAAACCGGACTGAAGATTGATTAACATGTAGTCCAAACAATCCTTTTGAAAAAGTTTCATCTTTTGCAGTAAGGGTGAAGTTATCGTCTATATGCAAATCAAGTTCATTTCCCGATGCAGTTACTTTTACTTGATGTGATTTGCTCGTATCAATTTTTTCGTTTGTTTCAGCAAGGACAGTTGAAATGCCATTTTGAAGTTTTACTAGTTTGATTGTATCCTTAGAAGCATCTACGCTAGCTATATATCCGTTTTTGGCTTCCGCGTCTGCTCGGAAAAGTAGTGCACCTGAACCATGATTTTCATCTAAAAATGTCATATTTGACTCGTAAATGAACTGATCTCCCTGTTCTTCACTCATAATATATCCGTCGCTGTTAGATTTACCGATTTTTCCAGCAGCAGTATCATTCCACGTTCCAGTAATAGATTTCCAGTTAGATAGATTGGTTATGAAATTAGATTGATTCGTAAATTTAACATGACGAAAGACAGCTGTGGAATTCCATGCTGTTAGTCCAAACTGACCGTTTTCAAAAGATGCATCACTGCCTTCTAAAACCTGTTTTCCATTTAGCAGTATCTTAAAGTGGTGACTGTTTGCTTCTACTTTCACGTGATACGCTTGTGACGTATCCAGCCTCATTGGCTTTGAAACAACGGTCGTTACGCTTCCTTTCTCTACTTTGTTAAGTGTTAAGAGGTTCTTTTCAGCATCTAAATTGACGGTATATGCGTTTGTTGCATCTTTATTAGAACGAAAAACAAGGCCTCCTGCACCTTCGCGTCCATTCTTTTCTACAAGCATAATTTCTCCCTCTAGAGTAAAAGATTGACCTTTTTGTTCAGACAAAGTATATGAATAGGCACCGCTTTGACCGTTTGCTTGAATCCCTCCGTCAGATCCAAACTCACTTGCGTATTTCCAATTTTTCAAGTCAGGTGATGTATAAAACATGATTTTATCTTTAGCAGCTAAAGACATCACCCACTGCTTGGTTTGCTCGTGCCAAAAGACTTTTGGATCGCGCCAGTCAGGAACTGGGGGATTTGGCATAACGGGATTTCCTTCATATTTGGTCCATGTTCTTCCGCTGTCCGTGCTGTATGCTAGACTTTGAACTTGCCCTTTACTGCCTGAGTGCGTAAAGATAGCTACCATCGCTTCTTTTCCAAATCCTGCGGTATTATTCCAATCGATAACGGCACTTCC
The DNA here is from genome assembly GCF_056158845.1 of Priestia sp. ABM2_011. Lineage (NCBI taxonomy): Bacteria > Bacillati > Bacillota > Bacilli > Caryophanales > Bacillaceae > Priestia > Priestia sp. ABM2_011. The sequence goes on from NZ_JBSWUB010000001.1 coordinate 3,707,449, forward strand.
TGAAAAGATCTCTCCGTTCTCATCTGGCGAAAGAGCAACCGGAAGGTGTTTCCATTTCACTAAGTCTGTACTAACTGCATGCCCCCAGTGCATAGGTCCCCAGGTGGTACCGTAAGGATAATACTGATAAAAAAGGTGGTACTCCCCGTTATAATAGACCATTCCATTTGGATCGTTCATCCAGTTCGCTTCTGGAGAAAAATGAAATTGATTCCGGTATTTTTCTTGATAATACCCTGTATTATCAGCTAATACAGGGTATACAGAAAACATGCTTATGGAACAAGCGACTCCAATCATCAATAACTTTTTGACGGTTCTTTTCATCTTTCTTTCCTCCTTTATTGGCATTACTGGCTATGCAAAACATGTTCACCAGCGGATGCTAGAAGAATAGATGACTCCTCTTATTTATCAGCCTAAAAAGCCGATCCAATAACCTCCTATACCGATTAAGAAAATACCGAAAATAATAAGCAGCGGATTTGTACCTTTTCGAAGCATCCATGCTACTAATAAAGTTAGCGCTAAAGGTAGCAGTCCTGGTAAAATACTGTCGAGTACGTCTTGCACGGTTTTCACGACAACTTTACCAGAATCATCTTTGATCCTAGAAACAACCACTGGTATATTAATAGTGGTCCATTTCGAAACCAATGCTCCCATTACGAAGAGTCCTAAAATGGATGCACCTTCCGTCAGTTTTTGAATTCGATTGCCTACTAAATCTTTTAAAATTTCTGTTCCTTTTAAATAACCATATTTTAATCCATAATATTTTGTACTTAATCGAATGGCATTAATTAAGATGAAAAACAGCAGTGGCCCGGCAATATTCCCGCCTAACGCAAGAGATGCGCCTAGTGCTGCGAGGACTGGTCGCAGCGTTCCCCAGAAAATAGGGTCTCCTACGCCAGCAAGCGGTCCCATTAATCCAATTTTCATTCCGCTGATGGCTTTTTCATCAAAATCTTTTTTATTTGCCATTTCTTCTTCCATTGCTGCCGTGACGCCGAATATAGGTGCGGAAATCCATGGATGTGTATTGAACCATTCTAAATGTCGCTTTAATGCTGCATTTCGCTGTGCCCCTGGTCCGTATAAACGTTTAATTGCTGGAATCATAACATAACAGTAGCCCATTGCCTGAACACGCTCAAAGTTAAATGAACCGAGTAAAAAATTCGAGCGAATAAACATGCTAAAGATGTCTTTTTTCGTTAATCTTTTTTCATTTTCCATCTCTATCCCTCCCTTAAGTTCGCCGTTTAGGCATCTAAATCATCATCGTCATATACTTGTTCGCTCCCTGTAGCTGCTGGAACGCCTGCCGGCTGCATTTGATTTCGCTGCTGCATTACTTGCTGATAAAGAAGGGCTAAACAAAGACCTAACGCCCCAAATCCTACCAGGTTAAACCCTGTAAATGCCGCTAATAAGAACCCGATATAGAAAAAAGGTTTTAAATGAGGAATGTTCATCATATTGATAACCATGGCATACCCTACGACCACGATAATGCCTCCCCCAATTTGCAGACCTTTTGTAATAACTTCCGGAATATTTCCGAGGAAAGTTTGCACGGCGCTTACGCTGATTAATGTAACAATTAACGTTGGAATCATAACGCGGAGAGCCTGAAAACCCATAGCAGTAATATGCATAATTTCAATTCCTTTAAAGTTTCCTTCTTCCGCGTACTTATCAGCTCGATGAATTAAAAATACTGTGATGGTACGAACAAAAATGGTGAGTACTTGCCCTGCAGCTGCTAAAGCTATAGCTACCGCAATGCCTTCACCAATCCCCTGACCAGCTGTGATAACCAAAATAGTTGAAATAACAGAAGCAATAGCCGTATCAGGTGCCATCGCCAATCCAACATTCATCCATCCAAGAGCCATTAATTCCAGCGTTCCGCCTAAAATAATGCCCGTTTTTAAATCTCCAAGCACCAAGCCTACTAACGTGCAGGCAATGAGAGGACGATGGGATTGCCCTTCGTCCAATACGCTTGCGATGCCAGTTACCGCTGCAATGACTAATAATAAAATAATTTGTATGGAAGACATAAACTCATCTCCTTATTTGATTTTTGTTTCATTTCTCAGTAGTTGAATAAAATTTTCGCTAGAATCTGAGGGTAATTGGCGCAGCTCAAGCTTTACGCCTAGTTCCTGCAGTTTCTCAAAAGCATCGATATCTTTTTCGGTAACGCTTACAGATTTTGTGATTTGTTTTCGGTCATTAGCAAAACGCATGCCGCCTACGTTTACTGTCTCGATAGGCACTCCAGCTTGAACAAGAGCTACAATATCTGCAGGACTTTCAAACAGCAGCATGGCTGTTGTATCCTGATAACGAGGGCTGTGAAATGCTTTTGTCATTTTAGAAATTGAGACAGCACTTGCTTTTACATTCGAAGGAGCCACAGAAAGAATAAGCGTTTTTCGCATTTCATCCGCTGCCACCTCATCTGAAACAATGATAATTCGATCTGCTGCATTTGTTTTGATCCATCTTGTTAATACCTGCCCGTGAATAAAGCGGTCATCAATTCTTGCTAAAACGATTTTCATAATAATCCATCCTCTCCGATTTGGTTTGCTTGCTGGACTTTCTCCAAATGTTCACTGCACACTTGAAAACTTTCTTCATTCACTTGCTTTAATCTCCCTAGCATCTCTTTTAATGTAACGTGTTCCCTCATGGCTAACACTTCTAATAACATAGGCAAGTTAACTCCGGATACCATATCCGCTGTTTTGTTTTTAAGGATATAGGGAGTAGCCGCATTGTAAGGTGTACCTCCAAAAATATCGACTAGAAAAAGCACTTCATTTTCTAAGGGCATTTCCTCTAGTGCTTGCTTATATTTTGCTTCAAGCGTTTGGATACCCTCTCCTTTTAGAAAAGGTACGGCTACTACGTGATTCTCTTCACCAAATATCATTTTGGAAGACCCTTCTAATGCTGGTGCGAAATCACCATGCCCACTAATAATGACTGAAATCATGTACACTTGCTCCTCTCTTTTACGTTCTACACTTATTTATTGCAAGTATCGTGCCAACAAAGAGTATTAAGCGCTTTCATTTATTTTTCAATACCTTTTTCTTTGTTGTTGATACAGGTTTCTTAAAATAAATAAACCTGTATCAAAACGTCATGCGTTTTAATACAGGTTTTTCTGTTATTTAAAAAATGGGATAAAAAAAGAAACTAGCGGCATATAAATTAAACTAGTTTCTTGGGATTATCATATGATTTTTACATTTCATCCGCAAAAATGGTGGCAATAAATAATTTTTCATCTCTTGTTAAGGTAAGTTTAAGCTTTTTTTCGACGGCTTGTAATGTTTTTTCCGTTTTTTGATAAATATTTTCTAACTGAGGAGTGATTTCTTCATCCTCCGGAAAAGCAAGAGGTTCGTTTTTTATCATTCTTTCTAAAGCAAAGGCTGTATGCATCACAATTCGAATCATAACGGTGTTGCTTAATTCCATTTCTAACTCATCTTGTACGTGATTTAACCACTCTAACAGAATTTCACTTATGAGATACGGATTAATAAATAGAAGGTACTTTCGTAAGTTTTCTTCGCAAAGTTCACGCACTACAATATTCCCTTCCGTCTTCTCCTCATCATAGCGTATCGTTTCTTTTGTAATTGCCTGTTGAAGTATTCGCTCTCCCTGCCCTTCAATAAGGACTTCTAGTGATACATGAGGCGCATCAATCTTAGGGTTTTTGGTACCTGCTGTTGCGACAATTTCATATTCTTTTTGAATTTCCCGAATGTTTGCTGCTAATTTAATAGAAGAAACGGTTAGAATTTTAATAGGCTCTTGAGATACTTTCCGTGAAATAATCGTTAAGATTTTTTCTAATTGTTTTGCTGTACCGCTTCCTGTTGTACAAATAGAAACAAGGGCTTTCTTTTTCCCAAACACATGCTGCTGCTTATCTATAAATTCCATAAAGTCTTTTTGCACCGAATCAAATATGGCATATAAATTTAAGTCTAAATAATTTACTTTTCTAACGGTGTCTAACACCATAGACGTCGTCACGTTGCTGATTGTTTTAATCTTAGTCCCTGTTTTTTGTTCTAACTTGCTTTCTAACATGGCAAGCGAGCCCATGTCTACAAGCATTAATACGCCTTCTCCTTCATCTACTTTCTTAATTCCCTGGATTAATCTATCTACAATTTCGACTGGAGATACCGTCAAAGGCACATCAATAGCTATAATAGGAGTACTTCCTAAAAGCTCCGTAGCCACTTCTACCATAGAAGTTGCCGTGCTGTTTCCATGTGCAGCAACCACAATCCCCACTCGCTTATTTTCTTCTAACGTTCGAATGGATTGAATAACCATTGTGAGATAAATGACTTCTATTTCTGGCACGATAATGTTAAACCACTTTTCAATTCGATTTTTAAAAAGCAGGGCTACCGCATATTCTTTTGGATACGTTTCGCGAATTTCATCTATCTCCTTTGTATTTAATACGTCTACTTGTTTTTTTCGCTTTAAAAAGGATTCCATATGCATACTCAAAAAATGAATAAATCTGCGATCAAATTTACAGTTCAATTCTTTTTCTGCTAAATGTTTTAATTCTTTTGTAAGCTGAATCACGTCGTCTTCTACGAATTTCATTAAATTAGAACTCTGGCCATTTTTTTGATTAAAAAAGCTCCGAACATTCAAATGAATGTCGGTAAGAATATATTGATTGATGTCTTCTTGAGATAAACCTTCTTTTGTTAAAACATCTACTTTTTCTTCTATTAACTGATATAAATTAAATGATACGTCTTCCTCTATTTTTATTTCTTGGCTCTCCATAGCCGGAGAAATGATCGTTTTGAGATTTACATATTCAGAAATTTTTCTGCTGCGCTCCATATTTTTACTATTTGAAATCCAATCTCGTTTAATATCATCAGGCAAATCTCTCACTGTAAGTTCCACCATATGTTTACTATCAAGGTTATTTAAAAATCCGTGTGCGCACACGAGCTGTACATTGGACTTTAACTGCCCTACATTCCCGAATTTTTCAGTGTGGATTAAAGCATTTAATACATCAATGTGGACACTTAGCTTTTTATTAATTCGTTTAGCTTCTTGTTCTAAAAGAAACGTTGTGAGACGAATCTTTTCTTTGAGAGATCGCTCTTCTAATGACGGAATATGGATAGTCATCGGAATTCTTCTTAAGAAAGTTTGCAGTAAGGCTGAACCGGGATTTTCAGTTGTAGCACAAATAATTAATACTTTAGACGTTCGCTTATGATCTGTTTCCCCCAGGCGATTGTACGTACCTTGATCAATGAGGTAAAAAAGCATTTCTTGACCTTCAGGAGGAAGCCGGTGTATTTCATCCATAAAGAGAATGCCTTCATTTGCTTGTTCTACTAAACCTACTTTACTTTCAGTTGCTCCAGTGAAACTCCCTTGCTTATGACCAAATAACTGAGAAAGAAGTAATTGAGGATTATGGTAATAATCAGCGCAGTTAAAGGTAATGAACGGGGCCCCTGTTTTTAACCTCTCTGAATATATAGCAAATTGATAGATTCGTTTTGCAAAAAGAGATTTGCCTGATCCCGTGGGACCTAATAGCAGCATATGTAACCCATTGGGCGGGTAAAGAACAGCAGCTTTTGCTTGAGAAATCGATTTTTTCAAACTGCCTGTGGCTCCAATCATTAATTCAAAAGGATTAGCAGAAAGTGCTTCTTCTTTTCCCCCATTAGATAGCTGCTCTAGTTTTTCCACTTCCATCTTATTCGTATCCCACTTTTGACGAAAAATGGTTTCGACAATCTCTAGCGGAGCGTAGCGAACGGGGAACATTTTAATTTTAATTACTTTTTGCATGCGGACAAGTTTGTTCAGTTCAAGACTTACATTAGATCTCTCTAAATCTAACTGTTCAGCAATTTCAATCGCTGAGCTTCCTTGTTTATGTAAAAGTTCCACTTCTGTAAACTCCTGAAAATTACTCAACAGCTGATTGTATACCTTATCAATTCGTTTCATTAGAAGCACCTTCTTTATTTTCAGTTCACGATCGGAAGTTTCTCTTTCAAAGAAATGAGACATTCCCTACTACTACAAGTTATTTCACCTATAAGTACCATCATGTCATACTAATCTATGAAAGCGTTTCAAGCCATTATATGTAAATATATTAAGTTAGTCAACCTTGCATGTCAACCGGTTTCATTCTTAAAGTTATAGTCTGTCTGAATGTTTCATTTTCTTTGAATAACTGTGAATCTGTATATACTACTTTTTCATTTTACTTAGCACTGCAGTTACAGCATATTTTTGCTTACATAATAAAACGAAAGAAAACAGCAGCAGTTGTCGCCATTCTCTTTCGTTTTTAAAAATTATTTATCTGCAGTTAATTGTCCTTGTTGTAAAACACTATTTTTCACAACAGCTGTTTTTGATCCTTTAATACTTAACAAGAAGCTAGGAGCAAACGTAGAGTGTTCCTCTGAATAGAAGCCTCTGTTTGTCATGTAACTTGTAATCACGACATTGTCTCCTTTAACTTGCGGAACTGCAAAATGTGAATACGTGAACGTTTTGTCATTAGGATCGAGGTTCATATGTAAAACAAGTCCTGTATCATTTAGCGGTTTGTATTTTCCTGTCAGCGTATTTGATACGTATCCTAGCATATATACGTCATCTTGGCCGATACCATCAATGGTCATTTTAGACCCGCGAGAATCTGTGAATAAGTACCATTTTCCATCTTTTTTGAATACATTTGCGCGTTCAATTTCATCTGTTACCGTGTTTGAGGTAATCAGTGGATCCATTACTTTTTTTAAGGTATAGTCGTTATTTAGTTCTACAATGCCTAATGCGCCGTTTGCTAAAGAGGCTTTCTTTTTATTAGAACTCTGCAGTAATTTCTCTTTTTCTGATTGGAAAAATGGATTGTTTCCACCGTAGTAAGCTCGATTGTAAAGAGAATCCTCCCCTTGATAACCATCTTCAGTTCCTGTGTTTGCTTCAAACACAAGGTATTTATGCCCTTTATCTTCTACATAGTGAGGATCTCTCAACGTATGATTATCTTCTGAACCATATGCGCCTTCGTCGATAAACTGCTGAATATTTTGATATTTTTTACCATCACCATCAAAAATGGATTTATGATCTTCAACACCTTCAATTTTTAACGTATCTGCACTTGGCTGAGATACATTTACTTGAGCTGTTGTTAAAGTTTGTTTTCCATAGTTTGCACCTGAAAAATTAGTATAGAATAAGCGTACTTTTCCGTCTGATGTTAAAGTAGCAGATCCTGACCATTCTTGTGTTTGTTTTTTCAAATGAGGGTCATTCGGTACAAATTTATCACTGTCTTTGAACACTCTTCCTGCATTTTTCCAACTGTCAATCGACTCTTCACCTATTTTTTTATAAAACACATAAATAGATGTATCATCCGCATCTTTAGGATTGCCTGCTAGCGCAAATACAACTTGGTAACCATGGTAGTTGGCTACTGTTCCGTCAGCATTTTGCAGAGGCCAGCTGTCCCATACGTCTAAGTCAATTAAATTACCCGATTTATCATACCCTTTTGCAGAGGCAATATTTTTGATTGTTGCTTTATCAAAAGCTGGAACTTTAAACTGTTCGCTTTTTTGCTGCTGAGGAATTTTCAGCATGTTATCACGTGTAATATGAGAAACTCTATAATTATTATTTGTATCTTTATGATTGCTTTCAGCTGCCCATGTTTGAGATCCAGCACCTACTAACATAGCTGCAGCAAAAGATAATGCTGTTGTTCGCTTTGCGATTTTCTTAATGTTCATCTGTTTTCTCCCTTTTGTATCATACTTTTTCTTGTGTTACTCACAAGTGATCCATTTTCTATGTATCGAGAAGTCATATCCATCTGGTGAAATAACAGAACCGGTTCCATTACCTTTCCAAGATTACTTGCATAATATTGAAAAGTCAAATAGGTAAAATGGAGTGATCATACCCTTTTTTATCCCTTTGTTTTTTTAATTTAGTTATAAAGTCTTAAATCTTTAACTTTTTAATTAAATCGGCAAATTCATCATCATATTTAACCTACTATTCTTTTATAAGCTTTTCTACAGCTGTTAAAGTACCCAAACTTCAAGAAAATATCGTTAATGTATTTTTTGTGAAATAGTGGAATAATTTATTATATAATAGTTTCTACTGGTAATAATAAGAGACAAAAGAATTAGGTAATCTCTTTTTATTTTGATTCTTTTATACTGTTAAATTTTATGCAGCTCTTCCCAAGGAATCGCTATCATTTCAATTAATCAATCATACATTTTTCAGGAAATCAAAAAGAGCTCTTTATAAAGAGCTCTTTTTGATTTCATTTATGCTGTCTTTAAATAGCTGTTCTTATCTAAATAAATCAAGTGCCGCAGTACGTTTGATAAGGCTGATTAGACGGAGCAGACGGTGTACAATACTCTGACTGATCCGGCGATTCATATGGGCTAGAAAGCACTTCTAGAAGATCTTCCATAACGCTGTAGTCTCCTTTTTGTGCTGCATCTAGCGCTGCTTCTACTCGGTGATTTCGAGGAATGACAGCGGGATTGTTATGTTTCATAAGCTCTTCCGACTCTGCTTTAGATTGTTTTTGTCTGCCTAGTCTTTTCTGCCATAACTCCTGCCACTGTGCAAATTCTTCGCTTTCAAACAGGTCACTCTTTCCTAGCTTATTGAAAGTTAATGCACGAAATGTATTTGTATAGTCAGCTTTATAGGTTTTCATCATGGTAAGAAGCTCTTGGAATAATGCTTCATCTTCTTTTTCTTCGTTAAAAAGTCCAAGTTTAGCCTGCATACCCGCCAGCCAGTTTTCTCGATAGAATTTTGGAAATTCCGTCACGGCGTTTTGTGCTATTTCAACTGCTTTTTCTATATCTTGATCCAACAGAGGTAATAAAGCTTCAGCAAACCTCGCAAGATTCCACCCTGTAATGCCTGGTTGATTTTGATATGCATAGCGCCCTTGTACATCAATTGAACTAAATACAGTTTCTGGATCATAGGTATCCATAAATGCACATGGCCCATAATCAATTGTTTCTCCGCTAATTGTCATATTATCCGTATTCATGACGCCATGAATAAAACCAATAAGCTGCCATTTAGCAACTAGGGTAGCGTGACGCTTAATCACTTCTTGAAGCAATGATAAATATTTTTTTTCATTCTTTTCTATGTGGGAAAAGTGACGTTCTAATGCATAGTCAGCTAAAGCTTGAAGGTTTTCGACTGTTCCCCATTTTGCAGCAAATTGAAATGTGCCAAAACGAAGGTGACTGGAAGCTACACGCGTCAAAATTGCCCCCGGCAGTTCTTTTTCGCGAACAATGGATTCGCCTGTTGTTACGACTGCCAGGCTCCGAGTAGTCGGAATACCAAGGGCCTGCATCGCCTCACTAATCATATACTCACGCAGCATAGGTCCCAGAGCTGCACGACCGTCTCCACCCCGGGAATACGGAGTTCGGCCTGAGCCTTTAAGCTGAAGATCCACTCGTTCACCCGAAGGCGTAACTTGCTCCCCTATCAGCATAGCCCGTCCGTCTCCTAGCATGTTAAAGTGGCCAAATTGATGTCCTGCATAAGCCTGTGCAAGTGGGAAAGCACCTTTTGGAACACTGTTTCCAGCCAAAATGCTAACTCCTTCTTGGCTTTGCAGCTGTTCTTTTTGTAACCCTAGAGATGCGGCTAAAGAGTCGTTAAATTTGACTATTTTAGGTGAACTCACTGGATTAGGATCAAGAGGCGTAAAAAAAATGTTTGGTAACTCCGCATAGCTATTACGTAAATTCCATCCTGTTTCTTTTTGATTAGTCATCGTATCTCCTTTTCTTCTTGTGTCTTAAAACATAACTCTTTTCTTTACTGATCGTGGTTTTATAAGTGCAGCAGCCCTGCTCTATCCTGCTTTCTTTTGGGCATCTTAGAGCAGGACAGTTTCTCTTTCATTCATTATCTCTTTTACTATTATATCGTATTTGCTCGTACTTTTAATCTAAAGTGCCTTATCCATTTATATACCGCCACTTTGTTGACGAGCTATTAAATGCTCAAAAAAGAAGAAGTATTAATATACTTCTTCCTCTGTGTTTTACCCCCAAATATCTTTTAAATTCCAATACGTTAACTCTTTTACGATTACGTCTCCTCCTTCAGTAAATAACTCAATTCCAAGCCTGCTTTCTTTTGGATAAATGCGGCTTGTCATGGTAGCTTGTCCTTCGTTTGCAAATACTTCGATGGAAGAACGATCCACAAATATTCGTAAAGCTAGTGTCTCACCTGCTTGCAACGCTACTTTCCTCACTCCATCTTCTTTTCCCGAGTGAGTACAGTCAAGCACTAGCTTTTGCTCATTAAGGTTATAACACATAAGCGTTTCTTCATTGTTTATTCCACAAATTTTTATTCCTACTGATGAAGCTTGGCAGTCCGCTAAATCAAATACAGCTTGTATCTCTAGCAAATCTTCATTCACTTCTACTACATAGCTTTCAGAAAGAGCTTTATTGGTTAGCATATTATATTGAGTTTTCCGAAGTGATGTCAGCTCTTGGACGGGGTTCATTAACACTTTATCCTCTCTTAAAGTTAGTTCTCTCGGAAGCGTTAGCGCACCACACCATCCATCCTCTTTCGTTGGCATATTAGCTTCCCACATGTCCATCCACCCGATTGCAATTCGTCTTCCTTTATCATCTAAAAGCGTTTGAACAGCATAAAAATCGTGGCCGTGATCTAATTCAGTAAATGACCCATGATGAAAGGTATTGGTTTCATAACTATATTCTCCAACTAAATATCCCGTTTGGAAAAGGTTGTGATAGGAATCACCTTTTGCTTCTATCCCTTGAGGAGAAATCATTAACACATGCTTTCCGTCTAACTCAAAGAAGTCCGGACACTCCCACATATATCCTAGATCTCCATCGCTTTTAGCAAGGACGCCAACATATTCCCATTTTCGTAAATTTGAAGACCGGTATAAAATAACGCGTCCCTCTTGTTTCTTTGTTGAGTTTCCTAGAATCATATACCAGAAATCCTCGTGCTTCCATACTTTAGGGTCTCGAAAATGATGAGAGCTATCTGCCGGCGGCTCCGCAATAACTGGGTTGACCTCTGCTTTTTCAAAGGTAATGCCGTCTTTACTAACAGCTATATTTTGGTTTTGAAAAAAAGTATCCAGCTCTTTGTCTATATAATTATGTCCTGTATAAATTAGCGTAAGCTCTCCTTCGTTATCCACGGCACTTCCAGAAAAACATCCATCTTTATCAAATGTATCTCCAGGAGCTAAAGCAATCGGTAAATGCTGCCAATGAACAAGATCTTTGCTTTTGACATGTCCCCAATGCATCGGTCCCCAATTCTCGTCATAAGGATGATGTTGATAAAAAACATGATATTCTCCTTTATACTGAACCAACCCATTCGGATCATTAATCCAGTTCGCTGGCGCCATAATATGATACCCTAACCGATATTGATGATTTACCTTTTTCTCTGCTTCATTTAATGAACGTTGAGCTTGCTCGATTTTATTTATCGTTAACATCATCATATCCCCCTATATAATCTGCGTGTTTTCTTGTACATCTTTTCTTATAAACTTATGTTTTTTAGAGTTTAGTAGTGTAAACATGGAAATAACGTTAAATACCAAAACCATACCTCCCATAATTAAATAGGTACGGGAAAAACCTACGCTATCATATAATCCTCCCGCTATCGGTGAAAGAACTGAAGCACCTATTTGTGAAGCGAATTGGAATCCAACCAAATAAAGGATAGAAGATAGGCGCGTGTCAAAGTTAGCTGCCAAATATTTAAAGATGGCAATGAGCATAATAGGAAGTTCTAATGCATGAATAAGCTTCATCGAAGATATTCCAATTGGACCAACCACAAGTCCTGACCCAATAATACGAAATCCCATTAGAAACCCTGCTAAAATCAAACTATTTTTTGCACCGATCTTATTTACAATAAACGGTGCTGCGAACATCATTCCGGCTTCTAAAAATACTTGAAACGAATTTAAGTAGCCAAATACTTGATTACCTATCGATTCAGTAGGAAACAAAGATGCGTAATAGATAGGAAATTGCTGATCGTATACCCCATACACGCACGTAACGCCAACAACATAAATCATAAAAAACCAAAATTCCTTCAATAAGAATAAATTACCTACATCTCTCAGCGTGACGGATTCAGCTTTTTCCATTTCATAGCTGCTCATTTCTACCTTCACAGAAAAAATAATAGCCACTAGGATAACCGCTGAAACGGATGCCACCCAAAAATTAATATGAGGATTAATGTTAAATAGTTGTCCTGCAAAGAATGTAGCTGCAGCCCATCCTAATGACCCCCACATTCTAGATTTCCCGTACTCAAATTTATATTTTCGGCTGACTTTCTCTATGTATGTTTCAATCGCTCCGATGCCCGCCAAAAACGCTACTCCTAAATATAAGCCTCCAATAATAGCTCCTATCAACACATTGTATTGAAGTAACGGCCCATAAACAAAAATATAAAATGGTCCTACAAACACTAAAAGACAGCTAATAAAAAATAAAATGTGTTTCTTTAAACCTATCCTGTCAGATATATATCCGTACAAAGGCTGCATACACAATGCAAAGATAGCGTTTACAGAAAAGATTAAGCCTGTAGCTGATCCGTTCAACTTAATCTCTTGCCCTAACCAGATAGAAAATAAAGAGTAGCTCGACGACCACGTAAAAAAGAAGAAGAAAAAATATGCACTCAGCTTCCAATATAAACTTTTTGAACTTTTCATTTTAGTTACCCCTTTAGCTTAAGATATAAAATCTTTTATCTAACAAAATGAAAGCACTTTCAACTTGATTTTATGTCAACCGGTTTCATATGTCAACCGGTTTCACATTTTATATTGCAAAAAGCTTGTATTAGGCGTAAAAGTGGGCTTTGTGGTATGTTTAAGTTGTTCAATAAACCGTTTACAATCCTTACATAGATTTTTATGTATCAAAATAAAACGTAGCGACTGGAAAGCTGCTCGCTTGATTGCATTTATTTTAAGGCTTTTCCACAGCAGATATATACTATAAAAGCAAGGTTTTGGAGAAATTAGGAGGAAACTAGATGAAAGCCAAAATTAGTGATGTAGCAAAAATTGCAGGTGTTTCACCGACTACAGTTTCTCGTGTATTAAATAACCGTGGTTACATAAGCAAAAAAACGCGAGAAAATGTCTATAAAGCAATGAAAGAAATTAATTATTTCCCAAATGATATTGCGCGTTCATTATTTAATAAGCGAACAAATTTAATCGGGATGATTGTCCCGCAAACGAGCAACCCTTTTTTCGGAGAGTTAGCCTTTCATATTGAAAGTATATGTGCTTCCCTTGACTACAAAGTACTTCTTTGTAACAGTCTGAATCGCATTGATAAAGAAAAAAAATATGTAGAAATGCTTATCAGAAATCAGGTAGACGGTGTTATTGCCGTTACTTATAATAGAGGTATTTTTGATTCCGAAAGTCAAAGCCTTCCTGTAGTAGCAGTCGATCATTATTTATCAAAAGATATTCCTACCGTATCTTCTGATAACTATTCTGGAGGAGAACAAGCCACGGAATTGCTTATTTCAAAAGATTGTAAGCATATTATTCATATTAACGGTCCCCTTAAACTTGAAACTCCAGCTAACTTAAGAAGGAAAGCATATGAAAACGTGATGAAACAGTACGGAAAACAGCCTATCACGTATGAGATTTCAAATACCTTTGACCGCAACATTCAGCGAGAAACTATTTCTAAGGTTTTTGAAGAACATCCGGAAGTAGACGGTATTTTTGCAAGCGATGACTTACTTGCAGCTTTAGTAGTTGCTGAAGCACAAAAAAGAGGAAAATGCATCCCAAAAGATTTAAAAATCGTGGGCTATGATGGAACAGAAGCCAGTCAGACTTTGTTACCTGGCCTAACTACAATTCAACAGCCAATCGAATCGATTGCTCAAACAGCCATTGATATTTTACTAAAAGAAATTGAAGGAGAATTTAGTAATGTCCCCCGTGAAATCTGTCTTCCTGTTAAGCTTCTAGAAGGGCAAACGACGTAAAAATATGTTTTTTATAAAATAAATATCAGTTTGTTGCATATTCTTCTTCCTTTATTCACACCTTAACGTTACAGAAAGGAGTTGAATACAATGGCAAACAATAAAAGCAGCAATAATAATGAATTATTAGTATACGGAGCTGAACAAGCAATCGATCAAATGAAATATGAAATCGCTAGCGAGTTCGGAGTAAATTTAGGAGCTGACACTACTGCACGTGCAAACGGATCAGTAGGCGGCGAAATCACAAAACGTCTTGTACAATTAGCTGAGCAACAACTTGGCGGCGGACGTTTCTAAGACAATTTCATACACACCATGACTTAAGGAAGAATGGATATCCATTCTTCCTTTTCATATATTTAATTTCCATCTTTATATAAAAATTATTATTGCTCATCTTCTTTACTGACTGATTTTGTTTTTCCTTTCTTTAGTACAGCACTGATTCCTAAACAACAGACAGCTGCTATCCATCCGGAGATGAGAAAATAAACAGAAGTATTTGCAAAGAGTGTACCTATTAAAATAAACAGGCCTCCGAGAATAATAAAAAAGACGTGACCTTCACCAATTTTTTTCACCTTCATCACCTCTCCCCTACCTGCGTATACAAACTAATGTTCAGATACAAAAGAAACTTCTTGATAAACAAGAAGTTTTCTTACGTCCGTTTCTTTTTCAATAAAAAATAAAGGTGTTTTCTTTTTATTTATTCAACAAAACCACTCAATATTCTTCTCAATTACGTGCTATTCAATAATTTCTTCTGTTTTATACTCTTTCATAAATACATCAATAACATCTCCTGCTTCCTCGTTCTCCTCCTGCATTTGAACGAGTATTTCGTTTTGTGCATTTAATGACATTTTTTCTTATGTCTTTTATTTAAGCAAAACAAAAAAACGGCTTTTATCAGCCGTTTTTTTGTTTTGCTTTTCGATTATGAAAAAGCATATTTATTTCTTTATTTGACCGTTCTCTGTATCAGGTATCATACGTTTATTTATTCCGAATGCGTAAAAACTAATGACAACGAGAGCGAGGAAAATAACCCCTACAATAAGTGAAATACGCGTTTCATCATTAAACCACATGCCTACAAGCACCATTAGTAGAAAAGCAATGGTTACATAGTTCGTTACAGGCGCAAAAGGCATTTTGAAAGGATGACTATCCATTTCAGCACCTTTAGCTTTATGGAAACGAATTTGGCTGATAAGAATAATGAACCAAGGAATCATTCCAGGAAGCACGCTAGCACTGTATACATAAACAAATACATTAGGTGGAGCGATGTAGTTTAAAATAACACCAATTACTAATCCAATCATAACAGCGAGCGTACTGTAAATTGGAACGCCGTTGCGAGAAATTTTTGTAAAGAATTTAGGTGCTTGACCGTTTACACCGAGCGTATAAAGCATGCGTCCTGCACTAAAGATTCCGCTATTACAGCCTGACATCGCTGCCGTAATGACTACAAAGTTAATGATACCTGCAGCTGCCGTAACACCAACTTTAGCAAATGTAGATACAAATGGACTTCCTAAAGAATCTAACTCATTCCAAGGATATACCGTCACGATAACGAAAATAGCTCCAATATAAAAAATTAAAATACGCCAAATGATACTTTGAATCGCGCTTGTTAACGTTTTTTTAGGATCCTTTGCTTCACCAGCTGTAATCCCAATTAGCTCGACTCCTTGATAAGCTGCAATAACAAGAGATAGCGCGAAGAAAAAGCCTGACCATCCGCCTGCAAAGAAGCCTCCGTGTGCCCAGAGATTTGATAACCCGATTGCGTCTCCACCATTTCCAAATCCAAAGAAAATTAATCCAAGTCCTGCGATAATCATTAAAATAATCGTTACAATTTTAATCATCGCAAACCAAAATTCAAACTCTCCAAATGATTTCACTGAAACTAAGTTTGCTGTGCCTAAAATCAACATGGCGATAATACCAGGCACCCAAGCTGGTAAATGAGGGAACCAGTAATGCATATATGCTCCTACCGCTATAATTTCGGACATCCCTACGATTACAAATTGAAACCAGTTACTCCAAGCAGCCATATAACCTGCTAATGGATGAATATATTTGTGGCCAAATGTAGCGAATGAACCTGTGCTTGGTTCCATGTACAGCATTTCGCCCATAGCACGCATAATAAAGAAAATAAACATTCCGCAAATTGCGTAAGCAAGCAATACCGATGGACCTGTCCATTGAATCGTGCTTGCTGATCCCATAAATAATCCAACGCCAATTGTTCCACCAAGCGCGATCATTTGAATGTGACGAGATTCTAAGCCTCTTTTTAACTCTTTGTCTGCCATTCCATTTCCTCCTCCTAAACTTGTTATAGCTCTGTTAGGAAAGATACTTTCTGTTTCTGATGGAACAGCTGTCGTTTTTAAATCATTCCATTTTTACCTAGTACCTTTACAACTAAACTATTTTTTCTATTTTTAGCTATTCGACTGTATAATTACTTATTTTATAATAATAAATTTTCCTCAGAAATACAATTGTTTTTTTCAGAAAAACACTTAAGTAAACCATTTACCTCTGTCAAATCAGTCATCTTCGTAAAATAGTTTTTTATTTCAGTATAATTAAAATTTTATGAATATTAAAAATTAATATAGTCTCAGCTTGGATGCTGGAACACTCTCTTTCTCAAGGATAACGAAATGAAACCATTACTTAATCGAATAAATTCCTTTCTTCTACTTTTACGTTTTTTCTTTCTTTTCTTAGGGAAAGTATCCATAGAAAATAGAGATGAGGAGGGATTTTTCATGTGGCAAGCTGCGATGTGGGGCGGAATTTCAGGATCAGCTGTCCTTCTTGGTGCTTTGGCAGCAGTTTTTTTGCCTATCGGCAAAAAGATAATTGGTTATATTATGGCTTTTGGGACGGGTGTATTAATTGGAGCATCTACCTATGAGCTGCTTGGAGACTCGGTTCATAGCGGCGGGTTAAAAGCTACTTCTCTTGGGTTCCTTGCGGGGGCTGTCGTTTTTACTTTTTTAGACTATCTAATTTCACGTCAAGGAGCGAATAAAAGAAAGAGGTCTACAAAACAAATGGCCGCGAATAGTTCTGGAATTGCTATATTTATAGGAACCGTCATGGATGCAATCCCAGAGTCCATTATGATTGGAGCTAGCTTAATTGAAAATGCAACCGTTAGCTGGCTTCTTGTTATCGCTATTTTTATAAGTAATATTCCTGAAGGACTGTCCAGTACGACCGGTCTAGTAAAAAGCGGATTCTCTAAGAGGAAAATTTTTTTACTATGGGCAGCTGTTTTGTTCATTTCAGCTTTTAGTTCATGGACAGGCTTTGTTTTTTTAGATCATGCATCTGAGACACTTATGGCTGCTATTGCTGCTTTTGCCGGCGGTGGTATTATTGCTATGGTAGGTTCTACAATGATGCCAGAGGCCTATGAAGAAGGAGGTTCTATTACAGGATTGATTGCTGCACTTGGATTACTTGCTTCATTGATACTGGATCATTTCTCTTAATCGTCTTCATACTACTTTTATCGTTTCCAAGTAGAAAACAGAAAGCCTTCTACTTGGAGATATTTATCTCAAGCACATTATGATGAATGTGTCTTCTTAATAAATAAAATCGTAGTTCTCTCTTATTTCCTGAGTAAAAGCTTTCCAATCCGTAGCTTCAAATTCTGCATTCCGTGCTTTTAACTCTTTTTCCATTCCTTGAATCTCTTGAACAGCTTCTATTGTTCTTTCACTTCCTGGCCCTACTCTCCAAATTAATTCTTTGTATTCTTTAATCTTATCCATTAGATAAACTGTCTCTAATTCTTTATATTTAGACATATTAGCTGACTCCTTTTACTTCATTCTTTCTTCTAAGATATCATATTTCTCCTTTATGGATAAGCCTCTCCTCTGACGTTTCTTTAACCTCAAAGATAAAAAATACAACAATAAAAAAGCAAGCACAAGTGCTTGCTTTCACTATTATTATGGCAGTGGTTCAACCGCTACGTTCCCTATCGTTACAGCTTCTGTATATGCGTTCGTACTGCTTTGGCGTAAGCGAAGATTAGCACTCCCCGCTGCACTTGGATTTAGTTGGACATTTACAACCTTTTCTCCATTTCCAGCTGCGTCCGTTGTAATTGAAAAATTGCTGCTGTATCCATAGGATGACGGCCAGCTTCCATCTGCGTTTTGGACTTTAGCAATTTGAGTTCCCGATCCGTTATATACACCTAGATTAAACGTGCTGTACGCAGTGTTAGCTGAAAGCCCGCTTACCTTTACGCGTATTTGGAATACGCCGCTCGTTGGTAAAATGGCTTGATGTTCAAATGTGTAAGCACTAGCAGTTGGTGGTTGCGTAGTTCCACCTTTATAACCATATGAACCAGATTCAAAAGTTGACGTATCGTACCATTTATACCCTGCTGTAGGTGCTGACCATGGTTCTGCCTGAGGCTCAGTGGACTGACTTGGCGTTTCCGATGAAAGTAATGCTGTAGCTTGATCCAATTGAAGTCCTGATACTTGATTCAAAGAAGTATAGCTTTCTTGCTTCGCTAACCAATTGACCATATTTACAAGCAGTGTAGAATCGTCTTGTTCCTTAAATCCGTCATATGTGGTTTTAGAAGATCCTGTATCTTCTCGTTTATATTTTGGTGTAGCATCTTCAACCGGTGAAGAATCTCCTATAAAAGCAGCTTTACCCGCCCCTACTTTTGAAACAGCAGCAAAAGGACCTTCTGCTCTTCCCCCTCCGTTATACACTCCTTGATCTACAGCATTTGACCATTTTGCCGTTGTCTTAGGAAGATACACAATTCCTTTTGCTTTGTTTGGGTCCGTAATAGCAACCGTAGAACCTGCATGCATAGCAACGGTGGAAACACCTAGCGTAATACCGAATGCTTGAGAAGGAGATACAATATCATTGGCTGTCACATCACCAATGGCATTATAGCGAAAGCGAACACCAAAGTTACTTGCTAACCAGTCAGAACTTGTTACGTTTTGCATTGCCTCAGAGTTTGCTTCTTCCGTTGTCATGCCTTTTGCTGGGTTTGTCCATGCCCCACGACGGTACCCGTTAAAAACTTCTGAAGAATCCCAGCGGTTTTTGTTTCGGTCTGCATTGTAATGATCAGCAATAAAGAAGACGCTTCCCCCGTTCTGAACATATTGTAAAAGGGCAGCTTGTTCAGAAGATTTATACGGAATATTTGCTTCTGGCACAACAAACACACTATAGCCGCTAAGGTCACTGTATGTAATCGGCGTAGATTTCCGCAGCTCTTTTACATCAAACCCGCTGCCAGCCAGCCCTTTCCCAAAATCAGAAAAACCTCCGTCAATAACCCAATCTGCTGTACCCGCCGTTTGACCATGGGTATTATCAAACAAGATTTTTTTACCATTGTTTTCATTTACAACAGAAGCTTTAATTTCTGGTGCAGGGTCAGCAGCGCTTTCTGCTGATGCTGGATGAGTAGTAAAAGGCAGTGAGATAGATAAAGCTGTACACATTGTCAAAACGGCATAACCTACGCGACTATATTTTTTCCGCATATAAAATGCTCCCCTCAAATTTTTGCAACGCTTGTCTTTTCAAGAGGATTATAGCAGGTTCATTTATGATTTTTTTAAATTTATTGTAAATAATATATATTTTTTCAAAAAAGGTTCTTTATACCTTATATTTGTCGAGACATTCCCTTTTAAATATGCCCATGATTATATGTAAAATTTGTTAACGATAACGACTTGAATATTCGAGAATACTGCGCAGCATTTGACGTGTACTCTTTGATTCGTTTGCGCGTTCTTTATATTCAAGAGGACGACTAGGCGTTGACTTATTTTCTTCTTTATACTGAGAATTTTTGTGTTCTGACACGTTTTTTCACTTCCCTATCTCTATTTTATCCAGAGCAGCTCAAAGCTGCTCTTTTGTCTGTCACTCTTTTATTTGTTATGACGACTTGCTTTTGCTTTTTGAAGCTCATCTGTATGAATATCGTTTGATAAAATATTTTTATTCACATTATCAACAGGAGCTGCTGCACTGCTGCTGACTCCTTGGTTTGTGCTTTTATTTTGTTTACTCATTTCATCCACCTCCATGTGTAACGTCTATATTTTATGGAGTTATAAAAAGAAAATAAGAGGTAGTATTAGGAAAATGACTTTCTTTTCTTTTTGCTTGCATCCTCATATTGAATAAAAATAAAATCTCCATATTTAACAGAATGCACCAGAAATAAATGTTCATACTAAGAGTAGAAATTCTGCATATTCATTTTGAAAATATAGGAGGAACTAAGTGTGAGTATAAATAGAAACACACTATCCATTTTTGCTTTAGGCGGCATTAATGAAATAGGAAAAAATATGTATGCCGTTCAATATGATGATGACATCATTGTAATTGACTGCGGCTCTAAATTCCCTGACGAAAGTTTATTAGGAATTGATTTGATCATACCTGATATTACATACTTGCAAGAGAACCGAGAAAAAGTTCGAGCACTGGTTGTTACGCATGGTCATGAAGATCATATTGGAGGTATTCCTTATCTCTTAAAACAGTTAAATCTCCCCATTTACGCAACAAGCCTTACACTCGGATTAATCGATATTAAACTGCAGGAACATCAATTATCTGCTGAGACGGAGCTTATTGAAATCAACGAAGAGTCAGAAATTACATTAGGCAATATTCCGCTTTCTTTTTTTAAAACGAATCACAGCATTCCAGATTGTCTTGGAATTGTCTTTCATACGCCTGAAGGAGCTGTTGTACATACGGGAGATTTTAAGTTTGATTTAACTCCTGTTAACGACCAATATCCAGATCTTCATAAAATGGCGAAAATCGGCAGTGAAGGTGTACTGGCTTTAATATCAGAAAGTACAAATGCTGAACGCCCCGGATTTACACCTTCAGAAAAGCTAGTTGGCAAACATATAGAAGAAGCTTTTCGTAAAGCAAAGCGAAAAGTGATTATTTCTACTTTCGCCTCGAATGTTAACCGCGTACAGCAAATTGTCGATGCAGCGATTAAAACGAACAGAAAGCTTGCGCTGCTAGGAAGAAGCATGGTTAACGTTGTATCAGTTGCCTTAGAGAAAGGATATTTAACTATTCCTGAAGGGATGCTGATTGAACCTTATGAAGTACATTCACTTGCGCCTGAACAAGTCGCTATTCTCTGCACTGGAAGCCAAGGCGAGCCGATGGCCGCTCTATCTAGATTAGCCAGCGGAAATCATCGACAAGTAGAGATTCTTCCTGAAGACACGGTCATTTTATCAGCAGGGCCTATTCCTGGCAATGAACGTAATATCTCTCGTATTGTCGACAGTCTTTTCACACTCGGGGCTCATGTGATTTACGGTTCAGGAAGCGCAACAGGCATGCACGTATCAGGACATGGCTATCAAGAAGAGCTAAAATTAATGGCTACATTGATGAAGCCAAAGTATTTTATCCCCATTCACGGTGAGTTTCGAATGCTTCATCACCACAGCTTATTAGCAGAATCCGTAGGGGTGGAAAAAGCGAACATTTTTATTATAAATAACGGTGATATTGTCGACATCAAGGGCGGAACAGCTGTTCAAACAAGAAAAATCTCTGCAGGCAATGTATATGTAGATGGGTTTGGCATTGGGGATGTTGGAAATGCGGTTTTACGTGACCGCAAACAGCTTTCAGAAGATGGCATGCTGGTTATTGTGATTACTTTAAATAAAACGGAAGGAAAAATTGTGTCGGGTCCAGATACAATTTCGCGAGGTTTTGTTTATACAAGAGACTCAGAGCAGCTATTAAAAGACGTTAATCGACAAGTGACTAAAATTGTAAATCAATTGCAAAAAGCGCACGTTCACCAATGGAACATTATGAAAAAAGAAATTAAGACCACCCTTGGACAGTTCTTATATAACCAAACGAAAAGAAGACCTATGATTCTTCCCATCATTATCGAAGTTTAATCCCTCCAGCAAAAACTGCCTTAGTCCCCACTAAGGCAGTTTTTCCCTTATAAATCCGAAGCTTAACCTAAAGTTAGAAGTTGCCTTCTGTAGTTTATGAATAGGCACTGCTTTTATATGTATGGTTAAAAGTGTTAGGTGTATTTCTTCTTTTTTACCCCATTCTATAAGAGAGATATTTCACCGCAAATATCTTGTGAAAGTATCCTATCCTTGAGGTGATTATGATGAATGATAAAAATCATGTAGATCAGCATTCAGAACTATTCCGCCACAACTGGACGAGACCGAAGCGTTCAAAGTCCCAAGTAAATGGACATACAGAGATGTCTCAAACGAACATCATCTTGCGAAGTAATGCAAAAGCTCATCGTTGGTAAGGATACACTTCAACAAAAAAAAGACGCGAACGCGTCTTTTTTTGTTATTGGCCGTCTGCCCCGCTTTGAGTTATCTTGCGAATATGACCATCTTCATAATTATTTTCTCGTAGCGCTTTTGCTTTGTCATCTACTACTTGTTTTTGATCTACTTGTGAAGAAGGAGTCTGCTTGTTTTTTGGCATGATCATAACCACCTTTTATTTTGTAATTGTACAACGTGCATAGTGTCCCTCATAAAGATTAAATATATGTTAACTAGCGGCTTCTTCTTCTTTCCACTTATGGCGCAGTTTTAAAATAACAAGGCTTATAACAATTAAAAAGCCTAAGCTTGCAAAGAAACCTGGTCTGCTTGCAGATTCTAACAGCGTACCGCTTACTGCTAGCAGGATTAATAAGAGGCCAACAGCTTGTTTTACTTTATCCCAAACGGTTTGTTTAATTAAGCGATGAAACGAAATTAAAATAAAAAACCAGTTATAAATCAGCATCAGTCCAGCTGCTGTTGTAATGTACTCATAAATTTTCCCTGGCAATAGCAAGGAAAGGACAATAGAAATAACTAATCCCGCTGTTGTTAAAAGTAAAGCCGGTAAAGGAAACTGCAGCTTTTTTTGTTTTTGTTTTGAAAACAATGCAGGAGCATCTCCATCTTCTGAAAGAGTGACAATCATTGTTGTTACGGAAAAAAAAGACGCTGACATCGTTGAGAAACCCGCAATAATCATTGCTCCATTAAAAACATGAGGAAAAAATGGAAGATGATATGTTTCTAAAGCCTTTATAAATGGACTTTGATTTCCATGAAAATCATGAAATGGCACAATTAAAATAGCTAAACTCAGTGAAACAATATAAATAATTCCAAGAAGAATAAGCATACTTCTTCCCGCTTTCGGTGCGTCTTCTTTTTTTTCTAAACGAACCGTCATGATTCCCATGACTTCGATGCCGCCGAAAGCATAAAAGGCATAAAGCAAAGCGCCCCATAAACCTAAAAATCCATGAGGGAATACTTCACTTATCGTTCGCGGCACTCCTTGTTTGGCACCTTCGTCAAGAAATCCAAATAAAGCGAGACTAGCTAATACAATAAACATTAAAATAGCAGCCACTTTTGTGACAGCAAATACATTTTCCATTCGTTCAAAGCCTTTTGTCCCGATTAATACAACACTAATGCCTAAAACAGCATAAATAGAGGCAAAGACCCACAGTGGAATATCTTCAAACCAAAAACGTGTAAAAAGAGATAAAGCCGTGAGCTGACTCCCCATGATCAGCATCTCTGAACTCCAGTACACCCATCCGCTGCTAAATCCTGCCCATCTTCCATAAGCTTTTTTAGCATAGGAGCGAAACGAACCTTTTTGAGGATCTTGAGCACTCATTTTAGCAAGCGCCTCAAATACAATAAATGTGCATACTCCTGCCAGTAAAAAAGCAATTAAAACAGAGGGCCCGGCTGCTTTTATGGCAATACTTGATCCTAAAAAATAGCCTGTGCCGATTATGCATCCTACTCCGATTAAAGACAGCTGCCACCATTTTAATTTCCCTTCAACTTGACTTCCGCAGCCTATTTTCTTTTTCACTCTATCACTCCTCACACTTCGATGTAGTGTGTGATAGTTTGAAAAATTTATGCGTAAAAAGAAGCATCTTTTCTATTATTTTTCAACGTACTGAAAACACTTTAGATTCAGCACTTCTTTTAGCCTAATTGCTGTGCGGCTTGCCAGCCGAAATATAGGCCAAACCCTATTAAAGATAACCCCGATACAACGGACACGGCAGTTAAAAACGTCGCAGCTAAGTATCGTCGAAACGTGCTTGCTAAAGCTGCCATCACAATATCCCAGGCCAGAATTCCCGTAAAAATAGCGCAGCTATATAAGATAAGCTGTTCAGTTTCATATGTATTAGCCGTTTTTGCTAAAACAGAGCCATAAATACCAAGCCAAAAGAGAATTGTAAGCGGATTCGTTAATGACAGCAAAAAACCTGAGAAAAAACACTTTAACACAGAATCACCGTTTGTTTTTCTATGCTGTGTAATCCTCCCTGCACCCATTAGCCCCTCAACACCTGTATAAATTAATACAAAGCACCCAAACGAAAAAAGAAACGTTTTCATAAAATCGCTACTTAAAAAATGAACGGATCCAAAATAAACTACAAGCATATAAAGAGCGTCAACCGATGTTGCTCCTATACCTAAGAACCAAGCATGCAAAAAACCATTTTTAATTCCTTTATCAAGCTGAGCTGCATTGATTGGACCGATTGGCGCAGCTAATGATAGCCCTAATAATACATAGCTGAAAAAAGCCCCCACATACATCCACCCTCTATCACTTCTAAGATTTTATAAATTGAACTATGATAAATCTATGCAACCTGCTTAGCTTGTACTACGTAATTTTTATTTTATTTCTAAATCCTTTTGTATAGCTACGAAAAACCAGCGCATGTTAACTGTAAATACTATACAGAAGGGTGAGAAGCATGAATTCATACACTCATATTAAAGAAGCATTACAATTAGCTGAACAGGCTGTTTATCAAGGGCAGATGAATTTGGATGCAGCCAATTTTCAGAAAGCTCAAATGCATTTGAATATCGTTCAGCAGCAAATTAATGAACAAAAAGAAGTGACGTCTGGTGATAAAGAATTAAGACGAATGCAAGAACACTTAAGACATTTACGCGAAGCACAGCAAGCTATTCGGCAAAATTCTTAATAAGAGTAATAAACATAACTGTTTTCTCACTTCCAGATAAACAAATCTGAAAAAGCTCTAAGAACACACTGCGTTCTTAGAGCTTTTAATCCTTTATCCTAAAAAAAGAAAGGAGAAAAACTCCCTTCTTTTTTTACATTAATTATACTTTTGCCGGAACTTTAACGCCCATGATCGCTTTTGGCTCTAGATATTCTTCAATACCAAATGCTCCCCACTCGCGTCCAATACCAGATTGTTTGAATCCGCCGAATGGTGCAGCTCTGTCTTGCTCAGCATCATTGACGATGATTTGACCAGCTCTAATATTTTTAGCAACATAGTCAAGTGTTTCTTGGTCTTTTCCGACCGCATAGCCTGCAAGTCCATAAACTGTATCATTTGCGATTTCAAGAGCTTGTTCTAAGTCATCATACGTAATAATAGTTGTTACAGGTCCAAAGATTTCTTCTTGTGCAATAACCATATCATTTGAAACGTCAGTAAAGACTGTCGGTTTAACAAAGTATCCTGTCTCTAAGCCGTCCGGTTTGCCCGTTCCGCCAGTAAGAAGCTTTGCACCTTCATCCATTCCTTTTTTAATATAATCCTGTACGCGATCCCACTGTTTTTCCGCTACGAGCGGTCCAGTTACGTTGTCTTTATCTAACGGATCACCAACTGGGAATGATGGTAGAACCTTTTTCACTGCTTCTTCAAATTTTTCTTTCATAGAGGCAGGAATGATAATACGTGTTGCTGCCGTACATACTTGCCCAGTATTCATTGCAATGTGTGAAACTGCTATTTTAGCCGCTTCTTCTACATCCGCATCCTCTAATACAACTAGCGGTGATTTCCCGCCTAGCTCAAGCGCTACTTTTTTGATTGTTTTAGCCGCGTTTTGCATAATTTTCTCGCCTACGGCACCTGATCCTGTGAATGATACAAAATCAATGTCCGGGTGAGAACTAATACCGTCACCGATTGTGCTTCCCGTTCCGTTTACAAGGTTAAAGGCACCTTTTGGTACGCCAGCTTCATCAATGATCTCTGCTAATATCATCGCTGCATACGGTGTAAGTTCTGATGGTTTTAATACCATTGGGCTTCCTGCTGCGATAGCTCCTGCAATTTTAGTAGACGTTTGATTTGTTGGGAAGTTCCAAGGTGTAATAAGTCCGCTTACTCCAATAGACTCTTTTACGACCTTGTAGCTTCCAT
The DNA here is from genome assembly GCF_056158845.1 of Priestia sp. ABM2_011. Classification (NCBI taxonomy): domain Bacteria; kingdom Bacillati; phylum Bacillota; class Bacilli; order Caryophanales; family Bacillaceae; genus Priestia; species Priestia sp. ABM2_011. The sequence continues at coordinate 3,734,027 of NZ_JBSWUB010000001.1, forward strand.
GATCTTTTTCGAATGTGTAATCTTCAAGCGCATTAGCTGCTTCTTTAAAGTGGCTAAGTCCCATTTCATAGTGCACTTCTTCTGAAATTTTTAAAGGAGCGCCAAGCTCTTCAGTCATAACTTCAATAAGCTCCTGTTTACGCTTTTCATATCCTTTTGCAATATTGCGAAGCATTTTAATTCGCTCTTCTTTTGTTGTTCTTGAAAATGTGGGAAGGGCTGCTTTAGCTGCTGCCACGGCTTTATCTAGATCTTCTTTTGTACCTAAGCTAATTTTACCAATTGATTTTTCAGTAGCAGGATTGATCACATCTGACGTTTCGTTTCCTGTTGATTCAACCCATTCTCCGTTAATAAAGTGTTTTAAATTTGTACGCATTGATTTGATCTCTCCTTTTAGTTTGTTACTTTTAGTTTGTTAATTATTGAACTATGTCATCTAGTTTTTATCTACCCGCCTGTCTGCTTCTCAAACACCACTGGTATTATTTTTTGTTTCTTTCACAGCCTTATCCCTTTTCCGATCGGCTTTTTGCAGCTGAATTTTTTTCCTCTGCAGCTTTTTAGTTTTTTATAACAAACAGAGATTGAGTCCTAACGAAATCAAGCCAATTTAAAGATGAACAAATGGGATAAGGTAGTGGATTATTTGTTATACCGCTGTTGATTTTCGTGCAAGCCTTCGCTTTCCAAGGGTATCGATGAGCCCCCTCATCGCTTACGCTCCTGCATGGTCTCACTAAATGAAACCTACATCAAAAAAATCCGAACGAGTTTGATTCTTCATCAAGAATCAAACTCGTTCGGATCTTCCTTCAACTAAAACACTTTTGTTCCAGCTTCTTTTTTATTAACGTACTTCTTGTAAACGATGTACTGCTCTGCTTTCAATTAACGGTTCTGTTTGCTGTCTGTATTGTTGATAGTGAGGTGTTTCAATGTGAGCTTCAACATCTTCTTTGCTTTTCCATTTCTCGTAAAAAACAAATGTGCCTGCTTTGTCTGTATCCTGGTGGAGAGTGTATTGAATACATCCTTTTTCTTCTCTTGATGGTTCAATAACTTTTACTAACTCTGATCGAAGCTCTTCTTCTTTTCCTGGCTTGGCTTGTAAAATGGCGTTAATAATAACTTCTGACATCGTTTTTCCTCATTTCTTTTAAAAAATAGTCTCCATAAAAAGCTTCCCTCTTTTTGTATTCATTACACTGACCATCATATTTTTTGTACGATGATGGATTTCTCTAGTCCAAAACAGCAAAACATACACATTATCTACGGCGGTCTTTGTTGATGCTGTTAATAAAAAAAGCCTGTAGTCCTACAGGCTTTTTTACATCTTAGTTTAATAATTGTTTCACGACTGCTTTTGCTACACTGATTGTTGACTGAGGATTTTGACCTGTTATTAGGTTGCCATCTGCTTGTACATTATCTGTCCAGTTTGGAGCAGTTACTACATTTGCACCAAGTTCACGCAGACGTGTTTCCAAAAGAAACGGCATGAAGCGGTCCAATGTTGTTTCACGTTCTTCATCATCTGTAAACGCAGCAACATCTTTTCCTTCCACCAACGGCTTTTCATCTGATAATGTAACACCTACTAAGCCTGCGGGTCCATGGCATACAGCGGCTACTACTTTGTCTCCTTCGTATAGTTCACGAATTAAAGCGTGAAGCGTTTGATTATCTGGCAGATCAAACATTGTGCCATGACCGCCTGGTAAGAAAACAGCATCAAATTTAGCACTGTCTGTAATTGTATCAAGTTTTAGGGTATTCTCTAGATGCTTAGCTGTATTTAAGATTTCTTGAGAAGTCTCTCCTTCAAGGCTGCGAGCATCCACCGGCGCTTTCCCTCCTAGAGGACTTGCTACAGTAATCGTAAATCCAGCTTTTTCAAACTCTACGTACGCTTCACCAAATTCTGAAAGCCAAAGGCCTGTTGGATGATTTTCTTTCATTTTGTCAGCCGTTGTTACGACCATTAATATATGTTTAGACATAGTAACGTCCTCCTGTAAATAAAGATAGTATTTTCTGTTTCCGCCTTACACACCATATTGTAAGAGAGGAATAACTATAATACAAATTAGAAAATATCTGCTTATCCATAAATATTTTTATAGATACTGTGAACGTCTTTGTTAATAAAGCATCTGTGAAAGAAACAATCATCTAACACCTGAACTTATTTTTTTATACACTCAAAAAAACCGCCCTTTTGAGTAAGCGCGGTTTTTTCCAGAAAAGCATAGAATCTATTTTTTATGTTAAAGAGCAGATTGAGCGTTCATTTGTTTCACGTTCTTTTCTCCCGTTTTTTTAAGACTCATCATAAAAATAAACGAAATACAGTACAGCCCTGCCAAGTACGTCATCGCTACCGTCATATCATAGCTTTGCAAAAGATAGCCGACAAGAATGGGTGACAACCCTCCGAGCGCTCTCCCGAAGTTAAAAATAGTGTTCGTTGCAGTACTGCGAACTTCTACCGAATAGTGACTGCTGATCAAGGCTCCGTATCCTGCGAACATTCCGTTTGAGAAAAATCCGACAACAGCTCCTCCTATAAGCAGCCCTGCACTTCCTTCGGCATACGAGTATAAAAATACCGCACACGCTGAAGCGAGAAGAAAAATTCCAAAAGTACGCTTCGAACCAAAACGATCCATAAATTGACCAAATGTTAGCATGCCTATAATCATTCCAACGGCTGTACTGATTGTCCAAAGAGCTGAACTTGAAACAGAGAGTCCTTGTGATTGCTGAAGCATAGACGGAAGCCATATCATGAGTCCGTTATAGCCTGCAATTTGAACGGTAGCCATCACTGCCAGAGAAATAGTCGTCATCGCCGTCTTAGGCGTAGCAAATAGTTGACGTAGCTTGCCATTATTTTTAACAACGGCTGTTTTCTCTTTTTGAGCTTTTAACCACTCAGGAGATTCGTTTAAATTTTTTCGTACGATAAAAGCAAAAATGACGGGGATAATTCCGACAAAAAACAGCGCTCTCCATCCGAAAATCGGCAGGATCAGAGAACTTAAAAGCGCCGCAAGAATAACTCCAAATTGTGCGCCAATACTAACATAAGATGAAGCTCTTCCTTGCTTATGTTTCGGCCACGCTTCTGCAACAAGAGCCATACCGATTCCGTACTCTCCTCCAGCCCCAATTCCGGCAATAAATCGTGAAGCATACACTTGTTCAACATTTGCTGCAAAACCTGTTAATGCCGTTCCGACTGCAAATAGAAGAACCGTGTAGGTAAAAACCCGCACTCTTCCAAATTTATCTGCTAAAATTCCGAAGATGACTCCGCCTATCAGCATTCCTATATTCGTAATAGAAGAAATAAGTCCACCCGTTGCTAAATCAATGTGAAATTCAGCGATAATCATTGACATAGCAAACGAGATAAACATAATGTCCATCCCTTCTAACGTCAAACCTGCTACTGATGCTACAACTGTCTTGTTACGATAATTCATGTTGTTCCACCCTCCACTGTATTCTTTCTGTATCAACGCTCTTTCTTTTTTGAAGGAATGGATAAAATAACATATGTCCATTCTCTTTTGAAGCCTCTCTGGACTTCGTTTAAAAGAGGTACGCAACGCATAAAAGCCCTTTTGTCGCAGAGGGCAAAAGGGCACAGATAGGCATAGAAGCAGTAAATAAGTGATCCGTCCTTTTCGGCCTCTCTGGACCGTCTTAAAGGCAATTATTATATTAATCATTATGTTAACACGCCGCACAAAAGCTTTCAATAAGAAAAATATCTTTTTTAAAGCAGCTATGTGCATCTCTCACTTTTTACGTTCATACTATTTTGTCCATTATTTTTAAATATGGTTAAAACCAAAACCTAACGTATCATGTTCAAAGCCTTTTTTCGGTGCACCTATCGTTCCATACACACAAACGCTAATCCATTCGTCGCTTGATCCTGAGAACTCAATTTTTCCGCGCACAATTGAAAATGTGAGTCCTACCGTCCGTAAAATATCACCTAGCTGCAGCGTTCCTCGACTAACTCCTTGAATAGCTTCAAGTATAGCATGATAAAGAGCGTGGACTTCCCGGTACGACTGGGCATTAATAATGTTGTTTGTCTTGGCGCTCGTTTCAATTGCGGCCACAACTTTAGACAGCTCCATCGCTCCGACTTTTCCAACTGTATAGCTATATCCTCTCTCATTGATTTCCTTTTCAATACCTTCAGCTAGTTCCGTATTATGTAAAAGAACGAGTAAAGATGTTAATCTTCCCATTGAAAAATCATTAACTTGTTGAAATTTATTGCTCAACTGTCATTCCCTCCCTTCTATCCCCTTATTATTTTAACAGACGGTACCTAAAAGGGTGCTGATTATTCAACGAACGAGCGCTCACTTAAAGGGTCAGAGAATCTATGTGTACTGTCCACCACTGTTACGAAGTAGAACTTGCAACAAGTAACTCACCTTTTAGTAAGCGCTTACTTTATTGTCAAGGAAGAAATCATTTTTCTCTACTTACGTTAAGACAAGCTGTGATTCAACTTTTAACTTTCCCAGCATCTCTCTCGTCATTTTTTCTAGGTTATATTCTGCTTTAAATCCCCACTCTTCTTTCGCACAGCTGGAATCTATATGGTTGGGCCAGCTTTCAGCAATTGCTTGTCGAACAGGATCTACTTGGTAATTCAGCACAAATTCCGGAATTGTTTTTCTGATTTCAGCTGCCATTTGTTCTGGATCAAAGCTCATGGCAGAAACGTTAAATGAATTTCGATGCTTCAGCTTAGAACCGTCTGCTTCCATTAGTTGGATGACAGCGTTTAGTGCGTCAGGCATATACATCATATCCATATAGGTTCCTTTGTCGATATAAGACGTATAGCGCTTATGTTTAACGGCTTCATAATAAATTTCAACAGCGTAGTCCGTTGTCCCTCCACCTGGAAGCGTTACGTATGAAATTAAGCCTGGAAAACGTAGCCCTCGTGTATCTACTCCGAATTTATGGTGATAGTAATCGCAAAGTAATTCACCCGCTACTTTATTAACACCATACATCGTGGTAGGACGTTGAATTGTATCCTGCGGCGTCCAGTCTTTTGGAGTCGTTGGACCAAATGCACCAATTGAACTTGGAGTAAAAAATTGGCACTTCAGCTCTCGAGCTACTTCGAGCGCGTTTACTAATCCGCCCATATTTAGATTCCAAGCTAGAAGCGGCTTTTGCTCGGCTGTCGCTGATAACAGCGCAGCCAAGTGAATGACCGTATCGACTTTATGCTTTTCGGCGATCGTAAATAACGCAGTCTGATCCGTTACGTCTAAAATCTCGAATGGACCTGAAGTCACAACATCGCTCGTCGTCTTGCGAATATCAGTGGCAATAATATTTTCTGAACCATATATCTCTCTCATTTTCATTGTTAATTCAGAACCGATTTGTCCTAGAGACCCCGTTATTAATACTTTTTTCATCTCAATATCCTCCTCATGTACTGCTTAGATTCAACGTTTAGATTAATTTCATTTCCTTGCCTACTTTTTTGTAGATACGAAGTGCTTCATCTAACATTTCTTTTGTATGAGCAGCCGTTGGCATATTGCGAACGCGTCCTGTTCCTCTTGGAACGGTAGGGAAAACAATTGATTTAGCGTATACCCCTTCTTCTATTAATCTCTCACTAAAAATCTGCGTTTGATTTTCATCTCCTATAATGCACGGAGTAATAGGTGTTTCACTTTCGCCGGTATCAAAGCCCAGCTCTTTTAATCCTTGCTTTAAATAACGGCTGTTTTCCCACATTTGATCCTGCAGCTCTGTACTTGTGCTTAGAATTTCAATCGCTTTAATACAAGCAGCAGCCGTGCCTGGTGTAATAGCAGTCGAGAATAAAAACGGGCGGCTTCGTACTTTCAACCAGTCAATTAAGTCTTTTTTTCCAGCTACGTATCCGCCTACAGCTCCAATCGCTTTTGACAATGTTCCAATTTGGAAGTCTACTTTTTCAGATAAGCCAAAATGTTTGACTGTGCCCATGCCGTTACCTAATACGCCCGATCCGTGAGCATCATCTACGTATGTGATTAAATCAAATTCCTGTGCGATTTCTACAATTTCCGGAAGCTTAGCAATGTCTCCATCCATTGAGAATACACCGTCGGTAATTACCATTATTTTATTATAGGCACCGGACTTTTGTGCTTCGCCTGCTTTTGCACGAAGATCTTCCATATCCGAATGCTTGTAAGGAATAATTTTTGCTTTTGACAATCGGCATCCGTCAATAATTGAAGCGTGATTCAGCTCATCTGATAAAATCGCGTCATGTTTATCCATAACCGCAGAGATAGCTGCCATATTGCAGTTAAAGCCAGATTGGTAAGCTATAGCTGCTTCCGTATGCTTAAACTCGGCAAGCTTTTCCTCTAGCTCAATATGAATATCTAGAGTTCCATTAATTGTCCGGACAGCTCCAGCCCCCACTCCATATTTTTCAGTCGCTTTGTTGCACGCACTAATAAGCCTTTCGTCTGTAGCAAGCCCCAAATAGTTGTTGGAAGATAAATTAATTAGTTGTTTCCCCTCAATTTGAATAACAGGCCCGTTTGGTCCCTCTAAAGGATTGATAACGTTGTACAGCCCTTTATCTTTTAAGTCTTCTAAATTATTATTCAAGAATTCTTTTAAACCTCTACTTGTCATCTTCCATACCTCCTCATTGTTGTTCAACACGTCTTATAAACTTCTCTTTTCCCCATTAAAAGATTAATCTAAGCACTTACAGTATATGAGTTAAAATTCAAGTGTGTTCCTGAGAAAGACAAATGTTTCTTTTGAAAGCGCTTAAAATTCAATACTTATAGAATTTATAATAATCAACAACCAAGTAAATGTCCATACTAAAAAAACAAAAAATAAGAAATTTTCGGCAATAATAAAAATCCGTCCTTCTGTTAACGATTTTTCCCGAACGTTATTAGACAATATCTTTTTTCTTTTCTCTCTTTGATAATTCTTTTAAAAAAAAGACTGATACATAACTAATTCAACAGCTAAAAGTACCTACATTCACCTACCAATAAAAAAATCCGAACGAGTTTGGTCCTTAATCAGACTCGTTCGGATTGTCCTTCAATTAAAATACTTTTATAACAGTCTCTTCCGTTACTTTTGCACAGATACATTCTTTATTTTTTCATGTCTTGTTTTTACTAGAAAGCATGAAACAACAAAGCTTAGTAAGGCTGCTAAAAACGTTCCGCTGTAAATAATGTGAACACCTGATGCAAGAATTTCATGCAGCTTTGACAGTTCTTCTGGTGGTACCCTGCCTGTCTCAAACGAAGCATTCAAATTTTCTTGCCCTAATTTCTTTGCTTGTGAAAGCGTCACTAAGTTAAAAATTGTACCAAACACTGCGGAACCTAGCGTTTGACTAAATGTATTTGTAAACGTATTAAGAGCCACCGCTACTCCTCTTTTGCTAGCTGGAACCGCTGATTGAATAACTAGCATAAAAATAGGCGTAATAATACCCATTCCTAACCCAAGGACCCCAACGGCTACATAAATTAAAAATACGGGTGAGTGGGTGGAGACTAAAAACAGCATAAAACATGCTGTACTTACGATTGCCGTGCCCAGCGTAAGAATGGAGTGCGTTTTAAGACGCCCCACTAAATTCCCTGAAAGCAGTGAACCAATCGTCCAGCATACTGGCATAGGCATTAGTACAAAACCTGCAGCAGTTGCACTTTTCCCCAGCACCCCTTGACTCCAAATTGGAAGGTAGACCGTAATACTAATAACTACTGATCCGACAAGAAGTGTTAATAAGTTTATAACAGATACACTTCGAATAGAAAACAGTTCAAGCGGGATAAGAGGTTCGGGCGATTTCTTTTCGATATAAATAAAGCCAATGAATGTCAGAACAGCTAGAACAAATAATCCTATAATGGTTGGATCTCCCCAGTTTTGATGCTGACTTCCGGTTAAAAGCGCGTATAAAAATGCAATGGTTCCCACTGAAAACGTCACCGCTCCAATGTAATCGATATAGCGTTTTTCTTTTACCACTTCTTCTTTATAGTTTACTAAAAGAACAATAAAAGCCATTAGTCCAAACGGTATATTTAAAAAGAAAATATAGCGCCAAGACAGCGTATCGACTAAAAATCCCCCAAGAAGAGGACCGAGAACTCCAGCAACTCCCCAAACTGCGCTAATCCATCCTTGCGCTTTGGCTCTTTCTTTTGCTTCTTCATACAAGTCGCCAATAATAATCATTGTAAGCGGCATAACGACCCCGGCGCCTAGCCCTTGGATTGCTCTATAGACAATTAATTGCTGCATCGAAAAGCTAAGTCCGCAAAGTATCGATCCGATTAAAAAAATAATAATTCCAACAAGCATAACTTTTTTGCGGCCGAATAAATCTGCTAACTTTCCGTATATAGGTGTAGATACAGCGGTTGTCAGCATATAAATGGCATACACCCAGCTAACTAGCTCAATGCCCGACAAATCACTTGTAATTCTTGGAACAGCCGTACTGACAATGGTTCCTTCCATTGCAGCTAAAACAGTGACAAGCAGCAGCGCTGTCATGATTCGTTTCCTCATTTTTTTCTCTCCTTACAACTGCGGGCATACCGTGTTTTTTTCTTGCAGAAGATAAAAGCGGTTTCAATATACGGATACCCTTTTAGCCTTTATATGTATGTGATGCCTCGCATATAGTTGCTGCCATATGCAGCCAAATAATTATTTTACTATAAATTTTTTCAAAACGATAGATAATTTCAAAAATATGACTTTCCTCTCATTAATAGAAACATGCGTACATGATGTTTAATTCCCTTTTTCAATTACAAAAAAGCACCCCGTAACACCTGGTACGGGATGCTTTTTACGTATTTTGTATAATTAACTTAGTCGGGGATCTTTTAATAAACGTTCCATTTCTTCCATATGATTTGTTTCATCTGCAATCATATCCTCAAGTTTGACAACAAGCTCTGTTAATCCTAACTCTTCTGCTTGCTTCTTTCGCTCTTCGTAGCGCTGGATCGTTTCTTTTTCAGCCTTGCTCGCTTCTTTAAGCATTTCCGTCACGTTTGAGACGTGCTTCACCTCAGCTGGCTTTGTTGTTGGCTCACCGCCAAGGTTTTTAATTTTTTCTGATAAATAAAGGGCATGCCCTTGCTCATCAGGAATTTCTCCTTCAAAGAAAGGTTTTAAAATTTGATATTCTAGGCCGGTTACTGTAGACGCATAGTAAGTGTACTGAATAACCGCTGAATATTCACCCGCTAAATCGGTATTAAGTCCCTCTATTAGTTGTCTCATTTTCTCTTCCATTTGAATAAACACCCTTTCATTTACTGTTAGTAGGCATATACCCTTTTTAACGAGTCCTAAACCATAATAAGGTGATATTCTGCTCCCTTTTTTAAAAATAGGGAATTTACTGACTGGAACGAAAATGTTTGATTTCTATGTTCTTAAAGAAAGACGTTCCTCCTTGGGAAAAAAGCGTAATTCCTTGGTCGTTGTGACGAGGAAACACCTCGCTAGAATGTACGGTTTTTCCATCATCAATAAAGACTTCAATACTTGTTTTATCTACCAATATCTTCAAATGAACATTTTTCTTGCCTGCATCAAAGTAATCGCGGCTTTCCACATATTTTTTGCTTTGATCAGGCTGATTACTATAGCTTCTATTCACATATGAGACGTTATCTTTTGCAAAAACCCCGACATCAATGTGCCGCTTTTGATCTGCGGACTCTCGAAGTCGTAAGCCTACATTTTCTGCATCTGACCATGAAATATCTGTATCAAGCTGATAAGCTTCACCTTTTATCTTTAACTTTTTCTCTCCGTTTACTTCTACTTGCTTGAGAGAATTTGTTGAATCAGTTAGCTGATTTAATTCCTCAACAGGCTTTGATAACAGGCTGTACTGATCGTTGTCTTGTTTTGAAAGCGTAATTTCACGGGTTACTGAATCGAATCCGTTAAACCCATCTTTCATCGTTGGTGTCTTATCTGGATAATCCCAGTTGTTCATCCATGCAAAAGCGTAGCGTTTTTCTAAAGAATCCTCATTTTTACCGTCTTTAAACGTGACTGCTCCGTACCAATCAAAACCATGATCTAGCCATTGCGGATCATCCATATCGGGAGTGAATGTTGTTCCATCGTAATTTCCTGTCCAATAAGCATAGGTGTTTGGCTTTCCGCTTTCTTTTCCATTTGCACTTGTCCCGAGAACCCACTTAACTGTCCCGTCATCCGCCTTCATTTGAAAAAGATCTGGACATTCTGTAATGCCAATATCTTTAGTGACAAATCCTCCCGTATACGTCCAATCCTTTAGATTAGAAGATTCATAAAATCCGATTTTTTCACCTTCTGACATGACGAGAACCCACTTATCATGTTCATTATCCCATATGACTTTGGGATCTCGAAAATCTTTGGTGCCTGGATTAGGCATGATAGGATTTTTGCTATATGATTTAAAGGTTTTTCCTCTATCGGTGCTATACCATAAATACTGTTCTTGCTTTTGTCCATCAGCAGAAGGCTGGGTCATAATCGCTACAATTGCGCCTTTACCAAAACCTGCTGTGTTCTCTTTATCTTCTACAACGGATCCGGACCATATATCGCCATTTTTATTTGTATACTTTGGAATAGCTACTCCTTTATCTTTCCAATGAACCAAATCTTTAGACGTTGCATGTCGCCATTCCGTCCCGTTCCCTTTAGGGTAATCATGATTGTATAAGTAATAGTAATGATACTCTCCGTCAAAATAAATGGGCTTTTGAGGATCATTTTTCCATTTATCAGGCGTGCTAAAATGATACACCGGGCGATAAGTGGATTCACTTTTATTTCCTTTTTCTTTTCCTCGATCTTTTGTATCCTCTTTTTTGGATACGCCTGCTATAATGAGTCCGGCTATTACAACTAAAAGAACGGCAAGCGTTATCCATTTATAAGCACCTTTTTTCTTCAAACAAACCCCGCCTTTCTCTTTTTTGTCTACATCGAATAAAACAAAAGAAAATGGTGATTACAATCACCATTTTCTTTTGTTGCTATTGCAAAGGGCTTAGTCTTCATCCACTGTTAACTGACCTTGTTCAAGAACGCTATCTTTTACAACAGATGTTTTTGAACCGTCAATATTTACTAAGAAGCTTGGTGCAAATGTAGAGTGGTTGTCTTCATAAAAGCCTCTGTTTGTCATGTAGCTTGTAATAACAACATTATTACCTTTTGTTTGCGGTACGGCAAAGTGAGAATACGTAAATGTTTTATCATTAGGATCTAAATCCATATGAAGAACTAATCCCGTATCATTTAAAGGCTTATATTTTCCTGTTAACGTATTTGAAACATAGCCTAGCATATACACATCATCTTGTCCGATTCCATCAATCGTCATTTTAGATCCGCGAGAATCAGTGAACAAGTACCATTTTCCATCTTTTTTGAAAATGTTTGCACGTTCAATTTCGTCTGTAACTGTATTTGATGTGATAAGCGGCTTCATTACTTTTTTGAGCGTATAGTCATCATTTAACTCAATAATGCCCAAAGCCCCGTTTGCTAAAGAAGCTTTTTCTTTATTAGATCCTTCAAGAAGCTTTTTCTTTTCAGATTGGAAGAAAGGATTGTTTCCTCCGTAGTATGCTCTGTTATATAGAGAGTCTTCGCCTTGATAGCCATCTTCTGTTCCAGTGTTAGCTTCGAAAACAAGGTACTTATGTCCATTGTCTTCTATGTAATGAGGATCTCTTAGCGTATGGTTATCCCCTGTGTCATAACCGCCTTCATCAATAAACTGCTGAACCGTTTGATAAATCTTTCCGTCACCATCAAAGATTGACTTGTAATCTTCTACTCCGTCAACTTTTAACGTATTATCGTTTGGCTGAGACATGTTCACTTGAGCTGTCGTTAACGTTTGTTTTCCGTATTGTTTACCTGAATAATCCGTGTAGAATAAACGAACTTTACCATCTTTCGTTAATGTGGCAGAACCAGACCATTCTTGTGTTTGATTTTTAAGGTGCGGGTCATTCGGAACGAATTTATCGCTGTCTTTAAACACTCTTCCAGCGTTTTTCCAGCTGTCAATCGATTTGTCTCCAGCTTTTTTATAGAAAAGATAAACAGACGTGTCATTCGAATCTTTTGGATCACCTGCTAGGGCAAACACAATTTGATATCCATGATAAGTCGCCACTGTTCCGTCAGCATTTTGTAATGGCCAGCTGTCCCATACATCTAAGTCAATTGTATTTCCCGATGCATCTTTTCCCTTAGCAGAAGCAATGTTTTTAATAGTTGATTCGTCAAAAGCAGGAACTTTAAACTGATCACTGTTTTGCTGCTGTGGAATTTTCACCATATTATCGCGAGTAATATGCGAAATTCCGTAGCTGTTATTAAAGTCTTTGCTGTCGTTTCCTTTAGCAAATGTTTGGTATCCCCCGCCTACTAGTAGGGCTGCAGCCAATGTAGCAGCAGTTGTATGCTTAGCAACTCGTTTCATTTTCATATGTTTTCTCCTTTTGGGTTAGTAAAGAATATAAATTTATTAATTCAATTAGCTATTAAAAATCCGAAAACAGAACCGGTTCCGTTCAACCAAAAGATTACTTGGATAAATGACGAAAGTCAAACGTGCCAAATGTAGCTATTTCTCATTTTCATCTTTTTCATTGAGCTGTAACTAGGACCAAAGTTTACGTGCAAGAGACTTTTTATGTAACCGTTTTTCAAAAAAAGGGTACGACTTTTTTTCCATTCCAAACTACGTTTTCCAGCCGTTGCGTTTTATACTCTTTACACGATTAAATACTCTATCTTTCTAGCATTGAAAGCGCTATTCCTTTTTTTATGCTTTCCAATCATTTTGTTTTCATCAATATCTTGAAAAATCAGTACTCTTTTTTATTATTCGGACATGAAAACGTTCTATTCTTTTTCCTTTCTGGAGATTAGGATGATGCTAATAAAGGTCTAAAGTATGTTTTCCGAAAAAAATATTCCTTCTTTTTACCTACTTATTTTTATCTTTTTTAATGCATCATACGCCATCCCTTCTTGTAAAAGAGGGAGCGTATGATGCATCTTTTTAATATTAAGAGTCTAAGCCAGTTGCTTTTCCTTCACGGCTGGAATCAGCTGCTCCAAATAAACGGCCGTTTTCTTTATCAATTTGAATACCTTGAACATTTCCGATTGGGAACGGCTCATCTCCAAAATTAAACCCCATGGCTTCTAGCTCTCCTTTGGCATTCATATCCACTCCGGCTTCCCAACCGATAAGTGATCCTGTACTATTAAAAATTCTTGGTTCTTCAATCGCTTCTTTTATATCCATTCCATAGTCTAAGACATTCATAAGCGTTTGGAACACAGAGCCTACAATGGTTGGTCCGCCCGGAGACCCTAAAGTGAGTACAGGTTCACTGTCTTTAAAAACGATGGTTGGGCTTTTACAGCTAACCGGACGCTTTCCTGCATCCGCTTGGTTTAGCCCTCCAGGAATAGCATCAAAATCAGTAAGCTCGTTGTTGAGTAAAAATCCATGGTCTTTAACCATAATTCCTGTACCAAAAGGATGTTCCACAGTTGATGTACACGCGACAATATTGCCCCAGCGGTCAACTACCGTGAAGTGAGTTGTTTCACTAAGCTCGCGTTCAGGTTCATAAGGCTGACGCACAACGTTCACTTTTTGGCCTTTCTCATAATCCCACGGGTTGCCAAAATCAACTTTCTCATTTTTATGCTTCCAATTAATTAATTTTTGACGTTCCTTTATATATTCGTCATTTAAAAGCCCTTTTAATGGAATGTCACTGTAGGCTGGATCTCCAGAGAATGCAATTTTATCTGAAAATGCAATGCGCATAGCTTCTGCAAACAAATAATACTTTTCCCACGATTTCACGTCGTACTGAGACACATCGAAGTTCTCTAATAGCTTTAAAATTTGCAGCACCGTAGCTCCTCCTGCACTAGGCATGTTGGAAGAAGCAATTCGGTATCCTTTATAATCTCCCCACACGGGTTCATCAATCTTAATCTGGTATTCTTTCAAATCTGACAGTTCCATAAAACCGCCGTGCTCTTTTATCGTTGAAATAATGGCTTCTGCAATTTCACCTTCATAAAAAGCCTCGATACCTTTTTCTTGAAGAATGCGGAATGTTTTAGCAAGATCTTTTTTATTAATCATGTCTCCTTCTTGCATAGGCTTGCCTTTTGGAGAATATAGCTGCTTAGCATGTTCTCCTAGTCGATAGGCATATGTTTTTAAAATATCTCCAAGCACCCAGTTTGTTTCCACACCCGCTTCTGCTGCTTTGGCAGCCGGTTCAATTAATTCAGCAAGGGGTTTTGTTCCATACTCTTTACGAGCTGCTTCCATCGCCTTTAAAATCCCTGGAATTCCAATTGCCGTTGCATGAGTAGAACGCTTTCTAAACGGAATAACTTCTTTATTTTCATCAAGAAACATTTCAGAATAAGCTGCTTTAGGAGCCTGAGAATGCCCGTCAAAAATTTTAGTTGTTTTGCTTTCATTGTGGTATACCATAAAAAAGCCGCTGCCTCCAATACCGGTCATCATCGGTTCTCCGACGTTAAGCCCAAACTGAACGGCAATTGCTGCATCAATTGCGTTGCCGCCAGCTCTTAGCACCTGTTCTCCGGCGTCTGTTGCAATTGGATGAGCACTGGCTACCATTCCTGTTTTTCCAACCGCTGTTTCTCTTCTATATGAACTCTTTCCTGAACGAGATAAACTTTTTCCATTAATCATCTTTTACGACCTCCTAGTTACTTACTTTATCTGGGATATTGGTAAAATACCCTATTGCTTTTGGGATAAAACTGTTTAAATTTGTATTGATTACTGTACCTAGACCGATATCCCTAGCATATTTTAAGCCTGTGAAAGCCATAAAATAGAAAAAGCGCCACCCCTTTTTGTTTAAAGAAAAGGTTAGCACTTTTTGTGTTTTTTAACATTTATACACTTTTATACTTGTACCGAAGCTACTTCATTATTTACATTAAGCAGGGTATAAAGCTCTTGAAGCCTTCCTATTTCATAGGTTGAATTCCAATTTGTATCATTCTTTTTTTCCTGAGGATTAAACCAGCACGTATCAATACCGGCTAGCTGCCCGCCTTGAATGTCTGCACTCAAAGAATCTCCAACAATTAATGTTTCATGTACGGACAGCTCTTTTATACGTAAAAAAACATAATCAAAATATTCCTTCATAGGTTTTTGAAAGCCCGTATCTTCTGAAACAAATACTTCTTTAAAATAAGGATATAGACCTGAGTCCTGAAGGCGCTTATATTGAGTAGCCGATACGCCATTTGTAACAACATATAATTCATAGTGACAGCTCAGTTTTTTAATTACCTCAATTGCTCCGTCAATTAGCTGATGGCCATTGTTCAAATACGTTCGGTACTCTGCTTCAAGCAGCTTTCCGTCTTTCTCTATTCCATATTCTTTACATAGAGTAGAAAAGCGAGTATTTACAACTTGCTCACGGCTTATTTTATTTTCTTCAAAAGCTGTCCATAACCCCTGGTTTATCAAGCTATAACGTTTTTTGCTTTCATCAGTCAGCGGAATATTGTGGTTAGCAAAAAGAAGCTGTAAAGCCTGCTCTTCGGCTGCGTTAAAATCTAAAAGCGTATTATCAATGTCAAATAGAAGCGTTCTGTATGTTTTCATTCTTCTCTCTCCCCTTCAACTAATCTATTGCTTTTTCTACTCGTATATATTGTCGTTTGCTAGACAGCTCAGTTTTTCTTTATCTTTGAGAATAATAGAGCCTTTCTGTTTTTCAATAACTCCTTGCGCTACAAATTTCTGAAGAACACGATTTAAATGCCGGTAAGTCGTTCCGATTAAATTGGCTATATCTTTTAGGCTTTCTGTTTTTTGATCCATAACCAAATGTGATTCTTCACAAAAAATAGAGAGCAAGTAGCTAGCCAGCCGCACTTCAACTGGGTACATTAAATTAAAGCTGAGCGAGTTCGATTTTGCGCAAAACTTTTTTGTGAGCATTTCCAGTAAAAACGTCAGCAGCTGTGGATCATCACTCGCATGCTGTTTTAATCGTTTGTATGGTATACCAATTACAACTAAAGGTGAAACGGCTTCAACCGTATTCATAATATCAACATCCTGTACATACTCAATATCGCCTATCACTTCAAGGGGCTGTTTAAAGGAAAGAACAAGCGTCTTGCCTTCGGGCGATATGGTATAAACTTTAACCTTGCCTTTCACCAGTATGTACAAACAATGAGACGCATCTCCTTGAGAACAAAGACGTTCTCCTGCCTCCACATCATACAGTGACAAATGCGGTAGTAAGTCTTTCTTGAAAACTGACTCTAATTTATAAGTATTTATATACTCCAGCAGTTGTTTCTCACTCGTAATTTCCCTCATGTTTTCCTCTCCATCATAACGGTTTCTTTTTATTAAACAATAACACTTCCCAAAATAAAAAGGACATATGTCCCGAATAAAATTTTAATTTTTACGTTATGTTCATAGATCCCTTTCAAAAGAAATATATACACAAAAAAGACTCTAGCTCGTTTGCTTAGAGTCTTTTTTTGCTAAACGCTCTTTTTATTTCTCCCGTATCCAACGTAAATAAAGACGCCAATCAGCATCCAGCCGATTGAGTACATCCACGTTACCATTGATAAGTTAAACATAAGAAAGATACAGCAAAGAATAGCAAGAATCGGAATGAATGGCACAAAAGGTACTTTGAAACCGCGCTTTAAATTAGGCTGAGTTTTTCGCAGAGCCAAAATTGAAAATGAAACGGCAGCAAACGTAACAATCGCTAGCATATTGGCTAAATCCGCCAGCTGTTTTAAGTCAACAAAACCAGCTACAATCGCGCCTAATGCGCCGACAAGCCATGTGGATATAACAGGCTCACTGTTCTTTCGGTTTACTTTTGAAAAAAGAGAGGGCAATAATCCATCATGACTCATTGACATCAGTACGCGAGGCACAACAAACAAATAAGCAAACACGACGGCCATTATACCAATAACTGCTCCTATAGATACAATAAGCGCTGCCCATTCTTGTCCAACGCTATTGAGCGCATATGATAACGCATCGCCCACGTTTAGCTCTTTATAAGAAACCATCCCTGTTAATACTAATGCAATGACTACGTAAATGACTGCACAAACACTCAGTGCAATCAAAATACCTAGCGGCAAGTTTCTTTGCGGATTTTTCACTTCTTCTGCCGAAGTAGAAATGGCATCAAATCCGTTATAAGCGAAAAAGACGGAAGCTGCGCCTGCAAAGATTCCTTTCACACCAAAAGGAGTAAATGGGTGCCAGTTATTTGTATGAATAAAAAAGACGCCTACGGCTACAAATAAAAGAACAATACCTATCTTGATTAAAACCATTAAGTTATTTATTTTTTTACTTTCTTTTACCCCTCTTGTTAATAAAAACGACATGCACAGCACAATAAATACTGCCGGAAGGTTAATGATACCTCCGTCGCTCGGTATGGCGGTTAACGATTCAGGAAGTCTAATACCAAACTCAGTAAGCACATTATTTACGTAAGAAGACCATCCGCCTGCTACAGACGCTAAAGACACCGTATAGCATCCCACAATGGACCACCCTATTAAATGCGCTACAAATTTCCCTAATGAAACATATATGTATGTATATGCGCCTCCTGAACTTGGAACAGCTGAGCCAAATTCTGCATAGCACAACGCAACAAGAATACAGGCTATTGCAGAAATAATAAATGAAACGGAGACCGAGGGCCCTGCATCCCTGGCGGCAACTAGTCCTGCTATAACCAGAACTCCTGTCCCAATGGTTGCTCCTACTCCCATCAAAATAACATCAAATAACCCTAGTGTCTTAGCTGATTCTTTTGCTGCATTTTCCTCTAACAGCTTATTAACATCTTTTTTTGCAAACAGATTACTCATGATGACTAACCTCTCTTCATCTTGTTACTAACAATACTTTTTATAGTCTATTTTTTAATGGTAGATCTTTCTATGTATGTAACAGTAAACTATTTTACTACATTTAATTTTCTGTGTAAAATAATTTAGTCTTTGAACTTTTTAATGATTAAAACAAATTCACTAATGATGTTTTTTCTATCACCCTATTATGTTGTACCCGACCAGACTAAATACATGCGTTAAAAACTTTATCAAAATTTCCTTCATTCATGATTGCTTTTGTACTATACTAAAGAAAAACTTCTTAGGAGCAACATAAAAGATGAACTTATTTTATTTTCTCAAGGGGTTAGTGATTGGGTTTTCCGTTGCTGCTCCCGTCGGTCCCATTGGTATTTTATGCATCAATCGCACGTTATCTAAAGGGCGATTACACGGGTTTGTATCCGGGCTGGGAGCAGCTACAGCAGATGCTCTTTATGGATGCATCGCTGCGTTTGGCTTAACGTTCATTACAACCTTTTTATTAACCCAAAAGATTTGGCTTCAGCTGATTGGGGGATTATTTTTATGCTATTTAGGTGTACAAACTTTTCGTTCTCAACCTGCAGAGCACGCTGCTGCTGCTAAAGGAGAAGGGTTGCTTCGTTCGTATACATCCGTTCTCTTTTTAACGGTTACGAATCCAATGACGATCTTATTTTTTATTGGCGTGTTTTCTGGTGTAGGCATTAGTAAATCAGCATTTGATGTTGCTTCTGCGCTGACAATGGTTGCAGGCGTATTTTTAGGATCGGCCTGCTGGTGGCTTTCGCTCAGTTTTGCTATTAGTCTTGCCCGGTCGAAGTTTACGAATAACAGCTTGATCTGGGTAAATCGTATTTCGGGAGCGGTGGTACTGACTTTCGGGATATTTGCGTTATACAAGTTGCTATAAAAAGTCACTTGTCTCCTTTTCTGGGGACAAGTGACTTTTTTAATAGAAAAGAATAATCTTAAAAAATACCCTAAACGCTGTGTTTTCTGTATAATAGATAAATAGAAAAACAGAAAAAGTATAAAAAATGCTTGAAAACTACATACTCAATCAATAGTCTTCAAACATAATAAGGGGAAATAAAGCATGACCATTCTGCTCGTAGATGACAATCAAGTCAATCTATTTGTGATTGAAAAAATTCTAAAAGGCGCTGGCTACGATAACTGTGTGTCTCTTACGTCTGCCCATGCGCTTTTTGACTATCTTAACCTGGACGATGAGAACTCAAAAACGAATTCGGTCGATTTGATTTTACTTGATATTATGATGCCCGAAATTGATGGAATCGAAGCCTGCAGGCGAATTCAACAGGTAGAACGCTTAAAACATATTCCAATTATCTTTGTCACAGCCCTAGAAGACAGCAGCAAATTAGTAGAAGCTCTAGACGCTGGCGGAACAGATTACGTCACAAAGCCGATTAATAAAGTGGAACTGCTGGCTCGTATGCGGGTAGCCTTACGCCTTAAAGCAGAAATTGACTGGCACACGGAACATGAAAAGAAAATTCAAACTGAGTTAGATTTAGCTACGCACGTACAGCAAAACTTACTCAGCCCCCCTTTACGAGAGAAAGATATTCAAATGGAAGTTTCATATTATCCTTCTTTTAAATTAGCGGGTGATATGTACTATTGGCACAAAATTGACGAGCACCGGTACGGTATTATTCTTTTTGATATGATGGGGCACGGCATCTCTGCCTCGCTTGTTTGTATGTTTATTTCGTCTGTGCTCAGAGAAGCTATCAAGTCCCTCATAGACCCTGAGCAGGTTATTACAGAGTTGAATCGCTACATGGAATTATTGCACAGCGAAAAAGATGAAATCCCTTACTATTTCACTGCTATTTATTTAGTGATTGATACGGAAGCCAAGACAGTAGAATATGTGAATGCCGGGCACCCAGAAGGTTATATGTTAGTGGATGAACATACGCTCGTTCCTCTTCAACGAGGAAGCTGCCCTGTAGGGTTTTTTGAAGAAATGGACGTTCAGAAATCTGTTGTCAGCTTTGAGAACGATGTGCAAATTTTGCTATTTACAGACGGAGCTCTTGAATCGATGGGCCCTTGCGAAAATGAATCTGCTCTTCGTCTTCAACAACTTACTGAACAAAAATGGACAAATCCGCAGGCATTTATGAATGAAATTTTCTCAGAAGAACAAAAGTTAAATCAGCCTGATGACATGTGCGTGCTTATGATTCAAGCACAAGCATAATAAAAAAGACCTCACAATGAGGTCTTTTTTTATTGCTTTTGATAGATGCGCTCGTTCCCTGCAAACTCAATATAAGAAGCTGCTCCCTCAGCAAAGCGAAGCGTTTCTTTATCGCCAAGCCCAAGAAACCCTTTTACACACAGGCTTTCTGAAAATAAATTATACACTTGATTTTGCAGCTGAGCTGTAAAATAAATAAGGACGTTTCGGCAAATGATGACGTGAAATTCATTAAATGACTGATCCGTGACTAAATTATGCTGAGCAAAGATAATATTTTTTAACAGCGACGGATGAAAATATGCATAGTGATGATCCGTTTGATAATATTCCGAGAAGGCATTTTTTCCCCCGGCTTGAATATAATTTTTTGTATATGACTTCATTTTACGTAAAGAAAAGGCGCCTTGTTTTGCTTTTTCTAATACATCTTCGTTCATATCGGTTGCGTAAATGACCGTTTTATCCATTAACCCTTCTTCTTCTAAAAGAATCGCCATAGAAAATACCTCTTCGCCCGTTGCACAGCCAGCGTGCCAAATGCGAATTTCCGGATAATCCTTTAATACCGGAATCACTTTTGTGCGAAATGCTTTAAAAAAGCTTGGATCGCGAAACATCTCTGTTACATTTATTGAAAAATCATTTAAAAGCTGATTCATAAATTCTTCTTCGTGAATCGCTTTTTCTAACAATCGAGACACGGTTGGAATACGTTCAACTTTCATTCGATTATAGACTCGGCGACAAATAGAAGATTTAGCGTACTGTCTGAAATCGAATCCCGTTAATCGATAAATAGCCGTCAGCAGTAAATCGATCTCTAAATCTGTTTTTTTATTCATAACTAAGTCTTCACTTAAATCTAGGTGCTTCATATCCATTTATGTTTCATACCCCGCTTAATTTACTAGCCATACACGCATAACGGAGAACAGCTGATTTAAATCTAAAGGTTTACTGATATAATCTGAAGCTCCAGCTTCCAAGCATTTTTCACGATCGTTTTTCATCGCTTTAGCGGTTAATGCAATAATAGGCAAATCAACAAGCTTTAGCTCTCCTCTAATTTTCTGCATGGCTTCATATCCATCCATTTGCGGCATCATAATATCCATTAAAATGAGATCAAATGGTTCACTATTTTCCATCATTTCAAGACACTCTATTCCGTTATGAGCTGTCATAATGGTCATACCTTGTTTAGCTAGCGCAGTTTTTAAGGCAAAGATGTTGCGCTGGTCATCATCTACGATGAGCACTCGCTTATCTTGAAACACATTTTCACCATCTTGCAGTGAAGATTCAACTGGTTGTACAGGATGATCAATTTCAGTTATTTCTGCTTCAGGTTCAGCTTCTTCTACAGATACCGCTACTTCTTCATATGCAAAATTCACTTTTTCATAGTCAATAAGACCATTAGAGAGACTAGGAAGATAGAGTGTAAACGTACTTCCTTTTCCTACTTCACTGCTTAGAGAAATCCAGCCGCCCAATAATTTTGCAAACTCACTGCAAATAGATAAGCCAAGTCCCGTTCCTCCGTACTTGCGGACCGTAGCTCCATCTGCCTGCTGAAACGCTTCAAAGATAAGCTGATGCTTTTCTTTTGGTATACCAATCCCTGTATCAGCTACAGCTATTTCTAGCCAGCAATCCGTATCAACTGTACGCATAGCTGTTGTAAGACGATGGTCAGCTACTCGTTGAATGGATACTGTGACAGATCCCGATTCCGTAAATTTAAATGCATTTGATAAAAGATTTTTCACAATTTGCTGGAATCTCTTTTCATCTGTGTGAATGATGTCCGGTACATCTTGTGCTTTATTAATTTTCAATTGTACGTTTTTCTGTTCAGCAACGTGGCTGAAATTACGTTCGATTTGATCTGGAAGCTCACTCATATTCATCTCAGCTAGTAAAATATCTAGTTTTCCAGACTCTACTTTTGATAAATCCAAGATATCGTTGATTAATGCGAGCAAGTCTTTTCCTGAAGAATGAATAATACGAGCGTATTCTTCTTCATCTTCAGATAGCGTTTTAGCTGCGTTTTCCTCAAGCATTTCAGACAGAATAAGAATGCTGTTAAGTGGTGTTCGAAGCTCATGCGACATATTAGCAAGAAATTCAGATTTATATTGAGAATTCAACTCCAGCTGATGCGCTTTTTCTTCTAAATCTTCTTTTGCAGCCTCTAATTCAAACGATTTTTCTTCTGCGTCTTTTGTTCTTTCTTCTAGCTGTTCATTAATCATACGCAGCTCTTCAGACTGCATTTGCAGTTCTTCTGATTGTGTTTGAAGTTCTTCAGACTGAGCTTGGAGCTCTTCTGTCATCGCCTGAGATTCTTTTAATAGACGAGCAATTTCCATACGTCTAATTACGCCATTGATAGTGAGACCAAACGTTTCAATCACTTGACTAATAAGTTCTTGCTCTAAAACTGTAAACTCGTGCAGCGATGCAAGCTCGATAACAGCAATTACTTCATCTTCAAACAAGACGGGTACAATAAAAATACTCTTAGGTTTTACGTCTCCTAATCCTGAAGTAATGAGCTGGTACGTGTCAGGTACATCGTTTATGACAAAGGTTCTTTTCTCTAAAGCAGCTTGTCCAATAAGCCCTTCGCCTATCAAAAAGCTCTCTCTTCCCGCGTCGCCTTTTCTATCTGCAAAAGCAGCTTGTTTGACGAATAAGTTTCCTTTATCATTTTCCTCTCGAACATAAAATGCTCCGAAAGAAGCTTGTGTCATTTCTGAAACCGTAAAGAGAAATTTTTCCGCAAGCTTGTCTACAGATGCTATGCCTTGGTACATCGTTACAGCATGAGCAATGTTCGTTTGAAGCCAGTTTCGCTCTTCAATATTTTCTAACAACGCGTTCGTGGCTAGCCCTAAATCTTTAATTTCATCATTAGATCGAACTTTAATTCTTCCTTTTAACTCGCCTTTTGAAGCCGTAATTCGTTTGATCGTTTGCGTAACTTCTTTAATCGTATTCACAATAGAATTAGACAACACAATAGCGATAGCAAGTGAAATAAGCGTAACGAATAACAGCAAACCGTAAAGTCCAATTTTAATTTTTTGATTTTTCTCGTCTAACTCTGTTGCTCTTGTTTCAGTCGATTTTTTCTCTACATTTCTAAAAGAAGTAAACTGGCTGCGTATATCGTCCATATACTGGCGCCCAGGATCTTTCTCAAAAAATTGCTGAAGCTCTTTTGTATTATTTTCTTTTTTTAATGCAATGGTCGGTTCACCAGCAGCTTCAATCCAGTCTTGAATACTTCCTTTAATCTTCTCCAGTTTCTCCTGCTGATTTGGATTATTATTTAGAAGCTGATACAGCGCATTATAATCTTTTTCCCAACTTGTTGCTGCACTGTTATAAGGTTCTAAGTAACTCGCTTCTCCTGTAATAATATAGCCTCTTTGTCCGGTTTCCATATCAAGCAGGTGCTTTTCAATTCGATTGGTCAGATCATGGACTTCAATATCATGATCAATGATAAAATTTCGCTCTTTTTGCAAAGATGAAATTTGACTGTTTAAAACAATAAATGCAATAAATAAACAGACAATAACAATTAAATATCCAATAATAATTTTGGATTTGATGCCAAACCTCATTTTCTTTTCCATAATGTTCCTACTTTCATTCTAGATATTCTTCTAGAAGCATTCGAAAAACATGTTTATTTTTGCCGCTGGACAATTTCACTTTCAGTACACACTCTCCACTCCATCTTCCTTTGCTTGATAAGGCTTCTCTCTTTTTCCTATCAAGTCAACATTCCTATTATACACTCTATTTTTGTACAGAAGAATATTTATTGTGCAAGAGGTGAAGATTAATTCCCCAATTAGAAATTGACGTTTTAAAACGCTATATAAAGATAAGCCCATGCCTGTACAAGCATGGGCTTATCTCATAATATATTTGTACACAATAAGGTAATGAAAAGTAATTTATGCTTTGGGGAATCACATAAATTATGACAACATAGGTATAAATACTTATATGCAAAATGCAAAGCATTCATTAATTGAATTGTACTTGGATAGCAGAAAACATTGCCACTTTTTTTAATTTAAATATATTTTTTAAACTTACATATCTACTTGCTGTACTTTTTATCTCGAGCTCTTTAACATTGCCAAAATCTCTGCGGAGCTCGCAACTCTTTTATTTTGAAGCGTTTCAGCAAGATGTGATACTTTATAAAGTGTTTCCATGCTTTCAATCGGATATTTCCCAGCTGCTGTTTCAGCAGAAAGCATCACTGCATTCGTGCCGTCCAGTACTGCCTGAAACACATCCGTCACCTCGGCTCTTGTAGGAATTGCGCTGCTCACCATTGATTGAAGCATTTGTGTCGCGGTGATCACATATTTATCGTGCAAGCTGCATTCATGAATTAATATTTTTTGGAGCAAAGGAATCCATTCATACGGTAGCTCTACCCCTAAATCTCCTCGTGCAATCATAATTCCATCGCCTTCTTCACATATTTGCTTGAAATTTTCTATAGCTTCCATTGTTTCCACTTTCGCAATCAGCTTTGGTGCATTTAGATGTTTTAAATGGATAAAATCTTTAATGTCTTTTAAATGTTCAGGGGTTCTTACGAACGAACAAGCAAGAAAATCTACTTTTTCTTTCAATAAGAATACGATGTCTTTTTTGTCTTTTTCAGTAATGGCCGGCAAACCGACGCGAGCACCTGGCAAATTCACGCCTTTATGAGACGAAATAGATCCGCCCTTTTTTACCTTTGTGACAAGTGTATCTTCTTCTACTCCTTCAACAGCCAGTTCTACTTGACCGTCATTGATTAAGATTTTGCTTCCTGTTTGAACATCCTTCACGATACCCTTATAGTCAACGCTGGCTCCTTTTTCATTTCCTGACATCTGCTCTGTATATAAAATAAAAGATGCGCCTTCTTTTAACACTATTTCTTTTGACTTTATCACTCCAAGTCTAATTTTAGGACCTTGTAAATCTCCTAAAATTTGAATAGAGGAATTTAAAGATCTTAACGTATCTATAATTGTTTTATGACTTTCATGCGACCCATGAGATAAATTCAGCCGAGCAATTGTCATTCCTTTTTCCAACAGTCTCTCTAGTACATCTTTCTTATTACTAACAGGTCCGATTGTACAGATTCTATCGATTACCACTGCCTTTCACCATCCTTTTAATGTAGGATGCCCATTTCCATAAAAGAGATAAGCTTTATACAAAAATAGGTATATCACCACAAAAAAATGCCTCTTAGTCAATAACTTGCCTAAGAGACAGCCTTTTTATTACTTTACCCAGCTTTCCGTCACTTTCTTATTTTTAGAAATCCAGTTTTTCACGCCTTTTGTTTCGTCTTTTGCACTGTTAATTTCTGATTCTAATGATGCCAATTGATCAGCGCTAATCGAAAAATCTTTAAGCCACTTTGCTGCTTCTGGATAATCTTCCTTAAAAGCTTTTTTACTGATTGACTGTATTTTCTCAGGTCCAGTTGGATTCATCGTATTTTTGGGATCTTTTAAGTATCTGAGATTATACTTTTCAAAAGCCCAGTGCGGGCGCCATAACGTAACAACAATAGGTTCTTTATTAGCAATGGCTTTATCCAATTCCGATAGCATCGCAGCTGTACTGCTCTCTACTAAATTCCAGTCTGTTAACCCATAGCTGGGCATGGCATGGTCTTTCGTAAGACCATTGATTCCAGATCCCGGTTCAATGCTAATAATCTTTCCGTTAAACTCCCCTTTCTTATTTTTTAAATCACCTATCGACTGCGCGTCTACATAGTCGGGAACGGCTAATCCGCTGTCTGCTTGATCGTACCAAGTGCCGAGAACGTCTACTTGTTTTCCGAATCTTTTCATGTAAGAACTATGGGTAGTAGGCATCCATACATCCAAAAATAAATCAATATTTCCTTGAGCAACTCCTGAGAAAAGCGGGGCTACGTCACTTTGAACTGCTTTAACTTTATAGCCTTTTTCCTCTAATAATTCCTTCCATAAAAACGTAACGGCTACGGCTTCGTCCCATGGTATGTACCCAATTGTAATTTCTTTTTTAGTCGTCGTGCCGCTTGCCGTATTGCTATTTCCGCATGCAGAGACAAGCAGCATGACGACGATTGTTAGCATAATAAAAGAAATTTTTTTTGAATGTTTCATCTAATCCCACCTTTATCCATTTTATTTGCTTGATTGAATATCTTGGCTTTTTCGAGTAGAAAGATGCGTTAAACGATCTAAGATAACGGCAATAATAACAACCGCAATCCCACCGATAAACCCTAAGCCTACATCCAGCATACTGATGCTTCGTAATACCTCTGCACCTAGGCCTCCCGCACCGACCATGGAAGAAATAACAACCATCGAAAGTGATAGCATAATAACTTGGTTTACACCCGACATAATCATAGGCAAAGCGAGCGGCAGCTGGACTTTAATTAATTTTTGCCATTCTGTCGCTCCAAAAGCTTCCGCTGCTTCTAAAGTGGTGTGCGGAACTTGCTGAAGCCCAAGCAGCGTCAGACGAACGGCAGGCGGCATTGCGAAAATAAACGTAGCAATAAGAGCTGTAACATTCCCTAATCCAAATAAAAGTACGGAAGGAATTAAGTAAACAAAAGCAGGCATCGTTTGCATAATATCAAGAATAGGCTTTATGACTGCCCCCACTTTGTTAAAGCGGTGTGATAATATGCCTAAAGGAACGCCGAATAAAAGTGAGATAATCGTAGAAGCTAAAACGAGAGATAAGGTCAGCATTGATGCTTCCCATAAATCCAAGCTAATAATAAGAAGTAACCCAAAACACGTAAATGCAGCTATCTTCCAATCTGTCAACCATAGCGCTAATAGAACAAAAACAAGGACAGTTACTAGCGGAGGAGAGGCTGTCAATGCCCATTCAAGGCTGCTGATTAAACTGGTCATTATCTGGTTGATTCCAGTAAATACACCTGAAAAACTATCAATCATGTAATCAACAAATGAATTTGCCCATTTATCTAAAGGAATACGAGGAATCATCGCAGCATTCACCATCATATTTATCGAACCTCCACTTGATATGATTTAACTTCTTGCTGCTCGGTCACTGCAATACGTTCAGTGAGATTTGCAATAAGAGTGCTCGGGGAAATCATACCTTGTAGGCGATGATGATTATCAACAATGACTACAGGCGAATGACTGTCTGTAAATAGAGGAATCATTTCTTGTAAAGACATATCAGGATTGACGCAATGCGGCTGTGTCAATGCTTTTCCTTTTAAATCATGCTTATGAGCTTCAATAAGCTCCATCACTGTATAGATGCTCATCATACCTAATAAGCGGTCAGAACTATCAAGAACAAAAATCGTAGATAAATGATTGGTTCTCATTCTTCTTAATATAACTTGTGGTGATTCATACTCATAGGCAGCCGTTTCTACCGGAATAACAGCGTCTTTAGCAAGGCGGATTTTGCCGTAATTAACGTCTTGAACAAGCAGTTTTACATAATCGGTTGCGGGTTGACTTAAAATATCTTCAGCCGTTCCAAGCTGTACAATCTCTCCGTCTTTCATTACGGCAGCCCGGTGCCCTAAAGTTAATGCTTCATCTAGATCATGCGTTACAAAGATAACTGTTTTTTGTACTTCTCCTTGAATATCAAGAAATAGCTTTTGCATATCTCTTCGAATAAGAGGATCTAACGCCGAAAAAGGCTCATCCATCAGCAAAATCTCTTGTTCAGAAGCAAGGGCTCTCGCTAATCCAACCCGCTGCTGCATACCTCCTGATAATTCATAAATTCTTTTATAAGCTTGTCCATTTAACCCCACCATTTCAAGCGCCTCTTTCCCTCGCTTTTCCCTTTCGCTTGCTGATACGCCTTGAATTTCTAGACCGAACGTAATATTGTCAATTACGGTGCGGTTTGGAAGAAGGCCTACATTTTGGAATACCATTCCAATTTTATTTCTTCGTACTTGCTGAAGCTGTCTTTTTGGCATATGAGAAATATCTGTATTTTCTAGATATACCGTCCCTTCTGTTGGTTCTATAAGTCCGTTCAAACATCGAAGTAAAGTAGATTTACCGCTTCCTGATAATCCAATTAACACAAAGGTTTCTCCCTTTTTCACTTCGAAATGAGCATTGTAAATAGCAACGGTTGTCTTAGTAGCTTGTTCGACTTCATATTTACTTTGTCCAGACTCTCTCAGCTTAAGAGCCTGTTCTTTTTGACGGCCAAACACTTTTGAAACATCGGTAACGCGGATAATGGGTTCTGTTAGTTTAGAGCTTGTACTCAATTTATTTCCCCCTTATTTTTAAAGTAGATTGTTAGAGATGGTCTGGCACACCGAGATAATGTGCCAGACCGCTTCTATTTACTATTCGACCTTCATACCGATTGCTTCTAATACATAATTGTAAAAATGCGAAACGTGCTGTTCGATAGGTACTAAAATCCCTCCTTCTTTATAAGATTTTGAGCTCATATTTTCTTGACACCACTCACACGCTTCAAAATCTTGTAAATTAACGCGGTGAAATAATTCCACGGCATCTTTTGGGTCAAAATCAGGCTTAGCCATTTCTTCCGGGTCGAATAACCATTCGCAAATTACTTTGGACTTTTCTGCACTGATTGGAATAATACGATGAATAATAACGTGATCTGGTGTTAAGTTGATAAATACAAGCGGCAGAACGGTAATGCCAAAATACGTGCGGTCATCTTCAGGAAGCAACCCTTTTAACATAGGACGGCTTCCTTTCCCGCTAATTGAAAAACCTTCTAACTCATTGCCAAACTTAGCTCCACCGCCTACTGAATTTTGAGTGCCGACTCCCGAACGAAATTCAGGGAGCGTTGCCGTAAGCTCAGGGTGAATAGAGGAACAGTGATAACATTCTTGAAAGTTTTCTACAATAAGCTTCCAGTTTGCCTCGACTTCGTACTCTTCACGATGAGCGGATTTTAAATTTTGAATTTCATACCTAGCAAACGTATAAAGCTCTCCAAAACGATCAAAAATTTGTGCGTCTAGCTGATATTCAACAGATATCGGATTGTCTGATAAATTAACCCAAACCATGCCGTGCCACATTTCAATGTGAACGGATGTTAGTCCGTAACTTTCGTTATGCACGAGTTCTTCTCGACAGTGGCTTGTGTTAGGAACACCTACTAAATCACCATCTAAGCTATAGCTCCACGAATGATACGGACAGCGAATGACCCCTGCTTTACCGGATGCTTGGCTGCACAGCTTAGCTCCTCGATGCCGACATACGTTTAAAAATCCTCGCAGTATATGGTCTTTTCCTCTAGTAATTAAAATATTTTCGCCTTCAACTCTCGTTGTAATATATTGTCCTGGTTCTGCTATTTCGTATTCAAATGCAACTAAACTCCATGATTTAGAAAATATATGATCTTTTTCTAACTTAAAAATGTCCGAAGATGTATACAGCTCTCCTTTCAACGTGGGCTCAAGTCTCCCATTATCATTTACTAAACCATGTTCCATAACCATCTGCTATTCCTCCTTCGCTTCTTTAGAAACATTTAAATAGAACCATTCGCAAGAGCTGACGACGATTTATACTATTTTGTTCGCCGCAAATCGCTGCGGAGCAAACAAATCAATTGGGTGATTGGTTTTTCCCTCTGTCACTAAATCTGCTAAAATCTCTCCTACTACGCTTGCAAACTTAAAACCATGTCCGGAAAATCCCGCTGCAATTGCTACTTGAGGATATTCAGGATGCAGCGAAATGACAAAATGTTCATCTGGTGTATTGGTATACATGCACGTTTTCCCTTGTAAAAACCGACCGTTGAGCTGCGGAAGACCTTGAGCTAGATAGTGCCGCATCATGTTCACTTCATCTTCATATATATTTCGATCAATCGTTTCCGGCGTACACGCCGTTCCTTTTCGGAAAAACGCCACTTTTGCTCCTTCAGCCTTTAATCCAAAAGAAGGGAAACCATACAACTGTACATAATCATCTGCTTCCCAAATATAAATCGGCTGTTTTCCCACTGAAAAAACGTCTATTCCTTGTGTTGGTTCAAAAAACATTTGCACATGACGCTCTACTTGTAAGCTAAAACCTAATTCCCGTAATAAATCGGGTGCCCAGGCGCCTGCAGAAATAATGATTTTTCCAGCTTCATATATTCCATTAGCTGTTACAACACGCACGCCTTCACCAGAAGGATGGGCTTCCCACGACACCACTTCTTCAAAAAAATGAAGCTCAGCTCCGTATTTTTCTGCTTGAAGAAGGTGAGTATATACGCTTGCTTCCGGCCTAACGAATCCAGCTTTTTCTTCATATAGAGCAACCGTAGCAGGTGAAGGTGTAAATACCGGAAACCGTTTGTAAATATCCTTTGCTTCTAGAATCTCATACGCAAGATTCCACTGTTTAGAGCTTTCGATGCTTCCAGAAACCGTCAAGCTATCAGGAGGTCCCATCATAAGTCCACCGGTAACCGTAAGAATTTCTTGACCGCTTTCTCTTTCAATTTCATTCCACAATTCGTAGGCGCGAAGCAACAATGGAACATAAGCAGGGTCTTCAAAATACGACTGCCGAATAATTCTAGAACCGCCGTGACTCGATCCTAGATCATGAGCAGGACCGTATTGTTCTAACCCCAATACCCGCTGCCCTTTTTTGGCGAGCTGATAAGCAGCCGTACTCCCCATAGCTCCTAATCCGATAATAATGACATCATAATGTGTTGACATCTGCATTCCTCCTGCCTTTCGATTGATCAATTAAACTACCGCTGGGGAGTGTGTCATCATTGCTGCTTTATAACGCTGACCAAAGTATTCAACTTCTAAAACCATTTCTTCATGTACAGCTTGAGATAATAAGGTGTGTACAATTCCTTTGCCTAAGCTGTATGAATAGCCAGCACTTGTCACAAATCCGAGGGCCGTTTCTCCATAAAAGACCGGTTCATATCCCATTACTATCGCTGAAGGATCATCTAATACGAGCGTCGCTAATACTGTTTCAGAATCTTTTCGCTGACGATCAAGCAATGCCTCTTTTCCAATAAAAACTGGTTTTGTCAAATCAACCATTTCATGAAGATCGACTTCATATGGATGATGTTCGCTCCAAAAGTCTTTCCCGCTTTTTAACGAAAAAGATTCAATTCGAAGGTTTTCAAGAGCTCGGTCTCCCCCAGCAATCAGCTGATAAGGCTGTCCTTCTTCCATTAATAAATCCCATAAATTCAGACCTTGATCGGAAGTCGTAATTAATTCCCAGCTCTCCATTCCCCCGCAGGAATCACGCAGAGCAAGGACTGAAACATTTTCGATAAACAGCGTTTTCGCTTGCCCTTCAATCCAAGTGTTGCCAAGGTCTGAGCGTTGAACCATGGACTTCATTACTCCTGTAGCTTTAGGGCCAATTAATGCTAAACTGCATGTCCCTGACGTTACATCTTGAAAAACAACTTGATCGCTGTGTGGCACGTGTTTTTGAATCCAGCTTGCTTCTACAGCTCCCGTACAAACAATCAAGAAAGTGGATATATTTTTGCGAATAACCGTTATTTGATCTTTTATGCCGCCTCGCTCATGCAACATACACGTGCGTATGCTTTGACCTACTGCAATGTCTATATTTCCTGTCGTTAGCTTCTGTAAAAACTGGAGAGCTCCTTCTCCTTTAATTTCTAACCTTTTCTTTGCTGCCGTTGTATCGTAAAGAGCTGCGTGCTGACGAGTATGCAAATGTTCAGCTTCAATAATTGGTGACCAATATTCAGCAGCCCATCCATTTCTTATTACCATCATCTTTTCATAAGTAGATATAAGCGGATAGTTAGCTTCATACCACTGGGGCTGCTCCCATCCTGCTTTTTCATTAAAATAAGCTTTCAGTTCTTGTTGACGCATATAAAATGGACTCACGCGCATGTTTCGCGATACTTTTCGCTGCATAAATGGATGGTGAATACTATAAACCTCTTCATACTCTTCAATAGACCGCTGTTTGTAATAAGCAGGGCTGCATGCATACGTATCGAAACGATTAATGTCGCATAGCTCTAAATCCACAGTCGGCGCACCATTCATCATCCATTCAGCCATTTGTTTTGCGACACCTGCAGAGTGCGTTACCCATATAGCTTCTGCTACCCAAAATCCCTGTATCGTTTGTGATTCACCAAGCAGCGGCATACCATCGGGCGTGAATGAAAAAATGCCGTTCATTCCTTTTTTTATTCCCGTTTGTTTTAATGCCGGAATTAACTCTATTGAATCTTCCCACGGTTTTTCAAAATCTTTTGGTGTAAAAGGTTTAACAGAAGGCATTTCTTTTGTTTCTCCGTATTTTGTAATATCACTGAGTTCGACTGGAAACGGCTCATGCTGATATGATCCAATCCCAAGCCCTTTTTCTACTTGACGAAAATAAATTGAATTATCTTGATCTCGAATAAGAGGAGTGGCGGCTTCTTCCGTTTCTCCGTTCAACTCAAATAAATCATTTGTAAACACATATTGATGAGCCATTGGCTGAAGAGGGATCGTTACACCGACCATTTCTCCGATGCGAGGTCCCCAAAATCCAGCACAGCATACGATTACATCTGCTTCGAATTTCCCGACACTTGTGTACACTGCTTTTACTTGACCCTTTGTCACTTCAATATCCGTCACTTCTGTATGACCGTAAAACTCTACTCCGCACTCTTTAGAAAAACGAGTCATTTTATCAACGGCATGCAAAGGTTTAGCAATACCGTCTGACGGAACATAGAGACCTCCGCAAATACGATCAGGACAAATCAACGAATTTTTTTCCGCGCATTCCTGCGGTGAAAGAAGAAAAGCTTCGATTCCCCATGAGCTGGCAACACCAGCCTTTCTCTTTAGATCTTCTAATCGCTCTGGTGTACGGGCAACTTCTAAACTGCCGACAGGATAAAACGAGCGCTGTTCATCTGTACTCAACTCTTTAAAGGTCTCGACTGTTTGAGAAGCTAGTGTTGTCAGGATTTTTGAAAAGCTAAGCTGAAATACAAGCCCCGGAGCGTGAGAGGTAGATCCTCCTGTTTCTAGCAAAGGGCCTTGCTCAATCACTGTTATGTTTCGTTGCCCCATTTTACTTAAATAGTAGGCAATGCTGCACCCGACAATTCCAGCTCCTATCACTACTATTTTCTTATGTTCCATCACTTTATATCTCCCTCCTTTTTTGGTTTGAAGATGTTAAATATTGTCGATAGTTAATTATATTTTTAATATTCATAATTTTCAAAGTATTTTGTTAAAAAGTGTGACATAGATTTTTTTGCCCTTTCTTCCGCTAATGTTCGGATAACGCTTTCTTAACTTTAAAATACCAGAAAAATCGCCGTTTTTTTCTTTCGAATAACGAATTTTAAAGAAACTATCTATCTGTCAAAATGACACTTATCAATGAATGGTTATATCAAAAATGACGGAAAGAAGATAGCTAAAATAACTTAGCTATCTTCTTTTTAAACCATTTACCGATTAATTAATTTTGAAGGCTTAAATACTTTTGCTTATTTTTAGACCAAAGTTGCCTGTTTGACTACTTTTTTCATTTCTTCTGCAACGTTTCTTTTGTCTTTTTCACTTGTAATCCCCCCTCCTACAATCACAAGATCCGGCTGTGACTGCACGACTTCAGGAAGTGTATTCAGTTTAATACCTCCTGCCACCGCTGTTTTTGCATTTTTCACAACTCGTTTAATCGTTTGAAGCTGCTCAAACGGAGTCTCTCCTTCAGCTTGAAGATCATACCCTGTGTGTACACAAATATAGTCAACACCGAGTGCATCGACTTCTTTTGCACGTTGTTCAAGGTTTTTTACATTAATCATATCGACAAGAATTTGTGTTCCTTGTTTTTTGGCCTCTTCTACAGCGCCTTTTATAGTCGAATCGTTAGTAGCGCCAAGTATGGTAATAATACTAGCACCCGCTTCAGAAGCTTTCATGACTTCATAAGCACCTGCATCCATAATTTTCAAATCAGCTAATACCTTTAAAGACGGAAATGCTTCCTTGATTTCTTTGACTGCTTTTAGCCCTTCGTTAATCACAACCGGAGTACCAATTTCTACAATATCGATATACTCTTGAACCTCCTGCACTACTTCTTTTGCCTCTGAAATGTTTACAAGATCCAATGCTAATTGAAGTTCCATACCTGCTTCACTCCTTCATTAAATGAGGTTGCCTAGCATGAATTCATTGTAAAACCGTTACTTTCAAAAAAAAAGTAGGCACTTTTAAAACATATAGTCACTAAAAATATACTATGGATGCGTGTATCTTATCACTTGCATTTATTTTAGAAAATTCTGAATAATAAAGGCGTTTTTGTAACCTTCTCAAGAAAAGATTTTATCCCATATGTGTGGAGTTATTCATTTCAGGTTCTATAAAGGTTTCCATATAATTTTTTCCCCACTCGTCCATGCTTTCAAGAATGGGCATCAAGCTTCTCCCGTGCTCAGTCAAGGAATATTCAACTTTTGGAGGTACAACCGGATAGACTTTTCGGTGAACGATTTGATCTTCTTCTAATTCTCGCAGCTGACTTACTAACATTCGCTGAGTAATTCCCGGCATCATAGATTTTAACTCACCAAATCGCTTTGTTCCTTCTTTTCCTAGATGCCACATAATCAACATTTTCCACTTGCCTCCAATAATCGTCAACGTTAATTCCTTTTCACAGTTAAACGTTTTGCTAAAAAGTCTGCTCAATCCTTTTTCCTCCCTTTTTATGTGTAATAGTATAGTTTTAGACACTATATGAAAATAAAGTGTCTACTTATAAAGGAAAATTGTACCTGCTATACTGTAATCTGTAAAGATGGTAAAAGACTATATTCACTGCAATAGACCGTTAAAATAAAGGAGGAGATCAATTGGACAGCGTAGCTCGTTCACGTGATAATTGTCTCAAGTCTCATTTACCACAAGCGTTAGAAGTGGATTCCATGACCTTTATCTTATTTGGAGCAACAGGAGATTTAGCTAAAAGAAAAATTTTTCCTGCGTTATATAATTTATTTTTAGATAAAAAGCTGCCTTCTTCCTTTTCTATTATTGGTACGGGTAGAAGCAACTGGTCTAATGATGCCTTTCAAATATATGTAGGAGAATCCGTAAAGACTTTTTCAAGGCGCTTTAGCCAAGGTGAATCCAAGGTAAAAGAATTTCTTAAGACAGTTCGCTATCATAAAATGGATGTTACCAACAGTGATGGATATGACCAGTTGCTGCATGCTATTCAAGAAGGTGAAGCAGAATTAAATATTCCTGAAAATCGTCTTTTCTATTTATCAGTGGCTCCTGAATTTGTAGACGTTATTGCTTCAAATATAAATAGCGGCGGATTAGGATCTACAAAAGGCTTGAAACGTCTTATTATCGAAAAGCCTTTCGGACACGATTTACAATCTGCTCAAGTGTTAAATCAAAAGCTTACTGAAACGTTCAATGAAGAAGAGATTTATCGTATCGACCACTATCTGGGAAAACCAATGATTCAAAATTTGGAGGCTCTAGCAGCTGCAAACCCTATTTTACAAGCACTATGGAATCATCACTACGTTGCAAATGTCCAAATTACAGCTAGTGAAACAGTTGGTGTAGAAGAAAGAGCGCCTTACTATGATCAGTCCGGTGCAATTAGGGATATGTTCCAAAACCATATGCTTCAAATGCTTATGATGACTGCCATGCAGCTGCCAAAGACACTTAACATCGCAAAGACTCGCCAACAAAAGATAAAAATTATGAAAAGCCTTCGCCCTCTACAAAAAGAGGTTATCCATTCGAACGTCATAAGAGGTCAATACAAAGCGGGAAAAATCCAAAATTGTTCCGTTATAGGATATAAAGAAGAGCCCGGCATCAATGCTGCTTCCGTCAATGAAACATTTATAGCAGTCCGGGTATGGATTGATCATGAGCTTTGGAAAGGAGTGCCTTTCTATCTTCGCACGGGAAAAAGAATGAGTAAAAAATGCACGCGTATCGTCATTGAATTTAAACATCCTTTAAAGGAGGTTTATACAGCCGATGAAATCATTCCTAACCTTTTAGTTGTCGAAATCAGCCCAAATGAAGGTATTTCGCTGCAATTAAACAGCAAAAATCCTTTGAATGGCAATAAAATCGAACCTATTTTTATCAATTTCTCCACAAATCAAAAAGAAGTACCAGAAGCTTATGAACTGCTGTTATTTGATGCTCTACAGGGAGACTCCACGTTTTTTGCTCATTGGGAAGAAGTTGAATTATCTTGGAAATGGGTGCAGCCTATTTTAGAAGCTTTTAACAATGAGGACTTTCCTCTTCATTTTTACTCTGCTGGTACAATGGGACCAACAGCTTCAAAGCATTTGTTAGAAGAAGATGGGTTTAAGTGGTGGTAGTTTTATAATTACCCTAGATTATTTCTAATCTATAAAAAGAGATTGAGACATAACTAAAACAATGGAAAGATCCGAATGATACGTTGTTCGGACCTTCCTTTAACTAAAACATTCATGTTCCATCCTCTTTTTGTACATGTTTCAAATAACTTCACCTGGCTAAATCTATGACACTTAAAAAATTAAATCTTCGTATCTTCTTTATTTAATATCAGCCATTTGATTTTTCGATCTCGCTCTTTTCTTTCTTGTTCATCAACCAAATCATATTTCTTCAGCAAATGAAACATCTCGTTTAATGTTGTTTGCGAAGGGTTTCGCACGAGAAACTCATGAAATAATGAACGAATATCTTCTGGCAGCCACTGTGACTGCGAATTAAACTTCTGATGTACATCTTCTACCGAGTGGTCTAAATTACATTTACCCATACCTTTTCCTCCTCTTTTATGTAACTGTTTTGCATTTTTTAGTCTTCTTGGCGTTTAAACGTATTTGGCATAACAACTGCCACAACTTCTCCGGTCGCAACAATAATGTCATTCGCGTATACTTCTGTTTTAACTCTCCATTTCTTCGGGTGAATTTCTTCAACGGTTCCTATCGCTTTTAGTACTTCACCCTGTGGCGTTGGTTTTTTAAAATCTACGTGGAGAGAACCGGTAACAAACCGCGGCGGCTCTGCTGAATCTCCTATTTCGCAGCCATTTTTACGGTATAGAGCAAGAGATGCAGAGCCTGTTCCATGACAATCAATCAGTGATGCAAGAAGTCCGCCATATACAAATCCTGGTATAGCTGTATGTTCAGGCTTAGGTGTATAAAGGGTAATTGTTTTTTCTCCTAGCCATCCTGTCCGAAAATGATAGCCGTCTTGATTTAATCGGCCGCAGCCGTAACACCATGCAAAATCATCCGGATATTCGTCTTGAATCGCTTTTACTACTTTTTCCATGGTTCACCACTCCTTTTTTCGGAATATTTTAACACATTTTCTCTTACAATCGTTAGAACTAAACGGACTATTTTCAAGCTTACATAACTAAAAATCTTAGAAGAAAAGCCTCACTTAAAAAATAAGTGAGGCCTTATCGTTAAAATTCTTCATAGGCAGCGGGGTCTTGATTATTAAGTCTTCCATCTTCGCGGTTCAATTCTGAAAGCATATTCATCTCCGTTTCATCTAAAGAAAATGAAAAAATCGATATGTTTTCAATCTGCCGCTTGCGGGATGACGATTTAGGAATTGCAATCGCTCCTAGCTGATAATGCCATCGCAAAATCACTTGTGAAACTGTCTTATTATGACGGTCTGCAATTTGTTTAATTGTTTCATTTTCTAAAACAGCACTCGCTCGTCCTAGTGGACTCCAAGATTCAATTTGAATGTTTTTTTCTTGATACCAATTTCGGTATTGATGTTGATTAAAAAAAGGATGAAGTTCAATTTGGTTGATGCTTGGTAAAATGCCCGTCTCTTTTTCCAATCGCTCAATATGCTCGGGAAGAAAATTACAAACACCAATTGAACGAATCAAGCCCCAGCGCTTCGCATCAATCAGTGCTTGCCAAGCTTCTACATAATGATCTTGTTTAGGATTAGGCCAATGAATAAGATACAAATCGTAATAGTCTAAATTCGCGCGATATAAAGATTCTTGAATGGTAGGAATTGCTTTGTCATACGTATGGTATCGCCCTGGGAGTTTAGAGGTAACAAATAGTTCTTGTCTAGAAACCGGTGTTTTTCGGAGAGCTTGCCCCACAGTGCCTTCATTTTCGTAATTATAAGCAGTATCGATTAAACGATACCCTACATCAATCGCACTCGTTATAGCGTTGACTCCTTCATTTCCGTTAAGCTTGTATGTACCAAAACCTATAGCAGGCAAGGTTACCCCGTCATTAAGGGTTATTTCAGGAATTACTTTACTCATTATTATCCACTCCTTTCGATCATGCCCTAAGGTTAGCATATATTATCCAATACTTGAATAAATTTGCATCACTCCTTTTCACAAAGGAGTGATGCTTTTAAAACAATCCAAAAAGCGATTACGGAGAAACCTCCGTTTTAAACTCATTAACTTCGCACTTTTCTGCTTCTTTCTTGTTTTTAGTTAACGTAAAGAAAGCTACAAAACCTAAAAGCGCCGTACTAAATAAGATAGCAGCCATCGGAATCGCTGTTGTTTCGTTGATCCCTACTAAAGGAGAAACAATTGATCCTAAAGTTAATGGAAGCATACCTAACACGGCACTTGCACTCCCTGCTCTATGTCCTTGATTTTTCATTGCCAATGTCACCGAGCCTGTGATCGTCATTCCTATAGAGATCATGTAAATAAAAATGGGAATAACAATCGTAGCAAGCGGTCCTTTAAGCATAGTCATGATAAGAAGTACGCTAGTAGCACTTACAGCCGTAATCACGGCAATGCGAAGCAGGCTTCTTTCATGGATAATTCCGCTAAAGCGCCCAATAATAAAGCTTCCAGTCACAATAGCCAAGCCGTTAATACCAAACAAAATGCTAAAAACTTGCGGAGAAACATGGTATATTTCTTGATAGACAAATGGAGTGCCTGATACATAAGCAAAGCTTCCTCCATGGACCAGTCCGATAGTTAGGGCATACCCAATAAAAGAACGGTCTTGTAATAAACTGCCCATTGTGCGAACAGAATGACCAATTGAACTTGGTGTTCTATTTTCAATGGGCAAAGTTTCTTTTAAACGCATTGAGATTGTTAAAACAATTAAAAGACCTATTAAACTTAAAAACAAGAAAATAGTATGCCAGCTTGCAAAAGGAAGAAGTAAAATAGCACCTCCGGCCATCGGTGCTATCATTGGTGCAAAGGCATTGATAACCATTAACAGAGCAAAAAACTTCGTAAGTTCTCTTCCGCTAAAAACGTCTCTGACAATGGCGCGAGAAAGAACAACTCCTGCCGAAGCCGTAAACCCCTGCAAAAAGCGTGCGATAACTAAAGCCGTGATAGTAGGAGCCAGTGCACAGAGCAATGACGATAACATAAATAAAGAGATGGAGATGAGTAAAGGTCCTTTTCGTCCCTTTGCATCACTGATTGGACCAATCACGATTTGACCAACGGCAAGTCCTAGTAAACACGATGTTAAGCTAAGCTGTACAAGTGAAGCTCGCGCATCTAAATGATCAGCAATAGCTGGAAAACTTGGCAAATACATATCGATATTAAGCGGACCTAATATCGCAAGCGTGCTGAGAAGAAACGCCAATCCTAGACGTTTTTTTCCAGTTGGATTATGAAGCATAATAGCAGAGCACCTTCCTTACCTAAATATTGTATTTTCACAGATAACCTCTAGTCTATTGAAAGGCACCCCTTCTGTCTAGGACATTTGTCTAGAGATGCAGATAAAGTTCCACTGGCAAAGAAGGAGGTATGAGTAACTACAACTACATACGGTTAACATAAAAAACAGCGCTTGAAATTCCTCCAAGCGCTGTTTTTTATATACTATCTAATGCCTGCTGTAAATCTCTCATAATATCTTCCCAAGCTTCCAGCCCAACTGATAAACGAAGAAGTTCATTTGAGATGCCCATTTCTTTTCGAGCTTCTTCCGGCACAACTGCATGCGTCATC
Organism: Priestia sp. ABM2_011; assembly: GCF_056158845.1. NCBI lineage: Bacteria > Bacillati > Bacillota > Bacilli > Caryophanales > Bacillaceae > Priestia > Priestia sp. ABM2_011. The sequence continues at coordinate 3,774,497 of NZ_JBSWUB010000001.1, forward strand.
GAGGCAGGATGCTGAATAAGTGTTTCAGCATCCCCAAGACTCACCGCAATGGAAATGAGCTTAAGCTGATTCACCACTTTTACGGTTTCTTTATAACCGCCTTCCACTTCAAAAGAGAGAAGCCCCCCTCCTTTTTTCATTTGCTTTTTCATGAGAGAATAAGCAGTGCTGTTTTTATCCCCTGGATAATAAACGGCTTTTACCTTGGGATGGAGACTTAATTGTTTTGCGATATGTTCAGCATTCTCACAGTGGCGATCCATTCGAACGGCCAGTGTTTTTAAGCCTCGGAGTAACAGCCACGCATCAAATGGTGAAAGAATACCTCCAATATCTTTTTGCGTCGTTTTGCGCAGTACGGAAATAACCTCTTTGTCCCCTACTACAATTCCTGCCACAACATCTCCGTGTCCACCAATAAATTTAGTTGCGCTATGAATAACTAAGTCGCATCCAAGCTTCAGCGGCTGCTGCAAATAAGGAGTTGAAAAGGTATTGTCTACTACCACGGGAATTCCTTTTTGTTTGGCGATACAAGTCACTAACTCTAAATCTACTAAAGTCATAGTCGGGTTAATCGGTGTTTCAATATAAATACATGCTGTATCTTCTTTGATAGCAGCAAGAATTTCTTCCTCAGTTTCCAAGTTGGAAAAAGAATGATGGATTTGATATTTTTCCTCAAGCATTTCCAGTAAACCAAACGTGCATCCATACACTCCTTTAGAACATAAAATATGATCGCCTGCTTTTGTAAGTCCAATCAATACAGCCGATACTGCAGCCATTCCTGATCCAAATGCCAAAGCGGCTTCGCCTTCTTCAAGCTGTGCCATACGCTCTTCTAAAATGGTGACCGTCGGATTAGATAACCGAGAATATACATAACCATTTTCTTCTCCGCTAAATCGGTTTGCACCTTGTTCTAGAGATGAAAATGTAAATGTAGACGTTTGATAAATAGGTGGAGCTAAACTATCAAAATGATGTTTTGATTCGTACCCTGCGTGAATGGCTTTTGTTTCAAACTGATATTTCTTTTTTTCGTTCATACGGCTTCCCCCTTATGCAAACAAGCGCTGTGTCATTTTTAAAAATGTAAGCGTTTTCTTTTATTATATTTCTCTTTTCTTTTTTCGTTCCCTGCCTATCTATGTAGATAATTCCACCGTAGAGAAGGAAGCGACATGCACACTGCACCTCGCTTTACTTCATCATCTGTTTAATTAGTATTGAATTACGCTTTTTAAATACTTCATTATGAGAAGAAACCATAGCTGTCTTAGCAGCAGAGGGCTGAACGAATTGTTTTGCTTTGTTTACGGCATTAGCAGCATCTTGAAAAGCGCCGGTAATCAGATGGACTTTTCCTTCGTGCATGAGAAGATCTCCAGCTGCATATACACCTTCTACAGACGTTTCGCTTGCTGCATTACCTGCAACGTAATAGTCATCAATGGTTTTGATATGTAGTTCGCTGTTTTTTAACAGCTCTGTATCTCTTTTATAACCGTGATTAATGATAACTTCGTCAATCGATAAATAAGAAACCTCACCGGTTTGATGATTAGTCAGCTCAACTTTTTCAATAAATTCATGCGTCGCATCAGCCACTAATTTTGTAATAGATGTGTTAAGCAGACACCGAGCCGAACTGTTTATTAATTGTCTTACTTGTGCTTCATGACCGTTTAGTTCACTGTTTCGGTACGTAATATATACCTTTTTAGCAACGGGCTCTAGCTCATTTGCCCAATCAATGGCTGAATTGCCTCCCCCGGAAACAATCACCGTTTTATTTTTAAAATGCTGCAGAGATTTAACCGTATAGTTTAAGTTTGATATTTCAAAACGTTCTGCTCCTTCAATTTTGAGCTTTTGCGGATTTAAAATACCTCCTCCAACAGCAAGGATAATGGTTTTAGAGTAATGATGTTCACCTGAAGAACCCGTCAGCTGGAAAATACCATCTTTCAAGCGAGAAATGGATTCAATCTTCTCATCTAAAACAACAGTCGGATCAAACGTCAGTCCTTGTTCCACAAGCTGTTCAATAAGCTTCGCACCGGAAATAGGCGTTTGGCCCCCTACATCCCAAATCATTTTTTCAGGATAAACGTGAAGTTTTCCGCCTAGTTTTGGCTGATATTCAATCAGCTTTGTTTTCATTTCCCTTAGCCCGCTATAAAAGGCAGAATAAAGGCCAGCCGGTCCCCCGCCTATAATTGTCACATCAAAAAGTTCATTGTGTATCATGCACGTTCACTCCTCGTAATCAATTGTCATTGATTATCATTCTCATTTAAATATACATCTTCTTCAACGTTTTGACAATAAAAATAACTATTGACATCCGGAAACGTTCGAATTATAGTATGTAAAGTAAACGATACTGATAATCATTATCAAGTATTTGTTGTATTAAATGTAAACGGAGGGTCAGATATGGTTCGCCTATATACAGAGAAATTACATATTAGTTATGGTGAACGTCTAATAGTAAAGAATTTAAGCGTTAACATTCCAGACAAAAAGATTACTACAATTATTGGTTCAAACGGATGCGGCAAATCAACGCTTTTGAAAGCCATTACCCGCATTATTTCTCATCAATCCGGTTCCGTTATTTTAGACGGCGAAAACATTTCAACAGAACATACAAAAGCACTCGCTAAAAAAATGGCTATTCTCCCTCAAACCCCTGAAAGTGCTAAAGGCTTAACGGTGGGAGAACTTGTATCTTATGGGCGATTTCCCTATCAAAAGGGGTTTGGGCGTCTATCAAAAGAAGATTATCAAACGATTGACTGGGCTCTTGAAGTAACCGGAACAAAAGATTACAAGTTTCGTCCTGTAGATTCTCTTTCAGGCGGTCAGCGCCAGCGAGTGTGGATTGCGATGGCTTTAGCTCAAGAAACCGATATTATATTTCTTGATGAGCCGACTACCTACTTGGATATGGCTCATCAGTTAGAAGTGCTTGAGCTGCTTCAAAAATTAAACAAAGAGCAAGGACGTACAGTTGTAATGGTGCTTCATGATCTAAATCAAGCCGCTCGCTTTGCGGATTATATTATCGCTTTAAAAGATGGTGAAATTGTCAAAGCCGGAAAATGTGAAGAAGTCATTACGCAGGACGTTCTAAAAAAAGTGTTTCATATCGACGCTGAAATTGGACGAGATCCGAGAACAAATAAACCAATGTGCATCACGTATAACTTATTAAGAGGAGATAACTAAATGAAAAAATTATTGCTTCCATTCATGCTTATATTCGTATTACTTATTAGTGCCTGCAGCAGCGGTTCAACTGAAAGCAAAAATGATTCTAGCAAAAACAGCGAATCCAAGACGATCACATATCAATCTGAAGACGGCCCTGTAAAAGTTCCGGCTAATCCGAAACGTGTTGTTGTGTTAGGTTCCTATGCAGGTAACGTACTTTCTTTAGGTGTTAACATTGTCGGAGTAGACTCATGGTCTAAAATGAATCCCCGCTTTGAAAAGAAATTAAAAGGCGTGGAAGAAGTATCAGACGAAAATTTAGAAAAGATCATTGAATTAAAGCCTGACTTAATTATTGGCTTATCTACTACAAAAAATATTGATAAATTGAAAAAAATTGCCCCTACTGTCACGTATACATACGATAAAGTAGATTACCTTACTCAGCATGTAGAAATTGGAAAGCTATTAAATAAAGAAAAAGAAGCACAATCATGGGTAGACGACTTTAAAAAGCGTGCGGCAAAAGCTGGTTCTGATATCAAAGCTAAAATTGGCGAAGATAGCACGGTTTCAGTTATTGAGAACTTTGACAAGCAGCTTTATGTGTTTGGGGATAACTGGGGACGCGGAACGGAGATTCTTTATCAAGAAATGAAATTAAAAATGCCGGAGAAAGTAAAGAAAATGGCTTTGAAAGATGGATACTATGCGATTTCGCCAGAAGTTCTTCCTGAATATGCCGGAGATTATTTAATCTTTAGCAAAAACCAAGATGGAGATACATCATTTGAGAAAACAGATACGTACAAAAATATTCCTGCTGTAAAGAATAATCACGTATTTGAAGCAAATGCAAAAGAATTTTATTTTAATGATCCAATCACATTAGATTATCAACTAGATTTCTTTACTCAAAAATTTCTTGGCAAGTAATTCATTCAAGAGGAATTCTTTTTAGAATTCCTCTTACTTTGTTTTACTAAATTTATTCTTACATGAAAAGATGGGTGTGTTATGAAAAAAGACAATCAGCGTTTCGTTCCTTTTTTATACAAATTAATAGGTATGCTGCTCGTATTCATCATAATGTTTGTTTCTTCAATGGTTTTTGGCGCTGCTGACATATCGATAAAAGATGTATGGCTAGCACTTTCATCAAGCAGTGTAAACGAACAGATTTCGATCATCAGAGATATTCGTTTACCTCGTGAAATCGCCGCTGTTTTTGTGGGGGCTGCTTTATCAGTATCAGGGGCTATTATGCAAGGTATGACAAGAAACCCACTTGCAGATCCAGGACTTTTAGGGTTAACGTCTGGCGCAAATGCGGCTTTAGCTGTAACAATTGCCTTGATCCCTGCTATAAATTATTTGGGTACTACGATTGCTTGCTTTATAGGAGCCGGGGTTGGCGCAATCCTAGTGTTTGGGATTGCTGCTCTAAAAAGAGGAGGATTTTCTCCGCTTCGAATTGTACTAGCGGGAGCTGCCGTTTCAGCATTTCTTTATGCCATTGGAGAAGGCGTTGGTATTTATTTCAAAATTTCAAAAGATATATCGATGTGGACTGCTGGGGGAATGGTAGGCACTTCTTGGGAACAGCTTCAAATCATTGTTCCTTTTATTCTCGGAGGTATATTCATTGCCCTTTTGCTTTCTCGGCAGCTTACTATTCTGAGTTTAAATGAAGAAGTGGCTGTAGGATTGGGCCAGCAAACGACAAAAGTCAAAACCATTTTATTTGTCGTCATGATTCTTCTTGCGGGTGCTTCTGTTGCGCTAGTGGGAAACATGGTGTTTATCGGCTTGATGATTCCTCATATTGTACGAGGAATTGTAGGAACTGACTATCGTTTTATTATCCCTATGTCCGCTATCACTGGCGCAGCGTTTATGCTGCTCGCTGATACATTGGCTCGAACGGTCAGTGCTCCTTATGAAACACCGATAGCAGCAGTTGTATCGATGATTGGTTTACCTTTCTTTTTAGTTATTGTTCGTAAAGGAGGAAAAGCATTCTCATGATTCACCCAGCGCTTATTAGAAAACAACGAATAATTATGATGCTTCTCACTGTTTTGATTCTTGGAACGGTTGTGATAGGAATGGGACTCGGTGATGCACCCCTTCCTTACAATAAAGTGTTTCCTACTCTTTTTGGCAAAGGGAATTTTGCAGATGAGTTCGTTCTTTTTTCAATTCGACTTCCGCGAATTATCATTACTCTTTTAGCAGGAATGGCTCTAGCTTTATCAGGCGCTATCTTACAAGGTGTTACGCGCAATGACTTAGCGGAACCTGGAATTATAGGAATTAATTCAGGAGCAGGCGTCGCAATTGCCGTATTCTTTTTATTTTTTCCAATTGAAGCTGGCTCTTTCGTGTATGCTCTTCCGTTAGTAGGGTTCATCGGCGCCTTGTTTACAGCTGGTCTTATCTACCTTTGTTCATATAGTAAAAGCCAAGGGCTGCAGCCTGTGAAGCTTATTTTAACAGGCGTAGGTTTTTCGATGGCTCTTTCTGGAATGATGGTGGTGATTATGTCATCAGCTGATCGTGCTAAAGTTGATTTTATTGCTAAATGGATCGCAGGAAACATTTGGGGGTCAGACTGGCCTTTTATATGGGCACTTCTACCTTGGCTTCTTGTCTTGATTCCTTTTATATTGTACAAAGCAAATTCATTAAACATTTTTAACTTAAATGAAGCTGCAGCTATTGGAGTCGGTATCGCTATGGAGAAAGAGCGTATAACATTGCTTCTAGCCGCGGTTGCATTAGCGGCAGCAGCAGTTTCAGTTACAGGCGGCGTGGCCTTTATTGGGCTTCTTGCTCCTCATATTGCCAAAGGCTTAGTCGGACCGAGGAACCAGCTTTTTATTCCCGTTGCCATTTTACTAGGCGGCTGGCTTTTGCTGATTGCAGATACAATAGGACATAACATTGCCGATCCTAACGGTATACCGGCAGGAATTATTGCCGCCGTAATCGGTGCTCCTTACTTTGTTTATTTGCTTTTAAAAAAATAATAAACAGACGCGCTTCTTAGAAGAAGCGCGTCTAGTTATTATTTTTTTTGTCTTTCATCTGCAGCGTTCGCTCTAGCCTGTGCTTCTAAATCGTCTTGGTCTGCTAATTCACGAGAAAACTCTTCATCTACTCCATCTGCTTTAGATGCAGGATAATCCGCTACCTTTTTTAATTGTTTTTTCAACTCTTTTTCATTCATTATGAACACTCCTTTATTCTAGACTGTTAATAGTATGCGTTTGTCGTTTCTGCACTATGTGGAGAAAGAAGGAATTTTACCAATAAGACCGAAGGCATACATAATAAGAAAAAGAAAGGACGTGTTATATGGTCATCATTATTACGCTCTCTATTATCATTGTATTTGTTATTTTACTGCTGTGCGTGGTTACCACTTCGAAAGCTTATGATTACAAACATACGGTAGATCCACTTACAAAAAAACAAGACGAAAAAAAGTAGGTGAGCTCGTTTCACACCTACTTTTTGTATTACCCTCGCAGTGATTTTAAATCATGATCGTTCAATTGAAATGCTTGCTTAATTTTGTCTTCCAAGTTTTTTGTTACTCTTCGCTTACCCACTTCAACCAGTGCAATTAAAGAAAAACTGCAGTTCACTGCTTGAGCGAAGTTTCGCTGATTCATATTGTAGTTTTTCCGAATGTTTTTTACCATCTCTTTATTCATTTACACTCACTCCGCTTAACTCAATATACTTTTTTCTGCTCAAGTTCAAGTCACATGTTCATCTAGCTGCCGACAGAGCGTGAGAAATTGCTGCTGCTCTTCTTCTTTATAGCATGCAAACAGTTTTTCAACCCTTTGCTGCATGTCTTTCTCAGCCGCTTGAATCACTTGTTTTCCCTTGTTTGTAAGCTCAACCATAACTTTACGCCGATCTTCTTTTGAATGGTAGCGCTCCACAAGATTCAGTTCATACAAACGTGTAATTGATGCTGTGATAACGCTTGGGCTCGCCTTCATTTCGTCTGCCACTTTGGTCACAGGCATTGTACGTGCACGTTCAACAATCAGTAAAATATGATATTGAAAAGGGGTAATTCTGTAATACTGTAAAAGGCTTTTTACATTTGTCATTACTTTTTTGTTTAAAGATATTGAAATTCTTTGAATTTCTTCACCAAATATCAATGGATCCATCCACCTCACCGCCCCTTTCTCTCCAACATGTTTTATGATGAACTTTTGATTCTATAGCACTTTATGAATTTATACTTTTTGGAGCTGGAAGCATACGAATATCTTCCTCTTGAGCTTTTGATTTCTTTTTTTCGACTACTTTATCTTTACGTACGTCACGAAGGAAGAAACTTAAAATTAAACCGATAACAGAAATCGCTGTTGCCCAATAAAAAGCATCGTTAATACCTTGAATCGTACCTTGCTGCGTCATTTTTCCAGATAAAATCGTCAGCGCTTGCTGCTGAGCTTGATCTTGTGATAAATGCAAAGTAGCAGCTACTTTTTGTACAAATAAATGAAAGCTATTCATAAAGAATGGATCAGACGTATTCATGGAACTGCTGATTTCATTTACATGATACGTTGTACGGTTTGTAAAAATGGTCGTCATTAAACTAATACCAATTGAACCACTTACTTGACGAAGCGTATTAGACATTGACGTTCCGTGACTGCTTAGTCGCTGCGGAAGCTGATTTAAACCCGCTGTCATAATTGGCATCATTAACAGTGACATACCGAACGAGCGGATAATATAAATCGCTAAAATATGATTAAATGGTGTATCCATCGTCAGCTTCGTAAATTCAAACGTTGAAATAGATGTAATGAGCATACCAACGATTGCTAGCGGACGAGGTCCCACTTTATCAAACAATGTACCTGAAATCGGGGACATAACCAGCATAACAAGTGCGCCAGGAAGCAACAGCAGTCCTGAATCAAAAGCAGAATATCCGCGGATATTTTGCAAGTAAATTGGAAGCAAGAACATACCTGCGTACATACTGATTGTAATCGCAATACTAATAATATTTGATAGTGAAAAAATATTATATTTAAACACGCGCATATCCAATAGCGGCTTTTCAGATTTAATTTGTTGAAGAACAAATATAATTAAAAGAACTGCCCCGCCAATGATTGTAGAAAGAACAACTGAATCCGTCCAGCCGTCATTTCCAGCTTCACTAAATCCGTAAAGCAATAATCCCATACCTGCAAGTGATGTCACAACCGAAGGCATGTGAACTTTTACATCCTTTGGAGGCTGAATGTCTTTTAATTGAAAGAAAGCAATAATTAATACAATCGCACCTAATGGCACCATGCCGTTAAAAAGGATGTGCCAATCATAGTTTTGAATAACCCATCCAGATAATGTTGGACCAATAGCCGGTGCGAACATCATGGCTAATCCAAAAATACCCATCCCTTTTCCTCGCATGTGAGGAGGGAAAATAAACACAATAATGGTCATAACAAGAGGCGATAAGACACCTCCGCCAATAGCTTGAATTAAACGGCCGGTAAGCATAATCGAAAATGTAGGTGCAATTCCGCAAATCAATGACCCTACTGTAAAACAAACCATTGCAAATAAGAACAAGCGACGCACACCAAATCGTTCAATTAAAAAAGCTGAAAGCGGAATTAACGCCCCGTTCACAAGCATATATCCAGTTAACAACCACTGAGCTGTATTTGCGGTTACGCCAAACTCAGTAATTAAATGCGGGATGGCTACGTTTAGTAACGTTTGATTTAATATTGCAAGAAACAAACCAAGCATTAAAACAATCAATAGCGGAATATGCTTTTTGATGGATCCATCACTTGTGTTTTCTATACTGGCTGTCATCATATTTCCTCCCTTCTTGAACTGTTGTAGTAAGAATTAGTCTTTTGAAATTTTTACTTCAGCGTTCATTCCTGGTAGCACATGCTCTGAATAATTGGAAATAGAGATTTTTACAGGAACCGTTTGAGATACTTTTGTGTAGTTTCCATCTGAGCTTGAGTTCGATGTTAAAGCTGAAAGTGAATTAGTTGCATATCCCACTTCTTCAACTTTACCGTCAATTTTTGTACCACTGTCTCCATCTACTGTTACATCTACATCGTCGCCCTCTTTAATATCCTTAAGCTGATCCTCTTTGATATTCGCTACGATAAATAGATCTTTCATATCTACTTCGGTTGCAATTTGCTGTCCAGCTTGAACCATTTGATTTTCTTTTACATTTGTTTGAATAATTTTTCCATCTGCTGGTACTGTAGCAGCTACAGAGCCTTTTTCAGCTTGAATCTTAGCAATTTCAGCATCTTTTGATACATCATTTCCTTCTTCCACTGTCCAGCTTGCTACCTTACCTGCTGCAGGTGCAACTACGTTGTATACATCTCCAGATACTTTAGCGTTATCCGTTGTAATATAGTTCGATTTTTGAACGTAATAATATCCTCCTCCAATTAATAAAGCTAAAATAACGATGATTCCAATAAAATTTGTTACCATTAAGCGACTTCTAGACATTCATTACTCCTCCTTAATACTTCACTAATAAAATTACTTTTTTATATAGCTTTTTCATAAATATATTATCTCCATCTATTAGGAGATATGTTTCTTTATAATCATCTATTTGGTTAACCACCTAAATAACTTTATCATAAAGATATTTTTTCGTAAAGATATTAATTTAAAAATAATAACGATGGTTAAAGATAATCATTGCCATCCTTTACAATTGTTTCATTTTATTTTAGAGTTAGTTTATATATGTCCGTAGTGTACAAGGAGATGGAAGCTAGCATGGATAACAATTTAGAATCAAAAATTGAGCACCTTTACCAAATTAACACATCTTTTTTTCAATATATGCGACATTTAGTCGAAGAAACATTAAAAACGCAGCCTTATCACTTAACACCCACTAAGTTTTATATCTTAAACTACATTGCCAGCGGCACAAAGTATATGGTAGCAGATATTTCAAATAAACTTCACTTAACCTCGGGCGCTACAACTAGCTTATTAAATCAATTGGAAGAAGAATCTCTCATTCAGCGCGTGCGAGACGAAAAAGACCGGAGAGTGGTGTGGGTTTCATTGACCGATGAATCAAAAAAGCTTGTTTCAATGATTACAGAGAAGCGAAATGTATTTTTAAAAGATATGCTAGCAGCTCTAACTGTAGAAGAACAAGAAGAATATTTTCGCTTATTAAATAAAATGGATGCCCTTTTAAGTGATAAATATGGATTTTCATATTAGATTATCCAAAAGAGCTCCGCTTCGAATTGAAGCGAAGCTCTTTGTTATTTTAGAAAGCAGAATTTATTAGGGCAGCTGCTTTGTCAGGAAAATCGATAAAAGGATTTCGATTGCCTTGCAATTCAAAAATTGCTGCATTGCGATGTTTTTCATAAAGTGAAACATTAAATTCTTCATGCCATTTTAGTAAAAGAGGAAGATCTACTCGTGAAGAGTCAATTTTATTATGATAGCGAATTAAAAAATAAAGCGTAGCTCGAGCCACAATTCCTTTTCCATATTCGGGTTCAAACTTACCTTTTTCTGCTTTGCCGCATCCTTCTTTCACATCTGATTGCTTAACTTCCGGTGTATAATCCGGGAAGTCAATATAAGAAGAATTACCTCTTCGACTGTTACAAGAAGGCTCACACGCAAATAAATGATGTAAATCGCCTCTCATAGGCTCTTGTTTTCCAAACCAGGACTGCGAGACAACGTGCTCACAGTTTAGCAGTATATCATTGTTTGAAACAGATGAGTTAGTAAGCGACTGAAGTGCATCAATATCTTTTTGTATCGTTTCTAAAGGATCCATTCCTTTTCCTGAATACAGACTCTTCAGCTCTCCATTCTCCTGTAGATCCACCCATGGATATACATATTTATGGGGGGAATAACTTAGCAAATGCTGATGCGTTTCCGTTAACAAAGCTTGCATGGGTTCTCTTTCAAAGGGAGTACCTCGATAATAAAGATTTTTACTCTCTTCATCCGTCTTTTCATCATAATAGCTTCGATTGTTTACGTATTGCTGATAAAGGGCTTTTGCCTGCTGTTTTTCCACCATTAATATATCTAAACTGCTTCTCATCCCATCACCTCTGAAGTCATTTGACGTTGAACTTCACGCAACAGCTTTTCAACAATGGTCAAGTGCACAAACCCGTTTCCTACTTCTCTTGGTGATTCATTTAATGGAAGTGTTCTTCTGATTAACTGTGCGTAAAGCTCTGGTTCTGTAAGTTCTCTTCCAAACGTTTCATTTGAAAGAACTTTTATCAATGCCAAAGCTCCCGCTACGTGAGGCGTTGCCATAGAAGTTCCGCTCAGTGCGGCATACTTTCCATTCAAGTAAGTTGATACGATCCTCTCTCCCGGAGCCACTACGTCTACTTCGTTGTTCGAGTTGGAAAATATCGAAGAACGTTTCTCTAAATCAACCGCTCCTACGCTAATCACTTCATTATATGAGCCTGGGTACGCAAACTCATCTGTGGAGCTTTCTCCATCTCCTTCATTTCCCGCTGCGCAGACAACTAAAATATTCTGATCAACAGCATCTTGAATCGCTTCATGTAGCTCAGGCACATCGGCCGGACCTCCAAGTGACATTGAAATGATATCTACTTTTTGCTGAATGGCGTAGGTAATACCTTCGATAATCCACTCATATTGACCTGAACCATTCCCATCAAGTACTTTCAGGATAAGTAAATTCACCTCCGGCGCCACTCCTACAACACCATTTCCATTATGAGCTGCTGCAATTGTGCCTGCTACGTGAGTACCATGACCATTATAGTCTTGATAAACATCAGGATTTTGCTGATCATCGTGCGTGAAATTTCTTCCTCCAATAATTCGTTCCTGCAAATCTGGGTGTGTAACCTCACAGCCAGTATCCAAAACCGCTACGGTTATTCCCTGTCCTTTTGTTTGCTTCCATACTTCCTCTGCTCCAATTAGAGCGACTCCTTCTGGGACTTCATTAAATTGATTCAATTGTTCAACTACTTGAAATGGGATAATGCGCACTTTGTTCTTCATTTAGATTCCCCCTGCAGGATTAAATGGAAGCTAGTTCATGGTGGGATCACTTTTAATCGCTTATTTTTGGAGTTCACTCATCGAGGTTTGTTGCTTCTAAACTTATTATAACACAAAATAGAACACACGTTTGTATTTTTGTAATTTTTTTTAAAATAAACAAAAAGCAGAAGCGAAATTTCCGCCTCTGCTTTTTGTTTATTGTTGGTTTTTAGAGGAATCAGGAACGGCACATTGACCATCTGCACAAAAGGCATCATCTGCGCCTTCTGGAGAAAGACTCTTCAAAGTGGGAGTCGGATTTTCTTCTTCCCATACTTGTTGGAGAGCCCCTACAAATGTCTCGACTGGCTGTGCACCTGAAATCGCATATTTTTGATTAATAACAAAATACGGAACACCGCTAATGCCATATTGCTGAGCCGTTGCTTCATCACTGCGCACTTCATTTGCATATGCGTTTTTATCCGTAAGAATTTGACGTGCTTCTTCTCGGTCAAGACCTGCATCTTCTGCAACAGCAACCAGCGTCTCTTCTTCACCTAAATGTTTTGACTCAGTAAAATATGCATAAAGAAGCTTTTCTGTCATGGCTGCTTCTTTTCCTTGAGCTTTTGCAAATTTAGCTAAACGATGAGCGTCAAATGTATTAGTTGGCTTCATATCGTCAAAATTAAAGGATAATCCCACACCAGCTGCCTGCTGTCCGATACCTTCATTTGCTTGCTTTGCTTGTTCAATGGTCATTCCATACTTAGCAGCAAGAGCTTCATTAATCGTTTTACCAGTATTAACTGGGGCATTTGGATCTAGCTCGAAGCTTTTAAATTCAACCTGCACATCATCTTTGTCTGCAAATTGCTGAAGCGCTTGCTCTAATCGACGCTTTCCAATATAACAAAAAGGACAGACAAAATCTGACCAAACTTCTATTTTCATCGTGACACCTCTTCAATTCAAGATAATTCTTATCGTAGCATACCTTTGAAGAAATTCCATCATAACTTGCTCAAACAAAGCAAAAACACCGTGTTGATTTACATACTAAGTGTATTCAATCAGCACGGTGTTTTTATCTCACCTATTTTAAATTCATTGCTTTTAGAAGAGCATCATGTAAATACGTATTTCCATATTAGCTAATTAATGCTTGGTGGAACTTCAAGCCAGCCTTTTTTAATCATAATTTCCGTCGCTTCGCTTGCATATTGAAACGCATCTTCTCCTATCAGCATCATTTTAGCCACAATATCTCTTCGAAAACTAAATGCTGCTCCAAATGCCTGACTTCCAATGCTAAAATTACTAAGTAAAATATCGCATGTCAGCATCAAACGATCAGAAAAAGCAGGCGTTTCAGAAGTCGTTATGCTTCCTGTTGAGGCAACAGAAGGTGAAATATCGTCTTGTATAATTATTTCTTCTAGGCGCGTAATAATCTTTTTACTGAGCTCTTTTCCTTTCAAAAAATGCTTTTTCACTTCGGCATCTTTCGCCGTTTGAGAAAAAGCCTTCATTAACTTCATCCCGACAATGTTTGTTTCGACTCCATGATAAATCTGCGCTAGCTCCATCGTATTTAATACTCTTTTGTCCGCAAATACATTTAAGCCGCTTAGATATTTTCTATCCGAAACAAACTCAACGGTAGTTGGCATTGGAATATAGGGTGGGCGTGATAAAATTCCTTTTCTCAATAAGTACTGCGTACAGGAATCGTAGCACTCTTGCGTAATCTTTGTTAAATCTTGATAAAATTTCACCACATCTTCTCTGTAGGCCTTACCTAAACTTAATGTATACATCCCCATACTAATTTCTTTAATAACACGAAGAAACATAATATCAAATCCATTAGTAAATAGTTTTGGAGCCTGTACGTTTACGTCTTGAGATGAAAGCCCGGTTGGCACTACGGCTCCTTCTTTTTCAAATATTGTTTTTATCTTTCGTATGTATATAATGAGCTGTTCACGCAAGTCCGTCATAATTGTTTTAGCATCTTCATCGTCTGCATGTTCAATCATATAATCCAACAAGCAAATGATTAACGTTTTCTGCTGATATGTCATCCACAGCGTTCCAATTTCACTTGAGGTAATACTAGGTTTATCAGGCACTGTTACTTCCCTCCGCTTCTTCAGCTTTGTTGAGTGCTTTTATCTCTCAAAAGAGAACATACTCATTGTACGTTTACTTATCATTATGCTATCCAACATTCTTTTTTTTATTTAACCCCCTGACCTATAGCTTTTGAGCAACAAAAAAAACAGCTCCGCACTTACAGAACTGTTTTTTATCTTAAGCACGAAACGAGTACTCAACACCTGTTAAGTCCTCAGATACGCTCCATAGTTTTTCCGCTACGTCCGGTTTAAATAAAACGTCTCCCATCATATCTTTTACAGGATATCCTTTTTTAGCATCTTTTCCGTCTGGCCCAATATATGTACCGCCTTCTATTGATTCAGTAGCTGCATAAAGAGTAGGCAGCGCGCCCATTTCTGCAGATTGACTAAATAGCTTGACTAAAAATTTCAACAAGCCGTTTGGTTCTTTGCCTGAACCGCGTGATAATAGGTTTGTATTAGAAATACCTGGATGTACAGCGGCACTAATTGTCGTTGATCCGGCTGCTTCTAAGCGAGTTTGCAATTCTTTGGCAAACAATAGGTTGGCGAGTTTGCTTTGTCTATAGAACTTCATTGGACTGTAGCCTTTTTCTCCATCTAGATTATCAAAATAGATTTCTCCAGAATTAGCGGCTATACTGCTTACCGTTACGACACGTGAATGTGGAGTGGCCATTAGTAAAGGAAGCAGCAAACCCGTAAGTGCAAAATGTCCTAAATGATTACAGCCAAACTGCAGTTCAAATCCGTCTTTCGTTTTGCTGTGAGGCGGCACCATCACGCCTGCATTATTAATGAGAAGATCCAAAGACGAGTATTGTTGAAGAAATTGATTGGCAAAATGCCGAATAGAGCTCAAGTCACTAAGATCTAATGACATAATAGTCACTTTAGCATTTCCGTTATCTGCTTTAATTCTTTTCTTAGCTTCTTTCCCTTTTGCTTCATTACGCACAGCAAGAATGATTTCTGCTCCGCGAGCTGCTAGAGCCTTTGCAGCTTCAAACCCAATACCGCTGTTTCCTCCCGTTATAAGGGCAGTTTTCCCCGTTAGATCAGGCATTCGTTCAGCTGTCCATTTTGTTTTCATATAAAGTTCTCCCTTTCAGCTATAGCTTTTTTTCTAGAATTTACGCGTCTCGGTCACATACGCTTTTAAAAATTAAACTATGTATAAATTATAATGTTTTCAAAACAAAAGGGACAAGCTTTTTAAAAGCTTGTCCCTTTTATATGTTTATGTGGTTCGCGGCGAATCGTAGCGCCCAAACCAGTCGTACCTGTTTGTGGATATCCATTTGTATAGCGGACTAAACGCTTTTTTCATTAATGGTAAATGCAGAAGCACGCCGATTGGACATGTAAGAGGCAAAACAGCTAAAAGCCGTCTGACCGTTTCAAATCCTGCTAATACTTCCCCTTTTTTGGTGACCATATGAATTTGATCATATAAGTCTCTTCCTTCTTCTTTTAAGTAGCTATACTCCGTTCGCTCAATGTATTGAACTGGAATCCACTGGATTTGGTTCGTCCAGTCCAGCGCTTTAATTATTTTTTTTACGTTGTAACATAAAGGACATTCCGCATCAAAAAATACTTTGTGCTTCATTGTTTCCACCTTTCTTCCCTTATTTCTTTTTCCTTAGTTTATAAATACCCTTTTCTCATTTTTAATAACCATCATTAAGAGGTACTTCTTGTGCAGCCTGGCTTTAAAGCGAACATTTTTTGTGGAGTTTCTTTTGTGAAGCCGCGAAAGAAGATAGGATTTTTTTATAAAATATCACTTTTTTGGTTTAAAGCGCTAAAAACATGTTAGAATAGATTTCATATTGATTTGAAGCACTAGATGCACGCATTTAGTCGCATACTAAAAAGAACTGAATAAATCCAATGATAAAAGGTAAAGGTAATGTCTTCATAAACTTATCATGGAAGTAGGTTTATAAATAACGATGAAAAAAGGAGGGCTGGGTGATTGCTTTTATCCATTTCATATAAGCTTTTTTACGTAAGGATGTGTAAACGATGAAAAATAAGTACATGCTGTCAGCTTCAGGTATGTATATTAACTATTTTCTACTTGGCATGGTCAATATCATGCTTGCATCAAATATGTCATTTTTGACAAAACAATTAAATACCGACGGTGCTGGAATCAGCTATATCATTTCTGCTATCGGAATTGGAAAATTGCTTTCATATTCTCTATCAGGCATCTTGTCTGATAAAGTCGGACGAAAACCTTTGATTATTGTTTCGTCTCTGACGATGGCTATTTTCTTAATTGGCATTCCATTATCGCCAAATTATCAAACAGCCTTTATCTTTGCCATTATTGCTGGTATTGCAAACTCTGCTATGGACGCTGGAACATACCCTGCTTTGATTGAAGTTTTTCCTAAATCTTCAGGTTCAGCCAGTGTTCTTGTAAAAGCATTTATATCAGCTGGAGCAGCGCTTCTGCCGTTTATGATTGCCTTTTTTGCGGATCGTGATTTGTTTTATGGGTATGCTTTTTTCCTTCCCGCTCTTATTTATTTACTAAATATGATCTTTATGTTCAAACTGCCTTTTCCCAATCATAAACGCGAACAGAATACAGTTCAACAGCAAAGTACAGAAGAGAATAAATTTATCTCTCCTCCTAACATGAAACAAGAAGGAATCGCTCTTATTGTGATTGGATTTACTTCTACAGCTCTGTTTACAGTGGCTCAAATTTGGCTTCCTACTTATGGTCAACAAGTATTAGGTATGGCTGAAAGCAGCTCGGTTCGCCTTTTAAGCTACTACAGCATCGGAGCTTTAATCTCTGTTTTAGTATTAGCCGTATTATTAAGCAAAGTGCTTCGTCCTGTAACGGTTATTCTCGTTTACCCGATGATTACTCTTATCGCTGTACTTACGCTTCTATTTGTTAAAGTACCTGCTATTGCAATTGCAGCTGCTTTTTTCATGGGATTTTCTACGGCTGGGGTCTTTCAATTAGCGATTACCGTTATGACCGAGCTTTTCTGGAACAAAAAAGGAACGGTTACAGGAATTGTAGCGACCGCTGCTGGATTAGCTGCAATTTTATTGCCTTTAGCAACAGGGCTCATGTCTAAAACGGGACATATTTCAATTATCTTTATCTTTGATGCGATGCTTTCAGTAGTAGGTATGGCGGCGGCGGCTTTTGTTAATTACCGCTACCGCAAAATTTTAAATAAAAAGCCCCGCGAACAAATTCAAGAAACAGCCTCATAAAAAAGAGGCTGGGGCAAAAGTATTTTAGAGAAAGTAAAAAAACGAACCATTAATGAATGGTTCGTTTTTTGTTATGGTGAACGTATGTGTCATTTCTTTAGGTCCTTCTAGCAGTTGATTGGAGGGCAAGGCGAAGACTCCTGCGGGGAAAGTGGAACAGATGAGACCCCGCAAGGAGGCTCATCGGCCACCCGCGCAAAGCGAAGACTTGCACGGAAATCAACTGCGGTGTCACAAGCAGTGCAGCTCATGCATACTATTTGTTTGTCTTTATATTGGATTAATTTAGTAAAACCTCAACTTCTTCTTAACTTTTTAAGTCATTTCCTCAGCTGATTTTTGCTTCATAAATAGAAACATCACACCTGAAACAACCGCAAAAACAGCTAAAATGTAAAAGGTAGAAGGCAACGGAATCACGTTAACTAGTGACCCCATAGCTAAGCTACTGACAACTGCTGAAGTTTGTATAGCCGTCATATATGCCGTTGTGGCTAGTCCAATTTGACGCGGGGCTAGTGACTGAGCATACACCATTCCTACTCCCATTGTAGCGGATAGAATAAAAGCATAAAATACTTGAAGCGCAATTAATCCACTCAGCGGTAGATGAAGACTCGTTAAAATAAAATAAAGCACTTGGCAAGCTACTCCAATAATAAAGAATCGTTTAACGCCAATCTTATCAGAAAAATAGCCTCCTAATGGCATAAATACTAGCTCAAAAACAGATGTTACGGTAAAGAGAATACCTACAATCGAAACGGATTGCTTTAATGTATCTGTTACATACAGCGGCAAATACATAGAACGACCGGAGTCCCCCGCAAAAATGAAAAGAGCTGCTACGAATACAGCTATTAATACAGAAGGTATACCAGCTGGCGCTTTTGAAGATGCATGCGCTGAAGGTTGAGGCATACTGTCTTCTTTAAGCGCAAAAAGAACCCACACTAAAGTTGCCAGCGATAACAACCCTGATAGTAAAAATAAAAGAGTATACCCTCCGTGGTCAATGATTAAAGCTCCGAGCATCGGTCCAAAAATATAGCCTTGTGAAAATGCCATTCGCACAGTACCGGTAATCGTACCTGCCTGCGATTTACTTTCTTCCTTTTTAACAATAAAATCATTCAGCAGAGCAAAGAAAAAAGAAAACGCATTAAACCCTCCTATAGCAAGTAAAATGAGTGCTATTGTATAAGAATGCGTAAACGCTAAGGGAACTCTTGAAATGGTTCCAATCAGTAAGGCCCAAATAATAAATGGCTTTCGTTTTCCCCATTTGTCTGATAAAGAAGCCAAATAAAACGAGACGATTAAACCAAGAATGCTCATTGGGACAAATAAAAATCCTGCTTGAAACGAAGTGGCGTGCAATGTATTTGTTGCCCAAACCGTTAAATAAGGCATAAAGCCGCCAACAGACAACCCAATAATAAATAATGAAATAAAAATCGTTCGAAAATCCCGGTCTGTAAATACAATCTTTATGCCTGATACAAACGAATTTTCTGCTTTCGACATAAACTCATTTCAACCCTTTCTATCCAGCTGTCAAACGTTCCATTTTCGCAAAAAAACGCACCTTTCTTCAAGAAACAGTAGAAGAAAGGTGTGTAAATAAAGGTTATTTTCCAATTTGTACAGCAATTTTTTCTTTTTGTTCTTCCTTGTTGATCAGCTCTTTGAATTTAGTTAAAAGAGGTGCTTTTAATTCTTCATCTTTTAACGCAAAAGCAAGGGTCGTAAAAATAAAATCTAATTTTTCCCCTGCATCATAACGTTCGCCTTCGAATTCGTAAGCATAAATAGAACGGTCTATATTCATACGCTGAATAGCATCCGTTAGCTGAATCTCCCCACCTTTTCCAGCTTCCTGCGTTTCAAGATAATCAAAAATGTCAGGTGTAAATACATAGCGTCCAATAATTCCTAAATTAGACGGAGCTTCTTCGACTGATGGTTTTTCTACAAAACCATTCACTTCGTATAATCGGTTTTTATTTACTTTTGGATCTATAATCCCGTAACGATGAACGGCTTCTTCCTCTACGCGCTGCACGCCGATAACCGACGATCCCGTTTGGGTATACTGGTCAATCAGCTGTTTTAAACAAGGCTGATCTGGGTCTGTTAAGTCATCTCCAAGTAAAACTGCAAACGGTTCGTTTCCAATAAATTGTCGAGCACAGCCAATCGCATGGCCAAGGCCTTTCATTTCTTTTTGACGAACGTAATGAATATTCGCTAGTTCAGAGATATGCTCCATTTCCTCTAATAGTTCGGTCTTTCCTTTTTGATGAAGCAAGTGTTCTAATTGAATATTATGGTCAAAATGATTTTCAATCGCTTGTTTTCCGTTTCCTGTAACAATTAAAATATCTTCGATGCCTGATTTTAAGGCTTCTTCCACAATAAATTGAATGACGGGCTTATTTACAATTGGAAGCATTTCTTTTGGGATAGATTTTGTAACGGGTAAAAAACGAGTACCTAACCCTGCTGCTGGTATAACTGCTTTTTTTATAGTCTGCATATGATTTACTCCTCTCTGTTAGTTATCTAGCTGTCTTACATCTATTACGCTTTAACAGGCACCATCTTGAAAATTTCTTTCACACCTTGCTTGTATCCTCCCGCTGAGCGAAGTGATTCTCCGATTTGTTGTGCATACTGTTTATATGTGTGAGTAGTTAAAACGTCGTTAACTGTATTTTTGATGAGCTCAGCAGATACGTTATTTTTATCTAATTTCACGCCTGCTCCTAACTCCTGCACGCGATCGCCTACCATAAATTGATCCACTGCCATTGGAATAACGACAAGCGGCGTATCGTAGTATAAACCTTCACTGCTGCTGTTCATTCCGCCGTGAGTAATAAATAAATCCGCACGTTTTAAAATTTCTAGCTGCGGTACGTATTGTTTTACAACGAAGTTTTCTGGAATGTGTGCTAATTCTTCAGGTTTTGTATTTTTACCAATAGATAAAATAACTTTACCCTCAAAATCTTTTAATGCTTCTATACATAAGTTATAGATTTCTAGCTGCTGATTAAAAATAGTTCCCATAGAAACAAAAATAATTTTTTCATTTTCATTTTGTAAGTAATAAGGATCTTCAATATCTAGTCGTTTAACAATTGAAGGACCAATAAACTTGTACTCACTCGTAAATTCAGATACGTGCGGCTGAAAGAATTCTGACGTAAATACTAACGTAATATCCCCTGGATTTGACATAATGTCCATGGAGTCTTTTAACTCCGTATTATATTGGCTGTTGAACTTATTTAATGATTTTTCGAATTGAGGATAAAAGGAAGATTGGTCAGGTTCTGTTTGACCACTTGGCATCATACAAGTTGCTAACTCCTTATTTAACGCAAACGTCGTACAAAGAGAAACCTTTGGAAGCTGAAGAAGGTCGGCCACAGCGGAACCTGCTAAAAGGTGATAATCATAAAGTACATAATCATATGTTTCATGTTTCGTTTCACTCATAATTTTAGTAATAATATTTTCAGATTCATTTAAAAACAAATTCATTATTTCATAGCGGTCATAAGACTCTTCTTTGGTCATACGGTTGCTCATATCAAGACTTGGACGAAAATCTTCGTATTCACGAAATTCCGCTCCTGCTTTTCGGATTTTTTCAGCATAGTCTTCAATGCCGTAATAGACGACCTTCTCCCCTTGAGCCATTAATTCTTTTACAATTCCTAAAGAAGGGTTCACATGTCCTTCACCTGGAAAGCCTATTACTAATACATTTCCCATAACATCCATTCCTTTCACTTAGTTAATAATTAAATCACTTAATTATTCATTTGGTAAATTTATTGTATAGAAACTGAATTTACTATAAATTATCTTTATCGTAAAGTCATTAAGCGTTTTCAACTAAAAAAAGGTTAAATAGGCTCATTTTGGAATATAGTTATAAATTAACTCAAGAAAAACAAATATTGTAAAATTTATCTCGTTTGTAAATAGATGTATACGCTTCGATATGATGAAAATAAAAAACACACCTAGCTACATTAAGCATAAGGTGTGTTTTTTATTTAGAAGTTATATAACTCCCATATATCTGATGTTTCTGAACCAATATACCAAGCTGCCGCCCCGCCTAAATGATAGTCATTAATTAATTTAACCCGGCGCTGCATAGATGCTTTGTCTTCGAGCCATATTTGATGCTTCGTACCATTTTCGGTGTATTCTACATAGTACTGAGAGGCTTGGCTGTCCCATTTTTTAGTTAACTTTTTAGAAGAGATAATTGCTTCGGCTTCTTTCATCGTTAAGTCTTTTGTGACAACTTTTTTGGTAGATAGATCCGTTTTCCATTCTCGCGTATAAAAAGGAACTCCCAGCAGGATTTTGTGTGCAGGTACATCTTTCATAAGAAGTTCTGTTCCTTCTTTCACCCAAGGCAGCGAAGCCACAGACCCTGGAACCTGACTCCCTCCCCAGTGTTCTTCATAACCCATCATAATGACGTAATCTGCCACTTGACCAATCTGTTTTCGATCAAAGCTTCCTGACCAAAACGGATCATTATTCTCTCGTGTTACGTCTACTGAAACGGTCATACCATGAGGCTTTAACGCTGCTTTTAATTCTTTAATAAATAAAACAAAATCTTGTTTGTTTTTGATATTAATATTTTCAAAGTCAACGTTAATACCGTCACTGTTTGTTTTCACAAGCGAACTTTCGACTGACGATACAAGCTTTTGCCGCTTTGCTTTATTGCCTAGGACGTCACTTGTCAGCACATCATCGAAATTGTTACCGATGAGCGGCCAGACTTTTTTGCCGTTTTTGTGAGCCGTTTGAACATACGATGGATTTATAGAAGATGAAACAACTTTGTCACTCCGCGTTAGCGTAAACCAGCGTGGTGAAACAACGTCTAAGTTCTTTTGTTTCATCGATTCTGCATAGCCTGCTGTTTTTTCATTAAAGCTCCAGCCCATAACTACTGGCTGATGCTTCTTTTGTGCTAAATCAGATTTTTTGATCCAGCCCTTTTTCCCTTCCAAAAGCTGTACTTGTACATAGTAATCAGGAATAATAAGCATTTGTCCAGGCTTAATATTTGTTGATGATAGCTGATTTAACTTTGTTAATTCAGTCGCTTTTACACCGTACTTTACAGAGATTTTCCAAAGCGTATCTCCTGATACTACTTTATGTAACAAGCCTTTTGGTGGTATTTTCAGCGTTTGCCCCGGAGTTAGCTCCGTCGTTTTTAGCTGATTTTGTTTTATTAGCTCGCTGACTGTTACACCATATTGTTTAGCTAGTAGCCATAGTGTATTTCCTAGCACTACTTTATGGGTGATAACTTGAGCTGCATCTCCCGCTTCAGATGAAATAGCAGGAAATTCTTCTCCTTTTTTCACTGTCTGAACAACCGAAGAATGTAAAGATGGAGAACGATACACATTTACATTATCACCTTTGACAGTGCCTACTGAAGAAGCAGCGTCTCCTTTACTTATTGGGGCCAATCCTCCACTGAAAAGACAGAGAATAAGTAGGCTCATACATATTTTCTTCATTTGATAATCTCGCCTCCCCACTTTTTGACATCACCTGTCTAGTTTACTACTCCTATAAGATAGAATCCTAGAGGTACATTGTGGTAAAGAAACGTCTGGGTATACGTCAAACTCAAATAAAAAAGCTTACCGTCCGATGACGATAAGCTTTCGTTTCTTATGCATTTCCCACTACATTTTGATCGTTAATATCCATATCAATTGTATTGGCGGTACTGGCACTGCTTGTAATATTCATAAAGTTTCCTGTGTTCCCGCTACCAGAACCGACTGTTGTAAAAGCTGTACTCTTTGGCTTAATAGCCAGACAATCACCAAACTCCACTGAAGATGAAACCAATACATTCGAGATATTTACGGCTCCCACTACCGATGGCATCTGCCTCTCCTCCTGTTCACTATCTATCTGCTATATGATATGAGCAGAAGGCTAAAAAGTAGCTTTTTCATCTTTTAAATTTTATTAAGGATCAATTCGTTTATACCTTGATTCTGCAAACATATATACTCCGTATGCCATAAGCCCGATTGATACGATAGCCAGCAGTACAGACCCAAAAGGACGCTGCGCTACTTCAGCAAGGGCTCCATCTAACCCTTTCGTTTCGTCTGGATCCGCTTGAAGAGCCGTGCGAATAAGAAAGAAGCCAATAATCCCAAAGACGATACTTCGAGCAATAATACCCGCTTTTCCAATATGCCCGCTCCATCGCCACTCTTCTTTTGACATTTCGTTTTTCTTTAGTTTTTTTAGGAAGCGTCCTGAAAGAGCCCAATATACTTGTCCAATCCCAAAGATAATAACGCCGATACCTGTAAGCGCAATGATGGTTTGCCCAAAGGGATAAGATAACAGCTTGGCTGATACCGTTTGATAATGCTTACCTGACGTATGAACGTGAGCATGAAGCAAAATTCTTACCGAACTCACACAAAGACTAATATAAAACGTGGCTACAACTAAATAGCCTAAACGAGTAAAAGCGCCTTTTACACCATGCCCAACGTGGTGAGGGTCAAAAATAGCAGAAATGATTTGCCAAAACGCATATCCACTTAAACCTACTGCTAAAACGATTAAAATTAAAAATCCAAACGGCTGCTTTGCAATTGTGTGTAGGGCTCCTTGAGAAGTAACCAAATCGCCTTTTAATCCGAAAGCTGTCTGAATCGCTAATATACCGATGATAAAATAGACCACACCTTGAGCCACATGACCAAACCGTGAAAAACGCACGACAAATGGTTTAGTACGTTCTTTTAAGCGATGTAACTTTCGACCAAACGTATCTTTTTTAACAAATGGAGATTCACCCATACGTTTCCTCCTGCTTTTTGAAAACAAACTTTATTTTATAAAACACCTGAAAATAAGCGCGCAAATGATTCTTTCGAACGTTCTACTAAGCTTCGCTTGTAAAATGCTACTGGCTTGATCAAATGACTGTCTTCCATATCTTCTTCATAGTTTTTGATGAGCGTTTGAATTGTCTCTCCGTCAATTAAAAATGCATTAACTTCAAAGTTCAGATGAAAGCTCCTCATATCCATATTTGCAGTACCTACTGAAGCCATATCTCCATCTATAATCACGATTTTTTGATGCAAAAACCCTTTTTGATACGAATATACTTCAATTCCACAGCGAAGAAGTTCAGCAAAATATGATCTCGTTCCATATTGAGTCAGAAAGCCATCATTAATTTCCGGCACCATAATTCGTACTTCTACACCTTTTCTAGCCGCAATACGAAGAGCAGTTCTTATAGCTTCGTTTGGAACAAAATATGGGGTAGAAATCCAAATTGACTTCGTCGCGCTTGTAATCATTGTATAATAATAGTCGCTCATATTTTCCTGCGTATCTGGCCCCGTCGCCACTACCTGAACGAACCCTTCGCCTTCAACACGATGAGGTTTTGTATATGATTCATTGTTAATTAAGCATTCCCCCGAAACGTATTCCCAGTCAAACATAAAAATCGAGTGTAAGGTTTGAACAGATTCACCTCTTAACATCAGGTGGGTATCTCGCCAAAAACCGATTTTTTTATTTTTCCCTAAATACTCATCGCCTACATTCAGCCCTCCTACAAAACCTACTTCCCCGTCAATTACAACTATTTTACGGTGGTTTCGAAAGTTGAATTTTTGATTAAAAAATCCATACTTAATAGGTAAGAACGCATGCACTTTAACATTCGCTTTTTTCATTCGCTTAATATCTGAACCCGATAGTGTAAAGCTTCCCATTGTATCGAATGTAAAGCGCACTTCTACACCTTCACTTGCTTTCTTTATTAAAATATCAATGATTTCTTTTCCTAACGAATCTGAGTGAAACATGTAGTACTCCATATGAATAAAATGTTTTGCTGACTGCAAATGCTTTTTGATTTCGTTAAACGTTTCTTGTCCATTTTTAAGCACATAGGTTTTTGTATAAACATTCATCTTCGTCAAAGATACACATTGAAGGTACTGAGCAAAATAACGCTGATGAGATTGGAGGGGCGATAGATCAGGCGTCGTTTCTTTATCTGCCATCTTTCTAAGCATCTCTCGGTTATGCATACGCTTTTTTTTAAACATATGCCCCTTTAAATAGAGCTGTCCTGAATACAAATAAAAGAAAAAGCCTGCAACAGGGAAGAAAAAGAGAACATACATCCAAACCAACGTACTTTCAGGCGTTCGATTTTCAAGCATAAGTGAATACATACAAATAAAAATGATGACACCATATAATCCAACTAAGGCATACTTCCAATGAACATCAATAGAGGTAAAAAAGAAAGCATAAATTGAAAGTAAAATAATAAATAAAAAAATAAAGTCCAACCGGCGTTTTTTCATAAAAGCTCTCCTAAAAACAAACTGTATTGTATCACTTGTCTATCTTTCATATGAGGTAGTATATGGAATACACAGAATTCTTATCATGCATGCCACATAAAATGTACATATATTTGCACAAAAAGCAGTTTAGCCGCTTAAGCAACTAAACTGAACTATCTCAGACAAGCATCATTTATATACCTATACCCTGGATGGTAAAACAAAAAACCTCCTTACAGGGAGGTTTTTTCACTGGTTTTTCTCGCATGACGATGACTTTTTATGAGTTGGTATAACCAGACTCTTTTTCTTTTTTAGGCCAAACGAAATTAGAAAGAGATAATAAGAAATCAATTCCTACAATAACTGTCCACAATTCCACTACATTTTGCAGCACGTTGGTTTTTCCATTTGATACTATATACATCATCGCCGCTAAAAGAGCTGCCCCAATAGCGTAAGCAACAAGGTGCTGTATCCATGACTTAAAATAATGCTTTGCATATTCTTTTCCATAGCGCCTACGAGGTTTCTCTCCGTTTTTCATCACATAATATTGAAAGCGTTCGTCTGCCCATTGAATCATACTTTTTCCAAAAGCGATCGAAACTCCAATATACACGGCTGCAATAGCGTGAGCATAAGTCGCTGTAGCACCTCCGTAAAGGTCTACGCTCGTCACAATCAGAAGAAAAAAATCAACAACAGGTGTTAGAGCTAAAATAAAAAAACTGAGCTTTTGTTTTTTAAACGTATACCTTGTTGCTAATCCTAAAATGATGACTACCCAAAAAGCGATTTCACATGCAATAATCATCCAGGCTATTAAATTCAAATAATCCCCTCTCTTCCTCTCGTTCAACAAATAGATAATAGGTTTTAAATAAAAATTTTATGCATAAGTTTATTTTTATGTATATACATCCTGCTTCATAACCCTACGGTCTATTCCATCCTCAGCGGAGTTCTAAGATTCATTGAACCGTATTTGCTAGGCGGCTCTTTTAAATCGATATCTATAATACTCCCAGCTCATTCCTACCGCCACTCCAATCGAATAGGCTAGTATATCGCTCCATAAGAAGCCATAACCCAGAATGAGCCCTCCTAGCGCAGTCTTTCTTATGTCATCAATCCACGGAGCGTGATACAGCTGTGTAAATTCAATGAAGTAACAAAACACTATAGCAAACATACCAATCATTTTTGTCTTCCATGTAGGAAACAAAAAACCCGCACTGACAAAAATCATTAAGGCCCATAACGAATCTCCCGCATATATATTTACGATGTGAGGAAGATACGCAGTAAGTTTTCTTGATAAAAGACCTGCTCCCATGATCACAATAGCTAGAAGCAGATATACCCATCTATTTCTTTTATTCATTTCAAACTCCTTTTTCTTCTTAAATGCTCCGTAACAATAAGCCTTCACTGTATAATTTTATCAGAACCGCAGACTGTTAAATACCGCTTTTTTTCATTTTTTACAGCTTCCCCCTACGTATATATGACAAGTGTCATAGTTTCTATATGACACGTATGTCTTAAATAGTCAGAAAAATCCCTTTATACTGAGGATAATATACGGTGATGAAAGGAATTTCATATGACTATACAAAAACAAAAGAATTTACGAAAACAAGTTGCACCCTTTGAAAAAGCAGTAATGAAAGACAGCATAAGACAATTGATTAATACTTTTTTACCTTTTTTCACACTATGGTTTCTCGCTTATGAGAGCCTTTCAATTTCTTATTTTTTAGCATTTCCGCTAACTGTCATCGCAGCAGGGTTTTTAGTAAGAATATTCATTATTTTTCATGACTGTTGTCACTACTCTTTCTTTAAGAGTAGACAACACAATAAAATTCTCGGAACAATTACCGGTGTGTTAACGATGTTTCCTTACAGTCAATGGGGACATAGCCATGCCATTCACCATGCAACAAGCAGCAACTTAGATAAAAGAGGTACGGGTGACATTTGGGTGTTAACCGTAACAGAATATAAAGAAGCTTCTATTTGGAAAAAAATCGCTTACCGTATTTATCGCAACCCGTTCGTTATGTTCGGCGTGGGACCTATATATGTATTTTTGATTACAAACCGATTCAATCGAAAAAATGCGAAGAAAAAAGAGAGAATGAACACGTATCTTACAAATGTATTGATTGTTGCATTAGCAGCAGCGACCTGCTGGTTGGTAGGTTGGCAGGCGTTTGTATTAATTCAAGGACCGATTTTCTTCATTTCAGGTTCAATTGGAATTTGGCTGTTTTATGTACAGCATCAGTTTGAAGATTCTTATTTTGAAGAAGATGAGCACTGGGATTATGTAAAAGCAGCCGTTGAAGGAAGTTCATTTTACAAGCTTCCAAAACTATTGCAATGGCTAACAGGCAATATCGGGTTTCACCACGTACATCATTTAAGCCCAAGAGTGCCCAACTATAAGCTTGAAGCTGTTCATCAACACACACAGCCTCTTCAAAATGTACCAACCATTACACTCGCAACAAGCCTTCGCTCTCTTCGATTCCGTTTATGGGATGAAGAAAACAAAATGTTTGTGAGCTTTAAAGAAATAAAAAAACGCTCAGCTGCACCAAAAGCAAGCAGAATTTCTTCTCAAACAAAAGCAGAACTTTAATAAAACAGTCAAGCTTTCAAAAGCTTGACTGTTTTATCTATTCGTCTAAACTTATTTCATTCTACTTTGTGGTAAACTAATAGTGTATTTTAACAAACAAATGAGGTTCTTTATGAAAAAATATACGTTTTTCCAAAAAATCACTGGGCTATCTCCTTACATATGGACGGTATTTGCCATTTTACCATTTTATTTTATCTTACAGTCTTCATCCATGAATCACATTATTCTTGGCTCTTTACTCACCATCTTATTTTTTATTTTCTATCGTTTTGCATTTGTTTCAACAGACAAGTCCGTTTACGTATGGACGGCTTTATTAATCGTCATTTCCTTAGCCCTAACAACGATTTTTAATTATATTTACTTTGCCTTTTACTTCGCTTTTTTTATCGCTTATTTTATTGGAAATATCCAAAAACGGCTCGCTTTCTTCACTTTGTATGCTGTTCATTTGATCAGCACCGTTATTTCGGTAAACTTTAACGTTGTTATGCAAGAAGAGATCTTTTTAAAACAGCTGCCTTTCATTTTTGTAATTTCCATTAGTGTAATTGTACTGCCATTTAGCATTTATAACCGGAAGAAGCGAGACCGGCTGGAAGAACAGCTGGAAGATGCAAATAAACGTATTTCTGAGCTTGTAAAACAGGAAGAGCGCCAGCGTATAGCTCGCGACCTGCACGATACGTTAGGACAAAAGCTGTCTCTTATCGGTCTAAAAAGTGATTTAGCAAGAAAACTTATTGCAAAAGATCCTGAAAAAGCAAAATCTGAATTAAAAGATGTCCAGCAAACAGCGCGCACGGCTCTTAATGAAGTGAGAAAAATGGTTTCTCAAATGCGTGGAATTCGCCTTAGCGAAGAACTAAAACGCGTTCAAGAGCTTTTAGAAGCTGCCGAAATTACGTTTGTAGGAGAAAAGGATATTTCATTAGAGAATGTGTCTTTGCTAATTGAAAATATTCTGAGCATGTGCTTAAAAGAAGCCGTAACCAATGTGGTCAAACATAGTCAAGCCACCGTTTGCACGATTACTTTACATCAGTCTGCAAAAGAAGTAGGCATAACGGTAGAAGACAATGGAGTGGGTATTAATACGAAAAAAACCTGCTGGGAAGGAAACGGACTTTTAGGAATGAAAGAGCGGTTGGAGTTTGTAAACGGCCATCTTGATATCTCCAGTCAAGGGGGGACGATTATTCATATTACAGTTCCAAACATCGTCAAACATATTAAGGAGGAACAATTATGATTCGAATTGTCATTGCCGAAGATCAGCAAATGATGTTAGGAGCTTTAGGCTCTTTGTTAAATTTAGAAGATGACATGGAAGTTGTCGGAAAAGCTTCAAATGGGGAACAAGCGGTATCACTTGCTAAGCAGCACCAGCCAGACATATGCGTAATGGACATCGAGATGCCACTTAAAACTGGGCTTGAAGCTGCAGAGGAACTGAAAGATTTAAACTGCAAAGTCATCATTTTAACAACGTTCGCTCGCTCTGGCTATTTTCAAAGAGCTTTGAAAGCAGGCGTAAGTGGCTACTTGCTAAAAGATAGTCCAAGTGAAGAACTCGCAAATTCAATTCGAAGCGTGATGGCAGGCAGACGCCTCTATGCTCCAGAATTAGTGGATGACTTATATAGTGAATCTACCAGTCCTCTTACTGCTAGAGAGAAAGAAGTATTAGCTCTAGTAGCTGATGGAAAAAACACAAAAGAAATTGCTGACGAACTATCTATTAAGACCGGAACAGTGCGCAACTATATTTCTACCATTCTGGACAAACTCGAAGTAAAGAATCGCATTGAAGCCATTACTCGCTTTAAAGAAAAAGGATGGTTCAAATGAAAAAAGCATGCATCAAACCGAGATGCATGCTTTTTAATCATTTGGGAGTTTATCGTACCCTAATTTGTCGATGATCACGACATGCTCGGGGAATTCATCAAGCAGCTGCTGTTTTGTGAATAATTCAAAGTCACGGAAATCAAAGCCTGGTGCGACCATACACCCTACCAGGGAAAACGTATTCTCATCTGCGACAGAGGAACCGAAAATGGTATCTCTTGGAACTAAAAATTGAGGAACTTCTCCATTTTCTAAGTTTGTACCTAGTTTTACTTCTTGATAGGTTCCGTCGCGGTAGATAATATGAATGGTTAAAGAACTTCCCCCATGATAGTACCATAATTCATCTGATTGCAGCCGGTGGAAATGCGATACATCTTGAGACCTTAATAAAAAGTAAATACTCGTATATAGAAATCGTTTGTCATCAAACTGCGATGACACTTCTTTATCAGAAATTTCATCATTAGAACGATAGGTTTGTTTATAAAACCCTCCTTCTGGATGAGGCTGCAGCTCAAGCTTTGAAATCCAATATTCCCAATTGTGTAAATCCATTACGTTCCTTCCCTTCCTTTTTTCTTTTATCATTAACTACATCATAGTAAATCATTCTTTCTAACACAACAAACGGCTTCATTATTCCATTAGGAAAATGAAGCCGCTTACCACCGATATCTTATCATTACATCCTACCCTTTCTGTTAGCACGGCTATATCTATACCTGCTAGAATGGCAGCGATGAAATAAATACGTCATATACAAATCTAACTGAAATCGATCTTCCTCAATGAAACATTGAAACGGCTGTTCTTTATCTTGATAAATTTCCGCAGATGAACGCTGCTTAAACGGGACAATATTCATCTCTTTTCCCCCTCAGACAGATGTGCTTTTTAGTGTAAATGCTGATGACAAACGTAATATTTTTTGATAAAAGTGAGGGCTGCCTGTGCATCTTGAATGCCAAGCTTTTTACAAACGCCCGCTAACATGAGCAGTTTGTACATAACCAGCTTTTGATTATTGGTTGCCAGTACGTAATAAACAATCGTATTAGCAACTGCCCGCGGTAATCTTATTTTTTTCAACTCATATAACGCAACAGACGAAGACATGCCTGCTTCGTTTAAAATTTGCTCGGTTGTGTACGTCTCCAAATAGCGAGCAAGCTTTCTTTCTTTATTGTTAAATATACCTTTAGAATCGTTCATTTTCTCTCCCTCTGTTATTTTAATAATCCATTAAACGCTGCATTAATTAGCCATAATGCGATAGCTCCCCCTGATAAATAAGTGCTGAGATAGAATATTAGCTCCATATACCTCCCTCCCATTTCTATCTTACCCCTTCATTTCTCTAGCTGCAGTGATATTCATCACAGTAAAAAGTGTATTGTTGAGCTGCCGAATAGCTCCGCAAAAGAGCTCGTGAGAAAGGTCTCACGAGCTGCTTAGTTAGCATTTTTATTTTCGGATAATGCGTTTAAAAATCATAATAATTAATAATACAACCACAATAACAAGCAAAAATTTCAACATGAGTTGTCCATCCCTTCAAATCAGTAAATCGTCTTTCATTAGTAAGTAGTTACCCTGTTTCGTTTTTTATAAACTGCTGACTGCTTATTTCATGCCAAAAATTATATAATAGTAGAAAATGAGCTTAAATTAGCCCTACATATAAAACATAAACAGGAGTATAACCATGACTGACTATCTTCAAACATTTCTGCTTGAACATTTAGAAGCAGCAGAGCTTATTAGTGTTCTCTTGAACATCCTTATTAGCATTACGGGCGTATTTCCAAGCGCGCCCCTTACGTTCGTAAACGTAAAATTATTTGGTTTTTGGAATGGATTTTTACTTTCTTTTATTGGAGAAGTTTTAGGTGTAGCTCTCTCTTTTTGGCTGTACCGAAAAGGTTTCCGTACACTTGTTCATACCAAAACACCTTCTCACTCCAAGTGGCTAAAGCTGCTGCGCGTACAAGGGAAAGAGAGTTTTATATTCATTCTTTCTTTACGATTACTTCCCTTTGTTCCATCAGGCCTCATTACATTCTTCAGTGCTGTAGGAAAAGGCTCCTTTGCGGTATTCATTTCTGCTAGCGCACTTGGAAAAATTCCAGCGCTTTTTATTGAAGTTTATTCGGTTTATCATATTTCACAAGGATCTATGCAAGGAAAAATCATCTTAGTGGTTTTATCGATTATTTTACTTTTTTATATAAGTAAAAAATGGAAGAAAAAAGCTTAACAGACTATAAAAAGGGAAGACTATCTAAAAATAAGTAAAAACATTATCCTATGTAACTGTAATAAGATAACGTATTGGAGATGGTCCATTGATTTTCCTGTTGGTTTCTGCAAGTATTATTGTTCCTATTATCATGCTTTTTTTCTCACTAAAGTGGAAAGGAGCAGAACTAGTTTTTAATACGCTAGCCCTTCTTTCAGCGCTAGTATTTGGAAATATAGCCGCTGCTTCTATCTATCGTATCTTAAAAAATCATACTGTTTTTATGACGAGCATTCATGCAATCTTTTTAAATTCAGCTTTTTTATTAACCGGTGCATACCTTGGAATCTATGTATTGTATAAACTGTTAGCTCTGACCTTAAATGTAAAACAGCGTACTATGTGAAAATAGTACGCTGTTTTTTTAAGTGCAGTTTATTTTATGATTCCAGTTGGTATACATAGAGGTGAACCATCAACCGGATTTTGAATGATAGTTGATGATAAATTAAACACATCCCTTATCATTTCTTCTGTAAATACTTGAGCAGGAGAACCTTCTTTGTAAATCTGACCGTTTGAAATACTTATTAAATGATCTGCATAGCGAGCTGCTTGGTTTAAATCGTGCAGAGACCATCACAATTGTACAATTTCTCTTGCTTGGTTTAAGAAACGCAAGAAGTTCAAGCACTTCAATCTGATGAGCTAAATCTAAATATGTGGTAGGCTCGTCCAAAAGCAGTAAGCTCCGTACCCTGTGCTAATGCCATTGCAATCCAGGCCCTTTGACGCTGTCCTCCAGAGAGCGCATCCAGTGTGCGATGACTTAAATTAGACCAGTCTTAGTTGCCTGTAAAGCCTCACTCTACAATTTTGATGATCTTCAGCAGAATAGCGAGCAAATAAGTCCTTTATGAGGGATGACGACCATAATAGCATAGCTCTTTTACTGTTAAATCTTCAGGAGCTTCAGGAGACTTGAGGCAAAATAGCCAGTTTTTTTGCTACTTCTTTTGATGAATGTTGATGAATATCTTTTCCGTTTAAATAAATATTTCCTTCTGTCGGCTTTAATAAACGCGCCAATGAACGAAGGATTGTTGATTTTCCACAACCATTTGAGCCAATAATGATACTTATCTTTGCCTTCTGGAATGTGGAGGTCAATATCGCGAATAACTGAAGTTGAATCATATGATAGCGAAAGTTTTTCCGCAGTTAACTTTGTCATTACTCTTCCTCCTTTCTCCTATTTTTTCTGTTCACGCCGCAGTAAATATAGAAAATAAGGGGCACCAATAACGGATGTTACGATTCCAGCGGGAATCTCAATGGGCGGCACAACCCCTCTTCCGAGACTGTCAGCAATTAGTCAGGAATAAAGCACCTACTAGCTGCTGAAACTGGTAACAAGAACTTCGACCGACTCCCTACTAACCTCCTCACTAATATGAGGAGCAATTAAATCCAATAAATCCAATTGACCCAACTACAGCTACAGATAAACCGGTTAATATCACAGCCATACTCAATAGTGTATAACGAACATATTTTATTCTTTCTCCTAATCCGACTGCCATTTCATCTCCCAAATTCAAAATATCTAACTTAGAAGTAAAAATAACAATTAAAGGAATAAGGACAACGACAAGGAATTAAAAACCACATTTCATTCCAGCCTCTTCCCCATAAACTTCCTGTTAAGCCATAAGAAGAGTTGTATTCACGTCATCTGGAAACTTAATCATAAAATACTGAATGCCGGCCTGGCAGATAGCCCCTAAAGCTACGCCCACTAACGCCAGCGTATGAGTTTTTGCTACCTTGTGTATATGAGAACAGCATGAGTAGCAACGGCAATGACCGCATGCTCCTAAAAAAGCTGAAAGCGGCAGCAGAAGCATAGAAGCAGCTGGAAATACAATTAAGATAAAAACGGCGAACAGCCCTGCTCCTTTTGTTACACCGATAACATCAGGAGAAGCAAGCGGGTTTTTTAATATCCCTTGCAAAATAGCTCCTGCTACCGCTAAAGCCGCACCGACCACAATAGCAATGAGGGTACGTGGAATGCGATAATTTGTTAAAATAAAGGAACTACCTTGGGAACTACCTACTATTTGCTGAAAGATTTCTGCAGGGGAAATATAAACGGCTCCTACTCCTAAGCTAATTACAACCGTGATGATTAAACATAGCAATAAGATACTTAATATTTGATAAGGGTGTTTTCTTTTCATTGCTTAATATTCCTCCCTTTTCTAGCAAGATATAAAAAGAAAGGTGCCCCAATAAGAGCTGTTACAATCCCTACCGGTGATTCGAACGGGTATGCAATAAAACGTGAAAGTATGTCTGCATAAACAAGTAGAGTCGCCACCTAAAAGTGCGGAAAATGGTAAGATACGTTGATAATCTCCTCCCACTAACTTTCGTAGCAATATGAGGAACCATCAGACCAATAAAGCCTATTGGACCAGCAACCGCAACGGAAGAACCAGCAAGGATAATAACAATTACTACCAGCAACAAAGCCTTATCCACTGTACTTTTTCACCTAAACCGGTTGCCATATTTTCCCCTAGACACTAGATATAGAAATTGAGCGCCCCATGATGCAAAAGCTAGCTAAGAAGTCCTAAATACAGACCATGGTAAGTAATACTAAAACATGAGACCAGTTCTTTCCCATTAATTGACCCTACAAGCCAATATAAAACGTCCGTAGCATCGTTCATTTAACACAATTACTCCCTGTGTAAGGGAAGATAAAAATAAATGCACGGCCATTCCGGCAAGTGCTAGTTTCACATGAGTTGTCTTTCCGCCCAGATGCGAACAAATAAACCGTTATTCCTCCTAAAGCTGCTCCCAAAAAGGCAATATAAACAGTTGTTTTTGAAGTATAATTCTGGAAATAAGATTGTTGCCACAACAATAGCTAATGAAGCTCCGGCATTTATGCCGAATACTTGAGGAGAAGCTAGCGAGTTTCGTAGTAATAGCTTGCATCAGTGCTCCAGCTAGCAGCCAAGACTAGCCCCAATTAGTGCTGCAAGAACGGCTCGCGGTAGTCTCAGAGTTTGAATAATCGTTGTTTGTTTGGAATCGTCTGGGTGCAATAGGTGCTCTTAATTACATCAGTTATACTAACTAGAAGAAGAACCTACAGAAACGTGAATAAATCATTCCAGCTGATCAATAAAAAAACACCAACTACCAATCACTGTTATGTATCTACTTGTTCGTTGTTTCTTGGATAAAATTCATGTTATATTCACAACACACTTTCTACAGTATACTTTGCTATACAAATAGAAGCAAGAATAGAATAACTATTCTCGCCTCTTTGTCAGATTCCGTTATATTACTGCTGCTTATTGTTTAGTAACTTAACCGTATCTTTTCCAATTGCCTCAGCTGAAATTACCCCTCGGAATCTTGTCCATAAGTCACGGTCTACTACAAACACCTTATGATTTTTAACAGCTTTTAAGTTCTTCCCATAGAGGATTTGTTTTCCATTCATCCGTTAACAAGTTTGCCTTCATTATTAGCTAGAATTAAAATATCTGGATTAATGTCTGACAACTGTTCTAAATTCATTTCAGCGTATGCCTCTTTGCTTCTGCACAGCGTTCTTCAAACCCTAGCTTTTCAAGGAACTCCACCGTCATATGAAGCAGAGGTATGAGCTTGGAATGAAGTGTCTCGAACTACAGCTGGTAAGATTGTCTGACCATTTTCCTCTTTTAACTTCCTTTTTTAATTT
Source organism: Priestia sp. ABM2_011 (assembly GCF_056158845.1). Taxonomy (NCBI): domain Bacteria; kingdom Bacillati; phylum Bacillota; class Bacilli; order Caryophanales; family Bacillaceae; genus Priestia; species Priestia sp. ABM2_011. The sequence continues at coordinate 3,811,152 of NZ_JBSWUB010000001.1, forward strand.
CGCAATGGTTTCCTCATGTTTATTTAATCGCTGCTTCTGCTTTTTTTTCTTTTCCTAGCTGCTTTTGCAATTGTTTTAAATGCAGTCTATATTTTCTTCATATGTAGATTCACGACTATTCAACTCAATCGTTGGAGCAATTTTGTTCTAAGTCTTTATAAATTGCTTTATGACGTTGAACATCTGCAATAATTAAGTCAGGCTTTAGTGAGCTGATTACTTCCAGGTTTGGTTGTTGACGTGTCCCAACAGAAGTATACTTCAATTTTTCCATTTACCAAGCTGTTCAATCATATCTTTTTTGTTGTCATCAGCTATTCCAACAGGCTTAATACCTAAACCGTGAAGTGCATCAACAAACGACAATTCAAGAACAACAATTCTTTTTAGGATTTTTAGGAACCTTAGTAGTGCCTAAGTTCATGTTTAACAGACTACCTTTTGATTGTTAGAAGATTTTTCATTAGTAGAATCCTGCTTTGCCCCACATCCTGCTAGACACTAATAATATAGCAACAATAGTAGCTATACTGAGAAGTCTAATCTTTTTAACTTGCTTCATTTTAATGCTTCCTCCTATGTATATACTCTTGATGACGCTGATAATCATTATCATCAATGTTATCTGTTAATTCAAGATGAGTCAATAGTTTTCTCATAATACGGGACATATTTTGAATAAATAACAAAAGAATCCTTTCACTTCTTTTTGAAAAAGCTTTATTCCCTTCCCTTTTTACGATACACTATGTATAAGTTGACCAAATACAACTTTATTGCACTAATACATTTTAGATAAACTTAATTTTGGAGTGAAAATAATGAATTCGTCTCTATTACAAATGAATACTATATTTATTAGTATTCTTATTGAAGCTCTTCCTTTTGTATTATTAGGCGTGATCATTTCAGGAATTATTCAAATTTTTGTAACGGATGAAATGATGGCTCGAGTTATTCCTCAAAATAAAATAGGTGCTGTCCTATTAGCTAGTGTGATTGGAGCTCTTTTTCCAGCCTGTGAATGTGGAATTGTTCCTATTACTAGGCGCTTAATGGCAAAAGGGGTTCCCCTTTATGCTGCCATTCCTTTTATGTTAACAGGCCCTATTATTAATCCTGTTGTTTTATTTTCTACCTTTGTAGCTTTCGGAAATGATTGGAAAATAGTATTTTATCGGGCAGGAGTAGCTTTTATTGTTTCCTTACTTGTAGGTCTTATTTTAAGTGTTCAATTCAAAGCACCTCAGACAAAACGTGAGGTTCATTTGCATACTTCCCCCAAGAAAATGAGTGAGAAAGTTTCACAATCGATTCGTCATACTATTGATGAGTTTTTTTCTGTTGGGAAATTTTTAATTATTGGTGGATTAATTGCCGCCGGCATGCAAACGTTCGTGAAGACCTCTACTTTACTTTCATTGGGACAAGGAAATGTTTCATCAAATGCGGTAATGATGGGACTTGCCTACGTATTATCGCTTTGTTCCTCTGCAGATGCGTTTATCGCTTCCTCGTTTCGCAGTACGTTTACAGATAGTGCTATTGTTTCATTCTTGGTATTCGGTCCAATGTTTGATATCAAGAATACGCTGATGATGCTAAGCCAGTTTAAGACTAAATTTGTCTTTACTCTTTTGGCGTATGTCTTCATTTTAGTACTTATTGTTTCGATTTTAATTGTTCATTAGTAAGGAGGGATTTGGCATGATTCGTATTTTAATTTTAATAGGGTTTACATTCATCTTCATGCACCTTCATGCAACTGGAGATATCTCAAAATATATCAATATGAAATATTCCTGGATTTCATTTTGCACCATCTTTGTCCTTTGGTTCTTGACCATTGCAGAATTAATCTTTTACATGATAGGCCCTAAAAAACATGATGATGATTGTAGCTGTGGATGCGTCCATAATCAGCAAGATGGCAAATGGAAACGAAGAGTATGGTACCCAATTTATATTTTACCTGTACTCACGGTCTTATTTTTACCTGTCGCAACCCTTGATTCTAATATTGTTGAAGCTAAAGGGTTTCATTTTCCTATTTATGACAAAAAGGATCCTTATTCTTCTCATCAATTTTTACAGCCTGACACAAGTTCTTTTTACGGAGAAGAAGCCTATGACAAAATGATTCATCGTGATCTTAAAAAGTTTTCTAAAGGAGAAAATATCAACTTAGAAGACGAGGAATTTTTAAATGCAATGGAGACTATTTACCGATATCCTGGTGAATTCACTGACAAAACCATTTCTTTTAAAGGATTTATGTATCAAACGAAAGAATTAAAAAAGAATCAATATTTTCTCTTTCGCTTTGGTATCATTCATTGTATTGCAGATTCAGGGGTGTTTGGAATGCTTATTGAGTTTCCAGATGATGTTACTTTTAAAAATGATGACTGGGCAACGGTTACAGGAAAAATTAGTACAATGTATTACCAGCCGTTCAAAAAAACCATCCCTGTTGTAAAAGTAACAAAAGTAAAGCGTGAGCAGTCTCCAAAAGACCCTTATGTATATCGAAATAACCAATAATAAAAAGCCGTTCTTTTAAATAAGAACGGCTTTTTACATTAATGAACAAATTCCATTTTTTCTTCGATTTTATGAAATTTCTCATAAAATTCCTGCGCTGAAATCGGTTTGGAGAAATAGTATCCCTGCACTTCATCACATTTTTCTTTATGAAGAAGTTCTACTTGTTCAACTTCTTCTACACCTTCTGCTACGACGGATAGCTGCAAACTTTTGGCTAGTGTAATAATGGCTCTGACAATCGATACTTCCGTTGTATTAGGATCTAAATCTTTAATAAAAGACCGGTCAATTTTCAGCGTATGAATAGGCAGCTTCTGAATATAGCTGAATGAGGAATATCCTGAGCCAAAATCATCAATCGAAATAAATACTCCTGCATCTTTTAAAATTTGTAGCTTTTCGATTGTCTGCTCAACATGCTTCATCGTTACACTTTCCGTAATTTCAAGTTCCAAATATCGTGATTCTAACTCTACTTCACGCAAGACATCTAACACATAATCAACAAAATCCGTTGTACCAAAATCCACGCTTGATATGTTCACACTCATTTTTAAGGGAGGAAGTCCTTTCAGCTGCCAATACTTATTTTGATGGCACGCTTTTTTTAATACCCATTTCGTCAATGTAACAATAACGCCTGTTTCTTCAGCAATCGGAATAAATTCTGCGGGAGAAATAACGCCCATCTCGGCGTGAGTCCACCGGATCAAAGCCTCCACTCCAACAATATGGCCACTTTGAATATTGACTTTGGGCTGATAGTGAAGCTCCATTTCGCCCAGCTCAAAAGCCTTGCGTAAACCATCTTCAATTCTCATTCGTCGCGTAGTATGAACCTGCATTTCTTTTTGATAAAACAGATAATGATTACGCCCTTGTTTTTTGACTTCGTACATCGCTAAATCAGCATGGCGAACTAGCACTTCAAGCGAACTTCCATCTTTAGGAAATAAACTAACTCCAATGCTTACCCCTAAATAAACATCTCTCGACAGCACTACAAAAGGAGTGGATAAGCAGTCATTTAATGATTGACAGATTTTTTTCACTTCTTCACCCGTCCTATCATGCAGTAAAACTAAAAACTCATCTCCTCCAAAACGCGAAAGCACATCTTGGTTTCTTAGGCAGCTCTTCATTCGATCGACCACCTGAAGCATAAGCTGATCTCCAGCATGATGACCAAGCGTGTCATTTACCTGTTTGAAACGATCGAGGTCTAAGAATAAGAAATGAAGCTTTTTTCCTGAAGCAGCTGCTGAATCAATGGATTTCTCTACAATGTTTGAAAACATACTTCGATTTGGTAAATCTGTTAGCATATCGTGAAAAGCCATATATTGAAGCGATTCTTGAGCTTTTTTCTGCTCCGTTACATCTCTAGTTACTGTCTGAAAAAGCGTCTCTCCATTAATTTGAATGAGCGTAGATTTTACTTCTAAAAAGAGTTCCTTACCTAACGCATTAAACATTTTCAACTGAGCTAATGGAGGTCTTGGCTCATCTTTTCTATCTCTTACTGCCTTCAATCCTTTTTTAATATCAGGAACTTGTTCAGATGAAAAGAAATCATATAACGATTTCCCAACGAGCTGGTCTTCCGTTACTCCTAAAAGCTGAATCATAGCATCATTCACGGACACGACCTCTTCTTCTCGATGGGCCATAATTGCCAATGGAGAGGAGTAAAACAAGTTTTCATAACGATTTTTTGCTTCAATCAACGTTTTTTCCGCTTCACGCTCTTGCGTCATATTGCGTATATACAGCATATACTCAACCGTCTCTTCAATCGCTACCGCCATCACCGTTATCTCAACCGTAACTTCTCTATTACTTATCAAAAGGGAGTGCTCAGTCCGTCCGCCTTGTAGAGAAGAAAATTTATAGAAGGGCAGCAGCTTAACAACATCACTCCCGATTACATCTGATGCTTTAAGAGAGAAAAGCGTTTCTGCTGCATAATTGAGCGATAAAACATGTCTTTTTTCATCAATCACCAAAATAGCATCCAGGGCAGATTCAAAAAAAGCCCATTTTAAAACTTCTTGTTTTTGTACGCGTCGATCCATAAAAATGGTTAAAAACACAGCCGTAAATAGGCAGACAACAAAAAAAATAATAACGGCGGATAAATATAGTGGATTTAAAGCAAAACCGTTTGATTGTTCAGGCATTCGCATTCCTGAAAAAGAAGCTGCCTGCATACCCGTATAGTGCATACCAGCAATAGCAATGCCCATAATAGTAGAACAAATAAGCTTAGCAAAAACGGTAAGCTTCCCTTCATTTAACTTTGAGTAAAAACCAAGCCACAAAGCTGTATTAGAAGCAGCAACAGCAATAAGAATAGAGAGAAAAACGACAAATGGATCATATGAAATCATAATGGTCTCCATTGCCATCATGCCGGAATAATGCATAAAAACAATTCCAGCTCCCATAAAGCTCCCCGCAATGGTGAGTGCCTTCATGCTTTTCTTTTGTTTGTGAATGAGGTAAAGGCCTATATAACATCCTGTTATCGCTCCCAAGATTGAGAGAAGAACAAACCATAAATTGTATGAAACATCTACGGGCAAGTGAAAAGCAAGCATGGCAATAAAATGCATGGACCAAATGCCTACTCCCAATGTAAATGCCCCGCTGATTAACCAAAACTGAATAAATTTTGCCCGGGAAATTTTCACACGATTAGCTAACCCAAAAGAAGCGTACGCCGCAGTAATAGCGATAAGGAAAGAAAGTGTAACGAGTAACTCATTGTACGTCCCTTCTAGTAAATGTGTATGATGATTCATTCATGACCTTCCTTCAATTCGTTCTTTTCTTTGTTATCGGTTAAGGCCTAAAAATATTTACTATTTCAAAAGAACTTCTGTTGGATTTACTTCTTACTTTTTGAGCGTCCTGACAATATCGCGCTCACTTTTTCTTTATTGACGGTGTATAAACACGTACAATCATCTGACTTATACGCCTCTTTTAATTGAAACGAGAATTTTTTTAAAAGCGTAATTGAATCTTTATTATTAGGATCGACTTTTGCTTCAATCTCCCGTATATGAAACTCTTCAAAAGCTTTTTCTAGCAAAAGGCAGAGCGCTTCTGTCATGAGGCCTTTTTTCCAAAAAGGTCTGCCTAAATCATACCCAATCTCTGCTTGCTTTTTACCATAATCAATACGGTTTAGACCGCAGGTTCCAATGATCTCATCGGAAGTCTTTAATCGAATAGCATAGCGTATTGCTTTTCCTTCTTTCGTCAAACTTTGAAGAAGTGCAATCATGCTTTCCGCTTGATAAAGCGTCGTAAAGGGCTCAATATTCATATATCTCGTAACCTCTTCATCCGACCAATATGCAAAAACTTTAGAAGCATCTTTTTCTTGAAGAGGAGATAAATATACCCTCATCTATGTTCTCCCTCCTTTTGATGAATGATGGAGCAAGACATTTTCATCTGCGCCTCTTTCACATCTTAAAAAATCTCACATGGTGCACGGAACATGTGAGATTTGACATTTAACTATTTTTTGATTGTGCATCGCGCAGCTGCGTATATAAACGATTAATTGCTACAGTCATTGACTGTTCATAGGAATGATGATCATAATAAACCGCTATATTTTTTAACATTTCATACGTTTGATGATCAAGCTGCACCTCAAGCGTAATTTTTTCGTCAATTGTTGCTGTTTGCAAATGATGAGGCAAGTCCTCTTTTGTAGACACTTGCTCTGCAATATGAATTGCTTCTTCTACTGTTTCAATTCGGCCGTACTGATGCACCCATCTTCTGCCCATTTCAATCGTATCTTTTACAAACTGACGATTGGTAATGGTATCTTTAATATTAAATTGATGATCCGCCACATATACAGATTGATACAAGATTACACTGATCACTTCGTCTTTTAAATTTAATTTTCTCAGCTCATCAATTAAATCCGCTATATATTTAGGTAAAGGACTAAATGTCCCTCGCACTTCCTTAATTAAATCCATGGCAATGGATTCAGTTGAATTGCGTTTAAATGCTTTTATAATATCTATCATTACATGTTCGTTTGCCATACATACACCACCATTTATGAATCGAATAATTTCATGCTCCTTGCTAATTGGCATAAACATTCACTATTCGTTTAAAATATATACTATTATTCTATTATATAAAAAATATGAATAAGTTGGTATAGGATGAATGATTTATCATTATTTTTTCATAAAATTTTATGAAAAAGAACATGTTTATCTATTACTAGCACAAATCCAGCACTGCAAACAACAGTCTCACCAAAATCTGAGAAGACAAGCATTTATTATTAGTGCATGTGAGTTTTTCTTTGATGGAAGACATTAAATAAAAAGAGACCAAACTACCCCCCGCTTATTGAAATGGTCAAAAGATTTTTAGATGTTAGATGACAGAAGGTATCCAATATCAGTAATCAATCTCCTTCCCTGTTCATTGTCACTTAGTCCATCTATCAAAACAACGGCATAATACGTTTCGTTACCTCGCATGAGAATAGTACTATCATGTTCCGCTCCCTGTAGTTCTCCAGTCTTATTCGCAGCTTGAAACGCTGATCCTATACGTGCTGGAAGCTTATGCCGAAACTGCTGCATTTCTAACATTCTCATTATTTTTTCGCAACTAGATTTTCGCAAAAAGTTTCCTTCATATATTTCCTTTAGGCACTTTACTACGTCAGAGGCACACGTATAATTATCAATCCCTTGTTTAACAGCTGTTTCGTCCATCATATAGCGGTTTAAAACTGTTTTCTTTAATCCTAGATTTTTAGCACATTCGTTAATTTTTTCAAATCCTACTAAAGAAATGAGCTCATTTGTAGCTGTGTTGTCAGAAACCATTATCATAAGGGTAAGCAGCTCTTCCACTTTAATATGTGTTAACCGCGGAAGAGCTCTAAGTACACCTGCTCCGCCAACCGTATTTTTTTCCATTCTTTGAATGACAGATGTTAAAGCCAAGATGCCCTCATCAATTTGACGAAACGCTCCTATTGCAAGCAGCAGCTTGATTGTACTTGCTGCTCGTTGTTGGATAAAAGAATTAATCTGTATGGATTCTTTCCCTTCAATATGAATCCGTATAAGTCCATTATTACTCCGTTTCCATTTCGTAACTGCATCTTCTATTTTCATCCTTGCTTTTTCCATCATTTTGTCGCAGCTGTTTCAATATAGTTGGTACTCATTATCTTTTGATTGTATAAGTGGCAGGCCACAAAATGATTTTCTTCAACTTCCTGCCACTCTGGTTTTTGAGTCTTACAGGCTGCTACTGCAAGAGGACAGCGCGTATTAAACACGCAGCCAGAGGGAGGGTTAATGGGGATTGGCAATTCTCCTTTAAGAACAATCCGCTTCCGATTATCCTCAACGTCAGGATCAGGAATAGGAATAGCTGACAGTAGAGCTTGAGTGTATGGGTGAAGCGGTTTTTGATACAGCTCCGAACTTGTTGTTAATTCTACTAAATGCCCTAAATACATAACTCCAATACGACTGCTTATATGCTTTACCATCGACAAGTCATGTGCAATAAATAAATAAGTTAACCCTTTTTCTTTTTGGAGTTTTTTTAATAAATTAACTACTTGAGCCTGTACAGATACATCTAAAGCAGAAATAGGTTCGTCTGCAATAATGCATTCTGGATTTAACGCTAAAGCTCTCGCAATCCCTATGCGCTGGCGCTGCCCGCCGCTGAACTCATGAGGATAGCGGTTGGCATGATCACGATTTAGCCCCACATCTTCTAGCAGCTCATACACCCGGTTCAGCATTTCTTTTTTATTGGAATAAAGTCCGTGAACCTCCATTGGTTCTGAGATAATCTCCTTTACGGTAGAACGAGGATTCAGTGAAGCATATGGATCTTGAAAAATCATTTGCATATTACGATGAAAAGCAAATTTTTCTTTCTCTGATAGCTCATGCACGTTTTTCCCTTTATAAAGCACCTCTCCTGATGTACGGTTATACAATCCAATGATTGTTCGCCCGGCAGTGGATTTTCCGCAGCCGGATTCACCAACAAGTCCAAAGGTTTCTCCTTTTGAAATATAAAAAGACACGCCGTCTACTGCTTTCAAAACCTGCTTGTTCGTAATTGAAAAATATTTGCTCAGCTGCTTTACTTCTAACAAATGCTTCGCTGTCATAACTGCCACCTCCTAATAATAGCGCCGGGCTGCGCACAGCTCTTCTTCATAAAGCGTTCCTTTTAATTCAATCAGTTCGACGGTTTTACCCGTTTTAGGTGAATGAAGCATTTTTCCTCTGCCATAACAAATACCAACATGGTGGATAGACCCCTTCCCTTTTTCATAAGCGAAAAACAATAAATCTCCGGGTTGAATAGAGTCTAATCCTACTTCTTTGCCTTTCCTTGCTTGATCGGTGGCATCTCTTGGAATAAGATAGCCGTTTGCTTTATGAGTAGCATAGGCAAACCCGGAACAATCATATCCCCAAGCACTCATACCCCCCCATAAATATGGAAGATTCAAAAACTGTTCTCCTGCTGCAATAATCATATCTCCAGTTCCTTTTGTTGTTTTACGGTTTCTATCCTCTATTACAACAGCATCTTGACGTTTTATTCTCCCAGTGCCAACCGGTGTTTGAACCTCTAGCCATTCTTTATCTTCTTTTAAAAGAGGCAGCTGCGTTTGATAACTAATTTGCAAGGTTTCTTCCGCTAGCTGCAGTGTCGCAATCGCTGCTGATACCACTGCCGTTGGTTTATTCAATGGAGAATATTCAGCTTGGGAAATCAGTTGGTGGAAAGGAACCCACCCGGGATATCCTCTTTCATCTTTAGAAGAAAACTGAGAAGGAATAACGATTTTTGCCCATTTACCTTTCAGTTCCGTTACATATACTTCTTCTCCTAGTAACAGCTGCGTTTGAACTAAATTTTTCTCACAAAGCTCCAACCGACGTGTATACGTTAATTGCTCCAGCCATTTATCCAGTTTTACTGGGACACTTGTTGCATTGTCATCTATTTCTCTGCAAGAGTCACAGGAAGTCCACACAGTCGCCACAGCCACACAAACGTAATACGCTTTTTTATCCATCACTTATTTCTCCTCCCTGCAGGTTTAACCTTCAGCGTTCGACTTTATCTTTTGGTAATGTAATACCGGATTCAAATTCCACCATTTGTTCATAAGTCGACATCGTGGCATAACTTCCAATTCCCACAGCTGTTTGAGGCGAGCAATGCCCGATGCGAAACCCTCTCATAACAGGCTTTTTTAAAGAAGTCAGGTAACTTGTTAATGCCTCTTCTAGTGAAAGCGACTCTGTACGTTTTTTAGGATAGCAGTTATGGAAATCTCCGATAAGAATTCCCGCTGCATCCTGCAGTTTATTGGCCATATACAGCTGTGTCATCATGCGGTCAATTTCATACGGCTCTTCGTCAATATCTTCAATAAATAAAATTTTATTTTTCGTATCTAGTTCAAATGGAGTGCCAAGCGTGCTCACGAGCAAAGTCAGATTTCCTCCTATCAGCTGACCAGTTGCTTCTCCTTCACAAATAGTGTCGAGCGGGCTAATTTGATCCGTATAGTAAAAAGAACGGTGAGAAAATAATTGATAAAAAGCTTGCTTCGTCTCTATATGAACATCTTCTTTTCCGATATCCGACGAAAGCATTGGCCCGTGAAAGGTAACCAAACCTGTGCGCTGATGAATAGCGGTATGTAAAAACGTAATATCGCTATATCCCCAAAAAATCTTTGGGTTTTGCTTAATTAAATTGTAGTTTAATTGCGAGGCAAGCCTAGCAGTCCCGTACCCTCCGCATGCACAGATAATTGCCTTTACTTCCTTATTGGCAAACATCGCATGTATATCGGCTGCTCGCTGTTCATCAGTCCCTGCCAAGTACCCGTTTTTTTTATATAAATGCGCACCCGTTACTACGTTTAATCCTATTTCCTTCAAATATTCTAGTCCTTTTTTTAGATTGTGCTGATTAGGCGGACTAGCAGGTGCAATAACAGCTACTGTATCACCTTTTTTTAATCGTTTTGGTTTGATCATTTGCTACACTCCTTTTGTGTAAAGAAATGAAGAAAGTGAAACTTGGGTCAGAAGGGAATTGAAATCCCCTCTGACGAAAAGTTCCACTTTACTGTTTATCTGCCCACTTCAAATCTAAATAGCCAACAGGATGACGAACAATTCCAGATACGTTATCTTTTATTAAAAACACATAGTTGTAGAAATGAATAGGAATGATCGGCATCTCATCAAATAAAATACCTTCTGCTTTACACATAAGCTCAAAACGTTTTTTATTATCAGTTTCATTCATAGCTTGTTTAATTAACTTATCATATTCTTTATTGCTCCAAGCTGTACGGTTCATTGAATGACCCGTCTGGAAGCTCTCTAAAAAGTTGATTGGATCTGCATAATCAGCTAAAAACGAACTTCGTGACAGCTGAAACTTTAACGCTTTTTGTTCTTCTTGGAAAACATTCCATTCCATATTGGCAAGCTTCACATCTACACCTAGATTTTCTTTGAACATTTGCTGAAGTGCTTCTGCTATTTTTTTATGTGTATCGTCTGTACTGTATGTTAGCGTAATAGCTGGCAGCTTTTTATATCCTTCTTCTTTCATTCCTTTTTTCAGAAGTGCTTTTGCTTCTTTGCCATCTGTTTTTAGTAAGTCGCCGCCTGTTTTACGGAAATCCTTTCCATCTGCATCTTTAAATCCGTATGATACAAACCCGCGAGCTGGTTTTTCTTTATTTTTTGTAACAAAATTAACAATTTGATCTTGATCTACAGCCATTGCGAATGCTTTACGGATATTTTTGTTTTGAAAGGGCTCTTTATCTAAGTTAAAGCGATAGAAGTAAGTTCCCGCTTGGTCTTCGATATGAACATCTCCATCTTTCAACAGCTTTTCACTTAAATCCGATGGAATTTCAGAAACATCTAGTTCTCCATTTTGATACATTTGGTATTCTGTGTTTGTATTTTCAACAATTGCCCATTTTACCTTATCGAGCTTTACATTTTTAGCATCCCAGTACTGATCGTTTCTTTCCATTACTAGATTACTGTTATGCTTCCATTGAGTTAATTTGAAAGGACCATTAGCAACAAACGAATCTGCTTCTGCAAACCATTTCGGATTTTTTGTTGCTACTTTTTCATTAATTGGAAAAAACGCTGGATTGGAAACTACGCTTAAGAAATAGGCTTGCGGACTTTTAAGCGTAACTTCAAAAGTTTTGTCATCTAGCGCTTTGACTCCTACTTGATCAGCACTGCCTTTACCCGTATTAAATTCTTCTCCACCTTGAATGAAATAGCCTAAAAACGCCGCTGGAGAACCAGTCTTAGGATCTAACAGCCTCTTCCATGCAAACACAAAATCACTTGCTTTTACGTCATCTCCATTTGACCATTTAGCATCTTTTCGCAAATGAAATGTATAGACTTTTTTATCGTCAGAAATATCCCATTTCTCGGCCATTGCTCCTTCAGGCTCATCGCTTTTTCCTAAACGAGTCAGCCCCTCCATTAAGTTATTAAGCATATTCCATGAATATGAATCAAACCCAATAGGCGGATCAAAAGACGTAGGTTCTGCGCCATTATTCATATAAAGGACCTTACCGTCTTCTTTTGCTGTACTGCTTTTCTTTTCTGGCTCCGCGCCTGAATCTTTTGTGGCCGTACAGGCAGCAAGTGCAAATATAAGTACACACATCATTAGTAAAGACCCTATTTTTTTCATCATTTTCCCCTCTTTCATAAGTTCGCTATTCATCTATAAATCTAGCTTATAGTTGTTACAAATTTTTGGGCTCTCTCATCTTGAAGCCAGCAGTGCACTTGGTGACTTTCTTTCAGCTTTGTCGACGTAGGATACATGCGATCACACACTTCCATTACGTAAGGACAGCGAGGTGCGAACGAACATCCAGATGGAGGTGCAAATAAATCGGGAGGTGAGCCTGCAATAGGCACAAGCTCACTTTCGTATAGATCTAACCGAGGAACTGAACGCAGCAATCCTTTTGTATACGGATGCTGCGGCGTATAAAAGATGTCTCTTCTTGTTCCAATTTCTACAATCTTTCCTGCATACATTACGGCAACACGGTCAGCTACCTGAGCAACTACACCTAAATCATGGGTAATTAAAACAATGGAGACATCCGTTTTCTGCTGAATATCCTTAAATAATTCTAAAATCTGCGCCTGTATTGTGACGTCAAGGGCTGTGGTAGGTTCATCAGCAATTAGCACTTCGGGGTTGCATACAAGGGCCATTGCAATTACAATACGCTGTCTCATTCCCCCGCTAAATTCATGAGGATATTGCTTTAGGCGTTCTTTAGGATTTGGAATTCCGACTAGCTCCAGCATTTCAAATGCTTTTTCTTTGGCTTTTTCTTTTGAAATGTTTTCATGTTGCATAATATTTTCTGCAATTTGCTCACCTACGCGAAGAGTTGGATTAAGCGCAGTCATAGGATCCTGAAAAATCATCGAAATATCAGCGCCTCGAATGTCTCGCATTTTCTTTTCTGATAGTTTTGTTAAATCCTGGTCTTTAAATAAAATAGAGCCGCTTGTGATCCTGCCCGGAGGTGTTGGAATTAACCTCATGATACTTTGAGATGTTACGCTTTTTCCGCAACCTGACTCTCCTACAATCGCTAGGGTTTCTCCTTTATGTAAATCAAAACTAACGCCTCTTACAGCTTGAACTTGCCCTCCGTAAGTTGAAAACTGTACGTGTAAGTTTTTGATTCGGATTATTTTTTCCATTTGCTTACCTCCTTAATTTCGGATCAAGTGCATCTTGCAGTCCGTCTCCAAGGACATTAAAAGCAAACATGGTAAGAGAAATAAAAAACGCGGGAAAAAACAAACGCCACCAATAGCCTGATAGAATCGTTGATAAACCATCGTTTGCCATTACTCCCCAGCTCGCATAAGGAGCCTGTACACCCAGCCCTAAAAAGCTTAAAAAAGCTTCAGCAAAAATGGCAGTTGGTACGGTTAGTGTCATTTGAACGATAATCGGTCCCATCGTATTTGGAAGCAGGTTTCGCTTAATGATACGGCTTGTTTTTGTTCCAAACGTTTTGGATGCAAGCACGTATTCATAGTTTTTTATTTGCAATACTTGCCCCCGTACAATTCTCGCCATCCCGATCCAACCTGTAACGGAAAGTGCCACAATAATCGTAGAAAGCCCGGGTCCCATGACTACCATTAGTAAAATTACCACTAATAAATAAGGAAGACCGTATAAAATTTCAATTACGCGCATCATGACATTATCTGTTTTTCCTCCTTTATAGCCTGAGAAGCCCCCGTAAATGACACCGATGATAAAATCAATAAGCGCTGCCATCAGCCCTACAAATAAAGAGATTCTAGCCCCGTACCATGTCCGAGTGTACATATCTCTGCCTAAGTCATCCGTTCCAAACCAATGACTAGCTGAAGGAGGAAGGTTTTGCTCTGTAAAAGAGGCTTTCGTTACGCTGTAGGGTGAAAACATAGGACCGAATATAGCCATCACAACGAGGATGACTAAAAAAAAGAGACCCAGCATGGCCAACTTGTTTTTTACAAGCCTGCGCCATGCATCATGCCAATAAGAAAGACTCGGCCTTACAACTGCTTCGGCTTCAGATTTCTTTTTTTTCTTTGGCGTAAACCACTCATCAGGAATTTGCTTATACTCCTGTTTTTCCAGCACGTTATCCCTCCTTCTTATACAGTTTGATTCGTGGATCAAGTATTCCGTAAGCAATGTCTACTAAAAAAAGCATAATGATGAGAATCGAACTGTAAAAGACCGTAGTGCCCATAATTACGGGGTAGTCTCTCGTATTAATACTGTCCACAAAATATTTCCCCATGCCAGGAATAGCAAAGACTTGTTCAATAACAAATGTGCCAGTTAATACGCTGGCTGCAATCGTTCCAAGAACTGTTATAACAGGCATTAAAGCATTTCTAAGCGCGTGTTTAAATACAATTTTCATTGGCGAAAGCCCTTTTGCACGCGCTGTTCGAATATAATCTTGAGTCAGTACTTCTATCATGCTTGAGCGAGTCAAACGTGCAATAATAGCCATAGGACCTGTGGCAAGAGCTAGAGTCGGAAGAATCATATGTAAAGGGCTCGTCCACGTAGCAGCGGGTAAAATTTTTAAATTGACAGAAAGCTGTTGAATTAACAAGGTGGCCATAACAAAATTTGGAACCGACAATCCGATAACTGCTATGCTCATCGCAATGTAATCAATTATTCCGTTTCTTCTAAGAGCAGCGATAATGCCTAGTGTAATACCGGAAATCACCGCAAGAATTAACGTCACCATTCCAAGTTCAAATGACACGGGAAACCCTCTTCCTAAAAGGTCGTTAACCGTTTGAGACGGCTGTTTAATAGAAGGACCAAAGTCAAAGGTAACAATGGATTTCAAATAAAGAACATATTGCACAGCTAGCGGCTCATCTAAGTGATAAAATGATTCCAGGTTTTTTTGAACTGCATCGCTTGTCGCTCGTTCTTCATTAAATGGAGATCCAGGAATCGAATGCATTAAAAAGAAGGTTAAGGTCACAATTACCCACAGCGTAACAAGCATGGATAAAAATCGCTTTAAAATATAACTTTTCACCTTTATCCCACCTTCTAACAGAATGTTGTGCGCGTAGCTAATTCAGTCATAACAAGCATGGCCTGATAAGCTTCTAAAATATCTTTTGCTTGAAACCGAACGGTCGTCGTTCCAGGTTCAATTTCTGTGCCCGGCATTAAATGCGCCCACTCTGCTTGACCATAATTTGCAAATTCTATTCGTAAGGTTGGGTGTTTAGGTGGAATTAAAGGTTTAACAAGGTGTTTGTGCTGAATAGCTGCGGCTGTTTTTTCTTGAAGTAATTGTTCTGCTTTCTTAGGGGTTAATGTTTTGGCTGCAGAACGTGAAATGGCCTGTTTGACGATAGCAGTCGTCACGTTTGGAATAAGCTGCTGTGCTTCCAGCGCCGTTTGGTCATCACCAGCTACCATTAAAACTGGCACGCCGCAATAGCCTGCGACGTATGCGTTGAAGCCTAACTCTCCAATATTCATATCGTCTATGTACATATTGCGAGCACCAAATATCATTGAATGAGACATGACACCAGGCATGGATGCTTTAGCATGATACCCTAGAAATATAGCACCATCAAAAGTCTGATCTAATCCCTGTACCATTGAATATGGTTTTACGCTTCCTGAAATAAGCTGAGTTTCTGGATGAAGCCGTTCAACAAGGAGATTATTCATACTCGAATGACTGTCATTTACCACAACTTCTGAGCACTTTTCTCTAAACCCTGCATAAATGACTGCATTCGCTTCATCCGTCATTATTTTGCGGCTTCTTTCATAATTCTCTTTCTCTCGCAGAACATTTGTGTGATCGACGAGTCCTGTAATTCCTTCCATATCAACCGACAGGTATAGTTTCATTTGTCTTATCCCTCCTCCTTCCTTGACTGTTAGTCAGTTCATTATAAATTATTCTTATGTTTATAATTTATAATTGTAAGAAAATTATAAATTATCTTTCTTCTTTTTACAAAAATATATTGAATCTTTTGACATTTTACTCGTCATCCTTTTAACAAGATATCGCTTACAAATTGGAAATCCCATGGTAAAATAATAGAGCAACCTGTTGGTTCATTCAGCCGCTCGTCGGCATTAATTGAGGTGTTAAGAATGTTTCGAGTTTCCATTGCTTCGCTACAATGGTTTTTATTTATGATTTCTAATAGTATGATTGTTCCTATTGTAATTGCTTCTCAGTTTCATTTAAACGCAGCAGATTCTATTCAATTTTTACAGCGAACGTTATTTATTTTGGCTTTATCCGGGCTCTTGCAGGTATTTATAGGGCATAAATACCCAATCATGGAAGGGCCAGCTGGCGTTTGGTGGGGCGTCTTTTCTCTGTATGCGAGTCTTGGAACCGTTCTGTTTGGTTCTCACTCCGAAACGCTTCGCGTGCTGCAGTTCACCCTTCTTATAAGCGGGATAATTGCTATTTTAATGAGCCTGTTTGGTCTCATTGATAAACTAGCAAAATACTTTACTCCAACGGTTACCGGTACATATTTAATTTTATTAGTGACGCAGCTCAGCGGTTCCTTTTTAAAAGGAATGTTTGGCATTACAGAAACGAATTCAGCTATTAAACTTCCAATTGCGCTGACTTCAGCTGCGATTTTGCTGCTGACTTTTTATTTATTATCACACCGGACGTTAAATAAACTCAGCATTATTATTAGTATTGGTGTAGGCTGGGGAGTATTTGCAATGTTAGGGTTAGCTAAACCTATCGAATTTCAGGCGCAGTTATTTTACATACCTAAAGTGTTTGTATTCGGAGCTCCTCGCGTTGAATGGAATATGGTTGTTACTGCTTTTTTTGTAACACTCATTTTAATTACAAACATGCTCGCTTCTATTCGTGTTGTTGAGTCTGTTTATAAACACAAAGGAGAAAAAATTGAAAAAGACAATATTAAACGTTCCGGGATGGTTTCGGGTATAAGCCAGCTGCTTGGAGGATTGTTTTCAGGTGTCGGTGCCGTTCCTATTTCAGGTTCCGGTGGATTTATTTCAGCTACAAATATTTATAGCCGAGTTCCTTTTATTGTAGCATCGTGTCTTTTGCTTTTTCTGAGTATCTTTACCCCTTTAACATCCATTATGTCCGCTCTTCCTCCTGCCGTCGGATACGCGGCAATCTTTCCTGTTTTTACAGGTATGATGGCTCTTGGAATTGGAGAATTCAAGCATGCCAAACAGCCCGAAAAAGCAATGAAAAAAGCAGGTATTGCGCTGCTGTCGGGGATAGGGGTTATGTTTTTGCCTTCTCAAGCTTTTTCAACACTTCCTCCTTTAGTTACTACGTTTTTAAGCAATGGATTAGTTCTTGGTACCATTATCATTCTTGCACTGGAAATTTTCGAATCACTTTCGTTGAAAAGACAAGATGCAAAAGAGGGATAAAAAAAAGAAGCTGAAACTCAGCTTCTTTTTTTACCTTTTTACCGTTAATCCTTTTAGTTCATCGTCTTCCATAGCCATTTCATAAAATTCTCCCGTTTCATCGTGCGCTAAAACATAATCCAACTCTTCCTGAGCAGAGGCAGTTTTTCCAAGAACAGCTAGGTAGCATGCCAAGTTATAGCGAATAAAAAGATCTTCGTCTCCGCTTTCTACTCTGGTTATCATAAGCGAAGCTGCTGCTTCTGTTTCACCTTCTAAATGATACGCGATACCTAAATCGGTATACATTCCTTCATACTCTTGATGCTGTTCAATTGCTTTTTGAAGAAGCTGAACAGTTTCATGATAACGTTCCGTTTTATTATACAGTTTTGCTAGTCCTGCATATATGTCAGGCTGATAAATCTCCTGCTGAAGTAATTCTTGAAAAGCAGCCTCTGATTTTTCTACCTCTTCAAGGCTACTCAAAATAAATGCCCGGTATATCTGCAAATCTATATGATTTGGCTGCTGTTTGAGAAGTTTTTGAACTAAGTTTAGCGCTTCATGTGCAGCCTGTTCATTTTCTTGGATATTAACGAGTATATTGGCTAAATGATAGGCAACATCAAAATCCCAGCTTTGATGCAGCGATTTTTTCAGCACGGTGATGCTATCTTCAATCAACCCTTTCTCTTCGTAAAAAGCCGCAAATGCATGCACAGCCTCTTTATTATTTCGATCCGTTTTTATGGCAAGTTCATACAATTCAATCGTTAAGCCAAGCAGCGTAACCGTTTTTGCTTTTGCTTTGAATTTTGCTAAGCTTCGTTTGAAGATAGATCCTTGCTGCTCTTCTACGACCGAATCGGCATACTCATTTAAAGCCTCGGCTGCGTTTTTAAATAACAAACTTTTGCTTTGTTTTTCCATTTTTATCTTTTTTAAATCTGCCGTAAGCCCGGACAGTTTTTTTCCATTTGGAAAGCTAGACATGAATGTTTGAAATAGAGCGTAATCTTCCGGATCCTCACTTAGCAACTCTGTAAGAACTTTTCTAGCTTCTTCATATCTCTGTTCCATGATGAGCCATTTTGCCTGATGATGGCGAATAGCTGCATTCTGTGGATCTAGTTCAAGAGCCTTCTCTAGATACGCTTCAGCCTGTGAAATGTCTCCTTTTAGGCGATACACATGAGCCTGGCTGTCAGCGAGCCATTGAGGCAGCACAATTTCCTCTACGCTCTTTAATACCTCTAACAGCTCTTCATACTCTTTCTCTGTTTCACAAAGTGAAGCTACGTGCTCAACGTTTACTTCCATAGGATTCAGCTGTATCCATTGAAGCAGCCAATTTCTTTCAGCCGTTCGATTTTGTTCTTCACAAGCCATTTCGGCAAGCTTCATACAAGCGGCTTCAAATGTTTTATCAAGAGTTAAGCACTTTTGGAAGGCCTCTTTTGCTTCAGTGATGCGATTCATTGATTGATATATTTCACCTAGCCGATAATATGGCAAAGCATCTTGCTTGATACGAAGCGCTTGATGATAAAGTTTCTCACTTTTTGTTAGCTGCTTGGCCTGTTCGTATAATATACCTAAATAGCACATGTACAAAATCTCATTAGGGTGCTCTTGATGTTCTGCAGTTAAAAACTTAATTCCACGAGTCAATAACGCCGTGTCTTCTAAATAACCCGTATATGCTTCTAACACTTCATCTAACGCTGTTTGAGCAAAATGAATTCCTTCTTCATAAAGAGCAAATCCAAACTCTAACGTTTGATTGTCTAGCTCCTTTTGTTTTGCTGCATCTAAAAGCATGCTGCCTGCATCCAACATGACGTCGCTGTTCGATGAAAACTTCTGCGCAATAAGCGTGAGCGTATCAACGGCCGTTAAATCTTCACCTGTTTCTAGATACGCATAAGATAAGCCCAAATACATAAGGGCATCTTCCTCTATTTTTAAGCCTTCTTTATACAGAGCAATAGCTTCTTCGTACCTTTGATTCGCAACGTATAAATCGCCTAGTCTTCCTCGAATTGTCATGTCGCTCGGGAGATGCTTCATGCCTTCTTTGAGGTAGCTTTCAGCTTCATCTGTTTTTTCTAGTTGATATTGTAGCAAATCAGCTATCGAAAGATATGGATAAGGAACAGTCGGCAAAAGCTGTTTAGCTACTTTAAATCCCCGGTAAGCTTTACGAAACTTTTTTAAATGTTCATCACAACGTGCTCTTTCAAACCAGCTGTGCGCATCATTTGGATTTTCTTTTACTAACTCGTCGAAAACATTTCTGGCTTCTGCGTATCTTTCTTTCTCCATTAAAATAAGTCCGTGATTGATTTGTGTATAAGATTCATCACTATACATATTTAAGGAAATAGTCGAGCATTCAAAAGCCTTTTCGAGGTTTCCTTGGTACATGTATGCAAGTGCTAAATAGCTCCAGTTCAAATGTTGTTCTACGTCTAATTGCAGCGAGCTGCGCAGTGCTTCAACAGCCTCATCATATTTCTCTTCATCCAGCGCAATTCTTCCTTTAAGATAGTGATAAAAAGAGCTATGCTTTTTGTTATCTATGTGGTGTAACAAGGAAGATGCTCCCTTACTGTCGTCAAGTTTAAAAAAGGCATATGCGGCGTGAAGCTTAAGATAATCATGATTGCTATATTTCTCTAACACATGATTAATACACGTACGAATATAGGCTTCATGCTCTTTTCTGTACAAATGCTTCATACTGTAAATAGCGGAAAATGGAACATGCTCATTTGCTTTTAATAAAGAAACGAGATCGTTAATGTGGGCCTCTTCATCCGCTTCAACTAGTTCGATTAAGTCATACAGCTGACGGATAAACTCATCTTGCTCTTTCGAAAGTGAAGCGAAATCCGCTGCCGCTTTAGAAGCAACAATTGATAAAAACCCCGAATTAGCGTAATGCTGATCAAAATTTTTATATTCTACATATGTTGGACTTAGAAAATTAGCATCTTGTACATGGAAAAGTTCAAGTTCATCATCGTAGCCAAATACAACTTGAACGTGGGAAGCTTGTTCAAATTCCAGACTGACCAAAATAGGCAGCCCTTTGTCTAATAGTTCTTTAAACTGTTCAACTGTGCCTGTGAAAAACATCGCTGCAAAGCCAAGAGATTCAAAGTAGCTCACCGCAGTTGATAATTTGGATCCTAAGCCGCCGTAAATACGCGTTCCAATCTCATCCTGTGTTTTTTCGGTATGTAAAAGCCTTAACATCATACTCATACTGGCTGGCACGCAATAATTATCTTTTTGAACGATGGGTACAATCGGAAGCTTGATTGTACTGAATTTATCGTCTGTATGCTTTCCGATTAATTTTTGATAAGGTGAATCTTTTAAACATCGCTTGGTCGAGAGCAGATGCATAAGCTGAGATTTCTGCTGCTGTTCAAAATAAATGTCGGCGCGCAGCAGCGTAAAAAAATCTTGATAATCGTGATAGGGTAACTTTGAGTCGATAAATTCAATCGTTTCAAGCAAGAGAGAATACTCTTTCAAATCTTTTAATCGCATCACTTTATCCATATATAAAGACGGAAGCTGTGGATAGCGAACAATAGCCTCGTTAATTGTTTCAAGCGATTGTTCATGCTTCCCTTCATACGCATATAAGTCCGCGAGCATTGCATAGCAAAAATCTCCATTCTCCTTATATGCTGTTCCTTCTTTTAAGCAGGCTTCAGCTTTCATTCTGTCGTTGAGCTGCAAATAAAAATATCCCCATCTGTCAGCCATACCCTTTTGATTATGTGACGTTACTTGTTTCATCCACTTAGAAGCTTCATCCACTTGTTTCATTTCTAAAAGAATTCTTACCTTTAAAAAATAGATTTTCTCAAGCTGTTCCTCTTTAACTGATTCCATATCCAGCTGAGAAATTAATAAAGAAAGTCTATCATCAGCGTCGAGTATCTTTCCTTCGCGCAGGAGATCATCGCAATAAAGAGTCACCATTCGAATCGAGCCAAATCGACGATAGCCATATGTCGTTAACATTCGGCTTACACGATTTAATAAAGCCTCATCACAAAAGCGGATAAGCTCGTACAGCTCTTCTTCCGTTTGTAAGTTTGTTAACCATTCTTTCACAATCCCCGCAAGGCTCTTTGGTTGAAGGCTTTGTACTTCTTCTGTTATATACGCTACTAGATCAAATATTTGGTAATGATCCACCATGCTTTTTAATTTCTGATAATTTATACTCAATTCAAAACCACCTTATTCAATAAAATAAGAACTATTGCATATGCTGTCTATAAATTGAAGTATAAGAAATTTCAAGGATTTTTTCTAGACACAATATAAATTTAAGCATATTGACGGGTCTTTAAATAGCAAAGAGCTGTCTTTTATCATAAGACAGCCCCGTAAAATCACACTTCAGCTTTCTTCAGTTTTACGCCGCCTTCAGGTTTTGGTTTGATAGCTTTTAAAACTAAAATGGCACCTACTGCACTAACCCCTAGAGACGTTTGGAACACAGCCATGTCCGACCACTTCATAAGCAATGTATAAAGAGGAGGCCCAGCTGCCACTCCGACAAAGCGCATCGAACTGTAAAGAGACGTAATGGTTCCTCTCTCTTCCTTTTCAATTCCTTCTGTAATAAGTGCATCAAGACTGGGAAGAGCTGCTCCAATTCCAATTCCACCAAGCACTAAAGTGAGTAAAATACTAAAAAGAGACGTATTAAAAAATAAAATGATGAAAGAACATGTTAACAATAAAAAGCCAAAAAAAGCAGACCACTTCATAACGATTTTATTGTTGCCAACTTTTTTCCCCGCCACAAAAGAAGAAATAGATAAAGCGAGCAAAGGAATAGCCATTACCAAGCCTTTTTTCGTATTCACAATATGATAACGCTCCTCTAGTATGGTCGATAGGTAAAATAAAACCCCGAATAATACAAGCATAATAATGGCGCCTAAAATAAAAATAGCCATAAGCCATCCAATATTTTCTTTGAGCGTCTTCTTCAAATCCTTCAAAAACTGCGTGATACTTTTCTTTTTTTGTTCAGATTCAGAAGAACTATCATTTTTCGGAACTTTTACTAAAAAGATAACTAAAAGAATCGAAATAAGGCAAAGAATAGGAATGAACCAAAAAGGAAGAAACCAAATCATAGCCGCTAAAAAAGCTCCCAGTATTGGGCTTAGTACTTTCCCAAACGTATTAGCTGTTTCAATTAAACCTAGTCCTTTTGTAATTTCTTGCTCGTCTTTGAACATATCTCCTACACAAGGCATCACAACAGGCATAGCCCCTGCTGAACCTATTCCTTGAATCGCGCGGCCAATTAAAATAACCCAGAATGGATTGGCCATTTGCCATGAAGCCCAGCCTGTTAAAGCCCCTCCTACTGCAGCAAGCAGCAAACTAGGAATAATAATTTTCTTGCGGCCAAATCGATCTGATAAATAACCAGCAATCGGGATTAAAAAAATAGCGAAAATTGAGTAGACCGTGATAATCATGGATACCTGCAGCGAGCTTATCTGTAGACGTTTTTCAATCACCGGCAACACCGGAATTAACATTGAATTTCCGAGGGTCATGATAAGTGGCACAGAAGCAAGAGCAAGTAAATCCAATTTTTTTCTACTTTCCATAGCGTCCTCCAAACCTTACTTCTAATTAACGTCACAATCACACGTTTTTCAATTTAAGCTTTATAAAACTTCTCGTGTTCATTGATTTCAAAGCTTAACTATCTCATTACATAAGATGATGTGTATCTATATTTTTTAGCTAAAAAGGTGATTGCTATTCATGGTTTCACTGTTCTTCTTTAATTTATTGAACTTTGTTATTTATTCTTGTTAATACTTGTAAAAACACATGTTTTTAATCCCATATATGAAGAAGCGTACGAGTATCTCCGTACGCTTCTTCATATATAGGCGTCATCTTATTACACTACTTCACCTCGATGACCATCTCCATCATACATAAACTGTTTATCAATAATATGTTCGATATATATGGTTGTCAAATCGCTTTTTTTCACTTGAGCTACAATTAATCCTAACGGATCACCAATGGTGAAGCTTGTTCCATTTTGAAACATTAACAGCTGCTCATTTAAATGCAATACGCGCTTATAAATTTGTTCTTTCTCTAGGCTGCTGCGGCTCTTTGCTGCTTCGAGCGTTGAAAATAACAAAATGATTTCTTTTCCATTTATTTGTGTACGATACATACACGACCCACTCCTTATCACCGCGTTAAAATTATGCTGACTATACTTTTATTATAAACTAAATTTTCAGTTATTTTTCATCTCACAAGAAATTTTTTTATTAAAAATAGACTATGTCCACGTTAAATAAAATTTAATTTTCAGAAAAGTTAAATTTTAATATTGAAATTTTATTTCTTCTTATTATATAATATAAACAATCATTTACCTCTATTGGAAATGATAATTCGAGTTTCAGCAGCATGATGCTGCACAGTACTAGGGGGATTCAAGTTATGCAAAATGGTAAAGTAAAATGGTTCAACAATGAAAAAGGCTATGGCTTTATTGAAGTTGAAGGCGGAAGCGACGTATTTGTACATTTTTCTGCCATCCAAAGCGAGGGTTATAAATCCTTGGAAGAAGGACAAGAGGTATCTTTTGAAATTGTAGAAGGCAATAGAGGCCCACAAGCCGCTAATGTCACTAAGCTATCATAAATAGATCTTTTTATTTTATAGTAAAAGAGACTCTTTTCTGAGTCTCTTTTTTGTTATACCTAGCGTTTGGCCTCAGTAAGCTGCTGGTCACATGTTTGAATAGACTGCATGCACTGCTGAAGAAATTGCTCGTCTACTCCTGTGCCATGAGCTTTGGCAGATTGAAGCTGTGCTTTTGCATCATTAAGCGCATTCGTTGCCTCTTCAAGCTGCTGAGGACTCATACTCATCGTAGCTGTCCCAATCATCTTTTGAGCAGATTGAATGGACACTTCTACTTGCTTTAAATCATTATATCCTGTTGTTACTTCTTCATTTGAAAACTTATCCATTGAAAGAACACCTCCATATGGATAGAATGAAGCTGCTGCCGACAAATTATACACGCTTACTTTTTAGTCAGCAAATCTCCATACTGCTTAATCTTTTCTCCTACGGTACACTCTTTAATACAAAACGTCTGAGCGTATGTTTTGCCCTTTTCTTTGTTAAACGTTTTTTTTACAAAACAATCACTACAGTAGTAATCCAATAACTCCGTTACTTCTTCTAATAATTGTTTACGTTCCACTCTCGTTCATCTCCATTTCGTTCTGTGTGTTACACTTGCTTCCTGCTAGCAATTGGTATCCCTTGAAGAGCTTGAGTCGCAAGCTGGTCGGCCTCTTCATTTTCCTTCCTTGAAATAGGCTCATATACCGGTCGGATACCAAGTTCCTGCATTTTATCTTCTATTCGATCTAAGTACCGATTAAACTCTTCTTCGAAACAGGGCCACTCCCCTGCAAGCTGATTTAATACAACCTGAGAGTCACCTCTAAACGTTACCGGTATATGATGAACACCAAGTTCCTCAAGCTCTTGTATTAAATAATAAAAAGCAGCATACTCTGCCTCATTATTTGATTCTATCTCTTGCAGTCTTGAGTTTCGTCGTATTCGGTAAGACTGGTTGTTCTGTTTAAAATAAATCACAGCCCCAAGCCCCGCTAAAAGCGTATCATGCTCATAGCCTCCGTCAAAATATGCCACAATATCGTGAGGCTCTGTCTGTACTTCCTGTAAGAGCTTTTTCGCTTCTTTTACAGTCCATTTTTGCTGCTGCTCATCAAGTAGAAAAATTTCCTTCGTTCGACCTGTTTTTTCTAAATCACCCACAATCATTAGCGCCTCATTCGCATCTGTGAAATCGGATGTGAAAATTAACTGTTTATGTTTCGAGGATTTATAATGCCATTCAATTTGGAAATTCATAACGAGCATTCCTTTCATCAGCAATTTTGAATTCAACACTTTTTCTGCTTTTTTGTATTTTATCTTCTATTATGTCTTTTCATGACAGTTTTCTTACCTAATAAGCGGATTTTAGCGTTTATACGTGCTAATATAAAATAGCTGAAGTACTTATGATACAATACTATTGATGAAAAAACATGGTTTAAGCTTATATTGTTTTAACAAGGAGGCTGTATGATGATTGAAGTTTATATAGACGGAGCCACTGCTGGCAACCCTGGTCCTTCTGGAGCTGGTATTTTAATTAAAGGAAATGGTGAACATCATCGTTACGCTATTGCTCTTGGGACAATGACGAATCATGAAGCAGAGTACCATGCACTTCTTCATGCATTAAAAATTTGTTTAGAAAAAAAGTATACGAGCGTATCTTTTCGAACAGACTCTCAGCTAGTAGACCGCGCAATGAACCAAGAACACGTTAAAAATAAAGCGTTTGCTCCTTTACTGGAAGAAGCCCTCAAATTGTCCAGTCAATTTGATTTATTTTTTATAAAGTGGATCCCTAGCTCTCAAAATGCAGGTGCTGATCAAGCTGGCCAGACAAGCCATTAATCAAAAAGAAGCAGGAATGTAATCCTGCTTAAATCATACCTGATGACTTTAAATATTGAATGGCTTGTTTTTGATTGCTAATACGATTTGATGTCAAATTCTCGAGGAGCGATACAAAAAAACTGCCGTCAAATTCTTTTTGTACTTTTAGTGTCCATTCAATTGTAAATATGACCATCTCGTCAGCTGCACGCGTATACTGCTGACCAAATGAAATAAATCCACGTGCATCTTCTGCTAAATGAAAGCCTTTTTCTTCAAGATAAAGAAGATACTCTTCAACGGTTTGAGCTGTTTTTGTCACTTTTTCGTCCCATCCTTTTGCAAAGGTTCTTCTTTATCTTAGCTTACTTTTGGCTATTTGACTATGATTTCCCTTCTAAAAAATAGCCAATTGCTCCAAGTGCTACTCCTAAAATGGCTCCGCCAATCACTTCTTCTGGCTGATGACCAAGCATTTCTTTCAAGCGCTGTTCCGTCAAATCGTGAAAGCCTCCGTCTGGAAGACCCGCAAGCTTTTCAATTTCTTCATCTAACGTATTCACTTTAATAGTAATTTCGCCAGTCTGCCTTCGAATTCCTTGTGCATCGTACATCACAATAATTCCAAAAACAGATGCTAACGCAAAGTCAATCGTAGAAACACCTCTTTTTAATGCTACATAGGTAGCCAAAGAAGATACGCCGGCTGAATGAGAGCTTGGCATTCCACCCGACGCAGCAATCATCCGCATATCCCATTTTCCTGTTTGATACTTTTTAATTGGGATTTTTAAAGCTTGTGCTAAACCGATTGATGAAAGAGCAATGACAATTCCTTTATTCATATTGCTTCACCTCATCTATAGTTTGCGATGGATTGACATCTTGTACCCAAGCAAATATTGCCCAACAAAAAACGCCGGGCTAATCTGCTGACAGAGCAGACTAATCCCGGCGTTTTTGGAAACAGTTCTGTTATTTTTTACGCTTTTTTTGTGCAGCATTATTCATTTTGGCAGATTCAACTTCAGCATAAGAGCCGAATTCTTGTCCATATTGATTATTTGCACTTTTATTAGCTTCTAACTTCTTGTTAACAGAATTATTTTGGTTTTGTTGCACGTTGAACTCAGAAGCAAACTCCCCAGCATAAGTGTCATTTGCACTTTTTGCACGCTTTGCTTTTTGAGCCTGATTTGCTTTAAACTCAGAAGAGAACTCTTGGTTATAATTATGCTTTGCATTGTTATTCGCTTGCGCATTTTTATTACCTAATTTTTGACGACCCATCGCTATCTCCTCCTATTTGTACCTCGTTGGTACACTATTAGTATGGATCAAGCGGCACGTCATATCCTGTTCAAATTAAGGTAAAAACACCAGAGCTTAGCACGTTTATATTCTTGCTACGTACTCTTTAACCATTTCTTCCGTCACTACTTTACGGCCTGGAATGATGGTATATTTTTGAGACAGCTCATTAATTTCTGCTGTTACAGCGTTAATACCGTCTACAGAAAAGGGCTTCCCTTCTTTGCAGAGAAGCACAGCTGCTTCAATAGCTTGCTCACGTCGAGCTTCTAAGCTGGCAAAAGCACGTACTAATTCGTGCTGTTTTTTAGAATGGGCTGAAATTTCTTTATGTACACTCATGTTCGTTCCTCCATTATATTATGCTGAGTTAGTAAAAATAAGTTAATGTCCTCATAACTGATTTGCTTTTCCGGTAATTCTTTTAAGTTTTTTTCTATCGCTGCAGATTCTTTCTTAATGCTATCCAAAAAGTTTTTCATCTTTTCATTAAAAGCGACTTTCCCGCTTATCTTGCATTGTACAAATTGCTCAATGATGGATTGCTGCCTATCGTCCAGATTTGCCTGCTTACATAAATCGGCAAATAAAATGACAGGGAAACTGCGCTGCTTTACTACTACTTTCAGTGATAAAAATGCACGAATCAGTTGGAGCATCACTTTTATATCCTCTATTGTAACAGAAGATGTCAGATTTCTTTTACTATTTATCGTTAAAATTTTAAAATAATGATATCCCAATGCTTTTAAGGAATATGATTGAGCCATCATTTGCCGGAGTGGCTCAGCAAACGATGACTTCTGATAATAAACAAAAGGCGACCATAGCCACTCATAAAGCGAAGGGTTTGATTTTGTAAACAAATAAATGGTTTTGTACAAATCCCACCCTTGCATATCATAATTGCCTTCTGCTACATTAATGACCTCTTGAGGTCTATTGAGATGAAGATAGCGTGATGCTTTATATTTATATATAAAGCGGACGTCAAAATCACTCGCTAACGTGTCGAGTCCGTAAGCACGGCTGCCTGATTCACATGCAAACAAAATTTCTACATTATATTCTTTTTCAATTTCCTGTAAACGTTTATTTATGTGTGTAGACATAAAAATTAATGACCCTTTCTTTCCTCTAATACATGTTCTAGCACCGTCATTGTACTTACTAATTCTTGAATTGGAAATTCTTCAGACACGGCCGCTTGCAGCTGTTTGTAATAATCATACCATTCTTCAGATACAGACTGTTTATGCGCTAAAACGTACTGATTCACTAAATAAGTATAGTGTGAATGAAGAGCAGCTTCTTCTTTCGCAATGTAGTGATTAACATCCGGCTTAATACGTTCTAATAAAGCAGCGTGGAGCTTTGCTTTCTCATTTTTTTCAAAAAAGCTTTTATTGTTTTTATACAGTGAAAGCTCTTTTTGATACGATTCATTCTTATCGAATTGATGACTTGTCACAACTTCGCTGCCATTTGGAGGCTCTAACGAGTTCAACGTTGGAGTAAACGTCGGTTCATAGCGCTGTAGCTTTGTAATGATCATTCGATGCCAGTCTTCGATTAATTTTACGATGTATTTTTCGATTCGCAAAGTGGTCGCACGCACTTCTTGCGTTGCATCGAAGGAAATAGACGTTAACAACTCCTGCAAACACAGGCGCAGCTGCTTTTGCTTTTCACCTCGATCATCCCTTAAGTTTGCCGGACTGAATGCTTCTTTAAAGAAGTCATCGTACCTCACAAACAGACGTTTTTTCACATAAAATAAGAGCTCTTCTAATTCTCGGTCAAACTGCTGTTGTTCATATTCAAAATGAATTTCATGCAGTTTTGCTGCTACCTGCTCATTTTTTATGTGAAGAGATTGAATGTATCGCTTTTTATCGACTTCTGATTTTGTCTGCACCTGTTTCATTTCATTGGCAACTGCTAAAATTTGTTCGAAATCTGCATAGACACTTTGGATAGCAAGCTCTGGTAATTCATAATTTATGAAGCGGTAAAACGCATTTTTGAATGGCAGAAACATTTTATCCTCGTGGTTTTGCAAAGCCTGCAAGCTTGATACCGGGTATAAGCGCGGAAAGCGTATACCATACTGTTCAAGCTGCTCTTTTACGTACGTCTGAACTAACTGCAGCTCTGTATCCGAGCTGGCTAAGTCCGCTGCATTTACTAAGAAAAACATTTTATCAACCGCAAATACATCTTTTACACGGCCAAGCTGAATAAGAAATTCTCGGTCAGCTTTTGAAAATGCATGATTATAATACGTTACAAATAAAACGGCATCTGCATTTTTGATATACTCAAACGCTACTCCCGTGTGTCTCGCATTGATTGAATCAGCTCCAGGTGTATCAACAAGCGTAATGCCTAAGCGAGTAAATTCACAGTCATAATACAGGTTAATAAATTGAACAAAACACGCTTTTTCTTCTTTGGCTACATAATCATGAAATCCTTCTGTATCCACTACTACTTCTGAACCGATATGATGCTTGACTTCGCCGTAGCCTTTTTCTACTGCCTGTAAAAACGACAAATGCAGCTGCAGCTCTTCTGTTGCCTGCAGGGTCGGAATAATCGCTAGCGCTTCGTCAATTGTTTCTACTTCATGATGAAACAGCTTAAGTGCACCATTTAAATCTTGGATCATCTGCTCGTTTGTTTTCATTTGCACAACAGCTGTTTTATGCGGCCGTTTTTCTGTTGGAGGCATAATTTTATTGATAGTTGCTGTTGTTGGATTCGGAGATACAGGAAGTAATCTTTCTCCAATCAACGCATTAGCAAAAGATGACTTACCGGCACTGAATGCTCCGAATAAAGCTACGGTAAACGTTTGATTTGATAGCTTTTTACGTTTTTCTTGAAGCCTATTAATAAAGCGGTCTAATTTTCCAAATGAACGGAGCTGTTCGAGAACAGCTGATACATCTTGAAGAACCTTTTCTGTTCCTGTTTCATGCACAGCTTCCTCAGGCTGTGAAACTAACTGCTGCTCACTCGCAGCTTCATGCTTTTCTTCAGCTTTCATGATGCCCGTTTCATATTCTTCTTGTAACATATATGACAACTCGTTTGTATCTTCTAGCGTTAGGTTGTCATCAGTTTGCTGTAAAGATTGAAGCAACGCTTTTGTACGTGCCAGTTTTGCTTTCATTTCCTGAAGAGATGTATACGCTTCTTCAAATGCCTCACATTCCTGCAAGTGTTGAGAAATATTCTCACGCTTTACTTCATCTTGCTCCATTTTGCTCTGTTCGATTTGCGCATAGAGCTCGTAT
This sequence comes from Priestia sp. ABM2_011, assembly GCF_056158845.1. Lineage (NCBI taxonomy): Bacteria > Bacillati > Bacillota > Bacilli > Caryophanales > Bacillaceae > Priestia > Priestia sp. ABM2_011. The sequence goes on from NZ_JBSWUB010000001.1 coordinate 3,841,973, forward strand.
AACAATCGCGTGGCTTTTTTCTTAATGTGATCAGCTACATCTTTTGCGTACGTTAAAACATAATCACCATTAATCGTAGCTCCTGCTTTTACCGTTTCAATTAAGTCATGAGGTTCTAACGGAATTTCAAACTGCTGAACCTGGCGTATAAGATCCGGGTCAGTAAGATTTTGATTTTTCACCAGATCTTGCACATATTGCTGCAAGTGCCACTGCAGCTGAGAGGCTGTTCGTTCTTTCATATCGTCAAAAAATAACGTCAGCCGCTCTTTTTTTACTTCCTCGGTCTTTTTCTTAGCAAATAAAAGACCGACTTTGAAATCAGGCTTTGTCGTTTCTAAAAACAGCCTAGCTTTTTCTCTCATTTCATATGGTGTTAAATTGGCGTTGCTTAGTATCTTGCCTGTTTCTTGTTGGTACGTTTCTGCTAACTGCTTTTCAGCACGCTTTATTTCCGCTTCTTTTTCGAGAAGCTGCTCTTTTTGCTGCTTATTTATTTCATGGTTCTCAAGCGTCAGCTTATGGCGCAGCTCGTCATGAATCGTTAACTTTTCTTCTTCTTGGTCTTCAATAAAGGCAAGGTGATCGTCAATTAACATTTGCATCGCATGTTGAATATGCTGATGTCGGTTTTCTTTTTCCGTCATCATAGCAAGTAATAGAGATTTTACGTACGAAAGGTCATTATGACGGTTGGCTGGCTCTTTTAACGACGTATAGAAGATTCCTTCTGGTCTAACATTCCACTTTAAAAATGACGTTTCTACAGATTCTTTAAATGCTTGAAATGTTAGCTGATCTTCTTGATGTTTATCGATTTGATTTACAATTAAATAAAGCGTTTTATTAGCTTCTTGCAGCTGTTTTGCAAATTGAAGATTTAATTCTGCCTGCACATGATTATAATCCATCACGTAGAAAATAACGTCCGCTAAGTGAAGAGCTGACTCGGTCGATACACGATGCGCATCATCTGTTGAATCAATCCCCGGTGTGTCCATCACCACAACATTTTTAGGAATAGCGTTTGTCTCGATTGATAAATGAATGGACTCTACTTCATCTCCGTCGACAGCAAACTGCTTAATTTGTTCATACTGATAAGGCGCTTCATAACGCACCGGCGGCTGTTTGCGGTAATAAACGGTTGCATGCTCATCCCCCGCCTTTACTGATACTAAGTTTGCGCTTGTCGGAATAGGACTTGCAGGCAAAATTGCTTGCCCCATTAATTCGTTAATCATACTCGATTTCCCAGCCGAAAAATGTCCGCAAAATGCTACAACAAATTCACCGTTCACCCACTTTTTTAACAGCTGTATTGCTTTTGCTGCCTGCTGTTCATCTCCAGCTGCTTGAAATTGCTTATGTAAATGAAAAAGAGATGCTTCCAATTGGAGATTTTCTTGATGTTTCACACTCACTTTACTCATTATTACTCTACCCCTTTTGCCTCATTCAAGACTGTATTTAAATGTTCTCTATCCATCTTTGTTTCTGCTTATTCTTTCTCTATTTTACTTGATTCACCTACGTTTTCCCATAAAAAACTGAATTTTTAGTTACAAAAACAATAAAAAAAGCTGTCAATAATTTGACAGCTTTGCATTGTATTTATTTACCTTGTATATATTACGCCTTTTGGGCTTTTTCAATATTTTTCATTACATACGTTGTGACGCCAACATATGTAGCAAGTGCTCCAATCACAAAAAGACTAACCATTACGTCCACCACCGTTTCTACTTGATGAAATTGATAATCTTTATCATTTGATTTCATCTTATCATGAAAGATAATCATTTTCAATTAGTTTTGAGATTTTTTTGCAGGAAAGAAACGTCCCGTATTTTGCATGACCTCGCCATAATTTGTTTCATTCGTTAGCGCTTGCTCTTCTAAAGGAATTCTAACAGCTAATATACACAAATTGAAAACAGAAAAAATAGCTAACGTCCAGTATGCCTGAAACATAAGCGGAACTAACACCAATTCTGCCGCTACAACTGTATAATTTGGGTGCTTCATAAACCGATAAGGACCTCTTAGCACAACCTTCGCGTTAGGCAAGACGATAATTTTTGTATTCCAATACTTTCCTAACGAAGAAATAGCCCATACTCTTGCAAGTTGCACAAGCACAAAAAAGCTAAACAACAAAAAAGAAAAGTGATACATTCCACCGTTTAACACATACACTTCCGTAAAAAGAGCAGCAAAAAAAGCGGCGTGCATGCTTACCATCCATTTGTAGTGACTTTGACCAGCTTCGTATGCTCCCTGCTTCTTCATCCAAGCTTCATTTCTTTTGGCAATCACCAATTCACATAGACGCTGTAAGATAATAAATACAAAAAAACTATAAAAAAACAATCGCTTTACCTCCACTCTAATAGAAGCATTTCAGAACTAAATCCAGGACCAAGAGCTGTTAATAAACCGTATTCTTTACTAGGAATTTCTTTCTTCATAAAGCGGTCTAGCACATATAAAACGGTTGCCGAAGACATGTTTCCATGGTTTTTAAGTACATCTAGTGAATCAGCAATCATATTTTCTTTTAATGATAGCGTTGATACATATGCTTCAAGCACTTTTTTCCCTCCAGGATGAGCAACAAAATGTTTTAAATCCCGACTGGTCAAATTCTGAGTTTGTAAAAAAGACTCAACTTCTCCGCCTAACCACGAATCGATAATAGTGGGAATATCTTTTGAAAAGACAACAAATAACCCATCATTTTTAATCTCCCATCCCATTACGTCTTCGGAATTTGGCATAAGCGTCGATTGTGTATGTAAAATGTAAGGAAAGCTTTTTGAACGGGCAAAAGTGATATCTGCTTCGTCACCTGCGACTAAAGCAGCTGCTACTCCATCAGCAAATAAAGATGTACCGATTAAGTTGCTTTTTGAACGATCATTCCGCTGAAAAGTCAAACTGCACAGCTCAACGGATAATACAAGAACTTTAGCGTGCGGAAAGGCTTTGCAATATTCGTAAGCCCTTGAAAGTCCAGATGCTCCTCCGGCACACCCTAATCCCCATATAGGGATTCTTTTTGTATGGTCTGAAAACGCAAGCTTATTCATAATTCGAGCTTCAATGCTAGGCGTAGCTACACCGCTTGTTGAAACGTAAAAAATAGCATCAATTTCTCCACACGGCAAAGGGGTACTTACATAGTCTTTATTTGTTAAGCATTCTTCAATGGCTTTTGTACCTAATTCAACAGCACATTCTATAAAAGCATCATTTTTTTCTTCGAATGTATGATCTTCTTGAAACCAAGATAAGTCTTTGGCAAAATTACGTTTTTCAATTTGACCATTTTGAAAAACGGTCAGCAGACGATTAATATCTTTAAACGACTCGGAAAAAAGTTCTTTTGCAAATAGCAGCGTGTCTTGCTGAGTTAATTCATAGGGGGGAACTCCAAATCCAACTGAGATAATTTTTGGCATACACTTCACCTCTTTGATTGCGTTACATTTAACATTTGTAATAGCTGGGGATTTATTCAATTCTTTTTTAGTGGAATGGAGGTGAAACATAAAAAAACTTTCCTGTAACTCAGGAAAGTCTACGTTTTGAAGAAGTGTATGTTTGTTGTGCACTTTTATTATAGCGCAAATAATCTGAATGTACAGATACAATTTATGGATTGACGAAAATAAGTGCTTATTTTTTATGAAAAGAAAATGGACATATAGATTTCATCTACATATTCATTGTTGAAATAAGCTTGTTCTTTCATAACACCTTCTTGTTCAAATCCTACCTTTTTATACAATTCGTATGCCACTTTATTAGAAGCAAACACAGTTAAAGAAAGTTTATGAAGATTATTTTCTTTGCACCAGTTTAGCGTATAATTCATAAATTGTTTTCCTATTCCCATTCCCTGTGCTTTTGAAATAAGCCATGTACGGAAGAGCCCCGTGTGGCGCTTCATTTTAATTTCGCCTCTCAGAACACGTGCGATTCCAAGCACTTCACCTTCGACTTCAGCTACAACGTACATGTGATTGTTCTTTTCTACTGATGCAATAAAATCTTGCTCTTCTTGGACTGTGCGCGGCTCATCTTTTTGAATAAATTCCCCGGCCTCAATAATTTCTCTTACCGCTGTTGTAATATGCTCTGCATCACTTGCCTTTGCAGGGCGTATAGTGACTTCACGTCCGTCTTTTGCTTTAAATTTCACTATGTTTTTCTCTGCTGTAATCATCTATATCAACTCCTATATTTTTCACCATTCAGTACTACTATTTTGGTTCTAGCTTGCGTAATTTATCAGTGGTAAAGTTCTGCTTTTCATTTCATCTAACAAGCAATCATGTGCATTTGTTGTATTACCCACGCTTTAAACAAAGCTAAACCATTTTTGAAATATTTATTCTTGCACAGACATCCTAGAAATGCAATTAATTGCGTTAAAGAACTATTATTTCAAATTTTCTTTACAAAAGTGCATAAAAAAGGGGCTGGGACACAACGAAATCACTCCGACCTAAAGACGAACAAATGGGATTAATGAGCTAGAAGCAACGAAACGCATGAAAGCTACGTCCATCTTAACAATAAAAAAATACGAACTAACAACCAATAATTTTGATTATTAGTTGCTAGTTCGTATTTCACTTCGACTAAACTATTTTTGTCCTACTTTTTATTAAAGTCCCATTGAGATATATTTTACTTCTAAATAATCTTCAATGCCGTAATGACTTCCTTCACGTCCAAGACCACTTTCTTTAAAGCCGCCGAATGGAGCTTGAGCTGCAGATGGAGAGCCATCATTTACTCCTACAATGCCGTATTCTAATTCTTCAGATACAAACGTTGCTTCTTTGATGTTTTCTGTAAATACGTAAGCTGCTAAACCATAAGGGCTATTGTTTGCTCGTTCTACGGCTTCTTCTACTGTTTTGAATGTTGCTACAGGTGCCAATGGTCCAAACGTTTCTTCAAACATGCAATTCATGTCATCAGTTACATTTGTGATAATTGTCGGCTCCATAAAGAAACCGTTTTTAGTTGTTATAGCTTGTCCGCCAACTACAACTTTAGCTCCTTTACTTTTTGCATCCGCAATTTGTGCTTTTACTTTCTCAACCGCTTTGTCGTTAATTAGCGGTCCAACTTGTGTACCTTCTTCTAATCCGTTTCCTACTGTTAATTCCGCCGCTTTTGCTGCAAATTTTTTAACGAAAGCATCTGCAATGGATTCTTGTACGTATACACGGTTTGTGCAGATGCACGTTTGACCTGCGTTGACAAACTTAGAAGCAATTACGCCGTTTACAGCAGCGTCTAAATCTGCATTTTCTGTTACGATAAACGGTGCATGACCGCCTAATTCAAGCGATAATTTTTTCACAGTATCAGCAGCACCGCGCATTAGATGTTTACCAACCGCTGTTGAACCAGTAAATGTTAATTTTCGGATGCGTCCGTCTTTTTGCCATGTGTCGCCAATAGCTGCTGCATCTCCAGTAACAACATTGATCACACCTTTTGGAACGCCCGCTTCTTCTGCGAGTTCTACTAAACGAAATGCTGTAAATGGTGTTTCTTCAGATGGTTTTAAAACAATTGTACATCCTGCTGCAAGAGCTGGGGCCACTTTACGCGTAATCATGGCTGCAGGGAAGTTCCATGGCGTAATAGCTGCTACAACGCCAACAGGCTGTTTTTTAACCGTAATACGTTTATGCGTATGATGAGCTGGAATCGTTTCACCATATACACGCTTTCCTTCTTCAGCAAACCAAGCAATATAATCATTGCCATACTGCACTTCACCTTTTGCTTCTGCAAATGGTTTGCCTTGTTCCGTTGTCATAATTTCTGCTAGTTGATCTTTATGATTTTCAATAAGTTGATGCCATCTCATTAAAATAGCACTGCGCTCTTGAGCGGTTCTTTTCGACCATGTTTTAAAAGCTGTCGCTGCTGCATCAGCGGCAAGTGCTGCTTCCTTTGAGCCTGCCTTGGGAATTTGTCCTATAACTTCTTTTGTTGCTGGATTAATCACATCAATTTTCTCTTCTGTTGTTGTCCATTCACCGTTAATATATAGTTTGTTTGGATACATCATTCATCCTCCTAGTTGTGTGAATTTCTTTGCGCTGTGTTAACTACACTATATACACTAGCATCTTCGTTGATTTATGAGAACTTCCCTTCTATACTATGGGTATAACAAAAGGTTATAGGTGATAAATATGAAAACAGAATGGCTTGAGTCTTTTATTGAAACAGCCAAAACAAAAAGCTTAAGCAAAGCAAGCGAACAGCTGCATATGACGCAGCCCGCGCTCAGTAAGCAAATGAGAAAACTAGAAGAAGATTTAGGAGTAACATTATTTATTCGCTCCGCTACAGGAGTAGAATTAACCTCAGCAGGTGAAATTCTTTTACAAGAAGGTGAATCCATACTATCAAGCGTTCATGCTCTTCAAAAAAAATTAGTGTCTACGCAAGAAGCTTGTGATTTAACTATCGGAACGTGGCAAAGTATGGCTGCTTTTTACTTACCTTATCAACTGGCTTCTGCTAAAGACCACAATCGCCATATTGATATAAAAACCTCGCATCACTATTATGATTTGTTAGAGCAGTTAGAAAGCAATCAAATTGATGGAGCTTTATTTGATGATCGAGAGATTCAACATACTTACTGGTCAAAATTATTATTCAAAGAAGACTTTTATTTATTTGTGAATGATCAGCACCCGTTAGCCGAAAAAGAAAGCGTATCATTTGAAGATTTCAAAGAAGAACCCATTGTAGTTCTCCCTCCAGGGTGCGATGTTCGGACACTAGTAGAAAAAGCGTACAATCGTCATAACTTAAAAATGTCCATTGCCAATGAAATTGAATTTGCTCAAAGTATTATGGGATTTATTTCAGCTAATTTAGGTATTTCAATTCTCCCTGAAATTTTTATGCGCCATTTACAAAGCTCAAACATTAAAGCATTGCCTATTACAGACTTCAAATTCAAAAGAGAAATTTCATTAGTGGCAAAAAATCCTGACGTGGGGAAAATGCTTTATACACTGTTTTTCAAAACACGATCTTAATAGGAAAGACGACCAAATTAAGCCTAAGTTCCCCATAACAATGAAAAGATCCGAACGATTAATCGTTCGGATCTTCTTCAACTAACATACTTTTGTGCCAGCCTCTTTTTATTTCGATATTGCTTCATTTGTTAACTTTGTTTCTGCAACTTGCGCACGTGGTGATTTCATCATATTAAAGACAATATTTAAAAAGATTGCTGTAAAACTCCCCATCACAATACCGCTTCCAGTGAGAACTTGAAGACTCTCTGGTAAGTTTTTGAAGAGTTCAGGTACAACCGTCACCCCTAGACCCATACCAACCGAACATGCAATTACAAGAAGGTTTTCTTGTTTTGCTAAATCAACTTGACTAAGGATTTTTATACCTGAAGAGATGACCATCCCAAACATGGCTACCATAGCTCCTCCAAGTACAGAGCTCGGGATAACTGTCGTCACGGCTGCGATTTTAGGTAGAAAGCCCAAAATGATTAAAATTCCACTCGCTGCAAATACAACATTTCTTGTGCGAACACCTGACAACTGTAAAAGTCCTACATTTTGAGAATACGCTGTATAAGGAAATGCGTTAAAAAATCCGCCTAATAAAATCGCCAATCCTTCTGCACGATAGCCTTTAGATAAATCTTTTTCATCCACTTCTTTTTTACAAATATCACTAACGGCAAAATAAACGCCTGTGGACTCGACAATGCCAACAAGTAAAACAAGGAACATTGTCAGGATGGCCGTAATATTAAACGTTGGCATCCCAAAGTAAAACACGTGAGGCATATGAATCCACGCTTCTTCTTTTACGCCGGAAAAATCGACTTTTCCCATAAAAGACGCTGAAATCGTTCCAACAACCAATCCTAATAACACAGAGACGGAGCGCATAAATCCTTTTGTAAATCGATACAGAACAATAATTAATAGCAAAACGCCAAAACCTAAACCTAAATTGCTCAAGCTGCCAAAATCTTTACTTCCTTCTCCTCCAGCTAAATCTTTAATCGCTACAGGAATTAACGTAATTCCAATAATCGTTACAACCGAACCCGTAACTAAAGGAGGGAAAAACTTAACCAATTTACCTAGAAAAGCAGAAAGAAGGACAATGAGTAAACCGGCGACGATAATAGAACCATATATGGAGGAAACGCCGTAAGAACCTCCAATTGAAATCATAGGTCCTACGGCAGTAAACGTACACCCTAATACAACTGGAAGACCAATACCGAAAAAACGATTTTTCCATACTTGCAGTAACGTTGCCACACCGCACATAAATAAGTCAATCGCCACTAAATACGTAAGCTGCTGCTGAGTCAAGCCAATGGCTCCTCCAACAATAAGAGGGACAACAATCGCACCTCCGTACATAGCTAAAACATGCTGTAAACCAAGTGAAAAGACTTTTCCTTTATTCATATTAAACCTCCACTGTTGGTTTATCTTCAGCAAATGTAACTTTACCATTTGATAAAGACTGAATGCGCGCTAATGATTCTACTTTAACGCCTGATTTACGAATTTGTTTTCCTCCATCTTGGAACGCTTTTTCAATAACAATACCAATGCCGCCTACTTTAGCACCTGCTTTTTGCACGATATCCATCAAGCCGAATGCAGCTTGGCCGTTTGCTAAAAAGTCATCAATAATTAAAATCACGTCATCTTCTCGAATAAATTTATCAGCAACTGAAATTTCATTTTCTTCTTTTTTTGTAAATGAATATACTTTTGATGTAATGAGTCCGTCTTGAAGTGTTAAAGATTTTCTTTTTCTGGCAAACACCATCTCAACGTTTAGCTTCAATGCAGTCATAATCGCTGGAGCAATTCCTGATGATTCAATCGTTAAAATCTTCGTAATTCCTGCATTTTCAAAGCGCGAAGCAAATTCTTCTCCAATTTCTTTCATCAGTACAGGATCCATTTGGTGGTTTAAAAATGTGTCTACTTTTAAAACCGTGTCCGATAATACGATTCCATCTGTTAAAATTTTGTTTTGCAAAGCTTTCATAGTTCGTTCCTCCAACGTTTGTATTAAAAAAGCTCAAAAACATAGCTGCACTCGTATATGAGTAGAGCAATGTTTTTGAGCTTTTACGCACAAAAGTGAAAAACAAACTTCATCGCTCACCCATAGTCAAACTATTTACGGTAGTTTGGTAGATACTTACGAGCCTTATTCTCGTCATTATATGAGTGCGTTATTGAGTTACTTGTATTATATCAGCAAATCTTTTATTTGAAAATATCTAAAAAAGATATTTTCGAACATTTACTTGCAATACAAAACATAATATTCGGTTATAGCACTTTTTATACGTGATAAATTTGTCCGTATTTCTCTTCTAGATATTGAATTAAATAATCTACATTTAGCCCTTCACCCGTCACATCGTTTAAAATTTCAAGAGGTTTTTTCATTTTTCCGTACTGGTGAATATGTTCTGTTAACCAATTTGTAATCGGCGAAATTTCTCCTTTTTCCAAGAGTTCATCATAATTAGGCAAGTCTTTTAACATGGTATGCTTAAACTGCGCTGCGTACATATAGCCCAGAGCATAGGAAGGGAAGTACCCAAAGCTTCCTCCGGCCCAGTGTACGTCCTGAAGCACGCCTTCTCCATCGTGACTTGGACGAACCCCTAAATATTCTTCGTATTTCTCATTCCAAATTTCCGGTAAATCCTCAACTTTATACTCCCCGTTTATTAATCCTTTTTCAATTTCGTAACGAATCATAATATGAAGAGGATACGTTAACTCATCTGCTTCAATACGAATAAGAGACGGTTTTGCTTCATTTACTCCTCGGTAAAAATCTTCTAAACCTACATCGTCAAACTGTTCCGGCGCATGCTTTTTTAGTACGTCGTAATGATGCTGCCAAAATGCTTTATTTTTCCCGACAAACTGCTCAAAAAACAGCGACTGTGATTCATGAATTCCCATTGAAGTACCTTCACATAGAACCGTGCCAACAAGATCCTTTGAAATATTCTGCTCATATAAAGCATGGCCACATTCGTGAATCGTGCCAAAAATAGCCGTTCGGAAATCGTTTTCGGCATATTTAGTTGTGATGCGCACATCTCCCGGATTTAAGCCAGTAGCAAAAGGATGGACGGTTTCATCAAGTCGCCCCGCTTCAAAATCATAGCCGAGTGTTTTTAACACGTCTAGACTAAATTGCTTTTGCGCTTCTTTTGGGAAAGTACGGAATAAAAATTCCGTATTGGGCTTTGTATTTGACCCGGCGATTCGCTGAACAAGAGGCACAATATGCTCCCGCAGCTTTCCAAATACCTCGTCTAAGATTTCAACCGTCATTCCCGGTTCAAAAAGGTCTAATAAACGGTTATATTTGTTTCCTTCATACCCCCAATACTCCACAAACTTCTGATTAAACGCTACAATTTTTTCAAGGTACGGTTGAAATAAAGCAAAATCTGCTTTTTCTTTTGCTTCTTCCCAAATTGACTCCGCTTTTGAAGTTAACGTAACGTATTCTTTATATTCGTGCGGAGGAATCTTTTTATTTAAGTCATATTCTTTTTTACACTCTTCCACTGCTTTTTTCGTAATATCGTTTATGTAAGGCTGTGACTCAGGGTTCGTTAATTTCTCAATAAAACCTGCCATTTCATTAGAAACGGAAAGATTGAACGCTTCTGATGACATCATGCCAATCACTTCAGAACGCTGATCCGCCCCTTTTTTTGGAGCGCCCGTTCTCAAATCCCAGTACATCACTCCGATTGCCTCGTGATAACTTTTGATTTTATTCATGTATTCATAAAACTGTTTCTCAATTTTCTGTATGTCTTCTCTCATTGTTTTTCCTCCTTACTTTCCTTATTTCACCATAAATTATTTTATCATAATAGTAACGGTGTGTATATAACTGAAAATTCAATCTATTGGACATATAAAAAAGCGCGGCTGCCACCGCGCTTTTTTATACGTTTTCTATTTTCGTTGGAACATTTTGTTCAATGATTGAACGCACTTTTGAATCTGTGCTTTTTGGCATAAAGATCGTGATTAGACCCTTATCATTATGAGAGCGAATCAGCCTTCCAACTCCTTGCTTTAAGCGAAGAAGCATATACGGCATATCTGCATCCCAAAATGGATCGACTACTTGATTGCGCTTTGCTTCAAAGACCGGATCATTTGGCGGATACGGCAGAGACCAAATAATTACATTCGATAACGAAGGTCCAGGAATATCCAACCCTTCCCACAAATGAACAGCGCATAAAATCGTTTCTTCTTCTCTTTGGAACTGAGATACTAATTTACTGATTTCTTGATCGCCCTCAAATAAAAATGTGTACTGATCTAACTCTTTGGAAACTTCTTTGAACATCTCTAGTTCTTCTTTGCTGTTAAACAATAAAAGTGCTCGTCCGTTCGTTTTTTCGAGCTGAGCAACAGCAAAGGCGAATTTTTCAGCAAACGCTTCTTCTTGATCATCGGAAACATCTTTCACCGCAATTTTCATTTGCTCATCATAATCAAATGGCGATTCAACGGAAAAAGAAAGCGGCTTTGCAATGCCTAAGCTATATGCTAAATAATCGAACGATTGGTTATCTGAAAGAGTGGCAGAAGTGAAAATATACGGTATTTTCTTCGCAAATACTCGTTCTTTTAAGACGTCTTTTACTGCTTGCGGCATAATAACCAACGTCAGCTGCCAGTTGTTTTCTTCCACCCAGTAGATGGCATTTTCGTTGTCCATAAATAAGCGCAGCGAATAATCAATTTGATCTAGGTACTCATCTACAATTCGCAGCGTATATTCATCTACTGTATAGGTCTCACTCTCAAACACAAGCTCGTTTCCGATATGTTCAAGCAGCGATAAAAGTTCTTTTCCTACACTTTGTAATCCGTTTGTTCGGGCTACTTCTTTACGGCTAGAACCAACGATTTCTGTGCTTGCTTCACTTAAACGGTCAAAGAACATTGCATACACATCAATAGCGTGCTCGATCTTCACAGCAAATTCTTCTCGCACGTCATTTTCTAATAGACGCGTTAACAAGTTTTCTAACGTATCTTCTTGAATGCGATACGTTAGAGCCTTTTGTGCAGCAAATTCCAGCAGGTGACCTTCATCAAATACAACACAGCTGCTTTCAGGAAGAAGCGGAAGCTGTCCTTCACGCTTGCGGGCTTCATATGTCCAAATGTGCTCCATGTAAAAATCGTGAGAGCAAATAATTAAGTCATGTGCTTTTCTATAGTGCTCGCGTGAAAGCGTTAAGCCACATCTATGACGCTGCTCACAGGAAGAGCAATCTTGAAACGTATCCCAGTTAATTTGATTCCATTCCTCATCCGTTAAATGAGGATATTCTTTACGGTCTCCGTAGTGATAGAACGACTGCATACCACTATGATCATGAACAAAATCAGGAAGCGTATCGTAAATTTCTTCAATGTTTTCATTATCTGTTCGTGCTGTCACAGCATCTAATTTCTTTAAACACAGATACTGATCTTGAGATTTTGCTAGGCGAACATCCATGTTAATATCTAAAATACCAGAGAGCTTGGCAATGTCTCCTTCGGCTTTTACTAACTGTTCAATTAATGTTTCATCCGCACAGGCAATAATAGCCGGCTTGCCAATATACCTTGCATAACAAATAGCGTACAGTAAATACACAATGGTTTTCCCTGTTCCTACACCTGCTTCTGCAAAGATTACATTTTTTTCTTTAAAAGCTCGTTCGATTTGAAAAGCCATAAAAATTTGTTCATCCCGAAGTTCTAATCCTGCGTCTGGAAGATGATCATAAAAAACATCACCTATCCATTCATTTAATTTATCAAAAAAGTTTTCATCCCGCTCAATTGTAAAAGGCAACCGCTCTCTCATCATCGATACTGACTCCTTTATTTATGTAAATATCTATCAATAAAAATTAGCTTCACTTCTTTTTATCTAGTAAATTTCTCATGTAAGCAAAACTTAATTATTGACTACTTTATCTAAAATGTCAATAAAAAGAGCTGAACATAAAAAAGGTTCTGTCTGTAAGGACAGAACCTTTTTGTATAAAAGCTGGGTGTATAGAACGCAAACGGAATAAGTGCTATTAAAAAATTAATTACAGCGGAATTTGGAATCCGTGGACTGAGACAATAAAAAGGCCGCTTCATACTCGGCTTTTGCTTGTTCCAGCTGAGTAAGCGTCTCTCCGCTAACTTCTATTCCCTGCTGCATTAAATGATAGCTGTTTTCCAACGCTTGCCGAATCATAGTGAACTGCGTGTTTCTATCCATTTATAAACATCCTCTCTCTGTAGTGCTTACTATAAAAGTGAATACTATCATTCTATACACCAGCTGTTTATTTTATTCTCAAAACCAGCATCTCTGGCTTAATAAATGGATTCTTTCATTTAAGAAAATAATCGAACTTATTAAAATATTTTAATCCTCACTTGACATATAGGAATAATATATTTTAAAATTACTTACAGATTCAATCACTCAAAACTACATACTACAGGCTTACCGGTCAACCGATAGCCTCTAATTGCCAGATACACGTACAATCCGTCTGTGCAATTAGAGGCTTTTATTTTTTAAAAGCCTGCTGAGAGGAGAAAAAAATGGCAGAACTGCAGTTGCAGCATGTGTATAAAAAATACGGAAAAGATAGTCTTGCAGTTGATAATTTTAATCTTCATATTCAAGACAAAGAATTTATTGTATTTGTAGGACCTTCAGGGTGCGGCAAATCCACTACCCTTCGCATGATCGCCGGCCTTGAATCGATAACAGAAGGAGAATTGCTTATTAATGGAGATCGTGCAAACGCTTTACCTTCTAAGGACCGGGATATTGCAATGGTGTTTCAAAACTACGCGCTTTACCCTCATTTAACGGTTTACGACAACATGGCATTTGGCTTGCAGCTCCGCAAAGTCCCAAAACAAGAAATTGATGAGCGCGTTCGTGAAGCGGCTCGTATTTTGGACTTAGAACCCTATTTAAAACGCAAGCCAAAAGCATTATCAGGAGGTCAGCGTCAGCGAGTGGCTTTAGGAAGAGCGATTGTACGGAATGCCCAAATTTTTTTAATGGATGAGCCTTTGTCTAACCTTGATGCGAAGCTTCGCGTACAAATGCGTGCTGAAATCAGTAAGCTTCATCAGAGGCTGCAGACGACCATTATTTATGTAACCCACGATCAAACAGAAGCCATGACGATGGCAAGCAGAATCGTAGTTATGAAAGACGGAAAAATTCAGCAAATAGGTTCACCTATGCAAGTGTATAATGCTCCAGAGAATACGTTTGTAGCCAGTTTTATAGGCTCACCGGGAATGAACTTTTTCACAGGAAAAGTAGTGAACAGCAAACTGTACATCAGTGAACATGAGTTTCAACTGACAGAAAATCAAATGCATTCGTTACATGAAAAAGGCTACAATAATCAATTCATTACTGTAGGAATTCGACCCGAGCATATTACGCGTGCCTTTTCTGATGCTCCTCATATTTCATTACCGGTAGATGTGTCTGAGTTATTAGGAGCAGAGTACATACTATACAGCAGTTTAGGAGAGCAGCTCTTTGTGGCTAAAATCCCTGGGGATGAACATATTCAAGTTCATCAGCACTTTCCGTTTCATTTTCAAATGAATCATGCTCATTTCTTTGACCAAGCATCTACCAATCGTATCAAAATTGACCAATAACTATCTAAAAAGAATTCTATAAATGGGGGAACTAAAATGAAAAAATTATTAATTCTGTTAGCAATGCTCACCGTGATCATCGCCGGCTGCGGCAAAAACAGTTCAACAAGCGGCGACAGCAGCGATTCTTCAAAAAAAGTAACCATTAACTTTACGCATTGGCGAGGAGAAGATACGAAAGCCTTTGATTCTATCATTGAGCAATTTGAAAAGAAAAACCCAAATATTCATGTAGAGATGACCGTCTTTCCTTCGGATTCATATCAATCACAAATTCAAGGATCTCTACTATCTGGAGAAGGCATCGATGTATTTGCTAGTTTTCCAGGAAGTCAATTTGAAACGATTCGCAAAGCAAACGGTTTTGCAAAGCTGGACGACCAAAACTTACTCAGCAAATTTGACGAAAAGCTAATCCAAGCGGGTAAAGCGGATAATACGCAATATGCTCTTCCTTATCAGCTAGTCTATAACATCCCTGTCTATAACAAAGGCATTTTTGAAAAACTAAATTTAGATGTTCCTAAAGACTGGAATAGCTTTTTAAAAACAGCTGAAACATTAAAGAAAAATGGTTACACGCCGATTTTATTTTCAGGAGACGTAAGTCCTTCTCAATTTATTAACCCAATGATTATGAATAACGAACCTACAAATAACGCCCTTCACGAAGTAGAAACGGGCAAGCGCAAGCTAACTGATGAATGGTTTATCAAAACCCTATCTCAAATTAAAGAATTAAATGATAAAGGTTACTTCCAAAAAGATGCTCTTGGTACGAAAAAAGAAAGTGCTGCAGCACTTTTTGCTCAGGAAAAAGGCGCAATGCTTGCTCAAGGTTCTTATATGATGGCTACAGTCAAACAGCAAAATCCAAAGATTGATCAAGGTTTGCTTGCACCGATTACAGTGGATCAAGATAAAGCCAAATACGAAGGTGTTCATACCACAACATTCTTATTAGGTGTTGCTGAAAAATCAAAACACAAAGAAGCTGCTAAGAAATTTTTAACTTTCCTTGCAGATTCAAAGATTTCTTCTGAGTATGCAAATGCTACTGGCCAGTTATTAACGGTCAAAGACGTGAAATATGATTCACCTGAACTCAAAGAAAGCGCAAAGTGGAAAGACAAAAAAACGGTCTTCCAACCTCGATTTACCATTTTAAATGAGCGCGTATCAAAAGCTGTTGAAACATCTGTACAGGACGTACTATCCGGTATGTCAGCGAAAAAAGCTGCTGAAAAAGCACAAGGAGAGGTAGAACGTGTCGCTAAAAACTAATACGTCTATTCAAGAGGAAGAAAAGAGAACCCCTTCGTTCTCTTTTCCTCTCTTTTCATTTAAAAATATCTCTAAAAGCAGGCATCTATGGTTGTTTTTGCTTCCTGGTTTTGTCATATATACGGTTTTCTTTGCATTGCCAACGCTTTCTGCTTTATTTTTAAGTACAACTGATTGGAATGGATTGTCTTCTCAGTTCTCATTTGTAGGGTTTCAAAACTTCAAAGAAATTTTAACAAACGATGCTATTTTTACACAGTCGCTTACAAACAACTTAAAGTTCACAATTGGCGTGCTGATCTTTCAAACGTTATTGAGCTTAGGCTTTGCACTCTTACTTTATAGAAATTCTGCATGGAATACATTTTATCGCTCACTCTTTTTTGTACCGACGATTATTTCGTCCGTGTCGATTGCGTTCACGTGGAACTTTATGTATGACCCCAACATTGGAGGAGTTAACCTATTTTTAAGTAAAATAGGCCTTGAGCATTGGACACAGTCTTGGATTGGAAATGGACATATCGCCATTTATAGCTTGGCTTTTGTACAATTTTGGGCACATACTGGTCAAATGCTTATTATTTTTGTAGCTGGAATTCAAGCTATTCCCAGTGAGTTATATGAAGCTGCTAGTATTGATGGAGCAACACGATGGCAAAAATTCAAGCGCATTACGTGGCCTCTTTTAGCTCCAGCTACGACAATGGTTGTGGCTTATACGACCATACAAAGCTTTAAAGCATTTGATTTAATCATTGCAATGACAAATGGAGGTCCCTCCAACTCAACTGAAATTCTTTCGACACTTCTTTATCACGAAGCTTTTATTAATTTTCGTTTTGGCTATGCCTCTGCCATTTCCGTTGTATTTATGATTGTGATTGCTCTTTTAACGTTTCTTCAATTTCGCGTACTTCGCCTGACCAAAATGTAAAAGGAGATTCTTTTATGAAACAAAATCCATTCAGACATCTGATTTTAGGGATATACGGTTTAATCATTCTGTTGCCCTTAAGCTTGGTTTTATTAACAACCTTTAAAACAACGCCTGAACTTTACAGCAACCCAATTGGATTACCAGCAGGCTGGAATATTGAAAATTATAAACAGCTGCTCGTCAATGAACCCATCTTTGGCTATATTAAAAACAGCGTGATTGTTACCGTCTTTAGCACGTTTTTTATTCTATGGTTTTCAAGCATGATTGCTTACGCTATTATTCAGCTACCTCAAAAGCTTGGATGGATTGTATACGGCTTTTTTGTTTGCGGAATGATTGTCCCTACTCAAGTCAATATGATTCCTGTCTTTTTGCTGATGAATAAGCTTGGACTGGTCAATACGCTAACAGGGGTCATTATCGTCTCCATAAGTTTTTTGCTTCCTATCGGTGTGTTTATTATAACGGGGTTTATGAAAACTTTGCCAAAGGAACTATTCGAAGCCGCTCGCATGGACGGGGCGTCAGAGTGGAAAATATATTCAAAAATCGCTCTTCGACTCTCCATACCTTCAATGGCTACAGTAGGAATTTTTTCGTTTGTGATCGTGTGGAATGATCTGTTATTCCCTTTGCTATTATTAAAATCTAAAGAAGTAAAAACGCTGCCTATTGCATTATTGGACTTTCAAGGGGAATTTCTAACCAATTACCCTATGCTGTTTTCAGCAGTCGTTCTTTCTTCTATTCCATTATTGATTGCGTACGTGTTTTTGCAAAAGCATTTCATTTCAGGAATGACCTCTGGGGCATTAAAATAGCAGGCAAGAAAATCACGCTTCCCTGCCTGCCCCTTTATTCTATAGGATTATTTTTCAAAGCACGCTGAGGTTTCGGTTTCTCTACTATTAGGTGTTGGTAAACGTACATTAAAGCAGCTTTTAACAGAAAGATACCTAGCAAATGGTACTCTTTAAATGTGCCTACCCTAAAAAGCTTTGCACGGCTCATAGCTCGTTGAAAAGGATAAACAAAAAATGTATCTACGATTGCATTTAATAACATATACCTTCCAAAATGGCCATATGTGAACTTTTTAATCCATAAAGAATCTGCTAAAAATGGACCTAAAAGTAAAGCAGCTTCACCTGTTAAATATGGATGAGGAGGATTAGGGAATATCCACCACTTCTTTTTTTCAGCAATATAGCTTTCAACCATAATTAAAAAGGAAATAAACATAGTAGATGATAAATAGCGCTTAATATGCTGTCGTCCTATAAAAGGGATGGTTAACCATGAAAGAAGCATCATCCCGCCAAAAACCCGTGCTGATCGATTTTTTCTCATTTTATCACCTCTTAGGTTTTAGTATGAGATTTCCCTTTCGTAAATATGTTAGAAATAAGCTAATCATTTCTCGTTTTAAGCCTGCTATTGAAAAGAAATGAATACATATATTGCCCTGCTACTCGCCCATACTATAAAAAAACATAATGGGGTGAGTACATGCATGATTATTATGACGGACTATATAAATACCTGCTTAATGCTACGTTCTGGTTTATTTTATTAATTGTCGTGCTCGGGATAGGCATGTTTGGAATGCTAGCTTATCGCGGTTTAAAAAAGAAATAACGTAAAAAAGCCAAGCTGTTTTTACACCGCTTGGCTTTTTGTATTTATTGATCGTTGCGTGGAGGACGAGGTCCCCAGTACTGATAGTAGTCTGTTTTAATAAATCCGTTAAATAATTTGCGTTTTTTCGTCGCTTTTAAAGGATTTATGAGAAAAAAATTACCTACAATCCATATTACTTTCCGAATATTTTCTTCCATTATAATATGGACATTTCAGGAAGTAAAGAGGTTTATTTTTAACTTACTGTAGACATGATATGAACTTCTAATAGTCCACTCTTATTGTAATTAACATTAGAAACCTTCCATGTATCACTGTACATAGTGAATTCTGTATCTATATCAAATTTTTCACGATTAAATTTGTTGTCTTGAATCTTTATCACGAACCTATTGTCCACTATATTAACTGCTTGATCTGTAGTTACTGTTAATGAACGTTTATCTACAATTGCATACACATGTTCAATTCCAGTTATTTGTTCTTTGTATACTGGTTTTCCTGTGTATGGATCAGTTCCAATTAATACTTGTTCAACTTTAGGAAACTCAATATCACCATTACAATTCCTCATAACAACTTTATACTTTCCACCACGCTTTTCTAATGCTTCACTGGTTACCAGATATTTATTAGCATTCCACTCTATTAGTGAACCTCGGCTAATTAATTCAGGTGAATGTATATAACGCTCTTCAAATTCCCCAATCGACTTATTAGTAATTAATACTTTATCTGCAATACCATTAACTATTACTGATTGACCTGTTTCGTTAATAAGAAATGATAAATCTTCATCTTGGAAATCAAATAAATTAAACATATCCTCACCCCTTAATTACTAAACAGCATGAAGAAGTTACCACTGTCTTTGGTATCATCATCTTGCATAACTCTGATTTTACGTTCTAAGTCATGGATACGTGTGATTAGATTATTGTGGAAATATGATACAGAGGTATCATCAATAGTGTAGTTCTTCATAGTTTGAGGGTTATTAGCAATACCTTCTAGTATAGATAATGCTGATCTGTAGATATTACGTTTAGATGTAGATGATGTAGCGTTGTATTCATCATGTGGCTGCATTCCATTTTCTAATAGGTAGATAATTAATTCATTCTGCTCAATTTTAATGCCTTTCGTTTCCATTTCTAAGCGTTGTAAATTAGTAATCATATAAACACTCCTTTTCTTATAAAAAAGACACCCGATGAAGGATGTCTTGAATTAGTTTTTATATTCTACGTAAGCACCGCCAGCAACATTTTTCTGACCATCTTCGTATATGTTATGCGGAATAATCCCGACTATCTTTACTTCCATATCTGGATTATCCTTTAAATCTTTGTAGAAATCTTGATACTTATCACGCTGAAAATAAACATTCCAGCCACTTACTTTTGTATCAAAGGGGATAACGCTGACTGAAAAATATTTATCTTCATCATAGAATCCGTAGTTATAATAATCGTCTACTTGAGCATTTCCCTCAATCTTAAATAATTTATCTATATTTGCAGATTCATTATTTTCTACATCAGATACATCCAAATCAACAGGAGTTTCCTTTAAGAAATCTTCCGCAGAAACAGTATTCGTAACAGTGTATTGTTTTAATTGTGTAACATCTGTAGAACTACATGATGCGAGTACTAATATACTAATGCATATAAAAAAAAGAAACCCACATTTCTTCATAGCAAACGCCTTTCTTAGTTAAATATTAAGGAGTTCCCCACTACAAAGAGAACTCCTTAATTCTATATTATCCGTGATAGTGGTATACATTTCCTGAAAAGTCATTGAGCACTATGTAGTTACCACAACTAGCACATTCAACTCTTAATTCATCAACCGTTGCTTCTACTTCATCAATATCGTCAACATTTCTATCATAATCCAATCTGACTTCACTGATTCGGAAATTACTTTCTAAATCCCTTACACTAGCATGATTACCTACTGTTTTAGGCGTTAATTCAGTTATCTTATCGCAATTTTCACAAATAACTTGTAGTTTCATTTTCTCTCCCCCCTTTCTTAATCACTAAGATTCGACAGAAAGAGGTAAATCCCTACTTCAAAATACCTAAAATGGTAATTTTTTCAGTGGGTGTGTAAAAGGATATGCTATGGCGACTTATCTTTAAAAAGGGGTATCGCATTATGAATAATGATGCATATACACTCTCTATAATCCAAATGGAATATGCATTCCATTCCACAATTGGTTCCGATAAGATGCATTATGTAAACTAATAGTTAATAAAATACTATTTGAACCCTTGATATTACAACGTTTCAATGTACAGTATATTACCTTGACACTAATACACATCATTTCTAACCCTTCTCAAGATTTATGCAATATACCTCACGAGTATTGATATAACAGCATTTCTAACTGTATATTACCTCTAACACCAAACTTTTACCCTTTGCTACACATTACATACATTTGATTGAATACGATGAATAAAACAATGCATAAACAATAGCCAGAGATAACTTATTAAAAAAAATTTCAAAAAGTGAGTTTCATCTTGTGACTCTCTTTCTTATTATTAATATATCCTACTAGGTAACATGAACGTGCAAGACAACATAATACTATCTAACATAATCCCCATCATATCAGCATTCTTATTAAATCCTACACGCTAACCACTACCTTTATTTACCTAATTATCACAATACCACTTATGCAGTATCTTTATTGGTCACATTATCTCCCTTATTACTCTGGCTATTATCCGCTTTACTGCCATCACCATTTACCGTATTTACTTCTTTATCCTTTTCACTATTTAGGCGCTTTAGTTCCTGTTTAGCATTAGCAGTATAAGGAGATTGTTCCAACATGGATTCCTGACTAATACCTTTTATCTCTCTTAGGGTTTTAAGGTTATTTATGATTTCCCCTTCATTTTGTGGCATAGCATAATGGAACACCATATCAAGCGACTCATACACATCATCACTAAACACATCACCAACATAAGACAACAAAGTACGAATCTTCTCATGACGTTCTTCGATACCATCACGCATAAATGATTCATTCAATCCTGCCTTCAACTCAGCCAATGAATACAGTAACTTAATAGATACTTCACTAAGATTAGATATATCTGTCTTATTCATTGATACAGCAGGTGTACTACTTACATCTAATAAGGATTGCAGTAAGGTCTTATACACTGATTCAAATGCTTCTGTATCAACTTCCCCTGTGACAAATTTAAAATCACCGTCCAAATCTAGACGAACACCGCCACCTACTATATTCTTGTCTATGCCTTCACCTTTCAAATCTTGACCAATTACTACAGGAATAGGATTATGGAACTTATGTACACTGTCTGTAAACTTACTAATTAAATCTTCCATATTGTCCAAAATAGTAATGTAATCTTCTAAATCTGAACGTCCTTCAATATCGCTCAATTCATTATTATCATTACGATATACAACAGGTAGCCCACTTAAATTAACCTTACGACTAACTAAATGATGTTCGCCACCTTCATTATTGTATTGCTCCACATACTCATTAGAATAAACCGTATAGTATGAGATATTGTCATGTACATATGCTTCAATGAAGCCAATAAGCGTATTCTCATGATTATAGATTGGATATCCTTCACTTGGATCAATGATATATGATTTAACTGTGTCTCCATCTAAATAAAGATACTCATACACCTCACCAAACTTAGCAACCTTTTCAAGTATCTTCTTGTTTAATCGATTGTACTTTGCTTGCTTATTGACCTTCTGGAATGCTTCTACTACTTTCTTATCACCTGTCAAACTAACTGGATTTTTCAATAAAAATGAGGATTGAAAGTTGAGGATTGTTTTAGCATATTGGAGAATAATCTTCTTTGGTTCAATATCTTTACCATTGTACTTATATGACGGTAGATAGTTAATCTTATGGTCGCCATTTAGATACTCTTTTAAATTATTTACTTTATGTATTCTTTCTTGATGCTGATACTTTTCAACTTCTTCAACAAACCAATTGGGTTCGCCTTCATAATAGGTGTTTGCGTATTCCTGTAAATTCATTGTTTCAACTCCTTATCAGATTTCTACATAATAGATATTACGTTTCATTGCTTGAATAGCCATTGCTGTAGCAATTACTAAATCATCATGTAGACCATCACCTTTCTTATTACCCATCTTGCCACCGTTGTCTTCATATATCTTCATTTCTTCCAACAACGTAATACATTCAAGGTTGATAAATCCTAATTCAAATTGTTCTTTAAAATCTTCGATAGCAACAGGTTTAGATACATTAGTTGTTTGGAATCCAAACTGTGACCTTTGTTTACCTTGCTCATTAAATAAACGTTGTCTATATAGATTCATATAGCCATGATCTTTACGCATTTTCTCCAATACAGGTAATCCATAACTATTACGCTCAACACAAGTGAACGCATAGTTGTAGAATCTACATAACTCATTCATTAACTCTGCAAACTCATATGTAGGAATATCATTTGAATACCATGAGCACATCTGTTGCCCATCACTATCAAAGATTACACATGTTGAGTTATCACCCTTAACTCCTGCTGCAACGTCAATTCCTGCATAATTTCTTATTTTTTCTTTCGGTAACTTAAAAATGAATAGGTTTTTATTGAGATGTTTTTGAAGTTTAAGAGGTATTTGTTGCTTTGCTTCTTTCGTAGACATAGGAGGTAATGCATGTTGTATACGCTCTAAAATCTTACCCATATCAAATATGCTTTGATGTGTAGTCAAGAATGCTTCCTCTGGATTACTCGGAAACTCTTGTTTGAACTTATCCAATGAGTTTAATTCTATATAATGTCTTCTAAACATTAACTGTTTAAATGACGCTCCTTGCTGTTCATGTAGATATAGTTCATCTAACTCTAATTCATTCTTACTTAAACGCCTTCCACCATTATGTGATTTATACCATGCTTCTGCTTCATCAAATTGATGCTTAAATTGTTTATGATATGCTTCTGCTAGCCAACTATAGAAATGTGCTTTCCATACTGATTCCTTACTTCTAAATGCTTTGGTAAACATTTTTTGATACTCATTTAAACCATTGGCTGTGGATTCAATAATAATTGCTGAATCTGGATTTTTTGCTAGTGCAGGTATAGCAGCACCAATAATTTCTGCTTGCTTACTCTCTGGATAGAAAGCCATTTCCGAGAAGTGAATTAATTGAAATGTATTACCACGAAAACTGTCTTCCCCTTGTGCTGTAGCCACTACAATACGACTCCCATTATCTAATGACAATTCATCCCTGTTGTTTATTTCAATGCCTGGAAAAATGCCTTCATCTACGAAATCTTTATGCGGTAACGATCTATACATTTTCTTTAACTTAGTGAACAATGATTTTGTAACGTTATTATGGTGAGTAACGATTATGTATGATGTGTTGGGCTTAGTACACGCTAGATAAAGCATGTACGCCAATGAGAAGGTTGTGAATCCAATTTGACGCCCCTTTAGGATAATATTAAATTTCTGTTTATCATTCAAAAACTGTTCTTGTTCTGCATTTAATATGAATGGTATTGAATTATTTTCGTTATCAATTATCTCAATGAAATTCTTCGAAAATAACCGAAAGTCACCGAGAATCTTTTTAAGTCCGCGAAACATGCTATTACCCCTTTCTAAAAAAGAAAAAGACACCCCAAAGGATGTCTTAATCAAGAATTAATTTTCTACTAGGTTTTGTCTCTTCTTCTTTTATCGTAGGTTTGAATACCTCATTTGCATCCTTGGCACTTTCATTAATTTCTTTATGTAATTTAAGGAAATTATTCACATCCTCACCTTGCTTGGCTTTCTCTAATACTGCTTGATATACCTCATGTAAGTCATTAGTTGTTTGAGTACCTAACATAAGCAATAACAACGCCTTATATTCATTCGACTTCTCCCACTTGATGAAACCATTCATTGTCTTACGTTCAACAACTTTCAAAAACTCTTCTTCTGTCTTCTTAGGTGCATTACGGTCAAATCCTATATCATGCTTCCATTTAAAATACTGGGCTTTCTTATCCTCTACCTGTTTCAATGCGTCATAAATATTCATACCAATTTACCTTCCTTCATCATATTAAGCAATACTTTTTCACGCTCATTTTGCGCTTGCTCTTGTGCTCTCCATTGTTTACGGCTTTCAGTCATATCTTCAATGATCTCTTGTAATTTAGTCATACCTTTTTGAACTTGATTAATAGTGTCTTTCATGATTAAATATCTCCCATTCTGATTAAATTTTGGTGTAACTTGCAGTATTCTTGTAAACCAACGCAAAACTGATTAAATTAGGAATACCGTCTTTTGAGTCCGTATTTGTGATGTTTTCATCTTTTACATATTCAAACTTGTTTCTTAATTGGAATTGTCGTTCTGGAAGGGCTATTTCAAAGTCGAACAATTTTTGTATTTCTTGGAGGTTAAGTTGTGTGGTTAAATTCCCATGAGGATCTAACTTTATTTTGGAGTATGTATTGTACTTCTGTTTTAGATCTTTAAATTCTTTTACTGTTGTATTGTTGAGTAAATCAATTAATTGAGGAAAGCCCATCATATCCAGATAGGCGTTGTGAGTAGATTTAAAATAAGGGCTATAGTGTCCGAGGTATGCTGAATCAATGGACATTAACAGTAATTGACCTTCTCTAGTTTTGGGAAGAGGAAGGTCATAAAAAGACCATGCTGTGAGGGCTGCTGAACCTGCGTACTTTTTCGTGTAGTTTTCTCTGGAAACTTTTAAGAGGGCATTTATATTGGCTGTTTTGGGGTTGACTGTATCATCTTTCTTAATTCGCACAACATGATTGCACCATGATCTCCCTTTAACAAGGGCCAAGTCACATCCAATTGGCTTCCTCTTATCGCTCCTATCTGCTACGTACAGTTCATTGAAATTATAAAAGTAATTAATATCATTTGATTTTACATGCTTCTCTATCGCACAAGTCATTAATGAATCTAAATCATCTGTTAATATGGTACTATATTTGCTCTTTTCATAATCCGCACACCAATCTGGAAACAGGGTTTTAAGTTTATTTTTCATAATAGAAGCGAATTGGTACGCTCCCTGCTCCATTCAAGTACAGTCGATTAATAAAAAAATCTCCTTGAAGCCCATAATAGGCATACAAGGAGACACTACACATTATTCACTTTTGCACACATCCTTCTGATTAAGTTTTATTATCAATATATTTCTTATACTGATTGATTAAGTTGTCGTTCATTTCTCTTTGACCACTTTCATATCGTGAAATCAAACTTTGGCTACATCCTATAGCACTAGCAATCTCACTCATTGTTATCTTTGCTTTTTTACGTTTAAGGAAATATATTTCTCTCTCTGTTATCATCCTCCCTCACGCTCCTTTTGATTAAAGTTAAAAAATAAGAAGACACCGCACTAGGCAAATGTCTTCTCATTGGAATTATGTAGTTATTTCACTGTTACTACAGCAAATGCTTTCTTAGAGCCAAATTTCAATGTAGATTCAGCGATAACTTGACCTTTAACATTATCACCAGTTTTAGCAAGTGGTTCAAAATGTGGTTCACGTAGATGGACAATATCAAGATAAGCGTCATTGAATACAATCATTTTATCAGCAGGAGTGTGTTTAGAGAGGACGAATTGAACTTTACCGTAGTTAGTATTTATTTCGTTTACCAACAGCCCGAAAGAAGTTGTTACGTGGTTATAACCGTAGCGATCTTTGTAGATTTCATCAATTTGTTCTTTAATATCAGCATTAACAAATGCATAATGGTTTCCTGCGCCCAAGTTTTGTTCCCATAGGTTACGCATTACTTTCTTAACATCTGCTTCTGTGACTGCGCTTGTTGCTTCTACAGCATTTGTAGGGTCAGCAAATTCAAGTAAACCTGATAATTGACGCTTATAAGGTGCTGTAGAACCATCTGCTTTTACACCAATGATAAATTTCTTTTCCATGTTGATTTTAAGTTCAAGTAAACGGTCTGCAACTTCTTCAGCGAATTGACCAGATTTCATTGCCACTGCTGTACCAGAGATTTGTGCGCCTTTCTTAAAGATTTCTAAGATGTTGCTTAATTCTGCTCTTGCAGTTTCAAAGAATTGGATATCGTCTGAACCCTCAACTGCTGATAAATCACTAGTAGAGTCAATTGTTTTCTCACGCCATGTATAGACCGTGCTAAGTGCTTTTTCGACATTACCCTTTGCCATTAACATAGAAGTTAAAGGAGTTTCCATTACACCAATCTTTGCGATTTCATTTGCTAATGATACTTGCTCTAATTTCGTGAAGTTACTAGATTTAAACATGTTTTCATTTCTCCATTCTTTTTTATAATTTTTTTATTTTAACTGCCATAAAGACAGGTGTTACTTAAATAAGTTTGCTAGTTTTGTACCAATCATGCCTTTTGTATCGCCTTTTTGTGCATACTGTGAATATTCGTCAGTTTGCTTATGGTTCTCTGGCTTATACGATAATTCTTTCTTCACATTATCTTGAATCTTTTTAACCAGACCTTGAAATGCTTCAATTTCTTCTTGATCGTTAATAAATTCAGCAAAATCACTTAGACCTGCTTTTTCAATAGCAAATTCTAACTTTTCCTTTTCAAATGCTTCTCTATCTTGTTGTGCCTTTACTTCTTCTTCTGTTAATTCTTTAGGTTTATATTGAAGAAGTTCATCACGCTCTGCCAAAATAGCGTCATATTCTGCCTTTGCTATTGTTTCAACATTTTCTTGTTGCTGTTGTTGTTTATTTTCTTCCATCTAAATCACTCCTAAATTTTAATCGGTATATTTCCCCTTGTGAGGATAGGTTTTTCATTATGAGTACCTTTGAACTCAAAAACGATTTCTGTTTCATCTTCTGGAAGTACATAGTCATAAAAATAGACACCTACATCTACTTTGTTGGTGTCATTAATACTAATCTGATCAATTTGATTTTTGTTTATATCATAAGTAGTTAATTTAATATCTGTTGGATTGACTGCAAAATCATTAAAATCTCTAAATTTAACTTGTAAGCGTACTGTATCGCCACCGTAAGCCATTAAACCACCTCCACACTTGACCTATTTTCAATTACATATGATATTGTATCGTTTAGATTATTAGCACTTTCTGTGCTGTTTACTTTGAATGAACATACGGAATTATTTGTCCATAAGTCATAATTAGAATAATGGTTTTTATAGAAAGAAACTCCTACAATTTGCACGGGCTTCTGATTACTAATAAAATTAATAATTCCTTGGATTTTATCTACACTAGATACATTAACCCTCTTAACCTTTGCTTTACGCTTAATTGTAGAATAAATAGGGCTAATATCAGACGAAATATTTACATATATGCTTCTAACACTTCTATTTTCCTGTGTAGATATTGAATGCAATTCAGATATAAAACCATTACCAAACCTTTTAACGTTCCTTACAATGTAATTTGAAGCATAGATATTTAAGGATGTTCTCGGCTGTCTTCGGCTAGTTCTAACTGTGCTCGACTGTGCAAGAATGGTTTCGACTGTGCTTAGTAATTTTACGGCTACCTTCTGTATAACATTGTGGTCAAATACTCTTAATGCAGGATAAGAGCCATCTTCTGCAAACCATATAGTTTCCTTGTCATAAGCATAGAAGTATGAAGAAGTTTGCATTTGACTTGTCGTATATCCTGTTGCTCCAATACCACTTTCACCGTCTATCGTACATCCACTTGTTGTTTTATCGTAAAAACATGCATAGACATATGTTCTTGCTGAACCTGTATTTGAGTTAACATATCCTATGAACCCTTTGGCTGGCGTTGTGTTATTCTTAGAAGTTCCCAAAGAGTAACATTGTCTATATGAACTCCCAGTAGAATCACGCCCTGCAAATCCACCTGTGTACTTCATATATGTAGAGTTAGTTGTAGTTCCTTTTACAGTTACATTAGTCCAACAATCTTCCACTAATGAGGATTGAGTACCACCGATTAAACCACCAACAATATATACCGTTGAAGTTACTTTCCCTGTTGCATAACATTGTTGAATTGTTGAACCTGAGCCAACATAACTAGCCAATGCACCAGTGTACATTCCACCTGTTATATCTACGTTCTCTAGCCCTACATTCTTAACAATAGCACCATTCAAATAAGAAAATAACGCTATATAGTTAATCGTCTTGTTGATTTTAAGATTTATAATTTTGTAACCTTTACCATTAAAAGTTCCTGTAAAGGATTGATCTGCAACTAAAGACGTTCCACCAATGGGAGTGAAATTAAATCCTGTTGCGTCAATATCGCCTTTTAATTCATAGTTGGCTGCTAAATCATTCTGTACATTCTGCAAATCCTGTATATTCTCAATGATATAAGGACTTTCAACTGTACCTAGCCCTAACATATTAGTTCACCTTTGGAACTTGTAATTCATGTGTTACAGTTAGTTCATCTTGTGTACCTGCAAATGTAAATGATGTAAATGATTCTGTAGAGAAGGCAGTTCCACCACTTGCAACATTGAAAATAGCACTTTTACCTACTTCTGTAATTCCAACTGTAACACCACTGTCAGAACCTTTTAGAACTAATGTATAAGTGATTTTTCCGTTTGCATTGGTAATAGTTACTCTGCTGTCTGTAGTTGTAATACGTAAAATTGGAGTGCCTGTAGAGGATTGTAATTCGAGGTATTTCCAGTTTGTTTGGATGTATGAGCGTAAATTATCATAACCCTGTGTACTAATGTCCATTACTTAACCCCTTTCAATTGTCTTACTTGTTCTTCTAAACTCTCTAATGAATCAACAATTCTATCCATTTGAGCACTTTGTTTCTCAATCTGCTCCATTAATTTATCTTCACGTTTATCTGCTCTAGTTATCGTATACTTCAATAACCAACCAAACATTACTAACAAAAATGGAATGGCTGCTAAATCTGGAGGTATAGTTGACAAAAATTCCATGCTATCAACTCCAATAAATTTATTTAAGGTCATAAATATGACTTATAAAAAAGGAAGGTAGAGTAGGGGTGCAACCTACTCCAATCAGAAGGGTGTATTCAAAAATGAATACATTTATCGTCACAAATCAGGAGGTATGTGAGGAATATAAAAATGACAACAAAAAAATTGAAGGTGGAAATAGATTTCTCGTGTAAATAGTTCTCTACTTCCATATACACCATTAACTCTCTGGTGCTACCACTATAAAACATAGACAAACATTGACTTTCTAAGCACCTTTAAAACAAACAACAAATAACCCCTACAAACCCTTTAACATCAAGGTCTGTAGAGGATTATCTCAACGTGACATTCTTTCTTTCTCTCTTTGCTTACGTTTACGTTCTTTGGCTAACTCTTTGGCATGTTTTGTTTGACATTTATCACATCTAACCTGACGTTGTTTAGTTGGTTTATATCGTCCTTCGCAATCTAAACATTGCTTAGTTTTTTTTAGGTTGTTAACAATCTCATAGCCAAAACAATTCCATAAAGTTGATTTATAAGCATTCTCATTCCAATACAAGTATTTAACAAGAATATCAGTTACATATGTAGCACCCTTACCAACTTTAATTAATTCTTCTCTAATTTGTTTATTTACATACGCTGGAATTTGTCTGTTTTCAATAATATCTTTTGATTTCTTGATACTTTTAAATTTATCTTTGTTGAGTTGATTGTACTTTTCAATAACCTGTTGAGCAAGTTTGCTGTCAATACGATTACTTGTATCAGCAATAAGAAACTTTGCGTCAAATTTCTTCATATCCAACTCTTCAAAATGGATTCTTTTATTTTGAATAATATCGCTTAAACGATTGACTACACTGTTATTTTTAGCCATTACACGTTTCTTATTCTTTGCATATTTGAAGAAGTATGGTAGACGCTCATTTTCATATTTCTTAATTTTTTCATCAATATGTGGCGGTCTAGTTGGCTTGTGGAGCGTCTTAGCGAAATCAATTTCATGGTTTGATTCCATTACTAGCAGTTTAATTAATTCAATGTCTGGCTTTTCACTATTCCATATCTTAGAAATGAGGTTTGAGATCAATCCTATGTTGGCTTGGTATGCAATCATTAACGTATCACAGATTGATTGATTAGTAATTTTAGCAGGTCTTGCCTTAGCCATTTCATAGTACAACGGTACAACATTATCTTGCTCAATTTGTCTTTTTGCTGCGTTGATAACTGTATCATCTGCTACCACAAGTAACTTATCTCCATCCCAATCACACATTATCAATAGAGAATATAAATCTTTTGCACTTGTATAAATTCCATTCGTAGTGAACCATTTCTTCTTTTCATCATCAATTACATTCCGTTTTATTGAATGTTCAATGTATAAATGGGGGCTCCTTAATAAGTCCAGTTCTTGATTATCATACTGCTTGCAGAATACTTCTCCGTTATTAAGTAGTCCTTTTACTTCATTCTTAAACAACCAATTACAGAATGCATACAAATCTGGAATAACAAATGTATATGAACTTTCAACTTTAAGTTTTCCTGCTCTAGCGTCTTTCACAAGGTACTTCTTCTTTTCTTTGATTTGCTGATATGTATAAGCGTCTTGGAGTAATTCTGGATAGATTGCTAATGCACGTTGTAAGGGGGTTTTAGGGTCATTCGCACCTAGAATATTTAACATTACATCTGTATCTTTACCGATGCGAGAGATTTCCTTAATTGTTTCATTTGCAATTGTTTCTAATTCACTGTTAGTCAAAGAGTGCAAGGATTGTAGCATTTGATAATTAAGTCGTTTATTATCTTGTTCTTCTATGTCTTCTTCTTCATTCAATTTACCTGCTGTACAGTGGTTCGCATTGAACTTCTGTACATAATCTTCCCAACTATCGAAGAATGAATGAAGTTTGAATTGTGACTTGGTGAACACGATTTTTATGCCTTCTGCAACAAGATCATGCTCTTTACCATAGATATCTTTCACAATTAACTTTCCATCTATCATAAACTCTTCATTAAGAAAGTCGAAACTTGCTAATAACCCTTTGAAAAATGGCGCTCTAAACATAAAATTCTTATCACTTAACTGTGGAAGAATCATGCCACAACCATCTGTTACTTCAATTGGTACTGGATAGTTTTCTTTGCGTTCAATTGTATATGTATCTGTATTAATATAGTCCACATCACCATGAATCTTAACTTCCATATCATCTACAACAATACATTCTTCAATCTTGAAATCTTCCCATACAGATGTTGCAGAATTGGCTAATGCTTTGTAGGCAAGTAGTTTTGAGATATTCATAGAACCTTTAGCATTGATATCATCAACAGTAAGCCCACACATTAACTCCTTCTCAATATCCTTCCATTTGCTTTCCTTAATCATTACACATCGTTTTTGGCGTGTCTGTCCTGCGCTTGCAGAAAAAAGAATCCAGTGTTCAGATGACCATTCAAAACCTTGTACAAGAATATCCTCTAATACTTCTTCATAAAAACATTCTACGATGATGATGTCAGTAGTTAATTTATTTGTTTCTGCTCCAATTGCACGAGATAGAACACTTTCAAACATACTCACTACATTTG
This sequence comes from Priestia sp. ABM2_011, assembly GCF_056158845.1. Classification (NCBI taxonomy): domain Bacteria; kingdom Bacillati; phylum Bacillota; class Bacilli; order Caryophanales; family Bacillaceae; genus Priestia; species Priestia sp. ABM2_011. The sequence goes on from NZ_JBSWUB010000001.1 coordinate 3,874,315, forward strand.
AATCTTTAAGCACATCATCTTTACGTAATTTACGGTAACTCCCTTTGTTATTGATAAGGAGTTTTTTAATTTGCTCACCATACGATTCAATATCCTTAGTGATAACTTTCTTTTCTTTTCTAATTTTTTTACATGATTCTAATAATACTTTTGCTTCAAGATGCATACCATCTTCTCGTAATTTATTAATTTTACTTTTTGACTGTGCTAGTTGCTTTTTTAATTCCTTTACTTTCTTATGTGCTTCCATTTTATTAGTATGTATAGCCCATTCTTCATTATTGTAAAATGCTTCCGTTCCTAATTGATATAAGTGAATTTGATTTGTTAAGTTTGTCATTCTATTCCTCCATTTGATTAAATATTTTTCATAGGTTATAAAATGACGGTATATAAATATAGTTATAATCTAATTAATTTTAATATCATATAATCATTATAATAAATTATAAACTGTTTATATTAATGTACCGTCAAATTGTCACCTATAGAATAATTAGAATGGTAATTGATCAGGACTAATAGTTATACCGTACTTTTCTAACTCTTCCTTCTCTTTTTTCTCTTGCTCTTTCTTTAACTTATCTAAGTAAATTGATCGTGGTAAGACCCCCATTTTTTTATATTCAATTGGTTTGTTGCTAAATAGTTTGTAAGTATTTGTTTTATAGGTATTTGCAAATCTCTCACCTTTTTTTAATCCCAAGATAAAATGTTCCTGATTATGTATTACTTCCAACATGTTAAATTTTCTAATGGTATCTAACCATGCTTCAATTGTTGATTCAGGTATTTCTAATTGCTCTGATAATCCAATCATTGTTACATCATAATTTCCATATAACTGTGTCTTACTATGTAGGTATGAGTACAAATAAAATCCTTTAATACCGACATTTTGATTCGTCATGCAATATAGGAAAACTTCAAACGGAACTTGATGAGTATTTTCAATTTCAAAGTACGTACCATCTTCATATCCATTCTCTTCATAATCTTCTGACCATTCAGGGTCAAGTATGTTCCTGTGATAACTTCGTATTGGACGTTTAACTGTAAATTTATTAGGTGGCTTAACTTGATTCCATAGTTCAACATCTTCTTTCCATTCAGAAACAAAAGTAAATTGTAATTCATCATCTTCTTTTTTGTACTCATGAATGATTGGAAAATCTTTAACTGTTTCTAACCACTTTATTTCTTCAAGCAGTCCATCTTTTTTAGTTAAATAATTTAATGCCTTATTACCTTTCTTACCTAAAATTTCGTATAAACTAGATTGTGTTAATTTACTGTAAGGTATCTGACCATATTTAGCATATCTCCAAATATAATTGTTTAAATAAATATAGGAATAAGCAAACGCTCTGTGCTGTGGGTTTTTAATTACTTTTAATTCATTAAATATTTCATTGGGTAGATATGTTTGATCTTCCTTACTTGAGTATTGAAGGTATTTCTCCAATTCTTCGTATGTCATTTTATTTCCCCCTGATTGATTAAGTTATAAATCTAGATAAAATTGCACTTTTAAATAGATTTATTAATGATTAAATTTCTCCGTAAAATGTATATTTTATTTAAAAATTAGTGACTATCATACTTCTTGATTGCTGCATTTAATTCTTCGGTGATTTCCCACAAAGTAAATAATCTATTTGTCTTATAATGCTTTGCCTTTGTAAGATATCTGAATCCCTTTTGTAATAGATAAAAACACTTATCTTTATCGTAGCAATAAAATAATCCCTTGTTATCCATTTTAAACCTCCTACTCGTTATTTTGGTTACCAACTAGAAAATTTTCATATTGATCTAACATTTCAACAACATTTTCTTCTACTGTTTCTTCTAGATAATTAACTGCCCACGGATTCATCTTCTCACCACCTGTCCTGATTGGCTATATTTTTATACTACCACTATGCTACCACCTTGTCAACACATTGATAGCGTGTTATCATAAATTTATTAGGTATCTATGGAGGTAGTAAATATGGGTATTAGTAAGGACAAAGTAGCAACTAATTTCAGATTGAACAAGGAACTTAAAGAAAAACTAATGGAGATTGCAGAGGAACAAAACAGAAGTTTTAACAACCTTATGGAAACAGTTTTAAAAGAATATGTAGATCAGTACAAATCAACAAGAAGTCGAGATTAATTTCTCGGCTCTTTTTTTATTTAAATTCCAATCAATTTTTTTATAAATTTCTCTTCAAAATAAAACTCATTCTTTTATGAGAAGTTTTTAGAGAAAAATAAATCTTACAAGATAATCTCCCACTTTTAATGGTCTCCCAAAAACTTCGCCTGATATTGTGGGCGATGATTATTGTCGCCAGATTGTCGCCAGAGCGTTTGGGCGATGATTTTCGGAGATGTGGGCGATGGTCGGGCGAAAATTAGGACATTACAGGCGAACACCTATCGTTATTCCAATATAGACGTAATACAAGGTCTGGTTCACATTGAACCTAACCTTCTCTAACAAGTTCTAAGTAGTCCATATCAAGAAAATTATTAAGAACCTGCGTGTAATAGCCAAACATATTTCTCACCTTATACCCCAACTTTTTGTTAATGACCATTTGCTTAAACGCACGTATGCCTAGTTGTACTTTTTCCTGCTCATTGTAGAAGGTCAAATATTTAGTTGTATATCTTAAACACTTGTAAAATTCAACAATCTGTTTGCCAGTGTATCCATATGTTTTTAACCAATCTTGATAATCAAGTGGAATATCCTTAATAGCGTTGTCTTTACGTATATCTATAATCTTGTTAGTTTTAGTTTGTTTATCAGTTTTAAGGAGGTTCAATTGCTCAACTTCTTTTTGTTGTTCTACTGGGCTTTGTTCCACTTTTCTATTTTCAGGGCGTGGTTCATTTGAAGAAGAAAAAGAAACAATTTCAATACGATTAAATACATACACGTTGGTTGACTGTGAACCATTATCTCTTTCAGTTTCATAAACGACAAATAAACCATGAGAAATTGCTTTCTTAATGGCTCTTTTAAACGTACTTCTACTTACACCTACACCGTCATATTTCTGTGAAGCAATAACGAATTTCTTAAGTGAAGCATTAGCAACTCCATAAACTTTAGCAGCATGACGAATAATTACTTTGATAGCAATACGTTCTGATTTAGTTAATTCGGCTTTTAATTCAAGAAGGTGCTGTTCTACGTGGTTATTAAAGTCCTTTAAACTCTGAAACTGGCTCAACTTCTTAAATTGTTCAATTTTCCCCGTTTTCATCTTTATACCCCCAGCAAGTATATTTGAGGGCATAACAAATACAAGTATAGAACCCTTGAATTTTTTCTATAGGTATCCTATACTTAATTTATCTAGTTGTATGGTGTATTTGCTATGCCATATCGGGGAGTAAGATGTTGCGAGCATCCTACTCCCCATTTTTGTGTTTAAATTTATTTTTTGGATTGTAGATTAAATTCTTCAGTAACAAAAATTTGATGTGCTAAGTTAACACAAAAATTCAACATTTGTTCTTCTGTAAATCCCTCTTCTGGCATGTGAAGTTTTTTATTGTGGTGATCCGTAATCTCTTTTAGTTTCTTTTGGTTAATTGATGATAATTTCATAATAAATTCCTCCTTAGATATCTAGGTTATTTAATGGATTAAACTTTTCATTTTGCTCATGAATAGCAGTTCCCCATAAATTCACATATTGCTGTGTAACTTTAGGTGACTCGTGCCTTAGAATTTTCTGTAGAGAACTCATGTCCAAACCGTTCTGAATGGCTTTAGAAGCGAAATAATGACGAAATGAATGACAATGTATCTTTCCTATTGAACTCCCCATATCACGCCTTACACGCTTAAATAGTGTACTTACGGCTTCATCTGTAATCTGTTTATTACTTCGACTACAAAATACATACTCACCAACTTCTTTAAATTGGTGTTCACATAGTATTCTCCATTCAGCCAGTTCCTTTCTTAATTTAATTGTCATAGGAATGGATGCTATTTGACGTTTCTTCCCAAACACTTTTATCGTATTGTTTTGAAAATCAATATCTGACCATTTCATGTTGACTATTTCCCCTCTACGTACGCCAGTAGAAATAAGAAAGATAATCATCATTCTGTTTCGATTACCTAAGAAAGAGCCATTACGATATGCTTGACGTTCAAAATACTTAATGATTTGTTTAACTTGGGCATCAGTTGGAACTTCTATCTTAACCTCTTGCTTTAACTGCTTAATCTTTTTCATAGGATTTCTCTTCTCATCTAACATCTCTTCTTCAATTAAATAATTGAAAAATGCTTTAAGATTACGAATTTTATTATTTAGAGTGCCAACGTTATTATGATGTTCCTCTTTCATCACGAGAAAGAATTTCTTTATTGTAGATTGGGTTATATCGTTAATGTTAATAATTTCATGTTGAAGGCAATGCTCATAAAAAATTTTTAAATTAGTTTCATACATCTTAATTGTGTAATTTGATAAATTTTTAAATTTACGATCCTCAATAAATTCTCTAATACTGTACTTTAACTGCATAACAAAAAAACCATGCTCCCTTCCCTTAGGAAAGTAACATGGTTATGTGGCACAGGTAGTAGTACAATGCTGTACCGATTATTTTTTTCTCTCAAAAACGCATTAAATCAGTCGTTGCGTGGAGGACGAGGTCCCCAGTACTGATAGTAGTCTGTTTTAATAAATCCGTTAAATAATTTGCGTTTTTTCGTCGCTTTTTTACCGTAGTACTGTTCAAACTGTTCATGAGATGTAAGCATATAAATCGACCACGTATCAAGCTTAGAAAACGCTTCGCCCATTTCAGCGTACATTTTTTCAACAGAAGGACGATCGCTTAAACGTTCGCCGTACGGAGGGTTACCAATAATGATTCCATATTCTTTCGGCGTCGTAAAATCGCGCACTTGCATTTGCTTAAATTGAATTAAATCTCCAAGTCCAGCTTCAAATGCATTTTGCTCCGCTACTTTTACCATACGATGGTCAATATCATGACCAGCAATATCTAGCACTTGGTCGTAGTTCGCTAAGTCTTCTGCTTCTTCGCGCGCTTTGTCCCAAATGCTTGCTGACATCCACGGCCACTCTTCTGATAAGAAGTCACGATTAAATCCTGGTGCAATATTTTGACCGATAAGCGCTGCTTCGATAGCAATTGTACCAGAACCGCAGAAAACATCGACAAACGGACGATTCGCATTCCACGGCGTTAGCATAATTAAAGCAGCTGCCAGCGTTTCTTTTAAAGGAGCTTCCCCTTGTCCTACGCGGTAACCGCGCTTATGAAGTCCTGCACCGCTTGCGTCAATTGTTAATGTAGCAACATCTTTTAATAACGCTACTTCAATTTTAAACGTTGACCCCGTTTCTTCGAGCCAGCCTGTTGTTTTGTTATAATGTTTTTTCATGCTGTCAACAATTGCTTTTTTTACAATGCTTTGACAATCTGATACGCTGAACAATTTAGATTTAACTGATTTTCCCGATACAGGAAACTGTGCATCTACGGGCAAATAATCTCCCCAATTTAATGCTTTTGTTTGTTCAAAAAGCTCATCAAACGTACGAGCTTTGAACTGTCCAACCTGTACTTTAATTCGATCTGCTGTACGAAGCCATAAATTGCATCGAGCAATTGCAAGCTCGTCTCCTTCAAAGATAACCTTGCCATTATCTACTTCACATTCATATCCTAAAGCACGCACTTCTTTAGCGACTAGTGCTTCAATTCCCATTGCTGCTGTTGCAATAATTTTATATTTCGCCATTTTTCAACCTCATTTTGTTTCTAATTATCTACACTAAGTGTAAAAGTACCATATACATGCGCCGTAGTCAAAGCTTTCTCCGTCTTTTTATCAAAATGCAGAAACTGCTCGCTCTTGGTAGAGCCAGCAGTTTCTTTACATATGTCGCATATAGATTTGTTTTTAAAAGCTTTCCATTTTAAAATTGCGCAATCGGTTGCTCAACTTGTTTATGAAAGTAAGTATACACGTGTTTCATATGGGTGCAGCGTACATTGTTCAAGCGTTTCGTTTTTATCCAACGGATAATTATGAATCAGCACTTCTATGTTTGTAAATGAGCTCTCTGAAGGAAACTCGAACGTTTGATTATTCGGTGACATATTACAAATAACAACAGCGGTTTTACCTTCTAATGTTCGCGTATACGCGTAAATAGCGGAATCTTCTTCTGCCAACAGCTTATAAGTTCCATACACCAGCACATCATGCTGTTTTCTAATTTTAATGAGCTGTTTGTAAAAATTCAGTACCGAATTCTTATCACTTTTCTGCTCTTCTACGTTAATGTCTACGTAATTTGGGTTCACTTTCATCCAAGGGTTTCCGGTAGAAAATCCTGCATTTTTTTCTGTATTCCACTGCATTGGCGTCCTTGAGTTATCGCGGCCTGTTTCCCAAATAACTTTCATAATCTCGTCATGTGAATCGCCTTTTTCACGCTGAATACGGTAGTAGTTAATCATCCCAACATCATCATAATCATCAATAGAATCAAATTTAACATTGGTCATTCCAAGTTCTTGTCCTTGATAAATAAACGGTGTTCCTTTCATTAAAAAGTATAGTGCAGCTAAGCACTTTGCACTTTCCACTCGGTAAGCTGTGCTGCCGAATTTATTTACAGAACGAATTTGGTCATGATTTTCTAAATATAAAGCGTTCCAGCCGTTAATTTTTTCTAAACCATTTTGCCAATTAGTTAAAATTGTTTTTAACTCGATTAAATCAAGCGGTTTTTCTTCTCCTTTATCCCACAGTCCCATATGCTCGAACTGAAAAATCATATTGAAGTTTCCGCCATCTTCAGCTACCCACTCATCTGCGCTGTCCGATGTTACACCATTTGCCTCTCCAACCGTCATAATATCGTATTTGGCAAACGTTTTTTCTTTTAGCTCTTTTAAATGTTCTTGAATTCCCGGTCGATTCATATGCCCTTCAAACGATGGCACATAATCTAGCTTTTCAGGGTTCGGCAGATCTGGGAAGCCGGCCACTTTCTTAATATGCGAAATAGCATCTACACGAAAGCCGTCAATTCCTTTATCTAACCACCAGTTAACCATTTCATAAAGCTCATGACGTACTTTTTCGTTTTCCCAGTTTAAATCGGGCTGTTTTTTAGAAAATACGTGCATGTAATATTCTTTTGTCTTTTCGTCGAACTCCCAAGCTGATCCGCTAAAAATAGATTCCCAGTTGTTTGGCTCTTTTCCATCTTTACCTTCGTGCCAGATATAATAATCACGATATGGATTCTCTTTAGCAGACCTAGATTCTAAAAACCAAGGATGTTCATCTGAAGTATGGTTAATAACTAAATCCATAATCAGCTTCATTCCGCGATGGTGAACTTCATCTAACAGCTCATCAAAGTCTTCCATTGTTCCAAAATCTTTCATAATATCTTTATAATCACTGATATCGTAGCCATTATCGTCGTTAGGAGACTGATAAATCGGGCAAATCCAAATGACATCAATTCCAAGATCAGATAAATAGTCTAATTTTGAAATAACCCCTTGAATGTCACCAATTCCGTCGCCGTTTGAATCCATGAAGCTTCGCGGATAGATTTGATACGCAACAGCTTCTTTCCACCATTTCTTTTCCATGTGCTCAACCCCTCAAAATAGTGCTTTTACGTAAGCGTTCGCCTTTACGCATATCGCTATTTTATAATGAATACATGCAAAAAAATAGGTTTTTCACAAAAAAAATCGTTATTCTCTTTTGAATAACGATTCTCACTGCGCTAATTTGTGTTTAAAGGCATAAATGACGGCTTGAGTTCGGTCCTGCACATCCAGCTTACTTAATAAATTGCTCACATGTGTTTTTACCGTCTTTAGCGCAATAAATAATTCGTCTGCAATCTCTTGATTTGTTTTACCCTGTGTCATTAAAAGTAAAATTTCCATTTCACGAGCTGTGAGTTCTTCATGAGGTAAAGACGGCTTTCTCATTTTAGACATCATTTTACCGGTTACTTCAGGCTCTAATACAGATTCCCCCTCATATGTACGGCGAATAGCAGCTGCAATTTCTCCTGCTTTAGACGTTTTTAATAAGTAGCTTGTTGCCCCTGCCTCTAGAGCGGGATATACTTTTTCGTCATCTAGAAAGCTAGTGACAATAATTACTTTTGCTTCCGGCCACTGCTTAATGAGCTGTTTTGTTGCTTCAATCCCGTCCATTTCTTCCATGACTAAATCCATTAAAATAATATCCGGGCGCAGCTGAAGCCCTAATTCAACGGCCTGTTGGCCATTGGCTGCTTCAGCTATTACATGAATGTCTGTTTGAGCCGACAAATACGCTCCTACGCCAATACGAACCATTTCATGGTCATCTACTAACAGTACATTAATCATTTTGCTTCTCCTCTCTTTCTACTAACGGTACTTTTACTTCTAGCTTTGTTCCTTTGTCGGGCAAACTAATAATTTTTAATAGGCCTCCAATTTCAACTGCGCGTTCATACATATTTTGCAGACCGTACGATCCGACTTTCTCCTTTTCTACATCAAAACCAACTCCGTTATCCAAAATACGTAAAATAATGGAAAAGTCACGTTTGATCAGCAGCACGTCTAAAGCTGTTGCATTTGCATGACGCAGCGTATTTGATACGGATTCTTGCAAAATTCTAAACAAGTGGTCTTCAATGCCTTTATCAAGTTCAAACCCTTCTATTTTCCAATTTAATTCAAGCGGTACTTTTTGAGCAAGCTCATTCATCAGTTCTTTCATTCCAGCCTGTAGCGATTTTCCTTTTAATGCTGCAGGACGAAGATGAAGAAGCAAAGCCCTCATTTCAAGCTGTGATTGATTAATCATTTTTTCAACCATCTTTAATTGCTTAGCTTCAGAGTCTTGTAGCGTAAGATTGGATTCCGTAATAGCAGACATAAGCATCGAAGCGGCAAATAGCTGCTGACTAACGGAGTCATGCAGTTCTCTAGCAAGCCGATTTCGTTCTTGAGAAACAATTTCTTGCACTTGCTTTTGCTGATTTTCCACTTTTTCCGTTGCCATCTTTTGAGATTGCTGCGCTTGAAGAATCATTTTATGATCTACTTTGTTTAAACGGCTTATAATTCGAGACGTTTCTTGAATAAGCGGTTCATTTGCCGGCATATGCCGGTGGCCATTTTCTATTTCATATAATCGGTTTTCAACATATGCCCACTGCTGTCTCCACATAAACCCCATGATTCCTCCAATCACACTTCCAATCGTAAGGCTTAAACTGAAGGAAAACAGCACAAAAGGCATGCCAAATACGCTCGTTTTCCATAAGTCGCTAAGTTGAAAAACAGGATATGCAAAAAACACGGTAAGGAGCACGGATACAAATACAAAAAAACTTAAGAAAATCCCCCACAATAACTGCCGTTGAAGAATACTCATATCCTTTGCACCTCTAAATCTCCAATCACAACAGTTGTAACAATCTTCACCCTATGAGCAGATTGATCAAATTCCTCTGTTTTGATAGACAAATTTTCATTGAACGAAAAGCCGCGCTGATGGCCAAAAACCGTTACGTTTCCTGCTAGTTTAGAATGATTCACAGATACTTCTGTTTCGTAAGGAATGAGCACTTTAATATTTCCAAACACTTGACGAATAAAGATAACCGCATCGCCTTTTGGCAGAACAGTATTGCTTAAATCAATCACAATGTCTCCCCATACGCTTTGAATATTAATATCATCCCATTCGTATACGGAGTCTTCGGTTCTTTGACTACCAAGAAGTTTATTTGTCAAAACCGGCCGGACCTGCACCAAACTTTGGTTTGGCTGCTGTGTCAACTCGTCAGTTGGTCTAAATTCAACCGGATGCTTTCGTAATTGAATAAATCTAAGTAAAAAGTACAGGAAAAGAGCAATAACTAAAAACTTAAAGGCAACCGTATTAAATATATTCAACACAAGCCCAATAACGCCAATCCAAAATAACATACGCCCTAATTTTCTTCTCATTTTTTTTCGCCCAATATACATGAACGCACCGGCAATTAATACAGAAAAGATCAAGCCGCTGTGAAAAAACATAATTTCAATAAACAGGACAAATAAGCTGCAAATAAAAATGAACATAAGAGATTCTGTTTTGTTTACGCTTTGCACAGCTCCCTCTCCTTTCTCCTCGTAGATGACATAGCGTTCTTTGGATGCTGCAGATATCTATTCTCTCACCTTAAAAAGACGCAGAAACCTACGCCTTTTTTAGAATACCATGTTTTATGCAGAAACACTGATTTTTTACGATGATTTTACTCTTTTTTCTAATTCAGCAATCTTGCTGTCTACCGTTTGTCTGTAGTAATTTGTATTAATTTGATTTTCAAGCTGGTCAATATAGGTTTCCATTTCGTCAAACTGACTGTAGGACGCATAAGATGCTTCCGTTTTCATTACTGAATTCATACGATGGTGCGCACGGGCAATATTTTCGCGCCCCATTAGTTCCATACGGCGAATATGCATATCTTTTACCTTATGCTTCATTTCTTCATACTTTTGTTCAAGCTCTTCTAACTGCTTGGATGCATCTTCATAAGATTCTTTTACACGCTTTGCTCTCTCTTCGTAGTGAGTATGCTCTTTTACAATAAATTCATGTAATTCTACTTCTTCAGCTGCTTGCGCCACTTGTGCTTGCTCATGACGTTTTTTCATCATGTCAAGTGCCAGATGGTATTCGCGATTAAACTGCTCTTTTAACGTGTGCTGCCGCTCAACAAGCTGCCTTACCTTTTCAGTCTCCTGCTCGCATTGGCGCAAATAGTGATTTAACGCAGCAATTGGATTTTTTTGTTCTTTGTGATCAAGTAATTGATGAAGGTCTGCAGAAATCGTTTCTTTCATTCGAGTAAATAAGTTTCTCATTTTGTTCATCTCCTTAGATAATAAAGTGAAATTTTATTATTTTTGATTTAAGTCAGCCCACTGACGTTCAAAGTGCTTAAACGGATCTTCTTTTTCCATTTTTATAGGCCTGCTGCTGTTCCACTTTTTATATACAATGTAAAGTACTACTGCTGCGATGATACCAGCAAGAGCCGGAAGGTTTGAAACGGTTGTTAAGAGTACGACGACACCAATAAACCCCCAGAACCATTTTTTAAAGGGGGTCTCTGCTTTAACAAACCCTTTAAATGCTACGTACAAAATAACCAAGCCAAGCGCAAGTCCTACCATGGGGCCAGCATTTGCAAGAAGAACGATAGCAGCTACCGCTCCAATCAAAAACAAACCAACTTTTTTCATTTTGTTTCCTCCTTTCGCTTCTCTATATACTTAGTTTAAGGATGATAACGTTTTTTCAAAACGAGCTAGAGCTTTATTTTCTCCTAAGACCTGAGGCTGACAACAAGCTCAGCCTGATTGTACAAAAAAAATGACAGCTTATGATAAGCTGTCATTTTGACATAAAAAAAGCTCTTCCGTTATATGAAGAGCTGGGTTGGATTAAAATATAGTGTATAACAACTATTGTCGATTGCTTTTCAATAACGTTCTGTAAGCCATGTTTTGTACCATTGTACTGCAAGCGGCTAGCTACCTCGTACTCCGGTGGCAATTATCTATCTACAAAATGTAACCATTTTGTCCTTCCTTCCGTTCAGTTCCTTCCAGAAAGTTCCCCTACCATTATTTGGGTTTCTCGCTCGAGGGGTTTACCTCGTTCCACTCTTATCATTTCTGATAAGACTTCGTCACTGTGGCACTTTCAGAGTAGTCAAGCCATATCTTAAAAAGACTTAGGCTTTTTCCCCGCCGTTAGCTTTTAACAGCTACCCTAGCTTATGACTTCGCTAGGCACGAACACTACAGACATCGCAGTCTGTGCGAGCATGGACTTTCCTCTACATCCTCATATGTGATGCAGCAATTACCCGAACGTTATTGATAACGACTTTCCTTAGTATAATAAAAATAGGAGTTGAATGCAACTCCTATTTTTAGGTTATTCGTATAATTTACTTCCAAACACATGTTTTTCTAAGTTTGACAAACGTTTTAAAATATCAAAGTTTGTCGTACCCGCTTGCTGCTGCTGTTGAGCCGGCGGCGGGGTAAACGAAGGTTGTTGCGGCTTTTTAGATAACTCTTCTACTTGCTTTTTTAAGCGTAAATTTTCAGTTTGTAATGCTTCAATTTCTTCATGAAATGCTTCATAATCTTTAATAACAGAATCTAGATACTTATCTACTTCCTCTTGATTATAGCCTCTCATGCCTGTTTTAAATTCTTTTTCTAAAATTTCTTTGGCCGTTAAACGAATTTTATCAGCTAACATCTCTATCACCTCGAATACGATAAACCTTATCTTTATTATAATTCATTTTTTCAAAAATAGCTTCAAATGTCAATTTATCTTTTAAAATGTTTCGTCAAGTGGCGTTAAAAAGACGAAAATTTTTCTTCATCCACGATATCTTGTAAGTCGTGAGACGTCACCATTATAATAGGGTATTCTTCTCGTTCAGCACGCTTTTTAGCCGTTTCTAACATATATTTAGGACTTCCTTCGTGCTCTTCGTCGTAAACTAAACAAATACCTTCACTTTTTTCTACTAAAAATTGATTTTTCAACCGAAACTGTGCTGGACTTTCATATTTCTTTTTTGTGATGCTATCTACATAATCTGCTTGACTTAAGACGAATTCATACAATTCTTTATTGACGTCATTCCATTTTTCTTCCTGCTCCAAAAATGGTGTTAAAACAGCTAACTGAAGCTCGGGATAATCGAGCTGCAGATCAAATACCACTTCTGCTGCCCAAATCTCTACTCCTAGCTGGCCACTAATCAATACCCATTCTAATCCATCTTCTACTAATTCCTGTAATTTTTTATAGAGCGCTTTTTTTATGTATGTAATGCCTTGATGTTTTTCATTAAAAATTCCAAGTTCGAATGGCTTATAACCAGTAACCGTTAGCACCTTCATTATATAACTCCTTTGTAACAAAATAGAATAGGAACTGATGTAATCAGCTCCTATTAACGTACATTATCTAAAATACCCTGAATTAGGTCCTTGATGCGCGCCTTTTGTATGACAGCTTCCTTGGCCGCAACCTTTGTGTCCAGGATAACTAGCGCCTGCTACTTGACCTGGGTAACCTCCTTGGCCTGGAAAACCAGCTCCACCTACTTGACCTGGGTAGCCTCCTTGGCCTGGATAACCAGCACCTGCTACTTGACCTGGGTAGCCTCCCATTTGACCTGGATAGCCTGCTCCACCTACTTGAGTTGGATATTGCTGCGCACCGCCAAAAAACTGTTGATTTGAAGTTTCATTTACAACAGATTGTGTTTGCGGGAAGTAATGCACGTGCTTCACATTTGTATGATTCACCAATGTATTATGACTTGGATGAATGTGAGGTACAACTACCTCCTGAGAAGTAAACTGTGTGCAGCATTTTGTTGGATGCACAATTGGTGGCATACATTTTGTTGGTCTTGGATACATATCCTTTTTCCCCTTTCACTGTTTAGTTATTACACTATTACAATATGTGAAGGGTAATGTACATGTACTAAGACAAACACCTATTTTTGACCTACATAAAGGAGTTATACGAATTTTTCAAACTGCTTAAGACAATTACTGTTAAACAAATTAATGCGAAAAATGATACTAAAATCACATTTTTCATGAGGCCTCTCTCCATCTCACCAAAGTTCTGTTTTTAAGCTGTAAGAATCAGTCTTACATTGACTAATTTTATCAATGACTGAAAAATAGAACAATATAAAACGTCTACAAAAACAAAAGAATAATAATTCTGAATATTTTAAAATAAATCAGCTGAAGCCTATCCTTTAGCTGATTTATTTTTTAATCTAAGAAGTCTTTTTTCAAGCGCTTCCTTCGACGTTTTTTTCGTCATTCCCCTGAGTTGATTCCACTTCTCCGAGGCTAGCTCAGTATATAGAAGTGCTTGATGAACATCTTTGAGACGATGCTCATAAATTTTAGCTAACTCAACCAGTGCTTCTATAGCGACGTCACCTTCACATGTTTGAACCAAGGGTTCAAACATGTCCACTGCCTCTTTCCAACTCTTCTCTTTTTTATAATGATAAGCCATCGCTAGCTGAGCTTTTTCATGCTCTTCTTTTTCTTTTTCCGCTACGCCTTGATAAAGGGAGAAAGCGTGCTTGTTCTCCCCCAACTGCTCATACCACCTTGCCACTTCATATGTTTCTTTTTCTGTAAACTCCTCACTAGTAAGGAGATGTTTTGATAAATGAATGTATAAGGTAATAAGCGATAAAATATCATGTTCATTATGTTTCATAATGTCGAATAAGCCTCTTGGATTTTTCGTTTCAATAAAATCAAAATAAATCATGGGAGCTAAGAAACCGGGAATATCATCAACTCGTTCAATTCCAAGTATTTCTTTTTCGACATTCGCAAGCTTAACCGAACCCATTTTATGTTTCCACAGCCTTCTTGACGCATGCAGTAAATCAAAGTGACCGAACTTAGGCAGCTTGGGCAAATGATCTCTCAATAGCGTATGGCGAGTCTTGACGTGAGGCCAATCGAAAGATTTACCATTATAAGTCACAAGCGTCGTGTAGTCTACTTCTTTTAAAAAACTTTCATAAAATGCTACTTCTCCACTTGGCTCGGTTAATATATGCTGACGAAAAACGACGGAATCTTTTAACACCCTTGCGTATCCTAGCAAAAAGATAGTCGTTCCCGTACCTGTACTAAGCCCCGTCGTTTCCGTATCAAAGAAAAACAAATCTGAATATGTGTGGCCTTTTGATGAAAGCGGATGAGCAACTGTAGACTGATTCCATACTTCCACTACTTTTTTCAGCTCATTAAATTCATAATGTCCATGCTTGTAGTCGAGCGGGTAAACCACTTCTCTGATCATACAGTAGCTGTCTTCGGCAAAGTAAGGCGCAGCATGATTTCCCTTCCATTCCTGCTCATAGGAAATAGACGCGCCCTTAGATCGCTGGGGGTTACTTTCAACCGGAGGCTTCGCTTCTGTAACATGAAGATGCTTTTTCATACGGTTTAATTTATTTTTAAAAGACACGAGTTCACCTACTTTGCAGTTGTTGTAGCAGTACGAGCGCATCGCTTTTTGCGTGTTCTCCCTGTGCTTCCATACCAATACAGGACGGACAGCCGCTTTCGCAAGAACAATTTACAATTAATTGATTAGTTTGACTTAGCACATCATTCATTTGTTCGTATACTTTATCGCTTAGGCCAATGCCTCCCGGGTATCGGTCATATAAGAAGATAGTGGGCTGTTCATTGTGCACCGCTTTTATCTGAGGCACTACATGTAAATCAGAAGGATCGCACATCACCATAAGCGGTGCAATTGACTGAATGGCATTTGCCACGGAAATAAGTGCTTGTTCCAATCGTTCTTCAGATTCGTGAAACTGTTCTTTTTCAAAGCTTAGCCACACGGCATTTGTATGAAGCTCTTCTTCCGGAAGTGAAATGGGACCTGACCCTATGTTTTCATGCGTCTCAAACTTTATTTTTTTAAATATTGTCGCCATGGCGCTGACCATTACATCGCCATAACTGATTGAATATGTCCCTTCCAGTCGTTCTTTATCAGCTTCTAGAACCTTCAAGTTAACCGCCAAGTTTGCATCGGTAAAATAATCTACATCGACTTCACGAACATACGCTTTTTTCTCATCCCAGTCCAAGTATTCTACTTGATACTGAATGCCTTGATGCAAGTAAATCGCCTCATCATGAAGAAGCGTCATAGCACTAAAGCGATCCATTTCTCCAATTACTTTCACATTTGCAACGTCCGATTGATCAATGATGACAACATTTTCTTGGGATGCAGAGCGCAGACTGATATTATGAGCTGGAAAGGAATCATTCATCCAGTACCATTTATCTCCGCTAAAATGAATCACTCGTTCTTCTTGCAAAAACTCCAGCACGTCTTCAATTTCTACCCCATCAAATGTTTCTCCCTGCTTAAACGGCAGCTCATAGGACGCACATTTTAAATGATCGACTAAAATAACAAGATTATCAGGATTAATTCGAGCTGTTTCTGGATTTCTGCTAAAAAAGTAATCCGGATGCTGAATCATATACTGATCAAGCGGACTTGAACTTGCGACCATCACAATGACGGCTTCTCCATGACGTCTTCCTGCTCGTCCTGCTTGCTGCCAAGCGCTTGCAACCGTGCCTGGATAACCTGTCATTACACACACCTGCAGCTGCCCGATATCCACTCCTAGCTCTAAAGCATTCGTACTGACTACCCCGTAAATACTTCCCTCTCGAAGTCCTCTTTCTATTTCGCGTCGCTGCTTCGGCAAATATCCTCCTCGATACCCTTGAATAGACTTATGTTGAAGCTGGTTTTTTACGAGCTCCTGCAGATACGTTAAAATAATTTCCACTCGTACTCGGCTTCGTGCAAATACAATCGTTTGAATTTTATTTTTCAAAAACTCTCCTGCAATATTTCGCACTTCAAGCGTAGCACTTCTTCTAATGTTTAACGGTTTATTCACAATAGGCGGGTTATAAAAAATAAAATGTTTGCGGCCGCTAGGCGCTCCGTTGTTATCTACTAACGTAACATGAGCTCCCGTTAAATGTTCAGCGAGTTCTTTTGGATTAGCGATGGTCGCTGATGTACAAATAAAGATAGGATCGCTTCCATAGTAGCGACAAATTCGTTTTAACCGGCGTATAACGTTGGCTACGTGGCTTCCAAAAACACCGCGGTACGTATGAAGTTCATCAATCACAATGTATTTCAGATTCTCAAACAGTGATACCCATTTTGTATGATGAGGTAAAATAGCTGAATGAAGCATATCCGGATTCGTAATAACGATATGCCCTGCTTTTCTCACCTTTTGGCGGATATTTGCCGGAGTATCTCCATCATACGTATAGCTATTGATTGGCACTTCCATTTCTTCAATGATTTCATTTAATTCACTTTTTTGATCTTGGGCAAGCGCTTTTGTTGGAAACAAATAAAGAGCTCTAGCTTGATCGTTCTCCATAATACTTTGCAGTACCGGCAAGTTGTAGCACAGTGTTTTCCCCGAGGCTGTTGGCGTAACGGCCACAACATTCTTCTTAGCTGTCGCCAAATCAAACGCTGTTTTTTGATGCGTATAAAGCGAACCAATTCCTCGTTTTTCAAGTGCTTCCCGCAGTTTCGTATGCAAAGAAGCTGGAAATGGCGCAGTTTTAGCTTCTTTCTCTTCGATTGTATGCCAATGAACAATATTTTGCTGATACGATGGATTCGTTTGCAAGATATCTATTACTTCTTGTAAGTTTTTTCGTATTCTCATTTTCATCACCTGCTTCTATTTTAACGAATGAACGTTCGATAGAAAACCATAAGTTTTTGTATGTTTTTGGTGGATTCGGACATGGTATTAATACAGTAAATTTTTCAAGGAGATGTTAAAAATGGGAAGCCCTTATCTTTGCCCCAGCTGCAAAACAAATCGAACGCGCTTTAATATCATTGAACAAAATGCAAAACCTGTAAAAATGGACCCAAGAAGCGGAGACGTCGTAGAAGAATACACAAACGATACGCTCGATGCCTTTCACGCTGCTTATAACGGACCCCAAAAACGCATTCAGTGCGGAGCTTGCGGCTTAGTAGAAGATGAAACCATGTTTGTACGGCATGCTGAATCAAATAAACTTCAATAAAAAAAGGTGGGGCCCTTTGGTCTCACCTTTACTCCTATAACTCTTAGTGCTTTTTCTTGATGGAAAAGCAGACATTTTCATCTAAAAAATTCATGTCTTTTCTTATACAAACATGCTAAAATACCTAAAAAAAGATATGGAGATGATGGTCATGTCATTTCTTCTTTCGCTTTTACCTTTCTCCTTTCTGAAGAAATTTCGTTTCCCTTCAGGAAGAGAAGTTAATGAAGATAAAATGTTCGATAAAACGAATACAGAAATGCTTCAACAAAGAGTCAAGCTAGTTTCACTTGCTCTTGTCATTTCCTACCCTCTTTATATTTATATAGGGTTTTCTTTACTTCAACATGCGGGGACATCTCAGTTTAGACATACACTAATTGGTATTCATTTCACTAGTTTCGCTCTCTCTTCTCTTTATTTATTCTTCTATTATTTTAGTAAAAGAAAAGAGCGATTTGCTAACTACTTAAGCACCATGGTATATGGCTATATATTTTATTACGTATTTGCTGCAGCACTTTCTACTATTAACAGCCAGCTTTTCACAGGTCGCGTAGACGTCTATATGATGCTTTTGATTTCCACAGCTGTTTTATGTCCTATGAAATTAAAACATCTGTGCATTATTTTTATTCCTAACCATCTTTTTTTACTATATGGCTTATCACGATATGTACCGGATTCTTTTTCTCTTATTTCAAAGCAGATCAATACAACTGCAGCAGTTGCTATCGCTTTGCTTATCTCATATATTCTCTATACATACCGTCACAAAGAATATATGAATCATTTAAAGCTAAAAGAAAGCGAACATAATTTTTTTACGCTGTTCAAAATTAATCCCTATCCTTTACTATTAACGAGATTATCCGACCACAAAGTGCTGCTCATTAACAATAAAGCTATTCATTTTTACAATCTTGCTTCTCAAGATCTTGATCAACTAGACGGATTTATAATCTACCCTACTGATGAAGATCGAGAGGAGATTTTAAAACGTCTTCAACAAAAAAAGCATGTAAAAAACTACATCCTAGAAGCACGTGAACATGGAGACTCTAAGTGGGTTATGATCAATTATGAATTACTAGAGTATAGAAGCGAAAGCTGCATACTCGCAGGTATTACCGATATAACCGATTTGAAAGCGGTTGAGCATGAATTGAGCTTGCACGCTTCAACTGATATGCTAACCGGAATTTTAAATCGAAGAAGCGGAATGGAAAAACTGCAGCTGGAACTGCTGAGAGCTAAAACCAATGATACATCTTTTGTATTATGTTTTATCGATATTAATTCCTTAAAACTAGTAAATGATCAATACGGTCATAGAGAAGGCGACTGGCTTATTAAAACAATAGCAGAATCAATTAGTGGTTATATTAGCAAGGATGATACGCTCTTTCGCTACGGAGGTGATGAGTTTTTATTAATTGCTCCTGAACAAACGGAAGAATACGTACACGAGCTATGGCAAAATATTAATAATCAGCTAGAAGATAAAAAGAAAGAATGTAAGAAGCCATATGCACTGTCTGCGAGTTACGGGTTTATTATATGTGCGCCTTCAGACGACACCAACCTAGATACATTAATTCAAAAAGCAGATGCTGCCATGTATAAGCAAAAACATACGCGCGTTTCTTCCATCTTTAAGTAAATCATCGAAGTCCTTGCGCCATCGCATCAAGTAGATTCGCTAAATAGAATGACCAAGGAATAAATCCGTGCATGAATTACGCATGCACTTTCTTTCTTTGCAAAGAAAAACTATAATAGATGATGCAAGTATTTTACTGATATATGGAAAGGACGTACATATGTTTACAATTAAAGAATATACAGCTGAACAATTGCAGGATCCATTTGGTCTCCTTCTAGGTGAACGCTATGAATTTCATTTATACATTGAGGTAGAAGAAGAGGATGAATTATATACCGGCAGCGACCTAGCACTACGCGTAGTATATATTAAAGGCGAAGATAACACTTCTATTGCCCAGACTCATTTCTACGAAGTTTCAACAAATAAAGTATTAGACTTCGACCTAGAAGAAGAGGAAGAAGCAGCTGTCAAAGAGTTTTGCGGGAAGCATTTACCTTCAGAGGAAGGGACAGATAAAGAGGAATAATTAAAAGCGGCTGGAACAAAAGTAGTTTAGTAAAAATCCGAACGATGAATTGAGATTCCTGATGGAGAATCCAACTCGTTCGGATTTTTTCGTAGTGATGGTGAACTTAGGTTTCATGTATGTAGGTGCTTATAGCTGTTGATTGGAGGGCAAGGCTCAGCGCCCGCCCGCGGAAAGCGCAGTCTTGCACGGAAACCAACAGCTATGTAACAAGCAATTCATACTAGAGAATCCATTCCATTTGTTCGTCTTTAGATGGGATCGATTTCGTTATGTATCAATATCTTTTTGATTTCGTTTTTCCATTAGCTTTTTAACTACTTCTTTTGGTTCCCAGCATGTAAACTGATAAGCAGGACGAGTTTCATAGCCTAGTCTCTTGCATTGATACTTCATTCCCTTATCCAATTTAATGCTTTGAAAATGTTGACATGTGGCACAGCAATGAAATGAACTCACGCCTTCCCTTCTCCCCTACTTTAATCTATTTTCTTAATCATACAAATAAAACAAATTCGCACAAAAAAAGCTGCCGATCGGCAGCTTTCATATGTAGCGTTGAATTATAATTTTACAACATTCTCCGCTTGAGGTCCACGTTGGCCTTCAACGATTTCAAATTCAACTTTTTGGCCTTCTTCTAATGTTTTGAAGCCTTCAGATTGGATAGCTGAAAAATGAACAAATACATCATTTTCGCCTGGTACTTCGATAAAACCGAAGCCTTTTTCACTGTTAAACCATTTTACTGTACCTGTAGTAGCCATGTAAAAAAACCTCCAAAAAATGTAAAAATTTTAATATGTTACTCTATATTTACATTTATACCGTAAATAAAAAATTCACATATTATAAAAGAGACCTACGCGAAGTAGATCTCCTTTATAACAAGTGAATTTTCACTAAATCTAATTCGAGTATATGGTCAAAACATAGTATTAATTATATTTGGTTGCGTTTACATTATACTATACCTATATGTAGAATGCAAATATTTGGCCACCTTTAACATATGGCTCATCTGTTTTACAAGATATTTACCTTCCTTACGTCAACATGTTATCAATATGGGCGTCGATAATTTCTTTTCGTTTATTTTGCAGAGTTTCAAATAATAGCTTAGCTTCTTCTGAAGTTAACGCAAACGTTGTTGTTTCTTCATGGTTTTCTTCTTTTGTATGAAGCACAAATATGCTTTGTCGGATTTCACTCATACATATTCCTCCTTTTTCGATAGTATAGGCTTTTTTATATTTTTCATGTATGCTTCACACGTTTTTAACAAATTATAAGAAAGGTTAAAACTTATAAGGAGTGATACTATCATGAAGAAATCGTTTTTGTTTGTTGTAGGCTGCATGACGACCCTTTCTTTATTCGGCTGCAGCACAGCAGATCAAGGTAAAGATGGCGTCATTGACGATAATACAGTCCGCAACGTCACATATGAAAATGGAAACAATAAAACGAAAATGAATGACGTAAATAATACGCAAGACGTACAGCGTAATGAGAAAGAACAGTACAATCAGTCCGGCGGAATGAGAGTAGCCGATGTGGCAGCTGATCGTATCGTAGCGTTAAAAAATGTAAAAGATGCTAACGTAATCGTAACCGACCATACAGCTTATGTAGCAGCTGTATTAGACGATAACAAAGAAGGCAATCTCACAAAAGATATGGAGCATAAGATCGCACACGAAGTACGAAAAGCCGACGGCAGTGTTCATCGAGTGTTTGTATCAACAAACCCCGACTTTGTAAACCGTATGAATGGATATGTAGACAAGCTTCAAACGGGTAAACCAGTCTCTGGACTGTTTGACGAGTTTTCAGAAGTTGTTCGCCGCGTGTTTCCAAATTCACGCTAATATACATGAATGTCAAAAGAGCATTTTATAAAATGCTCTTTTTATTTTACCCATTGCATAAAATATTGCATAAAAAATGCACTTATAAGTTTCTGAATATTTTTATTTTATTTTATTTTGAAAACGTTTTCATTTCTTTATTATAGAGGGATAGGGGATTTTCGCCTCATGTATTTTACGGTTTTGTGGGTTGATAGTAAGGGAAAAGTTTGTTAGTTTTAGAAACCATAAGATGTTTGCATGGCGAGCAGTGCTCGTTTCATGCATAAAAAATGCATAAAGGGGAGATTTGGTGGATATTGGTGTTTATATTTCACTGGGCATTTATTTTGTAGGAATGCTCGGAATAGGATGGTATGCCTACACAAAAACAACTCAAGACGTATCGGGTTACATGCTAGGCGGACGCGGACTAGGTCCGGCTGTTACTGCGCTTTCAGCAGGTGCTTCAGATATGAGCGGATGGATGTTAATGGGCCTTCCTGGATCCATGTACGTGACAGGTCTTTCAAGTTTATGGCTTGCAGTAGGTTTATCTATTGGTGCTTATTTAAATTATTTAATCCTCGCTCCGCGTCTTCGCACTTATACGGAAGTAGCGAATGACTCCATTACAATTCCGGACTTTTTTGAAAATCGCTTTGGGGACCATGCCAAGGTTCTTCGAACAGTATCAGCGATTGTTATCTTTATTTTCTTCACTCTTTACACTTCAGCTGGTATGGTATCAGGCGGAAGATTGTTCGAATCGGCATTTGGTTTAAATTACCAAATAGGACTATTTGTAACGGCTGCTGTCGTTATTGCCTATACTCTGTTCGGCGGTTTCTTAGCCGTTAGTTTAACAGATTTTGTGCAAGGCGTTATTATGTTCATTGCCCTTGTTTTAGTGCCTATTGTAGCCTTTACTGACTTAGGCGGCGTTGGAACAACAATGGATATTGTAAAAAATATCGATCCAACTTACCTTGATTTATTTAAAGGTACAACCGTAGTAGGGATTATTTCTTTTTTAGCCTGGGGACTTGGCTATTTTGGTCAACCTCATATTATCGTTCGCTTTATGGCAATCTCTTCTATTAAAGAATTAAAGCCTGCCCGTCGTATCGGTATGAGCTGGATGATCCTATCAATCATTGGCGCTATGTTAACGGGTCTTGTTGGAATTGCTTATGTGGATCAAACTGGGATGAAACTTGGGGATCCTGAAACAATCTTTATTAAATTTGCTGATGTTTTATTTAATCCATTAATTACTGGATTTTTATATGCAGCTTTATTGGCAGCGATTATGAGTACTATTTCTTCTCAGCTGCTTGTAACGGCAAGCTCTGTTACAGAAGATTTTTATAAAACATTTTTCCGACGTAAAGCCTCTGACAAAGAGCTTGTAACAGTCGGAAGAGCTGCGGTTTTAGGTGTTGCAATTATTGGTATTTTGCTTTCTTTAAAGCCTAGTGATACGATTTTAGGACTTGTCGGATACGCATGGGCTGGATTTGGTTCTGCATTTGGCCCGGCCATTTTACTAAGTCTTTACTGGAAGCGTATGACTAGATGGGGAGCCCTTGCAGGAATGATTGTAGGTGCAGCTACAGTATTAATTTGGGTAAATACTCCATTGAAAGATGCCCTTTACGAAATGATTCCTGGATTTTTCTTAAGCTTGCTGGCTGTTATTGTAGTAAGTCTGTTAACAAAAAAGCCTTCAGAAGCTGTAGAAGATCAATTTAGAAACATGGAAAGCGTATTAGAACAGCATACAAAATAGTAAAAAAAGTACACAAGTTACGACTTGTGTACTTTTTGCTTTTAATGCAAGCCCTGCAGTCATATATATGTACTAAAGACGGATTAAGGAGGGTTTTTACATGCAACATTCTTATTTCCCTTATGAACCTACACAGCCACTGCGCGCAGATACACAAAATAGAGAAATTAAAGTAACTGGTGAAGGAAGTGCTTCAGCCATTCCAAATGAAATTTCCATGACGATTGGAACGCGCACGGAAAACCGAGACGTTCAAGAAGCCTTAAAAGAAAATTCAGCTGTTTCAAATACTCTGCTGCAAGAGATACAAAAACTTGGAATCAATGACCAGCAAATTGAAACAGCTTCATTCACTATAAATCCTAAATATGATTACAGCGATGGAAAATCGACTCTTACAGGATACGAAGTACAGCATTTGTTTAGAGTAAGAGTACAAGATGTAAAACAAGCTGGCGATGTTTATAACGCTACGTTTTCAAGCGGAGCCAACGTAGCGCAAGATCTTCAATTTCACGTTACAAATGATGATAAATATGAACAAGAAGCGATAAGTAAAGCTTTGCTTAACGCTAAAGAAAAGGCCTTTACCATTGCCAACACGCTGCAGCTCCCTATTAACCAAATCCCCATTTTAATCGAAGAAGGCCCCGTCTATCAGTCATCTGGCTCCTCGCCTAAGTTATTAGCAGCCTCTCCCCCTATCCAAGCTCAGTCCTTGACTGTATCCGCTTCTGTAAAAGTTACGTACACGTATTAATACTTATGATAAACTATAGATTATTATAATGAAGAAACTAATCTAAAGGAGCTCTTTGCACAATGACTTCTGAACATTTACTAGCAGCTTATCAGACCCTATGGTTGAACCGTTCTTTCGCTTCTAAACAAGCCCTGACAAGTGAAGATCAGCTTCACGAAGCCATTCTGAAAGATTTAAAAGATGAAATGACTCATCCACGCGTTCGGCAAACACCGTATGTAAAATATCATCTTGGCATAAAAAGAATTCTAAACAGCAGTCTTTCCTCTGATGAAAAAGTTG
The DNA here is from genome assembly GCF_056158845.1 of Priestia sp. ABM2_011. Taxonomy (NCBI): domain Bacteria; kingdom Bacillati; phylum Bacillota; class Bacilli; order Caryophanales; family Bacillaceae; genus Priestia; species Priestia sp. ABM2_011. The sequence goes on from NZ_JBSWUB010000001.1 coordinate 3,898,939, forward strand.
CGCTTACGTCCCTATACACAAACCTTTTAGATAGCTGTATATAACAAAAAAAGGACTTCCTTAATGGAAGTCCTTTTTTTATTTAATTAACGCTTTTTCTTCTAAGCTTTGAAAAACAGCGTTAAAGTCTTGCTTCAAATCCTCGAATTCCTCTAGCCCTACTGAAAGGCGAAGAAGTGAATCAGTAATTCCTTTTTCTTCACGTACTTCTTTTGGGATACTTGCATGAGACATTGTTGCAGGATGCGTGAGAATGGATTCAACTGCACCTAGACTAACTCCAATTGAAGCTAATTTGACTCCTTGTAAAATATGTCGTGCTACTTCTTCATCCTGCACTTGGAAAGAAATCATAGCTCCGTATCCATTTGCTTGTTCTGAAATGAGTTTGTGGTCCGGATGACTTTTTAAGCCTGGGTAGTATACACGGCTCACTAGAGATTGTTCTTCAAGCCACTTTGCAAACTGCAGCGCTGTTTTTAACTGCTGATCTAAACGAACTTTTAATGTCTTAATGCCTCGAAGCAGTAAAAAACAATCCTGTGGCCCCAAGATAGCACCAAAAGCATTTTGTACAAACTTTACTTCTTCCGCTAGCTTTTCATCGCTTACTACAACTAAACCGCCAATGACGTCACTGTGGCCGCTGATATATTTTGTAGCACTATGAATGACAATATTTACACCAAGGTCAATCGGCTGCTGTAGATAAGGTGTTAAAAACGTGTTATCCACAATTGTAAGGAGATTGTGCTCCTTCGCCAAACTTGCTACTGCTTTAATATCCGTTACCTGTAAAAATGGATTTGAAGGGCTTTCGATATAAATAGCCTTCGTATCTTTTGTGATAGCTTCTTCTACTTTCTCAACCTTCGTTGTATCAACAAAAGTTGTTTTGATACCAAACTTTGAAAATAGTCGTGTTAATACACGATATGTCCCGCCGTACGTATCGTGTGAAACTAAAATTTCATCTCCTGATTCAAAAATAGATAACACCGATGAAATAGCAGCCATACCTGATGAAAAAGCAAAACCAGCGTATCCATTTTCTAGCTGAGCAATAGTGTTTTCTAAAGCCTCACGCGTTGGGTTTCCTGAACGAGAATAGTCATAGCGGCCGTTGTTCGTCTCATCTTCTTGATTAAATGTAGATACCTGATAAATAGGTACGTTAACCGCTCCAAAATGACCGTCAATTCCTGTATTTGCATGAATTAAGTTCGTACCAAATCTATGTTTATTATTGTTGGTATGCATCAAATGCCTCCTTCAAATCTTTAATTAAATCATCTGCGTGCTCAATTCCAACTGATAATCGAAGTAAACAGTTTGTTACTCCGACACGATTTCGAATTTCCTCCGGAATATCAGCGTGTGTTTGACGAGCTGGGAATGTCATTAAACTTTCCACGCCTCCTAAGCTTTCTGCAAATGTAATAACTTTAACATTTTCTAAAAGTACTGACACGATGTTAGGGTGTGAGACAGCAAAAGAAATCATGCCTCCAAATCCAGTTGCTTGTTTCTTCATGATTTCATAGCCCGGATGTGTTTCAAGACCAGGGTAATACACTTTTTCCACGGAATCATGAGCAGTAAGCCAATTTGCAATTTTCAGTGCGTTTTCGTTATGTTTTTCCATACGAAGCGCTAGCGTCTTAATACCGCGCAATAACAGCCAGCTATCCTGTGGACCTAAGATTGCCCCAGCTGCATTTTGATAAAAACGAATTTTCTCTCCTAAGCTACTACATCGAGCGACTACAAGACCAGCAACTACATCATTATGACCCCCAATGTATTTGCTTGCACTATGTATCACAATATCTGCTCCGAGCTCTAAAGGACGCTGATAGTAAGGGGACATGAATGTATTGTCAACGATAGTAAGCAAATCATGCTGTTTAGCTAACGCAATTGCTTCTGGCAAATCAGTCACGTGCATCATTGGATTTGTAGGTGTTTCAATAAATAGAGCTTTCGTGTTGGGACGAAGCGCATCTTTTACTTGCTCGAGATGGGCTGTGTTGACGTACGAAACAGTAATTCCTTGCTCTGAAAAGATTTCATTTAGTACTCGGTACGTTCCTCCGTATAAATCCTCTGATACAATTAAATGATCTCCGTTTTTAAATAGTGCTAAAACTGCCATTACACCCGCCATTCCTGAAGCGAATGCTACTCCTACTTCGCCTTTTTCTAAAGCAGCAATTGCTTCTTCCAATGCTGTACGAGTAGGGTTTGCCGTACGTGCATAGTCAAATCCCGTACTTTGCCCTAAAGCAGGATGAGCAAATGTTGATGCTTGGTAAATGGGTGTTGTAATAGAACCTGTTGAAGGGTCACGACCTACTCCTGAACGAACTAATAAAGTTTCAATTTTCATCTATTTCTCTCCTTAACTCAAAATAAAAAACACTCTTCACAGATGGAAGAGTGTTCGTTTATACACGATTTCTCTCATCTGTTAGAACAATACTGATGTTCCACAGGAATTAGCACCGTTCAAATGAATGTTTCATTTGATGGTTGCCGGGCATCGCAGGGCCAGTCCCTCCGCCACTCTTGATAAGAGTTCTATATAATTGTTGGTGGTTAACGTTTGTTGTTACTAACTTTAATAAAGATTTTCTTTATTGTCAACATAATTTTCTAAAAAATTTAAATCATCTCATTTGTTTATTCAATATACTTGTCCTGATAAGCACATAAAAAAAGAGACGACACCAAGGTCTCTTTTTCTAAGGCAAGTGCACAGATTTTACGTGAGCTAACTTCCAGTACATACTTTCTCCATTTGCCGTAATTAGTTCAACAATATTATTAGAAACTTCTTTAAGTACGCCAATTTTTTCTGATTGATCCCCTAAATCTAATACGACCAGTTGATTTTCATATTTTTTAAGCTGCTCTTCAAAGTTTCTGACAAAAGGTGCAGAGGCAGGCCTTACTGGGAGCTCTTTGTCACTTAAAGAATAAGGGGTTAACTCATTACTATAAGGGGTAAGCCATTTCAAATGATGTAAAGAAACAAAGACATTTTTATATACTGGAGAATAAAACACAAGATAATCATTCAGCACGCTTGTAATATAGCCATGCAATGATTTTCCTCCTGTTACATAAATTTCAATAAATTTTCCTTTTGCCTGCTGTAAAATATTACGATAAGAAATCCGCTGACTTTCTTCTATTAAGTTCTCTTCTATGGTTCGTAAAGGTGTATAATCTTCTTCTGAAACCTCTCGCAAGCGATGTATGTGTAAAAGAGGAATATACAAATAATCATGTCCATTATATAAAACCATTACATCTAACCCGAGATCAACAAGTTTTCCTATAAACGTTGTTTTCCCTGATATATCGACTTCAACAATTTTATCAATATAATGATTCATACTCATTCTCATTCTCCTCCTTTTTCCTATATGATAGAAAAGGTGCTTTATAAGCACCTTTTACGTTCCAGTTCGTCATGCTTTCCAACGATAATTTTTCGTTTTAATAACTTTTTCACCTGGTGTTGAAGAGCGTGAACCCGTACGGCGTCCTCCCGAGCGATCGTCTGTGCGACCTCCTGTACGTCTTCCGGTACGGTCTCCAGTACGGCCATCCGTGCGACCTCCGGTTCTATCTACTGTAGTTGACTCTTGCATAGAATCTTCTTCATTTGTATCTCCATTTTGCTCAGAATTTTCTTCATTTTGCTTGAAAGATCCTTTTGATCCTAAGGCAATGGTTTTTACGTGTCTTGGTTGTAAACGTAAAACTTGATTATTTTGTACAAGAGTAAAGTTTCCACTGCGGCTTTGAACTAATACACCTTCCACAGCCTCTGGGCCTCCACCGTTAATAGCTACCCATCTATGTGAAAACTCTTCAAACAGTTCATTAAAACTTTTCGCTTTGATATAATCAGGTGTTTCTTCAACTAATAATGGATTTTGCGGAACAACAGGTGTATTTTTGCTTACAACTTCACTTACACTCTTTATATGCTCTACATTGATATAAACGACGCCGTCATCTTCTGTTAATAATACGACATACGCAGATTCAAATGAGCCTAATACGTCAAGGATTTTACCCACTTTCTTCTCTGGACCACCTTGATTTATTTGCACCTGCTTATCTTTCATTAATAATAGAGTACCTGCAAATGTGTTAGCTCTGTGAAGTTCTACTTCACTATTAAATCCAGAAAATGTTTGTGCCGAATTAGACTTCGTATCCTCTGTAATGCTTTTAACATGGGCAAGCTGATAATAAATAAATGTATACTGCTGCTGTGGAATAAGCTGAGCCGGCTGATTATTTTGCTGGTTGTTATTTTGATTTGTTTCAAGAGCAAGTGTTAAATAATCTGATTGAACGTCAATTAAATATCCCGTTTTAGATTCAGGCCCCCCGCGATATACAGTCACTACTCTCCCTTTTAGTGGTTTAAAATGGGCAGAGTAGCCCGTGCTTTCAGCTTGTTGAACTTTGCGAGCGCGACTACGATTTGCATTTTGAGTTTGATCTTGATTTTGGTCGTAGTAATAGTTACTCATTGTTTTTCCTCCTTATTGATTATCCTTATTGGTCATTCATACTGTATATATACGTATCATGTACAGCTATTGATTTCCTGCATTTGCCTATTATTAACAAAATCCACTGTTGCCTATAAATTGCCTATAAATCTATCTCTTTTTAAAGAGTCAAAAGGTTATTTTGAATATACGCTGTTCGTTCTTTTATAAAAGACAGCATAAATTCGGGTTCTTTATAAAATTGCTCCAAGTTATCTTTTACGTAAGGATCTTTTAATACATATGGAGCAATATACTCATGCAGTTGATAAATGATTGGTTTCATGTATTCTATTGTAAATTGATTATTTAGAACATTGTTCATTTTTTGAACATATCGCTTTTTAATGCTGTTCACCGCCAGTAAGCGAGCTGTAAGCGTATTAAATCCTTGTGCACGGACATAGTCTCCTTCCATTACTTTTCCATTTACATCTCTTCCCCAAGTTGCATCATAATCCCATGGAATCAGTTCAAAGCGCCCGCTTTCATGATTTAGATAGAGCGCATAGTTATGGACAAAACCGTCGTAATTCTGCATACAAATAATACCGACTAACCAAGATAAGTAGCGGTCGACGTTCAGGTACTTCTCAATATTCTGTTCGAATTCCGTATTTGTCCATGTATTAATATTAAATATAAACTTTTCTAATTTTTCCTCGTCTCCTTCTCTCACTGCTTTATCTTCATATCCAGATAACAAAGTTGTTTTTGGCTTTTTATCCAAATCGCTCATCAAAGAAAAATTAGCATCTCCGTCCACTGCATAAAATATGGATCCATCCGCTAAATTTCTTTTTTTCAAAAATAGTTCATCTACCGATTCGAGCTGAAGATATATTCCTTCATTTTTCCCATTAATCTTAAGAGTGACAAACTGAGAGTGGGGAGATAAAACATCTAAAGAAGAGAAAAAATCGAGGGACAATTTGTTGCGCATAAGCGATGGATCTTTGTATTCAGCGTTTAGGTGTATTTCTTTGGCGCGCTGAAATATTTTCGGAGAATAAAATTCAATATAATATGACTTTTTCTTCATCTTCCGAATATGGGAACCTCTTAGGAGCAAATCAATATCGTAGCGTTTTTTGTTAAACTTCATCGTTGCCTGAACCGCTTCTTCTGACCAAATATCTCTTTGCATTTCCTTTAAATCTTTTACATTCACAAACAGAGCGTATTGAGGGATTTCTTTTTGCTTCATGATTCGACCACCTTTCTTCAATTATTAAAGTATATGAAGGGTAAATTCTCCATGATACCCCGCAGCATCAACTATTTCCGCAAACTCCACTTTTGACTCATATCAAGGACAAGCATCATCGCGTATTCTATTAATGCAAGACCTAGTCCAATTGACAAGGAGGTTTTTGTATTGCATATTACAGCTGAAAAAATTAAAGAGGCTGCTGAAGCCCTAGAATGTACAGAACTGAAATCTTTTATGTTTCAAGAGCCAACTGCCGGTCCACTAACAAAGCCGCGTCGCTCTTCTCGTAGCTCTCGTCGCAGCTCTCGCCGTTCTACCCGCGGTACGCGTCGCTCTTCTCGCGGCTCTCGTCGTTCTACTCGCCGCTCTCACCGTTCTACTCGCGGCTCTCGTCGTTCTACTCGCCGCTCTCGCCGTTCTACTCGCCGCTCTCGCCGTTCTACTCGCCGCTCTCGTCGTTCTACTCGCCGCTCTCGCCGTTCTACTCGCCGCTCTCGCCGTTCTACTCGCCGTTCTCGTCGTTCTACTCGCCGCTCTCGCCGTTCTACTCGCCGCTCTCGTCGTTCTACTCGCCGCTCTCGCCGTTCTACTCGCCGCTCTCGCCGTTCTACTCGCCGCTCTTAATTTCTCTAAACACTCATCTTTATTGCAAAAAAACGCCGAAGAACTACGAATGTCTTCGGCGTTTTTTTCCACTTATAGAAGGTGCACATTTGGAAATATACTAAGATGGAGCGTTATTCATTTTACATAGAAAAGGAGAGCTTTTATGAAAAAAAACAAGCATCGAATTTTAACTTCATCAACTACAGATGTCGAAGAAATCAAACGTTTAAATGCGCAGTCTGGACTAACTTACAATGAAGTATTTGCACTTCTTGGAGAAAACTATTTGAAAAATCAACAGAAAAAATAATAAGCTGGGACTAGAAAACAACTTCTAGTCCTTATACTTTGAAAATCCCGGAAAACCCTTTTACTAAGGATGTTAATTGGTTCATGGCTCCCATCATCTGTCCGGCAGTATTCATCATTTTGTTCATATCGTAATTGCCATCACTCGATTTAAACTGAGACATTAATGACTGAAATTGAGATGGCTGAGGCTTTTGCTGCTGACCTTTAGGATATGGATTAAAAGGCGCACCTGCATTGTTGTACATGGGCTGCTGGTACATTCCGTTCATATAGGGAATTTGCTGAGGGCCAAAAGGCATTTGTTGCTGAGCGTACGGATGTTGCGGCATATAAGCTTCCGTCCATAGCTGCTGGTGATACTGTGGAAATGGATGTACCTGACTTAAATCAAAACGTTCTGGTTGATGTTGCTCATAATACGGATAGTGCTTACTTGTATACATGCAAAATCAATACCTCCTTTTTAATATTACATAATATATAGTATGTATGCAGAAATAAGAGGTGACGTTCGTCTACTTGTACTTTTGGAGAACGCATTCAAAAATATGTAGGTTTCTGTCGAAAGTTTAAATTTTTCAAAAAAACGAGATTATTTAAATATATGGTACGATAAGAACAAGCGATACTACCTATACGTAGTGGCACAAATGGGGATTAGGAGGGAATTTACATGTATGTGAACGAACTTCAAGAAGCTTTTATTGCGGTGAAACAATATGAGCCGCAGTCAAGTAATGAATTACTCGATTTTGCTCAGCAGCAGTATTTAAAAGGTTTTTTAACTCCTATGAATTACAAAGCCGCTGTACGTGAACTCGAACAAATTGGAGCTACTAAGCCTGATTTTAGTGCACAAGATGATTAATTTTTTTACTACCACTGAGAAATCGGTGGTTTCTTTGTTTCCTATAAAGTGGACACATACTTCTTTTTTGACTTGTTTATACTATAAAGGCTTTAACGTAGTATTCAATAAAGGAGGTTTATTTCATGAGTCGTGGAAAACATTTTGATCATAAAAAACAAGGACAAAGTGCAGTAAATAAAACAAATAACGCCGTTGCTTCTAAACATACCGAAAAAGTTGATTATCATATCGATACAGTTGCTTCACAAAATCACCCAGCTGTTTCTATCCAATCACAAAAAGATTTTGATTAACTTTTTATTGATCATGATAAAATGCCTAAAGAGTTTTCTCTTTAGGCATACATAGAAAATCCCCACCTTATAAGTCTCAACGGAAGGCCGGGATTAATTATTCAATATCGACTCGAGCACATACTTATTTGAGTGATACATCTTTTTAAATCGCTTTTCTCGCGTCTCGGGATAAAATGACTGTAGTACAACGTTTTGTAAATTTTCTTTTAACGTCTCTACTTGATTAACATGAATATATTTTGGTCGCTCTTTCTTCAGCCATTCCGTTACGAGACTAGCCCATTCATCAAGTTCTTTGAAGAAAATGTCTCCATAAGGCTTTACTTCTTCAAAAAATTTCACTTCATAATTTTCTTCCTGTTGAATAGACGCTAATCGTTCTACAGCTACTTCATTATATTGAAACATGATCTCCGTACTTTTTTTCACATCTTCATTCATCGTTATTCGTCACCTCTACGATGACTATTGTAACATAAACAATCTTTATACTGTATGAAGAACCATTTCTCTTCGTCTTCTACTCCATTCTGTTTCGGAAGGCATGCTTTCATACACAGTTACTTCAATTTCTTGCAGCGATTGGTCAATGCGATGAACTTGTTCCATATATGTTTCTTCACAATGTGTAAATGCTTCATTTATAGATGTAGACATCGTTTTATCCACTAGATCTACTTGCTCTAGTAAGCTATCTAATAAAGTCATCATTTCGCTTGTTTTAACCATACTTTGTTTCATCGCCATCCCTCCAAATTTTCCTTTGCATAACGTATTCTCTTTTTTATTCATTGTCCCTTCACACATGACAAAACTAGTTTCTATTCGTCAAAGAAAGATGTTTTCGACATTTTCATTTATGGTGAATCGAAAGAGAACATATTGAAAACACTAGTATAGACATTTCAGCTAAGTGGATACATTCTGCTGCTGAACGTTCATTACAACATGATAGGAGGTGCCTAGATATGGCCAACAAACAGCAAAAATCACAGCCTAAAAATAAGCCTGAAACAAAAACCTACGGTGATCCTAAAAAGTTAAACGGTCCTAACCAGCCTTCTACTTAAGAACAAAACGGTCACTTGTGACCGTTTTTATTTACATTAACTACTTGCGCTACTTTCATTAATATATGCAGCTGCTTTTGCTTTTGAAGATACCACTTTGTAAAATGAACTTTCTTTGGAAAAGGCGGCTTTTTCATGAGCTTTTGTTCCTGTTTTTTTGTTAAAAACCACTCTTCTCTCTTTTTTTCATGATGTCTAATAGCCGGATACACCTTTCGAAGTGCAGGTGTATAGCAACTGGTTTCATCCACAAAATACTGCTCATAATCGTATCTCGAACCCGTATGCTTTGTTTTCAAAGAAAATTCATAAAACAAGGGATAATACTTTTCATGAAATAATAAAGCCGCTAATTTCTTCCCCAAATCAATCCGATTATTTACTTTTGTAAAATCATGAACAGAACAACCGTATAGCTCCCCTTTTGTAGTAGGAAAAAGGACGGAACTAAAGTGGAATATATCTTGAAAAAAAAACAGCATACTTTTAAATACTCTATCTTGATAAAAAGGCTGTTCAATAACGGGCTTTTGAATAACGTGCTGCTCATTTACAATTAACGCATGAATAAGCTGCAGTTCAGAAGGTTTCTGCATAAATTGCCTCCACTTTTCTTCGATAAAAGATGAAACATTTAAATAGGGAAGTAAATGAACGTAAGAGACATGTTTTTTACGCGAAACAGCATACAATAGTAATTGCGGGAAGGCATCTTTAAAAATAAGCCAATTTGCTCTTTCATACGTCAAAAATAATAAATCGCGCGTTTGCTTTGATAACGCTTTTTTCATTGGTTCTCCTTGCAAATCACACATATTCCACCCTGCGTTGCGCGATACCATACTTGCGAGAAATGCCCACTTTACTTCAGGATATCTATGATAAAAAGTTGCATAAGCTTGGGTTCTTGATATATTATCAATATTCAGCTTGTCTGTTGTTTTATTAATCGCCGTCAACAGCGCTTGTTCCGAACTATTGAGTGACATCTCTTCATCTTCTTTCATCTATTTTTATTTGTAGGATTTGGTATAATAGAATTTGTTTGTTTAATAGATTTACACTAAAGGAGTGATGGTTATGATTCGCTATCCTAACGGAAAGGCCTATAAGCCATTGAATACCAGCAGTCCTTCCCCTAAAAAGCTAGAAGCTAGCTATAGCAATCGTGGTATGACGCTGGAGGACGATTTAAACGAAACAAACGAATACTATGTTTCAAAAGGAATAGCCATTGTTCACAAAAAACCAACCCCTGTTCAAATTGTAAAAGTAGACTATCCGAAGAGAAGTGCCGCTGTTATCAAAGAAGCTTATTTTAAGCAGGCTTCTACTACAGACTATAATGGAATCTATAAAGGAAAACACCTTGACTTTGAAGCAAAAGAAACGAGAAATAAAACCTCATTTCCTCTGCGTAATTTTCATGAACATCAAATTGAACATATGAAGCAAATTGTGAAACAAAACGGGGTTTGTTTCGTTATATTAATGTTCTCTACTTTACAAGAAATATACTTGTTCGAAGCACAGTTCCTTTTTCCTTATTGGGATGCCATGAAAAAAGATGGACGAAAATCAATCCCTAAGGCAGATATTGAAAAAAAAGGACATTTCATCGAACTTGGTTACCATCCGAGAATCGATTACATAAAAACTATAGATAAATTATACTTTTAAGAGTATGATATATATGTTTACGGAAATCATTCTCTTACAATGCGTTGAAAGGTAGGAGTTTTTATGTCAGATAATTATCGCTCTCGTGAAGAACGACGAAGAGCTATGAATGACAACAAACCAGAAGGTAAATCTCAAGGAAAACCGAAAAAGAAGAAAAAAGGAGGCCTATTTCGTAAAATTGTTGCCGCAGTTTTACTGATAGGAATCATCGGGCTCATTGCCGGAGTGGGAACTTTTTTTGCTATGATAAGCGATGCTCCAAAAGTTGATGACTCGGTATTAAAAAACTCTTTTTCATCTAAAGTATATGCAAACGATGGAAAAACAGTTGTAAAAGAAATTGGAGCTCAAAAACGTACATATGTGCAATACGATGAAATCCCTCAAGTCGTCAAAAACGCATTTATCGCTACGGAAGACGTTCGTTTTTATAAACATCACGGCGTCGACTTTTACCGTATTGGCGGAGCATTAATGGCGAACTTTAAAAACGGCTTCGGTGCTGAGGGCGGTAGTACGATTACTCAGCAAGTGGTTAAGAATTCGTTCTTATCACCAAAGAAGACGGTTAAACGTAAAGTACAAGAAATGTGGTTAGCTTACCAGCTTGAGCGCAAATATTCGAAGCAACAAATTCTTGAAATGTATTTAAACAAAATATATTTCGCATCAGGTGAAGTATACGGTATTGAACGAGCAGCTGAGAAATTTTACGGAGTTAAAAGCGTAAAAGATTTAACTCTTGATGAAGCTGCTATGTTGGCAGGCTTACCAAAAGCGCCAACTACTTATAACCCAGTTACAAACCCAGAGAATGCTACTAAACGCCGTAACACAGTATTAAACTTAATGGCTAAAAACGGCTTCATTACACAAGCCGAGGCCGACAAAGCAAAACAAGTAGATGTACAGGCTCACTTAGCTAAACAAACTGAATCAACATCTAAGTACGATGTATTTATTGATCAAGTAATCGAGGAAGTAAAAAAGAAAACAGACGCGGATCCATTTTCTGCGGGCTTAGAAATTTATACAACGCTTGACACGAATGCTCAGGACTATGTGGATGATGTGATGAATAACAAAGTAGTCAACTTCCCGAACGATAAATTCCAAGCAGGTCTTGTCGTTGTAGATAATGAAACAGGCGGTATTCAAGCAATTGGAGGCGGACGTAACCGTGTGTCAGGCGGCTTGAACTTTGCAACAAATATGAGACGCCAGCCCGGCTCAACAATTAAGCCGATCTTAGATTACGGTCCAGCGATTGAGAACTTAAAGTGGTCTACTGGACAACCGATAAAAGATGAAGAATATCATTATTCAAACGGCACGCCAATCCGAAATTTTGGACGCAACTATAAAGGGTGGGTTTCAGCGCGTGAAGCTTTAGGACGCTCACTGAACATCCCTGCTTTAAAAGCGTTTCAAGCAACCGGTGCTGACAAAGCAAAAGAGTTCGCTACGGGCCTTGGGCTAAAATTAGATGAAGAAGACGGCGAAGCTTATTCTGAATCTTATTCTATCGGAGGCTTCCGTACAGGTGTTACACCTCTGCAAATGGCTGGAGCCTATAGTGCTTTTGCAAATGAAGGTATGTACAATGCACCGCATACAGTGACAAAGGTAAAATTCCCTGATGGAACAGAAATTGATTTAACGCCAAAACCAAAACGCGCAATGCAAGATTACACGGCGTTTATGATGACGGACATGATGAAATCTGTTGTAAACGAATCCTATGGTACAGCTCGTGCTGTTCGTACACCAGGATTAGAAATTGCGGGTAAAACAGGAACTTCGAACTTTAGTGCTGACGAGAAAAAACGATACAACATTCCAGACGCTGGTGAAAAAGACGTTTGGTTTAATGGATTTACGCCAAACTATACGATTTCCGTATGGACAGGCTATGAAACTGCTAAAGACGGCTATATTTTAAGTCCTAATGAAACAGGCATGGCAAAAAATATCTTTAAGCATGTTATTACTCATATTTCTGAAGGCAAACCTAAAGGAAGTTTCAAGCAGCCGGACAGCGTAGTTGAACGTTCCGTGGAAAAACCAACGGGCAAAGACTTAAAACGCCCAAGCGGCTCTACTCCTTCTAGCTTAATTACAAAAGAATACTTTGTGCGCGGTACTGCACCGACAAAAGTATCTCAAACGTTTGTGAAGAAAGAAAAAGAAGAAAAGAAAGAAGATAAAAAAGAGGACAAAAAAGAGAAAAAAGACAATAAAGATGTGAAGCCAAAAATTACTGCTTCGTATAGCGGAGGAGCAATTTCAGTTAACTGGTCAGCGTCAAACGCAGCCAGTGATACGACCTTTACAGTCACAATGTCTTCTCCTAACGGTTCTGAACAACTCGCATCTGGCGCAGGAGCCGGTGGAAAAACAATTTCCAATCCAGCACCAGGCTCAACGTATAGTTTCACCGTAACAACAAATACGGGCCAAAGCGCTAGTTCTTCTGTAAAAGTTCCTGATTCATCAGATCAAGCTACCGAAGATAATTCTACTAAGCCTGAAGATGACGGAACAACGGACGATAATCAAAATGAAGACAATAGCAACACTGATCAAAACAACGGCTCTGATCAAGGTGACGATTCATCTACTCAGCCGGATGATAATCAAAACAGCAATAATGGCAGCAATAGCGGCGGTAACAATAGCGGAAATACCGATAATAACAATAACGATAGCGGCAATGCTAACGATGGTAATAGCAGCAACAACAACAATAATAACGGAGGCACAACTCCTCCTCCAGCAGACAACGGTGGAAGTGACTCAGGAAGTCAAACACCACAAACTCCTGCTACACCATCGACGCCGTCAACACCTGCTACACCGCAGCAAGAGCCAACAACTGAAAATTAACGCAGCAGTAAAAAGCCCCTACACGTGTAGGGGCTTTATTTCTTGTGAAGAATAAGCATTTTTGCATACTGCTTACGCAACTCATTAAATAATTCTGTCAGCTGAATATACGCTTGATAAGAAGAAACTCGCTGCAGCAAAAATAGAAGCCTCTCAGCACAGTTAATAGGCTTATAGATTAGGTCCGCTATGTCTTCTTGCAGCTGATTTAAACGCCGAACGGGCTGTCCATTAATCCAAAACAGTAAACTAATATACATAGCAGCAGCTTGTTTCATACAAGGCGCTGCTTCTTTTGCTTTCCGCTGAGAAAAAAGCGTATGCAGTTCTTCCCTTTGAGTTTCCCACTTTTCAAAAAATGGCCGTATGTTCTTTTGAACATCCCTCCAAGGTGTTTTCGTTTCTTTATGTACATCGTATAAAATATCATAAGCAAAATAATTTCTTCCATTTTTTGTATCTAATTCAAGAACCCGATCTTCTTTTGAATAAAATGGTTCGCATATGAAATGTGACGGCACTTCAATCGGTAACATCTGTCTTCTTCTCTTTTCCTTTCATTCGTTTCTTTCCTTCTCGGCAAAGATCAAGAAGCGGGCAGACATGACATTGAGGAGACTGTGCTTTACAGTGATAGCGTCCAAAAAAGATAAGTCGATGATGCGTAACGGACCATTCATCTTTCGGAATTTTTCTCATCAGCGTTTTTTCTACTTCTAAAACTGAATCTTTCCACCTGCAAATCCCAAGGCGTTTACTTACACGTTCTACATGCGTGTCTACGGCTATTGACGGTACTCCAAAAGCTACGGATACAACAACATTAGCCGTCTTACGCCCTACTCCCGGAAGATTGGTCAGCTCATCACGATCTTTCGGAACTTCTCCTCCGTATTCATCAATGAGCATACGGCAGAGCTTTTGAATGTTTTTAGCTTTATTTCTATATAAGCCAATTGATCTAATATCTTGCTGCAGCTCTTCTAACGAAACGGCTAAATAGTCTTCAGGCGTTTGATATTTCTTGAATAAATCCGCTGTTACGCGGTTGACTAAAGCATCTGTGCACTGAGCAGATAGCGCCACAGCAATGACTAAATCAAAGGGATTCCGATGATTCAACTCACAGTGGGCGTCAGGAAACATTTCTGCCATAGCATCTAGGCACTGTCTGATTTGTTTTAACGTTAACATACTAGTTCTCCTTCTTCTTACAGATAGTTCCCTCCTATTTTACAATAGGGTTCCTGTCAAATGCTACTTTTGTCCATACTCTTTTAAAAAAGCTGCTTCAAGATTCAATTACTTAGATCTTGAAGCAGCTTTTTATCCTGTCATTGCTCTAGCCAGTTAAAAAAAGGAATGGCTGATGTAGACTGAGAAGGGTTAACAGAAGATAGTTTTTTGGGCTGTTGATTTTGACGAAATTTTTGGCTATGCTTGCGGGCTTGATCAATGGTCTGAATGCCATTTTTCTTCCATTCAAATAAAATACGATCAATATACCGGAAGTTTAATTTTCCAGACATCACCGACTCTCTTAGTGCCGCTTTAATAATAATGGGATCATGATGATCTTGATCAATCCACATCGCTAGCGTTTCGCATTCAAACGGAGACAATGCTCTGCCAAACTCTTTTTCAAACATTGTATATAAATTAAGCTCTTCTTGTTCTTCTTCGCTTTTTTCTACTTCTCTTGTTTCTTGCATCATATGATGAATAAGCTTTTCCCAAAGCGGTTTTAATGAATAACGTTCACAAATAAGGGCGTTTTGCTGTTGATCTTGCTCAATAGATAAAAAGCCGCGCTGAATTAATGCTCGCAGCGTATCCATACACACAGCACTTGAAATACTCATTTTTGCCGCCAATTCGTTAGGTGTCGGGAAACCTTCACCGCCTTCAATGGAAACATAAATATGCATTAACGTCATGAATTCCGTTTCGTTCATTCCCAAATCGCTATAGTGATTAAACAGCAGCTTCGGAATTGAAACTGTGCCTTGTTCAAACCATTCAATTAACGTTTCTTTTTTCATATCCGAACACCTCAGTAGTTAGTATATCATGAAGTTTATAGTCAAAGTAATAATTATTCGAAGCTAAAAAAGCTTCTATGTAAAACTTTCCGCTGAAACCGTACCATTGCTCTGCACATATAAAATATATACGAACGATGACTTCCTTCCAAGAATATTACACTAACTTATTTTTTCGAGAATTGCAACTCCCTTTTAAGTTAGACTCTCTTCTATGTTTGCCGTTGTTTCCTTGTGATATAAGTAAAAACCTCGTTTTTCTTTTCTTTTTATGATTCATAAAAAAAAGCTAAAAAAGTATCCTGACTACAGGAGTCAGAATACTTTTTCACTTCCTTACGGGTATAAACGGTTTAATAAGCGTGGGAATGGAATCGTTTCACGAACGTGTTCTACGCCGCTAATCCATGCTACTGTACGCTCAAGGCCTAAACCAAATCCTGAATGTGGAACTGAGCCATACTTACGAAGCTCTAAATACCACTTGTATGTTTCTGTATCTAATTTGTGCTCTTCTACACGCTGAGCTAAAAGCTCTTGATCATGAATACGTTCAGAGCCTCCAATGATTTCTCCGTAGCCTTCTGGTGCGATTAAGTCTGCACATAATACTACGTCTTCATTTGTTGGATCTGGCTGCATATAAAATGGTTTTAATGACGTTGGATAGTGTGTAATGAATACCGGCTTGTCATAGCTTTCTGCGATAGCCGTTTCATGCGGTGCTCCAAAGTCATCTCCCCACTGAATGTCTGTAAATCCTTTTTCATGTAAGAATTTAAGAGCCTCATCGTACGAAATACGAGGGAATGGCGCTTTAATTTGTTCTAACTTAGATGTATCACGGCCTAGTACATTTAACTCTAACTTACAGTTTGTTAAAACAGACTGTACGACATGAGACACATACTCTTCCTGTACTTTCAAGTTATCTTCGAATTGGTAGAAAGCCATCTCTGGTTCAATCATCCAAAACTCAATTAAATGACGGCGTGTTTTAGATTTTTCAGCGCGGAACGTTGGACCGAATGAAAATACTTTTCCAAGCGCCATTGCCGCTGCTTCCATATAAAGCTGTCCACTTTGAGAAAGATATGCATCTTCGTCAAAATATTTCGTGTGGAATAATTCTGTTGTTCCTTCAGGAGCACTTCCTGTTAGGATTGGAGGATCTACTTTTGTAAACCCGTTTTCGTTAAAGAATTCATACGTTGCACGAATGATTTCGTTACGAACCTTCATAACAGCATGTTGACGTTTAGAACGCAGCCATAAATGACGGTTATCCATTAAGAACTCTGTTCCATGTTCTTTTGGCGTAATTGGGTAATCAACAGCTTCATGAATAACTTCAAGGCTTGTAACTGTTAACTCATAGCCAAACGGTGAGCGCTCATCTTCGCGTACCACACCTGTTACATATAGTGATGATTCTTGCGTCATAGATTTAGCTAATTTAAAAGTTTCTTCTTCTACTTCAGCTTTTACAACTACCCCTTGCATGAATCCTGATCCATCGCGCAGCTGTAAAAAGGCAATTTTACCACTTGAACGTTTATTCGCTAACCAAGCACCAATTGTTACTTCTTTTCCTACATGCTTGCTTGCTTCTGAAATCGTAATTTTCACGATTAATATCCCTCCAAAAAACTTACATTTCGTAATTATGTATGCCATCCTATTATACATTTCGACAAACATAATAACAAGTAACAAACAAAAAGAGCCTTCTAACACGTGTGATTTGTGCTAAAAGGCTCTTTTGTTTTTAAATATAATCTTTTTTATTTCATATGACGAGTCATGAATGATTGAATTCGTTCCAATGCCTTTTCTAGCAGATCTAGTGATGTAGCATAAGAAAGACGTACGTTTTCAGGTGAACCGAATCCTGATCCAGGCACTAGCGCTACCTTCTCTTCTTCTAAAATAGCTTCTACCCATGCATCAACTGTATCAAAGCCAGTTAACTTTGCAGCTTCAATTGCATTAGGGAATAAGTAGAAAGCACCCTGTGGTTTTAAGCATGAGAACCCTGGAATGTTAATCAGCTTTTCATGAATCACGTTTAGACGCTCTTCAAAAGCTTGTCGCATCATTTCCACCGGCTCCTGAGTGCCGTTATAAGCAGCGATTGTTGCATATTGAGCAATAGATGTTGGATTTGACGTGCTGTGACTCGCTAGGTTTGTCATCGCTTTAATAACTGTAGCATCACCAGCTGCATATCCAATGCGCCAGCCCGTCATGGAATGTGACTTAGAAACACCGTTAATGATAATTGTTTTTTCTTTTAACGCTGGTGAAAGCTGTGCAATCGATACATGTTCATTTTGACCATACACAAGCTTTTCATAAATTTCATCTGATACGATAAAAATATCGTGCTTCAAGCAAACTTCTCCTAAAGCTTGAAGCTCTTCTCTTGTGTAAATCATACCCGTTGGGTTGCTTGGTGAATTGATAATAACAGCTTTAGTTTTAGCAGTAATAGCCGCTTCTAATTGTTCAGGCGTGATTTTAAATTCGTTATTTTCAGAACCTTCAACGAATACTGGTGTACCTTCTGCTAACTTTACTTGCTCAGGATAACTTACCCAGTAAGGAGTTGGGATAATTACTTCGTCACCTTCGTCTAACAGAACTTGAAATAACGTATACAGTGCGTGCTTAGCACCTGTACAAACAATAATTTCAGAAGGTGAATACGTCAGGCCTTGATCGCGTTTGAATTTTTCAATTACCGCTTCTTTTAATGGTGCAAGACCGCCTGCTGGCGTATATTTTGTCTGACCATCATTCATTGCTGTAACAGCCGCTTCTAAAATGTGCTGCGGCGTATTAAAATCAGGTTCCCCTGCTCCAAGTCCAATCACATCATGACCAGCCGCTTTCAATTCTTTCGCTTTTGCTGTAATCGCTAATGTTGATGATGGCGTTAATGCTGATACACGTTTTGCTAACTTCACTAAAATCTCCCCCTATGAACTAAAGCTATAATCAGCCTCAGGCTGATTATAGATAAAAAATTGGCTTCATTTTCATAAAGCGCTGAAATCTTATATTATGACACATATGACATTTCATATGGTATAAACGATTTATGATTGAGATAAACTGTATCGTTTTATAAATTCACCGCTAGAGAAATCAAGATAATAGTATGTTAAATGTTTCTTATCTTTATCCACATATGTTACTTCCCACAGCGGCTTTTTATTTTCAATGCCTAGGCGCACCGACTTAATTTCCTGCGGATTTTTATCATTTTTCACAATGGAAATGGCTTTCTCTTTTGTGATCCCGCTGCTTGCTTTCTTTAAAACAGCTGTTTGTTTTTTGCTTTTAGGCACCCAAGCAATTACCTTTTGATTGCTTCGGTTTGTACCTTCTACTACATAAAATGCATGATTGCCGAAATATGGCTGGGTGCTTGTGACAGATTTCAAATTAAATTCTTTTTTTGCTTGGGATGCTGCTTTTTCCTCAGCAGACTGAACATCCTTCACAGACGAGTGATAAATGCTAAAAGAAATGCCTCCGATAATTAAAAGCACAGCAGCTACCGCTACAATAATTAACTTTTTCATAAAATCCCTACTTATGTACGATAAATTGTAAATACAGCTTTGCTTTGATCTTCTTCATCTAACGCTAATCCGAACATCAAATCTTGCTTTTTCAACGTGCGATTCAAACTATCAACAATTTTATATAAATCCGAGGAATTTTCCACGCGGACAGTTGATAATACTTCAATCCTGCTTTCCATTGTAAACCTCCTAGCTCGTCTATCACGACGCAAAAATGACGATATCCGTATTATAACAGGTATCAAAAACCATCGTCATCTTTTTCACTCATCAATCCAGCCCGTACGTTTTGCGTAAAAACCGAATAAATAAGTAAACATATATAATATTATAAGGAATTTACCTCTTTTTGCAAAAGGAAATTTGTTTATTTTGCAGAAAATTTCATCACATCATAGGATTTTAGCGACATTTTAATAGAGTAAGCGCTCCCCTCTCTTACGTCATATAATTCAATCCATTCAGCTGTTAAATTTGAAAGCAGTCGAGGGGAATAGGAACGCCCTGGTTTCGTAAACGAAACGGCAAGCTGTATATCTAATTGCTTCAAAAATGTATTCGAAAAAAACGTTCCCTCTCCAAAATTAGGAATTTTCAATATATCTACATGAGTAAGGGGAATGCGTAAAAACTTTTCCTCTACTTCATCTGAGCCGCTCATGGCATATAGAACTCGGTGCTCTCCAATCGTGAATAATAGATCCATAGCCGCTGTTTTTTGCTTCGATGCATGCAAGACATCAACGTGTATATTATCCGTTAACTGAAATAAATCATTTTCTTTCCACTTCTCTGTTTGAAATTCCGCCTGGTACTGAGCCGGCACAATAATACGCTTTATATGATAATCCTTCACAGCTCGCTGAACATTTGAATCATAGTACTTTTGCTGTTTCGTAATTATTAATTGGTTGATTTTTTTTACTTTATATCGCTGCAGCCACTTGTTTAGCTCGGGATAGGAAGATGCACTCCCGGTATTTACTAAAATCGCCTCACCGCTTCCGTCTTGAATCAGACTTGCTTCTCCATCTGAAAGAGGCAGAAAGGTGATCACTACTTCATCAGCTTGCAAACCAAAATCTACGTTTTTAATGACGGCTGCTGAAACCGAACAGGTCATAAAACTAAAAAACAGTACAGCACTTAGCAATATTTTAATCATACACTGTCCTCATTTGCTTATCATAGTATATTACTATCGTCTCTCAAGTGAAGAAACAGTATGCATAAAAAAAGACTTAAGCTATGCTCAAGTCTTTTCATTCCACCATTCTTTGTAGTCCAGTAAGATATTTGAAAACGTTTTTTGAACAACCTGGACTTTTGGAAGCGAGTGAAGGAAATGGTATCCATATGCTGTTCGCGTAATACGATTATCAAAAATAAATATAGCTCCCCGGTCACTTTTTGAACGAATCAACCGTCCAAATCCTTGTTTAAAACGGATAACGGCTTGAGGAAGTGAATAATTCATAAAGGGACTTTTCCCTTCTTTTTTCATCTGCTCAAATTTAGCTGTCAACAGAGGTTGATTTGGAGATGAAAAAGGAAGTCTGACTATTACGAGACATGATAATAAATCTCCTGGCAAATCAATTCCTTCCCACAGACTGTTTGTACCCAAAAGAATGGAATGCTCAAATTGACTGAAGTCTTTTAACAGTCTATTGCGATTTCTAGTTGTGACTCCTTGACCAAGCAGGACAAACTCTTCAAGATCGTTTAACTCTTTCAAATAACCATATGTAGCTTTCAACATGTCATATGAAGTAAAAAGCACCAGCATACGGCCATTTGTTACTTTGGCTACGTCAAGAATACTTTCTGCCATCATAGCGCTATACTCATATAATGATACTTCGTTAACAGCAGGCATATCCTGAGGAATATAGACTCTAGCTTGCTTCTCGTAATCAAACTCGGAAGGAAGAATGAGTTGAGCAGGCTGAAAGTCATATAACCCTAGCTCTTGAATTAAATAATCAAATGTTCCATTCACCGTCAATGTAGCCGATGTTAAAATAACGCTTTGTTTCTTAGCGAAAAATTCATCAGCCAGCGTATCGGCAATGGAAGTAGGCTGACTATAGATATACGTAGCATTTGCTGCTCCTTTTGGTTCAATTTCAAACCACGTTACGTAATTGCTCTGCTGTTTGAACAAAAGCTTTTCTATTTGCTGAGATATATGCTCAAATCCTTTAACAGCCGTTTGAAATTCATGAAGAGATGACTGTTCATTTTTTGTGGCTTTGTCATATAGATCGTCAAAGGAATGTCTTGCCCCATCATTCCATGTAAAAAGATCGTGAATTAAAAAACGAATGCGCGACGCTGCTTCTTGAATAGCCGTCCAGTAATGCCCATGCTCTTTTTCCACTTTATACCGATAGCTGCTCCTTCCAATCTCGCCCTGCTGATTGCCTGTTCTTTTTTGAACAAAAGAATGAATCAAACGAAATAAGTCATCGCACTCCGAATGAAGCTGCACAAACAGATTTTGAAGAAATTCAGTGTTAAGCTCGATGCTATATTTTACAAGCGTATGGTGAACTTTTTTTAACAGCCCTTTGTCTTGAATGGTTCCGATTCGGTTTAATAGCGCATGAACCGCAAAATAATCTAAGCGCTCTCCCAGTTCTTCTCCGGCAATGTCTTCTAAGTGATGAGCCTCGTCAATAATAATTTGTTCATAATCAGGTAGCAGCTCATGATTACTCATCACATCCATCAACAGCAAGCGATGATTTGTCACTACTATATGGGCATTTTGCGCTCTGTTCTGCGCTCGTTCATAAAAAGAATAAAGCTTCCAAGGATGCTTAAAGTCACTTGGAGACGGATTGCTTTCATTTAGCTGTTCCCAAAAAAGTTTACCCCCAGAAGGCAGGTTTATTTCATCGCTGTCGCCCGTTTCCGTTTCGGTCAGCCAAATAAGCAGCTTCGCTTTTGTGAGGATCGCATCGTAATTATTATTTCGTTCTTTTAAGAGCTGAATGAATTTTCTTATACTAATGTAATGTTCTCTTCCTTTTAAAACAGCTGCTGTGACAGGAAACGGAACAATCTTTTCTAAAATGGGCACATCTTTTTCGACGATTTGCTGCTGAAGCGTTACCGTGTTAGTTGAGATGATGACTGGGTGGTGATGAACAGAAGCATAAAACACGGCAGGAACTAAATAAGCGTAGGTTTTACCAATACCGGTCCCCGCTTCAATTAAAGCATGCTCGTTGCCTGCAAAGCACTCTTGTACAAAGTTCATCATCTCCCACTGCCCTTTTCGTTCTTCAAACAATGGCAGAGCCTGATGGAACAGCTTTTGCTTTTCAGTTTCAAATATTTCGTAAGTATGAGAGTGCTGCTTTTCATTAGCTGAATGCGGCTGATATTTGTTTAGCGCAATGCCGTGTATAAATTCATAAGAATCATCCTCGGCATAACTTTTATCATCTATAACTTGTTGAATCAGTTCTCCAATTTCACTTTTAAAGTGTAAGCTTAGCGCGTATAGCTGCTTCAAGGTTGTTAAAGGGAGCTTCTTTAATTTTTCAATTAGTAAAAGTAAAATACGTGCCGTTACTTCTGCATCACTATCTGCTTGATGAGGGTTTTCATGTTCAATATGTAAATACTCAGCTAATTGACTAAGTTTGTACCCATCAACTGTAGGCAGCAGAATCCGGGCCAGTTCGACGGTATCTACGGTTGAATTATAAAGCGTCTCCATCCCGCACTGATAGAGTTCTTCTTGTAAAAAAGTTAAATCAAATGCCACATTATGTGCAACAAAATAAGCATCATCTAGCAATTCTATAATTTTAGGTGAAATTTCTTCAAATAAAGGCGCATCTTTCACCATATCATTTTGAATGTTAGTTAGTTGTGTAATAAAAGGCGGAATATCCATACCAGGATTTAAAAAACTAGAAAAACGTTCAACAATTTTGCCGTCTTCTACTATGACAGCAGCAAATTGAATCATTTTATCTCCTTGTTTTGGAGAATGTCCCGTCGTTTCAAGATCTACCACAACAAAGCGTTTATTCACGGTCAACACCTCGCAAGTCTGTCTTTTTATAGTATAAAGTGAAAGCCTGCTCTATATGCTTTAAAAGCGCAACTCCTTCTCGTGAAAAACAGAGAGGCTTTCATACATAGAAGTTTTACTTTAGTGTGTATAGAGGTTTATACCGTTCACTTACTAGCGTATGTATTCAAATAAAAATCCCCCTCATAAAGGGGGACTGTTCTTATAGAATTGTACCAGCTGGTTCTTGTTTAAGCAATTGTTGGATTTTATTCTGCTCATTCATAATCGCTACGGTTGGATGATGGTGAGCTACTTCTTCATTTGCTACGAGCGCATAAGAGATAATGATGACGATATCTCCAGGCTGCACGAGTCTTGCAGCAGCTCCATTTAAACAAACTACGCCGCTCCCTCGTTCGCCGGGAATCACGTACGTTTCCAAGCGAGCTCCGTTATTATTGTTTACAATTTGGACTTTTTCGTTTGCTGCGATTCCTACTGCGTCGATAATATCTTCATCAATGGTGATGCTGCCAACATAATTTAAGTTGGCTTCAGTGACATGAGCTCTGTGTATTTTAGCGTTCATCATCGTGCGAAACATTTAGTTATCCCCCTGTACGTCTACAATTACATTATCAATTAAACGAGCTTTAGAGAATTGAACAGCTAAAGCGATAATGATTTTTCCAGCGGCTTTCTTAATTGGTTTTAGCTCTGGATACGTATAAACCTCGATATAATCCACTTTACCGCTCGTATGTTGCTCAATTTCTTTTCGAATGGTCCCTTTAATGATTTCTACTTGCTTCTCTCCGCCTTCAAGAAGCTGCAGAGCGCTTTGTAAACTCTTAAACAAAACAGGTGCCTCTTCTCTTTCTTTATCTGTTAAATATACGTTACGAGAACTTTTAGCTAATCCATCTGCTTCTCTCACCGTATCTACTGCTCTAAGCTCCACCGGGAAATTAAAATCTTCAATTAAACCATCTACTACAGCAACTTGCTGCGCATCTTTTTTACCAAAGTATGCACGATCTGGGGTTACAATGTGAAAAAGCTTTGTTAGTACCGTGGCTACTCCGTCAAAATGACCAGGGCGCTTCTGTCCACACAATACGTCTACACGATCTCTCACGGTTATAGCAACTGAACGGCTTGACTTATACATTTCCTCTACTGAAGGATAAAATAAATAGTCGACGTTAGCTTCTTTTGCCACGCGCTCATCGCGCTCAAAATCTCTTGGATACGTATCAAAATCTTCATTTGGTCCAAATTGAGTCGGGTTCACAAAAATACTTAGCGCCACTACTTCATTTTCTGTGCGAGCTGCTCCAAGCAGAGTAGCATGGCCTTCATGCAAATAGCCCATCGTCGGGACAAATCCAATTGAACGTCCAAGCTGCTTTTCTTTTTTCATCTCCTGCTGCATGTCTTTAATTGTTGTAATGACTTTCATCTTATTTCCCTCCGTACAGTGCCGTTAACTGCTCTTCTTTCATTGAAAAAGTATGTGCTTCTTTCGGAAACTCTCTTTTTTTCACTTCACTTACATACTGAGAAAGCCCTTGTAAAATAGGCTCATTTATGTTCGCAAATGACTGAACAAATTTGGGCACACGCTCTACGCCGTACGTTAATACATCGTGGTATACAAGTACTTGACCATCCGTCTCAGCTCCTGCTCCGATTCCGATTGTTGGAATGCTTAAGCGTTCAGCTACTTGCTTTGCTACTTGTTTAGGAACACACTCTAATACAACAGCAATAGCTCCCGCCTGCTCACACTTGATTGCGTCTTGGATTAGCTGTTTGGCTTCTTTCGCTTCTTTCCCTTGCACTTTATAACCGCCCAGAACACCGACAGACTGAGGTGTTAACCCGAGATGTGCAACAGCCGGAATACCAGCTTGCGTCAATTCTGAAATTGTATAGAGAACATCGTTTGCACCTTCTACTTTTAAAGCATGAGCTCCGCTTTCCTGCATAATGCGAGCAGCATTTTTCATCGTGTCTTCTTTCGACACGTGATAGGACATAAACGGCATGTCGGTGACGATAAATGTATCACTAGCCCCTCTTTTAACCGCTTTTGTATGATGAATCATATCATCTACCGTTACAGGAATCGTAGAGTCATATCCTAAAACGACCATTCCTAGAGAGTCGCCTACTAAAATCATGTCTACGCCTGCTTCTTCAGCGTACTTAGCTGACGGATAATCGTACGCAGTCAGCATCACAATTGGTTCATTGTTTTGTTTCATACGTAAAAAATCTAATTTTGTTTTCACTAACTTTCTCCTCCTTCTCAGAGGAGATGAGCGCACGTCTGCACACAAAAAAGCCCTTCTACCTATAAAAGGAAGAAGGACTTTGACAGACTTCATCTATAAAAAGCACACTTTACCTAATGTGCTTACCTACGCGTCATCCCTCTGTCCTAGTCCTTAATGGATCAAGGCAGATTTATTGTCATATTAAAAATAAACAAACGAGTATCAAGTGAAGTTCTTTCGATACTACCTTGATACTCGTATTATAATAAAAATTTCTTTATTTTTCTACTATTTTTTAGTAGAGAGCTCAATATCTGCAGAATGAATTCGGTGTATAACACCTTCATCGTCTTCAATCAATAAAACGCCTTCATCTGTTATACCTTTTGCGAAGCCTTCAATGTTGGCTGTCATCGTCCGTGCTATAATTCGCTTTCCAATACTGATTGCATACGTTTCCCAAAGAACTTTAATTAAACCAAAGCCATTTTTTAAGTATTCTTCATAAAGGGTTTCTAACTTCAAGAAAAACGCTTGCATCAAAGCGGCACGATTAATTTCTTCACCTTTTTCAATACGTAAAGATGTGGCAATGTGTTTGATTTGTTCATTAAAATCCGTTTCCTGCTGATTCACATTGATGCCGATTCCAATGATGACCGAATGAATTCGGTCAAAATCAGCCTGCATTTCCGTTAAAATCCCAACTAGCTTCTTCCCATTTAATAAAACATCATTCGGCCATTTAATGTCTGGAGAAAGGTTCGTCACTTCTTGAATGGCCTGTACAACAGCGACTGCTGATAGTAAAGTCAGCTGAGGAGCCTGCTGCGGAGGGATAGAAGGACGCAGTATAATACTCATCCAGGCACCAGTATATTTTGGGGAGTACCACGCTCTATCAAGTCTTCCTCTTCCTGCCGTTTGCTCTTCAGCAACTACGACCGTTCCTTCTTTTGCTCCTTCTTGAGCAATTCGATGAGCAATTTTTTGAGTAGAATGCACGCTTTCCTTATAGTGAATATACTGGCCGATTTTTGTTGTCTGAAGCCCTAATAAAAGCTCGTTGCTGCTTACTTTGTTCGGCTTCCCAACAATGCGATAGCCTTTTTTACGAACAGCTTCAAGTTCATAGCCGTCTTTTCGCAGCTCTTCGATATGCTTCCATACAGCTGTTCTTGAACATCCTAATAAATCGCTGATCTTTTGGCCGGACACATAGTCCCCATCTGCGTTCGTAAACATTTCAAGCAGCGTTCTTCTTATATCTGACTGCAAGACTGCACCCACTTTCTTATTGAAGATTTCGTGTTCATTAACTCATTGTATAGAACTTTCTCCTCAATTTCTTTTAATAGTTGAGACACCCATGGACCACCCTTTTTACCTGTCCACACTAAAAGATCTTGACCATTTATATCTAAATCTTTTAAAGAATGAATAGGCAGCTCGCTATAGATGTAAAGAAGCTCATGTTCATTCATATACTCATTGCTTCGAAGAAGTTGTAAAATACGATTCACGCTCACGCTGGCCTGCTCTCCAATTGTATACATGATGCGTTTTGACCATCCATTTTCCAAAACGTCCCGAAGACCAATAGACTGAAGCTGAATATCTTTAATTTGCTTATTAGATAATTTCCAGCTTTTAAAAAATGCCTGCTTGTCTTGAATGTCGAGCAGATGTACAAGAAGTGTCCATGACTCCGATACTCGCTGAAGCATCATCCAATCATGTGCACAAACAGATCGGAATTTTTGCGGATCTACATTCAATTCGGGCAAGTAGCGATACAGCTCCGTATCTGCTACAAGTGCTAATGCTAAAGACGGCCGCTTTCCGCTCAGCATTTTTTCGAATTCAACTGTAATGCGTTCAATAGAAACATGCCTCAGTAGTTCACCGTATTGCTGAATGGCTCTTTTAGTTTGATCAGACAGCGAAAACGCCAGCTGACTGACAAAGCGAACGGCTCTCATCATACGAAGAGCATCTTCATGAAAGCGTTCTTTAGCATTTCCGACAGTACGAATTAACTGGTTTCGTAAATCTTCCCTTCCATTAAATGGATCAATAATTTCTCCTTTTGCATTCATAGCCATTGCATTAATTGTAAAATCGCGACGCTGCAAATCTTCTATCAGAGACGAAATAAACGTAACGGACGAGGGACGACGAAAATCATCATATTCTCCCTCAGAGCGAAAAGTGGTCACCTCATAGGTCTCGTTCTCATGAACAACGACAACCGTACCATGCTCGATTCCTACATGAATCGTCTTAGGAAAGAGTTCCATCACTTGTTCCGGCCTAGCTGACGTAGCGATATCAATATCTCCAATCGTCCGATTTAAAATGAGATCCCGGACCGCTCCTCCAACAAAATACGCTTCGTAACCGGCTGTCTCCAGTTTTTCAATAATATAAAGCGGATGAATGAACGGTTCTTTCATAACGTCCTCCATTCTTCAACCCTGTACCAATTTATAATAAAGTTTTTCATATTGACTCACAATCTCTGTTGAATGAAATTTATGATTAACTGCGCTTAGAGACGCTTCCCTCATTTGGTGATGCAGCTGTTCATTTTCAAGTAGCTGAATTGCTTTGCTCGCTGCCTCTTCGACGTCTCCAACTTCGCAAATATATCCTGTTTTTTCGTGTTCAATTACTTCGGGAATTCCGCCTATATTTGTTCCGATGCATGGAACACCACAAGCCATAGCTTCTAAAAGTACAAGCCCAAAGCTTTCTTTTTCAGATAATAACAGTTTTAAATCGCTAATCGAATATAATTCTGCTACATTTTCTTGTTTCCCAAGAAATAACACAGAATCTTGAAGATTTAGCTCTTTTACCAATTGAGACACAACCGTCATTTCAGGGCCGTCTCCTACAAGCAGCAGCTTAGACTGAAGCTTTTCATTAATAATAGCAAATGTTTTGACTATATCTGTAACTCGTTTGACTTGACGAAAGTTTGAAATATGAATAACGACTTTTTCATTTTCTAATATGCCATACTCCGCTTTTAAATACTGAACTTCTTTTTTATGATAAACTCGTTCATCAATAAAATTATACATCGTTTCAATTTCTTTATCTGGACTAATTAAATGGTGAGTTTGATCAACAAGTGACTGAGATACAGCCGTCACTGCATCTGATTTCTCAATTCCAAATTTAATTAAGTCTTTTAACGATGGATCCTCTCCTAGAACCGTAATATCTGTTCCATGAAGAGTCGTCACAATTTTCACTTCGTGCTCTACCATTTGTTTAGCTAAAATCCCGCAAACGGCATGGGGGATTGCATAGTGCGTATGAATAATATCAAGCTTTTCTCTTTTAGCCACTTCAGCCATTTTACTGGATAAAGCGAGATCATACGGAGGGTATTTAAAGACGGAGTATTGATTTACATCTACTTCGTGAAAATAAATATTTGGATATACTTTCGTCAATCTAAAAGGCATGCTAGAGGAAATAAAATGAATTTCGTGCCCCTTTTCAGCCAGCAGCTTCCCTAGCTCCGTTGCTACCACTCCTGAACCTCCAACGGAAGCATAACATGTAATACCAATTTTTAACTTCATTTATTTTCCACCTACTAAATCGTCGTACATCAAAATCGGTTTTTTAGATAAAAAACCTTCACCGTAAGCTATCCCGACTTCTTTGCCAAATAACCGCTCTCTGCTCTCTACCGTTTCAATATATCCGTTTACGAGCGGCGTATCAAACGTATCTGCTGTTTTTATAAATTGACTTTCATAAGCCTCTAGACTAGCTACTTTCTTTTGAAACGTGCTTGATACATCTACGATAAAATCTGGCTTATGAAATCCATTTATCATATAGAAATATAGAGACTCCGCACGATGAGCTTTTTGCTTCTTATCATCTATATAATTTTTAACGCCAGCGGAAAACATGGCCTCTTCTACAAGCTTTGCACAATTTCCATGATCAGGATGACGATCTTCAAAATAAGGAGCAAATATAATCCTTGGTTGATACGTGCGAATGACTGATGCAATTTCAGCTATATATTCTGGCTTTAAAAACAAACCTCTGTCTGGCAAATGCAGATGAATTCGCTCATGAACACCTAAGACTTCAGCTGCTTTAGACGCTTCTTGTTTTCGAATTTCAACCGTTCCGTTTGAAGAAAGTTCAGCTTGCGTCAAATCGCAAATAACTACCTTCAAACCTTGTTCACTCATTCTTGCAATGGTTCCACCCATGCCGATTTCTACATCATCGGCATGAGCACCAAAGGCAAGGATATCTATTGTTTCTTTCATTATCTTCACCCTATTTTTTTATAATTGAACGCCAATGCAAATCGCCTCGTTCAAGTCCATGAATTAAAATCTCTGCTGTTCCCATATTCGTTGCAAGAGGAACCGCATAGACGTCACATAGACGCATCAGAGCTGAAATATCAGGTTCATGAGGCTGAGCTGTTAACGGATCGCGGAAAAAAATAACCATATCCATTTCATTTTGAGCAATTAAAGCTCCTATCTCCTGATCTCCTCCAAGCGGTCCTGATTGAAAGCGGTGAACCTGCAAACCTGTTGCTTCTGAAATACGCGTTCCTGTTGTTCCTGTTGCGAACAGCGAATGTTCCTGTAAAATCGCTTGATAGGCTGTTGTGAATTGTACCATATCATTTTTCTTTTTATCATGTGCAATTAAGGCGATTTTCATTTTTCTCGCTCCTTAGTCAATAATATTTTCTAACCCATATACAAGTGTGTCTACGTTCATAACTGTGTCAACAGCTAGCTTCACACCTGACATAAAAGAAGCGCGGTTGTATGAATCATGACGAATTTTTAACGTTTGTCCAAATCCTCCGAACATCACTTCTTGGTGAGCAATCAGTCCTGGCAAACGTACGCTATGTAGGCGGATTCCTTCATAATCTGCACCGCGTGCGCCCTCTAGTAATTCTTTTTCCTCAGGGTGGCCCTGTTTTTTTGCTTCACGAACTTCACTGATCAGCTCCGCTGTTTTTAAGCCTGTTCCTGATGGTGCATCTAACTTTTGATCATGATGCATTTCAATGATTTCTACATCATCAAAGTATTTAGCTGCCATTTGTGAAAACTTCATCATTAAAATAGCGCCAATCGCAAAATTAGGTGCAATAATACAGCCAAGCTCCTTCTCTTCAGCAAGCTGCTTTAATTCTTTTAAATCTTCTTCTGAAAAGCCAGTTGTTCCTACAACAGGTCGTACTCCATATGTTAAAGCTGTTTTAGTATGAACGCGTCCAATTTCAGGTGTTGTCAAATCAACTAAAACATCTGCCTTAACGTCTTGAAAACATTTTTCAATATCCGTGTAGATCGGCGCTTGTACATTTGGCATTCCTTCAATATCACTTATGTATTTTCCTTCATTGATACGATCCACCGCTGCTACTAATTCAAAATGCTCTGTTTCTTCTATTAATAATACAGCTTCTTTTCCCATACGACCTCTTGGTCCTGCAAGTACAATTCGAATTTTGTCCATTCTTTTTCTCTCCTTAGTCTTCTTTTTTCGTCCAGCGATCTTTGTCACGCGTATTAAATTTATTCATAACGCGATCATGCGCTTCTTGTAAATCAATATTTAATGAATTTGCAAAGCAAATTAATACAAATAAAATGTCGCCCATTTCTTCTTCGACCGTACGTTCTGCTTCAGTCGTTTTCTTCGGCTTTTCACCATAATAGTGGTTAATTTCGCGCGATAATTCGCCCACTTCTTCCGACATTCTCGCAAGCATAGCAAGAGGACTAAAATATCCTTCTTTAAATTGGCTAATATATGCATCAACTTCTTGCTGCATTTGCTCCATCGTTTTTTTTGACATCTTTTTATTTCACCTCTTTTAGAAGTACACTCAGCTTACTATTATAACATCTTTACTTCAAATTATTTAGTGTAATTACTTCTTCTTACCACGCCTTTGTCAGATGCTCTTTCACAATAATCCTCACGTTTCCCTTAATTCTCAAAAATCTGTCTATATTTTACGAATTGAGGATACTACTAATACATAGCACTAGAAGAAACATCATCACTTTTTACTATTTTCAAAAATCTTTTCGATAGTTATTTACGAAATGAAATATATTCCTTTATGATAAGGTAGTGCAAAAACGGTCATAGGAGGTTTGTAAGTATGAAAGGTCTCAGATTAAAAAATATTATTTTTATACTGCTTGGTTCTGCTATATTTGCGTTTGGACTTGTTAATTTTAACATGCAAAACAATTTAGCTGAAGGTGGATTCACAGGCATTACCCTGCTTTTATTTTTCTTATTTAACATTGATCCCTCTTATTCTAACTTAGTGTTAAATATTCCTTTGTTTTTTGTAGGGTGGAAACTATTAGGGAGAACAGCATTTATTTATACCATGCTCGGAGTTGTTAGCTTATCGCTATTTTTATGGATATTCCAGCGCTTTCCGGTGAATATGCCCCTGCGCCATGATATGACTCTAGCAGCTCTTTTTGCCGGTGTTTTTATTGGAGTGGGTCTTGGCATTATTTTCAGGTTTGGAGGAACAACAGGAGGAGTCGATATCATTGCCCGTGTTGTTCAAAAATATATCGGGTGGAATATGGGGAAAACGATGTTTCTTTTTGACTTTATTGTAATTAGTGCGTCTCTCATTTATTTATCCTACCGAGAAGCTATGTACACACTTGTTGCAGTCTTTGTCGCTGCACGGGTTATTGACTTTATGCAAGACGGTGCGTATGCGGCCAAAGGCGCAACCATCATTTCGAATCATAACGAAGCCATATCGGATAAAATTATGAAAGAAATGGATCGAGGCGTGACGATTTTAAAAGGACAGGGTTCTTTTTCTAAGCAAGATACCAACGTGCTATACTGCGTTGTTAGTAAAAATGAAATTTTCCGTTTAAAGCAAGTTATTACTTCTGTAGATCCACACGCCTTCGTTGCAGTTACGGATGTTCATGATGTCTTAGGTGAAGGATTTACCCTTGATGAAAATAAAAAACCGCTTGAAAGATAAAAAAATACCGCTAATGCGGTATTTTTTTATTAGTCGTCGTTATTCATTCCTGTATAAATCATGATTAAACGAACCAACTCAAGAACTGCTACTGCTGCGGCTGCTACGTATGTTAAAGCCGCTGCGTTAAGCACTTTGCGCGTCTCGCGCTCTTCATCATTTCGAATCGCTCCGACTGAGACGATTTGCGTCATCGCTCGGCTTGAAGCGTTAAATTCAACAGGCAGTGTTACAACTTGGAATACGACCGCTGCTGCCATGAAGATAATACCTAACAATAGCAACGGCTTAATCGACGCGATAATTCCAATCATAATTAAAATCCAAGAAGCGTTTGATCCAAGGCTTGCCACCGGCACAAGCGAGTGGCGAAGGCGTAAAAACGAATAGTTTTCTTTGTCTTGAATCGCGTGTCCCACTTCGTGAGCCGCAACGGCAGCGCCTGCGACAGACGTTCCGTAATAGTTGTCTTCTGACAAACGAATGACTTTTGAGCGAGGATCGTAGTGATCGGATAAAAATCCGCCTACAGGCTCTACGTGAACGTTGTACAATCCGTTTTCATCCAAAATTTTTCTTGCTACTTCTGCGCCTGTCATTCCTGATGAGTTGCTTACTTGTGAATATTTTTTGTAAGCACTTCTCACCTTAAACTGTGCCCAAATTGGCACAAGGATAATAATGAGAAAATAAATCAAAAAGCTCATTTACCCACACCTTTCATTATGTGTTTGACTACTCTTTTATTTTAGACAATTCTGCGCTTTTACGTCAATCATTACGCCCTCTGGCTGACTTTCTTTTCTGGTCAGCGAAATACTTTCGCGCTCCTACATAAAAAAGTGTAGCAATAATAATACTTCCGGTGGTGATTGTAACCCAAATAAAAGACGGGTCCGTACGATTTTCTTTTACTTGTTCAAAAAAATCTTTTAAATTTTGTTCCATTTGGTTGAACTGGTCATCGTTAATCTCACTTAGCGTTCCTTCACTTTGTAAAAAGTGAACGTCTGCGCTCACACGCTGTACGTAGGAAGACGACACGTCTACCTGCGCGCTCGGTAAGATCATATCATATTCCTTTAAAAATTGCTTAAGCTGCGCTTCATAAGCCGCCTGTTCTCCTTTTACTGCTTCATTTCGCATCTCTTTAAATGTTGCTAGCATACTGCCTTCGAGTTCAGTCCACATAGGCTGATGCTTGCTGTGCAGCGCATCGACTAATAATCGAAATTGAGTAGCTTTTTGAAGACGTTCTTCATCACTGGAATCAGAAGATAAAAGAGACCTTTCTACCTGTTCATAACAAAGAGTTAAAATACGTATATCTTCGGCCGATACGCCCAAAGAAGCTGTATTGAGACTGGTAAATTCATTCGAAAAATTTCTGAACAAATGTTGGGCTGCTTTATACTCCTTTTGCTCTACAAGCGATAGCGTTTGATCAGATAAGTTATCAAGCTTTTCCCACTGCCCTTCAGCTGCATGTACAGTAGTCGTATATGCAAAGAAAAGTACGAGCAATATTCCTACTATTCT
Source organism: Priestia sp. ABM2_011 (assembly GCF_056158845.1). Classification (NCBI taxonomy): domain Bacteria; kingdom Bacillati; phylum Bacillota; class Bacilli; order Caryophanales; family Bacillaceae; genus Priestia; species Priestia sp. ABM2_011. Next base: position 3,932,999 of record NZ_JBSWUB010000001.1, read on the forward strand.
TCCTTTCATTCTCGTCCCTCCTCTAACCTCTACTAAAACTTATGAGAAAGTGGACAAGAGTAGACCTATTTTCAAAAGGAAGTTTTAATCTTACTATTCATTCATCGGAGTGATAAAGTTTTGCGTATAATACTTCTCATATACACCTACACCAAGACGCGTAAACTCTTTATTGAGTAAAGCCTTACGATGTCCCTCACTATTAAGCCACCCTTCAACCGCAGCGATTCCATCCTGATAATTCGAGGCAATATTTTCGCCCGCGATACGGTATACTACATCACCTTTTTGCAGACGGTTGCCTAAATCACCTTGTGCTGGTGAAACGTGAGAGAAATAGTTTAAGTCACTCATTTCTTTGCTGTGTAAATAAGCTACTCCCGCAGTGGCTTCGTCCCAAGCTAAAGGTGACAGCTGAAAACGGTCTCGAATTACATTTGTAATATCGATAATTTGCTGCTCTTCTCCTTCTTGGACACTTTTCCACTCCTCTGCTGTCAATGACGGAGCTGTTGGAAGCTCGCCGCGATAAACAATTTCGTACGGACGCTGTTTTAATAGCGTGTCCATATCCATAATTCGAATACTTGAGATTGTATTAAGGAACTGATCAAAATATAGTTGGACGTATACATCTCCATATTTAATAATTGGGCGCATTTTCATATCCTCTTCACTCAGACGAAATCGGTATTCATTTCCGTCTTTTTGAAGCGTGAGTTCGGATGAAAGTGAAACTCTTTTTTCCACTTCTTCTCGCTTCTCACCAATCTCAAAAGGATCTGTATTTGTTTTTGAACCAATGACGTATACGGATACGACTTGATTATTTTCTACTCCTACCTGCGCATACGTTTGACGATTCTTTTTGTAAATCCACCAGTCATAGCCATATGCAGAAGAATCAATACGATCCGGCTCTCCAAGCATTCCAATTAACTGTTCTGAATGATCTCCAATGAGCCTCATCATATTTTCACTTTGTTTTTCATAAGAAGCCACTTCTTGGGTGGGCTGACTTTTGGAATCCGTTTGGTTTTGCTCAATATTTTGACCCGTTAGATATTTTTCTAGCTGAGGTAAATAATCCTCCGCGTATACAAATGCCACTATTAATACGAGAATAAAAATAACTTTTTTCAGCTTTTCTTCCTCTCCTTACACCTGTTTTCTTTACCTGTTTAACTTATTTTTATCTCTATTATACATGCATTCAAAAAAAAATAGCTATCGGTATGAAGGAAACAAAAGAAAAAGCCAACTATTTACGAATATCCTGCAAACAGTTGGCTTTCGCTTTTTAATGCGTATGTTCTGAAATGTCTGAGAGCGCTTCTCCTGCACGTTCATTTGCATAGCGAAACGTTGATAAATCACCTAGCGAAACAATCCCGACTAGCTTTTGATTTTCCACAACAGGAAGACGACGGATTTGATGTTGAGCCATAAGCTTAGAAGCTTCTTCTACAGAGGCTTCCGCTGTAATAGTTATAAGCTCTTCACTCATAACATCCGTTACTTTACTTGAATTTGGCTTCTTTTCTGCGATGCCTTTTATAACTAAGTCTCGATCTGTAATCATTCCTACTAACTGATCTCTATCGACAATTGGAATTGCGCCTACATTCCATTCCTTCATTTTCACTGCCACTTCATATACGTTATCGAGCGTGGTGCATGTTTCCGTATCAGCTGTCATTACCTCTTGTACAGTTTTCATTGTTTTATCCTCCTTTACATAGTGTGTTCGCTTTATAGTGTGACCAACTTTTTAGTAAACTTTCGCATTTAAAACGTTTAAATAAAAATAGATAACGTTTACATTTTTCCTTATTAGATATTGCAAGTTTTATCCATTCAGCTTATGATTTAGTTGGGGTATATCTGTTTTGGGAGGGAGTTCATATGAAATTTGAATATGCAAAGTTTGATTCATTAAAGGTAGATTTAGATTTATTAGATGAGATTATGCATCAATTTGGCCTGGTCCGCGCCGGACAATGGGATTATGAACGCGTCACGTACGATCGAAAATTCGAGTTTCAGCGAGATACCTTCTATTTGCGAGTCCAAGGACATGCTATTTCAGGCGATGTAGGGGGCAGGCATGCTGTTATTCACCTTATGACACCTCTATTAGGCAAACATTATTATCCTCACGGTGTAGAATATGGAGACGGAGAATATTTCCCGCCATCCCTTGTAGAACAGTGTGAAAAGATATTAACACAAATCAAATCACAGCTTGAAACCGTTCAGCTATAGAATTAGAAAAAGCGCAGTAATCAGACTGCGCTTTTTTTAATTCAAAGGAGGAGTAGACGGAAATTCCTTTGGTTTTATATCTTGAGGTTCAGTAAAATCAGGCATGTACGTATCTTTCTCTCGTTCTTTTCGAGCCCACTGAAAAAAAATAAAGCCTAAAACCGTTCCATACACAATTTCTTGAATGATCTTCATAATAACGCCGCCTAGCTGTTGGTCTTCCACGGGTGGCAGCGTATTAAACATCTCAGGAGCAAGCTGCCCTAAACTTGCAATCATAGAAGGCGGTACACAAAGGGAAAGAGCTTGTACCCAAGCGCTTGAGTCTGTATACGTCGCATACAAAGAATGGTTTGCAAAAATAATCAGCGCGCACGCTGGAGTAAGAAGTACGCCATCTGCAAAAATGTATCCAAGCTTTTTTAAAGAACTTAGCGTTTGTTCTTCTTCTAGCTGATTAATGAGTGGCCACCACATACAAAATGCAGCGATAAATAATACAACACTCACGATTCCGTGAAGCGTCATATCCGTTTTAATAACATCAAAAAGCAGCGGAATATGATACAAAGAAAATAACCCATTGAATAATAGTAAAGCAATTAAGGGCTTTGTAAAAAATTTAAAAACAGGTTTAACCCCTCTTACATAAATAACAGAACGAGCTAACCACGGTGGAATTCCTAAAATAAAAAGCGGGGGAATCACCAAGTAAACAATTGCCATTTGCGTCATATGAGCACTAAACATAAAGTGCCCTAGTAAATCTACAGGTCCTCCTTTACATATATACAAAAGAACCATGCTGATAACAAAATACGCTTTTGTTTTTCTGTCTACGGCCGCCGCTCCTATAAAATTCCCTCTCCATCTACCAACGATGAAAAAATATAAGACGGTCACCAGACAAATAGTTAAAAAATAGTAAGGACTCCAAAGTGCTTCAAAACCAAACATCTGCAAATTGTTAATCAACGTCTATTCCTCCTTCTACAGATGATGAAAAGGACTGGCGCATGCCAGCCCTTTTCTTTACCACCAAATAATGGTTACAAAAGCTAAAATGGTTAAAAGAGCTACCAATACGCCTGAATACAAGAAAAATGCTGGTATGGTATGTCCTTTGTGGTTCATATGCATGAAATAATAAAGTTGAAAGATGACTTGAACAACCGCCAAGAGCACAATCACCGGCATAATGTACCATCCGCTAAACTCTTGATAAACCGCAAAAAAAGCAATTAGTGTTAAAAACAACATCATTGCAAAAGAGATAACTTGCATCTTCATATCTTCTGCGTTTCTTTTTTTACGATATTCTAAATTGAGCCTTGGGTTATCTGAGTTTGATTGATTTGTCGTCATCAGCTTATCCCACCATTCCCATTAAATATACAACCGTGAAAATAAAGACCCACACAACATCGATAAAGTGCCAGTATAAACTTGCGACATAATATTTAGGAGCGTTATATAAGTTTAGCCCCCGCTTCGCATTTCGAATCATCAAAGAACCAATCCAAAGCAGTCCGAACGTTACGTGAGCTCCGTGTGTCCCAACCAGCGCGTAGAAAGAAGAACCAAATGCGCTGCTTGTAAACGTATGCCCTTCATGAACATAATGCCTGAACTCATAGATTTCTAGCCCTAAAAACGCTAAACCTAAAAGCCACGTAACGCCTAACCATAGCTGCATCTTTTTAAACTCAAAATTTTTCATATGATACATAGCATATACGCTTGTTAGTGAACTTGTTAATAAAATCATGGTTGCTGCAAAAACAAGCTTAATATCAAACAATTCTTCCGGCTTAGGTCCTGACATCGTTGAATTGCGCAAAGCTAAATAAGTAGCAAAAAGTGAAGCAAACAAAACCGTCTCCCCGCCTAAAAAGAGCCAAAAGCCGGTAAATTTATTTTTCCCTTCAAGCGTTGCTTTTTCAGGCGAAGCAGGGAAAGTTTCAGCGGTTAGCTTTTGTTCAGTCTCCATTACATCTTCGCCTCCTTGTCATCATCAACTAAGTCTTCTTTGTGAATATGAAAGCCGTGATCATCAATCCATGAACGGAAGAACATCGATAAAAACATGACGATCATTCCGATAATCCCTACAACATCTCCCCACGCATGATCATTTCGATACAAAAAGCCAATCCCTGCAATAAACATCCCAAGCGATATCATAAATGGAATAAACGATGAGTTTGGCATATGAATATCACCAAGAGGTTCGGCTGGCGTCATTTCTTTATTTCCTGCCATTTTTTCAATCCAATATGCATCTAACCCGCGTACAAGCGGCGTTTGTTTAAAGTTATACTCTGGTGGCGGAGATGAAATAGCCCATTCTAATGTACGTCCGTCTCCCCAAGGATCTCCTCCTACCTTTTGTCCTTTGGCAGTGGTTTTTATAATGTTAACAAGTAAAATGAGCGTAGCAACCGCCATGAAAGCAGCTCCTGATGAACTGATTGCATTCCCAAGGTCGAGACCTTGATTAGGCAAGAACGTCCATACGCGGCGAGGCATCCCCATTAGACCTAAGAAATGCTGAATAAAGAACGTTAAGTGGAAACCAATCAAAAAGAGCCAGAACGTTGCTTTGCTTAACTTTTCATCTAACATCTTGCCAAACATTTTTGGCCACCAGTATGTGACACCTGCTAATATAGCGTATACGACACCGCCTACGATAACGTAATGGAAGTGAGCAACGATAAAATAAGAATCTTGAAATTGATAATCTGCAGGTGCTACAGCTGCCATAACTCCTGTTACTCCCCCGATAACAAATGACGGAATAAAGGCGACAGCGTAAAGCATTGGAGACGTAAACTCAATACTTCCTCCCCAAAGCGTAAACAGCCAATTGAAAATTTTAATTCCAGTTGGAACGGCGATGGCCATCGTAGCGACAGCAAAAATGGCATTTGCAATCGGACCAAGTCCGGTTGTAAACATGTGGTGAGCCCACACCATGAACCCTAAAAATCCGATTAATACGGTAGCAAAAACCATCGACGAGTATCCGAATAATCTCTTTCTTGAAAAAGTAGGTAAAATTTCCGAGAAAACACCAAACGCTGGAAGAATTAAAATATATACTTCCGGATGACCGAATATCCAGAAAAGATGTTCCCAGATAATCGTATTTCCACCCATTGTGGCGTCAAAAAAGTTTCCACCGAACAAGCGGTCAAAAATCATTAAAAACAATCCAACCGTCAGTGCTGGAAACGCAAACAAAATAAGAGCTGATGCAACAAACGTCGTCCACGTAAACAGCGGCATACGCATATAAGTCATACCTGGCGCCCTCATGTTAATGATTGTTACGAGAAAGTTGATACCTGAAATCAATGTCCCGGCTCCGGAAATCTGCAAACCTATCGCATAAAAATCAATTCCGTGACCAGGCGATGCAATAGACAGCGAAGCATATGATGTCCAACCTGCATCAGGTGCTCCTCCTAAAAACCAGCTTAGATTTAAAAAGAGTCCCCCAAAGGCAAACAACCAAAAACCTAACAAATTTAAAAATGGAAATGCTACATCTCGAGCTCCGATTTGCAGCGGAACAACTGCATTCATCATAGCAAAAAGAAGCGGCATGGCAGCTAAGAAAATCATCGTTGTTCCATGCATTGTTAAAATTTCATTATACGTTCCTGCACTAACAAAGTCATTGCTTGGTATAGCCAGCTGAATACGTATAAATAGCGCTTCCACTCCTCCGACTAGAAAAAAGATACCGCCGGCAATTAAATAAAGAATGGCGATTTTTTTATGATCAACGGTTGTCATAAAGTCCCAAATTGTTCCACCTACACCCTTCTTTTGACTGAGTGTACTCATCGCTAAACCTCCCCTTTTAAAAACGACTGGACGTTTATTTTTCTTTTAAACTCATTAAATAGTCTGCTAGCTCATTTACTTGTTCATCAGTTAAGTCAGGATATGTACCACTCATCTTATTACCCGGCTTAACTTTCTCAGGGTTTTTTAACCATTTTTTGATATTTTCCTTGTTGTGAGGAAGCACTCCAGCTACACGCTCACGTTCAGAAAAACCGGCTAAGTTTGGTGCTTGACGAGCTTGCTCTGGACGATTGTCTTTGACATCAACAGCATGGCATCCGATACAGCTTTCATTAAAGACCTCTTGACCCGCTTTTGCGGATGCTGTTTCTACATCAGGCTTTGCCTTTTTCAAATCTTTTGCCCACGTATCAAATTCATTGCTTGATACAGCCCGTACTTTAAAGTCCATAAGAGAATGAGATGGACCGCAAAGCTCAGCACATTTTCCGTAGAAAACCCCGTTAGCTTCCTTCGATTTTTTAGAATCAAACACTAGCCAGAATTTATTATCATTTTCTGTGTTAGCATCGAGCTTTCCTCCAACTGAAGGAATCCAGAACGAGTGCTTGACGTCAGAAGCTTTAATATTAAAGTAGACTTTTTTATCCGTTGGAACAACTAAATCTTGGGATGTAATAATTTTTTGATTAGGATACTCAAATTCCCACCAGTACAAGTTAGCACGCACATTTACTACGACAGCATCTTTGTCCTTCATTCCTTTTACGTCCGCTAGCTTAAATGTTGAGATGACCGTTGGAACAGTCAAAATAATGAGCAGCAAGATAGGAATCACTGTCCATATAATTTCTAACTTTCTGCTTCCTTCCACTTGCTTTGGAATCACGTTTTCTTCGCCTTTACGACGGCGAAAGCGCAGAATAACAAATATAAAGATAATGGTGACCACAATAATAACTAAAACCATGATGGCTGTACTAAGAAGCATAAGCGAATATTGTTCTTCAGCTACCTCACCTGCAGGCTTAAGTGTTGACAAAAACGGTTTTCCACAGGCCGATAACACGAATGCAAGCAGCGTAAATAACGACAAAACACGAAAGTTCAATCGCCATTTTTTCATACCATTCCCCAACCTCTCTTTCATTGACGTGATTTCATCTATGCCCTCTTGAGCATAAAACTTATTCCTTCTATAATGAATTCTACATGTAGAAGAAATCCCCCTTGTGCAGCGTCGCATTCAGTGAAAGATTTTATCTAGGCAAAAAGCGTTGCGACAATCATTGAGACAAATAAAATAGTTAAATAGTTTAGTGAGTAGACAAACATCATGCTAGCCCACTTTGTGTCTTCTTGTTTATTGTATTGAGCAAATCCTAAAAATAGCCATCCTATGTTTAAAACAGTGGCCAAAATTAGAAATGGAATGCCTAATTCGTATAAATAAAGAGGTAATGGCAACAAACAAGCAATCCAAATGAGAATCTGTCGTTTTGTAAGCTCAAAACCATGTACAACAGGCAACATAGGGATTCCCGCTGCTCGATATTCTTCACATCTTCGCATAGCAAGAGCTAGAAAATGAGGCGGCTGCCAAATAAACATGATTAAAAATAATACCCAAGCCACTACGTGTAAATTGGGATCGATAGCGGCCCATCCAATTAATGGCGGGACAGCGCCTGATATACTTCCGATTACTGTATTAATTGTGTATAGTCTTTTGGACCACATGGTGTAAAGAACTACATATGTAAGTATTCCTGCTAATCCGATGAGAGCGGCTACGGAAGAAACAACTAGTAGCATAAGCAAGCCGGTTAACGTCAAACCGATTCCAATCCCAAGGACCGTCAAAGGTGTAAAACTTCCTGTCACTGTAGGTCGTCCCTTTGTTCGTTCCATTAGAGGGTCAATGTCACGATCTATGTAATTGTTCAAACTGCATGAACCGGCGATGATAAGTGAAGAACCTATTAAAGTAAAAAATGCTTTATCCAGGTTTTCTAAGAAGTGTTGTTCGTTGAAGAAAAGAGCTAGCCAAAAACCAGTAAAGGTGGTGATGAAATTTGAGTTGACTATTCCGATTTTAATCGTAGCTAAAAAATCTGACCAAATGGAACTATTTTCGCTTACATGAGCTGTGTTAGGCGATGCAGAAAGCGTTGAATCTTCCACCATTTTTGAATCTTCCATGGCGCTTCCTCCTTTACTCATCCACAGACTTTTATCTAGTAAATAAAGAGTCTATAAATGAAGGCGTTTTCAACATATTTTTACAAAAATCTCCTCTTTGTTCACAAAGAAGTCATATTCCTCTCACCGAAACTACTTAAAAGCTTCACATGTAAACGATAAAATAGTAGAGAATTATCTATTTCTCATGTTTATTAAACCATATTTTGCCGTTACTTTGTGAAGAATTCATGAAAAAAATATGGATTTTTTTTGTCATGAGCTAAATGCATGTCCCTGTCACTTGTTAAAAGATATTTCTGCAAGTAAAATAGTTTTCTGTACGGTACCTTTTACATATCTGCAGAGTCAAACTCATGAACAACCCTTACACTTTCTACCATTATAACAAATTCAATCAAGTTTATGGAGAATAAATGAAATTTATGTTTAATATACAAAAAGATTAGGATAAAATGTTTAGCTCGTTATATTACTTACTTTGCTTTTAGGATGGTGATTATTGTGCGACTTGGATTAAAGTTTTTATCCGTTGTGACGAGCATAGCCATGTTACTTATTCTACTTGGCGGTGCTCTTGTTACGAAAACTGGTTCAGCAGACGGGTGCGGAGATTCTTGGCCTCTGTGTAACGGACAGCTCATTCCCGACCCTTTAACATTTGAAACCGTTGTTGAATTAAGCCACCGCTTAGTTTCTGGCGTGTCGGGCTTTCTTGTACTCGCTTTATGCGTATGGGCGTGGATTTCACTAGGACATATAAAAGAAGTTAGACCTTTAGCGTTTATCTCTTTTTTCTTCCTAGTACTGCAAGCATTAATTGGGGCCGCTGCCGTTATGTGGGGGCAATCAGATGCGGTGCTTGCTCTTCATTTTGGTATTTCCCTTATTTCGTTTGCTTCTGTACTGCTGTTAACACTTATCATCTTTGAAGTGGATCAAAAGCTCGACACAGCTAATATGCAGCTAGGCTCTAAAATGAAAAAACATATTTACGGGGTTATCTTATACACATATGCCGTTGTGTACACGGGCGCGCTTGTTCGCCATAAAGAAGCTAGCTTAGCCTGTCCAGACGTTCCATTTTGTTCAAACGGAAACGGTTGGCTACCCGTTGATTTGAATCAGTGGATTCAAATGGGACATCGATCCGCTGCTGTTTTAACGTTTGTATGGATTTTAGCTGCCTTTATTCATGCAGTTAAATATTATCGTCATCAAAAAAATATTTTTTACGGATGGTTAGCTGCTCTCATTCTAGTTATTTTTCAGGCGGTTTCCGGTATGCTTGTTGTTGTCACACGTCTGCAGCTAGAGCTCGCGCTTGCTCATTCTTTAATTATCTCTTTCCTATTCGGTGTATTAAGCTACTTGACCTTACTTGCAACGCGTCATACACATAATTAATCAAAAAAGGTACGAGCTCTGAGCTCGTACCTTTTTTGATTAGCTTTCTAATTCAATTAATAAATCTCCCGGCTGGATGCCATCTCCATTCGATACGTGTACTTGTTTAATCACGCCGTCAAATGGTGCTTGCACGGTTGTTTCCATTTTCATTGCTTCTGTGATCATTAAGTGATCACCTTTCGAGACTTTATCGCCTTTTTCTACTACTACTCGAATAACGGTTCCAGGCATTGAAGCGCCAATGTGGGACGGATTTCCTTGGTCGGCTTTTTGTTTTGCCGTAACGGTTGTTTTGACACTTTCGTCTTTAATCACGACTTCACGAGGCTGACCGTTTAATTCAAAGTATACTGTTCGCGTACCGTCTGCCTGCGGTTCTCCAATGGATACAAGGCGAACGATTAAGGTTTTTCCTTTTTCAATCTCAATTTCAGCCTCTTCTCCTAAACGCATGCCGTATAGGAAAGTCGGTGTATCAAGAACAGAGATGTCTCCGTATTGTTCGACTGCTTTGTGATAATCCATAAATACTTTTGGATACAGCGCATAAGCAATGGCGTCAAAACTCGTCACTTGACGATTTAAGTCTTTAAATAGCTTTTCTTTCACTGCATCGAAGTCCACATCTTCTAACAGTTCTCCAGGACGAACTGTAATAGGTTTTCTGCCTTTTAGAATGATGCGCTGAAGCTCTTTAGGGAATCCCCCGTGAGGCTGTCCTAAATACCCTTCAAACAATTCGATAACGGAATCCGGGAAGTCAAGCGTTTCACCGCGCTCAAACAGCGTTTCTTCTGTCAAATTGTTTTGAACCATAAACAATGCCATGTCTCCAACTACTTTTGATGATGGCGTAACTTTTACAATATCACCAAATAACAAATTCACGCGTGAATACATATCTTTTACTTCATCCCAGCGGTTTCCTAAACCAACTGCTTTTGCTTGTTGCTGTAAGTTGCTATATTGACCGCCTGGCATTTCATGCTCGTACACTTCCGTATGAGGAGCATTCATCCCGCTTTCGAAGTCTTGGTAATATTTTCGCACGTCTTCCCAATAGTAAGAAAGCTCTTCTAGATTTTTAATATCCAGATTTGGTCTGCGGTCCGCACCTTCTAATGCGTAATAAAGAGAGTTAGCGCTCGGCTGAGACGTTAAGCCTGCCATTGAGCTTACGGCTACGTCTACAATGTCTACACCTGCTTCAATTGCTTTTGCGTACGTGTATACACCGTTTCCGCTTGTATCATGCGTATGAAGGTGAATTGGAATATCAACCGTTTCTTTTAGAGCCGATACTAAATCATAAGCTGCCTGTGGTTTTAAAAGACCCGCCATATCTTTAATGCCCAGGATATGTGCTCCAGACTGCTCAAGCTCTTTTGCTAAGTTCTTGTAGTAATCCAAATCATACTTACGGCGCGTCGGATCTAAAATATCACCTGTATAACACATCGCTGCTTCTGCAATCTTCCCTGTTTGACGAACAGAGTCAATTGCAAGAGTCATTCCTTGCACCCAGTTTAAGCTGTCAAAGATACGGAAAACATCAATACCTGCATAAGCTGATTTTTCAACAAATTCCTTGATTACATTATCAGGATAGTTTTTATATCCAACCGCATTTGACGCGCGAAGAAGCATTTGGAAAAGAACGTTTGGCGCTTGTTGACGTAAAGTAAGCAAGCGATCCCACGGATCTTCTTTTAAGAATCGATAAGCGACATCAAACGTTGCTCCTCCCCACATTTCCATAGAAAATAAATCCGGAAGCAAGCGTGCAGTTGGGTTAGCTACTTGTTTTAAGTCGTTTGTACGAATACGCGTTGCTAAAAGAGACTGATGGCCATCACGGAAAGTTGTATCCGTTAATAGCACTTCCTTGCGTTCTTTCACCCAATTTACTAGCCCTTCAGCGCCTTTTTCATCTAAAATCTGCTTTGTTCCGTTTGGAATTGGTTGTTTTATATCGACATTAGGAACACGCGGTTTCGTAAAGATTGGCTTTTTCTTTTCCGATACACCCGGGAATCCGTTTACCGTAACATTCCCAATGTATGTAAGCATTTTAGTTCCGCGGTCTTTTCGCTTAGGGAAGACAAAAAGTTCAGGCGTTGTATCAATAAAGGATGTATCATAAGCGCCTGTTAAGAACTTATCATGCTTTACTACATTTTCAAGAAATGGAATATTGGTTTTAATTCCACGAATACGAAACTCTTTTAAGTTCCGTACCATTTTTGATGCGGCTTGATCGAATGTTAAGGCCCATGTTGTTACTTTTACTAACAGTGAATCATAATACGGCGTAATGACAGCGCCTTGGAAGCTGTTTCCCGTATCTAAACGTACGCCAAAACCGCCGCCAGAACGATAAGCCATAATCTTACCCGTATCCGGCATAAAGTTATTTAACGGGTCTTCTGTCGTTACACGAGATTGAATTGCATATCCATGTACGTGAATTTGGTCTTGTGCAGGAATAGACACTTCCTTGCTGTGAAGTGCGTAGCCGTCCGCAATTAAAATTTGCGATTGAACGATATCAATACCTGTAATCATTTCAGTAATTGTGTGCTCTACTTGAACACGTGGATTTACTTCAATAAAATAAAAATCGTTTCCTGATACTAAAAATTCTACTGTACCAGCATTTATGTACTGCACTTTTTCCATCAGCTGCACAGCTGCTTCACAAATGCGGAGACGTAAGTCTTCATCTATAGAAACACTTGGTGCTACTTCTACTACTTTTTGGTGACGACGCTGCACTGAACAGTCGCGTTCGTAAAGGTGCACAACATTTCCTTGTTCATCACCTAAAATTTGCACTTCAATATGTTTTGGATTTTCAACTAGTTTCTCGACGTATACTTCATCATTACCAAAAGCCGCTTTTGCTTCTGATTTGGCACGATCATAAGATTCATTCAGGCTGTCTGCATCGCGAACGATACGCATGCCTCGACCGCCTCCGCCCAAAGCTGCTTTGATCATTAGAGGATATCCATGCTGATTAGCAAATTCTTTTGCTTCGTCAATTGAATCAATAGGACCATCTGTACCAGGAATAACGGGAATATCTGCTTGAATAGCCTGATGACGTGCTTTTACTTTATCGCCAAACATATCAAGATGCTTGGATTTTGGGCCAATGAAAATAATGCCTTCTTCTTCGCAACGTTTTGCAAATTGGATATTTTCTGACAAAAAACCATAGCCAGGGTGAATAGCATCTACATCATGAGACTTAGCAATGTCGATGATGCCTTCTATATCTAAATAAGCATCAATCGGCTTTTTCTCCGCTCCTACTAAATAGGCTTCATCCGCTTTGTAACGGTGATAAGAACCTGCGTCTTCCTTCGAATAAATTGCAACAGTCCGAATATTCAGTTCAGTACATGCTCGAAATACACGAATCGCAATTTCTCCTCGGTTTGCTACTAATACTTTTTTGATTTTTTTAGTTACAAAACTCATGTTGCTAATCTCCTCTCAATTTCGTATAAACTTCAATATATAGCAAAATTGGATAAAAGAAAAGCAAAAATCAATGGAAAATAATAAAATTCCAATAAATTTTTGCTTTTTTTACACAATTTTTTTACGAAAATCAATCACTTGTTGTTGATGTATTGTTCGGATGTAGCACAATATTTTCCGTATTTTTCTGTTTTTTATTTTGATAATTTACGAAAAACGAAATATTTACAATAATTCCCATAGACACCATAAGCGTTAGCAGCGAAGACCCTCCGTAACTGATAAACGGAAGCGTGACGCCGGTAATCGGAATGAGTCCCGTAAGCCCTCCAAGGTTAATGCCTGTTTGAATACCTATCATACTGGCTACTCCAATACAAATCATGCTAGCAAACGGATCCTGAGATTTTTTAGCCAGCATTAAAATCCTGAAAATTAAGAAGCCTAAAAGGCCCAGCACGAGCATAACTCCAAAGAATCCTAATTCTTCTGCAATAATGGCCATAATGAAATCGGTATGGGGCTCGGGAAGATAACCATACTTTTGTACACTTTCTCCTAAACCAAGGCCTTTTAAGCCTCCTGTACCTATTGCTAAATATGAATTAACCAGCTGATAACCGGTTCCTTGAGCATTAGCAAACGGATCTGACGCACCGGTAAAACGGCCGATTCGATTGGCAGTAAACTGACCTGTAAAAAAACCAATCGTAATAATGACCGTAAGCAAAATAATACCTAGTGCTAACATGCGGAAAAAGGTTTTTTTAGAGATTCCCGAACATAGCATAATGGTAACGGAAATCGCAAAAATAATTGATCCCGTTCCAAGGTCAGGCTGAATCGCTACAAAACCTAATATTAGAAATACAAGACCCATAGGTCCAAAAAAAGCTTTTTTGATGTTGTCAATATACTCTTGCCTTTTAGACAAAACATACGATAAGTATAAAATGACAACAAGCTTGGCATACTCAGCCGGCTGCATGTTTGCTCCGCCAAGCTGCAGCCAACTTTGCGCATTGTTACTCGTATGCCCCATTACAAACACAAGCAAAAGCAGTACAAAAATGCCCAGAATCGCATAAGGCAGTATTTTAGGATACAGCTTGTAAGGTGTTAGCATTGTTAAAATGAACAATACAAGCGTAAACGCAAGCCACATTTTTTGTCTGTTGTAAAAGAAATCACTTGACGTATGATATCTTGTAATACTTACAATCATACTTGAACTGTAAACCATAACTAGTCCAACCGCACAAAGAAGCAGCACTGGAATTACAATTGAATAGTCAAAATGCCTAAATATTTTTTTTACCATAACCCTCTTCCTTTAAAAATGACGTGTTTCTGTTTCGTTTCATCTTTTATGTACAAATTTGAGTAAATTAGGAAATTTAAACCACCTGTAATAAAAAACTCAAACTACGTTTGTATATAGTTTGAGTTTCGATCGCGTGATTTTTATTTTTTTGTAAACGCTTCATGCAGTGCAGAAAGTTCACGCTCGAGGCGGTCTAGCAATGTTTTTCCAACACGTTCATCAATTAAACCAAGACGAACTGCAAAATCAATTTCTCTTGATAAACCAAACATTTGTGTATCTAAAACCTCTTCATAAAGAGGACATTGTGGCATTGTTAAGTTATCCATTTGAACTTGAATTAATTGCAAAATCTTATCTGCATCAGCTTTTAACAACGCATACGCTTTTTCACGATGATCTATCATTGTCTCAGGCGTCAAACTCAATCCCTCCGTTCGCGAGCGATTACCTAATCTATCTCTCAATTCTAAAGGCTATGCTCCAAAAAAGCAAGGATAAACATGTCCGTGAGGCTGGCCGTCTTTTTTATACTGTTACTTTCTCAAAACCATTACCATAGATATAGGAAATTTCGCACTTTCGTTGACTCTTACATTATATCATACGAGAATCACTCTCAACTAAATTTTTTCATCAAAGTGACAAATAAGGAGAAAGCGCTTATACTTTTAGCAAGGGGGCATTTATGATGAATTCAATTATTATGTTAAAAGGAAAAGTAAAATATACGCTGACACTCGACCCAAGCGTGTGGATTTTCGATGACCGCAAGCTCGATATGGACGTTTTCTTTGAACATCCACCAGAGCAAAAAGATGAGACAGAAGCGTACACAAAGGCTGTTTCTAAGCATTGGGACCGTGAAATTCAAGAAGGAGCCGTCTTTCCTCCTACGTTAAAAACCGAAAAGAAATTCAAAAAACAGGAGCTAGTAAATGGAACATTTGGGATTTTATTTGCACCTTTTCTAGCAAACGCTTCACCTACTGAAGACGCTACCAACGTTTCATTTAAAACAAAAGACGCGCTGATTTCTTTTTCATTAGAAGAAGCGCAAAAACTAATCTTTGGTTTCAGCCAAGACGGAAAGCCTCTTAGAGAAGACGGGCCTATCTATGTCTATTTACCGGACGGATTTAACCGAAATAACCCTATTAAATATGTGGAAGAAATCATCGTTACATAATAAAAAAAGTGGGGTTCCAAAAGGGACCCCACTTTTTTTTAAAGAATATCAGCTGCTAATTGTGCTAGCCCGGAGCGCTCTCCTTTGATTAACCGAACGTGGCCCGATACTTTTTGCTCTTTAAACTTTTCAACTACGTACGTTAATCCGTTGTTATACTCATCTAAATAAGGATGATCAATTTGAGCCGGATCTCCCATAAGCACAATTTTACTCTTTTCCCCTACCCTTGTTAAAATTGTTTTAATTTCATGCTTCGTTAAATTTTGTGCTTCATCAATAATAATAAACTGTTCCGGAATGCTTCGGCCTCTTATATACGTCAAGGCTTCCACTTCTATTGAACTCAGACCCGCTAGAATCGCATCCAGTTCTCCAGGTTTTTTAGTGTTGAATAAGTACTCTAGGTTATCATAAATTGGTTGCATCCATGGACGAAGCTTCTCCTGCTTTTCTCCTGGCAAGAATCCAATATCTTTCCCTAAAGGAACAATTGGACGAGCTACAAGCAGCTTTTTAAAACACCCTAGATCTTCCGTCTGCATAAGTCCTGAAGCTAAAGCAAGCAGCGTTTTCCCCGTACCTGCCTTTCCAATTAACGTGACCAGTTGAACGTCGTCTCTAAGAAGAAGTTCTAACGCCATAATTTGCTGAACATTTCGAGGTTTAATTCCCCATATATGATCATATTCAAATAAAAGTTTTTTTACTTTCGTTGTTGTTTGATCGACAATGCCGATGGCTGATCCGGATCCTCCAAATGCATCTTTCATCACTAAGAATTGATTTGCAAAAAAGGAGTGGTTTGCAATTTGAGACGTTAGCAGCTCTCCTTTTTCGTAAAATTGACTCAGCAGTTCTTTTGCAATATAGACTTCTGAAAAGCCTGTATAAATACTATTGAATTCCACTACTCGATCACTTAAAAAATCTTCTGCTCTTAAACCGATTGCGTCAGCCTTCACACGTACCAACACATCTTTACTCACTAGTATCACTTCACGTCCATCTTCTTTTGTTTCCTCTTCAAGGGATAAATTTTTAGCAACAGCTAAAATTCGATTATCATTTGTTTTTTCCACAAAGATTTCTTGAAGCTGTTGAAAAGAGCGATGATTGAGTTCAATTCGCAAATGGCCCCCATTTTCTAACGGGATTTTCTCATATAACTTTCCATGTTGTCTCAAGTTATCAATGAGTTTGGATACCTGCCTTGCATTTCGTCCGACTTCATCCATATTTCTTTTTTTCGAATCAACTTCTTCTAGTACAACGGCTGGAATCACTACTTCGTTATCATCAAATGAAAAAATTGAATGCGGATCTTGTAATAAAACATTCGTATCTAATACATAAATTTTTCCCAATAATTCAGCCTCCTACTCCGATTGTTTTTCCTGTAAGGAGTGAAACAAGGCACCCATCCATTTATATACTATGTAACGCACATGTGTGAAGTGACCTTAAATGGACGGACCATTTTCTTTAAATATATGAACACGTGTATAAAGATAGAAGAACTATTAGAAACTAAATACAAATTACTACAAAAAATGAGTCATTCATAAGGAGGAGTCTCCCACATGAACAAATTTTTTCTATCCATTAGCTTATGTTTTATTACACTAACCGGCTGCAACAATAATCAAGCAGACGTTGAAGAAGGGCAAAAGACAGATCGAATTGTACAGGTCAAAAATTCATCTCCTGAACGCTCTCACAAGCGTACTGCTAATGAAATATCAGCGCATTTAGTTGAACTGGCTTCAAGCGTTCCGAATGTAAATGATGCTACTGCCATTGTGCTCGGCAAGTATGCAATCGTAGGCATTGACGTCGGCAAAGATATTGATCGTTCAGAAGTAAGTTCAATCAAATATACAGTTGCCGAAGGTCTGAAAGCTGATCCGTACGGCGCTAACTCTGTTGTTATTGCAGATCCTGATACGGTCGCTCGGCTAAAACAAATTGGAAATGAAATTCGCAAAGGTCGGCCGGTTACAGGATTTTTAGATGAATTAGCAGCCATTGTAAACCGAGTGATGCCTGAATTTGCAGAAGAAATCCGCCGAAATCCTAGTTCAACAGATACAAACAATCAAAAATTAAATAATAAACAAGAGCAAAATTTAAAGAATGAGCAGGAAAAACAATCTAATAATCATCTTCAAAAAAATGAATAAGAAAGTCGCTTAGCGGCAGGCCGCTGCTAAGCTTTTTTTATCGCTTCAATTACTTGCTTATCGAGTTTAGCGGCTGCTACTGGATCATAGGTCTTTTCATATGAAGGGTTTACTGAAATCTTAGAGCCATAGAACATGACATCTCTTACTTCATTAATATCTAGTTCAATTAGCGTCAGCTTTAAAGCTACTCCTTCTAACTTTTCCTGCACTACCTCAGCTATTCCGCTGATTGAGTAGCATGATTCATTAGCAAGAATATTTACCACTGCTTTATTCGTATGTTTAATGTTTTCTACAATCCTCGATTTGACATCTACGGCAAATCGAATTTTTTGTTTAGTCGGAGCTACTAACCACGAAATGGCACTAACATTTGGAGCGTTTGTTTCAAAATCAATAGTTGAAATGGTTGCAAATCTCTCTGTCTGTAGCTCATCGTATAATGCATCTACTAATTGAGTCTCGACTTCGTTGGCCATTTTCATCCCTCCTACTGTTTATGTACTTACTAGTTACTATCTTCGAGCTAACAAGCAAAATTACCTGCTTCTTTAGGAATGTTTTCCTATCGTTCCTTTTCTCCTGAGAGATAGCACCGCAAAAAAACTTTATAAAACAAGAATTTTCGGCTAGAATGATGTATAGAGAAGTTGAGGTGATAGAAATGAGAGTACAATGTGTCATGTGCGATAAAATTGAAACAATTGAGGATGAAACGCTCGTGGCAAAACGACTGCGCAACCGTCCTATCCATACATATATGTGCAATGAATGTTCTGAACGGATTGAAAAACGAACAAAAGAACGCATAGCTACTGGTAACTTTAAACTATATGAGTCGAAAAAGACAGAGGAGGATTGGTAAGGTGCTCCGTTTAGGAATAAGTATTGGCATGTTCAGCGGGATTATCCTTGGGTTATGTTTGAAATGGATAGAATGGCTAACCGGCAAACAAGTTTATACCCTTTTATTAAATGTTGATTTTATTCCTATCATTGGCCCTATTCAATGGCCTGAATGGGTGGAGTTTGTTTTTCATTTATTCATTGCCGTTGCAATTGGGATCGTTTTTGTTTACATAGTAGGTAAATTAAACAATATGTCTATTCGAAAAATCGTATTGTGTTCTTTTTTATTAACACTTCCAACCATTCCTTTGTATTTTCCGTTGACGCTGCTTGCGCTTAAGCCTACGCCTGCGGTGGATGATGCAGTAGCAATTTTTTATTGGACAGCTGGCCATTTAATTTTCGCAGCCGCTCTTGTCTTCGGCTATATCATACTAAAAAGACGCTTGTAGCTACAAGCGTCTTTTTATGTAGTCTTTTATGAACCCAACGTGGAGTTTTGCTTTTTAGCCTGATACAGCCGTATTTTATAAATAATTAATACAAGCGCTGCAACCACAAGCCCTTCAGCTACAGGTAAAAAAATGCCTAAAAACGTTAAAATTGTACATCCAAAAGCTAAAAATAGATAAATAACCACAGATTTTAAAAGCGGCAGCTTCTTTGCAAACCCGAGTTTGTACACAAGAACAGATAGCCCTAAAATAGTAAAGTATAACAGCCACATTCCTATTTTTGCATGTTCATCTACTTGATACAAAGCAGCAAAAAATGAAAGGTGTTCTTTTACATCCATCTTCCTTCCCCCTATTCCTTACTTTACATTATTCGATATAAGCCACCTTTTTCCTTTCCAAATTATCTCTTTATAAAACGCTTTCAAAAAATAGAAAATTCTGATATAATTGATAAAAAACAAGCCGCTAGCAAATAAAGCTAACGACTTCCTTTTTTTATTATTTCGTGTCAGCGTATTTTTTCTTTTTCGCTGCTTTTTCACGTTCATTTTTATCAAGAATTTTTTTACGTAGACGAATAGATTCTGGTGTGATTTCACAATATTCATCTTCGTTTAAATATTCAAGTGATTGCTCTAAAGACATAATACGAGGTTTTTTCATACCTGTTGTTTGATCTTTGTTAGCAGAACGCATATTCGTCATTTGCTTCATTTTACAGATGTTAACAACGATATCATTTTCACGAGTGTGTTCTCCTACGATCATACCTTCGTATACTTCTGTACCTGGCTCCACGAAAATTGTACCGCGGTCTTCTACGCCTTGGATTCCATAAGTAGATGATTTACCGCTTTCCATAGAAACAAGCACACCTTGACGGCGACCTCCAACTTGACCTTGCTGCATTGGTTGGTAGCTATCAAATGAATGGTTAATGATACCGAATCCACGAGTTAACGATAAGAACTCAGTTGTATAACCGATTAAACCACGTGCAGGAACCATAAAGATCAGACGAACTTGACCGCTGCCGTTGTTAATCATATCAACCATTTCACCTTTACGAGCACCCATTGATTCCATAATAGAACCCGTATGTTCTTCAGGCACGTCGATTTGCACACGTTCAACTGGCTCACAGCGAACGCCATCAATTTCACGAACGATTACTTCAGGTTTTGATACTTGAATCTCATATCCTTCACGACGCATATTTTCAATTAAAATAGATAAATGAAGTTCTCCACGTCCTGAAACGACCCATACATCCGGTGAATCAGTATTTTCCACGCGTAAACTTACATCTGTCTCAAGTTCAGACATTAAGCGCTCTTCAATTTTACGAGATGTAACAAATTTACCTTCACGACCAGCAAACGGTGAATTGTTTACTAAGAACGTCATTTGTAAAGTAGGTTCATCAATACGTAAAATTGGCAGTGCATCTTGGTGGTCAAACGGACATACTGTTTCACCTACGTTGATGTCTTCCATTCCTGATACAGCGATCAGGTCTCCTGCCTTTGCTTCTTCGATTTCAACACGCTTTAAGCCTAGGAAACCGAATAATTTTGTTACGCGGAATTGTTTTACCGTACCGTCAAGCTTCATTAATGCAACTTGCTGGCCTACTTTCATTGTTCCGCGGAATACGCGCCCTACACCGATACGACCAAGATAGTCATTGTAGTCAAGCATTGCCACTTGGAATTGAAGTGGTTCGTCGCTGTTGTCTACTGGTGCTGGAATGTGCTCGATGATTGAGTCAAATAGAGATGACATGTTCTCATCTTGCTTTTCAGGGTTCGTGCTAGCCGTTCCGTTGATTGCTGAAGCATAAACAACAGGGAACTCAATTTGTTCCTCACTTGCACCTAGTTCAATAAATAAGTCAATTACTTCATCAACTACTTCAGTTGGACGAGCAAAGTCACGGTCAATTTTGTTAACAACAACAATCGGCGTTAAGTTTTGCTCTAATGCTTTTTTCAATACAAAGCGCGTTTGAGGCATACATCCTTCGTATGCGTCTACTACAAGTAGAACACCGTCTACCATTTTCATAATACGCTCAACTTCTCCACCGAAGTCAGCATGTCCTGGCGTATCCATAATGTTGATACGCGTATCTTTATAATTAATAGCTGTGTTTTTCGCTAAAATTGTAATTCCACGCTCACGCTCAAGGTCATTTGAATCCATCGCACGTTCTTCAACATGCTCATTAGTACGGAATGTTCCGGACTGATGTAATAATTTATCTACTAACGTTGTTTTCCCATGGTCTACATGGGCAATAATGGCAATATTACGTAAATCTTTACGAATGTTCACGCATTTCACTCCTATGCTTGTAATAACTAAGCTATTATATCACACTAACTCTAGAATTGCAGAATGATTTTGTTGTACACTATAAATATCCGTTACAAATGGGAGGAATCAACATGAGAAACATTAAGTGGGTATTCGTTTTATATGCATTCATCGCAACTGCAGCTATTATGTCAATTGGCATATTTATCGGAGAAGGAAGCGCTCTCGGGGTCATTTTAGCTATCGTAGCTTTAATTGTTGTAATGGGTCTTGGCTTTACGACTAAGAAAAAAATGCGAGAAAAAGGGCAGCTGTAATTTTTTTGCGATGATTGAAAGCGTCATGGCCATTTGCAACATCAAAATGGTTCATGACGTTTTTTCATCACTAAATTCTTTGACTACACGTAAGTCTTCACTTCTATTTTATTTAGTCCACTTTCCTTCAAGGTACGTACGAAAGATTTCGTCATGTAATGTTGGTTTGCTTACAAATACACTGCTTTTTTCAAGAATCTCTAACGGCTTCCCTTCTAAATCCGTCATGACTCCTCCAACTTCTTCAATCAACACTTTACCGGCAGCAAAGTCCCATGGAGCCAAACGTAAAGTAATGTATCCATCCAAGCGTCCAGCCGCTACGTAAGCAAGCTCAATAGCTGCGGATCCATATGAACGGGTCCCTCTTACTTTACGCACAAGCGGACTTAATACGGAAGGATCAATACGGCGGTTCTCCGTCACCCACGTTGCATTTAAGCTAATAATAGCTTCTTCAACTGGTACAGGTTCAAGTTTCGGCAATTGGATGTCATTCATAAACGCGCCCTGTCCTTTTAAAGCATGATACAGCTCATTATGAATAACATCATAAATATAACCTGCTTGTCCTACACCATTTTCGAATATACCGATGGAAATAGCAAAATTTCGCTGCTGATGAACAAAGTTCATCGTACCGTCGATCGGATCGATAATCCAAATCGTTCCTTCTTCTGATTCAAGCTCTTCCCCATATCCTTCTTCTCCGAGAATATGATGTTCCGGAAAGGTTTCATTGATTTTTGAGATAAAAAACTGTTCAATTTCTTTATCCATATTTGTTACTAAATCATTTGGATTCGATTTCGTTTGAATGAGAAGTTCTTTACTAAACGACTGTTGAATTTTTTGTCCAGCTTCTTTTAGCCACTCTTTAACGTATGTATCAATTTCTTTCCAGCGTTGTGTCATCTCAATTCCCCCTCAAAAATACGTCTCTTATTTAAGCTTAAAAAAACCTCTGCAAGATGTCAATTAACAGAGCACGTGGGAGAAGAACTGCCGCTTCTTCTCCCACGTGCTCTGTTACCACTTATGAATCTGCTCATTCAGTTTAATCCTTTTTTACAGTTTACCCATATTTGTTCTATTTTATTCCCGTGTCTGCTACTGAAGAGATATCATTTCTTCACGAAGTTTCTCGAGCTTTCGCTTACATTTTTGTTTTTGTTCCTCATTATTCTCCATCATGGCTTCATATAACGTCGCTAACTCGTAATCTAACTCCAACCGAATTACACCTAATCTTTTTTGTCCATCATTCTTCTTATACATATTCACCACTTGTTTCATGTTTCAAACACCCCTCTCAAATTATTGAACCCACTTATATAAAACTAAATTTTCAGATATTTTGATTGATATAGTCTATGTCGAAACCTAATCTCATGCAACTAAATTGTGTGATTACCTATAAAAAAATGATAGACACGTTTTGACAAGCATATGCGAATTAATTGGTGTTTATGCTTTTCATGTGGTAGAATCTTCGCGTAAATCATACTTACTTGCATAGATGCACAGCAGCTATACATATTCACTAAAAAAACGGAGGTTTCACATGGCATTCTCAGGATTTTCACAAGATGACTTTAACGTATTCCGTATCGAGGGGCTTGATGCACGTATGGAAGCCATCAAGACAACGATACGCCCAAAATTCGAACAATTGAGCAATCATTTTGCTCCTACTCTTTCTTCACTTTGTGGAGATGAAATGTTCGTACATATTGCCAAACATGCACGAAGAACAGTTAACCCGCCAGCAGATACGTGGGTAGCCTTTGCTAACAGTAAACGCGGGTATAAAAAGCTCCCTCATTTTCAAATTGGCCTTTGGGAAACACACGTCTTTGTGTGGTTTGCCGTCATTTACGAATCACCTATTAAAGAACAATTTGGAAAGCTGCTAAAACAAAACATGGAGGAGATTCGTCAAAATATCCCAGACTCGTTTGTTTGGTCGAAAGATCATACAAAACCTGATAGTAAAAAAATGGGCGACTTATCTTCTGAAGACTTAGAGAGTTTGTTTGAACGTCTAGAGACGGTTAAAAAAGCTGAGATCCTATGCGGCATTACAATTCCAAAAGAAGAAGCGATTGCAATGAGCGGCGAAGAATGGATGGCTCGTATTGAACAAACATTTCATACGGTAACTCCATTATATGAACTAACTAAAAAAGCATATGCATAATTTTAACGAATT
The DNA here is from genome assembly GCF_056158845.1 of Priestia sp. ABM2_011. Classification (NCBI taxonomy): domain Bacteria; kingdom Bacillati; phylum Bacillota; class Bacilli; order Caryophanales; family Bacillaceae; genus Priestia; species Priestia sp. ABM2_011. The sequence continues at coordinate 3,957,038 of NZ_JBSWUB010000001.1, forward strand.
GATATAAAAAAATGAGGGTGACACATAACGAAAGGAAGCTCATCGAAAGACCAATAAATGGGATACATAAGCTGAAACGCTTGTGACACCGCAGTTGATTTCCCTGCAAGGCTTCGCTTTCCGCCGGCGGCCGGTGAGCCTCCTCGTCGCTTGCGCTCCTGCGGGGTCTCGCCTGTTCCGCTTTCCCCGCAGGAGTCTTCGCCTTGCCTTCCAATCAACTGCTAGAAGAAACGAAACAGATAAACTCTATGTTCACCGTAACAAAAAAAACGAATCATTAATCAAACAATTTGATTAATGATTCGTTTTTTACTTCGGCTAAACTACTTTTGTCCCAGTCTCATTTTTTACATTTTTATGATATCTCCAGAAGAAGCAGCCTTTGCTTTTTGAATCGTTCGATAAGAAGAGTATTTGCTTTGGTCTTCAAAATCGTTACAGATTGTTTTTTCTTCTGCTTTACTTGGCACAATTTCTTTAAATCGGCGATAGACTGCCATTAGGTGATCACGCTCAATACCTTTTTCATAAGCTCGTTCAATGCTTTCAAAAAACTTCACTACATCAATAATTTCTTCTGTACTCCAATCAAGGGAGATAGGGTATTGATATTCCACTTCTCATCACTCCATTTATTTCTTCATTCTATGTATATCTATATTCTTAACTCTATCACAATCTATAATGTACACAAAATTTATTCTCTTTTCACCCAAAAGAATTTCTCCTTTTTTTTCTTTTTATTTTCTCTTTAAAATATCTTTGCAAATAGGTTAATAAGTGCTATAATTCTTTTGTTTTATGGGGATTTTCAAAACATAAAGAACTATAAAATAATAAGTAATAAGCAGTTTACAATTACTTGTATTTTTTTAACTAAAAATTGTATTTATATTATCAAACAGTAGTAAACATACGCGTTTCATTCATTTATATAATGGTTAAAATCAAGAAAACTGCGGAGTAGAATTTCTGTTGAATTTCTTTTGTAGAAAAAAGATCTGATATTTTAATATGTATAATTCAACAGCCATTAGTTTTTGGTATATAAAATTGAATGCTGTAATTTGATAAAAAAACAATCAAAGTCCCTCTAAGCTTTGCTTAGAGGGACTGACAATTTATGATAAAAGAGGTGTATAGCAAAGTTGTCTTCTCAATTTTCAACTCCATTATTTACTGGATTAGTTAATCACGCTAAGAAAAACCCAACACAATTCCATATCCCTGGACATAAAAAAGGAAATGGAATGGATCCTGAATTCCGCTCATTTATTGGCGATGATGCTTTATCCATTGATTTAATTAATATCGGTCCCCTTGATGATCTTCACCAGCCAAAAGGCATTATCAAACAAGCGCAGGATTTAGCTGCAGAAGCATTTGGTGCTGATCATACTTTTTTCTCTGTTCAAGGAACGAGCGGAGCAATTATGGCAATGGTTATGGCGACATGTGGACCTGGAGATAAAATTATCGTTCCTAGAAACGTGCATAAATCTGTTATGAGTGCGATTGTTTTTTCAGGAGCTACGCCTATTTTTATTCATCCTGAAATTGACGAAAATCTTGGCATTTCTCACGGTATTACATCGGACTCTGTAGAAAAAGCCTTAAAGCAGCACCCTGAAGCAAAAGCAGTGCTTGTTATCAATCCAACTTACTTTGGAATTTCCGGAGACCTTCGTAAAATCGTAGAAATTGCCCACTCGTATCAAGTGCCTGTACTTGTTGATGAAGCTCACGGCGTTCATATTCACTTCCATGATGATTTGCCTCTGTCTGCTATGCAGGCCGGTGCAGATATGGCAGCAACAAGCGTGCATAAATTAGGCGGTTCTATGACGCAAAGTTCCATTTTAAACATACGCGAAGGCTTAATTTCTCCAAAACGCGTACAGTCTATTTTAAGCATGCTGACAACAACATCAACCTCTTATCTGCTGCTGGCTTCTTTAGATGTTGCACGAAAACGTCTAGCTACAGAAGGAAAAGAGCTGGCTGAACGTGCAATTTCTCTTGCTGAAAAAGCACGAAAAGAAATTAATACAATTGAGCATATCCGATGTATAGGCAGAGAAATTTTAGGCACAAAAGCTACGTATGATTTAGACCCTACTAAATTAATTATTTCTGTTTCAGATTTAGGAATTACGGGCTATGACGTAGAAAAATGGATGCGTGAAGCTCATAATATCGAAGTGGAAATGTCTGACCTTTATAATATTCTATGTATTATCACGCCCGGAGATACAGAAGAAGATCTTTCACGTCTTGTCACAGCTCTGCGTGAGTTATCCGCAAAATTCCATAACCTTTCTGAGACAACGGCAAAACCGGCTATTTTATTACCTGATATTCCTGTATTGGCTTTAACACCTCGTGATGCTTTTTACGCTGAAACCGAAGTGGTACCTTTTCATGAGTCAGCAGGTCGTATTATTGCAGAATTTGTAATGGTCTATCCTCCTGGTATTCCTATTTTTATTCCTGGGGAAATCATCACTGAGGAAAATTTAACCTACATTGAAACAAACTTAGAGGCAGGTTTACCAGTGCAGGGTCCGGAAGATTTTGAATTAAAGACATTTCGTGTCATTAAAGAACATAAAGCAATTCAATAAAAAAAGGTGCGAAATTCCGCACCTTTTTTTTATTGAATTAATCTAAATCTTCATCTGCTTTTTGACATTCTCCGCTTTTACATGTTGAGTATAATCGCGTCACTTTCTCATCTTCGAAATGATCAATTGTGCAGTTACATGTTTGACATACGATTGTTCCCATTTTGTAAACTCCCCTTTAACCGTCTTTTTTTGTAAGCGTTTTACAACTCTTGATATTATATTATTATGTCACATTAAATATGTCAACAACTAATTAGTATGTCACATTAAAAATATTTTTCTCATAAATGTTATATTTGTTTTCAAAAAACTGACCCCTTAGCATCATCTCTATTTATATGAAAAAACTATGTCTAATTTCATATCTATTTCGGCACTTTAAAATAATTACGAAAAATAAGAATTTGAGATCTTGCCTTTTTTTCTTACTAATAGGGTAGACATTTCATACAAACTTTACTAGAATGTATAACCATGTGGTTTCATGTATAGCTAAAAAGGTTATATGAGAAACTATGTTATGTAAAATAGAATAGGAAAGGAGTGATAATCGATGAAAAAACTGACTCCTGTTTTTATCATTTCGGTTATTATTGCTGCAGTATTTATCGTATGGGGTGTTATTCCGGAATCTGTGCTAGGAAGCGCAGCGCTTACACCTGTCACATCGGCAATACATAGTTTTATCATCGAGAAATTTGGCTGGTATTATTTATTAGCAGCTACATTATTCTTAGTTTTTACGCTGTACTTAATTTTTTCAAAGTACGGAAACATTAAACTAGGTAAACCTGACGAAAAGCCTCAGTATGGTTATGTCTCGTGGTTTGCTATGTTATTTAGTGCTGGTATGGGGATTGGACTTGTATTCTGGGGTGTTTCAGAACCAATCAATCATTTTCATACTCCACCTTCTGGTGAAGGCGGTACAGCAGAATCAGCTCGTGCAGCTCTACGTTATTCGTTTTTCCACTGGGGTTTACATCCTTGGGCTATTTATTCCGTTCTTGCACTGGCCCTTGCATATTTTCAATTTAGAAAAGGTTACCCGTTCATAATCAGTAATATTTTACGTCCACTATTAGGAAAACGTGTTGATGGACCTCTTGGAACGATCATAAACGTCATCGCCGTATTTGCAACTATTTTTGGAGTGGCAACATCTCTAGGACTGGGCGCTATTCAAATTACTGGTGGAGCCTCTTACTTGTCGCCAAGTATTGATAATAATTTCACGACTCAATTAATTGTTATTATTATCGTGACGTTCTTGTTCATGCTGTCAGCACAGACAGGTCTGAACAAAGGTATTAAGTATTTGAGTAACATTAATATTGTTTTAGCTATTCTGTTAATGCTATTCTTGTTATTTGCAGGTCCAACCAACTTTATTATGGACTTATTCGTTACAACAATTGGCAGCTACATTCAAAACTTGCCGTCGATGAGTTTTCGATTGAGCCCGTTTGATAACAGCACCTGGGTTCAAGATTGGACAATTTTCTACTGGGCATGGTGGATCGCCTGGGCACCGTTCGTTGGTACGTTTATTGCTCGTATTTCACGAGGTAGAACCATTCGAGAATTTTTAATTGGTGTACTAGCTGTTCCGACCGTATTTGGCGGATTATGGTTTGCCGTATTCGGAGGTTCTGGGGTCTACTTAGACTTTTTCAAGGATCTTCCTGTTATGGATGTTATCAATAATAAAGGAACAGAAGTTGCTTTATTCTACGTACTTGAACAGTTTCCATTTGGTACGTTCATGTCCATTGTTGCTATTTGCTTAATTGCTACATTCTTCATTACATCAGCTGACTCAGCTACATTTGTTTTAGGAATGCAGACAACAAATGGTGATCTAAATCCTTCAGGCTCTATTAAGCTTACGTGGGGCTTAATTCAATCGTTAACAGCAATCATTCTGCTTTGGACAGGTGGCTTGGATGCACTCCAAACGGCTGCGATTATAGCAGCACTTCCATTTTCAATTGTGCTGGTGTTAACGGTCTTCTCATTAATGAAAGCATTTAAAGAAGAAGGCGCATTAAAAAAAGAAAAGAAATCTGTGTAAGATAAAAAAAGCGTTAGCTTATATAAGCTAACGCTTTTTTTATGCACTCTTACGCCGTGCAAAATAAAATTAGTTGATAACACGTCAAGCAGACAGCTGACGTTGTGCCCGTCATCATAAGCGCCAGTCTTTTAGATTTAACGTTCATTTCTGCTATGCCGTAAGCTAAATAAGCAAATACTAAAAACAAAATAATTTTAGATGTCAATTGATCACGTTTTGATAGCAATTCAACCAGTGAATAACCTATCCAAATAACAATGTGTAAGCTCCAAACGAAATATGTCTTCATAGCTCCTTCGCCGCCTTTTCATTCGTTATCCAAAGAAGCAATTTTTTATCTACCTATAAGGAAAGCACGTCCCACTTCATATGTATGCATCTAGAGCTCATTTAAGACTGCCTCAGCGCTTTTTACACGTTTCTTCTAAAGGAGATACTCATCAGCAATAAAAACTGTCTGACAAGCATCTGATACTTGATGAAAACCGTTTTCTTCAAAAAAAAAGCTGATGCATACGCATCAGCTTTTTAAAAACATTATTTTACAATGTGAATTGGGCTTCCAATAGCTACTTCAGCAGCTTCCATTGTGATTTCACCTAATGTTGGGTGAGCGTGAATTGTTAATGCGATATCTTCAGCTGTTACGCCAGCTTCGATAGCAAGACCAAGCTCAGCAATCATGTCAGATGCGCTTGGTCCAGCGATTTGAGCACCAACAACTACTCCGTCTTCTTTACGAGTGATAAGCTTCAAGAAGCCTTCTGCAGCGTTAAGTGCAAGCGCACGTCCGTTAGCAGCGAATGGGAATTTAGAAGCTTTAACAGCTAATCCTTCTTCTTTTGCTTGTGCTTCAGTATAACCTACAGATGCAAGCTCAGGCTCAGAGAATACAACTGCTGGAATTCCTAAGTAGTCAATTTCAGCAGGTTCGCCAGCGATTACTTCAGCTGCGATTTTACCTTCGTAAGAAGCTTTGTGTGCAAGTGGTGGTCCAGTTACGATATCACCAATTGCAAAGATGTTGCTTACAGATGTACGAGTTTGGTTATCGATTTCGATAAGACCACGGTCAGTCATTTTAACGCCAACTTGCTCAAGACCAAGCTCATCAGTGTTAGGACGGCGACCTACAGTAACTAATACGTAGTCAGCATCGATTACTTTTGACTCTCCGCCTACTTCAAACGTAACTTGTACGCCATCAGCAGTTTCTTCAACACCTTTAGCCATTGCTTTTGTATAGATTTCAACGTTTCCTTTTTTCTTAAGGTTACGTTTAACAAGAGAGCTCATTTGTTTTTCAAAACCAGCTAAAATTTCATCAGCAGCTTCTACAAATGTAACTTCTGTACCGAAGTTAGCAAAAGCAGTACCAAGCTCAGTACCGATGTAACCTCCGCCGATTACAACTAATTTTTTAGGAACTTCTTTAAGCGCTAATGCACCTGTAGAGTTGATTACGCGCTCAGAGAATTTGAATCCAGGGATCTCGATTGGACGAGAACCAGTTGCAAGGATTGCATTTTTGAATTTGTACGTTTGTGCTGAATTTTCATCCATTACACGTACAGTTTCGCTGTCAACGAAGTAAGCTTCACCTTTTACGATGTCAACTTTGTTACCTTTAAGAAGGCCTTCAACACCGCCAGTAAGTTTGTTTACAACGCCGTTTTTGAATTCTTGAACTTTAGAGAAATCAACTGTTACGTTCTCAGCGATAATCCCCATGTCTTCAGAATGTTTAGCATGTTCAAAACGGTGACCTGCAGCGATTAATGCTTTTGAAGGAATACAACCAACGTTTAAGCATACGCCTCCAAGATTACCTTTTTCTACGATTGTAACTTTTTGACCTAATTGAGCTGCACGAATTGCTGCAACGTAGCCACCAGGGCCAGCACCAATGACAAGAGTATCAGTTTCGATTGGGAAATCTCCTACTACCATTTATTACGCCTCCATTAATAATAATTCTGGATCATTTAATAAACGCTTGATTTGGTTAAGAGCGTTTTGAGCTGTTGCGCCATCGATAATACGGTGGTCAAAGCTTAGTGATAATGCTAATACTGGAGCAATTACAATTTCACCGTCGCGTACAACTGGTTTTTCAGCGATACGTCCGATACCTAGAATTGCAACTTCTGGGTGGTTGATAACTGGAGTAAACCATTGTCCACCAGCAGAACCGATATTTGTGATTGTACAAGAAGCGCCTTTCATTTCAGCAGGAGCTAATTTACCATCACGTGCTTTTCCAGCAAGGTCGTTAATTTGATCCGAAATTTCGAATACAGATTTACGATCAGCATTTTTCACAACTGGTACTAAAAGACCTTTTTCAGTGTCAGCAGCGATACCGATGTTGTAGTAATGTTTTTGAATTACTTCATCTGTAGAATCATCGATTGAAGTGTTAAGAGCTGGGAACTTCTTAAGTGCTGAAGTTAACGCTTTTACCACGTAAGGTAAGAATGTTAATTTAATACCTTGATCTGCTGCAACTGTTTTGAATTTTTTACGATGAGCAACAAGAGCTGTTACATCGATTTCATCCATTAATGTTACGTGTGGAGCAGTGTGTTTAGAGTTAACCATAGCTTTTGCGATTGCACGACGGATACCGCTCATTTTCTCGCGAGTTTCTGGTAGATCGCCTTCAGGAATAGCTTGTGCTGCTGCTGCTTTTGGTTCAGCTGAAGCAGTTTCCTCTTTAGCTGGAGCTTCAGCAGTTGCTGTAGCTGTAGAGCCACCAGATAAGAAGCTATCGATGTCATCTTTAACAATACGTCCGTTTTTACCTGAACCAGGAACAGCTTTAATGTCTATACCTTTTTCACGAGCATATTTGCGCACTGAAGGCATAGCAATTACTTTACGGTTAGGATCAACATCAGCTTGTGCTGCAGGAGCTGTTGCTTCTTCAGTCACTTCTTCAGTTGAAGCTTCTTCTTTAGCTTCTTCTGCTGGTGCATCATCATGATCGTCACCTTTGAATTTTAAGTCTTCGTATCCAGGAGCATCAAAAGTAACGATAACTTGTCCTACAGTAGCTACTGTACCTTCGTCAACTTTTACTTCTAATACTTTACCTTTTACAGGAGATGGGATTTCAACAACAGCTTTGTCATTTTGTACTTCTGCTAGTACATCATCCTCATCAATTTCATCTCCAGCTTTTACGAACCATTTTACAATTTCACCTTCGTGGATACCTTCACCGATATCCGGCAGTTTAAATTCAAATGCCACGTGTCTTCACCCTCCTAGTTAGTTGCGTTCAATTTGTTAGTGTTTATTTTATCTAAGACAGAAATCAGCACAAAGCTGATTTCTATCACAGTAAAATGCTAATTAAAATTCAAGTACTTTCTTAGCTGTTTCAACGATGTCTTTGTGGTCTGGTAACCATACGCCCTCAGCTTGAGAGAATGGGAACACAGTATCCGGTGCTGTTACACGTAATACTGGTGCTTCTAAGCTTAAGATTGCACGATCGTTAATTTCAGCTACAACGTTAGCTGCGATACCAGCTTGTTTTTGAGCTTCTTGAACTACTACTACGCGACCAGTTTTTTCAACTGATGCAAGAATTGTATCGATATCTAAAGGTTGAACTGTACGTAAGTCCACTACTTCAGCAGAGATACCTTCTTTTTCTAGTTCTTCAGCTGCTTTTAATGATGAGTGTACCATTGCACCGTAAGCGATAAGCGTTACGTCTGTACCTTCACGTTTCACATCAGCTGTACCTAAGTCAATAGTGTATGATTCTTCAGGTACTTCTTGACGGAATGAACGGTAAAGCTTCATGTGCTCTAAGTATACAACCGGATCGTTATCACGGATTGATGAAATTAAAAGACCTTTTGCATCGTATGGAGTTGAAGGAATTACAACTTTTAGACCAGGTTGAGATGCTACGATACCTTCTAAGCTATCAGCGTGAAGTTCTGGTGTATGAACGCCTCCACCAAATGGTGAACGGAATGTGATTGGTGCATTCCAGCGACCGCCAGAACGGTAGCGCATACGTGCAGCTTGACCTGATACAGAATCAAGTACTTCGTATACGAAACCAAAGAATTGAATTTCAGGAACCGGACGGAAACCTTGAGTCGATAGACCCACAGCAAGACCACCGATACCAGATTCAGCTAATGGCGTATCGAATACGCGATCTTCGCCGAATTCTTGTTGAAGACCTTCAGTCGCACGGAATACTCCACCGTTTACGCCAACGTCTTCACCAAAAACTAATACGTTTTCGTCGTTTTTCATTTCTGTGCGTAACGCATCAGTAATCGCTTGAATCATTGTCATTTGCGCCATGGCTTACTTCGACTCCTTCTCTTTGTAGATTTCATATTGCTCTTGTAAGTTTGAAGGCATAGTTTCGTACATGATTTCCATTAAATCTGTAACTTTTTGTTTTGGATAATCGTCAGCCTTCTTAATAGCTTGTTTGATATCTTCTTTAGCTTGCTCGATTACTTTGTTTTCTTCTTCTTCATTCCAGATGCCTTTAGCTTCTAAGAATTTACGGAAGCGAACAAGTGGATCTTTCTTTTCCCACTCAGTGTCAAGCTCAGCTGTACGATAACGAGTTGGATCGTCACCAGCCATTGTATGTGGACCATAACGGTAAGTTAATGTTTCAATTAAAGTTGGACCTTCACCGTTTACTGCACGCTCACGAGCTTCGCTTACTGCAACGTATACTGCTAGTGCATCCATACCGTCTACTTGAACGCCTGGGATACCAACAGCCGCTGCTTTTTGAGCGATTGTACGTGCTGCAGATTGCTTTTCAACTGGTGTTGAAATTGCAAAGCGGTTGTTTTGTACAACAAAGATTGCTGGAGCTTTGAATGCACCTGCGAAGTTCATACCTTCGTAGAAGTCACCTTGTGAAGCTCCGCCGTCACCTGTATAAGTGATCGCTACTGCTTTTTTACCACGCTTTTTAAGACCTAGTGCCACACCAGCAGTTTGCACGATTTGTGCACCGATGATGATTTGTGGAGAAAGTACATCTACACCTTCTGGCGCTTGGTTACCGTGGAAATGACCACGAGAGAATAAGAACGCTTGATATAGTGGAAGACCATGCCAAATTAACTGAGGCACATCACGGTACCCAGGTAAAATGAAGTCTTCTTTTTCTAATGCGAAATGTGAAGCGATTTGAGAAGCTTCTTGCCCAGCAGTTGGTGCATAGAAACCTAAACGACCTTGACGGTTCAATGAAATTGAACGTTGATCAAGAATACGAGTGTATACCATGCGAGTCATTAACTCTTTTAATTTTTCGTCAGATAAATCTGGCAACGCTGATTTATTTACTACTTCGCCCTCTTCATTAAGAATTTGGAACGTTTGGTACTGCTCAGCGATTTTATCAAGTTGCTTTGATACATCAATAATAGCCTTTTTAGTTTTAGCAGCCATCTAAGTCACCTCTTCCTTTCATTTAAGCCGTATAAATTCATTTTACTAATCAAACAAACATACACGCTTTTAGAATGTCCCAAATGGACAAGTAAAAGTCATATTTTGTCGAGTAGCTTTTTGAATTCGCTAATCCTTAACATTTCTATGTATTCCCCAGCGAATTCTGTGCAAACATTTACGTAAAAGGAAAGTTTAAGCGAAACGAGCGTTTCGTTAAACTGTATTAATTATTTTGCAAAAATGATTAATACAACACTTACTACGCTACCTAGTTTACAATACACTAAAACAGTTCGTCAATGCATTTACATCAAGAAATTACGCTTTTTTAGTTTGTGAAATAAAACACATAAAAAAGACATGCTGTACTATTACACAGATACAAACTGTATTATATGTTTTATAATAACCTTCTCTTTTTTTACGTCTGCACATCTCCTATCTTGCCACAAATAAACGATTTTTTAAAACAATAACCTTTTGTAATTTTTACTTGAATCGTGTCGAAACTCTTTCTTTATTTCAGAAAACCTTCCTTTTCAGCCAAAAAAAAAGACCTGTAAACTTCACAGGCCTTCTTATTTATCCTCGCTATTTTTCACCTTTAACTTCGTTTTGTTATAAAAATCTTCTTTGGCTTTGTTATAGTCAGCTGTTAGTGTGTTAAACGTTTCTTTTTTCTTTTCAACTTCTTTATAAGTAGCATTGATCGAAGCGATTTGTGTTTCAAGATTCTCTAATTTCACATTGTCTTTTTCAAAGAGCGTATATAGCTGACGATCTAATTCAATGGAATGAAGATAGGCATCATGTAAGGACTGGTAGGCCTTATAACGCTTCTTCATTAACGAAGATAGTTCAAGCGCCTCTTCTTTTGCTTTGCCGTCCTCTAGCTTTTGGATCTTTGGCTCTGTCGCTTCAAACTGTTTTTGCGAAGCGCTGATGCTTTTTTCTTCTTTTTGTAATTTATTTTCACGCTCATCTAATAACTGCTGCGCTTTTTGTGCTTTATTTTTTATTTTCTTTTTATCTTTAATCCCTAGCTCAATAATTTGGTCGTATATCGCATTTTCTTGCTGTTCTAAATCAGCTAACGGTTTTTGCTGATCAGCAAATTGCTTTTCTTGTGCTACCACTTTTTCTAATCCATTATATACCTCAAGTTCAGGCGATGAGCCCTCTGCACAGCCTGCTAGTGACATAGCAGCAATGCCAATAACTATATATCTTCCGACGCATTTCATATTTGGTAAATCCTCCCTTATTCATGGGTCATTATACAATTTTTGTAGGAAATTAGCAATTTATCTACACCCTTTTTCCACCTTTTAATATATTATACTAACCCAATCGTGAAAAAAAGGGAGTTTATTACTTTTTACCTTGGGATTGATAACTACGGGAGGTTACATTATGTTGGGTTATGGTGGATATGGCTGCGGCGGTTCTAATAAAGGTTTCGTGTTATTAATCGTACTGTTCATTTTATTAGTTATTATCGGCTGCAGCTGTGGCGGCTGGTAATTATACAATAAAAGCGGCTAACTGCCGCTTTTATTTTTTCTTATGCATGTTTTTCCAAATGTTTGATACATATAATTAGTAGAAACATTTATGTGGTCAAGGTCGAGGTAATGACTTTTTTATACGGATTTGGTACACTTTATACCTATAAAATAGCCTAGGGAGATGTGAAAGTTGATTACAATGAACGATATTATCCAAGACGGACACCCAACGCTGCGAGAAGTAGCAAAAGAAGTACCGTTACCTGCTTCTGAAGAAGACAAAAAGATTTTACATAGCTTATTAGAATATGTGAAAAACAGCCAAGACCCTGAAATTGCTGCTAAATATGGACTGCGATCTGGTATCGGACTTGCCGCTCCTCAAATTAATGTATCAAAACGAATGATTGGGGTACACGTTACGGATGAAAAAGGTAAGCTATACAGCTATGCATTATTTAACCCTAAGATCATTAGCCACTCCGTTGAAAAGACATACCTTACAGGCGGTGAAGGCTGCTTGTCTGTCGATCAAGATATCCCAGGATTTGTTCCCCGATATGCACGCATCACAGTAAAAGGCACAACGCTTGAAGGCGAAGAAGTGAAAATTCGTTTGAAAGGCCTTCCTGCTGTCGTATTTCAGCACGAGATTGATCATTTAGACGGAATTATGTTTTATGATTACATTAATAAAGAACATCCATTTCAAGAACCTGAAAATGCTTTTCCATATGAACGCTAAAAAACGCGAGCCAGAGCTCGCGTTTTTTCTTATTTTAACAATCCCACTAGCTCTAATCCGTGGAGAATGCCATCTTCTGCTACATCTTTTGTAACAAGATCAGCCACTTCTTTCACGACTTCTTCCGCATTTCCCATCGCTACGCCATTTCCGACAAACTCAAGCATTTCGATATCGTTTAAGCCGTCTCCGAATGCATATACATCTTTTTTATCAAAGCCAAGTTTTTCGATCATGGTCTCAATCCCTCGCGCTTTTGATCCACCTTTTGGCAGAATATCAGTTGAAAATTCATGCCAGCGAATAAAATCAAATTTCTTAAATGTTTCTTCATAAGGAGCTTCTTCTCCCGCTGTGCAGAATAAGAGGGATTGATAAATTTCACGACCTTTGAAATAAGCAGGATCATGGTGAGGGTGGGTAAATCCAATTTTCAGCGTGCTGATGCTGGATTCGATATAATCATGAAATTCAATGTTTGATTTCATATCTTCATGATCCATGTATACGACAGGGTGATCATGCTCAACAGCAAAAGCTGTTAAATCCTGAAGCTCTTCTTTATTTAACGGGTTTTTGTAAAGAACTTCTCCATTTAAAACAATGTATTGACCATTAAAGCTAATATATGTTTGAATATCCAACTCTTCACGCAGATCTTTAAACATAAAAGGAGCCCTTCCAGTTGCAATTGCCACTTCATGCCCCTGCTCTTTTAACAGCTGGACAGCTTTTTTTGTAGAAGCAGGCAGTTTTTTATCATGATCCAACAACGTTCCATCAATATCAAAAAAAATAATCTTTCGTTCCACGTTTATCACCTTATTTTTTATAATTTTTTATCTCTTTGTTAAGCCTTTCCAATTATATCAAACAAGTACTAGTTTCTCTATAAATGGACGCCCCTATTTACAATTTTTCCATATTTAACCACGAGAAACCTCTCCCTTTTCATCATATAATAAAAGTACAGAGAGAGACAGGCAGGTATTGCAAAAAACAAAGGAGCTGAAAAATCATGTTAAAAGATTTTCGAAAAAGGCTGCTAAAACGCTGGAATGAATTATTGCGTAAAAAAACGATGGCATAATCGATTTTTTTAGGGCTTTCTGTTGTAAAATTTGCAGAGTGTGTGTCTGCATCGTACAATGGAATAGCCCTTATTTTTTATACGCCCGGAAAATATAGTCTTGTATCCGTTTCCTATTAATATTATTCTATAATTAATTGACTTGTTATATTTAGATGACTAAAATGTAGTGAAAGCAAGTTTCTTTAGAAAATACATGAAATACATACACATTTTATAATATAATAAAATAAGTTATTTGAATTTCGGAATTAAGGAGAGATTTTTGTTATGATTTTTAAAGTTTATTTTCAAGAAAAAATGAGTGAAGTAGCTGTACGTGAAAATACAAAAACAGTGTATGTGAACGCAGATTCTGAGCGTGACGTTCGTAAAAAGTTAAAAGCGCGTTCAATTAATATTGAGTTTGTTCAAGCAGTGACTGGAGACTATCTAGAATATGAACAACAGCATGAAGATTTTAAAGTATTGGAGATATGATGAAAATGAAATTTGTAAAAAATAATCAAACGGCAGTTTTCGCCCTGGGTGGACTAGGCGAAATCGGTAAAAATACGTATGCCGTACAGTTTCAAGATGAAATTATTCTTATTGATGCAGGAATTAAATTCCCTGAAGATGAGCTTTTAGGAATTGACTACGTTATTCCTGACTACAGTTATTTGGTAAAAAATGCAGATAAAATCCGTGGCCTTTTCGTTACACATGGTCATGAAGATCACATCGGCGGAATTCCTTACTTATTAAGAGAATTAAACATTCCTATTTATGCAGGGAAATTAGCCCTTGGACTTCTTCGCAACAAATTAGACGAGCATGGGTTGCTTCGTACAGCTCAGCTTCATGAAATTACTGAAGATGACGTAATTAAATTCCGTAAAACATCGGTAACGTTCTTCCGCACAACTCACAGTATTCCTGATTCTTACGGAATTGTGGTAAAAACACCAAACGGACAAATCGTACATACAGGAGATTTCAAGTTTGATTTTACACCAGTGGGCGAACCGGCTAACTTAACAAAAATGGCTGAAATCGGTAAAGAAGGCGTTCTATGCTTGCTTTCAGACAGTACAAACAGTGAAATTCCTAACTTTACGATGTCTGAGCGCCGCGTAGGTGACAGCATTCATGACATTTTCCGTAAAGTAGACGGCCGTATTATTTTTGCAACGTTTGCTTCAAATATTCACCGCTTACAGCAAGTAGTGGAAGCAGCCGTATTGCATAACCGCAAAGTTGCTGTATTCGGACGCAGTATGGAAGCAGCTATTGAGATTGGCCAACAGCTTGGATATATTTCATGTCCAAAAGATACGTTCATTGAGCCTTCTCAAATTAACCGAATTCCAGCTAACCGCGTGACTATTTTATGTACAGGCAGCCAAGGTGAACCGATGGCAGCGCTATCTAGAATTGCAAATGGTACTCACCGCCAAATTCAAATTATCCCTGGAGATACGGTTGTATTCTCATCTTCACCTATTCCAGGAAATACAGTAAGTGTTAGCAAAACAATTGATATGCTATTCCGTGCAGGAGCAGAGGTTATTCACGGTGCTCTAAACGATATTCATACTTCTGGACACGGCGGACAGGAAGAGCAAAAATTAATGCTTCGTTTGATGAAACCAAAATACTTTATGCCAATTCACGGTGAGTATCGCATGCAGAAGATGCACATCAAACTTGCAACAGACTGTGGAGTTCCTGAAGAAAACTGCTTCATTATGGATAATGGAGAGGTGCTAGCTTTAAGCGACAGTGAAGCTTCAGTAGCTGGAAAAATCCCTTCAGGCTCTGTATATATTGACGGAAGCGGAATTGGTGACATTGGAAATATCGTACTTCGTGACCGCCGTATTTTATCTGAAGAAGGACTTGTTATTGTCGTTGTAAGCATCAATATGAAAGACTTCAAAATCGCTGCTGGTCCAGACATTATCTCTCGTGGTTTTGTTTATATGCGCGAATCTGGCGACTTAATTAATGATGCACAGTCCCTCATTACAAAACACTTGAACAAAGTGATGGAACGTCGTACGTCACAATGGTCTGAGATTAAAAATGAAATCACAGACACATTGGCTCCATTCCTTTACGAAAAAACAAAGCGCCGTCCAATGATTTTACCAATCATTATGGAGGTTTAATAAAAGAAAAAGAGCAGATGCAATTGCATCTGCTCTTTTTTATTAGGAACTGGCAAATTTATTTTCGAAGCGGTTGATATCTGCGTCTGCTCCAATAACAATCAACACGTCTCCTTCTTGTATCGTTTCGGACGCCTGAGGAGAAACGATGATATCTCGATCACGCTTAATGGCTACAATGTTAATACCATATTTCGCACGAATGTCTAACTCAATCAGCGTATTACCAGCCATTCTTTTGCTTGCTACTAATTCGACAATGCTGTGTTCTTCAGATAGCTCCAAATAATCCAGCACGCTGTTTGAAATCATGTTATTGGCAATTCTTCGTCCCATATCTCGTTCGGGATGCACGATAAAATTGGCGCCAATTTTTGATAATACTTTGGCATGATAATCATTTTGCGCTTTTACCGTTATTTTTTCAACCCCCAGCTCTTTTAGTATAAGGGTCGTCAAAATACTTGCCTGAATATTGTCGCCAATAGCTACGATAACGTGATCAAAATTACGAATTCCTAAACTTTTTAGAACCCCTTCATCCATTGAATCGCCTACTACTGCATGCGAAGCAACGTTAGCATACTCATTTACCTTTTCTTCATCAATGTCAATCGCCAGAACTTCCATTCCTTGATCGCTTAATGTTTTACAAATACTTCCACCAAATCTACCTAATCCGATGACTGCAAATTCTTTTTTCATTTGAATTCCTCCATTATGTACAGGAAAAAATCTGAACTACCGTTATTTTACCACAATTCTTTTGTATCAACCTCATTTTCCCGTTAACAACGCTTATATGTCTTTACTATTTCTCATAGAAAAACAGAAGGATCAGCTCCTTCTGCTTTTTAAGCTGTAGCATGGGTTTGAACAAGGTAATAATATACGCCTTTTTGCTGCATAAGTTCCCCGTGATTGCCTGTTTCAATAATGCTTCCGTGGTCTAACACAATGATGTTATCTGCTTCTCGTATAGTCGATAGCCGATGAGCAATCATGATGGCCGTTCTGTTATTTAACAGCGTTTTAAGCGCTTGTTGAATCTTCACTTCTGTTTCTGTATCGATGCTTGCTGTCGCTTCATCTAAAATGATAATACGAGGATCAGCCAACAGCGTTCGAGCAAATGAAATCAATTGACGCTCTCCCACCGATAAGACGTTTCCTCGCTCTTCTACTTCCGTATCATAGCCTTTTTTCAGACGCTTTATAAAATCTGCAGCCCCTACCGCTTCTGCGGCCTTAATTACTTCATCATCGGTAGCATCCGGTTTTCCAAACCGAATATTCTCCGTGATGGTTCCTGAAAAAATAAAGGTTTCTTGCAGCACAATACTAATTTGTGCTCGTAAACTCGCTAACGTAATATCTTGAATAGGCATATTATCAATTAAAATCTGCCCTTCGTTCACATCATAAAAACGGGTGATTAAATTAGCAATGGACGTTTTTCCAGATCCAGTATGCCCCACTAAAGCAACCGTCTGTCCTTCTTTTATTTCAATTGATACGTTGTTTAGAGCTTTCCGCTTCCCATCATAAGAAAATGAGACGTGCTTGAACTCAACTTTCCCCTTCATATTCTCTAAAGACGTAGCGGTTTCCAAATCTGCGACGAGAGGTTTTTCATCTAGAAATTCAAAAATGCGCTCGGATGAAGCCATTCCCATTAATAATTGATTGTACACTTGCCCTAAACGAGAAATCGGTTCCCAAAACATCCCCAGATAAAAAGCAAATGATACAAAAATACCAATTGTTAGCCGCTCATCTTGAATAAGTGCAGCACCGAACCAAATTAAAATGGCCGTTCCGACAGCATTTGTGAATTCTACAAACGGTCGAAACATGGCATTTTTTCGAGTAGCTTGCCTCCAGCTCTCGTAATTTTCACTGTTTATGCGATCAAAAAACAGCATATTTTCTTGTTCTTGAGCAAATGACTGAGTAACGCGAATGCCTTGAATACTCTCATTTAAATGTGAATTTAATACTGACTGCTTCATACGAACAACTTGCCATGACCGGCGGATTCTTCTTCTCAGCTTTGTAGAAATCAAAAACATAATCGGTAAAATGACTAAAACAGCACATGTCAAAGCAGGACTGAGAGAAAATAATATAACCACAATTCCCACTAACAATAAGAGGTCCATAAATAGGTTAACTACCCCATTGGTAAATAAATCTTGAAGAGAGTTAATATCATTCATAATCCTTACAAGAATAGAGCCTCCTGAACGCGTATCAAAAAACCGATGCGACAGCCCTTGAACATGCGTAAATAAATGTTTTCTTAAATCATATATCACGTGCTGCCCGAGTTGATTCATCCATTTAATCCGAAAGACATTCGCAATATAAGATAGGATATACAAGCTAAAAATGATGAAAACTAACTGCATGAGCAGCGTGCTATTCTTATTTTTTACAGCATGATCAAGCGTATAGACACCTATCAAAATAGGAATAGCGAGTCTAATGACCGTCGTGATAATGACCATAAGAAACGAGAAAGGAAGCAAGTTTCTTCGATATGGATGAAGATAACGAAACAAGCGGGCCATTTGCTTCCAGTTAAACGTCTTATCAATGATTTGATCTGTTTGATAATAAAAGCGCTCTCGCACAACTTTATTTTTTTCGCCTGCCATTCTATTCCTCCCTTGTTATACGTTCATCACCGACGTACTGCTTTCATATTGAATGTCGTAAATGTTTTTATAAATCCCTTGCTTTTGAATGAGCGTTTCATGGCTTCCTCTCTCTTTTATACGACCTTCATGTAAGACCAAGATTTCATCGGCATGTCGCAAAGAAGAAAGGCGGTGCGCGATAATAAACGTCGTACGATTTTTCATCACTTCTTTTAAAGCCAATTGAATTTCTCTTTCTGTTTTCATATCAACGGCACTGGTGGCATCATCTAATACTAGAATACTAGGATTTAAGATAAGCGCTCGTGCAATCGCAATACGCTGCTTTTGCCCCCCTGATAACCCCAGTCCTCTCTCTCCCAGCATCGTATCATATCCATCTGGAAGTTCCATAATAAAATCATGCGCCTGCGCCCGTTTTGCAGCATCAATAATGTCTTCTCTAGAAATACCCGGCACGCCATAAGAGATGTTGGTTCCTATGCTGCTTGAGAACAAAAACGTTTCTTGAAGTACAAAGCTAATTTCTTTCCGAAGAACAGAGAGCGGATACTCTTTAATCGGACGATGGTTAACTAAGATCTGTCCTGAAGTCGGTTCATAAAACCTCGTGAGCAGCTGTGTTAAGCTTGTTTTGCCGGCTCCAGTTGCACCGATTAAACCTACTACTTTCCCTTTAGAAGCAGAAAACGATATGTTCTCAAGCGATTTTTTATCCTCGTTTGGATAGGATAAGCTAACATGCTGAAACTCGACCGTTCCATTAATAGAGAAACTTCCGGCATGCTCATGGACTTTTTCTTCTTCTTCTAAAATTTCTAGCAGCCTTTCACCTGAAGCTTTAGACTGTGAAAACATATTGATAACAAACCCTAGATTCATAATAGGCCACATTAAATAAGAGGTTAAGCTAAAGAAAGCAACAAGCTCTCCAGGACGTACGCTTCCGTTCATAACAAGCGCTCCTCCGTAAGCAAGGAGACCAACAATAGATAAATTCCCTATAAACTCCATTAAGGGGAAATAAGTTGCCCACACATTCGCTGTTTCAATGTTTCGATTTTTATAAACTCCGTTGGAATCGTTAAATTTAGAGGTTTGAAATTTTTCTCTTGATAATGATTTGACCGTCTGTATGCCGCTTATATTTTCTTGAACATTTGTATTAAGTTCTCCAAACGATTGGCGAATTAAGCGAAACGCTGGATGAACGCGTTTATCAAAACGATAAACAGCTACCCCCAAAAAAGGCAGCAGGCAGATTGTGACAAGAGTGAGTGAAATAGAGTAATAGAACATAACGGAAAAGCTGGCAGTAAGTAAAATGACGAAGCGAATTAATTCTGAGAAGCCAAAAGATAGAAAAAAACGAAATCCTTCTACATCAGCTGTCAACCTGGACATCAAGTCCCCTGTTTTAGCATTGTCATAATAAGAAAACGGTAAATACTGAAGTTTGCGGTAAAGTTTATTGCGAAGAGTATACACGGACTTAATTCCAAATAAGTCGCCGTAATATTGCTGAATATATGTAAAGATTCCTTTGATGATCATCAGTCCAATAAAAATAAATGCTACATTATCGACTAGCTGATATTGTTTTCCTAACACGATATGATCAATCGTATATTGCAGCACAATAGGGTAAATCACAGTGATGGAGGTTACAAATAACAAGCAAATAGCAGAATAAAAAAAGTACATTCGGTACGGCAAATAAAAATCTTTTAGTTTTTTAAACGTTCCCATATACCCCGTCCTTTCCCTTAGTTAAGATGTGGCACACATATTTAAATATATCGGTTCCCGAAATAAATTACCATAATTTTTAGATATTTTTTCAAAAAAAAGGTAAATAGTCATAAAAAAGAGGTTGGGATATAGCTAAATGAATTCCATCTAAAGACGAAACTATTCACCCAAACAAAAAAACGAACCACTAATCAAACATATTGATCAATGGTTCGTTTTTCACTTCGTCTAAAATACTTTTGTCCCAGCTTCTTTTTTTATTGTTTTTCCACTGCATGTCCGCCGAACTCATTGCGAAGAGCGGCAACTACTTTACCTGTAAACGTATCATCTTCAAGTGAGCGATAGCGCATCATTAAAGATAAAGCAATAACTGGCGTTGGCACTTGTAAATCTAAAGCTGATTCAACCGTCCATTTCCCTTCACCGGAAGAATGCATAACTCCTTTAATACTGTCAAGTTTTGCATCTTTTGAAAATGCACGTTCCATTAATTCGATTAACCATGAGCGAATAACAGAGCCATTGTTCCATACGCGGGCTACAGCTTCGTAGTCATAGTCAAATTCACTTTTCTCTAACACATCAAAACCTTCAGCAATTGCTTGCATCATGCCGTACTCAATTCCGTTATGAACCATTTTCAAGAAGTGACCGCTTCCTGCTGCACCTGAATAGAGATAGCCGTTTTCTACGTTGATGTCGCGGAAAATAGGTTCGATTGTAGCAAATGCTTCTTTATCTCCGCCAATCATCATACAAGCGCCGTTTCGGGCACCTTCCATTCCGCCGCTCGTTCCAACATCGAAGTAGTGAATTCCTTTTTCAGCAGAAGCTGCAGCACGTCGTACGGAATCTTTATACTTAGAATTACCGCCTTCGATAATCATATCTCCTTCTTCAAGTAATTCTTGAAGCTCAGAAATTACTTTTTCTGTGAGCTCTCCGGCTGGAACCATTACCCAAGCAATGCGTGGTTTTTCTAATTTGCTTACTAATTCTTGAATGGAAGAAGCTCCTTCTGCTCCCTTTTCTGATACTTTCTGTACTGCTTCGTTGTTCACATCGAATGCTACCACAGAATGATTATGATCTAGTAAATTCAATACTAAGTTTGCTCCCATTTTTCCTAAGCCAATCATACCTAATTTCATATGTAAATTACCTCCAATAGTAAGTTTCGTATCATGTTGTTAGTGTTAGTATGGTGTAAACTCACAAGAAAAAATCCACATTTTTATATTTCCTTTATCAGTTACTTCCTACACACAAAAAAGAAAAACATTCGATGCAAGTTCTACTAAGCATCGAATGCTTTTCACCTGTTACAACTGCCTGTATTTATTCGTTCTCGCCTAATACACGATTCACGCGCTTTTCAAGCATTTTCATACCGCTTCCGCCAGCTTGGAAGTGGCGTAGCTGACCTGTTTTGTCAAATACATAATATGCAGGTACATATTGATTTTCAAATGCATCCGTTAATTTATGTTCACTGTCTACAAAAATTGGCTGCGTAATATCATGTTCTGCTGCTACTTCTTTAATTTTTGTTAAGTCCAAATCATCTTCAGAGCGCGGCATATGAACGGCTACTACGTTTAGTTGTTCTTTGTATTGGTCGCGAAATTCATTTACTTGAGGCATTGCTTCTTTACATAGATGACAGCTTACTGACCAAAAATGAATAAGCGTTGGCTTTTCGCCAATTAGCTGCTCTTTTGTAACCTCTCCGTTTAACCATTCTGTAGCGCCCGTTAACTCAGGCATTGGCTGACGTAATTTCATGAATAAAAGCCTCCCTTATTTTCACTATTATTAACTAAATGTTCTTTATTATCCGATGAAAAAAAGGCCTAACGTGGACGTTAGACCTTTTAAACGTTGTGCTTACGCGTTTAAAGTAGCTTGACCTGGTTTCCAGTTAGCTGGGCAAAGTCCGCCAGTTTGTAACGCTTGAAGAACACGTAAAGTTTCATCAACGTCACGGCCAATATTGTTGTGGTTTACAACTGAATATTGTAATTCGCCTTCTGGGCTGATGATGAATAAACCGCGAAGTGCTACACCTTCTTCTTCAATTAAAACGCCGTACTCACGAGAAACAACGTGATTTGTATCAGCTGCTAATGGATATTTAAGATCACCTAAACCATTATCTTTACGATCAGTGTTGATCCAAGCTAAGTGTGTATGGATTGTGTCTGTAGAAACACCGATTACTTCTGCGTCAAGATCTTCAAACTCATCATAACGGTCAGAAAGTGCAGTGATTTCTGTTGGACATACAAATGTAAAGTCCATTGGATAGAAGAATAATACTGTCCATTTGTCATTTTTAATATTTTCTTCTAAGCTAACTTTACCGAATTCTTTGTTTGATAATACAGCTTCCATTTCAAAGCGTGGAGCTTGTTTACCTACCATACGTTCTGGCATACATGATCCCTCCAAATAATTATTAAATGAGAAAATGTATAAAACATTCTCACTTATGTACTGTTATAACGGTTTTCATTATAATGGATATTGTTTTTTTAGTCAATATTAATTAAGAATGAATTTAAACAACACCTTATAATGGTAACATAGTTGTTATGCCCGCCTTGAGGGCAAATTAAACCCTGACTTTAGCAAAAAAATGCTATAAAAGGGTTGCATTTATTTACCTTCTCAGTTTAGCATGTCTAATATCGGGAATAAACAAATGTGCTCATACTCTTACAAAATCTTTTCCACAGAATAAATTCCCACTTAGTAATATTGAAACAGAACATAGGAAGGATGAACAACGAATGTTTAAGATGCAAGACATCAACTGGGAACAGCTTCTTACCAATGCTGGAGTTATTGTGTTAAAACTTATTGCCATTACTATCGTCTTTTTACTTGTACGAGCAATTGGTAAAAAAGTTATTGAACGTTCCTTTGAAAGAATGAGTGAGCGCGAAAACGCTACGCGCGGACGTATGCTCACACTCAAAAGTTTAACCGTTAATGTGTTTTCATATGTACTTATTTTTATTTTTGTCGTCATGCTGCTTGAAGCAGTAAATATCCATGCGACAGCTTTATTAGCTGGTGCCGGAGTTGTGGGTCTAGCAATCGGGTTCGGTGCTCAAGGACTGGTTAGCGACATTGTAACAGGTTTCTTTTTACTTCTTGAAAAACAGCTTGATGTTGACGACTATGTAACAACCGGAAGTTTTTCAGGAATTGTCGAATCAGTAGGTCTGCGTACTACTCAAATTCGCGGGTTCGATGGAACTTTACACTATGTGCCTAACCGTGAAATTACAAGCTTAAGCAATCATTCCCGAGGCAATATGCGCGCGTTGATTGATATTGGCATTTCGTATGATGATGATATTGACAAAGCAATTTCCGTACTAGAAAAAGTATGCGAGCGCGTTGCTGCAACAAATGAAAACATTGTAGAAGGACCAAGCGTAATAGGAGTTCAAGGTCTAGGCGCGTCGGACGTTGTGCTTCGTGTAGTTGGCAAAGCTAAAAACGGTGAGCAGTGGGGGGTTGAACGTCAGCTTCGCAAAGAGTTTAAAGAAGCATTTGACGCAAACGGTATTGATATTCCGTTCCCTCATCAAGTAAATATTGATAAAAAGCAGCCTGAAGATGCCAAGCAGCCTCAGCATGCATAAAAAATAGCCGAAGGATTTGTTCCTTCGGCTTTCTTTTATCCTTGTACCTTGTTGCCTACTTGCTGACAAATTTCTTCTGCCGTTAATCCGCTAGCTGTAATAACTGAGCCTTGCGTTACTGCATCAGAAATCCCCATTACGTTTGAATCCTGTCCTGTTACAACACAGCAATCGCACCCTTGTGCATCACTTTCGTTGCGTAATTGTACCACTTCATGTCCGAGCTGCTGAAGTGCAGCCTGTACATCTGTTAAACCGTATTCTACACCAATTCGTGCCATCGTTGCCCACCTCCTCATGCTATTAATTTAGCCATAAGGAAAAATGATTATACGATTTATTGATTGCCTTTATGTTCAAAATATTTTGTAATGAGTGAAATCGCAGTATCTATTGCGCCTTCATGAGGCTGCAGCTTTGCATGATGAAGCCCATATTCAGACTGAACGCCAAGCCAAAACATAAATCCAGGAATATCTTTTAGCATATAGCCAAAATCTTCTCCTGTCATTGCTTCTTTGCACTCAATAACATCCACGTCCGTTTGCGCTTTGGCAAACTCCATAAACTCTCGCGTGACTTCATGGTGATTATATACTTGATGATACATACAACCATAATCAATGGCTGTTTCACACTGATACCCTACTTCTACTCCTTTAACAATCGCTTCAATTCGTTCTTTAACACGCATCATTGATTCAGGAGATAGCGTGCGAATGGTTCCTTCTATGCGAGCTCGCTCCGCAATAATATTTTGAACCGTCCCGCCTTGAATTTTTCCTACTGTAATTACAGCGCTGTCTAGCGGATCAACGTTGCGAGCAACAATCGTTTGAAGCTGTGAAACGAGCTGACAAGCAGCAACTACCATATCATTTGTTGTATGTGGATAAGCAGCATGCCCGCCTTTTCCTTTTAAATCAATAAATAGCTCAGACGTGTTAGCAAATAGTAACCCTTCCTTCAGTGCAATCGAGCCAACCGGATATTCAGGCGCTACGTGAAGGGCGAAGATGAAATCTGGAAGCCATTCTTTCATGATATCGCTTTGGAGCATTGGCTGTGCTCCCCCTGGACCTTCTTCTGCAGGTTGAAAGATGAACAGTACATTATCTTTGATTTCATTCTGAGCAAAGTAAGTCAGTACGCCTAGCCCAATGGCCATATGCATATCATGTCCGCAGGCATGCATGAGTCCTTCATGCTGTGATTGAAAAGAATAATTCGTTTCTTCCGTGATAGGAAGACCGTCAATATCTGCTCGGTAGCCTATTGTTTTAGTTGGGTTTGTACCATGTACTTTAACAAAGAGTCCCGTTTTCCACGTCTTTACTTCTAAGCGCTCTTGCGGAAGAGTGTTAATATAATCAAGCAAAAAACGCTGTGTTTTCACCTCTTGAAACCCTAATTCAGGAATTTTATGTAGCTCTCTTCTTATTTTCACAAATTCATTTTCAGCCATGTGTATGTCCTCCTCACGAAATAAAGAAGAAAGCGTGGTTGCCCACGCTTCCAACTTGTCCATATGATACGTTTAAGGATTCAGTATCCCAATCGCTAAAACCTATTAATTCAGCAAAGAAAAAGCGCAAACTGATCGTTTTTCTTATTCTTCGTTTAATTGACGCAATTCTTGCTTGATTTCTGTTTTAGACTTTGTTTTTTCGTCAATTTCTTTAATAACGCGTGCTGGCGTACCTGCTACTACTGTGTAAGGAGCTACATCTTCGACCACAATTGCACCTGCAGCAACTACGGCACCTTTACCTACTGTTACCCCTTCAAGAACAACAGCATTAGCACCGATTACTACATCATCTTCTACTACAACTGGTTTTGCAGAAGGTGGCTCAATAACACCAGCTAATACAGAACCTGCGCCAATATGACAATTTTTTCCTACTGTTGCACGACCACCAAGTACTACGTTCATGTCGATCATTGTTCCTTCACCGATTACAGAACCGATGTTAATCGATGCACCCATCATAATAACAGCGTTGTCGCCGATTTCAACTTGATCGCGAATAATAGCGCCTGGCTCAATACGGGCTTTAATTCCTTTCATATCTAATAAAGGAATCGCAGAGTTGCGGCGATCGTTTTCAATTACGTAGTCTTCAATTTTTCCTTCGTTTGCTTCAATAGCAGCTTTGATGTCTTTCCATTCACCAAATACTACACCTGTGTTGCCCGTTACAAATGTTTTAGAAGATGAACCAAAGTCAATTCCTTCTACTTCACCTTTTACGTAAACTTTTACCGGTGTTGATTTTGTACTGTTTTGAATAAATGAGATAATCTCATTAGCATCCATCATTTTCATTATGTATTCCTCCTAAGTAAGCAATGTCTCATTTAATGTAACAAAATGCTTTCACAATGACAAGCATCATTATCGTTTTAATAAAAAGATAACGATTGCAAATAAAAAAAGCGAGCACCTGAGCTCGCTTTAGACCGTTTCTCTTACGTATTCACGTACAATATCAACAAATGCTCGAACTTGCTTCAGTTTAAACGCTGATTCATATCCAACTAAAGAAGTGTCTCGTGTAATTGGCTCGCCATTTGCTTTTAGAAGCGGCGTCCGATGAATATGGCTTCCAGCTTCTTTGATAGCAATCGATGGTAAAATAGCGAAACCAAGACCATTTAAAGCCATTTGTTTACACGTCTCAATCTGATCCACTACAATCGTACGCTTCGGTGTAGTATGAAACTCTCGATGCCACCATTCTAAAATTTCTTGATAATACGTTGAGTCACTTTTAAATTGAATAAATGGTCGATGAGTATTTACTACTTCCGCTGCCCTTTCAATTTCTGAATCAACTAGGTAAAGAGGATCTGTAAACAAATGTTCTTTGACGCCTTTCCAATCCGGATTTCCGCGTATGATTCCAATATGTACCTCATCTTCGTACAGATAGCGAAGCATTTCACTGCTCCAGCCGGTTACAAGAGAGATTTTAGCATGTGGGTAACGATCCATATAGCGTTTTAACACCGCCGGCAGCCAGTGCTGTCCAATAATCGAAGCCACCGCTAATTTGAGTGTACCATATACTTCATTATCTAAATGATGCAAGTCCTCGCGAACCCGATCTTCTTTTTCTACTACTTCTTTTGCAAATTGAACAATCTTTTCTCCAGCAGGCGTTAATGACAGTCCTTTTTGCGAACGAATGAAGATTTGTGTATCCCATGCTTTTTCAATGGTTTGCAGCCTCTGTGATAAAGCTGGTTGCGATACAAATAATCTCTCTGCAGCTTTTCTCATATTTAATTCTTGAGCTAATACAACGAGCATTCGACATTCTATTAATTGCATTCAGTTATTCCTTTCAAGCCTCTTTTTACTTTCATTTTACCTTTATCATATAAGAAAAAAACGGAGAAAGATAGGCTGAAACACGATTTCTTAAAAAAATTATTGAAATGACTCTTTCGGGAGAATGATGGACTGCCTTCTTAATGACTTTAACAAATTTCTTCGCGTTAAAATCCCTTCAAAAATACCATCTTCATTCTCTACGCACAAAAAAGGATGGTTAATCATGGCATTTATGACTTTTAATACGGATTTTTTCATGGAGACACGAGGAACATTTTGATTCATAACTTCTTCTACTTTCATGGTTTCTAATCGTTCAAATTCAATGCGCTTTAACCCTAAAATCGAATCTAAAATAAGCGTCATGCTCACGAACCCCTGCAGCTGAAACCTTGGATTTAATACGGGAATGGACGTATAGCCAGTCTTTGTTAACACAAGCAAAGCATGTTCTAAATTATTTCCCACTTGAACATGAGCAACTTTATCAGAAGTGACAAGCAAATCTCGAAGTTCAATTTGATTTAACTGATTGTGATCAATATCAATCATTTATACATTCTCCTTCCATTTCTCATAACTTCCACGTGTGTAAAGAGAAAAAGAACAAGCTACAAAATGAAAATAGCTTGCTTACGTAAATGCGAACCTTTAAGAGGGAATAGAAGCAGACACACTCGATGTTCTCCCTTATATGTTAAGTCTAGATTTTTTTAAAACAAGTGTCAAC
Source organism: Priestia sp. ABM2_011 (assembly GCF_056158845.1). Classification (NCBI taxonomy): domain Bacteria; kingdom Bacillati; phylum Bacillota; class Bacilli; order Caryophanales; family Bacillaceae; genus Priestia; species Priestia sp. ABM2_011. The sequence goes on from NZ_JBSWUB010000001.1 coordinate 3,984,839, forward strand.
GAAAGTTCATAATTATCTGAATTTTTTATTTTGTTTTTTTTACAGCATTCGACCCTTTCCTTTCATTTATCAGAAAATCCGCTATCACTTTGTCGGTATTTCTCGGGAAAATAGGACAGAAGCCACCGCAAAAACTCCATACGCAGTAACAAAAAAATGCCGCAAAGTATAAAATCCTTTGCGGCATTCGTTTTGCTTTATCCCTTAATGAATAAGTTCAAAAATTTCAATTGCAATCATATCAACGTTATCAAATTGATAAACAGCTGGCTTTTCACCATCTTGATATACTTCAAGTTCGTATGTTTCAGTTTTTGCATGATATTTCACGCTGCAAATTCTTTTTCCCTCTACTTCGAAGAAGCGTTGTGGCGCTTCACTTCCACTTGCTTGCTCACGGAGATTCACAAGACGAGTTAAAATACCTTGTAATTGTGACATATAATCTCTCCTTTCACCTATTACATCATTACGCATTCGACTTTTCTACAATATCAATTCAAATAAGTACTTTATCTAAACTAATACTTAAAAGACACCATTTCACTATATGCCACATACTAAAAAAACACAAGTACTTTACGTGATTTTTCATAAGAAAATGCCTTATTATAGCGATATATGTCGTTTTTTATTATAATAACATAGCGATATACTATGTATCATCCAAAACTTCATTCTACTTTAACACCATTCATTTTGATATAGGGAGGTGCTTTCATTGAGATCTATAGAGCTGTACACACAACCAGCTTGCCCACCTTGCGAAATTGTTAAACAGTTTTTACAGCATCACCACGTTTCCTATAAAGAATTTGACGTATCTAAAGATGCTTCTGCTCGAAAACGAATGACTACTGAGTTAGAGTCTTATTCCACTCCGACTATTCGTGTTGATCAGGAAATTATCAGAGGGTTTGACCTTCAAGCGCTTGAGAAGCTTCTGAACATTGGGTAACAGAAACACTCAAAATAAGCTTTTCTCGGCTATTTTGAGTGTTTCTTACTATATATAAGCTTTTGCACCTTCCATTTCCCCTGTTTTTTTACTAAAGTGATCATTTCATAATGATCTTGGTATTTTACTCGTTCATTATGCACGGCCGGAAAAAATTGATAGACATAAGCTTTGTTTTGGTCGGAATGAAGAGCTACCTTCGTCTGTTCATCGAAAGAAAAGAAAGGGATGTAGTGTGTTAAATATTCAGGTCCCTCTCCGACATACCCTTGAGCTTTTTGTAAGAGAGCCTCATTAAAAAATACGGATGCATACTCATCATCTAAAAATAATTTCAGCTCACGAGCAGCATCTTGATTAGCATGGGCAGACGCAGCTCTTAGCTGAGCCTGATAAGCGTCCTGCAAATTTATAAAGATTTCATGCCTAATCTCTCCTGACACTTCTGCATGAACAGATTTTCCTGAGTACAAGGTCATCATCAAAAAGACAAGTAAGCATATTTTCTTCAAATTAACTCAGCTCCTTCGCTTCTTTTTTATTAGAATTCCGAAATTTCCCCTGCCTATGCATATCTCTATAACCGACTGTCGTTCCCCTCTAAAAAAACATAAAAAACCGGCAACCGCTTTTGCTGATTGCCGGTTTAACTTCAACTTATATATTCTCTACAAAACGTCTCTTTCATATAAAAAAGAATATGAAATATCAAGGAATATATAGTGCATATTATCAATCGGATACGAAAAAGTCCGGATATTCTCACCTGTTTCAATATCATTATACAAATCTGATAATATGCCTTTTTTTTCATAGCTCATTCGAATAATATTCTCAAGAAAATATGGGCGCCAGCTCCAATTTTTCTTTACATATTCAGGCTCAAGAATCCAATCCTCGTTTTTCTTTACATAGTTAGAAGACTTTTGAAATCCATTTTCATCGCAGATGTAAAGGCGAAAACACACGTTGGATAGTTCTTCTGCAATAACAGGCAGCATATCGTCATACGTTTCTAGCTTTCTGCACTTTGTCATTACCTGCTGCATTTTATCTTGAAAGCGTTCCGTCAGCTGGTAAACAGCAAGCAGCTTTTTCTTTTCATGAGCGATATACATTTCGAAACGTTCCTTTAGTTTATCCTTTAAGATGTTCGGATCGACAAGTTCAGCAGCCGGCTTATGTAAATAATAACCTTGAAAATATCTGCCTCCGTTTCTCCATGCATACTGCAGCTGATAGGAGGCTTCTATATCTTCGTATAGAAGCGTAGCACCCATTTTTCTTGCTAAAAGAGATAAAGAATACAATACGTCTTGATACGACTGCGCCATGTCCGTTTGTCTTAGAATATGTAAATCTACTTTTAAGATATCTGGTGACAGCAACCCAATTCTGTCTAGATTACTACTTTCTTTTCCTATATTATCAATTGCAATCTTAATACCATATGTTTGATAATACTTTAGTAAGTGTTGAAGCGATTCCAAATCTCCACTAAAATTGTGTTCTGTAATTTCGAGAACAATTCGATCAAGCGATAATCCTTTATTTTCGAAAAGTTGCAATAATTCTAGCAAGGATTCTCCATGATCGTTCATTAATAAATTAGGGTTCTGATTAATAAAAATTAAAAATTGTTCTTCCTGGGTCAACATATGCTCGAGCGCTTGTGTTAAAACAGCATAATCAACTTCTATGCGATATTCATCCGGAATCGCATCATCATGAAAGAATGGGCCGAGACTTTCAATTTCCCCTTCATTTTGAAACCTCGCCAACACTTCATAGCCAATTACTCTATGTCCATCTGCACTAAAAATTGCTTGATAATACGGAAGAGTTTTCTCTATGTTTGTTAATACATCTAACGGGTCCACTCAACTCTCCCCTCTCCTTGTTCACTTTACGTTAGTATAATACGAATAGCATAATTTTGCTAGTCCTTCTAGGTTTGCTTTGTACTTTTTAGTGCGTATCCAACCTTAAAAAGGATGCTGATTTAGCCACTGTCCCCCGTCCATTGTGATGCATTCACCATTGATATAAGATGCTTCATCGGAGAATAAGAAACTAGCTAATCCTGCTATTTCCTCAGGAGTTCCAAGGCGTCCTAATGGTACAGAATTCAATGTACGCGCTTTCATTTTTTCTGACTCAAATAACTTATCGGCTCCTCCTGTTCGCTCAATCGGCCCCGGCGCAATCGCATTCACCCGTATACCGTATTTCTTTCCCCACTCTACTGCGAGCGTGCGCGTCATGGTTAAAACTCCTGACTTGGCACAAGCTGAATGAATAACACCTGCTCCTGCGTTCCACGCATATGTAGCCACAATGTTTGTAATGGCTCCTTTTGTACCTTTATCGATCCAATATTTCCCTACTGCGGAACTGCAATAAAATGTACCATTTAATACAATATTAATTACGCTGTTCCATCCGTTAACGGATAAGTCTTCAGCTGCACATATAAAATTTCCTGCAGCATTATTAACTAAAAAATCAATTTGTCCAAATGCCTTGTCTGTTTCTTGAACCATTCGTTCCACATCTTCTGGATTGCGTACATCCATCACCACGGAAAGTACCTGTCCATCAAACGTTTTAATTTCCTTTTCTGTCTCTTGTAATCGATCGGCTGACCTACCTGTGATTACCACATGAGCACCTTGTTCTGCAAATCGCTTCGCCATATGTTTTCCCATTCCACTTGAACCGCCAGTAACAATTACGACCTTGTTCTTCAATTTATCTTCCTCCCCAAAACATAAGTGTTTTACAACTATTATTTTACTATTTTTTCTGAATAAAGTGAAACTTTTATCTATTTAACTTAAAAGCAGACTTCTCGTTGTGATGATAAAAAAAACAATGCTATAATGAAAACTTGAAAACTATAAGGAATAGGTTGATTTTGCATGAAAAAGACGTATACAAGACGATCTTTTTTGAAAGGACTAGCGTCTATTTCGTTAGGGTCTTTGCTCACCACGTCTTTTGGGTATACATATGCCAAATATATTGAGCCTAGACGTCTGCAAATTGTTCGTCATACAATTACTTCTAAAAACATTCCGAAAAGCTTTAACGGAATAAAAATTTTACAATTTAGTGATATTCACCTTGGACTCTCTTATGATTTATTACAACTAGAACAGCTTATGGTAACCATAAATAATTTGAAGCCTACTATTATATTATTTACTGGAGATTTAATGGATGTACCTAATGAATACCCGCATCCAGAAAGAATTCCCCCGATTTTACAGAGGCTTCAGGCTCCTCTTGGAAAATATGCTATATATGGTAATCATGATCATGGAGGATATGGAACAAATATCTACAAACAAGCCATTGAAGACGCAGGATTTAGACTTCTAGTAAATGAAGTTGACACAGTGTCCATGCCCGATAAAAGCTACATTCATATTTGTGGACTCGATGATATTATGCTTGGGAATCCACAATATGAGGGAACGCTAGGACAATTACAGCCGGATATCTTTTCTATTGCTATGATTCATGAACCTGACGTTGCTGTCAAAGCAGCTCCTTTTCCAGTGGATCTTCAGCTCTCCGGCCATAGTCATGGAGGCCAAATTCAAATTCCTTTTTACGGTCCTTTGATTACACCGCCCTTTGGGACGGTTTACCCTGAAGGAATGTACGAAGTTGGAGATTCTAAAATGAAGCTTTATGTGAATAGAGGCTTAGGAACCACGCGCATTCCTTTTCGTTTTTTAGCTACGCCTGAAATTACGCTTTTCACCTTGCAATCAACATAAAAACGCCCTTACAGGGCGTTTTTATGTTGATTGTCTTTTTTTAGCTGATCGTGACCGCCTAATTCTAGTCTTAAAGAAATAAACCAGGCTCAAAAGCTTCCGTTCAGCCATACACTACAAAGACAACTGACAAGGAGGTTAAATTATGTACTATCAATATCCCTATACAGGATATCGTAATATTCCAAATGGTGACGAGCGCTTTTTTGGATTTCCTTTTGTTGCTGGCTTAGCTGGTGGGCTGCTTGGCGGACTAGCTGTTGGCGGTTTTGGAGGCAGACCTGGGTGCTGTCCACCACCTTATCCTTATCCAGTTCCGTTTTACGGCGGTGGATTTCCTGGAGGAGGCTACCCTGGTGCCGGCTTTGGAGGCGTTGGATTTTCTGGAGGAGGCTACCCTGGTGCCGGTTATGGAGGCGGTGCTCCTGTTTATAACACATACTACGGACCTGGATACGGTCCTGGTGGTCCCATTCCTAGATAATAACATGACTAAAAAGCCGAGCACTCGGCTTTTTTTATGTTATTCTTGATCGTCGCAAAGAGCATATTGACAAAAGATCTCTTGGCTATTAATAGAGAGCTCATGTTCTTTTTTTATGACGTAATGATAATTCCCTTCTTGATCTTGTTCTCGTGCTTTTACATTATCAGCAAGCATAACTTCAAGCCACTTCCACACTTTTTTTTTCAAATGTGTATCCAAGATAGGAAATAAAATTTCTACTCGTTTCACCATATTTCTTGTCATCATATCTGCAGATGAAAAGAAAAACTTTTCCTGTTTATTATGATGAAAATAATAAATTCGGCTATGTTCTAAAAATCGTCCGACAATGCTTCTTACTCTGATATTCTCGCTAACGCCTTGAATTTGAGGGCGCAAGCAGCACGCTCCTCTAACAATGAGTTCGATTGTCACACCCGCTATAGAAGCTTCATATAGCTTCATAATTAAAATTTTATCCGTCAATGAGTTCATTTTCCCAATGATTCTTCCATTGCCATACCGTCTGTGATACTGGATTTCCTGATCAATGAGATGCAAAAAATCGTTTCTTATATCAAATGGTGCAACGGATAAATGATGATATACTGGTTTTTGCGTATAGCCACTTAAGTAATTAAAAAAATTGGCCGCATCTATCCCGATGTTTTGGTTGACAGTAAAAAGACTTATATCCGTATAGATCTTTGCCGTCGCATCGTTGTAATTCCCAGTACCAAGATGAACAAATCGCTTAATATGCTCTCCTTCTCTTCTCACCACGAGCGTAATTTTACCATGCGTTTTTAAATGCGTCATTCCATATATCACGTGGCATCCTGCCCGCTCTAGCTCTTTAGCCCATTGCACATTATTCTCTTCATCAAACCTTGCTTTTAGTTCAACTAGTACCGTCACTTGTTTACCTTTTGCAGCCGCTCGTTTTAATGCTTTAATAACGGGAGAATCTCCGCTTACCCTATATAACGTCTGCTTAATAGCAAGCACATTTTCATCGTCTGCTGCACAGTTAACAAAGTCAAGCACCGGCTTAAACGATTCATAAGGATGGTGAAGCAAAATGTCTCTTTGAATCATTTGATCGAAAACATTTTGATCCGGGTGTAACTGTGTTGTAACCTTAGGAATAAAGGCTTTTTCAGCGAGCTCTTCATGGGTAGATTTAAGTAATCTATAAAACGAAAACAAACTGGTTAAATCCAACTGTTCTTTGATCTCATACACATCTTCATCGTCAATTTCAAGGACTGACTTTAAATACGCTAGTACACCCTGATCGTATGGACTCTTAATCTCAAGCCGAACAGCCGCTCCCCATTTTCGTTTCTGCAACTCTTCTTCAATCTCTTTTAATAAATCTTGAGCGTCTTCTTCGTGAATAGTCATATCTGCGTTGCGGGTAATTCGAAATTGAGAAACGGAAGAAACGCAGTATCCCTTAAACAACTTTTTAATAAAATAGGCAATCACATCCTCTAGCAATACAAATAGACGGGTAGAATCTGACGTAGCTATTTCAATATAGCGCGTTAGCATCGAAGGTACTTGAACGATAGCTAGTCTTCCTTTTATCTCGGCAATTTGCTGCTCATCATTTAACTTTTCTGAAAGGACGACTGCTAAGTTCAAGCTTTTATTCATCAACATAGGAAACGGCCGGTATGTATCAATAGCCATAGGAGTTAATACGGGAAAGATTTGCTCGTCAAAATACTGTTCAAGCTTATCTAGATTTGATTTCTCCAGCTTTTCAACCGAAATGATTTCCACACCGTATTTCTGTAATTCGGGAAGAAGTGTGTGAATATACGTATCATACCGCTGCTTGACAAGCTCGTGGTTTTGTTTGGAGATAGAGAATAGCTGCTGTGTAGGAGTTAAGCCTGCTTTGTTTTCGGGTTTGTTAAATCCAGCCTTCACCTGATCTTTTAACCCCGCTACCCGAATCATAAAAAACTCATCCAGATTCGAACTGAAAATCCCTAGAAATTTAAATCGCTCAAGCAAAGGGTTTTTCGTATCTACAGCTTCTTCCAGCACCCGCTTGTTAAAGGCCAGCCAGCTCAATTCACGATTATTGTAATAAGCTGAATCAGCCACTTGTATGGTTTGCTTATAAGTGCGATTACTTTCTAACATTAGCCTCACCTTCCAGGATAATGAATTTAATCTAGTTAGCTATACTGAATATTCTAACCGATCCAGCGTTATTCTAAAGCTTAGTAAATTCAAGAACAATATTTTTTTTCACTACTTTTTCTAGATGCTTTTTCTGTTTTTCAGCCTGATATTGTTCAGGAAGAAAGGTTTTTGTACATAATAGTTTAATCGTCACTGTGTTTTCATCGCTTTTCACATCAATATGTTGAACAACATTTCGCTTTGTTGCATGTAAGCCATCAGCTATTTTTAAAAGTGCACCGAGCAGCTGAACTTTTTTTTGTTCGTCTTTTGTTAACCACTTTTTAAAAGGAGCAACATATTGCCTAAAAGAAGACTTCCCTTTATATGAAGAAACAAGTGCCAGCTTTAAACGTTCTCTATGTGAAATTCCATCTATTGTACGATTAGCAAGCACATAAAACGTATGCTGGCTGCTTGATTCCCCATCAATATACTTTCCTATATCATACACTTGCGCAGCTTTTATAAGAAGCGCTAAGTCATCCTCTTTTAACTCAACCGGTCCCTGCTCCCTAAGATGCTGAAACATCATACTAGCTGTGCGCGTAAGCTGTTTGACGTAATCTTTACTTACTTCAAACTCTTCCATTATTTCTTGAAAACTTTGCTGTATGACATCGGGGTACATTGGCTGGATATTAGCATCAGATGCTTCTTTAAATAACACCCCTTCTCTCAAGCCTTTGCGGCTTAGGATGAAGCGAGTCGCGTTCACTGTTTCATATACTGATTGAAATACTTCAATCGCTGGCAAAATTGTATCCGCACGATCGTTTGACAAGCGGTCTAGCTTTTGAAGATTGTGATAAGACAATGAGCCTATAGCAGATTTCACATGCAATATATCAGCTAAATTCATTTCATATTGATGCAGCCCCGCGAGAGGATAGTGGATAAAACCTTGATGCAGTTGCACCATACTTCTTGCACTTCCTCCAATTGCTACAATCGGCACATGACGATTTAAAAGCCAAGGGACAGCATGGAAATGCCGGATCACGAAATCCCGGATTTTCGCTTTTTCTTCTGCAGTGGGAATATTGCCTTTGACGAACTGCAGACGTAGAGATAAGGCACCGAATGGAAAGCTGTGGTACTGCACTAACTCTCGATTGCGAAAATATGTAACTTCCGTACTTCCCCCGCCAATGTCAATTGTAATGGCTTCTTCGATCGAAGTGGAATGAATAACTGCAACAAAGCCGTAATACGCTTCTTCATATTCAGACAATAGTTGAATAGAAAAGCCCGTTTCTTTTTTTACAAGGGCTAGAACTTCTTTTGCATTAGTCGCTTGACGGATGGTAGCTGTGGCCACACAGGTAACGCGCAGCAGCTGATAATGCTTGGTAATAACTCCAAACGTTTTAAGCGTATCAAGCAAGGTATGTATTCCTTTAGCCGTTAACACTCCTTCTTTATCTAAATAATTTCGAATCCGTGCAGCTACTTTCACGTTTTCAATTTGCTTAAACCCTCTGCCTTTTTTGTATTCATAAATAACAAGGCGTATCGTATTTGAACCTATATCAATCAGTCCATGCTTATAAGTCAATGTAATTTCAACACCTTTTTCAAAATAACTTTAAAAAGTCACTTTTACTTTTTTCAATCGTATACTGTTACAGCATAGTCATATATCAAAGGAGCGAAGTTAATGAGATATATAGTAAAGCGCGGTGAAACCTGGCAAAGCGTTTCAGGTGACTACCGGATTCCGGTTGAAGACCTGTGGATGGCTAATCCTTTTGTAAGCCATCATGCGCTGAAGCCTGGGCAAGTAATCATCATTCCAAACCTCCCCGATAAAGAGCTCATTCCTTACACGATCCACGTGTTTATTGCTGAAAAACAGCTTGAGTTACGAAGAAATAATATCATACAAAAAGTCTATCCCATTGCAGCAGGAAAAATGCTGAGCGCAACCCCTACTGGAGACTTTGTTATCGTTAACCGGGAACCAAACCCCGGGGGGCCTTTTGGTACAATGTGGCTAAGCTTGTCTAAAAAGTCATATGGCATTCACGGAACAAATAATCCAAGTTCTATTGGAAAAGCCGTATCCAAAGGATGCATTCGCATGTATAATGCCCAAGTAAATGAGCTAGCTCAAATTGTGCCAAATGGTACTGGTGTTTATATTCGCCCTTCTCGACGAATGGCTCAATAGTTCAGGATTTACTAATTAATGATTGTTTAACTGTGCGAGCAGCATTTTTAAAAATAGAAAGTATAGCGTGCTGTTCCACTTTACTTGTATAAGGAAGCGTAACAAAACAAACCCTATACATAGGAAATTTCATTAATTACCAAAATACTTCTTCGTGTAATTATTTTCAAATGGGACAAGACACGCTATAATGAACGTATCAGCTTTCACCTTTCACCTTATAGGTTGAACAGCTGATATGATAGAAAGGGAGTGAACGTATGTCTCAAGCAAATGGACAAGGCTCTTTGACCCCGTCTGTATCTGAGATTGCACAAGCTATTTTCACTGTAAATCGTCACGCAAAAGCTGCTCCTGATCCTAAGCAGTTATATACGTTAAAAAAAATTGCATTAGATCAACTAATTTTAGAAGGAAAAGCAAAAAAAGAAGGACTTCACTTTTCGCCAAACCCTGGTAAAAGTCAACAAAAATCAGATGTACTTGTATCAGTTGGAGACTACTTTTTCCATATGCCTCCAAAGAAAGAAGACTTCAAAGAGTTATCACACCTCGGCCATTTAAACCATCAGTATCGAAATCCCAAAACGACTATGTCATTATCTTATGCGAAGCGCTTATTATCTAAATATACGGGTCATCTCGTACAGCCGGCTAAAAGCCCTGTTTCGACTCCAAGAAAACGGCAAGCACCTGTGTTTAAACCGCTGGGTAAAAGTTATTTTTAAAAAAAGTGCCTGAAGTGGAGCAATCTGCTTTCAGGCACTTTTTTGTCTTCCTACAAAATATAGAGATCAATCAACTCAACAAGCTCTCCGATTTCCGGCTTACTTACTTGTCCTTCCGCTCCTACCATTTTTCCCTTGTGACGTAAATCTTCTGTGATAAGAGAAGAGAAAATAATAACTGGAAGGATAGAAAGCTGAGGATTTTCTTTCACTTTTTTAGTTAAATGATGGCCATCCATTTGCGGCATTTCTATATCTGTAATAAGCAGCTGGACTTGATCACTGATTTCCACTCCTTTATCGATCACCGAGCTTAGATAGTTCCATGCTTCCTCACCGTTCTCGAAAAATTCCGTGTTCTCATAACCTGCTTGTGCAAGAGTATCTTCAATCATTCGGCGCAGCAGCGGCGAGTCTTCAGCCACGACAATCTTTTTATTAGAACGTTCTCTAGCCCCTAGCTTTTTTATTTTCGACTGATTAATACCCGCATCAGGGTTCACATCAGAAATCAACTTTTCGAAGTCTAACAGCAGAAGCATTTGCCCGTTTAATTTTACCACTCCAGTAATCTGCGTTTCCAAACCTTGATACAAATCTGAAGGCTTCTCAATTTCTTTCCAAGAAATACGGTGAATTTGCGTTACTGCGTGTGTGTGAAAGACTATTTTTTGCTGATTGAACTCTGTGACGATTAACTTATCTTTTTCCGGCGTATTTGAAGGTTCCATTTTTAACGCTTTTGCTATGTCAACGACAGGAAGAACTTCTCCTCTTAGCTCTATAATACCTTCTATGTAAGAATGCGCATTTGGAACAGGTGTAATAGATACAGGATTAATAATCTCTCTAACTTTTACTACATTGATGCCAAATAAAACATTTCCTATCTCAAATTCGACAATTTCCAGTTCGTTTGTACCACTTTCTAACAGTATTCCTTTATCTTGATTCATATCACTTACTCCTCTCATCTCACCCGCTTATCTAATAGTCCATATTTCCTATTATAGTGACCGCCTCTTATATCCGTAAAGAAAAATTTTCTTATTTTATTATCCTTTTTCCCTAAAACATATACATAAAATATTGTTTTACGAATTAACAGAATATTATATACTATATAAAAACATGAGCGTTGATCCCTTTCGTCTTATCCTCTGCTCAGTTTTTTACTTGCTCTACTTTACTTCTCTATACTAGCTTATGAACTTGAGTCAAACGACCACTCCTATTCAAATGAGGTGTAATTTATGAACAGAGGATTACAAAAAGAAGAAACAAAAAAACGCATTCAAAAAGCAGCTATCTCTTTATTCCAACAGCAGGGATATCAAAAAACGACTGTGTCTCAAATTACGCATGAAGCGGGTGTAGCAAAGGGAACATTTTTTAATTACTTCAAAACAAAAGAAGAAGTTCTTCATTACCTTGGAATTAATTTCACAAACCGTATCTCCTATAAATTAGAACAGCTCCTTCAAACCGAAGAATCAACTGCTGCCATTGTTAAACAACTGTTTTTATTACTAGCACAATCAAACGAAGAAGCGAACCCTCACCTAATCCGTTCTTGGTTTCATATTGCTATTACCAACAGTTCCTTTCAACAATCTGAAATTCTTCAAATTGAAAAAATGCGCGCTCATTTTACAAAAGTTTTTCAAACAGGACAAGACCGTGGTGAACTTATAGTTGATATCCCTGCGGAAGAAATGGCTTCTATTGCTATACTTAATTTTTTTGGCACCCTTCTCTACTGGTGTACTAACCAACCCGACTCTGCTACCCTTCAAGAAAGAATAGACAAGTCGGTTACTCTTCTATTTAGAGGGTTTCTTATTCATTCCTAAAAGCCTGTTCACAAATTTTTAACAAGAAATCGAAGATAGCTGTGGACTCTACAGCCAAAACGGTTTATACTACACAAAGTGAATGAATAATCTTAAAAGAAGGTGTTCGTAATATGAAAGGCTCCGTCATTCTTTTTAATGACGATAATGAAATGACCATTATTGAAAACGTAGAAGAAGCTGTATATCAAGATATTAAAGAACAAGAAGGCTCTGATCACTGCGTTGTCACATTGGACGATCATGAAGTTGATTTTGGCTACGTTTCCCCCGTTTATTGGCGTGAAGGCCAAATACACACTGACTAATATACAAGACCTGCATATATATGCAGGTCTTTTTATTCACTTATTTTTTTGAATCTAGAATTGAGCGTGAAGCAAGGAACCTCTGATTTCCTAACACATACCTTAGCACATTCGCAGTTAAAAACAGGGTTAACAACTATATAGAAAGGGTACATTTCAAGTAATAGAAGCTGCGTTTTATTTTAAAAAAGGAGGTTTATGTTATGAGTTCTTATCGAAAAAATATGAATCACTATCCTCACTCATCTCAGTACACACCTTACCAACACTATTACGCAAAAGAGGCCAATCGTATTTTGACGACTATGAGTACAAACTTTAATAAACAGCATTTGAAATCTCTTATCGACGATGCGTTAGATAACAGAGATGAAGAACAATTTTATGAACTAACAACTGCTTATAATAAGCTATATAACACCTAACTTAAAACCACTATTTGCAAAATGCGCAAATAGTGGTTTTTTACCTATTTTCATTGTGATAAAATGAGTTGAAAATACGCGGAAGGATTTGAAACCATGGAGCACTTAATCAATAAACGTGTCAAAGAAATTGAACTATCAGGAATACGTACATTTTATAATATGGTCTCACAATACCAAGATGTTTTATCCCTCACAATTGGACAACCTGACTTCTTAACACCACAGCATGTAAAAGAAGCGGCAAAATCTGCAATTGATGGTAACCAAACTTCTTATACCCACAATGCTGGAACAATCGAACTGCGCGAGGCAGCAGCTCAATTTGTCAAAGAAAAATATGACTTGCACTATAACCCAGCGGATGAAGTAATTGTGACCATTGGAGCTAGTCAAGCAATTGATATTGCTCTTCGCACCATTTTAGAAGAAGATTCCGAAGTTATTTTGCCTGGACCTGTTTATCCAGGATACGAACCGCTTATCCGGTTAAACGGGGCTAAACCTGTACATATTGATACAACCGAAACAGGATTTCGACTAACTGCGGATTTAATCGAACAACATTTGACCTCTAAAACAAGATGCGTCATCTTACCTTATCCGTCTAATCCTACAGGCGTGACGTTGTCACAGCAAGAATTAGAAAAAATTTCCGCTCTTTTAAGCGATAAAAATATTTTTGTACTATCTGATGAAATATACAGCGAGCTCGTTTTTGATAAAAAACATCAGTCCATTGCCTCCATTTCATCTATGAGAGAGAAAACAATTGTTATTAACGGAGTATCAAAGTCTCACTCCATGACGGGCTGGCGAATTGGTCTTTTATTTGCTCCTTCTTATTTAGCCAAACATATTTTAAAAGTTCATCAATACAACGTGAGCTGTGCTTCTTCTGTCTCTCAAGCAGCTGCACTCGAGGCACTGACAGCAGGTAAAAACGATGCGGTGGATATGAAAAAAGAATACGAACAAAGACTGAATTATGTGTATGACCGACTAGTAAACATGGGATTTGACGTAGAAAAGCCGACTGGTGCTTTTTATATCTTCCCTTCTATCCAGAACTTCCACAGTAATTCATTTGATTTTGCCCTGGAGTTAGTCAAAGAAGCGGGTGTTGCACTAGTACCCGGCAGCGCTTTTTCTTCCCACGGTGAAGGATATGTACGCCTGTCGTATGCGTATTCCATGAACACGCTGCGTGAAGCCTGTGATCGAATTGAAGCTTATCTTACATCTCGTCAATCACGTTAAACCGATGGTAAGAAGTGTATGCATTTTTTTGTGAGTGATAGCACATAAGAGCGGGTATACTAGAAGCATATAAATTGACTTCAATAGTGTATCATTATAAAATGTGCATCGATTCACTAAAGAAATACATACTTTTAACGGAGGTTTTTATTATGACAAAAGATTTTTTTGATGTGGTAAATGAACGTACATCGATTCGAGAATATGACTCTTCAGCTAAATTAAGCAAAGAAGAATTAACGGAACTTTTAGAAGCAACAGTGAAGTCACCATCAGCTTGGAACTTACAGCACTGGCATTTCGTTGTTATTACAGACCAAGATGCGAAAGAACGTCTACTTCCAATTGCTTACAACCAAAAACAAATTACAGAAGCAGGCGCTGTAGTAGCTGTGTTAGGTGATTTAGAAGCCAATAAAAATGTAGATGACGTGTACAACCCACTAGTCGAAGCAGGTCACATGACAGAAGACGTAAAAAACATTTTGTCAGGACAAATTAACGGCGCTTATAAAAACGGTGCTTTCGCCCGCGATGCCGCGTTTACAAATGCTTCGCTTGCATCTATGACATTCATGCTTGCAGCAAAAGCAAAAGGATATGACACATGTTCAATGGGCGGATTTAACGCACAAAAATTTGTAGAAGAGTTTAAAATTGAGGATCGATACATTCCAGTTATGCTTATTTCAGTTGGAAAAGCAGCTAAAGAAGCACATGCTAGCGATCGTTTACCATTAGATCAAGTTACAACTTGGATTTAACAAAAAACCCTGCAGCTGCAGGGTTTTTCTATGTAACTAAATGGATTTCACCATGCCTCCGTCGATTAGAAACGACTGGCCTGTCATATATGAATTCGCTCCCGAAACAAAGAAAGCAACGGCTTTAGCAAACTCTTCAGGCTGACCGTAGCGCTTAAGAGGAATTTGGTTTCTCATCTCTTCTTCAACTTCTAAAACGTCTACTCCCATTTTTTCAGCACGAATGGTATCTAGCTCTTTCACTCGGTCTGTTGCAATTCTTCCTGGCGCAACCGTGTTAATTAAGATACCGTCCTCTGCTAGTTCTGAAGCAAGTGTTTTCGTAAGTCCCACGATTCCTGTACGGAAGGTATTTGACAGAATAAGTCCAGCAATTGGCTCTTTAATGGAAGAAGAAGCAATATTGACAATACGTCCTCCGCTCTTTTTCATAAAGGGCACTACCTCACGAATAATACGAATATAGCTGAGGAGATTTAACTCAAATGCCTGCTTCCAATCATCATCTGTTAACGAAAGGAAGTTCCCAGCTTTAGGACCTCCTGTATTATTAATTAAAATATCAATAGTTCCAAACGTATCTACTGTATATTGAATAACATCTTGAATGTCCTCTGTTTTTGTAACGTCTGCCGTTTTATGTAACACTTGTCCGCTTCCAAGGTATGAAATCTCTTCTGCTACTTGGGCTAGTTTCTCTTCTGAACGACTTGCAATCATAACGTTTGCGCCTTCTTCTGCGAGTCTAGCAGCAATCGCTTTGCCAAGCCCTTGGCTGGCTGCAAATACAAGCGCTGTTTTTCCTTTTAATTCAACATCCATTTCTTTCACCTCATCTAATAGTTCGAATCTTTTTAACTTTATCACGTTCTCGTCAAATTCTTCAATAAATATGAAATAATTTCTTTTTTCCATATGGTATAATTATCTGAAAATTATTTCTTAAAGGAGGAAAAAAAGCAGTGTATAAAAAGCAATGCTTTGTCTTTCATCAAAATAAGCCTGTAATATGTACGGTACGATCATATACATCGAATGATTTTGATGAGTTGATTCGGATTCAAGAAGAAAGTTTTCCCCCTCCTTTCCCTTCTGAATTATTATGGAGTAAAGATCAGTTAAATAACCATGTTTCCCTTTTTCCGGATGGAGCGCTATGTGTGGAGATAGACGGGACAATATGCGGATCTATCACAAGCGCGATTGTTTCAGTGGAAGGAAATGCGGCTCACACATGGGATGAAGTAACAGGAAGCGGATATATTCATACGCACGACCCTTCTGGTAATACGCTTTATGTAGTGGACGTGTGCGTCACTCCTTCGCATCGATCAATGGGGCTTGGGAAGCTGCTGTTGCAGTCTTTATATGAAGTGGTGATTCATTACAAGTTAGAAAGGCTGCTCGGCGGGTGCCGCATCCCTGGATACGCACCAGTGTCTTCCTTGTACACGCCCGTTGAATATATGAACCTTGTATCAGCCGGAACTCTCTACGACCCCGTTATGACCTTTTTGATGCGCTGTGGCAGAACGCCTATTGGCCTCGCAGCAAACTATATTGAAGATGAAGATTCACACAACTACGCCGTACTAATGGAATGGAAAAATCCATTTTATACGTCTATTCAAAAAGAGGCTGGGACAAAAGCATTTTAGCCCAAGTGAAAAACGAACCATTAATCAACATGTTTGATTAGTGGTTCGTTTTTTTGTGATGGTGAATATAGTTTTATCTGTCTCGTTCCTTCTAGCAGTTGATTGGATTCATTACGTTATGTCTCAACTTCTTTTTAGATTATTGAACTTCTTCAATGCTCCACTCCAGTTCTTTATGAGTCAGAACAAGATGCGCCTGCAATTTACTCATCTCTTTGTGCTCAAACCGATCATTATACATTTCATTCATATCGTCAAAATCACCGATTGTATACAAAGGAATTTTAATATCTTTACGGGATTGAACCATATGTTCAAAATCAATAAACAAACCGTCATTCGTTAAAGTAAGAAGCGTATTTGCTAACACGAGCGGCAAAATCGGATATTCTAACTTCTTCCTTCTAAATACAAATCTTTTTTGCTTAATTGCTGACATTTTTAACGGAATGATTCGACTTAAAATGTGCTTCATATCATACACGTCTCGAAAATAGATTTTGTTATAAAATCCATCATCGTGAGCTAAATAAACAAATTGATTACCGAGTTTATTATTAAATGGCGAATTGAGCGGTTTTTTTAAATGACCTAAATACAGCAGCGCTGCAATATCTTGAGGTTCTAACAAATCCAACGAAGATATATCCTCAAAATCAATCCAACAAAAATCGCCATAATTATAAACATCATCCTCTGCTAAAAGATGAATTTGTTCTTCTTCTACATAGTCCATATGGGTTTGGTAATGGTAATCACTGTCTTCAAAACCGTGCTTTAACAATAATATATTTGCAAGCGGCGTAGGAAGGGAATGATAAAACTCTTTAAATTCAATTCCATATGTAATAAAGCATTTTTTATTTACATGGCCATTAATATAAACGATATCTCTTATTTCATCTGCTTTACTCAACCGTTCTAACCACCTTATTGATTGATTCTGTGATCGATATGTAACCGTTCTACTGATTTATATATTATACTTCTAAAATAAACAATGTGTAAATATATATTGTTGGCAATTTCTTTTGTATTCACTCCCCCTTCTACTGATCATTTTATTGGATAGGACAGAAAGGTATAGAGCTGATCGTGAATGTGGTAGAATGTGTGTATCTTATTAATTAGCATGTATGAACACGGAGGTATACAAAATGGATGTTCGCCATTTGCATTACTTAACAGAAGTGGCTAAACATAAAAATTTCACAAGAGCTTCTGAAGCGCTGCATATTTCTCAACCTTCTCTCAGTAAAATGGTTAAATCATTAGAAGAAGAGCTCGGCACACCTTTGTTTGATCGCGCTGGCAAACAAGTGCAGCTTACCGATGCAGGAATAATTGTGTACGAGCAAGCTGAAAGCATTTTATCTTCTCTCCGAGATTTATCGGATTCCCTCTATGATTTAATGCATTTAAAAAGAGGAACCATCAAAATAGGCATTCCCCCTATTATTGGTACATTGTTTTTTCCTACTATTATTAAAGCATTTCGAGAGCAATACCCTGAGATTGATATTCAATTAGTGGAATATGGCGCTAAAAGAATGCAAAAGTTTGTGGAACAAGGAGAAGTGGACGTGGGGGTAGTTTTACTTCCAGTTGATGAAAATATGTTCTTTACGACTCCTTTAGCTCGAGAAACGCTGCAGCTTGTTGTGCATAAATCTCATCCGTTGGCTCAGCATTCTACGATTTCATTAAAAGAGTTAAAAGACGAAACGCTTATTTCCTTTCATGAAGACTTCACCATGCATGAAATGGTCTATAACGAATGTTTAAAAAATGGATTTACGCCTAATATTGCTTTTAAAAGCTCTCAGTGGGACTTCATTGGAGAGCTGGTAGCTGCTAATCTCGGCATTGCTCTTTTCCCTTATTCACTATGTGAAAAGCTTGATTTGGAGCATATGAAAGTAATTAATCTCGAGAATGCTATTCCATGGGAAATTGCTTTAATTGTTAAAAAAGATCGATATATCTCTTATGCTACGCAGGCTTTTATTGATTATATTAAAAGTACAGTTTAACAAAGCTAAGACAAAAGTAGTTTAATTAAAAATCCGAACGAGCCTGATTCTCCATCAAGAATCAAACTCGTTCGGATTTTTTTCATGGCGGTGTAACAAGTCATTCATACTAAATCATTTATCCCATTGGTTCGTCTTTAGATTGAATGGATGTAGGCATGTCACAATTTCTTTTTTTGATTGCCTTTTATTAAATAATTACACCTTATATTTCACAAACGCTTTTTTGAAAAGGTTACCAACGCATTTGTAAAGAGATTTCTTGCGACTATAACTAAAAAGAATAGTTATCATAGTTATTATATATTTCATATTATAGTCGTTTTTTTGTAAGATAAGTGTGTAGCATTCATTTACTTAAGTTGTATCCCCATTTGCAAAATCCAAATAGTTTCTCTTTTCCCATGATGGAGTCGTCTTTTCAGCATAGACGACTCCATTATTGTCTCAACAAACTAGGAATGAATGAATAAAAACATAAATAAAGGAGGCTAATCATGAAACTGATTATGGTGATTTTACAGATTTTATTACTAACGGCTCTGTTTTTAATAGGAGAAAGTATTTCACAGTGGTTTGACCTCCCAGTGCCAGGTAGTATCATCGGATTTTTCTTACTGTTTTTCTTACTGTACTTTAAAGTAATTAAATTAAGCTGGGTTGAACAAGGTGGAACACTGTTAGTGGGAGAACTATTATTATTTTTCATACCAGCCGTCGTTGGACTCATCAATTATGGAGATGTATTGATGCATTTTGGAATCCAGATTGTGATTATTATCACAATCAGTACGATTATTGTGATGTCTGTAACGGGAATCATTGCAGAACATATTTCAAGAAGAAAGGAAGGTTCGCTAAAATGACATTACTCACATGGATTGCTCTTCCGCTTACACTGCTCGTTTATGTCGGCACAAAAGTGCTCTATAAAAAATATAAGTCTATGCTAGTTTCCCCTATTTTACTAGCCCCCATTCTTTTAATTGGCATCTTATTAGTAACGAATGGCTCTTATGATCATTATAAGCAAGGCGCCAGTGCTATTAGCTTTATGCTTGGACCAGCAACCGTTGCTTTTGCTGTTCCTATGTTTAAATACTTTGATTTACTCAAAAAACATCGTGTTGAAATCAGCTTAAGCGTAGGGCTCGGAACGTTTGCTGCCATGATTTCTTCCATGCTGTTAGCATTAGTGTTTCATTTACAATCAACGCTGGTTCATAGCTTGATTCCAAGATCGGTGACGATTCCTATTGCTGTTAATGTATCTCAGACGCTAGGAGGAGATCCGAATATTACCATTATGTTTGTGATTATAACCGGTGTAGTGGGATGTATGGTCGCTCCAAAACTCATTAAGCTCCTCGCACTGCACTCTTCTCTAGCAAGAGGTCTTCTTTTAGGCGTAGCTTCTCATGGGACAGGTACAGCAAGAGCTTTTGAATTTGGAAAAATTGAAGGTACTTTTTCTAGCCTTGGCATGATCGTAGCAGCACTTCTTACAATGCTGTTTGCGAATATGCTTCTGCCTACTATTTTCGCTTAAAAGATAAAAAAGGTGTGATCATATATGATCACACCTTTTTATTATCCAATATGAAAAGTTGATTTTACGAACTCAATAACTTCTTCCGTAGAAGACATTGATAGAATTGTATCTAAATGAGGTTCGATATCAGCTTTTGATAATTGACGGAT
This sequence comes from Priestia sp. ABM2_011, assembly GCF_056158845.1. NCBI lineage: Bacteria > Bacillati > Bacillota > Bacilli > Caryophanales > Bacillaceae > Priestia > Priestia sp. ABM2_011. Next base: position 4,005,177 of record NZ_JBSWUB010000001.1, read on the forward strand.
TTGAGAACGAGCTTTCAGAATAGATGTTGCACTCATTGAGAATTCATCTAAGCCTAAGCCTAAAAGAATTGGAATGGCAATCTCATCTCCTGCCATCTCTCCGCACATGCCTACCCACTTACCTTCTTTGTGAGCCGCTTTGATTACCATATTCACTAAGCGAAGAATCGCTGGGTTATACGGTTGGTATAAATAAGACACGCGCTCATTCATGCGGTCAGCAGCAAGCGTGTATTGAATTAAATCGTTTGTTCCGATAGAGAAGAAATCTACTTCTTTAGCAAATAAATCTGCGATTACCGCTGAAGAAGGAATCTCTACCATCATCCCTACTTCGATGTCTTCCGAAACTTGTACGCCTTCTTGTTGAAGTTTAGCTTTTTCTTCTAAAAGAATAGCTTTTGCTTGACGGAACTCATCAACAGTAGCGATCATAGGAAACATAATTTTCAGATTACCGTATACGCTTGCACGTAGAAGCGCACGAAGCTGTGTACGGAACATGTCTTGCATCTCTAGACATAAGCGAATGGCACGGAATCCTAAGAATGGGTTCATTTCTTTTGGTAGATTTAAATAAGGAAGCTCTTTGTCTCCACCAATATCAAGAGTACGAACAACCACTGGTTTGCCTTCCATACGTTCAAGAACTGTTTTATAAGAAGTAAACTGCTCTTCTTCTGTCGGAAGCTCTTCGCGGCCCATATATAAGAATTCTGTACGATAAAGGCCAACGCCTTCCCCGCCGTTTTCTAATACGCCTTTTACATCTTCTGGTGTACCAATGTTAGCTGCAAGTTCAACGTGATGATCATCAGCTGAAACCGTTTTTTCATTTACAAGCTTAGCCCACTCAGCTTTTTGTTCTGCATACTCAGCGGCTTTTTTCTCGTAAGCTTTTACTGTTTCTTCGCTTGGATCAACGATAACTTCGCCATCTAAACCATCAACAATTACTAATACGCCGTTTTGAATGTCTTCCATAACTGTTTTTGTACCTACAACAGCTGGGATTTCCATTGAACGCGCCATAATTGCTGAGTGAGAAGTACGTCCGCCAATATCTGTTGTAAATCCTTTTACGAACTTACGATTTAACTGTGCTGTATCAGACGGCGTTAAATCTTCTGCGATAATGACAACTTCTTCTGAGATTAAGCTTGGATTTGAAACGTTTACACCTAAAAGATGAGCTAATACACGTTTTGTTACGTCACGGATATCAGCAGCACGTTCTTTCATATATTCATTGTCCATTGACTCAAACATATTAATAAACATTGCCGCTACTTCATCAAGTGCATGTTCAGCGTTTACATTTTCATTCGTAATTTTATCTTTAATTGGATTAATAAGTTCAGGATCGCTTAGAACTAATAAGTGAGCTTCAAAGATTTCTGCTTTGTCATCTCCAAGTTCTTTACGAGCGTGCTCTCTAATAATTTCAAGTTCTGATTTTGATTTTTCTAGCGCAGCTTCTAGACGTGCTACTTCTGCTTCAACTTCAGTTACTGATTTTTTTTCAACGGTTAATTCTGGATTTTCTAGACGAAATGCTTTAGCAATAGCAATGCCGCTAGAAGCGGCAATGCCTTGAATTTCCTTTGTCATTATTCGCCTAATCCTTCTTTGCTCATTGTATCTTCAAGAGCAGCAAGTGCATCTGCTTCGTCAGAACCTTCTGCAGAGATAGTGATTGTAGCGCCTTTTTGAATACCTAAAGACATAACGCCCATGATTGATTTTAAGTTTACAGTTTTACCGTTGAATTCTAAGTTGATGTCAGAATCAAATTTGCTTGCTGCTTGTACTAAAGTTGTTGCTGGACGTGCGTGAATTCCTGAGTCTGCTGTTACTGTAAATGTTTTTTGTGCCATGTTAAATCAATCTCCTTTTTACTTTGAAATGTTAATAATATTTGCTTCTTGTTGAGAAACTTGGCCCTGCTTTAAGATATCAATTTTTTCATCAGCTTGTAAATTCGTGAAAATGATCGGCGTAATCGTCGATGGCGCATTTTCTTTTACAAAGTCTAAATCAATTTTCAATAGAGGCTGTCCTTTTTTCACTTCATCGCCTTGGGCAACTAAAGCTTCAAAACCTTCGCCTTTTAAATTAACTGTATCAATACCAACGTGAATTAAAATTTCACGTCCAGTCGTTGATTCAATACCTAAAGCATGTTTCGTCGGGAATAAGTTTACTATTTTTCCGTCCACTGGTGCAACTACTGTGCCTGTTTTCGGAATAATCGCAAAACCGTCACCCATTAATTTTTGTGAAAATACCTGATCTGGTACTTCCGATAAAGGTACCAATTCTCCCTCAATCGGTGAAACAATATCATTACCATTATCGCTTCCTACTTCAGATGTTGCAACAGGTTTTTCAATTGTTTTTGTCTCTTCTTTTGTGACAACCGGTGTTTTGCCATTCATAATGTCTTGAATTTGACCTTTTAACGTGTCAGATTTCGGACCGAAAATAGCTTGAATATTGTTACCAACTTCAAGAACACCAGCTGCTCCAAGTTTTTTCAAGCGGTTTTTATCAACGTTACCCACATCATCTACTGAAACACGTAAACGCGTAATACAAGCATCTAAATGTGTAATGTTTTCTTTACCGCCAAGTGCAGCCAAAATATTTGTCGGAAGCTCTGCTGCTTCTACTTTTACATCTTCTTCTCCTTCTTCTTTATCTTCACGACCCGGTGTTTTTAAGTTAAATTTACGGATTGCAAAGCGGAAACCGAAGTAGTAGATAACTGCTAGAACTAAACCTACTGGAATAACTAGCCACCATGCTGTGCGGTTTTGCATAACTCCAAATAGAACGTAATCGATAACCCCACCTGAGAATGTCATACCGATTTTAACATTTAATAATTGCATAACCATAAACGACAAACCAGCAAATACTGCGTGAATCGCAAATAATACTGGTGCTACGAATAAGAACGAGAACTCAAGCGGCTCTGTAATACCCGTTAAGAAAGATGTTAAAGCAGCTGAACCCATGATACCAGCTACATATTTTTTGTTTTCAGGACGCGCTTCGTGATAAATCGCAAGAGCGGCTGCTGGCAATCCGAACATCATGAACGGGAATTTACCAACTTGGAATGTTCCTGCTGTTAAAGGCACGCCATCTGCTAATTGAGCAAAGAAAATCTTTTGGTCACCATGAATATGTTGACCTGCTTTATTGACATAATCACCAAACTCAAACCAGAACGGAGAGTAGAAGATGTGATGAAGTCCAAATGGAATTAATGAACGTTCAATTAATCCAAATACAAACGCTGATAAAGTTGGGTTTGCATCAATCATGTTGGTAGAGAAAGCATTTAATCCGCTTTGAATTGGCGGCCAAATGAAAATCATAATAACACCTAAAAGAATTGAAAATACCCCAGTAATAATTGGTACAAATCGTTTTCCTGCAAAGAACCCTAAGTAAGATGGTAATTCAATATTGAAATAACGATTATACATGGATGAAGCTAAAATACCTACTATGATACCCCCGAATACACCCGTAGCTAACGTAGGAATTCCTAAGATGCTAGTGTAAGCTGGATTAGCACCCATTTTGTCAGGATCTAGTTGTCCTGTAGCAACTAAGATTGTGCTCATCGTTTTGTTCATAATTAAGTAACCTACGATTGCAGCAATACCTGCTACACCGTCACCACCGGCTAAACCAACGGCAACACCAACGGCAAACAATAGCGATAAGTTGTCAAATACGATTTGACCCGCCTGCGACAAAACATTTGAAACTAATTGAACCCAGTCTGCACCAAGTGCCGGTACTGCATCCAACAATGTAGGGTTTTGAAGCGCTGTCCCTACTCCAAGTAAAATCCCTGCTGCCGGTAAAATCGCAACCGGTAGCATAAGCGCTTTTCCGACTTTTTGTAATACTCCAAAAAGTTTTTTAAACATGGCGCTTACCTCCTTTTATATATTTAGTGTGCAACAAGCTATTTATTTGATACGTGAATCATTAACGCGCTTTCATAAAACGCTTTCTTTAACTAGAAAACTCATTACATCTCCTGGTGTTATGAGGCGAAGTCTTCAATGATTGCGCTTTCTTATAACAAAAAAAGGCATGAGGAAAAAGAAACGACAAATGGATACACTCATCCAATTACACATCGCTTCATTTCTCACTCATGCCTGATCGTATCAGTAACACGTATTGAAATGATTTTATAAATCCGTTTTTGTTATAAGTCGCTGCAAATGCATCGTTAAGTAAACTGCTTCTGCTTCATACACAGGTAAATGTAACGCTTGCTGCATTACTTTTATCACTTTCCAAGACACATTGTAACACAGAGGATATTCTTCTTTCAATAGCAAAGCAATTTTTTTTGGCTCTTCTATTTTTTCTCCTGTTTTTACTCGATCAATGGCAAAATGTAAATGACGAATCAATCTCATATAGTGTACAGATTCTTTGTCTACCTGCAGATGAAGCGATTCTTCAATCACATTAATAATCGTTTGAATAAGCTGCGAGTCTTGATTCACTTCCAGCAGATTTTTTTCAGTCAGCGCGCTGTGAATATGTAGCGCAATAAAACCAATCTCTCCTACTGGAAGCTTCACGCCTATTTTACGACTAATAATTTCTACCACTTCAGATGCGATCGTGTATTCCTCTGGATATAAGGCTTTTGTTTCAAGTAAAAATGGATTTTTAAGCCCCATTCCCTGCTGAAAACGTTTTATCGCAAACGCGATATGATCCGTCAATGAAATGTGTATATGCTCATTCAAAGGAATGTTAACACGCTTTTGAATGTGCGTTACAATATCATTCATCATTTCAATCACGTCTTCATCCACCTGAGCTAAAAGCTGCTTGTACTGTTCTTGCTCTTCTTCACTCTTTAACAAAAACATTTTCTCCACGGCTTTTGCATCGATTTCATCGCCTTTTTTCTTATTGAACCCTATTCCTTTCCCAATTAGCACAACTTCATCATAGGTAAGGTGTTTAGCAATTAAAACATTATTATTAAGTACCTTTTCTACAAAAAAGGACTCTTTCACGAATCCTTCACTCCCCTGTTTCGGCTTTCTATTATTTGCTTTCCTATCTTACAAATAATACGCATAACCGTCAATTCATTTTTCTTTGTTTCAAATATTATTGAACTAAACTATTTGAGTTACGTATTATCTTAGTAGTTCTTTGCTGGAAACGCAACGTCTTTTTTGCTCGTCCCATAACAATTTTTCATAATAAAGTTTTGAAGCATAACGCTCAGAATGAATACACCCGCTTGTAAAAGCGTAAAAAGAACAAGTGAAGTGGTAATAGATACCAGTAAAATCCCATAGTGAATTAGTAAAATATCTACTATACGCAGCCCCGCTATAATGATCCCAGCTCCAATAAAAAATTCTTTGACTACACTCCAAACGAGGAGAATCGTAACAATACAAACATAAATCATCGTTGCATTTACGGAATCATGAGTAGCCGACGCAAACCATCCCGTATAAAACCAATTATTATGAAAGTATGCTAACAGCAGAAACATAATAGTAGAAGTAATGGCGAGCATTCCCAGAAAAAATGTAGCGTAATGCACAAATGTCATATACCGTTCTGTTAGCCATACATACCAAATCTTTGAAATACTAAAGCCTATAGTCATTAAAACGCCTGTATAAATTGTTTTCCACCAGTGATGTGTATAAATATCCCAGTGTAAAAATAATTCTTCAATCCCCATAAACATAGCCGAAATGATTAAAATATAGCGGAATTTTAATTGATAAGCAGCTACCACCATAGCCATGATTGGAAAAGCAAACGTTTGAGAAGTTAAGGACCCAAACAAATTATCAAAATATTCATTGGTCATAAAATCAGGATCGTACTCGTAACTTTCAAACAACACAAATACAACATACTCTAGTACATAAGCCATTCCAATGATAAAAAAAAGCAAAACGACTAGCCTTTTATCTTTTTTACGTATGAATACTGTAAGCAAAACGGCTGTGCTGATAATAATCAATGCAAAAAAAGCAGTATAATGAGGCATAGACGTCTCCCTTTTACGACCTAATTATTACTTAGAGTAAGACGTTTTAGCTAAATTATACATAGCTAGCTGCTATTCAAAAGAGATTGAGACATACTACATCAATCCAATCTAAAGGCGAACAAATCGGATACATGAGATAGTATGGATCGCTTGCTGCACTGCAGGTGATTTCCCTGCAAGTCTTCGCTTTCCCTACAGGAGCCTTCGCCCTGCTCTCCACTCAACAGTTAGAAGCCTACATACAGGAAACCTACGTTGTAATGTAACCCTAACCATGAAAAAATCCGAACGATTCATCGTTCGGATCTTCTTTCAACTACCATACTTTTGTTTCAGCCTCTTTTAACTCTTTAGTTTACAAAAACTGGAATGACCTCTATTATCCTTCAATCATTTTTGAAAGGTTAGCCATTTCGATAGCTGATGCTGCAGCTTCCCATCCTTTGTTTCCTGCTTTTGTTCCTGCACGTTCAATTGCTTGCTCAATTGTTTCAGTTGTTAATACACCAAAGATAATTGGTACGCCTGTTTGTAAGCTTTGAGATGCAACGCCTTTTGCTACTTCATTACATACAAAATCAAAGTGTGGAGTAGCTCCTCGAATAACCGTTCCTAGCGTAATAACCGCGTCATATTTTTTAGATTCAGCTAATTTTTTAGCGATTAATGGAATTTCATAAGCGCCCGGTACCCAAGCCACGTCTACATCTTCATCAGCTACGCCGTGACGTTTAAGCGCATCTTCTGCTCCACTAAGTAAACGCCCCGTAATAAATTCATTAAAACGCCCTACCACGATTCCGATTTTTAATCCTGTGCCAACTAAATTTCCTTCATATAAATGATTCATCTCTTGTTCCTCCTGCTAGTAGTAATATATAGTTATTTACATTTCTTTTCATGAATTAGCTTCATTTGTTATAACGAAAAAAAGTGTAAACTTATAAATGTAATAAATGACCTAGTTTTTTAGCTTTGGTATCTAAGTATTTTTTATTGGCATCCACTGCCGGCATTTGAAGAGGCACTCTCTCTACCACTTCAAGGTCGTAGCCTTTTAGCCCAGTAATTTTGCGAGGATTGTTCGTTAAAAGCTTCATTTGTTTGACTCCAAGGTCCTTTAAGATTTGAGCACCGATTCCATACTCTCGTAAATCCGCAGCAAACCCGAGTTTTTCATTCGCTTCTACGGTATCGTATCCTTCTTCCTGCAGCTTATATGCTCTTAGCTTATTTAATAAGCCAATACCTCTGCCCTCTTGACGCATATACAGCAGAATGCCGCGTCCTTCTTCTTCAATTTGCGTAAGAGCTGCGTGAAGCTGAGGACCGCAGTCACAGCGCTCAGAGCCAAACACATCTCCAGTCAAGCACTCGGAGTGAACCCGCACGAGAACGGGGCTATTATGATCGATATCACCCTTGATAAGAGCCACATGTTCTTTATTATCAAGTTTATTTGTATATCCTACAGCCTTAAAATCACCAAATGCCGTAGGTAAGCTTACTTCTACTTCACGGCTAATCAGCTGGTCATGTTTGCGGCGGTAGGCAATCAAATCTTTTATTGTAATCATTTTTAAATCAAATTGCTCTGCAATCTTTGTTAAATCCGGTACGCGTGCCATTGTTCCATCTTCATTCATGATTTCACAAATAACACCCGCAGGCTTTCCTCCTGCTAACACGGCTAAATCAACAGCGGCCTCTGTATGACCCGCACGCTGCAGAACGCCCCCGTCTTTTGCAATCAACGGAAAAATGTGTCCTGGTCGTTGGAAATCACTTGCTACCGTTGCTTCATTTACAAGAGCCATAACGGTAGCAGAACGTTCGTACGCACTGATACCTGTTGTACTTGAAATATGATCAATACTTACTGTAAATGCTGTTCCATGTACATCCGTATTGTTCACTACCATCGGGTGAAGATTCAATTTATGCGCAATTTCTTCATTAACAGGTGTACAAATTAATCCTCTTCCATGAGTAGCCATAAAGTTAATAACCTCAGGCGTCGTTTTTTCGGCTAATGCAATAAAATCTCCTTCATTTTCTCGATCTTCATCGTCGCATACAATAACCACTTTTCCCTTTTTTAACTCTTCAATGGCTTCTTCTACTTTATGAAACATCTCTTTCACCCCACTGTTAATTTGTAAAACCATGCTGCTGCAATAAATCCTTCATATTACCTGACCGATTCGAGGCGCCAGGAGTTGACTTGTTAGCCATCATCTGATGCATATATTTAGCTAACATATCGCATTCAATATTCACCTTGTCTCCTCGCTGTTTGTCTCCCACGACTGTGTGAAGCACCGTATGAGGAATAAGAGAAATAGTAAATGATTGATTGCTGACATCAAAAATAGTAAGACTTGTTCCGTCTACAGAAACAGATCCTTTTAACATCATAAATTCACGAAGTTCAGGATCCACTTGAATTTCATAATAAAAGGCATTTCCTTTACGTGTTTTGCTTACAATGGTTCCAATTCCATCAACGTGTCCGCTGACGAAATGCCCTCCAAACCGGCCATTTGCAGCCATCGCCCGTTCTAAGTTAACACGTGATCCAACGGTTAGAAGCTGCAGGGTACTTGCTTTAATCGTCTCCGGCATGACGTCGACCGTAAATTCATTTTGAGAGTAAGCCGTTACGGTTAAACAAACGCCGTTAACTGAAATACTGTCCCCTAAGTTCACATCTTCTAACACGGTCTTCGCATCAATCGTAAGAACAATTGCTTCTGTAGCCTTTTGAATCCGTTTTATTTTTCCAATTTCTTCAATAATACCTGTGAACATTTTCTTCACCTGCTTTGGCGCTATTCCAACTTCTTATGCCGTTTTGAAATAGCAGCTGCTTTTTTTTCATATTTATCTTTCCCCCAACCACTGAAAATAAAAAAGCCCCTTGAACAAATGTCCAAGGGGTCGGCTGAGCTGAATCAGTTTTATCTATGCAAAATTCCGCTAATTGTATACGAAATAAACAGTTATGTTTTGTGTACAAAAACAAGGGTAGCTTTAAAAAAGGCAAACCTGTCCCTTATTAATACAACACAAAAAAACAACTGTGCTTCCTGATCCTTCTCCCATCCAGACTTTTACTGTCGGCTCTAGATTTTAACTAGATCCACCGCTAACATACATCGTATGAAAACGGGTCACGGGCTTAAAAGCATATGCTTTATCACCGCCGGTTGGGACTTACACCCGACCCCGAAGGATAATATATTCGACTGCTAGAGTCTTATTTGTTTTACATTATAGCAAAGTAAAATCGACTTGTCACATCATTTAACTTCGTTTTTCACATCTGTTCTGCAAAATCCAGCTTTTAGCTTATTTTTTCTTTTTTAATACATAGCATCCATACAAAAGCTAGTCCAATATAGCCAAATATCGGATACAAAAACTCAAGAAGCTGAGCATATCCAAATTGCCCGATAATAAAGCATGCCAAGATAATAAACGCAAAAGCTTGTTTGTCATTCAGGGGAAGAAATGATTGAAGCTGTTTAGCGATTCCAAATACATTTCCAATCAATGTAGTAAAAATCTCACCTAACACAACTACCGTAAATAAAACATTCACCCACGCTGAGATATTTTTAACAACGGCACTCATCGGAATATCAAGTTGAAATGAATAAGGCAAATTGGAAAGGGCAAGATGAGTAGAAACAAGCATAAACGTAAGTACACATCCTCCTATTACGGCCCCTTTTTTGATCACGCTCTTATCTTTCACGGAGCTTCCTAATGGAACTAAAACGGCCTGAGCCAAAGCTAGATTTAGGGAAATATATAAAAAGGGACTAACCGCCCACTTCCACTGTGTGACGAGCGTTAAGTCTGGCTTCGTTTGAATCAGTGAGAAATAGCTGACATTTGGCACAAAGATGATAAAAGCAAATGAAAGCATCATCGGCACAACAAGAGAATTAACCATTAAAATACCGTTAATTCCTCTTGCGATAAATATATAAGTTAAAACAATTGTACAAATCATCCCAACAGGAGGCCACAGCCCGAACTGTTCTTTTCCTATTGCCCCCGTACTCGCTAGCATGACTGAAGTTACTCCAAATAAAATGACGATCATTACACCGTTTACCGCTTTTCCAAGTACATCACCAAATAAATATGTATTAAGCTGCTGATAAGAAGAAGCCCCAATTGCGTGCGAAAGCAGCATCATTTTCGAACCTAGCCAAATAAAAAACAAGCCGCTGACCAAAATTCCAACCATTCCAAGTTCCCCGTACTGTGTAAAAAATTGAACAATTTCCTTGCCTGTTGCAAAACCGGCTCCTACAACGGTGCCTACATACGTAGCAGCAACCTGCAGCGTGAGTTTCCACCTTTTCATGCCCATCACCCTTCTACCCTTCATAGTTCACTATATGTAGAAACGGTTAAAAAAAGACGAGCCTTTTATATGTAAATCCTCGCCTCACCCGGTGCTGTTCCTTTTTCGTTTTTTTATTTCCTTCTTGTTTTTTTCATGAAAACCCTTTATCCCTTAACATAACGGCAGTTTTCAAACAAAATATACGGATATTTTCCCTTTAGCTTTTAAATTTTCCTCAATATTTGCTGGAAATTCACAATTTACTGTTGTATAATTTCTAAAAATCAGATAAATTATTAAATAAGTATTCTTTCTATTTAAAAAAATATGTTTCAATTATATACAATTGATTCTTATCATGAGAGGTGGAGGGACTGGCCCTTTGAAACCTCAGCAACCAGTCGTTAGAGACATGGTGCTAAATCCAGCAAGCAATTTATTGCTTGGAAGATAAGAAGGCGAAAAAAGTCTTCTTCTTAAGAAGACTTTTTCTATTTTATCGGCATATTGCATAAAACGAATCACTCGTGAAATAGAAGCGGAACAATTTAAGGAGGTTTTGACATGGGGTTACTTGAAGATTTAAAGTCTAAAATTTTAATTGGGGATGGTGCCACTGGTACCCTCCTTTACTCACACGGTATTGACAGCTGTTTTGAAGAACTAAACATCACCAAACCAGAAGAGGTTTCTCGTATTCACAGAGCCTATGTAGAAGCTGGTGCAAACGTTATTCAAACAAATACGTACGCTGCTAATTATCAAAAACTTGCCCGTTATGGATTAGAAGATTCAGTCAAAGACATCAATGTTGCTGGTGTAAAATTAGCGAAACAAGCTGCAAAAGATCAGGCTTACGTGGTTGGTACACTCGGCGGAATTCGTTCTTTCCAAAAAAATGCTATTAGTTTAGAAGAGGTTAAGCGAAGCATTCGTGAACAAATGTTTTGGCTTTTAAATGAAGGCGTGGATGGCCTTTTATTTGAAACATACTATGATTTCGAAGAATTAAAGACTGTTCTTACACTAGCAAGAAAAGAAACGGATAAGCCTATTATTACTCACGTTTCCCTGCATGATATTGGCGTACTGCAAGATGGGCGTCCTTTAGCAGATGCATTAAAAGAATTAGAAGACTTAGGAGCAGACGTTGTCGGGCTAAACTGCCGTTTAGGTCCTTATCATATGATTCAGTCTCTTGAAGAAGTACCGCTTCCTGATCGTGCTTTCTTATCTGCTTACCCTAATGCCAGCCTTCCGGCGTATGTGGAAGGCAAGCTGGAATATGAAACGAATGAAGACTACTTTGTAGAAAGCGCGCGTTTATTCCGCGAACAAGGGGTTCGCTTAATCGGAGGATGCTGCGGTACAACACCAGCTCACGTACGCGCCATGTCGTCTGCCTTAAAAGACCTGCCTCCGATTACAAGCAAAGTCGTTAAAATGAGACCAGCCGTTACGGTTCAAGAGCGTGAGCAGCAGGATAAACCTCATATGCACGAAATTGTGAAGAAGCGCCGCTCGGTTATCGTCGAGCTGGATCCGCCTAAACAGCTTGGTCCGACGAAATTTTTAGAAGGCGCAAAAGCACTTGATAAAGTCGGCGTAGATGCTATTACATTAGCTGATAATTCTCTTGCCTCACCTCGCATCAGCAACTTGGCAATGGCAACACTGATGCAACAAGAAACAAAAGCACGACCGCTTATTCATATTACCTGTCGCGACCGAAATTTAATTGGACTTCAATCTCATTTAATGGGACTTCATACGCTAGGAATGAATCAAGTGCTTGCAATTACCGGTGATCCGTCAAAAGTTGGCGATTTCCCTGGCGCCACTTCGGTCTATGATTTATCTTCATTTGACTTGATTAGTTTAATCGCTCAGTTTAATGAAGGACTATCTTATTCCGGCAAACCGCTTGGTCAAAAAACCAATTTTTCCATTGCAGCTGCCTTTAACCCAAACGTGCGTCACTTAGACCGAGCCGTTCAGCGCTTGGAAAAGAAAATCGACTGCGGGGCTCACTATTTCATTACTCAGCCTCTCTATTCAACTAAGCAAATTGAAGAGGTATATGAAGCAACCAAACATTTAACAACACCGGTATACATCGGGATCATGCCGTTAACAAGCGCAAGAAATGCTCGATTTATTCACCATGAAGTACCTGGAATTAAATTATCAGAAGATATTCTAGAACGTATGGACGCAACGGGAAATGACCGGATTCGCGGTGAAGTCGAAGGCCTTGCGATTGCAAAAAACTTAATTGATACAGCATATGAGCTATTCGACGGTATTTACTTAATTACGCCGTTTATGCGCTATGAAATGACCGAAATTCTAACACGCTATATTCATGACAAGCAACTCGTTACATCAGAAAGGAAGATATAAATGAGCTCACTTATCGAACAACAACTAAAGAAGCGAATACTCGTCATCGATGGAGCAATGGGAACGATGATTCAAGATGCTGATTTAACCGCTGAAGATTTTGGCGGCGAAGAATATGAAGGCTGCAACGAATATTTGACCCGAACAGCGCCTCATGTGATTCAGCGCATTCATGAAGAGTACTTTGCAGCGGGTGCTGACATCATTGAAACCAATACGTTTGGCTCAACATCTACCGTACTTGATGAATATGATTTAGGCCACTTGGCGTATGAATTGAATATCGAAGCTGTGAAGCTTGCTTGTGCAGCTCGCGATAAATATTCAACTCCCGAATGGCCTAGGTTCGTAGCTGGAGCTATCGGTCCTACCACTAAAACTCTCTCTGTTACGGGAGGTATTACATTCCCTGAGTTAGTAGAATCGTACGAAGAGCAAGCTCGGGGTTTGTTAGACGGCGGCGTTGACTTACTTCTAGTCGAAACCTGTCAAGACATGCTGAACGTAAAAGCTGCGTTTTTAGGCATTACAGCGGCGTTTGAAAAACTGAAAATAGAAGTTCCAATTATGATTTCAGGAACGATTGAGCCAATGGGAACAACTCTCGCTGGTCAAGATATCGAATCTTTTTACTTATCACTGGAACACATGAAGCCTCTTTCAGTCGGACTTAACTGCGCGACAGGTCCTGAATTTATGACGGATCATATTCGCTCTCTTTCAGACCTAGCCACTTCAGCTGTTAGCTGTTATCCAAACGCTGGACTTCCGGATGAAGAAGGCAATTATCATGAGTCCCCTGAGCTGCTGGCTCAAAAAATTAAAGGATTTGCTGATAAAGGCTGGCTGAACTTTGTAGGCGGATGCTGTGGTACAACGCCTGCTCATATTAAAGCACTTGCTGAAGCAGTAAAAGAGGTTGCGCCTCGTTCGCTTGATCGCTCCGAGCATAATCATGCTGTAACCGGTATTGAACCGCTTGTATATGACGATTCTATGCGCCCTCTTTTTGTGGGAGAACGTACGAATGTAATCGGTTCTCGCAAGTTCAAGCGTCTGATTGCGGAAGGGAAAATTGAAGAAGCATCTGAAATTGCGCGTGCTCAAGTTAAAAATGGTGCTCACGTTATTGATATTTGCTTAGCAGATCCAGACCGTGAAGAAATGGAAGACATGGAGGAATTTATTCAAGAAGTTGTAAAAAAAGTGAAGGTTCCTCTTGTAATCGATTCAACTGACGAGAAAGTTATTGAAAAAGCTTTAACGTACTCGCAAGGTAAGGTCATTATCAACTCCATTAACTTAGAAGATGGTGAAGAGCGTTTTGATGCAATCTTGCCGCTAGTAAAAAAATTCGGTGCAGCTCTGGTTGTCGGTACAATCGATGAAACAGGCATGGCCGTTACTGCAGAAAGAAAAGTAGAGATTGCTAAACGCTCACATGATTTGCTTGTTAAAAAACATGGCTTTAATCCAAAAGATATTATTTTTGACCCTCTTGTGTTTCCTGTAGGGACTGGTGATGAACAATATATTGGTTCTGCTGAAGAAACAGTTAAGGGAATTAAAATGATTAAAGAAGCCCTGCCTGATTGCCTGACCATTCTTGGCGTAAGTAACGTGTCATTCGGTCTTCCTCCAGTCGGACGTGAAGTACTAAATGCGGTTTACCTTTATCACTGTACGCAGGCTGGACTCGATTATGCCATTGTTAATACAGAAAAATTAGAGCGCTATGCTTCTATTCCAGAAGCTGAAATTGAGCTTGCTAATGCGTTATTATTTAACACAACTGATGAAACGCTAAGCACGTTTACAGACTTTTATCGTGATAAAAAGAAAGAAGCAAAAGTAGAAATTTCTACGTTAACACTTGAAGAACGATTGGCAATGTATATTGTCGAAGGTACAAAAGAAGGATTGCTTCCTGATTTAGAACAGGCTTTAGCTCAATATGATGATCCGTTAGATATTATTAACGGACCGCTTATGAAGGGGATGGCGGAAGTCGGACGTTTGTTTAATGACAACCAGCTGATTGTAGCAGAAGTGCTTCAAAGTGCGGAAGTTATGAAAGCATCCGTTGCCTTTTTAGAACCTCATATGGAAGCAACTGAAAATGATTCTGGAAAAGGAAAAGTGATTCTTGCAACTGTTAAAGGCGACGTGCACGATATCGGTAAAAACTTAGTAGACATCATTTTAAGCAACAATGGTTTTAAAGTCATTGATTTAGGAATTAAAGTAACGCCGCAGCAGCTGATTGAAGCAGTAAAAGACGAAAAGCCAGACATCATTGGCCTGTCAGGTCTTTTAGTAAAATCTGCTCAGCAAATGGTTTTAACTGCACAAGATTTAACGCAATCAAGCATTGATGTTCCAATTATGGTAGGAGGCGCTGCCCTTTCCCGTAAATTTACTGACTTTAAAATTGCCCCGGAATATGAAGGTGCCGTCCTCTACGCCAAAGATGCGATGGACGGATTAGCGTTAGCAAATAAGCTGCAGAACAAAGAAGAAGTTATTCAGCTTTTAGCAGATTTAAAAACGCGTCAAGAAAAGAAAGTAACGGTTCGAGAACGCCAGCCTCAAACCGCTCAAGCAGCTACGGCTGTTTTAGAAAGATCCGCCATTTCAACGGATGTTCCTGTTTTTGTACCGGCTGATTTAAAGCGCCACGTTGTCAAACACTACGATTTGGCACAGGTTCTTCCGTATATTAACTGGCAGATGCTTTTAGGCCATCACTTAGGACTAAAAGGAAAAGTGAATAAGCTGCTTGCTGAAAAAGACGAGCGTGCTGTTCAATTAAAAGAAACCGTTGATGACCTTCTCGAACTGGCACTAAAAGAAAACTTAATTAAACCAGCGGTTATTTATCAGTTCTTCCCTGCTCAAGCAGACGGAAATGATTTAATTATTTATGATCCTGCTGATGAAAAAACAGAAATTGAACGCTTTACCTTCCCTCGACAAGCAAAAGGACAGTTCCTGTGCTTATCTGATTTTGCAAAACCTAAAGAAAAAGAGATGGACTATGTATGTTTCTTCTCTGTAACAGCAGGAACAGGCATTCGCGAACGCGCGGCGAAATTCAAAGAAAACGGCGAGTTTTTAAAGAGTCACGTGTTCCAAGCTCTTGCGCTTGAACTAGCTGAAGGATTAGCAGAACGTGTTCATCAGCAAATTCGTGACCGCTGGGGATTCCCCGATTCGCCTGACTTTACAATGGCGGAGCGTTTTTCAGCCAAATACCAAGGTCAGCGTTTTTCATTCGGATATCCCGCATGTCCAGACCTTGAAGACCAAGCAAAACTGTTTAAATTAATTAAACCTGAAGACATCGGCATTCAGTTAACAGACGGTTTCATGATGGAACCAGAAGCTTCTGTTACAGCCCTTGTTTTTGCACATCCTGAAGCGAAATATTTTAACGTATTGTAAAACATGGCTGCGGTCTTTTAGACCGCGGCTGTTTTTTTACAGTGAACAAACCTAAAAAAAAGGCTGCGACAAATGGATTTTAGTTGAAGAAAGATTCGAACGGAGTTAATTCTTAATTGAGAATCAACTCCGTTCGGATTGTTTTCATTATGATGGCGAACTAGATTTCATGTAGCTGTTTCTAGCTGTTGATTAGAGGGCAAGGCGAAGACTCCTGCGAAAAAAAGTGATGTAGTTATGTCTTAATCTCTTTGAATTCACCGCCGGTTTGAGCTTTTTTTATGAGTTTCTTGGGAAACACTGATAGAATAAGGAATGTAATAAATTTGTAACACTCTTATCAAGGTAATTTTTTTAGGGAAAGGAATTTTCAAGAGATGATTAAATTATTTGTAAGCGACTTAGATGGAACTCTTTTACACGAAGAAAAATACGTAGAACAGCATAATGCAGACGCACTTAGTGAACTTCAGCGCCAAGGAGTAGAGGTTTGTCTTGCTTCTGGACGAATGGATACGGAAATTTTAAAGATTTCTACTGATATTAATAATACATTTCATCGCATTAGCCAAAACGGAGGATTTGTGTGGACCAAAGAAAATCAAGAACTTCATGGAAAAGTGTTTGAAGATGATTTAGCGGTTCAACTTTATAAAAAAACGATAGATCCTAACCGTATTACGCTTGTCTGTTCAAACGACACGAATTATGTAGAGCAGCGAAATGAAATTATTGAAGCAATTGAAACTCACATGTTTTTCCCTATCGAAGAACAAATTGAAATGACAGATTCATTTGGTCACGCTCTTTCTCCATCTAAAATCACGGTTCTTGGAGATCATGATGAAATGGTAGCTCTGCAAAAAGAAGTGAACGAAGAGTTTGGTGATTATATTGATACATATATTTCTGCCAAGCAGTGTTTGGATATTATGCCTAAACATATCAGCAAAGGAAATGCCATTGAAATTTTATTAAATCATCTTCAGCTAAAACCAGAGGAAATTGCATGTGTGGGGGATTCATTTAATGATATTCCTATGTTTCAATTAACACCGAACAGTTTCGCTATGGCTACAGCTCCTGAAGCTGTTCAGCGCCATGCCTCTGCTGTTGTGTCATCTGTTAGTGAAGCAGCGCGTATTGTTTTAGAAAAAAATAAGCAAACAATCTAAAAAAAGCGGTCAACGTTTAAATTGACCGCTTTTATCTATTTAATAAGAAAACGGTAGTTATTTTTTTCGTAAAGAACGAAAAAAATCACCTAAGCTTTTTTGCTTCCCATCTGCATGCTCTCCATGATTAACCAAGCTGCTGATTCTTTCTCGTCGAACAACAACCATAATAAGAGTGGCAAAAAAGATAATGGAAACGGCAATGACAACCAGTGCAAGAACGGATGCTACAATAGCTTCAGAAGTCGTTAGTGACGATAGCATCTGCCTCGTACACCTCCATTTCGTTTGTGGCGAAAAGGAGCCTAGCAATTAGAAATGCAAATAATCTTTTTTCTCAGCTTGATGCATGTTATTATACACCATTTTCATTTTAGAAGCTGTAGCTTTTAAAGACGTAGACGAATCCACATCTTCGGCTAACATAATGTTTACTAAGTCAACCACAGAACGAGACAACAACTCTACATTATTTTGCAACTCTAATTCGTCATAAGTCGTACGGTCTTGAAGACGAAGTCGAATAATTTCATTTGCTAGCTCCCTAACACGCACTAATTGTTGATGTTCTCCCATAGTATCTCCGCCGCAAGAAACTTATAATCAGCCCTTTTATTGGCTTTTATAAGAGCTAGAAATTCCTGCAGCTTACCCCTCCTTATAAAGATGCCTAGCACACCTTTATGTAAATCGCACTTTCACCTTGTTTACATGTATATTCGCTATAGCTGGTTCTTTTTCCTTTTGAAATTAGCAGCCATCGTCAACGACCTTCTTGGTTTATCGTTCAGGTTTCAAATTTTTAAGGGTGTGATATACGAAAATTAAAACGCCAATAGCCGTAAGTGTTGCTCCTACTGCCACTAGGGGTGTAAAAGCTTGGTTTTCTAGTACGATCATGAGAAATAAACCAATCATCATGACCGGTAATCCTATATTATGCAACCATACGTGCAGTTTAGCTAATTTACTTTCGCTAAACGCAGGAAACAAATAATAAATAAGTCCCGCTAACGTAAGCGACGTCCATCCTAATAAATTAATGTGCACGTGAACAGGCGTCAAAGCGTAGCTGTGAACAATTGACATATAATACCCCAATATGATGCCAATTCCAAAATAAACGGCTGATATTTTAATTAATTTAATTCCCATCGTTTTCTCCCCCTTATATCCCCTCCGACTTCTGTACTACTTTACGCAGGAAACATCATTTTAGAAGCGGCTGATTAACCAAAGGACACGAAATACGGAGTATGATATCTAAAAAGAGGATTCTTTACCGCAAACACAAAAAACAGCTGAGCAAAAGTACTCAGCCGTCTATTTTAAGCAATATAATGCAGCACAAAATTCAAGAAAAACAATAGCGCGCTTACATACATAAACATCGATACTTCACGCATTTTACCAAGGAATAATTTAAGCAGTGGATACGCAATGAACCCAAATGCAATTCCATCAGCAATGCTGTACGTAAGAGGAATAAGCGCAATAATTAAAAATGCAGGGAAACCTTCTGTTAAGTCCTGTAAATTGATGTTTTTGATATTTTGAATCATTAGTGCTCCAATAACAATAAGAATAGGTGCAATAGCACTATCTGGAACCAGCTTGATAAATGGAATAAACAGAAGTGAACTTAAAAATAAAACTCCTGTAATCAGCGATGTTAAACCCGTTCGCCCTCCAGCTGCAATACCAGATGCTCCTTCTACAGAAGACACCGTTGGACTTGTTCCAAACACGCCGCTTAGTAACGCTGAGGCAGCTGTTGCTTGAAAGGCCCGCGGAAATTTGCTATCTTGATTCATCATACCTAGCTGACCATGCAGCAACCCGATATTTTCAAAAATCAATACCATTGTTAATGAAAAGACAGCTGCCCAAAACGCAACGTCTCCAATAGCTCCAAAAGACAATGTGCCAAAGCTGCTAAAAAAGTCGTTCACGCTCCCAGCGGAATGTCCTTTTTCTGCACTGCTTCTTACACCAAGTAAGAAGGCAAGGACGGATCCAGCAATCATGCTTAACAAAAAGTTACCTTTCACATTTCGGATAAACAGTACGATTGTGATAATTAACGTCAACAGCGTACTGATAACAAACGGATCTGACAAGTCTCCAAGTGCTACAAAAGTGTTTTCGCTTGGAACTACAAGCTTCCCTTTTTGCAAACCGATAAATGTTAAAAATAAGCCAACACCGACTGTTATCGCTTCTTTTAACGAATGCGGAATCGAAGAAACAATTTTGGCAGACAGTCGTGAAAAAGCTAATGCTATAAAAAGAAAGCCGGATATCACTACTGCTAATAACCCTTCTTGCCAAGATAACCCCATTGATTGAACCATCGTATACGTAAACAATGCATTAATCCCCATACCTGGCACCAGAATGAGAGGCGCATTTGCCCAAAAAGCCATAATAACACAGCCTACAAAAGCCGAAGCCACTGTTGCGAATATTCCTGCTTCAAGCGGAATACCAGCATCAGACAAAATGGTTGAATTAACAGCAATAATATACACGATGGAAAGAAATGAAATGACCCCAGCTAAGCTTTCTTTTCCGACAGTTGTTTGGTGGTCGTTTAAACGAAACAACTTTTCAAATAATGCGTTCAATCTAATTTCCTTCTTTTCATCTATCCCTCGCCCACCCAGTGACCAAAAATGCCACCGAAGTTATTATAGCAAAATCAACAATTGTTGCAAGGAAAACTTGTCTCCTTTAGCTTAAGCGTTCATTCCTTATTTAAAACTGTTATCATTTTCTAAACGTAGCGTCTTGCATGCATTCTATATATACCTTGAATTGGACATAATAAAAGAGCGCTTTATCAGCGCTCACTGTTTTAATAATAATAATATGGTGGGTACGGCGGATAATATGGTGCTGGATAACCGTAATAACCTGGACCTCCTAATGCACTTCCAAGAACTAATCCTCCAAGAAATGGAGCTCCAAAGCCCCAACCCCAAGGGCGACCAAAGCCATAACCGAACCCCGGGCGGCCGAAGCCAAAACCAGGACGACCGAAACCAAAACCCGGGCGACCGAAACCGAATCCTGGACGGCCAAAGCCTCCAAAACCACCAAATGGTCTTCTTATGTCATTAATATCAAATTCTTGCATGATACATGCCTCCTCAAATTATATTTCATTCTCTTTATTACATATGTTATTCACCTACTTCTTGCATAGGCAATCGCCTCTTTTTTTGTGATTTCTTAAAAAATATTCTTTTTCTATCACCTCGTTAGGATCAAACAAGCGTACAGCCATATATTTTTTAAGGCTTTGAAACATACTACATGTAACTTATGTAAAATAAGAGAGAGCAAAGGAGGAATGTACCTTTATAATTTTCAGCAGCTGCTGCAATGAGGAATAAACATAATAGGAACGCATAAAAAGAACGCTCAACAAACATGTTGACCGTTCTTCTTATGAAAATACATAGCGATTTTTTATTAATTTATCTGACCCTTTGCTTGACCGTATATGCCCTAAAGCTATATAATCCCCTTTTTATACAATGCGCTTTGAACATAAAATCATAGGAGCGTCTCCCCAAACGCTGCTATGTATGTATATCTGTAATCGCTTACAAACCTTTAATAAAAAACCGATATGATTTTCTATCTATTTACATTAAACAATATTTTAGGCTAAATTTCAACACATTTTTTGTTTTTCTTTGTACTCAGCAAAAAAACAGGTGATATAGCACAATGATTTTCCTTTTTTCCTGTCCCTTTTACTTATATCCATAATCGTTTATAGTTTATAACGAAAGGAAGTGACATAATGTCTGATCAACTAGAAGAATACTTAGAACGAGGAATGTACGGAGCAAAGGAAACAAAAAGAGACGAAAGAAGATATTTCTTAACTGCTCTACGTGAGAATATTGAAATTGCGCTAAAAAAAGGGCAAGTCATGAAAAAGGATGCAGCAAAAATAAAGCCTCTTTTAAAAAAAGTGAAAGACGGTCATTTGTTTTTAAATGGCTCTTTGTCTTATTCATACCTCTCCCCTTATATTCAAGTGGCTAACCAACATAAAGTGCCTTTTACCATCGTTCAGAACTTAGAAGCTGATACCGATATTGGTCTAGTTTTAACGGGTTCTGAAGGCAGTTTGGAACGAGATATCTTTTTAGACTAAAAAAAGAGGTTGACACATAACGAAATGAACCCAATCAACTGCTAGAAGGAACGAGACAGATAAAACTATATTCACCATCAAAAAAAAACGAACCATTGATCAACATGTGATCAATGGTTCGTTTTTCACTTCGTCTAAAATACTTTTGTTGCAGCCTCTTTTTTATTTAGCAAACACGTGATGATCAATTGTTTTAATTACAGCACGTGAACGAATCCAGTTATCGGTAGCTGTTTTTGGATTATAAAAGTAAATGGAATCGTCTAAACGATCTTTTCTAGTCAACGCTTGCTCTACTGCTTTTTTCGAATCTTCTGAAGCAGGTTTGTTAATTGATCCGTTTTGAACCGGTGAAAAAGCGTATGCTTTTCCGACAACTTGTTTAATAACTCCTGTTACCGTATCTGGAAACTTCGGAGAATCTACACGGTTTAACACTACTGTTGCTACCCCTACTTTTCCTTCATACGATTCGCCTTTTGCTTCGGCTTCTACTAAGCGAGCTAATAAATCTTTTTCGCTTGCCGAAATCGAAACTGCAGGTGTTTCCTGGTTCGCAGGTTTGGCTTCTGGTTTTGGTTCTGGCTTAGCCGTATTAGCAGGTGCTGCCGTTGAAGGTTCCGTTGTTTCAGCAGCCAGCACTTTTGTCTTACTCGGAATAGCTAATGTTTCACCAATATAAATCATATCTCCTTGACGATTGTTTAATTTTTTAATATCGTCAATTGTTACACTATATCTTTTACCTAACTTCCAAAGACTATCGCCTTTGACTACTTTATAATTAGTTGCAGCCGTAGCTGTTGCATTAAAACCTATAAATGAAAGAGTAGCTAAACAAGCTACTACCATTGATTTCATATAACTATGTTTCATAGGTAATACCTCCTGAAATTTCGTATGGTATTACTCTATCATAGCTATATGGGGGTTTCACCGAACGATTCAATTACATTTCTTTAAGTTTGATGAACAAAATTACGTTCGGAACACAAATATGACATTGTACCTTATTTTTTGTCATAATCACGGTAATTTTTCTAAAATACAGGTATATTTTCCCGCCTTATTTCAGTTTAATCAGAAATTTCTTCATTCGTTTTTCCCTTATAATTCTTATGATAAACATTTAAATTCATCTACTTTTACACAAAAGAGCTGAATGTTGTAATCAACATTCAGCTCTTTTTAATCTTCGATCTCAATTTCTACAACATCATAGAAATCAATCACTAGTTTAGCACCCGTATCATCCATAAACGTAAAAACGTCTTGATCATCTGATAAATGTATCACGTATCCGGTCAACTGCTGTTCACTGTTGTCGTAAACAGTAGTAATTAGAATTTTTTTATGATCTACATATGCTTCTTCTAATAACGAATGGAGGTCATAGTCCCCGTCATCTTCGGGCCGGTTCGTTAACAGCATCCCATAAGTCGTCATTCCATTTTTATCTTTCCATATATGATCTGCAAAATAAAAAGGTGCTGTACTTTTTCGAAACTCATCCATAATATCCCTCCTATAACTAAACACGTTTATTCGCTCTTACCGTACGTTGCTAAATAAACGCACAAGCACTTGTAACAGTATATTCTCTACTGTACAGGCTCATACATCCATTATATAAGGCATAATCAAATAATGCCATCATTTCGTTTAGCTCCTAGGAATTTCTAGATACGTATAGGTGAAATCGCCACCGCGTCCGGCTATTCCACGAAAATGTTTGAAATCAGGGCGATTTACTAAAAAAGGGCGAAAAGCAAGAAAGTCTTCTTTTTTAACTTTAATTTCGGTTACTTTTCCTTCACTTAACTCATTTAACATATTTATTGCTGTTTGTTCATCCATTCAGTTTCACCTCGTTTTAACTGTTCAGCCAATTTTGGAGAGATACAAATTGAGCTTCAGCTTCTTTATATCCTTGGTTGTAAAGAGCGTCGAGACGCTCACGATTCTTCTCAATTCGCCCTACTACAAGAGGGGTTTGCGGACGAATCACAAAGATATTTCCCTGTCTTTCCTGCTCTTCAATATATGACAATGTTTCATTATACAATTTATAGCGGTTCTCAAGCGCACGAGTCAGCCCATCATAATGACGATATTTGCGCTTCAATAACCAAAGCATATTTGATTTCTTTTTTCGATATCCTTCGTTTCGCGTTAGCACAACAATATTTTTTCTATATCCATCCTGCACTGCTTTTTTAATTGGAATCGGATCACTGATTCCTCCGTCTAACAGCTCTTTTCCTTTATATGTAACGACAGGTGCTAAAAATGGAAGGGAACTAGAAGCGCGAACCGCTGTCAAAATGTCCCGGTCATACTCATCAAAATAAACGGGTTCTCCCGTTACGCAGTCCGTTGCTCCTACTACAAGCTTCTCTGTACGCTCAGCAAATGCCTCAAAGTCAAATGGAAGAAGCTGATTAGGAATTTCATCAAAAACGAAATCCATTCCAAATATCTCTTTTGTTTTAAAATAATTTTTCCACGACAAGTAGCGAGGATCCTCTAAAAAATCTAAATTAGCTTTGCGACTTCTTCCTATTTGTCTAGATAAATAAGAAGTGGCATGACAAGCGCCGGCTGAAACGCCAATTACATACGGAAGGTACAGATTTCTTTCCATAAAGTAATCTAAAACTCCAGTTGTATAAAGGCCTCTCATACCGCCTCCTTCGAGCACGAGTCCAGTATCTTTCAATTTCTACACCTTCTAATTCTTATAATTTATGACAAGATTATACCTCGTTTATTATAACGAAAGATGAACAAAGATGGAACTGTCCTGCTTCTCTCTTTCGTTAAAGGTACCAATTCCTTTTATTTCAAAGCACATTTTACTTATTTTTTCAATTTTATTTTATATTTTTTTCAAAAAACCC
Organism: Priestia sp. ABM2_011; assembly: GCF_056158845.1. Classification (NCBI taxonomy): domain Bacteria; kingdom Bacillati; phylum Bacillota; class Bacilli; order Caryophanales; family Bacillaceae; genus Priestia; species Priestia sp. ABM2_011. The sequence goes on from NZ_JBSWUB010000001.1 coordinate 4,029,712, forward strand.
TTTACTAATTCCCAGTTTTAAGGCAAAATTGTAAAAAAGAAAACGCTAACTAGTTTTACTATTTTTAAAATTAAAACTATTTAAAAAATAATAATGAACTAATTTAAAACAAAGGAGCGATGAATTATGAAAATAGCAGAGGTAGGAAACTTGATAGAATTTAAAAATGGCTTACAGGGCATTGTCGAAAAAGTAAATGAAAACTCCGTGATTGTTGATTTGACTTACATGACAAACTACCGCGATTTAGACTTAGAACAGCGAACTGTTGTCAACCACAAAAACTACACCATTATTAATCCAGCTATGTAAAGGGAAAAAGCAACCGGAACGCAAAAACGGTTGCTTTTTTAGTGGTTTTGAAAGAATTGATTCTTTTGTTCTTCTGTAATAATTCCCAGCTTATACATGAGGTAAATATACTGTTGAACCTTAACATCCTTCGAACTTTTTTTCACTGTACTCCCTCTTTTCTAAAATGTTTCTTCATACAATAATATATGGCTAAGATAAAAAAAGTTTCCTTAAAGAAACAAAAACAGGCCCCATTTTTTCTTGAAAGGGTCTTATTTTCGTGTGACAATAAGAACAAGCTACTACTACCTACTTACCGAAAGGAATTACTAGCATGTTTGATACTGTATTGTTTATCGTTGCACTTATTGTCATTCTTTTTTTCATCGTGCAGTTCGTTTTTAAACGCAAGCAAACTTCAAATAAAAAAACATCCGTTGAACCCATGAATTATGCCGAAGAAGATTCTAACTCCTACACAAGCTGGAGTGAATCTGCTTCTAATCACGATCACGATGGTGATGGCGATGGCGATGGGAACGCGGATGCTGACGGAAGATAGAAAAAAGCCTCTTCATATGAAGAGGCTTTTCTTTATTTTGATAACACGCGCTTGCCGTTGGTAAACGAATAATAGCATTCACCTGTATAGATATCTTGGCTTTCATGTACATGAACACCGCATTTATCTTCAAGTGCAGCTTTCATCATGGATTTGGCTACGTTGTACGCTTTAATTGGACGATACTTTCTCCACTTTCCTACAAGGCAAAATGAACACGACTTTAACGTGTATCCCCCAAGCTTTTCAAATAGGCGAAACTCTTGGCGCTTGCCTAATAATAACGATGGGCGGAAAAAGTGAGTAGAACGGATATACAAGCTTGCGATATCTTCTTCTACTTGCCCCTTTACTTTACTGTAAAAGAATGGCGAACGAAGATCAGCACCAATTGCTGTAATCGTTAAAAAGTTTTTGCAGCGATATTTTTCTGCACATTTAGCCGCTTTTAAAGGAAATTCGTAGTCAACTTTAATGAATTTCGCTTTTGTTTTTGCTTTTTTCATTGTCGTGCCTAAACAGCAATATACATCATCAACTGCAAAGCATTCTTCGTGCTTATCAAGCTCTGAAAAATCAATTTCGAGCTGACGTAGCTTTGTGTGTTCGATTGGTAGCTTTTTTCGAACAAACACTGTCACATCGTTATATAAGCTGTTGCTTAATAACATTTTTAAAAGTTCTTGACCAACAAGTCCGCTTGCACCTAATACTAATGCTGATCTCTGTGACATTCTTTCACCTTCTCATCTGTTGTTTTTGCAATGGAAAACAGGTTGCATACACAACCTGTTTGTTCGAATTAACGATTATCAATTGTTTCTGGGTATAAATCATGATTCATTAGGCGATAATTAGCCATTTCTTCATACTTCGTACCAGGGCGGCCATAGTTTGTATATGGATCAATTGAAATTCCGCCGCGTGGTGTGAATTTCCCCCATACTTCAATATACCTTGGATTCATCAGTTTAATTAAGTCATTCATAATAATATTCATACAGTCTTCATGGAAATCTCCATGGTTACGGAAGCTGAACAAATAAAGCTTTAACGACTTGCTTTCCACCATTTTTTCATCTGGAATGTAACTAATATAAATGGTTGCGAAATCCGGCTGACCCGTTTTTGGACATAAGCTCGTAAATTCAGGACAGTTGAATTTCACAAAATAATCACGATTTGGATGTTTGTTATCAAATGCTTCTAGAATCTCTGGTGAATATTCAAACAAATAGTTTGTTCCTTGATTTCCAAGGAGTGATACACCTTCTAATTCTTCATCTTTTCGACCGCTCATTTGCATTTCCTCTCTTTCTACGATTGTCATTCTAACAGCGTTTTTTTATTTTGTATATATCTGTTTTTATTTTTCTTTGTAAATTTTTTGCTATGCGCTTACACGCCTCGTTTATTTCCCCAAACCAGGGCGTGAACCTGCGGCAGAACTCTTACATCGTTCATATTTTTAGCTGCCACTGCCTTGTCGATTAACCACTCATACTTTTTAAGCAATTCTTGTGTTAACGACGCATTATCGATTGTCGTTAAGTCCTCGTTGCCTACTTGAACAAAAAATGGAACCTCAGGATAACGTTCATGAACAGACGCTGCATACTCAAAGTCCTCATCATTAAATATAACGACTTTTATGCTTATGTGCTCCATGCGTTTTTCCTTTATTAATGTCTCTATAATATCGTCTAATACGGAGAAATTTGTTTTCATTAATGAGCTTGGAGGCTTAGGAGAAATCGTTAAATCATCGATCTTTAGGAACCAATCCTGATAACGGCTTCCCTGGGTTTCAAGTGCTGCTTTTACCCCATGACTGTGCAAAAGCTCTACAAGTGAACCAATTGCCTTGATAAGCGCAGGGTTTCCCCCAGAAATGGTGACGTGATCAAAGCACTCTCCTCCAATTTCTTTTAACTCCATCCAAATTTGTTCTGCTGTTAGCTGACGAATATCGTTTTTAGCTGATCCATCCCATGTAAAAGCTGAATCACACCAGCTGCAGGAATAATCACAGCCCGCGGTACGAACAAACATCGTCTTACGTCCTACAACCATTCCTTCCCCTTGAATCGTTGGTCCGAATATTTCAAGTACTGGAATTGTATTAGCCACGTTTTTTCACCTTCTTTGGGCGGTAAACTACGTAACTTGTCGGCGTTTCCCGCACGAATACTTGTACGCAAGAAGGCTTATTTGGTAGTGTGTCTAGATATTCTTGAACCAACTCATAAATTTTACGAGCAACAACTTCAGTTGTAGGAAAATCATTTGGATTTTCTTCGTTAAAGATAGAATGATCGTTCAATAATGTATGATCAAATTGACCAGAAACAATTTTTTTCAATAGCGCAAAGTTTACTAAAAAACCCGCTTCGTCTAATGTATCTCCGGCAACAGTTAGATTTACAAAATACGTATGTCCATGGACTTGACGGCATTTTCCTGCTTCCGGGTGAGGAACAAAATGTGCCGCAGCAAACTGCATATCTTTGTTCAGTTCATATTCATAGTCATGAAATACTTGAGGATACATTTGTTGCAGCATTATTTCTCTCCTCCTTCTTTTGTTTGCAAGTATTGATCTAACCCGCGTTTTCGCAATTGACATGCGGGACATTCGCCGCATCCATCAGCAACAATACCGTTGTAGCACGTTAACGTTTTTTCGCGCACATACTCAAGCGCTCCTAACTCATCAGCTAAAGCCCACGTTTCTGCTTTATCAATCCACATGAGCGGTGTATGAATCACAAACTCAAAGTCCATTGATAAGTTAAGCGTAACGTTTAACGATTTCACAAATACATCTCGGCAGTCTGGATATCCTGAAAAATCAGTTTCACAAACGCCTGTTACGATATGGCGGCCTCCGCTGTTCTTAGCCAGTACGGCTGCAAATGACAAAAATAACAGATTGCGGCCATCCACAAACGTGGTAGGCAATTCTCCTTCTTTTTGCTCGATAGCAATATCATCTCGCGTTAATGCATTTGGTGCTAATTGATTTAAAAGTGACATATCTAATACGGTATGCTTCACACCCAAATCAGCTGCAATAGCCTTTGCTACCTCTATTTCTTGACTATGACGCTGACCGTATTGAAAAGTAACCGTTTCTACTTCTTTAAAGTTTTTTAAAGCCCAAAATAAACATGTTGTACTATCTTGACCCCCGCTAAATACAACAATAGCTTTTTCATTTTTCATCATCATTGTTCGTCTCCTTTTTGATTGAAATCAAAAGAAGAAGAAACTTTATTGAACCGTTCGTTCCCTTTGTGACTAATTTATAACACAAAAAAGAGACTGCTCTTTTCCAGCAATCTCCCTAAAAAGCAACTAAGATACACGTCCTCGCCAGCATACACGTCAAAAAGACGTGTTTGTAGAAAAGCACGCGAAAGAAGACACGCTAAAACCGTGTCTTTTGTCATCAACGATGATCTTAGTTTTTTATAGAGGGAGTTTTCGAACCTCTCCCGTACATATACAATCGTGTACGGCGTTTCTTCTTGAATTGTCATCGTATACTATACCACATGCGTATAAATAATGCTATATTTGTTGGTTTTTATCGCCTTTGGCTGCCTTATTTTTCTTTATATAAGAAAGAGCAATAAATAATAAGGGAAAACAGAGGCTTAGTACGAATAAATAAAACGGCCAGTAATATTTTTCAAAATAATTAAAGTATGCTGTATTCGGAATAATATAATACGCTACGCCTGTAATAATTAGGCCTAAAGGAAAGCTTAAAAAATTACGCACTCGTAAATTACACAACTGGACGATACTTAACTGAATAGCATAGAACACAATGACAACTTTAAAAAAGATAGATAACATCCAAATAATAGCTACTAAGACTTCAACATGCTGAATCGTCGCACCTAACGAAATCATTTTTCCTAATAAATAAACTGGGTAGCTGTGCATCGATGCAATATTCGCGCCAAGCGCTAATATACAAGCCGCAACTGCAATTATAATCGTCAAGCCTGATGCGACAGTACCCATTACAAACATTCTTTTCACCTTTTTCCCATCTTTTATATGAGGCGTAATCATTAGAACGAAAACTAACTCCATAAATGGATTTCCTAAAAAATAAGTGGTTCCTAACACTAAATCATCCATGCGGAATTCAAACAAAGGATAAAGACGATCTATTTTCATCTGAGGAATATTTAAAACAATTAACAATAAAAACGGCACAATAATCCACGGCAAAAAGATTTCCGCCGTTCTCGCTATCACTTCAATACCTAGATAGCCTCCGTATATGACAGCTAATAGAACAAGAGCGTGAATCCACGTAGGAAGCGTTTCAGGAACAATTTGAGTCGTCATAAATGTACTGATATCTCGAAGCGAGAATGTAGATTGAATGAACATAAAGAAAATGTAGATAAGAGAAATACACGTTCCGGCATAAGGACCTAGCGCCTTTTTAGCTATTTGAATGAATGTTTGCTGAGGGTAACGCTGAATCAGCCATAAAAGCACAGCAACAATTAAAAGTGCAAAGCCCATAGTCAGCACACCGCAAAACCACGCATTTTGTCTATTGGTTTCTAATAACGTAGCAGGAACTGCCAAAATAGCGCTTCCGATACAAAAAACATAAATTAGAAAAAGAAATTGTTTTGGACTAATAAATTCTTTTATTTGCATCATACGCACCTTCTCTCTTACATGCTTGCTCACGGGAAAAACAGATGATGAACGGTTTTAGTAAGAGGCTTAATTAAGGCCTCTAAAAAGTACAGAGGCGTAGGAACTTCTTTACGAAGGGTAATCGCTCCCCAAAAGAATAGACCCAAGCCTATGAGGCAAAAATAGACGACTATTTCACGGTAATACTTTTTCTTTCGGAAATTAATGATGATTTTTTTAGTCAAATAAGCAAGCAGTACAAGTAAGGCGATGAATCCCTCCATTTTTTTCTCCTTAATGCTTCATTTGCTTCATATATGAGTTATTTAATGTGCCTAAGCGGCGGATTTGAACTTTTGCATCTAAATCGACGGTTAAATCTTCTGCATAAATTCTGTTCCAGTCTCTTTTCATTTTGTACCATCTCTTTACATCTTGTCTGTAAAACGCTTCGCCAAAACCAAAGATATCGCTTTTGTAGGTTTTTTGAGCTTTTTCCACCGCATCATTCATTTTTTCTTTTACGTCTGCTGCTGTTTTTCGTTCCAGCATATTGATTACAGCCGGGTCCTGTAAATTCACTTGACACTCTACATCAGCCACGTTCGCTTCACCTTTTAAATCAACGTGAATATGAGGTTTATGGTTTTTCATAGTAGCTGTCACCTTCACATTCGTTCGAAGCATCTCTACTCCGACGATATCGTGCTGTTTTTCTTTCTTTTCACATGGAATAACAATTAATGTACTTTTTACATTTCCTGTAATATAGTTATATCCTTTACTTTCATCTTCATTGAACCAGCCGAGAAGCTTATCATTTTGAAAGACACCTAACCCTTTGAAATTGAGCAAGGTGGAAAGATTGGTGCGGGAAATGCTAGACATATCTCCTGCCTTTTTCACGTCCCCTTTCACCAATACTCCTGATAACACCGCCTGTTTTCCTTCACTAGTTAAATTACTGATCAGTTCATTTAACTTCACTCCTCTAGTAGGTGCCCAAATACGCTGTGACACATCTAATGAGGCAAACATATGATTAGCCGGTATTTTTTCGATTGTTGTCAATACGTTCAGCACGCTCGATGCTTTCGTGTTTTTAGCAACAACAACAAAATAATCGGTACGCACTTCATGATCCCGCGCAAAGAAATCAAGAACTTCAGCGATACCGTCTTTCGCCATGCTTTCGCTAATGACTAGCATTCGTAAATGAGAAAGATAAATTTTCCGCGGGGATTTTGTCGTTATTTTTCTTAACCCTTCCATTACAGACGAAGCCTTAATAGAGAAGGTGGTAACAGAAGGCCCGTTTGTAGGGGTTTTGGCCTGAATATCACCAGGGTTAATCAGCTGAACTGTAACAATAATGCCATCTTCTGCTTTATCGATTCCGACAGCAACCGTAATGGCTAGCTCATTCAACTCTCGACTGCTCCAGCAGCCGCTTAATAGCAATGAACAGATACATAACATCAGAAATGCTTTCATAGTAACCGGCCACCTTTGCACAGTTTAGTTTTTTTGCGTCTTTTGACGTGAAATATTCTTCTCGTTAATAAGCTTTGGCCTTGTTTTCATTTTTTTGATCGAACGTCTAATTAGAACATCCTTTTGATCACGCTTCACAAAGGGAGCCATAGGTGTCATATAAGGGACTCCAAATGACCTTAAGCTGCATAAATGTAAAATCATTAAAATTAGCCCGAGGATAATACCGAACAAGCCAAAAGTAGCTGCTAAAACCATTAAAATAAAGCGCAGCATCCTTACTGCAATGGCCATATCATACACCGGTGAAACAAAGTTACTAATAGCGGTGATGGATACAACGATAACCATTGCAGGCGATACTAATCCAGCTTGTACGGCGGCTTCTCCTAAAACGAGTGCTCCCACGATTGAAATAGCTGAACCTACTGCTCGAGGCAATCGGACTCCCGCTTCTCGCAAAATTTCAAACGTGATTTCCATAATAAACGCTTCAATAATAGCTGGAAAAGGCACACCTTCCCTTTGAGCTGCAATACTAATTAACAAAGCAAAAGGAAGCATCTCTTGATGAAAAGTAGTTAAAGCAATATAAGCAGAAGGTGTTAAAAGGGCTAAGAAAAATGCCATGTAGCGCATTAAGCGAATCAATGTACTAATATCTGCGCGCTGGTAATAATCTTCGGCCGCCTGAAAAAATTGAATAAATAGGGCAGGAACCATCAATACAAAAGGTGTACCGTCTACTAAAATGGCTATCCGCCCCTCTAAAAGACCTGCTGCCACGGAGTCTGGACGCTCCGTGTTATGCATAGTAGGAAAAGGTGTATAATCTTCATCTTGAATCAACTCTTCGATATATCCGCTCTCCAAAATACCGTCTATATCAATTTTAGAAAGACGCTCTTTTACCTCTTGAATGACCTGTTCATCCGCAATGCCGTCTATATAAACGAGCGCAATATCCGTTTTTGTAAACTCTCCTATTTGCTGAGATTCAATCCAAAGTTTTGGAGATTTTATTCGGCGCCGAATCAATGCGGTATTCGTTCGCAGTGTTTCTGTAAAACTGTCTCGAGGTCCTCTTACAACGGTCTGAGATTGTGGTTCAGAAACAGCCCTGTCTCTCCACCCTCTTGTACTTGCCACAATACACGTTTGATACCCTTCTAAAAACAGCACGGTATCTCCTGATAAAACATGAAGAAGAGCATCATCCAATGTTTTGGCTTCCATAATTTCACCGGCCGCCAAACTATAGCTTTTAATCAACTCGTACATATTAACGACACCGTCATCATGAGTTAAATGCTCATCGTGATAGTGCATAATGGAGTCCAGCGCATAGTGTTCAACTTCATCTTTATTTACCAATCCGTCGATGTAAGCAACACCTAAAGTGAATTTTTCTTCAATTGAAATTCGAAACTCTCTTGTCACTAAGTCCGTGCTCTGTCCCAATGCTTTTTTCATGTGGAAGATATTATCTCCCACTCTCTCCGACAATTTCTGCTCTTCCTCAGTGGAAGAAGCACTAGTTGCCTTAGAGTCCTTCGATTCACCAGCTTTTTCTTTCCGCTGTTTGGATTTATTCGTTAACTCCGATAGTTTTTTAATACGCATTGTTCATCCTCCACTACATTGAACGAAAAGAAACGGAATTTCTTCTTTTTAGTCTCTATAGTTTTTGTATGAAAAGGAAATTTATACTTGAAGCCATTTTAATAATCTTTATTTTTGACATCATTTGTGCATTTCTATAGGATAGTAATGGATAATTCTTCGTTATTATAAAGAATGTTTATACGGAACATTGAAAGGAGTCTATACATGGCACAATCACTTAAAGGCAAAGTAGCTCTTATTACAGGAGCAGGAAAAGGCATCGGTCGTTCAACTGCAATTGAATTAGCAAAAGAAGGCGTAAATATCGGTTTAATTGCTCGTACAGAGGCAGATTTAAAGGCTGTTGCTTCTGAACTGGAAGCATTTGATGTACAAGTTGCTTATGCAACAGCAGACGTTTCTTCTATGGAAGAAGTAAACGCAGCAGTTGAGCATCTACATACAAAATTAGGGGCAACGGATATCTTAATCAACAATGCGGGAATCGGTAAATTCGGAGGCTTTTTAGAGCTAGACGCAGCTGAGTGGAAACAAATCATTGATGTGAATTTAATGGGCGTTTACTACGTAACGCGCGCCGTTCTACCTCAATTAATCGAAAAAAATGGTGGAGACATCATCAATATTTCATCCACTGCTGGTCAAAAAGGCGCTCCCGTTACAAGTGCTTACAGCGCTTCAAAATTTGGCGTGCTTGGCTTAACTGAATCTTTAGCGCTAGAAGTGCGCAAACACAATATTCGTGTAACAGCTCTAACACCAAGTACAGTAGCAACGGAATTAGCATATAAAGAAAACTTAACGGATGGCAATCCTGATAAAGTGATGCAGCCTGAAGACCTAGCAGAAATTATGGTAGCACAATTAAAGCTGCATCCGCGTATTTTTATCAAATCTGCGGGCATGTGGTCTACAAATCCATAAACAAACATAGAAAAAGGAGAGCTTCAGCTCTCCTTTTTTGTGTCTTCTTTTATATGATGGTTAGCTTATTTACGTTTAGGCGTGATTTCTTCTGATAGTTCTTCAAAAGACTTTACTTTTCCATGCGATGGGTTTTGTGATTGCTTTCGTACGTTCCACTGACGCTCTTTTTGACTTTTAGACTGAGTCATTTTGCTTCATCCCCTTTTTATATGCTTACATGTAGTAGGATAAAACAAGCTGCTCTTTTCCATTCATCAAAACTGCTTCCAATTTCTTTACTGCTTAGCTAAATGTATTTTAAACCATTTATCAATTTCCGCGTTATATTGATCATAATAAGCAGTTAGCGGATGGTCTCCGTTTTTATACAGTACATATTTGTATTCTTTTCCCTGCTCATCTAGTTGTTTCACAAGCTTTTCAGCCTGAGTGTGATGAACTTTACGATCATGATCACCCTGTAAAATTAAAAGAGGTGAATTTACTTTATCGCTCCAGTAGACAACAGAACGACTTTTATACCTCTCTGGATACTGCGCCGGATCTCCTACAATTGTCCGCAGCACTTGTTTCATTTCAGGCCCTCTTTGGTCGTAGAATTGAAACATGTCTGTAATACCTGATTGTACGACAACAGCATCAAATTTAACGCCGTTTTTCATCGTTAAATACGTCATCATACCGCCGCGTGAATATCCTAGCGCTACCTTTTGCTGGTGATTTACATAAGGAAGCTGTTCTCCCCATTTAATAAGATTTAATACGTCGTCAATATCTTTACCGCCGTACGTCTCTGTTCCTTCACTTCCGCCATTTCCCCTGTATTGAGTCGCAACAACGACGTAGCCTTTACTTGCCCAGTATGACAAATACTGAAGTGTTTTTGCGCGAATCATGCCATGTTCGCGATTTCCTCCGCGATTATATACTAAAAGCGGATAATGTTTGTCTGCAATGTCTTTAGGCTGTACTAAAAACCCTTTTATCTTTAAATTATCACTAGGATACGTAATGCTATATACATCTACTTTATTTGAATAAGGCGATAATAAATTCAATTTTTCTTTATTTACATCATCACTTTCAGCTCGGTTAAAAACCGCTGTCACACCGAGCACAGCTACAGTGATTAATGCAATGATGCCCCATTTTTTCAACAGAAACCCTCTCCTCAATAAATATCTTTTCTCTTTTATAATGAGTGTTTTCATTTGCCTTTACCCTTCTTAAATGTTTGCTAAAAAGGGCATTCATCCCATCGCCAATACAGCTTATTTATCATACCGCAAAACTCAAATTTCTTCATCTGTAAAGAAATAAGAATTCATACAAATACATGAACAAGAAAGACGTATAGTAAATTGTATTATTAAATTATAGATTTGAAAAGTGAAATGATACTTTTTTTGTCGTTTTTTACCTGTCCTTTTTCAAAAAAAAAGCTCAGTTAAGACTGAGCTTTTTTCTTGGCAATACCAATGCCTGTATATGCTAAAATAATTGAAAAGATAGGACAGAGAATGCTAAAGAATGTAAATGGAATATAGTCAGCTGCTGGAATATTTAATGCTGTTGAAATAAAAGCACCGCTGACACCCCATGGGATAATAGCATTAATAACCGTCCCTCCGTCTTCTAGCGTTCGTGATAAGTTTTTAGGATCCAAATTCCATTTTTCATACAGAGGCTTAAACGTCTGTCCAGGCAAGAGAATCGACAAATACTGTTCTCCTGTGATGACATTCACCCCAATTGAAGATAGAAGCGTAGCAAAAATAACGTCTCCGCTGCGGCGAATTTGTTTTGCTAATCCTTCTAATAAAGCATCAATAATTCCAACTGCTCTCATCAAGCCACCTAGCGACAAGGCAATCATGATAAGGGAAATAGAAAACATCATGGACTGCAGTCCGCCTTTGTTCACAATCGCATCGACCACTTTATTTCCCGACTCTACTGCCGGTCCGCTTTGAAGAACACCTAACAATTGGCTCAGCGTAAATTCATGCTGTGTGATCATTCCTGTAATGATTGCCGTTACAATACCTAAAACTAACGTTGGCAATACATCAACTCTTCTCATTGAAAAAATAAGAACTAGGAGTGGAGAAAGCAACGTTACTACGTGTAAATCAAACGTATGCTTTAATGCTTTTTGAATTTCTTGAATTTCCTCGTAATTGACGTTTCCATGATTTCCGTTCATTCCAATGACCAATGCAACGATGGCAGTAATAACGATACTTGGAACCGTCGTCCACATAATGTGCTGAATATGTTTAGGAAGCGGTACTTCAACGATACCAGAGGCAAAATTTGTTGTATCAGATAACGGAGACATCTTATCTCCAAACACGGCTCCTGAGACAATCATACCTGCTGCTAATCCTGGATGTACACCAATCGCGGTACCTACACCAAATAAAGCGACTCCGACCGTACTGACGGTTGTTAATGAACTTCCCGTGAATGTTGAAACCAATACGGTAATAACCAGCGCACTAATTAAAAAATACTGCGGTGAAATCCAATGGAAGCCGTAGGACAAAATCGTCGGTATTGTTCCGCCTACCATCCAAATAGCAATGAGCATCCCGATCAGCATTAGAATAAGGATAGGCTTAATGCCAAGTCTAACACCGTCTAAAATGCCTTTCTCCATTTCTGTCCACTTATATTTCAACAAAAAGCCAATCACACTAATAAATGCTACACCAAATATTAGCGGAATATGAGGCGGCAGCTTTAACGTAAATAATGAGACAAAAATAATAGCTAATAGCACCAAAACCACCGCTATTGATTGTATAAATGAAATTTCTTTTTTCATGAGGTATTCCCTTTCTATCTTTCTTTTTCACTTAAACGCTTTTATGCTTTTACGCAGTTAAGTGCAAACCTTCTTGAGTATAATTTTTATCTTTGTTGCTGTCAATGACTTATTTTATCCAACGGTAAGCTCTGCACTCATTTTTCTCCTTTTCTTCTTATTAATATTAGTTCTCTCTCCAAGCAAATCATTGTACAAAATGCTTCTAATGTTTTTATATATATAAAACGGGTACACACAAAACACACGTTTTTTTAATGTACTACCTTTTGTACATAAGCGAGGAACTTCCCTCAAAAAATTTTTAAGCAAAAGACTTGAAAGTCAAAAAAGGTCAAAGTATAATGAGATTACGAAAGGTCAAGAAAGGTCAAAGTATAATGAGATTACGAAAGGTCAAGAAAGGTCAAACGCCTGCTGATCTTCGATTAAAATCATTTAGGGAGGCTAATTAAATGATTTGTCAAAACTGTAATAAACGTGAAGCATCTATTCAATTAAATGTACAAACAAATAATCAAAAATCTCAATATCGTTTATGTCATACATGTTATCAAGCACTAATGAAAGAACATAAAATCCCATCAGGCTTTGGAGGTGGCGGCTTTATGAACATCGATGATTTATTCAAGCAAATGGCGCACGAACAAGCTGCACCGGAGCAGCCACAGCAAGGAAACGGCGGCGGAGGCTTTTTAGATCAATTTGGTCGAAACTTAACTCAAATTGCGAAAACGGGATTAATTGACCCTGTTATTGGCCGCGAAGAAGAAGTAGAGCGCGTCATTGAAATTTTAAATAGAAGAAACAAAAACAACCCGGTACTAATTGGAGAACCCGGTGTTGGTAAAACAGCTGTAGTCGAAGGGTTAGCTTTAAAAATTGCGGAAGGAAAAGTTCCTGCAAAGCTGCTAAATAAAGATGTATATCTGTTAGATGTAGCATCACTCGTAGCTAATACGGGCGTGCGAGGTCAATTTGAAGAGCGTATGAAACAGTTAATTTCCGAGCTTCAACAGCGAAAAAACGTGATTTTATTTATCGATGAAATCCACCTTCTTGTAGGAGCAGGTTCAGCGGAAGGTTCAATGGACGCAAGCAATATTTTAAAACCTGCTCTTGCACGAGGTGAACTTCAAGTAGTCGGAGCTACAACTTTAAAAGAGTACCGTTCCATTGAAAAAGATGCGGCTCTTGAACGACGTTTCCAGCCGGTTATGGTTCACGAACCGTCTGTAGAAGAAGCCGTTGAAATTCTAAAAGGAATTCAAAGTAAATATGAAGATTATCACGGCGTTAGCTATACAGATGAAGCGATCCGCGCTTGTGTAAATTTATCACACCGCTACATTCAAGATCGTTTCTTGCCTGATAAAGCAATTGACTTGCTAGATGAAGCAGGTTCAAAAATGAACTTACAGGCAGGCATTACAAATAAAGACGACGCAGCCGCTCGCTTAAAAGAAATTACAAAAGAAAAAGAGCAGGCGCTAAAGGATGAAAAATATGAAGTAGCGGCAAAACTGCGCGATGAAGAAGCTGCTCTTGAAAAACAACTAAACGAAGAACAGCAAAAAATGAATGTGGATATTGCTGACATTCAAGCCATTATTGAAAAGAAAACGGGTATCCCTGTTGGTAAACTTCAAGAAAATGAATCAGCAAAAATGAAGCATTTAGCAGAGCACTTAGCTCAAAAAGTAATCGGACAGCAGGAAGCTGTCGAAAAAGTAGCAAAAGCAATTCGACGTTCTCGCGCTGGATTAAAAGCGAAGCATCGCCCAATTGGTTCATTCTTATTTGTCGGTCCAACAGGTGTCGGTAAAACAGAGTTAACCAAAACATTAGCTGAAGAACTGTTCGGCTCAAAAGATGCAATGGTTCGTCTAGATATGAGTGAATACATGGAAAAACACGCGGTGTCTAAATTAATCGGTTCACCTCCTGGCTACGTAGGTCACGAAGAGGCAGGACAATTAACAGAGAAAGTACGCCGTAACCCTTATTCCATCATCTTACTAGATGAAATTGAAAAAGCTCATCCAGACGTTCAGCATATGTTTTTGCAAATTTTAGAAGATGGACGTCTAACGGATAGTCAAGGTCGCACAGTAAGCTTCAAAGACACGGTTATCATTATGACAAGTAACGCTGGTGTAGGTGAAAAGAAAATTACGGTTGGGTTTGACGCAGAAAATGATGCGCTTAAGCAGGCATCCGTTTTAGATTCACTTTCATCTTATTTCAAACCAGAGTTTTTAAATCGATTTGATACAATCATTGAATTTAATCACCTTGAAAAAGATAACTTGATTAAAATCGTTGACCTTATGCTTGCTGAATTGAAAGAAACATTACAAGAACAAAACATCACGCTGAGCGTAGCAGATGAGGTAAAAGAAAAACTGGCTGAACTTGGCTATCACCCTGCATTCGGTGCTAGACCACTCCGCCGAGCAATTCAAGAACAGCTTGAAGATCGAATTACAGATTTACTGTTAGATGATGCGGACGTATCATCAGTGAACGTAACGTTAAATGAAGCGAGCGAAATCACCGTACAAAACTAATAGAAAAAGCGACTCTACTTGAGTCGCTTTTTTTATAGAAATACTTTCGTTTATTTACTTTCATCTGTTTTTTCATCTGTTTTTTCGTCCGCACTATCCGTTGATTCTTCTTGATCATCAGCTGCTTCATCCCCAGATGAGTCATCTGCTTCGTCTTGCTTCATTGTTTCCTGTGAATCATCTGTCGTTGTATCCTCCGATTGAGTATCATCCGACTGTTCGGTTTGCTGTTCTGTTGCATCTTTTTCATCCGTTTGTGAGTTGCATGCTGTGATTAACATAATTGCTAGAAGTGATCCAAATAACTTGACTAATAAACTTTTGTTCATTTTACCGTCTCCTTTCGAATCATCTGAGCCTCTATGTAGTCACCATTCATATGGCTCTACTGGCAGTATAGCCTATCCAATTGGAAAAAAGTTCACTTTTACAAGGTTATCACAAAAGCTTTACATCTCCTTCATTTCGTTCATATTCCCCTCATATTTCCTTAATAGTTTATGACCAGCCACATTCTAGATCTATCTTCCTTGGTCTAAGTGCTCAATTCGGCTATTCACATAGTTGTAACTATGCTAATATGAGTGATATATTACTGTATCGTGCGACTAGCTGACTATGAAGTTATTCTCCTATAAAATTATTCACCATTTAAGAAAGGGATTTTTTATGGAATCACACAACCTCATAAAAAAACGTAATTTTATTCTTTTACTTATTTTTTGGCTGCTGTATTTTGTCCACATTGTGTTATATCACTTTATTGCAGCTGATCCTCATCCGATTGTTTTTATAAGCGGAGGAATTTTATTATTGGTAGTGACGGCTATGTATTACTTTCATTTTCATCCTGCTATCATTATGTATTCTTTTTTTATATGCTATTATGCCTATATTGCGTACATAACATCTATTGAACCTGCTGTTATTAATTATTTGTTTTTGTTTCTTGGAATAATTGTTAGCTTTATTTACTATAGCTATATCGCTATTGTAACTTCTACATTAATGTCCATAATAATTGTTTTGTACTTTTATGTAAGCAACACTCTTTTTACATCTGTGACTTTCGTGAAATTAGATATCGTTTATTTCATTTTGTTTACGCTGATCACAATGATTATTTTGTTGTATTGTGCTCATTTCTCTAAAAAATTGATTGCTATTACGACGGTCAAAATGAACAAAACCGAAGATGAACTTTACTCAGCTCAAGAGTATTTACAATCTTTTTTCACATACAATCGCGACGCCATTTCCGTGTTCAGTCTAGACGGCAAAGTGATTAAAGTAAACGATGCTTTTGAGCAAATATACGGATGGAAAGCGGAAGAAATTGTCGGAAAAGCCATCCCATTTATTCCTGCTAGCTTAAAAGGCGACGCTGAAAACCGATTAGAAAGGGTTAAAAAAGGAGAAAAGCTGGTAGCCTTTGAAACCCAAGATAAGCGAAAAGACGGAAAAATAATTGAAGTAGAAATTACTGTTTCACCTATTTTTAATCGTGATCAGCAAGTCGTTGCGCTTTTTGGTATTTCACGCGATCTTACAGAAGAAAAGGAAACAGAAAAATTTCTTCGCCAAACCGATAAATTATCTTTAGCCGGCGAAATGGCAGCGGGCATCGCTCATGAAATTCGAAATCCGCTTACTTCCCTGAATGGATTTATTCAGCTTATTCATGAAGACAGCAGCCGCTATCATTCTTATACAACCATCATGCTGAGTGAACTGAATCGTATTAACTCAATCGTTGGAGAATTTTTATTGCTCGCTAAACCTCATGATACGGTTATGAAAAAACATGCATTCTCTACTATTTTAAATGACGTTATTCTTCTGTATGAATCAGAATGTGTATTAAAAAACGTCGTAGTTAAAACGCAGGTGGAAGCTCCGCATACATACATCTGCTGTGATGCCAATCAAATTAAGCAAGTACTCATTAATTTATTAAAAAATGCGCTCGAAGCTATGCCTAGCGGAGGAGAAATCCATTTAAACGTTACTCAGCATACTAAAGGCCTTACTATTTTCATTAAAGATACAGGAGTAGGTATTCCCTCAAATTTGCTTACGCACATTCAAAAGCCCTTTTTTACCACGAAGCCATCAGGCACCGGTCTTGGACTTGTTGTGATTAAAAACATTCTGTATCAGCATAAAGGAACATTTGAAATTAAAAGCACTGTGGGCGAAGGAACCAGCGTTACCCTTACGATTCCTTTATGGGAACAAGGAGTGAACCATTAAAAAAAGAGGCTAGAACAAAAGTATGTTAGTTGAAGGAAATCCGAACGAGTTTATTTTTTAATTAAAAATCAAACTCATTCGGATTTTTTTATTATGAGGGTGAGCGTAGGTTTAATCTAGGTGCTTCTAGCTGTTGATTGGAGGGCAAGGCGAAGACTCCTGCGGGAAAAGCGGAATAGGTGAGACCCCGCAGGAGCATAAGCGCCGAGGAGGCTCACCAGCCGCCCGCGGAAAGCGAAGCCTTGCACGGAAATCAACGGCGGTGTAACAAGCGATTCATACTAGATTGTTTCTCACATTTGTTCGTCTTTAGATTCGATTGATTTTGTTATGTCTCAAGCCCTGTTTTTATAGCTTTTTATCATCAATACTATTTAAATAGTTTTCAATTTCATCTACTACAGACTGCACGCAGCCCTCTTCGAATGGAGAGATCAAATTCGCTTCCTCTACTAATTCTAAAAATGGCTTACTTCCGCCAAGCTTACACAAATGAACGTAATCTTGCCATGCTTGTTCATGATTTTCTCGATCCTTTTTCCAAAATTGAAATGCACAAATTTGAGCGAGCGTATAATCAATATAATAAAACGGAGACGTGTAAATATGAAGCTGGCGCTGCCAGAAGCCACCGCTTTCTAGATAATGATGGCCATCATAGTTTTTAGAAGGCATATATTTCTTTTCAATTTCTCGCCACGTTTGTTTTCGTTCCGAAGGCGTCATCTCAGGGCGTTCGTATACAGCATGCTGAAATTCATCTACTGCTACCCCGTAAGGCAAGAAAGTTAAGCCTGAGCTTAAATGAGAAAACTGGTATTTATCTTTGTCTTCTTTAAAGAACAACTCCATCCAAGGCCATGTAAAATACTCCATGCTCATCGAATGAATTTCAGCTCCTTCATGCGTAGGCCAGTGATACTCATTGGTTTCCATATCTCGGCTGGAATACACTTGAAAAGCATGCCCTGCTTCATGCGTTAACACATCAATATCGCCTGATGTTCCATTAAAGTTTGAAAAAATAAACGGCGCTTTGTATTCTTCAATAAACGTACAGTAGCCTCCGCCTGCTTTGCCCTTTTTAGCGACTAAATCCATTAAATTATTTTCAAGCATAAAGGAAAAAAATTCGTCCGTTTCTTTAGAAAGCTCCTTATACATAACCCGTCCATTTTCAATAATCCACTTTTCATCACCTTTTGGCACTGCGTTTCCTGTTTCAAACTGAAACGGTTCATCATAATAAGTTAAGCTCTCTACTTGAATTCTTTCCTGCTGACGCTTTTTTAGTTTTTCAGTAAGGGGAACAATATACTCTTTCACTTGTTGGCGAAAAGCGGCAACCATTTCAGCATCGTACCCTATTCTAGACATACGAGCATAGCCCACTTCTACGAAATTTTTATAGCCTAATTTTTCAGCAAGCTTAGTCCGCACTTTTACAAGCTTGTCGTAAATATCATCAAATTCCTCTTCATGATCAGTAAAAAATTGAAACTTCGCTTCTGCTGCTTTTTTTCTCATTTCTCGATCAGATGACTCCATAAACGGATCGAGCTGAGCTAACGTTCTTTCTTCTCCTTCAAATACAATTTTAGCTGACGCCACTAGCTTCGTATATTGAGATGATAGCTTATTTTCTTCCTGCAGCTCTTTTACTATTTCAGGAGAGAACGTTTTTAACTGCATTTCAGCAAGAGAAAACAGCTGCTTTCCCCACTTTTCTTCTAGTTCCGGTTTAAAAGGTGAAGAGATTAAGGCTTTGTAAAATTTCTCTACGTATCCTTCTAAAAGCGGCTGTGTTTCATCAAAATAGTCTTGTTCTTCTTTATAAAATTCATTGGCTGTGTCGATAGAATGACGAATATAGCAGATGTTCCCCATTGTACTGTACTGAGAATACGCATCGTTTGCTAGACGAATTGCCTCATTTTGCTGACTGACTGACCCTGCTTCCGTAAAATGTGTAATGGCCTTTTCAAACTGCTTTTCAATTTCATTCATATCAGGTCGCGTATATGTATAATTCTCAAATTTCATCATTTATTCCCCTTCCTCTATATGTCTGTATGTAACCTAATTCGTTTTTATCCAGCTGTATTCCTGTTAATTTCAATTTTTTGTCACTTTTTATTTTTTATGTCGATTGGTCATGAAAGAAGTCATAGAAAAAACTCGTTTGTTCAACAGAAACAAACGAGCTTTCCTTACTTAATTAGTCGATTCCGGCAAAAATTCATCTGCATAGTGCCCTAGTTTCTTAAGCATCGAAATGGCAACTTCCTTTTCTTCGCTAGATAAAACGGATAAAATTTCATGAATTCTTTTTTCGTGACTCGGAAACATGCTTTCAATCATTTCCTTGCCTTGCTTGGTGATAGCTGCATAGGTTACGCGACGATTGTTCGGACAAGCAACACGCTCCAAGAAGCCTTTTTTCTCAAGCTTGTCTACTACATACGTAATACTGCCGCTTGCCAACAGAATTTTTCCGCCAATTTGCTGAAGAGGCTGCTGGCCTTTGTGGTACAATAACTCTAGGACAGCAAATTCGGTTGGATTCATTCCATGCTGTTGAATAAATTTATGCACATGATCATTAATTGAACGATTGGCACGAGATAGTACAATAAATAATTTAAGAGATTGGTCTAACTCTTCTCTAGTTACATCATTCGTCATTTTAATCAGTTCCTTTGATATTATCTTGATATCAAGATAATACTAAAATTTCCCTTCAAAGTCAATCAAAGCAGGCTTATTTCATCGGTTATTCTCTCTGCTTGTACAATTTTTTTGATAAAAAATGTATATAAGTGGATTTATACATATGCTTTTAATACAATAAACATATGAACATTACATAAAAAGGTGAATGATTATGAAACCAACCCATTTATTATTTAATTCCGCGATTGGTTCGCAAAAGCCTGAAACAATCGTTAACCGGCAAAACCCCTGTCCCTTTTGCGACGTAGAATCTCTTACAGGCATCATTGAAAAACAAGGACCTATCATTTGGCTAAAAAATAAGTTTCCCGTTCTGCAAGATGCTTATCAGACGGTTATTATTGAGACCGATGAGTGTTCGTCAGAACTATCTATTTATCCAAAAGAACATCTGTATACCTTGCTGAGTTTTGCTACTGAACGATGGATATCGATGATGAACAGCGGAGAATATGCTTCTGTTCTTTTCTTTAAAAACCACGGCCCCATGTCCGGAGGATCATTACGACATCCTCATATGCAAATTATTGGTTTAAATGAGATGGATGTAAATGAAAATGTGAAGCTAGAGCAGTTTGAAGGAGTCACAATTGCCAAAAATGAACACGTCACATTTAATTTATCTGTAAAACCTCGAATGGGCTTTTTTGAATTTAACGTGATAACAGATCAGCTTGACAAAGAGCTGCACACGTTTGCAGATTATCTTCAAACGGCTGCTCACTATTTATTAAATCATTTTCATCGTAGCTGCACGAGCTACAACTTGTTTTTTTATAATCTTAAAAACGGCAAAATTGCAGCGAAAATCATTCCTCGCTTTGCCACATCTCCTTTGTATGTAGGATATGGCATTCCTCAAGTTTCCAATAAGCTTGAGCACATTGCTAACCAAGTTCAGGAGCTGTACTTCACCTAAAAAGTTGAACCTTCACTGGTTCAACTTTTTTGTAAAATTATTGCATAAAGCTGTTCATTTTTAAAATAGTCATGCTCATAGAAAACAAAAAAACATACACTAAAAGAACGATGTGAATTGAGGATAAAAAGAAGAATACGTAAAAGGAGACGGTTTATGACTGAGGTACTAATTGGAAGCATTCTTTCTGCGCTATCGACTGGAGTAGGCGCTTTGCCTATTCTATTTTTGAATCAAGAACTCACTCATCGCTGGAAAGATATACTTCTTGCGCTCACTGCAGGCATTATGACAGCAGCTTCTACTATGAGCTTAATTCCAGAATCTCTTCAAAGCGGCGGTTTTTTTTCCTTAGCGATTGGCTTACTGCTTGGCGTGGTAACATTAACACTCTTGGAGCAAAATATTCCTCACATTGATCTTGAGCATTCTAAAACCGGCATACAGTTTGATGAAAAAGCACTTTTAATTGTTTCCGCTATTACGTTGCACAACCTTCCTGAAGGACTGTCTGTTGGTGTGAGCTACGCTTCAAATGTTGAAAATACAGGGAACTTAATTGCCCTTGCAATCGGTCTTCAAAATGCACCTGAAGGACTGTTGGTCGCGCTATTTTTAGCTCAGCAAAATATCAGTAAAATAAAAGCATTTTTAATTGCTACCCTTACAGGATCAGTTGAAATTGTAACGTCTTTACTCGGGTTTTATTTAACTAATTTTGTGGAGTCTCTCGTTTCATATGGATTAGCGTTTGCTGCTGGAGCCATGCTTTTTATTATTTATAAAGAGTTAATTCCGGAAAGTCACGGCGATGGAAACGAAAGATTTGCTACTTATTCGTTTATTTTTGGTATTTTGTTTATGATTTTTTTAATTAACATTTTTTAAAGCTGAAGAGAGGCCACGGGCAGCGTAATTGTTTCACTGCCCGATCCCGAATGCTTGTCCTGCATTACAGCTTTGAAAAAGATAAAAAGCGGCTAATCAGTGTGGCAAACGATGTCTTTTCTTCCTCTTCTTTTAAACGCTGCTTTTGATAAACGAGTAAGAGCTGATCAAGCTCTTGACTACAGGTAACGGTTTCTTCATTAGTCAGACCTTTTTCTTCTCCGAGCTGCACCATCTTTTGTCTTTTTTGGACGATTTCCACTAATAATCTCTCTGATTTCGTTCTATTTCTCACTCCAAACACAAAATCCTCTCCTATGACAAAGAAATTAGCTTATAACGCATTATTACAAATTCTACTAAATATGTAAATAGAGTCGCAATAATAGACATTTTTTTCGCAAAAAAATTATTTTGTCGGAATTTACAAACGCTTACATTACTATAGGAATACCGTTTATCTTTTTTTTACAAGTTGTTTTTCGACAAAAGATGCTGCTTGTCGAATAAAAAAGAGGTTGAGACATAACGAAATAAATCCAATCGAAAGACGAACAAATGAGATACATGAGCTGGACTGCTTATGACACCGCAATTGATTTCCGTGCAAGGCTTCGCTTTCAGCGGGCGGCCGCTGAGCCTCCTCGTCGCTTTCGCTCCTGCGGGGTCTCACCTGTTCCGCTTTTCCCGCAGGAGTCTTCTCCTTGCCCTCCAATCAATTGCTAGAAGGAACGAAACAAATAAAACGATGTGCACCATCACAAAAAAAAAGAACCACTCATCAAACAGGTTGATGAATGGTTCTTTTTTTACTTGGACTCAACTACTTTTGTCCCAGGCTCTTTTTTATTCAGCTTTTTGAGCAGCGATTTGTACAGCATCCCATACCGTAGCAAAAGGAGGGGCATATGAAAGATCTAGCATGGTTATTTCATCTGTTGTGAGGCGGCAAGTAATAGCTGTCGCAAATACATCGATTCGTTTTGCAACTCCTTCTTTCCCAATCATTTGAACTCCTAAAATCTCTTTTGTTTCAGGATGATAAACAAGTTTTATGACCATCTTCTCAGCTCCTGGATAGTAAGAAGCATGACTCGGAGCCTCGGCTGTGATGGCTTTGTATAAAAGAGAATTTTCTCTTGCTTCTCTTTCTGAAATGCCGGTTTTTCCGATTTCATAGTCCATCACTTTGACAATGCTTGTACCTAAAACACCCGGAAATTCTCTATTTTCTCCCCCTAATCGGTAACCAAGAACCCTTCCCTGCTTATTGGCAATGGTTCCAAGAGCAATATGAACGTCTTTTTTTAATACGCGGTGATAGCTCGTTGCACAATCTCCCGCTGCGTAGATATGAGGCACGTTGGTTTCCAACTTCTCGTTTACTAAAATAGCTCCATTTTCAAGCATTCTTAGTCCGTTTCTTTCTAAGAATTGCGTATTCGGACGAACTCCTACATTTACAATCACTAAATCCGTTTGGTACGTTTGACGGTTTGTTTGAACGTGAGTGACGGAACCATCTGAATGCAGCAATGCTTCCACTTCTTCTTCGAAATGAAATAGAATATCGTCATCTAGCTGCTTTTGTAAATGCTCTGCCATGTCTTGATCTAAAATAGATAGAATCTGCTTTCCCTGTTCAATGACCCGTACTTCTTTTCCCAAAGCCTTCATTGCTTCAGCTACTTCCATTCCGACATATCCTCCACCAATAATAGTGACTTTTTCTACGGAGTGAGCCTGTAGATATGTATAGATTCTTTCGCTGTCTTCTAATGACTTTAATGTGCATACATTCGGCATGTTATCACTCATAAAATTAGGTTTAACAGCCGTTGTTCCAGTTGCAATGATGAGTTCATCATATGTTATCTCTTTTTCAGCGTGCGTTTTGACATCTTGTGCTACTATGTATTTCTTTGTATGGTTTACTTCTTTAACTTCGTGAAAAAGATGGACGGAGATATTTCGCTCTTCAAACTCTTGTTTCGTACGAGCAATCAAATCGTCTTTTTCTTTTACAACACCTGACAGATAGTAAGGCATGCCACATGCGCTGTAAGAAATATCTCCACCTTTTTCAAACACAAGGATTTCCACTTCTTCTTTTTCTTTCATCCGGCGAAGCTGTGAAGCTGCGCTCATTCCGGCGGCTACTCCTCCTATAATGACGACACGTTTCATCTATACTCCCTCTTTCTACATAAATAATAGATTATACTATTGTTTTTCCTTATTCTTCCCGATTTCAAACGAAAAAAAACGGCTGTTTACACAGCCGTAGATGTTTGTTTCGAGCGGTAATACGTTAAAGCCAAGGCTCCTGCTAATACAGCTCCTTTAATAATATCTTGCATATAATACGGAACATTTAGCATCGTTAATCCATTTAACAGCACACCAATTAAAATAGAGCCAATCAGCGTCCCGAATACATTCGGTTTCCCTGCTCCAAATACGGAAAAGCCAATGTATGTCGCAGCTACGGCATCCATTAAAAATGGTGAGCCTGCGTTCACTTCTCCTACTCCAATACGGGCAGCTAAAACGACTCCTCCAATTCCAGCAAGCAAACCTGAAAACATATAGGCATACATACGATAACGATTAACCGGTACACCCGAAAGTCTTGCTGCTTCTATGTTACCTCCTGTTACGTAGAAAAAACGACCAAACTTTGTATAGGAAAAAACGATATGAACAAGCAGCACAGTCAGCAGCATAATGATCACAGGGACGGGAATACCTAGAAAGTGACCTTGCCCCAGCGCAAGGAAAGAAGGAATGAAAATTCCCGGAGCTCTTTCTCCGCTTGGTAAAGGCATATTGGTATAAATAGCTGAGCCTTTTGTATACGTTAATAAAATCCCCTGTACGATAAACATCATTGAAAGCGTGGCTAAAATATCAGGAATCTTTACTTTCACTACTAAAAAAGCATTCACTAACCCGATGAGAAGCGATGCAATAATCGGAACAATGATCGCAACTGCAATTTCTTGTCTGTGTAAAACGAGCATAGAAGCTGATAAAATAGTGGCTAAACCAGCCGTAGATCCTACAGATAAGTCGAGTCCGTTGACCGTTAACGATATCGTTACACCAAGCGCAATTAAGGTAACAATGGAAATAGAGCGCAGAATATCACTAATGTTTTCTCCTGTTAAAAAGTTAGGTGTGGCAATGGAAAAAATAATCATAATAACAAAAATCATTAAGACTGTCCCATATTTGTAAAAAAAGTCGAAAACGCTTATTTTTCTCTTTGGTTTCGCTACAGGTTCTGTTACATACTCCGCACTCATCCTTTTACTCCTCCTGCTGTATAATAAAATAATTTTTCACTAGTTGCTTCTTCTTTGGATAATTCTTTCACGATTTTCCCGTTGTACATAACATAAATTCGATCCGCTACCCCTAGCAGCTCCTCGAATTCACAGGTTGCATAAACAACGCCTTTTTGCTGTGACACAAGCCCTGTAATTAAGTCGAATATCTCTCGCTTAGAGCCCACATCAACCCCTTTAGTTGGCTCATCGAACAACAGTACGTCAGAATCCGTAACAAGCCATTTTCCGATTGCTACTTTCTGCTGATTTCCACCGCTTAACGTTCCAACTGACTGCTCGATAGAATGAGACTTTACGCCAACTTGCCCAGTCGTTTTCTGCGCTTTTTCTTTGATCTTTCCTCGCTTTAGAAACGAATAATTTGTAAAGCGGGACAGACTTGGCAAAACTAAGTTATCGGCAATCGATTCATGAACAAAAATTCCTTCTTTTCTTCGTTCTTCAGGAACAAGAGAAAGACCTTGTGCAATATAATAATACGGCTGCTTATTCAACTTTAGTTTCTTGCCTTTTAACCGAACGCTGCCGCTGACATATTGCTCTAAACCAAATAGACTTCGGCAAAGCTCCGTTTTCCCTGCTCCTACAAGCCCTGCAATACCGACTACCTCTCCTTCTTTTACATGAAAAGAGATATTCGAAAGGCGCCCTGGAAGGGATAATGCTTCTACATGTAAAAGTTCGTTTCCAACTTCTACTGATTTTTTGACCCACTGTTTTACAGAAGACGTTCCTAACATGAGCGTAATCACGTCTTCAATTGATGTATGTGAAGTTTCTTTTGTAGCTACATAGCGTCCGTCCTTTAAAACCGTTAAGCGGTCGCAAATATCAACCACTTCTTGAAGGCGATGTGAAATATAAATAATGCCTACTCCGCTTTTCTTCAGCTCTCTCATCACAGAAAACAATTGTTTCGTCTCTTCCACACTAAGAGGTGCGGTTGGTTCATCCAAAATTAAATAATCAACATTCTGTACAATTGCACGTGCAATAAGCACCTGCTGTTTTTCTGATAGAGTTAGATCAACAACATTTTTTTTAACGGATAAAGAAGAACCAAGTAAAGAAAGAGCTTCTTCCGCTTTCTTATAAATAGATTTCCAGTTTACAAATGTCTTACTTTTCTTAGAAACCTGCACGTCTAACACAATGTTTTCAGCTACTGATAGCGAAGGAATCAGCGCTACATCGACTTCTTGGTGTACAATGCCGATGCCGTGGCTCTTCGCTTCTTTAGGAGAAGAAATAGAGATTTCTCCTCCGTCTTTGTAAATCTTTCCTTCGTACTCGTCGTAAGCTCCGCACAATATTTTCATCAACGTACTTTTACCGGCACCATTGGCTCCCAATAAAGCATGAATTTCCCCTTTTTGAACAGTAAAATCAACTTTGTTCAGCGCTTGAAAAGAACCAAAGTTTTTTGTAATGTTCTTCATTGAAAGCTCGTTCGTCATGTCTGTCCCTCCACTTCTACTCTTTTTTACCCCATTCTTCTACGTACTGACTAAGCTGGTCCATATTAATCGTTTGATTAGGCAAGTCAGTTTGTTTGACTAAAACCGGATCAAAGGAATAATAACGAGGGATCTCTTGACCGGAAATCTTTTTAAGAAGCAGATCAACCTGCTTTTCTCCTACTGAAGCTGGGTTTACAGCAGCTGACGCTTTCCACGGGCTGTTTTTTGCCTGCATCATTTGCAGGTCTTCATCAGATAAGTCCACTCCATATACCTTAATCTCATCTCGTCCTGCTTCTTTAATCGCTCTTGTGACTCCTTTTGCAAATTCGTCCCAAGGTGCCCAAACGGCTGCAATGTCTCCTTTATTTGGATACTGCTTTAATACAGCCGCCATTTTATTTTGAGTGTCTAGAGAGGTGTTGTCTGTTGCGCTTCCAAACGTGGCAATTTGTTTTACATCTGGATAGCGATTCATCATAATTTTATAAATGCTGTCGCGTTTTTCCAT
Organism: Priestia sp. ABM2_011; assembly: GCF_056158845.1. Classification (NCBI taxonomy): domain Bacteria; kingdom Bacillati; phylum Bacillota; class Bacilli; order Caryophanales; family Bacillaceae; genus Priestia; species Priestia sp. ABM2_011. Next base: position 4,056,806 of record NZ_JBSWUB010000001.1, read on the forward strand.
CGGTGCAAAGCCTCCAACAAACGCATATACAATATTTCCTTTTCCGTTAATGTCCTGCATCATTTGCTTCAGCCCCTGGAGCGCAAGCATATAATCATCTTGGTCAATCGTTGTAACGCCTTCTACTTTTAATTCTACGTCTGTTGCAATAACGGGAATCCCTTTTGCAATCGCGCGCTTCACGCCAGGTTCAAGGGTTTCAGCCCGGCCGTGGTCAATCATAATACCGTCAACATTTTGGTTAATAGCCGTGTCTAAATACGCCGCCATTTTAGATTGATCATTATTAGAATCAGAAACGGATAGCTGTACTCCTGCTTTTTTAGCCGCTTTTGTCACACCTGTTATGTACTGAGCAGCGTGAGTGCCTGACGTAAATTCAGAAATAAGAGCAATTTTTGTATCTTTCGTAATCTTTTTTCCTTCTTGCTGTACAGGCTTAGCAGAAGCCGCTTGCTGCGCTGGAGCTGCCTGTGCTTTCTCGTTTAGACTTGGCTGTTCTTTCGTGCAGGCAGCCAGCGCAAAAACTAGAAGCACGAGCAAAGTAAGTGGCCACAGCATTTTTTTACTCTTTTTCATGGTGTTCCTCCTATTAAACTTATTATTCATATAAAAATAGTTAGTTTTATAATAATCCAAAGAATACCCCGCTTTTAGATGTAAAAGTGGGGTGATCATGACCTATGCTTTACAAGTAGTTGTTATGCGTAAATAGGTACCCATCCTTCAGTTGTCACGAAAATTCGCACAGCGACTACTTTACGATCTTCCATTAGTGTAAAGTAATGAAGAATGTTTTCTGGTACTGAAATTAAATCGCCCGGCTCTAATTCAACATCAAAAAATTCACCGTCTTTTCCTTGAATAACAAAGATTCCATGACCGCTTACGATAAAGCGAACTTCGTCATCTGTATGAATATGCTTGCGCTGAAAGTTTTTTAACAATTCATCAATGTTTGGTGTAGATTCCGATAACGAGATAACATCTTGAGCTTTATAGCCGCGGCGTTCAGAAATATCTTTAATATCCTCACCAAAAGCGTTTAAAATTTCTGTTTTTTCTTCATCAGTTAAATCATATTTTTCACGAAGATTTTCTGGAAGTTTTGTAATATCCCAGTTTTCATAAATAACTTCATTGTTTGCCAGAAAAACTGATACTTCCTCTTGAGTTTCAATCCTTTTATTATTTACATGTAAGCGAATTTGCGCCATTTTTATTTCCTCCTTTTATAAATGCACCTTTGGCTTAATGCCTTTAAGTGATAGTAATTTCACATGGTAGCTAAATAGAAATTCATAGGCTTCTAGCGCTTTTTTTGTTTCAAACGCATTTTTCCCCCATACCGTAATCCCGTGGTTACGAATTAAAATCGCGCCTTGATCGCCTTTTATATGGTGAGAAAATTCTTCTGCTAGTGTCGGAATATCCGCGTAATTCGGAATAATCGGAACAGTAATTTCCGCATCTTCCTCCCAAATACCCAGTGCCTTAATAATTTCTTGGCCTTTGAATGAAATAAACCCTTCACCTCCGTACAGTTCAGAGATCACGTTGTTGTCGATTGTATGTACATGAAGGCTGCACCCAGCATTCGTTGACTCGTAAATCTTAACGTGTAAAAGCGTTTCAGCAGAAGGCTTTAAATGCGTTTCTTCTGCAGGCTTCCCGTATTGATCAACTAACAAAAAGTCTTCATTTGTGCGTTTTCTTTTATCTTTTCCACTTGCTGATACAAAGAAAGTTGTCGGATTTTGATCCACTTTAATCGCTAAGTTTCCGCTTGTACCGAAGAACCAATCGCGCTCTGCCAACTCATCTTTTATATCTGCAAGCTCGTGTAATCTTTGCTGAGCCATAATACTCATGCTTTCACCTCTTCTGTTAATTCTTGTAAATGGTGAATCACATCATAAAAAGTAGAAAAAGGACGATACGGTAGAGATAGCTCTTCGCATTTTTTAATTAAAAAGTCACGCGCAATGACAGTGTCAGCTAATTTGGCAGCCTGCAAATCTGTAATGGAATCGCCAATAACAACCGTATGATCTCTTTCATCTGCAAGATGGCGAATAATCGTTGGCTTACAGCAGCCGCAGTCATTTGTACACTGTTTATCACATGTATGAGGCCACGTAATGGAAATATGCTCACCGGAAAAATCAGATCCGTTGCAGTAGAGCATTTCCTCTGCAACTCGATTTCCCAAAAGCGGTTTTACAAAAAAGTCAATTCCTCCGCTTACAATATAAAGCGGAATATGATGCTCTTTTGTATAGGCAATAAAATCATCAAATCCATCTCGAATAGCAGACGTCTCTAAAATATAAGAAATAATATCTTCCTTTAATTCCACGGGAAGCAAGGCAAACATTTGCCCTACTCCTTCTTGAATGGAGACGCGCTGTGCTAGCACGTCGTCTTTAATACTTTCCCACTCCGGAGGAGCAAATTGTTTCATAATAGCAATAATGTTATCGCTATTTGTGATTGTTCCATCAAAGTCACAAAAGATTTTTAACGATGTCATGCTTTCACCTCTACTGTTCCCCATAGTTGCAAAGCTTTTTGCAACTCTTTTGATTCTTCCGCTTTTTCGGCTAGTGTTTGATGAGAGAGTACTGCATCTATCGCCGAACGGAATGCTTTTCCTCCTCCGATAGCGCCGTCTGGATGACCGTGAACTCCGCCTCCTGCATTAATAATGCTGTCGATTCCAAAGTCTTTCACAAGCTGCGGTACCATTCCAGGATGAATTCCTGCTGAAGGAACCGGGAAAGTCTGCTTATATTTGTACACAGGACGCGTTAATTCGTAGGCAATGCCTGTCGTATCTTCAAGAGAAAGCGCTACGCTTCCGTATGGTGATGGAAACAGTGAGAAATCTGCTCCGGCTAAGCGCAATAGTTTTCCAAGCAGTAATGAATTTGAAAAACCGTAAAACTCTGATGGCGTAAGCGCTCCGCTAACAGCTGGGTGTGCCATAATCGGCAAGTTAATTTCATCATCTTCTCGAAGTGCCTGCAGTACGTCTAACCCGTAAGCAAATACGTTGAATAAAAGAGCATCGGCTCCTAGCTCAGCTGCTTTTCTCGCTTTTTCTTTTAATTCAAACGTTCGTCCCGTTAAATTAACAGCATACAGCGTGCGGTGTCCCGTTTTTTCGTATACGTCATTCAGTACTTTTTTTCCTTCTGTAACGCGAGTTTCAAAAGGTGTTCGTTCACTATCAAACAAAATCTCGTCGTCTTTAACCAAATCCACTCCGCCAAGCGCTTGCTCACGCAGCTGAGTTGTTAAGTACGTCATGTCTCTTCCAATCACGCCTTTAAAAATACTCATCACAAGCGGACGGTCATAAACGCCTAGTTTCTCTCGTATACCTTCTATTCCAAAGCGCGGTCCTGGGAATTCAGCTAATAATTCATCAGGAAAATCCAAGTCTAATAATTTCACTTTTCCATCAAGTGATAGTTTTCCGAAAACCGTAACTAAAATAGCCGGTAAATCTCTTGAAAAGTTGGCAGTAGGATAAGCAATTTTGACAATAGCCTGCTTAACCTCTCCGCCTAAATATCCGTTAACACGTTCGCAGTCTTGAAGCTCAGTTACGGATACGACGCGCCCTTTATGCTTTTGAAGCTGCTGTTGATCTAAAAGCGGCAGATCTGTCCATGAGCCGACGGTTAGTCCTAAAGCGATTCCTTCCGCTTTTTTATGAAAATTTCCTTTATTGTCATGTAGTAAGTAGCTTGCAACGATTTCACTCATTATGCTAAAAACTCCCTTGCTGTTTAATATCGTTAATAAAAAAAACCTCTTCTGTGATTAAGAAGAGGCTTTCGTTGCTCTTCTTATCTCTCAGCTGCTGCTGCAAGAATTAGCACCGTGCTTAACATGCGTTAAGTCGGTTGCCGGGCTTCATCGGGCTAGTCCCTCCACCTACTCTTAATAAGAAAGTTGCTATTTATTTAAATTGAATTCGTAGATTATATACTAAATAAAAAATACCGCTAGGATTTATCGGTTATTAATCTCGTTAACTTCTTACATATTAAGCCAACTCAAAAAGGATTGTCAATGCGTTTTTAAAATAAATTTAATTTTTTTATTCGAGATACAGCTTCTCTCATGCGCTCTTCATCCGTCAGCAGTCCTACGCGCACATAGCCTTCACCATATGTTCCGAAGCCTACTCCAGGTGCCACTACAACGTGGGCTTTTTCAAGAAGTAAATCTGAAAATTGTTCAGAAGTATATCCTTTAGGAACTTTTAGCCATGCAAAAAAGGAACCCGCTGGAGATGTAACGTCCCAACCAATTTCTTGAAGCCCTTGAATAAAGGTATTGCGTCTAGATTCATAGCGCTTAACTAAATCATTCACACATTGTTGAGATTCTAACAGAGCTGCCGCTGCTGCCTCTTGAACCGCTCCAAAGAGGCTGACATACATATGATCTTGAAGAAGATTAATAGCTTCTACTACACTTTCATTTCCTACAGCAAATCCAACTCGCCATCCCGCCATGTTATACGTTTTAGAAAGAGTATAAATTTCAATTCCCGTCTCTTTTGCACCAGGAGTCTGTAAAAAGCTGATTGGCTTTTTACCATCAAATCCAATGGCTCCGTAGGCAAAGTCGTGTACCACACAAATATCGTGCTTGGCAGCAAACGCCACGGTGTCTTCAAAAAATTCTGCCGTTGCCACTGCACCGGTAGGATTATTCGGATAGTTTAAAAACATGAGCTTTGCCTGTTCTTTAGCACGTTCACCTATCTCTTCGTATACGGGCAGAAAATGATTTTCAGCCGTGAGCGGCATCACTTCCATCTTTGCTTTTGCAAGCTCTACTCCAGACCAGTAATCAGGATATCCAGGATCCGGAACCAGCACCGTATCTCCAGGGTTTAATAAGCACTGCGGAATTTCTACAAGTCCACCCTTCCCGCCAAACAAAATAGCTACTTCTTTTTCAGGATCCACATCAACGCCATATTCTCGTTTATAAAAAGTCGCAACGGCCTCTTTTAAAAACTGGTGCCCCCGAAATGGAGAATATTTATGATGCATAGGATTAGCACTTGCTTTTTGGAGTGTTTCTACAATATGTGAAGGAGTAGGCTGATCAGGATTTCCCTGCCCTAAGTTAATAACGTCGTGCCCTTGGGCCATTACTTTTCCTACCTTGCCTACAAGTGATGCAAAAAATTGTTTTGGTAAACTTTTTAATAGTTCCGATTGCTCAAATTGTTTCATCATCGCACACCTTCTCAAAAAATTCTTGAAATTCTAGTCACAAATAATATATTGTAATACTCAACTTGTAAAGTCATTTTTTTCAACTACTAAAAAAAGGACGGATGATAAAGTGAGTGTAAAAATCACGTGTTTGCAGCTTGATATTGCGTTTGGAAACCCAACTAAAAACCGAAAATATATTCAACAAAAAATGACGGAAGCTCTAAAAGAAAACCCTGACATCCTTGTGCTTCCTGAGCTATGGGATACAGCTTATGATTTGACGCGGCTAGACGAAATTGCCGATGATGAAGGACAGCAGGCCAAGCAATTAATCTCTCAATTTGCTAAAACGAACGAAGTAAATATTGTGGCAGGTTCGATCGCGAAAAAAACAGAGCAAGGCGTCACAAATACGATGTATATTTTTGACCGAAAAGGTCGTGAAGTATCACAATACAGTAAGCTGCACTTATTTAAATTAATGGATGAGCACCTCTATCTAGAAGCAGGAACAGCAAAAAATCTTTTTACACTTGAACAGTCTTTATGCGCAGGAGTTATTTGTTACGATATTCGTTTTCCAGAATGGATTCGCGTGCATACTAGCAGCGGAGCAGAAGTCTTATTTGTTGTTGCTCAGTGGCCGGCTCCAAGACTTGCCCATTGGAAAGCACTGCTCATTAGCCGCGCAATCGAAAATCAATGCTATGTAATCGCGTGTAATCGTGTAGGCCAAGATCCTAATAACACATTTGCCGGACATTCCTTAGTCATCGATCCGTGGGGAGAAATAATCGCTGAAGCTGGCGATAGCGAAGAACTTTTAAGTGCCGACGTTAACCTGGAACTTGTAAAAGAAATTCGTAAACAAATTCCTGTCTTTACAGATCGCCGCACAGAATTTTATTAATTATGTATTGACAGCCGTTTTTTTGCATGATACGATTTTCACCAGATAACATAAAATTTTCAAACAAATCAAAATTGAATAAGTAATCGTACTCTTATCAAGAGTTGGCTGAGGGATTTGGCCCTGTGAAGCCCAGCAACCGACCGTCATTCCATCCTAAGATGGATCACACCCGTAAAACATGTTTTTACAAAGGCACGGTGCTAATTCCAACAGAAAGTAATTCTTTCTGGCAGATAAGAGGTTTGAACACTACAATCAAGCCTCTTTCCAACGAAAGAGGCTTTTATATTTTCTAAAATTATAAAAGCCTCCATACATTCTTAAACCTATTAACTTAGTAAACAAATCAGTTTAATAAACTATGGAGGGATTCTAATGTCAACAACAAAAACAGAGAAGTATCAGCCTTTAACAGAAATTTCAGCAATCAAACTTGTGAAAAAGCTAGGTCTCTTTGATGCCACAGAAGCACTGACTGCCCGTGAAATCGGTGATGGCAACTTAAATCTCGTCTTTCACATCATAAATGATCAAACGAATAAATCCATTATCGTCAAACAAGCACTTCCTTATGCAAAAGTTGTAGGCGAGAGCTGGCCTCTATCCTTGAACCGTGCCACGATTGAAAGCAATGCGCTCAAGCAATTCGGTGCATTTACCCCTGAACTCGTACCAGCTGTGTATTACCACGATGAAACGCTTGCTGTTACGGTCATGGAAGATCTGTCTCATTTAACGATTTCCCGCGCCGGACTTATTCAAGGAGAAAGTTATCCCCTGCTTTCACAGCATATCGGTTCTTTTCTAGGACATATTGCGTTCAAAACGTCGGATTTTGCCTTAAAGCCTCAGGATAAAAAAGAAGAAGTCGTCAAGTACAGCAATCCGGACTTATGCAATATTACGGAAGATTTAGTTTTTACAGATCCTTTTTTTGATATCGATACAAATGAATTTGAAGAAGCGCTGCGTCCTGATGTAGAAGAATTGTGGAACGATGGAGATGTAAAGTTACAAGCAGCAAAATTAAAATATAAATTTTTAACAAATGCCCAAACGCTAATTCACGGTGATTTACATACAGGAAGCATATTTGCTAGCAGTCAAGAAACGAAAGTGATTGATCCAGAGTTTGCTTTTTACGGTCCGTTTGGATTCGATTTAGGCCAATTTGTTGCAAATTTATTTTTAAATGCTCTTTCTCGAAAAACAGATCGCGAACCGTTATTTGCACACATTACGAACACATGGAACGTATTTAAAGATACCTTTACTGCGCTTTGGCATTCTGAAAACACTGAACCTTTCGCTAAAGATGAGCGCTTGTTACATGAAATTTTAACGCAAACGTGGCAAGATGCTGTTGGATATGCAGGGTGTGAAATCATTCGACGTACGATTGGCTTAGCTCACGTGGCGGACTTAGACGAAATTTCTTCAGAGGAAAGAAAAATTAACGCTAAACGTACTGCGTTAAAAATTGGACGCTATTTACTTCTGCACCAACAAGACGTTTCACCAAATGAATTTGAACATTTACTTCGATAACGAATAATGTACACAATGAAAGGATCGGTATCAGCATGACAAATACACTATCACTTCCGCGCTCAGTGGAATGGAATGAATCATATATTACTTTATTAGATCAGCAGCAGCTTCCTGGCAAAGTTGAATATATTAAGCTGCAAACCATTAAAGACGTATGGGATGCTATCACTACCTTGAAAGTACGCGGAGCCCCTGCAATTGGCATTACGGCGGCTTTTGGTCTTGCTCTTTCTGCGCTTAGCTATGACACGGATTCAGTCAAGGAATTTAACAAAAAGCTAGCTCTAGATCAACAGTATTTAGCTAGTTCACGCCCGACTGCCGTCAATTTATTTTGGGCATTGGACCGCGTAGCGAAAAGCGCTGAATCCGCTTCGTCCGTTAATGAAGCTAAAACAAAAGTTGTTCATGAAGCGATTCAAATTCAAGTAGAAGATGAAGAAACGTGCTACCGAATTGGAGATCATGCCCTTTCTTTATTTAAAAAGAAAGATAAAATCATGACAATATGTAATGCTGGTTCAATTGCTACAGCTTATTATGGAACAGCATTAGCACCTTTTCACTTGTCTAAGCAGCGCGATATTCCGCTTGAAGTATTTGCTTGTGAAACAAGACCCGTTCTTCAAGGTTCTCGCTTAACAGCATGGGAACTTCAGCAGTCGGGAGTAGACGTTACGCTGATTACGGATAATATGGCTGCTCATACCATTAAAACAAAAGGAATTAATGGGATCATTGTAGGTGCTGACCGCATTGCAGCAAATGGCGATACGGCTAACAAAATTGGAACGTATGGACTTGCTCTTTTAGCGAAAGCATTCGGTATTCCATTTTACGTAGCAGCGCCGCAGTCCACATTTGATTTATCTATTCAAGACGGAAGCAGCATCCCTATTGAAGAACGTTCACCTAAAGAAGTAACGCACATTGGAGATACGCAAATTGCTCCAGACGGAATCTCTGTGTACAATCCAGCTTTTGATGTGACGCCAAGCGAACTGATTACGGCCATTATTACAGAGCATGGAGTTATCCATTCCCCGTCTTTTGAATCCATTCAAAAAGTTTTGCTGCAATCTGCTCAATAACAAGAGGCTGGGACAAAAGTATTTTAGCCCCACTGCAAAACGAACCACTAATCAACATGTTGATTAGTGGTTCGTTTTTTTGTGATGGTAAATATCGTTTTATCTGTTTCGTTCCCTCTAGCAGTTGATTGGAGGGCAAGGCGAAGACTCCTGCGGGGAAAACGGAAGGGGTGAGACCCCGCAGGAGCGCAAGCGACGAGGAGGCTCAGCGGCCGCCCGCGGAAAGCGAAGTCTTGCACGGAAATCAACTGCGGTGTCACAAGCGGTTCAGTTCATCTATACGAGTTGTTCATCTTTAGATGACATTGATTTTGTTATGTCTCAACCTTTTTTATTAAACAGCGCTTTTTGGCTGCATTTGTAACACAATTGTAACAGTACTCTCTGATTTTTCTACATATATTATAGGGGATTCTTTTTGAATAAGGAGGAGTAAAAATGAGTGCAGAGCAAAAAACGGATAAAAACAAAGCGTTGAATCGCAAGCAGCAATATCAGCTATTCGATTTATCCAAAGATGAAGAACTAAATTCCCTCCCTTCTCCTCAGCAAATTGACGGTGTTTTTGTGCAGGGAGAAGGCTGGAAATTAGACGGTGAATAGTTATTTTAACTCCAGAGCGCCTTTTGCTACATTTCTTTCAAGCATTAATAGTTTTTCTTTTATATGAGTTTGGGAACCTGCATAACCTGTTAAAGCTCCATTTTTACCAATAACACGGTGACAAGGTAAAATAATAGGCAGTGGATTTCGACGATTCGCTTGTCCCACAGCCCTTACGGCTTTAGAGCGATTAACAGACTCCGCTACATCACTATAAGACCACGTTTGTCCATAAGGTATACCTTTAAGCGTTAACCACACTTCTTTTTGAAAGTCTGTTCCTTTTATATCCAAAGGCACATCAAATGTTAGCGTGCGCCCTTCAGCATAATCCTGAAGCTGCCGCTTCGCTTCTTTCACAAGGTGATAATTCTCGTCATGGACAAGTTTTTTAAGCTGCTCGTTGTGATCATCGCTATCAAACCAAATATGTTGAACCCCTTTTTCCGAGGCTACAATATAAATTTTCAAATCAGAAAATAAGTTCATTTCTCCATAGTACATACTCGCTTATCCTTTCTGTTTAGGCTGGAAGAATAACACGAAAAGCTGTTCCTTCTCCTATTTTGCTTTCCACTTCAATTCGCCCTTTATGTTCTTCGATAATTTTATATGAGACCATCAAACCGAGCCCCGTTCCTTTTTCTTTTGTCGTATAAAATGGTTCTCCTAAGCGCTTGATGCGCTCTTCGGGCATTCCGTCTCCTTGATCTCGAATGGAGACCGTCACGTAGTGCGGCTCTGTAGAATAGACCTCAACAAAAATTCTTCCCCCGTTTGACGTAACTTCAATTGCGTTTTTAATTACATTTATTAGTACTTGTTTAATTTGGTTCGGCTCGCAGTATACCATTGGCAGCTGAGGGGACACACTTAGTTCAAACTGAATATTTTCTAAAAGCGCTTGAGCATTTAATAAATCAATCGTTTCTTTAACAACCGCAGCTAGATTTTTCTTTTCGAACTTTACGGCCTGTGGCTTAGCGAGTACTAGAAACTCTGTAATAATGGTTTCGATTCTTTTTAATTCGGATTTAATAATATCAAAATAAAGAGAGTGATCTTCTTGAATGCTGCTTTCTAGCAGCTGAACAAACCCTTTTAAAGCCGTCATCGGGTTGCGGATTTCATGCGCAATCCCAGCTGCTAACTGTCCGACTACTTGAAGCGTATCCGATTTCCGAATCTGCTCCTGCATTTGATTTCGTTCCGTTACGTCTCTTAAAAGCGTCATATATAGACCTGGCAAGATATCTTTTTTCGTAGAGAATTCGATGTTTTTAACTTTTTCGTTCCCCGTAACGTACGTAATCTCTCCTTCAGCTTCCCCTTTTTGCTCAATTGTTTCTTTATGCTCAATGACCGCATCTAAATTCGCTGAAGAAATAAAATCCTCCATGGAATGCGCACAAATCTCCTCTTTGCTGAGTTCGAGAATATCACAAAGAGAAGAATTCACATCAATAATATTTCGCTTGCCGTCCCATAAAACTAACCCATCGATCGAACCATTAAAAATCTGTCTGAATTTCTCTTCGTTATTCCGAAGCTCTTGTTCGATTTTTGTACGTTCACTAATGTTTCGAAAAATGGTTAAATGGTCTCCTTCTATAATGCCTTTTTTCCCTGTGAATTCCAACTGTTTGATTTCTCCATTTGGCATGTAAAAAGGAAGCTGATTGCGAATTTCTCCTTCTTTTTGAAATGTTTGCAGCATTTTTAATGCACTAAAGCTTTGCTTATCGATAAACGTATACAAATTACTTCCAATCAATTTGTTCAACGGCAGCTCGAAAGTACGGGACGAAGCAAGATTAGCGTTTAAGATTTCCCCATCGTCTTTCCAAATCAAAATGGCTTCAATCGCATTTTCAAAAATAGCCCTGAAATTTTTTTCGCTTCTCAACAGCTGCTGCTCCATCAGCCGTTTTTCCGTCACGTCTCTCATAATGGACATATAGTATTGACTGTATATATTAGCCGTTGTGGTAAATTCAAAAAAAGTAACGTCTCCATTTTCGAGCTTAATCGGCAGCTCGCCGCTTGTCTTTCCTTCTTGATGCAGAGTTCTCCATAATTTTTTCACTTTATAATGATAAGTAGGTTCTACAAGCTCCTCTAACGTTTTGGTTAAAAGCTGTGCTCTTGTATAATTTAATCGCTCGCAAAATGAAGGGTTCGCGTCGATAAGCTGACCAGTTCGATCAAAAATAACAATTCCATCTACCGCTTCATTAAATACATCCATAAACATATGATGACTAATAAACCGTTCGTTTTCCATCACCTTGTGCTGTGTAATATCTCGAAATGTACACACAATAATGCCCGACATGTGACTATGTTTGTGTGAAGTAAATTCAACATGTTTCATCATGCCGCTTTGAAGCGTCATCGCGCCTTCATATTTGAAATAGCTTTCTTCTAAAAGCGCTGGATAGTACGCTTCAATCATGTCATACGGAAAATACATGAGAAAATCTTTCATTTGATACGTTAATAGCTCATCCTTTGTTTTTTCAAACAGCCCGCAGGCTGATTCATTGGCATTTATAACTTGAAAATACTCATCAAATACGACAATGGCATCTAATACGTCATTAAAAATAGCTCGTAGCTGCTCTAATTCACCTTGCTGCTTTTGCGCAGCTTCAGATGTTAATTCTCTGTGTGGTGACATGCTCATTGCTCCTTTCTTTTGCACTTCCCATTTCCCCACCTTTTATCTATAGACTTAGTATTCTACAAGATTTGCTTTTTACCTTTTTAAAATTAGTCACGTTTATTCAAAATGCGACATTTCTTCACATTCTCCCGTTATTTAAAAAAGGAGCATGAATAAAAGAGGCTGGGACATAACAAAATGAAACCTATGCTCAACATAACAAAGAAAACGAACCGTGAATCAACATGTTTGATTCACGGTTCGTTTTTCACTTCGGCTAAAATACGTTTTCCCCAGCCTCTATCGATCATTCACTACAATATAAGTGGCTTGAATAGGTCCATGCACGCCAACGACTAGATTCATTTCAATATCAGCTGAATTGCTCGGTCCCGTAATAAAGTTAATGCAAGAAGCAATCGTTTCTCCTCGCTCTACTTTTTCATGAATCATTTCAGCAGCTTGTGTCATGCGAGGGACAATGGAGCTTTGAGGAATGATCGCAATATAAGTGGCCGGCAGCAAACTGACCGATCGTCCTTTTGCACCGCTGCTGAACAAAACAACTGTGCCGGATTCCGCTAGCGTCAAATCACTGAATGTGATGCCTACATTTGCTTGTTCAGCTAGTTTAATATTCTCATCGCCTTTTGCAGAATTCCATACATGAAGGCTACTGCTTGTTTCCCATTTCTCCATCAGCAGATTCAATCCATATTCGGAAAACCTAGGATCATCCCACGTGCTCACAAGACCATTTCCATAGTTCGCTACGGCTTCTTCAAGCGCAGCTGGCAAGTGTTGTGATGATGTTTCTACATAGCGAGTATGAGTGCGTTCGCAATGGTTTTCAAGCTCTTTCTTTAGTTGATCCGGCGAATAGCTGCGGTAGACCTCATGCTGAGGAGCATGCTTCCATTGGGGCTTTACTACGCCGCTTGTTCGCCTGCTTCGCTTAAGATTAGCTGCAATATTATCTAAAAAACTGTCTCTATTTTGAATGCTTCCGTTCATCATCATCACTCCTTTTATCAAACCAATCTCGTAAGCGCTCTTTTGTAGGCGCCGGAAACTCTCTGCTTTCCGTCCACGCTTTTAATGGACCAGGTCCTTTTGAAATACTGCTTCCTGACATAAAAGGAGTAAGAGCTGCCGGTGCTACTTTAGCGCCCACTGTATATAGAGAAGAAGAAGCTGCTCCCAAGCCAAATGCTTTCATCGCCAGCTTTTCCGAAATAGGTGCTTTTCCTTCTTTTTCGACAATTCGCTGACGATGCTTGTGTAATAGCTCATGCAGCGGAATTTTGACCGGACAGGCATCCGTACAGGCTGCGCATAGAGTTGAAGCATATGGAAGCTCTTTGTAATCTTCATAGCCTCCAAGCAAAGGGGATAATACAGCTCCAATCGGACCTGAATAAATAGATCCATATGAATGCCCTCCAATATGGCGATACACGGGACATACATTCACACATGCCGCACAGCGAATACACTGTAAAACAGATTGAAACTCAGTTCCTAAAATCGCAGATCGTCCGTTATCTACAATCACTAGGTGAAACTCTTCCGGTCCGTCTACTTCTCCTGGAAGTCTAGGTCCTGTAAGCGCTGTTACGTAACTTGTAAGCCGCTGACCTACTGCACTTCTAGTTAACAGGCTTACCAACACTTCAAACTCTTCAAACGTTGGCACAATTCGTTCCATTCCCATAACCGTAATTTGCGTTTTAGGAAGGGCAGTTGTTAACCTTGCATTTCCTTCATTGGTTACAAGTGAAATAGACCCAGATTCTGCAATCGCAAAATTACATCCCGTGATGCCAATATCAGCTGATAAAAATTCTTTTCGCAGCATTTCCCGGGCGTGAAGAGCTAGTTCTTCAGGTTTTTCCGTTTTTTTATAAGAAAGCTTTTCCTGAAATACATCTCTAATTTGTTCTTTATTTTTATGAAGTGCAGGAGCTACGATATGAGAAGGCGGATCGTGATCATCTACTTGCAGGATATATTCTCCTAAATCCGTTTCAATAACTTCACAGCCCAGTTCTTCTAAAGCAGCGTTCATATGAATTTCTTCTGTAACCATTGACTTGGATTTAACGACTTTCTTTGCCTGCTTTTGCCTCGCTACATTTTTTATGTACTCATTCGCTTCTTCAGCTGTTTGAGCGAAAAAAACGTGGCCTCCGCGTTTAGCTACATTATCCGTGAGCTGCTCTAAATAGTAATCTAAATTTTCAAGCGTATGCTGACGAATTTCTTCGCCAAGCGCTCTCCATTCTTCCCAGTTCCCTAATTCTTCCGCCGCATCTAATCTACGGCTTCTTAAGCGCTCTTGAGCACCTGAAACCGCAAAGCGCATAAACGCATTATTGACTCCGTCATCGACGCGTTTTTTAAACTGATCGTTTCCTATTTTCATAGACATTCGGTATTCTCCTTTCTTTACATTCTGCTATTTAACACTTCAGCGATATGCATCACTTTTACAGGCTGTCCTTTTCGTTCAATTCTTCCTCCAATATTCATAAGACAGCCGCAGTCAGCTCCAATTAAGTACTCCGCGTTTGTTTTAGCTATACAGCCCACTTTTTCATCGACCATTTGTTCAGAGATTTGCCCCATCTTAACCGAAAACGTCCCGCCAAATCCGCAGCAGTTATGACTGTTTTCAAGATTCTCCATTTCAAGACCCTTTACATTGTTTAATAGTGTAAAAGGTTCTTTTTTTACGTTTAGCAAACGCGTCATATGACAGGAAGAATGATAAGTGGCTTTCCCATTTAAGCTGGCTCCCACGTCTTCTACTTTTAAAACGTTTACAATAAAATCCGTTAGCTCATACGTTTTATCAGCAAGCTTCACGGCAGACTCATGCCATGCAGCATCACCTTTAAAAAGATGAGGATATTCTTTAAACATTGTCACACACGAGCCTGATGGAGATACAACGTACTCTGCATGCTCAAACGCTTTTATCATGTTTTTCATTGCTTCTTTTGATTCTTTTACGTAACCGCTGTTATACGCAGGCTGCCCGCAGCATACTTGACTCTTTGGAAAATCCACTTCGCATCCTAATCGTTCTAACAATTCTACCGTCGCTTTTCCTACATTTGTTTGAAACATATCAATCAAACATGTGGCAAATAAAGATACTTTCATCATTTGCTCCCTCCAAGCTGATCATTTTACTTCTTTTAGTTAACAGGTCATCAGATGACTTAATGCTATTATACTCCTATGTTTTTCTAATTTCACTAGTTTTTCAAAAATACATTTCTTTGTTTGATATTTTTCCCACAAAATAATAAGAAATTGAGACACGTGAAACCTACGTTTGCCCTATTATTAAAAAAATCCGAACGAATTTGATTCTCCATCAAGAATCAAAACCGTTCGGATTTCCTTCAACTAAACTACGTTTGTCTCAGCTTCTTACTTATTTATTTCCAAAAATCATCAAACACTGTGATTGGCAATTGGCGTTTATGCTGCGTTTTTAAGAAGTGACCTTCAATGACGTTACTTGCATGTTCACCTACATCTTTGCCTTCTAAATAATCGTCGATTTGCTCATACGTTACGCCAAGCGCTTCTTCATCCGGAAGCTGTGGACGATCTTCTTCCAAATCAGCCGTTGGTTTTTTCATATATAGATGCTCGGGACAGCCTAATTCTTTTAGCATTTGTTTCCCTTGTCGCTTGTTTAGACGGAAGATAGGCACTAAGTCAGCTCCTCCGTCACCAAATTTTGTATAAAATCCTGTAACAGCTTCAGCGGAGTGATCCGTTCCAAGTACGACTCCACTGTACATGCCTGCTACCGTATATTGCGCAATCATTCGTTCACGTGCTTTTACATTTCCTTTGTTGAAGTCGGAAACTTTATCATCTGCCGCTTCTTCAACAGCAGAAAGCATCGCATCTACTGCTGGTTTTACATTAATAGAAATAGATTTTGTTGGTTGAATAAAAGCAAGTGCATCTTGACAGTCTGCTTCATCTGCCTGCACACCGTATGGAAGACGAACAGCAATAAACTGATAGCGCTCTTCTTCGGCTTCTTCATTCAACTCATTAACCGCTAGCTGCGCCAGCTTTCCAGTTAACGTAGAATCTTGGCCGCCGGAAATACCTAGTACAAACGAACGTAAAAAAGGATATTTGTTCATGTAGGATTTCAGAAAATCAACGCTGCGGCGAATTTCTTCCGCGGGATTAATTTCTTTTTGCACATGCATTTCTTCAATAATTTGCTTTTGTAGCTCTTTCATAAAAAAACTCTCCTCTCATTACTAGCCGACGGAATCTACACAAGTACGGTATCAGATAGTAACTTGCTTCTAGTCTCTTCGATATTTTGCATTTTGTTATCCCAGCAGTTTGTACTTAAGTCTACTGGATACTCTGTAGGACGAAATACATCTTCGTTCGATTTTGTAATAACTTTGTAGTCATCCCATAGATGCTTTAAGTTTTGTAAGCAGTAGGCTCTCATTTCTTCAATGGTAGGCTGCTCATACACAAGCTTTCCCTGTGCAAAGATTGGCTGGTGAATTTTACGTGCGTTAAAGTTCGTGACAAACTTGCTGACGTGCGTATGAATAGGATGAAACATTTTTAAATGCTGCTCTTCATTCGGCACTTCGTCTTGCATCGTAATATAATCGCCTTCCCATTTGTGATTCACTTGATTTACAATTCGATATACTTCTTTTAGACCAGGAGTTGAAATTTTCTCCGGGTTTTCTGACAGCTTAATCGTATCCACCATGTTTCCATGATCATCTTCAATCGAAACCAGCTTGTACACCGCTCCTAGCGCTGGCTGATCAAAGGACGTCATGAGCTTTGTTCCAACTCCCCATCCATCAATTTTGGCACCTTGCGCTTTCAAATCTAGAATGCTGTACTCATCAAGGTCATTCGAAGCGAAAATTTTCACATCATGATAGCCCGCTTCATCAAGCATTTTTCTTGCCTCTTGAGAAAGATATGGAAGTCTTCCGCTGTCTAATCGAATACCGATAAAATTAATTTGTTCTCCCATTTCTTTTGCTACTTTAATAGCATTTGGAATACCTGATTTTAACGTATTATATGTATCTACTAAAAAGATACAGTTACGGTGTGATTCGGCATATTTTTTAAACGCACTATATTCATCACGATAGACTTGAACAAGCGCGTGGGCGTGAGTGCCGGACACGGGAATTCCAAACACTTTTCCCGCTCTTACATTACTGGTTGCGTCAAAGCCTCCAATATAAGCAGCTCTTGCCCCGTAAAAAGCAGCATCCAGCTCATGTGCTCTTCTTGAACCAAATTCCATAAGCTGATTTGTACCCGTATGTTCATATAAATTATCTTCTCCCGCGGCTAAGCGAATACGCGATGCTTTTGTGGCAATCAGCGGATGGAAATTTAAAATATTTAAAAGCGGCGTTTCAATAAGCTGCGCTTCTGCTAAAGGAGCGTCAATTTGCAGCATCGGTTCATTAGCAAAAATCATTTCGCCTTCTACGACCGAACGAATATTACCGCTAAATCGAACCTGTTTTAGATAGTCGATAAACTCCGCTTCATAATGTAATTCTTCATATAAATAATCTAAGTCCGTTTCGCTAAATCTGAAATTAGCAATAAAATCAATTACTCTTTCTAGCCCGGCAAACACCGCATAACCGCTTTCAAACGGCATCCGACGAAAGTAAGCTTCAAATACAGAACGACGTTTATGAATCTGGTCTTGAAAATACGTATGCGCCATATTCAGCTCGTATAGATCTGTATGCAAAGCTAGACTATCATCTCTATATTGCTTTTTCATACTTTGTAACCCTCCATTTGACAATCCTAGTTTCTATTATGTAAATCTTTTCACAATAGAGCAAGCATAAATTATCGGAAGGTGCTTGAATTTTAGTTTTTCTGTTGTTTAGAGCGCACTTTTCTGCCTGAAATGGCGTTATTTTTCTTCCGGTATGTATTTCATTAGTACATGTTCAACATTATCAAGGTGACTCATCATAAAATGCTGAGCATCTTCTGCATGCTGAGAAAGAATAGCTTCATAAATTTGCTGATGCTCTTTATAAATCCGTTCAGCCGTTTTCTCTTCTGCATAAAGCCAGATGCGTCTTGTCTCTTTCATCGTTTCAATCATCATTTCTGATACGTTATTCATAAGCTTCACTAAAAGAGGGTTTTGTGAGGCTTTGGCAATGGCTAAATGAAAAGCAAAATCTGCTTTCTCTCCCAGTTCTTCATTGCCAAACGCTCCTTTCATTTGTTCCAGACTATTAGACAGTTGTTTAAGGTCCGCATCCGTTCTCTTTTGAGCTGCCGCTCGAACAGCTCCAATTTCTAATACTTTTCTCACTTCAAGCAAATGCTCAATATCGTTTTTATTCATTAATACAGCGCTAGTTACAGGCAAAGACAGCATATCTGAGTTAAATTCGCGTACAAATGTGCCTTCTCCTTGCTTCATCTCCAGAAGCCCCATCGCCCGCAAAGCGCTAAGAGCTTCACGAATAGCTGAGCGTCCTACCTGAAAGTTTTCCGCCAGCTGCTGCACTGAATCCAAACGGTCTCCAGGCTTCAAGCTGCCTTCTTTTATATTCTCAAGAAGCGTTTCGGCTACTTCTTCGTATATTTTTTTTGGCTTAATTCGCTTATATTCCACGTTTTCCACCTCATTTTTTTCGTTCACCAAGGTTCACATTAACCGAGACTCTTTCTTCTTTTACGTTTCTGTTACATTTTACCGAAATCTTTTCCCCGCCACAACAAAAGTGCAAAGGTATTTATACTTTATTTCTCAAATGTGCTAAAATAGTAAATTGATTTCATATTACGAGTTAAAAGGAGCTTTTTGAATGAACATTGTTGTCAGTACATTGAATGCGAAGTATATTCATACTTCTTTAGCCCTTCGATGTTTAAAAGCCTATGCCGAGCCTGACTATAAAGTGGATATGGCCGAATATACGATTAAAGATCCTGCTATGAACATTGTTACGGATTTATATAAACGCAACCCAGATATTATTGGTTTCAGCTGTTACATTTGGAATATTGAAGAAACGATTAAAGTCGCACAAATGCTTAAAAAGATCAATCCTGAGCTCATCATTATATTCGGTGGACCAGAAGTAACCTATGATGTAACTCACTGGTTAGAGCGTATTCCTGAAGCTGACTTTATCGCTATTGGTGAAGGTGAAGAAACATTCAAGCAGCTGTTAGATGAACTTCACGGCGAGCGTCAGTTTGAAAACGTAAGCGGCGTGGCTTTCCGAAAAGAAGGAAAACCAGTTGTTAACCCACAGCGCAATAAAATTGATCTGCGCGAAATGCCTTCTCCTTTCCGTTTTGAAGAAGACCGCCAAGAACTTTCAAAACGCGTTGTGTATATTGAAACAAGCCGCGGCTGTCCGTTTAGCTGTCAGTTCTGTCTCTCTTCTATTGAAGTAGGCGTTCGTTATTTCGACCGAGAAAAAGTAAAAGAAGATATTCGCTATTTGATGGATAACGGAGCCCGCACAATTAAGTTCGTAGACCGCACGTTCAACATCAGCCGCAGCTACGCCATGGAAATGTTCCAATTTTTAATTGATGAACATCGTGAAGGTACCGTATTTCAGTTTGAAATTACTGCCGATATTATGCGCCCAGAAGTTATTCAGTTCTTAAACGATAACGCGCCAAAAGGATTATTCCGCTTTGAAATTGGCGTTCAATCTACAAATGATGCCGTTAATGAGCTAGTCAAACGCAAACAAAACTTCAAAAAATTAACGCGTACCGTAACAATGGTAAAAGAAGGCGGAAAGATCGACCAGCATTTAGATTTAATCGCCGGACTGCCAGACGAAGATTACAACTCATTTAAAAATACGTTTAATGATGTATTTGCACTTCGTCCTGAAGAGCTTCAGCTAGGCTTTTTAAAAATGCTTCGCGGCACTGGCTTACGTTTAAGTGCGCCTCGCTATAATTATCAATACATGGATCAGTCGCCTTATGAAATTTTAAGCAATAACGTCTTGCCATTTTCAGATGTCGTACGCATCAAGCATGTAGAAGATATTTTAGAAAAATTTTGGAATGACCACCGAATGGATGAAACGATCGAGTTTTTAGTAGAACACTGCTATGATACGCCTTTTGATTTTTTCCAAAACTTTGGGACGTATTGGGATGAAATGGGCTGGGTTCGAATCGGTCATCAGCTTGAAGATTTATTCAGACGCCTTAAACAGTATATTCAAACAGAAAGTTTTTCAAATGAAGAAGTAATTGAAGGGTTTATGAAAATTGATTATTTACAAAACCAAAAGCATAAGCCTCGTAAGCCTTGGTGGGACGATAAAGTAGAAAAACAAGTCCGCTCTCATTACTATCAGCAAATGCTTGCTAATCCTTCTATCATGGGACAGGCTTTTGAAGCTGAACAGCTTGCTGAAAAAGAATTATACAAGCACACTGTTTTAGAGATTCTTCCATTTGATTATATGTATTATAAACAAACAGGACAAATCAATGAACAACCATCTGTTCTTCTTGCTTATTATGATCAAAAAGCAAATGATACAAAACTTTATTCAGCACCTGTAGAAGCATTTGGTCTTCCAGTTGTAAGCTAAAACCTCGGATATCCGAGGTTTTTTTCTTTAGCATTCTTTTTTCTTTTCATGCTCTTTATCAGACTTTGTCTTTCCAAGGGATTCATATATTTTAGCTGCGTTCGGATCGCCCATTTCCGTTCCAAACTCTTCTTGCAGTAATTGTTTTTGTTTTGCTTCGGTGCTCGCGATGTGCTTATTATTTTGTTTATGTTTGCTCATCGTTACTTACCTTGCTTTCCTTTTTTAGAATTGCGATTCGCGCCTTTAGCCGGCTCCTCACCGCCAGCATATTCAGCAGCAAATTCTGCATCTGAAAGGCTCTCTTTTGGTGTATTGTTGTTAGTTAGTGCTGATTTGTACCCTACTTTACGCTTTGCCATCATCTATCCCTCCTATGCTTGGAAGTCCATTGAACTTCCTTTTCTTAGAATGCGCCTTTTGCTAAGCAATATAAGCAGAAAAAGCTGTAAAAAAGCGGTTGAAACATAACAAAATCACTTTACTCTAAATACGAACAACTAGGATAAATGCGTTGAACCGCTTGTGACACCGCTGTTGATTTCCGTGCAAGGCTTCGCTTTCCGCGGGCGGTCGATAAGCCTCGCCCTCCCATCAACAGCTAGAAGCAGCTACATGAAACCTACGTTCACCATCATAATAAAAAGATCCGAACGAGTTAGATTCTTAATCAAGAAACAAACTCGTTCGGATTTCCAACTAACATATTTTTGTCCCAGCCTCTTTTATCCAATAATAATACGTTCTTTCGGATAGTGATAATCCGGTCCAGACGTTGGACGGCGAAGCATTAAAATGAATGAAAACATGCCAATTCGGCCAATGAACATTAAAATCATAATAACGCATTTACCGATATCAGAAAGCCCTCCTGTAATTCCCATTGATAAACCGGTTGTCCCAAAAGCTGAACACACTTCAAAAATAAGCTCAATGAGAGAAAAATGTTCTGTAACACTTAAAATAAGAAGAGAAATCGAGCAAATGATCACGGCTAACATCGACACGGCTACTGATTTGATAATGTCATCTTCATGAATTTCGCGGCGAAAGATTTTAATCGTCTTATTTCCTCTTACGTAATAAAACAGGAAAAGAATATTTAATGCAAACGTCGTCGTACGAATTCCTCCCCCTACTGAGCTCGGTGAAGCCCCGATAAACATCATCGCGCTCATCATAATTAACGTAGGAAGGGAAAACTCATTAATATTCATGGTCGCCACTCCTCCGCTCCTTGTGGCAGCGGATTGGAAAAACGCATAAAAAAACGATTCATCCCAAGACTTATCTGCTAAAAACCCTGAATGCTCTAGCACAAGAATTAAAATTGTTCCCCCTGCTAACAGCAGAAAAAACATAATGCTCGTCAGCTTCGTAAATAGAGAAAATTGAAATTTACGCTTCTCTTTAAACGTTAAAAAATAGTGCTTAATCTCAATTAATACAGGGAATCCAATCGCTCCAAGCGTAATTAAAATAACGGTTACCACTTGTACAAAATAATCGTGGGCGTAAGGAATAAATGAAGTTCCTGTAATATCGAAGCCGGCATTTGTTGTAGCGCTGACAGAAGCAAAGAAACCATGCAGAAACGCATCTGTCCAGCTCGAATAGTAACGGAGAAAATGTAATCCTAAAATAATGGCACCAACTAGTTCAATAGCAAAAATAATAAATAAAATATTTCTCATCAAGTCAACTAATCCTGATAAACGGGATTGGTTATGATCTGTCATAATGAGCTGACGTTCCTTTAAACCAATTTTTTTACCTAAAATCATCCAAATGAATGTACTGAGTGTCATCACACCAATACCACCGATTTGAAAGATAAAAGCGAGCAAAAAATAGCCCGTCGTACTAAATGTATCCGGAGTAGAAACAGGTGTCAGCCCTGTTACACTTACCGCACTAACGGCAATAAATAAGCGATCAATAAATGCTAACTTCACTCCCGGCTTTAAAGCTTCTGGAATACTAAGCAATAGAAATCCAAGCGTAACAGCCACTATGTAAAATGTAACAATAATTTGAGCTGAAGACATCTGCCTTACTCGTCGTTTCCATGGTTGCGGCATAATCTGACATTCCTTTTTTTGTTATAATACTAATAGTTTTCTTCTTTCTTCCCAAAGCATACTCATTGTTACATGGATCGCAATATCCATGTAAAAAATCCCATGTTCAAGAAGGTGACTACATTAGTATAAAAGAAGTCACCTCACTTGTCATTAGATATCATAAATCCAAGCAGCCTGCATCAAGAACCGTCACTCAATATTGTCTGTTTATACAAAAAAACGAGGTCGAGACATAATTAAATTAATCTAATCTAAAGACAAATAAATGGGATACATGAGCTCGTATGGACACTTGAGACACAGCTGTTGATTTCCGTGCAAGACTTCGCTTTCCGCGGGCGACCGCTGAGCCTCCTCGTCGCTTACGCTCCTGCGGGGTCTCACCTGTTCCGCTTTCCCCGCAGGAGTCTTCGCCTTGCTCTCCAATCACCAGCTAGAAGCAACTGCATACTTGAATCCTGCGTTCACCATAACAAAAAAACGAACCACTGATATCAATGGTTCGTTTTTTACTTCGGCTGAAATACTTTTGTCCCAGCCTCGTCTTTATTTTATTTAGAGCGCTTTTCTAGCCAATCGCCGATTGAAGGATATGTTTCCTTCACTGCTTTTGGACCAAATACAACAGATACGTGACCTGTTTGCAGCAATTTGTACTCTTTATCTTCACTTGAAACAGCGTCCATTAAAGCTGCCACTTGATGCGGCATCGCAATATGATCACGGCTAGCAGCAATGTTTAAAATATTAGCTTTAATATTTTTCAAATCTACTTTGCGTCCGCGAACTTCAAGTTCACCATTGATTAATTTGTTTTGTTGATAGAAGTCGCGAATCCACTGACGATAAGCTTCACCAGCAAATGGGATTCCGTCAGCAACCCACTTTTGCATGAGCTTCCAGCTTTCAACAAAGCGCTGATTTTCCGAACGATCCACCAGCGTTACATACGGACCGTAAAAATTTGTGATTGGCTTTAGCATCTTGTTTCCAAAGTCAATCATCTCTGGAGGGATGTTTCCAAATGTATCTACTGCTTTATCTAAATTAAAGTAGCGGTCGTCTAGGAATGCCCCGTATAAACCTGTATCCGAGAAATCAAATGGACTTGTCATAAAAATTAAGTTTTTAATCGGCAAGTCTTCATTTAATGCAGCAAAAATAGATGTCATAGTTCCGCCCATGCAGTAACCAAGAACAGACAAATCAGGAGACTTAGAAGTGCGCAGCACCTTTTTCGCCGCTTTTGGAATATAATCCACAATATAATCATCTAGCTTCATATTGCTGTCTTCAAGTCCAGGAGTTCCCCAGTCAAGTAAATACACGTCAAAACCGCGGTTTAATAAGTATTCAACAAGGCTGTTCCCAGGTGTCAAATCCAAAATATACGGTTTATTGATCAGTGCATATACGAGTAAAATTGGTGTTTTATGAAGGTTATCTTTTACTGGCGTATAGCGATATAATTTCGCTTTGTTCTTTTTCCAAATAACCTCTTTTGGTGTTAATCCAACTTCCGGTTCCGCTTCTGTTGTCATAATTTCATATGCACGCTTAAAACGTCTTGCAGAACTTTTATATTCACTTGGCATTGATTTGATTAATTTTTCCCACTCTTGCACGTAAGGAATTGCCACGAATATACACACCCTTTCATTTCATTAGTAGTTAGTTAACAAGCACAGCCCCGACAAAAGTCAGGGCCAGCATCTATTACATGTATAAGCCGCCGTTAATGTTTAACTGTTGTCCTGTAATGTACGCGCCGTCTTTTGCTAAGTAAACAACTCCGCGTGCAATTTCTTCAGCGTGGCCTAAGCGACGAGTTGGAATTTTCGCAACAACTTTTGCACGTACTTCTTCCGGCATTGCCATTACCATTTCCGTTTCAATAAATCCTGGGCAAATTGCATTAACTGTTACGCCTGACTTAGCTAGTTCAAGAGCTAATGATTTAGTGAATCCTAGCATACCTGCTTTAGCAGCTGAGTAGTTTGTTTGACCAAATCCGCCCGCTTGACCAATAATTGATGAAATATTGATAACACGACCGCCTTCAGATTCTAAAAGATGCGTTAGCGCAGCTGATGTTGTGTTGTATACGCTATGTAAGTTTACATCAATTACTTTTTTCCAATCTTCTTCGCCTAACTTCTTGAATGAACGGTCACGCGTAATTCCAGCATTGTTTACTAGAATGTCCAATTGACCAAACGCAGCTTTTGTTTCTTCGATTAGGTGTTTTGCTTGATCTACATAAGACACGTCAGCTTGAACCGCAATAGCTTCGCCGCCGTTGTCTTTAATTTCTTTTACAATTGCTTCTGCAGATTCTTTACTGCTGTTATAGTTTACTGCTACTTTTACTCCATTAGAAGCAAGCTCACGTGTAATTGCTGCCCCGATACCTTTAGATCCGCCTGTTACGATTGCTACTTTACCTTGTAATGTTGTCATGAAAAATTTCCCCCTTGCTTCTTCAGCGATGATTTTTACTGTAAATACAGCAGTTAATGTTGTTTTAAAATCCCCTATGCCCTACTTGCGAGCCGGTTGCTCAGTTTTTTGAGCGTTTGATGGTTTTGCTTCAGCTTTAGCTTCTGCCTTTGGCTTTTCAGCTAATTTTTCTTGTTTTTCTAACAGCTGAGCCTGAAGCTGCTCACCTTGAGTTTTAATTTGTTGTTGAATCGTTTCTTTTAACTCGTCTTGTGTTTTTTGCTGCCCTTCAAGAAGAGATAAAACTTTGTCGAGTTTTTTGTCTAATGATTTGACATCAGATTTCAGCTTAGTTACATCTTTTTTCAAAGCGGATGCACTTTCTTGCTGTGCTTCTAATTCATCAAAACGATCATCAAATTGCTCTTCTAATAATTCTACTTTTTCTTCCACATTGATGACTAATGACGCAACGTTTGCTACATCTTCTTTTGTGGGTACATTTACTTGGTGCAGATAGCGCCCCGTTACTTCATTTACTGCTTGTTGATATTGAAGGTTCATATTTAGCACATTTCCCATGAGCTGGGAAAATTCTTCACGATTCATATTGTCCCCAATAACTTTACCCCAGTAAGATTCGGTTTTGTCATATACGTCTTTCCATGCTTGAAACGGATCAAATACTTTTTGCTGTTCCAAAACTCCATCTCCTTTCTTGTGTACGTTAAAAGTGATGGCTTTCAATATGGACACTTAATGTGACAAGCGACATATTAGAAGCTCTAAGTAAACGCAACCAATTTTGCGTTTATTTATTGGATAATGTAAATCTTTTCACAATTCACTTACCAACAAATTATAAATGTTATAAAAATTACCTACATGTACTATTATAAATTCGTTTTCCAAAATAAACAATTCTAAATCTTTGTTTATTTTTGAATTTTTTTGACGCTTTTTGTCGAAATTCAAAAAATCGTTCTTTTTTCCTGTATTTGAAAGACCTGTTTTAAAGTGTTGACAATTTTTTCATCTAGGTGTAAATTACACATATAGAAAACAAATTCTCTTTTTTCGAAGGGGTGATTACCTTGGGATCAAGTGAAAAAGATAACACCTCTAATTCAAACAACTTAGAAAAATCGATTAGCGGTGCACCAAAAAACTTGATGGTTCCTTTTCTTCTTTTAAGTTTAAGAGGTTGGAATCTACATGGTTACAAGCTCATTCAGCAACTAATGAGCTTTGGATTCACATCAGTTGATCAAGGAAATGTCTACCGCACGCTGAGACAGCTTGAAAAAGACAACTTGATTACATCGCAATGGGATACGTCAGCTGAAGGACCTGCACGCCGGATTTACTCATTAACAGATGCCGGTGAACAATATTTAAGCATGTGGGCTAATTCACTTGAACAGTATCAAAACATGTTAGATTCATTTTTTCACATGTATACCGACATGTTGTTCCCTTTTAGCTCTTCTTCTTCTAAAAAGTCAAAAGAATCAAAAGAGGAAGAAAACGATTAAAGGGATTCACGCAGTACATCTGCGTTTCCTAATATAATGTTAAATAAATTTCACGGTCAACCAGCGAGCGCGGAATGTTAGGTTTATTACACAACTACGAATTTCTTCTTTAACGTTTTGTTCATTACGATAACTGTTCGCCAGACCAAATTATTCAAGGAGGAATTTGATTATGTCAACAGTAAAGTATGATACAGTAATTGATGCAATGTGGGAACAATGGACAAAGGGGTTACAAAACATTGCAGACGGAAACAAACAAATTGAGCAATGGACGTTAAAAGCACTTGAGCAACAGCAAGAATTTGTAACAAAAGCAGTTGAACAACTTCAAGCAACAGACAAACAGTGGAAAGCTGAATTAGAAAATATTCAACAAAAAACAGTTGAAAACTTACGTAAAACAGCTGGTAACGCTGTTGCCGATTCTTATGAAGAATGGACAAACCGCACGCATGAAGCATTAAATAAATTACAAGAGCTTTCTCTTAACCAAAGCAAATCAAGCTATTCTTTAGTAAAGCAAGCTCAAGAACAATATCATCAAGTAGTAACACAATTAGTAGAAGAGCAAAAGAAAACGCGTCAAGAGTTCCAACACGTATCTGATGCATACGTAGAGCAAGTAAAATCTCTTCAAAAATCATTTGCTCAGTCTCTTGAGCAATATGCAGTTGTAAAATAATATATAAAAAAGCCCAGCTTCTTTGAAAGCTGGGCTTTTTTATACTTTCTTGCAAACCATTACCAGTATGCAAAATAGTAAACAGCAAATAATACAGGTACAGCAGTGAACTGCTGTACAACTAAAAAAGGAGATGACTAATCATGGCTAGAACAAATAAACTATTAACACCAGGAGTAGAACAATTTTTAGATCAATATAAATACGAAATCGCTCAAGAATTTGGGGTAACTCTAGGTTCTGACACTGCTGCACGCAGCAACGGTTCAGTAGGCGGAGAAATCACAAAACGCTTGGTGCAACAAGCTCAAGCTCACTTAAGCGGCAGCACACAAAAATAAAACATAACTTCATAACATGGCTAAAAAAAAGGCACCTGCGTGTGCCTTTTTCTTACATAATATAGTCTTTTAAATACACGTAGTCCCCCGCTAATATAATAACCATTGCGATGATATATTTCCGGTTTCTTTCAATTGTTTTCCGGCTCACTTTGACATGTTTTTCAATCAAGCGAATGGGAAGCTGCCGCTTTAAAAACAGCTTATCTTTTAATTCTTTTTCATTGACGATAAAAGATGCAACTTCCACTGCGTTTCCCCTTGCATCCTTATGTTTAGGAGACGTGTTAATAATGTCTTCAAGAGTTAATTTAAACAGTTCCAGCGTCTGACAAAAATAAGTCATTTCCTCTTGAATATATGAAGTTTCACTTTGCCTTTTATAGTTAGAAAGCGATATATCCCTTTCTACCTTACCTTGCATAAAACCTTCATTTTCAATTCGGCTATAGAGCAGCGTTTGGTTTCGCTTTTCTTTTCGAATATAGTCGATGACTCTTCTTTTAATAATCAGTTCCGCAAATGCAAGAAGGGATCGACCTTTTTGGATTGTGTAATTTTCAATGGCTTCATTAAACGCAATCAGACCAATGCTAAATTCATCGTCAGCTTCACTTATATAACGTTTACATACAGCTGAAACAACTTTAGCAATAAACGGTTTATATTGTTGAATCATTTCGTTATGTAATTGTTTATCCCCTTGCTGAATCGTCAGTACAAGCGTTTCAAGCGATGGAGGCGTTTGAACTTTTGTGAGCATTGGCTTCACCTCTTTTACTATACTCAGTTGCTTTATACCATGTTAATATCCATTCTTTTGATGACGAACAGGGTCAAGAAGCGCTCTGCTCCTTTTAATTTCTCTTTATTATAACCCATAATAGCTCAATTTTACCAATTAACATACATTTGAAATATATGTTTATGAACTGAAATAAACTTCATTGAACTGAATTATCCAACGCTGCTTCCGTTCTTTACAGAATATGAACGAAAAAGCAAAACATTCGGATATACAGTAATTAAACATCAGTTAGTTCTTTTACCCTTTCTCAAAACAATTTAAACTAGGTATTTTATCTTAATATACAAAAAAACGCGCATTAAAAGCGCGTTTTTTTGTATTATTGATTTTCAATTTTCTTTAATGAGTCTTTTTCTTTCTCTGAACCTTCAAGATCAGTTTGTTCTTTGTTTTTAGATAAAAACCAGCCTGAAGCTGCTATGCCAAGTAACACAACCCAAAACGTAATTTTCCATACTTTTGATTCAGGGAAGTGTTCATTAATAATACCTAACTCCGGATGAGCAAGAGTGTAAACTGCTAACTTAACCCCTACCCAGCCTACGATAGCAAAAGCCGCCGTTTCTAGCCCCGGGCGCGTATTTAATAGCTTGACGAACCAAGTTGCAGCAAAACGCATAATGATTAGTCCCATAATTCCTCCGGCAAAAATCACCAAGAATTGTCCGCCATCGAGTCCGCCAATTTTAGGAAGATTGGTTGTTGGCAACGTAACGGCAAGAGCCACAGCAGCCAAAATTGAATCAACCGCAAAAGCAATGTCCGCTACTTCTACTTTCAAGACCGTCATCCAGAAACCTGAGCCCTTTTTTCCGTCCGCTTCTTTTACTTTTTCATGATCACCTTTTTTCACATATCGCTTCACAATATGATTAATGGAAATGAACAATAAGTAAACAGCTCCTATTGCTTGAAGCTGCCATACATCTACCAAAAATGAAATCAAAAACAATGAACCGAATCTAAAAATAAAGGCACCGGCTAATCCGTAAAACAATGCCTTCTTGCGTTTTTCTTCCGGTAAATGTTTGACCATAATGGCCATTACAAGAGCATTATCCGCCGCCAAAATTCCTTCTAATGCAACCAGCACCAACAATACCCATCCATATTCTAACAAAAGCGATGCATCCATAAAAATCCCCTCTCGTTTCTTTGTATAAGTTGATTTATTCTCATTACCGGAATAAAACACAAAAAGACCTTTGCCAAATATGGCAAAGGTCTTGCTAAGCATAATCATTATGCCAACAAAGCCGATGGAATACTCCATGTAATGACGACTTTGTTTCAGGTTTCCCTGACGCTACTCCCCTTTACTCCGTAAGAAGTAAATGTATTAAGTTGTTTTTATTTTACAAAAGGTCCACTAATAAGTCAATGAAAAGCCCTCTAAACTTTTGTTAAGCTTTTGTTAAGCGTTTTAATACGTTTAAAAACGTGGCAATATGAATAGGCTTTGTTACGTATTCACTAAAACCGACTAAAAAAGCTTGATCGATGTCGCTTTGCATTGCGCTTGCACTCAAGGCAACTCGCGGAATATTCTTCAACTCTTTTTCCAGCTGAAGCTGTGTGCATACCTCAAAACCATTCATATCAGGCAGATCAATATCAATTAAGATCATATCCGGTGAAATAGACTTGATTAGCCCGATGCCGTTTTCTCCTGTTTTGGCAACTAAGAGCTTAACGTTTTTATATGGAGAAAGAATCGATTGCATAAGCTCAATATTTGTATCGTTATCCTCAATATACACAATTGAGATCGGCATGGAAAAACCTAAAAATGACTCGGCTTCCCTTTCATTGGATAAGCGTTTAGGAACAGGTGGATGTACTAAGGGAAAACGAACCCAAAATGTACTGCCTTTTCCTTCTTCACTTCGCACTCCGCACGTTCCATTCATTAAGACAACAAGCTGCTTTACAAGCGCCAGCCCAATCCCTGTTCCGTCTTTTTCTAGTCTATTCACGCGATAGAAAGGCTCAAAAATCC
Source organism: Priestia sp. ABM2_011 (assembly GCF_056158845.1). NCBI lineage: Bacteria > Bacillati > Bacillota > Bacilli > Caryophanales > Bacillaceae > Priestia > Priestia sp. ABM2_011. The sequence continues at coordinate 4,087,426 of NZ_JBSWUB010000001.1, forward strand.
GATTTAATTCTGAAGCTGGAATTCCAAAGCCCCTATCTTCAATCAATATGGTTACGTGATGCTGAGTAATATTGGTATAGATAATGATATCGCGATAAGCGGGCGAATATTTAATGGCGTTTGTAAGCAGATTTAATAAGATCTGCTGAAAACGAAGTTCATCTACTTCAACAAACACTTCTTGGTATGCGTGAAAGCGAGTATAAAATATACTATGCTTATCTTTTGCTAATGGTTTCATAATTTTAAGCGCGTCTTCAATTGCTTCTTTTACCGACACTGGTTCAAGGTTAATCGCTAAGTGACCTGATTCAATTTTCGATAAATCAAGCGTTTCATTTATTAAATAAAGAAGATGATTACCTGCTTTTAAAATTTTTCGTATACGATTCAATTGTTTTTCTGTTAAATCTTTTTCTCCTTGCTCTTCCAATATCTGTGCATAGCCTAAAATACTGTTTAAAGGCGTTCGAAGTTCATGGCTTACTTTTGATAAAAATTCTGACTTAGCCTGATTTGCTTTTTCCGCTTCTTCTTTGGCTATAATCATTTGCTGATTGGAATGAAGCAGGTCTTGTTCTTGTTCCTGCTGCTTTGTAATATCATAAAATGTGACAACTACGCCTTTATAATATTTGCTTTCTTGCAGAGGTTCAGCATTCACCGAAAGCCAAGTCAACTTTTTCTCATTTAAATAAATGCCCATGACTGTATTTCGCACAGGCTCTTTTGTATGAAGACAGCGGACAGATGGAATATCTTCGAGTGCAAAAGCTGTACCATCAGGATGAATAATTTCCCAGTCTAAACCAAACGGGTTAACCGATAACATTTGGTCATAAGGCACGTTTAGAATCTTAGCAGCGTATGCATTGGCAGCAATTAAGTTACCTTCAAGGTCATGAAACACCACGCCTTCTGACATTGTAGAAAGAACGGATCGATACATGCTTTCACTTTTAGCCAGCTTTTCTCTTGCTTCGTGAAGATCAGTAATATCTACTATAGAACCAATAACTTCTTGTACTTCTCCTTTGTAGATATGAGGTGTTAATTTCGTATAGTAAGCAAAGTCGTTCAAAAGTACTTCATACGACACTTTCTCTCCCGCCCATGCTTTATCATAGTAACTCCTATTATCTCTTGCGTAGGATTCAGGTAAAAATTCCTCAGGTGTTTTTCCGACAACATCTATTTCCTCATATCCCATTTCACGAATCATTTTGCCTTCGCACATCGTATAGACATATCCTTTACTGTTCTTCACAAATTTAAAAATAGTACCATCTTGCTGTGAAAGCGTGCGTTTTAAATCTTTTTGTAAATCCAGAAGCTGCTGTTGAGCCCTTTTTCGATCTGTCACATCTTTGGCGATAACGTAACTTCCTTTAATTTGATCATAAACAATAATGGGCATTTGCGTGACTTCAACGTATACAGGCTGATTATCTTTTCGAATCAGCGTTGCCTCATAATATACAGAGTCTCCGCTCAGGGATTTCCACATATATTCTTCAGCTCTTTCAGCTTCTCTGAACATAGAAGGAAACGGGATTGTCTCCATTTTATTTAACGTGTATCCTGTTAGCTCGATTCCTTTTGGGTTAATCGTTTGAATATTGCCGTATAAATCAACTGCACACACAATATTGGGATTGTAGTTAAAAAGAGATTGATAATACTCTTCTTTTAATTGACTTTCCCTCACTTCTTCCTGACGCTTAAAAGCAGCAACGAGCAGGAAGACAATGAGTAGCGTAATCGTGATACTTGCAATAATATTGGAAAACGGCGCTTGATACGGCAGCCACTGGCCCCACCTTCTAGCAACTGAATGTGCAATATGCAGCTTCATTCCATACATACTAATGAAATGCATAGCTGAAATGCCAATACCTAGCAAAATGGAGCTAACAAGTTTAAGAAATGGATTAGCTTTCACGCTTTTCGAACGAAAAAACAAGTGCATCGCATAAAATGCAACGACCAGGGCGATGATGATGGAAAGCAAAACAGATAGCATCGCATAATGAATGTGTGCTTCTGTTTCGATTGCTGCCATTGCAATGTAATGCGTACCCAGAATACTGCTTCCTAAAATGAGCCCTGACCATACCGACGTGCGCCATTTCCAGAATGTCCAAAACGCAACTAATGACCCGCTAATTGCTATTATTAAAGCTAGAACAGAAAGTACAGCATCAAAATGAAAGCTAACAGGAACATAATAAGCAAGCATCGCAATATAATGCATCGCCCCCACTCCAAGCCCCATTGAAGTTGCTGACAGTGTGAGCCACAAATAATTGTTTCGCTGTTTTTTTATCATTTTGCTCATAATATCAAGTGCTGTATAAGAGGCAAGAATCCCTACAATGACAGCAAGAAATACGGTAAATTCATTATAGTGACCAGTAATTGAAATCATTTTCTTTCCTTTCACTTTAACGTTACTTCTTCTATCTAACTCTCCTTATAAGAACTATATTACGATCATTTATTCCGAAAGCAGACACATGAAATAGACGAAACTTACATAAGCTTCGTCCTTTCATCAACATAACTATTTTAGAAGCAGCAGCATCTCTTAATTTGTCATTAACTGATGCAGCTGTTTTTGAACGTCTTGGATTTTTAATTTTGAGATATGAGCATATTCATCAATTTCTAAGAAATAAACAAGATATGTTTCGTTTTTTGGCGTGATGTGCGAAACTTTCTGCAAATTTACGATATAAGACCGATGTGTTTGACTGAATACAGAAGGGTTCAAATACATATAGATATCACTAATATTTTCATATGTCTCATAGACACGTGATTGAGTATAGATTAAGCATTTTTTTCCGGACTTTTCGATAAAAATAATTTGATCAATTGGAATGTAATAAGTAGATCCATTAAATTTTACAGGCAGTCTTTTTAATTGCTCACCTGGCTTTTTTGACTGATTTTTATCAACTCCAATGGAGTTTTTTGCCCGCTCTAGCGCCATATAAAGTCTGGTTTTTTCAATTGGTTTTACAATGTAATCCAGTGCCGACAACTCGAATGCCTTCACAGCAAATTCATCATAACCGGTGATAAAAATGAAGTTTAAATTCGGCTTAATGCGCAGGCACTTTTTTATGGCATCTACACCGTTAATCGTAGGCATATTAATGTCTACGAGCAAAAGGTCTGGACTCTTAGCCATCACTTCCTGTACAAGCTGCTCTCCGTCTTTGCAGATGCCAATCACTTCAAATTCCGGAAGCTGTTCTATAAAATAATCTAAAATTTCAACCGAATCTTCGTTATCATCGGCAATAATTAAGTTGATTTTGTTCATCCTGACTCCCCCTAGGATACAATGTTAAAGTATAGTACGAACTATTGCCCATTCTGTTTTATGCATGTCTACACATCTTTATAGTGTTTTTATGTTGAGATGAATGATCTACACGGACGCTAATCGTTAATGGAACGCACAACGATTGTTCATGGGGAATATTGCAATAATTGTAGGTTTTCTAGAAGAAGAAATAAAACCGTTTATCTATTATCATTTATTTTCCTAACAATGATTTAATACCCTTTTTATAATCTGCAAATCAGCATGCCAGAATCTTTATTTAATATTTTTAATAAAGGCGACACGCTATTTTCAATCATTTTGTCTTCTCTTACTATTAAAACATGTTCTACGTTCTTCCACCCATACTTTTATTCATTTTTTTACTTTTTATTCAAGGTAATTACTTACATACAACCCTTAATAACCCTGTATTTGTAATTTCACTTGAAGAAATTTATGTATTTTTTATTCATTTTATTATAAAAATTCTAGCATATAACGTTATGAACTTACATATGTATTCCGAACTAGTTCCTTTTAGAACTATGATTATTATACCATTTCATAGTATAAATCACATATATTTAAAGGTGAAGACTTTCCATTCCTTTAGAGTTCAAAGCTATTTATTTGTAAAATAAATCAATTCATTCCTCTCTAAAGGCTAATACATCTAATTATCCATCTATTATCTGTAAAAAAACAGGCCTAAAGTTATACTTCGGCCTGTTTTACATTCATTTCTTATTTTGCATTTTTTACAATTTGCTGTGCCTGTTTCGATACAAAGAAGCGACCCTTTTTATCCTGTACCACCACGCTGTCCATCCGTATCTCTTTTCCATTTACAATCGCAATATTTTTATTTACCGGAAAACGTACCGTTCGCTTATTGTTTGTAACAACGAGCACAGGGTTGTTTTTATCTTTTGAGTCCACCGCTACATTTGAGCCTTTAAAAGCTTTATTTGCTTCAATAAATAATTCATTTGTTAACTCGTTTAAGTTAATATTCATTGACTTAGCCATATGTTTGGCAATATCCGTATTATCAAAGTGCCCCGTTGGTCGATTGACGCCGTATGAATACAGAAATACATCCTCACCCGTATGACCGCCCGTTGTGAACCCAAGGTTTGCTCGGTTGGCTAATAGCTTTGATAGTGTAGCACTCATTTCTTTTTTATCTCTTGCTTTAGTCAGCTGCGCTTTTTCCTCTGAAGTTAGGTTTGATAAACCATACAAAGCAGCTACTTCTTCTTTATTTGATAAATCTTCTTTTAAGTTAGACGTAGCACCTTCTAACGTCATTTTTGCTTTTTTTAATGGATCAATATAAGCAGAAACAGGTGTGGTATCATATCCTTTTGTTGTATTTGCATTACCGATTGAAAGACCGCTGTTTCCGTGATCAGCAATCGCAATAACCATCGTATTTCCATCTTTTTTAGCGAACTCTACTGCCTTGCCCACTGCTTCATCAAACGCTAATACATCGCTAATCATGCCTACTGGATCATTCGCATGAGCTGCCCAATCCGTTTTGCTTCCTTCAACAAATAAGAAGAAACCGTCTTTATCTTTGGAGAGTGTTGTTATTGCTTTATTTGTCATCTGGGACAGCTTTGGCTGTTCTGCTTTTGTCTGCGGTCGATCCATATCATACGCTAAGTCTCGGTCAGCGAAGCTCCCCCAGATTTTTTTGGCGCGTGACTGCTCTAATTCCTTTTTATTTTCTACAAAGTCATATCCTCTTTTGTTCAATACATTGACTAAGTTTTCACCGTCTTTTCGGCTTTTTTCTTCTGCTCCTGGAAGAAGAGATTGCTTACCTCCTCCAAGTACTACATCGATGTTTTGATACACTTGCTGCTCCGCTAGCGTTTGAAAATCATCACGGCTGTAGTTGTGGGCTGAAAAACCAGCTGGTGTGGCGTGCTGGATTTCAGAAGTAGCCACAATTCCTGTCGCGCGCCCCGAAAGCTTTGCTCCTTCTAGAACGTTTGCTACGGGACGAAACTGATCTTCTTTTTCTACGGGTTTAACCCCAGGTGTATTCACTACTGAAGGGAGCACACCTACATAACCAGAATTTGATTTATTTCCTGTTGCTAAAGCAGTAGCTGCTGGAGCGGAATCTGTAATAGCAGATTCTGCCGAATACGCCCGTACTCCCCCGGCCATTAGCTGATCCATGTGTAACGGTTTTCCTTTGTACCATCTTGCGAGTGTAGTAGCATTCGAACTCGTCCCATCCATTACCATCATAATGACATTTTGAGGTTTCTTAGCTGACTTATGCTCCACTTTTGCTTCCGTTTGAATAAGTGAGTTTCCTACACCAAACGAGGCCAATGCTACCGCTCCTGCCAGTGTAATACCTGCTAATTTTTTCTTCATATAAATGTACCCGCTCCTTTATGTAATTATCTCTGACATGTCTAAAGTTAGCATTTAAACGTAAACCCACTGTTTATCCATTGTAAAAGAGTGTAAAGTTTGTTTTTATATTCTTCCTTTCTTCTTGAGAAAAAATAGTCGAATAAAAAGGAAGTACATGAACAAACTACCAGTAATAGAAAGTCATGCGAGGGGCACGGTTATGTTTAAACATTTATTTAAAAAAAAGAATGCAGACAATCAGCCCAAAAAAACATTGGATGAACTGATTAAACAATTTAAAAAATCAAGTGATTTCACAACATTAGCTATTGGTTCGCAGCATCGAAAATACATCATTACTTATTTTAAGCAGCTCGTAAACATGCAAAGTGTTGAAGATAAAATACTTGAACCCTTTCAAAAACTAGACTTTACGTTAAGCAGTGTGCACGAAGTCGAAAATGTTCTGCCAATTGAAGATATTTCAATTACAAAAGATACAAAAGAAATTTTAGAAAAAATGCTGCGCGGCTACGTGATGTTTCAACTGCATAAAGACGATAAGCTAGTAGCTCTTATTAAAGTTCAAAGCTTTGATACAGGGTTTCGAAAGGAAAATGAAACGGAAAATGAGTTTAGCGTCGTCGGTCCTAAAATTGGTTTTGTAGAGGATTTAGATGTCAATCTCTATTTAATGAGAAAAACGGTTATTTCCGAAAATCTTATTTTCAAAGAGCTCACCGTAGGAAATAAATCAAAAACACGCGTCGTGCTTGTTTATTTAGAAGGCGTAACGAATCCTCAGCACGTAGAGACTATGACCCAGCGTCTTGAAGATGTAGATTTCGACGTTATTTTTGATAGTACGATGCTTGATCAATTAATTTCGGATAACTCTTCTACGCCGTTTCCTCTGTTTTTAACAACAGAGCGAATCGATCGGGTATTATTTACCCTGTTAAACGGACAAGTCGCTTTCTTTTCAAGCGGTTCACCTTACGCGGTTACGGGACCGTCAACGCTGCTTGATTTTTTTATTTCACCCGAAGATTACTATTTGCCGTGGGTACTAGGCTCATTTTTCCGAGTCATTCGTATTTTTGGCGTCTTTTTTTCTATTTTTGCTACGCCTCTTTATGTAGCCATTGTTACATATCATTATGAGATGCTGCCCAAAGATCTTCTGGGACCTATTATTTTTTCAAGGACAAACGTTCCTTTTCCACCCGTCATCGAAGTACTTTTTTTAGAAATTACCATTGAACTGCTTCGAGAAGCGGGAGCCAGACTTCCAACAAAAGTAGGTCAAACGCTAGGAATCGTAGGTGGGATTGTTATTGGGCAAGCAACGGTAGAAGCTGCGTTAACAAGCAATATTTTGCTTATTATTGTTTCACTGACGGCTTTAGCTTCTTTTACAACGCCTATTTTTAAAATGTCTAACACCATCCGCTTACTGCGTTTTCCTTTTATTCTGTTTGCTACGGCATTTGGTTTAGTAGGAATTACATTTTGTTTTTGTTTCTTATTAGTTCACTTGCTGCGATTGAAATCTTTAGGAACACCTTACCTTGTTCCTTTATTCCCATTTCGCCCAAAAGAATATAGAGATACGTTTCTTCGCTTGCCTTATAGTCATACCGCGAAGCGTCCAAGCTACTTACGGCCATTAGACCGCTTCCGCTATGATCCTAAAAAAGCGAAAAGAAAAAGTAATTTAGATACTGAATAAAGCGAGGAACTAACATGAAAAAAACGATGATTTTATGTGCTTGCCTCATTTGTTTAGCCGGCTGTGCAGACCGGGAAGTTATTGATGAAATTCAAGTGGTTAATTCTTTAGGCTACGACTATAATCCAGACACTAAAAAAGTACGTGGCACTATTTTATATCCTATCTATAAATATGGACCAACTGAAGAACCAAGCATTATTGCGGCCAATGCAAAATCAGCCTTTGATGTTCCTCTTCAGCTAAATAACAAATCTTCACTTCCTATCGCTTTTGGCCAGTTGCGAAGCGTAGTCATTGGAGAAAATTTCGCCCAACATGGAGTGGATGAATTAGTCAATATTCTCGCGCGTAACCCAGACCTTGGCCGTAACATTAAATTAAGCATTGTAGACGGTAAAGCCCATGAGTTATTAAGCTCTGTGACGAAAAAGAAAATTAAGGACTATCAGTTTATTTCAAATTTAATCGAACAAAACATTCGAACAGAAAATTTGCCAAATACCAATTTGCAAATATTTTTATTCAGTTTTTTCAGTGATGACCGCGACGCGTATCTTCCGCTCTTAACGCAGGACAAAGATGCCATTAAATTAAAAGGACTCGCCTTGTTTAAAGGAAAAGAGTTGGCCACCACCGTTGGAATAAAAGAAACGTTTTTATTCAAACTTTTAACAACAGGTACTAAGCATGGACGCTATGGCGTGAAAATCAAAGAAAATAATCAGCGCGGAAAAGTCATACTCCAAAATTTACGAACAAAAACAACGTATGAACTAAAAGGAGATCCTCACAATCCAGCAATCATTACTCATGTAAAAATTGATGGTCTTGTCAAAGAGTTTCCTAGCTGGATTGATCTAACCACGTCTTCAGGTATTAAACTGGTAGAAAAGGAGCTGAAAAATGATATTGAAAAAAACGGTAATACATTCATAAAAAAACTTCAGCGAGAAAAAATTGATCCGATTTGTTTCACAGACTATGCTCGAAGTAAAACACGTCATTTTAACAGTCAAGAATTTAAAGCGAAATATCCTAATATGAACATTAAAGTGAAAGCGCATGTTCACCTTATTCAAACGGGTATCAGCAACTAGGAGGAAGAAAAGATGCACAATACAATTAAAGAAGAAAATCAAGTTTCCCCCTCTTTTCTTTTTTTCTTAGTGCACTCTACGCAGATTGGCGTTGGGATACTAGGATTTCAACGCTATATTATGAAAGGTGCTGGGTATGAATCCTGGATATCTATCATTTTTGCTGCAATTAGCGTCTGTATTTTGTTAGCGATGATTTTTAATATCTTAATTCGCGAGAACAGCGATATAATTGATATACACCGATTATATTTCGGAAAATACGTTGGAGGAGCTTTAACTCTTGCCGCTTCCATTTATTATTTTATCTTTGCATTAACGATTTACCGAACGTATGTAGAAATTTTGCAAATATGGATGTTTCCCCAGTTAGCTACATGGATTGTATCAATCGTTTACTTGCCTATTATTTACTACACGGTTTCAGGTGGATTTCGTGTCATTACGGGAGTTGCTTTTTTTGGAGTTATTATGCCTTTACCTCTCCTATTTGCGCTCATTTATCCGTTAAAATATGCTCATCTGGACAATCTATTTCCTTTATTCGATCACACCGTATGGGAATTTTTAATTTCAACTAAAATGATGACCTTTGAGAATTTGGGATTTGAATCCGTGCTTTTTTTCTATCCGTTTATAAAAAATGGCGCTACTAGCCAAAAATGGGGTCAGCTTGGGATTTGGTTCAGTGCTTTTTTATATTTGTGCACGGCATTAGTGTCATTTGCTTACTTTAGTCAAGGACAGTTAGGCCATACCATCTGGCCAACTTTAACGATGGCTAAAATTATTGAAATTCCATTTTTACAGCGTTTTGAATATATTTTAATTTCTCTGTGGCTTTTAGTCGTTCTTCCTACTATTGCTGTCAGCGTATGGTGTACAATTCGTGGATTTAGTAAAACATTTAATAAACCGCCTACGATTTTTCTCATATTAGTTCTTATTGCCCTTCTTGGTTTTTCTATTTTCTTTGATGATCGAGAAACGATCAATCAGCTTAATACACGATTATCCATGACCGGCTTTTACTTTATTTATGGCTACATTCCTTTCCTTTTTCTCTATAGCCTCATTCGAGCCAAAATAAAACAAAAGAAAGCACAAAAAGAGCGTGAGCCAACTTTAAGTTGAATCACGCTCTTTTTCTCATATTATTTTATTTGTTAAATAAAACAGCGTATTCCCCGTATCCTTCTTTTTCTAAATCTTCCTTCGGAACAAATCGAAGAGCTGCTGAGTTGATGCAGTAACGCAAACCGCCTGCATCTTGCGGACCATCATCAAATAAATGACCTAAATGAGAGTTAGCCGTTTTGCTTCGTACTTCTGTACGAACCATATTATGACTAACGTCCATGTTTTCTTTTACTTCATCTTTATTAATCGCTTTTGTGAAAGACGGCCATCCGCATCCGGCATCATATTTATCAGTTGAACTAAACAACGGCTCTCCTGATACGATATCTACATAAATACCATCTTCTGTATGATCCCAAAATTCATTGCGAAACGGAGGTTCCGTTGCGTCATTTTGAGTAACTTCATATTGAATAGGCGTTAATGTCGTTTTTAGCTGCTCGTCGCGACCAAAGTCTTTCCAGTTTTCTTTAATAAAACGATCACGTCCAGATCCTCGTCGATACATAGCATAGCGGAATTTATTTTTCTTATAATAACCTTGATGGTATTCTTCCGCTTCGTAAAACGGTTTTGCCGGTAGAATTTGTGTGGCAATTGGTTCAGAAAAACGACCGCTTGCTTCTAATTGTTGCTTGGATTCTTCAGCTAGTGCCTTTTGGTGCTCATTGTGATAAAAGATAGCTGTTCGATATGAATCGCCTCGATCCGCAAATTGTCCGCCTGCATCCGTTGGATCAATTTGAGGCCAGTATAGTTCTAAAAGCTTTTCATATGGAAAAACTTCTGGGTCAAATGTAATTTGGACCGCTTCATAGTGACCCGTTGTTTCTGAGCATACTTCTTTGTACGTCGGGTTCTCTTTGTGACCGCCTGTATAGCCAGATACAACTTTTATAATGCCTGGCTGTTCATCAAAGGGCTTCACCATACACCAAAAACAGCCGCCGGCAAAAGTTGCTACTTCATATTGTTCTGTCAAAAAGATGACCTCCTTCATGTATTCTTTCTATTATTATACGCTGATTTGATGTTCTCACCAACTAACTTGCTTCTTGTACTCTTTCCGTTTTAAGACAAAAAAATAATCAGTGAAGCTCATCTTCACTGATTATTCTTCCGCATTTAAAGCGCTTTATTTTTGATCACCTTTAATTTTGTGAAACAGTTTATTCATCGTTTCAATTTCTTTATCTGTAAAGTGCTCAAACCGCTCAAGGAAATACGCTCGTTTTTTTTCTTGAATCACATTAAAAATATCTTGCCCTTCTTTGGTCAGTTCAATATCAATAATACGTCGATCATTTTCAGACCGTTTGCGTGCAATGTAGCCTTTTGACAAAAGCAAGTCGGTTACCGCCGTAATGTGGCTTGCTGACACTTGAAGATACTTGGATAAATCAGTTGATCGCTGCCTGCCGGAATCAACCAGCATACGAAGCACCATAAATTCATTTGTTGATAGCTCTGAATTGTATACTTCATTAATTTCTTGGCGAAGCTGTCTGAACACAAAGCGAAACAGCGTCTCCATTTCTTGAACGAGCTCTTCTCTTTTTTTCACTTGTCACTCTCCTTAACGCTATCGCATGATAACGAATATGTATTTACGAAAGTATTTCACTTTCTTAACTTAATTAGTTTTATCAAATTACTAAGCGTTTCGTCAACTATTATTGAGATTTTTTTCCACAATTCTGTACGAATTGATGTATTTTTCATAAAATTCCATAAAAAAAGCGATTTACCGTTATGGTAAATCGCTGCTAGTAGCTAAAAATACCGGTTAAAAAGCTTCTCCATCTTGGAACAGGCTTTTTACCTTTTAAGCTGTCTTCACTTTTCAACTGACTTTCAAGTTCCGCTACTCGATTTTCTAATTTCGTAATAACTTTATTTAACCGATCGATTTCTGAACGATGCTCTAAAATTTGAAAGGTCACTACTTCTCCCGCTTTTTCTTCTGTACGCTTTTCATTTTCAATCAGTCTTAAAAAAAGCTGATCAAGCTGCTTTTGCATATCTTGTGCACGTTCATCAGATATAACGACTTCCTCTTTTTCTACTACTTTTTCTACCACTTTGACGACGGCTTGACGATTGCGGTTTTTTTGAAAGTCTCTAAGTGCTTCAATATTTTCTTCTGTAAACTCACAGTGTCCCGATTCATTTCTCTCTAGCTCGATATCCGCCATTTTAACCCATTTTAATACCGTACTTGGATGTATTCCCAGCGACTTTGCCACATCCACCGTTTTCATCGTCATGTTCCATCCCTCCATTTTTTCATTTACTAGCCATTTCGAGAGAAATCTTTAAATCCCTTCATACGTGACAAAACTAGTATGAATTCGTCAAAGAAAGTGGACGTTCAACAAATGAAGAAAATGATGTCATTATTGCTTAGAAAAACTCGTACAATCCTTCTGCAAAATAACAAAATTCGTACTGTGAAATCCCCTTGCCGTATCCTTTAAAAAAACACGCGCGCTCTTTACCTGTAAAGATTCCGTCTTCGAAACGAACAGCCAGCGCCATATCATAACGAGCGTCTCCTAAAGTTCCTCCGCTCCAGTCAATAACAGCTGTTATCTGACCGTCGTGTACAAGTACATTATCAATCGTGTAGTCTCCGTGAATAAGTACCTCTTGTTTGCATATCATGTTTTGCTTCTGCAGTTGTTTTAGCAGCCGTTGATTTCCGTATACCTCATAGTGGGTTAAATTGTACTCTGCCTCTTGCAGCATTCGGTGGATCCACGGCTGCTTACTCACTAATCGTTCTGGACACTCAGCATTGTGAATACGAGCAAGAAGATGCCCCATTTCATAGACAACGTGCTCACGCTTTTTTTCATTATCTTCCTTCTCTAAATACTCTCTTACCGTCTTTCCTTCAAAAAATTCTAGCAGCATCCAGCTCTCTTCTGCTGTTTGAACAAACTTGTAAGCGCTCGGGCTTTGAAAGTCCGCCAGTGCCTGTATATTTTTTAATACATAATATTCCTTATATAACCATTTTCTGTACTTTTCCCTTTTTGTCCGTTTTAAAACATATCTCCCTCTAGCCGTATGAAGGATACCAACATCTGAGGTACACCCTTGCTTCGGAAAAGTCACTTTTTCGATTTGCTTTACATACTTTTTTATCGAATGAGGAATTTCTTCTATTATAATAGGATGCAACTGTCTCACTCCCCTTTCTTTCTACATTCTCTTTTTGTTGCTCTTTCCCTCCAACCCACAGCTAGAAGCAACTAACTGCATACTTGAAACCTACGTTCACCATTCCAATAGAAAAATCCGAACGATTACTCGTTCGGACCTTCCTTCAACTAAACTACTTTTGCCCAATCTCTTACCCTTTACCAAGCACCCAGCGGCTTTTGGTAAACATCGTATAACCAACCGATAATAAAACAACCGTACAAACCGATAAGCTTCCTATTGTATAAACGAGACTCTGCATGTCATAGACACCGTAGAGAAGCTGTTTCATAAGTGCAAATACGTTATAAATAGGAATTAAAAATCCGCTTGGTTGCAGTTCATGTACGGATTTTCCCATCAGTAAAAAGTATGGAAGTATCGCTACCATCATAATTTGGGATGTGTAGCTTTGAGCTTCTTTAACGGAACTTGCTAAAAGGCTAAGGATACACAATACTATGGCTCCTAGCAGCGCTAGCAGGGTAAGGGTGACTAAAAACGAGAAGATAAAGGTTGTAACATGACCCTTAAGCTGCAGTGCATCATTTAATATAGTTGTTAAATAACGTACAGAGAAAACAAATGCCAATGTAGACAAAAGGCCGCTTACGATACCGAATGTAGAGATAGTAAGCCATTTCCCAACCAGTAATTGCGTTCGTTTTACAGGAGACATCAATAAAGCTTCCATTGTTTTCCGTTCTTTTTCACCTGCAAAAATATCATTTGCTGAAGGAAGAATCCCCCCAAAAACGCCCATAATGATAATCATTGGCGCAAACATCGCAATCATTGTTAAAGAGCCGTCATCTTCTTTAGAGACTCCTTTTTCAACCACATTAAACGGAGCTATCGTTTGACTATTCACATTTAGTTGGTCTAAGCGTTCGCTAACTATAGCTTCTCGATGTTTATTCAGTATATTTTGTATATACTCTGCGGTAGCACCTGAGTTCATGCTCGCTGAATCCGTATAAACAGTAACTTCTTGCGATTTCATCTTACGCACTTCTGAAGAAAAATCGTCTGGTAGCTTTAACGCCGCTAACGCTTTCCCTTGTTCTACAGCACTGAGTGGATTTCTGCTTTCAATTACTTTAATATTGTCATCGTTTTTTAACCAGTCGATCACACTGGCATCAGAATCTTTTGTAACAGCTACAGACATGGAATCTGTTTGATCACTAGCCATCATTTTGTCTGCAAAAAAGATAATCCCTACATTTAATAAAATCGGAATCAACACGCTAAAGATAATCGTTTTGCGATCTCGCAAACAATCTATTAACTCTTTTTTATAAATATGCCAAATCATATTAAGCCCCCCTCACGATACGCGACATAAAGATGTAGTTTAAGTCTGTACTTTCCTCTTCTTTATACAGCTGTTCATTTGTTCCTTGATAAATTATTTTTCCTTTATGAATCATAATGATAGATTGACACAGCATCTCCACTTCTTCCATAATGTGACTGGAAAAAACAATCGTTTTTCCTTCTCTTTGCAGACTTTTAATAAGTTCACGAAACATGTTTGCTGATGTAATGTCTAATCCTGTAGTCGGTTCATCAAATAGGATAACGTCCGGGTTATGAAGAATAGTGCGTGCAATGGCTACTTTTTGACGCATCCCTTTTGAAAAGCCTCCGACGCGGCGGTCCAAGTAGTCTTTCATTCCAAAACGTTTGGCCAGTTCCTCAATCCTTATCTTTGTTTCATGTTTGCTCATTCCATAAAACTTAGCAAAATAAGCTAAGTTTTCACGCGCAGTCAAACGGTCGTATAAACCTGTTTCACCGCCAAAAAGGACGCCGATTTTTTGTTTTATTTTATCAGGCTGTTTATGAATGTTAATTCCGTGAATGAACATATTACCTTCCGATGGTTCAAGTACAGTCGACAGCATACGTAAAAGAGTTGTTTTCCCCGCTCCATTTTCACCTAATAGTCCTACAATTTCTCCTTGTGCGATGGTTACATGAATATCTTGAACAGCTGCAATTGTTTGCTTTTTCTCTTTAAAATATTTCGTCACACCTTTGATTTCAATCATATCCGCTCTCCCCTTTTACTGTGATTGACTCTATCTTAGCTTATTTTTTATACAGCATCTTCCATCTTGTCATAAAGAGGGTTTTTAATGTCGCGAAACGTCCTTTCCATCTTGTAAATCATGGTAAAATAGTGTGGTAATATCCAATAGAATAAAACAAAGAGGGTTTTTATTTATGAAGGTAGGATTAGTGGATGATCATTCATATGATTTAGAAAAATTGAGGATTTCTTTAGAAAGAGAAGATGATATAGACATACTTTTTTCGACTAGCAGCGCGGAGGAAGCTTATAACGAAATTAAAAAAAATAAAATTGATTTATTAATTACAGATATTGAAATGCCAAAGCTATCAGGTTATGAGCTTGCAGACTTTATCAATGCTTACGCACTTGATATTCAAGTCATCTTTGTCACTGGGCACAGCGGCTTTGCCGTTCATGCATTTGAACTCAACGTTTTGGACTACATTATGAAGCCTTATTCTAAAGAGCGTCTGTTAAAAGGCATTCAGCGTTTTCATCAAAAAAAACAATCAACTGATACAAGAGATAAGCTTATTTTAAAACAAAAAACCGAAATGCAAGTGCTGAACAAACAAGATATTATATTTGCAGAGCGAACGGGTCGCTCTACCACCATCATAACGACAAATGGAGAATTTAGTACCTATCAATCATTAAACGAAATTGAAAAAGAATTAACAGCGAGTCATTTTCTAAGGTCGCATCGAGCTTTTATTATCAACATTTCCTATATTCAAAATTTCTCCCTGTATACTAAGCACTCCTACTCCGTGATGTTTCAAAGCACCGAAAAAACAGCTTTAATCACGAAAACAAATTTAGACATCTTGCAAAAAGAGTACTTTTAAAGGAGGGACTATCTAAAATGAAACTATTTTACACACTAGTTTTACTAACTGTTTTCGTGCTCCTCTTTTTTAAAGACCTGCCTGTTAGTTTACATCTCCTACTTAGTTCTTTTATAATTGGTTCATTTTTTATATGGAGAAAGAAATATCAAACGGCTCCTTCACTAACGATAAAAAAAGCAATCGTACTGACGTCTTTTTTTCTGCTTTTATTTAGCCTATCTTCACCTCTTAGTATTGTCCTAACCGTTATCGCAATGATTGGTTACATGACCGACATGTTTTCGTCTTATCAACAATACATATTCGTCGCTAACCGGGAAAGCAGTGCTTCACGTGAAATTCAAAAAAACAATGAGCTTTTTCAAGCGTTAAGAGCTGAAAGACATGATTTTATTAAACATGTCAGCGCCGTATCCTATCTTCTAGAAACAAACCAAAGACAGCAGGCACAAGAGTATATTCAAGATTACGTTGAAGCTTTGAATGATACCCATTCATATATTCAAGGTGAACATTCGCACGTTGCTTCTGTTGTACATCAAAGCAAGAATCAAGCACATACGTGGGGAATACATATGAATGTTCAATTAGATTCACCGTTATCACAGCTGCCTTTAAAGCACCTTGACCAAATGAATCTCATCATGAATTTACTGCATAATGCTTTAGAAGCCGCTCATTCTTCTGAGAAAAAAGAGATAACCGTTTCGAGTATGATTCGAAGTGGCATTTACATTTTAGAAGTCAGCAATTCTACCGCTCCTTTATCACGAGAGCGTCAAGATCACTTGTTTACTTCTTTTCATGTGACAGAAAAGAAAGAACACCACGAAGGCCTTGGCACGTGGATCATTTCTGAACTTGTTTCCAACTACCAAGGACGCTTGGAATATACCTATCACGATTTAACTCTTTCCATTAAAATAAAATTTCCGATAGTCGTTTCCTCAAAACAAGCAACATAGCCGCTATAGCCTAAGCGGCTTTTTTCGTATGAGCCTCTTCTATACGCGCACACTATAAAAAGCACCGAAAAAAAGAAATATTTCACACTTGTTTTAGCTCTTTTATCGTCACTTTTTTAGTTTTTGATTTTTTATATGCAAATCTATTGCATTTCAAGTAAAAAACGAATATTATATATCATGTTGCTTTTAATGTTCGTTATTTTTGGAGGTTACTTATGTTTAAGTTAAAAGAATATAACACGGATGCTAAAACGGAGATTTTAGCTGGTATTACAACGTTTTTAACCATGATTTATATCGTCATTGTGAACCCAGTTATTTTGTCCAGCGCCGGCGTTCCTTTTGATCAAGTATTTACAGCTACTATTATTTCAGCAGTCGTAGCTACGCTATGGATGGCTCTTGCAGCTAACTATCCAATCGCTATTGCTCCCGGTATGGGAATGAACGCATACTTTGCTGCTT
Organism: Priestia sp. ABM2_011; assembly: GCF_056158845.1. Classification (NCBI taxonomy): domain Bacteria; kingdom Bacillati; phylum Bacillota; class Bacilli; order Caryophanales; family Bacillaceae; genus Priestia; species Priestia sp. ABM2_011. The sequence goes on from NZ_JBSWUB010000001.1 coordinate 4,104,691, forward strand.
TAGTTGTTGGTTCAAATGGAAGTATCGACTATGCTACTGCTTTTTCAGCTGTATTTGTAGCGGGTATTATCTTTATCATCCTATCGTTAACATCGTTTCGTGAAAAATTAATTGAAGCTATTCCAAACAATTTAAAGCACGCAATCAGTGCTGGTATCGGTTTATTTATTGCTTTTATCGGGCTTCGTTCAGCTGGTATTATTGTTGCAAATAAATCAAATTTAATCGGACTTGGTGATTTGCAGTCTGAAAAAGTAGTTTTAACACTAATCGGACTTGCGATTACAATCATTTTATATACGCTGAATGTAAACGGCGCTTTATTCTTCGGTATGATTATTACCGGATTAATTGCTTTCTTTAGAGGACAGCTTTCATTTGATAAAGGTTTGTTTGCTGCCCCTCACCTTCCAGATGGCTTAATGATTTCAAATCCTTTTGCTGCTTTTGGAGATGTTATTCATCATGATTTGTACACAGTTGTTTTTTCTTTCTTACTTGTGACGATTTTTGATACAACAGGTACAATGGTAGGCGTAGCTCAACAGGCCGGTCTTATGAAAGGTAATAAGATGCCTCGCGTGCGTCAAGCATTGCTTGCTGACTCATTTGGTACAACGATTGGAGCTTTATTTGGTACAAGCCCAACAACCGCTTACGTTGAATCTTCATCTGGTGTAGCAGCAGGCGGACGTACAGGTCTAACGGGCGTGACGGTAGCCATTCTATTTATCGTGGCAGCGTTCTTTAGCCCGGTTGTAAGCTCGGTTTCTGGCGTAGCAGCTATTACTTCACCTGCATTAATTATTGTCGGAAGCTTGATGATGGGTGCTGTAGCTAAAATTAATTGGAATGACTTTGATGAAGCGTTCCCTGCCTTTTTAGTTGTTCTAGCAATGCCTCTTACATCAAGTATTGCAACAGGAATTGCGCTTGGCTTCATTTCTTATCCGTTAATGAAGCTGGTAAAAGGAAAAGGCAAACAAGTTCATCCGCTTGTGTATGTCTTTGCTGTTTTATTTCTCTATCAGCTCATCTTTTTACCGCATTAAAAAAGCTTGGAGATTTCTCTCCAAGCTTTTTTTATTGAAAGTGATTGTTATTTTCTTTTGTTTGATAAAGATAATTTTCTACATAGATTTGTTCTGCATCAGAAGCGTTCTTTATCCCTTCTTCTGGATCTAGCTCGATACTTCTCTTTTTAGCTATATAATCCACTAGCGCCCCAAATCCTAAAAGACCGCCTATAATCCCAGCAAATACAATCCATATTGGCAATCGCTTCACGTCCCTTTTCTTTTAATTGTATCAGCTTCAGCGAAACAGGTAAATATTAACATGTTTTCTTCACTTATAAATAAAGCGCTTTTTACCAAATATACGTAAAAAACGTCTTTGTATTTGGTATACTAAACTCACGGCATGTTCTACAGAGAAAGGGGCTTAATTGCATATGAACAAACAGCTTGGAACGTTAATGTTTGTTATTTTTATGGTATTTGTCGGCTTTGGAGTGATCATCCCCATCGTACCTGAAGTTATTAGTGCCACGGGTGCAAGCACGGTCAATTTAGGGATACTAATGGCTAGCTATTCGATCGCATCTTTTATTACCGCACCTTTTTGGGGGAAGCTTTCCGATATAAAAGGCCGCCGTCCCATCTTACTTTGGGGCTTACTTGGCTTTAGCGCAAGCTTTTTTCTTTTTTCGGTGGCAGAAAACTCTCTGACTCTGATGTATACGTCACGCATCATCGGAGGTTTGTTTGCAGGAGCTGTTATTCCTTGTGCTTTTGCATACGCTTCTGATAGTACAGATGAAGAAAACCGCACGAAAGCAATAGGACTGTTAGGGATGTCAATTGGCTTAGGCTTTATTTTTGGACCGGCATTAGGCGGTGTCCTTTCGTCTTTCGGCTTGTTTGTTCCCTTCGTTATCTCTGGTATCTTGTCACTGATTATGACAGCGTTCTCATTCTTTACGTTAAAAGAATCGTTACGAAAAGAACCTGCTGCCAAAATACAGACATCCAGATGGCATGACTTCACGTCAGATTTTCAAGGAGCTATGAAGTATTTATATGTTCTTTCATTTTTAGCTACTTTTACGCTCGCTGGTTTAGAAGCTACTTTTCAATTTTTTCAAATAGCGAAAATCAATGCTACTCCCACGACAATCGGATGGATGTTTATGGCGAGCGGTTTAACTCAAGCCCTGATTCAAGGCGGTGTACTGCAGCGATTTAAAAAAGGAAATGAAAAAAAACTGATGGCTATTGGCTTATTGGTTTCAGCAATAGGATTTACGTCTATTTTGTTATCTTCTAGTGCCGTTAATGCTACCTTATTTCTGTGCATATTTACAGCAGGAAATGCCCTTATTCGTCCTTGTGTCCTCTCATTAATTACGATGAGAACCAAAGTAGGATATGGCTCTGCTTCAGGGTTAACTGCCTCAATGGATAGCTTAGGGCGTATTTTTGGCCCTCTGCTTGGTGCATTTGCCTTTAAACTCAATATGACGCTGCCTTTTATTATCGGAGCAGTTGTCACTTTAGCTGCTTTACTGCTGATTCAGCGTCATACAGCTCTAGATTATTCTGAGCAAACACTATCATCATAGAGGCTGAAACAAAAGTATTTTAGCTGAAGGAGATTCCGAACGATGAATCGAGATTCTTGATGGAGAATCCAACGCGTTCGGATTTTTTTATTGCTATGGTAAACGTAAGTTTCATGTATGTAGGTACTTCTAGCTGGTGATTGGAGGGCAAGGCGAAGACTCCTGCGGAAAGCGAAGCCTTGTAGGGAAATCAACAGCCGATTCCTACTAGCTCATGTAGCCAATTTGTTAGTCTTTGGATTAATCTAGCTATGTCTCAATCTCTTTTCATCGTTACTAACACAAGATTATCCGCAGCTGCAGTGTGTTTTATAATTGAAAACCGATGAGCTTCGTATAGCTTAATCGCAGGTGTATTTTTTTCGGCTGTGGAAACCATACACTCACATTCTGAATATCTTTGAAGTACATATGTTAAAAGACGGCTTCCGATTCCTTTTCGAAAGTAACGAGGACGCACAACAAGGCGGCAAATCGTTAATCGCTCATTTTCTTTTTCAAACGACAGCACGCCTGCTAGCTTACCTTCAATTATTTCTCCGATAAACACTTCCTTGCTTTTCATAACATCTTCTTTGCTTTCTGTAAGCTGAGGAATATCTGAAAAGCTAATGAGCCTTGCTTCTTCTTGATAAGCTTCTACTTGCACAGCTACTATTTGAAGAGCGATATCCACTCTTTGATGTTCGAGGATTTGAAGCATGAAAACCACTCCATTTCTTTCACAAATTTAGACAAATTCCATGTTTTCACTATATCCAAACACCTTCCTTGTACATATTGTATTATGTACCGAATTAGCCAGGAGGTGTTTATATGCATATCACTGCTGAAAGAATTAGAGAAGCAACAGAAGCACTTGCTTCTACTGAGCTTGAAACATTTATGTACCAAGAGCCAACTGCTCTTCACAGACGCTCTCGTCGTCGTTCTACTCGTCGTTCTACTCGCCGCACTACTCGCCGTTCTACTCGCCGCACTACTCGCCGTTCTACTCGCCGCACTACTCGCCGCACTACTCGTCGCACTACTCGCCGTTCTACTCGTCGCACTACTCGCCGCACTACTCGTCGCACTACTCGCCGTTCTACTCGTCGCACTACTCGCCGTTCTACTCGCTGCACTACTCGCCGTTCTAGCCGTCGCCGCTGTCGCTGCGGTTCACCTTGCTGCTCATATCCATGGTTTAATAAATCATTTGGCTGCTGCTTTAAAGGGCATGGCTGCCGTCGCTAACTAACTCTAAAGCAAGCCGAGTCTAAAACATACGCGGCTTGCTTTTTTTAACGATTTCTGTTTTTTATTTTATTTTACATAATTATTCGTTTCATTCTTCTTGAAGGAGAAAACAAAGTATAATAATAGGAAAGACTCTCTCTTAAAAGGAGGACTATCCATGCGCCTATCTTTTGATCACCTTGTTCATTTTTCACCTGATCCTATTAAAGCTCAGAAAGAACTAAACGAATACGGAATCAACGTTATTAAAGGCGGTACCCATGAAAAATGGGGCACTTTTAACACGTTGGCTTATTTTCACCTGAGCTATATTGAGTGGCTTGGGCTTACAGATATCGCATTAGCTCAAACAGTTACAGATAATGACCTTATTCAGCAGCTTGTTAACGAACATACGCCGTTTGGTCATTTTGGGCGATTTGCCCTTCGTACAGATGATATGGATTTGCTCATAACCGAGCTGAAAGACAAGGGCTACACTGTAAAAGGCCCTGTAGCGGGGTCTCGTCAAACTAATGATGGAGAAAGACTTCAATGGCAAATGTGTTTTATTGAAGATGACCATGATGCCCTCCCTTTTCCTTTCTTTATTGAGTGGGGTGAACCAGAAGAAAAACGCAAGCCAAAGCTAGCTGCTCTTTCTTCCCATCAAGCCGGTCAGCTGCAGCTAAAAAACATTTACTGTGCTGTACATAACCTTGAAGAATCCATCAGCAAATGGACAAAACTGCTGGACGTTCAGGCTGGCGAAAGCTACAAAGACTCTTTCCTTGATGCACGTTGTCAAAAACTATATGTCAATGAAGGAAACCTTATTTTTTGCAGCGGAACACAAGGTGTTGTCCATGATACATTAAAAAAAGTTGGAGAGCGTCCATTTTTGGTTGAATTGGATCACGCTCTAACACCGCAACAAATTACCGTACAAGGAGCTTCTTTTAAATTCAACAAATAAACATCCGCGGGCGGATGTTTATTTCTGTGCTTCTTTTATAGCTTGATAAATGAAGTGAGGCAAAATCTCAAAGGAATACTGAACGTCTAATCTTTCGGTCCATTGATGCGCATCTCTTCCCAGCGGTCCAATGTTCAGCACCGGCATCTTCAGCTCCTCTAGCTCTTCTAGCGGGATATGATATCCTTTATTCCATAGAGGCATATTGGCTACTAACGTGTTAAATGTATGAAGCGGGTGCTGCAGGCTGGCATAGCTTAAATCCGAAATTCCGCCAAAATAACTTTGTTCAACTAGCTCCACTTGGAATTGCTCTTTGGCAGCTGCCTGTACGTTTGACAAAATCCTTTGCACAAAGAGATCATCATGTGAACAAACGGCCGGGTAAAAAGGCGGCGTAAAAAATAAGACTATCATCGGAGCTGCTTCTTTACATAAACCAGCTAAAGAGTTTACTAATTTAATGGTTTTATTTCTGTCATCATCTTCTTGTGCCAAAAGTGCCGCTTCCATTTCTTGCACATATTTTTCACCGTGCTGTTTGACTGCATGAGTATAAAGTTCTTCATACGTCCATACGTTCACGTCAAGGGATGAACCCTCCATTCCCACAGCGTACTGCCGAGCAGCTTTATTATAATGTTTTTTCACATTCAAAGCCGCTTTGTCAGCCGATTTCAACAGCAGATCTGTTACTTCTTTAAGAGAGCGGTTTAACATAAATAAATTAAATAATACAACGGCAGAGTGCGGAACTTGAACGGAATACTCTTCTTTTAAATCTTTTTGTATCAGCACAGTAGGAGGTGGACTCGTTTCATCTCTTACTTTTTCGCAAAAATCAACGTTTAGTTCTATTTCTGTTGTTAAATAAGAAGCTAGTAAATTAGCATTCAAACCAGCTAGCGGTTCCCCTACATGAGTTTCTTTTCCATAACACAAAAAGCTTGGCATGATCTTGCCAATCGATCCTGAGTACACATAGTTCGTTTGATCACCAGGATAGCGGCTGAACACTGGTTCTGCATTTAGCATGAGAGAAAAATCCAGCTGATGTTTGCACGCAAGTTCTAAAAGAACAGGCACTGCTTTTCTCATTCCGAGCGAATTTACTTCTTCATCCGGTACCGACAGAAGCAGGATGTTTCCGTCAAACTCTCCGTTGCATGCTCGTTCAATCATACTGATATGCAGAGCAATACCTGCTTTCATGTCCATCGTTCCTCGGCCAAAAAGCCAGTCTCCTTTTACCATATCTTTTTGTACGTGCGCCGGAACTTGTTCCATATCATTATAAAAAGTACTCGTTAACGTATCAGCGTGAAAAGCATCCTTTTTCCACTGTCCATAATCTTGTACATCCACTACATCGTAATGACTGACTAATACAACTGTTTTATTCGTATTTTTTCCTTCAACAAAAGCTGTGACAATCGATCGCCCGTCTCCTGTTGAATGAAGCTCAACTTGCTCGTTTTTTTGAAAGTAAGGCAGCTTCAATAAATACGACGCCATCGATTCAGCCATTTCCACTTCTGCCATCGTTCCTGTCACGCTAGGTATAGAAACCAATTCGCTTACAAGCTTCTTTAACTGTTCTTTTGTTTGATACAAAGATGTTTTGTTCGACATACCCTTCATCTCTTTCCTTTTTCTAAATTTTCCATCAAACAAAACGATTCGTCAATCCCTTTGACAGAGACCCTTTCATTCTATCCCTATGTATCATAGTATGCGCTTCCTTGACGCACATGATAAAAAAAGAGTGCGCGGCTAGGGCTAGCACCGCACACTCTTTTTTTTACTTTTCGTCATCTTCTAAAAAGTCTAGGATACGATCAATAAGCTGTTCGCTTCCTGCATCGTTTCCATGTTCAAGAGACATTTCCATTTCAATGCTCCTTTCATAAAATATTCTTGTTTTATAACATACCACAATTCATTTCGAATGTAACCTTTAATTTGTGTAAAAATTTCGACAATTTATGATTAATTTTAAAACCTAGTGAGTAATGATTATACCCACCAGATTCTTCAATTGTCAAAAAACATGCTTTCTATTTAAAAACACTTTAAAAATAGAGGCGCGAGCAGACTTCTATAAAAGACAGCCTACTCGCTCAAGCTTGGAACAGCATGATGAATAAATTTCTAGTTCATTTGCTTTTTGTACATCTTTAATATCTATGCCTACAGCATATGTACGAACATGGTTTTCGACCACAATTTCATAAAATGTTTCTAATTCACGATAAGCTACTTGATAATGCTTTCCTAATAATTTTACGGCTTCCTTTAATGCTTTCTCTCCTGTATGTGCTGCAACTGCTGTATGACTCATAAAACCCTCTCCTTTTAGAAAAATAAAAAAAACTCATTTTGCTTTGATGCAAAATGAGTTTTTCACCCGTTTTATCACCCAAAGCACATGCTTTGCTGGTAGGAGCACCTTACATTCGTAGGTTGCTGTGGAGTCAAAGAGCCAGATTTCTCGTCCACTCGTGATAACTTTTTTAATTTAAAATTTATTTTATCAAACAATTCCATCCGCGTAAATAGAAAAATAAAAATATTTTAATTTTTTTGGTAATGGAATGAATTCAAAAAGTCAAAGCTTAGATTAGCAAAATAAGAAGCTGCTACAAGTAATGCCTCTTCATTTAATGAAAAAGAAGGATGGTGCCATTCATATTCTCCAGCCGTACCCATCCATACAAAAAATCCTGGTACACGCTGCTGATATACGGCAAAATCTTCTCCTCCAGGCGATTGTTCAGCTTCTACGACTTGATAACTAAGATTCTCTGCAGCGTTAATAACCAATTTTTCCAGCGTATCATCATTGTTTACTACAGGAAGATACGGATACCATTTAACGTCTACTGAAGCCCCGAAAGCTGCTCCAATCCCTTCAGCAAATCGTTTCATAAGAGCCGGTATTTTTTCTCTCGCTTCTTCTTGAAAGGTACGCACCGTTCCTTCAAGCGTTACTTTGTCAGGAATGACGTTCCACGAGCTCCCTCCGTGGATTTGAGTTATGCTGACAACAACATTTTGAAATGGGCTGAGATTACGGCTGACAATGGTTTGTAAACTAGTAACAATTTGACCAGCAGCAGCAATCGGATCTACTGTTTTTTCTGGAATACCTGCGTGACCGCCTACTCCTTTGACGTCAATTTCAAAACGATCAACGCTTGCCATTAAAGGTCCCGATTTGACACCAATGGTTCCTACAGGAAGATTCGGTTTGTTATGCATTCCAAATATCGCTTCTACTCCTTCGAGCACACCTTTTTCAACGAGCATTTTTGCCCCAGAAGCCGTTTCTTCGGCCGGTTGAAAGATGAATCGAACCGTACCGCAAAGCTCCTGCTGACGCTCTTTGAGAAGAATGGCTGCTCCGATTATAGAAGCCGTATGAAAATCATGGCCGCATGCGTGCATAACACCGTTCACTTCAGAAGCAAATGGCAGATTGGTTTTTTCTTCAATTGGCAGCGCATCAATATCAGCTCGAATAGCGATAGTAGGTCCCGGCTTTCCTCCCACAATTTCCGCTACTGCTCCCACGTCTAAATGTAATGCATCCGCTATAGAAATATCGTAGTGCTTTAAACACTTTTTAATACGTTTAGTTGTTTCATATTCTTTCATTGAAAGCTCTGGAAACCGGTGCAGCTCACGGCGTATGTCTATTAGCGTATTTAGTAGTAATTGATCTGTCATATTTATCACTCTTTCACATTTCTTAATTTAGACCACTTCTCTATCTTTTACGACAAAGAGTGTACCTCATTGAATTTTTTATAAAGAAATACGGTCGTATAGCCTTCTGCAAGGTGCTTTTCTTTAGCTTGAACATATCCTTTTCGTTCATACATCTCAACTAACCAAGGATGTTCTTTTGCTGTTCCTAAAGACACACCTGGCGATTTAAACGTATTTTTTATTACCTCTTCCTCTACTAGATGCAGCAGCTTAGATCCAACGCCTTTCCTGGCAAACGACGGGTCCACTGCAAACCACCAAAAGTGTGGAACAGCAAACGGACCTGGATGTTCTCCCCAAGGCATTCGTATAGATACAGTGGCAGCGATTCTTTTATCTTCTTCGTATACATAGCAAAGGTTTTGAGAAATATTTTTCTTAACGAGGGCAAGATCAGCAGTAGCTGCTAAGAAAGGAATGCCTAGCTCTCGAATAGGCTTATATGCTTGTAGAGTTAAGTTCAATAAGTTATCCGCGTCGTCATTTGTTGCCAAACGGAATTCATTTTTCATCTCTTTGTCTCCTTATATAGTACTTAAATATTTTATTTAACTTATAAGTTTACTAAGGATTAAAAAAGACAGACTGCCGCCTTGCGTACTCACTATACAACTGCTTTGATAACGTGTCAATTCTATTTATCGTTTTCTATAAAAGATATAAATAAAACGAATACACGCAGAAAACTGCGCGTATTACGTACATATCAAGATAGACTTCAGGACTCACTTACCGTAGCTTTTAAATTAGCTGCCAACATCACAAGTTCTTCTATAGATGCTAACTCCTCTTGTGAAGCCGCAGCTACTTGTTTAGCAACCTCCGAAAGGGTCATGACGGACTCCATTACTTTGAACGAATACCCATCAATCTCTCCTGTTGCCTTTGTCATTTTGTTCATTTGTTCTTGAGCGGCAAAGACATCTTCCATAATTGTGGAAAACTGTTGCGTTACATCTTCGACAGTGGCAATACCAAGCGTGACTTCTTCCGTATTCACTTCCATGTTTCGATAAGCCCGCTTTGCCTGTACTTCAATTTCTTTTAACAAATGACTGATTTGTATAGCGGACGTTTTAGATTCTTCCGCTAGCTTACGTACTTCCCCTGCCACTACAGCAAAACCTTTTCCATGTTCTCCAGCCCTTGCAGCTTCAATAGCAGCATTAAGTGCAAGAAGATTTGTTTGTTCAGCAATTCTTGTAATCGTATTAATAATGCGGCCAATCTCTGCGGAACGATCTTCGAGTCCCTTTACTTCACTGGTCGATATCTTAACGGTTTCATAGATTTTATTCATTTGATTCGTCACATCTTTCACCGCAACATTTCCGGTAGAAGCATGTTCAGAGGCTCTGTTCATCGATTGTTGTACCTTTGAAGAATGATCAGTCATTTTCTGAAGCAGCTTGGCCATATCCACCATAGCTTGCTCGGTTTCAACCACACTTAGCAACTGCTTATCAGAACCCGCAGCAATATCTTGAATAGACATCGTAACTTCTGTCACAGCTGTTTTTGTTTCCTCCATGCTTACAAGCAATTGCTCTGAGGAATGACTGACCGTGCTCTTTGTTTTACTTATTTTCTGACCCAGCATTCTCATGTGAGTCATCATTTCATTAAATGAAGATATGAGTGTACTAATCTCATTTTTCCCTTTCAAAGGAACAACATCTACAGATAAATCGCCGTTTGAAATCCCTTTCATTGTTTTTGACAAATTTTCAACCGCAATTATGTAGCGACGTATGATAAAATAGAACACGGTAGTTGTAAAAGAAACAAACAGAAATGTAATCACTAGCGTAATCGAAGCTGCTTGCTCTTGTTTCACAATAAGATAATAATTGGTTACTTCAATTACAGTAGATGTTATGGCCATCATGGCTGCAATCATACATAGCATTTTCATGCGTAAACTTTGAAAAGCTTTTTTCATTTTTTCATCCCCTATACAATCTAAAGACATAGAATGTCTAATCTATATTAGTAGTATCGGCATATTTTTATATTTTTTTGTAAAAACTAAAGAAGAATTGAAACAATTATTATTGGCGCTTTTCCACTAAATATTGGAATACATATCTTCCTGCAAGGCGCTGCAACAGCAGTTGATAACTGTCTGATTATTCTTTCATTTGACCAAACTCTACCTTTGCTTATAAAATGAAGATTTGTAGAAAGGAGTACGAAAAATTTTATGTATACGTATCAAACAGGCAATCAAACAATTGACTACAAAATTGAAGTCGTTCCAAATAGAACCGATATCACGGTGCAAATTTGTGACAAAGAAGGGGTAAAAGTTATTATCCCGAGAGGTCTTAATGAAAACAATGTGCGTTCAATCATCGCACGCAAAGCAACATGGATTTTAAAACAACTAAACGGTTCACAACCAGCTGAGGAAAAGCCAGCTGCTCCAAAGAAAGAAGCAGTAAAAAAAGAAACAGCTAAAAAAGAGGCTCCTAAAGCAGCAGCTTCTGCAGCTAAAACTGGTTCTTTTGAAGAAGGAGACAAATTCCCTTACCTAGGACGTCAATACCGCTTAAACATCGTTCGTGGAGATGTAGCAAAAGCTGAAATGACATTCCGTGCAAAATTCATTGCTACAGTACCTGAAAGCTGGAACGAGCAGCAAACAAATGAAGGTATTGGACAACTATTAACAGAATGGTACCAAGGCCGCGCAGGTGAAAAATTCCAAGAAGCTTTGAAATCTGTTAAAAAAGCAGCTGACAATGCTCCTGAATCTGTTAAGTGGGACGAGTTAGGTGAAGAATACGCTACGACTCAAGATAATACAATTGTATTAAACTGGCGTTTGCTAACAGCTCCTCTTGCAACAATTGAATATGTCATTGCTTCTCAATTTACAAATGCAGATGAGTTATTCGAAGATGCAGCTGAACGCAAACAGTGGTTAAGCGATAACACCCTAAACGCATTTTAAGTTTATACATAAAAAAAGCACGCGGCGAACGCGTGCTTTTTTTATGACAATGAAGCCTTATACCTACTCCCTTCCCTCAAAAATCCCCCTCTATCAGGTCTTTGGACATGTCAAACTTTCTACACCAATCGATATATTGTGTTTTAAAAGAAAGATATATATAATCAAGAAAATGTTTGATTTTGTTTAAATGTGGATACGTATACCTATAAGCAAGATAGCAAACACTTAAGATGAGTAGTTACGCTATAAAAGTTGTAATGACCATGTAAAGAAAGGAAGTGCAGCTTATGAAAGGACAGAGCTTTTTTATTTTAGGACTTATATTTGCTCTTATCATTGCTGTTTTAGCTGTAATTAACAACGATCCTGTACAATTTAACTATGTATTTGGTTCACAAAAATGGCCTCTTATTTTAATCATCTTAACAACGGCTGTGTTTGGAGGAGTTGTTGCTGCTTCATTGAGCTTTGTAAAAATTGTTCAACTAAGAGGACAAGTGAAACAGAAAAACAAGCGAATTGCTGAACTAGAAGAAGAAATCAAGCAGCATAAGCCTGTTGAGCCTGTTATAGAAGAAGAACCAAATCAACCAGCTACTCGAACTGAGCGCGCTCAGTTATAATAAAGAAAAGTCGTTATTTTAAAGAATAACGGCTTTTTTCATTTTTTGTTCCGCCAAGCATATTTTCGGGATACACGCATAAACAGATAGATATGGAAAACTTTAGTTCTGAATGGTACAATCAACACTGTTATATCTCTATGAAAAACCTAAATTGATAGTCTTACCGTTAAGAAGGTGTTCATCCATTATGATCAATAAAAAAATAAAGCGTGAAATTCTTACATACACAAGCGTCATCCTCGGCACCGTTTTGCTTTCTGTTGTCGTTCAGCACTATTGGTTTCAGCCCTACACTGTAAAAGGCGATTCTATGAAGCCTATTTTGCACGAAGGCAATCGAATTATTATTAACAAACACAGCAAGCTGGAGCGCTTTGATATTGTCGTGTTACAAGCTCCCTATAGCAGTGATTTTCTAGTAAAGCGGATTGTGGGCTTACCAGGAGAAACGGTCGAATACAAAGATGATGTTCTGTATATAAATAACAAAGTCAAAAAAGAGCCGCATCTTCATAAATATTTATCCAAAGTGCCCGCTTACGAGCGATTTACTGAAAACTTTTCCACGTACGAACTGTCTCCAGACGGCACGATACCGGATGGATACGTATTAGTGCTAGGTGACAACAGACGCATAAGCCGTGACGGAAGACATTTTGGCCTCACCCCCATTTCTTCAATCATGGGAGAAGTCAACATGAAATACTGGCCTTTAAAAGAAATGACTTTTATGCATTAACATATAAAAAGAAAGCTCAAAATTGAGCTTTCTTTTTATTTTGGATTTTCCTTATTTTCTACATGCTGTTCTTCTGCAAATTCTGTGTCATACGCTAGTTTTCGCTTAAAAGCCGGGCGCGTTCTCGCTGTATGCTTTGTTTCAATATGATTGAATAAGTAGCGGTGAACAAAAACTTCAGCAAATGTAATAATAGCTGCAGAAATAATACTTCCCCAAGCAATTTGAACGTAACTGTCTAATAACAATGTGCCAAAAATCCATACGCTCATATATGTTAGAACAAATTCAACAATAATGGCATCACGATTTCCCACTCGAGGCAGTACAATTCGATCCACTACTAGATATGTCACAACTGTCGTTAACAAGCTAAAAGAAATAATGTCTCCGATGGTTGCATCAAAAAACAAATCAAGGCCTATACCAAACGCAATAAGTGCCGCTGCAAATTTAATGAGCAATAATGTTGCATGATTCATATTTGAACCCTCCTTTTTCTATATTAATTTGAACAAAAATAGGGAAATTAATACCTTTTTTGCCAAGAAGGGTATAATATAAGCAAAGCCAGTACGTTTGAGACAGCTCTAGCGTACAACAATGATTTGGGAGATGTTGTAATGATTGTACTAGAAAATAGCGAAATGAAAGTCAGCGTTGAAGAAAAAGGAGCGGAAGTTGTAGAAGTATTTCATAAAGAAAAAGGCCTGCAGTTTATGTGGAGCGGAGACCCCGCTTATTGGGGACGAGTATCGCCCGTATTGTTTCCGATTATAGGCCGATTAAAAAATGATCAGTATACCGTTGATCAGCGCGAATACTCTTTGCCACAGCACGGTTTTTTACGTGATTCCGCTTTTAGCGTGATTCAGCAAACAACCGAAACAGCACGGCTGAAATTTGCTACAAATGGCCGCTTTAAAGACGTATATCCGTTTGAATGTTCAGTTGAAATCAGCTATCGTCTGGAAAACAACCGATTAACGTTTCAGTGGAAAGTAGTGAATGAAGATAACGGCGATATGTATTTTTCGATTGGAGCCCACCCTGCTTTTCGTATTCCGCTACGTGAAAACGAGCAGATTTCTGATTACTTTTTAGAAATGGAGCCTTCTGAAACTACGCCGAAGGAATTTGTGTTAAAAGACGCTCTTATTCATGAAAAAGGGGCTTCAGAAAATTTACACCAGCTGCCGCTAAGCGCAGATTTATTTGCAAATGATGCGTTAATTTTTAGTCATATTGACGGAATTACGATTAAATCAACGGTTAATGAAAATCAAATTAACGTTCAGTTTAATGATTTCCCGTATGTCGGTATTTGGTCAAAGTATGATATAGAAAATCATACAATCGCTCCATTTCTTTGCATCGAACCTTGGTTTGGAATTGCGGATACGCATGATCACAACGGAAATTTCAAAGAAAAATTAGGCATCAACCGTTTATCAAAAGACGGTGTATTTCAAACAGAGTTCTCTGTTTCCTTTAGCTAATGCAACAGAGAACATAACAAAATCAATCCAAGAGACGACCAAATGTGATCAATGATCTGTACTGCTTGTTACACCATAACAATGAAAAGCTCCGAACGATTACTTGTTCGGAGCTTTCTTCAACTAAACTACTTTTGTCCCAGCCTCTTTTATATTAATTATTTACTACATCACTATTTTTTAGCGCATGGACTTGCTCTATTAGCTTCTGAACGTATTCTTCGCTAAGTACACCTGTTGCTCCTCGAATAATTTCAGTAGAATAGTGATCCGGAGGTGCGACTTCTTTTTCTTTATTTAACACAAAAAAAGTAAGAACATGATCCACCATCTTACCTTCATGCTCGACAGAGATAATAGCAGGACGATAGCCGTTATTATCTACGCCTTCTCTGCCATACAGGTACGTAATTGCTTCAGGCGGCACGCGGTATAGTTTGCCTTCAACGACTCCGCCTTCTTCAACCATGTCTGCACGTCCTCCGTCGTGAATAACGTGATTATATCGAAGCGTATAGCCTTTAAAAACAGCTCTGCCGAGACAGTCTTGGAAATGCTGATCCACTCCGTGCTTAATAAAACGATCGTTATCCATACATGAACCGTAAGCAAAGTACAGCATACCTTCTAATAGATCTTCTTTCCACACGCGCCAGTTTCCGCCCGGGATAAATTCCTGCAGCAGGGAACGGTCTCTTGCTACATACACAACGGCTTCAAATTCACCTTGGTCCGTTTCAACCGTTTGCACAACTTTATCATATTCATTGTCTTTATGACCTTCATGAATGTATCCTTCTAATTCATCAAGCGCCTTCCACATAAGCTGATCGGTCACTTCATACACTTCTCCGTATACAACATGTTCACTGTCGATATCGAGCATAGGGTAGCCTTGCTTTGTGTCATATAATTTCCCTTTCGTTTTTGCCTGCTTGGCAATAGGGCGCGCATGATGCAGCAATCCGTGATTACCTTCTCCTTCAAGAAGCGTTCCGTATACAAATAAATAATTGCACATACTTCTTATTCCCCCTCTTTCTCCTCATAAAGCTCTAGCGGTAACCCGTCCGGATCAGCAAAAAATGTGAATTTTTTTCCCGTTAGTTCGTCTACCCTAATAGGTTCCACATCAATCCCTTGCTGCTCTAGTTCACGCTTGGAATTCTCGACGCTTTCAACCGCAAAAGCTAAATGGCGTAATCCGCACGCTTCAGGTCTTGAAGGACGCTGTGGCGGATTTGGAAACGAGAACAACTCAATTTGATAGCCAGGAGCTACTTCTAAATCTAGCTTATATGAATCTCTTTCTTTTCTATATGTTTCTTCTATAATCTTGCATCCTAACACATTTACATAAAAAGCTTTTGAACGTTCATAATTACTTCCTATAATGGCTACGTGGTGCATTCGTTTTAAATTCATTTCATTCTCCCATAAAAACCCTTTTCTAATCATCCTACACAAAATGCCGGCAAACATCAAATAATTACGTTATCACCTTCAACTAGAGTGATAAAAATCACGGACATAGCTCCTTATAACAAGTAACATAACAACGAGGTGAATAACATGATTTCGTTAACATTTAAATCTAGAATTGACAGAACTCAAAATTTAGATTCGTTAAAAGAAGAAGCTTCTATTATGCACCGTATTGCTGATCAGCTATCTCCAATGAGCTCTGAGTTCATAGAATATACTGAACGTATTCAATATGTGTATGAACGCATGCACATTATCGTACGTCATCCTACTAAAAAACTCGCTTAATATAAGCGAGTTTTTTTTTATAAAATCTTTGTCAAACTACCTTATTTTGAGATATACTGAATGCTAATAAAAAAATGAAACTTTTTGATCTTACGCGCGTATACTTAATTACGATAGGATAAAAGATAAATAGTTGCGTAGATAAAAACCATCACGTGATGGTTGACATAGTTAAAGGAGGTGGTATTCTGATGGGGTTGCGACATACAAAATTGGCGAACTTGCAGAGATGGCACATGTAACGAAGCGCACGGTTGACTATTATACTAACATTGGGTTGTTAAAAGCAGAACGCTCTGCTTCTAACTATCGCTTTTATAACGAAGAAGCGTTGAAACGTCTTTACTTAATTGAAAAATTAAAAAGCGAAGGCCGTTCTCTTGAAGAGATTTCTTCTCTCTTTTCTGTAGAGCAATCCGAGAATAGCCACTCCAAAGACGAATTAGCATCCAAATTTTACGTACTAAACGACAGTTTAAAAGAAGTTGCACCGCTTATGGAAAAGCTTAACGAAGAAGATCGAAAAGTAATGATGAATCGGCTTTCACCAGAAAGCGTCACTCTTTTGCACTCTTTACTGCTGCTACTGTCGTAAATTTATTATTTACAGGAGGTGTTTACTTACTTTATAGCACTATAAAGTAAGTATATTCATTGATAACCATTAACTTAATTATTTTTGCGATTTTAATTGTACTCACTGCTTTTTTCGTTGCTTCAGAGTTTGCAATTGTGAAGCTTCGTAGTTCACGGGTAGATCAACTTGTTGCTGAAGGCAAAAAAGGAGCGAATGCGGTTAAAACCGTAACGACACACTTAGATGAGTACTTATCTGCGTGTCAGCTTGGTATTACGATTACTGCTTTAGGACTCGGTTGGTTAGGAGAACCGACTGTTGCGAAGATTTTGGAACCTCTGTTTGAAGAACTTGGTGTTGCTGCATCTTTAACACATATTCTTTCATTCATTATCGCATTTGCGCTTGTAACCTTTGTTCACGTAGTCGTTGGTGAATTAGCGCCAAAAACATTTGCGATTCAAAAAGCTGAAACAGTTACGTTATTGTTTGCTCGTCCGTTAATTTTATTCTATAAAATCATGTTCCCTTTCATTTGGTTACTAAATGGTTCTGCCCGTTTGTTAACTGGCATGTTTGGATTAAAGCCAGCTTCAGAGCATGAACTTGCGCACAGTGAAGAAGAGCTGCGCATTATTTTATCAGAAAGTTTTAAAGGCGGAGAAATTAACCAGTCTGAATATAAGTACGTGAACAACATTTTTGAATTCGATAACCGTGTTGCTCGCGAAATCATGGTACCAAGAACAGAAATTTCAGCTGTTTCTGAAGACGACAGCATTGAAGATTTCTTAAAGCTTGCTGTAGAAGACCGCTACACCCGTTACCCTGTTACCGTTGACGGAGACAAAGATAACATTATCGGCTTAGTCAACGTCAAAGAGATCCTAAACGATGTCGTAATTAACGATGCGTTAAAAAAGCAAAGCGTGAAGCTTTATATGAATCCTATTATTCAAGTAATTGAAACTGTAGCGATCCAAGACCTACTGCGCTCGATGCAAAAGAAACGGACTCATATGGCCGTGTTGATTGACGAGTACGGGGGTACGGCAGGTATCGTTACTGTTGAAGATATTTTAGAAGAAATCGTTGGAGAAATTCGAGATGAGTTTGATACAGATGAAAAGCCGCTTGTTCAAAAAATCAGCGATCAGCACTTTGTCTTTAACTCAAAAGTACTGCTTGAAGAAGTCAACGAAGTGCTTCATATCGAAATTGAAAACGATGATATCGATACAATCGGCGGCTGGATGCTGATGCAAAATATCGATATTCAAGAAGGCGAATCGTTCAAACTTTTTGGATACGAGTTTATTGCAAAAGAAATGGACGGTCACCAAATGAAAGAAGTGGAAGTACGTGCCCTTCCTGAGGAAGAACGCGTGCAGCCTGAAAGCCATTCACCAGAACAAGAAGTTACACAAGCATAATAGAAAGAGCCACTTCTTCACGAAGCGGCTCTTTTTTTATGAGTGCTTACTCTTAATCATGCAGCAGCTTATACACAACGTTCTCTTCTGCGTCTTCCCCAGTCTTTTCCTTCGCTTGGTCCATTGTGCCGACAAACTCCAGCTTTCCTTCCTTTAAGACGGCAAACCGATCACACACGCCTAAAATTTCATTCAAATCATGGGTGATATAGATAATCGTCTTTCCTTTTGCCGCCAGCTGTTTAATATAACGAATGATCTCAAGCTTGGACTGCAAATCAATTCCGACTGTCGGCTCGTCCATTAACAAAACGGACGGTTCATGAATAAGTGAAACGGCTATATTCAGCTTTCGCTTCATGCCTCCTGATAAATTTTTCACTTTTTCCTTCCATCTTCCTTCGAGCTGTACAGCTGAGCAAAGAGACTGAAGCTGTTCATTCGACAAAGAGCGTGAAGTCATTTTGCTCCACATTTTCATGTTTTCTTTTACGCTAAGCTCTTCCCACAGCGCTATGTCTTGTGGAACGTAGCCAATGACTTCTCGTATCGCTTTTTGATTTTTCTTAAGCGATAAGCCTCCAATCGTGACATTCCCGCTTGAAGGAGCCGTAATGGTAGACAAAATAGACAGAAGCGTTGACTTACCAGCGCCGTTTGGTCCTAAAAGACCAATGACTTCTCCACTTTCTACGGTCAGCGTAACATTTGCTAACGATTGTTTTTTTCCGTATGTTTTGCTAACATTGTTAATTTCAATCATTTAATGCTCCTCACATTCCACACTATTTTAAACGTGCACAAACATATGCATCCAATGGAAACAGCTATCTCTTTCCAAATGAACGTAAGCGGCAGTGTATTCTGATACAGAAGCAGATGCTGCGGAAGCCACTGACTTATTCTTTCAATCGTTGCAGAAAGCTCTCCTACCGGGAAAAAGCTCCCTCCTATTATGCTGAGTCCTGTGACCATGACGACGCTGATCATATAATAAGAGCCAACTCGCTGACTTTCACTTGCAAGCCACGTGCTAAAAGCAACGCATGTGATCACATAGATACACATATACAGCAGCACACCGTAAGACTCTGCTCCATACAGCCATTTAAATAGAGCAAAGCTGATGAGAGCTTGAAGCACGTATAGCACAGCATAAGCGGCGCTGACGCTTCGAATATAACCATAAAGTCCTTTTTGCATCGTCTTCATTCGTTTAAAAAGATGACTCCGCTCTTTAATCATCCAATCTGATGTGATGCAGCAAAGTAAAAGCGTAAAAAATCCCCATAGCGGCACGTATCCGGTCATTTGAACGCTCCCTTGCTTCTTATGCTTCTTCGTTCCTTGCGCCTCGTAATCAATTGTCATCAGCGGCTTTGGTTTCCACTGGTTATCGGTATAGTGATACGCTTCTTTCCATAAATCCGGTCCTGCATGAATGTGATAGACTTTATATAAAAAAAGCACTTCATTTGCGGCTTTAACATTTGTCGTTAACCGTGTCACTTCACTGGCCACGACTTCTCGAACCGCTTCTGTCGCAACGGAAGAAGGCAACGTAAGCAAATCAATGACTCCTTGATAATTCCCCGCTTCTACTTCTTGCTGAAATCCGTTAGGAAACACAAAAATGCTGTCAATTTTATTTTTTGCCAGCTGCTTTCTTGCTTGTTCTTCATTCATAGAAAGAAACTGAATTTCTGTTGTTTTCCGCAGTCGATCCATCACTTGTTTAGACATGTTGCTGTGGTCTTGATCGACAAGAGCAACGGGTATTTTTGAATCACTTTGTACTTTTGCTAAAAATGAGCTGCTGATGACCGTTCCTATTAAAGGTAAAAAGAAGATCATGACAATAAGCATAGGACGCTTCAGCAGCTGCTTTATTTTTTCACTGATCATTTTCTCCACCGCCTTTGCAAAGTCATCACGTAGCCAACAGCAAAAACAAAACTTCCTGCTGCCGTAATGAGAATAGGCTTAAGGTAAAGAAAAGCTTCGTTTGTGTTATATCCATCAAATTCATAAAATAACAGCTCCAAGACGCGGGTGTTGAGTGACCATTTCTGAAAACCACTCGCCCAGTCTGGTAAATAGACGACCGGCACAACATGTCCGCTTAAAATCGCACTCAGCAAAATAAACAGCATGCCGGTTAGTTGATAAGCTTTTTGTGATAAAAAAAGAACCCGAAGAAGTAAAAACAAACATAAAAAAGCAAACAAGCTTCCGCTTATCCCTAGAAAAAGCTCTCCGCACGTACCGGTTACAGGCAGTTTCAGTCCTTTAATGAGGCTTCCAAACAAAACGACAGATACCGGTAGCAAAAGAACAAACAGAGCCGTCAGCTGCGCTAAATAAATGCGAAGAAACGATACACCTCTTGTTTTCATTCGATCCAGCACGGGAGAAGTCTGCGTTTCACTAGCAAGCAGCCATCCGCCGTAGCTCCAAATCATAAGCAGCAAAGCAGCAAAAGACAGCACATAATATTGCTTCATATCCTGCTGAAAGAAACTCGTTTCTACTTGTTCATCAAATAAACTTCCTCTATCTAATACATGAAGCCCAAACGTTACTAAGCTCTTCTTAAATTCTGCGCGTCTCTTTTCATCGGAAACATTTTCTTTTTCTAAAAAGGCATCAACCGTATTAATACCGCTTTGAGCAGCTGACGTGTAGTCGGCTGCACTTTCCATCACGTAGCGAAACAGCTGTGACTGAAGCGGCTTATTGTTGTTTCCAATGACGTGTAAAGGCTGATTTTTCCCATGAGCAATATCGTGACTAAAACCTTTTGGCAGCGTTACAATGGCTGCCACTTTATTTTGCTGCAGCAGCTGTTTAGCTTTCTCTTCATTCGTGTAAAGCGGCTTCATGATCTTGCGAAGCTTACCTTCGGTCAGCTGTTCGATGACGTACTTCGTTTGTGCAGTATCATCTTTATCCACAATGGCCACGGGGAACCGATTTACTTTCTCCTCACCTTGCATGGTCTGACTAATAATGATCCCTGCTCCAAGTAAAAACAGAGCAGGGATCATTATTAGCAGTATGAGAGATTTTATATTTTTCAATAGAGCTTTACATGTAAAAAGAGTCAAAGAGAAATATATCTTCATCTGCTTTGCACCTTTTAGTAACCAGCGGTTCCCATATTCATCATGAGACCTTGAACATTTTTAGCAAAATTTTCTTGAATCGACAGCATATCTTCAGGCGTCACATCTTTTACGTTTGTCGCATTAGATGCGTCAAGCTCTGGAATAGAGGCTGATTTTTTTAATTGAGAAGCAGAGTCAATTTTTAACGTAACGTTTGCAGGATCTGCTTTTGGTCCTATTTTTGTACGAATATCAAACGAATAATCTGCTTTTCCTTTTGAAGCACTTATTGCTTGATTCTGCTTTACTTCTCCGTTTACTACTAGATCTTCTTGATCACCTAAGTCTAAAGAGAAAGTACGGTCAGCCGTCTGTTTTGCATCGGTTTTACCGTTGATTACTGAATTCATTTTAAACGTCATATTCGTGTCTTCATCTTTTGAATCTTTTGTTAACAAATGAATAGACATGTTTTCTTTTCTCTTTTCACTTTCCGTTGTTACGTCATTTTTCATATCAAACGTAAATGCATCATCGGTAGTGCTATCGGTTAGGACTGCTTTGAACTGCTTAGCCGTTTTGTTATCTTCATACGGAATATTTTTAGTTACGACGTTAAGTTTTCCTTTATCGTTAGAAGCATTTTTTACGCCCATGTTCATATCGCGAGCTACAACAACATCATCTTGAACGTACACAGTTGATTTAACACCGCCAGGGTAAGTCGTATCTTTTGCTTCTTTTTGGAAGTCTTGAAGACTTTCTTTTACTGATTTTTTCAATTCTTTTGGATCTGCCATACCTTTTAATTCTGGATTTGTCGCTGCTGAAGATTTAAACAGCTTAGACACGTGATTTGCATAGATAGTATGAAGCTTGTCATCTTTTGCTACCTTTGCAATAAGCTTATCCATAAATTGTTTTGTTTCTTTGTCAGACATGTTAAGCGTCACGCTTGTTAACTGAAGCGTTTTGCCATTTGTTTTATAATCTACATTTTTTTCTTTTGTAAAATAATCGCTGTCTAACTGATCATAAATGAACGTTCCGTATTCTTTTGCAATGTAGGTTTTTTCTTTTTCCGTTAACTTTAAGTCTTCTAAACTTACGTTACTCGTGTTAATATCAAGCGTTTCAGGACCCGAATAAGAAGGATCGAACTTACGCGCTACCTGTCCATATTCGTCTAAGTTTAAATAGAAATATTCATTTGCTAAAATCGGAGCTTTAAAGCCTATTCTTTCTTTCGTTTGAAAACCTTCTAGGTCAAGCGCTTTTGAACCGCCGATATTAAGAACCAGTGAACCGTATGCTTCACTTTTTTTCGGATCTTGTTCCGCTTTAATTTTAATTTCAGCTTTACTGATAAGATCTTGAATCATTTTAAAGCTTGGATCATACGAAAGTGAATCCATGTTAAAGCCGCCTTTGACAGTAGCATTTGTGGTAGAAGGCTGCTTCATCGCTTTTTCCTGATAAGCCATCGTTTCACTGTACTTCGTTTCTAATTCATCTGCTGCTTTTTGATACGTATTTACTTCAGAAATTAAGTATAACTGCTTAGGAGATTTTTTAAATACCGTAGCAAATGTAATTGCTCCTCCAATAATCACAATTAAAGCTGCCAAAATGATAATCCATTTAGCTGGCGCTTTTTTGGGAGCGGGCGCTGTTTCTAGCGAAGCCGCTGTTTCGTCTGTTGTTCTGTTTTGATCTTTCTCACTCATCTACACCAGAACCTCCTATGTATTTTGTTAGTCACTTTGTACATGATAAGGAATGGTTTCCATAAATTCTACTACTTCGACAAAATAAGACAATAATTAGTCCGATAAACCGATGTCTTTCGGTGCAATATCGTGTGCAAAGTACTCTACTTAAGTACCCAATATATTGAAAATAAAACCAATTATTCAAAACTATCTCAATAACTATCAAAATAGGTAAATGACTTATCTTCTTGTATTTTTACAATATATTCCTGTAATTAAGTATTTACACCTAAGAATTACAAAGCGCAGTTTTTTCCTCTTTCCTTTCATCACATACAGGTGATATCTATGTACGTCTTTATGAAAACATGATAAAAACATCAGCGTTTTATTCCGTTTTGAAAGGGAAATACTAATAGTAAGAAAGCTTTTTTCTTGCCCGTGACATAAAAATCAACTAAAGTATTCCTAAATACATTTCACACAATTTAATTTGAGGATAGAAAAAGGAGGATATCATTATGAATATACGCGTCACTCCTTCTGCAAAAGAAGCGTTGCAGAACGTGGAACAAAACCAAATGATTCAGCTTTCTTTTGATCGGGGAAGCTGCGATATTGTTAATACAATTTATGAAATGAAGATCATTTCAAAGCGCAGCCTTCAACCCTATGAAAAAGTTGTAACGGTTGAAGACCTAGAATTTATTGTTGATGATGACATGGAAGAAGTGTACGACAATGAGCTGGTGATTGATCACGCAGCAGGTGCTTTTATCTTCAAAAATCACAACCAAATTTTTAATAATCGCGTAGGACTACGCTATATCAATTCATAGAAAAAAGCAGGGAGCTCCCTGCTTTTTTTCTTGCATATGTCTTTTATCGATTGACTTTCAACCGCTCTTGGATAAACAACAACACGTTCACAAGGCTATTTTCTTCATATACATTCACCTGCTGGCGCTTAAATTCTCCTTGTTCATGGTAGTAAATAATATCTCCCGTTCCTTTGTCTTCATTCATATGTAAATGAAAACTAAGCGGCGTTGCCAAAATAGATCCGTCTTCATCTCGCTGAAGAATTTGACAAAGCGTTTGATTCCCTTGTTTTTCAGATAAAAAGTCATAGCCAAATTGACGTGCTAACTTCTCCACTTGTGCAGCAATAAGAGCTGTAATCTGTTGATTGTCTTTCATAAGCAGTATTTCTCCTTACTTCATATCATTAGGGTTTTATTATTAGTATACTATACCTTAAACTTCTGGAGCTAACGACTTATCCTGTACAAATCATGACCACATGTCCATCCGGATCTTTTATCGTAAAAAACGAAAAAGCCTCAAAAGAAGTAATCGGAGAATCAATCGTATAGTCCATCCCTTTAACAAATTCATAGGCTTCTTTAATATCTTCCGTATGGAAATTAAAAATTGGATGGAGACTAGCCACTATTTGTTTTTCTGTTCCTTCTGGGCCAGCATCCAGCGTTAACCCTGTTTCTCCATCAATTTTAAGATTATAAACGGGGTTCTTCACCTCGCTCATCTTGTATTCTTGACTCAGTAGCTCGCTATACCATTTTACTGAAGACTTTAAATTGGAGACGTGGATAAATACCGTATTCATTTTGTTGAAAACAGGACTTGGCATTTTTACCCTCCTTTTTGTTTTTCGATTCATTCTATACCATTATCCACGTATCACTTTATACCTGCTACTTCCTTAACTTTTGCTCATAGATACAGAAAGGCTTGCGAATACTATTCACAAGCTTTTTCTTCATGAAAAATATGTATGCTGTACAACTACAATCACAACCGCAATTAAAATCGAAGGCAGTAAATTGGCAACTTTAATTTTAATAATTTCTAATAAATTAATTCCAATTGCTAAAATTAACACGCCGCCTACTCCTGTGACTTCGGCAATGATACTATTCATTAAATCTTGCGGCACAACCGCATTGATTTGCGTAGCAAATAGCGCAATGATGCCTTCGTACAAAAATACGGGCACCGCTGAGAAAATGACGCCTATTCCAAGCGTAGTCGTTAATAATAATGAGATAAATCCATCCATCACCGCTTTTGTAAACAATACGCTGTGATCGCCGCGTATTCCGCTGTCTAATGCCCCGACAATCGCCATCGCTCCAATAACAAAGATCAGCGTTCCTGTCACAAAGCCCTGTGACATACTAAATGTTTGCTTGTCGTTTTGCTGAGATTGAAATTTTCGTTCAATCATATTGCCTAAAAGATTTAGCTTTTCATCTAAATCAATGAACTCACCAATAACCGCTCCAATGGCTAAACTCAAAATTACAATTAAAAACTGATGACTTTTAAAGCCCATTTGCAAACCGAGGGTGATAACGGATAAACCCATCACTTGCATCACCGTCACGCTTACTTTTTCAGGAATGCGGTGAGCAAGCTTGCCCATTAATGTTCCTACAACAATTGCTAATCCATTGACTAATGCTCCTATAATAAACATGCTGTCACCTTTACTCTGAATAATGCCGTTTCTTTTTTCACTTGTTCTACTCCCTCTCTGCTGCGCACTAGCTGTATCAAACACCCTAAATTTTAACACAAAATTCTCTCAATTATGAAGAAAAGAAAAAGAGATTGAAACGTAACTAGATTACCCCATATAAAAACGAACAAATAGGATACATGAGCTGATTGCTTGCAACAACGCTGTTGATTTCCGTGCAAGGCTTCGCTTTCCGCGGGCGGCCGGTAAGCCTCCTCGTCGCTTATGCTCCTGCGGGGTCTCACCTGTTCCGCTTTTCCCGCAGGAGTCTTCGCCTTGCCCTCCAATCAACAGCCAGAAGCAACTAAATAGATTAAATCTACGTTCACCATCACAATAAAAAGACCCGAACGCTTCATCGTTCGGATCTTCTTTTAACTAGAACAGGTTTGTTCCAGCCTCTTTTTATTAAAATGTAATAACGTCTTTTGTACCTTGCTTTTGGTAGCCTGTTTTTAACAGCTTCACTTCTTTATCCGCTGGCAAGTTGGTAAATACAACTGGTGTCACAATAGACGGTGCATGCTTTTTAACATACTCTAAATCCACCTGTAAAAGAGGTGTTCCTTGTTGAACGCTGTCACCTTCTTGAACAAGCGCTTGAAATCCTTCTCCTTTTAAATTCACAGTATCTAACCCAACGTGAATCAGGATTTCAATTCCTTCTACTGTTTTTAAGCCAATCGCATGTTTTGTTGGGAACACGGTCATGACTTCACCGTTAATCGGTGATACGAGCGTTCCTTCAATCGGTTCAATCGCAAAGCCGTCACCCATCATCTTTTGTGAAAACACTTGATCTTCCACTTCACTAAGCGGCTTTACAACGCCTTCAAACGGTAACACAAACTCTGTGTGTGCATCTGCTTGAACAGCCTGTTGTTCAACAGGCGCAGCGGTTGACGCTGTGCCGTATTTAACTAATTGATTCATTGCGTCTGCAACAAACTCTACTTCTGTTCCGACAATGACTTGAACATTTGTTTTATTGAGCTTCATGATTCCTCTCGCTCCGTGGCGCTTTAAGGCAGCTTCATTAATATTGCTAGCATCAGCTACTTGTAAGCGAAGACGAGTCGCACAGTTATCAATTACGGTTAAGTTTTCTTTTCCGCCTAAATCTTCAATAAAATACGATGCCATATCCACATATTTATCGCCTGTTGCTACAACCGTTTCGTTTGATGTGTCTACTTCTTCATCATCTTCACGTCCCGGTGTTTTTAAATTTAATGCTTTGATCAGCGTGTAGAAAATGACAAAGTAAATGACCGCATATACAATTCCAATTCCCGCTAACAGCAGCGGTTTTTGTGAAATTCCGTAGTTTAAGAAGAAATCAATGGCCCCTGCTGAAAATCCAAATCCAGCGTGAATGCCAAGAGCAACGGCTAAAGCCATCGAAATTCCCGTTAAAACGGCATGAATAACGTATAATAGCGGTGCTACGAACATAAATAGAAATTCAATTGGTTCCGTAATTCCTGTTAAAAAAGAAGTAACCGCAAGTCCGATTAACATACCGCTGACTTGTTTGCGCTTTTCTTTTTTAGCTGCTGCAATCATCGCAAGCGCTGCTGCCGGTAAACCAAACATCATAACCGGGAAGAATCCAGACATGAACGTTCCTGCCGTTGGATCTCCTTTAAAGAAGCGATTCAAATCTCCCGTTACGCCGTGATAGTCTCCGAATACAAACCATACTAAGCTGTTTAACACGTGATGCAGTCCAATTGGAATCAACAGACGGTTTAAAAATCCGTATATACCTGCACCAAGCGCTCCTGCTCCTGTAATCCACGTTCCTAAGTTGTTAATTTGATCTTGAATCGGCGGCCAAATAACCCCGAAAATTCCTGCAAGCGCAAGCATAACGACTGAAGTAATAATCGGTACAAACCGCTTTCCTGCAAAGAAGCCGAGCCACTCGGGCAGCTTAATCGCTGAGAAACGATTGTATAGTAAACCAGCCGTTACTCCCGAGACGATCCCGCCGAGTACACCCATATTAATATCTTTATCAATAGCTACAGTTCCTTTTGTTAACACAAAATAACCGACGACTCCGGCAAGTGCTGCTGCGCCGCTTCCATCTTTTGAAAGCCCTACAGCAATTCCGAGTGCAAACAGTAGTGCTAAATTCGCAAAAATCGCATCTCCAGCTTGAGCCATAAATGGAATATCTAATAAGTCCTTTTGACCCAAACGAAGAAGCAATGCTGCAGCAGGTAATACTGCGATTGGCAGCATAAGCGATTTACCAATACGTTGTAAAAAATTCAGCATGTTTCTATCCCCTTTGTATAACGTATTTAACCCGATGTTACGAGCAAGGATTTTCGTAACAATATTTATCGGATGACAAGTTACCGCATTCATCCCTGTCCTATGATTACATCATCAGCTGAAATGACGGCGGTTTTACTGCATGGACTCATACTAGCACACAAAATATATAGTTGTCTATACCAATTTTCTTTTCAAAAACCTTTCTATATCAATGTTAAAAGCCCTTACAAAACTTTCTAATTCACAAAAAAGAATCAACTGGTATAGACAACTATTCCAAAAAGCGTTACACTTAAATCAATACAACGAGCAAAGGAGTGTATGTATGGATACACATTCATCCATCATTATTTATAATGTAACCGTTTATAGTGAAAATCAGACATTAAAAAACGGGTATATCAAACTAACGAACAAGAAAATTACTGAAATCGGAGAGATCCATCAATACGTACGTCAGCCGAAAGACCATGTAATTGAACTTTCTCCTTCCTATAAAGTGATTCCTGGTGCCATTGACGTGCATATTCATGGCGTTAACAATGCGGACGCTATGGACGGTACAGCAGAAGCATTAAAAACAATGGCGCGCACGCTTCCAAAAGAAGGTACAACAAGCTTTTTAGCAACTACTATGACGCAGTCGAATGAAGCGGTTGAAAAAGCACTTCGCAACGCGGGCGCTTATATCGAAGAGCAAACAGATGCGGATGCTGAAGTAGTTGGTATTCACTTAGAAGGTCCGTTTATTTCACCAAAACGTGCGGGCGCGCAGCCCCCTACTCACATTCAAGATCCGAATGTGGCACTGTTTCAAGAGTGGCAAAAAGCAGCCGGAGGACATATTAAACTTGTTACGTTAGCTCCAGAGCAGCCAAACGGCTTATCTCTTACTTCTTATTTAAAAGAAACAAACGTCGTCGCTTCTATTGGCCACTCCGACAGCACATATGATCAAGTTGGTGAAGCCATCGAAGCAGGAGCTTCTCATATTACGCATTTATATAACGGCATGCGCGGTCTTCACCATAGAGAGCCCGGCGTATTAGGCGCCGCTTATTTGAGAAATGAATTATTTGTAGAGCTGATTACAGACGGCATCCACTGCCGACCTGAAATGGTCAAGCTTGCGTACGATCAAATTACAAGTGAACGCATGATTCTTATCACGGATTCTCTTCGTGCCAAATGGCTAAAAAACGGTACGTATGATTTAGGCGGACAGCCTGTTCACGTAAACGACACAACGGCTACCCTTGCAGATGGAACGTTAGCAGGAAGCATCTTAAAGATGAACGATGCGATTAAAAACACGATGAGCTTTACGAACTGCTCATTAGAAGACATCGTAAAGATGACCGCTGAAAACCCAGCAAAACAGCTTAACCTGTTTGATACAAAAGGAAGCCTTAAAATTGGAAAAGATGCGGATATCGTGGTGTTAAATGAAAACTTAGATGTTGAAATGACATTTTGCCGAGGCACATTGAGCTTTCAAAAGGAGGACTAACAATGAATATCATCCAAGTGAAAAACTACAGTGAAATGAGTGCAAAAGCAGCTGATATGCTGATTAGCAAACTTCATGAAAAGCCAAATATGAATCTGGGACTTGCAACGGGAGGCACGCCGAAAGGATTATATAATCGTTTAATTCAAGATCATAAAGAGCACGGCACGTCTTACAAACACGTTACTTCCTTTAACTTAGATGAATATGTGGGAATGAAGCCGCAAGATCCAAACAGCTATCACTACTATATGGCAGATGCGTTATTTAATCACATTGATATTGACGTAAGCAACACGCACGTTCCTAACGGGCTGGCTGATACGCCTGAAGAAGAATGCCGCCGCTACGATGAAATGATTCAAAATCACGGAGGCATTGACCTTCAGATTCTTGGAATCGGTCAAAACGGACACATTGGCTTTAACGAACCTGGTACGTCATTCAACTCTCCTACTCATATTGTGACGTTAGAAGAGTCAACGCGAAAAGCCAATGCGCGCTACTTTAATTCTCTTGACGAAGTGCCTACTCAGGCTATTACAATGGGAATTGAATCGATTATGAAAAGTAAAGAAATTTTACTGCTTATCTCCGGGGAAGCCAAAGCAGAAGCGATGTATCAGCTGCTTAACGGAGAAATCACAGAAGACTTCCCTGCTTCTATTTTAAAGAAGCATCACTGTGTTACAATTATTGCGGACCAAGAAGCTTTAGCTAAAGTATCGACTACGGTTTAATTTATAGCCTCCTCGTCTTTTTTAGATGAGGAGGTTTACATAAAGGAGAGAACTTAAGTGATTGATAAAAGCTCACCTCTTCCGATTTATTATCAAATTGAAGAACAGTTGAAAAAACAAATTGAAAACGGAGAGTTAAAACCAAATGATTCGCTTCCTTCTGAACGAGAGTTTGCAGAACGATTTGAAATCAGCAGAATGACCGTTCGCCAAGCGATTAACAATTTAGTAAACGACGGTTATTTATATCGTCAAAAAGGCCGCGGCACCTTTGTATCTGAAAAAAAACTGGAGCAGCAGCTCGTTGGATTAACGAGTTTTACAGAAGATATGAAAGCGCGCGGAATGGTGCCAAGCAGTAAATTGCTGAGCTTTGAAATCATTGCGGCTTCAGAAAAAATTGCCGAGCAGCTGCACATTTCTCTTCATGCACCTGTTTATGAAATCAAGCGTATTCGTTTAGCTGACGACGTGCCAATGGCGCTCGAAAGCGTATATGTATCCGCTAACTTAGTCAAAGGGTTAACAGAATCCATTGTTAACGACTCTCTTTACCGCTATATAGAAGAAGAGTTGGGCCTGAAAATTGGCGAAGCCAATCAAACGTTAGAATCCATTTTAGCTTCTGAAACCGAAGTGAAGCATCTTGGAATCAACTCATATTCACCCGTTCTACTGATTCAACGAAATACGTATTTGCAAGACGGCACGCCGCTTGAAGTGGTGAAATCTTCGTACCGAGCAGACCGCTATAAGTTTACGATTAACATGACACGATCTTAAAACTAAGGAGTTTTTTTTATGTCTAGTTTATATCTACAGGAACTAACAAAACTGCTTGCTAAAGTGGAGGCGCATGAACAGCAGGCAATAGAATCCGCAGCCGAGAAAATCTCACAGCAATTGGCTTCTCATCACCTCATTCATTTATTTGGGTGCGGTCATTCTCATATTTTAACGGAAGAAGTGTTTTACCGTTCTGGAGGGCTTGCACCGATTCATCCTATTTTTGTGGAAGAACTGATGCTTCATAAAGGAGCTTCGCGCTCTTCACAGCTAGAGCGTAAAAACGACTATGCCTCCACCTTTATGGAAAAAGAAGATATCGTACCAGGCGATATCATGATTGTCATTTCTACATCGGGCGTAAATCCCGTTCCGATTGATGTAGCTTTAATTGCAAAAGAAAAAGGCGCCTTTGTTATCGGGCTTACCTCTCCTTCTTATGCCACGAGCCGGGCTTCGCGACATAAAACCGGAAAATACCTTCATGATGTCGTGGATCTTGTTATTAATAATCATATTCCAAAAGGAGACGTTCTTCTTCATCAGCAAGACATTTCCTTCGCTTCTGGTTCTACTGTAATTGGAGGCGCTATCTTAAACGATATTTTATCTATAACCATTCAAAAACTGCTCAGCCGCGGCATCACGCCTCCTGTCTTTTTAAGCGGAAACATGGAAGGTTCAGATGAACATAACCAGCGGTTGATTGATGCTTACAAAGGAAGAATTACTGCCCTATAACAGCCCCTACGGCTGTTTTTTTGCACAAAAAAAAGATGCTTAAAGCATCTCATCAAAGTCGGACTGTACGATTTGGACTAGATCTCCTCTTTATCAGTAGAAGTCTTGTTCACAGCACCATAACCTACTTATCCGACATAATTACTATGTTTAACATAAGTATACTCTTTTATACCTTAGGTGTCAAATAAGTTATAAGAAATTTCGTAGTGCATTCATTTAAAGATTTTTTTTCAGTAATGTTCTAGCTGGCTTTTAGCTTCTTTCATAATTATCGTATGTATGATTTCATCCGTAATGTTAAAATAATTTACCATACTTAACTTATAGATTTTACATATAAATTCCTGCCAAAGTTTTGTATAAGATTTCTTGCCGCATCTCACAAAAAAGAACCTGCATCAAAACTGATGCAGGTTCTTCCCTTCATATCATGCTAATTATTTCATGTTCATTTGCCCTTGTGGGGCCCTTTCGCTACGTATATCGGTTCATAACGAGAGTGCCAATTGTCAGATCAGAATATCTGCTTTTCATGTGAGGTAATACGTTTGCTGAAGTTGCTGTTAAGTATTCCAAAACTAAACCAGTCCCTTCATGAAGCTAACTATTTACCTTTCACAGTAGCCTTAGAAAAATTTCTATCGGCTCTGTACTATCTGTATACCACGTTTCAATTGAACTAAACTAAAAAATTCTTACCACGGGGATACAACCATTAACAGCCAATTACAAATGGAGCTTTAATCCTTCATGAGAAGCTGTGAATCCAAGCTTTTGATAAAAACGCAAAGCCTCTGACCGTTCCTTGTCGGTTGTTAATTGTACTAACTGACAATTACGTTCTTTCGCTCGTTCAATCGCCCATGTAATCAGCTGATATCCAACCCCTTTTCCGCGCTGTGACGAAGCGGTTCGAACTCCTTCAATCGTGGCTCTCCACCCGCCTTGTCGTGCAATGTGGGGCGTAAAGGTTATTTGTTGAACACCTATTACTTCACTATCTTTACATGCGACAATCAGTTCATTGTTTGGATCCGCATCAATTGCCTGAAATGCTTGAACATAACAGTCTGGAAGCGGTAATTCGTAGCGTTCTCGTTTGCTTCCGAGCATATCATCAGCGAGCATTTCAACAATTTGATCTAAATCTTCCCGCACTGCTTCTCTAAAGGTTATTTCTCCCATTTCACACAGCACCTTTCCCATGTCTATTTATGATATTAAAAAGAACACTGACGAACAAGCTCAGAATCGACGCCAAGAACAAAGCGACCGCTAAAGCACCAAGACCCATTCCTTCAAAGCCGCCAACTCCAAATATGCTATATAGAAATAGAAATATGCTTATTAGCATGCTGCTAAGTGAAATTCCATACTGCACGGGCGAGTTCTTTCTATAGAAGAAATACGACGCACCAAAAAGCAGCACAAAGAAAGCACCCATTAATCCAAATAAAGAAATCATTTACACCCTCCTCCCTCTTCAAAAAAAGGAATTTATATCCATTATATACTATCATTTTTATTTATTCTATCTATATTAATAGCCCTGCAGCCACAACTAAATAGACATGACCAAAGCGGCCATGTCTATTTTTCTACTATATTATTAAAAAGAAAGTTCTTTGAACCAAAAAGAATAAAGGGCTAAGCAGGCTTCATCAATTTCATTCATACGTTTTTTGCATCGCTGCAGCACCTCAGCAGGAATGTGTCTCTCTAAGTATGCAGATTCTCCGTTAGCTTGAATCGTTTCTTCTACTAGCTCTTCAAACACATCTAAGCATGCTAAAAACTGCGGAAAAGTTGTATTAACAAAGCGCTCGCAGTCATCGTTGGACGTATCGAGCAGCACAACCGAACCGTTTTTTTGATGAAGACAAATTGGATCTCCAGCGCCAGTTGTTCCTAAAAACCAATAGTGCTGGTAGCGAGATGATAACTCAAATGTTTCGCATAATGTTGTTAGCTTTCCTTTGGATGAAACGAACTCTAGAAATGGTGAAGCTTCTTTGGGCAATCCTTTTTCTGTTAGCAACTTCTTTGTCTCTTTATCAATATCAAGGGGTGCAAGCTGTTCGGCATCAAACTTCATTCGTTTTTCCTGTCGTTGCATCACATTTGACAACTTCTTTCACTCCTTTTCACCATTTGCTCTTTCTTTGCTTTTGTTTATTATAAAAGAAATCCAGCTCGTATTATATGCTACAAATGAACTTAATTAGACTGAAAATTTTTCCAATCTTTATTTATATAGCCCGATTTCCTCTTTATAAACACAGGTAAAAAGAAACCGATCAGATTTTCTCCAACAGATTCTGCTTTTAAAAATAATTCTCATTCCCTTCTTCCCTTTTCAGCGTACTTTCGCCTCTTACAAATAGGCTCAATCTTTATTATTCCAATTTTTTCTACTTTTTGCAACCAGGACTTATCTCACCATTTCTTATACGAGATTAATAACTTGACAAAATACTAAAATAAGCAACAGTAATTATTTACAAGTTTTTAAACTTTATGGTTTAATAGGTATGTAATTCCTGTTTTTTACTATATTTTTTTGGAGGTTTAACATGAAAAAAGGGTCAATTTATCGTTTTATTGCTTTTGCTTTAATGTTCACCTTGTGTTTTAGCCAATTAGGCTTACTGAAAACACAAGCGGCAGGCAATCCTCCTGCTAATGAAAAAACATTAAGCATTGGTAAAGCAGCAAAAGGAACATTTACAGAACCAGAACAAACACATTGGTACAAAATTAATCCTTCTAAGCAAGAGGTAGCAAAGTTTTCACACTACCGAATTAAGCTTCAAAGTGATGATGAAGTAAATATCACGATTTACTCTAGTCTTGAAGATGCCAAAAACAACGTGGCATTTGACCGTTATATGGGATACTCTTACAAAGATGAGCCTGCTCAGCTAGATTTTCCAATCGCTTGGACAGGTCCTTATTATGTAAAGGTTGAATATTACGGAGATGAAGATATCATCATCGAAGACGATACAGAAGAAGATGGAAAAAAACCTTCTGAACCTCAACCGGAATTAAAAACAGAAGTTCCTTACACAATCAGCTATGAAGGCGCATCACTTCCTCCTTCTCAAATGATGGAAGAAGAATGCCCGGCTGAATTAAGTACAAGCCAAAAAGAAAACGGAAAAGGTATTTTAAAAGATTTGCGTACGATTCGTGACGCTGTGCTTTCAAAAACAGCAAGCGGAAAGGACCTTTCTTCTCTTTACTACAAAGCCGCTCCGTTTATCAGTTCTAAAATGATTATTGATAAATCGATGCGTGAACAAGTATACAAAGATTTAGTTCAGCTAAAGGGTCTATTTACAGATGTGGCGAAAAACGGCGCATCAAGCACCTACATGATCACAAGTGCTGATCAAAAAGCAATCAATGATTTATACAGCATCGCATACAAATCTGTTCCAGCTGCTTTAAAGAAAGATTTAGAAAAAGTAGCAGCGCAGACAAAATTAAAAGACGTTACGGACTTAAATGTATCGTCTGTATTAGTAAGAGCTAAATTAGTCAGCGCAAACAGCGTTTCAACAAAAGCTGAAACTCGCTATATTGTTAAATTAAAAGATGGTGCAAATGCTAAATCATTTAAAACAAAAGCACAGTCAAAATCAGCAAGCATTGAATCTATTAATCCATTAAAACAATCAGCTGCTTCTTTTGATAATATGTTTGTTATTCAATTAGATGACAGCAATGGAAAAAGCTTCAGCACGTCATCTGCTCAAGGTAAAATGACGGCAAAACAAATTCAGGCACTTCCTGAAACTGAATTTATCGAGCCGGTTCAAGAGTATCACGCTCTTTCGATGGATTCACAATATCCGTATCAATGGTCATTAAACAACACGGGTAAAAATGACGGTACTCAGCATGCCGATATTCAATACGAATCGCTTGAAAAATTACTAAACGGTCAAAAATTAAAAGATACGGTTATTGCCGTTGCCGATACGGGCGTCGATTCATCACTAGCTGATTTAAAAGGCGTAGTGGATACAAAGACAGGCTATAACTACGTGGATCGTTCGTCAAATGCAACTGATGACAACGGACACGGAACTCACGTAGCTGGTATTATCGCAGCCTCTGCAAACAATAACTATTCAATGGCCGGCATTAATTCTCACGCTAAAATTTTACCGGTTAAAATTCTAGACGCATCTGGAAGCGGAGATACAGAACAAATTGCGTACGGTATTAAATACGCGGTTGATCACGGTGCAAAAGTTATTAACTTAAGCCTTGGCGGATCTTACAGCCGCGTGCTTGAATATTCATTAAAATATGCATACGACCATAACGTAACGGTTGTAGCAGCAAGCGGAAACGACGGTATGGAAGAGCTCTCGTACCCAGCTTCATCTGCCTATGCGATTTCAGTAGGCGCATCAAACCGTTTAGATATCGTATCTGACTACTCAAACTATGGAAAAGGATTAGATATTACAGCTCCAGGCTCTGATATTCCAAGTCTTGTTCCAGACGGAAACGTTACTTACTTAAGCGGAACATCAATGGCAACACCTCATGTGGCAGCCGTTGCGGGATTATTACTATCCCAAAATCCAGGCTTAAAGCCAAAAGACGTTGAAAAACGCCTAACGGACACAGCTAAAGATATTAAGTTTGACGAGAAAGATGCTCCTGTATATGATGACGAAGAAAGTCCAGCAGCTCCCCCTGCTCCAGGCTACGATTACGTATCAGGATGGGGACGTTTAAATGCGTACAGCGCGGTAAGTGCACAGCAGCTGCAAGCGCAGGTAAATACATTTGTCAGCACGCAAAAAATGGTTACAGGTAAAGCTCAAAGCGGTTCAACTGTTAAAGTGATGAACGGTTCAAAAACACTTGGCACTGCCAAAGCTGATACAAAAAATACGTTCTCTGTGAACATTCCAGCTCAAAAAGCAGATACCGTTTTACAAGTGGTTGTAACAAACGGAAAAGCAAGTACAAGCATTCGTGCAGTTGTTCAAAAAGCACCTGCCAAACCAGCGGTAAAAGCCGTAACGAATAAAGATGAATACGTAACAGGAACGTCTAAAGCGAATTTTACGGTAAATGTTAAAAACAGCGCAAAAAAAGTGATTGCTTCGGCAAAAGCTGACGCAAAAGGCGCGTTCAAAGTAAAAATTCCAAAACAAAAAGAAAACACAGTCTTGTATATCACGGCTACAAACAGCCAAAAACAAGAAAGTGAAGAAGTAAAAGTAACGGTGCGTGACGTTATTGCTCCAAATGCACCTAAAGTAAATCCAGTCAGCGACGCGGATACAGCTATTAAAGGAACAACAGAAGCAAATGCCTCTGTTGTAGCGAAAGTGAACAACAAAGAAATCGGCAAAGCAAAAGCTAACGCAAAAGGTCAGTACAGCATAACGATTAAAAAACAAAAAGCGGGTACAGCAATCAGCGTAACAGCAGCAGACGCAGCTAACAACACAAGTAAAGCTACGACTGTAAAAGTGAGCGATAAAACTCCTCCTGCTGCACCAAGCGTAAATGCTGTCACAACAAAAAGCACGGCTGTAACGGGTAAAGCAGAAGCAAATGCTACCGTAACAGTAACCGTAAACAAAAAAAGCATTGGCTCTGCTGCTGCTAACAGCAAAGGACAATACTCAGTAAAAATTAAAAAGCAAAAAGAAAAAACAGTTTTAAGCGTAACGGCAAAAGACAAAGCGAACAATACGAGTAAGACAACAACAAAAACGGTGACAAAATAAAGAAAGAAAAAGGCACTTGGCTTATAGCCAAGTGCCTTTTTCTTATAACAGCTGTTTGTTTTTAAAGTATTTCCACATTCCCCACGTTAACACAATTAACATAACAATAATAACAGCAGTAGCCCAGTGGGAATTTTGATATGGAATCGGTACGTTCATTCCAAAAAATCCGGTTACGAACGTTAGCGGAAGCATAATCGTTGAAATTAACGTTAAGACATTCAGCTTTTCAGATGAAGTTGCATTGGTAATAGAATAATACGTATCAAGCGCACTGTTTACGAGGTCTCTAAACGTTTCGGCAGAGTCTACAATACGCTCTAAGTGGTCAAGCAAGTCAATGTAGAAAGGAACATTTTCTTCTCGTATGTCGAATTTCCACTTTCCATTAACCGTTAAGAAAATTCGGCGCTGAGGCAGAATAACGCGACGGATTAAGATAATCGTTCTTTTTAAGGCTAAGAACTCTTCCGTCACTCCGCGCACTTCTTTGTTGTAGATTTCATCTTCTAATTCATCAATGCGCATGTCAATTCGGTCTAAAATCGGAAAGTATTCGTCCGTGATGCCATCAATCAAAGCATATAGTAAAAAGTCGGCGCCGCGGTTCATAAACTTCGGATAGCGTGAGCACACGGCATCCATTTTGCGAAGCCAGCCCATTTTATGTTTATGAATCGTCACTACGTAATTTGATCCGACAAAGGCATTTAACTCAAGCGTCGTAATCTCGTCATCACTTTCTTCGTTATAGCGAAGCGCGTGAAAAACGAAAAATTTATAATCTTCGTAATCATCCATTTTAGCGCGAGGACTGTCGTGTAAGCAGTCTTCAATCGCCAATGGGTGAAAATCGAATAATTTAGCAATTTGAGCAAGCTCTTGTCCGTGGACATCATACAGATCAATCCACAGCAAATTATCAGGATTGCGCAATTTCTCATGCACGTCTCCTAAATCAAGATTCGTTACCATTTCTTTTGTTTCATCATCATATAAGTATGTTTTAATCATTGATTTTTCACCTCACATCATTGAGGCATTAAGGAGTATTTTCCTTCGTTGAAATGAGAGGAACACATACACCTTTGTTGCCCCTATCTTGTTTTGCAGTAACCTTCATCGAAATGGGGTCATCAGTGCCCATTCATCTCACCTCCTAATTAGTTGAAGGAACGCTGACTTGTAATACAGCTACTTCACAAAGTTTAATTTTAACATACAATCCAACTCTAGCGTAGCGCTTTTTTCAAAACCTTTTCCTCTCTATTTAAAGTTTCAAACAGAACTTCCGATACTATAAAAGCAGTTATTATAATTCTTAAGAATGCCTTACTAATATACCCGCTATTTAATAATGCAACAGTACTTAGAAACAGTATTCGCTACCCCAGACCTCTCGAATCCTCCCACAAAGGTTCACCTAATCGTAGGCCACCAACCCCGCAAGGGGGGTGACCTACGATTAGGTCTAGAATATCTACCATGGCCGCCCTTTGGTCATGGTAGATATTCTACATCGATAAACATTATATGAGGGATGGGGAAAAACGTGTAGGAATTTTTAGACTTTCATCGAATACTTACTTAACAAACTTAGATTACGAAAAGGACTGATGATACATGCATTTTAAACGTGAAGAACCGTTTCGCTTTTTATTTGAGACTCCCATTGTTGGAACGTTTTCCATTGCTAAATACGACAACAAAGAAATCGATTCTAAGCCAGGTCCTTTGTCTGTTATCGACCTTTCACCAAAAGGAATCAAAATAATTACGCCGCTTGATTTACCTATTTTCAATCATCAAATTCAGCTAAAAATCAGCTTTTATTTAAATGAAAAACCGATCCATATTACCGGACTTTGCGTGTGGAAAGAAAAACGGCACACCGAATACCTTTATGGCATTGAAGCGTTTAACAATGTGGAAGAACAAGCAATTTTAATTACAGAACTCAAAACCTACGCCAAGAAAAAGCAAGATATCCAATAAAAATAGCGCTCATTTGTTTTACTCCCCTTTTAAGATGGCAATACTACGAACGAATTCGATAGAAAAAGGTGAGACGATGAGCAGCAAAGCAAAAAAAGAGTGGATTGGCGGTCTCGTACTATTTTTACTCGTCAGTTTTGTCAGCATCACGTTTGCAGGCTATCATACGGTGAAAGCTGCCGTTGATCAAACGTATGTACCGCTTGAGCATGGTAACAAAACACACGTCAATTTAAAAAAAGGACAACCGTTTTCCCTGCTTTTAATTCAAGAAAACCATCAAAATACGTCATTTGTGTATATGACTGTTAATAAACAGCATGAATCAATAAAAATGACCCACTTGCCAGGGTCAACTCAGCTCGGTAATGAAACACTGCGAACTATTTATCACCAAGGAAATATGAATGCTGTGGTAAAGAAAGTCGAAGCATATGCAAAGCTTCCTGTTGATTATTATGTCAAAATGGATCAGCAGGCAGTCGTCGATGCTGTAGATAAATTAGGCGGCATTATCGTCACAAACAAACGTGCTTTTGAACACAGCAACATTGTTTTTCCAAAAGGATCGATTCGCCTTAACGGAAAAGAAGCACTTGTTTTTTTAAAAGAGCGTAATGAACAAGACGTCTTTACTGCGCATGAAAGACAGCTGTCCGTAGCAAAGGCCATTTTCAGTCAAGCAGCTACGGTACCCAACGTTGCAAAGCTGCATTCTCTTGTATTTACGCTGGCTGATCACATTGAAACCAACGCAACGTTTAATGATATCAAACGGATTCAAAAAACCTATAAGCCGGCCGTTGCTCACGTAGACAAGCAGCAGTTTCCGCAAAACGAATGGAATCAAAAACAAGTCACAACCCGTCTACACAAGCACTTAGAACGTGAGGAGCTGTTTTTATAAAAGACGCCTCACGAAAATGAGGCTGGGACATAACAAAATGAAACCTATCTAAAGACGACCAAAGGAGATACATGAGCTGAACTGCTTGTGACACCGCAGTTGATTTCCGTGCAAGGCTTCGCTTTCCGCGGGCGGCCGCTGAGCCTCCTCGTCGCTTGCGCTCCTGCGGGGTCTCATCTGTTCCGCTTTTCCCGCAGGAGTCTTTGCCTTGCCCTCCAATCAACTGCTAGAAGGAGTGAAACAGATAAGATCTACGTTCACCGTAATAAAAAAACGAACCATTAATCAAACAGTTTGATTAATGGTTCGTTTTTCACTTCGGCTAAAAGACTTTTGTCCCACCCTCTTTTTTTGCTACTTATCTTCAGCAGGCACCACTTTTTCATTTATTTTAACCACAATTCTTTCATCCCGTTCATCTTTGAGATAGCTCTTTTGATAAAAAGAATGATTATTAGGCGGTCCAATCACAACTGTATCCGTAATCGGAGCGACGGCTTCTGCTACTTCGCTTGCACTTACTCCGTATGCTTTTTGAAACACGATCGGAGGCGTTAAGCGCAGCACGTCGGATCCTTCTGTAGACTCAAATTGATCGTTGTTAAAAAAGAGATGCAGATGCGCTTCTTCCGATAGCGGTTCGATCCAATGCCACCAGCCCATCGGTATAAAAACAACTTCGCCTTCTTTTATTCGGTAATTGTGCATGCTGCTTGTATCAGGGTCCAAGATAGACACCTGCACTTCACCTGAAACGACAACATCTAATTCCCACGCATTTGGATGCCAGTGCGGTTCTCTCATATGCCCTTTCGTCATATATAAATCAACAAACGCACCTCCGAGCATTGCTGGCAGCTGAGTTGAGGTTAGTTGATACGCTATATTTCGGTCGTTTCGTTTGAACAGGACGTTTTGCTTATAATTCACTGACAGATTAGGCGTTCCTGAGCTTTTTTTAATATTTGAATTATCCGGTACAAATCCAGATTTACTCATAGTGTCATACCCTCTTTTCATTAAAAAGTTATATGCACTATCCTATTAAAACTCTTTGCTAAGGGTGTTTTAATTAGAAAAAATAAAAAACGAGCGTTTCCGCTCGTTTTTTATCCGACAAGACGTTCAATTTTCTTTTTCTTCCATACAAATTGATAATAGCTGTACTGCAGGATTAAGCTGACCACAAACGCCGCTGGATATCCAATCCAAATTCCTTTGATTTCAAGAGACGTGAACTGCGATAACACGTAGGCTACGGGCACTTCTACACACCAAATCGCCATAATACTAAATACCGTAGGCCAAAGCACCGTACCGCTTGCTCGCATCGTAGCGGTAATAATTTGCGCATGGCCGAAAATCAAATAGCTCCAAAGCGTTATCACTAACAGCTCTTCGGCAATATGGAGCGTGTGCTGACTTGTTAAAAACAGTGCTAAAATTTGATTAGAAAAGAGATAAATAAGTAAAATCAATATGCTTCCAATAACGTAATTCAGCATAATTCCAGAGCGAATCACTTCTTTTAAACGCTCAAATTTATTGGCACCAATCGACTGCGCCGCAAAAATAGAAACCGCAATTCCTAAGCTGATTGCCGGCATTTGTACATAGCTTGCCACTTGGTTCACCGCTCCGTACGCCGCTGTAGCGTCTGAGCCAAATCCGTTTACGAACGTAATAACCGCAATTTCAGAAAGAGAAACTAAAATCATATTGATACTCGCGGGAATCCCTAAACGCATAAGCAGCTTTAACAGCGTTCCGTCCATTTTTAATGAAATAGATGAGTCAAACTTTAGCGGATGATTTTTCTTGCGTAAATAAATGATCATAATAATGAACGTTAATACGGTTGAAAACACCGTTGCGTACGCAGCGCCGTACACTCCAAGCTTTGGCACTCCGATCCATCCAAAAATTAAAATCGGAAGAAAAATGAGGTTTAAGACCGTACTCACAACTAAAAAGTAAAAAGGCGTTTTAGAGTCTCCGGTTCCGCGCATAAACGTCGTATAAACAAAGTATAAAAACAAAACAGGAATCGCCACAAACAAAATGCGCGCATAGTGAACCGTTACATCAATAATATTAGCCGGCGTTCCCATAATCCGAAGAATCTCCGGAGCAAATATGCTTCCCAAAACAGCAAGCACAATTCCGACTAAAAATGTAAACGTGAGCGTGGTACCGATAATTTCTTTGACTCGTTTTTCATTTTGTGCCCCGTACGCTTGCCCGATTAAAATGGAACTTCCTGACCCAATTCCAATTGAAAACGACACAAGCAGAAAAAACAGAGGAAAAAAAGCGGAAATAGCGGCTAACGCATCAACTCCAAGCGCTCTTCCGACAATAATACTCCCCGCCAGCTGCCCAACGGACTGCATGGCGTTACTTAACATGAGCGGAATCAAAAACACAAGCATCAGCTTACTGACGGATTTTTCCGATTCCACTACTTCACTTTTCACATCTTGATTCTTCACACCTATTTCTCCTTTGTATCAGCTTTCGGCGAATGATAGCCTTTTTCGCCGTAAGGCTGCAGCTTCTCTAACCATTTCGCTTCTAGTTTCAGCAAATCCTTTTTTGAAAGTGCTTTTTCTTCTTCTCTTTTAATCGTTTCCAACATCTCAATTGAAAAAGCATCCGCTCCGTACGTATTCCACTCGTTTTGAAGCTCTTTATTTTGATGAGTGTTCGTCTTTAACGTGAACTTTACGCCGTTTAACGTTTTGATGTTAGGCGTAGAGCCAATGTAAATCTTATCGTTTTGAAGGTTTTTAATTTGATACACGCCGCCTTCTGTTTTTACTTCTTTCGCTAGCTGCTTCATTTGTTTTTTATAGTCTTTCGAATCAGTACTCATCTCTGTCTCTCCTTTTCTCCAGTAGCTGCTTCCGTCTGCGCTGCGCTCTAAGAAACCGTACTCAATTAAATAGCGTCGCAGCACCGCATAATCGTCATAAAAAGGTGTTAACCTATCATTTACTTCTTTTTCGGTATACGTGCTATTAAAATCAAAATGCCCGCTTAATTCTTCAAGAACAACAAGACGGTGTTTTTCTTGCAAATGAAAAGTACGAAGCGGTCCGTTTAAACCTTGAGGAAAATTCTTCGCTAAAATCTTTTCACGTTCTTCATCACTGACGCTGTAGCGCTGATTTCTTCTA
Organism: Priestia sp. ABM2_011; assembly: GCF_056158845.1. Taxonomy (NCBI): domain Bacteria; kingdom Bacillati; phylum Bacillota; class Bacilli; order Caryophanales; family Bacillaceae; genus Priestia; species Priestia sp. ABM2_011. The sequence goes on from NZ_JBSWUB010000001.1 coordinate 4,148,164, forward strand.
GGCACCGTATTTGTTACGGGTACCGCCTTCTCTTCATCCCCTTCATTTAACAGTTCCATCAGCGTTAAAAACACTTTTGCCTGACGCTCTTTTTTCTTTAATGTAAAGCGGTGATTCCGAATGGTGGATGAACTGCCGATTCCCATTTCTTTTTGGATATCACTATCACTTTTTCCTTCTTTAAAAAACTTCACTAAATTTTTTTGATGATCAGAAAGACCCGTTACTTCTTTATCTAGCCCTATCAAATGATGAAACACAGACCCGTGCTGCTGTTCCACATGAAGCTTCATATAGCGTTTTGCTTCATAAAAAACACCTTCCACCGGATAAATAATGCCTTTTTCAATGCTTTCACCGCACAGTAAGCAGTGGTAGTGATTTTCGCTTTCCCCGTACCCTTTCTTCATATCTTCAAAAGATGATTCCCAAAACAAGTCGTTTACCATTTAAATAGACACCTTTCTATTTTGTTTATTAATTTATAAACAAATATATTATATGTTTATTCTTATGTCAATCTTACGTTTATGATACATAAAAAAGGTTGAGACATAACGAAATGAATCCAACCTAAAGATGAACAAACGGGATACACGAGCTCGTATAGATCGCTTATGACACCGCAGTTAATTTCCATGCAAGACTTCGCTTTCCGCGGGCGGCCGGTGAGCCTCCTCGTCGCTTGCGCTCCTGCGGGGTCTCACCTGTTCCGCTTTTCCCGCAGGAGTCTACGCCTTGCCTTCCAATTAACTGCTAGAAAGACCTACACATATGAAACCTACGTTTACCATAACTAAAAAAACGAACCGCTAATCAAACACGTTGATCAGTGGTTCGTTTTTCACTTCGGCTAAAATAATTTCGTCCCTGTCTCTTTATTCCATTCACTTAAATACGGAAAATCCTTAGATACGACAGGCTCATCATTCAAAAGCGTAATTAACTCTAAGCTGTTACCGTCAGGGTCATTAAAATACACGCAAGCTGCCGGCATCCACGTATGAACAATTGGCTCTGTTTGAGGCTTTCCAAACGACGTTTCTTCCGGCTCAATGCCTTTTGAACGCAGCCACGTTAACGCTTCATGAATATCTGCTGCCTCAATTCCAAAAGCAAAATGACTCCTTTTTAACTCTTTTTCGTTTGTTTCCCACAGCCCGAGCATCTGCTTTTGTTCTCCTACAAAGAAAAAAGCACAGCGCCTCTCTTCAATTTTATGAACAAACGTCAGTCCAAGACGTCTATAAAATTCAATCGAATCCTCCAAACTCCGAACCTGTACATGCGTCTCATAAATACTCTTGATCATAGCCTCTCCTCCATCCTTTCCTACTACTATAAGCCATTTCACACCAAACAGCTTCCTAACAAAGAATGAAAAACAATCAGCCTTAAGAACGAGAAACCCCTAACACAAACGTACAGCTTGGAAATTCCGAAGAGCACTGTGGGTTTGACTTTGACTTTGAATTTGACTAAGGGTTTGAGGCTACCCCGCAAGGGGTGCCTCAAACCCTTAGGTCTAGAAAAACCCCCATGGCTGCACTTTAGCCATGGGGGTTTTTCTACATCGATAAATTAAGCGTGGGCTTTTGCGAGGCCTATGCAGATACCGCCTGAAATAATCAGTACACTCGCAAGAGATACATAGAATAATTGACGCTTCGTTTTCTTTTCTCCCAAGAAGACAATACCGCCAAAGATAGAAATAACGATACCCATTTGCGATAATGAAAAGCTTGTTGCTACGCCTAGTCTTGATTGAGATAAGAATAAGAACATGTTTCCAGATGCCCAGATTAGACCTGGTAAGATATTACGAATCGTATATTTGTTAAATGGCTTATGTTTGTATGTAATGATTAAACCGCCAATTAACATACCAATTGCTTGCGGGAATAAAGCTGCCCATGCGTCTACGTTGAAAATACGTGCGATAACTACGTAAACTAAGAATCCAAGACTTGAAATGATAAGAGTGATAACTCCTTTTTTCGTTTGTCCTGGAGTCCCTTGTGCTCCTTCTTTTTTACCGTCTAATGAAGAAAGCACAACGCCTGCTAGTATTAAAAGAATTGCAATAGATCCAAGTACAATCGTTTGAAGCGTTGACCATTCTTTAAATACAATAACACCAAAAAGAGCCGTTGATACTAATTGCATACCCGTTGAAATCGGCATTGACTTTGAAACCCCAAGGTATGGAACACTTTTAAACTGATTGCTTTGACCTACTGACCAGAACAAACCTGAAACAATTCCGACAATAACAAGCGTTGGCGTTAACACCGGCTGCACAATCATAAACTGAACAAATGAAAGAATCAAAGCTCCAATAATTGTTCCCAGCGTTTGACTGTAAGGTCCACCGCCCATCTTCATACTAACTAAAATCATGCTTCCCCACGCAACGGAAGGAAGAACACCTAGCAAAATATCCATCTTTCTCTTAACCTACTTTCCTATTTCTAATCTATGTGCATCGTATGTAACGACCTGCTGCTTTTCTTTCATCCAGGGCCAAGCACTTATACTCCCTTGAATATTCCCCAAAAGGTCTAGAAAATTTAATAGGATCGCTCTTTGATCCTATTAAATTTTCTACATCGATAAAAATATATAACGTTTTCATAAATAGTGGTAAAACTGCTACTTTTTGCTGCTCGTATTATACTAACACGAACATTTATTATTTAGCTAGAAATTTTTTTGATTATTTTTTAAAAACAGAAAAAATTTTTTTCTTCTTGCTCCGCAGCTTGCTTCTCCCTCTTATGTAGTCTGCAATCAGCAGAAACGGACGCCTCTGCTGATTGAAAATAAGATGAGATAAAGCCTTTTCATTTTAGTTAGCTACAGGCTTACAAAATTGCTCTACTACTTCTTTGGCTGGAATTGAACTGATCGCACCTTTTCCAGTTGTCGTTAAGGCACCGCTTGCATTTGCAAAGCGCAAAATAGCATCGTGGTCGCGGTCAAGAATAGCCGTTAAGTTTTCTTGTGACACATCGCGGCTTAATAGCTGATAAAGGAATCCGCCAATAAACGCATCTCCTGCACCTGTTGTATCAACAACCGCTACTTTGTAACCGTTTGATTCATAGACAGCTTCTTTTGTATAAAGCGTTGCGCCTTCTGCACCTTTTGTGAACACAACTACTTGAACGTCACCTGTAAATAGAGACTGAATCGCTTGCTGTTCATCTTCAATGCCTGTGATAAACGCTAGCTCGTCGTCTGAAATTTTGACAATGTGCGCTTGAGGAATAAATTCTAAAATCGTTTGACGGCATAGCTCGTGGTCTTTCCACAGTGGAAGACGTACATTTGGATCAAAGCTGATAACGCCGCCTTTTTCTTTCATGCTTTTAATCGCTTTCATATGAGCGTATTTCATAGGACTTTCAACTAAATCAACCGAACAGAAATGAAGAAGATCGTTGCTTGCAAACCAATCAGGGTTAATTTCGTCTTCAGTTAGCAATAAATCTGCTGAAGGATTACGATAGAAGCTGAAATCTCTTTCTCCGTCTTCACGAAGAGAAACAAAAGCTAAAGCTGTGTTTGCTTCTTCTGTACGATAGACCATATCAGTACCTACTCCTACTTCACAAAGCGTATCTACTAGAAAGTCTCCAAACGCATCTTCTCCAACTTTCGTAATAAGCGCTGACTCATTACCGTATGTAGCAACAACTGCCGCAACGTTTGCCGGCGCTCCGCCTGGCACACGCGTAAACGATTCCACTTCTTTTAATTGAAGACCTTTTTGAGCTGGAATCATATCAATTAATACTTCACCGATACTAAATAACTTACCCATTCTATTCACCTTACTTTTCTTTTTTGTCATATTGTCATACTATCATACTATGTTCCAAAAAATCCTTAAATCAAATTATACGTCCCAAACATCTTTTTCGTAAAGAGAAATTTCCCATTTTTTTTAAAAAAATCGTAAATGATCGTTTTTTTCTGACAATCCTTTATTGGCCAAATCGCTTCCATCCCTTGTCAAATCTGGGATTAAAATGACTTTCTTACATAAAGATAGAGGGATAAAAAAAGCAATGTCTAGTTTTAACTGTTTATCTACTCATTTTTCGTTCGACATTTCTTCTCTTATTTCCTGTTTATTCGCCTCGGATATGCAAATAATGATAAAATTTCGTGTTTTTACCCCTATTTAAGAAGGAATAGCTTAAAACGTGTCGAATAGACTTAGGTAGGTATATGACATTATGTATGTTACACTAAATACAAGGCAAGGAAGGGAGAATCAGTCATGAAAATCAATGTTTTTCTAGACGACTATCGCAAGTGCCCTGACGGTCATGTTTTAGCCGAAACGATTGATGAATGTATTGATCTGCTAAGATCATTCGATGTTGAACATTTGTCACTCGATCACGATTTACTCAGCAAGACACGGAATGGATTAATGCTCGTGCATTTTATGGTAAAGCACCATTTATATGCCGATCGAATTACGATTCACTCCGCCAATCATTTAGGCAGCAAAGCAATGTACAACTGCTTTAAGGAAGCTCAAAAAGAGCATAAAATGCCAAACAACATTAAAATTCTAAGATGCCCTCTGCCTCTTCGATGATATCTGCACCCTCACACATTCATTTCAACAGAATCTGTCCGATTCAATTCTCACAGACATCCTGTTTCTATAAAATGAAGAACAATACTGCTTGTTCGATACGTATAGATGTGAATACGCTTTAAGCAGTTTATATTATATAGAAGAAACCGCTCTAAAATACCGTGATGATAGCTTTAAAAAGCAGACTATATGGTACAAAGAGCGGTTTTTGCTATTTAGACAGTTTTGCAGAATCCAAATCAGCTGAGAGAGCAGCCGGCTGTTTTTTAACTTCTTTTAGCTGCCTAGCGTTCACGAACCAGTAAATGCTTCCTACAAACAGTCCTCCCCCTACGATGTTTCCGAGTGTAACAGGAATTAAATTATGCAATAGTCCAGCAGCCGAAATCGCATCAGGATGCGGAAGCAATAAAGCCAGACCAAGAAACGTCATATTTGCCACGCTGTGCTCGTATCCTGAAGCAACAAATGCAAACAGCATCCAAAAAATAAGCATGATCTTTGCCGCATCGCTTTTAGTGCGCGAAGCGGTCCAAATCGCAAGACAAACAAGCCAGTTGCAAAGGATGCCGCGGAAAAATAATTCACTGACCGGCAAATTCATTTTTTTAGCTGCCAGCGCCATAAGTAAATGATTAGGTTCAATTCCTTTAAACAAACCGGTTCCGGTAATTAACAAACAAAGCCCAAACGCACCTATCGCATTTCCGATAAAACACCACGCCCAGTTTTTAAACGTATCTTTCCATGTTGTGACTCCTGATAGCGTACTGACCGTATAAACCATATGATTCCCCGTAAACAATTCTGCTCCTGCAAATACGACAAGCAGGAGAGCAACAGCAAATGATAACCCCATCACAAGAGAAACGACCGGTAAAGAAGCAGAAGCTAAAGGCGCTCCTACCGATAGAGCTAATATAACGCCAAGTCCTACGTAAGCACCCGCTAGCACGGCTAAAAGCAAATAACTCGGCAAATGATCATTCACAAGCTTCGTTTTTTCACGGGCTAACTCATTCATTGACTGCAGTGAATTCTTAAGCAAAAGCGTTTCCTCCTTTTATTCATCTTAGACGCATACTTTTTCTTCTGTTTTTTCCAAAAACCAAGAAAGAGCAGAAGCTTGGTTCACCACTTCACCAATCACAATCATCGCGGGATTGCTGACTTGCTGCTCGGCAGCCGTGTCTACGATTGTGCCAAGCGTACCTGTAACCGTGCGCTGATAAAGCGACGTCCCTTGCTCAATAAGAGCGACCGGCGTATCTGCGCTTTTCCCCGCTTCTAAAAGCTGACGGCAAATATACGGTAAGTTTTTAACGCCCATATAAATCGCAAGCGTATCAACTCCTTTTGCTAAATGCTCCCAGCGAATACTTTCCGGCTTGCCGCTCAAGCAGTGTCCCGTCACAACGGCAAACGAACGGCTCAGCTCTCGATGCGTCACAGGGATTCCAGCATAAGCCGGTGCCGCGATGCCTGCTGTAATACCCGGAACGACTTCAAATGGAATTCCATTCTGAACGAGCACTTCTGCTTCTTCCCCGCCTCTTCCGAAAATAAACGGATCTCCGCCTTTTAACCGCACCACGGTATTTCCTTTTCTTGCGTAGAATACAAGCAAATCATGAATATCATCTTGAGAAACGCAGTGATCACCAGGCTTTTTCCCGCAGTAGACGAGTTCTGCTCCTTCTTTTGCATACTGAAGAAGAACAGGGTTCACTAAGCGGTCATATAAAATAACGTCTGCTTTTTCTAAACATTTGGCTGCTTTTATCGTTAGCAAATCTGGATCTCCTGGTCCGGCTCCTACAATGTACACTTTTCCTGTTCTCATTTTTGCTTCGCTCCTTTTAGTGTGTCCCCTTGAATTTTTGTGGCGCGTTGAAAGTCAACGCGCCACGGTACTTATTCTTCAATTAAAAGATACAGTAAATCTCCTTCAACAGACGCTTCGTACGTGTCTACACATCCGCTGTCAGGCTCTTGTACGTTACCGTCATGCAAGCAAATCTTCCAGTCGTGCATCGGACAAAACACCGAGTCGCCGCTCACGATTCCTTCACTTAGCACGCCGCCTTTATGCGGACAGCGGTTTTCAATTGCCCGTATTTTTCCGCTTGATAGCTTAAACACCGCAATTTCTTTTCCGTTTACTTTCACTGTTTTACCTAGACTTACCGGAAAATCATGAATCGATCCTACGCATACTTTTGTAATGTTTTTATTCACCATCTTTATTTCCCCCCAGCTTTATGATGTGACAACTGTTTCGAACAGCTCTTTTTTCGTCTTTTTGCTTTCGACGATTTCTTTCCAAGGATCACGGTACGTAGATAACGCTTCGTCCATACGCATATTCAGCTCTCTTCTCGTCTCAGCGTCATCAAGCACTAACTGAATGTGCGAAAGTCCCATGCGCTCAATCCATGCAGACGTACGCTCTAAGTAATTAGCCGTTTCTCGGTAATACTGCAAATAAGCTCCTGTAATGTCCATCAATTCTTCGTCTGTTTTTACTTTATACAACAGATCTCCGCCGCGAAGGTGCGTACCTCCATTTCCGCCTACGTAAATTTCCCAGCCGCCGTCAATTCCAATAAAGCCGATATCTTTAATACCTGACTCAGCGCAGCTTCTTGGACAAGCAGATACAGCCATTTTCACTTTATGAGGCGTCCATAGTCCTTCAAATTTTTTCTCAAGCGCAATTCCAACGCCCATTGAATCCTGCGTGCCAAAACGGCAAAACTGCTCGCCGACGCATGTTTTCACGGTCCGCAGCGACTTACCGTACGCGTAGCCAGAAGGCATATCTAACTCTTCCCATACGCTAGGCAAATCTTCTTTTTTAACACCAAACAAATCAAGACGCTGACCACCCGTCACTTTTACGAGCGGAATTTCATATTTATCAACAACATCTGCAATTTTTCGTAAATCTTCTGCGTTTGTGACGCCTCCGTACATGCGAGGAACAACAGAATACGTGCCGTCTTTTTGAATATTGGCGTGCATGCGTTCATTCACAAATCGTGATTCGCGTTCATCAACGTATCCGGTTGGATTCACCATACCTAAATAATAGTTTAGCGCTGGACGGCATTTCGAACAGCCTTCTTCATTGTTCCATTCAAGTACATTCATCACTTCACGCGTATGCGAAAGGCCCTTTGCTTTGATTTCTTCGACAACTTCATCTCGTGACAAAGTCGTACAGCCGCAAATCGCTTCTTTTTGAGCCGTAGCGTCAAAGTCAGCGCCAAGAGTATGCTGAAGCACTTCCGCTACAAGCGGTTTACATCCTCCGCAGGAGCGAGAGGCACTTGTACAAGCTTTGATTTCATCAACCGATGAGCATCCTTGTTTTTGGATAGCTTCCACAATCGTACCTTTTGTTACGCCGTTACAGCCGCAAATAATATCATCGGCGCTCATGCTTGCTACTAAGCTTTCACCCGCGTTACCGCCAGACGGCTGTAAAATCGACACTTTTGCGACATCGGATACATCTTCTTGCTTTTGAATCATTGAAAACAGTCGATTTCCGTCGCTGCTGTCTCCAAAAAGAACGGCTCCTACGATTTGATTGCCTCGCAAAACAAGTTTTTTATAAATACCGTCTTGTTCATCGAACACTTTGATTGCTTTTTTCTTTTCATCTTCCGTGAAGTCTCCTGCTGAGAACACTTCAACACCTGATACTTTTAGCTGCGTGGATAAAACCGATCCTTCATAAGGCACTTTTTCTGCCCCGCAAATCGCTTTTGCTAATGCTTTTCCTTGTTCATACAAAGGTGCCACTAGTCCGTATACCATTCCTCTATGCTCTGCACATTCTCCAACCGCGTAGATGTTTGGAATATCCGTTTGCATATAGTCATTCACAACAATTCCTCGGTTTACGTCAAGTCCCGCTTCTTTTGCAAGCTGAACATTTGGCTTAATTCCAACGGCCATCACGACCAAATCAGCTTCTAAAAACGTCCCGTCTTTAAAAGATAATCCTTCAACTCGCTCATCGCCGACGATTTCGGCCGTTTGTTTTTCAAGCAAAAACTCCATGCCTTGTTTTTCTAATTCGTTTTGAAGCAATTTGCCGGCTGTTGGGTCGAGCTGACGTTCCATTAAATACGGAGCTAAATGAATCACAGATACGTCCATTCCCAAATTTAACAGTCCGCGCGCCGCTTCTAATCCAAGCAGTCCGCCTCCAATAACCGCTGCTTTTTTATACTGCTGTGATGCCTGCAGCATTTCATCCGTGTCTTTTATATCTCGAAAAGCCGTAACTCCTCTTTTATCGGATCCTGGAATCGGAAGAATAAAAGGAAGAGAGCCCGTTGCTAAAATTAACTCATCATACGATTCTACTCTCCCACTGTTTGTCGCTACTTCTTTTTTTACTGAATCGATACTCGTAACCGTTTCGCCCGTATATAATGTAATATTGTTTTCTTGATACCAGTTCCAATCGTTTAACGTAATGTCTTCAACATTTGTATCTCCTTGCAGCACTTTTGATAACAAAATACGATTATAGTTCGGATGCGGCTCGCTTCCGAAAATCGTAATCTCAAACGCTTCGCTTGAAAGCTTCAATACTTCTTCAATCGCTCGAACTCCAGCCATTCCATTTCCAATCAATACGAGTTTCTTTTTTTGCATCTTCCATTCCTCCCCTGGCGTCTATACCTGCTTGTTTCAAAGATATATTTTCTATGCATCTTTAAAGATATATTTAAGATATATGAATTTTCTGAATCGTTCAACTTATGTGTTAGGTTATCTAACACAGTTATGGTATGTATGCGATTCCATTGCTTTAACAGCAAGCAAAAAAAATAAGTGCTCTAATTACGTTTTAATTTGGATCATCCTTTGCATTTTATTTTGTGATGTTTTTCACAACATTAATTTAGCAAGAATAAATAACCTGAGCTATGATAAAAATCACTCCTATTAAAAATGATTAATAATTTCAGAGTTTTGGTCTAAAAACTCTAAAAAGACAAGCCCTATTCTACATATAATAGGGCTTGTCTTTTTATTTTCCCGTAAACCAATTCACAACGTATTCTCCCCACACTTCATTTCCTTTTTTCGTTAAATTGCCGCTGTCTTTATTGATATACTCTCCTAAATGAAACGGCCAAATGAGCGAATGATTCATATAATAAACCCAGTTTGCTTCGGATACTCCCCTGATCGCTTCTACCCCTTCTTCATAGGACTCGGTTTGTGAAATATATGGCTGTGAAGGCTGAATCATAAGGGTTTTTTTCAAATCTTTGAGCTGATGAATCAGCTTGTCTGTATTTTCAAACGTCTCATCTAGCGTAAGGTGCTGGTAATCATTTTTAAGAGGTGCTTCAAACAGAATAATGTTTGGCTGAAGTTGATTAATTTGATCAGCAATATGTGAGGATAAAAGCTCATCCGTTGTCCCGTTACCATATGAAAGTGTTTTAACCGTAAATACATCGCTTCCATATGTAGATGCTAGATCTTTTTTTAACTGCTGTGGCCACCCTGTTTCCTTTACGGATGTGGCAAGCACAAGAGTCAGAGGTTTTTTAATTGCGATAGATGACTGGATTTGCTTTGTGATAAAGTCCGGAATTTTTTTTGTATAAGCAGATACATCCGAAAACTGTTTTTCTTTATGTACAACAGCAGTTTTTACTTCACTTGCCTGCGCTTCCGTTTGCTCCTGCCAGTGCTGCGTCCCCATATATCTTCCGTGTCTTTTATATCTCGAAAAGCCGTAACTCCTTTTTTATCAGATCCTGGAATCGGAAGAATAAAAGGAAAAGAGCCCGTTGCTAAAATCAACTCATCATACGATTCTACTCTGCCGCTGTTTGTCGCTACTTGTTTTTTTATCGAATCGATACTAGTAACCGTTTCGCCCGTATATAATGTAATATTGTTTTCTTGATACCAGTTCCAATCGTTTAACGTAATGTCTTCAACATTCGTATCTCCTTGCAGCACTTTTGATAGTAAAATACGATTATAGTTCGGATGCGGCTCGCTTCCGAAAATCGTAATTTCAAACGCTTCGCTTAAAACCTTCAATACTTCTTCAATTGCTCGAACTCCAGCCATTCCATTTCCAATCGATACGAGTTTCTTTTTTTGCATCTTCCATTCCTCCCCTGGCGTCTATACCTGCTTGTTTCAAAGGTATATTTTTTATGCATCTTTAAAGATACATTTGAGGTATATGAATTTTCTGAATAATTTAACTTATGTCTTAGGTTATCTAACATATAAGTTTTATGTATGCGATTACAATGTTGGAATATAAAGAAAAAATATTTATACGAAAAGTCTGGCATAGGGAATAGAATGCTTTTGAAGATGCTTAAAATAACGGAAACTTAGTCTCAAAAACTTATTTTTTACATGTTTTCACAGACTAAGTATAGTAGAATATAATTTAAATTATATTATTACAGAAAAAGGCAAACTAATTGAAAAGTTAGGACGCAAAACTACAAATATACGGTTTTTACACTATGATGGCTGAGTTTCCTTTACTAAAGGAGCAGACTTGATGGAAAAGCTGAATAAAGTATTTGATAACGAACTAGATAAAGATTGGCTGCAGCTTATTTACGAAGCAAAACAGCTGGGCTTATCTAGCAAAGAAATTAAGGATTTTTTACAACAAAATAAAGCACGATAATAAAAAAGCCATTAGAACTTAGGTTCTAATGGTTTTTTTGCTGCTACGTATACTTTTATTTTCTAGAGATTTTTGTTTAAGAAACTCTTCAAACTCACTCTTCGTTATATTTGAATCCATTGCTTCCTTAACAAGGGCCATCCATTCTGGAGGAAGCAATATATCATTTTTTTCATCAATATCCATTTTATCCCTTCTTTCAACCTTTCTAATTATAAATCAAATTCTGTTGCAATATAACCCTCATACCTATTTTTTTACGTTAATTTAATAAAATTATACTAAACTCCCTAAACTATTATGTCAGTAAAACAGACATTATTCTAGAGAAAAATCGCTTTTTTGTTTCTGATAAAGAACATTTTTTGATTTTGTTCTTTATTAAGGTTTACCAACCGAGGATTTTTTTGTATAATTAACTCAAATTTTGTAATATTAATCCATTTTATTTAGGAGGACCATAATGCCCTTATCTTATTCTTTAAAACGAATTAAAACACCTTTGCAGTTTTTTGGTATCACGCTTTATAAATGCCCAAGCACCGGCTCTTATTATTATAAAAGCAGAGCAAACCGGCATTTAAAAAAAGTAAAATAGGTAACTCAAGAAAATAAAACCTTTACTATTTATTACGTAAGGGTTTTATTTATTTACTATTAGCTCTACCTCATATTACAAATAAAACTGTTAAACATGTCCTATTTAGGGAATAAAAACTTTAAACTCCTGAATTAAGTTTAATCTTTTGGTAAACTTATTACCCCTCAGCAAGAATATAAAGTTCTTTGTAGAATAAGATGATACTTTCTTTCATGTTTCGAGTTGTAAAGTTTTTATTGGGGATAATCAAATAATAGACCAAAGCTTTATATCTTATTTATTATAATATCATCTAAATAAACAGTTCCATTAAAATTACTGACTATAATATTAATGTTGTAGCTTTGTGTCCCGGCAGGTAATACAAAGTTTTTAATATATGGAGTAAATGACCACTCCAAAATATTAGTACCAGAAACCGATGGAACATAACTGTCACTAGATTTAATCAATACTTCATTATTGTCATATGCATCTACTCTAACTGCTAAGTTGAGCGCGTTGGTTATATTTAAGGCAAAGCGAAAACCCACTACGATTTCTTCAAATGCCATAGCTTTAATCTTATTTGCTAATTCAAAAGCTAAATAACACCCCTGTGTTCCTACTATTTTTAAAGATTGACCGCCTGAATAAGAGACTTCCCCAGATATTTCTGCTACTTTGACATTAAATGATGAAACTTTACGATAACTGTTTAATGTGTTATTTAGTAAGCTCTCACCCAAATTAGCATTTTCAAAATCACCGTATCTATTTAAATTAAGATTTTCAGCTGTACACTGGGCGTAGTCCCTCGTAAAGAGAAAATGCTTTGTCTTGTATTTATTGGTGTCCTCTTTTTCAAAGAAACATAAAGCATTTGGCAATATATCTGTCCTTGTATACCTTAAAACGAATCCATCTACCACCACAGTTAAGTGTTTACCTTTTATATATTGCCTACGGGGACTATACATTTCACAGTTAATGAATGTAACTACGTTTCCTCGTCCTTGTATACTAATAGGCGTAGCCAAGCTATTAATTAACGAATAACTAATCTCCTCAAAATAACAATGATTGAATCGAATAGTCGAATATCCTTTATTCAACTCAAGAACATTATCTAAAAAATCAAAGCTACAGTTTGAAAAAACGAAATCAAAAACATCTGATTCATTTTTTAAACCAATAACAGCACCTGCAATGATGGAATTGTTGAATCTCATATTCTCACCTGCATTTATAGCATTTCCTTTTACATTTAAAGTTTTGATATTCACTCTATTTCCTTCTAAATGAAGAGAATTAAACACTCCTAAATACGTATTAATATTTCTAATTTGTAGACCTACATCAAATCCGATAATACCAAGATGACTTATGTTGAATCTTGCAAAATCTTTTTCATTGGATGCAGAATTACCTATATCTAGACCAACTGAATTAGCAACTTTATTTTTAGAGCATTGCAAAATAAAAGCTCCTCCTGTTGCTGCAGTAATTAGACTACCAATAGACCACATTTCTTTATAAAAGTTAGGTTCGTTACTATCGCAACTAATTTTCAATGCAGTACCTGCATTATTCAGTCTAATCACTACAAACCCTTTGGCAACAAATTTAATATATGGCTTTGAATTAATAGTTTTATTGGTTACATATATACCAGAAGGAAATTCAAGTACGCACGGATTTTGAAATTCACCTGACTGTTTAATCGTATTTACACAAAAATTAACAAGCCCCTGTATTGCGCACCAATCTATTTCGTCAGAAAGATCAGTAGCATGCGGATATTTTTCTTGTGCTGAGGCAAGGGTGAGGTAAATTTCTGATAGAGGATGGCTTTTTCCATCTCCAACTGCTCCAAAATCTTTTGGATTGAGCCCTCTTTCCATAATAGTGTCTGTTAAACTACGAGGTGTTATACCCAGCTTTTTTAAATCACCAATTTTACTCAACATTTCATTGGAATCGTTAAATGGAATATTGCTAGCATTTAAGTTCATATGACTATACTTCTCACACGTTTTTTTTACTTTCTCAAAGGTTACATACCCAACAATATTGCTATTAATTTCTAACACTGAAGAAATAATAATGTTCTGGGCATCTTCAGAAGGAAATCTTTCTACTTTTCCATCTGAATAGGTTACATTAAACCTTATATTTGAATCTTCTTCACCAGTTATATCATTAAAATCAATTGTGAACTGAATTGTATATTCATCTATTAATTCAGTAGGTTTTTCAAATGAATTTTTTGTAGAATTAATTATGATAATCACAACGCTGGAATTTAGAAGATTTATTAATTCTCCGTGTCCGTTTCGAAGTTTAACTTGTAGTGTTATAGCTTCACCTTTATTAATAGCTACACGATTTAATGACGATTCGACAAAATTACTATTTTCACAAATAATCTTCACCCCCCCAAACTAAATATAATTTATTCTATGCAGTTTAAAAAATCTTGTCCCTAGTTTCACTCTTAAAGTGTAAAAATTAATCATATAAATTTATGTTTACGTAATTAAAATTAAACAAAATTTCACTCTGTGTTTTTATTCCCGGTAAACCAGCGTACTAAATAATTACCCCATACATGATTTCCTTTTATTGTTGTCCCTCCTGTGTTTGTATTAATATACTCTCCTAAATGAAATGGCCAAATGAGCGAATGATTTAAATAGTGAACCCAATTTTCTTCTGCCACTCCCCGAATAGCTTCTACCCCTTCTTCATAGGACTCCGTCTGGGAAATGTACGGCTGAGACGGTTGAAGCATCAGAGTTTTTTTCAAGTCTTTAAGCTGATGAATCAGTGTCTCTGTATTTTTAAGCGTATCGTCTAACGTAAGCTTCTGATAATCATTTTTAAGAGGTGCTTCGAATAAAATAATATTTGGCTGAAGTTGATTAATTTGATTCACAATATGTGAGGATAAAAGCTCACCAGTTGTTTGGCTGCCGTATGAAAGTGTTTTAACAGTGAATACATCACTTCCATATGTAGCTTCTAGCTCTTTCTTTAACTGCTGGGGCCAGCCGGTTTCCTTTGCAGAAGTAGCAAGTACAAGAGTTAGAGGTTTTTTATTTGCAATCGCCGACTCGATTTGCTTTGTAATAAAGTCTGGAAGATTTCTTGTATAAGCAGACACGTCAGAAAACTGTTTTTCTTTATGTACAACATGCGCTTTCGTTTCACTTGCTTGAACCTGTGCCTCCGCTCTCTCCTGCCAGTGCTGCGTCCCTCCATATATCACTGCCCCGCACAAAACAGCCGCTGCCACATTTACCCCAACCATCGCCTTCATTCAATCTCCCCTTTACAAGTTCTTCTTACAACCTCAGCGACTTGCTTTCATAAAGAAGAACTTAAAATTAGTAGCTCCTGCGAATCTAACCTCAAAGGTCCACCTATCCGGTTGAGACCAGCCCGCAAGGGAGTGACTCAACCGGATAGGTGTAGCAACTCTACCATCACTGCTCTTACATGATGGTAGAGTTGCTACATCGATAATAGATATAGAAATAATTATAGATTAGTAGAATTTGGAATGGGGGACCTTTCGTACGTAAAATCTCTACAAATACACGTATACTTCGCATATTTCCTAGCGAAACATGAAGTTTCCGGAGAAATTACGTCACGTTTCTTAAAAAGAAAACATAATGTACGCTCATTCGCACATATAACCTCTCCCTTGTACAGTAGAGATACCGACGGAATACAGCAAAAACGCGTTTTTGAAAAAGGAATGCTACATGCAAAAAAGCTCGTTTGATCAAATTGCTTCATCTTTTCATCCATTAATTGTGTCGATGATTAAAAGATTTCATATTTACAAAGACTTCGATGAATATTATCAAGTTGCTTTGATTGGTTTATGGAGAGCACACCAAAAATTTGATGAAAGCAAAGGTTCTTTTTCCGCTTATGCTTACACAACTGTGCGTGGAACTATCCTTTCTTATTTAAAAGGAAATGCATTGCGTGAAGAACGAGAAACTCCTGCTGAATATGATTTACTTGCATTAAATGAAGACCCCGCTCCTATTGTTCCTTTAGAAGCTGATACAATTAACCAATATATTGAACATCTCACCCCTCGAGAAAAAATCTATGTAGTAGAATATTTGCTTGAAGGATATTCTTATAAAGAAATTGCATACAAATATCACGTATCAACAGGAGCCGTTAAGAACTGGGGAAAGACAGCCCGTAAAAAACTAAAGGTTCTGCTTTTTCAAGAATAAAAGAATAAGATAGAGGAAGCTTGTTTAAGCTTCCTCTCAACACACCGAGACCAAAATGCTGATCGTATGTAAATAAGTGCGTTTGATAAAACGAACAGATTAAGAAAAAAAAAGCCGACTTTCTAAGCAATAGTTTCGAATAACGGCTGCTCTCGCTAACTTTTTTTCTAAACTGTAATAGGAAAGTTTGACAGTAATGAACGTGTCGTCTTTGAAGTAAATCACCGTTGAATTTGAACTAACTGAAGCAAGCGTATGAGAAGTATGAACATGAGAGGAAAAAATCCAAGCGCAGCTGTAGTCGTTGGGCGAAGATGTAGGAAACGCAATGATGGCTTGTGAACGACTAATGACAAGAGGCGTAAGCTGCTTGTACGGAAACATTTTTCGAACGGCAGCGATGGAACCTTTGAACGTACTTAATTCTCGAATACATGCTTCTTCTAATAGTTGTTTACATGTCTTGCTTATCATATATTCTCCTGCTTCATCTAGCACCTTCGTGCGGTAAATAGGATCATTCACGGGAACCAGTGCTTTTGTTGTCAAACTAATTCGATAATTTTCATTATTTGTCATACATCTACCCCCTTTTGCTACTTTATCACTATTCTATACTATCGAAATAAGGAAAATCTAGTATTTTTTTCTCATTATTTGAAATTTTTTTGCATTTTATTTTAGATTAAGAAAAAAAGCGCTGAAACCAGCGCTTTTCTTTTAAATAAAAATGTCTAAAATAAGAACCATTGCAAACGCCGCAAATGATAGAATCGTTTCCATCACTGTCCACGTTTTTAACGTTTGAGCCACTGACATGTTGAAGAATTCTTTGATTAACCAGAAGCCAGAATCATTTACGTGCGATAGCATTACAGAACCTGCGCCTGTTGCTAGCACCAATAGCTCTGGGCTTACGTTTGGCATGGTTGCTGCAATGGGTGCGACAATACCTGCTGCTGTTGTCATGGCTACTGTTGCTGAACCAACTGCTGCACGAATCAAGCCGGCAATCACAAACGCTAGCACGATAGGAGAAAGATGGGCGTCTTGAGCAAATCCTGCAATCGCGTCACCTACACCGCTTGCTGTTAAAATTTTATTAAAACCGCCGCCTGCACCGATGATTAAAATGATCGAAGCAACGGGTCCAAGACATTCATTTGTGAACTTTAATAGATCGTCTTTGTTGTATCCTCTTGCAAAACCGAACGAATAAAAAGCAAACACTAGCGAAATTAACAGCGCTACGATTGGACTTCCGATAAAGTTTGTTACATAGCGAATCGTGCTTGTTTCTGGATAAACAAACCCAGTAATTGTTGCTAAAAGCATTAATAGGACTGGAAGTAAAATCGTAAATAGCGTAATTCCGAAGCCAGGAAGATCTTTATGCTTCGACTCTGTGAACTGCTCCATAATTTCACCCGTTGGCTCTACGTGAACACGGCGTGAAATGAACGATCCGTAAATAGGACCTGCCACAGCTGCAGCTGGGAATGCCACAACTAATGAATACAAAATCGTTTTACCTAAATCTGCTTTAAAGATATCCACCGCTAGCATCGCTGCCGGATGCGGAGGTACCAAACTGTGAACAACGGCTAAACCGGCAATTAACGATAAACCAATTTTAATAAGTGACGTACCTGTATGCTTGGCAATTACAAACACAAGTGGAATTAATAGCACAACCCCTACTTGGAAAAAGACGGGAATACCACAAATAACGGCTACAACCATCATTGCCCAGTGTACGTTCTTTTCACCGAATACTTTAATTAACGTGCGGGCAATACGCTCGGCTCCGCCTGACTCTGCCATCATTTTACCTAACATCGTTCCAAGACCAAGAACAATCGCGATAAATCCTAAGACGCTCGCTACTCCTTCTTGGAAAGCCGTTACGATATCAGGCAGCTTCATTCCTGAAATAAGACCCATAAACAAAGCCGCAACGATTAGTGCTACGAACGGATTTGTTTTAAACTTAGCAATTAAAAAGATAAGTCCAACAATCGATACAATCGCATACAGCAAAAGACTTGCTTCATGACTTAATCCGAATACTGAATTCATATGTTCATCCCCTTAGTGTGACCATTTTTCATGTACGTACATCCAAATAATGTATACGCTTTCAAATATTTTCTAAAGTGAACGCACCTCGTACGTTCACTTCTTTCTATTTACTTAATAATTCAACCGTTTCTCGAAGCGTTGTTTTAGCTCCAACATTCCCAGGGAAAATGATGTACGCAATGCCTGGAAACTTGCTTTCCTCTCCCGTTACCCATACCGGAATGCCGGGTTTGATTTGTCCAGCAACCGTCGCACGCTTTACAGATAAGCCGTTTACGCCAATATCACTTGACGTAATGCCGCCTTTTGCGACGATAAAGTTTGGACGAACGTTCAAGCGGCGAACAATGCTTGTAACCGCGTCTGAAATTTTTACTGATAATTTAAGCTCTTCTTCTTTTTTTCCTTCGCCAAGATTTAATCGCTCGCGTCTTGTATACACAGCTACCGTTTGACCTTTGGAAATAAGCTTCTCTGCTTCATTGATAATACGATTCACTTCTTCTTCAAACTTTTCAGGTTCTAAGACAAGATGACAGTCAAATTCAATAAATTCAATGAAGCTGCATTTCTTTAATTCTTCCAGCTGCTCCGTTGTTTTTTTGACGTGTGACCCAACCATAATCAATCCGCCGTTTGACGACTTTTCTTTAATGAGCTCTTCTTTTGTTAAAAGGTCTTTGTCGCTCACGCCGCCCATTACTTTTGTTAAAGCCGCCGCGCTTCGATACATAAAGTGCTTTCCAAGCTTCATCGCGCGAAGAAGCGCAATCGTCACAACTTTTACGTCTACATAATCCACTGCGTTCACAACGACTTTGTTAAAGTCTTTCACTTCCATCAGCTGATTTGTGATCGTCACTAAATCAAGTGCACGAATGCTCCTAAGCGAAATATACGTCGTATGACTTGCTTTGAATTTCCCTTCTGACTTTTCTTCTACCCATTCGCCTAAATGAGACTTACTGTAGCCAAATGTACGGTCTTTTGCAAACTCCGTTTCTCCTGCCGGCACTAAGTAGTCTTCATCTTGCACGTAGTGAATGTTATCAACTGTGAATCGTCCGCCTTCTTTAAAGAAAGGAAAAATCACTTCGCCGTCAAGCACTTGATTGGAGTGCTGTTCAACGGTTTTCTTTAATACTTCTGTTTCTAACGGGTAATGACCGCGAAGAGTGGAATCACCTCTGCTGATAATTAAAAACTCTTTATCTACTTCAGCCGCTACCTCTGTAATAACAGCCGCAATGTCCGCGTGGGCTTTTTCCGTTTCAGAAGCGGTAAATCCGCGTGAATTTGTTAGAATAAAAAACATTGAATTTTCTTCTAAAAACCCTTGCTTGATGCTGTCTTTGCTCCAATCTGTGTACACGGAAATACCGTTAACCGTTTGAACGCCCGTTGGATCATCATCTAGGACAATGATTTTTTGATTAAACGTAAGCAGCTCTTCATCAAGCATTTTTTGTACAAGCGCTTCATCGACCGCTGGAATGTTTTTAAACACATCGCTTACAAGACGTTTTTCTTGTTGTTTAATCATGCTTCCACCTTCTTTTTCACTTCAACGTTTGCTAATTTTTCATAGTACTGCACAATTCCGCCGTGATCATCGCTTGCTTTTCCGTCTACTTTTAACGCGTGGAAAATTTCCACAAGCTGACTTGAAAGCGGAAGCGGTACGCCAATGTCATGAGCCGTTTCCATCACGTTTGTCATATCTTTTAAGTTAATATCAATACGTCCGCCTGCTACAAAGTTGCGGTCTAAAATAAGCGGTACTTTTGCATCTAATACAGCGCTTCCTGCTAATCCGCCGCGAATCGCTTGATACATTTTTTCAACGTCAATGCCTGCTTTAGCTGCTAATACAAGTGCTTCAGACATCGCTGCAATGTTTAAGTTTACAATCACTTGGTTTGCAAGCTTCGCCGTTACGCCGCTTCCATTGTCTCCAACAAGCGTTACTTCTGCTCCCATCGCATGAAGAATGGATGAAACGCTTTCAAAGATGTGTTCGTTTCCTCCGACCATAATCGCAAGCGTGCCGTCAATTGCTTTTGGCTCTCCGCCGCTGACCGGAGCGTCTAGCATATGAATTCCTTTTTGTGCAAGTTCAGCTGCAATTTCTTTTGATGCTACCGGTGAAATGGAACTCATATCGATGATAACGCTTCCTTCTTTTGCGCTATGAATTAACCCTTCTTCTCCAAGTACTACGCTTTTTACATGATGTGAAGCTGGAAGCATCGTGATCATCACGTCGCTGTTCACTGCAACTTCAGCAAGGCTTTCTGCTCCAAATCCTCCCGCTGCTTTCACTTCTTCCACTGCTGCTTTATTAATATCGTAAACCGTTACCTCAAAACCTGCTTTTAATAAATTGAGCGTCATCGGTTTTCCCATAATTCCAAGTCCAATAAATCCAACGCGTTTTGTCATTTTCGTTTCCTCCCCTTGTTGTATACGTTTTCAAATACGTTTTAAAAAATAATGTATACGTTAAAATATTTTTTGTATACATTTCTGATAATTTTGTATACACTCATCATATTCGCATTTTATTTATTTGTCTAGCCTTTTTTTAAATGAAATTTATTTCTAAAAGCGAAACTTTCCGTCCCACCTTTTCACAAGTTATAGTATGATTTGGGTATACGCGTACAAAATGATAAAAAATAAAGAGAGAAAGAGACGAGATTTCCTCGTGTCGAATGCTAGAGGTGAAGTAGAGTATGTTAAGAAATCAAGGTTCTCGTTCGTCTCATCACCCTTCTTATGAGATGATTCGAGATAAAATTTTAAACGGTGAGCTTGAAGGCGGTACAAAAATCGTCGAAGAAAAATTAGCGAGCGAGCTTGGATTCAGCCGAACGCCGATTCGTGATTCCATCAGACGCTTAGAATATGAAGGACTGATTGTCCGAAAAAAAGTGGTGTCGCCGACAGAAAAAGATTTACGCAACTTGTTTGAAGTACGAATGCTGCTAGAAGGCTCAGCTTCTAAAGCTGCGGCAACTTTTTTATCTGATAACGAATTAGAAGAGTTAAAAGAATGCGTAGACATCGGAAGAAACGGCTCGTTTGAAGAAATTATGAGCGCCAATGAGCGTTTTCACGCTATCATTGTGAACGCAAGCAACAATGACGTAATGATTAACATCATCGACCGCATGCAGTCGATCATTTACTTGTTCCGTCATACCGTGGTTTTTTACAACCGCCCATTTTTAATTGACGAACACGAAGACATTTATAACGCTATTAAAGAACGCAATGCTGAAAAAGCTGAAGCGTTAATGCAGGAACACCTTCAAAAAGACTTAGAGTTTTGCCTGCATTTACTTCAAAGAAGACAATAAAAAAGCTGCCGATTGGCAGCTTTTTTATACGTACATCTTTTCCTTTGTAGAAATATCAGCTAACTGTCCGCTGCTGTTTTTAAATACCAGGTGCTTCTTTGAAAACTTTGTCGGTGAATCAATGCCGGCAGCTGCGGCTAAATTAAACAATCCTTCACGTAATGACAGCACGTAATTGCACACGCGGTATGATTTCTCTTCAATAATAAGCGCTTTTTGTAGCTTCGGATCTGTTGTCGCTACGCCCACTGGACAACGATTATTATGACAAACCTGCGCTTGAATACAGCCAACAGAAAACATAAAGCCTCTGGCAATATTAACACAGTCGGCACCCAGCGATAAAGCCGTCGCAATTTTATCAGCCGTTAACAGCTTGCCCGATGCAAAAAGCTTCACTTCATCGCGAACGCCATACTTTTTAAGCAGTTCATCCACAAAAGGAAGTCCTGAAAACAGCGGTACCCCCGCTCCGTCCGCTAATTCTTGAAACGATGCGCCCGTTCCCCCTTCTGCTCCGTCGATCGTAATAAAGTCAGGACCACTTCCTGTCTCTTTCATATACGCTGCAAGTTCTTCAAGATCATTTGTGTTTCCGACAACCATTTTAATACCTACTGGCTTGCCGCCTACATCTCGAAGCTTTTCAATAAACTGAAACATTTCAGGATACGATGCGAACTCTTTAAAACGGTTTGGACTGTCTACAGATTCTCCTGGCTTTAAGTTGCGGATTTCGGCGATTTCTTCTGTTACTTTTGAACCATCTACGTGACCGCCTCGCGTTTTGGCTCCTTGGGCAAGCTTAATTTCAAACGCTTTGATTTGCTTCATTTCGCTTTTCTTTTTAAATTCTTCCCACGAAAATTCGCCTTCTTTTGTCCGAACGCCAAAAAGCCCAGGACCAATTTGAAAAATGATATCAACGTCTCCTTTTAAATGATACGGTGACAGTCCGCCTTCTCCCGTGTTCATCCACGTGCCGCCTGCTCGTCCTAACCCTAGGGATAAAGCGGTAATCGCATGGTCACCAAGCGCTCCAAAGCTCATGCCAGATTGACCGATTAATCCTTTTACAACAAACGGGTTTTTGCATGAAGGACCTATAACGACCGCTTCTTCATCCCGCAAATAAAATGGATCCGCTTCTTTTTCTTCTAGGTGCTCTCTTCGGCTAAATAAATTATCTGCGTCCATTTTATATACTTTTGTTTTAACTTTTGTCGTATTATCCGCTTTCATTTCATCGCGCTGCTTTGGAAACACCGCGTTTCGAATATAATAGCCCGGTTCGCTAAAGTCACGCTCTGAGCCAAACCCCATCATTCGGTTGAGGTATTTACCTGACTTAACGGTTTGCTCGTATTGATTTCTAGAAAACGGCTTGCCTTCGTTATTATTTAAAAATAAATACTGACGCAGTTCAGGCCCCATTTTCTCAAAAATATAGCGCATTTTTCCGAGCAGCGGATAGTTTCTAAGCACCGAATGCTCTTCTTGTTTTTCATCTTTCATCCAAAGAACAATAGCAATAATAACCGGCACTAAAATCACAAGCATCACAATTACACCAAAAACAAGTAAAATGATTTCAAACACTCCCATAATATCCCTCCTAAAAAGACTCTCCTGTAAGGAGAGTCACTGATTAAAGCATTCTGCTTAGTCCTTTGCGAAGCGGCGGCATTTCGAGCTCATGTTCTTTAAAGAACTTTTTCATAATATGCTTCGAATAATTGGCCGCTTGTCCAAATGAAATTTTGCCTGGAAGCGGCGGTTCATCCGCGACAACAACATCAATTACCACAGGAACATTGGCAAGAGAAGCTTTTTCAAATGCTGTTTCGAGCTCTTCATACTTTTCGACGCGGTAGCCAATTCCGCCGCACGATTCAGCGAACTTTGCAAAGTTCATTTCACCAAGCTGCGTTTGATAATCCAAGTGACCTTGAATGGCTTGTTCATATTTAATCATTCCGATTTCACTGTTATTAAGGACGACGACAACAATTGGCAGCTTGTACCTCACAGCCGTTACAAAATCTTGCATGACCATCGTAAAGCCTCCGTCACCGCATACGGCTACCGATTGTTTTTCCGGATGGGCAAGCTTTCCTGCGATCGCAGCCGGAAGTCCGCAGCCCATCGTTGCCAGCCAGCTTGAAATCACAAATTTTTGATTCGTCATGCGGAAATGTCTCGCCATCCATACCGTAACGTTCCCGACATCAACAGATACAATCGCATCATCGTCAACAATTTTTTGCAGCTTGGGAATGACTTGCTGCGGCTTGATTAGCGTACTCACTTCGTTTTCTTCTTTTTCTACGTGTTTCCACCAGTTTTCCATATTAACTTGACACTCTTCTAAGAAGCGGCGGTTTTCTTGATAATCTAAATTATGCGTAAGCTGTGACAGCGTCGTTTTAGAGTCTCCGACTAATCCGATGGATACAGGATAGCGTCTGCCAATTTGTGTGGCATCGGAATCTAGCTGTATTGCTTCGACTCCATCTGGTAAAAACTCGCGGTATGGAAACGAAGTTCCAATCATAATTAACAAATCGGTTTCTTCCATTGCTTCATACGCCGGCTTTGTCCCAATTTGCCCGAGCTGCCCCAGGTTATAAGGATGATGATCAGGCAGTATTCCTTTACCCGGAAGCGTAAAGATAATCGGCGCCGCAATTTTCTCCGCGAACTGCGCTAATTCAAGTTTGGCGTGCTTTGCACCTGTTCCTGCTAAAATAACCGGTTTTTTTGCGTATTTAATCGCTAGAAGCGCTTTAGCTACATCTTCTGGGTCACTGTGAGAAATGGTTTTTGATACATTGGCAATTGGCGTTTTTTCATCAATTTTAATCGTTGAAGACGGAATATCATCTGGAATGACTAATACCGCTACACCTTTTTTCGCGTAAGCCGTTCGAATCGCTTGCTGAAGCAGATGTGGAAACGATTCAGGTGAGTCCACTCGGTGATTAAATACCGACACATCGTCAAAAACACGTTCTAAGTTCACTTCTTGAAACGATTCATTGCCAAGCTTCGCACGAGGCACCTGTCCAGCTAGCACTAACACCGGTGCACCGTCTGCTTTGGCATCATATAAGCCGTTTAATAAATGAATCGCACCCGGTCCTCCAATCGACAGACACACGCCGATTTTACCGGTGATTTTAGCGTAAGAAGATGCGGCAAGTGCGCCTACTTCCTCGTGACGGACTTGAATAAATTCAATTGCATCTTTTTCGCTGCGCAAGTTGTCCATAAAATGATTGATTGAATCTCCCGGCATACCGAAAATGTGATCGATCTTCCATTCTTTTAATACCGACATAGCTGCTTTTCCAGCTGTAGTTTTTATCATATTCAGCCTTCCTTTCTTTTACTTTGTTTCTATTCCATACCACAATGAAAGAAAGACAAAACAAGGGACTTTCCCGTTTTTATGGAAAAGTCCCTTGTTTTCAACTGAATAATTTAAATAAACTAAATTTTTTCATCGGCTCAGGCTCTAATTGATGCACCGGACGACCGTCGATAATAGCTTCCGCATTTTCAATAAAAAAATAAAGTTCTGACGCACCGTACATATCGGAAATATAATCATACGCTTTTGAAAGTGAATAGTCGTGGTAATTGCGAGCATGAACGCCAGAGGCAATCACGTGGGCTAGGCGGTATTTAATAAGGGTAAATGCCGCTTTTCTTTCTTTCTTTCCGTTTAAACCAAGAATACTAGCAGCGCTTAGCTGAACGAGTACGCCTTTTTTAACAAGCTCATATAAACGCTCAGGATGATCTCGGAAAATCGGATGACATTCTGGTGAACGAAGAATAGGCACAATGCCTTTTGTGAGAAGATCAGACAGTATCTTTTCAAAATAAGGTGAGACATCATAGTCAGGCAGTGAAAGAAACAAATATTTATCGGTGTGATTAAGCGTAAGAAGCTGATTTCGCTCATAGTTTCGCAGAAGTTGAGGCGATAAAGGGACAAGCTGACCTGGTAATACTTGAAGAGGAATACATGAATTCGTGAGCCATTCATTAGCTGCATTCACATAGAGAAATAAATGGTGTTTCATAAACTCTTGATCGCTATCATAAAGGGGCGTCGCCACAACGGACTGAACGCCTTGATCCGCTAAGGAGCGTGCCATTTTCAAAAAGCCGTCTACTTCCTCAGGTCCGCTATCGATATTAGGCAATATGTACGTATGAATATCAATCACTTTATTTCCCTCCCTGCGTCTTGTATAGCTCTATTCTACGACGATTTCTAGTATGAAACTATGTATTCTTCTCGACATTTACCACCACGAACCCCGGAAAACCGCGTACTTTCCTGCCATCTACTTAACTAACAATATTTTACTATTACTCTACATGAAAACGCAAACACAATTTGTAAAATAACTCCAAATAATGATGAAAAAAGAAGGGTCTGAAATAGGTCTTTGTATGCAAATACCCTGATTAAACAGAAGTTAATCAGGGTACAAAGGGAAACTTTAAAAGATTCCTAGGAATTTTGTTTTTTTGATGCGTTCAGGCTCTTGTTTATAGACAGCCTTTCCGCTCGCAATAGCCTCTGCATTTTCCATAAAATGATAAAGCTTGCTGTTGCCGTATTTTTTAGAAACAGCAGAATAGGCTTTTTGCAGGCCGTACTGCTGATAGTTTTCACGATTTACACCTGATGCAATCACGTGTGCTAATCCATGATCAATGAACTGATAAGCTGCTTTTTTAGATTTATTGCCGTTTCCCCCGAGTACACTTTGTGCAGACAATTGAACTTCTGCTCCATTTTTTACAAGCGTATATAAGTTCGCAGGATTATCTATAAATAACGGATGGCGTTCAGGTTCATTTAAGACCGGCACTACTCCCTTCAGCTGCAGCTCATATGCAATATTTTCTACTACTTCAATTTCCATATCTTGCGGAATCTCCAAAAACATATATTTTTCATTTTCATTTATAGTCATCTTATAGAAATCTTGATTAAACAAAGTCATATGATTGGTTGCAGTTACTTTTTGTCCCGGTAAAATGGTTAGTGAAATAGAAGCTTTTCGCAGGTATTCATTTGCAAACTCTACAGCTGATGTGCAGCTTGAAGCAGGCCCTTCATATTTGGGCGTCACAATCACTTTTGTTACTCCTTGCTTCACTAATGCATCTGCCATCTGCAAAAGTTCATCTTGGCTCTTAGGTCCATTTTCCATCTCCGGCAAAATGTATGTATGTAAGTCAATCATTCGTTTGTCTCCTCTTTCTATGTCTCAATTCATGGGTAATATTCCATAAATTATATTATAACATACACACTGCACGAACTTTTCCACATACAGGAAGACATCTTCTTATGTGCATATTTGAAGTCTTAAAAGCTATATTTCTGTCTTAAAATGCATCAAATCTTCATTTTTAGTTCATTATACCTATAAAGAAATAAGCAGAATAGCCGAAGGGACTATCTGCTTTTTCTTATATATCTGATTCTGAATTCGTAAAATACGTTTCCAAATACTTAGCCCATCGTTTTTCTCCACTGTCATTAGGTTGGCCAGGCGTTTCCGCTAAAAACGTTAAAATATCTTCGGAACGATAGTCAGGCCAGGCTATCCAATGATTAAGATATTCATATCCGTTTTCTTTAGAAAATTTCTCTAGTGCCTTTACGTCATTTGGGTAGTTTACTGCCTTATATACTGGTGCTGATGGCTGTAGAATCGTAACTAGCTCACTATTCTGATCTTTTAAATGGCTTATAATGACGTTAATATTTTCTAGGGTATTATCAATACCTACTACTCCGTTATCATTTAACAGAAACGGCTCAAATAACAAAACGTCTGGCTTTTCATCCAAAATTTGTTTATAAATCCCGTTGTTTATAAATTTCAACGTTGTCATGTCTGTATATTCATATACTTGTGTATCCATTAAATCTTCACCGTAAGTGATGTTCAGGTTTTCCTTCAGTAAAGTTCCCCAGGTTTTCTGTACCTTTTCTTTAGGAGCAGAGCCTACAATTACTAGCTTCATAGGTTTTTTCGTTTTTTCGGCTTGCTCTATTTTTGCTATTACCGATTTCGGAAGGTTTTGCACATACTTTTTCCAAGAAGCTTCTTCACCTTCTGTATAACTAGAACCTTCTATTTTAGTTGGCCTTACCGCTGACTGCTCAGAAGCTTGATGATTCCAATATATTTTACCCGCTACTAAAGATGCTATAAGCACAAGCAAAGCTAGAACATTGACCCATATTTTCATAAATTGTCTCCTCTACTATATCTTTCTTTTTTGCTTTTATTATAATATAATTTGAGAATAAGTGGATAAAAATAAGTCAATATGTCATGTTTTTATAGGCTTACTGTTATGTATAAAAAACAGATAAGAATTAATGAAGTACATAAGTAGTTCATTTGTTTTATCAATATATTAAGCAAAGGAAGAGAAACCGATTATGACAGAGCCTCAAACTCGACGACGTAAAAGAAGAAAACCAAAGAAAAAACGCGCTTTAAAAATTACCCTAGCCATTATTTTAGTACTAATTGTAGGAGTAGGATCTTATGCCTACAGCATTTGGCATTCAGTTGAAAAGACTTTTACACAAACACATGAGCCATTAAACCGTGACGTTTCAGAGAAACGCTCAGAAAAAGTATCATTTAGTAAGCGTGATCCTATCTCCATCCTACTTCTAGGAGTAGATCAGCGCGCTGGAGATCGCGGCCGTTCAGATTCGTTAATCTTAATGACCGTAAATCCAAAAGATCAATCAATGAAAATGGTTAGTATCCCTCGTGATACGCGTACAGAAATTGTAGGAAAAGGAACCACGGACAAAATTAACCATGCCTATGCATTTGGAGGCGTAGATATGGCTGTTAATACAGTGGAGAAATTCTTAGACGTGCCTGTGGATTATTACGTACAGGTTAACATGGAAAGCTTTAAAGACATCGTAGATGCAGTGGGAGGAGTTACAGTTAATAACGACCTGAACTTTGATTATGATGGATACAGCTTTGAAAAAGGAAACCTTACGCTTGATGGAAAAGAAGCTCTTGCTTATTCACGTATGCGTAAACAAGATCCTCGAGGAGACTTTGGACGTCAAATGCGTCAGCGTCAAATTATTGAAGGAGTTATTGAAGAAGGAGCAAGCGTTCAATCCCTTGCTAATTACGGTACAATTCTAGATACAATTGGAACAAACGTTAGAACAAACCTTACATTTGATGATATGAAACAAATTCAATCTAATTACAAAGATGCACGTCGTAATGTAGAACAGTTGCAAGTGGATGGTAAAGGTGAAAAAATCGACGGCATTTACTATTATGCCGTATCAGATGCTACGCGCGAAGCGCTTTCTAGCAAGTTAAAACAACATTTAAATATTAACTAATAAAAAAAGTGATGAAGGAAACTTCATCACTTTTTTTATTAAAAATGAATGTTATACGCGTACTTTTTCTTGCTTCAACAATTCTTCCATAAATACAAGGAGATTTTCACGTAAATCTTCATGCTGAAGAGCAAATTCTAAAGATGTTTGAATAAAGCCTAACTTTTCTCCTACATCATAACGTTTTCCTTCAAAATCGTAGGCAAATACACGCTGAATTTCATTTAGTTTTTGAATAGCATCTGTTAACTGAATTTCGCCGCCTGCTCCTACTTCCTGCTCTTCTAAGAACTTAAATATTTCCGGTGTAAACACATAGCGTCCCATAATAGCTAGATTAGAAGGAGCCGTTCCTGG
Source organism: Priestia sp. ABM2_011 (assembly GCF_056158845.1). NCBI lineage: Bacteria > Bacillati > Bacillota > Bacilli > Caryophanales > Bacillaceae > Priestia > Priestia sp. ABM2_011. The sequence continues at coordinate 4,177,563 of NZ_JBSWUB010000001.1, forward strand.
TGCTGGTTTTTCAACAAACGAATTAACCTGGTAACGACGGCCCTTACTTGAAGTTGGATCAACAATACCATAGCGGTGTGTTTCGTTATCAGCAACAGTTTGAACACCAATAACAGATGATAAAGTTTGTTCGTATTCATCCATTAACTGACGTAATCCCGGCGTTTCTGCTTGTACGATATCATCTCCTAGCAATACGGCGAAAGGCTCGTTACCAATAAAGTTACGCGCACACCACACTGCATGTCCTAATCCTTTTGGATCTTTTTGGCGAATGTAGTGAATTTCCACATTTGAAGACTGACGAACTTTTTCTAATAGCTCAAATTTTCCTTTTTCAGCTAAGTTTTGCTCTAGCTCAGGTGCATTGTCAAAATGATCTTCAATTGCACGCTTGCCTTTACCCGTTACAATGATAATATCTTCAATACCTGATTCAATTGCCTCTTCGATAATATATTGAATCGTTGGCTTATCGACGATTGGAAGCATCTCTTTTGGCATTGCTTTTGTTGCTGGTAAAAAACGAGTTCCTAATCCTGCTGCTGGAATAATAGCCTTTTTAACTTTTTGCATGTTCATTTCTCCTTTTAAATACGTAGTTTACGTATAAATAAAGCACTTTAAAAAATGCCTAAAAACTTTTTCTTTTTAATCATCTCTGGAGGCTCTTTGTAGCACATTTGGCCTTGTATCACATACTGAGCATTTTCTAGAAATACATATACTGTATCCTGTCCATGCTCACTTTCTATTGCTTCTAAAGCTTCCCTCATATAAAACGAGCGGCCTTCAAGATTATGGGCATCCGAGGATACAAAATGCACTAGATTCGATTGAATTAACTGATGAGAAAACCTTTTGATTTTTTTCCCAAAGCGGCCTGTTAAGCTTCCAGCTGTTACTTGAGCAAGCGCTCCGTTCGTTATAAATTTATACAGCAGATCGGGCTCCTCGAGCAAACGGCTATTCCTTTCGGGATGCACAATGATTGGAATCAACCCTTTTGATTGAATGTCAAACAATAATTGCTCTGCATAATGCGGTACCTGACTAGATGGAAATTCTATAAATAAATATTTCCCTGTGTCATTGAGCGTCAAAATTTTACCTGCCCTATAATCTTCAAGGATTTCACCATAAAGCCGTACTTCCTGCCCAGGTAAGATTGTTAATGGAAGCTTTTCCTGCTGTAATAGCGCATTTAATTTCTGTAAGTGTCGTACGATATCTTTTTTCTCATTAAGGTAGCGCCCATTCTGATGATGAGGTGTAGCTACAATTGTATGAATACCTTCTAATATAGCTTCTCGAGCCATTTTTAAGCTTATCTCATCATTTAAAGCTCCATCATCAATACCAGATAGAATGTGACAATGTAAATCAATCATATACTATCCTCCTAGATCAGCTTATTAGCTATTTTAATACCAAAATGATAACAATTGATGAACTAATATATATTGACAAGCTATCAAAATTTTAAGATTTTTAAAATATTATTAAATATGAAGTTACTTGCTTCCATAATAGTAGTAATAATAACTACTACTGTCTGCTCTACGGTTATTTAGGACTGCACCAAGTAACTTTGATTTTGCATGAACTAACAATTCTTTGGCTTTTAAAGCCCTATCTTTTTCCGTTTTTCCACTGCTGACTACTAAAATGGAAGCATCCACTTGATTAGCTAAAATCTGAGCATCAGCTACCGCTAAAATAGGCGGGGTATCAAAAATAACTATGTCAAACTCCTGCTTTATTTCCTGCAATAATTCTTCCATTTGATGGGATGCAAGCAGTTCAGAAGGATTAGGAGGGATAGGGCCACTTGTTAATACATAGAGCCCTTTTACTTCAGTCTCTTGAACGGCTTGTCCCAAATTAGACTGTCTAGTTAGAACATTTGTAAGACCAGTATGGTTTTCTAGGCGAAACGTATAATGAACCGTTGGCTTACGCAAATCCGCATCAACTAGTAACACCTTTAACCCCTGCTGAGCATAAACAGCACCTAAATTTGAAGCAGTAGTTGATTTCCCTTCCGCTGTTCCACTTGAAGTTAAAAGCAATGACTTAATGTCTTGATCTACACCAGAAAATTGAATATTCGTACGGATTGTACGATATTGTTCAACAACTGGATCTTTTGGACTGTTGTGAGCAAGAAGGCGGCGTTTTAGTGTTAGCACTTTATCATTTTTACTTTCTTTTCCTTTACGAGCCAATTGTCTCACCTCTTTTTGATACAGGAACCGTAACATCAGGACGCTGTATGTTAGTTGTTTTAGGTACGTCTTTAATATTTGTAATAACGCCCATCACTGGAAGCTCAAGAAAATTTTCAATATCTTGTTCTGTTTTAATCGTATTATCTAAGTAATCTAATAGAAAAGATAATCCAATACCTACCATTAAACCTACAACTAATGCAATTGCAATATTGAAGACGGGTTGCGGTTTGACAGGGCTTGTACTGGCACCAAGATCAGCCTTGGATAGAATACTAACATTATCAATATTCATAATCTTAGGCACTTTTTGTTGAAAAACGGACGCTGTCTTGTTGGCAATATCTGTTGCACGCTTCGCATTTGTGTCTTGAACCGTAATCAAAGCAACCTGTGAATTTTCAGCGCTAGTTACTTGAATTTGTCCACTCAAAGATTTAGCTGAGCTGTCTAACTTTAATTCCTCTACAACTTCATCTAGAATAGCAGGGCTTTTAATAATATCATTATATGTGCTAATTAATTGTACATTCGTTTGCATGGCGCCTGCATTATACAATTGCTGCTCTGACTTAGCTTGATTCACAAGAATTTGTGTACTTGCCTGATAAACAGGCGTCAATACAAAATAGCTGACGACTGCACTAATTGTTACTGCACTAATTGTTACTAATACAATTAACCATAAACGCTTAGAGAGTACTTGAAACAAGTCTCGCAAACTGGTGTTTCCTTCCATATAGCAACCTCCAATTAAATTAAAAACTAAAAAAATATATTATATTTACCATAGAGTTAAAAAAAACGAAATTGACTCTTTTAATATTACTTAGATACTAACCTTATTTTTAACATTATATTCACTAACGTGAGGACGCCCTATGGACTGATAGTTAATTCCTCTTTTTTTCATTTTTTCGAGACTAAAACAGTTGCGTCCATCGTAGACATATGGTGTTTTCATTTTCGTATTGAATAAGTCTATATCCATATTTCTAATTTCGTCCCATTCAGTAAATATGAAACATAAATCCGCACCTTTTAATGCTTCTTCAAGTGTTTCCTGATAATAAATTTGCGTTGGATATATTTTTTTGAAATTCTCTATACCTACAGGATCGTATGCATGAATGTTAGCACCTTCATTTAATAATAAACGAATGTTAGGGATTGAAGGAGCTTCTCTCAAGTCATCTGTTCCTGGTTTAAATGTCAGGCCTAAAATTGCAACTTTTAGATCTTTAAATGTTGAGAAATCTCTTCTCGCTTTCTTAATTAATGTAAATTTTTGTTTCTCATTCACTTCTATAGCAGCTTTAATAGTACGTAGTACATAACCTTCTTCTTCGGAAAGCCAGTGTAAAGCTTTAGTATCTTTAGGAAAACAAGAACCACCGTAACCAATACCAGGGTTTAAAAATTTATTACCAATACGTTTATCGTAACTCATCCCTTTTGTAACATCTTCAATATTAGCACCCACTACTTCACATAGATTAGCTATATCATTAACAAATGATATTTTTAACGCTAAAAAATCGTTTGAAGCATACTTTACCATCTCTGCACTACGACGATTCATTGTCAAAATCGGTTGTTCAAAAGGCATATAAACATCAGACAGCGTTTTTTTCGCACTTTCACTTTCTACTCCTATTACAATACGTGACGCATACAGCGTATCGTGAACTGCTGTTCCTTGTGCTAAAAACTCCGGATTGGAAGCTACTTCAACTTGTACATTATTTTTTAAATGTCTTCTAATTAATTCTTCTATTTTTTCGTTTGTCCCTATAGGAACTGTTGACTTTACTACAATAAGGCAGTCTTGCTCTAGTGATTCAGCAATTTGTTGTGCAACTGCGTAAACATAGTTTAAATTAGCAGACCCATCTTCATTCTCCGGTGTACCTACCCCTATAAAAATAACATCTGATTTTGCATAAACACTTTGATAATCTGTTGTAAAGAACAATTTTCCTGCTTCAGCATTTTTAATAATCAATTCATCAAGACCTGGTTCAAATATAGGTGATATTCCTTGATTTAAAATGCTAATTTTATCTTTAACATTATCTACGCATGTTATTGTATGACCCTTTTCCGCTAAACAAACGCCTGTCACTAAACCAACATAGCCAGTACCTGCTACCGTTATATTCATTAATTTATTCGTCTCCTTTTCTCTATAAAGAAATTTTACTTTTTCTTAAGCCAAATATACATTTTTTTGTAATTTAATAATTTACTCTTCATACCGACAACCACAATTACTTTAATTTGTTATTGCTTTATTAAGTAAAAAATATCAATAGAACATACAAAATCAGCAGGACTTAATCATTCCAATACAAAACTACGATTTGTATTCAATATTTTTTATATTCTTCGCATTTAAAATAAAGATTATTGTTTCAGCTACTATAACAACTGAAGCCATTCCAAACTCTTGAAACCAAAACGTTAAGGGAATTGCTAGTACAATAAAGACTGTTGCAGCTATAGAATAACTATTATTTAAAACTTTTTGTAAGTTTACTGCGTACATAAGTCTAGCCATCACAGTATTCATAATGGATAAAGATACAACTAAAGAGAAAAGTTTGACTAATAAAGTTAAATTTGCGTTAGATGCACCTGATATAAAGACTACAAGATGTGGAGATAGTAAAAATAGGGATACGGATATTAAAATAGAAAAGAACAAGCTCAAAAACAAAAAATTCTTTTGAAATTTATAGAATTTTTCTTTGCTATTGTCATACATCTCGCATATGTAAGGGTATATAGCTTGGACAATAGGTTGGGATAATCCATAAAACGCTCCCATAATCTTTTGGCCAATTCCATAATTACCTGCAGCATTATTTCCAGATATAAATCCTAAAATAATAAGAGGACCTTGACTATAAAAATTTATCCATAAACTAGTTAAAAATACAAATTTCCCTTTTAATACTTCTTCCTTTAATTGTATAACATCATAAACGAACTTGTATTCCAACTTAAATTTAAACTTCACGAACAAAAGGGATATAATTCCAGGAACTATATAATAAAGAGTTTGAAAAAATACAGCTATGTTAATATCACCTTTGTCTTTTATGAATATAAAAATTAACATTGTAACCATTAATTTTACTAATATATTAATGTAGGTAATATATTTCATTTTCTCTAAACCTTGATATAACCAAATAGGAAAAAGAGTGTTCCCAACAAGAATTAAATAACTTAATAAATAAGCTAGTTTATTATCATGAAAAACTGAGAAGGTCTCTATACATATGAAATAGATAATTCCTAAAATTAACGTAAAAATTATTTTCAATGTCATTATTATATTGTAAATTTCGTTTACCTTTTCTTTAATCTTCTTATTTATAGAAATCTCCCTAGTCCCAGATATATTAAAACCATAATCTACGAAAATATTAAGAAATTGCATAGTAGCTATACAAACTACTAATACACCGTAGTTATTTGTACCTAATTTTCTTACTAAATAGGGAAAAGTAACTAAAGGAAATATATAATTACTGCCTTGCAATATTAGTAACGAAAATATATTTCCAAATAACCGATTGTTAAATATTCTTTTCATTTAAATTTCCTCTTTTAAATGTCTCATTTTTAAAATTAACTCGTTTGAATTAACCGTATATTTTCTAGAAAACAAAGGTTGAACTATTTAGTTAAATTATTTAATTATAGTTTTCAAAGTTTTTTTGAATTTCAGCATGTTCAAAGCAAGTAATAGCCGATTATTTTTTAAAAGATACAATTCTATTTTCATAAACAAACTGGTAACTTCTTTCAATTTCATTTCGTTTAAAACATATTTAATTTTTGGTGTACTTATAAACTCCTTTATTCTACTAATTTTCATTTTACTATCCATAGGACAATCATTATAAAATAAATTATTTAATCCAACAGATAAAGTAGTTACCCAATCGTTTAGAATTAGAGGTTTATATTTCTCATTGTTTCCCCATTTGTTCACTAACTCTTCAAATCTTTCAGTTTCTTTATATCTGATTTCAAATCTATCTCTTCTATAAACATTAACTGCTGAACCTGTTCTATCTATTACGTAATGGTAATACTTTCTATCATTAACGTAAACTTTATCTAAGTTCTCATATACTTTGTAATTAAATACTGTATCTTGGCCAACCTTTTCGATCAGCAAAAAAGCAATTATTTTCATCTAAAAATTCTTTTTTGTATAACTTATTCCACAAGGTAAACATAAGGTTTTCCTTATATAAATTTATAAACTCACTTTGAAAAGTTGATTGGCTTTTTAAAAACATTTGATTATATGATTTAGGACTTGATTTATTTCCAGATTTAGTAAACGTTACGTCGTAGTAACCAAAAATAACCATATTAGCCTCGTATTGTTCAGCTAATAAGAAATTTTCTGAGAGCAGTGTATTTTCCATATAATCATCTGGGTCACAGAAGTATATATATTTGCCTGTAGCAATTTCTAACCCTCTGTTTCGTGCCATTCCCGTTCCACTATTTTCTTGATGTATAACTTTAATACGACTATCAATCTTTTTATATTCTTCGCAAATATTACCACAACCATCAGGAGAACCATCGTTTACTAGAATTATTTCAAAGTTTTTATGGGTTTGGGCTAAGAGTCCATTAAGGCACTTCCTTAAATACTTCTCTACTTTAAATATCGGTACAATCACACTAATATCTGTCATTTTACTTCCCTTCTATACCATTTATAAATTTATTTATATTCATTGTACATCTAGAGTGAAACCTTAGGATAATACCTCTAGCATTTCTTTCTCATGTACTTAAATTATTAATCTATTTATAAGAAACTAATTTAGAATCTACAAATATATACTACTTATTCAAAAATAAGTCTGTACTAAAATTATATGGCACTACACCATAGTGGCCTAAAATTAATTTACTAATAATGAATACACTAAATACGATTACTACACATAAGTCAATAAACCATTTTTCTTTCAATTTAATTAGCATTAAAATTTCAGGAATTAAAATCAATTGGGAAATTTCAAAGTATGCAGCTACCCTATAAAAGTCTAAATATTTAGTAGAAATTATTAGTAATAAATAAAAAACAAAGAATATTTTCACAAAAAATTTATTGATTGCATTTTTTGAAATTAATTTTTTATAAAAGATAAAAACTAAAATCAGCAATATACTAGGCAATAGCAAATTAAAATAATTTATTCCCCCAATATTTCCTATAGAACTAGAATACATTTGATACTTATCAGGTAATACATAAAAGATTTTCATTACTATATTATTACTAGAAAAGTTCACAAATAACGTTACAAAAGCAAGGCTCCATAAAAAGAATTTTAAAGGGTTAACTCTAAGTTTAATCGTGCTTACTGCTAGTATTATCAGAACAATAAAGATACTTCTATGTATTAAGAACGATAACCCCATTATAGCGACAAACAATGTGTATCGTTTTTTTATAAATAAGCTAAAACAGATAAACAAAATTGATACTACTATAGATTGCCTCATTATATTATATGTAGAAAAGTATATGCCTGTAGTAACAAAGAAAAACAAAACTCCTATTACATCGTTAGTATATTTATATGCCCCTCTAATAAAATTAAAATTGATGAACAGTGCTACTATAATTAAAAAAAACTGGAAAGATAAATTAAAATTATAGAACATTCTATTAATATAAATGTAACCAATCTCTACAAATTCACTAGAATATTTTATATTATTAGAATTGTTATATATCCCTTGATAAAGCTGAAAATCTGTACCTACATAATATCTGATGCCAGCTACTATACTTAAAGTAAGATACAAATAAAGAACTAGTAGGTTGTTTAATTTTGAATTAAGATATCTCCTTAACATATAGCATAATGCAACTAGACAAATAATAAAAACATATATAAACAAGTGATCCAACCTTTCGAAATACTAACGAAATAATTGATTTATTTTTCTAATTATAATTAATTTAAATTTATTAACTGAGAAATCACTCCAACTTTTAGGAACAATTCGAAAAAATGAAGAAGAGCGATATTCTGAATAACTTCCCCACCTCAAACAATTTAAATAAAACATTTCAGAGCATATATTTTTTAATGATTGGCTTTCATACACTCCTATACTTTCGTTGTGTTTAATAATTTTGTTTAGCCATTCACTTTTTTGTTCTAGTGAAAAATAAGCATCTGTGCCCCTACTAACCATAGATAATTCAGTATGAATTTCTAACTCTCTTTGATCGTGGTCAATCCCGAATAATTTTAGACCTTGACTATATACTTTTTTCATAGAAACAGTAAATAATGCATCCTTTTTTCGAGAATTTGATGTAATACTAGTTTTACTAATTCTATATTTTAACAGCGGTTTCTGTACTACATTCATTGCATATTTCGTACTTAGTAATTGCCACAAGCCAAAGTCCTCACACATTTGATGATCTGGGTTGTATCTATAATCCGTACTTTCTTGAAATATGGATCTGCGTAACATGATACTAGGATGAAATAAAAGTTTATTTCTAAATAATAACTCACTTTTTATTTCTTCAGATGTTTTTAAGACCTTTACTTTTTTTCTTATAAAAGGGAGAGTATCTAAAAATAATGTAGCATTACTTCCCACAATAGAAATATCTCTATTGTTTTCTAAATAATTAACTTGCTCTAATATTCTATCCGGTGAACATATATCATCCGCATCAAATCTCGCTATATATGTGCCTGTACTTAAACTGATTCCCTTGTTTAAGGAATAAATTAAACCCTTATTCTGTGAATTCTCATACAACTTTATTCTTTCATCTTTAAATTGTTTGATAATATCTACACTAGAATCAGTAGATCCATCATTTATTATGATTAATTCAAATTCCTTATATGTTTGGTTTAATACACTTAAGATAGATTTTTTTAGAAATTTTGCTGAATTATATACAGACATTACAATGGAAACTCTAACTTTAGACAATTATATTCTCCTAACATAAAAATTTTAACTGCTATGAGCTCTTTTTTAAAAGACTATTCAGCTATATTTTGATCTTTCTATCTTCTTTGAAATATAGTTTAAGCTTTTTTCTAGTACTATAATAAAGATTTTCGGATATTTAATGATGTGTTTCACACAGTTTATAACTTGCTTATCTTTTAGTTGGTTTTGGATATTCCAAAATTTCAAGTTATCATTTAATATAGTTTTTCTCTGTTTTAAAGCCTTAATAATAATGGGGTCTAACTTCTTGTGGTTACATTTAATAAGATTATTTGTTTCTTCTATCATTTGTGTTAGCGAATCACCTTTTTGAGTTACTAGCGAATTTGGTCTTGAACGATAATAATATAAAGGTTTGGGATAAAAGAACGCTTCTGCACCTTTTAGTAACATTTCTAGAGAAAACAAAAAATCTTCCCCATATCTTACAGTTTCATTGAATTTAACTTTATTGTTTGTAATAAACTCTCTTTTGATTGTTGGCTGTAACAAACCTAAATCAATCTTAATAAAGGTGGTTATGTCGACTTTCTTAGGCATATTCCAGTTTATTTTCTTTTGTTTGGTAAAAGTAGTCCATGGCTTTAAAGAATTATCTTCAATAAAAAAAAGATCATCCCATACTAAGTCCAAACTCTCTTTACTACCAATATAGTTCCATAACATATCTAAACGGTTGTGTTCCCACCAATCATCTCCATCTAGGAATGTAATATACTCTCCACAAGCTTTTTCAATCCCTATATTTCTTGAATGCGATGGTCCCTTATTAGATGAGTTTTGAAATAGTTTTATTCTTTTATCAGAATAACTATTAATTATACTAACTGTATTATCAGAAGAACAATCATCTACTAACAACAATTCAAAATCACTATTACTTTGGCTTAAAACCGAAGTAATACATTTTTCTATGTAAGCCTCAACATTATATGTAGGTACAATGATAGAAAATTTGGTCATTTTGTTCCTCCTTTGACTTACTCTGTATTTTCACTAAAGCTCATCTCACTTAAAGCAATGACATTTTAGAACATTTAATTAGTTATCTATTTGATATTATTTTCAACTATAGAAGAGTGCATGGTCTACAAAAAACTGATAGAAATTCAGTATAAGCTCTTAAAAATTAATTTGATCAATTTTTCTAACTGTACTCTTTAAAAATAGAGATATTAAAAATCAAAAAAGAACTTACTTATCTACTTTCAGTATTATATAGGTAGGACTACCTGATATTTTCAAGGGTAAATTATTTACAGCAAAATCTGAGGTCACTTCTCCTAACATTGAAACCTTTCTAGCTGTGCCCTTTATGTAATTTGGAAAATAAAAATTATGCTCAACTTCTTGTGTCCAATATACGTAGATTTTCCCTTTATCATTGTCATCACTGATAAATTCTAATAGAAAATCCTTTTTGCTATTGATTTCAATTCTTTTAGAAAAATGATAACCAGAAAGTGTCTTAGTTAACGTACTAACTCCTATAGAGGCTTGTTTGGGTATTGAACTATCAAATTCTCGTATTCCAAAATTTTGTTCACCGCTTTGTCTATCTTCCCCATCATTTTTCCAATCATACCAAATACTGATTGGTATATCTTGAGATATATTGACCAACATCATCCTTACCAAATATTGGCATTGTTGTAACTGATTTAATTGAATACCATAGAATGCAGGTGCCGTAGAGTATCCCCATTCTCCAGAGATTATAGGAATTTCTCTTTCACTATATTTTGAAATTAAATTTCTTACTTTCTCATAATCACTAATTACAGTTTCTGGAGAAGTTCTTCGATAAGGATGAACAGAGATTGCATCTACGTGTTCAAGTAACCCCCTTTTAAAGGTTTCTTCTAGCCAATAAAGAGAAATATCTTCAACTCCAGCTAAAGCTGGAGCTACAATGATTCCACTTGGATCATTTTTTCTTATAGCACTAGATGCTGCCTTTACCAATCTAGTATAATTTTCCACACTGGTAAATGCAGGGCTCCAAAACCCATCTATGTTGGGTTCATTCCAAATTTCCCATAAGGTATTTTGACCTCTGTACCTATAAGCAGTTTTACCGACAAATTTTGTATATGCCATGCGACCTTCATTTGTAACCACCGAATTATTTTTTTCATAAAGTTTATTACTAAGACTAAGTATATAGTATGGGCGAACCTTGTTTTCCTTTAATTGTTTATTATAAGAGTCATACCCGTTACTTTTAAAATCATATTTATTTTTTTCCTTCTCGACCCTAGACCACAAAATATCATCTCGAACTATTTTAAATCCATTTTCTCTTATTGCTTTAACATCAGTATAGCCATTTCTACTATGGGTTTGTACACCTATATTGTTAGGAATTTCATTGCTAACAATAGTTTGATTTGATCTGTATTTTTGAGAGAAAAAGTAAATTATTCCAAAAACAACAATAACTATTACTATAAATAAAATTACTTTTTTTATCTTAATCATTTAATATCACTCGCAATTTTATTTTTCAAAATAGAACTGTAAAATGGTTACGTAGAGATAGACTTCTAAATTCTATTTTTAATTTTTTTTGCAGGTACTCCACCTACAATAGTATATGGCTCTATGTCTCTATTGACTATTGTACCAGCTGCTATAACTGCACCCTTTCCTATCTTAACACCCTTTAATATAATAGAATTTGCTCCTATCCATACATCATCTTCAATTACTATATCTCCGTCGTACCACGTATTGCATCTTATTAAATTGTCGCGCGAGGTACCATGATTAGAAGCAATAACTTTTACTGAAGGACCAAATAGTACGTCATTACCAATTATAATTTTCCCTTTAGGAGCCCCCCACAGAAGGCAACCATTGTTTATAAACGTATTATTACCTACTACAATGTTCTGAGGTTCCTTTATTAAAACATTGTAATAAATTCGGGTATTCAAACCTCGTTCTACTTTAGATACTCTTATAGAGTTTAGCAGAAAGTAAGATACTGCCACTAAAACATTTTTTATTATTCTTGTAAGGATAATCATTTTACTACCTCTGATCTTTCTAATACTATCATTTTTACTAAATCAATACATTTATTAAACGCTTGTTACATTAGTTGATGTTTTCATGTGCAACATAATAACTTTGCCGTTACTAGTTAGTTCATTAAAATAAATAACAGTTGGCTATCTCTCTACCATTAACTTTTGCTTTTCGAAGGAATTTGGAGAGGATAATTATACTGAAAGCCAACTGTCAATATCATAGAACCAATTTGCACTTCAAAGTTTGTTGTATAAACTTATTAACCCGATAAATCAAAAACAAATAGTTTTCATTCATATTTCTTAGCGATGTCGGTAGTAAATTCAAAGTTGTGTGTATAGATCGTCATAGCTTTTCATCATTTTGTCGAAAGTGAAATGGCTTAAAAAGTATTGAAAAGCATTGTCCGACATCTTTAAAAGCTGTTCTTTATTATTGATTAATAATTCTAATTTGTACCTTCCGTCTTCCAAATCACTTTGTTTGTATAAAAATCCATTTAAATTATTGATAACTAACTCATTATTACCAGTAACATCTGTTGCCAACAAAGGCACACCACATGCTAACGATTCAATTAAAGCATATGGCAATCCCTCATATAAAGAAGTTAATAAAAACAAATCTGCTTTTTCTAACAGATTAATTGGATTATCCATAAACCCCTGTAACTTGATGTTTCTATCTAATCCATTATCCTTTATATAATCAAATATTTCTTGGTAATATTCACCATCACCTACATATGTGTATTTGATTTTCGGATATTTTTTTACTAAAGCTTCTATTATTTTAATAGCTTCCCACGGGTTCTTTTGTTCATCCATTCTTGCTACAGTAATAATGTTAAAATTTTCATTAATTTTATTTTCTTTAGTCTGAGGTATATCCATTCCATTATATATAACTAGAGACTTTTCTTTATTTAAGATATTGTTTTTTAAAGCTACCTCTTCTTCTCCTTTAGAGACGTGTATAACTTTTGTAGTAAATTGTTTAGCTAACACCTTTTCTATGAGGCTGAATAACCTTCTTTTTTTATTAGATATTTTCGGATTTTGTATAATATATCCATGCGGAGTATAGTACACTGTATCTATACCGCAGTATCTTGAAGCTACCCTCCCCAATACTCCAGCTTTAGAGCTATGACAATGTACAACATCTGGTCCAATCTTTTTAAATAACTTGACTATTTTTTTAAAAGAAACAAAATCTTTAGCTATGTTTATTTCCCGTTCCATTTGAGGAACAATGTGAAAACTCACTTTATCTAGTCGAGTTATAGATTGGGCAAAAACTGCATCCATTCTATTTTCACTATATATGACGTGTATTTCATATTTTTGCTTATCCAGATGATTGAGTAAGTCCACAAGGTGTTTTCTTACTCCCCCACCTAGACACTCACAAACATATACTAGTTTAATTTTTTTCATATAACACCTTAACTTTTCAATTTTCTTTTATTAAGATACTTAATTAGGGATTAACCTTAGGAAAACAAACTATAAATAAATTGAACAACGCTGATTTCACACTTCTAAATAAAGAATTTAAGAGGTTACCATTGAGAAAAATATTACTTACCCAATATCAGTATGCTCCTTTTCTAGTTATAACTAATAGAACTGTATTTAAAATTATCTTGAAGTCCAATTTAAAACTTTGATGCTCAATATAATAGAACTCCAAGTCTGCACGCTCAGGATAACCAACATCACTTCTTCCGCAAATTTGCCAATAACCTGTTACACCAGGTTTTACCGTAAGAAATTCTCTTAAACGACTGTTGTATTCCTTAAGTTCCTCTTTAATAACTGGTCTAGGACCTACTAAACTCATTTCACCTTTTAAAACATTTATTAATTGTGGAAGTTCATCTAAACTAGTTTTTCGTAAAAATCTTCCTACTAAAGTAATTCGAGGATCTTCTTCCGGTTCTAATTTATAGTTGTTATCCAAATATTTCTTATAGAGCATTTTATCATTCTTTAGGACTTGTTCTGCATTTACAATCATAGAACGAAACTTATACATTCTAAACATCTTTCCATCTTTCCCTACACGATATTGACGAAAGAATACCGGACCTCTATTAGATCCAAATAAATATAACACTCCAATTAAAACAAAAATTGGAAAAGTTAACACTATACCTATTAGACTTCCAGTTATATCAATCAGTCGCTTGTTAAAGTAATATATTGAACTTTGTTTTTGGTTGTTTTCTAAATGGTTTAAATTGGCTTCTTTACGGCTATTGGACGATTTATTTTTAGATACTGTATCATTCATCTTATTTTAAGTTCACACTTTCTTTTTTTAATGTCTTTTCTAGAAATAATAATGATGTATCCCCTAAATATTTGTGTTGTAGAGTAAGCTCAATAGTTGTTTGAATAAAACCCAATTTTTCTCCGTCATCACAGCATTTCCTTTAAAATTGCGTAAGCAACGACTCTTTCAATTTCAATATAGATTAATTTTCCAATGGTAGCTATTAATTAAATTTCTACTCTACTGCCTATCTCTTATTCTTCCAAAAGCTCAAAAACCGTTGGAGCAAATACATCTTCTCATAATCGTTGAATTTGAAGGAGTTGTTTCCACAACAAACTTTTTATCAAAACTACTCTTTTCATAGAAATTCCCTTTACTAAAACAATGGGCAATCATACTATATAGATTATGGACGTACCACACAACATGTCCTCATAATTTTGGTACTTTTTAGTGAGATGAATGGGTTTCTACTTCAAATAACTATTGATTTTTATCTAAAAGTTCGAATTTTTCTCTTTTGACCAGACCATTGTCTGTTCCAAATATAATAGCTTCCTCTACAATATATTTAACAGTTGTTCTATTAACAATTGGAAGTATTTCTTAGAGTATCACCTTAGATGTAGGAAGAAAGCTAGTTCCTCTTAGCTGCTGGAATAATTGCTTTTCTTATTTTTTTCATAATCATCCCTCATTTCTTTTTCTAATTAGACTACTCTCCAAGAAACACATCCAATAAAATAAATACTATCTAAAAATTCCAATAAAACTGTATGTTATCTACATTTTTAAAAATTAGTATGTAGGGGGTATATAGTTATAAAGAAATAAATATCTTCATACCTAAGACCCATATCAAGATTCAACATTTTAAAATATTAGCATAACAAAGAAATAGCTTCAATGTCTTATTTTGTCGAAATATGCCATATGGACTGTTTAGGGGTTGTTATAACTTTTTTCTCGTGTTAAATGACCTATGCAAATCAACCATAAATGTTTTGTACTATTATAGTTTCAATTAAATAATTTTACTAACGACTTTATTTTTTAAATATTATAACAAGTTTACCAGCAATATTATCAGTTTTCTTGGGTCAGGAGAAGGATTTATTGTTATAAAATTCTATTTTTATACAATAAATTCATAATTCAAGGATAACGCTTACAGTGTTATTCTTACAACCTTCTTATTTTTAAGTTCGAATAAATTAATTCTTTATACCCAAACATATCATAGATAAAAACAAGTGTATATACCTATAATGTTCTAAAGTCATTATTTAGAAATCATTATATTTTTCAAGAGACTATTTTCTAATGCTATTTTAATCCACGGTACCTATTGAAAATCTAATAGCTTAAAAGACTTAGTACTGCAGAGAAACGCTACTTTCTGTTCTCATTTATAAATTCTATAAAATCAAAT
Organism: Priestia sp. ABM2_011; assembly: GCF_056158845.1. Classification (NCBI taxonomy): domain Bacteria; kingdom Bacillati; phylum Bacillota; class Bacilli; order Caryophanales; family Bacillaceae; genus Priestia; species Priestia sp. ABM2_011. The sequence goes on from NZ_JBSWUB010000001.1 coordinate 4,193,586, forward strand.
TCCCTTTTCACACAATGATCTAAAATTGGATAAACAATAAAACACCTTCGTTATGAGAAATCAATTAACGAAGGTGTGTTTTATGTAAATATTTTTTGTAAACTATTTAGAATTCATTTTTGCGCTGTTTTGATGCCAGTTCCAAGCTGATGCGATAATTTTTTCTAATGAAATTTGCGCTTTCCAGCCTAATTCTGCGTGAATTTTATCAGAAGATGCGACCAAGCGTGCCGGATCTCCAGCGCGGCGGTCTGCCATCACAACATTCGCTTTTTTACCCGTTACTTTTTCACACGTTTCGATCACTTCTTTTACAGAGTAACCAAGGCCGTTTCCAAGATTGTACGTTGCTGTTTTCTTCGTGCTGTCTAACAGTGCTTGAAGCGCTGAAATGTGAGCATTTGCTAGGTCCGTTACGTGAATGTAGTCACGGATGCACGTTCCGTCTTCAGTATCGTAGTCTGAGCCGAATACAGAGATGTTTTCACGTTCACCAAGCAGGTGCTGAAGAATGATTGGAATTAAGTGCGTTTCAGGATCATGGCACTCGCCAATTTCCGCTGTTTCGTAAGCACCCGCTGCGTTGAAGTAACGAAGTACCACATATTCCATATCGTAAGCACTTGCAAAGTCAGCTAAAATCTGTTCAATCATTAACTTTGAACGTCCGTACGGATTAATTGGGTTTGTTGCCGTATCTTCTGTAATGATATCTACAGAAGGAATCCCATATGTAGCAGCAGTAGATGAAAAAATAAACTTTTTCACATTGTGCTTCATCATCGTTTGTAAAAGGGTTAACGTCGCAGCTACGTTGTTTTGATAATATTTAAGAGGATCTGTTACTGACTCCCCTACTAAACTATTAGCAGCAAAATGCATGACAGCATCAATTTTATGATTTGTGAATATGCTTTCTAAATCTTTCTCATTACCTAGATTTCCTTCTACGAATACCGCTTTCTCATCGATTGCCCAGCGATGACCCGTTGATAGATTATCAAGTACCACCACTTCATTTGTTTTCACTAATTCTTTTACTAGGTGGCTTCCGATATAGCCTGCTCCTCCGATGACTAAAATCATAACTTACACTCCTTATATTTATAATTATTACATTATGGTAAATCTTTATTCTTCATTTGTAAATATTTCTAATCATATTATATTTTAGTTTCTATAATTATAAGGCACGTTATTGTCATTTCCCTCTCCTATGTCTATTAAGGCTTAAAGTTAAATTCACTAGAGTTATTGCTCATATAAAAATTTTCAATAAACAGGAATTTTAAGCTAATACATAATTTATATTATTATATTAAGAATATTTACTAATCCATTATTGTGGTAACATTTTATTGTTCAACACTTTATTTTAAAATTTTCTCTTGCTAGAACAAATTGACATACTATTCTAATAATCATTTTATTCTTTATATAGAACAAGATATTAGTATGAATATTATTTTTTTAATATTTCCATATTGAAAACCTTGAAAATTCCTTTATAATGAACAACAGATACTACATATGAAGGAGAGGTTTTCACGTGATAGGTGATCGCATTAAAGACATGAGACTGCAAAAACGTTATTCTATTACTAGACTGGCGGAGAAAGCACAAATATCAAAATCCTACCTTTCACAAATTGAAAAAGGTTCAAACTCTAACCCTTCCTTGCAGATGCTTCACAAAATTGCTGCTTCTTTGGGCACAAGCGTTGACTACTTAATTGATGAAACAAATGAACATACTGAAGCTGATCACCATATTTCGGAAGAATGGCTGGAGCTGTTAGGCAGAGCTATAGATCAAGGTATGACCCAAGAGGATTTTATTGAATTCTATCAGTATCTGTCCTTCAAAAAAAATCTTCAGACAGTGAAAAATTCGAAGCATTAAGTAAAAACACCTCGCTACAATGCCTGTATATGATTCTTTTTACTTGTTAGAATTCGCTTTTAAATAATCCTTTATAACTATATTCTGTATAATATTTGCAAAGCAAAATTGATTGTTTGTATAATTGTTAATAAAAGTAAGTAAGGCTAGTATCGAGAGCTTTTTCAACCACGACAGCTTTACTCCTTAAGGTCCGGGGAGGAATAATCATGACTGACAAGTTAAAAGAAAAAGTAGATTTAGAGAAAGAGTGGATTTTACTCATGAAAGAAGCTTATGAGATTGGCTTGTCCATTGATGAGATAAAGAAGTTTGTTCAAGAAAATAAACAGAATTAACTGAATTTCACATCTTTTATATTAAGTCATTCAAGAATATTTATAATTAATGCTTAAATTTCTTGCTTTTTTCTCTTTTTTTTCTTAAGCTAATACAATCAAGTAAAATAAAGGAAATGTCATCATGATAAAAAAAATCGCTGTTATCTTAATGATGCTTGGCATCGCTCATTTTTCCCACACACCTCATTTACAGGTCACAGATCCAAGCAGCTGGAGTAACTCTTCTGTTTGGGACCATAATACTACGCTTTGGTCTATTTTAAAACCAAGCAGTGAGTTTTATACTTCCTATACCTACGGATTTAATCTAGAATTTATCCTTCGTAAAATTGCTCATATTTCCTTCTTTGGTGTATTAGCTGTTTTAATTTATTGGAACTTAAAAGAAAAGCCTGGGCGTTATGTAAAAGCAGGACTGCTGCTTGCTTGCTTTGCATTTTTGGACGAGGTTCACCAAGCTTTTATTATTGGTCGAGACGGTCGAATTGTAGATGTACTTATTGACTCTTTTGGAGGCGCTCTGTTTTTGTTTCTTCTATATAAAAGTAAAACAAAGCATAGAAGAGCAGAGAGAAATAGATATAGTTCTTCCATAAAAAAATGAGCCTTTTTTATCAGGGTTCATTTTTTTATGATTTTATTGTTCTCTATTCGCTTAGCAGGTCTTCTTTTAAATGTGACTGCAGGTCTCTGAAGTCCCTCCATACTTTGTAGGTATTCATTCAGCTCATATCTATCTCTCCTTGTCCTATGCTTTTCTCTTCTATTGTGAATACTATTATTTATGAACTGCGTATAAACTAACAGCAAAACGTTACTTTTTAAGTTCAATCATTTTACTATCCACCCGTTTTAGGATATAAAGATGGATGTAAAATGTTTTTTTAAACCTCGACCTATTTCGACACCATTTCTGGTAGTTTTCCACTAAAATAATAATAGTTATTTAAAAAATTTATTCAGATAAAGGCAAAGCTGCTGAAAAGCAGTGACGCAAAGCTTCAGGTCTAAGGCAATGTTTACAACATGCTAAGATGGCTGGGTTCCCTGACAAGGGTGGATGAATAGTGATGAACACAAACGAAAAATTAGCAGTAGATCAAGAATGGATTGATCTAATAAAAGCAGCTCATGAACTCGGATTAAAAATAGAGGACGTCCGAGAATTCTTATTAACGAATAAGAACAACCAATAGTAAAAGCACGCTTCTTATATATTGAAGCGTGCTTTTACTATCACTTATATTTTTATTCCTTTTGGCTGACGTTGATCAAACGTATAAACATTTGTAAATCCGCACTGTTTCGCCATTTCAACCGCTTCTTTTATATGTGCTCCTACGGTATCGGCAAAATGTGAATCGGATCCAATTGTTAAGATTTCTCCGCCTAAATCGCGGTACAGGCCAACAACTTCAAGTGCCGGCAATGCTTCGCCCAGCTTTCCTCTTATACCTGAAGTGTTAATTTCAATTCCAATATTGCGATCAATGGCTTTTCTCAAAATATCCGCAAGAATATCTTTAAATTGATCAAAGTCGTAAATGCCGTATTGCTCAAACGCATACCGCTTCATTAAATCTAAATGAGCCAATACATCAATATCTGCTTCGCTTACTAGCTTATACATTTCATTAAAATAAGCGCGGTAAATTGCTTCTTTATCATTCAGCTCCAAATGTTTACGAAGCTTGATGTTATTAATGTTATGCACCGACCCTAATACGAAATCAAAGTTCTCTTGCTTCATCGTTTCTTGATACTTCTCTTTTAAATAATGCGGCTCACAAATTTCAATTCCTTTTTTAATCACTAGCTGATTTTGAAATTGATCTCTGCATTCCGCTAGTTCTTGTTCATATTTATCAAAATCCATATGACCGTACGTTGGCGCTAATGGATTTAATGAAAAGTGCTCGGTAAAACAAATTTCGTTTATGCCGTTTTTTACAGCTTGCTCGCACACTTCTTTCATGACTGCCTGTGAGTCAAATGAATTATTTGTGTGATGATGGTAGTCTACTAGATACATAATTAGTCACCTCTAGGTTTATTATACATCTCTCCTGCACTTACTGCACATGGAGACCCTTTTCCCCTCTATCACGCCTTTTTTGGTTCATAAAAAGAATTTCCACCAAAAAAAGTCGTTTTTCCTCTTTTAGTAATCCTTCTTTTCTTATAAACTAACTTATTATAGCAGATGTTCTGACATACGACTTGACATATAACTTTTACACAAAAGAAAGGAAATATGAAATGGAATTTGAAAAAAATTTTTCTCAAAGCAAAAGCCCCTTTCTGTCTTACTTAAGCTCTTATACGAAAAAGATGAAAGGAGAATTAAAAGAAGAACCGAAAATTAATTATAGAGATGCGGTTGTTTCTTCTATTGGAGGCTTAATTGCGATTATCATCAGCAGCGCGATTGCACTAGCGCTTGGTTATCCAATGGCACTCGCTCCAATTGGCGCAACCTGCGTACTTGTCTTCGGTGCTCATAAAGGGCCTTTATCACAGCCGCGCCACGTGCTTGGAGGTCACTTACTAGCAACGGTTTCTGCACTTATTATTTGGAGTTTATTTCACCGAAGTCTTATTACAATTGCGATTGTGCTTGCCTTTGTTCTTATTTTAATGATTCTTACCAAAACCGTTCATCCTCCCGCTGCAGCTAGCGCGATTGTGGCAATTAATACTCAAGCAGGATGGGGATATTTAGGTATTATTATGATTTGTGCGTGTGTGGTCGTACTGATTTCTACTGCGTATAACAATTTATTTCAAGATCGGCAGTATCCCAGATATTGGGTTTGATATTGGGACTCCTACATAAAAAGACGTCTTCTATGAAAAGACGTCTTTTTATGTATTGTTACCTACTAAGTTGTTTGCTTTTTCAGAGTCTATTTATCAGCTTTTACTTTACTTCCGTTGAACTAATAAGCTGATAAACTCCCAAACTTCCATCAGATAATTCTTTTACTTTATGAATACTGTTGAATTTTTTGTATTTAACAAATCCGTCTCCATACGAAATATCATACTCTTCTGTTGTATATACTTTATACATAGAGTCATCTAGTTTTGTTACTCTGTTTACGTTAAAACTTAATAAATCTTCCGTTATTCCTTTTTTGATTAGGTAAGCGGTATAATCTTTTTGTTCCTTGTATTTTGGTCCGTTAGAATCGATATAAGGCTCTGCAATAGAGAAGTCTCCACTGTTAATTGAGGAAATTGTAGCGTACATATATTGTTCAATAAAACTAGAAACTTCACTAGTAGATACTCCAGAATTAACTTCTGAACCTTTGTCCGTCGTCTCTTGATTCTTAGAAGGGGCCGACGCTTTTGCCGTAGCTTCTGTCGTATTTTCTTCATCAAAATTAAGTGCAACATCTTCCATGCCTTTTTTAATTGAAACTTCTTCCGTTTTCTTTTCTCCACGTTTTGCGTACAGTTTTACTGAACCGTCCATTGGCAGTGGACCTAGATAATCAATATCGCCAATTTCTGTTTTTGTGTCTTTACCATTAACGTACAACGTCGCGTCATCATAATCTGAAGAGATGTATACTGCATGATCTGACCAATCAAACTCAACGTTCACATCTTGGCCTTCCGTACCGTCAATTTCTTGTTCGTTTTCAACTTTCCCATAATCATTTTGCACTTCACCTTTTAATGTATGCGTACCAGGTAAAAATGGGCCAACCTTTTTAGAAGAATCACTGCTTACCGTTCCAGCTTTTTGACCGTCAATATATACCGCTGTCGCGTCTTCTGTAGACTGAACTTTTGCATACACAGGGTTTACTTGTACCGTGTAATGATCAAAGATTCCCCATTTCTTTCCGTCTTGTTCTAACTTAGCGTATGAAGAGTGATCTTCGCTTGGAACTCCTACTTCAAGCGCTCTGCTATCTGCCGCTAACCCTTCAGAGATCGATTTCATAACATCTGGATTTTCGTGCAGATATGTAATAAATGATTTTGTTTGCTCATCGTTGGCTTCTAGTTGAATTTGACCATCATTTACATATTTTTTTACTTTATCAACATCATTACCCTTTACTGAAGCAATAAATCTTTCTGACACGGCTTTAGGCGCCATCATTGTTTTGTCTATTCCGTAATAAGCACCGCCGAGTATAGCAGCTGCTGCTATAACTGAAATCACAATAATCTTTGTTTTTTTATTCGGAGGTTTTACCGATCCTCTCTCTTCCTCTATTGAAGCTGATGCGGGTTCTACGTAACGCTGTGATTTTGCTCCTTGGCTAGAAGTCTCTTTTCTTTCGACGGGATGTCCACACTCTGGACAAAATTGATGCTCATTGGTTAACTGATGTCCACACTCTTTACAATATCGCAATTTCGACACTCCTTTTATAGTGTTATGAAAAAGCATCGCTGTAAACGATGCTTTCTGCCGACTTAAAATAGATCATTTAATTCACTGCTGTTTCCCATTCTTGTAATAATGGTTTTGGCTTCTTCTCCTAAACCATTCGCAATAAACGTCAGCACAATCGTAATGACTACGTACACAATAAGAGTGCTATAGATACGATCAAGCCCACTTGTTCCGCTTTGCTTAAAGCTAGCAATGATAAATGGAACCACAAGGAAAATGCTCAACAAACCAAAATTCATAAAATAAGAGAAGTATTCAACATGGAGAAATGCAAGCACAAGCCCAATTAAAAGAAGAGCTGTTGGAATAATCATAAACGTGCCAAAGCGTGAGAAAAATTCTTTAAAGGAAACGTCTACCTTTCCAAACTTTGCTGCAACATATGTTGCCCCAATAATAACTGCAAGTCCAATAAAAATGAAAATCCCTTGTTTAAAGACAAAATCGGTAAAATTGAAGTGAATGATGCTGTTTATATCTGTGGCTTTTATCAAATCAACACCTGTATTAAAATCCTCCATGTCAGATGGAGCCAGCTCTTCACTGATAATAGGAAGCTTGAACATGCTTCGAACAAACTGAATTAACAATAGCTTCCAGCCTACATACAGTATAATAGGTATACTAAGAGCATAAAGAATGACGGTGATAAGAGCATTAACGAATTGGCTTTCGCCTGCTGCTTGTGCTGTAGCTGTTGGATTTTTAATTCCTTCTGCAAAATAACTAAAAAATGATTTTGACACTTTTTTCGCTTGACGGACACGCTGATTAGGCTGTTGAGGCGCATACGCTGGTTGCGGCTGAGGCTGATATTCAGATGCTGCTGCCGCCTGGCTTACAGCTGCCTCTTCTTGTAGTTTATGACCGCACTTTACGCAAAATTTCCCGCCATCGTTAAAATGGCCGCAATTTGAACAATTCAAGTACTCCTTCCCCCTTCAATAAATTGTTTAAAATATAGTCATATAGATTCATATAGTTGAAATCTATATAATTCTATATTCATACCTTTTAGCATTATACACCATTTTTGGTATTTCAGGAGAAATGTTTCAACGGATTAACTAAAAAAATTACTACCCAAACTCCCTGGCAGAATTCTTTCTTTTACTTCTAAGTCTATGCACATTATATAAATCTTCCTTCTATAATTTTGTTTCACCAATAAAACTATTTTATGTCTTAAGCATCTTGTTTTAATTTTCAGAATTGTTTATACTCGAAACATCTTTGTTTTTTTAGAAAAACAAAGGAGGTGAATTTGCAGCACGGTCTATACATACTCAAGGGGGATTTTTATGTTGAAATTAATTGGGGTTTTGCTAGTAGCAGTAGGTTTTTTATTTCGTCTAAATACACTGCTTGTGGTAACTGTTGCAGGCATCGTGACTGGCCTTGTGTCAGGTTTGTCACTTCATGAAGTAATTACAATGTTCGGCCAATTTTTTGTAGATAACCGCTATATGTCTATGGCTATTTTACTTACTCTTCCTATCTTTGGCGTGTTAGAAAAATACGGGTTAAAAGAACAAGCGGAAGTACTGATTAAAAAAGCGAAAAACGCTTCTTCTGGAAATGTTTTACTTATATATCTTTTTATCCGTGAAATCTCAGCCGCAGTTGGATTAAATATTGGAGGACATGCTCAGTCTGTGCGTCCGTTAGTCGCACCTATGTCTGAAGGCGCTGCTCGCGCAAAATACGGAGAGCTTCCGCCTAAAGTAAAAGAAGATATTCGCGCTCACGCCGCGGCAGCTGAAAATACGGGCTGGTTTTTCGGCGAAGATATCTTTATCGCTACGGGTGGAATTCTTTTAATGAAAGGATTCTTCGACTCCGTAGGCATTCACGTTGACGTCTGGGATATGGCGCTTTGGGGTATCCCAACAGCCATCGCAGCGCTGCTAATCAGCGCGATTCGTTTCCGTCAGTTAGATCGAAGAATTCACAAAAAAATGACGAAACACAAACCGACATCAGCTTCAAAGACGGAGGCGAGTTAAATGAAAAGTATCCTGACGCTTGATACGATTTACTACTTACTCGGTATTATTGTTGCTTTTATCGCGATTCGAATCGCACGCGATCACAACCATCCTAACCGTTTAGGATCTTCTCTATTCTGGGCGCTGTTTTCCATTACGTTTTTATTTGGCAACGTGATTCCGCCTTTTTATGTAGGATGCTTGGTCATTATCATGGTGCTGCTTGCTTCATTTAATCGCGTGACCAAATCAAATGAAGCCGAAACGCCTGCTGAAGAACGAGTAGCGCACGCGCAAAGATTAAAAAACAAAATCTTTTTACCGGCTTTATTTATTCCTATTTTTACGATTATCGGTACTCTTCTTTTTGGAAAGATCAAGTTTGGAAACTGGGCATTGATCGACCCAGAAAAAGTCACGTTAATTTCACTGGCAATCGCTGCTGTGATTGCGTTTATTGCTTCAATGGGCGTCACCAAAGCAAAAATGAACGTGCCTGTTAAAGAAGGAAGCCGCTTGCTTCAAGCAGTAGGCTGGGCGGTTATTTTACCGCAAATGCTTGCTGCGCTTGGCGGCATCTTTTCAAAGTCAGGCGTCGGAACAGTCGTTTCAGATATTGTAAGTGATATTTTGCCAACTAACTATGCATTTGTTGCTGTGCTTGCTTACTGCTTGGGAATGCTGCTATTTACAATTGTAATGGGAAATGCCTTCGCGGCGTTTGCCGTTATTACGGGAGGTATTGGTCTTCCGCTGATTGTACATATGCACGGAGGAAACCCAGCCATTATGGCAGCTCTTGGCATGTTTGCTGGCTACTGCGGCACGCTGTTAACGCCAATGGCAGCTAACTTTAATATCGTACCTGCTATGCTGCTTGAATTAAAAGACAAAAATGCCGTAATTAAAGCTCAAGTGCCGATTGCGCTATCCGTTTTTGTTGTTAATACACTATTAATGTACTACCTTGTATATCACTTTTAAAGGAGACTAGTAGAATGACAACTGTATTACTAACCGGCTTTGAACCGTTTGAAGGTGAAAGTATTAACCCGTCTTTAGAAGCTGTCAAAGCCTTAGACGGCGTAGCTGTCGAAGACTATCACATTATCGCTAAGCCTCTTCCTACTGTGTTTGGCGAATCAATTGCAAAGCTTCATACGTATATAGAAGAAATTAGCCCTTCTATTGTCATTTGCGTTGGGCAAGCAGGCGGTCGAGAAGGAATTACGGTCGAACGCGTTGCTATTAATGTGGACGACGCGCGGATTCCTGACAACATTGGCCAGCAGCCCATTGATCGCCCTATTATCGTAAACGGACCTGCCGCATACTTTTCGACACTGCCCATCAAAGCAGCTGTCGAAAACCTGCGCCAAGTAGGCATTCCAAGCAGCGTTTCTCAAACTGCTGGAACGTTTGTCTGTAACCACGTATTTTACGGGCTGATGAACATGATTCAAAATTGTTCGATTAAAGGTGGGTTCGTGCATATTCCTTATCTTCCTGAACAGGCTGTGCATCATTCAGGGAAAGCAAGTATGGCGCTGGATTTGATTGTGAAAGGACTGCTTTCTATCATAAAAACTACAATTGTAACGGAAGATGATATTTTAGTTTCAGGAGGAGCTACTCATTAATACTAAAAACCAGTTCAGATAGGGAACTGGTTTTTCTCTTTATATCCGCAAATTCTTCATTAAATAAATCAATAAAAGCTATAAACAACCTCCTCTCTCAGCCGATATATAGTATGAACATATTTTCAAAAGATGTTCGATTACTTTTATCCCGTCTTAAGGCGGGACACTTCTTGTATACAAGGATGTAAACCAAGAAGTAAAACCATTATACGGAGGTAAGAAAAATGAGAATCAATCACAACATTACAGCTTTAAACACGTACCGTCAGTTTAACAATGCGAACAACGCTCAGGCAAAATCTATGGAGAAGTTATCTTCAGGTCAGCGTATTAACAGTGCTTCTGATGATGCAGCTGGATTGGCTATTTCAGAGAAAATGCGTGGACAAATTCGCGGGTTAGATCAAGCTTCTCGCAACGCGCAAGATGGTGTTTCGTTAATCCAAACGGCAGAAGGTGCTTTAAATGAAACACATGATATTCTTCAGCGTATGCGTGAATTAGTAGTTCAAGCAGGTAATGGTACAAACAAAACTGAAGATTTAGATGCTATTCAGGATGAAATCGGTTCGTTAATCGAAGAAATCGGTGGAGAAACTGACAGCAAAGGAATTTCTGATCGAGCACAATTTAACGGCCGAAACCTGTTGGATGGCAGTCTGGATCTTACGCTTCAAGTTGGAGCGAACGCAGGACAGCAGGTAAATTTAAAAATTGGAGATATGAGTGCTGGAGCTTTAGGAGCAGATACTAATTCAGACGGTGCAGCGGATGCTTTTGTTAATAGCATTAACGTTAAAGATTTTACTGCTACATCATTTGATGATCAATTAGCTATTATTGATGGTGCTATTAACCAAGTGTCAGAGCAGCGTTCTGGACTAGGTGCCACTCAAAACCGTTTGGATCATACTATTAATAACCTAAGTACATCATCTGAAAACCTAACAGCGTCTGAATCAAGAATTCGCGACGTAGATTATGCTTTAGCAGCGTAAGCAGCAAAAAGCACAGTCGTCCTAGCTGGTAACGGCTAGTGAGTATAACCGGGTGAATTGCTGGAAACCCCTGAGAGCTTTTCTTACCACAGCGCAGTTGGAAACGACAGACGTAACGGTTTTAAAAAAGAAAAGATTGGGCAATCAGCAGCTAAGCTCCTGTGAGGAAACTCTGGAGACAGTTCAACGACTAGGATAAACCGTCTAAGGCAATGTGTGCTATGACGATGAAATCCGTAGGTATTTAATATGCCGTTCCGTATATTAATATCCGAAGTGCCCGGCCCCTGCTTTTTTAGAGGGTGAAGATATAGTCTAGTCATTTGTGAAAGCAAATGTTCGCACGATGGCGAAAGAAATGATGGAACAAACAAAGAATTCAATTCTATCTCAAGCTTCTCAAGCTATGCTAAGTCAAGCTAACCAGCAGCCACAAGGCGTACTTCAATTACTACGTTAATAAAAAAGCGAGCTTTCCTAAGAAAGCTCGCTTTTTTATATAAATGTTATAAGCTATTACTAGTAGATGCCGCAGTATCTTTACTCGTATTTACTAGCGCATCCCACGTTTGAGGACCCACTACTCCATCTGCCGTATAACCTTGTTTTACTTGAAATTCTTTTACGGCTTGCTCTGTTTCTAGACCAAAGTAACCGTCTGGATTAAGTCCTAAAGATTTTTGAACCGCTTTTACTTCTTCTCCTGCTGAACCTTTGCCAAGAGCTGCTACACTGCTAAGCGATAGAATTTGAGTTTTATCTTCTTCTTTAGCTTTAGCCTGCTGCATAAGGCTTGCGTATTCTTTAATTCTTTTTTCTTCAGCACTGCTTAATGTTTGTGTATGTTTGAAGTTAGACATAATAAAAAAGAATCCTGCCACGATAATAATAGGAACAAATATTTTCATAAGATTTCTTACAATAGTCATGGTACTCTCCTTTAAATACATAATTATTTAACTTTCCAAGTTCCTTGTCTTCTAGGGTCTGCTGCTCCGTAAATACGATTGTTTTTTTGATCAATAACAATCGCTTGTATACCGCCGTAGTAAATAGCAGAGCTCTTCTCCTTCACGTCATATCCCATTCCTTCTAGTTCTTCTCTTACACTCGTAGGATATTGAAACTCGGTATACAGATGGTTATTCTCTATTGAAAACCTTGGTGCATCAATTGCATCCTGTAAAGAATCCTTAAATAAAAGGTGGCGAACCAACACTTCCGTAAGCATCATAGGTATTCTGCTTCCTCCAGGCGTTCCAATCCCGATAACCTCGTCATCTTTTTTAAGGATAGTAGGTGCCGTAAACGTTCGTGAACGCTTATCAGGCTCGTAATAATTAAGAGAAGTCTTTGTGTTATTAAAGTTATTCAAATTGTTATTAAGGAAAAATCCCTCTACATTTTCTCCTGAACCAAAAAAGTTGCTGAGTGTATTTGTAACGGATACAACCGTTCCTTCTTTATCTGTTACAACAAAATGCGTCGTACTAATATGTTCTTCTTCAAAATCATCGCCTTCAAGCTTATACTTATCAGATAGCTTATTTAACGAGAGGTCTTGTGCAAGCTTCCTTGAATATTCTTTTGACGTTAACGCTTCATCATCTATATCAGAAAAAGCTGGGTCTCCAATATGAGCCACGCGATCACTATTCGCTCTATTAGTAATTTCAGAAATAACATGTGTAAGAAGCGCCGTATCTTGTTCTGTCTTTTGAATATTTAACATTTCAGCCATTTGCAAGGATTGTATCAGCGTAATCCCAGAAAATGGAGGAGGCGCAGAAATAACATCATAGCCGGCAAATTCTCCGTGAACAGGTTCTCTTTCTTTCACAGAATACTTTTCTAAATCTTCTTTTTGTATTCCTGGCACGTCCTCTGCTATTTCTTCGGCAAGTTCGCCATTATAGAAGACGTCTGAACCTTTTTCTTTAATGAGCTCAAGCGTTTCGGCAAGTTCAGGCTGCTTGAGCGTTTTACCTTCTTCAATCGGCTTGTTTCTAGGGAAGAAATTAGGAATTTCCGCTTCTGATAGGCGGTACTGCGCACCTTTTAGACGCTCTGAAAGCTGCTGACCAACTGGAAAACCATCGTTAGCTAGTTTAATAGCTGGGTCGATTAATTGGTCCATGTTTTCACTTCCATATTTTTCATGAATGAATTCCATTCCTTTTACGAACCCAGGGACACCTATCTCTTTTTCAGAACCTTCAGTTGAAATTGGACTTGTTTCTCGGTAATCAAAGAAGGTAGGCTTGTCTGATTGATTGCCAGGAAGAATAAGCATCCCGCCCCCTCCTCCAATACCTGATCCGTAAGGCTCTACAACACCTAAAGCATACGAAACGGCAATAGCAGCATCTACTGCGTTCCCTCCATTTTCTAAAACATCTGTTCCAACTTCGACAGCAATTGAATTTGAAGAACTTACGCCATACTCACCAGAGCCATTCTTAATTGCTTGGCTAGACTCGAATTTATTAATTTTTTTATATAGTTTATTATCTGTTTGACTATTAAATTGCTGTAAAACAGCATACCCTCCAGCTGCGATAGCTATGAGGAATATCAACCAGTAAATCCATTTTCGCTTCATTTATTCAGCTAACCCCTTTTTTACTACTCTAGAGTGGTCGACCGTAAAGACTAACTTGTTGTTTTCCTCTTTGATAGCAAGAGCACTTGAAGAAGTTTTAGTCAAACGTTTAAAGATTTTTTCTTTGTAATACGCGTCCCACTTACTTAAAAGCGTAGGCGTAGCTTCTTTAATGAGTAAGGGTGTAACTTCAAATCTAGCTGTGCCATCCTTCTTCAACTTATACTGCACGAGCGCACTTTCTCGTGATGCTGACCACCCTTGATCAAATACAAAATTTCCTAAGCTGTAAAAAATCACAGTATTTTTGTACGTATCAATCGGCTGCAGCACGTGCGGATGATGACCTAGAATAATATCAGCTCCCGCATCTGCCATTGCTTTTGCCAATCCTTTTTGTCTAGGAGAAGGCGTTGTGTCGTACTCTTCTCCCCAGTGCGCATGCACGACAACTAAATTAGCTTTTTCTTTTGCTTCTTGAATAAGCGGAATAAAGATTTCTGGTTTAGCAGGAAGAATTCCCGGATCATTGTCATTCGCAGCTGAATAAGCAGTATATGTATCCGTAAAACCTAGGGTAGCTATTTTAATTCCATTAACCGTTTGATAGTTAATGTTGCTAGCTTCTTCGAGATTTCTCCCCATTCCTACAAAGTCCATTTTAGACTGGTTAAATGCCTTCACCGTATCATTTAATCCTTGCTCAAGGTAATCCATAGAATGACTGTTTGCTGCATTCAAGACGGAAAGATTAAGATTCTTCAAGGTCTTTACAGACTGCTCATCAGTTCGTAGTACAATGGGTTTATCCTGCGCTGGATATTCGTCATTCGCTGTTACTGGATGATCAAAGTTTGCCGTAGAGTAATCTGAGTTTTTAAAATAAGATTCTACATTACGAAATAGATAGTCTTGTCCCTGACGATTTGTTACCTTTTCAACATTGCGTCCGAGCATAATGTCTCCAACCATTGTTGCTGTTACTATTGAATCATCTTTGGTATTGTTTTCTACTGCTTCACTTGGCTTACTGATCCAAATAGCTCCGTACATGAAAACTACCAAAATGGCCAGTGTAATCCATACATGTTTATCTGTATTCTTTTTTGTTGATTTTATAAATTTTAGTAACTTTTCTTTAAAATCCAATTTCCTATCCATCAAATCACCCTAAATAAAAAAGTTGTATACAAACATTAAGCTGAATGTAGCACCGCTGATTAAAAGCGTGCTTCCCATCGTCATTGCCAACCCTTGCTTTTGAATCGTATTTGCAATTAAGCCAGGAACAATGATCCCTATACCGCGAAACTCATAGATTTCAAAAGGCATAACAGGATAGAAGTAATCGAATATTAGTTTCAGTGAAATTCCCACTACTAACATGGCAGCAAATTTTCGACGACCGTACAAAATCACAAACCTTCCAATTCCGTGTTTTACAATGACATAGGTTAATAGACTAATAATTAATACCATAACTAAAAAAACCGGCTGATCAAAAATTAAGCCAATATAACCTGGCACAACTAGCCCTGCAGGAATAATCCCTGTTTTTTCTGTAAAAATTAAACTTAAAATAACCCCTAATACCAACGCTACATATAAATCCGAGCCAAACATGCACTTTCCTCCTAGACAACTTCCTCAATATGTTCATAATTCTTCATTGCTTCAATTAACGGCTCAGCAGCACCGTGAATATTTCCTACTCCGTAAATCATTCGATTATGTAACTCAGGTCTTAGTTTATTGATTATCTCTTCTGTACTATGACCTTCAAGATTCCAAATTTCTTTTGCTGGAATTATCCCTTCATTATAGGCATCCATAATAGGACTTGTTGTTTCCCCAATCAACACTAAAATGTCGGTATTAATATATGGTAAAACATCTCGCGCAAACTGCTCTGTACGATCAACACGATCAGGGCGGCAATTCATAATTACAATTGGCGAATCTACTGAATACCCAACTTCTCCTACTCTTTCCCAAATTCTCAATGTTGAAGCAGCATCGTTTGCAGCAAATCCGTTCACCAAAAACGCAGGTGCTTTCGGATCTCCAAACTGGGTAATTCTCATTGCACCCGGATCGGGATGAGCATTCAACATTCCTCTAAAAGCAACTTCTTCAGGAATATCTAATGCTTCTGCTACCGCTAACGCAAGCGACGCATTATCTGGAAATACCATATAATCAAATTTCCTTAAAAACTCATCCGTAACTTTTGAATTATCTGCTACGATTACCTTTGTTCTTCTTTTTGCAGCTGCTGTTTTGAAATACTCAAGATACGGACCATCTATTGTAATTAAATGCCCCTTATAAGGAATCGTTGGTAGAAACGCTTCTGCTACTTCGTCCAGTGTTGGTCCCATGACATCCATATGATCCTCTAATACATTTACAATAACTCCAATATTTGCCTGAAGCATTTTTTCTTGGAAAGTAATTTGATAATCAGGATTCACTGCCATACATTCGCTGACTAATGCTTCAGCTTCAAGTTTGGCCGCTTCTTTTACAACGCGTCTCTGTTCTCCGATATTTGGCCCTTCAGGTCGTCTGACAATTGGCTTCTCTTCATCTGTAAACCAATAAATCATCCTGGCTGAAGTTCCCGTAGTCTTTCCAATAGTTTTATATCCAGCTTCTGTTACGATTCCAGTTATCAATCTAGTAACTGTCGATTTTCCGCGAATGCCATTAATATTTATTCTCACCGGAATAGAATCGATATTTTTTTGATGTTTAACCTGTTCCCATGCTCCGTAAGCAAAGACTAAAAACAAACAGATTAAGACAATACTAAGCACCATTTCGATTGTTTCCTCCTTATTTCGACTAGCTTTTGTTTTAATAGGAAGCTTCGACCATAAAAATAATTATAATTTCGCCCTATATTTCAAATTTTTTACTTAACTTTTATAGTTAATCATACCTAGCTAAGTTTATCAATAAGAGAATTAAATGTAATTTATGTTATTTACTAGTAATTACACCTCTTTGAATCTCCTGCTATTACAGCACCTGACAATCCTTAAGCAAACCACTTCATCTATAGTCTCAAAAACCTAAAACAAATAAAAAATCAGTCGAATATTGTTATACTTTTATAGGTAAAAAAAACTATTTATATGGTAAAATATAAAATAATATTCATTATAAAGTTTCTTTTTTATCTTTTATGTTCTTTTTAAAAAACAATTTGATACTTGTACAGACAAGGGCAAACCAGTTGAAAGGCTGGGACGCAAAACCTCGGGTCTAAGGTCACAGGACTAGGACGGCCGGGTTTCCTGATACATCAGGAGGTAAAGAAAAAAATGAACAATCAGCGTGTTGTTACTGGAAGTATTGGAGCTTCGTATATGAGGCCGCGCATCGTGGCTTTTATTCCGGCGCACAATGAAGAAAAATCAATTCGCGACTGCTTGGCAGGATTAGGCGATCAGCTTCTTCCCAATAACGTGGAGCTCGATGTGTTTGTGATTGCAGATAACTGTACGGACCGCACAAAAGAAAAAGCGGAGCTGGCTGGAGATGAATTTGATTTAAATATAAAAGTACTGGTCACTGAAGGCAATAAACAGCGAAAAGTCGGCGCGTTAAATACGGCTTGGAAAAAGATATATGGAGATACACTGGATTTATATAATACGACGCTGACGAAATATCAGCAGCTATATAAAGAGTCGATTAAAGCGATTTTAGGGATGGACGCAGACAGCCGCTTGGCTCCGAAAGCACTCATTAATTTATGGGAAGATTTAATGACGTCGCGAAACATCGGCGGCGTGATGGCAAAGTATACGATGAGAATGCCTAAAAAGAAAAGCTCGCTTTCAAAAGATGATGTGCACTACGAGGAAAAGCTCGCAAGCGGCGAGTACGGCGGACCAATCGCCCGGTGGTGGACGCATCAGCAAAAGCAGGATATGGCAAGCTGGCTTTTGGATCTTCAGTACCACGGCGGAAGCACGTATGTACTTGGCGGTCAGGCTACGCTGTTTCGCCCTGAAGCGCTTCAAAATATAGTGGAAGAAAATAAGCTTGACGGTCCTTGGCAAAATGACAGCGACGTTGAAGATATGCTGCTGACGTGGCAGCTGCAAAAATCCAACTGGAAAACGTTAATCAGTCCAGGCGCTCGCTGCTTTGTGGATTCGATGAGAAGCTATCACACGTATCGTGAACAGCGTAATAAATGGAAGGCTGGAACCGTTGATTTACTGACAAACGGAAACTTGGACGTTAGAACCAAGCATAAAGGAAAGCTGTGGCGTTCACAGATCAAAACGCTGTGTGATTTACTCATTCGCCTGCTGTTTATTTTATTATTATCGGCTGCGCTTGCGACCGATCAATTTTACTGGTCGTGGCTTTGGATCATTCCAATTGCGTTAGCTTCTGTGTTAAATATTATGCTCGCTGTTAAAACGCCGATGCACAGGCCGATTGATGTGATACTGGCCGGTCTTTTGATTAGTCCGGAAATTTATTTGTGGGTGAACTTGATTACGTTTAGTCAAGTATGGCTGGAGAGGCTTGCCGCGAATAAAAAAGATGGCTGGGCGAATCAATACAACGCAGAAAACGGGAGAACGCGCAGTAAATTAGGGCAAGGGATTTTAACGGGCTTTGCGTTTACAGGAATGATTGTTGTGCTTTGCATCTATTTCCGTGACTACTTAACGAGCCCTTCTGTACAGCAAGCCATTTATCCGTACTTAATGAACGGCTGGATTTTGCTGACGTATTTGACCATCTATCAGTCTCTTTATATGTTTTACCAAATTTGGACGCTTCGAAAACCTATTCAAGCGTAAAAAAAGTGATGTCTCGACGGAGACATCACTTTTTTTATAGAAATCGTTTCTTTAAATATTCGGCGATTTTTTGATGACTATCCGGCTGACTGACGATATAGCCCTGAATAAAAGAACATTTGTGCTTTTGTAAAAAGGCGAGCTGCTCTTTTGTTTCAACACCTTCTGCGATAACTTTCATGTTAAGAGCATGAGCTAAGTACAAAATGCTTTTTGTAATATCCTGCTGCTTTCCTTTATCAGTCGCGTGTTGAATAAACGTTTTATCGATTTTTAACGTGTTAAATTCAAAGTCTTTTAAATGTGATAACGAAGAAAAACCGGTGCCAAAATCATCTAAAGCAAACGTTACACCAAATTTTTTTAATTCGTCCATGACTTTTTTTACGTGTTCTTCATACTGAATAATCGAGCTTTCCGTTACTTCAAATTCTATAAATGAAGGATCGATGTTGTAACGGGCTAGCGTTTGTTGAACGTGCTCTACGAATCCCCTTTTCAGCAAATGTTTAGACGAGACGTTAATCGACACAGGCACGGTTTGTAACCCTTGACTCCTCCACTGCTGCAGCTGCTTGCAGACACGCTCGATTACCCAGTCGCCGAGTTCAATAATTAAATGAGTTTCTTCCGCTAATGGAATAAAGTCTCCTGGTGATACGCGTCCCCATTCTGGATGATTCCAGCGAATTAACGCTTCAATACTATCAATCTCTCTGCTGTTTGTATGAACCTTTGGCTGATATTCAATAAAAAACTCATCTTGCAGAAGTGCATTGCGCAGTCCTTTTTCCAGATGATAGCTTTTATACGTCTCGCTGTCCATTAACGGAGAATAGAGCTGCCAGTCGCTTCGCCCCATTTCTTTTGCACGGCGCATAGCAAGGTTGGCATTCGTCAATAAGGTTTTCACATCTTCACCGTCATGCGGGTAAATACTGATTCCTATACTGGCTGTGATGTACAGAGAAAAGTCGTCAATCGTAATTTCTTTTTCGATTTCTTGAAAAAGAGCAGCGGCTAGCTTTTGACATTCATTTATATGTGCAAGAGATAAAAAACAAATCGCAAGCTCGTCTTCTCCTACTCTGGCTAGCATCACACGGGGCGTCACGAATTTTTTTAACCGACTGGCAATACACTGTAGCAAGCGATCGCCTACGTCATGGCCTAATGTATCGTTAATCTGTTTAAAACGATTCAGCCCTAGATGAAAGACCGCTAATGAACCTCTATCTTTTTTCATCTGTCGAATGAAGGTTTTTAATTCTCTTTCAAACTTTCTTCGATTCGGTAAGTTCGTCACATAATCATGAGTCGCAAGATATTCAATTTGATCCATATACTTTTTTTCTGCGGTGATATCTTCAATAATGCCATCTATGCGCACTAGCTTACCGTTCTCATCAAGCGTTGGAATACATCGACCTTTTAGCCATTTCATCTCTCCCGCTTTTGTGTAGATCCGATACTGCTGGCGAATTGTTTTTCCTTTTTCTAATTGATACTGCGCTTTTGCAACAGCTGGTTTATCTTCCGGGTGAATAAAGCTTTCCCATAAATCCCTGTTCCCAAAAAATCTAGCAGCGTCTTCTCCGTAAATGTTGCTAACCCCTTTTGAGCATACAATTGCTTTATTACTTTGCACATCAACGGACCATATTCCAGCGTCCAAATTATTATAAATTGTTTGAAACTGCTGTTCTTTTTGCTTTAATTCATTCGTAATCACTTTTGATTCTGTAATATCATGAACAACACCAATCAGCTGTATAACGTTTCCTTGCTCGTCTGCTACTGCATCCGCTTGTTCAAACACCGTACGTTCTTCACCGCTCGGCCGCATCAGCACGTATTCAATTTTATAGCTGTCCCCGGTTGAAAGTGCCTCCATAACGGCTTTTTCTAACCTTTTTTGATCACAGTCATTAATAAATTGAAGAACGTCTTTAAAAGAAGGAGTAAAGAGCTGATTAGTGTTTAATCCGTAAATATTATACAGCTGAGGTGACCAATAGCTTTTATCTTCCGTCACATCGTAATACCAGCTTCCTACATTCGCAAGCTTTTGCTCCATTTTCAAATGTGTTTCTAATTGAGAAATGTGATTAGAGCGCTCTTGTTCTTTTGAATCATCTCGGCATACGGCATAGACACCCACTACTTGCTCATTTACGACAATAGGGATAAGAGTAATATATAAGTGAAGTTCTTTTTTCATTTTGTGATCAATTGTCGTCGAAAACTGAACTTTTTCCCCTTTTAAAGCACGTTGAAAAAGATCTTGTGCCTGCTGTTGTTTCGATTTATGTATAAGAGCTGTCAGCTCCTGGCTTTTTTGTTTGTGTTCGTTTCCTGTTAGCTTGAAGGCTGCTTCGTTGCTAAACATGATATCTCCTTCACAGTTGATAAAAAAAATACCTTCACTGTATTCTTTTAAAAGCTGTGTATTCAAACGATCAAGATGTTTCATGATCATGATCGACTGCTCCTTCTCCGTGTTTTTATCTGGCAAGGTCTCATGCTGCCTCCTTTTATCTATTTCTTTTATATTATTATAAGCTATATTTGACATATATTTTACTTTATTTTCCCGAAATGAGGAACATATCAGGAAAAGATAGCCAAAGGTATTTTTTAAGGCTTTTTTGTTTGGTAAAATAAAACATGTAAAGGAGGGATTATTTGACTTACAGTGCTAAAAAACATGATTTATTTTCTAGAGGCTCTTTTCAAACCGCTACTCTTCTACTTCTTTTCTCGCCTCTTTTTACTCGTTTGTTTCAGCAGAACGTCTGGGCGTATATAATGGTGTCTTGCATCATCGTTCTTTTTAATTTCATCACCGAGTGTATTCTAGTAAAAAGAATCAGCGCTGCGCCTAAAAACTACATTGCTTTTTTCCAAACGATTTGTCTGCCTGTGAACGTACTTCTGCTATGTTTCTTTTATTATGTTACGTAAAAAAGCATCTATCGATTTGATAGATGCTTTTTTATATTATGACTTTTTCAAAAGGCTCGATACATGCTTGGCTACAATCGCTCCTTGACCTGCTGAAGAGCTGATACTAGAAAACAAGGGAGTCGTGCACGCGTCTCCAATGGCATAAATAGCTGGGTTGCTGCTTTGATGCACTTCATTAATGACGATGAGTCCGCTTTGCGTAGTGGTGACTTTTTCTTTAATGAGTTCAACATTGGGCGCTACGCCTAGTCTGATCAGCACTGCGTCTACTGATAGGTTTTTACATTCACTGTTTTTACTTTTTAAATCGATCGATGTGACGTGATGCTTTCCGTGGATAGCCGTCACTTCGGTATCTGTCATTACTTTAACACCGGGGTCGGAAAGAACTTTTTTAACGTATTGCTCTCTTGCTTTAAAATGCGTAGAGCGATGAATCAAATATACTTGCTTTGCTTTTGATGCTAAAAGATGTGCTCCTTCAAAAGCCCGGTCTCCTCCCCCAATAATAGCCACTGTTTTACCTTTTAACCCCTCTCCGTCTGCTGAAGCTGAATATACTTCTCCTCGGTCAATCATTCGCTGTTCACCCGGCACTCCGAGCTTTCGCTGACTAGAACCCGTTGCTAAAATAAGATACGTATAGCCAATTTCTTTTTCTGTTTCCTGCTGCTTTACTTTGACTGTTTTAGAACGTTCGTCAATAGAAATTACTTTTGTATTCGCTTCATATAAGCAGTCCATATCGATAAAATGCTGAACCATTTTACGCTGCATCTCAATTCCATTTTCCGCTTGTATTCCGGGATAATCAATAATCTCATTATAAATCGTAAACAGCTGTCCGCCTAACTGTGCCTGCTCTTCAAGAAGCAAGCACTCAACGCCTAGCCTCTTACACCACACGGCAGCAGAGATACCAGCGGGTCCTCCGCCAATAATCAGTACGTCAACATGTTGCATACAGCTCACCTCGCTTCTGCCTCTCAGCTTATATGGCTTTTTGTTTCTTTACATTTGTCGCTGTAAAAGAGATAAAAATTCTCCTCGAACTTCTGGTTTTTCCATAAATGTTCCTCGAACGGATGAAGTGGCTGTAGAAGCTGAAGATTTTTTAATTCCTCTTCCGCACATGCACATATGCTTCGCTTCAATAATCACCATAACTCCTTTCGGCTCTAACACTTCTTCGATTGCATCTGCAATTTCATTTGTTAGACGTTCTTGAACTTGAAATCTCTTTGCATATCCTTCTACCGTACGAGCGATTTTAGATAGACCTGTAATTTTTTTATCCGGTATATACCCAACGTGGGCAACGCCAAAGAACGGCGCAAAGTGATGTTCACACATTGAGTGAAACTCGATATCTCGTATTAATACCAGTTCGTTGTGATTTACATCGAATGTTTTTTCCAAATGAGCTTTCGGGTCTTCTCGGTAGCCTTCCGTGTATTCCAAAAATGCCTTTAACACGCGGTACGGCGTCTCTTCAAGACCGTCTCTTTCCGGATTATCTCCGCATAAATCAATCAGTTCTTTCACCGCATTCATAAATGTGTCAGCTTGATCTATTTTTTTATCTATTTCAGTTGAGTCTGTTCCTACTGTTTCTAAAAATTTTTGAGCAATTAAATTTTGTGTACTAAGTGCCATGTTTCTATTTCCTCTTTCCTGTTTAATTAATTTTCTATCTCAATCGATACTTTGATCATCGCCGCTACAAAAAAATGATTCAAAGCCTTTTGCGCATAGCGGTCGACTAAATAAGTATCCTTGCATATGCACACAGCCATTTTTAAGTAGAAAATCTTTTTGGTAGTCTAGCTCGACGCCTTCTGCAATTACATTTAAATTTAAGCTTTCAGATAAGCTGATAATTGCTTGTATAATCTTACGGTTGCTGTCATCTTCATTCATATCCATAATAAAAGATCGATCGATTTTCAAACAATTTATAGGTAAATTTTTCAAATAACTCAACGAAGAGTAACCTGTACCAAAATCGTCGATAGAAATTGATATACCATATTCTTTTAGTTCATGTAAAGCTTTAATTGTTTCCTGAGTGTTAATAAGCAGTGTGCTTTCAGTGATTTCCATTTCAAAGCTTCCTGGGTTAAGGTTATACAAGGAGAGAGCCGCCTTAACCTCATGAACTAGTAAAGAAGAGTCCTGAAACTGGCGTGGTGAAAAGTTCATTGCCAATGTTAATTCTTGATTGAACATTTTATTCCACTTGCTGATTTGACAGCAGGCTATGTTCATCACACTTCCCCATAAGGAATGAATCAAACCCGCCTCTTCCGCTATACCAATAAATACCTCAGGCGAAACAAACCCAAGCTCTTCATCATGCCAGCGAACAAGAGCCTCTACTCCTGTTACCGTATTATGTCTAGCATCTACTTTCGGCTGGTAGTATACCTCAATTGTTTCTTTTTGAATAGCTTTACGCAAACGTTTTTCAATTTGCATTTTTTCAGTTTGTTCTTTATTTAATAGCTGATGGTAGGTCACGACTTTATTGCCACCTTGTCTTTTAGCAGCATACATCGCCATGTCAGCATACGTAATGAGTGTATCAAGATTTTCAGAATGCTCCGGATAAAAACTTAAACCGCTGCTTATACTTACAACTATTTCATCACTTTCGATATAGCAAGGCTGCTGAACATCTAAAATAATTTTCGTGGCCAGCTTTTCGACCTCTACAGGTGGAAAATCACTGAATAAAACTACAAATTCATCTCCCCCCTGCCTTGTCAAAAAGCTATTGTATGGAGGCAGGCAAGCTTTAATTCTATTCGCTACAAGCTGTATCAGCTGGTCGCCTTTTGAATGCCCCAACGTATCATTAATGTCTTTAAACCGATCTATATCCATAAACAGTACAGCTACATGTTTAATTGATTTTTGCTCAGATTCCATTAAACGCTTATTGAGTTCTTCCTTGAAATACCTTCTATTAGGCAGTCCTGTTAAAAAATCGTGATACGCATGAAATTCACTTTCTTCTTGACTGCTTTTCAAATCATCCAAATACGTTTTCAAGAAATGTGATAAATGATTAATATTTTCGATAAGACCTCCCAGTTCATCCCTTCTTCTTACAGTCGATAGTTCACCGAAATTCCCTTTTGCAATATAATTCACGTGCTCCACCAAATTTTTAATAGGGCGTGTAATAGACGTAGAAAAGATAATGCTGACGATCAGTACAAGGGTGATAAAAGGCAGAGATAAAAGCAGATGCTTCACTAATTCATCATGAAGCTCTGTTTCAATCAAATCATAATCATAGACGACCCCTATGACGTAGGAAGCAGATTTTTCTTCCTTGATTGGTACAAATGTTTTTAGTACTTTTTTCTTGTTGATTTCTGAAAGATAGCTTTGCGACATTCCTGTTTTCAAGGCATTTTTAATAAATGTTTTATCGCGATTCGTATTTTGATATGTATATGTTCCATACCAAATTGGCTGATCTTTCATTTTCACGTATCTATTTCCATTCAAATAGACGCTTTGATTTTGTTTCCCAAAATTATTGGGATTAAACACTGTTAATTCAAGAACACCCTCTAAACTCTTCGTAAAGCGATTCATAACATTAGTAGGGCCAAACTGCTTTTCAATATCTATTACATTCTTATCACGAAAATATGGGTTAATAATATAGTTAGTCGAACCATCATAATAATATCCCCATTTATCAACATGCTTTGGATTACTAGAAGCTACTTCAATTGGACCGCTCCAAAAGTTGGGCAGAGCCATACCTTTTTTTGTAGTGACCGGTCTATTAGCCAGAAGCTCTTGAAAAGACGTGTACCAATATCCCCATTCTTTAGTAGACATATTAATTTCTTTTGAGTCTGACGACCTCACACCAATAATGTCATCTCCGCTAGGAGCTAATAATGTAATATGAGATACCCTGAGCTGCTTTGCTAACTCCTTAAGCTGCTCATTACTTATATCCTGATATTTAGAAGGCAGAGAACGCTGTATAGCAATTGAAGCTGTTCTTAATTCCTGTGCCATTCTATCTTCCATATACAAAGCGCTATTTTTAGAGTTTTCTACCTCGTATGCAATTTCTTCCGTTACAAGAGTAATTTCTTTTTGATTAAAATCTATTAATCTATTTTTAGATCTAATGTAATGCAAAGTGTTATTCGCCAGTAAAATACACAACACTAGCAAAGTAAAGAATAGCGATATTTTTTTCTTTATAGACACAAGTGCTGGCCTCCCATTGGTACCAAAACGCTCTTATATTTTTAAATATATAATAAATTTCTTTGTGTAGCGGTATATTTATTTTAATTTTCACAAAATAATCAACTCATGCAAAAAACCAACCGATGCGGTTGGTTACTCTCAAAAAACATATGTAAAATAATTCAATATAAAAACTTTTATTTACACAGATAGAATAATTTTATATTCTTATAATATTCTATCTGTTTTTTCAAAAATATCAATGGATAAAATTTGTCTTTTTCGTAAGATCAACTTTCTTTTAAGCTGCAAAGGTATCGTGACACTATCTTCTTTTTAACACACTTATATTAAATTACCTAAGTCACTTAAAGGAACTTTTTCTCTTTTCCAGACGACGATATCAATAGAATCTCTTAGTTCCTTAAGCTGTAAGCTGTCTAAAGTACTGATATGGCTTTTTATACAGCTGAAAGAATCATCCATACTCTCAGAACCCAGCTCTTTTATTTCCCAGCTTAAAAGAACAGCTGGGTGCACTTTAAGGGCCTGAGCCAGCTTTTCAACTACATCAATTGTTGGATTAATACAAATATCACGTTCGATATTGCTTAAGTAAGATTTAGCAATGTCAGCACGTTCGGCAAGCTGTGAAAGCGACAGCTTTTTTTGCATTCTTATTTCTTTTACACGACGACCAATCATTATTATTAAGCACTCTCCTTATTAAAATGTAGATTTAGCTTAAGGAACACCGTTAATAGTTATAAGTGAAATTTTTAATAATATTGCGCCTTTATTTTATTGTGAGTTAAACATCAAATAGATTATGCTGATAAATTAAGAGCGCTTACCTTTATTAAACAGTTTGAAATTGTCCTTCTAATAATTTATGAAACGCGCCTTCTTCAAAGGCCAGCTGATTAAAGCTCCCTTTTTGAATCACTTTTCCTTCTTCCAACACAAGAACCTGATCCGCAGCTTGTATAGTGGACAGCCTGTGAGCTACAACAACAATCGTTACTTTCCCTTTTAACCGGTCAATTGACTCTTTAATTTTATTCTCATTATTAGTATCTAAGGCGCTTGTAGCCTCATCTAAAATGAGAAGAGCTGGTTTTTTTAGAATTGCTCTTGCCAAAACAAGCCTTTGACGTTCTCCGCCCGATATCTTCATTCCTCTATCTCCGATAACAGTATCTAGACCCTGAGGCAAATTTCCTACAAACTGATCTGCCATCGCAAATTCTAATGCTTCCCATAATTCTCTTTCACTAGCTTGTGCATTCACCGTCAGTAAATTCTCTCTTACGGTAGTGTTAAATAAGAACGAGTCTTGAGGTACATAGCTGATGGCTTGTCTTAAAGACAGTAGGAGTTCATCTTTAAGCGGGTGGCCATTTACAAGCACCTCGCCTCTTTCAGGAGAGTTCAGTCCCATTAATAAGTCAATAAGCGTACTTTTTCCAGCTCCAGAAGGACCTACAATAGCGGTCATTTGGTTAGGAAGAATAGTCAAGTTAATATCTTTTAACGTATAACTGCCTTTTTTGTAGCGGAAATAAACGTCTTTACACTCTATTTGCGTCTCTGTAATTGGCGAAAGCGCGTCTGCTTGCTTGAATTCTTGTTCTTTAGAGCAGTCCTCTATGAGCTTCTTAACAGCCTGACAAGCGGGAAGAGTAGCTGCTATTTGTTCAAAATTTGATTGAATCGCAATAAATCTCGGCCATAACCGAGAAAAGATAAGAATAATTAACAACAGCTGCTCGCCTTGAGCATGAAAAGCTTTTACAGATATAAATATAAATACTGCAACGAGAAGAGCCGCACTCACTTTATATACTAGCTGAGAGCTTGACTTAAGTTTTACATATTCAATTTGTTCTGCATTCATTCTTGAAGTTAAAGAACGCAGCCAATCAATATAGCTGTATTCCAATTTATTACTTTTAATATCTTTAATGCCACTAAGCTGATCTGTGATTCCAGCCATGTAGTCTTCCCCTAATTGAGAGGTTCTACGTCCTAAGTGTCTAGATTTTTGTACGAACTTTCTTGAAAGATACCCTAGTATCAAACCAAACAGCACGATAAAAAGAGTCATTTTGACAGACAGCCACAGGGCAATAGCTAATTGTATAATCATAAAAATAGTATTAGACAGCAGCTGAAGAGCAAAATTAATACCGCCTATCACACGTGCCAGCTCCGAAGTTAATAGATTAATAAGCGTTGACTTTCGTTTTTTTAAAAATAACGCCCACTTCGAGTGCAGCAGCAAGCTGTAAATTTCAATTCTTAAGTCTCTGCTGAATTTTTCTCTAATCTTAACATCTCGAATAGCTAAGCTTCTCTGCAGGAGATTCTGCCCAATAATAATTACTACATACATGCACAAGATTAACGGTAAATACAAAGACGACGGCAATGCAGTAAGGAAATTAAACAGCTGACTGAGCTTGCTAGACGCAGTATTTGTTTCTATTACTCCACCAATGCTTAACAACGGGATAATCAGCAAGATGCCGAATCCCTCCATTAAACTAGCAATGGCCATACCAAAAACATTAAAATATATAATTTTCCCTGCTGAAGAATGCAGTTTCTTAATATAATACAGTAACGGTTCCAATATACGTTCTTCTGCCTCCTATCAGTTTGACCTATAAAATATCTATCCCACCCGCGCTTAATTCACATATGCTAACCATTTTACAAGAAAAGTTTAAAATAACACTGGCTTCTTTAGTTTTCTCCACGACCACAAAAGTGGTCTTAGTAAGAAATATAAAAAATACAAACTTTTCGGCAGCCTAAAGGTTCGTTCGTCTAGAGGGTTGGGATAAAATGAAATAATGAAAAATTTACATTTTTGTCGTTTTGTTTTTATCGAGAATAAATAGTTTTTATAGGACTTTTCTAGATTTTTCGGCTGAGGATGCACATGTAATTGAACCATTTCCTTTATATAAGGGATTGCTTTGTCCGCTAATCGATTGGCTCTCCTTGTATTTACAATATCCTGAATCTCTTCATGTACCGGCGTTTGAAAAAACAGAGTAGATAATTGAAATGCCTGCCCTACTAAGTGCTTCTGCTGATGCCTGATTGCCAGTGCCTTAAAACGCACATAGTTGATATCTTTGTTCCTTACCATTTGGTCGATATCTTTTAACCAACGCAGACGAAACCAACCGTGACGAGCCCCATGAGAAATTAAATACAGCAGCAAATCCTCTGTACCCATAAAAGATATAGGGTGCTTGGTTAATTGACTTTCTCTTTTTCCGTTCCACAGTTCTTCAAACCTCGTTCTTTTCATTGAACGAGGGTGCAGCCGCCAATGAACTTCAACCTGAATCTTTTTTTCTGGATGATAATAGGCAATGTGGTGATGGCGCCATTTTATTTCATTTAATACAGTTGGTATTTCTTCCTTTTCATAGCCTAGACTGAGAAGAATATTTTCTGCTTTTTCCAGTTCTTCCTCTCTCACTAGAATATCTAAATCTTTAGACATCCTAAGAGAAATATTTTTAAACAGGTCGTAAGCGACTGGTGGCCCTTTTAAAAACAAAGTTTCAATATTATTTTCATTGAAGACCTTATCTAGTGCTTCCATTTCTCCACTCAACTGAAGCATCTTAAAGGTATTTTTTTTATATTCTTGAAGCAGCACTTCTATAACGTGCGATGGAACAGCATCCGACTTATCTTTTAACCTTATATAAATTAACGGACAAACTCGATGATGCTTTACTAGCTCAAGAAAATGATTCCAATCAAGCTCTTTTAAGGGTATGATTTCTTCAGATGTGTTCTCTTCTCTTAACAGCGTCAATAAAAAATGAAGCTCTTTGGACTGACTTGTATCAATTATTGGTTGTTTGTCTATCATTGTTTTTCCTTTCGATTTCCTTTATTATTCAAGGTTTTAGAGAAGTTCCCTACGACTGTAAACCTTTCCATTCCCTCTGATCCTGTTACGTATGTTGAGCCGCTTCGCAGCCAGGCATGTGCAATAAAATTCCCGTTTTCATCTTTTCCTGTACCTAAATACAGCGTACTTTCAATACAGCGCCTTTCTAGCATCTTCATACCTGCGAAGGCTTTCACGAGGCACTGGCTTTCCCAAAAAGTATATCTACTCATTTTATAGATAGCGTTTGAAATATGCTTTAACGTTTTAGTTTCATAGCTATCTTCATCCATGCTGCTCTCTTTCATATGCTCACCTAACATAGGTGTAACC
Organism: Priestia sp. ABM2_011; assembly: GCF_056158845.1. NCBI lineage: Bacteria > Bacillati > Bacillota > Bacilli > Caryophanales > Bacillaceae > Priestia > Priestia sp. ABM2_011. The sequence continues at coordinate 4,223,762 of NZ_JBSWUB010000001.1, forward strand.
TTTGAAAATGGCAATGCTTTAAGGATTCTTCCGTAAGCAAGATAATAAAATGCTTCTAGTAACAAAAGCTTTTGACTGATATCTAAGCATAAAAAATGTTTAGCTTTTTTTATCAATTTCATCACAGCTACTCCAATATTATTCATATAAAATACACATAAAAATTTAGCCTTCCACAACCAGCTCAATCAAATTTTCTTGATACATGTTCTCTAAAAATGAAATAACTTCTTCTTCACATTTATCCGTTTGAACATCGTACTTTTTTACAATATGATTCACTAATTCGTTTACTTGTGTGGGTTTACTAATGCTTTCCCAGATGTCTCCTCCAATTTCACCTAGGTTGTAGTACTTACCGTTTTCAATATTTAGCATAACTTTCTCATTTCCCATATCACTTACGATATTTCCCTCACTCTGTGTTACAACATGCTTAGGTAGAATCTGCTCTGATTTAATCAATTAAATTCCCTTCTTTCACTATATTTAGTATTTTGGAGACCGACTCATACGGGGTAAAGTTCGAAGAAGATCGCGTTACTTGAAACGTATTTACGCTTTTAAGAATCTCTGAAGAATAAATAAAATGCCACTCCTTTAACCCTAGCCTCTGCAAAAGTGAACCTCGAAACGTATGGTGAAGTAAAATCCGAAAGCTTTCTAATCCATTTGTTTGACGAATTTCTACAGATTCCCCGCTCCCTTTTACAAGCTCAAAGATGCCAGCTAAAGGAATTGGTTGATTATAAAAACTGTCTTTTACGGGCACTGAATATTTTGTTTCTCTTTCAAACAAAGGATTATATTTTCTGGAATCAATCCCGAACTCGTTTAAGCTTTCTTCCCACAGCTTTTGCTGAGGATATGTTGGTTGAACCATCGGAATACGCTCATCTGAAAACGTAAGAGGAATGACATCATCGCTTATAAGCTTGTATCCTTTCTGAATAAAAGCTGACGCCAAGGTAGACTTTCCGGCTCCAGAATTGCCAACGATAGCATAAGCTCTTCCATCTATAGCTATTGCACTGCCGTGGAGAGGCAAAGCTTGCTGCTGCATTAAAATAACTCCCATACAAGTTCCCAGTATATATAGCCTCGCCTTAGCTTCATCAAAGTCATTAAGGGGTGCTACTACAATTTCTTTTCCGTTCTTTATAGAAAAAACGGCTAGACTAGGAACTTCAAACGCTACGTAATGGCAGCGGACCGTGAAGCCCTTTTTTTGATCCAATTCAATTTTGTCTATTGATAAGTCTGAAAGTTTGATAGAAACGTCTATATGATCACCTGGAAAAGCTGGACAATTTAATTCTGGCAAAGACAGCTCACTCAAAATATTTAGCCCAAAAGCATCATAAGTATATTTTTTCTTGATACTAATCATTGATTTCACTCCAGATGTTATTAATTTTTTGAAAAGCCCTCATACAACTTAATGTGTATCAGGGCAATTGTTGTCTATAATCATTTATTCAAATTAGCTGTAGTGAACTGTTTCGTCTGGATCTGGCTGTACCGCATCAGGAATACTAGTTCCTGGACCGGCCATCGTCATATTTACATCAAGTACTTCTAGTACTGGCTTTTTCCACTCTTTTTTCATAGTTTCACCCCCCTTCAAAGAAACTTATTTATAAATCGATATACTATTAAGCTTCGCATTAACAGCTTAAAGTCAGTGCTGAATACAGATTCCGGTTTAGGATTGTCCCTTAAATTTGCCAAAGCGGCCTTTATTAAGTTCACATCAAAATATTCAGCTATAAAATCAGAGTTTGTTACTTTTTCCATTTCATTTATAAACAAATTCCATTCTGGTATCATACGCTGAATGCCATCGGCTCCTTGCAAGCCCCTTGTTCTTTGATTAAGCCTTATATCGTCCGGAAGAACATTCTTAGTTGCTCTTCTAATCAGAGATCTATCTTGACCATTTTGAACAAACTGCGTTTCAGGAACTGATAAACAAAAACGAATAACTCTTAAATCGTTTGTCGGATCACGATCCCATAAAGAATGATATAACGAAAGCTTTGTTGTATATGTACCGTTAATACTCCAGTAATATGGCTGTAAAAACTGTGTTTTCTTTATTTCATAAGCACTTTTAGTAAGTAAGCCATCCATATTGATGTCATGTTCTTTTAGTCTGGCATATACATCAAATCTCTGGGCAAAGTCAGGATTAATGATAGGTGGATATGGTGTACCCTGCTCTGATGAGATGAGCGAATGCAACCTTGGAAAAGCTTTTTTGGCCACTACAGGAAGAACACGAGATCTTCCTACTCCTAAATTCCTGCTGTACAAACGCAGCTCTCGAAAGAATTTAGCTAGATTTCCCTTCTTTAAAAGCTGTGCCTGATAATCTAGCGCAGGCCCCCAGGAGATTGTCCAATTTCCCCTCTGTCCATTTAGTAAAACTCCTACTCCTTTTTTAGAGGCTTGTTCATAAATACCTTTAAGCCAAAAGCTGTTTTCAAAAAATTTATACGGTGTTTCTAGTATTTCCAGCCATTCATCAATTTCGGAAAAAGGACTTTTTTCTTCAAAATCAAAGTAATTATCTTCTATATTACCTATGTAATTGACAGTTGATTTGATAAAGGGCTTTTCATTTGCCACTCTGCTTTTAGGGGACCAATCCTCAAACTCATTTATTGGGATATAGCTAAATGTATGTAATTTTTTGTTTTCTTTATAAAGAGATTTAGAAGCAAAACCAGCTACTGATCCTGAATCCAATCCTCCGCTTAAGTGAGCGCCGACCTGTAATCGGGTTCTAAGCTTAGAATCCACGGCTTGCTGAAATACATCGCGAAATGCTTCTTCGTACTCTTCGTTTGATTTTAGTTTCAGCTTTTTCTCTTCTCGCACTATACAATACCTTTTCACTTCAAGCCGATTATGACAAATGGTTATTGAATGGGAAGGCGGTATTTGTTGAATTTCTTTATAAACAGTTGATGCAGCATCCGTTGACTCAAATGTTATTGGAATGGCTAAAAATTCTGCAAGCCACTCTTCATTTAAAGATTTTTTTATATAAGGTAGCGAAAATAACGGATTAATAGCGGTGCAAAAAGCCATGCTTGTAGCATTTTTGAAAAAATATAGAGTACGGTTTCCTGAAAAATCCCTTGCTCCAAATAACTTTTGCTGTTTCTCATCCCAAATGACAAAAGCAAAGTCTCCCACTAGAAATTTCGGAGCTTCTTCTCCCCATTTATGATACGCAAGCAAAATCAATTCACTATCTGTAATTTTCGTTTTATAGATATCCTTGATTTGCAACTGATCTACCAATTCTTCACGATTATCAATAATCGCATCTGCGGTAATAGCTAATTGCTTCTCGTAGTCATAATAAGGTAATTTTTCTCCAACAGATTCTGGCGTAATCCATTGAGTATGGCTCAAAAGTGCAACACTTTCTTTTTTCCATACCTGTATGTCATCAGCTGGATATTTGGATAAAGCTTGAAGAACGTTAGCTACCTCTTCATGAGATACGGGATTGTTATTGAAATGGTAAATTCCAGCTATTGCACTCATATTTTCTCCTCTCACGACTTCCTTGTTCTTTATTAAGAACAAAGATAACCACTACACCCTGTTATTTGTCATATATATCTAATCAAACTTTGTTTTTAATTCTTTTTTACTAAATAATCACCAAGTAATGACTATTATAGAGAACAAATGACAAAAAGTAAACCTCAATAAAGAACATTTTTCGATAAATATCCACTAATTAGTGCAAATGTCGTGTTCAATCAGATATTGATCTTAATCAAGAACAAACTTCCTTCTTATATTCTTACATCACCTAGAAAAAATAATTTATCTACTTAACAATCAGCGAGCACCTTTTTTAACTCTTCACTAATAAGCGTTTTGCTCATGGAATAATTTAACACACCCTTGTCCACACTATACTTATCTGTTTTTTATAAATACGTACCATTTTTATAGATAGGAGGAAAGCCAATTGAACGCAGAAAGCAAGCGTTTGACTTCGCCTGAAATAACGAGTCTATGCGCCCAGTATCAGCAGGATACGCTGGCGGTTTGTGTAGCGAAACACGTTCTTGCAACGATAACGGATGCAGAGATTCGGTCGCTGTTTGCCTTTTCGCTGGAGTTATCGAAAAAGCATATTGAGCTGCTGACTGCCATTTTTCATGCTGAACATTTTCCGCTGCCAAAGGGTTTTACAGATGAAGATGTGGACTTGCACGCACCTCCGCTTTTTACAGACTCGTTTTGGCTGAAGTATCTTCATGACATGACGATTCACGGCTTATCAGGGTATGGCATTTCATTTAGCGTTTCGGTTCGCCGAGATCTTCGAGATTATTATCATCAGTGCAATTTAGATGCGATGGAGATCTATAATCGGTCGCTCGATCTGCTTTTAGCAAAAAATCTTTATGTACCCGCTCCTTATTTTTTAAATCCGAAAAAACAAGAGCCCATCACAGATTTGACTTACGCTCTTGATTTTGTCGGCAAGCAGCGCCTTTTAAACGCAACGGAAGCCGGTAATATTTATTTTAATTTACGCAAAAGCATGGCAACCAAAGCGCTTTTAATTGCTTTTAAACAAGTGAGCAAACGAAAAGACGTGCGGAAAGTCATGGAGACGGGGCTTGATGTGGCGCATAAGCATATCGAGCTTTATTCTTCCATCATGCACGAGGAAAACCTTCATACGCCTCCGCTTTTGGATAATGAAATCACAACGTCTACGCACGCGCCTTTTTCAGAAAAGCTGATGACGTTTCACGCAGGCGCAATGTTTAAAGTAGCCATTACTTATTACGCAACGGCAATGACTACCAGCATGAGGCTCGATATTGTCGGTCACTGTGAAGCGTGTATTTTACGAGACTTAAAAGTAGCGGGGCGCTGCAGCGAAGTGATGATTAAAAACGGTTGGATTGAAAAGCCGCCTGAAGCAAGCGACCGCAAGCAAATGTAAGTTTTTTCATGATAAGTCTTGACCTGAAACGCGTTTCATACTTTATGCTGTATTTATTCCCATCAGCCGGCGTGACACGAACGGTGGCGTTACGGCTGATATGTTATCCATAAAAAAATCCGGTATGTTCACCGGATTTTTTGTATGACTACATATTCATTTCTTTTTTATACGCCAAGTACGAATACAGATAAGGAACCGCCACGCACAGAACGATACTCCCCCACATGATAACTGACTTGTATCCATCAGGTAAAAAAGCGCTAATAAGAATTAGCAGTCCGCCAATAAAAAAGAGCTTTCCAGATAAACGATGCGTCTTTTTCCATACGTTTTCATTGCTTAATGTCCACGGTGTACGAATCCCCATAAAATAGTTAGAGCGCACGCGCTGCAAGTAGTTTCCGATAATGATAAAAACGAGTCCAGCCATAATCGGAGCAATGTACGACATCGGCACGTTATAGCCAAGCCCCTGTAAAATAGTGCTCATATTTACAAAAAAGAATAATAGCAGTACGGCGTTTAACAGGATATTATACGTTTTTGAAAAGTACTTATAGTTTTCTTTACGCGGATCAATTCGCGGAACAAATGCGATGATAAAATAAATAAGTACCATGATTCCTACTGTTAAGATCATTGCATTTATCTTCGTTGCAAATCCATCTGCTTCTCCATTTGCTCCCCAGTGAATGGGCATCGTAGCTGGAAGATTCGGCAGTGCAATCAGCCAGGCAATTAGTGTTAAAAGAGTAATGCTTAAAGGAAATACGTGTTTTTTCATTTAACTCTCTCCTTTCTGAAAGCTGAAAAACCAGCCAATTAAATCTTGAAAAACGGTTGTATTTAATGAATAAATCACAAACTGCCCTCTTTTTTCATCTTGAACGAGGTCCGCTTGCTTCAAGATTTTCAAATGATTTGAGATGCTTGGTTTGGTCATATTAAAATACTCGGAAATTTCTCCTGCGGTTAAATCCCGCTCTTTTAGCAGCTCTAAAATCTTTCTGCGAGTAGGATCCGCTAAGGCTTTAAACGTTTCATTCAATTGAAGTTCATCTCCATCATATTTAAGTATTTAGATAATTATCTAAATATTAAACTATAAAATATAATATGTCAATATTTTGAAAAGAGAACACCGCATTTGACTCATTTTTTTGTTTTTTCAAAGCAGTCCATACATACAAACTGCGCCTCTTGATGTAAAAAAGCTTTGATTTCGGTCATTCCTCTTCTACTCGGATACTTCATTCTCATCCATACTTCTTCATTCGGCTGAATTTCTTTTTGACAAACGGAACATCGCTCTTTTATTCGAAACATACTACCCCTCCATTTCTTTATCTAACTATACGTTTGACTAGTCAAAAAGTTTCATAAAAAAGAGGCTGGAACGTAACCAAATCAATTCCAGCTAAAGACAAAAAAATGAGAGAATGAGCTGAGCCGCTTGTGACACCGCAGTTGATTTCCGTGCAAGGCTTCGCTTTCCGCGGGCGGCCGCTGAGCCTCCTCGTCGCATATGCTCCTGCGGGGTCTCACCTGTTCCGCTTTTCCCGCAGGAGTCTTCGCCTTGCCCTCCAATCAATTGCTAGAAAGACTTACACACATGAAACCTATGTTTACCCTAACAAAAAAACCGAACCACGAATCAAACATCTTGATTAATGGTTCGCTTTTCACTTTGTCTAAAATCCTTTTGTCCCAGCCTCTTCCTTCAACTAAATTACTTATGTCCTAACCTCTTTTAAACATTATAGCGGCATTACGTCTTCCTGCTGTTTTTGCTGTATTCTTTGCTTTTTCGATTTTCTGAAGTGAAGCAGTTCATATACAACTGGAATGACTACAAGGGTAAGAAGAGTTGCAACAGCCAATCCTCCGATTACAACGACTGCTAGACTTTGAGAAACAAGGCTTCCGCTTTCGCTTTGTTTAAATAAAAGCGGCAGCATTGCACAAATCGTAGCAGCAGACGTCATAACAATTGGACGCATACGCGTAGCGGCTGCTTCAACAATGGCATCGCGCATAATCATTTTCTTTTCATTTTGCTTCACACGGTCTAATAGTACAATGGCGTTGGTTACAACAATACCAATCAGCATCAGTGCTCCCAGTAAAGCCGTTACGTCTACTGGAATGCGGCTGATTAATAATCCTAAAATGGCACCAATCGCTGCAAGCGGAAGTGAAAATAAAATCGCAAACGGCGTGCGGATTGTTTTAAACGTAATCACCATAATTAAGAACACAATACCAATCGACACGAGCATGGTAATGAACAAGTCAGAGAAATCTTCTCCTTGCTGCGTGCTTGCTCCGCCGATTACAACGTCAACATCTTTTGAAATGGATAACCCTTTACTCTTACCGTCTCCAAAAATCGCTGTTTGGATGTTTTTATTAATCTCTGAAAGCTTTTCTGGATTGACATCCGCTGTTACTTGAATATACGGGTCTCCATTTTTATGAAACTGATTTGTTGGCTTTTCAGCTTGCGTTAGTGAAGCCACTTTTGAAACAGGTGACGGTCCTGTCTCTGTCATAATAGAAATATCTTTTAACTCTTTTGGTGATGTTGGATTTAAGACAGATTCAAGAAGCACGTTTGCTTGCTTGCCTTCTAAATCTATCGCTCCAATCGGCGTTTTATTCAGCATAACGCCAAGCTGCTGCGCTACTTGCTGCGTATTCGCTTTTGTTGGATCTACGTCTAAAGAGTAAATCGTTTTCTTTTCGTCTTGGTTCGTAGAAACTTTGTCTACTCCTTTTATATCGCTGATTTCTTTCTTAATGCTGCTTGCCGTTTTTTCTAACTTGTTCATGTCGTTTCCAATTACATCAATGGTAATGGAAGTAGTAGAAGCTCCCATTAGTGAAGCTGCACTGACGCTAAGATCTCCTCCGTCATAGAGTTTCTTTTGATTTTGAATTCGTTTCATTAGCGAATCAGTGTTTCCACCGTCTTTTACGGTAATCGTATACGTAGCTTCAGTAGGCGAACCAACGTCTCCCCACTTGGCTCCTTCGGCCGTATTACCAAGCTGCATGTATACTTCTTTCACTTCTTTTTGAGCTAAAATATAGCGTTCAAGCTGCAGTGATTTTTCTTCTACGGTTTTAATTGGCGTGTTATTTGGATAGCTTAACGTTGTGCCTACAAAGTCAGATGAAGAGTTATCAACCGCTCCTTTAGGCATCATCGTGTACGCGCCAATAGATCCGACAAATAAAAGCAGCGAAAGCAGCAGTACAACCCATTTATGATTAAGCGACCATGTAATAAACTTTGTAAAACGAACCGGCTGCTTGTGCTTGCGAAGTTTTTCATTTTTTAATAATCCTGCACTCATTAACGGTACAACGGTAAGCGCCACAATTAATGAAGACAGCAGCGAATACGTCAGCGTTAGAGCAAACGGAAGCATAAAGTCTTGAAGTCCTCCGTTTACAAGGCCGATTGGTAAAAAGACGGCTACTGTCGTTAACGTAGAAGCGGTAATAGCAGAGCCTACTTCTTTTGTGGCCTCAATAATCAGTCCAAGCGAAAACTCTTCTTTTTGCATTTTGCGGAAGATGTTTTCAATGACAACGATACTATCATCTACCAATCTCCCAATCGCTACCGCTACTCCTCCAAGCGTTAAAATATTGAGCGTGACGCCTGATTTAGACAGTAAGAACAGCGTAAAGCAAAGCGATAGCGGAATGGATACAATCGTGATAAACGTAGAGCGAACGCTGCGTAAAAACAGCATGATGACAACGGTCGCAAAAAGTGCGCCTAGCAGCACTTCTTTCATCATTGAATGAACAGAGTTTTGTACGCTGTCCCCTGTTGCAAAAAATACAGAAGCATTCACATTGTTATAGTCTTTGTTAATTTGCTGAGACAGTTTTTTTACTTCTTTTGTGATGCTAACGGCGTTTGAGTGACTGTCTTTTGTAACAATAAGTAAAAGTGCATCTTTTCCGTTAATATGCGTCACGACGCCTTCAGGCTTTTTCACCTCTACTTTTGCAAGGTCGCCTAGCGTTACATCCTGTGCAACCGGCAGCTTTTTCACTTTGTCCAAGCTATCAATTTTACCAGTTACGTTGATATTGCTCGACTTGTTATTAATGACTTTTTCTCCAACTGCAAGCGACGTGTTTTTTCCTTCTAACACGCTGATGACTTTATCAATAGTCACGTTCTTTTGTGACAATTTTTTATTATCAACTTTAATAGACACGTAGGAATCCGCTGTTCCATACGTTTGAACACTCGCAATGCCTTTAACGTCTTTATATTTAGGGATCAGTTTTTTCTCTGCAATATCCAGATTGTCTCTCGTTAATCCTTCTTTAAATGTGAGTGAAATATCTGCGATGGGAATCATAGAGGTATTTAATTGAATAACATTAGGCTTTGATACACTGGCTGGAAGCTGCACCGAAGACAGCGCTTCTTGGACGTTTGTTTTTGCTTCTTTCATATCCGTTTTGGATTCAAATGAAATATCGATTTTGGAATAGCCGTCTCCCGTCGTTGAATACACGTTGCTTTTTCCTTTAACACCGGCTACTGCTTCTTCAATCGGTGACGTCACTTGTTTTTCCATCGAGTCTGCATCCGTTCCTTGCCCCATAACTACTACTGACACTTGAGGCTGATCAGCGGTCGGCAGGAACTCCATCGGAAGTGTAAAATAACTAATGACTCCTAAAGCTAAAATTAAAATAGACATAATGGTAATAGCCGCTTTGTTTTTAAACGACCATTTGGTGAGCCATGACATGAAATATCCCCTTTCACTTTTTCGTACAAACTCAGTCAAACATTTCTAAAATATGCTAAATAACCACTAAATTATACCTAATGTTTCTTACCATTTAAAGACTTATTTTTGTAAAAAGTCCCATTATTTGAACAAAATTATTTATAGATATGCTTTGGGTTATATAAGCAGCTTTTTTACAACGCAAAAAAAGACGCCATCCCCGGCGTCCCACATGTAGTAAGTGAAAGAAGAAGAAGAATATGCCTACGATTTCTCAGGCAATTCTATGACCTTATTTGGTTTCTTCCCGTTTTTTTATGAAATAAACATATTTAGCATAAATTCCCTTAACTAGCAGCTCGACTGTGCTTTGTTTCCGTATCGTTTTGAATCTTTAACGACGTTAATAAAGCCACGATACTTCCGGCAAAGCCAAATAAAAACAAGTGATGAATGCCTGCCATAAAGCTTCCGCCTGAAGTCAGCAACGCACCCATAATCGTAACGCCGATTGCTGTTCCCATGTTTCTGCAAAACATAAAAAATGACGTTGAAATACCTCTTTCATGTCCTCCTACTAATTGCTGTACACCAATGACTCCAACCGTAGACAGCAGACCAAACGATAGCCCTTGTACAATCATGACGCAAAACACGTAGAAGAAACCGTGGCTTTCATTTAGCATCAGCAGAAGTGTTCCTGAGCCAACGAGCAGCACATTCCCGATTAACAACAGCTTTCTGTAGCCATGTTTTAAAATCCATTTACCTGCAGGCACGGACACAGACATCCATCCGACCGCTGTTCCTAACAGCGCAACTCCGCTCATAAACAGTGACAAATTCGCTACTCGCTGTAAAAATAACGGAATGTAGCTTGACGTTCCGAATAAAGCCACCGTTCCAATAAACGCATTGATATTAATCCATGACAGCGTTTTGTTTTGGAACATAGACAGCGGTACAATCGGAGAAGCATGTTTTCGTTCATGGAGATAAAAAATGACCAATAAAATAAGTCCAGCGACTGCATAAACAATTCGGTTTTGTTCCACTACCGTCACGAGCAGCAGTAACGTAACGCCAGCTCCAAACAATATAGCACCGATGTAATCGACTTTTGCTCTTTTCGGCTCATAGCTTTCTTGATACGGCATTAACGTAAGAAATGAAACGATACATACCGGTAAATTAATAAAGAAAATCCATCTCCACGTTAAATAATCCACAAAAAAAGCGCCTAAAAGCGGAGCCAACACAGCTGATAATCCCCACATCGTTGTAAAGAGCGCCTGAATTTTCCCTCGCTTCTCAACTGGAAATAAGTCTCCGGCAATAATAGCGGGAAAGGCCACCATAAACCCGGCTCCTATTCCTTGAACCGCACGGAAAAGAACAAGCTGAATCATCGTATTTGCCACGCCGCAAAGCATCGAACCAATTAAAAAAGCAATAATTCCAAACCCAAATACTTTTTTGCGGCCAAATAAATCCGATAATCTTCCCGCTACCGGAGATAAAATCGTACTTGCAATCATGTACGAAGCAAACGACCACGCGTACAAATCGAATCTTCCAAGCTCTTTTGCAATAACGGGCATCGTCGTATTCATAATCGTTGAATCAAGCGAAGCCACTAGCATTGCCAGTACAATACTAACCATTACGGACGTTCTGCTTTTCATTTGACAATCTCCTTATCTCTATAATCTGAGCGTCTAGTGTACTCCTCTCTGCCGTTTGTTGTCTATACTTATGCACACAAAATGCTAAAAAGCTTCTCACTTTACTATGAGAAGCTTTTTACCCCCTTATTCACATATCTTCTTGAACCTTTTCTTGATCAGACAGTTCTTTGTTTCGAGCCATAACCGCAAATCCAGCCATCACGATGATGCTGCTTGAAATACCGTATAGAATTGGAGTGGTAGAAGAAAGTCCTTCAATCAATAGACCTCCAAGTACTACTAGCGTACTAACAACAATCGCTGAAACTCCTGCTTTTGGATGAATGTCTTTCCAAAACAGGGACACAACAAACGGAACAAAAATCGCTCCTGATAAAATCGCATACGCCACGTCTAAAGCAACAAGCACGTCTTGAATCCAAAGAGCAAAAATAATAGCAAGTACGCCGACAATAAGTGTATTCACACGGGTTAAAACTAAATAGTTTTTCTCTGAAATATTTTTAAGCCACACTTTTTTAATGATATCGTTACTAATCAGCGTAGAAGACGCAAGCAGCGTTCCTGAAGCAGTTGACATCAGCGCCGAACAAACGCCCGCTAGTACGAGACCTAATAACCCTTGAGGCAGAATTTGAATCGCAAGCGTCGCAAAAATGCTTTGACTGCTTTCTGCGTTTGGCAGCAGCAAATATGCACACATTCCAATTACACTTCCCGCAATCGCGTAGGCAATGCTGTACACCCCTGCAAAAATGGAGCCGTTTCGCGCAATTTTTTCTGTTCGCGCCGTAAATACTCGCTGCCAAATATCTTGAGATACTGCCATACCAAGCGTATATAGAAGGAAATACTGAAAGATTTGACCGTATCCAATCGATGAAAAATCAAAATAAGATGATGGCAAATCTCCGGTAAGGGCTTTGAAACCTCCTGCTTCTGATACGCTCATTGGAAGCATAAATCCAAAAATCGCTACCGTCATCACAACAAATTGAATAATATCAGTAACCGTTACGCTCCACATTCCGCCTAAAATCGTATAGAACAAAACAATCGAACCGCCAATTAACATCGATGCCGTCATGTTCCATCCAAGCAACGCATGAATGATTGTTCCCATTCCAATCACTTGAGTGACTGATACCATGAGTGTATAAATAGCGGCAACAACCGCGCTGATAATTTGCGCTTGAGCGTTATATCTTTTTCCTAGCAGCTCACTGATAGTGGTCACTTTCAACGACGAAATCCGCTTAATGAAAATCGTGCCAAGCGTAATGATTCCAAGTCCAATCATCGTCACAAACCAAATGCCAGACAGCCCGTGCTCGTAGCCAAGCTGAGCCGTTCCAATCGTTGACGCTCCGCCTAAAATAACGGCTGATAAACATCCTAAATACATAAACATCCCTAAGTTTCTTCCGGCTAAAATAAAATCTTCTGATGACTTTGCTTTTAACGAGCCAATAATACCCGCTACAACCAATACGCCAAAATAGACAAACATAACCGTCATATCCAGTCCGTTCATAACAGATTCCTCCTTATTATGGGTCAATCTATCTTTCATTGAAACAAAGAGCTTCCTAAAGCTTTAGATCACGTGAAGGCTTGTGATTTCTGTTAATGCTTCGTCTAACACGCGAAGCCCGGCATCAATTTCTTCCTTTGTAATCGTTAAAGGAGGAATCATTCGAATCACTTCTCCGCTATTTCCGCAAAGGTAAAACAGCACCCCTTTTTCCAAACATTTGTCTAAAATCTCAAGAAGAAGATTTCCGTCGCCTTGCTTTGTTTTTGGATTAATAATTTCAATTCCAATCATTAGTCCTACTGAACGAATGCTTCCGATCACTTCATGCTTCGCTTTTAAATGCTGAAGCTGATCCGCTGCATATTTCCCCATTGCTTTTGAGTTCTCAATCAGCTTTTCTTCTTTTAATACGTCCAGCGTCGCAAGTGCTGCTGAACAAGCAATGGGATTGCCTCCAAAAGTTGTTCCGTGTGTACCAATCGGCCACTTTTCCATGAGCTGTTTGGAAGCTACAGTAGCACTTAACGGAAGTCCTGATGCTATGCCTTTTGCGATTGCCATAATGTCAGGCGTCACGTCAAACGTTTGAGCTGCAAACCACTCGCCGGTACGTCCAAACCCTGTTTGCACTTCGTCAAAAATAAGCAGAATGCCGTGTCTATCACATACTTCTCTTATTTTTTGCAGCCATGCTTTCGGAGGGATTACGTAGCCGCCTTCTCCAAGAACCGGCTCTACAATCATGCACGCCACTTCTTCCGGCGTTACTTGATGCTTAAACAACGTGTCAAAATCTTTTTCTAACTTTTCCACGCAGTAGATTTCCGGATCTTCTCCTTTTGGACACTGAGTCACGTCTGCATAAGGCACTTGATACGTTAAGCCCGATGGCTGAAGAAATTTCCGGTATTTGCTTTTTGATGTTGTCACGCTAAGCGCTCCGAGAGAACGGCCGTGAAAGCAGCCCATAAACGAAACCGTATAAGGCCTTTGCGTCACGTATTTTGCTAGCTTTAACGCTCCTTCTATTGCTTCAGTTCCGCTGTTAGCAAAGAAAAAGCAGTCCAGGCCTCTTGGCAATACTGTTTTTAATTCTTCAGCAAGCTGTAAAATAGATTCGTACATAATCACACCTGACGGGCCGTGCATAAGATGATCAACGCTATCTTTAATCGCTTGTACAACTTTAGGGTGACGATGACCTGTATTCGCTGTTGCAATACCTGATGTAAAATCTAAATACGTTTTTCCGTCCGCTCCGTAGTAGTAGCAGCCCTCTGCTTTTACCACGGGTAAATTAGGGTGATCTTTCGCCATGCTTGGTGCTAGTAAATCCGGTAAACTGTTCATTAACTGTGTAAGTGATGCCTGTGTCATCTGACTTCCTCCTCGCAATCTATCAAGTAATGTGTTTGTACTTGTTTTACATGCAAAGAGCGTGCCAAAGACGTTAAAAAACAGAATGTTTTTTTAATTTTCTAACAACTGAAGGCTGACTGATTCCGAGTGCTTCGCCTATTTCTGTTGTCGTTTTATACTGTTTTTTTGCTTTTACTAATATCTCTTTTTCCAGCTCGTTTAACGCGTCATTAAGCTTCATTTCCCCATGTTCTTCAACGTGTTGAATCCGTTTTTTCCTATGCAGAGAATGCGGCAAATGCTCCATTGTAATCAGCGTTTGTGAAGACACAACCACCGCGTGTTCAATCACATTGATTAACTCTCGTACGTTTCCTTTCCACTCATGTGCAAGCAGTGCGTGAATAACCGCATTATCAAACGTTCTTTTTCGGTTGTATTTCTTTTCAAACTGCTCGGCAAAATGTGTGAGCAGCGGAAAAATATCTTCAGGGCGCTCGTTCAAAGATGGAATGGTAATCGGTACGACGCTTAAACGAAAATATAAATCTTCTCGAAATTCTTTTTCGGCAACGGCTTTTTCTAAATCTTTGTTCGTCGCTGCAATTAAGCGAAAGTCCACGGTTTTAGGCTTTCTTCCTCCAACGGAATAAAACTGTTTTTCTTGAATGAGCTTTAAAATTTTCACTTGATGCGCCGGTGACAGCTCTCCCACTTCATCTAAAAAAAGCGTGCCCCCGTCTGCTAATTCGACCAGCCCCACCTTTCCATTTTTAGATGCACCGGTAAAAGCCCCTGCCTCATATCCAAACAGTTCAGCCTCAAATAAATGGTCTGGAATCGCCCCGCAGTTCACTTCAATAAACGGCCCTTTGCTTCTTGTACTTTTGTTATGTATCAGCTTGGCTAAATGCGTTTTTCCTACTCCGGACTGCCCTAAAAGCAAAATATTTACGTCTACGTTCGAAACGTGAACGGCCGTACGAAGAACGTGCTGCATTTTATCGCTGTTGCACACAATTCCTTCTGTTGATAGATTTTGGTTCCGCAGCAGCATAAGCTCGCTCTTTACGCGCTGCATTTCGCCTTCCATCGCATCAAGATATGTTTTCATTTCCATCAGCTCCGTCACATCGTGAGAATAGCTGACGATTCTTTTAATCTCGCCTTTTTCATCTTTGACCGGAATGCCCGTAACGAGCACCTGCTTGCCTTGTTTAGTTGTTTGTACAAGCGTAATTTTCTTCTTTGTTTCAAGCACAATTGGGGTAACGATTGGGGTAAACAGTCCTTGTTTTTCAAGTTCATACACAGACTTTCCCAGCAGTTTTTCAGCTTTTACATCGTAAATGTTTCCCGTTCCTTCATGTATTCGGACAATGATGCCTTTTTCATCCGTCACAAGCAAATCATCTTTTAATGAATGAAGGATCCACTGATTTTCATTCCATTCTGAATTCATGTATGCTCCCCGCTTTCTATTCACTTTTGAATAAAATACAATTCGTTTTTGAATAACGGCATTTATTTTTGAATAATCAATTTATTATATCACGAAGGCTTCTTTTTATTTTGAAACAGTAATTGAAATGAAGTTAAAAATGCATTAATATATTTTTATGAAGTTATAACTTCTTTTTTTTAGGAGGCTATATGAATCAATCATTTCAAGAATTAATTAAACATAAATTCCCTGACCTTTCTCGCGGTCAGAAAAAAGTGGCGGAGTTTCTCGTCAATTTTATGGAAAAAGGCTCGCTGTACACGGCCGGGCAAATTGGCAAAGAAGCAGGTGTCAGTGAAACAACCGTTATTCGTCTAGCTTACGCACTTGGATTAAATGGTTTTTCCGATTTGCAGGAGCTAATGCGAAAAGAATGGCTTTCTTCTGCAGAATCAAAAGAAGCAGCTAGCAAGCCTGAAGCGGAAGAAAAGAAACCTTTTAGTGAATGGCTTTCCCCTGTTGACGAAAAGGAATTATCTCAAGCTGTAGATGCGCTTATCAAAAGTGATCAAGTGTATATTGCAGGTTTCCGTGAATCTCATACGGCAGCCTACTGGCTGTATTATAAAATGAATCAGCTTCGCAATCATGTTCTTTTATCTTTTCCAACTGGATTTTTGCTTGAAACGCTATGCAATCTCACGAGCGCATCAGCCGTTGTTGTATTTTCACTGCCGCGCTATACAAAAGAAGCGCTCGAAGTAGCTCAGCAGGCTAAAAAACAAGGAGCAAAAGTCATTGCCATTACAGACCGCCGTCTGTCTCCGGTAGGTCAAATCGCTGATATCACGCTTTTAGCCGGTACAACCGAACATATTTTATCGCTTCTTGCCCTATCTCAAATTGTCATTAGCAGCATGCAAAAAAGAGATGAAAAAACGGCTGGAAAACGGCAAGAAAGCTTAGAAAAGCTCTATGCCGAGCAAGGCATCTTTTTAGAATAAATGATTAAAAGAAAGGAAGTAAACAAATGACTGAAGCTTTAACGATTCGTTCACTTATAACAACCAATGAACTAGAAGAAGTACGCGCATTAGAAAGCCGCGTCTGGGGAGAAGAAGAAGCAACGCCCGTTCATCAAACTTTGACCGCTGTTAAAAACGGAGGTCTTGTTCTCGGTGCGTTTCTAGATGAAAAGCTGATTGGCTTTCAATATAGCTTTCCAGGGTTTGACGGAGATTGCGTGTATTTATGTTCTCATATACTAGCAGTTGACCCTGCCTATCGCAGCATGGGTATCGGTGCCAAACTTAAGCATGCGCAGCGCCAGGAAAGTAAAAAAAAGGGCTATTCATATATCAGCTGGACGTATGATCCTTTAGAAAGCGCCAACGGGTATTTAAATATTGGAAAGCTTGGAGCCGTTTGTTCTACATATATTGAAAACTGCTACGGAGACATGAATGATCCGTTAAATGCTGACTTGCCTTCTGATCGATTCGTTGTAGAATGGGCATCTTTAGAGGATACAAAGCGAGCTCAGCCTCTCTATACGCCAGATCAAATAATGGACGCATCGCTCATTCAATGGACATTAACGGATAAAGGGTTTCCTTCTGTTACAGGTATTGATGAAAAATGGTTGGGTCGTGACGTCGTGTCTGTAGCTATTCCGTCTGCTTTTCAGCAAATGAAAGAAGTCTCTCCTTCTCTCGCATTGGACTGGCGGATGCGTACAAGATACGTATTTCAAACGTGTTTTGCAAAAGGATTTGAAGTAACAGATTTTATGAAGCATCCAGAAAGCAGCGCGCCCGTTCATTTTTACATTTTAACGAAAAAAGAGGTGCAAAAATGAAGATCAAACGCGTCATTTTACGCCATTTAAAAATGGATTTACTTCATCCATTTACGACAAGTCTTGGAAAAGAAGTGGATCGAGATTTTATTTTAGTAGAAATTCAAGACGAAGACGGACGATCGGGCTGGGCTGAATCCGTAGCGTGCGCAGATCCTTTTTATAAAGAAGAAACGCTCAAAACAAACTGGCACATCATGGAGGATTTTTTAATTCCTTTGCTTCAACAGAGAGACATTCAGCATCCTGATGAAGTATCTCAACGCTTTGCTCATATTCGCGGCAATTACATGGCAAAAGCGGCGTTAGAAGGCGCTGTTTGGGATTTGTATGCGCGCAGGCAAAACCTCTCTCTATCTAAAGCGCTAGGAGGCAGTAAAAGTCAAATTGAAGTTGGTCTCAGCGTTGGCATTCAGCCTACGATTGACGAAACGCTTCGAAAAATTGAAGCCGGCTTGAATGAAGGATATAAGCGAATCAAAATTAAAATTAAGCCGGGCTGGGATCTTAACTTGACGCGCGCGATTCGAAACGCGTTCCCTTCTATTCCGCTGATGGTTGATGCGAACTCTGCTTATACGCTTGCAGATACTGATCACCTTGCTCAGCTTGACGAGTTTGATTTAATGATGATTGAACAGCCGTTAGCTCATGATGATTTAATTGATCACGCTGAACTGCAGGCCCGCATGCGCACGCCTATTTGCTTGGATGAAAGCATTCATTCAGCTGAAGACGTTCGAAAAGCTATTAAACTTGGAAGCACGCAAATTATTAACATTAAAATTGGCCGGGTAGGCGGACTAACCGAAGCCAAAAAAATTCATGACCTTTGTCAAACTCACGGTGTACCCGTATGGTGCGGCGGCATGCTCGAATCAGGTGTAGGACGAGCACATAATATTGCCATTACCACACTAGCTAATTTTACGCTTCCCGGAGATACGGCTGCATCATCTAAATACTGGCCGCGTGATATCGTTCACCCGGAAATCACGGTCGACAACGGTATTATTTCCGTTCCTGATACACCAGGCATTGGCTATGAACCTGACCGTGACCAGATACAAGCGCTAACTTTACACGAAAAAACCTATACTTGCTGACCTTGAAGATCCTGGACCAAAAGTATGTTAGTTGAAGAAAGATCCGAACGATGAATCGTTCGGATCTTTTTATTGTGATGATAAACGTGAACGTAGGTTTCATGTATGTAGTGGCTTCTAGCTGTGGATTGGAGGGCAAGACGAAGACTCCTGCGGGAAAAGCGGAACAGATGAGACCCCGCAGGAGCGTATGCGACGAGGAGGCTCATCGACCGCCCGCGGAAAGCGGAGTCTTGCACGGAAATCAACAGCGGTGTAAAAAGCAACGCATACTAGCTCCTTTATTCAATTGATTTCTTTTTAGATTGGATGGATTTAGTTATGTCCCAGCCTCTTTTTTATAGGCTCCTCTCCCGAGATGATACGTGCCTTGGCAAGATAAACAAACATATTAGCAAAAATGGTCTTATGCACAATCCTTCTAGTAATAAATGAATATAAATAGAGTGTAAGGGACATGCAAGGGTATATTCATTACAAATTTTAGAAGAAAGGAGCATACTGATGAATATTGAAATTGGAATTGCCATTTTCGTGTTTACAATGACAATGCTCGTCATTTTTTGGAGGCCAAACGGCATCAACGAAGCATGGCCGGCAGCCATAGGAGCAGCCATTATCCTGCTTACAGGGATTGTATCCAAATCAGACATTGTTGATATTTTTGCAAAGATAAGCGGCGCTTCTATCACCATTATTGCCACCATTGTCATGGCCGTCATATTAGAAAGTTTTGGATTCTTCCACTGGGCAGCTGCACGACTAGTGAGTTTATCCAAAGGCTCAGGGTACAGATTATATTGGTACATTCAACTGCTTTGCTTTTTAATGACTTTACTATTTAATAATGACGGCAGTATTTTAATTACCACTCCAATTTTAATTCTACTTTTGAAAAACCTTCAGCTAAAACCCCACCAGCAGATCCCCTACCTTTTAAGTGGAGCGCTTATTGCTACCGCTTCCAGTGCGCCTATAGGTGTAAGTAATATTGTCAATTTGATTGCCTTAAAAATTGTTCATATGTCGCTTTATATGCACACAGCGATGATGTTTGTACCGGCGACACTTGGTTTATTATTTATGTCTTGGCTCATGTATACGGTCGTAAAACGCCATTTGCCAAAAAAACTGCCGCATGCTTCAAAAGATATAGAAGAAAGTTTCTTTACGAAACAGTTTCACCCCTTAAAAGGAAGCATTTCTGTTGAAACAAAACGTAAACGCACACAATTTATGCTGAAAGTTTTATTATTTGTATTTGTTATGCGCTGTCTCCTATTTGTCGCCTCTTATTTCGGCATACCAATCGAATTGGTTGCTGTACTGGGCTCACTGATCTTACTCATTTGGAGATGGTATCACTTACGTACAAACCCGATTGATATTTTAAAGAAAACGCCGTGGCACATTTTCGTTTTTGCCTTTTCGATGTACGTTATTATTTACGGACTGCATAACGTAGGGTTAACGGAGCTGCTTGTAAAAGTTTGCGAACCAATTGTAAATCGAGGACTTTTTGAAGCAAGCTTTATCATGGGAGGACTTGTTTCTATTCTCTCTAACTTGTTTAACAATCACCCTGCTTTAATGGTCGGAACCATTACCTTGACTGAAATGGGGCTCGATCCTATTACTCTTAAAACCATTTATCTTGCTAATATTATTGGAAGTGATATGGGCTCGCTTTTATTGCCGATTGGAACACTGGCTTCTCTTATTTGGATGCATATTTTAAAAGAAAATCATATCAAGGTAAAATGGAAAGATTATTTAAAAGTATCACTTATTGTTATCCCGCTTACCACGATCGTTACTCTTTTCCTCCTATTCTACTGGGTTCAGCTCATTTTTTCTTAATACTGATTTACAGGACGGATTGTACTCTTTTGAAGCTTACAGTCCGTCAGAAATAAACAAATGTCTCCCATAAAAACTCACTAGATTTTTCTATTGTTTTTTCATAGATACACATTCACCCAATAAAAACAATTTTTTACATTCACTAATTATTTAGAACAATTTAAAAAGAAAATCAATAAATATATTGAATCGAATTTCCTTCATGTGATAAGATATGGTTATATTGTTACTTTAACAATACATAGAGCGAATGAAGTAGAAAATATGCAGATGCATAGAACTTTCTAAACCCCACACGCAACATTTAGAGAGTGACATTCATTTTCTCATTAACACCCATACCTTTCTGAAAAGAGTGAGTACATTAGACTTGCTCTTTTTGTCTGTTTACTAGCAAGGTGCACTTCTTATGTAAGGCCTTGTTTTACAATAAAACGACAAAAAAACAGGTAACTAAGCATGCCGCTTCTTACCTGTTTTTATATGCTAAAATGATAAAATCAAATTCTATCGCGCGAACGCCCTTTACGAAATTGATTTTAATTCTTCAATTAATTGAAAAAATTTCTCTTTGTTTCTTTCTTCTAATGTTTGATCGACTTCACGTAAAATTTGATCTCTTCTAAAATCTCGGATAGCCTTATTTAATACCATTTTAGCAAATATAGAATCGAGGATATCCATACGGATGGGCTGCGAGTCTGTCGGGTGCTTTTCGATATAAATCAACTCCTATCCTTTCCTCTATTATAACAAATTCTAGCAATGTATCAAAATTTCATGGAGATATGCGCTGCTGTGAAACAGCTTCGTATTCTGATTCTAGCTCTTGAAGCGTAAGCTCGTATAGCTGCTTGTTTCCTTTTTTATAAACTCCTGCATCCAGCAATAAATCAATCATTGATGTTTTTTTACATTGTATGTGAGAGTAAGCTTGTTTCGTCATCGTTACACCGCCTATTTTACGCTTAAAAATGAAATGATTTCTCTATCTTTCACGACCTTTCTTTATGATACGGCTCGTCCTTTAGCTTACTGTGAAGAAAATGTTAAATTTATGTAATAATGCATAAAAAGAGGCCGGGACAGAACTAACTGAATCCAACCTAAAGACGAACAAATGAGATACATGAGCTGAACCGCTTATGACACCGCCGTTGATTTCCATGCAAGGCTTCGCTTTCCGCAGGCGGGCGCTGAGCCTCCTCGTCGCTTACGCTCCTGCGGGGTCTCATCTGTCCCGCTTTTCCCGCAGGAGTCTTCGCCTTGCCCTTCAATCAACCGCTGGAAGGACGAAACAGATGAAGCTGTATTCACCATAAAAAAAAACGAACCACTAATCAAACTTGTTGATCAATGGTTCGTTTTTCACTTGGGCTAAAATACGTTTCTCCCAGCCTCTTAGTTCTTCTATTAAAAATCAAAGTTGTCCGGATCTGGACCTACTCGGTGATTTTGGTTTAATTCATTAATTTTACTTACGTCTTCAGCATCCAATTCAAAATCGAATAGCGATGAATTTTCAACAATACGATGCTCTTTTGTTGATTTTGGAATCGTTACAACTCCGTTTTGCAGATCCCATCGCAGAATAATTTGAGCAACTGATTTGCCGTGTTTTTCAGCAATTTCTTTTAACACATCGTTATCTAGCAATTCTCCTTGCATAAGCGGAGACCATGCTTCTAGCTGAATATCGTGCTTTTGACAAAAAGCATGCAGCTCTTTTTGCGTCAAACGAGGATGATATTCCACTTGGTTAATAACAGGCTTAACCTCTCCATCTTTCATTAAGTCTTCTAAATGATGAATTTGAAAATTACTTACGCCCACAGCTCTTACTTTTTCTTCTTTATACAGCGTTTCTAATGCTTTCCACGCTGCTTTATACTTGCCTTCTACCGGCCAGTGAATTAAGTATAGATCTAAATATTCTAAGCCAAGCTTTTGTAAGCTTGTTTCATAAGCAGCTAGCGTCTCTTCATAGCCTAAATCTGCGTTCCAAACTTTTGATGTAACAAAAATGTCTTCGCGTGAAAGACCTGCTTCTTTCAGACCTTGGCGAATTCCTTCTCCTACACCTTCTTCATTTTCATAAATAGCTGCCGTATCGATGCTGCGATAGCCTTTGACGATAGCTGTTTTCACGGCGTTCACTAATTCAGGCCCTTCTTCTACTTTAAATACACCTAATCCAAGCCAAGGCATTTTGACTCCGTTGTGAAGTGTTACTGTATCTTGCAAATGATTGCTCATTATAAAAAACCCCCTGCTAATTTCTTTACATTTGTTATTATGAAACAGAAAAAAAGAAAAAGATAGAACCCACTTTAAAGTAAGTTAGGCACTTCAAAGTTCTAAGGTAACTTTTTAGTAACCTTCTATCCCTCTTAAAAATCACTAAAAAAAGAATCCTCCGCAGAGAATTCTTTTTTGTTTTTATTTAACGTTTATATTGACTGCTGAACTTGTGTTTCCAGCGGCATCTTTTGCTGTAACAGCCAGTTTTACGCCTGCTTTTTGTTTTGGAATCGTTACTTTAAACTGGCCTTTGCTATCTGCTTTGCCTGATCCGATTACTTTTGTACCGCTTTTAATCGTAATCACAGCATTTGCTTCCGTTTTTCCAGAGAGAAACGTGGACAAAGACGTAACGGCATTCACTGCCGGAGGTGCCGGCGGGGTTGTGTCTTGTACTTTTACAATTTTATACGGACTGTATCCTACTTTATTTTGCAGAACTGCCGTCACTTCCGTTCCTGCTTTTTGAGCAGGAATTTTTACGCTGAACTTGCCGTTTCCATCAATTTTCCCACTCGCAATAATCTTTCCGCCTACTTTAATATAAATAGACGCATTTTTTTCTCCTGTTCCCGTTACAGCTGTACTTTTTTCAGTAAGCGTAGCAACGGTTGGAAGCGCTGGTTTTGTCTGTACGGCACTAACCGTTACAAACGTATTGGAGCTGTAGTTATTGGCTGCATCTTTTGCTGTAACAGCCAGCTTTACGCCTGCTGTTTGTTTTGGAATCGTTACTTTAAATTGCCCTTTAGTATCTGCTTTGCCTGACGCGATTAGCTTTGTACCGCTTTTAATCGTAATCACGGCATTTGCTTCCGTTTTTCCAGAGAGAAACGTGGACAAAGACGTAACGGCATCAACCGCCGGAGGTGCCGGCGGGGTTGTGTCTTGCACTTTTACAATTTTATACGGACTGTATCCTACTTTATTTTGCAGTACCGCCGTCACTTCTGTTCCTGCTTTTTGAGCAGGAATTTTCACGCTGAACTTGCCGTTTCCATCAATTTTCCCACTTGCAATAATCTTTCCGCCTACTTTAATATAAATGGACGCATTTTTTTCTCCTGTTCCCGTTACTGCTGTACTTTTTTCAGTAAGCGTATTAACGGTTGGAAGCGCTGGTTTTGTCTGTACGGCACTAACCGTTACAAACGCATTGGAGCTATAGTTATTAGCTGCATCTTTTGCAATAACAGCTAATTTTGTAGCAGCAGGCTGCTTTGGAATGGTGATGCTGAACGTTCCATCCGATTTCGCATTTCCTTTGCCAATTACTTTTTTATCAATTTTCACATGCACTTCCGCGCCCGCTTCTGTGCTTCCCGTTACGACTGTATCTTGATTGCTTACAGCGTTCACTTTTGGTGTAACGGGTGCTGTTTTATCCTGCACGGTTACAGTTACAGCTGGACTCACGCCCGCTGTGTTTCCAGCCGTTACAGACAGGTTGCTTCCTGCTTTTTGTTTCGCAATCGAAATGCTGTAATTTCCTTTAGCATCTGCTTTACCAGCTGCAAGCTGAAGACTTCCGTTTTTAATGACAACCGTTGCATTTGCTTCTGCGGTACCCGTAACGGCTGTACTTCGATCACTCACTTCATTCACTGTTGGTTTTACCGGAGCTTTTTGCTTTGCCGTAACAGTTACAGTCGATACAGTACTGCTATTTCCTGCTGCATCTTTTGCTTGTACGCTTAGCTTTGTATTCGCTTTTTGATGAGAAATGGAAACAGAAAACGCTCCATTTGCACCTGCTTTAGCCGTTCCTACAGTTGTAGTTCCTACTTTTACCGTAACTGTAGAATTTGCTTCTGCTGCACCTGTAACTTTTGTATCTTGATCACTTACTGCATTTACTTTTGGCGCAGCTGGTGCCGTTTTATCCTGTACGGTCACCGCAGCGGCTGAACTTGTTCCACCTGCATTTTGAACCGTCACGTACAGCGTGCTTCCTGCTTTTTGTTTTGCAATCGAAATGCTGTAATTTCCTTTAGCATCCGCGTTTCCTGCTGCAAGCTGAAGACTTTCGTTTTTAATGATAACCGTTGCATTTGCTTCAGCCGTTCCTTTGATCATTGTGTCTTGATCACTTACTTCATTTACTTTGGGTGCAAGCGGTGCTTTTAACATAGATTTAACCGCAAAAGAAGGCGCTTGGCTTTCGTTTCCTGCTTTATCTTTTGCACTTACCGCTATTGTTGTTCCGCCTATTTGTACTGGAATTGAAACAGTAAATGTACCGTTACCATCCGCTACTGCAGAGAACGTTGCATCGCCTGCTTTTACCGTCACGACGGCGTTTGCTTCTGTTACGCCTGTTACGGTCGTATCTTGGTCACTTACTTCATTTACAATTGGAACAGAAGGCGGCGTTTGATCCGTTACGCTCACTACTGTAGCCGTGCTTGCATTTTCAGCTGCATCTTTAGACGTTACAGACACTTTTGTATCTGCTGGCTGCTTGGCAATCGTAATTGCAAATTTTCCAGTTTCATCAGCAAGACCCGTTCCAATTACTTCATTTTCCACTTTTGCAATAACAGAAGCATTTGGTTCTGTCACGCCCGTAAGCGATGTTTGGTTATCTCCTAATGCATTAACTGAAGGTGCATCAGGTGCAACCGTATCTTTCGGTGGTTCTTGCTCCTGCTCTTTTCGCGGATATTTTGTTGTATAAAAACTTAAAAGAGTAGTTGTTGGATAGTAAAAATCTAAAATTTCACGATAGTCTTTTCCTAGACTTGCCATTTTTTGAGCACCGTATTGACTCATTCCAACACCGTGTCCATTTCCTTTCCCATTAAAAGTTGTTGATGTGCTTGTTTCATTTGTTTCCGTTACAAGCAGACTAAGCATCGCACGGCTGTTTAACATTGATTTTAGCTTCGTCGATGTTAAATCTTTTAATTCCAAATGATGAACCACTAGTTTTTGCGAACTGTCTACATCTCCTTTAACGAGGTAGTCCACTGTAATCGCACCTTTAGTCACACGGCCTCCTGATGAAGGAGCATAAAAACTCACCTTTGGAATAGACGTAATTTTAATCGTTTTACCAGGATGCTTATTGGCTACTAACCATGACTTCAAATTATCTGTAACGGTTTTATCTTTTTCAGAAACCGTATTCCACCAAGCGCTATAGTTAGCTAAATCTTTTCCTGTTAAATCAATTTGCGTTTTTTGAATAGCTAACGTCCACGGCGTCTGCTTATCGTATGGATCTTCTTTCACCGGGAAATAAGAAAGCTGAGTTCCTCCCCAAGCGTTGCTGTTTGATTCGGTTCTTCCCCCGTTGCTTGATGAGAAAACGGCGTTGATTAATTTATTGTTGTAGGTGACTACTTGTCCGAATGTCTGATCTACTGCTTGGTTTGTGCTGTCGTACCACGTATAGCCACCGTATACTTGATAGCTTACCGTGTCATTGATTACTTTTCCTGCATAGCTCATTGCGTATGTTCTCGCTGCTACCGCCTGAGTTTTTAAAGCTTGCAGATTCCAAGATGTATAGACTTCATTTGGCACAACGCCTTTTAAATAGTCTTCAATCGGGAGCGTATTAACAGGTCTGACATACGTTCCCTTTTCATTTGTAAACGCCACGTCACCTAAGTATTGTCTGCCGTTAATAGATACGGGATTTTTATAAAGAGACGGTGTAATTTCAAAGCTTGTAAATTCACCTAAGACAGTGCTTCCTTGTTTTAAAGTGACACCTTGAGTTGTTGCGGTTACCGTATACTCTGTATTTGCATTTAAGACCAAATCCGAGTTTTTAATAGTGTATAAATAAGACGGCTTAATTGTAATTGCATGCTGATCTCCTAAATAGTTTACTAATTTTACAGACACAACTGGTTCTACCGTTTCAGCTTTCACGCTAGCAAGCGGCGTGAATTGAAACAGCAGTACGCTTAGTACTAAAGCTAATGCCGTTAACTTTCTCATCTTGTTCCCCCATTTTCATGTACTGTCTAACGCATTTTAATATCTCTCGTTATATCGACACAGTTCTATAAAAATTAAAGCATTTTACCTAGTTTTCTTTTCTGCTCGTCCATTTTTTTGTCGAAAAAACGCTTTTTTATATCATATGAACGACAAAAAAAACGTGTGACATAAATCAATTGATTTAGTCACACGCTTTTATAGGTCTTCCCACCTTTTATTTTGTCATTCCTTCATATGCCACGATACCGTCTGCAACATGATTCATCAGCTTTGTAAGGTAAGCCTGATCAGACAGGTTCCGGTCTTCTTCTGAATTCGTCATATACCCAAGCTCTACTAGCGTTACGGGTACAGTCGACCAGTTAAATCCTGAAAGATCACTGCGATAGCGAATGCCGTCCACTTCGACAAACTGATCTTTTTCCACCTCTGTCAGAATAGCTTGAGATGCTTGTAAACTGCTTTGATAAATAGACTTTGTATAGGAATTATCTTCTGCAGGAGTGAGCACAGAAAATCCTTTTACAGAAGTATTTTCAGAACCATCTGCATGGATACGTACGTGTAAGTCAGCTTTTGAATTATTCGCAAGCTCCGCTCGTTCCCGGTTGCTGATATTCACATCGTGAGAACTGCGAGTAAGCTTTACGGTTATGCCTTTTTCTTCGAGAAGCTGTTTTAATATCATAGAGGCTTCCAACGTCAGCTTGTATTCCGGCTTCTTGGTCACCACACCTGATGTACCTCCGGAAACTTTTATTTTTGTTTCTGCTGCTCCCGGCCCGATTGGCTCTTTCTCTAGGTTAGCCTGAGCTTGATGACCAGGGTCAATGTAGACTAAAAACGGAGGCGGATCGGCTTTTTCAGGCATGTTGTTTTTTACATTTTTCACTTCATTACCTGCTTCATGAGGCTGTACTGCTCGGAACTGTGAGATGGGCTGCTTCACTCTTTCTCCCTGCGCATGAGCTTTTGGTACATCTCCGCTAACGACGGCTTTCTCTGTTTGACCTTTCATCATAAAGAAAAATGAGAGTACTGCTACTATTGCAACAATACCTATTCCATAACTCCATACTAAGCGCTTCATCTTCGCTCACCAAACTTTCGAATAGAGTGGGATATTCCTTATGTTAAAGTACAAAATGTGTTAACGCTATTATCTCACAGAATATGGTTTTTTTTGTATAAAACGTTAAAAATAATATCGGCAATATGTTATGTATATGCAAACAAAAACAACACTACACAATGTAGTGTTGTTTTCCAAAAAAATGACGGATGGTTAAATCCGTTTTGCACCAATATAACGTGCTTTCCAGTAGCTGTTGCTAAGAGATGTAATTGTCACGCCTTTAGACGTAGAAGCTTGAAGAAACTGATTGTTCCCTAAGTACACGCCTACATGTGAAGGACCTTTTTTATACGTTTGAAAGAAAACTAAATCTCCTTTTTGAAGCTTTGCTTTTGAAACGCTTGTCCCTACTCGATACATTTGTTCCGTTGTGCGCGGAAGTGTTTTTCCAGCTTTTTTGAAAATGTATTGAATAAATCCAGAGCAGTCAAAACCTTTTGTTGTTGTGCCTCCCCATTTATAAGGAACACCTATTAATTTTTTACCAGTAGCAATAGCCGTGTCTTTGTATGAATATGACGCTGCTTCCACTGTTTGAGCAGGTGCAATAAACGGACTGGCTCCGCTAAATAAAACTGCAGCTGCCGTTATAGACCCAATGATGGCTTTTTTCATTTTTTTCCTCCATTATGTAACCGAACGTTACGTTTCTATGAACCTATTTTTCAATGTGTTCGGTTTAATTATAATGAAAAAAGCCTCAAAAACTATTACGCTATGATTAAATAATGTTACAAAATGGTTACTTAGGAATTTTTATCTTTAGTTGTTTATCAAAAAGAGGATGGGACAAAAGCATTTTTCACTTAGGGAAAAGCGGAGCAGGTGAGACCCCGCAGGAGAGCAAGCGACGAGGAGGCTCAGCGCCCGCCCGCGGAAAGCGAAGCCTTGTACGGAAATCAACTGCGGTGTCACAAGCAGTCCAGGTCATGTATCTCATTTATTCGTCTTTAGGCTGGATTCATTTCATTATGTCTCAGCTTTTTTTCTTTTACTTTTCTTTTTGCTGTTTCAAAATTAAGTCCTGTTTCGCTTTAGCATCATGATGCTGCGCTAACTCGCGTGAAAATTCTTCATTTGCTTGATCCGGAGCAATTTTTAACTCTTTTGGTGTTTGAGGCAGTGACCCTTTGTTGTTATGTGATGATTTGTGATTATTTGCTCTTCCCATGTTGTGACCTCCTTGTATCAATCATTTGTTTTTCATCTTTAGTTACTATTCCCAACTTTTCAAAGCAAATTCAAACGAAAAAATCCGAACGATTACTCGTTCGGATCTTCCTTCAACTAAAATACGTTTGTAATTACGATACTTTTTTCGTTACTTCGTTAATATAAGCTTCCTTGTCTTTGTCGTTAAATTGACCTTCCCACTTTGAAATGACGATTGCACCAAGTGAGTTTCCAATTACGTTTACCGCTGTACGTCCCATATCTAACAAACGGTCAATTCCAGCGATAAAAGCAAGCCCTTCTACTGGAAGTCCTACAGATCCAAGCGTTGCAAGCAGTACAACAAACGATACGCCCGGAACTCCTGCAATTCCTTTAGATGTAACCATTAAAATTAATATCAGTGAAATTTGCTGTGTGATGCTCATATCAATACCGTACATTTGCGCAATAAAGATCGCAGCAAGCGCTTGATAAAGAGTAGATCCATCTAAGTTAAACGAATACCCCGTCGGAATAACAAAAGATGTAATGGCTTTAGGACATCCGAACTTTTCCATTTTCGCAATAATACGCGGTAATACTGTTTCTGAACTTGCAGTTGAAAATGCTAGCAGCAGTTCATCTTTTAACACTTTTAATAAGTGGAAGATGTTAACGCCTGCCCATTTAGCTACAAGTCCTAGTACAACTAATACAAAGAAAATCATTGTGCCGTAAGCAACAATTACAAGCTTACTAAGCGGAATCAGAGACGCTAGTCCAAATTTTGATACAGTTACACCGATTAATGCAAATACGCCAAACGGTGCAAACTTCATAACTAAATTCGTTACCCAAAACATCGCTTCTGCCGTGCCTTCAAAAAATCTTAAAACCGGCTTTCCTTTTTCACCAATGGATGCAATTCCAAGTCCAAATAGGACTGAGAAGAAAATAATTGGCAGCATGTCGCCTGCAGCAATTGACTCAAATACATTCGTTGGAACGATGTGAACAAATGTTTCTACAAATCCTTTTTGCTCTGTAGCTTCTGCCGTTGATGTGTAGCTGCTGATATCTGATTTTTCAAGACCGCTGCGGTCCACACCAGTACCAGGGTGAAGCAAGTTAGCTGCTAATAAGCCTACAACAATGGCAACCGTTGTAATGATTTCAAAGTAAAGAATTGTTTTTCCGCCTAATTTACCAAGCTTCTTAATATCACCAACACCCGCAACGCCCACAATGATACTAGATATAACAATCGGCACCACGATCATTTTAATTAAATGAATGAATACGTCTCCAATTGGCTGCAGTACTTCAACTGCTTTAGGATTTCCGTAAAAAATGGCCCCTACAATAATACCTGCAATCAAACCAATTAGAATTTGTCCTGCTAATCCAAGCTTTTTGAACATATCTTTGCACCTTCCTTCTTTTTTCTAACAGCTCGAAGCTGTTTATTTGCACTTAATGTATTCAACAGATACAATTCCATTAAGAACTGTTTATTAAGTAGTTCTTTTATTCATAAGATTACATTATCATGGGCATCACAAAATCTAACAAAAACCTACTGAAACTAACAAAAAGTTTTTAGAAAATTACAAAATGAAAACGCTGTAGTTTTTTTACTACAGCGTTTGTTTGACTTCATAATAGAGCATTTGAATAAATTTCTTTACATTTATACGACTTGGCGTACTGCTTTTGCCCGTTCCTTTTTCTATATCTCTCATGCGCTGATGCACCATTGAAAAATCGAAAAACTTAGAAGCGTAATTTTCAAATTTAGGATTAAAGAAATCAACCATTCCAAGGGAAGTCAAATGATTTAAAGACTGATAAATGGCTCTTCTGACTCGCTGTTCGGCTGCTTTCATTTCTTTTTGCAGCACGTCTTCTGAAAAAGGTGAACCAAGCTTTCTCACGGTAATTTTCTCAAAAATTTCTTTGAGAGACGGAAAATGCTGTTCATACATCGTGCTCTTTTCCGTTTGATGCAGGTAATTGATGATTTCGATTAAATCTTTACTTCCGCTTTCTCCTAAAATCCCAAGTTCTCTTAAAAGAAACCTGCACGCTTCTGCCGGATCGCTTTCTTTTTTACCAGAAGCAGGCGTTTTTTGCTGGTTTCCTATATTAAGTACGGTATTTAACGATTCTTGAATTTTCTCCATTGATTGTTGAACATGAATTCGTTCAATTACTTTTTGAATGACCATGAGCACTTCCATACGATTAAGCGGCTTCGTGATATAGTATTCAATGCCAAGCGAGTAGGCTTTTCCAATCAAATCTTTTGTTTCTACCTGTGACATCATAATAATTTTGCCTTTAAAAGTATCCTTTATTTTGCGCACGGTTTCGATTCCGTCTTGAATGGGCATCAACAAATCAATAAATAAAATATCGATCTGCTGCAATAGAGAAGATTGATCATTTAAGACAATTCCGTCTTCTGCCTCCCCTATAACCTCTCCTAAATCATTATCTTCAATAATTTCAGCTAACATTGAACGAAAGACTTCGTCATCATCTATGATATAAAATCGCATATTAGTCCTTATCCCCCATTAACGTAGACATAGGTAAATCTATAGTAAATTGAACACCGGGGCTTGGAGACAGATTAATAAATTGAATACTCCCGCCCAGCTGCTCGGTCATTTGCTTAACGTAGACAAGCCCAAGACCTGTAGAAGGCGTCCCGTCCTTTGCGTATTTGGATGTAAATCCCGCTTTAAAAATGAGACGTTCATGCCTTTTTTTCACACCGGGACCGCTGTCTCTTACATATAGTAAAATGCGGTCTTCTTCTCGGCATACGTCGATAATAATCGCGCCTTCTTTTTCAATCGCTTCGACTGCATTCGTTACTAAGTTATTAATTAATGATAAAAACAAGTACACGTGATAGCGAGGATGCTCTCCTAGAACCGAATATGAAAAATGAATATCTTTTGCTAACAGCGCCGCATATTTTTCATTGCTGCGCATGACGATTTGAAGCAGACTTTCGATTTCCATATACTCAGAAAATTCTTCTTTTGTAATGACCTTGGACAACCCTGCTGATATCCGCTGATTGTCTTTTTTAATATCATGTACTTCCCCTGCAATTTGTAATGCTTTTTGGCTAAATTCGTGCAGCGAAGTAAGCTGGTGGATATCTGCTTCGTGTAGTTCTTCATATAAATCATACGACTTTTTCGTAATTCTCTCAGCGTCTTGCAGCGTTTTTTTCAAATGAATGGATTCTTCATACAAATTTGAAAGCACAACAAGCAGCTGATCATTTTTTTGAGAGATTTGCCGTTCTCTCAGCTGCCCTTCGTAAAGCTTGATCATGCTAAACAGACATAAAACAAAGAAACTTCGAAAGACGCCTACAATAAAAATTTGCATGAACTCCGGAAACACAATATGATGGTGAACCATCACATACATACAAAGCAGTTCCATGCCACCTGAAACCGTTTCGATGATGATGCTCCATATGCCAATAATCCACGGCTTTGAATGAAAATCGTTAATCTTAAACCAAGAAAAAGCAATGGCATAAACAAGATAATAAATCCCTGCTGAGCACCGGATCTGCAAAGAATGCAGAAAATCAAATGATTCGTAATTATACCAATCAAGGTACATTCGAAAGCCCACTATAGCACTCGCAACTAAAATACCTGGTATTACAGGAGATACCTTTCTTAAAAGCAGCAGTGAAAAGAAAAAAATGGGCACAGCAAAGCTGACTCTATACGTATCATGAAAAGGATAATATTTAAGCTCTCCTGCTAGCGGCACAACAACTATCATCACCAAAATGAGTAAAACATCTTTTTTTACTACCGTATCAACTTTCATCGTTCACGTCCTGCACTTTTTGAACATAAGTATATAGTTTAGCAATCTAAAAGACAATCGCTCTTCCTATATTTTTTACACTCCCACTTCCATTTATAAATATAGCCCATATATAAACGGTTATTTATTCTCTTTCATTATTCTTTGTAGTTTTTTAGATTTTCTTGTTTTATTTTGTAATTTTTGTTGTATAGTAGAAGTACCTTTTAAAATGTGAGGCTGTATCACAACTATTCAATTATTATTACATCACCTGATAGCTACACTAAAAAGGAAAACTATTATTTTACAGGGGGAGCTTATTTTACAATGTGGATCATTACCGTTTACTCGAAAAACCAAAGTCCGACTATGTTTGAATTTGAATCAGAGGTAGAGGCGAAAAAGACATTTCAGGAGATTAAAGGGTGTAAGATCCTATCGGAAGTTATTTACTATAACGACCGAGTTCCCGCTTTAGCGTAAATCAGTTGATGTAGGAAATTTTACAAATTATCGGTTAAAAGCCACGTAAAGAGCCAAAGGATGATCCTATTCCTTTGGCTCTTTGCTGTTTGATTAGAAAAAACAAGGCTGAGACATAATGAGATGAATCTAATCTAAAGACGAACAAACGGTAGACATGAGCTGAACCGCTTGTGACACCGCAGTTGATTTCCGTGCAAGACGTCGCTTTCCGCGGGCGGCCGTTGAGCCTCCTCGTCGCTTGCGCTCCTGTGGGGTCTCACCTGTTCCGCTTTTCCCGCAGGAGTCTTCGTCTTGCCCTCCAATCAACTGCTAGAAGGGTCTACCGTTGACCCTAACAAAAAAACGAACCACTAATCAAACGTGTTGATCAATGGTTCGTTTTTCACTTCGTCTAATATACTTTTGTCTCAGCTTCGTTTTGCTTTGTGAGCATACTGACTGCCCACATTACGATAAAGTTGATAAGCAGCGCAATAAATCCGACGTTGATATCTTTCATTTGCTGAGGCAGTGACGGGAACAATGTACCAATAGTAGATCCGCTGATTGTAATATAGGCTACTACAATAATTCCGGCAACAATCCCCCACGCTGCTCCTTGTTTCGTTACAAAGTTATTTTTCTTCAAGCTGAAAAGCAGAGATGGAAACAGCTGTGTCATTAGACTATAGCCCATCAAAATAATTGTTGATAGCGTCGTTCCCCCGTTTAGCGTAAAGTAAACGGAAATGAGTGCCACAACCGGTACAAAGCTTTTCGCTAAACGAGCAATACGCGCTTCGCTTGCTTGAGGCGCAAACGGTTTGTATATGTTTTTCGCCAGCAGCGTTGACGCACTCATTAACAGCATCGATCCCGGCACAAGCGCTGTCAGCAAACCCGCTCCTCCTATAATTCCAATAAACCAAGGATCAAACGTTTGGATTGAGATCCTTAATAGCGCAAGATCCACGTCTCCTCCGCTTAAACCAGGAACTTTTAAGATAGCTGCAAATCCAACAAAAAATACAAAAAGCAGCATCAGCGTATAAAGAGGACTAATGATTGCATTTTTACGAAATACCTTTGCATTTTTCGCTGTATAGCTTGAGCTAAACACCTGCGGCCACATATAAAAACCAAGTACTAGTAAAATAACGGTCGAAATAAACCACGAGACGCTTAATCCTTGCTCAGGAAACTTTAAAAACCCGGGCTTCGCTGTATTCACAGCTTCAAACATTGGACCGTATCCTCCGTAATAATGAAAAGGTAAATAAATACCTAAAAACCCAATCACAGCAAGCATCATAATGTCTTTAATAACAGCCGTCCATGCAGAACCGTGGATACCGGATATCATCACATACAGCGTTAAACTGATAGCTCCCATCCAAATAGCTGCCGGCATTGAAATGGCGCCGTATGATGCTTGTGATACAATAATTCCCAATCCTTTTAACTGCACAACAATAACAGGAATGACCGCAATCACTCCTACAGCAGCTACAAGCACACCAAGGTAAGGGCTTTTATATTTGCTTACAAAAAAATCAGGCTGCGAGACGAGCTTATGATCTCTTGCATACTTCCAAATAACAGGAAGAAGCCAGTATGATAAGACATATGATAAGCTAATATAAATTAAGACATAAAGTGCAGGAGCTCCTTTTCCATAAGCCCATCCGCTTCCGCCTAGAAACGAAAACGTTGTATAGATTTCTCCGGCCATCAGCACAAACACTAAAATAGCCCCGAAACCGCGTCCGCCTACCGTCCACTGCTCCAAGTTCATATCCTTGCCTTTGGTTGATCGTATGCCAAGAAAAATAGCTGCCACTAAAAATAGTAAAATAATAATAAGTGCACTATTCATTCTTCTTCCCCTTCCCGATTTCTGGGATCAAGCTTATACATAACCCCTAAAATAATGGACGTAAGCACCACCCATATCACCATCCAAAACATATTGAACGGCATACCGAGAACAAACGGAGTCACTCGATTAACAAAAGGGAGAAAACCTAATATGCCTACGAACGGAAGGACAGACAAAATATAGATAAATTTCATGACTAAACTCCTCCGACTTTCTAAAACTAACTTCTTTATATTACCACATATTCTGTGTATTCAATGAAGGAATGCTTGCATATAAGCTGAAATAATCTCCAAAAGATAAAATATTCTGTACTATTTTACAAAAATACTGTTTTCATTTTTCTGAATAAATAGTATAATTTCTTCTTATAGTTCGCAGGAGGTATCGTACAGATGAAAACAATAGAGAAAATCAGTACATTTGCAGGAAAAACATTTACGCTTTGGGTTATTTTAATTTCCGTTATTGCCTATTCATTCCCGGAGCACTTTGTATGGATTGGAAAGTATATCGTTCCGCTTTTAGGAATTGTCATGTTTGGAATGGGATTAACGCTGTCAGCGTCTGATTTCAGCGAAGTATTTCGAAGACCGAAAGAAGTAGCACTAGGCGTGGTAGGACATTTTATCATTATGCCGCTTCTCGCATTCGGTTTGGCAATTGGCTTAGATTTACCAAAAGAAATAGCAGTGGGCGTTATTTTAGTAGGCTGCTGTCCAAGCGGCACATCATCAAACGTAATGGTCTTTTTGGCTCGAGGAAACGTTGCGCTTGCAGTTGCTATCGCTTCTGTTTCAACCATTTTAGCACCGATTGTTACACCGCTTCTTATTTTATTATTTGCAAGCAAGTGGGTCGATATTGATATCATGTCTCTTATTATTTCCATTATACAAGTTGTCATCATTCCGCTTGCTCTTGGATTTACGATCAAAAAGTTTTTTGGAAAAGCTGCAGAAGCGAGTTCCAAAGCTCTTCCCCTTGTTTCAGTAGTCGCAATTGTTTTGATTGTATCTGCTGTTGTGGCAGGAAGCCAAGCGCAGCTTGCTAAAACGGGTGGTATCATTTTTGCCGTAGTCGTGCTTCACAACATTCTTGGTTTCACAATCGGCTTCTTCTTTGCCCGCTTATGTGGAATGGATTTAGCCAAACAAAAAGCGGTCGCAATGGAAGTTGGCATGCAAAACTCAGGGCTCGGTGTCACTATCGCTTCCACTCACTTTTCGCCGCTAGCCGCTGTCCCAAGCGCCATCTTCAGCGTCTGGCACAACATCTCAGGCTCAGTGCTAGCCTTTATCTTCAGCAAACTAAAAGACAAAAACCAGCCATCGTCTAACAAAAAAATGGCTGGCTAATACAATAAACTTATAAGGGAAGCACAAAAAGCTCCCTTGAACCTTCCCAAAAAGGTTTTAAAAAGTTCTTAAAAGCTTTTACCTAGGAGAATTTCACCAACCCCTCAAGGGGGGTGAAGTTCTCTTAGGTATAGAAAAAAAAGACATGGCGCTTTTTGCCATGTCTCTTTTTTCTACATCGATTCTAAACTATATTAGCCTCTTCCTGCTTGGAAAGAAGGATATTTCGTCATACCACCATCAGCAAATAATGTAATACCTGTTACATAGCTGGCTTGTGATGATGCTAAGAATGCTGCAACTGATGCTACTTCTTCTGGTTTACCGATGTAACCCATTGGAATCATGCTTTCTACGTCTGCACGTTGTACAGGATCTGCGAATTTTTCAGCGTTGATTGGTGTGTTCATCGCACCTGGTCCAATGTTATTTACGCGGATACCTTTTGGCGCATATTCAAGAGCCAATGTTTCCGTCATTAGTTTCATACCGCCTTTACTTGCTGCGTAGTGAACAAATAATGGCCAAGGAATCATTTCGTGAACGCTAGACATGTTAATAACGTTTCCTTTAATGTCGTTTTCAACGAAATATTTAATTGCTTCACGGCTTCCTAAGAATGCACCTGTTAAGTTTGTATCAATAACTTTGTTCCAGTTGTCTAAAGATAGCTCATGAGAAGGAACTGGGTTTTCAACACCAGCGTTGTTAATCATAACGTCTAACGTACCGAATTCTTTAATAGCTGTTTGAACAAGATTTACAACGTCTTCTTCTTTTGTTACGTCGCCTTGAACGATGATTGCTTGTCCGCCTGCTTCTTCTACTTCTTTTTTCGCATCTAAAGCTTCTTCTTCATTGTTGTAATAGTTAATAACAACTTTTGCTTCTTCTTGACCGAAACGAACAGCCATTGCGCGACCTAAACCTGTTGATCCACCTGTAATTACAACTACTTTATCTTTTAAATCTGTATACATAATAAAATCCTCCTAGTGTTTTCATTTATTCATACATACTATCATTAACTTTTACGTAAACGTTAACTTTTAGCCATTCCGAGGAATACGCCACCTAAAATGATGAGCACAATACCAATCGTAATTGAAATAAGCTGACGCTTTGTTTTCTTTTCTCCAAGTAAGAAGATACCGCCAAGCGTTGAAATAACGATTCCCATTTGTGATAATGAGAAGCTTGTTGCAACCCCTACTTTAGGTTGAGAGATAAATAAGAACATGTTACCAGCTGCCCAAATAAGGCCTGGAATAATGTTGCGAATTGCATATTTATTAAACGGTTTGTGTTTATAAGTAAGTATAAGTCCACCAATTAACATACCAATAGCTTGTGGGAATAGTGCCGACCAGCCGTCTACATTAAATAAACGAGCGACAACTACATACACTAAGTATCCAATTGTTGAAACAATAAGGGTAATAATCCCTTTTTTGAATTGTCCAGATTGCTCTGGGTTTTTTTCGCTTTCTAGTGATGTTAGCACGATACCAATAACAATAAAAATAAGAGCTAACACGCCTAAAATAACGGTTGTTGTTGTTGACCACTCGTGAAACACGATAACACCAAACAGTGATGTCGTCACAAGCTGCATACCAGTTGAAATTGGCATGGTTTTTGAAACACCAATATAATCAATCGTTTTCAACTGATTACTTTGCCCAACTGCCCAAAATAATCCTGAAACGATTCCGACAATAAAAATAAGCGGCGTCAACACTGGATGAACTACGAAATAAATAACGGCTGAAAAGATCAGCGCACCAATTGTAGTCCCAAGCGTTTGACTGTAAGGACCTCCGCCCAATTTAACGTTGAACAGGACAATACTTCCCCAGAAAATCGCAGGAAGAATAGCCAAAAGGATATCCATTTGATACTAACCTTCTTTCTCAAACTCTTGATGTAATTGTAAATTTAAAGTACCTTTTATTTAACTAGGTAACTTTATGTAACCAATCTTAGACCTTTTTTCTTGATACGTCAATAATAATATGTCGATTCTGTGACTTTTTTTTAAAACTTTACAATACAGCGTTTCCAAGCTACTGAAAGTTTTGAAAATAAAAAAAGATAGCCTTTTCATTATCCAAATGCTAGTATATAATAACATTATAAGGGTTACTTTTAATATCCTATATACAATAAAGTAGGTGGCATGAATGAATGAATTTGATGAGTTATGTCCAAAAGTGTGGAAAACGTTTGATATAATAGGAAAAAGATGGAATGGATTAATTATTTATGTCCTGATGAGCGGTCCTAAAC
This sequence comes from Priestia sp. ABM2_011, assembly GCF_056158845.1. Classification (NCBI taxonomy): domain Bacteria; kingdom Bacillati; phylum Bacillota; class Bacilli; order Caryophanales; family Bacillaceae; genus Priestia; species Priestia sp. ABM2_011. The sequence goes on from NZ_JBSWUB010000001.1 coordinate 4,262,767, forward strand.
GCTTTAGTGAAATTCACAGCAGCATTCCCTCTTTAAGTAAACGAATGTTAACCGAACGAATGAAAGAGTTAGAAGAAGAAGGAATTGTAATCCGGCACGTTATTCCCGAACGTCCGGTTCGTATTGAATATATCTTAACTAAAAAAGGATCAGAGCTTGGTATGATCTTAGGACCCGTCAGCAAGTGGGCAAAAACATGGATAAAATAAAAAAGCCTCTTTGGAGGCTTTTTTTACGTTTGATAGAGGATATAATTATTTTTCCCTTCTCTTTTTCCTTTATATAACGCATCATCTGCATTTTTTAATAATGAAGCAGCCGATTCCCCGTCTTCTGGATAAATAGAGACGCCGATGGTAGTTGTGGTGCGCAAACAATAGCCCCGTACATTCCAGCTTTGCTGAAGAGATACGTGAATTCGCCTAGCAATTTGTTCAATTTCTCGTCCATTTGTTACGTTTAAAATAATGATAAACTCGTCTCCGCCCAAACGATAAATGCGATCACCTTTCCGTACACAGCTTTTTAATCTCTTCGTGTATGCTTTTAGAAATTCGTCGCCTATATGATGGCCATATTCATCGTTAATCTGCTTAAAATTATCACAGTCAAGAAACAAAAGCGCAAAAAACTCGTCGCTTTTTTGCTGCCCTTTTTCAATTACTTTGTTTAACTCTTTTAATAACATCGCCCGGTTGGGAAGACCTGTTAAACTATCGTGAGTGGCTTCAAAATGAAGTTTATTTTCTAGCGCTTTTTGTTCAGTAATATCATTATGAATGGATACATAATGATTAATATTTCCGTCTATATCTTTTAACGGCACAATTGTTTTCGATACCCAGTATGACTGATGATGCTTCGTCCCCATTTCAAGCTGTCCTCGCCATACTTTTCCGCTTTTTATTGTTTCAAGCAGCTCATGATGGTCATGATTAAGCCCTGCATCTCGATAATACTTCCCTACTAAATCTTCTTTTTCATAACCTGAATACTGTACATACATATCATTTACATAGGTAATAGTTCCACTTGCATTTATAATCATAACGCTAGCTGATTCATCAAGCGCATATTTTATATTTTCAAGTTCTTTCAGCGTATACGCCAGCTGTTCTTCTGCTTCTTTTTGAGGCGTAATATCGTGTAAGATTGCATAGGCGCCAACCGTTTGATTATTTACTTTAACAGGAATCGTTGTAATATACACATGTTGTATAGAATGTTGGCTTCTTCGGAATGTTATCTCTGTACTATAACTAATTTCTTCATATACATTCCAACGTTTGTAATTACAGGCTCCCAGTCTTTTAGCAATGTCTCGGTAATTTTTATGCAGCACATCGCTTGCACAAAGCTGCAGCGTTTCTAAGAATGCGCTGTTGATATTTAAAATCGTGCCTTCCAAATTCAGCATACAAACTGCGTGGTGGTGGTTTGTAAATAGCGATTTGTACCACTGTTTGCTTTTTATGAGCTCTAATTCTAATTTTTTAATAGCTGTGATATCTCGGTAAATCACTGAATAGGCGACCAGTTGATTTTGATAGTCATAAATCGGTGAACAGCTGACAGATACACACACGCCTTCGCCGCTTTTTGTGTACCTGACTGTTTCATAAGGAGACAGCGTCTTACCATTTTTTAATTCTTCGATTAATTTAAGGTTTTCTTGTTCCTCTTTCTTTGACACGATGTTCATCTCTTGACGGCTTTTTCCGATAACTTCTTCTTTTCTCCACTGAAATAGCTTTTCGAATGCTCCATTGACTGTTAAGACCTTCTCATCACAATCAGCAATTAGAATGGCGTCTACCGTATTTTCTAGAAACGCATCGAGTAAACGCGTGCTCTCTTCCTGTGTTTTTTTATAATGAATTTCTTGAGCCATGACAAGGACATGTGAAGGGGCTGTCGCTTGATTAAAAAGAGGAGTAAAAGTTACTTCATATGCATGCCGGTCGGGCTGAAAAAGCTGTATGTATTGATATTGAATCGGTTCTTTCGTGGCAATGGCTTTTTCACAAAGTGTGTAAAAAAGCAGATTTTCTTCTTTATTGATTATCTTGTCTTCCATTTTGTCAAAGAATTGCTGAGCTGCTTTGTTACATTCTTTATAATACAGCTGATGTTTTTCTTGCTGAATTAAAATAACAGGCTGCGGCATATTCATAAAATAAAATTGGAATACCCCTTCACTATACATACTAAATATCCTCCATCTGCCTTTGGAATTTCACTAAACGTCTTGTTTTGATATGCAATTCACTCATTCTCCCAAACCAACACGTCTTCTTTACCCTTTAAAATATTTTAACAATCGCACAAAATCACATAATTTTATAAAAATTCAAGGCATCTATGTTTCATATAGGTCTAATTACTCGCTTTTATATTACGATAAATTATCTATTTAGTGAAGTGTATGGTTTAAGAGTTCAGCAGCCTTTCTCGTCTGAATAAACTGCGGTACTTATTATAAGTTAAGTAGGAAGAGATCGACTGCGGCATGCCCAGCAAATAGCCTTGAGCAGCATGTAGGTTTAACGAAATCGCTGCGGCTAAATCTTTATCTCGTTCAACGCCTTCTAAAATGAGATTCGTATGCGGATAATAGTTAACAAGCAAATCAATCAGATCTTTCTTTTGCTTGCAGTCGGCTAGTCCTTCCGCATAGCTTCGATCCAGCTTCATATAGTGAGGCTCATACATGCTTACCTGTCTCATCGCCGCGGCTCCTGCTCCAAAATCATCAATCGCAATTTTGAAACCGGCCTCTTTCAAACTCATTACTCGGGCAAAAAGAGCAGGCGATTCCCATAAAATCTTTTCATGAAGCGTTTCATTTAACTCCCATACAATACGATGTTTCGCATTTTCATAGGTGTTCAACAGAAATGTTAAAAACCGTTGGAAATGCGGGTGGAGAAGAGTAGAGGGAAACACATTGATAAATAAATCCTCAGATTTCAATACCTCAAACGGAAAGTTCTTTATAGCCCCTTCAATTGCCATCGTATCAAGCTTGTACAAATAATTATGGCGTCTTGCCAGTGAAAACAACTCTTCAATTTGCCCTTTTGCGAAAGCTGTGCGCAGCAAAGCCTCAAAACCTAGCGTCTCCCACGAATCCAGCGCATAAATAGGCTGATATACAAACTGAAAGTCTTCATACGTCAGTTCCTTTAAAACATGAGCATCCATTCTTTCGTTTAATCACCTTTCGTTTTCAATATACTATTTCTTCCATAACCTAAACTTATAAAAATATATCCTAAAAACAGATAATTGTCCATTAAAAGTAAGATATTCCATTAGGCGATTTAGTATTTTGGGACTTGCTGGAGGCTTATGATAGCAACAAAGAAGTGTTTTAGAGACTTTTATGCTTTTGATAGATAGGCTGTAAAGGATGTTTCAAACAAGAGATTGAGACATAAGCAACTCAACCCCATCTAAAGATGAGCAAATTAAATAAAGGGACTAGTATAGATTGCTTGGGACACCGCGTTTGATTTCCGTGCATGGCTTCGCTTTCCGCGGGCAGCCGCTGAGCCTCCTCGTCGCTTACGCTCCTGCGGGGTCCCACCTGTTCCGCTTTTCCCGCAGGAGTCTTCGCCTTGCCCTCCAATCAACCGCTAGAAACACCTAATATGTGAAGTTTACGTTTATCATATACTTAGCGCAATAACCTCTTATCGTTAGTTTGTAATCATAGACAAGTTGCTCATGTTGATAAATAGATGCTAGTTGGAAAACCAAGGATAACAGCCCATTCAAGACATTACAAAAAATATTGCACCTACAGCTAAGCAAATCCTATAACTTTCTTCATCTAACTTGTTACCTCTTCTTCTCTATAAATTCTCTACTATTTCCCCTCATTAAAACGAATATTTTTCAGCATTTTTAAAAACCATTCTTGTCTTTTGTCTTCATCACCGCTTTTATATTTATCGCTGCTATCGAAGGAAATCTGTACTATTTTATTAGAATGCTTATCTGCTACATATGCCAAGTATGTATTAGGAATATGTTTCTTCTTATCTACTATTACACGCTTTTCTGTTCCTTTGAAATAAATATAAGCTGATTGGTAGTAAATCCTCGTCTGTGAGTTTTCAATCTTATTAGGAACACTTAATCCAAATCTTCTTTTAAATAAAGCCTCAACGTGAATACTCTCATCTGCAGGATTACTGGTTAAAAACTCAGTTTTTATATAATTCGCTTGTGTTTTACCTTCAACTTCTTCATTGTAGACAGCCCACCAGCTCTCGTAAGAATCATTATTGATAGCATAATCCTCTCTATTTTTATGTAAAACTTGATACTCCTCTGGAAACCACATCGTATACTGCCCGGTCTTTGACTTAAACTCATAAAACCCATCATCCGCTTTTTCATCTTTGTTTAAGAACTTACGTGTAAAGTGGTCATCAAAAGCTTGGACGTTTGGGTAGCTGCTTTCGTTTATCAGCCATATGGCTCCTATTAAAATAGCGGCTCCTGTGATAACTATCATGATAACTTTCGAACGTTTTTTCATCGGCGTCCCCTCTACTTTATCGTTTGGAACAAACTTTAATCCTTATATATTGAATAGTCTTTAGCATTTTGATTTGTTGCCCTTATGCTAAAAAAAGCTTTTGCTTATAATTAATTTCCCTTAACAAATTTAATACTTTGCAACATTTTTAAAAACCATTTCTTTCTATCCATTTTATTTGTTTCTGTATTTTCCCCTACACTATCATATATTAATTTGATTACCTTATCAGAGCTTTTATCTGCTACATATGCTACATAAAGGTTGGGCGGATTTTCTTTACTGTCATGTACTATATGTTGGTTAGTACCACGAAAATATGTATAGGCATAATCATAATAAATTCTTGTATGAGAGGTTTCTAACTGTTTAGTTTTTTTACTGTCTAATTGTTCTTTAAATAAACTCTCTACATAAATTAATTCTGATTTCATGTCGTTCTCGGAAAATTCAGCCTTGATAGCGTACGTTTGTTGATCATTTTCGTAGGGTTTAATATAAGAGGCTGACCAATTTTCATATGATTCGCCATTTCTAGTGTAATCTTCGCGATATTTATGTAAAACTTGATACTCCTCTGGAAACCACATCGTATACTGCCCGGTCTTTGACTTAAACTCATAAAAACCATCGTCCACTTTTTTATCTTTGTTCAAGAACTTACGTGTAAAGTGGTCATCAAAAGCTGGGGCGTTTGGGTAGCGGCTTTCGTTTATCAGCCATATGACTCCTATTAAAATAGCGGCTCCTGCAATAACTGCAATAATGGCCTTGGTACATTTTTTCATGGTTACACACTCCCTTCATTGGTTGAAATAAACCACATTTAATGTAATTTGAATAGTTTTATTTAAATCTATTGCTATGTATGCTACATACTGCTTACTTATCTATTTGTAGTTATTAAACATATAAAAATTGCTCAAATCATTGTCTGAGCAATAGCAGTACTTTTTATATTCATTCACTTTCATCCCTATAATCCACTGTACTCAAGCAGAGTTATTTCATTTTTTATATCGTTACTTAATAAAGGTTTTCACTCACGACTTTTACCCTCGCTAAAATTAATACTTTTTAATATTGTCAAAAACCATAACTTCCTTTTTTCTTGGCTAGTTTCTGTATCTTCGCCTATACTGTCGTATGAAAATTCTATAACCTTATTAGAATTTTTATCTACCACATAAGCTGTATAGGTATTAGGTAAATGAACTTTACTGTTATGTACTACATGCCTTTCAGTTCCCTTGAAATATGCATAAGCATAGTCATAATATATGCGAGTACGTGAAGTTTCTATTTCTTTAGTATTACTATCTTTTAATTGCTCTTGGAACAATTCCTTCACATAAATAGGCTCAAATTTCTTATCATTCTTTAAAAATTCAGCTTTTATATAGTATATTGACTTGTTTTTTCCAGCCATCTCCCTATATGAAGCAGACCAATTTTCATATGATTTTCCATTTACAGAGTAATACTCTGAAGCATCATGTAGCATTTGATACTCCTCGGGAAACCACATCGTATACTGACCTGTCTTCGACTTAAATTCATAAAACTCATCATCCGCTTTTTTATCTTTGTTTAAGAACTTACGTGTAAAATGGTCATCAAAAGCTGGGGCGTTGGGATAACGGCTTTCGTTTACGCCCCATATGCCGCCTATTAAAATAGCGGCTCCTACAATGACTAGAATAATAGTCTTCGTATGTTTTTTCATCCTCTTACATCTCCGTTGTTTGGCTTATTAAAATTGATACTTTTACAAAGTTTTATAAACCACTCTTCTTTTATAGGCTCAGAGTTATCTGAACGCCCACCAATACTATTAAAAGACAGCTGAATAACTTTTTTAGAGTTTTTATCAGCTACATATGCCACATATGTATTAGGGGCATGCTTATTTTTATCATTTATAACGTATTTTTCTGCCCCCTCTAAAGTAGATATAAGCTGATTGATAGTAGATTCGAACTTCATCTGTTTCTAGCTTTTCCAGTTTACTGACATTGAAGCGTCTCCTTAATAAACTTTCTGCACTAAATTCTTCGTTTTCTTGTTTTCTTGCTTCTGAAAATGTAGCTTGTATATTGTTTATTTGGTTTTCACCTTTATACTTTTTAATAGATGAAGCTCTCCATCTTTCGTAGAAATTACCGTCTCTTACATACTGTTGATTATTTTCATGCAACAGCTGATACTCCTCGGGAAACCACATCGTATACTGCCCTGTCTTTGACTTAAACTCATAAAACCCATCGTCCACTTTTTTATCTTTGCTTAAGAATTTACGCGTAAAGTGATCATCAAAAGCAGGGACGTTTGGGTAGCGGCTTTCGTTTATCAGCCATATTCCTCCTATTAAAATAGCGACTCCTGTAATGATTGCGGGAAGGGTCTTCGTACGTTTTTTCATTGTCCTACACTCCCTTTATTACTCTTTTGAAATAAACGGGACTTAATGTAAATTGTTCAACATATAAAAATCCCTCAGACCACTGTCTGAGGAATAGCAGTATCCCTTATGTTAATTCACTTTCATCCATTGATTCTTTATATCGAAGTTCGTACTCTCTCTTATGCATATCTTTAACAGAATGCATAAAACTCATAATATGCTGAAATGCTCCAGTATCATACTGCTGAGCCCTTAGCGTATATCCCCGCTCAGCTGCTTCTAATTTACTTTTAACCGCATCCGCAAACTCACCCGTTTGGTTTTCTAAATAGCTTTTAGCATGCCAAAGCTTTTCATTTACTTCTTGATCCTTTTTGATTAACTCTTTAATCCTTTTTGCCTGCTTGCCTTTGAAGTCATCACCATCAAATTCAAACGTGTATTTACCGCTCGTTGTTCCTGTGTGTGTAAAATCAAAATCAAACAATTAAATCCCCCCTACTACTTCTTTCATGCTTTTAATATCTGAAGCTACCGATTCGTCTGCTTCCATCATCTTCTCGAAATTTTGAAAGAACGCTTCAAGAAACTTTTGATAGTATGTAACTTCCTCTTGAATAGAAGAAATGATCTCTTCAACAGGAGTAAATACACTATCGTCTAGCTGATCAAACGTTTTGTCAAACGTCACTTTTTCAGCCACACGCTTTTGTCCAAACCATGCGAGGGTAGCGCCGTCTTTATCTGCCTTTTCCATAAATGACTGGGGAGAAGCTTCTTCTCTGGATATTTTCATTTTTAACTTTTTCTTCTTAGCTTCGAAGACTTCATTAATTTCACTATGTAAATACTGCTTTAGTGCATTTAAGTTTGCTTCTTTGTCTTTGATGGCATTAGCACAGTAATAAACAAACTTCTTCATTTGTTCATAATCTAGCAAGATTTCTTCCTGAGATCCTGAATCAAAAACCTGATAATATGTCTTCATAGCATTAGCTTCTGTGTATTTGACAACGTAATTAATTCCGTGCAGTTTTGCTTGATCTCTTTGAGATATTCCTTTAATCCCTTGCACTAAAACTCCAGGACTTTTTATCGCCTGTTTCGTCAAGAAAAATGCGCCTTCTGTTCCTAGCACAATCCCAGGAAGATGCTTAAGCGGCTTTTCCTTAACATCATCAACATATGATGGAATATTGAGAAGAACACTGTCGTCTACATGGGCGTTTGCCAAAGATAATCCTCCAATTATATTGGATACTCCAGAGTTATATCTGACTTCGTCAAGTTTTAAAAACAAGTTCCATTTGGCTAACCTTTTCAGAGGGTATTCTCCAATATTAATCATTTCTTCTGTATTCATATTTCCAAGCATGGTTACTTTATTACCTGCATACCAACTGCCAGGGAAAGATTGCGCATGCATAGGTTCACCTTTTACCCAGGTATGACTGATGGTAGCTTTCTGCTTTTTATAATAGGAGTTGGCTAAAACTACTAATTTTTTTGAAGACACTCCATTTCTTTTACCAGTTTGTTGTTCTACATAATTCGCAAACTTCCTATCTAACCTTTGCAACTGCTTGACATTAACTGGAGCATCATTTAAGCCTCTTATGTTTACAAAATTCTTAGTTATAAGTCCAAGGGTCACTATCAGATGTCCCCCTAAAGAATGACCATCCCCATACCTTTTTATTTTTGAATTTGAGCTTTTAATTTTTTTCTCAACTTCCTCATACATAACTTTTGCATCTTGAACTTGATTATTTCTCTCTCCGCTTCCAATTCCTAATGCGTCATACACGACATCTCCAAAATCTTTAGAGGGTTCCGTTCCTCTAAAGATATAATATACTTCGTTAATGTGATTTTTTTTGTCATAAAAGTGGACAGCGGCACCATCGAACCCTGAATTTTCTCCAATACCCATTTCTTTACTACTATAAATCTCAAAATTTGGAGGTTCTTTCCCTGTAGTTTCCTTGTATATTTCCTTAATTTCTTTTTCCTTACCGGCTAACCCCGTATACTCAAGTTGAGTAATCTTATTTCTTAAATTATTGTCCAACACGGGTTTTTTACTCATTTTCATTGCCCTCACGGAATCTGATATTTTTTAATATTGTTAGCAACCATTTTTTTTCTGTTACTTTATTATTTTTTTGGCCCCCTTTACTTTTATCAAACCATAATTCGATTGCATTATTGGATTTTTTATCAACTATATATGCTATATATGTGTTTGGAGCATGTTCTTTGCTGTTATGCTTTACTACTTCTTGTGTTCCTTTAAAGTATGTATAAGCTGCATCATAGTAGATCCTGGTACTAGCAGTTTCAAAATTATTAGGTTTAGTGGTATTTAGCTGTTCTTTAAACATATTTTCTACAGTAAATGATTCATTTTCAGCCTTTCTTGCATTTGAAAATGTTACTTCGATATAATCTCCCCCAGTATCTCCAGCTTTGTCATTAACATCTTTCGCTATCCACCTTTCATAAGAATTATCATTTATTACATAATCTTCCTCGTTCTCCTTTATAAGCTGATACTCCTCCGGAAACCACATCGTATACTGCCCTGTCTTCGACTTAAACTCATAAAACCCGTCATCCACTTTTTTATCTTTGTTTAAGAATTCACGCGTAAAGTGATCATCAAAAGCAGGGACGTTTGGGTATCGGCTTTCGTTTATCATCCATATTCCTCCTATTAAAATAGCAGCTCCTGCAATGACTGCAATAATGGTCTTCGTACGTTTTTTCATTGTCGCACACCCTTTTAGTTATGTTATAACCTATGTTTTATACATGTTCGATACTATCATACTTATAATGGGAGAGTCATAAGCAGAACGAATTAAAGAACCATAATTAGGAAGTGGTTATTTTTTACTATCACTTACCCTTTCTATTAAAAAAATAATCACTTCTTTTTTTATCATTGTTACCTTTATTAATGATTTCTCTCAATAAAGAAAACCCCACTTTCAACAAAGTGAGGTTGATTACATAATATAGGACGTTTACTGAATGTTTCACTCTCCTTGTGCCAGCACATCAATTTCAGCGTCAATTTTCACGCTGTGGGTTTTCCCATCAAGTCCAAGAATCACAATTTCATATTGCTTGTTAGTGAGAACAATCGATTCGATAATACCTTTATGCTGTCTTAACGCGTATGCTTTTGCACGGCTTTTAGTTAAAGGAATCGTTTTTTCTTTCAAAACACTCCCGGTTTGGGCGTTAATTTTTACTTTATGCTCTTCTCCGTTTAACGTAAGGATGTCTACTGTATAAATAGGAAGAGTGAGTATTTTACTCAGCGATATGGATTTGACAATGCCTTTATATTCTTTTAATGCGAGAAGCTTTGCTTGTTCTTTCAACAAAAGTGATTGTTTTTCAGAAATCATTTGACGCCATCCTTTCTAGTTTATAAAACGGACTGCTGTTTCAATTTCTTAACGTACCATATGTATACGTCTACTAACTAGTATAGCGGGCTTGTCTTAAATTTCTCTTAATATTACATGAAAGATAGCTGAAGAAAGCTGTTATTTACTGAAAAAACTAGACCTGGTTAAATCTAGCTTCTTATTGGTGAATGTGAATTCTACATTTTTTTCGTTTCGAATCGTTCTACGGCTCTCATTTGTTTGATTGACGGGGATTTGTGGACGCACATGCCTAGATGGACTTTTTGAAGCAAATAGGGATCAATGTAAAAACCATTTTGAAAGATGTTTTCTTTTTCCTGTTCGTCATGAAATTTGGAGCATCTTACACAGTAATACATATCATAACCTCCTTGCGGACTATTTTATAAACGGAGATAGTTGTGAGTGGTATATTTACCTATAGCATATGGAAAAGAATAAAAGTCGTGCTTGTTTAGCGAAAATGTCCGAAAAGAAGAAGGCTTGTTCGTGGGCTAAAACACTGGATTTTAAAAATGATTATTTAGAACATAAATCAGTTTAATCGTAATAAAAAAGCCTCTTTTAAAGAAAAAAGAGGCACTTTTTATTAATTTGTTACTTTTGCGCTGTTTTGATGCCATTTCCAAGCTGATGCGATGATTTTTTCTAATGAAATTTGCGCTTTCCAGCCTAATTCTGCATGAATTTTATCAGAAGATGCGACCAAGCGTGCCGGATCTCCAGCGCGGCGGTCTGCCATTACAACATTCGCTTTTTTACCCGTTACTTTTTCACACGTTTCGATCACTTCTTTTACAGAGTAGCCAAGGCCGTTTCCAAGATTGTACGTTGCTGTTTTCTTCGTGCCGTCTAACAGTGCCTGAAGCGCTGAAATGTGAGCATTTGCTAGGTCTGTTACGTGAATGTAATCGCGGATGCATGTTCCGTCTTCAGTATCGTAGTCTGAGCCGAATACAGAGATGTTTTCACGTTCACCGAGCAGGTGCTGAAGAATGATTGGAATTAAGTGAGTTTCAGGATCATGGCACTCGCCAATTTCTGCTGTTTCGTAAGCACCCGCTGCGTTGAAGTAACGAAGCACAACATATTCCATGTCGTAAGCACTTGCAAAGTCAGCTAAAATCTGTTCGATCATTAACTTTGAACGTCCGTACGGATTAATTGGGTTTGTTGCCGTATCTTCTGTGATGATATCTACAGAAGGAATCCCATATGTAGCAGCAGTAGATGAAAAAATAAACTTTTTCACATTGTGCTTCATCATTGTTTGTAAAAGGGTTAACGTCGCAGCTACGTTGTTTTGATAATATTTAAGAGGATCTGTTACTGACTCCCCTACTAAACTATTAGCAGCAAAATGCATGACAGCATCAATTTTATGATTTGTGAATACGCTTTCTAAATCTTCCTCATTACCTAGATTTCCTTCTACGAATACCGCTTTCTCATCGATTGCCCAGCGATGACCCGTTGATAGATTATCAAGTACCACAACTTCATTTGTTTTCACTAATTCTTTTACTAGGTGGCTTCCGATATAGCCTGCTCCTCCGATGACTAAAATCATACTGTCAGTCAGCTCCTTTTTATTAAGTGTCGCTACAGATATCGTACCCGTTTCTTTTCCATTTGTAAATATTTCATTTTTCAGTATATGATAACGCAGCTGTCTCTTTTAATTAGTATATCTACTAATTGTGAACTGAGTGTGAAGATATTCGTTTCTGCTCAAAAACCCGTGCGTGTAGGCAACGGGTTTTTTTCTTAGATTTGCTGAGGCACTTTCTTCATATCTTTTACTTTATTTTTTAATGGAAGCATCCCTTCAATATGACATTCAATACAGTCCCCGTCTTCAATAACAGCCGGTCCCGGCGTTCCGGTGAGGATGATGTCACCTGGATGCAGCGTCATGACTTTTGAGAAAAATGAAACACAGTATGCGATGTCGTAAATCATATTAGACACGGTATTTTCATGCTGCATGTCTCCGTTTAGCAATGTGCGCACTTGAAGTGATTTCACGTTTGATATGCTTTCTTTTGTGATAAACTCTGAGCCTATACTGCAAAATGTATCAAAGCTTTTTGCTCGCATTAAGTAGCGATGATTCGCCGCATGAATATCAGCTGCGGTTACGTCAATGGCTGACGTATAGCCAGCAATTACGTTCATGGCTTCATCTGGCTCTATATCCTTACACGTTTCGCCGATTACCACCGCTAGTTCCGCTTCAGCCGTTGTTTTGTAGGACTGCTTTGGAATACGAATGCTGTCATCTGGTCCAATAATGGCGGTTGCGGGTTTTAAAAAACTAACTGGATCAATGGCACGGTCGTAGTCTTTTAGTTTTTCTTCAGAAGCTGCATAATTAAATCCAATGCCTAACAATTTTGACGGATTACTAATGATAGGAGCTGTTTTTCTGCCCTGCAAGTGCAGTGCGGGAAAAGAGCTGTTCATACCAAATTTATTATGGGCGTACCATGTTTCAAGGTGGCGAAGTTCTTTATATTGAATAAGATCCCAAATTGTTGTAGACCAGTTTGTTAAATATTTAGCATTAATATCTTCTATAAGCAGAATGCTGTCATTGTCTAAAATAGCTGCTTGTTCTTTCCCTTGCTCTATTATATTTACTAACTTCATGATACGCTCCTTACCGATGCTTGAATGATATGATCGCTGTTTTCTTTTACCCAATTTAATAATTTTTCATCTTGGTTGTATCCTGCAATAAAAGATAAGCCGATTGGCAAACCGTCTAGTTCTCCTGCAGGTATCGTAACTTGCGGAAGTCCGCTTAGTCCGGCAATACACGTCATTTGAAGTGTTCGCAATCTTCTGTCTTCTAACTCCGGTCCTTTTGCATCTTTTACAGGCGCGGGTCCTGGAGCTGTAGGAAGCACTAATATTCCGTCTTCTCCAAGCTGTGAGTACATAAAATAGCGAAGTTCACGACGCTTTTCTTCTATATAATTCATATTTAATAAGGTAAGAGTGCTCGCCCATTGAAAGCGGCTTCCGATATCGTCTCCAAACGTTGGGTTTTCTTTTTGAATCCATTCTCCGTGCGTTTGCCAAATTTCTTTTCCTTGCAGCAAACGAAAAGTTTCCATATATGTAGAAAAACCCTGGGGGGCAATTACTATTTCTTCTGTAGTAGAAAAAGACTTCATTGCGTGCTTAATAGGTGGTGCAAGAGCTTGCATGCTTTGTTCATCCACAAGTTCCATAACGTCTGTTGCTACATAAAGTCTTGTAAAACCGCTAGCACGCGACGTTGAGTTCAATAAAACCGCTCCTACTTTTTGCAGAGTGTGGCCGTCTCTAGCCATTACACCAACTGTATCAAAGCTTGGAGCAAGTGGAATTAGACCGTTTGTAGAAATGCGTCCGTGAGAAGGACGATACCCAAAAATACCGCAGTAGCTTGACGGAATTCGAACCGATCCTCCCGTATCTGTTCCAATCGCAAAATCAGTTATTCCCGCTGCGACAGCAACCGCTGATCCGCTCGAAGAACCTCCCGGAATTCGATCTGCGCCTTTTGGGTTTACCGGTGTTCCATAATGCGCGTTTTCTCCATTTAGTCCGTACATAAGCTCGTCCGTGTGCGTAACTCCCTTCAGTGCAGCTCCTTCTTTTAAAAGAGCAGCTACTACATCTGCATGTTCGCTTGCAGGCTGATGCGTAGCGAGCCAATCCGGATTTCCTGCACTTGATATATGTCCTTGTACATCAAATACGTCTTTTAACGCAAAACTCAAGTTATTTAACATCCCCGTTCCCGTTGGAGGTACGTAAAGATCACTGTCTACAAATGCGTTCCACGTATCTTTCATTCAACCATCTCCTCATTTCTTATATCTGTTTAGAATATAAAATTTGGAATAAGTTGGTCAATGAATGTGTCAGGTCTGTTTACACTAATATTATGTAAGTCTCCCAACTTCTCTTTTCCTAGAGAAACTAGCCGTTTCATTTCCCTTTTAGCACGTTTGCGAGTAAAGTAGAAACATATCATTTTACGAAAAGGACTATCGCGATGGAACAATCTACTACGCTTTTCTTATTTATTTTATTAGCTTTTGTGCTAACAAGAGGCATTCCATTTATAGGTTCATTTGCTCCTAGCATTAATCAGCTGCTTCGGCATATTGGACGTTATTTTTCAAATTTAAATACGATGTTTCATGAAGATGGCCATGCGTTAATGGGGCTTATTGTCGGAAAAGGCGTCAATCGCATTGAGCTTTACACCAATAATGAAGGTGTAGCTGTGACTGCCACCTACGCGGGATCCCGTGGATGGCTGCCGCGCGTCATTATTGCCTTAGCCGGCTACCCGTTCAGCTCAGCAATGGCTTATTTGTTTTTCTACCTGCTCATTCACCATCACTACGACTGGCTTTTTTACGGGTTAGGAAGTGTTGTTGTTATTAATTTACTGCTTTGGGTACGTAACGGATACGGAATTGTTTGGCTTTTTTCTATCGGTTTGATCCTCGGTGGTATTTATTATTTACAAGACCCACAGCTTATGCGTTACAGCATGATGTTTGTTGGTGCACTGTTACTTGTAGAATCTCTATTTTCCGCCTTTATTATTTTTGTGTTAAGCATCAAATACCCAAACGATGCGGGTGACGCTACAAGTTTAAAGCAGCTTACCCATCTTTCAGCACGCTTTTGGGGCTTTTTATTTTTCGCACAGGCCGTTTATGTGGCTTATTTGATTTTTCACCTGATTTATTAAAGACAAAATTCTGTAATCCCCCGAGAAAACTTTGGGAATTTTATAATTTAAAGGAATAATTTACTTTTATACACTAAATAATGGTTTACGAGTTCCCTAAATGAGGTATATATTGGGTACTATGAAGTCGTAAAGAGGTGTGGGATACTTGTCATTATTTTTAAAGTGGAAGCAAAAGAAGCAGGAAAAAGAAGTAGAGCGTGTTCTTGAGGAATCAATCTCAAAAAGAAAAGACTACTGGAACACAATTGGACATGTAGACGGAGACGTATTAACTCATTTGTTAAATCCCATGTTTTTTGGCGGTCCTGCTTGGCCGTCTGGACGTCAAACTTTTATTCGTGTTCAAAAAACAGAGACGGTTATTTTAGCAAGCGACGGCTTGTCCGATCCGTTTCAACTACCTGAAGAAAAGAGCCAAAGACAAGGAAAGGGATTAGAATTCTATATCGAATGCGATGATGAATCTCTTCGCGGACCTTTATCGGATATCCAGGATCACTGGGCATTTGACCTTCTTTATCAAATGAGTCAAAATGCTGCCGCTCACCCTAATATGCTAGAACTATTCATGAAACATGATGTTCTTTCAATTGAATTTACGGATTTGGACGTACCGCCTCATTTTGTAAATAAAAATGGAGATATTGGTGTATTGCTAGGAGTTCAGTCTCCTTCTGTTTCAGCTAGCCTCTCTTTGCCTTACGAATCTATTAAACTGATTAGCATGAAGCTTCTTACACCAAACGAATTAGACTATGTGCGCGAACAAGGAGCGCAAGGACGCAGGCAGCTCGCTGAAACATTTCAGCTGTCAAAAAGTTATCATATTACCATGACTAAAAGAGAGTCTCTTATTTAAAAGAGGTTCTTTTTTTATTTCTGCTATTGAAATAGAGCCATATAGAATATACTCCTTATTTACGTGTAACTCAAGTTCACATACTTTTTTAAAGCTGCTTTTCATATGAGCGTACTATTTTTGATTCGTGGTATATTTTGCTATAGTAAAAAAGAAGATATAAAAAAGGAGATGGACGTTAGACATGGCAGAAAAAGTGCAGATTGGAAAATCCGAATTATATGTTAATCCTATTGGACTTGGAACAAACGCTGTAGGAGGACATAACTTATATCCTAACCTAAACGAAGAAGTCGGCAAAGACCTTGTTCATAAGGCGCTAGATAATGGCATAAACCTACTTGATACAGCGTTCATTTATGGTCCTAAACGTTCTGAAGAATTAATTGGCGAAGTGCTAAAAGAACGCGGAAATCGTGAAGAAGCGGTGATCGCTACAAAAGGAGCACATAAAATTGTTGGAGATGAAGTACTGCTAGACAATTCTCCTGCATTTTTAAAACAGTCGGTTGAAGATAGCTTAAAACGCCTTCAAACAGATTATATCGATTTATATTATATTCACTTTCCAGATAAAAACACACCTAAAGACGAAGCGGTCGGTGCGTTAAAAGAATTAAAAGATGAAGGAAAGATCCGTTCTATTGGCGTATCAAACTTCTCGTTAGATCAGTTAAAAGAAGCAAATAAAGATGGTTATGTAGACGTGGTCCAAGGCCAATATAACTTAATTCAGCGAGAAGCAGAAAGCGATATTTTACCTTATACTGCTGCAAACCGCATTTCATTTATTCCATACTTTCCGCTAGCTGCTGGTTTACTTGCTGGGAAATATGATAAAAATACAAAGTTTAATGACCTGCGCGAAGATATGCCTCATTTTATCGGCGAAGCATTTCAGCAAAATCTAGAAAAAGTAGAGCGTCTTCGTCAAATCTCTAGCGCAAAAGGCGTAGAAGTAGCTCATCTTGTTCTGGCTTGGTACTTAACGCGCGATTCAATTGATGTATTAATTCCAGGAGCAAAACGCGCTGATCAAGTACTTGATAACTTAAAAACATTAGATGTTCAGCTCACTTCTTCTGAAATTAAAGACATTGATCATATTTTTAAATAATACAAAAAGAGCTTTGCCATAGGTAAAGCTCTTTTTTCTATACAATTCCGCTGACTAATAGAACAAAAGCTGTAAAGAAGAATCCAATCTGTACAAAGCTTGTTACGTACTCTTTCGTTTCTTGTTTGTATTTCCATTCATCTATACTTTTTAACAAAATATTCACGACTAAAAATAGGAAAGATACGATATAAGGCTCTACAAACATAAAGATCATATCAAGTAACAGACAAAGAACAAAAGCTATCGTCACATATTTATCCCATCGGCCTAAAGCTAGACTTTCATACTCATATTTTCCCCAAAATTTGCTGCGAGGGATATCAAGGACTTTTCTCAAGATAACGTCTGCTAAGACCGCTGCTGCTACAAGTATTATTAATATATACATTGCCATCCCCCCTTCCTTTTTATGGTATCATTTCAACTCGTTTCTGTTAAGGTCTCAGCTACAAAGTGCTTAAACTGCTTTGTTTCTTCCGTTTCACCTTTTGTTACGATATATGTATGTGAAGAAGGTCGGATAATTTTCTGCTGTGAAATGACGCTTAACGTTTGATTTTCAACTTCCTTTTTCACCATAGAAAATGGCAAATAAGATACGCCTAAACCTTCTTCAATAAAGCGCTTTGTAATTTCTACTTGCGTCACAGGAAGCAGCTGAATGCGAGGATAACAAGCCTTGATTTGAAGGAGTAAATCTTCCCAATAAACAGGATGATTATTCGTAAGCAGCCGGTAGGAAGATAACAGCTCCTGTTCCGTACGTGCCTCTGCAGAAAACGGGGCAACTAAGACTGCTTTTTCTTTATGTATTAACTCATAAAAAACGTCTGCCTGACCCGGAAGCATCCTTGTTAATCCAATATCTGACCTTCTGTCGCTGATGTCTTTTCCCACTTGAAACGAATTTGTGATATTAACCGTGACTTCAATATGGGGATATCTCTCTACAAATTGTTTGATTAGACTCGGCAAAACAGATGCTGCTATTTGAGGAGCAGCGGATATAGTCAGTTTTCGGTTATATCCTTGCTTCCATAACTCAAAATTTCCTACTCCTTCTTCATATGCCCTCACCATTTTTTGTGCATGAGGCAAAAAAAAGCGTCCTGCCTCAGTCAGCGTGATATATTTACCTTTTTTTTCAAAAAGCTCAGCACCTAGCTCTTGCTGCAGTCGCTGAATATGCTTTGATACAGCAGGCTGTGTTAAAAATAAATCTTCAGACGCTTGCCTGAAATTTTCATAAGAAGCCGCTATGATGAATGTTTTTAACCATTTGATCTCCATTTTCTTCTCTCCATCTCTTTCTATTCATAACAAACTGGAATCAATACTGCCTATTTTTGTTTATTTTCTTTTCTACCAAACTTCTATACGATATATGTATCTCAATATTACCAAATAAAGGAGCTGTAAAAATGAAAAATAACGTTAAAGAAAAATTTAATGCCCATGCTTCTCAGTATGACGAGCAGCGCCGCAAACTTATTCCTTGTTTTTTTGATTTTTATTCCATTCCCGTTTCTCTTCTTCACTTTTCAAACAAGCCGCTTCGCGTACTTGATATCGGAGCAGGTACAGGATTGTTTTCTTCTTTTGTAAAAGAAAAATACCCAAATGCTCATTTCACGTTGATTGACGTGTCAGATCAAATGCTTGAAAAAGCTAAGGAGCGCTTTAAAAACGAACAGCATATGGAATTTCTTGTATCAGATATAACAAGCTACGAATTTGAGCATTCATTCGACATTGTGATTTCTTCACTTGCTATTCATCATTTAGAAGACGAACAAAAGCAAAAGCTGTATGGGCAAATTTATAATTTGCTGCATACAGGAGGAATATTTATTAATGCCGATCAAGTATTAGGCCATTCTTCTATTATTGAAGAGTTATATAAAAAAGACTGGAGTGAAAGAATTGCCTCAAGCGGATTAACTCATGAGCAAATTGAGGCTGCTCATGAACGTACGAAGTTAGATAAAATGGCAACTTTACATGATCAGTTAAATTGGTTAACAGCAAGCGGGTTCAGCACAGTGGATTGCATCTATAAATTTTTTAATTTTGTTGTAATGTATGCTCAAAAATAACGGTTTAAAAACTACTTGTCTCTTTGCAAGTAGTTTTTTTACTCTGTCCCTCCCTATATTCGAATGAGAATATTTATCTATTTCCACAAAACCACGCATACTTCTTTTCCAGTTTCGTATATCTAATAATAGCTTCGTTCTCCTGAACTTTTAAATTTTTTGTACATAAAACCCATATAAAGTATTTTTATACTATTTTATGTCTTTTTATGGTATAAAAAATACAACTATGTTACAATATGATTACAAAACAATCCATATAGCGCTTTCATTTCTTTACACGAAAATGAAGAACTGGAAAGGATGTGCTGCTTATGTAAATATAAATCCGCTAGATTAGTAAACTTATATTCTTAAAGTTGTACAAAGCATCAAGAAAAACTCAGTTATTCTTATTATTATAAATTCCCGCTAGTAAAGTCTTTCTACTTAATGATTTCCTTATTAAGCGCGTACATACAGGTATAGAAAATGCAGCTATTCGTCTTTTATTTTATTAGTGAAGAATTTATAGCACTGCCGCACCATACGTTTTTCATTAATGCAGCCTAAGGAGGCGCAGCACATGGCAAATAGAATATCACGAACAACAATCGTACTCATAGCGGCTATTCTAGCTCTAGCCTGCTTATTTGTAGGCGTTCCAAAAACAGAAGCTGCTTCAACACCATCTCATTTAATTATCATTAACAAAGCAACAAATAAACTGGCTTATTACCAAAATGGTTCACTTGTCCGAACGTTTTCAGTCGCAACAGGACGCACGCAGTCTCTTACACCAGAAGGGCATTTCAAAGTAGTGAATAAAATTGTCAATCGCCCTTATTACTCAGGGAACATTCCTGGTGGAGACCCTAGAAATCCTCTTGGCAACCGCTGGCTGGGTCTAAATGCAAGAGGTACATACGGCACAACGTATGCTATTCATGGAAATAATAATCCTGCTTCCATTGGCAAATATGTAAGCAGCGGATGCGTTCGTATGTACGATGAAGAAGTGGCATGGTTATTTAGTAAAGTGACCGTCGGTACACCGGTTGTGATTACAACTTCTTCTAAATCATTTAATGACATTGCAGCAGCAAACGGGTACAACGTTTCTGGAAACTCAGGTTCTACTCCAGCTCCTTCTACAGGAACTGTTTTAAAGAAAGGCAGTAAAGGAAATGCAGTTAAGGAACTTCAGAAGAAGCTAACTTCACTTGGCTATAACACAAAAGGTACGGACGGTGTGTTCGGTGCCAATACAGATTCAGCTGTGCGTAAGTTCCAAAAAGACCACGGCTTAACGGCTGACGGTATTGTCGGGCCAGCGACGTATAAAGCTTTAGGAAACCCTGGAACCAACCCGACACCAACAAATCCAACAAATCCGACAAATCCACCAGCAGATACAACAATTAACACAAAACAAACGCTTAAAAAAGGAAGCAAAGGCAGCAATGTTCAAGCTCTTCAAAAGAAATTAACGGCGCTTGGCTATGATACAAAAGGCACGGACGGTATTTTCGGCGCCAATACTGAAGCTGCTGTGCGTAAGTTTCAAAAAGACAATAAGCTAGCAGTGGACGGCATTGCCGGACCTAATACGTTAACTGCTATTTCTAAACGCTAATAGAGCCTGAAATCAGGCTCTGTTTTTTTATTTATAAACCTCTTTTTACAGGGACTCCTTAATGAACCATTACCCCGTCTTTCTTTTCTACCACATACTTAATCAATTGATAAACGGTTCTCATAAGAATTTGCTGCTGATAGATATCGTTTTTGGCAGGAATTACACTTTCTATTACCCTGCTATATTTATAAGGCTGATCGTCTTCTTTTTCTTTATAAAGAGCTAGCCAGTCCTTACGGGGATTTTTAAGCAGCTGTTCGTTAAAATAGGAATAAACGACGGTTGCGAACTCACCTGCCAACTCTTGAATAACCTGCTGTCGGTCGGTGACCGAATGATAAGTACTTGACCATCCGGACGGCTGACTTAAAAAATGCTCATACACAGATGAAATAACGGCGGACGCAATAGCTGGTACCGGTCCTTCATTCTCTCCTAAGGAAATGTTTAAACACGTTTCTCTGTCCATATAAGGAATGTTCAGCGACTCCATTGCTTCATAAAAAGCCTGCGAGACAGTCAAGTTTAAATAAATAGGATGCAGCTCTTGCTGCTTTTTTCTCGTTTCTGATACTAAAGCTGTCTTTAAGTCTTTATACAGAAAGTGACTCTCTTCGGATTCTTCGTGTACACATTCTAAAATAGACGTATTCCCTACTGTTAAATAGTAATGAAGCTGCTTTCTCATAAGAGGTGAAACGCTTTTAAGCGCACCATCTATAATTTTAGCCATGGCATGTTTTTTAGCATAACCCGTACGGCAGCTTGGAGAGGTAAGCAAATCTCCGTGTGTAACACAAACGTTTACCTTAGCACCGTGCCCATGTACGATGAGCTGCTGAAGAAATTGAATATCTAATTCTTTAAGCCCATGATGTACGTATAAAATAGAAGCTGCTTGTTTAAAAGAATCGTGGATGGTGCCCGTATATTCAACAGATGGATGCTCGCAAATCGCTACCCCTTTTTTAAAAGAAAAAGGGCCGAAAACTTCAATTCTACGAAACAATGGATAAATAAGGCGTCCGTTATTTTCTTCTTCTTCATTTGTTAGCGGATCAAAGAAAGACAGCTCTTTTGCTGTGAGACGGCAGGATATTGGCCAGTCGTCTTCTCCTATTTTCCACGTTCCTTCCTTGTATTCTCTCAACCGAGATTCAATTGCCAGAAGCATTTGCTCAGTGATCTTCCTACATTCAAGCCGCTTATGCCATACCTCTGCAAAATCTCTTCCTTCTTGATCAACAGCGTCTTTTACTATTCCACTTTCTCGTTTAATTGCATCTACAAATTGTTTGAATGAACTATTTTCGTCGCTCATTCTTAAAGGAACATCATCATTAAAATAACGGGCTTTGTATGGGATATCTCCCAAAAGAGCGCGCAGATTAAAAGAGGAATCTCCGTGTAATAATTCAAAGACCAAGTCATAATCCGTGCCTCCTTCAGCATACACTTCAGCGCTTCTTAGTAGGATTTTCTCCAATTGCCTTTGCACTTCACTTCGCGTAAAAAAAGAGACGGCAGCTTCATAGTGTTGAGAATCCTTCACCTTATACGTAGCAGAATAAGCTCCTTTACTGCCTATTCCTAGAAAGCCGCACTCCTTTTTTATACCAAGAAGCTGGCGGATTAAAGATGTTTTGCCGCTTCCTTGTTCTCCTATTACATGAATGTACTCATACTCGCTGTCAATTTGTTCGCTTGTCTTTTTTTCAATATCGTTATAAAAAGCATTCACTACTCGTTCATCATACCTTGCTTTTGCTCTTCCTTTTGCAGTACTTGTCCAAAAATCCTGGACTCTCAGCAGTTCATTCATCTCTTCAACCAACATGTCAATTTCATCGTGTTGCTCTGTATACATAAACCGTTTAACAAACGGGTGCGATCTTCCTCTTTCATCTTTTTTAAACGGATGCTGAAACATAATTGACCAGCCTTTTCGCGTAGGAGACTGACAGGCTTTTGCACGAAAAACTTTCATTCATTTCCCCTTCTTTCCCTAACATTGTCCTATTTGAAATGTATGGATTTTAAAGGGGGGATATGTCTATCATTTTCCTCTTTTTAGAAGGATTTTTCCTGCATTTATCGAAGTAATTAATTGAGGTGATGGGAGAATGTTGACAAAAATTGTGAAATGCAGCATACCGACTGATAAAAAAGCATCTTTTTCATATACGCAACAGCATTGGGCTGCTCTTGCACACGTGAATGGTTTCATTGGCCAATTAGGGGGTTGGAACGTGGAAGATGAAACAGATGCTTGTATTCTAGCTCTGTGGGAAGATGGAACAACTTATCAAGAATTCATGAAGCATACTCATGATTCTATTTTTTATAAAAGCAAGCAGGATCAAACATATACGAATTTGGACGTTTCAACATCAGATCCGTCCTACTTCATCGGAGCACGCTACAATTATTATAGAAGCAGCGCCATTGAAAGCCGTTATTTAGTAAAGACGGAAATTGAAGTCGATTTTTACGACAAAGAAGATATTCATGAGATGGTAAAAAGCTTGATAAATCCTTCTTATCGCTGTTTATCTCACGTTGTATCACCAATCGAGCATAGCAAGCTTGTCATTTTTTCATTATACGGATCTGCTTGTCCACAAAAAACAATTGATACCTTCGTTCATCCAAATGTACTGAACGCGTCTCAATACATATACCAATTAGAGAAAAATTGGAACGTTCTTTCCAATTAAAAAATAGAAGCCTAGGCCCGACGCCAAAGCTTCTATTTTTTTATGATATGAACCTCTTGATTCTGTACGGTAATGACTTCCTCCGTCATTCCTACAAACAAACCGCTTTCTACTACGCCTGGAATCATTGTAAGCTGTTTTTCCAGCAAAGCAGGATTTTCAATTTCTGAAAAATGGCAGTCTAGAATATAATTTCCGTTATCGGTGATAAACGGCGTATGATCATCTAAAAGCCTAAGCTGCGGTACACAACCTGCACTGCGAATATGCTTCGCCGTCATTTCCCAGCCAAAACGTATAACTTCAACAGGAAGAGGAAAAGCTCCTAGCGTCTTCACTATTTTCTTAGAATCCGCAATCACGATAAATCGCTTCGCTGCGTACGCAATCATTTTTTCTCGAAGCAGCGCGCCTCCTCCTCCTTTAATTAAAGAAAGCTCGCTATCCACTTCATCCGCTCCGTCAATTGCTATATCAATATATTCAACATCCGCTAAGGTAACAATAGGAATACCTAGTTTCCTTGCCAGTTCTTCTGTTTTTTGAGAAGTAGGAACCGCTTTGATGTTTAATCCATTTTTTACTCGTTCACCTAGTTTGACAATTGTATAATAAGCTGTTGAACCTGTTCCTAGCCCTACAATCATTCCATCTTCAACAAATTGTGCTGCTTTTTCACCAACTGCTTGTTTTTCAATCATACGAAGGCCTCCTTACTCATATTGTACCCGTTTACATAAAAAAGCAAAAGCATTATGAATCCTTACGAAAAAACTCAGCTGACTATTCAGCTGAGTTTTTTTGAAACTGTGTATTTAGAAGAATTTTTTCTACCCAATACTGCTGTTTTGTACTGTTTGTCTGTTCGCTGCTTTTTAGTTCAAACGTATAGTAAATATACCTGCTTGAATAATCATCATTCACATAAGCATGATAAATGCTATGCTTTCCATCTCTTGTTTGTTTTTTCACATAAATCGTTGCATTTTTACCTTTTAACATGTAATCAGGCTGAAACGCATCCATTTTTTTTTGAGCTGCTTTGCTTTTTTTCTTAGAAAATAAAGCCGTTATTTTCCCAGCATTGTATGAATCATTTTCCTTCGTTGATGCTGTCCATACTTCACTTTCATCTTCACTGCTTTTATAAGAAGATTTATGAATAACATACTGAAGCGGAAACCACATGCTATATTGATTGGTATCCGAAGTAAATAATTCAAATCCATTGTCTGTTTGTTCATGATCGACCAAAAACGTACTCGTAAACTTATCTGCCTGGGCTTCACTTTTAAATTTCCCGCTTTGAAACAGCCAAATTCCTACGGCAATGACCAATGCTCCAGCTACTGATGCGGCTTTTTTTCGATCCATTGTTTCCACACACCTTTTAATACCCCTTTAACTTTCGATAATACCATATTCATGTTTACATCGTCATAAGGAGAAATAACCAAAGGATTATCAAAGCGCACATGCTAATTTAACTAGAGAAAATAAACTTTTTTACAATAGTAAATTTGATAACAAGCGCTGAGCTAACAGCCGGTTTGCTTTGCCCGGCTCTATCGTATACGTTATTAATTCCTGCTCGCAAAATGATTAGACCGAATTCACCCACATACATTGTGCAAAAAATGTACTCAACAAAAAAAGAAGTGCTGTATGCACTTCTTTTAGGGGTTAATCTTTAGTCGACTGTTCCTTTGCTTCTGCAATGGCTTTTTTTAAATGTCCGTCATGTTTAGCAAGCAACCGGTGCACTTCATCACCTTCTATAGAAGTAAGAAGCGCAAGGATAGCGGCTTTTGGCGTTTTGTATGTTTGTAAACTTTCGGCTGCCTCTTCTGATGAGACGCCTGTTAGTTCTGCAATAATATTTTTGGCACGCTGGACGAGTTTATCATTAGTCGGCTGTACGTCTACCATTAGATTGCTGTAGACTTTACCAATTTGAATCATAGAAGCCGTCGTCAGCATATTAAGAACAAGCTTTTGAGCAGTTCCGGCTTTCATTCTGGTAGAACCTGTTACAACTTCCGGGCCTGATTCTGCTACTATTGCGTAGTTTGCTTCTTGTTCCATAGCTGATTGAGGAGAATTTACAACGCAGCCCGTTACTGCCCCCAGGCTGTTTGCATACGCAAGCGCTGAGAGTGTATAAGGCGTTCTTCCACTTGCAGCTATACCTACAAGAATATCTTTATTTGATAAATTAATCGCTTTCAAATCTTCTATCGCTTGTTTCTTATTATCTTCTGCTCCTTCTAACGCGTGCCGGAGCGCCTTGTCTCCCCCGGCTATGATCCCAATTACTTGTTCGGCAGGTGTACCGAATGTTGGTACACATTCAGATGCATCTAACACGCCTAGCCGCCCGCTTGTACCTGCTCCGATATAAATCAAACGTCCTCCTTGTTTAAAAGCACTGACAATTTCATCTACTAACAGAGCAATAACAGGCAGTACCTTATTGATTGCCTGAGGCACTTGGTGATCTTCTTCATTAATTTTTTTTACAATTTCCAGGCTTGATAATTCATCAATGTTTAACGTTTGCGGATTGCGTTTTTCTGTTAAGATATGATTTAAGTTCACTGTGATCCCCTGCCTTTTCCACGATCATTTTTTCTCTATTGATACTCTTTCATGAACAGCTGATAAGCTCCTTTAGCAGATGATACTCGCTGTGTTGCCCACTGGATATGCTTTATTTCTTTTTCACATGTTTTTTTATAAACATCAAACACTTCTGGAACTTCCATTAAAATGCTGCCTTTGCATGCCAGCAAGCAGCTCCCTTCAAACCGCTGTTTCTTATACAAATGAAGAGTCATGTTTGCAAGGTTCTTTCCAGCCCGTTGAAGAATATCACTTGCTTCTTGTTTATAATTTCTCGCTTGATTTACAACAAGCGGAGTGAGTGAAGCAACTTCTGATTTAGGAGATGAATAGACAAACTTTTTTATGTCGTGTATGGTGTCTGCTTTTACATGTTGCAAGATTGTCTGACTAAGGCTGCTGTACGGACGGTTTTGATCATGCTCTTTCGTCAGCAATATCAGTGCTTGAAGACCAATCCAATATCCGCTTCCTTCATCTCCAAGAAGGTGTCCCCACCCTCCACCGTATTCATACACTCCATATTTTTTACCAATGCTGACAGCTCCAGTTCCTGCAATGGTTAAAATCCCTTCTTTTCCATGCAGTAGTGCTTCATGTGCAATCATGGCGTCATCATATAAACCTACTTCTACTTGATAACGATTATAAAAATATCTTTTTATTTCTTCTTTGGATAATGATTTACTTCCAGCAAGTCCTAGTGAAATGCCTTTACATGTATGACCAGCAAGCTCAGTTTTGCACGCCATAATACATTCATCAATATGAGTAATAGCCGTGTTGTAATTAATGAGTAAATTGCCGTAACCGCTTTTTGAAGCAGCGAGCTGTTGGCCGTCTAAGCTGTACACAACGGCTTCTGTTTTTGTTCCCCCGCCGTCAATACCAATAATATAGTCCATTTCATCACCGCTCACAAAAAGCAAATTTATCCCATGGCTGCAGTTCATTTAATAAGAAAATTTCCTCTTCCGCAATGCGGCCTACTACGTTTGTTTTACCTGAGTTCTCCATGTCTAACAGCGCAATTTGCAGCTCTCCTTTGTACTGACCGTAGAGTTCATTTTCTATTAAAATATCGCCTCTTCGAATGGAAGGAGTATGCGTAGGCTTGAATTCTTCTTTTTTATATTTTACTCGGCTTTGCGTAGAGCGAATTAAATAATCCGATACGTCTCCGCGGTAAAAATGAAACTCTTCCAGCACAATTTTT
Source organism: Priestia sp. ABM2_011 (assembly GCF_056158845.1). NCBI lineage: Bacteria > Bacillati > Bacillota > Bacilli > Caryophanales > Bacillaceae > Priestia > Priestia sp. ABM2_011. The sequence continues at coordinate 4,290,176 of NZ_JBSWUB010000001.1, forward strand.
TTCTCAAGCTCGGTAATCGTATCATACAGGTTCACATTAAAGGTAAAGCGCTCTTGCTGAACAACATCACGCAGCGCCTTCATTTCTTCTTCCGATGCATAAGCATTCGCAATGATTGCACAATCAATTAATCCCGTTTTAAAAAGATGCTTAGCCTGCACGTCGATCGGAAGCGTGCGATGCATTTCAAGCGTACAAAGCCCTTCAGTAACAGGCCACGGTCCAAAAGTAGCGCTTGGTGAATTAATAAACGCTGCTGTTTCAAGGTTATGTTCTTTAAACAACGCTGAACACTTCATAAAGTGATCATACGACAATCCCGCATATCGATGAGGATAGAAGTTGTGCGACCCCAATAGCTGTTTTCGATTCGGCTGGTAACTTAAAATATTATCAACATACTTTGTTGCATTACTCATATTAATTTCAATTTTTAAGCCGTATGGATTAAAGGTCATAATGGACTCTTCATTTCCCGTATAGCCTAGATCAAGACGAATAGCATAAGCCCCTAATTCTTGAAAAAAAGATAGATCATCATAAGAAATGCCAAGCGCTCCAAATACGCGAGGAGCGATATCCACTACTACTTCCATCTCTAGCTCATTGGCAAACTCAATGATTTCTTTAAAATTTGCCATTACTTTTTTCTGATCGCCTTCAACAGAAAGCAAGCACGTAAAAATGCGGGTAAATCCGTATTGATGCGCAAGTGCTATATACGCTTTATCTTTTTCCACAGTCGAATGTTCCGGATAAATCGCAATACCTAGCTTTTTCATTGATTTTCGCCTTCTTTTTTAAATTTTTTAATAAGCTTAATCATATGTTCAATTAATTTTTGCTCTGAAATAGCCGTCATTAAATGATCTTGTGCGTGAATTAAAAGCAGCGACTTTTCAATTGTTTTTCCGTTCAATTCACGTTGAATAAGCGCAGTTTGCGTTTTATGAGCATGACTGAGCTCTTCTTGAGACTGCTTTAAAAGTTCGTCAGCTTTATTAAAATCATAATCTTCAGCTGCTTCTAACGCTTCATATGCCAGTGACCTAGCATTTCCTCCGTATGCAATAAGTTCAAAAATTTCATTTTCCATATTTGCTGCTTCTGTCATTTCTTCCATCCCCTTTTTTATAGTGGTGCAGGCGTAATGTTTCCTAATATTACAGGAGACAAAGCACCAGTTGCACTTGGTACATTGCTTGGATAACCTGCAAGTGTTTCATTTGCGAGCACCGCAAAAGCTACGGCTTCTTTTGCTTCTGAAGACATCCCTATTTCTTCTTGTGTATACACACTGCAGCGCTTCCCTAGCTTGGCTTTAATCATATTCATCAGCGTATTGTTATAACTTCCGCCTCCTCCAATAATCACTTCGTCAATAGAATAGGCAGGAAAAATAAATGTTTCATAGTGATGTACAATGGATGATGCCGTGAACATGGTAATCGTAGCTAGCAAATCTTCTTTTTTATGGTTGCTATATTTCTCTAGCAGTCTCCTTGTGTACTGTGTACCGAACAGCTCTCTTCCCGTCGATTTAGGAGGAGAAAGATTCATGTAATCATGGTTCATACAGTCTTCTAAAAGCTCTGAAATAATAGTTCCTCCAGCTGCTAAACACCCATTTTCATCAAATGAAACATGAAAAAGCTGCTGACACGCTTCATCTATCATCATATTTCCCGGCCCCGTATCAAAAGCTACTACGGGTATAGGAGAGTGTTTTGGCGGAATCAACGTTACATTCCCAATACCTCCAATGTTTTGAAGCAGCCTTGTACGGTCAGCGTGGCTGTACAAAATTCGTTCGGTGTGAGGAACTAACGGAGCACCTTGCCCGCCCGCTGCCATGTCCATCACTCTGAAGTTTGCCACTACCTTCGTTTTAGTTTCATAGGCAATAACAGCGGGCTCTCCAATTTGGAGTGTAGACATCGCTGTATTTCCTGAAGCATACGGCTGATGGTAAATGGTTTGACCATGCGATCCGATGACATCTACTTGTTCAAGAGAAAACCCGGCTTTTTGGCACACTCTTTTCACTGCATCTGCAAACGCGTAGCCAAGTTTAAAATTTAAGCTGCAGATCAGCTGTACATTTGAATGTTCGAGAGAAAGCGCCTGTTCAATTTCTTTTTTTAACGGCGGTGAAAACGGCATGGTAATGAACTGAAGAAGTTTAACTTTACTTTCATAGCCGCTTCCTTCAATCTCCACAAGAGCTGCATCAATTCCGTCCAGTGACGTTCCCGACATAAGTCCAACAGCATACATACTATGCTTTCACTTCCTTAAAAAAAGCGGGTAAATACTTGCGATGAGCTTGAAGCAGTTCATCTAACACCGCCTTAGCCAGTTCGTCACTTGGAACAAGCGGATTAATCGTAAGTGCAACCAGTGCTTTTTCGTAAGATCCTGTAACCGCAGCTTCTGCTCCTACTCGTTCAAACGATTTAATTTGCTGTACCAGTCCATTCACTTCTACCGGAAGTTCACCGACAGTGAGTGGTACTGGTCCTTGCTTTGTTACAACACAGTTTACTTCAACCGCAGATTCGTTTGGAAGTGAGGAAATAGCGCCATTGTTTCTTACATTTAATGTTTGGATATCACCTTTATCGTTATAAATGGATGAAATTAAATTACATGCGGCATCGCTGTAGTAAGCGCCTCCTCGTTTTTCTAGCTGCGGAGGCTTAGTTTCTAGATTTGGATTTTTGTAGAGTTCAAAAAGCTCTCCTTCCAGTACTTTGACCACTTCAGCGCGCGTAGTACCTGACTGAAAGGCCACAAGCTCTTCTTCTAATATTTCTTTTGTTTTGTAGTAATAACGGTGATAAGGACATAAAATCACGCCAAGAGCTTCCAAAAAGTCTGGTTGCCATGGAATAGGAGCTATGTTTCTCATTGTTACTTGGGACTTTGGATCACTTAAACGCTGAATGACTTCTTGCTTTACTTCCTTTCCTTTTGCATACACGTGCAGCCCATATACCAAGTGATTTAACCCTGCAAATTCAATGTGAACATCTTCTTTTTCGATTTGAAGCAAGCTGGCGATTGAGTTTGTCATATGTACAGGCAGGTTACAGACTCCTACTACTTTAGAATGCTTTCCGTAGCGAAGCAGCGCCTCCGTTACCATGCCAGCAGGATTTGTAAAATTAATAAGCCAGGCGTTTGGACAAATTTCGTGTATTTCCTCGGCAATTTTCAACAAAACCGGGATTGTTCGCAAGCCCTTAAATAACCCTCCTGCCCCGTTTGTCTCTTGACCAATCATTCCGTACTTAAGAGGAATACGTTCATCATGAATACGCGCATCAAGCTGGCCTACTCTAAGCTGTGTCGTTACAAAATCAGCATTCATTAACGCTTTTTTTCGATCAAGCGTTAAATGAATTTCCATATCAACACCTGCTTTTTTGACCATTCTTCTAGCAAGTGCTCCTACAATTTCAAGCTTCTCTTTTCCTTCTTCAACATCTACAAGCCATAGCTCTCGAATTGGAAGCTCATTATATCGTTTAATAAACCCTTCGACCAATTCCGGTGTATAGCTTGATCCTCCCCCTATTGTCACTACTTTCATTTTTTGACCCTCCTTGTTAAAAAACGGCTAAATATGTAACGGCTGTGCACCCTGCCCCGAGCAAAACAAAGCGTATACAAACAGCGGTTTTAGATAAAGCTGCTGTTGAAAGCCGAATAGAAATAAATGTTGTAAGCAAAGCTGCTGACAGACTTGTAATGCCAAATAAACTATGCTGTGCTGACAAACCAGCATACTGCAGCAGAGGTGTAAAAATAACGTTACAAAGAACCATGGTTAATAGAAATAAAAACACTGTTTTATAACGAAACCGAACAAACATTGACCCTCACTCCTATTAAAGAGATAGAAGCCAAACAAGTTGGCTTCTCTTTCTTTACATTTGAACTGAACTATCGGATGGTGTAACCGTTGCTTCATCGCTTTTTTCCATTTCAACCATTTTTCGGTCGTACATTTTAAAGAACGGAAGATAAATGACAACAGAAATAGCAATATTGATAACGACTAGCACAACCGCCCGCCAGTCTCCTCCGGTTGATAGATAAGCTCCGATTGGCGCCGGTAGCGTCCAAGGAACCATTACGTAGGTTGGAGTAATAAGACCTGTCGCCGTTGCTGCATACGAAATAATCGTTGTAATAATTGGGATGATGATAAATGGAATAATTAAAATAGGATTTAAGACAATTGGCAGACCGAAAATAATTGGTTCATTAATGTTAAAAACCGCTGGAATAAAAGATGTTCTAGAAAGCGCTTTCGAATACTTAGATTTTGAGAAAAACAGCATCGCTAAAACAAGGCCCAGCGTTGCTCCAGATCCTCCAATCCACACAAACCACTGAAAGAACGTTTCAGGTGCAATATACGGAAGTGTGGAAGCTCCGTCTGCCACCGCTTCAGCATTTTTCGCTAAGTACACTTCCCATACAGGCCGTGCCACTGTCCCAACAACAGAAACGCCGTGTATTCCAAATGACCAGAAAAACGTAATTAAGAAAACCGGTATTAACACTCCTGCTAAACTATCTCCGGCTTCCACAAGCGGAGCAACTAGTTTATCAACTAAATGGTGAAGATCGATACCTAAAACAATCGTAATAATCGTCATAAGTACAACAACAATCGCAACCGGTATTAGTGCTTCGAAAGACCTCGATACCGAAGGCGGCACTTGTTCCGGCATTTTAATGGTGACATTTTTTGCTTTACAAAACCTGAGAATCTCGACCGATAAAATCGATACAATCATCGTTACAAATAAACCGTGACCTCCCAGATTGGCCATTGGAAGCATAAACCCTTCTTCTTCAATCAGCTTTGGAGTCAGCGTAAGAAGTAGTGCAGCTACTGCAATTTGTGCTCCTGACAGCGGATCGAGATTATAGCTTTTGGACAAGTTATACCCTATCCCAAAGGCTATATATAAAGACATAATAAACATCGTTACTCGATACGGTATTAAAATGTTGGCGCTGTTGTCAGCTGCCCATTTCGCAATTGTGCTATCTTGAGGCACAGGCGGAAATGCTAGAATCAAGAAAAAACTTCCGATAATGATAAACGGCAAAGCGGAAATAACACCATCACGAATGGCTTGAAGATGCCGCTGTTCTGATAACCTGGCCATGGGTCCCGATAAATTGTTCTCTAAAAACGACACAAATTTGCTCATATACCCTTTCCCCCTCTATATTCTCCCCTTGTGTAATAAATCCCCTATTTATTTAAAAAGCAGGAATACACCTGCTTTCTTCAGCTAACGAGCTGTTGAACCGTTTTATAAAGCGTCGGACCTCCAAGCGGCGTATAAGCCTGCGGCGGAATGGGCCCGCATGGAACAGAAGCTTTATCCGCTTCCGCTTTCACTGCGTTAAACCGGTGACGAATCTGCGGTGCAACCATTACAACGTCCCAGCCCTTTTGAATTTCCTCTGCCACTTCATTTGTCCCAATTGCCAGCACTTCCATATCCGTTCCGTGCTTTTGTGCTTCCGTTTTTAATGCTTTTACCACAATTGAACTTGACATTCCTCCAGAACATACAAACAATACCTTCATTTTCTCGTTTCCCCCTACCTCTTTATTTTTTGAATTACATTATGTGTATCGATTATGCGTTCAAACACTTGATTGCCTTTTTGAATACATAACCGTATAAACATCGCATCTACAATGGCTAACTGAGCAATACGAGCGCTCATCGTTCCAATTCGAATATGCTGCTCTTCTACTGAAATAGTCAGCAGAATATCAGCTAATCTAGAAGCTGGCGATGAGCCGTGCTGCGTTAGCAAAATAACCGCTGCTCCTTTATCTTTGGCTATTTGCATCAGTTCCACCACTTCTTTTGTTTGACCAGAAGTTGATACTACAAACAGCACATCATCTTTTGTCATATTCGTAGCCATCACCATTTGAACATGACTGTCTAATGAAAACAGCGCTGAAATATCAATTCGAAGCAGTTTATACTGAGCATCTAGTGCAACCACTGATGACCCTCCTGCTCCGTATAAAAACACTCGTTTCGCTCCATGAATAGCTTCCGCAGCTGCATCAATTGCAGAAGAGCTCACTAATCGACTTGTGTTCATCAGTGCGCTCATACTTTTGCTCATGACTTTTTCAAGCACAGCTTCGGTATCGTCTTCAAAATTAACCGGAAGATTCGGCAGCTGCTCGTTATTCACCTTATGGGCATCTTTTGCTAATTCAATCTTTAATTCTTTAAAACTATTGATCCCTACACGCTGACAAAAGCGGATAATCGTAGCTTCGCTGCACTGACACTGCTTAGCTAGCTGTTTGGTCGTTAAGTTCAACGTGGTCGTAGGATTTTCTAACACGTAATCAGCTACTCTTCCTTCAGCAGGACTGTAATGATTCATTTGTGCATCGATTAAAGTAAGTACGGAAAATTGGCGCATGAATTCCTCCATCGTTAAGTAACGTATTTCTAAAATATTCTTTAAATTACCATTATTATATTTTTTCTGAAGTTTAATTTCAATATTTTTCTGATATTTTTAAAACTTTATTTTATTTTTCAGAATATTTTATTAAAATCTATTGTGAATATAACGACCGCATGCTATATTATGAAAGAAATTTTATCTCAACCAAAAAAAGAAGGAGGAACGAACATGCATATTAAAAAATGGGTTGGAGGCATCTTGTTTTTACTGCTGTTTTGTTCGAGCACATTACCTGCTAAAGCAGACGTACCTACTACGTATCAAAAACGGGAGCTTCGAGCGGCTTGGATTGCAAGCGTATACAATATTGACTGGCCTTCTCAGCCTGGTCTTCCGGTTGAGCAGCAAAAAAAAGAGTTTACCTATTTGCTAGATGAAGTACAAAAGATGGGAATGAATGCTGTGGTCGTTCAAATTAAACCTACCGCTGATTCCTTTTATCCGTCGAAATATGGCCCGTGGTCAGAATATTTAACGGGTACACAAGGTAAAGATCCCGGCTACGATCCTCTAGCTTTTATGGTGGAGGAAGCACATAAGCGCAACTTAGAATTCCACGCATGGTTTAACCCTTACCGCATTACCATGAATCATACTGATTTAAACAAACTTGCCGATAATCATCCTGCCAAACAACATCCTGATTGGGTCGTCTCCTATGGAAAACAACTCTACTACAACCCAGGTATTCCTGAAGTAAAAAATTTTATTATTGAAGAAGTGCTCGAAGTCGTAAGAAACTATGATATTGATGCTGTTCATATGGATGACTATTTTTATCCTTACAAAATTGCAGGTCAAACGTTTCCAGATCAAAAAACGTATCAAACCTACGGTGCTCAAACGTTTTCGAATATTGAAGACTGGCGCCGAGACAATGTTAATCAGCTTGTTCGAGATTTAAATACGGCTATTAAAAAAACAAAATCACACGTGAAGTTTGGCATCAGTCCGTTCGGCGTGTGGAGAAACATCGCTAATGATCCAACTGGCTCTGAGACGACTGCTGGACAAACAAACTACGATGATTTGTATGCTGATACGCGTACGTGGATTCAAAATGGATATATTGATTACATCACTCCGCAAATTTATTGGAATATTGGATTTGAACCCGCTGCTTACGATACGCTGCTCAACTGGTGGAGAGATGAAGTTCGCGGAAAGCCAGTTCACCTTTATATTGGACAAGCTGCTTATAAAATTAATAACAACGCGGTGGAAGCATGGTCTGATCCCGATGAGTATCCAAGGCAAATTGCTCTGAATCATCAATTTCCAGAAGTACACGGGAGCATGCATTTTAGCCTGAAAGATTTGAACCGAAACCCGCTAGGAATAAAAGATAAGCTGCAAAACGATATTTATAAACATCCTGCTCTTATTCCGGCAATGCCTTGGCTTGATGATACGGCTCCAAAAGCACCAAAATTAAAAAACGCGGGCCCTCATACAAAAGAAGCGGCGTTTGAAATTCGAGATCATCAGCAGAATGATTCCGCCTATTATGCCATTTATCGCTTCCAAGGCAATAAACGAGGTGACATCAACAACGCAGAAAACTTACTGACAACCGTTCGGAAAACAGGAGAAACACAATTATTTGTAGATCAAAGCGCACTCAAAAATCAAACGTACACATATGTTGTAACCTCTGTTGACCGTTTGCATAACGAAAGTGATGTTTCCCGTACGCTTACTGTAAAAGCACCTCATTAAAAAAGGTTCTATAACAAAATGTATGGTAGGATAAAGAAATCAAATGATGCTTTATCAAGCCATTCTGTTATAGAAAGTAGTGAAAAAAGATGGAACCAAACTATGATCGTGCCTTTGGCGTATATGGAATTTGTATGCGAGATGACAAGCTGCTTGTTATTCGAAAAAATAGAGGGCCGTATATTCATCGCTTTGATTTGCCAGGCGGACAGCTAGAGCACGGCGAAACATTAACAGATGCGATGAAAAGAGAATTTAGTGAAGAAACTGGCTTTGAAATTACTATTATTTCTCAAGCCGGTACAACGGATTTTCAGTATCCCTGTAAGTGGAAAGAATTTACCCATGTACATCACATTGCTGTTTTTTATTACGTAGACATTGCCGGCGGTGAGCTTCTTTCCAACCCCGTCCAGTTTGAAGGACAAGATTCTTTGGAAGCATTGTGGATCGCACCGCAAGATCTTAACATCGATAATGCTTCTCCTCTTGTTCTAAAAGCAGTGGAATCTTTAAGCTTATTATCATGGCCTTATGAATCTCAGATTTATGATGAGTGGGAACTTAAAACCTCCGAATGATGATAGTGACTAAACAGTACTTCTAAATATCGCAGGCTTAGCTTCTGTTTAGGCCAAAATCAGAAAATATGTTTAATTTCTTTCTAACGGTGGAATAGACAAGTAACACTACTTAATCACTAATAGAAAGGAAGATTATAATGAGTAAAGGTTTAGGAGATAAAGTTAAAGGAAATGTATCAAAAGCTAAAGGTGAAGTAAAAGATCAAGTCGGAAATGCAACGAATAACCGCGATCTTCAGCGTGAAGGAAAAGCTGAGAAAGCAAAAGGAAATGCTCAAAAAGCAGTAGGCGAAACAAAAGATACATTTAGCAATAAATAAAAAAGGACGAGCTTAATGCTCGTTCTTTTTTTATTTAATAAGCTGATTTAAGCTTTTAATGATTACGTTTGGCTGCAACTCTTTATGCTCAGCTACATTTCCTTTTCGGTTAACCCAAGCCGTTGCGAACCCGTAGTTTTTAGCACCGGCAATATCCCATGTATTCGATGACAGAAACAATACTTCTTCTCTTTTTGCATTCATTTTATTTTTTGCATAATGATAGCTTGCCATTGTAGGCTTGTACTGTTTGATTTCGTCTATGGAAATAACGTCTTCAAATAAATGATTCATATTGTGATAAGAAACAAGCGGATCAATCATATGCTTAGGACCATTCGTAAAAATAGCCAGACGATATCCTTTTTCTTTTAAATAGGCGAGCACCTCTTTGACCTCATCGTAGACATTCAGCTTCATGTAAGCACTCATCAGCATTTTTTCTTCATGTTCCGTTAAATCAATATCATTTGCTTCTGCTGCATATTTCAGGGATTGATTTGTTAATGTATAAAAGTCAACGTATCGTCCCATCAGCTGATATTGCATTGCATATTCAATTTGCTTCAAACGCCATAAATGGCTAATACTTTCTCCTCGTTCCGGATACAGCTTATCACACGTTTCAATAACGGTATGTACATCAAACAGTGTTCCATATGCATCAAATAAAATCGTTTTAAATTTCATCTGTGTTCGCCTCCTTCTTTCATTTTACCCACTCGTAAAAAAACATAACGTTTTTTCTGTTAAAAAAGAGGCATATTACCAGCTGAATTATGCTCATTTCTTATGAAGATAAAAAAACAGCAGGCTCTCCTACTGTTTATAATCCCACACGACTTTCCATTCTCCTTTTTCACGAACAGCATACACTTTCTGCACCAAATCAAAGTTTCCATATTTCCCTTTATACGTTTGGATAACGGTCATTTCGTAAACAACAGGAAACGCTTTACGATCATTTTCCATCTTCCAGCTCTTTCTTTTTTCAACATCTTCAATGGAATACGTAAAAGTGTCTACTCCGAAATGATTGAGAAATACGTGTGCTCGATCTTGTATGTATGCACCTTTTGTCCACTTCTTTTTCATGGACGAATGAAAAAGGTTCCATGATTCCGAAAAGTTCCCTTCCTGTTCTAGCGTATAAAATTCTTTTACAGCAGATTTGGCTTGATGACTCGGAGAAAAGAATGTAAATTGAAACATCCAAATTCCCAGCGCAATCAAAGCAAGAAACACAGCTACTCCTAAACTTCGCTTCAAAAGCAGTGTTTTTTTTCGATACAAGTAAAAAGCCCCTTTATCAAAAATGCAGTATACAACAGCTTATTCGATATCAGGGCTTTTTAGTATTGCCGAACTAAACTTATCGGACATATCCTCAAAAAAGAGATTGAGACATAACTACACACATGAAATCTACGTTCACCTTAACCATAAAAGATCCGAACAATTCACCGTTCAGATCTTCCTTCAACTAAACTACGTTTGTCCCAGCCTCTTTCTGCGCTATACAATGTGAAAAGCCATTTGCATGGCTGCTAAAAAGCCCACGAACACAAGGCCCGTCACGAGACCCTCTTTCCAATCTGGCCGGTCTCCTCGAACAAATTTAGCAATATCATACGATAGCATGGCTGCTAAAAAAATCGTTAAAACAATATACAGCGGCTCCATCTTCTATCACCCACTATTTCTTTTCTTCAGTGTAACAACTTTTTCATAAGTATGCATGTAAAAAAAGCAGCTTAAAATTCTTGACGAATGTGTGAAATTTCTCTTTTTTATGCATAAACTACTTAAAAGCGTGAAAGGAAGATGCCCTTTGTCTGCTTTTAATCCTCAGCAATTTAGCGTCACATACCGGCAAGGAAGCACGCCCACCTTTCCTTTTATTGGGCGTCGCTATACGCTCACCCATTCTGAACAAACAGACGATTTATTTCTTTGGATCGACGAAAAGTTTGCTGTTGATCAATTAAATGAACAGCGAAATGAGCTTTTTGCCGAATGGCTCCACAAAGACGGTGTTGATACGCTGTATGTATACGTATTTATTGGAAATGAACACACGGAAAAGTCTGTTCAAGCCATACGGTATGCTATTTTCAAACAAGAAATGCCTTACTTACTAAAAGCATTGCGCTACGGTGATGCCACGTTTTTCAACGCTCACCCTGCTTTAGATCGTTCCCCCATTTACGTACATTTTCATTCCAGTGACAAAGAATTTCATTCCATTCGATATTTTCAAACGCCTTCTCACTATGCCTAAGCATATGAGAAGGGATCTTTACTTCGTTAATCTCCTGTTTTCCAAACTCCATTTCTTCTAGGGTCTCCCGCCCCTTCCATTTGTTTATCTTGAAAATTAATGGTTAACGCTTGGATACCTCCATAAAAGACGTCGCTTTCCTTTGTTTCTATCCGAAACGCAGAAGGGATATTTTTTGTATCTAAATCAGGCTCTATATAAATAGTCGAATCGTCAAAAATAAATCGCGGTTCATTTACAGCTTCTTGAAGCGGTTCATTTCCTTCAAGATTTTTAGAAAGTACCTGAGTTAAAATTTGAGGAATCCGTGTTCCGCCAGGAGAACCTATTCCCATCGCCCACTCGCCTTTTTCTCTTATAATAGTTGGAGCTGTAAAGGTTCTTGCTCTTTTTCCTGGCTCACGATTATTCGGTTCTTTGCTTCCAAACGTATCAGCATTGTTATTAAGAAAAAAACCGTCAACTTGTTCGCCTGTACCAAAGAAGTTACTTAACGTATTGGTTGTTGATACGACGGTTCCTTCTGAATCAATAACTACAAAATGTGTTGTACTTTCGTGTTCTTCATCCCCTTCACCTGAAGAACTTGTCGGGTGATTGACCAGGTTTGTTATATAATCATCACTAACTAACTCACTTGAGTTTTGATTATGAAAGTCAGGATCGCCGATTTGTTTTAACCGGTCGGAGTAAGCTGCTTTTTTAATTCTGTTCATCGTTTCGTAATAGTCTTTGTCAGGCATTGTTTCAAGATTTTCTTTCTCTGCCATTTTTAACATTTGAATCAGTGTAATCCCGGAAAAAGGCGGAGGCGCTGAAATCACTTCCGTTCCATTGTAAGCAGAAACGACAGGCTTGGTTTCTGTCACTTGATAGGAAGATAGGTCTTTTTTAGAAATAGGCGTTGCATCAGCAAGATCTTGTGCCAAATCTCCTTTATAAAATGCAGATGCACCTTCTCGCTGAATCTTAATTAACGTTTTAGCCAACACTGGCTGGGACAGCGTTTCTCCTTCTTCGATTGCTTCTCCCTTCGGATAAAAAGCAGATAGATCATCCACATCCATCCTTCCTCTAGAATAATACAATCGCGAAGATAAAAGAGAGTCTACTTCAAACCCTTTTTCAGCGTATTCAACGGCCGGCTGAATTAAATCACTCATTGATTTTGTGCCATACTTCTGCTGAATATATTCCATGCCAGCCACAAATCCCGGCACGCCGTTTTTACCGCTCATAGAAGTTGGAGCGGTTTCCCGGTAATCGATAAAGGTAGCAGGCTGATCTTTTTTGGCAATCAGCATACCTCCACCTCCGCCAATTCCGGATCCAAAAGGTTCGACTACATTGAGGGCATACGAAATAGCAATGGCCGCATCTACTGCATTCCCGCCTTCTTTTAATACGTCCATCCCTACATTTGCTGCCAGAGAATTCGATGAACTCACACCATAAGAATGATCATTATTTTTTTTAAGCAGCTTTTTAGGACTAAGATCTGTAGATTGAGTCATAAAAAAAGCGGCTATAACCCCGATTAACAACAAAACAGCAACAATATTAAATAACAGTAATTTTTTATTCACACATTCCCCTCCATTTTTACTCATATGTATATTTTGTGAAGCGCTTTCATTTTTATCCATAAATTAAATTGCACACAAAAAAGACATCGCCCCGGACGATGCCTTTTTATTACTATATATGTTTTATTTCCCAGAAGCTGCTGCAGCATCATTTACTGCATCTGTAGCAGCAGATTTTGTTTGTTCAATCATTTTTACGTTATTTTCGATTTTTTGCTGTTCATCTGTTGAAAGAGTTGCCGGATGTTTTAAAGCTCCAAGTCCTGCTACTACTCCTGCTACAATAGCAATTGGTCCTACAATCCCTACGATACGTTTTGCGATCATTTTCTATTCCTCCAATTAAATTAGTCTGTACTTTTTTCCCATAAACCGTGGCGGCGCGGATCAGCGTCACCTTGAATTTTATTTTTCTTTAAGTCTTTCACAAGAGCTTGAACGCCTCCGTAAAACATCGCGTTATCATTGTTTTTTAAGTCATAGCCGTACGTTTTTAAACCATCTTTAGTTGACTGTTTAAGCTTAGCTTCTGAATAAAACTTATGAGAATCAAAAATCACACGCTTGTTTTCTACTGCCTTTTTAATGGAATCTTTGTCCTCAAAATAATCCCCAATTACTTGCGTTAACACTTGCGGAATACGATTTCCTCCCGGTGTGCCAATCGACATTACCCATTCATCACCTTCACGAATAATGGTAGGGGCTGTAAATGTTCTTGGACGCTTACCAGGTTCACGCTTGTTAATTCCTTGTCCAAACGTATTGAGCGTATTATTCAAAAAGAATCCATCTACATATTCACCGCTGCCGAAGAAATTACTCAGCGTATTCGTTGTCGATACAACGGTTCCGTCACCGTCCATCACAACAAAATGAGTGGTACTTTCATGTTCTTCGACGTCGCTTACTTTGGTGTGATCTGTTTCAGTATTATTTAATTTATTACGAAGTAAATGCACGTAGTGATCGTCGATCCAATCATTTGGCGTTTCTTTTATAAAAGCCGGATCGGCAATTTTCTTCAAGCGGTCTTGATAAGCTACTTTTGAAATTTGACCAAGAAAATGATAATAAAGACTAGGATGCGATTCCTTCAGCTTCCAAATATCTTCTTGATCCGTCATTTTTAACATTTGAATGAGCGTAGCACCAGCAAAAGGAGGAGGTGCTGAAATAATTTGATGACCTTTATAATTAGTTGATAGAGGTTTGCGCTCAACAGGCGCATACTTTCGCAAGTCTTTGTGACTTACTTTCGTTTCTTCTGTAATATCGTCTGCAATTTTCCCTCTATAAAAAGCATTTGGCCCTTCTTCCTTAATCTTTTGCAGCGTGTTCGCTAATTCATGCTGTTTGACAATTTCACCTGTGTTAATGGCGTCTTTATCTGGGTAAAAGCTAGGAATTTCATCTTCATTCACATTACCTTTGTATGAAACCAGCCTATCGTGCAAATCTTTGTCCACTTTGTACCCCTTCTCGGCATAGTTAATGGCCGGGTCGATTAGTTTGCTCATCGACAGAGATCCGTAGTGGTGCTGAATATAATCCATACCAGCGACGAACCCTGGTACGCCAATCTCATCTTCTTTATCATTCTTAGGTGCAATTTCTCGGTAGTCAATAAATGTTGGAGAGGCATCTGCTGGATCAATCAGCATTCCGCCGCCTCCCCCAAGTCCTGATCCGTACGGTTCCACAACACCAAGCGTGTAGGAAATGGCAATAGCTGCATCAACTGCTGTACCGCCTTGTTTAAGAATTTCCATACCTACTTTTGTGGCGCGAGGATCTGAAGTACTTACTGCATATTCTTGTTTTGGAAACATAAATTGATAAACACATACACCTACTATGAGTGAAAAGATGACAATGGAAACAATAATCGTATTACGTTTATTTATCATCTTTTACCTCCTCTGTGTATGACGGGCTATTAGTTAGCTTGTGCTTCTTTCTTTTTGCGCTCCTCTGCATGTTTTATAATGCGAGAATGATCTAAGTTTAATTCAAACTTGTTTCGTTCTTTTTCTAACAGTTCAGGGTTTGAAGAAAACTTGTTTAAATCGTTATAAATACGCTTCATGCGCCAAGGGTTATCCGTTGGAGTTGGTGTACCTGCTTTAATAACCATTGGAATAACATCAATTTTAGCTTGGCCCTGCTTGTTTAAATGATACTGAACCATCGCTGTATTTTTCGTACTTGACCACCCTTGGTCAAAGATAAAGTTTCCTAGGCTATAGAAAATAACCGAACCTTTATATACGTCATATGACTGTAGAACGTGCGGATGGTGACCGATGATAATGTCCGCACCAGCGTCTACCATCGCTTTTGCTAGTCCTTCTTGACGAGGACTTGGCTGTGCATCGTATTCTTCACCCCAGTGGGCATTTACTACAACTAAATCAGCATTTGCTTTCGCTTGCTGGATCGTGCTGAAAATAAGATCCGGATCTGCTTTTAAAATACCTGGGTTGTTTTTTCCAGCGGACATTCCGTCTGAATGTACATCCGTAAACCCTACGGTTGCAATGCGGATGCCGTCAGCATCTTTATATGAAATATGCTTTGCTTCTTCAGAGTTACGGCCAGCACCAACAAAATCTAATTTGTTTGCTTCAAAAGTAGAGATCGTATCTTCTAACCCTTTTGCACTGTAGTCCATTGAATGGTTGTTCGCTAAGTTTAATACGTCGAAACCTGCATTTTTAACGGTCGCTAGATCAGCAGGCTTACTATATAAATGAATACCTTTTTCCATTGCTTTATATGAATCTACGTCGTTTGTTAAAATCGGCGTTTCGTAGTTCCCGCTTACGTAATCCGAATTTTTAAAGAACGGCTCCACGTTGCGGAATACAAAATCTTCTCCGTAGCGTTCAGTTACTTCTCTTACATGGCGACCCATCATAATGTCTCCGACCATAGTCATCGTTAAATCATTATTGGCCTCTGGATTAGCCGTCTCAGGGTTTTCAAGAGCGTCCGAACGCTCCATCCATCCTGAAAGAGCTAAAATTACGATTAAAATTGGCGTTAAGATAAGAGCTTGCTTGCCCGTTGTAGGCTTTGTTTTCTTTATAAACATCAATACTTTTTCTTGAAAGTTTAATTTTTTCTCTTTCAACGCTTTCACCTTCCTTTACCAGCTGCGGTTTGTTTGTGTATTAAAATAAATAATAAACTTGCATAATTCCAAATGTTACACCACTTAATAAAACCGTTGTTCCAACTGTTAAAGGAAGACCTTGCTTTTGCATTGTATTTGCAATTAAGCCCGGTACAATGATACCAATTCCGCGTAATTCAAACACTTCAAACGGCAAGATCGGGAAGAAATAATCAAATGCAACTTTAATCACAATACCCGTAATTAACATCGCTGTAAATTTGCGACGTCCATATAAAATAACTACTTTTGAGATTCCGTACACGACGATAACATACGTTAAAATACTAATTAAGAAAATCATTAAAATGGTAATTGGCTGATCAAATACAAGAGCTAAATACCCCGGTACGATAAGACCGGCTGGCAATACGCCCGTTTTTTCTGTAAAAATTAAGCTTAATGTAACCCCTAACACAAGGGCAATATATAAATCTGATCCGAACATGAAATGGCCTCCTAGATTAAACTGCTTTTCTCATCTTTTTCATTTCAATAATAGCTTCAACAAGCGGCTCGGCTGAACCGTGGATATTTCCGACACCGTATACGATACGATCTTTTAAATAAGGCTTCATGCGCTCTAAAATTTCTTCTGTAGAAGCGCCTTCCATATCCCAGAATTCTTTTGTTGGCAATTCGCCTCTTTGGTGTGCAGCAGCGATTGGTGAGGTCGTCTGACCAATTGCAATCATTACATCCGCTTCAATGTACGGCATTACATCTTCAGCAAATTGCTCGGTGCGATCTACACGGTCCGGACGGCAGTTCATAATGACAATAGGAAGCTTTTCACTATAGTTCATTGAATCTACACGTTCCCAAATACGAAGCGTGGAAGAAGCGTCGTTGGCAGCAAATCCATTCACTAAAAATGCTGGATTTTTTTCATCGCCAAACGTTGTAATTCTCATAGCTCCTGGGTCAGGCTGGGCATTTAACATTCCTCTCATCGCTGTTTCAGCATCGATGCCAAGTGCTTCTGCTACTGCTAAACCGATGGAAGCATTATCAGGGAAAACCATATAATCAAATTCACGTAAATACGCTTCAGATACTTTATCATTGTCAGCTACAATAACCTTTGTGTTGCGCTCTGCGGCTATTTTTTTATAATATTCCAAATATGGACCTTCAATTGTAACAAGGTGGCCATCATAAGGAATAGTAGCAGTGAACGCTTGAGCAACTTCATCTAGAGTTGGACCCATTACATCCATGTGATCTTCTAGTACGTTTACAATAACGCCTACCTTGGCTTGAATCAGCTGATTTTGGAATGTGATTTGATAATCAGGCTGTACCGCCATACATTCACAAATAAGAGCTTCCGCGCCAATATCGGCAACTTCATTTACCACTCGTCGCTGTTCTCCAATGTTCGGACCTTCTTTACGACGAATAATTGGTTCTTCTTCACTTGTATGCCAGTAGATCATACGCGCTTGTGTTCCTGTCGTTTTCCCTACTGTTTTGTAACCTGCTTCTTTTACAATACCTGTAATCAATCGTGTAACGGTGGATTTTCCGCGAATACCATTAACATTCACTCGTACAGGAATTGAATGCAGCTTGCGTAAATGTCTGCGATACTCCCAAACGCCATACCCTACTAAAAATAGGCAGCATAGGATAATTAAGATCATGTTTCATTCTTCTCCTTCCAAACTTCTCCTGTTGGATACGTTATGAATGCTTTTGATTCATAATGATAGATATACGATTTCATAGTTTCACTCCCTTTATATATGTATGGGAGCTAATCAATTAACAGCGCTAGCATGCTGCTAAAACACCTGCTTTGAAAAATGGACTCGAGTACCAATTTCAACAGCTCTAAAACTATCATCTGCGCTCATTAGTGGTCAATAGCTCAAATGTTATATATTCTTACAATTCCGATTGTCTATTTACAGAATTAAAAAC
Source organism: Priestia sp. ABM2_011 (assembly GCF_056158845.1). Lineage (NCBI taxonomy): Bacteria > Bacillati > Bacillota > Bacilli > Caryophanales > Bacillaceae > Priestia > Priestia sp. ABM2_011. The sequence goes on from NZ_JBSWUB010000001.1 coordinate 4,308,307, forward strand.
TCATCGTTTTATTTAAAATTTACAGAATAGGTCTAAAGTTTATTTACCTAGAAAAATCCCATTGATACCTTTTTTTACCATAACAACAGGAATATTTTATACATCACTCTTACAATTAACACACGGAAATATTACGTAATTAAAAATTTCTTAACTTTAGAAAACGTTTTGTAATATAAAGGTGGAATAAAAAATAGTTTATCCCATTAATTCCTTTTTATGGATATACCAATTGAATTTGTCTAACAACCGTACTTGTGAGGATGATAGATAGATATAAAAGTAAAAAAAATACATTTATTTATCATTTTCTGCTTACATTTAACTTACTTAAATAGAAAGGACATTAAATATTTTTTTCTAATTTTATAAGCATTTAGACTCCATATGTACCTAGTGCTTTTGTTGTTATTTTATAGATTTCCTTTATTTAATAATCAATTCAGTAAATCTAAATCTCTTGACTATGGCCTCTTTTCCTATTTTTATTTCAATATTTTCTGAATCTTTCTACCGATAAAGGCAGCTTTCGTCCGTTAAGATTGCCTAGAAAAATGCATGATTTCTCACTTTTTTGGCATATGATGTTATCATAAAAAAAAGAAGTATCATCAAAAGGAGGAAAACAATGGTTGATACAATCCTTTATTTTCTATTTTCTTTTTGCTACATTGTCCTGTTTTTCTTTAGCATATATGTAGTACGAAAAAACACTTCGCCGTTTTACATGCTCTTTCTTCCTTTAGTAATAGCTGGACTAATTTACGATAATGTAATGATTGGGATTGGTTCATTTATCGGTGAAGGCGATACTTTACGTTCACTCAGCATGCTTCGCTTTTGGTTTCACGCTTTATTTACCCCTACTTTGGTGCTCTTTGCGTATGGCGTAGCGAAATATTCGACGATTACATGGGCTAAAAAACCTGTTGCCGGCATTGTTTTTTTGCTGACTACGTTTGCCTTAATTAGCTATGAAATAATCGAGACGATTAGTCAGCGTATGGAAGTTGTACGTGAATATGGCATTGTTCGCTATACATTAGTGGGATCATCCGGTCCCCCTCTTATGGTTCTTATTGTGGCGATTATTTTGCTTTTTGTTGGAATTTCCTTATTTCGCAAGACCAGGTGGAGCAGCATGATGATTGGAGTAGCCGTGATGATTGTAGGAAGTGCCGTGTCAATTCCTATACCAAGCACAGCCGTAACAAATACGTTTGAGCTTATTTTTATCTTTTCTTTATTTTTAACTCAGCGTCATTTAGTAAAAATACATTAAAAAGAAGCGATTCCCTTGCTTCTTTTTTTTATATTTGATATCTTTTACCTAACGACCGTTAGTTAGATTGAGGAGGAGCTTTTTTTGAGTGAATTATCAACTGTAGAAAAAATTAGAGCTACCGCAATGGAGCTCTTTGGAGAAAAAGGCTATACAGAAACATCGCTTGCTGATATCTCATCAAAAGTAGGCATAAAAAAACCTTCCCTGTACGCTCATTTTAAGAACAAAGACGACTTATTTTTACTAACCGTGCATGATTTAATGAATTTATTTTTAACAAAGTTATCTGTTATATACGAACAGCATAAAACAAAGTCTGCTAAAGAACAGCTTCACTGCTTTGTTGTAGATTTCTGCACGATGATTGAAAAAGATTCTTTTGGCCAGATGTACCGTCGTCTTATTTTGTTTCCACCTGAGCATTTGCAGTCGGAAGTAAAAGCTATTTTTTTAAGAAGCGAACGATTGTCTGATCAAATTCTGCATGCTATTTTTACACAGGGAATGGCTGAAGGCGAAATAATTGAACGTCCGATTGATTTGTATATCAATAGCTTTTATTGTTTAACCGACGGACTGTTCATTCAGCGCTTTTACTATGAACCAGAGTATTATGATCAAAAAATCCACGATGCTTGGACAATATTTTGGGAAGGCATACGCGCTAAATAGGCCCTGTAAAAAGGGCTTATTATTATGTAAGGAGGAATTAAAATGGCTTGGATTTACCTTATTATCGCTGGTTTGCTCGAGATTGTATGGGCAATCGGCTTAAAATATTCACACGGATTTACTGAATTAACTCCAACAATCATTACGATCGTCACAATTGTCATCAGCTTTTATTTCTTTTCAAATGCCTTAAAAAAAATTGCTGTGGGAACAGCTTATGCAGTGTTTACTGGTATAGGAGCTGCTGGTACAGCGATACTCGGTATGACCGTTTTAGACGAAGGCGTAAATATTGGAAAGATTTTATTTTTAGGATTAATGATTTTTGGAATTATCGGTTTAAAGTTAATTTCTACTGAAGAAACAGAAAGAGAGGAATCTTAACATGGCCTGGATTGCATTAATAGCTGCCGGTTTCTGCGAAGTGGGATTTGTGATTTTCTTAAAACTTTCGGATGGATTTAAGCGATTGCTTCCTTCAATTGGATTTATCCTTTTCGGTGCAGGAAGTTTTTATCTTCTCTCCTTAGCGTTAAAGGAAATACCTCTTGGAACAGCTTACGGTATATGGACGGGAGTAGGCGCTGCCGGAAGTGTACTTCTCGGCATGCTTTTCTTTCGCGAAGCAAAAGATATGCGTCGAATTCTATTTATTTTTTGTATTGTAGCAGGTGTAATCGGCCTTAAAATCACCGGATAAGGGTGTACTACTTCCCCTCTTTTCGTGCTATACTAAACTTGTAAACACTTTCAAAAAATAGGAGACGATGACAATGAACCTTGGGTTTGGAGAAATTGCCTTAATTGTATTTGTCGCTCTATTGCTTTTTGGTCCAAAGAAACTGCCGGAATTAGGCAAAGCTGCTGGAAAAACGTTAAAAGAGTTTAAAAACGCTACAAAAGGAATTATGGAAGAAGACGAAAAAGAAAAAGCCCCTCCTAAATAAGAGGCTTATATCTCTTTTAAAAGCTGACTCAAACGTTTGAGTCAGCTTCTTTGTGGTGAGAATATACTGAAATTCGATTTCGACCCGTACGCTTTGCTTCATATAAAGCCTGATCTGCTTGATGAACAATTGAAATGGGTCGTATGTTTTCGGATGGAACGACTGTCATTATTCCAACGCTGATTGTGACACACTTAAACACTTCAGAAGCCTGGTGGACAATTCCACGCTGCTCCACTTGCTGTCTAATCGCTTCTGCCATTTTTATCGCTTCATATTGATTAGCTCGTGGAAGCAATATACCAAACTCTTCTCCTCCGTATCTTGCGACAAAAGCCGATTCGTCAAAGACAACGCTTTTAGCGATCTTCGCTACTTCTTTTAAGCATTCGTCTCCTTGAATATGGCCATAGGTATCGTTATACGCTTTAAAATAATCAATATCAAATAGTAGAAAAGAAAGCGCCTCTTTTTCTTTCCGCGCGTATTCCCACTCGATTTCCAGCTGTTTATCAAGAGATCGGCGGTTGTTCAGACCCGTTAAGCCATCTTTCATGGACAGCATTTCAAGCTTTTTATTAGCTTTGAGAAGATCACACTCAGCCTTCTTTTTCTCCGTAATATCTCGATATTCCCAATAGTGGCCAATATACACGTGACCTTCATAGATTGGAATGTAGTCACGCGCATAAATTTTACCGTTAATAAACGTAATTTCTTCATCTACTATTGACTCTTTTGAATAAACGGTGCTTTCTACCGTTTTTAAAAACCTAGCAGGATCTTTCAACATAGGAGCGTGAGATAAAAACAGCTGATTACTTTCCAGTCCAACATATTGATTAGGAGGCCCGGGTATATCAAACATGTCACAAAAAGTTTGATTAATAACGGCTACTTCGCGCTCCGGCGTTTCAATCATGGTACCTGTCTTTGCATTTTGAACCATAACCGAAAACATTTTAGACAGTTTTTTATGCTGACTTGTCGTTACGCGAGATACATATATATATCTACCTGCTAGATACACTAAACACCCCCCTATAAAGGAAGCAGGGAGTAAATAGACGATAGTCGCAGCGGCGTGCTTCATATCTTTAAAAAGAAAGGACAATGAGAAAAATACGCAAAGCAAGCTAATAGAATTCATTAATTGAAAACGAATAAATGGACGATAAGGTAAGCGAACCGTCCACCCAGACAGTAAAGCCATTACGATAATTGTAGCAGCGCCTATTATTCCGCTTTCCGTAATTCCAAATAAAAGCAAACGCATTACTCCTATAATACAAGCTGCAATGATAGCCGGTATCATTCCTGCATAAAGACAAACAATTGTCACCGCTAAAAAGCGAAGGTCAAGAATAATAGTAGAATCTATTTTAATTGTATATATCATTAAAATGCTGCCTAATAGTCCATAAGAACATCCGTAATAAATTAAGCGATACATTTTATACCGTTTTATTCCTTCTACTCTATAAATGATTTGCTCTCGAACTATACTCGCAGCAAACAAGAAAGAAATAATTAACGTGATATTAAAGAGAAGTTGACTCACTCTATTCTTCACCTCTTTCCAAAAGCTAAAACAAAAACAATAGGCTTCTTAGCTTACATATTGTTTACAGCTGCTTTTTTATAACTAGTACTGTTTGATTTATCGAACAGCACTATTTTTTTCTTCATTAAATAAAACGCTTCTATACTATATTCGTTGCAGACAATCCTCTATACGGAAGAAACGACTTCCCTCTTTTTACATAAGAAATTCTACTTGTTAGTATACTACTAAACTCTATGTGTACACATCACCTTTTACCTTTTTTAAAATATTTATCCATTTTCTGTTTTTTGAGTGTTCCACTGAAATGTAAGTAGTCGAACTGCGACAAAAATAAAAAAAGAGCGTCGATAAAACGAGCGCTCTTTTTTATTTTTGATGTAAAAATTCCCAAAGACCTGGCGTTTGAGAAAAATCGAAGGTCTTAACAGCGGAAAGAATTTTAACCTTTAAATCTTGCTTTACGTCGTCTCTATCATGCAGTGAAAAGCTTTGAACAGCTTTATTTATTTTGGGTTCCAGTTTTTTTAATAAACGCCTTGATGCCTCTTCATCTCCAGCTTTCACTTTATTTACAAGTTCGTATAGAGTTTCCATTTCTTCACTTCTTTCTTAAGTCAGTTGTTAATTCTTCCACTTTTTCTTCAAGTCGCTTTATATTATTTTCTACACGCAGTAATAAATAAAAAGAAAGGACAGCGGGAAATCCTACGTTTCCAACAAGTTGAAGCCATTGAGGATCAAACATATCTATCACTCACCTTCATAATTTTTTTCAACTTGCTTAGCGCACGTTGGTAATGGTTAGAAACCGCTTGCTGAGAAATAGAAAAATAAGCAGCTATTTCTTTATGAGTCCAGCGTTCGACAATAATCAAGTGCAACATACACTGCTGCTTGGCCGTTAATTGGCGAAATGCATGATGAAGAATACGATTTTCAAGTTGATTTCCTAAAAATTCATGCTCCCATACAGCTCCGTCCTGTACTCCTAGCATATCTTCAACTGTTCGATTTCCATCTAGCGCAGCCGGCTGCTGCAGGCGAAGAGGAATATATGAACGCTCTTTTTCTTTTACACGCATAACATCTCTGGAATAATGTCTGCAAAGCTTGTTAATATAATGAAGCAATCTAACTTCACTATAAAACTGATGAAATTCTTTGTTTAGAAGTCTTTGTTCTTTTGTATCATTTTTAACAACCGCTTTTTGTAATCGCTCATAGCGTTCTGGTGTCAAAAATGTATTCATTATATGAGTCTGAAGAGTTGCGCTGTGGTTTGTAAGAAATGTATGAAAGGTACATTCTTTGTCATGCCGCTTTTCTTGCTGCGAATAGAGCTGAGTCATTGTGCAAATCTCCTCCTTTTTTTCTTATACTTATTAAAAAGGGAGAAAAGAGTAAAATAACAACACCAAAACGAACGTTTGTTCTTATATAAATTTAACTATATTAGGTTTTTTATGTCAATATGATGAAATGCTCATTAATAATCAAAACGACTCAGTAAAAATAAAAAAAGAGATTGAGACATAACGAAATGGATCCAATCTAAAGACGAACAAATAGGATACATGAGCTGGACTGCTTATTACACCGCAGTTGATTTCCGTGCAAGACTTCGCTTTCCGCGGGCGGCCGCTGAGCCTCCTCGTCGCTGGCGCTCCTGCGGGGTCTCACCTGTTCCGCTTTTCCCGCAGGAGTCTTCGCCTTGCCCTCTAAACAACTGCTAGAAGGAACGAAACAGATGAAATCTACGTTCTGCATAACAAAAAAAACGAAACACTAATCAAACATGTTGATCAGTGTTTCGTTTTTCACTTCGGCTAAAATATTTTTATCCCGGCCCTTTTTATTTCTTCTTCATGTATAGATTATTCTTCTCCTAAAACGCGATTGATACGTTTGCGAAGCATTGGCATTCCATTTCCACCCGCTTGGAAATGACGAAGCTGACCTTCTTTATCAAATACATAATATGCTGGTACATATTTATTTTCAAAAGCGTCTGTTAACTTATGCTCACTGTCTACATAAATTGGCTGAGTAATATCGTGTCCCATTGCCATTGCCTCAATAACACCCATATCTAAGTCATCTTCCGAACGAGGCATATGAACCGCTACAACATTCAATTGATCATCATACTCATCACGAAGATCATTAACTTCAGGCATTGCTTCTTTACATAAATGGCAGCTTACTGACCAAAAGTGGATAAGCGTTGCTTTATCACCTACTAAATCTTCCTTTGTCACTTCGTCGTTAATCCAAGATGTTGCTCCAGTTAATTCAGGCATTTGTTCACGTAATTTCATGTTAAAATCCTCCTCATAAATAAAACTGAATATTCCGTCTTTTATAATTAGAAAACTATCTTTTCTATTTTAATGGCAGCAGTAGAGGAAGTTCTCCTCTACTCTACCGTTATTTATTAAAGTGTTTTTTGACCTGGTTTCCAGTTAGCTGGGCAAAGTCCGCCAGTTTGAAGTGCTTGAAGTACACGTAATGTTTCTTCTACGCTGCGGCCGATGTTGTTATGGTTTACAACTGCATATTGTAATTCACCTTCTGGATTAATAATGAATAATCCGCGAAGCGCTACGCCTTCTTCTTCAATTAATACGCCGTAATCACGTGCTACTGCATGAGTTGGATCTGCAGCTAATGGATAATTTAAATCTCCAAGCCCATTATCTTTACGATCTGTGTTAATCCAAGCTAAGTGAGTATGAATTGTATCTGTAGAAACACCTACCACTTCAGCATCTAGATCCTCAAACTCTTCGTAGTGATCTGATAGGGCTGTAATTTCTGTTGGACATACGAATGTAAAGTCCATTGGATAGAAGAACAATACTGTCCATTTACCGTTTTTCATATTTTCTTCTAAACTTACTTTTCCAAATTCCTTATTTGCAAGTACAGCTTCCATTTCGAAGCGTGGTGCTTGTTTTCCTACCATACGTTCTGCCATGTCAAAACCTCTCCTTGTACAATGTATTTAACAAGCCTATGCTTGTATGTATTATTTTTAATGCAATCAGCACTATTTACTATTTGATAACGATTATTAGTATCATTATAAACTAGTAATAACTATTGATTACATTCTTTATTATACACGAGCTATTATTATAGTCAATACTTTTTTATAATCATTTTAATCTAGGATTGATTATCGAATATTTCTCACTCTTTTTATTCTTTCCTTTGATTAATCCTATGTATGCAGGGATGAATGAACATAGAAGATACTAAAAAACTTCCCTTGTTTCAACATATTTGCTTTTGCAGTGTGCTGCAACAAGATTTCAAATCTCAATTATGCTCTTTATAACTACAATAAAAGAGAATGAGACATAACGATCTAAATCCAATTTAGAGACGAACAAATGGTATAAATCATCTAATAAGGGTCACTACTTGTTACTTAAAACCTGCTTTTACCCTACCCATAAAAAAATCCGAACGAGTTTGATTCTCCATCAAGAATCAAACTCGTTCGGATCTTCCTTCAACTAAACTACTTTTGTCCAGCCTCTTTTATTTATTTCTTATCATTTGGATATACAAGACCGATTTGCTCTCGCACTTTATCCATCACATGCATTGTTAGATACGAATTTTCATAAGAATTTGTGTCCGATTCCATCTTTCCTTGCTTTAACAGCTCTACGAATTCATTTATTTCGTAGTACATAGCAGGGTAAGGCTGATCGACCGTTAACTCTTCTACCCGTCCGTCATTGTATCGAATTTCTACCTTTTCAGCAGTATGTATTTTGTCAATAATCATACTGCCTTTTTCTCCTTGAATTTCACTTGGTAAATGCGAATTTGTAATCTTAGAATACATGATGACCGCGTCGCGATCTTCGTACTCTAAAGCAACTGACCCTTCTCCATCTACTCCAGATTCTAGCATAAACGCCGTTGCCTTTATTTTATGAGGCCCTCCAAACAACGTAATCAGAGGATACAGACAATATACACCTAAATCCATCAGTGAACCGTTGGCAAGCTCTGGCTTAAAGGCATTAAGCACGATACCTTCTTTGTATTTATCGTAACGAGAAGAATACTGACAGTAAGATGCCACGTATTTTCGAATTGGACCAATTTTATGTAAGTTCTCTTGAATCACGTTGAAGTTAGGAAGAAGGGTTGATTTCATCGCTTCCATTAGTAACACATTGTGATTCTTGGCTGCTTGAATCATGCGAGTTACTTCTGCTGCATTGGCTGCGAGCGGTTTTTCACACAGTACATGCTTGTTATTTTTCAAAAATAAGATAGCTTGTTCCGCATGATAAGCATTTGGAGTAGCAATATACACGGCATCAATTTTAGCACTCGCTGCCATTTCCTCCAAATCAGTAAATATATGAGGAATATCATATTTACCTGCAAATGCTTCTGCTTTTTCAATGGTTCGAGAATAAACAGCTGCAAGCTGAAAGTCGTCTACATACTGAGCTGATTCTAACAGTCGATCTGTTATCCAGTTTGTTCCTATTACGCCAAAACGAATCATCTTTTCATCTCCTTTTTATCATCTATGTTGTATTGTATCGTTTTTAAAAAGAAAAACGAAGAAATAATACAAAATCTATACCATTTTCCGTTGCTTTATATCTATTTTGTTCTATATAAAAAAACAGCTCACAACAAATGTAAGCTGTTTTTTTATATGACTCAAACGTAAGCTTATGCTTTCTCACCCACTACAGCAAAACGTTCGTTTACATAGTTTTTATTCTCTAACTCATCTATTAAAGCAATCGCATAATCAGCATAGCTAATATAGCTTTCATTTTGACTATTTGTAATCACGTGATCTTTTCCTAATTGATAGGCTCCAGTGCGAGCACCTTCTGGGTCAAAAAAAGCAGCTGGGCTTAAATAAGTCCAATCTATAGTTGATTTTTCTAGTTCTTTTAAACCTTTGCCCATATTTGAAGCCGTTGGATAATAAGCTGCTGGAAAACCTTCTGTGCTCATTAAAGGCATTGTTTTTTCTTCATCTACAAATAAACTTCCTGCACCGCCCACTACTGCGAGTCGCGTTTGAACACCTTGAAATGCTTTAATAAGTGATTGTATAGACTCAACGTGCATCTGTTCGCTTCCGGGAGGTGCATTAAATGCGTCTACCACAGCATCGAACTGTTCAATGTCTTTTGAAGTAATGACAAAAATATCTTTTTCAATTACGTTTGTTTGATTTTTTAGTTTAGAAGCATTTCGAACAATGGCTGTTACTTCATGTCCTCTCTGTTTTGCTTCTTCCATAATTAATTGACCTGCTTTTCCTGTTGCTCCAATAACGCCAATTTTCATTTTTATTCTCTCCTTTTATTTTTGTTGTAACCACAATAGTTACACATTACACAAAAAAATTTGAGCTTTTATAACACTGCTATTTCTTTTCAGCTCGTTGTAACCATTATAGTTACACATTATTCAATTTGTCAACCTCACTATTCATTTTTTTACGAGATAAAAGATTTTAGGGATCGCTAAAAAATCCACAAAACAATAGCTTATTTACTATTTCAAAATATTCCCATATTTTCAACTTATTTTTATCTCAGAGTACTTTTTTATGAAAAAAGGTTTCTTTTTTATAAAAAAGTGTTATACTAGGTATATTATTTCTTGTTCGGTGTTAACAAATAGAAAGACTTTCTTTAAAGTGATTCTTATTGAAATTGAGCAGAGATAGTAATATATTCGTGGATTTTCCACACAGGAGGTACTACAATGGTACAAGGTAAAGTAAAATGGTTTAATGCAGAAAAAGGTTTTGGATTCATCGAAGTAGAAGGACAAGACGACGTATTCGTACACTTCTCAGCTATCCAAGGCGAAGGTTTCAAATCACTTGAAGAAGGTCAAGAAGTTACATTTGAAATCGAAGATGGAGCTCGTGGACCACAAGCTGCTAACGTTCAAAAGTAATTGATTAAGAAGCTGTCACTAATGTGACAGCTTCTTTTTATGCTCTTTTTTTGTTTTTTATTACATTTTATGAAACTTTATCCTTTTTCATTCGTATATGATAGTAGAAAAACAAACGAGGAGGATGAAGATGCACTCTATTTCACTATCAAATGTATCTAAAAGCTATGGGTCGCACAAAGCCGTCAAAGATCTTAACTTAACTGTAGAAAGTGGCGAACTATTCGGATTTTTAGGTCCTAACGGTGCAGGAAAAACAACTACTATTAAAATGATGACAGGCCTCTTAGAACCTTCTTCAGGCTCTATTGATGTATGTGGGATTAATGTATGGGATTCGCCCATTGAAGCAAAACGAAAAATTGCATACGTTCCTGATCAACCTACACTTTACTTAAAACTCACTGGTATGGAATACTTGCAGTTTATTGCCTCTATTTTTAAATTATCTGCTGATGAATTCGAGACACGCTCCAATAAATGGCTAAGCCTTTTTCAGCTAGAAGAACGAGCAAATGAACTTATTGAGGGATATTCACACGGTATGAAACAAAAAATAGCCTTATGTGGGGCGCTTTTACATAACCCTGAAATTATTTTTTTGGACGAGCCAACTGTAGGACTTGACCCCAAAAGCGCAAGAACGCTGAAGAATCTATTGCGTAGCCTTTGCGATAGCGGCGTAACAGTCTTTATCACTACTCATATTTTAGAAATTGCTGAACAGCTTTGTGATCGAATTGGCATTATTTTAAATGGAGAAGTTATTGCTTTAGGTTCCATGAAAGAGCTTAGAGAGCAAGCGAACAATGATCAGTCCACCCTCGAAGACATCTTCCTCAATTTAACAGGGAATGAAGAGCAGCAAAACATCATAGAAGAACTTGCAAAAGCCGGTGAAATTCAATGATGAAACTCTTGCTTCAAACAGAAGGAAAACTACTTCTTAATCATTTTAGATCTTCTAAAAAACAGGCATACGCCACGGTTGGATTTTCTACTTTATTTATTGCTCTCATTGTGTATTTTTTATCAAAAGGCGTATGGAGAATCGCACCCTCTCTCTCTTTTGAGTTGATGAGCAGCTTATTTTCTTATAGCTGTTTATTATTAATAGGGATGCTGGTCTTAATGGGGATCCCACAGGTATTTAAAAACTTGTATTCTTCTTTGGACCTATCTTTTTTATTTACACTGCCCATTCCGACAAAACAGCTTTTTTGGGTAAAATATATTAAGAGTTTTCTTTCTACACCGTTGATAATGTTTTTTCTATTTTATATACCGTTTATCGTATACGGTATTCGAGTTCATACTAACTTTTTATTTTACATTATTTCATTTGCAGTTTTATTAAGTACAGTGGTAATTGGACTTTCTCTTTGTTATTTACTTAACCTTATATTGGTTCAACTCATTCCTGCACAGAGAGCAAACGAACTTATGACAGCCATGAGTGCTTTATCAGGTGTCATTGTGTATGTATTATTTCAACTTCCTAATTTCAGTTCTAATGGAGCACCTTTTGAAAAAGCAATAGCAGGCCTTCCCTTATTTCCTACATGGACGCCTTTTCACTGGGCAAGCATAGCGATAACTTCAAGTGCTAAAGGATCTGTTCATGCTTTTGTACCGGCGTTAAGTATTATGGTGTTAGCTTTTTTAAGTATTCTCTTATCTTCTTCTTTAGTGGAGAAAGGTTTTAGAACTGGATGGGTTCGTTTAAGTGAAGGAAAAGGAAAAAAGAGAGCTAAAATTTCATCAAGCAAAAAGTATAAAGTTCATCATCCGATTATGGTTATTGGTTTGACAGACTGGAAAAACATAAAAAGAGATTTGCGAGAATGGCTCGTTTTTATGCCTTTTGTATTCTTTCTTATCTTTCCTACCGTTGGTTTTTTAAAAAGTGGAGCTACTTTAGAGAATTTAATTTCTTATAAAGATAACGTATGGCTCGGCGTACAAGTTTTTTTCCTCTTCTTTTACGCTCTCTTTAACGGATCAATGTCTGCCTCTTCCATCGCGCGTGAAGCAGAAACAGCTTCACTTATAAAAAGTCTGCCGATTTCAAGTTGGCAACTCCTACTAGGTAAGCTGTGGATTAGCTGGCTGCTTCCTTTCATCCTGCTATCAACCATTGAAATTGTTCTAGGCTTGTTCATTCATTGGTCTGCTTTACAAATAATTGGTGGTATTTTGCTAAAAGGAATTTTAACCGTTGGAATTAGCAGTATCGGGATTTGGTTAGGTACTATTGGAGCTAAACACAATCCTAACAATCCTCAGAACCGTCTTACTTTTGGAGTTTCAATTCTCTTAGCAATTTTAGCCTATGTGTATTTGTTTATAGCGCTTATTCCATTTGCTTTACTAAACCTCCCTCCTTCATTTAAAGTATTTGCAGACGAACTTGCAGGAAGCGGATTTATTGGTTTCATAGCTGGTCTAGCTTCTAGTTTGCTTTCATTTAAAATGGCATATCCTGCTATAGCTTATCTAATAGGCATTGCTCTAATCATTATCTTTTCAGGAGGAATTGCTTTTCTAATGTTAAAACTTAGCACAACACGCTTAAAAAAAGGCATTCGAGTGGCAAAAGTACACTCCGGCTCTACTTTAGGGCGCCAAAGCTACAAAAAGAGTTTATAAAAATAGCTGCCTTTAAAAGGCAGCTATTTTTAACCAATTAAAATTTGATTTTCCTGCCAAAGGTTGGTCAAGTTTGTATCCGCGAGCCGCTGATGCGTCTCTTTTACGCTAAGCCAGCGATGCTTGTTAAAAACAAAGCGAGTTTCAGGAAGTTCAGTCCATATTTCCTGTACAGACTGGACATTTAACAGAACAAAGTTTGCTTCGTTTCCTTCTTCCACTCCATACTTTTCTTTTCCAATCAGCCGGGCTGGTATACTTGTAATCATTCGGAGCAACTGCCGCTGATCATCCCGACTTCCCATATGTGCAGCATAGGCAGTTAGTAACCCTACTTGCAGCAAGTCTGCTTTTCCAAACGGATGAAAGGGGTCGTTCACGTTATCAGATGCAGTAGCAATCGGAATCGCTGCTTTTTGTATGTCGCGAATACGCGTTACGCCTCGTCTTACAATTCCTTTATCTTCTCTTCCCTGTAAATATAAATTAGAAGCAGGTAATGTGACAACTCCAATTTTCGCCTGTTTCAAAAGGTTTAAGATTTCTTTCACTTTTGCATCAGTCATTCCTGCAAGCGAACAAAGATGCCCCACTACCACTTTTCCTTCCATATTTAATTCAATTGTTCTATGAGCAATATTAATTATCGTATCAACAGATGGATCATCGCTTTCATCAACATGTAAGTCAAGAGGTTTATTATAGGCTTGAGCCAGCGAAAACAGAGCATCAATCTCTTTTTCTGGATTTCCAGCTAAATGAGGACAGCCTCCAATCGCATCAATTTCAAGGTCGAATGCTCGTTCAATTTTAGTCATCTTATGCATATCATCAATGTCTAAGTTAGAGAATAGCGGAACAACCTGCACATCCATATACGGGCTTAATTCATCTCTCACTTCGACAGCCGCTTGTAAACTTCGAAATAAGCTATCTTCTTCCATGCTGCAGTCAAAATCAATATGCGTTCGAATCGTAGTCGTACCGTTAGCTAATGCCTGCAAAGCAGTTTTAAACATTCGCTGCTTAATTTCTTCTTCTGGAAATGTCGGCAGGCTGCTGCTGTAATTTTTAATGGCTTCTTGAAGAGTTCCAGATAGATTGGGCACTTGAGGAAGCGAATGAGCTTTGTCTAAATGCATATGCATATCTACAAATCCTGGTAATAGCACACGACCCTGTGCATCAAGTGACGTTTCTTTTCCTAACACGGCTGCGTGTAGCGGAAAAAACTCGTCACCTTCAAGATAACCGTTTTGTAAAACGATAGAAGTATACATTCCATTTGAAATTTTCACTTCAAAAAGAGCGTGATCGTGCATAATTGGCAAGCGAACATTAATTAAGTGAAGCAATATAATTCCCTCCTCAATTTTTCAACTTCTTCATTTTTCATAGACCGCTTTATCTTCTCTATTATTTATTGTTTAAAGCATTAATTCGCCAAATTTCGCAAATCACCTTCTCTTTAAAGGCCTTTATTTACAGAGAAAAAAGCGAGAACAAAAAAAGGAGCAGCGTCCCCACGCTGCTCATCAAAGAAAAAATGCTAGAAAATAGATAGAATGTACTTCCCATGGTTAAATGAGGGCTTACAGATAAAGCTTCAGTGAGTGATTTCATGCTTTACATCGCTATTCTCCCCAGAAAGCAATGCAGATACAAACAAGAAATTTTCATTACTCGCTTATACTGTAAATAGACACATAAGAAAAAGCCCAAACAAAGGCAGGTCTCTCAAATACAATGAGCAAAAACCTACCCGCCTGGGCTTTTATCCCTTCGGTGTCATATCCACTTCCTTTCAAAAGTGAATATGTGAATCGCTTGGACCAAACTTTCTACTAACGTAAAAATGGGAACCTAGATTCACTTTTTACTCATAGTCCTATCATTTACGGTGATAAGGTAGAAACGTCTGAGCCATATTCTCAAACATATATGAGTGAACCGTATTTAGCTTTTTCTTGTCTACAAATATACTATAGGTCTCTCTATAAGTCAACTATAAACGAATAATCTTTTTAATAAAATTATATATAGTTCGCCTTTTACAAAAGTTTACTTTTTTAAAAAGTTTGTTAAACTATCTAACACAGTAGTTGCATCTTCTTATAATCCTGCTTATACTTCGAACTACTTACATTATCTATAAAGGTCTTCGCTCTGTTGAAGACAAAAAGCGATCTAGGGTTCCGTTTAACACATGTTAAAGGCTGGTCCGAGAGAGAGCGTACGGAACGGTCCGTATACACGGAAGGATAAAAGCCTGGGAGAATGACATCATTCTCCCAGGCTTTTCTTTTTTACTAGTATAAAATAGAGGAAAGAAGGGATTTGTATGAACAACCAACCAGCGTTAAGTAAATCGCTAAAGGTATATCAAATTGTATTTTTGGGTCTTGCCTGGATGACTCCGATGATTTTCTTTACAGTTTACGGAGTAGCCTACGATGCGGCTGGAGGGCAAATGGTCCTTGCTTATTTACTTGCTTTTTTAGCTATCTTTTTTACCGCATATAGCTATAGCCGAATGGTAAAAGCATATCCAATAGCGGGATCTGCTTATACGTATACGAAAAAAGCTATACATCCTCGCCTTGGCTTTTTAGTAGGCTGGGCACTTCTTTTAGACTATATTTTCTCCCCTATTATCGCTATTTTAACATTTGGTATTTTTATGCATACGGAATTTCCTTCTATTCCTGTATACGTATGGGTCATTGTCATGAACATTATCTTAGCTTTAGTCAATATTGTTGGTATTAAATCTGTCGCTCGTATAAGCGGCATCTCTGTTGTAGTTCAGATTCTATTTATAAGTTTGTTTTGTTTATTTATCATCAAAGATATTGCAACAGGTCAAGCTAGTTCTTCTACTCTTTTTTCACTTCATCCTTTTTTGGCTTCAGATGTACCGTTTACGACTATCTTTTCTGGAGCTGCGCTCATTTGCTTTTGCTTTTTAGGATTTGATGCCGTGACAACAATGGCGGAAGAAACGATTCAACCGGAAAGGACCATTCCAAAAGCCATTTTTCTTATTGTTTGTATTGCAGCTGTTATGTACATCGCTATTTCGTATTTTACACAGATTGCCTATCCGGGATTCACATTTACTAATCCTGATAATGCTGCCTACACCCTTGTAAAATTAGTGGGCGGAAATCTTTTAAGCAGTCTATTTATTACGGTCTTAATTATCGCAACCTTTACTCAAGGAGTTTCTTCAGTCACAAGCGTGACTCGCTTTTTATATGCTTTAGGCCGTGAATCCGTGCTGCCTCAGAAGGTATTTTCATATATTCATCCAACGTTTAAAACGCCCGTGGTGAATATCTTGCTTGTTACCGCTTTTTCGTTTTTGGGAATGTTTATTGATTTAAACACAGCCGTTACTTTTGTCAGTTTCGGTGCCTTAACCGCTTTTACATTTGTTAATCTATCAGTCATTGCCCATTTTTATATTAAGTTAAAGAAACGATCGTTTACTGAAACAATACTTTATTTAATCTTCCCTTTGATAGGAGCGGCATTTATCGGATGGCTGCTCACACTGTTAAACAAAGACACTCTTTTGATTGGTGTCGCCTGGCTTACGGTTGGATTTCTCTATTTATTTGTAAAATCTCGACTATCGGCTCCTTTTGTAAAGAGAGATCATTCAAAAGTGACGGTCCCTGAAAAATAAACTGAAAAATCAGTTTTTGTGTCAGGTATTCTAACAAACTGCTTGTCAACTTATTTTCAAACATACTATACTACGATTAATCGAAAGCCACAAATGGATAAAGGTTCTTACAGATGTTAAGAACAAAAAAGCTGTCTAGGGTTCCGTTTAACATACGTTAAAGACTGGTCCGAGAGAGAGCGATATGGCGCTATGCTGTATAACACGGAAGGATAAAAGCCTGGGAGACTACTCTCCCAAGCTTTTATCCTTTTTTTATTCTAAGGAGGTTATTTTATGAGTTATATCTGGAAGCACACCATCCCAGCGGGCGGAAAATGGTCAGGACGAATTGGGAGAGGAAAATCAGTGACGTTTACCGCACAAGAATCCGGTGCAAACGCATCCCTACTATTGTACAACGCTTATGATTTAACGGAACGATACAACATGCCTGATACCTTAAAAGCTCAGCATACTGCTCATTTAACAAAAGGACACGTTCTGATGAGTGACAACGGCAGAGCATTTGCAAGCATCACTGCTGACACCACCGGCTGGCATGATACCATTTCAGGCTATACTACGCGCAGCTTAACTCATCAAAAATACGGTGCATCTACTTATCAAGAATCCCGAAACGCATGGAGAAGGAATGGCGAAGAAAACTTCTCAATGGAGCTTCTGCGCAACGGTTTAACAACACGGGATTTAGTCCCTAATCTTAACTTATTTTCAAAAGTATACTGCGACGAAGAAGGCAATATGAATTTTGTTTCTTCTCATTGTAAAAAAGGAGATTTTATTACGCTTAGAACAGAAATGGATTTGCTTTTTGTACTGTCTAATACCCCTAACCCTTTAGACCCAAGTAAAACGTATCCTTCTGTTCCGATTGAAATAACCGTAGATGAAGCAGCTCCTGTAAGCTCAGACGACTACTGTTTAAATTTTAGACCTGAAAATAAACGAGCGTTTGAAAACACATGGTCTTATGACCTATTGCTTGGAAATAAAACATTATCAACGATTTAAAAATGAAGGAGGCTTCTATAATGGCTGTATTTAATCGAGTGGAAAGTAGCAGAAAAATAGAGAACGCAATTTATGATGAAACGGTACTGGCTGGGGATGGCTGGATGCACGAACTTAAACCAGGACAAACGCTTAGAATAATAGATGTAAAAGGAAATCAAGCAGCGGATACGTTATTCTTTGATGCAGAAAATCCAGAAGATCATTACAGTGCAGTATCTACGATTGCTAATCAAGGAAATATTTATTTATCCACCGGCACGGTGCTGCTCTCTCAATCTGGAAAAGAACTAGTCAAAATTGTAGCTGACACGTGCGGACGCCACGATACTTTAGGGGGAGCTTGTTCGGCACAAAGCAACACCGTACGTTATGCACATGACACGCTTCCGATGCATAACTGCCGAGATACATTTATGCTACAGCTATCAAAATATGATAGTCGCTACACCAAAAGAGATTTAGCACCGAACGTAAACTTTTTTATGAATGTACCTGTGACGCCAAGCGGCGGATTAACGTTTAATGACGGAGTGTCTGCACCTGGATACTATGTAGAAATGGAAGCGATCAATCCTACACTTGTATTGATCAGCAACTGCCCTCAGCTTAATAATCCGTGCAACGATTATAACCCTACCCCTATTCGCTTAGTTATTTGGGATTCATTATAAAAAGGAGTGTTCATCTATGTTTACAAAAGTATTAATTGCGAACCGAGGAGCAATTGCCGTTAGAATTGAGCGAACATTACGACATTTTGGAGTGAAATCTGTGGCTGTTTATACAGAAGCTGATCAAGACAGCCTGCACGTTGATGAAGCAGATGAAGCCATTTTAATTGGCAGCGGCCCGGTCAAAGAAAGTTATTTAAACGAAGACCTTATTCTGGATATCGCAAAGAAAACAGGAGCGGAAGCTATTCATCCAGGCTACGGTTTTTTAAGCGAAAACGCGGAATTTGCTCGTCGCTGTCGAGCTGAAGGAATTGTATTTATTGGTCCTACACCTCAGCAAATGGAAATATTCGGATTGAAACATTCAGCTCGGGAAATTGCGCAAAAAGCGGACGTGCCTTTGCTTCCTGGTACACCTCTTATTACAGATGTATCAGAAGCTGTACGTGCTGCTGAAGAGATTGGCTATCCCGTTATGTTAAAAAGTACAGCTGGCGGCGGCGGAATTGGAATGCGTGTTTGCCAGGATGAAAAAGCGCTTCAAGCCGCTTTTGACTCAGTTTGCCATTTAGCACAAACAAACTTTAAAAACAGCGGTGTTTTTTTAGAGAAATACATTCAAAAAGCTCGCCATGTGGAAGTTCAAATCTTCGGGAATTCTTTTGGAGAAGTAGTGGCTTTAGGAGAACGCGACTGCTCTATTCAGCGAAGAAATCAAAAAGTAATTGAAGAAAGTCCAGCTCCAAACTTCCCTTCATATATACGGGAAAATATGCTGCAAGCAGCTACTCGACTAGCTAAAGAAGTGGGATACCGAAGTGCAGGAACAGTAGAATTTTTATATGACGCCGAAGCGGAGAAGTTTTATTTTTTAGAAGTAAATACTCGTCTTCAAGTAGAACACGGCGTTACAGAAGAAGTGTTAAACATCGATTTAGTAGAATGGATGCTTAAAGAAGCATGCGATGAGCTGGTAAACCTTCCTTCTTTGCTTCCTGTTCCTTCAGGTCACAGTATCCAAGCGCGTATTTATGCCGAAGATTGCTTAAATGATTTTCGTCCAAGCGGCGGGCAAATCGACCAAGCCATTTTCTCTAAAAGTGCTCGAGTTGAAACATGGATGCGAGACGGCATTACTGTAACATCACTTTATGATCCTATGCTCGCTAAAATTATCGTTCATGGAAAAACACGAGAAGAAGCTCTTCTAAAATTGAGCGCTGCTTTAAAAGAGACAAGATTATACGGCGTTACTACTAATCTTCAATACTTGCAGGGACTGTTAGAAGAAAAAGCGTGTAAAACAGGCGATGTGTATACTCAAATGCTTAACTCATATACTCCGAGCGAACAAGCAATTGAAGTATTAGACGGCGGCGTTCAGTCCACTGTTCAAGATTACCCGGGACGCACCGGGCACTGGAATGTAGGAGTTCCACCGTGCGGTCCAATGGATCCTTTTGCTTTTCGCATAGGAAACAAACTTCTCGGAAATTCACCGGATGCCCCGGGAATTGAAATGACTCTCCGAGGCGGCTCTTATAAATTTAGAGCCAATGTATCTTTTTGTATTACAGGTGCCAACATGCAGGCTACATTAGACGGCGCTGAAATTCCCATGTATAAAACCATTCAAGCAAAGCCAGGGCAAATTCTTTCATTTGGTGAAGCAACCGAAGGAATGCGCACGTATTTACTGATTGGCGGCGGACTTGATATGCCTAAAATATTAGGCAGTTCTTCTACTTTTACACTAGGAAGTTTCGGAGGACACGGCGGAAGAGCACTTCGCACGGGAGATGTACTGCGTGTTTCTGACTACGCTCACGTTGAAAATGAACTTGCTCTTTCCTACCAGCCAACCATGTCTAAAGAATGGACAATCGGAGTGATTCCCGGCCCTCATTGTACAGAAGAGTTTTTGCAGCCAGAGTACTTGCAGCAGCTAACAAATACAAAATGGGAAGTTCATTTTAACAGCTCTAGAACAGGCGTTAGGTTAATAGGTCCCGCTCCTTTTTGGACGCGTGAAGATGGAGGAGAAGCCGGTTTGCACCCATCAAATATTCATGATAATGCCTATGCCATCGGCACCTTAGACTTAACTGGAGATATGCCTATTTTACTTGGCCCAGACGGCCCGAGCCTCGGGGGCTTTGTTTGCCCTGTTACGACTGCTTCAGCAGAGTTTTGGAAAATAGGACAGCTTCACCCCGGAGATAAAATTTCGTTTAAATTAATTGATCTTGAACAAGCTGAAAAACTCAAATGTACGCAGGAAGACTTTTTACAGCGTATCGGAACATCTGCATCACTTCCTGTGTTTACAAATCCAGTAGCACAGCCGCTCAAAAGCGATTATCCGCTGCTGATTAACGAAACGGAAAATAGACGCTTCCCATTTTCCGTCCGCTGCTCAGGCGATGCAAATATACTTGTGGAGTACGGAGAAATGGAGCTGGATCTGCTGCTTCGCTTCCAAGTGCATGCTTTAATGGAAGCTATTCAAAAGCGTAAGGATTTACCAGTTCTAGATTTAACGCCTGGTATCCGTTCTCTTCAAATTCATATTGATGCAACAAAGATGTCTATTCTTGAACTTTGCCAGCACATTTCAGCTATAGATCGCGCACTTCCTCCTCTTGAAGAAATGGAAGTTCCCTCTCGTATTGTAAAACTTCCACTTTCATGGGATGATCCTGCGACTCAATTAGCTATTGAACGCTATCAGCAAAACGTTCGCCCAGATGCTCCCTGGTGTCCAAGCAATCTAGAGTTTATTCGCCGAGTAAACGGTCTGGATCACATTGAAGATGTGAAACGAGTTGTATTTGACGCTAATTATCTTGTAATGGGGCTTGGAGATGTATATTTAGGCGCACCTGTTGCTACGCCTCTAGACCCTCGTCACCGTTTAGTTACAACGAAATATAATCCCGCTCGTACATGGACACCTGAAAATGCTGTTGGTATTGGCGGTGCGTATATGTGCGTATACGGAATGGAAGGTCCTGGCGGCTATCAATTTGTGGGACGCACGATTCAAATGTGGAACCGACTTCGTCAAACGGAAAGTTTTGAAGCAGGAAAACCGTGGCTTCTTCGTTTCTTTGATCAAATTCAATTTTACCCAGTAGAAGCAGATGAGCTTTTAAAACTGCGCGAAGATTTTCTTCGCGGGAGATTTGAAGCAGATATTACGGAGACAACGTTTAAACTTAGAGAATATTTAGATTTTCTTTCATCTATTGAAGAAAGCACGGCTGCTTTTCGTCACACCCAGCAGGCTGCTTTTCAAACAGAACGAGAAGATTGGAAAGCACTTGGCTTAGCTGAGTACGTCTCTGAACATGAAACGGCTGAAATTACGGAACAAGAACTGCCCGAAGGTACGGAAGCCGCGCGCTGTACAATGCCGGGAAGCGTATGGAAAGTTCTTGTTGAAGAAGGACAAAAAGTTGAAAAAGGCGATACATTAATTATCGAAGAAAGTATGAAAATGGAGTTTCCACAGCTAGCACCTATGGATGGATATATCAGTTCTATTCATGTAAAACCCGGCGATGAAGTACAAGCTGGACAGCTGATTGCCGGTATAAAAGCCTTTGCTCCAATTACTCATTAAGGACGGTGGATACAATGAAAACAGTGAGCTTGCCTAAAACATTTTCGGTTCAATGGTTACGTGATATGTATATCAAAAAAGAATTAACTCCGGAAGATGTAGTACATCAAATTCTTACGCGTGTAGAAGCTGATAAAGACATGAACATTTGGATTACCCCTCCTACACTCTGTGAGTTAAAACCTTATCTCGATCGCTTAGCTACCCTAAGCCCTGAAGCGTTACCTTTATGGGGAATTCCATTCGCCGTTAAAGATAATATTGATATAGCACATGTACCAACGACAGCCGGATGTAAAGAATATACGTATATCCCTTCTGCACATGCTACGGTTGTTCAACGTCTTATCGATGCAGGTGCTATTCCTCTTGGAAAGACCAACTTGGACCAATTTGCTACAGGGCTGGTCGGTACACGAAGCCCTTACGGCGAAACGCACAATGCGTTAAAGTCCGAGCTCATTAGCGGCGGATCGAGCTCAGGGTCAGCTGTATCCGTAGCTCGCGGGCATGCTGCTTTTTCTTTAGGCACCGATACAGCAGGTTCAGGGCGCGTCCCAGCCGGTTTAAACCGTTTAATTGGCTATAAACCTTCTCTCGGAGCGTGGCCATCTGCAGGTGTAGTTCCGGCGTGTAAAAGCTTAGACTGCGTCACTGCTTTTGCTCATGAATGGAGTGACGTACTGCTTGTAGATTCTATTATTAGAGGAGTAGACGATCAAGATCCATGGTCACGCTCTGTTGTTCGGGCTTCTTCGGCTCTCCCTGAAAAAATTTGTATGGTAAAAGAACCGCTCTCATTTTACGGACCGTTTGCTGAGCAGTACGAGGAAGCTTGGAAGCAAGCAGTGAAAAAGATTGAAGGTTTATCTATTCCCATTGAATACATTGACGGCTCGTATTTAAGCGAAGCAGCTGCTTTATTGTATGACGGCCCATACGTAGCGGAGCGCTGGGCTGACTTAGGAGAATTTATTACTTCTCATGAAGAAACAGCATTTCCTGTAACCGAGCAAGTCCTTCGTTCAGGAGCTAAATCAGAATATGATGCTGCTGCTTTATTTCAAGCTTCACATAAGCTTCAATCCTTTAAACATAAAGCATATCATCAGCTTAAAAATGCTGTTCTTGTTATGCCGACAGCAGGCGGAACGTGGACGCGGGAACAAGTAAGAGAAAATCCAATTGAAACAAACAGTGACATGGGGCGTTTTACAAACCATTGTAACTTGCTCGACTTATGCGCTGTCTCTCTTCCATCTCAAGATGCATATTTTGATTTACCGTTTGGCATTTCATTTTTCTCTACATTTGACGGCGAACAATTCATTTGCGGGCTTAGCGAAGTGTTTTTAAATGGTGAACGAACGGTTGATTCAAGAAAAGATACAACCTTAGTAGCTGTTTGCGGTTTGCATATGCGCGGGTTTCCACTTGAATTTCAAATGCGTGAACACGGAGCTTCATTCGTACGAAAAGACCAAACCGCTCCTTATTACCAGCTTTTTAAACTGCCTACTTCTCCAGCAAAACCGGGGCTGCTGCGAACGCATCAACAAGGAGAAAAAATTGAAGTTGAACTTTGGGAAATGCCCTTATCACTACTCGGCTCTTTTGCCGATTCTATCCCTTCTCCTCTTGGACTAGGCAAAATCACTCTCGAAGACGGCAGTGAAGTAGCGGGTTTTCTTTGTGAAGCTCATGCGACAGAAGATGCGGAGGATATTACGTCTTATAGAAGCTGGCGGGCTGTTTATAGTTGAATAAAAGAGCTGCCTCTAAGTCAGGGTTTCGACTTAGAGGCGGCTCTTTTGAGTTATAAAAACCTTACTATAAAAGCGCTCTTATTTTAAGGAATCACTTATTTGGTCCGGTCTTTTTTATGTACTTTTTCTCTTTTTCATCCACCAGCCTGCACCAACTATCACTCCGATTATAAGAATAACAAATATTAAACGGTCTACATCATGCAAATATTTTTGGATTTTTTCAATATCTCCAAGTCCTCCTACATAGAGCAAAAAAACAAACCATGGAAAAATACCTAATGTGCTGTATAAAACAAAGTCCTTAGATTTAATTTTACTAAGGCCTGCCAAATAGGTTATATAGTTTGCGATACTGATGGGCCGAGAAATCGTAATACTCCATTTTCCATACTTATGAAACCACTTTTGGGCACGCTTTATATTTTTTTCACCAAACCAGCGCTTGGTAATAGATTCAAACCTGTATCCCATCACGAACGGAATATAGTTGAATGCGATATAAATAACGGTATTGACAGCTGAAACCATAAGGATTTTCCATATTGAGAGCTGCAGAACCGAGCCAATGAGCAAAATCGATAACGTACACGGAAAAGGAATTGCCGCAGCTTCGATTGCTGTAGCAATAAAGATGCCCACTATGCCTAAGTTTTGTACAAAATCAATAAACCCTTGCACCTTTTTTCTCCTTTCAATCATACAAATTTCACGTTCTTTCATCATAACTCAAACTATTCAAAATTTCACGATTTCAAAGCAATTTTACTAGTAAAAAAAGCTTATACGCACCCGTTTGCTATATTTGATTATCTTCTATCATATGCAGTTCATAAGTGAAGTAACGCAAAAAAAGAAAATAGCAGAAAAAAAACTCTTTTATTAGTTGTAATAAAAGAGTCTTTTCTGTCCTGCTATTTATTTAACTTTAGCAATAATTTTCCCTTTCACATGGCGTTTTGAAAGCTCTTCTAATGCACTTGGCACTTCTTTTAACGAGATGATGCGCTCAATCATCGGAGCTACTTTCTTCTCTGCTACTAATGCTAAAAGCTCATCTCCCATTTTTGCTAAATCCGCTTGCGCCATCATGTCATCAATGTGGTGTGCAGCATTTAAAGCTACTTCATGATAAGAAATCACCTTTGTAAAAGGCTTTACTTTTGTATAATCAGGTGCACCAGCAATATGTGCTAAATGTCCTCTATAGGCAATCATATCTAAAGAATCCGTTGCGTTCTTTGCGCTCACCGTATCAAGCACAGCATCTACGCCGCGACCATTTGTCAGCTCCAATACTTTTTCTACGACGTTTTCCTCGCGATAATCCATTACATAATCAGCTCCTAACGACTTCACATACTCATGATTATGTGCTGAAGCTGTTGAGAAAACGGTTTTTCCAGCGTTTTTAGCAAGCTGCACGCCAAAGCCCCCTACGCCTCCAGCTCCTCCGTGAATTAAGATGGTTTGAATATGGTTCATTGGAAGTTTACGAAATAGTGCTTCATACGCCGTGTAACCTGCCGTAGGCAATGCAGCAGCTTCTTCAAATGTAACAGCATCAGGAATGCGCGAAATTGAATGAGCAGTTGTGACCGCATACTCAGCATATCCGCCTTTTTTCATAAAGTCCCCGTGATAGACAACGCGGTCTCCTTTTTTCCAGTCAACTACTCCTTCTCCAACTTCATCAATTGTCCCAGCTACATCCAAACCTAGAATGTGAGGATATGTCCAATGAGGATTTCCATTAGTAGCCGTTTTATAATCCACTGGATTAAGTCCCACTGCGTGAACTTCAACTACTACTTCTCCTTTATTTGGAAGAGGTTTTTCTATTTCTTCTACTTTCATTTCTGTCCATTTATTTTTATCTTGCAATAATAATGCTTTCACAGTCTAACTCTCCTTTTTAAATCATTTGCTTAGCGTTACTTTTATTATTTTATCTAAAAATGATTTGCTTACTATTTTTATTTTAAAGAGAGCTTGTCTATAATACAAATTAGAAAATAAATAGATATCCATAAATAAATTTATAAGAAAGGATAGCATAAATGATTGATTTTGAATGGTATCGCAGCTTTATTAGCATTTACAAATATCGATCCGTTTCTGAAGCAGCCAGAGCGAGGATATTAACGCAGCCGGCCATGAGTCAGCACTTAGCTGCTTTAGAAGCTGAAATAGGCGAAGGTTTATTTATCCGTGCACCAAGAAAGATGATTCCAACAGAAAAAGGTAAAGAACTGTACACGCGTATTGTCCCGTTAATTGAAAGTCTAGAAGCTGCTTCAATTGAATTAAAAATGACCGCTTCATCTCCCGACGCGCTGCCGGTCGTAAAAATTGGTTCTCCCGTAGAGTATTTTACCGAACAAGCTTTAGAAAGAATAAAAGATGCAGGTATCCGCTGCTACAGCCAGTTTGGTATTGCTTCTGTTTTACTTGAAAAGATACAAAGCGACGAAATTGATATTGCGATTACAACCCAAAGATTGCAAATACCAGGAGTCGAATATACGGTCATTGAAGAAGAAGAGTTTGTCTTAACCGTCCCTCCTTCTTTTGAAATGACACCCAATGAAGACATAGAGGATTTTTTATACAATCAGCGGTGGATTAGCTATGGCCTTGAACTTCCTATTATCAGGCGTTTTTGGCGACAGCATTTTAAAAAACGGCCTGAAATTCAGCCTCATCATGTGATTCCAAATCTTCAAACGGTGTTAAAAGCCATTCAGCATCACATGGGAATCAGCCTGCTTCCCCGCTATTTGATTCAAGAAGCGCTCCAAGAAAAAAAGGTGAAAATCGAACTTGAACATTTAGCGGTAAAAAATCAGATCTTTCTTGCTTATAAACTTAAGCATCGAGATCATCCAGTCATTCAAAAAACGATACACTCGTTAAAAAAAGAAACGAACCACTAATCAAACATCTTGATTAATGGTTCGTTTTTCACCTCGTCTAAAATCATTTTGTCCCAGTCTCTTCTTTTTTTGACAGTTGCTGTGCTGAATCTACTCCTACGAGATCTAAAAAGAAAATAAAAATAGGAATACCAAGAATCAGCCCCCATACGCCCAAGAAATGTTCACCAAATACTAAAATGATAAACGTAATGAATGTTGGCAAGTTTGTTTTAGATGACATAAGCTTTGGATTTAATACATAGCTTTCAAGTGCGTGAAGTACTACCACCATAATTAACACAGATAGTACTTTTACACCGCCTCCTAAACTGTAAGCGATTGTACAAAGCGGAATGAGTGAAACAAATACCCCAAGAACCGGCACTAGCCCTAGTAGAAAGACCATAACGCCAAGCGCAAGCAAATTAGGAAACCCTAACACCCACAGGGCAATAACGGATAAAATGCTGTTCACAAAAGCGATAATAAACTGAACTTCTATTACCTTGCCGAAGGAATTAACAAATTTTCTCCCCAAATAGCCAGCTTCTTTGAAAAACCAGCCCAGCCTAGATTGTTCCAGTTGGACAAATAATCGGTGAATCCGCGACTTTTCAAGTAAAAAGAATAGGCTTAACAAGAGTGCTAAGAAAACTTGTGCACTTACTTTTCCAATATTAGATAAATAGCTGTATACTAAATCAATATTCTGCTGAATATTTTCTGGTGATTTAAATCTCTTTAGATTATCGATAATATAGGTGACGAATGTATTATCAGGGGGGTGCTTGTAAAAATACATCAGCTTCTGTACAAGCTCAGTAACTTGCGTCATAATAACCGGGATATATACATATCCTACAATACCGAGAGCACCAATCAGTGCGATATAGATGACGATGAGTATAAGCGTTGAATTAAGCGGAAGCTTTCTTCTTAACGTTTGTTGAAGACGACCAATTAAAAAGGTAAAAATAAACGTAAATAACAGCAGCTGAAGCATACTTCTAATGCTGACAAGTAAAACTGTAATAATAATAAGCGTAATGATGCGAACAGTAAGTTTGTTGTGAAGCCAACTTCTTGCAATATTCATGAAACCTTCAATTCTCCTATCTCTCTTTTTCCCAAGTCATTTGTATACATATAAATAAAACGGATACGCTAGACGCTCATATCCGCTTTCGCTATATATAGTGTATCATTTAATATTCAAATTTTACTATATTTCGGTGCTTTTTAGTATGTCTTTATTTTCTCTCCGCTATTCTTTTTCATTTTCCCATACATTATGATAAATTAGCTTGTCTAAATCCCTTCTTTTTTCCCAGTTAGCTTGTTCTAAGATTGGTTTCTCAGGGTATTTATCTGTATAGCCAATTGACATGAGCGCTACAGGATCAATATGAGGAGGAATATGTAAAATGTCACGTACATCATTTTTTTTATAAAAACTTACCCATCCCATTGCCAGTCCTTCTGCATATGAAGCAAGCCACATATTTTGAATCGCACACGCAGTTGACATCATATCAGTTTCTGGAATTGAGTTTCTTCCGAGAACATGAGAGCCCCCTCTTGTTGGATCACACGTTACGCAAATAGTTAACGGCGCTTCTTTTAATCCTTGAATCTTTAGCTCTAAAAAATCTTCTTTCTTTTCACCTTCATAATGAATAGCCAGTGCTCTTCTCTCTTTATCTGCTGCCCAGGCAAGTTTATTTTTCACTTCTGTATCAGATACTAATATAAAATTCCAAGGCTGCATAAACCCGACGGAAGGTCCGCTGTGAGCAGCCTGTAGAATGTTATAAACCGTTTCATTCGGAATCTCATCAGACAAAAATGTGCGTACATCTCTTCTTCCGTAAATCGCTTTGTATACCGCTTGCTTTTCGTCGTTTGTAAACGAATTCATCTTTTTCAACCTCCATTAAACTCTTTTTTTAACTATTTTTCTAAAAAAACATTAAAAAAATGTGATCCAAACTTTATGTTTTCTCGTATTACTATATGAATCTATCATAAAGGAGGTTGCAAACATGTTCAACGACGTTTTAATGAACTTATTTAACGCAGTAAGCAGCATCATTAACACAATTGGATAATTTGATTGTACATATTGAGTAAGAGAGGAGGCATATTACATGCTAAACGAGGTACTTATGAACTTTTTTAACGCAGTAAGCAGCATCATCAACACAATCGGATAAAAAAAGCACAAAGAAAAGGGTAACTGCCATTACCACCGTCTTTATGCTTGACTAGTTCAAAATCATATATTTTACAATAAAAAGAACTCTTTGATTAGGAGTTCTTTTTACTTATCCTAACATGTTCCTTTTTATTTGTATATATGCCTTGCTATTTCAACAGATTCACTTATATGTTGCAAGCATACACGTAGGTCTGCAGCTCGTAGTGCAGTTCTTTTCAGCTGCTTGAGTCAATAACTTCTTTCGCTGAGCTGTATACACATCTAGAATCGCTCTTTCTACTTTTACCTTTTCTTCATATAAAATATCTAACTTATCTTCATTTCCTTCAAGGGAAATAGGCTTTAACATAGCAAATTGATAAATGGGTTGTCCATAATCCAATTTTGTTAAAATAGAACCTACTAATACATCCTGCGAGCATTCATATACGAAGTTTAACAGCGTACTTAATTCTTCTAGACGAGAAATATCCAGCTCTGCATTTTCATTGATCACAGTCCCTATATATTGAAAGCACTCTTCTTCTAACTCATTGTAAATAGTTGTGATGCGGTGCAGTACTTCATTCAACTTCATAAAGTTCCCCCTTCACACACGCTTCTTGATACAACCATATGACAAAACTTGGTGTTTTATACTAACGAAAAAGCGAGGAATATAAACCTCGCTTTTCCTTTTTATCGATACATACTGGCAATGTCTTCAATAAACATAAGCGGTTCTTCTTCTGTTAGTTGTTTAATTGGAGAATAATCCTCTCCACCAAAACTTTGATCTATGTCTTCAATAAACGAAGAAACTTCTTCTGACTCTTCACGATTAGCCGGCACTTCGTATTTCTGTAATTCTGTACGGTGCACGACGGATAAAATATGGCGAGGAAATTGCTGCTTCGTTTTTCCAAAACAGTATACCGGCTTGTGTTTCAAAAAGCGTTCTACTTCCTCTTGTCGGTTATAAATGCTTCCATGATCACCCCAAGCTACCACAACTAGTTCAGCATCTTCCACAGCCTTTTGAATATATTCACCTGTTCTTGTTCCAACAGCTTCTTCTTTTGAAAGCATGCGTAAAAACGAAACATGATCGGTTTGATAGCTGAATAAATAAACGATTTCTAAAACTCCAAATCCCCACTTTTGCGCCAGTTCTATGCATTTGGATACAGCTGTATCATCGCTGTATTCATACGTATTTTCTGGAAAGGACAAGATAAACGTAAGTTTACGTTCGTTTACTTCACTCCATTTGCATAATAGAGAATATTTGTATGTGCCTGTTTCATCAAAAATAACTTCTTTTTTCACTGCTTCCATCCCCCTGCCTTCTTACAATCTTGTTACTTATCTATTGCAAATGAGCTAAGCAGTAATCGTAACCTTGACTGTTAAAAGTTTTATTTTATATGTATTTCAAAATCATGCCTTCATGACAACTTTTCTGCCATTTTTTCAAAAAGCATTTTTTTCTTCTATACATGCTTTTTACAGCTAGTGAACATTCACATATACATCTTTCCTCTTTTCGGACCTCCAGTCAAAATAGATAAAATCAAAAGAATGGTCTATAATAAAGAAATAACCAATGAACTTTTCACTCATGTTTTTGACCGTTACGGATTTTTTCTCAGCAGGTATGTTCAAAACTGATCCTCTGAGAAAATAGAAGATAAATTTGTGTAAAGAAAGGATTTTGTAAATGGCTACTACACACACATTTACAAGAGGAGAAGAAATTGCAAATGCGATTACACACGGCGTTGGAGCCGTACTCAGCATTGTGGGATTAACGCTTTTAATCGTACTTTCTTCGTTAGAAGGAACGCCTTGGCATGTTATCAGTTTTACTATTTACGGAGTAACCATGCTGCTTCTCTATGTCTCCTCTACGCTTGTCCATAGCTTTCCGGAAGGTAAGGTAAAAGATCTTTTTGAGATATTTGACCACTCTTCTATTTATTTGTTTATTGCCGGTACGTACACTCCATTTTTATTTATCGCAGTAAAAGGAACCACCGGCTGGACACTTTTTGGAATTGTATGGGGCATCGCTCTTGCAGGAATTGTATTCAAAGCTTTTTTTGTGAAGAAATTCCTTTTTATTTCCACCATTCTTTACGTATTTATGGGATGGATGATTGTGTTTGCGTGGGATTCGTTAACTCAAAACATTGCCCATCAAGGAATTGTCCTTCTTGTAGTTGGAGGCGTGTTGTATACAATCGGAGCCGTTTTTTACGTATGGCGAGGATTTCGTTTTCACCATATGATTTGGCATATGTTTGTTCTTGGCGGAACCGTACTTCACTTTTTAGCAATCATTTTATATGTATTGCCTATAACCAATTAAAAAAGGGCCAGAAGGCCCTTTTTTAATTGGTTATAGAATTTCTTACCACAGTTTTGCCATTTGAGTCACAAGCGTATAGACTCCTAGCACAGCCATAATAACGACCACAAAACCGCCAAAAACGGTAAGCCAAGTCGGATGCTTGTAATCCCCTACTATCTTCTTTTTATACGCCGCTATAAGCATCGTACCGAGTGTAATAGGTAAGATTAACCCATTTAATGCTCCAGCTAAAATGAGTAGCGTGACCGGCTGACCAATCGTTAAGAAAACCAGGGTTGAAATCGTAATAAATGCAATGATAATCCAGTTTTCATATTTCTCAATCCTTTTGCTGAAGGATTTAATAAAGGAAACCGATGTATATGCCGAACCAATAACTGAAGTGATAGCCGCTGCTGCCATGACGACACCGAATAATTTATAGCCAATATCCCCTGCGGCTAACTGAAAAACAGAGGCTGGTGGATTATCGGGATTCAGTTTTAACCCTTGACTCAACACACCTAATGTCGCCAAAAATAGAAAAATTCGAATGATCGAAGCGATCGTAATGCCGGATACTGCTCCTCTTGTTACTTCCGGAATCGCGGCTTTTCCTTTGATTCCTGCATCTAATAAACGGTGACCTCCTGCAAATGTAATATATCCTCCTACCGTTCCTCCTACAAGAGTAACAATCGCCATTACGTCAATGTGATCCGGCCAAAATGTTTTAGATACCGCTTCTCCTACTGGCGGAGCGGAAGAAACCGCAACATACACCATTAAAATAATTAATATTCCGCCCATTAATTGAGCAAAACGATCCATTAATTTTCCGGCTTCTTTGACTAAAAAGATGGCAATAGAAACAATGGCTGTAATGACTGCACCAACTTTAGGAGAAATACCAAATAGCGCATTGAAGCCAAGACCCGCTCCTCCTACATTTCCAATATTAAATGCTAAGCCTCCGATTACAATTAAAATAGCAATAAATAAACCGAGACCTGGGAAAACACTGTTAGCAATATCCTGTGCTCTTTTTTCTGAGACGGCAATAATACGCCATACGTTTAGCTGAACGCCAATGTCTAATAAAATCGACAGTAAAATGACAAAACCAAAACTTGCGGCGAGAGCTTGTGTAAAGACCGTTGTTTGAGTTAAAAAACCTGGACCCACTGCTGAAGTAGCCATTAAAAATGCTGCTCCGAGGAGCACGCTCCAGTTGCGTTCTTTTTTCATGATGTCACCTCATTGTGGTTGAATAATGATTTGTTCTTCTTTTAGCTTGTCACAAATAGCTTTGGCAAATTCAACAGCATGTGCACCGTCTCCATGAATACAGACGGTATCTGCCTGAATCGGAATCTCTTCATTTTGCACAGTGAATACTTTCTTTTCTTTGACCATTTTAATTACTTGAGAAATAGCTGCTTCCTCATCTTGAATCACGGCGTTTTCAACGTTTCTCGGCGTCAGCATGCCGTTCTGTTGATAGGTTCGATCTGCAAATACTTCCTGAGACGTAAGCAAGCCGATTTCGTTTCCAGCTTTAATCGATTCACTTCCAGCAAGACCATATAGAATAGCTTCCTCACTAACATTATAAACAGCTTCAGCAATAGCTTTAGCTATATCTCGATCCCCTGCAGCCATATTATATAAAGCGCCATGAGGTTTCACATGATGAAGGGCCCCTCCTTCTGCACGTATAAAAGCTGAAAGAGCCCCCATTTGATACACCATCAAATCATAAGCTTCTCGAGGCGTAATTTTCATATATCTACGTCCAAATCCAGCTAAATCTTGCAATCCGGGGTGCGCGCCGATCGCCACATTTTCACTCAAAGCCAGCTTTACTGTTTCTCTCATAACAGAAGGATCTCCGGCATGAAAGCCACAGGCAATGTTTGCTGACGTTACATAGCGTAAAATTTCTTTATCATTTCCTAAGCTATAGTTCCCAAAGCTCTCCCCTAAGTCACAGTTCAAATCAACGGTAGCCATTTTCTTCCCCCTTATATTTTCATTCGAAGTGCTCTTTTAATATGATTGATTTTCTTTTCCTGCTCCATATATAAATGCTGCGCTTCATCCAGTGAAACGAATTGAAAAGAAACCTTTTGCCCTGGAGAAACTTGTGCCAGCGCCGAAAAATCGGCAGTTGCTACCTGCCCGATTCTAGGGTATCCTCCTGTCGTTTGATGATCTGCTAATAAAACAATGGGCTGTCCTTCTTTTGGTACTTGAATTGTACCAAACGTCACAGCGCTAGAAAGCAGTTCCTTTTCCTGCTGAAGGACTAGTTTCTTCCCTTTTAGCCTATAGCCCATTCGGTCAGATTGCGGCGTAACGTCAAATTCTTGATTAAAGAAATGTTGTTGACTTTCTTTCGTAAACCAATCAAATTCCGCACCTTTCATTGTGCGGATAATAGGCGTCTCGTATGAAGGAAGAAGTTTAGGATGAATGGTCCAAAAAGCCTGCTGAAAAGAGCGGTCCGTTTGCTTTTTCACCAGTTTCTTTATAATTGCTTCCCCTATTTCTGTAGGAGGATGGCTTAATACTTCGTCTCCTGACTGTAATGCTTTACCGTGTAGCCCTCCTATCCGAGCGCGAAGCGAAGTAGATGTACTTCCCATAACTGCAGGAACGTTAAAGGCACCGGAAACCGATAAATAAGAACGGCAACCTAAAGTCGGAACACCAAACTGCAGCACGCTCCCTTTTTTTACATATAAAGGCCGCCACATCTTTACGGCTTCACCATTAACAGTTGGCGATAAATCCCCTCCTGTCAGGGCAATTAAAGCATCTTGCTGAAATTCAATTTTTGGTCCCATTAACGTAATTTCAATAACCGGCTGATTTTCTTGATTTCCTACTAATAAGTTGGCAATCCTTAAAGCAACTTTGTCCATTGCCCCGCTGACAATCATGCCGTCCTTTTGATATCCATGTCTGCCGATATCTTGAATCGTTGTTAATAAACCAGGACGCATCACTTTAATACTCATCTTCATCCACCTCCTTTTGTGCTTCATATTCCGTTTCAGAAATGGAAACAAATCGGATACGATCACCTGCTTGAAGTAAGCTTGGCGAGTCTTTTTCTGGGTTAAATAGTGTAAGAGGAGTACGCCCGATTAACTGCCATCCTCCAGGTGTTTCAATTGGGTACACGCCGGTTTGCATTCCTGCGATGCCAACTGACCCTTTTGGGATGCTGTTTCTCGGTGATTCTTTCCTTGGAGTCGCAATTTTTTCACTCATCCCTCCTAAGTAAGGAAAACCAGGAGCAAAGCCTATCATATACACCAAATATTCTCCATTTGTATGAATGGAGATAACTTCATCAGGCGTTAATGAATGAAAAGCAGCTACTCTCTCTAAGTCCGGGCCGTACTTTCCTCCGTAACACACCGGAATGTCAATTTGTCTAGCGACCGCTTCAGATTTTTCTTCCTGGTGGAAAAGCAGTTCTTCAATATATGTAGATATTGCTGTGTAAGGATTTCTTCTTCCTTTTTCACTCATTATCCAAGGATCATAATAGATTGTAACCGTCGTAAAAGCCGGCACATATTCAATCATTCCCTTACATAATGATTGCTCTAGCACCTCAGTAAATTGCTGAATACGTTTATGTATACCGAAATTAATTTCGTCTCCAAATGAAACGACAATGCCGCTATCACCAAGAGGATAAAGTCGATAATCGTTACTCATTCCGTCTCCTCCTTTTTACTTAGTATTGTTTGAGCAGCTCCCTTTAATGCTGTAGTTAGACAGATTTATTAGAATTACTAATGAAGTTACCATTTTCAAATAACATTTTCTTATATATCTAATAAAAAAAAATCAATAAATCTGTATACCGTATGAATAACATTATACAAATATAAAATAATCTTATGTTCTACTAAAACAAACTCTAAATAAAAATTCAACCTTTTTAGAATTTTATCGTCAAAAGGATCACGTTTTTTCAGTTTTCCTCATAAGAAAACTGCTTTGTTTTTTATACCAAAGCAGTTTTTTGTAAACATCTACAAAAAGGAAAAACTCATGGGCAGTGAACCATTATATACCTCTGCGAGCAAAATCCACAAAACGAAACTTGTCAAGACGATGACGTGATTCCGTATACTGAAAAAGGCTTGCATCTTCTAGATACACATAGTTTCTTACTACCACAATATGTTCATAGTCTTTCAAATCTAAGTAACATTTATCTTCGTCCGTCAGCTCGTCAACGGAAATTTCTTTTTTAGCAAAGCTGATTTTCAGCCCAAGATCTTTTTCTAAGTATTCATAAATAGAGCCTTTGCATATGTCTTTTGTGAGGTGAGGAACATATTTTTTATGAAAAAAATCTTTATCTAAAATAATTTTTTCTCCATCGATTTCACGTGCTCGAACTACTTTCCATATGAGATCTTTTTTCGTTGCGCCAAGCTGTGTGCACAAATCTTGATCAGCCTTGATTAATTCAAACTCTTTTACAATAGTAGTCGACGTATGTCCTAGCTTTTCCGCGACTTCTTTGAAGCTAACAAGTCCTGATACTGGAAAATCAAAGCGTGATACGTCTAATACAAAAGAACCTTTTCCTTTCATTTTTTGAATGTACCCATTTTGCGAGAGTAAATTTAACGCTTTCCGTATCGTTTCACGAGACGTTTGATACTGTTCAACAAGCTCATTTTCAGAAGGAAGTTTTGTATTAGGACGCCAGTCACCGCGTTTAATTTTATCGACTAACTGTTCGTAAATGCTGATAAATTTATTTTCTTTCAATTGCCATCACCTATTTTACTTTCTATATATACCCAATTGTATAAAAAGAACGATAGATTGTCACCCATCGTTCTTTTCACTTTTTCTCTATTTTTTTAAATGATACACGATTGATTCATACGGCCGAAGTAAGACTCGCTTGAATTCCTTTGATGAATCTTCGTAGTTAGACAGCAATATTTCACTATGATATCCTTCAAAAGTTATATCTTCTGGCAGTTCAAAAATTTTCTCGCTGCCGTAGAAATTATTTATCACGAGCAGCTTTTCATCTGCTCCATTTCGGATATAAGCGAAAATCTGCTCGTCTTCTCCAAGAATCAATTCATAGTTTCCATAGGTGATAATCTCGTACTGCTTGCGCAGTGCAATAAGCTTTTGATAAAAATAAAAGATTGAATCTTTATCCTCTAACGCTTTTTCTACATTAATTTTACGGTAGTTATCGGCCGGATGAATCCATGGCTTTCCTTTTGTAAAACCTGCATTCGGCTTATCGTTCCATTGCACCGGTGTACGGGAATTATCTCTTGATTTATGTTTTAAAATTTCCAAAATTTCATTTTCGTCCATTCCTTGTGCACGTTTTATTTCATACACATTTAATGACTCCACATCTCTATATTCATCAATAGAGGAAAACTTCGGGTTTGTCATACCTATTTCTTCGCCTTGATAGATATAAGGCGTTCCCTGCATCAAATGAATCGTTGTAGCGAGCATTTTAGCAGATTTATTATGATAGAGTTCGTCGTCTCCATAGCGTGAAACAACGCGAGGCTGATCATGGTTGCACCAAAATAATGCATTCCATCCCCCACCTTTATTCATTTCCGTTTGCCAAGTTGATAGAATCTCTTTTAATTTAATAAAATCAAAATCTGCTAGGGCCCACTTTTCTCCATCCGGGTAATCGACTTTCAAATGATGAAAATTAAACGTCATACTAAGCTCGCGTCGGTCCGGATGAGAGTACTGAATACAGTGGTCAACGGTTGTGGACGACATTTCTCCAACGGTCATACTATCATATTTTGAAAAAACTTCTTGATTCATTTCCCGCATATATTCGTGCACGCGAGGACCGTCGGTGTAGAATTTCCGGCCATCTCCTGGTGCAACGGAACCGTCATCATCTAAAAAACGCTGATCTTTTGAAATTAAATTAATAACGTCCAGACGAAATCCATCTACTCCTTTTTCAAACCAAAACGTCATCATATCATACACGCTGCGGCGCACACGCTCGTTTTCCCAGTTCAAATCCGCTTGCGTAACATCAAACAAATGCAGATACGATTGTTCTGTGAGGTTATCATGCTCCCACGCGGATCCCCAAATTTTGAAACCCAATTCGTCGGAGCACTTCCATCTTCTTTTTGATCTTTCCAAATATAAAAATCTCGGTACGGGTTATCTTTCGATTTTTTAGCTTCTTGAAACCATTCATGTTCAGTTGATGTATGATTAACGACAATATCCATGATGACTTTAAGACCCCGCTTATGCGCTTCTGTTACTAAAAGATCAAAATCCTCCATTGTTCCGTATTCTTCTTGAATAACAAAATAATCACTTATATCATATCCATTATCCCGCTGTGGTGATTTATAAATTGGCGTTAGCCACAGAACATCTACCCCGAGCTTTTTCAAATAATCTAACTTTTCAATAATGCCAGCTATATCACCCACGCCGTTTCCAGTCGTATCATAAAAACTTTTTGGATAAATTTGATAAACAACCGATTTTTTCCACCAAGGTTCTTGCATCTTTAACACCACCATTTAATTCTTAGAATTATGTTGAAATGAGTCTGTACCCACAACCGTTGATGTAACGGTTGATTTTTTCTGAAGCTTTCCGAGCGTTAACGTTAAAAGAAACGGCACAACGATTACGATAACCATTCCAATAATAAAAGGCGGCCAGCTCTGTGGAACAATTGATAACGGAGCTGGTATACCCCCAATTCCTACCGACGCTGCTTTCACTCCGGCTACAGATATGACAACACCGGCAATAGCTGAACCAATCACTGCAGAAATAAAAGCAAATCTAAAACGCAAATTCACACCAAACATTGCAGGTTCCGTAATGCCAAGCCACGCTGAAACCCCTGACGTTAAAGATAATCCTTTTAATTTCTCATCATCTTTTGAAAGAACCATTACCGCGAAAGCCGCAGAGCCCTGTGCAATATTCGATAATGCTACCATTGGCCATAAGAACGTACTCCCTACGCTTCCAATCAGCTGTAAATCTACGGCCAAAAATGTATGGTGCATCCCTGTAATAACAAGAGGAGCGTATAAACCTCCATATACAAGCCCTCCAATAAATGGAGCCGTTTTAAACAGCCATACAACTGCATCTGTAATAACATTTCCTATTGCAAATGTAATTGGACCAATTACAATAAAAGCGAGAAACCCTGTTACTAAAAGAGCTACAGGTGCTACAATCAAAAGTTGAAATCCATCCGGTATGCGTTTTCGTAAGAATAATTCGATTTTTGCCAAGACGAATGAAGCAACTAACACGGGTAAAACCTGTCCTTGATAGCCTACTTTCTCAACATGCAGGCCAAATAAATTCCACGTATCAATACTTCCTTTTTTTAATGCTTCTCCGTAAGACCAAGCATTTAGCAAGTCAGGATGTACAAGCATGAGCCCAAGGACAATTCCAAATAAAGGACTTCCTCCAAAACGCGTAACAGCTGACCACCCAATAAGAGCTGGCAAAAAGGCAAAAGCCGTATTCGCAATTAAATTAATCATGCTTGCGAAGTCTTTCCACTGTGTATGAACATCTACGATTGATTTATCATCGTAAAAAATTCCGGCTCCTGTTAGTACATTATTGATTCCCATCAATAAACCCGCGGTTACGATGGCCGGTAAAATAGGAATAAAAATGTCAGCTAATGTTTTTATTGCGCGCTGCAGCGGATTTAAGTTTTTAGCCGCTTCGTTTTTCACTTCTTCTTTTGATAGCTCGCCTATACCTGTAAGCGCCACCATTTCTTTATATACTTTATCCACCGTGCCTTGACCAATGACAACTTGAAACTGGCCGTTTGTAGAAAAAGATCCTTTTACTAATTCGTGCTCATCTAGCATACGTTGATTGACTTTACCTTCATCTTTTAAAACAAGTCGAAGGCGCGTTACACAGTGCGTTGCAGCAGAGATATTTTCTTTTCCGCCAACGGCTTCTACAATGCGTTCAACAGATTCTCGATTCATGTCTTTTCCCCCTTGTTTCCGCTTTCATTTCACTCCTGTATCTCCTATCCCCCATATAAATCTCACCACAAACCTGTATATACAAGTTTTATGTTTTTATTCTAACCTGTATATACAAGTTCGTCAACAAAAATAAAATTACTTCTTTTTCATTTCATGATATAGTCAAAAAGCAAAGTGTATGGAAGGAGACATTACAATGCTGCAAGTAAGATTAATGGGAACACAAGAAGAAATTAATGAAGTAATCAAACAATTTGAACAGAACTACCATATAGAACATCAGTCAAAAGAATATACGCGAAGCGCTAATCCAAAATATGAGCACAAAAAAGATACTCGGGTGTATCTTTCTATGCATCCTAAAAAATAATTTCTGCTTTATTTCAGAGAAGAATAGTAGCTTTTACAAACTAAAGGATTTATATTATAATTTCAGTATTTACTATAACATCCGATTTGTATTTAAAAATCAGAAAGAGGCTTAAAAATGGCATATAACGACATATCTCTTAGAGAGAAAAGTATTGTGTTTATCGGCTTTATGGGGGTAGGAAAAACAACTATTGGAGAAATGGTTGCCAAAAAATTGTATAGAGATTTTGTTGATATAGATCAAGAAATCGAAAAAGAATTTAATATGCCTACTTCTCAGATTTTTAAAGAGCACGGTGAAACTTTCTTCAGACAAAAAGAAAAAGAAGTAATAAGTCGACTTTCACAGCAGCGCTTAAAAATCATTTCTTTAGGGGGAGGCGCTTTTTTACAAGAAGAAATTCAAGAGATTTGTTTATCCAACTGCATCGTATTCTTTTTAGATTTGTCTTGGGATTCTTGGAAAGAACGCATTAGTTTGATCATTGATAGCCGTCCTGTTTTACAAGGAAGAAGCTTAGAAGATATTGAAAAGCTATTTTACGACCGTCAAGCTATCTACTCAAACCACCATTCAAAAGTTGAAACTGATAATTTGGATATCGAAGAAGTAGCTAACTATATCGTTGATTCATTAAAAACAGCTTGGGATATTTATCAACCTTAATGAAATAAAGGTTTGTTCCCTTAACAAGCCTTTACAAAAAAAGACGTAGCTTAATGCTACGTCTTTTTTCATTCCTAATGGGAACTCATATAAAAATTGATAAAAAAGGCAATGGTGATTACATACATCATCCAATGAATTTCGCGATGGCGTCCTGTAAACAGTTTAATCGCTGTGTATGAAATGAAGCCGAATGCTAACCCTTCTGCAATGCTGTAGGTTAACGGCATCATGACAATTGTTAAGAAAGCGGGAACAACTTCAGTGAAATCGTCGAAGTTAACGTTTCGAATGTCACTTAGCATAAGCGAACCAATAATAATGAGTGCTGGAGCAGTAGCAACGCTTGGGATAAATTGAATAAGCGGTGCAAAAAACAAGGTAAATATAAATAAGATGGCAACCGTTAATGCCTTTAAGCCGGTACGCCCTCCTTCTGCAATACCTGTTGCATTTTCAATATACGTATTTAACGCAGTACTTCCAAAAATAGCACTCGCCATTGTACCAATTGAATCTGCTGCAAGCGCGCGATTTAAACCTGGAATTTTACCGTTTTTATCTACTAAGTTTGCTTTTTTAGATAGTCCAATCAATGTCGCTAGCGTATCAAATAATTCTACGATGGTGAAAGAAAATACAACTGAAAAAATGCCGTAGGCAACTGCACCCTTTAAATCCATTTGAAAGAATGTTTCTCCAACGCTTGGCGGCGTAGCTGAAAAGACGTCTTTCAGAGAATGAGGAACTGCTTGTACTCCTACAATCATTGCTAATATTGTCGTAGCAAAAATACTTATAATAAGAGCACCTTTTACATTTTTAGCCATCAGTACAGCTGCTAATATCAGCCCAAAAATAGCAAGTAACGGGCCTTTATCCATGACATTTCCAAGCCCTACAAAAGTAGACTCGTTTGCCACAACTAATCCAGCGTTTTTCAAACCGATAAACGCAACAAAAAGACCAATTCCAACTGCTATTGAAGACTTTAATACGTTCGGAATGGCATCAATAATCTTTCCGCGTATTCCTGTTACCGTTAAAACAAAAAATAAGACCCCGGATATAAAAACTGCTCCAAGTGCCGTTTGCCATGACAATCCTTGTCCTAATACTACTGAATACGTAAAAAACGCATTTAAACCCATCCCTGGACCGGTTACAATCGGGAAGTTTGCCCATAGAGCCATCAGTAACGTACTAAATACAATGGCATAAATGGTAGCTGCAAGAGCCGCTTCTCGAGGGATACCCGCGTCAGACATGATAATGGGATTGACGATTACCATATAACTGACCGTCATAAAAGTTGTAAGTCCTGCTAGTATTTCTTGTTTTGGTGTTGTGTTGCGCTCTGATAGTTTAAACAAGCGCTCTAATATTCCGTTACGCTCCAACACGCGCGCCTCCCTACTTCTAAAAAAAAATAAAAAATCCTACCTATTCAAATGTCCTAAAAAGGACACGATTTAGGAGGATTTTACGTTTCAAAGTAAAATCTTTTGTCCTATTATAGTCTTAATTTGTAGATATGCAAAGGTGGAAAACGCTATCATTATAAAAATTTTTATCTTCCGTTAGTTTGGAATTTTGAAAATTTATTTCTCTTATCTTTTTAGTCTGTTGCAAGAGTACTCTTTTTACTCATTTATACAAAAAAGAGATTGAGACATAACTAAATAAATCCATTCTAAAGACAAATAAATGGAATAACCGCAGAAGTCTACGCCTTGTCCTCCAATCAACAGCTAGAAGCAACTAAACAGATGAAACCTACGTTCACCTTGACAACAAAAAACTCAAATTATTAATCAATAACTCCGATTAATAATTCGAGTTTTACTTTTGTTAAAATACTTTTATCCCAGCCTCTTCTTCGTTTTACATCTTACGAAATTAAAAGTGGAATTCTTTTTAAAAGACGATCTATCGAATGATTTGCCTCTTTCAGCACAATTCCTTGGTCAATGGTTTTTAACTGGCGATTCTCCATCACAATTTCACCGTCAACCATTGTTAGTTCTACATCTCCTCGCGTTGCTGAATACACAACTCTGGAAATAGGGTCTACGCCGTAAGATGGAAAAGTATGAAGCTGATTTAAATTTAAAATGGCAAGATCCGCTTTTTTCCCAACCTCTAAACTTCCAATTTCTTTTTCAAGCCCAACTGCTTTCGCTCCGCCGATTGTAGCCATTTCGAGCACGTGCTTTGCATTCAT
Organism: Priestia sp. ABM2_011; assembly: GCF_056158845.1. Taxonomy (NCBI): domain Bacteria; kingdom Bacillati; phylum Bacillota; class Bacilli; order Caryophanales; family Bacillaceae; genus Priestia; species Priestia sp. ABM2_011. The sequence continues at coordinate 4,350,955 of NZ_JBSWUB010000001.1, forward strand.
GGCTGTTGGTCCGTAAGAGGGTTTATGAATCGTAGCGGCCAGCCTCATTTCGTTGAACATATCCAAATTATTATTACAAGGAGCACCATCAGCGCCAAGGCTTAAAAATACACCTTGCTCTAATAAACTGGGCACATCTGCGATTCCCGATGCAAGTTTTAAGTTTGAGCCTGGGCAATGACTGACTTTTACTCCTTGATTCTTAATAATTTGCTTTTCTTGATCGTTTAGCCACACACAGTGCGCTAAAATAAGGCGCTCATTGGCTAATCCTAAATGGTCTAAGTACATGATATTTCTCATACCTGTTTCAGCTTCTACAATGCGAATTTCTTCTTGATTCTCAGAAGCATGAGTATGGACATGAACATTATAGGCAGCTGATAAATGGCTCACTTCACGCAGCAAATCTTCCGTACACGACAGCACAAATCTTGGGGAGAATGCGTATCGAATACGACCGTTATTTGAATTATGCCATTTTTCAAGCAGCTCTACGCTTTCTTTAATCGAGTCAGCCGTTGTCTCCTGCAGAGCTTTTGGCAGATCGTCGCCTTTTTTATCCATCATTACTTTTCCAGCAAGAGCTCGGATTCCACTCTTAGATATAGCTTGAAAAGCAGAGTCCGTATGATGAACAGTTTCCATATCGACAATTGTTGTAGTCCCGCTTTGAATGAGTTCACCGACCCCTAACAGTGCTGAATAATAGATAGATTCTTCATCATGCGAAGCTTCAAGCGGCCATATTTTCTTCTTTAGCCAGTCTAGCAGCTCTAAATCATCTGCTTGCCCTCTAAAAAGCGTTTGACATAAATGAATATGAGTATGTATAAAGCCCGGCACAATCGTTTTATTTGCTGCGTCAATGACTTTATCTACCTTTTCCGGATGCAGATTTTTCCCGATGGCTGCAATACGATTTCCAACAATATAAAGGTCACCGTAAATAATATCATTCTTCTCATTCATCGTAATAATCTCTGCATTTTTAATTAATGTGTGCGTCATACCTTCTTTCCCCTCTTTCGTAACATCTATCTATTTCTAGCTCAAACCGAACACTAACATCTTCAAGCAATCTTTCTTACACTGGTCTTAAATATATATGGTGCATGCTCTGAGTTGAATAAGTGCAGGTAACCTCATGGGCGATAGAGACTTTGGGTAAAAAAAATTCCTAGCTGATTATACAGCTAGGAGGTTGGATTTATGATAAAATCCCAAGTCCCTTTTTCAAGAGGTTATACGAAATCGCAGGAGAATAATGTGATCTTGTATTTATAATATGGTGTTTTCAGTCTATATACCAGCTTTTTGTCAGAAGTTCTAACATTGTTTTTTTATTCTTTTTCACTATGTGACTTTTCTTGACACCCTTAATTTTCATGTTATGCAATTTATTCTCGTTTCTTCTATGTAATATTTACTAAAAATAAAGAATCTATCTTCTGTTTCTATACAAAACAGAAAAGTTATTTTATGATTTGTATGATTAAAAAACTACAAATCTATATTTTAGGGGTGATTAACTTGGAAAAAATAAATGTTGGCTGTCGTTTTACGCTTTCCGTTATGAGCGATAACTTCATCGATATTATTTTAAGCGCACTAAACGAAGTGGATATGTCTAAAGTTCAGCGAAAAACGGACCGTGTTAGTACGTTTATTGAAGGAACTGCCAAAGACGTATTTGAAGTTGTACAGGCCATTTATAAAAGTGCTGGAAAATCAGAAAAGCATATTGTGCTGAATGCCACGTTTTCAACAGGGCGTCACGAAGAATATTTCGAAGAAAGAAAAATAAACTCAAAAGAAAACATGCCTTTAAACCAACAGCTTTGTGCTTCGTTCCCTGTATCCACTCAATTTTCTTTGTATCCATTAGATACGCCGCATTATGTAGACATCATCAAAAGCGGAATTGGCGCAGTTAAACAACAGGGAGTATTTGCCGAAACCGTGCCTTTTGCAACAGCTTTAGAAGGAGATGTGGACAAAGTATTCGCTTCTCTATACGAATGCTTTATGAAATCTGTACAGCAAGCTCGTGTCGTGATGACAGTTAATATGTCAGCACACAGCCCTTCTTCAAAACGATAAATTACTTCTTATCTATTTATAAAGATAGAGTACTAGAAAGGATTTATATGAATATGGCTACAAAAAGAACGTTTTTTGCTTTTTCCCTGATAGGTGCATTATTATGTCTATTAGTCGTACCAAACTCTGTTCAGGCTAGTGAAAAACCTGCTCATTTAACGGTTGCTTCTTACACGCAGTTCTTGAAAGGGCAAGGTGATAAAAGTTCACTGTATGAATTTTCAAAACTGTCGCGTCAACAAAAACAAAAAGTTGTACAATCACTAAGGGATCCATCTCTGTTCAAAATGGATATTGAAGAGAGCAGCGGCACGGTCGAAGCTGCAAGTACAGCAGCATACGGAGCAAAAACGGCTTCACCTTTATTCAAAACAGCAGCTTATACGGCTTCTTATAAAGCAGCTGGATTTACAACAACAAAACTAACGGTGTATGTAGATTATTACACAAAAAGCTCCTCAGTAACTTCAGTCAAAAGTGTACGAGGTGTGGTCACAAAAAACGTAAACCCCCTTGTGTCTATTTCAAAAAAGAGCTCAAAATCTTGGGTGCAAAATAATCGAGCCTACGGGCGAATTGACTGGCAGTGGAAAGTTGCAGCTAAAAATGCTGGAATCAAAAGACAAACCGCTTATGGTACGGCTTCCGGCGCTTCTGGCGGATCTACAGCTACAATCCATTGATAATGAGGAATAAACGATGAAAAAAATGATGTGGTGGATTATTGGTATTACGGCCGGGATGCTTTTACTAGGAATTCTGGTAGGTTATTTATCATTTTACAGCATATAAAAACAGCAGGTAATTTCACCTGCTGTTTTTTATCTAAATGTTATATTCTTGTCATAAAATTAAAACCTCCACTTACAGTGTCTAAGTGCCTGTAAGAAGAGGTTGGGATCACAATTGTTAGTAAGCCTGGTCTCTTCTCATCTTTCAAGCACTGCTTGTGGGAGTTGGCACGGTTCTATAAAGTCCGTTGCCGAGGTTTCACAGGGCCTATCCCTCCGCCTCTCTTGATAAGAAGTTTGTCGAATTTTGTTGATAATTGTTGATAAGATAAATATTATGTTACATGCTGCACAAACAGATGTCAACTACTTTTCAGAAAATTGTTTTCCCTCTAAAACTATGATATCGCTACCATTACTATGACAACTAGGTTACAAATATATAAATTTTTTATATTTTTTTATTACGCTTTTACAGCTGACTTTTTCTCAAAAGAAGTAATAGCCTCATCTAGCATACGAATGCCGTCATCTATCTGTTCTTTTGTCACAGTAAGCGGAGGTACCATGCGAATAACTTCACTTGCATTTCCGCAAAAATAAAATAACACGCCTTTTTCTAAAGCTAAGTCCAAAATCTCGAATAAAGCGTCTCCATCTCCTTCTCCCGTATGCGGATTAACAATTTCAATTCCAATCATAAGTCCTAAACCACGGATATCTCCAATAACTGAATGTTTTTCCTTTAAAAGATGCAGCTTTTCTAATGCATAAGCGCCCATTTTTTTCGTGTTATCCAGCAGCTGTTCTTCTTTCATCACTTCAAGAGTTGCAAGAGCTGCTGAACATCCGATAGGATTCCCACCAAATGTTGTACTATGTGTGCCAAGAGGCCACTGCTTCATTAATTCTTGAGAAGCTACCGTTGCGCTAAGCGGAATTCCAGAAGCAATTCCTTTTGCTATAGCCATAATATCTGGTACAACATCAAACGTTTGGCCAGCAAACCATTCGCCGGTACGGCCAAACCCTGTTTGCACTTCATCGAAAATAAGTAATATTCCGTGACGATCACAAATCTCTCTTAACTTCTTCATCCAGCTTTTCGGAGGGATAATATAGCCGCCTTCTCCTAATACTGGTTCCAAAATAACGGCCGCCACTTCTTCAGGCGTGACTTGGTGCTTAAACAGTATTTCAAAATCTTTTTCAAGCTTTTCAGTAAAGTATACATCGCTGTCTAGCTCCGCAGGGCACTCTTTTGGATTGGCATATGGAATTTGATATGTCAGTCCCGAAGGCTGCTGAAATTGTCTATATTTGCTTTTCGATGTTGTAACACTTAAAGCTCCCATCGAGCGGCCATGAAAACACCCTAAAAAAGAAATAACATACGGACGCTTTGTAACATGCCTCGCTAATTTTAAGGCTCCTTCAATTGCTTCTGTGCCACTATTTCCAAAGAAAAAGCAGTCTAAATTGCCCGGCGTTACTTTTCCTAACTCATCGGCTAATTTTAATATCGATTCGTACATAATCACACCTGAAGGACCGTGCAATAATTGATCTGCTCCGTCTTTAATTGCTTTTACTACTTTCGGATGTCTGTGTCCTACATTTGTCGTAGCGATTCCAGAAGTAAAATCGAGATATTCTTTACCATCCAATCCATAATAATAGCATCCTTCTTCTTTCACAACGGGCAAATTCGGATGATCTTTAGCCATTGTCGGTGCTAGCAATTCAGGCATTCTTTCAAATAAGTGACTCCAATCTTTAGACATACTACATCCTCCTTGAAATTATACAAATCAATTAATCTTATTCCGAAATATAGTTACTTATTAAACAATATTAGGAAATCCAGTTATACTAAACGCTTTAATAGAATAGTAATAAAACTTATTTTACTATGCATTTTTATTAAAATCAATTGTATAAATATTTATATATAAAATTAATATGCGGAGTCTCACCCCTTCCGCTTTTCCCATAGGAGTCTTCGCCTTTCCCTCCAATCAACAGCCAGAAGTACTTACATATATGAAACCTGCGTTCACCATCACCATAAAAAAATCCGAACGATTAATCGTTGGATCCTCCCTCAACTAAAATACTACTGTCACAGCCTCTTTAAGTATATTTATTCAAGATGTTTGGCATCATTGATTGTTTCAAGACGCCATTTTCCACTTTCATAAGCAAAAGTTGTAATCGATGTATTTTGTAAAATAGTAGTCCCTGTTCCTTGTTCTCCGCTTGTTACATGATGAATGAATGTATTAATTGCCGCCCCGTGACTAACAACTGCTACTTTCTTTCCAATAGACTCCTTCATAATTTCCGTTAAACGCCGAACCATCCGTTCTTGAGCGGCTTCGAGTGTTTCAATATTATATAAAGGTTCTTCTCCCCAATTTGTCGCATAGTTTGGCAAAAGATCATGCAGAACTTCTACGTTCTTTGATTCTAATTCTCCAAAAGAGCGCTCGCGCAGCTGCTCACAAACCTCGACTTTCTCTACTTTAGCAGCTGCTGCAATTTTCCTAGCCGTCTCCTGCGCACGAAGCAAATCGCTTGTGTAGACTACATCAATATGGATATCTTTAAAACGTTCCGCTACGCGTTTGGCTTGTTGCTTTCCTGTTTCGTTGAGCGGAATATCAGCATGCCCTTGAATAAGTTTGTTTTTATTCCAATCTGTTTGGCCGTGTCTAATTAAGTAAAGCATCGTAATCCCCCTTTAATCTCGTTTTAAAAATTGATAAACAGCTTTATCAACCTCTGAGCTTTCATGTAAATCCGAATGTGCTTCATGAAACGTTTGGAGATGAATGTGTTCGGTAAACTCTTGCAGTCCGTATGCACTTTCTACTGTTACCACTCCATCTGTCTTATCTCCCACATCTCCTGCTCCTGAAAAAACGTCGATCTCTTTTGAGAAATCTTGACGACTTTCGTATAGCTTGTTTAACGCCATAGAGTGAAAAGCTAAATCACGAGCCCCCATAGATTCAATATGATTGCGTGCATGAGGATACATCTCCATTAATTCCTGATAATCTAATCCTTGAATCGGCGATCCTAACGTAACTAACTTTTGAATATATTGAGGGTTAGCCAAACTAACTGCTGCTGCTGTTACTCCTCCCATACTATGTCCAACTAAATCAACAGAAGATGCTTTATATGTATCACGTACATCTTGCATAATAGCTTCAATCCATTTTTGCTGCTGTGCAATACTGGCATCTGGCTTTTTAAAGACGATATGAATAAGCGGGAGTTTTCCCTCTTTTGCTTTCATAATGTGCTTCCACTGAATAGCTCCATCTTTTTGAACGACGCAGTAAGCTACTTTAGTTCCCCATCCGTTTTGTTCAAATCGTTTAATCATTTTCCCTAAGCTTTTTTGACTGCCTAAATAGCCATGAATAAATAAAACCGGCACATTTTTCGATTGGGCGCCTCGTTTTATTTGTGGGGCAAAAATATAAAAACAAAGCGAAATAAATAATATGATACTAATCAATAAAATTAACAGCCGCAAGTTCTCACCCTCCAATTGTCTCGTCTATTACACTCATTAATAAAAAAATTTGGAGTAAATTTTATTCTGATACGTCCTGTAAGCTGCAGAACTTGTCATCTTTTTCTTGTCAACGAGCTGCTCAAAGCGCAAACGCTTTTCCGTAAGCATCTCTGTTAGCCTTTGTTCTTCATTAGCATCCGTGCATATAGAAATCAATTCTTCTATTGTAGCCATATCTCGTTTTAGCTCTTGTTCATCACTTATCATATTTGCATTTTTTAACATCCTATACGCTTGGCGCAGTTCTTCAGGTATATGTGATAAATCTTCTAACTTTAATGGTTTTCCTTCCCCAGGCAGCTTATCAAAGTCACCGTCTTTTATTGCTTGTCTAATTCTTTCTTCAGCAATTATATACGCAATATCCAAGGAAAGACCTCCTTTAAGAAAATATAAAATTCAATCTTGCCTTCTATATAAAAGATGTATAAAAAACACAGCTTTTATAACCGTATTTTTTATTATACTATGATTATAAAAATTGAACTACCTTCACTTCTTGGAGAGACTATCCTCCCTTTGTGAAATCGTTTCTAGAGCTTCACTCCTTTCACTAACGAACTTTCTTGAGCAGTTTGTTAACGAGCTGAAATTCAATAAACGATTCTGCATGAGGTTTTGTTATCTTATCTTACTATATTTATACAAAAAAGCCTCCTTACGCATGTAAGGAGGTGGAAAAAGGTAATTCTAAGGTCATCATGTTATGCCTACTTTCTATAAAACCACATTTTGATAGCGTTTTCAATGTTTTTTTATTACTTTACTAATTTTCTTTTCGTTTAATGAGACTCCGTACATATAACGAAGCCTCACCAAATTTCTACTCTTCTTTATCTGATGGAATCATAATTTCTCCTTCATGCTCTTGTTTTTTCAAAAGAAGCTGGAGAATCGTTTTAGATAATTTACTAGGCTGATAGGGTTTAATCAGAAACTCACACACTCCAAGCTCTAATCCTTTGCTTCTTTCGTCTAAAGCAGATGAGATTAAGATAGGAATTTTTTCTGTCTCTGTATTTTCTTTGAGATGCCTTAAAACATCCCAGCCGTCTAACTTATTTTCTCCTAGCATGATATCTAGAACAACCACTTCAGGCTTTTGCTGATGAATAGAGTTTAATGCGTCTTCTCCGTTATTAAAATACCGAACGTGAAAGCCGCTTTCTTTTAATTCTACCTGTAAAAGTGTCGCTAAACTTTTATCATCTTCTACAATCACTACGCTTTTACGGTTATCATTCGCACTTATCATCATTTCTTCATCGTACTGAACTTCATGTAGAAGCGGGAGAACAACCGTGAATGTTGTTCCTTTTTTCCATTCTGATTGTACAGTAATGTCTCCACCATGAGCTTTTACAATTTCTTTTACAATTGCTAACCCTAGACCCGTTCCGCCAATTTTGCGCATATCGGAGTTATCTACTCTGTAGAATTTGGTAAACAAATGTCCTAGCGCTTCACTTGGTATACCAATTCCTTCATCTTGAATATCAATATAAACAGCGTGTTCCTTTTGATACACTTTAACTGTAACGTTCCCTCCATCGGGCGAATATTTTACTGCATTGCTAATTACGTTATTAAACAATTGCAGAAGCTTATCTTTATCTCCCATTACTGTAAAATGCTCTTGATCGGAAATCATATCAAATTCATGCTTACTTGTTTGTATGTTCTGGACCTCAATCACCTGCTTAATAAGCGGCAGAATGTCTTGATACTTTTTATCGTAGGTTTGTTTCCCCGCTTCCATTCTTTGGACATCCAAAAAATCGTTGATTAAAGAAGTTAACCGCTGTGCTTCCTGATAAATAGTAGTTAAATACTTCTTCTGTCTTTCTTCTTTTAATGTTTTGTTTAGCATAAGCTCAGTGAACCCTAATACACTTGCTAAAGGTGTGCGCAGCTCGTGACTCACAGTGCTTACAAATTCCGACTTCATCTGATCAACTTCAAATTCTTTCGTAATATCACGATGAACGAACAATACGCCAAACATCTGACGGTTTCGATATACGTATTCGCTATAAACTTTTATAACTTTTCGCTTACCTTCCGTGTGCAGATAATAAACAAAAGACTTTTCTACTTGCTCTCCCTTACAAATGGCTTTAACGTATTGTCTTAGCTCCTCTATATTTTCGACTTTTTGAGAGAGAGCATCTAGCCATTGATCGCGAGAAAGCTGAAGAAGCCCGCTTTGATGCTCATATTGAAACAATTCGCTAGTCTTCGTATTCACTTGTAGAATCGTACCGCTTGTATCTACAAGCTGCATTCCTTCTTGAATCGAATTTAAAATATCTTGAGATAGCAGTCTGTCATGCTCAGACTCTTCGTAAATATAAATTTTTTCAAGAGCAATCGTAATTTGTTTGGCCAATATTTCAAATGTCTGTAATTCATGTTCTGTGTATTCATCCGCGTAGCGGCTGTAAAACATATAGGCTAGCATATCTCCCTGTGAAGACAGCACCGGTACGATAACATCATACAAATAAAACGTTTGCCGATGATATAGGCGCTCATGTTCTATACACTCTCTTTTTACTACCATACATTTTTTCGTCTTTTGCACATGATCAATGTAATTATTATGAAGGTTTTTCATCATCTGTTGAACACTTGATGAAGATAGACCAAATGAAGCATGTGTCTTTTCATCGGTTAGCATAATAAAACCGTGATCAGCTTTCATTACTCGGCTCATGTTTGTGACAGCACTCGTGAGAACTTCTTGCTTTTGAAGAGAATTTGTTAGTCCATGCACAAATAAATTGCGCAATTCTAACTCGCCTTCTCGTTCCTTTGTCAATTCCAATGCGTGCTGAAGTTCATCTTGCTGACTGTGCAACTCATCTTGCTGTGCAATCAGCTCTTCATTTTGAGCCGTTAACTCCTGTTCGTTATTTTGCAAAGTCGATACCATTTTGTAAAAGGCCTGAGATAGCATACCGATTTCATCTCTTCTATGTTCATCAAATGTCATAGGCATTTCTTTTCCCGCAGCAATTTCGCTTGCCGTATATGCTAGCTGACTCAGCGGCTTTACAAACTTATTTAGCAATACCCGTGTAAGCAATAATAAAATGACCACTGTAAACGCTAAAAATAAAATAAAGAACGTTTGACTTTTCTGCATGTCACTCGACGTGTCATCGTACTGTGTATTTAAGTCTTTAGTTAATTCATTTTGGTAGTCATCAAGTTCTTTTTGCATTTGTTCTATTGATTTAGAAGCAGCCTTCCGCTCAGGACTAGAGCGGACTCCTTCAATGCCTTTTTTGTCGTAAATATCTTTAAAATAAGGAAGCGTTTGATTAAAATACGTGTTTAGCATCACCGTCGCTTCATTTACAAACGTACGTTCACGTCTATCTGCCGCTAGACCTGAAAGTCGATCAAGATTTTCTTCGATACTTTTTTGCTGACTTGCAGCCTCGTTATACATATCCTCTGAATCAAATGCAATAAACCCACGAGCCTGCAAAAAAGCTCTGTTCATTGATTTATCAATTGTAGATAGCAGCTGTGCCTTTTCCCGTACTTGTGCCCTATACTGGGCATAATCAGCTGTAATTTCTTTTTGCCGTACAACAAGTACAGTTGAACCCGCCGCAAAAGCAAGTAAAAGGATACTTGCTAAGAAGATGAACTGGATTGAGATACTTTTTCGTTTTAGTTTATTGTTCATCTAAAATTTCCTCAACACGTTCGGCTAGCAATAGGGGACTAAACGGTTTAGACATAAAATACGCAGCCCCTGCTTCTAACACCCGGCTTTGATCAGCAGCTTGATTCTTAGCTGAAAGCATCAATACTTTTGTATGGCGCTTATCTTTCATTTCTTTTAGCTGCTGAATGACTTCAAGCCCGGTGAACACGGGCATCATATAATCCAAAATAATTAAGTCAAAATCACGTTCTTTAATAAATTCCAACGCTTCTTCGCCGTTTTCTGCTTCCGTCACTTCATGTCCTTCATCTTCAAGCGTATCTACCACTAACATACGAAGCACTTCTTCATCTTCCGCTAATAAAATTTTTGCCATTGTTATTCCTCCGCTTGTAGTCGTCCATACGTTTTTTGCAATATGAAGTAGGACGGCTTTATTCGTTCGTAAAAAGTTGGATACTCCCAATTTTTCCACTTGTATAAGTAAAAATCTTTTAATAAAAGTTCTCCTTTTTTCTGAGTCGGAAACGTATCTTCCACGTCATTGCTCTTCTTATTAACAGCTACGACCCCCACTTGAATTCCTTTCATTTTCTCGCTGGATTCCAGTCCTTTTTTGGACCAAATATCTCCCATTATTTCTTTTTGACTCGGGTCTTTTACATTTAAAAGCGCCCAAGGAATGCGAAGTTCAGCAATTCCATTTGATTCATTCACTTTAAAATCTGCTAGCGAATCAAATGAAGAAGAATTAGGATCGCTGTTTCCTTCTTGGAGCTTCCCAGTTTCATAGGCGTCAAAAGGAATGGTTCTCTTGTTTTTCCCCTCTCCAATCGCTAACTCTTTGTTAAGGGCGAGCCTGATTGGATTAAACATGCCGTTATCTTTTGTATCGGTTCCTTTTACAGATGGAATCATTTGAAGCTGATGGGCATACGAAAAATAATACGTATCGTAATAGCTGTCTATCCACAAGTGACTGTCTTCTTTCCCGTTTAATTCTGCTACAAAATCAATTCCTTTTGTTTTTAAAGAAGGAATTTGAGGAATCTTTGACTGTCCCTGATTGTTAATTGTGTTAAACAAGAAATAAAGCTTTTGATCTTCCAGCTCTTTTGCACTCACGTGTAGATATAGATAACCTTCATCACTTGTAATGTTCAATGCTTTTAACTTCTTAGACGGCTTATATACCGACTTGCTGTTCAGCTTTTTCCAATCATCTGATTTGCCGTCTACTTTGACTTTCAGCTTTGTTCCTGGATCAAAACTCAACAGGCCAAAATGCTGTTCTCCCGTTTGCAAATTCGTCCAAAATGGCCTGCGGTTCGGATTGTCGTACTCCATCGTATTCCACGTTCGCTTAAACCATTCATCTTGCCATGTAAAGACCATACCGCCAGCCATTTTTTCTTCAACAATATCTTCGTACAAGCGTGACAGAATCTTTCCTTGTTCTTGTTCCGTATGAAAGCCTTGATCCCATCCGTATACGTTTCTATGGGTGAGTCCTCGCGAAGCCGGAATGCCAAATTCAGCAACAAGCACGGGCATATGATGAACTTCTTTCATATTTTGCAAATAACCTGCGTAGTTATTTTTCTCTCCTCGATGATCGCGATAAGCGAGATAACGAGGTTCATAGTTTAAGAAATCAGGATAGTAAGGATAAATATGATAAGAAGCAAATAATCCCGGCTCAAATTTTTTAGTTGTGTGAATTAAATTAGGATTAACAGACACTTTATCTTCGTCTTCAGAAGGCTCATATGGATGAGTCAATAAATCCGTCGTCACCCAGTTCGTAAAGCTCATAGGCCGCTGCCAATCATATTTATCCTGCTCATAGGAAATTGTTTTTTCCATAAGCTGCGCAAGCCAAATTTCAAAGGGATTGCCTTTTTCCGTATAGATGTACTTCCCTTTAAAATCTTTCATTCCTTTATGTTTTTCATTTGTCGAAAGGGCTACCGTGGGATCCCATTCAACTCCTATAATCCAGCCTAAAACATAAGGAGACACGTCTGCTGTATACGTTCCGCTTGCATGTCCCGTCCGTTTTGGCAGTGTTGCATTTCCATGAATAACGTTTACAATCCTTTTCATTTCAGCTTCAAATTCTTTTGTATTTTCCTTTGCAAAAGCATCTTGTGAATCATAGAAAACTTCTTCATTCACCCATACTCCATGAAAAAGATAAATGGGTTCTTTGGCTTTTTGGTTATACTCAGCAAGCGCTTCATAAAAGCCGGGAGGGTGAATAGTGTATACGCGGATTGAGTTTGCATTCATCTTGCCAATTTCTTTAAACCAGCGTAAATATTCTTCTTTCGAAATAGCGGTCTCACCAGGGAAATGGCCTGGCTTACTAATGCCCATATTTACTCCTTTAATCAGCAAATCTTTCCACTTGCCGTTTTGATAAACTTGCAAATAATCTTTTCCTACTTTCCCTGCTACTTTACGGTCAGCATCTTCATAGATTTCCATATTTTCATTAAAAGTAACAGAAGCAGGCTGCGATGCATTTTGCTGTTGATCTATAATCTTATTCATAAGAGGCAGATAAACAGTCCAGTAAAAAGAAGACTCATCTTCTTTTCCGATTTTCTCTGTCCATTTCTTCCACACCGGGTAAAAAGAGGTTTGATAAATGGAAGGTACTTCTCCTTGATCTGCAAAATCTCCTGCAAAGTAATAAGTATCATATCGCTCTTTATTATGATGAACGACTGCTGGTATGGACAAAGGAATACCATTTTCCTTTAGCTTGTTTTTTCCTTCAGAATCCAAGTGAAAGACAAACTGAGCCTGCACATCACTTTTTTGCTGGGGTGTAATTACGTCAAACCAATATTGATAAGCAGATTCATCCTGTAAATTAAATGTTTTTTTTCCTTGTTTTGTATATTGAAACCATACTGGATTTTCTTTTAATTCTTTTTCCGTTATAATAACGAGCTTATTGGATTCATTAACAAACAGTAAGCCTTTGCCCGTAAGGTTCCACTCTTTGTTGTACTGCTTTTTGTAAGCACTTTTCACCCAAGCAGGAACTTCTTCACTGCCGAATTCATCAAAATAGCGACCAATCCAGCCGGACCACGTAACATTGTACAATTCATACAGTTCTTTGCGAACGTCTAGAGAAGTAGGACTTCCAAATGTATTAAACTCTCCAATCAGCGTTTTTGTACGTCCATTCAGTGCTTTCTTAACGTAGCTCACGTCTTCAGAAGTCATGCCGCCATACACCAGCTGAGAACGATCTCCTCTTTTAGCTTTTACGCCTAAATCTTCTTTGTATACGCCATACGTGTCCGTGATATAAATCATATCTGCAGAGTTTGTTTTTGGCAGAGATTTAATGCTGTATGTTTTATCTCCATTCGGATAAAACCCTGCATAATCTTTTGAGATTTCATAAGGCTTCCCGTCTTTGCGTACTTTCGCTTGATTCAGCATCCACATTAAGCCCTGATGCTCTCGAAACGTTTGATCTGGCACTGTTTTATCAATGACAAGCATATTCAAATCAGTTGGTTTCTTTAGCTGCCAAATAAGAAATGGCGAAGCCGTTACTGCCATAACCAAAATAATGCCGCCGATTAATAACCATTTTTTCATTGTGAAACTCCTTTTCGCTGCATGTCTCCCCAGCCTTTTTTATTGCGAATAACGTCCAACAATCCATGACAGCGCCATATAACAGTTAGAGGGCGATACCAAAAGGATTCAGTCAGGGAAAAGACAAACAGCTTAGCGATATCAGATACTTTTGGATATTTGCGAAGGCTCCACTCTTCTAGCAAAACAGCCGCCATCGAATAAAGAGAACCATATACAACCATTAAGAGAAAAAGCAAATACGCAAATTCTACATAAATCCCGCCTACAACTAGAGAAATAACAATAAACAAATAGCCTAACATTTCCATGACCGGCCCGATTAGTTCAATAAACACAAAATAAGGCATAGAAATCATTCCGATACTTCCGTATTTCGGATTAAACAGCATCTCTTTATGCTTCCAAAGACTATCAAATAAACCGCGGTGCCAGCGGTTTCGCTGTCTTCGCAAATATTTGATTTCATCAGGTGCCTCTGTCCAGCATACAGGATCTGGAATATAAACAATTTGATTGTTGGCTTTTTTCTGTTTAATCAGTCGGTGGAGGCGAACAACAAGCTCCATGTCTTCGCCGACTGTATGAGAATAACCCCCAGCTTCAATCACCCAGCGTTTAGAAAATACGCCAAATGCTCCTGACACAATAAGTAATAAATTATGGCGACTGAGACCAATGCGCCCCATAAGAAAGGCACGTAAATATTCAATAATCTGCATCACAACAAGCGGCTGCGTATCAAGTCCAATCGATACGACCGCACCGTTTTCGATTTTACATCCGTTTGCAATTCGAATACTTCCTCCTGAAGCAATTACTTCTCCGTCTGAATCAATAATTGGCTTCATAACTTTTAAAAAAGCGTCTCTTTCCAACACTGAATCACCATCGATCGAACAAAAATAAGGATAGTTGGATAAATTAATTCCTGCATTTAATGCATCTGACTTTCCTCCATTTTGTTTATCGACTACATATAAATAATCGTATAATTTAGAACGATATACAGCTTTTACTTCTTTCGTCTCCACTTGCTTTCTCACAACTCGATTCATTTTCACAAGAGAAAACTCTTCGATGAGCTTTTCTAACGTATCATCTGAGATTCCGTCATTTACTACAATTACTTCATATTCCGGATATTCAATTCCAAGCAGCGAACGCACGCTTCCAATAATCCCGACAGATTCGTTATAAGCGGGAACTAATATAGATAACGGCGTTGTATAGCTAACCGCAAGCAAATCTTCATAAGGTTCTTCATCATTTAATTGATATTGCTTTCGCAGTTGAAAAGCAGAGATGATAAACATCATAAAATAAAAACAAAGCACAAAAATCATATAAGCAAATACAGCCCATCCGCAAACGGACAAAAAAAGATGCCAAACACTATTCCACAACCGTAATTCCTCCCTTTTCAAGCCATTCTGCTGCCATATCTTTCGAAAACTTGTCATCAGTCGTTTCATATACATGAACTAAGTATTCTGTACCCGTTGGGATTTTCATCATTGACTGAGCAGCATTCGAGCGCACAAGAAAATGAGAATCTTTCAGCGACTGCTCGAGAAGTGACAATCCCTTCTCATCTCTCGTTTTGCCTACTAGTTTGGTAGCCATCATTCTCTCTTGCCACATATCTGATTGAAGATGTTTCGTGAGCTCCTCTACTTTTAATGGAAAAGATAAAGCGTTAAGTGATTTCAACGAACGAATTCGCAGTTCTTCTGATGAACTTTTCATGTGCATTTTTAAGAAATCGATATACTCTAACTTATGATTGATACCGACCATATCGATAAGTGGTAGCTGAATTTCTTCTTGCAGGTCTTCAAATTTATTAATAAATTGCTGAAACTGCTCACTGTTCATAGTTCCAAACAAAGAGCGGTACATAAATTCAGACAGCGGTTTAGAGGCATTCGTCATGTATATAACAAACTCAGGACGGTTTAGCTTAACTAAAATCTTTAAAATTTGATTTTTTTCAGCCGCTGTACTATTTTTTTTCTCATACATTTCTACTAATTGGTCTGTTAGCGTAGTAAGACCAAAATCTTCAATAGCATAAAGGGCATTCATTCTGACACTCCACCTAGAATGATGCAGCTCTTTTTTATATTTGGGTGTAAAAACCTTCTCCGCATAGAGCGTGATGTTATTTCGAATGTCATCACCTTGCACAGCTGCAGAAAAACCGCTCAATAGTTCCTCTACACCCGCCAGCTCTATTTTATTTTTAGGCTCTATCCGATGTTCTTCATCTTTTCTGTATAAATAAATAAAAAGAGATTCTTTTATACTATCTTTATAGAATTCTACTTTTGCCCGGAAAGCGTTTAAACGCGCTTTTTGAATAAGTAAATAACTTAGAAAACAAACCAACAGCAATAGCAATCCGCCAAATAAGATATATACCACTTGAATTGACATCCCCATTTATTTCACCTTCTTCATTAAATGACGTACGCGCGCTTCAAGCTCCATTAACTTAAATGGCTTTGTCATGTAATCGTCTGCCCCAAGTTCTAATGCTCTTTGAATATCTTGTTCGCTGTTTCGTGATGTAAGCATAATAACCGTGTACTGATCGTGACGTTTCTGCTGCCTTAATTTTTGCAGCACTTCTAAGCCATCCATCTTAGGCATCATTCCATCTAAAATAACAAAGTAGTGATCGCTAGAGTGAATCCATTGGGACTCAAAAAACTCGATGCCGTCTTTAAACACTTCTATTTTCACTTCATAACGATCTCCTACATCAATCTTACTTAAAAGCTCTTTCAGCATCGTTCGAATGATAGAATCATCATCAATAATAGCCATACGAAGCGTTCGCTTTTTAACCAGCTTGCTTTGAGAAGAAGCTACAATTTTTTGACGTCCTGATTCCTTCGCTATATATAATGCTTCATCAGCTTGATGAAGCGCTTTTTCTAACGGCCATTCATTGTTATGAACTTCTACAACTCCGCCGGAAAAGCTGCAATAAAACGAATTGCTTTGATGTGTGAACACTTTTTTCACAAAGGAATCCAACAGTCTATTTAATACTGTTTCTGCCTCTTTTATATTGGTTTTTGGCAGTAAAAGAATAAATTCTTCGCCTCCATATCTAAAAATGTGATCTGTTGGACGAATTTCATGCTTCATATACTCTACAAATGCTTGCAGTACGCGGTCTCCCATAAGATGTCCATACTGATCATTTATTCTTTTAAAGAAATCTAAATCTAAAATCGCTAAACAAAAAGGATCTTTTAAGCGGTCGTAGCTCGACAGCTGCTGACTATAGATTTCTTTTAAATACGTTCGGTTATAGGCTCCTGTTAATTCATCAAACATTAAATAGGAGTTAAACATTTGCTTTCGTTCAATATGGTGACCAATTCGAAGTAGACTTTCTTCCAGATCGAAAGGTTTAACAAGGAAGTCATCAGCCCCTAATTTAAAAGCCTTCAAACGCGTCTCTCTTTGATTATCAACGCTCATCATGACAATCGGGACGAACAGTTGCTTTGTTTTATCACGTAAAAATGAAAGAATGTCAAAGCCTGTACAGTCTTTCATATGTACATCAACAACAAAACAATCCGGCTTTAATTCGTAAAAAGCCGTAATAGCTTTTTCTTTAGATGCAGTTGCTAATACGTACCATCCCTGCTTTTCAAACTGTTCTTTTAAATACATCAGCATTGAAAGATCGTCGTCCACAAGTAAAATGCTAGCTGTTTGTTCACTGATTTCTATCGGTTTATTTATATCTTCTGCGGATTGAATTTCATCTTGATAACAAATTTTAATAATATCTAATAAAAAAGTATTCAACTCCGCGTAATCCCAGATTTTTTTCTGTTTTTTTTCAACAGCTTCCATTAACGCGCGGGAACGATCTCCTAAATAATGCAGTCCAATAGTCGCAGACGTTCCAGAAATTGAATGCAAAAAGCGGTACACCTCTTCATGAGGTATTTCTTTATTTTGATCAGTCCACTCTTGCAGCTGCTTACGCACATTAGCTAATAATGCAATTTGATATTTATCCATCTTATACACCCTTTGTTCGATATAGTTAACACTTACCCCATATTACTCCATCCATTTTTCTATAATATTTTGTAAGTAAATGAAATATTTTCTTACTTTTATTTTAAGTATGTTTTTTCCAAATGAAAAGCAATTCCTTTTTAACCATACTTTTCCTCCAATGATTTTACTTTAAAATGATTCTTTTTTCACTCATTATTTTTCTTTCCAGATAAGTAAAATGTCCTGTTATCTTCTTTACAAATAGACCTGCAACCTTATTGACAAAATTAATGAGTCTTTGTTACCCTTATACACGTTGTGAAAAATTTAAAAGTGAATGTTAAGGAAAGCAGCCGTTTTGATGAACGATCAATCAAATCAGGTTCTTTCCTTTTTATATTTTTACTAAGGCAGATACTTTGCTAAATAAAGTTTCGCTTTATACACCGTGTTCTCTTTGTCATAGGCGCGTTTAGACCGAAAACAGACGGAAAGGAGTATAAAATGTTTACTCAGCTTACAGAAAAAAACCAGAATGCAGAAGAACTAAAAGAAACACTTGATGATTTAGAGTTTCAGCTATTTCGCATGCAGGATAATTTAAAAGAAATTGCTAAAAAGTACGAAGTTATCGGTGTCGATCAGCCTGAAGATAATCAGTTAGTTATTGTATCGGCACAAAATGACGGAAACGCATGTAAAATTATGCTAAATGAATGCACAAAAGCCTATAGAGGGGCTTGGGATTTTGCCATCGATGGCGTATATGAAGATAATCACACGATTTTTATTGGTGATATTAAAGGTCCCGCTAATAAGGGATATGGCTCTGTATGTATGAATTATTTAAAAGAAGTAGCGGTTGATCAAAATGTTCATGTCATTAAAGGAGATATCGCTGAGCGCGACTGGGATCATCTCGAAAGATTAATTCATTTTTATGAAAAACATAACTTTGAAGTAAATATTGATTATACGAATAAGTGCGGAGAAATTGAATGGACTCCAGCTTATCAATAAAAAACGAACAGACAGCGTCTGTTCGTTTTTTTTATTTGATATATGCTAAGCTTTTTTTAATACTGCTAAGAGGATTTTCTATGCACTGATCTTGTTCAACGATCCACCATTTTACGCCTGCTTTATTGCCTTCTTTCATGACAGCCTTTACATTTACCCCTCCGGTACCAAGAGGAGCAAAGAATTGCTCGCCGTCTGTTGTCATATCTTTTAAATGGATAAAAGGCGTACGATTTCGATAGTGCTTCATCCACTCAACTGGATCTTCGCCTGCTTTAGTGAGCCAATAAATGTCCAGCTCTACATTTACCCCAGTTTCTTCTAGAATCGTTTGGAGAGCTGACTTTCCAGTTGATAATTTTTTTAGCTCAAAATCATGATGGTGATAGCTAAACGACATGCCTTCTTTTTTACAATAAGCATCAATGTAATTTAAAGAATCAATAAGTTCGAAATATCCTTTTTCAGTTTGTCGTTCAGGCATTAAATAAGGACAAACAATATGTGAATTTCCAACTTGCTGCTCAAAGTGAATCACTTGCTCTAAATTTGCTTCTAATTGTTCAAGCGGCACGTGACTAGAAGCTGCCTTCAGCTGCAAATCCATTAACCACGCTCTTACTTCTTGCGCTGTATATCCTTCGTACCCTGCAAACTCTACCCCTTGATATCCTAAAGCAGCTACTTTTTGAAGAGTTCCTTTAAAGTCTTTTTTCGTTTCTTCACGCAGCGTATAAAGCTGTACTCCTACAGGTATTTCTCCCATCTTCTCTCCCCCTGTTCATTAAGAAAGTGATTGAACTATGGCTAAATCAACCCAATCTAAAGACGAACAAATTGAACTAGTATGAATTACTCGTTACACAGCTGTTGATTTCCGTGCAAGACTTCGCTTTCCGCGAGCGGCCGGTGAGCCTCCTCGTCGCTTACGCTCCTGCGGGGTCTCACCTGTTCCGCTTTTCCCGCAGGAGTCTTCGTCTTGCCCTCCAATCAACACCTAGAAGCAATTAACTACAATTAAATCTACGTTCATCCTAGAAAGGAAAAAATCCGAACGAATTTGATTCTCGATCAACAATCAGATTCTTTCGGATCCTCCTTTAACTAACATACTTTTTTCTCAACATCTGCTGCTTTTTATTTTACTGCACTTCCAAGCATTCCTGAAATAAAATGACGCTGAAGTGCTAGGAAGAAGACAATGATTGGAATGGTTGCAATCGTTACCCCCATCATTACTTGACCGTAATCAATAATCGATAATCCAATTAAGCTTGAAAGAGCAACTGGCAATGTAGCCATTTCGTTTGATGTAGTCGCAACTAAAGGCCACATAAAGTTATTCCACTGTGTCATAAATAAGAAAATAGCTGCTGCAGCCATCGCAGGCTTCATAGAAGGAAGCACAATGGTTAAAAAGATTCTCATCTCTCCAGCACCGTCCAAACGTGCTGCTTCAATCAGTTCCGTTGGAAAAGCTAAAAAGTTCTGACGTAATAAAAAGATAGCGAACGGAAAGCACAGCTGCGGAACAATAAGAGCAAAATACGTATCAAGCAAATTAAAATTCGACATCAGCTGAAAAAGCGGAATGAGCGTTGCTTGATATGGAATCATCATGGACAATAAAAGCGTCGTAAAAATTGCGTTTCGTCCTTTAAATTCAAATTTAGATAGCGCATATGCAGCTGTAGAACAAACCATTAAAGCTACAATCACATACACTACTGAAACAAATACTGAGTTAAAAAAGACGCGCCCTAAATCAATTGAAGCATTTAAATTTTGTAGATTTGTCATAAATTGATCGCCAGGCTTCAGCGTTGGAGGGTTTGTAAACATTTTTCCCGATTCATTCGTAGCGCCGATAATCATCCAGTAAAACGGAAAAATAGAGATAATCGTGAACAGCCCAAGCATGCTGTATAATCCTATTTTACGCATGATGTTGCTTTTCTTTTTAACCTTAGGCACGGTAGCTACTGCGGTTGCTTCTACTCTCTCTAATACACTCATGATTTATCACCCGTAAATTTAAATTGGAAGAACGTTAAAATACCGACTAATAATACAACAACGTACGCAATGGCTGAAGCATATCCAAAATCAAAATATTTAAAGCCATTTTGATAAATATATAAGCCTAGCGTCATCGTGGAATCAGCAGGGCCGCCTTTTGTTAAGTTAAAAGGTTCGTCAAACAATTGAAGCGTGCCAATTGTTGATAAAATAGTAGCAAACAAGATAACGGGTTTTAATTGTGGAACCGTTACGTGGAAAAACTTTTGAATACGATTTGCCCCGTCTAAATCAGCTGCTTCGTAAACTTCATGAGATAAACTTTGAAGAGCTGCTAGAAAAATAACCATATTATAACCTGTCCATCTCCAAGTCATCGCAACGATGATTGAGACTTTAGCCCAGAAAGGATCTCCCAGCCACTGAATGGCATCGATACCGAAAAACCCTAAAATAGTATTCATAATTCCTTCATCTTGAAGAATGATTGAAAACAAAATAGAATAGGCAACTAGCGACGTTACTGCGGGCAAGAAAAATGAAACTCGGAAAAAACCTTTTAGTCTTAAAAGCTGACTGTTTAACGCGTTAGCTAGTACAAGCGCTAATAAAATCATGACGGGTACTTGAACGATTAAAATAATCCCCGTATTTCCAAGCGCTTTCCAGAAAATATCATCTCCGAGCAAACGTGTATAGTTTGATAAACCGGTAAATACATACTTTCCGCCTTCCATACTCTGAAAGCTTAGAATAAACGATGAAAAAATAGGATAGACGGTAAACAGCGCGAACAGCAAAAGTGCTGGAGCAATAAATAAGTAAGGCAATGATTTATTTGTCTTCATGATGACCTCCTAGTACCGCAAGAAGAAGAGATAGAAGGCCATTTTCTAGAAATCACCTTCTATGCTTCTTGATTATTTTTGAATTCGGTTTTCTAAGCGTTTTTGAGCTGCTTCAAGCGAGTCTGTAACGCCCTTACCATTTGTTACCTCTGACACAGCTTTGACTGCTTCACTGTTTGCAACTGAGTAATTGCCTGTAAAATTAACCGGCTTAATATCTTTCATTTCATCTGCGAATGTTTTCCAAATCGTCTGATTGTTAAAGTACTCATCTTGTGCAGTGAATAATTTTGAAGAATATACGGTATTTAATGATGGGAATAGTCCGCCCTTCATCGCTTCTTCTTGAACTTTATCTGTTGTTGAGAAATATTCCATAAATTTGTACGCTTCATCTGCTTTTTGGCTATTTGCTGAAATCACATAGTTGCTTCCGCCTAAGTTAGAAGCACGGTTGCCTCCTTCTTCAAACGAAGGTAATAAAAATACTCCCCATTTTCCTTTTAAATCTGGAGCCTGCTGCGTAATAGAACCAGATAGCCAAGCACCAGATGGTGAACTTGCTACTTTACCTTCTGCTAAAGCACTGATTGAAGCATCCCAGCCCACTGTATTTTTAACAATGCCTGCTTCTTTTAACTTCTTATTTAACTCCATCGCTTTTTTCGCTTCTTTAGAAGTTAAATTGAGCTTACCTTTGTTATTAAAATAGAACGTACCTTGCTGCGTTAGTGCCATTCGGAATAAGCCATCGTCATTATTAAAATCTAAACCTAGTAAATCAACGCCAACTTTTTCTTTAATTTTTTTACCAGCCGCAATATAATCATCCCATGTTTTGATGCTGTTTGGATCTACGCCTGCTTTTTCAAAGTAATCTGTGCGGTAGAAAACGCCTGTCGGACCTGCATCAAACGGGAAGCCGTACATGTCCCCATCCTTTGATAAAAGAGCTTTCTTAAACTCTGGAAATTTATCTTCTTGCTTATCGAACCCTTTTTTAGATAGGTTTAAAAATGCTTTTGGAAATGCATCCAAATATCCTTGGAAACGATCGTCTTCTACTAATACAATATCAGGAAGACCTTTTCCGCCAGCCTGCAATCCTGTTGTTAGTTTTGAATAAACGTCTTCACGTCCCATATCCACTACTTTTAATTTAAATCCTGGATTCTCTTTTTGATATTCTGCTGCTGCTTTCTTTAATACCGGTACGTTAATATTCCAAGCCCATGCAACAACTTCTTTTCCACCGCTACCACTTGTTTCATTAGCGGACTTTCCTCCGCATCCTGCAAGTACTAGGGTTAAAATGAGTGCAAAACTGATTAAACTAAACCAACGTTTCAATGAATACCCCTCCTATGATCTCGTCTCCTAGTGTGGCAAGTTTTTTTGCAAACGCTCACGTCTCTTTCTAGATAGAATTATTGAAAAATAATTCTGTATATTGAAAGCGTATACAATTTACTTAATCTAAATTATATGAATGAATACCCTTTTCCTCAATGGTAAATATAAAAGGCAAAAACCTTACATTTTTGCCTTTTTGTAAATTGATTTTGTTATTATGGTTTCTATTAACTTTTTCGTTCATAAAAAAAAGCGAATGTACTGTTATTGTTGAAACAGAACACAATCGCTTATTTAAAAAAATCCAATGTATACTATTTTTTTGCTACATAAGTAACACTTTCTTGCTTATTTGGGACGTTCTAAGGAAAATAATTGCCCCAATTTACTATAGTTAGAACCCGCAAGCCGGCTGACTGGCTTCACACGTTCTGCAGAAACGCGATCGTTTTCTATTACTTTTTCACTAATATGAAACATCACAACTTCACCGATAAACAAATCTGAGCTGTATGCCTCATCCGTTCCTAATGGAACAATTTGGTGAAGTTTACATTCCATTCGAATGCTGGCTTCTTGAATTCCGGGAACCTGCACTTTTTTGCTCGGTGCTAGTGTTAACCCTGTTTCCTCGACTTCACTCACGGAAGAAGGGTAAGAAGATGCCGCTTGATTCACCTGTTCCACTAAGTTTTCGTCTACAAGATGAACTACAAATTCTTTAGATGCACTAATATTTTTGGCCGTATCTTTCGTCATTTGACCTTCACTTCTCGAAACCGAAACGGCAATCAGCGGAGGCTCTGCCGCAACTACATTAAAAAAACTAAACGGCGCGGCATTCACTACACCGTCATCATTTTGACTTGTAATAAACGCAATTGGCCGGGGAATGACGACACCTGTTAGCAAATGATAATTATCTTTTGCATTTTGTACCGCTGGATCAACTACCTTCATTTTACCCACTCCTTTTCTTCCATTTACTTTATTGTATGGTAACGAAAAGAGCATAGATTAGCTAGCAACTTGCTCACCAAACATGCAAAGAAGAGGCTGAGACATAGCTGCATCCATCTCATCTGAAAACCAACAAAATGAAAAAATCCGAACGATAAATCGTTCGGATCTTCTCTTTAGTTTAGCACCGTTACTTTCACTGTACGACGTCCAAATGCTTTTGCAGCTGACTCAGAAGGTACTAATACGTCAATTCGATATCCTTTAATCGCACCGCCCGTATCACCTGCTGTTGCCACTCCGTATCCTTCTACATATACTTTCGAACCTAATGGAATAACGGATGGATCTACCGCAATAATTTTATGAGTGCCTGAACTTACATTTTGTCCAGTGGCTGTTACGCCGCTGCAGCCTGCACAATTAGCTGTATAAGCTGTTGCTTCTACATACATTTCTTTTCCAGAATGCTTTTGTGTGCTTTCTTCTTTTTTCGTTTCTTTTGCTTCTGAAGAAACGGCTGCTTTCTTCTCTGTAGCCGCAGCTGTTTTTACTTCTTGTTTCGGCTCTGTTTTTACTTCTTTTTTAGCTGTTGCTAATTCAGCTTGACGCTTTGCTTCTGCATCAGCCTCAGCCTTTTCAGCCGCCTGCTGTTTTGCCACTTGCTCAGCTTGCTTTTGAGCTGCTTCTTTTTCTTTTGCAATCTTATCTTGAATGCCTGTTAGTTCAGACTGAAGATTTGCTTTTTCTGAAGAAGCTGCATCAATTTCATTTACGACCGTACTGTATTTTTCTTGCATAGTTGTTAACGTTGCTGATTGTTTCGCAACGTTTTTATCTAATTCAGCTTGTTTAGCCGCTAGGCTACTTTTTGCTGCTTCTAATACTTTTTCTTGCTTATCAATTTCTTTTTTATCTTTTTCAATTTGATCTAAGTCATTTTGATGCTGCTTTAAAATATCATTATCTGCTGACAATAAAGTTGTGACCGCACCCATACGTGCAACAAAATCTCCAAAGTTATCAGCATTCATTAATGTATCAATAACAACGCTTGTTTTATCGTCCTGCTGTAAAGCAACTAATCGATTTTCAATAATATCTTTACGACTTAACACTTTTTCCTGAAGCAAAACGATCTCTTTTTTCTTTTTCTCAATCATTTTGTTCGCTTCTGAAATCTGCTTTTCAGTCGATGCTAACTCTTTTTTATTGCTAGAGATTACTGTATGTAATGAATTTAATTGTGACTGTATGTTTTGAACATCTGAATTGATAGACTGTTTCTCTTTCTCTTTTTGTTGAACAGCCTTTTCTGTTTCTTTAATTTTATTTTCAGTAGTCTGGAGCGCTTCTTCATTCGATTGGGCGTGAGTCTCTGTAATGCCGGTCATGAAGAAAATTCCTGTGACTGCTGCAAGAGTCATACGCTTAAAAATTTTCATAAAGTAATAGTCCCCTTTCCTCATAGACATAGTTATACCATAAAAAACTAGCTGTTTATGTTACAATACAGTTAAAAGTTTCCCATAATCTGTATAACCAAGAATCTCTTTCTGGGAATTTACCACCAAAATCCCTTGATAGAGAGGTTTACTGTTTATTAAAAAAGATATATTTTTGTCACAAAGGGGGCAAAATTACTCTTTAAAAATCAAAATAAACGCTTATTATTACAGCTATATTACAAATTTTTCACAGAAAATTATGTGTTTTACCGCCTTTTTTCTGTGTTTTTTACTTTTTATTACATAAATTCCACCTACATAATTCCTACACTATTTATAAAGTTGTGACTTTTTCACTTCTTTTTTACACTTTATATATATATAAAGACGCCCATAAATCAAATGAGCGTC
The DNA here is from genome assembly GCF_056158845.1 of Priestia sp. ABM2_011. Lineage (NCBI taxonomy): Bacteria > Bacillati > Bacillota > Bacilli > Caryophanales > Bacillaceae > Priestia > Priestia sp. ABM2_011. The sequence continues at coordinate 4,376,784 of NZ_JBSWUB010000001.1, forward strand.
TTTTTTCTTCACACGTATAAAGCCATTATTTTTCAGAGGTTACTAGTTTTAAAGGCACTGGAATTTGCTTATCTACTTTTTTGCCTTGAAGAACATTTTTAGCAGACTTTACGGCAAGTTTACCAATTAAAACAGGCTGCTGGGCTACAGTTGCTCCTAGTTTTCCTTCTTTTACTGCTTTAATTGCATCGTCGTTTCCATCAAACCCTACTACTAATACATCTTTTCCTGAGCTGTTAATCGCTTGAATAGCTCCTAATGCCATTTCATCATTGTGAGCAAATACGGCTTTGATACCAGGGTTTCCTTGAAGAACGTTCTCCATAACGTTTAAGCCTTTTGTACGGTCAAAATCAGCTGACTGTTTAGCCGTAATATCTAGCTTTTGATCTGCAACGTTGTGGAACCCTTTTCCTCGTTCACGAGTTGCTGAAGCTCCGGGCACGCCTTCAAGTTCTGCTACCTGAGCTTTTTCACCTACTTTTTTTACAATGTAATCAGCAGCCATTTGACCACCTTTTACATTATCTGAAGCTACCAGTGTTTCCACTTTTCCTTTTTCTGCTGAACGATCTAGCGTAATAACTGGAATCCCTACATTATTAGCCGATTGTACAGCTGTTGAAATAGCGGCTGAATCCGTTGGGTTAATAAGCAGAATGTTAACACCTTGCTGCATTAAATCTTCTACATCGTTAATTTGTTTTGCTGAATCATTTTGAGCATCTACTACAACTACTTCCATGCCCAGTTTTTTTGCTTCTTTTTGTACTCCTTCTTTTAGGGAAACAAAGAACGGATTGTTTAATGTAGACACGGATAAACCAATTTTAATATCTTTTAAATTTTTACTTTCAGATGGTTTCGCCCACTCAGGAGGCTGAAGTGAACAAGCCCCTAACAGTAATAATGAAAATGATAATAGCACGAGCCAAATTTTCTTCATGTTTTTCCCTCCTAAGCTGACTTTTTGCGATCAATTAATACCGCAATTAAAATAACAATTCCTTTTACGACCATTTGGTAAAACGACGAAACGCCGAGTAAGTTCAAACCGTTGTTTAATGTTCCGATAATCAGCGCACCAATTAACGTTCCAACAATGCGTCCACGTCCTCCGGAAAGGCTTGTGCCACCCAGTACTACTGCGGCGATAGCATCTAACTCGTAAGACGTACCTGCCGTTGGCTGAGCAGAATTCAAGCGAGAAGTCAAAATCGCTCCTGATAGCGCTGCCAATAATCCTGCTAGTGAGTAAATCATAACCTTAACTTTCGGAACTTTGATTCCTGAAATAAATGCTGCTTTTTCATTTCCACCGATTGCATATGTTCTACGGCCAAACGGTGTTTTATGCAAAATCACCCATAGGACAGCAAACGCTAATACCATCGTAATCGCTGGAACAGGAATACCTAGGAAATAGCCTCGGCCAAATAATTGGAAGTAATAGTTTTCACCTAAGCCCGTAATCGGATTTCCATCTGTATAAACAAGCGTTAATCCTCTAAAAATTGTCATCGTCGCTAGCGTCGCAATAAACGGCGCCATTTTTCCTTTTGTAATAAGTAAGCCGTTAACCATACCCATTACAGCTCCTAACACACATCCTATTAAAATAGCTAAAATAGGATCTACACCTGACACAATCATACCTGCCATTAACGCACTTGATAGAGCAAGTATAGAGCCCACGGATAAATCAATTCCCCCTGTTAAAATAACAAATGTCATACCGAATGCAATTAAGGCATTAATGGCTACTTGACGCAGCAAGTTTAAAATATTTAAAGGTTCTAAAAAGCTTGGATTTAAAATCGATACAATGACAATAAGAATAAATAAACCTAGTAACGGACCTAGCTTTTGCATCACGTTATCAACGCGATTTTCTTTTATCGCTGTGTTTGCTTTCATTTTACTGACCTCCTGTTGCAAATGTCATAATTTTTTCTTGAGTTGCTTCTTCACTTGTCAGTTCACCTGTTATCTTTCCTTCATGCACAACCAAAATGCGATCGCTCATGCCGAGTACTTCCGGAAGCTCTGAAGACACCATGATAATAGCCACGCCTCTGTCTGTCAGTTCATTCATAAGCTGATAAATTTCACGCTTCGCCCCGACGTCAACTCCTCGAGTTGGTTCATCTAAAATTAACACTTTTGGTCCAATGCCAATCCACTTGGCAATAACTACTTTTTGCTGATTTCCTCCCGATAAGTTAGCCGCACTCGTCTCAGACGACTCGGTTTTGATCGTTAAACGTTTAATAAGCAAATCTACAAATTGCTGCTCGCTTTTTTGTTCAATAAAGCCTTTTGGCGAAAAGCTGAATAGACTTGGAAGTGCAATATTTTCTCGAATAGAAAAATCCAGAACGAGCCCTTCTGTTTTACGATCTTCTGTAATGAACCCGAGACCTAATTTAATGGCTTGGTCTGGCTTTGTGATACTGACCCGTTTGCCATTTAAGATAATTTCGCCTTTTTCTAACGGATCAAGCCCGAAGATAGCGCGCATAATTTCGGTTCTGCCAGCTCCCATTAGCCCCGCAACGCCGACAATTTCTCCTGATCGCACTGAAAAATGAACGTCTTGAAATACACCTTTTCTCTCCAAGCCTTTTGCTTCAAATACAACGTCTCCCTTGGGAGATGTCCTAGCAGGAAATCGATCCGTTAGCTCTCTTCCTACCATTTTGCGAACAACATCATCGAAGCTGGTTTCTGGAATCGGCTTTTTGTCTACCGTCTGTCCGTCACGCATGACCGTAATGGAATCACAAATAGCGAAAATCTCTTCCATACGATGTGAAATATAGACAATCGATACACCTTGTTTTCGCAGCGCATTAATTACGTCAAATAACTTTTGAATTTCTCTTTCAGTAAGCGCTGCGGTCGGCTCATCCATGATAATCACTTTTGCATTCGTCATCAGCGCTTTGGCTATCTCAATCATTTGCTGCTGTCCGACAGAACAAAGTCCTGCTTCTTGATCAAGAGGAATGGTGACAGCTAATTTTTCAAACTGCTTCTTTGCTAACGCTTTCATTTCTTTTGTTTTTAAAAAACCTAAAGGTGTTTTTAATTCTTTGCCGATAAATAAGTTTTCAAGCACCGTCATTTCAGGCCAAACGTTCAGCTCTTGATGAATAAAGGTAATTCCGTTTTGTTCTGCTTCTTTTGGATTTTGAAAATACGTCTCTTTGCCATCAATCAGAATCTGTCCTTCATCTTTTTTATGAAGGCCGGTTAAAATATTCATCAGCGTAGATTTCCCCGCTCCATTTTCCCCCATTAGTGCGTGAACTTCACCTTCATGTAATTCAAAATCCACGCCTCTTAGTACACGGTTTGCTCCAAAGGCTTTATGAATCCCTCTCATTGCAATATGCATGCTGTTCACCTCTTTTAAAAAATAACTCCCGCTTGTAAAATACAGTTTGCATAAGGAGTTGCTTCTCCTGTACGAATCACAACTTTCGCTTTGCTTGTCAACATTTTCAATTGTTCATGCGATACTTCTTCTACTAAGATGTTTTGCTTTTCCATCAACTCGTAAGCCTTTTGATTTCTTTCTTTCATCTCAGAAGCAATCACTATTTTTTCTGTAGCCATATCTTCTAACACAGCTACTACTACATCTTCAAAGCTAGGCACTCCTAGCTTTAAAGATAAATCAATTTTAGGCACATCACTCGGAACAGGTAACCCTGCATCTGCAATGACAATAGTGTCTGTATGACCTAGATCTGTTAGTATTTTCGTAATATGACTGTTAATCATTCCGTGACGTTTCATTTACAGACTCTCCTCCACTTCTTTTCGAGTCGGCATGCCGCCTTGCGCACCAAATTTAGTGACGGATAGCGAAGCTGCGCGATTAGCAAACTGAATTCCTTTTTCAAAACCCATTCCTTCGGCAAGTGCCACAGCAAGCGCTGCGTTAAACGTATCTCCTGCTCCTGTTGTATCAATCGTTTCTACTTGATAAGAAGGAACCAATACTTCTTTCTCGCCGTTAAAATAGCGTACACCTTGTTTTCCTTCTGTAATAAACAATTTATTTGGATACTGTTTTAATACTTCTTCTTTTTCTTTTCCTTCAAATAAAAGCGTTGCTTCATGTTCATTTGGAGTGATGTAAGAAACTTGTTCAATCACTTCTGCTTTTAATGGTCTTGCAGGCGCTGGATTTAATAAAAGCGGTACTTTAAGTTCCTGACAAAGCTGAGCAACATATTCAACCGTTTCTTCTGGAATTTCTTGCTGAATAAGTACGATATCCGCTTCTTTAATTTTTTCTTTTGCTTTTTCTACGTAGTCTGGAGTAATATAATCGTTTGCTCCTTTAACAACTACAATGCTGTTGTCTCCTTCAGCGAGTATAATGTGAGCTGTTCCGCTATCTGAATCTGTAACCGGTTTCACATTTTCCACAGATACACCGTTTGATTTGAAATTCTCCAGGATTGCTTTTCCGTAATGATCTTCGCCCACACATCCAATCATACTCACATCCGCTCCAAGCCGGGCTGCTGCAACAGCTTGGTTCGCTCCTTTTCCTCCGGGAACAGTTTTGAATGATTCTCCTAACACTGTTTCTCCAGCTCCAGGACGAATATTTGATGTTACTACTAAATCCATTGATGAACTTCCAATCACAGTTACTTTAGCCATGTTCCTCAACCTTTCGTGTCGTATTTCGTTCAATAAACGTAACGGGTAGTTGTACTTGCTTTTGAATTAAAGGTTCTTTCTTAATGCATTTCATTAACAGACCTGCTGCTTGCTTGCCCATTTCATAAGCAGGCTGACGAATTGTAGACAGGGCTGGAAACGAAAAGCGGCTTTGCGGAATATCATCAAAACCAATTACTTGCAGATCATCGGGCACGCTTTTTTCTAATCGAAACGCCTCGTGTAAAACGGCTGTGGCTACAATGTCATTACTTGCGATAATCCCGTCTGTTTCAGGGTACTTTTGAAAGATTTCCTTTGCCCATTTCTGCGCATCGTCAAATGCTAGAGAATTTGTATTTAATACGTAAAAGTCTGCATCAGACTGACTCAAGACAGAAAGAGAGCCTTGAAAACGTTCCTGAGCAGGCTTTACATTTACTGGACCTTTGATAAGAGTAATTCTTTTACTTCCTCTTTTGATTATTTCTTCTGCAGCGATTTTCCCGCCTTCAAAACCATCAGCATAAACGGATGGATACTGATCAGAACTTCTATCTAAAAACACGACGGGAAATGTAAGACCTTCATATAGTTTCTGAGCTAAACTTGTTGTTGCCGTAATCATTCCTACTACATGATTTTGCGTAAACGTTTGGAGATATGTCAATTCTTTCTCTAACTGCTCATCACTATTGCCAAGAATTAAACGAAATCCATGGCTATGTACTTCATCTTCTATTCCTCGTGCGAGCTGAGGGAAAAAAGGGTTTGTGATGTCTGGAAGCAATAGACCAATCAAACGTGATTCACGTGTATAAAGCGAACGGGCTACTTCGTTAGGGCTGTAGTTTAATTTTTGAATTGTATTCATTACTCGCACACGCGTGTCTTCTTTTACATACCCTGTACTGTTTAAAACACGCGAAACGGTCGCAACGGACACGCCTGCTTCTTTTGCTACATCACGAATTGTTACCACTCTATTTCCCTCCCTCCATATATGTAACCGTTTACACAAATAATATCATGGAAAAGTGAAGTTGACAATCTTTTTATCAAAAAAAAATCACTCCATTAAGAAGTGATGTTTCTTTCATTAGATATTAGCGTCTAGTTTCTTAAATAATTTCAAAAATTGCTCTTGATCTTTCGGCTCATAGCAAGAAAAGAAATGAGCAATCATCTTTTGCACAATTTCATTTGCTTCTTCAATCACTTGTTCACCTTTAGCAGTTAACTCAATGTTTACCTTACGGCGATCCTCTTTAGAGTGATAGCGTGAAACTAACTCTAAGTCTATTAAACGAGTAATAACAGGAGTGATCGCACTAGGCTTTACACGCATCTCCTCTGCCAGCTTGGTTACTCCAATATGACTGCATTTACCGATAATTAATAAGATATGATATTGAAAAGGCGTAATCCCTTGTGAAAGTAACCTTTCTTTTATCTCTGTCATTACCTTTTTGTTAAGGGATATCGAAATTCTCTGGACCTCTTCAATAAATGTGAGCTGTTCCATGTTTTGACGTCCCCTTTCTTATAATCAGGGAGTCGATGTTAACATGTCAGCCCCCTGCTGCACTCCAAGCGAAACCTAACCTGGGGAGAGCGGCTGGTTTCGCGGAATGCTTATAACCTATTTTCTATCTGTTTTATTCCGTACTATTATAATAGAAGAAACTCATTCATTATCGTTTTTCTTAAACGATCTTAAAGCCTTACGAAAAGCGTCATCATTCATAACGTCACGTTCTTCTTTTGTAAAAACCGTGTCGTCTTTTTCGCCTTCTCTAAACTTTTGCAGCACTTGACGATACATATCATCGTTCATGACATCTTTTTCTTTCTTATGTCTAGATGTTCTTGTTTCCGTCTTCGCCTGCGGTTCTTTTGGCTCTTCTTTTAGTGTTTCTTTTGGTGCTGCAGGTTTTTTTTCTGCCACTTTTTTCTCTTCTACTTTTGGCTCTTTAGGAGCATTTGAAGCAGCCGCTTCTTTTTTAGGTGGAACTGTACGCTGGCGCTTAGAAGATGATGCTTTAGCATTCATTGTAATAATTAGGACAACCAGAATCACAGCTACAACGATCAGTAAAATACCTAACATACCGTCACCTACTGTCCTTGTGTCATTCGTTTAGTCACTTGAACAACACGTTCTCCTAACGCTTTACCTAGCGCTTGGTCGTTCTCTGTTAATAATTCGTCACCTTCGATTGGACAAGTAATTCCCACACCGTAATAAGTACCGTACAGCGCATTTTCTGGAATGTTACCTGGTAAGCCAGCGATAACCATTCCTTGATGAAGCATCGGTGTAATTAAATTTAAAAGCGTTGCTTCTAAGCCACCGTGCGTTGTAGCTGTTGTACAGAACACCGCACCTACTTTATCAATTAATTTACCTTCTGCCCATAAATAACCTAATTTATCAATCCACGTTTTTAACCCTGAACTGATTGTTCCAAAATGCCCTGGGCAGCCCCAAATAATAGCATCCATTTCAGGCAGTTCACGTACATCTGCTTCTTCGACATGCTTTACATATACAGTTGCTTCTCCAGACAGCTCAGCGCCAGAAGCAATCGCTTTTGCTAATGCCTCTGTATGTCCGCCTTCACTATCATATACGATACAAATTTTCATCCTTTATCCCTCCGTTGCTTATGAGTTCATATCTTTTGGTGCCGGTAACATACGAATATCGTCTGTTGTTTCTTTTTCTGTCTCTTCTACTTCTACCACTGGATCTTTACGAACATCACGTAGGAAGAAACTTAAAATCAATCCAATAATGGCAATGATAACTGTCCAGTAAAACGCGTCGTTAATTCCTTGTACAGTTGCTTGCGCTTGAACTTTTCCAGCTAATGTTGTTAAAGCTTGTTTTTGCGCTTCTGTTTGAGAAAGGTGAAGCGTTTGAGCAATCTTTTGCACAAATACCTGGAAGTTATTCATAAAGAATGGATCAGATGTAGTCATTGAACTGCTCATTTCATTCACATGATATGTTGTGCGATTTGTAAAGATTGTAGTCATTAAACTGATACCGATTGAACCACTCACCTGACGAAGCGTGTTCGACATAGATGTACCGTGGCTGCTTAATTTTGCCGGCAGCTGATTTAAACCAGCTGTCATAATTGGCATCATTAATAATGACATACCGAATGCACGGATCATATAAATAATAACAATATGACTAAACGGTGTTTCAAGCGTTAATTTTGTAAATTCAAATGTTGTCACAACCGTAATCAACATCCCGACAATCCCTAGTGGACGCGGTCCTAATTTATCAAACAGCGTACCAGAAATCGGTGACATGACTAGCATAACAAGTGCACCAGGCAAGATTAATAAGCCTGAGTCAAACGCTGAATAGCCACGGATGTTTTGCAAATAAATCGGCAATAAGAACATACCAGCATACATGCTGATTGTAATGGCAATACTGATGATATTAGATAATGAGAAAATATTGTATTTAAATACTCTCACATCAAGTAATGGACTTTTAAGTCGAAGCTGCTGTACAACAAAGATGATTAATAAGACAATACCGCCGATCATCGTTGATAATACAACTGAATCCGTCCAGCCATCGTTTCCAGCTTCACTGAAGCCGTATAGAAGTAAAGCCATACCTGCAAGAGATGTAAACACAGAAATTAGATCTACTTTTACATTTTGAGGCGGTTTAATATCTTTTAATTTAAAAGCTGCAATAATAAGTACGAGTGCACCTAGTGGCACCATTCCCGTAAATAAAATGTGCCAGTCATAGTTTTGAATAACCCATCCTGAAAGCGTCGGTCCAATTGCCGGAGCGAACATCATGGCTAAACCAAAGATACCCATTCCTTTTCCGCGCATATGAGGAGGGAAAATAAATACGATAATGGTCATAACTAGAGGTGCTAGCACTCCGCCCCCGACTGCTTGAACCAGACGTCCAATTAGCATAATTGAGAAAGTCGGCGCGATTCCGCAGACAAGCGCTCCAATTGTAAAGCAGGCCATCGCAAATAAGAATAAGCGACGAACGCCAAAACGTTCAATTAAATAGGCTGATAATGGAATAAGTGCACCATTTACAAGCATATATCCTGTAAGCAACCACTGTGCGGTATTAGCCGTAACGCCAAACTCTGTAATCAGATGCGGAATCGCAACATTTAGCAGCGTTTGGTTTAAAATTGCTAAGAACAATCCAAGCATAAGTACGACTAGTAGCGGGATATGCTTTTTAACTGAGCTTTCCTCTGGTTGTATCGTGTTTGCTGACATCAGTTCCTTCCTCCTTTCTTCTCTTCTTAATCATGTACGTTCTTAGTTTTTAGAGATTTTAACTTCTGCGTTCATACCTGGCAGTACGTTTTCAGAGTAGTTAGAAATAGAGATTTTAACAGGAACTGTTTGTGATACTTTCGTATAGTTGCCGTCTGAATTAGAGCTTGGCATTAATGAGAAAATTGAGTTTGTTGCATAACCGATTTCTTCTACTTTTCCATCAATTGTTGTTTTAGTATCTCCGTCAACTGTTACATCAACGTCATCGCCAGCTTCAATATCTTTTAATTTGTCTTCTTTAATGTTTGCAATGATGAATAAGTTATTCATATCTACTTCGCTAGCAATTTGCTGACCAGCTTGAACCATTTGATTTTCTTTTACCTGTGTTTTGATGATTTTACCATCCTCTGGTACTGTAACTGTTTTTTCTCCATCTTCTGATTGGATTTTAGCTACCTCATCGTCTTTTGAAACATCTTTACCTTCTTCAATATTCCAGCTTGCTACTTTACCTGCCGCTGGCGCTACTACTGTATAAAGATCGCCCGACACTTTTGCATTGTCTGTGGATACATAATTAGATTTTTGAATATAATAGTATCCCCCACCAATAATTAAAGCTAATACTACAATAATTCCGATAAAGTTCATTAAAATTAAACGCCCTCTTGACATTTATTTTACCTCCTTAATATTTCATTCAGTTAAGTATTACGCTAGATAACTTTATCACAAAGATATTTAGTTGTAAATAACTTTGATTTTAATTTATTTTTAAAACTAAACATTTATGTTTCATAAAGTTTTCCCGACTGAATACTTTACTACATCTTTAACTGAAATACAACTTAAAAGTTTTGGTTTCTTTACAAGTACTTTACTTTACTTTAAAGTTAGATATATAAGCATAGGGTTATACACAAAAACAGCTCCTTTTTTCGGAACAAACTCCCTATATACATAAACCACAATAGGTAACTAGCAGCAATTGTTTAACACCTATAATGATAAAGAAAAGGTGATTATGATGGATCAGCAGTTAATAGATAAACTAGAAAAACTTGACCAAGTTAAAACCTCATTATTTGAACTCAAGCGAACGCTCTTAGAAGATAAAATCAATGAGCAGCCCTATAATTTAACCATTACGAAATTTTTAATTTTAAAATTCATCGGAGTCAGCTCTAAACGTATGGTAGCCGAAATTTCTTCAAATCTAAAGCTAACCTCCGGGGCTACTACCATTTTATTAAATCAATTAGAAGATGATGCACTCGTTCAGCGTGTACGTGACCAAAAAGACCGCAGAATTGTATGGATATCCTTAACGGAGGCTGGCGAAACATTAGTGAACTATGTAATTGAGCAGCGAAATTTATTTTGGCAAGACATGCTTTTTGCTCTAACTCCAGAAGAACAGGATGAGTACCTCCGCATGCTTGAGAAAATGGAAAAACGAATTAGACAAACGGTAGATCGTTAATGATAAAAAGCGTGTGTCCATTTATTTTATGGACACACGCTTTTTATGACCCGCTACCATTGAAGGGTTTAGAAACCTTTGTGTTTTCTGACTTTAAAATTCAGGGTTGTTCTTTAAAAACCCCCTCCAAGCTTGTGCTGTAGCTTTCTCAATTTCTTCTTTAGAAGCATAAAGCCTTTTAGCGCTGTCTCCATAGCCAATTTCGATTTTGCCTTTTTTCAGTTCTTCAAATATTGAATCAGCAAAGTCATCAAGCGGTGCTCCAAATGTATGAAGTCCCGGTCCTCCTAAATCCGTGTTCACGGCTGGAGGAAGAATTTCTATCACTTCGGTATTTGTTTCTTCTACTTGATGTCTTAAACTAATCGTAAACGACCTTAACGCCGCTTTTGTTGCGCTGTAAATTGGCACCCATGCTCCAGGTGTTAAAGACAGCCCCGACGTTACGTTAATAACCGCAGCACGTTCTTGTTGAACGAAATGAGGAATCAATAGCGAAGTTAAATGAATAGGAGCACTTACATTACTCATTAGTTCTTTTTCGTAATACTGCCACTCTTCGTGCATGTGTAAAAGATTTACGCGCTGCTGAATGCCTGCATTATTCACAATAACATTTAATTTTGGGAACCTTTCAGTCGCCCATTTTACCAGCTCTACTCTGCTTTCTTCTATTGATACGTCGCACACTTTTGTATGTAACGAAGGGAATCTTTCTTTTGCTTCTTGCAGCTTTGATTCCCTTCTTCCACAAATAATAACTTCATTTCCTTCCTTTAAAAAACGTTCTGCAAGCGCCAATCCAATTCCAGACGCTCCGCCCGTAATTAAAATAGTGTTTCCTGACATTTTCATTACTTTTCCTCCTTGTTCAACCATCACATTTCCTAATTAATAAACAAAGCGCTACTGCATGAATGACAATAGCGCTTTGTTTATTATTTATCTTACAAGACGTTTTAGTCTTAATTTAACATTAAAAGTCAAAGTTATCTGGATCTGGACCTACGCGATGATTTTGATTTAATGCGTTAATTTTTTCAACTTCTTCTGCATTTAATTCAAAATCAAATACGTCTGCATTTTGGATAATACGATGTTCTTTTGTTGACTTAGGAATCGTTACTACTTCGTTTTGCAAGTCCCAACGTAAGATAACTTGAGCAGTTGATTTTCCGTGCTTTTCAGCAATTTGAGTTAACACTTCGTTATCAAGCAGCTCACCTTGTGCAAGCGGTGACCATGCTTCCACTTGGATTCCTTGTTTTTTGCAGTATTCACGCACTTCTGTTTGTGTTAAAAGTGGATGAAATTCGATTTGGTTTACCATCGGCTTAACTTCTGCATCTGCAATTAAGTCTTCTAGATGATGCACTTGGAAATTCGATACGCCGATTGCACGAATCTTCCCGTCTTTATAAAGCTTTTCAAGTGCTTTCCACGTATCTTTATACTTACCTTCAACCGGCCAGTGAATTAAGTATAAATCTAAATATTCAAGACCTAGCTTGTTTAAGCTTGTTTCAAATGCTTGAAGAGTTGTGTCATATCCTTGATCTGCATTCCACACTTTTGATGTAACAAATAGTTCTTCGCGAGAAACACCTGATTCTTTGATCGCTTGTCCCACGCCTTCTTCATTTTCATAAATTTTAGCCGTATCAATGCTTTTGTATCCAGCTTTGATTGCATATTTAACTGAATCTACAACTTCTTGACCATCTTCTACTTTATAAACACCTAAACCTAACCACGGCATTTTAACGCCGTTTGCTAAGGTCGTTGTTGACTGTAAGTTTTCCATGTTGCTGTTCATCCCCTTTTTTACTGTTGAATTATTCGTAAAGAGTAATTGCTTGTGAAATTTGTTCTGCGCACTGTTTAACAAGTGCAGCATGTTCTTCGTCTTTCTCTTCTGAAATACGAACGGATGGACCTGATAAAGCAATAGCTGCCATTATTTTTCCTTTTCTGAAAATAGGGGCTGCAATACAGCGAACGCCAGGCTCCCGTTCTTCATCATCGACAGCATATCCTCTTTCCTTACTTAAAGCTAAGTCAGCTTCCAGCTCGTCCAGCTCGGTGATCGTTCGATCTGTATAAGCTTCAAGCGAAAGTTCGTGAAGAATAGATTTTTGCACGCTGTCCTCTTGATAAGCAAGAATACACTTTCCAATAGCATTTGCATGAAGCGGCTTTTTATTTCCTACTTCAGAATGCGTACGAGTGCTATATTGCCCGTTCACCACCTGAGTTGTAACCATCTGTTTATGATGGAGAATTCCCGCGTAAATGGTCTCATTGGTCTCTTCACTCAGCTTCTGCATAGCAGGAACAGAGAGCCAATTCATTTCATAGTTCGTATGCATCGTATTTTGTACGAGTGCCAGCACCAGTTGTGGTGAAACCGTATAGCGGTTAGACGGGTTTCTTACAATAAATCCGTTTTGTTCAAGTGTGCTCACAAGACGATACATCGTACTCTTATTAAAACCGAGCGCTTCCATCATTTCCGGAATAGTCATATTCGGACGGTTTAAAAGCAAAGAGAAGATATCTAATCCTTTTTTTAAAGTTCCAACCTCGGACATGCCCTTCTTCCTCCTTTTATCCGAACAACAATTTTATTATAAAACAAAGCTCTTTATCGTATCAAATAAGGAAACTAAACTAAGTCATTTTCCCTATATGAGAGAATACATAACGTAATTGTTCTTCTTAATCTATTCCACTGTTTTTTCTATTTAAACATAAAAAAAGCCGTAACAATAGAATTTTTTTACAGTTTTTTAAAATTAACTTTGCTTTTCATTCGTTAACTTCTTCAAATCGCTTCAGCTGCTCCAGCTGATTTTCCTTTTTCATAATTTCTTTCTGACGCTCGCCTAGTAAATCGAAATGAGGATAGCCGGATCGATTATCAATATACTTAGCGGGAATACTATACTTTTCTCCCCACTTAATCAGCTTATTTAAGTCACTGCAACCTACTTTTGTTACGGTAGTTGCGTGTGGAAAACGCTCATCGAGCCAGTAATGAGTTAAAAATGCGATCTCTCCTCGCTTAACAGCTGCTTTCCATGCGTTTAGTTCCGGGCGTTTGATTCCAAATGCCATTCTTTCACCTTTTCTCTTTTATATAAGTAGTCACATTGTTTGTTTACTATAAAGAAAAAATATCATTCATATAGAAATCTTTCATAATATCTTGTCTATTTATAACCATCTCTAAATAATAGCGTACTTTCTTCACCTGTTTCCTATCTAACATTATTGTGTGCTTATGATTTTATCATCATCTTCTTTTATTTTTCAAAAGATCCAACAAAAAAATAACGTTTAAATAATAAAGAAAAGCCTTATATGTAAAAGAAACTAAGGGTTAATTTCAATATTTCTATTGTGAACGATTTCTCCTTTATATTGAATGTTGTTCGTTTTTTATTATGGCAGTATGCATTTAGTTTGAAGCTTTAGTATATTAAAAAACTTCCAAAGTTACCATTCTCACAAAAAGACAGAATTTACTTTTTATTCCGAAAATAATATAATTCAAGTGATATGGAGCTTTTTGCTTCATCTATTTATTATCAAAGGGGGAATTCCGCTTGGCGATGAATGAAAATTCTTTAAAGAAGGTAAACAATGCTTCTTCCTCTCCTGATTACACAGAAATTGTACAGTCTGCTTCATTTCAAAAGCTTTTGAAACAAAAACGCAATTTTATTTTACCGCTCTCTCTGTTTTTTCTTTCTTTTTATTTTACCTTGCCTATTTTAACGGCTTACACAACCGTCTTAAACAAACCAGCTTTTGCTTCTATGACTTGGGCATGGGTATTTGCTTTTGCACAGTTTGTTATGACTTGGGCCCTATGCATTTTATACACAAAAAGAGCCTCGAAATTTGATGAACTTGTTGACACGATAAAAAAAGAAGCTGCAAATTGAATAGGGGGTTAAATGAATGAACGTACTAGCTTTCTCACTTTTTTTAGCTATTGTAGGTCTTACGCTAATCATTACGTATGCAGCATCCAAGCGGACAAAAACGACCAGTGACTTTTATACAGCAGATGGAAGTTTAACCGGCTGGCAAAACGGCATGGCGATTGCCGGAGATTATATGTCTGCTGCGTCATTTTTAGGCATAGCTGGAATGGTAGCGCTTTCTGGATTTGACGGTTTTTTTTACAGCATCGGCTTTTTAGTTGCCTATCTCGTCGTGTTATACATTGTAGCTGAACCACTTCGCAACTTAGGAAAGTACACGATGGCAGATATGATAGCAGCTCGTTTTAACGAAAAGAAAGTGCGGGGAGTTGCCGCATTAAACACAATCACCATTTCCATTTTTTATATGATTGCGCAGCTTGTTGGAGCAGGAGCATTAATTCATTTATTACTTGGTCTAGATTACGTGTATTCTGTCTTGATTGTCGGCGTGTTGATGACGGTTTACGTTGTATTTGGCGGGATGACGGCGACCAGCTGGGTGCAGATTGTCAAAGCCTTGCTTCTGATGATTGGTACGTTCATTATTTCCATTATTGTATTTTCAAAATTTGATTTTAGCTTTGCTAAAATGTTTTCTGAGATGAAAACCGCAACTCCTCTTGGCGACGGATTTTTAAATCCAGGAAATAAATTCAAAAATCCGCTGGACATGATTTCGTTGAATTTAGCTCTTGTTCTTGGTACAGCAGGCCTTCCTCATATCCTTATTCGTTTCTTTACAGTAAAAGATGCCATCACCGCACGAAAGTCTGTTATTTATGCAACGTGGATCATTGGCGTTTTTTACATTATGACAATCTTTTTAGGGTTCGGTGCTGCTGCATTCGTAGGGTACGATGATATTATCAAAGCAAATGCAGCAGGAAACATGGCAGCTCCCCTGCTCGCTCAAGTTCTTGGCGGAGACTTTCTCTTTGCGTTTGTCTCAGCTGTAGCTTTTGCTACGATTTTAGCTGTTGTAGCTGGGCTGGTGCTCTCAGCAGCTTCAGCATTCGCTCACGACTTTTATAGTCATATTCTCCGTAAAGGGGCTGCAACTGAAAAAGAACAGGTAGTGGCTGCACGATGGGCTTCTATTGGGGTATCCATTCTATCTATTATTCTTGCATTATTTGCTCAAAACATGAACGTAGCATTTTTAGTTGCACTTGCATTTGCCGTAGCAGCGAGCGCTAACTTGCCAATTATTCTTCTTACTATTTTTTGGAAACGTTTTAATACAGCAGGAGCAGTCACTGGCATGCTGGTTGGACTATTCAGCTCACTGTTTTTAGTTGCCATTAGTCCAAACGTGTGGGCACCTGAGCCTGGAGCTGCTATCTTTGTAGGTGAGCCGCTCATCACATTAACAAACCCTGGTATTATCTCCATTCCTCTAGGCTTCTTAGCTGCTTTTATAGGAACACTTCTTTCGTCTAAAAAAGCAGACGAAAAGAAATTTGATGAGATTTTAGTAAAAGCAAATACAGGTATGGGAATCGAAGAGCCTGTCAAACATTAATGCCAAAAAGCCTTGAAGCAGGTTGCTTCAAGGCTTTTTACTAGAATAAATCTTCTTGTAAGCCAATAGCGGCAATTTGTTCATTTCTAAACTTTACAGCTAACATATGCTCTTCTTCCCACGTACATTCAAAAAACAAACCAACTTCTCTTGTATCATGGGGTGCTTCAGGAACAAAGATTTGAATACACTCAACTAAAAAACCGATGTCTTTTCGCTTTTTTACATTCGGAACTAATAAGTCTACCACGTCTTTTTCAACTTGAGTTCTGTATTCATCTCGCACCTGTTGATAATAATCAAAAAGAGCTTTTTCCGTCCTCTTTAACAATAATTCGCTTTGAAGCCAAAATGCTTGAAAAGCCTCTTCTTGCCGTTTTTGAAATGGCTTCTCTTTATCTCCATCAATTGTCAGCAACACATGTTGTTGTTGTCCAAAGAAAGTGACCTGTTTTTCTCCAACCCAGGCCGAGTCATATAACAAAGATCCAAAAAGTGGATGATGTACTCGTAATGTTTGATTCATTGCATACCTGACCCTCTCAAAAAGTGGATTTCTGCTTGCATTGGCGTATAATAAATGGTGCTTGAAACAAACTTCTAAACTTATTCTATGTTACCATATTTTTTACAGAAAGGAGTGCCACAATGTGTGAATACAATTAAATCTTTATACCCTTACTTAAAACCTTACAAATGGCTCGCGCTGTTTGCCCCGCTATTGATGGTCATTGAAGTGTTAGCTGACCTTCTTCAGCCTACTATTATGCAGCATATCATTGATTATGGCATTGCAAACAACAATCAAACATATGTTATCACCCGAAGTATCCTTATGCTTATGTTAGCAATCATTGGCTTAGCTGCTGGTATCGTCTGCGCCATCCTTAGCACAAAAGCAGCAGTAAATTTTTCTACCGATATTCGAAAATCGCTTTTTGAAAAGATTGAAAACCTCTCAAACAGCAACAGAGATAAACTAGGGACCGGTCACTTAATCACTGTCATGACAAATGATGTAACGAGTGTTCAAAACGCATTGAATATGACGCTAAAAGTATTAGTTAGAGGACCTTTACTTTTTGCAGGAAGTATTGTGATCGTGTTATTAACCGCTCGTTCTTTGTTTCCTATTATCGTCGTGGTCGTCCCTATTTTATTTTTATGCATTTGGTTTGTGATCACGAAAGCCGGAAAACTTTTCAAAAAAGTTCAGCGAAGCGTTGATCGTGTAAACACAAAAGTCCAAGAAAATTTATCAGGGATGCGCGTAGTAAAAGCGTATGTAAGAGAATCATATGAAATCAATCAGTTTAAAGAAGCAAACAGCTCCTTGACGCAAGCTAATATGAGTGCTGTTCAGCTTATTTCGCTTTTAATGCCCGTTATTTTATTTGTAGTAAATATCGGCATGGTAGCTACTCTATGGCTGGGTGGACTTCAAGTTGAAGCAGGAAAAATTGAAGCAGGTGTGATTTTAGCTTTTATTAATTACTTAACGATTATTTTAAACGGACTTATGTCAAGCAGCATGGTGCTGATGCAAATTACACGTGCATTCCCTTCAGCTGAACGAATCGATTCTGTTTTAAAAACAAAAATAGACATTCCTCCAGCAAACTCTGCTGCTCAAATCAACAGGCTTAAAGGTGATCTATCGTTTCAAAACGTTACATACAGCTACAGTAAAAATGGAGAAAACGTATTAAAAGATATTTCATTTACTGCTAAACACGGGGAAACTATTGGCATTATCGGCTCTACTGGAAGCGGAAAATCGACGCTTGCAAAACTTATTTCGCGCTTATATGATCCTGATGGCGGCGAAATTTTTGTAGATGAAAAAAATCTGACAAACTATGACGTAAAAGAGCTTCGCTCATCCATTGGGTTTATTCCTCAAAAAGCTACACTGTTTACCGGAACGATTGATATGAATATTCGAATGGGAAACGATCATGCTTCTTCCTCAGAAATTGAAGATGCTGCAGCTTTTGCATGCGCAACGGAGTTTATTGAAAAACTCCCAGAAAAATATGAGTATCCTTTAACGCGAGGAGCAACCAACTTATCAGGAGGGCAAAAGCAGCGTCTTTCAATCGCGCGTGCATTTGTTAGAAAGCCTGCTATATTGGTCATTGATGATGCAACTTCCGCGTTGGATGCTGTCTCAGAAGCGCAGGTACTAACACATTTAAAAGAAGAGTTTTCCGATGCGACCGTCATTATTATTGCGTCTAAAATTTCGTCTCTTCTTCACGCTGATCATATTATCGTCATGGATGAAGGCAAAATTGCTGAACAAGGGACTCATGAAGAATTGCTTCGTCACCACTCTCTTTATTACGACATTTATCTAGCACAAGGCGGAAAAGAGGTGTTGCCTAGTGAATAATCAAGGTAAAAATCAAATGAGCTCTATTCGCGGCCCTAGAGGCATGATGAAGGGTCCTGTAGTGAAGCCAAAGAATGCGAAAAAAACACTATATAGAATCTGGTCATATATGGGAAAACGAAAGCCTCCGCTTGTGGCTGCGATCATCTTAGTTATTGTGACTTCCCTGCTTAATTTATTAGGCCCTTATTTAATTGGGGTTATTATTGACGAGCATATTATTCCCAAAGATATCAGCGGAACGATACGAATGTCACTCACTCTTGCAGGAATTTACATTACGACATCTTTGTTAACATGGCTGCAAACCTATTTAATGGTAAACGTTTCGTTTACGACCATCGGAATGCTCCGCCAAGATTTATTTGCAAAGCTTCAAACTCTCTCTCTTCGCTTTTTTGATAAGCGAGCTCACGGAGAGTTAATGAGCCGGGTTACGAATGATATTGATAACCTGAATAACGCTCTGAGTCAAAGCGTTATTCAGGCTCTGTCCTCTATTTTATCTCTAGTCGGTATTACCATTGCGATGTTCTCGCTCAACTGGATTCTTGCCATTATCACACTGATTGTTATTCCATTAATGGTTATAATCGTTCGACAAATATTAAAACGAAGCAGTGAAAATTTTGTCAAACGCCAAAAAGACTTAGGTGAGCTAAACGGCTTTGTAGAAGAAGCAATCTCTGGAGGAGAAGTTGTTACGCTTTTTAGTAAGGAAAAAGATTTTTTAACTGTTTTTAATGAACGAAATGAACAGCTGAGAAGTTCAGCAACAAAAGCAGAAACATTTTCAGGCTTTTTAGGTCCTGTCACAAACTTTATTAACAACTTAGGCTTAGCACTAGTGATTGGAGCAGGAGCATTTATGGCTGTTCAAGGTAGCGTTACAGTTGGGATGATTGCTTCATTTGTTAACTACTCACGTCAGTTCTCTCGCCCAATCAGTCAAATGGCAAACTTAGTAAACACTATTCTTTCGGCTATTGCCGGCGCAGAGCGCGTGTTTGCGATTATGGATGAGCAGCCGGACGTCACAAACAAGCCAAACGCTCTTTCTGTTACAAAATTTGCAGGAGACGTTGCTTTTGAGAACGTATCATTTGGCTATACTGACGAAAAAATGATTTTAAAAAATGTTACACTTACAGCAAAAAAAGGTGAAATGGTTGCTTTGGTCGGTCCTACAGGTTCTGGTAAAACAACAATCATTAACTTGCTCACACGATTTTATGACATCGCAAACGGAGACATTAAAATTGACGGCCGTTCCATCAGTGACTATAACATCCATGATTTACGAAACCGAATTGGCATTGTTCTTCAGGATACCTATTTATTTTCCGGTACGATTGCGGATAACATTCGATTCGGCCGATTAGATGCCAGCGATGAAGAAGTGAAAAGCGCAGCAAAAATGGCAAATGCTCATTCTTTTATCAAGCACCTGCCGCAGCAATACGATACCGTGATTTCAGCCGGTGGAGGAAATTTAAGTGAAGGTCAAAAGCAACTCTTATCGATTGCCCGAGCCATGCTCTCTGACTGTGATATTTTAATTTTAGACGAAGCTACTTCCAATATTGATACAAAAACAGAAATTGATATTCAAAAAGGAATGAGTAATCTATTAAAAGGAAAAACAAGCTTTGTAATTGCCCACCGCCTCAAAACGATTGAAAATGCAAATCAAATTCTTGTCTTAAAAGACGGACAGATTATTGAAAAAGGAAATCATCACGAGCTATTAGAGAAACAAGGTTTTTACCACAAGCTCTATACGCAGCAGTTTACGATTTAAAAGAGGCTGGAACATAACTTAACCCAATCCAATCTAAAGACGAGAAAACGAACTATTGATCAATAGTTCGTTTTTTACTTCAACTAAAATACTTTTGTCTCAAGCTCTTTTTCGCTCTATCATTTATCTATCACAGCTACAATTTTCCCTTTTACTCGACGAGTCGCCAGTTCATCTAAAGCTGCCGGCACTTCGTCTAGTGAAATGACTTTTTCCACAAGAGCATTCAGCTTATTTTCTTGTAAAAGCAAAAGCATTTTATTTCCCATCTCCGCAAGTTTTTGCTGTTCTTTTACGTTGTTAGACTGATGTACGCTTCCTAATGCAACTTGATGAAACGATAGTGGATGCGCAAACGAAATCGCATCATTTACATTAGGAGGTCCTGCGATAAATGCAATTTGACCATTAAAAGCAAGAGCCTTTACCGACTCGTCTGCATTGTTACGCCCGACTGTATCCAAGACTAAATCTACACCGAGTCCATCGGTAAGCTCCAGCACTTTTTTCACAAAATCTTCTTTACGGTAGTCGATTGCATAGTCAGCACCTAAACTTTTTACAAACTCATGATTGGCAGAAGATGCGGTTGTAAGCACTGTAAGACCTGCATTTTTAGCAAGCTGAATGGCAAACCCTCCAACGCCTCCAGCACCTGCGTGAATTAAAATCGTTTGTCCTTTTGAAGCGTTCATTTTGTGAAACAATGCTTGATATGCTGTATACCCCGCACATGGAATAGCTGCAGCGTCTTCAAATGAAACTCCTTGTGGAATAAGGGAAACCGTATGAGCTGTTGTCACTCCGTACTGTGCAAACCCGCCTTTTTTTGATAAATCGCTATGATATACAACGCGGTCTCCGATTTTGACAGTTGTGACTTCTTCTCCCACTTCCTCGACAACGCCAGCGGAATCAAGTCCTAATACGTGAGGGTATGTCCAACTGGGATTACCGCCGTTTCCTGTTTTATAATCTACAGGGTTCAAGGCAGTAGCTTTAATTTTAACTAAAATTTCACCTTTAGCTGGATGCGGCTTTTGGATATTTCCGACTTTCATCTCACTTACTTTCCCTTTGCCTTCTAGCAGTAAAGCTTTCATCAAGCATCTCCCCTTTTACATTTCTTCCTTCAATTAAAAGTTCTTTTTCAGTATAATAAATACATGTTGTTTACAAAAGACGGCACTTTCATGTAACCAGGTACCTTCCCGGTAACCTAGGTCTATGGATATTAAATTATTATATCCATATTTCATATCTGTTTATGAATGGAGGATTAGCGGTGAAAGCACCCCACTATAATGTACCTGTTGAAGCAACACTTGAAGTAATCGGCGGGAAATGGAAAGTCGTTATTTTATGCCTCTTAAAAGAAGGCGAAAAACGTTTTAGCGAACTTCAGCGAGCTATGCCTGCTATTACTAAAAAAATGCTGTCTCAACAGCTAAAAGAATTAGAAAAAGACGGTGTAGTTAATAGAAAAGTATACAATGAAGTTCCTCCTAAAGTAGAGTACTCACTCAGTGAAGAAGGCGAAACCTTACGAGAAATTTTAAATATGATGTGCGCATGGGGAGATAGAAGAATGGGAAACACCCCAAATTGCAGCTAAGTTCTCCTAGCAGCTTTGTTAAAATAACCGAATAGCTGCTGGGAAGAGCTATTCGGTTGTTTTATCTATTTCCCTACTCTTTCTTATGAGTCGCCCTTGTGTAAGAACATCTGACAACACTATAGAATTCTTTCGCATTTTCATATATGATGATGTCGAACGATGCAGCCAGAATTGTCGAAATAAAACTCAAGAATGATAGGTGATTCAATGATGCAATTAGGTTTAGATTTATCTCAAAAACAACTATTAAAATTGGCCATGACACCTGAATTACGTCAGTCTATCAACATTTTAAATTATTCTACGGCCGATTTAGTTCATTATCTTCATGAGCAAGTCAATGAAAATCCTGTAATTAAACTGTCTGCTGGCGATTCTCAGCAAAAAAATTCATTTAACACTCGAGAACAGCGTTCATATTCAAAAGGTCACACCGATGACGAGTATAATCCGTTTAATTATATATCCGATCAAACTGTGACATTAGAGAGCCATTTATTAGAGCAGCTGTCTATGCTAAATCATTTACACTCACAGCAAAAACACATCGTTCAATTTCTAATTGGAAACTTAAATAAAAACGGCTTTTTAGCAATTGAACCAAAATTGGCAGCCGAACTGCTTAACGTTTCAATTGACGAAGTCAACGATATGATTCACGTTTTACAAAGCTTTGATCCAATCGGAGTGGGCGCTCAAAACTTTGTCGATTCACTGCTTATTCAAATTAAGGCCAAAAAGTCAAAGCCTCCTCTTTTATACGATGTGGTGAAACACGATATTGAAGATATTGCTAACAAAAAATATCGGAACATTTCAAAAAAATACTCTATTTCAATGCGCGAAGTACAAGAAATTGTTGACTGCTTGCGGACATTGAATCCTCGTCCAGCAGGAGATTTCTATGTTCCGCTTACGAAGTACATTTCGCCTGATGTAACGGTACAAAAAATAGACGGCCGCTATCATGTTATTCTTCATAGCGAGCTGCTTCCGCCCATCGAGATTAACAGCACCTACCAAAAACTGGTTCATCGCTCTGCATGCGTAACAACCGATCGATACGTACAGGAAAAAATCCATGAAGCTACTTGGCTAATTAATAGTATTGAGCAGCGTAATGCGACGATTTACAACGTGTCTAAAGCCATTGTGGAACATCAGCAAGATTTTTTTGAAATGGGTATTTCAGGGCTAAAGCCGCTTACCTTAAAAGATATTGCTCAAAAAGTAGACTGTCACGAATCAACGGTAAGCCGTGCAACTAACGGAAAGTATATTCAAACGCCGCGCGGACTGTTTGAACTAAAATACTTTTTCACTAATTCTTTAGAGAGAACCGATGGCGAACAAAGCAATTCTACCGCCTTTATAAAAGAGAAAATTAAAACATTAATTGCCGAAGAAAATAAATTAAAACCTCTTTCAGATCAAAAGCTCATGTCTCTTCTTTCCAGCGAAGGAATTCAAATTTCAAGAAGAACAGTAGCTAAATACCGTGAAGAAGCTGGAATTGAAAGTTCTTCTAAGCGGCGACGATTTTAATATTATTTATTCTAAATTACAGCTTTATCACTACTAAAAAGAACCCGTTGAATAAAAATCAACGGGTTCTTTTTATCGGTTTCCAATAAATAAAAGCCATATGATATTGATACGTATATTCATATGTGTCATTTATTTTCTTTACATGCTGTAAAATAATCTTCTCAGTTTCTAATTTGTCAACATCTTTCGAAAGCAGCTTTATCGAGTTCTTCTTGATGAGATCTTCGTACGTCTCATACGTTACTGTTTTGGTTATAGGAACTAGCTTACAATCTGCGTAAATACCAAGTTCATATAAAATATTTAGTAAGTCAATATATTCCTTACGGCGCCATTTAATCTCGTACCCAAGTTTTCTATGTAACTCTACGTAATGAGGCTTTTCTGGACCCGCTGACATGCCGATAACCGCCAAACGATTAGCCGAATCATTCATATTTAAGAGACCATCGACAATATTATGCATACGATAAAAGCAGTTTATTCCTACTACCACGTCATAGTTATCTGTTAGACGCTCATACTCCCATTTACCTTCTATAAACTTTAGATTAGAGCGGGCATTTGATTGTTTTTGTAAGTAGCGGATGATGCTTGGCGAACAATCCATACACGTAAGTTCTTTTACATAATCCGCAATTGAAAACGTATAATTTCCCCAGCCAGGGCCAATTTCCATGACAGAGTCACTTGGATTCAAAAAAGCAAGAAGTTCTTGCTGAAGCTGTTTCACTACAGGATCGTTTTCTGAATCAAAAGACATTTTTTCTAGATATTGCTGCCAAAATTCATCTTCCGCTTTGTCATTTATCATCCGTTCCGATATTGAACCGTCCCATTCTTTCAGCCCTTTCTGCCACTTTTTCACACGATCACTTTCATACACCGCAAATTTTGTAAGCTGCATGCATTCACATTCCCCTCTTTTACACGTAAACCTATACTAACATAAAGAAAAAGAGAGTTCCTTTTTAAACTGGAACTCTCTTTTTCTATTAGTTAAATTAGGCTGCTGCCTCTTCCTCTGTGTGATGCTTCTCTTTTCTGGCATTGATATAAAACATTATCAATGAAAGAGTGATGAAGATTGCTGCAAAGATTCCAAGTACGCCAGCCTGATGCCATACATAGCCGAAATCATCACCAATTGAAATAATTTCACGGAAACCGCGAATTGCATAGGTCATAGGCAAGTATGGATTGATTGCCTGGAAGAATTCCGGCACAAGTGCTTTAGGGAATGTACCTGCACTGCCGCCAATTTGAAGCAGCAGAATAATAAAGGCTAAATACTGCCCTACTTTTCCTAACCCTGTTGTTAAGAACAAGATCAGTGTAAAGAACGTTACACCTGTAATCATGGTAAAGATATAGAAGTGCCAAATGCTTGTTACGTTTAAATGCAAGCCCCAAAGAAGAGCTGTAACAGCAATCGCTGCTTGCAGCATACCTACAATAGTGATGACACTAAACTTACTTAAGAACCACGAAATACCTGATGTCGGTCGAATTGATGGCTCTTTCATTGGGTACACCGCTGAAAACATTAATGTTCCCGCAAACAAGCCAATACATAAGATGTATGGAGCTAATCCGACACCGTACTTATCTACGTTATTTTGTTTATCTGATTTTAAATCCGTTGGATTTGAAAACATGCTGTATGTTTTATCATCTGCTTTAACATCTTTTGCATCTTTTGCACCATCCGCTAAAGATGAATGAAGCTCGCTTGTTCCATCTGATAATTTAGATGAACCGTCATATAGTTTGGATGAACCATTTGTTAACTCTTTAGAACCA
Source organism: Priestia sp. ABM2_011 (assembly GCF_056158845.1). Lineage (NCBI taxonomy): Bacteria > Bacillati > Bacillota > Bacilli > Caryophanales > Bacillaceae > Priestia > Priestia sp. ABM2_011. The sequence goes on from NZ_JBSWUB010000001.1 coordinate 4,401,931, forward strand.
TTTGCTAATTTGGTTGCCCCGTTTTCTAGCTGCGTTAAACCATTTGCTAGCGCTGCGCTTCCTTGTTCAGACTTTTTAAGTCCATCCACAAGTTGCTGCTGTCCGTCAGCAAGCTTTCCAGCTCCTGTATGAGCGTCAGCTATACCGCTGTTTAGCTCTGCAAATTTGCTGTTGAACTGCTTTTCACCATCTGCTAGTTTAACAGCCCCGTTATATAATTGAGTTTGAGCATTATATAATTTTGTTTGGCCATTGTACAGCTGACTTTGTCCGTCAGCAATTTTATTAATAGCGCTTTGAATATCTTCTCCGCCTTTAGACAGCTTTTGAAGCGCTGCTGATAACTCTTGCACTTTATCTACTTTTGCTTTTAGCTGCTCTGCTTTTTGCTGCTGTTCGTCCATAAACTGCTGAGACGTCAGCTTTTTAATTCCTGCAATCAGCGTTTGTTTTTGCTCATCGGGAATAGATTCGTTGCTGTTAATGCTGTCAATGAGAGCTTGCTGCTGCTGTTCAAACTCCGCTTTTTTTGAGTCTACCTGCTGTTTAATCTGCGTAATTTCCTGCTCTGCTTGATTAATTTGCTGCGTAACATTGCTCACTTCAGCATCTACTTGATTTAAGCCGCTTGTAAACTGAGGTAATTTCCCTTGAAGTGTCTTTGTTCCTTCATTTAGTTGCTGTGTCGCACCTTGAAGTTTTGCAGTTCCGTCTTGTAGTTGTCCTAATCCATTGCTAAGCTTTCCTGCACCTGTTTCAAGTTCTTTAGAAGCCGCGTACAGCTGCCCGCTTCCATTCTCTAGCTTCCCTAAACCGCTGTTTAGGCTGCCTAAGTTTTCATTAATTGTGTCCGCACCGTTTAGTAGCTTAGCTGCACCAGCATTTAAATCTGTTGCTCCTTTTCGTGCATCCGTTAACCCGCTTGCTAATTTAGCTGTACCGTCTTCAAACGTAACCGTGCTGTCTGCTAGTTTCTTCATGTTATCTCGCAGCGTTTTCGAGCCATCTTCTAGCTCTCCTGCACCGTCACTTGCTTTTTGAAGACCGTCCGCTACTTGCTTAAAGCTGTCAAATACCGTTTCAGCATACTGCTTTGTGACTGCTTCTTTAATCTGATCATTGATTTTAGCTACTGCATTTGAGCTAATTTGAGCGCCTGAATAGTTCTTTCCGGCATTTGTATGGTAGATAAATTTCATTTTTTTAGGATTCTCATCCATTAATGTTGTTGCATTTTTGGAGAAATTCTTTGGAATTTCCAAAACTAAGTAGTAGTCCTCATTTTTTAAGCCTTCTAACGCTTTTTCTTTGTTCGTAAATTTCCAGTCAAATTTATCGTTTTTCTTTAAATCATCAACAAAATCACGACCAACATTCAATTTCTTTCCATCTAATGTAGCACCTTTATCTTCATTTACCACTGCAACTGGAATTTGATCTGTTTTTCCATATGGATCCCAGTAAGCAGATAAAAAGATGACATTATAGAGTAATGGAACAAATAACAATCCGCAAATCACAACAATAGTCATTGGTTTGGAAAAGATTTTTTTCCATTCTCCTTTAATCATATTCATGTTTTTTAGCCTCCAATAATCCTTACTTCCGCCTGACTGTTTGACCGAAAAACATTTTCGGTCATGAAGTTCTGATTAATGTTACCATATTCACAAGAATAAGGTCAATCGTTATTCTGTAATTAAAAGCTGATTTTAGCAGAAAGTTTAAAATCAGCTTTTTAAGATAACGTTCACACTAAATATCAGGCTCAAATCATGAGTTTCATTCGCATCGTTCTTAATAAATGCCCGTCAAATTCATCATCAAATTCATCCACAAGCTGGAAACCTTTTGATTGATAAAATGCACGGCCTATTCCGTTTTCCCTTTCTACGTTAATGTAAACGATTTTTAATTCCTTCGAGCGCTTCATTCCTTTTTCTAACAATTGCGAACCGATTCCTTTTCCTTGATAAGCAGGCAGTATATAGATAGATCCTAGTTCTATTTCCCCTCTGTTTTGTAGTCGGAAAAAGTTAGCGTATCCTACGATTTTCTCATCAATAGTTGCTACATAAATGAACGAATTACGCAAGCGCCACAGCAGCCTTTTATTGGAGTATGCTTCTGAAAGAAACCGATTCTGAACGCTTCTAGGAATAATTCCTTCATATGTATCATACCAACTCATCTTTGCGACGTATTGAACAGACGTAATATCTTCTTTTCTCATTTTGCGAATGATTACCTCCACTCACATCCCTCCTGACAATTTACTGCTAAAATCGTACATAATTTCACCTGAAAAATATAGTTATAAATATATATTTTTAATTGTAACGCTCTAGAAGCATTGATTGATTTTAGAACCTTATGTATAATCGAGATAGATACAAATTGAAAATGATTATCATTAACAGGAGTGCTGAATGATGAATTTAACTACCGTGAGTATTGGCGACAAAGTAAAAGTTAAAAACATTGAATTTTTAGATAGATCATTAGAACGCCGCCTTCTTTCTTTTGGAGTAAAAAAAGGCTGCGAACTATGCATGAAGCAAAAAACCATCTTAGGAGGACCTTGTATTATTGAATGTCAAGGTCAAATGATTAGCATCCGAAAACGCGATGCGGCCAAAATTGAGGTTGAGACAGCATGAGTACAATTGCACTTTTAGGAAATCCAAACACAGGAAAAACTTCTTTATTCAATATATTAACAGATTCCTATGAATACGTAGGAAACTGGAGCGGTGTAACCGTTGAAAAGAAAGTTGGATCTATTAAAAAGCAAAACAGCCAGCTGGTTGATTTGCCGGGTGTGTATGACTTTACTCCTCTTTCTTCAGATGAAGCAGTGGTAACTAACTTTTTGTTAACCGGAGAATTTAACAGTATGCTGAATATTGTAGACGCTTCTCAGTTTGAAAGAAGCATGCATCTCACTATTCAAGCATTGGAATATGGAAAGCCATTAGTAATCGGCTTAAATATGATTGATGTAGCGGAAAAACGCGGATTGACTTTTAATTTGGAGAAGCTTAGCAAATCATTACATATTCCGGTTTCAGCGATTATTGCCCGTAATGGAAAAGGAATTAATGAGCTGCTCTCTACTTTGAAGCAAGATTTAAAAGCCCCTTCATTTCAATTAAATTATGGGGAAACCGCTGAACAAGCAATTCATATGATTCAAACAAAAGCGGACGTCAGCAGATGGATTGCCATTCAATTCTTAGCGGAAAATAGCGTAATCGAATCAACATTAAAAGAAAAAACGAGTTACTCAGAGCTGCTTGAGCTTCGAAAAGCCGCTGCACAAAAAATAAACAAGCCGCTTAGTGAGCATTTCTTCGACGTGCGTACAGCATTTATTGAACGCATTTCGAGCGAGTGTATCATAAAGGGCAGCGAAACACCTTTAACTTTCACGGATCGAATCGATCGAATTGTGACGCATAAGTGGCTTGGTCTCCCTATTTTTCTTGGCTTAATGTATTTGATTTTTAATATTACGTTTACGTGGATTGGCGTTCCGCTTTCTGATAAACTGGACGGCTTCTTTGGCGGAACGCTTAGTGAAGGCGCTGATTCTCTTTTAAATGCAGCTGGTGCTGCTCCATTTATTCACGATTTAATTGTGGATGGCATTATTGCAGGAGTAGGCGGCGTACTAGTATTTGTACCACAAATTTTTGTCCTGTTCTTTTTCATTTCACTGCTTGAAGATTCAGGATACATGGCTAGAATCGCTGTAGTAATGGATCGTATAATGGAATTTTTCGGTTTGAACGGAAAAGCATTTATTCCGATGATTATTAGCTTTGGATGTAACGTACCGGGGATTATGGCCGCGCGTACAATTGAACAGCGAAAAGAGCGCCTTATGACCATTTTAGTCAATCCATTTATGAGCTGCTCAGCACGTCTTCCTGTATACGCTTTGTTTGTAGGTGCTTTTTTTGTGCAAAACGGAGCAGCTGTGGTGTTTTCTATGTACTTGCTTGGCATTATTTTAGCACTTGTTGTAACGAAAATTTTATCAGTAACGCTTCTTAAAGACGAACAATCAACTTTTATTGTTGAACTTCCTCCTTACCGCGTACCTCAAGCCAAGACTCTTTGGAGAAGCACGTGGGAAAAAGGCCGAAATTTCGTCCGAAAAGCAGGTACGGTTATTTTAGCTGGCTCTGTATTTATCTGGCTATCATCTTACGCTGGCCCTGGCGGTTTTGGAGTAGATATGGAAAATAGCTTTATGGCTATTATTGGAGGTGCTATCGCTCCTCTATTTATCCCTTTAGGTTTTGCGACATGGCAAGCTGTAGCATCACTGATTACAGGCTTCCTAGCGAAAGAAGTGGTTGTTTCAACTATGAGCATCATTTATAAAGTACAAGAAGGACAGCTTGGCGACACAATGAAGACATTCTTTACACCGCTAACAGCCTATACGTTTATGGTGTTTGTTCTTCTTTATGTTCCGTGTCTAGCAACCGTCGCTGTTATTCGACGAGAAACCGGCTCATTAAAATGGACAGCATTTGCTGTGGCCTACCCTTTGGTTGTCGCTTATCTCGTAGCTTTGCTTGTACACACTATTGGAAAAGTACTTGGTTTTTCTTAAAAGGAGTGAATAACATTGATTATTAACATTTTAATTGGGGTTTTGATTTTTGGGTATGCCCTTTATCATATGACAAAATTCTTCCGCAAGAGTACTCAGGGAAAATGTGCAAGCTGCGCACAGCAATCTTCTTGTGCAACGGATGATTGCGGTATTGACTGGGATAAAACGATTCAAGAGGCTCAAAATCAATCATCTTAATACATTAAAAAAGCATCCTGATAGACGGGATGCTTTTTTAATGTTACGCAACTAGTTTTAAAATGAGATGAGAAAGGACTTCCTTTTCCTCTTCACTGCTGACTTTCCATAACTCATGAAGGACTTTTTCTTCTCGGTTTCGAGGCTCCTCATTTTTGGCTAAATAGCTAGCCACTTTTTTTGTAGCAGCTGCTAATTGTTCCTCATTTAACCCGAGCTTTTTACCGACATGAACTTTTTGAGTTAAATAATCAGTAAACGTATCAAAATTCTGCAAAATTGCTTCTTTTTTCTCCGTCCCTAAATTATCTACCGTTTCTTCAATTTTATTCATGTCTTTTGTAGTTCCTTCATTCATTTGACTCACAGTTAACATCTCCTTCTTAGTGAATAGACTGATATGTTCTTTCACGCTCAGATTCTGGTTTTTCGTCCGGCGTCATCTTTTCCTTACTTATTTCAGAAGTTGCATCTTTCACTTTTTCACCAATTTGCTGTAAATCACTTTTAGCATCTTCTACCGTTGATTTTGCATCATGCGTAACGCTTTTCACATCTTCTGCTTGCTTAAAGAAATCTTCATTTACACGCTCGTACAAATGTTTGGCATCATTAATTGCATCTTTTAAAAGATTCGATGCATTTTTCATTTGCTGCACCATTTTTTCTTTTGTTTCTTGAGGGTTCTCTTTTACTTGATTAATCATGTTTGCAGAAGAGTCCTTTAATGTAACGGCTCTTCTTTTAACAGATGAGCGAGTTTTATTATCAAGTAATGTTATACATCCACCTACAACTGCCCCGACAACAACACCTTTTACTAGCTTGCTGCTGTAGCTTTTCCCCGTGGTGCTAACAGCAGCAGTGCTATTAGCTGTCTGTGGATTGTTATTAATTCCTACATCGTTGTTGATGCCTGCGCTGTTGCTTAAAGCAGGGTTTTGTAATTCATATTGGTTTCTTTCCATTTTTACTGCCTCCTTTAGCATCGTTATTGAGTGATTTCCCATCTTTTTTTATATTTAAACAATTGAATTCGTTAAAAATAAAAAACATGACTAAAGGCCACCTTTTATATCTCACTAGTCAAGAATAACTATATAGTAAAAAAAGCTAAATTTTTTAATGGAAAGATACAAGCCGGATTTTTGTAAAAGGATTGTCAGCACCGGTATAATAAGAAGTACTGAAAAAGAAATTTTATACTATTGGTCATAGGGGTGAAACAATTGAGCCAGCTTAATAAGGAATTTAACTGTGAAAAAGAATTAACGCTTGCTATTATCGGCGGAAAATGGAAGATGCTGATACTATGGCACTTAGGACGTGAAGGAACAAAACGGTTCGGGGAACTAAAATCGCTTATTCCTGATATTACGCCGCGCATGCTGGTTAACCAGCTGCGGGAACTGGAAGAAGATCTAATTGTTAACCGTAAAGTTTATCCTGTCGTACCACCTAAAGTCGAATACTCACTTACAAAAGAAGGAGAAAGTTTAATGCCTATTTTAACAGCCATGTACGATTGGGGTAAAAATTACCGTGATACAGTGCTGGTCAATCAAGAACAAAAGGCAGAAACGTTAATTAAATGATGGAAACGAATCCTTCTATTCCATAGTTTTTATTTTTTTATGCGGATGATATTACTCAATATCATCCGCATTTTTAATGAAAATTAAGCGGTTACAAGACTGATATGTCCATTAGTATACTTCTGTATACTATCATTCCCCACACTATTTGTGGGAAAAGTGCGTACTTTTAAGAACCTCAAACTGCGGGTACAATAACTACACCAGCTGCTTTTTATGTAAAAAGGCACAAAAGGTATCTATAGATTTCTGTAAGGAGTGGAGTAGAATGGAATTACAATTAGCATTAGATCTTGTTAATATTTCTCAAGCAAAAGAGGTAGTAAAAGAAGTTGAAGAACATATTGATATCGTGGAAATCGGTACACCTGTTGTAATCAATGAAGGGCTTCGCGCCGTTAAAGAAATTAAAGAAGCATTTCCTAATTTAAAAGTATTAGCTGACCTAAAAATCATGGATGCAGCTGGTTATGAAGTACAGCAAGCTTCTCAAGCTGGAGCAGACATCATTACCATCTTAGGTGTGGCTGAAGATATGTCAATTAAAGGTGCAGTTGAAGAAGCGAAAAAACAAGGTAAAAAAATTCTAGTCGATATGATTGGTGTAAAAGATATTAAAGGACGCGCAAAAGAGCTAGACGAATTTGGCGTTGACTATATCTGCGTACACACAGGATACGATCTTCAAGCAGTTGGTCAAAACTCTTTTGAAGATTTAGTAACAATCAAAAGCGTTGTAAAAAATGCAAAAACAGCCGTTGCTGGCGGCATTAAATTAGAATCTTTACCTGAAGTAGTAAAAGCACAGCCTGATCTTGTTATCGTTGGCGGAGGCATCACGAGCCAAGATGATAAAAAATCAGTTGCTTCTCAAATGAAAGAGCTTATTACAAATTAAGGAGCTTTCTATGCAGACGAGCGAACATTTAAAAACGGTTATGAATGAGCTTTTACAAACAACAGCTCTAATCGCTGACGATGAAGCTGAACAGCTTGTAAATGGCATCATCTCATCTAAAAAAGTGTTTGTCACAGGAGCAGGCCGTTCAGGTCTTATGGGCAAGTCGTTTGCTATGCGTATGATGCATATGGGCATTGATGCTTATGTCATTGGAGAAACCGTGACGTCCACTTTCACGCAGGATGATTTATTAATCATCGGATCAGGTTCTGGCGAAACGAAGAGCTTGATTCCTATTGCTCAAAAAGCAAAAGAACTTGGAGGAAAAGTTGGAGTAGTCACGATTTCCCCCGATTCCACGCTTAGCAAGCTGGCTGACTTCATCGTGAAGCTGCCCGGCGCTCCGAAGGACCAAGAACAAAGCAGTTATCAAACCGTACAGCCTATGGCGTCACTGTTTGAACAAACGCTTCTTCTTTTTTACGATGCGCTGATTCTTCGCTTCATGGAGAAGAAAGAACTTGATACTCATACGATGTACGGAAAGCATGCAAATTTAGAGTAGAAAAAGGTCTTGCCTAGGCAAGACCTTTTTTGTTTTGGAACTTTCTATATAACCAAATATTCACTTATCAGATAACTAAATGTACTTTATCATTATTTATTTTTTCAAAAGCCCTATTCGAATTTTGCTGCATCTCCATAAAACGGCTGCTCTGCAACTTTAATCGAGTCTGTTGGACACCCTTCGTACGCTTCCATCATCTCATCTTGCTGATGTTCAGGAACTTCTTTTGTTCCTTCGTTGTTATCTAATACGGCATAAGCAAGACCTTCTGAATCATAATCATAAAGATCTGGCGCACTCCCTCCACATGCTCCGCAAGCAATACATGTTTCCTTCTCTACTATCGTAAAAGCCATAAAAAACCTCCTTGACCTTTTCACTTTCTCTTTCAGAAAGTTACGTTCAGTATAAGGAGGTTTTTTTAAATTCGTCTTAAATTATTTACTGAGATTCCCCAATATTCTCAAACATCTCATCTACATTTGGCTTTTTCTTAATTAACCCTGACTCTTTTAACCAGTTAACATTTGATTGCCATGATTCTTTCGTTTGACTGCCGAATCCTTGTTCAGACTTCATTTTTGGAAGTAAGATATTCAAACTTTTTGTTTCCACATCTTTTTCAAGCGGGAAGTTTGATTTATCTTGATTATCTAACAAAATTTGAAGTGATTCTTTTGGATGTTTCTCCGTGTATTCATACCCTTTTGTCGCGGCACGCCAAAACGCTTTAATCGTATCAGAATCTTTTGCCCACGTTTGATCCCCTGTAACGGCCACTAGCTCGTAATAAGATGGCACGCCGTAATCTGACGGATCAATGTCAACCGTTTTGTATCCTTTTTTGTGAAGCAATGGTACTTCGTGGTTAATATACGCACCTATTACAGCATCTACTTTTTTGCTAATCAGCGATGAATTTAACTCAAACCCTACGTCTACTAGTTTTACTTTATTCGGATCTCCTCCATCGCTTTTTACCATTTTCTTTAGAACAGATTCACTTAATGGTGTTCCGCTGTATCCTACTACTTTTCCTTCTAAATCTTTAGGACGCTTAATACCGCTATCTTTCAATGCCACAACCCGGTTTAGCGGAGATCTTACAATCGCTCCTACCGACTTTACCGGCACATCTTCATTTGCTCGTGCCATTGCTACATCAGGCTGATAGTAAAGGCCAAGCGTGACTTTCCCTGCAGCTGCTAAATTAAGCGAGTCTGTTGGATTAGCAGGAAATTGTACTTTTACATTCAGCCCTTCTTTTTTGAAATATCCTTTTTCTTGTGCAGCGTAAATGAAGCTGTGCACTGCATTTGGATACCAATCAAGCATAATTGTAACGTCTTTTAATTTTTTACTGTCACCAGCTTTATTTTCCTTGTCCTGACCGCAAGCAGCGAGCATCAAAACAAGCAGCAGGCTTAAGCTAATCGCAAACCATTTTTTCATTCTGTTTTCCTCCACTTTAATGAACGTTTTTCGAAACCTACTACAATAATAAAAAATAAAATACCGAGCGCGGATAAAATCACAATTGGTGCAAATACACCAGCTGCATCAAACTGTGTCATCATGCGACGACTGAAATATCCTAAGCCTGCTTGCGCACCCAACCATTCCCCAATGGCAGCACCTATTATACTAAAGGTAACCGCTACTTTGAGTCCCGAATAAAAATGAGGCAGTGCAGAAGGAATGTTCAACTTAAAGAAAATATCTTTTTTTGTTGCTCCCATCGTTAACATGAGTTCTTTTAACTCTTTGTTTGTAGAACGAAGCCCGTCAAATGTGCTAACGGTAATGGGAAAAAACGTAATTAATACGGTCACAATCACTTTGCTCCAAATGGAGTAGCCAAACCACAGCACAAATACAGGAGCAATGGCAATGGTCGGAATCATTTGTGACGCAATAATAAGCGGATAAAAAGCACGCTCAATAAGCGGACTCCAATTCATCCACACAGCCAGCAGAACCCCTAGCACAACGGATATTACAAGCCCAATTACGACAATAGATAACGTAGCTGGTAAATGCTTAAACAATAAATCCATTCGCAGCTCCCAAAGCTTCGTTAAAATACCGCTGGGCGTTGGTAAAATAAACGGATAGTTTACAATGCGTGCTCCAATTTCCCAAGCAGCCAGCAAAATGACTACTAAAATCACTGAAGCCCCGTACTTTTTCATGTGTTCACCTTCGATCTTAGCTGTTCAATTAAATAATCTTTCACATCAAGCACTCGCTGTTGATTCAGATCTTTTTGCGTTCGAGGTCTGCTAAGCGGCACTTGAATTTCTTCAAGACAACTTACTGGCTTGTCTGAAAAGATAAAAATGCGATCTGATAAAAAAAGCGCTTCATTGACGTCATGAGTGATAAATAAGATGCTATGCTTACGCTTTTGCCATTGGTCAAGCAGCCATTCCTGCATCGATAAACGTGTGATTGCATCAAGTGCACTAAAAGGCTCATCTAAAAGCAGCACGTTAGAACCGCTTAATACCGTCCGAAGAAAAGAAACGCGCTGCTTCATCCCTCCGGATAAATCACTTGGAAAACGGTTTTCATACCCTTTTAGGCCAAACTCTTCAAGCAGCTGAGACACTTGCTTATGAGCACTTGCTTTTGATACATTGTGAAGCTCAAGAGGCAGTGCTGCATTGTCTAGAATCGTACGCCACGGAAGCAGCAAATCTTGCTGCGGCATATAGCCTACTTTTCCTAGTCGCTTTTCATAAGACTTTCCGTTAATCACGATATCGCCTTCACTCTGCTGTTCAAGACCTGTAATGAGACGAAACAACGTACTTTTCCCAGAGCCGCTCGCTCCAACGATACTGACAAACTCGCCTTCTTTCACGTCTAAGTTTAATGATTTTAAAATCGCTTGATCACCGTTCTTGTACGTAAAACTGACGTTTTGAAAAGATAACACAGACCTATTCATGAATTGGCCACATCGCTTCGTTATAAGCCATATCCCAGAACATATACTCAAAACGCGTCGTATTCAAGAAAATTTCTTCAAGCTTTTCTAATTCCACTTCTGATTTATCTTCAGTAAGTGAGTCAAATAAATTGATACACCATGTCGCCAGTTCTCCAAATTCTTCTGAGCTGTACATTTCAATCCACTCACGGTAAAACTCATTGTTAGCTCCAGGCTTTTCACTAAGCTCTTTTCCTATTTCCCAGTAGCTCCACATACAAGGCAAAAGAGCGGCTACTAATTCAGCTAATGTTCCACTTTGACCAACGTGCAGCATATAGTGCGTGTATGCAAGCGTTGTAGGAGATGGCTGCGCTTTTTCTAATTCTTTTTCGCTGATTTCAAATTTCTTGGCATACTCACGGTGCAGACTCATTTCTTCGTTTAATGTAGAATCTAAAAGGGCTGCAAATTTCCCCATCGTTTGAAGATCGGTAGCTTTCATGGCTCCAATCGCAAATAATTTGGCATAATCAATTAGGTAAAGGTAATCTTGAATCATGTAGAAGCGAAACTTCTCCTTTTCAAGCGTTCCATCTCCCATCCCCTGTACGAAGGGATGATTATGATTTTGACGCCAAATAGGCTGCAGCTTTTCGTATAATCGTTCACTAAATTTCATGATGATCACTCCTTATGCGTATGCAGCCACGTATAAATGAACTGCACTATCACTTTTGTATATTGAACAAGCTGATTAATATCTAATTGTTCGTTCACAGCATGTGCATTTGCTAAATTTCCCGGACCGTAAATAGCGGCGGGAATTCCCGCATCAGCTAGCCATCCCCCGTCTGTTACGCTAGTTGACACATCAATTGGAGGCTTTTTCCCTTCCATTTGTTCATGAGTATTTGCAAGCAGCTGCACTCCTGCATGATTTTCATCAATTTCTAATGACGGAAAGATTTCTCCTCTGTCTTCAATCATTGATGTGCCTCCCCATTCAAAGGTTGGCAGATTATCTTTTAACCATGGATCTGCTTTTGCAATAGCTATAATATATTCTTCCACTTCTTTTGATACTTGGTCGTACGATTCATTAGGATAATAGTGAACGGTGATCCACAGCCTGCATTCATCTGCAATAAAAGCAGCATGTCTTCCGCCTTCGATTACTGCTGGATTAATCGTATTTGTCCCTGGCAAAAATCCTGGATAGCTCTTTGTAACAGCCCAGTGACGCTCCAATTCTTGTAGCCCTCCGATCACTTTTGCCATCTTTTCAATAGCGCTTGCGGCTAACAGCCCTCCTCCAGCATGAATCATACTTCGGCGTGTACCGTCATGATAGGTTTTACTGCTTTTTATCGTAATCCATCCCGTGATCACTCCGCCTTGACCTTGAATATGTAAATCACTTGTATCGACTACAAGCGCAAAATCAGCTGTATACCCTTTCTGACAGCATTGCAGCGTACCTGCCTCTCCTACTTCTTCTCCTACAACGGATTCAAAAATCAAGTCTCCTGGCAGCTCGATTCCTGCTTCTGTTAAAAGCTGAACTGCAAATAATGCTCCCGCCAAACCGCCTTTCATATCAGCAACTCCGCGTCCAATTATCATATTGTCTTTCACAACAGCTTCAAACGGATTGGTTTCCCAATTTTCATTTTCTTGTACCTCAGCAACATCCATATGGCCGTTAATAATCAAGCTTTGATAGTCAGCCGATTTTTGTCCTTTTAACGTTCCCACTACGATAGGGTCGTTAGAATATAAGTCCCACATATCAATGGAAAAACCGCAGTTTTTAAGAAAATCCGCTACGTACAGCTGCGCTTCATGAGAATTTCGTGCAGGAGGCGCTGGCGTTTTATACGAAACAAGCGTTGTTAATAACTGGATTAACTCTCCTTTGCGCTCCTCTACCTGTTTGACAAGCAAATCAATTGTTTCTTTCATGTATGACACCTTCCTTTACGCATAAAAAAACACTTCTTTCGCAGGAAAGAAGTGTTTTTGTTTATGTACACAAAATTATTATAACGAGTTCGTAAGGAAATCCCATACAAAACATCCATTACAATACCTCTTTCCTACGCTAGTATTACCTAGTTCAGGTTATAAGGGTTAAGACTTATCGTCTCTCTCAGCTTCGAAAGCACCCCTAGTGGTGTTGTATCTCTATGAAATTAATCTATTATCATATGTTTACCTGTAATAGTTTTATCATAGTAAAGCGTTTTATTCAATAGAAAGGTTCATGATATGGTAATGAAAATAGTTTCCTTTTTAGTAGTAAAAGAAAAAGCACACACCTTTTTCATGCAGTGTGTGCTCTTTGTTTTTGTGACATTACTAGTTAGCTATTGGCTTCTTTAAAAATACGCCATAACTAATAGCACCAATTAAAAGCAGTCCTGCTCCTAACAGGAAAACCGCCGTAAAAGTTCCCGTTGCATCTAATATAAACCCTGTTACGATAGGAGCCATTGCCGCTCCTAGAAATCCACCGAAGTTCTGAATAGCGCCGAGTGAAGCAACTTGTTCCTTTGGTGCAATATCCGCCGCTAGAGTCCAAATGACGCCTGATGGCAGCTGTGACGCGAAGTAGCCAATCGACAATAAGACAATACTTAAGGCTGCATTATCAATAAAAGGAACGGGTGCTACCGATGCTGCGGCTAAGATTGCCCCGCCTACAATTGGTATTTTTCTTGCCGTTACTGCATTAATTCCTTTTCGAATAAATCTATCTGAAATTACACCACCAAGCAACACTCCTATGATTCCTGCTAGAAACGGAATAGCAGCAATCCAGCCCGTTTGTTTTAGGCTAAAACCGCGCTCTGTTTCTAAGTAGCTAGGAAGCCAAGTTAAATAAACCCATATCGTAAACATAATTCCGAAATTCCCGATAATCATAAACCATGTGCTTTTATATTTAAACAGCTGTGACCATTTTGCTTGTGAGGTATGACTGATTTTTATTTCTTCTTTAGGGACAGCTTTCACTTTATTGGCAACATAATCCGGATCTCGGTATATCTTTAGCCAAACAAACATCACAATAAAGCCTGCTGCTCCTATAACAACAAACATTCCTCTCCAACTCATTGTTAAAAGCAGTACCGTTAGAAGTGGCGGAGCAATCGCATTAGCAATTTGAGACCCTGTATTAATAATCGAAGTAGGAAGGCCGCGCTCTTCTTTTTTAAACCATCTTTCCGTCACTTTAATTCCTGAAGTAAAAAAAGGAGACTCCGATACACCAAGAAGCATTCTCATGGCATAAAGAGCAGAATACGTGTTAGTAAATGCACTTGCTACCGTTGCCACAGACCATAGGCCTGATGCCCATGCAAACATTTTTTTCGGCCCGTATTTGTCAACCAGCCAGCCTGCTGGTAGATTTGCTAAGGCATATGGCCAGAGAAAAGCTGAAAGCAAAAGACCCATTTGTGTAGAAGACAGCCCAAACTCTTTGGCAATCGTGGTATTAGCGATGCTTAAATTAGAGCGGTCTAAATAGTTAACAACTGCTCCAATTAGCAATACAATAATAAGCCACCAGCGTATATTCGTCTTTTTTACATCTTGCTTTACAGGACCTAAATCTTTGTTAACGCTTTCATTTAATTTAGATGTAACCGCCATAGAATATCCCTCCATAACCTTAATCGTTATAGTGAATGAGCTGTTTGCTTATTATCAAACAGCCCTGTTCACTAGAAATGCATGAGTTTATTCAGAACATGAACCAATTATTAAACACTGCTCTTTGGACGAATGCTATTTAGTTTATCATCTAATTCTTTGACTTCTTCTTCTGTTAAATCTATTTGAGGAGATCTCATGCCACCAACATCAATGCCTCTCAATTTTAATGCTTCTTTAAAATAAGACATGTTGCTTCCGTTTAAAAGAGCTTCACAATATTGAATAGCAACTTTTTGCATCTTTCTCGCTTTTTCTAAATCATTCGCTTTAAAGGCATTATAAGTCTCTACAAAAGGCTCGGGATAAACGCCCGATACACCGGAGACAACTCCTTCACATCCCATAGCCAGAGCTGCTAAAAATAAACGATCGGTTCCGGGAAGAACAGAAAAGTTTCCATCGTTAATATTTAAATAATCATTTACGCGTAAATAGTCAGGGTAGCTATATTTAATACCAATTACATTCTTGCATGAATCTGCCACTTTTTGAGCTACCTCTGCCGTTAAATCATTGCTTGAACACTGAGGAATATTATATAAATATACGGGAAAATCATTCGGGACACTGTTTGCTACTTTTATAAAATACGTTTCTAGTTCGTTATCGTTTGCTCCAAAGAACATAGGCGTAACTACTCCGATACCGTCGGCGCCAATTTCATAGGCATGTTTTGCAAGCTCAATTGTATCTTCTTCATTCATAGCTCCTACATGTATGAATACGGTTACACGATTAGCCGCTTGTTTCACTACTGTTTCTGCAACTTGCTTTCTTTCTTTGACAGATAGACGAAGCATCTCGCCCGTTGTACCAAGCGGATACAAGCAGTGCACTCCTTTTGAAATTAAAAACTCTGTTAAATTTACTACTTTCTCTAAATCTACTTCACCCGTTTTAGTAAACGGTGTAACCATTGCTGTTGTAACTCCGTATAAATGTTTCATTTCCTTCTCCCCTTTGTTAGTAGTGAATTACTCTATATTTAGTAAAACGTTTTAGTACAACGTTTTACTAATAAAAAAATAAAAAGCTTGCTCTTATATTTTTCTAAATCGGTCTCTTTTTAAAGAGACCTCATGAATGGCATTGCTTTTTATTTGATTCTCGTTGTATTACGATGAATAATTTCCAAATCAAATATCTGTTGGTCCACATCCCCATATGGATCAGAAATTGTTTTAACTAAAAGCTCTCCTGCACAATAGGCCATTTTTTCTACCGGCAAATTGACAGTCGAAAGTTTTGGGTTAGTAAATTTAGAGAACTCTTGGTTATCAAATCCCATCACTTCACAATCAGCTGGCACAGAGATGCCGTAGTCATTAAGAGCAGAAAGAGCTCCTAATGCAACATGATCACTCAAACAAATCACAGCGGTTGGAACTTTTCCTTGTTCAATAAGCTGTTTGATGCTGTCATACCCACCTTGTTCTGTATATGAACAGTAATGGTGACAATACGTAACATCAGTCTGTTCAATTCTATCTGTTACGCCTTTTACTCCTGCTTCTAAAGCCTGTGAAGACACGTCTGGAACTAAAATACTGATATGTTGATGATTATTACGAATAAAATGATCTGCTACCGCTTGGCCCGCTTCATAATTTTTGGATTGTATAACAGAGTATATAGATGATACACGATTAAATAAAACAATCGGAACACCAGGTTTAGATCGGTGAATATAAGCCTCATCAGCTGCCGTTGTATTCGCAATAATCGCTCCGTTAAAATATGAAGATGTTTGAAGACCTTTTACAGAGGAAATACCTTCTTCATTTTGAAACGTTTCGACTAATAATTTAATAGTAGGGCCGCTTTTTAATGAAGCTATGTAGTTTTGAATACCTGTAAGAATGCGTCCCACTAACGATACGCGCGTATCAATTGGCCAAATAAGAGCAATTGTTAGCTGCGCTGATTTGTCTTGTCCCCGCAAGTTACGCGCAGACATATTGGGGATATAGCCTAATTTTTTTGAAGCTGCAATTACACGCAGTTTAGTAGCTTCAGAAATTCTGCTTGCTCCCGGTTTGTTGTTTAAAATGAGGGAGGCAGTCGTAATTGAAACATCTGCTGCTTTTGCAATATCTTTAATTGTAACCAGATGACCATCTCCATTTTTAGTTTAACGTTTTACTAAACTCAGTATAACGCTTTCATTTTAGTTTGACAATTCTTTTTTCTTCCGCTTAAATAAAAAAATGGATTCGATGATGAATCCATTTTTCCTTTTAGACATTGATAAGCTTAAGCTTTTGTCCCGGTCTCACTAATGAAAGCAGCTCATGATCTTCTTCTATTACATATCCAATCACATTCACATTAGCATTTGCAGGCAAATTCCTTTTAGCTATTTGAACCTCTCCTCTGTAACGTCCGTAGCCATCATTGTCCATTGTAATTGCTCCGATTCCGCGCTCGACTGTATGATATGGCGGCACTGGTTCTACAGATCGTGTATCCACCAAACGCAGAACGTCTCTTGATATATCCGGACGCACGCTGTACGTTCCCTGTATATGAGGTGAACGAATGCGTAGCGGAATAATGCGGTTTTCTTGATATTGAACTAAACGTTTTAATAAACTTGAACTGGCGTATGGATCTCCAATATAAACCTCCGTTACTCCGCATCCGTATAAATCTACTGCAGAGGTAAAAGGACATTTATTACGGTCTTTTTCTCTAGTAGGAAGACCTTGATAAATAGGACCTCTTTTTTCGCCTTCTCCAGGAATATAAGCACACACTGGAACACGAAGTTCATTGAATAAATCTGTCTGCTGTTGAAAAAACGTTTCTTCAAGCCCTGTTTCAGGCCGCGGATAAAAATTATGCCAAGCAAGCAGCTGATGATGATGAAGGCCTGCAGATAACAGCGCTTCTATTTCTAGTTTTGACACTGTACTTGCATTAAGGGCAATATAAAATTCATCCGCAAGTAAAATCGTTTCTTCTACGCTAAAGCCATCGTCTAGTCTAATACCAGATACGCCAAGTGAAGATAGAGTCATAAGGCTTTCGATACCTAAATGAACCGGTGTATGCTTAGATACATCTGCATACACGCTTATTCCACAATCTCTAGCCACATGAAGCAATTCTTTTGCCCGTTCAGCCAAATCTCCTTTTTCCTCTGGAATGTGAAGTGAAGTGAATGCGCGTGTAACGCCGCATTCACTCGCTTCTACTAATCTTTGTTTGGCATCTCTATCGTTCAAATAAAACGAAATGCCAATCATTCAAACTCCCTCGCCATTTCATCGTTAAATCCAAAGAAATAGGTACAAATAAAGCCTGCTGCGTAAGCAATAACTAATCCAAGTAAATAAAGAAGAATTTGATGCGCATGAACTAAAAACGTAAGCGGCAAACCCGATACTCCCACTGCTACAGTTGCAATATGGAAGTGCGCCTGAAACGCTCCGCCGATTCCAGCTCCAAGACAAGCGGTTAAAAATGGACGCCCTAAAGGAAGTGTGACTCCAAAAATAAGCGGCTCTCCGATTCCCAGCAGCCCTGAAGGAAGTGCGCCTCCAATTGCTCGCTTTAAGCGTTTTTTCTTTGTTTTGATATAAATAGCAAAAGCTGCACCAACCTGACCGGCTCCGCCCATTGCTAGTATAGGAAGAAGCGGATCATCTCCAATCGAATTAATAAGCTCTAAATGGACCGGAGTAAGACCTTGATGCAGTCCTGTAATAACGAGCGGCAAAAACGTTGCCCCTAAAACAAAGCCTGCTACAACTCCTCCAACCTCTAAAACTCCTAAAAGACCTTTTGTGATTCCATCTGAAATGAAGCCGCCGATTGGCATGAATACCACATACGTAATAATTCCTGTAATTAACACCGTAACGGTTGGTGTAATAATAATATCCAGTGACTGTGGGACAAATTTACGTACTCGTTTTTCTAACACGGCCATAAAGATTGCTGCAAGCAGCACTCCTATTAAGCCCCCACGCCCCGGCAAAAGTGCTTCACCAAAAAGTTTAATATCAGCTACGGCAGGATTAATGACTAAAATGCCTGCTAAGCCTCCTAGAGCTGGCGAACCACCAAATTCTTTTGCTGCATTAATACCTACTAAAATACCCAGATAGGCAAATAAACCGCTTCCGATAACGGTTAAAAGAATAGCAATCTGTGAATCTGCCGGAAGCCACTTCGCCTGCACAGCTGCTTTTGTCACTCCGGTAATAAGTCCAGATGCTACAAGAGCAGGTATCAACGGAATAAAAATACTTGCAATTCGGCGAAGCAACAGCTTAAACGGAGTTGCATTTTTTTCTTTCAGCTCCGATTTCCGCTGTGCTGCACGATCTTCTAAGTTAATACCGCCGGATTCATCAATTAACTTTCCAAATTCTTCTGTTACTTTGTTCACTTTGCCCGGCCCAATAATGATTTGCAGCGTTTCTTCTTCCACTAATCCGAGCACGCCTTCAAGTTTTCGTATATCTGCCTTTTTAACAATTGAATCATCTTTTATAGTCACACGCAGCCGCGTCATACAATGCGTATACGCTTCAATATTGGATGCTCCCCCAAGCATCTCCAAAACAGCCTTTGCTAATTGATGATTATCTAAAGACATGTTAATCCCCCTTTGTATTTTCCTCTTAGATGGATACGCCACTGAGGAAACAGACCACAAAATCCCCTTTTTGTAATCGTTTTCTTTTTTTATTTCTTATCTTTCAAAAACTGAATGGCATCTCTTGTTTTGTCAATATACTCAATCGTCTGGTCGTACTGCTGCGCTGCAATACTTAAAAATAAAACATCAATCACATAAAGCTGGGCTAAACGAGACGATGTTGCTGCGCTTCGAAACGGCGCTTCTTGAGAATAAGACGTATACAAACAAATATCTGCTAAAGACGAAACGGTAGACTGTCCGTACTTAGTTAAGCTAATCGTCTTTACTCCGCGATTTTTAGCTAAAGATAAGACGTTGCTTACTTCAGGAGTCTCTCCTGAAAAAGAAATACCCACAACTACATCGTCTTTACTTGCATTTGCGATGAGTGTAGCTGCTAAATGGCTATCCGCAAAAGCCGTCGCATTTTTATTAATTCGAAGAAATTTTTGCTGCGCATCTATAGCAATAATATGTGAGGCACCAATTCCGAAAAAATGAATGTTTTTTGCTCCAATCAGCGCCAAAACAGCTCGCTCTACTTCTTTATAATTCACAAGCTCAGCCGTATCACTTAGACTTTGAATGCTGTTGCTTGCTGTTTTTTTGACAATAGATTGAATCGTTTCGTTTGTTTCAATATCGCGGTATCCTTGTTCTGTATCTTTAGCTAAATCACCTGCTACTCTTACCTTTAATTCTTGAAAGCCGCTAACCCCGATAGATTTACACAAACGAATAACAGCGGCACTGCTCGCATTCGCTAGTCTTCCTAGTTCCCCAGCCGTACTGTTTACCACAGTATGCGGGTTGTTTAAAATATATTCAGCAATTTTCCTCTCCGAATCCGGAAGCTTAGCCACCGTGTTTTTAATCATTGTTAATCCGCCTGTTGACATCGTTTCTCTCCTTTATACGTAATGTTCAATCGCTTTTCTCACATAACCCCCCGCATTATTCAGTAACGTCTTTGCGGTATCGTAATTTTCATTTGTTTTGATCATAACCACTGCTGTTTTTACCTCATTATTTGCTTCTTCAAGCGTTTGACTTGCTTGCTCATAAGAAACACCTGTAATTTTACAAATAATACCTATCGCTCGTTCCTTAAGCTTTTCATTACTCACATGAACATCTATCATTAAGTTTTCATACGCTTTTCCTACTTTGATCATAGCCGCGGTAGAAATCATGTTGAGAATCATTTTATGAGCGCTTGCTGCTTTTAACCTTGTGGAACCTGTTAGCACTTCTGGACCTACTACTACCTCGATGCTATGATCTGCTTCTTTTCCAATAAGTGAATTACCATTGCAAGACAGCGCCACTGTTTTAGCTTTTACAGATTTTGCATATTTCAATGCACCAATCACATAAGGCGTACGTCCGCTTGCAGCAATTCCAATGACTGTGTCTCGTTCATTTAAATGTATTTTTTGTAAATCTGCTGCTCCCAATTCTTCTTTATCTTCTGCACCTTCAACTGCTTTCACAAATGCTTTTTCTCCTCCAGCCATCAGTCCCTGTACCTGATTGGGATTGGTACTGAAAGTAGGCGGGCATTCAACAGCATCCAATACTCCCAGCCGTCCGCTTGTTCCTGCTCCGACATAAATAAGCCGCCCTTCCTTTTGAAACGATTCGCTTACAAACTCAACTGCTACCTCTACGTCTGGAAGTACCTCTTGCACAGCCAGCGCCACTTTTTGATCTTCTTTATTCATTACGTTTAAAATTTCTTTTGTACTAGCCGTATCTATCTTCATGGTCTGCTCGTTTTGAGACTCTGTTGTTAATAACGTAAGCTGTTCATTCATCTTTTCGGCTCCTTTTTCATCATGTAGTGAAGTTATGGTTATTATAATTCGTTTAAAATATAATTTCAATTATTTATTTTATTTTTTAAAATTATATTTTAAAACAACATAAAAAAAGATTTCAGGCATATAGCTGAAATCCTTTTTTATGTCTATTTATGATTGTTGAGAAAATGTTAACAGATACTCATCTTGCATTAAAACTTCGTAATCTTTTTCACCATTTCTTACGACGTGTACAGGGACTGTTTTTGCCGGAAGTAATTCAACTGGCTCACGATAGCGTTTTGCTACTCCGTCAATAAGTTCGTTTACTAACTGCTCGTTACTCAGCTCACCCGCCTGATATTTTTCTGCAAGTGGTGTCATGACTTCCGCTAATACACTTGCATCGTTAAATCCTTGAATTTCGACTTGTACGACGTACGCACCATCTTCAGCACTATACGCTGCATCTTTAATGGTATATTTTGTAGATGAAAGAGCTTTTAGAAAAGCGCTGCTTACTTCGTTTAACTGCTCATCGGTTATATTTGAGCTCAATGATGATAAAGCCCCTTTAAAATTCGTTTCAAAAAACTCTACAAACGAACTCTTTTGGAACTCCCCTTTTTCTTTTACCTGTTTCTTATCTTGCTGATTCGGATGTTTAGCAACAAATTGATCTGTATTTTGATAAACAGTGGCTTGAATTAAAGCATCCACGTATTGTCCCGCTTCCTTGGCATAGGCAGCCTGCTTTTCTTTACTTGGCGTTTCGGTGCTGCTACCATTAGAAGCAGCAGCGGCTTTTGCTTCCACTTTTGGTTTTGTTACATTGTCTAATTGGTTATATGTATACGTATACGTTTGCTTAGACTTTGAGTTTTCTGTTTTTCCGTCTACTTTAACTGAATACGACTGATTTTTTACTACTTTCTTTATTTGCTTCGTTTCTTTATCAATTGTCACAATAAGCGAAAAATCTTTTCCTTTAATTTGGTCAAGGTCTACAGCAGTATCGCTGCCTTGATTTGTTATTTTATAATAAGCTTTAGCATCACCTGCTACAATTTTTTGCTTTTTGTCTTTGTCTCCGTTAAATGTTAATACATACTCTTTGTCTTTTTCGGTGACGTCAAATTCATTTGGAAGATTTTTATCATATTTTTGGTAGTAGCGTATTGGATTTTGTTGAAGCTCCCTAGCGTTATTAATTAAAGCCTTAACGTACTTTTTTTCTTCTCCCTGTACTTTTGTGCTTTCTTCTCCAGCCACAGCTAACGTTTCATCACCGTCATGATACATCTTCAATTCTTCGCCGTTCATTTTTGTGTTAATGTAACCTGCTTTACTTTTAAAATCAAACTCTTGTACTCCGTTGACTTTGTAATTAGACGACCCTTCTTCTTTCCCGTTGACTTTCACTTGAACATTTTTCACCTTTTCTTGTGCTTCTTTCACGTCACCCGTTAATTCCTCTGAAGACGGCATCCCACATGCCGAAAGCAATAGAGCGAATGATAGTGCTAAGCCGGTATTCATTATTTTTTTCATCTAAGAAACTCCTTTTTAAATATTTTTCCAAAAATAAGAATCTATGTACTTAGTAAATACACATTTTTACCATTTATGAAACTCAACTTTACTAAATTACCATATTTACATTTAAATGGTAACCAACAAAAGAAGGAAATTGAACAATAAAAAAGCCACGAATCTGTGACTTTTTTAACAACCTTCATAACTTATTTTTTGTTAGCGCTTTTATTTCAATCTCTTATAATTCCATTACTTGTCCCTATCAGTACTTCTTTACCTTGTTGATTTCGATACACTGATTTGATTTTCACTTTTTGAAAACCATCTGCTTTTTCTACTTCAGTTAATATACATTCACAGGTAACTGTATCTCCTGCAAAAACTGGACGAAGAAATTCACTCACCATTTCTCTTGCAATGTAGTTTAAGTCTCCCCCTATCTTTGTCCCAATACTAGCAGTCATAAGCCCATGTACCATTAGCCGCCCTTTTTCGTCACGTTCTATATGATGTTTGCCCCGGTCTCCAGTCATCTCCGCAAACTGCATGATTTCTTCCTCTTGAAACGTTCTTTGCCACGTAAATGTATCTCCTGCTTTACATTCCATCTTATCCCTCCCCTTAAGATTATGACTTTACTTTTTAACTATATCACAAAAATGAACGTTCATTCATTTTCACATCAAAAAAATAGCAGAATAAATATATCCTGCTATTTCTGACAAGTAGGACAGTAATAAAGCCTTCTAGAAGCAGCTTGGACTTTTAGAATAGGCGTGCCGTCAATTCGACAAGCTTCTCCTTCACGGTTAAAAACCCAGTGGCGGTATGCAGAGCGCTTTTGCCCTTTCTTTTTTAACGATTCAGCAAGCTTTACATCATTTGTAATGCCACCTGTTTTATAGGACTGTTTTACAAGAGAAATGGTTGCTTCAGCTGCCTTTTTAAGCTGTTCTTCCGTGCAGTCTATGGGACGAGCTGCAGGGTTAATTCCCGCTACAAATAGGATTTCACTGCGCAAGTAATTGCCAATCCCAGCTATAAAGCTTTGGTCTAGCAGCAGCGATGCCCACTTTCTACGATAAAATGGTTTAGAATAAAAACGGTCTAAAAGCTCACCTGCCGTTACTTCTTCACTTAAGATATCAGGACCAACCCTTGATACAAAAGGATGAGCTGGAACTTCTTCATCACGCAATACTTCAATATCAGAAGCGCTATAAAGCAGCGCTGATTTTTTTTCATTATGAATTGCAAGGCGCAGCTGTCTGTTTGTAGATGGATAATTGTAAGATGAACGAACATACCATTTTCCATAAAGCTGATTATGTGAGTAAATGGTATAGCCGTTGTCAAAACGAATAAGCATAGCTTTTCCTTTTGTATCTACTCTCTCAATACGAGCTCCTGTTAATACTTCTTCATAATGTTGCAAAGATGGAAAAGCAAACCATATCTCGCGAACAGGAAGACCGATAATCGCTTTTTCCACTTCGTCGGCTGCTCGTCTAATTTCTGGACCTTCTGGCATATAATGAAACTCCTTTCTTGCCTAACTTTCTTCATTTATTATTTCGGTTTTATTTCTGCTTTGCAAGAAAGAAGCGGCTGCGCCCTTCTTTTGCTAAAAGAACCTTTAAATTATGCATGACGTTTACTCTTATAGTAAAATGTTGATAACTTTTTTACTTTCTATAGTGTTTATCTTACTTCCTTTGACTTATACTAGTTGGTAACCTTTTAGAAACTTGTTAATTACTTAGCATGAGGAGTTTATTATGAATAATCAATCATTTTCTCCACTATCAGCCGCTGAGATGGCTGTTATTTGGAAGCAATATATGAACGATAAAGCGATTTCTTGTATGCTCAAACAATTTCTTTGTCATGTAGACGATTTAGAGATTCAAAAAGCGATTCAAGGTACACTGCATATCACAACAAAAAACAGTGATGCGCTCACTGCTATCTTTTTAAAAGAAAATATGCCAATCCCGCTTGGTTTCGGAGAAGAAGACCTTGACGCTGAAGCTCCAAAATTATTTTCGGATTCTTTTTATTTGCTTTATTTAAAGCATATTTCAAATGTCCTTCTGCTGTCAGCAACTACGGGCGTCGATGTTGCCGCAAGAAATGATGTACGATCTTTTTTTCGCAGCTTGCTGTTAAAAGCAGAAAAGCTTAACCAAACGATTACAGATTTGTTGTTAGAAAAACAAATTTTTATAGAACTGCCTCCCATTCCTATTGCAGATGCGTCTGATATGAACGATAAAGAACTCTTCTTAGGAAGCTATTTTGATGAAAAGCGGCCGTTAACCGTCATTGAAATTTCTCATATCGTGTCAAGCATACAGACGAACTTAATTGCAAAGGATTTAATTTTAGGGTTTGCTCAAACAGCTCCTTCTCAGGACATTCAGGCTTTTTTATTAAAGGGTAGAGAGCTTGTGCAGCAGCATATTGAATCCCTGTCACAACCGCTAATGGTAGAAAACATACCGGTCACAATGAAGTGGGATTACGGAGTAGAAAAGTCTTCTGTTCCTCCATTTTCAGAAAAACTCATGATGTTTCACCTAGCTGCGATGATTACTGAAAATGTACGTGGCTACGGGCTTGCGATGTCAACAAGCCCCCGTTTACATTTCGCTTTAAACTATACAAACTTCACGACTGAAATTTTGGAGTATGCCAAAGAAGTATCAAGAATAAGTATTGAACAAGGATGGCTAGAAGAGCCTCCGCATATTCCATTTCCCAAAATTCACTTGGAATAAAAATAAGCTCGCGCTAAAGCGCGAGCTTATTTTTTAGATTCTCTCCACAGTAAATAAAGAAAATACGGAGCGCCGATAATGCCAATGATTAATCCGGCCGGAATTTCAATCGGAGGAGCAATTCCTCTCCCAATCAAATCTGCTGCTAGTACAAACAAAGCTCCAAGTAAAGCGGCTGTAGGAATCAGTTGTTTATGTCTCGGTCCCACTAACCGTTTGGCCACATGAGGAATAATAAGCCCTACAAAGCCAATGGTGCCAACAACCGATACAACAGCAGCCGTCATTGCCACTGCGCTTGCTAGTAATACTAGACGAATTAACTCTACTCTAGCCCCTAGCCCCCTAGCCACTTCATCGCCTAAATGAATTAAATCTAACCGAGCAGCTAACAGCCAAATCAGCGGTACTAGTATAACGACCCACGGAAGTAAACCAATCAATTGATCCCATGTTCTTCCCCATAAGCTGCCGCTCAGCCAAATGAGTGCTGCGTTTACGTTTGGATTTGCTTTTGAAATTAACAAGTGAATACCGGATGAACAAAAAGCGCTGACCGCTACACCTATTAACGCAAATCGAATAGGTTCTACTCCTTTTTTATAAGCAAGCAAATAGACGATTACGAAGACAAAGGAGCCTCCTGCAAACGCAGCGACTGATAAAACAGACGGACTTGCTAAAGGCAGTAAAATAGTGACTGCGACAGCAGCTAACCCTGATCCGCTTGAAAGACCTAATGTATCGGGACTAGCGAGCGGATTTCTCATAATAGACTGTACGACGACTCCGGACACAGCTAGGCCGATCCCGGTTAAAATAGCCAGCAAAATACGAGGCAGGCGAAATTCTACCAAAATAGACGTCAAGTCAGGATCGCCAATGCCAATAAAAGACGTAATAATATCTAAAGGAGGTATGTTAATGTCTCCTAAGCTAAGGCTTATCACGCTCAGCGCTATAATTAAGACAGAAAGAATGATAAACAGGCCGACAGACTTGAATCGAGATGGCTGCTTTTTTGTTTTATTGACAGTCTGCATATATACTCATGCCTTCCTTTCTGTTTTTTTGCGTCTCGCTAAGTAAATAAAGTACGGTGTTCCAAGCAATGCTGTTACTGCACCTACAGGGGTCTCATACGGGTATGTAATAAATCGCGACAATACGTCTGCTAATAGTAATAAAGATGCACCAAGCAGCGCGCTCATTGGCAAAACAACTCGGTAATCTACACCTATTAAATAACGCACCATATGGGGAACAACAAGCCCTACAAAGCCAATGGGACCCGCAATCGCCACTGAAACACCTGCTAATACAATCACAACAACTGCAGTGAACGCTCTAATGGCAAAGACTCGCTGCCCGAGTCCTCTAGCTACATCATCTCCTAAAGATAACAAAGAAGACGCTCTTCCCAGACCAAACGCAACAAGCAGACCTACAATGCTAAAAGGAAGCAACACGTGAACATGTCCCCAGTCCCGCCCAATAACTGAGCCGGTGAGCCAGAACATAACGCCTTCTGTTTTGCTTTCATTAAAAATTAGCAGCGTTTGTGTAAGAGACATAAGCATACCTTGTATAGCGACACCCGTTAAAGCAAGCTTTACATCGCTGTCTCCTCCTTTAATCAACGAACTCATGACGTAGACAATAACAGCAGCAAAGGCGCCTCCTAAAAATGCTCCAAACACCCCGCCAATCATGCTTACACCTGGCACTAAAACCGTTAAAAATACCATTGCCGCTGATGCCCCGGCATTAATACCAAAAATACCAGGAGAAGCTAATGGGTTTCTAGTTAATGCTTGCATCAACGCTCCGGCGACAGCCAAATTAGCACCAACAAATGCCGTGACCAATAAGCGAGGCATGCGGACAGTTTGAATAATTGATTGTTCTTTT
The DNA here is from genome assembly GCF_056158845.1 of Priestia sp. ABM2_011. Lineage (NCBI taxonomy): Bacteria > Bacillati > Bacillota > Bacilli > Caryophanales > Bacillaceae > Priestia > Priestia sp. ABM2_011. The sequence continues at coordinate 4,429,161 of NZ_JBSWUB010000001.1, forward strand.
GATCCGTCAAAATCTAGTAAAGCTTGCTTAATCGTCCCAAAAGAAATATGTATAGAACCGATGGAAATAGATAAAAACATAGAAATCAGTAAAAGAATGATAACAGCAAGAAAAATAGCTATTATGCGAAGTGGAGATTTGTTTCTTTTGGATAAACCGTGAACAGCTTTCATAGTAGACTGCGCCTCCTTCCATTTGAAAGTTCAATAAAAAGAAAAAAACAACCCCGCTGGATTGTTCTTTTCTTCGTTATTATTTGCCTTCAAATAATAACTTTTCTGCTTCGTCTGCAATACCATTTGCACCTTGTACACTTCGGCGAAGAGACCATTTAAATACATCAACTTCATACACTTGATTATTTTTAACCGCTTTTAGCTCTTTCCATAATGGCTGTTTTGCTAAAGGCGTATGACCTTTTTCATTTCGCATAACAATGAGTTTGTCTGGATCTGCTTTTACGAGCTGTTCCATTGTCATTTTTACACTGTACTCTTTTGTAGGATCTGTTAATGCATTTTTGAAGCCTAATTGCTCAAGAACACCCGTTGTAAAGAAATTTGAAGTTCTAGCATTAATATTACCATTTGCATCAGCGATAACAAGTACATTGCCCGGATTTTTTGGCGCTTTTGCTTTTAAATCTTTCATTTTTTGCTTATGCTCTTCTACAACTTTTTCAACTTTTGCCTTCTTGCCAACCGCTTCTCCTACTTTTAACTCCGTATTTAGTAAATCATCGTAATTAGCATTTAAATTTTTTAATTCAATTGTTGGCGCAATTTTCGATAATTCTTTATATACATTTTTATGACGTTCTGAATCAGCGATAATCAAATCTGGCTTCAACAGTTTAATCGACTCCAAGCTAGGCTGTGCTCGCGTGCCAACTGATTTGTATCCTTTGATTTCTTTTAGTACATCTTTATCAATAAGCTGTTCTGCTTTATCATCATCAGCTACTCCTACAGGTTTAATACCAGCATCTAACAATGCATCAATAAAACCTAACTCTAATACAACTACTCGCTTTGGATTTTCTTTTACTTTTGTCTCTCCAAGCTCATGTTTAACCACTCTTGTTTTTTCATTTTTTTCATCGGCTGAATTTTCCTTGTTCGTACTGCTGCAGCCGATAAGCATTCCGATTGCCAGCATTGTAATAAAAGCCAGCAGTCCTATTTTTTTCTTATTCAAATGTCATTCCTCCTGCTTGTATCTTTATGTAGATAATTGACTCTTGAAACTGATAATCGTTATCATTATATCAGTTTTATCTATTTAAACAAGCTGATTCGTTATTTTTTAATTAAAAAAGTTATACCCATTCTATTAAAAAAGAAATTGCTACATAATGAAACCCATCCAATCAACAGCTAGAAGCAACTCAACATATGAAACCTACGTTCACCTTAACCATAAAAAATCCGAACGATTCATCGTTCGGATTTTCCTACAATTAAAATACTTTTGTCCCAACCTCTTTTTTTAGTAGACTTCTATGAATATGGGGTAATCGGCGGCAGTTCACTGCTAAGATACCATTTACCTATGTCACGAAGCTTGTAAGCAACAGGATCGTGTAAGCTAATTGTTCGTGCGTTGCGCCAGTAGCGATCAAATTTGTACTGATCAGACGTGGCCCTAGCACCCATCCCATCAAATATAGTGGAAGTAATATGTAAGGCCGTTTTGGCAGTAAACGTTTTAGCCATCGCAATGGCGACTCCACACTCGCCACGCTGCTGTTCCGTTAGCGCATCTTCTTTTGCCCATGCACGATCAAATTCTGTAACAGCTTTTTCTATAAGTGCTGAACAAGCATGAAGGTTTAAACTCATTTCACCGTATTGCTGAATAATATAAGGATCTTGCTCCGCTGCTTCAACACCTGAACTTAGCCACGGTTTTGTATGAGCCTTCAGATAAGCTTTTGATTCTTCCAAAGCGCCTTGAGCAATACCGTACAATAAGTGAGTGAGCATAAGCTGAGCTAAATGTGTTCGTACCGTAGGAAAAACCTTTTGCTCTCCATCTGCTTTATGCAATATTTCTTCTTCATAAACGATAACACCTTCAAACTTTACACTTCCGCTGTCCGTTTGACGCTGCCCAAATCCGTCCCAATTATCTTCAGTAACGATTCCTGCTCTATGAGTAGGAAGTACACATAGCAATACCTCACCGTTTTCTTCTTGAGCCGATACTAACAAACGATCGGAATCCGTTGCCCCCGAACAAAAACTCTTGCTTCCGCTGAGCATTAATCGTCCATTTTCTCGAACTGCTTTCAACCCTGAATCTCTAGGATTAAAGGCATTGCCCCAAAAAAGCTGCTGAGCTGCTGTTTCTTCGTAAAAAGTTTTGTACTGCTGAGTACTTCCGAACAGAAACGTCGAACAAACCGTCAAATAATGATACCCCAACAAGTGTGCAAGTGAACTATCTGCTTTCGCAATGATATTCACGACTTTAAAAACAATCGGCCAGCCGGCTCCATAACCTCCGTATTCTTTAGGAATGGGGAGTGCTAAAAGACCGCTTTTTCTAAGTAGATTACGCTCATATAGAGGCGTTCCACCTTCTCTATCTCTTTTTGCGGCTGTTTTGAAAAACTCTTTAGCCAACTGATTAGCCAATTCAAGGATTTTCTCTTGAGACGCTGCAACCGTTTGTGTGTTGTTCATGATCCCCCTCCTTTCTCACCTTTTAGCGGGTGCTTTATCATTCACTTTCACTTCACCAAATGGACTGATAAATGTGCGCTCGTTCTCATCTTGCTTACGCTGAACTGGAAGTCTTGGAAACAAAAGCTCTGCTGTTCGATATGCTTCTTCTAAATGAGGATATCCAGATAAAATAAATGTTTCGATACCTAACTCAGCATATTCTTTGATTCGCTGTGCCACCGTATCAGCAGCCCCTACTAAAGCAGTCCCTGCGCCTCCTCGAACTAACCCTACACCAGCCCATAGATTAGGGCTTACCTCTAAATTTGAACGGTCGCCTTGATGCAAGGCGCTCATACGTTTTTGACCTTCTGAATCCATTCGAGAAAATACTTTTTGGGCTGATTTAACGGCTTCTTCATCTACATGTTGAATCAGTTCATCTGCCGCTTTCCAGGCTTGTTCTTCAGTTTCACGAACAATGACATGAAGCCTGATGCCAAATCGAATTTCTCTTCCTGTCTGCCTAGCTTTTTCTTTCATTCGTTCAATTTTTTCTTTTACTTGCGCAGGTGGCTCTCCCCAAGTTAAATAGACGTCTATATGCCTTGAGGCAACGTCCATCGCTACAGGAGAAGAACCTCCAAAATAAAGCGGAGGATACGGTTTTTGGATCGGCGGATAAAGCACGTCTCCACCTTTAACACTCAAGTAGTCTCCGTCGAAGTGAACATCGGATTCATTTAATACCCTTCTCCATATCGTTAAAAATTCATCTGTCAGCTCATAGCGGTCGTGATGGTTCAAAAACACCCCGTCTCCTTCTAGCTCCACAGGATCTCCTCCTGCTACGACATTAATAAGAAGCCTTCCTTTAGAAAAGCGGTCAAATGTTGCCGCCATTCTTGCGGCTTGTGTAGGGGACATTAAACCGGGGCGTACCGCCACTAAAAACTTCAGATTTTCAGTGACTGGCACTAAAGTAGATGCAGCAATCCACGCATCCTCGCATGACTTTCCCGTCGGAAGCAAAACCCCGCTATATCCTAGCTCATCCGCAGCTTGTGCAACTTGTTTGCAATAAGAATAGCTTGCAGCCCTGGCTCCTTCATGGCTTCCTAAATAACGTCCATCTCCGTACGTTGGAATAAACCAAAATAACTCCACTTCTATTCGCCCCTTTTGAAAGCTACAAAAAAAACTCCGTTATTACAAATAAACTGCAATAAGGAGCCTCAGTTGTCTGATAGCTTCATTTTTTACTATTTTTAAATCAAGCATACGGATTAGGTGTAGGGTACTGATGATTCAACACCCAGTTCCCAACCGTTCGAAGCTTGTATTCAGCTGGATTATGAAGAGTATGAGTTCTTACATTACGCCAGAATCGGTCGTATCCGTATTCAGCATGAACCGAACGCGCTCCCATAACTTCGAATATCTTACTTGTGATATCCAGTGCAGCATTACCAGCGAAAACATTGGCAGCCGCTACGTGAACTGCTAGATTTCCACGTTCTTCTTCCGTTAATTTTCTGCCTTTTTCCCACGCTTCATCCAATATGAGAGCTGCTTCATCTGCAAGTGCACTGGCTGCTTTCGCTTGAATCCAAAGTTCACCGTATTTTCGCAGTATACCTGGATCATCCGAAGCTTTTTCTACCCCTGATGTTAACCAAGGCCGTGTTTTAGAAGCCGTGTAGTTTTGTGCTTCTTCAATTGCTCCAAAAGCGCTTCCTATAAAGACATTCGTTAAAATAATTTGCGACAGCGAGGCTCCAATAGTTGAAAAAGGAGTAGGATTTTCAACAAAATCTTGAACCACTTCATATTCTTCTATTCGTACATTTTTAAAATCTACATTTCCACTTCCCGTCTGTCTTTGTCCCATCGCATTCCAGTTATCCTTGACGGTAATGCCTGTTCTCGCAGTAGGCACGACTCCGTTTAAATATTGCCCCGTTTCTCTATCATTAAACGATAGCCATAAGTACTGAGAATCAGGTGAACCAGAACCGAAAGCTTTTGTTCCATTTAATAGATAACCTTGTGATTGCTTATCGCCTTTTAGACTTTCTACTAAAGGATTAGAGGCATTTCCCCAAAAAGCTTGCTGCTGAACAGATAAAGGATAAAAATAAGCCTGCTGTTCTTCTGTACCTTTGATTCGAATATCTGAGACAAACAAGGAGTGATAGCCGTATAAGTGGCCTAATGCTGCATCGCCTTTGGCCAACTCTCGAACAATAGCCAAAGCTGTTGACCATTTCCCGCCTTCTCCGCCATATTTTTGAGGAATTAATAAATTTAACAGCCCGCTTTGGCGAATAGCATCTTTTTGCTGCTTGGGTGTTCCGCCTTCTTTATCTCTTTGCGCTGCATCCTTTGCAAAAGAAACGGACAGCTTTTTTGCTTGATCAAGATAAATTTCTTCCTTTACAGTGGTCGCGGTCATGTTAAACTCTCCTTTTGGCTCGTCTTTCGATATCGAGCGCCATAGTGTTCATCAGGCAAGAAATGTGATTTTTTAAATAGCTTTTCTCTATAAGTTCCTTCACTGTAATCCATTTTGAATAAATCTCTTTCCTGCAAAACAGGAATCACTAAATCAATAAAATCAGCAAACGTTCCCGGTGTGGTCACATAAGCCATATTAAACCCATCCATGCCCGTATCGTTTACCCATTCTTCCATAAAATCAGCTACTTGTTCTGGACTACCCACAGTAACTGGGCCCATCCCTCCGATACTGACAAATTTCACTACTTCTTCTATCGTCCACTTTCTATCGGGATCACTTATTGTAAATTTCTCTAAAGCAGAACGAACCGAATTCTTTGCAATAAATTCAATGAGCTGTTCTGGCTCATAGGCAGAAACATCAATTCCCGTCCAGCCGCTAAACAGCGTGGCTGCTCCTTCGAAATTGACATAGCTCTCAAACTGGGCAAGCTTCTCTTCAGCCTCTTTTTCTGTTCGTCCAACAATTGGGGTAAATAAATTAAAAATTAATACGCTATCTGGGTCTCTGCCTTCTGCAGCAATTTGAGCGCGCATTTTTTTCACGTAATCTGCGGCTACTTTTTTAGTAGGAAAACTTGTAAAGATACATTCAGCGTGTTTGGCAGCAAATTCTCTTCCTGGTGCAGAAGCTCCTGCTTGGAATAAAACTGGAGTCCGCTGCGGTGAAGGTTCTGATAAATGTACGCCTGGAACACTAAACCACTTCCCTTTATGATTAATCGGATGAACCCGGTCTGGAAGTGTAAAAATTCCTTTTTCTTTATCTTTTACAACAGCTCCTTCCTCCCAACTTCCTTCCCACAACTTATAGCAGACTTCTAAAAATTCATCGGCAATATCATAGCGGGTTTCATGCGTAAAGTGTTCTTCTAATCCTAGATTGATTGATCCACTTTCAAGGTATGAAGTCACAATATTCCATGCAATACGGCCATTTGTTAAATGATCCAATGTCGAAAATTTTCGCGCAAACGCATAAGGCTTCTCATAAGTAGTAGATACCGTTACCCCAAACCCTAAATGCTTTGTAGCATACGCCATAGCGGAAATAAGTGCAGTTGGTTCATTCACCGGAAGCTGAGCAGCTTGTTTAAGAGCTCCTTCGTTACTTTGCCTATAAACGTCATAAATGCCTAATACATCAGCTAAAAACAAACCGTCAAACTTTCCTTTTTCCAATAGCTTAGCTAACTCTACCCAGTAATCTAACGTTTTATATTCGGACGCTTGATCACTTGGGTACGTCCATAAACCAGGTGTCTGATGTACAACACAATTCATATCAAACGCATTTAAATAAATATGTTTACCCATAGAAACCTCCAAAACTAATTAAATACATAAATTAACTAAGAATTAAGACTGTTTGGAAGTAATCTTAAAACATATTCTTCCAGAGTGTCAATGAAACTTCTTCCCTTATAACGAAACATAAATGAAGCTATTACTAATACTGAATTAGGATTTCCTTAAAGGTTATTGACTTATTATTCTAATAACTAAAAAACATTACGACGGCGTCTATAACCCTGTAGATAATCCTTTTGATTTGACTGAAGAAGCAGTAAAACAATAAAAAAAGCGGCACATTTTCTTTTGGAAAATGTGCCGCTTTTCGCTTTAGTCTTCAATACAAAGATACTGAATCACTTCTTTTAAACTTTTCTCTTTCATCGATTCGATATGTAAGTGATATCTTTCGAATGACAGATGTTTAGTTAACGGATTTGGTACAATCACACAGCGCAAGCCTGCTGCCATGGCAGCTTTTGCTCCATTAGAAGAATCTTCAAATGCTAAAGCTTCAGAGGGTTCTACTCCTAGCTTTTCAATTGCATTTCGGTAAAGAGCCGGATCTGGCTTCACTTTTTCTACATCATCGCGCGTTTGAATGACTTCAAAATAGTGCAGCAAATCTAGCTCTTTTAAAAATGCCGTTACCCAGTCGCGATATGAGCTGCTTGCTAAGCCAATTTTTAATCCAAGTTCTTTTGCTTCTGCCAAGTACTCTGCTACACCTTCTCGTGCTACTAACGATTTCATTTTTTCTTGATGACGTCTTAACGATTCTTGAGCCAGTTCCTCTTTCGTGAACTCATTGTTAAACTGCTCAAGCAAATAATCGTAAAGTGCCGTAGCATCCGTTCCCACATAAGAAGCAAACGTTGCAATCGGTAGATCTACTCCCCTGTCTTCTAACATTTCGCGGTAAACCTCGTACCACACTGATTCTGTATCAATAATTAATCCATCAAAATCAAACACAACTGCTTTAATCATAATTTACCTACCTTTTTCTATCTTATCGTTCTTACATAGTAACACGTTCAAAATACGTAATCCATAAATGTGGCTTCCTTAATAAGATAGGCTTAAACAGGTAGTTTCTATCCTTACTTTTCTCCGACTTTCATCAAAGGTGACATTTCTTCTGTTTCCTTAAACTCAATGGAAGACAGCTGCCTTCTAAAACCTTTCGTTGCATACACCAAATAAACTAAACCAGCAATCGCCCAGCCAATCCCAAGTAAAAATGAATTGCGCTCCAAGTTGAGCCATAAAACGCCAATCGCTGCTGCTCCTAATAGTGGCATAATAATGTATGACCAAAAACCCTTAGCCGACCGGTGCTGCTTTTGATGAACAGCATAGTGCGCAATAACCGAAATATTAACAAAAGAAAACGCAATGAGTGCTCCAAAATTAATAAATGACGTAGCCGTTGCCAGACTAAAGAAAATGGCAGTTGCTGATACCACTCCGACTAATACAATATTTCGCGAAGGTGTACGCAGCTTAGGATGAACATAACCAAAAAATGACTGAGGTAAAATTCGGTCGCGTCCCATTACGTATAATAAACGCGAAACGCTTGCATGCGATGACATGCCTGATGATAATGTTCCTGCAATTCCTCCAGCTAAAAAGACAATTTGAAACAGCGTACCGCTCACATACATAGCAATTTCAGGAGCCGCAGCGTCTGGATGCTTGAATCCTTCTAACGTCGGAAAAACCGCTTGAATAAAATAAGATGTCACGGTAAACATGACTCCTCCGATTAACGCAACTAAAAAAATAGCTCGCGGAATCGTTTTTTTAGGATTGGGCGTTTCTTCTGATAACATAGCCACTGCATCAAACCCTAAATAGGAAAAACACATAAGTGTAGCTCCTGCTATTAGCCCTGATGACGTCATGTTCTGATTAAAGAAGGGCTTCATAGAAAAAAGTGTTCCTTCCCCCATTCCGCCTAGCAAGGCTTTGATTGAAACAGCAACAAACAATACTAAAATCGTCATTTGAAATACAACAAGAAACGTATTGAAATTGGCGGTGAAATTAACGCTTCGTAAATTTAGCAGCGTAACGATAATGACGAAACTGACAACCCAAATCCACGATGGTACCGAAGGAAAAATAGATGATAAATAAATTTGAAAAATAAGTGCGTTAACCATCGGTAAAAAGAGATAATCCATTAGTGCAGACCAGCCAACTAGGAACCCTAAATGTGGATTGATTGTCTTTTGCGTATATGTATAGGCTGAGCCTGCATTTGGAAACACTTGAATCATCTTTTTGTAGCTTACTGCCGTGAGAAGCATCCCGACAAGGGCTATGATATAAGATGTGGGAACGTGTCCATTCGTCATATCAGACGCAATCCCAAACGTATCAAACACTACCATCGGAGTCATATATCCGATCCCCATTAATACAATCTGCCATAATTTCAACGACCTTTTTAATGTTACTGTTTCATGTTTCATTTATCTTCCCCCTTCACTTTATTAAGAACATTCTGACAATTTAATCCATAAATGCATATGGTTTAATTTCTTTATATAAAAATGAATGACTTTCATTCATTTTTATATAAAGAGTTGTTACATTTACTATAAGCAAATATATGATTTATTTCTTTAAGTTGGTAAGGGTTGCTAACAAACTATCTTTTTCTTTTATCATATTATGAAAGCGCTTTATTTTAAATAGCTATATGTTCCTAATCTCCTGCTATATCAACGCAGAAATACCCTCTGAATGAGAGGGATTTCTGCTTACAAGCCATTATTCAATCGTCGTATCCAATGACTTTCTTTTCGTTTTCACTGCAACTAAACTAGCAAAATCATGAATGATTGTAGCTGCAAGCAAAGAGGTTATCTGCGTTGGATCATAAGAAGGCAGCACTTCTACCAAGTCGAATCCAACATAGTTAAATCCCGTTAGAGAACGGATCATTTGCAGCGTTTCTCTGCTGCTGAATCCGCCTACTTCAAGCGTTCCCGTTCCCGGTGCACACGAAGGGTCAACAAAATCAATATCAAATGTTAAAAAGCACGGGGTATCTCCAATCGCTGTCTTCATTTGCTCCAAAATCAATGAAAACCCTTGATGTTCAAGCTCTCCTGCCGTTACTACATGGTAACCGAGATCTTTGCTTTCTTGAACATCTCCCGGATGATTTAATGTTCCGCGAATACCAATTTGAAAAACTTTGTTCGGATCTACTAGCCCTTCTTCATATGCGCGTATAAAAGGAGATCCGTGCCAATATTTTTCATCATAATACGTATCCCACGTATCTGTATGAGAATCAAAATGAATCATAGCCACTGGGCCATATCTTTTAGCAGCAGCACGAAGGCTTGCTAAAGTAACGGAATGATCTCCTCCGATTCCAATAGGAACGATTCCTCTATCCATAAGAGCTCCTACCGCTTCTTCCATCAATTCATAGCTTCTGTGAATATTGTGCGGAATAACCGGCACATCACCAATATCAATGGCATTTGTATCATCAAATGGGTATACGTCGTGTACCGGGTGATAAGGAAACAGCGTCATGGAAGCTTGCCGAATGGCTTGAGGTGCAAAACGCGCACCTACTCTGAAAGATGCCGCCGTATCAAACGGCATCCCTACTAGCCCTACTTTTGCATTTCCTCTTTCCGCTGGAAGCCTCATAAATGAGCCTGTTGTACAAAATTCTGGTTTGACATCTGGGGACAATGGATATTTCATGATTTACTCCTCCGTTTCGATAATTTCAGTTAGTCGCTAGGCATTTGTACTACTAAAATCATCGAAAGCAATACGGGAATAAGAAACGTTTGACGATTCATATTCATTGCTCCTTGTTACATTTATTGGTTACTTAGCTCATTTAATACTTTTTCAAATGTAGAAATGACTTGATCTACTTCTTCCGCTGAAATAGTCAACGGTGGCTCAATACGAATTGTTTTAGAGTTTACAAGCGTCCCAGCTACTAGAATTCCTTCATCAAACATACCTTTAGAAAGCGCGTAGCCAATTTCATCTTGGTGAAATTCAATTCCAATCATTAAACCTTGCCCTCTGATTTCAAGTACTTTATCTCCATGTTTTTCAGCAGCTTTCTTTAAACCAGCAAGGAAGTATTCCCCTAGCTCTTTCGCGCGGTTTGGCAGCTGTTCTTCAATCAACACGTTAATAGTTGCAATAGCCGCTGCGCAGGCAAGCGGGTTGCCTCCAAACGTTGTTGTGTGCATAAACGGATTATCAAAGAAGCTTGAAAACACTTTTTCTTTTGCTACGACTGCCCCAGCAGGCATAACTCCTCCTCCAAACGCTTTAGCAAGACATAAAATATCGGGTACAACATCATATAGTTCTGATGCAAACATTTCACCGGTACGTCCCATACCTGTTTGAACTTCATCAAAAATTAAGATAGCGTCGTACTCATCACACAGTGCACGCACTTCTTTTAAATAATTTTCAGGAGGAAGAATAATGCCGCCCTCTCCTTGAATTGGTTCTAATAAAACAGCTGCCACATCTTCCCCTACAAGCGCGCACGTTTCAAATGTTTTGCGCATCATGTCAATATCACCAAACGGCACGTGACGGAAACCTGGAATTAACGGCAGAAATGGTTTACGGAACATTCCTTTTGCCGTACCTGATAAAGAACCTAGACTTTTTCCATGAAAAGAACGTGTTGTGGAAATAAACGTTGTTCGATCACTATACATTTTCGCTAGTTTTAAAGCGGCTTCTACGCTTTCTGTTCCGCTGTTTGTGAAAAAGGAATACTTCAAATCCCCCGGTGTAATATCTGCTAAAATTTTCGCAAGCATCGCACGAAGTGGATCTAATAAGTCTTGGCTATGGAGCGCTTGACGCTGAAGCTGATCTTGAACAGCTTTGACTACTTTAGGATGACGGTGCCCCACGTTATAAATTCCAAATCCGCCCAAACAATCAATGTATTTTTTACCGTTTACATCAGTAAAACAAGAACCTTCATCTGACCATTCAACAGCTGCAAACTGCGTATCCACCGTTACCGTTTTACGATATTCTAAAAAGCCTGGGTTGACATGCTCGCGAAATCCGTCTACTGTTTCTTTCGTAATCCACTGTGCTTCTTCAGCTGATACTTCACTTTTTTCAATAAGTCCCAGCACTTTGTTGATATATTCGTTTACTTCACCGTATGCTTTGTTTACCTCTTGATTTTTCGTCACTGTATTCATTTTAATATCGCTCCTTCTCTACTTTTTAATTTTTAAACCAGCCGATTGGCTCTACTTGTAAATTAATATTAATTTGTTTTACTTCTTGAAATTCTTCCAAACCAAACGTTCCTAGCCCTCGGCCAATTCCGCTCTGCTTATATCCGCCCCAAGGCGCTTCATTAAACGTAAAATGATACGTGTTTACCCAAGTGATACCCGCACGCAGCTTTTTAATCACTCGAAGAGCTTTTGCACCGTCGTTTGTAAACACGCTGCCTGCTAAACCATATTCCGTATCATTTGCAAGCTTAATAGCTTCTTTTTCATCTTTAAACGTTTGAATAACGACAACAGGCCCAAAGATTTCATCTTGCACAATTTTCATATTTGACGTAACGTTACTAAAAACCGTAGGTTCTACAAAAAAACCTTTTTCCAACCCACTGCTGGTGATTCGATTGCCTCCGCATACAAGGCGAGCGCCTTCTTGCTTTCCAATTTCGATGTACTTTAATACTTTTTTCATATGTTCTTCACTTACAAGAGGGCCCATTTCAATCTCTTGATCCATTCCATTTCCTACTTTAATTTTTTGAGCACGCTCTGCAAAACGTTCGATAAATCGCTCAGCAATGCTTTCTTCTACTAAAATACGAGAACCTGCAGCGCAAATTTGGCCGCTCCCTGCAAAAATTCCAAACAAGGCATAATCTACAGCTGTTTCAAAATCAGCGTCAGCAAATATAATGTTCGGTGACTTTCCTCCAAGTTCTAAAGAGACTTTCGTTACATTTTCTGCTGCTTGACGCATAATGTGTTTTCCAGTTACCGTTCCGCCTGTAAAAGAAATCTTATCAACACGCTTATCTTGAATAAGCGTATTTCCCACAGTATCTCCGGCTCCCATAACAAGGTTTGCTACTCCTTTTGGCAATCCTACGCTTTCTAAAATCTCAAAAAGTTTTGTAGGAGTAACTGGTGTCACTTCAGAAGGTTTAAATACAATCGTATTTCCTGCAGCTAAAGCAGGTGCAATTTTCCACACGCTCATCAAGAGCGGATAATTCCAAGGTACAATCAGTCCGCACACCCCCATTGGTTCTTTTATAACCATTGCTTGCATAGGTGCAGGAACACTGTACGTTTGACCGTCTGGCTTTGTAATTAATCCAGCGTAATATCTAAAACAAGCAGCTGCGTCTTCCACATCAGCCTCAGCTTCGCGATAGGGCTTTCCATTATCTATTGTTTCTAGCGCTGCTAATTCCTCTTTCGCTTCTTCAAGCTTATCGGCAATTTTAAATAAGATAGCTGCTCTTTCAGATGCAGAAGTCTCAGACCAAATTCCGCTGTCAAAGGCTTCCCGTGCAGCTTCAATTGCTGCTTTCATATCTTCTGCGCTGCCTTCTGCAGCATATCCAATTACTTCACCTGTCGCTGGGTTAACAGTTGGACGCTGCTTCTCTGCTTTTCTCCACTCTCCGTTTATGTACATATTCAAAGCTAAAGTTTTAACGGCTGTACGATCCATAAAATACCTCCTTGTCGAATAACGACTGATTGTCAGTCATTTTAAACCTTTAAAAACTTATAATTCTGATAACTAATTGTATATTTTGAATGAATGTCAGTCATTTTAATGGATGTAATATTAGCATCGCTAATATTACAATGGCACAAGAGAACGCTTTAAGAATTGAAAAAGTTCTTCCTTCGATTGTTCAAGTGTGACATCTTGCTCTCGCCCGATATAAAAAAGTTCAGCAGCGTTTTCAATCAAATTGATCATCGTTTTAGCTGTCCATTTAACGTTAAGATGCTTGATGACTTCTTCTTTTTTCACTGCCTCATTTAATACCTCTTCAAACCAGTTGTAATAAGGTAAATAAATAGCTTCCCATGTTTCTAATGAATAGTCAAAAGCGAGCCCCGAATAGCATAAAACAAGAACATCTCTATATTCATCCGTTGTTTTATACGTTTCGTCAATCATCACCTCTAATGTACTTAAAAAATTTGTTGCTGTTTTAGCTCTTTCTTTAATTTTTTCAAGCGACAAAGAAAGTAAGTTTTCTGCAATAGCAGGAACAAGGGCATTTTTGGATCTGAAATAAAGATAAAAAGTTCCTTGAGCTACGCCTGCACGCTTTACAATGTCTGAAATTGATGTTTTATCAAGTCCTTTTTCAGATATAACTTCAATCGCTGCCTGTAAAATCTTATCGTATTTTTCACTTGTGCTTGTAACCAACTTTTTCCCTCCACCTATAAAATGAATGACTTTCATTCATTTTACTATAAGAAGTTGAAATTATGCAAGATAAAATTTTCTGAATCTTTAAATTCAATCAAAAATTTATCCGTATGCTGGCTTCAAAAATATTTTTTTATTTTATCAATTTCCTCTCACGTTTCTTATATGTCTCACTGTTATCTTTCTTCCTTTTACAATTCAAGGTAAAAGCTGATGCAAAGCTCTTTAATCACCTATTCTTCCTAAAAAATAACTTTATTAAAAAGATATTTTTTCGTATCGGTTTATACGGCTCAATTGCCGAATTACTCTTGACTTGAAGTTGACGGAGTAAAAAAAAGAGTGATAACATGTAAGACTGATTCTACAGTCACTTATTTTATCCATTTATTTCCCATATTTTCTCTTAACTACGATGTACATTTTTAGCTAAAAATAACTTTATAACGCCGAAAAATCACCCACTCTATTTCACATTTTATATTTTTTATGTTTACCACCTAAAAAAACCGGGTATACACTTCGTTGTGTTTAGCATCCGTTCTACATATCAGTCATATTGATTTAAAACTTTATAAAGGAGTTACATTGCATGAAGAAACTATTTTTAATCAGCATGATTTGTTTTCTTCTAGTTATTACTTCAGCTTGCGGCAACGGTAATGGCGCCTTTAAAGATAAAAAAACCATTACCATCGGCATGAATAACTATACTGAAAACATTGCCTACACGTACGTATGGAAACAGATTTTAGAAGATCGAGGTTATAAGGTTAGAACTGTTTTCTTAGAGAAAGCCGGTGTTTGGGTAGGAACAGCTAATAACGACATTGATATTTCGTTTGCACCATGGCTTCCTACAACAGATGCGCCTTTTTACAAAAAGTATAAAGATCAAGTAAACATTGAAGACCCTTGGCTTAAAAATGCGCGCTTAGGATTTGCGGTTCCCGCCTATATGAAAGACGTGAACACAACAGAAGACCTTGCTAAGGTTGCTTCTGATGTCGATAACAAAGTTATTGGAATTGACCCAGGCTCCAGCATTAACGGATTAGCCGAACAAGCGTTAAAAGATTATAACCTTAAAAGCTATACGCTTGTAAAATCGTCTGAGGCAGCTATGCTCAGTGAACTGCGCAAAGCCTATGAGGCAAAAAAACCAATTGTTGTTACTATGTGGAATCCTCACTGGGCTTTTGCAGACTTTGACATCAAATATTTAGAAGATCCTAAAAACTCGTTTGGAGACCCTGACAACATTTACACAATGACAAGCAAGGAATTTAAAAAGACAAATCCTCAAGTCATAAAATGGATGAATAATGCACAGATGAACGATAAATTAATCAGTCCTCTTCTGTCACAAGTTGAAAAATCTTCAAACCCTGAAGAAGCAGCACAGAAATGGGTAAAAAAACATAAAAAGTTAATCGATAGTTGGACGAAAAAGTAATGAACGTAAAAGAAAACAACAATTGAGGTGGACATATGGAACACGTAAAATTAAAAGTACAAAATATAACCAAAGTGTTTGGTAAGAATCCGTCAAAAGCGATTGATTTACTTCAAAAAGGAAAAACAAAAAAAGAAATTCTAGAAGAAACAGGAATGACAATTGGAGTTAATCAAGCAAACTTCGAAATCAAATCCGGTGAAATCTTCGTCATTATGGGCCTGTCTGGAAGCGGTAAATCCACTTTAGTTCGCATGTTTAACCGCCTTGTTGAACCAACATCTGGATCTCTTATTTTAGACGGTGACGATGTAGTAAAAATGAACAAAGAGGAACTTCGCGACATGCGCCGAAAAAAAATGAGCATGGTTTTCCAAAACTTTGCTTTATTCCCTCACCGTACGGTTCTTGATAACACAGAATACGGATTAGAAGTTCAAGGTACACCAAAAGCCGAACGCGAAAAGAAAGCAAAAGAAGCGCTTGAATTAGTAGGTTTAAAAGGATACGAAAATCAATATCCCGGTGAACTGAGCGGCGGTATGCAGCAGCGCGTCGGACTAGCTCGAGCACTTGCCAATGACCCTGACATTTTATTAATGGATGAGGCATTCAGTGCACTAGATCCGCTTATTCGTAAAGACATGCAAGATTTTTTGCTGGAGCTTCAAGAAAAAATGGAGCGAACAATCATTTTTATTACCCATGATCTTGATGAAGCTCTTCGAATCGGAGATCGCATCGTTTTAATGAAAGACGGCAGTGTTGTTCAAGTAGGAACACCTGAAGAAATTATGACAAACCCTGCCAATGATTATGTAGAGCGCTTTGTCGAAGACGTTAATGTAGCTAAAGTATACACAGCTGAAAGCGTGATGAATCGTGCCGAATCCATTACCGTAGACCGTGGTCCGCGCGTGGCTCTTAAAATTATGCAAGAAGCTGGTTATTCAAGCATCTACGTCGTAGACAAGAAAAAAACTCTTCTAGGAGTTGTAACGGCAGATGATATCAGCCGCGCCATTAAACAAGATAAACTGACAGCAGACGTATTAGATACGGATATTCCGACTGTTACGACAGATACGCTACTAGAAAACTTGTACGACAAAATGGTTATCAGCCGTTTCCCGCTACCGGTTGTAGATGAAAACCATCGTCTGCGCGGCATCATTAAAAAAGAGCGAGTGATTGAAGCACTTGCCGGTACTGATAGTAATGAGGTGAACGTAAATGAATAGTATTCCTAAAATTCCCGTTGGCAATTGGATTGACCATTTTGTCACGTTTTTAAATGATAATATCAAAGGGTTTTTTGATGTTATTTCAGCTATTGTCGATGGTATTGTAAGTTTTATTGTACTAGTGCTAACCTTTCCACCAGCATTAATTTTAATCTTAATTGTCGGAATCATTGCTTGGTTTTCAAGTAAAAAATGGTCATTTACTATTTTATCGATGATTGGTCTATTATTTATTCTTAATCTTGGCTACTGGCAAGAAACAATGGACACACTAGCCCTCGTTTTAACAAGCGTATTAATTTCAATTATAGTAGGAATCCCGCTAGGCATTTGGGCATCTCAAAGCGAAAAGACAGCTCGGATTATTACGCCAATCTTAGACTTTATGCAAACGATGCCGGCATTTGTGTATTTGATTCCAGCACTTTTCTTCTTTGGAATTGGTGTGGTGCCAGGTGTTATCTCATCTGTTATCTTTGCAATGCCTCCAACGATTCGCTTAACGAACCTAGGTATTCGTGAAGTACCCGCTGACTTAGTAGAAGCAGCAAATGCCTACGGTTCAACAACAAAACAAAAATTATTTAAAGTACAGCTTCCATTAGCTACAAAAACAATTATGGCAGGAATTAACCAAAGCATCATGCTATCTCTTTCAATGGTCGTTATTGCCTCTCTTGTAGGTGCTCCGGGACTTGGTGCAGAAGTATATCGTGCAGTTTCTCGACTTGAAGTCGGCACGGGCTTTGAAGCTGGAATTTCAATCGTTATTTTAGCAATTATTTTAGACCGTATTACGCAATATTTTGGAAATCGTTCAAACCAACGAGCATAAGTAAAAAAAGAAGCCAACTCACCGGAGTTGGCTTCTTTTTATTTATGTTTGTAGCACGCTACAAAGATTGCTTCTCCTTGAAACGATTCAATTCCCTGTTGATTCGTTTTGATTTCGAAAAACTGTTTAAATCCGCTTGGTACATTCAGCATATATTGAGTAAGCTCACGCTTTGTCTCTTGGGGAACATTCATCATCGCACACCAGTCATCAAATAAAAAGCGCTTTGGAAAAGTTGTCAGCACTTCTGTACGGAATCCTTGCATTTCAAGCATAGAAAGCCACTCTGTTTTTTTATAAGCACGATAATGGCTTGGATCTCTTGTCTTTTCAACTCGATTATAAAACTCGTCATAAGCATTCACTTCCGGTGCTACATTATCAATGAGCAAGAACTGTCCTCCTGGCTTTAACACTCGGTATACCTCTTTGATGAACTGTTTAATATTAGGAAAATGGTGCGGTGCAATTCTGCACGTTACCGTATCAAACTCGTCATCTTGAAATGGCATATCCTCAGCATCTCCTTGAACAAACGATACATTTTCATGACCATTTTCTTTAATGAAGCCTTCAGCACTTTGCAACATTTGAGGAGTTAAGTCAAAAGCCGTTACTTCTTGAAAGACAGGTGCTAGCTTATTTGCCACGTGTCCTCCTCCTGTCGCTACATCAAGCAGCTTTCCTCCTCTATTTTCTTCAGCAATTTCCGCTAAAACCGCTAAATCTTTGCCTTTTGCATGACCTTTACTTTTGACATACTTTCCGGCATTCCCCCCGAACTGACTGACCACCATTTCTTTATTACTCATCTATTCTCCCCCCATTTCCCTCTTTAAAACTCTCTCTTACTCTACCTAGTGCATTCACATATTTATTATGAAACGTGTGAATGTATTCTTTTTCTTTCTCCCCACTGATGAAACATGCGAAACAGCGGAGGCAGAAGCAGCCAAATTGTTAAAATACGAAGCACTTGGACCGCTACTACTAACGTCGAATCAGCCTGCAGTACAATGGATGTAGTCGCCATTTCTGCAATGCCTCCAGGAGCAAACGCTAAAATAGACGTGATAAGCTCAATTCCAGTTATTTTGGAAACGAATAGTGCACATACAAACATGGCGGCGATTAAACCAATTGTATTAATAAGCGCCACAACCATAATTTTTTTTACGCCAATGAACATTTCCTTATGAAAGCGAGAACCAATGCTTGAAGCAATAAAAATTTGCGATAAAATCATCACAGAATGAGGCCAGTATGCTTGAAGATTATACCCCACGTACGATGAAGCAGCTGTTTGAACAATTGCAACAGTAAGCATTCCTCCTACTAACCAAGGAGCAGGAAATTTTAGTTTTTTCCCTATATAATAGCCGACTACTGCTGTAACAATTAAAACGCCTGTCCACAACAGTGATCCCCACTCAAAAACACTCGGGGTAACGGACACTGCATGCCGTCCTGTATTACTTCCCCAATAGACTACAAATAAAGGAACAGCAAGCACAACTAAAAACACGCGCATCGTTTGAATGATGCTTACAACTGCCGTATTGGCTCCTACTTCTTCAGCCATGCCTGGCATGGCGCTCATTCCACCCGGAGTCGTACCGAAAAAGCTTGTTAATAAGTCTGTGGAACTGAACTTCCATAGCAAATAACCGGATAAAAGAGAAAAAACAACGGACAGCAAAAGCATAATCGTAATGGTGGACCAGTGAGATTGAAACGTAGTCACCACAGATAAGTTAATCTTTTGACCTAATTCAATCCCTAAAATGCACTGTCCAGCGTACAGCCAATATTTTGGAATGCCTTTTTTGCTTGTTTGAGATAAAAAACGCGGCTTTCGAAAAGCTAGAATAGCAGCTAAAATGAGAGTCCCAAGCATCCAGCCAATGGATAAGCCTGTTAACGATAAAAGAAATCCTCCCACGCTTGTTAATAGAATAAAAAATATAGATTGTAAAAAAACAACTCTTGCGTTCATACCTACTTCCTTCCTTCTACAAGGCTTTTCTTTCTTACACCGAACATTTCTCTTCTTAACTATAGTATAATTTTAGAAATAATTAAAATATCGAAATTTTATTATAAACCATTCATTTTTTTTATTCCTGGAGGGATAGTATGGACGATCGAGATTGGCTTATTCTACAAGTATTGTACCGTGAGAAAAATATTACAAAAGCAGCCAAGGAGCTATTTATATCTCAGCCTGCGCTTACGCATAGACTGCAGCAGATGGAGAAGGAATTTCATGTTCAGATTGTAAATAGAGGGCGCCGCGGAGTTCAGTTTACACCGCAGGGAGAATATTTAGTGAAGTGCGCAGAAGAAATGCTGCTTACGGTTCAAAAAATAAAAGAAAATGTGTTAAACATGGATGATCAATTAACCGGAACTTTACGTCTAGGCGTGTCTAACTTTTTCACTGACTACAAGCTCCCTGGACTATTACGTTTATTTAAAGAGCGATTTCCTGATGTTGAATTCAAAGTCACAACCGGATGGAGCAGCGACATGGCTCATCTGCTTTATAAGCACGATGTTCATATTGCGTTTGTAAAAGGTGATTATAACTGGCAAGATCAAAAAGAGCTGCTTTTTAAAGAAACAATTTGCATTGCGTCTGCACAGCCTGTCGACATAAACAATCTTCCCAATCTACCTCGAATTGATTATCATCAAGATCGTTTTTTAAAAACATCCGTTGATAACTGGTGGGCTGAAAATTACTCTCAGCCTCCCCTTGTCAGCATTGAAGTAGATAAAGCAGAAACATGTAAAAAGATGGTTGTAAACGGACTGGGCTATGCGATTTTGCCGAGTATGCTGCTTGACGATGCTGCAGAGATTTACAGATACACGTTAAAAACTAAAGATCAAGTACCTTTAACGCGCAGCACATGGATGTTTTATCATGAGGACTCCTTAAAAATTAACATTGTAAAAGCTTTTATTGAGTTCATTCAAAACTTGGATTTAAAAGATGTACACTGACAGAAAAAGGTTGAGACATACCGAAATGAATCTAATTCTAAAGACGAACAAATGGGATATATGAGCGGAACTGCTTAAGACACCGCAGTTGATTTCCGTGCAAGACTTCGCTTTCCGCGGGCGGCCGGGGAGCCTCCTCGTCGCTCACGCTCCTGTGGGGTCTCACCTGTTCCGCTTTTCCCGCAGGAGTCTTCGTCTTGCTCTCCAATCAACTGCTAGAAGGAACGAAACAAATGAAACTACACTTACCACAACAAAAAAACGAACCAAGAATTAAAAACTTTAATCAATGGTTCGTTTTTCACTCCATCTAAAATCCTTTTGTCCCAACCTTTTTCTATTGTATTTATTCATCATTTGCTCCGCCCATTAAGTCAGAATACAGCTTGCTTTGCTGCTCAAGAAAGACTTTAGCACCGCTGCTATTTTTATAAAAAGAGGTTAAATCATTATCTTTAAGAAGCTGTTCCCATTCTTTTGTATGAACCATTTCATACACGGCCTTATTCCAATATGCTACCTGTTCTTTGGTCATATTAGGCGGTCCCATTAGACCTCTCCAATGGCTAAACGTTACGTCAATTCCCGCTTCTTTCCACGTCGGTATCTCTTTTAGCTCTTCTAGCCTTTTAGGAGAAGAAACGGCGAGTATCCTTACCTGCCCTTGTTCATACTGCTTTTTTACTTCTGATAATGACATGGGTGCTACATCTAGCTGATGATGAACGAGCGCATCAATTACTTTATGACTGCTGTTATAAACGAAAAACTCAAGCTTGGAAGAGTCTACGCCTGCTTTTTTATTTAGCTGCATGAACGATAAATGATCGTCGTTTCCTAATCGAGGTGATATTCCCACTTTCATACTGGATTCACTTTGATTTAACGTGCGTATGAGCTGTTTTAAATTGTATATAGGAGAGTTAACAGGAACTACGATGACCTCCCATTCAGATGTTAAAATAGCGAGCGGAGTAAAGTCTTTATAGGTTAATTGACTTTGCCCTAGCAAATTATTTGTAATCAGCAAACTGGAATTCCCGGAAACAATATTTCCTTCTTTTCTCTGTTTAATATATTTCCATCCTTCTTCACCTTGCCCACCTATTTTATTACTAACAGAAACGGGTACCTTCACAATCTTCTTTTCCGTTAGCACTTGTTGAATGGCTCTTACTGTTGCATCTGCTCCTCCGCCTTTTGCACCGGCTGCCACAATTTCAATTTTTTCCATACTAATGCGGTCTTTTTTAGAGGGAGTAGAACAGCTAACAAGCAATGCACTTATAAACACTATCATGAGCTTTTTGATCATATATACCATCCTTCAAGGCTAATGCTACGCTAAATAGTACTTGCGCTCCGGTCTTCCAATAATCCCATAATCATATTCAACGTGACATTCACCGGTTGATACTAGATACTCTAAATATCGTCTAGCTGTCGTTCTAGATACTCCCATGTGTTGCCCCATCTCTTCGATCGTAATTCCTTTGATGCTTTTTAAAATGTCTTTTGACTTTTGTAATGTGATACCATCAATACCTGAAGGAAGAGATTTATCCGCTTTTGGCTTTGTTCTGACATGTCCAAAGTACGCATCAATAAATGATTGATCAACTTCTTCATGCGTACTAAACAGTTCCTTTTTCTCTTGATACTGTTTAATAGCATTAATGAAGGATTCCATCATAACCGGCTTAATCAAATAATTAACGACGCCGTTTCTCAAACAGATTTCTACAATGTTTTTTTCTGTTGCAGCCGTTACCACGATAACGTCAACTTGTGGAAACTGGGCTCTGATTTTTGGGAGTAAATCTGTTCCCATTTCATCTGGCATATAGATGTCTAAAAGAAGTAAATCAACTTTCTTCTCCTTTAGCATTTCAAGCGTCTCTTTTGCATTCAACGCTTTGCCTACGACTTCTACACCATCTACTTCTAATAAAAATCGCTCTTGAACTTGAGCAATTCGAAAATCGTCTTCTGCAATTGCGACTCGTAACATTTCGACTCTCCCCTTACTTCTCATGATTCAGTTTTTTGGAAGGTAAACTGAAAAAATGGCTCCTCCTTCTGGCTGATTATACACTTCAATAGATCCTCCAAGTTCATCTACCATTTTCTTTATATTTGCCAGTCCGTACCCTCTGTCTGTACCTTTGGTTGAAAACCCTTTTGTGAAAATTTGATTTAGTACTTCTTCTGATATACCGGGTCCGTTATCCATCACTTCAATAATTAAATCATGACCAATATCGGTAATAAAAAACGACACTTCTTTTTTAGACCGCTGACTCACGGCTTCAAATGCATTATCAATTAAGTTCCCAATAATGATAATGAGATGAGAAATTTCAATATGTTCTGGGAGCGTATCGAGTGTACTCTCCGAATCAACCGAAAAATGAATTTTCTTTTCAGATGCTTTTCCAATCTTCCCAAGCAATATTGCTTGAACTTTGGAATCTAATATCTGATCAAATAGAATACGATTTTGCGTTTGGTGTACGGCTGATTCTTTTTGAATAAACTCCAATGCATCTTTGTACTGCCCTAACTGCAGCAAACCCGACAAAACATACAGCTTATTCGTAAACTCATGCGTTTGAGCTCGTAAATCCTCTGAATACTTTCGTACTTCTGAAATCGTATTGATTAAGCTTTTTAATTCTGTCTTATCACGAAAACTAGCGACCACTCCTACAATTCGCTGATGTTCAATAATGGGTGTTAAGTTTAAGATAAACGTTTTTTCATTCAAAAAAATTTCTTGGTCGCTTCGGGCTATTCCCGTATCTAGCACTTCAATCATATTCGTATAAGGAAATACTTCAATGATATGATGATGTAAATATTCCGTCTGTAACCCCAGCATATTTTTAGCTGATGTATTCATCATCGTAATAAAGCCTTGATGATCAATAGCAATAATTCCTTCTTTTATCGAAAGTAAAATTGCATTTCGTTCACGGTACAAAGAAGCGATTTCATGGGGTTCAAGACCAAGAGTATCTTTTTTAATACTTTTAGCTAAAAAAATACCCCCGATCATACCAAGCAATAAAACAGCTAGTGAAAATAGGATAATTTGCTGAATACGCGTAATGAGCTGAGCGTGAACATGAGATTTTAAAAACTCAACCGTCACCACTCCCACGACTTCCGTATACTTTCCGTGACTGATGACAATAGGCGCTTTCCCCATAATAGCAGGACCTGTGGTTCCCTCTCCGTCCAGCGTATAATATCCGCCGAATAATAGTGCTCTATCGTTAACCGCCTCTTTGTTTTTCTTTCCTATCCATTTTTGATTAGAATGAGAATAGATGATTTGCTCACGGTTTTGAACCACAATACTTGCTGCTCCGATTTGTTCCCTCACTTGCTCGGCAAGCGGCTGAATATATCGACTCGGCTGTTTTTTTTGAAAAGCAGCTTTGACTTCCGGCATAAATGATATTGATTTGGCTGCTTGAAGAGCCAGCTGCTCGGCTTGCCTTTTAGATTCTACAAACTGCATGTAAGAGAAAATACTCGCTAAAAGAACAATAACAGTTATGATTAATGCTGCGGATAAACCTACGATTTTTGTTTGCAGCGATACTTGAAACCATTTTTTCATTTCATCGCACCTTTAGCCTTTACCTTATAGTTCTATTCTTCTTTTATTTTATCAAAATTTTTTGTATATCCGCTCCTTATTCCAAAAGCTTTTTAGACAAAAAAACTTATCAATCCCAAAAGCGGAATTGATAAGTTTTTAGTTTCCTGATCTTTACAGCGTAATAACTCCTGTAATAATAGCTACTAAAAGCATCACCATAGCTGTTCCAATCGTCCACTTTAAAGTAAAGCGCTGAAATTCGCCAAGCTCGACTTTTGCCATACCGACCAATAGATACGTAGAAGCAACTAAAGGACTTAGTAAGTGAACAGGTTGACCAATCAATGAAGCACGGCCAATTTCTGCAGCATCAATACCGTATGCTGAAGCTGCTTGAGCAATAATTGGTAAAATCCCATAGTAGTAAGCATCATTTGACATAAAGAATGTAAATGGCATACTTGTGATGGCAGTAATCACAGACATGTAAGGCCCTAACGCATCTGGAATTAATCCTACTAAGCTATTACCCATTGCATCTACCATTTTGGTACCTGATAAAATACCCGTGAATACGCCTGCTGCGAATACAAGAGACACAACAGCAAGTACATTACCAGCATGTGCAGTAATACGCTCTTTTTGAACTTCTAAATTTGGATAGTTAATCATGATAGCGATTGCAAATCCAATCATGAATAGAATTTGAAGCGGCATAACTGCTGTGATAAGTCCTACTAATAATAGAGCTGTTAAAGCAAAGTTTACCCATAAAAGCTTCGGACGCTTGTACTCGATTCCTTCAGCGGCTGCTGCTTCTGCAAAAGCTACTTGAGCATTTGTAACGTCTTGAATATCAATAACACCTAAGCGCTGGCGCTCTTTTTTCCCGAAATAGTAAGCCGTGAATAACAACCAAACAGCTCCGCCAATCATGGCTGGAATCAGTGGTGTAAACACCTGTGAAGCATCTAACTTCAATGCACTCATCACACGAGCAGTAGGTCCACCCCAAGGTGTTAAGTTCATAACTCCACTACCCATAATGGCGATACAGGCTAAAATCATTGGCTTCATGTTTAGCTTTTTATAAAGCGGAAGCATCGCTGAAAGCGTAATCATATATGTTGTTGTTCCGTCTCCGTCTAATGAGATAATAAGAACTAAAATAGCTGTACCAATTGTGATTTTTAGTGGATCACCTTTTACGATTTTCAAAATTCTTCCTACAACTGGATCAAACAAACCAGCATCAATCATAATCCCAAAATATAAAATAGCAAACATTAACATAACGCCTGTAGGTGCTAATTCTTTTACACCATTTAAAGCCATTTCTCCAATACCGCTTGTGAATCCCCCTATGATTGCAAACAATACTGGAATAACCATTAAAGCAATAAGCGGCGTTAATCGTTTTGTCATAATCAGAAACATAAATGTACAAACCATCAAAAACCCAAGAATAGCTAACATTATTACCCCTCCTATTTTTGAATCCGCTTTCATAACAGTGGAAGCGATTCGTTTGTATGTATGACTCGCATATGTATGCCAGTTCGTCTATACGATTACAACATCGCTTGTTCACTATTAAGTTGTACCTTAAAACTTTAAAATTTTCTGTTTTTTCTTAAAATAATCATAATTTACAGGAGGGTATAGTGTAAATAATTCGTACTATAAAAACTTTTAAAACTTTATGGGTAATTAAATCCTTTTTGTTCATTGAAAGGATAAAAGACAGGAAGAGGAAAAAGGTAGGAAAATAAAAAACGGAGAGAGAGGAACTATTCTCGTGAATTATTCAATTTGAACTCTAAGAGAGTACGCTCCAGGATGAGGAGTTTTATTCCACTGAGTAAGAGATTCCTCTAAAAATGGAATCTTTTTTAACTTCTTTGTTTGGAACTTTTCTATTTTTGAATATTTTTCTAAGGCATACGTATTAGCAAACATTTCTTGCGTTCTATTTCCTTCTTTTAAAAGCGTTCCATTTGTCATACGATCCACATGATGGCCTAATTCATGCAGAATGATAAAAGCAAATTGATGAGGCTTTTTGTTTTTTGTTGTATCGATAAAGACAATAGGACATTCCGTTACTGTATATTTAATATAGTCAATTTCAAACTGAAGTTTGCGCTTCTCTTTTGGAAGGTTATCATTAAATTGGCCATAGTACACACCTAACACATCTTTTCCTTGCACCTTTACACTGCCTAAGCAATACACACCTTTTAGCCCATCCCAGTCTTTTTCGTCTGTTACATTAGCAATTTCGTGCAGGGCCGCTTTTTGCTTCGCACTCATGACTCCATGAAACGTTACGCCATGAATTTGGATTTTTTCACTACGCTTAAACATCTTCTTGCCTCCTTTACTAAATTCCTTCTACAACATATTATTTAGCATTGAGTATATTCATTCACAATACATGGTTAAAAACATGAAGTTAATGTCAAGATTCCCGTTTTGATGTTTTTTAACCCTGCTTATATGCTGCCTCGTTTATTTTCTATTTTTACTATATTACATATGTAGCCATTAATAAAATATCATTTTTTTATGATTTATCATTACTTTTTTTTATTTCTATTTTTGCTTATCGATAACCTGGAGCCTGCGTATCATTTTTAAATTTAAAACCATTGCTATATAAAGAAACGGATAGCAAAAAAACGAGTATAGAATCTTCCATCCATTATAATAAAACACTTCCGTTTGGGTAGAAATGTACTCAAACAATGTCGTAAGAATTACCCACACTGTAATGTATAAAGCTTTTTTAGCCAAACTCTTGCTCCCAGGATAAAAATTTAAAAATACACTATTCGTCGCAGGATAAATAAAAATAAAGACTAAAAGATATTCAAAATCTACTCCTGTTTTAAAGAAGCCATAAAGATCATATTTAACATCAAGATATATATCTGCTACCGATCCTAAAAACATAACAAACAAAGAAGTTGTGTACATTTCTATCCAGCTGATACGTTTTGGCATGACTAGTACACTCAAAATAGAAATCACCGTTGTAAAGATTAAGAGCACCATGCTGAGGACCTCGTTTTCTAAAGGAGATAAAAACAGCTTTCCCATTGGATATTAAATTCATTCTGAAGGCTAAAAAACTAAGACTTCGTAAAAAAAGAGATGGAGACATAACGAAGTCAAGCCAATCTAAATACGAACAAATGAGATAAATAAGGTGAACCGCCTGTTACACCTGTGTTGATTTCCGTGCAAGACTTCGCTTTCCGCGGGCGGCCGGTGAGCCTCCTCGTCGCTTCCGCTCCTGCGGGGTCTCACCTGTTCCGCTTTTCCCGCAGGAGTCTTCGTCTCGCCCTCCAATCAACCTCTAGAAACAACGAAATACGTGAATCCTACATTCACCATCGCAATAAAAAATCCGAACAGGTTGGATTCTCTATCAAGAATCTCGATTCACCGTTCGGATTTTCCTTCAATTAAAACTACAAACTACTTTTTCTCAGCCTCTTTTTTTAACGAAAGGAAATGATGCAAGAACCAAGCTCTTGCTCTCCCCATTTAAGTGAAAGATGATCCTGATGTGAAAGCGGACCTACTCCTTCAGGTGTACCTGTAAAAATAAGATCTCCTTTATCAAGACCAAAATGTTTTCCTGTAAAATCAATAATCGTTTGTAAGTCAAAAATCAAATCTTTGATATTTCCCAGCTGAACGCGTTCATTGTTTTTCACTAACGAAAAGTCTTTCTGCTTAGATGCTTCTACTCCTTCAAACGGAATAAAGTTTCCCACGACCGCTGAATGTTTGAATCCTTTTGCAAGCAGCCAAGGGTGCTTTTTTTGTTTTAATTCGCTCTGCACATCCCGAAGCGTCAAATCTAATCCAATCGTCATCTCGTCAACAAGTTCATCCACTGTTATGCCTTCTTTGTAAAGTTGTCCAATATGAAGAATCAGTTCGGTTTCAAAGTGCACCTCTCCTTGGTCGCGAGGAAGAGTGATTGATTGTCCAGCTGCTTCAACAAGAGCGTGAGTAGGTTTGGAAAATAAAAAAGGTGATGTTGGAATATCATTATGTAATTCTTTTGCATGCAGTGCGTAGTTTCGGCCCACACAATAAATATTTTTAATATCTTTCACTTTCATCATCCCTTCTTTCGTTCAAATAAAGATTTTTCAACTTGTATTCTTTTATTTTACAAGAAAAAAGAAATTGAGACATAACAAAATGAATTCAATCCAAAGATGGAAAAAGGGAATAAATGAGCTGGACTGCTTATGACACCTCTGTGGATTTCCGTGCAAGGCTCCGCTTTCCGCGAGAGTCTTCGCCTTGCCCTCCAGCCAACAGCTAGAAGGAACTGCGCACACGAAACCTACGTTCACCATGACCATAAAAAAAACACGAACTATCTATTTTTGATAGATCGTTCGTGTTTAAGGTTAGCGAAACAGCTTTTCTCACATTCTCTTTTTTTCAATCCGTTATTTTCTAGCCCATTTTGTAATGCCTTTGATATCATCTGGAGTTGTGCGACAGCACCCTCCGATTAACTGAGCACCTGCTTCATACCAGCTGTGAGCGCTGCAGCCATACGTTTCGCCTGCAGATGTCCCGTTCCATGTTTTAGATTCAGCATCATAATGCTCTCCTGAATTTGGATACACAATGACTGGCTTATCCGTTTGAGATTTAATTTCTTTAATAAGTGAAGAAATATATTGAGGCGGCGTACAGTTAACTCCAATAGCTGCTACTTGCTTATAGGAATCCAGATAGCGTGCACACTCCGAGATTAATGTTCCGCTGCTAATGTGCAGGTCATCTTTTGCGCTGAACGTAATCCATGCGTACGCTCCTTCAAATTCTTCTAGCAGCCTCGCAATGGCTCTTGCTTCCATTAGATTAGGAATGGTTTCACAAGCTAACACATCTGCTCCTGCTTCAATTAATGCTTTCATACGAGGACGATGAAATTCCATTAACTCTTCTTCTGTTACGTCATACTGTCCAGTATATTCCGACCCGTTTGCTAAAAATGCTCCGTAAGGACCTACCGAAGCGGCGACAATTGGTTTTGGGCGATTAAGACAATTCTCTTCTTTCTGCCAAAATTCATCTCTTGCTTCAGCCGCAATTTTTACAGATGCTTGAATTAACTCGCGCGCCTCTGCTTCACTTAAACCACGTTTTGCAAAACCTTCAAACGTGCTTTGATAGCTTGCAGTAATTGCACAGTCAGCTCCTGCTGCAAAGTAATCTTGATGCACTCTCTTAATCAATTCCGGCTGCTCCATAAGCACTTTTGCAGACCATAAGCTGTCGTTCAAATCACAGCCATATCTCTCCAGTTCAGTTGCCATTGCACCATCTAGTACAATCACAGGAAATGTATGTAAAATTTGTTGGATAGGATTCATTGTTTGATCTAGGGTTGTCCACTAGCAGTTAGCTTCGATTACCCTATCCTCCTTTCAGATAATTTAAAATATATGCAAAAAAGTCTAAAGGACTAGGCAGCTTTTGTCAAGAAATCGAAGAAATGAGGAGAGGCTTATAACCAAGCATTTTTCAACCTCCTTATTCCTTCTTCTATTTCTTCTCTCTCCAAACTTCCAAAACCTAATAATAGATGAGTCTTTTGTTGAGGTGATTCCGTAAGCCAATAACGAGAAGTGCCGTAGACAGAGACATCTTGCTTTTGAGCTGCGTTAATTAACTGCTGTTCGTTCATATCGTTGTGCACGCGGACAAGGATATGCAAACCTGCATATTCTCCTGACACCGTGATGTTTTTGTTAAACTCCTTCTGTAAAGCTGCTAAAAGAGTACCGTGTTTGAGTTGATAAGCAGTTCTCACTCTTCTTAAATGCTTACTCCACTCTCCGTTTTTCATCATCAGTCCGAGCGTCCACTGATGAAGGGCTGGAACAGCTTGCTCGTATAAAGAGAAACGTTCATGATATTCCTTTAGAAGCACTTCCGGTAATACAAGGTAGCTGATTCTTAAAGAAGGCATAAAAGATTTTGAAAATGTCCCTGTATAAATGACGCGCCCTTTAGTATCCAAGCTTTGCAATGAAGGAATGGGACTTCCTTTATAACGAAATTCTCCGTCATAATCATCTTCAATAACAAATCCACTGCAGTCATTCGCCCATGTAAGAAGCTCTATTCTTCTTGAAACAGGCATGATCATTCCGTATGGAAACTGATGAGATGGTGTGACATAAACAGCGCGTGCTTGGCTATCATAAAGCTCTTGGATGTTTATGCCTCTGTTATTAAGTGACACAGGTTTTAAGGAGAATCCATGCTGTTTAAATACAAAGCTAGCCCCGTCATAGCAAGGATTTTCAAAGGCAATATCTCTGATGCTTGGCTTTAACAGCTGCGCTAGCAAACTGAGTGATTGCTGAGTACCTGTTCCGATAATAATTTGATGTTTCGAACAAACCACTCCTCTTGACTGATAAAGGTACGTCGCAATTTCTTCTCGCAGTGATTCTTCTCCTTGAGTTTCTTGGTACGTGAACAGCGCTTCTTTATAAGTTTGAAGACTTTCATTGTATCGTTTTTTCCACTCATTCAAGGGAAACAAACGGCTATCAACTTTTCCATACCGAAAATCATAGGTACACGACTTTGTTTCTGAGTGAGGTTGTAAAAATATAGTCGGCTTTCTATCTGTTTGCAGTAAATCAAACTGTGTATTCGTTACGTACAGTCCACTTTTGGGCTTGCTTTCTACATATCCTTCAGCTAAAAGCTGCTGATAGGCCATATCTACAGTATTTCGACTTACGTTTAAGTAATCAGCAAGAGACCGGATAGAAGGCAGTTTGTCATTTACTTTCACCCTGCCGGATACAATTTCTTTTTTTATATATTCATATAGCTGGTGATATAAAGGCATATCATTCCTTCGGTTTAATAAAGGTGTGAACTTCACGCTAGCTCCTTTCATCTGTCCCTATCTTATTTTTTAAATCTGGCTCTTTTAGAGGGGATACATTTCTTTTACTATAAGTGTAGATCATCTAATTAAAAAGGAGAAGATTTAATGACTACTACTATTACAATTCGTCAAGCTAATGCTGCTGACATGGAAGCACTTATTTCATTAATGAACGAATACATTGTTGATTTTTACAAGCGCCCTCAGCCTGCCAAAAAACAGCTGAGAAATTTAATTGATCACTTGTTTCAACGTCCCGATACTGGCGTTCAGTTTATCGCGACTCAAAATGACGAGGCAGTAGGTTTTTCAACGCTTTATTTTACATTTAGCACCACGCGTGTAAAGCCTGTAGCGATTTTAAATGACTTGTACGTTACTGAAAAAGCAAGAGGTCAAAAAATTGGGGAAAAGTTATTTTCGATTAGTCACCAGTATACAAAAGAACATCAGTATGCAGCCATGTCTTGGGAAACGGCTTACGATAATACAAGAGCTCAAACGCTTTACAGAAAAATGGGAGGAAATGTAACGAACGGTGAATGGATTCACTACGACATTTCAAACGACATCTTATAATATTTTTCCATCCATAAAGTTTTAACACGTTCTTAACACTCCTTTCATAAATGTGTTTTATGATGAATACGACAAATAAATCAGTTTCTGTATGTATTTGTCACATTCTCTGTTAAAGTTTTCACAAAGTGTTCAAACTTTCAGTGAAAACGCTTTCTATTTTTGTGTATAATAAAAATATGCAAATGAAAATGAATGTTACAGCTCGTTAATCATACACATTTTAAATATGGAAGGAGTTTTGAAAATGATTTTAAAAGCATTAAGAAAAAACGGGGCCGTTACAATTAACTATTATAAAAACGGTTTGCTTCAAACGTTTAAAGGAAAAGTACAGCGCCTAGATTTAACAGACCAAACGCTTTCATTAAAAGATGAACAGCAAAATACTTTCTCTATTCGCTTATCGGGAATTAAAGAAATTTATTGATGAATAGTTTACAGTAAAAAAGAACATGATGCTCATTCTGCTTTGCAGAAGTCATCATGTTCTTTTGATTTTAGCTTTATTTAGCTGATGTTTCTGTTTCTTCTTTCCCGTACATATATTTCGAAGGGTCGACTGTTTGGAAATCCTTCAGCTTGTGGAAACGAAGTAAGTCTCCATAAAGCACCTGATCAGATAACTCCAGTTCTTTCGCTACCTTCTGTTTATAAGCTTTCATTTGATTATTTTCTTTAAGCGCTTGGCCTGTCTTAGAATCATAATACGTTCCATCCACTAGTGTATATTTCGGAGATACGTAGTTGCCATTGCGGAACGCTACTACATCATCATGACCTTTAGAAAATAAATCTGTACCAAATTGGATAAACTCTTTGCTGTCAATCCCTACTAAATGAAGAAGAGTTGGCACAACATCAATTTCTCCACCGTACGTATGATTAACTCCGCCTTTTACTCCAGGAACGTGAATGAATAGAGGTACACGCTGCAGCTGAGCATTTTCATAAGGTGTAATTTCTTTTCCCATTACTTTTTCCATTGCCGCATTATGATTTTCAGAAATACCGTAGTGATCTCCATAAATCATAATCACAGAATTATCATAAAGCCCAGAAGCTTTCAGTTCTTGGAAGAAAGATTGCAATGATTCGTCTAAATAACGAGCCGTTTGGAAATAGCGGTCAACTGTCGCATCGCCCGTGTTAGCTGGCTGTATGCTTGCCTCATTGTTTCCAAGTAAAAATGGAAAATGGTTTGTTAACGTAATTAAATGCGCATAAAACGGCTGTGGTAAAGACTGCAGCATTGGAACAGATTCTTTAAAGAACGGTTTGTCTTTTAAGCCATAATTAATTTTATTTTCACCCGTCATATTGTAATAACTTGCATCAAAAAACTTATCCACACCGAACTGCTTGTAAATTTCGTTACGGTTCCAAAACGTCTTATAGTCTCCGTGCAGTACAGCGCTCGTATAGCCAGCTTTTTGATCTAAAATAGCTGGTGCTGCCTGATACGTATTGCTTCCTTTTAGTACAAAGGCAGAACCCTGAGGAAGGCCGTATAGAGAGTTGTCCATCATCAGCTCAGCATCTGATGTTTTTCCTTGTCCTGTTTGATGAAAGAAGTTATCAAAATACGTAAAGTCATTTCCATGGGCCAACGAATTTAAAAACGGTGTCACTTCCTGGCCATTTAATTTGTAATCAATTAAAAAAGACTGAAATGATTCCAAATGAATTTTAATAATATTTTTCCCTTTAGCTTTTCCGAAGTAAACGGAATTAGGCTCCGCATAGTGACTGTTTTTAAAATTAACGACGTTCGTTAAGTCATTGCTGCTTGCAAAAGCTCGCTGTTTAGAGTTTTGAGCAGTCTGAACACCGTCATACATCGTATAATTATAGGCGCCTAAATACTTTACTAGATAATTGCGGTCAAAAGTTCGAGATAGAAGCTGCGGGCGATCAATTTCTGCTAATGTTAAGTTGACAGAAAAAAACATGAATCCTAAAGAAAGAATGGTTACAGCATTCTTAACCGATACTTTTTCATTATGCCAGTCAATTTTTTTACTAAAAAAGAAGAAAAGATAAATAATAAAATCAACAAAATAAAAAACATCATGTGCTTTTAATAAATCCATAATGCTTCCACCCATACTTCCTGCATTACTTGTCTGCAACAGTGTGGGAAGAGTTACAAAATCGTTAAAAAAACGATAATAGAGAATGTTGCTGTACAACAGCAGCGTCATAATGAAACTGCCTGCAAGAATCCAAGCTCCTGCTTTCTTTCCTTTAAAAAATAAGCCGATTCCTAAAAAAATCAGCACTGAACTTACAGGGTTTATAAACAGCAGCATTTGCTGCATTACGCCGCTTACGCCTAAGTTAAATTCAGTTTTATAAGCCACATACGACTTTATCCACATTAAAACAGCGGCTAATATGAAATAGTGCAGCGGCTTAGAAACGATTCGCTTCATTTTGATTTTCCTTTCTCGATTAGTTTATGAGTAGATTCACAAAGAACATATAGAAAACCTTTATCATTATACTCATAGAAAATGAAAATTAAATGAAATCCTAGCCTTCACAACTATAGATAGATTCTTTAAATTCATCTACTAGTTTACCTAATACCCACAAATAAATAAACTAAAATCACCTTTTTTATCATAAAACCCCTCCTCTCCTCATATACTGTATTCTGTTGCAACACCCGCACTGCAAACTTGTGCATTTTTTCACAATTTATCTACAAACTATTCTCATCTTGCTGTATAATAATAATTCTGCCTTGAGCATTCTCCAAATTCTTATGCTTAAGCCACAGCTTTCTTTTCATAACAGATGCACACATGAAAGGAGATGAATAAATGATTTTAAAAGCGTTAAAGAAAAACAAACATGTAACCGTGAATTATTACGAAAATGGCCTGCTTCAAACCTTCAAAGGAAAAATCCAAAATTTAAACCTAACCGACCAAACCCTCTCCCTACGAGATGAAAAACAAAACATTTTTTCCATTCGTTTGTCTGGCATTAAAGAAATTTATTAACAAAAAAGATCCTGAAGAATTCTTCTAGGATCTTTTTTGTATTTTTTATCCATTATATATTGAAAAATCATCCAATTGATGTTAAATTAACTTTACATAATGTTAAATCAACTTAACAAATTTATTAAAAAGGCAGCGGGTGATCATATTGACTCTTATTAATCACGTAAAAGAGCTTAGAGCTAAACATGGATATACGCAAGGAGATTTAGCTGAAAAAGTTGGAGCCACTCGCCAAACCATTGCAGCTATTGAAAAGGGAAATTACGTTCCTTCCCTACTACTTGGTTTAACAATTTGTGATGTCTTTCAATTAAAAATGGAAGATGTTTTTACACTTCAAAAGGAGGAGAAAAATGTTGAGTAATGTTATTAAATCTTATTTGTTGAATGTAGTGTCTCTGTTATGTGCAGGTTGGGTTTTGTATGATGTGCTAAATTTAAATGCTCAATTAAGTGAAATTATGAAGCACCCTGAGCCGCCTTGGGAAGCTACTATGTCTATAAGTTCCTTCGCTTCTTTTATTGCTCTTTTAATCGTGATATTTTTTTATTACCGCGCACGTAAAAAGACAAAGAACGTTTCCCTTTTACTATTTCCGTTTGAGTTTGCAGAAGATGATGAGCGTGAAAAAATGATGACAGCAGAAGCTTGTAAAAAAGCCTTTGTTTTTCTTTTGTTTTCCTTTCCTATTGGTGGGGGTTTGATGACTCTCTATCCGCTCTTATCGAATTCTTTTCGCTTTTACCCCGTTGCCGTTATTTTGCTTCTTTTGCTTGTACAGTTAACGGTTTATTACGTATCAATTAGTAAGATTTATCGCTGAATAAAAAAGGGTTGTTCTAAAAAGAACAACCCTTTTTTAATCTAATAATTCATTGAATTCCCCACAAAAATAATCCAACCTACATCTATTTCACTATTTTTTCATTTTTTCTGTCTATATTGAACTATAACAATTGAACGATGTATGTTACCTTCCACTTCAGTTTTTCTTCAGTGTTCAGTTGCAAAATAGGAAAGATAAAAGGAGCATATCAATGGCAGCTAATAAATGGACAAAATGGATGGTTGGTTTATCGAGCGTTGCTGCATTTACAACATTTGTAGGGCTTTCTCAAAAATATGATCAAACAAATTCAACATCTACAGCACTAAATAACGATACATCCGCCAATAATTCATCGCAAACTCAAACGGAAGATGAGACGGATCTATTTCCAGATTCAGGATCTGACTCCAATACGGACAATGGAACTAACGGGCAAGATCAATGGTCAAATGACAGTTCTAGCAAACAAAGTGATCAATGGTCAGACGATAATTCAAGCAGTGAAGATGATCAGTGGTCAGACGATAATTCAAGCAGTGAAGATGATCAGTGGTCAAATGATGATTCCACAAATGGTCAGGATAATTGGGGCAACAATAATGATTCTTCTATGCAAACAAGACCTTCTTAAGGATGTGATGAAATGAGCTACTCATTTAAAGCGATGAATACCACATTTAATGTATATCAGCTTGAAACATCTGTCAGCCAAAAAGTAGAGAGCTGGTGTTATCTTGTAGAAGAAACCCTAAGCCGCTTTCTTCCAACAAGCGAGCTTTCACAGCTTAATTCGCTGAACGGAAGATTATTTCTACCGTCAAAAATGCTGTATGAAGCTGTAAAAGCAGCCTATTACTATTACAATGAGACAAACGGAATTTTCAACCCATTTCTGTATCATTCTATTCAAACTCTAGGATATGACCAAAGCTTTGAACAACTGCCTAACAATCAGCTACCTCAAGAAGTAGCAGCTTTTGATGCTGTTAACCCTATTATGATTCATAAAGGAATGAGAAGTATTCAGCTTGCTTCTAATATCGGTCTGGATTTAGGAGGAATCGCAAAAGGTTGGAGCATTCAGCAAATGGCGAATCAATTAAAGAAAAAAGGAACTTCACTTGGAGCAATCGATGGAGGCGGAGATATTGTAACGTGGGGGCCCGCTAGCAAGCACTGGTCCATTTCTCTCTCTCATCCATTTGATGCATCAAAAAAGCTCACGACCATTAAAGTAAAAAGCAACAGCGGTATTGCCACAAGCAGTGTAGGCAAGCGTTCGTGGAAAGTGAACGGACACACTCACCATCATATTATTGACGGCAGAAATAGCAAGCCTAGTTCATCAGAGCTTCTGCAAGTAACGGTCGTTTCAGAAGACTTGACCATTTCTGAAGTCTATGCAAAGTGCATACTTATTCTCGGCTGGGACGCTGGATTAAGGTTAGCTAAAATGCATCACCCTTCTTTAGAAGTAATTGCGGTTACAAAAGAAGGCAACGTACTAATCGAAAAACATGTGAAAGGTCAGGTATACCATTATGGCTACTCTCCTCGCGCAATTTAGTGCTCATTTTCCCGTATGGAACACCATTCGGGCAGCCGGCTTAAGTTCTTATTTACTAATGTTTGTATCGGTTGCCGCTGGCATTTCTCACAGCTTTTCGTTTTTTAAACCAAAACGAAAAAAACAGCTTTTGCTGGTCCATCAATCATCAGGGTGGTTTGGGTTATTGTTTGGCATGATTCACGGACTTGTTTTATCATTTGATCAATCTGTTCATTTTTCACTTTCTGACATTTTAATTCCGTTCACTTCCGATTACAAACCGATTAGTACAGGTCTTGGTACTATTTCACTCTACATTTTATTGGTACTAATTATTACATCCGACTTTATAAAACAGCTTGGGAGAAAAGCATGGAAAGCCATTCATTTTCTTGCTTTTCCAGGCTATTTGCTAGCACTGTATCACGGCATTACTTCCGGAACAGATACACAGCAGCCCCTTATTCTTGGGATGTACAGCATCACTGGCGTTATCGTTTTAATCTTGCTTTTCTTACGCATTCAACACCAGTCAGCTCCTAAGAACCAAAAAAAAGCTCAGGAAAACTAAAAAACGCACTCTATCATAGAGTGCGTTTTTTCTTATCCGCGTCCTGCTTGGAATGATGGGTACTGTGTCATACCGCCGTCAGCAAAGAGCGTAATTCCTGTTACATAACTCGCCTCTGAAGAAGCTAGCCATGCAGCAACTGCTGCAATTTCTTCCGGCTCTCCGATGTATCCCATTGGAATCATGCTTTCTACATCTGCACGCTGCTCAGGATCAGCAAATTTCTCAGCGTTAATCGGTGTATTAATCGCTCCCGGTCCAATGTTATTTACACGAATACCTTTTGGAGCGTATTCTAATGCCAGTGTTTCAGTCATAAGCTTCATACCGCCTTTACTTGCTGCATAATGAACAAATAATGGCCAAGGAATTTTCTCGTGAACACTCGACATGTTAATAACTGTTCCCTTAATATCATTTTCCACAAAATATTTAATCGCTTCACGGCTGCCTAAAAAAGCTCCCGTTAAGTTCGTATCAATGACTTTATTCCAATCGCTTAAAGACATTTCATGAGATGAAACCGGATTTTCTAACCCTGCGTTGTTAATCATAACGTCTAGCTTTCCAAACTCTTTAATAGCAGATTGAACTAAATTGATAACGTCAGACTCAACTGTTACATCACCTTTGACAGCAATTGCTTCTCCGCCAACTTTTTTAATTTCTTCTAAAACGCTGTTAGCTTCGTCTTCCTTAGAACGATAATTCACAACTACTTTGGCTTTTTCTGTCGCAAAACGAATCGCCATTGATTTTCCCAAACCTGTAGAT
The DNA here is from genome assembly GCF_056158845.1 of Priestia sp. ABM2_011. NCBI lineage: Bacteria > Bacillati > Bacillota > Bacilli > Caryophanales > Bacillaceae > Priestia > Priestia sp. ABM2_011. The sequence goes on from NZ_JBSWUB010000001.1 coordinate 4,467,542, forward strand.
GAACCTGTTATGACCACTACTTTTCCTTCTAAATCTTTATACATTGTTAATACCCTCCTAGTTAGCTTTTGGCGAGCCCTAACATGACTCCTGCTATGATGATCAGTATAATTCCAATAATAATCCCAACTAACTGACGCTTCGTTTTCTTCTCACCTAAAATAATGATCCCGCCTAGTGTTGAAATGACGATTCCCATTTGAGAAAGCGAAAAGCTTGTCGCTACGCCTACTTTAGGTTGCGAGATGAATAAAAACATATTACCAGCGGCCCAAATAAGACCTGGGATAATGTTGCGAATTGCATATTTATTAAATGGCTTATGCTTAAACGTCAGCAATACTCCTCCAATAACCATACCAATTGCTTGAGGTAATAAAGCCGACCATCCGTCTACATTAAATAGACGGGCTACTACAACATAAACTAAATAACCAACGGTTGAAATTAATAAAATAACAATTCCTTTTTTGAAGTTTCCTTTTCCTTCTTCAGCCTCTTTCTCTTCTTTGCTTTGAAGTGATGTTAAAACAATCCCTACAATAATAAAGATAAGAGCGAGCACACCAAGAATAATTGAAGTTTTTGTAGACCACTCGTGAAACACAATTACTCCAAATAATGAAGTGGAAACTAACTGAAGCCCAGTTGAAATAGGCATCGTTTTAGAAACTCCGATTAAATCAATACTTTTCAGCTGATTACTTTGTCCAACTGCCCAAAATAATCCCGATACAACTCCAACGCCAAAGATTAAAGGTGTAAGCGTAGGGTGTACAAAAATATAAATACCGATAGAGAAAATCAAAGCTCCCAACGTGGTTCCAAGCGTTTGGCTATAAGGTCCTCCGCCTAGTTTCACATTGAAAAGCACAATGCTTCCCCAAAATATGGCTGGTAAGACAGCTAAAAATATGTCCATGTTTCAAAACCTTCCTGTGCTAAAATTAAATGTCAAAATGCATATTCCCCAATTTTTCCGCCATTAATCCTTTTTCAGGGACATTTTATGAATTAATGACCGCACGAAGTATTCTTTGGATAGCGAAAACTGTATACCTTAATTTGTTCTAGGAGAGAAAAAGATATACTTTCTAACGCAAAAAAACAGCTTTTCCAAATAAAAGCTGTTCTGTATGATTTAATTTATTTTTAACATATAGCGATTAATAGGTCTCCCCACTCTGCCGTATTCAACTGATAATTTCAGCTCGTTTTCCTGTTCTAAAAACTCTAAATACCTTCTTGCCGTAACACGCGCAATTCCTACGCCGTCCGCCACTTCTTCAGCAGAAATCGGATGCTTCTGTTCGGAAAGATATTGTTGTATCCTCCTTAACGTAACCGCATTTAGCCCTTTTGGAAGAAAATCGGCCTTTTCTTCGAATTGCTGAAACAGCATAGAATCTAATTCAGACTGAGTAATATATTCTTTTTGACTTATTTTAACTTGAAACGAACGATACTGCTCAAGCGCTTGCTTCATTCGTTCAAACTTGAACGGTTTCATAATATAATCCACCGCGCCGTACTGAAGAACTTTTCGTACGGTTTCAATATCACTTGCAGCCGTAACTGCTATCACGTCTGTTTTATAGCCATTTGCTCGAATTTGCTGTAAGGTGGTTAGGCCATCTTGACTAGGCATATACATATCAATAATCGTTAAATCAGGCTGATGCTGTTTAATGAGCTGTATACCCTCTAAACCATTCGAAGCTGCCGCGATAACGATGAATCCTTCAACTTGTTCAATAAATTGGCGGTTCACTTCTTGTACCATAGGATCGTCTTCTATGAGAAGCACCGTCCATTCTTTTTTATTCATTTCCCACTCCCCCTATAAAAAGAATGTAATGATAAAAGTCGTGCCAACATCTAATTCTGACTCTACTTCGATCTGACCGTTTCCTTTTTCAACAATTTGTTTTACTAAATGCAAACCAATTCCTCTAGTTTCCTTTGCTTTAGTTGAAAAACCTTCATCAAAGATTCTCTCTGCTTGATCCTCATTCATGCCACATCCGTTATCTTCAACTAATATAGAAAGAATGCCGTCATTTTGTTCCATACTTATATAGACCTTCCGTTCACGACGCTCCATATGATGATACGAATCAAAAGCATTCTCAATTAAGTTACCAATAATAATCACAAAATCATGATGATCTAAGTAAGGAGGAAATGAGTGAAGCTCGCTGTGGCGATCGATAGCTAACTCAATTCCAAGTTCTTTGGCACGGCTGACTTTGCTTAACAGCAATCCCGATATACTTTCATCTTTAATATGTTTATGAAGAAACTGGGTGAGCTCTTCTTGCTGTTCAGACACTTGAAAAACGTACTGAAGAGCCTTGTCTTTATTTCCAAGTTGGATAAGCCCTGCAATGGTATGAAGTTTATTCATGTATTCATGGTTTTGAACTCTAAGAGCGCTTACAAATGATTTAACCCCTGTTAACTCTTCAGCTAATTTTTTAACTTCTGTTCTGTCTTGAAAAATAGCGACCGCACCGACTGTGTGATTATTAACCTTAATCGGCACACGATTGCTTAAAATATTTAAATTGCGAACTTGAAGCTCTCGATTATAAACAGGCTGATTAAGCTGCAGAATTTCTGGCAGTCTTGTATCTGGAATCACATCATAGATCTTTTTCCCAATTACCTCATCAGGTACATCCATCATAATTTTCGCTTTATGATTAAAAATAGTGATGTTCTCCTCTTTATCAATGGCAATGACTCCTTCATGCATGGCATTAAAAGTCTCCGTTCGTTCTACAAACAAACGAGCAATTTCATGAGGCTCAAGCTCAAACATCTCTTTTTTAATACGAGATGCAAGCGCCCACGCTCCCCATCCTCCAAAAAAAAGAGCGAGACCTGAGATGAGAAAAATTTCTTTTTTCAAACTTAAAATAACCTCTGTAAATTTCGGAAGAAGGTAGCCTGAGACAACGACTCCTACTTGTTCATGCTGATCGTTTACAACGGGAACAAAAGAACGAATGACCATCCCGCCTTCTCCTTTTGCTTTATCAGTATAAGTATGTTCTGCAAACGCCTGGCCCTCGTCCTCTCCTTTAGAAATTTTCCCAATCATGCTTTGCAAAGGATGAGACAAACGTTCGTGATTCATATTCATCACCACTACATAATAAGCACCGTGAATAATGCGAATCGGCTCTACAATTTGATTAATGTTCTTGCTATCTTTTTCAATTTTTTCTCGAATTTCAGGCATTTCAGCAACTGTTCTCGAAGCAATCAAAGCCCTTTGCTCTAAATCATTTTCTTTTGACTGCACAAAATTATTAATCACGACAATACTTGCTAAAAACAACGAAAAGACCACGATAAAAAAGATTAACCCCGTCATTTTCGTTTGCATCGATAAGCGCATCATAGCGGAACACCTACTGCTGATTGAAGTTTATTTTAATTTTACCACGTTGAGAAATTGCGTGTTAGAATATTTGTAGAGAAAAATTATTGAATCGCGGGGTTGGACATTTTGAAGATGTTTATAGGGGCAAGTATCATTGTTAGCGTTTTCTTGATGATCTATGTTTTTTTGCAGTATACGGTTATAAATCAGGATAATGTGTATCATGACGATGAGCAAAAAGGATTAAATAAGCAAATTGTGATTAATTTTAGCCACGTTGTAGCTGAGAACACTCCAAAAGGCTTAGCCGCTCAAAAATTCGCTGAAATCGTTAATCAAAAATCGGATGGTAAAGTTAAAATTGAAGTATATTCAAACGGTGTGTTGTATTCAGACGACGAAGAACTTGCCGCTCTGCGCCGAAACGATGTACAAATGATTGCGCCTTCTATTTCAAAGCTAACCGACCTTTCCCCTACGTGGCAACTTTTTGATCTCCCCTTCATTTTCGATGATTACAGCGAGGCAAAACAAGTGTTTACCGGGAAAATCGGACAGGATTTGTTGAGTACGCTGCAAGAGAAAAACATTAAAGGGCTTGCTTTATGGAGCAACGGCTTTAAACAAATGACCAGCAATACAAAACCTTTGCTCCATCCAGCAGATTTTCAAGGTCAAACATTTCGCATTATGCCAAGTGAAGTAATCAAAAAACAATTCGAACTTCTTGGCGCTAAGCCTCAGGCTGTCTCGTTTAATAAAGTATATCAATCCCTTGAACGACAGGAATTTGATGGACAGGAAAATACGATTTCTAATATTTATTCAAAACGTTTGTACGAGCTGCAAAAATATATGACCATCAGCAACCATGGATACTTGGGCTATGCTGTTTTAATGGATCAAAAATATTGGGACAGCCTCCCTGAAGATGTAAAACAACTATTAAGTGATGCCATGGTAGAAACAACGAACTGGATTTGGACTCAATCAAAAATGATGAACGATGAACAGCTGCAGCAAATAAAAAATAAATCTGGCATGCGCGTTTATTACTTAAATGATACACAGAAAGCCGAATGGAAAAAGCAGTTTAACTCTCTTTATCAATCGTTTGAAGCCAATGCAACAAAACAAACGCTTGATATCATTCAGCAAATAAAAAATATCGAAAGCAAAAAGTGATGACTATATGTTCATCACTTTTTTTGACCAAAATGACCAAAAAGAACATTATCACCAGAAATATAAATAGTTAAAATTATCAGTTAATATAAGGATAAGAATAATGTAAGCGTTAACAAAAATATTCTCGAAAGGAGCATTACATATGAAATTAAGTTTTAAAAACCTAACTGTTCAAGTTGTCATTGGTATCCTTCTTGGTATTGCAATTGGCTTTATGTTTCCTGAATTTGGAGCTAAATTAAAAATATTGGCTGATATCTTCATTAAATTAATTAAGATGGTGATTGCCCCAATTATTTTCTTAACAGTGGTCATCGGTATCGGAAGCATGGGAGATTTAAAGAAAGTGGGACGAATTGGAGGTAAAGCTCTTTTATACTTTGAGATTGTCACTACTTTTGCCTTAGCAATTGGAATTATCGTTGTAAACTTTATCAAGCCTGGGGCTGGCTTTAATATCAATGGCGCAAGCGGAGCTGATGTTACTCAATATACGCAGCAAGCAGCCGAAGCGGAGCATGGCTTTATGGAGTTTATCATGGGAATTATTCCAGACAGCGTATTTGGCGCAATGGCAAATGGTGAATTATTGCCAATCTTATTCTTTGCCGTACTATTTGGAATGGCTACAGCTACACTCGGCGAAAAAGCGGCTCCTGTCATTACATTCTTTGAACGCTGTACAGATATTTTCTTTGGAATTGTTAATATGATTATGAAACTTTCACCTATTGCGGCGTTCGGAGCGATGGCTTATACGATCGGTAACTTTGGAATAGGCTCTCTTCAAAAACTCGGTTTCTTAATGGGATCTGTTTACATTACTATGTTCTTATTTATTGTATTTGTACTTGGAACCATCGCCAAGATTTATGGATTTAATATTTTTAAATTCATTGCTTTTATTAAAGAAGAAATTCTACTTGTATTAGGTACGTCTTCTTCGGAATCTGCACTGCCAAAAATGATGGACAAAATGGAGAAGTACGGATGTTCAAAATCTGTAGTAGGACTTGTCATTCCAACTGGTTACTCATTTAACCTAGATGGAACAGCAATCTACTTATCCATGGCTGCTATCTTTATCGCTCAAGCGTATGGAGTCGACCTGTCGTTAATGCAAGAGATTACGCTACTTGGTATTTTAATGCTAACGTCTAAAGGAGCGGCCGGAGTCACTGGCTCTGGATTTATTACACTAGCAGCTACGCTTGCTGCATTCCCAATGATTCCAGTTGAAGGAATCGCGCTGTTAATCGGGGTAGACCGCTTCATGTCGGAAGCTCGTGCCATTACAAACTTAATTGGAAATGGTGTAGCAACTGTAGTTGTATCAAAAATGGAAAATGAATTTCATCCTCCTGTAGAGACGATACAAGACGTTAATTCCGCACCTCCATTAGCTAAGTAATAAAAAAAGAGGTTGAGACATAGCGAAATGAATTCAATCTAAAGACGAATAAATGGGATACATGAGCTGAACCGCTTGTGACACCGCAGTTAATTTCCATGCAAGGCTTCGCTTTCCGCGGGCGGCCGCTGAGCCTCCTCGTCGCCTACGCTCCTGTGGGGTCTCATCTGTTCCGCTTTTCCCGCAGGAGTCTTCGCCTTGTCCTCCAATCAACTGCTAGAAGGATCTAAACAAATAAAGCCTACGTTCACCACAACAAAAAAACGAACCACTAATCAAACATTTTGATTAGTGGTTCGTTTTTCACTTCGTCTTAAATACTTTTGTCCCAACCTCTTTTTTAGAATTAATGCGTTTCTTTTTTAGAACGTCCGCTAAGTTTCCCAACAACAACAACTAAAATAGCTAACAAAATAGGAACAATCGTATGCAAATGCGGATTTAATCCTTCTAATATATGTCCTACCGCTTTGTCTTTAAAGATCATTTCACCAGCAGTATAGCCAAGAAGCGCTGCTCCGGCAATGATGATAATCGGGAATTTTTCCATGATTTTCATTAAAAGCTGACTTCCCCAAATGATTAACGGAATGCTGATAACAAGACCAAGGATAATGAGTAGAATATTGCCGTTAGCCGCACCCGCAACCGCTACTACGTTATCTAAACTCATAACAAGATCCGCTATAATAATTGTTTTAATAGCACCTGCTAGAGTTGAATTCGCTTTAATATCTCCGTCATCTTCACCTTTTAAAAGACTAATCGCAATCCATAGAAGCAGCAGGCCTCCAATGAAATTTAAAAATGGAATTGTTAATAAATATACAGCGACAAACGTTAGCCCTACACGTAATACAACCGCTCCTAATGTACCGAAAACAACCGCTTTGTTTCGATGCTCGTCCGGAAGATTCCGACAAGCTAAAGCAATCACGACTGCGTTATCGCCACTCAGTACAATGTTAATGAGTAAAATTTCTAAAAGATTTAAAATAAAACTCTGATCCATAAAAAAACTCCTTGATTGATTTTTATTAGTCTATTTCTCTATCTCTTATTTCATTACTAGAAATAGAGAACTAAAACTCTATCAATATAACCCGTTCTTACCCTTTAATGAAAAGAAGTAGTTATTTCACTAACAGTATTTTATCACTAAAAAGAACTTTGAAATAGGTATTTGTAAAGGAAAAGTCAGTTCATTACAATAAATCAAACCTTATTCTTTATCTTTCATCTGTTTTTCACCATCATCCTCTACTATTAGTAGCAGGAGAGCATTTATAAAAAACAGAGTAATTTTTATAAATAATACAAGCCTCCAATGCTTCTTCATTATTTTGTAGTTTTTCGTCAGCTACGATATAAGAAGGGAGAAAATAGGTATGATTTTAAAAGCATTAAAAACGAATAAATTACTAACTATTAACTATCAAAACAACGGTTTTGTTCAAACGGTCAAAGGTTATATTCAAAACTTAAACTTGCTCGAACAAACTCTTCTATTAAAAGATGAAAATCAGCATGTGCAATCACTTCGACTATCAAGTATTAAAAACATTTATTGATTGAAAAAAGATCCGAACGATTCATCGTTCGGATCTTTTTTCAATTAAATAAAATATTTTTGTCTGACCCTCTTTTTATTTAGCTCACTGTATAGCGTGCGATTACTTCTTTAATCGATTCATATACAATTTCAACCATTGTTTTTAATTCTTCGTCTGTCATTGAAAGAATAGGCATCATCGTAATCACAGGACCTAGCTCTCTAATAATTAAACCTTTTTGGCGAGCCGCTAAAATAATGTCTCCCATCACTTTTTTATCTTCAAAAATAGACTTTGTTTGGCGGTCTTTCACAACTTCGATTCCTGCCATTAATCCTCTTTGTCTAATGTCTCCCACGTTAGGCAGTTCATAAAGCTTTAATAGATAACGTTTAAAAACTTTTGACTTTTCTTTTACGCTACGGATTAACTCTCTTTCTTCCATCAGTTCAATATTTCTAAGCGCTACTGTACAGGCCAATTGATTTCCCGTATACGTATGTCCATGAAAGAAGGTTTTATTTTCATCTGGATGAGCTAAAAAAGCATTAAATATCTGTTCGCTTGTTAACGTAGCAGCAAGCGGCATATACCCTCCTGTTATCCCTTTTCCTACACACATAATGTCCGGTACAACATCTTCTTGTTCACATGCAAACAGCGTCCCTGTTCGCCCGAATCCGACAGCTACTTCGTCACAAATGAGCAATACCCCGTACGCTTTGCACAGACGCTCTACTTGTTTTAAAAAACCGGGAGGATGTGTAATAATACCCGCTGCTCCTTGCACAAGCGGTTCAATAATCAAACCGGCTACTTCTTCTCCTTTGTTCTGCAAGAGCTTCTCTAGCTGGTGAATACAGTAAGCTGAAGCTTGCTCTTCCGTTTCTAACTCGTCCATACGGTAAGTATAAGGTGAAGGTGTGGGAATTCGTTCAAACAGCAAAGGCTTAAAGATGCGATGAAATAAATCCATGCCTCCTACACTGACTGCCCCAATTGTATCTCCGTGATATGCCTCATTCAATGAGATAAATTTACTTTTGTTTTTGTACTTTACAGAGTCGAGATTTTGCCAATATTGATAGGCAATTTTCAACGCAATTTCGACAGCGGCGGAACCTGTATCGGAGTAGAAGACTTTCGATAAGCTGCCAGGAGTAATTTCCGCTAGCTTTTTGGCTAACAAAATGGATGGAACGTTTGCGATATCAAGCAGCGTAGAATGCGCTAATTTTTCCACTTGTATATGTAAAGCTGTATTTAATTCTGGATCATTATGTCCATGCACGTTCACCCATAGAGAAGCATATCCGTCTAAATATTTGTTTCCCTCTACATCATATAAATAGCTTCCTTCTCCCCTTTCAATAATAAGAGGACTCGATTGACGGTAAGCTTTCATTTGTGTAAACGGATGCCATACGTATTCTTTATCCCATTTCTCCAGCTCAGCTTTTTGATACGGCACAGTCAAACACCTCCTGAATATGTTGAATAACACTTTTTTGCCTCATCATTTTCTCAATATATACATCTAACTCTTCATTGATATGTGTGAATACTGGAACGGTCATTAAAGATGATAGTTGAAGCAGCTTTTCAATTGTTCGAACATTATCGTTATGAATGATACTGCTGTGATTAAAACGATTAAAAATCAGTCCTTTGATGTTAAGCTGATGCTCACTTGCATATGAAAAGGTAGAAAGCGCATCGTGAATAGCTCCTAATCCCGTTGTTCCAACAGCAATAACCGGCATTTGTGCATCTATGACCAAATCTTTAGTCATATAAAACGCTGTTTCCTCTTCAATTAAAGGGACGGCAAGGCCTCCCGCTCCTTCCACGAGTACTATGTCAAATTCCTTTTTTAATTCATCAATGCGTTTTAAGACGATTGAAGGCTCTACCTTCCTGTTGCTCAGTGCAATAGCCAAATGAGGCGACGTCTCCGGCTTTAACTGATAAATACCTGTATTTGCTACTCCTATCTTCGTTTCAAACCAGTGAATATCTGGATAACCTCCAATTTTTTCTTGGTAGCCGGTTTGAAACGGTTTACAAATTGTCGTTTTTATTCCTAGACGACCAAGTATTTTATACAAAATACTTGTAACCAGGGTTTTTCCAATATCTGTTCCAGTTCCCGTAATAAAATACGCTTTGCCCATTTTCTTTTTTCTCCTTTTTTTCTATGTCTTAGTTACCCCGCTTTAACCCGCTTTGATGACAAACGGCTAAACTGAGGCTGCATTCGGTGAATCAGCACTGAACATAAAATACACAACAAAAGATCTCCAGGCATTGGCAAAACAGCTCCAAAAAGAAGTGTATCCCTCAGTGAAAAAGGCTTTTCAATTATCCATTTCATTGCTCCGTAAAGCCAGAAGCAGCCGACTGCATATACAATAGCTAACGTAGATAAATTAGCTAAAAAGATAGCAAAAGGTTTCCTTAAGTCATATTTTTGAATAAGGTAGCCGTTGATAAATGCACCTGCAGCATAGCCAATTAAATAGCCAAACGTTGGTTTGAAGATATACCCTAAACCTCCTCCTTCTGCAAAAACCGGAACACCGATTAACCCAATACCTATGTAGCATAGCTGACTATACAAACCTAAACGCGGACCTAGCAGCGCACCGGCTAAATAAACAGGAACAATTTGAAGAGTAAACGGTATGTAGGGAATAGGAATTTTTATAAATGCACCAATCGCCGTTAAAGCTGCAAATAAAGACACATACGCCATTGTTTTCGGTCTCATGTTCACCCTCCTTTCTCTTTTCGCTGCTTTAAGTTTGCAATAATTTCTTTTTATTTGTCAACTTAATTTTATTTTAAGTTTACAAATAAACAATAAAAAAAGACGCAAAAACCTGGGCTTTTGCGTCTTTTTGATTTTTATAAAATTACTTTTTTGTCGTCTTTAAGCTGCACTTCTTGACGGCTAATAGATAGATCAACTTTCTTTTTTACACGTGCATGATAATAAGCATAAAACAGCAGCGCTAGTGGAATACCGACATACAGTGCCATTCGCTGTTCTGCATCAAATGCCATGCTTCCCAATACGATTGTATTTAATACTAATGCGATTAAAGGTAATACCGGGTAAAGAGGGACTTTAAATTTTAAATCCTCGATTTGCCCTCCTTGATTTATATATCTTTTTCTAAATGCAAGCAGTGATGCAGCAATCGTAATCCAGCCGATTTGTGCACCTAAACCCGCTGCAGAAATGAGCCATACAAATACTGTTTCTTGAGCAAAGAATCCTGAAAGTAGAGATAAAAGCGCAATGCCTAATGTTAAAAGCAAGGCGTTCATCGGCACACCGCGTTTATTTACTTTCATGAAAGCTGAACTTGCCATGTTATCTTTTGACAATGAATACAGCATACGCGTTGCTGCATAAAGACCTGAGTTAGCTACAGATAACAGTGCCGTTAGGATAACAAAGTTCATAATATCTGCTGCATATGGAATACCAATTTGGTCAAATACAACAACAAATGGACTCTCCACTACGCCTGCTTTTTCAAGAGGAATCATACCTGCTAAGACAGCTACAGCTAGTACAAAAAATACAAGCGTTCTCCATACTGTTTGTTTAATTGCTCTTGGTACAGTCTTGTCTGGGTTTTCACTTTCCCCAGCCGCTACACCAATAAGCTCCGTACCTTGGAATGAGAAGTTAACTGTAATCATGGTAATCAACACGGCACTAATTCCGTGAGGGAACACGCCGTGAGCCGTATAATTAGAGAAAAGCGGTGCGCTGTCTCCATTACTTAATGGAAGAAAACCAAACATAGCAGCTCCACCAAGCACGATAAATAAAATAATAGCTAACACTTTAATGCTCGCAAACCAAAACTCCGCTTCACCAAACGCTTTAGCTGACAGTGCATTTAATGAGAATAATAAAAGCGCAAATATAGCGCACCAGATCCATACAGGAGAATCAGGAAACCATCTTTGCATGAGCTGACCTGCTGATAAAAATTCTAATGCAACCGTTACAGCCCAGCCCAACCAATATAACCATCCAAAAGCGAAACCAACACCAGGGCCAATAAATTTTGTTGTATATGTCTGAAACGAACCGGAAACTGGCATTGCTACTGCAAGTTCCCCTAAGCAAAGCATTGTTAAGTACATAATGAAGCCACCTACGATAAACGAAAGGATAGCTCCAATCGCTCCTGCTTGGCTAATCGTGTATCCTGTTCCTAAAAAGAAACCTGTACCGATAACCCCGCCGAGCGAAATCATAAACAAATGTCTGCTTTTCATCGTCTTTTTTAATTCATTTGTTTGCTGTTGTCCTTCTATCATATTAACGACATTTCCTTTCAACCTATTTATTACGAGATATTACCTAGAAAAAAATTAATAAACCTTTGTTTTCTATGCATATTTACTTACATATTTATGCGGCGTTCTCAATTTAAATGAAACAGCCATTTGTAATCTTAACATAATGCTCACTAGATTTAAAATGTTTTTCTGAAAAAGTAAAATGAATTTTTCTTGAATAGTGTGATTTTCTTTTACTGTTGATATTCATAACCGTTTTTCTTTAAATGAATAGAGGATGCAACAAGAAAAAAGCTGTGCTTTCGAAGACGAAAGCACAGCTTTTTTAACTTTTTACCAAACAAACAATCCAACAATCATAGCACTTAATAAAGAAACAGCGATACCGCTCACGAGCAGTTTCCATACGTTTTTTCCAATAATCGTTGATTTACCTTCTGATAACGTAGAATTATACGTCCCATAAATCATACCCACCGTACTGAAGTTAGCAAAAGATGTTAAGAATGTTGTAGCAACTGCAATCGTATGCGGTGGAAGTGTATCTAGATTTTTCTTCAAATCCATCATTGCCACGAATTCATTTGTTGCTAGCTTGATACCCATCAGCTGAGCTACGTACATTGCATCATGTCCCGTTAGCCCTAGTAAGAATGCGAATGGACTAAAGATATAAGAGAAAATCTTTTGTACAGTCAAGCCGTCTACGATAACGCCTAAAATACCGTTAAGCGCAGATGTAAGAGCTACATATCCAATAACCATCGCTAAAATAACAATTACCATGTTCATTCCGACTAACATACTGTTTGAAATGGTAGAGAAAAAGTCTTTTTTCTCCGACTTTGGCGGTACGTAAATCATATCTTCTTCTTTTGTAACATGAACTGGATTCAATAAGCTGACTAAAATAAGCGCGTTTAAACAGTTCAGTGGAATTGCTGTAAACACGTACGTAGCGGGAACCATTGTTAAATAAGCACCGATAATAAATCCGCTAATACTGCTCATACTCATAATTCCAAACGTAAGCAAACGGTTGTCTTTTAACACAGAAAGTTGATTACGAATAACTGCTAATGCTTCCGTATTTCCTAAGAACATCATTTGAATAGCGAAAAAGCTTTCTAATTTAGGCAAACGAGAAACTTTCGAAATGACCCAGCCTACTTTATCAATAATCCACGTTAAAATACCAAAGTAAGATAAAATATCAAAGAACGTCACGACAAAGATTATAGGCAGTAATGCACTGAAGAAAAAGTCAACCGTTTCATTCCCCATTACGGATGGGAACGCAAAAGCAATTCCATCGTTAGCACAGGAAATCAGCCAAGTAAAGAACGAAGCAATTTTATTAATAATCCATGTTCCGATTGAAGTTCCTAACATAAACCAAGTAATGAGGACTTCAACGACCAACAGTGAAGCAATCGGACGCCACTTTATTTCTTTCTTTTTAGGAGAACATAAGAAGACGACACCCATTACTACAAAAACGCCTAATAAATTTAATAAAAAGTACATGCAAGCCACTCCCAGGTGTGTATTTGAAAAACAAAAAAAGCTCTTACTTTTCATAAATTCTGACAATAACAGAAAGTATGAAAAGTAAGAGCTTTGAAAGAAGGCTGTATCTATGATAATACGCCCTTCTTTTTGCTGCTTATATCCAAACTTTCTTGTAGTCTAGTTTTTTACGGTTACTAGGTAGAGACTATCAGACCATATTACTGATAATATACAAGATCGTAATCTTAGCTGTATTCAATTGATATGAACAAATTCTACCCTTTATTTTTTTAATAATCAACACTTTAAAAGTTTTTCGGAATAATAAAATTGGTATGAAAATTCTATTTATTTATCACTTCTTTTGAACTACCCATCGGAAAATTACACAAAAAAAGTGGATTTAATCGTCCTTTTAACTCAATTATTTTCCTATTTTTGAAACAAAGAAATTGATTCTTTAATGAGTATGTTTAAATATCTACTTCGCTTTTCATTTAATTCCTCGAAAAAAATGTTTCATTTTTACGACTTGAGACGTAGAAAAAAATAATCCTGCTGTTCGTTGAATTTAACCGCTTTTCATTTTACACTTTATGGTAGAAGAAAACAAACTTAATTTAGGTAGAAAGCGGGTTATAACGTGAAAAAAATGTTGGCTTTTATTTTAGTGATAGGTGGTACTGCAGTTCTCTTTTCTACTGCATTTGCGCCTTCCTCTTGGTCGTTAAGTTCATTCAAGACGTCCAAGTCTGAAGCGGCGTTATCAAGTGATATTCAGCATATTCAAATTGACTCTCCAAGCATCAGTACAACTGTCGTGCCGCAAGATCGTCAAGATATTAAAACAAAAGTAGAAGGTAAAGGAAAAGTAGATGTAAAGCAAAATGGAGACACCCTAGTCGTCACTTATCAAAAAAGTCCTTTTCAATGGCTTTCTATTTTTTCAAACACAAAAGTGACAATCTACATTCCTAGAGATTACCACCACAATCTTGCGCTTACGGTAGGTTCTGGAGACCTTCAAGTTGCTACACAGCCTGAGCAAGCGCTTCAGCTGAAAGATGTTTCGATTAAAGTAGGCTCTGGAAATGCAAGTATTTCAAACTTGAGCAGCACCTCTCTTCGTACGGATGTCAATTCTGGAGATTTACAGCTGAGTAATGTTGAAAGCCAAACGGCTAAATTTGCTGTAGGCTCTGGGGAAATTAAAGGAACAAACTATAAAGGAAAACTTCAGGCGCGCATTGGATCTGGTGATCTCTATATGGATTTTAAAAAGCTAGAAGAAGCCGTTTCTGTAGATGTAGGATCTGGAGATGCCATGTTGGTTCTTCCCAAAAGCGCTGGTTTTAAAGTGAATGGAAAAGTAAGCAGCGGTGATATAAACAATGACTTTAAGTTAAGCAATGCAACCGTAACAGAAGATGTATTAAAAGGAAAGCATGGAAATGGAAAATATCCTATTGATGCAGCTGTTTCAAGCGGAGAGTTAACGTTAAAATCAAAATAAAACGAACACGGAAGTGTTCGTTTTATTTATGGTCTCACTGCAATATACCATGCTACTCCTACAATTGATCCTATGAATACGACTCCGTAAATAATAGATAAATTCACTATACTTTTCTTTTTAGATTTCCCGTAATCTTCATCTACTTTCTTTGCAGCACTGATCGTACCTGCAAGGGCAGCAACGCCGATAATAATGACAAGAAGCAATGCTAATTTCATTCATTCTCTCCTCCATATTTCGGTGATTGAATAAGATTGAATACCAAGATATTATTTATTTCATTTTAAGCAGCACGATTTAATCAGAATATGAAAGCGTTATATCTTCTCTTTCTATCATAAAGCTAAATTATGTAAAATCAACCATCCAATCGTGCATTATTTTCCTCCGCCACTTTACATACATAAAAAATTCCCGAGCTTCACTGCTCAGGAATCTTTCCTTAATAGACATGACACTTTAAGGTTTTAAAATGACTTTAATGCAGTTATCTTGATGACCATTAAAGATTTTGTAAGCATTAGCTGCGTCTTCTAAAGCGACTTTATGAGTAATGATTTCTTTTGGATCGAATTCTTCTTTTACAATTTGATCATATAATTTCGGCATAACTGGAATGACAGGAGCTTGCCCCATTTTGAGAGTTACATTTCGAGCAAAAAATGCTCCTAACGGAAAACTGTTATAGTTGCTTCCGTATACCCCGGTGATTTGGACGGTTCCACATTTACGAACGGCTTTTGTCGCAATTTGAATAGGCCCGAGCGTTCCACCTTGAAGTTTCAATTTTTGTTCAATGTATTCAAGAGGCGACTTTTTGCCATCCATACCTACACAGTCAATCACCACATCAGCTCCGCCTTTTGTGATTTCTTTTAAATGCTCCCCCATATCTGGGTATTCTGTAAAATCAAAGGTTTCTACGGCATTCATTTTCTTTGCATGCTGCATTCGGTATGGAACATGATCTATTGCAATAACCCGTTTGGCACCCTTCATCCAAGCAAACTTTTGAGCCATTAATCCCACTGGTCCGCAGCCGAGTACGATAACGGTATCTCCTTTTTTAACATCCGCATGCTCTACACTCCAATAAGCAGTTGGAAGCACATCTGATAAAAAAAGAAGCGATTCATCTTCTAATTCGCACGATTCTGGAATCATAAACGGTGTGAAATTCCCAAACGGCACTTTTAAATATTCAGCTTGACCTCCTGGATGATTTCCAAACTTTTCAGTATATCCAAAATAGCCGCCAGAATCATAATGTGGATTAGAATTATCACATTGGCTCGTTAAATCATCCTTACAGTACGCACACTGTCCGCACGCTACGTTAAATGGAATAATAACGCGATCTCCTTTTTTTACTTTTGTAACATCCGGTCCTACTTCTTCCACAATTCCCATTGGTTCATGACCAATAATATAACCGTGAGGCAATGGCATGTTTCCTTGATATAAGTGCAAATCAGAACCACAAATAGCGGTTGACGTTATTTTAATGACAATGTCATCTTTTTTCTCTAACTTCGCATCTTCTACTTCTGCTACTTTTACCTGATTAGGTCCTTGATACGTTACCGCTCTCATTTTTACCTCCATTTTTAAAACCTTGATGCTACTTAAATTTATCTAAAGGCATGTATTCTATCCGGATAAATCAAGGAAAAATAAAAAAGCAGCGCTTACGCATCTGCTTTAATGATTATTAAAACTGAAAGACATGTTTTCCTACCAGTACATCTGCCATCTTTACAAAGCGCTTAATTTCTAATACGTCATGAACCCGAACTATTTGTACGCCTTGTGCAATCCCAGCATATACAGTAGCTGCGGTTCCTTCCATTCTTTCCGTAGGAGGAGCATCGACTATTTGTCCAATAAATCCTTTACGAGAAGTAGCAAGCAGCACCGGATAACCCATATTCGTCAGCTGATCTAAATGCTGAATTGCTTCTACATTATGGGCAGCCGTTTTTCCAAAACCAACGCCTGGATCTAAAATAATTTGATCATCTCGAACTCCTGCAGTCTTTGCAATGGAGATGCTTTCTTTTAAATCACTTATCATATCTGTAATCAGATTTGTATAATTGGGCTCATGGCGATTATGCATTAAAATAATAGGAACATTATAGTCAGCTGCAACTTGAGCCATTTTGGGATCAGCCTTTGCGCCCCATATATCGTTAATAATATGTGCTCCTGCTTCTAGCGCATGCTTGGCCACTTCCGACTTGTATGTATCTACGGAAATCGGCACCTCTACGCGCTTAGCCACTTCAGAAATAACGGGTACAATCCGTTTAATCTCTTCTTCATCGCTAATTCTTGTATAACCAGGACGAGTTGATTCTCCTCCGATATCAATGATGTCTGCTCCGTGCTTCACCATTTCCTCAGCATGAGCAACTGCTTTATCTACATCGTAGTATTTTCCGCCATCTGAAAATGAATCCGGGTTTACGTTTAAAATCCCCATAATAAGCGTACGGTCCGCATAATTCAGTTCATACTTTCCGCATTTAATGACGGATTGAGACGTTAAAGTTGACACTATACTCAGCCCCTTCGTAATTTGCAAATTGATGTATATTTATAAATATCATGTATTTTGAGAATGTCATACCGTTCGTAATTATATCAAAAGTCACCAGTTCTATGTTATTTTTCTTGGAGTTTCTTTCTTCTATAGTGTGAGATAAACATTAAAAGCGAATACACAGATAACATTAAAAATCTTTGTAGGGCTTGTCTTTAGGGTCTTTTTTCCTCTTCTCACATCTTTTATGAGTCTTTTTATTCAAAAAGAAAGGAATCGCATAAAAAGCGTTTAATTTATAGCAATAGTTGGGAATTTATAATTAAGCAACTTCCATTTTTATGGAATTCATTTTAAGGAGGATGACTATGACTCAACAACCGTTACAAGTCAAATTAATTCCTTATACAATTGAGTCGATTATCGACTCAACAAACGAAACGCCTAAAGGAGTAAGCTTAATTCAAGCGCCGTCTATTTGGGAACAAAGCAATCAAGGGGAAGGCATTGTAATTGCAGTTATCGACACTGGTGTTGACACAAATCATCCTGACTTAAAAGATTGTATTATCGGAGGAAGAAATTTCACTTCCGATCATAATGGAGATTCTTCTATATTTGAAGACAATAATGGGCATGGTACTCACGTATCTGGTACCATTGCTGCTGCGCTCAATAATGAAGGGGTAGTAGGGGTGGCGCCCAAAGCAAAAATTTTAAGCTTAAAAGTACTTACCGGTGAAGGATCTGGAAATTACGAATGGATTATTGACGCTATTAACTACGCCGTCGAATGGCGCGGTCCTAACAATGAGCGAGCGCGAGTTATTTCCATGTCACTGGGTGGACCACAAGACGTTCCAGAACTGCACAAAGCTGTTCAAGATGCTGTTAATAAAGATGTTTCTGTCGTTGTTGCAGCTGGAAACGAAGGCGATGACCGCGAAGAAACACTTGAATATTCGTACCCAGGAAGTTACAACGAAGTGATTCAAGTAGGAGCCGTAGACAACAACCTAGACTTAGCTCCTTTTACCAATGTTAATGAAGAAGTAGACTTGGTCGCACCTGGTGTTGACATTATCTCTACTTATTTAGAAGGTAAGTACGCTACGCTTTCAGGAACTTCTATGGCAACTCCCCACGTTGCAGGAGCTGTAGCACTATTAATTAATTTATGTGAGAAAGAATTTGGACGCTCTTTAATTGAAGCTGAAATCTATGCTCAACTTGTAAGAAGGACGCTTCCTCTTGGATATCGAAAAAGCTCCGAAGGAAATGGATTTCTCATGCTTAATCTAGTGGAAAAAATACACGATATTATCAACGTAGCCCGCATCAATATTAGTAAGTGACAAATAAGAAAAAGCGGATCATATAATGGTCCGCTTTTTCAAAAATGATTGGAAAGCTTTTCGTCAGTTTGAAATAAAAACATGCAAATGAATGTCTCTATTCATACCTTAATGCTTCAATTGGATCTAGCTTCGCCGCTTTATTTGCAGGAAGCATACCGAATACAATACCAATCGTCATGGAGAACAATACTCCTCCGAGCACTACTTGCCACGAAATTAATGATGGCCATCCAGCAAATAATGAAACAAGAGCTGCCCCGCCTGCGCCGAGGCCAATGCCAAGCAAACCACCAATAAGCGTGAGCGTAATGGATTCAATCAAAAACTGAGTTAAAATTTGTCTTTTGGATGCGCCTAGTGCTTTACGAATCCCAATTTCCCTTGTGCGTTCCGTTACAGAAACCAGCATAATGTTCATAACGCCAATTCCTCCAACAAGCAGTGAAATGCCTGCAATTGAACCAATAATTGTGGTCATAATGCGCGTTACATTTCCAATACTATCTGCTATTTCTTCTAAGTTCTGCACTTGGTAAGCATCTTCCGCATCATGCAAGTTATTTAACAAATCCGTTGCGTCATTGCCTACTTTTTTTAGCTGATCAGAGCTTTTTGCTTGAACGCTAAGGTTTGTGTAGTCAAGCTTACCGAAGCTTGATTTATACGTATTGTCTGGAATATAAATAGTTGGCATTTCAAATGCCAAAAACCCCGTTGGCTTTTTTGTCACACCAACAATTTTGATAGGCTGTCCTTGAACCCATACTACTTGTCCAAGGGCTTCTTTTTTATCAAACAGCTCTTTTTTCATATCGCTTGTGATAACACCTACTCGATTACCTGATAAAAAATCAGAGCTGTCTAACATTCTTCCTTTTGAAACTTCCAGCTGATTAACTTCAATATACCCTTCATTAATTGCATTAACAGTCGTATCTGATTCCTTGTCTCTATATCTTATTCCCATTCCCATTGAGCTAGAAGCCACCACATTCTTCACGCCGGGAATAGTCGAAAGAGCTTTAATGTCATCCTCTGTAAAGATCGGCTCCCCCATCATTGAAAGGTCATCAGCTTGCATCTCGTCTTCAGGAGGCTGATAGTATACATCAACTGTATTGCTTGCTCCTGTTATTTCCGACTTAATCATCTGTTCTCCGCCTTGACCAATGGCTACAACGATAATAACAGCCGCTACGCCAATGATAATACCAAGCATCGTCAAAACAGAGCGCATTTTATGAGCAAGAACCGAAGAGAGAGCCATGCGAATATTTTCTATCAAACTCATAAGCTATCGTTCTCCTTATCGCTATGACTTAGCACTTTACCGTCACGAACGATAACTGTACGCGATGTGTATTCTGCCACTTCAGGTTCATGGGTAATGACTACCACTGTTGTGCCGTCTGCATTAAGTTTAGAAAATTGCTCCATAATATCAGCACTTGTTTTTGTATCTAGAGCTCCTGTTGGTTCATCTGCTAAAATAAGCGTCGGATTGTTAACAATAGAACGAGCAATAGCAACGCGCTGCTTTTGCCCTCCTGATAGCTCGCTCGGTAAATGTTTCATCCGCTCACTCAGCCCTACTTTTTCAAGCGCAGCTTCTGCTCTGGCGCGTCTTTCCTTACGAGATACGCCGGCGTATACCATTGGAAGCTCTACGTTTTCTACCGCTGTTAAACGCGGCAACAGCTGAAATTGCTGAAAAACAAAACCAATATGAATATTTCTTACTTTTGCCAGCTCCTCATCACTATAAGTGGAGATTTCTTGTTCATTTAATAAATAGGAGCCTGAAGAAGCGCGGTCTAAACATCCGATAATGTTCATTAGTGTTGATTTACCGGAGCCTGAAGGACCCATAATCGCAACAAACTCACCGTCGTAAATCTTCAAATTAATATCTTTTAAAATTGGCACTTCCTCTTTGCCCAGATGATAACTTTTATGAATATTTACAAGTTCAATCATTGAACAGTCACTTCCGCACCTTCAGTTAAGTCCTTTGAAGGATTTGTAATGACTTTGTCTTTAGAAGAAACGCCGCTTTTGATTTCAATAAATTTATTTGTTGTTTCTCCAAGCTTTACTTCCTTACGAACCGCCTTTTTATTTTTCACTACGTATACATATTTTTCTCCGTCTTCATTTACAACTGCTTTTATCGGCAGTGATGAAGCTTTTTTACTGCTTGTTTCAATCTCGAGCAGCAGCTTAAATCCCGGCTTAATCATCGTGATATCTTGGTCATCTACTTTTACTTCAACTGGATATTGATTAGCCGCATCATTGCCGGCTTCTGCTGACGCCTGCTGCTGAGGTAGATAGTCAATTTGTTTTACGCTACCTGCCCATTCTTTATCAGGCAAAACATCTGATGTAATTTTGACAGCTTGACCGGTTTTAATTTTTAATGCATCGTACTCAGACAGCACACCAGTAGCTAAGTATTCATCGGTATTACCAATATGTATAAGCGGTTTTTGAACGTCACTTGTGTTATTAACCGCTTCTTTATCTACTTCTAGCACCGTCCCATTAATATCACTCGCTACATCTAAATTACGTTCTTTTTTAGCAATTGATTTGGCTTCTAGTTTGTTTCGTTCTAAATCAATTTTAGCCGTTTCTAAATCGAGATTGAGCTGCGTACGCTCCGTGTCGATTTGATCTCTCGCTTCTTGCTTACTCATTTCTTTTTCTAATTCTTTTTGTTTTTTATTTAAATTAGAAAGCTGTTTGCTTACTGAGTCAATTTGCAGCTGACTCGATTTTTTTTCTAGCTTGTTTTGTTCTTGCTCTAAATCAAGCGCATCGCTTTCGTACGTTACAAGAGAGGTTCCCTGCTGTACACGAGAACCTTCTGTTACGTGAAATCGTTCAACCTCGCCTTTTTCAGCATCAAAATAGACATATTGCTCATCAGCAAGCTTTAGCGTACCCGGAACCATAACTGTATTTCTTAACTTTTTTTCCTTTATATTCGCTACGTGAACATTGATTGCTTTCCCACTTACACTTTGTGCACGATATACGTTAATCCCAATAACCGCAACAATAACAACTGCTACAGCTGTAATAATTATTCCTTTTTTCATTTACAACCCTGCTCCTTTAAGCGCTTCTGAAGCAGCTCCTCCAACTCCTGAAATAGCCGCTCCTAAGATGAATAAAATAATCACTGTAATAATAGAAGCAGCTTTTGATACATTCGCCACTTTTTGTAGTCCTACTGCTGTCAGAATAAGTCCCCAAATAGAAAAGATTTCAATGGAATTAAATACTCCTCCCATAGCACCTTTAGCCCCAACCATTCCATTTAACGAAGTCACATTCGCTGAAGTATGTGCTAGTGCAGCGACTCCCGTATTAATTAGCTGACCGATTGTTGTGATGAACGTAACAAACAAATTCAAACTAAACATTTGGCGGTACGTTGTTTTTCCAGTTCCTAACTTTGCAATTAAAAACAGAATCAAACTTGTGAATGCCAGTGTAGCAACTATTGCAATCACTCCTCCAACCGTTCCGCCAATCATACTGAATATAGGATTCACTTCAATCCCAGCTTCTTTTTGCTGCTGTAATGTCTCTTGCGCTTGAGGGGTATAAACAGCTAGAAGCGTTGTTGCAAGTGTTAAAACAATAACAAGTAAAAGAGGTCCCCAGATGACCGGAGTGCTTTTCATTTTCTCAAACTGTACAACCGGACTCGTAATAAAACCAAAAATAGAAGGCTTTCCTTTCTCTTGAACTTCCGAAGATACATTGACTTCTGTGCTCATAATCAAACTCCTTTTATTTTGTTTCGTTAGTAGCTCTTAAGACCCACCTTTTACTATTTTTAAAGTCTTCTAGCAAAATTGGCTCTCTAAGAAACTCTCAAACACCTAATATTCTAACATAATTATACAAATTAATTTACATTTTTCTTACATTTAATATTTTTTATGGTATTTTTAACAATTAAAGAGATGTCTTAATGCTAAATTACATTATTAATCTTTTTTATATTTTCTAAATATTCTAATTATCATTTGACATCATTCAATAGAATTCGTATATTATGATTAAAGTTTATTATTCCTATGTTTTTTATAAGTTTTATATCCAAGGAGGAGTTTCAATGTCTGCTAAGAAACCATTTCGTCCTGAAACACAAGCGATCCATTCTGGTCAACAGCTTGACCCAGCTACTTTTTCGCGTGCCGTACCTATTTATCAAACAAGCTCATTTGGATTTAAAGATACGGAGCATGCTGCGTCTTTATTTAATTTAAGTGAACAAGGCTATATCTACACTCGAATTGTAAACCCTACTACGGACGTTTTTGAACAGCGAATTGCTGAGTTAGAAGGCGGAGTTGGTGCTCTAGGAGTAGCTTCAGGTCAGTCAGCTACTACCTTTTCCATTTTGAATATCGCTTCCGCAGGAGATGAAATTGTATCAGCAAGCAGTTTATATGGGGGAACGTATAACCTCTTTTCGTCTACGCTTCCTAAACTGGGCATTACCGTCAAATTTGTAAACGCCGATAATCCAGAAAATTTTAGAAGTGCAATCACTTCCAAAACAAAGGCAATTTATGCTGAATCCGTTGGAAATCCACAGGGAAATGTGCTAGACATCGAGGCAGTTGCAGACATTGCCCACGAACATGGAATTCCTCTTATTATTGATAATACTGTTCCAAGCCCTTACCTTCTTCGCCCCATCGATTTTGGAGCAGATATTGTCGTTCATTCTGCTACTAAGTTTCTTGGAGGGCATGGAACAGCAATTGGCGGTGTTATCGTAGACAGTGGAAAATTCAATTGGGAAGCGAGCGGAAAATTTCCAGACTTAACAACTCCAGATCCAAGTTATCATGGCCTCGTATACACAGAAGCTGCCGGTGAAGCTGCTTATATTACAAAAGCGCGCGTTCAGCTTTTACGAGATATTGGAGCTGCTTTATCACCTTTTAATTCCTTTTTACTTCTTCAAGGAGTAGAAACACTCCATCTGCGATTAGAGCGTCACAGCGAAAACGCATTAAAGGTAGCGAAATTTTTAGAGCAGCATGAATTAGTAGAATGGGTAAATTATGCGGGGCTTCCTTCCCACCCTTCCTATTCTTTGGCACAAAAATATTTGCCTAAAGGACAAGGAGCCATTTTAACCTTTGGTGTCAGGGGAGGAAAAAACGCTGCGGCTAAGTTAATTGATTCGGTTCAGTTATTTTCTCATTTAGCCAATATTGGCGACTCTAAATCACTCATTATTCACCCGGCAAGCACCACTCATCAACAGCTATCTGAAGACGAACAAAAAGCTTCGGGTGTGACGCCAGAACTCATTCGTCTGTCGGTTGGAACAGAAGCAATCGACGACCTTCTTGAAGATTTAGATTATGCCTTAAAAGCCAGCCAAAAAGTGAATACAACTGTTTAAAAGCTGTGGTTTTCCACAGCTTTTTTTATATCGCCCAATAACTTTTTATACTTTCGCTTATGCTACAATAAACAAAACGAATGAAAAAGGAGTTACTATGAACACGTTCAATTCAATACCTGCCATTACATTTACAGACGTTCATAAAACATTTAAAGATAAAGAACATAGTGTTTTAAAAGGCATATCGGGTACAGTGATGCAAGGCTCGCTCGTCATGATGGTAGGACCATCAGGATCCGGAAAAAGCACCCTTCTTTCCATGTGCAATTTACTTTCTGCACCTGATGAAGGAAGTATTCAAGTATATGGAAAAGACATTAGTAAATGGAATATTTCTGATTTACGAAAAAAAGTGGGCATCGCTTTTCAATCAGCTCCTGTTATTGATGGAACAGTGCGAGATAATATGATGCTTGTTCAAAAACTGCATGGAAAACAGGATATTATGCCTGAAGAACTTTGTGCCTTAACCGGCCTTTCCCCTGACTTGTTAGAGCAGGATGCAAGAGATTTATCCGGTGGTCAAAGACAAAGGTTATCATTAGCGCGCACGCTGTCGAACGGATCTGACCTTTTACTTTTAGACGAAATCACTTCCGCTTTGGATGCCACTTCTGCTCATGAAATTGAACAGCTTATTTCTCATTTACATAAAGAACAGAATAAAACGATTATTTGGGTTACCCATAACTTAGATCAAGCCAAACGTTTAGGAGAGGAAGTCTGGCTTTTAATGAACGGAGTGATTATAGAAAAAGCGAAGACGGAGACTTTTTTTCATGCTCCTGTAAAAGCTGAAACAAAACAATTTATTGAAGGAGTCTTTCTATGAGTTTACTTTCACTGATTTTTACAATTGTTTTCGTTTTTATTGCTCTTTTTTTATCAAAATCTTTTCGTATAGGACTCGAAAAAGATATTATCATTGCCAGTATTCGAGCAGCCGTTCAGCTGTTAGTGATCGGATATGTTTTATCGTTTATTTTTGACGCGAATCACCCTGCTTTTATGATTCTCATTTTATTCGTTATGCTGACGGTCGCTTCCCAAAATGTTGTAAAGAAAAAAAAGCAGGGATTTAAAGCTTTCTTTCGTGTATTTGTCACTCTTTTTATTGTAGAAATCCTGACCCAAAGCGTTATGCTGGGCCTACATATTATCCCTGCTACTCCGCGATACGTCATTCCTGTCAGCGGTATGATTATTGGAAATTCGATGATTTTGGCCAATTTATTTTTAAATCGGTTAGACGCTGAAGTAAATAGAAGGCGAGATGAAATTCAATTGATTCTGGCACTTGGCGGCACTCCTAAACAAGCTATTCATAGTATTTTAAATGCTGCAATCAAAGCTAGCATGATTCCTACTGTAGAAAGTCAAAAAACAATTGGACTCGTTCAGCTTCCCGGCATGATGACAGGCCAAATTATTGGAGGGGCGGATCCGATACAAGCAGTCAAATTCCAGCTGCTCATCGTTTTTACTATCCTAGCGTCTGCTACGCTTTCCTGCGTCATCTTAAGCCGCTTAACATATCCTACCCTTTTTAATAGCTATCAGCAGCTTATCCGTGAACATACATAAAAAAGAAGAAAGGAGACTCCTTTCTTCTTTTTTATTGAGCAGCTTTTTTTAATCTTGTTCCTACGTCACTTCCAAAGGTCACTCCTAAATCACCGAGCCATCTTCTATAGGCAATACTCAGTCGGTCCGGATTCAAATGAAGCTCTGCTTGTAAGTCAAGCGGCAGCTCTTCGGGTTTTTGACTTTCTACAATGCTCGTATCTTGTTCAATAATAAGCTGCTGAAAATCACGGAAATATTGATCAGGTGCATCAAACGAATAGTTTCTAGAAACCAATGCAAACACAGTCGACTTTCTTTCCTCTTCAGGTAAAACCGCAAACAGCATCGAAAAGATCTCACCCGTTTCATAGTTCACTTTTTTCAACCTTGCAACGGCAGGACGAAGAATTTCAAAAGTATAATAAATAGTCGCAAAGTTACCCGTACCATCTGCATCTGCGTACACAGCGATTTCGTCAGAAATGTATCGGTTATCTTTCCAATGTACCTTATAATCAGGAATTTCGGCGTAATCCGAGTGTCCAAGGCTTCCTTCGTGAACAAAAGCCAAATGGCTTACATCTAGAAAGTTTTCTACGACACGAGGAGCTGCTGCCTGCAGAGTATGAGGATTGGCGCAAACCGTTTTAAATCCGGAGTTAAGGTATTCGTCATACTGAGGAAGAGGAATATCACTTGCCTCGCTGTTCATCTTCACCCATATAATCCCATACTTTTCAACGCAATCATATACCTGTGCTTTTGCTTTTGAAGGAATAGCTCTTCCCGGCGGCTGTTGAGGAATTTTCACACAAGCCCCGGCACCATCGTATTTCCAACCGTGATAAGGGCACACAATGCAATCATCTACTACTTTCCCAAGAGATAACGCTGCACCGCGATGGATGCACAAATCTTTAAATGCTTTAATGGCATTAGTTGTGCGAAACAGCGCAACTCGCTCTTCTAAAATCGTTACTTGCAAGGGCTGATCTGTTAAATCATGTGAATAAGCTGCAGGCAGCCATTCCTTAGCCAATACTAAATCTTTAATCATCTGCATCGCCTCCGTACGATAAGTGAATTTATTTCTTGTTTATAAAAAAAACCGCAGAAATAGAAGGAGTTCTTCTAATTCCGCAGCTTTTTCGTTCCGTAAAACAGACTATAAGCGCGCGAAGATTCTACATAATTGCAGATAGAGCGACCTTAGCACTTCATCTACAATAACAATACGTATTCATCGCTATTTTTTTAATCTCAATACCTAACCCTTGCATATTGAATAAAAAGCGGCCAGCCGCTAAAAGCTTTTCTGTCCACTGATTTCTCTTATTTTTACTTTATCAATTTCCCACTGAAAAATCTCTTGCTTTGTAAGCATCTCTCACATAATTTTTTCGGTTAAACGAATAAAAGCTGCGGTTTTTAAAACCGCAGCTTTCTTTATCATGAGCTCATATAACTGGCTGTATATTTTTTCGTCTGTTTTTGTATTTCTTGATTTAAATGTTTGAAAAATGAGAGCGTTTCTTCATAATCCGTCGCTTTTTCATGAAACTTCAATGTAAGATTTTCTTCAAACAACGTTTCTCCTTGATGACCGACCGCTTTTAGCTGAACATCTGTAACAATACCTTGCGAAATCGAACATAATAAATAATTAAAGCAATGAACCGGAACGATATGCATCAGATGGAAATCATCAATAGTTCTATCACTTTTTGTTTTCTTAAATTCCACAGTGAGTTCTTCCGGATGAATAAACACATTTATATGCTGTTTGGACAAACAAGTAGGATTCATTTTTTGTGTATACTCACAAAATTCCAGTCCAATAAATACAGAATTCTCGGAGTCAGCTTCAATGAAGATTTGCGAATTTTTTACCATTGTCCTCGTCCTCCATATTCAATCTAGTTACCCCACCACTGGCACTTGTTTGTAGAATATTACCAGTTCTTCTCTATTTTATCACTGATTTTTCTCAGTGCCTATTTAACAGACGGAAGTTCTCTTTAAAAGAGAAGGAACTGACAGGCAGTTCTTTATGTGAGAAGAATGAACAAAAGACACCTCTTTTGTTTTATTGAGGTGTCTTTTGGTATCATCAGCCTGTGTTACGCAATCCTGCTGCAATGCCGTTAATCGTTAATAATGCTTCTTTTAAAAGTTCTTCATTTAACGTTTCAGCCTCATCTTCACGCAGCTTGGAAATAACCTTAACTTGCAAGAAGGTTAGAGGGTCCACATACGGATTTCGTAATTTAATAGATTCTTTAATCGTAGGAAGATGATCCATTAATTCTTTTTGCCCCGTGATTTGAAGAATCATTTCTTTCGTAACATTATACTCTTTTTTAATAGCGGTAAAAATCCTCTCTGAAATAACCGGATCTTGTACCATTTCTGTGTATTCTTTTGCTGCCATTAAATCTGCTTTTGTTAAAGCCATTTGCAGGTTATCGACGGTCGAGCGGAAAAATGGCCATTCTTTATACATTTGCTGAAGAAGCTGTATATCTCCGGATTTCTCTACTAAATGCTGTAAGCCCGTACCTGCAGCGTACCAGGCTGGAAGCAGCTGTCTGCTTTGCGTCCATGCAAATACCCATGGAATTGCTCGCAAGTCTTCAAAGCGATCACTTCCTTTTCGACTCATTGGACGTGACCCAATATTTAAAGCCCCGAGCTCAGGAAGAGGTGTAGCTTGTTTAAAGTAGGTTAAAAAGTCTGGATCGTTGAAAACAAGCTCTTGATACTTACGTAACGAAGCAGTTGAAATCTCGTCCATTGTTTCTTCCCATTCATGTGTGCGAATATCACATTGTTCAGCTTCTTGAGAAACATTTGCTGCCGCTGTAAGAAGAGCTGAGACCGCTTGTTCAAGGCTTCGGTAAGCAATGTCATATAAAGAGTATCTAGAAGAAAGAACTTCTCCTTGCTCTGTAATTTTAACACCGTCTCCTAGCGTCTCAACAGGCTGAGATAAAATGCTTCGGTTTAACGGACCTCCTCCTCGGCCTAGTGAGCCGCCTCGGCCATGGAAAAACTTCAGACGAACTTGATACTTCCTCGCCATATCGTGAATTTCCTGCTGCGCTTTGTAGAGCTTCCAATTAGCGGTAAGCGTTCCGCCATCTTTGCTTCCATCTGAGTAGCCAAGCATGATTTCCTGCAAATCCTTCTGTTTTCTTAAGTGCTCTCGATAAAAATCTAATTGAAATAGCTGTTCCATAATCTTAGGACCTGCTGTGAGATCATCGATCGTTTCAAGCAGCGGAGCTATATTTAACTTGCTTTCAATGCGGCCATCTGCATGAAGGCGGTAAATACCCGCTTCTTTGGCAAGTACCATGACTTCTAACAAATCACTTGCAGACTGCGTCATACTGATTAAGTAGACTTCAATGGATCTTTCTCCAAATTCTTTATGTGCTCGATGTATCATGTTAAATACTTCAATTACTTGCTGCGTTTCTTTAGAGTAATTCTCTACAAACGATAGCACAGGTCTTGGGTCTTGAAGAACTTTCCCTAGCAGCTCAACTTTTTTCTCTTCTGTTAACGCTGAATAATCTTCAGCTAAAGAAACAGCATGGAAAATTTCTTTGATTGCCGCTTCGTGTTCTCCGCTGTGATTACGGATATCAAGCGTTGCTAAATGAAATCCAAACAGCTCAACTTGGCGAATTAATTTACACAAGCTTTTCAGCTGATAATCTTGAGGCTGATGCTTTTGCAAGCTATCTTTGATGAGAAACAAATCTTGTAAAAGTTCTTCCGACCTTTGATAACCTGCTTCCGACTCTCCGACTAAATTTAATTTATGAAGCATAATCGTAAGCTTGCAGCGATATACTTCGTGTTTGATTCTCCATCGCTTTTTCTCAGGCAGCAGCGATATTTCTTGATTAATAGAATTAAGAAGGTTATCTGAAACCGCGACTCTTTTTGTAGACTGACTTAACCTTTGTCTCAATTGAGTAAGCGACTCTTTATATTTACGAATAGCTAACTTCCTTTGTTTGACAAGCGTTTGCCACGTTACTTTAGGAGTTACGTTTGGATTTCCATCTCGGTCTCCGCCAATCCATGAACCAAATCGAAGAATATTAGGCACTTTCCAATTTTCTTCGGGGTAATTCTCCTGCAATGAATTTTCCAATTCCTGATGAAGTTGAGGAAGCACTTCAAATAACGTTTCATCAAAATAATATAATCCATTGGATACTTCATCCATTACGGTTGGCTTGCGATTTCGCAGTTCATTTGTTTGCCATAAAATCAACACTTCGCTAAACAGTCTTTCTTCAATTTCTGTACGTTCACGTTTTGTTAACGTTGGATTATCCAAGTTTTTCAGAAGCTCAGCCATTCGTTTATGAATATCAAGGACACTTCGTCTAGTGGCTTCTGTTGGATGTGCCGTGATGATAAGCTCAAGTGATAAAGTTTGAAGCAAATTAGCAATTATATCTGGCGCCACGCCATTATTTTTAAGCGAAACAACGGCGCTTTCCAATGAACCCGGCTGCATAATAGAATCTTCTTGCTGCTGATATTCCCGTCTGCGACGAATTCGATGATTTTGCTCTGCAATATTAACTAAATGAAAATAAACGGCAAACGCCCGAATAACCTGCGCGCGCATCGGCTGTTCAAGAGTAACGATTTCATTTTTTATTTCTTTATAGATGGCTTCATCTTTGTTTTCTCTAAGTGATTTTGCCACTTCGCGTATTTTTTCTACTTTGTTGAGCAGTTCTTCTCCACCTTGATGAACCAGAACTTTCCCTAACAATTGACCGAGAAATTTTACGTCACGGCGCAGGGCAGTGCTGCTGTTTTGTCTTTCTGTTGCTTCTACTGTTACCATTAGACACGACACCTTTCTTTATAAATGTTGTACTTTTTAAACTTTTTAGAAAATTATATTAAATTCATATTACCATGAACGAAAATAAATTTCATATAATTTTGTTTCCTCCTCTCGATTAGGAGGAAAGATTCATCAAATATAAAAAAGAGGATGAGGCATAACGAAATGAATCCAATCCTAAGACGAACAAATGGGATACATAAGCTGAACCGCTTGTGACACCGCAGTTGATTGGAAGACTTCACCTCTCCTTTCAATCAACTGCTAGAAAGAACGAAACAGCTGAAACCTACGTTCACCATAACAAAAAAAACGAACCACTAATCAAACGTGTTGATCAGTGGTTCGTTTTTCACTTGAGCTAAAATACTTTTCAGCCTCTCTTTTATGCTACCAAGGTTGTCCTAAATCCAACACTGAGGCTAGTTCATTGCTTTTTTTACGCACTTGTTTACGTGTGGCAGCACGATCTGCCCCCGTTTGAAACAGATATTTTTCTTCTTCTGTTTCTGGAATAAGCTCCGGTACTGCGCGGGGCTTTCCATCATCATCCATTGCCACAAAAGTTAAAAATGATGTAGCTGCAATTTGACGCTCCCCGGTTTTTAAATTTTCTTTAATCACTTTCACAAACACTTCCATGGATGAACGACCTGTCCATGATACGTATGACTCCAAACATACAGAATCCTGAGGCGTAATAGGGTGCAGAAAGTGAATAGAGTCTGCTGAAGCCGTCACACACTCTGTACGACTGTGACGATAAGCTGAAATGGACGCAATCATATCAATATCACTCATTAATTTTCCGCCAAATAACGTATTGTGATTATTAATATCATTAGGGAAAATGCGGCTCGTTCGAACGGCCTTTGTATCTTTACAATAATTTGCTTTCATTAGTAAGAACCTCCATTGATGCCTATCATAATAAGAATAAAAGAATGAATGAACCTATACTAGCATATTTCGATAAATTTAGCTTTACAAAAAACTCGTTGATTTATTTACAGAAAACAAAAAAGAGGTTGAGACATAACGAAATAAATCCAATTGAAAGACGAACAAATGAGATACATGAGCTGGACTGCTTATGACACCGCAATTGATTTCCGTGCAAGGCTTCGCTTTCCGCGGGCGGGCGCTGAGCCTCCTCGTCGCTTACGCTCCTGCGGGGTCTCACCTGTTCCGCTTTTCCCGCAGGAGTCTTCGCCTTGCCCTCCAATCAACTGCTAGAAGGAACGAAACAAATAAAACGATATGCACCATCGCAAAAAAACGAACCACTCATCAAACAGATTGATGAATGGTTCGTTTTTTACTTGGGCTCAACTATTTTTGTCCTAGCCTCTTTTTTGTCTATCGAATGTAGCTCGATCCAAACGTTTTACCTAAAGAGTCACTGTATAGGTCACTTGACTTCACAGTCCATTTCCCATCTCCTTTCACCATAAAAATTCGTAGCGGACGACTTCCTTCTTTCGTTTCTAATTCATTTACAATATCTTTGAATTTAGAAGCCGCAAACTCTTCAGAGTGTTTTGTATCGTAATCTTTTGTTTCATCTGTATATGCTCTCTTAAGCTGCGATACGTATGAATATAAGTCTGATAAATTAACAGTAGTGTACTCCACTTCTACTACAGCTTTATTATTTGCATTGGCAATCACATTTGTCTTTACGCTTGCTTTTTCTTTCAAAACATCTTTATACATGTTAAAAAAATCTTTTTTTGCTTTATCGGTTAAACTATTAGAAAACGCACCTTTTAATTCCTCATTAAACGCTTTTTTCTGTTCTTCTATGACAGCTGTTTTGTCCGCTGTTACATATTTATCATAATCTACATTTTCTTTGTTTAAGTAAAGAACTTCCGTGTAAGCTTGCAGAGCTTTTTCTGGGTCTTGCAGCTTATTATAGCTTTTCGCGTATTTCTTCGTATCCAGTGTTAATGTTACTTCGTCAATTTCTTCATCATAATCAGATGATTTTGGCTGAAGCCCAATTTTGTACTTTTTATCTTTTTTGACTTCAAAGACGAACATTAATTTTTTTTGCTTCCCAGCGCCAATCTTGTCAGATGAACTGCTTTCTAGTCCAAGTTCCCTACTGTTCACTCCCGTTTTTGGAGATAATTGTTCATCTCCTTCATATAAATACACACCGTCGTAATCCGATAAAGATATACTGTTTTTGGATACATTTTTCACTTTTAAATCAACTTTCAACAGCCCCTTTTCTTCACTTGTAGCTCCTTCATCACTATCTACTAAAATATAAGAAGCGCTGTCAATAGATGCTTCAATCGCCTTATTTTTAGCCGAAGTGGATCTCCCGTTTCCTTAGAACTGTTACAAGCCGCTAATACTAGCATAAGTACAAAAACCAAAGCCAAAACATTCATTTTTTTCACAGCTGTCCAATCCCCTTTATTTTGTTTTTTTAGAACTTTATCCCAAATAAAGGTTCCCTCTGTGTAAATCCTTAAACCTTAAAATCTATTTTTTTACAATATTTTGATAAAAACTAAGTCTAAATTCTCCATTCATCTAAATAAAAACACGAGCACCGGCTCGTGTTTTTTATTTAGATTTAAAATTTTCTTGATTGATTTGTTCAGCTTCTTTCATATATCGGTTAGATTTGCCACTTTTAATTCCCCAGTAATAAAAGGCTAATGATACGCAAGCAATCACTAGCATATCCCATCCGAAAGGTAAAATATTTTTGCCTCCGAATTTTTCGCTTCCTATGTAGGAAATAAAAATCATGCACGCTAAATAGATAAGCATCCAAGCCCCGGTTAAAAATTCTTTTTTAAAGCCCACCCATTTATTTTTCGCTTGGTAATAAAAATAAACTGGCAGGCCAATTGCCATAATAAAAATCACTTCACCTGTAAGTGGCCACCTTGCCCAGTAAAGCGTCAAAGAAGCAAAAACGAAGCCGCATGGCGCAATAACTGATGCCCCTTTTAAATAAAATGGACGGTAAAAGTGTGAAGCCGTTTTTCTTAATGTTATAAGCGCTACAGGGCCCATAATATAGGAGATAAGCGTCGCTACTGAGATCACTTCTGCTAAGACACCCCATCCTCTAAATAAAAAGAGAAACAAAAAGCAGGCTGCTAAATTTAGCCACATAGCTGGGCGCGGGACATTGTAAAGTGGATGAAGAGTACCAAATATCTTTGGCAAATATCCATTTTGCTGCATCCCGTATAACATTCTAGAAGTCGTTGCCGTATATGTAGCACCTGTGCCGGAAGGAGAAACAAATGCATCTGCGTATAACACAATTGTTAGCCAGTTAATTCCAAGCGCAATCGCTAAATCAGCAAAAGGAGAATTAAAATTCAAATGATTCCATCCATCCGCAATTGATGACGGACTTACTGCTCCGATAAAAACAATTTGTAATATAATGTATACAATTCCAGCAATAAAAATTGAACCAATTACAGCTACCGGAATCGATTTATTAGGTGACTTTGCTTCTCCTGCCATATTTACAGGACTTTGAAACCCATTAAATGCAAACACGATACCTGATGTTGCCACTGCCGTTAAAACACTCGCCCATCCGTAAGGTGCTACCCCATGCTCACTTGAAAAGTTCCCGCTATGAAAACCAGCAAAAAATAAAGCCCCTGCCGTTAAACCAGGAATAATTAATTTAACAATCGTAATAAATGAGTTTGCTTTAGCAAAGAGATTTACCGTCCAATAGTTCACAAAAAAGTAAATGAATAATAACAGAGACGCAACTGCCAACCCCTTGGACGTTAAAATGCCATTGTCTACTAATTCATGAGTCCAGCGAGCCCATTTCCACGGCCAAGTACTCATATATTGCACAGATGCAATAGCCTCCACTGTTATCGTTGAAGCGATTGAAATCCAGTTAGCCCAAGCAGCCAAAAATCCAATAAATGATCCGTGTGAATACTGAGGATATTTAACCATCCCCCCTGCTTGCGGAAACATCGCGCCCAGTTCAGCGTACGATAGGGCAATGGTCAAAATAACTACCATTCCAATAACCCATGAAAAAATAGCCGCGGGTCCTGCAATTTGAGCTGCTTTCCATGCTCCAAACAGCCATCCTGAACCGATAATCGAACCTATGCCTGTCATGGTTAAAGCAAATGTTCCCATCTTCCTTTGCATATTGCTCATCCAAATCTACTCCTCTTCCCTAGGAAAATAAAAAAAACACTTGCGAAATTTTCTCAAGTGTTTGCCCAGGCGCGCGGCTTATACGCTATATGCTCCCCCATGGTCATCCATGTTGCGCCAGTCACATATAGGAATATATTTTTTATCAGTATATAACATTCATTACTATTACTCAATACACAAAAATGTTTACATTACTTTTACAAAAGTAATGAATTATTCGTAAAATTCAGAATAAATCTTCTTAAAATCTCTTCCTAATTACAAAAAACAACTAAAACTCTAACCTTGCTTATTATTTGTTTCTTTTACTTCACGAGCATATCATCTTCTAAAAATTATATTAATATATATTATTCATTTACAAAATACGAATTAACATCTATATATCCATAGAATTCTTGCACTAGCCCCTTTACTTATATACAATATGAAGAAAAGATACTAAAGTAAACTGCCCACCACTTAGCTACGCTTGAAGTGGGAGACTTCTTTTGGGAAAACGTTAACACCTACATATCATGCACTTCGCAACGAATGAAGTACTTCGAGCAAACTTCTCTGTTTACGCAAGCAAAAAACAGGGAAAATTACGAAAAAAGATTGTTAGAGGGATGCTTATGAATTATGCAAATGTAAAAGTTCTTTATTTTGATGACGACGGAACCATTCCAAATCACCCTCGTCTTCCAGTTTTGTTGTATGAACACGTATTTATTAGTAAGAAAGAGAAAGTAGAGAGCATTTTTAATTCTCACAACTGGAAAAACAGCTGGGTAGGCGGCATATATGATTTTCACCATTACCACAGCAATTCTCATGAAGCACTAGGTGTAATTAGCGGATCTGCACGCTTAAAACTAGGTGGACATATGGGAGAAAATATCGTGGTGCATGCTGGGGATGTACTCGTACTCCCTGCAGGTACAGGACATATGCGTCTGCAGTCAACTGCTGATTTTAAAGTGGTTGGAGCTTATCCAGAGGGCATGGATTACAACTTACGAACAGGAAAACAAACGGATCGCCCTCACGTATTTGATGAAATTGCACAAGTACCTATTCCTACAACAGATCCTGTTTATGGCGACAAAGGACCATTGACAGAGTGGTGGAACTAGACAAGCACTTATTGTCTAGTTTTTTTATTTGCTCGTTTTTATAGCTTCCATAAATCTATATTTGAACATACAAATTCTTTTTCTTTAATGCAATAGCAATATACTTTATCTCATCGAGAAAACTACCTTTCTTCTTTTCCGTTCTTTTTTTGTTTCAAAGGCAACTGCGCTTAGGTTCTCCCCTGCTTTTTCTTCCCTAATCATTTCAAATATCTTCTTCTCATACCCTTTTTTTGTTTTTCTAAAAAAATTTTCGTAATTTATAACGAAATTTTCAAAAAACTTATTGCTTTACTATGTCAGACTTGCTATCATAGTGAACATTGTTAGATAAATTTTAGAGGAGGAGTAAAAATTGAACAGAAAATTCATAATATTTATTTTATTCATCATTCCGTTTATTGCTCAATTCGCTTTTTTACCTTTTGTAAATAACATTCATCCAATTATTTTTGGATTACCTCTTTTGCATTTATGGTTATTTTTATGGGTCTTCTTAACGCCTGTGTGTACATTTATCATTTATCGTTTACAAAAATCTTGGGGGGACATTGAATAATGCAAGGAAATTTAACCGCACTTTTAATCACATCAGCAATTGTTCTTGTCGTTATCGCCATTGGCTTTATAGCAGGACGTGACAAATCATCTAGAAGCTCCGTTGAAGAGTGGGCTGTAGGGGGAAGACGTTTTGGAAGCCTGCTCGTCTGGCTTTTAGTAGGAGCAGATTTATATACTGCTTATACATTCCTAGGTCTTACAAGTACAGCTTATCAAGGAGGAAGCATCGCATTTTTTGCCATTCCTTACTCTGTTTTAGCCTTTTTAATTTCATACTTTTTTCTTCCAAAACTTTGGACTGTTGCTAAAAAGCACAAACTTACTACACTTGCTGATTATGCTAGAGAACGTTTTAGCAGTAAATTTCTCTCCTCTTTAATTGCCATAGTAGGTGTATTGATGCTTATTCCATATATCGATCTTCAGCTTAGCGGTATTCAAGATACTCTTCGCGTTGCAGGAACTGGCTACATTAATGTAAAAGCTGTCGTTATTCTTTCATTCTTTCTTGTGGCTCTTTATACTTTTTTCAGCGGAATTAAAGGTCCCACTTATACGGCAATTATTAAAGATATTTTAGTATGGGCGATTATGTTATTTATGGTTGTTTCTCTGCCAATTATGCATTTTGGAAGCTGGGGCAACATGATTGACAATGTTGCAAAGGATGCACCTCAGCTATTAACGATCCCAACACAAGGACCTAAGGGCATTCCATGGTTTATTACAGCATCACTCGTATCTGCTTTAGCTTTATTCATGTGGGCCCACGCTGCTACAGGTGTTTTCACTGCTAAAAGTGCAGATTCGCTTCGTAAAAATGCTGTCTTCTTACCTCTTTACAATATTGTTTTAATTCTAGTCATCTTCTTAGGGTTTATTGCTTATCAAGTATTACCTCAAGATACAACGGATCCTAGATTAGCATTATTAACCTTGATTCAATATTCATATGGTGGCATTGGCCAAGGGTTAGCTTATGCAACGATTGCTCTTGCTTCATTAATTCCATGTTCTATCATGGCTATCGGAGCGTCTAACTTATTTGCAAATAATATATTTAGAGATTTAATTAATCCAAATGTACAGGGTAAAACATTAACAATGGTTACTCGTTCTATGGTTTTTGTTGTTATTGGACTGGCACTTTTATTCGGTTTATTATTCCCACAAGCACTTGTTTCCCTACAGTTACTAGGGGTATCCGGCATGGTACAAATCTTCCCGGCTATTGTTATCAGCCTGTTTTGGAGAAATCAATCGAAAGAAAGTACGATTGCTGGATTAGTAGTAGGGCTGGTTGTAACGTTTACCGTTCATGCCACAGGAAATTCATTTGGCCTTTATGAAGGGTTCTGGGGATTATTATCTAACCTACTCGTAGTTTTTATTTTAAATCCAATCTTTGCTGCAAAAACCAAAGCAGCAACAAATGGCGTGAAAGAAACATTATTTTCTAAAGGCACTACGCAAACTGAATTAAAGAAAAACGCATAAAAAAAAGTTCAGCCAACTGGCTGAACTTTTTTTAGATAATATTCTCTTTTTCAGAAGGGGATGAAGTCGATTCTCTTTCCCAACATTCAATATTCTGATTGTTTTCTAATGCATCTTTATAAAAGACTGGATTTTTCCCTTCCTTTTTCTGCTGAGTATAGTCATGCAAGGCAGAAAAAGCCACTTTCGATAATAGAAAAATAGCAATTAAGTTCACCACTACCATCATCCCCATAAATAAGTCTGCCAGATTCCATACAAGCTGAAGCTGAGCAACCGACCCAAAAATAACCATCGCTAAAACGCCTACACGATAAGACCAAAGCCACATCTTATTTGAATTTAAAAATTCAATATTCGTTTCTCCATAATAATAATTGCCAATTAACGTACTAAAAGCAAATAGAAATACCATGATAGCTAAAAATCCTGATGCCCAAGAACCGATATGTGTACTAAGAGAAGCTTGCGTTAATTCAATGCCGCTTAGTCCCTGCTTATAGGCGGGAGATAAGAGAACGATAAATGCTGTGCTTGTACAAATCACGAGCGTGTCCGTCAAGACACCAAATGCTTGGATAAGACCTTGTTTAACTGGGTGACTCGTCACTGCAGTTGCCGCCGCGTTGGGAGCACTTCCCATCCCTGCTTCATTGGAAAACAGTCCGCGCTTTACTCCGTTGATTAACGTTGCACCAATTGATCCCCCAAGCGCCTGTTCAAATCCAAATGCATTTTTCACAATTAGAGATAGAACGGCAGGCATTTGATCAATATTTTTAAAGATGATGAACAGAGCCATTCCAATGTATAAAACGGCTAATACGACAACGATGTATTCCGATATCTTGGCGATGCGTTTGATCCCGCCAAAAATAATTATCGCAAATATAACTGTCATAATAATCCCAATCAATAAGCGGCTCGTTCCGAAAGAGTTCTCAAATGCCAGCGTAATCGTATTAGACTGCACAGCGTTAAACACCAGGCCAAATGACAGTGTAATGAGTACAGCAAATAGCCCGCCCATCCATCTTTTATTTAACCCTTTTTCCATATAGTAAGCGGGTCCTCCTCGAAATCCGTTTGACCCTTTTACCTTATAGATTTGAGCGAGTGTACTTTCTACAAAACTTGATACTGAACCGATAATGGCAATAATCCACATCCAAAATACAGCACCCGGGCCACCAAGAGCAATAGCAATCGCTATACCGGTAATATTTCCTGTTCCTACTCGAGCTGCCATGCTTATGCAGAAAGCTTGAAACGGGGAGACTCCCCCATCTTTAGCCGCTCGTCCTTCTTTCAAAACAAGTACCATTTCTTTCAACATGCGAAACTGCAAAAAACGAGAGCGGATCGTAAAATAAATACCGATTGATACAAGTAAAATAATTAATAAATTCGACCAAAAAAAATCATTGATGACACTAATTACACTTTCGATTGCTTGTTGCACGCCTATCACCTCATTAGAAAATTTGGTAGAACAAATGCAAAACATGAAAGTTTTTTCTCTTGGTGTTTATATTATTGAAGCGAATGAATAGTACGTAAATAGACTAAAAAATACTCAAATCCCATTCTTTTGCGATTTTTTTTAGCAGCGTAACGCCTTTTACGCTATTCCCGTACTCATCAATAGCTGGACTGTAAATTCCGATACCGCATCCGTCTGGGAATGGAGACTGCTTTTTCGTATTAGGTGGCACCAATGACATGATTCCTCCTGATACACCGCTTTTAGCTGGCATACCAACAAATGCCGCAAACTTTCCTGAGGCATTATACATACCGCATGTAAGCATAAGCGCTTTTGTTAATTTAGCTACTTCTTTTGGAATTACTTGTTTGTGAAACACTGGATGATATCCGTCTAATGACAGAATTAATCCAATCAGCGCAATATCTTCAGTCGTTACTTCAATTGAGCACTGCTTTAAGTAAACCTCTAGAACTTCTTCTACTTCTCCTTGTAAGTAGTTTGTTTCTTTTAAATAGTAGGCAAGCGCACGATTTCGATGAGACGTTTGCCATTCTGATTCAAAGACGGTTTCATTAATGAGTGGTGTTTTCCCAGTAAGCATTGTTATTACATCAAACAAATAGCTTAGTTTTTCTTTTGCCGTCTCTCCAGATAAAAGAGATGAAACCGTTAAAGCACCGGCATTAATCATAGGATTGAACGGCTTTCCTGGTTTATGCATTTCCAGTCTTATAATAGAATTAAATGCATCTCCAGTTGGCTCTACATCTACTCTCTCTAGTACGTAGGGAATGCCGCAGCATAAGCAAGCTGCTATAAAGCTAATGACTTTAGAAATACTTTGAAGAGTAAATACCGCTTCATAATCCCCAGACTGGATAACCGTTCCGTCAGCACCAATCAAACAAATACCTAATTGAGACGAGTCCATATCTTTCAGAGCGGGGATATAATCAGCCGTTTTTCCTTCTGACGAAAATTCTTTTATTTGCTCTACCCACTCGTGTAACTGCTCTTTTGCAGTGACCTGTAAGTAAGACATTTCCTGTTCAATTTCTCGTTTCATTAAAATCACCTCATCACTTCATTAACTTTTTATTTTAAAGCGCTTTCATAAAGCGGGATTTCATTTTCGTTTTTAATGTACAATGCAACCTACGAGAGCATACAAAAACCTACAAAACTTTTTGGAATTATATTTTTATCTTTGGTACTCTTCTCCATTGTGCTGGACGCTGTCACAATGTATACTAATTCACGAATCACTTCAGGAGGTGTAATTATCTGAATTTTAAATCTTTCATTCGAAAAGATCCGTACATTTTATTGCTCATGCTCATTACTGTTCCGCTGGCGGGAGAGCTAAAATTTTATCCGTTAAATGAAACGTTTCGAATTACATTTGGAGCTCCAACATTTTTCTTTTTCCTATTGCTTTTAAAACGAAAAACCGTTTTATCTGGCGGATTGTTAACCGCTTTAAGCGTCGTTCTCTTTCGCATCATGCTCGATTATATCACGCTCGATCATTTTCAATTTGCGGCTTCTGCACATACGCATTACCCTACGTTTTTCTTTTACTTTACGTATGCACTTTTATTTTTTATTTTTAAAGTAAGCCGCATGAACTATAGTGCTATTGTGATTGGATTAATTGGACTCATCATTGAAATAGCTGCTGATATAGTCGAACTAACTGCGCAGTATATCGTTTTGCACACAACCATTCATATCGATTCATTATCGGACATGGCCGTTATTGCTTTTGCTCACAGCTTCATTGTACTTAGCTTTTTTAATATGATGACAATTTATGAATCACAGTCACGAGAACGTCAAATTCGCAAACAAAATGAGCACATGCTAATGCTTATTACAAGCCTTTATGAAGAAACCGTTCATTTAAAAAAGACCCTTCATAATACAGAAGTGATTACAAAAGCCTCGTACGATTTATACCGTGTATTACATCAGCAGGAAAAAGATCATTCTGTGCTTAACCAATCGCTCAGTAAAAAAGCGCTTCGGATTGCCGGAGATATTCACGAAGTAAAAAAAGACAACCAGCGTATTTTTGCGGGCTTATCTAAAACAATTTCAAATGAAAGTTTCCAAAATTATATGAAAGCAGAGGAATTAATCGAGCTGATCGTACGCATCAACAAAAAATATGCCGATTCTCTTCACAAACAAATTAGCTTTTTTTCCTCTGTCACCGGGGAACATTTCAGCTACCACGTTTACACAATTTTATCGATCATTAATAACTTGGTAGCAAACGCAGTGG
Organism: Priestia sp. ABM2_011; assembly: GCF_056158845.1. Classification (NCBI taxonomy): domain Bacteria; kingdom Bacillati; phylum Bacillota; class Bacilli; order Caryophanales; family Bacillaceae; genus Priestia; species Priestia sp. ABM2_011. Next base: position 4,509,367 of record NZ_JBSWUB010000001.1, read on the forward strand.
AGGCGATTAAAGATGAGGGAATGATTGTTTTATCCGTACATAGACAAGCTGAATTTGTAGAATTTCATGTACAAGATGATGGTCCTGGCGTGCCTTTGAAGTACGAAAAAGCTATTTTTGAACCTGGTTTCACCTCAAAATACGATCAATTTGGAAATCCCTCTACTGGAATTGGCCTTTCTTACGTAAGAGATATTGTTCAAGAACTTGGAGGTACGATTGAAGCTAAACAAGGAGATAAAGGGATGATTTTTATCATTCAAATACCTCTTTGTAGTCTAATTCAGAAAGGATGAGTTTATGCGATTTTGTATTACAGATGATGATTCAGCCATTCGTTCAACGCTCAGTCAGCTGATTGAAGATGAGGATTTAGGAGAAGTTGTAGAAGAAGTCGTAGACGGCAGCTTTTTAGATGCCTCTACGTTAAATTTAAAGCAAATTGATATTTTATTTATTGATTTACTTATGCCAGGACGAGATGGAATCGAAACGATCCGTCATTTAAAAGATTCATTTAAAGGAAAAATGATTATGATTTCACAGGTAGAGTCCAAAGAATTAATAGGAGAAGCCTATTCATTAGGAATTGAATACTATATTACAAAACCAATTAATCGAATTGAAATTTTAACGGTTATTCGAAAAGTAATTGAACGAATCTCTCTTGAGAAATCAATCGATGATATTAAAACCTCCTTGAATAGTTTAGCGACAGCCCATCACGCTCCTCCTTCAAGCCAGCCGATAACGAAACAAGCCCATCTATACGATGTAGGGAAATTCTTATTAGCCGAATTAGGTATTGTAGGAGAAAATGGTGCAAAAGATTTACTGGATATTTTACAGTTTCTGTACACTTATGACCAAAGAGAAAGTGTGGAAAAACATTTCCCTTCTCTAAAAAATATTTTTGTGAATGTCGCTGAGAAAAAATTGGGAGCTCACGCGTCTTCTATTGAAATTAATCGTGAAACCAAGGCTTGTGAACAGCGAATAAGACGAGCAGTTACTCACTCACTGAATCACTTTGCTTCTATTGGATTAACAGATTTTTCAAATCCAAAGTTTGAAAATTATGCTTCTAAGTTTTTTGACTTTACAGCCGTTCGTAAAAAAATGAAAGAACTGCAGGGAGATTCTAAAATTTTGCCGATTCGCATTAACACCAAAAAGTTTATTCAAATATTTTTTCTTGAAGCCAAGCGTTTGTTAAGCCAAGAAAAAAGCTGGTATTGACAGAAAAGACGGAAAAGGTGCAAATCCCTCATCCGTCTTTTATGCTAATTGATTCAGTTTTACTAAGGCAGGACCATATACAGTACGCAGAAGCAGCGTCTCTTCGCCTTTTGCGTATTCCGCTAGAGAAAAGGCTCCTTTTTCTGTTTCTACCTGTACATCTACAGAAACTGGGCATCTCTTTAGCTTACTGACTATCATTTCCGCTTGTTTCACCGACAAATAAGAAGAAAGGCGAATAAGTACATCTAAATCACTGGTTGTCGTGACAACTTCTTCACCGCTTGCAAGCTCGAACCCTACACTGCCGGTTGGTCCCCACGCAAATTTTTCAAAAATAATAGCCACCTCTTCCAAAGCGCGTATAGCTGGCATGTTTCTAGACTGGGCGTTTTGAAAAAATGAAACGAGATTTTCCGGCCTAATTGTTTGTTTAATGGCCTCCTCAGATAAAAAAGCACCAAAACGCTGATTCCTTCGTTCTCCTCTTACTCCAATAGGTATCAGTTTATCTCGGTGAACAGCACGCCTTACCACTACAAATGGAGCCTTGACTAATGAATATTCCACCCACTCGGGGATAGGTGTATAACTGATAAGCTTTGCTTCCTCTTTTAACTGAAGCAAATCATGAGCTATATATTCCATTGTTTTTCCAACTCACCTCTTACCCATAAAGAAGCTTTTCGCCCTTCCTTTCTTGCTTGCTCACTGTGCAGCCGGCTGCTTAAATCGTATACACCTTCACAGCGAACATCTTCTACTGCTCCAATTAAAATATCTTGAATCATTTGAACGTCGCGCTCTGTGGGCTGCTCTGCTTGAATACCGCTAACCAGCTCATATAAAGCGCCAAGTGAAGCAAATGATTTAATATCATAAGCCATGGACGGGACTTTCTTTGAAGCTTCCTCAAGTTCTTTTATACTTCTTTTAGTAATGCGCGCTGCCGACTGTTTGGACATGGCGTGAACATTCACTCCTTCGTCTTTTAAAGCCAAAATTCGATTCGATTGGTATCCATGAGCCAAAAATGCTCCTGAAATTGCTTTTCCGACAATTAACGTAATAACCGGATGACCTGCTAAGCGCGCTGCTGCATAAGCATCAGCTGCAGCAGCGCAAGCATAGTGAATACCTAGAAGTTCTTCATGATAGCCATACGCTTGACTCGGTACGTCCACAATGGCAATTATAGGGCGCGGAGATTGATTTCGATCTTCTTGTATTACTTCACGAACGTGCTTAGCAATTGCCCATCCTTCATCTAGTCCTACTTCCCCTTTTCGTGCACGTAAGAAACGATTATAAGGATTAGGTACAACCGATATATATCGGACCTTTTCTCTTCCTAGCAGTGCGTCTTTATAAAGAACGGAAGGAATTTCAAAATCTGCTTCTTCATCATTTATTAAAGCGTTAATCCACACGCGACCGCGGCTGTTAGGCATGCTACCTGGAACTTCGTTCAACGAGTAAGAGACTGCTGAAGGGATATGTTCATTTTTTGTTGCTTTATACAATTCTTGAAATTGATAAGGAGCCATTTTTTCTGAAGGATCAACCTTGCTAAGCAAATGCCTATAAAAATCTACTTGTTCTGTTTTACTAGCTACTTTTTCTTTTTTTTGAAACGTCTCTTGAACCGCTCGTTGAATAGCAGTAACATCATCCTGTGCTAATGTATCTGCAAACCCCGTTTCATAGCGTTGAATACCGCCAATCGTTTTCCAGATTAAGCTTCGGTCTCTTGCATCAAACTCTTCAACCCCCGCTTCTTGTTCGATCACTTCCGGGCCGTTAAGACCAAACCTTGCTTCTTTTGTCATAATGAGATAACTAAAGAGTGAAGCAGTGATAGACATTCCTCCAAAGCAGCCTACATTTCCTGAAATAACTCCGACAACAGGTGTATGCTCACGCAGAGCAACTACCGCTGAGCCAATTTCAGATATCGACAAAAGTCCATAATTCGCTTCTTGCAGCCTTACCCCTCCTGTATCGAATAGAAAAACAGGTCTAACAGGAACACCTTTTTTGTGATTATTAAGAGCTAATTCTAAAGCTCCTGCAATTTTAGCTCCCGATACTTCACCAATGCCTCCCCCTTGAAATCCTCCTTCTATTGAAATGACAACTGCTGGCTCCCCTGCTATTAGCCCACTTGCTATGATGACACCATCATCGCTTTGAGGAACAATATTTTGCTTAGGTAAATGAGGCGACTCGATCCCGTCAAAAGGGCCGAGCAGCTCACGAAATGTACCTTGATCTAAGATTGCCTGGGCTCGTTCTCTTCCATTTAACTCAATAAAGCTTTGATTATTCACTCCCATTTTCACTCACCTCCAAAGCTTGTGCAAGACGCAAAGCGACTACACCGGGCGTAGCACCGAAATCATTAATTACAATTTTCGCTTGAATCATATGAGCACTAAAAAACCGATCTAATACGGCTTTCCAGGTTTCACTAAACCCTTCACTTCCTGTTCGTACTGATACGTGAGCATGTTCTTCATCAGAAGGAACCATTAAGATTTCTAAATCCCCTGAACCAACAACGCCTACATGTGCGCGCTGAGTTAACTTTCGATCGGCTTTGTATTTAAACACTAACGTTTCCATTAGCCACTCACTCCTCCCTGCAGACGTTTATGATTCTTTAAAAAGAGATATTCGATCTAAAAATAATACAGCAGCCAGCAAATCTGCACTTCCACCTGGAGAAGCGTTAGATGATAGAAAAATATGATCTAACGCTTCCAGCCGCTGTTTTCCTATTGATGTAGATACCCCTCCAACTTCTAACACATTGGATGCCGCCATTTTAACCTCCTCTAATACAACTGGACCAGCACGATGCAAAATACACGTATCATCAAGATTGGCTATTAGTGTTACTAAAGTATCAATCCGCGCTGATGTTTCATGTATGCCTAGCTTGCGAGCCTTATGTAAAGCAGGCAAGCCTATATGAATCACGTGAGGAAATCCTTGCTTCGCCTCTCCAGCCGCTCCTTTTGCGCCATACTTTTTTTTCACACGAAGTCCATTAGATGAATGCAGAGTACAAAAGCGATCTGCATAACGAGCAATTTTTCCTGCAGCTTCTGTGATGGATGCAGGTGATGCTTGAATACCGCAAACCGCTGTTGCAGAAGCAAGTAGACCTAATGCCCAAATAGCTCCCTTGTGTGTATTGACACCATCCGTAGCCGCGTACATAATTTGTTCACCTTCGCGTCCAATTCGAGCAATTTCTTCCCTTAGCATCTGACTCGGCTGCTTTCCTTGACTATATAATGCAATCTGTGAGAAGGTCGGTTGTAAAGCATAAGCAGAGGCTAGAAGCGTCTCAATATTCATATCTTGATGAGATCCAGTTGTTGCTGCATCTACAAGCCCCGGCTTAGGTGTAAGTACCGCTTCATCAACCAAAGCGGTAACTGCCATTTTAGCTATCAGGCATGAAGAAAACACAGTTGTTTTTGGCTCTTCTTGAATACGCATATTTTTTACCAGCTCCTAAATTTAGCAGGCGGATTATATAAACCATCTGACCATTCTACTAAATCTTCTACACTTTTCGCCGCTAACAGCGAACGCTTTGCTTCCGTACGGCGAATCTGTAAATCTTCCGGAAAAGCCACTAAGCCATCTCTGCGCATTCTTTCCACTTTATTTTGGTTGTGCCGTAACCCTATAGGCGTTACCCCCGCTACTGCTTCAAGCGCTGCTTTTCTTTCTTCCAAGCTTTGTGCTTTATATAAATAAGCAATTCCTTCTTCAGTCACGACATGTGTCACATCATCCCCGTAAATCATGACAGGAGCAGTAGCTAAGTTTGCTTGTTTAGCTACATTTACCGCATCCAAAGACTCAACGAAAACAGGCTCATTTCCTGATTGAAAGGTTTCAACCATTTGTACAACTAGCTTTCTGCCTCTTGCTAATTCATGCTTATCGTTCATCATATCCAACCAAGCAGACGTAGAATGCCGTCGGCCTCTAGGATCATGCCCCATGTTAGGCGCTCCGCCAAACCCTGATAAACGTCCAGATGTGACGGTAGAAGAATTTCCTTCTCCATCTATTTGCAAAGTTGATCCCACGAAAGCATCTACCGCATATTGACCAGCGACTTGACACATCGCACGGTTTGAGCGCAGGCTGCCGTCGCGTCCTGTAAAAAATACATCTGGACGGGCTGCTGTGTATTGTTCCATTCCTACTTCTCCGCCAAAGCAGTGTACGCTCTCAATCCATCCGCTTTCAATAGCCGGAATTAACGTAGGGTGAGGGTTCAGAGCCCAGTGCTTGCATATTTTACCTTTCAGCCCTAACTTTTCTCCATAGGTAGGCAGCAAAAGCTCAATTGCAGCTGTATTAAAGCCAATGCCATGATTTAATGATTGTACGCTGTGGCGCTCATAGATACCTCGAATCGTCATCATAGCCATTAGAATTTGGAGCTCTGTAATATGACGAGGATCTCGGGTAAATAAAGCTTCCAATTGATAAGGCTGATTGGCCACGACGATACAATCAATCCAAGAAGCCGGAATATCAACTCGCGGAAGTTCTTCAACAAGTTCATTTACCTGCACAATGACAATTCCGTCCTTAAACGCTGTTGCTTCGATAATCGTCGGCGTTTCTTCCGTATTTGCTCCTGTATATAAGTTACCTTGTGCATCCGCTTTATCGGCAGCCACTAATGCAATATTGGGAATTAAATCAATGAAAAGGCGTCCGTAAAGCTCTAGATATGTATGAATTTCTCCCATTTTCAACGTGCCATCTTCAATCATTTGAGATACGCGAAGACTTTGAGCACCGGCGTACGAAAAATCAATTTTTTCAGCAATTCCTTTCTCAAATATGTCGAGGTGTTCCGGGCGTGAAATACTAGACATAATCATATGAAGACCGTTTATTTTATCAGCGCTTACTTCATTCAGCGCCTTTGATAAAAAAGATGCTTGCTTTTGATTGTCTCCTTCAAGCACTACTTTATCTCCGGGTGATATAAGCAATTCTAACGCTTCAATAATGTGTTCATTATCCAATAACTTTCCTTTAAGAAGTTGGTCTATTTTCGCAAGGCGAGCTGCTTTTTGATCTCGGCGGGTTGTCCATGATTTTGAAGTTTTTTTTATTCCACTCATGTTCTAGCTCCTTTCTTCTACTCCTAAATTAATGCGCTTACATTTTTTCTTTCTCCATTAAAATTAACACAGATTTCATAGTAGATTCGGCTGCAGAAATAGCCCTTGCTTCCGGAAAGCTCTTAGCAGTCAAATCCGTTAGTACTCTTCCTGGAGCCATTTCAATATATAATCTTGTACCCATTTCATACATAACTTCCGTCATATCATGCCAACGGACGGGCAGGGCAACACTCGCTGCCAGATCTTCCTTAATATCAGCAGCTTTCCATAATTTCCGAGCTTTACAATTACCTATAAAAGGAACGATCGGGTCTTTTCCTTTCACTTCCGTTATTATTTTTCGTAATTCGCTCGAAACTCCTTCCATAAGAGGACAGTGAGAAGGCACCTTTACATGAAGCATTTTGGTTTTCCTAGCCCCTTTTTTAGATGCTTTTTCAAGAACTTCCTCAATTGCTTTTAAGGTGCCAGAAAGCGTTATTTGATCAGGAGCATTTAGATTCGCTACGTAAACAGGAGCTGCATCGGTGGATATTTCATGTACAATAGAGAGAAGCTGATGTTCGCGCAGTCCCATTACAACCCCCATACCATAACCATCAGGATAGGCATTTCCCATCAGTTCCCCTCTTTTTCCCACAAGAAAAAGAGCTTCTTTAAAAGATAACACTTCAGATATAACTGCTGCTCCAAACGCCCCTATTGAATGCCCTCCTACCACGTCTGGCGAGTAACCTTTGTTTTTAAACGATCTAGCCGTAGCCACTCCTGCAATAAAAAGACATATCTGAACATTTTTATTATATTTTAATTTTTCTGACGAATCTAACGATAATACGTCTTGATTTAAAGCCTCACTTGCTTCTTCAAACGTAGTCGTTAATCCCCATTTATTTTTTATATCATGAAGCATACCAGCATATTGTGCACCTTGTCCTGGAAATAGAAATGCAACACTCATCGTGTTTCTCCTTTCGACTTTATATCACCCAAGGAGATAATGGATACTTTTATTATAAAGAACATAGAATCAATAACTCTAATACATATTTCTTATATATCCTATAACTTGAAATCTATATAAAAAGAGAGTTAGACATAACGAAATCAATGGAATCTGGAATCTAAAGATGAGCGAATTGGATAAATGAAAAAATCCGAACGATTCATCGTTCGGATTTTCCTTTAAGTAAACTGCTTTTGTCTCAGCCTCTTTTTGTTTGCTACATATGAGATGGGAAATGCGGAAGCACTTCTTCACCAAGCTCATGTATGACTTCTTCAGCCGGACGCTTACTATCAAAAAGAGCAAAAAAGAGATGGTTAACTCCTATTTCTTTATAAATAGAAAGAAGCTCAATTAATGTATTACGCCCTGCTCGAAATCCTAAACGAATTGGCGTTGGCATTTCATTTGGAACTTCTGCCAAATCTAGATGCATAGGTTGTGTAAAAGGTTTAAAAACGCCTGGATGATAGATATCAACCAGTTCTCTCCACTGTTTAATGGCTTCTGCTTGAAAATGCGGATGACGAGGATAATACATCCAGCCGTCTCCATGCTGTGCAAACCACTCCATATTTTGCTGGCTGTATCCCGTGATCATCGTTGGAATACGTTTCGTTGGCTTAGGAACAACATTTGCTCCTTGAATGGACCCCAAAGCAGACTGGATAGATGGAAATTCTTTATTTAACGCTTCTTCTAAATAATGAAAAGCCTCTGCAAATCGCTTTCCTCTTTCTTCATGAGGAATACCTAACCCTCGAAAATCTGCTTGACGGTCTCCAGAGGATACGCCCATAATCAAACGCTCAGGAAAAAGCTGATCAATGGTTGCCATTTCTTTAGCTACACGAAGCGGATGGCGTAAAGGTAGCACAATAGCAGATGTACTGAGAGCAATTTCTTTTGTTTGACTGGCAAGGTAAGTCAAATAAATAAGCATATCATAAATTTGACCCGTGGCTGGATCGCCAAATGATGGATCTTGAAGAAGGACATCACGGAACCATAAGCTTGTAAATCCATATTGTTCTGCAAGCTGCGTGAGCTCTACTTGTTTCTCCATCGTAGGCGTGGCATACTGATAATTTTCAAGCGGCATATGCAAACCTAACGTTAACTCATTCTCCTTGTACATACGACGATACGCCTTATGATGTTGAAATGTAGTCATTTGCTTCCTCTCCTTTTATAGCTAAGAGATCATCGCAAAAGGCGATGATCTCTGTTTTATTTTGCTTTTGCTTCTATTGAGCGGCTCCATGCGGTTAATAAGACCGCTCCTAAAACCATCACTCCTCCAATCCAAGGAGTATGAACAAGACCAATGGAATCAACAATCAGGCCGCCTACAAAAGAACCAATAGCAATTCCAACGTTAAATGCAGCAATATTCAGCGCAGAGGCTACGTTTACTGCTGAAGGAACATACTTTTCAGCTAAGTTCACGACCAGCACTTGCAGTCCAGGTACGTTCATAAATGCCAATAAGCCCATGGCAAAAATCGTAATTGTTCCCGCTACTTTAAACGATGCAGTAAACGATAAAATAACTAAGATAACGGCTTGAATTAAAAACATCCAAAATAATGCTTTTAACGGATTTTTATTCGCAGCTTTTCCTCCAATCGTATTTCCGATGGCTACTGCTACGCCGTATACTAATAGCAAGATACTAACTGCGCTTGGTGCGTATCCTGTTAACTTTTCAAGAATAGGTGCTAAATACGTATAAGCTACAAACGTTCCGCCATAACCTAAAGCAGTAATAGCAAACGATAGTAAAAGCGGCCCGTTTTTCAAAATTTTTAATTGATCACTAAACTTTGCCGGCGGCGCTTCTTTTAAGTTTTTAGGCACTAAAAGAGCACTGGCAATAATGGCAATAACGCCAAGTAACGCTACTCCCCAAAATGTTGCTCTCCAGCCGAAAGCTTGTCCGATAAATGTACCAAGTGGAACACCTGTAACAGTTGCAACTGTCAAACCTGTAAACATTAAAGCAATGGCACTTGCCCGCTTATCTTCCGGCACCAAATCAGCAGCGATAGTCGCACCGATAGAAAAGAAAATCCCGTGTGAAAATGCAGTAATAATTCGTGCTATAAGCAGCAGCCCAAAGCTTGTTGATAAAGCTGCTACTGAGTTTCCTACGATAAAAATAACCATTAATAGCATCAGCAATGATTTTCTGCTCATTTTACTTGTTAATGCTGTTAATACGGGCGCTCCAAATGCAACTCCCATTGCGTACCCTGAAATTAATAACCCTGCTAGTGTAATGGAAATATTTAAATCATCTGCAAGCGATGATAATAAACCTACTGGAACAAACTCTGTTGTCCCGATTCCAAAGGCGCTAATAGCTAGCGCTAATAGCGGCAAAGCACCGCTTTTTTTACTTTGTTGTGTTTGTGAAAGTGTATTCACTTCTTAACGCCTCCTGTTCGTTATAATAACTTTTTATAATAGCTTCTCTTACAGCTGATTAGCTTAGGTACCCTTCATATATTCGCTAACCGGCCATCAACAATTGTTATTATGAGCGATGTAGAACCAAAGAAAAAGTACGCACTTTCAAGTGATATAGGTACCTGGAGGTTACAATAAGCGTAAATACTAAAGTCATGAACTATTGGGTATTCTAAAAAAATGCTTACACCTAGAAAATTCTGCGCTATAGTGGTATGATAAACATCAGAAAAAATGCGAAACCATGCATTTAACCGTTATCTCTAGAACAAGGAGAGTTGTTAACGTGAAAAAATATAATATTCCAGTGGAAGCGGCACTAGAAGTCATTGGAGGCAAGTGGAAAGTCGTTATTCTTTGCCACTTAATTAAAGGGACAAAACGCCCTGGAGAATTAAAAAGAATTATGCCGCGCGTTACACAAAAAGTATTAACGCAGCAGCTTCGTGAGCTTGAAGCAGACGGCATCATTGTTAGAAAAATGTACAATGAAATGCCGCCTCGAGTAGAATATTCTTTAACAGATTACGGATGGTCTTTAAAAAGCATTCTTGATTCACTATGCTCTTGGGGAGAACATCATATTGAAAAAACGTACCCTGATAAAGAAGCTGTACTTATGCAGCCTGTAGAAGAAGTCACTGTTTCTAATTAAAAAAAGCTGACTAGATAGTCAGCTTTTTCATTCCCTTACTTTCTTTGTTTTTTCAGACGATGTACGTATTCAGGAGGAACCTTTATGACAGAACAACTTAAAAAGAAAATTAGCCTTCAAGATGCTATCAAACAGCAGCTTGCTAATAAGAAAAATCAATCTTCAAGTAAAGCTAAGAACGGCAGTACCAATCAAGCAACCAAAAAGCTGACGAGTCAACAAACCAAAAAAACGAATAATCAGCGAAAGAGAACAGGTGTATAATGAACGGACAAAATAGAAAAGACGTAGCCCCTGGAATTGAAGTCGACATTGTTTTAAAAGCAGATCAGCGTTCTGGAAAACTTACACACGGAACGGTCAAAGACATTCTGACCAATTCAAGCTTTCACCCGCACGGTATCAAAGTTCGTTTAACAGATGGACAAGTCGGACGCATAAAAGAAATTTACCCAAATTAAAAAAGCATGTATTTTACATGCTTTTTTAATTTACACTTCAAATAAATCTACTTATCATTTCCTACTTTTGTTAAAATAAAGAAGCACTGTCGTCCCCTTTCTTTCCCTTGGGAACTCACGCAAGGAAAAAAAAGGTGGTGGATAGTCTGAGACGAATCCTCAAGTCATTTTTCCTAGATGCTGAGAATGTTCAGCTCCTAACGGCTTACGTGGAGCTTTTAGGAGCCATAGTCGCTCTTATTTTGCTATTTTTCCAGTAGTAAAATAAGTAATCACCGATAAGTATCGTCTAAAGGGTTCTTCATCCATAAGGCTCGTGTGCTGATTGTCTTTAGGGAATGGTGTTTGGCGGCACTTCCCTATAGTAAAAAGACAGCTTCCTTGCAGAAATGGACAAGGTGTAATCAACTACGGCCGATTATGGGTGCAGGACCTTTTTCTTTATTAGTCTATGTCTTTTTTTTACTTCCCATACACAAAAATAAAAAAACCTCCGAGTTGGCGGTCTCGAAGGTTTTTTCTAGTGAATCGTTTTCGACAAATCCTCATCCGGGCTAACAAGGTTCAGATTTAATAAGATTATGTGATGAATTTCTTCACCTTACAAGTTAAACTTGTCAAAGCTAAGAATTCATTCGCTTGTTAAGAATAACTGAACGTGCGCTCCGGATTGTCATTTTTCCTAGCCTTAGTATATCATATTTGTTGAAAATAGGTAAAAAAAGTGTTCGACAAAGCTTGTCAGCAGCTCTTTACCTATTTCATATTTTTCAAAACAAAAAACATTTTACAAATATGAAGGAATTTCATACTATTAGATAAAAGATAGAAGATAGAAGTATTCTGACTTGGAGAGGATTTCAATGAAGCAACCACAGTTAGAAAAAGAAATTCGAGCCTTACAATCAGATATTTACCAATTAGCTAAGAAAACAAGCAGCTATTCTCACGGTGAGATCTTAAAATTAAGTCAAAAGCTAGATCAAAAAATTGTTCGTTACCAAAAGCTTTTTAACCATACCAAATAAGAGCCGCGTAGGACTTTCACTTGCTATCCCCCAAGTACCATAAACCTACAGATAAAACAGATGTGTTTTATTCGCAATAGGTACATCTCTGCTTCCCTAATTAATTAGGGAAGTTTTTTATTTAGAAAATTAAAACCTTCTCCTTTCCTTTGGTTAGTTGTCATACAAATTGGGTATTCAATCAGTAGGCCTTAAAACTTATTTAAGAAACTTAAAGGAGAGAATGCATGATGAGTAATGCTGATACTACCGAAACAAAAAAAGGCGCCGATTTACTAGTAGAAAGTTTAGCAAGTCAGAATGTGCCTTATATTTTTGGCATTCCAGGAGCCAAAATTGATGGCGTATTTGATGTTTTGAAAGAAAAAGGACCGGAAGTAATTGTTTGCCGCCACGAACAAAATGCTGCGTTTATGGCAGCTGCTATGGGAAGATTGACAGGTACGCCGGGCGTTTGCCTTGTCACATCAGGTCCAGGTGCCGCTAATTTAGCCACTGGCCTTGTCACTGCTACTTCTGAAGGTGATCCAGTGGTAGCCCTAGCAGGAGCCGTTCCAAGAGCAGATCGATTAAAAAAGACGCATCAATCAATGGACAATGAAGGACTATTTAAATCTATCGCCAAATTCAGCGTTGAGGTAGAAGATGCTGCAAACGTTCCAGAAGTGATAACAGACGCCTTTCGTGAAGCTGTTTCTTCTCCTTCAGGAGCATCTTTTGTCAGCTTGCCGCAGGATGTAATGGATGGCGAAACATCAGCTTCCACTCTATCCTTTCTAAAAACTCCTACGATTGGCGCTGCTAATTTAGACGCTGTTGCCCAAGCTATACACACTATTCGCACAGCAAAACTACCTGTTTTACTTTTAGGTATGAGAGCAAGTAAATCTAAAGCAGTGGAATCAATCCGTCAACTCGTAGCAGAACATGACCTTCCTGTCGTAGAAACGTTCCAAGGTGCGGGAGCTGTTTCACGAGAGCTTGAAACTCACTTTTTTGGACGAGTAGGTCTTTTTCGCAATCAGCCTGGAGACGTCTTATTGAAGCATGCTGACGTCGTCTTAACAATCGGATATGACCCAATTGAATACCCTCCTTCTCTTTGGAACTCAGAAAGTCAAAGAAGCATTATTCATTTAGATGATGTACAAGCACAAGCTGACCACCATTATCAGCCGGAAATTGAGTTAGTAGGGGATATCCCAAGCACCATCGACATATTAGCGGATAAACTCCCACATTTAATACGTTCAAAAGAAAGTGCTTCTTTTTTAAAAACGCTAAAAAGCAAACTTGAACAACCTGACGATCAGTACGAGTTTTCTAATGACACTCACCTTCATCCCCTACAGTTAATTGAAGCTCTGCAGGACTTTGTTGAAGATGATACTACCATCACATGTGACGTTGGTTCGCATTACATATGGATGGCTCGTTATTTTCGTTCCTATGAACCTCAGCATTTACTATTCAGCAACGGCATGCAAACGTTAGGTGTTGCTTTGCCTTGGGCTATTTCAGCTGCACTCGTTCGCCCCCATAAAAAAGTTCTGTCCATGTCTGGAGACGGCGGGTTTTTATTTTCAGCTATGGAGCTCGAGACAGCTGTTCGGTTAAACTTACCAATTGTTCACATTATCTGGAACGATCGAACCTACGATATGGTTGGCTTTCAACAGCAGATTAAATATGGCCGAAAATCTGCGGTAGAGTTCGGGAGTGTAGACTTTGTTACGCTTGCTGAAAGTTTTGGTGCCAAAGGATTTAGAGTGAACTCACCAGAAGAATTTTCGGACACTCTAGCAAGCGCTTTTCGTGAACAAGGCCCCGTTATCATCGACGTGCCTGTAGATTATAAAGATAATGAAAAATTAAATACACAGCTACTGCCAGATCAAATTAACTGAAAGGACTGAGTAAAGAATGAGCAATAAAGAAAAATTAACGATTCACCAAACTTCCACTATGATTGCTTTATTGGACGGAGTATTTGACGGTGTTGTCACATACAGGGATTTAGCTAAGAAAGGTGATTTCGGCATCGGCACGTTTAATCAGCTGGATGGTGAAATGATTGCCTTTGACGGAGAATTTTATCACATTGCTGATGGGAAAGCCGCACCTATTAGTGAAGATGCAAAAACACCTTTTGCCATTATGACAACCTTTTATGAAGATATCTCTTATCGTGTAGAAGAGGAAATGAACCGTGAACAACTAGAAACCTTAATGAACGAGCTTATTCCCAGTCCGAATTTATTCTATGCAGTACGCATTGACGGGAAGTTTAAAGAAGTAAAAACTCGCACTGTTGCAAAGCAAGAGAAACCCTATCCTTCCATGGTAGATGCAGCTGCTGATCAGCCTACATTTACATCTTCAGATGTAAATGGAACACTAGCAGGTTTTTACACGCCAGAATATTCTTCAGGCATCGGTGTTCCCGGGTATCACCTGCACTTTATTGATGAATATAAAAAAGAAGGTGGACATGTTTTAGACGTCTCCGTTCAGGATGTTACCATTCAAATTTGCAAAAAAACGAAATTAAATCTCAATTTATCGGAAACAAGTGAATTTCTAAATGCTAATTTAGAAGACCATGATGTAGAAGAAGAAATTGCGACGGCTGAATAAGAAACGATACTTTTACTGATAAAAAAACTCTCATCGCTGCGCATGACGATGAGAGTTTTTTTATGAACACTTCGTGTATCTTTAAGTTTCCTCCCATTTCTATTAGTAATATAGGTCTCCCATAAAACCACGGAAGAAAGCCTAACACAGAATGATACATAAGAAAGAAAGCATAGTATCATAATTACCATATTGCAACAGCTTTACGCTGTATATAAAAAAGGAGGTTTTTAAGCAATGTTTTCTAAACGGCCCTTATCTGTACTTCTTATCTCGACTTTATCTATGATTATTGCTTTTTCAGTATGGTCTGTCTTCGCGCCTATCGCCGCAGATATTCAAGTGATGTATTCATTAACCAACGCTGAAAAAAGTATCTTAATTGCCACTCCCGTCTTATTAGGTTCACTCATGCGGATTCCGATGGGAATTTTAACAGATCGCTTCGGCGGAAGAAAAGTGTATTCGTTAACAATGCTTGCTCTTTTACTCCCTACCATTTGTGCAGGCTTTACTCATTCTTACTCCATGCTGCTCTTTTGGGCATTTTTTATCGGCATGGCTGGAACAACATTTGCTATTTCCATTACATATGTCTCTAAATGGTATTCACCTCAAAAGCAAGGTTTTATTTTAGGAATTGCCGGGATGGGCAACTTAGGATCAGCGGTAGCAAGCTTTAGTATTCCACTTATCTTTTCTTCTTTTGGCTTGCCTTGGGTATTTTGGAGTTTAGCAATTGCGGTAGCTTTAATGGCTCTTTTATTATGGGTAGGAACTTCAGACCACCCTTCTGCTGCTTCTCCTAAAACGTTGCAGGAATCTTTATCGGTATTAAAATTTAGAGAAACGTGGTTTTTGTCCGTTTTCTATTTTTTAACATTCGGTGGATTTGTCACATTCAGCATCTATCTCCCTACCATTTTGCACGATCAATTTAATGCATCAACCGTAGACAGCGGGCTGAAAACAGCTATTTTTGTTGTATTAGCAACGTTTGTACGGCCTCTTGGAGGATATTTATCGGATGTATTCGGAGCAAAAAAAGTACTCACCTTTGTCTTTACCGGAATGCTGCTAATAGGATTATTTATCGCCTTTACCATCAGCTCCTTCGCGCTATTCAGCGCAGGTTGCTTACTTGCAGCCATTACCCTTGGTATCGGAAATGGAGCTGTTTTTAAAATGGTTCCATCTGTTTCAACAGGAAATATTGGAGCTGTTACGGGGATCGTAGGAGCATTCGGAGGAGTAGGCGGCTTTTTCCCTCCTATTGTGCTAGGCTTTATAAAAGATTCAAGCGGAGATTACGTTGTCGGTTTTTCCTTACTAGCGCTTTTTGCTCTATTCTGTCTCTTACTGAATTATTCTGGATTCAAAAAACAAGATGTACGTATTAACCAAAAGCACCTTGCCTGATTCCACGTAAAAAGCCTCTTTTTGCAAGAGGCTTTTTGCATCAGCATTTTTAATAACTGCTTCTTTTTACAGAAGGGCTAATATTCACGGCACTTACTTTAAAGCCAGGCATCTTACAGGCGGGATCTAATTTCTCAGAAACAAGGTTATTAACATTTTGAGAATCCGCCCAGTGAAAAGGAACAAATACGGTATCTGGCCGAATGCCCTCTGAAAATTTGCTTCTTACCACAATCCTTCCATATGAAGATTCAATTTGTACTAATTCTTGATTCGATATTTCATATTTTTTCGCTGTTGAAGGGTGAATTTCCATAAAAGATTCGAAATTTCTAGCAGATAAAGATGCACTTTTTCGTGTTTGTACACCCGTTAAATAGTGTGACACCACTCTCCCTGTTGTTAAATAGAGAGGATATTTTTTCGTTATTTTTGCTTTAGGAACAATAGCTTGATTCGAGACAGGGACCATCATCGCCTTTCCATCACTATGAGCAAAACGTGTTTCAAACAGGCGCTCGGTTCCTTTATCTGTTAAGCTTCTGCATGGCCATAAAATTCCTTTTTCCGCTCGTAATCGTTCGTACGTAATACCGGAGTAATCCGCGATTCCTCCTTTACTTGCTATTCGCAGTTCATTAAATATTTCTTCAGCTGATGAAAACGAAAAATATTCCTCTTTCCCTAAAACTTTAGCAATTTCACATAGTATTTCCCAGTCGTGTTTGATTTCGCCACGGCGCGGAAAGCTAGCTTCGCGCAATGTAACTCTTCCCTCTACATTTGTCATCGTTCCTTCATCTTCCAAATAAGAGGATGCTGGTAAAATTAAGTTTGCTAATTTTGCCGTTTCTGATTCAAACAGATCTGCTACCACTAGAAATTCAAGCTTTTCAAAAGCCTTCTTAACAAAATTAGCGTTTGGATTTGAAACGGTTGGATTTGAACACACCAGAAACAGCCCTTTAATTTCACCGTCATGAATTTTTTCAATCATTTCATATGCAGAAACACCTTTTCTAGGAAGATCTTTCTCCTCTATGTTCCAAACATCTGCTATATACATCCGATGCTCGTGATTTTCGATTGAACGGTAGCCTGGAAGCTGATCTGCTTTTTGACCGTGTTCTCGGGCTCCTTGCCCATTTCCTTGACCAGTAATGGCTCCATATCCGCAGCGGGGTTTACCGATTTTCCCGACAGAAAGTAGAATATTCAAAAAGTTCCGCACAGCAGCACTCCCGTCTGTTTGCTGCTCTACCCCTCTAGCAGTAAAAATCATTCCTGTTTCTCTTTGACCAAACATACGGGCAGCTTGATACATTTTCTCAAGCGGCACTCCCGTTTTTTCTTCAATGACACTAAATTCTAGAGACGCCACATATTGCATTACCTCTTCAAATCCATTAACACGTTCTTGTAGAAATCGTTCATCTAGATAATTTTCTTCGATAATGACCTTCAAGATTCCATTGGCTAATGCCGCGTCGCTCCCCGGTTTAAGCTTCAGGTGTAAATCAGCTATTTTAGTTGTACCTGTCTCTCTTGGATCAATAGCAATAATAAAAGCTCCGTTTTCTTTTGCTTTTTCAAAATAAGGCATAATCGTTGGCTGGCATTCCGCAATATTTGTTCCAGCTAACATAATACATTCAGTAAACGGAATCTCTTGTAAGCTATTCGTAAATCCTCGGTCCATGCCAAATGTTTTACTAGCAGCAGAAGCAGCAGCTGACATACATAAGCGTCCATTGTAATCAATATACTTTGTTTTTAACGCAACTCGAGCAAATTTCCCTAATAAATAAGCTTCTTCATTTGTAATAGAGGCGCTTCCATAAACACCTAGCGCATCTGCTCCATTCTTCTCTTGAATCTCTGTAACGTGCTCTTTAATATAGTCAAGAGCTTCCCTCCAAGAAATCTTTACAAACTCTCCGTTTACTTTTAACAAAGGATATTGAATCCGATCTTTATGCAAAGGATGCTGGTGCGCATTCATTCCTTTGATACATAATCTTCCTTGAGAAGTAGGGTTGTCTCTTCCAATTGTTTTATACGTTTTTCTTTTTACATGTGTTTGTTCAACTAACTGCATTTTGCACTGCATGCTGCAGTAAGGACACTGCGTATTATAGATACGCTCGGTTTCAACTTGCTTTTGCTGCTCACGAAAATATTTCAACAGCATCTCAGTCATCGTAGGTCACCCTTCTTTCCTATAATAAATATGTGCTTGCACGAGAGCGTTCTGAGCTGAGCTGCTTCATTAAATACTCTCGATTGTCTGCCTCAAACAAAACTTCTCTGACATGAACAATTCCTACTCGCTCGATCCAGCTGCCGACAGCTTCTAAATAGTTCCCCGTTTCACGGTAATATTGAATCAAAGAACAGCTGATTTCTATCGCTTCTTCGTTCGTTTCGGCCACATAAAACAGCTCCCCGCTTCTGGCTTCTGTGCTGCTTCCGCCAGCATATATTTCCCAACCTCTGTCTATTCTTCTTAATCCTATATCACTTGTTGTGACATCCTCTGTAATGTGAAAACAAGAAGCAATACTGATTTTGATATCGCATGGGGTCTTTACGTATTCAAGCTGTTTGTCTAATTCATTTGATAAAGCAAGAGCAGGTTCATACTGACAAATACACGTCCCTTTTCCTATATAAACAGATACATTTTTAACTGTACGTTCATATAGCTGCTGAAGTCCTCTATCTATTTCCTCACTTATCAACGAAAGATATTCTTTTTTCACTCCAATAAGTTGAATGCGCTGATCACTTGTTAAACGAATATTCGAGATGTTGTACCTTTCAGCTACATTTGCTATGTTCCTTAATTCCTGTACATTTGTCAGACCACCGTGAATTTGCGGTACCACTGCATAAGTACCGTCATGAAGCAAAACGGCCTGTTCATTCTCCGTAGTAAATAAAGAATGTCGATTATTTTCATAATGAGGATTCATCATATTTAAATAGTAATGAAGACCGCCTTCACATAACGAGCAGCCTTTCATGTCTTTAAACTTTAACATTTCTCTTACTTGCTGAACCGTTTCAAATTGATATTGCTGTATTTCTCTTACCAGCTCATCTTCTGATAGATGTGTACAAGCACAAAAGGTTTTTTGTTCAATGTTTTCATCAAATTCATCGCTTTGAATATACGTTAAAAGATCTGTTACAAGGGGCTTGCATCCTCCGCATGAACCAGAAGCTTTCGTGCAATTTTTTATTTCATCTACTGTCGTTAAATCATGTTTCTGTACTGCTTCAATAATACCTCCCTTGGTTACACCGTTACAGTTACATACCATATCTGTAACTGACATAGAAGCTGCTGCATTTTCCTTTTCATATTGAGAAGGAAATAATTGTACTTTTTCCGCTTGCGACAAATCCTTTTTTTCACTAATCATTTGTGATAGCTTTATAGCCTCACTGGTATCCCCAAAAAGAACGGCTCCCACTATTCTCCCTTCGCGAAAAACTACTTTTTTGTATATACCATCTAACATATTCGAAATCGTAATAGCTTTTGCACCTTGATTTTCCTTAAACTCTCCGACCGAATAAACGTCTATTCCTGATATTTTTAACTGAGTGGAAAGAACGGACCCGCCATAACCTTCATTTTTCATTTGGCAAAGGTGTCGCGCTAAGACTTTTCCTTGTTCGTAAAGAGGAGCAACAAGGCCGTATGTCATCCCCCGATGTTCAGCGCATTCACCTACTGCATAGATATCCGGGATGCTCGTTTCCAAATAATCATTTACGATAATTGCTCTATTTGTTGCTATTCCGCTTTTTTTAGCGAGATTCACATTTGGCCTCACTCCTGTAGCCATTACAACTAAATCAGCTGCAATTTTGCTGTTATCATTAAATCGGACCCCTTCTACTCGGTTTTCCCCTATAATCTCATCCGTATGTTTGTTTAATAGAAAACTCATGCCTTGCTTTTCCAATTCTTCTCTTAACATAGCAGATGCTGCTCTGTCTAGCTGTCGCTCCATTAAAAAACCCGAATGATGAATAACTTGAACATCCATTCCTAAATTTAATAGTCCTCTAGCAGCTTCCAGCCCTAACAGACCCCCTCCAATAACCGCTGCTTTTTTATACCGTTTAGAAATTTCAATCATTTTCCGACAGTCTTCGATGGTACGAAAACCGAGGACCCCTTCTTTTTCAGCCCCTTTAACGGGGAGCATATACGGGCTCGAACCGGTAGCAATAATAAGCTTGTCGTACATCGTCTCTCTGTTTTTATCTGTTTTTATTATTTTTCTCTTGGTGTCTATGTGCGTAACACTTTCTCCTTTAAATAAAGTGATATTATTTTCGTTATACCATGCAAAAGAATGAATGTTAATATCTTCAAGCTTTGTACTGCCTTGTAAAACGGTTGATAATAAAATTCGATTATAGTTAACGTGAGGCTCACTTCCAAAAACAGTAATATCAAAACAATCTGGAGAATGAATAAGAATTTCTTCAACACAGCGCATTCCCGCCATTCCGTTTCCGATTACTATCAGCTTTTGTTTCGTCATATAAAAACCTCCAACACATAGATTCAGACCGTAAAATATACATTTTTTATTATTTCATAAACTTCTCTAAAAGAAATGAACCTTGTTATAACTTCTAACATTAAAATCTGTTTAAAGCGTATGAATACGCCGATACCTTTCGCTGAAAGCAGGCTTTTATATAGAAGATTAATCTGCTTTAAAAAGGGGTAGAAAAAAGGATGCTGTGCTTGCATTACCTTTCTCTACGCTTTATAAGTACTCTATATAAAATTTTGTTATCTTCTTTTTGCCTACTATTTATTTATTTTGGAATCAATTATGATAAAAGAAAGAGTCTGAATTGGAGGTTTAAAACATGTCAATAACCGTTCACGCCACTCAGTGGATTCATTTTCAAATTAAATTGTATAACCTTCATTCCAAAACGAGATCGCTTAAAGATCAAAAACTAGAATTACCTCTACCAGAATTCCATCAAAACCTGATCATATTTACATCAGCAGCACGTCATGGCCTTACGTTTGGATATCAAGCCATTCAATGGGATACACCCTATACTTCTTCTCCGATTTACATAGAGCATCAGTCTATTCCGTGGTCCACTTTAGAACAACTTTCCCATAAGCGTATAACCGAACACATTACAGCTATTTTCTTAGAGACAATGTTTTATAGACAAAGTCAATTCAAACAATGTCAATTTTGTTTTGAATTTATCATTCCTGAGAGTCTTTTTGACCATACAACCTGCCAAAACTGCGCATCACGACATTTTGGAGTGGTGTATTAACAAATAAAAGCCTGAAGAAGTCAGAGGTTTTCTGACATCTTCAGGCTTTTATTACATGACTAGCTGAACAAAAAGTGGAATAACGGCAACTGTGACGACACCTACAATAACGACTGCAATACTTGCCATGGCTGCCTCTACTTCTCCCATTTCAATCCCTACGGCTACTCCTAGCGCATGCCCGGACGTTCCCAGCGCTAATCCTTTTGAAATTGGATTTTTCACTTTGAATACTTTTAAAAATAATGCGCCCAGTGCATATACAATGACTGCATTAAAAATAACGGCAAAGGAAGTAATAGCAGGAATCCCTCCAATATCTTGAGACAATGGCAGTGCAATTGCTGTTGTAGCTGCTTGTGGGAGCATTGATTTCATCACGACTTCATCCATATGAATACCTTTAGCAATCGCAAAAATAATCGCTACTGAACAAACTGATCCTACTGCAATAGAAGAAAGAATTTGCCACCAGTACTTTTTTAATTTATCGGCTTGCTTATATAAAGGGATGGCAAAAGCAATTGTTGCCGGTTCTAAAAAGAAGCTGATAATTTTTCCGCCGCTACTGTACTCCTCATAAGAAAAGTGACCAAGTTTCAAAAAAGCAATCCCGAGTACCATTGCCACAAATAAAGGAGTAAATAAGAAAAACCCTTTTGACTTTTTAAATAAATACGTTCCAATACCGTACGCAGCTAAAGAAACCACGATTCCAAAATACGGATTCATCTTTCCAACCACCTTGTCTCTTTATAATTGATATTACGCAATGCCCTGTTTTTTTGTTTTTTCACTCATATCTACATCTTTTATTTCTTCTTTTGCTTTATTATCTTTTGTCATGCCAAGTATAAGCTGTGAAAATAAGCCTGTAACGCCTAACAAAATAATCGTTGCCACGATGATAACTAAACAAATTTGAATGCCGTACTGCTGCATAACACCTAATGAATTCATAACAGAAATACCTGCTGGTACAAATAAAAATCCGATCAAAGAAGTTAAAGCCGTTCCCAGTGATTCAACTTGCTCTAGTTTAATAATCTTCAAGCAGAGTGCAAGAAATAACAGCACAAGTCCAATGACTGAAGCTGGCATCGGAAAAGGCAAATGCTCTGCAATAAAATCTGAAATCAACATAATTACGGAAAAAATAAATGCTTGTGTTAAAAAGCCATACACTTTTTTAGCACTCATTTCTTTCACCTCTCTCTGTTTGTTGACTTCATTATATAAAATGAAAACACATTAGAAAGCGTTTTCAAATCAAAGAGTCGAATATTTGTGCTCACTTACAAAAATCGAGCCTTGAAATGCAAAAAACAGCCTGCTAAAATGCATAAGCAAGCTGTTTCTTACTTAAATTCCTAAACGCTTCTTCAATTCTTTAGCATATGTACGGCTGACAGGAACTCGCTTATCGTTTTTCATCACTAAATTATACGTGGAATTAAACCATGGCTGTACTTCGGAAATATGATGTACGTTGACGATATAACCCCGGTGCACACGAACAAACGACTGAGAAGGGAGCTTTTTTTCTAGCATAGCCAGCGTATCTGCAGTATGATAGGATTCGGTTATGGTCTGAATGGTAACTTCTCCTTCTATTAGCCCTACAAACAAGATGTCCTCTATATTTACTAACACAATTGAATCGTCTACAGAAATCGCTAACTTTCCCGTTTGAGAAGAAGACTCTCCTATCGGTTCTTCTTCTTTAACAGCGTGATGAGGAACACGCATTTTTTTATATTTATGAATGGCCTGCACCACTCTTTCTTCATCAAAAGGCTTCAAAATATAGTCAATTGCATCTACTTCAAAGGCTTGTAAAGCGTACTGATCGTACGCAGTTGCAAATATAATAGCAGGCGGGTTTTTCATTTTTTTAAGTCTTTTCGCAATATCAAAACCGCTGTCATCTGACAATTGTATATCTAAGAATAATAAATCCGGCTTTTCATCCATCATTTTATCCAACGCCTCTTCGATACTTTCAGCTTCTTCAATGAAGTCTACTTCTTTCGTTCGGTGGAGTAAATATTTTAATTCATCTCGCGCTAACATTTCATCGTCTACTATTAGTACTCGCAGCATATTACATACCCTCGCTTTTTAATTCAATTGGTATAACAAACGAAACTGCTGTTCCTTCTGTTACGTCAAACTCCAGTGTCGTTTCTTTTCCAAACAATCCATGTAAACGTTGTTTAATATTGTAAAGAGCCGTCCCCGTTCCTTTTTCTGAAAAAACAGGCTCATTGCCAAGCAGTTCCAATCGTTTTGTGTCTATACCTTGTCCATTGTCTTTTACCTTTACATATACATATTTATCTTTTGTCTCAATATAAACTTCTACGCGACAGTGTTTTTGTTTGCGCGGAAACGCGTGCCGAATGGCATTTTCCACAAGTACTTGAAGAATAAACGGCGGAAGCAAGACATCATCTAGTCCTTCTTCAATATACATGTCAATTTCGTATTTATTAGGGAATCTGGCTTGTTCAAGCGATAAGTACGCGTGAACATGATCAAGCTCTTTTGATAACGGAATCAGCAGTTGCCTTGCACCTTGCAAATTGGAACGAAAATAAATGCTTAGCTGCAGTAGCAGCTTTCTGGCTTTTTCTACGTCCTGTCTGCACAGCGCCGATATCGTATTAATGGCATTAAATAAAAAGTGAGGATTCACCTGTGCCTGTAAAGCTTTAATCTCCGCATCTTTTAGCAATTTACTTCGAAGCTCTGCTTCGCCGAGCTCTAGCTGAGTTGAAAAAAGTTTGGCCAATCCTTCTGCCAGCTCTTCCTCCACCCGGCTTAACCCACTCGCATCTTTAAAGTACATTTTTAGTGTTCCAATGGTAGTACCGTGAGAAGTAAGCGGCATTACAATTGCGGCATGAAGCGGGCAGTCTTTATGCTGACAATCAATTTGTTCTCTCGATTTTGCTTTCATAATTTTTCCCGTCTTCAGCACTTCGTGAGACAGCCCGGTAATTAAACTGTGCGAAGGAACATGGTGATCAATTCCTTCTCCCACATGAGCTAAAATTTTGTGCGTATCCGTTAACGAAACAGCGTCCGTACCTGTGAAGCGATGAATAATATTTGCAACATTTTCACATGATTCACTAGTGAGACCCTGCCGAAAATGCGGAAGAGTTTGATCCGCGATTAATAATACTTTGTGTGTCTGAAGCGCTCTCATTTGTTCTTCTTGCCGTAAAATGGACTGAATAATAGATAAGAAAATATAGCTTCCCGTACCATTTACAATAATCATTGGAATAGCAATAATACTCACTAGCGTCCATGCCGAATCAAACGGTTTAGCAAATAATAAAATAATCAGCATCTGAAGCGTTTCCATCGCTATGCCTACAAGTGCAGCAAAGCGCGGTGTAATCGTTCGATGTTTTTTCCGGTAGGCATAACCGATATATCCAGTTAACACTCCTGCCAAAACGGATGAAACAGCGCAGCTAAACGCCGTACTCCCACCTAACATAAAGCGATGAACGCCGGCAAGTAGTCCTACTCCTAAACCAACAAAAGGACCGCCAAGCAGACCGCCCATTTCCACACCCATAATTCGCGTATTTGCAATCGAGCTTGATGGATTTACTTTTAATAATAAATCTTCATTTCGAATAATCGTTCCTTGAATTTCAATTCCAGTGTAGTTGCTAATAATGCTAAAAAGAGAAAAAATAAAAATAAGTACAGCTTTTCCCTTATAACCTTGCTGTTTACGGAGAAATTGCCGAAAAACTTTTGTATGTGCTAGCAAAAAACCTATAATGACAATAACTCCGACTCGTTCTACCATCATAATTAATAAATGAATCATTTCTAGCCACCCTTTGCTGTCTGTTTCTATTTTATATTGTTACATTGATGGTGGCAGAAATCTAGCTGAACAAACAGAAAAAAGGTTCAAAAATGAACCTTTTTCTTTAGCTTAACGTTGGCTGTGTTTGAATATTCCATTTTAGTGTAGGGATATGGCGATGTTGTTCAAACGCGTATCCGATTTGATAGAGAGCAGCTTCAGCAAAATGTGGTCCTATGAGCTGCATTCCAATCGGTAGCCCCTCACGAGAATAACCACATGGTAACGACAGCGTAGGCAAACCAAGTAAGTTAGATGGTTCTGTTAAGCGAAGGAGCTCCGAACGAACTAACTTCATCTGATTATCAACTCTTACTTTTTCTTCTCCCATATAAGGAGGTAGAATCGGTAGCGTCGGAGCAATTAACACATCTACACTTTCAAATACGTCCTGAAATTCTTTCTGAGCTTGTAAGCGAATTTGCTGCGCTTTTGCATACTCATATCCCGTTACTTTTTGGCTTTCTTCCAGCCTCTCAAGAACGGGAAGCTGATAGTCTTGTCTATACGCTTTCATTCGCTTCTCATGAACCATATAGGCTTCACTTTGAATCGTTTTCGACTGTGCCCAAGATGCTTGTGACAGCATAGGAAGCTCAATAGACTTTACACTTGCACCTAGCTCTTCCAAACACTTCACTGCCTCTTTTAAAGCATTCCCAACTTCTGAATCTAAAGCATCGAAGTAAAAATTAGAAGGTATGCCAATCGTTTTTTTTAAAATAGAAGAACCAATGAATCTACTAAAATGTTCGGTCGGCTTATTTACTGAATAAAGATCTTTTGTATCATAGCCGGCAATTGTTTCTAAAAATAAAGCATTATCTGAAACGGTTCGCGTCATCGGTCCTACATGATCCAACGTTTCGCCAAGTGGAAAAACACCATGCTTACTTACTCGACCAAACGTTGGCTTCATCCCTACGATGCCACATGCAGATGAAGGTATACGAATAGATCCTCCTGTATCTGTACCAATCGCTCCATAACATAATCCAGCTGAAACAGCTGCCCCAGAACCACTGCTCGAACCTCCTGAAATCCTCTTCGTATCGTGCGGATTTTTTACGGCTCCATAATATGAAACATCTCCGCTTGGCCCATACGCAAATTCGTGTGTATTAAGTTTTCCAATCGTAATCGCTCCTGCATGATGAAGCTTCTCTACCACGGTTGCGTCATAATCCGGCGTAAAATGTTGATAAATTTTAGAACCCATCGTCGTTTTCATATTTCTTGTGTATACAAGATCTTTAACGCCAATTGGAATACCATGAAGCGCTCCTTTATACTCGTTATTCATAATTTCTTTTTCTGCTATTTTCGCCTGCTTTACTGCCTCTTCGTTTATCGTTATAAAAGCATTTAAAGCAGGATTAATATCTTTAATACGATCTAGTAAGCACTCTGTAATCTCTACCGGAGAGATCTCTTTATTTTTTATTTTTAAGGATAACGTTGTTATATCCATGTTTAAAATAGAATCTGAATGCATAAGTATATGCCTCCTCTTTTTACTATGATATAAGGTTAGCTACTTTGTTTAACAGGAATGATAGGCTTAATAATACGCTTTCCTGGCTTCACAAAAATCATGGCTATCATTCCAACAACAGCGGCTACGGCAGCTGCAGTAAACATCGCTCCGTATCCACTAGCAGCTACTAACGCACCTGTTAATGTCGGTGCTACAATCGTGGCGATATTTGTAAAAAAGTGCGTAACACCACCAAACGTTCCTGCTTTTGACGGCTCTGTATCAATAATTACTGTCCAATACACAGAGTTGGGCAAGAAATTAAATGCATTTCCAATTGTCATTAGCGTCAGTACTGCTGCTACGCTGTTAACCGTAGGCATGAAAATAAAACAGAGAGCTGTAAAAAATAGAGAGACAACGGCTAATCCAGACCTTGCTATGCGCAGGCTTCCTGTTTTTTCTCGTAAGTAATCAGATATTTTCCCTCCTAACAGCACGGTGATGCAAGCTCCTGTCCATGGAATCATACCTAAATACCATAGTGACCCTAATTGAAAATCAAATGTATCTTGCAAATACTTAGGAGTCCAAGTCAAAATTAAAAAATTCACATATTGAAAAGCAAAGTAACCGATAGCGTTCATGACTAACGTAGGATTTTTAAAGAAGTGATACCAAGGAACAGTTTCTTCATTCTGTCCACTTTCTTTCTCAAACTTTAGCAAACCTTGATTGGATCGTATTTCGGCTAATTCTTCTTGAGAAACTCTTTTATTTTCTTCCGGCTGATTAGTAAATACTTTAATCCAAATCGTAATCCATACAAGACCAATACACCCAAGGATAATAAACATCGTTTTCCAATCTGTAAAAGACAGCAGGGCTACTGCAATTGGAGCAGTTAACAGTGCACCAAGCGGCGTACCAAGTAATCCGATAGAAGCAGCAAATCCTCGTTCTTTCGGAGCTGCCCAGTTAGCCATTGTACGATTAATGGTTGAAAAAGTAGGCCCTTCCGCTAATCCAAATAAAACCCGGAAAACAGCAAATCCAGCAATAGCAGACCCACCAAACAAGGCCATCCCTATTTCACCAGCAAAAGCCGTTCCTATTTCAAATACGGACCAAGCCATACCTGCTACAATCCATACAAATTTAGGTCCTTTCTTATCAGCTAACGCTCCGCCAAATAATGCACCAAACATATAACCATATCCGAAATAGCCTAATATCCCTCCCCATGTTTTAGGATTTAGGTTAAACTCGCTTATAATTGCTTCTTGTGCATACGATATAGCACCTCGGTCGATATAATTCACTACGGTCATAAATACGATCATACCCATAATAAAATATCTGTACTTTCCTCTCATTTTCCTCACTCCCTACGAAAAATATGCTGCCTATAAAACTGCTCTACTTTATTATTAATATCAATTATTTTCTGAAAATTCAATCTCATAAAAAAAGAAACTTATGCGTCTATGCATAAGTTTTTGTGAACGTATTTCTTATAAAAATTTGATAGTTACAGAGTTTATCTCCCTCCTTTTATAATTTATGCACTTTTGCATAGGCATTTTATTTCGATTAAAAGCGGCTTAGCTTCCTACTAATTGTAGACTGATTAACGCCCAGCGCTCTTGCTATTTGTGTAGTGGATTTATATTTCTTCTTAGCCTTTCTCAGCAATTCTTGTTCTACTAAATGAACCGCGGCTTTTAAAGGCATTAGCTCATGAATTTCAATTTTCTTTTCATTTTTTGCACTTACTAGTATGTCACTCATTAACTGTTCTTCTTGAATCCACTCTCCTTCTGTTAATACAAATAATCGCTCTACTAACGCTTTAAGCTCTCGAACATTTCCTGGCCAGCTGTAGTAGTTTTGTAGTTTTTTCAACAGCCTAGGATGTAGCTTTTTCTTACTTTCATACAAGAAATTAATTTTCTCTAAAAAATGTAACGTCAATGGAATAATATCTTCTTTTCTGTTTCGAAGCGGAGGTATTTGAATAGGGATAATACTTAGCTGATAATACAGCTCTTTTCTAAATTTCCCTATTTTTATACTTTCCGTTAAATTAGTTGAAGTCCCCGTAATAAACCGAGCACTAGTATATGAGGATGTTAATTGCTGTTCTACGAGGTAAGATAACTTCAGCTGTAGTGGCAAAGGCAATAAATCAATTTCATCTAAAAAAACCGTACCGCCGCCGGCTTTTTCAATTGCTCCTATTCCCTCCCCTTGCCCAAAAATCTCCTTTTCTATATTAGATAATAAAATTGCACCACAACGAACTGTTACAAACGGCCCTTTGTTCCGTGGACTACGCTCGTGAATGAAATATGCCATGGTTTCTTTACCAACTCCACTTTCTCCATGGATTAACACACTAGATTCTACTAAAGCTGCTCTCTCAGCTCTAGAAACCGCTGTTTTCATTTCTTCGTTTTCGCTCAAAATGTACATCTGCTTTACCTTTTTGTTATTCAACCTTTCCATCTGACCCTGAGGAAGATGTTCAAATGGAGCAATTTTTTTTTCGTTTTGTAAAGACTGGTTCTGTTCCGTAATATCTTTTGAAATATTAACGACTCGAATAATGTCCCCCTTCGTATTTTTTATTGGTGCACCTATTACTTTTAATCGCCTTCCCAACTTTGTAACTTGAATCATTGATACTTTTTCTTTCTTTTCTAACACAAGCCTCGTAATCGATGGACTGTATGCCCCCTCTTTTTCTAACTCATAAACCGTTTTTCCAAGCAACTCTGTTTCCTTGTATCCCCATATCCTTTCACACCCCGAACTTACCTTTAATGTTCTTCCTTCTCCATCAGACATATAAATAGCATCATGAGAAATATCAAAAATAGTTTTTAATTCTCCATCCGCTATTTCATCAATACTATTTAGTTCTTCTCTCTTCCTATTCACGCTGTATCCCCCCTGAGTCTTGTGTCTTAGTATAAATGGAAAAGAGTAAAAACAATAGATATCTTTTATACAAAAAAGCTGTTCGAATACGTACTGTATTCGAACAGCTTGACTTTAAGCTTGAACCGTTTTAAAAAATTGAGGCAAGTAATCTTTATGAGCTTCTAACATCTCATCGACGATTTGTTTAGCTAGTTTATCAGAAGCAACAAGAGGATTAATGGTTAATGCTAAAATAGCTTTGTCATAATCTCCTGTCACTGCTGCTTCAGCTGCAATCCGCTCAAATGACTTAATGGTTTGAACAAGACCGCGGACAGGTACGGGACATTGCCGACTGAAATTGGCTTTGGACCATCTTTTGTAATGATACAGCTTACTTCTACAGCAGAATCAGCTGGAATGCTTGCAATAGCGCCATTGTTCACTGTGTTTACAGGTTGAATATCGCCTTTATCCGTATAAATGGATGTAATCAATCGAACCGCTGCATCACTATAATAAGCACCTCCGCGCTGTTCCAATTGAGGCGGTTTAATGTCTAGGTTAGGATCTTTGTACAGTTCAAACAGCTCTTTTTCCAACTGTTTCACGACTTCTGCTCTGGTTTCACCTTTTTCATAATTAACAAGCTCTTTTTCTACCATTTCACGCGTTTTATAATAGTACATGTGATATGGACACGTTAACGCATTTAGCGCTTTTGTGAATTCTGGCTCCCATCCAAGTCCTGCTACATTTTTCACAAAGCTGCTGTTAGTTGGATCACTCAATAAATCAATAACTTGATCTTTGACACTTACACCATCTACATATACATCTAATCCGTAGACCATGTGATTTAAACCAGCAAAATCAATTCGAATGCGAGAGTGGTCTACATCAAGCAGCTTAGCAATCCCCATTTCCATTCCGATTGGCACATTACAAAGTCCTACAATCTTTTTAATGTTACTATAGCGAAGCACAGCTTCTGTTACCATGCCAGCAGGATTTGTGAAGTTAATCAGCCAAGCTTCTGGACATAACTCTTCAATGTCACGGCAGATATCTAAAATAACGGGAATGGTGCGAAGTCCTTTAAATAATCCTCCCGGTCCGTTTGTTTCTTGACCGAGCACCCCGTATTTAAGCGGGATTCTTTCATCTTTCGCTCGTGCATCTAACAAGCCAACGCGAAATTGAGTTGTTACGAAATCCGCATCTTTTAGTGCTTCTCTTCGATTTAACGTTAAATGAACCTCGATTGGCAAACCTGATTTTTTCACCATTCTCTTCGCTAAATTTCCAACAATCTCTAATTTTTCTTTTCCTTCTTCCACGTCTACTAGCCACAGTTCTCGAACTGGAAGTTCATCATATCGTTTAATAAACCCTTCTATTAGTTCAGGCGTATAGCTTGAACCTCCGCCAATCGTTACAATTTTAATACCTTTTGTCATAATGTAATCCCCCCAGAAATTTTGATTGCTTCATATAAATCTACAAATTCAGTAGCCATTTCTTTTACCGTCATCGCATTCATTAAATGATCTTGAGCATGAATCATGAGCAGAGAAATTTCTGTGCTATCCCCTCTAATTTCTCCTTGAATTAACGACGTTTGGATATGATGAGCAGCATTTAATTCTTCAGAAGCTTGTGTAAGCTTTTCACGCGCTTCTGAAAAATCTCCCTTTTTGGCAGCCGCTATCGCTTCCATTGCTGAACTTCTGCCGTTTCCACCGTGTAAGATTAATTTAAAAATATATTCTTGAACGCTTTCCATTCTTTATCCCTCCTCACACAATATCTTTCTGTGTATCACTTGGTACCCCTTCAACTGCAGGCTGTATACCATGTTCTTCAGTGAATTTTTGTTTATCCCACATTCTAAAGAAAGGATAATAAATGCAAACAGAAATGCCGATGTTAATAGCTTGCATAACTGCACCCGATAATTTTCCTCCTGTGGCCAAATAGCCAGAAATAATCGGAGGCATGGTCCAAGGAACCGCAATACCTGCTGGTTTTGCTACCAGTCCTGTCGACATGGCAATATAGGTTGCTACTACCGTCACAAGAGGGGTAATAATAAACGGAATAAGCATCATTGGATTCATCACCATCGGAAGTCCAAAGATAATCGGCTCATTGATATTAAAAAGAGCTGGCCCTATTCCTAATTTACCAAGCTGCTTCATTTGTTGACTGCGCGCTTTTAAAATCATGGCAACGACTAGAGCTAGTGTCGCTCCGCTGCCTCCGATATTAATCCAAATGTCAAAGAACTGCTGTGTGAAAATATTGGGTAATACTTCATGGTTAGCAAATGCAATTCTGTTTTCATCCATAGCTCCATACCAAATTGGAGCCATAATTCCACCGACAATATTCGCTCCATGAAGTCCACAAGACCACATGAGCATAATAACAAGCTCGGCAACTAGCGTACCGCCTAAACTGCCGCCTAACACACCTAAAGGCTTTCCAAGCAATTCTCCAACGATATTATGCAGACTTCCAAAATGCGTTTGTTCTACTAACAAACGTAAAATCCAAATAAATGCTATTACCGTGAAGCCAGGAATAAGAGCGGCAAACGATTTTCCAACAGCGGGTGGAACTCCATCAGGCATCTTGATGACAATATCTTTTTGAATAAACCATCTGTAAATTTCCGTAGAGAGAATCGCGACAATCATTGCTACGAAAAGTCCTTTACTTCCCATTAAAGCGGTTGGAATTCCGCCGTCTACTAAAATAGCTTCTTTAGCGCCGCTTGGGAGAAACGACACTTTATACGGAGTAGCAAGTAAAAAGGCAGCAAGTGAAATAGCACCTGCGGACAAAGCGTCTACTCCATATTTTTCAGCTAATCGATAGGCTATTCCGAAACAAGCAAGCAGCGCCATAATATCGAATGTAGCTCCAACTGGATACGCCATTTTTGTGGCCCATTCTTTTCCGAAAATCCCTGCCATAAAGTCGTTGTAACCTGGTATCGGTAAATTCGATAGTATTAAAAATACGGAACCGATAATAATGAGCGGCATTGTTAGAACAATACCGTCTCGAAGTGCTTGTAAATGGCGTTGACCTGCCATTTTTCCGGCGATAGGCATTACTTTGCTTTCAAGCATACTATTAAATTTGCTCATGTAGTCCACACTCCTATTTTGAAACTAGTTGAGCTGCAAATTTTAACACTTGTTCTCCATTACACGTTCCGTAGTGAACAGGATTTATAACGTCAACTGGCACTCCTTTTTCTTCACCTAGCTTCTTAAGCTGCGGCAGCAAGTAGCGCACTTGAGGTCCTAATAACAGTACATCTGCTTGATCAATATGATTGCGAACAGAGTCACCAGGAACTGCCCAAATTTTATACTCCGTGCTTTGGTCCTGAGCACTTTTTTCCATTTTTGTTACTAGTAAACTTGTAGACATTCCAGCTGCACAACATAATAGAATATTCATCTGTCATTCCCCCGTTTTTTTATTTTGCTATCTGTTTTGTTGATAGTTTTATCTTAAAATAAAAGCGCTTACATTTATACACAACCTTTTTCCGTTAGTAACGGAAAAATTATGTTTGAACATTCAGATAAAAGAAGAAGCCCCTCTCTTGGACTTCTTTTATCTAATATTTTTCATAAATACCTCTATAAACTCCTCATAATCCTTGCACTTTACTAAGCGCTGCACGACCTGCTTGTCATCCACAACGCGAACCAACAAACTGTACATCTTCTGCAAATCGCCTTGATTATTCGCTTTTACACTTAAAAGACAAATAAATTGCACAAGATTTCCTTCCCACATAATCGGTTTTTTTAACGTGCAAATGGCCCAAAACGTCGTATCGGTTTGAGGAACCATAGGATGCGGAATCGCAACGAGATTGCCAAAACTTGTTGGGGATGCAGCTTCTCTTTCAAAAACAGATTCTATAAATTGAAAAGGAACTAGTCCTAGATGAGTTAATTTCTCTCCTAAAAAATGAAGCACTTCTTCTCTTGTTTGAAATTCTTGCTGTAAATATACTAATTCTTTTTTCGTGTATTCTAACGAAGACTGCGGTTTATTCTTCATTAAACATTCAATTTTTTTAAAATCATTGTTTCCTAGAATTGTACTTACTTGTACTACAGGAACAGGAAATCCTCTGGAATTGGAATGGTACTAACAATAAAATCTAAAGAGTGCAGCGACATTTGGTGAAGCTTATAATACTGAGTTGTTCCTAAAATAGTAAGATTTAATCCAAACGTAGCCTGCAGCTTATATGATAATAGCTTGGCACTCCCTACTCCCGATGCGCATACAATCAAACAGCGCTTAGGCTGATTGATAATTTTCCGACGTTCAATGGCCCCTCCAATATGTAAAGCTAAATAGCCAATTTCCGTTTCATGCATGTCAATTTCAAGGCGATTTTTTAAAACCTTCCCGGCAATAATTCCAGCTTCAAAAGCAAGAGGGTAATGACTCTTAATTCCTTCAAGCATCGGGTTTCGCAGATTCATTCCATATTTATAGCGGTTGATAGCCGGTTTCAAATGCAAACTCATGCCAAGAATCAACTCTGAATCTTCACTAATTCCTAAATGAAGCTCTTTTTCAATTGCTTCTAATATAGCCGCTGTTAATTCATAAATATCTGCGGCAATAAACTGCTTCACTTCTTTGTCTTCATGATTGCTACTGTTGAGCATTTTTGTACCTAGCAAATGAATGGCGATATACGCTGTTTCTGATTTCGGAAAACGAATCTTGAATGCCTTTTCAATTTCCCTCACAATTTCAGCTGCTACTTCATATTCTTTATGCTCCATAATTTCAAGCAAGTCTTCTGAATACAAAGAGATAAAATTTTCTTCTTGTATTCGCTTACAAGCTATTGCTAAATGAATGATTAAATTATTTAATCCAATATCTGAAACCATAATATTGTATCGTTTTATTTGATTTAAAATGTGGGCTTTAATCGTTAAGATTGATTCTTGGGGCAGGATGGATATTTCATTGTATACCATATCTACTTCTTTATCTTTTCGGTTAAATATGTACTCAGACATACAAAATCTCATTTTCATTTCGTCCCCTTTAGCTTTCAAGCCATAGTTAGGACGTTTTTCTAAAAGAATATCATACTTACACAGCTGTTTTTTAACATCTCTTAAATCGTTTTGAACCGTTGATTTGCTAATATATAACTCGTCTGCTAAATCTTCGAGCTTCAAATATCCGTCTGCTAGCAGCAGTCTTTTAATTAAATAATGCACGCGGTCATCAGGAACGGTTGGAATAGAAGTTGAATCAAATAATTGATTAGCCGAAAGTTCTTTTAATAGCTGATGAAATTGTTTTTCATCTAAAACGCTAAGTTCATATCCCGTCCCTCGAGCTGATTTAATTTTGGC
This sequence comes from Priestia sp. ABM2_011, assembly GCF_056158845.1. NCBI lineage: Bacteria > Bacillati > Bacillota > Bacilli > Caryophanales > Bacillaceae > Priestia > Priestia sp. ABM2_011. Next base: position 4,544,515 of record NZ_JBSWUB010000001.1, read on the forward strand.
CCCGTACTGAGACAACATGTCATCTAACTGTTTTATATCCGTTCGAATAGTTCGAGAAGATACCTGATTTACTGTTGCTAAATATTCGCTCGTAACGGTTGATAATGTAGACTGTACGGACATTAGTTCTCTTAATATGACGATCATTCTTGAATTAAGCATGTTTGTTTCTCTCCATTCTCAGAAGATTTCCCCTTTATAAAATAAATTAAAAGAGCTGGTTATTTTAAACAAAAGCAAAAAATACCTAAACAGCAACAAACAGAAACTACCTTTTCTGTCCTTGCAGCTTAGGTTTTGCCTGCTTCATCAGTAACAACCCTAAAACAATAGGAATAAATGTCTTTATTTGTAATCTATCATTCTTTCTGTTTTTTTTCAATTTCCATTAAAGCGTTAGGCTTAGTGGCATTAATGAAATTTATGGAGTCTGTTCATACCGGTGTAGCCCCAATACAAACGTACGAATTAAAAAATCTAGTGTCTCATCAGTACTCAACGGCATGCCAAATCCCCCTTTTTGCTCCAAAGAAGAAAATCCATGTAAAATGCTGCGGAGACTTCTAACAGCATGAAGGGCTTCACTTTCCGGAAGATGATACGGTTTTAACACCTCCAGCACTAAAAATACGATGTTATCAGATGCTTTTTGTACTTCTTCATCCTGTATCGTTGGTGCCACCGTTGCCGTTGCTTCGTATATTCCGGGAGACTTTCTTACAAATGAAACGTACGCTTTACTTAGCTGATAAACAGCGTCTTCTGCAGAAGCATGTTCAACAGCACTTTTTAGAAGATAGTGTAGCTGCTGCAGTCCGCTTAAAGCCAGTTCTTTGCGCAGCTCTTCTAACCCTTTTATATGATTATACAAAGACGGAGGGCGAACATCTAATTCTTTGGCTAATGAAGCAATTGTAACAGCATAAAACCCTTCACGATTGGCCAAATTTTCACCTGTTTGAATAACCTTTTTGAAATCTAGTCCTTGTCGTGGCGACATCCCTTCATCTCCTCTTTTCTATTTTTACTTTTGCTTGTTGTATTGCTTTTTCCATCATTTTTAGCGGTTGAGAAAGCATTCTTCCGTGTCCAACAGCAAGAAGTGACGGGTTTAATTCATATAGCTTTTCTGCACTTTTAAGCGCTAGCTCTTTGCTCCACGTTCCAAAGGCAGGAAACGGAAACAGCGGTTTTAACTGACCTGATACGGCAACTCCTCCCCGCACTTGGAAAGAATCTCCCGCAATTAATGCGTTCGTTCTCTGGTCTAAAAAAGACATAGACCCAGGTGTATGTCCAGGTGTAAAAATAGGGGCAAGTGAGCCTATATAAGACTCTTCTTCGATGAAATGATCAATTTTAGTTGAAATCTTTCCTAGTTTTGGTATTCCTCCACGGATTGGGTTTTGAGGTTCTTCAGAATTGAGTGTGAAGTCTCCTGAAAATAATCGATAATCTCTTTGCGACATATAAACAGAAGCATTCGGCAAACTTTTCTTCACATTATCAATCGCTCCGATGTGATCTTCATGAGTATGAGTAAAAACGATTCGAGTAATCGGTTTTCCAATTTGATCTGCAGCTTTCAAAATACCTGACGCGCTGTAAGGAAGAGCCGCATCAATTAACGTAAGACTGTCTTTCTCTTCGACTAAATAACAATTCACTGGAAAAAACCGAGGCAAAAACGTCAATTGATACAACATTTTCTCACGAACTATTCTCATTTCCTCATCCCCTATTATCAAAATAAAAACTAATGGTATTAGTTTTTATTTTAACTAATACCATTAGTTTTATCAATCATATATTGGAAAAAACAAAAAAGAGTGTGAGACATAACGAAATCGAGTGAATTTAAAGACGAACAAATGGAATAAAGGAGCTCGTATAGATCACTTGTTACACCGTCCCCACAAAAAAATCCGAACGCGGCTGATTCTTGATAGAGAATCAACCGCGTTCGAATCTTACTTTAACTAAACTACTTTTGCCCTAATTAAACGTCTTTTCTTTCTCCCGTAGCAGCCACTACAATCGCACTGCCTTTCTTTAACTCTTCTTCATATTTTTTTGTTTCGTCTTTTGATAAACCTAGCGCAGCCATTTTTGTTCGAAGCTCATCTTCTCTTGTTAAAAATAAACTCGCTGCTGAATGTAAAGGACCTTCTTCAGACAGTCGAATAATATTTGTGTCCGTTACTTCTGTTAAATTTTTAGAATTTTCCTTGTCATAGGTAAACACGTATACTTCATTTTTCTCAAAACCTTTATCTGCAAATTGATTAACTGCTTCGTTAATATTCGCTCCGTTTTCTACTACTTCAACATGTTTCATTATTTATAACCTCCTGTTTCTATCGCACATCTTTCTTTTATACTTAGCAAAAGAATGAACTTCTTACTACTATATATACCCGTTTTCAGAAAGGAAAACCCGCATTTAGTGCTTTACGGAGAGTTTGAATATCATTCCATATTATCCTTTAATCGGATGTATATCTCTTTTGATTAACGTATCTAAAACAATCATTCAGCTTATTTTCAGCTACCATTCATAAAAAATTCATCTGCATTGCTTATTATAATAAAGAAAAAAGGCGCTAATCAGGTACTTTCTACGCATAATGAATGTCTGTGTCAGAGTAAGCCGGATATGAATGCAACCATTCATATCCGTTTTTTTATATGAAAGAACTTCTAACAACATCCTGTCCTTGCACCTTATAACATACTATAATTCTCCGTATTAACTAAAAATTCAGGTTATATAGGAGGTTACAAATGAACAGCCATCCACAGCCACAGTTAAAAAAAGAGTTAAAGATCCGGCATATCACCATGATTTCTCTTGGAGGAATTATTGGCGCTGGATTGTTTATTGGAAGCGGATCACTCATTAACACCGCTGGACCCGGCTCTATTTTTTCGTACGCATTTGCTGGTTTACTCGTTATTTTAGTCATGCGAATGCTTGGAGAAATGTCTACTGCAAATCCTTCCAGCGGTTCGTTTTCCACTTATGCAAAAGAGGCATTAGGCCCTTGGGCCGGCTACACAATTGGCTGGCTCTACTGGTTTTTCTGGGTTATCGTTATTGCTGTTGAAGCCATTGCAGGTGCAAATATTATTCAATACTGGTTCCCGTCTTTACCGTCTTGGGGAGTTAGTCTGACTCTTACTTTTTTATTAACGATGACCAATCTGTACTCTGTTAAATCTTTCGGAGAATTTGAATATTGGTTTTCTCTCATTAAAGTTGTCAGTATCGTTCTTTTTTTACTTTTAGGTATTGCTATTATTTGTGGATTCATTCCAGGAATTGATTCTCCCGGCACTTCCAATCTTTTGCATAAAGGCGGCTTTTTACCGAATGGAATTAGCTCTGTATTTTTAGGAATCGCCCTTGTCATGTTCTCCTTTATGGGAACAGAAATTGTTGCAACCGCGGCAGGTGAATCTTCTCAACCTGAAAAAGCCATTACCGTTGCGACCAATACCGTTATTTATCGTATTTTATTTTTCTATTTAGGATCTATTTTTATTTTAGTAACCGTTCTTCCGTGGAATTCATCAAGCCTAATGAAAAGCCCATTTGTCTCTATTCTTGAATTAGTAAACATACCGGCCGCCGCTCAAATTATGAACTTTATTATTTTAACAGCTGTCCTTTCTTGTCTGAATTCTGGTTTGTATACAAGCTCTCGTATGCTGTTTTCCATGTCTCAAAATGGTAATGCGCCAAAAAGCTTTTCAAAATTAAATAAAAAAGGCGTACCGGTTAGCGCGATATTAGCATGTACAGTTATTTCGTACATCAGCGTCATCTTTAACTATATTTCGCCAGATAAAATCTTTTTGTTCTTAGTGAATGCATCAGGCGGCGTAGCCCTTCTTGTGTACCTCGTTATTGCATTTTCACAAATTAAAATGAGAAAAAAATATGAAAAAGAAAACCCTGAAGCATTAAAAATTAAAATGTGGTTGTTTCCTTACTTAACTTACGCTACAATCCTTGCCATCACTAGTATCTTTATTGCCATGGCATTTATTGATTCATTGCGTTCGCAGTTCTTTTTAACTCTTTTAATTGCTTTACTCGTCGTAGGTTCGTTTTTCTTTCAGCGTACCAAAATGACGAGCAGCTTAGCAGCAAAAGAAAACACATCAAAATAAAAGAGGTTGAGACATAACGAAATGGATCCAACCTAAAGATGAACAAGTGAGATAGATGAGCTGGACTGCTTATGACACCGCAGTTGATTTCCGTGCAAGGCTTCGCTTTCCGCGGGCGGGCGCTGTTCCCGCAGGAGTCTTCGCCTTGCCCTCCAATCACCTGCTAGAAGGAACGAAACACATAAAACTATATTTACCATCACAAAAAAACGAACCACCAATCAAACATGTTGATTAGTGGTTCGTTTTTCACTTTGACTAACATACTTTTGTCCCAGCCTCTTTTTATTTAATCCGATAAATCTCCTACAATTTTTGTTCCGTGTAATTCAGTCGCCTGTGTGTCTTTTATAACCCGATCTGCGTTGCCTTCATGAATTCCTCCGCCGGGCAAAATAATAAGACGGTCATTGGCGTATGTGATCAGTTCTCGGATCACCTGCAAGTTTTGCAAAGCAGACCCTTTCCCACCTTTGGTCAAAATGCGGTCTGCTCCCATTTCACTAAGTATATCAATGGCTTTGTATTTATCTTTAATCTCATCAAATGCCATATGAAACGTAACGCTTAAAGGACGAGCTTCTGCTATTAATTCTTTAGTGCGTCCGTGATCGATTTCATTTTTTTCTGTTAATATGCCGAATACTACTCCGTTTACTCCAAGGTCTTTACATGCTTTAACGTCTTTTTTCATAATTTGAAATTCTGCTTCGGAATATAAAAAATCACCGCTTCTTGGGCGAATAATCACGTTGATATCTGTATCAAGATGTTCACTTGCATGTTGAATGGTGCCGTAACTTGGCGTAGTGCCTCCTTGACTGAGATTGTCACATAATTCAATGCGGTCTGCTCCTAGCTTTTCCGCTTTTTTTGCCTGCTCATACCCTTCTACACACGCTTCTTTTATGTACTTCATACTCTCAACTCCTTTATTGGCTGTATAAATAAAGCCCATCTTTAAAAAGATGGACTTTCCTTTATTATTTAATCGCTTTATGAACTTTTAATTTCTTTCCTTTAATTGTTTTGTTTTTCATTGCTTGCAACACTTTGGGACCTTTTCCATTCAGAATCTCTACATACGAGACATTTTCTTGAATCGTAATAATTCCAATATCGTCTGCGGTTACTCCGTCTAATTTTGCGATTGTTCCTACAAAATCGACCGCTCGAATTTTCTTTTTCTTTCCTCCGTTAAAATACAGCTTCATAATGTCTTTATTTAATGACTCGCTTTTATCTTTTTTAACTTCTGGACGCTCATTAATTTTTTCATTAAAAGCGAATGCTGCCTGCTGTACTTCTTCTTTAGAAGGAGGAGTAGATACTGGAATCGAAAAACCAATATATTCTTCAATTTCCGATAGCATTCTCTCTTCATAAGGCGTTACAAATGTGATAGCCTTCCCTTTTTTACCGGCACGTCCCGTTCTTCCCGTACGGTGAACGTAGCTTTCTTTTTCCAACGGAAGGTCATAGTTAATAACGTGCGTGATATTATCAATATCAATTCCTCTCGCAGCTACATCTGTTGCTACTAAATAGCGGAATTTCCCTTTTTTGAAATCATTCATAACCTCAAAACGGTCTTCTTGCACCATTGCCCCATGAATTTTATCACAAGGATATCCAAGATCATCTAAATCATCTAACAGCGTATTTACCTGCTCTTGCGTGCGGCAAAAAATGATGCAGCTGTCTGGATTTTCTACTGTAGTTACGTCTTTCAGCAGTTCAAATTTACGTTCATTTTGTACTGTTATAACAGAATGGTCAATCGTGCTTGTTGTTAATCCGTTCGCTTTGATTTCAACATCAACCGGCTTCTTCATATATTTGCGAGACAGCTCTTCAATATCTTCAGGAAGCGTAGCCGAGAAAAGCATCGTTACACGCTCACTAGGAAGATGTTGAATAATTGCTTCCACTTGATCAATAAAACCCATATTTAGCATTTCGTCTGCTTCATCAATAACCAAATAACGAATTTTCTCTAATGCAAGCGTTTCTTTTTCTATATGATCAAGCACTCGTCCAGGCGTTCCCACGACAATATGTGTTTTTTGCTTTAATTCTACTTTTTGCTTGGCAAATGGTGATTTTCCATAGACAGCTGCTGCTTTAATTCTCTTAAAACGGCCGATATTGGTAATATCTTCTTTTACCTGTGCAGCCAGCTCTCGTGTAGGCGTTAACACTAAGGCCTGGGGCTTATTTTCTTCCCAATTAACTAATTCACACAGTGGAATGCCAAAGGAAGCCGTTTTTCCACTTCCTGTTTGAGACTTCACGACAACATCTCTTTCTTCTAGCGCGATGGGAAGCACCTTGCTTTGTACTTCCGTAGGATGATTGTATTGCAGGCTAGAAAGTGCCTTAGCTACCTTGTCACTAAGACCGTATTGACTAAAACTTCTTTGATTCATTTTGTACCCTCATTTATTTTAAATTAGTGATTATCTTTATCATGACCTGATGCACTATGTTTCATTATACTTTAATTCTTCTATACGCGCTCAAAATTTCAAATCACATCAGCCGCTTTTGAATATACACTCATTTTTAAAGTCCAACTTATTTTCAGTTCATACACCTACAATATACAAAATCAGTAAACTAACTAAGAAATAATAAGATAATAGCGCGCACTGTTAATAGTTTGTTTTGAATATGTAGCATAATCCGTACAATCTATCCACTTGTATTTATCTAATTTCTTTTCTAGCTTTTCACTAATTTCGTCTTCAATCTCGTGCATTAAAGCAACCGTTTCGTAAATGCTCATCCCAAAACGTTCAGCTGCTTGGTGGTGAGGAGACTGCTGTTTAAGGAGTGTTAAAAACTGTTTTTTCGTCTCAGCTTTTTGCGCTAAACGATCTTCGACTCCCTCAATGAATTGATATAGCATTCGCTTGTTAAAAGGAAGAGAAGCAATTATATCTCTTGCAAAAACCTCCATCATCTTTTCATTCATGGTCACTCCACCCTTCAACTTTAAAACAAATCATAGTTTTACTTATTTAGTTTTAATTATTATAAACGTAATGATTACGATTTACAATGTGGCATTCTTCCTAAACCAATGAAGAAAGTGAAAAAGCCGCTCTCTTATTAATAAGAAAACGGCTTTGGTATGAGCGATGAGGGATTCGAACCCCCGACCCCATCCCTGTCAAGGATGTATTCTCCCACTGAACTAATCGCTCGTAATATGTATTGACTATATTATAGAAAGAGTTATCCAATTTTGTCAACTATTTTTCCACAGTCCCCAAGTTGGAAGAACCGTCTTTACTTTTGATAAACTAAAAACATGCCATAAAGGAGCATGACGGGATGAAAGCACACGCTGAATTTTATTTTGATTTTGTCTGTCCACTATGTTTTCTAGCCACTAATCCTTTAAGAGAAGTCAGTAAAGAACAAAAAGCTGAGATTGAAAGAATTTGCTTCCAAAGAAACCATTAAAAAAACGCTGTTACATGAATATTCTGCTAAGCTTAAAGACAAAGAGAAATGATTCACTAAGAGGTGTATTTGATGAATATTAATTATTATTTTAGTCGGTTTTTAGCTAAGAAACCGGATAGTCCAACGTATGAAAACTTAGCTGCTTTACAGAACAAGCATATGCTTCATGTTCCGTTTGAGAACTTAGACGTTTTGTCTCAAACTCCTATTATCATTGATTTAGAACGGATCTTTCAAAAAGTAATTGTAAATTTGCGCGGAGGATTTTGCTACGAATTAAACGGTTTATTTGGCTGGCTGTTAAAAGAAAGCGGTTATGAAGTCTCGTACGTTTCAGCTACCGTCAAAAAACCCGATGGCACGTGGACCATTGAAGGAAGTCACGCTACAAACCTTGTGACAGTTAAAAATCAGTCTTATATCGTAGACGTTGGATTTGGAGATTCTGTTCGCAAGCCAATGCCTTTAAATGGCGAAGTAGTAAGAGATGTAAGCGGCTCTTATCGTATGACAAACGTTGCTGAGCATATGTATGATTTGCAGCGATGGGAAGATGATGTATGGAAAACGCTGTACCGTGTGTCTACGCTTCCTAAGAAACTGACAGACTTTACTCCCATGTGTGAGTTCAATCAAACGTCAGCTGATTCTCCGTTTGTACACAAACGCCTTGTTACGATCGCAACACCTACAGGGCGAATTACCCTCTCTGGTGAAACACTAACTGTAACAGACAGCGGAAAAAAGACGAAAAGAAACGTTTCAGAAGAAGAAGTTCCTGATATTTTGCAAAATCATTTTTATATTATTAAAGGGTTTTATTAATATGTCCTTACACAAAAAACCGGCCTCTTATGGGGTCGGTTTTTGTATAGGAGTAATCATCCTGTTTTCTACAGGCGACTTTAAAATAATTGAGGTATTCACATTTCCATAAGGAATCAGTTCATCCACGAGCATTCTAAGTCCATCCATTCCAGACACGGCTGCTTTGATAAAATAAGAAACCGGTCCCGTTACGCGATGACATTCAAGCACATCTTCATTTTGCTCAATAAAGTCTTCAAATTCCTCTGGTTTTCTTTTTAATTCGCTTACTTGAATAAACAGCTGTGTATCTCTCCCTAAAGCTTTCGGAGACACCGTAGCGCTGAAACGCTGTATCACTCCTCGTTCCTGAAGGCGCTGCAGCCTTTCTGATACGCTTGGACGGCTAAGAGCCAGCTTTTTTGATAAATCACTAATCGTCATACGCCCGTCTCTTTGCAAAATAGACAATAATTGTACATCGATTTGATCCATACAAACCTTTCCTTTCAAAATGAATATAATAAATAAAATCTTTATTCAAGTTGATAACAGAACAAGTATTATTTCCTTCATTTATACATGTGTTTTCTTTATTTAATATCCTATCATTAAAGTAGATAATTGAAAATGAAAATTCCGAAAAAACAAACAAAGGGGTTTATTTATGAAAAAAGTTTTATGGATTATTCTTGGATGTACGATTGCAAGTATTGGTGTTCTTATCTTGCGGCACTCTCACGTAGTGACGGGGGGAACAGCTGGTCTGTCTCTTAGCTTATCATATGCCCTTCCTTTGTCGTTTGCGGTGATTTTTTTTCTCATTAATATTCCTTTTTATCTCTTTTCCTTCTTTCAAATGGGATGGAAATTTACCGTCACAACTATAGGATCAGTGTCTTTGCTATCACTTCTCACTTCACTCGATCACTTGCTTCCTGCTTTTACACTTCCCAGCCTGATGGGTGCTGTTACGGGCGGACTAATTGCCGGTCTTGGCTTATCCATTTTATTTATGAACGGAGCTTCTCTTGGGGGTGCTAATATTCTAGCGTTATTCGCGCAGCGAAAATTCGGTTGGGATCCTGGAAAAGTGAATTTTTCATTTGATTTCCTCGTCGTGCTGTCGAGCATGTATTCAATTGGATTTTCAAAAGGAATTTTCTCTTTTATGTCCATTGCGATTACAGGGTTTGTCATCAGCTATTTCAAACAAAAAATTGCTTTACACAATCAATCGACACCCACTGCTGCCACACAGCCTTTAGATAATGTGCTCTCTAAATAAAAACCACGATTTAACTGTGACTAAATCGTGGTTTTCGTTTAAAGCTTTTCTACTTTTATAAAATCAAATTGGGCCTCATATCCTTCTCCTTGAGGACTACAAGCGTAAATCCCAACTTGAACAGGTTCTTTGGATGAGTGCAATAAGTGAGCGATTCGGAGCTGAGTCCAGGAATCTCCATCACTTGAATAACAAACGGTGTAATCATCATTTTTGCGCTGAATTTTAAAATAAAGCGCTGATTTGTTTTGAGTAAAATTTTGACTGGACCAATCTGAGAAGCCCTGGTTGGTTACGACTGCTCCTAATTGGTTAGGGCCATCGGGATTGTATTCAACTGACGTTTTGATCCACGTATCTTTTGATACACGAATCATGAGACCTGCTTGATCGTAGCGATTAACTGGATATGTATGCACCTTTGTCATGATTTCAAAGTCGCCTTCTACTTCACGATAAAGAAAGTGTCCATTGTCCGCTTCAAAGCCATAATGAGTACGCTGCCAAAAATCTGTTTTAGCGTCTGTTTTAATCACTAATCGATTCGTTTCCGTATCAATTTGAAATTGAGCTGGTGGACAATACCAAGAAACGTCTGAATCTAATTTTCCTTCTGAAAAGTTTGTGAAAAATACTAGTTGATTACTCACTCTCTGTCATTCCCTTCTTAGAAGCTATTGTTCTTCTATTTCTATTTTGCCATAATTTAACGAATAAATAAAATATTTTGATTATTTTTCTAGTAAATTCTTTTCTTTCATAAAAAAATAAGACTCTTTTACATAGAGTAAAAGAGTCTTATTTTTAGATTATTGCATTTAGAATAAGTGCTCCTGCAAAAGCAATAAAGGATAGAAGCGTTTCCAGAACAGTCCATGTTTTGAACGTTTCTTTTACTGTTAATCCTAAATACTCCTTCACCATCCAGAATCCAGCATCATTAACGTGAGAGAACATTAGTGAACCCGCGCCCGTAACAATAACCAGAAGTTCTAAATTAACACCAGACATGTGCTCAATGATCGGTGAAACAATACCCGCCGCTGTTGTTAATGCAACTGTTGCTGAACCTGTAGCGATACGGATTAATCCAGCAATTAAAAATGCAAGTACAAGTGGTGATAGAGATAGATGTTCAGACATTTGACCAATCGTTGTACCTACTCCACTATCGATTAATACTTGTTTGAAGCCACCGCCTGCACCAATAATCAAGACAATAGATCCTACAGGAAGCAAGCATTCTTCCGTTAGTTTTTTAATCACATCTTTTGTCATACCTTGACGTTTTCCAAGCAGGTAAAACGCTGCAAAACAAGAAATTAAAAGTGCAATTAATGGACTTCCTATTAATTCTACAAACTTCACTACGCCGCTTGGCAATCCGTTAATAATAGGCACTATTGCTGCTAAAACCATTAATAAAACAGGAAGTAAAATAACAAAGAATGAAACGCCTGTACCAGGAAGATCTTTAGATGTTGTCGTGATACGAATTAAATCCGGCTCTCCTTCTGGAATTACTCGTTTGTTAACCCATTTTGCAAAAACTGGTCCAGCGATAACTGCTGCTGGAATTGAAATGATTAACGCGTATAAAAGCACTTTCCCCGTATTTGCTCCGTAAATACTAATAGCTGCCATCGCTCCCGGATGAGGAGGAACGAGACCGTGAACAATTGATAATCCTGCAATAACTGGCAGAGCAATCAATAATATATTTTGTTTTGTTGTTTTATGAATCGAAATAACTAAAGGCAGTAAGATTAAAATTCCTACTTCGAAGAAAACAGGAATACCAATAATGAAACCTGCTACTAGCATTGCCCACGGCAATCTTTTCACACCGAATATTCTTACAAAATAATCCGCTACCTGCATGCCAGCGCCTGAATCAGCCATCAGCTTACCTAAAATTGTTCCCAGTGCTAAAATTCCTACTAAGTGTCCTAAAACACCGCCCACTCCCGTTTCGTAAGCGGCAACAATTTTATCCATTGATAACCCAGAAGCAATTGCTAAAAACAAACTCGCAACCGTTAAACTGATAAACGCATGCCATTTAAAAACTGAAACACCTACAATAACAATAACAATTGCGACAACCGTAATAGCTAATAAGTATGCATCCATCTTGCTTTCCACCTTCCCCTTAAGTAAACGCTTTCTTTATGTAGCAAAAAAGCTCTAAACCTGTTAATTTTTTAAAAAATACGTTTTAATTATCGAAATCGTTTACATTAATTAAATCAGAAAACGATTTCATCTTTTTATTACTTAAATTATATGAAAAAAAAATTCTTAAATCAATAAAAAAACTCAAAAAAATTTTATCAATTTTCTTCCATAGAGTTTCAACTCATAAAAAAATCCAATCATGTTAATGATTGGATTTATCTTATTTATTTAGTGATGGTGGGATCAGCGGTTTGACTGTCGATAATTGGTTTTTCGCTTGTTTTTAACGTTATTTCTTCATATTCTCCCGGCGCTAATACACTTTTATCTCCTCTCATGAGATACGTATAGGCGATGATAGAAATGAATAGACCAAATGTCCAGGCATTATCCCATAAAAAGCGCAGTCCAGGAATCAGTAAGCCTAAAACAGGTATGGCCACGCCAATTACTAATGCATAAATACCGTTTTTATTAAAACCAGTTGAATAACTATAGCGACCGTTTACCTCGTATAAATCCTTTAATGCCATCTGTCTCCTTCTTACAAGCCAGTAGTCAGCAATGGCGATGCCGTCTATAGGACCAAGCAGCGCTCCGTATGTTCCAAGCCATCCAAAGATATAATTCCCGAAATTAGACATGATGTACCATGGCTGAAGCAAAATAGCAAAGATACCGGTTACTAGCGCTCCCATCGCAAACGTGATTTTCTTTGGATTCAGATTCTCAATTGCACGGGCCGGCGCCACAATATTTGCTCCCACATTAATCGTTAAAGAAGAAAGCACGATAACGATTGTTCCTAAGAAAATGATAAACGGAGGGAATTTAGCTACTAACGCCACTGGATCCCAAATAGCTTCTCCGAATATAACGATGGTTGCCGAGGTAACAGCAATTCCAATAAATGAAAAAACACTCATCGTCAACGGCAAGGAGAAGGTTTGCGCAACCATTTGGGATTTCTGGCTTCTAGCATATCGACAAAAATCCGGAATGTTCAAAGCGAGCGTCGCCCAAAATGCAATGACTCCGGTTAAAGCAGGGAAAAATACAGCTAGAAATTCTCCGGTGGATGTAAATTTAGAAGGCGTAGATAAAATGGGTCCCCACCCTCCTGAGTTTGTATAAGCCCATATAAAAAGAATAATAGCTGAAATACCAATAACCGGAGCAGCAATCGCTCCTAACACTTTAATTGCTTGCGGTCCTTTATACGCCACTCCTACATTTAAAAGCCAAAAGAGAGCAAATACAATGGCTGTATGACCAGCTAAACCATTCCAAGATGAAAATGAAGCGCTTAGCAGTGTATCAATTGCTTCCGTTCCAATCCATGTATTAATTCCAAACCATCCAGCAGCCACAATAGCCCTAGCCAGTGCTGGGATATGTGCTCCTTTATCTCCAAACCACAGGCGGGCAAATACCGGATAAGGAATGCCAAACTTGGTTCCAGCGTGAGAATTAAGCAAAATAGGAATAAGAACAATTACATTTCCTAAAAAGATTGTACCAATTGCCTGCCACCAGTTCATTCCAAGCGTCATCATTCCGCTCGCCATTGTGTAAGCTGGAATACACAGACACATCCCAATCCAAAGCGTGGCAAAGTTAACTCCTTTCCAAGAATGTTCTTTCATCGTAGTAGGACGTAAATCTTCATTCCAAAGATCGCTGCCGCTCAGCTGATTGTGCGTCTCATCTGTGAGCGTCACAATTCCATCTTGCTCGATTTGTGTTTTCATCCATAAAACCCCTTTTCATAAAATAAGTTCATTTCAAAAAACAAATTTTATTTGAATTTTCTGAAATATAAAGGCGTTTGTGACGATTCCTTCTAGTATGTGATAAATACTAACGTTATTCCTTATTATATTTAATGCGAAACAGGGATACACTGGACAAATTGTAACATTATTTGAGGGAACTTTTATATATTGTGTAGTGTTAACTCTTTTGGTTGTTAGATAACCTAACACACAAAAAATCATCGCCTGAAAGCTTCAAGCGATGATTTTTGAACTTAATGTACGTATTTTTTTTGAAAAGCCGTAATGCTTTCGTATTCTTCTTTAAATAAACGAGCCAAACGAATATAGATAGTCGTTAACTCTTTATATACTTCACTGTTTTCTTTGATTGGATAATGATGATTAGTCGCTCCAACCATATCGGAAACAACGTTTAATGAGTCGACTTCGCCAAGGCTATATAAGCCAAGAATAACTGCTCCTAGACATGAACTTTCAAAGCTTTCCGGCACGGATACTTCTTGGTTAAAAATATCTGCCATCATTTGGCGCCAAAGTGCGGAACGTGCAAATCCGCCTGTTGCCTGAATTTTCGTAGGTTCTCCAATTAACTCTTCAAGTGCCAATAATACCGTATACAAGTTAAAAATAACGCCTTCTAATACGGCGCGAATCATATGTTCTTTTTTATGATGCAAACCTAGGCCAAAGAACGAACCTTTAGCATTTGCATCCCAAAGCGGCGCACGCTCTCCTGACAGGTATGGATGAAACAATAAGCCGTCTGCTCCAGGTTTCACTAAAGCCGCAATATCCGTTAATACTTCATATGGATCTTTTCCAAGACGTTTAGCTGTTTCGACTTCCGACGCTCCAAATTGATCACGAGCCCATCTAAAAATCATGCCTCCGTTATTTACAGGGCCGCCAATTACCCAGTGGTCTTCTGTCAACGCATAACAGAAAATACGACCTTTAGGATCGACTACTGGCTTGTCAGTGACTGCTCGAATAGCTCCGCTTGTCCCAATTGTTACTGCAACAACGCCTGGTTCAATCGCATTTACACCTAAGTTTGATAATACGCCATCGCTTGCACCTACAATAAAGGGCGTATCCGGCAGTAAGTGCATCTCAACTGCAAGCTCTGTGTTTAGCCCTTTCACTTGATGCATAGTTGAAACAGGAGTGGATAGCTGATCTGTCGTCACACCTGCTACTTTTAATGCTTCTTCATCCCACGCAAGATTTTTCAGATTAAATAAACCTGTTGCTGATGCAATCGAATAGTCGATCACATATTCGTTAAACAACTTAAAGAATACATATTCTTTAATTGAAATAAACTTATGTGTTCCCTTCACTAATTCAGGCTGTTCATTAGAAAGCCATGTTAGCTTGGAAAGTGGCGACATCGGGTGAATAGGCGTGCCTGTACGTAAATAAATCTCATGGCCGTTGTATTCATTTTTAATTTTTTCCGTCCATTCTGCACTTCTATTATCGGCCCACGTAATACATTTTGTCAGCGGCTTTCCCTGCTGATCAACGGCAATAACACTGTGCATAGCTGAGCTGAATGAAACGCATAAAATATCCTCAGGTTTTACATCGCTTGTTTTTACAACCGTTTGAATGGTACGTACAACTGCTTGAAAAATTTCTTCAGGATCTTGCTCAGCCATCGCGGGCGTAGGCGAGTATAGTGGATACTCAATCCCATGGTTAGCAATGACTGTACCGTCTACTGAAAATAATACAGACTTTGTACTCGTTGTTCCGATATCTACACCTATTGCATATTTTTTGCTCATGCTGCTGTCCCCCTACTTTACTACTTTACTTATTTACAACACCGTGACCGCCGAATTCATTTCGAAGTGCTGCTACAACTTTTCCTGTAAATGTATCTTCCTCTAATGAACGATAGCGCATCATTAGCGATAAAGCAATAACAGGAGTTGCCGTTTGAAGATCAAGGGCAGTCTCTACGGTCCATTTCCCTTCACCAGAAGACTGCATGACTCCTTTAATACTATCTAGTTTAGGATCTTTTGAAAACGCATTTTCCGTTAGTTCCATTAACCAAGAGCGAACGACAGATCCGTTATTCCAAACGCGCGCTACGGCTTCATAGTCGAAATCAAACTGACTTTTTTCCAGAACTTCAAATCCTTCAGCAATGGATTGCATCATTCCATATTCTACACCATTATGAACCATTTTTAAAAAGTGACCGCTTCCGCTTTTGCCTGCGTACATAAATCCATTTTCTACGCAAATACCACTAAAAATTGGTTCAATTGTACGGAATGCTTCTGCATCTCCGCCAATCATTGTACACGCTCCGTTTCTTGCACCTTCCATTCCGCCGCTTGTCCCTACATCAAAGAAGTAAATACCTTTTTCCTGAAGATCCTGAGCACGTCGAACAGATTCTTTATAATTAGAGTTTCCTCCATCTATTACAATATCTCCTTCTGACAGAAGGTCTTTTAGTTCTGTAATCACATTTTCCGTTACTTCTCCAGCCGGAACCATAACCCATACAACTTTAGGTGAAGGGGGAAGTTCGTTGACTAGCTCTTCAATAGTAAAGGCACCAGCTGCTCCTTCATTTGAAAGTTTTTCTACCGCTTCTTTATTCACATCATAAGCTACAACTTCATGATGATTGTCCATTAAATTTAATGATAAATTATATCCCATTTTTCCTAAACCGATTAATCCAATTTTCATTTTATAAACTCCCTTTGAAAAAAAATTTCACATTACCTCCATTATACGAATTATTTTTCATTTTGCAATCGTTTACAAGAAAATTTTTTTCACACATATTTTTGTGCTATACTCTTTTTACTACTAAATTCGTGGAAAGGAACATCAGTTATGACGCAAAATTGTTTAGGAAAAATTCGTTCTCACTATGCTAGATTCAGTGAAAAAGAGAAAAAAATTGCAAATTATATTTTAGAACAGCCGGAACAAATTATTCACAGTACCATTAACGAAGTAGCAGACGATTTAAATGTAGCTGATGCAACAGTCTTTCGCTTTTGTAAACGAATTGGCTTCAAGGGCTATCAGGCGATGAAAATAGCGCTGGCTGCTGAAATTATGACGCCTATTCAGCAGATTCACGAGGAAATTGCTGAAACGGATAATGAAAAAACGATCGCTGAAAAAATCTTTCGCTCCAACGTGCGAACGCTTGAGAATACATTACAAATACTAGAGGGCAATGCTATTGAAAAAGCCGTCAAACTTTTAATGAAGGCCGATAAAGTTCAATTTTATGGCACGGGAGGCTCTTCAGTCGTGGCTATGGATGCTTTTCATAAATTTGTGCGAACAGGAATTAAAACGTTTGCATTTATCGATTCCCATTTCCAGCTTATGTCCGCTTCTCAATTGACGAAACAAGATGTAGCGGTAGTGATTTCTCATTCGGGAACAAATAAAGACACGATGAACATTTTAAATACAGCAAAAGCGAACGGTGCCAAAACGATCGGGATCACGGGTTTTCCTAAATCTCCATTAAGTCAAAACGTTGACGTTTCTCTTTATACAAGTTCAGAAGAAACCGAATATCGATCTGAAGCTCTCGCCTCGAGAATTGGACAGCTAAGCCTCATTGATGCTTTGTATGTTAATGTAATGATTGCGAATAAAGACACCTCTAAACATTCGCTTGAAAAAGTACGCGATGCTATTGCTGAAACTAGAATTTAATGTTTCGCCCTTATATATTCTTCAACTACAACATCAAACAGAGCATAAAATATATGCTCTGTTTAGTGCGGTTCTTCACTTAAAATTTTCAGGTTTTCATTCTCATTTAACATTTTCTAAGTTGCTACATATGATAAAGCACAACTTTTAAAAAGTAGGTGAAGTGTGTATGGATATTATCTATCGCACTGCAAAACTAGATGATTATACAGAAGTAAATAAAATATTAGGAGAATCACTAGAACTCCACGCAAATGCGCTTCCTTCTATGTTTGATAACCAAATGGCTGTTTTATCTCCTGAACAATATCAAGCTACCCTTTATTATGCAACCATTGATATTCTTGTAGCTCAATATCGAAATCAAATTATTGGAGCGTCTGTTGTTGAATTAAAATATAACCCTCCCACCACGTTAGCTCCGCTTTCCTACACAGCATACATCCAATATTTTGGTGTAAAAAAAGGCTTTCAAAATTATGGGGTAGGAAAAGGTCTTTTTTCTGCTACGAAACAGTGGGCTGTACAAAAAGGAGCAAATGACCTCCAGCTTACCGTATGGGCATTTAACGAAAAAGCACGTGCTTTTTATGAAAGTCTTGGACTGGAAAACTTAAGCTATCTTATGACTACTTCACTACAGCCATAAATCGTTCCATTAACGGAGGCTAGGCACGTATCTCCTACGTGCCTAGCCTCCGTTATTCAAATAAAAGACTAAATCATTTTAACGCGTTAATTTACGCAGCTTATATACATACTAAAAGAAGTTTATTACGTAGCCGGATTGCCTTCTTGCAGCTGTTCTTGTTCATCACGCTGACGGTGAGCCAAACGACTTGCCGCACTAGAAGCTACGCTCGCTACCAAATCATCTAAAAAGGTATTAACTCCTTTTTCTTTTTTACAGTCCAGCTTTTCAATAATACCTACTTTTACTTTATCTAAATAGCCAAAGGTCGTAACAGCGATACTGCCATAGGTTAAAACGGCACCTAAAGCAATCGTTTCGTCAACGCCAAACAACCCTTCGTCTTGTTCTACAATACTTTGAAGAGGTTCTGATAATTTATTTTGCTCAGCTAACTTATCAAGTTCGATTCCAACTAGAAGGGCATGCTGAATTTCTCGCTTTTGCAGTACTCTCTCTACGCTTTCAGCGCATTCCTGAATGGTTAGAGCTGGATGATAAGGAAGCTGTAAATCATACACAATTTCAGCAATATCCAAAACTGTTACGCCACGCTCTTCCAGCAAATTAAATGTTGCCTTTGCTACTTCTTTGCTCGTTGGGATTTTTTTCGCTGTCATGTCTCTCTCTCCTTTTCAAGTTGTTGTCTCTCTTTATACTAAATTCGATGAGAGCCGCTAAAAACCTTTTTTGTTCATCCGCCTGAGTTCATAAACTCGTCACATATCTCTTTAGGCGCTCATTACATTTACTTGCTATAATAAAATTATCGAATCAGGAGGTTTGTCTACTGTGGAAGAAAAACAAAGTAAATTTAGCAGAGGCTTATTATTATTTTTCATTGGCGCAACAGCCCTTTTCTTTATCATCTTAATCGTTCTGTTTCTCATGTCTACTTTTGGAAAAAGCGAAAAAGAAGCAGTGGCTCTGCTCGCAGGAAATCACTATGCTATCGTTAAAGAAGAGAATTCATATACTCTTTATGATCAAAAAGAAAACAAGCCTATTTTGAAAGATGTAAACGGCTATTTCGGTGCTCGCAATATCCGAAGTTATGTAAAAAATGACACAGAATTGGTTTCGATTGATGAAAAAGAAGAGGAATATACGAAAAAACCGCTAGAAAAAGCCACTCAAGCAGAAAAAGATATGTTTAAAAAGATGAAAAAATTAGATTAACAAAAAAACGAATCATCAATCAAACTGTTTGATTGATGATTCGTTTTTTTTTGTTAAAGTGGACGCAGGTTTTATCTGTTTCATTCCTTCTAGCAGTTGATTGGAGGGCAAGTCGAAGACTCCTGCGGAAACAGCGGAACAGGTGAGACCCCGCAGGAGCACAAGCGACGAGGAGGCTCACCGGCCGCCCGCGGAAAGCGGAGTCTTGCACGGAAATCAACTGCGGCCGAGCAAGCTGCCCAGATTATATATCCAGATTGTTCATGTTTGGATGAAATTCATTTCGTTACGTCCCAACCTCTTTTTTTAGCAACGCATGCCTCTTTCTCGTCATTCGCTAAAAAATTCGTTACAATAAAATAAAGAACGATTTTTAGAAAATGTGTTACAATAAAGGTAACGCTTTCATTCAAATGCATAGGAGTCGATTATTCATGTCAGAAAGTAAGCGGAAGTTAGAAGAAATTTCTTTTTATAGTGACGCTCTGCAAGAAGATGTCACGTTACTAGTCTATTTGCCGTCAAACTATTCTACGCTCTATAAGTATTCTCTACTTATCGCCCAAGACGGAAAAGATTATGTTATGTACGGACGTACACCTCGTTTAATCGATGATTTAATGAACGAGTCAGAAATCGATCGTACTATTTTTGTTGGAATTCCATATAAAAGCGTGGAAGACAGACGCGATAAGTATCATCCAGAAGGAAAGCAGGTAGATGCTTACATTCGCTTTTTAGCACATGAACTTGTGCCATTTTTGGATAAAACATATCCTACATATCAAATGGGAAAATCGCGTGTTCTAATTGGTGATTCGCTTGCTGCTACAGTTTCACTGCTGACGGCCATTGCGTATCCTCACACGTTCGGGAAAGTAATTATGCATTCTCCTTTCGTGAACGATGCTGTATTACAAACGGTCAACTCATTTGCTTCTCCTTCACTTCTGGATTTGTATCATGTTATTGGAACGGAAGAAACGGATGTCAAAACAACACAAGACGGTATATTGAACTTTATTGAGCCTAACCGCCTGTTGCACGAACAAATGAAGCAGCGTGGATATTCTGTTTTCTACGAAGAATTTAATGGAAATCATACGTGGAAATACTGGCAAAAAGACGTAAAGCGGTCGCTTCAATATATGTTGAAGTAGAAAGATATCATATTTTTTGAAAATTTGTTATAATAAGCTCGCTTTATACATATTTTATGATCTTACTTTGGAGGGATTTTTTATGAAATTTGGCGTTGTACTTTTTCCATCTAAAAAATTGCAAGATGTAGCGAATTCTTATCGAAAGCGCTATGATTCTCACTATTCATTAATTCCGCCTCATCTTACATTAAAAGAAGTCTTTGAAGCTACAGAAGACCAAATTGACGAAATTGCGGCTAATTTGCGTAAAATTGCCGAAGAAACAAATCCATTTACATTAAATGTAACGAAAGTAAGCTCATTTTCACCAGCCAATAACGTTATTTACTTAAAAGTGGAACAAAAGCCAGAACTGACGTCACTTTACAATAAACTTCATGAAGGCAATCTCGAACAACCAACTGAGTATTCATTTATTCCACATATTACAATTGGTCAACGACTTTCAGATGATGAGCACTTAGATGTGTATAGCCAGTTGAAGCTTGTAGATGTCGCTCATGAAGAAACAGTTGATCGCTTTCATTTAATGTACCAGCTTGAAAATGAAACATGGACTGTGTTTGAAACATTTCGTCTTGGAAAGGGATAAGATACGTGAACATCAAAGTACTAACGAACAAACAAGATCCTTCTGATGCTTACTTCGTACGTCAAAAAGTATTTGTAGAAGAACAGCAGGTTGATGTAGAGCAAGAAATCGATGAATACGATTCCGAAGCCCTGCATTTAGTTGTATACAAAGGAAATGCACCAATTGGGGCAGGACGCTTCCGTATGGTAGAGGACTATGGAAAAGCCGAACGAATCTGCGTTCTTTCTTCTTATCGAAAAGACGGTGTAGGAAAGCTTTTGATGGATAAGCTAGAAGAGATCGCAGCAGAGCATGAGATTGAAAAGATTAAGCTGCATGCTCAAACGCATGCGGAAGGATTTTATAAAAAGCTAGGCTACGTAACGGTTTCAGGTGAATTTATGGATGCTGGAATTCCACATGTAGAGATGGTAAAGAAACTAAGTAAAAAACACTAGGAATTGAACCTGGTGTTTTTGCTTTTTTAAAGGATAAGAACCTTTGCTTTGCTTATACTAATACCTAATCATGTGAATTAGGTGAAAATATGGATGAACTTATCGGAATTGCACTAGAACTCTTTATCGGATTTATCTGCTTGTTTATCTTAACTAAATTTTTAGGCAGAGCGACGATCACTCAGCTTACCACTTTTGATTTTATCTCTGCTCTTGTATTAGGAGAGTTAGTAGGAAATGCGTTATATGACTCAGAAGTAGGCATAGGCAAAATTTTATTTGCTGTTATCTTTTGGGGAGCGCTTATTTATGTCACCGAAGTTATTACTCAAAAAAATATTCGCCTGCGCTTGTTTTTAGAAGGACGGCCATCTATTATTATTCGAAAAGGGAAAATTTCGTACAAAGAACTTAGCAAAAATCGATTAGATATCGATCAGCTTCTTCATATGCTGCGTTCAAAAGACATATTTTCCATTCGTGAAGTTGAATATGCGATTTTAGAAACAGATGGCTCGCTAAGCGTATTGCCAAAATCTGATTATGCTAAGCCAACAAGAAGCAATATGCAGCTGCCTCCTTCTGAACCTGTTTTATCTATCGCCTTCGTCAGTGATGGACGTTTGCTTTTGAAAAACTTAATTCAGTCAGGCTTTGATGAAGACTGGCTAAAGAAACAATTAAAAAAACAGGGATTTACCGATTATAAACAGGTGCTTTATGCTGAATGGCAGCAGGGCCGTACACTTTTTATTGAATCTTACTAAGGTGTTTTTTACTTGTTCATTACTTTGTTAAAAATCGTGAGCGCATTCATTCTGCTGCGTTCACGATTTTTTCTATTATACCCGTGTATTAATCACTAGGCCCTTATTTGTTAGCTTGCTGTATACACGCTCTGCTGCTTGAAGCTTTTTTCGCTTTTGTACTGAACTTGGCGTCAATTCCAATGAGTGAGAACGCGATTCAAACTCTTCGTCAAAGCTTTTTTTCTGGACAGGCCAAATACGATTTGAAAAAGAAGCATTATTTTTTTGAAGGCGATTTGCATATTGAATAGACTGATAAGGCGTGACGGGCAGTATATATCCCATATGAACCCTCCTCTTTTTCAAGATACCTTCTACTCCCAGACCTCAGTATTTTTCGCAAGAAGTATCGACATTGAAACAGCTCACTTACGCCCTCTTCTAGACTTGTTCAAAACAGATAGCACTTTGTATCTATACCTCCTTTTTTTGAACATATGTGATCTCTTACTCAATATATACCCTTTTTTATATCGTATCCCTCCAAAAATATCCGTACTCTTTTTAAAAAAAGATGATTTTGATATGATAGACTTTGATTATAGAATAAAAACTGTGCGTATATACACATCTATATCGATGTAGAACAAGAGCGGCTTCTTGCTTTAACTCCCTCTTATTTACTATTGATTGTTCATGTTTTACAAAGGAGGCCATGTTTTTTGCAACGTGCACTTTATCAAAAACAGATACTTAATCTTGCTATAACGGCTAGAGACCGATTTCAATATTTATATGAAGCTAGTCTCCGAGGAGAAATAACATGTGCTCACTGCGGAGAACCAGTTAAATTATATCTGGGGATTGAACATTCTCCTTACTTTTATCATGCTCAAGTTCCTCATGAAAGAGAAGAGTGTTCAGACACACTATCAGAAACAACAGCTGTACAACAAATAAAAGAAACTCCGGCTGAATACAGAGAAACCAATGGATTTCGTATTCCTAAAGGACGAGCTATTGGTGAGAAAAATTCAACTGTAAAAGAGAAAGCGACATGGAGGTCTTCCGCGCCTTTTTCAAGTGTTCCTGCTTTTCGCTCAAAACCACCTGTTCCTAAACACTCTGACTCTACTTATTTAAATGAATTTAAAGAGAGCGGTATTGAATTAGATTCGAACCAATGGAAAGCTGTTACACATTCAGAAGGACCTCTTCTTATTCTAGCCGGTGCAGGAAGCGGAAAAACGCGTGTATTAACAGCTCGCACCGCATATATGATACAAGAAAAACAAATTGATCCAAAATCCATTATGCTGGTGACTTTCACGGCTAAATCAGCTAAAGAAATGAAAGAACGATTGGCTACATATCCAAAGATGTCCGGCTTACATCTTCGTCAAATGCTAGTTGGAACTTTTCACAGCATTTTCTTACGTATGATTGTTCATCACAATCCTCAAGCGTGGCAAATGGATCGCCTGCTGAAATGGGATTGGCAAAAAGAACAGATCGTGAAAGAAGCAGCAAGAGAGCTCCACGTGGATGAAAAAGATTTCCCGTTTGATCAGGCACTTCAGCAAATCGGCTATTGGAAAAACACGCTTGTTGGCGTGAAAGATGTTCGCCCAAAAGACAAATGGGAACAAGATGTGCACTTTTTATATCGTCGCTATGAAGAAGTCAAAAAGCAAAAACAGCTATTCGATTTTGATGACATGCTGTATGGATGTTATGAAATGCTAAAACAAAATCCCGATTTGCTAACTCGTTATCAAAAAAGATTTCGCTATTTTTTAATTGACGAATTTCAAGATATCAATAAAGTTCAATATAAAATTATGAAAATGCTAAGTGAAGACTCTAAAAACTTGTGTGTCGTAGGAGATGATGATCAATCAATTTACGCTTTCCGCGGAAGCGACCCTTCGTTCATCTTAAACTTTGAAAAAGATTTTGCTCATACAACTGTTATTACGTTAAACCAAAATTATCGTTCAGCTCACGCCATCGTTTCTTCCGCTAATAAAGTGATTGCACGAAATACAGCGCGCCGACAAAAAGAAATGGCTGCCCAGTTTGATAATGAGTTAAGACCTACCTTCTTCTTTCCATACGACGAAGAAGAAGAAGCAACAATGATTGTAACGGATATGAAAGAAAAGATTAAGCAAGGAGCTTCTCCAACTGACTTCGCGGTCTTGTACCGAACTCACGCTTCTTCACGCGCCATCTTTGAACGTTTATCGCAGTCAAACCTGCCATTTTCAATCGAACAAGATGCGGATTCGTTTTATAAAAGAAGAATGGTTCGAAGTTTACTTTCATTTCTACGCTTGAGCGTGAATCCAAATGACGCAAGTTCGCTACAAGATTTAGTGAACGCACTCTTTTTAAAGAAAACAGCAGTCAATGACTTAAAAGCAGCAAGTATTCTTCATGATGGTACATTTATTGATGCGCTTGAATATCTTCAAGATTTAAAACCGTTTCAGCAAAAAAAGCTCAAGAAAGTAATTCCTTTATTCAAGTCGCTAAAATCAATGTCTCCTTCTTTGGCACTTGAGACGATTTCTAAGGATATGGGATTCGATGATTTTGTCAAAAAACGCGGAAATGAAGGAAATATGATGGAAAAAGGTTCGGATGACGTGCGGGATTTAAAAGTTGTAGCACGTAAATTCAAAACCGTACCTGAACTGTTAGAGCATGTGGATCATATGATTGCCATGAACACAGAGATGAAAGCTTTAAGCAAGCAATTTAATGAAAGTATTCAGCTAACCACCATTCACCGAGCAAAGGGTCTTGAATATAAGCATGTATACGTACTGAGCAGCGTAGACGGAGGATTGCCTCATGATTATGCACTCGAAGCTTATCGAGGCGGAGATGATGTGCCGCTTCAAGAAGAACGCCGCCTTTTATATGTAGCCATGACGCGTGCACAGAATTCACTTTACTTATCTGTTCCGCAAACTAGAAGAGGTAAAACCGCTTATCCTTCAAGATTTCTGAAGTCTTTTATAAAAAAAGTATAAAGCAAAAAAGGCTGGGACAAAAGTATTTTAGTCAAATTGAAGTACGAACGGTTAATCAAAATTATTGATTAACCGTTCGTACTTTTTATTGTCATGTACATGTAGAGTTAATATATTTAGTTGCTTCTAGCTGTTGATTGGAGGGCTCTTTGGGGAAAAGCGGAAGGGATGAGACCCCGTAGGAGCTCATGTATCCAATTTTCTCCTCTTTAGATTGGATTGATTTCGTTACGTTTCAACCTCTATTATTAACCAAATATTCCACTAAGAGGTAGATATTCATAAGTAGATGCGTTACACTACGTTATGTACTGCATTACTATATTTTAGGAGGTTCCATTATTGAACGCAAAGCTTATTCATGAAAATGAAAAGATTTTTTTCATTTTGTGTATGGTTATCAGCTTATTAACCTATTTGTTTTTAATTATTTCACTCGTCGGCATTCTCTACATTGCAATCGGTTTTTTCATTACATTTATGCTACACGGTTTCTCTATTGCTCAAATTCGCAATAATGGAGTTAGATTGACAGAGAAGCAGTTCCCGCACACTTATCATCAGGCAAAACATTTATCTTCAGAGCTGGATTTAGAGCTGCCCGATATTTATATTGTTCAATCAGGCGGCTTATTAAACGCGTTTGCTACACGTTTTTTTGGACGTCACTTTGTTGTTTTATACTCCGACATTGTTGAAATGATTGAAGATAATCAAGAAAAAGAACTTTCTTTTATCATTGCCCACGAATTAGTTCATATCAAACGTAAGCACACACTCTACCACTCACTTATTCTACCTGCTCTTTGGGTTCCTTTTTTAGGAAAAGCTTACTCTAGGGCCTGTGAATATACATGTGATCGCATAGCTTCCGTTGCGATTGGTGATGCAAAAGCTGCCACTCAAGCACTCACTATACTTGCGGTTGGTCATTGTCTAAATAAAAAAGTAAATCAGGAAGAATTTGTTCATACGCACTCACAGGAAAAAGGTTTTTTTATGTGGTTGAATCAAGCTACTTCAACTCACCCTCCTATCGCTCATCGTATTAAAGAAATTAATTACTTAGCACAGCATCCCGAACTGTTTGATCTTGATTCTAACGCATTTCAAACAAATGAAATTGCCTAAATGGAAAAAAGCCCTGACACCTCAGGGCTTTATATAAAAATATTAAATTATTTTTTCTCATTTAGCATTTTAGCGATGGTCGCAAAATCAATGGATTGATTATTGTTTGCAATCGCCTTAACAATTTGTTCTTCTTTTTGTTTTGAAATTGGCTTATTCGCAATTTGTGCTACTCGCTTCACAATATTACGCACCGTTTGCTCATCTTTAAAATTAGCATTTTGTACAGAATTCGCAAGTTCAAAAATATCCTTCATATTAACGCCTGTTTTCTTTTCTATATTTTTAAACATATTATTATCCACTTTGCATGACCTCCTTTATTTATACTTCATCGTATGCACCATGTGCCTAGATGGTGCCCTTTACATTTAATAAAAAAATAAAGTGCGAGTGAAACTTCACCCGCACTTTTCGGTGCCTTATTCATAGAAGGGATTAATTGTAAAAACAAACACAACCAACAATAATTAATAGAATGAATAATACAACGATTAACGCAAAACCACCGCCGTAGCCACCACCGTAACCACAACCACCGTAGCCAAATCCGCAGCCCATAATATTACACCCCCTCTGTTTTACTCTCTATACTGTATGTTCACTCAAATGATTTTGTATGGGCTTTTCAACTGTGTACATTAAATTTCATTGTCCAAACGGATCTTCAGCATCTTTCTCATCAAGTCTTTTTACATTCTGCTGCAGTTTCCTTTCTTGCTGTTCCATCTGATTTTCTGCTTTTTCTACTTCTTTCATTCTCTTTCGATGTTCTCCCATCATATGCTGTTCAAAAAACCGTTCAAATTCATCGAAAAAATCTGGCATCTCTACACCTCTCTCCACTCCATGTAAAAAAGCATTGTCCGAGTGACAATGCTTCTATTGCTTATCGCTTTGGTAACTTTGAACCGCAGCCGCAACCACCTTGTTTTGGAGAAGGGTACTGGACTGGCTTAGGAATGGCATGCCCTTTCTTCACCGATTGTTTTGTCATTGGTTGTGGATGATAAGGCAGGGGCTGAGGGTATTGATTAGGATTATAATTATAATGATAATACATCATGTTTCCCTCCTTTTCACAGCATCCTATCTATAACATTATATTCAGGACTAAAGAAAGACGTTCTATCTTATTTGTCCATTTTGCGCTGCAGGGACAAAAATAAATCCGTGCTGTTTTTTTGTTTCCTCACTCTCGGTCTTTCTCCTCCCTTTTGCTCTGTCACTTCACGCAGCCGATTTTGCAGTTCTTGAATTGTCCCTTGAGCTTGATGATTGTACTGTACAATAGACTGTTCGGTTTTTGATTTTTGTTCATTGACGCATGCTTTAAGCCAATCTATTTTTTCCTCTAGCTTCTTTTTTTCTTCTTCATGCTTTTGCTGTAATTCCAATAACTCTTCCTTCATATCTTCATATTCAAATTCTTGGTGCTTGAATTTTTGATATTCTTCTTTATAAAAAGCCAACTCCGACTTCAATGAAGCAATATATTGTTTTGTTTTTTCCTCGCTCATGCCCTTCACTCCTCCATTATAAATAACCCACAGCTTCTAAAAAATCAGTTAAAGATGAATAACACTTTTTATTAACATGAATATGCTGTAATTGAGTTTATTATTTCCTTCATTTTTTATGCTCGCTCCAACTAGGATTTATTCCGATAAATTCCGCTTTTACTAAGGAACATAAAAGCAGGTCATTCATACACTATAGTAGTCCGATACCTAGTAACAAAAAGCGTAAAGGAAGGACAATTACAATTAGGAGGTTTAAAAATGGCAGAACTTTTTGAATCATTATGTATCCGCGTACCTAAAGTGTACGACTGGGTTAGACGTCAAGTTGTTTTACCACAAATCTTTACGAACGACACTTCATTATTTGAAGAAGAAGCACTTAAAGATTTAGGCCATGACGTAGAAGTGGAAATTGTTTTAACAGATAGTGAAGGTCACCCTGTAGATCCTTCAGATGAAGACGCACTTGATAACGTGATTGAGCTTGTGCCGCACGGTGGTCGCAGACCTAAAAAAATTGTGTTACCAGATGGAGAAGTTGTTGTTCTTCATGAAGTAAAATTATCAATTAGCGGCTTTTACCGAGTTAAGTTAATTGAATTGAATGGACATCACAAACACGATGAGGTTGAATCTAGCGTTATTCCTTGGAAAATACATCAAACATTCTATTTATGCGCCCCGGAAGGAACAGAACCTGTTGTCCACCTTGAATCTTTTGAAGGAACTGACGGTTCTCTCAGATTATCAGATTGTCACTTACAGCAATTAAGCTTTGATCTTATGTTATGCCTAAGTGTTCAAATTGAAAAAGATGTTAAAGTTGAAGTAGAAGGAAGCTTCTGCTACCCTCGCCCTGAAATCATTTCTACAAGCAGCTGCTCACCTATTGAATATCCACCTCAATGTGATGCTATTTTCCCTGGAAGACCACATCACGATGATTTTGATGGAGACGATGTAGAGTCAGGCTTCGACCATCACGAATTTGATTAACAAGATAAAAAGCCAGAGGAGAATATTTCTCCTCTTTTTTCATCCTTTACGCGCTTTCTGCATACATATAAATAAAACTGCTATGGGCAGCTCTAACGACCAGATTAATTTATAGCTCAGCAGGAAAGGAGACTACTAGATGAGTCGTAACTCCCCTTCCCCTAAAGATGATCTAACTCAATTAAAACAAAAGCTCATACACTATAAATCAGAAATTCGAAACGTGCAAAACCAACTAAAAAGCTATGAACGAGCTTTAGAGCGAGAAAAAGAAAATACATCGTTTTGGAAAAAGAAACACGCTGAGACGCTTTCTACATCTGAAAAAGAAGTAGAAATTGAAGAATTAGAAAAAGAACTGGATCTACTGAGAAACGAGCTTTCCGAACAAAAAATTATTGCCGAAGCGTTTCGAGAAAAAGCTTCAAGGAAACAGCCCGTTATTGAAGAAAAAATCGTGGAGAAAGTAATTGAAAAGATTGTAGAAAAACCCATAGAAAGGTTCGAAAAAAGCGATATCCTCTGTTTCTTCCAACATTCCATACTGCTGCCAGAACAAGATGAAAGCGAGCTGATGATGTTCGGCAACGTAATTATTCAAAATCAAACGAGCAGTACTTTACGCTCTCCGGTGCTTTGCTTAAAGATGAAGCCTACTGCTTCTGCTATGTTAAGCGGGAAGATCATTGATGAAAAAGATATTGAAGCTTCTAGTATCCCCTCTTCTTCTTTAGAATGGCGCTACGCTCATCCAAAATGGAACGAAAAAATTCAAAATGACGGTGAATATTGGATTAAACCCATTAAGCAAACAGTATTAAAGCCCAAAGGCAAATTACTATTTGACTCTTTTCAAGTAGTCATTCCTCTCTCCACTGATACAACTTCATTTATTCTAGAAGGCTTTTTCTATAGTGAAGAGTGGCAGGAAGGTATTCCTTTTTTAAATAAAGTTGTGCTAAATTTCCCTTAATCATTAAAAGACATATTGACGATCAATATGTCTTTTAACTCGTCCATTTATTTCATAAAAGATTCTATAATTCCTGCACACCCTGCAATAGCTAAGATCGTAATAATAGGAATAGCAATGTGCGGGACCGCTACATAACTAAAATAAATCCCTACCGCACACCATATGCCTGTACACCAATAGCAGCTGAGCAGTTCTCCAATCCACCTTTGCAGCCCCTTCCCTTTTATCTCTAGGTAAGTTACTGTATTTCCTTGTTCATCTTGATCTTCTACGATTTTATGAAACGGTTTACGAATAAACGCTGTAATTTTATCAAAAACAATTAGACGAGTAAGTCGAAACGTCGCAAAGACAAATAATGTTAGATAAATCCATGTCATCTTCATTCCTCCGTGCATTCACAAACTTATGAAAATAAAAGCTAACGTGCTTCTTCACTGTTAGCTTTTAAAATTACTTAAATTTTAACGATAGATATGGTTTGAATATCATGAAATGTCAATACTGTTTTCTCTTTATTAGGAGGAACGCTTACGTATAAACTTCCTTCTTTTAATTCTAAAATTGTTCCTATATATTTTTGATTTTGGCACGTAATTTCACAAATTGGCTGAGACATATGAGGCGGGAAGCTGCATAGAAATTCAACTTTTTCTTTAATCGTCATAGACTGAAACATTTTATTTGGCTTTTTATTCTCTGATTGCGGTATATCCACGGGAACAATTGAACGCTCTTCCTTTTTTTCATTCTTAATCTCTTCCACTTTTTCTACGTCAGGCTCTTTGACTTCTTGAATAGAAGAAAAGCTGGGCTCTTCTTTTAACACATGCTCTTTCTCTATTCCTTTATTGTCTTGCTGTTTTGAACTAAAATAATATTGCATAGAACGCTGGTTTTGCGTAGCGTTTGGCTGGACAATGTACATTAGCGGCTCATTTTCTTCTGACTTAGATTTTGAGTTAGTCATGAAGCATACCTCCAATTGCTTGTTATCGTTCTTTTAAAAATGTATGCTTGCACACGGAAAAACTTGTTTATTTTTTTGCGGCAGCCTTTTTAGAAATAAAAGCAGCACTATACTTTTTTATATAATTTAGGAAAATACCACAAAAGAAGTTGAGATATAACTAAATTAATTCAATCTAAAGACGCATAAATAGGATACATGAGCTGAACGCTTGTTACACCGCCGTTGATTTCCGTGCAAGACTTCGCTTTCCGCGGGCGGCCAATGAGCCTCCTCGTCGCTTGCGCTCCTGCGGGGTCTCACCCCTTCCACTTTTCCCGCAGGAGTCTTCGTCTTGCCCTCCAATCAACTGCTAGAAAGAGCTAAACAGATGAAACTTATTTTCAAAACAACAAAAAAAAACGAACCACTAATCAAACATGTTGATCAGTGGTTCGTTTTTCACTTGAGCTAAAATACTTTTGTCTCAGTCTCTTCCTCTCATTCAATCAGGTAGAAAACTAAATCCAGCTAACTAAATACCTTTATCTAATTTTATACTCAAGAAGCATACGCAATTCATTCACATACGAACGAGACCCCGTTACAATCAAACGATCATCAAATTCAAGCTCTGTATCGCCATGAGGTACAATAGAATCTTTCCCTCTGAAGATTCGAACAAAAATCACATCTCCTGTAAACGGGAACTTACGAAGCTCTACCCCCTCGTATTTAGGGTTACGCATATTAATTTGATAAAGTGCTGTTTCTTGATTCGTTAAGATATTTAAAATATTTGGCGATTCGATTAAAGCTTTTAGCAATGCCGTTGTAGATAACAGCACAGAAAAAACTTCAATGTTATTTTCTTTCATCTTTTCATCTAAGACAGGACTTTCTACGCGGGCAATAACCCGTTCTGTACCATACTCTTTTGCAAATAGAGCAATGTCGCTATTTCTTTCTTCTTCCCCTGTTGTTACAACTAATACATCCGCATCTAAAATCCCCATACTTCTTAACGTTTCCTTACTATATCCATCGATGTCGACGATATTAAAAATGGAATCCGACGTACGGTTTTCAATTTTGTCCTGAGTAGGATGATAAATCGTCACATCATATAAATCAAGATCCATTTCTCGAATAACCGGGAGTGTAAATTGATTTGCACCAAGCATATTGACCTTCAGCTTTCTATCACTGATTTCTGGCTTTGGAAACAGCTTTCTAAAGATAATAGGTGTAATAATACATGTAATAATCGCCACCAAAATCAGCGCACCGGACATTTGTGAATCAATCACACCAATATTTTCACCAACCGTTGCTGCCGCAATAACGAGTGATAAAGTCGATGTTAAAAGAAAACCCGATGCCAAAACGGTTTTCATATCATACCATTTTCTTAAGATTAACGCTGGAACTAGCTTGGATATTAATAATGCAATGAATAATAAAGGCATTAAAATCAGCACTTTTTTATCACTGAACAATGACCAAACGTCAAGCTTCACTCCTACCATCACAAAAAAGATAGGAATTAAAAAACCGTAGCCAAACGAATCTAATTTATGAACTAAGTTTTTATTAGGCGCAAGAAGAGAAACGAGTGATCCCGCTAAAAAAGCGCCTAAAATGTTTTCAACACCAATTGACTCCGAAAGGCCCACTAGAATGATAATGAGTGCAAATACGGCGCGCGTGTCAATTTGAATTGTACCTTTAGACATTGTCTCAAGAAACGATCGGTTTTTAAACTGCTTCCCTATGAAGTATAAAATCACTCCTACTCCAAATAAAATTAAAATCAACCATGTATTGCTATTTCCTGATTTATCATAGACGGAAGCAAATACGGCTAGTAAAATCATCGTGACTAAGTCCGCAATAACCGCAATCAATAAAATGGTTTGTCCAATTGGCTTTTTCATAATCTGTGCATCTTTTAAAGTCGGCACTACTACTCCTAGTGAAATGGTAGAAATAATAAGCGTCATCAAAAAGGCATTATCAATAAAACCGGTCCATACAAAAACATAGGACAAAAATAGTGAAACCGCAAAGATAGCTGCAAACACTAGTATAGAAATGGAAAAAGCATTCGGCACCTTCGCTCCTGATGCCTTTTTGTCTTTTGAATTTCCTCCAGCAAAAGCAGAAAAATCAATTTCCAAACCACTTAAAAACATCAAAAAGATAAAGCCTAAAGTGGAAAGTGTTTCAAGCCACATATCCTGCTCCACAAGGTCAAAACCACTTTTCCCTATAATTAATCCCATAATAATTTCAGCTACGACTACAGGTATAATGTTGAGTTTAAACCGATGCAACAGTATAGGCGTTAAAAAGGCCAAACTAATGACGATAACAAGTGATGTAAAGGACGCGTGCTGTTCCATTAGATTCCCCTCCTTTTACCTTCGCTATTTATAAAACGAAGACGTTAGTATTCAAAATTAAAGGTTAATCATAAAAGCTTGAAGGTTCTCTGTCAACTATATGAACTGATAATGAAAATCCGACATGATTACTCATGTCGAATTCCAAAGTCCCTTCATTATTTTAAATAACTCATAAATGTTGTGGCTAGACCGAAGTAAATTAAAATACTGATAAGATCATTGATCGTTGTAATAAATGGTCCTGATGCGACTGCAGGGTCAATTTTGAATCTGTGCATGAGAAGCGGGATAAACGCTCCTGCTAGTGTAGCCACAATCAATGTTGAAAATACAGAGACGCCTACCAAAGCGCCTAAAATCAGATCTCCCTGCCAAATATAAACAATTAATACAACTAAAAGTCCACATGATGCGCCCGTAATCATTCCGGTAGCTGCTTCTCGGATTAACAGCTTAAATTTGCTTTCTTCTTCGATTTCTCCCGTCGCCAGTCCGCGAACCGCAACGGCTAGTGCCTGTGTTCCTGTATTACCAGCCATACCGCCAATTAAAGGTATAAATACAGCTAAAATAGCTACTTGATTCAACGTATCTTCAAAACGTCCAATTAAACTCGCTGTCATCATTCCTAAAAACAGCAAAATGATCAGCCAAGGCAGCCTCTTTTTGGCCGCTACTAAGGGATTGTGGTCAATCGTATCATCTACATCACTAATACCGGCTAATTTAGAATAGTCATCCGATGCCTCTTCATCAAGAACATCCATCACATCATCAACCGTAATAATCCCTAGAAGATGCTGCTGAAAATCAACAACTGGAAGCGCAAGAAAGTTGTAATCGCGCATAATGCGCGCAACTTCTTCTTGGTCTTCTGCTACTGACACGGATACAACTCGTTCATTCATAACTTCGCTTATCATCGTATCTTCATCTGCTATAATTAAATCACGAAGAGAAATAACACCTGCTAGATGCTTTTGTTCATCAATAACAAATACATAATAAATCGTTTCCGCTTCTGGAGCTTCCCTGCGTAGAATGTGCATAGCTGAATGTACGGTTTGATTTTCACGAATGGCCACAAACTCAGTCGTCATAATACTTCCAGCGGTATATTCCTCGTAATGAAGCAGCTCTTTAATTTCATCGGCTGCTTCTTCATCCATAATCGTTAAATAGCTCGCCACTTGTTCTTTATCCAATTCATTTAATACGTCAACGGCATCATCCGCCGACATTTCCGACAGCATGTCTGCTGCAAAATTGGGATGCATTTCTGAGAGAATTTCTTGATAATCTTCTTCTCGTATCTCTACATTTTCAAAGATATCCGCCATTTCTTCCGGAGATAACATCTCGTACAGCGCAAACCTAGAAGGCTCATCTAATTCTTCAAAAAATTGAGCTTGGTCATACGTATGCATATGTAAAAATTCTTCACGAAATGCATCGATTTCATTTTTTTCTAGAAGTGATAATAAATGTTCGGCGAACCATGCTTTTTCTTCTTTTTCAATTGAATCTGTCATGTCTTCAACCTCCCTGTCGCACAAAACTCATTTAACTTTATGATGAATTTTGTTTTTTTTCAACTCATAGCTCTTTACTCTTTTCCCAATAATATATAAGTTCTACACATAGTTTGCTCCATATAAGGGTAATTTTATATCGTCAAAGGAAAAACCTTTTAAGGATGTGGATAAAAGATGAAAGTAGATATAATAGGCGATATCCATGGATGCTATGATGAATTAAAAGCGTTAACAGAAAAACTTGGGTATGAGTGGCAAGACGGGATTCCTGTCCACTCTGACGGACGGCGCCTTGGATTTGTAGGTGATTTAACAGACCGAGGACCTCATTCACTAAAAGTGATTGAGCTCGTATGGTCACTTGTAATCAAGCATCAGCAAGCTTACTACTGTCCAGGCAATCACTGTAATAAGCTATATCGCTTCTTTTGCGGTAACAAAGTGGAAATTACTCATGGGTTAGAAACGACCGTTGCTGAGTACGAAGCCTTGCCTTCAAGAGAACAGAAATTCATTAAAAAAAAGTTTATTGAGCTTTATGAGCAATCACCTCTATATGTGCAGCTTGATCAAAATCAAGTAATTATTGCTCACGCCGGCCTTAAAGCTGAATACATCGGCAGAACGGATAAAAAAGTTAAAACCTTTGTGCTATACGGAGACATTACGGGTGAAAAACATCTAAACGGTATGCCTGTCCGACGGGATTGGGCCCAACATTATAACGGAAAACCTTTTATCGTGTATGGGCATACGCCCGTAGTAAAAGCCAGAAAAATTCATAATACCATTAATGTTGATACGGGCGCAGTTTTTGGAGGGGCTTTAACGGCGTTTCAGTATCCTGAAGGGAATATTATATCGGTGCCTTCATCTATGCCTTATGTAGAGGAAAAATTTAATCACTTCGTGTAAAAAGAAAGTCGCTTTTCATTTAAAAAGCGACTTTTATCTTACGATTTGAAGTTTCTGCATATCTGGCGGCAAAGGTGCTGTAAAAGACAACGTTTTTTGTAAAAAAGGATGAAAAAAAGTGAGCTCATAGCTGTGGAGAGCTTGACGAGAAATAAGATGATTCGTTCCGCCATATAGGGTATCTCCAAGCAGTGGATATCCTTTATAAGCCATATGAACACGAATTTGGTGAGTTCTCCCCGTCTCAAGCGAAAGAGCAACTTCTGTAAAAGAAGAATACGGACGAAGCGCCGTATAGTGTGTAATAGCAAACTGCCCATCTTCTCTTACTTCCCGTTCGATGATACTTGACTCTTTTCGGCCAATCGGTGCCTCTATCGTTTCCTTGCCAACAAGCTTACCATGAACAAAAGCTCGGTACACGCGTTTAATTTCATGTTCTTTTTGTGCTTTAGAGAATAAGTAATGAACGTGCCTATGCTTAGCCACAATAAGCAGCCCAGATGTGTCTCGGTCTAACCTGTTCACAAGATGAACAGTCGAGTTAATGTTATTTTTCTCATAATAATAGAGCACAGCATTACTTAGTGACCACGTTAGATGTTCTCGAGAAGGTATACTTGGCATGTTTGGCTGCTTATTCAAAACTAATATATACTCATCTTCGTATACAATATCCAAAGGTATAGCTTTAGGAAGAAGACTTTCACTTGCTTTTTCTGGTGGAAACGCCACCTTGATTTCGTCACCTTTTTGCAGAATATATCGAACCGTTGCATGCTTTCCATTTACTTCAATCGCTCCTCCTCTGAACTTAATGTCCGTCAGCGAAGCTTTGGAAATATCATGTTCTTTTAAAAATTCACGAACCGCTACACCCTCGAAAGAATGATCTACGGTCCAACTCAACGTAAAAACTTGTTTCATTCTCTTCCCTGCCTTTAATCATCACATACAAAAGAGTCTCTGACACGCTGCCAGAAAGGAAACGCGCGAAAGCGAGCAAATCGAATTTTTTCGCTTGCTACCCGAAATTGAATCGACTTTACATCTTTATGTAAAAGAGTTAAATGATCAATGGTAATTTGAAAGTCTGCGTCGTTAACAGGCTTTAACAGCGCTGTATGATGTCCAGGAAGAACCAATGGAGAACCTATCGTACGGAACACTCGATTGTTAATAGAAGCCATTTCAGCAATTTGAATAGCTTGAAGCGAAGGATGTAAAATCGCGCCTCCAAGGGATTTGTTATAAGCTGTACTTCCCGAGGGAGTTGATACGCAAAGGCCGTCTCCTCGGAATGTCTCAAATCGCTGCCCTTTAATTTCCACATCCATTACTAAAGAGCCTTCTACACTTTTCACCGTACATTCATTCAGAGCTAAATATCGAGCTTCGCGTCCACCGTTCGTATAGCGGATAATCACTTCGAGCAGTGGATACTCTACAGTCTGGTAGGGTGTCTTTGCAATAGCAATCACCAGCTTCTCAATCTCATCAGGTGTCCAATCTGCGTAAAAGCCTAAATGACCGGTATGAACCCCAATAAAAGCCGTCTTGTCAAGTCGGTTTCGATAGCGGTGAAACGCGTAGAGAAGCGTTCCATCCCCCCCTACTGACACTACAATATCAGGCTGGTTTTCATCATATTCTAAATGAAAATCTAATAAATACGTTTTCATTTTTTGCATAAGCGTATTTGATATTTGGTTGCCTTTTGATGTAATAGCAAATTTTATTTTCTCCACCTAATTCTCTCCCCCTATCCATCCAGTGTACAAAGCTGTTGCTGAGTCATACCTAAGATTCTTCCGCCGATTCTTTTTTTCGTGAGAAAATAGCCTGGGCTTCTTGGATATCACCTCGTATTTGAGACATTTCTTCATCGAGCTGAGTAGCCGCTTCAGAAGCACGCTGAAGTCGCTTTTTGATATTCTCAGGAAATTTCCCGCTGTACTTATAATTTAAAGAATGCTCAATTGTAGCCCAAAAATTCATAGCCAGTGTACGAATTTGAATTTCCACTAAAATTTTCTTTTCACCTTTAATTGTCTGAACAGGATAACATACGACCACATGATATGAACGATAGCCGCTTTCTTTTTTATGAAGAATATAATCTCTTTCTTCAATCAATTCAAAGTCTGTGCGCTGACGAAGGAGCTCTACGACCGCTTTAATATCGTCCGTAAATTGACACATCATACGGAGTCCTGCAATGTCCTGCATCTCTTCCTCTAAGCGATCGAGAGAAATTCCTTTTCGAGTCGCTTTATCCAAAATACTGGCGATAGGCTTTACTCGTCCCGTCACGAATTCAATAGGTGAATGCGTAGACTTCATATCATACTGTGAACGAATTCCTTTTAATTTCACCTTAAGTTCTTCAACGGCTTGTTTATACGGTGCTAAAAATAAATCCCAATGCCTGATCATTAATAACACCCCCCTTTTTTCTCTCTGTTACTTATTTTCTTTATCTAAAAAAACTTCCTCTACTCTTGCTACCATCTCGTCTCCATAATTCACGTTTCCTTCGATGTTACTGATGAGATAAGACAGCTCTTCTTTAACGGCTGATAGCTCAATTACTTCCTTATTAATTTCTAAAAATACTTTCATATCTTTATGTAAGACGTGCTTTAAATTCGCCCAAATATTATCACTAAGGCCAACATACATAAATTGATCATTAATATCTACAACATATACAAATGACATGTTATCTGAGTCAACAAGCATTTGTTTTGTATCTTCCAATTGTTCAATTTCCGTCTCAATAGGGTCTGCTTTTAAATGTAATTCATTTGATTTCATCACACAGGTAGTGATGTCAATTCGATTGTGCATAAATAAACTCCTTCCAACTATACAATTCGTTACTATTTTAACACATTCCAGGAACGTTTAATAAAGGTAAAACCTAAACAATCCGTATTTCTTCATTTTCCAAGTTCCCCATATGGATATTCCTGTTAGGAAATGTAGTTTTACTGTCTCAAAAAGTGTGATAAATTAAGATGGAAAGTGCCTTACCAAAAGACCTAAATTAAAAGGATGATTTCATTGAAACAAGAAATTGAAATTGAATTTAAAAATATAGTAACGAAAGAAGAGTTTGATCGTCTCCGCTCACACTTTCAATTAACTGAAGATCAGTTTATTTCTCAAGAAAACCACTATTTTGATACACCTGCTTTCTCATTGAAAGACTGCGGAGCTGCCCTGCGAATTCGAAGCAAAAAAAATAAATCCGTTCTCACGCTAAAACAGCCTCATCAAGAGGGCCTTTTAGAAACACATGAAGCATTAACAAATGAACAAGCTAAAGAATTGCTAGATGGCAGCGCCAAGATTCCGTCAACAATTCAACAGCTTATTACTGATTTACAAGTCGATAGCCATGCGCTAACTTATTTTGGCACTTTGCGTACAAGTCGAGCAGAAATTCCATATAAGAACGGGTTACTTGTACTCGATCATAGCTTTTATCTAGGTGCTGAGGACTATGAACTCGAATACGAAGTAACCGATGCCAATGAAGGGGCAAAATATTTTGAGCAATTGCTTACGGAGCTTGATATTAAAAAGAAACCAACGGAAAACAAAATTCGACGGTTTTACAAGCGAAAGTATACGTTGATGGATGGAGAGTAAATTCATGAGCATGAATATTAACCATTACATGTCTTCCGTTCAATTTCCTGGAACTCAGCCATTTTCAGTTAACAACCAGCTGCCAACAGCTAACGTGATGCTTGGTACAACTTTACTCTCTGTATTTGCTCAGCTTTTTCAAGACTACGTCAATCAAGAGCCTCAAATGAGTACCAACCTTTACTTGCAGGCAGCGCAGATGTTTCCAGCTACAGCGGTTCAAACGCAATCCCAGCCATCTGTTTCTTCTTCAGATAAGGCAGCCGCTTCAACTGCTGCCTTACCTGCACAAAAAAACGAAATGGCAAAGGCCAGTTCTCATGATGTACAAACGATAATTAATGAAGCAGCTGCACGCTACCAGCTGGATCCTAAACTTATTCGTTCTGTTATTAAACAAGAGTCAAATTTTAATCCCTCTGCCAAAAGTTCTGTCGGAGCGGCCGGGCTTATGCAGCTAATGCCAGCAACCGCTAAAGCTCTTGGTGTAGAAGATCCGTATGACTCCAAGCAAAATGTATTTGGAGGAGCCAAATATCTTCGACAAATGTTAGATAAATACGACGGGAACGTGAAATTAGCGTTGGCAGCCTACAATGCTGGACCAGGTAATGTCGATAAATACGGCGGAGTACCTCCTTTTCAAGAAACGCAAAAATATGTAAATAAAATTATGTCTTCTTATCTCGTGTAAAAGAGTCCAATCATTCGCGACTCGACCATGGAATGACTGTAGTTTGTCGAGGTTACACTATATAAATAGAAGGAAACGTTTGTGAAAGGATTCCTTTGTTTCTGATACTAAGTGATTCGCCACAGCATCATAGACTTTTCTTATGTAAAATTCCACTTTATCTCTTTTCCAGTAGAAGAAGTAAGCGGATAGTTTGAGTTAACGAAATGACACTGCTAAAATTAAGGAAAGTAAAAAACACCAAAGAGTTAAGACGTATATTTCTTATAACAAAGGAGTTATCAACATGAGAGAAAAAATCCACTCCCCTTACGAATTATTAGGCGGTGAACATACGATTTCAAAACTTGTTGATGCTTTTTATACACGCGTTGGACAACATCCTGAGCTCGCGCCAATTTTTCCTGATGATTTAACAGAAACAGCACGAAAGCAAAAGCAATTTCTGACACAATATTTAGGAGGGCCTTCGCTATACACTGAAGAGCATGGTCACCCTATGCTGAGAGCTAGGCATCTTCCTTTTGAAATTACACCGTCAAGAGCCAAAGCCTGGCTGACGTGTATGCATGAAGCAATGGACGAAATTAATTTAGAAGGCCCTGAGAGAGATGAACTTTATCATCGTCTTATTTTAACTGCCCAACACATGATTAATTCACCGGAACAGACAGATGAGAAAGGATTTTCACATTGAGTAATCTAAACAGCCAATACCCATCCTTGCATCAGCTTTGTCAAGGTTCAAATAAAAAACCGCTTGAAATCTATGTATTTGTTGACCCTCTTTGTCCAGAGTGCTGGGCACTCGAGCCTATTCTAAAGAAGTTACAAATAGAATATGGTCAGCTGTTATCCCTCAAGCATGTGCTTGGCGGAAACTTGCAGCAATTAAATATTGGAGCACAGCAGAGATTTGAACATATTGCAAAATCGTGGGAGAAAACTGGAAGCCGCTCCGGCATGTCATGTGACGGCAACCTGTGGCTTGAAAACCCCATCGATACTCCTTACGCTGCATCAATTGCAATTAAAGCGGCCGGGCTGCAAGGAAAGAAACAGGGCATTCGCTTTTTGAGAAGACTTCAAGAAGTAGTATTTTTAGAAAAACAAAATGTTACAGAAGAATCTGTCTTAATACAATGTGCAAAACATGTGGGGCTAGATGTTAATGAATTTGTAAAAGATTTGCATTCAGATTACGCTGCGAAGGCTTTTCAATGTGATTTAAAAATCACATCGGAAATGGATGTCGATGAGATTCCAACTCTTGTGTTCTTTAACGAAAAAGTTGAAGAAGAAGGCATTAAGATATCAGGATACTATTCGTACGAAACATATGTACACATCATTAAAGAGATGTTAGAAATTGACCCAGATCCAGCTTGTCTTCCGCCTCTTCGTTCATTTTTAAGCTATTTTCAATTTGTTGCTTCAAAAGAAGTTGCAGTTGTGTATGGTTTATCATTAGAAGAGGCTGAAAAAGAATTGAAAAAACTTCAGCTTCAGCAAGTTGTTGAAAGAGTTCCTGTCAAATATGGAACCTTTTGGAGAAGTACTGAAAAGAGCTGTTAATTATTAAATGTTGATGCTTATCCTAAGCATCAACTACACAAAAAAGACTTGGCTTTCGCCAAGTCTTTTCGTTTGTCTTAAGACAACAAGGGGATGGGAGAAATTTTTCACGGTCAAACAAAGGGGTATATGTTTGTTTTGTGATAAACTTCACGATTAATACTATAGCAAATTATGTCGACTTTTGGCAACCCCTTTTTTCAATTTTATTCACTTTTTTATAAAAAAACTTCATAAACAGCCAGATTCACTCATATAGTACAACCAATTATGCTTTTAATAGAGGTGTTAACTATGAAAATTGCTGGAATTACTCTAGGGGTTGTGATTCTTTTGTTTTCTTTTTTATTCTATATTTTATCTCTTATGCAGCTTGTTCCTCTCATTATCGCAGGCCCTCTCTTATTTTTAGCTATTCTTATTATTTTTACATTGCTTAACAATCACAACAAATTTCGGGGATTTAAAAAATGAAGCAGGATACAGCTCCTGCTTCATTTTAATTTTATTGATTTAATAAACGTTCCATTTCCGTTAACTTCTCTTCAAATACGGCTAGCGCTTCTTCGATAGGCTGAGATGTTGTCATGTCCACTCCTGCTTTTTTCAACACTTCAATTGGATAATCAGAGCTTCCTGACTTTAAGAAACCTACATAGCGCTCAACAGCTGCATCTCCTTCTTCAAGGATTTGCTTGCTTAATGCCGCTGCTGCACTGAATCCTGTAGCATATTGATAAACGTAGTAATTGTAGTAGAAATGCGGAATACGAGCCCATTCTAACCCAATCTCTTCGTCAATTACTAAGTTGTCTCCAAAATATTTTTTATTTAAGTCATAATATAATTTTGTTAATAATTCAGGTGTAAGCGGCTCTCCGTTTTGAGCACGCACGTGCACATCGTGCTCAAATTCAGCAAACATCGTTTGACGGAATACCGTACCGCGGAATCCTTCTAAATAATGGTTAAGCAAGTACAAACGCTGCTTTTCATCATCAATCGTTTTTAGTAAATAATCGTTTAGAAGCGCTTCATTACATGTGGAAGCTACTTCTGCCACAAAGATTGAATAATCTCCGTAAGGATATGGCTGCGTTTTTCTTGTGTAATAACTGTGTACAGAATGGCCAAATTCATGGGCTAGTGTAAACAAGTTATTTACATTATCCTGCCAGTTCATTAAGATATAAGGATTGGTGCCGTACGTTCCTGAAGAATAAGCACCGCTTCGCTTGCCTTTGTTCTCATGAACATCTACCCAACGATTTTCAAATCCTTCTTTTAACACATTAAGGTAGTCTTCACCTAGTGGTTTCAGACCTTTTAAAATATAATCTTTTGCTTCTTCATACGTTACTTCCATTTTTACGTCTTTTACTAAAGGCGTATAGAGATCATACATATGAAGCTCTTCAATTCCCAATACTTTCTTACGTAAATCAATATATCGATGCAATAAATGCAAATTATCGTTCACTGTTTTAACTAAGTTATCGTATACTTCTTCTGGGATATTATTTGTGCTAAGAGCTGAGTGACGAGCTGAATTATAGTGACGAACGCGGGCGCTAAAATTATCTTTCTTCACCGTGCCGCTTAATGTACTTGCAAACGTATTTTTAAATTTACCGTACGTTTCGTACACCGCTTTAAACGCTTCTTCTCGTACGCGGCGATCGCTGCTTTCTAAAAAACGAATATATCGTCCGTGCGTAATTTCTACTTCTTCTCCATTTTCGTCTTTAATAGAAGGAAATTCTAAATCCGCGTTGTTTAACATTCCAAACGTGTTGCTTGAAGATCCTAATACTTCAGAAGCCTGAGCCAGAAGCGCTTCTTCGCTTTCTGATAAAATGTGCGGACGCTCGCGAGTAATTTCATCTAATGCATGAGCATATAACGTTAGCTCTTTATGTTCCGCCATGTATTGTTTAATTTTTGATTCTTCAATAGACAAAATTTCTGGTGTTACATAAGATAGTGCACTTGCAATTTGAGTATAAAGTGTTTTGATGCGATCATTTAACCCTTGATAAAAAGAATTAGTGGTATCTTGATCGTAGCGCATATGAGCATATGTATAAAGTTTACTAACGCGCATTGTGAGCTCGTCTTGCTCTTGAAGAGCGTCGTATAAAGTTTGAGCGGACTCTCCAAGTTTCCCTTTGAATTTTTCCATTTTTGGAATAAGAGCTTTTACTTCTTCAAATTCTTTTTCCCATGCGTCATCTGAAGCAAAAATATCTTCTAGTTTCCACGTATCTTCTACTTTTATCTCGCTTCTACTTGGTAACTTTTTTACTTTTGATTGTTCACTCATGGTCATCCCTCCATCTTTTTCTACCTGTCTATAACTGTTCGCTTTTTCTAAGGCGAATCCTTTTTATTTCTTTCGTTATTGTATGTTGTTTTAAAAGAATTAATCAAAAGTCAGTACGCTTTTGAAAAAAGGATTCTTTCTTAAGCGTACTGATTTTCAGTGGTTATGTCACTTCTTTTGCTTGATTTAACCACTTTTTCATCATCTGTCCATCTTCTAAAAAAGCATCGGATGTTTGCTTTGGAATCGTATAAGGCCTTCTGATTTTGTATAACCCAGAAGTTATAGACGTTAGTATCCCTAACCGGCATAATACCTCTATATACTCAAACAAGGGCTGTTCCACAACAACAGGGGCCATCGGCAAAGACCGAAACACAATATGCCTCTGATGAATTCTGTAGAGCCATAGCCTGCATAACTCTTTTTCTGTAACTAAATCCCCTACCTGCTTCTGCTGCATTAAATCAAGAAGCAGCCACGTTTGCCATATAGTAGCAGACGTTTCAATCATGTATAAAGAAGGCAGCGGCATGCCCGCTTCTGCTGGAATATGAGAAGGAGGAATATTGTTTTCATAAAGAGCGTGTAAAAAAGGCTGAAGCTTCTGATTAGGATAGAGGATATAATGCGTTCTCCATGCCTTCTTTTTCTTTACCCATGAAGAGAAAAATTGAGGCTGTGTATGTGTAGAAAAAAGATCATGAAAGGTATGCTCGTGAGGAGAGAGCACGACAAGCTGTGCATAACAAATTTGAGATGAAAAAGGCATAAGATGTTCAAGTTTCAACAGCTGATTAGTAGAAGGTGAAAAATAAAGAAGTGTGGGCGTATAATCGGAAAGAGTGAGAAACTGCCACTCTTGAAAAGAAAGTTGATACATATAAGTGGAT
Source organism: Priestia sp. ABM2_011 (assembly GCF_056158845.1). Classification (NCBI taxonomy): domain Bacteria; kingdom Bacillati; phylum Bacillota; class Bacilli; order Caryophanales; family Bacillaceae; genus Priestia; species Priestia sp. ABM2_011. The sequence continues at coordinate 4,589,360 of NZ_JBSWUB010000001.1, forward strand.
AAGCGTTTCATTCTTTTTGCCCCCATAATCCAAAGAGGCATATAATTTCCTTTCTCATAGTGAATAGAACGTTTGGTTAGCACTGAGGAAGATAAGGACGCACATTGAAATTCGATTGCATATTTTTGTGAAGGGGTACCTATAAGAATATCTGGACGCTGCATAATGGCAGGAAGGTAACTTTCTAACTCGACTTCAAGATGAGAACTAAACCAGTGAAACAGCTTTCGCTTTCCGTCAAGATGATAATCTGTTTCACCTTCATGCTGAGCGACGCACGTTTTTTTCAGGTGAGCAAAATGAGGGATTTTTTTTGTACCTACCTTTAACTGTACAGGGGATTGACAAGAGGGACAGTAGAACTGCTTTTCTTTTTTCCACAGCTTAAGCTGTTCAAGCGAAAAGCGCTGAGCTAGTGAAATGAGGCCTTCTTCTGTTCGGGCAACTAACAATCGTACATTTCTCCTTCCTATAGTAGCGAGCTATACCCTTGTATTCGACATCTTTCTACTAAACCCTTTTCTTTCAAAAAAAAACCACATTGCAGCATACGCAATGTGGTTTACAGCGATTATAATAGCGGTGAAAGCAAACGAGCTGTTGATTCAAACAGCCGCTGTATAAATGGCCGCTTTTCAAAGTCTTTAAAGTGAAGCTCACTCGTTTCTTCTAAATCTTGCATATATTCATATACGAGCTTTTGGGTACTAGCTGTGCGATATAAAAAAGCATTTACTTCAAAATTCAGATGAAAGCTTCTCATATCCATGTTAGCTGTTCCAATAGAGGCAATTTCTCTATCAACAATCACAATCTTGCTGTGCATAAATCCTTTTTTATACTCGTAAATTTTCACACCTGCTTCTAGCAGCTCAGGAAAATAAGAGCGTGATGCATGAAAAACAATTTTTTTATCGGGCTTCTGAGGTACAAGAAGCCTTACATCTATACCGCTTAAAGCAGCTACTTTGAGAGAAGTAAAAATATCTTCATCAGGTATGAAGTAAGGAGAAGCAATCCAAATGGACTCTTTCGCAGACGTAATCATCGAAAAAAATAAGTGTTTAATAATTTCCCACTCACGGTCTGGTCCGCCGGCAATCATTTGAACACCGCCGCACTTTTCCATATCAATGTCAATTAAATCCGGCGATAGATATGTTTGAGTAAGCATTGTCTGTCCTGTCATATAATACCAGTCTTGTAAGAAAATAAGCTGTAATGAACGGACTGCCTCACCCTTCACCATCAAATGAGTATCTCTCCAAAAGCCAAAATGCCGACTTTTTCCGAGATATTCATCACCAATGTTCAAACCTCCTACAAATCCAATTGTTCCATCAATGACTACAATTTTACGATGATTACGGAAGTTGATTTTATTATTGAGAAATGGAAGTCTCACCGGCAAGAACGGAATCATTTCTACGCCCGCGTTTCTTAACTCGTGAATATAATGCGGTGAAAGCTGAAAACTGCCCACGGCATCATACAAGAAACGTACATAAACTCCTTCTTGTACTTTCTGAATTAAAATATCTTTAATTTGTTCTCCTAAGTGATCATGTCGTACGATGTAATACTCTAAATGGATATGATGCCTTGCATGCTTTAAAGATTCCATAATTTCGTGAAATGTCTCTTTTCCATTCGTCAATGCGCGCGTATCTGAAGAAAAAGAAATGGGACTCTTGCCAAGCCTCACGGCTAGCTTCAGCATTTGCTTCCTACTGGTGCCCAACTGTTCAAAGTGATTTTCTAATATACCAGAATCTCTTTCCATCTTTAAAAGCACCTGTTCATCCAGCTTTGCTTTTTTAGCAAATAAACGCCGTTTTCGCGTATTGCGTCCAAATAACAAATAAAAAAAGAACCCTATTACTGGAAAACCGCCTAATACTACGAGCCACGTTAGCGTTTGAGTTGGATGACGGTTTTCTAATGAAATAACAAGACCGATGAAAACAACACTAATCGTAATTAAGATACTTAGCACGCCAATAAATTTACCGTCCCAATACCCTTTTGTAAAATAAAGCAAGGCAATAATACCAACAACAAAAATTAAAAGCTGTAATCTATTTTTCAACTTGTTTTCACCTATCCTAAAACCAATCTTTCATCATTCATAACAGGTCTCTATACTGTTATTATCCTCAAACTTGGTATTTTAACACTACACTTTCCCGTGTAGGAACCAGCCGCCTGCTTTTTCTACCTATACTGTTCGATATGAGCGGAGAGCTTTTCCAAAAAAGAGGACAAAACAAAGACCGATTTCATATACATGAAATCGGCTGCTATTATCGTAAAGGAAAATACTGTTTTACTTGTTCAAGTGCATTTTCACTGATTAATTCTTTTCCATATTCCATTAAACGATGAACTGTTACATTTGATTCATTTGCATATTCTAAAATGATACTTAAAATGTTATCAATTTCAGCTACAAAGTCTTCATCATCTGTAAACTCAACGTATAAATAATATTTCCCTTCAAACACGTACATGCTGTTGATGATATCATCTAACTCTAAATGGTGACTTAAGGAAATTAAATGTTCTAAGTCTTGAAAGCGTGCGACGAACTGTAGCCCTTCGTCTTCTATAATTTCTTCTTCAAAATCAGCTTTTTTATTTTGATTCGCTTGATGATCAAGCAACGCTTCAATTTTTCCATCTACAGGGATATCGATTTTATCATTTTCACCAACAGGTACTTCGAACTTTTGACCGTCTTTTGAAACTTGTGCTCTTGTTACGATAACCTCTAGCCCCTTCTCAAGCGCATGTACTTGAATCCAAAGAGGACCTTCCGCTACAAACTCTTCTTCTTGATGAATTTCGTCCATCATCTCCCAGAATAGCTCTTCACTGCGCTCACGGCTAAACCAAATTTCATTGCGATCAAATCCACGTTCTTCAATATCTACGTAAGTGACAAAGAATTTTACTGTGTTTTCATTAATGCGTTCGATTTCCATTATCATCTCTCCCTTCGGAAAAATCAGTGAAGGTAATCCGGCCATTTCGAACATTACCCCTAAACGATGAAGGGACTATTTTACCCCCGTGTTAAAGCAATATTACATGTACTTTCTCACTTTGTAAAGCATTCTAACTTGGGATATACAAGCATACACTATTTGAGTGAACCTTGTATATCTATTTTATGACAAAATGCGAAAGAAAGGAAATAAAAAATACTCTGACAACTCATAGCCACCTTACACCTTACTTTGTTATATACATAATCTCTTTACCCTATGAACGCTTTTTGTTAAAAATGAACACAGATAAAGCAATATGAGCTACTTATCCTTACATATTGGGAGGGAAGACTATTGGATTTAGAATTAATAACCTCCATTCTTCTTATTATCGGTATCGATATTGTATTAGGTGGAGACAACGCTATTGTTATTGCCTTAGCAAGCCGCAATTTACCTGAACATCAACGAAATAAAGCTATTTTTTTAGGGACTGGCTTAGCTGTGATCGTTCGCATTGTACTTACTATTTTAGCTGTTTATTTACTAACTATTCCTTACTTGCAGCTCATCGGCGGTTTTTTATTAGTGATCATTGCCTTTAAGCTGCTTGTATCAGAAGGTGACGATGCATCTTCAATTCGTGCAGGTGTGACGTTAGGCGCCGCTGTGAGAACGATTGTATTTGCTGATATTGTAATGGGACTAGATAATGTAATAGCTGTGGCAGGCGCAGCTCATGGAAATATTATCTTGGTTGTCACGGGACTACTCGTATCCGTCCCTATTATTGTTTGGGGAAGCAAGCTCATTTTGTATTTGATGGAACGGTTTCCCCTGCTTGTTTACGGCGGAGCAGCTATTTTAGCTTATACTGCTGGAAATATGATTGGACATGAAAAGAACTTACATTCATTCTTTGCAGACCATACATCTCTAGGAACATTTATTCCGTTTATAACAATTGCTGTTGTGCTGATAAGCGGCATGGCTGTTAATAGCTTTCGTTCAACTAAATGATAAAGAAAAGGCCATACTAAACATTTTTATTTAGTATGGCCTTTTCTTTAGTTTAATGAGCACAGCAGTCTTTTATTCATAAAACACTTTGTACACTTAAAAAATAATCTCTGTGAGTAAAAAAAGAATAGATGGTACGAGCAAGCAACCAAGACCTGTATAAAATGTAGCTGTCATGGCTCCGTAAGGTACAAGTTTTACATCTGTCGCAGCTAAACCAGCTGCCACACCGCTCGTCGTCCCCATAACTCCTCCATAGATCATTGCTGTACGAGGGTTGTTTAATTTGATTTTCTTAGCAAATACCGGTGTCAAAATCATAACTGAAATGGATTTAATTAATCCTACAGCTATACTTAACGCGATAATATCAGAAGAGGCTCCAATCGCAGTTCCAGAAACCGGCCCCACAATATAGGTCACGGCTCCTCCTCCGATTGTAGTCAAAGCAACGGGATCTCTATATCCAAAACAAAGAGCAATAATTACACCTAGTACAAAGGAATAGAAAACCCCAAAAAACAAGGCCGTAATCCCGCTGATTCCCGTTTTTTTGACTTCGCTAAAATTGGCACCGAACGCAGTAGCAATAATGGCAAAGTCTCGCAGCATCCCCCCGCCCATTAAGCCAATTCCTGAAAATAACTGTATATCAGAAATCCCTTTTTCTCCTCCTGTATTCACTCCACCTATATAAGCAAGAATTAATCCAAACATAATAGCAATAGCAAATCCGTGAACTCTTCCTTTTGTTAATTTATCTGATAAAAAATAGGCAATATACATGACAATCCCAATAATAGCAAATGCCGTAATCAGTCCGTTATTTTCTAACCCTTCTTTAATCATATTCATCATTTTATCTGCTCCTTAGGTAAAATAGAAAGCTCTATTTCTTGTTCCTTCACCTTCGCTTTCTCTCCTATTCTGCTGATAAATGGTATGGATAAAAAGCCTACTACGACTACTACCACCCCTGCAAGAATCGCCATGCCTCCTCCATCAAGAGCAGCTACAACATTTTGCTGTGCAGACATCGCTACCACGATAGGAATATAAATTCCTCCCCAAAAAGCAATGCCTTCTTCGGATTTTACTTGGAGCTTATTTTTCTTCTTTAAATAATCCACCGCTAGTACAAGAAGAAGCATGGATACCCCTACTCCCCCAACGTTGGCTTCTACTCCCATTAGCCCTCCTAATGCGTCCCCTACAATTACTCCTATCAACATGCAAATAGACAGCAGCGCTACACCGAAGATTATCATATTACTTCCTCCCCAACCTATCATTGAAAGCGTTTACTTTATGGTTTAAAAATAGTGTAAAGGAAAAAAGTTGAATAACCTATGCATTTTTAGTTATATACTTATATCAAAAATGACATAATGCAGTTTTCTCTACTGTTCATTTTAGATTTATTCGAAAAAGAAATAAAAATCATGACATTTAGTCATGATTCTTATATGTATTCACGAGGCATATCGGAGGGTAAATGTTTAAAATAATCAATCACAAACTGCCTGAAGATTTGTTGTAAATCCGTCACGTAGCCTCCATTGTTCCAAGCTAAAAAGATTGTACGTTCAAATGTTTCTTCTTCAATTTTTAGCAGTTTTACATCTTTTCCTGTAGAACCTCCCCACGTCACTTCAGGAATAAAACCTATTCCTTGCTTCGCTCTAATCAAACCTCTCACTGTTGCTGGATCATCGCTTTCAAACGTAATTTGAGGTACAAAATTCTGTTCCTTACAAATCGCATCCGTTATTTTTCTTAGCTCTTTCCCTTTCTTTAGCACAATGAATTTCTCATTTTTAAGTTCATTTAACTTTACACGTGATTGCTTGGCTAAATGATGATCAAGAGGGACTGCAAGCAAAATCGATTCACGAAGTAAAGGAGTATGTTCGATCTGACGGGTTGTTAATGGAAAAGCTGAAATACATAAATCAAAATCAGGCTGTGAATAGCTATTAGTCAAATGCTGCATTAGCCGAAAACGCACCTGAGGATATTGCTCACGAAACCTGCTTAATAGCTCTGGAAGTAAATGTGAACTAGCTAACACAACAAGACGAATTTCTTCACATGGATCGTTCGACATATCCTTTAGCTCATGCTTTGCGTCTTCTAATGTTTTTAAAGCACGTTCTACTTTGGAACAGAACGCTTTACCGTACCGATTTAATTTAATGTATTTACCGTTTCGATCAAACAAACGAATGCCTAGCTCTTTTTCCAACTGTGAAATCGTTTTGCTGAGCGCAGGCTGAGATACGTATAGCTCTTCAGCCGCTTTGCTGATATGTTCTAGTCTAGCAACTACTTGGAAATATTTTAGCTGTAAAAGCTCCAATCCGTTCACCACCACTTTTATATGTTTAATTACTCTCTTTCTTTATTAATTACATATATACTTCATTTTCCCTGCTATTTCGACAAAAAATAAGCAGCAGAGGCCATTTGGCTCCCTGCTGCTTATTTTTTATATACCAACTTCAAGCAAACGTTACTTGGTTGGTTTCGTATTTAAATCTTAAACAGACAAATATAAAAATTAACCATTCACAAGTCTTTGAGCTTCGCGAAGTTGGAAAGTACGCACTTTACGTGGTAAGAAACGACGGATTTCGTCTTCATTATAACCAACTTGTAGACGTTTTTCATCAATGATAATCGGACGGCGCAATAAGCCAGGATTTTGCTGAATTAATTCATACAAATCTTGTAAAGGCATAGCGTCTACCTGAACGTCTAGTTTTTGGAAAGTTTTCGAACGTGTTGAAATGATTTCATCTGTTCCATCTTCTGTCATACGTAAAATTTCTTTAATCTCATCGATTGATAACGGCTCTGAAAAGATATTACGCTCTGTATATCCAATATCATTTTCCTCTAACCAAGCTTTCGCTTTACGACAAGATGTACAACTTGGTGATGTATATAATGTAACCATTTACTCCTTCACTCCTTCTATCATAATCGGTCATAACATTCAAAACATGAACTGTAAATCATGTTGTTTTATACAAACTTCAACGAGTGTAAATATTTAATGACTGATAATGAAAATCGATACTACTTTATAATTACTTTTAAAAAATAATATCTATTTGCATTATACTATAAACTTCATCGGAATGATATACTTTTTAAAGTGAACTAGTACATTAGTTCGTTCCTTCACTGTCATTATTTTCATTACCGATTTTCTTCATTATTTATTTACCACACTACTATTACGAATAAACCTGTAGATTAGTTTCATTTTTTTTATTATTTTTTTCTTTCACAAATTCCTCGAACTTTTCAGTCACTAAAAAAGCCTTGCAGAAGAAATGACGTTTCTGCAAAGCTTTTAAGATAATCTCTTATTTATTTAATAGCTGATGTGCTTTTTCCTCGTCTCATTAAGATAGGATACAGTAAAAGCCCGATTAAAAATAAGCCAATACCTAGGAAAAATGTTTTTAAATCAGCTGTCCCTGTCTTAATCACCCATAGCGAATAAATAAGTGCTAACGAAGCAATAATTCCGTCTTTTACTCGCGATCCTTTAATCGTGTCGTACGTCTCACCCGTCACAATAAGCTTTAATTGATAAACTGTCGTCACGAAATAAGGAACTAAATAGGCGAGAGTAGCTACAACGATAGCGAAATTATAGGCTTGCGAAACTGTGCCTGAAATAGTCGCAAACAAAAACAACTGTGTTAAGCCATTTGTTAATGTTAGTGAGCGGGCTGGACTATTGTTCTGATTAGTTTTAGCAAACCACTGTGGAAACAACCCTGATTTTGCTGCTTGATAAGGAACTTCTGCACTAACAACAATCCATCCAACAGTAGAACCTAATAAAGATATAAGTGCTAAAATGGCCATTACGTAAGCACCTTTATGTTCAATAACCATTTCTAACGTATCTACCAAAGGCTTTTGAGACTGCTGAAGCTGAGCTGTCGAAAGAATCCCCATAGCTAGAAGTGTAATCCCCACATAGATAACCATTGAGATTAATAATCCAAGCAGCGTTGCTTTCTTTACTACTTTTTGTGATTTTGCACGATTAGATAACAGTACAGCTGATTCAATTCCGATAAATGCCCACAGCGTAGCAATGGCTGCTCCATTGACCTGACTTCCTAATCCTACATTTATACCCTTTGAATTAACAAATTCTGTACTGACGAGGTTGGATGCGCTAAATAGCGATAGCGCCACAACAATAAATAAACCGAATCCAATAATTTTAGCTGCCGTTGTGATAAAGTTAATATTACCGGCGCTATTGATATCTCGCTGCAAAATAGCTTGAATTCCCCATAATACAACAGAACATACTAAAAACGTAATAAATTTCCCAGCTTCTAATTGAAAATCTCCGACTGAAAATAAAATATCCTTACTCTCCATTACTGGAAAGAACGTTGTTAAATATCCCGCAAACGATATGATGACAGATGCTGTTGCAGCCCAGTTTGCTGCCCAATAACCCCAAGCCATACTATACCCAGCTACTTTACCTGCTTTAGGCGATGAAAAAAGGTTCGCTGCATAACTTTGAGGCCCTCCTTTTAATTCAGGCTTTCTCATAACTAAGTTCCCGAACACAAGAGCAATCATGAACACGCCAAGACCTGTTGCAATCCAAGCAAGTGTTGAACCAATTGGACTTGATACGTTTGCTAAATTAGAAGGAAGCATAAATACTCCGCCGCCTACCATATTACCAACTACAAAGGCTGTTAAAAACCAAAGTCCCCATTTTTTGTCTTTCATTTGCTGTGTCTCCTTTTGCTTTCTAAAAGCTTAAACTTTTGACATAGAAAGCTCGATGCTAATCTATTAAAACATAGAAATTATTTATTTCTTCATTTGTTTAACAATATAATATATTAGCACACTAAAGCAAAAAGTGAAATAATAAATCCTTCATTTTCTTTTGGAAAAAAATGCGGCTGAGACATAACTCCATTCATCTATAGATGAACAGACGGGATATATGAGCTCGTGTGGATTGCGCTTGTGACACCGCTGTTCATTTCCATGCAAGACTTCGCCTTCCGCGGGCGGGCGGTGAGCCTGTCTCGCTTTTCCCGCAGAAGTCTTCGCCTTGTCCTCCAATCAACAGCTAGAAGCCCCTACATACAGTAAACCTACGTTCACCCTACAAACAAAAAAATCCGAACGCGTTAGATTCTTAATCAAGAATTCAACGCGTTCGGATTTCCCTTCAACAAAAATAGGTTTGTCTCAGCCTTATTTTTTATCTTTTATGAAAACCTTTTGAATAGTAAATAATAACCAACAAAATAAACCATATCGGACCTACAATAAGGGCTATTCTTGTATCAGAGGAGAAACCCATCACCACTACTACCCCCGCTAAGAAAGCAAGAGCGAGATACGACGTATACGGGAAGAACGGAAGCTTATATTTTAAATCACTTACCTGCTGATCACTTAATCCTCTGCGGAAGCGAATTTGAGAAAGTAAAATAATTCCCCATGTCCAAATCGCTCCAATAGTAGCGATACTTGTCACCCACGTGAACACCTTATCAGGAACAACATAGTTTAAGCCAACTCCGAGTAGCAGTACAACAGCTGAAGCAATAACTGCTGCACCAGGCACGCCGCCTTTTGTTAAATTGGCATAGCGTTTTGGTGCTTCCCCGTGCTGAGCTAAATTAAATAACATACGGCCTGTACTAAAAATCCCACTGTTACAAGAAGATAAAGCCGCTGTTAACACTACAAAGTTTATAATCCCTGCTGCAGCGGGAATTCCAGCTTTATCAAATGTTAAAACAAATGGGCTTCCTTGTGTTCCGATCTCTGGCCAAGGATAAATAGACATAATAACAAACAAAGCTCCGATGTAAAAAATCAAAATTCTCCACAGTACATTATCAATTGCTTTTGTTAACGTCTTTTCCGGATTTTTCACCTCTCCTGCTGTTACCCCAATCATTTCAATACCGAGGTAAGCAAACATAACCATTTGAAGTGATAGAAGAACACCTTTCATACCATTCGGGAAAAAGCCACCGTGATTCCATAAATTACTGATTCCTGTTGCAATGCCGCCATTTCCAATTCCAAAGATAATCATGCCTAGACCAAGCACAATCATAAGGATAATCGTTACTACTTTAATAAGAGAAAACCAAAACTCTAGTTCACCATATGCTTTTACAGCTAAAAAGTTAACGCCTGTCATGATAACGAGCGCTGCAAGTGCCCATATCCACTGGGGCACACCCGGGAACCAAAAATCCATATATACTCCAACGGCTGTAATTTCAGCCATACATGTAATAATCCACATAAACCAGTAGTTCCAGCCTGTTAAATAACCAGCGAGTGGTCCCAAATAATCGTTAGCATACTTACTAAAAGAACCGGCTACTGGATTTTGTACTGCCATTTCACCTAACGCTCTCATAATAAAAAACATAATAAGACCACTGATTCCATACATGATAAGAATACCAGGACCTGCTAACCGAATAGCGGATGCAGAACCTAAAAACAGTCCAACTCCGATAGCTGCGCCTAAAGACATTAAGCTAATATGTCTTTCCTCAAGTCCACGGCTTAATTCTTTTTCTTGCGTGTTCCCTTGCATAATTCTCTCTCCTAACATGTCCATTTCATTTAATAGCGGCTAATTAACTTATTTTTCAAACAAATAATTCTAGGCATTGTATGTACTAAAAATCTGATATTGCAAGTTCCACACCTGCATTTTTACCGCTATCACATCTATAAAATACAATATTAAAAAAACTTCACTTTGTTCATTTTATCAAAAATCACAAAAAATGCGATAGTTTTTTGTGATTTTCACAAATAAACTTACAATAAAAATATAATAAAAACCATTTTTTACATTATATGTTCTTATTCCGCTATAATTTTCTAACTATTAAGAATAATAAATCTATTATTTTTCCTTATTTTCAATTATAGATGCTTATTTTTCCCTAAAAAGGGTAAAGATAAGATAACTGTTTAAACACTATTATGAACATCATCATGAAAAGATCAGTAGGAGGGTGCTATGAATTGGTATGAAAAACTAAGTCAATATTTTCCCATTGAAGAAATGAAATCAAAGAAGCATATCGAAACGCTTTTACAAGAACGCAGCGATATTTATCATAAAAATGAAGGACCTCATCACGTATTAATGTACGTGGAAACAGACCAATTTATCTTTATTGATTACCTCTTTGTTTCAAAAGACGCTAGAGGTCAAGGGCTTGGCGGTAAATTAATTGATGAGTTAAAACAACATAACAAACCAATTATCCTAGAAGTAGAGCCTATAGACTATAAAGATTCAGACTCAGCAAAAAGACTGCATTTTTATAAACGTGCAGACTTTAAGCATGCTCAAACAATCGGCTATAACCGCCGCTCATTAGCTACAAATGAAGTTAATCAGATGGAAATTCTATACTGGTCTCCTACCTCTGAAACAGAGGAAAGCATTTTAAATAAAATGAAAAAAACGTACGAGTTAATTCATACTTACAAAGACAAAGAAATATATGGTGCGTCTTATCAGCCGGCAGATCAAGTATTAAAAATTGACAAAAATCGTAAAGACGGCGATATCTTAGCAGATTTATAAAAAGAAGGTAGGCATACGTCTACCTTCTTTTATATTTTTGAATTATTATTCAACAAACAACATTATTAATCACTTATATTCCTTTAGTTATAAGGTTTTAACATAGATATTTTGTCTTAAATATAAAATTCTGAAAATTTTTAATAGTATTTTCTAATCCTGTATTGTATAATACCTGTAAAGCGCTAATGTCACTTGTTCTTACATGTTTTTTCCAATTTAAAGTTTAGCGTTCTTTGATAACTAAATAAAAAACGACCTCGTTGTGAGATCGTTTTTGTTAGGTTGTATATGCGGCAAACTCTGCTTGAGAACAAGACACGTAGTGACCTGGAGATACTTCTCTAAGCTCCGGTTCTTCACCGTTATAATCATGGATACTTGGATCATAAATTTTGCGCTGACGCGTTTTTTCACTGTCAGGATCGGGAAGCGGAATAGCTGAAAGCAACGCTTTTGTATATGGATGAACAGGGTTTCGATAAAGTTCATCACTTGGTGCAAGCTCTACAATCTTACCTCTGTACATAACGCCGATGCGGTCACTAATGTATTTTACCATTGACAAATCATGGGCGATAAATAAATAGGTTAGTCCACGTTCACGCTGTAACTTCTTCATTAAGTTAACAACTTGAGCTTGTATAGATACATCCAAAGCTGAGATTGGTTCATCTGCGATGATAAAATCAGGTTCTACTGCCAGTGCTCTTGCGATACCGATACGCTGACGCTGGCCGCCACTAAACTCATGTGGATAGCGATTTGCATGTTCTTTGTTGAGCCCCACTGTTTCAAGAAGCTCGTGAACCTTTGCCATACGCTCTTTTCTCGTCTTAGCTAAACCGTGGATGTCAATGCCTTCTGCTATGATATCTGCTACGGTCATACGAGGGTTAAGTGACGCATATGGATCTTGGAAAATCATTTGCATTTTACGATTGAATTTTTTAAGCTCCGAGCGAGATTTGCGACCATGTACATTTTCGCCATTAAATAGCACCTCACCGCTAGTAGCGTCATATAAACGAATAATCGTTCTGCCTGTCGTTGACTTTCCGCAACCAGATTCACCTACAAGACCTAACGTCTCTCCGCGGAAGATGTCAAACGTCAGACCATCAACCGCTTTAATTGTTCCTTTACTTGTGAAAAAATGTTGCTTTAAGCCTTTAATCTCTAATAATTTATCTGTCATGTTATTCACCATCCTTCGCTACGAGTACAGGTGTACTGTATACATTATCAACTTTACGCATGCGGCGCTGAACTGAAGCAGGCGGCTCTACTTTTGGTGCATCCGGATGTAAGAGCCATGTTTTTGCATAGTGCGTATCCGATATTTTGAACATTGGAGGTTCTTGCTCAAAATCAATTTTCATTGCGTACGGATTTCGCGCTGCAAATGCATCTCCCTTTGGAGGATTCGTTAAATCTGGCGGCGTTCCAGGAATAGCAGCCAGCTCTTCTTCCGCCTCGTTATCTAAGCTTGGCATAGAAGCTAGGAGTCCCCACGTATACGGATGTTTTGGGTCGTAAAACACTTCATCCACTGTGCCCGTTTCAACAATTTGACCAGCGTACATAACGGCTACTCGATCTGCTACATTTGCTACTACACCAAGATCATGGGTGATAAAGATAATAGATGTATCCGTTTTTTTCTGAATGTCTTTCATCAACTCTAAAATTTGAGCTTGAATTGTTACATCAAGCGCCGTTGTTGGTTCATCAGCAATCAGTAATTTCGGATTAGAAGCAAGAGCCATCGCAATGACAACACGCTGTCTCATCCCTCCGCTGAATTCATGCGGATATTGATTCACACGCTGTTCTGGAAAAGGAATGCCTACAAGCGTTAATAACTCGACTGCACGTTTTTTCGCTTCCGCTTTAGATACTTTGGAATGCTTGATTACGACTTCACCAATTTGAGCTCCAACTTTCATTGTTGGATTTAAAGAAGTCATCGGATCTTGGAAAATCATACCGATATCCTTACCGCGAATAGCTTCCATTTCTTTATCCGTTTTCTTTGCTAAATCAATGCCGTCAAACAGCATTTCACCGCTTTTAATTCGGCCAGGAGGCATCGGGATAAGGCGCATGATTGTTTGTGAAGTTACACTTTTACCAGATCCTGACTCACCAACAATTGCTAGCGTTTCACCTTTATTTAAGTGGAAGTTAACGCCGCGAACAGCTTGAACTTCTCCGCCATATGTTTTAAATGATACAGCTAAATTTTTTACTTCTAATAAACGTGACATATGAGTTCACTTCCTTACTTACGTAGTTTTGGATCTAACGCATCTCGTAATCCATCACCAATTACGTTGAACGCTAAGATTGTTAAACAGATAAACAAACCTGGGAAAAATAAGCGCCAAGGATAGTATTCCAAAGCAGGTAAGCCTTCTGAAGCCATTGTTCCCCAGCTTGCAAGCGGTGCCGGAACGCCTAGTCCCAAGTAGCTTAAAAATGCTTCTGTAAAGATTGCTGAAGGAATCGTTAGTGTCATTGTTACTAAAATCGGACCTGTTGCATTCGGAATAAGATGTTTAAATAAAATACGCTTTGTTGTTGCTCCTAATGTTTGTGAAGCCATTACGTACTCTTGGTTTTTCAACTGCAATACTTGTCCACGTACAATACGGGCCATGTTAATCCAGCCGGTAATGGTCATCGCCAAGATCATCGTGCCTAACCCTTGGCCAAGCATAACCATTAAAATAATAACCAGTAAAAGGTAAGGAACACCATATAAGATATCCGCAACACGCATCATTGTTTCATCCGTACGGCCGCCGCGGTATCCAGAGATGCTTCCCCAAACTACGCCGATGAATAAATCAATTAAAGCTGCTGCTAACCCGATAAATAATGAAATACGAGCGCCTTCCCACGTACGAGCAAACACATCGCGCCCTAATTCATCTGTGCCGAACCAGTGCTCAGAAGATGGTGCCTGATTGGCATTCAATAAATCATTGGTTGCATAATCGTATTTCACCATCAATGGACCAAATATCGCCATAAAAACAAGGAGAACCATTAGTACTACACCAAACATAGCAAGCTTATTTTTGCGAAAACGAATAAAAACATCTTGCCAGAACGAAAGACTCGGTTTTTCAATCTTTTCTGCTTGAGCATGGTCAATCCCTGCTGTTTCAAACATTTCTTTAGGAATTTTCGGAAGTTGCTGCATAGTTACTCTCCTTTCTTAGCACCTGTAAGTTTAATTCGAGGATCAATAAAGCCGTATGCAATATCTACAAGCAGGATACATACAAGTAGTAAAATACTGTAGAACACCGTTACGCCCATAATCGTTGTATAATCTCGGTTTGAGATACTGAGTACAAAGTGTGAACCTAATCCAGGGATACCAAATATTTTTTCAATAACAAAGCTACCCGTTAAAATCCCTGCTACTAAAGGTCCCATATAGGATACGACTGGAAGCATCGCATTTCGCATGGCGTGCTTAACTGTAATAACGCCTCTGCTTAAACCTTTTGCTTTCGCTGTACGAATATAATCATTGCTTAATACTTCAAGCATACTCGACCGAGTTAATCGTGCGATAAACGCCATAGGGGTTGAAGCAAGCGCGAGAGCTGGTAACACCGTGTGTGCCCAAGATTCCCAGCGTGCAACCGGAAAAATTTGTAGTTTCATAGCCAGAACGTATTGTAATACCGCTGCCATGATAAAACTTGGAACTGAGATTCCTAGAACTGCAATAACCATCGCCGTGTAATCTTGCCATTTATTATGTTTTAAAGCAGCAATAACACCTAGTACTACGCCAATAGCAATTGCTATTAAAATAGCTTCCATCCCTAGCATGAATGAAACAGGGAATCCGCCGTTAATCAAATCATTTACCGTTTGGCCTTTATATTTGAAAGATGGACCAAAATCCCACTTTAAAATTGATGTTAAGTAATCAAAGTACTGATGGTACCAAGGCTGATCTAAACCGTAATACTGATTTAGATTTTTTTGAATTTCAGGGGGAAGCTGCTTTTCTGATGTGAATGGACCTCCTGGAACAGCACGCATTAAGAAAAAGGTCGCTGTTACGATCAGCCATAATGATAGAAACATATAAATAAGTCGTTTTCCTATATATTTGAACACCCTGACACACCTCCATATTTTTACAAAATTCGCGCACAAGAA
Organism: Priestia sp. ABM2_011; assembly: GCF_056158845.1. Classification (NCBI taxonomy): domain Bacteria; kingdom Bacillati; phylum Bacillota; class Bacilli; order Caryophanales; family Bacillaceae; genus Priestia; species Priestia sp. ABM2_011. Next base: position 4,605,206 of record NZ_JBSWUB010000001.1, read on the forward strand.
AGAAAAGTATATGGAGCACCAGGCCCCATATACCCTTTGTCATAATTGATGTTACTTACTCAAAATGAGCCCACTTAATCTGAATGTCTCCAAGACCAGACATCACAACATCTTTCAGCTGCTTGTCTTGTACCCAAGCATTTGTGTAGAAGTAGATTGGTGCCACTGGCATTTCATCCATGAAGATACCTTCTGCTTTTTTCAACATTGCCTGACGTTTTTTAGGATCTGTTTCTTTTTGAGAGTCAATTAATAACTTTTTATATTCTGGATTTTCCCAGTTTGTATCATTATTTCCGCCTTTTTTGTCACGGAATAACTCTAGGAAGTTGATTGGATCGTTAAAGTCTCCTAACCAGCCCATACGCCCAACTTGATAATCTCCTTGGTGTAACTTTTCAATGTAAACAGCCCACTCAGAGTTGTCTAACTGTACTTTAATACCAAGGTTTTTCTTCCACATATCTTGAACAGCTTGTGCAATTTTTGCATGTTTTTCATCCGTGTTGTATGACACCTTAATTGCTGGTAGTTCTGAAGCATCTTTAAGGCCCATTTCTTTCAAGCCTTTTTCTAAATATTCTTTTGCTTTTTTCACATCATTGTCTTTGAAGTAGCCTTTTTTGTTATCTTCAAACATTGTTGGTGGTACAGCCGCCATCGCTGGAACTGAACCGTCTTTTGTAATTTGTTCTGTAATACCTTTACGATCAATTGCATAAGCTAATGCTTTACGAATGTTCACATTGTCTAAAGGTTTTTGTTCTGTATTAAACTTGTACCAGTAAGTACCTGCAATCTCTTGAATGTTTAATGAACCGTCTTTCTTTAATTCAGGAAGTGCATCAGCTGGTAATTGACCGGTAGGCATACCCGCCCAGTCTAATTCACCGTTTTTGAACATTGAAAGTTCAGTGTTGTTATCATTGATCATGTACATTTCAACTTTTTTAAGTTTTACAGCATCTTTATCCCAATAGTTTTCATTAGGAACTAACTCAATTTTGTCGTTATGTTTCCAAGTTTTAAGCTTGAAAGGACCGTTTGACGTATAGTTTTCGCCTGCATTTGTGTACCATTTTTCATTTGATTCAGCAATTTTCGTATTCACTGGGAAGTACGTATAGAAAGCTGTTAATTCTAAGAAATATGGCGTTGGGTTTTCTAATGTTACCTCAAGCGTTTTATCATCTGTTGCTTTAACGGCAACATCATCTAATGAACCTTTTCCTTCATTAGCAGCCTGTGCATTTTTAACATAGTATAATTGATATGCATATTGAGATTCGTTTTTAGGATCTAACGCCCATTTCCATGCATATTCGAAATCTTTTGCTGTTACAGGGTCACCATTTGACCATTTTGCATCGTCGCGAATCGTAAACGTATATTTAGTTTGATCATCGCTGACCTTTACATCTTTCGCCATGGCATTTTCAGGTTTTCCATCTTTACCAATACGAGTTAAACCTTCAAATGTTTGTAATAATACGTTTGATGACGTTGAATCATTAGCTAAGCCTGGGTTCAGTGAGAAAGGCTCAGTTTTAATGTTTACGCGAAGCTCTTGCTCTTTTTTCTTGTCGCCGCCATCACTGCTAGCATTTTCACTGCCACCAGATTCTTTGTTAAATCCACATGCAGCTAAAAACAAGCTCATTACAAGCAGCAAACTGAAAAGAATTGACAACCTTTTCTTCATTGCGTGTTACCCCCTATTAAATTTTGTTTGTGTGGCAACCATATTTTTTTGATATGCACTAATTTCTTAATCCTCTTTCAATACAAAATAATCAGTTATTTTTTCACGTAGTAGAGTGCTAAAGACCTCACTGCAAAATTATTCTTCTACCCTATGAAACTGTCATCAATTGTTTACATGCTGTAAATCCAATGTATGCGCTTAATATGTAGAAGACTCATTCATTACAAAATTCGCTAATTGAAACAAAACATTGGCTATTTTGTTTTTTCTGAAAAATTAAGAAATTGTAATACCTTTGTAAAAAATATGTTTGTTACGCCTATTATAAATATTTTAAAAATTTATTGCAATACTATTATTTAATGGTATTTTTTTGTCATGAGGGAAAAAACCTTATCTTATAAGGATTGTGCCTACTTGTCAGACGTCTAAAATCTTTTTTGTAGTATAGGTATTACAATAGTATTACAAAGGCATTAGAAATACTAAATAAAAGATTTTTACCAAATCCTCCACCAAATTTTCATTAAGAAATGCTTTAATTAAAAGGTTCTTGTCTTTTTTTGCCGAAGAAAAATTCCAGTAAATTGTCTTATAAACCTTTTTAGCGATAAGATGTTTAAATTCCTGCTTTTTCGCGTTATAATAATGAATAACTATATAATTAAAGCTGTGAAAAAGAGTAGTATGCAGAATTTTCATTTTTAGAGAGTTTGTGGCTGGTGAGAACAAACATTGAAACCTGCAGAATGGACTTTGGAGCTTTCAAGTGCAAAGCTTGAACGTTGATCTCAACGTTACATGAATAAAGATAGTTCACAATAATGTGTGCTAATTAGGGTGGCAACGCGGTCCATTCGCCCCTAGCTTATGCTAGGAGCGGATGGGCCTTTTTATGTTGTATACGTAAACTAGCATCATATATGTGCAGATGAAAGGAAGATTTGATGAAAACAATTTTTTCAGGTATTCAACCAAGCGGTACAATCACTTTAGGCAACTACATTGGAGCGATGAAGCAATTTGTTGAACTTCAACATGACTATAACTGTCATTTTTGTATTGTAGATCAGCATGCAATTACAGCGCCTCAAGACCGTTTAGCACTTCGTAAAAACATTCGCAGCCTTGCTGCTCTGTATGTAGCAGTAGGAATTGATCCAGCAAAATCAACTTTATTTATTCAATCAGAAGTGCCCGCCCACACGGAAGCAGGATGGATGTTACAGTGCGTAGCGTATATCGGTGAACTTGAGCGTATGACTCAGTTTAAAGATAAGTCCGCTGGAAAAGAAGCAGTATCAGCAGGATTATTAACTTATCCTCCACTAATGGCAGCTGATATTCTTTTATACAACACCGATTTGGTGCCAGTTGGTGAAGATCAAAAGCAGCATTTAGAATTAACGCGTGACTTAGCTGAGCGCTTTAACAAAAAATACAATGATATCTTCACTATTCCTGAAGTACGTATTCCAAAAGTGGGCGCACGCGTCATGTCTCTTCAAGATCCTACGAAAAAAATGAGCAAGTCCGATCCAAACCAAAAAGCTTTTATTACGCTCTTGGATGACGCTAAAACGATTGAAAAGAAAATCAAAAGTGCCGTAACGGATTCAGAAGGTATTGTTCGCTACGATAAAGAAAATAAGCCAGGTATTTCAAACTTATTAAGCATTTATTCAATCCTAGCAAATAAATCAATCGAAGACATTGAAGCAATGTACGAAGGCAAAGGTTATGGTGACTTTAAAGCTGACACAGCTAAAGTAGTAGCTGAAGCACTTGCTCCAATTCAAGAAAGATATTATGAATTAGTTGATTCTAGCGAGTTAGATGATATTTTAGATCAAGGTGCCGATAAAGCAAATGCAACGGCTAATAAAATGCTTCGCAAAATGCGAAACGCAATGGGAATTGGCCGTAAACGTTAAAAAAAAACGACTGCTATGCAGTCGTTTTTTTAATTCACTTTTGGCTCTTGTTCAATTTCCCAAAGTTTTTCAAAGAAAGGTTGTCCTTTTACTAAGCGCTCGCATAATAATTTATGTTTCGGTGACCACCCTGACTTCGTTTCATCGTATAGCTGATTCCATACGTCTTGAAACGGCATCTCTTGAATGTCTTCGTATTTCGTTGGATTCCACTCTGTGTACCAGTAGCGGATTTGAGCTGTATTTTTTGTTGTATGTAGCTGATCAAGTGCCATAAATAACAGCTGTTTTAGCTGACGTTCTTTACGTGTTAGCCCTCTCATCGTTTCAGGAGACGGCGAAAGAATATGATGCTCTTTTTTAGTTAGCTCGTCTTCACTGAACTTATATTCTAGCTCTTCTTGATCCGCAATCATCTCATAAACTAACTGTTCTTGTCTTGGAATTAAGCGGCTTTTTCGAATTGGGATATGATAGCCCATCGTATCAATTGCTAAAATATTCGTTCCATCTGTAACAATAAAACAATATTCAACCTGCGTGCGCTCATGATTTTTCCGAATGTATGCTTTCTGATAGACATCTTGTAGTAGTTGTTGAGGTAGCTCGGAAAGATCATTTTCAATGTAATGAAATAAAAGCGGATTTACTTTTAATAACGGTGCTTGATCGAGCAGTTCTACACAATCGTCTTTTCTCCACTCATGGAAATGACACACATTATAACCGTTTTCTTCGCCTTCAAACCAATTAACCCATACATCATGAAGATATAGCATAATTTACCCCTCACTTACTATCTGTTTGTTATCCATCAGTATAGGCAGAGAAAGGAATTTTTATTCCAAATGATGTTATTTTTCTAAAAATTAATTGTAAAATACCTTCGTTTTTGGTTATTATGCAAATGCACTTATTTCGAAGCTCAGACATAACGCCAGTGCTAATGATTGCTACAGGCTTCATGAACTATATCCACCCCTATAAGCAGAAAAAATCCGAGTTTCTTCTATAGTAATAGGTTTGTCAGGAGGTCTGACAAACCTAAAAAAATCTATCACACTTTTGTGATAGATTTTTAACGAAGAGATTTTGGATTTAAAGCATCTTTTAATCCTTCACCAATGAAGTTGATAGCCAGGATCGTAAATGTAATAGCTAAACCTGGCGGAACCCACATCCAAGGCTTATTCTGCAGCACATCTGATTCCCTTGCTTCTGTCAGCATATTCCCCCAGCTCGGCGTATCAGCCGGCACGCCAAAACCGATAAAGCTAATCGCTGACTCAAACACGATAAGGATGGCCATCTGCAAACTGGCTTGAACCACAATCGTTGAAAACACATTTGGCAGCAAATGTTTGAAGATGATTTTAAACGGGCTGCACCCAATGGAAACAGCTGAAAGCACATATTCATTTTCTTTTTCAGCCAAGACTTTGCTTCGCACCAGCCGGGCCGTACTTCCCCAGCTTAGGAAGCTAACAACTAGGATGAGCGTCCAAACGCCTGAGATTTTTCCAATTAGAATTGTATTTAACACTACAACAAAAACAATGAGCGGAAAGTTTAAGACAAAGTCTGTAAAACGCATTAAGAATTGGTCCACTTTGCCTCCGTAATAACCCGCAATCGAACCAATAAGAGTTCCGATTAAAATAACGAGTGTTGTACAAGCAACTCCAATCAGTAACGAAGTTCTTCCTCCATACAATGTACGTGCAAATACGTCTCGACCATTTGTATCCGTTCCAAACCAATGCTCACTGGAAGGCGCTGCATTCATCGCCATATAGTCGATACGTGTAATATCTGCTTTTGTAAGCAGCGGTGCAAAAATGGCAAGAAGCGTAATCACAATCATGAAAGCTAAACTTATCATGGCTAGTTTATTTTTTACAAACTTCTTTCGCGCAATCGCCCATGGAGAAAGGTTTTTAGGAGCTTTCATATTCACTTCTGGCTGTACATCTTTTTTCGTTACAATTTCCATACTTTCTCCTCCTAATCCAAACGAATACGCGGATCTGCTACGCCGTATAACAAATCAGCAACCAGATTCCCAACCAATGTTAAAATTGAAAACAGCATTGTAAGCGACATCATAACTGAGTAGTCACGAGTTGCTACAGAGTCAACAAACAACTTTCCGATTCCTGGATACGTAAAGATTGTCTCTGTAATGATAGAACCGCTAATGATTGTTACAAGATCAAACCCTAAAAACGTAATAAGCGGAATCATTGAGTTGCGTAAGATATGAACATTATAAATTTTAGATTCTTTTGTTCCTTTTGCTCTGGCTGTGCGCACAAAATCTTTGCGACTGTTTTCAATAATATCATTACGCAAAAATTGGGTATACTGCGCGGTCGACATCAAGCCAAGAATCAGTGCAGGTAATATAACGTGATGAATTCTACTTTGAATAAATTCCCATGATCCCTCTTTTAATCCTACTTCAACAGAACCGCTAAACGGAAACCAGCCTAACTGAAAGGAAAATAAATAAATGCCTACGATCCCTGCGATAAACGATGGAACCGCTAATGCAAAGTAATTATATCCTGCAATAAAGTTATCTGCTAAGGTATACGGTTTTCTTCCTGCATACATACCTAAAATAAATGCAAACACATACGTAATCAAAAGCGAAGTCAAAGCTAAAAAGATCGTATTAGGCATACGCTCTAAAATAATATCTAATGTCGGTAACTTATGAGTTGTTGACTTTCCTAAATCTCCTTGTGCCACTCCCTTTACCCAGTTCCAATATTGAACGTAGATAGGATCGTTATATCCTAGCTTATCACGCATTTCCTCAATGTATTTTGGATCTGTATTACTGGGGTTGATTTCTCCCCCAAAAGGGTCCCCTGGCATCATTTTTGCCAGGGAAAACACAACAAAGGAGATCAGAATCAACATTGGAATCATCCCTAAAATACGTCTTAGTGAGTATTGCAGCATCGTTGACTCTCCTTTACATGTAAAATACTTATTCCGTTACAGACCATTTCTCCGGATCTACAACTACCGTTGATGGATCTAGAGTTACGTTTTTCACACGCTTATTCACAGCATAAATATTGATATTTTCCCATAAAGGAAGTGCTGGCAGCTGCTCGTTAAAGAATTTTTGCCATTTTACATATACATCTTTACGGTGTTTATCATCAAATGATTTTTCACTCAAACCGTCTTTAAGCATTTCATCAGATTCCTTATTTACCCAACGGCCATAGTTCCATTCAGCATTAGAGCTCCATAATCCTGTAGGATCTGGATCTGAACCAGTGTCCCAAGAACCGAAGAACGCTTCTAACGCCTTATCGTCGTTATCTTTCATTTCATTGTACAAGTTAAATTCAACAAGTGAACCCGTTGCTAATTTTGTTTTAATACCAATATCATTCCATGCTTGCATAATAGCCTTCGCACGACCCTCGAAGTTGGCTGGACCAGCATAGTGACCAAATGAGATCGTAAATGGTTTTCCGTTTGGATCTTCTACAAAACCGTCATTATTCTTATCTTTATAACCAGCTTCAGCTAACAATTTCTTAGCTTTTTCTGGACTATACTTGTACTTTGTTAAATCTTTTTGGTCAGCAGCAATCCAGAATACAGAGGGAATAACTGTGTTAGAAACAACCGCTTTGTCGTTCATAAATGCTTTTACCATTGCTTTTCTATCTATTGCGTAAAGCAATGCTTGACGAAGTTTTAGATCTTTGAACTTATCATAATCATCTACGTTTTTACCAGCGTTTTTATCACGATGTCCAAATCGTAGACCAATATACGAATAACTAGTTGATTTCCCTTCCAAAAAGTCTAAGTTTTCTGCTTTTTCAACTTGCCCTAAATCAGCTGGGCGAACATCCATAATGTCGACATCGCCTTTTTTCAATGCTCCGGCGGAAACAGATGGATCCAGTACTTTTACAACAACGCCATCAAGATGAGGCTTACCTTTCCAATAGTCATCATTGCGTTCCATCTGAACATATTCACTTGCTACCACTTTTTTCACTTTAAATGGTCCAACACCAATAGGCTCTTTACGAACTTGTTTGGACTCTGCAAGATCTTTTACAGCAATTCCTTCATAGTACTTTTTCGGCATTGGATACGGCCATAGATTGTCTAAGTTATTTACACGAACTTCTTTAAACGTTACTTTAAATGTTTGCGGATCTACCACTTCAACTCCGGAAATAGAATCCGCTTTGCCGTCATGATATTCTTGAGCGCCTTTAATATGCTCAACGTTTACATAGCGTGGACCTGTATAGTCTTTATCAGCAATCGTTTCATACGTATATTTAAAATCATCTGCAGTTAATGGATCTCCGTTATGCCACTTAATCCCCTTTTTTAATTTAAACGTGTAAGTTAGTTTATCACCACTCACGTCCCAAGTAGCTAAGTCAGATTTAATTTTTAATTTCTTATCATAAGTAAAAAGACCTTCATTGATAAATTCTAAGATTTGGCTATCATACGCACTACCATACAATGCGTACTCAAAAAGCCCTTCCGGCGCTCCGTCAATCCCATACGTAATCGTTCCGCCATCTTTTGGCTTGTCTGTTTTTGCACCTTCAGTTTTTGCTTCTCCGCCTTCTTTATTACTAGAAGATGAAGAACTGCTTCCACCGCTGCATGCCGCTAGAAAAAGCGATAGCACAAGCAAAATGGAAACAAGTGATAAAAACGATTTCTTTTTCATCATGACGTTCCCCCTATTTAACTAATAATCTGTTCGTATGTAGCTTTTACGAGTTATATAAATGGCAAGCTACTTGATGGCCAGGTCTCACCTCCTTTAAGGCAGGTTTCGTTTGGCTGCACTCTGCCATGGCATGTATACAGCGAGGATGAAACGCACAGCCTTTTGGCGGATCAATTGGACTTGGCACATCTCCCTGTAAAATAATGCGCTGTTTTTTCTTTCGTGGATCTGGTTCAGGTATAGCCGATACAAGCGCTTGCGTATAAGGGTGCAATGGCTCTGCGTATAGGCTTTTCTTATCAGCAATTTCTACTAAACCGCCTAGGTACATAACACCGATACGGTCACTCATATGTTTAACAACACTCAAATCATGGGCAATAAATAAAAAGGTTAGGTCGAATTCTTGTTGAAGTTCTTTAAGAAGGTTTAAAACTTGTGATTGGACAGAAACGTCAAGTGCCGACACCGGTTCATCAGCAATAATAAGTTTTGGACGAAGTGCAAGTGCACGTGCAATTCCAATACGCTGACGCTGCCCACCGGAAAATTCGTGAGGATATTTATAGTATGCATCTTCCGGTAACCCTACTTTTGTAAGTAGATTCATAACTTCTGATTTTAATTGATTGGTTGATTTTCCTGTAAAATTCCGAATTGGTTCAGAAATAACATCTCCAACCATTTGCATTGGATTGAGGGAAGCATAGGGATCTTGAAAAACCATTTGGAAATCTTGTCTAATTTTACGGAGAGAAGTTCCTCTTGCTTCTGTGATATCTTTACCATCGAAAATAATTTTTCCGCTAGTTGGTTCCAACAGTCTTAGAATCGTCCTTCCTGCCGTGGATTTTCCACAGCCAGATTCTCCTACCAGACCGAGCGTTTCTCCTTTTCGAATCGCAAAGGAAATACCGTCAACTGCTTTTACATCACCAATTTTCTTTCGAAAAAATCCCCCGTGAATAGGATAATAGGTTTTTAAATGCTGAACTTCTAGCAATACATCTTTCACTGCTTTAGTCATTAGCTTGTCTTCACTCCTTTTGACGGATAGCTGTTTTCATACAGCAGACATGCGACGTCATGCCCCTGTGAATCCTCGCGAAGAACAGGCGTAACGGAACTGCAGTCTTCCATTGCATGAGGACATCGGTTAACGAAACGACAGCCTGTCCTCGGCATGTTTACAAGAGAAGGCACAATTCCTTTGATCGTATTTAATACTTCTACATCATCTTCCATGCGTGGAATTGAGTGAAGAAGCGCTTTCGTGTACGGATGTTTTGGGGCATAAAATAACGTATCAACATCTGTATGCTCAACAATTTTCCCGCCATACATGACAATCACTTCATCACACATCTCAGCAACGACTCCTAAATCATGAGTAATCATAATAATAGACATATCATTGCTTTCTTGAATTTCTTTTAACAATTCTAAAATTTGAGCTTGAACCGTAACATCCAGGGCGGTTGTCGGCTCATCCGCAATTAAAAGTTTAGGCTGACAAGCTACCGCCATGGCAATCATGACGCGCTGTCTCATTCCTCCCGATAGCTGATGCGGATATTCATCGATGAGCTTTTCGGATTTCGAAATACCAACGCTTTTCAAAAGCGCAATGCTTTTTTCACGCGCTTCCGCTTTCGATATATTCATATGGTTAAACAATACTTCCTGCAGCTGATACCCAATGGTTAAAACAGGATTGAGAGATGTCATCGGTTCTTGGAAAATCATTGAGATGTCTTTTCCCCGAACATCATTCATCTCATCTTCTGATAAGTGCGTAAGATTCTTTCCGTTAAATACAACGCTTCCGCTTCTAATTTGACTATTTACTTTAGGTAATAGCCCAATAACGGATAAAGACAATACGCTTTTTCCACAGCCAGATTCTCCTACAACTCCTACAATTCGCTTTCGTCCGACTTGAAACGACACGTCGTCCACAGCATTATGCCAGGAATCATTAATGGAAAAAGCAGTTTGTAAATTTTTCACTTCTAGTAAAGGTGTTGATTCGACGGGCTTTTTATCCATTTATAGTGCACACCTCATTTTTCTAAAAATTGTTATATTTGAATAAGATATTATTACAATTTCATTACAAAATCAATATATTTTGAAAATTAATTATATTTTTTATTTTTAAAATAATGATTTTTGAATATCTCTTCAGCACTTTAACGCATAAACCTCCTAATTTTTTGTTGAAAACAGGATAAATTTTACTATTTTTTGTTTTAGGTATATAGAACTTATTTTTTTACAGTTGGAACGCAGATTTTTTTAAGATAGTATTGGTACTAAGAGGAAGCAGCTGGGTAGTAGTTAAAGTGTGAGGCTTCATACATGAAGTAACAAGATGATAACCGATATTGTAGCCCATCATTTCTGGATACCAATTTTGGCCGAATAACAGTTGATCATATTTTTTTTCGTCAGCGCGCAGATTGTAATAAGGTTTAACATGCTTTTCCCACATTTTTTTAGCTTCTTCAATGGTATAATAATTTGTCCAAGGGGCTAAATATTTTTTACCACAATATTCCTCCACTGCTCTTTCAGCTAACCCTTCCATCATCATAGCGTCTAACAAAGTAATCGTTTCATCAGATTTGTTAATGGCTTTTAGCCTGCAAACGTGATGATATTCATGGGTAAGCACCGCTAACATTTCTTCATCGGATGTATGACTTGTCATAAACACAAATAATTTATCGGTAAAAGCGACACCTGCTCTTCCGTTAAATTCACGCTGCATTTTTCGATTTCGAGGATTGCTTGGAAGCACTAGCACCGCTACATCCGGCCCATTCCATGCTTTTTTAAGCTTTTCATAATGTGCTTTTACTTTCTTCCAAACCTGCCTTTTCTTCATTTCTTCTAATTCTTTTATAAACATTAAAGAAGGCGGACACATTCCATAGTTAAAAAGTAATTCCATATATTCTTTTTCTTTTAATTTCTTAAAATAGCGCGCAAGATAACGGCTTATTTCTTTCGGCTCCGTCCAAGTAGAAGTTGAAACAATCGGCATGTTTTCCCCTCTCTTTCTTCATCCTTTTGCTTCATGATATGTTCACAGCTACTCTTTTGGTTATTAAAAATAAAAAAAATTCTAGGCGTCAGCCTAGAATTTTTCATTATGCTTCGTATTTTTTAAAGATGATTGTTGCATTGTGACCGCCAAATCCAAGTGAGTTGCTTAGCACCGCTTTTACTTCTTGCTTACGCGCTTTGTTTGGAATGTAGTCTAAATCGCACTCTTCATCGGGTGTTTGATAGTTAATTGTTGGAGGAAGAATACCGTCTTGAATTGCTTTCACACTAAAAATAGCTTCTACTCCACCAGCAGCTCCTAGCAAGTGGCCAGTCATTGACTTTGTTGAACTAATTGCTACTTTTTGAGCGTGGTCACCAAATACTTCTTTAATAGCCATCGTTTCAAATTTATCGTTGTACCCTGTACTTGTACCGTGAGCATTGATGTAATCAATATCACTTGGCTGTAGACCTGCATCTTCAATCGCATGACGCATTGCACGAACGCCGCCTTCTCCTCCTGGAGCTGGCGCTGTGATATGATGAGCATCTCCTGTTGAACCATAGCCCACAATTTCAGCATAAATACGTGCGCCGCGTGCTAATGCATGTTCAAGCTCTTCAAGCACAATAACACCCGCACCTTCTCCCATAACGAAGCCGTCGCGGTCTTTATCAAACGGACGAGATGCTGTTGCAGGATCTGGATTTGTAGAAAGTGCTTTATTCGCACAGAAACCAGCAATAGATAAACGCGTGATTGGTGCTTCCGTACCGCCCGTCACCATCACGTCTGCATCTCCGCGTTGAATGACTTTAAATGCATCACCAATAGAGTTTGTACCTGTTGCACACGCCGTTACCGTACAAGAGTTCACGCCTTTCGCCCCTAAAGCAATAGAAACTTGTCCTGTTGCCATATCAGGAATCATCATCGGAATAAAGAATGGACTTACACGGCGGGCACCTTTTTCTAATAACGTTGAATATTGATTTTCAAACGTTTCCATACCGCCAATTCCAGATCCAATCCAAACCCCGACGTTTGGAGCAATCTCTTCCGTAATAGTCAAATTCGCATCTTTAACAGCCGCCAATGCAGCTACCATCGCATATTGAGTAAATCGATCCATCTTACGAGCCTCTTTGCGGTCAATAAAATCTTCCACGTTAAAATCTTTTACTTCAGCCGCTACTTTAGCAGGAAATTCATCTGCATCTAGTCTTGTTAAAGGACCAACGCCAGACACGCCTGCTACTGCGTTTTTCCAAGCTGTTTCTACGTCATTTCCAATTGGTGTAAGCCCACCAAGTCCTGTTACAACTACACGTTTTTTATTCATCGTACATTCATCTCCTTCAGTTGCTTTAAAAATGTAGTGTTATTTTCCCCATCTAATGGCAATAGCTCCCCATGTTAAGCCGCCTCCGAAGCCAACCATTACAATTAAATCATCGTCTTGAATTTTCCCTGCTTCAAGCTCATGAACAATTGAAATTGGAATCGATGCTGCTGATGTATTGCCGTAGTATTGGATTGTTTTAGACATTTTTTCTTCAGGCAAGTCTAATCGCTGTCTTGCAGCTTCCATAATACGAATATTCGCTTGATGAGGTACAAGAAAATCAACATCCTCTTTTGTTAAACCTGCTTTTTCAATTACATTAACAGCAGATTCCCCCATTTGTCGAACAGCAAACTTAAATACTTCACGTCCGTTCATGACAATATGATCAAGCTCGTTTTGATACAAGTGCTTGCCTCCTGTACCGTCGGATCCTAGTTCAAAGGATAAAATACCTCGTCCTTCTGACACAGGTCCCATTACAACTGCACCTGCTCCGTCTCCGAATAAAACAGCCGTGTTACGGTCGTCCCAATCTGTAATCTTAGAAAGCTTTTCTACACCGACTACTAATATATGCTTGTAAGCATTAGTTTCAATAAATTGCTTAGCTGTAATCATGCCGTACATAAATCCTGCACATGCTGCACTCACATCGTAAGAAGCTGCTTTTTTTGCTCCCAATTTTTCTTGCAGCATACATGATACTGTAGGAAACGGTTGATCTGGCGTTACCGTAGCAACAATGATCATGTCAATATCTTCTGCCTCGACGTTAGCTTTATGTAAAGCTTCAACTGCTGCTTTATAAGCTAAATCAGATGTGTCCTCGTTATCGGCTGCAATTCGGCGCTCTTGAATACCTGTGCGCGTACGAATCCACTCATCTGATGTATCCATTACTTTTTCAAGATCTAAATTTGTTACAACTTTCTCTGGTACATAACGTCCAATTCCTAGAACACCAGCGTTCATATCAACCTCTCCTTTAAATAAAAGGCTTATATTCCTATAAAACCTATATCTGTCATTTCATTTACCGATTATATAATCAATTATTATGAGTTGGTACTAATTTTACTTCATTTTTTATTTTTTGTCTATATGGGTGTTCGTCCTACTCAGGTATCTATCATGCTACATATAGTAATCATACGGGTCCCTCTTACTCTAGTATGGGACATTAGGTAAGAACTTACCCACCATTAAAATAGTGAAAGGAATGAGTATCATGGCAAGAAGACAAAGAAATGAAGCTTTTTCTGATTTTATGTTTGGAGCTGGGCGCAGAAAATCAAGAGAAGAAAGAGAGCGAGAGGAGTGGGAAAGATTATTCAAACAAATCGATGAAATTGTACTCGCCGTTGAAGAACTAGCTCCTCTTCTTAAACAGTTTGCCCCTTTAGTCGATTTATTTTACAAACAAAAATAACAGCTCGGATTCTACCGAGCTGTTTTCTTTAGTTGTTTTCATTTTCAGCTAATGCATCTTGCTTGCCAAGCTCATAGGCGTCGTTCATTACTTTTGTCAGTAATGTCAATACCGGCTGTACGTGTTCCATTGATAACTCAACGCCTGTTTCATCTAAAATCTGCTTTGCTTCTGGCAAGTACTTCATTGCAATTTGCATGAATTGCATATTTTGCTCTTCCATAGTGAAATCTCCTTTATTAAAAACATTTATTCCTCCTTATATTAGCGAATCTATTCTATAAGTACAACTTTCTCCTTTAATGAAGAGGTAAAAAGAATGTTCTCATATGTTTTTTTTGCAGGTAAATGCCTTCTTTAGCCGTTACTTTGGAAGAAAAATGTAGCAGTTCTTTCGCTTTCCTGCTGATTTCATATTTTTCTTGAGCCGCTTCTTCCTTCACCTCCATATGAGTAATGTTTGCTCCAGCGCTCCAAGGCTGTAATTTTTCTTCAACTAAATGAACCACTTCATATGAATATGCACCAGTTTTACAGCGTCTGAGTGCACTGACGGCGTCTTCAATATAAATAATAAAATCCGTGCCTTCCATAATGGTAAAATCTTCCTCGTACCCGGCAATATTTTTAGAATAGCACATTGACAAAGGCTGCCAAGGTCCGTAAAGAGTGGGCGTTCTGACAATCATAATGGGCCATCCATCATCTTTATATTTTTCTATCATTCGCTCAAAATGAACGTATAGCCTTCCTTCACTACTGTCCGGTTCTGGAATCGTTGTTTCTTCAATCTTTCGCTGCTGGTCTCCAAATACGCGCATGGTAGAAACAAACACAAATCGAATGTTGAATTGACGGCATTTATTAAGTGCTTGAATGAGTACTTGCTGCGCTTTTTGCATTTCTTGTCTTAAAAAATCAGGATGATAAAAATCTCCTCCATCGAAATACGTGAAGTAGACAATATCCGTTTCTGAGGTAATCATATCTAATGAATCGCCTACTTCAGTCGATACATAATTAGCGTTTCGCCCTAAGAAAAATTTCATCTCTTCCTGCAAATCATCTTCTTCTTTATGAGCAGAATGTGTATATCCTTTTACTTCTGTACCTTCGTCTAAAAAAGTCATACATAAATGAAAACCAATAAAGCGGTTTGCCCCTATTACTACTACATTTCCCATATCGCTTCCTCCAATTCTTCATTCATCATTTATTAAACAAAAGCTTAAAGCCCTATAGTTATAGAGAGTACTCATTCCTTATTTCAAAGTAGTTCATCCCTAAAAACATCATGAACTCTCTTTTTCCTTTTATCTCTTATACAAAAAGCCCCTATGATATGTATAATCATAGAAGCTTTGCTTATAACACTTTTTCATGCTGTTTATAAAATTGGAGAAGGGACCGTTCAAATAAATAGTTTTTTTCAGGCAAATAAAGTGAAAGCATAATCGGAGAGTGAAGTTCTTCACGATGTAGTTCATATTTTTTACTGTGTGCAATTGGATAATGAGTAGAGGCATTAGGCGCGGTCCATATCTTCACGGGCAGCGTTGATTTTAATTCCGTAACGGAAGGGTACTCCTTAATTAGCTTTGATACTTGCTTCCGCTCCACTTTATAAGCTTGAGTCAAGTCCTTCGTGAATTGTTTATAAAAGAATTTATTGTTTTTTTCATGTTCTGCATGCGTATGAAGATCAATACACGGATTTAGTAAACCAGCTGATCGAATGAACGTATTCCCGTCATTTTCCATTAGCTGCAGCGCTAACAGAGCCCCCATTCCTTCAGCTAAAATATGAATTCGTTTATTTAAAATTTCTTGTTTCATTACTAAATGATAAAGTTGTTTTGCAAGGTGATATGCTTCAGGAGACCCCCAATGCCGGCCATATAAATTGGAATAAAATACTGTGTATCCTTCATCTTGTAAACATTGCAACAGCTGTGACCTTCCGCCGTGCTGAATCCATAAGCTAGTTGAACTTTCAACAAAATGATCTTTATCACCCAGTACTAACACACCGAAACCATTCGGTCGTTCAGGGACATGTACGACATTCCATTGCGTATCTAAGCTAAAAAAGCGTCGATGTATCATAGCTCTTCCTCCGTAACTTACTAGTTGTTCCATACAGTGTATGATAGAACCATAAAAAAGCGCACTAGAATAATGCCTATTTCTGACTTATTGCTCTTTTGTTTCTGCATGGGAGCACGCCCCTTATTTATTCATAAAAAATTCAATTTCTTATTTGACTGCTATATGCTAAAATGAAATCAAACTGTACTGTAAACGAGGTGAATAGAATGCGTGTCGTAATGGCTTTTGTTTGGGGCTTTTTACTAATGAATATGGCAGTGTACGTAATCTCTGCAATGACGGGCGGTACTTACAGTTTCGCAACCGCTTCCATCCTTGGAGTAGTTTTCACGCTAGTTGTAATTTTGATTGGAGAACTGGGTGTACCGAATAAACCAGCAAATAATCAACACTAAAAAGTGTTGGCTGTAAAGCCAGCGCTTTTTTTATTTTTTGGCATAGGTTCTTCTCAGTACTTTCTTTCCTTACCTCGTATTCAAGACATAGGACTGAGAGTGCTTTTCTCTATCTATATATAGTCGGAATCATTGATTATCCCAAACTTTAACTATATAATTTTAGAATAATCAAACTATTAACTTTAGGAGTGAATACTGCTGTGACTAAAGAAAAAATTGGTTTTATCGGAACAGGCGTTATGGGTCAAAGCATGGCCGGGCATTTAATTGACGCAGGATATGAAGTCCTTGTTTATACACGAACAAAAACTCGTGCTCAAGCACTACTTGAAAAAGGGGCCAAATGGAAAGAAACCGTTCAAGAAGTGGCCGAACAATCTGATGTTATTATCACCATGGTAGGCTATCCTCACGATGTAAAAGAGATTTATTTGGGAAAAGACGGCATTATACATAATGCAAAGAAAGGCTGCTATACAATTGATATGACGACATCAAGCCCTATACTTGCTCGTGAGATTTATCAAGCAGCAAAAGAGAAGCACATTCATGCGCTTGACGCTCCTGTTTCAGGAGGAGATATTGGGGCTCAGAAAGCAACCTTAGCGATTATGGTAGGAGGCGATTCTGAAGCATTCTCTGCCGTTACGCCTATTCTTGAAAAAATGGGGACAAATATCGTTCTTCAAGGAAGCGCCGGTGCTGGTCAACATACAAAAATGTGCAATCAAATTGCTATTGCCTCTAATATGATGGGTGTCTGCGAAGCGATACTTTATGCTGAAAAAGCCGGATTAGATCCGAATACCGTTCTAAAAAGTATTGAAACAGGCGCAGCGGGAAGCTGGTCGTTAAGCAATTTAGCTCCTCGCATGATTAAAGGAGACTTCGAACCAGGCTTTTATATTAAACACTTCATTAAAGATATGAAGATTGCCATTGAATCAGCTGAAGAAATGGAGCTGTATACACCCGGGCTAAAATTAGCAAAATCGCTTTATGAACAGCTCGAAAAACAAGGCCAGGATAATAAAGGAACACAGGCTCTGTATACCCTTTTAAAACAGCATGCCCTAACTGTATAAAGACAGGCAGCTCATTACGAGCTGCCTGTTTTTATTAATGATTTACGCTTCATTTAACGAATTCATAAAACGACTGAATGCGAGCTGCCCTTCAGCAGTTTGTTTAAACACACCTGCATGCTCTAAAATAGTCGCAAAGATCAAACCGAGCTCTTGTTGAAGAATGCTTTGGACATTTTCCACTTCAATATGCGGATATTTTTTCTTGATGTGTTCAGCCCACTTCACGTGTTTTTTCACTTGATCATGCCTGCTGGCTACTTCACTCAGGTTATTCTGAACTAACCCTTTGGCCACTAGACTCATTTCGTCTTTCAAACGACCGGGTAAAACCGCAAGCCCCATTACTTCAATTAAACCTATGTTCTCTTTTTTGATATGATGAACTTCTGCATGCGGATGATAAATGCCATCTGGATGCTTGCTGTTTGTTCGATTGTTTCGCAGTACTAAATCTAATTCGTACAAATCCCCTCTTTTCCTAGCAATAGGCGTGACCGTATTGTGAGGAGTTTGATCTGTAAAAGCTAAAATACCAGCACTTTGATCACTATATGATTTCCATTTCTTCAAAATGAAATCCGCTGCTTCCACTAATGGTGCAAGGTGCGAACTTTGAAGACGAACGACCGACATTGGCCAATGAACAATTCCAGCTTTCACGTTTGGATGCGCTTCAAGAGAGAACAATTTATTTATTCTTGCTTTAGCCATAGGAAACTCATGATAGCCTCCTTGAAAGTGATCATGCGTTAAAATAGATCCTCCTACGATGGGTAAATCTGCATTTGACCCTAAAAAATAATGTGGGAATTGTTCAACGAAGGCAAGCAGCCGCTTAAACGTTTGCTTTGAAATATGCATAGGTGTATGCTCACTCGCAAAAACAATGGCATGTTCATTATAATAAACGTAAGGTGAAAACTGCATGTACCACAGCTCTTCCTGCAATTCCACAGGGATAATCCGGTGATTTTGGCGAGCTGGGTGGTTAATGCGGCCTGCATAGCCAGCATTTTCTTTACAGAGCAGGCATAGCGGGTAGTTGCTTTCTTTCAGTGATTTGCTTGCTGCAATTGCTTTTGGATCTTTTTCCGGCTTAGATAAGTTGATAGTAATTTCAAGTTCTCCAAAGTCAGTGTTTGTTACCCATCTTTCGTTTTTAGCAATTCGATCTCTGCGAATATAGTGAATGTCTTTTGACAGCTTATAATAATAGCTTGTGGCTTTTTGAGGGTTTTGCTGATAGTGATCGTAAAAGGTTCGATTAACCTCTGAAGGCATGCTTGCAAAGCATCCCATTATTTTGGTATCGAATAAATCTCTATATGTGATAGAATTATCGGCGATTCGATTGTTTTCGGCAGCCCAATCAAGCATGTTATCTAAAATAGCAGCTGGATGTTCCAAACGTTCTTCTTTAACTTCTACCGTAATACATTCGTCGAGTTCTAACACTTCCAGCAGTTTATTTCTCACCACATCTATATCCCATTTTGTTACTAGATTCTTTTGTAAACCATATTGAATAAGTCGGGTGATTTCTTCATGAATGTTGACTGACATACACTCGTTCCTTTCTCTATCTGTTTTCTCTTATACTGCTTCTAATGTGAGTTCACGCGCTCCTTCTCCAACCGTAACCACATAAAATTCAGCTTCTAAACTCGTTTGCTTATAATAAGCGTCTTTTACTTCTTCAATAAATCTATCAACCTGTGCTTTTTTTACGATACTGATTGTACAGCCGCCAAAGCCTGCACCCGTCATGCGTGATCCAATCACACCTTCTTGCAACCAGGCTGCTTCTACAAGAGCATCTAATTCTTTTCCACTTACTTCATAGTCATCTCGCAGCGAACAGTGCGACTCATTCATCAATTGACCAAATCCTTTTAAATCGCCGTTTTGCAATTTAGCAACCGCTTCTTTTGTGCGTTCATTTTCATATACCGCATGTTTAGCGCGCTTACAATCTACTTCTTTTTGTATTAAAGATTTGTGCTTTTCAAATTGTTCTTTCGTTAAATCACCAAGCGAATCAATGGAAAGTGAAGTTTGCAAATCTGATAGTGCTCTTTCACACTCCATACGGCGCTCATTATATTTTGAATCTGCCAGCCCTCTTCGCTTATTTGTGTTAGAAATAACGAGCACAGCATCTGTTAACTGCAGCGGGCTATACTGGTATTCAAGAGTCTGGCAGTTTAACAATACGGCTTGATTTTCTTTTCCCATTCCAATTGCAAACTGATCCATAATCCCGCAGCTTACGCCGATAAATTCATTTTCAGCTTGCTGCGCCATTTTTACAAGGTCCATCATATCAATATTCAATTCAAGAATTTTATTTAAAAGTACGCATGTGACTAACTCAATTGATGCCGACGATGAAAGCCCTGCTCCGTTAGGAATGTTGCCGAAAAACAAGATATCAAAACCAAAAGGAAGATCATATCCGTGCTTTTTAAAGGTGTCCATTACTCCTTTTGGATAATTAGCCCAATCATCCTCGGTTTTGTACGTTAATTGCTCTAAAGAGGATTCAATAACGCCTGCTTCAGAGAAGTTTTTAGAGTACATACGTATTTTTCGATCATGACGTTTTTGTACTACCGCATACGTTCCTATACTCAATGAACAAGGAAAAACATGCCCTCCATTATAATCAGTATGTTCTCCAATTAAATTGACACGCCCTGGTGCAAAAAAGCAGCGAATAGCTTCTGACGAATGAAATATTTGTTTGAACTCTTCGATTAATTTTTCCAGCATTTATTATCACCTATTTTAAGTAGTTTTTTGGAAACGGATTCATATGTACATTGTAAAGTCCAATTTTCCTTGCCTCAATGGTAAAATTCCTATCGATAATCGGTACTTTTTTGCTTATCACTTTAAAAATGATTCTTTTAAATTGATGATGAACTGCTCTTGCGCCAAAAAGGTGTTATCTTCATGGGAGCCTTGACTTGCAAATTATAAGAAAATAATAGATTTAGAGACATTCACTAAAAATAATCATGATATTTTCAAAAAATTATAGAAAAATGAAAGCGATTACGTTAAAGTAAGAATTAAGTACTACTTTATTTCAAAAAGAAGGTGAAAATTTGCTCTCACATTTCCAAGCTCAAGAATATTCAACGTACGCATACAGGTTTTTAGAATCCCGCACAAACGAAGTTGCGCAGCTCTGGTCGGTTGGATGGGATGAAGTTTTCTCGCCCCTTTATAACTGGAGCGGAAATCAGCGAAAAGATGTAGGAAAATATATTTTTCAATACACGGTTTCTGGGTACGGGATGATTGAAATAGATGGACAAGAATATAAAGTGGATGCTGGAAAAGCATTCATCGTCAATATACCTGGAAATTATCGCTATTACTTACCAAAGGAAAGTGAAAACTGGGAGTTTATTTTTCTTACATTATACGGAGATGAAGTACAAAAATGCTGGGATTATATTCAGTCAACCCACTCCCCTGTAATTCGATTTCACCCTGAATCAGCACCTGTTCAGCTGCTTGCTCAGATATATAAGAGGGCAAGTGAAAAACATATAGCAGATCCATTTCATGCCTCAAGCTTATCTTACCGCTTTGTAATGGAGCTGTATCAATATATTAAAAGCATGGACAGTTTTACAGAGGATTGGCCTGAAAGTATCATTAGCTCTATTTTATTTGCCCGCAATCATTATCATGAAGAAATCGGTCCGGATGAAATGGCAGATGCAGCTCATTTATCTCGCTATCATTTTAGCCGGTTATTCAAACAAACAACAGGGATTACGCCGATTCAATATTTAACGAAGCTTCGCATTCAAAAAGCGGCCGAGCTATTGCATCAAACCAAGTATTCAATCGAAGAAATTGCTGAAAACGTCGGCTATGCAAATGCCAATTATTTAACAAAAGTATTTCGTAAAACAACCAATATGACACCCGGGCAGTATCGAAAAAGTGATGCATCCATTGATGAACACTTTGCATTACCAAAATAAAAACGACTTCCATAAAAGGAAGTCGTTTTTATTTTTTATCGGGAATTTCTACTACCACAGAACCTTTTTCGTAAATAAAAGTCAATTTTTTACCCGGGATAATCATATTTTCTAAAATATCTCGTGCAGCTTGAAGTGCAAACTCTGTCCGTTCTGCCTTTTCCTGCACTTCTTCATTTTCAGCTTGAAGATCATTTTTATCCAGCGCTCTTATTTTAGTTAATGCCTGATCTATAAAATCGTATGCTTCGTCATATATAAGCTCTATACGGTCCTTCATGTGCTCATTCATGCTCCTTTGCCCATTTTGTATTATCATAAATGAATTAGATATATTCTACAACCTAAAACTGAATAAGTTTTTACGCTTAGCTCTCACGTGTTTTTTTTATTTATTTTAAAAGGGATGCTGCTCTTAATAGCAAAAAAAGACCATTCAAATTATCATGAATGGCCTTTTGAGAAAACTTATACGCTGACAACAAACTCATCATCTTTTACATCAACTGTCACTTGACTATAATCTTCAATTTGCCCTGCAATTAATTCTCTGGCAATTTTTGTTTCAATATATTTTTGAATAAACCTTTTTAAAGGGCGCGCTCCGTATACCGGATCAAACCCGGAGGCCGCAATACGATTTTTTGCTTCTTCTGTTAACATTAACGAAATATGACGATCGGATAAACGCTTTTCAAGCTGAAGCAATAGCTTATCAATAATTCCCTTTACTTCATGAACAGTTAGCGGTTTGAATAAAATCGTGTCGTCTACTCGATTTAAAAATTCTGGGCGAAAATGCTGTCTTAATTGAGCCATCACTTGCTCTCTGGCTTTTTCAGTAATCTCGCCTTCACTTGTTAAACCATCTAATAGAAATTGAGAACCAATATTTGACGTCATAATAATGACCGTATTTTTAAAATCAATGACTTTTCCTTTTGAATCTGTTGCTCTTCCATCATCTAGTATTTGAAGGAGCACGTTAAATACTTCAGGATGAGCTTTTTCAATTTCATCTAACAAAACGACTGAATAAGGCTTGCGTCTCACCGCTTCCGTTAGCTGTCCGCCTTCTTCATACCCTACATAGCCAGGAGGCGCTCCTATAAGCCTAGAGACCGCATGCTTTTCCATGTATTCAGACATATCAATACGAACCATTTGTTCTTCACTGTCAAATAACGAATGTGCCAACGTTTTGGCTAGCTCCGTTTTTCCTACTCCGGTAGGTCCTAGGAAAATAAATGATCCAATTGGGCGGTTCGGGTCTTTAATGCCTGCCCTTGCGCGAATCACAGCATCTGTAACTAAGGATACGGCTTCGTCCTGTCCAATCACACGCTGCTGTAAAATTGACTCAAGCTTCAACAGCTTTTCTCTTTCTCCTTCAACTAGTTTCGACACCGGAATTCCCGTCCATCTTCCTACAATTTCAGCAATTTCTTCTTCCGTTACTTCTTCTCTTAACAAACGGTTTTCTTGTGCTTTTTCAGCAGCTGTTTCTTCCAGCTGTTTTAGTTCTTTTTCAAGAGCTGGAATGCGTCCGTGGCGAAGTTCGGCTGCTTTATTTAAATCATATTTCCCTTCAGCTTCTTCTAGGTCTCGCTTCGCTTTTTCAAGCTGCTCCCGGACATCTTGCACCGTTTGAATCGACTGCTTTTCTTTTTCCCACTGCAGCTTCATTGTATCTGCACGTTCTTTTAAATCAGAGACTTCTTTTCGAATTGCCTCTAACCTTGTGATGCTTGCTTGATCTGTTTCTTTACTTAATGCCGCTTCTTCAATTTCAAGCTGCATGACACGTCGCGTTACTTCATCTAATTCTGATGGCATCGAATCAATTTCTGTTCGAATAGTTGCGCATGCTTCATCAATTAAATCAATTGCTTTATCAGGTAAAAAGCGATCTGAGATATAACGATCCGACATAACCGCTGCTGAAACAATCGCCCGGTCATGAATATTTACACCGTGATGAATTTCAAATCGTTCTTTTAAACCACGTAAGATAGAGATTGTATCTTCTACTGAAGGTTCTTCAACCAGCACCTGTTGAAAGCGTCTTTCAAGAGCTGGATCTTTTTCAATATACTGACGATACTCATCAAGAGTTGTAGCTCCTATACAGTGAAGTTCTCCTCTAGCAAGCATTGGTTTTAAAATATTCCCTGCATCCATCGCTCCGTCCGTACGACCTGCTCCAACGATTGTATGAAGTTCGTCAATAAATAAAAGAATTTGACCGTTGCTTTTCTTAACTTCTTGAAGAACAGCTTTTAAACGCTCTTCAAATTCGCCTCTGAACTTCGCTCCTGCTACTAAAGCTCCCATATCTAATGAGAAGATGGTTTTATCTTTTAATCCTTCAGGCACATCTCTACGAACAATTCGCTGTGCTAGACCTTCAACAATCGCTGTTTTACCAACGCCAGGTTCTCCAATCAAAACTGGATTGTTTTTTGTTTTTCGCGATAAAATGCGGATAACGCGGCGAATTTCTCCGTCTCGTCCAATGACTGGATCAATGTTCCCTGCTCGTACTTCTGCCACTAAGTCTCTTCCATATTTAGCTAACGCTTCATATGTAACTTCCGGATTTTGACTTGTAATTCGCTGATTTCCTCGAAGGCTAGTAAGCACATCTTGCAAAGCTTTTTTTGTTATACCGTGACTTGAAAATAACTTGCCATATTCACTAGAAGACGGTTCCTGTGCTAAGGCTAAAAAGATGTGCTCAACTGAAACATAATCATCTTGCAGACGAGATGCTTCTTCTTGAGCTTTGACAAACAGCTGCTGGAGTTTATTTGTAATATAAACTTTCCCTGCTTCAGCTCCACTTCCTGTAACAGCAGGTTTTTTCGCAAGCAGTTGATTTACCTGCTGCTGAAAAGATTGATGATCTATATGTAAATGATCTAATATGCGAGGAGCAATACCATCTTGCTGATGAATAAGCGTATAAAGCAAATGAGCAATATCCACTTCCTGCTGATTTCGTTTAATAGCTTCGGACTGCGCTTCCATCACGCCTTCTTGCAATTTTTGGGTCATTTTATTTATGTCCATTGAACATCCTCCTTCGATACATTTGACCTTTATTGACCTTTATTTCATTATACCCAGCAATGGGAAAACAAGTAAAGCCATTCAATTTAGAATGGCTTCTTTATTTTTTTACTATTTAAGGCTTGCGCATGTATGTCCAGTGGCGATCATCGTTTGCCGTCTCTGGAAAACGCTCTCCTGCTTTTAATTTAACCTTTTGAGGATTATTTACGTTGCTTCCTGTTTCACCAATTTCAATATACACTCCGTTATTAGGAGCTTTTTGACCCGGTGTGAAATGACGATTTTGTCCCATTGTCCTGCCTCCTCATTCCTGAAATGAAATGTTCTCCTATACTATTCCCTTAAGATTTCCGTTTCATAATGGAGATGTTTTCATATTAGGAACAGAACAGAAAAGAGCAGACCTTTAGATCTGCCCTTTTGTATCAATGAGTAAATTTAATAGCTTGTTCAATTTCAGTTTCTCCGGCTAACATTTCAAACGTTTTTCCTATCGTAGCTTCTTCGTTTAGGCATTCTACAAGCACGGTTGCTACATCTGCTCGAGGAATCGTCTGAGATTTATCTTCAATATCATTATTGATATCAATTTTTCCAGTAGCTGAATCATTCGATAAAGTTCCTGGTCGTACAATTGTATATTGCAGATTAGACTGCTTTAAGTATTCATCCGCTATCGCTTTAGCACGCAGGTAAAGTTGTAAGCCTTCTGGTCCTTGTTCAGGTGCATCTGTTCCCATTGAACTTAACATAACAAAGCGCTTCACACCTTGATTTTTTGCTTCATCAATGATATTTTTAGCACCGTTTTGATCCACAGCGATTGTTTTTTCGTCTCCCGTATGTCCTCCAGAACCTGCTGCAAATATGACAGCATCCATACCTCTTAAAGCATCTGAAACATCTTGCTCCAAGTCACCAAGTACAACGTTAGCGCCCAGCTTTTTTAAAGCGTCTGCTTGTTTTTCGTCGCGAATCATCGCATAAGCTTCATGCTGCTTGCTGTTTGCGACTTTTTCTACCACTTGTTTTCCCGTTGTTCCGTTTGCTCCAACAACTAATACTTTCATCATAAATCACCTTTCGTTCTGTTTAGTATACAACTGGTGTTCCCACAATTAATTCCCTTTAAACAAAAAAACCTTTCTGATATTCTCAGAAAGGTTTTTTTCTTAGCCTAAAATTGCTTGAAGCAAGGCCTTTTGTACATGCATACGATTTCCAGCCTGCTGGAAAACAACCGAATTTGGTCCGTCAATAATGCTTGCTGTCACTTCTTCTTCACGATGCGCAGGCAAGCAGTGGAGAAATAAATAGTCTGACTTCGCATGGGCAGCTAGCTCTTCATTGACTTGATAAGGAGCAAATATTTTCAAGCGCTGCTGTGCTTCTTCTTCCTGTCCCATACTTGTCCACACGTCTGCATAAATAGCATCGGCATTTTTTACAGCCTCTACAGGATCTTTTGTAATCGTAACCTTCGCACCCGTTTTAGCAGCTACTTCATTAACATAAGCTGTTACAAAGTCTTTTGGCTCATATCCGTCAGGGCATCCAATTGAAATATCTATTCCCATTTTTGCACATGCAATCATTAAGGAATGCGCTACATTATTTCCGTCTCCAACATAAGCTACTTTTAGCCCATCAAATGATTTCTTGTGCTCGTAAATCGTTAATAAATCAGCTAGAGCCTGACAAGGATGATAATCATCTGTCAAACCATTAATAACGGGAATGGATGCGTAATCTGCAAGCTCTTCGATCTTGCTATGTTCAAACGTACGAATCATGATAGCATCGATGAATTCAGATAGTACGCGTGCTGTATCAGCAATCGTTTCTCCGCGTCCAATTTGTAAATCCTGGCTGCTTAAAAAGAGGGCGTTTCCTCCAAGCTGCATCATTCCCGCTTCAAATGAGACTCTTGTTCTTGTTGAAGATTTTTCAAAAATGAGCCCCAGCGTTTTTCCTTTTAACGATGTGACGATTTCACCATTTTTATGCTTTTCTTTCAGCTCAATGGCGCTTTCTAAAAGTGACATAATATCGTCTGATGATAAATCTTTAAGCGTAAGCAAATCTTTTCCCTTTAAATTCGTATTTACCGATACTGTACTCATGATACTGTCACTTCCTTTTTAGTTTTTTGAAACCATTCTTGTAGTGATGAAACGTGATATTCATCGACTTGGAACGATTGGAAAAATAGCGAAGCCGTTTCTGCCTCCGTCATAACCATTAAACCGTGTTTTAATGCTGACATACGGCTTTCTTTATCTTCAGGCTGTAAACTTACATATAATAAAGCTTCTTTCGTTTTTACCCATTCACTAACTTCTTTATCTTTAACAAGAGTTAATCCCGCGCTTTGCGCAAGTTCTTCAAGGCCCTGTGCTTCTCCGTTAATATACACTTCTGCAGCACCTTTTTTACTTAACACATACTGATGGAATACTTTTTTTGCTGCTTCTTCAATCGTTGAAGAAATCGCAATTCCTTCACCAGTTGACTTCATTTCTGGTCCAACAAGCGGATCAACTCCTGATAATTTACTTGTCGAAAACACTGGAAACTTAATAGTTGTATAAGCCGGATCCGGCAATAAACCTAGCTTCTCGCTAATTTCCGACAATGATTTCCCAAGCAATATTTGAGTTGATAGCGAAACAAGCGGCGTGTTGCACACTTTGCTTACTACAGGCACTGTACGGCTGGCACGCGGATTAACTTCCAGCATGTAGACTTCATCGTTGTAAATAACATATTGGATATTCATAATCCCTTTATATTGAAGTTTGTTTACAATTTTTTGAGCGTAGCTCACCATTTTTTCTTTATGTGCTGCTTCTACTGTTTTTGCTGGTAAAAGCGCATAGCTGTCTCCTGAATGAACGCCGGCTTTTTCAATATGTTCAACGATTGTCGGAATCAACACATCTTTTCCGTCTGCTACAACATCAATTTCTGCTTCTTTTCCAGGGAAGTAAGCATCAATAAGCATTGGGAAATGAGACGCTTTAATAGCTGGTAAACAAGCCTGCAGCTCCGTTTCATTTTGAATTGTCAGCATTCCTTTTCCGCCAATGACGTAAGAAGGACGAATAAGTAATGGGAATCCCATAGCTTTTGCTTTTTGTACAAGTTCTTGCTCATCTTTCGCCATTTCACCTGGGATATGCGGAATATCACAGTCGTCTAAGAGCTTATAAAACAGGTCGCCATCTTCAAGTGCATCAATAACATCATTTGTAATCCCTAGTAAATTGACGCCAGCTTCTTCTAGCCCTTTAACAAGCGAAATAGCCGTTTGACCTCCGTATTGAACAATTACATCCGTCACATTTTCAGCATCAAGAACGTTTAGCACATCTTCTACTGTTACAGGTTCAAAATATAAGCGGTCTGCTACTTCAAAATCCGTACTTACCGTTTCTGGATTGTTGTTAATTAAAATTGTTTCGTATCCTTCTTTTTCAAGAGCTAACACACCGTGTACAGAGCTGTAGTCAAATTCTACTCCTTGGCCGATACGAATCGGTCCAGAACCGATAATCGCAACTTTTTTATTCGTTGATGGTTCAATCTCACTCTCGCCATAATAACTAGAGTAGAAATAAGCCGTAGAGGATTCGAACTCCGCTGCACATGTATCTACCATTTTGTAGCTTGGCGTAATATGTAGTGCTTTACGTTTCGCTCTTACGTCAAGCTCTGGCACGTTCCATACGCTTGCTAGATACGCATCTGTAAAACCATGCTCCTTCACTTGCTTGAAGTGTTCAGCTGTAATGGAATCAAAACGTACTTCCTTCAAAGAGGCTTCCATTTTAATCAGCTGCGTAAAGTGTGTTAAATAGAAATAATCAATTTGCGTTACTTCATGGATATACTCAGGCGTTGTACCGCGACGTAAAAGCTCAAGGATAACAAAAATACGCTCATCGCTTTGTTCGCCAAGCTTGCTTTTTAATTCATCCGTTGAAAGTTCTTGCAGTTCTTCTACTTCCAATCCTTGTAAATCAATTTCTAAAGAAGACAGTGCCTTTTGGAAGCTACGTGTAAAGTTACGGTCAATAGCCATTACTTCTCCAGTTGCTTTCATTTGCGTGCCAAGCGTTCTCTCCGCGTAGAAAAACTTGTCAAACGGCCATCTTGGAAATTTCACTACTACATAGTCAAGAGCTGGTTCGAAGCTTGCATATGTGTCTCCTGTTACAGGATTTAATAACTCATGAAGCGTGTAGCCTACTGATAGTTTTGCAGCAATTTTAGCAATCGGATAGCCCGTTGCTTTTGATGCAAGAGCAGACGAACGGCTCACACGCGGATTTACTTCAATTAAATAGTACTGCTTGCTTTTTGGATCAAGCGCAAACTGAATGTTGCAACCTCCAATAATGCCAAGCGATGAAATAATTTTAACTGAAGCCGAACGAAGCATTTGATATTCCACGTCGGTTAACGTTTGAGAAGGAGCAACAACTACCGAATCTCCAGTATGAACACCCACGGGATCAATATTTTCCATGTTACAAATTGTAATGCACGTATTGTTCACGTCACGCATAACCTCGTACTCAACCTCTTTAAATCCAGCGATGCTTTTTTCAATTAAGCATTGAGTAATAGCACTTTCACGTAAACCTGACGCTGAAAGTTTTTCAAGTTCTTCCATAGAATGAGCAATTCCTCCGCCCGTTCCGCCTAACGTATAAGCAGGACGTACAATAACAGGAAAACCAATTTTCTCGGCAAAAGCTAATGCTTCTTCTACTTTTGTGACAACTTCACTTTCCGGCACCGGTTCATTTAGTTCATTCATTAATGCACGGAACTCTTCACGGCTTTCACCTTTTTTGATTGATTCAATCGGTGTTCCTAAAAGTTTCACATCGTATTTTGGCAAAATATTTTGTTCATGAAGCTCAAGGGCTAAGTTTAAACCCGTCTGTCCGCCTAATGTAGCTAACAAACCATCCGGCTTTTCTTTTGCAATAATTTTCTCTACGCAGTCTACTGTTAATGGTTCAAAATAGATTCGATCTGCTACGTGAGTGTCCGTCATAATCGTAGCTGGATTATTATTGATTAAGATAACTTCATAACCTTCTTCTTTTAATGACAAGCATGCCTGAGTTCCTGAATAATCAAATTCTGCTGCTTGCCCAATTACGATTGGTCCTGATCCGATTACTAAAATCTTTTTTAATGTTTGGTCTTTAGGCATATACTTTTCCGCTCCCTACTTGCTGTACTTTCGTCATAAATTCATCAAAGATATACGTGCTGTCACTTGGTCCAGGATGTGCTTCTGGATGATATTGAACCGAAATAACAGGAAGGTCTTTATGCATTAAACCTTCAACCGATCCGTCATTCACATTTTTAAATCGAACGCTTAATGGCGTAGACGTAATCGTCTGTTCATCTACGACATAGCTATGGTTTTGAGACGTCATACACACTTTGTTAGTCGTTAAATCAATTACAGGCTGATTAGCTCCTCGGTGACCGAACGCCAGCTTTTTGGTTTCTGCCCCAAAAGCAAGCCCAATTAACTGATGTCCAAAGCAAATTCCCAAAGTTGGATACGCTGAAATAATTTCTTTTAATTCATCCAGCTGACTGCTTACTTGAGTTGGATCTCCAGGTCCGTTTGATAAGACAATGCCATCCGGCTGCAGCTCTTTTACTTTTGAAGAGCTTGTAGAATAAGGAACAACCGTTACTTTGCACTCTCGATTTAGCAGCTCTTGTAAAATTGATTTTTTATAGCCAAAGTCCATTAATACAACGTGTTTTTCACCGTTTCCGTAAGTAACAGGCTCTTTTGTTGACACTTCTTTTACTACATATCCATCGCATTCAGCAGTAAATGCTGGCGGCTCAGCAGATGCCGAAAAGGCAGATTGCATCGTACCTTCTTTTCGAATTCGTTTTACGACCGCTCTCGTATCCACATGTGTAATAAGCGGAATGTTCCATTTCTTTAAATATTGTTTGAAGCTGTACATCGCTTCGTAATGGAACCCTTCATCTGAACATTCGTATACGACAACGCCTGCTACGTGAGGCTTTTTGCTTTCATAATCTTTCTCATTGATACCATAGTTCCCAATCAAAGGGTACGTAAAGACGATAATTTGATCTTTGTAAGATGGATCAGTCACAACTTCTTGATAACCAGTCATTCCAGTAAAGAAAACAATTTCTCCTTCTGCCTGGTGCGTTGCTGTATGTTCAATGTGTCCGGCGAACGAATCGCCGTTTGCTAAGTGTAAATATCCGTTCATTGTGCATCCCTCTTCGAATAATTATTTATAAAACAGAATTTTTATACAAACATATTCAAAAAAATTTGTATTATGAAGTAATTTTTGTTTGGCTAAATGCTTCTTCAATGATATGAATCGCTTGGTCTAACTCTTCTTTTGTTACAGTTAAAGGTGGCAGCAATCGTACTACATGCGGTCCTGCTCCCAGTGCTAGCAATCCTTTTTCACGCATTGCTGCAAGCAATGCCGACTGATGTTCTCCGCATTCAATTCCAATCATAAAACCTTTTCCGCGAACATCTTTTACAAATGAATAATCTGCTACGCTATTTTTCAAAGCGTTGGTAAAATAAAGGCTTTTTTCTGCAACCTCTGCTAAAAATGCTTCGTTAAAAATAATGTTTAAAGTTGCTTTAGCTGAAGCTAATGCAATTGGATTTCCTCCAAAGGTTGTTCCGTGAGTACCAGGTCCAAACGCTTCTTTGAGATAGCCTTTTCCAATCATCGCACCAACCGGCATTCCGCTTCCTAACCCTTTAGCTGCTGTAATAATATCTGGTGACACATTAAAATGCTGATAGGCAAATGGTTTTCCTGTTCTGCCGATTCCAGTTTGCACTTCATCGACTATAAACAGTGCTTCGTGCTTTTTACACAGCTCTTGAATAGTTAATAAAAATGCTTCGGTTCCTGGAACAACTCCGCCTTCTCCTTGAATGACTTCAACCATAATTGCTGCTACGCTGTCGTCCATTTCCTGTTTTAATGCTTCTTCATCATTGTATGGCACGTAAACAAACTCATTAACAAGAGGACCGAAGCCATCATGAATTTTTGCCTGCCCTGTAGCTGTCATGGTAGCAAATGTACGTCCATGAAATGATTTTGTAAAGGTAATGATTTTATGTTTTTGCGTGTACTTGCGCGCTAATTTAATCGCCGCTTCGTTGGCTTCTGCACCGCTGTTACAGAAGAATACTGCATCACCGTTTGAATGTTCCACAAGCTTACCTGCTACATCTTCTTGAATCGATTGATGAAATAAATTTGACACGTGCCACACTTTATTTAACTGCTCTTCGATCGCTTTTTGAACATCAGGATGACGATGGCCTACGTTACAGACAGCGATACCTGAAATAAAATCTAAATACTCATTTCCTTTGTTATCTATTAATTTTGTTCCTTGCGCCTCTTCCACATGGATATCAAACCGTTGATATGTTGGAAACAATGAACTCATCGCTATCTTCTCCACCTTTTCCACTATATTTAATTGCTGTACCAATCAGCTTTCCTTCCTTATCTAAAAATCCATCAGTTCCGCTAATAATATGAACTTCTTCAAGTAAAGGAGATAACGCATTTACCGCTGATGTCACTTTTGGAATCATTCCGCCGTAAATTACTTTTTCTTCAATAAGTGCATCAATCTCTGACTTTGTAAGTTCAGGAAGCAATGCTCCATCCTTTAATACACCTTTTACATCCGTCACAAACATCAGCTTTTCAGCATTTACTGCTTGTGCAACGGCTCCGGCTGCCACGTCAGCATTAATATTATAGCTATTACCTTCTTCATCGGCTCCAATGGAAGAAATAACCGGAATGTACTGACTGTCAGTTAGTTGTTTTAATAATGTATCGTTTACGCCTTTTACTTCTCCAACGTAACCTAGACGTTCAACATCGATAGCCTCTGCTTTAAGCAAAGATCCATCAATTCCTGATAGTCCTACTGCTTTTAAGTTCGCTTTTTGTAGTTCTTTTACAAGATGCTTATTAACTTTGCCTGCTAATACCATCGTCACAACTTCTAATGCTTCTTTGGACGTTTTTCGAAGCCCATCTACAAATTCCGTTTCAATGTGAAGCTTGGTAAGCGTATCTTGAATATCAGGCCCGCCTCCGTGCACAACAATGATCTGATATCCACTCGCTTTTAACTGCTGAATACTTTCAAAAAAAGCGCTTGTTAACTGATTGATAATGCTGCCTCCGCATTTTACAACGACGATTTTTTCACTGCTCATTTCACTCTCTCCTTACGTTCGATAACTGGCGTTGATTTT
The DNA here is from genome assembly GCF_056158845.1 of Priestia sp. ABM2_011. NCBI lineage: Bacteria > Bacillati > Bacillota > Bacilli > Caryophanales > Bacillaceae > Priestia > Priestia sp. ABM2_011. The sequence goes on from NZ_JBSWUB010000001.1 coordinate 4,638,439, forward strand.
CACATAATCGTAAGTCAAATCGCAGCCCCACGCCTTGCCAATTCCATTTCCCTGCTGCAAGTCAACATAGACTTCAACCGTATCATTTTCTAAATAAGCTTTTGCTTCTTCTTCACTAAATGAAACAGGCTGGCTGTTTTTTAGCATTTGGATATCACCTAACGAAACGTTCACTGCTTCTGGATTAAGCGCTACGCCGCTGTAGCCAACTGAACAAATAATTCGTCCCCAATTGGCATCGGCTCCATACATGGCCGTTTTCACTAAGTTCGAGCCTACAATTTGTTTAGCAATCACATTTGCCTCTTCGTTTGTATGAGCACCAGATACGTTTACTTCAATTAGTTTTGTTGCTCCTTCACCGTCGCGTGCAATTTGTTTGGCTAAATCTTCACACGTCAAGCGCAGTGCTTCATAAAATGACGTCCATTCAGGATGATCTGGTGTAAGCGACTGGTGATCAGCTTTTCCATTTGCTAAAACAACAACCATATCATTCGTAGACGTATCACCATCTACTGTAATTTGATTAAAGCTTTTATTTGTAATAGAACCCAGCGCATCTTGTAGTACTGAAGCTTCAACCTTAGCATCCGTTGTGATAAAGCTAAGCATCGTAGCCATATTCGGGTGAATCATACCTGATCCTTTCGCTGTGCCGCCAATCGTAACCGTTTTGCCGTCAATGGCTGTTTGATAGCAAGCTGACTTCATTACGGTATCTGTTGTTAAAATAGCCGTTTGAAATTCTTCTGCTTTTTCTTTGTTCGACGAAGGACTTAATAACCCAATGCCCTTCACGATTTTTTCCATATCTAGAAGCTCTCCAATTACCCCTGTAGAAGCTACCGCTACATGATGAGGTAGAATATTAAGCTTTTCTGCACATGTATTTCGCATTTGGTATGCATCTTTTAATCCTTGTTCTCCAGTACATGCATTTGCACATGCGCTGTTCACAACGATCGCTTGCAGCTTCTGCTCTACTGCTACACTTTCTTTTGTAACAGCTAAAGGCGCTGCTTGGAAGGCATTAAGCGTGTAAACAGCTGCGCAATTAGCTGGCACATCACTTACAATAACTCCTAAATCTTTTTTAGCATAACGTAAACCAGCGTGAACGCCATCTGCTGAAAAACCTAGCGGCGTTACAATTGTACCGTTCTCTATTTTCTTTATCTTTTCTTTCGTTTGTTTAACCGTAATCACTATACGTTCCCTCCTGCTTTTATCGTGATTAGTGATGCTGTGCTTTTATGGGAAGACAGGCAGTAGTCCAATACCCGTTTGCTGTTCAAATCCCATCATGATATTGGCATTTTGAATGGCCTGACCGGCTGCCCCTTTAACTAAGTTATCAATGACAGAAACAATCGTGACACGCTTTGTTCGTTCGTCAAATGCAATACCAATATCGCAATAATTTGATGCACTTACTTCTTTAGTAGACGGAAATTCACCAGCTTTTCGAACGCGAACGAATGGGGAGTTTTGATATGTATCTACATATAGCTGATGAAGCTCTTGTACTGAGCTCTCTTCAGAAAGTTCAGCGTATATCGTACTCATAATCCCTCGCGTCATTGGAACTAAGTGCGTACTGAACGTAACATGGCCAATTTCCTCATCCCACTTTTCTAAAACAGATTCAATTTCTGGGATATGCTGATGCTGATTAACTTTGTATATTTTCATATTTTCATTGATTTCAGCATAATGAGCCATTTGCGAAAGACCACGTCCTGCTCCTGAAATTCCGGACTTTGCATCAATGATAATAGAGTTTGAGTTCACCATTTGTTTACTAACGAGAGGAGCTAGCCCAAGCAGTGTAGCTGTTGGATAACAACCCGGGTTCGCAACGAACGTACTGCTTTCAACTTCTTCTGCAAACCATTCCGCTAACCCATACACGGACTGTTGTAAAAACGCTTCGGCTGCAGCAGGCTTTTTGTACCACTTTTCATAAAGAGCTTCTGTTTTTAATCTAAAATCTCCAGATAAATCTACCACTTTTATTCCTTCTTCTATTAATTGAGGTACAAGTTTGCTAGAAACACCGGACGGAGTTGCTGTAAACACTAAGTCTAATTCTTTGGCCATGTTCTTAGGGTTTATATCTTGCAGTGTATATACAGTATTAGAAAGGTGAGGATAAACTTCTGCTAGTTCCATCCCATCCTGAGAGGATGAATAAACTGCATAAACATGAAAATGCGGGTGATTCGCTAACAAACGAATCAGTTCTACTCCTCCATACCCTGTTGCTCCAACAATTCCTACCTTGTATTCTTTCATTTTAAAACTCCTTTTTCCACGTATCTATTTGAATTATTTATCATTATAATACCGTATAAAAATAAAATCAAATGAATATTTAAAAAAACCAACACTTTATTCTATATTTTTAAACATTTTTATTTATTCATAAGTTTTTATTTTTATAACTATCTTTCTATTTTTGTTTAGAAATTGTTCACAGATAGTTTTGGAAAACACTGGTTGTTTTTGTGTATAATAAGAGTATCGATAAAAATCATCCGTATGACATTTCTTCATACGGCTAGTGGACGTACAGGATATACAGACTGTTCTAACTTAATAGATTAATAAGTAACAGTCGCAAAAATTTTGAGTAAAAGGTGATAACATGATGAACATCACAACGGATTCTTTTTCAAATGAGCTGCAGCAATTTTTTATGGACTTTGATCATAAAATTTCGTTTAAAAAAGGTGACTTTCTCTTTCAAGAAGGTTCACCTTCAACTCATTTATTTTTTATTACTTCTGGAGCTGTACAAGTAAGTAAAGTGACGCCGGAAGGACGCGAACTGACGCTTCAGCTGGCAAGTTCAGGAGACTTAATCGGGGAAGTTATGCTGTTTTGCGGATCTACTCCCCATATGCTTCAAGCAAAAGCCATTGAACCTTGTACAGCGATCAGCATTCAAAAACGGGTGTTAGAAAACGAACTAGCACAATACCCTGCTCTTTCCATGGAGTACATGAAGTGGATGGGACTTCAAATTAAGCGAATGCAGACAAAGTTTAGAGACTTAATTCTAAATGGAAAAAAAGGAGCTCTCTATTCTACTCTGATTCGCATGTCCAATAGTTTTGGGATAATGAAGCCAAATGGTATTTTATTAAACGTAACGTTGACAAATCAAGAGATCGCTAATCTATGCGGGACATCCCGAGAAGTGGTCAATCGTATGCTCGCTGAGTTGCGAAAAAATGAAGTAATCTCAATGACAGATGGAAAAATTATCATTCATAAGCTCTCTTTTTTAAAGAAAGAAATAGACTGTGAAGACTGCCCTGTGGAATTGTGCAGAATTGAATAAGAAAAAAAGCCATCGTTGATGGCTTTTTTTCTTATTGAACACCTAATGCAATTTTAGCGTAGCGCGTCATGCGATCTTTATCCCATGGCGGGTTAAATGTGATATTCACTTCTACATTTTCTACTTCTTCAAGAGAAATTAATTGTTTTTTCACTTGTTCGCCAATCACACCCGCTAGCGGGCACCCAATAGAAGTTAACGTCATCGTCACGATAACCGTGTTGTTTTCTTCCATTTCCACCCCGTAAACTAAGCCTAAATTTACGATATCAACGCCAAGCTCTGGATCAATTACTTCTTCTAGTGATTCCATGATTTTATCTTCTAACTGTTTATCCATATTCATTCTCCTTTCTTTTACTTCCGTAATTATCTTCACGTATTAAATATACCCTTAAACAATTTATCGTAAGCAATCAATAACTATGTCTTACACCGTAACAAGACAACTTTTGCATGTCAATCGTTCTGCTTTGCTCATAAGGAAAAGTTGTGTAAAATATGGGAATACAAGCATGAATATTAGTAGAATTCAATATAATCGTATAACTACTTCAATTTAAAAGGAGCCCTATATGAGAAACGATCAACACTTAATCGCCTTAGATCTGGATGGAACATTGTTAACGAATGAAAAAACCATTTCACCTAAAACAAAACGGGTATTAGAAAAAGCCAAACAAGACGGACATATTGTAATGATTGCAACTGGAAGACCTTATCGTTCCAGTGCTATGTATTACAGCGAATTAGATTTATCCACGCCTATCGTAAACTTTAACGGAGCGCTTGTCCATCATCCCCTTCAGCCTGATTTTGGCACGCATCACGAACCTTTAAATCGCCGAACTGTTCATGACATTGTGACAGCTATGCAAGACTATCGCATCAACAATATCATGGCAGAAGTACAAGATGATGTGTATCTTCATTTTGAAGATCGAAAATTAATGGATGTACTCAGCCTAGGGGATCCTAAATTACAAACGGGTGATTTGCGTCATACGCTGCAGCACGATCCAACGTCTATTTTAATTCACGCAGATGAAGAACATGTACAAGATATACGCTCTCACCTTTCAGATGTTCATGCAGAAGTACTAGAACATAGACGCTGGGGAGCACCTTGGCATGTCGTTGAAATTGTAAAAAAAGGACTTAATAAAGCTGTAGGTCTTGAGCGCGTAGCTAATCATTATCAAATTCCTCGCGAACGAATTATTGCGTTTGGAGATGAAGACAATGATTTTGAAATGATTAAATTTGCAGGACACGGTATCGCCATGGAAAATGGTATTAGCGAATTAAAGCAGCTAGCGCGTGAAGTAACAAAATCGAATGAAAATGATGGTATTGCTTATTATTTGGAAAAAACGTTAAATTTATAACTTAGCTTTTTTTGAAAAGCAAGGTAAATTTTTATCGCTATCATTTTTTTTATTTAGCACACACTATAACCGACACTTCTTAAGGTGTCGGTTTTATTTATATTACGAGGAGGAATTTATGATGGGCAGAGGCAATCGATCAAAACGTTTTGTGAAACAAGGTGCAGACGCAGTTCAAAAACATGATGAACGAATTCCTTATCATATGACTATGGCGGAGGCAGAAGCATTTCAAGCTCACCAGCGCCAAACTCCTCATGGAGGACAGTAACTTATGAAAAATTCACTTTTTGGTCAAGTAAAAGATGCGATTCGAAACGCAGTATCCGGCCATTCAGAAGATCAGCTTCATCGTCAAAAGCATGGCAACGGTGAACTTGATATTTCAGAAGGCGTATTAAATAGTATTGCTTCTAACGCTTCTCCTGAGGAGCAAGAGCAGCTGAAGCAATTCCAAAACTCATTGCATCAAGCGTATGATACAGATGGAGAATCACATTCAAAAGAGAAAAGCGCAGACATTACGTCCGATACGCTGTCTCATATCGTTCAGAATGCTTCTTCCGAAGAGAAGGCACAGCTTGAACAGCTTCAAAGCACTTTAGAAGGCGGTCAGTCTCACGCTCACGGTGAAGCTCACACGTCCAGTGAAAGCGTGGCAGCTGATATATTGTCTCATGCACAGCAAAATGCTTCTCCTGAAGAAAAGAGCCAGCTTGAACAGCTTCAAAGCACTTTAGAAGGCGGTCAGTCTCACGCTCACGGTGAAGCTCACACGTCTAGTGAAAACGTGGCAGCTGATATGCTGTCTCATGCACAGCAAAGCGCTTCTCCTGAAGAACAAGCTCAGCTTCAACAGCTTCAGAATACATTGGGAGCTGCTGGTCAAAATCATCAAACGTCTCAGGCTCATACGTCTGCAGCTTCTGATGAAAACATTGCAGCTGATATGCTGTCTCATGCGCAGCAAAATGCTTCTCCTGAAGAACAAGCTCAGCTTCAAGAACTTTCTAATGACTTAAAAGGCACACATTAATAAAAAAGAGTCTAGGTAATGAATACCTGGACTCTTTTTAATCTTTGCGAAACAAACCAAAGATTCCCGTTGTTTGAACGATATTAGTAAATGCCTTAGGATCCACCTCTTTAATTACTCGTTCCAAGTCAAATAATTCATACCTAGTTAAAACAATCATTAGCATTTCTTTATCTTCGTTTGTGAAGCCTCCTTTAGCCGGTACCGCCGTAATCCCTCGCACGAGTTTGGCATGAATCGCCTTTCTTAGCTCCACTCCTTTTTTCGTTACGATCATTGCTGTGAGTTTGACATGACGCGTATGAATAACATCAATGACGCGAGTGGTCGTATAAAGCGTCACAAGCGTATAAAGTGACTTCTCAGCACCATATAAAAGACCTGCTAGCACAATAATAATTGCATTTAATATGAACATATAAGTGCCAATTGGTCGGTCTTTTACTCGGGACAAAATCAGGGCAATGATATCGAGCCCACCAGTTGAAGCTCCAAATTTTAACGTAATTCCTACCCCTACCGCTAAAATAACGCCTCCAAAAACTGCATTAAGGATGATGTCCTTAGAAAGTGCTTGAATAGGAATAATTCCAAGAAACAAAGTTGTTGCAGCAACGCTGATAAAACTGTAAACAGTAAATGACTTCCCCACTTTTTTCCACCCTAAAATAGTTACAGGAATATTTAACAACAACAGCAGCACTCCAGTGGAAATAGTAAAAGGAGTGTAATCTGTCACGATACTCGAAACAAGCTGTGCTACTCCCGTAAAGCCGCTCGAATATACATTAGCAGGTATCAAAAACAAGTTGAGCGCAAGCGCATTCAATAATGCTCCTACTAAGACGACTATCGCTTTTTTTGTTTCAAGCCACATATTCAAATGACCGACCTCCGCTTTTTAAAACTTCTTACTTCCTTATACCCATTTATAAAATGAATAAAGTCAGCATCTTTAAAATAGTTAGTACATATAGTATGTACGATTTGGCAGAATTAAAAAAACTTATTCAAAAATTGTATTTTCCTCCAAGTGCTTATACACTAATACTATGTCGTATATAACGCTTTTCAATGTTTATACATCAAACTCATTTCATATTTTATAAATGCAATTAGGAAGGTGACATTTATGTCAATTAAACTTTTAACCGATAGTGCAAGCGATTTGCCTTTATCCTTTTTTCAAGAAAATAACGTTGGCTTTTTACCGCTTCGCGTAAGCTTGGATAATCAAGAATTTTTAGATCTACAAACGATTGAACCAGCTTCTGTCTACGAAGCCATCCGTAAAGGCAAGATGCCGAAAACGTCTCAAGCGGCTCCAACTACTATGTATGAAGTCTTTGAGAACATAGCTAAATCAGGTGATTCGTGTATTTATTTAGCTTTTTCTTCGGAATTGTCCGGTACATATCAAACAGCAATGATGATTCGAGAAGAACTCCTAGAAAAGTATCCCGATTTCCAATTAGAAATAATCGATACGAAATGTGCATCTCTTGGCCAGGGAGTAGTTACTTATTATGCAGCACAATTATTACACCAAAACCTCTCGCTAGTAGAAATGACAGAAAAAATAAAGCAATACGCTCTGCATATGGAGCATATTTTTACGGTTGATGACTTGGATTTTCTTGCTCAAGGAGGCCGCGTGAGCAAAGCTTCTGCTTTTGTAGGAGGTCTGCTTAATATTAAGCCGCTGCTTCATGTGGAAGATGGAAAATTGATTCCAATCGAAAAAATCCGCGGCCGTAAAAAAGTATTTAAACGCATGCTTGACGTGATGGAAGAGCGAGGAAAAAATCTCTCTTCTCAAACCATTGGAATTAGCCATGGAGATGATTTAGAAACAGCTCTTCAGCTGAAAGAGATGATCCAAGAACGTTTTGGCACCAAACATTTTATTATTAATATTATTGGTGCAGCCATAGGTTCTCATTCTGGCCCAGGGACGATTGCAGTCTTCTTTTTGAACGAAACCATCGAATAATTTAAAGAGGTCAGGGCATTCTAAAGGTACGATCAAAAAGGGGTGTATCACAATGCCAAAAACGAGCGATAACGATAAAAAAGCAAAAGATAATAACGCAAAGCTTCACGAAAAGAATCTGCAAGCTAAGCACAACCGTGAGCTTGGAAAACATTCATTTTCTAAAAAAACTGATCACTTATAAAAATAAGCCGCTGAATTTTCAGCGGCTTCTCCTTTTAGTTTTCTTCTTTTTTAAAATATGTCCATCCTTCTTCTTGATAAACTTTTCCTTCTTTCATCAGTTTACCAAGCGCACGTTTGAACGCAGCTTTACTCATATTAAAGCGCTCACGAATATCTTCTGGATAGCTTTTATCCCAAAATGGCATAACGCCACCGCGGCTTTCCATGTAATCGTATAGTACTTGTGCATCTTCATCCATGCTTTCTTGTTTGCGCGGAAGAAGCGATACGTTTAGCGTTCCATCTTCTTTTACATTAATGACGCGGCCAGTTACATGCGTACCAAGCTTCGGTTCTTTACGTCTTTCGCTTTCGTGAATAAATCCAACATATCCTTCATCTGTCATAATAAATGAACCTACGCGCAGGACGCGATAGATATATCCGCTCACTTCACGATTAAAAAGTTCAGGTGGAGCATCTAAAGCCATTGCTTTCATCACATCGTCTGTAGCAATTTTCCCGTACATCTTACCGCGCTTTGAAATCTTCATCGTACAGTAAACTTTGTTTCCAACTTCTGGCCACAGCTCTTCTAGCGCAGGTAAGTCTGTTGAACCAATTAACATATCTTTATTCATGCCGATATTTACAAACACGCCTAAACCCGGATTAACATCTACGACTTCAACCCACTCATAGACACCTTCTTCAACAAGGGGTAAGTGCATCGTTGCCGTTAAGCGATCATGCTGATCAAGGTATAGAAAAACTTCTACTTCTTCCCCTTCAGCAAGCTCTCTTGTTGTTTCATTTTTATGTAGCAAAATTTCTTCTTCGCCTTCTGCTAACATATAACCAATCGGCGTTTCCCGGTTTACTGTTAAATACGCTTTCATCCCAGCTTCTACATTCATCGTTCTATCCATCCTTTATATAAATTAGTAGTGATTGTTCCTTCACCACATACCTTCTCACTTTGCATCAAACAGCATTCTAAAGTTCAAATTAACTTAAATGCATACGTTTTGTTAAAAAGCTGCTTCTATAGCTTACAACAAAAAGCATAACTTGTATTGTATCAATTACCGGCTCTCTATTCAATATCAGTTGTATACAGTTTGTGTTTTATTTATAATAAAAGAACAAACTCTTTACATATGGAGGTTATTATGGCTAAAGATAGTTCATTTGACGTTGTGTCACAAGTTGATTTATCAGAGGTAACAAACGGCATTACCATGGCAACAAAAGAAATTAAAACCCGCTACGATTTTAAAGGCAGTAAAAGCGAAATCTCGCTTGAAAACGAAGAGCTTGTTCTTATTTCTGATGATGAATTTAAGCTTGAACAGTTAAAAGACGTGCTGATTTCTAAGCTCATCAAACGCGGCGTACCTACACGCAATATCTCCTACGGTAAAATTGAAAATGCTTCTGGAGGAACGGTTAGACAGCGCGCTAAGTTAATTCAAGGTATCGACAAAGACAACGCTAAAAAGCTAAATACAATTATTAAAAATACCGGTTTAAAAGTAAAAAGCCAAATTCAAGATGATCAGCTTCGCGTAAGCGGTAAAAATCGTGATGACCTGCAGCAAATTATTTCAGCTATTCGCAGCGCTGATTTACCTATTGACGTACAATTTATTAATTACCGCTAAAAATGGATGCCCCTGGCATTCATTTTTTCTTTCAAAGCCTTTTTTATCCGTTTAGGCTTATCCCTATGCATAGATACACTCTCTTAACAAATACTAGTATACGCTTACATACTCATATTAATTAAGGAGTGTATACTAATGAATCAAAATCAAAAACAAAACTTCCCTCCTCAGCATCAGCAAACTCAGCCAGGTATTGAGAAAGATATGCATCCAATCCCTACCTCTATCGCTCCAGACTATAAGGCAAGCGGAAAATTACAGAACAAAGTAGCCGTTATCACAGGAGGAGACAGCGGAATTGGGCGTTCTGTCGCTTACCATTATGCGAAAGAAGGTGCAAACGTTGTTGTAACCTATCTTAATGAACACGATGATGCAAATGAAACTAAAAAACAAGTTGAACGAATGGGAGCTTCTTGTTTGTTGCTTGCTGGTGACATAGGAGATGAACATTTTTGTCAAGAAGTCATCTCAAAGGCCATTCAGACTTTCGGAAAAATAGACATCTTAGTCAATAATGCAGCTGAACAGCACCCTCAAAAAAGTATTACGGATATCACGACTGAACAGCTTACCCGTACGTTTCAAACGAATATTTTTTCAATTTTCCATTTGACCAAAGCTGCATTGCCTCATTTAAAACAAGGAAGCGCTATTATTAATACAACGTCTGTGACAGCCTATCATGGGCATGACCAGCTGATTGACTACTCTTCAACCAAGGGTGCTATCGTGGCTTTCACACGTTCTTTGTCAGCTTCGCTCGCAACAAAAGGCATTCGTGTAAACGGCGTAGCTCCAGGACCCATCTGGACACCTCTTATTCCGTCTACGTTCGACGAACAGCAAGTTGCAACATTTGGGTCTAACACACCTATGAAACGAGCAGGACAGCCTTCTGAGCTCGGAGCGGCCTATGTATATTTGGCAAGCTCTGATTCTTCTTATATGTCCGGGCAAGTCCTTCACATTAATGGAGGATCCATTGTAAACGGATAACATTTCTCTTCGGTCATTCATTTATTTTTCTATGGAAACACTATCAGAATTCAGCTATTTTTGTTTAAATAGAGATATGAACACCGCTAAAGGAGAGTATTTGAATGACCGATACATTAAGCACTCTTAAACATATATATGAAACCATTTTAAATAAAGTCGATGCCGGTATCCATGCGGTCGATGAAACAGGAAAAACCATTATTTACAATGAAAAGATGACAAAGATGGAGCTGATGGATGAACAAGACGTTTTACATAAAAACTTGTTAGATGTGTTTATGTTCAAAGAAAATCAGCAAAGCACGCTTGTACAGGCGCTGCAAAAAGGAAAAGAAACGGTTAACGTCAAACAAACGTATTTCAACAATCAAGGACAAGAAATCACGACGATTAATAATACCTTCCCTATTTTAAAAAACGGTGTCATTCAAGGAGCGGTTGAAATTGCTCAAGACGTGACGAAACTAGAGCGTCTAATCCGGCAAAACATTAGGCAAAAAGGAAACACACGCTTTACGTTTGATAGCATCATCGGAAGCAGTCAAGCCGTTCACGATGTTATTGAAGACGCTAAGCGCGCCACTAGAACTCCTTCTTATGTCTTAATTATTGGAGAAACAGGCACGGGGAAAGAACTGTTTGCCCAAAGCATACATAATGGCAGCAGCCGCTCTTCCGCTCCTTTTATTTCACAAAACTGCGCTGCGCTACCGGATAATTTAATTGAAAGCCTTTTGTTCGGTACGAAACGCGGAGCTTTTACAGGTGCAATGGATAATCCTGGTCTTTTCGAACAAGCGCAAGGAGGCACATTACTGCTAGATGAAATCAACTCGTTGAATCCAAATCTGCAGGCTAAGCTTCTTCGAGTACTGCAAGAAAAAACCGTACGAAGAATTGGGGATACAGTAGACAAACCGGTGAACGTTCGAGTCATCGCGAACATGAATGAAGACCCAATCGATGCGATTGCAGAAAATCGATTACGTAAAGACTTATATTATCGACTTGGCGTCGTGACGCTTTTTATTCCTCCTCTTCGTGAACGAAAAGAAGATATTATTGAATTAACAAAGTTTTTCATCAAAAAATACAATGATTTGTTTCAGATGAATGTAAAAACCGTAGATCACCAAGTCATGTCTTCTTTTCTCTCTTATGACTGGCCAGGAAACGTACGGGAATTAGAACACATTATTGAAGGTGCAATGAACTTGGTGATGGATGAAGATGTTATTCACTATTCTCACCTTCCTTTTCAATACAGAACAAAGTTCCAGCTAAAGCAGCATGAACATTTTGAAGATAAAACAAGCGGTGAAGCACCCTCTTATCCAAGCGCTTTTCACCCTCCTCTTCCTTTAAAGGAACAGCTGTTAGCGTTCGAAGCAGAATGTATTAAACAAACGCTTGAACAACACAGCCACAACATCTCAAAAAGTGCTAAGATACTAGGGCTGACTAGACAAAGCTTGCAGTATCGTATGAAACGATTAGACATCCGCTCTAAATAAAAAAGAAGTGCACAGTGCACTTCTTTTTTATTTTGCTTTATAAACCGGTGAATCCGATTGTTTTTGATTAATATTTTTCTTGATTCCTACGTGATAATACACGTAGAGTACAATAATTAAAGGGACCCCGCAGTAAAGACCAATTCGTTGATCCGGAATAAAAATTAAGCTGATTAATACAAGTCCATACAAACAAAAACCTAGAATAGGAACGAACGGATAAAGGGGCGTTTTAAATTTCAATTCCTTTACATCTCCTCCTTCCGCTAAAAAACGACGGCGGAACATAAATTGAGAGGCACAAATGGACATCCAAACAATAATGGTCACCATTCCTGAAATCGAAATAAACCAAAGATATACGGTTTCAGCAGCCACGACGCTTGTAATCAGCGAGCATCCCGAAATAATCATCGTCACAATTAACGCGTTAATTGGAACACCTTTTGAAGATAATTTCTTTAAAGGTTTTGGCCCCATATTGCTGTTTGACAATGACCAAAGCATACGGGAAGCAGCGTAGACCCCAGAGTTCGCCACGGATAACACAGCTGTTAAAATGACAAAGTTCATGATATCCGCTGCATAGGGAATTCCAATTTGATCTAATACGGCAACAAACGGACTTTCAATAACTCCCGCTGTTTTGTATGGCAGAATAGAGACTAAAACAAACATAGCTAACACAAAGAAAAACAGCGTTCTCCAAATGACGTTTCGAATAAATCTCGGCAACGTTTTCTCAGGACTTTCACTTTCTCCTGCTGCAATGCCGACAAGCTCCGTTCCTTGAAACGAAAAGTTAACCGTTACTAAAGTCAATAAAACTGCCAGTATTCCATTTGGAAAAAGACCTGCGCCTTGGGTAAAATGTGAAAGAAACGGTGCGGGTTCTCCTCCTTTAAAATCAATAAAACCAAAAACAGCAGCTCCTCCAATTAAAATAAATAGAATAATAGCCGTAACTTTAATACTCGAAAACCAAAACTCAGTTTCAGCATAGCTTCGAGCAGAAAGAGCGTTAATTAAAAACGTAATGACGCCAAAAATCAAGCACCATGACCATATAGGTACATCAGGAAACCACCTCTGCATTAAAATTCCTGCTGACGTAAATTCAAGCCCTGTCGTATTTGCCCAGCTGAACCAGTACAGCCATCCAATCATAAAGCCTGTAGAAGGTCCTAAAAACCTTGTAGCGTATTCTTGAAAGGAACCTGAAACCGGCATTGCTACCGCTAGCTCTCCTAAACAAAGCATAACTAAGTACATGAGGAAGCCGCCTATTATATAAGCAAGAATGGCTCCTCCCGGCCCTGCCTGGCTAATAGTAAAACCCGAACCTAAAAATAGGCCTGTTCCAATCACGCCTCCTAACGCAATCATAAATAAATGTCTGCTTTTCATTGTTCTCTGTAATTGGTTTTGTTCTGTATGTCTATTCATCGGTACCTCCATTCTTCATTTTCTTATATGTGGTTTGTACAAGCATGCTTACTTTTTAGCATCTGAACAGTTGTTTCTTGAATCAGCTTAGGAAGGACGCCGAACGAATAAGGCTTATACACTCGCTCTGTCCACTTATGTCCGTCTTTCCCATATACTCCTATATTGATGGACGGAATATTTAACTCTCGAATTTCACGGAAAGGAATCGCCCCTGCAATCCCCCACCCCGGAAAGTTACGTGTAAAAGCATCGATTTCCTCATCTGTCTCATGAAGAGATAAAAAGCTGCCATCCGCTAGGTAGGGAAAAAAATTTTTAAACTGAAACGTCTCTCCCGTCTGTTTTCCAACCTTCTCCACAGCCGCTTGTAAAGGATAAAGAAGCTGCTGATCTCTGCTTTCGTCTTTCTTCAAGTGATTATGAGGCAAATAAGGCGGTGCAAAAAAGACAATTACGCGCGGACTTTGATGCGGATCTAACTTTTGAAGTTCTTCAATTACTTTAAAGCACCTTGTTCTAAGTTCTAAATGCGCATACTGTTCGAAAGCTCGTTCAATACAAGCCTGAGCATTTATCCCTTTTTGATCCAATTCTTCCAGATAATCTTCCAAACTCACAACATCCACTTTCCAAGACAAGTTTCGCTTTGGTAAATTCGTTCTTCGCGCAAAAAGTTCGTAATAATCAGAAAGTTTTTTCTCTACTTTTTCACATGCTTCGATTGATAATCCAATTAATTGACTCATCACTTCTTTTGCCGTTCGTTCATAGATGAAATAGTTAAAATACAAATGACTGCTTACGGCGGTTTGCACATTATAAGCCTCTTTATTATCTCGTTGATACAGACAGGAAGGTGGCAGTACCAGCTCTCCTTCAATATTTTCAGCTAGATTAATATTGTTATGGATGCTTCCCGTAATCTCAGATGCAATCAAATTAGGATCTATACCAGCAAGCGTATCTCCTACGTGTACCTCCCTTCCGTAAATATAAAAACATGGAAGCAGTTTCCCAGCGGCTCCTGTATAAATATAGCGCGTGGAATCTCCATCGTAAAGAGGTGTAATAAAGTCGGTATTAATCGCTGCTACATATGAAAGATTTTTCTCTTTTTTCAAACGGTTCAGTTCAGAAACAGCAGAAATAATTCCAGCATGCTGACTTTCCTCATCTGGGTTGACCATAAAAAGGACGTTTCCTTCTAATTGATCTCGATGCTTAGTAAAATGCAGCACATTGGCTAAATGTACAGCAATTCCACTTTGCATATCAACGGCTCCTCTTCCAAACATCCATTCACCTGAACGAGCATCTCGCTGTACATCTTCATTAATGTTATGCATAGAGAAATAGTGCTGAAGTTCTTCTGGATCTAACGCTATGTCTTTTAATGGACCAAAATCTTCAATGCCAACCGTATCTAAGTGAGCGTGATAAATCATTGTTTGAGCATTTTTTTTGCTGCCTTGAATAAAAGCAAATACATTTTTTCTACCTAGCGTATCGCCATTAATTTTCTGTTCCCAAACGTGAAGGGGATTTTCTTTGAAATAAGGAAAACTTTGAAGCGTGTTTTTAATGAAATCAGCAATCTTTACTTCGCCGCTTGTCCCATTGATACTTTTGATTTTCACTAACGCTTTTGTTAAACATTCAACTTGCTCTTCTATGCTTAGCTGTGAGAGTTGGGTATACACTTCTATTCCTCCTGCCTATCAAATAAAAACGTTATTTAGCTGCATATGAACAAAAATAGTACGATATATACATATCGTACTATTTTTATTTATTTTAAACCGATTACTCAGCAAATACTTTTTCAATTCGTTCAATTGCCCAGTCCAACTCTTCTTTTGAAATCGTTAGGGGCGGAGCAAAACGAATAACCGTACTATGCGTTTCTTTACAAAGCAAACCTTGGTCTTTTAATTTTTCACAATAAGGACGAGCCTCTTCGTGTAATTCTACCCCGATGAACAGGCCTCGGCCGCGCACTTCTTTAATAACTGGATTGCTTAAGCTTTGGAGCTTCTGCTTGAAATAAGAACCTAATTCTAATGAACGCGCTGGAAGTTCTTCATCTTCAATTACTTCCAAAGCAGCTAATGATACGGCACAAGCAAGCGGGTTTCCTCCAAATGTT
The DNA here is from genome assembly GCF_056158845.1 of Priestia sp. ABM2_011. Taxonomy (NCBI): domain Bacteria; kingdom Bacillati; phylum Bacillota; class Bacilli; order Caryophanales; family Bacillaceae; genus Priestia; species Priestia sp. ABM2_011. Next base: position 4,654,148 of record NZ_JBSWUB010000001.1, read on the forward strand.
GAACCATGAGAGCCAGGGTTAAAGACACTTAAAATGTCTTCGTTAGCGACTACGCAAGAAATAGGGAAAACTCCTCCTCCAAGCGCTTTACCTAAAATCAGCATATCTGGTTCTACGTCTTCCCAATCACAAGCAAACATCTTGCCTGTACGCGCTAAGCCGACTTGGATTTCGTCAGCAATAAATAGCACATTGTTTTCTTTACATAAGTCAGCTGCAGCTTTTAAGAAGCCTTCTGGAGGTAAAACGATACCTGCTTCGCCTTGAATTGGCTCAATTAAAAATGCGGCCGTATTTGGTGTAATAGCAGCTTTTAACGCTTCTAAATCACCGTAAGGAATCGTTTGAAGTCCTGGAAGCATCGGTCCAAAACCACGTTGATATTCTGCTTCAGATGATAATGAAACAGCTGTCATTGTACGACCGTGGAAGTTGCCCACACATGCGATGATTTGTGCTTGATTTTCAGCAACACCTTTCACATCGTAAGCCCAGCGGCGTGCAGCTTTAATGGCTGTTTCAACCGCTTCTGCTCCCGTATTCATTGGAAGAGCCATATTTTTATTTGTTAATTTACAAATCTTTTCATACCATGGACCAAGCTGATCATTATGAAACGCTCGTGACGTTAACGTTACTTTATCAGCTTGACGTTTTAATGCTTCAATAATTTTCGGATGACGATGTCCTTGGTTAACAGCGGAATACGCGCTTAGCATATCCATATATTTATTATTTTCTGGATCGTGTACCCATACGCCTTCTGCTTTTTCAATTACAATCGGCAGCGGATGATAGTTATGTGCCCCAAACTTTTCTGTTTGCTCAATAATTTTCACCGTTTTTTGTGTTTCAGTTGTCATATTTATTCCTCCTTATTTTCCAATTAAAATGTTTCAGATGTTGTTTTTGCTTGCATGTGAAGAACTAGATAATCCGGTCCCCCTGCTTTTGAATCCGTTCCTGACATATTAAATCCGCCAAAAGGCTGGTATCCTACAATCGCTCCTGTACATCCTCTGTTAAAATACAGGTTTCCAACATGGAACTCTTCACGGGCGCGTTCAATATGCTCGCGGTTATTTGATAATAAAGCGCCTGTTAATGCATATTCTGTATTGTTTGCAATCTCCATCATATGATCAAAATCTCGCGCTTTAGAGAATGCTACTACCGGACCAAAAATTTCTTCTTGCATGAGACGAGCTTTTTCATCTACATCCGCAAAAATAGTTGGCTGAATAAAGTATCCAGTTGAATTGTCTGCTTCTCCTCCCGCAACGAGACGCCCTTCTTCTTTTCCAATTTCAATATACGATAATACTTTATTGTACGAAGCCTCGTGAATAACAGGTCCCATATAAGTCGAAACTTCTTCCGGGTTGCCAACAGTTAATGTTTTTGTTAGCGCAACTGCTTTTTCAAGCACTTCATCATATACATCTTGATGCACAACAGCACGAGAACCTGCGGAGCACTTTTGCCCTGCAAAACCAAATGCAGAATATACGATTGAAGAAGCTGCTAAATCAAGATCAGCATCTTTGTCTACAACCACCGTGTCTTTTCCGCCCATTTCAGCTATAACACGTTTTAGCCATTTTTGCCCCGGCTGTACTTTTGCTGCTCTTTCGTAAATGCGGCAACCCACTGCACGCGAGCCGGTAAATGAAACAAAGCGTGTTTTTGGATGTTCCACTAAGTAGTCACCAATTTCAGGTGTAGCACCAGGAATAAAGTTTAATACGCCTTTTGGTAATCCTGCTTCTTCCATTACTTCTACAAATTTCGCTGCTACTACAGGAGTGGCATCAGCTGGTTTTAATAAAATCGTATTTCCGGTTACAATAGCTGCTACTGCGGTTCCAGCCATAATAGCTAACGGGAAGTTAAATGGTGAAATAATAATACCTACGCCAAGCGGAATATAATTGTACTGATTATACTCACCGTCTCGGCTCTGTACTGGGGAACCGTCTTTTAATGTCAGGACTTGACGTGCATAGTACTCTAAAAAATCAATTGCTTCTGCTGTATCAGCATCTGCTTCGTTCCAAGGCTTTCCTGCTTCTTTTACAAGATAACTAGAAAATTCATGCTTTCTTCGACGAATGATGGCCGCTGCGCGGAAAAGAATATCTGCTCGGTGTTCTACTTTCCACTTTTTCCACGTTTCAAAAGCTTTTAGAGCTGACTGTATTGCTTGCTCTGCTAGATCTTTATTTACTGTAGATACATATCCAATTACTTCTTTTATGTTTGCTGGGTTAACAGACGTAATTTTCTCTTCGGTCTCCACTTTTTCACCGTTGATTACAAGTGGATACGTCTTGCCAAGCTGTGTATTCACATATGTTAATGCTTCTTGAAATACCTGTTTATTGTTTTCGTCCTTAAAATTTGTAAATGGTTCATGAGAATAAGAAACTACCATGATATATGCCTCCTAGTATGCAAATCTTTGTTTACTTTATAGTTATGCAAATAGCGTGCCAACTTTTAATAAAACTTTACAGCCTCTTTATCATCAAGGCTTTCACTACTAATATCATTCTTTCTTTTTGATAAAAGAAAAAATAATTGGCATATGTATATTTTTTTGGCGCTTAAAATGCCAATTTTTTTTGCGTAAAGAGGATGTTGAGACATACCTAAATCAATTCAATCTAAAAACGAAAAAATCCGAACGAGTTTGATTCTCCATCAAGAATCAAACTCGTTCGGATTTCCTTCAACTACACTACTTTTGTCTCAGCCTCTTTCTATTTGTGTATTACGTTATCTTTTCGTCATTTGAATGGTTTTGCAGGACTGTCTTTTAATCATTTTGTGAGGAACGCGCACTTGTTCTGCAACAGCATATGGCGTTTCAATCTGCTTAATCAAGCAGCTTACAGCCTGATAACCAAGTTCAAAAATATTAATATCAATTGATGTAAGAGCTGGTCTAGCCATTTCAGCGATTAAGACATTATTAAAACTGACAATAGAGATGTCTTCAGGAACCGAAATTCCCATTTCATCCAATGTATTTAAAACGCCTAATGCCATTAGGTCATCTGCTACTACTAGAGCCGTTGGACGTTCTTTTAGAGATAAAAGTTCGCAAACAGCTTCTTTTCCTCCCTTCTGTAGAAATTCTTCATGAATCACATACTCATCCCGGTAAGGAATGTTTGCTTTTTGAATCGCTTTATCATAGCCTGTTAAACGGTCAATGGTAACGACTAATTCAAGACTTCCACCAATAAAAGCAATACGCTCATGACCAGATTCAATTAAATATTCCGTCGCTTCTTTTCCAGCTTTAAAATTGTCGTTATCAACAAACGTGATGCTTTCACTATGCTTAAACGGCTTTCCAATAACTACAAACGGAACGCTCTGTTCTTGCAAATAAGAAAGTACTTGATCATCAACTTTGGAGTACAGCAAAATTAATCCATCCACTCGTCTTCCCTGTACCATTTGAACAACTTCTGCAAAAATCTCTTCTTCCGTTTCTCCAGTGGACATATAAATCGCTCTTTTGTTTTCGTGAGCTCCGGTGCTGATTCCTCTTAGCACTTCTGGGAAGAATGGATTTTGAAACACCTTGTCTGCTGAGCTCGGCATCACTAGGCCGACTGCCTCTGTCGTTTGATTTGCTAGACTTCGCGCAATAATATTTGGGTGATAACCAAGTTCTTTCATAGCCGATCGCACGCGCTGTTTTGTTTTTTCACTAATTCTTGAGCTGTCTGCAATGACGCGAGATACCGTCGAAGGAGCTACATTTGCTAAATTTGCCACATCTTTTATTGTTACACCCATAATTCCACCTCTTAATTATGTTTTCTTCATTACTACTTATCCAATATAGTTTGACAACTACGACGCGCTGTCCTTTTTATGAGATTGAGAAATTTTCTTTTCTTTTCTTCTTTTTGACGATGCTTTGTACAAAAAGATGCCGAATCCCGTATAAACAGCGGCAACCGCTGCGATATATCCAATATTAACCCCTGAATTTTTCACTACTTTATATACATTTGTCGTCTCAGGCTCCAATGAAATGTTGTATACATCGTCAACTGGTCGTATAATTCCTTCCGTTATTAACCCTCTTAATTCATTTTCTTTTCCAACTTTTTTAAGCGGTACATTAATGGCCGACGTTTCCTTTGTATTATTAATCACAACAAACGTCGTTTCGTCCTTATACCTTCTCTTGTATACGGCCACACCTTTTTGCTCAGACACAAGGGTAAAGCTTCCTTTTCGAAGAGAAGGCGATTTTGCTCTAAGTTCAGCCAGTTTTTTTAAATGATCTATAATATCGGGATTAGCTAAAAAATTCATCATGCCATAATTTTCTGCTCCCTTTCCCCCATTCAGCGCAATTTCTGTTCCATAAAAAACGATCGGTACACTCGGCGAAGTATAAAGGTAGGAAAGCCCTTGCTTTGTTCGGGCTCCAGGATGGTTTTCACTCTTTAATGCTTTTGCTGTAAAACGTGTGCTATGAACATCATCTAAAAAATTGGCTAAAGGCAAATTACTTCCTTTTTCCCACTTGTCATACAACATTTTCTGCGGACGATTAGTACCGCTAAACGTAGCAGCAGTGGCTTCGGCTAGCGTTCTATCTACAAGCAAATCCATTCCTAATGAATCAGCCTGCTCACTTTTTTTTAATGAATGCCCGTTTATTTCTCCTATTAATAGAAAGGAAGGATCCATGCTTTTTAACGTCTGAGAAAAAGATGAAATAAATGCAGAAGGAGCTTGATCGATATCTTTAACGTAATATCCGTCAATATCTGTTTGTTTGCTCCACCAGGCAGCATTTTTAATAAGGTATTTCTGCACGGCGCTTTCTTTTAAGTTAAGGTGAGGCAATGCTTTAATTACTTCGTTATCCGTACCGGATTCATTACTTATCCATGTTTGTTTTCCTTTATCTGCTATCCAGGTATGATTGTTACTGATTGTCAAAGGAAATTCGACCATAATTTTTATATTGCGCTCATGTGCTTTCTTCACAAGATTTTGTAAGTCTTTTAACGTTCCAAAATGATCGTCTATTTTATAATGGTCGGTCACCGCATATCCATGATAGCCTGTCTCATCATTTTCCATAAAAGGAGTCAATAAAACAGCGGTAAATCCCATCTCTTGAATATAGTCTAACTTTTGTGCTACTCCCTGTAAATCGCCTCCATAATAGGCATCTGAGCGTTCATAGTTAACATTTCGATCATTCTGTTCACTTCCGTTATAAAAACGGTTAATCATCAATGAGTATATCACCTCATCACGTATATCTTTATGATCTTGCGCTGAGGCGCTGCTTCCAAAAAGCAATAATAGTATAAGTAGCATACTTGTCCTTTTCCATTTCATCTATTCCCCTCCTATAGACGAACTGTTTCAAACTCACTTTTGTTTCCATTATAACGTTAACGCTTACATTATTGTTAAATAAGTTGATAAAAACAAAAAAAGTGATTAAAAGTTTTTACTTTTAATCACTTTTTTCTATCTATATACTGCTATATCGTCTCATTTACGTTCGATATATGAGGTTTATCCGATACTTTACCCACTTTATTTAATCGATCAATCAATCCAACACCAAATTCAGGATGAAGATTGCCGTCTCCTGTCGCTACAAAACTTTCACGAAATTCGTATGCGGATGAACCGTGTTCAGCAAAATCTAAACCAGCAATTTCTTCTTCGCTTGATACTCGAATGGAAGAAAAACGCGTGAGAACAAATAAGAATAACCCAACCGTTCCAATTGTCCAGCCCATCATAGCTATAATTCCAAGAGCTTGAATACCTAATAGCTGTACGCCGCCACCATAAAATAAACCGTTAGCTGTATCAAACAGCCCCACTGCTAACGTCCCCCAAATACCGCAAATTCCATGAACAGTAATAGCGCCAACTGGATCGTCTAACTTCATTTTGCTATCGATAAAATGCACAGCTTCTACTAGAATAATTCCTGCAATCAGCCCAATGACGATCGCGCCCGGGATCGATACGTTTGCTGTTCCAGCTGTAATCCCTACAAGTCCAGCTAAGGCACCGTTTAATGTTAAGCTAGCATCAATACGTTTGTAGCGAAACTTTGTGTATAAAGCAGAAGACAGGACTCCGCATGACCCAGACATTAATGTTGTTGCAATGATTCCCGGGACAAGAGCAGGATCGGCTGCTAATGTACTTCCTCCATTAAATCCAAACCAGCCAAACCAGAGGATAAATACACCTAATGCGCCAAGCGGAATGTTATGCCCTTGAATAGCATTGACTTTTCCATCGCTTCCATACTTTCCAAGACGTGCTCCTAGAAAAGTAACTGCTACAGCCGCACCAAGAGCCCCGGTCAAATGAACAACTGTCGATCCTGCAAAATCTACGAAGCCTAGTTTGGACAACCACCCTCCTCCCCATACCCAGTGACCTACAACTGGATAAATCACAGCTACCATAGCAATCGTGAGCATCATATAGCTGGATAGTTTCATACGTTCCGCTACCGCTCCTGAAATAATCGTAGCGCACGTTGCTGCGAAAACAATTTGGAAGACGAAAAAGCTCATTTGATCGCTTTCTCCATTTAAAAAGAAACCGCTTGAACCGATAAATCCTCCTTTTGAATTTCCAAACATAAGGGCAAAACCAATCACAAAATACAATACGGAAGATACAGCTACCGTTAGCATATTTTTCATTAAGATATTAAGCGAATTTTTCGAACGAGTGAAGCCTGTTTCAACCATCGCAAACCCTGCGTGCATTAAAAACACAAGCACTGCCCCAAACATTACCCACATCATGTCAATTGATGCACTGACTGATTCGACAGTTGGATCAGCTGCATTAACGCGTGTTGCCGCCAACAAACTAATAAACAAAACCGCACTAATTTTCTTTTTCAACGCTTAACTCCCCCTCTATTAAAATAACACTCTCTTTTTATAAAATAGCCTCTACACCTGCTTCTCCTGTTCTAATTCGTACAGCATCCTCTACCGGATAGACAAAAACCTTTCCGTCGCCTATTTGGTTCGTAGAACAAATTGATTGAATGATCTTAATGACTTCATGAACTTGTTCTGCTTCTAAAATCATTTCTACCTTGACTTTAGGTACTAGTTTGATTTCAAAACTTTGTCCCCTGAACAGTCCCTGCTCTCCTTTTTGCTGACCGCAGCCTGCCACTTCTGAGACTGTTAATCCGTTTATTCCTACTTCCTCTAATTTTACGCGCAGTGCTTGAAATTTTTCTGGACGAATGATAGCTTCCACTTTTTTCATTGTAACCCCTCTTTCATGTTAGTTTTATTAACATTTAATGTTATGTATATTATCATATAGGTAATTTTCTGAATATTCAAGTTAATATGTGATAAAAATGAGACTTTTTTCTTATTTACATAATAGTTAACGCTTTCATATCTTTTCAAAAAAAAGTAACGCAAAGGAAAAGTAGCTCCTTTGCGTTACCCCGTAGAAATAGATGTCATAATTTGCTTTTTCACTTGACTTGTGACAAAATGCTTTTCTGTAAATACTTCATAATGTTCTTTTCGAATTTTATCAAGAATTGCTCGGTATAAATGCGCCGCTCCTGTAAGAGGTAAACGAGAAGCCACGGGATATTTATGAATCGACTGAAGCCCTTTTATATAATACATTTCTGCTTCTTTGGCCAGGTGCTCCCACATTTCTATAAATTCAGAAGTGACCCACCGGTTCTCTAATAGCGTGCGCGTATATCCGTAAGAATTCATAAGGTCTTTCGGTAAATAAATGCGCCCTCGCTCTAAGTCTTCCCCCACGTCTCTTAAAATGTTGGTCAGCTGCATCGCAATGCCTAACGCAACTGCTTCTTCTTCTAATTCTTTATGAGTAGTTGGAGCTAAAATCGGTAAAAGCATTAACCCTACCGTACTCGCTACATGATAGGAGTATGTTTTCACTTCATCAAGCGTATCGTATTCTTTTTTTACTAAATCCATTCGCTGACCGGTAATCATATCGTCAAATGCTTGAACATTCATTTCATATTGTTCAAATACATTGCGCAGAGCTACCCACATGGCGCTTTCGTTTAATAGTTCTCCATTTTTAAACCGAGCAAATTCTCCTTCGAATTGCTGCAGCTCTATTTCAGGATTACTTCCTTCATCTACAATATCATCGACTTGACGGCAAAATGCATATACCGCCCATACTGCCTTTCTTTGTTTTGACGGCAGCATGGAAAAAGCTTTGTAAAACGTTTTTGAGTTTTCTTTAATAATTTCTTCACACTGAGTGTACGCTTTGTCTAACGAAATGTTCATCATATAGGACCCCTTTCTCTATTAAAGGATAAACCATCATTTCCTTATGGCTTCACAAGATCTTAAGAGAGCTTTGCAACCGTTTGAATAGACGATTGTTCAATAAGATGATCAGCCAACATTTTTGCTCCTTGCATAACAATTGGCACGCCTCCGCCTGGATGTATAGATGCTCCCACCGCAAAAACATTTTTATATTCGTACGGCTGGTACTGAGGTCTGAATACGCCTGACTGAAACAGCTCAGGAGCAATACCAAAGCTTCCGCCTTCGTAAAGTCCAAATGCTTGAGCATCATTTGGCGTGCGTACTTTTACCCATTCTATTTCTTTACGCAGCTCCCCAAACCCTTTTTCTTCCAAAGTTCGAATGATTCCATCAACAAAATCTTGCTGATTGCTCCAATCAATGTGGCCACCTGATGGAACCGGTACAAGTGCATATAGCACACTTTTTCCTTCGGGAGCTAGGGATGGATCAATAACAGAGGGATTAAATGTATAAATAGCGGGATCTTCAGGAATCGTTTTATGCTTAAACACTGCTTCCATATGTTTAGCCAAATCATTGCCCATAAAGTATTGATGCACATTGTGATGATCATATTTTCTCTTCAAACCAAGATAAAGCAGCAGACAGCTGGACGAAGGCACATACTTCTTTTCTTTTTTTTGAGCAATTTTCGCCATATTAGGAAAGTCGCCATTTAAAATCACTTGATCAAATGGGTGAAGTTTTTCGTCAACAATAACCCCTTCTGTCTTGTCTCCTGATATAGAAAGCTCTTGAACCACCTTATTCAAATGAATGCTTACACCTTGCTCTATCAGCGCCTTTTCAAGAAGTGGCACAAGACTTGCGTATCCCCCTTTTACGTAATAGATGCCATGAGCATGCTCACTGTAAGGAACAAGGGAATAAATAGCTGGTGCCGAATAAGGATTCCCTCCAATATAGAGAGATTGCAGCGAGTAGGCATCTACTAGACGTTCATCATGGAAATACGTTGAAACAAATTTTCTCATTGATTTATTTGCATTCATTTTTTTTAATGCCTTAATGTTTTGCCATGTCCAAAAATCTCGTTTATTTACAAATGTTTTTTCCAAAAATGCATTACTTCCTAGTTCAAATCGCTTTTTTAATTCAGTCATAAAACGCCGGTAGTTTTGCTCTTCGCCTGGAAACAAACGGCTAATCTCCTCTAACTGATCTTTTTCAGTCGCTTTTTTTGTATAGGTCGTACCGTCTGGAAAATGAATATCATAAAGTGGATCACAGCGTATTAGTTCATATTGAGAAGCAGAAATGCCCGCTTCATCTAAAATACGTTCAAGCATTAAAGGCAGCAAGACAATCGTGGGACCTTCATCAATTTTATAACCGTCTTTTTCTACAAACGCCAGCCGGCCGCCCAGCTTGTTTTCTTTTTCGAAAATATCAACAGAAAAACCTCGTTTGCTTAATAACAAAGCGGTAATTAAACCGCCTATTCCGCCTCCAACAATTGCTGTTCTCATAATGCACTCTCCATTTCCTTCATGGTTTTAAACGGCTCATTCAGTAATTGTCCGTCTCTTTTTAAGATGAGCTTTGTCGTAATGCGGGATGATTCCAGAATAGTTGGTAGACCGCTCCCTGGATGAGTTCCTCCTCCAACTAGCCAGCAATTTTCTAATTCTTCAAATTTATTATGCGGACGCAGTACCATCATTTGAGTGAGCTGATGTCCAAGGTTAAATGTCGCTCCTTTATAGACCAGCACGTCTTCTTCCCACTGCTTTGGTGAAATGATTTTTTCAACTTCAATATGACTCTCTAAATCTTTGAAACCCGTTTTCTTTTCTACAATTTTTAATACTGCATCTCGAAAAGCTTTTTGTTTTTCATCCCAGTTTACACCGCTGAAATTATTTGGAACCGGCGCTAAAATATAAAGAGCAGACTTTCCTTCTGGTGCTAAAGTTGGGTCTGTTACACTTGGGTTTTGAATGTAGATGGAAGGGTCTTCTGAAAGAGCTAACGTTTTTGTGATCTCTTCTACATTTTTTTTATAATCTTCAGCGAACACAATCGTGTGATGAGGCAGATCTTTGTACTGTTTGTCTATGCCTAGATAAATCATAAAAGTGGAACAAGAGTATTTTTTCTTTTCAAGTTTTTTAACTGCATATTTTTTAAGCGTACCTTCATCTATTAAATTCGTCATGGCATGAGCAAAATCTCCATTGATAATGACGTCGTCTGCCCCTATTCGCTCTCCATTTTCTAGAATAATTCCTTTTACTCTCTTATTTTCAATCCATAGTTTTTGAACACCTTGGTTTAAGTGGATGTGCCCTTGATGTTCTTCCACTACTTTTGCCATTGCTTGAGATAGCTGATTTACTCCTCCTATCGGATGGAAGATACCGTAGGCATGTTCCATAAACGATAAAATAGAAAAGGCTCCTGGACATTCCCAAGGGGACATTCCCAAGTACTTCGATTGAAAAGTAAAAGCTAATTTCAATTTCTCATCAGTGAAATACTTGCCAAGTACATCATAGAGCGTTTTACCTAAGGATAAATGCGGCAGTGCTCGAATTGCTTCAGGCTTTAAATAGTGATGAAAACGATCCATCTGCCCTTGCAATAAAGGCAGCAAAGCCGCCATCTTTGCTTCGGTGTCTTTCATAAAGCGCTCATAGCCTTCCCCGTTTCCTGGGTATAAACGTTCGATTTCTTCTTTCATCTTTTTATGGTTATCCGTCATCTGAATCTGTGCATCATCAAAGATAAGCTCATACATGAGATTTAGACGTTTTAAGTCCATATAGTCATGCGCATTGCGATTAGCAGCTTGAAATAATTCTTCAAAAATCTGTGGCATGCTCAAAAATGTAGGACCCATATCAAACGTATAACCTGACATTTTAATCGCTGAATTTCGCCCGCCCACGTATCCTTGCTTTTCATATACATCTACTTTATAGCCATGACTTGCTAACAGCATTGCTGCCGCTAGTCCTCCTGGACCTGCTCCAATCACGATTACGTTTTTTTGCATACATACACTCCTAATCTTATACAATAGTTATACAAACATTATACAAAGCTTTATTATTAAACACAACGATAAACTGCTTGTCTTTATTCGAATCATAAAATTACCAATAACTAAACCATGAAAATATGACGTTTGTACCATTTTTCCAGGGTTTCAGTACACTTTCCCTTTATTCGGTGCTTTCAAGCTTTTATTTTATATCTATGTAAAGTTATACAAAAATAGACTGCGGTCTTCTTCTCTACTTAAACGTATAAAAAAGAGAAATGGATGACTGATTTTATAAAAAAACCCTCTGTACTGAGAGGGTCCTGTCATTCAACAATTTGAATATTATTGTGAGTAAACCAGACGTGAATTTGAGCTAGATGAGCTAGCAGCTGAGGCCCTGTCATTAATTGACCAAACCACGGCGCTTTAAATCCTTCTCCGCCTGTATCAATAATATGCTTTAACTGCTGCTTATCAAAAAATTCATAAAGAGGTGACTGTTTATCTTGTAAAAGAGATTGAAGCCATACAGTTACAGCTTTTGTATAAGCTGGGTTATGCGTTTTAGGGTAAGGGCTTTTCTTGCGATAAAGAACGTCATGAGGCAAAATTCCTTCAAGCGCTTTGCGTAAAATCCCCTTCTCTTTATTGCCCGTCATTTTCATCTCCCATGGAATATTCCATGCATATTCCACAAGGCGATGATCTGCAAAAGGTACGCGTACTTCTAAGCTCGCTCCCATGCTCATACGATCTTTACGATCTAATAAAGTTGTCATAAACCAAACCTGATTTAAATAAAACAGCTTTCTCCGCTGCGCATCTTCTAACGATTCACCTTCTAATTCAGGCACTTCCTTTAACGTTTCTTCATATCTTGCACGTACATAATCTTCTAACTGTAATTTCTTTCTCCATGAACTTTGCAGCAAATCAATTCGAGCATCTAATGAGCGCATCCACGGGAAAGTATCCGAAGACAAATCGTGTTTTCGGTGAAACCACGGATATCCTCCAAAAATTTCATCTGCACATTCTCCTGATAAGCTCACGACAAAATCTTGTTTGATTTCACGGCAAAACCAAAGCAACGATGAATCTACATCAGCCATTCCAGGAAGATCTCTCACCTCTACAGCCTCTGTTAAATGCTGCACAAGGTCCTCCGTTGAAATAATGCAGCGATGATGATTTGTTTGAAACGTATCGGACATGAGCTTGATATAAGTTCCATCAGAATTTGGCTGAAACTCATTTGCTTTAAAAAATTTATCATTGTCTTCATAGTCGATAGAATACGTATGAAGGGAGCCCTTGCCGCTTTCTTTGAACGCATTTGCAGCAATTGCTGTAATGGCGCTTGAGTCCACTCCACCTGATAAAAATGTACAAACCGGGACATCCGACACTAGCTGTCTTACAATCGCGTCTTGCACTAAAAATTTAACTTTTTCTGTTGTTTCAGCTAAATTATCTGTATGCTGCTCACTTTTTACGTTCCAGTATCGCCAAATCTTCAACCCGTTACGCGTAAGCGTGAGCGCGTGAGCCGGACGCAATTCATTTATTTCTTTAAATACGCCGTGGCCGGGAGAACGAGAAGGTCCTAAGCCAAACACTTCTGCTAATCCATCTAATCCTACTTCTGCTTTTACCTCAGGATGAGCTAATATCGCCTTTAATTCTGATGCAAATTGAATTCCACCTTCATAAGATCGATAGAATAAGGGCTTCACTCCCATTCTGTCGCGTGCTATAAATAACTTTTCATTGGCTTCATCCCAGATCGAAAAAGCAAAGATACCGTTAAAATGATCTACGCATGATTCTTTCCATTCTATATAAGATGTTAGAAGTACTTCCGTATCTGAATGTCCCTGAAATTGATAACCTCTTTTTAGTAATTCTTTCCGAATATCTTCCGTGTTGTAAAGCTCTCCATTATAGCAAAGCGTGTAGAGCTGTTCATTTTTTTCTCGCGTCATCGGCTGTCTTCCGCCTTGAGGATCTACTACAACTAAGCGTTTGTGCCCAAAAGCAACATGCTGCTGTGTCCATACGTTGGTGTCATCAGGACCTCTTTTCGATAAAGTGTCAGCCATTTTTGTTATTGTTGCTGTTTCATTTAAAAGCGATCGCTTTAAATCGACCCAACCCGTTATACCACACATCGTTTATCATCCTTTCTTTCACGCTCTTGTTTATGAATGAAATAATGCCATTGTATGCACGCAGTAGTTACAGTTGAATTGTCCTTATATTTTATTTTTACTTTTCAGTTATAAAGAGAGCTTTTTTAGGCAATAAAAAAATATGGATAAATTTCACACGGAGGTTTGATTATGAATCATTATTCTAAACAACAAGCTATGAACAATCAGCCGCGTTCCTTCGTGATTGGTACGGTTGAATGTGTTGATTCACAGTGGATTTTCTTTGAAGATGAAAGTGACGAAGCTTCCATGCTTCATGAAGTAATGGATGAGACATTAGAACTTCTTATTGATACACGCTGGGAAAAAGCCATTATGGTTGATGACCGTCAAATAAAGCTTCACGATGGAACGTATTTATTGCGAAATGGAGATAAGCTAAGACTGACTAAAAAGCTACCTTATGCATACGAACAGCTTCTTCAATCACTACCGAAAGAGACCTTTTTATCATTCACTCAGCACTTAAATTCATTAAAATTCTCTCTTTATGATTGTATTTACTGTCACAACACATTATGTTTTTTACCGACAGACGGTGATACAAAAGGTGCTAATTTTATCATTTATGACAATGAGGAAAAAATTTGTGCCGTTCAGCATTTATTCGAACGAGGCACGCAATACCTAGACCGATTTGAATATACCGTTAACGATGGAGAACGTTCAATGAATCTTTTTTTAGATTAAAGTAAAAGAAAAGAGTTTGAGACATAACTTCATCAACCTAATCTAAAAAGAAAAAATTGGATATATGAGTTCGTATTGATTGCTTTTAAACCGCTATTGGTTTCCGTGCAAGGCTTCGCTTTCCGCGGGCGGCCGATGAGCCTCCTCGTCGCTTACGCTCCTGCGGGGTCTCACCTGTGCCACTTTTCCCGCAGGAGTCTTCGCCTTGCCCTCCAATCAACAGCTAGAAGCACCTACACGCATTAAATTTACTTTCACCATGACAACGAAAAAAAACCGAAGTATTAATCAGAATTCTGATTAATACTTCGGTTTTTCTTTGAACTAAAATACTCTTGCCCTATCCTCTTTTCTTATCCTAGTACGACATATCCGTAATAGAATACTAAGATAAGCGCAATTACAAGAACTGCCCAAGCAACGCCTGTACGTTTTCTTTTTTCAGTACGAACAAGGACCATTTCCATTCCCACAAGCACTAACACTCCGGCAATTCCTTTAATGAGCGCTGCGCCTTGAAAATGGTACCAAGCTGCTAACATATGCAGACCTGATACTAATACTAATAAGTATAGAAGTCTCGCTACCATATGTAAGATTTTTTGACCTTTAGCTTTACCTGCTCGATGTAAAATCAACGAAACCACAAACGAGATAATCAATAATGTCCAAAGCGTTACATGAATATGTAGTGGAGCCATTCATCTCACGTCCTTTCTGAAAATATCATATCATGAAAACCTTTCCTTCACCAATAATAAAAGGAAGGAAAAGGATTTTTAGCGACTTCGTCCATAAGTAGCATACCGAATGAGTTTTTCAAGGGGCCCATCTAAAAATAGGCTAATCCATATCCAGCTTCCCAGCAGTTGAATAGAAAGGATAATCGCCGCAATAGACAAACCTTCTACAATTGAAATATGCCCATAGTATCCTAATCCATATGAGTAAAAAAGAAATGTACATACAATAGACTGGACAATATAATTAGTTAAAATCATTCTTCCCAAAAAAGCAAATGGCTGCATGACTTTTTGAATAGATACGCTTCGCATAGCTAATGTAACCAACGTTACAATAAAAATTGCTCCTGCCGTTCCTCCGATTGTATCGTGAATATAGGATGTGGCTACATTGTGATCTAAAGCATAAGGCAATACAGATGATGCTCCGTATACGATGAATGAAATAAGACAAATCCACTTTGTCTCAACTATATATTCTTCTATTTCTTTAAACCATTCGCTTTTTGCTATAAAGCCGCCTAATAAAAACAGCGGAAATAGTGATAAAAACATAAAAGGAACCGTATTTAAATTATAAGCGTAGTACCAATCAAGCAGGCGCTGATGAAAGATTGATGCAAAACTTCCGTGTCCATATACTTGAAGAGCTTTATCAATAATTGGCTGGTAAATTCCTGCCGCTGTCTCTCCTTCATTAGCAAAAGCAGCTACTGTTAAAATAACAGTCATAATTACAGCGTAAATACTAAATATTCCGGTTCCCCACGCTAATAACACTTCTTTCTTTGCTTCTTGAAAAAACAGCATAATCAAAGCAAAAAAGCTGTATATCACAATCATATCACCATGCCAAATAAATAAAGCATGAATGGCTCCAACGATAAGCAA
The DNA here is from genome assembly GCF_056158845.1 of Priestia sp. ABM2_011. Classification (NCBI taxonomy): domain Bacteria; kingdom Bacillati; phylum Bacillota; class Bacilli; order Caryophanales; family Bacillaceae; genus Priestia; species Priestia sp. ABM2_011. Next base: position 4,670,070 of record NZ_JBSWUB010000001.1, read on the forward strand.
AGCCGCCATTCTTCGTACATAAAAAGGAGTAAAACTTATTTGTCTTTCATATGTACGCTCGAACATTTTCATAAAACCAAACCCAAACAAAATAGCAAGCAGCGCGTATCCTGTCTGCCCTACAACTAGATCAACTAATCCGTTAGCAACATAATTCATTCTTGAACCGTCCAACAAATTATTGTCGTAATACGAAGCAGGCGAATAAAAATTCGGCATGTTTATGAGCAAAATACCGATAAGGGCAATTCCTTTTAATACATCCGCCGCTTCAATACGCTGTTCTTTATCAGCTGCATTCATTTTAAAACGTTTCATTCTTTCACACCTTACATGATTTCATTATTGCCTTCACATTATATCGAACGCAAAAGTTTTTCTTCAATGTTTACTATTTCCATTCCTCTTTTTAATGTTTTACTTCTCCTCTGCATATAGATAAGGAAAAAGCATTAATCACCTTTTTATCTAGGCTTCATATGCTGTTACTAGACTAAATTAAAAGGGTGTTTGCCTATGCCTGCCATTGTTGGTGTTGTTAATCTTAACAGTGTTGGTTCAGCCAGCGTCTTTCATATTGGAGATGTTTATACAATAGCCCCTATTTCCACTGCTAAAACATTTGCTGGCGCAGGTTCGTTTAATACAGGTGACGGATTATATGTTGTGAATCAGCAGAGCTCAACCAATACGTCAGACAATGACGTAAATGACCAAAATGTCGCTGGAAATCTATAATAGAAATGAAGCTCATACAGGGGGATGCTTATGAACTTTTACGTGAATCAAAGTATCTGTATTCAAAGTATGAAGATTAGTGCTGTAAGTAACTCGTCGGTACTTCAAATTGGAAGCGTAGGTGTTATTAAACCGAACTCAAATCTCTTTAATACAGGAGGATTTACAGGCGCTGCACCTACCGAAACAAAAAAAGGAATTCTTGGATCTGTCTCTCCTTCTACCTTTACTCCAGGAACCGGCGCAGGAGCCGCCCCAGCCCCTTTTTCACAGTCGCTAACTCCTCCAGCTCGAGACAACGACTGACATGTTACAGCCTTCAGCGCCATATGTATATATATAACTATTTTCTTTATCAGAAGGTAAGGAAATCGAGGTGATTGAAGGTGGATAACATGGACTATATTCAGCAGGTACATCAGTATGTTCAGCAAATGTCTTCGTATATTCAGCAGCAAGAAGGACGAATTGCTCAGCTTGAAAAAAACGTACAAGAACTTCAGCAGAAAATAAAAGAGTTAGGTGAACAGCCACCTATTAAAATTGATAAAATTGAATATAAATTTGAACAGTTAAAAATTGATTCTTTAGATGGAACACTTAATATTGGATTAAACCCTCTTACACCCGATAATTTAGAAGATATCATTATTAATGAGAAACCAGAAGTAACATTTCCGCAAGGAGCTCAGCCACAAGGGCAGCCGCCTCAAGGTGAGCAGCCGGGACAACCCGGAGGTCCTGGACCGCAAAATCCCAGCTTAAAACCATTGGATCGCCAGCTAGAAAAGCAGTGGGTCTCTGATATTCATGAAACGATTTTAAATGAGCTTAATCAATATGGATTTTCTATGGTTCAACATGTGCTTGATGAGCGCTCGATGATGATTGATGAATCGTACTACGAGTTTATTTTAGAAGATATTAAAAAGCAGCTGCAGCAGCGGATTACTTTTTATATACAGCAAGTTCAACCGGAAGAAATGGAACGAAATTTCGAACAAATCAAACCGCAAATTATCGGTAAACTTTATGAAGATATGAAAAAAGGAATTGACGCATTTTTAACGTATTTACCTGAATCTTTAAAGAAAGGTGGACCCCCTTCATGAACTTTAACGTTGTAAACCGCGAATTGCTTGTTGGAGACGTTAGTATTACAGGCGTATCTTCTTCCTCTCTTTTTTTAATTGGTGATGCAAACTATATCTCTTTATCCTCAACATTTGATACGCCAGCTGAATCTTTGATTATCGGCCCTTATGTCCCACTATCGTTATCATAAAGGAGCTTATGTATGCTTTCACGCACATCTTCTGTTAATTATATAGAAATCAATTCCTTGTCGGCGAGCTCCTTTTGCCAAATTGGAGATTCAACAGAAATTCACTTACTTAATAGAGCTTTAGCTGATCGGAGACAGTATCCGTTTTTCTACGGCAGAGAAGGAAATTTTGATGATTATGCTATCTTTAGTGAGCCTATTCCCCATGGTGACTACGAACCTATTCCCGTTCAAACGTGGAATGAAATACCTTTAATCCGCGTTAACAGAATTGATATAAAAGGGTGCTCATTCTCGTCAGTTATTCATGTTGGCTCGACCTGCAATGTTTATGCAGAAGCCCGCATTAAGCATATTCGTGAACTGATCAACGATGAACCTTCAAAGGAAGCTGAAGCCGGAACATCGAAAAAAGCTGCCTCAGCACCTAGCGGCAGTGAGTGAACCTTTTAAGAAATGGCTCATATACTAAACTAATATCACGAAAAAAAGGGGTGTGAACCTCATGCCAGCAATAATCGGACCCGTTAGTATCACGAGCGTCGGGGGCGGTGTCGTAACGTTTGGAGATACGTTTTATGTTTCTCCAAAAAGCGCTGCTAAAACAGCCTCAGGCTCCGGCTCTTTAAATACAGGTAACTTTGTTAATACAAATAACGGCATTTCAGGAACAAATACGTTAGATCCAGATTTATTCGATCAAAATATAGCGGCAAATGCTTAAAAAAACCCCTTATCTTTGCTACTAAAGCAGATAAGGGGTTTTTCATTCACTTGGACTTTCGGCTGTTTGATTTTTTGGTTTTAGGTAATTTAGAAGAAGGCTGTTTACGAATCCATTTAATAAAAGAGCTAATTTTAGAATCAGCTTGTAATAAAGAAATCGTATTAAGACGAATGGCTAATTCATCATTTGTGTATAACGCATGAATTTGTTTATGACACGGAATACATAAGTTTGCCGTCGGTTCAAACGCTCCGCCCATTTCCTTAGGCGTTAAATGATGTACGGTCGTCAAGACATCCTGCCTTCCGCATAATTCGCATGTTCCTATTCGCCTGTCTTTTTTCTTCATATAGATTTCCTTCCCTATAAAGTTTCTACTCTTACACTAGTTCCTTTGCCGGAAGGCTCGGACGGCTCAACAATCAAACGTTTTGGCAGCCGAGCCCGAAGTTCTTGCACGTGACTAATGACTCCAATTGATAAATTATTGGACTGAAGTTTTTCAAGCGCCGTAACCACGGTATCAAGAAGCTCGCCATCAAGCGTTCCAAAGCCTTCATCTAAAAAGAAAAACTGCAGCGGATATTCTCCTCTTAGCTGAATTTGTGCAGACAATGAAAGGGCCAAAGCCAGCGAAGTTAAAAACGTCTCTCCTCCGGATAAAGTTGAAACCGGACGTTTCACCCCTCCATTTGCATCATCTCTCATGATAAAGCCGCCTTGTGAATCAACTTCAATCGCATAGCGCTGACGTGTTAATATACCCAGACGCTCTGAAGCATCTCGGCTAACGGACATCAGCTGCTCTTCAGCAATATATTCCACGAAAGCATTCCCTTTAAATACTGTTTGAAGCTTCTGATATTGTTCAAATAAAGCTTGTTTTTCTTCACGGTTCTGTTCAAGCACTAAAAATCGCTCATGTCGTTCTTTGACGCTTTTTAACGTTTGCTCAGCCGCTCCCTTAAGCTGAACGGCTTCTTTTACAGCTGCTTTTATATCATGAAGCAGCTGCTGAGTTTCTTCAAATTGCTGCTCTTCTATGGACTGGTGATTCAGCTGGATATTTAACTGTTCAATTGATGACTTCATCTGTTTTATGTTGTCCCAATAAGCCTGAACAGTTTCATCCAACAATTTCATCTCATCATTTGATAACAAAGCTTGCTGAACTTCTTTTCCTTCGCTGAATAAAGAATTTCCTATAGCTTCTTCCCATTTTTCAGCTGCTTTTTTATACTGGATATGAGCTGTTTCTAGAGATTCGCTCGCTGCTTTTTCATCCATTTGCAGCGTTTGATACGCTTTTTGAACAGTCTGCCAATGCTGATACGCCTGCTGTTCATTCGTCTCTAACTCCGTAAGTAAGTGCAGTGTTTTTTGCAGCGCTTGTTCAATATCTTCTTGATCTGTAAGCGTACGCAAGCGTTCAATTTGCGAGTGAACAAGAGATTGTTTATGAGACAGCATTGCTTTTAATTCTGTAAATTCTTTTTCGCCCGCATATTTCTCTTCTTTTAGACCTTCGATTTTCTTTTGCTGATTTTCAAAAAATATGCTGCTTTTTTCAATTCGAGCCTTTATTGTCTGCTCTTCTTTTTCTCGCTCATTTAGCTGTTCGTTAATTTTTTCCATCTCTTCAAATACAAAGGAAGGATAATCTTGTTGAAAAGCTTCTTTTCCTGCTTGTAACGTTTGTTTTTGCTGATTGACTTTTCCTTCTAATTCAATTTGTTCTTTTTGATAATGAGCAAGCTCTAATTCAATCTTTTCAAGACTTTGCTGGACCTTTTGTACCTGCCCTAGAATTGCCTGCTGTTTTTCACTTACCTGCAAATAATCCTGCTCAAGAGATTTGATTTCAACTTCTATTTTCTTAGCATACTGCCCAAAGGCATCTGTACCCATTTCTCCTAAAGCAGAAACTTCGCCAGCTTCGTTCATAAACTCAGCTAACTCAGGTATTTTTTCAACAAGAGGTTTAGCTAGCTGTTCAAGCTGCATTTTGAGCGACGAATAGCTAAATCGCTGTTCACGCAATTGATTGACTTGATCTTCGAACTGATCCGCTGACTCAGTTGTGACGTCATCTTCTTGTTGGTGTAACACGGGGTTAGGATGATGCTCAGAGCCACAAACTGGACAAGGCTCTCCTTGGGTCAGCTGCTCAGCTAATTGATGAGCCAGACGGCGTGACCATTCTTTTTCTTTGCGTCTTTTTAGATCGCTCATTAAACGATCTGCTTGTTGAAAAAGCTGCTGAAACTCTTTTTCCCGCTCACATACAGTATGATACAAGCCTTGAATATCTGAAAATAACGCTTTACTTTGTTCTATTGTTTGCTGATATCTCTCTTGGTGTGTCTGTTTTTGTGTATGCAAATGCTGAAGCTGTTCCGCTTTTTCTTTATACGTTTTTTGGCCTTCATCTAGATTTTTTTTATCATTATTCCATACTTGATAACGGTAAAATGCTTGCTGAACAGCCTGCCGATAATCAGGTTGAATCTCCACCTTTGTTAATGCTTCTTTTAACTCTTTTTGAAGAGCCAAGCCTTGCTGATACCGCTTATCCGCTTCCATTAATTCATCGTTTTTCGCTTGAAGTGCCTGCTGCTTTTGCTGAAGAGAAACTTCCGCTTCTTTTACTTCTTGCTGCCCATCTTTAATTTGTTTTTGAAGATCAGAAGCTTGTTGAAGCTGTTCTTTTTGAACAACTAATTTGGGCTGCTGTTCATTTTTTTGTAAGCGAGCCTGCTCATATAAGCTATTCGATCGCTTATATTCCTCACTTTGCTGAACAATTTGCACTTTTAATTTTTCTACTTTATCTTTATAAAGCTTCTGCTGTTTTTCAGCTTGTTCAAATGTTTCTAAATAAGGAAAAAGACGCTCTGCCTGCTGCGCTTTCGTCAGCAAATCTTGCTTTTGTTTAATCTCCTCTTCCTGCTTAGAAGCATGCACTAGTTTTTCTTCTAACAGTGTTTTTTCCTGCTGCGCTTTCCAAAGAGATGCCTGCTGATCGTATCGTTCCTGCAAATCAGCCGCTTCTTTTTCTCGTTTTTCCAAAAGTACAATGCTATCACTTACAAGCTGCTCGGCTTCTGTTACTTTCTCTGTTGAAGCTTCACCTAATCCCGTTTGTTCTGCCGTGATTTTATCTAGGTCTGTTTTTAGCTGCTGAACTTGATAGCGTATTTTCTTACTAAGCTGATCTCCGTACTGCTCGAGATTAAAAAGACGCTGAAGCATTTGACGACGTTCCGTCCCTTTTAACGATAAAAACTCTGCAAATTTTCCTTGTGGTAATACAACAGCTCTTGTAAAATCATCAATTGTTAAACCAAGAAGTTCCTGTACCTGCTGGTTTACATCATTTGTTTTATCCGCTAATACGTACGTTTCATCTTCGATTTCAATCAATCGACTGGAAGCTGATTTCACACGCAGCTCATCTGTCCGTTTAAAGCTTCGTTCAACAGTATAGCGTTTTTTATGACTAGCGTTTTCCAGCTCGAACGTAAACGATACTTTCAGTTCATTTTCCCCGTGATTTAAAATTCCTTGTGTATTATTGGCTGCACGCTCTACTTTTCCGTATAAAGCTAGTGTAATGGCATCCAAAATGGAGGATTTCCCGCTTCCAGTAGGACCAAATATTCCAAACACACCGCCTGAACACAGCGCTTCAAAGTCGACAGTTTGTTTTTCTCTAAAACTGTGAAGCCCCGAAACGGTCAAGTTAATAGGTTTCATTTTTCATCCTCCTTTCCCGATACTTCTTCATCGTTAATCAAGGTTAAAAACAGTTTGACTAACTCATCATCAGGTGCCCCTCCGCCGGTTTGCCTGCTGTAGAACTTTGTAAACAGTTCTTCGATCGGCACTTCGCGCTGTGAACGTGTTTCATGTGCTAGTTCTTCTGCTTTGAATACCGGACGAATATGAATAAAGCCTGCATGAAGCTTGCGAAGTCGATGGATTTCTTCTAGTGAAAGTGCATCTTCTACGTGAACTTCTAAATCAACCCATGCCTGCGCATCTTTCTGTTCATCAAGCCACGTATATACTTCTGCCAATCCGTTTTTTGCTTTCCAACGCGTCAAAGGCTTTCCGCTAGATAATGGAATTTCCGTCATTTCAACCTCTTTTCCTGGCTGAGCATCTAAAATGGTAACAGACTTTGCATATCCTGACTCTGAAAAGCTATAGGCAAGAGGTGACCCAGAATATCTTGCAAAGGTGTTGGCGCGATTGATCATTTGCGGGCGATGCAAATGTCCTAGAGCTACATATTGAGCATTAGCAGGCAAACTAGTTGCCGCCACCGTATAAGCTCCTCCTACTTCAATTGGACGTTCTGAGTCCGTTGAACTTCCGCCTGCTACGTAAATATGACTCATCGCAATATTAACGGTATCTGTTGTGAACTGCTCACTCATTTTATCGAAAATACCTTTTACTCTGGCATCGTATGAATTTCGAAGAGCCAGCTCATCATTTTCTTCTGCTAACAGTTCCTTTAACCTTGATTCAGATGGGTAAGGAAGAGCCGCAACCTTTAATATTTCATCTGATGTAGGAATGTGAATGCTTTCTACATCGGTAGTAGGCAAACCAAGAAGTGTAATATTTTGATGAACAGCTAATGGAGAAGCCGCCGACAGCCGATCTGGGTTATCATGATTACCTGCAATAACAATAATTGGACGTTTTCCATTGTTGCTCAACCTAGACATACTTTCGTAAAAGAGCTGCTCTGCCGCTGCTGGAGGGTTAACCGTATCAAAGGCATCTCCCGCCATGAGAATAGCATCTATCTTTTCTTCTTCCACAATGTCTGCCAGTTCATCTAAAAACTGTGCTTGCTCAGCTAGACGGCTTCGACCTTCTAACGTTCGCCCCAAATGCCAATCCGCTGTATGTAATAAACGCATGTTACTCTCTCCTTATTGGTGAAAAAGAAGAAGACTATCGCCTTCTTCTTTTCTTATATTTCAACAGCATGTCCACCATCTAAAAAGTAAAGATAGCGATGCTGAACAGGTTGTTTCACAATCCGCTCAATGGCCTTTGCGTAAAGCTCTAACTGAATGCGGTATCTTTCAATTAGAAATGGTTTTGCTCGTTCAAAATCCCCTTGAAAACGATCCGAAATATTATCTGTTTTAAAATCAAGTAAAACGAGGCCTTCTTCCGTTTCATATAAACAATCAATAATACCTTGTACTAAAATCGTTTCATCTTCCTGCTCCCAACGATCATAGATTTCTTTAGCGGAGACACCTAAACTAAAAGGCATCTCTCTATAAACCGTGCGAGCCGTTCGAATACCTTGTGCAATGTCACTGTCTAAAAAGTCTGCTACATCATTTGCATCAACGGCATCCGCTTGTTCTTGCGTCAATAATTCTTTGGTAACCATTGATTGAATAAAGTCTTGAACCATTTCGAGGGTATAAACTTTATTTAATGGAAGCTGCTGCATAACGGCATGTGTAGCTGTTCCTTTTTCAGCTCCTGTGAGAGATTTTTCTTGAAGAAACAGCGGACGGTTTTCAAGAGGTGCTTTAGATCCCCGAACGAGATCGTCGCTTCCACCTGCATCCGTCAGCTGCTGCTGCCTTTTTAGTTCAGAAACAGATTGCTTTGAACGATGAACGGAAGCTACACGATAATCATAAGACCAATTTAAGCGTCTATACACTTCCTCTTTATAATCGCTGGATTCTGTAACTGGCTCATGCTTTTGAAGAGCGTTCAAGAGCTCTTCATGATGTTGCTGCTCTTCAAGAGGCTGTTCGGCTAAATCAACCGCTAATAACGTTGAAAGTTTCCAGCTTGAAGCATGCTGATGAACCATCTCAGCCGGCTGGACCTCTCCTTCAACCATGTGACTAACATTTTGGTGACGAATTAAAGAAGGTCCAATCCAGTCTAAATAACATTTTGCATCTCTTCTCACGTGAGCTGGAAGCGTCCAATCTTCATGTGCCATAACAGAGCTCCACTGTCTAAGCTTTTCTGGTGCATCTTTTACTGTTCCGACTAAAATAAGCTTTTCTTTCGCACGCGTCAAAGCTACGTATAATACCCGCATTTCTTCTGCCATGCTTTCTTTTTTCATTTTTTTCTTCATGGTCTGCTGAAGAAGCGTTGGGTACGTAATACGCAGTTTCGGATCAATATATTTAGATCCAAAACCTAGTTCTTTATCGAGTAAATATGCTTTATTCAAGTCCATCAAGTTAAACTGACGAGCGAGGCCAGCTACAAAAACAACAGGAAATTCAAGACCTTTACTGCTGTGGATCGTCATCAAACGCACAACATCTTCTTGTTCTCCTAGTGCTCGAGCAGCTCCTAAATCGTTCCCCCGGTCCTGCATACGTTCAATAAAGCGTAAAAATCGAAACAGACCTCTAAAGGAAGTTGCCTCATACTGGCGAGCGCGATCGTAAAGAGCACGTAAATTGGCTTGACGCTGCTTCCCGCCAGGAAGTCCGCCAACAAATTCAAAGAAACCCGTATCGCGGTAAATTTGCCAGACTAGTTCTGACAAAGAGCTTTGTCTAGCTTGTGTTCTCCATGCTTTTAACTGATCATAGAAATATTTTACTTTATCGCGAAGTTCTTCATCATCTGAAACCGCTAAGTACGTTTTTAACGCATCGTAATACGTTCCTTTCTTTTGCTCTGCTCTCAGTGTAGCTAACTCTTCATCTGAAAGTCCTACTACCGGCGAGCGAAGAACAGAAGCTAATGGAATGTCTTGATGCGGGTTATCTACTACTTTTAATAAAGACATCATAATCATCACTTCAGTAGCATCAAAATAACCTGTTGATAAATCGGCATAAATCGGAACGCCTTCTTGTTTAAATTCATCCATAATCTGCGCAGCCCAAGGCATGGAACGAAGCAAAATAACAAAGTCACGATACGTCACGTTTCTCATAATATCGAGCTTGCGATCATATATTTGAAAACGGTTTTGAACGAGTTCTTTGATTTTACGCGCCATTGCTCTTGCCTCTAACTGAGCCGTTTCAAGCTCCGCTTCTGAAAAAGCGACGAGAGAAGAATCCGATTCTTCTTCCGCTCCTTCTTCTGCATTTTCTTTTGCAATTAGCAGAAGCTCCGTTTCCATTCCTTCCACTTTTGGATACGATGCTCCTAATTTTAAAGAAGCATCATCGTCATATGCAATTTCTCCTACTTCTTCATCCATCAGCTGGTTAAAAATAAAGTTTGTCGCATCAAGCACTTGAGAACGACTGCGGAAGTTTTTATTCAAATCGATACGTTTTCCGAACTGGCGACCATCTTGTGTAAAGCGCTTGTACTTTGTTAAGAATAAAAATGGCTCCGCTAAACGAAAGCGGTAAATGGATTGTTTTACATCTCCAACCATAAATAAATTTCCTTGTTCTTCACTATCTCTCGTCACTAATTTAATTAGTGTTTCTTGAACCATATTTGTATCTTGATATTCGTCAACAAGTACCTCTGCAAACTGAGTGCGATATTTTTGGGCAATGGACGAAGGCTTAAGCACACCGTCTTTTTTTACACTCAAGATTTGCAAGCAATAATGTTCTAAATCAGAAAAGTCCACTAACCCTTTCTCTTTTTTAATGTGTTCATATCGTTCACCGAAGCGCTGAACTAAAAAGATTAGCGTTTCAATAACCGGCTTCATTTTTTCAAAATCAGCCATGTAGCCTTGCAAAGGCCTAGAAAACAGATCAGCATGAAGCTTTTCAAGGCTTGTCTTAGCTTTTTTGCGAAGCTCTCCGAAGTCATCTAAAAGCTGAGGGTCGTATGCTTCTCCTTTACATGGCTTTAAACGAGTAAAATTCAAACTCTGCATTTCTTCATGCAAATCAGCAAAAGAATGCTTAGAAGCGCTGAGCAGCCGATGAATTTGAGCCAAGTCTTCCTCTGCATTAACAGCGCGAGGAGCAGGCCCTCCTGGCAGCTTTGTTAGCTCTAAGCATTGTTTTAAAATCGATTCAATGCCAATCAGCTGCGTTGTTACTTCTTGTAAAAGAAAAGATAGAAACGGAAGTGAATCAATAGAAGAGTCCTCTGTGACATCATATTGACTCACGATCATTTCAAGCCAGCCGTTTGGGTCAGGGTTAGATCTTGCAAAGTCATATAGCTTTCTTACCATAAGCTGAATATCTAAATCGTTTCGGTCACTTGTATAACGATCAATTAAATCAAAGAATCGCTCGTTCTGTTCAATACTGTACTGTTCTTCAAACAGTTCTTCCAATACTTCTTCACGAAGGAGCTCTGCTTCCGTATCATCCGCAATTCGAAAACCAGGGTCTACATCAATCATATAATAATACGTACGAATGACTTCTAAACAAAAAGAATGAAGCGTAGAAATAGACGCACGGTTTAATAAATTAAGCTGTCTGCGCAAGTGTAAAGAAGATGGATTCTTTTTTAACTCTTTTTCTAATGCTTCGCCAATTCGATTTCTCATTTCAGCTGCGGAAGCATTTGTAAACGTAGCAACAAGTAATCTATCAACATCGATTGGCTCATCACCCATCGTAATCTTTTTAATAATACGTTCAACTAAAACCGCTGTTTTTCCTGAACCAGCAGCCGCGGCTACTAATATATCTTGACCTGATGAAACAATGGCGTTCCACTGATCATCCGTCCACTGGGAGTCGGCCGGTTTTACGTGTATATCTTTACTCATCTCGTTTGGCCTCCTCTCGAATTTTATCTAAAATAACATTTTGGCTCTCTGTACTAAGCTGACGATATTCATTGTTTTCCATTGATTCGTCGAACTGACAGATTGAGCGGTATTCACAAAACGCGCATGGTGTTTTATCTTTTAGCTTATAAGGCGAAATATCAATTTTTCCATTTGTAATCTCTGTACCTGCCTCCACAAACTTACCTCGCACATACTGACGGAGATGTGTAAAATCTTCTTCGCTCGCAACCGAAGAATTGGAATAAAAGCCCCCTGTCTTTTTAATGCCCGCCGATATAACTTGTGAGTGCCCTGATTCTAACGTTTCATCCATTAATCGTACTGCTTCCTCGTCCCCTAAAAGTAGTCCTTTCATTTTAAACTTCTTGAAGATTTCGGCTTCAATTTGATCAGGTTGTAATGCTTTAGTACTGTTGATCATTGGATTATGAACGTGGAAATAAAGAACGCCAGCAGGCAATGCTCCTCTATTATCATGAAGAAGCTGTTCAGCATACGTCACGACTATGTCTAAATAAGCTAAAATTTGAAGAGATAAACCGTAGTACACTTCCACTAAGTTTAATGCTTTATCGCTTGATTTATAGTCGACAATACGCAGTAAAAGTCCTTTAGAGCTTTCCGCTTTATCTACCCTGTCAATTCGACCAACGAGTTCCATCGTATGGCCATTTGGCAGTGTGAACTGCATAGAAGGCAGCTCCGCGCTAGGTCCAAATCCAAGCTCCAATCCAACAGGAACAAACCCACTCACCTTAGCGTGCTCACTTAACACAAGCGACGCCCGTTCAATAATTTGCTGCAGCTTATGCGTTAAATAATGGTGACGATTAGAGCTCAATAAAATCTCGTTTTGTAAGCGCGGAGCAAGTTCGTGCACCGCAGCCATAGAAAGCTGCTGACAGTCTTTTCTCGTTAAGTTCTTCCATTCTTTTTGACCGCCGCGAAGCTCGTCTGAAATCATCTTCAGCGCCGCGTGAAATAACTCGCCTATGTCAGGAGCTGCTAATTTGAAAACTTTTCGTTCTTTAAGTTTGAGCCCATGAGAAGCAAAATGAGCGTACGGACAGGCTTCAAATTTCTCCATTCTCGATACGCTTGCTTGAATATGCTTTCCATACAGACGCTGACTCGTTTTCTTTGTTAACCTTTTTGCTTCGTTTTTATAAAATAAACTGCTTAGTACTTTCTCGCTGTATGAGTTCCAATCTGAATTTTCTACATAAAAATTATATACATCCCACCAAGCGGAACTCATCGGATAATGGCGTTTCCACCCTTGCAGCTGGCTGGCTAAATACGCGATGCTCGTTAAGGGATTTGTTATATAATCAACTTGCTTTTCTTCTTCTAAATCCGTAGGCTCCGTCATTAACAGCTTTTCCTGCAGGAGCGGAAATAGCTCTTTTACTCGATTAATAACGAGTGAAGGCAGCAGAGTCTTCCCTTCCTCATTGGCAAGAGGATACGAAACATAAAGTTTTTCAGAAGAGCTGGAAAGTGCTAAATAAATGAGAAATTGTTCGTCAAACAGCTTTTGCCTTCCAGTTGGCGCAAGTAATAAGCCTGATTCAAGCAGCTGCTCTCTCTCTTTCTCAGATAACAGGCCATCGCTTTTTGGTTTAGCTGGAATCACACCGTCATTTACGCCTAGCACAAAGCTTGCTTTGATATCGGATAAACGCGAACGCTCAAAACTTGCCACAACCACTTGATCCAGTGCAGGCGGAACAAGTGCAAACTGCATGCTGTCAAGCCCTGTCTCAAATAGATCCGCGAACAAAGAAATCGATACTTTCTCTTCTCCCATCATTTCAACAAACTGATCAAATAAGTGAAGAATTGCTTTCCATACCTGCTCGTGCTCTCTTGCTTCTTGAAGCTTTCCTTCTTCTTCACATCGATTGCGCAGCGCTTCTATCTTTTGTGGAATATCTAAATTCGTTAAAAAACGATAGAGTGCTTCTGCTTTTTCTTTTCCTATTTTCGCTTGTTTTAATTTTTGCTGAAGCGAATAAATAGGAGGAACAATCATATTTTTTAATTCATTTATTTTTTGCTCAAAAGCAAGCTCTTCGTCAGTTTTCCCAAGGTTCATGTCTTCAAGCGAACGATATTTTCTGTAGGTAAATGGCTCCTTACTCGTCCACTTAGATCCTTGAATACCGTAAGCAAGTACGTAATTTTCTAATTCATCCATCTCTTCGCGAAGCTGGTGCACATCAGATGACAAAGGAAATAAAAGGTCTGTTTTCACTGCCCGAAAGATGGTTTCGTATCGCCATGACCCGCTTACCACCTCTAAGACTGAGCGAATAAATTCAACGAGTGGATGGTGAAACATCGCTCGCTTTTGGTCAATAAAGTACGGAATTTCATAATCTCGAAAAATGGTTTGAAGCAAGTCATGATAGTCTTCTGCATTTCTAACAATCAAGGCAATATCACGATAGCGATAGCCGTGATCGCGCACAAGCGACAGCACTTCTCTTGCAATCCCTTCTACCTCTGCTCTTCGGCTAACAGCAGGCAGCAGCTGAATGTGCTCGGGCTCTGACTGAAATTCCGGCGTTGGCCGTTCATCATAATATCGTTCTAAATAGGCAAGCTCTGGACTGTTTTGATGCCTTTTTTGTTCATTAAATACGTTTGGCTCTTGAATCTCTATCCCGTTTTCAGCCGCCAGGCCCATTATTTCTTGATACGTTTCGCTCGTTAATCGAAACAAGTGCAGGTCATTTGGAATAAAATCTTGATATGAATAATCAGAAGTAACCGCTATTTTCACTTCTCTACAAACTTTCATCAGCTCTACTAATACCGTTAATTCTTGAGGAGTATAGTGATGAAATCCATCTACATAAATCGTTGCTTGAGCAAGGTACGCAGAAGAGACTACTTTTTCGCTCAACAGCTTCAAATAATCTTCTCCATCTACATATTTTGTCATCAGCTGTTTTTCTAATTCTCCGTAAATGAGATGTAAATCATGTAATTTATCAGCAAGGACTTTCTCATCTTCTGCTTGAAGTTTTTGCTTCATCTCTTCGAGAGACGGTGCATCTACCGTGTACTGTTTAAATTCTTTAACCATTTTTTCTAGTTCTTCAATAAACCCTGCTTGTTCTGAAGAATTCGCAAACAATCGAAGCTCTTTTTTTTGATGCTCGATAATTTTTTTAAGCATCATATGAATACCTGTTTGATCCACATGATAGCGGCTAATACCTCCGACTTCTTGCAGAATACGCCACGCAAGACGTGTAAAACTATAAACTTGAGCACGCATCATGCCTTCTAACCCAGGTGTTTGAACAAGCGCATACTCCGACTGAAATGTCATCTGTTCAGGTACAATATAAATAAGTGGATGCCCAAGCGGAGCATTTAACAGCTCTTGGCGCATGCTATTTAAAAGATATTCCGTTTTCCCGCTTCCTGAACGTCCTAATAAAAACTGTAGCCCCACGTTTTCACCCCTTCATTTTTCTTCTCTATATTTTTAGTTGTTTAAGTGCAAAATGGATAAACGCCACGCAAACACGTGACGCAGTCGTCAAAATTTTATAGTGATAATCAGCTAAATCTCTCTATCTCTCTCCTTATTATTTTACTGAACTTGCAGACAAAATTCCACTTTGCACATATGTGAAATGCTGGATGCAACAAAAAAACTTTTCAGTAGCCAAATGACCACTGAAAAGTTTTAGAAAAGCGAGTTATTTTCTACTTTTACATCATGATTCCACCATCTACATGCAGTGTTGTGCCGTTAATATAGTTGGACTCATCAGAGGCTAAATAAAGATAAGCATAACCAATGTCAGAAGGCTGACCTAACCTTTGTAAAGGAATAGTGGATTTCATTTGATCAATGATTTTGTCCGGCATCGCCTTCACCATATCCGTCTCAATAAACCCGGGAGCTACAGCGTTTACATTAATTCCTTTTCGCCCAAGCTCTTTAGCCCATGTTTTTGTCATTCCCACTACGCCGGCTTTTGTCGCCGCATAGTTTGTTTGACCAACATTTCCATATACGCCGGATACCGAAGATGTGCTGATAATTTTCCCTTTACCTTGAGCAATCATATGCGGTACAACGGCTTGCGTACAGTGAAAAACGCCTGTAAGGTTTACGTTAATGACCGCTTGAAAATTTTCAACTGATAATTTAGTTAGCATTCCATCTCTGGTAATACCTGCATTATTAATTAAAATATCTATTTTAGAGAAGCGTTTCACGACTTCTTCTACCATTGCATCTACACTGTCTCGATCCGCTACGTTTACTTGAAAGAATGCTACATCTCCGCCTTCTTCTTTTAGCTGAGCTGCTCGTTCTTCTCCTACTTTTGCATCGTAGTCAACCATAGCGACCTTTGCACCCTCTTGTGCGAAAATTCGAGAAGCTTCGAACCCTAACCCATTTGCTGCACCCGTAATAATTGCCACTTTATCTTTTAATCTCATGTCACCCGCGCTATAAGACGCTTACTAACAACGATTAATCAGCAAGTCGCTTGAATCTTAGTAGCGCATTCCCCTCCTCAAAACGACGCCAAGCACGTCTTAATGATCATTCGGTGCTTTTCTAGTAATGATCCCTCTACTTACATCTTAGTAGTCAAGCTCAAAAATCATTCATATAATTTTTAAGAAAACGTTTTGAAATACATGAGGTGATAATACATGTTGAGAAAAAACATGTATATCTCTAGAAAACAAAGGGTTCATTACTTAGGTGCAACTAGGAATAGACGTCTAATTTATTCCCAGTTTTTTCTTTTATTTTAGCATATTTTTCACAATTGATAAACAAAAAACTTGTTCATTACTAGACAGATACTCTGTATGTGCATTGTTCTACCAACCGAATAAACAGACAAATAACTTCTTTAAGAAAAAGGCAAAAAGCCTTTCAAAAATGCTGCTGTATTCCTATAAGAAAAGGTTTTTCCATAGTTTACAATACCCTCTTCTGCTGTATGTATAACAAAAGACTGCCTATTAAAAAGCAGTCTTTCATCACTATTTGTTATATATAAACAAACTATTTGTCATACTGTTTCACTTTAGATTTTTCATTTAATCTTCGTTCAATTTGCTTTCCAACAAGCCATAGGACAAAAATGATCACTAGAACAAGTACTGCTTTTAAAGGCTGTTTCACAAATGAAACAAAATCGGCCCCAATAAAGCTCATCATAAATATCATGACCATTTTACCCGCTAATACAGCAAGCATAAACTGAGCCATACTGACACGTGATAGTCCAGCTACTACATTAATCGCTGAAGACGGCGTAAAAGGGAAACAAAGCATAATAAACAGCGGTCCAAAACCGTGTCTTTCCACCCAAATCATAATCTTTCGAATTTGCGCATGGCGGCTGATAAAATGTAAAAACCTCGCCTGTCCGTATTTTCTAAAAATCAAAAAGACAAGCAGTGATCCAACGCAGCTCCCGATCCATGAAATTAAAAAGCCTAACCATAAGCCAAAGGCAGCAGCATTAGCCATTACAAACGCAAAAAGCGGCAAGATAGGAATAAACGCTTCTAAAATAGGCAACAGCAGTCCGGGAATGATCCCAAATGATTGATATTGTTTTAATAACTCGAGGACGCCGTCTAATGTCAAATAATGCTTTAATGTTTCAAAATCCATCGAATGTTCTCCTTATTTAAACAACTGTGCTACTTTTCACTTATTGTACTACTTTCCTTTACCAAACAAAAGTTTTACAGCGTTTTATCTTTCCTGCCCTGTTGCGCTTGCCATATAGCCAGCCCTTACTTACACGAACAGAACCTCTAGAACAACATGTGCTTTTACTTAGACTGCTGCAAATAACGTTTAAACCAGCTGGTTAAATATTTTAGTCTCGCCGTTCGTAAATTAGGCTTACCGCTTCTAGAAAGTTCATGGTTAGACTGAGGAAAACGAATAAATTCTACTTCTTTATCTTTTCTTTTTAGTGCCACATAAAGCTGTTCAGCTTGTTCAATTGGACATCTATAATCCTGTTCGCTATGCAAGATTAACAGCGGTGTTTTCACGTTCTCCGCTAAACGAAGCGGCGAGTGGTTCCAAAGTTTTTCCGGATTCTCATAAATATCAGCTTTCAATTCCCATTCGGTAAAATAATAGCCAATATCACTAACGCCGTAAAAACTCGTCCAATTTGAAATAGACCGTTGCGTCACCGCTGCTTTAAACCGATTTGTACTTCCTACAATCCAGTTTGTCATAAATCCTCCGTAGCTTCCTCCTGTTACGCCAAGTTTATCTTCATTAATATAAGAGTAGCGGTTAATTGCTTCGTCGGTTACTGCCATCAAATCCATATAATCCATGCCTCCGTAATCTCCTCGAACGGCATCTGTAAAGGCTTGACCATATCCTCTTCCGCCTCTTGGATTAGAAAAGAGGATATTGAACCCTTTTGATGCAAGCACTTGAAATTCAAACATAAATGTATGACCATACATAAGATGCGGACCTCCGTGAATTTCTAAAATGGTTGGAGATACATCGTTGGCAGCAGCCGCTTTTACGACCCAACTGTGGATATGTATACCGTCCGTGGCAGTCGCGCAAAAAGATTCTGCTTCCGTTAACTGCACATGCTTTAAAAATGAATCATTAACGTTTGTCAGCTTCACTAGTTCCTCTGTTTTTAAATTTAAAGAATAAAGATCTCCGGGATGTGTAAATGTACTGATTGCTACGATAGCTTCCTCACCGTTGGGAAGAACAGATACCCCGTATACGTGAGCATTATCCATAAGCACAGAGTCTAACTTTCCATTTACATTTCCTTTATATATGCCTACAGAACCCTTTTCACTTACGACAAAATAAAATTCTTCCTTACTGCTCCACATAATTCCCGCTGCGGTTCTTCCAAAGTGAAAATCTCCTGCTACCATATCTCCTATTTCTAAGTCTATACCTGCAGTGATACAAGCTGTTTTTTGATTGGAGACCTGATAAATATATATGTCATTCATTGAAGCCGATCCGTATGTACGTTCATTTCCAATGTAAGCTATGTATGACCCATCTGGTGACCACGAAACTTGATGAAAATATCCTGTTTCTGCTGTAATAGATGTTAACTTTTTAGTATCACGATGCAAAATAAACACGTCCATGGTTAACGATAAATCCGGATTCTCTCCTCGGCTGCTGCAAAATACAATTGAATTTGCATCAGGGGCCCAGCATCCTACAGAGTGATGATAAGGTCCATCCGTTAAAAACGTCACTTCTTTATTTTTAAGTTTAACGACCGCAACTTGCGTATATTCACCTTTTAAATAGCCACTAGCATCGGATTTATACAACAAACGTTCCACTTCGTATGGCTGAGGATGCTCATGATTTTGTTCAACTCTTACAGCTTTTTCTTCCACTTTTGTAGAAAACATAATTTCGTCACTATAAGGAGACCATACGGGATTACTAACGCCTTTTTCACAATCTGTGAGTGCTTCTGCTTCCCCGCCTGTCGCTGCTAATAGATAGAGCTGAACGGTTTGACTGCGATCTGATAAAAAAGCAATCCACCTGCCGTCAGGAGACCATGCAGGAGAGTGATTATTTCCTTTATAATACGTCAATTGCTTTGTTTTTTTTGTTTCAAGATCTAACATAAACAGCTGCGTCTCATAACCGTTTTCTATTTTTTTCGTTTCTCGAACCGTATAAACTACACTTTTTCCATCTGGAGAAATCTGAGGGTTATACACAGACTTCAATTCATACAAATCCTCTACCGTTACCGTACGCTTTTTTACATGATTCAATTTCTTCGCCCCCAAGGATTCATTTTTAAACCAAATAGCCAATCGATAAAAACGAAAGTAGCGTTTCCCTCTTACTTTATCATTTCTAAAAATAAAAATCTAAAAATTTAGAAAATTAGTTGTTTTTTCTTCTTTTAATCTATATAATAATAAAAAGGGTGCAGAGGTGATGAGGTATGAACAATGAAAAATCGTACACGGAAATGATGAAGTCCCTCGCTCGCAAGAAAAAAGTAATTGATACTGTGAGTATGTTGGATGTTTATATCGAAATGGTAATTGATGAATCGCTTTTTAAGCGTCAAAAAGAACTGTTAGAAACAAACATTAACACGGCATTAGATCAACGTGATGAAACTGCTTTTTATGAGCTATCAGCACAGTACCAATCCTTACTTCAAACATCTACTTAATATTTCAAGAAGTTCATTCATGTTAATGATTTATATGTACGTTTAACAGGCAGAACCTTTCTTCTCAGGAAGAACAGCTGTCTGTTAAATCGTGTTTACTACATAAAAAAAGATTCTTACAGATGTAAGAATCTTTTTTGTTAGAATTTTTTCTATGAGTGGAAGTAAACAACCGTTCCACTCATAGATTTTTTGTTATTTATGCGCCTGAAACTGCTCTTCTTCTGTTGAACCTTTTAAAGCTGTTGTAGAGGAAGTCCCACCGGAAACTACTTGCGCCACTTCATCAAAATAACCCGTTCCTACTTCACGCTGATGTCTTGTAGCAGTATATCCATTTATTTCACTAGCAAACTCTCTTTCTTGTAACTCTGAATAAGCTGCCATTCCTCTTGTTTTATATCCTCGTGCCAGTTCAAACATGCTGTGATTTAAAGCGTGGAAGCCAGCAAGCGTAACGAATTGGAATTTGTAGCCCATTTTTGCGATTTCTCTTTGAAACTTTTCAATCGTTTTCTTATCTAATTTTTTCTTCCAGTTGAAAGATGGTGAACAGTTATAAGCAAGCATTTTACCTGGGAATTTTTCATGAATAGCATCTGCAAATTTTTGTGCCTGTTCCAAGTTTGGTTCAGACGTCTCACACCATACTAGATCAGCATATGGCGCATATGCTAAGCCACGAGCGATAGCTTGATCGATTCCGGCTCTCGTGCGATAAAACCCTTCAGCGGTGCGTTCACCTGTAATAAACTGGCGATCTACAGGATCAACATCACTTGTAATTAAATCAGCGGCATCAGCATCGGTACGAGCAATCAGAAGTGTTGGAACACCCATTACATCAGCAGCTAAACGAGCAGCAATCAAGTTTTTCACAGCTGTCTGAGTTGGAAGCAATACCTTGCCGCCAAGATGACCACACTTTTTCTCAGATGACAATTGATCTTCGAAGTGTACCGCAGATGCTCCTGACTCAATCATTCCTTTCATTAATTCAAATACGTTCAACTGTCCTCCGAACCCTGCTTCTGCATCTGCTACAATTGGAGCAAAGTAATCAATATCTCCTTCTCCTTCTAAATGCTGAATTTGATCGGCACGCTGCAGCGCTTGATTGATTCGTTTCACAACATGCGGCACGCTGTTTGCTGGATATAGACTTTGATCAGGATACATATTTCCTGAAAGGTTTGCATCTGCAGCTACTTGCCATCCACTGAGATAAATGGCTTTTAACCCTGCTTTTACCTGTTGTACTGCTTGATTTCCTGTTAAAGCTCCTAATGCATGAACGTATGGCTCTGTTTTTAATAAGTTCCAGAACTTTTCGGCCCCTCTTCTAGCAAGCGTGTGTTCAATATCAATGGATCTCTCAGTCCAATGACTTTTTCTGCAGAATATGGACGTTCAATTCCTTTCCAACGCTCATCGCTTTTCCAGTTCTCTTCAAGGTTTTTTACACGAATCTCTTTCATTCTTTATACCCCCTAATGAATTTAAAATTCTATATTCATAAAAATATAAAACGCAGCAGTGAGAATATGTCTGTTTCATGATGAAGTAAATTAGCAGTTTGCCATAGTTTTAGTAAGAACGTAGATGAAATAAGTAAATAGTTGAAGGACATGTAGTAAGACTTTGCTGAGGTGAATATACGCTGATAAGTTTGACTGCTATCTTTTCAATCACAAATAACTATTCCTCCCTATTGTTATAAAACAGTTTTTATTTTACATACGTTATTATATAACAGTACTTTCGAAAATGAAACCTCCTTTTAGAATTTTTTTCCTACTCGCAAGGAGGCTTTTCTATTAATACCTACGTATAAAAGGCTTCATATATCCTTTACTTTTTCTTATATCACTTATTCATTTCTTTCATACTTCTCAACAAATGAAATTCTTTCCAATATTGTTGGATGACCATATCGAAAAATTTTCACTAAATACGGCGGATTCACCTGGGACAGTCCTGATTTTGTTAAATCCTGAAATGTTTTAATAGCAGCTTGTTTATCTCCTGTTAAGTCCATGGCGTACGTGTCAGATTGAAGTTCATGATGACGCGACTGCATATTTGTTAAAGGACTTACAGCAAATGTGAGCACAGAAAAAATAAGTAGAATAAGCGGTAATGAATTTAAATCACTAAGAGAAGTGATTTTTAATGCTTTCCCCCATCTCTTAATCACAAAGCTAGCTAAATGTTTCGTTAGCCATAAACCTACAATCGATAAAACTAAGGCTGAAGCAATCCCTACATAAATATGTTTCTTCACATAGTGACCCATTTCGTGCGCCATGATAAACAAAATTTCACGTTCCGTCAATTTATTAAGAGTAGTATCCCATAACACAATTCTTGAATTAGAACCTATTCCCGTTACATATGCATTGAGAGAGTTCGTTTTTTCAGACATGTTTACTTCATATACATGCTTAGCAGGTATATGAGCTTCATCTGCTAAATGCAAAATTTTCGTCTCCAGCTCTTTATTCTTTAATGGATAAAAATCGTTATATAACGGATCGATAACCACTGGTTGAATAAACGTCAAAAATAGCGTAAATGGAATAGATACTAGCCACGCATACAGCCACCATCTTTTTGAAAACTTACGAATGAATGCATATAACACAGCAATCACTAAAAACATCGTGGCATAGTTCACCCAAAAATCTGTAAAAAGATCTTTCATCCATCCTTGGAAAGGTTGCGTCGTAATATGGTAAGCCGTTGAAAGCTTATAGCTAATCCAGTCCATAGGAAAAGAGTAGATCAGCAGCAGAACAGATAACCAAAATACATAAATAGCAGTTTGGAGAAGACTGAAACGACTGACGTCTTTAGACCACTTATTCACTTTCTTAGACACACCTAACACTAAAATTAAAATAAACCCTAACCACTCATATGGAATTCGGATAAAAAAGAGCGCATCTCTAATCTTTGAATATTTTTCGGTTAACATAAGTTCTCTTGCATTCATAAACGTAGCAGGATCCACGCTGGTACCTTTTAATGATTGTGGAATAGAGGTGTCACTTATATAAAATAAATACACCCATATACAAGCTGCATACACAAGAAAAACTCCGATGGACCACAAAACAAGTTTTTTCACGCATTCCCCTCCTTTTGTACAAACAGTATTCTGTTATTACTATTGTAGGTTTTTTTTCGAAATTTAGAACAAGCGTTTAGAGATGTGCCATAGGAAATGCAAATTGTGAAGAGAAAATCATAGAAAAACGAAAAATAGAGTTTATTCTTTTGTCTAAACTCTGTTTACAAACAAAAAAAGCAGTTTGCATATGCAAACTGCTTTTGTGATGACCCGTACGGGATTCGAACCCGTGTTACCGCCGTGAAAGGGCGGTGTCTTAACCGCTTGACCAACGGGCCAGTATCAATTTATAAGTTAAATTCAATTACTATAAAACATGATGGGCCTAAGTGGACTCGAACCACCGACCTCACGCTTATCAGGCGTGCGCTCTAACCAGCTGAGCTATAGGCCCTTTACTTGGATTTGGAGCGGGTGATGAGAATCGAACTCACGACATCAGCTTGGAAGGCTGAGGTTTTACCACTAAACTACACCCGCATATTTTAAAGTGGCGGTCCCGACGGGAATCGAACCCGCGATCTCCTGCGTGACAGGCAGGCATGTTAACCGCTACACCACGGGACCAAAATAGAAAATGGCGGAGGAAGAGGGATTCGAACCCCCGCGGGCTTTAACACCCCTGTCGGTTTTCAAGACCGATCCCTTCAGCCGGACTTGGGTATTCCTCCGTGTACTGTATGGTGGAGCCTAGCGGGATCGAACCGCTGACCTCCTGCGTGCAAGGCAGGCGCTCTCCCAGCTGAGCTAAGGCCCCATAAATGGTCGGGAAGACAGGATTCGAACCTGCGACCCCTTGGTCCCAAACCAAGTGCTCTACCAAGCTGAGCTACTTCCCGTTTATGGCGCGCCCGAGAGGAGTCGAACCCCTAACCTTTTGATCCGTAGTCAAACGCTCTATCCAATTGAGCTACGGGCGCTTATTAAAATGGTGCCGAGGGCCGGACTTGAACCGGCACGGTAGTCACCTACCGCAGGATTTTAAGTCCTGTGTGTCTGCCAATTCCACCACCCCGGCAGGACTTATACGTGGAGGCGGCAACCGGATTTGAACCGGTGATAAAGGTTTTGCAGACCTTGGCCTTACCACTTGGCTATGCCGCCAATATATATATGGAGCGGAAGACGAGGTTCGAACTCGCGACCCCCACCTTGGCAAGGTGGTGTTCTACCACTGAACTACTTCCGCGCATTTATCTAAATTAAGATGCGGGTGAAGGGACTTGAACCCCCACGTCATAAGACACTAGATCCTAAGTCTAGCGCGTCTGCCAATTCCGCCACACCCGCGTGTAAATATAACTGGTGAGCCATGAAGGACTCGAACCTTCGACCCTCTGATTAAAAGTCAGATGCTCTACCAACTGAGCTAATGGCTCTCTATGGCTGGGCTAGCTGGATTCGAACCAACGCATGACGGAATCAAAATCCGTTGCCTTACCGCTTGGCGATAGCCCAATAAAGATGGTGGAGGGGGGCAGATTCGAACTGCCGAACCCGAAGGAGCGGATTTACAGTCCGCCGCGTTTAGCCACTTCGCTACCCCTCCGATATAAATGGTGCCGGCAAGAGGACTTGAACCCCCAACCTACTGATTACAAGTCAGTTGCTCTACCAGTTGAGCTACACCGGCACGGTGGTGGAGGATGACGGGATCGAACCGCCGACCCCCTGCTTGTAAGGCAGGTGCTCTCCCAGCTGAGCTAATCCTCCAGAGAATCTATATAAGCGCGTTAATAAGCGTTATTTTGAATACTCATAATAAACTATTTCAAATAAAAAACCCCTATGCTCTTTACAAGAGACTCATAAGGGGTTTTATTCATTGCCTGGCAACGTCCTACTCTCACAGGGACAAAGTCCCAACTACCATTGGCGCTAAAGAGCTTAACTTCCGTGTTCGGTATGGGAACGGGTGTGACCTCTTCGCTATCGCCACCAGACAAGAGATTGCTCTCTCAAAACTAGGTAACAGTTTGCTGAGTAAAGCTTACGCTTTTAAAGTTTGGTTAAGTCCTCGATCGATTAGTATCAGTCAGCTACACATGTCGCCACGCTTCCACCTCTGACCTATCAACCTGATCATCTTTCAGGGATCTTACTAGCTTGCGCTATGGGAAATCTCATCTTGAGGGGGGCTTCATGCTTAGATGCTTTCAGCACTTATCCCGTCCACACATAGCTACCCAGCGATGCCTTTGGCAAGACAACTGGTACACCAGCGGTGTGTCCATCCCGGTCCTCTCGTACTAAGGACAGCTCCTCTCAAATTTCCTACGCCCACGACGGATAGGGACCGAACTGTCTCACGACGTTCTGAACCCAGCTCGCGTACCGCTTTAATGGGCGAACAGCCCAACCCTTGGGACCGACTACAGCCCCAGGATGCGATGAGCCGACATCGAGGTGCCAAACCTCCCCGTCGATGTGGACTCTTGGGGGAGATAAGCCTGTTATCCCCGGGGTAGCTTTTATCCGTTGAGCGATGGCCCTTCCATGCGGAACCACCGGATCACTAAGCCCGACTTTCGTCCCTGCTCGACTTGTAGGTCTCGCAGTCAAGCTCCCTTGTGCCTTTACACTCTACGAATGATTTCCAACCATTCTGAGGGAACCTTTGGGCGCCTCCGTTACATTTTAGGAGGCGACCGCCCCAGTCAAACTGCCCACCTGACACTGTCTCCCGGCCCGATCAGGGCCGCGGGTTAGAATTTCAATACAGCCAGGGTAGTATCCCACCGACGCCTCCACCGAAGCTAGCGCTCCGGCTTCTCAGGCTCCTACCTATCCTGTACAAGCTGTACCAAAATTCAATATCAGGCTACAGTAAAGCTCCACGGGGTCTTTCCGTCCTGTCGCGGGTAACCTGCATCTTCACAGGTACTATAATTTCACCGAGTCTCTCGTTGAGACAGTGCCCAGATCGTTACGCCTTTCGTGCGGGTCGGAACTTACCCGACAAGGAATTTCGCTACCTTAGGACCGTTATAGTTACGGCCGCCGTTTACTGGGGCTTCGATTCAGAGCTTCTCCCAAAGGATAACCCCTCCTCTTAACCTTCCAGCACCGGGCAGGCGTCAGCCCCTATACTTCGCCTTGCGGCTTCGCAGAGACCTGTGTTTTTGCTAAACAGTCGCCTGGGCCTATTCACTGCGGCTCTCTCGGGCTATACACCCTACCAGAGCACCCCTTCTCCCGAAGTTACGGGGTCATTTTGCCGAGTTCCTTAACGAGAGTTCTCTCGATCACCTTAGGATTCTCTCCTCGCCTACCTGTGTCGGTTTGCGGTACGGGCACCTCCCGCCTCGCTAGAGGCTTTTCTTGGCAGTGTGGAATCAGGAACTTCGGTACTATAATTCCCTCGTCATCACAGCTCAGCCTTTATGATGAGCGGATTTGCCTACTCATCAGCCTAACTGCTTGAACGCGCATATCCAGCAGCGCGCTTACCCTATCCTACTGCGTCCCCCCATTACTCAAACGGCGGGGAGGTGGTACAGGAATATCAACCTGTTGGCCATCGCCTACGCTTTTCAGCCTCGGCTTAGGTCCCGACTAACCCTGAGCGGACGAGCCTTCCTCAGGAAACCTTAGGCATTCGGTGGACAAGATTCTCACTTGTCTTTCGCTACTCATACCGGCATTCTCACTTCTAAGCGCTCCACCAGTCCTTACGGTCTGACTTCGCTGCACTTAGAACGCTCTCCTACCACTGACATCAAAGATGTCAATCCACAGCTTCGGTGATACGTTTAGCCCCGGTACATTTTCGGCGCAGAGTCACTCGACCAGTGAGCTATTACGCACTCTTTAAATGGTGGCTGCTTCTAAGCCAACATCCTGGTTGTCTAAGCAACTCCACATCCTTTTCCACTTAACGTATACTTGGGGACCTTAGCTGGTGGTCTGGGCTGTTTCCCTTTTGACTACGGATCTTATCACTCGCAGTCTGACTCCCATGGATAAGTCTTTGGCATTCGGAGTTTGACTGAATTCGGTAACCCGTTGGGGGCCCCTAGTCCAATCAGTGCTCTACCTCCAAGACTCTCACAACATGAGGCTAGCCCTAAAGCTATTTCGGAGAGAACCAGCTATCTCCAGGTTCGATTGGAATTTCTCCGCTACCCACACCTCATCCCCGCACTTTTCAACGTGCGTGGGTTCGGGCCTCCATTCAGTGTTACCTGAACTTCACCCTGGACATGGGTAGATCACCTGGTTTCGGGTCTACAACCACATACTAAACGCCCTATTCAGACTCGCTTTCGCTACGGCTCCGCCTTATCAGCTTAACCTTGCATGGGATCGTAACTCGCCGGTTCATTCTACAAAAGGCACGCCATCACCCGTTAACGGGCTCTGACTACTTGTAGGCACACGGTTTCAGGATCTCTTTCACTCCCCTTCCGGGGTGCTTTTCACCTTTCCCTCACGGTACTGGTTCACTATCGGTCACTAGGTAGTATTTAGCCTTGGGAGATGGTCCTCCCAGCTTCCGACGGAATTTCACGTGTTCCGCCGTACTCAGGATCCACTCAAGAGGGAACGAAGTTTCAACTACAGGGTTGTTACCTTCTTTGACGGACCTTTCCAGGTCGCTTCATTTACTTCGTTCCTTTGTAACTCCGTATAGAGTGTCCTACAACCCCAAGAGGCAAGCCTCTTGGTTTGGGCTAATTCCGTTTCGCTCGCCGCTACTCAGGAAATCGCATTTGCTTTCTCTTCCTCCGGGTACTTAGATGTTTCAGTTCCCCGGGTCTGCCTTCAATATCCTATGTATTCAGATAAAGATACTGTTCCATTACGAACAGTGGGTTTCCCCATTCGGAAATCTCCGGATTAAAGCTCACTTACAGCTCCCCGAAGCATATCGGTGTTAGTCCCGTCCTTCATCGGCTCCTAGTGCCAAGGCATTCACCGTGCGCCCTTTCTAACTTAACCATTAGCGAATAAATGGTACAACATAAAGTTGTGTTATTTATTGGTTTGATTAAAGAAAAATTTCACTTTTCCTCAGCAATTACTGTTATCTAGTTTTCAAAGAACAAAACAACTGACTTCAATCACATCATGATGAACATCACTGTGATATCTACGTGCAGTTTTGCGCCGAGTAATCGCAGGCGCAATTATTAATGAGAGATTGAACTCTCAAAACTGAACAAAGTGTCAAAACGTACGTCATGTAAAAATCCTTAGAAAGGAGGTGATCCAGCCGCACCTTCCGATACGGCTACCTTGTTACGACTTCACCCCAATCATCTGTCCCACCTTAGGCGGCTAGCTCCTTACGGTTACTCCACCGACTTCGGGTGTTACAAACTCTCGTGGTGTGACGGGCGGTGTGTACAAGGCCCGGGAACGTATTCACCGCGGCATGCTGATCCGCGATTACTAGCGATTCCAGCTTCATGTAGGCGAGTTGCAGCCTACAATCCGAACTGAGAATGGTTTTATGGGATTGGCTTGACCTCACGGTCTTGCAGCCCTTTGTACCATCCATTGTAGCACGTGTGTAGCCCAGGTCATAAGGGGCATGATGATTTGACGTCATCCCCACCTTCCTCCGGTTTGTCACCGGCAGTCACCTTAGAGTGCCCAACTAAATGCTGGCAACTAAGATCAAGGGTTGCGCTCGTTGCGGGACTTAACCCAACATCTCACGACACGAGCTGACGACAACCATGCACCACCTGTCACTCTGTCCCCCGAAGGGGAACGCTCTATCTCTAGAGTTGTCAGAGGATGTCAAGACCTGGTAAGGTTCTTCGCGTTGCTTCGAATTAAACCACATGCTCCACCGCTTGTGCGGGCCCCCGTCAATTCCTTTGAGTTTCAGTCTTGCGACCGTACTCCCCAGGCGGAGTGCTTAATGCGTTAGCTGCAGCACTAAAGGGCGGAAACCCTCTAACACTTAGCACTCATCGTTTACGGCGTGGACTACCAGGGTATCTAATCCTGTTTGCTCCCCACGCTTTCGCGCCTCAGCGTCAGTTACAGACCAAAAAGCCGCCTTCGCCACTGGTGTTCCTCCACATCTCTACGCATTTCACCGCTACACGTGGAATTCCGCTTTTCTCTTCTGCACTCAAGTTCCCCAGTTTCCAATGACCCTCCACGGTTGAGCCGTGGGCTTTCACATCAGACTTAAGAAACCGCCTGCGCGCGCTTTACGCCCAATAATTCCGGATAACGCTTGCCACCTACGTATTACCGCGGCTGCTGGCACGTAGTTAGCCGTGGCTTTCTGGTTAGGTACCGTCAAGGTACGAGCAGTTACTCTCGTACTTGTTCTTCCCTAACAACAGAGTTTTACGACCCGAAAGCCTTCATCACTCACGCGGCGTTGCTCCGTCAGACTTTCGTCCATTGCGGAAGATTCCCTACTGCTGCCTCCCGTAGGAGTCTGGGCCGTGTCTCAGTCCCAGTGTGGCCGATCACCCTCTCAGGTCGGCTATGCATCGTTGCCTTGGTGAGCCGTTACCTCACCAACTAGCTAATGCACCGCGGGCCCATCTGTAAGTGATAGCCGAAACCATCTTTCAATCATCTCCCATGAAGGAGAAGATCCTATCCGGTATTAGCTTCGGTTTCCCGAAGTTATCCCAGTCTTACAGGCAGGTTGCCCACGTGTTACTCACCCGTCCGCCGCTAACGTCATAGAAGCAAGCTTCTAATCAGTTCGCTCGACTTGCATGTATTAGGCACGCCGCCAGCGTTCATCCTGAGCCAGGATCAAACTCTCCGAAGAAATGTTTGACTTGCTCATTTAAAAAATAAAAATTAACGTTGACGTTTGTCGCTTTGTTCAGTTTTCAAAGTTCAACCGCCGCTCTTAAGCGACTTTATTATCTTATCAAGTTACCGACGTAATGTCAACAACTTTTTAAAATTCTTTTTTCAGCTTCGTTGTTACTGTTATGTCTCAACGACGCTTTATAATAATAAAATATATCTTTATTAAAGTCAACAGTTTTTAACAAAAAAATTCGAAATCATTACTTTTTGATTCAGATGGCTGTTTTATCTAGATCATATCATCATATTATAGGCAAAAGCTAGGTTTAAACTTTGCCTTCTCTATTCTTGAACCCTTTACTTTTTTCAATTTCTTCATTATACGAAGAAATTAAAAAAGAGCTGTCCATTAGACAGCCCCTGCTTATTTCCCTTTAAAACTAGGTCTTCTCTTCTCAGCAAATGCTTGAAGCGCCTCTAGACGATCTTCTGTCGGAATCGTTAACTCATATGCTTTTCGTTCAATTTGCAAACCAGTCTGCAAATCGGCCTTCATTCCTTCTTTGATAGCAAATTTTGCTTGCTGAAGTGCAATTGGCCCATTTTTTAATAAAAGCGAGATAAAAATATCTATTGTTTCTTCTATTTGATATCCAGGAGCTACCTTCGTTACTAGACCACATTCTTTTGCTTCTGATGCTGTGAGGCGCTGAGCTGTTAAAATTAGTTCCATTGCTTTTGCTTCACCAACTAGGCGAGGGAGACGCTGTGTTCCTCCTGCGCCTGGTATAATCGCTAAGCTTGTTTCCGTTAAACCCATAAGCGCTTCTGTTGAAGCGATCCGGAAATCACATGCTAAAGCCAGCTCCATTCCTCCTCCAAATGCATATCCGTTGATGATTGCTATCGTTGGCTGAGGAAGCTGCTCTATCTTAGAAAACACTTCTCCTATTTTGTAAATATTGCGCTTTACCTCTTGATCAGAGAGGGTTTTACGTTCTTTTAAATCCGCACCTACACTAAAAGATTTTTCACCTGCCCCTTTAAACGTCACAACTCGAATATCTTTTTGAATACGAATTCCTTCAATTACTTCTTCCAATTCTTTAAGCATATCGTAATTAAAAGCATTCATCGCTTCCGGACGGTTCAGTATCACATGAGCGACGTGTCCCTTTATTTCATAAGAAATAGATGACATTCTTTTACCACCTCCAAATTGGAATCGCTTTCATTTTATCGCTCCTGAGATACCTGCTGCTTCAGTGCACGCCTTAAAATTTTTCCCGTTGTATTTTTAGGAAGTTCTTTTAAAAATTCAATTTCACTTGGCACTTTATATTTAGCAAGGTGCTCTTTGCAGTAGGCAATAAGCTTCTCTTCCGTTATCTCTTGATTATTGCAAACCACGTAACACTTCACACATTCACCTAAAGAAGGATCAGGAACTCCGATAACAGCCACTTCTACAATATCCCGATGCGCATATAGCACTTCTTCTACTTCGCGAGGATAAACATTATATCCTCCTACAATAATTAAATCTTTTTTACGGTCAACGATATAAAAATAACCTTCCTTATCCATTCTTGCTAAGTCACCTGTATACAGCCAACCATCTCGGAGAGCATATTCCGTATCTTCAGGAAGCTTATAATACCCTTTCATCACATTAGGGCCTTTGACGATAAGTTCGCCAACTTGTCCTACTTCTACTTCTTTTCCCAGTTCATTTACCACTTTATTTTCAACATTCATAATAGATGTGCCTATAGAACCTGCTTTTCTCTCTCGATCAATCGGATTGAAACACGTCACAGGAGAAGCCTCAGATAATCCATAGCCTTCTGCTACCATGACCCCAAACTTACGTTCAAAATGGGTTAGAAGTGCCACCGGCATTGATGCCCCGCCTGATATACAAAGCCTTACCGTGTGAAAGTGCTCTTTTTTCCCTTTGTCATGCTGAAGTAAAAAATTATACATTGTCGGAACGCCAGCAAAAATAGTCGCTTGTCGATTTTGAATTAATTCAAATATAGAAGATGGACTGAATTTTGGTTCAATTAATATCGTTCCTCCATTCATTAAAGGCGCATTCAATGAAACAGTTAAACAAAATACGTGAAACATCGGCAAAGCAGCTACGACTCGGTCATTCCCATTTATACTTAAATAATCTGCTACGTCTTGAGCGTTTGAATAAATATTCTTATGCGTAAGCATAGCTCCTTTTGGTTTTCCAGTCGTTCCTGACGTATACAGAATGATGGCCACATCTTCTTCTTTTAACTCGAGAAAATCATATGTAGCTTCCCCTCTGTTTACAACTTGCGAAAACGTGTGAAAATAAGAAGGTATACTTTCCACTGTATCTGTCGTTTCACATAAGATAACGTGTTCCAAAAATGGAGTGTGTCCAATGATTTTTTTTAAAACAGGGAGAAGTAAATCAACCGCAATAACTGCTTTTACATCTCCATCCTGAAGCATGTAGCTAATTTCATCCGCTGTGTAAATAGGATTAATGGGTATAACAGTAGCTCCTACTCGAAGAGCACCGTACAATCCAATAACAAAATGAGGCGAGTTGCCGACAATTAAAGCGATATGATCTCCTTTTTTTACACCTAATTGCTTCAGACCATTAGCAAACTTAGATACCGATGCATCAAAATCTGCATAAGATGTTTCCTGATCCATAAAAACATATGCCGATTTTTGCGGAAATTGCTCAGCTGTTTTATGAAGCTGTGCTGACAAATTCATCTCATAACTTCCTCCTTTTAATAACGAATGAATGAACAACCATTCATTATTAAGTCATAATAATGGAAAAATTCTTACTTCTTCTATTCTATTATAATGTTACTGCTGTTCTATTGACAAGACTCATCTGTTTAAAAAGAAAAAAAGCCTGATGTGGCAGACTTTTTTCTTAATAGATTAATTCAACAAACTCTTCTTTTGTAATATTACCAAAATAATGTGGAATATCGATGTCCTCTAAGGCTTGTTCAATAGAAGCTTTTTCATAACGAACACCTGTTAATTTTCCCTGTACTTCCTGGACATCTCCCACTCCAAAGAAATCTCCATAGATGGTGCAAGCATCGATTTTCCCTTTATTCACTTCCAAACGAACGTCAATTTGTCCCACAGGAAAGCGGTGAGAGTGCTGTAAGTTAAATTTAGGTGATTTTCCATAGTTCCAATCCCATGACTGATAGCGCTCTTTAGAAATTTGATGAATCGTTTCCCAATCTTTTTCCGTTAGTTTATATTCTGTTATATTTTCTTCTCCCTCAAAGATATACCGAAGCAGCATTTCTCTAAATTCTTCCACCGTTACTTTCTGTTCTAAAAATTCACTGATATTCGCTACTCTATTTCGAATAGACTTAATGCCTTTGGATTCAATTTTATCTTTTTTTACTTTTAACGCTGATACCACGTTTTCAATCTCTGAATCAAAAAGAAGAGTTCCATGGCTGAACATTCTTCCTTTCGTCGAAAACTGAGCATTTCCAGAAATTTTACGTCCTTCCGCCATTAAATCATTTCGTCCGCTTAACTCAGCATTGACTCCTAATTTCTTTAACGCTTCCACGACTGGCTCGGTAAACTTTTTAAAATTATGAAAGCTATTTCCATCGTCTTTCGTAATAAAGCTGAAGTTTAAATTTCCTTTATCATGATAAACGGCACCGCCTCCAGATAGACGTCTCACTACATGAATATGCTGATCTTCAACATATTTTGTATTAATCTCCTCAATGGTGTTCTGGTTTTTTCCAATAATAATAGAAGGTTCATTAATATAAAACAGCAGATATGTCTCATTAATATCTAGATGCTTGAGCGCATATTCTTCAATTGCTAAGTTAATTCGGGGATCATAATTTTTTTGATTATCAATAAATAACATTCATTTTCCTCCTTGTTATTCCCATACGTATCCTGATTCAGCTAACGTAAGCGTACCTTGATAATGAGCAGCAGCTTCCTCTACTAGCTGTTGGTGTTCTCCGTAGTGTGGAAGGTGAGTAAGCATGAGTTGTTTGACACTTGCTTTAGAAGCAAGTGTACCGGCTTCTGTACTTGTCATGTGTCCAGCACCGCTTCCATCTTGGCTAGCATAAAAGTTACATTCACAAATAAGAAGATCTGCATTTTCTGAGAAAGAAACAAATTCTTCTAAATAGCTCGAGTCCGCTGTGTACACGACGGTTTGATTGCCAGCACTTATTTTCATGGCATAACAAACGACTGGATGTTTCGTTTTCATAAATTCAATTGTAAAAGGCCCAACGTCAAGTTTTTGACTCGGATCGTACTCTACTCCTTTGGTAATTCCTTTATGAGTAAGTTTGTTGAAGCTTTCCTGATCATATGTATGTCCGTAAATAGAAAGTTCCTTAACAGCGTTCCCTAGATGAGTCTGAATGAGGCGAGCATATTGAAATACTCCGACATCAGCCACGTGGTCATGATGGTAATGAGATAAAATCATCGCATCTATTTCTTCTGGTTTTGCATATTTTTGCAGCTGAGCCAATGCACCGCTTCCACAATCAACAAGCAGCTGAAATCCATCGTGCTCAACTAAATAGCTAGAAGTAGCTTCTGAAACAGCAGGATATCCTCCCCAAAAACCAATAACAGTTACTTTCATTTCAATCACCCTTTCGTACTATTTTTATTACGTTCAGTATACCCTACTTTTTTTTGAAAACTAACTGAAAGATACTCGTTTTGCCTATTTTATCGAAATAACTCATTGTTATATAACAAATAACCACTTAGAATAGCAAAATAGGCTAAATTGTTATAAAACATAATTGACATTTCAACATCTGTTATAATACAATGTTAGTAACAAAAAACAACGGAGGGGATTTAAATGTTAGAAAAAATGACTGAATTTTTCAAAAGATTACCCAATAAAAAGTGCGTAGAATGCGGAAACGACATCGAGGAACAGCATGAGTGCTACGGAAACAAATGCGATCACTGCCTAGATATCATGAAATAAAAAAAGCTGAAACTGTTTTATAACAGTTTCAGCTTTTTTTTATACGGTCAAACTGCGATACTCGTTTGGCGTAATGCCTTCTACTTTTTTAAACACTTTTCGAAAGTATTTATCATCATGATATCCAATCATATTCGCAATTTCATAGATTTTTAGTTCTTCATTTAGTAAAAGTGATTTGGCTTTATTCATTCTGACTTTCACCATATAATCTGAAATATTTTCTTGAAATTCTTGCTTAAACTTTCTCGAAATGTATTCACGGCTTAAATAGAAACGTTCCGATATTTCTTGAAGCTTCACATCTCGATGAAAATTTTGCTGCAAAAATTGTTCGATCTCATAAATAACGTCGCGATTGTTTTGCTTGCTATACCTTTTTATTACTTTTAAAAAACGCTTTACTTCACGCTTTTTTCTCTCTACATACTTTGCTAGCTGAAACTGCCCATCTTGGTTATAGAAAAAAGAAAGAACATATTCAGGACCATTACTTATCGTATAAGGAATGTGATATCTTTTTAACCAATGCTGGCTTAACAGCTGATATTCCTGCTCAAAATGCAGAATTTGCTTTAATGATAGATAATTTTGTGCTTCAAAAGCTGTGATAATTTCGTTGAATACCGGCAAAAAAGCTTCAAACTTCCCTACTTGCAGCGCCTCTTCAATTTTACTGTTATAATCCATCATATTTATTAATAAAGCACTTGCTAAAACGTCTTGCTCGCCGTAGACCTTCACTTTATTTTGATCAAGAACATTGCTTAATAAAAGCGAATTTTTCGCATGTTCATAGGATTTCATTAGCTGATCAATAGAAGAGACTTTGCATCCTCTTGCAATCCGACAGCTCACGTCTAACGTACGGCGAATTGCTGTATGTAAAGTCGTCAGCAAAGAAGTTATGCGTTCAAAATCATTCCAAAATATAATGATAATTTCCCACTTATTTGATAAATAACGGAAGGCTACCCCATTTTCTTCTGCCATCAGCATTTCATTGATTACATTTAAAATTGAAAAATAGGCTAAATCCCGGTCACCGCCAAAAGAACGAATAATGGATTCATCTACACGTACAATCCCCACTTCATATTCTCTAGTCAGATGGAAACCAAACTCTTCATAGATTGATTGATTTAGCAAATAATTGTTCATTAACTGCGTCAGTTTTCGATCTCGATAAATCGGCTTCATTTCATTGATTAAACGATAGCTGCTATTATGGACTTTTCTTGACTCTTCTTCTTTTTTCCATTGGGTTACAGCTCGTACAAGCGTATCGTTTAAAATCGAAGGATCCACTGGCTTTAGAATATAATCCGTACTTCCAAAATGAATAGCTTTACGCATATAGTGGTAGTCATCATACCCTGTTACCACAATCGTTTTGCTAGAAGGTGAATTCTCTTTAATCCACTCCAACAAAGCAATTCCATCGATATTAGGCATCTTCATATCAGTAAAAATGATTTCAGGTCCGTGATCCTCAATAAGCGCAATCGCTTGCTCACCGCTATCAGCTTCTATCACATCTGTAATTTCATGCTCTTCCCACTGTCCAAGCAGCTTTATTCCTTCTCTTACATGCTCTTCATCATCCACGATTAATACTTTCATCACTATCCCTCTTTTCTTCAATTGTTGTTAGCTTTATGACAACGGTAAAATCGTGATTTTCTTGACTGCTAATTTGCATTGAAGCATGATCTCCATAGTAGATGCGAAGTCGTTCATAAATATTTTGCAACCCAATATGCTCATCTGTTTGATTATACGATTGCTGAAGTCTCGCTTTTAATTGATTCAACTCTTTCTCTCCTATCCCTTTTCCGTTATCAGAAACAGTTAGAATCAGTTCTTCTCCGTTTAACTTCGCTGAAATCAACAGCTTTCCGCTTCCTGTGCGGGTTTCGAATCCATGCTTAAAAGAATTCTCAACAAGAGGCTGCAAGACCATTTTCGGTATTCGCATAAGCTCTGCCTCTTTTTCGATATTTAACTCATACTCAAACTTTGAACCAAACCGCTGCTTCTGCAGACTCAAGAAAGCTTTTACGTGATCGACTTCTTGCTTTAAGCTAACGATATCCTCTTTCATATTCATGCTGTAACGCATAATGTGAGAAAGTGAGGTTAATAAAGAATATACTTCAACTGCTTTATGCTTAAGGGCAAGAGTTCCAATCGATTGAAATGCGTTGTATAAAAAATGCGGATTAATTTGTGACTGCAGCACTTTTAGCTGCGTTGATTTATTTTCTAACTCCAATCGGAATTTACGTTCAATTAAGTCATTAATTGTTTCCACCATAGAGGTAAAGTGCCTTCCTAAAACACCAAATTCATCGTTTCCAAGCGATTTAAACCGGACTTCAAATGATCCTTTTTCCACTTCTTTCATATTGCGAATTAATACGTTAATCGGCTGTGTAAAACGGACCGATATAAAAAGCGTCGCGATAACGAGCATACACAAAAATGGCAGGCCAATTAATACATTCATAAGTGCTGTCTTTCTTGCATCTTCATATAAAACACTGTAAGGAATTCGCTTCACAATGTATAAGTCCTCAAAAGGCTGTTTAAGCTTTTCATACATTAATACGCCTGAGAAGCTTTTATCTTCCCATTCCATGCTGTGATCCTCTTGAGACGTAAGCGCCTTTAGCCACGGGTAGTTTTCGTTTTTTCCAATAACCTTTGAATCCGAAGAATACAAAACCTTCCCTTTATTGTTCATTAAATAAAAATCTTCTGACTCTTCATTATATAAGCGCTGCGATATAGATTGAATTTGTGTCATGTTAATGTCTAAAGATAGATAAGCTAACAACTTGTCTGATGGAATTTCATCAATCCGCTGATGAAAGCTAATAACTTGATTCGGCAGTGAGTCAATTAACGTTGATAAATTATTGTAGCTATAAATTTCATGGGTAGGCTCAATGGCAAGAAATTTATGATGTTTATTTAAATAAGAATAGTAAGGCTGGGTGTAAATATCATCGTACTTCCCTCTGCTGCTCACTTTCGAATTATAAGCTGTATACGAGTCATGCCCGTTCTCAATATAAAGATGGAGCTGTTCAATCTCTGGACGAGTATTATATAAATAAAGAAGAGTGCGTGATATTTCCAGTTGATTGGCTCCTAAGTCACTTGATACGCCTTCATCTAACACTTTAATAAATGGGTGGTAGCCGTACAGCCTTTTTGTAATATTAGCAATTTCATTTAAGTAATCACTCAAATCATTGCTTCCATTTTTAATAACTTGATAGTTGGTAGAAATAAATCGATTCTTAACCGTTTCTTTTGTGTATTGATACGTAAAAATCGTTGAAATTAAAAAGGGAATAACGGTTGCGAATAAGAAAAACAAAATTAATTTCTTGCGTATGCTCCAGCCTTTCACAACTAACCTCCTTTGACTAATGTCATACATTATGACTATTATTATACATTAAAAGCGCTTTCAATTAACTATTATTTTTTCATAACTATGAATCTAACCAGCTATTTTTTCACACCAAAAAGTCCGCGTTTTCCACGCGGACTTTTTGGTTATTTTTTCATTTTTGCCCAAATTGCATCTAATTTCTTCATAAACTCTTCTTCCGTCATTTGTTTGCCTGCGTAAGACTGCATTGCTGCGCCTACTTCTTGAACCGTTCCTTCTGGATACTTAAACCAGTTCCAAGATAATGTTTTGCCTTCTTCAGAGTATTTTAAGATATCATCAGATAAAGAATCGATTCCTTTTCCATCGATGTTTTTGAACGCTGGAATGAACTTGAACTTTTCAACTAAGAATTTTTGACCTTCTTTAGAAGAAACCATCCAATTTAAGAATTCCTTCGCTGCTTTTTTATCTGCATCTGGTGCATTTTTGTTCACTACCCAGTTATTTGGAACTCCGATTGCTAATTTATCATTTTTCTTCGCATCGTTGCTGATCGGCATTGGGATAAAGCCCATTTTCATGTCCGGATTGATTTTCGTGATCATATTTACCGTCCAGTTACCTTGTTGCATCATCGCTGTTTCACCAGAAGCAAATTGAGTAACTTGTGTATTGTAATCTGTCGTTAATGGATTTTTATTTCCATACTTTAACGTTAAATCGAACAGATTCATAAATTGCTTAAACGTTTCATTGCCTTCAAATTTTGCTTTTCCTTCGTTTAGACCTTTAATAAACGCATCTGGATCATCTTGCTGCGCCATTGGAATATTAAATAAGTGGTTACCTAGCACCCACCACTCGCCGTATCCGTTAGAAAATGGCGTAATGCCTTTTGCTTTAAGCTTTTTAGAAGCTGCTTCTAATTCCGACAGCGTCTTAGGCAATTCTTTAATGCCTGCTTTTTCAAATAAATCTTTATTATAAATAAAACCATAACCTTCTAAGTTTAGCGGCTGACCATAGATTTTCCCGTCCACTGTCATCGGTTCTTTAGCAATATCATACAGATTATCTACCCACGGCTGATCAGACAAATCTTCTAATTTATCCTTCCACGTTTGCGCTTCTTGGAACCCTCCATTATTAAAGATATCAGGTTCATTTCCAGAGGCAAACTGTGCTTTTAATGCTGCACCATAGTCCGCTCCTCCGCCGACTGTTTGGATGTTAAACTTTACGTTTGGATGTTCTTTTGTATATTCATCCGTTAATTCTTTCAGCTGATCTGCAATTTCCACTTTGAACTGGAACATATCAATAACAACTTGATCACCTGAGCCTGTTGATTTACTTGCTTTTGAATCCGTACCTGAGTTTGAACATGCTGTCGCAAATAAAAGTGATGTTGCTAACACGCCAGACATTATTGAAAGCCTTTTCATTTTCATTCGTTTTGCCCCCCTTGATATCTATCTCTCTTTATTTTAACGATTCTAGGACATTTGAACAGGTAACAATATTGAACAACCGAGTGGAAAATATTGAACACCCCCCTTCAGCACCCTTCGACAGCTCTCTCTTCTTTCGCAAAAATTTCTATAAAATTTTTATCTGTTTTATTCCACCTAATAACATTTATAGACAAAATTATGTTAATATGTAGAGTGATAGATTCATAAGAAAATTTATGAATTTTTTTAACTTGTATAAACAAAGTGAAGGGGTTTACATGAAAACTAAAAAGCGCAAAAAAACACATGTCTCATTTCGAATTAACTGGCTGTTTATTGTGGTTTTCCTGCTTTTTTCTGCACTCATTTTACGATTAGGCTTCGTACAGATTGTGTACGGAGAGAACTATAAACGAGAAGTTGAAAAAACAGAAGATGAAACGGTAGATTCACCGGTTCCTCGCGGAAAGATGCTAGACCGCTATGACCGCGTTATCGTGGATAATAAACCGTTGAACGCTGTCACGTACACGCGTTTGAAGGGCGTCACTCAAGAAGACAAGCTAAAAGTAGCTAAAAAGCTTGCCACTCTTATTGATGTTCCTGTTACAACAGACGTGTTTGGCAAATCGGATAAAAAGAAAGATAAAAATACGATTAAGCTAACAGAACGCGACTTAAAAGATTATTGGATTGCAACTCATCCAAAAGCAGCAGCGAAAAAAATTACCGCAGCAGATAAGCAAAAAGTAAAAGAAGAAAAAATTTCTGAAGATGATTTGTATCCTCTTCAGCTGAAGCGCATCACTAAAAATGAACTTTTATCGGTGAAAGACGACCTTGAAGTGATTGCCATTAAAAGCAAGATGGAAGGC
Source organism: Priestia sp. ABM2_011 (assembly GCF_056158845.1). Classification (NCBI taxonomy): domain Bacteria; kingdom Bacillati; phylum Bacillota; class Bacilli; order Caryophanales; family Bacillaceae; genus Priestia; species Priestia sp. ABM2_011. The sequence goes on from NZ_JBSWUB010000001.1 coordinate 4,710,444, forward strand.
GGGTATGCGTTAACTGCTCAAATTATTAAAAGCGGCTTAACTGATAAAGAGCTTGCCGTTATTAGTGAGCAGCTGAGTGACTTGCCTGGCGTCGATACGACAACTTACTGGGACCGTATGTATACATACGATGACTTACTTAGCACGCTGCTTGGTAAAATCACATCGGCAGACGAAGGGTTACCAAGCGAAAACTTACAGTACTACTTGTCCCACGGCTACAGCCGAAATGACCGAGTAGGAAAAAGTTATTTAGAAAAGCAGTACGAAGACGTTCTTCGTGGTCAAAAAGCGCGCATACAAAACGTAACCGATCGCTCCGGCAACTTAGTGAGTCAAGAGACCGTTACTGAAGGTCAGCGCGGCAGTGACTTAATTTTAACGATTGATATGGAACTGCAAAAACAAGTCGAAGATGTTTTAACGAAAGCTGTACTTGAAGGCTCTGCGAGGAACCGCTTAATGGACCGAGCGTTTGCTATTATGATGGACCCACATACGGGAGACATTTTAGCAATGGGAGGAAAACAGCTTGTTACTGACAAACAAACAGGAGCACGCAAAGTTCAAGACTTCGCGCTTGGAAATCTTACAACTTCTTATGAAGTAGGTTCCGCGGTTAAAGGAGCGACCGTTCTAGCCGGACTTGACTCAGGTGCAATTCAGCCTGGTACTGTTTTTTATGACGCACCAATGAAGTTTGCTGGTACTAAACCGAAGAAATCTTCTCACAATATGGGAGCTACAGGTATCGAAAAAGCTCTCGAGCAATCTTCTAACGTTTTTATGTATAGAACAATTCTAAACATGGCTGGTGAAACTTATCGACCTGGCGGATCATTGCATATCTCGCCTTCTATTTTTAATAAAATGCGTTCATACTACAGTCAGTTTGGCCTTGGAATTCCAACGGGAATTGATTTAGAAAACGAATCAACCGGTATTCGTAACACCGTGACAAACGAACCTGGTAAAGCTCTCGACTTTGCAATTGGTCAATACGATACGTATACACCGCTTCAGCTTGTTCAATACATTTCAACAATTGCCAATGGTGGATACAGAATGAAACCTCACCTTGTGAAAGAAATTCGTGAGCCTGAACTTGACAGTGAGCTAAAAGGAAGTATACAAAGTTCCGTGGAACCACAAGTATTAAACCGTATTACAATGAATCAGTCGCAAATTGACATTGTAAAACGTGGTTTTCGTCGTGTTGTTACTGCTCAAGGTGGTACTGGACACGCCTTGTATACAAATCCAAAATACAGAAAATATAATATAGCAGGCAAGTCAGGAACAGCTGAAACCTATAATCAAGGCGTAAGCGTACGTAACTCCACTTTTGTCTCTTATGCACCTTATGACAATCCTGAAGTAGCTGTAGCAGTTGTTATTCCTTCTGCGTATGTTGCTGGAGCGAATTCTGGCGGACAAAGTAAAACTATTACAGGTGATGTTATTGATGCCTACTTCAAACTTAAAAAGCAAGGAAATACAGAAGTAGAACAAAAAGAAGAAGATGCAAAAACAGGAAATACAGAATTAAACGGCGTAAAAAAAGATGATAATGAACAATAAAAAAGGTCTCGTCATGAGACCTTTTTTGTTTTTTCTATGAAAAAAGCCTATCTCACTGAGACAGACCGCGTAAAAAGTATAGTTCAATTAATTCAGCAATTTTTTCTTCTGAAAGCGGCTCATGCCGTTTTTCCCAATCATAGACGAGTGCAATGTACATTTTAAATAGTAAAAAAGCTGTGAGCTCCGGGTTGCACGGTTTGATTTCTTTTTTAGAAATCGCAATTTCGATTTTGTTTTTTATATAAGTCAAAATCTCTTCTTCTACTCGCACAAGCACTTCTTGCACTGCTGTAGTGCCTAACTGCTGTTCCTGTACCAGCTTCAGCATGAGCTGATGCTCAGTGCGGAATTCTAAGATTCGAAAAATGGCTGCTTGGGCATTTTCAAAAAAAGGACGGCTGCTGTCAATGACAGTTTCAGCTGCATCTGTCATTTCTCGAATCATTCGTGTCACAATTTCATCGAATAACTCTTCTTTGTTTTTAAAAAAAGTATAAATCGTTCCTTTTCCGACATTTGCAAGCTTCGCCACTTGCTCCATAGTCGTTGCTTTATATCCAAACAGCGCAAATGATTTTGACGCTGCATCAACAACTGATTGCTTTCGGTCTATCGCCACGTTATCCCCTTCTTTCTGACCAAATGAATATTTCAGTCAACAAGTACGGTTTTACTATAGCACAAGTTTCTTTTGCTTTTCAACCACAATCTCTTCTCTTAGTATAACCTTTCTCTACGGGTAGTAGACAAAAAAGCGGAGCATTGATTCACCGCTCCACTTCTACAGTTGCTGCACATATTTAACCGCTTTTTTAGCCACATCTTCTCCTTGCTCTACACATTCTGGTATACCTAGACCCTCGTACGAGCTTCCCGCTACATAAAGACCGGCAAGCTCTTTTTCAAGCTGTTCATTCATTGTATCTAGCATATCGTGATGTCCGACCGTATACTGAGGCATTGACTGCTTCCATCTCGTTACCGCGTAAAATTCAGGCTCCGCAGAAATCGTAATGAGCTTCTTCAAATCCTCCAGGACAATTTTAAAAATTTCATCGTCAGGCTGATCCACCACAGCTTCATCCCCGGTTCGTCCAACTAAACATCTTAGCAGCACTTTTCCTTCCGGAACCGCATGCGGCCACTTTTTATTTAGCCACGTGCATGCCGTAATCGTGTAATCGCTATTTCTGGAAACGGCGATGTTCATTGCATCTAGATTGTCTTGCAGCGCTTCTTGTGCAAAGGCTATCACAACAGTAGCTACTGAAGTGGAAGGCATATGCTTTAACGGTTCGAATATTTTATATTCCGAGAGCATAGACTGAGCAGCTGCATGAGGGGAAGTTACAATAACGCTGTCTGCTTTTATTACTTTCCCGCTATTTAAGGATAATTCATATGTGGTATCTTCTTTATAAATTTTCTCTACCTTTATTCCTTTTGTAATAATATCAGGATCTATTGCTTTTTCTACCCCATCTACTAGCGATTGAAGACCTTCTTTTAATGTTAAAAAGACGCTATTTTTTTTAAACTCCGAATCATCACCGTGCTGTGGGTGAATTTCTTTTAGCTTTTTCATTCCAACAATTAAGCTTCTGTACTTATGTTCAGCATGCAAAAACTGTGGAAATGTTGATCTTAAACTCAAACGATCAACGTCTCCTGCGTAAATTCCTGATAATAGAGGCTCAATTAAATTTTCAACAACTTCATCACCAAACCGTCTTCTAAAAAATACGCCTAGCGAACGGTCATCCTGATTTTTTGTCTTCGGTATAAAAAAATCAGCTGCTGCGCGCAGCTTGCCAACAGGCGAAAATAGCCCTGTTGTGATAAAAGGAGATAACTTGGTTGGTATCCCCATTACAGCACCATCAGGTAGCGCATGCGGTGTATCTTTTACCAGAATATAGGATTTTCCCTTTTCATTTCCGACTAGCTCCCGACCTAGCCCCACTTCTTTTGCCAGTTTTGTAGCAGCTAGCTTACGCGCTAAAAATGAATCAGGACCTTTTTCAAATAAATAACCGTCTCGTTTGACCGTTTGAATTTTCCCGCCAAGCCGATGCGTCGCTTCTATTAGTTGAAGATCAATAGGCAGCTGATGATCCTTTATTTTTTTTTGCAAATAATAGGCAGCTGAAAGACCTGTTATTCCTCCACCGATGATGACAACCTTTTTTCGTCTATCCGTCACGTTATCATCGCCTTTTCTGTAAAATTCAATATAAAGAGAAGCGATTATGGAAACCCATAGCTCGCTTCTTACTTTTCTTTATATTGATTATAAGTTACTTTTCGTCCCTGTTCAACGTACAAAGAATCTATATTGACTTAACGAGCAATTCGTTTTAACACAACTGTAGCTAACCCATCGATAAATTCAGGCTGTGCATTCGGCATTTCAGGACGGTAATAATCAGCCCCAATTTCATCTGTTACCACTTTGCATTCGTAGTCGTTATCATAAAGTACTTCTAAGTGATCCGCGATAAATCCAACCGGGGTATAGACGAACGACGTATAGCCTTTTTCTTCATGCAGTTCTCTTGTTAAATCTTGGACATCAGGACCTATCCATGGCTCAGGCGTATTTCCAGCACTTTGCCAGCCAATTTCGTAATGTTCAATACCAGCTGCTTGTGCAATTAAATCCGCTGTTTCTTGAAGCTGATTTGGATATGGATCTCCTGCTGCAATAATTTTTTCTGGCAAGCTATGCGCAGACACAATCAATACGGCTTTTTGGCGTTTCTCTTCGTCTATTAAATCAAACGTTTGTTTAACACGTGTAGCCCAGTACTGAATGAACTTTGGCTCACTGTACCAGCTTTCTACGGAATGAATGATTGGTCCTCCTAATTTTTCAGCTGTTTCTTTGGCGCGTCCATTATAGGATTTTACGCTAAACGTTGAAAAGTGAGGTGCAAGCACAATGCTGACCGCTTCTTTAATTCCGTCTTTATGCATGGCTTCTACTGCATCTTCAACAAACGGTTCAATATGCTTTAAGCCAAGATACGCTTTAAATTCAATTTCATCCTGTACTTCATTCAAGCGCTTTTCTAGACTTTCCATTTGCTGCTGCGTAATTTTTGCAAGAGGTGAAATGCCCCCAATTGCTTCGTAGCGGTTTTGTAAATCTTCCAAGGCTTCCGGTGAAGGTTTACGTCCGCGGCGGATATGTGTATAGTAACGTTCAATATCTTCTTCTTTATATGGTGTTCCATATGCCATTACAAGTAATCCCATTACTTTTTTACTCATGTGTTCGACACCTCTTTGTTAGATTCAATACTTGTCTTCATTTTGCCATGAATAAAAAGAAAAATTCAAAGTTTAGCGCTCCAAATCATTTGACAATTTATTGTCTATTTGCAGAATATTCATGAATAAAGGTTGTTAAACGCTTCAACGTTTCCGGCTGAACCTGTGGAAAGACGCCGTGCCCCAAGTTGAAGATGTAACCAGGACTGGCCATCCCTTTATCTAATATTTCTGTTACACGTTCTTCAATAACTTCCCATGGAGCTAACAAAATAGCAGGATCTAAGTTTCCTTGCAGTGTTTTTGTTAAGCCTAGTGCACGTGCTTCATCCAGCTGCGTTCGCCAATCTAATCCCACTACATCCAGCGGCAGATCATGCCATTCTTTTGCCAAATGACTTGCTCCTACTCCAAACATAATGAGAGGTACATTTTTTTCGCGCAAAGAGGTAAAAATCCGCTCCATAACAGGCTTTATAAAATAACGATAATCCGCTACATTTAAAGCCCCCACCCATGAATCAAAGATTTGAATGGCTTTTGCTCCAGCGTCAATTTGCGCTTTTACATATGTAATCGTCATATCTGCTAACTTATCCATTAGCGCAAACCATGCTTTAGGTTCCGTGTACATAAATGCTTTTGTTTTATTATAGTTTTTTGAAGGTCCTCCTTCAATCATATAGCTTGCTACTGTGAAAGGAGCACCGGCAAAACCAATTAGAGGTACGTTTAACTGTTCTGTTGTTAACAGCTTAATCGTATCTAATACATACGGAACATCTTCTTCCGGGGTAATTTCTCCTAGCTTTTCTACATCGCTTAAAGATTGAATTGGATTAGAAATGACAGGACCAATTCCTGACTTGATTTCAACATCCACTCCAATTGAAGGAAGCGGTGACATTATATCTTTATATAAAATAGCTGCATCCACTCCGTACTGTTCAACGGGCAGGCGTGTTACGTATGCCCCAAGCTCCGGCTGATGAGTGATTTCAAATAGAGAGTACTTCTCTTTTAGCTTTCGGTATTCCGGCTGTGAACGCCCTGCTTGGCGCATATACCAAACCGGAACATGATCCGTTTTTTCCCCTCTACAGGCTTTTAAAAAAGTATCGTTAAACGTTCCTTGACTCATAATTTCCACCTTTCTCGATTGTCTTCCATCCGTATTTTCTTCGATTAGACAGACAATAATCAGCAAAGGAACATACCGGTTCCTCTACTGATTAAAGTTTCACGTTATATTCTCTACTTGTCACTATACCCATTTCTTTACGACTTGTATAGCCACCTGCTAAAAATGTCAAAAAATCGCCCTACTCTTCCTTTTTTTATTGAAAAAGAGCAGGTGTTACTTTGTTGGATTTTTTTCCTTTTTGTTGTGTTTGGGAATTGTAAGGAACTACATAATAAGTAGGACTGTCGAGCAGATTCACACGCTCTTTTTCAAATGCTCCTTTTCCCTTCACTTTGCCAATCAATTCGGCTTTATCCCCTTTTTTCTCATAAACATAATAAACAGCTCTTTTATCAGGTGAAGGTGTCCACGATAAACTTACCGTTAGCAAACCAAATGGATGGAATGTTAATTCTTGTTTTAAGTCTTTAACTTGCTCTAAACGTATTGGTTTTGGCAGATCTTTAACGCCTGCTGGCTTTTGAAATGCAGCTTCGTCGTAACCAGCTCTTGTTAAAATGTCTTTAAATAATAGAGTCGGATAAGAACTTCCTTTTGTTAAATAATGCTGGTCATTTGTAGAATCATATCCCATCCACACGCTTCCTACAACATCTGGGGTATATCCAACAAACCAAGCATCTCTTGTGGCTCCTTTAACATTCGTATACGAAGTAGACCCTGTTTTTCCTGCTAACTCTCCTTTAAACTCTCCATTTTTTGCCGTTCCTTCTTTAACAACTCCTTGAAGCATTTTTGTCATATACCAAGCCGTCTGTTTTGAAAATGCTTTGTGAGTGTCGGGAACAGCTTTTGCAATCACTTTTCCATCTTGATCTTTTATCTCTTGAATAAAGTACGGTTGGATGTTTTCTCCATTTTCAGCAAATGCCCGGTACGCTCCTGCTAATTGAAGCGGTGTAATTCCTTCTTTTAATCCTCCAAGAGCAATCGCAAGCCCTTTATCTTCTAACGGAATTCCTAGCTTTGTGAGATACTGCTTACTTGTTTCAACTCCTAGCTGATTCAATGTCCAGACGGCAGCTGCGTTTTTAGAATCTTTTAGGGCATCGTACATCGTTACCTTTTTAGCATATTGCCCGTCTACGTTTTTAGGTGTGTATCCCCCGTAGCTTCTAAGCTTGTCTTGCAGCAACGAATAAGGCTTGAATTGACCTTCTTCTAACGCAGGGCCATATACCGCAATAGGTTTCATCGTAGAACCTGGCTGTCTTTTGACATTTACGCGGTTGAGCGATTTTTGTACATAATCTCGTCCTCCCATAACAGATAAAACTCCTCCGCTTTTGTTATCGACTAATACAAAAGCACCTTGGGCACTGTTATCTGTACCTGGAAAATAACGATTTTCTTTCATCAGCTCGTAGGCGGCTTCTTGTACTTTTATATTCATCGGTACTTTGACCGTATAACCTCCGCGCAGAAGCTCATTGCCCGAAATGCTGTATTTCTTCTCTGCTTCTTGGATAACCATATCGATATAGGTTAAATACGCTGGATTTTTAGCCTGCTCCTTTATGTTCAACCCCAGCGTTCTTCCTTGCAAACGGACATTTTTTTCAGCTGATAAATAACCTGCTTTTTGCATGGCATTTAACACAACATTTCTACGTTCTATACTTTTTTCTGGATGTAAAATAGGAGAATAGGAATTCGGTGCTTTTGGCAGTGCAGCGAGAAGTGCACCTTCTTCTACCGTTAATTCGGAGACATCTTTATTGAAGTAAAGCTTGGATGCAGCTTGGATTCCATAGGCTCCGTGTCCAAAGTATATTTGATTCAAATACATTTCAAGCAGTTTTTGCTTACTGTAACGCTGCTCCAGGTTAATAGCCACCACTACTTCTTTTGTTTTTCTAAGCAGCGTTTTATCATTCGATAAAAACACATTTTTAGCCAGCTGCTGTGTTAAAGTACTTCCTCCTTCAACACTTCCCCCAGCCAATATATCTCGGTATAATGCTCGGCCAATAGATTTAAAATCGATTCCGTGGTGTTCATAAAAACGAACATCTTCAATTGAAATAAATGCTTGTTGCACATGCTTTGGAATCTTGTCAATTGAAACCAAGTCCCGATTTTTCACATAGAGCTTTGTTAATTCGTCTCCATTTTCATCGACTAATCTCGTAGCCGAGTCCATGACGATTTTTTTCTCATCAATTACATAGTTTCCAAGAAACAAGATGATAATATATCCAATCAATCCTAATAGAAAAATTCCAACTAAGGCAGCAATTGCGTATAAGCCTTTTTTGTACATCGTGCCACCCCTTTTCTTCCGCTAAACTTTTGATAATATGGAAAACAACTTCATCAATGTTTTACTTTACCATCTTCATTAGAAGTTCACAATTTTTGAATTTTTGTGTGTAAAATTTTATAATTTTAGTATGATTTACAATTGTAAATTGTATGCAATTCCCAATTAGAAAGGAAGTATAATCCATGAAGATCTTTATTACTTACGGAACAGGCCCTTACCTTCAAAAGTTGATCGACGAACATCCGAGTGAACGTTTATTACTGCTTCACAAAGATGACGATCAATTTGCACTAGTCCACGAAACAGATGGAGATACAATTTTTAAAGAAGGACATGCTTATGAAGTATTAGATGCTTCTGGAGATCTTGCAGATAGCGGATTTGCTGTACTAAATAATATTTCAGTTACAGATGAAGGCCGTCCTTTGTTTGAACAGCGATTTAGCCAACGCGCTCGTTTAATTGAAAATGAAGCAGGCTTTTCAGCTATTCGTGTGCTTCGTCCACTGCAAAATGACACATACATTATCTTTACAGGATGGAAAGATGAAAGTTCATTTAGCGATTGGCAGTCTTCAAAAGCCTATAATGAAGCACACAAAAAACGCGGTACGTCAGAAGGCGTGGATCAGCAGCCATCGATTTTCTCTCGCCCTTCTTATGTGACCTCATACCACGTAGTTAAATAAGTAAACATCCTCCTAGTAGGCGAGTATCACAATAGGCATAAACGTCATATTGTATACTACATCACCTATTGGGAGGAATTTTTATGGGCATAGAGCTTGGAGCTCTTCATTGGATGTATGTCCTTTTTATCGCCTTCATTATCGGCTTTATGATTATGCGGCGAGATACGAGTATCCTTTGTATACTCGGGATTTTTTTGCTTTCCTTAACGGCTACCTCTTCGTTAAGCCACTCCGTCAGCGCTGTTTTTTCCAGCTTCATTTATGCCATTACAGAACTGCTTCCTACCATTTTAATTATTTCAATTATTGTATCCATGAGCAAAGTCTTAATGGCTACAGGAATAAATGAATCGATGATTTCACCTTTTGCTCGCCTCATTAAAACACCCACTCTTGCCTATTGGGTTATTGGATTAGTTATGATGACCATCTCCTATTTTTTCTGGCCTTCTCCAGCAGTTGCTTTACTTGGAGCCGTGCTTTTACCAGTTGCCATCCGCGTAGGGCTTCCAGCTATAGGCGTAGCTGTAGCGATGAATTTATTCGGCCACGGCGTTGCGCTTTCAGGAGACTTTGTTATTCAAGCTGCCCCTAAGATAACCGCTGACGCAGCAGGTCTTCCGGTTCACGAGGTTGTTCAAGCAAGTGTCCCTCTTGTCATTGTGATGGGAGTCGTTACCACACTCTCTGCTTTTTACTTTCTAAAACAAGATATGAAGCACAATAAAATTCAGTCGCAACCGACAATTTTAACAAGCAACTCTTCTAACCAATCCACACCTCTTTCTCCTTCATTACGCCGGGCTTTAGCCATTATAGTTCCTCTTTTCTTTGCTATAGACGTATGGGCAATGTTCGCCCTTCATTTACAGGGAGGAGATGCCACTGCTCTCGTTGGAGGTACAGCTCTATTTATTTTAGTAGTGGTGTCGCTTATTGCTCACAAAGGAAAAGGTCTCGAACAAACCACTTCCTACTTGATTGAAGGCTTGCAGTTTGGGTTTAAAGTATTCGGTCCCGTTATTCCGATTGCCGCTTTTTTCTATTTAGGAGATGCTGGATTCAAAACAATCATTGGTGACTTTCTTCCGAAAGGATCACATGGACTTGTCAATGACCTAGGTGTTGCGCTTGCTTCGACTGTACCGTTAACTGCACAGGTCGCTACTGTGACGATAACTGCGCTAGGAGCTATTACAGGGTTAGACGGTTCAGGCTTTTCAGGTATTTCACTCGTAGGCTCTGTCTCTCATTTATTTGCATCTGCTTTAGGATCGGGCGCTGCCACGCTAACTGCTTTGGGGCAAATTGCTGCGATTTGGGTTGGAGGGGGAACGTTGATTCCATGGGCGCTCATTCCAGCTGCTGCGATTTGTGGAGTCAGTCCGTTTGAACTCGCTAGACGCAATTTAAAACCTGTAGCGATTGGATTAGTTGTTACAACGATTGTCGCAATGTTCCTAGTTTAAACAAAAGCCCCCTTCTTTTGATGAAGGGGGTCATATGTATATATTTGTTACATACCTTTTGGAAACTCTTTTTCCGCTGACGGCCTTACATACGCATAAACAAGCGTATAGAAGAAAATGCCTACAATTAGCCACATAAGCCCTAAGCTGTAGCCAGCTAATACATCTGTTAAAAAGTGTTCTCTTAACAGAATACGGCTCACGCCGATTAACAAAACAATTAAAGTAATTGCCCGCTGATACCACTTGGCCACCTTTTGATTGTTTATATGCTTGATCAGAAAAAAGAAAATCAGACCGTAGATAAGAATTCCCATCATTGCATGGCCGCTTGGAAAACTGTAGCCTTCGATGCCTTCAAGAGGACGGGCTCGTTCTACCGCATCTTTAACTGCTTTATTAATAATATCGCCGCTTAAAATAAGTAAAAATGAGGATATCATGCCAATATAGTCTTTTTTTAAAAATAAAAAAACAATAAGTACAGCTAAAAGAACCATAATCATCACTTTTGAAGCTAAAAAAGACAGGCCGTGAAAAACAGATGACGCTGACTGAAGAATAGTGCTGTCATCTATAGCTGAAACAAGCCAGCGGTCTCCTTGAAAAGAATCTGTCGACACAGCAAACAACACTCCTAAAAAAACGAGACCCGCAATCCCAAACGCCCACATCAATTTTTTGTACAGAGATACAGTTTGTGAATCTACCATATCGTTACCTCCTATTATCTCACGAGAAAATTGGTAAAAAACTCATTCTTTGTCCCTATTTCTCATCTTATGTATCTATTATGTATATAAAATATTTCATGATTCAATTACTTTTTTCAATAACAACGCTTACATTCTTTTCTTTTTTATAGATAATGATATAATGATTAAAATGTCAAAAAATTCAAAACTTTATTCAACTTACACAGAAAGGATATGGTTATGTGAACTCCAAGCTACATACTTTACTTGAAGAAAAATTTGATGAAATGGTTCAAATTCGCCGATATCTGCATCAGTATCCAGAACCGTCTTTTAAAGAATTTCAAACTGCTGCCTACATTCGGTCTTTTTATGACAAGATCGGTATTTCTTACCAAGCAAATGTAGGAGGAAACGGCATTGTAGCAAGCATTCAAGGAGGAAAACCTGGTCCTACTGTAGCTTTGAGAGCCGACTTTGATGCCCTTCCTATTCAAGATGAAAAAGATGTACCCTATCAATCAACTGTTCCGGGCGTGATGCATGCATGTGGCCACGATGGTCATACGGCTACTCTTTTAGTCCTTGCTAAAGCGCTTTTTGAAATAAGAGATTCTCTCCCTGGTAAAATCGTCTTCATTCATCAGCACGCCGAAGAGTATGCTCCCGGAGGCGCCAAGTCCATGATTGAAGACGGATGCTTAGACGGTGTAGACGCGATATTCGGAACGCATTTATGGTCATTAACTCCGACTGGTGTGGTTCAATATCGAACGGGCCCTATTATGGCTGCTGCTGATCGCTTTGAAATTACGATCAAAGGAGCAGGCGGACACGGTGCACAGCCCCACAAAACAAAAGACTCAATCGTCATCGCCTCTCAGCTTGTTGTTAATTTACAGCAAATTGTAAGCAGACGTGTAAATCCAATTGATTCAGCGGTTGTAAGCATAGGTTCTTTTGTAGCGGAAAATGCATTTAATATTATCGCTGATTCTGCTCGACTAATTGGAACGGTAAGAACATTTAATGAAGATGTACGAAATGATGTCGAAAAAGAAATCGAACGAATTGTCCAAGGTACATGCTTAACGGCTGATGCTTCTTATGAGCTGAGTTATACGCGCGGCTATCCTTCCGTCGTAAACCACCCGGAAGAAACGGCCTTTCTTGCTTCTGCTGCTTCTCAAATCGATGAAGTTCATACAGTCGAAGAAACGGAGCCTCACATGACTGGAGAAGATTTCTCTTATTATTTGCAGCATATTAAAGGAACGTTCTTCTTTACAGGAGCTCAGCCAGAAGGTGTAGATGCTCCTTATCCTCATCATCATCCTAAATTTGATTTTAACGAAAAAGCAATGCTTATCGCAGCGAAAACGCTTGGTACGGCTGCTGTTGAGTATTTAAGAGAACAAGCTCATTCTAAAAACGCAATAAAAGCGAATTAATCATTCAGCAAGCATTCGTACAGATAAACAGACGATTGCTTGCTGTTTTATTTTAGGAAACTTTTTCTCACTTAAAACGTAGTATTTATATCGACTGAAAAGAGGTGACTTTTTTGAATACGTATGAAGAAAAAGTGTTACGAGAAGCTGAACATTGGAAATTTAGCATGTTGAAACGACCTTCTAAATTTCAGCGTACCGCAAAATCCTTACAGCTTAAACTAAATGAAAAAATCCCTGCTAAAGTCCATAGAATTATAACTGAAAGTATAAAAAAAATGGTTGAAACCACGCTTGTTGGGTCCGATTTCACGACTAAAAAAAGAGATGTCAGCGGTCTTTCGTTTGAAGAAAAAGAGAAAAGAATTTTGGAGCTCATACCTAAGTACAAAAAAACAGCTGCTGTAGAAGGAGCTGGTACTGGTGCAGGTGGTCTCCTTTTGGGCGCAGCAGATTTCCCACTTCTTCTTTCCATAAAAATGAAGTGCTTATTTGACATTGCCGCGACGTATGGTTTTGATGTAAAAGAAAAAGAAGAACGCATTTATATGCTGTATATTTTTCATCTTGCCTTTTGCAGCGACGACCATAGAACGAAGCTGCTCGAAGTAGTAGAAAGCTGGGAGGAAAAGAAAGAGGAACTTCTTGAGCTTGATTGGAAAGCTTTTCAACAAGAATATCGCGATTACATTGATGTTGTGAAAATGTTTCAGCTGATGCCGGGAATTGGAGCTGTTGTAGGTGCGTATGCGAATTATCAGCTTCTTGATCATCTCACAAAAGTAGCGATGAACGTCTATCGCTTTCGGATATTATCTTCGTCTCAAAAGTAGTCTAAAAACGTAAAAAAAGCTCCATTCGGAGCTTTTTTTACGTTAATTTTTTATTTACATATGCATTTACAAATAAGTGAATAAATATAGCACCTGCTGCCAAGGAAAGCAGTGCAGCAACTATATTAGAAAAAGCCACCACTATGGCGAGCACAAGAATTTGTACATACAGCGCTTTTTTCCATACGTCCAAAAATGCCCTTTTTCGTTCTTTAGCTTCGACTGGATAAAGAGAAAGCCATAAAATTTGCTTGTGCTGCTTCCAAAGCGGGAGTAATTGAAAACCCGTCATGTATACAACAAATAAAACAACCACTATATTGCCGTATTGAAACGGCGCAGCTACAATTAAAAATCCGCCAATGACAGTTAAGCGAACGAACAAGCTTAAATAATCTCCTGATCGCAAAAATGTTCTGGTGTACAAGTAATGGTAAGTAGCATTTTGACGAAATGGAATACGTGTTACTAGCCAATCTAAATATCTACGGCGTTTGATTCGTTCTTTGACTTGTGGAACATCCGTAAATAAATTAGCTAATCGATAAAAATAGCCCATGCGCTTTTCTTCTAAGTCAATTAGCTTTTCCCATTTAATCGGCTTCCTTTTTGTAAGAGAGCGATAATAAACGGCTAGCGCAATCATAATTACCGCTACAATTCCTGTGAAAAATACGTATGCATGCGAAAATAAGAAATAAGTAAAAACTGCGTTTAAGAAAAACCTGACGATATAATCTGTCCACTTCGCCCACTTTTCTTCAAACCATACGGCCCACCAAGACATGCCTAAGTTTACAACTTTCAGAATGAGTAATAACAGAAAAAACACAAAAACGTTTGAGTAAGAATCGTGCATTACCTTTACTTGAAGAGGTGCTGCTGCACCAGTCGCAAATAATAAAATATAAAGCTGAATCGTAAAGGTAAACCAAAAAGATTTTTTAAAATAAGGCTGCAGCTTCGTCTCCAAAGGAAGTAAAAAGACTAAATCAGGTCGTTTTAAAAACGTTTGAATTTGGCCCATTGTTAAAATCAATCCCATAAGAATCGCAATCACTACAGCCGAAGGAAACGCAGGTGTTAATGTACTCAGCCACTGTTGATAATAGTAGGCTAAACCGCCAATCGCAAAAATTAACACTAATTTAATGTGGTCATTTAAGATATATTTTGTATATCTTCTTACATCCACTAAATATTGCTGAAATCGTTGCTTCCATAATGCATCAATCTTACTCATAGCCTTCTTCCTTTGTTAATTCAATATAAATTTCATCAAGAGTAGCATTGCGCATTTGAAATTCTTCTTGAAGGTCTTTAAGCGTTCCTTGCGCTCTTACTTCTCCGTTATGTAAAATAACAAATTTATCGCAGTAGCGCTCCGCGGTCGCCAAAATGTGTGTGGACATTAAAATGCCTGCGCCTTGCTTTTTCATATCCGTCATCAAATCAAGTAAAGATTGAATACCAAGCGGGTCTAAACCTAAAAAAGGTTCATCAATAATATAAAGAGACGGCTGAACCAAAAAAGCGCACATAATCATAACCTTCTGCTTCATTCCTTTTGAAAAATGCGCAGGGAACCATTTTAACTTCCGGTCTAAACGAAATTCTTTTAAAAGCGGCTGCAGACGTGCTTCATATGTTTGAGGCTCAAGTCCATAAGCCATAGCTGTCATATCTAAATGTTCTTTTAATGTTAATTCATCGTAGAGCACCGGAGTTTCTGGAATAAACGTAAACTGACTTCGATAACCTGTTGGGTCTTGTTGAAAGGTTTTATTATTAATGGATACACTTCCTTTTTTTGCTTCCATTAATCCAATGATATGTTTAATCGTTGTACTTTTTCCGGCTCCGTTTAACCCGATTAACCCAACTAGTTCACCTGCATTTACATCAAACGATACATCTTTTAAGACGGGAGTTTTTGTATATCCCCCTGTAATATTGTTAATTTGCAATAAAGAACCCATCACGATCTCCTTTTATTTGTTCTTTTTTGTCTAAAAGCGCAAGCGCTATTTGCTCTATTGTACCAAATCTTTTTCGTCCTCACATCGTTTTCAATTCTTTTCGGTTAATTTTTCCAGAATATAATCGAAATATCGGGACATTCTATATAGGGAAGAAGGAAAACAAGTTATTGATTACAACTAATCATTACAAAGCTTCTTACATTTGGGATGAGGTGTCTACAGCAGGCATATTTCAGAAAACCTTATTGTAAATCAATGTATGTTTGATTCATAAGGGGATGGTAGTCATGAACGTAGTAAGAATATATATAATGGGTAGACAATAATGTTCATTTATTACTGTGTAAATGAGGTGTTTGTCAAAGACCAAGAACGATTTCGTTCACATTGTATATTTTTTTAGCTTAATGCTTAAATGAGGTGTTTGTTAAAGAGAATATACTTTTTCAAGTGACTGTTTCATTAGGCAATGCAATTACGTAAATGAGGTGTTCCTTAAAGATCATATGCTGCATTAAAAGCTATTTTTTCCTTCTTCACATGACGGGATGCATAATCGTTTGCATCCCGTTTTTGTGTATAAAATATGAGTGGCTATTTCTTGCCTGCTGATTGCATTTCTACTTTGTGGTAAAATAAACGTACATGTATACCCATACATTTATATTAGTAACGGAAGGTGAACATAATGAGCACACATGATGAAAACTGTATTTTTTGCAAAATTATTCGCGGTGAAATTCCAGGTGCAAAAGTATTTGAAAATGAACATGTATTAGCTTTTTTAGACATTAGTCAAGTAACAAAAGGTCATACGTTGGTGATTCCAAAAGTACATAAAAAAGACATTCACGAACTAACACCGGAAATTGCGCGCAATTTATTTGAAGTGGTTCCTCAAATCGCAAATGCAATTAAAGAAACATACAGCCCAATCGGCTTAAACATCTTAAATAATAATGGTGAAAAAGCTGGTCAATCCGTGTTTCATTATCATATGCACATTATTCCACGCTACGGGGAAGGCGATGGATTCGGTGCTGTATGGAAAGAGCATACAAGCGAATACACGCCTGAAAAACTTCAAGAAATCGCTGGCAATATTTCTTCTCGCCTTTCTTGAAACAAAAAAAGCTTACACATGTAAGCTTTTTTTGTTTTATCTATTAATCAGTTTATGATGTAAAACTCAATACGTCTCTCGCTCATTATGAACCATTTTCTGCCTTAACTTCTAAATTCATACGCTCTTCAATCAATTTTGTTAATGCTCTTGATCCTTCAGGTACCAAGTGGACACCATCTGATGTAAAGTATTCAGGGTGCTTAGAAGCCTCAGAGTACCAATCTACAAGCGTGACGTGATCAAACTTTTCAGAAGCAGCTTTCAAGTTCTGGTTCACGGTGCTTTCCCAGGAACGAGGAACGCGCGTATTCACTAAGTAAACGTCCGCTTGTGAAAAAGCTTTTAACAGTTGTTCAAGTTCTTCATTGGTAAAATAACCGTTCGTTCCTAACTCAATAATCACTGCGCTGTTCGGATTATTAAATGCTTGATAACTAGGAGTTAGCTGCAGTGCTTCATTGAGCTGCCTTCCTACTTTTCCGTCAATCGTAATACTAAGCGGCATCTCTTTAAGATTAGGAGCAATATCCAGCATGACCGAATCTCCAATCGCAAGAACATCTCTGTAAGAATTCGGCTGCTGTTCTTCTTTTGCATCAGATTTTTCTTCTGCGGAGTTCTTTTCCGCGTTCTTTGTTTTTTCATCCTCCGCTTTGTTCTTGTCTTTGACAGAAGTTGAAGCATTTTCTTTATGATTCGTTTGAATTTTAACCTCTGTTTGTTTTGCTTCGGTCTCATCCTTTTGCTGCGTACTAATAGCAAAGCTTGTCATATCCGCTGTAAACAACGCCAAAAAGAAAATGAGACTGCCCAAAACCGCTTGTCTCGAACGAGAGAGATTACGCCATTTAAAAAGCTCTCTCGGATGGTAATGCCGGAAATAATAGCGAAAACCGCGTGTGCGAATAGGCACCTCGATGTAACGGTACGAAAGTTCAGCAATGATAAATGTAATTCCTACTTGTAACAGCGCATGCCAATAGACCGGGCGGCCAATCTCGGCTACAGGTGTTGTAAGAACAATAACCGGATAATGCCACAAATAGATACCGTATGATCTAGTACCAAGCCAGCGAAGCGGTTTAAACGACAAAGCTTTTCCTAAAAAGCTACTAGGGTGACTAATCGTTGCAACCAGCACAGCAGCGTTTAAACAAATCAGCAGCATGCCACCTTGATAAAGAAAAGATGCATGCGTATACTCATCAACGCTCCATACGCAGAGAATAAATACAAAGAAGCTTACCATACTTACTGCGTTTAATACTTGCTTGCCCACAGCTGGAAGATTTTTTGATGATAAACGATACATCGGCCAGACAAATGCAAGTAAACAACCGATTAAAAGGGCAAACAGCCGAGTATCGGTTCCATAATAAATGCGGCTAGGATCTCCTCCTGGCTCATATAAAAAAGACATCAGAATGGCTGAGGCCATTACTCCAGCTAAAATAAATAGAGAAAGAATTCCTCTCTTTTTAATAAATTTCAAACCCAACAATAAAACAAGTGGCCATACAATATAAAACTGCTCTTCAATAGCAAGTGACCATAAGTTCTTTAATGGTGACGGTGATCCAAAACTATCAAAATATGAAACTTTATGAAAAATAAACCACCAGTTACTCATATAAAAAATAGACGATAATGCATCGCCTCGTAGCGTTGTTAACAATGGTCGGTTAAATAAAATAACCCACGCTGCAGTTAATACGACCATCACATACACAGCTGGAAGAAGTCTTCTCGTACGGCTAATCCAAAAATGCTTCAAATTCTTTAAAGGATTTTCCCAAGATTGCACCAGTAAAATTGAGGTAATTAAATACCCAGATAATACAAAGAAAACGTCAACTCCTAAAAATCCTCCAGACGCCCATCCAAAGCCTAAGTGATAAGCAATCACAGCCATGACAGCAAAGGCCCGAAGTCCGTCCAAACTATATATATACCTATTTTTCTTTTCTTTTGCACTCATAAAAATGCCTCCAAGCAATATGTACAACAAATTTCTTTCTCAATAAATATTAAGAATATTACGTAATTGTTACATTTTTGTTACAAAAATCATTATATACAATATTATTACTTTCTTCAATATATCACTTACTGAAAATCAAAGAATAAGTAAAAAGAAACAAATTCACTATCTATCTTATTCATAAATTACTAATTTAGTAGTAGTCATATCGATTCTATCTGCATGCCACTAAACCCTACACGTTTCTTTCACCTTACCCGTTTTAAAAATAGAAAAACTTCACACAAATGGTGAAGTTTCTAAGGTGTCTTTAGCATATCGACGTGTGGGAGTCCTTCATCTGAATAAATATCGGAAATAGGTCTAAAACCAAACGATCCATAAAATGTTTGAAGTCTGCTTTGAGCTTGAATTTTAATTGTCTTCTCGTGCAATTCATTCTCTAGAAAAGCAATTCCTCTTGCTACTAGTTCTCTTCCGAGACCTGTACCGCGCTGTGCTTGTTTTACAATAATACGTCCAAGAGAAGCTTCCTTATAGCTAATTCCTTTTGGTAAAACTCTAAGGTATGCGATAATTTTCTCATCTTCTTTTTTGAACAAATGATAAGCAAATTTGTCTTTTCCATCTACTTCTAAGTAAGCACACTTCTGTTCCACAACAAAAATAGAGGTGCGAAGCTGTAGAATTTCATAAAGCTCATCGTTTGTCAGCTCTTGAAATGATTTTATGCACCAACTCATGATCTGCTCACCTTTTCTTATTGTTCTTTTTCAATTAAATTCAGCGTACGTTCAAGCCAATTGATATAGCTTGTCTCCCGGTCTTGAGCGCGAGATAGCACCAAGTAATGACCAAATTGAGGAGAAGAAACGGTAATGTGGTGATTAACTTCTTCTAAAAGATCATCCATTCGTTTCTTTAAAAAAGTCAGCTTCATTTTCCTGCTTGATAATTGGTTATCTATTTGTTGCTTTAACTCTTCTATTGACATGGATGAAGCAAAATAAGCTTTTAACATAAATTCATCTTTAGTTGTTTCAGGAATAGGATCAATCGTAGTGAGCCACTTGCTTAGCTCGACTCTTCCTTCTTCCGTTATCGAATACATCTTTTTTTCTAATTTTTTGCCTTGAATCACCGTTTCATAGCGAATAAATCCCTCTTCTGTTAATCGCTTTAGCTCGGGATAAATCTGGCTGTGTTTAGCGCTCCAAAAATTACCAACCTCTTCTTTAAAAAGTCTGGTAATGTCATACCCGCTGAGCTCCTCCTGATTTAAGAGCCCTAATATTGCATATTTTAATACTCTCATTCTGTTCCTCCACATTATTTCTTCCATCAGTATAGCATATAAACATTTCATTTACATGTTTGCCAAAACATGTTTACGTATACTTTTTATTTATCTTTTTTCTATTATTTTCTCTTTACAGATTAATTTAAATTTTTGAAAAGTTACCTCCACAACCAATGGTTTTCATGATAGTATAATGATATTCTTTCTGACATCAGTCATTAGCCATTTTGTATGATGAGTGTTCGAACTAATTTGAGGAGGAATTAATGTGATTACGTTAAACAGAGCTTATAATTTTAATGCAGGTCCATCTGCGCTTCCCCTACCTGTCTTACAACTTGCTCAAGAGGAGCTAGTTAACTTCAAAAATACAGGTATGTCTGTGATGGAATTATCACATCGCAGCAAAGAGTTTGAAGATGTATTAACACATGCTAAAGAAACACTAACGGAATTGCTTAATATTCCAGATACACATGAAATTTTATTCCTGCAGGGCGGAGCAAGCCTGCAATTCTCTATGATTCCAATGAACTTTTTAGCTCCTGATCAAGTGGGGGCATATGTGCTAACGGGATCATGGTCAGAAAAAGCGTTAAAAGAAGCAAAGAAACTTGGAAAAACAGCAGTTGTTGCTTCTACTAAAGAAGAGAACTACAGCTCTATTCCAGCTTTAGATGATGTAAAGCTTCCAAAAGAAGAGATTGGGTACTTGCATATCACGTCCAATAATACCATTTTTGGTACACAATGGGCTGACTACCCTTCTATTGAAGGAGTAGACTTAATTGCTGACATGTCAAGCGACATTCTTTGCCGTCAAATTGATGTATCTAAGTTCTCACTCATTTATGCTGGTGCTCAGAAAAACCTCGGACCATCTGGTGTAACAGTTGTCATTTTGAAGAAAGAATTGCTTAAACGTATCCCTGAAGGTTTACCAACAATGCTGAACTATGAGACTCACGTAAAGAGCAATTCTCTTTACAACACTCCTCCAACGTTTGGTATTTATATGCTTTCACTTGTTTTAGATTGGATTAAAGAACAAGGGGGCGTTAAAGCCATTGAAGCTCAAAATCATAAAAAAGCTAAGTTACTCTACGCAAGCATGGAACGTTCAAACGGTTTCTATACTCCTCACGCTACAGAGGAAAGCCGTTCAATTATGAATGTCACGTTTACTTTACCAAACGATGAGCTAACGGCTGAGTTTTTACAGCAAGCAAAAGAAAAAGGCTTTGTAGGATTAGCTGGACACCGTTCAATCGGCGGATGCCGCGCTTCTATTTACAATGCTGTGCCGCTTGAAGCGTGTGAAGCTCTTGCCGTCTTTATGGATGAATTT
Source organism: Priestia sp. ABM2_011 (assembly GCF_056158845.1). Lineage (NCBI taxonomy): Bacteria > Bacillati > Bacillota > Bacilli > Caryophanales > Bacillaceae > Priestia > Priestia sp. ABM2_011. Next base: position 4,731,648 of record NZ_JBSWUB010000001.1, read on the forward strand.
GCGCAGGCAAACGCGTAATTGGCAGAATTAGCTGATTCTTTTTTCACATAAATATGTTATAATCAGTATGTAAATATATGCAATGGGCATAGACGCACTATTGGTATATTTCGAGCTTAGCTTAGAAGAGGAGAGATGAGAAATGAATACAAAAGTTTTAGTTTCTTTAGCGTTATTAGTCGGAATTGGAGCGGTTCTCCACACGGTGGTACCTCCTATTTTATTTGGAATGAAGCCAGATATGATGTTAACAATGATGTTTTTAGCAATCCTGTTGTTTCCTAGCGTAAAAAATGTTGCATTGGTTAGCTTAACCACAGCAGTTATTTCTGCTTTAACAACAAGCTTTCCTGGCGGACAAATTGCAAACTTGATTGATAAACCAATTACAGCATTTGTTTTCTTTGCATTATTTATGCTTGTGAAAAAAGCAATAGGCATGAAAACACCAGTTGCCGCTGCTTTAACAGCTGTTGGCACGCTCGTATCAGGAACCGTATTCTTGTCTGCTGCCGCGCTAATCGTCGGCTTACCGGGCGGAAACAGCGTCATGGCGCTTGTTGCTGCGGTTGTGTTACCTGCAACAGTAGTGAATACAATCGTTATGGTCGTTATTTATCCAATTGTTCAATCCGTTCTAAAACGCACAAGCATCAAAGCAAAATTATCGTAACGTCAAGAGCCTGATTTAGTTAAGAATCAGGCTCTTTTTTTACACCAAAAGCTAAGGCCCGCCAAAGCGTGGCGGACCTTTAGATAAAACGGTTCATTTATAGTATGTTGCTGATCTTTTAGAGACAACCTAAAGTCCGGCTCTTAACTTGTTGTTTAAAAAGAAATGATACAGGATGCTTTTCACTTAAATTTCATTTGCAGCTCATACAATAGGTATGAAGACTTACTATGTAATAAAGGTTTAAGTTCCCCATCCTAGGTTACATAATAAAGTATAAGCGCCAATAAAAAACTCGCAAAAGCCACTGTCGCACATGTAAGAGACTTTTGTTTAAGTACGTGTTTAGGTGGATATGATGCCGTTCTAGTCGTAAGGCTAAACCATTTAAAAGCAGCGAGAAAAAAACTCAGGCTAATCATCAAAAGAATGAATAAAGCTATCCCATGTTGATAACCTCCTTCTTTTGTATAAATCTATGCTATTTTTTTATGATTATGTCAGAAGGAAGTGTTAGCAATTACTTTACTACATAGGAGGAAATAAATAATGAGTAGAATGAAAAAACTAGCAGCTGGAGCAGCAATCGGAAGCACCGTAGCCGCTATTACAACGCTTCTTATTACTCCATATTCAGGACGAGAACTTAAACAGCGTGTCAGTTCTCGAAAAGACCGAGTTAACGCTTCACAACAAGAGCTCTCAACAAAAATAAAAGCTGTTTCTCAACAAGTACAAATGACCGCCAGAGAAGGAAATACTATAGTGAAAAATATCGCAAGTGACCTTTCTACTACCCTTGGTCAGTTTAAAGAAGAAATTGTCCCTCATAAGGAATCCATTCAGCATCATTTGAAAGAAATCCAAAATTCTTTGTCAAACCTAGAGGAACATGTACAGACAACTAAAAATCCCAATGAAAAAATTGACAAAAAAGAAGGTTAAAGCGCCTTCTTTTTTAATTTTTTAAAATTTTGTAAATTTACATCTTTATAATTTTTTATTTTATTGGCATAATAGAAGATAAATAAAAAAAGAGACTAAGTAGGTGGGAGAAGATGAAAAAGACTAGTGATCAGGATTACAGTTTGAAAGAAGCACTTCTATTTAGCCAACGTATTGCCCAATTAAGTAAAGCCCTTTGGAAAACCGTAGAGAAGGATTGGCAGCAATGGATTAAGCCTTATGACCTTAATATTAACGAGCATCATATTTTGTGGATTTCATATCATTTAAACGGGGCTTCCATTTCCGAAATTGCCAAGTTTGGAGTTATGCATGTTTCTACTGCATTTAACTTCTCCAAAAAACTAGAAGAACGAGGTTTACTTGAGTTTTCTAAAAAAGAAAGCGACAAGCGAAATACGTACATTCAGCTGACAGATAAAGGCGAGGCCATTTTACTGGATTTAATGGAACATTACGAACCTTCTAATAATTCAGTATTCAGCGGCGCACTTCCGTTGCGCGACTTGTACGGCAAATTCCCTGAGTTTATGGAACTAATGACCGTCATCCGCAAAATTTACGGTGAAGATTTTATGGATATCTTCGAGCAATATTTCCATCATATCGAAGAAGAATTCACTGAAGAAGATGGCAAGCTTGTCAAGAAAGATAAAGAGAACCACCAGGAGACTATTTCAAACTCTTAATGGTTAGTCCCTTATCCATTGAATAATTTCAAAAAATTCATTCATCACATCTTGATAAGAAGGTTGATAACGAAGCGATTCGACCGTCTCTCTAGGAGTTAATTTATAATTCAGCATACCAACAAATTGTGTAAGAAGCGGAACAAAGTCTGTTAGGCCTTCCGCTTTTTGCTCAATATATTCGTTTTTTGTATCTTCACACAGAATTAAAATTTCCTCTACTTCCTTCTTTGTAAGCTGATTTCTTACCACTAAATCAATAAATGGTTTAGCTTCTTGTTCAGATGTCCCAGATAACAGTTTTATGTAATATTCTAAACGTGATACTCGAGATTCTAAAGTTTCCATCCGCTTCCCCTACTCCTTCAACGTTCATATATCTCTACTCCATATTGTACATGATTCATTCATGTTCTTCCAAATAATTCTTTCTTCGTCAATCACATTTCCTGTTTGAGTAGCACCGTATAAAGATTTTCATATACTGATTATGTACTCACTGCATATATTAATATAAATCCCTCTGTCCTTTTTAACAATCCTTTTGCACAATGGCTGATTGTTACTCATTTCTTATCCATTCACTTTGCTATTTCGTTTAAAACCTATTTCTCAACTTCTTAACTACCCTTTATAAAATAAAAACCGCATTTCTGTGTAAATACCTTTTGAAATTCTTTGTTCAACTGTATATATAACTATCTATTTTACCGCTTTTTTGGTAATGTTAATATAGATATTTGTAAATTCATACAAAGCTGTACTATATAAATGACTATAAGACTTTTTGTCTTCGTCACACTGATTTTGTTAGGGGGATTTTTATGTACATATTCTTTATTGTATTTGCACTATTCATTTTATTCTACATCAATGCACTAACAAATACATTGTGTATTCAAAAAGAAATTCCAGCTGAAAAACAGCCTAAAGTTTTTCGTACGATTAATGTATTAATTACCATTTTATTAGTTTCATCTTATATTGAAGTATCATTTACATAAAAAACGGTGAGATGTCTCACCGCTTTTTTATAGGCTTAGCAAAAACAGCTAGCGCCGATGATAACTAATAAGATGAATAATACGACTAATAGAGCAAATCCACTGCCGTATCCGCATCCGTAAGAACCCATATCTATCGCCCCTTTCCTTTTATATTCATCTGTTTCCTAGTGGTAACATGCACAACCAACAATGACTAATAAGATAAACAGTACAACTAATAGTGCAAAACCGCCTCCATATCCGCATCCGCTCATTTGAGCACCCCCTTTGTTTACTAATACTGCATCTTATGCATCAGCTCAAAAAACGTCTAGGCTTTTAGCCCAAACTCCATAATTTATTTCTCTTGCTTCTCGTTTGGAGATTACTCTGTGAGTTTGTCCACCATTTTGAAAACGCTTTATAAAAAAGCCATCATAAGCGTATAATCACTCCATGCTTAGTGGAAAATAAATGTAAATTTACGTGGTTTTAACTTCATTTGCTAACATCAGGAAATGTGATATAGTAAATCTTGAGTCAAGCTACATAAGTAAAAATGATGAGTAGGAGTGTTTACGTATGAAAAAAAGCTTAGTTGCACTAACAACGGCAGCCAGCCTCGTTGCTTTATCAGCATGCAGTGGGGGAAATGATGCTTCAAATGCAAACGATTCTTCAAAAGTAATTGTAGAAACAAAAGCAGGCAATATCACTCAAGGTGATTTGTATAAGCAAATGAAAGATACAATCGGACAAGACCAATTTAATACACTCGTACGAAGCGTTACCGAAGAAAAAGTATTGAGTAAAAAATATAAAGTAACGGATAAAGAGCTTGATCAGCAGCTGAACATTCTAAGAGAACAATACGGTGATCAGGTGGATTCAGTTATTAAGCAAAAAGGCGAAAAAGAAGTCAAAGATATGCTAAAAGTTGATATTCTCCGTGAAAAAGCTGCTACGGCAGGCATTAAGGTATCGGACAAAGAACTGAAAAAAGCTTATGATGAATATAAAGCTCAAAAACCTCAAATTCGCGCAAGTCATATTTTAGTAAAAGACGAAAAGACAGCAAACGAAGTAGAAGCGAAAATCAAAAAAGGCGAGGACTTTGCTAGTCTAGCAAAAGAATATTCAACGGATCAGCAGTCTGCAGCTAACGGCGGCGATTTAGGCTACTTCGGTGAAGGCCAAATGGTTAAAGAATTTGAAGAAGCGGCTTACAAGCTGAGAAAAGGTGAAGTAAGTAAACCAATCAAAACAGAGTACGGCTACCATATCATTAAACTAGTCGATAAAAAGAAAGTAGAATCGTTTGAGAAAAAGAAACCCGAACTTGAGCAGCAAATCAAACGTTCAAAAGTAGATCAAGCAGAAGCGAACAAGAAGATTCAAAAAGAGCTTGATAAAGCAAAAGTGGAAGTCAAAGATAAAAATGTAAAACCAATTTTCGAAGAAGGTGCGACAGATAGTCAATCTGGCGTAGAAACTCCTCAGCAGTAATGCTAAGAGCCTGTCACTCATGTGACAGGCTCTTTTATATAATCAGATAGAATCGCTGTTGCGTCTTTCTTTTTCCACTTGCATTCTTTCGATGAAGACTTGTCCCTCTTTTTCAATAAACGAATCATCCACTTGCTTATCATGTTGTGCAGCACGAATTGCCATAAATCCACTAAAGAAAATGCCTGCTACAACTAAATAAATCCAAATTGGTAGTGTCACCATATATTGATCCCCCATCACAGTTATTTACAACCACTATATGCGAAGGAAGAAAGACTTATACCTTTTTAATCAATCGTTGGTTTATAAAATGAACGATTATCAAGTGCAAAAATACGCTCTGTAAATTCACCAGGCTTCACTTTTGTTAATGCTCGGTCCAGCATATTCATTTTAGCGTCTACATTGTCAATCAAATGAAGCATCTCAGCCTCTTTAATTAACGGCTTTTTCGGACTTCCCCACTCTTCCTTACCGTGATGCGATAATACAAGGTGCTGAAGAAGCATGACCTCTTCTCCTTCAATCGCTAATTCTTCCGCCGCTTTTCCAATTTCATTCACCATAATCGAGATATGGCCAAGCAAGTTCCCTTCGACTGTGTATATCGTCGAAACAGGACCTGAAAGTTCAAATACTTTGCCAAGGTCATGAAGAATAACTCCAGCATACAGCAAGTCGCGGTTTAAGCTTGGATAAAGGGTTGAAAATGACTCAGCCAGCTTCAGCATAGACACCACATGGTAGGCAAGCCCCGATACAAACTCATGGTGATTTTTAGTTGCTGCCGGATATTCTAAAAATTCCGTTTGATATTTTTTAAACAAATGGCGAGTAATGCGCTGGACATTTGAATTTTTCATTTCAAATATACTCTTTGTAATATGTTCCACCATTTCTTCTTGAGATAAAGGCGCCACTTCTAAAAAGTCAGATGTGCGCACTCCGTCTTGGGGCTGCGCAGGACGAATGTTGCGTATTTTCAGCTGGTTGCGCCCGCGGTAATTCATTACTTCTCCAGCAGCTCGCACAATCTTTTGAGCAGCATAATTTTCCTCGTCATCTGGGGATGCATCCCACAGCTTGGCTTCAATATCACCTGTTTTATCCTGTAGGATTACCGTTAAAAATGGTTTTCCATTGCTTGCAATTCCTCTCGTTGAGGATTTAATTAAAAAATAAAGATCAACTTGCTCTCCTACTTCGTATTGAGCAATTCCTTTTGTCATGCCCTTTTCCTCCTTACCACTTCATTCTATGTATTTGATAGCAAAGCTCTTATCGCTTCGTCCGCTTATTTACAGCTCTTTACATTTCATTTTACCATCGCTTGGCACCGAATGCACGGGTAGACGCTTTTTCATAAGAGATGAGATTATGACACAACAAAATCAATACATTCTAAAGACAAACAGATTGGATAAAGGAGCTAGTATGAATCGCTTGAGGCACCGCTGTTGATTTCCGTGCAAGACTTCTCTTTCCGGCAGCCGCTGAGCCTCCTCGTCGCTTCCGCTTTCTCCGCAGGAGTCTTCGTCTTGCTCTCCAATACACAGCTAGAAACAACTACATACATGCAAACTATGGTCACCATACCAATAAAAAAATCCGGACGAGTTGGATTCTCCATCAAGAATCTAGATTGTTCGTCCGGACCTCCCTTCAACTAATCTACTTTTGTCTCAGCCTCTCACTTCTTTATGTTTCTTTTTTCGTTAACTGCAGCGCCTTTTTAATATCTTTAAAAGAGGTAGATTGACCATACATAAGGACTCCTCCTTTATACACACGGGCACCAAATATAGCTAAAGCAGTAATCGTCACAACCAAAATCCCTATCGATACACTCACTTCCCACATAGGAACATTTAACATACCTACACGCAAAAACATAATCATCGGAGCAAAAAACGGGATAAAAGATGTGACCGTAATGATTGTGGTTTCAGGATCACCAAGTCCAAACATAGCAATTAAAAAAGCGGCCACAATCACAAGGGTCATGGGCGTAATCATTTGCTGTACATCTTCAATACGGCTTACAAGAGAACCTAAAAAAGCCGCGAGCGTAGCAAAAAGAAAGTACCCTAATATGAAAAAGACAAATGCATACACGAATGTAGTCAGCGGAACATCATTAAATCCGAGATAAGAAAAGATGCCGTTATGATTTGTTTCCACACTGGCTTTTAACGATGTGTAGCCCACGCTCAGTATCACTGCAAGCTGTGTTAAGCTGAGCAGTGCAATTCCAATAATTTTAGCAAACATTTGTGTAATAGGTGATACGCTCGATACAAGGATCTCCATAACGCGGGATGATTTTTCAGTAGCTACTTCCATCGCAATCATGCTCCCATACATGATAACGGCAAAATAAATAACAAACAGCAGAACATACACAAGACCTCTTGCTTGATTTAGCTCTTGTTCTGTTTTGGCATTTTCAACTAACGCTTCTTTTTCAAATGAAACAGGGCTGTAAAGCTGATCAATTTGCTTTTCTTCTAAACCAATTTTCACTGTAGCCATAGCCACTTTTGTTTGCTGTACCGCCTGTTCTAAGGTAGACGAAAGATTTGATTCGGCCAAAGAGTTAGCTTTGTACACAGCTTGAGGCAGCTGCTTATCGTTTAAAGATAAAAGTAAATAGCTATCGAGCTGCCCGCTTTTTACCGCTTGCTTTGCCTTAGCCTCAGACGTAAATTCTTTTAAATGAATGTCTGAATCCATAGCATTTACATTTTGTTTGAACAACGTATATACGCTTTCCACTTCATAGATGACACCCACATTTGTGCCATTATCGTCTGAATTAAAAACGTCGATAATTTTCTCCATATTTGTAAGAGCAACTAGAATAAGAGCAGTAATAATCGTCGTAATAATAAAAGATTTTGTTTTTAATTTATTAAGATATGTATGAAAAACGATGACCCAAAATTTATTCATAGGAAGCACCTACCTTTTCAATAAAAATATCATTTAATGAAGGCTCTTCCACTGCAAATTTAGATACAAATGAAAAATGTTTAAGTTCTTGAAAAATGAGTTGCGATACGGATTCATGCTGAATTTGAACAATCATGCCTTCAACCGTTTTTTTCACCTTTACAACACCTTCAAGCTCCGTAATTCTCTCAAACGGACCTTTCCCATGTATAATGACGTTTTTCTTACCAAATGAACGCTTGATCTCCGGCAGTCTTCCATATACAACAGGCGTACCATGATGCATAATACATAAATATTCACAAAGTTCTTCCACATGTTCCATTCGATGACTTGAAAAAACAATCGTCGTCCCGCGTTTTTTCAAATCAAGTACCGCTTCTTTTAGTACCTCTACGTTTACAGGATCCAAGCCGCTAAAAGGTTCATCTAAAATAAGCAGCTCGGGACGATGAATAACGGAAGCGATAAATTGAATTTTTTGCTGATTTCCTTTGGATAGCTCTTCTACTTTTTTTGAAGCATATTGAGGAATATTAAATCGAGATAACCAGCGCTCCATTTCTTGCAGCACTTTAGCTTTTTTCATCCCGCGCAGCCGTCCTAGATAAACAAGCTGATCTTTGACTTTTAATTTCGGATATAATCCCCTTTCTTCTGGAAGGTAACCAACTAGATGACTTCTACTGTAAGTTAAAGATTTATCATTCCATTGGATGTGACCTGAGGTTGGTTCAATGAGCCCTAAAATCATTCGAAACGTCGTTGTTTTGCCAGCACCGTTTGCACCTAAAAAACCAAACACTTCACCCTTTGGAATTTGCAAGGATAGTTCATTTACAGCTGTAAATTCACCGTACCTTTTTGAAACTTCACGGATAGAAAGAGACATTTAATTCCTCCTTTGTAAATAAACCTATGTTTATTGTATGGAAAAAAATGATATCTGTAAACCTTAGCAGGATTTAGAGGAATAAGACGAGAAATATGTTGAATACGCTTACAATTATACTATAAGAGGAGAGTAGATTTTATGAGTACTTATACATTAACCGCTTTTGAAAAGACTGGAGAAAAATTATTAGATGAAAGCTTCGAAGCAGCTTCTGAAACAGAAGCAAAGACGATCGGCACCAAAAAGTTAGAAGAGCTTGCCTATTTAGAAAAAACACATCGATGCGTTAGCTCTAGCGGAAAACTTGTATTATTTCATCGTTAATACAAAACGCCGGAAAGGTTTAGCTTTCCGGCGTTTTATATTACTTTACAGCTTCTTTTAGTTCTTTACCAGCTTTAAATGCCGGTACTTTTGATGCTGGAATTTGCATTTCTTCACCCGTTTGAGGGTTACGGCCTGTACGAGCAGCACGCTCGCGTACTTCAAATGTACCGAAGCCGATTAACTGAATTTTTTCACCTTCACCTAGCGTTGATGAAATTGTTTCTAGTAATGCGTCAACTGCTTTAGATGCATCTGCTTTTGTTAACTCTGATTTTGTTGCCACTGCGTTTACTAAATCTGTTTTGTTCATTTCCAATCACCTCATTAGTTTCTACATTATCTTGTGTTACCACTGTTTTGCAACTTTTAAACATGCTCTATCAATATGATAGACAAAAATATTGGCTTTTAAACTAGTTCACTTAATTTTCGGAAATATCTTTTTCACTTTGATTAAAAACAGGCGCTCGCTTTTCCAGAAACGCACGTACACCTTCCTTATGATCCGAACTTTGGCTCATAGCAAACTGACTTCTTTTCTCAAGCGCAAGCACTTGCTTTAATTGTGAAATAGATGTCTCCACATAAATTCGCTTTGTTTCCTTCAAAGCACGTGAAGGTTTTTTTAGCCAATATGAGAGATAATCTTCTACACGCTTCGCCAAATCTCCTTCTTTTATTTCATCAATTATGCCAAATTGATGAGCTTCCTCTGCTTTTAATGTCTTTCCTTCCCAAATCAGCTGTTTCGCACGATGAGAACCGATGCGCTTTTCTAGTAAAAAGTGACCGCCTCCGTCTGGAATTAGAGCAATGCCGATAAAGTTCATTGCAATTTTCGTGTGTCTTTCTGCAATAATATAATCAGAAGCAAGCGCAATGCTGAGCCCTAGCCCTGCTGCCGCACCGTGCAGTACACTTATCGTCATTTGAGGCAGGCTGTATAAAGTCAGCACGGCTTCATTAATTAAATCCATCACCTGCTCAAAACGTTCTGATTGTGAAGGTGACATCATCATATTAATATCTCCCCCTGCTGAAAACACTTTTCCGTTTCCTTTTACTACTAAGAAGTCCACTTCACTTTCTTCGACAACTTTTAAACATTGAATAAACTGCTCTAGCACTTCTTGGTTTAATGCATTTAACGCATCCGGCCTGTTAAACGAAATTGTGGCGACACGTTCTTGCAAAACTAGTTCTACTACTTTTAATTCGACGGTCATATTTACTCACCCTTTCTGATAATGATTGAGGACTTGTTCACGAAGCGTACGTTTTAAAAACTTTCCGACCGTTGTCTTTGGGATTTCATCCATAAATAAAATGTCATCTGGAAGCCACCATTTTGTGAACTGCGGCGCTAAAAATTTGAGCAGCTCTTCTGACGAAACGACACCTTTATATGAATCTTTTAACACGACACAAGCAACTGGACGCTCTTGCCACACCTTATGAGGGACTGCTATGACACAGGCTTCAAAAACAGCTTCATGAGCAATAAGCGCGTTTTCTAAATCAACAGACGAAATCCATTCTCCTCCGCTTTTAATTAAATCTTTTGTTCGGTCTACAATTTTGATCGTTCCCTCTTCGTCAACCGTCACAATATCTCCCGTATACAGCCAGCCGTCTTTAAACGTATCTTCTGTTCTTTTATCCTTGTAATATTCAGAAGCTACCCATGGCCCCTTTAGTAATAGCTCACCCATTTCCACTCCATCCCAAGCAACTTCTCCATTTTGACCTATTACTTTCATTTCAACGCCAGGAACTAAGAAACCTTGCTTCGCTTTTACGCTGAGCTGATACTCAGGGTCTTCGCTGTACTGATAGCTTTTTAAGCGGGAGACGGTTACAACAGGGCTTGTTTCCGTCATTCCGTATGCATGCATAAATTCAATTTGATATTTTTCCTGAAATTCTCGAATGACGCTTTTTGGGGCCGCTGATCCGCCGCATAAAATAGCCCGCAAACTATCAACTGAGTAAGTTTTTTTTTCTAACTCTTGTAAAAAATTTAACCAAACGGTAGGTACTGCTGCAGCAAGAGTTACTTTCTCTTGTTCAATCAGAGAGGCAATCGTCTCTGAGGTACAAAAAGCACCCGGCAGCACGAGCTTTGTTCCAAACCAGACCGCAGCAAAAGGAATTCCCCATGCATTTACATGAAACATTGGAACGATAGGCATAGCGGTATCACCTTCTGATAATCCAGCACTATCAGCAAGCCCTAGCGCCATACAGTGTAAATAAATAGCGCGATGAGAATATACAACGCCCTTTGGCTCTCCTGTAGTAGCAGAGGTATAACAAAGACCTGCTGGTTCTTCTTCGCTTAAATCTTGAACAAAGGAATGCGATGCATCCCCTTGCTGAATCCAATTTTCGTAATGATACACTGGCAACTCTGTTTCTGGCAGCTCACCTTCATCTGACATAAGGATATAGGCTTCAACATGTGGAAGCCTTTGATGAATGCTTTCAAATAAAGGTAAAAAGCATTCATCAAGTAAAATGACTTTATCGCGTGCATGGTTAATGATGTATACAATTTGCTCAGAATCTAACCGGATATTAATTGTGTGAAGCACAGCGCCTATTCCCGGTACAGCAAAATAAGCCTCCAGATGTCTATGATGATTCCATGCAAACGTTCCGACTCTTTCTCCTCGCTTCACTCCAATTCGTTCTAGCATACTAGAGAGCTGCCGAGTCCGTTTTATTAACTGATTATAAGTTAAACGTTGAATCCCTTTTGAAGATTTAGAAACCACTTCTTTTTTACCAAACAGCTTTTCAGCTCTTTCCATCATAGATGGTACGGTTAACTGTACATTCATCATTAAGCGGCACCTCGCATCGTCATAATAAGAAAACGCTTACAACTTTCTTATATATTCAACAGATTCCGACATTTCCCTGCTGAAAATAAAAAAGATCACTAAAAAGTGACCTTTTTATTTCCTAAACAATTCATCTAAAATCTTGAGTTTCTCTTGCGTATAGTGCTCGAATCCATCGTTGTACGATTTTGGGTCTTTTGGATTCGCAAACCTTGTAATAATGCCTGTTTCTGGATGCACGAACTTACTGGATGCCCCGCACCCAAGGCCAATAATCGTCTGCTTTTCTTCCATGATCATAATATTGTACAGGCTCTCTTGACCAGGGAATGAATATCCAACGTTCTCTAAATTACCTAAAATATTTTTTTGGCGATATAAATAATAAGGTTCATATCCTTGTTCTTGAGTCCACTCAGTCGCTAAATCCATCATTTTACCAATTTCATAGCGATCTGCTACTTTGTATTTCCTTTTATTTTGAGTCATTTCCGACGCGCGTTTAAACGATAGCGTATGAACAGTTAAAGATTCAGGAAGCAATTTTTTAGATTCGTCTAGCGTATGCTGAAATTCTTCTACACCTTCATTTGGAAGCCCAATAATTAAGTCCATGTTAATGTTATTCATCCCCATTTTTCGAGAAAGATGAAATTTATCAATCGTTTCTTCAACTGTATGATGACGTCCAATAGCTTTTAAAGTTTCTTGAATATAAGACTGCGGATTTACACTAATCCGGTCAATATTCCATTTGTTCAAAACAGCTAGCTTTTCTTCCGTAATCGTATCGGGTCTTCCTGCTTCTACCGTAATTTCACGGATATTTTGTACATCAGGGAACGATTCATACATCTCTTCATACAGCATGTCCATTTCTTCAGCGGTAATGCTCGTTGGTGTGCCTCCGCCATAATAGACGGTTGTAATCTTGACATCATTGTCTTTTAACCATTTCCCTACTTCACGCATCTCATAATGCAAGCCGCCTAAAAATGACGTAACGGATCCTTGACGTCCGTTAATCGCATAGGCTGGGAATGTACAGTATGCACACTTCGTCGGACAAAACGGAATGCCTATATAAATGCTTACCTCGTTCTTTAACTCATGTAAATCGGGAATAGCTGCTAGTTGACGATCCACAATATGCTGCATTAAATTAATTTTGTCATCAGTGATTAAATATTCTTCCTTTAGCTCACGATGTGCTTGTTCTTTACTTTTGCCTGACTGCAGTTTCATATGAAGCAACTTCGTTGGACGTATACCGGTTAAAATACCCCATTTTTGAACAATGTTTGTATACTCCTGCAACACAGATAAGTAGACGCGAAGCACCACATTTTTTATTTGCTTAAATTTTTCTTTTTCTGTTTCATACGGCGTAAACGATTTAGAAAGCTCTTCTGTAAACACCTTGTCCGTTGCAGCATCATGCAGCACTGCTTTCGCATAAATTTCTTCATGAACTTTTAGCTCTACTTCGACCTTCAGCTGAGCTTCGTTATCATCCTCAAAGGAGACGTTGCTTTCTTCAAAAAACAAATCTGAAATTCGGTGAAGCGGACGTAAAAAACGCTCATCTTCTATACCTTTTATATAAATGTTCAATATAATCACCTTTCAAATCAATTCTATCTAAGTAATCAGTTTACAAAACCTACGTATGTCCGGTCAAGGTGCTCAGCTCAAGGGAATATGCGGACAGGAAACAAACGGAAAAAGAAGTTGAACCATAATTACATTAATTCAACCTACAGACGAACAAATGGGACAAATAAGCTCATATGAATTGCTTGTTACACTTCTGTTGATTTACGCAGGAGTCTTCGCCTTGCCCTTCAATCAACAGTTAGAAACAGCTACATACGTGAAGCTGACGTTTATCCTACCAATGAAAAAAATCCGAACGAGTTGGATTCTTCGTTCGGATTTCCCTTCAACTAACATACTTTTATTTATTTTAAACGAAAGCTGTCAATTTGATGAAGATAACCAAGACGCTGCTGCTTTCTAAATAATTCTTTCACCATATATGCTACACCATTTTCATTATTAGAACGAGTAACCCAATCCGCAAGCATTTTTAATTCCGTTGGTGAATTACCCATGGCCACACCCATTCCCGCGTGTTCAATCGTTTCTACATCATCATAGCAATTTCCAATGGCTACTACGTCTTCCATCAGTATCCCTAGACGATTTGCTACATAACGAACGCCGGCAGCTTTTGTGGCTCCTTTTGGCGTAATATAGCATCTATTTTCATTTGGATACGAAAACCATTCAATATCCGGAACTGCACTGGCAATTGTTTGCTCAGCGTATTCTTTTTCTCTACGATCTGCAAAATACACTTCTATTTTTGGAGTAGAAACAGGTTCATCACGAAGCGTATCTCCTAATGAATCTACGAACTGCACGGGATAAAAGAGCGGTTCTCCCGTTTTTAACACGCTTTTAGCTACAATATTATTAGGAAGCTTTACACGATTTCCAATTGAAAACCTTTCATGCAAAATGCGGACATGACAATTAAAATTTTCAAAAAGCTGAATGAGATTAAATGTTTTTTCCTCGCTAATTCTCTTATCTAGTATCGGTTTGTCTATCGATGTTCCGATAAAGGCACCGCTATGAGTAATGAGCATTGCTGGATGAACTTTAAGCGATCGAGCAATTTTTTTAGCAGACGGAAAATGCCTGTTTGTTACTAATGTAACGTAAACCCCTTTATTTTTCACAAATTGAATTGCGTCTTTCGTTTCTTTTGTAACGCGCCCTTGGCTATTTAAAATGGTTCCATCAATATTCAACGCTAGCAATCGATAAGCCATATGAGAACCCCTTCTTTCATAGATGTCTAATCCGTTAGGATACGGTTATAAATGACCTTTTCATGATAGTCGGCATGTGTAGCCTTGTTACTAAGCTTATGAGCAGAACTGCACAATTAGAAGGAATTTCCGCATAAAAAAAGAGGAAAAGATTTCTCTTTTCCTCTTTTCTCTATCTCTTATTCAGCCGCACCGTAAAGTTCTTCAAGTGGCTTCATGATAATTTTGTTTAATTCACCAATTACCATGCTCATACGTTGCTCAGCTTCCATTAGCTTCGCGATATTTTGATCTTGTTGAACGATTGCAACTGTTTGTTGAGCTTGCTGAACTTCTTCTTCAGTGATCTCTTGGCCCATCATTTGCTTTTGTTGCAGCTCCATTTGCATTGTACGGAAACGCTCAAATAATTGTTTTGAACCTTGATCAGCGTTTACTGCTGCATATAAGTTTTTTAAGTTTGTGTAATCGTCGCTTTGACGAATTGCTTTTTCTAAATCATTTGCTACATCATGTAAGTTTACAGACACGTTAAGTTCCTCCTAATTCAGTTCTATAATTTCTTGACTTCCCTAACTATAACAAATTATTATATAAAATTCAGCTTAAGACCTTTATTTTCTCAGAAAACGATAAATTCTCTTCACAGATTGGGCTAATTCCTCATAGTATATATCAGCATTCGCCTACTAAAGGAAAGAAAAAGAGGATTCGTTTATGAATACTTTTACCATTTCTCTAAAACCACTAGAGAACCATATGAACGACGACATTTACATTAGTTCTGCTCTGTTCTCACGTGTGAAATGCAAGCACGAGTTTACGTTAACAGTAGGCTCCATCACGAAAGAAGTCAAAGCCACTGTTTTTCAGCATCGAGAATGCTGCTTCATGATGTCGGAAGCTCTATTTGCAGACTTTTGCTTTCCGTATGAAACGCATCAGCTGAGAGGCATTTACGAAGAGAACACGTTTAGGATGGGACCCGTGATTAGCATCGTAACAGAAGTTCGAGAAGATGAAGAACCCTTTGGCTCCATTTCTGTATTTTGTAAGGAATTTGTTCAAGCTTGCAAGGAGTTAGGGTGTTTTTGCTATGTGAGCAAATTGAGCGACGTGAAGTCATTGTCCCCTAAAGGATATGTTTATCGCGGTGATCGATGGGTTTATTCAGACGTTCCCTTTCCGGGAATCGTACACAACCGGATTCATGCCAGGAAAACCGAGCAAAGCGCTGATTTTCAAACCTTTAAAACATTTTTGAAAGAGCATGACGTTCCTTTCTTTAACGCACGCTACTTAAATAAATGGACGGTTTTTCAACAGCTTAAAGATGTTGTACACTTGCTTCCATATTTGCCAAAAACGTATCAGCTTCGTTCACGTCAAGATCTTCTTGACGCTTTGGAACTTCATGACGATGTTTTTCTGAAGCCTGTTCATGGTAGCCAAGGAAAAAATATTTTTAAAATTTCAAAGAAAGAGAAGTATATTTTAGACTATACAACGTTTACACAGACGTATGAAAAAGAATATGAATCTCTCTATGACTTATTTGAAACGCTTTATAGTCAATTAAAAAGACAAGGATTTCTCATCCAAGAAGGAATTTCACTGCAGACATACAAACAGTGCCCTTTTGATTTCCGCATTCTCTGCCATAAAAAAGACGACTTGACGTGGAAAATCACGTCCATTGTCACGCGTGTATCAAAACCCGGCAATTTCGTCTCAAATCTTGCCCGTGGAGGGGATATTTATCCTTCTCATCAAGTTTTAACTCAGCTCTATGATTCAAAAACGACGCGCCATATCCTTTCACTTTTAAAAGAGATTGCGATTGAAATTTGCACACAGCTTTCTCACCCGTCTGAACTTTATGCAGAATTTGGTATTGATTTAGCGATTGATCAAGAAGGAAAGCCTTGGATTATTGAAGTAAATGTCAAACCTTCCAAACAATTAGATTCAAGCGCTTCCTCTGTTCGTCCCTCAACAAAAGCACTGCTTGATTATTGTCTGCATGCAACGAATTTTCAATTTGCCAAGGAGGATTTACGATGATTTCATTAGGCTTTTTAACGATTCACCCACAGCAAGAAGTGGAGTATGTGACCGAAATTGCTAAACATGCTTCTGAGTTTTCAATTGAAATATACCGTTTTACTCCTTTTAACATTCATCCTAACACCGAAAATATTGAAGGCTTCCGCTACGATTTACAACAAAAGAAATGGATAGAAGATTCCTTTTTACTTCCTTCGTTTATTTACGATCGCTGCTTTTATCGAAAAGACTCGCTGTCTAATAAGGCTCGCCCTATTGTAAACTGGCTTAAACAGCGGGAAGATGTTACATTTTTAGGCCATGGATTGCCCAATAAGCTAGATGTCTATGAAGCCATTAAAAAAGATAGCTATTTATCTTCATATATTCCTCCTACCACTCCAATCGAAAGTGTAGAGCAGCTTGTTCAGCTGCTTCGAACAAATGATAGCCTAATGATTAAGCCTGCCAACGGTTCACAAGGTAAAGGAATTGTGAAATTAAGACAGCGTGGACGTGAAATTGAAGCTTCTTATCAACAAAATGACATTGTAAACACCATTCTATTTTCCTCTTTTCAGGAGTTTAAGAACTGGTTTACGAAAACGACCCGTGATGTATTGTATATTGCTCAGCCCCATATTTCATTTTTCCCTTATGAGCGCACTCCTTTTGATATAAGACTGCTATTACAAAAAGGAAACGATGGTGCTTGGAAAGAAATTGGAAGAGGAATTAGACAAGGTGAACGAGACTCCATCGTAACAAATGTAAGTTCAGGAGCCTCTATTGTACCTTTTGAGAACTTGCTGCCTCGCATCCCTCGCGTTCACCGTCAATATGTAATGGATGAAATCAACACCATTTGTAAAACGATTCCGTCCGTGCTGGAAAATCATTTTCCTTCTCTTTTTGAATTAGGTATTGATTTATGTATCTCGAGAGACTTCAGCATCTGGATTCTAGATTTAAATTCGAAACCAGGAAGAAAAATCGTAATGGAGACAGCTCCTGAACAAAAAGAAGTCATGTATAAAAATGTCCTGTCTTACTGCATCTATTTAGCTAACACACTATCGTATCGTAAGGAGTAATGCTATGAAAAAAACTCTTACTCGCCTTGTTGTAGTAGAGCAGCTAGGATGCGATCTTTCTGTTCCTGCATCTCTTTACAAAGACTCCTTGAAACAAGCAGCTTTTGGAACAATGACAGCTCCATGCCTTATACAATCTTCAGAATGTGAAGAAATTCAGATTTCAGCTGAGCTAATGACAAAACTGCAAATTCCTTTCGCTCATATGATGCACCCTATTATTGTGAATGAGACCATTCACTTAGGACCTTTAATTGGTGTGTTATCAGCTGGTTTTACTGGTTCTCTGCTGCGGCCAATTGGAAAGCGTTCCCTTCACTTAGCTAAACTTCTTTCTACTGCAAGTATAACAGGGGGACTTCCTTTTATTTTTGGAACTCATCATATCAACTGGGAAACCGGGACCATAAACGGCTATTTTTACGAAGAAAGCGGCTGGACACAGCATGAAGTCCCGCTTCCTAACGTTGTATATAACCGTTTGCCAAATCGAAAAACAGAGGGGTTAGCTCCTTTTAAGTTCATTAAAGAAAAGATGATGACTGATTACGGCATTCCATTTTTTAATCCTGATTTTTTCAACAAGTGGGAAATTCATGAGCTTTTAAAACTGAACGAGCAGACAGCCTATTTGTTACCTTACACGGTTGAAAGTCCTTCGTGTGAGCAAATAAAAAAACTTCTGCTTCTTCATCAAACCGTTTATTTAAAGCCGAAAAACGGAAGCTTAGGCCGCGGCATTTATACCCTATCTTTTAAGGATTCCATGTACACGCTGACTTACAAAGGAGAAAAAGGTCTTCATGTTCAAGAAAAAGAAACCTTGGAGGAACTATTATCAGAATTTGAATATTTACTTACTAATCCTTCATACATTGCTCAGCAAGGTATTTCATTAATCAAAAAAGAAAAGCGCTGTGTAGACTTTCGCGTGCATACGAATAAAGACGGGAATAACCAATGGGTGCTTACTGCTCTAGCTGCTAAAGTAGCCGGTCCCAACAGCATCACTACGCATCTTGATTACGGCGGAGAAATTGAAGCTACAGCCAAAATATTCACTAACCCTTCTTACAAAAAAGAAATTGAAAATAAGCTAAAAGATGCCGCTATCTCAATTAGTCATATACTTGAACAGGAGTTGAACGGATTAATTGGAGAGCTTGGATTCGATTTTGGAGTGGATTATCAAGGAAACGTGTGGCTGTTTGAAGCTAACTCTAAGCCCGGTCGCTCTATTTTTTCACACCCTGCCTTACGAAAAGCAGATCAACAAACTAGAAAACTTTCTCTAGAATATGCGATTTACTTATCTGGATACTATCTAAATACACCTGAAGGCATCAGCATATGATTACAATTTACTATCACAAAGAAAAGCAGCAGTGGTTTCATAATAATCCTTCAGCATCTTACACATGGGGAGTTCAAGAAATTGAACTTCCCTTTACTCAAAGCATTTCTCCTACTCAAGCTTTTCTTCGTTTAAAAGGAGAAAAAGCAGGTCCTATTGTGGGAGTTTTAACGAACAAAGCTGTTTTGGAAAAACTGAATGTAAAACAGCGTCCTTTATTAGAACTCTTACATCATACCCTGCAAGAGAAAGGCGGGCTTCTTGCTTTATTCGCTGAAGAAACAATGTCTCATCACTTCTTTGAAGGGTATTGCTTTGACGGGGCAAAAAAGCAGTGGATCAAAACAACTTTGCCGCTGCCAAACGTTATATATAATCGTTATCCAGGAAGAAAATCAGAAACCAAAAAGCTGAAATCTTTACACAAAAAAATAAAAAGCAGGCACATCCCCCTTTTTAATTCCGCTTTTTTTTCAAAATGGAAAGTGTATCAGTTATTTTCAAAACATCCACTATTATCTTCTCACCTTCCTAAAACCTATCGTTTAACACCAGAAATTGATATTGCTAAGCTTCTGCAAAAACACTCTTCTCTTTATTTTAAGCCTATTAACAGCAGTAAAGGCGCTGGAATTTTCCGATTATCTTCCGATAAGCATACGATTATTTATCAAGATCATACACGCAAAGAAGAATTTTCTTCTTTACAAGCAATTGACCTTCCCAGGTCTGCTTATCTCATTCAAGAAGCAATTGAGACGCAGCCATTCAAAGACCGGCGCTATGACTTACGTATTTTAGCGCATCACAAAGATAGCCGGTATGTTATTAGCGGCGTCGGTATTCGACATAGTCCCTATCACTCCATTACAACACATACGTTAAACGGCGGAAGCATTTCACCTTCTCAAGATCTTGAAGATGAAGTAGATACTTCCTTTCTTTCGTCTTTTGTAAATACGTGCGGGCAAGTCCTTCAAAAGTCCTTCCCTCTCATTGAAGAATTTTCTCTTGATATGGCAAAGTCAGTCCAAGGTCATTATTATCTGTTTGAAGTGAATGCAAAACCGATGATTTTTGATGAAACAGACATTCAAACGCAAGGTGCTAAACACATATGCAACATATTTTACAAATTAACAAAATTTTTAGATTAAATGATTTTTCATCTCCTTTTCTCATGGTAAGCTTATAATAACTACTTGAGAAAGGAGATTTTCTTTATGGTTGCACATTTTCAGGTTAAACCACTGTATCAAAATAATCGAATGCCGGGCTGGCACATCTCGTTTTATATGAATCGGGTTTATTACGAGGCTGATTATTTAAAAGATGGACAAATTGTATGGAAAACTGCGCTTTCTAATCAAATAGATGAAACACAATTAATTGATTATATTCATGAGCTTATGCTTTTTCACGTTTATGAATAGTAAGCTTTCACCGAAGGGAACGAGCACAGATGAAACAGCTGCACACACTATTTGGGGATAAAATGATTAAGGCTAAAATCCCTTCTCAATTTGAACGATACAAATGGTTTTCATGTGATGAAGGCTTCATTGGAATTGAACACACGGCTTTGTCTCAAAAAGAGCAGGCATTACTTTCTGCTTTTTTAACGCCTTATGATGAGGAAGTTTCTTTCCTGACGCCAGAACAATTGTATTGGTCAAACCTGTTATTTAAAGCACCTGAAAAAGTCATTCACTCTCATCATACGCACCATTCTTTTCGCTTTACCCAGTTTTTAATTAAACGTTTGTTTGAACAAAAAATAGAGTTTGAAAATGCGCTTCACGCCTTGTATTCTACCTCGATTACTGTGTTGTGGATTGATAAACAATCAGGTATCGTTATCGAAACCTTTGATGATCCTAATGACTTAACTGAAAATTTATCAGATTCTATCGAGGTGCTATGTCATGATTTTGAAACTTCAATTCAGTTCTTTGAAGGACAAATTCACTTTTTTCCGTCTTCACCGCGATTAATTTTTGAGCGTGAAAAGAAATGGTTTTATCAAATTAAGCATACAGTCGAACAAAACCATGTTATCCATTTTACCGACGTTTTACCCCATTTGGTTCTGCAAGAGTCTTCAGAGGCAATCCAAAATCATATGATACATTTACTTGACTTAGTAAAAGATGATGGAGATCTTTTAGAAACGATTAAAGTTTATTTAGAATGTAATTTAAACGTATCTCTTGCTGCTAAGAAATTGTACATGCATCGCAACAGCTTGCAGTATAGAATTGAGAAATTTATTGATCGCACACACCTTGATATCAAACACTTCACGGGAGCTGTGTCTGCTTACTTAGCTATTCTTGCGTTAAAAAATTCGCAGGATAAAAAATAAAATGAAAGGGTTTTCGTAAATAGTGCACGAAAACTCTTTCTTTTTTTTGTGCATGTTTGCCATTTACCGTTTCATTAAAAAAAATTACACTAGAGTTAAGAAAACGGTTTCACAGAGTACATACAAGGGGGAAATGGAAATGGCTGAATTACGTTTAGAACATATTTATAAAATGTATGATAAAGATGTGACGGCGGTAAAAGATTTTAACCTTCACATTCAAGATAAAGAATTTATTGTATTTGTTGGGCCTTCAGGCTGCGGGAAATCGACAACGCTTCGTATGGTTGCAGGGCTAGAGGAAATTTCCAAAGGTGATTTTTATATTGACAGCAAGCGTGTAAATGACGTTGCTCCAAAAGATCGCGATATTGCAATGGTATTCCAAAACTACGCATTGTATCCGCATATGAGCGTATATGACAACATGGCTTTCGGCTTAAAACTTCGTAAATTACCAAAAGATGAAATCGAACGCCGCGTAAAAGATGCCGCTCGTATTTTAGGACTTGAGCAATACTTAGAGCGCAAGCCAAAAGCATTATCCGGCGGACAGCGTCAGCGTGTAGCTCTAGGTCGTGCAATCGTTCGTGATGCTAAGGTCTTCTTAATGGACGAACCTTTATCAAACTTAGACGCGAAATTACGTGTGCAAATGCGTTCTGAAATTGCGAAGCTTCACCAGCGTTTGGGTACAACGACAATTTACGTAACACATGACCAAACCGAAGCAATGACAATGGCTTCTCGTCTGGTTGTTATGAAAGATGGGATTATCCAGCAGGTTGGTACACCAAAAGAAGTATATGAAAAACCTGAAAATGTATTTGTAGGCGGGTTTATTGGTTCTCCTGCTATGAACTTCTTAACCGGAACGTTAAAAGACGGAAAGGTTCAAGTAGGCGATTCTCTTCTTGCAGTTCCGGAAGGTA
Organism: Priestia sp. ABM2_011; assembly: GCF_056158845.1. Lineage (NCBI taxonomy): Bacteria > Bacillati > Bacillota > Bacilli > Caryophanales > Bacillaceae > Priestia > Priestia sp. ABM2_011. The sequence continues at coordinate 4,754,122 of NZ_JBSWUB010000001.1, forward strand.
AAATGAAAATACTTCGCGAGCAAGGATATTTAAATAAACAAATTATTTTAGGCATCCGTCCTGAAGATTTCCATGATGAGCCTGTATTTATTGAATCTTCACCCGGCACAAAAGTTACCATTAAAGTCGATGTATCCGAGTTAATGGGAGCTGAAACCATGCTTTATTCTAAACTTGGCGGACAAGATTTTGTAGCACGCGTAGATTCAAGAACAGATATTAAACCGCTTCAGTCTCTAGACTTAGCATTAGATATGAACAAAGCACATTTCTTTGATGCAGAATCTGAACAGCGCATCCGTGCTGAACACGAATAAAAAAGACCCTTAGGGGTCTTTTTTTATTCCTGTATTTGCTTCAATTCCTCACTGTGACAAGTAGAGCAATAAAAGAGATGAATACATTGGTGATTTGCTAAATCACTAGGATACCCATTTTCTACTTTTAACTGATCGATTTCCATGTAAGCACTGTAATCATCAAAATAATCGCTGACTTTTCCCATATCCCCTAGCACTTCTCCACATGCTTTACACGTCATTTGTACATCACTAAACCCATTACATAAGGAACAAATCGACATCCGCACACCTCGCTTTACCTGATCAATATGTACCTATAATATGCACGGAATAAAACTCTCTTACTCTTTATCAAACTCCACACAAAAATTTCTATAAATTACCAATAATTTTCTATGTATATGTTTTTTTACCTTTCGCCATAATACTAGTAACAACCGAGCACAACAGCTCGCAAACATTGAGTTACGCCGCGGTAGGCAAGCAGGTCTAATCGATGTATCTGCTCGGCTGGTTCAACTCCAGCTAACTCAACCATTACAATCTATTTTATCTAACGAGGAGATGAATACACATGGCAAATTATCAAAACGCATCAAACAGAAATTCATCAAACAAGTTAGTAGCTCCTGGTGCTCAAGCTGCTATCGATCAAATGAAGTTCGAAATCGCTAGTGAGTTTGGTGTAAACTTAGGACCAGATGCAACAGCTCGTGCGAACGGATCTGTTGGTGGCGAAATCACAAAACGTTTAGTACAATTAGCTGAGCAAAACTTAGGCGGCAAGTACTAATATTAACTAATTTCATATTATGGCTTTAGCGCTCCAAGATCTCTTGGAGCGCTTTCTAATTTCTTTTAATCAGCTTCCTCATTCTTATTCGCAAATGATTTTACGGAAACTTTGCGAATGCGTCGATTTTCTACTTCCTTAATGGTAAACAATATCTCTTCATATGAGAAAAAGTCTCCTTTAGCAGGAATATGATCAAACTGCTCATATATCCATCCCCCTAAGGTATGGCACGTACTGTCAGGAGAACTAACTGCTACATAGGTTAAAAATTCATCAATAGGGATGTCTGCGTTAAATTCGTACTCCTTTTCCCCTATCTGGTGTACATACTTAACAGCTTCATCATGTTCATCCCAAATTTCTCCTACAATTTCTTCTAATATATCCTCTAAGGTCACAAGACCGGCCGTTCCCCCAAACTCATCAACTACAATTGCCATGTGAACCTTACTTTTTTGGAGCTCTGGCAATAGTACAGATATTTTCATGGATTCTACTACAAAAATAGGTTGTCTCAACAAATCACGAATAAAAATCTCTTTTCTTTGGACTAAACAGGTTAAAAATTCTCTTTCTGATAAAATGCCAATAATGTTATCAATATGATCTTCGTATACAGGGACTCTCGAATATCTCTCTTCAAGAAACATTTGACAAACCGAATCAATATCAGCATTTACGTCAACTGCTGTGACATCTATTCTAGGTTTTAAAATTTGCCCCACCACAATGTCATTAAAATTGAGTGAACGATGAACTAGCTCTTTTTCAATATTATTAATCGTTCCTTCTTCTTCGCTTAAATCTACCATCACTTTAATTTCATCTTCTGTGATCGTTGGTGTGGGAGCAGACGCTAACAAGTGAGAAGCTCCTTTTCTCACCTGTAAAAATAAGAAGGAAATCGGGGTTAATAATTTAATAATAAGAAATAACAAGGAAGAAATCATCAGCGCAAAAGATTCGGCATGCTCTTTCGCTAACGATTTCGGTAAGACTTCACCAAAAATCAAAATGATGATGGTCATAACGATGATACTAATCACAAGTGCTAGGTTTCCTTTAAACACATCGAGGGCAATTTTAGCTGCCAAAGAGGACGCAGCAATGTTTACGACAACATTTCCTACTAAAATTGTCGATAGCGTCTGCTCAAAGTGTTCAGCAATATGCAGCGCTTTTTTACTTCCTCGATACTTTTTCTCAGCGTAATGTTTTAAACGAATTTTATTTACGCTTGAAAAGGCTGTCTCAGCAGATGAAAAGAACGCTGATAACATAAGCAAAACGACTAATATCATCATTTGATTCAGAGGCAAGTCTCCCAAAAGACATTCACACTCCTGTTTTTTGATTTTTCTGTCTTTTTATCATATCAAATTTTTTTGTTGTTGAATATTTCATTCATCAACTTTGTATTACTTTATGCTACGCATGCTTTTTATTATGAATAAGTATACAGATTGTATATCCTAAAGAATAGATACTATCTTTTATAGAGGGGTGTAGCCAATGAAAATTTTACTATTAGGCTCTACAGGGCGAGTGGGACAGTCTTTATTAAAAATGATGCTCAAAGATGAAAACGACGTTACTGTACTTGTCAGAGACCGCAATAAGCTAAAAATCAGTCATCCAAACCTACATATCTTACAAGGCGATGTACTTCATCAAGAAAATATCAGCTTTGCCCTCAAGCACCAAGATATTGTAGTCAGCGCGTTAAATACAGATGGTGCAGAGACGATTTCAAAAAGTATACCGCTAATTATAAACAGCATGAAGCATTACGGCGTTCATCGTATTCTTACTATTGGAACTGCAGGCATCTTACAGTCACGAACAGAACCAGAAAAGTATCGTTTTCAATCAAATGAATCAAAGCGTAAAACGACCAGAGCAGCAGAAGATCATTTAAAAGGATACTTACACTTGAAGGAAAGTGATCTAAACTGGACTGTTATATGCCCAACCTACTTGCCTGACGGTGAAGTAACAGGCACTTATCGAGTGGAAAAAGATATTTTACCAGCTGATGCGGTTAAAATTTCAACGGGAGATACCGCTCACTTTACCTACCATGAGATATGGGCTCAAAACTTCTCCAAATGCCGCGTTGGAATTGCTTATTGAAAAATCAGAAGAACTTTTCGTTTTCAAAACGAGAAGTTCTACATCCAGAAAATACCGATTATAGCTAATCCACCTAGAACAAAACCTCCTATTTGACCAACGAGAGCCGGTGTCAAAACAGGCTTTCCTTTTTCTTTCTCTAATGCGCTAATATCAAGCTTCATCTGATACATTTCTTCTTTTAAATCTTCAATCTGGCCGTGCAACGCTTGAATCTGACGTTCTTGGTCACTCATCGACTATCTTCCCCTCCCTTTTTATTTTTATCATATGCGTAAAAAAGTTAAAGCTTTACTTTTCAGCATCACTTTTTCTAAATGATAAAAACTCCTTTCCCCGGCTTTAGGATAAAAAACTCTTTCCTTCTCATAATAAAAAAGAATAGAGTCCTTAGTCACTGTTGAAAGGAGAACACGATGATAAAACTTGTGTTGATTCGGCACGGACAAAGCGTGTGGAATCTTGAAAATAAATTTACAGGCTGGACGGATGTAGATCTTTCTAAAAATGGATTGCAAGAAGCGCGAGAAGCTGGAAAAGTGCTAAAGAAAAACGAATATACTTTTGATATTGCCTATACTTCTGTTTTAAAACGATCCATTCGCACTCTATGGATTATCTTACATCAAATGGACTTCATGTGGATTCCTGTATACAAATCTTGGAGGTTGAATGAACGACACTACGGAGCTCTTCAAGGTTTGAACAAAGAAGAAACCGCAAAAAAATTTGGCGAAGAGCAAGTACATTTGTGGAGAAGGTCGATGAACGAACGCCCTCCTGCTTTAAAGACAACAGATATTCGCTATGAAGCTTCCAACCCTAAGTATAAGGAATTAGCTAAGGGACAATTTCCTGTAACGGAAAACTTAGCTGATACAGAAAAGCGGGTTCTAGAATATTGGAACGAAACTATTGCTCCTTCTATTAAAGCTGGCAAAAGAGTTATTATTTCCGCTCACGGTAATACGATTAGAGCTCTGATGCAGTATTTGGATAACATTTCACCTGATGGCATTGCGAACTTGAATATTCCCACAAGTGTGCCGCTTGTGTATGAGCTTGATGATAATTTAAAGCCCATTAGACATTATTACTTAGGCATCGACGGAGAGATTCCTACACATATTCCTTCTTCATAAAAAACGTGCCTAGATTGTAGGCACGTTTTTTTATGTGTTTGAACGAAAGTATTTTCTATACGCCCAGTGATTAGTAGGACCGTGTCCGGAACCAATTTCAAGCGTATGCTTAATCGCATAGTGAACAAAATCCGAGGCGGTTTGAACTGCTTCAACCACGCTTTTGCCTTTTGCTAGTTCAGCCGTGACGCAACCAGCAAACGTGCATCCCGTTCCGTGTGTATGCTTTGTATTCATCTTTTCATGCGTGATTTCAACGTACGTATGACCATCATACACTATATCAATCATATCTTGATGAGATTGATCATGTCCGCCTTTAATTACCACGTGCTTTACACCCAGCTCATGCATCTGTTTTGCCGCTTCTTTTCTGTCTTCAATCGTGTGAATTTCTTTACCCGTGATGACTTCCGCCTCCGGTATGTTCGGCGTAATGACTTCACAAAGAGGCAACAATTCTTTTAGAGCCTGTACAGCTTCTCTTTGAAGAAGAGATTGACCACCTTTTGCAATCATAACGGGATCAACTACAATATTTTGCAGTCCGTACTGTTTGATTTTACGAGCCACTGCGTAAATAATATCAGCACTGAACAACATACCTGTCTTCACTGCATTGGGAAATAAGTCAGTGGCAATTGAATCTAACTGCGTTTCAACTGCTTCTACTTCTAAAGGATAAACTCCTTGAACGCCAACTGTATTTTGTGCAGTCACAGCTGTAATAACAGACATGCCAAAAACGTCACGCTCTTGAAATGTTTTTAAATCTGCTTGAATTCCTGCTCCTCCACCGCTGTCTGATCCAGCAATGGTTAATGCTTTTGGTACTGTCATGCTTGAAACCTCCATCTCTTTCTTACCCAATATACCGATGATAAAGTGACTTTGCTTCTACTATATCGTTTGTTCCATGGACAAAGACGCGCCCGTCTTGAAACATCACTAAACGGTAATCATCTACATAAAAAGAAAGCAGATACGGATTTTGTTCAATTTTATATCCTTTTTCTTTTAATCGTTCACCTAAAGACTGCAGCGGCTGCTTAGCTGATTTGCCCGGACGGATTTGTACCGTGTTTCTTCCGCATAGCACAGCTGTTTTCGTTTGATTTTCATATTGTAAAAAGGGATACGTTTGTTCACTGCCGCATGAGCGGCAAGCAGATTTGCGAAACACGTTCACATTGATGCTCGTATACTCATTTTTCCATACGTCAAACGAAACAAGTTCCCTTCTGAGCGCATTCCAGTCTCCGACTAATATTTTTAACACTTCTGTTACTTGATGAGCGACTACCATTTGTACAGCAGGACTAATAATCCCCACTGTATCACATGTTAACCCTCCAAGCGGTACAGACTCAAGCAAACAGGATAAACACGGTGTTTCACTTGGTATGATAGTATAACTAATTCCATAACTTCCTACACATGCTCCATAAATCCAAGGAATATCATATTTTTGTGATAAATCATTCATTACAAGGCGTGTGTCAAAATTATCGGTCGCATCAATCATAACATCTACCCCCTCAACAAGCTGTTCTAAAACTTGAGGGGTACCGTCTGCTACGTGCGCTTCTACTTTTACATCATGATTAATATCGTGAAGCCGTTTTTTAGCGGCAATTGCTTTTGGGATTCTTTTATCAGCATCTTTTTCACTATACAATTGCTGCCGCTGAAGGTTGCTCCACTCTACATAGTCCCGGTCAATGAGCGTTATTTTCTTTACCCCCGCTCGCGCAAGGGCCTCGGCGTTCCCTGTTCCAAGAGCACCTGCTCCTACAATCAGAACATGCTTTTCTTGAATTTGCTGCTGTCCGCCTTTTCCAATAGGTTGAAACAGTTCTTGGCGGGAATAACGATTAATCAACCGATACTCATCCCTTCTGTTGGACTGCTTGCCGTTGCATATTGTTTCTTTTCAATACGTCCTGCTTCAAATGCTGCTCTTCCTGCTTCAATCGCTAGCTTCATAGCACGAGCCATTTTCACAGGATCTTTTGCTCCTGAAACAGCTGTATTTAATAACACACCATCTGCTCCTAGCTCCATAGCTTGAGCCGCATCTGAAGCCGTTCCAATACCTGCATCTACAATTACTGGAACAGTTGATTGTTCAATGATAAAACGCATGTTCAACGGATTAATAATACCTTGACCTGAACCGATAGGCGAAGCTCCTGGCATAATGGCATGTACGCCTAACTCCTCTAAACGACGCGCAAGTAAAACATCATCTGATGTGTAAGGTAAAACGGTAAAGCCCTCCTTTAACAGCTCTTCACTAGCTTTTAATGTTTCAACGGGATCAGGAAGCAGCGTTTTATCACATCCAATTACTTCTACTTTCACCATGTCACAAAGTCCAGAAGCTTTAGCTAATTTAGCAATACGTACCGCTTCTTCTGCAGTTTTTGCTCCAGCCGTGTTAGGTAACAGAGTGAAACGCTTCACATCAAGTGCTTCTAGTAAATTAGGCTGATTTTGATCAAAAATATCCATTCGTCTAACAGCAAATGTTAAAATTTCTGTTTCCGACTCTTCTACCGCTTGACGCTGAGTCGTAAAGTCCGGAAATTTCCCTGTTCCTAATAATAAACGTGAATTAAATGTATATTGTCCAATTTTTAACATACTCTTCATCCTCCTCCTACAAATGAAACGACTTCTAATGTATCTCCATCTTTTAAACTTGCAGCACTATGTTCTTCTTTTTGTAAAATGTTCTTGTTTAGCTCAACAATTACCACTCGTTCATGCAGGTTCTGAGCCTGCAACAAGTGCTCGACCGTTTCAATTTCATCTCCAACAGTAACGGTCTTACCATTAATGATTAGATTCAATGAACTCCCTCCATTACTCTCGTTAGCTGAAATGATGTAAAAAATGAATGATTCGGCTCTTTCCCTACCAAAGCATCAGCCATAATTTTTCCAGTTGCAGCACTTAATAAAATACCGTTTCGGTAGTGGCCAAACGCCATGTGTAGATTCGCTATTTCAGGATGCTCTCCTAAATAAGGCCAGCCATCATTTGTTTGTGGACGAAGACCTGACCATGCTTTTTCAAATGTGGCTTCTTTAATAGCCGGCAGAAGCACAGCAGCTTTATCCAGCAGAAATTGAATACCTTGTGCAGAAACGGTCTTAGTAAAATCATGCTGCAGCTTAGTTGCCCCGATTACGATTCTTCCACCAGCCTTTGGCACTAAATAAAAACCTTCATCTAAAAAAATCGTTTTAGAAAGCAGCGGCTTATGACTTTGAAGAGCAATACACTCTCCTTTTACAGGAAATACCTGACCTAAATGTTCAGAAGAAATAAAACGTTTAGCCCATGAGCCTGCTGCGATCACTACTTTTCCTCCATAAAAAGAGCCTTTAGACGTCTGTACACCTTTTACTGTTTCATTTTCCGTAATAAGAGAATGAACGTCACAGTATTCAAATACATCTGCTCCGTGATACAAGGCTCCATGAGCAAGAGCATGTGTTAACTTAGCCGGAGCTAGCTGGCCGTCTCCAGGTATTGTAATGGCTCCGTATATGTCTGGAGAGAGCCCCGGTTCTAACAACCGCGCTTCTTTTACGTCGATCCATCTTACATCTTTGTCCCATTGATGATGCTGATCGGCTTTTTTCTTTAATACGTGTGCATCTTCTTCTGTTACAGCGACTTTTAATAAGCCTTTTTGAATAAGCTCTACGTCGATTGCCGTTTTTTCTTTTAGTTCCTTCACCAGTTCAGGAAACATACTTCTGCTCTTAATAGCAAGGTCTAAAAGAGGACCTTCTTCATCAATTTCAGCTTGAGCACCTAAAATACCAGCAGCTGCACTTGAAGCTTCACAACCAATTTGATTGCGCTCAAGAATGGCTACTGACGCTCCTTGTTTTGACAAATGATAAGCGATAGAAGAGCTAATTATGCCTCCTCCGACTAACAGTACATCATAATGCTGCTTCATTTTCTCCACCTCCAGATGTCCATATATGAGAATATTGTTTGATTGCTTTAAGCGGATATTGCGCAAGCATGACACCAGACATCACAGCTATACCGTGTGCTCCTGTTTGCAGCACCTCTTTGGCATTTACAGGTGTAATTCCACCAATCGCAATAACTGGTATCTTCACAGCGTCTACTACTTCTTTTAACGCTGCTATCCCTCGGCTTTTTAATTCTTTTTTTGAATGAGTTGAATAAATATGTCCGTATAGAATATAGTGAGCTCCATCTTTTTCAGCTTCTAGAGCTTCTTCCACAGAGTGAACTGATTTTCCGACAATAAGAGAAGGAAATGCGTCTCTAACGCACGAAACGTCTAAACTATGATAGGCAAGCTGCACCCCTTTTGCTTTTAAAGCATGCGCTACATCAACTCGGTCATTTACAATAATTTTAGAGCGACAAAATGGCAGGCTTTCTAGTAAACATTGAATCTGCTTTGCCGTTTTCTTTTTTTCTCTAATATGAATGGCACCCGCAAAAGGCACGATAGCCGTTAAAATGTCCCGAACCTCTTCAATTGGCTGCTTATCTGTTGTAATGACATGAAATTTAGGAATATCCATATGATCGAAACCTTTCCATTCAGAATAAAGAGAAATTTCAATCACTTTATCTTGTGTAGAGGGCTTTATTACATACAAAAAAACCACTCTACAACGTAGAGTGGTTAGCATGTATCGTTATGTAAACATGATCGCCACTTCCCTACGCTGGTACAAACCAGATCAGGTTCAAAGGGTCCGAAATGCATTCGTCTCAGCTTCAAAAAGCTCCCCTAGTGATTGCTATTTATTGATTTTGTTTTTGCACTTAAAATTATAACACAACTAGATGTAAATACAATATCTCTTTATGCTCTTACGGCTCTCTTCCTTTTATAGATGTATCTTTTAAGCTTCTTTACTAAGAGGCCCGGCGCACCGCACCATTCTGCTTTTTATATCGTTAGTAATCGGTATAGTCGTCAAATTCTTCTTTGTCTTTTTCCTTTTTCCGATCCCATATAAACAGCAGGAGTAACATAATAAAAGTTAGAATATAAAAACCGTAAAAAATAAATGCCGCCACAACATTTATAAATAAAAATAAAAAACCGATGATCTGACCTGCAACAGCAACAATCAACAAAATGTATTTCCAAACTTCTGCTTTTCTATCCATTCTCTACTTCTCCGTCTTTTTGTTTTTCCCTACTAGAAACGTTCTCTTTATTTAAATAAAAACGTTCCTGCCAGTAAACCGACTGTAAATAAACCAATTGTTCCAAATGCTGAAATCCCCACGTACACCAACATTTTCTGATAAGATTTTTCTCGAATTAACTGCACGGTTTCCACACTAAACGTTGAAAAAGTGGTAAAAGCCCCGAAAAAACCAATGCCGATCATTAGAAATATTGAATCATTATAAGCATGACTCGGAACCTTTCCATAATAACTACCGTAAAAAAGACCAAGTCCAAACGCACCAAGCAAGTTAACAAACAGCATTGATACTGGAAAAGGAGGATTTGAAGCTGTTTTTGTAACCTTTAATCCCAAAAGATAACGGCATATGCCTCCAGCTGCCCCCCCAAGTGCCAAGCTCACTATGCTCATTTACTTCACCTCATGTACTTTTACTAAATTTTTTCCTGCCGTTTCACCGCATAGATAGCCTGCTAAAGCAAAAAGGATTCCGCCTACTAAAGAGACAATGAAATAAATGGCTCCACCCCATAAATAATGCTGAGTGAGAGAAACGAAGTCTCCTGCAAACGTTGAATACGTGGTAAAACCGCCGCATAAGCCCACGCCTAGTCCAAGCTTGATCCATTCCTTTGGCTGTTTCCACGCAAAAAATCCCGTTAATAGTCCTAATATGAAGCTACCTAATAGGTTTTCAATTACTGTTCCTATTGGATACCCCGTATATAATAAGGAAAGATTTAGAAAATAACGTGCATACGTACCAGCGATAGCACCAAAGGCAATTGAGATTAAGTTTATGGCTTTCATCATATCGCTCCGTTTCATAAATTCTTCTTTAAGTGTACCATAAGGAATTTATTTCTACCTTAACATTTAACTATATGTTTATTGCACCAAAAGTCATGAAAAAATGAAAGAGAAAATCGTCGCATGAAACTTCCTTTTTACTCCTCGAATATCCCTTAAAAATCCATTTAATCCAAATTCTAAAATCTTTCTGTATCCTTATGACAAACCGTGTATAGAAGGTATATTTCCCTTATTTTAAGTCACATTAATCGTATAAGTTTTTTTTGTTGACTTTTGCTGTGTTCTTGTTTAGTATCACAGAGTATCATTTCCTATCAGAATACTAGGGGGTTTAGAAAATGAAGAAATTTGCTGCACTTTTGTCGCTACTATTAGCTTTCACAGTTGTGCTTGCCGCATGCGGTTCTAGCTCAAAAAATGAAGCAAACAATGGAGACAATAAATCTTCACAAGAGGATTTATATAATAAAGTGAAAAAAGATGGTGTATTAACAATTGGAACTGAAGGTACATACCCTCCGTTCACTTTTCATGATGACAAACAAAAGCTAACTGGGTTTGATGTAGAATTGGCTCAAGAAGTAGCTAAACGTCTTGGCGTAAAAGCTGAGTTCAAAGAAACACAGTGGGATGGCATGTTTGCTGGATTAGATGCTAAACGATTTGACATGATTGCTAATGAAGTTGGTATTCGTGAAGATCGTCAAAAGAAATACGATTTCTCTGATCCATACATCCAGTCAGGGGCTGTATTAATTGTTCGTAAAGACGAAAAAGATATCAAATCATTTAAAGATTTAAAAGGAAAAAAATCAGCGCAGTCATTAACAAGTAACTATAAAGACATGGCTCAATCTTATGGTGCAAACATTACGAGTGCTGAAGGTTTTGCTCAAGCAGTAGAACTAATGAGCGCAAACCGTGTTGATGCTACAATCAACGATAAATTATCGTTCCTTGACTATAAGAAAAAGCACCCTAACGCACCTATCAAAATCGCGGATGAAAAATCCGATGGTGCTGCAAGCGGCTTTATGTTTAGAAAAGACAGCGGTAAGTTAGTGGATGAAGTAAACAAAGCATTGAAAGATATGAAAAAAGACGGAACATACGCAAAAATTTCTAAGAAATGGTTTGGCGAAGATGTTTCTCCTAAATAATATTTTCCCTGATGGAGAGCGATTGAATCAATTGATTTCAATCGCTCAATCATCTCTCTTACCAATGCTAAAGGGAGCTATTCAATATTCTATTCCACTAACATTAATCACGTTTGTACTCGGTATCATTTTAGCTGTCTTAACAGCCTTGGCTCGTTTATCATCTATAAAAGTTTTAAATATAATTGCGCGCATCTATGTATCGATTATTCGAGGTACACCGCTGCTTGTGCAATTATTTATTATTTTCTACGGCTTACCCAATTTAGATATAACAATTGACCCATTTATCTCTGCTATTATTGGATTTTCATTAAGTGTAGGTGCGTATGCATCTGAAATTATCCGAGCAGCGATTCAATCTATTCCTAAAGGACAGTGGGAAGCTGGCTACTCACTTGGTATGACCTATTCCCAAGCGTTAAGACGGATTATTTTACCGCAAGCAGCACGTGTATCGATTCCGCCATTATCTAACTCTTTTATTAGCCTTATTAAAGATACGTCACTTGCATCGCTTATTCTTGTTTCTGAGATGTTCCGTAAAGCTCAAGAAATTGCTTCGACTAACTATGAATTTTTACTTCTTTATAGTGAAGCAGCGCTCTTGTACTGGATTATGTGTACAATCTTATCCATTATCCAAGGACGCATTGAAATAAGACTAGATCGTTACGTATCTAAATAACCGTTTCGAGTAGCTAAAGGAGTTTTTCATATGATTAATATCAAAAATTTGCATAAATCATTCGGTGATTTGCAAGTATTAAAAGGGATTGATTTAGAAGTTGAACAGGGCAAGGTAATTGTATTAATTGGTCCTTCTGGATCGGGTAAAACTACTTTTTTACGTTGCTTAAATCTTTTAGAAATCCCAACAGACGGCACGATTGAACTTGATAAAAAAAGCATGAATTTCACCAAACCTGTTCGTAAAAAAGACATTACTTCATTTCGAAGCCTAACAGGTATGGTCTTTCAAAACTATAACTTATTTCCTCATAAAAGTGCGCTTGAAAATGTTATGGAAGGTCCTGTAATTGTAAAAGGCGTTTCTACTCAAGAGGCAGAAAAAAGAGGGAAAGAATTGTTAACACGCGTTGGCTTAGGCGATAAGCTCGACTTTTACCCTTTCCAGCTGTCTGGCGGACAACAACAGCGTGTTGGCATCGCCAGAGCAATGGCGATGGACCCAAAAGTTATGCTATTTGATGAGCCTACTTCAGCTCTTGACCCTGAGCTTGTAGGAGACGTTCTTCAAGCGATGAAAGACCTGGCAAAAGAAGGAATGACGATGGTGGTGGTAACTCACGAAATGCGCTTTGCCCGTGAAGTAGCAGATGAAGTTATTTTTATGGATCAAGGTGTCATTATGGAAAGAGGTACACCGGATCAAATATTTTCAAATCCTCAACAAGAGCGGACACGTCAATTCTTGAATATGATTCATTAAAAAGGTTGCACATTTTCACGTGCAACCTTTTTCTTTATTTGGCTACTGCTTTTTTCATTAAATCTGTAATGTACGCAAAGAATGCTTCAGCTGTGACGTCATACACGACGTCTACAGGTCGTCCCTCTTCAGAAATTTCTGTTCTTCCTTGTCTTGGTGTTTCTGTATACACAATACTCGAAACGGTTTTTACCTTCACAAGTGTTGAATTCCCTGTAAATGCTGTTGTGAGTACATCCCACAAATAATAAGTCGAATTGGTTTCAACATGCACAAGCGGTGGGCAAGCCGCGTAGCACTGCCCTACAAAGTCTACTCCTTCATACCTGCGAAGTGAAGCCCACATTTGGCGAATAGCCGGCGTTAATGGAACTTGATTCGTGCTTTCTAAAGCAACCATCTCAATTTTAATGCTGCTTTCCCATACTTTTGCTACTGCTTCTGGATCCCAAAAAGCATTCCATTCCGCCGTTCCATCATGTTCAGGCTCCTGCACATTTCCTACTTCTTGAAATGTACCGCCCATCCACACTAACTTGTCAATTTTCTCTTCTATTTCCGGCGCTTTTTCAAGTGCTCTTGCCAAATCAGTTAGCGGTCCTGTAAATAATAAAGTCGTTTTTCCGTCTGTGTGCTGCAATGTTTCAATTAAATGATCATGAGCAGGCAGCTGACTTATTTTTGTTTGCACTTTCCCTTTTTCATTTAAAATCGGCAGTGCATCTACATAAAACGTATGCATGCGCCATTCTTTTGGAAATGGATTCATACCGCGTGACGTAGATTTGGCTACCTCGATATCATAACTTCCAAAACGATCAATAATTTTTTGGCTTGCGCTGATACCTGGCTCTAGATATCCGTCAGCAGGAATAACAGATACCCCCGTTACCTTTACATCATCCATTTGCAGCAGTAAAAAAAGCGATACTAAATCATCAATGCCTGCATCATGGTTAAAATATACGTTTGTGCTCATGTCTCTTCTCCTCTTTTCTATGTATTGCTAACTAATAGCTATACCGCTATTTTATAATGAAATGATCTCTTTCGTAATCAAAGTATTAGGAACTTCTTTTACTATTTTCTATAATGGGTATAGAAATAAGGTAATCTATGTATAGATGTATACATCTCAGTATAGAAAGGAGAAATAAAATGGAGCAATCATTTTCAGCATTAATAGTAGATAAAAAAAGTGAAGACCAAGTGGAGGCGTCTGTCCAAGAACTGACGCTAAACGATTTGCCAGAAGGCGATGTACTTATTCGCGTTCATTATTCAGGGGTGAATTATAAAGATAGCTTAGCCAGCATCGCAAACGGCAATATTGTGACAAGCTATCCATTTGTTCCAGGTATTGACCTAGCAGGAATCGTTGTATCTTCTGACAGCCCTGATTTTAAAGAAGGTGATCGTGTCATCGCAACAAGCTATGACATTGGCGTATCACACTTTGGAGGCTACAGTGAGTATGCGCGCGTACCCAGCGAATGGATTGTCCCTCTTCCTGAAAATTTAACGTTAAAAGAAGCAATGATTATCGGAACAGCGGGCTTTACAGCTGCTTTATCTGTGCATCGCTTAGAGGAAAACCATACTAGTCCATCTAACGGCTCTGTGCTTGTAACAGGCGCTACGGGAGGTGTAGGAAGCTTTGCGGTTGCCATTCTTTCAAAATTAGGCTACAAAGTGGAAGCAAGTACGGGAAAAAGCTCGGAAGCAGCTTATTTGAAAGAGCTTGGCGCTTCCTCTATTGTAGCGCGTGAAGACGTTTATAACGGCAAATTAAAAGCATTAGGCAAGCAAAAATGGGCCGCTGCGGTTGATCCTGTGGGTGGAGAGCCTCTAGCTTCTGTCCTCAGTCAAATTCAGTACGGAGGCTCTGTAGCGGTCAGCGGGCTAACAGCTGGAGGCAAAGTGCCAACAACCGTCTTTCCCTTCATTTTAAGAGGGATTAATTTACTCGGTATCGATTCTGTTTACTGTCCAATGAATACTCGAAAAGAGATTTGGAATAGACTCGCTAATGACTTTAAGCCTGAAAGCTTCGAACCTTTCATTCAGCAGGAAATTTCACTACAACAGCTCCCTGAGGTACTTCCGACTTTATTAGAAGGACAAGCTCGAGGACGAACAATTGTGAAGCTATAAAAAAAACGGAGAAACCTAGGTTTCTCCGTTTTTTACAAACAGAAGCATGTTATTATGCATCTATTTTTGCTATTAAATCCGTCACTAATTCTTTCATGGTCACATCGGCTAAGACTTGTTCCATGGCATCTTGAGAACGTTTTAAAATCAATTCAAGAACACTTTGAATATTGGCTCCTACAGGACACTCCACATTCGGATTTTCATGCATTTGAAACAATTCTCCTTCTTCCACTGCTGCCACCGCTCGATAAACGTCTAACAACGTTATCTCGTCTAAATCTTTCAATAGATACGCTCCGCCAGCTCCGGCTTTTACACCCACGAGTCCAGCTTTCTTTAACATCCCAATTACTCGTCTTATAACAACAGGATTTGTATTTACACTGCTAGCAATCCACTCTGAAGTACTAGGATGACTGCTATCTACTTTAATTAAAGATAGTATGTGAACGGCCACGGTGAATCGACTGCTAATTTTCATTGCTCTCACTCCTATTTTGTTGTAATCATTATAGTTACAACATTTATGAAAGTCAAGCATGCTTTTTTAGAAAAGAATGTCCTCTTCTACCGCCTCATAAAAACGCAGCGTTTTCTTGATTTCCATAGCTTCAGAACATGCTTTCGTTTTCTTTTTATTCGCTTCTTTATGTTCGTTCACATGTTCTTCTCTTGGATATCCACGCTTGAAAGAACTGCTTATCTTCCCACTTGGATACAAAGACATATTCAACTTTATCTGCGGAATCTTTTTTCCAGCATTCGAACGATAAATTTCCTTTGGCTTCCTCAATTTCTGTTTTATTTTTCTTAGCTTTTTGCTTGAGCTGTTTTTCAAATTTCTTTTCCGTTTCAAAACTTGCGTTTACAACAAACATCTTATCTCCCTTTCTAAATGAAAATGATTCTCACCAAATTATTGCATAGTAATTTTATTTTTTCAATTTATATGGATAATAAAATTACAGAAGCACAAAAAGACCGCTATTTAAGCGGTCTCCTTTTTATAAATGTTTTCGATGCACTGTTTTTCCATCATACGTGAAGGCAATTGGCTTGCCTTCCATCATCGTTTCTAAATGAACCGGTCGGCCCCAAAGCTGATGAACATACGGTACCACTTTTTCTAAGTATTTGACATCTAATTCAATTCCTTCATACCAGTGCTTTAAATAAAGCTCTCCATTTTTTAAATAGTCTCCATTCGTTACTGTGATATAAGGAAAGCCTCCGTTTACGCGCATGTTAACAAGCTGGTCTCTGACTTCCGTCCATTCTTTGTCGACGATTTTATAATCTTTTCCTTGCTTTTGGAATAAATACATGTCCTCGCGCATAACTAAATCTTTTGTTAAGTAATTGCGGATGAAGGAAATATCTGATTCAACTTCACGTACCTCAAACATCTTCTCTCTTCCTGACCCCGGCTCTACGCCTCGGCGAATCATATCTTCTGTTGGATTGTTGTAACGTTCTTCAATATCTTCAAATATTTTTAATCCTAAATAATATGGATTGATTCCCGTCTTGGACGGCTGCACAACCCCTGCATTTAGCTTGGCGAATTCTATCGCTTCATCACTCGTTAAGTCCATTTCTCGAATAATGCGCTGATGCCAAAAAGAAGCCCAGCCTTCATTCATAATTTTTGTTTCAAGCTGCGGCCAGAAATAAAGCATTTCTTCTCGCATCATCGTTAAAATGTCCCGCTGCCAATCCTCTAAATAAGGACTGTATTCTTCAATAAATAATAAGATGTCTTTTTCAGGCTGAGGCGGAAATTTTTTAAAAGACTTTGGAGGTTTTGGTTTTTTCTTTTCTTTATAGTCCAAATTCCATAAATCATCATAAGGAGAAATGATTTCTTCTTCCGATGATTCTACATCATCTATGCTCCAAGAAAGCTTGGCACGCATAAGAGACGGATCAATATGTTCCTGAATCGATAAGACAGCATCCAAAAACTTTTCTACTTCACGCTTACCGTGCTTTACTTCGTATTCTTTAATTCGATCAGCGGTCGCTGCCATACTTTCTACCATATCCCGTTTCGTGTTGGCAAAACGGCTGTTATTTTTAAAGAAGTCACAGTGAGCTAACACGTGAGCTACAATTAATTTATTTTGAATAAGCGCATTGGAATCCAATAAAAATGCATAACAAGGATCTGAATTGATAACTAATTCATAAATTTTACTCAATCCAAGATCGTAGTGTAATTTCATTTTGTAAAATTGTTTTCCAAAGCTCCAATGTGAAAAACGAGTTGGCATCCCATATGCACCAAACGTATAAATAATATCTGCCGGGCAAATTTCATAGCGCATCGGATAAAAATCCAAACCGAAACCGCTAGCTATTTCCGTAATTTCATCAATCGCACGGTATAATTGCTTATAATCTGCTTCTTTCACGACAGCTCCCCCTTTCACTCCTTACTTCAATCTATGTACAAACATGTCAATTCATGTGTTTTCATCAAAAAGAAGCTTTATTTTTTCAAGAAAAGGGGATTTTTATTTAGTTGTCTTAAATAATGGATGTAATGTAACTGTTACGCTTCGTTATTCTTTGCCTTTCTTATCATTTATCCGGTGCTGTACGTTTATTCTTCTTACATAATGACTACAACCTCTTTTAATTATGCACTGGTCTTTTGCCCAACATTTACAGCGTAAGAATTCCCGCAAATATCATACACTAATTTCAACTCCTCAAAAGGAGGAACGTTATTAATGGATGTAATTGATTATGATCGAGCTTTATATTACACACACCGTTCACAATGGGATAACTTATTAATTTTAATGGTTCGAACAGACGACGATTTTCTTTCAAAAAAGATTGAACATTTTTTGCACGCCTACAATTTTGAACGAAACTACCGCATCATTCAAGAAGAGCTTTATTCTTTACTACGCTACATTGATCATGCAACGGAATATTCGGAGCACAACCCGGAGCTTCTGGAAGAATCATTGTACTAGTATTTTTGATACACACACTTGGACAAAGAAGGGATGAATTCCCTTCTTTATTTTTTTATGTTGCACTAAAAATATGCATATTTCATTTCAAAAAACATCAAATAATATATGTAAACATATTTATTTTTATCGTTGACATAAAAGTGAATTCGACGTACAATCTTCAGTACATACGCTAAGATATTTCAGTACATACTGGGAGGAACATATATGAATACTAAAAGGTTTCGCACATTAGATTTAACATTAGCCGGTATGTTTGCAGCTCTTATGGCTATTGGTGCAAACATTACTTCTTGGGCACCTTTTTTACAAGTAGGCGGCGTGCCTCTTTCGCTTCAGCCTTTTTTTGTTATATTAGCAGGACTTTTACTTGGGAGCCGAATGGGTTCTATTTCGATGATTGTATATGTATTAATTGGCATTGCCGGCGCTCCGGTATTTGCTCAATTTAAAGCAGGAATTGGTATTTTATTTGGAAGCACCGGCGGCTTTTTGCTTTCTTATATTGTCGCTGCATTTATCACAGGAAAAATTATGGAAATGCGCGGCAAGCCGACTTTTTCTATCTTTTTAATTTCATCGCTAGTTGGTATTGCCGTTATTTATTTAATTGGTACTACGTATATGTATATAGCGGTTAACTACTGGCTTGAAGCTCCTGCAATGACATATGCAGCTGCTTGGAAGATTATGTCGTGGTTTGCTGTAAAGGATCTTATTTTCACTGTTCTTGGGGCTATGCTTGCTCCGAGAATTTATAAAGCCCTACGATCTTCTTCATATTTGTCAAATACGCAATCAAATAAAGTATCATAAAAGAAGCCTGCTCAAGTTTAAGCAGGCTTTATTTTTATACCGTTTTCACTTTATCTAGTACACGCTCCACTTCACCCATTACAGCTGTTTGTACAGCTTCTAAATGGGCAATGCTCGTTGCTTCATCTTCTGACACAACGCCAAAATAGAACTTCACCTTTGGCTCTGTACCAGACGGACGAAGGCAGAACCAAGAACCGTCCTCTAAGATATATTTTAATACATTTGATTTTGGTAATGTAATCTCTTCTACTTTTCCTGCTTTAATATGCTGGCGCTCACTTAATGTATAATCCTCTACAACCGAAACATTTAACCCTGCAATGTCAGTAGGAGGCTCATTTCTAAATGTAGCCAAAATATGCTGAATTTGCTCAGATCCTTCTTTTCCTTTAAGCGTTAAAGATTTCAGACCTTCACGATAGAAACCATATTTAGTAAACACTTGCTGAAGCGCTTCATATAGCGTCATGCCCTGCTTTTTATAATAAGCACAAGCTTCTACCGCTAGAATGGCTGCTTGTACAGCGTCTTTGTCACGAGCAAAGTCACCAATTAAATAGCCGTAGCTTTCTTCATAACCGAATTGGAATGTATACTCGCCCGTTTGCTCATATTGCTTAATTTTTTCACCGATAAATTTAAAACCTGTTAGAGTGTCAACAACTTGCAATCCAAATGAACGAGCAATTTGTGCGCCGATTTCTGACGTTACAATCGTTTTTAACACAACGCCATTAGCAGGCAGCACACCTTTTTCTTTCTTTTGAGAAAGCAAATAGTGAAGCAATAAAGCACCGGTTTGGTTTCCTGTTAATAACGCATATTCGCCGCTTGGATCTTTGACAGCAATTCCTAAACGGTCTGCATCTGGATCCGTTGCGATTAAGATATCGGCATCAATTTCTTTTCCTTTACGAACAGCATATTCAAATGCAGCCGGCTCTTCAGGATTCGGAGATTTAACCGTCGAGAAATTCGGATCAGGAAGTTCTTGTTCTTCAATAACCGTAACATTTCCGTAACCGATGGATTGAAGCGCGTTGCGAACTGGCTTATTAGCTGTACCATGTAGAGGTGTAAAAACTACCTTTAAGTCTTTACCTATTTCAGAAGCTAGCTCTGGATTAATTAAAATCGTTTTTAGCTTCTCATTGTATGCTTCGTCAATCGCTGAACCAATCATTTCAATAACACCTTTTTCTTTTAGCTCCGCTTCAGATTGAACAGCTAATGTAAGTTCATTTTCCACAGCATTTACAAAGCCAACTAGTTCATCAGCTTCTTTTGGCGGCAGCTGACCACCGTCTGGACCATATACTTTGTATCCATTATATTCAGGAGGATTGTGGCTCGCTGTAATAACAATACCTCCAAATGCGTTTAACTCACGCACTGCAAATGAAAGTTCAGGTGTTGGTCTTAGCTCTTCAAATACATACGTTTTAATTCCGTGACTTGCTAATGTTTTTGCTGCTTCCATCGCAAATTCAGGCGATTTGTGGCGAGAATCATATGCAATGACTACGCCTTGCTTGATAGCTTCTTCGCCAGCTTGTTTAATGTACTCAGCAAAGCCTTCAGAAGCTTTTCGGATTGTATATGTATTCATACGGTTTGTACCCGCTCCAATTTCTCCACGCATTCCGCCTGTTCCAAATTCCAATGTTTTGTAAAAACTATCTTCTAATTGTTTTTCATCACCTTTGATTGCATCCAAATTTTGACGTAATTCAGGATCTAAATTTGGGTGATTAATCCAAGATGTATACGTTTCTTTCCAACTCATAAAAAAAGCCCCCTTATATAAATGTAAATATGTATGAAAAGAGAAAAACGAGTAATCGTCTTTCTCTTTTTTTAACAGTCATATTATATTTCTTCGTCAAAATTTGACTTCCTGCTATTATATTATGGCTGTATTGACAAATTTTGAGGTACTTTTTTATTTTATCATGAAATACCTGTCATACGGTTAACTTTTTCATCTACTGGTACAACTGCGTCATGAAGGTGCTGTTCTAATTCATCCGTATAAGTTTTTGTTTGCTCAGGCGTCCACTTTAACTCTTCGGCCATATGAGCAATCACTTGTTTTTTCCAGCTTCTTACCCAGTTGATATCAAAGAATAAAGCGCCCGTACGTCGAATGAAGAAGTCCACTGGTTTCGAAACCATTTCTTCTTCGATACCATATTGAATTTGCAAAAATACACTAGCTGGAAGGTCACTGTTTTTTAGCTGATCCGGACGTTCAATCATGTAGCGGTATACTTTGTCTACGTTTGAGCCATAGCGTTTTACAAGCTTTTCAGCAGCGTCACGTGATAACCCTAGTTTGATGCCTTCTTTGACTTTTTGCTCTACAAACGTTGGGAACCCGCCTGAACCTCCTACATTACCTCCAGAAATCGGTAAATGTTTAGTTTGACAGCTTTCAAATTCGCGTCCTTCTGCTTTAAAATCTTCAGCTACGCGATTTACGACAATTTCAGCCATTTTACGGTACCCAGTTAATTTCCCTCCAGCGATTGTAATTAAACCTGATTCTGATGTCCAGATTTCATCTTTACGCGAAATTTCAGAAGGATCTTTTCCTTGTTCGTGAATAAGTGGACGAACACCCGCCCAGCTTGATTCTACGTCGTCTACTGTAATATCAACCGTTGGGAACATATAGTTAATTGCATCAACAACATATTGACGGTCTTTTACAGTCATACGCGGATGTCTAGCGTCTTCTTTATAGACCGTGTCTGTTGTGCCTACGTATGTTTTTCCATCACGCGGAATCGCAAATACCATACGTCCGTCAGGTGTATCAAAGTAAATGGCTTGTTTTAACGGAAAGCGCTCTTGATCAATAACTAAGTGAATTCCTTTTGTTAATTGAAGCTGCTTGCCTTTTTTTGAATTATCTTTTTCACGCAGCGTGTCCACCCATGGACCTGCAGCGTTGACGATTTTTTTTGCATAGATATTATATTCTTTATTCGTAAGCTGATCGCGAACAACAGCCCCTACTACTTTTCCTTTATCGTAGATGAAGTTTTCCACTTTTGTGTAATTGACTAAATCTGCTCCTCTTGCAGCAGCTTCTTTAGCTACTTCAATCGTTAAACGTGCATCATCTGTTTTATATTCAACGTAGTAACCGCCACCTTTTAACTCTTTAGATTTCACCAGTGGCTCGCGTCTAAGCGTTTCTTCTGCGCTAAACATTTTGCGGCGCTCTGCACGTTTTACCCCTGCTAAGAAATCATATACGCGCAGTCCAATTGAAGTTGAGAATTTCCCAAATGTTCCACCCGTATGGAAAGGTAACAGCATCCACTCCGGAGTCGTTACATGAGGGCCATTTTCATATACAATGGCACGTTCTTTACCAACTTCGGCTACCATTTTAACTTCAAACTGTTTTAAATAGCGTAGACCGCCGTGAACAAGCTTCGTTGAACGACTAGATGTTCCTGCTGCGAAATCCTGCATTTCAACTAATGCCGTTTTCATGCCTCGATGAGTCGCATCAAGTGCAATACCTGATCCAGTAATTCCCCCACCAATTACTAATAAATCATATTGATTTTGTGTCATGTCTACCAATTTATTCGAACGTGTTTGACTTGAAAACATACGTCATTCCCCTTTCATTTTTCAAAGATATCAAAATTTTCCAATATACAAAAATAGAGACCACAAATCACATATATAGTATGCCTACATATGGATCTGTGGTCTCTCCGATTCTCCAACCAATTTATTAACTTGAATACATTATATCATACATGCGCTTTTAATTAAAGGGTTTTCATCAAATAATTACTTAAAAGCCATTGTGGCATGTACGGCTTTTTTCCAGCCGCTATATAATTCTTCACGTTGTTCTTCTTCCATATTTGGTTCGAAAGATTTTTCCATATTCCACTGCTGCGCAATTTCATCACAATCTTTCCAGTAGCCGACCGCAAGACCCGCTAAATATGCTGCCCCAAGAGCGGTTGTTTCATTCACTTGAGGACGCTCAACAGGAACATTTAACACATCACTTTGGAACTGCATTAAGAAATTATTCTTAACTGCTCCTCCGTCTACACGCAATGTTTTTAATGTAATTCCAGAGTCTGCTTCCATCGCGCTTAATACGTCTCTTGTTTGATAAGCTAGTGATTCAAGCGTTGCACGAATAAAGTGTTCTTTTTTTGTACCGCGAGTCAATCCAAACATCGCTCCACGTACATCGCTATCCCAATATGGCGTTCCAAGTCCTACGAAAGCTGGCACAATATATACGCCGTCTGTAGACTCTACTCGTGTTGCATAGTTTTCAGTTTCAGCCGCATTTTTAAACATTCTTAAACCGTCGCGAAGCCACTGAATAGCAGATCCTGCTACAAAAATACTGCCTTCAAGCGCATATTCTACTTTTCCGTTAATCCCCCATGCTAATGTAGTTAATAAGCCGTGATCGGACTTAACTGCTTTTTCACCCGTATTCATGAGCATAAAGCAGCCTGTTCCATAGGTGTTTTTTGCCATTCCTTTTTCATAGCAAGCTTGTCCAAATAAAGCGGCTTGCTGATCCCCTGCTGCTCCAGCAATTGGAATGTTTTTACCAAAGAAATGATAATCTACTGTATGAGCGTATACTTCAGAAGAAGGCTTTACTTCTGGAAGCATTGATTTCGGTACCCCTAAGATATCTAGCAGTTCATCATCCCATTTTAAATCGTAGATATTGAACATAAGCGTGCGGGATGCGTTTGAGTAATCCGTTACATGCGCCTTTCCGCCTGATAACTTCCAAATTAACCATGTATCAATTGTTCCGAATAACAATTCACCGTTTTCTGCTTTTTCTCGTGCACCTTCTACGTTATCTAAAATCCACTTTACTTTTGTTCCAGAGAAGTATGCATCAATTAATAATCCCGTTTTGTCGCGGAACGTATCGTTTAATCCTTTTGCTTTTAACTCTTCACAAATACCAGACGTTTGTCGAGACTGCCATACGATTGCATTGTATACCGGCTTTCCTGTTGCTTTTTCCCATACTACTGCTGTTTCACGCTGATTGGTAATTCCAATTCCTTCAATTTGATCAGCATGAACACCTGACTCAGATAGACAAGATGCAATAACGGCAAGGATAGAACCCCAAATTTCACTAGCATTATGCTCTACCCAACCTGGTTTTGGGAAGTACTGCGTAAACTCTTTTTGAGCTACATGTACAACTTCACCTTTTTTATTAAATAACATTGCTCGTGAGCTTGTTGTTCCTTGGTCTAAAGATAAAATAAATTTTTCCATATCAATATCCCCTATTCTCTGTATAGTGTCGTTTCTTTATTGTACATAGTTAGATGGTAAAGCGCATTCATTTTTTTGGTACTACTGCTGATTGAATTTGTGCTGCTTTTTGTTTAGAAACAGCGTAAATAACAGCTAAAACAATCACCGCAATGCTTAAGACAATCCATAAGCTGCTAGACATTTTATTTAAGAATGCCGCTTGATAAAATACTGCGCCAATTGATCCGCCTAATAAAGGACCCACTACTGGCACCCAAGCGTATTTCCAGTTCGAGCTGCCTTTGCCAGGTATCGGCAAGATAGCATGAGCGATACGTGGTCCTAAATCACGAGCAGGGTTTATGGCATAGCCTGTTGTTCCTCCTAATGATAAACCGATACTTACGATTAAAAACCCTACTACTAAAGGATTTAATCCATCTGTAAATTTATTTGCTCCAATTGCTAAGATTCCTACAACTAATACAAACGTCCCAATTGCCTCACTTAAAACGTTTGCAAATGGGTTAGCAATTGCTGGTCCCGTTGCGAATACGCCTAATTTTGTACCGGCATCTTTTGTTTCTTTCCAGTGTGGAAGATAGTGTAAATAAACAACTGTTGCACCAAGAATCGCTCCAATAAACTGAGCTAAGATGTACATCGGTACTTGTGACCACGGAAAATCACCTGTAATAGCAAGGGCTACGGTTAACGCTGGGTTTAAGTGTGCCCCACTCATATTACCAACCGCATATGCTGCCATCGCTACCGCCATTCCCCATCCCATTGTGATAACGATCCATCCTGAATTAGCAGCAAACGATTTTTTTAAATTGACGCCCGCACATACACCAGCGCCAAGGATAATTAAAATCATTGTTCCAATTATTTCTCCTAAGAATGCTTGCATATAAATAACCTCCCCTTTGTATGAAAACGATTAAAATAACAAGAAAATAAGAAAATCCACCATACATCCCCCTAATAAAATCATTAAAAGGCTATACCGTGGATCTCCTATTCTCCCTCACATCTATTAACTTATCTAGAAGTTTACTAGATGATGAAAGCGTTGTCAAACAGTTTTTTTAAGTTGAAATACTCCACAGTTCTCTATTTGATGTTGTAACAGCAGAAGCCCCGGCTTCTAAAGCATTATGAACTTCTTCTGCCGTTCGTATTAAACCTCCAGCTAACACAGGAATGCCCGTTTCAGCTTTAACTTCTTGGATTAAAGTGGGCACAATTCCAGGAAGAAGCTCAATATAATCCGGTTTTACTTTCTTCATTAACTCGTAGCTTTTCTTCAAAGCCGTGCTGTCCAATAAAAAGACCCGTTGAATGGCATAAATCCCTCTTTGTTTAGCTTTTAAAATAACGTTTGTTCTTGTCGAAATAATTCCCGCAGGCTTAAACTCCTGACACAAAAAATCAACCGCATATTCATCGTGCTTTAAGCCATGAATTAAGTCTAAATGAATAATTAACTTTTTTTCATGCTTATGGACTTCTTTCATGATTCCTTTTAGCATGCCCACTTGATTGTCTAAAAGAACTCCGTACTCATAATTACTTGCTAAAAACTTTTCCAATTGCTTCATATCTCGAACAGCGGGTAATACCGATTGTCCATGAAAACTCATGTTTTCCCCTCTTTTCCATGGTTAGTCCACAAAATTCATTGTAATAGTTTTTATTATGGCAAAAGTTGAAATAAAAAACACCATGCATTTGCATGATGTCTTTAGAAACTGCGTTATTTTTTATATTTAATATTGTAAACGTCGTGGCGTCGGTCTTTTAATTGACGAACCGTTCCTGATTGACGCTGGCGGCGAAGAATTTCTAAATCTACATCTCCAATAACCACCATTTCAATATTAGGATTACATTCTCCTACAATACCGTCTCGTGCAAATTCAAAATCAGACGGTGCAAAAATAGCAGACTGCGCATACTGAATATCCATGTTTTCTGTTTCAGGCAGGTTTCCAACTGTACCTGCGATAACCGTATAAATTTGGTTTTCGATCGCGCGCGCCTGAGAACAGTATCTTACGCGCAGATAGCCTTGACGGTCTTCCGTACAGAATGGCGTAAAAATAATATTTGCACCTTTATCTGTAGCAATACGAGCAAGCTCCGGAAATTCGATGTCATAGCAAATTTGGATGGCAATTTTACCGCAATCTGTATCAAACACTTCAACTTTATCTCCTGGGCTAATTCCCCACCATTTTCTTTCATTAGGTGTAATATGCACTTTATACTGCTTTTCAATTGTTCCATCTCGGCGGAATAAATACGCAATATTAAAGATATCTCCATTATCTTCTTCGACGAAGTGGGATCCTCCAATAATATTTACGTTATATTTAACCGCTAAGTTAGTGAATAGCTCAATGTACTCTTCTGTATATTCTGCTACGCGCTGAACCGCTTTGCTTGGAATCTTTTCATTCAAGAAAGACATTAGCTGAGTTGTGAAAATTTCCGGGAATACGCAGAAGTCGGCTTTTGCGTCATAAGCAACATCTGTATAATATTCTACCTGTGTTGCAAACTCTTCAAATGAATTGATCTGTTTCATCATATACTGAACAACACAAATACGCACTGGGAATGACGTTTTAAAATGGCGTTTTGAACGGCGAACGTAATCTACGTTGTTCCATTCCATCAGCGTTGCATACTTATTAGAAGCTAGATCATCGGGAAGATAACCAGGGTTTATACGCATAAGCGTAAATCCGTTCATTAGCTGAAAAGATAGCACTGGATCATAAATTTTATGATGAATAACTTGCTCTACATACTCTCTAGGCGACATTTCAGCTGAATGCTTATGGTAATTAGGAATTCTTCCTCCGATGATGATACTTTTCAGGTTCAATTCACGTGCTAAATCTTTACGCGCTTCATATAAGCGGCGTCCTATTTTCATGCCGCGATACTTTGGATGAACCATTACTTCAATTCCATACAGATTGTAGCCTTCCGGGTTATGATTTGTAATGTATCCTTCGTCCGTAATATCGTCCCACGTATGCTGATCATCGTACTCATCAAAGTTCACAATCAAGCTTGAACAAGATCCGATAATTTCCCCGTCGTACTCTGCACATATTTGTCCTTCTGGAAAAATGGCCAGATGACTTTCAAGCTGTTCTTTTTTCCACGGATCCATTCCCGGGAATGATAGCTTTTGAAGTGCTAAAATTTCATCTATATCGTCCGGTTTGATGTTACGAATAATCATTTTTTTCTCGAATTTTGATAAATCTATTGTAGACATACGCTAAAACAACCCTTTCTCTCTCTTCATTAGGCAATTAGTTTCCCTGTTTTTTATTATAATAAACATTATTAAAAATTCAAAAAATGAGGTTAAGATATAACGAAATGAATCCAATCTAAAGACGAACAAATGGATACATTACCTCGTATGGATAGCTTGTGACACCGCTGTTGATTTCCGTGCAAGACTCCGCTTTCCGCGGGAGTCTTCGCCTTGCCCTCCCATCAACTGCTAGAAGGAACGAAACAGATGAAACCTACGTTCACCATAATAAAAAAAACGAACCAAGAATCAAACATTTTGATCAATGGTTCGTTTTTCACTTAGGCTAAAATACTTTTGCCTCAGCCTCATTTTCTATTTGCAAATATCTAATTTTATGGATGTCTTTTTATTAGGATAATTTTCAATAAATCCTGGTCCTAAAGAGACTTTAATGCCATTTATTTTATATACATTATAGCGTTCACCGCGATTTAACGTGCGAATCTTTACCCATTTTCCTTTTTCTTCTTTTAACAAAACCATCGGTGATTGAATCGTTACAAAACCAATTTGGCCTTTTGAGAGCTTTTTTGTTTTACAAAGATTCTGGGCGACTGAAGCACTGCTTACTTTGTATTTGTTTTTAACAGCGATTGAATCAAAACTTTGAGAATGAAATTGACCAATAACCACTTTTGTACCGGTTTGAACGCGGTCAAACAGCCAGCGTACCTCTTCATCATACATACGAATGCACCCTGAACTTGCGTAAGTCCCGATAGAACTTGGATTATTATTTCCATGAATAGCGTACGTCGTGCCATACGTTCCGCGCGCATTTAATCCTAGCCAGCGATCACCTAGTGGATTTCTAGGATCTCCTCCCCGAATGTTGTCTTTATAATAAGGCCGGTTTTTAATTTTATTCACAATGCTAAAGGTACCTTCTGGTGTATAACTCATCTGCCTCCCTGTCGCAACTTTGAACGTCTTTACCAATTTGCCTCCATCATAAAAAGCAAGTGTGTTAGTAGATTTGTTAATGATAACAAGTTGATTGGACGCCGCAGAAGCGTTGCCTGTCAGACCCATCCCCGCGAGTAAAAAAACAAGCCCAACAAAAAAAACAGCCACCTTTTTCATTTATCGACTCCCCCAATTTCTCTTATATCTATATAAGAAAAGTATAGGATGAAAGGCAAACCATCAGAACACTTTTTACCTTATAAGTCAAAATACAATAAAATCTTTCACGCACCCCTTTTTACTGACAAGAAGCAATAATGTACATAACAAAAAACGGCCCTTTAAAGGGCCGTTTCATTTGTATTTAAAGCTTCACTTCAACTTTTGCATTTTTCTTAAGTTCTTCAACTTTTTTCTCTAATGCTTCTTGTTTCTTTTGTTGTTCAAGCTGCTGCTTAATTTGAGGCTTTACGTCTTCAAGCTTTGGCATTTGAGATTGTTCTTTACCGCCGCTTGCTTGACTTTGGCTTTGTTTTGCAAATTGATCGTAATAATCTTGAATTTCTTTATCTGTTACTTCTGGTGTTTGGATGTCTTTATCTACGTACTGCTGATATTTAATGCTGTCAGCCAGCTCAGACTTTAATTGTGATTGAGTTATTCCTGCATCTTTTAATGCCGCTTTAAACTGTTTATCTGTCTTGAACTGCTTTTTCGTTTCTTTGAACTTTTTATCTACTTCTTCATCAGTTGCTTTATAGCCTTTGTTTTCAGCTTCTTGCAATAGCAGCGTTTGACCTACTAAATTGTCAATTGTTTGCTGCTTTACTTGTTTAGCTGCTTCTTTAGAAGTTGGGTCTTGTCCCATTTGTTGGTACTGATTTTGTGATGTAGCCAGGGCTGCATTATATTCTTCACCCGAAACTTTTTTACCGTTTACAACTGCTACGGTTTTCTTTTCATCTACTTTTTGTTTATCTAATTTCTTCTGCATTTCTTTTGCTTGCTTTTCCTGCTTTTCCTGAGCCTCTTTTTGCTTCTCAGTTTGTGCAGTTTTTTGATCATCGTTCTTTGATTGCTTTGCATCATCGTTTGAACCACAAGCTGTTAAAGCTGCAGCAATTAACCCAATGAGCAATGTATACATCAGTTTTCTCATGATTAATCTCCTTTCATAATCCCAAACGATTATTAGCTATTCGAAAAAATCATCTAGGGGGCATTGTATATGATATAGGCGTAAAAAGAAACCATTTAGGCTAATTTTAAACATATGTAATAAGATTGAAACGTTTTGTAATCTTATGAAAGGTAAATGCTTTCGTTTATACGACCTGTCTAATCATAACATTATTTAGTATGATTTACATAATTTACAGTAATCTATTCATCGTACATTCTTTTCTTTAAAGCTTTCTTTACATTAAAGATGACAGTATTTGATCACATAATCTCATCGTTTTTACATTGTCGCTCCCACTGGAAAGAGGTTCTTGGTCATTTGTACAACACTCAATAAAATGAGCCATCTCTCCAACAAAACCACGAAGGTAAAGATCTCGATAAGCTCCCGACATCGGTGAAGCAGAAGGTGTAAACACACGATCGTTTTCTTTTAATGATTTCCACGGTAATTCATCAAAAGTCTGGGATTCGTGAATAGTTAATGAATTTATCTCGTCAACAAAAGCAAAGCCATCGTCAAATGTCACTAATAAGTTTTCACTTTCTCGAGACCATGCTGTCATGCCAGTAAAATACAGGCTCCCTACAGTGCCATTGTCAAACTTCAGCGAAATACTATTTGAAATATATTCACCATGATTATTTCTGAACCCTGTCACGTGAACGACTTCGCCGAACAAGTGACGGACGAGATCAACAATATGTATGGCAGCAAGCTTCATAAACTGCTCTTCATCTTTACAAAAAGGGGTACTGTCTACAGCAAATCTTGCTTGAAATGAACGGACACTTCCTAGGCTACCTTCTTCAATTAATTCTTTTAACTTCATATAACAAGGCGCATAGCGCTTCATAAAACCTACCATAACTTTTACGCCAGCTTGCTTAGCAGCATCTGAAATCTCTTTTGCTTCTCTTTCATTCATCCCCAAAGGCTTGTCCACATAAACATTTTGTCCTGCTCGAATGCAATCCAGCACCAAAGCAGGATGATCTTCAGGCTGTGCCACAACCACTACTCCATCGCACTTTTCTTGCTTTAGCATTTTCTTATAATCATCGTACGGCGTACCGCTGCTCCCAAATCGTTGAAGAGCAGTTTTTGATCTTTCGATACTGCGTGTGGAAATTGCTTTAATTTCTGCTCCCGCTTCAATAACAGAGGGGTAAATGTTCGTTGATGCGTGAAAGCCTGCACCAATAAAACATAATTTTGCTTTTGTCATGTTTTCGCTCCTATTTATTTTTTGATGGATTTATACAAGTTTGACCATATCACAAGCTCTTTTTGAATGTCCAATAGAAGTCTGAAATATATGATTAAAAAGAGGCCGGTACAGAACTAAATGAATCCAACCTAAAGACGAACAAATGAGATACATGAACTGAACCGCTTATGACACCGCCGTTGATTTCCATGCAAGGCTTCGCTTTCCGCGGGCGGGCGCTGAGCCTCCTCGTCGCTTGCGCTCCTGCGGGGTCTCATCTGTCCCGCTTTTTCCGCAGGAGTCTTCGCCTTGCCCTTCAATCAACTGCTGGAAGGACGAAAC
The DNA here is from genome assembly GCF_056158845.1 of Priestia sp. ABM2_011. NCBI lineage: Bacteria > Bacillati > Bacillota > Bacilli > Caryophanales > Bacillaceae > Priestia > Priestia sp. ABM2_011. The sequence continues at coordinate 4,785,373 of NZ_JBSWUB010000001.1, forward strand.
AGATGAAGTTGTATTCACCATAAAAAAACGAACCACTCATCAAACTTGCTGATCAATAGTTCGTTTTTCACTTAGGCTAAAATACGTTTCTCCCAGCCTCTTTAATTTATGTATGAATTATAAAACGATTCATACGAATACGTAATCAAATTGTTTTCTTTTGCAAAACACTCAATGGAAACAGGAAATAAAAACCCGTATTTTTTTAAAATTGCAATATTTTTTTCGAATTGCTCGCAGTCGCTTTCTTCAATCGGCCGATGTTGAATCGCTTCAATTACGGCAATTATTGTCTGAAGGCTACTAATGACTTGCAATGCTTCATCGAGTAAGCCATTATATAAATGGTCTGTACAATAATCTGGATTTAATAATTCATCAGGATTAAGCTTATCTACAGATACATACCGAGGTAACAAGTCATAGCGAAGCTGTTCAGTCAACTCTTCTATGTAATTCTCCATTTCTGGCGGAGCTGCTTGGGCAATTTTCATGGTTACCCCCCCTTTTTTCTCTTAACTTATGTCTCTTTATTTAGCATAACATAAACATAAAACGAGAACTTCAGGTAGTTATTTCCTCCTAATTATTTACAAGTTCTTTTTAAAGATTAAAGGATATTTACTAGTATGTAAGGAAGGGATTAAATATGAGTATACACGGCCAATGGCTAGAAGATAAAATCGCAAAAAATGATGCAGGGCAAACAATTGAAGATTATTTAAAAACGAAATGGCGTATTCCTAAAAAAACGCTGCATCAGTTTCGGATGAATAAAAATGTGCTTATAAACGGTGAACCTTTACCATGGAGGAACACTCTTAAGGAAAATGATAGAGTGTCACTCCCTTTTTTTGAAGCAGAACCTGATGAAATAACACCTTACAATGTTAATATAGAGATTTTGTTTGAAGATGAACACGTGCTAATTGTAAACAAACCAATAAACCTAAATACTCATCCTTCATCAGAGCAGGACCAAAAAACTCTTTTAAATGCTGTAGCTGCTTATTTTCAAAAAATAGGCCTCAAAACAAAGCCTAGACACGTTCACCGTTTGGACAGCGATACATCAGGTGCTATCTTATTCACGAAGCATTTTGTAGCAAGCTCTGTGTTTGACCAGCTGCTGGCTGAACGTAAAATTAACCGGACTTATGTTGCTCTTGTCCAAGGACTCATGAAACAAGAGCAAGGAATCGTTAATGAACCTATTGGACGCGATCGCCATCACGCTACGAGAAGAAGAGTATCTAGAACGGGACAAGCTGCCAAAACATCTTATCGCGTGTTAAAGCGCAATATGGCAAAAAATGAAACGCTTATTGAACTTTCGCTCGAGACCGGACGCACTCACCAAATACGTGTTCATATGAGTCACATCGGCCATCCATTACTTGGTGATACGCTTTATGGCGGAAAGAGATTAAAAGATCAGCAGCAAGCTTTACATGCCATTAAGCTTTCTTTTATACACCCGTTTACACATCAGCGCGTGTCAGCTGTTGCACCTCCAGATCAGCAGGTTTTTTTACCGTACAGCAACTTGTTTTCCTATTAAATAAAAAAGAGCGCCAATATGTTATTGGCGCTCTTTTTTATTTAATTTTAAATTGACGAATCAAGTTCGCCAATTCTTCACTAATCTCTTGCAAATGTTCAGCCGATTGAGAAACAGTAGAAATAGCTCTAATTTGTTCTTCTGTAGAAGCCGTAATTTCTTCCGTTCCTGCTGCTGATTGCTGTGCAATAGCTGCTATACTTTGAATGGCCGCTACCACGTCTGCCTTATGCTCATCAATGCTGTCCATGCTGCTTGTTACATGTTCGACAGCCGCTGCCACCTGCTCAATGGTAGTAGCAATTTCACGAAAAGCTTGTTCTGTGTCTCCTACCACAAAGTCTTGAGATTTTGAAAGTTCTTCTGTCCGGTTGCATTCTTCACGAGCAGCCGCGACTTCCCCTTGAATCGCTGCAATCGTGTGGCGAACTTGTTCAGTAGCCTGAGAGGACTGTTCAGCAAGTTTTCGTACCTCTTCAGCTACTACCGCAAATCCTTTGCCATGTTCTCCTGCACGAGCTGCTTCAATACTAGCATTTAGTGCAAGTAAATTTGTCTGATCTGAAATGCTATTAATTGTAAAAATAATAGATTCAATTTCTTTCATCTTACTTGTTAACTCTTCCATTACCGTTTGAACACCGTGAATCGTCTGAGATGATTCGGTAGTTTGGTTGCGAAGCAGCTGCATTTGTTTTAAGCCTTTTTCATTGATGGTTACAGCTTCAATCGTCATTTTATTAATCTGGGCGTTTTGTTCAATGACTTCTTCAATTTGTGAAGATAAACTCATCGTTTTGTGATTAGTAGAGTCAGCGTCAGAAGCCTGCTGCGTGGCGCCGCTGGCAATCTCATGGATAGCCCGGCCAATTTCTTCACTGGATGCAGTTGCTTCTTCAGATACAGCACTCAAGTCTTCAACAGACGTTTTTACTGTCTCAACAGACGTCTGAACCGTGCCAATCAATGTTTTCATTTTAGCTACCATATCGTTAAATAAATGAGTAAGTTCACCAATTTCATCTTTTGACTTCGTCTGAACCTGAACTGTTAAATCGCCAGCTGTTACTTTGGCTACTTCGTTTTTCAAGCGGCGAACCGGATTCGTAATGATTCTTGAGAAAAAGATGGTTAACACCACTGATAATAAGATGCCAATTAACGCAATCCAGACAATCACATTCAGTAAATGATGAGCGCTTGAGAGCATTTCATTATAAATAAAGGCGTTTCCTATCTTCCAATTCGTTCCTTCGAGAGTATCATATGCCATCACTCTCTCTTCACCTTGAAAGGTATACTTCATGAAATCTTTATTCCGGTCTGCTTCGTACATTTTTTTCATAAATGGCTGATTCATTAAATTTTTTCCAGCTTCTGTTGGATGAACGAGCGCTGTGCCATTTTGATCAAATAAAAATGCATATCCACCGTGATTTACTTCTGCTTTACCTACAATGTTTTTTAATGCATCTAAGTCTAAATCAGTAGCTATAACGCCCAGCACATTTTTAGTATCTGGATCTAAAATAGCCTTTGCAATCGTCACAACCGTCTTTTTCGTTGCTGCATCTTCATATGGATCCGTATAAATTACTTGATCAGGTAATGCCATTGCTTGTTTGTACCAAACTCTTGAAGTCGGGTCATAACCTGATCCGTACTCTTGCTTAGGAACAGAATACATTCCTTTATTTTTTGTGCCTATGTATTCAAGTGCCAGGTTCGGATATTTTTCTTTAAACTGCGTAAACTCTTTTTGAACCGTATTCCATGTAAAATACGGATTTTTCTCTTGGTTTGTTTGATTTCCTTCCTGCTTAACAAAATTAACGATTACATCGTTCTCACTGTACGTCAGCAAAGAACGACTATACATGTCTAAGTACGTATGAATCGTTTCTTTTAACTCTTTCACTTGACTTTGAGACTGAATCTCTACATCTTTTTCTATTTGTGTTTTGGTAAATTGATAAACAGCCCCTGAAACAACTAATAATAAAATAGCTATAAAAATACTAAAAAATACTACGAGCTTTGCACTTAACCTCTTCATTCCCTCACCCTTCTACAAAAATCTTTATATTACTAATAACGGCTTTTCATTTTCATTTTTGAAGAAGTTTTTGTGATTTATTTCAAATTTCTCCAAAAATAAAACCAGCCCATCCTTTCATAACGAAAGAACGTGCTGGTTTTATTTTTGCTTTTCGTATGCATCAGGTTCAATATGAACAAGCGTATCTTTAATCTGATGCTCATCGTTCATCATATGTTCAATTTGATCAGCAATTTCATGGCTTTTAATAACATTTAAATGGGGATCTACTTTAACAGTTACATCAATCACGACTTGATTACCAAGCTTGCGCGCTTTCACATCTTCTACTTCTTTTACACCTTCTACAAGCCCAATGCTTTCTTTGTAGTGCCCTAACTTTTCTTCATCAAATCCGTCCGTTAAGGAGTGAGCCGCTTCTTTAAAAATCTCGATGGCTGTTTTACAAATAATAATTCCCACAGCAAAAGCAGCAACCACGTCCAGCCAGGGCAGGCCGAATTGTGAGCCGAAAATTCCCACAACAGCCCCTATACTCACAAGTGCATCAGACAAATTATCTTTAGCAACCGCATATAAAGACTGGCTATCAAGTTTTTTAGCAAGCTTAATATTATACCGGTAGACACCACCCATAACAGCAGCCGCTCCAAGACCTACCCAAGCAGCCAGTAAATTAGGCGCTTCAGATTTGTCCATAAATAATGACTGACCCGCGTCGACCAATACTTCTAGTCCGATGACCATCATGATAAAAGAAGCAATAAGTGAAGAGATATGTTCCGCTCTGGAATGTCCATAGGGATGATCATTATCGCGAGGTTTTTTAGAGATTTTTAAGCCGACTAAGACGGCAATTGATGCAATAATATCTGTAACATTATTAAGACCGTCGGCTTTTAAAGCAGAGGAAGCGGTGACACCCGCAATAATAAGTTTACATGCTGATAAAAAGATATATGATAAGATACTAACCCAAGCGCCTTTTTGGGCTTGCTCATAGTAGTTCTCCATCCCTTCCACTCCTTTATTCAAAATAAGCAAACTTAGTGTAACAAATGGATTTCGTGTGGGTCTATAGAAACATTATTGGCTGTTAACATACAAATAGAGAATGTTAAACTCTTTAGCTTTCTGCAAAACAAGTTGCCTTTACTCAACACTTTAAACGTTTAAGATCTTTCTAAATGTGGCACTTCATGTAGAAGAACCCTTTTTTAAATCGCCCTGTAAAATTGTTTACTATTTTTTTAAGGGTGTGATTTTTATCACAGCCGAGGGTATTTATTCTTGTTACACTAACATTGTGAAAAACATCACAAAATAAAATTCAAAGGATGATACAAATGAAAACACAATTTACACCAAAGACACGAAAAGTTGCCGTTATCGGAACTGGTTTTGTTGGCTCAAGCTACGCTTTTTCAATGGTGAATCAAGGTATTGCCAATGAATTAGTGTTAATCGATATGAACAAAGAAAAAGCAGAAGGCGAAGCACGCGATATCAATCATGGAATGCCATTTGCCACACCGATGAAAATCTGGGCTGGAGATTATAAAGACTGCGCTGATGCTGATTTAATAGTTATTACAGCGGGCGCTAATCAAGCTCCAGGGGAAACGCGCTTAGATTTAGTTGAAAAAAACGTTAAAATTTTTGAATGCATTGTAAAAGATATTATGAACAGCGGATTTGACGGCATCATTTTAGTGGCAACAAATCCAGTTGATATTCTCGCACACGTTACACAAAAAGTATCAGGATTACCAAACGAACGAGTAATTGGTTCAGGAACGATTCTTGACACAGCTCGCTTCCGCTACTTGTTAAGCGACTATTTCGAAGTAGATTCTCGCAACGTCCACGCTTATATTATGGGGGAACATGGAGATACGGAATTTCCTGTTTGGAGCCACGCGCAAATTGGCGGTGTGAAGCTCGAACATTTTATCAATACTGCTGCTATTGAAAAAGAGCCGGATATGCAGCATCTATTCGAACAAACACGCGATGCGGCTTACCATATTATTAATCGAAAAGGAGCGACTTATTACGGAATTGCGATGGGACTTGTACGCATCACCAAGGCTATTTTAGATGATGAAAATTCTATTTTAACGGTATCTGCTTTATTAGAAGGACAATACGGTATTTCTGATGTGTATATCGGCGTGCCGGCTATCATTAATAAAAACGGCGTGCGCCAAATTATTGAATTAAATTTAACTCCTCACGAACAGCAGCAGCTCGAGCACTCTGCTAGCATTCTTAAGCAAACTCGCGACAGAGCTTTTGTGTAACATCAAAAGATTTTTGCGGGGGACTCCCCCGCTCCCTTGTTTTAAATATGTAGTAGAGGTGTATGAATATGACGTGGACTCAAGTATATAATCCGTTAAATAATATTTGGCTTTCTGCACTAATTGCACTCATCCCCATCATCTTTTTCTTTATTGCTTTAACTCTTTTGAAATTAAAAGGACACATTGCTGCTGGTATTACGGTACTTCTTTCTATGATTATTGCTATTTATTTTTATGATATGCCTGCCTCAATGGTCTTAGGAGCCACAGGCTATGGGTTTTTGTATGCACTTTGGCCCATCAGCTATATTATTATCGGCGCGGTGTTCTTATACAAGCTAACTGTCAAAAGCGGACAGTTTACTACCATTAGGCAATCTATTATTTCAATAACCGATGACCCCCGCTTGCAAATGCTGCTTGTTGCTTTTTCCTTTAATGCTTTTTTAGAAGGAGCAGCAGGATTTGGAGCTCCAATTGCCATTACAGCAGCGCTTCTAGTTGGACTTGGATTCAAACCGTTAAAAGCAGCGGCGCTATGCTTAATTGCTAATACAGCTTCAGGAGCTTTTGGCGCCATGGGGATTCCTGTCATTGTCGCAGGACAAGTATCTGGCATTGATCCAAAAGAAATTGCTCATTTTCTTGGCACGCAGCTTCCGATTATTTCTTTTCTTATCCCTTTTTTACTTGTCTTTATTATGGATGGGATAAAAGGATTAAAAGACGTATGGAAAGCAACGAGCATCACAGCCATTTCTTATGCACTGACGCAGTATTTAACTGTTACATACATCGGCCCTGAACTTCCAAATATCACATCTTCTATTGTGAGTTTGCTTGCTCTTGCTTTTTATATTAAAAGAACAAGCCCGGCAGCAGCTAAAAGCTTCAGCCTGTCACCAAAACAAATTTTAAAGGCTTGGTCTCCTTTTATTCTATTAACGATACTCGTTACGGCTTGGAGCATTTCTTTTGTCAAAACGGCGCTTGAACATCTGAACCTGCTTATTAACGTCCCATTTTTACACAATCACGTAATTAAAGCAGCGCCTTTAGTAAAAGATCCTACGCCTTACGCTGCTGTCTTAAAAATAGACTTATTTGCAGCAACAGGTACGGCAATTATTATCGCTTGTATCCTTTCAGTTTTCTTGCTTAACGTATCGGCAAAAGTGGCATGGACCACTCTTTTGGAAACCGTAAAAGAACTATCAAGACCTATTATGACGATTATGATGGTCATTGCTTTTGCTTTTATTTCAAATTATTCAGGACAGTCCTCTACACTTGGATTGGCACTCGCTACATCAGCTGCTTATTTTCCATTTTTATCTCCATTTCTTGGCTGGATTGGCGTATTTCTAACGGGGTCTGTCGTATCGAATAATGCGCTGTTCGGCAACTTGCAGCTAACTACAGCTCAGCAAATTAATGTCTTGCCAATTATTCTCGTAGCGGCTAATACTGCCGGCGGCGTGATGGCTAAAATGCTTTCTCCTCAATCAATTGCTGTCGCTGCTGGAGCAGTAGGTTTAGCCGGAAAAGAGGGTGAACTGTTTAAATACACGCTCAAATACAGCATGGGATTTTTGATACTAGGAGGATTTGTTACCTTTTTATTGGCTTGGTGGTTATGATAAAAAACTGCTAAAAATCCTGTTATTACCTTGTTTCTTTCATTTAAACAAACGTTTGATTATATAAAAAAGTCCCCAGTTAGCGCCGGGGATTTTTTTATTCTGAAATAAGTAAACCTATATTGCCAAATTGTTTTCCTTTATCTAATCGTTCGCAAGCTGCAGCTGCCTCTGACAGCGGATAGAATCTATCGACGATTGGTTTAATTTGATGTTTCTCTATAAAATCCATCATGTCCACAAATTCTTCCTGACTTCCCATAGATGTGCCAAGTATATTGAATTGAGGATAAAAAATAGTTCTTAGAGGCAATTCAACTTCATTTCCAGAACTCGCACCAAAATTAACAATTCTTCCATTTGCCTTTAGTATTTCAAAATACGTCGGAAATAAAGCTGCCCCCACACTATCAAGTATGATATCTACTTTTCTATCGTTGATTTCTTCTTTTAGGTTACTTCCACTGTCTAATGCATAATCAGCTCCATACTTTAGGGCTTGCTTTCTTTTTTCATCACTTCTAGAAGTAACCGTTACGTCAGCTCCGATAGCTTTTGCGAATAACAAGCCATAAGTCGCAACTCCGCTCCCTATACCAGGAATAAGTAGATGTTCTCCTTTTTTTAACTGCCCTTTTGTAAAGAGAGCTCTATACGCAGTTAAAGCTGATAATGAAAGAACTCCCGCTTGTTTCCAAGATAGATAAGGCGGCTTTTGCACAACATTATCCGCTTTTATGATTACATACTCTGCAAACGTTCCATTCGATGGACCACCTAAAATTTTAGGCGTAAACGGAATGTCCTCTATCAGATCCCACTCCAGACTTGGATTAATGATCACTTCTATTCCAATTTTTAAACCTTTTACGCCTTCTCCCACTTCTTCTATAATACCTGCACCGTCTGAACCGGGAATAAACGGCTTATCTCCTTTGCCTCGATTATTCATAACAAATAAATCTCTCCGGTTTAAACCTGCTGTTTTTAACCTTACTTTTACTTCTCCTCTTTCAGGGGGCATCTCCTGAAGATCTCTGTAATTCATGCCTGCTATACCGCTTTTCTCACTATGTATAATGGCTTTCATGATTTCGCCTCCTCTTAATCTACTCTACTAAAAAGCTCAAAACCGCAAAAGAAATATGCCCAAAAAAAGGAAAATAAACTTTTAGAATCGCTTTTTCACCGTTTTATCTTTATTTTTCTGTATCGTAAAAGTATTCAGTTTCTTTTGTTACATTTTTGTTACAAAAAGATTGTTTGTAACAAAACGAATGCAAAACAGAAAAATTGGTTTAAAAAACCTGATAAATCAACATTTATCCGCAATTTATTTATTATATCTACTTCAGAAACTAGTAAAAATCTAAAAAAATTTAAGAAAAAAAGACAAAACACTTTCTTTTATTATAGATTTATTGTAATATAAATGTAACAAAAGAAATATAAAACACATAATTGTTACATAAATAAGGTTAATTAATTAGGAGTGAGTTAGAAATGAAAAAAATTGGACTAGTTTTATCATCAATCGCTATTTTCTTTACACTAAGCACTGGAGTTACAGCACAAACAACATCTACAACACTAACGGATGCAAATGCTGTCAAAATTGCAGCTAGTGCCAGCAATCATTTCTGGAGTGCTCTGCACGGTTATAAAAACAAACCATGTACAGAACGTACATTTGAATATAAAGGAACTGAGTACGTGTATCTTTGCCCTGAATTTGATACAAAAGCTGAGCTATCAAGCTACTTATCTGAAACATTTACAAATAGTGCAGTAGAAAAAGGACTAACAAATTACGGCTATATCACATATAACGGCAAACTTGCACACCCAATCGGCGACGGATTCAGCATGTTAGAATGGTCAAAAGCAAAAACAAAGCTTGTGTATCAAACATCAACAGTTCGCTCTTATGAATTCACAGTCCCAACTGTAGATGGAGGCAGCGTAAAACGCACTGTCACATTCTATAAATCTGGTTCACAGTGGAAAGTAAATAAATTTGACGCTGTTCAATAAGAAAAAAGCAGGCCTGCTTGAGCAGACCTGCTTTTTTCTTTTTTATCGATAACATAAATAAAACTTCTACTTACAGCGCTCTAATAGCTGTAAATAGAAGTTGAAATCACAAGTTTAAGTAAATCAAATTTTGTCGAATCCTGTAGAAACAGTGATAAGTTACGTTTTATATTACAGGCTAACTTGCTTATTGTCAACATAATTCAGCAAAAAGATAGGGCAATATATTCAGAGCATAATAAAGACATTAACTTGGATTTTGTTCATGTTCCTCTGGGTTATCATGTACAGGATGAGCGCCTGGAAATAATCTTTGCGCTTTTTCATGAAGATTTTTGTTTTCATAATTAAATGCGCTATACGTTCGCTGCCCTTCTTCCCATGAAGTAGATTTCCCCAGTTTTTGATTAACAGGAGAGCCGAAAGGACCGTCTGGAAATTCTTCAGCGGTTATATATTCATGGCTTTTTTCTACTGTAGAGAAATCATCATACGATGGCTGTTTGTCTTCTTTCAATGATTTCACCCCTTCTTTCTAGAAGATTTTTTACTAGTATGCACACTTCTTTGTAAAAAACCCTCTTAAATTAGTCCAAATCAGGGTATGATAACTATACATTTATTTTTAAAAGGAGTTGAACAGCTTGGAACCTAGACCTCAGAAAGGAACTTTTTTCCGAGAAAAAATCTTAAATAATAAATTTGTTGTATATACAATTATTATTTTTATTCTCAGCATGACTATTTTTTCGTTATCAAAAATCGGATTTATTTTAATTCCTATCTCTATTTTTATTAAAACAATCGCACTGCCGATTATCTTAGCAGGAATTTGCTTTTATTTATTTAATCCGCTTGTTGACTTTTTAGAACGAAAAGGTGTAAAACGAATTATTTCCATTCTTGTTTTATACATAGTGATTATCGGCGCATTAGCCATTATTATTTCATCGGTTATTCCGCCTCTAAAAAATCAAGTTGACCGTCTTATTGATAATATCCCAGAGCTGACGCATGACGTTCAGCATGCGGTGACGAACCTTTCGAATAACCGATATGTCGAACAAGGTCTTCAGTCGGCTAACACGGACCTAGATAAGATTTCAAAAGATGCATCAAAACACTTGAGTAAATATGTTTCTGGATTTTCAAGCGGTATTGTAAACTTTGTCGGCACCATTACAGAAATTATATTATCGGTTGCCGTTTTACCCTTTATTCTTTTTTACTTATTAAAAGATGGGAAAAACTTACCTAATTACATTGTAAAACTGCTTCCAAACCGCTCTCGTTCTGAAGCTAAATTCATTTTAGCCGACATGAACCACGCATTAAGCGCATATATTCGCGGGCAAATTTTTGTTGCGATTTGTATAGGTGTACTGCTTTTCATTGGCTATCTGATTATTGGGTTAGATTATGCATTACTTCTAGCGATTATCGCCATGGTAACCAATGTTGTCCCTTACCTTGGTCCTATTATCGCCATTATCCCAGCCATTATTATTGCGTTTATTACCTCTCCTTTCATGCTTGTAAAACTGGCCATTGTCTGGGCAGTTGTTCAATTGCTTGAAGGCAAAGTAATCTCTCCGCAAATTATGGGAAGAAGCCTGGATATTCACCCGATTACGGTCATTTTTGTCATTCTAACCGCCGGAAACTTATTCGGAATCATCGGTATTATTTTAGCCGTTCCTGGATATGCCGTTTTAAAAGTTATTATTACGCATATTTACCAATTCATCCGTTTGAACTCTACTATGTATCCGGATAAAAAAGCATAATAAAAAGCCCATCGATTTTCGATGGGCTTAACTTTTTACTTTTGTTCTTCTTCATCTTCACGATCAAACCAAAGGAGCTCTTGATCATCTTCATCTCCATTATAGTTGATGAGAATTTCTTCTCCTGCTTGGATATCCGTATATGCATAAAAATCAAAGGTATGATTGTCAAAATTAATTTCATACGTAGCATTGGGTGTATACGAGTGATTAAACAGCATACCGTATCCCAAAAGAATAGCCGTATGATTCACTCCATATTCAAAAGCATAATCCGCTAGTGTTGTTTTCTCAATAAAATCATGCTCTTTATTAGGATAAGCGATAACAGGAGCTTCGTGAATAAGCGTTCCTTTTTTAATATCTTGCTTAGCAAATACACCTCTGTTAAATTCTCCATCGCTTATCGTAGACATTTTTATTTCGATCATATTCGTCACCTATATATTCTTTCATCTAAGATTTTCTTCTTCCCTAAGCTTGACAGTTTCTAATGGGGAAATCAACTGTTTTTCATAACCACTTGAATATAAGCTGAAAGAGTGCTTATCATGCACACTTGTGTAAGCACTTACCTTGTTAGAAACACGCAATTTGATTTTATTTTAGACATAGAAAAGCAATGACCTGGCGCATAGCGCTTTTTTGAGCCATTCAACATGTGAAGAATCGTTTTTCTCTGTGATATAATCGTTTATGCTGCTTTTTTATGTTAATCTATGACTTTTATTACTGATTTTATCTTATGTTAGAAAGAAGGTTTCACATGAACTTAAATCCCGACAGAGATGGTGTGATATATGCGGTCCTTTCTTATCTTATGTGGGGGCTCACGCCAATTTATTGGAAGCTGGTTCACCACGTAGCACCAGGTGAGATTTTAGCTCAGCGCGTTTTTTGGTCTTTTATTTTTATGCTTATTCTTTTATTAATGACAAAGAAATGGCGTACATACATTACGTTTATAAAAGAAATAGTGAAAAAACCATCCTTATTCTGGTCCCTTTTTACTGCGTCTGTACTTATTAGTGCAAATTGGGGCATTTTTATGTGGGCTGTCATTAATGGAAAAATAGTAGAAGCGAGCCTTGGACAATATATTAATCCCCTAACAAGTGTTTTATTAGGTGTTATTTTCTTAAAAGAGAGATTAAGCGGGGCTCAAATTTTTGCATTTATACTAGCAGGAATCGGCGTCTTAACGCTTAGTCTTCATTATGGTGTGGTTCCTTGGATTTCGCTTAGCTTAGCTGTTACCTTCGGATTATATGGTTTGGCAAAGAAAAAGATTAAAGCTGATTCAACGATTGGATTAACTCTTGAAACGATGGTCATCTCCCCTATTGCATTAGCATACATAGGCTACCTTACGTTTCAATCACACTTGCAGTTTTTTGATTCTTTTTCAACAAGTCTTTTATTAATGGGCAGTGGAGTAGTTACAGCTTTACCACTCCTATTATTCACAAAAAGTGCTAAAAAAGTATCATTATCAATGCTTGGTATTCTTCAATATATTTCACCAACCTTGTCTTTACTAGCAGGAGTCATTCTATACCATGAATCGCTAACAAAAGCTCATGTTATTGCTTTTAGTTTTATTTGGTTAGCTCTTATTGTTTATACGTTCTCATCTATTACTAAATGGGGGAACAGAAAACAAATAAGAAATAAAGTGGAGGCTTAACAGAATCATACACTCTCTTACGTATTATTTTTAAACAAAATAGGCTGGGAGGAGCATTATTTATGAAACGAATTATTGACTCGCATATTCATCTAGATCAATATGAACAGAAAAGCTGGAAAGACATAGTTGAGCAGGATCCTTCGTTACAAGCGCTTATTTCTGTATCTTCTACATTACACTCTTGCCAACTTAATCAAAAAATCAGCAAGTTATATTCCTGCGTGAAACCTGCCTACGGATTTCACCCTGAACAAATGCTGCCTTCTTCAAATGAATTAGCGGAGCTGTTTGCTTGGATTGATCAAAACAATGAAGAAATGATCGCTGTTGGGGAGGTTGGTCTACCTTATTACTTAAGTCAGACCTATACTCTTTCTCTAGAGCCCTATTTGGAGCTGCTTGAAGCTTTTATTATTCATTCAAAAAAATGGGGGAAACCGTTAATTCTTCACGCTGTATATGAAGATGCTGAGATCGTGTGCAACTTACTAGAAAAACATTCTGTGCCTAAAGCTCACTTCCACTGGTTCAAAGGAGCTAAAAAAACCGTTGAACGAATGAAAAACAACGGCTACTATATTTCCGTTACACCTGATATTGTATATAAACCTAAAATCCAAGCGCTTGCCACAGATTACCCTCTTGACTACTTGATGGTCGAAACAGATGGTCCGTGGCCATTTGAAGGACCTTTTCAAAACCAGACAACGGTTCCATCAATGATGCATCAGTCCGTTCAGGAAATAGCACGTCTCAAAAGGGTTTCTGTAACGGAGACATATGATTTTTTATATCGAAATACAGCTCGTTTTTATAATCTCTCCACATAAAAAGCCTTTCCCTAAGGAAAGGCTTTTTATATCTAAATTCGTTTCACAAGTTTTACGATCAGCACAATCACTGCAATGACAAGAAGAATGTGAATGATGCCGCCGCCAATATGAAAAACTAATCCTAATAACCAAAAAATAAATAAAAGTCCAATAATCGTCCACAACATAATTTTTTCTCCTTTTTTATATGTAGTATTTGTTATAATTTTATATTTCCCTAAATGTGCATAAATAAACGCATTTCATATACATCTTTTCACTAAAGAAGGTTCACATAATGTACAAAAAGCAATCATGTTCTCTGTGGTAAAATAAGTATGTAATCTTATTTAATTTAAGCGGAGATGATTAACTATGACATGGATTGTATTACTTTCCATCATTCTTGTAAGTGCACTCAAAATATTAATAACGTGTCTTCCAACTCCAGTGGTCAAATGGCTTATGACTAAATTTCAATTACACCCAACACTTGATGATCAAAACGCTACTGTCACAGTTGATGGGAAACATTTAGAAGGCAAAGACAAAATGCAAGTGATTGATTATTTTAATAAAGCAACATTTTTAAAACAATATTATGTCCATGAAGGAAATAAGGACTATTATAAACACCTAGAAGACAGTGAAACTCCACTTGTTATCGATACGAAAAAAGGGAAAAACGATGTTCGACTATGCGTATACAGCTATGATGATCATGTCGACGTCGTGAAACAATACAAAAAGAAGATTATCGCCTACAGCCTGCTGTCTGATCACCTTCAAAAGCAGTCCATAACAGCTGACCTAGCTTAAACCAGTCGCCTACAAGGCGGCTTTTTTAGTTTTTAGTTTTAGGTTGAAGTTACCTTATTTAAAAATACCAAACTTTAACATTAATTCTAATGCTATAATATAAATTAATAGAATTTTCTAATTTTTTAAGAGGTGATGGATAATGCTTTCTTTGTTAGGGTTTGGAATGATTGCGACTTTTCTATTTCTTGTCATTAGTAAACGCTTGTCCGTGGTTGTTGCTTTTATTTTTGTCGCTATCCTCTTTGGTGTAATTGGAGGTTTTAGTGCTGATATGGGCGATATGATGATGAATGGTATTTTAAAAGTAGCTCCTACGGCCATTATGATCGTTTTTGCCATTTTATATTTTGGACTAATGATTGACGTCGGTTTATTTGATCCTATGATTTCTCGTATCCTAAACATTGTGAAAGGCGATCCCTTAAAAGTCGTAATGGCAACTGCCGTTATTACAATGCTTGTTGGCTTGGACGGAGACGGCTCTTCTACATTTTTAATTACAGTTTCCGCCTTGCTCCCTTTGTACACAAAACTGGGAATGAACCGACTAATACTGGCTTGTGTTATTAGTTTAAGCGCAGGTGTTATGAATATGATTCCTTGGGGAGGTCCTCTCGTAAGAGCCGCAGCAAGTTTACAATTAGAAGTATCAGATCTATTTACCCCTCTTATTCCAGCTATGGCAGCGGGATTGATGTGGACTTTATTTTCAGCATACTTACTCGGAAAGAGAGAAAAAGCGCGCTTAGGAACCATTCATTTAAAAGGTGCATCAATGGCTTTTGCTGAACAGCTTTCAGTTCATGAAATCCCTGGGAAGCCACCTAGACTCTTTTGGTTTAATGCCTTATTGACACTGTGCTTAATGACTCTCTTGATCATAGACATACTTCCTATTCCAATTTTATTTGCTATTGCTTTTGCCATTGCTTTATTTGTTAATTTTCCTCATCCAAAAGAACAGCAGGAAAGAATCTTAAGTCATGCAAACAGCTTTGTAATGGTTAGTACATTGGTTTTTGCAGCCGGAATTTTCACAGGCGTTTTTACAGAAACAAAAATGATGGATGCCATGGCAAATACTATTGTCAGCCTAACTCCTGAATGGCTGGGCTCTCACCTTCCCTTAGTTGTAGCAATAACGAGCCTTCCTCTTAGCTTTGTATTTTCACCTGATGCTTATTACTTTGGCATTTTACCTGTTATTAGCCATACAGCAGCTAATTTTGGTGTAGACCCTGTAGAGATAGGACGAGCAGCTTTATTGGGACATTCCACAACTGGGTTTCCTCTATCTCCTTTAGTACCCGCTACTTTCATTCTGATTGGGCTGGTTGAAGTAGATTTCGGCGAGCATCAAAAGTTTCTTTTCAAGTGGGCCTTTGGGACAACTATTGTCATGACGATTACAGCCATTTTAACGAATGCTATTTCATTTTAGAATCCTACCATAAAAAGGAAGCCGACTACCATAAGGCAATCGGCTCACACATGTAGGATATTGATTTAACACTAACAAAGTACAACACAACACTAGTAATTATATAATATATTTCATTATTTTGAAAGCGATTTCATATATATTTTTAAAAATATTTTGTTACTTGTTTTTTACAGAAAAGAACCACGTTTCAGCCAATTCGAAACGTGGTTCTTTTCTGTAAGGACTTGCCCTACAGGCTATAAATGTAAGTTACGTTCATTATAGCCTGAGCCCATATACAGATTCCATGGTAATTACTGTATGATCTCGTTACGTTACGACTCGTTGTATTTTTCTGTCCATGTGCAGCGTATTCCATGGTTCATCCTGTTCAGCTAGCCTTTTGATAAAGCCTTGTGAAGCCCAAAAAGGAATAGCGCCAGGTAAAAAAGGATGAGTATGCAGATACAGCGTGTCATAAAAATGACTTTGGGCAAATTGTTCAACTGCTTTTAACAGCTGCTGTCCAATGCCTAGACGCCGGTACGCTGGATCGACATAGCATTTTACAATCTCAGCTGCAGTTCTATGTTCATATCGCTCTTTTAATGCATGAAACCGTCCATCGTAAGCGTATAAACCAATGGTTCCAATTACTTGTTGATTTTCCGTAACAGCTGCAAAAAAAGCAGCGTCTTTCGCTTGAACGTAATGTTCATTAAAATGAAGCAAATCCACAGGAAGCTGATTTTTTTCCAGCATAGGAAATAGCTCATTCCGCATATTCATGACAAACTGAATCACTTCAGCATCCTTTTCTTTTACTTCTTTAATTTGATACATTTGTACTTCTTGCACGTTTACTGTCACATCCTTTTAACGATCATTGTATACTTTTTCTTTTCTCTGCTTATGCTGCAATGTTAACTACGGCGTTACGTCTAAATGCTGAGTCAGCATATAATACTCGCTTGGATGTGTTGTCCAGTTTTTCACTTTTTGATTATAAGCAACAACAATGTTTGGATGTACAATCGATGACGTCAGCATTTTTCTATTAATCAAAGCGGTTGCTTGTTTGGCTAACTGATCTCGTTTTGCGTCATCTACTGTTGAATTTAACTGTTCTATCATTTTTGTTAGCGTATCATCATTAATCCGGCTGGCATTTAAACCACCGCCGGGCAAATAGTTCGTACTTAAATAATAACTGGCATCTCCTCTAGGTGCTGTGATAAGGCTGTACAATGCTAAATCCCAATCATCTTTTGCCATTACATATTCATCGCTATCTTCAACTAGGTGAATCTTAATAGTAATTCCTAACTCTTTGGCATTAGACTGTATAAGCTGAGCAATTAAAGGCAGTTCTGGCAAAGAACTGTATGTGACAAGAGAGAGCGATAGTGGCTTTCCATTTTTGATTGCTTTGTCATTTTTGATTTGATAGCCTGCTTTCTCTAAATATTTTTTAGCAGATGTCATACCTCTTTGCTCATTAGCAGTACTATCAGCAAAAGGAAATTGGGGTAAAAATGGACCTCGAGCCGCTGCCGCTTGATTGTTCATGATGCTGCTAACAATTTCTTTTCGGTTCAATAAGGTATCGATAGCTTTTCTTACATTTTCGTCTTTTAATGCGTCATTGGTTTGATTGTAAAGCAATAAATGGGTGCGCACACTAGGTACTCCACTTACTTTAAAAGACGGATCTGTTTGTAAAGTGCCCAAGCTTTCTAAAGGCGGGCGATAAATAATATCGGCTGTTCCAGATTGAAGAGCAGCAACTCGCGCATTAGCATCTTCGTTAAATCCAAAGATCGCACTTTTCAATTTCACTTTTCCACCCCAATAATTTTCATATCTTTCTAATTTCACTTGATTTCCTTGATCAAAAGACAAGACGCGAAATGGACCCGTACCAATGGGCTTCTTAGCTATATTAGAAGCATCAACATCTATAATAGCTGTATTTGGATGCACTAATTCAGAAGGAAATTTAGGCATTGGTTCTTTTAATGTAATTGTCAGCGCATGACTGTTCGCTTTCATTTCTTTAATATTTAAAGCGTTTTTCATCGCATAACTTTGGTCTATCGTTCTTTGAAGAGAAGATTTAACGGCATTTGCATCCAGCGCTTTTCCATTTTGAAACGTGATGTTCTTTCTTATCATAAATGTCCATGTAAGGCCGTTATCTTTCGTTTCCCACTTTTCAGCAAGCCAAGGCTTTATTTTTAAATCGTCGTTGATTTTAACAAGCGTCTCCCCTACTCCCCCACGAACTGCTGTATAATTATCGTCCGTATGAGGATCAAGCGTTGCAGATGTAAAATTAAATAAAAACGTCACACTTTTATCCGTTTTCTTTCTTTCTTTTATACTTACGCTCTCTTCATTAGGAGCGCAAGCAGTGAGGCAAAGTAACACGAGAAATATCATAGATACAAGTTTTTTATTATTTATCATTCATTTTTCCACCTTCTATTTTAATACACAAAAAAAAGCACTTCTAAAAAGAAGTGCTTGCCTTCACAACAAATTCAGATAAACGTATCCCTTGTTTATCGTATTTTTGATTCTGCCAAAACACCTCCCTATCCTCGTAGGTTATTGTGTGCTGCGATTTATGGCAGGTCTCCTGGCTTCAAGTCATTGCCTTATACCGCCTTCCCGTCTCTAAATAGACAGTGGCTTTTTGACATAAGGCTCCTTGTTACAGTGGCGGGACCGCTCCGGATTTTCACCGGATTCCCTTTTAAGGCAATTGAAAAACAATTGCCACCATAAAAGCTGGTTATTTAATTTAGTAGCGTGCTCTTGAAACTCTAGAAGTGGAAGCTGATGGTGAAATATCTTCATCATCAAATCCAGTGGCAATAACGGTTACCATCATTTCGTCCTTTAAATCTTCATTAATCACAGATCCAAAAATCATATTTAAGTCCTGATCAGAAGCGGACGTGACAATATCTGCTGCTTCCTGTACTTCGTAAAGACTCAGGCTGCTGCCGCTCGTAATGTTCAGCAGCACGCCTCTTGCTCCATCAATCGATGCATCTAGCAGCGGACTAGAAATCGCTTTTTTCGCTGCTTCAATTGCTCGATCTGATCCCGAAGCTCGTCCGATACCCATAAGCGCAAATCCTTGATTAGACATAATTGTTTTTACATCAGCAAAGTCAAGGTTAATCAGCCCCGGAACAGCGATTAAATCTGAAATACCTTGAATACCTTGGCGAAGAACATTATCTGCTTCACGGAATGCTTCAAGCATAGGTGTCTTTTTATCAACGATTTCAAGCAAGCGGTCGTTTGGAATGACAATAAGGGTATCTACCGATTCATTCATCGCAGTAATACCGCCTACTGCTTGCTTGGTACGTTTATTTCCTTCAAACTTGAAAGGGCGAGTAACTACTCCAATTGTTAAAGCATTTAGTTCACGGGCAATTTGGGCAATAACCGGAGCTGCTCCAGTACCAGTGCCTCCCCCCATGCCAGCTGTTACGAATACCATATCTGCGCCTTGCAGTACTTCTTGAATTTGCTCTCTGCTTTCTTCTGCAGCTTCTCTTCCTACTTCTGGATTAGCTCCTGCACCTAATCCTCGCGTTAATGCCGCACCAATCTGCATTTTCACATCTGCTTTAGATAAATTAAGCGCCTGAGCATCCGTATTAACGGCGATAAATTCTACCCCTTGTACACCATGTTCAATCATACGGTTAACGGTGTTATTTCCTCCACCGCCGACTCCAATTACTTTAATTCGCACTAATGGCGATACATCTGCATCAAATCCAAACATTCTAAGTTCCTCCTCAATGATCAAAATTACTTTCTCTTATTATCCGAAAAAACACGTGAAGAACCTTTTACTCCTATGTTTAACGCGTAACTGTTCTTTTGTTTTACAGATTTTATACATTTCTCTTTTAACCTTTAAATCTTTACATCTTTATGTAAAATTATTGTTGTTCTGAAGTTAGTACGCCGAACTCTTTTTTGGTTTTCCCACTCAAAACGGCATATAAGCTTATTGTATCATTCATTTGACAGATGTCTGTATTTAATTTTGAGTAAGATGTGACTAAGAGAATAATATTTTTATAGACAAAATGAGAAAAAGCCCTTAGAAATAAGGGCTTCTCTAGATAATAAACCATTTTATAATTTCCCAGTTAAGAATTGAGCTTCTCCCATACCAAAGCTCCAGTCAGCATTACCGTTTTCAACAATTGAAATCATAATGTCGCTTGGCTGAATTCCGCAGCTTTCTCCCAGCTCTTTTACAATTAATTTGTAAAGAGCTTGTTTTTGCTCTTCTGTTCGCTGTTTGCTCGTCACGCTTATAATAACCAAATCCTTGCTTCTCTCAAAGCCAAGACCTGTATCTTCAATAATCATTTCATGAGCAGGATGCTGATGTACAATTTGATAACGATCGCGTTCTGGGACGCCAAAGGCTTCTAGCATCGCTCGATGAGTAGAGTCTAGTAATGCTTTTAACTCTTTTTCGTCTCTTCCTTCTATTACATCAAATCTAAGTAATGGCATACTAAGTAACCTCCAGCTTTTTGTCTAATGTATTATTGCTTTATCATATCACAACTATCATTTGTAAAAAAAAGATATGCTATTCACAATGTGCTCTCTAGTGAAAGAGACCTCAAACTCTTCAATAAAAGCTGAACCTAATAAAAAGAAATGAGCAGCATAACGGCTCATTTCATTAGTACAAAAATATTTATAATAAGAGCTAAAATACATGCAGATACAATGGCAATGAGTACGTTCATCACAAGGTTTTGCGAGGATGTTTTAGCTTGTTTTTTCATATCAGCCCGACTCATCTGTTGCTTTTCATGATCACTTTTAGACATCACGTAGCCTCTCCTATTCATCAAAATGTCAGCAGTGTATAAATGATTTTTGAGAAACCTTGATCCAGTTCTTTTGTATAAACAGCAGCACATGCAGGTTATCATCAGTTATTTTAGCATGTTTTGTCAAATAAGTGGACTATGTAGCGCTTCAATTTAGTATTCACAGCCAAATATATTTAAATTCGTTGCTTTTCTCTTCTTTTCTCGCTATTGTTTGAGAAGAAGGATAATTAGATACGATAAAGGATGATACGATATTGAATAACCATACGCAGCTGCCTCAGTATATCTACACATACGCATGCAGCGAAGAGGAACTCTCACTATGTCAATTAGAGAGACGCTCTCTTTTTGAAATTGAAACTGAGAAACCTATCATAAAAAGCGCCGTTAAACTTGATCCAAGCAGAAGCCCTTTTATCAAAGAGCGATTAGATATTATGTATGAATCAGATGACCTTGCAGATATTTGCAAACAAGTAGAAGATATTGACCTTGGAGATCAAACATTTAAACTCATTTTTATGAAAATTAATGACTTAGAAAAAGATCAAAAAATAAGCTATAAAGGTCAGCGTGCGATTGAACGTGATGTGGGTTGGCATTTTGTAGCAGAAGCAGACTTGCATAACCCTGACCATTTGTTTGGAATTGTTCCATTTGAAGGACGCTGGTATTTTGGAAAATATCAAAAAAGCGAAGCTGTATGGCTGCATCATTTGAAGAAACCGCGTGAATACTCTACGGCACTCAGTACCCGCCTTGCAAGAGCTGTAGCTAACATTGCCGTTCCAAAGCCTGAAGGAATCAAAGCGATTGATCCATGCTGTGGTATTGGTACAGTCCTCGTAGAAGCTCTTTCAATGGGCATTGATATTGTAGGACGCGATATCAACCCACTTGTGACCGACGGATCTCGTGAAAATATTGCGCATTTCGGCTTAAAGGGTGATGTCAAAACCGGACCGATTTCGGATGTTACCACTCACTATGACGTAGCGATCATCGACATGCCTTACAATCTCTACACCCACGCGACGCCTGAAGATCAGCTTTCTATTTTAAAACACGCTCGCCGCTTTGCGGATAAAGTAGTCGTAATTACAGTAGACACGATTGACCATATGATTCATGAAGCTGGCTTTTCTATTTCAGATCGCTGCGTAGCGCGCAAAAGCGTATTTTCTAGACAAGTAGTTGTATGCGAATAAAAAAAGACACCAGTCTAACAGGCTGGTGTCTTTTGATTTACCACTCTTTAGGTTCATAGTCTAATTCTTTGAATAGCTGCGTACGCTCTTTTTTCGTTAAATCTCTCCATTGCCCAACAGGCAAGTTGTTTAAGTGAATATTCATAATACGCGTACGCTGAAGTCGGTATACTTCATATCCGAGCACTTCACACATACGGCGAATTTGACGATTTAAGCCCTGTGTTAAAATAATTTGAAACTCGTACTTAGACAGCTGTGTCACTTTACAAGGAAGCGTTTTTGTACCTAAAATTTTTACTCCCTCAGACATGTTTTTGATAAACTCGGGTGTAATCGGCTTATCTACTGCAACAATATATTCTTTTTCATGCTTGTTTTCTGCACGTAAAATTTCGTTAATAATATCGCCGTCATTTGTAAGTAAAATTAAGCCGTCTGAATCCTTATCTAGTCGTCCGACATGATGAATACGCAAAGGGTGATTGACTAAGTCAATGATGTTTCCCTTTACTTTTTTCTCACTCGTACTTGTAATGCCGACTGGTTTATTAAGTGCAATATATACATTATTTCGAGCAATCCGAAGCTGTTGGCCGCTTACTCGAATATCATCGCCAGGCTTAACTTGATCTCCGATTTTTGCAACCTTTCCATTAACGGTTACTCTTCCTTCACTAATTAACTTATCTGCCCCGCGTCTTGACGCTTTGCCAGATTCACTAATAAATTTATTCAGTCTCAGGTGAATCACAACCTTACATTTAAAAATTTTAAAATTTGTCTCTTCTATTAGAAACCGATATGTGTCAATTTCTATACCGTCCCTATCGTAACATGCTATACGCTTCTCGTCTTCTTTTAATTTCATTACTTGACTATATTTTTTTAACAGAAATAAAAGGATAGCCTCAAAATACTTTGTAAACTTATTCTTAACATTTCAAGCAATGCTTACACCTGTCAAACCAACGTCAATCTTCACTCCTATACAAGACCTAAACGTCTGGATTGACTGGATCAGTATAGAGTTGCTACCATCAGGTTTTCTTATGCTTCCAGGAGGAGTAACGCTGGCTCTAACAGCTATGGTCGGAGGAAGTTTGTTTGATAAAATTGGATTTAAACCGCTGCTTTTAACAAGTTTAATTCTTTTAACGTTTATTTTAAGTTTGTTCACTACCATTTCAAGAGAAACAACCACGATGACCGCAGCTATTTTATACGCTGCCTTTACAATTGGCGTAGGTTTAAGCATAGGACCCGTAATGACGCTTGCTTTAAATCAAGTACCTAAACCGCTTCACGCTCACGGTTCAGCCATTTCAAATACGATTAACCAAGTTTCAGGCGCAATTGGACCCGCTTTGTATACAAGTATTATGACCATGGCTTCTCAGCACTTTATTCAACAATCAAATGAAACGAATAAAACGCTGTTACAAATAAAAAGTATGACAAGCGGAGTTCATACCGTCTATTATGTAGCCATCGCTTTTGCTATCGTTTCGTTCCTGCTCGCTCTTACATTAAAGAAAAAAGATCAGCAGCTTGAAGCGCAATAAGTGAGAAACTAACAAGAGCTGCTCATAGTTTGAGCAGCTCTTGTTACATGCAGAATTTATATTACAAATGTAAAAGCAATCATAGATACTATGAAAACAAGGATAATAATACCTCTCTTTTTTTCTGTTTTCCATGCTTCAATAGCGCCCACGATACCACCAATGACTAAAATAAAAGTACCTATAATGTGCAGAGGCAGCAGCGATAATACTCTACCTAAACTCGCCATCACTCCTCCAATCAATATAAAGCCTGTTGTTATAATCGATTTTAATGATGTTAAGTCTCGTATAGCTTCTTTTTTTTCAGTTTTACTCAGTTTAAAGTACTCTATTATACTAAAAGCAGCGGGTGTTCCCCATAAAATAAAGAAGCTAACTAATCTATCCGTGTCTACATTCACTGTTTATTCACCACCGCTATCAGTTTCTTATACACTTTTCCTAACCCATTTTTTAGAGATAAAAAAAGCGGCTGTAGCTGCTACAGCGGGAATCATAAAAGCAAAGCTACCAGAATAACTGCCAAACATTACTTTACTTGATAATCCTTCGATTGAGCTCCACATAGTCGAACTTTCTGGAACATATAAGAGCGTAAGAATCATTCCTGATAGCAGTTGAAAGCTACCCAAGAAAACGATGAAACTAATGATAAATAGTCCATATCTCTTCAATAAAATCTCCCCCTTGATTTATATACGATTTCACGCTTCATAAGTTCCATCATTTAACAAATCCATGTATTATTCTCGCTTCAAATATCCTCCAAAAGAAAATTGATGGTAGTCATCGATCTTATTCCAATATCCTATGCACTTTACGTCAGGCTCATCAATAGCTAACGCTTCTTTATTAATTCCTTTATAAGGAAGAAATGCAGTCAACTTTACCTTTTGTTTTGGCTTAATATTTAACTTATTGCCTTCTGCTAACACCTTAAATTTATTTTCAGAATAACCGTTTTTTATTTTTAGTGGATACGATAAAAATACGTCGTTTTGTTTGATGGTCAAATCGCTCTTGTTTACGAATTCCAATTCATACGAAATCCCTTGCTTCATCTTTTGTTCTTTGATGACGTTAATATGGATCTTTTCTAGTTCTCTTAAAGGAACGTTGTCTTCTTCTTTTGAACACCCGGCAAATAAGATAGCTAACACTAATAAAACAAGAATTCCTAACTTTCTATTCAAAAAATAATCCCCTCTCTCGTAACAAAGATTATTTTACAATTATAACTCAAAAAAGTTATTTAATGGTAAAAATACACAATTAAAAAAGCAAACCTTGGCGGTCTGCTTTTTTAATTGCTACGCATAGGTAATGTGTTGTTGTGCGAAAAACTTTTCGATAAGGAGTTTGCCAACTATATGTATATCGTAACCAAAGAAAAAAGAACGCGCTGTGAGATTTGTCACTTCTTCTTTCAAAATAATCTAATTGAATACTCGCTATTCCGTTACGCAAAAAGAGCAGAACGCAATAGCGACCTGCTCTTTTTACATGCTAGATATGGGTAATTTGTCCATGCGTGAAAAGCTCTTCAATAATAAGGGGTTTATCACTACACTTATAGAATAACAAAGATAAAAAGATGCGGCTGTGAGATTTATCACAGCCGCATCTTTTTATCCAACTAGCTTATTAAATTGTACACGTTTATTAATGGCCGCCATAATTGGTGCTCCAACAAGCATAACCACAAACTCACCAACAGCTGTTGTTAACCATGTAAAGAAAAATGGTAAATCAAATGCTAGGTGCAGTTCAAACGCAATAATAAACATCGTAAACGTAAACACAAGTGTATTAATAAGCATACGAGCCCACATATTTTTAATGTAGCGCATAGAAAAAATGGTAATGAGTAATGATAGTACAGATTGTCCTACCCCAAACACCAGATCATAAGCGACCATTGGTGAAAAAAACAAATTCGTCAGAAATACCCCTAGTACAATGCCGTACACGTACTTTTTATTAAATACAATCAAATGATTGAACATTTCTGATATACGAAATTGGATATTGGTGAAGCCAAACGGCTGAATTAACATGCTAACAGCAATATACATAGCTGCTAAAAGACCGTTGACGCAAAGTGTTCTTATATTCATCTTACTATTCTCTCCTTAGTTTTTTAACGTGGGATGGTTACGAACCACGTAAACACTCAAAGAATCATACAGCAAGCTTAAGCTTTCGTCAATTTAGCTGTTTGCAAACTACTGCTGCTTTCATGTCTTCCATATTGACTGCTCTTTTTTCTTACTTTTCTTTAGTATAAAATAGAAGACGTATCCGTATACATAGGTGACATAAAGTAGTTAACCCTTTTGATTTGAAATACGAAAGGATTTGTAGCGATGTTAGATAATACAGATAAGCGCATACTAGAAGAGCTATCAAAAAATGGACGTATGAAGATGAAAGAATTAGGAGAAAAAGTGCATTTAACCGGACAAGCCGCTTCTGCTAGAGTATTAAAGTTAGAAGATGAAGGCATTATCAAAGGCTATACAATTAACATTGATGAACGAAAACTTGGCTACACCGTCCATGCATTTTTAAATATCTATACGCAGAGCATTCATCACCACCCCTACCTTACATTTGTAGAAAGTCAGAAGAAGTACGTCATCAACAACTTTAAAATCAGCGGCGATGGCTGCTACTTACTAGAATGCAAATTTCATTCAAATGAAGAATTAAATGATTTTTTGACAGAGCTAAATCAGCATGTGAATTACAAACTTTCAATCGTCATTAACAAATAATTTTTAAAAAAATGAAGGTATATTAATTTATGAAAATGGCAATTCTAATAACATATTCCCCCTATTCCAATAAATTTGAAAATCCTTTGCGCCGTCGCAAAGGATTCTTTTTTATACAGGAAACCGCCTTCTATTTTTTGAAAAGTTGAACATCTCTCATAGCGTTGACATAGCGGTCAGAGGTTTATATAATCGGTGACATCGAAGCATAGAAAAGCCGGATCAAGACCTATACAAGTATCGTAATTCTTCGTCTTAGAAGTTGATCAGTTTTATAACTAGACAATTTCTAAGACGTTTTTTATTTTATCATTTGTGAAACACTAGTAAAAACAAGATTACACATGAAAATATCCTAATAATCAGGGAGGTTTGCATATTGAAAACAATCTATAAAGACATCATTTTAATTATTGCCGGAGCGCTTTTAGTTGCTGCATCCATTGATTTTTTTGTCATTCCAAATAAATTAGGTGACGGAAGTACGGTTGGTATTGCTCTTGTTTTATATTATTTATTTCATATCCCTACAAGTATCAGCACATTTCTTGTGAACCTTGTATTCATTGCCTTAGCTTATAAATTTCTAACTAAAAAAACGATTCTCTATACGATTCTAGGAGCTGTCATGACGTCCGTTTTCTTAGGTCTGGTCAGCTATATTCCTTTTCACGTTCACGACATGATTTTAGGAATTGTATTCGGGGCTTTACTAATGGGAACAGGACTGGCACTCATTTTTATCGCGGATGGATCTACCGGCGGCACAACTCTTTTAGCTTATTTATTAAACTACACAAAAGGCTACAATATCTCGAAAAGCATGTTCTACATGGACAGCGTCATTATTTTAGCATCGGTTTTTGCTATTGGCGTCAACAATACCCTCTATACTTTTATATTCGTCTATCTTTGTGCTAAAATCGTCGATGTTGTTATCGAAGGTTTCCACAACAAAAAAGCAATGACGATTATGTCTGATCAGTACAAAGACATTGCGCAAGTGATCACCAGTGAATTTGGAAATGCAGCTACCATCTTTTATGGATATGGCTACTACGCCAACAAAGATAAACGCATTATCTACGTTGTTATTAAAAAGAACGAGTTATTAAAAATTAAAAAGAAAATCCAGCAAATTGATCCGAATTCTTTTATTGTCATCCACGAAGTAAAAGAAGTTGTCGGCGGAAAATTTGGATTTATCGGCAATTCGCCTCATGAAACAAAAGCCGCTGCTAAATAAAAAAATCCACCTCTTGGTGGATTTTTTTATGAAAAAACCGTTAAGAAAAACGAAAAGATCCCTGCTAAAAAGTAAACTGACCCTAACGCAATTGCTCCTGTAAAGACCGTAAATACACTTAATCCGATAGCCACCTTCATTTTCATCCACATCCCTTTTTAGATTAGTAGTATAAGTATGTCCAAGAATAGAAGATTTATAACTATGCCACCCTATTTATTTCATATATCGATGCAACAATTGTCTATTCAACGTGTTCTAAAACCACCCCTGACGACATAACGTATAGGAAGGATTTCATATACACATCTTTGTATCACACATATCATATGAAATTAGGTGAGATAAAATGGTGGCTGTCCACTTTTTTGAAAACAGAAAGCTTCTATTAAGCCAGCTGAGGGAAAACATTCCTTCTACGGGTGATGATTTAAAGATTAAAGGACGAAAAGGAACCGTCGTGCTTGTGAATGACATCGATGAAAAAAATGTTCACGTGGAAGTTGCTTTAGAAAAAGTAGTGAAAAAGAACTTAGCGTTAGATAATGCTAAAAAGAAAAGGAGATAAGCGGCTACGCTTATCTCCTTTTTTTTGATTGACATACGATCTCTTGCTTCTGTTTAGAAAAAAAAGAGACTCCTAAAAAAGGAATC
This sequence comes from Priestia sp. ABM2_011, assembly GCF_056158845.1. NCBI lineage: Bacteria > Bacillati > Bacillota > Bacilli > Caryophanales > Bacillaceae > Priestia > Priestia sp. ABM2_011. The sequence goes on from NZ_JBSWUB010000001.1 coordinate 4,813,852, forward strand.
TGCCAAAAAGAGCGATATCATCGCCTGAATATTAATACAAGCTATACTTTAACATATAAAAACAAATTTTACAAAAATAAACTATTATTTTACGCATAATTATTTTTTTATTCGAGGTTTTTCAACATTTGAAACTCATTTTGTATAAAGAGTTTTATTTATTTTTCAGGCCAAATTTTTGCATCCGGCTCTAATAACCACTTATGCTCTTCTTCCATAATACGGTCTGTCCATGGATTATTGTCAAGATGGCGAATCATCCAGCAGAAGTACATCGCATAGCCGGGAGCCGTTGCTTGAGGATGATCTAATTCACCTGGAATTGTAATAAAACTATTATCAACTACACGGTATGCATCTTCTCCAACCATTGCACAGCCAAATCCTTGCGGCTTGTCAAAACGATAGTAATATACTTCAGGCTGATCATGATGATGAGGCGGATAGCTCGACCATCTTCCTGGATAAGAAATAACTTCTCCAATAACAAGGTTAGAATAAGGAGCGTTATTATAATCAAAGATTGTCCGAATGACACGCTGAGCGGTACCTTCCCATACTCCTTCACCAGCTACTGTATTTTGACAGTCTTCAGGCGTATATAATTTTGATGAAAATTCTTTTTCATTATCCGTTTTTTGAACTAGTACTTCACTATTGGCAAGCGCGGTAATTTTAACCTCCACATTTTTCGAAACGTGCAAACACCAAGGCTCTTCTTCAAAAAGAGACTCACGCTGAATTTCTTTCGAATGTCCTTCCCACTCTAGCTTTACCTTTCCTTCTAGTAAAAGAATAGCCGTTTCATTGTTGCTGTCTAGTAAAGTTTCCTCTTTTCCTTGAGACATATTATAAATCCCAATATCCATCAACATATCTTTGTGCTGACCGGCCATTTCTGTAAGTACGTTGTATCCTTTATTTAATTCACCTAATTTACCTAGCATGTTTAACTTCCTCCTTTATGTAGTAGCGCAATCAGAATTTACTAATCACTCATTTTTTCTTCATAGACTTTATACATTCTTTTGAATATGTGACTGTGAAGAGTTTTTATTAACAGCAATACTCTTGATTGTATTCAATTATTTGCAGATGCTGTGGCGTTTCTTCGTAACGGAGCCGTCGATTTCCGGACAATCAATTTCGGCTCAAGAAGTAAATGTTCTTTATGCATCGTTGAGTATTCCATTTCTCTAACCAGCAAATCCACTACGTTTACAGCCATTTCTTTTGTCGGTTGTGCTACCGTCGTCAACATGGGCGTGATGGTAGTAGAAAGAACGGTATTATCAAAGCCAATCACTGATAAGTCCTTCGGCACATCAATGTTGAATTCTTTTGCCGCTTGTATGACGCCAATAGCCAGTAAATCGTTACAAGCAAAAATAGCCGTCACTTTCTCCTTCATTAAAAAAATTTGCTTAGCACTTTCATATCCTTTTTGAATACTTGCTTCGGTCGTAATAACGTGCTGAGGTAACACAGTGATTCCATTTTCTTGCATGGCATCTCGAAAAGCATCTAAACGGGCGTGATTACTTTTTGCATTTTCTGTAATAATCGCAATTTTTTTATGATGCAAAGATAGCAAATAATCAGTCGCCAAATAGCTTCCCTTATAGTCATCCACTGTCACTGTATTAACAGATATGTGAGGGATTTCTGAAGCAATAACGCTAATGGGTATATCTTGCTTCAGCATATTTTTTAAAAGATTAGCATTGCGAAAAGCAGATGCTACAATTAAACCGTCGATTCTCTGACGAATTAACAGCGATAGATATTTTTTCTCTTTTTCCGCATCGTTATCGGTATTACACATTACAACATGGAAACCTCGCTCATGACTTCGGTCTTCTATGCTTCTTGCCAAATCGGCAAAAAAAGGGTTGGAGATGTCGGGTACGAGAAGCCCAATCGTTTTAGTAGGCTTTCCTGTTAAAGCAGATGCTACGACGCTTGGATGGTAATTCAACTGCCCCATAACCTCAATTACTTTTTGTCTTGTTCTTTCACTAATGTGACCGGTTTGATTGATAACTTTTGATACGGTGGAAATTGATACACCTGCTTCTTCAGCCACACTATAGATGGTTGGCTTCATTTCATCTCCTCCTTTCCTTTCATAAACATATAAAAGGCGTAAAACCTTTTACAATAGAAATTAAAGACCGCTTTTTTCTTTAATAAAGTTTCTTGCTTTTAACGCATATTCAAAAGGATTAGCAAGCGCTGGATCCTGTTCTGCTTCTACGACAAACCAGCCGTTATAATCAGAAGCGGCAAGCGTAGTAAATACTTCATCAAATTCAATAACTCCGTCGCCTGGAACAGTAAAGGCTCCTTCTTTTACCGCTTGCAAGAAGCTCAGGTCTTGTTGTTTGACTCGATCAACTACTTCTTGGCGAATATCTTTTAAATGAACATGTTTAATACGATGAAGATATTTTTTTAAGATATAAAGAGGTTCTTCGCCTGAAAAAACAAGATGACCGGTATCAAATAGGAGCGAAACAAGTTCTGGATTGGTAAGCTCCATTAGCTGCTCAATTTCTTCTGTTGTTTGGACGCCTGTTCCCATGTGATGATGATAGACAATATGCATATCTTTCTCTCTTGCTAGTTTCCCAAGATAGTGCAGGCCTTCTATAAGGCTGCTCCACTCTGTTGGCGTGAACACGGGCTTTTCTTTGAATAAAGGTACATCCATCATCCCTTGAATGCTGTGTCCTTGTTCAGATACAACAATTACTTTTGCTCCCATTTCGTATAAAAAATCGCGATGTTCAATAAATGGCGTCACCGTTTCTTCCAGCGGCTTTGTCGTTAAAAATGTACTAAACCATGCGCTTGCAATTTCTAAATTCCGAAGTGATAATGCCTTCCTTAAGATCGAAACATTTCGCGGATATTTGTTTCCTACCTCACTTCCTTTAAAACCGGTTAAAGCCATCTCACTGATACACTGTTCAAATGTATTTTCAGCTCCTAGTTCAGGCATGTCATCATTTGTCCAAGCGATTGGAGCAATCCCCAGTTTGACCGTGTTTTCCTTGAACATGTCTTCCTCTCCCCTATATCAAATTGAAAATGCTATTATATTCACCGAATGTTTCCCCCTCAACATCGGCCATTTCTCTTGCTTGTTAATAACCTCTGGCCATTTCAAGATTTTTCACTTTATCCTTATAGGCTTCTTGTACATGGTGATTTTCAGATACCTCTGCTACTCCTACATGCCACCACGATTCATAACCGTTTGTCATAGTTTTGGGTAGCACTTTAATATCAATTAATGTAGAAGTCTCTTGTTTTTGTGCATCTTCCATTGCCGTTTTTAGTTCTTCAAGAGAGCTTACACGATAGGTTTTTACACCGTAGCCTGCGGCGCTGGCTGCAAAATCAATTTTCATCACGTTTCCGTTTAATTTTCCTGTTTCATCGTTTCGATAGCGAAACTCTGTTCCAAAACTCCCCATTCCATTTGACATTTGAAGATTATTAATACATCCAAATCCGGAGTTATCAAACAGTAAAATATTTATCTTTTTTCTTTCTTGAAGGCTTGTAATGAGCTCTGAATGCAGCATTTGATAGCTTCCATCTCCAACCATCGCATACACTTCTTTAGCTGGTTCAGCTAGCTTAACTCCAAGTGCACCTGATACTTCATATCCCATACATGAATATCCATATTCCATATGATAGGTATTGGGTTTATTAGACTTCCACATTCTCTGTAAGTCACCTGGAAGACTTCCAGCTGCACCAACAATGACGGAGTTGTCATCAAGGAGCTTATTCACCTCTCCAATTACTTCTGTTTGCGTTAATTGAGTACCAAGTGATTCTGCATATTCAGCTAAGCTTTCATCTAAATGACCTTTTATTTCTGGAATAAAATCTGCCCCTGTAAAACGTATGCTATGTAGACGCTCTAATTCTGCTTCCCATGCGTCTTTTGCACTTGCAATTTCTGTCGTGTAACCAGACTGATAGCCAATTGACATGAGCTCTTTCCTAAGAGCAAACAACCCTTCTTTTGCATCAGCTACAAGCTTCACGGCATCCAGTTTATTTGCATGAAATTCAGACGTGTTAACAGTAAGAAATTGCACGTCGGGATGTTGAAAAAGCTGTTTAGATGCTGTTGTAAAATCAGTAAATCGAGTGCCTACTCCAATTACTAAATCCGCATCTTTAGCGATTGTATTAGCAGCTGAGTTTCCTGTTACACCTATTCCGCCAAGATTATAGCGATAGTCGCTTTCAACGGCACTTTTCCCAGCTTGAGTTTCTCCAAATGGAATATGGAACTCACTAGCAAATTGTTTTAACTCTTTTGCAGCTTCTGAATACCGAACGCCTCCTCCGCAAATGATGATTGGCTTTTTCTTTGTTTTTATTGCTTGAATTGCATCTGCTAGACTGTCCCTAGTCGGAAGGCGACGCTCAATGCGGTGAACGCGCTTTTGGAAGAAATAAGCTGGAAAGTCCCATGCTTCTCCCTGCACATCTTGAGGCAAACAAATAGTTACAGCTCCCGTATCTGCAGGATTCGTTAACACACGTATCGCATTAATCATAGCTGTCATCAATTGTTCAGGGCGGCTTACGCGATCCCAGTACTTACTCACTGGACGGAAAGCATCGTTTGTAGAAATAGATAAATCATATGACTGTTCAATTTGCTGCAAAACAGGATCAGGCTGTCTAGTTGCAAATACATCGCCGGGAAGCAACAAAACTGGAATGTTATTAGCTGAAGCTGTTGCTGCCGTTGTAACCATATTTGCCGAACCTGGTCCTACTGAAGATGTGCAAGCCATAATCTGCTTTCGATGTTTTTGTTTTGCAAAAGCCATCGCTGCATTGGCCATTCCTTGTTCATTACGTCCTTGATATACATCTAGATTTCCTGGGTCTTCTTCCAAAGCTTGCCCAAGACCTACTACATTTCCGTGCCCGAAAATTGTAAAAATCCCTTTAATAAACTGATGCTGCTTTCCATCAAATTCAACATACTGCTGATTTAAAAACTTCACTAATGCTTGTGCCGTCGTCATTCTAACTGTTTCCATGCTTCTTTCTCCCTTCTAATACTAGATTGCGATTTTAAAAAAGGAAGCATAAGGAATATCTTTAATTCCTGATACCTCCTTTTAAAATGGAATGCGATTTTTAATGAATCACTTACCAGCGCGTTGTTACCATTTTCTTTCTTGTATAAAACTCCACGCCGTCCGTACCATTTGCATGAAGATCACCGTAAAAAGAATCTTTCCAGCCAGAGAATGGGAAGAATGCCATAGGTGCCGGTACCCCTACATTTACTCCTAACATACCAGATTCAATATTTTCACGGAACTCACGTACGCTTGCGCCGCTATCTGTATAAATACAAGCACCGTTTGCAAATCGAGAGTTATTAGCTACTTCAATAGCTTCTTCTAATGTTTTCACACGTACAATAGACAGCACAGGTGCAAAAATTTCATCTTGCCAAATTTTCATTTCTTGCGTAACATGATCAAAAATCGTTGGTCCGACAAAGTAGCCCTTGCCATTTACTGCTGCATCTGTGCGACCGTCACGAATAAGCTCCGCTCCTTCTTGCACGCCTGATTCAATATAGCTGAGCGTACGCTCTTTATGATTTTCACGAATGACTGGTCCTAAGAAGACGTTTTCTTCTAAGCCGTCCCCAATTACAATATCATTTGCTTCCTCTACTAATCTTTCAATTAGCTGATCCGCAATTTCTTCTTGTACAGTAACAACAGATGCTGCCATACAGCGTTCACCTGCTGAACCAAAAGCGGCTCCGATAATTTGTTTTGTTGCTACGTTCAAATCTGCATCATTTAATACAATTGAATGGTTTTTAGCACCGGCTAAAGCTTGAACACGCTTTAAGTTTTCCGTACCTTTTTTGTACACGTACTCAGCTACAGGCTGGGAACCTACAAACGAAATAGCTTTCACTAATTTATGTTCAAGAAGACCGTTTACCACATCATGCGCGCCGTTTACAATATTTAATACACCTTTTGGCAAACCAGCTTCTTCAAACAGCTCAGCTAATCTTGCAGCTAACAGCGGCGTACGCTCAGAAGGCTTTAACACAAATGTATTGCCGCAAGCGATCGCAAGCGGGAACATCCAGCAAGGAACCATCATTGGAAAATTGAACGGTGTAATTCCTCCAATGACGCCAATTGGATAGCGGTACATGCCAGACTCAATATCTGTTGCAATATCAGGAAGCTGTTTCCCCATCATTAACGTAGGAGCTCCTGCCGCGAATTCTACGCATTCAATTCCACGCTGCACTTCACCTCGCGCTTCGTTAAAGCTTTTTCCGTTTTCAACTGTCACTAACTTTGCTAATTCATCCCAGTTATCTACTAATAGCTGCTGATACTTGAATAAAATTCGTGCACGTTTAGGCACAGCTGTTTTTGCCCACCCTTTGAACGCTTCATTTGCTGCTTGCACCGCTTGATCTACGTCTTCTTTTGTAGAAAGAGGTACCTGTGCGATTAATTCACCTGTTGCTGGGTTATACACAGGTTCCGTTTTTGATGCAGCTGATTCAATCCATTGTCCACCAATATAGTTTTTTACTGTTTTTACTGCTGTTTGCGTCATAGAATATCTCTCCCTTTATCTCATTTTAATAAGCTTCTATTCCTTTAATCTCTCAAGATTTTCCCTTTGTTTATTAGGCTTCCTGCAAAACTTCAGTTGCTGTCTCCATAAAGTTGAAGAGCTCAACGCTTGTCGGCATAGCATCTGAACAACTGTGTCTTGAAATGACAATCGAAGCGGAGCCCCCCCCCAATCGCATTGCCTGTGGAATTTCCAGTCCTTGCATCAATCCATAAATAAAGGCTGAAGCATAGGAATCACCAGCACCAAACGTTTTCAGAACTTTTGTTTTAAATATTCCTCCACGGTGAGACTTACCATCTCTTGTATAGGCAATAGATCCTTCTCCACCATGCTTAATCACGACGATTTGAGCATGGTGAGAAAACCAGCGCTCTGCTGTTACTTGATCATTAGATTCTTTATAATTTAAAAGTTTTTCCATCATGTCAAACTCTTCTCGCGTACCAATAATCACATCTGATTTTTCAGCAGCTAAATTAAAATAGACTGCCGTTTCAGCTTCCGATTCCCATGTATATGGACGATAGTCAATATCAAAAAACACTACAACTTCATGCTTGCGTGCGTATTCTAATGCTAGAAATACAGCTTCACGAGAAGGACTTTGTGCAAGAGCAGTTCCAGATATTAAAAGAGCCTTTGACTTCTTAATATATTCTTCTGATACTTCTGTAGGATCTAGTTTTAAATCCGCTACGTTATCTCGATACATTAAGATGCTGCAATCTGTAGGGCTCTTGATTTCCGTAAAAGCAAGCCCCGTTACAGCCCCTGTTTTATCGACAGCAATACTATCTGTATTAATCTTATTTTTTTGAAGATACCCAGTAATGAAGCGGCCCATTTGATCATCTGATACTTTTCCGATAAAACCGGTTTTTAAGCCTAGCCTTGCTGCTCCAATCGCAATATTAGCTGGAGAGCCTCCTACATATTTAGTGAATGTTTTAGTCTCTTCCATTGGACGCTGTGTTTCATTTGCATTTAAATCAATACATAAGCGACCGATAGCGATAAAATCTAACTCACGATTTTCTTTAAAAACAAGCGGATTCATCTTTACTCCTCCTTAGTTAAGCGCTTTCCTAAAAAGGCGAAAAGAGCAAGATATTCTCTTTCAGCCCACATTTCTATCATTAATTCACTGCGTATTTTTTATGTTCAATCTTCACTGGCTGCCCTGATAGTAAAGATTTTTTTGCTGCTTTAGCAATTCGTTCTGCCTGTAATCCATCGTTACCTGTACAAATTACGCTTTGATTTTCCATAATTGCTCTTGCAAACTGTGTTACTTCATCTATATATGCTTGTGTATAGCGTTCAAGGAAGAAATATAGCGGCTTCTCTTTCACTACACTTTCGCCTGTTGATATTTCTACTGTAGTTGGACGGCAATTATCAGCAGTAGCGGAACCTTTTTCACCAAAAACTTCAAGGCGCTGGTCGTAACCGTAGACAGCTTGACGACTGTTATCAATCACGCCTAAAGCTCCGTTTGCAAATTTTAATGACACAATTGCCGTATCTATATCCCCTGCTTCTTCAATAGCAGGATCGATGAGCGTCGTCCCGTAAGCCGATACTTCAATTACTTCACTGTCCATTACATAACGAGCCATATCAAAATCATGAATCATCATATCCATGAACAATCCTCCTGAAGCGCGGACGTATTCTGGACTCGGAGGCTGAGGATCTCTGGAGGTGATTTTTAAAATGTGCGGCTGTCCTACTTCTCCTTGCTGTACAAGATCATGCACTTTTTTAAAGTTGGGATCAAATCGTCGGTTAAAGCCAACTTGAAGCTGTACGCCGTGTTCTTTTACTACTTCTAACGCTTGGATTGTTTCTTCTACTGAAAAACTAACGGGCTTTTCACAGAAAATATGCTTTTTCGCTCGAGCAGCTTCTTCAATAATCGATGCGTGCGTATTCGTTGGCGAACAAATGAAAACGGCATCAATTTCTGAATCTGCTAATAAATCTTGATAATTTGTTGTTAACGTTGAAATTCCTTTACTTGCAGCCCACTCGTGCAAATGATCTACCACTACGTCTGAAACCGCTTTAATTTTTATTTGCGGCATTAATTTTAAATTATCAACATGTAATTTACCTATTCGTCCAGCACCAATTATTCCAATTGTAAGAATCCCCATCTTATTTTCCCCTTTAATTAAAAGTTAAGAAAACATTCGCTCAAACCTATTTTTAGGTTAAGCGCTTTCCTATTTCCAATTATACATACTGTTTTTTGAAATGCAACATTTTTTATAGATTATTTAGAATATTTGTTTTTTATTCATCTGATTGTACAGTATGAAAAACCTTATTTTTATCTATTTATGCTTAAAATTAAGGGAATTCTCTATATTTAAGTATTCTTATAATAAGGGCAAGTTATTATAATCTTATCTACTACTATTTCCACTGTTGAAATCATTTAATTGAAAATTAGATATATTTAAAATTTTAATTGACGTTTAAAAAATGTAAGCGTATACTTTTTATCAAATAGATTAAGCGCTTAACCAAATTAGTTTGATGTTTTCAACAAAATAATCGATCTGGTGGTGTGGAAAAATGAATGAATTTATTTCCAGAAAAACAGCTCTTGACAGGATTGGGATCCCTTCTCATTTAACGTGGGGATACATAGGTATTATTGTTTTTATGATTGGCGATGGCTTAGAACAAGGATGGTTATCTCCTTATCTTGTAGAAAGAGGTTTAACCATTGAACATGCTGCTTTACTTTTTACCGTTTACGGTATTACGGTCTCTATTTCTTCCTGGTTCTCCGGCGTACTGGTTCAGCTGTGGGGTCCTAGAAAAGCAATGGCATTCGGCTTGATATCCTTTATTATTGGTTCAATTGGATTTATAGGTATAGGACTTCATATTATGAATTACACAATTATATTAATTTGTTATGCTCTTAGAGGATTTGGCTACCCTTTATTTGCTTACTCATTCTTGGTCTGGGTGTCTTACCGCACGCCCCAGGAAATGCTTTCAAAAGCAGTAGGCTGGTTTTGGTTTGTCTTCCAGCTTGGTTTAAGCGTAATCGGAGCTTTTTATTCCAGTTACATGGTTCCTAAAATCGGCGAAATTGCTACCTTGTGGAGTGGTTTACTTTTTGTTTTGATCGGCGGAATCTTTTCAATTATCATGAATAAAGACAGATTTACCGTTCAAAAAGTAAGCGATAACAAAACAAAAGAATTAATGAAAGGGATTACAATTGCATTTGAGAACCCTAAAGTAGGGATCGGTGGAGTTGTAAAGATTATTAACTCCGCTGCTCAATTTGGATTTGTTGTCTTCTTGCCAACCTATATGATGAAACACGATTTCACAATGAGCGAATGGCTTCAAATCTGGGGCACTCTGTTTTTTGTGAATATGGCTTTTAATATTATTTTTGGTATTGTTGGAGATAAATTTGGCTGGGTAAATACAATCAAATGGTTTGGTGGAGTAGGATGCGGAATTGTAACACTCGCTCTTTACTATGTACCTCAATTCGTAGGACATAATTATTGGGTAATGATGATTGTCGCATGCTGTTACGGTGCAACACTAGCAGGATATGTCCCTCTTACAGCGTTAGTGCCTTCCTTAGCTCCGGAGAATAAAGGAGCTGCGATGTCCGTATTGAATTTAGGATCTGGACTTTCTGCTTTTGTAGGCCCTTTAATTGTAACTATTTTCATAGGTCTTTTAGGCACGGGCGGCGTAATCTGGATCTTTGCTTGCCTATATTTCTTTGGAGCTTTTTTAACGGGTTTCCTTACAATTCCAACAGAAACAACAGTCAAAGGCGAAACAATAAACGAAGTCAAAAATCCGGTCTCTCTATAAATATTATTAAGTAAAAAAGCTGCATGTGCCTGGGCACATGCAGCTTTTTCTTTTCTCTGTTTTATAGCTTTTTTACCGACGCACGTTCTACTAGTTCTGGAATAATTGTTATTCGCTGCTTTGCATGCTCTTCTTTTTTCATAGACTTTAACAGCTGTTCGAACGTACTAGTTGCCATCTGCGAAATAGGTTGTTCAATCGTTGTCAAACCAGGCTCAGCAATATCCGCATAAATTGTATTATCAAATCCAATTACCGACAGATCTCCTGGAATTGAAAGCCCCTGCTTTCTTGCCTCATTTATGAGGGATATTCCAATTAAGTCCGTACATGCAAAGACTGCTGTCGGCCTATTAGGCAAAGAAAGCAGCTGTTTACTTGCTCTTCTGCTATCTTCTACTGTTGAATAACAGCTGATAATGGACTGATTTTCTAGTGATAAATTTGCCTCTGTGAGCGCTTGTTTAAATCCTGCTAATCGCCCCTCACTGCTTTTTCTATCTTTTTCAGTGATAATCGTTACCGATTGATGACCTTTTTCTATTAAATACGTACCTGCGATATATCCTCCGCGAACGTTATCAATTGTCACTACATGCGTTGAGATAGAAGGATGATCAACTGAAAACAATACAAGTGGTACATCATGCTTCACAATTTTCTTTACTAGCTTCGTATCATTTAGTTCGGTTGCGATAATAATTCCATCTACTTGCTTTTTGAATAAAAGATCTATGTATTCATGCTCACGTTCTGTTTGATGATCCGTACTGCATAAAAAAAGCGTGTATCCCGCTGCTCTGGCACTATTCTCAAAAGCTCTTGCTACCTCTGCGAAAAAAGGATTAGAGATGTCAGGAACTAGCACGCCAATTGTGTATGTCTTTTTCCCAGTTAACGCAGCTGCAACACTGCTAGGCTGATAATCTAATTCCATCATTACTTCATTTACTTTTTTTATCGTTTTTTCACTAATACGGCCTGTCTGATTGATTACTTTGGATACAGTGGCTATCGATACCCCTGCTTTTTTCGCAACATCGTAAATGGTTGGTTTCACTTTCACTGTTCCTTTCTTCGTGATCTCTTTCCTTATTTTATCACGAAAGTATTCAATCGTTTATTTTAGATATATGCTTTAGCTTTAAAAGAGACATAAAAAAGCTGCTCTACTTGAAACAGCTTTTTTATAAATGATTAATTGTTGTTCAACGATTGCTTGCTCATCCATTCCATTATGGTTGTTGTAGCTCCATTTATTTTAGCGTTGGGTTCATTATTATACAGATATATCCAAGATGAATGCCCGTTATACTGATAGGGCGAACCATCATTATTTTTGTATAAACCCGTGGTGTCATGCACATCTTCAAATAGTGATAAATAAGCATTATTTGCATGGCTTTTCACCAAACGTTCATAAGTTGGAAGAGTGTTAATCGTTGGTGGAAGAACCGTATCATTTTTAGCGGCTACGAACCAAATAGGCGTTTCTTTCATCTTTTCAAGATCTTGATCCGTAATTAATCTATCATTTAGTCCTTCACATACTGGAAATGCTGCTGCAAAATAGTTTGGATAATCACGAATCATAAGCATAGTCATATATCCGCCGTTAGATGCTCCTCCGATATAGATTCTATTGGGATCAATATCAGGATTTTTAGCAACATATTCTTGAATTAGTGCCATCAGTGATTCTTTATAAATAGAAGTTCCATCCGCTTCACCGATATAACCATCCATCCATTTTGTTGGCGCTTGCGGTACTAAAACGTAGGCACCTTCAAAATAAGCCTGAGTTTCTTTTGTGATAAAACTAACAGCTTTATTGGCAGATAAGGGAATTGTTGCATCTGTTCCTCCTTCTCCTCCACCATGTAGCCAAATGATTAATGGATTCTTTTTCTTATCCTTTGCCGGAGCATGACTTGCGTATGCTAATTCTATATTATGATATATACCTTTTTTAATTGTAAAATCATCTACGAGTTCTTTTTCCTCTCCCGCAAACTGTTTCACTACAAGCCCTGACAATTTTCCTTTATTTGTTATCATGTCTTTTTGCTGAGTAATGGTGTATTGACTGTCTATCCATGCATTTAACCCTGTACCATATTCATCATAATTTAGTGGTGCTCCTAATGAAACAGCTGGTCCAACTTCCATTTCTAAAACTGCATATTTTCCAGTGTGTACGGCTGGTTGTCCATCTTTATCGGATATATAGGCTTTTTTTATTGTACGATCTCCTTGTTCCAATAAAGACGGTTTTAATCGACTATCACTTCGAGCCACATGCACCTTAAACGTTTCTTTTGTAAGTGAATTAGTTGGAACAGGTTCACCTAAGTCAATAATAATTTTTGTGATCGCCGCTCCCCAATCATAAATCTCTGTCACTGTACGATAGGATGTAGCTTTTTCGTGCGTCTGCTTCGCTAGCGCTTCTTTCTCATAAGAGAGTACAATGCCAATTGCTAAACTCAATGTAATAGCCAATAGTACAGAATTTTTTAACCTTTGATACATAGAAAATCTCCCCTTTTAAATAGAATAGGAATATTAAAATTCTCTTTCTATCTCGATCATTATGTAACCGCTTACTTACTTGTGTTCTATTTTACGTGACCTCTCTCTCTTTCTACACATAATTATTTTCCGTTACCTAGTGGAAAACTTTGTAACTATATTCCAATAAGCATATTCTATAAGTCCTTGAAAAAATTTTTTTATTTTATGTATAAAAACTATCTATTAATCAAATCATAATCTTAACCTTATAAAAGGAGTTGATTATGATGGCAAACAGCAGAAATAAGAGCAGCAACGAATTAGCAGTACACGGTGCTCAACAAGCAATCGATCAAATGAAGTATGAGATCGCTAGCGAATTTGGCGTAACTCTTGGTCCTGACACAACTGCACGCGCAAACGGCTCAGTAGGCGGAGAAATCACAAAACGCCTTGTGCAAATGGCTGAACAGCAACTTGGCGGCGGACGTTTCTAAATCACTATCATAAGCAATACGGCTGGAGGAAGAGCGAATGACCGTTCTTCCTTTTTCCCATTTTTATATAATGTCTTATCGCGTTCCTTCTCATCTATACGTATCTAAAACAAAATCACTACCCCCATAACGTTCACATCCGGTTATATAAGATTCTCTTTCTCTCACAATAGACTGTGTATAATAAAATATAAAAAGAAGTTCCTTTTATAGGAACTTCTTTTATCTCACTTTATAAATGTGCAAGCTCTTCAGATATCTTTTCGGTCTTTGCTTTGAGCTGTTCTTGCTGACCTTCTAAATCAGCGATTACAGCTAACACTTCTGTATTGGTCGGTTCTTCTTCATACTGTTTTAACGTAGCGACAAGAGACTGTGAAACTTTGATGAGCTCTTGATTAACTTCTTGCTGCTGTTTTAAATAGTCAAGTTCATATTCCGTTTTTTCTAGATTTCTCATCGGTCCCCTTCCTTTCGTTAACTAGCTTTTATTTAAGAACGCAGTCTTTTATTATCTTATTTAGTTCCTTCAACATTACCTTATTTTATTTTCGTGATTGCCGTATAACATTTTTTCATTCATTGGGTCAGCTGATTTTTCAGCAGGTGTCACGGTTTGTCCTAGAGCTGAATTGTGTTTATCATGCTCAACTGCGTCTACCATCAGCAAAACTTTTCCGTTTTTAAGATCAGATACATACGAGGAAGCTTCCGCAGCAGGTACACCATATTCGGTTAATTGATTTTCGATTCGATTAACATCTTGATCCATTTTTTCTTCAGACGAAGTAAAAGCATTTTTTATTTTCTCCATAAAGGATTGATGGTGCTTTGAGTGTTGATCTGTATCAACTGTTTGCACATCGATTCCTGCAGAACGCTCAATCACTTCTGTATTTTCATGATGAGGACCACTGTTTGTCAAAACAGAAAGTGCACTGTCCGGATATCCCTGTGTTTTTAAATTTCGAATCGCTGTAATAACGGCCTCTTCTGAATCATACGTACCTACTACATTTTTTGTCATTTTCTATTCCTCCTAGGTATTATCATTTTTTAGCTTGTTATAGTATTAATACCCTTGGATTTTTTGGTAAAACTTTTTAACTTTATCTCTAGCTCTCCTTACAAGGAGAAACCAATAAAACAACAGACCTGAATCTAAAAATTCAAGTCTGTTTCATGATATCAATGATTTTTATTATAAAATTGGTGACAGTAAGCGAGATACCGCTTCTTTAAATTTTATAAGAAGAGAGCGCTCTTTATATCGTTCAAACGTTAATTTTGAACTGCATTGCACATCTTCAAGAAACAGGTTCTGCAACTTTTTGGAAATAGTCTGGTCATATACAACTGCATTCACTTCAAAATTAAGGCTGAAACTTCGCGGATCGATATTCGTCGTTCCTACAGAAGACACTTCATTATCTACTACAATCGTTTTAGCATGCAAAAAGCCTTTTTCATAGAGATAAATATTCGCACCGTATGCCAGCAGTTCCCCTACATGAGACCACGTAGCCCAATAAACAAAAGGATGATCAGGTTTGTTTGGAATCATAATATGAATCTCTACTCCAGATAATAAAGCAATTTTACAAGCATCCATAAAGCTTGCGTCAGGAATAAAGTAAGGCGTTTGAAGGTATACACTTTCTTTGGCCGACATAATCAATGAGATATACATGTTTTTCAGGTGCTGGGTAGTCGAATTGGGACCGCTTGCTACAATTTGTACAGGAACTGTTCCAGAATGAGTTTCTGTACGATGCAAAAATTGTTCCAGTTCAATTGGCTGCTTTGTTGCTTGATGCCAATCTAAAATGAATCGCCCTTGAATATCGTTCACTGACTCTCCTTTAATGCGAAAATGAGTGTCTCTCCAATAACCCATTTTTGGATCTAACCCTAAATATTCATCTCCTACGTTAAATCCTCCTATGTATGCTACTTCACCATCGATAATACAAAGCTTTCGATGATTTCGATTGTTAATCCGAAAATTAATTAAGCGAAGAATTGAAGGGAAAAATGCCTGTGCTTCGCCGCCATATGAAATAAGCTCCTTAAAGAATGATGGCGTCATTTTTCTAGATCCTACTTCATCATAAAGAACGCGAACCTTTATGCCTTCTTTTGCTTTTTTTGTTAGCTCATCTCTTAATTTTTTTCCAAGATTATCTCGTTGAATAATATAATATTGAATATTAATTTCTTTTTTAGCATTTCGAATATCCTCAAACAATGCCTCAAATTTTTGATTACCGTCACTAAAGATATCAATTTCGTTGTCGATGCGCACAAGTGACTTAGAAGAATTTAAATTAGTGAACAGCAGTTTATTATGTTGGATTAATAAATCATTTCGATATTCATGGGTCGCTTTAAGCTCTTTTAATTGCTCTTCCACTGAAGATCTTAAATATTCCCGCTCATCAGATGACAATTTATAAAAGTTTTTCTGTTTTAGCTGTCTTCCAAAGAATAGATATACAATAAAACCGACAATTGGTATAAAAAATAAAATAAGAAGCCACGCCCATGTAGATCCTATATCTCTTCGTTCAATGAAAATAAGAATACCGGCTAATAAAATATTAATAGCTGTTACAACAGATACACTTAGTGTAAAGATATGGGCAAATTCCATCCTTTTACTCCTTTCTTTCTATTATATCGCTTTATTAACTCATTCCCTTTTTTAACGTTCTCATTCACTTTACTATACATAACACAGATGGCTTCCTTTTTCATCTTTAGGATCCAAATTTTATTGTTTTTTCTTTTTTGCTACACTAAACATGTGAAATATTTCTTTTTATTGTGTATTAAAAACAAGGGGGGAGATAATTTGTTTTTTTCGTTTATTTTTCTTAGCCTCATCAATGTATTTGTCAGTATTAGCCTGGGGTATATGGCTTATCAATTATTTAGAAAAGCATTTATTGGAGGTATTCTTACGTGTATCCTTGCTTGCAGTGCTCCGATCTTATTTGTATGGCCTTCCCTGTTTTTATCAACGGGCATATCACTTTTTCTCTACTTTCTCATTATTTACTCAAAAAATCACATATCATCTAATATGTAAATAAAAAACACGAAAATCTAAGATTTCCGTGTTTTTTATCTACAAGCTGTATACGTAATAATCCTGCACGTGATATGAATCGAAGCCGCATGTTTCGTAAAGTTGCAAAGCGCGTTTGTTTTTTGCTTCAACCTCAAGAAATACATCATATCCTAGCTGATGCTGCTGTAAAACGACTTGTTTTAAAGCAGCCTTTCCTATTCCTAATTTTTGATAGGAAGGTAAAATACCAAATCCATAAATCCATGCTTCGCTTTTATCATAAGATACCCTTAACTTTCCAACCGCCTGACTATTGTACTCTACGATAAAATGATTTTGCTGTTCTTCCGTTTTCATTTGCTCATAATAAGCAGCTGCTTCTGTTAAAGACATACCAAAGCATTCCATATTAACTTGCATTTCCATTTTCATATCGGTATCTAATAGGGAAGAGCGAAGTGTAACAAAGGGATTATCATCTTCTAATTCTTTTTTCACCCACTTCATTTGATATTCTGAAAAAGTAAATGAACATGGAATCTTCTTTAAGAACCCCCTGCCTGAAATCGAATCGCCAGGAGCATTTAATAAAATCTCTGTATACTCACGCTTCTTACACATATGTAAAGCTTGAGAAAACAGCTTTGAAAAAATCTTTTTTCGGCGATAGCTAGGATCGACCATTCCGCATATTTCTACTGTATTCCCAAACCCATAAAGACCAATAAATCCAACAAGCTGATTATTTTCATAATAAAAAAAATCGTTAACTTCATTTTGTTTTCGACTTCGTAACATGTCAAAATTCAGCTTCAGCTCTATTTTTTCTTCTTGTTGGCAAATAGACTGTAGCTTTTGTATATCTTCTAGTACATGTTGTTTTAACATACGTATCCTCCTGCATCTCTCTTTTTATTATAAGTTCGGCTTTGTTTAACTTTTTCCTTTCATCTTTAGCGCAATGACCGAATAATTATAGGGTAAAGCACGATCAAAAAGCGTATAGAGTAATTAAACTAAATAGGCGGGGTGCTTATGAAAAAGACCATTTTAATAAGTTTTATTGCACTAGTTGCTTTAACCATTATTTATTGCCTGCAGAAAGAATTTATTTTTGCTTTAGCTTTGTGGAGCATTTATGGGACAGTATTATCAATTTTTGTATATTTTTCTTTTCATAAATCAACGGAGATTGCGAGGGTGAGTAACAATAGCGCTATTAAAAGGTCTGTGAAATAAACCTTTTTACAGACCTTTCGTAAATTTACAACTAGGATGCATGTTGGTAACAATTTAGAAACAAGTATTCTTTATTCTTAGTGTTATAGAAAAAGATATAACCTATTTCACTAAGGAGTTGGATATTCGCATGAAGACAATTACAAAATCTATATCGGTTTTTGCATTAGCAGCTGGCTTTACTTTTTCATCTCTATCTGGAACACTGCCATTCACTCACGAGCAAACAGCAAGTGCAGCAGAAAAAATAAACGCACCGTTCAGCGTATATGAAGTGACAGCAAACGTACTCAATATACGTTCAAAACCTAGCACTCAGGGAAAGATTCTTGATACATTAAGAAAAAAAGATCAAATTGAAGTAGTCAAGTTTGTAAATGCAGACTGGGCTGCCATTAAAATAATTGGCGGCACCGGATATATCAGTACTTCCTATTTAATGAAAGTCCCTACTATTGTTCATACAGCTGCTAACCTTAATTTACGCACAGGGCCTAGCACAAGCAACAAAGTTGTAACAACTGTTCCTAGAGGAAAAAGCGTCAGCTTCTTAGCTTGGGGCTACTCAAAAGATAACAAGCTTTCATTTGATTGGGCTTTTGTAGAATACAACGGCTTTAAAGGATATGTAAGCACTTCGTACTTACAGTTACCTAGTTATAGATAAAAATAGATAACTCCCTTGAATTATTTCAAGGGAGTTTATTTATGGACACCTTATTAATAGTGCCCTGCCCATGAAGCACCGATGATGATTAGTAAAATAAATAGCACAACGATTAACGCAAAGCTACTTCCGTGACCTGCTCCGTATCCATAACCATAACCTCCGTAAAAACTCATTTTCTTTCACCTCCCTTTTTTGTAGAATATGTGAAGGGAAATGAAAACGAACATGAGTATTCTTTATCACAAAATTCATTATAATTTATAAGCGATAACTCTTTTACTAGTAAGGCATAGGATATAGCATCCCGTGGTTCATCTCTACATCTTTCCCTCGTTCCAACTTTTAAAGTAAGGGTATATTCCAGCAATACAAAAAAAGAAGAGTTTATATAACTCTTCTTTTTTATTGAACTGGATTATCAACTTGCATGTAGTCATTATAATATTCTTCTAACGTAATTCCTTTTTTATACACTTTAGAGGCGAGTTCTTTTCCGACAAATCGTATATGCCACGGCTCATATTTATAACCTGTAATCTGCTGCTTTCCCTCTGGATAGCGAACAATGTATCCATATTTATATGAATTTCTTTCAATCCATTTGGCTTCAGGAGTATCTTTAAAACAATCTTGAGCCGCACACTTACCTGTGCTGCTTGATACATCTATACTTAAACCAGTCTGATGCTCACTGCTGCCTGGATGGGCGCTATAATGACTGGCTGCCGCTTCTCCATCTTGCTTTATGTACGCTTGATAAAGAGATTCCTGGCGAATTTGAGAACGATAAGCGGAAACACCGGCTAGGTAAATCCCTTCTCGTTCAGCAGCTGAAAACATTCTTTCTAACGCTTTTGCTGCTTCTGTACGCATTTGTCGCTTTTCAATTTTTTCTTTAAATATAAACCGAACGTCTGGGTATACAAGGTCAGCGGGTTCATAGTGATCAGGAAGAAGATTTTGCTTATTTACTAGCACGGCAATGGATTCGGGGTTCCCAACAACTTCTATGCTATTTTGCTTCTGTTTAGAAGAAGATAAAGGATTATGATCAGACGTGTTCAAATGATCGTCGTGCCGAAATAATCCCTGATAGCCTAGATACGAGAATCCTGCGATCACACCCAGCACTATTAGTAATGCTATTTTTTTATAAAATTTCATATTTCTATACTCCTGACATAATTTAAGCTTTTTAAGACACTCAAACATTGTATATAAATTAAGAAATAATTACTAATATAACAAACTAATTCCTACTATAAATTTCAGTATGCCCCGACCTATTTTTTTCAAACGTTTATTTTAAGCATAAAAAAAGAGATGTCTTTTAAAAGACATCTCTTCTTACTTCTATTCTATAAGACTAGTATTAGTCGATAACTGTAATTTTAACTGATCTTCTGCCCCAGTCTTGTGCAGCACTATCTGAAGAAACGAATACGTCAATTCGATTTCCTTTAATTGCGCCACCCGTATCTGCCGCTACAGCTTGACCATAACCTTCAACGTATACTTTTGAACCTAATGGAATAACGCTAGGATCAACCGCAATTACTCGTTGATTTGGATTTGATTTTAAATTTACTCCAGTAGCTGTCGTACCACTGCATCCAGCACAATTAGCTGTATAAGCTGTTGCTTCAACAGTCATAGACTTGCCGCTAGCTTGCTGTTGAGACTGCTGTTGTTGCTGTTGTTGAGCTTGTTGTTGTTGCTGAGCTTGTTGTTGTTGCTGTTGAGCTGCTTGTTCTTTTTGTGCCTGCTCTTGTGCTGCTGCTTGAGCTTGCTCTTGTTCTTTTTGCGCTTGCTCTTGGGCTGCCTGTGCTTGTGCTGCTGCTTGAGCTTGCTCTTGTTCTTTTTGCGCTTGCTCTTGGGCTGCTACTTGAGCTTGCTCTTGTTCTTTTTGTGCTTGTTCTTTTTGTGCTTGTTCTTGTGCTGCTACTTGAGCTTGCTCTTGTTCTTTTTGTGCTTGCTCTTGGGCTGCTGCTTGAGCTTGCTCTTGTTCTTTTTGTGCTTGCTCTTGGGCTGCTACTTGAGCTTGCTCTTGTTCTTTTTGTGCTTGCTCTTGGGCTGCTTGTTCTTGCTGAGCTTGTGCCGTTTGAGACTGCTGCACTTGTGGAGCTGCCTTTGCTACTGGCGCACTAGCTGTTTGAGATTGAGCTGCTTGTGCCGCTTTAATTTTAAATTGTTCTCCAGGGAAAACTAAGTCTGATGTTAAACCGTTCCATTCTTTAATTTCTTCTACTGTTACGCCATAATGTTGACCGATTGACCACAAAGTGTCACCACGTTTTACAGTATGTACGATTTCTTTTATGCTAGATAAGTTTAGTGTCTGATTTGGATAAATTAGTGTTGATGTTAAGTTATTAGCATCTTTTAGCTCGTCTACGCTCACATTATGATTTTGAGCGATTTTCCATAAAGTGTCACCTTTTTGTACTTCATACGTTCCGCTTGTAGAGGCAGATGCTGCACCTACAAATCCTGCTGAAAGAATTGCCGTTGTCCCTAGAGTAAATACAAATTTCTTCATTTTCCGAATACCTCCTTATTTACTCAATGACTGAATGATACCACCTGTTCATTTCACTTCCATTACAGGAATATTTTACTTTTATTACGGATTTAATTAATTTTAAACATTTTCTTGTAATATTTCTGACAATTCATTTTTGAATAATGATTAAATTTCATCAAAATCATGTCAAAATTTGAAGAAAACTCTATAAAAAGTTGGAGTTGTATTCGGTGATAAAAGTAACTTATCAGCAAAAAAAAACCTTCTAAAAGCTAACTGCTTTTAGAAGGTTTTTTTACTTATATGAAACAGTTAAAGTTGGAGCATATGCAGGATTGTCGCCCCCATAAATTTCAACTACGTCACTTAAAAAGTCCGCTGAACCTGAGCTTGACAAGCGAAACTGAGTTTTGCCGTTCCTATTCATATATCCCAAAAGTGAGGAAGGAAGTTGAATAGTTGTATATCCATTATCGAGTGAAGGCACTGACATTTGGAAGGCCGCTGAAATAGATGGTGAGGCCTGGTAATCTATTTGTTCTAAAGCACTGCTAGTTCCAAATACACCGCTTTTAATATCGCCTTTCAAAGATGAAATATTACCAGTTGAAGATTTGCGATAAATTTTCAAAGATACATCCGTAATACTTGCATCATCAGGTAAAGAGCTTGTATCAAAAGATAAAATGGTTCGGTATGTGTCGGTATTGTACATTCCCTTATCCCCAATTTTATGAATAGAACTACTCATACCGTCAGCTGATAAATTTCCGATAAATCCATCTTCAGCAGCAAGCGAAGAAAATACTGAGGATTTCTCTGAAGTTCCAGAAATTTGATAAACTTCCGTCTTTACTCCCTCTTGATTACCCGCAGCGTCTACACTAAAAAATTTTATTGTTTTGCTAGAGTTGATGCTAATAGGCTCAGAATACTTTAGAGAATTAACAGTTGGTGTACTTCCATCTAATGTATAGTAAGTGGTGGCAGGTTCATTGGGTGATAATGTGACAGAAACAGAACTTCCATACGTTCCTCCCGCTGGTGAAGCAGCTGTAACCGGCGGGGATATATCTCCTGGATTAGGAGCGTCACCATTCTTCGGATGATTTTTAAAAAAGTTCCAACTTAATTTAGTTGCATTTGGCCCTTTAGGATCTGTATAAGAACCGGATGTACTTCCCCCTGACCAAGCATGTCCCATTCCTTCTATCATGTACTTTTCCATTACTGTTTTTCCTGCTGTATCTTTGTAAATATATTGCGTATAGCTTCTTCCACCGGATACTGTACCTGGTAAAGTTTGATCTGCCGTATCATCAATATTGTTATTATCCAGTCCATCAGACGCTCTATCATTTGTTTGAGCCCATTGCGATAGTATTTGATGCGCATTTATAGGGGCAACAGTGTAGTCAGCTGTCCCATGAAACAAAATAACCGGAACCACTCGCTTATGCTCTCCCATGGCTGAATAGGCTAAATCTCCTTGTTGGATAGGATTAGGACCTCCACTGCTCATTGCTGTATAAGCACCTGTTACACTAGTGGCTGCTTTATATTCTAAGCCCGCCCCAACGCTGATAGCCGCAAATATGTCTGGATAAGTAGCTCCCATAATAACACTCATAGCTGCACCAGCAGATAGCCCTCCAACAAAGACTTGGTCAGCATCTATTGAATAACTGCTTTTTATTTGATTAACCATTCCAGCAATTAACGCTGGTTCACCGCTTCCCCTTGATTGATGAGCAGTATCAAACCAGTTCCAACACTTATTTGAATTAGCAGAAGAGGGCTGTTCTGGATAGAGGACAAAGAACTTCTCTGTTTCTGCCAGTGCATTCATTTGTGTTCCTGCTGCAAATTGATCAGGGTCTTGAGTACAGCCATGTAGCATAACTACTAGAGGTAAGGCAGCACCTCCCTGATAACTGCTAGGTACGTACAGTTTGTATGTTCTTCCGTTATATGTTTTAGAGGTAAAACTTCCTGCGGCTGAAGAAGATACAGCACCTAAAGATAAAAAAAGCATAAAAATCATCCCTGCTATAAATAATCGTTTCATCTTCCTGCTTCCTCCTTATATTGATATGGTTATACTTAGCAGCAAACGTACACGGTATGGTATGGAAATGAATAAGAGTTACTAGTAAGATGATAGCAAGGTTTTATGTAATAAAATTTATATTGACTGCACGATTTGCCTACAGTTATGAGGACAAATAAAATCATTCATCTCCAAATAAAGAAAACGCTTACATAAAATTGTAAACGATTGTGTCGATAAATACTATAAAAAAGACATACCTTTTAAAAATAGGCCGGTATGTCTTCTATGGATTGCTTACTTAAGTATTCATATTGTGACTCGCTGCAATTTACCATAGCAATGGATTGAGGATAACGCTGTAAATGAGAAGGGAGCTCCTTAAACCCAAACTGATGATAATATTCAGGAAGAATATCGCTATAAAGCATAAAAATAGCGCTGCGCTTCTCTATCTTCATCTTTTTAAAAAAGTCTTCAAGCATATCTCGGCCATACCCCATTCGTTGATAAAGCTGATGAACAACAACGGACCCAATACCATGCAAAGCAAACTTTAATCGAGGAGTTTGTAAAAGAAGCAAAATAAATGAACCAATAATTTGATTCTCTTCATTTACATATACATACCGAATTCCATATGTTTCTTCTTTTTGATTATCTCTAACATACTCTTTGTACGTCCTGCCTTTAGGCCATGCCGCATATCCCATTTGATAGACTTCTGCCAATTCTTCAGACTTTATTTTTCTTAATAACATGAACATCCCCTCTTTATTTATAATCCCATACGTCAGCAGACATTTTTTATAGAGTTAAAAATAGTTCCTGTATGTATATATTATACTTCATCCTACGGAAGCTTTCTTGCTCGGAGTACTATTAACAGCTAATATGTAGGCTGCTTTCTCAAAAAACTAGAAAGATTCCTGATAGTTGTTCTTCACCCATATCAGTCATATATGTAAAGATACTCTTTATCATTCCATAAAAACATAGAGATGTAAATATATTTCCAGCTTCACTTAACATTCATTATGTATCACCTATCAAAAAAGAGATTGGGCCATAACGAAATGAATGCAATCTAAAGACGAACAACCCGGATAAATAACCTGGGATGCTTGTTCCGCCGCTGTTGCTTTACGTGCAAGGCTTCGCTTTCCGCGAGCGGGCGATGGAGCCTTGCCCTCCAACCAACAGCTAGAAGCACCTCATACTGAAACCTACGTTCACCATGACCATTAAAAAACACGAACTATCTATTTTTGATAGATAGTTCGTGTTCAACGTTAACTAAACTGCTTTTGTCCCAGCATCTTTATAGTAAAAGTAATCATCATTTTTAAGCTTTTTCGTTCTCTACATACTCCACTAGATGAAAGAAAAAGCGATATGTAAGAACAAGAGCTTCACCTATTGACATTTTTTCATCAAACTCTTTTATAGCATCTAACTCAATATTCACATCCCATAATCCATCTTTATCATTAAATAAAAGCTGGACGCTTGTTGGGCTTTCATTAAGCTCTTTAGCAAAAAATTGTTTTAGTACAGAACCGAATTTTTTTTGCATATGTAACCCCGTTAATACTTTATATGTGCCAAACACATCATCCACTTCAAAAGAACATCCATCAAGCTTAATAAATTCAAACCATTTTGATTCTACATATAGAAATTCACTTCTGTGTTCTTTTAAGTAAGAAAGAGGAGTATCTAAAAACGAAAGAGGAGATTCTTCTGCGATCAGCTCGTCCGTTTCTTTATCTACTCTTTCGATATAAGAATCTTTAAAACGTGAAGATGCCTCTTTTTCTTCTATCATCAGGTTTTGCGGCACCAACTCTTTTTGCAACGCATATTCCTTTTCTTCTTGATATAGAGATAAAGATTGACCTTGAACGTTCATTTCTTTTTCAATATAAGTTTGAATATTGCTTTGTAACATAAAAAACCTCCTGATTAATCTGCATCACTATCTTATATCATAACCTAAACAAGTGTTTATAAATATAGCCAAACAAAAAATCCTTAGGCTATGCCTAAGGATAGTAATAATATATTCAAGTATGTATAAAAGATAATTTGGTTGCGGGGACAGGATTTGAACCTGCGACCTTCGGGTTATGAGCCCGACGAGCTACCGAACTGCTCCACCCCGCGATAATAAAAATGCCTGGCAACGTCCTACTCTCACAGGGACAAAGTCCCAACTACCATTGGCGCTAAAGAGCTTAACTTCCGTGTTCGGTATGGGAACGGGTGTGACCTCTTCGCTATCGCCACCAGACAAGAGATTGCTCTCTCAAAACTAGGTAACAGGTTGCTGAGTAAAGCTTACGCTTTTAAAAGTTTGGTTAAGTCCTCGATCGATTAGTATCAGTCAGCTACACATGTCGCCACGCTTCCACCTCTGACCTATCAACCTGATCATCTTTCAGGGATCTTACTAGCTTGCGCTATGGGAAATCTCATCTTGAGGGGGGCTTCATGCTTAGATGCTTTCAGCACTTATCCCGTCCACACATAGCTACCCAGCGATGCCTTTGGCAAGACAACTGGTACACCAGCGGTGTGTCCATCCCGGTCCTCTCGTACTAAGGACAGCTCCTCTCAAATTTCCTACGCCCACGACGGATAGGGACCGAACTGTCTCACGACGTTCTGAACCCAGCTCGCGTACCGCTTTAATGGGCGAACAGCCCAACCCTTGGGACCGACTACAGCCCCAGGATGCGATGAGCCGACATCGAGGTGCCAAACCTCCCCGTCGATGTGGACTCTTGGGGGAGATAAGCCTGTTATCCCCGGGGTAGCTTTTATCCGTTGAGCGATGGCCCTTCCATGCGGAACCACCGGATCACTAAGCCCGACTTTCGTCCCTGCTCGACTTGTAGGTCTCGCAGTCAAGCTCCCTTGTGCCTTTACACTCTACGAATGATTTCCAACCATTCTGAGGGAACCTTTGGGCGCCTCCGTTACATTTTAGGAGGCGACCGCCCCAGTCAAACTGCCCACCTGACACTGTCTCCCGGCCCGATCAGGGCCGCGGGTTAGAATTTCAATACAGCCAGGGTAGTATCCCACCGACGCCTCCACCGAAGCTAGCGCTCCGGCTTCTCAGGCTCCTACCTATCCTGTACAAGCTGTACCAAAATTCAATATCAGGCTACAGTAAAGCTCCACGGGGTCTTTCCGTCCTGTCGCGGGTAACCTGCATCTTCACAGGTACTATAATTTCACCGAGTCTCTCGTTGAGACAGTGCCCAGATCGTTACGCCTTTCGTGCGGGTCGGAACTTACCCGACAAGGAATTTCGCTACCTTAGGACCGTTATAGTTACGGCCGCCGTTTACTGGGGCTTCGATTCAGAGCTTCTCCCAAAGGATAACCCCTCCTCTTAACCTTCCAGCACCGGGCAGGCGTCAGCCCCTATACTTCGCCTTGCGGCTTCGCAGAGACCTGTGTTTTTGCTAAACAGTCGCCTGGGCCTATTCACTGCGGCTCTCTCGGGCTATACACCCTACCAGAGCACCCCTTCTCCCGAAGTTACGGGGTCATTTTGCCGAGTTCCTTAACGAGAGTTCTCTCGATCACCTTAGGATTCTCTCCTCGCCTACCTGTGTCGGTTTGCGGTACGGGCACCTCCCGCCTCGCTAGAGGCTTTTCTTGGCAGTGTGGAATCAGGAACTTCGGTACTATAATTCCCTCGTCATCACAGCTCAGCCTTTATGATGAGCGGATTTACCTACTCATCAGCCTAACTGCTTGAACGCGCATATCCAGCAGCGCGCTTACCCTATCCTACTGCGTCCCCCCATTACTCAAACGGCGGGGAGGTGGTACAGGAATATCAACCTGTTGGCCATCGCCTACGCTTTTCAGCCTCGGCTTAGGTCCCGACTAACCCTGAGCGGACGAGCCTTCCTCAGGAAACCTTAGGCATTCGGTGGACAAGATTCTCACTTGTCTTTCGCTACTCATACCGGCATTCTCACTTCTAAGCGCTCCACCAGTCCTTACGGTCTGACTTCACAGCACTTAGAACGCTCTCCTACCACTGACATCTAAGATGTCAATCCACAGCTTCGGTGATACGTTTAGCCCCGGTACATTTTCGGCGCAGAGTCACTCGACCAGTGAGCTATTACGCACTCTTTAAATGGTGGCTGCTTCTAAGCCAACATCCTGGTTGTCTAAGCAACTCCACATCCTTTTCCACTTAACGTATACTTGGGGACCTTAGCTGGTGGTCTGGGCTGTTTCCCTTTTGACTACGGATCTTATCACTCGCAGTCTGACTCCCATGGATAAGTCTTTGGCATTCGGAGTTTGACTGAATTCGGTAACCCGTTGGGGGCCCCTAGTCCAATCAGTGCTCTACCTCCAAGACTCTCACAACATGAGGCTAGCCCTAAAGCTATTTCGGAGAGAACCAGCTATCTCCAGGTTCGATTGGAATTTCTCCGCTACCCACACCTCATCCCCGCACTTTTCAACGTGCGTGGGTTCGGGCCTCCATTCAGTGTTACCTGAACTTCACCCTGGACATGGGTAGATCACCTGGTTTCGGGTCTACAACCACATACTAAACGCCCTATTCAGACTCGCTTTCGCTACGGCTCCGCCTTATCAGCTTAACCTTGCATGGGATCGTAACTCGCCGGTTCATTCTACAAAAGGCACGCCATCACCCGTTAACGGGCTCTGACTACTTGTAGGCACACGGTTTCAGGATCTCTTTCACTCCCCTTCCGGGGTGCTTTTCACCTTTCCCTCACGGTACTGGTTCACTATCGGTCACTAGGTAGTATTTAGCCTTGGGAGATGGTCCTCCCAGCTTCCGACGGAATTTCACGTGTTCCGCCGTACTCAGGATCCACTCAAGAGGGAACGAAGTTTCAACTACAGGGTTGTTACCTTCTTCGACGGACCTTTCCAGGTCGCTTCATTTACTTCGTTCCTTTGTAACTCCGTATAGAGTGTCCTACAACCCCAAGAGGCAAGCCTCTTGGTTTGGGCTAATTCCGTTTCGCTCGCCGCTACTCAGGAAATCGCATTTGCTTTCTCTTCCTCCGGGTACTTAGATGTTTCAGTTCCCCGGGTCTGCCTTCAATATCCTATGTATTCAGATAAAGATACTGTTCCATTACGAACAGTGGGTTTCCCCATTCGGAAATCTCCGGATCAAAGCTCACTTACAGCTCCCCGAAGCATATCGGTGTTAGTCCCGTCCTTCATCGGCTCCTAGTGCCAAGGCATTCACCGTGCGCCCTTTCTAACTTAACCATTAGCGAATAAATGGTACAACATAAAGTTGTGTTATTTATTGGTTTGATTAAAGAAAAGTTTCACTTTTCCTCAGCAATTACTGTTATCTAGTTTTCAAAGAACAATCGCAACCAAAATTCTTCTTATATAGTAAGAAGAAAGTAGTATGCTTTCTATAATTGAGAGATTGAACTCTCAAGACTGAACAAAGTGTCAAAACGTACGTCATGTAAAAATCCTTAGAAAGGAGGTGATCCAGCCGCACCTTCCGATACGGCTACCTTGTTACGACTTCACCCCAATCATCTGTCCCACCTTAGGCGGCTAGCTCCTTACGGTTACTCCACCGACTTCGGGTGTTACAAACTCTCGTGGTGTGACGGGCGGTGTGTACAAGGCCCGGGAACGTATTCACCGCGGCATGCTGATCCGCGATTACTAGCGATTCCAGCTTCATGTAGGCGAGTTGCAGCCTACAATCCGAACTGAGAATGGTTTTATGGGATTGGCTTGACCTCGCGGTCTTGCAGCCCTTTGTACCATCCATTGTAGCACGTGTGTAGCCCAGGTCATAAGGGGCATGATGATTTGACGTCATCCCCACCTTCCTCCGGTTTGTCACCGGCAGTCACCTTAGAGTGCCCAACTAAATGCTGGCAACTAAGATCAAGGGTTGCGCTCGTTGCGGGACTTAACCCAACATCTCACGACACGAGCTGACGACAACCATGCACCACCTGTCACTCTGTCCCCCGAAGGGGAACACTCTATCTCTAGAGTTGTCAGAGGATGTCAAGACCTGGTAAGGTTCTTCGCGTTGCTTCGAATTAAACCACATGCTCCACCGCTTGTGCGGGCCCCCGTCAATTCCTTTGAGTTTCAGTCTTGCGACCGTACTCCCCAGGCGGAGTGCTTAATGCGTTAGCTGCAGCACTAAAGGGCGGAAACCCTCTAACACTTAGCACTCATCGTTTACGGCGTGGACTACCAGGGTATCTAATCCTGTTTGCTCCCCACGCTTTCGCGCCTCAGCGTCAGTTACAGACCAAAAAGCCGCCTTCGCCACTGGTGTTCCTCCACATCTCTACGCATTTCACCGCTACACGTGGAATTCCGCTTTTCTCTTCTGCACTCAAGTTCCCCAGTTTCCAATGACCCTCCACGGTTGAGCCGTGGGCTTTCACATCAGACTTAAGAAACCGCCTGCGCGCGCTTTACGCCCAATAATTCCGGATAACGCTTGCCACCTACGTATTACCGCGGCTGCTGGCACGTAGTTAGCCGTGGCTTTCTGGTTAGGTACCGTCAAGGTACGAGCAGTTACTCTCGTACTTGTTCTTCCCTAACAACAGAGTTTTACGACCCGAAAGCCTTCATCACTCACGCGGCGTTGCTCCGTCAGACTTTCGTCCATTGCGGAAGATTCCCTACTGCTGCCTCCCGTAGGAGTCTGGGCCGTGTCTCAGTCCCAGTGTGGCCGATCACCCTCTCAGGTCGGCTATGCATCGTTGCCTTGGTGAGCCGTTACCTCACCAACTAGCTAATGCACCGCGGGCCCATCTGTAAGTGATAGCCGAAACCATCTTTCAATCATCTCCCATGAAGGAGAAGATCCTATCCGGTATTAGCTTCGGTTTCCCGAAGTTATCCCAGTCTTACAGGCAGGTTGCCCACGTGTTACTCACCCGTCCGCCGCTAACGTCATAGAAGCAAGCTTCTAATCAGTTCGCTCGACTTGCATGTATTAGGCACGCCGCCAGCGTTCATCCTGAGCCAGGATCAAACTCTCCGAAGAAATGTTTGACTTGCTCATTTTAAAAAATAAAAATTAACGTTGACGTTTGTCGCTTTGTTCAGTTTTCAAAGTTCAACCGCCGCTCTTAAGCGACTTTATTATTTTATCAAGTTACCGACGTAATGTCAACAACTTTTTAAAATTCTTTTTTCAGCTTCGTTGTTACTGTTATGTCTCAACGACGCTTTATAATAATATAACGCCCTGCACATAAAGTCAATATGTTTCGAGAAGAAAAATGTTTTTTTTCTTACTTTACTTCTTCCCCTACTGAGAAGTAGTTAAACGTAAATAATCTAAATTTTCTAATTTTTATTTATACCTATATTAAAAAAGAAGCCCTTCACAAAAAGAGCTTCTTTCTTATCTTACTAATTAAGGTAAATAACGACGTGCACCTGCATACTCTTCAATATACCCCTTCGTGTTTAAAGGAATAATCTCTACTGTCCGCTCGGAGTTCGGCGAATGAATCATCATACCATCTCCCGCATACATTGCTACATGGTGGACGCTTCCTTTCCCTTGGTTATAGGCAAAGAATAATAAGTCTCCGGGTTGAAGATTGTTCATCTCTACTGGTTTCCCTGCTCTAGACTGTGGGCCTGAGTCACGTGGAATTGTAATACCATGGGACTGGTACATCGTAAACGTAAATCCAGAGCAGTCAAATCCAAAACCACTCATGCCAGCCCATAAATATGGAAGATTTAAAAATGCCTTTCCGCTTTCAACAAGCTCCGTGCCAGTTGGTACAGGAATATCTTTTTGAGAAGCGTAGATTTTTCCTGCTTTTGCAGAAACCCATGCTGTCTTTCCATTTGGTTTTAATACTTTATATGCACTCTTTGATTTTACCAAAAGAGGTAAGCGCGTATTATAGCTAACTTCAATACCTTTCTTTTTCAAAGAAGGCGAATGATACAAATAAGTAGTCGGAGCCGTCACCATTACAAAAGGCTTCTTTGCATACTGTTCGTACCTTTTGCTATAGGTTAATTGTTTAGTAGGCATCCACCCGGGATATCCTAATTCATTTCGAGAAGTAGGCTGTCCGTCTACAGCTACTTTGACCCAATCTCCTTGTCTCTCTAAAACCGTTACTTTGTTTCCATATAACGCTTGTGTCTCAAGCATCCCGTCACTAGATAACTGCTGCTTCTGTTTCAAATTCATCGATGTGGTCCACTTCTTCATATCTACAGGATTAGTAGCTGACGGAGCGTCCACTTCACGCAAGATGTTTGGTGCTGTCCAAAGAGTAGCTGCTGCGACATCTATATAAGCAGTTTCTTTTTCTTCAGAAGCATGAACAGAAGGAACTGCACTGACTCCAAATGTAGCTAAAATAACTGTTGTTACCGTCAAAAGCCAACGTTTTATATTCATCGTCTCTCTCCTTCTACTATATTACTATCTTTTTATTTTGAGATAGGAACGGTGATTTCTCCTATTCCAGGAAGATTCTGATAAGAAAACCTCTTGACCGCTGTACTTTAACACATCCAGTTCAGTTGAAAGCCAAAGAGGAGCATCTAAGTCAAAATACGTGATATTTGGATGAGCGGCTGCCAGATGAGCAGCTGCTCCCACGGAAAGTGATGGTTCCATCATGCTTCCAATCATACACGCAACACCGTTCGCCTCAGCAATACTCGCGATTTTTCTTGCTTCATTAATGCCTCCGCACTTCATTAGCTTAATATTTAAAAGATCCACGTACCGCCCGCTTACAAGCCTTAATGCATCTTTGGCAGAAAATAGACTCTCATCTGCCATAATGGGTATGTTTACTCGTTCAGTCACAAACTTTAACCCTTCCCAATCATGAGCAGCGACAGGCTGTTCTACCAGTTCAATACCAAAGTTGAGAGCTTCCATTTCATTAATTAATTGCACTGCTTGTTTTGGAGTCCATCCTTGATTTGCATCCAACCGAAGTTTTACATGATCCGGAATGACAGATCGAATATGTTTAATACGCTCAAGGTCTAGCTCAGGAATTGAACCTACCTTCACTTTTAAAATGTCAAATCCGTCCGCTGCACTTTTTTGTGCGTCTTCAGCCATTTTTTCAGGTGTATCAACACTTATCGTCATACACGTAGAGATAGGCTGCTTATCGCCCAAGAAAGCATATAAAGGAATGTTGAGAAACTTTGTATAAGCATCATGCAAAGCGATATCAGCAGCCGCTTTAGCACTTGAATTGTGAATACAGCAGCTTTGAATTTTTTTTAAGAGTTTTTGAAACTGACGTATATCCTCCCCTATTAGCGCTAGTTTAATAGGTCCTTGAAGTGCAGCTTGAATGCCTTCTAAAGAATCGCCTGTAATAACATATGTTGGCGAAGCCGCTCCTTTTCCTTTTATTCCGTTTTCTAACTGAATCTCTACACTTATGCTGTCTATCTCTGTTGCTGTTCGAAGCGCTGTTTTAAACGGAACGAGCAGTGGAACGGTTTGATGCTTTACAGTTATGTCTTTAATTATCATTTCAATCGCTTCCTTTCGATTCAGCACACATATTCTTTTATATCTATTTTGGTTTATTCTTAGATCGCCCCTAAAATTTTGGCGATCATCATACCAAAATAAGTACCTAAGAAGGAACCCATCAGAGCCATAATGACTCCTACCGGAATCAGTGCACGGTTATAAGCAGCTGCAAGCATTGGAGCAGACGCCATTCCGCCAATATTAGCTAAACTGGCTACCCCGAGCGTAAATAAATCATATTTAAATAGTTTAGCTAGCAACAGCATGATCACTAAGTGGACGAACATAATGAGAAAACCAGATACTAAGTAAATAGGAGCCTGAGCTAAATTTGAAAAATCTGATTGAGAAGCAATTAACGCTACAACGATGTATAACATAACGTTTGATACATCGAGCGTACCTGGAATTTTTGCCGCTGGAGTTACAGCAAGCACTAAACCAACGACAGAAGCAATCATAATCGTCCAGCTCGTTGCATTAATAACGGCTCCCACTTCAGGCAAACGCCCTCCGATAAATGTAGACAATGCCGAAACGAACAAACCTAGCCCAAGCAAATAAAGAAGATGCTGAAACTGTGGGCCTTCTTTTTCGCTTTCAGATGTTGCTGCGACTTCATCTATACTATTCTCAATAAAGCTGACGTCTGCTTTTGTCCATTTATTAAATTTAGCTGCAAATGGTACAAGCCAAAACATAAACATAACCCATACGGCATAGTTAATCGTATCCATTATAAGAGCGTAGCCAAATATATTTTCTGGAACATCCAAAATCCCTTGAAGGGCAACCATGTTAGCTGACCCCCCGGTCCAACTTCCTGATAAAGCACCAAAAGCTTTCCACGTATCCTCTACATAGAAATTCTTAAAGATGGCATAGACGAGGATAAAGCCTATCATTATACTAAAAACCGCAACGATGAATCCTCCCAGCATTCTTGGACCAAGTTTAATTACACTTCGAACATCACACTTTAACAGCATAAGCATCAGCATAGCAGGAAGAAGTGCATTTTTAACGCCTGCATACATGGCGGCATTTGACTCGCTATCCCCAAATAATCCTGCCGTTTGCATAAGAGCGGCTCCTATATAAATAAGTACAATACCTGGAATAAACTTAAAAAATCCATTGCCTTTAAATCGTTTTTCAATCCCTACCATGAGCGCAGCAAAGGCAGTTAACACACTCACATACATAAATCCATCTTGAATCATTTATTCTTCCCCCTTCATCTCCCCGAAAATGTTTTTATGCAAAACAAAATCCAGCCCAACGTTTGAAAACGTCAGGCTGGATTTCGTCTAGGTCTATGTAGACAAAGCAGCTGTTATTTGCTGATATTTTTTCTGTGCATCATGAAACGCTACCACCAGCGCTTTTTGGGAAGACCCGAAGTAGCGGCTGTTAATGTCGTCTATAAGGGTGGGATCACTTATATGACGTCCAATAAAAATTGATTGAACAAATCGAACGGTTAACTCAATCGTCGCTGAGCATTCCACATCAATAATTTTTCCATTTGTTTTATCAACTACCAATCCTAAAAAATACTGATTGAACTTTTTAGTAATCGGATTGCTTTGAGGAGCTTTGGCATCTCCAATAATATAGATAGTATCTTGATCATACATGATTTTTTATTCCTCCTAAAAGAGATAACAGACGATGCTAGGGACCGGCAAATGAACGTTTGCGGAGCTACGCAACATGTATTCGCTTTCATAAGGAACATTATAATCTACTCTCAATATATCATCTATAAAACAATTTCACAATATAAATTTTATACTATTCAGAATAAAATAATATTTACCCTATAAAAAAGGCCGTACGAATACATACGGCCTTTCTGCGTCATCCTTTGAACATTGTAGAGGAAAAACGGTTAGGGTAATCTGTCATCACTACTTTTACTGAAGCCTGCTGGAGCTTCAAAAAGTCATTCAGTTCATTAATTGTATATACTCGTAAGTCTAATCCTTCTTGCTTTGCTTTTTTCCCGTACGAAGAAAGAGCAAACGACATATCACAGTGCAGGTGCGCACCTATCGATTTTGCTTTTCCAATCGCATCTTCACTCACGCCTTCAAATAAAAAACCTGTTGATATATATGAATGGAGAGATCTCACTTTAGCCAAGCTATCATAGTTAAAAGATGACAAAATAACTTGATCTTCTAAATCAAACTCATCGATTAGACGAAGAACTTTTTCCTCAAGTTTTGGATAGTAAATTTGGTCATTTTTTAATTCAATGTTCACGGTCATTTCTGTCTTTTTGTCCATCATCCACTCAAACACTTCTATTAACGTGGGAATTGATTGTTTAGAAAAACGAGAATCATACCAGCTTCCAGCATCGAATAACCGCAGCTGTTTATATGAAAATTCTTGAACATATCCCATTCCATTCGTCGTTCTGTCAATTCGTTCATCGTGAATCACTACTATTTCTCCGTCTTTGGTTAGTTGTACATCCAATTCAATACCTGAAACTCGCATTTTTCTAGCTTCTTCAAATGCAATCATTGTATTTTCAGGATATCGTCCGCTAAAGCCGCGATGCGCATAAAGATCAATTGAATTATTCATTGTCCTCTATCTCCCCTAACTAGTCATTCACTAAATAAAAAGCTCGTCCTCAAAATAACTTGAAAGACGAGCTTCGTAATCATACGTTATTTTTGATTGGCTACTTCTAATGCTCTATTCGTTTCTTTTGCTGCTTGATCAAGTGCTTGTTTCGGCTTTACTCCCTGGTACAGGCTCTCCATTCCTGTTACTACCTTTTGGCGTGATTCCGGAAATACCGAAATTAAAGCGCCTTGTGTTGCCGGAGTTGATTTAGTTTTATGAAGCTGATCAACCGTCACTTTTAGTTGAGGATATTTTTTCCATTCTTTCTTTACGATTTCTTGATCATATGCTTTAGGATTAACCGCAAAATAGCCACTTTCCACGTGCCATTTTGCCTGAACTTCTGGTGTTGCTAAATATTTCATGAAGTCCCACGCCGCTTTAGATGTTTCATCACTAATTCCTTTAGACATCCATAAAGATGCTCCCCCGATAGCTACTCCTTGGCGATCCTCTTCTTTTGGCACAGGAAGATCTGATACACCCACATCAAATGGAGCATTGTCTACTAATGTTTTAATACCTGCTGATGAATCTAAAAACATTGCAATTTTTTTAGATTGAAATGCTGCGCGCATATCGTCCCAGTTTTGCCCTACATTGTAGAAAGTACCTTCTTTGTACATGTCATTGATTAAATTAAATGCGTTTTGTCCTTCTTTTCCATTAAATACTGCCTTCTCGGCATCCCCTTTACGACCGTTTTCGTGATCTACATACAAACCGCCTTGAGAAGCAACTAGCTCTTCAAAGAACCATCCGTAATTTAGAATTGAAAAACCGTATTGTGATGTTTTATTTCCTTGTTTCTCTGTTAGTTTCTTTGCAGCTGCCTTTAATTCACCATACGTTTTTGGTGGATTTTCAGGATCTAACCCTGCTTTTTTAAAGGCATCTTTGTTGTAAACCAGAACCGGTGTTGAAGAGTTAAACGGCATTGAATATTGCTTTCCATCTACTTGGTAATAGCTTGAAATATTTTTCTCCCACTGTGAAGTATCGTAGTGGTCTTCATCAATGAATTTTTGAACAGGCTGAACCTTACCACTGTCTATCATGAATTTCGTTCCTACTTCGAACGTTTGCATGATAGCCGGTGCATCTTTAGTTCCTGCTACCGTATTAAATTTTGTTTGTGCTTCCTCATACGTTCCTTGGAAAACGGGCTTTACTTCAACTTTATCCTGAGATTTATTGTACTCATCGACTATTTTATTGAGTGATTTTTCAAGGTCACCGCTCATGGCGTGCCAAAAAACGACTTCTGTTTTACCTGATGCTGTTTTTTTAGTTTCTTGCGCTTCCGAAGAACCAGTTGAGTTTGAGCAAGCGCCTAGAATGACTAGCAAGCATGCCGTTACGATAGCCAATATCTTTTTCATCACATTCACTCTCCTATTTAATTGCACCTTGTGTTAATCCTTTTTGAAGACGTTTTTGACCTAGGAATAATAGTAATAATGTCGGTATAATAACAACTACGACAGCGGCCATAACCACTCCCCAATCAGTTGAAATCTCCTGCGTTTGCATTTGTTTTAAACCAATCTGAACGGTACGAACATCTTCTGTATTTGTAACTAACAGTGGCCATAAATACATATTCCATGTTGTTAAAAAGCTATATACGCCAAGCGTAACTAGACTTGTTTTAGAAACAGGAAGCACAACATTCCAAAAGAAACGAAAGCGGCTGATCCCTGCGACTTGAGAAGCTTCATACAGCTCGCCCGGAATGGTTTTAAACTGTTGACGCAATAAAAATGTTCCAAATGCTAAGGCGAAAAAAGGAATTGTTAATCCCAAATAGTTATTAATCCAGCCTAGCTTTTGTGCTGTTAAAAAGTTAGGAACCATCGTTGCTTCCCATGGAATCATCATCGTAGAAATAAAGAGAAAGAAAATAGCATCTCTTCCTTTAAATTTAATAAATACAAATGCAAAAGCAGCCAAACTTGAAACTAACAGCTGCCCAGCCATGACAAAAATAGATACAGCAAAACTATTAATTAAATAATGAAGCAGCGGAACTTTTTCAAAAGCATCCCGATAGTTTTCAAATGAAAAAGATGATGGCCAAATCTTCCCTTCCAACACTTCCGCTCCACTCATAAAACTAATGGAAAAAGCGTATAGAATAGGAAACATCAATACTAAAGTAGCTGCAATGAGTAACAAATAAGTTGTCCATTTTCTCGTGATGCTCATTGATAATGTACCTTCCTTTCTCCAAGCTTAAATTGAAGAGCCGTAACCAGTAGAATACAGAAAAACAAAATTGTAGCTTGAGCACTTGCAGAGCCAACATTATAGTTTACAAATGCATCTTTGTAGATTGAATAAACAATGACATTTGTGGAATCTGTAGGCCCGCCTTTTGTTAAAATGTCAATTTGTCCAAACGTTTGAAACGCGTTAATAAACGAAACGGTGATAATAAAAAACAGCGTTGGCGAAAGCATAGGAAGCGTAATTTTACGGAGCTGATACCAATAGCTAACTCCAGCAATACGCGCGTTTTCATACAGCTTTTCATCAATATTTTGTAACCCGCCAAGTAAAATTAAAAAGGTAAACCCAATGTTCATCCAAATCGTAGAGATGGACACAGCAATCAGCGCATACTTAGGATCTAATAACCACTGCACATCATGAATGCCTACAAGATTTAATACTTTATTAATAACACCGATTGTCGGGTTATACATAAACATCCAAATTACAGAAGAAGCCGCTACGCTCATTCCCATCGTAGATGAAAACATTGTTCTGAAAAAACCAATTCCTTTTAGCTTTTCATTTGCGATTAGCGCTAGGAATAATGCAATAATTAAGCCAATAGGCACCGTGTATAGTACAAATAAAAAAGTGGCTTTCATACTTTGTAAAAAGTTTGGATCTGTAAATAGATAAAAGAAATTTTGTAATCCTACAAATTTCAAGGGATTTCCCTGTGTGTCTGTAATAAAAAGACTTAAATATAAGGTCTTAATCATTGGGTAGAAAAGAAATACACCAAATAACAATAATGATGGCAGCAAGTAAGATAATCCTACCAATAGGTTAGGCATTGACTTCTTTTCTTGTGGATTTGATGAAACAGAAACAGGCGAGTTTGCTGTTTTGGTAACAGCACTCATACAAATGCCCCCTTTACAGTTAAATCTTCCGTTGATGGTTCATAGTGCAAGCATGAACCTGTATCACTATCAAATAAAAACAGGTGTTTTGGATCGATAAAAATAGGGACGCGCTCTCCCACTTTTATATTCCATTGACCGTTCCACTTAGCCATCCACTGTTTGTCTCCCATTTGAAATGTAAGCAGTGTTTCCGTTCCTAGAATTTCGACATTATCTACCTCTACGATAAAGCTGGTGTTGTCGTTTGTCGCAAGCTGAACGTGCTCAGGTCTTACTCCAACCACAACTTCCTTTTTACCGCTAAGGTTGTTGTATGATGCACTCATAGAAATAGCTCTTCTATCTTCAAAAACGAGTAAGTTATTTTCTATAGAAACGTTTGATAAGTTCATAGGGGGAGAACCTATAAACGACGCTACGAACGTGTTTGCCGGTGCATTGTAAATATCGAGCGGACGCCCAACCTGCTGAATATTACCTCCATTTAAAATCATCATTCGATCCGCCATCGTCATCGCTTCCGTTTGATCATGCGTGACATAAATCATCGTAATACCTAACTTACGCTGAATCTGGCGAATTTCTGATCTCATCTTTGCTCGCAGCTTCGCATCCAAGTTGGATAACGGCTCATCCATCAGGCAAATAGGTGAATGAGTAACTATAGCACGTGCGAGTGCTACACGCTGACGCTGTCCTCCCGAAAGCTGTCTAGGCTTTCGTTTTAAATATTCACTTAAACCAAGCATTTCTGCTGCTTCCCTGCAGCGCTTGTGCTGTTCTTGCTTTGAAATCTTCTTTGTATGCAGACCAAAAAGAATATTTTGTTCTACTGTCAAATGCGGATATAAAGCATAGTTTTGAAACACCATGGACAAATCGCGCTGACTTGGAAGCAGTTTATTTGCTTTTACATCCCCGATTAGCAACTCTCCCTGTGTGACTTCTTCTAATCCGGCAATCATTCGCAGCATTGTACTTTTCCCGCACCCTGAAGGACCTACTAATACGAAGAATTCTCCAGGTTCAATTGTGACATTAATATCTTGAATGACATTTGTTTTTTGATCGTATGACTTTCCAACGTTAACTAACTCTACTTTTTTCATTAAAAACGCTCCTTTCTCGCTCATTCATATTTTTTCCATAGCCATGATTTTCCTGTAGAAACTGCCGTAGCCCCTGCTTTTAAAGCAGCTTGGATATGGCTTTCATTTTGAATGAGTCCACCTGTAATAATAGGGATACTTGTTTTTTTAACGATTTTCTCTATCATCTCCGGAATCAATCCTGGCATTAGTTCTAATGCATCCGGTTTAATATCTTGAACGGTTTTTAACCCCTGTGCTACTGCGTCTGTATCCACTAAAAACAGCCGCTGAATAGCAACCAGCCCTTCCTGTTTTGCGTAATTAATGAGTGAACTTTTAGTGGTTACGATACCTGTGGGCTTTACAAACTTAGCGAGAAATTTAAGCCCTTCCCGGTCATAGCTAATTCCCGGAATTTTTTCAATGTGTAAGAAAACCGTTCGATTATGCTGTTTGAGTAAATCTACATAGCGTTTAATTACACTGATGTTTCCCGTTAATAAAAAGGCGGCCTGGATCTCTGTTTCTAAAAATTGCTCTAAATTTTTCGGACTTTTAATGGATGCAATTAAACGATCTTGTCCAAGCTGTTGTAAGAAATCTGCTTCCTTATTCAAAACGATTCCTTCCTTTCATTTATAAAAAAACCACAAAAAACGCATAGGATGTTTATATAGACCTATTGTTTTTTGTGGTTTCTCAATTTCATAACCTTAGTAACTATTCACTTATCGTTCACATGTTTTATAATAATGGTTATTTGTGAAGGCAATATAAAGAAGCTGTTGAGTTTTGTAAAGTAAACGTATAGTTCCTGTAAATCTGCTGAAGATAAAAAAAGCCGTTGATTTCTCAACGGCTTCACAGTGCACATTCTTCGATTTCAAATCCTAAATCTTCAATTAATCCCCAGTCAGCTGTAGGTTCTTGACCTTGAGTCGTTAAATAATCGCCTACAAAAATTGAGTTTGCAGCAAACAAACCAAGCGGCTGAAGTGATCTGAGGTTAACTTCTCTGCCTCCTGAAATTCGAATTTCTTTGGTTGGATTTACAAAACGCATCATCGCTAACAGCTTTAAGCATTGCATTGGCTTTAACGCCTTTTTGTCTTCTAGAGGCGTTCCTGGAACGGCAACAAGAAAATTGCATGGAATAGAATCTGCATCTAACTTTTTAATTTGAAAAGCTAATTCAACGGCTTGTTCATTTGTCTCGCCCATTCCAAAAATTGCACCGGAACAAGGTGACAAACCTGCTTTTTTAGATGTAGTAACCGTATCGACTCGATCTTCATAGCCATGCGTAGAACAAATATTGTCATAGTTATCAGCGTGAGTATTTAAATTATGATTATAGCG
Organism: Priestia sp. ABM2_011; assembly: GCF_056158845.1. NCBI lineage: Bacteria > Bacillati > Bacillota > Bacilli > Caryophanales > Bacillaceae > Priestia > Priestia sp. ABM2_011. The sequence continues at coordinate 4,854,768 of NZ_JBSWUB010000001.1, forward strand.
ATGAACACCCGCCTCGACTAGTTCGTGTGCTTGATCATCTGTTAAAAATCCTAGACAGGCACAGATTTTCAAGTCTGTCTTTTGACGAATTTCCTTTACCGCTCCAACTACGTGCGCTACTTCTTTATCAGTAGGGCGGCGGCCTGACGCTACGATGCAATATGTACCTGCTTTTCTTTTTTGAGCTTCAAAAGCACCTTCTACAATTTTCTCTTTTGTTAACCACGCATACTTATCAATCGGCGCTTCTGATACAATCGACTGCGAACAATATCCACAGTCTTCTGGGCATAAACCCGATTTAGTATTAATAATCATATTAAGCTTTACTTTTTTTCCATAATGATGATGACGAATTAAGTACGCGGCATTCATGACCTCTAACACTTCTTCATCCGGTACATAAAGAAGTTGAAGCGCTTCTTTATATGTAATTTCTTTCCCTTTAATAATAGACTGAGCAAGTGCTTTCCAATCTCTTAAACTTGTGGTTTCCATCGATTCCCCTCCACTTTAGTAAACTAAAAAAAATATAAAGTTAACAATTATAACTAAAAGTTACCATTATCACGCCTTTTATGTCAACACTTCATAAATAATAGTTAACTTAAAGAGACTGGGACAAAAGTAGTTGAGCCCAAGTAAAAAACGAACCATTCATCAACCTGTTTGATGAGTGGTTCGTTTTTTTTTTGGATGATGCATATCGTTTTATTTGTTTCGTTCCTTCTAGCAGTTGATTGGAGGGCAAGGCGAAGACTCCTGCGGGAAAAGCGGAACAGGTGAGACCCCGCAGGAGCAAAAGCGAAGCCTTGCACGGAAATCAATTGCGGTGTCATAAGCAGTCCAGCTCATGTATCTCATTTGTTCATCTTTCGATTGGATTTATTTCGTTATGTCCCAGCCTTTTTGCTTATTGCGCTTGCAGTGTGTAAATAACCGATACAAAGTCTCCAGATTTTTTATCGTATGCTTCAACACCCGGATATTCATGAGTTAGAGCAATTCCTGCGTACATGAGCTCATCTCCATAAGCTGTTTGGTCTGTTTCCATCACTGTATATTCATAATCAGGATGAAGCCCTTTTAGCTCAATGCGTTCATAAGAAGGATTTGATCTAGCTAATACTTGATAATAACCGATGATTGCCTGCTTTTGATCGGATGAAACAACCATCCAGCTCGTCACATTTCCATCTTGTTCAAACGGACTTTTTAATCGATAGAATCTTCCATTTTGAATAAGAGATCGGTATTTTTTATAATACTGAATTTGTTTTTTTACCGTTTCTTTTTCATCTTCTGTCATCAGCGTAACATCTAACTCATAACCGAATGCGCCAAAATACGCAACGTCTCCTCTTGTTTCTAGACTTGTTACTCTGCGTACTTGATGATTTGGTACGGCTGATACGTGTGCTCCCATTGAACTGATTGGATAAGCAAAAGACGTGCCGTACTGAATTTTCAGACGTTCAATCGCGTCCGTGTTATCGCTTGTCCAAGCTTGAGGAGCATAATAAAGCATTCCCGGATCAAATCTAGCGCCCCCGCTTGCACACGATTCAAATAAAATATCCGGAAACTTCTTTGTTAGTCGCTCATACAAATCATATACTCCTAAAATATAGCGATGTACTACTTCAAACTGGCGATTCGCGGGTAGCCCAACAGATCCAATCTCCGTTATATTTCGGTTCATATCCCATTTTATATACGAGATAGGTGCTTCACTTAAAATAGCTTCCATTCGTTCATAAATATAATTCACTACTTCTTCTCGTGAAAAATCAAGCACATATTGATTTCGTCCATGAGACTGATGACGATTTGGCACATGAATCAACCAATCTGGATGCTTTTCATACAAGTTGCTTTGCTTTGAAATCATTTCAGGTTCAAACCATAATCCAAAGTCCATACCTAAATCCGTTACTTTTTGAGCCAATGATTTCATACCGCCCGGAAGCTTATTTTCATCTACAAACCAGTCTCCAAGAGAAGTTGTATCATCATTACGTTTACCAAACCAGCCGTCATCCAATACAAAAAGTTCAACGCCCAGCTTTTGTGCTTCTTTGGCAATGTGTACAATTTTCTCTTCGTTAAAATCAAAATACGTCGCTTCCCAGTTATTAATTAAAACTGGTCGCTCTAAATCCCGCCATTTTCCTCTAGCGAGACGCTTGCGATAAAGCTCATGATACTCTTGGCTAAGACCGTTTAGCCCGTTATTTGAATAAGCCAATACTAGTTCTGGTGATTGAAAAGTTTGTCCACTTTCTAGTCGCCACTGAAAATCAAAAGGGTGAATACCCATCGTTATTCTTGATACATTATAGTGATCTACTTCCACTTGTCCAAGAAAGTTTCCGCTGTATACAAGACTAAAACCATACGCTTCTCCACTGTGTTCAGTTGCAGCTGGATTCTTTAAAATTAAAAATGGGTTTTGCTGACTGCTGCTTGTACCTCTCGCACTAGAAATACTTTGAATACCCGGCTGAAGCATTCTTGTTTTCACGTGTCTCTCTCGAATCCAAGCACCGGAAAGCTGAACCATTTCATAGTTTGATGTGGGCAAATCAATGCTGCCGCTCATGATACGCAAAATATCGACTGGTTCTTCTCCTCTATGTTCAAATCGTGCGTGACGCGTAATAATATTTCGGTCTTCGTAAACGGTATACGTTAAAATAAGTGATGCATTGAGCAATTTATCAATCAGTTCAACTTCTACACTCGTGGCTTCACTCTCTTCTTCTACGTATGTAGCAGGTAAGCCGTTTAATGGCTTCTTGCCCTTGTAAATTTTATGGTTATCGTATTCAAAATTGGTGACTCGGCTTCCGTTTTGCTGAAGAAGTTGGTAGGCTGGCTCTCTGAAGTCTGTTGTCCCATAAGAAGGATACTCTTGTTTGATTGTTTCAAGAGAAAATGCTAGTTCTCCTTCATAGACCGAAGCGCTAGCTCCTCTTGTTTCCACACGTAAAAAATGCTGAAAAGACGGACGGTGCTTAAGCTTTTTTCCATAGTATAAGTGACCAAGCTGCTCGTTTCTCAACACTGAAAAGATATAACTTACATCGCGGCCCTGCAGGTGAAACTCCTTTGTACGTTCATTAAATAGAGATCCCCACTTTATCTCTCTCCTCACCATCAAATATCTAACGAGACATTTCCTTTTTCATCTATTGCCGTTGCATGCTCAACAGCAGATGCTAGATTAATCTCTTTTCTTTCATACCATTTCGCTAAATCTTTGAATAACTCTTCTGTTTCAATCATTCTTGTATCTACTCGCAGTTCAGTTTCGTAGCTATGAAGAGACCAAGTGCTTTCACTAAATAAGTTCATCTCCACATCTAGACACATTTCCTTCCAATTGGGGGCACACCGAATAGGGTGAAGTATGTCTGAACATGCAATAGTGTAGCGGTTAGAGCCATTTTTATTCATAAAACAATGAACAGAAGAGGTACTCACATCTCCCTGACTAGTTTGTATAGATTTATATAGCTGGATATCTAACAACGGAACGCTCCATTTTAACGCCATTTTTGGAAGACTTCTTTTTTTAATCGACTTGACCGTTAATTTAATAAAATAAACACCATCTTTTTTTGTTTCATCCAATACAACATGCACACCTGGTCCCTTGTTTATCTCCAAGTTTATATAGGGTGTAGCAATCACTTCCTTCATCTCCTTTATCATCATTATAAGTTTATACACCCGCAAAAATGTAACCGCATTCAAAAGTTTGTTTTCGTATTTATTACAAGTAGATCATACTAATCGAAAGCTTTTTTACTTTCTTTCATTTTATGTAAAATGCTTTCTAGACTCAATGGTAAAAATCAAAGTGAAAAAAAGCATTTTTTTGCTTTATCTAGTAATTAACTAAACGCTCTTTATCTCTTAGCGCGCAATTTTCTCTTCTTTTTCAAAAAAAGATGACAAATCTAACAATATAGTATAATAATAAATATTGCAGAATGATTATACACAGAAAGGATGACAAATATGAATCATGGACCTTCTCTTCTTAAACAACTAAAATTATGGCATATCGTCGTGATAGGATTAGGCTACATGGCACCCATGGCCGTTTTCGATACATTTGGCATTGTAACTGAATCCACAGATGGACATGTTTCAGGTGCTTATGCATTCACGTTGATTGCTATTTTATTCACAGCCATTAGTTATGGAAAAATGGTAAAAGCTTTTCCTGGAGCTGGTTCTTCTTATACATACGCACAGCAAGTAATGAATCCAAGCATTGGTTTTTTGGTAGGATGGACGGCTCTTCTTGATTATCTATTTCTACCGATGATTAATGCACTTTTGACAAATATTTACCTAAGCTCTCTGTTTCCAGGTGTTCCAAAAGCCGTATGGATTATCAGCTTTGTGGTCATCATGACCATAATGAATATTTTTAGCGTTCATTTAACCGTTTCTTTTGGTACGCTATTAGTTGCTTTTCAAATTTTAGTAGCTATCATCTTTATTATTTTAAGTGCTACAACTCAAGGGCAAGAGCTATCATTTAAACCGTTTATAAGTGAATCGGCTTCTATATCTCTTTTATTAAACGGAGCAGCTATTTTATGCTTTTCTTTTTTAGGGTTTGATGCTGTAACCACCATGGCTGAAGAAACACTTAAGCCTGAGAAAACCATTCCCAAAGGGATTCTCATTATTGCATGTACGGGAGGCGCCTTATTTATTACGGTTTCTTACTTTGCTCAGCTTCTTTTCCCTTCAGCCTCTTTGTTTCATGATTTAGAAGGTGCATCGGCTGAAATCGCTTATAAAATTGGCGGCCAGCTGTTTCAATCTATTTTTGTAGCAGCAGCCTTAACATCAACTATTGCTTCTGGACTTGTCTCACATATGAGTGCATCAAGACTTCTCTACGCAATTGGGAAAGATGGTTATCTGCCACGGAGAATTTTTGGCTATATTCACCCTAAAACAAAGACGCCTGTTTGGAACGTAGTCATTATTGGTGGTCTCTCTTTAATTTCACTAAGTCTGTCTCTTGAAAAAGCTACCTCTTTAATTAATTTTGGTGCTTTAATTGCGTTCAGTTCAGTTAACATAGCGGTTTTTATCCATTATTTTATTCAACAAAACAAACGATCTCTCAGTGGATATATTTCATATGTACTTATGCCTTTACTCGGCAGTTTATTTTTATTTTTTATGTGGCTTAACTTAGAAAAAACATCCTTATTTATCGGTATTGTATGGAGTATAATTGGAATTATTTATTTACTGATTGCCAGACGAAAAAACACTATTACCATTCCTACTTTTCATTTTGATTAAGGAAATAGGCTTAACACACCTCGACATATTTCCCCAGAAATAATGTCGAAAAAAAGTAATTGAGACATAAACAAATCAATCCCATCTACACACGAACAAAAAGGTAAACGATCTAATATGAATCGCTCGTTACACCGCTGTTGATTTCCGTGCAAGGCTTCGCTTTCCGCGGGCGGCCGTTGAGCCTCCTCGTCGCTTGCGCTCCTGCGGGGTCTCATCTGTTCCGCTTTTTCCGCAGGAGTCTTCGCCTTGCCCTCCAATCAACACCTAGAGGCAACTAAATACATGAAAGCTACATTTACTATATCAATAAAAAAATCCGAACGTATTTGATTCTCAACTAAGAATCAAACTCGTTCGGATTTTTCTTCAACTAAAATACTTTCATACCAGCCTATTTTTATTTTTTAGATTGTGAGACTTTTTCTAAAATGCGTCTTTTACGGTAAAGCATCATTCCAACTTCTCCTATATCGCTAATCGCTTGTTTGTTAATATACGCCCCAAACACCATCCCTGCTATAGGAATCATTTGAAATAGCTTTTTCCATCCCAAGTTGTCTCTATAGGTTAGAAACACTTCTCTCCAACCTTGGAGCTGCTGCAAGCTCTGCGTTCGATTGCCGCTTGCTAATTCTTCTAAAATCGCACGCTTTCCTACAATATCAGAGGATGAAAACTGCATGCATTTGACCATAAAAATGCGTTCCTCTTGCTCAGTGGGATCGTAACCATAAGAAACAGCCACTTCTTGCAGTGTCTTAAGCGTAAGTCCCAATACAAAAGGAATATCAATCGCCAGTGTGAAAATTCCACCTACTCCGGTTGTAGCTCCTTGCAGCTGCGCATTCTTTTTTCGGACTTCAATAAAATACTCCGCCAACTCATCCATTTCCTGCAGAGATAAATGCTGAACATCCTCTATTGACAGCTGCTTATTTTCTTGTAATTGGGCTGATGCTTTCTCTAGCGTGGCAGACGTATTAGCTAAATACTGGCCTCCATTATCAACATACTTAGCAATTTCATCTAATAATTTTTCTATTTTTTGATGAATGAACTTTGGCGTTACTTTATCTAAAGCTGAAAAAGGCAAGCGAGCCAGCCGCTCCCAGAAAAAAAGTCCTTTTTGGTCTTTCTCCCACTTTTCAATTTTTCGTAATTCTATTCTCAATTGTTCATGCTCTGACATATCCTCACTCTTTTCCTCGATTTATCAGCTCTGTCCTACTTGTTTATTCCGCACATATTTAATGATAAAAAACAACGCAATTAAAACAACAATTCCGATTCCAATAGGCTGCATGTATTGAGAAACAATCGGACCCACCTCTTTCCACTTAGGTCCTAACTTATATCCTAAATATACGTAAATAGCCGTTACTGGAAGCATCGCAACAAATGTGTAAATAGAAAACAGCCATACATTCATTTTTGCCATCCCGCATGGAAAAGAGATAGCCGTACGCACTCCTGGAATAAACCGTCCAAAAAAAGCGACCCCGCTGCCGTACTTATTAAAAAAGCGATCGGCAGCGTCAATTTCTTTTTCTTTCACCAAAAAATATTTTCCATATTTTAAAACTAGCGGTCGTCCACCGTAACGTCCCAGTGCGTAAAGAGTCAACGGTCCACATACACCGCCTACTGTACCTGCAAGGATAGCCAGATACAAGTTCATATCACCTTGGTACACCCAATACCCTACTAAAGGTAAAACAAGCTCTGCGGGGACAAACTCAAACGTTAATGCTAAAATTACGCCAAAATAAGAGAGCTGTTTTAGCGCTTCAATTAAAGAAAGTAAAACCGACTCTAACAAAAATTCTCCTCCTCATGTCATTAAATCTAAGACTGCAAAACTATAATTTAGCCGATTGATAGATAAAAACCAACGCGACATAGTTTTTTCCTTTCCCTCTTTACGTATGACGTACTACAAAAGTTTCAATAAAAAAAGCGCTAGTTTTATCCAGCGCTTTTATAGTTTAAAGTTAATTTGAATAATACCTACTTTACGAAGAGCATCGTATAAAATAACTAAAGCCGGTCCTAAAAACAACCCGACAAAACCTAAAAGTTTAAATCCAATGTACAAACTAACTAGTGCAGCCAAAGGTGAAATACCCATATTTGTAGAAAACACTTTTGGTTCTACTACACGTCTTACTACCGTAATCACTCCAAATAGAATAAATAAGCCGATTGCTAATGAGTCATGCCCTTGCGTAAGAGCAAAAATCCCCCATGGAACGAGCACCGAGCCCGTCCCAAGGATTGGTAAGATATCGACAATTACAATTAATAAACTAAGCAGCGCGGTATACGGAACATCTAATAGCCAAAGCCCTACATAAGCCATTACAAACGTCATGACACTTAAAATAATTTGTGCCTTAATAAAACCAACCCCCGCTTGGATAAGCTGAGTGATGACAACTTGTAGCTTATATTTCGTTTCTTCTGTTAAAAATGACTTAATTTTATTTTTAATAGCAGGCAGCTCAAGGCTGATAAATACAAGCGCTACTAAATAAATAAGAAACTCTAGTAGAAATCCAGGAACAGTAGCAGCAAAGCTAATGATGATTTCCACGGTACTTTTTAATAGAGAATCTAATGAATTTACGGTTTTTTCAAGCGTGCGCTCGATAGAAGAAATCACTTCTGTAGGAAGAGCGTTTGAATAGTATTTCCACTTGATAATAGTTGGATAAATCGCGGTTTCATAGATTTCTTTTACAAATGAAGGCGCTATCTTTGAAAGAGCTACCACTTGCGTAACGATTGTCCGAACAATAAAAAATCCAATAAGTATGAGCGAAACAACATATAAAATGAAGGTCATAAGCACTGCGTAGACTCTCTTCATTTTAAAAGATTGATGCAATTTTTGAACAATACCCTCAAGCGCTAATGCTGTTAATAAAGCAAACACAATCGGTAAACTGTAAGGGATTAACAAACATACGATTACTATCGAGGCAATGACCCATATTCGCTTTTTCCACATACTCTACTATCCCCCAACTAGCTAAGCTATCTCTATATTTATTGATAAAGAAAGGAACCAGTGACTGCTTTTATGTAAGAATAAAATTTGGATATATTTATACCTGATGTTACATATTATAGGGTCAATTTCCATAATAATAAAGGAATTATTATGAAAAAAGCTACTTATTCTAATTTTTTGAATAGAATAAGTAGCTTTTTAATTTATAAATTAGCCGGCTCTCATGACCTCTGTACCTTTTTTAGGGTCAAATTTGCCTTCAGATTTAGACATCACAATTGCTGCTAGTGTGTTTCCTACTAAGTTAACAACCGTACGTGCCATATCCATGATTCTGTCTACTCCCGCAATGAAGGCTAATCCTTCTGCCGGAACGCCGATTGTTCCAAGAGTAGCCAGTAATACAACAAATGATGTTCCTGGCACCGCAGCCATTCCTTTAGATGTAACCATCAATACCAGAATGAGCGTCAGCTGTTGAACGATCGTTAAATCAATACCATACACCTGCGCTAAGAATAACGCTGCAATCGCTTGATAGAGAACAGAACCATCTAGGTTAAATGTATAACCAATTGGTACAACGAACGATACGATAGCTTTTGGACAGCCCATCTTTTCAAGTTTTTCCATAATTCGCGGAAGAACTGTCTCAGAACTAGATGTACTGTATGCTAACAACAGTTCATCTTTCATATAGCGGAATAAGTGGAAAATGTTAATTCCTGCCCATTTCGCAATTCCTCCTAATACAACAAGTAGGAAGAAAATTAACGCTAAGTAAACTAAGATAACAAGCTTTCCTAATGAAAGAAGTGACTCTAAACCGAATTTCGAAACTGTTACACCAATTAAAGCAAATACTCCAATCGGAGCCACTTTCATTACTAGGTTTACCACGTGAAACATTGCGTGAGAAACGCCGTCAAAGAATTGAACAACAGGCTTTCCTCTTTCTCCAATTGCCGCTACTCCAAGTGCGAACAATACTGTAAAGAAGATAATTGCTAGCATGTCCCCTTCAACAATTGACTGGAAAAAGTTTGTCGGAACAATGTGTAAGAACGTTTCAGCCACTGACTTTCCTTCTTGCTGTTCGGATGTTTCAACGTATTGTGAAATATCACTCTTCTGTGCTGAATGAATGTCTACACCTTGTCCAGGATGAAAAATATTAGCAATCAATACACCGATTACAATTGCGAAAGTTGTAATAATTTCAAAATAGAGAATGGTTTTAACGCCAAGCTTTCCGACCTGTTTACCGCTACCTGCTCCTGCAACTCCAACGACTAAACTTGAGATAACAATTGGAATAACAATCATCTTAATCAATCTTAAGAACAAGTCTCCCAGCGGCTGCAGGTATGTTACTACACGCGGATCGTTAAACCAAATTACTCCTACAAGAACACCGAGGATTAAACCGGTAAAAATCTGCGTAGCCAAACCAAAACGAATTTTTTTCATAGATGTACCTCCCCAAAGATGTATGACATTTGTATATACTTTTCTGAAAAAACAAAAAAAGACTATTCTTAAGAAAGAACAGCCTTTTACTTACGCTATTTTGGGCTCTTTCTCTCAATAAAGCAAACGAGGTTAACTGTCGGATTCGGAATTGAGAGTTTCCTACCTTTTGTAAGGATTCACCCCAAGGCAGCTTTACTGCCGATAATGATTCCCCCGCTCTATACGATTAAGCTTATTATTCAATTTTTATAAAATTAAAACGATCTATACGTTGTCATACGTTTTTTACAGTCAATAAAACTAAACAGAAGTCTTACTTTTACTTAACTTTATACTGCACAAATATTAATTTACTATTTTTCGACACGTTTTGTCAATACCCATGTTTATAAAACGCTTTCAAAAGACAATAATATATATTTATGCAAAAAAGCTATTGCAATGTTGCAATAGCTTTTTCTTGCTTTTTAAGTCTTTATCAGAAGTTTAAATGGCTATAAAATACGCTTATTTATTTTATAAAAATACAAAATATAGAATAGCCGCTAAAATAATTCGATAAATGGCAAACGGAACTAATTTAATGCGGTTGATTAATTTTAAGAAAAAGCGAATCGATATAAGCGCAAAAATAAAGGCGCTGATAAAACCAGCAATAAAAAACGGTAGTGCATCTGATGTGAAATACTGCCAGTTTTTAACCAATGAAAGTCCACTTGCTCCTGCCATAATTGGCACTGCCATAATAAATGTAAAATCTGCGGCTGCCTTATGGCTCATTCCAAGAAGAACCCCTCCTGAAATCGTTGAGCCTGAACGAGAAAAACCTGGCCAAAGAGCAATACATTGAAACAGTCCTATACCTAGTGCTTGTCCATAAGACATTTGGTCCACCGTCTCTACACGCGGACGTTTAGGTCCAAACAAATCTGCTAGAATCATTAATACAGCTCCGACCACTAAGCCAATTAGCACCGTATTTAAAGAAAACAAATGTTCATCAATGTAATCATCAAACAAAAGTCCTAACACTCCTGCGGGTAACAAACCAACAATTACCTGCATTAAATTTAAGCGATTTGTCGGTCCAATTGCAGCAGCTGGTTTTTTTCCCAATCCTAATAAATTAATAAAACGATCTTTAAAAATAACAACTACTGCTAAAATCGACCCTAGCTGAATAACAATCTTAAATGTATTAGCTACTGGAGATGAAAATAATTCTTTTGAATTTAACCACAGGTCATCCACAATAATCATATGCCCAGTTGACGAAACGGGAGCAAACTCTGTTAAACCTTCTACAATCCCTAAAATGATTGCTACAATAATTTCCCACATAAAGCTATGTACCTTGCCTTTCTTTCAAATTAATAAGCTTATCGCTTCGTTTTACATGCTCAACTATTTTCCTATTTTGACACTTGCTTTTTTATCATAATTGTTAAAACTATGAAATACAATGTGTATTTGCAAAAAGATAAGAATCTTTAATAATTTGTAATAAAAAGCTTACATGCTACAACCAAAAAACACGATATCAGCTTTTATTTATTTTAAAAAGCAGTCACTATGTTCAGTATAAATTCTGGTCCCTTAGCTAAAAATGAATCATCTAGACTATTTTTCTTTAGTGTGAAAAAATGACTAAATCATTATGTTTTTTCCATCCCCCTTTACTGTCATCTATCATTTTAATCCAATAGGGCTGACTTATACGACATATCCCCTAAGTAATTTGAAACTTTTTTCTCTCTTTTCTCGTATATAGTAGTATCTTTTTTAGGAGGCTTTTTACTATGAATGGAAATGTACGTACAATGAAATGGGTCACTGCTGGGTATGAAGCCTTGCTGGGAATTCCTTTAATTGGCGCGGGAATTGTTATGGGCTTTAGCTATACTCCTCTTTTTATTGGATTTATTCTTCATGCTATCACACTCATTTTAGCTAATAGACGAGGGTTATCTGCTTATGGAAACATACTAGGGCTTGTTACCTCACTGGTTGCTTGGATTCCATTTTTGGGATTTATCATGCATATTATTACAGCTATTGTGATTGCAATCGATGCTGCTAGACAACGCTAATTGTCTAGCTTTTTTTATTTAAGGGTTGATTTTTTACCGAATGATGGTAAACTTAAGCCGTAAATTGAATAATTTGAATGTTATTTCTACTAGGGGTGTCTGATAGCTCAGACTGAGAGAAGAGTGCAATAAAACTCTTTAACCCTTTGAACCTGATTTGGGTTATACCAGCGGAGGGAAGTAGTCTTGAAAAGAATAGTATAGTTTTATTCTTTTTTTGCCTATTCCATCGGGTTCTGTCTATCACAGAACCCGATTTTTTTATGGTTCGGTATAGCTACACTTTATGCGAAACCGGAGGAATATGTAATGTCAAAACAAAATGTATCAGTTTCTATGAAAAAGCCTTTTCCAAACAGTCACAAAGTATATGTCCAAGGATCCAGACAAGACCTTAAAGTACCTATGCGTGAAATTCATCAGTCTCCTACTACAGGGTCTTTTGGTGAAGAAGAAAATAGTCCCGTACGTGTATACGACACGAGCGGTGTTTATACAGATCCCTCTTATGAAATTAATTTACAAAAAGGATTACCGGCTCTGCGCGAAAAGTGGATTGCAGAACGAAACGATGTAGAAACATATCAAGGCCGTACGGTTCAGCCACAGGATAACGGTTATTATGACGGTGATCCAAGAGATCAGTACGAGCGCTTTATCACTAAACGTTTACCTTTGCGCGCGAAAAAAAATCAAAATGTAACGCAAATGCACTATGCGAAAAAAGGAGTCATCACGCCCGAAATGGAATTTATCGCTATTCGTGAACAGATGAATCCTGAAATTGTGCGTGAAGAAGTAGCAAGAGGACGTGCGATTATCCCTAATAATATCAATCACCCTGAGAGCGAACCGATGATTATCGGCCGCAAATTCCATGTGAAAATTAATGCTAATATCGGAAATTCAGCTATTCGTTCAGCTATTGAAGATGAAGTAGAAAAAATGACATGGGCAACGCGTTGGGGAGCCGATACAATTATGGATCTATCAACAGGAAAGGATATCCACACAACACGCGAATGGATTATCCGCAACTCGCCTGTTCCTGTAGGGACCGTTCCTATTTACCAAGCGCTTGAAAAAGTAAAAGGCGTAGCAGAAGATCTAACGTGGGAAGCATACCGCGATACATTAATTGAACAAGCAGAACAAGGTGTTGATTACTTTACTATTCACGCAGGTGTTCTTTTACGTTATATTCCTCTGACAGCGAAACGTACGACAGGTATTGTTTCACGCGGAGGATCCATCTTGGCGCAGTGGTGTTTAGCTCATCATGAAGAGAATTTTTTATATACTCGCTTTGAAGAAATCTGTGAAATCTGTAAAGCATACGATATTGCTATTTCGCTTGGCGATGGGCTACGTCCTGGTTCCATTGCAGATGCTAATGATGAGGCACAGTTCGGTGAATTAGAAACGCTTGGTGAATTAACTAAAATTGCTTGGAAACACGATGTTCAAGTTATGATTGAAGGTCCTGGACATGTTCCAATGCATCTCATCAAAGAAAACGTAGATAAACAAATGGAAATATGCCAGGAAGCTCCCTTCTATACTCTTGGACCGCTTACAACCGACATCGCTCCAGGCTATGACCATATTACATCAGGTATTGGTGCTGCAATGATTGGCTGGTTTGGGACAGCTATGCTTTGCTACGTAACGCCAAAAGAACATTTAGGACTCCCGAATAAAGAAGACGTTCGCGAAGGCGTTATCACCTATAAAATTGCTGCGCATGCTGCTGACCTAGCAAAAGGCCATCCAGGAGCACAAAAACGCGATAATGCTCTGTCTAAAGCAAGATTTGAATTTAGATGGAATGATCAATTTAACCTGTCACTAGATCCAGAGCGCGCAAAAGAATATCACGATGAAACACTTCCCGCTGAAGGTGCTAAAACAGCCCATTTCTGTTCAATGTGTGGACCTAAATTCTGTTCGATGCGTATTTCTCAAGATATTCGTAACATGGCTCAAGAAAATGAAAAAGATGTAAACGAAGTAAGAAAAGAAGGAATGAAAGAAAAAGCTAAAGAGTTTGTTAACAGTGGTTCAAATATCTATCAATAATGAAGTAGAACAGCTAAAAAAACAAATTAAGCAGCTTGAAGGAAAGTTATTATTTGTTCAGCAAAATTGTCAGCACATTATCGTTGAATCCTCACATTCTTCCGTAAGACGCTGCATTAAGTGTTTCTATCAACAAGATGCAAAAAGGACTTCGTAAAGAAGTCCTTTCATCTTTTTTTGAAACGTGCTTTCAGCATGTTCTTGATCCAATATAGTATTTTAATAATAACCCAGCCTATAAATGTACCTAGCGTATTCAAAAAGATATCATCAATATCAAATACTCGTTCCGTTAGCTTGTACTGTAAAATTTCAATCAGAAAACTGATTAAGAAACCAGTCGTAAAGACTTGAATAAAACCGTCAAACCACTTCATAAACAACGGAATAAACATTCCAAGCGGCGCAAACATCACGATATTTCCCAGTATATTTGTCAGAGTGAGCATTATATTACCGCTGTCCCACATCAGACGGATTGTACTAAATAAATCCAAGTTCATTGCTTTTCCGTAAACATGTTCGTTTTCCCGTATGAGAGTAGCATAAATGACCACTGCCCCGTACGCAATAAATAGAATGAACATGACTTTTTTAACGATTGACCTGATGCTTACATTCACTTCAACATCACCTTCTTTGACTCCCCAAACCATTTATTATTATCTATATGTATATGTCCACTGCTTTCATTCGTAGTGAATGGATTTACATGCTTTTTTTATCCTATCACATCAATAAATAAATACAATTCCCTTTTTATTATTTTGTAAACTAACATTTTTCCACTTAAAAAAAGCCATGCGTTTCGCATGACTTTTTTTAATTAATAATTCCACGATGGATAATTTCCACTTGTACTTTCGGATTAATCGAGATGTTTTTATAGTCCTGTCTCCATTTAAGCCTTTTCCATATACTCGGATGATAAGCAGCTGCTTCTCTTCCTATTTCCAGAAAATCACAATTAGCTTTTTGTAGCTTTCCAACTACTTTTTCAGCTTTTTTTTGTAGAATCTTTTCAATTTCTTCCTGCACCTTTTTTGTCAATGCAGGAGATGACATTTCATTTTTGGTAAATTCATTAATGCTTACTTTTACATGTAGCGGTATGGTTACTTTCGCTCCGTACATCGCATCCGGTTTAAGGTGCATTTTTGCTTTAGCGCCTGACACATCATACGATACTACATACTGTTGATCATGTATGGTAATTTTGTGACTCATAATCATATATTTACCTTTTTGATTTCCTAATAAAAGAAGCACCTTGGATTCCTCAGGATTTAATGTAATGCCTGAAAATTTATCTTCATTAAATAAAGCTGTACCGATTACATCAACGGTCTTATTTTCAGTATTTAATTTCACATAAGGGAGTGCTAGTCCTTTTCCTTCATCAAATAAAACGGTACAAAGTGACTGAAGAGTTTCAACAGGCACTAAAGAATTGACTTCAGCCGTATGAACAACTCCGTCTAAATACTCTCCAATTAGCTCTTCTCCTACTTGCTGTAATTCAACTATGGTACTCGGCTTTCCTTCTACAATGACATACTTAGCTGTCAAAGGACTTTCTGATGTGCGATATAAAACGTCGGATAATTCTAATACACCCTCCTTAGCTAATTGATTTTCAAATAAAACAATTCTTTTTTTAGCAGACATAACAATTCCAGAAACCTGCTGGTTAATTTTTGTACGATCGTCTCGAGGTGAATCCCCTGCTACATGATAGGTTTTATTCACTAATGTCCCTTCTTTAGACGTATAGGAACGGATCGCAATAGTAGAAATCACCTTATCTTTCTTTTTTTCATAAGCCACTGTAGACAAAAACATCGTATCTTTTAACAATTTTTGATCCCAACATCCTGTTAGAAAACTTAAAATTAAACATATGCTCAATACCTTGATAAGTTTATACTTCATTTTTTACTGTTCCTTTTCTTATCCATGATAGAATTAACAAACAAATAGGAATACAGAAAATGAATACGTAAATTAAGTAGTTAGTTGCCTGTGACAAAGCTGCCACAAGATTATCCGTTCTTGAAAAATAAATAGAAAGACCTGTTACGAATATCAATACAATTGGAACAAACGGACGGTGAGTTTTCTTTTTGAATATTTCCTGCATGCCTACACTTGAAATATACACGTACATAATAAGGGACGTAATAACAGAAATAATCCAAAAAGTAATAAAAACCAAATCGATTCGTTCAATCACTGAGTTTTGTGTCGCCTTCAAAATGTATAAAACCGGTTCTGGTACGATTAAAATTTCATCTGGGCTAAAAAACAAATAACAAGCAATGATGATATAAACATATAAAACGGTAACGATACAATTACTAAGCATGACCATTTTCAATGTCATAGTGGATTTTGCCTTTACAAACGGTGCTAAAATCAAAATGGCTTCAAAGCCTAGCATTGAGATACTTCCTTCTTTTGACGCTAGCAAGATATTTTGAATACCGCTGTGCCCAATCGGAAATAGATACCGGACATCAGCCTCTTTATAAGCATTTGACACCAGTAAGACTAAAATGATTAAAAATACAGATACAATTGTAAAAAAACGCCCTATGTTTCGAACATTCTCTTTTGCAAAATATAGGGCAATAACAACTAATAAAAGGACCAAAACATATGCTGGGGTTAAGTGGTACAGCCAGCGCTTTAACACGTTTACATACAAAACAGTAATAACACTTGAAACAATGATGTAATAAAATACATATCCTACATTTAGAAAATTCCCTATCCACTTACCAAGCAGCTTGCTGGTCATTTGATATAAAGTTAGACCTGGCAACCGATGCGTTAGTCCCCAGTGGAACAATGTAATGACTTGAATTATACACCCGCTAATTAACATGGAAATCCAGCCGTCCGTATGCGCCGTCTTAAATAAGTTATAAGGTAACCCTAAAACACCAATACCAATTTGAGTTTGCAAAATGATAAAGAACAGCTGGCTGGCTGAAATACTATTTTTATTCATTTGAATCCCAATTCCTTATCGCTTTTTGACGTTGGCGTTTTTGAGGCTTAGCGTTAGCAGGCCTTTCATTCAAATAGAGCTGATGCATCCTTATAAAAACATCCTTTAAGCCAGAAAATTTAAATGGCGCAAAAGGGATTAAGTAAGGCATCGTAATAGACTCTAAAATAACTAAATGCATAACAATAAGAACTAGTACAAAAACAATACCCAAATAGCCAAAAGCGGCTGCTCCGATCATCATAGGAAAACTTAAAATTCGCAGCGTTGTGCTCATTTCGTTTGATGGCACAACAAAGGAAGAAACGGCTGTTAGAGCAATAACAATAATCATCATATTTGAAACTAAACTCGCTTCAACAATTGCTGTGCCGATAACTAATCCTCCAACTACCCCGATGGTTTGAGCAATGGATGAAGGCAGCCTGAGCGATGCTTCTTTTAATAGTTCCAATATCAATACCATAATAAATGCCTCTACTATCGGAGGAAACGGAACGTTCTCAAGAGATCCTTTTACCGTAAATACTAAGTCCAAAGGAATTAACTCGTAATGAAAAGAAATCGTTGCAATATAAATCGCAGGTAAACTCATGGCAACAAAAAAACTGAACACGCGTAAAAGTCGAAAAAATGAGCCATAAAGTGCACGTGTATTGTAATCTTCAGGCGATTGATAAAAAGTAAAAAAGTTAACAGGAGCAATTAACGCAGAACTATTACCATTTGTTAAAACTGCCATTCTTCCTTCTAACAAGTTACCCATTACTCGATCCGGCCTTTCTGTATTCAGCAGCTGAGGAAATGGTGACAGAGGTGAATCTTCTAGAGCCTCTTCAATGACACTCCCACTATCCACTCCATCCACTTCAATTTGTTTGATACGATCAATAATCATATTACAAATTTCTGCGTTTGCTATATTTTTCAAATATAAAACTGCCACTCGAGTGCGTGAAATACTGCCTACTTCGATATAGCGTACAATAAGGCTTCCATCTAAAAATTTTTGCCTCATCATGTTTAGATTTTTGTCCAAGCTCTCGACAAAACTTTCCTGTGAACCCCTAATCACTTTTTCATTCAGCGCTTGATTAACTTCTCTTGTAGCCGTTTTGGTAGAATCAATTGCATAAACAAACGGATCATTCTCTATTAATAAAACAGACGCACCTCGGCTCATTAAACTAATCATTTCATTCAAATCTTTTGTAGGAGTAATTGAAGCGGCCTGAATAATTTCACTTATCTTTCCTTCTTTTTCGATTAATAAAGGTTTGATCACATGCTCATTTAATTTCACTGAATCCATAAGAGGAACAAAATAAACTAAAAGCGCACGCTCATAATTGAACTTTAGCCACCTTTTCCCTATATCGCTCGTATAGTCTAACCGTTCTTCTAGCACATTTAGAGTTTCTTCTATGTTTGTACCAAGTTCAATTTCTATTTTTGGCTCCTTTTCTTCAAGGGAGATAGGACTTTTTTTTCGCTTAGGCCTTCGTTTAATTAACAGTGCCACTCACCTGCCTCGATGTCTCTTGTTAATATTCATTGTTTCTAAAAAAATAAATAGTATGTAAAAAAATGCAAAAAGACGCAGCGAAAAATTTTCGCTGCGTCTTTTTAATCTGGATAATAAGGATTCAAATGGATTAATACTTCCTGAATATTATCATGCTTTTTCATAAGTGTAGCTTTGATTTCTCGTCCTAAATCATGACCTTCCTTAATTGTTTTAAAGTGGTCAATTGAAATACGTACATCCACTAATATGTAATGGCCATGTTCTCTTGCTCGAACGCGATCAATCCGCTTCACATCTTCAAATTCATAAATACTTTCTTCAAGTTCTTTCAGTAGCTCTTCATCAATATTGCCTTCCATTAAGATTTGAAAAGACTCTCCCATCATTTGTCTGGCAATGTTAAAAATTAAATAAGCAACAAAGATACTTGCTATTTTATCTCCGTATAACAGCAGTTGAACATCCATTTTATCACCAATAATGGATAATAAAACACCAATTGCCGCTGCAATAGAAGCAACAATATCTGCTTTATGATCAAATGCAATTGCCTCAATTGCCTTACTGTGGTGCTGCTTGGCTACGTTTAAAGAATAACGGTACAATAATACCTTTGCTATGTATGAAATAACAGCAATCCACATGGCTAAAATATTTGGAGATTCAACCGGATGGAATAAACCAACGACTCCTTCAAATACCACATAAAATGATACAAGCAATAAAATAATTCCTACAATTCCTGAGACAATTACTTCTGCTTTTCCATGCCCGTATGGATGATCATCATCTGCTGGCTTATTTGCTACTCGTATAACCAACAAGACAATAATAGAGGCAAATACGTCCGCTGCAGAGTGAATACCATCAGCAAATACGGCATCACTATTTCCAATCCATCCTACTATTACTTTTCCTAGCGTAAGGGCAATATTGCTCCATACGCTAATCCATGCTACTTTTTTCGCAATGGACTCCCTTATACTATTATTCATTTGCACACCTCGACTTACTTCTTGAAAAATCAGCTTTTTTATCTTATCACTGTTCATTCAAGTGGGTCTAGAGCAACCTATTTTCATTTAGCTATATATGTTTCAGCACCGCAAAATTACTGATAATCCACAACATATCTTTCTTATTTCTCTGCCAACTTCTTACGATCAGTTGCCATTGGAGGTTCTTCCATCCACCCTTGCTCAATCATAATTCGAATTCCATCTTTTCCGTACTTCCCTATACGCCCAATTAGCTGAGAAAATTCTACTGCTACATCCGAACGGAAGGCCATAGACAAACCAGCACCGCAGTTATCAATAGCGATCGTCACCGCTGTAGAAGTATGATACATCATCAGCTTATCTGAAAACGGTGAAATCGTTGAGTTGGTTACATATGCATCAAGCAACCTCGGACTTGGTAAATCAGCTTCAGACAGTAATTCGGTGAAGTGCTTGATTTGCTTACTTGCAAGCTTGACTCCATCAAAAAAATAAGAGCGTAATTTTTGTGTGGTAGCTACTTGACTAAAGGCCAGCATCAGCGTTTTACCTAATACATTTGTATTAACAATTTCTTGAATAGCGGTAACCTCTAAAGAAGTTAAAGGATGCATTTGAGAGAAAAATGGTGATATAAATGTTTTTTCGTCCACAAAATTCACTTTTACAGGATAAGGAATAACCGGAGGTCTCATCAGCATGCTTTTTCTTAAAATAACGTGGTTAGAATTCTCTAAAAGAATGTCGCTTTCTTTTACACATCGAGATAGGTGGTCATAAATATCTTGCCTTCTCACTGCGCTTAGCGCTCTGGCATATTTCTTCATACCTCCAATGGCCATTTCGTTTACATAAATAGCCATAAAAATATCATCGAATAAAGCAGGAACTCCTTTGTTCACATCTTGTTCCCCAAACCCTACTGGAATTGGAATTTTTTCTGAACTGAATAATTCCGTCAATTCGTCTACATGAGTTTGTGAAAACTGATGTGCTTTTTTTAAAAGTTCCTTAATCTCTGGATCTTTTACAACAGATAGAAAATATCCAAGAACGCATACATACAGCGTATCGCCTAAATATTGCGCCCATAAGTAACCTAACTCGGCTGCATTCAACCGCTGATTTTGTTGATGTTTTTGCATTTCACTCTTTATATTTTCGTTCATTCACTTATTCTCCTTTTGGATAAAGTCGTACTTTTACTATCTCCAAAGAAGCGCTGAATAAACCGCATAAAAAAGACCTAGATAACAAGTCTAGGCCTTTTAGGTTATGCATATTTTTGGTCTTCGGTCTCTTTTCTAAAAAAGCTTTTCATCGCATGAAAAACGTCTGATTTTTGTTTTAAAATAAAGTGTCTAAAGCTTTCGTCTTGAATGTTTTTGTACGCAGACATTAAAGTGGAATGTCGATTGTACTGATTTACTTCCCCATACCCAAACATATTTGACACTTTCATTAATTCATTTACTAACTTTACACACCTTGCGTTATCTGAAGTTAAGTTATCACCATCTGAAAAATGAAACGGGTAAATATTGTAACGGCTCGGATCATACTTTTGGTTAATTAATTCAAGCGCTTTTCGGTAAGCAGATGAGCAGATGGTTCCTCCACTTTCTCCTTTGGAGAAGAAGTCTTCTTCTGACACTACTTTTGCCTCTGTATGATGCGCAATAAATTCAATTTCCACCGTTTCGTATTTCGTACGTAAAAAGCGTGTCATCCAAAAGAAAAAGCTTCGTGCCATATATTTTTCCCATATGCCCATCGAACCGCTCGTATCCATCATAGCTAAAACGACTGCTTTCGATTCTGGCTTTATAACTTCATTCCACGTTTTAAATTTTAAATCCTCCGGATAAATAGGATGAAAAGCAGGCTTTCCTGTCATTGCGTTTCGCTTATAAGCGCTCATCATCGTTCGTTTTTTATCAATATTCCCCATCAAACCTGTACGTCGTATATCATTAAATTCAATGTGTTCCACAACAATTTGATCAGATTCTTTTCGCTGAAGATTAGGCAGTTCTAATTGAGCAAATAAAGCCTCTTGAAGCTCCATGAGGGACACTTCCGCTTCAAAGTAGTCTTCTCCAGCCTGATCACCTGCTCCTTGACCTTTTCCTGCTCCTTTTTGACCATCTCCAGCAGATCCGTCACGTGCTACTACATCCCCAACTTTACTGTCTCCATCACCTTGACCCACATGTTTGTTTTTATCATAATTGTACCGAATTCGATATTCATCCAATGATTTGATCGGGATTTTAACAACTTCTCTTCCATTGGACATCACGATATTTTCTTCTGTAATTAAGTCCGGTAAATTATTTTTAATCGCTTCTTTAATTTTTTCTTGATGTCTTTTTTGATCATCGTGGCCTTTACGATGGAGGGACCAGTCTTCTTTTGAGACAGCAAAACTTTTATCTACTTCTTTTCCCACGCTATTCCCCTCCTTATTTAAAAAACACCTGCACGTTTTTACTCGGCATGCATAAGCTATACCGAAAGTTTCTGACAAATACCTTTAGTTCAAAGGTTGGTTACTCTTATCCTATGCGCAAGAATGGTATACTTGCTAACTAATTCTTTTACTATTAACTATTCATTTTATAGTGTCTAGTGTCATGTATATGTTTATGACTTATCATATGATGGTTAAGTGCAATGCGTACTACACACTAGCCTAATTATGCAGAGTTTATTTTAAGAGATAAGAAAAACATGGCACAGATCGGAAGTGCCATGTTTTCTTGTTAGTACTGAGTTATCGATTTAACAAACTTCCTACATAGCGCAGCAGTTCATTAGCAGATACTGAATTGTACCCATGCTCATCAATCAATCGAGCCACTACTTCATTTACTTTCTTCAGCTGCTGCTCATCTGGTGTTTTAGTGGACGTTGTAATTTTCACTACGTCTTTTAAATCTGCAAACAGTTTTTTCTGAATCGCTTCACGTAAGCGTTCATGAGAATTATAGTCAAATCGTTTTCCTTTACGTGCATAAGCGGAAATACGAATTAAGATTTCTTCGCGGAATGCTTTTTTCGCATTTTCTGAAATACCAATTTGTTCTTCAATTGAACGCATTAATTTATCATCTGGATTTAGCTCTTCTCCTGTTAGCGGATCACGAAGCTTATTTTTGTTGCAGTATGCTTCGACATTATCTAAATAATTATCCATTAATGTTTTAGCAGACTCTTCGTAAGAATAAACGAACGCTTTTTGCACTTCTTTTTTAGCAATTTCATCATATTCTTTACGCGCCAGAGAAATATAATTCAGGTAACGCTCTCGGTCCTCAGCAGAAATAGACGCATGCTGTGCTAATCCTTCCTTCAATGAACGCAGTACATCTAATGCATTGATTGATTTAATATCTTTTCGAATGATGGTAGATGAAATGCGGTTAATGACATAACGAGGATCAATACCGCTCATTCCTTCATCCGTATATTCTTTTTGTAACTCTTCTACGTCTGCATCATTATAGCCTTCTACAGATTGACCGTCGTATAAGCGCATTTTCTTTAACAAATCGATATCGCCTTTTTTAGGCTCTTTTAATCTTGTTAACGTAGTAAAAATAGACGCAATACGTAGTGTATGAGGGGCAATATGAACATCTGATACGTCACTTTCACGAATCATTTTGTCATAAATTTTTTCCTCATCACTCACTTTTAAGTTATATGGAACAGGCATTACAATAATTCGTGAATGCAAAGCTTCATTTTTCTTATTGGAAATAAACGAGCGATACTCTGTTTCATTTGTATGCGCTACGATTAATTCATCTGCACTAATTAAAGCAAATCTTCCTGCTTTAAAGTTTCCTTCTTGGGTTAAAGAGAGTAAATGCCATAAAAATTTCTCGTCACATTTTAACATCTCCTGGAACTCCATCATTCCCCGGTTTGCTTTATTAAGCTCTCCGTCAAAGCGGTAAGCGCGCGGATCTGACTCAGATCCATACTCTGCAATTGTTGAAAAGTCAATGCTTCCTGTTAGGTCAGCAATGTCTTGAGATTTCGGATCAGAAGGACTGAACGTTCCAATTCCAGTTCGTTTGTCCTCTGAGAAGAAAATGCGTTCGATGATGACGTCTTCAATTCTGCCTCCATACTCTTCCTCTAATCGCATTGTATTTAAAGGAGATAAGTTTCCTTCAATTCGGATACCATACTCTTCAAAGAAGTCTTTACGTAAATGATGTGGAATTAAATGCAGCGGATCTTCATGCATTGGGCATCCTTTAATAGCGTAAACAGCTCCTCGATCAGTAAGCGAATAAGCTTCAAGCCCTCTTTTTAACATGGTCACTAGCGTCGATTTACCACCACTTACTGGACCCATTAAAAGTAAAATACGTTTACGAACATCTAAACGCTTTGCAGCTGGGTGAAAATATTCTTCCACCAAGCGTTCTAGCGAATCTTCAAGTCCAAACATTTGTCCACTGAAAAATTTATAATGTCTTTTACCATTTACCTCTTCAATTCCTGCATCCTTTATCATGTTGTATACTCTAGAGTGTGCAGGCTGAGCAATTAAAGGCTCATCTTTAATCAGCTTTAGGTACTCTTCAAATGTCCCTTCCCACTTAAGACGATTCTCTTCTTCGCGGTATCTTTCAACTTTCTTTAATATATCCATTAAAGGACCTCCCCTACTAGTTATGGTGCTAGTGAACAAGATTAATACAATCTATGCAGCAAAATGTTTGAACATGCTTTTTAAATTGTAAAATTCAGAAATTTGTCCTTGCTAGGCATTCACAGTGAAGTATTTATTAGCTATAATAAAAGAGTAAGAAGGAACGGTTAAATTTTATTAGAGAACTTACGTCTCTAGAAGAGTTATTTTGTCATTATTATCATCATGAGATATGGGAAGTCGGTTTTAACTGCAGTAGCTGTATAATCCTTTTAATTAGATTGAGGAGGAAAATCAATGCGCTTACTTTTAGTATTAGGAGTAACAATTGCTTTTTTAGCATCCATCTTCAGAGCGGGATACAATGATAAACCGGGCGTTAAAAAATAACCACTACATATCATCGTCGACATAAATAAAAAAGCGAGGTTCAAATTTTATTGAACCTCGCTTTTTATTTAAGATAAACCAGCGTAATTTTGTTGACGCAGCGCTTCATAGATTAAAATAGCTGCTGTATTAGATAAATTTAAAGAACGAACATTTTCTGTCATCGGTAAACGAAGACATCTTTCCATGTTCTCTTCAATAATGTGCTTTGGCAGACCCTTTGTTTCTCTCCCAAATACGAAGAAATGATCCTGCTCTAAGTCACTATAATCAAATGTTGTATGTGGCTGTTGACCAAATTTTGTGATGAAGTAAAAGCCTGCTTCAGGATACTTTTCAAATACTTCTTCTAATGAATCATGATACACCACATTTACAAATTCCCAGTAATCCAATCCAGCTCGCTTTAACATTTTATCATCTGTTGAAAAGCCTAACGGCCGAACTAAATGCAGCGTCGTATTTGTTGCTGCACATGTTCGCGCAATATTTCCTGTATTTGCTGGAATTTCTGGTTGAAATAACACTACGTGTACTCCCACAAATTTTCACCTCTGCTAACAAATCTATTCATCATTATACCACTAACTTGCTAAAACGAAAGACTTACCGATCAACGATATGGAAAAAATCATACTTAATCTTTGGCGTGTAAGCCGTTGAATCTTCATAAGCCCAATATCTCATTCGACTATTATACGTGTTCGCATTCACAAGAGGCATACCGTGACCGTCTTTTGCTACAACAATCGTCGTATGATTCCATCTTCCATCTCCTTCAAAATCGTAGCAGATAACGTCTCCCGGGACAAGTTCGCTTGCTGAAGATTTCCTCACAGCCCGAAGTCCTGATTTGGAGTTACTTAAATAGCTGTGCATGGAATGAGCAACGGCCCAGCTATAGCTCCAGGCGTTCCCTCTCATCCACCATCCGTTTGCTTTTTTAGGATACCCCCGCATCGGCGCCTTTCCTGCATGCAAACACTGTGAGATATAGTTGGTGCAGTTTACCTCAAACTGCTTATAACTTTCATTAGGTTTATCCCAATGTTTTTCTGCATACTGAACAGCTGCAAGACGATCATAATAAGAGGCTCTTTCTTCGTCTTCCTCTACTTCTTCTACATCCATTTCAACCTCATCTTCAGAAAAATCCTTTACCAGCAGCTCATCTTGAATAAGTGTATCTTTATAAAAAAGAGCTAAACGATCTTCAATTTCTTCTTCTATATAGAAAAAATCGTTTTGTTTTAAAAATGCCTGAATGTGCACCTTATATAATACTCTTGTTTCTTCCTGATCCGTATGAGCAGATTGAATAGAACCTTTCATATTACATTTTAAAACATCAACTTCTCTTTTTTTTACAAGAGACCGCTTTAGCTCACACTGCTGTTCAATGAAAGGCTTAAAGTCTTCATGAAGCTCACCTTTTACATAGCTGTCCGCACGCGCTTTAATTAAAGTATATAATACATTCCTTTTTGTTAGCATAATGTCACCACTTTTCTAAGCGTTTATTATACGCTATGACTCATTAGCTAACTTTATCAATAAAAATACGGTTTAGATCTCTTGAAGCATCTCTATACCTTTTGACATTTCTTCAATTACTTCTTGATCCTTTTCTTTTTCTCTTAAGTTCATAAGTGTATCTAATGCTTCTTTATCACCAATTTTGCCCAACGCCCATGCCGCCGTTCCTCTAATGACAGGGCGAACGTCATTTTTAATTAACTCAATTAAATCTGGAACAGCGGTTTGGTCTTTAAAATGGGCAAGTGCAATAATGGCATTACGCTGAATTGGCTTTTTCCCTCTCCATGATCCTGAAACATGTCCAAATTTCTCTTTGAACTCACGATTACTCATCGTTAAAAGCGGTTTTAATTTAGGCTTCGCAAGTTCTGGGTCAGGCTCCATCTCAGGGTGAAAATGAAAGTCTTTGCCTTTATTTTCAGGACACACAGTTTGACATGTATCACAGCCATATAAACGATTGCCTAATTTACTTCGAAATTCTTCAGCTAAAAATCCTTTTGTTTGGGTTAAAAAGGCAATACATCGCTGCGAATTCAGCTGACCGCCTGTTACAAGCGCACCGGTAGGGCACACATCCACGCACTTATTACAAGTACCACAGCCGTCTTCTATCGGTTTATCAGGAGGAAACGGGATATCTGTAATCATTTCCCCTAAATACACGTAGGAACCGAATTCAGGTGTGATAATGGCACAGTTCTTACCGCTCCAGCCAATACCAGCTCTTTCTGCTACAGCTCGGTCCGACAGCTCGCCTGTATCTACCATCGATTGAAGGATAGCTGCAGGTACTTTTTCTTTTATGAAAGCTTCAAGCTTTTGAAGCCTATCACGTAAAACCGTATGATAATCTTGTCCCCAAGAAGCACGGCAAAAGATCCCTCGGCGATCTTCCTTTGTGCTCTTTGGTGCATCCTTTAATTTAGAAGGATACGCAAGTGCAATTGAAATAATGGATCTAGCTTTTGGAACAACTAATGTGGGATCTACTCTTTTTTCAATATCAGGTTCCTCAAAGCCTGAAGCATAACCTAACTCTTGCTGTGCTAACAATCGATTCTTTAACTCATCAAACATAGAAGCACTCGCAAATCCAATCTTATCGATTCCAATCTCTTTGCTGTATGAAATAATTTCTTCCTTCAACTGATACGCATTCATAGTGAGTAATAGCCTCCTTTCTAAGAAATTCTATATATTCATGCATTGAACTGTTTTCTCACTCAATGAAATGATAGGATGGTATCTATAAACGAACAAATACTAATTATAATAGAAAGGATCAAAAAAATGAACTTTACATTATCACCCGCTATTAAACAGCTTTGCCCTTCTTTTAAAATGGGAATCATTCAGTATAAAAATATTGAAGTTGGCGATTCTCCTCAAATGCTAAAAGGACGTCTGCGCCTTTTTCAAGAATCCATTTATTTTGACCTTGAGTCAAAAAAAGTAACAGAATTTGAAGGTGTTAGCGAGTGGAGAAAGCTTTTCAAAACATTTGGAACGGATCCAAGTAAATACCGTCCTTCTATAGAAGCTTTAATTCGACGGATAGGAAAACAAACGTATCTTCCTTCTATCAATTCTGCTGTGGACATTAATAACTTTTTTTCATTGCAATATGAAGTACCAATTGGAATTTATGATTCTTCTAATTTAGAGGGCCACGTTGAATTTACTATCGGTAAAAAAGAAGAGTCTTACGAAGCTCTAAATGAACGTAACATTTCTTTAGAAAATAAAATCATTTCAAAAGATGCCCTAGGAGCTTTCGGAAGCCCTTATGTGGATTCTAACCGAGCGTACGTAACTGAAAAGACAACACAAGCTGTACAGTTCATCTATTTAAAACCTTCACTTTCAGAAGAACAGGCTTATAAACTAACTAAATCCTTAAGTGACATGTTCATTCAAATTCACGGCGGCGAAGCAACCTATCAAGTCATTAACTGATGTACGTAAATATAGCGTCTATCTTTTCAAGATAGACGCTATATTTACGGCTAAAAATAAAAAACGCAACATCTCAGCTTTGAAAGCGAGACACTGCGTTGTGATAACAATATGTATGGAGCGGGTGATGAGAATCGAACTCACGACATCAGCTTGGAAGGCTGAGGTTTTACCACTAAACTACACCCGCAAATATTATCAAAATTTGTCGACCAATAAGTAAAAATAAAAACAGGAATCATCCTGTCAAGTAAAGCTAAAGTACCGATGGTCGGGGTCGAACCGACACTCCCGAAGGAACACGATTTTGAGTAAGTTACTAAACCGTCATAATAGTAGACAACTTGTGAACCACCGTGATATTAACTGATATTCAACAGTAAGTAGTTATTTATCAATGAATCACTTCATACGACCTTCGAACAATATTTATTATAGTACCATTCGACACAGATTGCAACCCTTTTTTAAAATTAATGTTACATTGTTAATTTTCTCTTAATATAACATTGCTTCTATGGAGGTCTACAAGCGAATTATCTTTTTGTTAACGTATAGTTATTCATCTAATTTCGCTACAGGACACTATAGGAAGCCACTAATAGTAGCTTCTTATACGTCAGAATAATTTAAATCACATCGAGATGGAAAAATTCATGGTTTTTGAGTTGTACTTTGTGTAATTTAGTAACACCTTTATCTACAACTGAAGAAATAGCTTCAATATCTTCATCACTACAATTCAAGCCAAAATAAATTGCTGTAGGTTTTATAGGGCACTCTATAAGAGAACCTTTTCTATCGTTACCTTCATAACCCTCTATATTAAATATTCGCCATTCTTTTTCATAATTCCAACTGTCATGTTTCAACAACATTAAGAAAAAGATTAAATAGGTCTTATTTGAAATTTTCTCCTCAACTATATCCTTTAAAATGTTAGTTATGTTATATCTATTCGATTCATAGCCAACAGGAAATAGGTATTTCGAAAACTGATTGTCAGACTCTAACTGTGTAAAATCATATTCTATACATATTCCCTTGTGATTATCTGCATAATTTCCCCACATCGGCATATTAGAAGGTTTTTCAGAAAAACAGGTCAATTCAACATTACTTCGAAAATAATCCATCATTTCATCCATTCCTTTTACTAGTTCTTCGAAGGTCTTTCCTGATGTTTCATCCAACTTATGCTTTTTAAATGTAGTAATTAATTCATCTTCATTAAAATAAGTACTTCTACAATCAAAAGGATCATTTAATGCAGTAGCTTTTGAAAACCATATTTTATTTTGTTTTAAACTCTCAATTCTTTCTGGACTAACAGGCTGATATTTATAAAGCTTTGTAGGTATGTTTTCTGATTTAAGCTGATATGCTTTCAACGTATCTGTAAAAAATAATTCCATGAATTCTTTAACCCAACTGTGTTTCAATGTTTTTTCCCCTTTCCACTTCTATACAGTAGATTATACCTCTTATACCTTTAAATTACATAAAAAAAACCCCCAAACAGAAGGAATCAACCAACTGTTCGGGGTATCAGTTTACATATGGAATTTTACCAATCAATGCTTCATTCACTGTATCTTCCGCAATAGATAACTTATCAATACTTATTGGTACATCTTTAGTTAATATTGCAAGAGAATCAACCAGCGTTCCTTCGTAAACAAAATTATGTTTTGCAAATGTTTCTTTTAATAAACGTTCTGTATCTATGGCTTTTTTGTAGTCATATCCTAGAGACTGTACTTCTTTTAAATATTCTTGTCTCTGCTTTACCATTTCAAGAGATTTAGTTTTAATTTCTTCAGCTAATGCTTTAGTATAGTTTTCTTGTAATTGATCTATTTCTGAAATGATATTCATTACACTGTCTTTCTTATGTTCCTTAATACCAATAAGTTGTTCATTAACTTCATTAAAGGCTTTTTCAAATGGTTTAACTTCTTCACGTTGTTTATCAATTTTTTCTTCTTCAATCAGCCCTTGTTGCTGTTTTTCAACAAGTTTTCGTAATTTTTGATAAGACTGTTCATACTCCCATAGTGCTGAAGTGTGTGTTGCTTCCAATTCTTCTATTTTCTTATCATAAGCATTTGTAACCTGGTTTAATTCCAGCTTTAGTAGTTCAACTCTTTTAATATTTTTATTTATTTTTTTAATTTCACGCTTTCCAGTATCCCTTTCTTTCTTAAATAACGAATAGACTATATTTTTTAGCTTCTTTAATATCTCCATTAACATAACCTCCTATAGTAAAATACAAACACTGATATCAATGAAGATACCAGTGAATAAAATGTTGTTATTTGTTTATTTGATTGCTTCTACTACCTTAGGACTAACCACTCCTCTGTTAAATGCCGAAGTAACTTCTTCTCGAGTTATCTCAATCCCAGGAGTTCCATCATAAGCAATTTCAAAGAATCCCTGTGCTGTCTTTATCCCACCAATATGGTTATAATCCAATAACCCTAAATCAACCTTTAAATCTCCTATTTTACGATTAAACTTATAAGTAGCAGTCATTTCTTTTTGTGCTTCGTGCATGAACTTTAGATAATCAACTTTTGCTTGAAGAATACGTTTGCGATTAACTGCAACGTTTTGATTATCTTCCTTTCTATAGTCATCTTCAATTTCTTTTATTTGGTGATATAGTTTAAATAATTCTTTTTTCTTTAACCCTTCCATATCAGCACTCTTTCCTTCAGCTACTGCAAGGAGTTTCTTTTTATTATCAAGTTTATCCTTTGCTACTTGGTAAGCTTCAAGAACAATTTGATCGAGAACATACATTGTATATAACTCTTGTACTTCTGTTTCTTCTTCTTGAATTTCTTGTTTTAATACTTCAGCTTCTTCCAAAGCTTTTTGTGAAGCAAATTCAAACTGTTCTTTTAATTGTTCTACCTTCTTAAATAATTCCCCCATTTGCTTTACTGCGGATTTCTTTGCCATTATTCAACACCCCCATTTATTTTAATGAACAAATCTGCGACAACTTTTGTTAACAATTCTACTTTCTGATCGGTGTTCATATCTTCAACATTTATTAATTCGTTACCACTGGTTAAATCAATTTTTGTAACACTCTCTTCCTTCCTTTTAGAAGTCGCTGCTTCTCTGATTTGTTGATATCCTTCTGAAATATTCATATATGCATTCATTTCATTCAACTCCTTAATTCTTTAAGTAATCTAGCACGCATCTCTTCACGTGATTCCTTTGAATCTTGAGATTTAATTTCTTTGTTCAATCCTAACTTTTCAATCTGCAAGCGTGCTTCAGCTTCAAAGACATAACTAAACGTATCTGAAAAAATCTTTAGTTCACTTACTGACACGTTGGGCTTATCTGCAAACCCCATAATTTTTTTCTTCATTTTCCGAACAGCTTCAAGTTCATCTGCTGGAAGAATTACATCTGACATTTCATTTATATATTTGTTGAAACCATCATTATTAAGCCACTGATACCAACTTTTTGTTGAAAGATTATGTTTTGTGCAAAAGCCGGAAACTGTAAAACCTTCTTGTAGCCTACTCGTAACATAATCCTGTGCAATAGTTACCTGTCTTGGGTTAATACCCACAGGAACTTCAATATCATGAATTGTTTTTTCTTCACCCATCTTCTTCACCTTTCCTTTATTAAATTGAAATAGCTTCCGTTTTATAATGTTTAGTTTTTGGTTGCCATTGGTTAATGACTGCCTGTGTGTAAGAGGTATATAAATCTGTATCTAACATTTTTTGAATGAGTTTCTTACACGCTTTTTCGTTAACTGGTTTCTTATTTAATTTCCTTTCCAGTTCTTCCATATCGACAAGTAATCTTGATTTATATTTCTTTGCACGTTTTTCGTAAGATGAATAATGCATTTTGTAGCCTTCGCTTGTATATTTCACTTTAAACAAAAATGCTGTATTTTTAAGACCGTGAATGGTTTCTGCAATCATCACATTGATAATCACTCTATTTTCTTTTAGACTTCCATTTTCAATCACTGTTTTGATGTAATTTAAATTTTGTTTTATATTATTTACATTCATTAAAGACCATCCTTTCTAGTTACATGTTTTAATTTCCGGATTTTAATCACTTCATAAATTAGAAATAAATCTGATTCACTCCATCCTTTCAAATAAAGAATCTCTTTTAATCGCCTAACTAAGGCAGGTGTAATAGTTCGTTCACCGGCTTCAATTCTTGAAATTAAACTTCTATCTACCCTTAACTTCTTAGCTAATTCGTTTTGTGTTAAATCTGTTAGCAATCGAATAAATTTAACTGACTCACTGGTTAACACTTCGCCTCTTCACCTCTTTTACTGCCCATTAATAAATTGCTGTCACACAATGTGACTTTTACTCAAAATAAAAATTACTCCCTCTCTGTATCAACAGTTGAGATTTCTACTCCTTTCTACATATATGGACTTAATAAATAGCAAAAGTAAGACAAATGATAAGAATTTAAGCTAGATTAGTATTGAGAGATTTTTTATTTACAACCTCCATTCTGAGAAACTCAAACTATTACTCCTTACACCCCCTAAACAACGTATAGTGAAAAAACAGACGAAAAAAGCATAAAAAAAAAGAACACGGTTTTCCGTGTCCTCTCCCATTAATATTAGCGTACTGTTTTATATTGTGTTCCTAACTCTTTTGTACGTTTGCTATCGCTATAATATGTAGTAATTAATTGACGATAAACCCCTGTACTATCTTTACATTCACGACTTTGTACTTTTGTATAAACAGCTTTTTGTTTAGGTACTTTTGGAATTGATTCTCTTAATCCACCCATAACAAACGCAGTTAAAGCACTTTTTGTAATTGCGTAACCAATTCCGCCTACTGCACCAGTAGCAATTGCGTTAACAACTTTTACTTCATAGTTGCTATATGTAACGTTGTCATAATACTTTGTTGCGACAACCTTACAACTATTGTTATAGTCGCCCGGCAATTGCTGGGTTGTCATAGTTGATGCATTAGCACTAAATGGTGATGCGAATACTGCACATGCTGTAAGACAAATGGCAGATTTCAGGATAAATTTCTTCATTTTGCTTCAACCTTCTTTCTTTTATTCTAAATTTTCTATATAATTACAATACAGCATTAATTGTAAGAAATCTAGTACTTTTTGGAATTATTCCCAATATTATGAGGTGATTGGAAATGAACAAAGGATTAAAGTTTTTATTAGTTGTAATAGGTTGTATTATATTCGGTGCATTAATTGGATATATAAGAGATTCCTATTCTGTATCTACGGCTTTATTTGCAATCGTTATTTTTGCAGTCATTTACAAGATTGTAGAAGTGCTTATTAAAAGAAAGAATAATAGTTCAAGTGTTTAAAGCATGAAGGATAAAGCCTTTGTGCTTTTTCTTTTCAATAAAAAAGAAGCTAGTTAAATCCTAACTTCTAATAAAACCTGTATGTTTAATCGAATACTGCTTCTAAAATTACAATCATTAAAAATTGTTATGTGTATTATAGAAGTACTTAGTTCGTGGCATACTGCCCCCTGCCACCCCTTTACCCCCTTTAGTCAATTTCTTCTTAATGAGAGATGAATATTAATACTCAAAAAGATTTGTGTTAATTTCATTAATAACACAACTTCAGAAACACGAAACTTTTTCAGTTTCACTTGTGAATAATTGAACAAAATCATGTGTTGTTAAATCAATACCTTTCTTATCTCAAAAATATGATAATCATCTAATAACTTCGTGTTCCGTAATGGAATAAGAAACACTGAAATAAATACAATAAAAAAAACAACTGTGTTAAACAGTCGTCTTACTCTTCCTCTTTATTTCTACTCTCTATTTTCTCTAAGAACTTAGCTATAAGCACTAACATCCCAGCAAATAATAGTCCTGCAATGATAAGCATGATAGCCCCATTACCTTCACCGAATATTGCCTCACCTATTTCACCTAAAAAAACTAAGAATCTGAGAGGGATGGTTAATAAGTAAATCCAAATTGGTGCAGTAATGAAGAGTAAAAATAATACAAACCATACCCCACAGCCCCAACCGTTACCTTTTAAATAATAGTATCTCCCCATTTATTTACCACCTTTTTACTAGTATCCAAATTATACTATTAACTTATTAGAAATAGTCGTACATTTTAATATTGATAACTAATGACCGTATTTCATTTTGTGTATATGAATGATAGCCATATACGTACATTGCTTCCGATAAGATAGATTATGTAAACTAGTAACCAAGATAAAGTATTGATATATCAACGTTTATAGCCTTTCAGCGTAAGAACTGTTTCTTGTATTTATACGCTATTTCATTCATCCCAAGAATATGTAGATATATCAAGTATTCTAGCCGTTCTCTTCTCTTAGCAAATTATCTCGGAACAAAGTTGCACTAACGCAAAATGTATAAACTAAGTACTTAAAAAACATTGATCTCCCTCTTATTAAAGCATGAAAATAACTAGCTTTTCATTTTCTTTTCCATCCATCAGGTACAATTCATGGACTTTTTAGCCTAACTAACTACTCAAAACCAACTTTGTTTGTTCACACTTTTGTCACATTTATCAACATAATCAATATAGTTATCCACAATAATGATTTCCTTTACATAATTCTTGTAACAGATAAACGTTACAAAGTTCAAAACCTTCTTGTCGAGTAAACCACCCTCCAAGCATTTATTAAATTAAAAAGTTATCTGTTTTAACTCTGACATATTAACCTTTGTCAGCATTCTTTTTAGTAAAACTTCCTTTTATTTAAGTAGGAAGGAGTGGATTTCTCCTTCTGCAAACGAGTGGGAACGAGTGAAGCAATATAACGGTAAAGTTGTATTATTCTCACTTAGGTATTATTAATTCCATATAGTAATAGACACAAGAACCACTAAAAACCTCTTCAAACCTTACTCTTTCAAGGGTTTCAACCATTTTTATAGTGCACTCAAAAAGCGACCAACTACCCCATTTTTGCACTCAAAATGCAACCATGACATTTATTATGACATCCCCTACTTCACTTTTTTTCGTAATTTATCCGTCTGAAATTGTTATAAGTGTTGTTGAAGGGTTGTGACAACATTACAGTTCACTGAACTTCAACGAAAGGATGTAAATTAAATGAGTAATGGAAATCTATACGTAGTTACTGGAGAAGGAGAAATTATAGACAGATTTGATGGGAACACTTACTATATTAGAAATAAAAATCAAGATGAGTTCGTAAAGATGAAAGGAAAAGCTAAAAAGGACTTTGATGAGTTTAATGAAGATACAGGAAGATTTATTTGGTCTTATCCTGAAAGAATTCAACAGCTAATTAAGTCCAATGAATTCTCAAAATCAGACATAACCATGACCTTCTACCTTGCTACCTTCATCAATGGTACTAGCTATTTAGCGTATGATAATAATATAAAACTTGATAAGAAAGGTCTACAAAGCAAACTTGAAATAGGAAGAACTCTTTTCGGAAAGTTCCTTAAGAAACTAATTGAATATGAAATACTGATGCCTTCAGGAAATTATTTCAAATGGAATGAAACTTGCAATTTTTACGGTTCAACGAAAGGAAAAGCAAAACCAAAGAATCTAGTAAGAACATATGTGAATCAAATTCGTGAATTATACGAGGCTAAAAATGAGAAAGGAAAGAGAAAATATTCAGCTATAAACCTCTATCCAATCTTTGCTTTAGTCCCTTACCTTCACCATTCAAGCAATATTGTATGTAAAAATCCTAGCGTACAAAACATCGAAGATATTGAATACTTTAACCTAAAAGAAATTGCTGAACTATTAGATTTAAGAGACAGCAAAAGAATGGTTGCATCTTTGCATTCATTGGTATTAGATGGTCAAACTACTTTTATCAAAGTTGAAAGCAAAAATGAAGCATATTTAAAATTGAATCCAAGAATCTTTTGGCGTGGAACTAATGTGCCTGACCAAAACTTGGTCGCTGAATTTGATATGATAGATAACAACCGTATTAAAAATTAAAACAAAACTCCTCCCTGCTTTTTTATCACTAGACAGGGAGTTTTTATTTCAAATAATGATTATTCTTTAGAAGTGTTAATAAACATAATCTTCGTATTTCACTGTTGAGAGTAAACTATTAGGATTTGTAATACTGCCTTTTTTAAATTCTTTAAAATTAGGATGAGAAATTCTATCCCACCATATAAGTATCTGATTTTCTTTAGGCAGATACGAATCAACGTACTCTACTAGTTTTTTACATGTTTCTAAGGCATCTACAGTTTCCTTAACGGTAGTAGTTAGCAATGGTAACAGTTCAGATATTTCTACGGTATTTTTGAAGGCAGACGTATGAATAAATCGATTACGTATCTTATTTATTACTAGGTATTCTTTTATTAATTTATCTAGTTCCTTATTCTTTTGAGAGACAAATTCGGGTATAACCAGCCTTTTAATTATCTCTTCATCTTCTACTTTTTGTAAGGTCAGCATATGCTTTCCGGACTGACTATTTGGTTGATAATTAATTTGTTTTAAATTATAAAACACATAATACAAATATGACTCTACAAACGTTACTGAAGATATCCATAATGATCTAGATAAAGTATCCATCTCATATCTTAATTGTCTAATTTCAATATTATTTTTCTTTTCTATAAAAGGTACATCATTATCAGCATTCATTACAGATCGGTACTCCTCTACTTTATCCACTAAAATGTTCCAAGTATTTACTAAATCCGAATAAGTAAAAAATTCAGGTACTGTTATAATCATTCCATTGAATAGGCTTATCTCAACCCAGTGATGAGGCTGTAAATTTTTATGTGAAGCTAAAAAACTCTTTTTAATATCAAATAGTTCTTCTAATTCCTTTACATTAATAAGACAAGTCCCCTGTTTTTTAGTAATATTGATTACCTCTCTGAAGAATTTAATGATGTTATCTATAGTCTGATAATCAGTGTAATTATAGAAATAACCTTCCTTTAAACTTTTTTCTACAATCCGTTTCACATGATTTAGAACCTGGTCGTTATTGTAGTTTTTAGGATTATTTTTTATGTTATATATCCACTCAAAATTCCCCTCTTGTCCTCTAGTAAGTTGCTTACCATTACAAATATTCACAAACGCTGCTGTTAAAGCATATTTGTAGCACTTTTTTGGAATTCCACTTAATTTCTTCATAGACTTTCCACTCAGTAAGCTATCCAATTCATTTATTAATAGGTGTTCTCTTTGTGAACTCACATTACCCACTCCTATTTTTTCTTCACACCTATCACAATAACATAATTAACCAATTAGGGAGTATTAAAGCTAACTGAAAACATAATAAAAAAGCCTCACACTGTGAGACTTTAAAAATTAAGCAGTTGTTTTTTTTGTACTTTTCTTTTTCTCTTTTTCCGCTTCCTCTAGTTGCTTCTGATACGTTGGAAACCCTTGGCTATGTTCATCTAGTAATTCTTTATAATGAAACCACGTATGTTTTTCTACTTTGCTTGTAGAATCGTGTAAGTTCTCCCAGTCCACAATCAATTCAATAACGGAATTCTTATGTTTTCCATCAGCTTTAACTGTACAATTAATTAAATCTCTAACTAAGCCTCTACTCCAATTCTCTTCACTATATTTATCATTACTGGGTTTATCAGATACCTCTAAAATATCCTCAATAATAATGTCCGTGATCTGGTCAATTCTTTCTGTATAACTTTCCAACATTGCTAATACTACTGGTTGATCCTGTAGGTATTTTCTTATTTCTTTCCTATCATTACAATATCCAGTTTGAACATCAATAAGTTTTTCAATAAGTTCTTTTGTGTCTTTCATGATGTAAACCTCCTTCTAGGTTGCATGTCCTACATTGTAGCAATAACTTATAATAACAAGATAAAGAACAGTTTAAAAAGAGATTACATTATTATGTCTAAATATATCATGAAATTGTTTCATTCAATTGTATATACATAAAAGTTTATTAATCAATTAGAGTTATTTGAATTTAACAAACTTAAGTATTTTTCAGAGTTCAAAAATTGTTTTGCTGCTTGTAATTCTGTATAAGAAATATCTAACCTATTCATCATTCTGTGCAGAACAACGAATTCAGACACACCGATTTCCTTTAACAATAAAACAGTAATAAAAGCTTTTAATCTATAAATTGTGTATGTTAATTCCTTACTAGAGGATAATGTAAAATGTTGTTCTTTGCCATAGTGTGTAAAACGATTACGAGTTTGTACTGCTTGCCTAGTAAAAACAGCTATCTCTGCATCATTACCGATTAAGAAATCCTTTGTTTTTTCATCTAACTCTTTAAATAAATAATCAAATCGATTCTGTAAAATGAATTTCTTATCTTCTTTTAAGTTCACTTTCAGAACTTCATTGTAATTAGGAATTGTCTCTTTTAACAATTGTTTTGCCATTTCTAATTTAGTGTAGCTTTCAGGACTAATTACTTTCTTCGTGTCTTTACGCATCCAGCTATGAAATATTTCTACTACTTGGACAGCATTTAAAAATTTCATTTCTAAAAACTTGTCCATGTACCAATCACTGAAATATATGCCTGTCACAATCTTTAAATCATCATATAATGTAAACCATTTGCTAAATATTTGAGAAGCGTTCTTTTCAATATCAATATATCTAATTAAACACTGCTTCATTTGTATATTAGATAATTTCTTTTTAGGTCTATTGATAATAAAATATGTGCTTTTTCTTTGATCTTTCTCACTAAAAAATTCTATGCGTTCATTAACATTTGGGTGTCCTGACATTAACATAAGTAATTTTTTTATTTTACTTATATATTCCAGATACCAAGTAATACTTTGACCCTCTTCTGCTTCTAATAAGAACCCTTTTCGATAATTGTTATTTTCTCCTTTGATTTTTAGCCTTTCCTTGTCTAAAAATATATTTATAAAGGTTTTATCTGTTTGAGGTATCCATTGATTGAAATGAGAAGGAAGGAATGTACAGGAGAAAAACTTTGTACTCTTTAATTCTTCATACAACCCTCCTATTAAGAACGAATTAATACTGTATGATTCAGGAATATCTATTTTTGAACCTTTTTTATAATTATCTAATACTCTCATATCATATAAAGTACGAATGGTATTGAAGAGAGTTATTTCTTCGCCACTCTCAGATTTTCCCCATATAGCGTTCTGTATATCAATATTAGGATTTTCAGAGATAGAACCTTTTAATTCCAGTTCAATAACTTCTTGTTTAAAATGCAGCACCCCTTCAACTTTTTTATTTTCCGTAGGTAACCACCAATAACCTTTTATGTCGAACTCTTCAAGCATTGTTTTACCAATCGTCTTAGAATTAAGAATATAAATCCTTCCCTTCCCCCTATTTTTTGAATATTAATGTTCAACATCACCAAGATTCTTAGCAATCTTGTCCAATAATTCTTTTACTTCTTTATCCTTTTCTTCAAACTTCATTTGTTTTTCAGCTACTATTTTGAACCCACGGTTTAAACTATTCTCTAATTTAGCTATATTAATATCCATTTTCTCAAATTCATTTAGCTTGATTTTGTTTAATTCTTCTACTTTCCCACTCATCTGCATTAATTCTCTATATATTTTTTTCATTAATTCTTCATGTCGTCTTGTTTCATTTTCTTTATCCATTTTTCACTCCTCCTCAATGAAGGATATCATATGTCATCCAAAATTTGTTAAGCAAACTAGCTTACTTTCGCTACAATGCTTGTATATTTTATATGGTTTTGCCAACATGGGTTGAGAATAAGGAACACGGCTTGGCTATAAATTGCCTACCTACAATGACAAAAATAAAAAATTGTCATTATAAGTAGTAGGCGAATTAATACTTTGCACATCATGGTGTATCGAATTAAGGTATCCGTGTATGTATTATCTCTGTTATCGCTAGTGTTTCCACATAACAAGCTTACTGTTTCAGATGTCCCTGACAGTTTCGTTATCCTGCAATTTTACGCTTTGGCTTTTCAATTACTTAATCCTTACCTCATTGTTTTAGAGGAATTAGAAAAGAAATAAATACTTATAGCTTGTCCTACGCAACCATAGTTGCACACCCTTCCTTACGACAGCACTAAGGTAGCTTTCACCTTTCAGATGCAACAGCAACAGAGAACTGTTATATGCATCCTAGACTTAATTATTGCATCGGCTAAGTCATAACCTATCAAGTTTATTTTAACAACGTGTTATTTGGCTTTCCACGTTGGAACAGAGTCTAAAAAAGACAGCACTTAAGAAACCTTGCATTATAAAAATTTTTTGATAAAATGAAAGGGAATTAACTGTTCGTTATTTAGTTTTAGTAATTGCTGATTAGAATTGTTTAACGTCCAGTGAACGTATTTAACTCTTTGAGTCACCTATTCGCAGTAGGTGGCTTTTTATTTATAATCGTTTATCAATTAGTTTTAAAGGTGAAAACTTTTGGTGGCTGTCTCTTACATCCGTACCAAATAGATTCACGTATGTTTTCACTACTTCCATGCTGGTATGTCCTAGGATGGTCTGTAACTCAAAAATATTAGCACCTTGCTGAACACTCAGTTTGGCGAACGTATGCCTAAATGTATGACAGCTGCATCTTACACCTTTAATCTTTGCACTTACTCCGTATCTCTCAATTCGCTGCTGTATTGCACGTCTTGTAAGAGGAGTTTCATCTATAGTCACAAATAAGCTATCTGTTTCTACATAGCCACGAATAGCAATGTACTTCTTTAATTGGTGCTTCATTTCTTTCTGAATAGGCACTAGACGTTCTCTATAGCTTTTAGCATTGCGGATGACAATTAAATTATCTTCCCAGCGTATATCGGCTAATGACAGTCCAACTAGTTCATTTACACGAATACCAGTCTCTAGAAACAACAGCATAATTGTATAATCACGAACACCTACAAATGTTTTAAGGTCTGGTTGCCGTAATAATTTATTAAGCTGTTCTTTAGTAAACGTGGGAATAATTCGCTTACGGTCTTTTAACAGCTTTGTATTTTCCATTGGATTTTTAGAAATATGTTTATGTTTATGAAGGAAGTTAAACAAGGCACGTAAAGCACGTAGACGTGTATTGATAGACACTATCTTCAAGCCTTTATAGTTACGCATATAAAGAATTACGTTCTCTTTAATATGTTCTTCTGTAACGTTGTAAGGCTTTAAAAGATTAGTGTCTATTCCTTGTTCTGAAAGAAGATTTAAAAAGGCATTTATTTCATTGCAGTAGTATTTGATGGTATACGGTCTTAAATTACGTAAATCACAGTCTTTTACGAATAGATCAACTGCTTCTTTAAAGGTTTCTACATACGATTTCTTACTTTTACGTATTATAGAAAGTTCAGCATCACTTAAAACATTCTTACGTCTAGCCATGACTGTTTCCTCCTAATAGGTTCATAATAATTTGTTCACACGATTAGAAGTGATACAGATAAAACAGACTGTACTGTTAAGAACACAAAAAAACGTCCTCCACTACTGTGAAGAACGTTGATATTACGGTATATTCAAAGTTAATTACTATTATGTATTGGTAAAGCTAAAGTACCGATGGTCGGGGTCGAACCGACACTCCCGAAGGAACACGATTTTGAGTCGTGCGCGTCTGCCAATTCCGCCACATCGGCAAAATAAAAAAGGCAAGTTAAAATTATAAATGGTGCCGAGGGCCGGACTTGAACCGGCACGGTAGTCACCTACCGCAGGATTTTAAGTCCTGTGTGTCTGCCAATTCCACCACCCCGGCAGCTTGTAAATAAATGGAGGCGGCAACCGGATTTGAACCGGTGATAAAGGTTTTGCAGACCTCTGCCTTACCACTTGGCTATGCCGCCATTTACTCAAGACTAAATAAATTTATTAAAATTAAATTGGAGCGGAAGACGAGGTTCGAACTCGCGACCCCCACCTTGGCAAGGTGGTGTTCTACCACTGAACTACTTCCGCAAATATGGCTGGGCTAGCTGGATTCGAACCAACGCATGACGGAATCAAAATCCGTTGCCTTACCGCTTGGCGATAGCCCAATATTGGAATATGCATATCGTTTATAAATGGGGCGACTGATGGGAATCGAACCCACGAATGCCGGAACCACAATCCGGTGCGTTAACCACTTCGCCACAATCGCCACGTATATATGCAATGTTAATTTTATAATTGGCAGGGGCAGTAGGAATCGAACCCACACTGACGGTTTTGGAGACCGTAGTTCTACCTTTAAACTATGCCCCTGTAAATGGTGGAGGGGGGCAGATTCGAACTGCCGAACCCGAAGGAGCGGATTTACAGTCCGCCGCGTTTAGCCACTTCGCTACCCCTCCACAATAACTGTGGTGCCGGCAAGAGGACTTGAACCCCCAACCTACTGATTACAAGTCAGTTGCTCTACCAGTTGAGCTACACCGGCATTTTAAAAACAAATGTTTTTAAAATGGTGGCTCGGGACGGAATCGAACCGCCGACACAAGGATTTTCAGTCCTTTGCTCTACCAACTGAGCTACCGAGCCTTATTAAATTTAAAATGGCGGTCCCGACGGGAATCGAACCCGCGATCTCCTGCGTGACAGGCAGGCATGTTAACCGCTACACCACGGGACCACTTGGTTGCGGGGACAGGATTTGAACCTGCGACCTTCGGGTTATGAGCCCGACGAGCTACCGAACTGCTCCACCCCGCGATGATAATATATGGTGGAGGATGACGGGATCGAACCGCCGACCCCCTGCTTGTAAGGCAGGTGCTCTCCCAGCTGAGCTAATCCTCCACTATTATGTAGATAAAAATAAATGGTGACCCGTACGGGATTCGAACCCGTGTTACCGCCGTGAAAGGGCGGTGTCTTAACCGCTTGACCAACGGGCCACTGTGCTAATTAAATAAAAATGGCGGAGAGCAAGGGATTTGAACCCTTGAGACAGCGTTAACCGCCTACACGATTTCCAATCGTGCTCCTTCGGCCACTCGGACAGCTCTCCAAATGGCTCCACAGGTAGGACTCGAACCTACGACCGATCGGTTAACAGCCGATAGCTCTACCACTGAGCTACTGTGGAATAATAACAGCCTGGCAACGTCCTACTCTCACAGGGACAAAGTCCCGACTACCATTGGCGCTAAAGAGCTTAACTTCCGTGTTCGGTATGGGAACGGGTGTGACCTCTTCGCTATCGCCACCAGACATATTATATTATACATGATTTAAAAAAGAAAGCAAGACTTTTTTTGAAAAAGTTTTGTTCTCTCAAAACTAGGTAACAGATTGCTGAGTAAAGCTTACGCTTTTAAAGTTTGGTTAAGTCCTCGATCGATTAGTATCAGTCAGCTACACATGTCGCCACGCTTCCACCTCTGACCTATCAACCTGATCATCTTTCAGGGATCTTACTAGCTTGCGCTATGGGAAATCTCATCTTGAGGGGGGCTTCATGCTTAGATGCTTTCAGCACTTATCCCGTCCACACATAGCTACCCAGCGATGCCTTTGGCAAGACAACTGGTACACCAGCGGTGTGTCCATCCCGGTCCTCTCGTACTAAGGACAGCTCCTCTCAAATTTCCTACGCCCACGACGGATAGGGACCGAACTGTCTCACGACGTTCTGAACCCAGCTCGCGTACCGCTTTAATGGGCGAACAGCCCAACCCTTGGGACCGAC
This sequence comes from Priestia sp. ABM2_011, assembly GCF_056158845.1. Classification (NCBI taxonomy): domain Bacteria; kingdom Bacillati; phylum Bacillota; class Bacilli; order Caryophanales; family Bacillaceae; genus Priestia; species Priestia sp. ABM2_011. The sequence goes on from NZ_JBSWUB010000001.1 coordinate 4,898,614, forward strand.
TACAGCCCCAGGATGCGATGAGCCGACATCGAGGTGCCAAACCTCCCCGTCGATGTGGACTCTTGGGGGAGATAAGCCTGTTATCCCCGGGGTAGCTTTTATCCGTTGAGCGATGGCCCTTCCATGCGGAACCACCGGATCACTAAGCCCGACTTTCGTCCCTGCTCGACTTGTAGGTCTCGCAGTCAAGCTCCCTTGTGCCTTTACACTCTACGAATGATTTCCAACCATTCTGAGGGAACCTTTGGGCGCCTCCGTTACATTTTAGGAGGCGACCGCCCCAGTCAAACTGCCCACCTGACACTGTCTCCCGGCCCGATCAGGGCCGCGGGTTAGAATTTCAATACAGCCAGGGTAGTATCCCACCGACGCCTCCACCGAAGCTAGCGCTCCGGCTTCTCAGGCTCCTACCTATCCTGTACAAGCTGTACCAAAATTCAATATCAGGCTACAGTAAAGCTCCACGGGGTCTTTCCGTCCTGTCGCGGGTAACCTGCATCTTCACAGGTACTATAATTTCACCGAGTCTCTCGTTGAGACAGTGCCCAGATCGTTACGCCTTTCGTGCGGGTCGGAACTTACCCGACAAGGAATTTCGCTACCTTAGGACCGTTATAGTTACGGCCGCCGTTTACTGGGGCTTCGATTCAGAGCTTCTCCCAAAGGATAACCCCTCCTCTTAACCTTCCAGCACCGGGCAGGCGTCAGCCCCTATACTTCGCCTTGCGGCTTCGCAGAGACCTGTGTTTTTGCTAAACAGTCGCCTGGGCCTATTCACTGCGGCTCTCTCGGGCTATACACCCTACCAGAGCACCCCTTCTCCCGAAGTTACGGGGTCATTTTGCCGAGTTCCTTAACGAGAGTTCTCTCGATCACCTTAGGATTCTCTCCTCGCCTACCTGTGTCGGTTTGCGGTACGGGCACCTCCCGCCTCGCTAGAGGCTTTTCTTGGCAGTGTGGAATCAGGAACTTCGGTACTATAATTCCCTCGTCATCACAGCTCAGCCTTTATGATGAGCGGATTTGCCTACTCATCAGCCTAACTGCTTGAACGCGCATATCCAGCAGCGCGCTTACCCTATCCTACTGCGTCCCCCCATTACTCAAACGGCGGGGAGGTGGTACAGGAATATCAACCTGTTGGCCATCGCCTACGCTTTTCAGCCTCGGCTTAGGTCCCGACTAACCCTGAGCGGACGAGCCTTCCTCAGGAAACCTTAGGCATTCGGTGGACAAGATTCTCACTTGTCTTTCGCTACTCATACCGGCATTCTCACTTCTAAGCGCTCCACCAGTCCTTACGGTCTGACTTCACAGCACTTAGAACGCTCTCCTACCACTGACATCAAAGATGTCAATCCACAGCTTCGGTGATACGTTTAGCCCC